>JBBCHL010000001.1:0-3953860 GCA_037200825.1 Edaphobacter sp.
ATGGACTTGCAGAACGCTTCTACTCTCGCCGCGAATAAAGCCATCGCCCTCAAAGCCCTCACAGGCGTCTTCAACGATCGTGAATTCTCTCTTTTCGATCAAATATTCGCTCCCGACTACATCCAGCACAATCCCATCGTCGAAACCGGCCGTGCGGGTCTGAAAGAGATCGCCCCGCATCTCTCTCCCGAGCTCCACTACACTCCCGGCATCATCGTTGCCGAAGGCGATTACGTCATGGTCCACGGCCGCTACATCGGCTGGGGACCAAAGCCTCTCGTCGGCGTCGATATCTTTCGCATCGTCGACGGACTCCTTCGCGAACACTGGGACGTCCTTCAGGAGGAAGTCCCAGCCTCCCAGACAAAGAGCGGCAACCCAATGTTCACGGGGCCCGCAACCTTCCTGATTCAGGCTGAACAAGAACGCTTCGCGCTCACCTCAAGCCACCAGCCTCAGATAATTCGGCTCATCGGCAATCGTCTTATAGCGGAACTCCCGCACAATCTTCCGCCCCTTCAGAAAAAGATGGCCTGCATCTGCTTGCCATCTTCCTTGATCGCCCAATCCCATGCTTGAACAACGCGCCCTTGAACCACCCCGCCCACACCGCGGGCTGCAACAACGTTAGCGCCGGATGAATCCGCGAAATGGCAAACATCGGCAGCCGATAAACCGTCGCTCCCGGATCGCTCACCCGCTCCACATCCCCAATCCCGTAGTAATCGAAAAACGGTTTCGCCCGCTCCGGCGTCCCCAGGTGCACGAATACCGGTCTTACACCACGCTTATCCAGCTCGCCCTTCAGACCCGCCACATCACTGATAGCCTGCCGCAAAATGAACACCCAAAGTGCCGCAGAAACACCAGCAGCACCGGCGAAGCCTCCGCCAACTCCAGCAAAACTCGCTCCCGACTCCGTACGAATCGAAGCCAGCGTCCGCGCCACCTCATCGAAGCTTCTATTCCCGAATCAACCATAGCGCATCCTCTCGCTTCTCCCGGCTCGAACAAACCGCACCTGCAATATCTACGAAGACCATCGCAAATCGGTTTTTACATCACAAGGAACGAGCGCAAGTATACGTCGCGGCTATCTCCCGCCACCAGGAATCGCGCCCATTCCCACCGCAGCAGTTCAAACACCCGATACTTAAAAACCAACCAATTCCAACTGAAGTAAACTGAAAGACGGTGTGAAAACGATGGAACCAGTCCTCATCCAGCAGTTCTTCCTTGGCTGTCTCGCCCACGCATCTTACATCGTCGCCAGTGAAGGCGTCGCCGCCGTCATCGACCCCCAGCGCGACGTCGACCTCTACCTCGACTTCGCCCGCGAGAGAAATCTCCGCATCGAACACATCATCGAAACCCACCTCCACGCCGACTTCGTCTCCGGCCACCACGAGCTCGCCCAGCGCACCGGAGCCCGCATCTACGTCGGCGAACAGGCCCACGCCACCTTCCCCCACGTCGCCCTCCGCGACGGCGACACCCTCCAGTTCGGCAACGCCCGCTTCAACTTCCTTCACACCCCCGGCCACCACCATCGAAGGCATCTGCGCCGTCCTCACCGACCTCGCCTCACCATCCGCTCCGCGCGCCGTCTTCACCGGTGACACCCTCTTCGTCGGCGACGTAGGCCGTCCCGACCTCTCCGCCGACCACACTCCGCAACAGCTCGCCGCGCTCCTCTACCAAAGCCTAAACACAAAACTCCTCACCCCTCCCCGACGACACCGAAATCTACCCTGCTCACGGAGGCCGGTTCCCTCTGCGGCCGCCAGATGAGCACCGAGCGCTCCTCCACCATCGGACAGCAGCGCCGCACCAACTACGCCCTCCAGGCTCGCGACGAAGAAGACTTCATCCATCTCCTCACCGACAGCCTCCCTCCGCGCCCCGAGTACTTCGGCCGCGACGTCGAGCTCAATCGCCAAGGCGCCTCTTCCATCGACGAGTTGCCGGCGCCCAAGCCCCTCTCTGCCGCCGAGGCCAAGCGCCTCCAGGCCGAAGGTGCCATCCTTCTCGACACCCGGCCCTCCAACGACTTCGCCGCCGCCCACGTCCCCGGCTCTCTCCACATCGCCCTCTCCGGCCAGTACGCCTCCTGGCCGCACGCATCCTCGGCCTCGACCGCCACATCATCCTCATCGGCGAAGACGCCGACCAGCTCCGTGAATCCCAGCTCCGCTCGCCCGCGTAGGTATCGAGCACGTCGACGCCTACCTCGAAGGCGGCATCACCGGCTGGAACCAGGCTGGCTACGAGCTCGACTACATCCCCCAGATCACCGCGCATGACCTCGACGGCCTCCGCGAACAAGAGAACGCCCACCTCACCATCCTCGACGTCCGCGAAGCCAGCGAAGTCGCCCCTCGGAGCCTTCGAAGACTCCATCCGCATCCCTCTGGGCCAGCTTGCCGCTCACACCGCCGAGCTCGACGCTTCAAAGCTCCTCGTGGTCCACTGCAAAGGTGGCTATCGCAGCGTCATCGCCACCAGCATCCCTCGCCGCGCTGGCCTTCGCGACATCGCCAACCTCTACCGGAGGCTTCGACGCCTGGCAAGCCACCCGCAAGCCCGAACCGCAACCCACCGCCTGATCCCCCGGCCCCGTAGCGCAATCTGCTCATCCTTCATAGTTTCCCGAAGGAATGGGTTGCCGTTGCCTTACTCTTGCTTTAGCCTTAGGTCTCTCCACAAGAAGCAGCACAGGCTTCAGAGAGTGCTGAAAAAGTCATCGTTTTGAAAGAGCGCGCTTCAGAGCCTGCCCTGAGCGAAGTCGAATGGGCGCCGCAAGCTCAATCTACTCAATGCGGCTTCACCGCTGAGGGGATATTTCAGGACAAGCAAGACTTTTTCCGCACCCTCTTAAGCCCCCGAGCATAGTTCCGCGAAATACAGATAGAGCAAGCCCACACTGAGGCAGTTCAAGGAGAAAACACAAGCATGGCATGGAGGAAGAAGAACACCGACAAGTACCGCCGCCAGCTACTCACAGAACAAAACCAGGCAACCGGCTTGCTCAACATCGTACTTGCCGCCTCGATCGCCGGCATCGCCTACACCGATTGGATCGTCGTAGAAAACGACTCCCTCGGCTACCTCTACATCCTCCCCATTGCTCTCAGCGGCCTCGTTAACCGTCTCCCCATTCCATCGGCCTCTCTCTTCTCTGCGCCTACCTGCAAGACCTCTTCTGTCCACCCGGCGACGCTCTCCCACATCAGAGCCATCCGCGCCATCGTCAGCCTCGCCGGATACCTTATCGTCGGCTTCCTCGTCACCGCCATCGCCCGTCAGCGCGGCCGCCTCGCCGCCGAAATCCGCCAGGAGCGCGACGACTACGAGAAGGACCTCACCCTCGCCGCCCAGGTCCAGCACCAGGTTCTTCCTGCCCCGCCCGTCATGCCTGGCATCGAGCTCGCCGCCGGCATGCAGACCGCCCGGCTCCTCGGTGCGACTACTACGACTTCTTCCTCGTCTCCGACGACACCGTCGACGTAGTCATCGCCGACGTCTCCGGCAAAGGAGCCGCAGCCTCCCTCCTCATGCCCTCGCTCGCCGTCGCCCTCCGCCTCCGCGCCCCGCGAGCTCTCCGGCCCGGCCGCCATGATCAAGGACCTCGACGGCATCCTCTACCAGATCACCAACCCCGCCACCTTTGTCACCGTCTTCTACGCCCGCATCAACCCCACCCGCCGCACCCTCGAGTACGCTGCGGAGGCCACAATCCCCCTCTGCTCCTCCGCCCCTCCACCGGCGAAACCATCCTGCTCGACGTCTCCGGCCCCGTCGTCGCATCCTGCCCGACGCCCAGTTCACCGACACCATCATCTCTCTCGCCCCTGGCGACATCCTCACTCTCTACACCGACGGCGTCACCGAACAGGAAAATCAGATCCCCGAGCAGTTCTCCATCGACCGCCTCAAGCAGGTCGTCCTCCTCAACGAAGACGACTCCGCCGGCCGCCCTCGTCTCCCACATCACCGAAGCCGTCTCCACCTTCGCCGGCTCCATGGCACAGGAAGACGACCTCACCGTGGTAGTAGCCAAAATCCTCTAACCGCCATTCACACCCAACAACGTCATTTCGACCGAAGCCGTTCGCGTTCTCTGCGAACGGCGTAGTGGAGAAACCGCTTTTCTACCACGACCGCTACTCCGTCCGCAGAGCCTGCATCGGCTGCACCCCCGCTGCCCTGCGCGCAGGCAGCGCCGCCGCCACCAGGACCGTGAAAACAATCAGCGCCGTAGAAGCCGCCAGCGTCAAAGGATCAAACACACTCAACCCCATAAAGCTGGCTGCGGAACAGCCGTGCCAGCAGCACTACCGAAGGCAGCGCCACCACCGTAAGCAATCGCCGCAATCAAAACCATCTCCCGCAGCACCGTCACCACAATGCTCGTCCGCGGAGCGCCAAGCGCAAGCCGCACTCCAATCTCCCGCGTCCGCTGCTCGGTAGAGTAAGCCAGCACCCCATACAAACCGACAGCCGCAAGAATCAGCGCCAGCACCGAAAATCCCACAGCAAGAATAGCCAGCGCCCCGCTCCCCAAAAGAGGCAAGCTCCGTACTGAGCCTCCATCGTGCGCAGCCCGCTCACCACCAGAGTCGGGTCAAGATCGTGAATCACCTTCCGGATCGAAGCCTCGCTCGCCTCGGGCGACTGGCGTCGTCTGCACATAGATCTGAACGCCAACCGGATGTTCCCTTTGCGCATAAGGGATGTACACGGCAGGCCCAAGCTCGGTGCGCAGATCCGTGTGGCGGCTGTTGCCTACCACACCCACAATCGCGGTATCCGGTTTCTCGCCGGGCTTCGCATCCTGCACAATGAGATGGCCGATCGCGTTCTGTGGTGTGCCGAAGAATCGTTTCGCGAAAGCAAGGTTGACCACTGCGACCTTGGCCGTCCCCTTCGCGTCCGCAATGGTGAACTCCCGGCCCGCAAGCACAGGTTGGCGCAGCGTAGCGAAGTACCCCGCAGTGATATTGGGAGATTCGAAGCTGCTGTCTTCGCCTTCGCTGAAGGTGTGACCTTCAATCGTGTAGCCGTGGAGCACGTTATCGCCCATAAGTTCGGGATCGGTGGTAGCGGCAACCGAGACGACACCCGGAATCCGGCCGACAGCCTCCAGTGCGCTGTTGATGACCTGTGGAGTCCGGTCTTCGCCATAGCCCGAGTTGGTTGGATCGAGCCCAAAGGACACCACTCGGCTGATGTCGAAGCCCACCGGCTGATGGCGCAGGTTGTCGAGTGTGTGAACAAATAGTCCGCTACACCAAGAAGAAGAACGCTAAGCGCGATCTGCACACCCACGGCAACTTTGCGGAACCGCTGCGTGCCTTTCGATGCAGTGCCCGTGCTCTGGCGCAGGGTCTCCATCAGATTAGGCCGCAGGAAGTGGAGCACAGGCGCGAGGCTGAACAGCAGGCTCGCCAGTACCGATACCCCCAGGGTAAAGAGGAGAACACGGTAGTCGATGACCGCCGAGTAGGGCTCGTTGCCAGGGTCAGCCTGTGTCATCAGGCGCACCAGCGCATTCGTCACCAGCGGCGCGAAGGCAAGACCGGCAAGCGCCCCGCCCAGCCCAAGCATGCCGCCTTCGATAAAAAGTTGCGAGATGATACGTGGCCGGCTGGCTCCAGGGCGTACCGCATCGACATCTCGCGGGCACGCGCTGCGGCACGCAAAAGCAGAAGCGTCGCCACATTGATCGCACACATGGCAACAAGAAGGCCCGCCATGCTCATCAGGATAATCAGCGGCGTCTTCAGGTCCGCACGGCCGGGAGAGAATCCACGCGAATCGTCCTTCACGACAAGGTGCGATTTATCGAGAAAGTTCTTGGAAAACCGCTCGGTTCTCTCTTTGTAGAGCGTCAGCTCCTCCGCTCGCAGAGCATGCCACAGAGGCGCGAGACTCGCTTCGGCCTGCGTGATCGTGACGCCGGGCTTGAGGCGAGCGATCAGTGTCAAGCCATAGGAACTGGTGGTTGTCGTGCAGGTCGCGTGAGCCAGCGCCGGTATGGCAATATCGGCCATGCTGATAGGAAGAAAGAGGACGGGCTTGTATCCGCCGATGGCCGTCTGAAAGGCCTCGGGCGCCACGCCGACGATGGTAAACGGATGACCATTGATCCGAACCGTCTGACCGATAACCCCGGATGCCCCGGAGAAGCGAGATTTCCAATACGCGTAGCTCAGGACCAGCTCCGGATTCGCGCCTTTCGCGGTGTCATCTTTCGGACTGAGAAGACGCCCGGCCACAGGTTGAAGCCCCAGAACCTGAAAGTAGTTTCCCGCTGACGAGCTCGACGTCCTGGTCTTCGGCTGGTTGTTCCAGATCACGCCAACGTTGGTTCTGTCGACAGCTACGACGCCGGAGAAGGCCTCATTCTTGTCCCGCAGGTCCTTGTACATCGGATAAGAGAAGTAGTCGCTCATCTCTCCACCAAAGACACTCGCCCCCCCGCTGTAACTGCCGGTCCAGCGAAACCGGACGAGCTGTTGCGGCTTCTGCACCGGCAGCATCCGCAGCAGCACCTGATCGAACAGCGTAAAGACCGCCGCATTCGCCCCAATGCCAAGCGCAAGCGTGATGATAACGGTGAAGGTAAAGCCAGGCGACTTGCGCAGCTGCCGCACGGCATAGCGCAGATCTTGAAGAAAGGATTGCATCGAGCCTCCAGGTTCACCATTCCTTATCGCACTTTGATTGCCACCCGCACCGAACCACAACCTCCTGAAAACAAACACCCGCAGAACCAGCAGAACACTCCAGGCGTCCAAAACCACAAATCCGTGTCCGCTGGCGGACACCTCCAAAACAACGTACCGGTCCTACCCGAGCCGTTTCCTCTCCGCCCACACCAAACTGAAGTGTCATCCTGAGGCGGGTGAGTAGATTTTTAGAAATATCTGATTTTTCGGAAGATAATTAGCCAATTTTTGGCTATGTAGGAATTGTGCAGACGATTTCTCGATTTCTGTGCATTTCTTGAACGCGAGACACCATTCTACAGGCGCGATTCATAGATTAAGGGGGCTGTCCTAGCCCATGCTGTGTTCGATGACGGGCGCGATTTCCGGCTGCTGCGGTTTGGTGGATTGCTCCGGCTTTATCGCTGGAGTTGTGGGCGCTCTCGTGGGACACGTCCATGCCCTAATGCTTGCGGCAGCTTCTCGCGGTCGTTGGTGTAGAGCTGCGCGTCTTCCGCGCCACGCGAGACGGCGACGTATGCCATGCGGCTGTTGAGCAGGTCTTTCGCGGCGAGTTCGGTATCGACGTGAATCAATACACGCTCGGCGGTCTGTCCCTGGCTGCTGTGGCTCGTTACCGCATAACCGTGATCGAGATGAGGATGTTCGCGGGGATCGAGCTGTACGTCACGGCCACCGTCCATCTTCAAGCGCATCTGCCCGTCCTGGCCGATTGCTTCGACCGTACCTAATTCCCGGTTCGCAACCTTCAACTACACTCCCTTGGCCCCCACCGTAACTCCCGAGCCTTCCAGCTTCGCCCTGCTCGGCACGGGTCTGCTGGGGGTGGCCGGTGGTGTGATGCGGAAGCGCTTCGCCTAGACGTTTGGATTCCTGGTGCTCGGGGGGGCTTGGACCCCCACGAGCGGTCTCGCCGGAGCATTCCGCAAGCGCTTCGCCTAAAGTTCGCTATAAATCACTGAATGAGGCGCTGACGGTTACCAAAGATTCATCCAAGGAATTCCACGAAAGGTGTATTTTATTGTTGAAACCCTTTTCAGGAGTCCTCCACTCGTCTCAAGCACGTCGTAGCCCTAACCATGCTCTCAGCCAGCCTTGCCGCTCGCGCAGACACCATCGTGGAAACCTCACAGCCAGCGGAACAACCGTCCTAGGTTCCAATGGCTTGGGGAGATTACGGGATCGACTCCACCGCAATTGCGGATTTCAACACCCTGCTTGGGACACTGAACAGTGTCACCATCGAGCTTTCCGGCGAAGCGACGAATACACAGTCGCCGTCTATACTTGATGGCTTCAACACATTTGACGGCGTTTTACCCTGGGTCTAACGCCCATTTCCAGTTCTCGGGTTCCGGCATTGCCTTCACTGACGGGACTGTTCGCGATCTCCGCGGATGAAAGCTCCTCTGAATCGCCCTTCCTGGGCTGTTCAAGGGATCGGCACTCAGGATCTTGTGCTCGGATTCCTCGGTACTGCGACCATTGCACCAGATGGCGTCACGGGAACCTTGACCTACGACTACACTCCCTTGCCCACCACCGTAACTCCGAGCCTTCCAGCTTCGCCCTGCTCGGCACGGGTCTGCTGGGGGTGGCCGGTGGTGTGATGCGGAAGCGCTTCGCCTAAAGCTCGCTGCAAACCATCGAATGACCGTTACCGAAGATTTATCCAGAAATCCCACGAAAACTGTACGCTGCCACCAAAGCCTCTTCCAGGAGTTCTCTATGCGCCTCAAATTCGTCGCAGCCGTAGCCATGCTCTCAGCCTGCTTTGCCGCTCATGCAGACACAATAGTGGAGACTTTCTCGGTCAGCGGAACAGCCGTCGAAAATGACTCGGGAGCATACGGGATCGACTCCACTGCAATTGCGGATTTCAACACCTCGCTTGGAACACTGAACAGCATCACCATCGTCCTTTCCGGCGAAGCGACGAATATAGATGGTGGTATCAACCAACTTCTCAACATTGTCTCTGGATCCGCCGTCAGGAAGTGCTTCTCCGGGGCTCCGGCGCTACACCCACCAACGGACTGTTCGCGATCTCCGCGGATGGAAGCTCCTCTGATTCGTCCTTCCTGGGCTTGTTCGAGGGATCGGGCACTCAGGAACTTGTGCTCAACCTCAAGGGTACTGCGACCATTGCAGCGGATGGCGTCACGGGAACTTTGACCTACAACTACACTCCCTTGCCCCCCGCCGTAACTCCCGAGCCTTCCAGCTTCGCCCCTGCTCGGCACCGGCCTGCTGGGGGTGGCCGGTGGTGTGATGCGGAAGCGCTTCGCCTAGACCTTTGGATTCCTGGCACCCGGGGGGGGGACTTGAACCCCACGTTCTGTGCAGTTTCCGTGTAGATTTTCTCTGCAAGCCATTGATTCTTCGTGGCTGTGCAGACTTTGTATGGAACACTATAGAAAATTATGTACTTTATTTCTAGTCATTTATGATATAGCTCTCATCCTGAGCAAAGGCGGACCCGAAGCCGAATGACCTGCATTGGCGGAGTCGAAATCGAGTGACCTGCATTTGCCGTTGCCTTTGGGATTAGCGCAGGGCTTCAGCCCTGCGAAAAAGTCAGGCATTGATCAGGGGCTTTAGCCCCGGGGCCTTTTTCTGCCGCTTCCCCAGCCCGAAATAGCCAAAAACACCAGCAAAATCGCTTGTCAAGCCCCGCAACACCATCTTTCATCCCTCTCCACCAAGTCCAAAACATCACAAAACCAGCGCCAATCCAGCCTTTTCTTCACCCTCGCCACGCCGGAAAATAAATCCGGAAACAGTGGCATGTTTACCCCCCTCAACTCGATAAACTATTAATATGGCTTCTAAAAATCTTCTCCCCTGGGGCTGTCCGCTCAACCTAAGTCCTTTCCCTGGACGAATTTGCGCGTAAACCCTTTGGAATGACGATTTTGAAGGCGCAGGCAAACGGTAATACACTGATTCGGAAAGGGTTACACGCAGGTAATAGGGGGGGACCCCTGACACAAATCATGACCGATCTTTATAGCAACGCCCAATCCGCCGCTGACTATATTCGTGTCGCCGCTGACGTCCACCCCCACATTGGCATCATCCTTGGCTCCGGACTCGGCAACTTCGCCACTCAGGTCCAGAACGCCACCAGCATCCCCTACGCCGAAATTCCTTACTTTCCTCGCGCCACCGTCGACGGCCACTCTGGAAACCTCGTCCTCGGCACCATCGCCGAAGTCCCTGTAGTCGTCATGCAGGGCCGTGTCCACGCCTATGAGGGCTATCCCATCGCCGAGGTCACCTTCCCCACGCGCGTCCTCGGCCTTCTCGGTTGCAAAACCATGATCATCAGCAACGCAGCCGGAGGCATCAACACCGGCTACAGGCCCGGTTCTCTGGTAGCCATCGCCGACCACATCAACCTCACCGGGGTCAACGCCGCCGCCGGCCCCAACGAGCCTCGCTTCGGCACAACCTACGGCTCCGGCCAGCGCTTCTTCGACATGTCCGCCGCCTACTCTCCGCGCCTCCGCGCCCTCGCCGTCAAGGAGGCCGCCCGGCAAAACCTTCTGCTCGCCGAAGGGGTCTACCTCGCCGTCTTCGGACCCTCCTTCGAAACCCCCGCCGAGATCCGCGCCTTCCGCACCCTCGGCGCCGACCTCATCGGCATGTCCACCGTCCACGAAACCATCATCGCCCGCCACATGGGCATCGAAGTCCTCGGCCTCTCCCTCGTCACCAACATGGCCGCAGGAGTCGTCGCCTCAGGCCAGCAGACCGCCGAAGCCATCTTCCACGAAGACGTCATGGAGGTGGGCCGCCGCGTAGAAAAGCACTTCACCAGCCTGCTCACCGCGCTCATCCCGCGAATCGCCGCCTTGCAGCGGAACATGACATAAATCGGAGCTTCGCGGCAGTCGTACCGTCGCGAAGAGGAACCTCACGCAAAACGCGAACAGTTTTTATCGAGAATCAGGCCGAGGATCAGGCAATAACCAGCTCACCCTCGGTCACCTGCTCCGCCCCGCGCATCCCTTCATACATCTCGGCGACCCGTCCCTGCGCCGTCTCCGACAAAACAAAACGATCTGCCCGCTCCGTCACTTCGTCCCCAAAACGAACCGACACCGAAAGCCCGCTCAATCCAAGGAACTGGAAGATATGCGAGACAAATCCCATCTCGCCCCACCAGCAGACATCCTCGCCCACCGAAGCGCCCTCATTCACCCAGCAATCCTCCAGCTCATACCGCAAAGCTGCAGTCCGCAGCGCAACTCCCCCATTCAGCACCGAGTGAAATAGCCCCCGCCGAAACGGCACGACCTCCGCTCCATCCGTCGTCGTCCCCTCCGGAAAGAACAGCACCGGCAAACCGCTCCGGTAAGCCTCCGCCATCTCAGCGTTCACCCGCGGATAAGTCGTCGGCCCGCCCCCGCGCTCGACATAAACTGTTCCCGCCCGCGACGTAATCCACCCGAACAGCGGCCAGCCGCGCACCTCCGTCTTAGCCACCATCACAAACGGCCGCACCGAGCTGTACATCAGGATATCCAGATAGCTCAGGTGGTTCGACACCACCGCTCCCCCCGCCGGAATCCGGCCCTCCACCTCACACCGAAACCCCATCCACTTGACAATCCGCCAGCTCCAGCCATGGATCCACACCGCGCCCCCGGCACCCACCGCCGGCCGCCGCACCCACCAGTCCACCACCGCCGCACACAGCAGCGCCACAAACAAAAAACTCCGCCAAACCGCCCGCAGCGATCTCCACAAAGCCCGCACTTCAGCGTCCCTCAAGGAATCTCTTCGCCATCCGCGGATGCAGCGCCTGAAGATCCAGCAAGGTCAGGAAGTCAATCGTCTTGAACTCCCGATCGATTGCTGGCCCGCTGCAGATCTTCGCTCCAATCGTCAGATAAGCCCGCAACAGCTTCGGAGCCCGCGCTTCAGGCATCGTTCCCTTCGCCGCAGGCAGAGCAAACGCCTTCGTAGCAACCGTCTGCAACTCCGGCTGAACCATGCAGCCGCGCAGCGTCTCGAACACCGCATGTCCTTCCTCAGGATCCTGCGACGTCACCGAACAGCAGCCCATCATGTAGCGTCCGCCATTCACCAGCGAATACCGCGCAATCCCGCGCCAAAGCAGATGCAGAACATCCGAAGACCGGTAATCCCGATGAATGCACGCGCGGCCAAGCTCCACAATCTGGCTCCGCATCGCCTCATAGGGCTTGAAGCAGAACTCCTGCTCGCTGTAGTACCCAAAGAACCGACCGGCGACATCACCCATCTGCATCCGGTAAGTCCCCACAACCTCACCCGTTCGCCGATCCTCCACGATCATGTGGTCGCAAACGTCATCGAAGTGGTCCTTGTCATACCCATCGGCATACGCCGACTCCAGCCCCTCGTTCATCTCCAGGTTGAACACCATAAAGCGAAGGCGAAACGCGCCCATCCGCTCTTCTTCCGTCAGCGCCAGCCGCACGGCAAAATCCGCAGTCTCCAGTCGAATGTCTTTCTTCGACGGCAGTTGCGGAGTCATGGCTTGATTCGGTAGCAGGACAACGGACGGTGATCCATTAGCTATGAGCATCGAATTCTCCGACAACCTTGATGTGCGGCCTTCGATGTCAGTCTGCGTTGTCTTTTGTTACACAGCGTTCACAGCAAATGAACATTTGTTGAATCGAAATTGGTGCACTCGTGGAGTCAACAACCTTTTTGCCCAAGCGCCGCCACCGCCGACCGGGCTTCCACCGCCGCCTGCTTCCGGTTCGCCACACCCGAAAACGCAATCGGCTCATCGTCGAACCTCACCTCGGCCAGAACCCCGCGCAGCCCCAGGAACTTGAAGATATGGACCCACATATTCCGGTCGCCCCAGTAACAGACATCATCCGCCACACTGACATCCGGTCCGTTGTCGACCGTAAAGCCATACTTCACATAAGCCGCAGTCACCGGCGAACCCGCATCGATCACCTGCGCCAGCAGCCCGCTATGAAACTTCAGCATCTGGCTCCCATTCGTCGTCGTCCCCTCAGGAAAAAACACGACCGGCAGCCCCGCATCCACCACATCCTGCATCTCTTTTCGCGCCTTTAATGCCGATCCACTATGGCCCCGCGCTACATAAACCGTCCCAGACATCGTCGTCATCCACCCCACCACCGGCCACTTCTCAATCTCCGCCTTCGACACAAAAACACAGGGATGCACCGCCGCGAACACCACAATATCCACATAACTCGAATGGTTCGAGATCACCGCCCCATGCTGCGGAAACACACCCATCACCCGAATCTCGATCTTCATGTCCCGCAGCGCCCGCGCACAAAACCGGTGCAGCCAGTCCGCCCGTTCCTCCCGGGTTCTCGGCTGCTTCACCGCTAACTCCGTTCCCGCAACCACAAACATTCCCGCCAACCGAAACGTCCGCCCCATCGCCCGAAAAAAATTCACCAGTTCGAATCCTCGTCTCTCAGCCTCGCGTCTTCGCGCAAATCCCTCGTGCGCAGTCTATCCTGTCAGCAGTGCACCCGAGCCAGTCCAACCCCACAACCACCGACAAAATCCCACCGCCCATTCATCACAACTGGATCTACCGCCGCGTCGCCCTGCCCATTCTTGCGCTCCTGCGCATGGGAGCATCGCCGGAAAAGCTCGCCTGGAGCATCGCCGCCGGCCTCCTCATCGGCATCAACCCCATCCTCGGCAGCACCACTATCCTCTGTCTGGCGATAGCCTTCGTTTGCCGTCTTAACGTAGCCGCCTCGCAGATAGGCAACCACATCGTCTATCCCCTCCAGCTCTTCCTCGTCCTTCCCTTCATTCGCCTCGCCAGCCGCATCTTTCACACCGAACTCATGCCGCTCTCAGCAGCGGAGATCCTCCACGCCGCCCGCGAACATCCGTTCGATCTCATCCGCCGCCTCTGGCTCTGGGAGTGGCACGCCTTTCTCCTCTGGGCGGTCTTCGCCGCCTTGGCGATCCCACTTCTGGCATTCACACTGACACCGATTCTCCGCAAGCTTCTCACCCGCGTCACGAGTCACGAGTACCCGCTGCTTTCGAAATCAAACTAGCAACCTAGTTGTCCCAGTTACGTGGAGGCACAGGCTCTGCACTCTTCACCCACGCCGAATAGATCAGGTCGCGAAGCTCGGTCGCGCCAGCAGCCAGCCGCTCGTCGACAAACTCCTTGCCCGCAGGTGTACCGGTCCCCGCAAACGCACCAGTCTTCTCGAGTTGGTACGTCTTCTCCACCAGAGAGTTCGTGTGCCGCAGATACGCCACATAGTCAGTGAAGATATCGTTCACCAGCACCGGCTTGGCAGGAATCAGCGGAGCCACATCCGACGCCTTCACATTCGCCGAAACATACACCGACTCAAACAGCGCATGAATCTTATGCTCCGTCGTATATCCATTCGGATTCGGCCCCGTCCAGCCGTTGTACTGAATCGTCGTATGCAGCGGCTGCGATCCATCCGCAACATAGTGCCCCAGCCATCCCGCCAGGAACACAATCTCGTCCTCCACGGGCTTGGTCTCTTTGTGGTCCTTCTTCAACTGGCGATAGTCGCGCATCGCACTCTTCAGCCGCTCCCACACCTCTACCGTTTGATACGGCTGCATTCCCACCTTCTCCGGGCTTAATGCCAGGTCCGGGTGCGACTTCTGCGCATAGGCAAGAGCCCTGATAAAGTCATACCGCTTCCTCGGCAGCTCCCCCACCAGATCCGCATACTCCAGATCGATGAAATGGTCCGGCGACTGCGTTGCGCTTAGTTCCGGTTCCAGCGGAGACTTCCATCGGTCCGGCTCCGGCCCATAATATTCCAGCGCATCCAGCGCATCCTTCGAACGCAAAAACTCAGGAACATCCGTTGGCAGAGCAGCCCCTACCAATCGGTTAATCATCTTGTGTCCATCGCTTCCCCAGGCAAACGACGACTCTACCGTCAATAAGGGCACCATTGCGACCGCTACCGCCAACCGAATTGCTCTACGAAGTCTCATCATTACCGCAGTATATCGGTCCGAAAACCCAACCCTCCGTTTGTTAAAATCTCGCGCACAAAAGTTCGGCAACCATCCGGGAGCACATGTCTCTCCAACACGATGCAGCGCAAATTCAATCCACTATTTGAAAAGTCGACATTAACCAATCGCATTCGACCATTGACGTTATCTCACGGACGGCCAATACTTAGGTACGCTTCACACCCTGCGTCCCCTGAAAGGAACTCAGCGATTATGAACCTCCCCGTCAAGCTCCTGTCATTCGCAATTCTTGCCACACCTTTTGTGGCCAAAGCAGACACACTCGACTTCACACTCACTGGTGGAGGCAACACCTTCACCTTCTCGCTTCCTTCAAATCCCGTCCCCGGCAGTTTTTCAAACGGCGTCAGCTTCACTCTTCCGAGCATCCTCATCACCGAAGGAGCTACATCCTTCAACAGCGACATCACCTTCTTCAACCTCACCGATGCCACCCACAATGGCGGGCTGTTATTCTCGCTCCCCACCGCTCCTCCCGCACCTCCGGTCAACATCGATCTGACCGGCGAACAAAGCTACGAAACGACATCGCTTGAAGGTGCGCCAGTATTTGCCCCAGGGGAATTCGACCTTATAGCGGGCAGTCCAAAAGGCGACGACGCCTTCACTCTGAGTATCGATTCGGAAGTCCCTGAACCCTCCAGCATCACCTTGCTGGCATCAGGAGTTCTGGCCCTCGCTGCAACGGTGCGCCGCAAGCTCGCCGTCAGCTGACAACTAGCAGCCCAGCAATGATCAGGAACGGCGGTGTGGGAAACTCACACCACCACCGCCGTCCCCATCACAGCAGCGCTCCCAAACACCCTTCGATACCGCGCAATCTCCTCCGCAGGCCCCGTAGCCTTGCGCGCATTGTCCGAAAGCTTCACTGCCGGCCGTCCCTCCACGGTCATCAGCTTGCACACCAGGCTGATCGGCTCCAGCCCCGCCTCTCCGCGCGGATGACACCCACGAAAATCATTCGTAAGCAGCGTTCCCCATCCCGCGCTGAACCGTATCCGCCCCTGGAAGTACTCCTGCAGCCGCACAATCTCCTCCGCATCCAGGCCATCCGAAGCAATCAGCCGCTTCCTCCGCGCATCCCGCCCTCGTCCTTCAAGCCAAGCGATGTATTCGTCGCCTGCCACAAACGGATCCTTGCTGTCACACCTCTGGCCCGTCCAGTCCGCCACCCAATCCGGAGCGCCAGCCAAAAACTGTGTCGTCCCAAATGTATCCGGCAGCATAATCAGCAGCTCGCCGCCATAGCTCTTCTGCCAAAGCTCCAGCACCCGGTACTGCGATTCATGCAACTCCTCATCGCTGTTCGCAAGTGCAGCCATCGCCATCGGCAACTCATGCGCATTCGTTCCTATCGCCTCCAGGTCATGCTTGTAAGCGAGAAACGTATTCGACGTCCCCGATAAACTCGCCCCCAGAGCCGCCCGCATCATCTCAATCACATACTCCTGCCACAAAAAACTATGCCGCCGCCTCGTGCCGAACTCCGAGATCCTCACCTCAGGCGACTTCCGCAGCAGCTCGATCTTCCCCCACAGCTTCGTCTTCGCCCGCGCATACAAAACATCCAGCTCCAGCTCATTCAGTGTGCTCAGCGCGGCCCGTGTCTTCATCTCGCTCACCAGCGCAAGCCCATAAACCTCCCACATCGTCACCTCGGTCCAAAGCCCCTCGAAGCGCACCACCAGCTGCCCGTCTTTCTCCGTCACCGTGTAATCCGACAGCGTGAAATCCTTCTCCAGCCACTCCAGAAACGCCGGCTCGAAGATGCTTCGCGTCCCATAAAATGTGTTTCCCGCAAGCCAGATAATCTCCGACCGCCGAAACTTCAGCCCCCGCACATACTCCATCTGGTCCACCAGCATCGCCATCGGAATCTCTTCCGCCAGCCGCACCGACACCGTTCTATTTGTAATCTCCGAAGTTACATGAACTGCCGGAAAGTTCTTCCAGATAAACTGCAGCATCAGCAGCTTGTAAAAATCCGTATCCAGCAGCGACCGCACAATCGGATCCAGCTTCCAGTTATGGTTGTGCGCGCGCTCCGCAAAATTCACATTCACGTCAGGAATCCCTCAGGCTAAAGCCTACCAACTGCCGCAGTTACAAACGGCCTAAGGAATTCGTCGCGCACAATGAGAAAAATAAATGACAAGTAAGCTTGACAAATATCCGTTCTTATGTAAAGCTTAGTTGTCTTTGTGGAAAGGAATCTTGTCATGCAATGCTTACCCGCAACAAAAGCTGGCCGCCGATATGTCTACCGCCTCGCACCCACGATGGCTCTCTATGTTCTCTTCCTGTTCATCGCCCAATGGTCGTTCCACCATCTTCATCCCACTGGTCTTCTCGTCTATGTCCTCGCCATACTGCCCACTTTACCTCTTGTTGGTTCGCTCGCCGTCGTTGGCCTCTACATCGCAGAGGAGTCCGACGAGTTCGAGCGCTCCATCCTCGTCCAGTCCATGCTCTGGGGCCTCGGCGGAACCCTCTCCGTCAGCACCATCTGGGGTTCTCTGGAAGAGTTCGCTACGGCTCCTCATCTCTCCATCTTTTATGTCTACGTCTTCTTCTGGATCTTCATGGGCATCTCTCAGCCCTTCATCCGCAGGAGATACCAATGAAGAATCGCCTCCGCATCCTCCGTGCAGAACGCAACTGGTCCCAGGCCGACCTCGCCGAGCGTCTCGAAGTCTCCCGTCAATCCGTCAACGCCATCGAAACCGGCAAGTTCGACCCCAGTCTCCCGCTCGCCTTCAAACTCGCCCGCCTCTTCGACAGCCCCATCGAAACCATCTTCACGGACGAAGAGTAGGCCTTCACAAAATTTCTTCGTCATTACAAGTGTCACGTCGCTTCGATGACGCAAACCACTGGCAACCGTGCCGCGCAGGCAGCACACTGAAATAGTTCCAAGGAGTCTGGTCATGCCAACCACACGAACAATCACTCACATCCTTACTGTTCTCTTTATCCTCGCCGGCCTGCTGCTGTTGCGAAAACCTCTCTTCGGTCAGACCATTAACACCGTGCCCGCACGCAGGATTGACGCACCTTCTGGTCAATTAATCGAGTCCTCGAGAACCACCCTCACATCGAATGCGTATCGGAGAATAAGCAAAGTCGAATCGCTCGACTCGGCACCCGTTCGTTAGCGCATTCCATCTCCGCCATGGGAGATCCGTCTGATGTCAACCTCCGGAATCCTCGACCAACCCACACCCGCAGTCAAACCGTTCCGCCCCGATTGCCCGGAATGTCCAGAGCGCCCTTACCTGCGCGTCTTCAAGTCCACCGTCTACGTCAGCGATCACGACCGCAGCCTCGACTTCTACGTCAACCAGCTCGGCTTCAGCGTGGTCGCCGACGTCAACTTCACCTACGACGGTCGTTGGGTCGCGGTCGCTCCTCCGGACGGACAAGCCATTCTCGCGCTCGTCGCGCCAAAACCCGGCACTGACAAACACCGCTTCATCGGGCGTGAGACCCAGATCGGCTTCCTCTCCGAAGACATCAACGCCACCTACGAGCTCTGGCACCGTCAAGGTGTGCGTTTTCATCAACCGCCGCAACAAACCATCTTCGGCATCACTCTGGCCCGCTTCCAGGACCTCGATGGCAACGGCTTCGAGCTGATAGGAACCGACCAGTTCACCCGTCAGATCGAGCAGGAGCGCCGCACAGCCGCCGAACGCATTGAATCCGAGCGCCGCGTAGCCCAGGAGCTCGAGATTGCCAAGCAAGTCCAGGCACGTCTCTTCCCCCAAACCCTCCCGCAGCTCAAAACCCTCGATTACGCGGGCATCTGCATCCAGGCCAAACACGTCGGCGGCGACTACTACGACTTCCTCTCTCTCGGCAATCAACGCCTCGGCCTCGTCATCGGCGACATCGCCGGCAAAGGCATCGCCGCGGCCCTCCTCATGGCTAATCTTCAGGCCAATCTGCGCAGTCAGTTCCTCCTCGCCCGCGACCAGCCCCAGCTCTTCCTCCAATCCGTCAACCGCCTCTTCTTCCAGAACACTCCCGACAGCGCCTACGCCACTGTCTTCTTCGCCGACTACGACGACATCGCCCGCCGCCTCCGCTACGCCAACTGCGGCCATCTCGCCGGCATCGTCCTCCGCCGCAACGGCCAGGTCGAGCGCCTCGATCCCACCGGCACCGTCCTTGGCCTCTTCGAAGAATGGCAATCCCCCACCGTCGACTGCCAGCTACACCCCGGCGATATCTTCACCCTCTACACCGACGGCGTCACCGAGTCCTTCAACCACGCCGAAGAAGAGTTCGGCGAAGACCGTCTCATCGACAGCCTTCAACAGAACGCGCACCTCCCGCCCAGGGCGCTTCTCTCCTCTGTCGTCGACGACATCAAGCGCTTCAGCCCGCACGAGCAGCACGACGACCTCACCATGATCGTCGCAAGGTGCACCGCACCTTAAGACCCTCAAGAGCAGCGAAATCTCTAGCTGCCAAGGTCCTCGAACTTCACATTCAGGATTGGATACTGTTTCCAATCCTTATAGTCGAAATGCCACCACTCAGTAGGATTGACCTCAAAACCCTGCTCTTCCATGGCTTGACGGAGAAGGGCGCGACGAGCGCGTTCCTCCGCCGTGCCCCCTGGGTAGTTGGCATAGGCGCGATCGGTCATCTCGTCATATCCGCTGGGCATCTTCACTTCTTTGCCCGTTGCCAGATCGTACAAGGACAGGTCCACGGCGCATCCGCGGTTATGCTTCGAGCCCATGGATGGATCGGCGACAAAAATCCTTTTGTCCTGGGGAGTGGCGTCCCAGAAAATCTTCGTGACATACCACGGGCGATAGCCGTCGAAGATCACCAGTCCATATCCGTGAGCCTTCAGCTCGCGTGCGGCGCGGAGAAGCGCTTCGGCAGCCGGTCTCTGAAGGAAGGCCCGCGCCTGGGTGTACACAGGAGTGCCAAGAAAATTGTTGGCAGTAGCGTAACGGACGTCGAGCTTAATGGTGGGATCTAACTTGACCAGCTCCACCAGATCGGGCTTGCGAAAGCTCCCCTGTTCGCTTGGCGGCTGCGCCTTGAGCGCCTTTTCGCGTAGCTCCTGCACAGGATGTAGTGGCGTAATACGGAAGCTTACCTCCTGCGCGAAGCCGGCCTGCAGCAATAGAAGAAGACCACCAAGAAGGATGACCCTGTTCCGCATAGATTTCATCGCATCTACATCATCGCATTGAAACAAGGTTAGAAAACGGGCAGTCAAAAAAACGAACCAGCGATTTGGATAAGAAATGCATCGCGCTATGTACGATTTGGCGGTCTGTCGCCCTCGCCTGTCTATTAAATTCACATAAAACCCGCGCCAATCCAGCCCAAAACGTTGATATTCTGTATCAGCTATGCCTACGAAAAAAGAACTCCTCAACCGCCCAATCCAGCACCTCGACATCAAGCAGCACAACGTAGTGCCCTTGGTCGACGCCATGTCCCACATGGCCTACTCCGCGCGTGACACCTACCGCGCCGCCAGCATCTACGACATGATGCTCCGCGACACCGACTGCGGCGTCATCCTCTGCCTCGCCGGCTCGCTCATCTCCGCCGGCCTCCAGAAGATCTTCGTCGACCTCATCCGCAACAACATGGTCGATGCCGTCGTCTCCACCGGCGCCAACATCGTCGACCAGGACTTCTTCGAAGCCCTCGGCTTCAGCCACTACATCGCTGGCGACGAGTACAAATACGGAGCAGGCGACGCCGACCTCCGCGAGCTGATGATCGACCGCATCTACGACACCTTCATCGACGAAGAAGAGCTTCGCCAGTGCGACGAGATCACCCACCAGATCACCAACTCCCTCGAACCCCGCCCCTACAGCTCCCGCGAGTTCATTCGCGAGATGGGCGCTTACCTCGTCAAGAACGGCAAGACCCCGCAGGCGGGCGGTAAAGACTCCATCGTCCTCGCCGCTTACGAGAAGAACGTCCCCATCTTCTGCCCCGCCTTCTCCGACTGCTCCGCCGGTTTCGGCCTCGTCGCCCACCAGCACGAGCGCCAGGGCAAACCCATGGTTTCCATCGACTCCGCCAAGGACTTCTACGAGATCACCCAGCTCAAGATCGCCAACCCCACCACCGGCCTCCTCATGATCGGCGGAGGCGTCCCCAAAAACTTCGCTCAGGACATTGTCGTAGCCGCCGACATCCTTGGCGTCGACGCCTCCATGCACAAGTACGCCATCCAGATCACCGTAGCTGACGCCCGCGACGGTGCCCTCTCCGGCTCAACCCTCAAGGAAGCCTCCAGCTGGGGCAAAGTCGACCTCACCTACGAGCAGATGGTCTTCTCCGAGGCCACCCTCGCACTCCCGCTGATTACCGGATACGCCTTCCACAAGAACGCTCACGCAGCCCGGACAGGGAAAAAATGGGCCGCCATTCTCGACCAGGTCCCGGTAACCGCATAAACCCTGGTTCGACCTTCCAAATCGTCAAAAAGGGCCGTCTTTCCTCACGAGAGACGGCTTTTTCATCTGTAGATCAGCCATAACTCCTGTTCCAGCAATGTTGTCATCGGTGATAACCCACAGAGGTGTTATTGCCGCTGCAACGAAATATCTGGCATCCTCACCCTTGCTGACCCAAAAATTACAACTCGATAAAGGTCAGGATTCAACCATTCACCTGAGTTTTCTTCGCCGTGGATTGACAGACAGAGAACCCTGTTAATCAAAGAGTAAATTTGCGAACCTCGTAGAAGGTCACCAAATTTTTGGTTACTAAACTTGTACGAACAGTTACCATAGGCTCCTGAATCATAATGCACATTCTTCCTTTACTTGGTTATCTCTCGCTCCTCACCACCTCGGCCGTTCTTCTCTTCGCCTTTCTGCGCGCGCAGCGCACCACGCGCGAACTAGCCGAGCAGCTCACCCAGGCGCGTGAGCAGCACCACCAGCACACCCTCCAGCTTTCTCACCGCTCCGAGCTCGACACCCTCAAAGACGAGTTCATCTCCACCGTCTCCCACGAGCTCCGCACTCCACTCACCAGCATTCGCGGAGCCCTCGGCCTCCTCTCCTCCGGCATCATCGGCGACGTCGACGCCAAGGCCCTCAACCTCCTCCGCATCGCCGTCACCAACACCGACCGCCTCATCCGCCTCATCAACGACATCCTCGACCTCGAGCGCATGGAGTCAGGCCGCGCTCCCCTGCAAATCCGCCGCTGCTCCCTCCGCGACCTCGCCCAGCAGGCCATCGACACCATGACACCCATGGCCGACGCAAGCAGCGTCCACCTCGCGCTCGAGCCCTCCAGCATCGCCCACGTCGCCTATCCCGAATCCCTCTTCTTCGACGGCGACTCCGACCGCATCCTCCAGGTCCTCACCAATCTTCTCTCCAACGCCATCAAGTTCTCCCCCACAGCCTCAACCGTCCGCATCTACACCGAAGCCACCTCCGACTCCATCCTCCTCAAGGTCGTCGACGAAGGCCGCGGCATCCCTTCCGACAAGCTCGACAGCATCTTCGACCGCTTCCAGCAGATCGAGCCCTCCGACGCCCGCCAGAAGGGCGGCACCGGCCTCGGCCTCGCCATCTGCCGCAGCATCGTCCAGCAGCACTCCGGCTCCATCTGGGCCCAGCGCAACCTCGGCCCCGGAACCACCCTTTACGTCATGCTTCCCCGCACCTCCCGAGCCTCCGACGTCGTCCTTCCGGCCCCTGTACAGATGCGTGGCGAAGGCGCAATCCTCGTCTGCGACGACGACACCGGCATCCGCACCGTCGTCTCCGAGCACCTCGTCCGCCAGGGCTACACCGTCATCGAAGCCTCCTCCGGCGAACAGGCCCTCATCCTCGCCGCCGAACACCACGTTGAAGCCATCCTCCTCGACCTCTACATGCCCGGCCTCAGCGGTTGGGAGACGCTCCAGCGCCTCCGCAACAACCCCATCACGGCCACCATTCCCGTCGTCGTCCTCAGCGTCCTCTCTTCTACCCTCCGGCCACAGCTTACCGGCGATGCCCAGGGCTGGGTACAGAAGCCCTTCAACGAAAATCTCCTCTTCGCCGAGCTGGGCCGCGTCCTCCATCACGGCGAAGGCCCTGCCTACGTCCTGCTCGTCGAAGACGACGAAGACCTAGCCAGCGTCCTCACCGCCAGCTTCCAGAACGCCGCAGTCCGCATCGACCGCGCCGCCACCCGCCAGCAGGCCATCCGGCACTGCATCACCCGGCCACCCGACCTTCTCATCCTCGACCTCACCCTCCCCGACGGCGACGGCTTCTCGCTCGTCGAATGGCTCCGCCAGCAGCCCACGCTCAAGACCCTCCCGCTGGTCGTCTACTCTGGCCGCGAGATCTCCGAGATCGAGATGTCCAAACTCCGCCTCGGCCCCACCGAATTCCTCACCAAAGCCAAGGTCCAGCCGCACGAAGTCGAAGAGCTCGTCCTCTCCATGGTCAACCGCATCCGCACCAGGTTCGCCGACCTCACCACAGCCTCACCCGCCTAAATCGGGAATCCCGCAAGCAACGAAATCATCCAGTAACTCCTCCAACCCGCGCCGCATGAGAGAATAAGTTCGCTCATGCGACGCGTTCTTATCATTGACGACGAAGACGACATTCGCGAGGTCGCCGCTCTCTCCCTCGAAGCCACCGCTGGCTGGGAGATCCTCACCGCCAGCTCCGGCGCCGAGGGAATCTCCATCGCCGCCGCGCAAAAACCCGACGCCATCCTCATGGACGTCATGATGCCCGGCGTCGACGGCCCCACCACCTTCAAATCCATGCAGGAAAACCCCGCCGTCAACAATATCCCCGTCCTTCTGCTCACCGCCAAGGTTCAGGGCGTAGACCAGCGCCGCTTCGCTGGCCTCGGCCTCGCCGGCATCCTCTTCAAACCCTTCGATCCCCTCACCCTCGCCGAACAGATCTCTGAAGCCCTCGGCTGGAAAGACTAACGCTTTTTTGAAGTTGTCATCCTGAACGAAGTGAAGGATCCCTGTATTTCATCCTTATTCTTGACCAGTGGTAATGCAGAACCAACCTCATGGAAAAACCCACGCCGGATCAGATCGACAACCTGCTCGCTCAACTCTGGCAGAAAAACCTGCCCACCATCCGCGAGCGCCTCGACCTGATGGATAAATTCGGCTCCGCCGCCGCATCCGGAACCCTCGATGAACCCACTCGCCTCGAAGCCCTCGGCATCGCCCACAAACTAGCCGGCTCCCTGGGCATGTACGGCTACCCCCAGGGCACCGAAGTAGCCTCTAAAATGGAGCGCATCCTAAAATCCCCCACCCCCGAAACTCTCGCCACCCTCCGCACCCTCGCCACCGACCTACGCAAATCCCTGGCCGCCGGCCTCTGAGCATTTAGCTTTTGCTCTAGCTTTGCCCTCGCCTTTGCCTTTTAGCTGTCATCCTTCGCCGAAGGCGGAGGATCTGCTTTTGCTTTTGCTTTTGCTTTTATTTGTTGAACCCATCGGTTGACGAAACTCCACCCCGAACCATATTCAAATGCGAACACCAGATCGCTGGCGCGAGGCAGAAGTCCAGACCTAAAGTCTCCCGTTCGAATACTTTGCCCAATTAATGCCGGGGAGGGGGCACCTGCCGCACCGCCCACCCAGCCAGATCGATCGCCGCCGCAAACCCGTCATACTCCACCGGCAACTTATTCCGCCGATCCACATACTCGTTGTAGACCCACGGATCCACCACCGCAAACACTGCCCCCTTTCCGTAAGAAGCCACAGCCATCAGCACATCCCCCTGGTCCGTCACTACGGGTTGTGCGGGCCCCGACACGCGAATCGTGCAGATCTCCTTCAGATAAGCCTTATGTCTGTACTGAAACACGGCATTTCCCCCCAACGGAATCATCACCGTCCCCATCTCCCACTTATCCCCATCCACCTTATTCCGGATCACCGGATTGAAGTGAATCCCGAATCGCTCGCTCAGCGTGTTGAAACGATCGAACTCCGAGTTGGTCACATCGTTCTCCATCAGAATCAGCACCCCACCCGCCCTCACCCACTCCTGAATCGCACCTGCGCTCGCCTTATCCATATAGTGTGGCGAAGGGTTTTTCACTGGAATATCCGGCGAAGCCATCACATAAATCTGAGCCTTCTTCAAATCCGCCGCAGTAGGCGCAGTCGTCTCCGTAGCCAGCGTCACCCCATACCGCTGAAACGCCCGACCAAAAAACGAAAACCCGCTATTCGCATCATCGTCCCACTTGTAGTGAAACAACTCCGTCTGCCCGAAAGCATTCTTCCGCGTCTGCGAGTTGAACCACGCATCGATCAACACCGTCTTTCCCTGCCCCAGCGCCTCAGTCGAAGCCTGCTCCATCTCCGACCCCCGCCAGCAGAAACGCCCCAATCCCCTTCGAGTCGTTCGCCTGTGTCTTCTCGCCAACATAATACTCATACGTCCCCGAACGATAAGGCGTCCCACCCAGCCCACCCACCTTCACCGTCCCATTCAACACCATCAACCCATCCGCGCCCTTCGCCACAAACTCCTTCTGAATCCCCGCCCACCCACGCTTCGCATTCACCTCATCGCTCTGCGGCAGATACCCCATCCGCACCCCCCTTCGCCAGCGCATAAACAAACATGCAGCTAGCCGAAGCCTCAAGGTAATTCCCTTTCCTAGCGGGCACATCGGTTATGCCGCCAGGAATCCGATCATATTGTTTTGGACCTGCATCCAACACCTGCCACCAAAGCCCCGACTTCACATCCTGATACTTCACCACAGCCGCTATAGTCCGGTTCAGTGCCGCAATCAAAGCCGCCCGCTGCGGATGGTCCTTCGGAAACCAATCCAGCACATCCACCAGCGCCACCTCATACCACCCCCATCGCCCGAGCCCAAACCTCCGGCGACAGCCCCGTCGTCTTATCCGCCCATGGCATCTGCTTTGACTCGTCCCACCCATGCTTCAGCAGTCCAGTCTTCGCATCGCGCATATGCTCATCCATCAGCAGCAACTGCTTCGCAATGTCATCAGAATCCCCCGGCTCCTGAAACGTAACCGCATAGGCCGCACGAAAAGGCTCCGCCATAAAGGCCCCATCCAGCCACATCTGGTTTGGATAAATCTGTTTATGCCAGTACCCTCCACTAGCTGTCCGCGGCTGCAACGCGAGTTGGTCATGCAGAAACTTCGCAGCCTTGGCATACTTCGCCTGCTGGGTCACCCGATACACCAGCAACACGGCCCTCCCCATCTCAATATCGTCCAGCGTATGACCGTCAGCCTTATAGCCCGTAATTGTTCCATCATCCGTTACATATTTATCTACCGCATCTTTGACATATTTAAAATCCTCTCCATCCGCTGTCGAGTGCCACTCCGCCGCCATCCCGTCGAGCAGCACACCCTCTTCATAAGCCCACGCCCCCGGATGTGCCACCGTCGAAATCATCCCCTTCGGCCACATCTTGATCACAGTCTGCGCCATCGTCCGCGAAGGAGAATTCTCCGCAATCACACCCTGCGCCCCACCCACCCGCACTACCAACCCCAACATCGCCAGAACCAAAAACCGCTTCATCCGCAAAGCCTCAAACTCAAAAATAAACACGCCCACCAGCATAACGCCTCACTAACACCCGATAACTAATTACAACTCAGCGCCACCCAGACCCCAGCCGCCGTCCCATCCGCTCCCGACACACTGAAGTCCACAAAGCTCCCCGCCGCAATCGCCACACTCCCACCAGCTACACAAGACGAACCCGATCCCACCGAGCAGCCAAGCCCCGTATCCGCCATGCTCCCCGGCGTTCCTTGCCGCAGCATCACGCTGATCGTATTCGACTGCCGCGAAAACACACTCAACTGCGAAGCCGTGCATCCCGCCGGCACCCAGGTCAGCACAGAATCCGCCTCGCCAGCCGAAGAATTCGAAGTGCTCACCGAGTAGTAGGTGAAATTAAACGAAACCGCATGATAGAGCGCAGCCGAAGAAACCCCGCTACCGCCACCACCCGGCCCGCCACTCGAACCCGGAGCCCCTTGAGGAATCGTAAAATTCAAAATCGCCGCCCCAGCCGTCCCGCTATTTGTCACGCTAGTCTGCGACCCCGCCGGACCAGTCGTCACCGCCCCCACACTCACTGTAGCCGCGGCCCCCGCAGGCCCCGTAGCCCCCACAGCTCCATTCACCGCCAGCACCGCCCACTGCGAAGGCGAAACATCCGGCTCCGACCCCAGCGAAGTCGCCACCGCCAGATAACTCGCCCCATTGAACCCCACCACATCATTGGCCAAATATGCCGTCTGTGCGACCCACCCACCGCGATACGTCACACCCACAGTTCCCGGAGCACCCGCAGGCCCCTGCGCACCAGCAGCGCCCGGCGACCCCGCAACTCCAGCCTGAGCCAGCACTGCCCAAAACGTCGGACTCACATCCGGCTCTCTCCCAGAATTCGCTGCGATAGCCACATAACTAGACCCGCCGAACCCCACCACGCTCCCAACGTTATAAGAACTCCCCACCAGCCAGGTCCCCATAAAACTAGCCGGAGGCCCAACCGGTCCCGCAGGCCCCTGTGCACCAGCAGCCCCGGGAGCACCCACCGCACCGGCAGGTCCCTGAGAACCTTGCGGCCCAACTGGTCCCTGTGCTGCCAGCAAAGCCCACTGCGCCGGACTCTGATCCGGAGCATGCCCCACATTCCCCGCAACCAGCGACACCCAGGTCGACCCCAGGTAACTCACCGCGTCATGCAGCCCATAGTTCGTCGACGAAGAGTAGTTCCCCATATAGTTCGCCACCGCCGGCCCCTGAGGCCCAACTGGCCCCTGCGGCCCCTGAGCACCCGCGACACCCGGCGCCCCCGAAGCCCCCGTCAATCCCTGAGGCCCCTGGGGCCCAGCCGGCCCGATCGCCCCCGGCGAACCCGTAGCAAACAACCCCCACCACGCCGGGCTCTGATCCGGAGTGTTCCCATGATTGCTAGCCATCAGCGAAACATAAGCCGAGCCGTTAAACAGAACCCCATCCCCCTCCGCATAGTTCACGCTCGAAGAATAAGCCCCCTGAAAAGTCATCCCCACAGGCCCAGCAGGCCCTTGAGGCCCCATCGGCCCCTGCAAACCCTGTGCTCCCGGAGGCCCAGTCAACCCCTGCGCTCCAGACTGTCCAGCAATCCCCTGCGCTCCCTGCGGCCCCGTCTCACCCGGAGGCCCTACCGATCCCGGCAGCCCCTGTACTCCCGGCAAACCTTGAGGCCCCTGCGCCCCCGTTGGCCCCGCTGGTCCCTGCGCCGTCAAAACTCCCCACTGCCCCGGGCTCTGATCCGGCGTATTCCCGTGGTTCGAAGCAATCAGCGAAGCATAGCTGGCCCCCTGCCAGAACACCACGTCCCCCAGCGCATAGTTCGTCACCGAAGAATAGTTCCCCTGATACACCAGCCCCGGTGTCCCCGGAGCACCCACCGCTCCCGCCACCCCGGTAGGCCCAGCTGCACCGGTTGGTCCCGGAGGTCCCGTCAATCCCTGAGGTCCCTGCCCCCCCGGCAAACCTTGCGGTCCCTGTACCCCCACCGCACCCAGAGCCATTACCCCCCACTGCCCCGGACTCAGACCCGGAGTATTCCCATGGTTCGCCGAGATCAGCGAAATGTAGCTCGACCCCTGGTACGAAACAATGTCATTCAACGCATAGTTTGCCGCCGAAGCATAAATCCCCTGATAAGCGACCCCCACCTCGCCGCCGGTACCCGTCCCACCCTGCGCCAGCACCGCCCACTCCGAAGTCACCCCCGGAGTATTCCCCGCATTCCCCGCTACCAGCGAAACAAAACTCGATCCCGCATACGTCACCACATCATCCAGCGCATAAGTCACCAGCGCCCCATAAGCCCCCCGAAAGTTCAACCCCGAAGCCCCCGCCGGTCCCTGAATCCCCTGAGGCCCAGGCGGCCCAGTAGCTCCAACAGCCCCAGCCACCCCTTGCGGCCCAGCAACTCCAGCCGGCCCCGCAGGACCACTCGAAGCCAACGCCACATCCAGCACCGGAGCGTGCCCGGTCAGATCATTCTCCTTGCTGTCGAACTGCACCAGCGCCGTCCCCGCCGTCAGGGCCACCCCATTATTCGTAGCCGGAGCGTTCAACCATCCCTGCACCAGCGCGGTCACATCCACCGCAACATAAGCCCCGGCCTGCCCAACCTGCACCACCTGCGCTGCCGCCCCCAACGAAGGCAGCGTCGCATACGTAACGCTGTACTCCCCCCAGGCCCCACCCACCGGCTGCAAACTCACCAACCCAGCCGTATCCATCCGGTTGCAATAAAGTCTCAGGGTGGCCCGCGATACCTGCCCCGCCGTAGTCCCTGCCGGCAGCGTCGAAAGATCGAACTGCAGCAGCGCCGTATACCCGCCGCCCACATTTAAATTCGAAATTGCCCCGCTATTCGCCCCGGGCAGCGCACTGTTCACATGAGTATCCGCCACCAGCGTCGCCTCCACGGCAACCACCGGCCGAGCCGCACCCAGCAGCCCCGCAAACCCCACCCCAGACAGCACAAACCTACGAACCAGGCCCATCCAACCTCAACCTTCAACGATCCAAGCTCAGCAATGCACGTCTCAGGAAGCGCCGAACACCTGCATCTTCCAATTCAGGACAACCCAACGGGGAACATTCCCGTTTTAGGCTAACCCTCTCAAAAACACAAGAACTATTGCACATTCAAATCCGCCACGCTCTGGCCGAACTCCACGCAGAAATAGCGCTCTTACTCTTTGCCCCCGCAACGAAGCAGCCGCTGGAGTACTCTAACCCTCAAACCTCCGGAATCGTGACCACCTCATCAAACCAACCCGATCCCAGCAATCGTTCCATCTTCTGGCGGAGGTCTCTTGCAGTGCACGACCGGCTATTTACACCGGCCAGCACAACGGCGCTCAAACATATCGTCATCAAGCTGAGCATCGCCGGGTTCGCGATTCATCTGGCGCTCATCTTTCTCTCCCGATCCCTGTCCAACCCGCCCCTGCTCATCCAGGGCGTCGGGCAAAACTACCTCACCGCCATCTCCACTCCATTCAGCTTCATCCTGTTCTATGAGGTGCTCACCCTCATCGCCGCGCTCCCGGCCTCTACCACGCGCTCCATCGCCAACCAGTACGAGATCGTATCCCTGATCTTCATCCGTGATGTCTTCAAAGACATCGCCGCCGCCCGGGGAATGGTCGTCGAACACCGCCTGACCAAAGAGGCCATTCCCATCTTCTTCGACATGTGGGCTGCCCTCCTGATGTTTTTTCTCGTCGCAATCTTTCAGCACGTTGCCCTCAGAAAAATCTCTCCCAAAGAATCGCCGGAGCGGTCGCAAGGCCTGGAACTCTTCATCACCCAGAAGAAGATCGTCACCATGGGACTGGCCGCCCTGCTCCTTGTCATGGCCGCTTACAATATCCTTCTCTTCCTCATGCACATCTATCGCGTCCTCCATCTGGGCATCAGCAACCCACTGGAGCCGCCAACCACCTTCTACAACGACCTGTTCTCTGTCATGATCTTTACCGACGTCCTCGTTCTCATCCTCTCCCTTATCGTCTCCGGGCGATACGAGATGGTCTTCCGCAACGCCGCATTTGTGGTCTCCATCATTCTCATTCGCTTCTCACTGACGGAACCGCGTCCCTTCGGCACCCTGCTCGCGCTACTCGCCATGCTCTTTGGAATCCTCACGCTTCTCGTGTTCAACTTCCACGCCAGCATTCACAGGGACACCCCGGCCACCTAGCAGCCTCAACAGCTATCTTTTAAAATGCTCATGTCAGACGACGAAAGAAATCTTCCATTCACAACATCGTTTCACTATCTTTTCAAGGGACTCACGCTTGCATAGACTTCGCAATCCGCATCCCACGGAATATAGTTCAGCGAGTCCAATAGAACCGAGAGGGATCCAACGCAAATGATCGCAACTCCAAAGCCCAACACCCCCGGCCAGCCACCTCTCCCCGAAAACCTCGTCGACATCGGCCGCCTCATCACCGCCTACTACTCCCTCCACCCCGACGTCAGCCTTCCATCCCAGCGCGTAGCCTTCGGAACCTCCGGCCATCGCGGCTCTGCCTTCGCCGCCGCCTTCAACGACGACCACATTGCTGCCATCACCCAGGCCATCGTCGAATACCGCGCCACCCAGCACACCACAGGCCCGCTCTTCCTCGCCAAAGACACCCACGCCCTCTCTGAATCCGCCTTCGTCACCGCTCTCGAAGTCCTCGCCGCCAACGACATCGAAGTCCTCATCGACGAGCATCTCGGCTACACTCCCACACCCGTCCTCTCCCACGCCATCCTCACCCGCAACGCCAACCTCAAGCTCCACCGCTGCGACGGAATCGTCATCACCCCATCCCACAACCCACCCGAAGACGGCGGCTTCAAGTACAACCCACCCTCCGGCGGCCCAGCCGACACCGCCGCCACCAAGTGGATCGAAAATCGAGCCAACGACATCATCACCTCCGGCCTCACAGCCGTAAAACGTATCCCCTACTTCCGAGCCCTCTCCGCCGACAAGACCTACCGCCACGACTACATCACCGCCTACGTCAACGACCTCGCCAACGTCATCGACTTCGCCCCCCTCGCCAACACCACGTTAAAACTGGCCGTCGACCCGCTGGGAGGAGCGGGCGTCCACTACTGGCCCCGCATCGCAGAAAAGTACCTGCCATCGTTACAAATCCTCAATCCCTACACCGACGAGACCTTCCGCTTCATGACCTGCGACTGGGACGGCAAGATCCGCATGGACTGCTCCAGCCCCTGCGCCATGGCGTCCCTCATCGCCAACAAGGAAAAGTACGACGTAGCCTTCGCCGCCGACACCGACCACGACCGTCACGGCATCGTCACCCGCACCACCGGTCTCCTCAATCCCAACCACTACCTCGCCGTCTCCATCCAGTACCTCTTCACCCACCGCCCCGGCTGGTCCGAAAAAGTAGGCATCGGCAAAACCCTCGTATCCTCCAGCATCATCGACCGCGTCTCTAAAGGCCTCAACCGCTCTATGCTCGAAGTGCCGGTAGGCTTCAAGTGGTTCGTCGACGGTCTCCTCGACGGCACCCTCGGCTTCGTCGGCGAAGAGTCCGCCGGCGCCAGCTTCCTCCGCCGCAACGGCCAGGTCTGGACCACCGACAAGGACGGTCTCATCCCCGGCCTGTTAGCCGCAGAGATGACCGCCGTCACCGGCAAAGACCCAGGCCAGATCTACGCCGAACTCACCACCAAATACGGCAACCCCGTCTACGAGCGCATCGACGCCGCAGCCACCAAAGACCAAAAAGCCAAGCTAGCCAAACTCACCGCAAAGCAAGTCACCGCAAAAGACCTAGCCGGCGAACCCATCACCGCCATCCTCACCGAAGCCCCCGGCAACCACGCCCCCATCGGCGGCCTCAAAGTCTCCACCGAAAACGGCTGGTTCGCCGCCCGCCCCTCCGGCACCGAAGACGTCTACAAAATCTACGCCGAGTCCTTCAAAGGCAAAGACCACCTGAAGCAAATCCAGACCGAAGCCCAATCCCTAGTCACTCACGCCATCGCCTAACCAATCCGGGTGCCCCATCTTCGCGACAGTCTTATCGTCGCTAAGATGGGCATTCTTTGCGGAAGCAAACGACCGCATTTATTAAATCCACAATTTCCGCGAAAATAATCGCGACTCCACACGTAGAGGCCACCGGCAAATGGCTATGCTGTTTCAGCGAATCAAATGGTTTCTGCTAATCGGGATATCGATACCAATCGTCTTTTTTCTATATCTCGAATTTCTTCCGGAATCCACATTTAATCTGGCAAATGATTCGAGACTGCCAAAATGGGTGACACTCACACCCGGCTCCTCACGAGCAGACGTTTCGCTCACGATGAGCTATTACATTGGTTTTGCGCAGTTCATATTGCGAGACAAAAACGAGCACATTCTGAAAAAGAAATTTGGCAGGACGAGATGTACAGTGCCCTTCAAACCGGAAAATCCCCCACAAGGATTTCCCCCTGGTTATCCGGCCTACGAGGCAATCACTGTCAACGGCATAACTGAGATCATCGAACATAAAAAGATGGAGCCAATCTTTTATCTAACGGATGACCCTGCCGTTTGGAAACAATATCAGTCAATCGGCTGTGGCTAGTCCCACCCGGGGTACCAAATCATGACGCGTTCCAGCATCTAACCAGACATTATGCCGACTAATCTATGGCATAATGCCCCTATGGCAACCGCAGCCAAATCGCCCACCACCAAACCTCTCCTCACCACCCTCCACATAAATCTGGAAACCGTAGAGTCCGGCGTCCCAATCGCCACCATGTCCGACTTTGCCACATCCTCCGGCATCCCCCTGAAAGACCTATACGAAGTAGTCATCCCCGCCCGTACCCTCAAACACCGCCGCGCCCGCCGCGAGCCCCTTTCCCGCGACGAGTCCGACAAATTAGCTCGCGTGGTCCGCATCTTCGACCACGCCGTCAAGGTCTTCAGCGGCACGGAACGCGCCCGAACCTGGCTCGAAGAGCCCAAAAAGCGCTTTGCAAATCGCACACCGCTTGAAATGCTCCGCACCGAAACCGGCGGCCGCATGGTCGAAGAGTTTCTCGGCCAGATTGAATACGGCATGTTCGCCTAAGCCGAAATGGACCTCTGGCGCATCAGCACATTTCCAACACTCGATGGTGAAGGCGGTCGCCTCTACGCGGCTCGCTGGAACAGCGTCGGCGCACCGATCGTCTATCTCGCCGCATCCCCGCCCGGCGCTCTCATCGAAATCCTCGTGCATCTTGATATCAACGAAACAACTCTCCCCCCAACCTACACACTCCTCCGCATCGCCGTGCCAGACAAGCTTCGTATTCCATCGCTGAAAGTTCCCGAAGTCAACACATGGAAGGAAGACGAAACCCTCACCCGCAAACTCGGCGACGCATGGCTCAAGTCGCAACGCTCCGCTCTGGCCCGCGTCCCGTCCGCCATCCTGCCCAACACCTTCAACTATCTCCTCAACCCGCTTCACAAGGACGCACACCGCATCCGCATCGCCGAATCGCAGAGCGCCATCTTCGATCCGCGCCTGTCAAAAAATCTCCGCGGCCAATAACGCTAAGCTTGGGCCACAGCTTCCTGCCCGGCGCCCATCATCATCGGCCCCACCAGCCCCACTATCGTCTCCACAATCTCATCCGAAGAGCATCTGTTCGGCGTCCTCAGCCACTCCTTCGCTGCTCCGAAGATCGCCCAGCTCAAAGTAGTCGCCATCATCTCGGCTGAAACCCCACCCCCGGGCGGATGTTTCTCCAGGCCCACCAACAACATTCGCCGCACCACAGCAATCACCGCTGACTCCATATGCGGCTCCATCTGCCGCTGCCGCTCGCACTCCAGCCCCGGAACACCCGCCAGATAGTCGCAAACCCCAAGAACAATCGCCTTCAGCGCCGACCCGCAGCCACCGTCGAACCGTACCTTCCGCCGCTCCAGCAGCTCATGGAACCGCGTCCCCACCAGGCACTCGAGCAGGGCAAATTTGTCGGCATAGTGATCGTAAAAAGTCGCGCGATTGACCGTAGCCGCATCCGCGATGTCCTGCACTGAAATCTTCTCGAACTCCTGTGTCTCCAACAACTTCTCCAAAGCCTGCTGGAGCAGCAGCCGGGTGCGCCGAATCCGCGGATCGAGATTTGCCTCACAGCTTTCACTCATAAATCTGCCCTAAGACTACCCGAAAACGCGACCAATGTTGCAAAAACGACATATGTCGTGTATTCCTGAATCGACACTTGTTGTTTAGACATCAATTGTTGTCAAGGAGACTCAAAACCATGCCCACACTTCTGCACATCGACTCCAGCCCTCTCGGCGAAGCCTCTATCTCCCGCCACCTCACAAACTCGTTCATCAACGACTGGAAGTTCGCCAACCCCGACGGCACCGTCATCACCCGTGACCTCACCACCACCGTCATCCCCCCGATCAATGCCGCCTTTGTCGGAGCCATCTACACCCCCGCCGACGCCCTCACCCCCGCTCAAAAGGAGCTCACCGCCCTCTCCGACACGCTCATCGCCGAGCTCCAGACCGCAGACGAGTACGTCATCGGCGTCCCCATGCACAACTTCGGCATACCCTCCGTCCTCAAGCTCTGGATCGATCAGATCGCACGCGCCAACAAGACCTTCTCTTACGCCACCGGAACCCCCGTCGGTCTGCTCACCGGCAAAAAGGCCACCTTCGTCATTGCCTCAGGCGGAATCTACGACGCCGGCACCGCCATGGCCTCCTACAACTTCGTCGAGCCCTACCTCCGCACCGTCTTCGGTTTCCTCGGCGTCACCGATGTCACCGCCATCGCCGCCGGAGGCGCAGCCGCCCTCAACTACGGCAAGATCGACCGCCAGAGCTTCCTCCAGCCCCACGTCGAATCCATCCGAGCCCAGTTCCGGGCAGCATAACTCTCCCAAAGCCACACAGGAGGATCGCAGCCCCATCCATCGTGTCAGCATGGATGGGGCTCACCCTCATCCGCAACATCCAATCCCTACGCCAAAATAAAATTCACACACCTGACACCCATTCATGGGTTAATCGCTTATGTTCAAATCCGCGCGTTGCCTCATTCTCCTCGCTCTAACTGCGTCCCTGCACGCCGCCACAAAAAAAGTTATCGTCATCTCTATCGACGGCCTCCGCGGAACCACCCTTGCCTCCCTCTCCACCCGCAATCTCCAAACCCCCAACCTCAACGAGTTCGCCAATGCCGGAGCCCTCTCCGACGGTCTCCTCGGCGTCTATCCCACCGTCACCTACCCCAGCCACACCACCCTCGTCACCGGAGTCACGCCCGACCAGCACGGCATCCTCGGCAATCTCATGTTCGATCCCGAGCACGAGCTCGACGCCGCCTGGTACTGGTACGCCCAGCAGATCCAGCGCCCCACCCTCTACACCATCGCCAAAGACAAAGGCCTCACCACCGCCTCCGTCTTCTGGCCAGTCACCGTCGCCGCCCGCATCGACTACAACTTCCCCGAGTACCGCGAGCCCGACACCGAAGAGAGCCTCCTCCTCTACGGCGGCCTCTGCACCCAGGGTCTCTTTGCCGCCTATGAAAAAGCCACCCACCCCCTCAAAGCCGAGCACATCGACGACGACGCCCGCGCCTCCATGGCGAACTACCTCATCGCCACCTATCAGCCCGATCTCCTCTTCATCCACTTCGCCGACGTCGACCACCAGGAGCACCTCCACGGCCCCGACTCCACCGAATCCCTCAAGTCCGTAGAAAACGTCGACCGCCTCATCGGCCTTATCCGCCAACAGGTCAAAACCTCCGAGCCCAACGCCCAGGTCGACTTCATCATCGTCAGCCGACCACGGCTTCCGCCCCGTCGAAAAACAGTTCAGCCCCAACGCCGTTCTCACCAGCCTCGGCCTCGAAGGCACCAAAGAGCATCCCGAAAAATGGCGCGTCTCCGCCTTCGACAACGGAGCCTCCTTCGGCCTGGTAGCCCACGACCCCCAACGACACCGAAGCCATTAACCTCGCCACCAAAACCTTCAAACAACTCGTCGCCGACGGCTCCTGGGGCATCGACAAGTTCTACGACGCCTCCGAGACCCGTGCCCTTCACGGCTACAGCAACAGCTTCGCCTCCGTCAGCATGAAATCCGGCTTCACCCTCAGCGGCGCAGCCGCAGGCCCTTGGCTCTCGAGCACCCAAACCCGAGGCATGCACGGCTATGCCCCCGGCCCAGCCGAGCTCGACGCCTCCTTCCTCGCCTTTGGTCCCGGCATCCCCCACCGCCACCTGCCCCGAGCCAAGCTGGTCGACGTAGCCCTCACCGTCGCCCACATCCTCAACCTCCCCATGGAAAACGTAGAGGGCCACAACATCCTCGAATAGCCTTCTTCCCACCCGGACCTTTGCCTTAGTTTCTAATTCGTCATCCCCGAAAGTAGTCGTTTTGAAAGGGCGCGTCTTCAGAGCCTGCCCTGAGCGAAGTCGAATGGGCGCCGTAAGCTCAATCGGACGAAATGCGGCTTTAGCCGCTGAGGGAATATTCCAAGGCAAACAAGGCTTTTCAGCACCGGATACTTCACCGAAGCAAAAGACTCGCGCTTACTTCCCCACCGGCATCCGCAAAAAATCCCCAACTCCCAACGCCGACCGCGTAAACCGCGTCTCGAAGATCTCACCCTTGTAATAATCCACAAGATTAATCCTCGCCCCAACCGAAGCCCGTCCAGGCCTCTGCGGCACCAGCTTCACCTCACCCTCACCCTGCAGCTCATCCCCCACATAGTTCTTCAGCATCTTCCCGTCATAAACCGTCGTCACCCGATACCACTTCCCAAACGGGTACCGCTTCTCGCAGTTCAGCAGCGGCAGCCTCTGCCCACCCGAAGTAGCAAAGCTATCCAGACACCACTGCCCATCGCGAATCCGAATCTCAAACAGCATCCGCTCCTCAGCAACATCCTGCCCGGTCGCCGGATCGATCGACTGCAGATGAAAGATCCTCTGCTCCGCCCCTCCGTCCGCGTCCGGCTTGAAGATCATCTCCCAGGTCCACGTCTCAGCCCCCGCCAGCGGATGCACCCCCGACAAACAAAGCATCCTCCACGCCATTGAACGCAATCGCCTTCCCCATCGGCGTCAAAACCACTCGCGGATGGCCCCACCACCTTCGTCGCATGCCCACCTAGTGACGCAATATCGTCGAACCTCCACGTCACCTGCGGCACTGCCTGCTTCGAAGCCTCCTGCGAGCTCGCAGTCAGGCACAGCGTCATCGCAGAAAAAACCACGGCCAGCCGAATCGCTCTCATCGTGGATTCACCTGCCGCTTCGCCTTCAGCAAAACATCCGCCGCCTCCGGCCGATCGTCCCAGTAATCCAGCCTCACTCGCCCATCCTCCAGCACACTCACCGTAGCCGGCTCGGAACTCTCCGTGCAGTACCATCCACTCGGCAACACCCACCGCATTCCGAGGCCGCCCCAGACTCCGGTCAAACACCAGCTCATCCCCATCCAGCCGATAGCTCACCGGAGCCGTATAGGTCTCCGCAATCCGCAGCCGCAGCGTCTCTCCCGCCTTCACCGGAGCAGGAAACGGGATCACCACCACCCTGTCCTTCGGGTCCACCGTCTCTCCCGTATTGATCTTCGAGGCCACCATCTCCGCCCGCTCATCTCCTTGGTAGTCAGCTTCTCCCCGGTATCGAGCACGTAAGCCGAAGGATTACTCGCCACACTCCCCGTCCGCACCACATTCGCATATCCATTAATCCCCGGCCGCCTCTCCGTGTAGTCGTGATACAGGCTGAACGCATGCGTCTCCGGCTGCTGCAAAAAATAAACAATATCGCGATCCTGATAAGCCCTCTCCGACAACCGCGCCCGCTCCGACTCCCCGGCAAAACGGAGGCCTCCCAGCTCTTCGCCGAGGTCAACTCCTTCGGCATCGCCGCCGCGCCCATCTGCGCATCCTTCACCGCCTTCAGCACCAGCGGAGCCTCGCCCGTCCCCGCGTGCATAAAGCTGATCGCAATCCGTCCATCCTTCTCCGTCCGTATCTGCGACGGCACCGTCAGCCCCACCACCTCATACCCCACTGGCAGCACCACCTTATTCCGCTTGATCCCCAGCGGACGGTTGAACACAATCGTCTTTCCATCGACGTAGTAGCTCTTCGCATCCTTGTAAGTCTTCACAATCACCACGCGCCCCTGCCCGTTCTCCGGCACAGGTCGAGCCAGCGTCACCTTGATGTAATCCGTCCCCTCATCCGCCTTCGCCATCAGCGGGTCCTTCTTAGCCTCCGCTCCGCTCGCCACCGCAAACTCCAGCGGCTTCCCCGTCATCGCATCGAAGACAGACTCATCGCTCGCCACACTCCCCTTGCGGATCGGATTATAAAAATACTTCGCCCCCGCAGTAGTCGCCGTCACCTCGTAATAAATCTTGAAGCTCGCCGTCTCCGGAGCCAGCAGCTCATACCGCGTATATTCATCCGTCTCCGTCTGTGCCCCAGTCGCCGAAGGAAACACCACCGCATCCTTCGTTGCCTGAGCCGGACTCACCGCGCAACTCAACAACGAAAGACAAATCGCCGCTGAAAAATAGATCGCCTTTTGTATCCGCATGTCGAGAAGCATACCGGAAACACCTCGTCACCCTCGATCAGACTCAGCATCTTTTGCAGATACGTCATGAGCATTACGGCAAGCCACAAACAAAATCTTGCCCGGACTCCGCAATTTCTTCCTGAATTAAGAAGAATTGCCGCCCATTAACGTTATTATTTCTGGCCACTTCTATTCACTCACCCGCGTCTTACAACGTGGACGACAGGAAGACAGAAGGAGACTCCATGCAGGTACAGATCAACAGCGACAGCACGATCTCAATGCACAACAAACTCTCCGACTCCATCGGCTCCTACATCAACAATGTTCTCCAGCATTTCGAGCCTTACCTCATGCGGGTCGATGTACACCTGACCGGCGAAAACAATCGCCACCCCAACCGCGGCCCCCTCGAAACACGCTGCCTGCTGGAAGTCCGTCCCAGGCACTATCGGCCGCTCGTAGCATCCAGCGAAGCCACGGACATCGACACCGCCTTTTCAGGCGCTGCCGGCAAAATGCATCGCCTCCTCGAAAACACCTTCGGCCGCCTCACCGACAAACGCCGCCGCGCCCAAAAGATGGAGATGCGCCTCGACCACCCCCAGTCCGTCACCGCCACCCGAAAGCCTCTAAAGAAGAGCAGCCTCGCTTGACAATTTGTTACCAGAACAGTAGCTTTAGGAAAAGCCCCGTGACCTCGGGGCTTTTCTTTTTGGCAACTCATCCTCCCTGTTTTGAATACTTTGCACAACCCAAGTCCATAAAATCAGGACTTTACCCGTTTCGCTAAGGATAAGTCCGGACTCAAGTCTCATATTATGAATACTTTGCATTAAATCAGGCAGGGTGGGTACCCGGCTACCGAATCCTCACACCCGCAAGAACCGTCCGAGGAGCGCCCAGCGTAAGAATCGGCGTCCGGCCTGCCTCCACCGGCTGGTTCGTCAGATTCTGCACCGTCCCATAAATCGACCACCGCTCCCCAAACCTGTGCTCTGCATACAGGTCCACCTGCCCATATCCCGCCAGCCGGAACTGATTCGCCGAATCATCAAACTGCTGTCCACTGGCCCGCAGATCGACACTGAAAATCCCCAGCCGCGCCCGCTCAAATCGCATCTGCATCGTAACCAGATTTCGCGGAACCTGGGGGGTCCACTTTCCCACCAGCGTAGGATCAGCCTGGAACTTCGTCACGGTAGAAAAAGCAAGCTGGTACCCGCCAATGAGGGACATCCAGGCCGTAGGCCGCATCTCCCACTCCGCCGTCAATCCCTTGCTCGTCAGTTGCCCCAGGTTCTCCCGCATCAGCAAAGTGGAAGTAGGAGTCGAGCTCAACGTAACCGCAGCCACCGGCCGGTTCACCTGGGTCCAGAAATAACTCCCCCGCACAGAACCCCATCGGCCGGCAGTCGCCAGCGCCCCAAACTCAAACCCCGTAGCCCGCTCCGCCTGCAAGCTAGGGTTCGCCAGCGTAATCTGTTGCCCCACCTGCCCCTGACGATAAAGTTCATTCATCGTCGGCCCGCGAAAGGCCCGAAAAGCCGACCCGGTCAGCGACAAACTCCCCACAATCTTCTTCACCACCCCCAGCCGAGGATCAAAAACATTCTCGCTGATACTAGGCAACGGCTGCGGCGTCCCTCCACTCTGCCGCGCATCGAAGCTGCCGAAGTGATCGAACCGCGAAGAGAACGCAATCGACCACGTCGAAGGTTGCCAAAGCACCTCACCATATACACCCTCGCCACGCTGCCGCGCACTCAGACTCACCTGCGACAGCTCCTCGAGATCCGTCCCGCGATTATCCAGCACATCCCCGCCCGCAACCACCGTCCACCGCCTGTAACTCCGAGCCCACTGCACCGCCCCACCCACCTGCTGCGAAGGATCGACATGAAACGCTGTCAGTTTTTCCGACGTGCGCGTCGCATTGATCGCAGAAAAACTCTGCCGAAAGCTCTGGTCCGTCCCATAAAACCGCACCAGAAACCTGTCCGTATTCCCATCCGTCCAATCGCCTCCGGCAACGTACCGCCAGATGCGTGTCCCATTGGTCTGCAGCGGAGTTCCGTTACTCCGCGCCTCGTTCAGCACATTCCCGCGCACGAAAACATTGCCATCTCCGAGATCTCTGCGTACCTCCAGCCTTCCGCTCTGCGAGTGAACGTTCGAGGCTACATCCACCGGCCCGCGAAACTCAGGCGCCGTCAAAATATACCCATCCGTCCTGAATAGGCTGACCGCACCCAACCCACTCCACCCCTGCACCCCTCCAACGAGCAACCCGTCCGCCACCGAAGTGTCCTCTGTTGCCCCAGCCAGGTTCAATCCGTACTCCAATTTCTTTTCTGCCACGACCGGGACCACGTCGATCACGCCGCCAATCGCGCTTGACCCATACAGGTCCGACGCACCGCCACGCATCAACTCCACATCTCGTGTAGCCAGCGCAGGAATCTCGCTCCAATGAATCCATCCGCCATACGCATCGTTCAACGGAACCTGATCGCTCAAGACCAGCGTGCGGCTGGCTGCCGTCGAACCAAGCCCTCGAAGCGTCGTCCCCTCGGTCGTTGGATTGGCCACCCACGAGCTCGTGCGCCGGAACAGTTGAAACCCAGCCACTTGCCGGAGCCGGTCGTCCAGCGTAAATCCCGGTGCCTCCCGCAACTGCTCTCCCGTCATTGTCCGCACGCTGCTCGCGCTCGCGTCCAGAGCCAACGGTGCCCGCGCGGCTGTCACCTGCACCTCTTCCACCCTCCCCGCCACCCTCATCACAACCACACCACCGGTCCTCATCCGGGATACTCTGCTTGACTGGTGCAAAGCCATCCCGCGAAACCGTTACTGCCCCATACGTTTGCAGATTCACCACCGCACATCCGGAAGCATCACTGACTGCAGACGACGCCTCCCCTTGAACCTGCACCCGCGCCCCTGTAATTGAAGCGCCACGCTCATCTTCCACGCAAATTTGAACCTGCCGCGCAACCGCACACGCAGGCACTGCGCCAAGCAGCCAACAAACCACGATCCGAGCAACCAATTGCAACCGCACTCTCATTCTTTACAATCCTATCGTCAGATCAAATTGAGGACGTTGAAGATACTCGACGTGCTACTCTTCCGCGAAGACTCAGGAAATCTATGGCTATCTCGCGCCGCATCTTCTGTTACGAAGCCGCAACGCTACTCCTTGCTCCCCGCATTCTGCTCTCTCAGACGACGGCTACTTCACGTCCGGATGTCGCGGCGATCGACCATGACCGCATTCTGGATGCAGCCAAGCGATACGTTAGTCAATCGCCAACTCCGCTCACCGCACTGCCATGTCCGCGCAGCCCGGGCAGTGCGCATGACTATTACTCTGAGGCAGAAGATTACTGGCCAGACCCCTCCGCGCCTGGTGGCCCGTATGTCGAGCGCCCCGGTTCTCACTAATCCGGAGGCTTTTACTAAGCATCGAGATGCTTTGCTTGATTTCTGTATGGGTGTGCCGGTTTTGACGGCGGCGTTTGTTCTCACAAAAGAAGGGAGTTATGCGCAGCAGGCGGTGGTGCATCTGCGGGCATGGTTTCTCGATCCGGCTACTCGCATGACTCCGAGTATTTTGTTTGGACAGACGATCTTGCCCGCTAAAACCGGACGGCCTGAGGGAGTGATCGAGGCGGTGCATCTTGCGGAAGTCGCGGTCTGTTTGCCTTTTCTCGAGAATTATGAAGGGTTTACGGATGCTGATCGGGATGGCGTGCGGAAGTGGTTTGCGGATTATTTTGTGTGGCTGAATACCTCGCGGCTTGCGGGGTTGGCGCGGGATATGAGGAACCATCACGGGGCTTCGTGGCTGTTGCAGGCTTCGGCGGTTGGGCGCCTGTATCCTGAAGATGATGCGCGATTTACGGCGTTGCGGCATCAGTTCCGATCGAGCACGATACGGGCTCAGATTCTGGCGGATGGAACGTTTCCTCGTGAGTTGAGCACACCGAATCCTTACCGGAATACTTTGTTTGTGCTGGACATGATGGCGGGGGTTTGTCTTTTGCTTTCAACGCGTTTCGAGAGTGTCTGGGAGTATGAGCTGCAGGATGGGCCGGGGATGCGGACTGCGATTGCGCGGCTTTTTCCGTATATTGCTGACCGCGGGAAGTGGCCTTATCTGGCTGATTCTGCTTATTTTACTGATCTGCCTCTGCGGCGACCGGCTTTGCTGTTTGCCGCGCGAGCTTATAACCGGCCGGAGTATGCGGAGCTTTGGAAGAAGCTGCCGGCAGACACGTCCATTGCGGAGCTGCAGAGAACGTTTCCTATCCGGCAGCCGCTGCTTTGGGTGAGTCGGCCACGGCCTTAGTTGGTTTTTTTCTTTTTGTGGTGAGGTAGACGTTTTTAGAGGGGGTTTGGCGATTTCCACAGCATTTCTGGATGGTTTTTTGTGGTGAAGTTGTGGTGAAGTTGTGGTGATTTGCTGGTGAGTTGTGGTGTTTTGTATGGTGCTTTTCTGGTTCTGAAAAGATGCCGCTTTTATGAGATTTATTTTGGGTGATTGTTGAGTTTTTAAGAATCAGGTATCAGGTATCGGCTTTCAGGTATCAGGTTCACTTCTTTTTTGATTCGCGGTGCTCGTTGACGATGGCGAGGTATTTACGCGCGCTGTCGGTGACGATCTCGGGTTTTCCTTCGGCCATGGCCTTGTGGTTGACGAGGTCGGAGCCTACGCCGAGGGCGAAGGCTTCGGCTTCGAGGAACTCCCTGGCGGAGCCGAGTGAGACTCCTCCGGTGGGGATCATGTGGATCTGCGGGAATGGTCCTTTGAGGGCGGTGAGGTATTTGGCTCCGCCCATGGCGCTTGCGGGGAAGACTTTGACGACGTCGGCTCCGGCCTGCCATGCGGTGACAATCTCGGTGGGCGTGAGAGCTCCCGGGAGAACGGCGATGGAGTAGCGGTGGCACATCTCGATGGTTGCGAGGTTGAGTGCGGGGCTGACGACGAACTTTGCGCCTTCGAGGATGCACATGCGGGCGGTCTCGGGGTCGAGGACCGTTCCGGCACCGATGAGGATGTCAGGGCGTTGTTCAGCGAGTTTGCGCATGACCTCGATGGCGCCGGGGACGGTCATGGTGATCTCGAGGACGGTGACGCCTCCGTCGGCAATGGCTCCGGCGATGGCGAGGGCTTTGTCTACAGAGTCGGCGCGGAGGACGGGGACGAGGCCGATTTGCTGGAGGGATTGGAGGACTTCGGATTTTTGCATTTGTCTACCTCAGATTATCAATTAGATCGCAATTGGACTATCCGTCTCGTTGTCGGCAAGCCAACCGTCACGGCAATCTTCCGAGTTCCTGATGGACCCATCATTCAATTACAGGCCTGTGTTCGGATCAAGAATTATTGCTTTAGTTTTTCCCACCAAGTCAATGGCCTAACGAAGAGGATTACTTGTCCGGCCTCCGGCGAAACTGTGTCTTTACCACATGTGTTTGGCGAAACATAGCCATGCTGAAGTATCTTCTTCGTCGAGAAGCTTTCTGACCTCAACCACGAGTAATTTGATCCTCCTAATCCACACAATACGTAAGGAGTGTTGATTCGGAGAGACTCATTGTAGTTCACGACAGGATGGTCCATAACGATAGATCCGCGATCCTTCAAGGAGCTTGGAATGTTTATTTCACCGGTATTGAGCGTTAGTTGTAGCCGAGCAACGCCCTTCCCATCAGTTGGTATGGCGATTGCTTCTTTGCGCTCTGTCCCCACCCATACATTCACATAGGAGGACGCCCCCACCATAGGGCGTCCGTTCCGCCCATCCACCAATGTGATTTCGAGCTTTTGTGCGGAGAGAGATGCCCCATACAAGATCAGGAAAAGCGACATTAGAAATTTGACAATTCGCCCCACACAGGAAGGCATCGCTAGTGTAAGCGGTCGCAAATACAGGGATCCTTCACTTCGTTCAGGATGACGACATCGAGAGTTGGACTTCAGGGTTAGGATCACGACTTCTAAAGAGTAATGCTATCGACGAAAAGTTGTGGGTGATTTTAGTTCGGATTCCTGGAATGGGGTTATTGGTTTGCCCCAGTCTTCGCTTAGGTCTTGCCATAGGGGGTTGGTGGAGATGATTAGGTCTAACTTTCGGGTTCGGAGCCAGCCTTTTAGCTGCTTTTCGCGTTGGATGGCTGCGGTGATTGTGGTGAAGCGTTCGAAGTAGACGAGTTTGTTGATATTGTATTTTGCGGTGTGGGATTCGGGTTTGATTTTGGATTTGTGTTGGGTGACTCGGTGCATCAGGTCTGTTGTTACCCCTATGTAGAGGCGCTTGAAGCCGTTCGAGAGGATGTACACGTACGCTTCGAGTGGTGTCGGCATTTCTTGATGAGCCTTAGTAGTATTGCGGGTACAAAATACAGGGATCCTTCACTACGTTCAGGATGACGACTTCCCAAAGGCTATCGGTGAGCCATCGGGAGCCGTCGAGTGAGCGAAACCAGTGCCTCAACGGCCGAATCGGCTTCGCTCGACAGCAACCGGTTAGCGTTGGACGCGGGCGCCGCCGCCTTTCATGATGCGCTGAACTTCGTCGAAGGTGGCCATGGTGGTGTCGCCGGGGGTAGTCATGGCTAGGGCACCGTGGGCGCAGCCGCAGTTGACGGCCCACTCTGGGCCTTTGTCGGTGAGGAAGCCGTAGATCAGGCCGGAGGCGAAGGAGTCGCCGCCGCCTACGCGGTCGAAGATTTCGAGGTCGGGCATGGGGCGGGCTTCGTGGAATTTGTCTTCGTAGTAGCAGATGGCTCCCCAGTCGTTGACTGTGGCGGTCTTGGCGTGGCGGAGCGTGGTGGCTACTACTTTGAAGTTTGGGAAGGTGGCTACGGCCTTCTCGATCATCTTGCGGAAGGTGGCGGAGTCGAGTTCGCCGAGGTTTTCTGTGCCTTCGACTTCGAAGCCCAGGGCTGCGGTGAAGTCTTCTTCGTTACCGATCATGACATCGACGTAGGAGGCCAGTTCGCGGTTGACTTCGGTGGCGCGGGCTTTGCCGCCAATGGACTTCCAGAGGGAGTCGCGGTAGTTGAGGTCGTAGCTGATGATGGTGCCGTGCTTGCGCGCGGCGATCATCGCTTCTTTAGCTACTTCGGGGGTGGTTTCGGAGAGCGCGCAGAAGATGCCTCCGGTGTGGAACCAGCGTGAGCCTTCTTTGCCGAAGATCTCTTCCCAGTCGATCTGGCCGGGTTTGAGCTGGCTGATGGCGGTGTGACCGCGGTCGGAGCATCCGAGAGCAGCGCGAACGCCGAAGCCGCGCTCCGTGAAGTTGAGGCCGTTGCGTGTCGTGCGGCCTACGCCGTCGTATTTGGTCCAGACGAGGTGCGACTGGTCTACGCCACCCTGAAGCATGAGGTCTTCGAGGAGGCGGCCTACGGGGTTGTCGGCTAGTGCTGTGACGATGGCGGTCTTGAGGCCGAAGCAGCGGCGGAGGCCTCGGGCTACGTTGTATTCGCCGCCACCCTCCCATACGTCGAAGCGGCGTGCGGTGGCCACGCGGACGTCGCCTGGGTCGAGGCGGAGCATGACTTCGCCGAGGGAGACTTCGTCCCATTTGCATTCGGATTTCGGACGGATTACAAGGCTCTTGTTTTCGTTTGAAGCTTTCGTCACTGGCTTTCCCTTCCTGGGATAGGAGTTCTAATATTTGCCTGAGGGCGCGGTGTTGGTCCGAGCAAAATGCGGGGATCCTTCACTACGTTCAGGATGACAACTTCTAAAAGTATCGTGTCAGGCGATCTCTAAAAGTGGTGTCTCGGATAGATTGCTGTCTTTATCGGAGGTCGGCGATGGTTACTGGGTCCATGTCGTCGTAGGCCTGGTTTTCTCCACCCATGCCCCAGCAGAAGCCGTAGTTCTTTGTGCCTACGCCTGCGTGAATCGACCAGCCTGGGGAGACGACTACTTCTTTGTCTGCGATGACGAGGTGGCTGGTGGCGTCGGGTGGTCCCATGAGGTGCAGGACGCGGTGGGCGGGGTCGACGTCGAAGTAGAAGTAGACCTCGCTGCGGCGCATGTGGGTGTGGGGCGGCATGGTGTTCCAGTTGCTGCCGGTGGCGAGGAGAGTGAAGCCCATGACGAGCTGGCAGCTCTTGATGCCTTCCTTGTAGATGGCTTTGTAGATGGTGCGCTTGTTGCAGGTTTCGAGGCTGCCGAGCTCGAGGCCCTTGAGGTCTTTGAACTTGACCATCGCGGTGGGGTATTCGGCATGCGCGGGGTAGCTGAGGAGATAGAAGTTTGCGGGATTCTTACCGTCTTTGCTGGAGAAGATGACGTCGCGGCTGCCGCGGCCGACGTAGAGGCAGTCGAGCTTGTCGAGGTCGAAGGATTTGCCGTCGACGACGACAGTGCCGGGGCCGCCGACGTTGAAGACGCCTAGCTCGCGGCGCTCGAGGAAGTATTCGGCGCGGAGCTCGGGCTCGGTTTCGAGCTGGAGCTCTTCGCTGACGGGGACGGCGGAGCCGATGACGGTGCGGTCGAGGTCGACATAGGCGAATTCGATTTCGCCGGGCTGGAAGAGGCCTTCGAGCAGAAAGGTTTCGCGCAGTTCTTCGGTGTTCATCATCTCGTAGCGAACCGCGTCCGCCATTTGGTAAAGCCGCATTCTTTTCTCCTTGAAAGTGCGTTTCCAGTATAGCGAGTGGTGGTGTTGGATTTGTGTAAAGGAGTTAGCGTGGGGTGCGGGAGTCGAGTTAGACTTTTGCATGGTCAAAGATCAATCTCGCCGCAACTTTCTGCGCACGGCCCCGCTGGCCGCTGCTGTGACTCTTCCGCTTGCAGAGTCGATGCTTCATGCTTCCGGTTTGGGAGCAGGGGCGCAGGGCTCGACTCCTGACCCGTTTGAGGTGATCCGCGGAGAGAAGCTGGCCGAGGTTATCAAGACGCTCCAGGTGAAGCCGGGGAATGAGAATCTTTATGTTTCGCAGAAGCTGCCGTTCTCCGTGGTGTTGACTGCTGAGGAAAAGAAGAGCGGGAAGGAGTTTGAGTACCACGAGGGGCGCGACCATGTGTTCCACATTCTGGATGGCTCGACCAAGTATGAGCTGGGTGGGACGCCAAAGGGCGCGCGCAGCACGAAGCCGGGGGAGTGGCTGGCTCCGGAGTCGGAGGGTGCGACGACGCTGACGCTGAACAAGGGCGACATGCTGGTGATTCCGCGTGGAACTCCGCATAAACGGATTACGGATGTGAGCGTGACGCTGATTCTGATCTCGATTGAGGGGCAGGCGAAGGCTTAGGCGCGGGCGGCGAGTTGATGGATGTTGGCGCGGCGGGTAGAGTGGCCTAATCATGTCTAAAAATATTCTGGATAGCTTTCGTCTTGATGGTAAGGTTGCGCTGGTTACGGGTTCGGCGAGTGGATTAGGGGCCGCGATTGCGGTCGGGCTGGCGCAGGCAGGGGCTGCGGTGGCTTGCCATGGGAATCGGCGGGCCGCTACCGAGACTGCGGCGGCGATTGGCGGGAGTGCGGCGGCGTTTCGTGCGGATCTTTCTTCGACGACCGGGGCGGAGGATTTGTTTTCACAGGTGAAGGCGAAGTTTGGGCGCGTGGATATTCTGGTGAACAATGCCGGGACGATTCTGCGTGCGGCTGCGGAAGAGGTGACGCTGGCGGATTGGCAGCAGGTGTTGCAGGTGAATCTGACGAGCGTGTTTCAACTGTCGCAGCTTGCGGCTCGGGATATGATTCCGCGCGGTGGGTTGGGGGTGAATTGCGGGAAGATTGTGAATATCGCTTCGCTGCTGAGTTTTCAAGGGGGGATTCGGGTGCCTGCTTATGCCGCCAGCAAGGGTGGGGTGGCTCAACTGACGAAGGCGCTGGCGAATGAGTGGGCTCCGAAGGGGATTCAGGTGAACGCGATTGCTCCGGGGTATTTTGCGACGACGAACACGGAGGCTCTCCAGGCGGATGAGACGCGGAACCGGCAGATTCTGGAGCGGATTCCGGCGGCTCGTTGGGGACAGCCGGAGGATTTGGCAGGGGCGGCTCTGTTTTTGAGTTCGTCCGCGAGTGATTATGTTACGGGAACGGTGTTGACGGTGGATGGCGGATGGATGGGCCGGTAGCTCTTTCCTGCGCTGCTGCGCATCTCAACTGGATACAGGAGAAAAGACAATGCCACAGAGTGTTCACGACCGCGCTGCAGAGTTTCATAACAAGGCTGCTCATGCTCATGAGGCCGCTGCGACGGCTCATGGGAAGGGCGATCATCTGACGGCGCATGAGTTGTCGCAGCAGGCGCACGAGTATTCGAAGAAGGCGTTCGAGCACTCGCAGGAGGCGTCGCGCGAGGGCTTGCAGAAGAGATGACGCTGCGGGTTCCTTTCGACGAGCTTTATGGGGCGCTGCGCAGAGCGATGGAAGGGCTTGGCCTGAAGGGTGAGCGGGCGGAGTTGTGTGCGCGGCTGTTTGCGGAGACGACTCGGGATGGGGTTTATACACATGGGCTGAACCGGTTTCCTCGGTTTGTGGAGACGGTGAGGAATGGGAGCGTGAATGTTTCCGCCGAGCCGGTGAAGACTGCGGGGATGGGTGGGATTGAGCGGTGGGATGGGCGCTCGGGTGTGGGGAATTTGAATGCGTGGGCTTCGATGCAGCGGGCGATGGAGCTGGCGAAGGCGCATGGCATCGGCGGCGTGGCGCTGGCGAATACGAATCACTGGATGCGCGGCGGCACGTATGGTTGGCAGGCGGTGGAGAACGGCATGTTCGCGGTCTGTTGGACGAATACACTGGCGAACCTGCCGGCCTGGGGGGCGAAGTCGCCTTCGCTGGGGAACAATCCGCTGGTGTTTGCTGTGCCGAGAGCGGGTGGGCATGTGGTTCTGGATATGGCGATGTCGCAGTTTTCTTATGGGGCGCTGGAGGGGTATAGCAAGCGTGGGGAGATGCTGCCGGTGGATGGCGGGTTCGATGCGGCGGGCAACCTGACGAAGGATGCGGAGGCGATTGAAGCTTCGCAGCGGGCGCTGCCGATTGGGTATTGGAAGGGGTCGGGGCTGTCGCTGGTGCTGGATATGGTGGCGGCAATGCTCGCTGGTGGAAAGGCGACGTATGAGATTCCACGGGAGCCGACGCGGGAGACGGGGTCGTCACAGATTTTTCTGGCGATCGATCCGGGATCGGTAGGGAGCGTGGAGGAGATGAACCGGATTGCGGATGGGATTGTGGATTTTCTGCACCAGGCGACGCCGGTGGATGCGAATAAGCCGGTGCGGTATCCGGGTGAGCAGACGGTGCGGGTGCGCGAGGAGAATATGCGGCTGGGAGTGCCGGTGGATGCGGAGATATGGCAGCGGATCAGCGGACGGGCCTGAATCTTCCAGGTCGCTGACGCTGTGAGACGGTCACACGCAAAATGACAGGCAGCGGAGTGGATCCCGCTGCCTGTCGTTTTTTACGGGAGAGAGCAAAGTTAGAAGTGGAAGCCCAACTCCGCCGTCATGGCACGCGGTGTGACGTAGTGCGTGCCGCTGAAGGTGGAGAGGAAGTTGTAGAGCGCGTATTTGTTGGTGATGTTGACGGCGCTCAAACGGAGGCTCCATTTGTACCGGTCACCGTGGAAGAGGTTCTCCTCGCCGACCGATGCGTCGAACAGGTTCCGCTCTGCGATGCGCGGCGGATTCTTGTCGTCGTTCTCTGTGCCCGGCGCCGGGATGGAGACCAGCTTCGAGGTGAGCTGCGAGGCAAGGCACTGGTTGCCGGGAATCGCGGCAAACGGCGTAGCTGCGATGCCGTTGCAGACGAGGCCAGCCTGGAACTGCTGGTCCGCCGTCAGACCGCTGAGGTCGATTCCGGGCTGCCCGTTGATGGTGATGGATGGACCGCCGTTGGCCGGGTTGCAGAGGCTGTTCGGATCGGTGACGTTGTAGCACGGAACCGAACCAGCGGTGAGACCGCTATCAAACCGCCAGTTGAAGCCCACCCACGGAGCATGTTTGAAGGGAATCTGATACTGCAGGTGAGTCGTCTGGTTGTAGCGCTCGTCGTGGTCGATGCGGAACGGAAACCCGCTCTGCCCAACGGTTGCGCCGGCACCGGCGGTTTGCGGCGGGAAGAAGCGTGCCGCCACCGAGGACATGACGACGAAGGCGGAGAGGTTGTGGAAGTTCGGCACGTCCGCGCGCAGGGCGAAGCCGGGAATCTTCGAGTTGTGCCAGTCGATGGGGAACGTGATGGGCGTATTGCCAAGCACGCTGAAGTCGAAGGCATTGTGGGTGTACTTCCAGATGTAGTCGCCGCTGATGACGAGGTTCTTGCCGAAGGCCTGCTGGAGTCCGGCGTGAAACTCGTTGCGGAAGCCGGGCTGCAGATTGCCGGAGACGCCCGGGGTGCAGAGCAGCAGCGGAGAGAGCACCTCATTGAGACAGCCCTGGCTGGAGAGCACAAGGTTCTCGTTGAAGGGCGACTCCAGGGTTCTCGCATACGACAGGCGCAGGACGGTGCTGGTCGGTTTCACCGTATAGGCGACGCCCACACGCGGCTCCGCCTGACGCGCGATGGTCAGCCCGTTGTAGAGGTCACCGCGAATACCGACGTTGAAGAGCCAGTTGCCCGTCTTAATCTGGTCCTGAGCGTAGAGGGCCAGTTCCTTGACGTCGGTGCGGCCGAGGAAGTTGAAGTAGCCGCCGCTGCGCGTGAGGTCATACGGCAGAAGAACGGGGTTGAATGGCGTCGTTGCAGAACCGAGGGCCCCTGCCAGGTTGCCGTCGTTCGGCACAAAACCCGCAGCCGCGCACTGGGAGGGATCGGTGAATCCCGGCACTGGATTTGCAAAGTTATCGGTACAGGGAGAGTTGAAGGTTGGACTCACAACGCTCAACGTATCGTTTTCGCGAAGGAAGGTCTGCGAGTAGGTAGCACCGACCTTGATATTGTTGATGCCCTTGACGTAGGAGAAGTCGGTGCGCCCGCCTGCGTTAAGCAGGGAGCGTGACTGTCCGATCGTCTGGTTCTGGAGATTGGGCGGTCCAAGGTCGGCGAGAGGATTACCACTGGGGTAGTAGTTGTACTGGTCTTTGCGGACGTAGAGGCCGAAGTTGAAGACCGAATCCGGACCAGTGATGCGGGTGTAGCTGGGAGCGATGTTGAAGGTGCCGATCTTCGAACGCTGATCGGTGTTGCCTACGTTGCCGAAGATGGGATTGGCGCCCGTGCCTCCGCTGATGACGTTCTGGACGTTGAGATTGTCGTAAGAGTTCGGCGTCTGGAACCAGGAACGGCTGTAGTTGAGATTGAGATGAACCGAGTCTGCGTTGGTCAGTTGACGGTCGATGCGATCGAAGATGTTAATTTCGTTGCCTTTGTCGTGAAAGACGACAAATTCAGGTGGGTCGAGGAAGCGTCCGGTGTTGAGTCCGTCGACCTCAATGAAGTTACCCCACTTCAGGCCGCCATAGCTCAGGTCGACCGAACCGGTCGCGGAGCCGAAGGTGCCGTAGGAGGTGGTGACGCTGCCGGTAGGTTTGGTGACGCCCTGGCCGGAGCGGGTGGTGACCTGGATGACGAGACTGGTCTTGCCGCCGAACTCCGCCGGAGGCGCTCCGGAGATGACCTCGAGGGACTGCACGGCGTTGGAAGGAAGCTGGTTGGAGAAGACCTTGCTCTGCTGGTCGGTGATGGGCTGACCGTCGATGGAGAAGGAGTTGGATGCGTGATCGCCGAGGCCGTGGAAGAGACCGTTGGAGTCTGCTGCGACGCCAGGCGAGGACAAAGTGACGAGCGAGCTGAGCGAGGACGACTGGCTTTCGAGCGGAAGCTTGTTGAAGAGGTCGCGGTCGATATCAGTGTGGAAGGTCGAGTCACTCTCCAGCAGATCGCTGGCGGTGACGTTGACGACCGTCGACGATTCTCCGACGGTCAAGGTGGGCTTCACCGTCACGGGCACAGAAGAGCGGATGTCGACATCCTCGGAATGCGAGGCAAAACCATTGGCCAACACCACGAGGTGATACGGATTCAGAGGCAGGTTGGTGAACTGGAAGTGGCCTTCGCTGTCGGATGTAGTCGCCCTGTTGTAGCCGCTGACCGGGTTTTCAATTTTGACAGCCGCGCCGGAGACCACCGCGCCGGTTGGATCGGTGACGATGCCGGAGATGGTTCCACCGTTTCCGGCCGATTGAGCGAGAAGAGATGAAGCTGCGAGAGAACAGAAAATGACAAGAAATGCGAAGATGACTCGTCGCTTCGACGTATGCATACACAAACCCCTTTGAGGAAATAACCTGATTTTTTTTTGACGGTGGCCTTAGGAGAGGACAGTGTCAACAGGCGGTGGTCTGGTAAAGAGCGCAAATGTCGAGAGGACCGAGATTCGCGCGGGTGGAACGAACGTCTCCACGGCCAAGACAACTGGAGTGACGTGGAGCGTTACAGCCGGCTCTGCTATCTGTACAGCAGCGTGCGCAGTGAGGCAGAGAGCGCAATCCGGGTGGGAAAGATCCTCGTTCGGGTGAACGTGGACAGCCTGAATCGTGCCGCAGACAAAGACCAGAGCAATACAAAGCAGGGAGAGCAGAAGCCTCCAGCCACTGTGCAGCACGGGTTTTGAGCGAGGTCGATTCACACTAAATTAACTATATAGCAGGTTGAACATTGGACGCAGGCAGCGACAGTTTAGTTTCTGGATTGCCACAACCTTTGTAAGCTGCAGCAATTACACCAGTTGCAGGCGGATTTTCTTCGCGCCGCGATCGAGCATGGTGATGCGGAAGCTGCGCACCTGCCCCGCGCGGACCGGTTCCGCCTTGGCTTCGGCGGGCGAAGGGCCGTTCTTCCAACGCGCTGCGAGCATGGAGCCGAGCGAAGAGAGATCGACTGCGGAGGATTGCGAGGGCTCTTGCGGGGCGCTCTCGAGGACAAGACGCGCGGTTGCGTGGATGCCGTCGCCAAGCTCGACCGTTCCCTGCTCTCCGGAGATTTCGATAAGACGGCCACTGACAACTTTGCCGACCTTTTGTTCGGCGATGAACTCGTCAAGGCCGGTGGGGATGAGCTGCTTCATACTGAGCTTGATCTGGCGCTTCTCTTTGTCGACGTCGAGGACCTTGGCCTTCACGGTTTGGCCTGTGCGCAGGACGTCCTGAGGCCGCTCGATGCGTTTTTCGGCGCTGATCTCGCTGACGTGAATCATGCCCTCGACGCCTTCGGCCAGCTGAACGAACGCGCCGAATTTGGTGAAGCTGGTGATGGGGCCTTCGACTTCAGAGCCTGAGAGGAATTTTTCTGATACATCGGCCCAGGGGTCTCCGAGGGTCTGCTTGAGGCCGAGGGAGATGCGGCGCTCTGCGGGATTGACGCCTAGAATCATGACTTCGACGACGTCGCCGGGTTTGACCATGTCGCCTGGCTTGCGAACTTTTTTGGCCCACGACATCTCGGAGAGGTGAACCATGCCTTCGACGCCGGGCTCGAGCTCGACGAAGGCGCCGAAGTCGGTGACGCGAGTGACTTTGCCGCGGATGCGCTCGCCGGAGGTGTATTTGCCGGGGACGGCGTCCCAAGGATGCGGCTGGAGTTGTTTGAGGCCGAGCGAGATGCGCTTGCCGGAGGGCTCGACCTTGAGGACCCTGGCGTCGATCTGCTGACCTGCGGTGAGGACATCGGAGGGTTTTTCGACGCGGGTCCAGGCGATGTCGCCGATGTGGAGGAGGCCGTCGACGCCGCCGATGTCGATGAAGGCGCCGTAGTCGGTGAGGCTGCGGACAGTGCCGGAGACGATGTCGCCCTCCTGAATTTGCGAGTAGCGCTGCTCCTTGCTGGAGCGCTGTTCTTCTTCGACGACGGCACGGCGGTCGACGACTATGTCTTCTTCGGCGGCATCGAGCTTGATGATGCGGCAGCGGATCTCCTGGCCGACGAGCTTTTCCATCTCGGCTGCGTCGCGGACTCCACTGCGTGAGCCGGGCATGAAGGCGCGCACGCCTACGTCCACGCTGAGACCGCCTTTGACGACGGCAGTTACGGTGCCGGCGATGATGGCCTTGTCGGCGAAGGCCTGCTCGAGGGAGGTCCAGTCTTTGGGCTGGGCTTCGCGGAGACGTGAGAGCTCGTAGTAGCCCTCTTCGTTGCGGCCTTTGACGGAGACGAGGAGCTTGGCACCGGGTTCGACTTTTTCGCCTGTGCTTTCGAAGAGAGAGAGAGGGAGAATACCTTCGGATTTGTAGCCGATGTCGACGAGAACGGAGTCGACGGTGACTGCAACGACGGTTCCGGCGATCTGCCGGCTGTCTTCACTGGATCGCCGCGAGTGAGTGCGCTCGAACTGCGAGAGGATTGCGTCAAAGGATTCGGTGGGTTCGGCGGCTTCGACGGTGGGGTTGTTCTCGGGGGTGTTCGGGGTCGACATGAAAAGCTGAATGCCTCGTTCCTGCTTGATTGTGGCTAGGATATCACCGTAAACGGACGGTTTCGCGGCGGTATCCGGGTTGAGGATGGGTGCGATTTGCCTCGTTGCGGAAGGATTTTCTGGCATAGCCTGTTTTTATGGTGTGCGTTTTTGTACGGCGGCTGTTTGCGATTGCGGCTTTGCTCGTGTTGGGTTGCGGGTTTGCGTGGTGCGGTTCGCCGGTGACGGGTGATGCCATCGTTGTGGCTCCGGCTGCGCTGAGCAATGGGTCTCCTTTTTTGCTGACTGTGTCGCTGGCGGAGGCGGCGATGTCGGTGACGGGCACATGGCAGGGGCATCCGGTGGAGTTTTTTTCGAGCGCGGATCGACGTACCTGGTTCGCGATTGCCGGTGTCGATGTTGAGGCGACGCCTGGAACTTATCCGCTTACGGTCGAGATCGGCGGCAGAGGCGGCGGCTCACAGACGCTGCATAAAGATTTGAGGGTGGATGAGGCTCCATATAAGAAGGTGCCGCTGACGGTACCGGATAGATTTGTTGAGCCGGATGCTGCGGCTCTGAAGAAGATTGCTGCGGACAAGGTGGTGAAGGACAAGGCCTTTGCGGATTCGGCAGCGACGCCACAGTGGAGCGGCAACTTTGTTCCGCCGCTTCATCTTGCGTCGCAGTCGGATTCTTTTGGCAATCAGCGGCTATTCGATGGGAAGCTGGCGAGCGTGCATCGCGGGCTGGACTACCACGCGAAGATGGGTACGCCGGTGGGTGCGATCAATTCGGGACGCGTGGTGCTGGCGAGGCCGCTCTATTATGAGGGCGGATGTGTCGTGATCGACCATGGGCTTGGGTTGATGAGCGTGTATATGCACCTGTCGAAGTTTCAGGTGAAGGTGGGACAGAGGGTTCGGCGGGGGCAGATAATTGCTTTGAGCGGTGCGAGTGGACGAGCGACGGGGCCGCATCTGCATCTTGGGGTGCGGTGGCAGGGAAGCTACTTAGATCCGGCTAAGCTGTATGAGATTAAGATGCCGCCGGTTCAGGCAAGCCGCTAAGGTAGAGGCTTTGGAGTAGCTTTTTCCTGCTCGAGGTCTGTGCCGAAGAGCTTGCGCAGTGGACGCTGGATGGCTCGCAGAAGAGAGCGCGCGGTGAGGAATATTCCCAGCAGCGCGAGGATGGCTATAGCTGCTGCGCTGATGGGGTGATGGGTCGCGAACCAGGTGAGGCCGATGGCCGCCACATCTTCGGTGGTGCTGAGAGCGATGTTGGAGACGGGCTCCGGGCTTGGCGTGACGGCGGCGCGCAGGGCGGTCTTCGAGCCGTGGGCAGCGAGCGCGACCGCTGCGCCTATCGTGGTTGCGAGGATCTGCATCTGCGGCGTTAGTTGAGAGCTGGCGTGATAAGCCACCAGCGCCGCGATAGGGACGCGCACGACGGTGTGGAGCGCGTTCCAGATGACGTCGAAGCCGGGAACCTTGTCGGCGACGAACTCCAGGGCGAACATGACTCCGCAGACGACGAGAACCCAGGTGTGGCCGAGGGAGTCGAGGCCTGGAGGCAGCGCGACCCAGTGAGTGCGGGCGAGAATGCCGAGCGTCAGGACGGTGGCGTAGATGTTCAGCCCAGCCGCGAAGCTGGCAGCAACCACGAGCGCCGTGATGTTCGCCGCGCTGAAGTTCATTTGGCTGGAATTTTACGCCTTCGGGCGGGATTTCGTAACGGATTGCGCGGAAGAGTGGGCCTCTACCTGCGGACGGCCCGCTTGACCTGAGCGTACTGGAGGAGGATGAACTGGTCAGTCATACCGGCGATGTAGTCGGCTACCACGCGGGCCAGGCCTTCGTTGCGCACCTCTTCGAAGTGGCCGGTGGGGAGCTCCTCGGGGTCGTTGATCCAGTAGTCAAAAAGTGCGGTCACTACCTCTTCGGCCTTGTTGTGCTCGGTTTCAAGTGGACCGCAGGTGTAAAGAGTGTCATGGAGATAACGCTTCTCCTGTAGACGCTCGGCCTCGACCATTGGAGAGAACTGGGCCAACCGCGCGGGGTGACGGCGGATGTCCTCGAGGCATTCGGCGCCGATGGCGAGCACGTTGCTGCCTGTCGTCTCGATGAGGTCGTCGGTGAGGATGTTCTGCATCAGCTGGAGCGCTTCGTTGAAGAGAAATTTTTCGTCGACGCCCGCGTGTTCCTGCTCGACCCGGCGGTAGCAGCGGCCGAGGATGTCGACGTGGTCGCGTATGTGGCCGATTTCGAGGAGGCCCGACTCGACTCCGTCGTCCAGGTCCGCGGTGAGATAGGCTATCTCGTCGGCGAGATCGATCAACTGGGCTTCGAGCGGCGGGCGCTGGTCGAGAAAATATTCGGCGAGCTCGGGATGCGCTTCAGGGTTGTAGTCGCGAGAGTGTTTGATGATGCCTTCGCGAACTCCGAGTGTGAGGTTGAGGCCGCGATGCGCCGCGTAGCGCTGCTCGAAGTGCTCGACGATGCGGAGTGCGTGGAGATTGTGATCGAAGCGGCGTCCATGACGGCTGAGGCAGCGGTCGAGGGCGCGTTCTCCCGCGTGACCGAAGGGGGGATGACCGATGTCGTGGACGAGCGCGAGGGTTTCGGCGAGATCTTCGTTGAGGTGAAGCGCGCTGGCGGTGGCGCGAGCGATCTCGGCAACTTCGATGGTGTGGGTGAGGCGGCTGCGGAAGTGGTCGGAGGCGCGGCTGGTGAAGACCTGCGTCTTACCCGCGAGGCGGCGGAAGGCGCGCGCCTGCACAACTCGCTCGCGATCGCGCTGGAAAGGGGTGCGCGAGGGGCGAAAGGGTGCAGGATAGACGCGGGTCGCAAGAGAGTCGCCGGGATCTCCGGTGACCGCGCATCGATGGAGATCGAATGCCATAGTCAGTTTTAAGTGTAACGGCAGCGGCAGTGCGGTTGCTGTGCGGCAGCGCGAGGCTACTTCGCCGATACCTTGGCGAGCTTCACGCGGGCGTTTTCAAGTTTGTGCTGCACCTTGGAGACGTCGGCAGGATCGGCGTCGGCGGGCAGCGAGCGAGCGTATTCGGTCATCGACCGCTCCCATTGTGCGACAGCCATCTTCAGGTTGCCGGTCTTCTCGTAGACTTCGCCGAGATGATCGTGAACGGTGGGATCGGTGTTGATGCGCTCATTGGCCTTGCGGAGATTCTCTTCCGCAAGCGCATACTGCCCCTGCTTGTAATAGACCCAGCCGAGCGAGTCCAGAAAAGCGCCGTTCTGCGGATCGAGGTCGACGGCCTTGCGAATCATGGCCAACGCCTCCGGCAACCGAACGCCGCGATCGGCGAGCATATAGCCGAGATAGTTCAGCACGGTCGGGTTCTGCGGATCGATCTCGAGAGCTTTGCGGAACTGCGCTTCAGCCTCGTCGTATAGCTTCTGGTGGTCGTAGAGCGAACCGCGCAGGAAATAAACGTAGAGCCTCTCGTCCGGCTTGGTTGCCAGCGCTTCGGCTGCGTTCAGTTCGGACGAGGCCTCCTGCCACCGCTTCAACCGGGTATAGATCGTCGCCAGAGCAAGATGCGAGTCGCGCTCATCGGCTGTTCCCTTGGTTGTTGCGAGCTGGGCTTTGGCCAGAGCAACACCCTGATCCACCTGGCCTGTATCGGCGAGCTGACCGGCGTACATCAACTGGACGGCGTGGTCATTCGGCAGCGCCTTGGCGGCCTCGGCTGCTACGGCCGTGGACTCCTTCCATTGGTGTGCATCGCGGTAGGCGTCCACCTGGCCCGAATAGCCGTTCTTGATGTAATCGCCGCCAAGAGCAATCAGCTTCTTGTATGTGGCTACAGCTTCGGTCGTCTTGTTCTGTTCGCGATAGATGATCGCCAGCCGGTCGAGGAAGATGGAGCGGTTCGTCTTCTCGCCATCGGAGTACTTTCCATCGGCGCGCTCCGTGTCAGCTACCAGCTTGGCCAGTACATTGGTCGCATCGTCGTAGCGACCGAGCGAGTCGTAGAGCAGCGCCTCGTTGTAGGTGAGCTCGAGCGAGTCGGGAGCCAGCGGCTTGGCTTTATCGAGTGTCTTGAGAGCCTCGTCATAATGTCCCTGACGGCGCTGAATCTCCGAGATATGGATCTGCGACTGGGCGTCCTGGGGCTCGGCGGCGACGATACTGTTGAGCACCTTGAGCGCCTCGTCCAACTGCCCGTCGGCAAGCAGAGCGTTGGCCAGGCCGCGCTCCGTGTCGAGGTTGTCGGGGTCAGCATCGAGCGCGCGATGATACGCGGCCACGGCATTCTTATAGTCCTTCAACTGCTCGTAGCTGGCGCCGAGGGCGAACTCGATGCGCGGAGTGCGGTCGTCGACCGGAATGGCGTTGAGTACCTCGGCAGCGCGCTTGGCCTCTCCCTGCTCGCTGTAGAGGCGAGCCATATTAAGCGCGACCTCTTCGGAGTTGGCGTCAATTCCCTGCGCGAGTTTGAACTGCGCCTCCGCTTTGGCCGAGTCGTGGTTCAGGCCGTAGAGCTGGCCCAGAAGAAGATGGGTCTCGACATCATCGGGCTTCAACTGCGCGAGCTTTTCATACTCGCCGATGGCCAGCTGGAGCATCTGGCCGGACTGCGGGCTCTGCATGTCGCCGAGCGAGCGAAGGTAGACCTTGCCGAGCAGCTCGTGCGCTTCTATGTCCTTGGGATCTTTCTTGACCTGGTCCTGTGCAGCCGTTACGGCTTCGCGGATACGGCCAATCTTGAAGTAGAGATCGGCGAGGCCGTCCTGCAGCAGTTTGGAGTTGGGGTCAGCATCGAGCGCGAGTTTGTACTGCTCGACGGCCTGCGTCGCATAGTCCGAGCGGCCCGCGTTGACCGCCATGTTTTCGTAGAGCCGGGCCAGGCCGTAGTGATAGTACGAGGCCGCGCGGTCGGGCACTTCGGCCGGAGCGGCTGGCTTGGCGGCTGTGGCAGCAGCGGGAGCCTGGGCCACCATCGTGTGCGCCGCAAAAAGAAGTGCGGCAACGGGAATCAATCGGAGATTACGAAGCGAGGAGGCACGCGAGAGCAAAGTCATGAGGTGTATTTTTCCTGTGCCGACGGAATGGGAGCCGAAAGCAATCACAGCCAGTCAAGGGTTAGACGATGCCGCTTCCCGATTGGATGCAGCAGCACAGGCGCGCCTTTGGCACAGCAGCTTGGACGTGATTATAGCTGCCGGTTGCCTAAAAAAGCAGCACCAATGCTACGGAAGTGTCAGGTATGCCCGATTGCGCTAGCCGTGCCGGAAGTGCCGGACGCCGGTGAGCACCATGGCTACACCGAGCCTGTCCGCCGCTTCGACGACCTCGGCATCGCGCACCGAGCCACCAGGCTGAATGACTGCGGTGGCCCCTGCCTGCGCGATCGTCTCCAGCCCGTCGGGAAATGGGAAGAAGGCGTCGGAGGCGGCGACGGTGCCTTTAAGCGGAAGAATGGCCTTCATCGCTCCGAAGCGGGCGGCATCGACCCGGCTCATCTGACCGGCTCCGATACCGACTGTCTGGCCGTGGCCTTCGCTGAAGCGGGCGTAGACGATCGCGTTTGATTTGACGTGTTTGCAGACTCTCCAGGAGAAGAGGAGAGCGCGCATCTCCTCGGGGCTGGGCTTGCGGCGGGTGACGGCCTGAAGGTCGGATTCGGTGATTCGGAGGCGGTCGGCATCCTGAACCAGAAGACCGCCTGAGACCTGCTTGAGGATGCGCGGCGTTTCAGCGGGAACGATCTCGATGAGCCGCAGGTTCTTCTTGGCGGAGAAGCGCTCCAGGGCTTCGGGAGTAAAGGACGGGGCGACGATGGCTTCGACGAAGAGCTTTGCGATCTCCTCGGCGGCGGCTTCGTCAACCTCCCGATTGACGCCGATGACACCACCAAAGGCAGAGACGGGATCGGCTTCGAGGGCCCGGCGGTACGCCTCGACGACGGTTGCGCCGGTGGAGGCTCCGCAGGGGTTGGTGTGCTTGATGATGACGACGGCGGGCTCGTCGAACTCGCTGGCCAGCTCCCAGCAGGCGTCGAGGTCGACGATGTTGTTGTAGCTGAGCTCTTTGCCCTGGAGCTGGCGCGCGTTGGCGATGCCTTTGCCGCTGCCGTCGGTGTAGAGCGCGGCCTTCTGGTGGGGATTTTCACCGTAGCGAAGCGTCTTCGCGAGGGGATCGATGACGCGGATGGTTTGGGGCAGAGCTTCCTGAGAGAAGACCGCTGGGCCGGAAGGTACCTCGATGCTTTCGAGTGCGTTGGCGATGCCGGCGTCGTAGGCTGCGGTGACGGCGAAGGCTGCTTTGGCCAGACGCCAGCGCGTGGCGAGAGTCAGGCTGCCGGAGCTCGCGGCCAGCTCTTCGGCCAGCAGAGGATAGAACTCGGGCGCGGTGACGATGGCCACGTCGGCGAAGTTTTTTGCTGCGGAACGCACCATCGACGGGCCGCCGATGTCGATGTTTTCGATGACGTCCGCGAAGGCGACGCCGGGACGCTGCGAGGTCTTCTCAAAGGCGTAGAGATTGACGACGACCATGTCGATAGGCTCGATAGCGTGCTCGGTGACGGAGGCCATGTGCTCGGCGTTGTCGCGAATGTGCAGGATTCCTCCGTGGACTTTGGGGTGCAGCGTCTTCACGCGACCGTCGAGCATCTCGGGGAATCCGGTCAGGTCACTGATGTCGCGGACCTTGAGGCCGGCGTCGCGCAGAGCACGAGCGGTTCCTCCAGTGGAGACGAGGTCTATGCCAAAGGAGGCAAGCGTTTTGGCGAACTCCACCAGGCCTGTCTTGTCGGTGACGGAGAGGAGGGCACGGCGGATAGGACGAAGGTCGGCGGCTGGGGCGGAGGAAGCGGTGCTGTGCTGAATCATCACCTCTTATTCTAAGGCAGCGGAGGCGTGAGAAGATGCTCGCCGCTAGAGGATGGCAGAGCCGGTCAGCGATTTCACTTCGGTCACATCATGAGCTGCGCACCAGCGCTTCAGGCCGTTGGCGATGTTCTCGACGGCGCGGGGGTCGGCGTAGCTGGCGGTGCCGACCTGGACAGCGGTTGCGCCGGCCATCATGAACTCCGCCGCGTCCTCGGCCCGGACGATGCCGCCCATCCCGACAACTGGAATCTTGACGGCCCTGGAGGCGTCGCGCACCATGCGGACCGCGATCGGTTTGATTGCCGGGCCTGAGAGGCCGCCGGTGATGTTGGCGATGCGCGGACGACGGGTTTCGACGTCGATGGCCAGCGAGACAAAGGTATTGACGAGAGATATGGCGTCGGCACCACCATCTTCGGCGATGCGGGCCATGAGGCCGATGTCGGTGACGTTGGGCGAGAGCTTCACCATCAGCGGACGCTTTGAGACTGCCTTGCAGCGGGCGACCAGCTCCCAGAGCTGCGGCGGGTCGGTGCCGAAGACCATGCCTCCGTGGCTGGTGTTAGGGCAGCTTGCGTTGAGCTCGTACATGGCGATGCCGGGAGCGTCGTTGAGAAACGCGATGACTTCCAGGCAGTCGCTGATGGTGAAGCCAAAGACGTTCGCGATGACGACCGTGTCGGCAAACTTCTGGAGCTTCGGAAGTTTCTCGGAGATAAACGCCCGGACTCCCATGTTCTGGAGGCCGATGGCGTTGATCATTCCGGCTGCGGTCTCGATGATGCGGGGCGTCGGATTGCCCGCCATCGGCTCGAGCGACAGCCCTTTGGTGACGAAGCCGCCGATGCGGTCGAAGGAGACGATATCTTCGAACTCCACACCATAACCGAAGGTGCCGCTGGCGGCGATTACCGGCGAGCGAAACTCAACGCCCGCGACGGTGACGCGCATATCCGGCCCATTCGTCGCTGTGTGCGCGCTCACTGTGCCGCCTTCTCTTCCATCTTTCCAGTGTAGCGGCTCAGTGCGCACCTGCTGGGACCGTGGCGGGATGAAGCGCCTCAGTAAGTATGCGGCCGACGCTTGCCGAAGGAGCGTTGACGCCGAGGATGGACGCAAAGGTCGCAGCAATATCGACCGGGGCCACCAGCTCACGGTACACACCGGGAACAAACTCCGCGCCGAAGAAGCCCAGCGGGACGTGGCGATCGTAGCTCCACGGTGAGAAGTGTGTCGTCTGAATGCCGTTGAGGTACTCCATCTGATAGGCCGTGGGCACGATCATCACGTACCAGCCGCCGTGCTCGGTGTAGCTATGCGAGATGCGGCGTCCGAACTCCGTATTGGGAACCTTGCCGTCGGCCAGGTCGACCTTCGAGCGGGTGAAGTAGAGGGCAGGATCGGCGTCGACGCGGCTCTCCTGATATTTGCGCGTCGCCTCGAGCGTGGCGTTGTTGTTCGGGGGGAGGGCTGGCGCGCCGAGCTTGCGGATTGCGGCAGGCATCGCGTCCACGACGGCCTGCTCCGCCTCTTTCTCAGAAACACTGCCGAAGGCTTCGCTGTTCAACGCGAGATATGGAAGCTCCTGCGTCAGCATGAAATAGTGCAGGCCTTTGCCTGGGGAAAAACGAGCGTTCAAGGTTGAGTCGAGCTCAGTCGTCAGGGCATCGAGGTCCAACCGGGCCGAAGCGACACCGAGCTTGGCTGCTTCGGATGGAATCGGCGCGATGCCATGATCCGCCGTCAGCGCGATCATCACATTGGCGAGGCCAATCTTTTTATCGAGATAGGTGAAGAAGCTGTCGAGGTCATGGTCCAGGCTGATCACCATCTCGCGCTCCGAGTCCGAATCTGGGCCCATCTGGTGGCCGACGATGTCGTTCGCCGAAAGACTCACGGTGAGGACGTCGGTCACATCGTGCTGGCCCATCTGCTCGCCTTCGATCAGGGCGCGGGTGAAGTCCAGCTCGTAGCTGTTGGCGGCTGGAGTGCGGCCGACCAGAGCGTAGAACTGCGTCGTCTCCTCAAGACCCGCCTCCTTCACTGCCTGGGCGACGCGCGGCCCCTTGTTAAACTTTGTCGCCCAATCCGGCAAGGCCGCCATGTAATAGGTGGAGGTCACGAAGCGTCCCGTCGCGATGTCGATCCAGAAAGCGCCGTTAGCGGTCTGGCCGGCGGGAAGAATCGCAGCACGGTCCTTGAGCGAGATTCCGAACAACTTCGCCTGCCCCTGGGTCGCGATTCGAACCTCATCGCCGATGGTCGTAGCCCGCAGATTGATCGGCGAAGCGCCGATGCGAGGATCGTTCGGCGCGGGAGTTGGTGGAGGAAGCAGCGGCAAGTCGTCAAACGTGCCGACCATGCGGTAACGCTCATCTTCGACCGACGAGATAACGCGGTCGGTGTTGCGGGTCACGTCCCACCACTCGTTGCCGCCTATTCCGTGACCGTCGGTATAGGCTCCGGTGCCGATGGTGGCGTGGCCTGGAGCGGTCTTGGTGTTGGCGTAGTCGTAGTAGCAGGCGCTGAAGTAGGCTCCGCGGCCGAGGAAGAGATTGAAGCCGTTCGGGGTCTTCAGGACGTCGCGATAACGCTCGAGATAGTCGCCGCGAAACTGGTCGATGACGAGGATGACAACCAGCTTCGGCTTCGCGTGGTAGGCATCGGCCGAGGCGGGTGCAATGGGCAGCAGAAGGAGCAACGACCACAGGAGAACGACAGACTTTCGCATTGCGACAGAATAATAGGAATTTGTTGCAGAGGGATTGCGATGACGCCGAAACGTTTTTCCCGGCGGAGACGCTAAAATGCAAAGTAATGATTGATTTAGCATTTGTCCGGGGCAATCTGGCCCTCGTGGAAGAGAAACTGCGCGCTCGCGGCATGGATCCCGCGACTGCTCTTGGCGATTTTGCCGCAATCGACCGCGAACGCCGCGACGCCATCACGCAGGTCGAGACGCTGAAAGCCTTACGCAATAAACGATCGGAAGAGGTAGGCAAACTCAAACGTTCTTCAAACGCCACTGATGTTGTTCATGATTCGTTGAAGCTGATCGCTAGTCTTTTGGCACAAACTAACGAAGCTAAACACCAAATCAGCCAACTTGAAACTAGGGCTGCCGAATTAGATCGCAATATGCAGGGTATTCTTGAATCCCTCCCTAACCTCCCACAAGACAGCGTTCCGATTGGCAAAAGCGAACAGGACAATAGTGCTGTTAAAATTTGGGGAACAATTCCGAGTCTTGATTTTCTTCCAAAGCCGCACTGGGAGCTGGGCGAAGCACTCGGCATCCTCGACTTCAACCGCGCGGCGAAGATCTCCGGCTCGCGCTTCGTCGTCCATTACGGCCAGGGTGCGCGGCTGGAGCGGGCGCTCGCGAACTTCATGCTCGACCTGCACACGCGCGAGCACGGCTACACCGAGGTGCTGCCGCCGTACATGGTCAACTCGAAGTCGCTCTACGGCACCGGGCAGCTTCCCAAGTTCGCCGAAGACCTTTTTCATTGCGACGACAAGGGACCCTATCAGCCGGGTGAGTTTCAAGACTCCGATCACTGGCTGATCCCAACAGCTGAAGTACCGGTCACCAACCTCTTTCGCGATGAGACCCTCGACGAATCGCAGCTCTCCATCTCCTACTGCGCCTACACGCCGTGTTTTCGGTCTGAGGCCGGTTCTTATGGGAAAGATGTGCGCGGGATGATCCGCCAGCACCAGTTCCAGAAGGTCGAGCTGGTGAAGTTCACCACGCCGGAGAGATCGAACGACGAGCACGAGAAGCTCACGCGCGACGCTGAAACTGTCCTCGAACGGCTGGGCCTTCCCTACCGGCGCATGCTGCTCTGCACCGGCGATATGGGCTTTGCGTCTTCGAAGACCTACGACCTCGAGGTCTGGCTGCCGGGCCAGCAGCTCTATCGCGAGATCTCGTCCTGCTCGAACTTCGAGGCCTTTCAGGCGCGCCGGGCCAACATCCGGTATCGTGCGGCGGGAGCGAAAAAATCCGACTACCTTCACACGCTCAACGGCAGCGGGCTCGCCGTGGGCCGCACCTATCTCGCGATTCTTGAGAACTACCAGCAGGCCGATGGCACCATCAAAGTTCCCGATGTCCTCGTTCCTTATATGAACGGCGATACCATCATCGGCAAGCAATCAGGCAGGAGCTAAGCCATGTTTCAAACCATCCGCAACTATATCTTCTGGGCCTACGAACGCGGCAGCATGCAATACGACGTCATGGTGACGCTGATCCTGGTGTTCATGTTCGTCTCGCCATTCTTCATTAATTACAACGACAAGCCGGTCGAGACCGTCGCCCTGCACGCCAGCGAAGTGCTGGTGAAAGAGGCTGGCACCTCCGGCCAGAGCAGCCGCTTCCTCTACCAGATTCGTGCCGACGACATGGGTCACGCGTCGACCGACGCCGAGCGCCGCGCCGCCATCCTCCGCGTTGTCGAACCGATCTCCGGCGAGGTCTCGCTTGAGCGTTATGAGCCGGTCCGCGACTCCCAGGGCCGAGTCGTCGCTTATAACGCCTGGGTTCTCCGCTGACACCAGCACGAAACGCCGCATCCAACTAAGGGGAGCACGATTTTTATGGTCAAAAACCACCGTTTTGCCCTGCCGCTACTCTTCTCCGCGATGGTCCTGGCGCTGGCGCCTGCCTCGCTGCACGCGCAACCCCAGGCGGGTCATCTTGACGAGGTTCTTCGCCAGATGGACGCTGCCAGCCTGAAGTTCCAGTCTGCCGAGGCGAACTTCCGCTGGGACCTCTACGACCATCTGGTCAAGGAGACGACGACGCAGACGGGCACCATCTTCTTCAAGAAACAGGGATCTGCCAATGTGATGGGCGCGAAGATCGTGTCGCCCAAGGTTCAGATCCTCGAATTTCGCAACGGGGTGCTTCGTCTCTTCGACCCCGGCACCGACCATCTGACCGTCGTTAAAAACCAGGCGCAGATGGATAGCTTCCTGACCCTGGGTTTCGGCGGAAGCGGCAAGGACCTGCTGAAGGCATGGGAGGTCAAAGACCTGGGAGACGAGGTGATCGACGGGATAAAGACAGCCAAGCTCGACCTCGTCCCAAAGGATCCCGCGGTCCACAAGAACTGTACTCACATGACGATCTGGATTGACCCGGCGCGCGCCGTCCCGCTGAAGCAAAGCTTCTATATGCCGTCCGACGACTATCGCACCGCTGTCTACAGCAATATCAAGTACAACCAGCCGGTCAACGAGGCGCCGTACAAGATCAAGACCGACGGCAAGACCACGACAGACGAACACTAATCGGCGGAGCGAAAGAGAGCGCTGCCCCAGACGATGAGCAGCGGAAAGAACTCCAGCGTGTATCGTGGCTCGGAGTTGTCGAGCGTCAGCAGCAGAGCGCAGCGTAAGACGACGAAGCCCACCATTGCCGCAGCCAGCGGAAGTTGCACTCCCCAGCCGATCTGTCTCCAGCGCCACAGTCCGACCACTCCCAGCACGAAGTAGGCGAGGTTGATCGCAGCCAATCCCGCAGCGATCAGGGCTGCGCGAGGATGTGCGCGGACCCTCCACCATTCGAGCGGAATCTCGAGCATCTCGGCGCGCGGACGAAACAGCATATTCACGAGCCGCGCCACCGGAAGAGCGATGTAGTAGCGAATCGGGTTATCGCGAATGCGCTCCTCAGCCAATGCCTCAAAACGCTGATCGAGCCCGGGCGTGGCGTTGTAAGTACGGTTGTAATCGTTCAGGATGGCTGCCGTTCGCGCGTACTGGTCGGAGTTGTCGAAGGTGCGGGCAGGCAGGTCGCTCAGTTCAACCGGAGCGCTGTCGTAGTTCCAATAAACCTCTTCGGTTGAGGCAAAGTCGATCGCCCAGGTGCGGTACCAGAGCTGAAAGCCCAGCGGAACGAACTCGCCCGGGTCGGTCGCGTAGCGCGGAGCCAACGGCTGGACTACGTGAAACGTCCGCCAGTTTCGCAACGTCCACGGCACTAACGGAAGCACGACGCACAAGGCCGTCAGCACGACTGGAAGCGCTGACTTCGCGGAAAAATCTCTCCCCTTTTGGCGAATCAGCCAAAGCATCGCGGGAATTACCGCAGCAGCAAGCAGGCCTTGCTCCGGCCGCAGCAGAACCGAGTAAGCCATCGCGACTGCCGTCACCCAAAGCCATCGATTCACGCCGCATCCGGCGCTGCGCCAGCGTTCGAAGCCATAGAAGGTGACCGAGATGCAGGCCAGCGTCAGCACTTCAGTAAGCGGAGCCGCGGTGTAGGCCGCCATGAATGGACAAAGCGCCGTAAGCCACAACGCCGCCATGCCGGCGCGCCGTCCGAACAACCTTGCCGCCAGCGCCGCAATCACAAGACAGGTGAAGAGGTCGATTGCGCACTGGACCACCATCACCGCGCCGTAGTGGTCGAACCCAAAGAGGCCGAAACAGAGGGCCAGAAACATCGGATAGCCCGGCAGGCGGATCAGCGTGGGCACGGGAGCGGCCGGAGGCTGGGTAAAGCTGTAGACGCCGTGTTCCATCCAGTTGCGGGCGATGTTTCCGTAGAGCAGCGTATCGCCGTCAACGCGTGCGGCATGGGCGATAAACCATAGCCGCAGCAACACTCCCGCCACGAGCGCAAGCGCAAGAGAAGGCAGTATCTTAGGCTGTCGTGCGGTCATGTCTCTGCATCATACCGGGTAGCTGAAGCAACGCATGCACTTCGCGTTGACTCCGGCCATCACACTGCATACGATGGACTAATCGCACGCCGGAAACGTCGCATCTCCCGATGAACAAACCAGTCTTCTTCGATCCCCAACGCAAGCGCTGGAAGCGGCTGCGCAGAATTCTTGACATCCTTGCTCTGCTTGGGCTGGTGTTTGGCAGCATCTTCATCGTTGGCCTGCTGCGAATGAAGCCCCTGCCGGAGCTGTTTCTACAGGCGCAGAAGCGCAACTACCGGGCGCTGGTCAATCAGACACCCGCTGCCATCAAGCTCCGGCGCTCCGCACACAGAAGAACTGACTTGAAGCCCGGCGACGTTCCGTTGAACTCCGGCGAAGGTCTGCGGGCCGCCTACTACGTCGAAGACGACCCTGCCAGCTATTCCTCGCTGAAACAACACATTGCGCAGGTCGACCTGCTCTTCCCCGAGTGGCTGCATGTCATCACGCCCGACGGCAAGGTGAAGGCCTATGCGCCCGACAACACACCTTATCCGCTCATCGAACATGGCACGGTCCACCAGGTCGATCGTGAAGCCAAGGTCGCTCGCACCGTGGCGGCAAGCCATGTGAACCTCGATATCTTTCCGCTGGTCAACAACTATGACCCACGCAAGGGAATGTGGGTGCCCGAGGTTGGCAACTTTCTCTCCAACGAAGCGCTTCGGGCCAGCTTCGTCAAGCAGATCGACACTTTTTTGGCAGCCAACCCCAGCTACCGCGGCCTGACGGTCGACTTTCAAGACATTCCGACGGCTGCGCAGGCGGGCTTTCAGGCGCTGCTCGCTGCTCTGTACGGCGACCTTCACCCGCGCAATCTGCGTCTCTACGTGAACACGCCCGTGGGCAACGATGACTGGAACCTGAAGTTCGTCGCGGACCACTCCGACGGCCTGCTGCTGATGAACTATGACGAGCACAACGGCGACGATCCCGGGCCAATCGCTTCGCAGGACTGGTTTCTCGACAACCTGAAGACCGTACTGAAGACAGTGCCCAAGGATAAGGTCATCTGTTCGCTGGGCAGCTACGGCTACGACTGGATGACGACGCTGCCGGTCGATACAGCAGGTAAGAACACAAAGAAAAAACCGGAGCCGGTCAAAGTTCTCAATGAGGTGCAGCTTTCGACCCAGGATGCGTGGCAGGAGGCCTCGGACTCGGACTCCCAGATTGATCTGGACGACGACTCGCTGAATGCGCACTTTGCGTACGACGACGTCGACGCCCATGTTCGCCATCAGGTCTGGTTCCTGGATGCGGTAACGATTCTGAACCAGATGCGAGCGGCGCGTTCCCTGGGTATTCAGACCTATGCGCTGTGGAAGCTGGGCTCAGAAGACAACTCGATGTGGAAGATCTGGGACCATCCGATGACCTCGGACCCGGTGAAGGAGCTGGCGCAGGTCGAGCCCGGCTACGACGTCGATACGGAGGGCGAAGGAGACATTCTGCGGGTGGCACGCAAACCGCAGAATGGAAGGCGCGTCGTCACCATGGACGACGACGACTCCGTCCCGGTCGACTACCGCATGATCACCCAGGAGTCGATGGACTCCTATCCCCTCTCCTATACCGTCGAGCAGTATGGCTACCACCCGAAAAAGGTAGCGCTCAGCTTCGACGATGGCCCTGACCCCGAGTGGACACCGAAGATCCTCGACATCCTCAAAAAGTACGACGTCAAAGGGACGTTTTTCATGATCGGCGAGATCGCCGAGGACAACATCGGCGTCATGCGGCGCGTCTATCGCGAAGGCCACGAGATTGGCAACCACACCTGGACCCATCCGGACATCAGCGAAATTCCCAACCGCCAGGTCGATCTCGAACTCAACCTGACCGAGCGGTTGTTTGCGTCCGAGCTTGGAGTGCAGCCGCTCTACTTCCGCCCGCCCTACTCCATCGACCAGGAGCCCGACACCAACGACCAGGCCGCTCCGGTAGAACGAATTCAGGGCCTGGGATACGTGATCGTCGGCAACAAGATTGACACCAACGACTGGGACGAGCATCCACGCAAGACTCCGCAGGAGATTACCGACTCCGTCTTTCAGCAGATAAAAGATATGGAGACGAAGCCATGGAACCGCGGCTCCATTATTCTTCTGCACGATGGTGGAGGCGATCGGCAGGCAACGATTGACTGCCTGCCGGTGCTGATCAATGCATTGCGCTCTCGAGGCTACGAGATCGTTCCCGTCTCGGAGCTCGTCGGCAAAACACGCGCCGAAGTCATGCCTCCCCTGACCGCGCGCCAACGCTGGCAGGCTCGCGCCGACTCCATCACTTTCTTCCTCTACGGCTTCTTTCGCAACTTCGTCGTTGGCGTCTTCTTCGTTGGCGACGTGCTGATGAGCGCCCGGCTGATCTTCATCGGCATCTTCGCGATCATCGACCGCTTCCGCAAGCGCAAGAACTACGCCACGCCCGACTACCAGCCTCGCGTCGCCGTTCTGATTCCTGCCTACAACGAAGAAAAAGTCATCGTCCGGACTATCCGCTCGGTAATGATGTCGAACTACAAGAACATCCGCATCATCGTCATCGACGACGGCTCCTCTGACAGGACCGCCGCAGTCGCGCGCGATGCCTATCCAGCCGACATCGCAGCCGGACGCCTCACCGTCCTGGTCAAACCCAACGGAGGCAAGGCGGATGCGTTGAACTACGCGCTCGAGCGGATCGACGAAGAGATTTACGTCGGCATCGACGCCGACGGAGTCATCGCCCACGACGCCATCACTAACCTCGTTCCGCACTTCGCCGACCCCAGGATCGGCGCTGTCGCCGGCAACGCCAAGGTCGGCAACCGCGTGAACCTCTGGACCCGCTGGCAGGCGCTGGAGTACATCACCAGTCAGAACTTCGAGCGCCGCGCGCTGGATCTCTTCGATGTCGTCATGGTCGTGCCGGGGGCAATCGGAGCATGGCGCACAGCACCTGTCGTGGCTGGCGGAGGCTACCACACCAATACCGTGGCCGAAGACGCCGACCTCACCATGAACCTGCTCGAACAGGGTTACTGGGTCATCTACGAAGACCAGGCCCTTGCCTTCACTGAAGCTCCCATCAACGCCGACGGCCTGATGCGCCAGCGCTTCCGCTGGTCCTTCGGCATCCTGCAGGCCATCTACAAGCACAAGGGCGCCATCAGCAAGCGCCGCGCCATGGGCCTCTTCGCTCTGCCCAACATCCTCATCTTCCAGATTCTTCTGCCACTGGTCTCGCCGCTGATTGACGTGATGTTCCTTGCCGGCGTCATTCACTACCTTGTCGACAAGCACTTCCACCCCGAGACCGCCTCGACCGACAGCTTCTACAAGCTGCTCGCCTTCTTCCTTGCTTTCCTCGTCATCGACTTCGCCGCCTCCGCGCTGGCATTCGCGCTGGAACGCAAACACCCCGCCAGCAAAGGCGATGGCTGGCTCCTCTTCCATATCTGGATCCAACGATTTACCTATCGCCAGCTCTTCTCGGTCGTGCTCTTCCGCACCGTCAAGCGGGCCATCGACGGCAAACCCTTCAACTGGGACAAGCTCGAACGCACGGCGCAGATGTCGAAGGACACCGAAAAGATCACCGAGGTCCGTTAGCTGCTCTGCGCGCCATCGAACGTCACATGCGCTGCATCTAACCGGACGAAGCGAAATCACTTTCCACGAAGCGACGACGGTGCTCCGCTCGCGCTAGAATTGACTTTGCCATGTCTACTTTTGCGCCTCCCGCCCCCACCTCTGTACCGCAGTCTCCCTTCACCAACGAGCCTTTCGTCGACTTCTCCCTGCCTGAAAACAAGCGGCGCATGGAAGCCGCCCTCGCCGACGTGCAGGACAGGCTCGGTCGCGAGTACGACATCATCATCGGCGGCAAACACATCAAGACCGAAGGCAAGATCCTGTCCTTCAATCCCGCTCACCCTGCCCAGGTCATCGGCGTCCATCAGCGCGCGGTAGCCGAGCACGTCGAGCCCGCCATGCAGGCTGCGCAGGCCGCATTCGCCACATGGAGCAAAACTCCCGTCGCCGAACGCGCCGCACTCCTCTTCCGCGCCGCTGCCCTCATCCGCGAGCGCAGCTTCGAGTTCTGTGCGTGGCTTACCCTCGAAGTCGGCAAGAACTGGGCCGAGGCCGACGCCGACGTAGGCGAGACCATCGACTTCCTCGAGTTTTACGGTCGCGAAGCTCTGCGCCTCGCACAGGCCAAGACCCCCATCCAGTTCCCCGGAGAACGCAATCAGCTCCGCTACATCCCCCTCGGCGTCGGCGCGGTCATTCCGCCCTGGAACTTCCCCTTCGCCATCATGGCCGGCATGACCGCCGCGTCCATCGTCACCGGCAACACCGTCATCCTTAAACCTTCCGTTGACGCCCCCACCATCGCCGCAAAGTTCATGGAGCTTCTCGAAGAGGCCGGTCTGCCCGATGGCGTCGTAAACCTCTGCCCCGGCGAAGGGCCTGACTTCGGCAGCGCCGTGGTCGCGCATCCGCAGACGCGCTTCATCGCCTTCACCGGCTCCAAGGCAGTCGGCCTTGAAATCCACGAGCGCGCCGCCAAGACGCCGGCTGATCAAGTTTTCATCAAGCGCACCATCCTCGAGATGGGCGGCAAGGACTCCATCATCGTCGAACCCGACGCCGACCTCGACGCCGCACTCGACGGTGTCGTCGCCAGCGCCTTCGGCTTCAACGGACAGAAGTGCTCCGCCTGCTCTCGCGTCATCGTCGCGGCTGACATCTACGACACCTTCTGCGACCGTCTGCAGGAGCGCGTCTCCAAACTCAAAACCGGCGACCCCGCAGAAAACGTCTACACCGGCCCCGTCATCAGCGAAAAATCCTATCGCAAGGTCCTAAGCTACCTCGAGATCGGCAAAAAAGAAGGCACCGTCCTCAACGGAGGCGAGGCCATCGGCAATCCTGAGGACGGCTACTACATCGCTCCCACCGTTATCGCCGATGTCGCCCCCACGGCCCGTATCGCGCTCGAAGAGATCTTTGGGCCTGTGCTCGCCGTCATCAAATCGCACAGCTTCGATGACGCGCTGGCCATCGCCAACAACACCGAATACGGCCTCACCGGAGCAATCTATACCAGCTCCCGCGAGAAGCTCGACCGCGCCCGCGAAGAGTTCAACGTCGGCAACCTCTACTTCAACCGCAAATGCACCGGAGCCATGGTCGGAGCTCACCCCTTCGGCGGCTTCAACATGAGCGGCACCGACTCCAAGGCCGGCGGCCCCGACTACCTGCTGCTCTTCACCCAGGCCAAGAGCATCGCCGAAAAGATCGGCCATGCCACCTCGGCACAGGAAAAGCAAGCCGACCAGATGGGCATGTAGGCAACAAAGGCGTAACGGTCTTTTCTCTGTCTAAGCCGTCTTTGCCTGAATCAGATTCCCCGCCTTCGCCGCAGCCTCCGCCAGTGCCCGGTGGTGAATCGTAAACAGCGCAAGCTCCAGCCTGTCCGACACGCCGCTCTTGTCGTAGATACTGCGCAGGTAGTTCTTAATCACCTGCTCCTTCGTTCCTAGCTGAGTCGCAATGTCCTTGTTCTTGCACCCCTGAACAATCAGGGCGACGATCTGCATCTCTTTCGGCGTAAGGCGGTCGCGAACCCGCACTCCAACGCTGTCGGCAGCCTGCATCATGGTCACGTTCGACCGCTGCACGAAGCGGCTGCCCTGCCCCACGCGGCGCACACAATCTACTAGAACCCCTCCCGGAACGCTCCGGCTCAAAATCCCATACACCGGCGCGACCACCTCTTCGGAGACCTGCTCGGAGTTCTCCGCCACCAGGATAATGCGGCTCCCCGCCGTCCTCGTCCGCGCCACAAGATCATTCAAATCGGCCCGCAGGCTCGTCGCAACCATCAGCACCGAACCCCGAAACGAATCAATCGCAATCAACAGCCTTGCCGCGTCCTCGCACTGGGCCACAATGCGCATATCGTCCTCGAGCGCCAGCGTCCGTGCCGCGCCTGCCCGAAAGATCGCCTGGTTATCCGCAAGAATAATCCGGTTCATGAATATCTCTGTCTCCTGCCGGGAAACGCCGGCCCGCAATCCCCTTATCGGTCGATTGCCGCCGAACCCCTCCAATGTCTACAATTCGGACAAAAGTGCCGCCGAAACCTGTGCCGGCAGCGCAAACTGCTCATAAAGAACGATATGTTTCTGAACCCTGAAGGCATCGGCTACATCGAATCTTTGGTGAGTACTTTTCCGGTGGTCTCACAAGTATAAAGGGATATGCCCAAGCCAATACTGCTCGCCATCGACGACGACACCAGCGTACTGGAAGCTGTGGTCCAGGACCTGCGCCGACACTACGGCCAGGACTACCGCATCGTCCGTGCCGCCTCCGGAGGAGCCGCGCTCGACATCTGCCGCCAGCTCCAGGAGCGCAAGGACATCGTAGCCCTCTTCCTCTCCGACCAGCGCATGCCCGGAATGACCGGTGTCGACTTTCTCCAACAGGCCCTTACCATTTATCCCGACGCCAAGCGCGTCCTCCTGACCGCCTACGCCGACACCGAAGCCGCTATCCGCGCCATCAACTCCGCAAAGATTCACTACTACCTCAACAAGCCCTGGGACCCGCCTGAGGAGAAGCTCTATCCCGTTCTCGACGACCTGCTCGAAACCTGGAAGCAGGGCTATAAGCCTCCTTATGAAGGAATTATCGTCGTCGGCACGCGCTGGTCCTCCGCCGACCACAACGTCCGCGAGTTCCTCTCTCGCAACCGCATCCCCTACAAGTGGCTCAGCCCGGAGCAGCACCCCGAGGCTGTGGACCTCCTGAAAGAACGCGGCCTCGGCGATTCCACTCTCCCCGTCGTGATCTTCGGCGACGGCACCTCGCTCGTCCAGCCCACATCGAGCGATCTCGCCACCAAGCTGGGCATGCCGCGTCAGGCCCAGCAGAAGTTTTACGACGTCGTCATCATCGGCGGCGGTCCCGCGGGCCTCGCCGGTGGTGTCTACGCTGCCTCCGAGGGCCTCACTACGCTTATCGTCGAAGGCGAAGCGGTAGGCGGGCAGGCTGGTTCCAGCTCAAAGATCGAAAACTATCTCGGCTTTCCCAGCGGCCTCAGCGGGGCCGACCTCGCCGACCGCGCCTACGTCCAGGCACAGCGCCTTGGAGCTGAATTTCTCGCCCAGCAGGTTACCTGCATTCGCCGCGACAACCAGTACCAGATCGTCCAGATGGCTGACGGCCGCGAGGTTACCTGCCACGTCTGCCTCATCGCCACCGGCGTCGCCTACTGCAAGCTCGATATCCCAGGCGCCGAGCAACTCACCGGCTCCGGCGTCTACTACGGAGCCGCGCTGGCCGAAGCCAAGTCCTGCACCGACGAGATCGTCTACATCGTTGGTGGCGCCAACTCCGCCGGGCAGGCCGCGATGTATTTCTCCCGTTACGCTGGCAAGGTCCACATGCTCGTCCGTGGCGACTCCCTCACCAGGAGCATGTCCAAATATCTCATCGACCAGATCGCCGCCACGCCAAACATCACAGTGGAGACCTGCACCGAGATCCTCTCCATGTGCGGCAACGGCCACCTCGAGAGCCTCACCCTCAGTACCCTTGGAGGCGAAGAACAACGTCCCGCCACCTCCGTCTTCATCTTCATCGGTGCCGCACCCAAGACCGACTGGCTGCCGAAGAACATCGCCCTCGACCCCAAAGGATTCATCCTCGCAGGCCCTGACCTCAAGACTCAGTCGCCCAAGTCCTGGCCGCTCGAGCGCGACCCTTACCTGTTAGAGACCAGTGTTCCCGGCATCTTTGTCGCCGGCGATGTGCGATATAACTCCGTCAAGCGCTGCGCATCAGCCGTCGGCGAAGGCTCTATCGCAATTCAGTTTGTGCACCAGTATCTTGCAACCCTTTGAAAGGCTCCCTTAACCCAACTCCGATGAGCGACCAAACCCAAATCGTCCAGAATCACGTCGTAGAAACCGTCAGTGGAGAGCTGCTGACTCAACTGCGCAAGGTTCCAATCCTCTCCTCCCTCAAAGACGAGGAGCTGCATTGTCTGGACGGCGTGCGCGAGCTCCATACCGAACCTGGCGAAGCCATCGCCCGGCAGGGCGAGGTCGCACATTTTTTCTGGATCCTCCTCGAAGGCGAGCTCCGCGTGCATTCCGTCCTTCCCGATGGAAACGACATGACGATGGCTACCATCGAGAGCGGAAACGCATTCGGTGAACTTCCCCTCCTGACGAACATTCCCAATATCGCAAACATCGAGAGCAGCGTTGCGAGCCGGTTGCTGCAGCTCAACGAAGACCAGTTCTGGGGTCTCATGACAAGCTGCCCCGATGTTCGCAGAGCTATCCTCACCAACATGTCGCAGCGCTTCCAAAAAATGCAGAGCGTTCACGTCCAGCAGGAAAAGATGGCCTCGCTCGGCACGCTCGCCGCCGGACTCATGCACGAGCTGAACAACCCCGGCGCCGCCGCCCGCCGCGCGGCATCCCAACTTCGCGAAAACCTGATGCGAATGCACGAGCTCTCCATGAAGTTCAAGGAGAGCGACCTCACCCTCGAACAGAAGCACTGCATGTTCGACCTCCAGAAACAGGCCCTCGCCGTCCAACAGCCTATCCGTATGAACTCCCTCGACCAGTCCGACGCCGAAGAAGCACTCGCAGAGTGGCTCGAGTCCGCGAACGTCGAAGACGCCTGGAAGAAAGCCCCCACCCTCATCTCCGTCGGCATCAACGCCAACGTCCTCGAGTGCGTCCGCACCGAGTTCGACGGCCCGCTCCTCAACGCCGCCATCAGTTGGCTCGAAGCTCTCGTCTCCAGCATGCAGCTCGTCAGCACCATCGAAGAGAGCATCGGTCGCGTCACCGACCTCGTCAAAGCCGTCAAAACCTACGCCTACGAAGGCAAAGGCCAGAAGCAATCCATCGACATCAACGAGAGCATCCACGCTACGCTCGTCATCCTCGCCCACAAGATGCGCGAGAAAGAGATTGTCGTCGAAAAGAGCTTCGCGCCCGACCTGCCTGCGCTGCACAGCGAATGCACCGGCCTCAATCAGATCTGGACCAACCTCCTCGACAACGCCATCGACGCTGTCCCGCAACACGGCCAGATCAGCATTCACACCTGGGCCGAAAAGAAGTCCGACTCCGGCAAGCCCCACACCGATCTCTGCATCAGCGTCACCGACAACGGCAGCGGCATCCCGCTCGAGAGCCAGCCTCAGATCTTCGATCCCTTCTACACCACCAAGCCGGTAGGCGTCGGCACCGGTATCGGCCTCGGCATCGTTCAGCGCATCGTGCAGCAATACAACGGCACCATCCGCTTCAGCTCTGAACCCGGCAACACCGAGTTTGTCGTGCGTATTCCCACCGATCCCGCACAATAATTCTCCCCGCCGCACAGCAACTTTTCAGTTCACAACATTTTTTCTTCCATCGCGTTTACCCATTCGAACCGCGCGGCCGATCAAGGCCGCCCGAAACGAATCGTGAGGACGCTATGAAACTCCTTCGTCTTGCAGCACTCCCTCTTGCCGCCGCGGCCACACTCTTTACCGCAGGCTGCGCGCAACAACATCCCTACTACGCGATGGCTCCTCAGCCCGCACCCTACAACGGCGTTCCTCCGCTGATAGAGCGCGCCAACCACGAGGGCTTCCGCGCCGGATCGGAAGACGGAGCCCGCGATCTCTACAACGGCTTCGGCTATCATCCGCAGCGCAGCCATAGCTACCACGACACTCCCGGCTACGATCCCGCGCTTGGCCCCTATGGCCCTTACCGCGACGCCTTCCGCAACTCGTACCTCCGGGGCTACGACCAGTCTTTCCACCGCCGTTAACCGGCCCTTCCCCAGGTGGTCTCCCGGCAGCATCGTATGATGTTTTTCAGGAGACCACCGTGAGCCTTACCCCGTTCCACATCGCCTTCCCGGTCGACGACCTCGACGCCGCCCGCACCTTCTACGGAACCACCCTCGGCTGCCCCGAAGGCCGCAGCTCCGCCCAGTGGATCGACTTCGATCTTTTCGGCCACCAGATCGTCGCGCACCTCAAACCCTCCACCAACGGCGACAAAGCCCACCATAATCCCGTCGACGGCCACGACGTCCCTGTCCCTCACTTCGGCGTCGTCCTTTCGATGCCTCAGTGGGAGGCCCTCGCCGATCGCCTCCGCCGCGCAGGCATCGCCTTCATCATCGAGCCCTACATCCGCTTCAAGGGCGAGGTGGGCGAGCAGGCCACCATGTTCTTCCTTGACCCGGCGGGTAACGCCCTCGAGTTCAAGGCCTTCGCCGACCTCGGCCAGCTCTTCGCAAAATAAGCCCTCCCCGTCCGGCTGTTTCTCCCTCCAGCGGAGTGGCTAAATTTCCCCAAGACAAACGCTTTACTAGAGCGTTTTAGCTCATTTAGAATTTCTCCGTCTTTCAGAGCCAGCATTTTTCGCGATCGAACCCGGATTCCTGCTCCTAAAACTCAGCAAGCGGGCACTTTCGTTCGACATGTCTGGTGTACACGGTTTCAAAGGAGAATTGATGTCATCTTCCAAGCGGCTTCCGGCCCTACGTGCCCTGCCCGCCCTCGCTGTCCTCGCCATCGCCTCGTTCGCCCCAGCCGCCGCGCATGCACGGTCTAACCCTGATCCCGCGAAGATGCCATGGATGAACAAGGCTCTCTCGCCCGACCAGCGCGCTGACCTCGTCCTCGGCCAGATGACGCTCGACGAAAAGATCCAGATGGTCCACGGACAAGGCTGGGGCGTCCTTCGCGCCGGCGCTCCCATCCCTGAAGGCTCGAACTTCGGTGCCGGTTTCATGGAAGGGATCCCCCGCCTCGGCATCCCCAATATCGACCTCGCCGACTCCGCCGTAGGCATCCGCATGGCCGCCTACCAAGGCCGCTACGCCACGCTGCTTCCCTCCACCCTCGGCGCCGCGTCCAGTTGGAACCCCGACTCCGCCTTCCTCTATGGCTCCGTCATCGGCCGCGAGCTCCGCTCCCTCGGCTTCAACATGTCCATTGGCGGCGGCGTCAATATCACCCGCGAGCCTCGCAACGGCCGCAACTTCGAGTACGCCGGCGAAGACCCCATCCTCGCCGGAACCATGTCCGGCACGCTTGAAAAAGGCGTCTTCTCCGAGCGCGTCATGAGCGACATCAAGCACTACGCCCTCAACGACCAGGAGACCGGCCGCACCAAGGTCAACGTCCTGCTCGACCACAAGGCCATGCGCGAGTCCGACCTGCTCGCCTTCGAGATCGCCATCAGCATCGCCAACCCCTCCGCCGTCATGTGCTCCTACAATCTGGTCGACAGCAAATATGCCTGCGAGAACGACTACCTTCTCAACCAGGTCCTCAAGAAGGACTTCAACTTCAAGGGCTGGGTCGTCTCCGACTGGAGCGCAACTCACAGCACCATCCCCTCCGCACTCGCCGGCCTCGACCAGGAGATGCCCGGCGACGACAACTACTTCAACCAACCGCTGAAAAAAGCTGTGCAGGACGGCCAGGTCCCACAGGCCCGCCTCGATGACATGGCCCATCGCATCCTGCGCAGCATGTTCGCCGCCGGTGTCGTCGATGAGCCGCCCGTCCGCACCGTCGTCGATCCCTTCCGTGGCCGCGACGACGCCCAGCACATCGCCGAAGAGAGCATCGTCCTCCTCAAAAACTCCGGCAACATTCTGCCGCTCAAGTCCTCCGCGTCGCAGTCCATCGCCATCATCGGCTCTCACGCCGACGTAGGCGTCCTCTCCGGCGGCGGCTCCGCGCAGGTCGACGCGCCCGGAGGCAACGCCATCAACAACCAGCCTGGCGGCTCCATCTGGGGAACGCCCGTCTACTTCCCCTCATCCCCACTGAAGAACATCCAGGCGAAGTCTCCGCAGGCCGCAGTCAAATATAACGATGGCACCGACGCAACCTCCGCGGCCCAGCTCGCTAAGTCCTCCTCCATCGCTATCGTCTTCGCGACGCAACCCATGCGCGAAGACATGGACGCCGTCTCGCTGGCTCTGCCCGGCGAACAGAACGCGCTCATCGAAGCAGTGGCCAAAGCCAACCCCAACACCATCGTCGTCCTCGAGACCGGCGGCCCAGTCAGCATGCCGTGGTCTGATCACGTCAAAGGCATCGTCGAGACATGGTATCCCGGCATCGGCGGAGCCCAGGCCCTCGCCAATCTTCTCTTCGGCGACGTCAACTTCACCGGCAAACTCCCTGTCACCTTCGCCAAAGACGACCAGCAGCTTCCCCATCCCGTCGTCCCCGGACTCGAAGGCATCAGCGTCAGCGCACGCAACCGCGAGCTCAAGCTGAAGCCCTTCGACCTCAAGTACACCGAAGGAGCCAAGGTCGGTTACAAATGGTTCGAAGCCACCAACCAGCAGCCGCTCTTCCCCTTCGGCTACGGCCTCTCCTACAGCACGTACGCCTACTCCGGCCTCTCGGTCGATGACGCTGCACGTACCGTCCACTTCACAGTCCGCAACACCAGCAAAATCCCAGGCACCGAGATCGCGCAGGTCTACGTCGCGCTTCCCGCAGCCGCCGGAGAAAACTACAAGCGCCTCTCCGCATGGCAGCGCGTCAAGCTCGCTCCCGGCGAATCGAAAGATGTAACCCTCCCGCTCCATCCGCTCTCGCTCACCGTCTTCAACACCGACAAGAACGGCTGGCAGCTCCTGCCCGGCGACTACACCGTAACCGCAGGCCCATCCTCCAGCGAAACCCCGCTGAAGGCCATCCTGCACGTACAACCCTAAACGCATAACTCCAGCCACAGAACCTCTGCCATTCTCACGCAGCCGCAACGCTGTGCGAGAATGGCGGAGGAATGGCCCGCCTCATCATCAACGCGGACGACTTCGGCCTCACTCCCGGCGTCAACCGAGCCATCGCCGAGCTCCATCAGGCCCGCGTCCTCACCTCCGCCACTCTCATGGCCACCGGCCCAGCCTTCGACGATGCCGTAGCCGTAGCCCACGCCAACCCAACTCTCGGCGTAGGCTGCCACATCGTCCTCACCGACGGCGTGCCCGTCTCACCACCGAGCACCATTCCCACTCTCATCGGCCCGGACGGCAAAACCTTCCGCCCCTCAATCATCGGCTTCCTCCAGGCACTCCTCCGTGGCAACATCCGCGAAGAAGACATTACCCGCGAAGCCGCAGCTCAGATCGAGAAACTCCAGCGCGCCGGAATCCACATCACCCACCTCGACACCCACAAGCACACGCACCTCTTCCCTCCCGTCGCCCGCCCGCTCCTCAACCTTGCCGAACGCCACAACATCGCAGCCATCCGCCAACCATTCGAGCAGCACTGGAGCCTCTCGCTCGGCCACGGCAACCGCACGCGCCGCCTTCTGGTAAAAATCCTCGGCGGCCTCAAAACCAGCTTCGAACGCCAGCCCCAGATCCGCAGCGGCCACGTCCTCACCACCGACGGCACCATCGGCATCTCCGCCACCGGCAACCTCTACGGCGAAACTCTCCGCGAAATCCTGAATGCCATGCCTGCCGAAGGCACCTTCGAGCTCGTCTGCCATCCCGGCTACAACGACGGCGATCTCGACCGCATCACCACCCGCCTCCGCGACCACCGCGACATCGAGCGGAACGCCTTATTAACCGAACTTCCACGCATCGCCCTGAATCCGAACGCTCCCCAACTCATCCACTACGGAGACCTCGCAGACGTCGCGACACAACAATTGACATCAAGCACTCACCAGAAAATCGTCTAAGCAGCGCTCCCAACCAACAACGAACAACCAGCAACCAGCAACGGACCTCTATGAAGATCGGCATCACCTGTTATCCCACCTACGGCGGCAGCGGAGTCGTCGCCACCGAACTCGGCATCGAGCTCGCCGCCCGCGGCCACGAGATCCACTTCATCACCTACTCGCAGCCCTTCCGCCTCACCGGACGCGAAGCCAACATCAACTACCACGAAGTCGCCGTCTCCAACTACCCACTCTTCGAGCACCCGCCCTACGATCTCGCCCTCGCCACCCGCATGGCCGAGGTCGCGCGCTTCTACTCGCTCGATCTTCTCCACGTCCACTACGCCATCCCCCACTCCGTCAGCGCCCTGCTCGCCCGCCAGATGCTCGCATCCGACGGCTACCATCTTCCCTTCATCACTACGCTCCACGGAACCGATATCACCCTCGTCGGCCTTGACCGCTCCTACCTTCCCATCACAAAATTCGGCATACAGGAGTCCGACGGCGTCACTGCCATCTCCACCTACCTCCGCGACCGCACCCACTCCGCCTTCCACATCGACACCGAGATTGAAGTCATCCGCAACTTCGTCAACTGCGACGTCTACGTGCGCAATCCCGAGCTAGTCGCCGCCATGCGCCCCCGCTTCGCCGAGCCAGACGAGCGTCTCCTCGTCCACCTCTCCAACTTCCGCCCCGTCAAACGCGTTCAGGACGTCGTCAAGGTCTTCGCCCGCGTCGCCAAAGCGATGCCCGCGCGTCTCCTCCTGATCGGTGACGGCCCCGATCGCAGCGTAGCCGAATACCTTGCCCGCGAGCACCACGTTGAGGACCGTGTCCACTTCCTCGGCAAACAGGACAACGTCAACGAGCTTCTTCCTCTCGCCGACCTCATGCTCATGCCCAGCGAGATGGAGTCCTTCGGCCTCGCCGCCCTCGAAGCCATGGCCTGCAGCGTCCCCACCATCGCAACCCGCGTCGGCGGCGTCCCCGAGCTCATCCACGACGGAAAAAATGGCCTTCTCTTCGAAGTAGGCGACGTTGAATCCATGTCCGCCGCGGCCATCTCACTCCTCGGCAACCCAGAGCGCCTCGAAGGCATGGCCCGCGCCGCCCGCAAGACCGCGCAGGACCACTTCTGCGCCTCCCGCGTCATCCCCCTCTACGAGGACTACTACGACCGCATCGTCAACCACACCCAACAGACCAGTAAATAGTCTCCCCCCGCCTCAAGCAAAAAAGTTGTCATTTCGACCGAAGTGGAAAAACCCGCTTCTCCAGCACCCACTAGTTTTTAATCCGCCTTGTTCCGCGCAATCCGCGGTCGGCTTCTAACTCCGCGTCATAGCCCGAACCGCATCCTGCACCAACCCAAACGCCTGATCCGCAGCGCTCCCCACCGAACTCCACGACTCCGCACCTGCCTCCAGAACCGGCATCAGCATCGTCACCCGTGTCCCCCGCCCCGGACGGCTATTGATCTCCACCGCCGCCAGCTTCCCATACAAAACCTCCATCCGCTCGCGGACATTACGAACGCCAATTCCTGTCCCCGGCCTCACCAATCCACTCGTCGGCGAAGCTTCATCGTGCTCCGGAGCCATCCCCACCCCATCGTCCTCCACCTCCACCATCAACTGTCCCTCCGGTGTAATTCTGCTCCGCAAAGTAACCGTTCCACCGCCGATCCGCGGCTCCAGCCCATGCTTGATGCTGTTCTCGATCAGCGGCTGCAGCAGCATTCCGGGCACCACGATATCCAGCGTCTCCGGGGCAATCTCTTTCACCACCCTCAGCTTGCTGCCAAACCGCACCACCTCGATATCCAGGTAGTCATCCGTAAACTGCAACTCCTCCCTGAGCGGCAGAAACGCCTCGCGATCCCGCAGCAACACCCGCAGAATATTCGCGAGCTTCACAATCATCTCCCGCGCCAGCTCCGGCTGCGAGCGCACCAGCGAAGTAATCGAGTTCAGCGTATTGAACAGAAAATGCGGATTGATCTGCCGCTGCAGCGCATCCAGCCTCGCCTCCAGCAGCAGCCGTCCCTGCTCCTCCAGCTTCCGCTCCACACGCACCGCATTCCATATCTTCAGCGGAATCCCCACCACAATCGGCGCCGTCGCGCAGATCAGCAGTTGCACCCACCACTCATTCGAATACAGCTCAAAAAAATGCCCCGGAAAAAACCTCGCCAGCATGCTCGTGCCCAGCTGCATCGAAGCCACCAGCACCAGCAACAGAATCTGTTTATCCAGCTTTGGCCGGCGAAGGTTCCTCGTCACCCACCGGTAGATGCTCAAGTCAATCATCGGCGAGAACGACCACACATCCTCCGGGTCCGCAAACCCTCCGAAGGCCCCCGAAATCGCCGCCACAATCAAATTGACCGGCAAAGCCCAGTACTCATGGTGCAGCAGCGCCGGAATCGCCATCGCCGCCCCACCCGCCATCGCCGCCAGAGGCCCCACCAGAATTCCCAGCAGAATCGTCGTCTCAAACGACAGGTCCGCTGCCAGAAAGTTCGGCACCATCACCCGCACCAGCACCCCAAGGGTCAGCGGCGCACAGATAATCGCCACCAGCCGCGCCGTCTGCCTCGGAGTCCGGTTCACGGTCAGCAGCAGGTCTTTGAACGTCTTCGACCGCGCCAGCGAACTCGACACCGCCGCCGCAACACCCAGCTCGATCAGCAGCGTAATCAGAATCAGTTTGGGTTCAACCGGAGTCACGTCTCTACTTTACGCCTCACAAAGCCGACCGCGGATCACGCAGATAGACACGGATCAAAAGCACTTCACGCCGATCCGTCCCCTTTACCGCTGTTAACCTTAGCTCTATCCATCTTTGTCTTTATCCGCCTTTGTCCTTAAATCCGCGCACTCCGCGCCAATCCGCGGTCGCCCGCATCGAACCACATCCCTCCCGAATCCAATACCCATGAGCACCGAAACGTATAATCGAATCATGCCTTTCGCCAGTGTCACCAAAATAGCCGATGCCGACTTCCCCACCCGCTGGGGCCACTTCCGCATCCTCGGCTTCGAAGGCATCGTCGAGAACCCCGCCGCCTGCAACGACAACATCCCCGCCCCGGCCATCCGTACCGAATCCGCCGTAGCCCTGGTCATGGGCGACATCCACGCCGCCCCGCCCATCGTCCGCATCCACTCCCAGTGCCTCACCGGCGACGTCTTCCACTCTCTTCGCTGCGACTGCCGCCAGCAGCTCGAGCTAGCCCTCGCCACCATCGCCGACACCGGCACCGGCATCCTCCTCTACGAGCAGCAGGAGGGCCGTGGCATAGGCCTCATGGCAAAACTCCGCGCCTATGAGCTACAGGACAAGGGCCTCGACACCATCGAAGCCAACCTCGAGCTAGGCTACGAAGCCGACTGCCGTCACTTCGAGCTCCCCGCCGCTATCCTCAAAGCGATGAACGTCCCCGCCGTCCGCCTCATCACCAACAACCCCGAAAAGGTCGAGGCCCTCGAACTGGCGGGCATCCAGGTCGTCGAGCGCATCTCCGCCGAAGTCCCCGCCGAACCCACCAACGAGCGCTACCTCGCCACCAAGCGAGAAAAAATGGGCCACCTCGTCAGCTAAAGCAGCAAACCCCAGGCCCCTCCCAGCCATCTGACCTAAGTTACGCAGATAGATCGTCGCGAGAGGTCCCGCATGGCACTGCCCCGCCGCACTCTCTTCATCGTCCTCGGAAGTATCGTCGGCCTCATCCTTCTTATCGTTTTATGCGTCCCGCTCTTCCTCGACGCGGACAGCTTCCGCAGCCGCATCGAATCGACCCTCACCACATCGCTCGGCCGCAAGGTCACCCTCGGCAAACTCGACCTCTCTGTCCTCTCAGGCAGCCTCGTCGCCGAAAACACCACGCTCGCCGACGATCCCGCCTTCAGCACCCAGCCCTTCATGACCGCTTCCAAGGTCAAAATCGGCATCGAGATGATCCCCCTCATCTTCAGCCGTGAGATCCACATCACCGGCTTTTCTCTGGACTCGCCGAAGATCAATCTCCTTCGCGCCGCCAACGGCACCTGGAACTACTCCACCATCGGCAGCGCACAAAAGAGCGCCCCCACAAAAGACTCCAGCTCCCTCATCCCCAACCTGACGGTAGGCCACGTCACCGTCACCGACGGTCAGCTCACCGTAGGAGCGTTACCCGCGCCGGGCGCACCAGCCACACCCCAACACACCTACGATAAGCTCGAGCTCGACGCCAAAGACTTCTCCTTCCAGAAATCCTTCCCCTTCACCGCCTCCACCAACCTCCCCGCCGGAGGAACCGTCTCGCTCAGCGGCAACGCCGGCCCGATCGACGCGAAGGACGCCTCCCTCACACCCTTCTCCGCTCACCTCGTCGTCAAGCATCTCGACCCACTCGCCGCCGGGTTCGTCGACTCAACCGCCGGCGTCACCGGCACCATCGACGCCATCGACGTTCAAGCCACCTGGAACGGCAGTCAACTCCACGTCGCCAATCTCCTCGTCGACACTCCTAAACTCACTCTCGTACGCGACAACAAACCGAACGCCGCAACTCCGCCGCCCGCGCCCAACAGCAACGACATGCTCAGCACTCTCAGCGCCGACCGTCTCCAGATTAAAAACGGCACCCTCACCGTCACCTCGCCCGGGCAATCCACTCCTGCGGTCTATCAGCAGCTCAACGCCGAGGTCACGAACGTCTCCCCCACTGCATCCTCGCCCTTCAAGTTAAGCGCGCAGATCCCCGGCGGAGGCTCTCTTACCGGTGACGGAACCGCCGGTCCCATCAATCAGGCAAACTCCGCCGCGACACCCCTCAACGCGCACGTCGCCATTACGCACCTCGACCTCGCCACCAGCGGAATCGTCGCTCCCGACGCCGGCATCAGCGGCATCGCCGACATCGATGCCCGTGCGCTCTCCGACGGCAAAAATCTCAGCGCAAACATCTCCTCCAAAATCCAGGGTCTCCGCGTCGCAAAGAACGGCTCACCCTCCGCAAAACCCGTGGACGTCCAGCTCTCAGTCGCGCAAGATATGCAGTCACTCGCCGGGCAGATTCAGAAGGGTGTCATCAATATCGGCGGCGCCATCATCAACGTCGCCGGAACCTACCAGACCAGCGGCGCAACCACCGCGCTCAATCTTAAAGTCAGCAGCGACGGCACATCGATCGACGCGCTCGAAGCCTTCCTGCCCTCCGTCGGAGTCCATCTGCCCAGCGGTTCACGCCTCCAGGGTGGAACCCTCACCACCAGCCTCAACGTCACCGGCACCAGCGCGAACCCAGTCATCAGCGGACCCATCCGGCTCAACAACACGAACCTCGCCGGATTCGACCTCGGCTCCAAACTCGGCCCGCTCAGTTCGCTCGCAGGAATCAAGAGCGGCTCCGGCACAGCCATCCAGTCACTAAGCGCCAACATCAACGTGAACGCAGGCAACGTGCGCACCGACGACGTGTCGGTCATCGTCCCCTCCATCGGCTCAGCCACCGGATCGGGAACAATCAGTGCCTCAGGCGCTCTCAACTACAACACCGTTCTCAAACTCACCGGCATCGCCGGAGCGGTTAGCGGCAAAGGCGGCGCGGCAGCAGGAGCCGGAGGCATCGCCGGCCAGCTCATGGGCCTGATCCCAGGTGGCGCAGGCGGAGGAGTCGCCGGTGGTGTCGTCGGAAACATCGCCGGCTCTGCCCTGCGCAACGGTATCCCGGTACAAATCGGAGGCACTACCTCCAACCCCACCTTCACACCCAACATGAATAGTCTTGCCAGCAGCGCAGCCGGAGCCGCCGTCAAAGGTGCAGCCAAACCCTCAAACAGCCCGACCAACTCCCTCACCAACGCCCTCGGCGGCCTCCTCAAGCACTAATCACCCCTTGTAAACGACAGTCCCAGGCGAGGACGCCAGTCCCGCAAACCCGCACGCCTCTTTCACCCACGGATAACTGCCAAATGATACCCTTTTCCCTCGCGAAGCAGCGTAGCGTCCAAAGAGACAAACCATCCCATGAAGCGACTCTCAATCCCCCGGGCAATCCTCCAGGTGGCCGTCATCCTCTCACTCCTGACCTTCGCCTGGGCCGCCCAGACCCAAACCCCAAATACGCCCCCGAATTCACTCAGCCAGATCCACAGGATCTATCTCGACACCACCGCCGCCAAGCCCGATCCCAACGAGATGCGCAAGCACCTCCTCAACAGCCTGCGCAACGCCCACTCCCTCGAAGTCGTCACCGACCCCACACGCGCCGACGCCATCCTCAAAGCCACCAGCGAAACCTGGGTCAAGGGCTACGTCTCCGTCAATCCGCGCTCCCCCGGCAGCAAATTCCCCGTCTACGGCGGCTTCCTCTCCGCCCAGCTCGTCGGTAAAGACGGAGACGCCCTCTGGTCGTATCTAGTCACCCCCAGCCGCTATGCCTCCGGCGGCATCCGCCAGGATCTAACCGATCAGCTCGTTAAAAAGTTAATGGAAGCCCTCAGCGAAGCCGCTCCGGCAGCACCTGTGGGAGGCTCCGCCAAAGGCGTTACCCTCAAAGCCGCGGGAGCCACCTTCCCCGCTCCTCTCTACCAGGCCTGGATCGAGTCCTTCCGCGAGCACCATCCCGGCATCCACATCACCTACTCCGGCATCGGCTCCGAGGCTGGCATCCAGCAGCTCCACGACGGCAAGATCACCTTCGCCGCCTCCGACGTTCCACTCTCGGATGCCTACATGACCCAGATGCCCGTCAAACTCCTCCAGCTCGCCACCGTCATCGGCGCCGTCGTCCCCATCTACCATCTCCCGCAGGCCGGTCAGGATCTCCAATTCACTCCGGATGTCCTCGCGGGCATCTTCCTCGGCAAAATCCGCAAGTGGAACGACCCCGCCATCCACGCCATCAACCGCAGCATCAACCTCCCCGATGCAGACATCGTCGTCATCCATCGCGCCGACGGCAGCGGCACCACCTTCGCCTTCACCGACTTCCTCGCCAAAACCAGCTCCGCCTGGAAGGCCGCCATAGGCAGCGGCACCACCGTCAAATGGCCCATCGGCCGTGCCGCGCAAGGCAACGACGGCGTCGCCTCCCTCGTCGAACAGACGCCCAACTCCATCGGCTACGCCGAGCTCAGCTTCGCCATCCAGCGCCAGCTCAGCTACGGAACTGTTCGCAACGCCGCCGGCAACTTCACCCAGGCCAACCTCATCACCCTCGCCGCAGCCGCCGCCAGCGTCTCCACCCGTGGCAGCGACATCCTAGCTCCACTCACCAACGCCCCGGGAAAAGACGCCTATCCCATCACCAGCTTCACCTGGCTCCTCATCCCGGAGTCGTTCCCCGATCCAGCCACCAAAGCCGCGGTCGCCGAATTCCTCGAATGGATTCTCACCTCAGGCCAGAAAGACTGCTCCGCCCTCGCCTACAACCCGCTCCCCAAAGAGATCGTCACCCGCGAGCTGGAGCAACTCGCCGCCTTCAAAGCAAAGTAGCCAGAGGAAACTGAAAAGTAGTCGTTTTGAAAGGGCGCGGCTTCAGCTGCGCCATAAAAATCAATCGATGGAACACGGCTTTAAGCCGCTGAGGGAATATTTCCCGCAAAAACATACTTTTCAGCCCTACTCTTCCGACCTGCGCGGCGCCGCCGGGAACCAGTCACCCATCCGCCTCGAGTCTCCCGCTCTCCGCATCCCCACCACGACCTTCGCCGTCGTCACCAGCTGCCCCACATGCCGCTGCGCATGGTCCGCACAGTGCACCAGCAGTCCGCCTACGCTGCTCGGTAAACATCCACGGCCCACCCAGCGCGTCTTGTCATACATCCCCGGAGAAAACGCCTTAATCCTCCGCATGGACTCCTCGATCGCGCCGACGAACTCCTCGAACAGGCTCTTGCGCGACCCCGAAGGCTCCATCTCCCGGTCCAGCGCCCCCAGCTGCGCATCGCTCAACTGCCGCCCCTCCGCATAGGTCAGCAGCCGGTCCAGGCTTCGCGCGATATGCCGCATCTGAAACCCCACCGAAGGCAGCCCGAACGGCCGCGCCTCCAGTTGTTCCTCCGTGAAATCGCCGCACCAACGCAACACATCCTCTCGCGTCAGCTCCAGGGCATGCAGCACACCCCGCCGCACCGCATCGTCTTCAGTCAAAGTCCCGCGCAGCCACGGCTCAACCATCTCACATCCTTCCGAGGTCCCCGTCGTGTCAGTGTCCTCAAATGCAATTGGGTCACTAGCATTCTCGCCGATACCCGCAACTCTCACAACCCCCTCCTCTGCCGAAACTCCCTCACCACGTCCCCCACAGGCCGATGCTGCCCATCCACCGCATCATTCATCCCCCGAATCTCGTCAGCGCTCACCTTCCCCGCCAGCTTGTCCATTGCCACCTGAATACCCGGATGCCGCGCTAACGAATCCTCCCGAAACAGCGGCACAGCCTCATACGGAGGAAAATAATGCCGGTCATCCTCCAGCGCCACAAACCCCAGTGCCCGTATCGGCCCATCCGTCGAATTCCCCGCCACCATATCCACCTGGTTGCTCTGCAACGCCCGGTACAGCAACCCCAGGTCCATCGTCCGCGGTGACCCATCCAGCTTCAATCCATACGTCTTCTGCAAACCCGGCAACCCATCCGGCCGCGACTCAAACTCATACCCCACCCCCAGCCGCCAACCCTTCGGACCAGGCGTCGTCCTCACCGCATCCGAGATTGTCGTCACCCCCAGCCGCCGCGAATCCTCCCCCCGGATCACCATCGCAAACGTATCCTGAAATCCCAATCCCGGCTCCACCCGAACCCGGTACCGCGACGCATACAACTCCTTCACCCGCGCAAACACCACCGCCTCCTCCCGCTGCCCGACAGGAGGCAAAGGCTGTTTCAGAATCGCCGTCAGAGCCGTCCCCGTGTACTCCACATATCCATCGATCCGCCCACTCACCAACGCCTGCTGACACAGATAACTCCCCGCCAGATAAAACCGCCGCTCCACCCGCTGCCCTGTCACCGCCTCAATCTCCTGAGCCAGCAGCTCCCCCAGCACCACCTGCTCCGTAAAATTCTTAGCCCCAATCACCACCCGCGAAGATCGAGGCGGCGCACACCCGCAAAGCGACAGACAAAACACGGACACCAATAGCAAAACCTGATACCCGATACCTGATACCCGATACCTGGAACACGAAAAAGCTACACTCATTGTCCCCTCAACCGTCTGGCGCAACTAAACCCGCTTTACCGCTAAACGCCTCTCCAGCCATCCCAAACCCGCGTCCGCCCCCAACGCCAGCAGAGCCGCCGGAACCGCCCCCGCCAGAACCAGCCCGTTATCCACGCTCGCCACACCCCGAAAGATCAACTCCCCCAACCCCCCGGCCCCAATCGCTGCCGCAATCGTAGCCACCCCCACGCAGGTCACCGTAGCCGTCCGCAGCCCCGCAAGAATCACACTCGCCGAAAGCGGAAGCTCCACCTTAAACAATCTCTGTATACTACTCATTCCAAGAGCATTTGCCACATCAATCAAAGCCGGGTCGACATTTCCAATTCCCGCATACGTATTCCGCAGAATCGGCAGCAGCGCATACCCTGTCAGTGCCAGAATCGCCAGCCGAGCCGCATTCTCCCCCAGCCACGGCACAGGCAGCAGCAACCCAAACAACGCCAGACTAGGCACCGTCTGCAGCACATTCGCAAACCCGATCACCGGCTTCGCCAGCCCCTGCCGCCGAGTCAGCAGAACCCCCAGTGGCAACCCCACCACCGCAGCCAGAATCATCGCCGAAAGCGTCAGCCAAAGATGCTCAAACGTCAGCCGCCCAATCTCCCACCCATGCGCCTGAAAAAAATCCATCATGCTGGCACCGCACGATGTACAGCCCGAACATAATCTCTTACATGAGGGTTTTGCGACTGCAAGACCTCTCCCGCGGCCAGATCCGCAACCACCTCTCCGCCGTCCAGAAACACCACCCGCTGCGCCAGGTAAAGCGCCTCATCCAGACTGTGCGTGACGATCAAAACCGTCTTCCCCATCTTGTCCAGAAGCCCTCGCAGCATCGTCTGCATCTCCGCCCGGGTCAGCGGGTCCAGCGCCCCAAACGGCTCATCCATCAGCAGCACCGACGGGTCCGTTGCCAGAGCCCGAGCCAACCCCACCCGCTGCCGCTGCCCACCCGAAAGCTGCCACGGATACCGCCCACGAAACTCCCCATACTCCAGCCCCACCAGCCCCAGAACCTCCCGCGCGCGCCCAGCAATCTCCTGCTTCGGTCGCCCCGCCAGCTCCAGCGCCATCCCCGCATTCCGTTCCACCGTCATATGCGGAAACAGTCCCGTCTCCTGGATCACATACCCAATCCCTCGCCGCAGCTCCACCAGGTCCCCATCCCCCACCCTGCGCCCCGAAACCCGCACCTCGCCCGACGTGGGGGTCCCCAGCCCATTCACCATCCGCAACAGCGTCGTCTTCCCCGACCCGCTCCGCCCCAGCAAAGCCGTAGTCGTCCCCGCCTCCAGCTCCAGCGAGATCTCGCGCAGCAAAAAGCGCCCTGCCTGGCCGTCGGCACTTCGCGGCAACGCATAGCTCACCTTCTCAAAAGCAACGCCGACCGTAGGCATGTCTCCTACTCTAACTTGTCTTGTCCAACCGGAAGCTACTCTGCGGTCTCCGAGACGGCAACAGCATCCGCCGCAGCACTAGGCTGCCCCTTCACCCGGACGACCGTGATCTTCTCAAAACCTTCCTTGAAGGTCGGCGGCTTAAGACGCTCAGCCATCTTCTGCATGACGTCATCGGTCACCTGGCGGTCGCGCTTCGAGTTCCGCTCCATGCAGACAGCCAGCGGCACATCGAAGAACACCGCCTGCACCTCATACCCGAAGCTCTTCGCCATCTTGATCCACTGCCGTCGCTCATGCGGCGACAGGTTCGTCGCGTCCACATAGTTCCACGGCATCTTGGCGATCAGCCTCGCTCGCAGCAGACTCCGCAGCGTCGAAAACACCAACCCCTGATACCGCTGCTCCGTAATGTCGTCGAACAGCAGGCTACGCAGCAGGTCGCTCGACAGCGGAGTCACACCCCGCCGCTTGTACCAGGTCGTCTTTCCCGACCCCGGCAGCCCGATCGTCAACACCACATAACCCTTCGGCGACTTCAGCGGGCTCTGCTCAATCGGCGGCGTAGCCAGCGACTCCGGCTGCGTCTCCACCACAATCTTCTGTTCAGGCCGTTCGGCTGGCGCCTCTGTCAAAGCCGCATTCGCAGCATGGCTTTCGGCCTCAGCAGCAACATCAGAAGACTTGTCGGCTTTCACTGCCGCCACAGCCTCCGGATACGTCGGTCTCAGGGGAGCCGGTTGATTCGAGGGCAACTCCTGCCCACTTTTCCCCGTGGACTCCGATTCATTCGGTCCACGTCTAGGGCGTCGTCTCATCTTTTCGCTTATCCATTCGCGCAACTCGCGCATATGACGCTTGTAACACAGCGCGAAAGCAGGTCGCAAATCCCCGCACCTCGCCAGACAATAACTGCCTTAGAAATCTCCTATTCATATTGCTGCTCTATCGTTTCGAATCAATGAGGTGAACGATGGCAGTTGAAATCTCCGATCTCGACCAGCTCCAAACCGCTTACAAAACAGCAGTAGACCAATGGATCGCCACCATCCGCGATGAAGAAGCTCTCGCATCCGGCAACCATTCCGAGGCCGAAATCGACGCCTGGGAAGCGGCCTGCTTCCGGGAGGAAGACGCGCGGAAGCTGGCGAGAGAGGCCAAGAAGCAGTACGAAGGCGCTCTTCGCGAGAAGTTCTTCAACTTCTAGCCACAAGTTTCAGCCCAATCCGTCTCTGCATTCCGTGTCCGGTTGAATTCGCGGCGGCACGTCTGCATTTGCACCGCCTCCAACCGGGTGTTAACATCCGAAATGGTGGGCGCAGGCGACCTCTGCCGCGCTCTTCAATAACAAAGTCGATAAATTTCCCCCGCAGTCAACGATAGGAGCAACCGAAATCATGGCAGCAGTAAAGGTAGGCATTAACGGCTTCGGCCGCATTGGACGCAACGTCTTCCGCAGCGCCCTTGGTAATCCAGAGATCGAATTCGTAGCCGTCAACGACCTCACCACCCCCGCCACCCTCGCGCACCTCCTCAAGTACGACTCCATCCTCGGCAACCTCAAGAACGAAATCTCCCACGGCGAAGACTTCATCGCTATCGACGGCAAGAAGATCAAGGTCTTCGCCGAGCGCGACCCCGCCAAGCTCGACTGGGCCGGCGTAGGCGCCCAGATCGTCGTCGAATCCACCGGCTTCTTCACCGACGCCGAAAAGGCCAAGGCCCATCTCGGAAGCACCGTCAAGAAGGTCATCATCTCCGCTCCGGCCAGCAACGAGGACATCACCGTCGTCCTCGGCGTCAACGAAGACAAGTACGACGCCGCAAAGCACAACGTCATCTCGAACGCCTCCTGCACCACCAACTGCCTCGCCCCCGTCGTCAAGGTCCTCCACGACACCTTCGGCATTGCCTCAGGCATCATGACCACGATCCACAGCTACACCAACGATCAGGTCATCCTCGACACCCCGCACAAGGACCTCCGCCGCGCCCGTGCAGCCGCTCTCAGCATGATTCCCAGCTCCACCGGCGCTGCCAAGGCTCTCAGGCTCGTCATTCCGGAGATGGATGGCAAGCTCGACGGCTTCTCCATGCGAGTCCCCACCCCCAACGTCTCGGTCATCGACCTCACCTTCGTCTCCGAGAAGCCCATCGACGTCAAGAGCGTCAACGCCGCCCTCAAGGCCGCCGCCGAAGGCCCGCTGAAGAACTACCTCGGCTACACCGACGAAGAGCTCGTCAGCTCCGACTTCAAGGGCAACCCGCTCTCCTCCATCGTCGACTCCAAGCTGACCAAGGTCATCGGCAACACCGGCAAGGTCATCAGCTGGTACGACAACGAGTGGGGCTACTCCAACCGCGTCAAAGACCTCATCCTCTTCCTCGTGAAGAAGGGTCTGTAGCGTACAAACCCCAGACACTTGGCGTTCTACGAATCAAGACCGTCGTATTCAACCAGCACAGACCGCCGTCATTCTGAGCGAAGCGAAGAATCCCCGCATTTCTCCAACGCGGAAAAATTCTTCGCTTCGCCAGTTATGCATCAGAAATCGGCTTGATGGTAGCCAGAGTCCAAAATGCTCATGCCTGATCAGCGGTCGTTATAATAGACACAGGCGCTCATATGGATAAGACCATCCGCAAAGTCACCGACCTAGCCGAACAGCGCGCGGAAACATACCGCTACTGGCGCGGCCGTTCATCCTCCGAGCGTTTCGAAGCGACCTACCGCCATAGCGTCGATCTCTATCGGCAGAAAGGCATCGTGTCGAATGGAGAAGGATCAACGCGATCTTTTGCGCGTATTCAACGAAAGAAAAGTTAGATATCTCATCGTTGGCGGATATGCGGTCTCCTACTTTACCGAGCCGCGCGTCACGAAAGATCTGGACATTTTCATCGATACGAGTGATGAAAATGTGGCGATCGCATTCGCAGCCTTGGCGGAATTCGGTGCGCCCCTTGCAGGCATGACTCCCAAAGACTTTCAGGATCCGGACTGGGGCTATCAAATCGGCCAACCCCCAAGCCGTATCGATATCCTTCAGGAATTGGACGCAATCGATTTTGATTCCGCCTGGAATGCGGGGGAAGACGGCATGATCGACGACGACATTCCTGTACGTTATATCTCGCCTGCTGATTTGATAAAAAATAAACTTGCGCTCGGCAGACACAGAGACCTGGCCGATGTTGATGCTCTCCGCGAATCTGAAGCTGCCAATGCTAGGCGACTAAAGACAGATTGAGTTACATCATCTGCGCAGACGATGTAACCGTTGCTCTCTAACCCAAAATCACCTCGGCATACTTGAACGGCCTGGTCAGCCGGCTCCTCCAGAAATAAGCCAGGATAATCACGCTCGCAATCGCCGCATACGCGCACCAAAGTGAAGTAAACGCATACCGCTTCACCGCCATCACCGTCAGAAGAATGGTCAGATTCGCCACTCCGAACAACACCATCGGCCTCTCCTTCGAGAAAAACAGCGACCCGCAAGTCGCAATCACATACAGCACGGCAAGCGCCGTATTGTTCGTCCCGTCGTTGATGTAAACAATGCTGTTGCTCTTTACAAAAATATGCAGCGGATAAGCGATCAACGCCCAAAGCATATAAAGCGTGGTCAAAGTCCCAACCACCAGAAACGGAATCATCCGTCTCCGGCTCTTTTTATCCGCCTCAAACAGCATCACGCTGAGCGGAATCAGAAACGGCAGCAATCCCTGCGCGTACAGCACAAACGCCGCGCCCATATTGTGTGTCACCTTAGGCGACAGAACTCCATCCAGCCCGAGCCACACAAACCCCTCCGTAAACTGATGCACAGCAAACAGCGTAGGCAGCGACGCAAACAACAGCTCCCGCTTATGCTTCACCTGCGTCAGGGTCGCCACTCCAATCGTCCCCAGCACACCGCTCCCCACAAAGTTAGCCACTGCTGAAAAGCACACGTTTACAATCCCCCTCGCACTTCGCCTTCACTGATTCCGCTGATGATACCCCACTCCGCCCCGCCAGCCGAGGCACGTCAAAATAGAATCTCGCATCCTCCGGAAAATCTGCGAATCTATTGTCATGGCAGTGAGTCCACCTGCCCGGATCGAGGACCCAATGGGTCGACGCTTTCAGGAACTAGCCTTCACTCCCCTCGTCAAAGAACAGCAGACGGAACACGGCAGCCGCCGTCAGTACGACCGCATGGAGAAGTCCGCTCCGCAGGGCGACGACAAACTCGGCCCCGCCGAACAGGACTTCCTCAGCCGCCGCGACAGCTTCTACATGGCCTCCGTCAGCGAGACCGGCTGGCCCTACATCCAGCACCGCGGCGGTCCCAAAGGCTTCGTTCGCGTACTCAACCCATCATTGATCGGATTCGCCGACCTCCGCGGCAACAAGCAGTACATCAGCCTCGGCAATCTCGAGCACGACAACCGTGTAGCCCTCTTCTTCATGGACTACCCCAACCAAACCCGCCTCAAGATCCTCGGCCGCGTAGAGGTCCATGAAAACGACGCCGAAGCAACCTCATTCCTCAAATCTTTTCCGTCAGCCAATCGCTCAGACGTTGTCGAGCGCATCATCCTCATCCACGTCGAAGGCTTTGACTGGAACTGCCCTCAGCACATCACGCCTCGCTACACCGTCGAGGAGTTGGAAGGCATGTTAGCTCCACTCCACAAAAAGTTAGCAAAACTTGAGGCCGAGAATGCTGTCCTTCGCAACAAACTTTCGTCGCCCGCCAGGGATGCACCCTGATTTCAGAGTTGACCCGTCTCGTGACAGTTCCTTCTACCGCTTCCGCACCCTTTTCACGCAGCCGGTATTCCCTGCAGATAAAAGACGCCAGGATCAGACCGCCGTTGAGAAAACTCAAGACCCGGGGGTCATGTCTGGTTCGCTTCAAGGCGGTTTGCCTCAAGCCAGCCATGAACGCCCAGCGCAACCACCAGCAACACCAGCGCCGACAGCTCCGAGAAGATGCGCACCTCGCGCAGAATTCCAGAAAACGACATTGCTCCGATCCATAGGGCATACACTGCCACAGCCATAACGCGGACATGAATCGGTACAAATCGCCAGAACAAAATGGCGCCTACATAAGCAAAGCCAAACACTGACAATTCTGAAAGCCAGAACAATGGATTCGTCAGTTGATGAAGATTATTAGTCAGTTGATTCTGCACCGTTCCAATGCATTCCGAACAAATGTGGAGGATGTGCGCCCGTTGCACTAAACGCACTGCAAGAGCCACGGCGCCCATGCCAGCGCACATCGGAATCAGGTGCCGCAATGGGCGTCCATATTGCAATCCAAGGTAGACGAACACAGCCATGACCGCGGTCTCTTTATTGATCACGGCAGGAATGAGAACCAACGTGAAAACAATCGGCCTGCCACGAAAGGCCAGGTAAACCAGCAGAGTAAAGAAAAAAAGTGCGGCAATATCGTACGGATAATAAAGATTGCGGTTCAGCACAAGTATCGTATCGAAGTAAGCAGCGTAACCCATGCCGAGAGCCATCCACTCAAATCCCCAGCGCGAATCGATGCAGCGCAGCAATCGGCGCGCAACAATAAGGGTTCCAAGCATCCCGGCAAAGGTCAGTAAAGTAACAAACCAGGCTTCGTCCGACGTAAAGGGCGGATTCAAATAAGGCATATGCAACCCGGGAAATCTGTTTCGCACCGGGCTCAGCAGAAACACAACTGCCTTCCATAAGAGAGCTGGAAGCATACGGTAAGCGAAAGGACCACCCCGTCCGTCCAGCTCTTTATAACTGTCGAAAAAAACCATGGGACTGGTCAGTGTGTTGTATGCAATTGCAAAATGCGCGGACAGTAACACGCAAACAACGGTCAGCAACCGCTGACTACGAACGCCCAGAATCTCGGTCATTGTGCAGCAGTATACATGCGCAAAAAACCAGACTTTTATCGTCTCTTCTGAGGATTCAGGCCGTCCGCCTTCGACCCGCCGCGTGAAATAATGCCTCTACACGCTACGATGAAGCGCACCAACATCTCCGGCACCTCTCCCTTCGAGCCCGTCATCGGCTTCTCCCGCGCCGTCCGCATCGGCAACCAGGTCCACGTCTCCGGCACCGGCCCCGTAGGCGCAGACGACGCCGACATAGCCGCACAGACCGATCAGTGCCTCACCCTCATCGCCACAGCCCTCAAAAACGCCGGCAGCTCCCTCGAGCACGTCTACCGCACCCGCATGTACCTCACTCACGTCGAAGACTGGGAGGCCGCAGGCCGCATCCACGGAAAATTCTTCAGCCACATCCGTCCCGCCGCCACCATGGTTGTCGTCGCCGCGCTCCTCAACCCCAAATGGCGCATCGAAATCGAAGCCGACGCCCACATCCCCGAATAACCCCGCCTCAACGTATAATCCGAGGCCATCGCCCGCCAATACATCCCTCGCAAAATTCCCCAGACTTTCTTCCCCGAAACTTTGGCGAAAGCCCCCGAACCGATATCATTAGCCTTGCACACAAAGGCCAACGGTAAAACTCACGAACCTAAGGAATCTGCATGCCTAAGCTGTCCATTCGCGACCTCGATCTCACCGACAAGCGCGTCCTCATCCGCGTCGACTTCAACGTCCCGCTCAAGGACGGCATCATCACCGACGACACCCGCATCCGCGAGACCCTTCCCACCATCGAGTACGCGCTCCGCCACAAAGCCAAGGTCATCCTCTGCTCCCACCTCGGCCGCCCCAAGGGCAAACCCGTCGCCTCCATGAGCCTTCGCCCCCTTGTCGATCACCTCCGCGGCCTCCTCGACCACATCCTCGGCGACGACGAAAACGTAGCCTTCTGCCCCGATTGCGTCGGCCCCCTCGCCGCCGAGATGTCCGCCAACCTCGAATCCGGCCAGCCTCTCCTTCTCGAAAACCTCCGCTTCCATCCCGAAGAAGAGGCCAACGACCCCGCCTTCGCCAAACAGCTCGCCTCGCTCTGCGACATCTACATCAACGACGCCTTCGGCAGCGCCCACCGAGCCCACGCCTCCACTGAGGGCATCACGCACTTCGTCAAAGTCTCCGCCGCCGGCCTGCTCATGCAGAAAGAGCTCACCTACCTCGGCAAAGCCCTCACCGAACCCGACAAACCCTTCGTCGCCATCATCGGCGGAGCCAAAGTCTCCGACAAGATCGACGTCATCGACAACCTCATCGACAAAGCCGACACCATCATCATCGGCGGAGGCATGGCCTACACCTTCCTCAACGCGCAGGGCCAGTCCACCGGCAAGTCACTCGTAGAAACCGACAAGATCGACGTAGCCAAAGCCGCACTCAAAAAAGCCGAAGCCAAAGGCGTCCGCTTTCTCCTTCCCGTCGACCACATCCTCGCCGACAAGTTCGCCCCCGACGCCAAAACCAAGCACTTCTCCGGGACCGGCGCCTTCCCTGCCGAATGGATGGCCCTCGACATCGGCCCCAAATCCATCGGCCTCTTCGAAGACGAGATCTCCGAAGCCCGCACCATCGTCTGGAACGGTCCCATGGGCGTCTTCGAGATGCCTGCCTTCGCCGAAGGCACTAACTCCATAGCCCGCTCCGTAGCTCGCAACCACGACGCCACCACCATCGTCGGCGGTGGAGACTCGGTCGCCGCAGTCCAGCAGGCCGGCGTGGCCGACCGCATCACCCACATCTCTACCGGAGGAGGAGCCAGCCTCGAATTCCTCGAAGGCAAAACCCTCCCCGGAGTAGCCGCCCTCACCGAAAACCAGAGATTTCGCTAAACCTGATACCCAAATCAAAAAAACGCCGGAGCCACCTCAAATCCGGCGGACAAACCCACTCAACATCTTCTTGACCACAATCGTGTCGTCGCTCAACCTCACAAACTCGTCCTCGAGCAAATATCCGAGGTCTTTTGCGAGCAAAATGAGATACTCCAACTCTGAAGCCGCAGCCTTTGATCTTTGCAGATACCCGGCAAACTCTACATCACTGTCAAAACCACAACCCTCGGCAATCCTGGTTGCCACCGAAGTCCCTGCGCGCCGAAGCTGCACTGTCAACCCGAATATCTCTTCCTTCGGCAATCGCATCGTCGCTAAATAAACCGCCTGAACTAGCTCATGCGCCTTCCGCCAAACATCAAGGTCCCGAAAATTTCTCAACGCGTTCTCCTAAAAACCATCCTAACTGCCTAACCTGATACCCGACACCTGATACCTGATACCTCGATCCAAAACAATTGCCTATGCCTGCAAAGGTCCCCACAGGCCCATCCAAACCACACAAACCATCCCTTTCCACAACGCACCCTCAAATGGAATACTAAAAAACAAATGCGCAAACCCCTCATCGCCGCCAACTGGAAGATGTACAAAACCCCTGCCGAATCCACAGCCTTCCTCACCGGCTTCTTCCCTCTCATCAAAAACGAAACCGCCGCCGAGATCATCCTCTGCCCCGCCATGCCCTCGCTCCCTGCGCTCGTCGACGCGGCCCGCGGCAAATCCGTCTTCGTCGGCGCACAGAACATGCACTGGAAGAACGAAGGCGCCTTCACTGGCGAAACCTCACCTGTCATGCTAAACGCCATCGGCGCCACCCACGTCCTCATCGGCCACTCCGAGCGCCGTCAGTACTTCGCTGAAACCGACACCACCGTCAACCTCAAGCTCAAATCCGCTCTCCATCACTCCCTCATCCCCATCGTCTGCGTCGGCGAAAAACTCGAAGAGCGCGAAGCCGGTCTCACCCGCAACGTCCTCGAGCTCCAGACCTCCATCGCCCTCGAAGGCATCGACCCCGCCTACGCCGCCCCCATCGTCTTCGCATACGAGCCCGTCTGGGCCATCGGCACCGGCCGCACCGCCACACCCGAGATCGCCGACGAAGCTCACAAGATCATCCGCGCCCAGATAGCAAAATCTCTCACCTCAGAGCTCGCCCAATCCATCCGCATCCTCTACGGCGGCTCCGTCAAACCCGACAACGCCAACGCGCTCTGCAGCCTCCAGGACATCGACGGAGCCCTCGTTGGAGGAGCCAGCCTCGACCCTCAATCCTTCGCCGAAATCGTCCACAACGCCTCCAGCAAATAGCTACCCCATTTCCGTAAATAAAAATGGCCCTCACGATATTCGTAAGGGCCATTTTCTTTTTGCGACTGCGCAAATTCTTCTATCGGTAATAACGATGTCCGTGACGGTAGTAAACGTGACGATAATGGCGATGGTAACTGCGACGATGCGTAGGGCCGAGCTTTACCACAACCTGCGCATCAGCTGGTTTGGATGCCGTCGCGAGAGCAAAAAGCATACTCAGTCCTAGGATCCAGCCAGTCAGATGACTTTTCATTGTCGTTCCTCCAGGAGTCGGTTCTACTCAGAATCAAATTCGACCAACTTCTCTCATACCACTAAGTCTGACTCGCTTATCTGTGCCCCCGTTGTACCGAAGATATATTTCTCTCAGGCAACCTATCCACGAATAAGTATCTCCCCGCAGCAGCATCATTCCGGCAAAGCCACTTTTACACCTATGCCAGTCGCTAATAAAGAGGCGACAGTGACGCTATGATGGCGTCATGGAAATCCTCGACGCGCAGAAAGATGTTCGCGAAACGTTCATGGGGGGCTTCGCTGGCCAGCTCGTCTCGGCCGTGTTGTGGTGTGCATCCGCGGCGGCATGCACATTGCACTCACTCCGGATCGGCGAGTTGATTCTCATCTTCGGTGGGTTCTTGATCTTTCCTTTGACCCAACTCATGCTCCGCAGCATGGGTCATCCTTACGCGCTACCCAAGGGCCACCCTATGAACGCTCTTGCTATACAGGTCGCGTTCACTCTGCCGCTGACGCTGCCCCTGGTGATCGGCATCGCAGCACTTCATCCCGTTTGGTTTTATCCAGCGTTCATGATTACTTTAGGTGCTCACTATCTTCCGTTTATTTTTATGTACGGCATGTGGCAATTTGGTGTTCTTTCCGCGACGCTGATCGCAAGCGGCGTCGCCATCGCCATGTACATCCCTGCCCCTGTCAGCCTCGGTGCTTGGCTCACGGCAGTTCTTCTCTTTGCATTCGCGTTCGTCGGTCGCAGCGTTGCGCGCTCAGAGAGTCCCGCCTCCTGAGCGGGCTGGCGAGCACATCACCTGCCCGGTGTCACGTATCACCCCGAACGCACTATCTCGCGTAATACCCCGTTCGCGCCCTCACCGTCAGCCCAGGCTTAGTCGTCTGAATCACAACCTTGCGGTAGCTCCCATCCCGAGTAGGATTCGTCGACTGATACGCAATCTGATAAAGCGAGCGCAGATCTCCCGCAATCTCCGCAAACGCCTCCTTCAAATTCGTCGCATGATAGTCAAACGTCTTCCCGCCCGTCTGTCCCGCAAGGTGATCCAGCACTCGAACCCCATACCGGTCCCGCGCATCCATCTTCCCGTGCTTCATATCGGTGTAACGAATCGCATAGACCAGCACATCGGAGTTCTGCGCAACCTCGATCGCATCCAGCAGATCATGCTCGCTCGAGTTCTCCTCCCCATCGCTGAAAACCACCAGCGCCTTCCGCCGCTGATGCACATTAGCCAGCTTCTCCGTAATGCCGTAGTAGACAGCATCGTAAAGCGCGGTGCCCAGATCACGCTCCTCCTTCGGGCCTATCTCAGGAAAATTAGTGTTCCCCTTATCGAAGGCACGAATGCCGTCCATGATCGTCGTAGTCGACGAGGTCAAATCGCTGACCAGCCGAAGGTGATTCTCAAAGCAAACTGCAAACGCCTGATCGTTCGGCTCCAGCACCTGCCGCAGAAACACCTCGATGTCCTTCTCATGTTCCTTCACGAACTTGTCCTGGCTCCCGCTCTCATCGATAATCAGCCCGATGCTCAGCGGAAGCTCGTTGTCATGCGCGAAGAAGCGAATCTTCTGCGGCACACCATCCTCGACCACCGTGAAATCGTTCTGGGCCAACCCGGTAACAACGCGCCCATCCGCATCATGAACGGAAAGCGCAGTGTCGATCAGATGAGTCTCCACCTGAATCGTAGAAAGGCCCTGGCCGAAAAGCCGGGCGCTGGAAAGAAAAAGGAGAGCAACAACCGGCAAGATGACAGAACGGCTCAGTGAACGCACCACAGCTCCTTCGAACGGAGAGAATGAGAATGAGTTGGATACGCTAACTCAGGCTGGTTGGTTCTGCCATCCGGCAGAGCCCGGACTCGCAAGCCAGAATTTCCACAAAAATATTTGAAAAAAGTGGCATTTTTTTTAGCCAACAAAAAGCACCACCCAACCACCACACTTCTACCGGCAATCCACCACAACTTCACCACAAAAAACCATCACAAAAGCACCCGTTTTCTCAAAAACCCCCTGAAAAAACGCCCCTCCACCACACGCAAAAAAATCCTTGAAATCTAGTGCACCACCCCGGCCTGATCCATCGGCCAGTACACAAACGCCGCCTTCCCATAGATCAGGTCCCGGTCCACAGGTCCAAACTCCCGGCTGTCGCTCGAGATCGACCGGTGGTCCCCCATGACAAAATACTCATGCTGCGGAATCGTCATCTCCGGCTGCGACCGGTCATCCTCAAACTGTTTAGGAACATAGGGTTCCGCGACTTCCTTCCCGTTTACTAAGACCACCCCATGATCGATCTTCAGCGAATCCCCCGGCAGCGCAATCACCCGCTTGATATAGCTCTTCTCATGATCATGCGGATAAAGAAACACCACCACATCTCCCCGCTGAATATCCCCCACCCGATACGCCAGTTTATTGATAAAAAGACGGTCCTGATCTTCCAGCATAGGCAGCATACTGGTTCCCTCAACCCTCACCGGCTGATACAGGAAGATAATGATAAACGCCGAAACCACCACCGAAACCACAAGGTCCCGCAGCCACGAGCCCATCACCCCGCCCGGCTTCGGCGGCTGCTTCAATTCCTCTTCCGGCCTGCTCTGTCCGTCGTTCTCCACCCTGACTCCTTACCCCATCTGATTAGACGCGCGATCCCTGTCATAAGCAATCGCGCGAGCGATTTTGGCTCCTAAAACCGCAGAAACGCTTCAGCCGACCGTAGCTAACCAATTGAACTGGGCTGTCATCTCATATACCACAGGCTGAGGCACAAGTTCCAGCGCTGAAGGCTCGAGGTAAAGTTTCCTCCTCGGTTCTTTCTGGCCGGCAAGCCGGGACTCATCCACGGTACCGTCTCAAGTAGAGGTTTTCTTAACGCTTTTCCTTGTACTTAGGACTAGAATTGTTTGAGCGGAAACGCAGGACATTTATGGCTACCCTTACCATGCTAGAGCAGGCCCCGACGCCAAAGACTTCCGTCAACCGAGGCACCGAAAACTTCAATGATCTCACGACGGAGACCATCAACACCGCATCCGAGGGCCTCGACACCAAGTCCGCCCTCGAGATAGCACGCATCATTAACCACGAAGACGCCAAGATAGCCGCAGCGGTCAAAAAGGCCCTGCCGGAGATTGCCATCGTCATTGACACGGTGGCTCGATCTCTGCGCGACGGCGGCCGTCTGATCTACGTCGGCGCCGGCTCGAGCGGCCGCATCGCTTCGCTGGACGCTTCGGAGTGTCCACCGACCTACTCCACCGCGCCGCAACAGGTGCAATACATCATGGCCGGCGGTCCCAAGGCGCTTGCATCCGCATCCGATGTAAATGAAGACTCACCTGAAATCGGCCAGCGCGACATTGCCCGCCGCCGCCCCACACGAAAAGACATCGTCATCGGCGTCTCTGCCAGCGGCCGCACACCGTATGTAGTCGGCGCAGTAGAGTACGCACGCGCGCGCGGAGCAAAGACCGCAGCCATCACCTGCAACCACAACACACCGCTCTCCGATGTCGCCGACACCACAATCGTCACCGAGGTTGGCCCCGAGGTTATCTCTGGCTCGACGCGCATGAAGTCCGCAACAGCGCAGAAGATGACACTCAACATGATTACGACCGGCGCCATGACCCGCCTTGGCTATGTGTACGACAACCTGATGGTCAACGTACATATGAAGAACGCGAAGCTGGTCGAACGTGGCATCCGCGTATTGATGAAGGTCTGCGACATCGACCGCGACAACCGCCATCCGCACAATCAAATCGGCTGGAAAGTCCATACCAATTGCGGTGGTTATGCTGAAGGCGAACGTCGACAAGATGGAGGCAGTACGCCGCCTTACGAAGTCGGATGGAAACGTTCGGCTGGCCATCGATGACTCGCGCCTCGAGCTGTAACGAGGAGGAACGCGGTTTCTGCTCCGGCAGCGAAACATTCTCCAAAAAATCCCGTCTACTCCCCCAGATAGAGCGGTCTGTACTGGCCGCGACAAGGAGTAAGTCCCATGAAGCGTCCTTTTCTCTCCGCCTTCCTGGCCCTGGCTTTGACAAGCACAGTGACTCTGGCACAATCGGCCCCAGCTACGCCGGACACGGCTCCCCAGAAGGGCTACCATCACGGACACCACTCGTTTGATCCCCATCGCGCCGCGCTTCGAATCGGTCGGCGCCTAGGCCTGTCTGCCGAACAGACCGCCCAGCTCGAACCAATCTTTGCCGACAGCCAGCAGAAGATGACCGCACTGCGTGCCGATACGAATCTCTCGCCCGACCAGCGCCGCCAGCAGTTCCGCGCCATCCACGAGAGCACGAAGACCCAGCTCGCCACCGTGCTGACTGCCGAGCAGATGCAGGAGCTGCGCCACATGCGCCATGGTCGCGGCCACAGTCAGCAGCCACAGTCAACACCAACGGCTCCTCAGCCAGGCATCTAGCCGCCCTTCTCAGTGAAAGCCCCCGAGGGCGGACCGGGGGCTTTCTGTCTTCTGCGCGGAACCACCTGCGCCACTCATTTCCACGGAAAATCTCCGTAAACTGGCTGAATGGATAAGTTCGTCGTACGTGGTGGAAACCCTCTTCTCGGCACAATTAAAGTCTCCGGAGCAAAGAACTCCGCGCTTCCCTGCATGGCTGCCGCCATCCTTACGGAAGATGAGGTAATCCTCGAAAACATTCCGCAGGTCCGTGACATCGAGACCGAGCGCAAATTGCTCACGAGCATGGGCGCCGAGGTTGAACTTGGCTATGGCCGCGCACAGCACCGCACTCGCATCAAGTGCGCCCTTCTCTCTGACCCAGTCGCAAAATACGAGATCGTAAAGACGATGCGCGCCAGCTCACTCGTTCTGGGCCCCCTGATTGCCCGCACCGGAATGGCCAGGGTAGCGATGCCTGGAGGCTGCGCCATCGGCGGTCGTCCGATCGACCTCCACATTAAAGGCCTCGAAGCGATGGGCGCTACCATCGTCTACGATCACGGCTACCTCGAAGCCCGCAGTCCCAACGATGGCAAAGGCCAACTCAAGGGCGCGCACATTGTCTTCGACAAAATTACGGTCACTGGCACCGAAGATCTGCTGATGGCCGCTGTACTGGCTGATGGAGAATCTGTCTTCGAGAACTGCGCACGCGAGCCCGAGGTGACCGATCTGGCTGCACTTCTAACTGCGATGGGAGCAAGAATCGAAGGCGCCGGCACGGGAACCATCCGCATCCAGGGCGTTCCCAAGCTGCATGGCGCGCGCCACCGCATCAATCCCGACCGGATCGAGGCAGGAACCTTTCTCGTCGCGGGAGCCATCACCGGCGGCGACCTGAACGTCGACTGTTGCGAACCAAAGCACCTCGGCGCGCTCATCACGAAACTCGAACAATGCGGCGTGCGGATCGACGTCGGCGAGGACAAGGTAAGAGTACGCTCTGGCGGAGAGCTCAAGGCCGCCGACGTGTCCACCGAAGAGTACCCAGGCTTCCCTACGGACATGCAGGCACAGTACATGGCCCTCGCCACCCAGGCCGATGGAACCAGCACCATCACGGAAAATATCTTCGAGAACCGCTTCATGCACGTTCAGGAGCTGGTCCGCATGGGTGCGAACATCACCATCTCCGGCCGCACGGCGACAGTCCGCGGAAAGGCGCCTCTCCAATCCGCCGCGGTCATGTGCTCCGACCTCCGCGCTTCGGCTTCGCTCGTTCTCGCCGCTCTCGTGGCTGATGGCGAGACGATCCTCGACCGTGTCTATCATCTCGATCGCGGCTATGAGCACTTCGAAGAAAAGCTCAGAGGAGTTGGCGCCCAGATTCGGCGCATGGGAGACGTGTTCGGGAAAAAGTAACGTCAATCATTACATACTGGAAAGTTCTTTTGCGAAGACGATAGCATCGAGTCCCGCACCGTAGTATCCGCGGACGATCCGAAGCCGCCTGTAACCAAGGCGCTCGTAAAAACGGATCGCTGGCTCATTGCCGGTGAACACATGCAGCAGGATTCGCCGAGCGCCTTGGCCCAATGCGCGTGTTTCTACCTCGAGCATCATGTCTCTGGCCAGGCCTCTTCTCCGCCACTGAGGGGCAACGTCCAGCGTTACGATGTAGGCCCGCAACTCCGCTGCAACACGCTTTACATGTGCAATGACGAACCCGATCACTTCGCCGCCATCCTCCGCGATCAGCGTCACGGCATCTCTATCGCCTGCAAAAAGACTCATAGTGTTGCGATCGAATCGAAACTCTTCGGAAAAACAAACCTCATCGAGAAGAAAGATCGTCTCCAGATCGTCAGGCCGATATTGGCGAAAGCGATTCATCCAGGTTCCATCGTAATTTCATTCGAACGTGGCCCCAAAAAGCACCAATCCCCGTCCCAGTAATCACCGAATAAATCTCTCGATGCGCCCGACCTAACCGAGGGTGTACAACTGTTTACATATGTTGCACATCCATTCCGGCGGCGCTAGATGAAAGCGAAATCCAAAGCAACACCTGAGCCCGTCAAGCCAGTTACACTCAAATTTCTCGCCGAGCACCTGAATCTCTCGCCCGCTACGGTCTCCATCGTTCTAAACAACTCTCCTGTCGCCACTTCTATCCCTTCGACAACCAAGCAACGGATTCTCGCCGCCGCGAAGAGATTCGCGTACCGCCCCAACTTGCACGCGCGCATGCTCCGCTCCCGGATCACTAACACAATCGGTGTTATCGTTCCCGAGCTCAGCGAGGGCTACGTCACCGCCGTCATGCTGGGCGTCGAGCAATATCTTCTGCAGGAGGGTTTTCTTTCCTTCACCGTCAGCCATCTCGGCCAGCCCGACCTCCGCGAGGAGTATCAGGAACTGCTGATGCGCCGCCGCGTCGATGGCCTTCTTCTCGTCAACAGCGACCTCTCTGCCAACATTCACTTGCCCGTCGTCGGCGTCTCCACGCACTCCAAATCCACAGGCGTCACCAATGTCGTGCTCGATCATCTCACTGCAGCCCGGATGGCACTGCATCATCTCTACGATCTTGGGCATCGCCGCATCGCCTTCATGAAGGGCCAACGCTACTCTCTGGACTCCGAGGTGCGCTGGCAGGCCATCGTCAGCATCGCGCAGGAGATCGGCATCGAGGTTCATCCCGAACTCTGCATCTTCCTCGAAGAAAATATCTGGACACCCGAGTTAGGGTATCCGCCCGTGCGCGATCTCCTGACCCGAACTCAAAACTTCACAGCTCTGTTCTGTTTCAACGATACGGCGGCTATAGGCGCCATCCGCGCCATCCATGACGCCGGGCTTTCCTGTCCCGGCGATATCTCCGTCATCGGCTTCGACGACATCATCGTCGCCGAATATCTCAGCCCGCGACTCACGACTGTGCGTCAGCCCCTGCGAAAGATGGGTTGGGCCGCAGCTCAGCTTCTCGTCCAGCGCATCAACTCGCCGGAAGAGCCATATCCTCAGGATCTCTCCTTCGAGCCCGAACTGATCGTGAGAGAATCGACGGCGGGGAGAACCCAGCCTCCCCCGCGACGGCCGCCGCGCCGCAAACGCTGACAGGAATGCTTTGCAAACAACCTCCCAACCAGCACACCCGGTTCCCTCCCCGCACGCACGCCGCACACTTCTTCCCGTCTTTTTATTCTTTCTCGCGGGGGGCATTGCGACCGTCATGCTCGGGCCTCTTCTGCCTGCTCTCATTCTGCGATGGCACATTCAGGACGCGCAGGCAGGCACTTTATTTACCGCGAGCTTCGTCGGCCAGTTCTTCGGAGCATGGTTCGCGACGCGCAATCTTCGAGCCAGCGTCGTCTACGGCTCAGCTATCACCGCAGTGGGATGCGTTGCGATGGCCTGGGCGGGCTTTGGCGTTGCGCATCTTATGCTTCTTGCTATCGGCTTCGGTCTCGGAGCCGGTCTCACCGCGGGAAATGTCATCGCCGGGACCGCGGTACCCGCAGCACGCGCACGCCTCGTCGCAGCGCTCAACGTCGCCTGGGGCATAGGAGCCATCGCGTGCCCGCTCCTCGTGCGCCTGTCTGCAGCGGGCGGCATTCAGAGGTTCTTCTTTCTTACTGCATCGGTCATCGCCGCTGCTTCGCTTGCCTCTCACATCATGCCGGTGGAGTCCAGGACGCTCCCCGAGAGTGAACCCCCGACAACGGGGGAGGACGTAAAGCCGCGCATGCCTCTGCCTCTTGTCCCTCTCCTGCTCTTCGCCACCGCGGTCTTCCTCTACGTCGGCATCGAAAATACCCTCGGAGGTTGGCTACCCACCTACGCTGTTCGCACCAATCCCTCACTCCGCCCATCCTCCATCTCTCTTGCCTTCTGGATTGCGGAGTTATCCGGCCGCGTTCTTGTCACTGCGATGTTGTCTCGCGCGCGCGATGCCGCAATGTACCGTGTCTGCCTCGCGGTGCTGATCCTTACTCAGATTGCTCTGTGCGCGACGGCGCATATCTCCGCAGCGGGGGTGATGGCGCTGACGATACTCGCCGCCCTGAGCCTCGCCCCGCTCTATCCGCTCATCTTGTCCTTCCTGCTCGCGCGTACCGGAAAACATGCAAAACTCGGCCCGCTGCTTGCCTGCGCTTCAGTAGGAGGGGCCACCCTCCCCTGGATCACGGGAGCGGTCTCCACGCATCTCCATGGACTGCGTGCTGGATTGCTCGTTCCCGCCATCGGAGCGGCCCTTCTGCTGCTTCTCTCCTCTGTCATCACAGCCACTTAAGTTTGCCGGCTGCTGCCCATCTTCCCCGGAAGCCTCGAAGCCATGATCCTCATAAACACGTCAAATAGCAGCTTTGGTTCGAGTACAAAAATAGTTCCAGTAGGTATATATGCGTTGAACCAATCGCAACCGGCGGCTGCTGGTATGGAGCCTTTTATTGAAGTCTTGCCATCGCACGGTATTGATCTGCCCTGAATCCACCATCAGTTACAATAATCCTGTTTAGTTCGTGTCGAGAACTAACTGGCTGTATCCGGGAATAGACTTGGCATTAGAGAGGTTATAAGTGAATAAAACTATTTTTTCCGAGTTCCCAACCGTTAGGTTCGCAGGAGAAAAAAGCGCCGGTGAACTCGAGTATCGCTGGTACGACGCCGACCGCGTGGTTCTCGGCAAACCGCTCCGCGAGCACATGCGTTTTGCAGTCGCTTACTGGCACAGCCTGGCGATGAACGGAAGCGATCCCTTCGGCGCTCCCACCATCAACCGCCCCTGGATGAACCGCCCCGATGCCATGCAAGCCGCCCGCGACAAAGCCGATGCCGCATTCGATCTCTTTCGCGTCCTCGACCTCCCGTTCTTCACCTTCCACGACAGGGACATAGCCCCCGAAGGCGACTCCCTCCGCGAATCCCTGAAAAATGTTCACGAGATCGCCGACTATCTCGCAACAAAGATGGCCTCCTCCAAAACCCGCCTTCTATGGGGCACAGCCAACCTCTTCAGCCATCCACGATTCATGTCGGGAGCAGCCACCAATCCCGATCCCGATGTCTTTGCCTACAGCGCCACCATCGTCAAGCACTGCATGGACATCACCAAGGCGCTCGGCGGAGAAAATTACGTCCTCTGGGGCGGTCGCGAAGGCTACGAAACTCTGCTGAACACCAACATGAAGCAGGAGCTGAACCAGCTAGGCCGCTTCCTCACCCTCGTCGTCGAGTACAAGCACAAGATCGGATTCAAGGGCCAGATCCTCATCGAGCCAAAGCCCAAGGAGCCCACCGCTCACCAGTACGACTTCGACACCGCTACCGTCTTCGGTTTTCTGAAGCACTTTGGCCTGGAGAACGAAGTCAGGGTCAACCTTGAAGCGAACCACGCACTCCTCGCCGGACACAGCTTCGAGCACGAGATTGCCACCGCCGCGAACTACGGAATCCTCGGTTCGCTCGACATCAATCGTGGCGACCCGCTCCTCGGTTGGGACACCGATCAGTTCCCTGTCGATCTTCAGTCGATGACGCTGGCCATGTACTACGTCATTCAGGCCGGCGGTCTCGGCCAGGGCGGCATGAACTTCGATGCGAAGATTCGCCGCCAGTCGACTGAACCGGACGATCTGATCCACGCACACATTGGTGGCGTAGACCTGTGTGCCCGTGCTTTTCTCGCCGCGGCTCGCATCTTCGAAGAAGGCCGCCTCGCTGCTGAAGTGGCCGCGCGGTACGCTGGTTGGGACACCCCGCAGGCACGCGCCATGCTCAAGGGGGAACTCTCGCTCGACGCTATCGCGGCCAAAACCGAAGCCGGTGAGCTCAACGTCACACCACGGTCCGGACGACAGGAGCGTTTGGAAAACCTGGTCGGCCGCTATCTTTAGTTTTCCTCGACACCAGAGACTATCTGTAGCGCATCAGATAGAGTCAACACTCGCAACCAATGTTCCGTAACGCAACATTGAAAGCCTGATGAGAACGCCCGCTCTACCTTCAGATCGGCCAAGGCTGCCCTCTTCGCAGAGAGCGCACGGGGTGAGGCGAATTGACCTCTCCTCCGCCCAGCTCGCCTCCAGCGAGAATGCGCGCGACATCAATCGTGACATCGTTCTGGAGCTCATCCGCTTCCGTCAGCCGGTGTCGCGTGTAGAGCTCGCGCGTTTCTCCGGCCTGCAGCCCAGCACTATCTCCATCATCGTCGAGCAGCTTATCAGTGAGCGCTGGATTCGCGAGGGAGCCGTCGTCCGGCGTTCGCGCGGCCGTCCCTCAACCATGCTGGAAGTCAACGATCTCCTCGTCACCTTCGCCCTCGACATTCGCCCCGATCGCGCGATCCTCGCAGTCATCGACCTCACCGGCAGGTTTCTCTCCCGCGAAACCGTCATGACCGTCTCCGATCCCGAGATTGCGATGAAGCACATCATCGACCGGATGCGCCTGCTGCAGGAGCGCCACATCGACAAATCCTTCGAGGGAATCGGCGTAAGCGTCCCCGGGCGGGTTCATCCCGAGACCCAACTGCTCCTTCTCGCGCCTAACCTTCACTGGCACGACTTCGACATTAAGACGGCCCTCGAAGATGGCTTGAATCTGCAAGTAGAGATCGACAACGACGCCAATGCCTGCCTGTTATCCGAATCCTGGTCCGGCCGTCTCGCAGGTGTGCGCAACGCCGTTCTCGTCGCCGTCTCAGAAGGCATCGGCACGGCAATCCTCTCCGGTGGCCAGCTCCACTCCGGATACAACGGTCTCGCAGGCGAATTCGGGCACATCCCCATCGATCCCTCCGGCCCACTCTGCGGCTGCGGTCAGCGAGGTTGCTGGGAGATGGCGGGCTCATCGCGCGCTGCCCTGCAGTTCTATCGCGATCTCGCTCCGGACAAACCGGCAATCGATATCTACGGTCTCCTGCGCCTCGCCGAAGAGAACGACCCAATCGCCGTCGAAGCAGTCACCCGTCAGGCCCGAGCCATCGGCCGTGGCCTTCGCCTCATCACTGCGGCGCTCTCGCCGGAGCTCATCCTCATTACCGGAGAGATCACCTCCGGCTGGCAGCGCTTCGGTCCCGTCATCCAGGAAGAGCTGGGGCTTGCGGTCCTGGCAGGCCATCCGCCTCACCTTGAAACCGCAGGCGACGGAGAGTCAGCTCGACTCCGTGGTGCGGCCGCCGTGCTGCTGCAACGGCACGCCAGCTATCATCACTCAACGCACTACCCACAGAACGAAAGGCGTCTCCCCTCCGACGCCATCCCGGTCGTGCGCTGACGTTGCGCCACGCTGAAGCAGGTCGAAGAGAACGAGACAGCAATATTAAGATAGCCCATACTGTGCGAGGCTTCATGTCGACTTCGTCCTTTCCCCTGAACCCTGCAGGTGCCGTCAAGATGACTCGGTTCGGCGACAGGCCGCCATCTGTTCCCTGGTACATCTGGTTCGGCGCCCTCGCCGTCACTTCGGCAGCCATCGGCGGCGCCTGGGACGTTCCCGTATGGATTTCCCTCTCCCGGCCGCTACTGAATCTTCGTCCAGATGAAGCACGGAGCAACCATAGAGACAGGAACGTTTGACGCAGTCGTCGAATAGCCGGAGACCGCGCCAACCTTTGTGATCGGTATGATTCGACACTGCATCGAAGGTTGTGTTCGCCTTGACGCAAAAAGCCCCGCACGAAAATTGTGCGGGGCTTTTAGGTTGTTGGCTACGGTTAGAAGTTGAAGCGGCCGCTGAACTGGAGTGAGCGGCTCGCCCCGAATCCACTGGTGATATAGCCAAAGCCGCCGCCGTTGACGGTCACGTTGTTTGGCGTCGGCAGAATGGCGTGGTTGAAGAGGTTGAAGGCCTCCACGCGGACTTGGAACTGGGTCTCCTTATAGATGTGGAAGCCCCGGAAGACACTGGCGTTGATAACGGAAACCCCCGGTCCGCGGAACTGATTGCGGTGGGTGCCGCCGAAGTGCGGTGCGATGATCGTGCCCGGAGCCTGGTTGGCGGTATAGGTCGGTTCAACCGGATCGTGGAATGAAGTTGGATCGAACCACGCCCGGCCGCCGCTCACGAAGCTGGTTGCTGACTGTGCATGCCCGCCAATCTGGCGGTAGGGAGCCACAAGATCCGCGTATAGCGTATTGCCGGGCGAGTTGGTTACTGTGGAACCCGATGCGCTCACCGAGAACGGCGCTCCGCTGGCATGGCTGATCTGTCCGTTCAACTGGAATCCGCCAAAGATTGCGGAAGCGATGCCGTGGTTAAGGTAGTTCTGGCCGGCACCGAACGGCAGATGATAGATACTCCAGAATTGAATGTTGTTAGTGCGGTCATATCCTGCTGTCGCACGGTTCAACTTGAAGTAAGCCGGATAAGAGAAAGAAACGCCGCCTCCGCCGGAGCCCGCGCCATTGTCCGCGTAGTCGAAGGCGTGTGACCACGTGTAGACCAGGCCGAACTGCGCCAGACGGCCGGCATTGCGCGTAAGCTGCGACTGCAGACCGTTATAGTTCGAGCTGAAGATCGGGCGGTTCATTGTGATGCCACCAGTGTTGTAGCAGCTTCCCTGGTTGGCGGCGGTTGTTCCCACCGGGCATGGCACACCAAAATTGATAGCTTGGTTTGCCGTAAAGTTGCAGGTCCCCGTCCCATACGGTGAAGACGGGTTGAAATGCCCATTCGCCATACAGATGGTCGTGCCGTCAGGAAGTGGACCAGAATTCAGCGTATACCCGCCAAGCTGCCGTACCTGGTGCGTTCCGACATAACCGACATTCATCACGAAGTTGCCGCCAAGGTCCTGCTGGACGAAGAAGTTCCAGCTTTCGATATAGCCGCGGCGGTAGTTGGCTGCGGTGGTATTGGTTCCGCTTCCGATAGGCAGGGAAGCAAATCCGGTAGAGAGGTTAGGTACCGGCGGATTGGGAATGCCCACGGTGAACGGCAGAGGATTACCGGAGCCATCGACTGCGATCTGAAAGCTCGAGGGGCTGCTGTAGGAAGGCGCCTGGTCGATGGGAAACGCGTCGCGCAGAAAGCGCAGGCTGTCCGGGTCGGTCGTAACGCCGGCCCCTGTGCGAATGACTGTTTTTTCCGTCAGGCGGTAGGCGATGCCGAGCCGTGGTGTGATCTGTCCCCAGCCCATATCGATGCCGGCGTTCTGAGGATTGCCGCCCACCCCGCCGATCTCGACGTTGGCGCTCTGCGGCAGCGTTGGGTCCAGCCGGTACACACCGGTATGGTCGCGATACGGTGCGGGATAGTACTCATACCGGGCGCCATAATTCAGCGTCATCTTCGGAGTTATCGTCCACTGGTCCTGTGCGTAGACGGCGAACTGCGACCAGCGAAGTGCATTCGGATTGCTCAGTTGATAAGGATGCGCAATCGCAGCGCCGCTGCTGCTGTTGGGTAAGCCCAGCAGCATGTCCGCAAGCGCAGTATAAGCATTGATGTTGTTCGGGCCGCCCGATGCCGTCAGATCGCCAGGCCCGGTGGTCATGCCGCCCTGAAGCTGAAAACCGCCGCGCGGGCTGTTGATGCCGCTGCCGCTGGTGGGCTGGAAGTGGTTCAGGTCGAAATGATAGTAAGTAAAGCCGTATTTGGTCGAGTGCCTGCGGATGCTCCAACTGAGGTTGACGTCGGCTGTGAACTGGTTGTCGCGGAACAGGAACGGATTGGCGCCTTGTGAGTTGCCAAGTGGCGTCCAGCAGCCGCCGGCGTTGTTGGTATTGGAGGTGCAGAAAGCAAAGGTCGGCTGGCCGAAGTAATTCGGGCCGACTCCATTGGTTCCCGGGATGCCCAGCGTATTCAGACCAAAGTCTCCCACAGAGAGATCGATTGCAGATTGTGCTCCGGTCACCTGTCTCGTATAACCAAAATCCGCGTCGATCACCATATGGGATGAGATGACATGGTTCATCCCCAGTCCGACGTTCTGAATCCGGCCCGCCGCGGCTCCTGCCTGGCCACCATCGAAGGTGGGACCGCCCGCTGCGCCGAGGCTCTGAGGATCGCTGACGCTGAATGGCTCAATGCTGTAGCGGCCAAACACGCCCGTGCGATCGGTTGGATTGTAGTTCACCTTCGCATCGTTGGTGTTGCGGTTATAGGCAAGGGTTCCGTTGCCGTTGTAGTCGTTTATCAGTTGATTGTTCAACGTAGAGGCAGTCGGAGCGGCAACGGTGGAAGAGATTGGCTGCAGCAGCGCCAGCATCTTCGTCGAACCGGGGAACTGACGTACCTGCGGAATGCAGTTGCAGCCGTACTCGGAAAGGAATGTCGGGCGGGCAGCAGGTGCCAGATACGGCCCAACCCCAAAGGGCTGAGGATCGTAAAGGATCGTCGATTGATTCTGTCCGTTGGTTGTGGGCAGCGTCTGAACAGCACTGAAATCGCCGCCAAGCATCGTCGGCGTGGGCACCGTCTCCAGACCGGTAATCAACTGGCGGCGGGTGGTCCGCTCGAAGGCGTCGAAGAAGAAGAGCTTCTTCTTGCCGGTCAGGATCTTAGGAATGTAGACAGGACCGCCGATAGAAAACCCGAACTCGTTGAAGATATTCTTCGGCACCTGAGGAAACGAAGCCTGTGTCTGTGTGTATCCGCGGGCATTCGTGTTAAACAGCTGGTTGTACTCCCAGACACTGCCATGGAAATCGTGAGTGCCGCTCTTGATGATGACGTTGATCGAAGAGCCGCCGGCCTCGCCTTGTTCCGCATTGAAGGAGTTCGTAGCGATGTTCACGGTCTGGATCGAGTCCGCAGGCGGAACATAAGCGATGAGGTACGGCAGCCAGCCATAGGTATTGATCGCCCCATCGATGCGAGTCGTATTTCCCATGTCTTCGATGCCATTGACGTTCACCGACATCGCCCGCGATGGGTTGGAGGCGGTCGAGTTCTGTTCCACCACATTCGTCGTGCCGGGGATCAGCGTGTAAAGCGCCTGGAAGTTGCGCCCCTGCGTGGACGTAATCGGCAGTTCAGCCAGTTGCGACTGGGTGATGTTGTGATTGACTTCGGCATCTTCCGTCTGAAGCCTCGGTGCCGTTGAGTTAACCGTCACTTCGGCCGACACGCTGGCAAGCTGAAGCACGATATCAACACGAGTGTCCTGGTTGACGCTGACGATGACGTTCTTCTGAGTGAACTTCGAGAAGCCGCCAGTCTGGCTCACGATAATCGAGTAGGTGCCCGGCTGCAGATCCCCAACGGTGTAATCACCCTGACCATTCGTCGTCGCCGAGCGAGTCGCGCCGGTCCCCTGGTCCATAACCGTGACGGGTGCATTCGGCACCGCTGCCTTGGAGGCGTCAGTGATAGTTCCTGTGAGAGAACCATAAAGAACTTGGGCGCTGGCATTCGGCTCCAGGAAAAACCCCAGGCTCACCAGCACCGCAAGAAGAGAACCTATTGACAGTGTGCGGCGAACGGCGCTGCGGATCTGCGTCATACACTCCTCCAGTTTTCAAACCTTCAGTCTCGAACTGCTAGAAAAAGCCTTTACGCAATCAGTCTTAGGGATTTTCTATGCGTCGCGAACTTTATACGCATTCAAACGACGCTGTCAAGCGAGTACGTTTCTCCCGTCCATTCGGAGACATTCTCTGGAGTTGGTGGCAAGGAAAAGCTACAAAAAGCCACAGATATGGGATTCCAAATATGAAATTGCCCGGATTACCGTCCATTAGCCGGATCTCTACTTCCCCAATGCACGGGAGTTCTCCCGCCCGGTTTCCTTCAAGCTGCGATTCGGTCCGGGGCTTTGATTATTCGACTCTCAAATTAAGACTGCAAAGACTCTCCACAACTTCGGGCGGCCTAACTACACGAAAACTCACGGACGAATCAGTACTTTCGACAGTCCCTCAACCTTTGCAACTCGCATGAAGAGACCCCATCAGCCTCCTTCCCAAATCCTTTTCATATCGGCAATCCGCCGTTTACTTGCAAACACCTAATTGTGCGTTTATCGTATCTATAGTCCGTCTATCGAACACCGGTAGCCGGCATGGAAAGGGTATCTTCATGAGCCTCAGCCCCCGCCAACCCCTCCCCTCCCCGGCTCCCACGCTCCCGCCAGCCAGCCCCAAGCCCACCCCGGCAGCTGCACTCGACGTCTTCACCGGCGACCCCAACTTCATGACCTCCCTCGCCCGCGGTCTCGTCGTCATCCAGGCCTTCACCCAGCAGTCTCCGCAGATGACCATCTCCCAGCTCAGCATCAAGACCGGACTCTCCCGCGCCGCCGTCCGCCGCTGCCTCTACACCCTGACCAAGCTCGGTTTCGCCGGCGCAGAAGACGGCACTCGCTACTCCCTCCGTCCACGCATGCTCACGCTCTCCCACACCTACACCACCTCCAACACCCTTTCCACCGCTGCCCAACCCATCCTCGAGCGCATGTCCGCCACGCACCGCGAGTCCTTCTCAGTCGCCACCCTCGACGGCGAAGACATCGTCTACATCGCGCGCACCCAGGTCAATCGCGTCATGGCCGTCGACCTCCACATCGGCAGCCGCCTCCCCGCCTACTGCACCAGCATGGGCCGCATTCTGCTCGCCTATCTCCCCCCCGAGCACCTCGAGCAGTACCTCGCCAAGGTCAACCTCGTCCCCCACACCACCCGCACCATTACTTCAGTCGAAAAACTCCGGCTCGCTCTCCGCAATATCCGCCGCAACGGCTACGCCCTCTGCGATCAGGAGTACGAGGTCGGCCTCCGCTCTCTCGCCGTCCCCGTCTACTCCACGTCCGGACGAGTCGTCGCCACGCTCAACCTCAGCGGCAATGCCCCACGCCTCTCCGTCATCGAGATGCAGAGCCGTTTCCTCACCCCGCTGCGCAACGCCGCCAACGAGTTAAGCAGCTTCCTCAACTAACCGGCGCCCAGCAACGAACAAACGACACGCCGGTCTCCGTGTCCACAATCGCACCTTCACCCGTGGGCACAATCACAGCCTGTCCCGGTCCTATCGAAGCCTCGCCCGCTTCGTTACAGACAACCGCACTGCCGGCCAATCCCACCAAACATCCCGGCCCATCGAAAGAAACGCTGGCCTCCGTCATCTCCCCCAGATCAAACCGGTCCACCACAAAATACTTCTGCTCAATCAGCCGCGTAAAACCGCTCATCGCTCGTGGCGCAACCTTCCCCGCTGCAGTCTTCGCCTTCATCACCTGAAGCCCCTTCTCCAGATGCAGTTCCCGCGGCCTTCCATAGTCATACAGCCGATACGTCACATCGCTTGTCTGCTGCGTCTCCAGCAACACAACTCCAGGTCCGATCGCATGCACGGTCCCTGCATCGACAAACAACATATCCCCCACCGACACCGGCACCCACTCCATCAACCCCTCCATATTCCCGTTGGCAACCGAAGCCCGAACCGCCGCCACATCCACACCCTGCTTCAACCCCAGCGCCACCGCCGCCCCCGGCTCCGCCTCCAGCACATACCAGCACTCCGTCTTGCCACGCGTCTCCCCCAGCTTCTTCGCCCACGCGTCATCTGGATGAACCTGCACCGACAACTTATCTGCCGGAAACAACAGCTTCACCAACAGCGGAAACTCCCCACCCAACTCCGCGGCAAGTGAAGCAAGCGTCCGGCTCGCAAAAACTCCCGTCTCCACCACGCACTGCGGCCCGGTCAGCCACGCCTCACCCACTGGCTCAGCAGTCCCCGTCTCCGCATACCAGGGCCGCAAATCCAGCTTTCCCCAAACCCGCTCACTGAACCACGGCTTCAGCCGAAACGGCGCCACACCCATCCTTACCTCTTCAAAAAGAACTCCCCACCAGCATAGCTGCAATTAGTCCCTCGTCGTCATCATCGTCCTTCTTCGTCTTCTTCCGCTTCTTCGTCAACGGCACCGCCATGCTGCGTTTTCATAGGAATAACCCTATCCACTAACACCTTCGTGGGGCATTACAAAAGTCTTACACCACGTTTCTCCGCTCCCTGTTAACGTCGATATCAGGCAGTAGGCAGAAAAGGAAAGAAGCAAACACATGACTCCCCTTACCACCGTCGAACCAGTCAAGACCGCTCCCAAACTCGCCGAGGTTGTTCCCGCCGTCGCCGAGGCCACCCAGAAGATCAAACAGGATCTCCGCATGGGCCGCGAGCACCAGCAGGGCCGCATCAACTGGATCACCACCATCGCCATGGGCATCTTCCATGTCGGAGCCATCGCCGCGCTCTTCTTCTTCTCCTGGAAAAACCTCGCCGCCTTCGTGATCACCTACTTCTTCGCCATCAACGTCGGCATCGGCATGGCCTATCATCGCCTGCTCACGCACCGCGGCTACAAGACCCGCAAGTGGGTCGAGTACTTCGTCACCATGTGCGGCACCCTGGCGCTCGAGGGCGGCCCCATCTTCTGGGTAGCCACTCATCGCGTCCATCATCAGAACTCCGACCACGAAGGCGATCCCCACACTCCGCACGACGGAACATGGTGGGCTCACGCCGGATGGATTCTCTCCGGTCGCGCTCTCCACTCCGAGACTGCGCTCCTCGGCCGCTACGCCCCCGACCTCACCAAAGATCCCGTTCACGTCTGGCTCAGCAAATATCACTGGATCCCTCTCGTCTTCACCGGCCTCATCCAGATCGCTATCGGCGCAGCCCTCGCACCTGCCGGCCATCACCTCGTCGGTGCCCTCGGCATGGTTCTCTGGGGAACCTTCCTTCGCGTCACCGTGGGCCTTCACGCCACTTGGCTCGTCAACTCCGCCACTCACATGTGGGGCAAGCGCCGCTTTGAGACCAAGGATGACTCCCGCAACAACTGGTGGGTCGCTCTCCTCACCGGCGGCGAAGGCTGGCATAACAACCACCACGCCCACCCCGTCAGCGCCCGCCACGGTCTCGCCTGGTACGAGCTCGACATCAACTACTACGGCATCTGGTTCCTCTCCAGGATCGGTCTCGCCGAACGAATCCAGATCGCCAAATTCGATCCCAAGAACCCTAAGCCCGCCGGCGTTCTCTAACCACTCATGCAATACCAAATGGCCGTCTCGACAGAGGCGGCCATCTTCTTTTGCGCCCGGCATCATCTCATCAAACGATCTCTTTCCTGAAAACTAGACAGGCAATCCAGACCGAACTATCCTCATCTTCTGTGAGTAAAGGGCCCGCTCCATCCACACTCTTGAATTCAGAAAAGAGAACAAGATGACACACGCGGCAAAACTTCTCCTCATCGCTGCACTCCTCTTCGCCGCAGCCTTCGCGCTTCCCACCCCGGCGCACGCGCAACCCGGTTACGGCTACGGCCAGCAGCGCATCACCTGCTCCTCCAACGATGGCAAACGTAACTGGTGCGACATCGGTCGAGCGCGCGACGCCCAGCTCGTCCGTCAGATCAGCGGCTCCCCCTGCGTTCGCGGCCAGACCTGGGGCGTCGACAACCGCGGCCTCTGGGTCGACCGCGGATGCCGCGCAGACTTCGCCTTCAGCGGCGGCGGAGGCTACGGCCCGCAGCCGCAGACCATCACCTGCTCTTCCAACGACGGCCGCAGAAACTGGTGCGCCATCGGCAACAGTCGCGACGCCCAGCTCGTCCGTCAGATCAGCGGATCCCCTTGCGTTCGCGATCAAACCTGGGGCGTCGACAGTCGCGGTCTCTGGGTCGACCGTGGCTGCCGCGCCGACTTCACCTTTGGCGGCAGAGGATATGGCCCTGCCCCAGGACCACCCCCACCACAGATCGTTACCTGCTCCTCCAACGACGGTCGCAGAAACTGGTGTGACACCGGCGGCCGCCGCAACATTCAATTCAACCGCCAGATCAGCGGCTCCCCCTGCATCCAGGGTCAGACCTGGGGCATCGACAATCGTGGTCTCTGGGTCGACCGCGGATGCCGAGCAGAATTCCGCATCCGCTAGCCCTCGTCCATAAAGAAGTTGGAACCGCACACTCAGTACGGTTCCAGTTTTCGAAGTGGCACGGCTTGAAAGGACTTTGAAAAAAGTCGCTGTTTCGAAGGGATGCGGCTTCAGAGGACGCTGAAAATTCGCCGTTTTGAAGGGGCGCAGCTTCAGCCGCGCCATAAGTTCAATCGACGGAATGCGGCTTTAGGCCGCTGAGGGGAATCGTCCAGGCTCCCGTCTCAAACCTTCGGAGAAAAATCCGTCAGCGTCATAAACGTAACGTCGTGTTTCTCCACAAACGCCCCATTCGCCTCCGTCTCCGCCTTCAGCTTCACCCACTCCGGATCTTTACTGAACTTTGCCCAGCTCTCCGTCGCCGCCGCACGGCTCTTATGCCGAAGCATATAAATCAGCGCGTTCCCCTTCAAAGGATCGTCATCCGGAGTCCAGTACCCAACTCCATGCATACCGCATCGCGCGAAGATCGCCGTCTCCCGCTCCCGAAACCGCTTCAATAGCGGCTCCAGCTTGCCCGGATACGTGTGATAAATCCGCAGCTCATACACTGGGCCGCCATCAACGCCCGCGCTCTGAGCCTCAACGCCGCTGGCCGACAACATCGTCATCGCCGCGCCCATTCCCTGCAACATCGTTCGTCGATCCATACCGTCTCCTCCATCTTTCAAATCAAGTCCCAGGCTGCCGATAATGCGCACCGGCCGCAAACACCCGTTCCGCCCCTCGCGGATCCCTCTCCACACGCGACTCATTATCGAAGATCATCGTATTCCTATCCTTCAAATCGTAGCTAGGCCAATGCGGCACTTCCTTGCAATTCGGATCGCCCGTCTTCGCAAACGTAATCAGCATCTCCGACATCCGCGTCGCCAGAGGTTGCGCCGCATCCTGTTGCTCCTTACTCGCCCCGCACATCCCCGGAGCCAGCGCCACATTATCGAACACAAACGGCAGGTCGATCGTATGCACCGCCCAGTTACCCGGAAACGGCACCTTCCAGTCCATCCGGTACACCCACGTATGCGGCTGGCTCTTTGCATCCGCCGCGCGCCTATCCGCCTCAATCACCTGCCCTGGCCACGCACGAAACGCCACAGCCGCCGCAACCACCACATGCGCAGCATCTCTCTCCGGATAAATCTCCCGGTACCGCCGAATAACCTCCTCCGGCGTATAAGACCCCAGGTACTGCCCCACGCTGTTCTTCAACGCCGCTGGCGCCTGCTCCCACGTCAACACCCCCGTCGGTCCCGCAGCCGAAGTCACCGTCTCATCATGCGTGTTCGCAAGAATCATCGGCACACCCGCCGAAATCCCAGGCGCATCCGGATCGAACGGATCACGCGGCAACACCCCTCCATCCATCACCGGCAGCCACGCCGAGCTCACCCGCGCCGCCTCCTGAATCTTCTCCATCGGTAGCGTCTTCAACGCATCCAGATCACCGTACTTCACCCCAAGCTTGTCCAGAACATCCTTCGCCACCTCATTCGCAACCACCGTAGGCTTCGCCGTCACCTGTTGCCCACTCATCGTCAGCACGCGATGAAACAATCCCTTCGCCACCGGCATCGCCATCAACGTCGCGCACTTCGCCCCGCCACCCGACTGCCCGAAGATCAGCACCCGCGAAGCATCCCCGCCAAACTCCGCAATATTTTTCTTCACCCACTCCAGTGCCAGCACGATATCCAGCATCCCCGCATTGCCCGAATCCGCATACTCCTTCCCACCCAAATCCCCCAGGTACAGATACCCAAAAGCATTCAGCCGATGATTCACCGTCACCACCACAACATCCCCGCGATGACACAACCGATTCCCGTCATACAGATCGCAGTTCACCGTCCCGTTGTTATAGGCCCCGCCGTGAATGTAAAAAAGCACAGCCCGCTTCTTCCCATCACGCAGCCCCGGCGTCCAAACATTCACATGCAGGCAGTCCTCGCTCTGCTCCCCCTTATCCGGAGGCAGATGAAACCCCGCGCGCTCCCCACGCTCCGCCGTCAACTGCGGAGTCCGCGTCGACCACTCCACACACTCCTTCACCCCACTCCACGCCGCAACCGGCAGCGGAGCCTTGAACCGCGTCTTCCGCGTATCTTCCCCATAAGGAATCCCGCGAAAAACATACATCCCGTTCTCCACCCGGCCACTCACCTTACCCGCCGCCGTCGTCGCTACCGGAGCATCCTGCCCAAACGCAACCCGTTCCATCCGCAGCATCATTGAAGCCGCAGCCATACCCTGCAAAACCTCACGCCGATTCATCCCATCTCCTCAATTCAATCTCTGCAGCACAAAAGCGTCACTGCACCGTTACATTAAACGTAACCGTCTTCGCCGCCGCCGCATTCTTCTCCCATGGACGTCGGTACTCAAACCGAAGACTCTGCTTTCCAGCCTGCACCGCCTTAAACTTCCATATCTCCACCCCGCCCACACCCGTCTTTCCTCCCGCAGGCTTCTCCTCATAAGCCGCCGCGCCCAGCCGAGTCAATACAGCATTCGCCGTCGGCGCCTGCACCCAGCTATACCCCGTCGTGTGATTCGCCTCCAGCCGCACCTCCAGCACCCCACCCACCTTCAAACTCGTCTCCCCGCCCGTCTGCTCCGTAACTACCGTCGCCATCCCCGCCCCGCGCTTCAACGTATGCGGCAGACTAGCCGGAAGCTCACCCAAATTTCCATCCAGCAGACGCAGCGTATTCGCATCCACCAGCAAATAGCTCGTCCCGCCCGACGACCCCGACGGATGGAGCTGATACACCGTAGCATTTTTGTCCGTCGCATCTCCGCGAACGATCGTCCAAGTCCCGCTCGTCTTCAAAGTCCCCGCCGCTGGCCTGCCGAGATAAGTCTCCGACATAGTGAACTCACCCGGCGCACCCTGAGCATCCCGCTTCAGCGTCAGCCCCGTCTTGATGCCGCTGCAATCTGCGCAAGGCATCACCCCTGAGTAGGTCTCGCCTCCGCTCTGCTGCGCCAACGCTCCCTGTACCGTCACAAAAATCGCACACGCCACAACCCACCGCATCCACAATCCAGATAGACGCATGAACACCTCCCATTTCAGCGCAAATCATACCGCACCCACGCCCTTCGCTATACTTCCCCAAGACCATGAACATCACCCGACGCCGCGGAGCCATCGCCTTCTTCATCACTCTTGGCGCTCTCACCGTCGGCCTTGCCGTCACCCTCAACATCACCTGGATCATCCGCATCCGCAATGAGGGTCATCTCACCCTCCTCGTGCTCGGAATCATCCTCTTCGCCATCCTCGTCGCTGGCGTCGTGCTCAACACCATCTTCCTGGTCCGTGAAGTCCGCCGCAACGAGCGCCAGGACTCCTTCCTCAACGCCGTCACCCACGAGCTCAAAACCCCTATCGCCAGCATCCGCCTCTACCTCGAAACCCTCCAGCGCCGCACAACCTCCGAAGAACAAAAACAAGAGTTCTACAAGATCATGCTCTCCGACTCCGACCGGCTCCTCGCCACCGTCGAGCAGGTCCTCAAAGCCGGACAACTCGGCCAGCGCCACCGCCAGCAGAACCGCACCCTCATCAACCTCCACTCCCTCGTCGCCGACTGCATCGTCATCACTCTCCAGCGACACGACCTTCCCCCCGGCAGCATCGTCCTCGACCCCGTACCCGGAGCCGTCCGCCTCCAAACCCTCGGCATCGCCGAAGACCTCCGCACCGCGGTCATCAATGTCCTCGACAACGCCGTCAAATACTCTCCCGAGGGCGTCCACATCCGCTGCTCTCTCGCCATCGTCAATTACTCCTCCATCGCCCTCACCATCACCGACACCGGCGTCGGCCTCGAGTCCAGCCAGTTCAAGCGCATCTTCAAACGCTTCTACCGCGTCCCCGGCCGCACCATCTCCCGCATCAAGGGCACCGGCCTCGGTCTCTTCCTCGTCCGCAACATCGCCCGCCAGCACGGAGGCGACGCCACCGCCAAAAGCCCTGGCCCCGGACTCGGCACCACCATCACTCTCACCCTCCCCCTCGCCAACCCCGTCGAAAACTCCCGCTAACCCCCCAGACCGGGACGGACTCCAGTCCCATCGTCTGTTCCCACCCGCAACAATAGCTTTGACATCGCACCCATCGAGGCCATCTACTCTAGCTAACGATGCTCATCTGGAAATTTTTCGCCCTGGGCTTCAGCGCGCTCCTCCCGCTCATCAACCCGCTCGGGTCCGCCCTCATCTTTCTCGGGCTCGTCGGCCGCGCCCCCATCGAGACCTACCGCTCGCTGGCCCGACGCATCGCCATCAATACCGTCATCTTCCTCGCCATCATCGAGCTCGTCGGCTCCTCCCTGCTCTCATTCTTCGGAATCTCTCTTCCCATCATGCAGGTCTCCGGCGGCATCGTCATCGCTATGATCGGATGGTCACTCCTCAACCAGAAAGACAGCGCACCCAACCCGGAAAAAACCTCCACCGAGGCTGTCCCGGCCATCACCAGGGCAGAAATTGCTGAGCTTCAGGACAAGGCCTTCTACCCCTTCACCTTTCCCATCACTGCCGGTCCCGGATGCATTGTTATCATGCTTACCCTGAGCGTCCACGCTACCCATACCAGTGTCAGCGAAACCGTCCTCTCCCACGTCGGCCTTTTCCTCTCCGCGATCGTCCTCAGTGGCACCATCTATTTTTGTTATGCCTACGCCCCAAAGATCGCGCACTCTATCTCCCCGTCCACCGTCCACGGAATCCTGCGCGTCATCGCCTTCATCCTCTTCTGCATCGGCGTCCAGATTGCCTGGAACGGCCTCGACAGCCTCATCAAGCCCCTGCTCCACTCCACCTGACAATAAGCAACTATTTCTGTAACAAATAGCATCGCTCGACACAGAGAAACCGTATGCCCCCAGCCACCGCGCCTTTCATCGTCCTCGTAGAAGACGAAGAACACCTCGCCCAGGGCCTCCTCTTTAACCTTCAGGCCGAAGGTTACCGCACCCACCACGAGTCCGACGGCGACTCCGCTCTCGCTTACCTTCTCGCCAGCAAAGAAAACCCCGCCGCCATCGTCCTCGACTGCATGCTCCCCGGAGCCGACGGTTTCACCATCGTCCGTGCCCTACGCGAAGCCCGGCACTACACCCCTGTCCTCATGCTCACCGCCCGCGCCCGCCCCGAAGAAGTCCTCGAAGGCATCGAAGCCGGAGCCGACGACTACCTCGCCAAGCCCTTCGACCTAAGCATCCTCCTCGTCCGCCTCAAATCCCTCCTCCGTCGCACCGCCTGGCAGGCCGCAACGCCGCCCGAAACCCCATCCCCCGCAACCCACCCGGACGAATACACCTTCAACCACCGCACCATCCGCTTTGACACGCTCGAGCTCATCGCCCCCAACCGCATCACCCACCTCACCCTTATGGAAGCCGACCTGCTCCGCTACTTCACCGAGCGCGAAGGCCAGATCGTCTCCCGCAAACAGATCCTCGAAGAGGTTTGGCGCGTCCACGAAGATACCGACACCCGCGCCATCGACAACTTCATCGTCCGTCTGCGCCGCTACATCGAAGACAACCCCTCCGACCCCCAACACCTCATCACCGTCCGCGGCGTAGGCTACCGCTTCCTCCCAAACCCCTGACGGCGACGCACCCACCCAAACCTCATCCAGACCGAAGAGGATGCTGAAAAAGCCGCCATTTTGAAAAGGCACGGCTTCACAGGATGCTGAAAAAGCCATCGTTTTGAAAGGGCGCGGCTTCAGTCGCGCCGTAGACTTAATCGACGGAAATGCGGCTTCTGCCGCTGAGGGAATATCTCCAGGCAAGCGAGACTTTTCAGTACCCTCTTTAGTCCCAGGCGCTTTCTTACCGCTCCCCCAACAATCCCTCCAAACCCACCCCACGCCGGCTCTCCCGCCACCGCCGAGCCTCCACCGAACCCAAAATCCGATGCACCGCCGCCAAAAACTCAGGCAGTTGGAAAGGCTTAGCCAGAAAACTCCACCCCTCCGCCTTCAACTTCGTCTCCTGCTCCTCCTCCAGCATCCCACCCGAGATCATCAGCACCGGCAAGTCCTTCCGCAGCGCCTTCAACTCCCGCGCCAGCTCCAGCCCCGACCGCCCCGGCATATACAGATCCGTCACCAGCAGATCGATCCGCTCCACGCTGCGAAAGATCTGCACCGCCCGCTCTGCATCCCCAGAGCTGAACACGCTATACCCTTCATGCTCCAGAAAAGTGCGCGTCAGCATCCTTATATCCGCATCGTCATCCACCAGCAATACCACGCTGGGCGACAATCCGTCTCGTCCACCGTCCCTGCCGGCAGAAGCCGCCAAGCTCATCCCCGGATCTTCCAACTCATCACCCAAAAAAATGCCACCCATCGCAAATTCGCAGCCAGGCCGACACCTTCCTCAGCATCTCCCCTCAGAATGGACTCCCCAACGCCACTCCGAGTTGCCTCACCTCTCAATCCTTAACATTCCCCGCGATACACTAGCTCAGGTCTCACCTGCAGTAAAACGATGCGCATCCTCACCCGCTACATCCTCCGCGAAGTCATATCCCACGCCCTTCTCGGCGGAGCCCTCTTTACCTTCATCATCTTCACCCGCGATCTCGGCAAAATCCTCGAATTCGTCGTCCGCGACTCCGCCTCCTACTCCGACGTCTTCCGCATCATCGCCTACACTCTTCCTCCCACCCTCAACGTCACCATCCCCATGGCCGTCCTCGTCGGCATCCTCCTTGGCCTCTCCCGCCTCGCCGCCGACAGCGAAATCACCGCCATGCGCGCCACCGGCATGGGGGCCATCGACTTCGTCCGCATCGTCTCCATCGTCTCCGCCATCGCACTTGTCCTCGGCCTCTTCAACTCCCTCTACCTCGCCCCGCGCGCCGCCACCGGTCTCATCGCCCTCAGCCAATCCCTCAAATCCTCGCAAGCCTCCTTCGAAGTCCAGCCCCGCGTCTTTTACGAAGAGTTCAAAGACCGCGTCCTCTACATCCAGGACGTCTCCCCCGCCGCCGGAGCCGCCCTCTGGCATCACGTCTTCCTCGCCGACCTCACCGAGCCCGCCAATCCCCACATCACCACCGCCACCCAGGCCGTCGTCGTCAACGGAACCCCAAACACCCCCGATGCCCAGACCATCCGTCTCCATCTCATCAACGGCGGCCAGCACGACACCTCCTCGACCGACCCCAACCAATACAACATCTCCACCTTCACCACCACCGACATCCCCATCGAGACCGAAGGCCCTGAAAACACCCACCTCGGCCGTCTCAACACCAACATCGAAGCCCTCTCGCTCCCCGAGCTTTGGCGCCGCGCCAACGCCCAGGCCGCCAGCAACGGCCGCCAACCCTCCATCTACCGCATCGAGTTCAACAAGCGCTTCTCCTACCCCTTCGCCTGCCTCGTTCTCATGCTCGTCGGCGTCCCTCTCGGCATCTCCTCCAAACGCGGAGGCAAATCCACCGGCTTCGTCGTCACCATCGTCCTCGTCTTCATCTACTACCTGCTCTCTCAGATAGGCGCAGCCTTCGCTCAGTCCGGCAAGCTGCCGCCCTTCCTCGGTGTCTGGGGAGCCAACCTCCTCTTTGCCGCCGCCGGAGCCATCCTCCTCTATCAAATGTCCCGCGGAGGCATCGCACTTAGCATCTTCTCCACCATCGGCGACCGCCTCGCCAAATTCGCCTCCCGCCTCGTCAACGGCAAACAAAACGGCAGCTCCCGCTCCAACTACGACATCGCCACCGTCCTCCGCCGCTTCCGCAGCATCTCGCGCATTCAGTTCCCTCTCCTGCTCGACGACTACGTCATGCGCGAGTACGGCACCAACTTCGCCATCGTCCTCTTCTCCTTCTCCACCCTCTTCCTCATCTTCACCTTCTTCGAGCTCATCGGCCCCATCTTCCGCAACCGAACCCCGCTCATCACCGTCGGCGAATACCTCATCAACCTCATCCCCTTCATCCTCTACAACGTCACGCCGCTCTGCGCCCTCGTCGCCGTCCTCGTCACCTTCGGAGCCTTCAACCGCACCTCAGAGCTCACCGCCATGAAGTCCTCTGGTCTCAGCCTCTACCGCATCATCACGCCTGTTCTCTTCGTCACTCTGCTCATCTCCGCCGGCCTCTTCGTCTTCGACGAGTTCTATCTCCCCAACGCCAACCGCCGCCAGGAAGCCCTTCTCTCCGTCATCAAGGACAAGCCCACCCAGACCTTCTCCCGCCCCGACCGCCAGTGGATCTCCGGCCAGACCAACAATGCCGGAGCGCCATCCCGCATCTTCTACTACCAGTACTTCAACGCCGAGCGCGACACCTTCGCCAACCTCACCGTCTTCGAGTTCGACCCCGCCACCTTCACCCTCCAGCGCCGCATCTTCGCCTCCTCCGCCCGCTGGGACCCCCGCGTCAACAACTGGGTCTTCGACAACGGCTGGGAGCGCACCTTCTCCGGCGAAACCATCGCCAGCTACAAGCCCTTCACCGTAACCACCTTCCCCGAAATCAAAGAGCAGCCCGGCTACTTCAAAAAAGAGTACGTCCCCTCACAGGAGATGAACTACGGCGAGCTCTCCGCCTACATCGAAGACCTCAAAGAATCCGGCTTCGACACCAAGCGCCTCGTCGTCCAGCTCTACAAGAAAATCGCCTATCCCCTCATCACCCTCGTCATGGCGATCCTTGCCATTCCCTTTGCCATTTCCATGGGCCGAAAAGGCTCCCTCACCGGAATCGCAGTAGCCATCAGCCTCGCGATCACCTATTGGATAGTCGCCCTCATCTTCGAATCCCTCGGCAACGTAAACACCCTACCCGCGCTCCTCGCCGCCTGGACCCCCGACCTGCTCTTCGGCATCACCGGAGCCTACCTCCTCCTCCGAACCCCCACCTGACCCGCGCCGCGCTACTCCCGAAACAAATGATTCAGAACCGCATTCATCAGCGGTTCGATCACCACCACGTCCGCCGGATAAGACCAGAACCCGATCAGGTATCGCACCATCTCGCTGACGCGCTTCTTCACGCCATCGCGAAACTCCTTCTGCTCCTCGAGCGAAAGCTGACTCAGTTGCAGCCCGTTCAGTGTGCTGTCGATAGGGTTCGTATGCGTCGGCGTATACCGTATCGGCCCCAGCTCTCCCGCTTCGCTCATCACCGGATCGGTCAACACTAGCCTCGCCACCATCCGTCCCCGGTCGTAGTCATGCGCGCGATACCGCTCCTCGAAGAACCCCAGAAAGCCCGTCAGGTCCGCACCCGCCAGCAACTCCTCCGACACCGCGATTCCATAGATCCGCATATAGTCGCACTGTCCCAGGTTCGCCGCCGTCTCAAACGCAAGCACCGTGTCGCGAAAGGCATCGGCTGCATAGCCTCCTGCCCCCAGACTCGCAATCTCCTCCTTGTACTGGTGTTCAATCCGCCGCCTGGCCTCGGCCAGACTCTCTCTTCCGATCTTCGCGACCTGCCTCGTCCCCGTGCGCGTCGGCTGCGTGAACAACACCTTCAGCAAACCATCCGCGGTCCGCTTCAGGCTTCCGCTTTTGATCTCGCCCGAACGCAGCTTCTCTGCCAGTTCACTGGCGCGAGCGTCCATCAGGGCAATCTGTTCATTCATCTCCACCGCGGTAATCCAGTCCTGAAACTCCGACTGGCCAAGCAGCACCTTCGCCCACCGCTTCATCATCTGGAAGTAGTCTGCATTCTCCTCGCAAAAGCTCGAGTCTGCGCTCGAAGTTCTCCCATGCGGCGACACAAACAAATAGAACCGGCTGTCGTTGTACCAATGCTTGTCGATCTCATCCACCAGGTTCTTCGCCATACCCAGCGGCTCGTTCTGGAGGATTCCGCCGTCGGTGTACGTAAACCTCGACGGATCATCCGTCCACGGCTCCAGGCTGTTCTTTGCGTAATCCGCCCGCAGGCGGTCCATCTCCTTCGCGCGAAACGCCAGCGGATACGCTCCGCTCGCCACCGACGCATCCGCCAGCTCACGCCACACCTCCGGCTTATCGCTCCCATCCACACTCACCACTCGTGTGATCTGGTCTTCATGCCGCGTGTAGATAAACTTCCCGCAGGGCTGCATGTCATAGCCGTAGTCCACGCCGTTCAGATTTGTCAGCGTCATTCCGATCGAGATCGACCGGGCCGCAGCCATGTGCGTGATGGGAGCAGGCCACTCCCCCGTCGCATATCGTCCCAGCAGCGTATCCGCTGCAATCCTCTCCACCATGTTCGACGAAAAAATCGACCGCAGCGGCGGCTCCACCTCACCTGTCGTTTCATCCACTGTCTTCAGCAACCCGCCCAGGCCGATGCGTTTTACCCACACGTTGTACAGCGGGTTATCATACGGGCCGCGAAACTCATTAGCCGAGTACAACATCTTGTGCGCCACAATCGCCACCGTCATCGCGCCCGCCGAAGCGCCCGTCATCACATCGATCACAATCTTCTCGTCGTCCGTCACCCCAACGGAGGAGTTATGCTGATGAATCGCATCCAGCACCTCATACAGCACACCCGCCTCGTAACTCCCCAACGACACCGCACCCGCAATCGTAATAGCCAGCCGCTTCGGCATATCTCTCCCCGCAGCAGAAATTAGAGCACCCTCCGGAACCAGACACCATATACCTAATCGGGCATAGTCCCTTAGTGGTACTCAAGCCCTCAGATGGCAGAAATCATCCTCTTCGGCATCACCGAAGGACGAAGCGACTGAATCACCACCGCTGCTTTTGCCACCACCGTTGCTTTTGTCGCTAGCCTTACTTTTGCCGCCACCGTTGCTTTGCCCCACCGTTGCTTTTGCCGCTGCCTGTTGTTGTTGCCCTTGCTTCTGGGTAAGCCAAGCCTTCAGGCTTGGCCCTCTCTGCACAACCGAAGAGAAAGGGGCTTTAGCCCCTGGGGTACGCCTTACCAAAAACTCCCCACAACTAAAACCCCGCCAATCACTTACAACTTTTTTCTTCAAAAACATCCCAAAAATCACTTGTCAAGCCCCAAAACCACCTAACCCAAACAAAAAGAAAGAGATCCAAGTGGCATTTTAGTTATCATCAAGCCCATATAATTAACCTATAGATCAGAGAAAAAAGGAAAGCCCAGGCGATCAGCCGTGGCTAACTCGTTTAGAAACAATATTTTGAGGGTTAACCCCTTTATTATGACTATTTTGACTGGAATTTTACCATCTAAACCATTTATAATCAATAACTTAGTTCCCTACATAGGGGGAGGGGGGGGCACCCTCCCCCAACAACAGACATCAACAAATCACAAAACCGTCCTAAACTGGAACCACAATGACACTGAAGCTTTCCTCGATCACCCTCCTGGCCGCCGCAACCGCAGTCGCCACCGCACAAACCAAGCCAACCACCCCTGCCCCCCATCCGGCAGAGCCTGCCTGCGCCACTGTGCCCGAGCTCTCGCCCAAAATCCCAGCTCTCCCCGCAGGCGCTCCCTGCGCAAAGCCGCTCTACACCGTAACCATCGAGCCCGGCGCGAAGCTGTCCTATATCGCTCCGATCGAAAGCGAAGTCCAGCTCCGCCAAACCCTTGGAATTGAATCCTCCACCTTCTCCCTCAGCTACATCGACACTCAGGTCGGCACCGGCGAGCTCGCCGTCCCGCACAAGTGGTACACCATCCACTACACCGGCTACCTCGTCGACGGCACCAAGTTCGACTCCTCCCTCGAGCGCGAGCCCATCAGCATCAACTATGGCCAGCACCAGGTCATCCCCGGCTGGGACACTGGCTTCGACGGTATGCGCGTCGGCGGCAAGCGTCGCCTCTTCATCCCCTACCAGCTCGCCTACGGGGCCCAGGGCAAGCCGCCCATCCCGCCCAAGGCCGAGCTCATCTTCGACGTCGAGCTCATCAGCCAGACCGACGAGAAGCCCGCTCCCAAACCCGCCCCGGCGCCCGCTCCCGCTGCAGCACCGGCAACACCGCCGGCCGGCAGCCCTGCCACAACGCCGAATCCCAAAGACGAGTAGCGCGTCCAATCTAAGGCACGCAAATTATGTTTGAGAAACTGAAACCCCTCGCACCCTACCTCAGGCGATATTGGAAGCAGCTCGCCTGGGGCGGGGTCGCGGTCGTCCTCTACAACGCGGTTAAAGTTCTCATCCCCGTCGTCATCGGCCACGCCATCGACGACATGCGCCACGGCATCACCGAATCAAAAATCCTTTATCACGCGATTCGGCTCCTCGTCATCGCCGTTCTTGCCGCCGTCTTCCTTTACATCACCCGTCAGGTCATCATCGGAGCCTCGCGCGAGATCGAATTCGACCTTCGCAACGACATCTTCGCAAATCTGGAACGCCAATCGCCCAGCTACTACCACACGCATCGCACCGGCGACATCATGGCCCGCACCACCAACGACCTCAACGCGGTCCGCATGCTCCTCGGCCCCGCGATCATGTACAGCGCGAACACTCTCGTCTTCACAGTCGCCGCCCTGCCCTTCATGTATCGCATCAGCCACAAACTGACCTTCTTCGCCTTCGTCCCATTGCCGATGGCGTCTGTCCTCGTCCAGTACTTCGGAGCCCGCATCCACAAGCGCTTCGAGCGCATTCAGGCCATGTTCTCCGACATCTCCGCCAAAGCTCAGGAGAACTTCTCCGGAGCCCGCCTCATCCGCGCCTTCGCCCAGGAAGAAGCCGAGATCGCCTCCTTCGAGACCGCCAACAAGGAGTACATCCGCCGCAGCCTCTATCTCGTCCGCCTCATGGCCATGCTCTGGCCCACGCTCGAGTTCGTCCTCGGCCTCTCGCTCATGATCACCCTCCTCGTCGGAGGACACGAAGTAGTCCAGCACCAAATCTCCGTCGGCGAGTTCACCAGCTTCAACGTCTACATGGTCCAGCTCATCTGGCCCATCATCGCGGTAGGCTGGGTCGTCAACCTATTCCAGCGCGGCACTGCCTCCGTAGTCCGCATCGACGAGCTCCTCAAGCAACAACCCGACATCGCCGACGACCCTGCACTGATCAGGGTTAAAGAGGAGGGTCAGCCTGAGCGAAACTCTTCAGACGCAAAGCTGTCATCCCGACCGGAGCGCAGCGAAGTGGAGGGACCTGCTTCTCTCCCACCGCAGCCTGCCATCCACGGCGAAATCGAGTTCCGCAACCTGACCTTCGCCTACCCCAATGCTCCCGATGTCCTCCACGATATCAACCTCCACATCCCCGCAGGCTCGAGCCTCGCAATCGTAGGCCCGACAGGCTCCGGCAAATCCACCCTCGTCAACCTCATCCCCCGGCTCCACGACGCCGTACCCGGAACCGTCCTGATCGACGGCCACCCCATCCGCGAATACACGCTCTCCACCCTGCGCCACAGCATAGGTTTCGTCCCGCAGGAGACCTTCCTCTTCTCCGACACCATCCGCCAGAACATCTCCTTCGGAACTCCTGACGCAACCTCCCAGCAGGTCGAAGAAGCCGCCACAATCGCCCACATCGCCACCGAAATCCTCGAGTTCCCCAAAGGCTTCGATACCGAGGTCGGCGAACGCGGCCTCACCCTGTCCGGTGGCCAGAAGCAGCGCACGGCCATCGCCCGCGCCATCATCCGCGACCCCAAAATCCTCATCCTCGACGATGCCCTCGCCAGCGTAGACACCTACACCGAAGAGCGAATCCTCAGCGGCCTCAAGCGCGTCATGGAAGGCCGCACAACAATCTTCATCTCCCACCGCATCTCCACCGCGCGCAACGCCGACCAGATCGCGGTCCTCGTCGCCGGCCACATCGCCGAGCTAGGCACCCACGACGAGCTCATCACCCGCAACGGCTACTACACCGACCTCTTCGAAAAACAACGTCTCGAAGAAGAGCTCTCCGTAGCAACCTGACAAAACCTAAGCCGACCACCGCGAAGAACCGCCCTCGCCCGCAGCCACAGGAACCGCGGCAGCAGGAGAAAATCTTTCCTCCCGCGTCCGCAGCTCTCTCGGCAACACCTTCCCCGCCTCGGGATCGCGAGCCACCACCACCCACGCCTCCCGAACATTGCGAACAAAAGAAATCACCTCTTCAAACTGCTCCTTCGACTCCAGATGCGAAGCCTCAAGCGTCATCGTAAACATCGTCGAATAAAAATCCGCCAGTGAAGCAGCAACCGTTCCACCAACATCCGGCCGCAACCGAGCCTGAAGATACATCAAAATATCCAGAACCTTCTTCACCGCAACTCGACGTCCATGAACATCGTTCTCCTCGCAACACTGCATCGCCCGATAGAGAAACCGAATCAGCCCATCGTAAAGCGCCACAATCAGCTCAACTCCCGTCGCTCCCGCCAAAGCCTGCTGCTGATAGCTCATCGCATCCATCCACTTATCCGTTAGGGTTTTCGTTGAAGCCTGTAATCGCGCTGTACATCTCATTCACCTGATTCAACTGACTAGGAATCGACTGCAGAATCTGGTTCGCCGTATTCAGTTCATCTGTCAGCTGCGTCTTCTGCGTAGCAAGCAAAGCATTCTCATTGCTGATGTCCGCGTTCAGCGCAGCTTCCTGCGACGAGTTCTGCTGCTGCGCCAGAAACACCGCGCCATTTGGAGCCTGCGTTCCCAGGTTGTTCAGCGAAGCAGCCATCAACTGGCCAAAGCTGCCTGAGGTCTGCAGAAACCCGGTCACATCCGAGAAGTTGGAGTTCAGCGCCGAATCCAGCGTGTCTGCGTCCAGCGTCAAAGTCCCATCATCATTCAACCCAATCCCCAACTGAGTTATGTTGCTGATCGCACCACTCGCACTCCCGGCAAACAACGCTCCTGTAACCTGACTCTGAATCAGCGCCAGCGTCGAACTGCCGAACAGCGGCTCCGGATTCCCGCTTGAGTCGTTCTTCTCCTGCCCATTGATGTCGTTGATCACAGCGTTGTAGGCAGAGACAAACTTGCCTACTGCCGTTTCGATGTCGGTATTGTCGTTCCTAATCTCCACCTGGATCGGAGTTCCTGTCGAAGCACCCAGGAGCTGAAAGGTCACGCCAGGAATCGCATTGCTCACCGTATTAGAACTGCTCGTAATCGACACGCCATCGACAGTCAGGCTCGCATCCTTACCATCCTGACTGCTCGAGAACGAGATAGCTCCCGAAGACGCACCCGACAACGACCCGCTCACCGAAAGATCACCTGCAGCGCCACTCGTCCCGCTCACTAGTGACAGCCGCGATCCGCTCGAATCCGTAATAACACTCGCGCTCACGCCAATCCCCGCCGAATTGATCGTCGAGGCCAGCGAAGCTAGTGTCGTGTCGTTATCCCCGCTATCTACGTTAAAGGTCGTCCCTTGGATCGTCAGGCTTCCGGACAACGTATCGTTGGGATCCGAAATTGCACTCGACACCTCCGAAGAAGTCTGTGCCAGCGAATTGATCACAATCGTATGACTTCCCGCCGAAGCCGTTGTGTTCGCCGACGTAAGACTCAGCAGGTCCGTGTTGGAGCTCGACCCCTGTTTCTCCGAGAAGACCCCGTCAAAGTCCGTCAGCGCCTGCAAGCTCGTCGTCAACGTGGACAAATCATTCCCCAACGCCGACAAGACCGTGTCCTGCGCCTGCAGAGCAGTGAGTTGGTTCTGCCACGGAGTCTCGATCGCCTGCTCCGACGCCTGAATCTGCGTCACCGTCGATGCAACGTCGAAACCCTGCCCACTCGCCGCCGATCCAAAGTTCAACCCGACTGTACCCATCTCACCTTCCCGTTTCTCCTGGATAGAAGCAATATCCAGGCCAATCTCGCCGCTCGAAGATTAGAAGAAGTTAAATCTGGCCAGCGGAAACGGCGGCGACTGGACCGATTACACCCAATCGCCACCGCGCCGCAGCTTCCTACTGCAGCAGCTTCAGAATCTCCTGCTGCACGCTGTTGGCCTGCGCAAGAGCGCTGATGCCGGTCTGGCTCAGCACCTGGAATTTGGCCAGATCGCTCGTCGCCTGACCATAATTCGTCGAGCGGATCGCACTCTCAGCCGGAGACAGGTTCACCTCTTCCGAGCTGGCGACGTTAGCCGCCGCATTCAACTGGTTGATGTTGGCGCCAATCGAACCACGCTGATTCGCAACGTCCGCAATGGCTGTGGTGATGTCCGAGAGCGCTGTCGTCGCGGTAGCCGTGGAGGTCAAAACAGTTCCAGTAAGGCTCTGCCCGGCTCCACCACCAGTAGCGGTGCCGACGCTCCCAGCAGTAAGAGCTCCAACAGTAGCAGCGATCGTCGTGGTTCCGGCCGTGGTCCCGTCGCTGACTGTAAAGTCGGTCGCAGTCGCCGTGAAGACACCAGTGCTGTTGAAGTTTGTGGATGAGCCGATGTTGCCGATCTCGGTAAGGATGCTCTGGTACTCCGTGTCGGCCGCGCCCGACTGAGCCGCTGTCAATCCACCGTTGGAAGCCTCTGTAGCCAGCGTCACCGCACGATCCAGAAGGTTGGTCACCTGCGATAAAGCGCCGTCGGCGGTCTGCAGCAGGCCAACACCGTTCTGCGCGTTCTGCGCGGACTGCGTCAAAGCAGCTTCATTCGCTGCGAGTCCATCGGCCACGGAAAGTCCAGCCGCGTCGTCCGCACCGCTGTTGATGCGCGAACCTGAGGAGAGCTGTTGGAGAACGCTCTGGAGACTATTCTGCGTCTGATTCAGATTGTTCTCAGCATAGGTTGCTGCAACGTTAGTAAGAATGCCCAAGGACATAAGGAAACGCTCCTGTACTGCTCGGTTTGAGTTGCCGCGACGCCGCCCCGAGTGACCGCCCGGCAAACTCATATCGCCGACCCAGCGGCTCAGTGAGATCCGATTCACTATGCGGAAGGCTCCGCGTTCCCCAACCTCATCGGCCCTTACCTCGCTGACTTTAGAGCCGCCCATTACTTCCTCTGCCTCGCACATTACTTTTCTAACGCACCTATTGGCAGCATCTTCCCCGCCGATGAGACACATAGAAGGGACACTCCTAATGATCGAACTCACGCGTCTGAACGGCAGTCCTCTCGCGATCAACTGCGACCTCATCAAATACGCTGAAGCCGCACCCGACACCGTACTCACCCTTATCACCGGCGAGAAGCTCGTCGTACTCGAACCATGCAGCGAGGTTTCGCAGCGTACGCTCGACTATCGCGCCGCCATCCTGCGTCAGGCATGGCCCGAAGCTGCCTCATCCCTCAACGCGAAATCTGCCTTTGACGCAGAACAACGCGCCCGCAACCAAGCCAGAAACGACTCCGGCGAATAACCAGCTTCAACAGGAAGAGGAAATCCCATGGATATCGCCAGCATCGGTGGCATCGCACTCGCCGTCCTCGGCATTCTCGCCGGCATGATGATCGAGGGTGGAAGCATCACTCAGATCACTCAGCCCACTGCGGCCATGATCGTCTTCGGAGGCACCCTTGGCGCGGTCATGCTCCAGTTTCCATTAAGCATCTTCCTCGCCGCACTCAAAGCCATATTCAAAGTCTTCCTGCATAAAAGCTCCAACGGCGAAGCCACGCTGGCGCAGATCGTCAACTTCGCCAACAAGGCTCGCCGCAGCGGCATCGTCTCCCTCGACTCCGATCTTCCCTCAATCTCCGACCCCTTCCTCCGCCAAGCCCTCATGCTCGCGGTGGACGGCACCGAGCCCGCCGAAGTCCGCAAGATCATGCAGCTCGAGCTCGACAACAAATCCGAAATAGAAGAGAAGATCCCAGCAGTCTTCGAGGCCGCAGGCGGCTACTCTCCCACCGTCGGCATCATCGGCGCAGTCCTCGGCCTCATCCAGGTCATGAAGAATCTCTCCAACATCGACGAGGTAGGCCGGGGCATCGCCGTAGCCTTTGTCGCCACCATCTACGGCGTTGCCATGGCCAATCTCATCTGCCTTCCCGCGGCCGGCAAACTCAAATTCCGTCACCGCGAAGAGCAGATGATCAAAGAGATGATGCTCGAAGGCGTCATCTCCATCCTCGAAGGCATGAACCCGCGCATGATCGAAACCAAACTCCGCACCTATCTCTTCGACTCAGAACCCGCAGAGTCCGGCCGCCACTCCGAGGCAAAAGCATGAGCAGAAAAAAGCATCCCGAACACGTCAATCACGAACGCTGGCTAGTCTCCTACGCAGACTTCATCACATTACTCTTCGCATTCTTCGTCGTCCTCTTCGCGTCCAGCCAGACCGACAAGAAGAAACAAATGAAACTTGCAGAAGCCATGCAGTCCGCCTTCACTCCTCTCGGCGCCTTCGACGCCCACTCCACAACACCGCCCCTGACCGATACGAACGCAGCCACCATCACCGACGCGACTCCTATGGTTCTCGCTCCACCGCTGCCAACCAACGCAGAGACCTTGGACCAGACCAAAGCCCGCCTCACCAGGCTTCTCGCACAGCAAATCGCCGCAGGCCGCATCCCACCTGGCAGCGTCACCATGCGCCTCACGCCCGACGGTCTCGTCATCTCGCTCCATGAAGTAGGCTTCTTCCCCTCAGGCTCCGCAGAGGTCCGCACTGACTCAATCCCTATGCTAGCGATCCTCGCCACCACCCTCCCGGCAGGCCCGCTACGTGTCGAAGGCCACACCGACAACGTCCCCATCCACACCGCGCAGTTCGCCAGCAACTGGGAGCTCTCCACCGCACGCTCCACCGCCATAGCCCGTCTGCTCCTCGAACGCGGCCCCATCAATCCCGTCAATCTCTCCGCCGCAGGCTACGCCGAATTCCACCCCATCGCCAGCAACGTTACCGAAGATGGCCGCATGCAAAACCGCCGCGTCGACATCATTCTTTTGCGACGCCCAACACCTTCACAATGACACGCTTCGAGCGCTGCCCATCGAACTCCGCATAAAACACCCGCTGCCAGGTCCCCAGATCCAGCCTTCCTCGAGTCACAGGCAGCGTCGTCTCATGGTGCAGCAACAAAGCCTTCAAATGCGCATCGGCATTATCTTCTCCCGTCTGATGATGCTTGTACCCGGGCCACCGCGGCGCCAGCTTCTCCAGCCACACGCCAATGTCCTCAATCAAACCGTCCTCGTTGTCATTCACATAAATCGCCGCCGTGATGTGCATCGGCGAAACAAAGCACAATCCATCGTCGATCCCGCTTCGCCGCACAATCTCCTCCACCTGCGAAGTGATATGCACCATCTCATACCGCTCCTCGGTACGGAACGTCAGGTACTCCGTATGCGCCTTCATCGTCCCCATCGCGTCTCTCCTCATCTGGAATCCATCTGCTCTTCAGAATAAAATCGCAACAGCAAAAATAGTTCTGCAGCGGATGTATCTTTTGCATCGTCTGCGCCGTCAAATCAATACAGATGAAGAGATCGCTGCACATCTTCGCTACGCTGCTCTGCCTGCTGGCTCTGCTTCTGCCGGTAGCGGCGTTCTGTCTGCAGTCCACCCAGACCACGCAGTCTAGTTGCGATCACTGCTCGCCACGCCACAGCGTTCCCGCGTGCTGCACCGCGCAGCATCCGCAGCCCGCAGCCATCGTCACATCCACAGATCGCCCTCAGCTCTCGCAGATCGCCCTATCCTTGACGCCCGCATTTCGCGATGAGCTCTTCCATCAGCCACTCTCTGTATACGAACTCGAAGCGCCACCACCACTCCCCCGGCTCACAGCCCTTCGCATCTGATCCCTGCTTGAAGCTTCCCTGCGTCCCGCAGCGCCTCGTCGCGCTGTCCTCCCTCACGCAGCCTTCAAGACAAGGAAACCCATGCGCCGCACTCTCTCCGCAGCGCTGCTCACAGCAGCCCTCGCCGCGCCGTTCCCAGCGCTCGCCCAGACGCAGCAGTCCTCAATGCCCGACGTGTCTGATATGTCCGGCATGAACATGTCCTCGCCGTCATCCTCAGGCAAGGACATGGACATGTCCGTTCTCCCTACCACCCTCATCGCAGCCGAGCTCGCCCACACCTCCTCAGGCACCAGCATCGAACCCGCGTCCACACCCGTCCCCATGCTCATGCGCGACTATCGCGGTTGGACCCTCATGCTCCACGGCAACGCCTTCATCGCCGACATCCAGCAGGAAGCAGACAACCACCGTGGCGTCGACAAGCTCTTCTCCACCAACTGGATCATGCCCATGGCCACACACAAACTCGGCGCAAGCGGACAGCTCACCCTCCGCACCATGCTCTCGCTCGAGCCCGCCACCATCTCCGGCCGCTACTACCCAGAGCTCTTCCAACAGGGAGAAACCGCCTTCGGCAAACCCATCATCGACGGCCAGCACCCTCACGACTTCTTCATGGAGCTAGCCGCCCTCTATGACCTCCACCTCGGCGAGCGCATCCTCCTCAGCCTCTACGCCGCACCCATCGGCGACCCCGCCATTGGCCCCACCGCCTACCCGCACCGCCTCTCTGCCTCCGAAGACCCCATCGCCGCTCTCGGCCATCACCAGGAAGACTCCACCCACATCGCCTTCAACGTCTTCACCGCAGGCCTCACCTGGCGCTGGCTCCGCTTCGAAGAATCCGGCTTCCACGGCGGCGAGCCATCCGAGCAGCGCTGGGGCTTCCAACCCTCCCCCAACGGCCACGCCGTCGACAGCTACTCCTCCCGCGTCACCTTCTCACCCACGCAAAACTGGAGCAGCCAATACTCCATCGCCCACATCACCAGCCCCGAAGCGCTCTATCCCGGCGAGAACCAGCAGCGCCAGACCGCCTCCATCATGTACAACCGCCCAATCGGCGCACACCACGACACCACCGGCATGCCCGGCATGAACACGGCCCCCCCGGCCACCGGCAACTGGTCCACCACACTCCTCTGGGGCCGCACCAAATCCCTCACTGACAACAGCCTTGAAAACAGCTACCTCCTCGAATCCCTCCTCCAGTTCCACACCCGCAACTACGTCTGGACGCGCATCGAAAACGCCGGCCGCTCCAACGAGCTCCTCATCTCTCCCGGCGACCCACTCCCACCCAACTTCACCGAATCCCCCATCGGCCACGTAGCCGCCTATAGCTTCGGCTACGACCGCGACTACCGCATCCTCCCCCACATCCTCACCGCCCCCGGAGTCCAGTTCACCACCTACACTACACCCGACGTCCTAACTCCCACCTACGGCCACCACCCCTGGGGAGCGGTAGCCTTCATCCGCTTCCGCATTATCCAATAGTTCGTTACGCAAAGAACACTGTTATATTCGCTTTCGATGGCTTATTCGGTGCTACCCAGAATTTTGGTTCCTTTAGTTATTGGTATTGCGTTCGCACTCTTTCGTCGATACTTTCCAGCAAAGCCAGACCTAACACTTCAAAGGTATGATTGGCCAGAGGGCAAACGCCTGCCGACTGGTGCCTTCAGTGCAATCACGATCGCAATGGGATTAGTAATTGCCGTAGTAGGCTACTTCGCTCTCGTTGCTACAAACCACTTCTTCGCGAAGTCCGATGGGCCAGCCCTCGCGCAAGCATTTCCTACCCCGGCAATCTGGTGTTTCCTATCAGGATTTGCAGCACTGACGGTTCCTTGGCCGTTGACTATCGCGTTGCTGCGGCGAAGCACGTACCGCGACGAAGCCGCTTACGTCGAGGATGAAGGCAGTCGAAAATCAGGATTCGATTGCTTTCGCGTTATGGTCGGGATAAATCTCTTCATCGTGTTGCCTATCGCCATCTTTACGTCTCTCGCCTTGCCTGAGCGTTTGACTTTGACAGACCGCGAAATCCTCTGGACTCACTATGCTTCGCTGACTCCGGAACCCTTCGCTTACGCCGATGCTGTTCGACTCACGACTGTGGACGGGTACAAACTGCGCGACGGAACTTTCAAGCCCCACAAAGATATGCTCGTAGATTTTAGAGACGGCCGACGATTAAGCTTGAACGCTGTTGGCGACGGAAGTTCTGAGCCGAGCGTCGACGTACTCAACCTCATCCGAACAAAGACTGGACTCATTCCTGATGAAGTTCAAACCGCAGAGAATCTGCAGTGACGCCCTCAAACTCCCCCGTCTCTCAAGTGAATCGACAAAACCGGAAAATGACTCTCTACATAGCAACCTCCAACCCAGGCAAGCTCCGAGACTTCGCCGTGGCAGCTACGCCAAACACAACCCTAACCCCACTCCCCAACCTGAAAGAAATCCCAGCCCCACCCGAAGACGATCCCACCTTCGAAGGCAACGCACGCCACAAAGCCATCTACTACTCCCGCCACGCCCCCGGCCAAATCGTCATCGCCGACGACTCCGGCCTCGAAGTCGATGCCCTCCACGGAGCACCCGGCGTCCGCTCCGCCCGCTTCGCCGAAGACCACCACTTCCATCCAACCGAAGCCGCCGAAGCACTCAGTATGGAACATCTAACCACCGACCAACGCAACAACCTCTACCTCCTAACCAACATCCCACTCACCGAGCGCAGCGCCCGCTACCACTGCGTCCTCGCTGCCGCCCGCGACGGCCAGATCCTCGCCATCGGCCACGGAGCCGTCGAAGGAGAGATCCTCACCACCCCACGCGGAACCCAGGGCTTCGGCTACGACCCGCTCTTCTATCTCCCCGAACAAAACAAGACCATGGCCGAGCTCGACATCGCCACCAAGCTCATCTTCAGCCACCGCGGCCGAGCCTTCGCAGCCCTCCTCAAAGAACTTGCCTCCACCTGATCCGCCAGCAAACAACCAGCAACGAACACCCAGCAACCGTTTTTTCGCACAAACCCAACGATAACCGCACAAAATCCTTTTGTTTGATTGACCTTGGCCCCTCGCAGCGGAATAATCGCACTGCCGCACTTTTTCCCATAATCTCGAAGTGCGCCTATCTCCTACAAGGAGCGCCCATGGCAACCGCCACGCCGCCAGCCCCTCCTGCCACGCCAGTACTCCGCGGCGTCCAGCCTCTACGAGCAGGCGAAGGCAACTCCTTCTTCTGGCACAAGCTCCACTCCCTCTCCGGCATCGTCCCCATCGGCGCCTTCCTCGTCGAGCACATCATCTCCAACTTCGAGACCCTCAACGGCCCCCTCGCCTACGCCCAGCAGGTCAAGTTCCTCAACTCCCTCCCGCTGGTCCGCGTCCTCGAGTGGGCCTTCATCTTCATCCCCCTCGCCTTCCACGCCCTCTACGGACTCTTCATCGCCTTCCGCGGCCGTGTCAGCGTCAACGTCTACCCCTGGGCCAGCAACTGGATGTACGTCTCCCAGCGCATCACCGGCGTCATCGCCTTCCTCTACATCGTCCAGCACGTCTGGCGACAGCGCTTCAGCGGCATCTCACTCCCCGAGAACCCCGGCGCCGCCTTCCATAAAGTACAGGTTGAACTTTCGAACCCCTGGATGCTCGCCATCTACGTCATCGCGATGATCGCCACCACCTGGCACTTCGCCTACGGCATCTGGCTCTTCGCCGCCAAGTGGGGCATCACCCCCGGCGACAAGGCCCGCAAGAGATTCGGCTACGTCTGCACCGCCTTCGGCCTGGCCCTCTGCCTCATGGGACTCGCCAGCATCTACGCGGTCGTCTGGAAGTACCCCAACGCCCCCGCGAACGTAATGCCCGCCCAACCAGCCGGCATCGACCTACCCGCACCATCAATTCCACCACCGAACTCAACCAACCCATCGCAACCTGGAGAGGTACATTGAGCATGAGCACGTTGCGACTCCTCGCTATCGCCACGTTTGCTCTGCTGCCGTTGGGAGGAAGTACACCTTCGCTGCTAGCTCAGACGGTCGTCGTTCCGGTTAGCCTTTCTGTCTCTGAGGCGGAATTTTTCCAACATATGAAGGCACCCGCCTCGGTCTTGACGGATTCTCTCCCCTCCTCGCCCCACGACTTCTATGTCGCTGTCAAAATTGATAAGGACGGGAACGTAACTTCCGTTGTGCCCGATTATCCCTGCTCTCAGGATCACGGATGCGTTCAGACGTGCAACCTCATACATCAGCAAAAATTTAAACCTTTCGAAATGAAAGGAAAGCCTGTTCAAGCTATTGCAAACTTGCACTTCACTTCCAAAAAGACATAGCAAGAACGTAGACATCGCACGAAAGCGTAGAGGATAGCCGCATGGCAGCAACACCCAGAATCATCGTAGTAGGCGGCGGCCTAGCCGGACTAGCCGCCGTCATCAAGATCGCCGAAGCTGGCGGCAAGGTCGACCTCTTCTCCATCGTCCCCGTCAAGCGCTCCCACTCCGTCTGCGCCCAGGGAGGCATCAACGCCGCCAAGAACCTCAAAGGCGAAGGCGACGACGTCTTCAAGCACTTCGACGACACCATCTACGGCGGCGACTTCCTCGCCAACCAGACCCCCGTAAAAAACATGACCGCCCAGGGCCCCGCCATCATCGACCTCCTCGATCGCATGGGCGTCCCCTTCAACCGCACCCCCGAAGGCCTCCTCGACTTCCGCCGCTTCGGAGGCACCCTCTACCACCGCACAGCATTCGCCGGAGCAACCACCGGCCAGCAGTTGCTTTATGCGCTTGATGAGCAAGTAAGAAGATTCGAAGCCGAAGGCAAAGTCACCAAGTACGAAGGCTGGGAGCTCCTCTCCGCCGTCCTCGACTCCAAGGGCGCCTGCCGCGGCATCACCGCCATGGATCTCCGCACCATGGAGACCCGCACCTTCCCCGCCGACGCCATCATCGTCTGCACCGGCGGCAACGGGGCCATCTTCGGCAAATCCACCAACTCCGTCGTCTGCACCGGCTCCGCGCAGTCAGCCCTCTACCAGCAAGGCGCTTTCTACGCCAACGGCGAGTTCATCCAGGTCCACCCCACCGCCATCCCCGGCGAAGACAAGCTCCGCCTCATGTCCGAATCAGCCCGTGGCGAAGGCGGCCGCGTCTGGGTCCCCAAGGACAAGAACGACAAGCGCGCCGCGCAATCCATCCCCGAAGGCGACCGCTGGTACTTCCTCGAAGAGTGGTATCCCAAATACGGCAACCTCGTCCCCCGCGACGTCGCCACCCGCGCCATCTTCAAAGTCGTCTACGAGCTCAACATGGGCATCGACGGCCAGCCCATGGTCTACCTCGACGTCTCCCACCTTCCGCCCGAAGCTCAGCACAAGCTCGAAGGCATCCTCGAGATCTACGAGAAGTTCGTCGGCGATGACCCCCGCAAAGTCCCCATGAAGATCTTCCCCGGCATGCACTACACCATGGGCGGCCTCTGGGTCGACTTCAACCAGCAGACCAACATCCCCGGCGTCTTCGCCGCAGGAGAAGCCGACTACTCCATCCACGGAGCCAACCGCCTCGGCGCCAACTCCCTCCTCTCCTGCATCTACGGAGGCTTCGTAGCCGGCCCACAGGCCATGCAGTACGCCAAATCCCTCCCCGCGCAGGAAGGCGACGGAGGCCACGCCGCCGAGCTCCAGCGCCAGAACGAGTTCAACAAGCTCCTTCTCAACAACCCCGGCACCGAAAACCCCTTCAAGATCTGGCGCGAGCTCGGCGAAATCATGACCAAGCACGCCACCATCATCCGCTACAACGCTGGCCTCGACGAAGCCGACGCCAAGATCGTCGAGCTCCTCGACCGCTACCGCAACGTCAACCTCTCCGATAAGAGCCAGTGGGCCAACACCAGCTTCGCCTTCACCCGCCAGCTCTGGAACATGCTTCAGCTGGGCCGCGTCATCGTCCAGGGCGCGCGCCTTCGTGACGAGTCCCGCGGAGCCCACTACAAACCCGACTTCCCCGACCGCAACGACGAAAAGTTCCTCAAAACCACCAAAGCCGCCTACAAAAACGAAGCCCCCGCCTTCGAATGGGAAGACGTAGACATCAGCCACATCAAACCGCGCCCACGCCGCTACGACGCCACCGCCTAACGTTCCATCGTTGTCTGTCGTTTGCTTTTTATTTGTCATTCCGTAGCACAGCGGAGGAATCTGCTTCTCGCTTCTGCATTTGGGATTAGCAGTGGGCTTTAGCTCACTGAATCGAAGTCAGGGAAAAAGGGGCTTTAGCCCCGGAGAATTCAGGCAAAGATGCAAATGACGAGTTGCCACACAACCCGCTTAAGCCGTCTAATGCGGCATGGAAAACATCCAGCTCGTCTACATCGGTCTGTCCGTCATATTCGCAGCGGTCATGGCGTATATGTATCTCTACACCACGCATCTTCACCCCAACGAGCGGACCATGGCCCTCAAAGGCCGTCCGCCCGTCAGCAAAGAAGAAGGCATTGCAGTCGCCACACTCGAGAAGGAGCACGACCACAAAATAGGCCGGTTCTAGCTCCCGAAACGACTGCAACCCTTCGCAACAATCGCCTCCAGCAGGGCCTCACGCTGAAGGCACAGGAAATCTGCAGTCGCTAAGGAGCGTTCGCATGGCACCGAGCACCATCAAGGTAGAGATCAAGCGTCAGTCCAACCCCGACGCCCCCGCCACCACCGAGAAGTTCGAGATTCCCTATCGCCCGAACATGAACATCACCTCGCTCCTCGGCGAGATCGCGCTCAACCCCGTCGACGTCTCCGGCAAGGCCACCACGCCCATCACCTACGACTCCAACTGCCTCGAAGAGATCTGCGGCTCCTGCGCCATGCTCATCAACGGCAAAGCCCGCATGGCCTGCTCCGCCCTCGTCGATAAGCTCCGAGGGCCAAATAACGACCAGCCCATCACCCTCGGCCCTCTCAGCAAATTCCCCGTAGTCCGCGACCTCGCCGTAGACCGCTCCGTCCTCTTCGAAAACCTCAAGAAGGTCAAAGCCTGGGTCCCCATCGACGGCTCCTACGACCTCGGAGCAGGCTCACGCCAGGCCCCGCAAATTCAGGAGCAGCGCTACCCCCTCTCCAATTGCATCTCCTGCACCATCTGCATGGAGGTCTGCCCGCAATTCAACGACGCCACCGGCTTCGTCGGAGCCGCCACCATCGCCCAGGCCAAGCTCTTCAACATGGACCCCAGCGGCGCAGTCCTCAAAGAAGAGCGCCTCCGCGCCTTGGCCGGTGACGGCGGCATACAGGAGTGCGGCTTCGCCCAGAACTGCGTCCAGGCCTGCCCCAAACAGCTCCCCCTAACCGAAGCCATCAGCGACATGGGCCGCGACGTCTTCATCCAGCAAGTCAAAGACCTCTTCGCCCGCTAGCGCCGTCTGCGTTACACAAAAAAAGTGCGCCCACGTCCAATTCCCGGACATGGCATTCGCACTCGAACCACACTATTTTTCCCTTCGCGTTTCGCTGCCTTACTTTGTAAAGATCTGCTCGTCTGGGGCAGTATCCTCGTACGACTTGGTCGTATTATTCGCACGCTCTGCCATCTCATCGGCCGCATGGTCGATCCGTTCTTCTTCGGTCTCCCCAACATGAGTTACCTTTTGCGAAGAAAGCGCCGCGGTTTTTGCAGAATCTGGAACTTGAGCCATACATCACCTCTTCACCATAAGATGGATATCCTTCCCTAAAGTTGCCCAGTGCCCCATCTTTGCGACAGTAGCAGTCGTTACGGTGGACATTCGCGCAAAACCCGAACCACATTCCTCTTCGCAAACATCACATCCTCAGAAAACGAACCAAGGAGCTCCAATGATCCAACTAGCAGACGCCCGCCGCATTATCGCCGCCGCCGAAAAGAAAGCCGTCGAAATCGGCCAGCCCATGAACATCGCCGTAGCCGACGCCGGCGGCAACCTCATCGCTCATGTCCGCATGGACAACGCCTGGCTCGGCTCCATCGACATCTCCATCAAAAAGGCCTGGACCTCCCGCGCCTTCGACATCGCCACCAAAGATCTCGCCTCGCACTCGCAGTCCGGTAATCAGTTCTTCGGCATCCACGCCTCCAACGACGGTAAAGTCATGATCTTCGCCGGCGGCATCCCTCTCAAAAAGGACGGCAAAGTCGTAGGAGCCATCGGTGTCAGCGGAGGCTCAGGCGATCAGGATCACGCTGTAGCCGAAGCCGGCGCAGCAGCCTTTTAATTCTCTCTTAAACAACCGAAAGAAATAAAAGAGGGTAGCGCAGCCAGAGCGCTACCCTTTCTGCCGCGGAGCATCAAAACCGGTGGAAGTAGTTTCTAACCGGAAAACGAAGTCTTAACCGTCACGCGTAATGAGGATTCAAAAATGGCTGAAAATACTGGAGTAGTTTTTCTTGGACAGAACAAGGTTGAAGTCCAGTCCATCGATTTCCCGAAGATGCAAAATCCCGCCGGCAAAAAGATTAACCACGCCGTCATCCTGAAGGTCGTCTCGACCAATATCTGCGGCTCCGACCAGCACATGGTCCGCGGCCGCACCACCGCGCCCACCGGCATGGTCCTCGGGCACGAGATCACCGGCGAAATCATTGAAGCTGGTTCCGACGTCGAATACCTCAAAGTCGGCGATCTCGTCACCGTCCCCTTCAACGTAGCCTGCGGCCGCTGCTTAACCTGTCGCGAGCAGCAAACCGGCGTCTGTCTTAACGTCAATCCCGGCCGCGCTGGCGGAGCCTACGGCTACGTCGACATGGGCGGTTGGGTTGGCGGTCAGGCCGAATACGTCATGGTCCCCTACGCCGACTTCAACCTCATCAAATTCCCCGACAAAGCCCAGGCCATGTCGAAGATCAAAGACCTCACCATGCTCTCCGACATCCTCCCCACCGGCTTCCACGGAGCCGTCACCGCAGGCGTTGGTGTCGGTTCCATCGTCTACATCGCCGGAGCAGGCCCTGTAGGCCTCGCAGCCGCAGCCTCCGCTCAAATCCTCGGTGCTGCCGTCGTCATGATCGGAGACATGAACCCCGACCGCCTCAAGCACGCAGCCAGCGTAGGCTTCGTTCCAATCGACCTCACAAAAAGCGACAACCTCGGCGAGCTCATCGCTGCCGTAGTCGGCAAACCCGAAGTAGACGCAGCCGTAGATGCCGTTGGCTTCGAAGCCAGAGCTCAGGGGAAGAACGGCGCTGAGGCACCGGCAACTGTCCTTAACTCGCTCATGTCCGTCGTCCGAGCCGCTGGCGGAATCGGCATTCCCGGCCTCTATGTCACCGACGACCCCGGCGCACACGACGAAGCTGCCAAACACGGCAACCTCAGCATGCGTTTCGGCCTCGGTTGGGCAAAGTCGCACCGCTTCTACACCGGCCAGACGCCTGTTCTGAAGTACAACCGCCAGCTCATGCAGGCCATCCTGCACGACAGGCTTCCCATAGCAAAGATCGTCAACGCAACCGTAATCTCACTCACCGAAGCGCCCCAGGGCTACCAGGCCTTCGACTCCGGCGTAGCAAAAAAGTTCGTCCTCGATCCACACGGCCTCCTCAACTCAGCAGCATGATCGAAGGTTCGAAAACGAAAGGGCCCGCCGAACAGGCGGGCTCTTTACTCACACTTCATCGTAGTTGGGTTTACTTCGAAAAAATCGAATTCCCCGGAGTGGTCTCTTCATTCGAGTGAATCCGATTTCCGGCACGCTTCGCACTCTCCATGCCAAGATCGTCAATCTTCTCCTGCTCGCTTCTTCCAACCTCAGTAGCAGGAGCATTCTGCTCAATCGCCTCGTGGGAAGGGCGTTCCGCTGTCTTCGTCGAATTCAATCCCTGTGCCATCTCTCACCTCTCTCGTAAAAGAGATGGTGCCTCGGCCCATCCGGTTGTCCCGCAATCGACGCCCACATCAAGTTGCTACAATCCTCTTATCCATGCGCGAGAGTACCGCATTCGTCCGTCCCCGATCGTCTCTCTTTGCAAACACATCCAGTCTCCTGCTCCTCAGCGCCTCTCTTCTACATGCGCAGGCAACCCCTGCAACAGGAACGAAACAGATGACCGACCCCGCCCAGGTCCACGCCAGCGCCATCGTCATCGACACCCACGCCGACACCCCTCAACGCTTCGTCGATGAGCATTGGAACTTCACCGATCCCCTGAACGGTGGCATGCTCAACTATGACTCCGCAAAGAAGGGCAACCTCGATGCCCAATTCTTCTCCATCTGGGTCGACCCCGCCCAATACCCCGCCAACGCCTCCGCCCGCCGCACCCTCGAGCTCATCGACGCCACCCTCGAACAAGTTCGCCGCGCACCCGACAAGCTCCAGCTCTGCACCACCGCCGACGAAATCCTCGCCGCGCACAAATCCGGAAAATTCGCCGTCCTCATGGGCATCGAAGGCGGCCACTCCATCGAAGACTCCGTCGGCCTCCTCCGCGACTACTACCGCCTCGGTGTCCGCTACATGACCCTCACCTGGTCCAACACCAACAACTGGGCAGACTCCTCCGGCGACATCGACGACACCGCCATCCAGCACCACAACGGCCTCACCCCTTTCGGCAAACAGGTCGTCGCCGAGATGAACCGCCTCGGCATGATGGTCGACATCTCCCACGTCTCCGACAAGACCTTCTGGGACGTCATCGCCACAACGCGCACGCCCATCATCGCCTCGCACTCTTCCGCCCGCGCCCTCACCAACGCTGGCCGCAACATGACCGACGACATGCTCCGAGCCGTCGCAAAAAACAATGGCGTCGTCATGGTCAACTTCTTCCCCGCTTTCATCGACGAAAAATGGCGTCTTGCCTGGGCCGCACAAGCCCCCGAGCGCAAAAAAGCCCAGCAAGCCATGGAAGCCGAATACAGATCCAAAGGCCTCCCCGTCCCGTATAACGCCTCTGACAAAATCGACCGCGAGTTCGCTGCCAAAATTGGACGCGCCCCTTTCAACTCACTCATCGATCATTTTGATCATGTCATCAAAGTCGCCGGCATCGACCATGTAGGCATCGGCACCGACTTCGACGGCATCCCCACCCCACCCGACGGCATCGACTCCGCCGCCGATCTCCCTAAAATCACTGCCGCACTCATGGCGCGAGGCTATACCGCCGAAGACATGCGCAAGCTCCTCGGCGGCAACCTCCTCCGCGTCTTCCGCCAGATCCAGGCCGACGCGGACAAACTCAAATAGCGTTATTTATCCCCAAGAATCTCGATCTTGTGAATCTGCGGAGCCTCCGCAAACAACTCACTCGCATTCGCCATCAGCGCCTTGGCAATCTCACCATTCAAATGCGCCTCCCGCCCCGCCTCATCGTTGAATGTGTCGAACACACTGTAATGCCCCGGAGCCTCCTTCAACCCATACCAGGTCACCGTGAAGTCTTCCTTCTTCGCCATCTCCGCGCCCTGCTTCAAAAATGCCTCAACATCTTTCTCTTTTCCGGGCTTCGCCTTCAACGAAACATAAATCGCAAACTTCGCCATGAGTAACTCCTCCAGACCATACGACGCACAAACGATGCCTCCAGTTACATTTCCTTTGTAAAACCTTATGCAGTCTGGCCATCAACTTATGCGGTCTGGCCGTCAAGAGGATGCTGAAAAATCATCGTTTTTTTGAAGAGGGTTTCAGAGCGAAATCGCCGTTTTGAAGGGGCGCCGCTTTTAGCCGCGCCGTAAGCTCATCGATGGATTGCGGCTTCAGTCGCTGAGGGGAATATTTCAGGATAAGCAGGATTTTCAGCACCTCTTTAGCCGCTGAGGTACGTTTCATCAAACTTACCCGGCATCGACACCCTTCCGGTCGCATTGCTCCAACTGCACCTACTGCGATAGCCTGTCTATTGGAGCTTACCCCCGCATGATGCTTCGTTCTCTCGCACTGATCCTGGCCCTCGGCGTATCCGCACAAGCCCAAACCACACCCGCCGCACAGCTGCCTGATGCCCCCAGCACCACCAGCCAGATCAAGCCCGTGCCCGTCCCCACCGGCCCTACCGCCGTCATCGACACCACCATGGGCCGCCTCACCTGCAAGCTTTACGACAAAGAAGCTCCCATCACCGTAGCCAACTTCATCGGCCTCGCCGAAGGCACCAAGGACTGGACCGATCCCAAGACCCTCCAGAAGATGCATCACCAGCCCTACTTCAACGGAACCACCTTCCACCGCGTCATCCCCGGCTTTATGATCCAGGGCGGCGACCGCCTCGGCGACGGCACCGGCGATCCCGGCTACTTCTTTCAGGACGAGATCGACCCGTCCCTCACCTTCGACACACCCGGTCTGCTCGCCATGGCCAACGCCGGCCCCGGCCCATCCGGCGGCGGCACCAACGGCAGCCAGTTCTTCATCACCGAACAACCCGTTCCCCAGCTCAACGGCAAACACACTATCTTCGGCCTCTGTGATGAACACTCAGCCCTGCTCGTAGCCTCCATCACGCATGTCGAGCGCAACGCCAACGACAAGCCCCTCACGCCCGTCGTCATCAACCGCGTCACCATCGTACGCGAAGGCCAACCCATGCCTCCGCTCCCTGTTGCGCCCGCCACAACCACCACACCGGCCACCCCGCAAAAATAATTTAGCTGCTTCCGCCATTCACTGGAAGTCATCCCTCATCGAATTCCAGCAACCAGTAAGGAGAAATACGTCATGTCAAAAAAACCAGGCACCTACGCCAACTTCAAGACCTCTGAAGGCACCATCGTCTGCGAGCTCTTCGAAAAAGACGCACCCATCACGGTTGCCAACTTCATCGGCCTCGCCGAAGGCACCAAAGAGTGGTCCAGCCGCAGCAAAAAAGGCGACAAGCTCTACGACGGAACCGTCTTCCACCGCGTCATCCCCCAATTCATGATCCAGGGCGGCGACCCCGAAGGCACCGGCATGGGCGGCCCCGGCTACAAGTTCGCCGATGAAACTCGCGGCTCCAAACACGGCTTCCAGGAGAAGGGCAAGCTCGCCATGGCCAACGCCGGCCCTAACACCAACGGCAGCCAGTTCTTCATCACCGTAGCCGACACCAGCTGGCTCACCGGCAAGCACACCATCTTCGGCGAAGTCATCGAAGGCTACGACATCGTGGAAAAGATCAGCAAAGTCAACCGCGACGGCATGGACCGCCCAAAAACCCCGGTAGTCCTGGAATCCGTAACCATCGAACGCATCGCCTGATTTCCCCGGATAAACTCAAGGGCCTACTCTCGGAGTAGGCCTTCTGCTTGTACCTCTCTTTGCGGTTTATCTCGATAATAGGATGTTATGGTTCTTCCAGAATAGGAGCGGTAGTGAGGATTACAGGTTATGTCTTTTGTATTCTCGCTCTCATTTTTTATCTAATGATCTGGCAAGCAATTTGGCATTTAGTGAGTAAGAGTAGAGAGATCGAGCCCGACAAACAATTTAGCCGCTTCTGGTGGCTGCCGGCCTGGAGAGTCCATACAAACCGCTACCCTACCAGCAACTTAAGACGGAAAATCGTAATGCTATTCATCTTGACGTTCGCATTGTTATGCGTTGGGATGGTTTGCATTGGCTACTCAATGTTTTACATCACAGAATAGCGATTGGCCCCTTTTCGGAAACTTACAAGCAAAAGAAAAGCCCACTCATCAGAGTGGGCTTCTCAGTTTTATCAGTGTCATCCGTGCAAATCGGTGTTAAGCCTTTCTTTCTACGCCACCCCAATCACCGTGCAAAGTTCCTTCACAGCATCAGCACTCTTATTCAGCGCCGCCTGCTCCTCAGCCGTCAGTCTGATCTGAATGATCTGCTCCAGCCCCTTAGCTCCCAGCTTGCAAGGTACACCCACATACAAGCCAGAGATCCCATACTCCCCCTGCAGATAAGCCGCGCAAGGCAGAATCTTCTTTTTATCCTTCAGAATCGCCTCGACCATCTCCACAGCCGCAGCCGAGGGAGCATAGTAAGCCGAACCCGTCTTCAGGTGCTTCACAATCTCCGCGCCGCCATTGGCCGTCCGCGTCTCAATCTCCTTCAACCGCGCAGGCTCAATCAACTCCCGTAATCGGAATCCCTGCCACAGTCGAGTAGCGCGACAACGGTACCATCGTGTCGCCATGCCCACCCAGCACAAACGCCGTCACGTTCTCAACCGACACCTTCAGCTCCTCGGCAATAAACGTGCGGAACCGCGCCGAATCCAGCACCCCCGGCCACATCCCGATCACGCGCTCCGCGCGGCAGCCCCAGCTTCTTGAAAGCAGTCTGAGCCATAGCGTCCAGCGGATTCGACACAATGATGAAAATCGCATCCGCGAAGCCGCCAGCGCCCTTGCCAGCAACATCGCTCATGATGCCGAAGTTCGTATTCAGCAAATCATCGCGGCTCATCCCCGGCTTACGCGCAATGCCTGCCGTAATCACCACAATGTCCGAATTCGCCGTATCGCATAGTCATTCGTCCCAATCACCGAAACATCGCGCTTCTCGATCGGCATAGCCTCCAGCAGATCAAGCGCCTTGCCCTGCGGCACGCCATCAACCACATCGATCAGCACAACATCGGCAAGCTCTTTCGCCGCAATCCAATGCGCAGCGGTCGCGCCAACATTCCCCGCACCTACAATCGTTACTTTCTTCCGCATCTCGTTCAATCTCCTCTAATCAACCCGGGCTCTTCGTCTTTGATCCGTAAAATCGGTGCAAATCCGTGTAAAAGCATTTGCTGCTGCTCGTTCTAATCCGTACCATCCGCGAAGATCCGCGGTCGCTACATATTCTCGATCATCCGAGTAGCAAACTCACTCGTCTTCGCCTTCGTCGCACCCTGCATGCCGCGCTCGAAGTCATACGTCACATACTTCTGCCCAATCGTCTTCTCCATCGAGCTCCTCGATCAGCCGTGCCGCCTCTGGCCATCCCAGAAAAATCGAACAGCATCACACCCGACAGCATCACCGACCCCGGATTGATCACATCCTTATCCGCATACTTCGGAGCCGTCCCATGCGTAGCCTCGAACACGGCATATCCATCGCCGATATTTCCGCCCGGAGCAATCCCCAATCCGCCAACCTGCGCCGCTGCAGCATCCGAAATATAGTCGCCATTCAGATTCGTCGTCGCCAGCACACCTATAGTCCTCGGGCCCGCAGAATAATCTGCTGAAAGATCGAGTCCGCAATCCGGTCATTCACCAGAATCTTCTTCTTCCACTGCCCATTCCCATGCGACTTGCCGATCGAGGCGATCACGCTCTTCACTTCAGCGACAACCTCGTCACCAAACTCCTTCGTCGCAAACTCAATCCCCGGGTCAATCAACGCCGCATTCTGCTCCCGGCGTCAGATTCGGATTCGCCTCCAGGTTTCCCCAGAATCCAGCTCTCCCGCTCCGTCACCGTCTGGTCGCGAAACTCCTGCGTCGCAACCTCGTATCCCCACTCACGGAACGCGCCCTCGGTGAACTTCTGAATGTTCCCCTTGTGCACCAGCGTCACTGTCTTGCGCCCGTTATCCAGCGCATACTGAATCGCCGCCCGCACCAGCCGCTTCGAACCCGTTATCGAAATCGGCTTTACCCCAACTCCCGAGTCCAAACGAACCTTCTTCTTCCCGCCCTTCAGCATCTCGTCATTCACAACGAAATAAACTTCGCAGCCTCAGGCGTTCCCTCGCGAAACTCAATCCCGGCATAAATATCCTCCGTATTCTCAACGGAAGATCACCACATCCAGCTTCTCCGGATACTTCACCGGGCTAGGCACGCCCGCATAGTACTTCACCGGCCGCACACACTGATACAGATCCATCAACTGCCGCAGCGCCACATTCAGCGACCGAATCCCGCCACCCACCGGCGTAGTCAGCGGCCCCCCTTGATCGACACGCGAAAATCCACAGTAGCCTTCACCGTGTCATCGGGCAACCAGTTCTGCGTCTGCCGGTAAGCCTTCTCTCCAGCCAAAACTTCGAACCATTTAACAGCGCGCTTCCCGCCGTAGGCTTTCCTCCACCGCCGCATCGAAAACCCGCTGCGAAGCCTTCCAGATATCGCGCCCCCGTCCCATCGCCTTCGATAAAAGGAATAATCGGTTATCCGGGCACCGTAAACTTGCCGTCTTTATACACAATTGCCTGCCCATCCGTGGGCACTGCGATTCCGTTGTAGCTTGCCTGCATCGATGTCAACTCCGAACAAAAGTATGTTCGAAGGCTACCACCCGCCGAAGACCACTCGCAACGATACGCGTCCAACCCGTGCGCTTATCGAACGAGATAATAATCCACCGTCGAAACCACCCTTACCTTCTTCATGATGCTCGCATCCGGATTCTCCGCCTGCCCGCCACCCCCGCCATCTTCCCCCCGGAGCCATCCCGCTCCCCGCATCCGCCGCCGAAATCGAAAACACCCCCTGGTTCGCCGACCGGATCGAACCCACCTGGCTCCCCGAATCCGCCGCAAACCGATCCGCCGAAGCCCGCGCATTCTTCGTCGCCTCCGTAATCATGTCCGGCTTCAGCGCGTTCAGCCCATTGAACACATACCGAATCCCCTGCCCATAACCACCAACCACAATAATCCCCGCTTGCAACAACTGTGCCGTCTTCTGCCCCGCTTTCGAAATCTTATCCACATCGTTCGAGCTCTACCGTCAGCGTCTGCTGCACGATATACCGCGCGCCCACCGTTATTACTTCCGCCCATACTCATTAGCCTGCTTATCCGTCACCTGAATCTGCCCCACCGAAATCTCCGCCGGCGTAATCCCCTGCCCCGCAAAAAACTTCAGCACCGCCGCCCGGTCATCCTCGCTCTTCGCATACACCTGCTGCAGATCGTTCCCCGTCTCCTTGAACGTCACCGGCCATATCGCCGCATCCGACTTCACCGTCCGCTCCACCAGCCCCTTCACCGTCACATACCGGTCGGAGAGCCTCGTCTCCTTAATCTCCATCCCCAGCAGCAACCCACCCAACACCCAATCCCAGCAGCAGACATCCGCCCAGCACCGCCGCCGGCACAATCCACGGATTCCGCTCCGCAATCCCCGTTCCGTCCAAAGTGAAACCTCCATCGAGGCAACAGCAGCAGAATGCAGCAACCCGTCCTTAGTGCAACCGACAGGGAAACACCGTGACGGGATACCCGATCGAGGGCCAGTGATCTCTCACCGGTCTCAGCCAATTCTGCTTCCGGAAGCACCTTCATGTTCATTTAAGGGATCTGGCGATCAAGTGAAAACGCATAGACGTAAGGGATAGGCGAAATGCAAGTAGCCGTATTGTCACTCCCAATATGGGATTGCTTGGCGTCCGTGAATGCAAAATATCCACCTAAGGAGGAGCCATCTCCCGAACTCGCCCCGTTCGTCCACGTTGAACCGTCATTCCTGACAATGGTTAGGACCATTATGTCCGCCGTACATAAAGCCGCTTCCCGTCGCATTTGCGGGAGGTGGGTTCAAACTACAGTCTCCCCTTTCCCTGCATGCTCCAGCTTGAAGTTAGGCCAAAGTTTGATGTAAACGGTTGGTTTGTTATCGGATCAACAGCAGCACCACCCTGTGTTGCTGTCATCTGAACATTCCATAATGGATGATACCCCGCCGAAGTGATCGACTGAATCAAAAGTCCCGGTAAACTTTCCTGTAATGGACGGAAAGGTAGTGGCGTTGATAGCGCCAGAGACTGATCCAGTGCAGTAGGGATGGATTGGTCGGATCTGAAAAACTCAGCGCATATGTTCCAGACCATAGTCCACCCGCAGTAATCGGCGATATGCCTTGAATTGTTCCGGTTACTTTCGGATCTGTACTGGCAAGAGTAAAAGAACCGTCTTTTTTGACAGTACCTGTCACTTTCCATACATCGTCAACATTAAAATTGTTTGTACCCGCCGCAAACCCTAAGGACAGATGCTCCTCCTGAGAGGGAGGTCCCATTGACGTCTAGAGTCATCGACAGCTGACTAACAGGCGGAAGAGTTGCTTGCGGTGCGACAGGTCCCTACCAACTGCCAATTTCCAGAGAGGGTACTAGGGTCTCTGGGAGCGCTATCGGACCCGCAACCGGTCAAAAGAAACAAAGCAGAAATAAAAAGAAGTACAACTCGACGTTTCATTTGGCCCAGATGCTACCATATCCTTACCATCACATCAAAATCAAGCCGGCGATCACTCGCCGGCTTGATTTAAGCCCCACATCTGATCAGAACTTAGAACTGGCCCCACAAAAGCTGGTTGTAAACATCGTGGTGGAACTGCACCTCAGGCGCCTTCACAATCGTCCCAAGCAACCGAGCGCAACGATCCGCCGAAGCCTGCTTCAGGTCCGCATACCGGCCCTTCACGTCCTCGCCCAGCAGCGTCGTCGTCCAATCCGCTCCCCGGAAGTGTTCAAGCGCCGTGTAAATATTGTCCGGCAGATACCGCTCCGCCTGCCGCAGATTCTTGATCTTCGAAATCTCGCCCTGCAGCCCGCTCCTGAAGATCGAGTACAGCACCAGGTAAGGATTCGCGTCCGGCCCAACCGACCGAACCTCGACGCGCGACGACTTCTCGTTCCCAATCGGAATCCGAATCATCGATCCACGATCGACAGCCGAAGCCTTGATCTGGTTCGGTGCCTCGAAGTGCGGGTCGAGCCGCCGGTAAGCATTCACACTCGCATTCAGCAGCAGGCAGATGTCGTTGCCATGCGTCAAAATGCGGTCTGTAAACTGCCACGCCAGCTTCGAGATCTTCTCCTCACCCTTCGGATCCCAGAACAGGTTCTTTCCGCCCTTCGTAATCGAAACGTTCGTGTGCATCCCGCTTCCGTTCACGCCCACAACCGGCTTCGGCAGAAAGCTGGCCGTCATCCCCATCTGCGTCGCAACCTGCCGGCAGATCAGCTTATAGAGCTGAATCTGGTCCGCGGCAGCAACGACCTCGCCATACGAGTAGTTGATCTCGAACTGCGAAGGCGCAACCTCGGGATGGTCCTTCTCATTCTCAAAGCCCATCGCGCGCTGAATCTCAGCCGTCGTGTCGATGAACTCCCGCAGCAGATCACCCGGCAGCGAGTGGTAATATCCGCCATGGTTGGCGTACTCAAACTTGCCTGTCTGATGATACGTGCGCTCCGCATCGATCCCCTCAAACAGAAACCCTTCAATCTCGTTCGCCGCGTTCAGCGTGTAGCCATTCTTCGCGAACTGCTCCTGAGAGAACTGCTTCAGCACGCCGCGAATATCTGCGCTGTACGTCGTGCCGTTCTTGTCGATCACCTCGCCGAAAACGACCACCTTGCCCGGCCCGAACACATCCGCCGGCACCCAGTAAAACGCGCCCCAGTCGATCCCCAGCCGCAGGTCGCTCTCCCGCTGCGCTGTAAATCCGCGAATCGACGAGCCGTCGAACGTCAGGTTGTCATAGCTCTTCACCAGGAACTTCTTGTCGTAGTCCAGCATGTGCAGCCGGCCTTCGAGGTCGCTGAACAACACCGTCACGGCCTTGATCCGCTTCTCGTCGGTCAGGTATTGCAGCCGTTCTTCCTGAATCACATCGGCGGCAACGCGTCTCCTGCGTTGTTCCTTCGCCTCCAGGTTCCGTTCCTCGAGTTCAGCGTAAGAAAGCTCCAGAAAATTACGAAATTCGCTCAACGTCTTGCTCCTTCTGCAATGAAATACACGTCTACCGCAACTACCGGCATAAATTTTCAGGTGAATGGAAAGAGAGCGATCCGGACGCTAATCTGGCCGCCGTTGCAACTTAAACGTAACAGAAAATTCAACGGCAAAAAAGCAAAGTACAGCAAAAATTGAACTTCAGAGCCTTCCCGCAGCTCCACCTTCCGGCCTGAATCACGTACCCCGCCCACGCCATCCAATAACCGCCGATCCTCTCGGCTCAAAGGAAATCCCATGCAATACAAGACTCTAGGTGACACCGGCCTGCTCGTCTCCACGCTCTGTCTCGGCACCATGACCTTCCACGGCGGCTCAGGCTTCTGGCAGGTCGTCGGCACTGTCGACCAGGCTGGAGCCGATGCCCTCGTCAAAGCCTCCATCGAAGCCGGCATCAACTTCTTCGACACCGCCGACGTCTACTCCGAGGGCGAGAGCGAAAAGGCCCTCGGCCAGTCCCTTAAAAATCTCAATATCGCCCGCAAAGACGTCGTCATCGCCACCAAGGTCTACGGCCGCGTCGGCCAGGGCCGCAACGACGTCGGAGCCTCCCGCGGCCACATCATGGACGCCGTTGAAGCCAGCCTCCGCCGCCTCCAGACCGACCACATCGACCTCTACCAGATCCACGGCAACGACACCGTCACCCCCATCGAAGAGACCCTCCGCGCCCTCGACACCCTGGTCCAGCAAGGCAAGGTCCGCTACATCGGCTGCTCCAACTGGCTCGGCTGGAAGATCGCCAAAGCCCTCGGCATCTCCGAGTTCAAAAACCTCGCCCGCTTCGACACCCTCCAGGCCTACTACTCCATCGCCGGACGCGACCTCGAGCGCGACATCGTCCCCCTCCTCGAAGCCGAAAAAACCGGCCTCCTGGTCTGGAGCCCGCTTGCCGGCGGTCTGCTTTCCGGCAAGTTCACCCGCGAAAACCAGAAGCCAGCCGACTCCCGCCGCTCCGGCTTCGACTTCCCCCTCGTCGACAAGGAGCGCACCTGGCGCATCCTCGACGTCATGGCCCCCATAGCCAAGGCCCACAACTGCAGCGCCGCGCGCATCTCCCTCGCCTGGTTGCTAGCCAAACCCTTTGTCACCTCCGTCATCATCGGAGCCAAGCGTCTCGACCAGTTAGATGACAACCTCGCCGCCGTCGACATCAAACTCACCCCGGACGAGCTCAGGCAACTCGACGAAGTCAGCGCCCTCCCGCCCGAATACCCCGGCTGGATGCTCCCCTTCCAGGGAGCCAACCGGCTGGAGCCCGTTCCTCCAAACTTTGCCGCTGCCTCTGCAGAAAAATAATGCAGCAAAACTAGCCACTCAGAATCAAATCCACAGAACAGTTTTTCGTGACATGGCGGGACATCGAGTCCCGCCATTTACTGTGTCAGGCATCACCATCGCTCAAGTCGAAGATTAACCTCCTGCAAATAAGCCATCCCGGAGCGACTCTCAGCCTCACATCAGCACGAACCTCGATAAACTGGAAGGAAGAGCCATGACCATCAACAATAAAAACGCAAACACTCGGCGAGTCGCCCTCATCCAGATGTCCATGGACCCGGACACCCAGCTCAACCTCGACAAGGCCGCCGAGCGCATATACGAAGCCTCCCGCCTTGGCGCTCAGCTAGTCTGTCTCCCCGAGCTCTTCCGCGCCCAATACTTCTGCCAGCGCGAAGACCACGACCTCTTCGGCCTCGCCGAACCCATCCCCGGCCCCTCCACCGACGTCCTCACTCGCGTCTGCCGCGAAACCGGCGTCGTCCTCGTAGCCAGCCTCTTCGAGCGCCGCGCTCCCGGCCTCTATCACAACACCGCCGTCACCATAGAAAAAGACGGCAGCATCGCCGACACCTACCGCAAGATGCACATCCCCGACGACCCTCTCTACTACGAGAAGTTCTACTTCACCCCCGGCGACCTCGGCTTCAAATCCACCCAAACCACGCAAGGCCCCATCGGCACCCTCGTCTGCTGGGACCAGTGGTACCCCGAAGGCGCTCGCCTCACCTCGCTCAAGGGAGCCGAAGTCCTCTTCTTCCCCACCGCCATCGGCTGGCACCCCTCAGAAAAAGAGGAATACGGCACCGCCCAGTACGAAGCCTGGCAGACAGCCCAGCGCGCCCACGCCATCGCCAACGGAGTCTTCGTCTGCGCCGTCAACCGCGTAGGCCACGAGCACGGCGACGTCAAATTCAAAGTCACCGCCGCAGATGGCAACCCCGCCACGGTCGAGCTCCACGGCCCCGGCGACCACACACCCGCCTCAGGCATCGAGTTCTGGGGAGGCAGCTTCATCGCCGACCCCTTCGGCCGCATCCTCGCAAAGGCGTCGCACAACAAAGAGGAAATCCTCATCGCCGATCTAGACCCCAAACTCATCGAAGTAACCCGCCAGCACTGGCCCTTCCTCCGCGATCGTCGCATCGACGCCTACGAAGGCATAGCCAAACGCTTCATTGATTGACTAATCCCTCATGCCGTTAGCCCGCTTTAGACAGGCAGCTTCTTCAACGTCGATTCTCTCAGCCATATTTAAGGGTTACAACGTCGCTAAGTTGGCAATCGCGTGAAGCGCAACGCAGACTGTTCGGCTATTGCCCTTGCTTCTAGGTAAGCCAAGCCTTCAGGCTTGGCCCTCCTGAGCCAGCAAAAAAGAAGGGGGCTTTAGCCCCTGGGGTATGCTCTCTCTCGATGCCCACAATCCGCCAAAAGCAGAGCACCTACGCCATCACGATCCTGACCTTCCAGCGACACCGTCACTTTCAGCGCACAGCCAACGCCGAACTCTTCATCACAACCCTCTTCCAGCATCGCGACAAAAATCGTTTTCAGCTTCACGGCTTTGTCGTCATGCCAGATCACGTCCATGTCCTCATCACGCCAGCCGCAAACGAATCAACAGCAAAATGCATTCAGTACATCAAAGGCGGCTACTCCTTCGCAGCACGACAACAATCTCCCGGCGAGATCTGGCATACCGGATACCACGAACACCGCATCAGAGACGTTGAAGACTTCAACAACCAGCGTCTGTACATCCAGAGCAATCCGTCGCGCAAACAGTACGAAAACTACCCCCACGTCGACACCAATTACCTCGATCGCATCGACCCGATCCCAAACTACCTCTTGGCGGAAGTTGAGCAATAACCTTACTCAAGTAAAGGATGGTCGCACAAGCAATCCTGCGTCTGCTCCCTTTCATGCAGCCTCACAACATAAAGGGGCTATACATGAAGTGGCCACACCGCGCAAAAGGGCGAACCGCTTCTAGGTAAGCCAAGCCTTCAGGCTTGGCCCTCCCTCGCGGCTTAGAAGAAAGGGGGCTTTAGCCCCAGGGGTCCCTGGTCGCCCAAATACCTTAAACCGCTATCCCAACCTCCCGCTCAGCCCGTCGTCCACCCAGATATCCAAACAGCGCGATATAGACATAGCAGACAGCCGGAATCACAAAAGCATGCTGCACCCCAACCGCATCCGCCAGATGCCCTTCAGCCAGCGGAATCAGTGCCCCGCCCACAATCGCCGCAACTATCAGACTCGAGCCTTTACTCGTCAGCGGCCCAAGTCCCGTCAGCCCGACCGTAAAGATACTCGGAAACATAACCGAGTTGAATAATCCCACTGCCAGAATCGCCCACATAGCCGTATGCCCATGCGTCAGGATCGACGTCGTCACCAATCCGCAGGCGATCACCGCCGCCGTCCCCAACACCGTGCTTGTCCTCACCTTCGTCAGCAGCCACGAACCGATAAATCGCCCCACCATCGCCCCGCCCCAGTAAAGCGAGACATACTTTGCCGCCGTCCTCTCCGGAAAAGCGGCAATATCCGGCAGCCCAAAATAATTCACCAGAAAACTGCCAATCGAAACCTCAGCCCCGACATACACAAAGATCCCCAAAGCCCCCGCCAGCAGCACCGGATGCTTCCAGATGCTGTCGTTCGTCCCACTCGCATCCAGCTCCCCGGGCCGGATGTCCCGCGTAAAGTCCATCGTCGGCATCTTCAGCACCGCAAACGAAATCGCCAGCAGCACCAGCGTCAATCCAATCCCCAGGTAAGGCAGCCGCACGGAAGACGCCTGCGCCATCCTGTACTGTTGCAAAGCCGCCGCCGAAAAAGACTTCAACTTCTCCGGCGAAACGTGCGTCGCACTCAAAATCAGCGCGCCACCAAAGAACGGAGCTACGAACGTACCGAACGAGTTGAACGCCTGCGCCAGGTTCAGCCGCGCCGCCGAGGTCTCCGGCGGTCCCAGGTTCGCCACATAAGGATTCGCCGCCACCTGCAAACTCGTAATCCCTGCCGCCAGCACCACCAGCGCCGAAAGAAACAGCCCGAACGAAGCCGCTGTCGACGCAGGTAGAAACAGAAACGCTCCCGCCGCCATCACCAGCAGCCCGATCACCATCGTCCCCTTGTACCCGCGCCACTCCACCAGCTTTCCCGCAGGCAGCGCGAAGACAAAGTACGACATGAAGAAGCAGAACTGCACCAGCAGCGCCTGCCCATAGTTCAGATCAAAGATCCCCTTCAAATGGGGAATCAGAATGTCGTTCAGACAAGTAAGAAATCCCCACATGAAAAAAAGCATCGTCGCAATGCTCATCGCACGGATATCTGTCTTCTGGCTTCCAAACTGCCGCGTGCTCGAGGGTGCGCCGGTGCTAATTGCCATATTGAGTAAGAACCTTCTCCAGAGATCGCCAAAAACCTTAATCTTAGCCGAATCCATCCTATAAGCAACTCAGCAAAGCCGCCCTACAGTGAGCCAGGTTCGTTTTGAACCTACACCCTAAGACTCACCACAGAACCTTCCCCCTGACCTCACCACAGAAGTGTCATCCTGCGCGAAGTAACTTGCGTCTTTTGCAAGTTACGAAGTCGAAGGATCTGCTTTGGCTTTTGTCGTTGCTGTTGTTCTTGCCCTTGCATTTCTTGCTTGTCATCCTCGAAGGGGACCTGCTTTTTGCACTTGCATTTGTCGTTGATTTTCAGAGGGGCCAGCCCATGGAACATGCCACCGCTATACTTGACAAGGAGAGCCCTCAGCCAACCACATTCATCCAATCGTGACCCTGGCCTGATACTCTCGCGCAACATGGAAGTCCGGACCTAAAACATCTCAATCGAATACTTTGCACACTTTTAGCAGGGTAGGGGGGTACCCACTGAGCACCCACGCAAGACCAACCAGCTACCGCATGCCCGCTGAGTGGGGCCCACACGCCGCCACCTGGATCGCCTGGCCCCACAACGCCGACGACTGGCCCGGAAAATTCCAGCCCGTCCCCTGGGTCTACGGCGAAATCGTCCGCCACCTCTCTCAGGTCGAAGACGTCCACATCCTCGTCAACGACGAGTTCGCAGAAAAGCGCGCCCGCGGCATCCTCCTCCGCGCCCACGCGAACCTCGCCCGCCTCCACTTCCACCACTGGCCCACCGACCGCGTCTGGCTCCGCGACTCCGGCCCCATCTTCGTAAAAAATCCTCAGGGAGAGCTCGCCGTCACCAACTGGAAGTTCAATGCCTGGGCCAAATACGAGAACTACCATCGGGACGACCAGATCCCTCTGTTCGTCGCTCACCACTACGACATCCCCCAGATCAGGCCCGAGATCCAGCTCGCTGACGGCACCACTCACCGAGTAGTCCTAGAAGGCGGCAGCATCGACACCAACGGCGCCGGCCTACTCCTCACCACCGAAGAGTGCCTCCTCTCCAAAATCCAGGAGCGCAACCCCGGCCTCGGAGATGAAAATGAAACCCGCGCCAAACTGGAACAGATCTTCCACACCTACCTCGGCATAGAAAAAGTCCTCTGGCTCCACAAAGGCTGCGCCGGCGACGACACCCACGGCCACATCGACGACATCACCCGCTTCGTCGCCGAAAACAAAATTCTCACCTGCGTCGAGCCCAACACCCACGACGAAAACCATCTCCCGCTAGCCGAAAACCTCGAGCGCCTCCGTAACTTCCGCAACCTTCACAACCAGCCCTTCGAGATCGTCGAGCTCCCCATGCCCGCCCCCGTAGTCTTCCACGGCCAGCGCCTCCCCGCCAGCTACGCCAACTTCTACATCGCCAACAACACCGTCCTCGTCCCAACCTTCAACGACCCCAACGACCGCCACGCCCTCAACACTATCGCCGCCTGCTTCCCCACCCGCACCATCATCGGCATCCACGCCATAGACCTCGTCTGGGGCCTCGGCACCCTCCACTGCCTCTCCCAACAGGAACCCGCATGAGCACTTGGCCCCCTCCACCCAATCTCGATTCAATACGAACCCTTGTTCGCGAAGCGGATCCCGAAGGATATATCGCTGAAGGTTCAGCACCAGACGAATATGAAATTGAGGAAGATGCCATCTTCGCATTCATTGCAAAACTTTCCACAGAACAGCTCACCGAAACGAATTTAATGCCGATCATTGAACAGGTGTGGCGAAACAGCTTTGCGTACGACGACGAAGCGCTCAGCAGGAGCCGCCCTGCACTTTGCCAAATTGCCCATCGAATCTCATTATTTTTCGGCCCCGGCGCCATGCCTCAAGTACGTTCAAATTCCGGCGCGTAAAACGACTCGCACCTGCTAAGAAGCCTTCTCATGCGCCTTCATATACTCCCGCAGAGCCGCGTTAATCCTGCTCTGATAACGCGACCCTGTCTTCCGGAAAAACTCCAGCACATCCGCATCCAGCCGAACCGTAATCTGCTTCTTATTCCCCACCGGAACCAAAGCGCCAGGCCGGGTCCATACAGCATCTCGTGGAGAAGCAGGAGCATCGCTCAAGTCGATATCCTCGTCCTTCATCTCACGCAGACGCTTCATCTGCTTCGCAGTCATCTTCGTGGGGTGCTTCGGATCCCGTTTGAATCTAACGATTCCAATATTCTTCTCGTTCATTTCGAGTCGCCTTTCTGGCCGAGATCAGCCGAACAGCTTCGTTCCTCACCGTATACACAACATAGATTTCAATGCCTTCGACCAAGCCGACCGTCGCCCAACGCTTTTCCACGGAAGACGAATCTGCCCGCTCCGTCCGAGAGATATCGTCAAATGCTCTAGTAGCAAACTCAAACGTAACTCCGTGCTTAAGCTCGTTGCTTCTGGCTTTCTTAGAATCCCATTCGAACTCCATGTGCGATCGATGGTACTACATTTGTAACTACACTCCAAATTTCTCAGAATACATGTTTTCCTATTAACGGATGCCCTCCGACCTCAACTACCTCCGAGCCGCCATAGCCGAAGCCCAATCCGCCGAAGCCAACGGCGAAGTCCCTGTAGGCGCAGTCGTAGTCCACGAAAATAAAATCATAGGCCGAGGCCAGAACCGAGTCCTCCGAGACTCCGATCCCACCGCCCACGCCGAGATCGTAGCCCTTCGAGAAGCCGGCCTCGCCCTGAAAAACTATCGCCTGGAAGACTGCACCCTTTACGCCACCCTCGAGCCCTGCGCCATGTGTGCCGGAGCCATCCTCCACGCCCGCATTGCGCGCCTCGTCTACGCCGCCCCCGACCCCAAAGCAGGAGCCTGCGGTTCCGTCCTCTCCGTCATGAACCACCCACAACTCAACCACAAGGTCGAAGTCACCTCCGGCCTCCTGGCCGAAGAGTGTGGCACCCTCCTCACCAACTTCTTCCGGAAACGCCGCTTGGAAAAGTCCGCCGTCCGCATCCCAGGTACAGAAGCACTAACCCAGGATGCGAAGGAGACCCCGATGGCAATCAAAAAATCAGCAAAGAAAACCCCCGCAAAATCCTCAAAGAAGGCCACACCCAAAAAGTGGTCCGCAAAAGTAACCACCGACTCCACCCACCCCGACCATGGCCTCTTCAACAAATCCGCCGCCACCATCGCTCGTTCACTAGCCTCAAAAAAGGTCTCCCCGAAAGGCCCAGCCTCCGGCATGCGCATGCTGAACTTCTACATCAACCGCGCAGGCAAAAATCTCCCGCAATCCCGCAAAGACGAGCTCCAGAAAGCCAAGAAACTCCTCTCCGCAAAAATCGCCAAACAAAAATCCACCTAAGCAGCCGCGCAGCAAGCATCGGTTATCCTCGACCCATGAAGCTCGCACGTTTGCTCCCCATCCTCCTCGCCGCCACCGCGCTCCACGCGCAGCAAACCCAGCACGTCGTCGGCTTCATGACCGACTTCGACGTCAAAGACGACGCTATCGGCATCTGCAAAGCCGTCATGGTCGGCATCGACCCCGGCATCCGCGTCATCGACATCACCCACGAAGTCACTCCCTACGACATCGCCGAAGGCGCCCGCTTCCTCGCCGGATCCGCGCCCTACTTCCCCGCCGACGCCGTCTTCGTCGTCGTTATCGACCCCACCGTCGGCAGCACGCGCAAAGCCATCATCGCCCACTCCCGCCGCGGCCAGTACTTCGTCCTCCCCGACAACGGCCTCCTCACCCTCTTCCCCTCCACCGGCGAAAACCAGATCATCGAAGCCCGCGAGATCACCAACCCCGCCTGGATGATCGGCGCCAAACTCTCCTCCACCTTCCATGGCCGCGACATCTTCTCTCCCGCCGGAGCCCACCTCGCCCGCGGCGACGATTGGACCCAGGCCGGCCCATCCCTCGACGTCGCCAAACTCGTCCGCCTCAACATCCACAACCCCACCCTCGACACTTCCGGCCTCCACAGCGAAGTCCTCGGCTTGGACGGCCCCTTTGGCAACGTCATCTTAAACATCCCCTCAGAAACCTTCGCCAAACTTGGCTACCATCTCGGCGACCAAATCCCCGTCACAGTCGACAACCATCTCTACACCGTCCCCTTCGTAAAAACCTTCAGCGACGTCCCCGTCGGCGATCCGCTCCTCTACATCGACTCCCGCGGCCGCATGGCCCTCTCGCTCAACCAGCGCAACTTCGCCGAAAAATACAGCATTACCCCAGGTCTCACCGTCACTATCCCCATGAAAAAATAGCCGGCAGACCATCAGGCCCCAGCATCTCATTCAGGCAGCGCAACAGAGGAGAACCCCCATGCCCTCTCTACAAAATAAAGTCGCCATCATCACAGGAGCCGGCACAGGAATCGGCCAGGCCATCGCCATCCGTCTCGCCAGCGAAGGCGCCACCATAGTCGTCGACTACCGCAGCCACCCGGAGCAGGCCGCCGACACCCAGGCCCAATGCATAGCCGCCGGCGGCAAAGCCATCACCATCCAGGCCGACGTCTCCATCCTCGCCGACACCCAGCGCCTCATCGACGAAACCTACAACCAGCTCGGCCGCGCCGACATCCTCGTCAACAACGCCGGCATCGAGATCGAATCCCCCTTCTGGCAGGTCACCGAAAAAGACTACGATGCCGTCCTCAACATCAACCTCAAGGGTGCCTTCTTCCTCACCCAGGCCTTCGTCAAACGCCTCATCGACGCCAGACAGCCCGGCCGCGTCATCAACATCAGCTCCGTCCACGAAGACATGGTCTTCCCGCACTTCTCCACCTACTGCGCCTCCAAGGGAGCCATCCGCATGCTCATGCGCGACCTCGCCGTCGAGCTCGGCCCCTACAACATCACCGTCAACAACATCGCCCCCGGAGCCATCTCCACCCCCATTAACAAAAATCTGCTGGCTGACAAACCCGAGCTGAACGCCCTCGTAGCCAACATCCCTCTAGGCCGCCTCGGCACCCCCGAAGAAGTCGCCGGCGTAGCCCTCTTCCTCGCCACCGACGCCGGAGCCTACTGCACCGGCTCCACCTACATCATCGACGGAGGCCTCATCCGCAACTACCACGAGCAATAACGGCCCACGGGAGGACAAGAGCCGAAAAGAGCAGCATTCAAGGTACACGCGCCACGAAGTAGCCGCACCGCGCGCAGCGGGCCCGTCCGGCAGGACAGCAGCGAAACAACTAACGATAAAATAAAGCTATGGATCTAACCATCTACTCAGCCTCCTGGTGCCGCGACTGCCGCGAGGCCAAGCGTTTCCTCACCACCCACAACATCCCCTACAAAGAAGTCGACATCGAGACCACCCCCGGCGCAGCTGACCTCGTCATCGCCAACACCGGCAAGCGCGCCATCCCCCAGTTCGTCCTCGACGGCAAATGGATCCAGCCCTACAAACCCGGCGAAGGCTTCCTCTACGAAGAGATGGAAGAACTCTTCGGCGTCAAACAAAACTGACAACCGAGAACGCCATAATCCCCGTTACACACGCTATTGCGTAGACGCCGCAACCGTTCAGGTAAGGAACACCCTATGATCGCCCGCTATACCCGCCCCGAGATGGGCCGCATCTGGTCCGACGCCAACAAATATCAATGCTGGCTCACCGTTGAAGTCGCAGCCTCACAAACCCTCGCGAAATTCGGCCTCGTCCCGCAATCTGCAGCCGACGCCATCCGCGACCAGGGCGCCTTCACCGTCGATCGCATCAACGAGATAGAGTCCGAAGTCAAGCACGACGTCATCGCCTTCACCACCACCGTAGCCGAGCACATCAACTCGCCGGAAGACTCCCGCTGGCTCCACTACGGCCTCACCAGCACCGACGTAGTCGACACCGCCCAGGCCCTCCAGATCCGCGAAGCCTCCGCCATCATCCGCCAAGGCATCGTAGCCCTCGCCGAAACCCTGAAAAAGCGCGCCCTCGAGTTCAAGCACACTCCCATCATCGGCCGCACCCACGGCATCCACGCCGAACCCTCCACCTTCGGCCTCAAGCTTCTCCTCTGGTACTCCGAGATGCAGCGCAACCTCACCCGCTTCGACGCTGCCGCCGAAGATCTCCGCGTAGGCAAGCTCTCCGGAGCCGTCGGCACCTTCGGCCATCTCAAACCCGAGCACGAAGAAGCAATTTGTAACCAATTAGGTCTCAAACCTGTAGACATCGCGACCCAGGTCGTTCAGCGCGACCTCCACGCCGCCTATATCTCGACCCTCGCCGTCCTCGCCAGCACGCTAGACAAAATAGCCACCGAGATCCGCCACCTCCAGCGCACCGAGGTCCGCGAAGCCGAAGAGTTCTTCAGCGAAAAGCAAAAGGGCTCCAGCGCCATGCCTCACAAGCGCAACCCCATCACCAGCGAGCAGATCTCCGGCCTCGCCCGCGTCATGCGAGCCAACGCTCAGGTCGCCCTCGAAAACGTAGCCCTCTGGCACGAGCGCGACATCTCCCACTCCTCCGCCGAGCGCGTCATCTTCCCCGACTCCACCATCCTCGCCGACTACCTCCTCGCCAAGACCACGAACCTCATCGAAAAACTCCTCGTCTACCCCGCCCGCATGCTCAAAAACCTCGAGTCCACCGGCGGCCTCATCTTCTCCGGCCAGCTCCTTCTCGACCTCGCCGAATCCGGAATGTCCCGCGAAGACGCCTACCGCCTCGTCCAGTCCCACGCCATGCGCAGCTGGAAAGAAGACCTGATCTTCCGCGAAGAAATAGCCAAAGTCCCCGAGATCACCGCCCGCCTCACCCCCGAAAAACTAGCCCGCGCCTTCGACTACACACGCCAGCTGGCCAACGTAGACGCCATCTTCGCCCGCGTCCTCGGCCAGGTGACAGGTGACAGGTCCGCTTGTAGAATAAACGGCACGGAAGGAGCACATTATGTTTGACAGCGGAGACATCGTTGAGGAAATTGCAACAGGCCGAAAGGGAAGAGTGGCGCTCAGTACAGTTTGGCCAAAATTTGCAGTCCACTTTTTAGATGGGAAAAAGCCCCCCATAAAGAGCTTCGAAGACCTAAGCGAATTATGTTTCATCGAGCGTCCGGGCGAAACGGGACCACCAAGGCTTATTCCGAAAAATTGGATTGTGTAGTCATCTTCATCGCAAAATTTCTGTCACCCGGACCAAGACTGTTTGCATTCCAAATCTATCTTTCACTAGTTCAGGCAAGAGTTTCAGCAACCCTGCGCTTTGCGATATATCGGGAGCTGTAAAATTCCCATTCCCTTATCAGTGATGAAAACTCTTTTTGTAGTTTCGTGTACTCCCTTTGGCCAACAACACGGATCGGAACATCAGGATAGAAGTTCTTCATGCACTCATCCTTTAGCTGGCTCAATTTATCCATCCAGCCTTTGATCTCAACATAGTAGTACCCACCACCATCGCGATCCCACACCTTAAAGTCTGGCGTATATGATCGCGGCCGCTCACGTCGTGGGAATTTGAACGTATCCGGCTCAAATTCCCAATGGAATATCTTATTTTCTTTCTTCAGCAAGTTTAAAATCCGCGCATAGTTAGCCTCCCAGCCTGATCTGAAGAACATATCTCCAAGATCGCTACGGCGTCCTCCACCACACCGCGAATAAGCATTCTCGTTGGCCCGCCCGCTATGAAACCAGTTTTCACTCGAAATCTTTCTGCGCCTCTCCCGTCGCTCTGGAGTCAGCATCTTCGCGCGAAATGTTAGATCATTCCACATTCGCCTGCTAGCCATGCTCATCTTCTGTTTGGTCTCATCAGACAGATTCTTGCCCTTGTTTGGGTTCCCATGAAGAGCGTGCCAAGCCCGCATCGTATCCGCCTGCCTCTGACGCCGTTCCGCCGTGATGATCGGTCGCGGAATGCGCCCTTCTTGCCACATTTTCTTCATAAGTTCACTGGACCCAGGCCTGGATCGACCCCGCTTTGATGCAGCTGCCCGGCTCTGCCAATCTTGGAAGTATGCGCTTTGTGGATCAACTGCTAAACCTAGCTTTCTCGCTTGCACGACGATAGAATTGGGCGTCCGATCTGATAGTTTTTGCGCACACCAATGCTTACCTTTGCTTGAGTAGTTAAGCCGTAATAGCTCGATTTCCTCATCCGTCCAATCCTTGCGGCCTCGTTGCAGAACACCCGATTTCTGCGCAATATGACTGATCGCACTCGGCGTGAGATGGGGAAGAAGCTCGGCGCATTTCTTTCGCCCTCCACGTTGTTTGTAATTGTCACGAATCACCTTGATCTCATTCAGGGTCGGCGCGTGACGCTTATCGTTGGTGAGGCCCAGGAAGCCAGCTCGCGCACCAATTGACGCAATAGTGCGACCCGGCAGCAGCTTTGCGCAACCAGCACGTCCAATCCTGGGATACATCTCGATGAGTATATTGTCTTCGCGCTCCGGCCAGGCTACATTAGCCTGAATACCTAACTTGTATGCGCGGCATTTGACACCATTGATTGAGCGTTTTAAATGATCGGCACAAGCCTTTGCGCCTAGCTTCGTGTAGTTCTCAATCAAATACTCGTCTTCTTCGGGAATCCAAAGTCTGCCGCCAGCCATCCACAAATCTTACTCTGGGTTGATCCTGGATGCAGAGGCAAAGCCGGGTGCCCCATTCATGCAGTCTCATCGCATAATTGGGCATCGCGCAAAGTGCGACCTTCGACAGAATCAAGATGCAGCAACCCCTCATCCAAATCGTAGACACCGCAGTAGCCGACGCCTACCGCCGCGGAGGCCAGCACCTCGCCTGCCACCCCGGCTGCTCCCAGTGCTGCATCGGCATCTTCCCCATCTCCCAACAAGACGCCGAACGCCTCCGCGAAGCCCTCGCCACCCTCGAACAAACCGACCCTCAAAAATCCCACCGCATCCAAACCCGAGCAAGCCAATCCCGCACACGCCTGACCCCGCACTTCCCCGGAGACCCACACACCGGCATACTCAACCCAGATTACGAAGACTCCCAACTCTTCATAGACGAATCGGAAGACTCCCTCGGCGACAACGAACCCTGCCCCATCCTCGATCCCGCCACCGGCACCTGTGACCTCTACGAAGCTCGCCCCATCCTCTGCCGAACCTTCGGCCCACCCATGCGCACCGCCGAAGACAATCTCGCCACCTGCGAGCTCTGCTTCACCCAAGCCACCACAGAAGAGATCGCCGCCGCCGAGCTCGACCCCACCATCCCAGCCCAGGAAGCCGCCTCGAACGACGTTTACAACGCAACCCACCACCTCCACGGCCAAACCCTGGTCGCCTACGCTCTCACGAAACCATCCGGAACGACCTAAAAACCCTGAAAAGTTCTGTCAAGCCCCTTCAACGTCAATTCCAGCTCGACATTTCCGCTCAACCAACAGAAAAATTAGGTACTTAGCTCGCAGAAAATAAATCCGGCCAAAGTGGCATTTTAGTTATGATCAGTTTCGTAAAATAGAACTAGAAGCTAAGAAAAAGGAAAGAAGCCCGGCCAAAGCTGGGCTTTTCTCCTTTAGAGATGAGAAAGTGTGAGCTAACCCCTTTCCCTGGACGAATTTGGACGTAACCCCTTTGTTTGGAATATTTTGGCGACTCGGCCGTCATCTATAGGCATAAACATACCTGATTCATCAGAATGTATGTTAACCGACGATGTAAGGGCGCTTTGAAGCATCGCCAAGAAACTGTACCACTTCCTCCATAAGCTCCTCCGCAACTTGCTCAGGGTGCAGATAGCGGCTGCCATCACTGAACCACGGCTGCATTTGGGAATCGACGGCAAATCGAATCATGGAAAGGTTAGCAACCCGCCAAGAATCCCAGCTCGTATACGCTTTCCGGATCGTCCCACCGATACCAGTCTTTGAGTAGTAAATGATCTCCATGCGCAGCAAGGGTGACACTCTCGTGCTTATTGTTATGTTATTGCTGTTTAGACGCTCTGCCCGTAGTCCGCACTTCTTCGCAAGCGGGAGTTCTTCACAAAGCTCTCTGGCAATGCTTTCTACTTCCAAACCAACTCGATTCCAGAGAGCATCTGCGCTGGCAGCAACCACATCCTTTGCGATTGATGCATTCTGACGAAGAACACATGCTTGTTCTTCGTCAACGTTTATCTGTGCGGCTTTAATCTTCGCCCAACTCACGTAGACAGACCTCAGCCCCAATTCTCCGACCGAATCCGATTCCTCGCTACTGCAAAATCTCTGCGTTGCACTGGGGTATTGACTTCCCGCTTTCCCCCTTCATAATCGCTCTACAATGAGCGACCCAAAGACTCTGCAAGAAGCAATTGTCTTCTTTGAAAACCCTGACAACTGCGTTGCCTTCCTCGTAGCGCGACGGTGGCCAAACGGTGTCTCCTGCCCTACCTGCGGACGTACCGACGTCTCCTATGTCCCAAAGCGGCGAGTATGGCAGTGTAAGACCCGTCACGCCAAATGCCAGTTCTCAGTCAAGGTAGGAACCATCTTCGAGGAATCGCCTGTTGCACTCAAAAGCTGGCTGATGGCCATGTGGATGATTGCCAACTGCCGGAACGGTGTTTCCAGCTACGAGATTGCCCGCGCCTTGGGGATCACCCAGAAATCGGCCTGGTTCATGCTGCACCGCATCCGGTTGGCGATGAAGCACGAGCCTAAACACACCATCGGTTCGCATTGGGGAAACCCCGTAGAGGTGGATGAGACCTTTGTGGGCGGCAAGATGAAGAACATGCACCGCAAAAGGGCGATGGCTCTCCGTGCCAATATGCCCGTAGACCGCATGGAGGGCCATGAGGTGCGCTGGGACAACAAGACTGCCGTCATGGGTATGTTGAACCGTCAGACACGCGAGGTCCGCGCCAAGGTCATCCCCAACGTCAAACGTGAAACCCTACAGGCTGAAATCCTCAAGAACATAGGCTTTAACGCTCACGTCTTTACCGATCAGCACGTCGGCTATGACGGTCTGGACAAGCTCAAGAACTTCACCCACAAGACCGTGAATCACATGGAAGAGTACGTCAACGGGCGAGTCCATACGCAGGGGATTGAGAACTTCTGGAGCTTGCTCAAGCGAAGTCTGACAGGTACCTACGTTGCAGTTGAGCCATTCCACCTGGACCGCTACGTGGATGAGCAGGTATTCCGGTTCAACAACCGCCATAACAAGAAAGACGCCGACCGCTTCTCTAAGATCGTTGCACAAGTGGTAGGCAAACGCCTTACCTACGCCGAACTGACAGGCAAGTTGGACGCGAGGCAAGACTAAACGTCAGAACCGTGGTAAGCGGCGCGTATAGTGGTGGCGGATCTTGGAGGGTTCGCCTGTGGACGAATTTCAGAAATTTCGCCTAGATGTAATTCAAGCTCTCGCCGCGCTTGACGTAGAGATTGACACTTTGCGTAAAGCAGTACAGGAAAATGGAGTTTCAGCTAAACACCTGGACGAGCTTCGTTCGGGGTCCCAACAACGCTTTGGCCGGTTCGTTGATTCTCATGCCCAGAAGATCGAGATGATTTCTCGAATTCTTCCTGCTCGATAATCCAACTGATTAAATCAAAATGTGAAAGGTGGATAGGCCACTCACCTTCAAGGCTGTATTTAGGCGTAGACATGTTTTCTCTCCAGCCCTAATATGGGCACATAGACCCCACATCTCACGATCAACTCAACCCCGCCTGGCAGCGGGGTTTTCTATTCTGTCTGCTTGATCGTTAACCGAAAGACCGACTTGCCAGCCTGCTCTTCCACTGTATTCGCATAACTATGGAACCTTTTGAAGGCCAGCAGCGCTTCGATCATATTCTTTCCATATTCGCGCAGGCAGGATGGGCAGGCATCGGGAATTACAGACGTCTCAGCCTTTACGGAAACTTCCACCTCGCACTTGTCGCAAATGATGGTCATTATTGCAACATCTTTGCGCTCCGCAATCACCACTCGGTATGCCGTCATTCAATTAAACCGCCTGATCTGAATTGTCGGGCAATTCTCGAAATCCTGCCATAAGAATCGTTGGGTATAGTGGTGGCGGATCCGGGGTGGGGGGCTTTATTTTTCCTGATTTTCTAATGGATTAGAGATATAAGCAGGAACAACGGAATTGCGACGATAGGCCATAGCATCGCTATAGCCAGCAGAGTCTTACGTTTCAATGGCCTCCATCCAGTGATAACTGCAAGGGCCAACGATGCACGAAGAAATACATCCGCCATGCTTCCACCAAATTCCTTCGTGTCAAGCCCTCTCACTTGGGAGGCTAAAACAGAAATGACCGCAAGCCATATCAGACTGCACACGATGAAGAGAGCCAGGTTGCGTAAAATTCGCCGACCAGTTCCACTCTTAGCCACATGTTTCGGAGGTTGCGCTTCCCAGTCAATAGCTCCTATCGGGAGCTTTCTACGCTCCATCTCCATCCGCAATTCTTGCCGCGCTTCTGGAACTAATGACCAAACCTGACTAGCCAGTCGCATAAGGTCTTCGTCCGAAGCTTCCGCATAATGCTGGCCATAGACGCTCATCGTCTGCGCTTTTGCCTCTGTCCTCTATAGGGGGTATGTCCTCGATAGAGTACAGCCAGACTTTAGGGATGGCAAAGGATATTTGCGTCCTTGTGGGACAGCGAATTAGAGAACTGCGAATAGCCCGAGGCTGGACGCAAACCTACCTTTCCGTTCATGCAGGAGTTGGACGAAACTACATTTCAGATGTGGAGCTTGGAAAGAAGGAGATCGGCCTACGGAATCTGCATTTGATGGCCCAAAGTTTGGGTGTAAAGACCGCTGATCTACTCAGAGGAATTGACTAGTTCTTCGCTGGAGATATTCGCTCTGGGTTTTAGGATGACACTCTCAGAGTTCCTGAAAGACGTTTAGAGAGGCGGTTTAGCTTTCTGAGATGCCTTTGGCTTCGGGCCGCGCCGCTTCGGGTCGCCCTCAGTCTTGCGCTTGTACTCTTCCTCGCGCTTCTGAACCTCCGAACGAGGGACGGCTATCACCTGATCCACTAAGGCGGTGAACCTGTCGAACTCTTCCGAGGTTTTCAGCTCAGGCTTCATAAAGGTATTGAATGCCGTTTTAGCCATTCGGTCAATTCTCGTGGTAATTCTGGTGGTTCTGTCCACCTTGGAGGGGTTGATGGACTTTCCTGCTTTGATATGCAAAAACTGCTCTCACCCCATTTGGCTCCCGCTTGCCACGCATCCCGATACATCTCAAGGTCTAGGAAGGTGGCCCATGGGTGCATCGACACGAACCTTCTTGTGTCCTCGATGCAAGCACTTGTACGAGTATTCGGCTCACGATGTCCAGCTAGCCCCTGCTCAAGAGGACCCATATAAATCAAGTGCATCCGGCAACGTAGTCTGTATATTGCTGTCATGCGGTGTAGGAGGCTGTGTATCTCTCTTAAGAATCCGTACAGTAGTGGCATTCGATAGAGACCCGCGTGAAGAGGCCTTGGCCATGCTCGCATCAAGCCATGCTCATGCGATCCAGTGCGACAAAGGACACATTCAAAGCGGCCCGATAACTCCTTCTGCAGTAAGCTTTGACGCTTATTTCGATGAATATTGGAAGATTGGTTAGTAGTCACGCACCCCCCTTTTGATGAGACAGGTATGTTTGTGCCCATCTATACTACTGAAAAGGAAAGGCTTACGCGCAGGCAATAGGGAGGGGGTACCCCCATGCATGAGCGATAATCATCCAGTGTCCGAATCCCCTCAACCCCGTAACGTCACCCTGGCCGTAACCGGAGCCAGCGGCTCCATCTACGCCGCCGAGATGCTCCGAGCCCTGTCCGCCGACCCCCGCGTAGCCAAAATCAACTTCATCGCCTCCGAAAACTCCCTCCGAGTCTTCGCCGAAGAACTAAAACTCAGCGGCCGCAACGACCTCCCCGAAAAACTCCTGGGCGTCCCCTGCCCGAAGCTCCAGCACCACGCCGAATCCGACATCGGAGCCAACATCGCCAGCGGCAGCTACCCCACCGCCGCCATGATCATCCTTCCGTGCTCCATGGGCACTCTCGCCCACATCGCCAACGGCCTCGCCGAAAACCTCATCCACCGCGCCGCCGACGTCACCCTCAAGGAAAACCGCCCCCTCATCCTCTGCGTCCGCGAAACTCCCTTCAACCGCATCCACCTCCGCAACATGCAGCTGGCCTCCGACGCCGGAGCCACCATCTTCCCTACCATCCCCACCCTCTACAACCACCCTCAATCCACCGAGGACATGGCCCGCAACTTCGTCCACCGAGTCCTCGCCCACATCAACCTGCCCCAGCCCAACGCCTACCAGTGGCAACCCGACTAAGAAGTCTTGATCGGTGTAAATCGGTGTAATCGTGTTAAGCCTTTCCCTCAGCGCGCCGGAAAAGTCTTCTCTCCACCCCGCATAGGCGGCTCGCTCCGCAAAAAATCCACCGTACTCTCCGTCACCGGCCCCGGACACTCCTCCGGAGCCAGATGCCCACACCCTTCAATAATGTTCAGCACCGACTGCGGCACTCTTTCATGAATCGCCTCTCCAGCCGACAGCGGAATCAGCTCATCCTTCGATCCCCACACAATCAACATCGGCTCCGAGAGATTGTGCAGCCGGAAGTCCAGCAGATCCCGCCCGCTTGTCATCGCACTCAAGCTCCTGTTCACCACCCAGGCATTTGCCTGCAGCTTTCGCACCATCGCAGCCGCCGCAAAATCCGGCACAACTCGAGTCTCGGGCGTCAGCATCGCAATCAGCTTCCTCACACCCGCCCCATCCGTAGGAGTAAACAGCTCCGGTTGCCATGTCGCCGGAAAATACACTCCCGCGCTGTCATATACAACCAGCCGATCCACGATCTCCGGATGGTCCAGCGCGAGCTTCATGGCAACCCATCCGCCCATCGACCACCCGCCCACATCGGCCCGCGGAACATGCACCGCCCGCATGAAGTCCACGACAACCTGCTCCTCTAGCGGGATGGAATAGTCCACATCCGGCCTTGGCGATCGCCCATAACCCAGCAGATCCGGCACCCACACATGAAACCCCTTCGCCGCCAGCCGCGGCATCATCGGTGCCCAGTCCTCTCCCCGAGCTCCCAGCCCATGTACCAGCACCAGCGGAGTCCCATCCACCGGCCCCGCCTCAAAATAATGCAGCCTGTACCCACCCGCCTCGACGTACTCGCTCTTCACGCCTTCGCGCCAAAGATGAAAACGCACCTGCTGATCCGCCACCCAAAGCGGATTCCAATAGAATGTCGCCCCGGCCACAATCGCCACCAAAATCAGAACAGCCAAAACGCGCAGTGCAACCTTCATAGCCCGGTCGTCTCCGTTCCCATCACTTCAACGGCTTGCCGTACTCTTCTCCAAATACCGTATGCGTCATATCGAACCGGCCGCCATAGAACTTATCCGGTCCCCTCGCATGTCCAATCGCCAGCAGCGCAACCACCCAATAGCTCATCGGCAGCCGCAGCACCTCATGTACCTTGTCCTGCTCAAACCCTTCCATCGGAGCCGTATCGTAACCCATCACCTCAGCCATCAGCATCATGTGCGTAAACGACAGCATCACCATCTTGTTCAGCCATCCCTGCATCTGAACGGTAGTAAAGCTCGATAGATAATTCGGAACACTGTTCTTCGCCTGCGCCGCATAGCTCTCAGGCATACCGCCCTTGCGCCCGAGCTCCAGCATCAGGTCCAGATCCTTACGCCACCCATCCGCGTCTCCGCAGGCCACAATCACCGCCGACGCCTCTTCCACCTTGCCCTGGTTGTAACTCGCCGCCCGCAGCTTCTTCTTCTGCTCCGGAGACTGCACCACCACAAATCTCCAAGGCTGCATGTTATAGCCGCTCGGCGCCTGCAACCCAGCATTCAAAATCTGCTTCAAGTCCTCGGCAGGAATTGGCGTACCGTCAAAACTCGGAGTCGCACGCCGCTCCTCAATCGCTTCGCTCAATGTCTTTTTATTCTTTGTCGTCATCATTTATCTTTTCGAACTGCGTTACTAATAGAAGCCAACATAACCTCGGGAAGCTGCCCACATCTTTTCAGCACTACCATCCAACCAAAACGTCTCTCAAGATAGCATCACCACATCAAACTCACACGAAAAATCTAAGCAAATCAACACGCGCTAGTGGATCTCACTCATCGCCTGCTCAGTTGCAAAGGGGTTTTGCCCCTGCACCTCCGCAACAATCCACACTCCATGGAATGGTCTCCGCATCTCAGGATACGCGGCCAGTAGCGCCTCCATCGCATCGGTGTTACGTTTCCGCGCTGCTGCTGGATCGCCGATCGCATCCACCTTTAGATGAGCCGTAATATCAATCTTGTCTTTCTCCAGGGAGTCATCCACACCTAGCGCGGTAAAGTGATACTCCGCTCCATTCGCCCCTTTCACCACCAGCGGAGCCTCCGCGCTCACACCCTCCGACAGAGCAGGAGGCGCCGCAGCGCTCGCCTCTGTCTGCAGCTTCTCCAGGTGGCTGCTCTGAAGAAAGTTCACCGGCCGCAGCAGACTCTCCGCCTGCTGGTAGTAGAGCCACGCGTTCCAGCGCTCCTTCTGCGAGTTCATCGTGCGCGCCTGCGTCCAGTACCACAAACCATCATGGCCCGCCGCCGACAGCGCCTTCGGATAAAAACCCGCCATTGTCCATTGCCCCGAATCCTGCCGCAGCAAAAACGACATCCGCCACGGCGAGCCAGTATCCTTCACATCCACAATCGCAAAACCATAGCGCCCCGGCGCAAGCCCGGAGATCGTGAAATCCGCCTCTGCCACCGTCTTATTCAGCGAGCAGAAAAACTGTGCCTCCGGAAAAGACCCGTCTGCCCCGGCCTTCAGCTCCGTCGCGTCCAGCAGATATACCTGTTCCACAACCGGAGTTCCACCCTTCACCTTCGCGGCAGTCGTATTCACCACCGGTCCAATCCCGCCAAAATCCTTCGCATACTCGCGAGCCGTCGCCGCCTGCAAACCAGCCACGTCACCCGCCTGAACCTTCGCCGCCAGTCCCCGCGCCTCGGCCACCAGCGCATCTCTATCCGAGGCAGTCATCTGCGATTGCGTCGTACAAGTCTCTGCCGACGCGACAGCACATATCCCTATTCCCGCCGCCAGCAACCAGGTACAAATCCTCATCTTCATCCCCGTTCCTTCGAGAGGCGCACATACAAAGCGGCAATCCCAAAGGGCAATGACAGTTTACAGCTATCGGCCTTTAATCAAGATGCAACGCTCGCCTTCCATCGAACTCGTTGGAAGTCTTTCGAAGCGAACGACCGAACTCCTTGTGAATCAAAAGGCGAAAGCAAATGGCGTTAGCAAACAGGCATCATCCTGATGATTGCCGGTTCCGCAGCCGTATTCCGCGGTAATCTTGTCTCACCAAGCTTCGTCGAAGCCATGACCTCCTTCGAGAAAACCCGTCTTACCTCTATGCGCATCATCACGCAAATCGGATTCATGTCTGCTGCTGGCCTCGTCTTCTCCGCGGTGCTCTTAGCGCAGTCGCGGCCTGTCCCACAGGCAAATCCGTCGGCATCGGCGCTTCCGCCAACGCCTTCCACAGCGCCTCCAATCACCCCCGATCCCCCGCTCAGGCCATCCCAAACTCCACCCACTCGTGCCCGGATCAGCTACTCGAACGGCATCCTCACAGTCGCTGCCAACAACTCCAGCCTGAATCAGATCCTCCGTCAGATCGCCTCCGACACTGGAATGAAGATCACCGGCGGCGTCGAAGACGAGCGTGTCTTCGGCAACTACGGCCCAGCGGAAGCCGCCGAAGTTCTCACAGGCCTGCTCGACGGCACCAGCAGCAATATGATCCTCGTCCAGCGCGATGACGCATCCCTGGCCGAGCTCGTCCTCACTCCCCGCAATGGCGGCCCAACTCCACCCAGTCCCCACGCCGCCGTAGTCGAAGACGCACCCGAGGCGCCCCGAAACTTCTCCGTGCAGCCAAACCCACCCTCAGACCCCACACCACCACCACAGAACCTCCCGGTCACCCCACCAGTAGACCCCGCAACTACCGCGCCACCTGCTCCGGCCAGCACCACGCAACCCGACTCGCCTAACGGAGTCAAAACCCCGCAACAAATCTACGAACAGTTGCAGCGCCTGCGCCAGCAACAGCCGCCTCAAACACCGCCTCAATAAAAGAACCTCCTTAATCAAAAAAAAGGAGAGACCAGTACATGGCCTCTCCCCAAAAAACCCTGGAAAATCTAGCTCTTGACAGTCTGCACCGGAGCCACCATGCTCTGCGATAAACGCCCCGCAGCCACTTGGCGCGCGTGCATCCGAAAGATCCTGAACATCGCTACACAAATGCCGTAAGCCACCAAAACGCCCACCGCCAACGAAGCCAACACCGCACAAACCAACATTATCGACAGACTCACATCCGCTCCTGGACCATCCAATTCGTTGCTCCCTGTCCCCTCAGGAACTTACCGGAGCAGTCGCTATTCTTACAAATCTATGGTCATTTACAATGACCCGAACGTGTACCCCTGTTGCTCCATCGGATACATATTCTCCCCTTCGGCGTTGCCCGGCCCATTTTCTCTCAACCCACCAAATACCGTATCCTAGAGACTTGGCCGAACATCGCCAATTCTTCCACATGGGCATCACACACATTACGGTCCGCGGCGCGCGCCAGCACAACCTCCGCAACGTCTCGGTCTCTATCCCGCGCAACACCCTCACCGTGGTCACCGGACTCTCCGGCTCCGGCAAGTCCTCCCTCGCCTTCGACACCATCTACGCCGAAGGTCAGCGCCGCTACGTCGAAACTCTCTCCGCCTACGCCCGCCAGTTCCTCGACCAGATGGAGCGCCCCGACGTAGATGCCATCGACGGCCTATCCCCCGCCATCTCCATCGAGCAGAAAACCACCAGCCGCAGTCCCCGCTCCACCGTCGGCACCATCACGGAGATCTACGACTACCTCCGCCTCCTCTACGCCTCCGTCGGCCAGCCTCACTGCCCCAACTGCCATCGCCCCATCACCCGCCAGTCCGCCGAGCAGATCGTCGAGCGCATCGCCAGCCTCGCTCCCGGCGAGCGCATCACCGTCTACGCCCCCATCGTCCGCGGCCGCAAAGGCGAGTTCCGCGAAGAGCTCGAATCCCTCGACCAGCAAGGCTTCCGCGCCCGCATCGACGGTGAAATAACCGAGCTCACCGACGGCATGCGCCTCGAAAAGCGCAAGAACCATACCATCGAAGCCATCGTCGACCGCATCATCCTCAAGCCTCTGCCTCCCGACGCGGCCATCCCTAACACCAACGCCGCACTCGCCAACGCAGTTCCGAAGTACGACACCCGACGCCTCGAAACCTCTGTCCTCAAGGCCCTGCAGATGGCCAACGGCCTCGTCCTCATCGGCCTGCAAGACCCCGACACCCGCAAGCAGGAGGAAACCCTCTACTCCTCCTCCATGGCCTGCCCCGACTGCGGCATCAACGTCCCCCGCCTCGAGCCCCGCAGCTTCTCTTTCAACTCCAGCTACGGCGCCTGCCCCAACTGCCACGGCCTCGGCAGCATCTACGACTTCGACCCAGCCAAAACCATCACCGACTGGTCCAAGCCGCTCCTCGACGGCGCCATGGGCCCGGGCTCCGGCTCAGCCTACCTCCTTCGCCTCATCAAGCTCTTCGCAGAAAAAAGCAAGATCGACATCAAGCAGCCCTTCGAAGACCTCACCCACGAGCAGCAGAACCTCTTCCTCTACGGCCCTCCGCGCGCCGAAGCAGGCCGCACGGGCTTTCACGGCATCTTCAACTACCTCCGCAGCAACCTCGAAGACACCAAATCCGAAGGCTACCGCGAGTACATGATGCAGTACATGTCCGCGACCACCTGCCCCGTCTGCCATGGCCGCCGCCTCCGCCCCGAATCCCTCGCCGTCACCGTCAACGGGCAAAGCATCGCCGACTTCACCGCCCTTCCGCTCGAGCGCGCCCTCACCGCCGCCCGCAGCATGAACTTCGTCGGCCGCGACCGCATCATCGCCGACCGCCTCCAGCGCGAGATCATCGAGCGCCTTGAATTCCTCAACGCCGTAGGCCTCGGCTACCTCGCCCTGGACCGCAGCGCCGCAACCCTCTCAGGCGGCGAAGGCCAGCGCATCCGCCTCGCCACACAGATCGGCTCCCGCCTCCGCGGCGTCCTCTACGTCCTCGACGAACCCTCCATCGGTCTCCACCAGCGCGACAACCAGCGCCTCATCAACGCCCTCGAAAACCTCCGCGACCTCGGCAACACCGTCCTCGTCGTCGAGCACGATGAAGACACCATCCGCAAAGCCGACTACGTCCTCGACCTCGGCCCCGGAGCTGGCAAAAACGGCGGCTACCTTATCGCCGACGGCACTCCGCAACAGATCATGGACAACCCAGCGTCCATCACCGGCCAATATCTCGCCGGCAAAATCGAGATCCTCGCCCGCACCGAACCCCGCGAGCTCACTAACAACTGGGTCACCGTAGAAGACGCCCACTCCCACAACCTGCAAAACGTTACCGCCCACTTCCCTCTAGGCGTCATGACCGTCATCACCGGCGTCAGCGGCTCTGGAAAATCCACACTAGTCAACGACATCCTCTACCGCTCCTTAGCCAAAGAGCTCTACGGCTCCCGCGAAGAGCCCGGCCAACACGGTCGCGTCATCGGCATCGACCAGCTGGACAAAGTAATCCAGATAGATCAGTCCCCAATAGGCCGCACGCCACGCAGCAACCCCGCCACCTACACCGGAGTCTTCTCCGCCATCCGCGACCTCTTCGCCATGCTTCCCGAATCCCGCGAGCGCGGCTACAAACCTGGCCGCTTCTCCTTCAACGTGCAGGGTGGTCGCTGCGAAGCCTGCCAGGGCGAAGGCCAGCGCCGCATCGAGATGAACTTCCTCCCCGACGTCTACGTCCTCTGCGAAGTATGTAACGGACGCCGTTACAATCAGGAAACTCTCTCCGTAAAGTTCAACGGCTACTCCATCGCCGACATCCTCGACCTCCCCATCGCCGACGCCGTCCCGATCTTAAAAGACATCCCAACGGTAAACATCAAACTGCAAACCCTGGTAGACGTAGGCCTCGGCTACATCCACCTCGGTCAATCCGCCACCACCCTGTCCGGCGGCGAAGCCCAGCGCATGAAACTGGCCCGCGAGCTCAGCAAGCGCCAGACCGGCCGCACCCTCTACCTCCTCGACGAGCCCACCACTGGCCTCCACTTCGACGACGTCCGCAAGCTCCTCGAAGTCCTCCACCGGCTAACCGACCTCGGCAACACCGTCGTCATCATCGAGCACAACCTCGACATCATCCGCAACGCCGACTACGTCCTCGACATGGGCCCCGAGGGCGGCGAAAATGGTGGCCGCATCATCGCCCACGGCACCCCCGAGCAAATCTCCACCGTCGCCAACTCCCACACCGGCAACTTCCTCGCCCGCTACTACTCGCAACACCCCGTAGCCCTCGCCAGCCGCAATGGCACCAGCCACGCCGGCCCCCAACCCGCTACCATCATCGCCGCGGCCGACGCAATCAAAAAGCCAAAAACTAAATTTGTCACCCCCGAAAAAAAGACCGGCATCGCCAAAGCTAGCGCTGCCAAGCCCGCAGAAAGACCCAAGCCAAAACCCGCAAACAGGTCCACAATAGGCAAGACGGCCAACAAAACCACCTCAAAGAAGGGGGCAAAGCTGTAACCTCATCTCGCACGACCAAGTATGAGCGACCTCACGTCCAACCCGTCCTCTCCCTCTGTGCGCCCCTTCAATCCCGACCAGCCCGTCGCCGTCCCCCCTGTCTTCCAGGAGCCCGCGCCCATCGAAGGCGAAACCGCCCTCTTCTACCAACACACCGAAGGAACTCCCCCCGCCGATCCCCCCTCGCGCATCCCCCATCTCGGCCACGCTCTACTTTTTCTTCTCATCCTTGGTTTCTTTTTCTTTACCGACTCCCTCCTCCTGGGTCTCACCCATCCAGGTGCGGCAAAGGGCAAAGTCGCCGCTACAATTTCCACCAAACTTCTCATCGGTTCTCAGGCTCTCTCCTATATCGGCACTCTGGGGCTCTCGTGGCTGGTGTTTCCCCTCATCTGGAAGCGTCCCTTTGCTGAAGGCCTCCAGCTCAACCCCGACGCTGCCCGCCGCAACGCCTTCCGCCTCATCCCCATCGGCCTCATCCTGTCTTTCGCCGTCCAGGCCGCCACTTCGCTCATCTCGCTCCCCAAAACCATCCCCCTGGACGACTTTTTCCGCACCCGCTCCGACGTCTGGCTCGTCACCGCCTTCGGAATCCTCGTCGCGCCATTCTTCGAAGAGGTCGCCTTCCGCGGCTTCCTCCTCCCCGCCTTCGCCATCGCCTACGACTGGCTCTCGCTCCCCCGCACTCCCGCCGCCCGCGAAGCCTGGCACGCCACCAACAGGCTCACCCGCAACTCCCTCATCTTCTCCGCAGTCCTCACCAGCATCCTCTTCGCCCTCATCCACGGCTTCCAGACCGCCTTCACCTGGCCTGTCCTCGCTCTCCTCTTCTGCGTCTCTCTCATCCTCAGCTACGTGCGCCTCCGGCTCCGCTCAGTCATGGCCTCCACCCTCATCCACGTCAGCTACAACACCACCATCTTCGCCATCGCCTTCATCGCCACCGGCGGCTACCGCCATCTGGAAAAACTAGCCCACTAACCCAGCCAATCCGCACACAAAAATGACCGCGGCACCGAGCCTGTCATGACTCGGTGCCGCAAACAAATCCAGATTCCGTAGTGCGCCAGCCGAGACGCCCACTCAAACCACAAGCGGAACGTAGGGGAAGTTCTTTCGCGGCTTCGACGTCACCGATTCCTTGCCGATCCCAAGTTGGATGGGAGTGTTCGCTGCAGTCGAAAACATGACATTGGGCGCATTATCCGTGAGGGTGCGGCCGTTCCACTCGACGAAGCCAAGCGATGCCTCTGTGCCAACTGTGTAAGGAAGCATATTGGGGAACAACCGGTGTGCGATCTTCTCTCCGTATGCGTTGGGGTCTTCGGCCGTTCCATACGCGGCCACAACTGCTGCCATCTTCTTGGCCAGAACATCTCCGTAGGTCGCAAAGTCTTCGGACGGATGCCCCGCATTCAGACGATTGCCGAGGTCTTCGTTGTACTGCGCGAACAGCGGCGGAATCATCGGAAGGCCGATGCGGTTGATCGAGCGCCATCCCCCAGCGTCCGTGGCAAGCGTCGCCACTGCCCACACACCGATCCTGCGCTTGTCGCCAGCGCCCGCCAGCAATTCACTGTCCGGCAGCTCCAACACAATCGCATACACCGTCTGACCGGCAAAGAAGTTGGTCGCCTTGCTGGGATCCCAGCCTGCAAGATCCACCTTTGTGCCGTCTTGGAACGCGTGACCCACCGCGTGCAGCACAGTTGGCTCGATCCAGAATGGGTCGCCGGCGTGGCCGGCCCAGACGCGCACACCGGATGGCGTGGTGACGGCTTGGTCTGTCGTTCCCTGGGCAATGACCGTACCGGCTGCATGCGGATCGGTAGCTTCCTTCCCACGAAGGCGCCGTACGGTATAGCGCTGGTTCCCTTGTGCGTCGCGCTCATCGAACGTGAGCCGGTAGGTAGCCTCTTCAACAGCATCGCCGTTGAGATCGACCTTGAATTCGTACATGCCCTCCGGATGGTAGCCGGGAACTGTTGGCTTTCCGAGAGAGTGGCAGACATTGATCGCGAATACGGTCCCGGTTTCGCCCCGGAAGACGTAGAGATCGGTGATGTCAAGTCGGACGTCCTGACGGGCAATGGGTGAGTCGAGATGGTGAGACATACTTTCTCCCTCTGTGATTTTGGAATTTGATTGGGGCTTGCTTTGAATCGCCAGAGCCGAGGCAGCCCGGGGAAGACTCACTCCCGCCGCCATCATTGCGCCGCCGATTAGAACTCGTCGGCGCGATATCTCTGCGATCGCGTTTGTCCCTCGTTCGGAAACATTCACTTTTTCGATGGGTCGCATCTGGGTACGTCTCCTTCGTTTGACGAGAATCGCAAGAGGGTCGAAACACATGTCGTCGGCCCTGAAGAGCGATCCGGTCTGATAGTAGGCGCGGGCAAAAACTCTGTCTATCATCTCTTTGTATAGGGGTCCTTTGACTCTTCCCTCCGGACGCTCCAGCTGTTGTCGAGAAGAACATCTGGCGTTTCCACTTTGAGGGAATTCGGAGGCTGCTGAAGAAAGTCGCAGTCTCGCGGGAGCGCAGGCTCTCAGCCCCTGAGCTGCTCAACAGCGCCTACAGTGGCACTGCAAGACCAGCTCTCAATTTTTTTTCGCGAAACACCTTCAAAAACACCAGCAAAATCGCTTGTCAAGCCCCCAAAGCCCCTAAACCATTAGCAGCCAACAGCATCCAAATGGCATGTTTACCCTGCTCCAACAGCTATACTGTTAAATAGGAAGAAAAGACGAGCAAAGCTCCGGAGAGAAACATGTTTGATTGTTCATAAGTCTTTTGTTTGCACTATTTTGATCGTAAGTCCTTTGTTTGGAATATTTTGCGGGGCCAATAACCTCCTAAATCCTTTATTCTAAATAACTTACACGAAGGTAGTAGGGGGGGTACCCCCTCGGCGCACATCGATAATCGGACATCAGACCATGAACAGCGACAACAGAACCGCTCTCCTTAACCTGATCGCCACCCTCTCTTTCAAGCTGGGTGACTTTACCCTCGCCAGCGGCAAAAAGTCCGACTACTACATCGACTGCCGCATCACCACGCTTCACGCCGAAGGCGGACGCCTCTCCGGCCTCGTCCTCTATGACCTCATCCGCCGGCACATCCCCCACGCCGAAGCCGTCGGAGGCCTCACCATGGGGGCCGACCCCCTCGTCTCCAACACCGCCACCGCCAGCGCCTGGGCGCTCGCCGACCACAACGAGATCCTCGAGCTCTCAAGCGTCCTCGCGCTTGACAACGAACCCAGCCCCGACGAAGCCACCCCCACCCTCATCCACGGCTTCCTCGTCCGCAAAGCCGAAAAGACCCACGGCACCGGCCGCAAGATCGAAGGCTTCCTCAAACCCGGGGCTCAGGTCGTCATCGTCGACGACGTCTGCACCACCGGCGGCTCTACCATCACCGCCATCGAAGCCACCCGCGAAGCCGGAATGAACGTAGCCGGAGTCCTCTGCCTCGTCGATCGCGAACAAGGCGGCCGAGCCAACATCGAAGCCACCATCCCCGGCGTCCCCTTCCTCTCCATCTTCACCGCAACCGACGTCCGGACAGCCCACCTAGCGCTGAAGTAAGACACACCGCTGCTCCAACACCGAACCTCAGCTATCGAATCGAAAGGTTTGCAATCCGGCGAGGTTTCTACGGAGTTCTAAGAAGTCGGTCGATTTATTTCAGCGTTTGGGCATTGCAGGTAGAGGAAGCGTTAATCGGGTTGCAACGCATTACGACATTCCCAGGCAGAGTTACGACGAAGTGGCCAGGCCAACGGGCAGGTTCATTGATAGGGTAATCCGTGCTCAGCAGTTGTGCACCGCTTGCGATCATGGCATCGCGCGTGGTTGTGTCGTTGACCCGCGCTTCCTTCGTGTCTGAATCAGTGCGGGCACGAATGAGATAACCCTGTCGGACTAATGCCGAGATATCCGAAGCCGGACCATCATTGCGTTCGATGAAGGCGGCATCGGGCTCACCAGGCTCGGCATTCGTAAAGATGACACGACCACGAAGCGACGGATGCCCGGTGAGATAAACAGGGCCAACGGAACGCTGGTCCATAAGAAAGATTACCTTGCCGCGCGCACTCGCAAGGCTTGGCCAGTTGCCGGCAAGCACAGCCTGGTTGAGTGTGTCGTAGTTCCCCCGAACATCATCCGGTGTAATGAGCTCTTCGGAGGGAAATACGGAACGGATCTCGGAATCGAGAGCGTCGAAGGTTGCCGTGGTAAAGGATTCAGGCTCTGTGAGGTGAAGATCACCGCGAGGCTTACCTTGTTTGGTCTCGACTAGGACGAAGATTGGAATGTGGTCTGGATGGGCATGAGACCACTCCCGAATCTGCCGCAGACAGCCGGTAAAAGGCTGGCAGGTGCTGCGGTAGTCGAAGTCCTGGACATGCATGACCTTGAAGCCCGGCTTGGCCATTACTCCATCCGGATCGAAGTTCGGGTCTGGTGGAAGATGAGCAGCAGCGACGGATGCCGGGCCTGCTGGATGCGCGTACAGTCCTCCCTTTGTGTCGGCGTAGATGTCGAGTTCAATCTGGCGTACACCGCTGTCGAACTGTTGGGTCAGCGGTTGATGCTGATAGTCGAGTCCTTTATATGCGTCTGGGCTCTTAGCCAGCCAGAGTTTACTTTCGCTGGTAGCGATACCGGCATGGTAACTATTGTGGGTTCCTATCACCTGAATTTGATTGAGCTTGACGGCGCTGTCGGCATTGGAGATTTGGGCATGCGCTTGAAAAGAAAGGCCGTTCAACGCTGCGAGAAAAATGATGGGGGACAGAATGCAATAGCGGATTTGAGGCATATCTACCTTTTTCGGTCGAATTTTTGTGGTGAAAAACGTGGTAAATGGATGGTGGCTTATGGTGAATTACGTGGTGCGATATGGCTTGCTGTAGTGGGTCGACCACTCGACCAGGCTTGCGTTCATGAAACGCCAAGTCGCACGCTTCGCATCAACCTCCATCAGCATGTAGGCGTTGGGATCGTACCGTGTGGCCGCCATGATGTAATGCTGGGGGCCATAGTTGTGAGCGTAGTCAACCCACTTGTGCTGGTGTCCGGAGACGACAAGCTGGATGGTGTCCTGATATTTGCGCAGGAGAGGGTGGAGGCCGTAGTCGGCGAACTCGGTTGGCTTGTCCTGAATGAGCGGGTAGTGAATGAAGACGAAGGTGGGTTTATGCAGCTGGAGTTGTGCTTCGAACCAGTGAAGCTGTTCTTCGCCGAGGGAGCCGATGCTGGGGTTGAAGTCGGCTGAGGTATGGTCCTGCGTGCTGCCTAAGAAATTATTGAGGTGGATAAATTTATAATCTTTGTAGTCCAGAACGGTGTAGGGCTTAGTGCCGAATTTTGCCTCGAAGAGACGATGGCTCATCTCGCGGGATACGTTACGGACATCGTAGTCGTGATTGCCGAAGCCGAGGTGAACCGGCATCTTAAAGCCGTCGGTGATTGCCTTGGCGTTATCGAGGCGGGTTTTGTTCTTAAAGTAGAAGTCGTAGTCCGTGGATGGATAGTTGTGAAAGTAATCGCCGATCAGGAAGACCTGCTCGATGGCGGGCTGAAGCGAATTAATCAGGTCGCGCGCCGAGATGAGACGTGGCGTGGTCAGAAGGATGCTCTCGTTATCTTCGACGCCGTTCTCGCTGCCTTTGACGTAGAAGTCGTCGATGATGTGGGTGTCGGCGATGAGGGCGAAGTAGAACTTGTCCGGTGAGGCTGCCGCCCGGACCTGCTCAGCCCAGAGTCTCCGGGTGAGCAGGTTGCCGAGCGAGGCAGCGCCGAGGGTGGTGAATTGTCTGCGATCCATATTGAGCAATACCTACCAGTTAGAAGATGAACTTTCCGGCGAACTGCAGAACTCGCGCGGGGAAGGTGGAAGCTGCTGCCACGACGCCGAAGCTAGTGGAGCTGGGGCTGTAGCCGCCTTGCGGAAAGGCGTAGTTGGTCTGGTTGAGGATATTGAAGGCTTCAGCGCGGAAGTCGAACGTGAGGTTCTCCGGATACAGCTTGAAGTTTTTATGAAGTCCCATGTCGAGCTGATAGAAGGGATCGAACCTGACGGAGTTGCGCCCTGCACTGCCGTAGGGGTGGTTGTTGTCCGGTAGGCTGAGGGTGGCGTTTCCGGTAAGCCCAAAGACGGGGTTCTGCATGGTTACGATGTTCTGGTTGCCTGGGAGCTTGATACGTTTTGACTTGGGAAGAACGGGGTTCCCAACGAGGTTGGGACGCTGAACCAGCAGCGGACTGGTCTGCTGGAAGCTGTTAGGCGAGTAGGTGATGTTGACCGGCAGCCCGCTGTTCGCGCTATTGATCGCGGTGATCTGCCATCCGCCAAGTAGCTCTTGCATGAGGAAGGGAGCGCTGCTGCCGAAGGCGCGGCCCTTTCCGTAGGGCAGGTCATAGACAATGGAGAGGCTGTCATTGAGGGGCTGGTTGTAGCCGGAAGGTCCGCGCTCTCCGAGGGGGTTGGCGAGGTTGATGCGAGAGTTGTCGCCGTCGTTCGCGTCGAGGTGCCCACTGGCGTTGTCGAGTGCCCGCGACCATGTGAAGGAGTTCAACAGATAGAGGCCGTGGCCGGTGCGATGCTCGAGTTTGGTTTGCAGCGCGTTATAGGAGAGAAACCCCTGCGGCAGAGTCTCCTCGATGGTGGTAAAGGTGGGGATAGGACGACGTTGCGCCAGGGTGAGACAGCCAGAGGAGACGGTCGCATTGCAGGTGGCGGTAACGGGATTCGCAATCGATTGATTGAGGTCGGCGAGAACCTGGAGTTTGACTCCATGCGCACCGACGTAGGAGGTTTCAAAGGTGGTGAAGTTGCCGAACTGCCGCTGGACGGTAAGGTGATAGCTCTGGACGTAGCCTGTGGGCAGGTTTTTGGGGATATAGCGCGCCTGCACGTTCAGGTTGCTGGCGGCGGTGACGTTGGCGGGATTGGTGAAGTTGGTAGGGTATCCCTGGGACGTTGAACGGAAGCATGGAGTGGGATTGTTGGGGTCGTAAGACGCGCCTGCCTGCGTGCTGGTGCAGAGGGGCAACGCTTTTTGAGTGCCGAGAATGCCGCTCGCGGCGAACTGCGGACCCTGCACGATATTTGTATTGACGATGGCCGGCAGATTATAGACCAGCAGGTTCTCGCCACCCTCACGGTTGTACTGCGCATAGCCGAGTCCGTAGCCTGCGCGTATCACTGTCTTCGAATCGATAGAGTACGCAGCGCCGATGCGTGGAGCGAAGTCGAGCTTAGGCATATTGACCAGCGCGCGGTTGTAGAGTGAGCCCGGTGTTGCCCGAATGAGCGACTGGCTACCGGGGTCATAGTTGGACAACAGATTATTCGACTCCCACTGGGGTGTGACCAACTCGTAGCGCAGACCTGCATTGATAGTAAGGCGCGAGTTCAGGCGGAAGTCATCCTGAAAATAAAAGTAGTTCATGCGCTGATTGAGATGAACGATAACAAAGTTGTTGAGCTGGAAGGTATCTCGCGCGCCGAAGAGAAAGTCGGCAAGCCCGACTGCCTCTTTGGTACCCTGGTCGGCGGCGGCAAGATTGGCCGAGGTGGGCAGCTTGGCAGGAGTAGTCGGAGTGGCAGCAATGCCGTCGAAGCTGAAGCCGCCGTTGTATGTGTCCTGACCATAGGTAGGATTGAAGTCGTCGATGGTGGTGAAGATGGCCTGATACTCATAGCCCATCTTGAAGCTGTGACGGCCGCGAATGAGCGTGAAGTTGATTTTAGGGTCGAAGACATACGGATTTTGAAACTGGGGGTTGCTTCCCTGGTTGCCGAACTGACTATATCCGCTGACGCTCTGAGAGTTGAGACTGCGAACGACCTGCGGGTCTGTCGGAAGGCCGGGAATTCCCTGCATGAGGCTGGGCATGTGCTGGCCATAAGGAAATTTTCCGCCGTCTGTGCGAGTGAAGGCGAAGCGGGCATCGAGGATCGAGTTCTGATTGAAGATGCGGGTGAGGCCGCCTGCGATCTGCTGGTTGAAGATGTTGACCGTTCCGTTGCTACTGCCTCCTGCCGGTCCCTGGATATTGTTCGCCGAGACGATAGTGCCGTGGTGCTGGCTATAGCGAACGAAGGCAGTTGTCTTTGCGCTGAAGGTGTGGTCGACGCGCACGTCGAACTTATTATCGGTAAGAACATCGGGCGGCAGAGAGGCATAGTTGTTGCTGAAGGCCCCACTGGGAAGGTTGGCCGCGGGAAGTGCCGCGAAAACGCCTGTGGCAAAGGAGGAGACGGAAGGATCGCTGAACGGGATAATGCCGTTGTCGTAGTGCTGTCCGGTGAATGGATTGATCAATTGCACGGCAGAGCCGGTCTCGCCGCTTGCACCGGAAAGAAAAGTGTAACCGCCGTTCGCCTTGGCAAGTGCGCTAGTACCATTCTGATTGGCGGTGGGAACCGTGGCCGAATTCGGGTTGTGCTGGACCTGGCGAGTGCCTTCATAATCTCCGAAGGCAAAGGTGTGGTCCTTCCAGATCGGGCCTCCGAAGGTTCCTCCGAACTGGTTGCGGATGAGAATTGGCTTCTGTGGCTTGCCGGTCAAGGGGTTGGTAGGCGGAGTAAAGGGACCGACCGCGTTGAGAACCGTGTTGCGGATATAGTCGTAGGCCTTGCCGTGGAATTGGTTGGTACCGCTGCGAATGCTGACGTTGATTACAGCACCGGCGGAGCGTCCGTACTCCGCGCTGTAGTTGTCGGTCTCGACACGAAACTCGTCGATAGCGTCGGGCGAGGGAGGGATGGCCTGATTGGAGAAGCCCTGGTTCGAGGTGCCATAGGCGTTGTTGTCGAGGCCGTCAAGGAGGAAGTTGTTGAACTCGCTGCGTTGCCCGTTGACGTTGAAGGTGGCGTCGCGGCTGGAGTCGGTGGTGTTCTCGAGAACGTTGCGGCGCACGCCTGGAACAAGGGCAGCAAGGTCAGCATACGCGCGGCCATTTAAAGGCAGGTTTTCAACTTCGCGAGTGCCGATAACCTGACCACGTTCGCTTGAATCGGTTTCGAGAAGCTCCGCAGCGGATGTAACTGTTACAGTTTCATTATTGGAACCGACCTTGAGAGCGACGTCGACTCGCTGGCGAGCGTTGACGGTGACCGTAAAGGTCTGTGTGGTACTGGTCTCAAAGCCGTTCGCCTTAACATTGATGGCATACTGCCCTATTTTGACGTCCGTGAACTGGTAGGCGCCTTGAGCGTCGGTTTGTACGCTGACCTGCGTTTTGGTCTCCTGGTTGACAAGCGAGACGGTTGCTGTCGAGACGACAGCTCCCGAGCCGTCGCGGACGTAACCGAGAACAGACGCGGTTTCAAACTGAGCGAACACAGGCACAGAACTCAGAACGAGAAGACAGACTGACAGTGCTAATCGAAGAAGTTTCACTTTTAGGCTCCAGGAATTACTTGCATCCGAAATGTGGAGTAGACATGAAGTTGCGATGACCGTTCTCGTGGCAGACCCAACTCAAAGGCCTCGAACTACCGATGCAGCGATGATGACCATATCTGGCAGGCGCGGGAAAGGGTGAGTGTAGTGGAAAAATGGGTCACCCTGTAATCTCACCCCTGCCTCACACCTCTATATTTCAAGGGATTTCGCAGTGTCGGGCGCAGAGCGTTCACAGAGATTTCATAGAGCCGAAGTATCTTCGAGGTATGCCTGATGATCACGAAAGGATGCACGGAGAGCGCCCGGGCTCCCTTCGAGAGGATCGCGAGGTCCGCTTTACGGGGCGTCGGACGTCGGATGGCGGAGTGTTGATCGCGGAGATTCCGGTCCGGGAGAATGAACGCCTTCATTCCCGGCCCGAGTGGCAGCTGGCGCTTCGAGTGGCAAGCAGCAAAGGGTTGAGTAAGTCGGACCTAATGCCGAAGTTTTTGCTCTACGTCTGCGAGCAACGACTGCTGGAAAATATACAAGATATTACTGAGCAACGGATCGGCACGCAGATTTTCAATCGTGCGACAGATTACAACCCCGGCGAAGACAATATTGTCCGAAGCTATGCACGCATGTTGCGTAAGCGGCTCGATGAATACTTCGAGGGAGAGGGGCAGGACGAGCCCATACGGATTGTGATTCCGCGGGGAGGGTATGTCCCGGTCTTTAAATATTCGGAAAATGCCGGGAACCCTAGTTCAGATCCTGCGTTACAGAAGATGGCCGAAGGTTCTGTACGAACGATGCGACGGAGATCGCTCACGCCGAGAAGAACGTCGACGCACCGGGAAGATCGGGTTTAGCTCACGACAAGGTTCACACGGGCTACCGGAAGCCGGTCTGGTCATCTCTCTTTGCCGGATTGATTATCGGCATCTTCTGCACGGCGGTATGGATGAGCGTGCGGAGAATGCAGGAGGAACGAACACGGAATTTTTCCTATCCCATATGGGCACAGCTGTTCCAACCGAACAGAAATACGATCATCGTGCCGGCAGATAGTGGATTTGGCATTCTGCAAAACCTTACTGGGCGCCTCGGTGCTCTTGAAGAGTATGCCAACGGTAGTTATCTCTTTGATCTGAAGCCGGTACCCGGGCTCAGCTTCGAAAACTTAAGCGATCTACGTCAGCAGCGTTATACCAGCGTCGTCGATCTGAACATTACAGCAATGCTGGCGCAACTCCCGGAGTTTTCGGCAGGCCATTCTCAGATCCGTTATGCGAGAAGCATTACGACCGAGGACTTGAAAAGTGCCAATGCAATTCTTCTGGGTTCGACTCACACAAATCCCTGGGTATCGCTATTCGAGAAGAACCTGAACTTCAGACTGGAGTATATGCCCGAGGTAGATCAGTCTTTCGTGGTGAATGAGCATCCTACCGGAGCGGAACAGATGCGATATGTCAATGGCATAGCGGGGATGGCCAACCGCACCTATGGAGCAATCGATTATCTTCCCAGTCTCGATGGAAAGGGACACGTTCTGATCATTCAGGGCCTCAACATGGCGGCGACCCAAGCTGCTGCCGACACGCTCTTCAATTCGAATGAAATGAAACCGGTCCTGAGGCAAGCCTCTCTACCTAACGGTTCATTGAGGTCATTTGAACTTCTGGTTGAGACGCGGAGTATTGGAGCTAGCGCTCCTGGCGCTCAGATCATTGCGACCCGCTTCTATACTCCGTGAAGGCGTCGGTTCTCGATACTTCGACTGCACCAGCACATACATGCCCCGATACGTTTCGAAGAACTGTACGCTCCCACGAAGGTAGAGCAGGCTCACGATCCTTCGCGTTCCGATTCGGAGCTTGCGAAACGCGATCTTGTTCGATCATGTCAGTTGTTACTAAATCGCCAAGCCGCTCATTGAGTGCTAGTCCATCGGCATCAGAGGAATCATTCCCATAAGCCTTCTGAGGGCTGACTAGTCGCGCCGAGTACTTGTGTCGATGCATATTACTCACGGATACTGGCAGAATGATGAGCGAGTATGGCACGAAGCAGTCCAGCCTGTATAGGAGGCTGGGAGGATATGACGCGATTGCAGCAATCATCGGCGACCTGTTTCAGCGGTTGAAGGAAGATCCACGGTTCGCGCGCTTTGGGGCTGGCCGGAGTCTCGATTCAAAAGCCCGGGTGCAACAACTGACAGTCGAACAAATCTGTGCTTTGGCCGGTGGTCCGTGCCTCTACCTGGGACGCGATATGAGGACTTCGCACCGCGGACTCGGCATTACTAAAGCCGAGTGGCAAGCAAACCGTGAACACACGGTGCAGGTGCTCGAGCAGCATGGTATTCCGGAGTTGGAGCGCAACGAGTTTCTGGAGCTTTTCGAGCGATACCGGGTAGAGATCGTCGAAACGCCATAGCGAGGTCGAGCTTTACTCGACCTTAGGAAGATTTTGTTGAGGAGACGGAGAGTATCGACTTGTTTAAAGTCAGCGACCCAATGAGACCAAGGCTGCTTCTGAAACGACCTCTTGTCCTTATGGAGACAGCCGGAGCCGATGCTCGGCCAACCTCCGCTTCCTGCACTGCTGTAAGGTGTTTGGAGCCGTGCCTGCCTCGCTCAACCAGTCCTGCGGCGAACCATATATTTGCAGTAATGATCCTATGCGCTGCTCCTTGTTCATACTTATTTGTTAACTAACCAATAATCTCTGGCTCTTACCCGCTGCATTACACTAACGATCTAACTAGCACAAAAGAATTAAGGAAGTCCACCTGGATAGAGAGGCCTTGTCACGCATGCTTGCTCCGAGTACATCGCCCGTAGCTCTGCGCCTCACCGAGCTCGAGATTCCCTTCGTCGATTCCGCTCATGGCGACTATGACGGCGGCCGCGCCGTGTGGAACGCCCGCATCGACTGCCGTCCCGCCTTCATCGCACAGCCTCAAACCTCCTCCCAGGTCTCCCAACTCGTCCTTCTCGCCCAGTCCGAGAACCTTCCTCTTACCGTGCGTGGAGGCGGCCACGACGTACTCGGCTCCTGCGTCTGTGACGGCGCTCTCGTCATCGACCTCTCCCACATGAAGTCCATCTCTGTCGACCCCGACAATAACACCACCGTCGCCCAGCCCGGACTCACCGTCGCCGAGTTTATCCACGCCATCGCCGCACACGACCGCATCGTCACCTTCGGCTCCCACAAAGTCGTCGGCCTCGCCGGCTTCACCCTCAGCGGCGGCATCGGTCTTCTCATGAGCCGCTATGGCCTGCTCTCCGACAACCTTCTTTCCGCCGAGCTCGTCCTCGCCGATGGCAGCATAGTCAAGGCTTCCTCCACTGAGCAGCCCGACCTTCTCTGGGCCATTCGTGGTGGCGGCGGGAACTTCGGCATCGTCACCTCACTCAGCTACCGCATCCATCCCGTCGAGCCCACCATCGCCGGAGCACTCGTCTACCCTATCGCCCGCGCTGAAGAGGGCTTGCGCTTCTACCGCGAGTTCACCCGCAACCTTCCCGACGCCCTCTCGGTCTTTGCCGCCATAACCACCGCGCCCTCCGGCGCTCCCGTCTTCATCTTGCTCAGCTGCTACACCGGCCCGCTTGACGAGGGCGAGCGCCTCCTCGCGCCCCTGCGTGCGTTTGGGACTCCGGTCGTCCATACTCTCGCCCCCATCCCGCCCGCAGGAATGCTGGAGTTCCTCGCCGGGGCTGACCCCTCCGGCAACCGCTACGCCTACGACAGCCGCTTTCTTCCCGCCCTCACCGACGAAGCCATCACCCAGCTCGTCCACTACGGTACGAACCGCACCTCTCCTACCAGCGTCATCGTCATCTACGACTTCCACGGCCACGCCTGCCGCCCCACCCTCGAGGACTCCGCCTTCCCCACCCGCGACATGCCTTACGCTCTCGGCATGTACGCCAGTTGGCCTGCTGGCGGCGACGACGCGCCCCACCTTAACTGGCTGCACTCCTTCGCTCGGGCTATCGATCCCTTCGCCTCTGGAACCGGCCCCATCGGCCTCTCCAACGCCACCACCGAGGACGCCATCCGAGCCGCTTACCGCAATCAATACCCGAGGCTCCAGCAGATCAAGGCCAGGTACGACCCCAACAACCTCTTCTGCCATAACTACAACATTCCTCCAAAGGCATAGCGGACAGAACAAGACCCTCACACCTGGTCAGCAGGAATCCCGAAGTAGTCGAGGAAGGGACACGAGACCGTTATCAAACTTCGAACGGACATCGCAAATAACAAGCGTTTCAAACGAGTGGCTGGGGGCAACGATGCCAAAGAGCATTCACCAGCACCTGAGAGGCCACTATCACTCTCTAGTCTGTCGGTCTAGCACGTCCTGCCACTTGAAGTGAACGTCCCGCAATCTTGGGTCCAGATACCCTCAAAGCCTAGCACGGGAAGTGTAGCTTACCCGCGTAGCCCCTGGAATTCCAGGCATGTTGAAAGGAACGTTTTGATGCCGAACGAATTAACCGCTCAGCGAAAACCCCAATAAGCGTTACACTACGGTACAAAAGTCACCATTCCAAACATTGGCTGGCCAGGTCGCAGAGATGGAACGACGGGTCGCATTAGTCTTCACAGATGTCGTGGGATCGAGCGCGGCGAAGCGCGCAATCGAACTGGGAGACGTAGCCAGTACGCGTGACCGTACTTATCTGGCTAATATCCAATCGGCATATCTGAAGGTTGTCAGAGCCTGTACCGAGGCGCACGGTGGGCGGGAGATCATGACGATCGGGGACGCCTTTTTTCTGGCATTTTCGGAAGCGTCCAATGCTATCGCTGCAGCAATCGCGATTCAGAATGAGCTGCGCGACAGCCCCATCCAGATGTGGAATGGGCGTCTTCACCTGCGTATCGGAATTCACGTGGGAAGCCCGGAGTACTTCGAAAATAGCTGGCACGGAATAGATGTGGATATTGCCGCACGGACGGAAGCAGCCGCGTCTGCTGATCAGATATTGATCACAGAAGCGGCCCGCGACGCATTTGGTGAGTCAGAGAAATATATAGTTCGGCCTCTGGGAACATTTGCCTTGAAGGGCGTTGGTAACGTGAAGCTCCTGGATGTCGATTACGCTGGCTCCGGATTACGGCGTCCCCAGCTCCTTTCAAATGAACAAAAGTACAAACGCCGGGCAGCGGCCACGTCGATCTCACTTCTGTTTTTGGGAGCGGTTGCCTGCGTGGGCGTCTGGCAATGGCGGTTGCGGAACCAAGAGGCGGTTCTGGCAGCAGCTACGAAGAGCTCAATTCTGGTTACAGGTTTCGAAAATACGACGGGAGAGCCGGTATTCAACAGTGTTCTTTCAGACGGCTTGACGTCGCAGTTGGCACAATCCCCCATCCTGCAGTTGATCAGCGAACAGCGGCTGCGCCGAGATGCGGGTTATCTGGGGCGCCCGATACCTGACCATCTGAGTGACGCCGATGTTCGAGACCTGAGCATTCGTGAAGGAATCAAGGCATCTATCTCGGGAAGTATTCGGCGTTTAGGGAAGGCCTATGTGGTCACAGTAACTGCTCGAAATATTGCCACCGGCGATCCACTGGTAACCGAGGAAGCTGAGGCCACCAACAAGGAACATGTGATGGATGCGTTGAGCAAGGTGGCTACCCAGGTTCGCCGAAAGCTGGGTGAATCGATCGATTCCATTCAGAAGCTCGATACTCCTCTCGGCCAGGCCACAACTCCCTCGCTTGCTGCTTTTGAAGCCTACGCACTGGGAGACGCCGAGCATGAGAAGGCCCACGATGTTCCAGAAGCGGAGAGTTATTACCGACAGGCAGTCGCCATCGATCCAAACTTTGCTATAGCCTGGGCCAGGCTGGGAGTTATCCGCCAGGGCACCGAGGGAAACAGGTATCTGACAAAGGCGTTCGATCTTTCGAAGAACATAAGCGAACGTGAACAACTCTACATCCAGGGGCTTTACTACAGCTTAGTTTTGGGGGATATTCCCAAGACAATCTCCACTCTTGAGCTTGCAACCCATATCTACCCAAAAGAGTTCGCGAACTACATAAATCTCGGTGATGCTTATGGGAATTACGGCGAAATGGACAAATTTCTCGCTGAGTTCCAGCAGGCCACCCAGGTAAATCCCCACTCTGCACTCGCCAGGTACAACACCATGGCCGTACAACTCCTTCTTGATCGAGTCCCCGATGCGGAAAAAACACTGGCTTCAATCGAACATCTCGGTATGGCGTCGCGATCAACCTACTTTATGCGGCTACTATTGCTCATGCAATTCCTGAAAGGAGATCAGTCGGCGACAGCGGAAGCCATCAAGAAAACGGATGGGAGACCGGATCAGTTCAATGTTCTGGATTCTGTTGCTCGTATCCAGGAGTTCGAAGGACGTTACAGCGAAGCAGCAACCACATGGCAACGCGCTCAAAACCAAGCAAAAAAAGCCGGCGCGCATGACGTTGAGGCAACCTTTCTCCTGACCTCCATGACGGGCGAGGCCCTGATCAACCGTTGTAACGGAATTAGCCGGAAGACAGGGAAAGCGCTGGCGATAGATGACAATAAAGCTGCACTGCAACAAGCTTCCTATACGGCTGCGCTGTGCAATCAACAACATTTAGTGACAAGTCTGAACGCGCGGTTGGCTGCGGCACACCCCTCCGATACCGTGGTGAATTTAATGACTATTCCTCAAAGCAATGCTGCCATCGCAATTTCAAATCATCGCCCGGCAGAAGCACTTAAATACTTAGCCGATTCGGAAACTTTCGACACGAATTCCCCCTCTGCTTATCTCCGCGGATTGGCTTACCTCCAATTACACGACGCCTCGAATGCCGTGACGGCTTTTCGGAGTGCCGTTCAGTACAAAGGTTCGGCGCTGATCTGCTGCCAGAACTACCCTCTAGCAGAGCTGGGACTGGCACGCGCCTACCGCATGGGAGGAGATACAGAGCGGGCAAAAGCGACTTATCGAACGTTTCTTGTGCTATGGTCTAGAGCCAACCCCAATCTCCCTCAGCTCGCCGAGGCAAGAAATGAGTTGGAGAGCATCCAGTGACCGACAATTATCCATCAGCGGAATTAAGTGCCAGGCAAGCAGTGACACTTCGAGAGTTGTCCAATTCGCTTTCGCAAACCTCCGCGTTCGGTACGCTCTCTCAAGAAGCCAGGGATCGCATCGCCTCTCGAATGGAGATAAAGGAGCTGGCTGCCGGCGAGATTCTAGTCCACGAAGGGGAAAGCGGAGACACTCTTTACGTTGTTCTAGAAGGCCTTATCGAAATCAGCCGTTCAAAGAATGCGCGCCACTCGAAGCGTACTTATACAGTAGGCTCCAACGCGGTCATCGGAGAGTTGGCAGTTTTCACAGGTAACCCCAGGACAGCATCGATCATGACGCTGTCGCAAGCCACCTTGGCCGTCCTAAAAGGGAAAGACTTCAACGTGCTGTGCGATGAGTTTCCCGATGAGCTATCGATGACGCTGCAATGGATGCAGCAGCGTCTGCTTTCATATCAGCTCGGGGAATGCATTGAGGAGAATACCTTCTGGAAGAACCTCAATGACGATGCTAAAGACGAACTCGCAGAGTTGTTTTACATGATGCTCGTACCGGCGGGACAGACATTATTCAACGAAGGAGAGCAGGGCCATGGGTTGTATCTCATTCTGAGTGGACGCATACAGCTCACGACCCACTCTGATCCAACATCGGGCACGGGCAAACATCACAACCAGACGCTCGCCATCTTCGGTAAAGGGGACATGCTTGGCGAAATGGCCTTGCTCACGTCTGCTCCCCGGTCCGGGACGGCACACACATTGCGCGACACACAATTGGCTTATCTCAGTCGAGAAGCTTTCGAGCGGATTCTGGATAAGTATCCTCGGCAGATACTATCCGCGTCGGTCCACCAGATTGCCGACCGGTTGCGCGTACGTAACCGGTTTGGAGGACAAGAATTCAAACCACCGGCCGTTATCACAGTCCTATCCCGCGCAAAGGATTGTCATCTCTTTACCGATGAGCTTGTGGTGGCTCTCTCGCAATTGGCTCCCACGAAGTCTGTTGTGAAAGATACATTTCTGAAAACCACAGGGGGGCACCTGTCGCCCCTCGATCTGGAAGAGAGGCTGGTGCCCTGGCTCAACGATCAGGAGAACCTGCACAGCCATATCGTGCTGCAGGCAGATCCTGAAGATGAAACCTGGGCATTCCGGTGCTTTCGTCAGGCTGATGTTGTGTTGATTGCCGCAGATAACGATACAGACATTCCGCAGCTTGCAGAGCGACTTGAGAAGTGGAAGAAGTTGATTGGCAGAACGCCAAGGTGTCAACTCGTTCTGCTGCATCATGCGTCTGTATCCCTCCCGACAAATACAAGGCAACGACTGTCCGGGATCGAAGTGGAGCGTCATTGGCATGTGCGAATGGGCTCGGACGACGCGTCCCGAATCGCACGCTTTCTTACCGGCAAAAGCGTAGGACTGGTGATGGGAGGAGGCTTTGCATTGGGCCTCGCTCATATAGGAGTTGCTCAAGCCTTACGCGACCTTAAGGTTCCGATTGATTTCGTGGGGGGAACAAGCATGGGGGCAATCGTCGCTGCCGCATGTGCCCTTAATCTTTCCCGGGAAGAGATGCAGGAGCAGCTCATCAAAGGCTGTGCGGATTCGTTCAAGGGAGATTACACGCTCCCGATAGTCTCAATCTTGTCAGGCAGGAAGGTGGCAAGAGCATTGGGAGCATATCTCGATGGCGTCGACATTGAGGATATGTGGATTCCCTACTTCGCAATCTCAGCGAGCCTGGTTCACACAAGGATGGTTGTTCACAAGGCTGGCGATGCCCTTCGGGCTACATTGGCCAGCTCGCGAGCGCCCGGTGTTTTTCCGCCATTGGGATGGGCCGGGGATGTACTGGTTGACGGTGGATTGGTGAACAACGTACCAAGCGATGTAATGCGTAATGAGGTCGGCACAGGTACGGTCATTTCAGTTGATGTTTCTCCTCATGAAAACTTTCATGCCACTGAACAGTTCGACCTGAATCTTTCCGGCTGGAAAGTTTTACGCAGCAAGCTCAACCAGAAACTAAGACGACGAGAGAGCATTACGATTGCAGGTATTCTTTCCCGCATGATCCATTTTGGTGGGGTTGCTCACATGGATCAGATTCAGGCGATGGCTGATCTTCATCTGGTGCCACCCCTTCAGCAGTTCACACTCCGGGACTTCGATCGCGCCAATGAGATGGCGCTTATCGCCAATGAATATGGGTCCTCGGAGTTGGCGCGCTGGATAGAACAACACGGGCGTCCATGGGACCATCAAACTTTTTGAGCGCCGCTATCTTACGATTGCGCGCAACATCACGAACCTGGCGCAAGATGGCACGCGGGAAGCGATATCAGCTAGAGCAGGTAGTAAACCTGCTTTGACAGATCGAAGTAGCGATGGCGAACGGGAAGACCACAGCACAGGCGTGCAAAGAAGCGGAGATCGTGGAGCAGACGTATTTCCGCTGGCACAAGGAATATGGTGGCCTTCAGGCGGACCAGGCGAAACAGCTGGATGTGATCCACGTCACAGACCAAGGTGAATCCCATCACATTCAATGGGAAGAAGCTGGACCATAGTTGCTGACATGGAGCGCGGAAGACAAGACTACAGTGAATGAGGTGTCATATGCCACTTCCTGGAGGAAGGCGGCTCTGTTTCCCTTGGAAAGATTTTGCCGGCGACGGACTTCTCTCCTGCCCTCACAAAAAGCATCTTCGTGGGCAATAGCTTTGGGCCGCCACTTCGCTTCCACCGCCGAACTTGCCCATGTTTTTTGATTCATCTGTGGTTGCGTCCTACGAAGAAGCAGCCATCAACACCAAGCAGAGAAGAGTGTGAATTCGATGACTGACAGACGAACTGATAACACAGCAAAGTTCTACCTGGTGGGAAGCGGAATCGCTTCGCTCGCGGCAGCGGCTTTCCTCATTCGTGATGGAGACATTGCCGGCCACGAGATCACCATTCTGGAGGAGTCAGGGAAGATCGGCGGGAGTCTGGATGCCGCAGGCACTCCGAAGCACGGGTATGTCATGCGCGGGGGGCGGATGATCGAGAGCAAATACCTCTGCACTTATGACCTCTTTTCGTCGATACCCACTCTCAATGGGAGCAAGACGGTAAAGCAAGAGATCTTCGAGTGGAACGAGGTCATGAAGACGTCATCGAAGGCGCGTCTCTTTCGGGACGGGCATAGGGTCGATGCACCGAAGTTCGGCCTCAGCGAGAGGCATATCCTGACCATCGAGCGTCTGGGCGTAGAGCCGGAACGGCTGTTGGGCCGAAGCAGCATAGCAGACCAGTTCGACCCTTCATTCTTCGAGACGGATTTCTGGTTCATGTGGTGCACTACGTTCGCCTTTCAGCCATGGCACAGTGCAGTCGAGTTCAAGCGATATTTGATGCGCTTTTCTCATATGGTCTCGGGCTTCAATACGCTCAGCGGGATCATGCGGACTGTGTATAACCAGTACGACTCGATGGTGCGTCCGCTGCAGAAGTGGCTGGAAGAGCGAGGCGTGCGGTTTGAGCTCGATACCCGTGTCAGCGATCTCCATCTCTGCCATGATGCCCAGGGATATAGGGTGGACCACATTGTCTGTGAACGCGATGGCCGCCGGCAAGAAATAACAGTCGGCCGGCAGGACCATGTGATCGTTACACTGGGATCGATGACCGAGGCGTCCTCTCTAGGTGCGATGGACTTGGTGCCGGCGCTCAAGGGGAAGTCCGATGGAGGCTCATGGTCTCTTTGGGAAAAGATTGCTGTTGGCCACCCCGAGTTTGGCCGCCCTGCCAACTTCACCAGCCATATCGAAGAATCGAAGTGGGTGTCCTTCAGCACGACCCTTCACGACCCAACTTTCTTCCACCTCATCAGGGATCTTACGGGGAATGTGCCGGGGGAAGGTGGCCTCATCACTTTTCCTGAGTCCAACTGGCTGGCGTCGATCGTCCTGCCCCATCAGCCCCACTTCATCGGACAGCCGGAGGATGTCAATGTCTTTTGGGGGTACGGCCTGTTCGTCGACAGACCCGGAAACTTCGTGAAGAGACCGATGGCCGAATGCACCGGCCGAGAGATTATGACCGAGATCATGGGCCATCTGCGGATCCAGACGGAGGCCCATAAGATACTCGAAACCTGCACCTGCATACCATGCATGATGCCATTTATCACCAGCCAATTTCTGCGGCGTTCCAAGGGCGATCGTCCCCAGGTCATACCCGAGCGTTCGAAGAACCTCGCATTCATCGGACAGTTCTGTGAACTCCCGGACGACGTGGTGTTTACTGTGGAATATTCGATTCGGTCAGCTCAGACCGCCGTGTACTCGTTGCTCGGACTGAAGCGTAGCCCACCGCCGGTATACAAAGGGCACTATGATCCACGGGTCCTGTTCAAGGCCTTCTTAGCCTTGCGCGACAAAGGCACCTCGTGAAGACGAGCCCTATGTTCGGACAGGCCAGAGGATCATGAGAAACTGCGAGTTTGGAGCCAACAATCGGTCGATCATAAAATATGGGGTTATGAAGTCCTCATTGTGAAGATTCCATCGATTGGGCCACAGACCATGCAAAGTTCGCAGCCGAGACCAGCAGAAGGGCCACTCAGTGCGGTAGATGCACAGCAGTGGCTCGCTTCGATTGTTGAATCTTCCGATGATGCAATTATCGGAGAGTCCCTGGACGGAACCGTCACCAGTTGGAACAAGGGTGCAGAAAGTATCTTCGGCTACGATTCCTCCGAAGTGCTGGGGGAGCCTATCTCATTTCTGGCATGGCCGGGAGATGAAGAGGACATGCCGAGACTCATCGAGACCATACAGCGCGGAGAACGGATTGACCACTACGAGACAGTGAGACGACATAAGAATGGGAAGCCGATCTTCGTCTCGCTGACATTGTCCGGCGTCCTCGATGCGGATGGGAAGATGGTCGGTATCTCCAAGATTGCTCGCGACATCACCGGGCGCAAGAGATCGGACGAGACGCTGGCGCGACAGGCTCGACTGTTGGACCAGGTCTACGAACCAATCGTTGTCCGCACACTCGATGACCGCATCCTTTACTGGAACAAAGGCGCAGAGCGCGCTTATGGCTGGAGTGCGGAAGAGGCAGAGGGGAAGATCAGCCGGGAGCTGCTTCAGACCAGATTTTCGGAGGCGGAGCCCACGATCCGGAAGGCCCTGGACACCTCTGGGGATTGGGAGGGCGAGCTTTCTAACTTGACTCGCGATGGCTTTCGCAGGACCATGCTTAGCCGTTGGAAAATCCAGAAGGGACTGGGCGGTCTGGAGATATTGGAGACGAGTTTCGATATCACAGAAAGAAAGTTTGCTCTTGAGCGGGAGGAACAGACTCGGGCGCTGGCCCTTGCGGAAAGCAGGTTTCGTGAGCTGATCGAGAATGCTCCGGATGCGATTCTGCAGGTGGACCCGGCAGGAACGATCATGGTTGCCAATCGCACCGCTGAGCTTCTATTCGGCTACTCCAGGACGGAGCTGCTCGGAGCGAACGTCGACATTCTTGTTCCAGCCATGGCAAGGGCACATCACTCGCAGCACAGAGCCTCCTTTGCGAGAGCTCCGAAGGTGCGACCGATGGGAAGCGGCATGGATCTGTTCGCTTTGCGAAAGGACGGAATTGAGATTCCGGTAGAGATCAGCCTGAGCCCCTCCCATCAGGAAGGAAGCGCAAATGTCACAGCTGCGATCCGTGACGTCAGCGAACGGAAGCAGGCAGAGACGCAGATGCATTCCCTCCAGGCCAATTACATGGCGGAACTAGAGACGCGCCAAAAGGAGGCCGAGCGGCTGAACGGTATGAAGAGCGAGTTTCTCGCGAGCATGAGTCACGAACTTCGGACTCCGCTTCATACCATTATCGGTTTCGCGGAGCTACTGGGCGAAGAGGTCGAAGGGCCACTGAATGACAAGCAAAAACGGTTCCTTCAGTATATCCAGGAGGACTCGCAGCATCTTCTGAGCCTGATTAACGATGTGCTTGATCTAAGCAAGATCGAGGCAGGAGCCATGTCGCTCCGGATCGAGCATATCTCTCTTTCCGGCGCTATCTCCGACGCCGTAAATGCGATTCGCCCACGCGCGGCCATGAAATCCCTTGTACTGGAGAACCGAAACGCGGTTGCGGACTTTGTCGCAGTGGACTCGATGAGGCTCAAAGAAGTCTTCTACAACCTGCTGGGGAATGCAGTTAAATTCACGCCGGAAGGCGGCAGCATCGCACTGGAAACGGCAGATCACGGCCAATTTGTGCGTATCACGATCGCAGACTCAGGAATTGGGATTCCCGCAGACCAATTGGAGCAGATCTTCGAAAAGTTCTATCAGGTGGGGTATGCCACAAGCGGAGTCCGGGAAGGAACGGGCCTGGGATTGGCTATCTGCAAGCGCTTGGTTGAAATGCATGGGGGTTCCATCTGGATCGAAAGCGAGCCAGGCATGGGGAGCCGATTCCATTTCACCGTTCCGAAGGCAGTGTGATTCGAGTCACTCAAGGATCCTGTGATCCATGCCAGACTCGAAGCTGCAAGTTGAAAGTAGAAGACCATTTGCCATGCATTTGAATGAATTTCCAAATTCCGTGCCAGTCATATTGATCGCAGACGACAAGCCGAGCAACCGCGAACTACTGCGTGCAATTCTTGAGCATGCCAACTACGTTGTGATTGAAGCCGCGGACGGGGACGAGGCGCTTCTGAAGGCCTCCGAAGCGAACCCCCATCTGGTCATTCTGGACATCCACATGCCCAAACGCGATGGGTTTGGCGTCATAAAAGAGTTGCGAAAAGATCCAGTTCTTCACGCGCTTCCAATCATGGCATTGACAGCGAGCGCTTCTCTGGATGAACAGGACCGAATCATGGATTCCGGTTTTGACGCATGCCTGGTCAAACCAATTGGGCCAGCCAGGCTTCGTGCCGTGGTGGCTTCCCTGCTGGAACCGGAGTCAATTTCCTGAGGTGTCGGCTTGAGCGAGCTGGCTGAGTCCATGCTTCTTCATCTTGTAGCGGAGCGCATCCCGTCCGATCCCCAGGCGCCTGGCCGCATGGGATTGGTTTCCCTGAGCCTCTTCAAGGGCGCGGATGACAAGGTCCCGCTCCTGTACCGCCAATGCGGAGATACCCTGGTCTATCCATTTGGCCGTCCCGTGAGACTCACGCTGCCCTGTGTTGGCAGCTTCGTCAATGCGGACCAGCGCAGGTTCCTCAGTCGCCTGAAGAAGCCGGCCCGGCAGATCCTGCACATCAATCCTGTCGCCCGTCGCCATCATGCAGGCATGGCCGATGGCATGTTCCAGTTCCCGGACATTGCCAGGCCAATCGTAGCGTTCCAGCAGGAGCATGGCGCGCGGAGTCACGCCCTGAATTGTCTTGCCGTACTCCTGAGAAAAACGCTGTACGAAATTCCGGATGAGTAACGGCAGGTCTTCTGTCCGCTCTCGCAGGCTGGGAGTGGCGATCTCCACCATGGACAGCCGGTAGTACAGATCCTCACGAAACTTGCCATCGCGAATAGCCTTTGGCAGATTCTTGTGAGTCGCTGCGACAATCCGCACATTGACTTGACGTTGGGTCAAAGAACCAACTTGAGTAATCTCCTGATTCTGCACTGCCCGTAGCAGTTTAGCCTGGGTAGCGAGAGGCATATCGCCGATTTCGTCCAGAAACAGCGTGCCTTCATCCGCAAGTTCGAAGAGACCGATCTTGTCGCGGTCTGCTCCGGTAAACGCGCCCCGCACATGCCCGAACAGCTCGCTCTCAAATAGAGTCTCGACAACCGCGGAACAATTCAAAATGACATACTTGCCTTTTACGCCGCTGAGACGATGGAGAGCCTGGGCCAGCAGATCTTTGCCGGAACCGGTCGGGCCGTTAATGAGAACGGAGCGGTAGTGAGGAGCGATTCGTTGCAGTTTTGCAAAGACCTCCCACATCTGTGGACTGCGGGCGATCAGACCTTCAAACCGGCCTGCGTCTGTGCTGTGAGAATCGGCAACAACTGCACGCTGTCGTCGTTGCGCCGCCTCCAGCAGGTTGTTCACACGCTCACGAAGAAGCGCCAGCTTGACCGGCTTTTCGAGATAGTCGGCCGCCCCCTTCCGAATCGCTTCGACCGCCGTCTCTGTGGTGTAGTGCGCGGTCATCAGGATGACATCGATTGACGGATCGATCTTGATCGCTCGTTCCAGCACCTGTAATCCATTGAGCCGGGGCATGACCAGGTCGGTTATGACGAGCCGAGGGCGGAGCTCCTCAACAAGTTTCAAACCGGCTTCCGGATCGCTAGCGGTATAAACACGGATTCCCTCGCGCTTCAACGCCGTCGAGAGCAGTTCGAGACTGCGATCATTGTCATCGATCACAACGAGCTTTACGAGATCCGCCATAGATTGGCCCATGCGACAGGAGATGCACCCATGGTACAAGCGTCACCCGTCGCTGCGCCATTTGACGCAGCGGATGTTTCTTTTGGCGCAGCCCGTGTGATTCCGCTCACAAAAGGGAAAGCTAAGTGGCTGAAGATATTATTGAGGGATTCGTTTGTGGTTTGGCAGCAGGAATGCTTATGGCAAGGGCACAATCTGACTGCGGAGAAGATGAACATGAAAAATTGCCTGAACTGCCCCCAACGGAATCAACATGCGTTTTGCCATCTTGGCAACGATGCGATGGCATTTATGGAATCCATTTCGATATCCGCAGAATGCCCGCGCGGCGCGACGCTTTTCCGCCAGGGGGATCCGTGCGACGCCGTGTACGTGCTTTGCTCCGGCAGGGTAAAACTTTCGGCAGCCTCAAGCGAGGGCCGAACCATGATCCTGAGAATTGCCGATGCCGGTTACGTACTGGGCCTGAGCGCGATCTTAACCGGAGTGGCTCACGAGATCACGGTAGAAGCTTTGGAGCCATGCCAGGTCAGGGTCATCAATCGCCGCCCTTTGCTTGAGATGATGGGAAAATTCGGCGAAGCCAGCATTGGGGCTGCAAGAACGCTTGCCTCCGAGTGCTGCAACGCTCTGGACGAAGTGCGCCGGATTGCGCTTCCCGCTTCGCCTGCAGGAAGGGTGGCTCGTCTTCTGCTTGACTGGACGGCAGAAAAAGCAACCTCGCAAAACGCAAACACTGTCCCGCTGCCGCTTACCCATGAGGAATTGGCATCGATGACAGCCACCTCGCGCGAGACGGTGACACGCACATTGAGCCGTTTCCGCCGTGACAATCTGATTACGCTCAAAGGCATCTCGCTCACTTTGCTTAAGCCCGACGCCCTGGAATTCATTTCCGCCTGCTAAACATAGCTTCGAATCCTTGAGCGATCCAGGTCAATCGCTTTAGGAAGTGGGCGCCTTCGGGGACATAGCGCTGGTGCCGGCTGAGGCGGCCGAATCAGCTGGCGCGTACTTCGAAGCGCACTTTGCCTGAAGCTGCGTCGCCTCAAAGACCCCGTCCTGCCTCAAAGTGCCAACCGCGAGTGCCTGAGCGTTGTCTTTGAAGGTATCGGGGGGAGGCTCGCTGCCAACATAATCCACAGTTAAAGTTCGACTCTGCTCGACGAGGACAAAGTGCGCATTGCTGCCGTTGTGTTCGATTGAACCAGGAGCAACGTTGCCGGAGACCCGCAGGTGGCGCGTATACGCCTTGCCTCCCATCGTCTTCATCTCCCCGATCGTGACGTAGTAGCTTTTGTTCGATTGCACTCCACCGACCGCCAAGTAGGCTACTGTGCCGAGGATGAGAGCTACGGCGGAGGCAATCTGCAGTTTTTGTGGGTTCGTCTTCATAAAATTCTCCTCCTAAACTTGCTGGTGACGGAAGCCTTGCGTCAACGAAGACGTTTCGGCCGACCCCGTAGGATCGACTTGAGACGCTGAAGAGGAATATCGGTTCAGTGCGCGCCTGAGAAGTGTCTCGAATGCCGCTTTCTGTTCTCTATACTCGGTCTCCGTGAGATTGCCCTTCAGCCGATCAGTTTCGAGCACGAATAGCCCATCCCTGAGCGCAGTAAGCCATGCGCTATGAGTTGTCACGGCAGACGGAGGAGACACGAATGGCACGCCGCCAATAACTGCTGGAGAGGGGGAGGTTCTTGAGCGCAGAAACAAAGCCACTGCTATGACGAATACCAAGGCAAATCCGCTTAGGAGCCACCACTTATATTTGTCCAAAGGGTCGGGGGTATCGATCGGTGCTCCCAGCCCGATGCCGGGTCTCGTGTCGGCGGCAGACCCAGTGGCTGCTGCACCTGTCTGGGGCTGGTTGTCCTGCCCTTGCCGAGCACCTCTCGGCAGAGAGCCATTGCCCGAAACGGTGAATGCAATGGCCAGCGATGGCTGCACATTCTTGGTCAGGAATGTCTGAGCATTGGCGTCGTCGTTTAGCGGCTGAAAAGAGGTGCCGGCTCCAGCCACAAACGTCATACTCTTGGGCAGCGCAATGGCCAGGTTTGCGGTCGGCAGCGATACTCGAGGCTGGAACGAATAACTGCCGCTGTAAGGGACGTGATAACTCACCTGGAAACGGGTCTCTCCCGGGCGCACTGGGAACACAAAGGAGTAGTGCCCACTGTCGCCTGCCGGCACCGGAGGCGACGCGACGGGCATTCCACCCGGGCCCATCGCTACCGATGCTTCTATTTGCACCCCTGCTGGCAGAAAGATCTCATAGGCCTTCGGACCGAACTGGGTGCGCTGAGGCCTGGACTCGTTCATCACGAAATAGCTTTCCACGACGTGGAGGCCTTGCGGATCCGTCTCTACCCGCACCATCTGGGCCTCCGTGGTCACGCCTTCCAGTTTTGGCTCGACGTCATAGACATCGACGTCCACCTGCGTCTTTCCAGGCGTGACGGCAGCGAAGTAAGCGGCCTTCTGGTGAACTACGCGAATCAGGTGCATCCCGGCATCGGGCAGTTCGATGCTGTAGCGGCCCGCTCCGTCAGTCCTGGTCCGTGCGATGTCCTGCATGTTTTGCGTCAGTGCGACCAAGACGACCTCATCGCCGGCGTCCGGTTTATTCGTTGTCTTGTTCGTCACAACTCCCTTCACGGTCGCGCCTTCGCACAAAGACGGAACCGCAAAGAGAAACGCCAACAGCGTCGCACCCGAAGCGGAGAGAAGACGCGGTTTGCGGAGTAAGGGATATCTCAGAATTTGCATTTATAGACTCTTTGTTCCTTCCAGACCGCCAATTTCAGCCACGACTCCAGCGGCTTCGTTTTCCAGTGATGCTCTCTGTGCCACATAGTCTTCTTCCGTATACTTGCCGGCGCGGTATTCAAAGTTCAGGTCGCGCAGGTTGTCGTAAAGAACGTCCCGGCGCTCCCGCAGGAATTCGAGCCATGGCTTAGCGGCTTGCGGCGCGATCGTATCGTCGGGATAAAAGACGTAGACAAAGACGCCGATCACGAGCAGCACGCAGGCCAACCAGGTCATAGTTCAGTCTCCTTACGGATCTGGTCTCGGATCTGAAGGAAGCCAGCGGTTTCGGAGACAGCCGGCATATCGACGGTGCGCAATCTCCATTTGCGCACAAGCGCCACTATAAGCCCCATGCCCAGAAGCAGAACTAACGGAGGCGCCAACCAGGCTGCTTGGTTGAAGCGTGTGAACATGGGGGCAGCCAGAGCGATAGCTCCATAGTTCGCCTGAAACGCTTTGAGGATGGTGGTATCGGAATCTCCGCGGCTGACATCCGTCCAGAGTTCGGTCAACATCTGGCGCGAGTCCTGACATCCGACGTGATTGCACTCGATCAGTATCTGGCTGCAACCGCAGACACACATCATCTTGTGGCCGAGAGCGTTGTAACGCATGGTCGCATCCTCGGCTCCCGTCGAGAAGAGGACGAGCAGGGCAACAAAACCCAACTGGGAAAGTCGGAGGAGTCGCATCAGTCTCCGCCCCCGCTCAGTGCGACGTTAGCAGGAACTTCGGGGGATGCGATCGGCATGCGGACGCGGTTCGCCACGAAGGCGGCTTTGAGGTTCGGAGTCAGCGCGACACCAGTCCCAAAGACGATGATGCCTACGCCGATCCAGATCCAGGCGACGAGCGGATTGAGGAAGACCTTGATGATCGGGTGGCCAGAGTCCGGATCTTTGCCGGCATAGACCACGTATAGATCCCACGCCAGGGTCGAATGGTTTGCCACGATCGTCGAGGTCTGCTGGCTCGCTATGTAAAAGCGTTTCTCCGGTGCGAGTTGTGTAATTTTTCTGCCGTCCCGGTAGACATCGAGCAAAGCATACTCGCTGTCGTAGTTGAGGTTCGACTCCTGGGTATAGCTGAGACACTGTAGACGGTAGGGTCCGAGGGTCATGCTCTGCCGGAAGTTAAGCTCCTGCTCTTTACTTTGATTGAAGGCGGAGCCGGCGAGGCCGATGAAGATGACGACCACCCCAAAATGGACGATGTAGCCTCCGTACCGGCGGGTATTGCGGCGTGTGAGCTGCACCATTGAGGCAACGAGGTTCTGTCCGGTATGGCGGTGGATAACTCCAGCCCCACGGAGGAACTCCGAGCCGACAGCGGTGATCACCAGCGCGGCCAGCGACCAGGCGACAAACGAGTAGAAAGAGCCTTGGTTCTCCCACGGATGCACACCACAGGCGATGAGAACAAGGGCAGTAATGCACGCCGCTGCCGCCGGCAAAACAAAATTCTTGCGGATGCTCTTGAAGGAAGAGCTGCGCCAGGCGAGCAGCGGGCCGATACTGGTGAGGAAGAGTAGAAACAATCCGATGGGTACAGCCACGCGATTATAGAAGGGGGCGCTGACTGTGACTTTCTCGCCCTGCACATATTCCGACAACACCGGAAAGAGCGTACCCCAGAGCACGGTGAAACAGGCCGTCAACAGAACCAGGTTGTTGAAGAGGAAGCTCGACTCGCGGGAGATCAACGACTCCAGCCTGTGCTCGGTCTTCAGATGATCGCGCTGCAGGATGAAGGTGAAGAGACATACTGCGAGGACGATGACCAGAAAGATCCAGAACCAGGTGCCGATCGCAGACTGCGCGAATGCATGGACCGAACTCACTATTCCGGACCGGGTCAGCAAGGTCCCCAAGATCGTGAGCATGAAGGTTGAAAAGATCAGCCACACGTTCCAGGTCTTCATCATGCCACGCTTTTCCTGCATCATGACCGAGTGCAGGAAGGCGGTGCCTGTGAGCCACGGCATAAGAGAGGCGTTCTCGACCGGATCCCATCCCCAATAGCCGCCCCAACCGAGCACAGCATAGGCCCAGTGCGCTCCGAGGAAGATGCCGCAGGTCAGAAATAGCCAGGTCACCATCGTCCAGCGGCGCGTGATATGTATCCACTTATCCCCTGGATAGCGCATCATCAATGCACCCAACGCAAAGGCAAATGGAACACTGAACCCTACGTATCCCAGATAGAGCATCGGCGGGTGAATGACCATCTCAGGGTATTGGAGCAACGGATTGAGTCCGAAGCCATCCTGTGGAACCTCGCCGGCGACAAGTGAGAAAGGAGGAGCAGCAAAGTTCAGCAGAAGCAGAAAAAAAAACTGGATGCCAGACAGAATCGTCGAGGCATAGGCCGTCAGTTGCACATCCACTTTGTGCCGCACCCTCAACACGAAGCCGTAAACCGCCAGCAGCCATGCCCACAACAGCAAAGAGCCTTCCTGGCCCGACCAGAGCGCTGCAAACTTGTACGGTCCGGGTAAGGCGCGGTTCGAATGATGCAGGATATACGAGACCGAAAAGTCATTGGTGAACGCGGCCCAGACAAGAGCAAAGGCGGCGGCGCTGACCGCGATGAACCCGCCTATGCCCGCCCGTCTCGCCGTCTCCGCTAAGCGCTCCGGAGAGATGCTCCCCTGGGTTCCCGTCGCCAGCTGGCGTAGTGCAATTGCCCCCGCACCGAGGTTATATAAGCTAAGAGCGAGCGCGAACAGAAGAGCGAAGCTCCCAAATGCCGACATATCCTCTGTCTCTCCTTGTTATCTTTCTCTACGAAAGAGTGGCTTGCTTGCGGGTAGCCCATAGCGGCGGCTATTGCAGGCCGAGGTCAGCCAGTTGTTTGGGACTAGGCTCGTCGGTTGCCAGTAAGTTGTGGCAGGTGGAACAGTCGTTGGTGACGCTCTTGCCGTCTTTCGCATTGTGACTGCCATCGTGGCAGCGGAAACATCCCGGAGAGACATTATGGCCAATGTTGTTCGGATGCGATCCCCAGGTCACTTTCATGAATGGAAAGACGTTCCTGCCATAGATCGTGGCGAGTGTCTTCGCAGCCTGATCGATCTGGGCGCGCTGGCCATTCCAGATGGCTGGATATTGCGAACGATAGAAGTTTTCTAGACCCGATGTGATTTTGGAGGTGGCGTCCTGGGAGGTGTAGGTGGCCTTGAGAAGAGCGAGGCCCTGCTTATGCACAAACGGCAAAGATGCGCTTGGGCTCCCTGCTGCCATGTCTCTGTTCAGCACGTCCTCCGGTGTGTCGAAGGAGTGGGCCGCACGGTTGTGACAGTCGATGCAGTCCATGACGTGCTTTTGACCTGTGACTGGCCCCTTCGCATCGGTCGAGACGAACTCGGTGACGGAACCGTCGTCATTCGTTTTGCCGATCCACGGGATAGTCTGGTGGTTCGAGTCTGTAGCAATGTATTCAATGTGGCCCATATGCGCGCCGTGAATGCCGCTCAGACGAGAAAAGGCGTCGCGTCCTCCCACATGCAACAGGGTGAGCGAGCGCGTCATTGAGTTCTTTTCGTCATCTCCATAGGCGGTTTTCACCTGAAGTTTGTCGCCAATGTATTTATCCGGGTTATGGCAATTCAAGCAGGTTGTCTGCGCTGCAGGAATCTTGTCTCCGGCCATGATGGGCGTTGGATAGTCGTGGGCTACAACCATCAAAAGCTGCTTGGTCCCGTTGAGTTTGGCATGGATAAATCCGGGCAGCCCAGCGGCGATATGACATTGGGTACAAGCCACGCCGGCGTGAGCGGAGACCGGATAGGCGTTCCACTCTGGAGCCATAACATGACATGCCTGCCCACAGAAGTTGGGCGTATCCATGTACGCCACGCCACGGTATGTAGCGGTTCCGACAATGACAAAGTTGATGAAAGTTGCGACGACGACAAAGTCGATCCCACGCCGAAAGACGGGATCGTGAAAATCGACCTCGGGGTAGATGGATGGCACCTGGCCGATTGCCTTGAGCTGCCTTCGTCTCCAGAAGATGCCGATGGGAATAAGAACAAGCCCGCAGATGAAAACGCCGGGCAGAACTAAATCAAAGATGATGCCAAGGTACGGGTTGTCGGAGCCACCATGCCCCAAGATGTTGACGACCCAGAAGCCAATCAAGATCAGGGCCGAAGCGCTGGTGAGCGCTCCACCGATCAGGCTCAGAGGGTTATTTCCGTAGAAGAGAAAAGGCCGGAGCCAGTTTTTCCGGAAGTTCTCGAAATCTGCCATCCCTCGCCTCTATTTCTTCTGTAACGTGCGAATATAGGCGATGACATCCTTGATCTGCGGATCCGTGAGCTTACTCGCGTAAGCAGGCATCTTGCCCTTTCCGTTCTTCGTGGCAGCGATCAGGTCTGCGTCGGATGCCTTGATAAGGTCCGGCGAGCTGAAGGGCACCGCCTTCATAGATTTGCCTGCCGGAGTGCTTCCTGAGCCATCCGCCGCATGACACATCGCGCATTTTGATTTGTAAGTGTCCGCTCCCGCGTCCTGCGCAAGGACGGTGGTCGACGACGCCGTCATGATCCCGATAAGTGCCAGCATGATTCGATTCTTCACTGTTCGATCTCCTTTTCAAACTTGGTTGGATCCATCTGCTGCGACGGACTCGTAGCTCTTATTTACCGGATCTATTTCTTTTGCAGCGTGCGGATGTAGGCGACAACATCTTTAATCTCCAGGTCAGAGAGCTTGCCTGAGTAGGCCGGCATCTTGCCCTTCCCATTCTTTGTATCCGCGATGAAATCAGCGTCCGACATCTTCAACATTTCGGGCGAGTCGAACGATGGTGTCTTCGTCGCTTTGCCGGCCGGGGTATTGCCACTGCCATCGGCGGCATGGCACATCGTGCACTTTGTTTTGTACGTGTCCCCTCCTGGGCTCTGCGCCAGGGCCGTTGTTGCTGCGAACGCCGCCATAACAGCGAAGAACAGGAGTCTGGTTTTGTCTCTCACCGATCAATCTCTCCGAACTTCCTTGTATCCACATACCTTCTGAACGATTAGAACTCGTAGTGCATCGCGATCGTGTAGACGTTGCCATGAAAAGCCCGAGGCAATGTTGGTCCGACGGGCCCGCCCTCTCCATATCCGTAATAGTTCCAATCCCCCTTCCATATCCATCCCGGGTGAACCGTCCAAGCGATGTTGGCATAAGGAGACTGGTATTGGGACTGAAGCGAGCCGGGAACCTGCCGCGGATTAAGGAACTCCGCAGTGCCATTGACAGAGTTCATGCGATAACCCAGGCTGGATCGTAGTTGTTTTACCGGGGCAAGCGTGATGCCGATCGATCCATATTGCGTGGGTGCGTCATAGCGGCCGTTGCCCAGCAAGGTATTGGAGCCGCATCCGGTTCCGGGAGGGACGCCGATTGCCCCTGAAGGAGGCGGGGTTGCCGTATAGCACAAAGTAGTCTGTGAGAAGACGTCGATGTAGCCGTAATTGAGGTCTAGGCCATAGTGGACGTTGGGCATCAGAGAAGCCCCGATCGTTGCGCTCCGGCTGTGATCCAGATGGTTCACGTACTGCACATTGTTGCGTCGCTCAAGGTCATTGAAGGCGCCCGAAATCGTTGCCCAGTCCTTCGGCTTATAGCTCGCACGGACCTGATAGTGCTGCAGTGCGCGGGGGCTGATCTGGATGTAGGTCCTGTCTGCATAGGAAGCTTCGACACTGCCGTTAACTCTCCACTGCGAGGTAGGGCGCAGAGCGACCCCCAAAATTCCCCCGTTTTCATGGATATTGAGCGTATAGGCTGTTCCCTCCGGTAACGCATCGGTCACTGCGGTAGAAGAGCGATTCAAGTCCCGGGAGCGGTAACGGTATCCGAGCGAAATACTTGCCTTTGGGGAAGCCTGCCAAGCCGCAGTAACGGTATTGGTCTCGGTCTTCTGACCGAGGAAAAGCACTCGCTGTGGTCACGGCTGGCGCCTGAGGCGGGTTGGGCGCGACCAACATGGAACTACCGGACTGATCCACTTCGGACTGATAACTAAATGCCGGTTGACGAAAGTCCCAGAAGTCGTACTGATCGGACAGGCTGATCTTGTTCGATATTTGCCACACGATGCCATAGTCCGCAGAAACATTCACTCGTTTGGCTGTCGCGTAGCCGGTAGTCGTAATAGCACGTAATGTCGTCCTTGACTCGAGACCGTTGAAGTATTCGTTGTAGTTAGGCATATTCATGTTCGCACCGGTATAGCGAACGCGTCCGTTCATCTGAATGTTCTTGATATAGGCGCTCTGGAAGCGGAATTCTTCCGTCGGAAACAGAGTGCGTGCCGGTTGATAGCGGGAGTACTGAAGGTATCCGTTGCACCCCGCGTTCGCGGTGGGTGGCGTGGTCGTGCTGCTGGCGATCGGCGGACCGCCGGGGCAGCTGGGTACGGAGGTATTATCAAAACCGATGCTGACCGGCGCTCCATTCGATAGTCGCAGATTCAGATTGGCAATCTCCCAATTGGTATCGCCCTTGTAGTGCGTCACGTACTCCTCGAAGGTCAGCAACGTCTTCGTAATCGGCTTCCAGTCCACTGCGCCAAGCCAACTATCGGTATTGTTCCGCCAGTTCTGGAGCAGTTGACCCTCCGTTCCCAGATGGATGGAGCTGTAGCTCGGTCCTTCGCTGAGGTTTTGGGAGTAGCCGGCTCGAAAGCTCACTTTGGAAACAGGAAGCAACGTCAGATTCACATCCGTCATTCGCCGAACGGTATTGAAGAGATGCGGCGAGTTCTGCACCTGCGGAAAGGTGTAGCCGTTCGACACAAGGCCCGCAGGGATAAGGGGGTTGTCGAGGAGGTTGTAGTCGAAGTACTGGCGGTCCCGCCGGAACAGACCTTGGAAGTCGTAGCGCTTTCCTTTCGACATGCGAAGCGTCACGAAGTTGATCGGATCGCCTCCGAAACCGTTACTTGCGGCAAAGAGGGTATCAAAGAAAGGATGATTCTTTCCTTGAATTGCGTGCATCTCGAGCGTTTGTCCCAGGACACGCGGGCCTGATTGCAGATTGACCAAGGTGTCGTACATCGAGGTATTTCCCGACTGCTGGACGATATGACCTCCCAGATCCGCGGTCTGGTGGATCGTATATCCATCTGCGGAGATTGGCTTCGGATCCTGCGCTGCAGCACTAGCGGCCGCAAGCAAGAGGATGAGAGACACAATCCCTCCAGTGAGGCGCAGAAAGAATGAACGGGAAAACGGTTCATCGAGCACCCAATAGAGGCAAATCGGTGTCATGGCTCTCCCTCCTCACTTGAAGAACTGCGCGCTCGCGTTCGAGCCATGGATTTGCGTGTGGCAATTCGTGCAGGCAACATATTGCGCAGCCTGGTTGTGAGCGGGTCCCGTCGGCGATACTGCATGGGGGAAAGCGCCCATATTCGTCTCCGAATGGCATTGCAGGCAGAGGGTATTAACGTTGCTGACGTTGAGCAGGCGCGGATTGGGAGATCCGTGCGGCGAGTGGCAGGTAGTGCAACCCTCTGTCTTGATCACCGGATGCTCAAAGGCGAAAGGACCGGCCGTCTCCGTATGGCACTTGGCGCATATGGCGTTCTGGTCGGCCGTCGATTTGACCAGTTTGCCCTGAAATGTTCCGTGCGGATCATGGCAGTCGCTGCATTGCATCAGCCCTTCATCCACTTTGTGATGGAATGGTTGTGCAAATGCGGGCTTTACGTCTGTGTGGCAGGTGTAGCAGAGCTTCGGCTGCGAAACCTTCAACAAGCTCGCTTCGTTGGCAAAGGTGTGGACGCTATGGCAACTGGCGCAACTTAGTCCCGCCTCGCCATGGGCAGAACGCTCGAAGTTGGGATGCGCTCCCGCGTGGCAACCGAGACAGGTCTCGTCGATCTGTTTTGCGGAAGCCTGACTGAAGCGAAATATCTTCGTGATGTCGCCGCCACCTTCAACATGAGCTTTGCCCGGTCCGTGACAGCTTTCGCAAGTCGCTCCCTTGCCGCCGTGCATCAGCGCAAGGCGGGAATGGGGGTTGGTGCTGAATTTCTTGGCGACCTCCGCATGGCAGGTCTCGCAGGTATCCGATCCGACGAAGTCGGCAGGATTGGCGGCGGCCTTTTGGGTCAAGGTAGCCTGCGGCTTCTTGTCGCTCGCAGCATCGACCGACCTGACTTCCCAGAATCCGGGCATCAGCGCGATCAGCGCGATACATACGAGGAATCGCTTCATTCAGCTCCCCTACGAAAAGCTCTGCCTAGACGTTGAATGGTCGGAATATCTGCTACGTAATCACTTGAGCACTTGATCGAGTTCGAGCAAGCATAAAGTAGCAAGCTTCTTTTTCTTTGTGATGGCTATCACAGTCGAGATAAATTTTCGGTGTCGCAATGCAATCCAAGGCAGAAACTCAAATCCATCCTGTGGATAGAGGGTCCGGCTCTCGATTCCGATCGGATGCCACAATTCTTCAGCGCGTGCTGGATTGCTGAATCATGTGGGCCGCGACCACTGCTTGCCCGAGACTTAATCCGCCGTCGCCACATGGCACCTGAGACTGCATGTGGACCTGCAGGCCATGCATTCTCAAGAGGTTACTGAGGCCGGCCGTGAGACGCGCATTGAGGAAGCACCCACCGCTCAGGCAGATGTAGCGGATGCCGGTATCGCGAGAGATCCTGTGAACAAGCCCGGAGAGCATCGATATAAGTCCACTGTGAAATCGAGTGCTTATCGTTTCCTTCGAAACTTTCCTGCGCAGGTCACCCACGATCTGCTCAAAGAGCGGACCTGCACCAATCTCAAGGCATTCGCCTTCTTTAATAGAGAAGCGGTAGGGACTGTCGTCCATGTTGTCCTGGCAACAGGCTTCGAGTTCCATCGCCGCTTGAGCTTCGAAGCTTGACCTTGCATGGAGACCGATTAGCGCGGCAACGGCATCGAATAAGCGGCCACAGCTTGAGGTCAGGGGAGATTGGACGCGTTGCGCCGCCATCTGCTGCACCACTTCAATTTGATGAGTGGGGACCGCATCAAGGAATGGGATACCTTGCTCAAAGCAGTTCTCTCCAACGTACAGCAGATGAGCGACCGCCATGCGCCACGGCTCTCGAATAGCCTGGGCTCCGCCTGGCATCGGCACATATTCAAGGTGAGCTGCCCGCCGATAGCCGAGAAAATCGGCAACCAGAACCTCCCCGCCCCAGACCCGACCATCCGGTCCATAACCTGTCCCATCGAGCACGACGCCGATCACCGGCTCGGAGAGATGATTCTCGGCCATGCAACTGGCGATATGCGCGTGATGGTGCTGGATGGCAATGGTCTGGACGTTCTCCTGCTGCAGAGCCCATTGGGTAGAGAGATAACCAGGGTGAAGATCGTGGGCAATCACGAACGGCTTCCACTGCAAGATATTTTCAAGGTGAGCGACGGACTCCTGAAAAAAGTTGTAGGCAGCCAGGTTCTCCAGGTCGCCCACATGTTGTCCCAGGAAGGCATTGCTTCCCTTCGTGAGGCAGACAGTGTTTTTCAATTCTCCGCCGACTGCCAGCACCGCTGGAACATCGATCGCAAGAGGAATGGGGACAGGGACAAAGCCGCGGGAGCGACGCAAGATAGATGTTTGTCCTTGGATATTACGGACCAGTGAGTCGTCGCAGCGTAAGAGGATCTCCCGGTTGTGAAGAAGGATGAAGTCAGCTATGCCTTGCAGCCGTTCGGTAGCTTCGTCATTGTCGATACAAATAGGCTCCTCATTCAGGTTGGCGCTGGTCATCACCAGAGCGGCGAAGCTTCCGCGCGCAAGAATCAGATGATGCACTGGGGTGTACGGGAGAAAGATTCCGAGATCGGTATTTCCCGGAGCGATGACATCGGGCAGGCCAGAGCCGCTCCGGGCACGCATAAGCACAATCGGCCGCTCGCTCGATTCGAGCAAAGCGCGATCTTCCTTGTGGACGATGCAGATCTCTTCTGCGTGAGATATATCGGGAACCATCACTGCCAGCGGTTTCTCAAAGCGCCTTTTGCGTCGCCGCAGCTCTGCGACGGCTGACACATTGGCCGCGTCCACGGCAAGATGGAATCCCCCGAGCCCCTTGATGGCAACAATGAAGCCGGCATTGAGAAACTCAATCGTCCGATCGATGGGATCTCCCACTACGGCATCGCCGTCCGCATCCCGCAGAGCCAGTTGTGGACCACACTTCCAACAGGCATTCGGTTGCGCATGAAAGCGGCGGCTAAGCGGGTCATCATACTCAGCCTGGCAGTCATGGCACATTGGAAATGGTGCCATTGAGGTGTTCGGCCGGTCATAGGGAATGTGCCTGAGAATCGTGAATCTCGGTCCGCAGTTCGTGCAGTTGATGAAAGGGTAGCGATAGCGCCGGTCTGCCGGATCGAACAACTCCCGCTGGCAGTCTGCGCACGTGGAGATGTCCGGCGCAACCAGCGTGTCCGCGTCTCCGCCGGTGGTGCTGCTGAGAATGTCGAAGCCGGTCTCGACCGAGCAGGCGGCTTCCTCTACCGAAAGAGAGCTGATTCGGGCAAGAGGCGGAGCTTCCGATTCAAGGCCTTGCAGGAACTCGCTGAGAGTCGCAGCAGACCCCTGTACCTCAATCACAACACCGCCGGCAGTATTTCTTACATTCCCACTGAGTCCGTAGCGGTATGCGAGACGGTAGACGTGAGGCCGAAATCCCACGCCCTGCACAATGCCCGAGACCGAGATTCGTTTGCGCGACTGCATACTACGCCCGCGCGATACAAATGCGTTGCAGCATGGTTTCGCGGCGGTGCGCCAGCCAGGCGCTCCAGGCGTCCATTCCCTCTCCAGTGGTGCAGGAAAGCTCAAGAATCTCCATACCCGGATGAACAAGCCGCGCATTTGCCCGAGCCTGCTCGATGTTGAAGGGAACATACGGCAGCAGATCGACCTTCGTCAGAATAAGAAGCTCAGCCTTGGCAAAGATCGAGGGGTATTTGAGCGGCTTATCTTCCCCCTCGGTCACGCTGAGAAGGACGATCTTTCCCTCCTCGCCCAGGTCATAGCTCGAGGGGCAGACCAGGTTGCCTACATTTTCGATGAAGAGCAGATCGATCTCATCGAGGGACCATCGCTCGAGGGCCCGTTCGATCATCTTTCCATCGAGGTGGCATACACCGCCCGTCGTGATCTGCTGGACGGGAAATCCATAGCGGGCGAGGCGTCTGGCATCGTTCTCCGTCTGCAGGTCGCCAGTCAGGACCGCGACTTTCTCTTGCGGAGAAAATCCGCCAAGAGTCTGTTCGAGCAGCGTCGTCTTACCTGAGCCCGGGGAACTGATGAGATTCAGACAGAGCGTGCCATGTTCTTTAAAGCGCTCCCGAAGGGACAGGGCAATTCTCTGATTTTCACTCAGGACTTTTTTTTCAATCGGAATGAGAGTCATGCTTCCTCCAGTTCAACATAGGCCAGATCCAATTCTTCACCGCCTGCCAATATGATCTGTTCCGACGCGCAGCGCGGGCAAGGCTCGCTGTACAGGGCAGATTCGAACTCGTGCCCGCAACCAAGACACAGGTTGCGCCGCGGGCAACTTTGAATCTCAAAGCCAACTCCGTCCAGCTGCGTTCCCTGCGTGAGCGCCGCAAAGGCAAAGCGCAGCGCATCGTTATCCACTCCCGCGAGCGTACCGATGCGGACACCGATGCGGAGGAGCTTCGATCCGGCATGGCGTGCCGTCTCCGCTTGTCCGGCTTCGATAATCGCGTTAGCAATTCCGATCTCATGCATAGGGTCAGCAAATCCGCGGGAGAGGATCGTTGGCAAGCATATCCACAATCCGGACCGCGCCCAGCGCAGTGCGCATCGTGACCAGCCCCGGATTCTCTTGGGTGACCCTGCCGATCATGCCTGCACCGGCACCCAGGGGATGGCGCTCCATGGCCGCCAGCAGACGCTGGCCATCTTCAGGAGCACAGATCGCCAGGAGTTTTCCCTCGTTCGCTATGTACAGAGGATCGAGGCCGAGTAATTCACAGGCTCCGCGCACTTCCTGACGCAAAGGAATGCTTTCTTCTTCCAACCGGATACCGACCCCAGACGTTTGAGCAATCTCATTGCAGGAGCTGGCGACCCCGCCGCGCGTTGGGTCGCGCATGCAACGAATCTTCGCTCCTGTCGCCAACATAGTGGCAACAAGCGAGTGCAATGGCGCTGAGTCACTCACAATGTCCGTTTCGAATGACAGCCCTTCCCGTTCTGCGAGGATCGCAATGCCGTGATCTCCTATCGGCCCGCTGAGCAACACTACATCTCCTGGCTTTGCTTGATCCGACGAAAGAAGCAGATCGGTCTCTACCAACCCGATACCTGCCGTGTTGATAAACATGCCGTCGCAGCTTCCTTTTTCAACCACCTTCGTGTCACCCGTGACGATCTGTACACCCGCACGTTCGGCAGCCTCGCTCATCGAGGAGACTATCCTGCGCAGGCTTTCGAGCGGAAATCCTTCTTCGAGGATGAAGGCAGCACTGAGGAAGAGTGGTATCGCTCCTCCTACGGCAAGGTCATTCAAGGTGCCGTGAACAGCGAGTGAACCAATGTCTCCGCCGCGAAAGAAAAGTGGTTTCACGACGAAGGAATCAGTAGTGAACGCAAGCCGTGTATGTCCAACCTCGAGAAAGGCCTGGTCATCTCCTCTGCTCAGGATGGAATTGCTGAACGCCGGAAGAAAAACGCTTCGAAACAGGTCGGCTGAAAGCTTGCCGCCGCCGCCGTGTCCCATCAGAACGGTCTCCTTATCGAAGACAGGAAGAGGGCAGTTGAGTGGGCTCATTGGATGGCCACCAGATTGTGCCGCCGGTATTGATGATAGGCAGAGCATGCCCCTTCCGAAGAGACCATGGGCGCTCCGAGCGGACTCTCCGGAGTGCAGGCCACTCCGAATGCGGAACAGTCCGTCGGCTTCTTCAGACCCTTCAGAATCTCAGCGCTAATGCAGACACATGGAGCTTCTGCCTGCGGTACGTTCAGGTCAAATACCTTGTCCGCGTCCCAGGCAGCGAACTTCTCCCGCAGCCGCAGGCCGCTTTGCGGGATCTCTCCGAGGCCGCGCCAGGACTGATCGGCTACTTCAAATATCTCGATGAGGATGCGCTGCGCTTCGGGGTTGCCCTGGTAACTGACCGAACGGCTGTAGTCGTTGGCAAATTCTGCTCTTCCCTCTTCCAGCATGGTCACCAGCGTAAAGATCGCCTGCAGCAGATCTACAGGCTCGAATCCGCCGACCACGATCGGCACGCGGAACTCACGCGCAAGATCTTCGTAGTCCGCGCAGCCCACGACCGTACAAACATGCCCTGGTGCGATGAATCCCTGCACACGGTTTCCCGGCGAAGCGGCCAGGGCATGGATCGCCGGAGGCACAAGGACGTGGGACGCGAGAAGAAAGAAGTTGTCCAGTCCCTCGCGATGTGCCTGATACACGGCCATGGCATTGGCTGGGGCTGTCGTTTCGAATCCGACTGCAAGGAAGACCACTTTGCGATCTGGATGTAGCCGCGCAATTCTCAGCGCATCGAGCGGCGAGTAAACCATGCGCACATCGGCACCGCGTGCCTTTGCCGACAGAAGATCCATCTTTGTTCCCGGCACCCGCAGCATATCTCCATAGGAGACGAGCGTCACATCGTCACGTAGCGCCAGTTCAATGGCGCGATCGAGAATGCTCGCCGGAGTGACGCAGACCGGACATCCTGGGCCATGCACCAGCTCGATCGAGGATGGGAGCAGTTCATCGAGTCCATAGCGCATGATGGTGTGGGTCTGGCCGCCACAGATCTCCATCAGAACCCACGAACGGGTCACCTTGCGCTCGATCTCCCTGAGCAGACGCTGCGCCAGACGGCCATTGCGGTATTCATCTAGGTATTTCATGGCGCTCCTCAGGTTTTTCCTCATGCGGCAGTTCGCCTTCCAACATTCCCATCTGTTCGAGGGCCCGATAGGTCAGTTCTGCTTCTTCTTCGTCGACGCGGCTAATGGCAAACCCAACATGAACCATCACGTAATCGCCGACAACGACTTCCGGGACGAAGTCGAGGGAAACAGGCTGTGTAACACCGCCGAACTGCACGCGCCCAATGCGGAGATCGTTCTCAGTTCCGATCGAGATGACTTTCCCGGGAATGGCAAGGCACATAGACACGGTCTCCTTTACTGGACCGCTAACATCGGAACCGACAGCGTGGTACTGACAGAGTTTTCTTCTCGCCACGCGGAGATTTGCGCAAGCGCGACTTCGACCAGGTCTCTCTGACACTCCTCAACGGCTGGAGTGAGAGAGGTTCCCCAATCCGTAGATCCAGGCTGAGCCCCGAGAAGAACCATCTCCATCGGCGGAGCTTCCATCAATTGCAATACATTGATCAGATCCGATAATCCGAGGAGGTGAACACTCTTGGAAGTGGGAAGATTGGCCAGTTCCTGGCCCTCAAACCTAATCAGGGTTCCCGGAGCCGCTCCCGTATCGACCGCATCTAGCACCAACAGATGCGAGACGCCATAGACAGCATGAAGAAGATCGAGACCAAGGGTTCCGCCTTCAATAACCTCAACGTCACGAGGGAGCCTGCTGTCCTCCGCTACCATGCGCACTGCCAGCATGCCGGCAGCATCATCCGTGCGCATCAGGTTGCCGAGTCCGAGGACACGGATCGTAAGAGGTTTGGCTAGGCCCATAGTCTGTCCTCCCAGAGAAGGTCCCAAGAAGATACCGCGTCAACAAATGTTGCCAAGCGTCTCCGGAACATTCTCAGATCACCAATGCCTTCCTGCTATAGGCCCGGCCATTAGCCTGAACCACATGGACGGCGCATGCCATACATGGATCGAAGGAATGAACCGTCCGCAAGACTTCCAGTGGCCTCTCCGGATCAATCATCGGTGTGCCTTGAAGCGCAGCCTCATACGCTCCCCGTTGACCCTGGGCATCGCGCGGACCTGCGTTCCATGTCGATGGAACGACGGCCTGATAGTTCACGATTTTCTTATTCTCGATTTCGACCCAGTGTCCTAATGAACCGCGAGGAGCTTCGTGAAACCCAAAACCCTGGCAGGACTTCGGCCAACTATCAGGATTCCACTTTTCTCCATTGTGAATACTGACATTTCCATGGGCCATATTGTCGTCCAGTTGAGCCACCCATCCTGAAAGACGACCTACCATGATCTCCGCCTCGATGGCCCGCGCGGCGATTCGGCCCATAGTCGAGTAAAGGGCGGCCGGCGGCAGACTGAGCTTCGCGAGCGCGCCATCGACTGCTTTCTTTACCTGTTGATCGCCTGAGGCGTAAGCAATCAGCGTCCTGGCCAGAGGGCCAACCTCCATTGGCGTTCCGTCATAACGCGGAGATTTCACCCAGGAGTACTTCTCGTCCGTCTTCAGGAACTCATACGGAGGTTTCGGCCCCGAGTAGCGAGGGTTGGTCTCGCCCTGCGATGGATGTTTCCCCGTCTGGTCTCCTTCCGAATAGGTGTACCAGGAGTGCGTCACAAACTCCGAGACATGCTTCGGATCGAGAGGATGCACGGTCGAAAGATCGCGTCCACGGATGATGCCGCGCGGAATCATAAATCCCGCCGGATCCTTGACACTGCCATTGGTGTAGTCGCCATATGCCATATAGTTGCCGATGCCTTGTCCATATTGGAACCATTCCTTGTAGAAACCGGCGATGGCCAGCACATCGGGCACGTACACCTGACGGACGAACGTCTCGGCATTCGTAATCAACTGGTTCAGCAGCGTGATGCGCTCCGGGTTGATGACTGCGCCGGGTTCGTTGCCATCGATCGCAGTCGCCATACCGCCGACCAGATAGGTCTGCGGGTGCGGATTCTTGCCGCCAAGGACGGCTTGGACGCGAGCGAACTCACGCTGCACGTCCAGCGCCTCAATATAGTGCGCAACCGCCAGAAGGTTCACTTCGGGCGGTAACTTATATGCTGGATGCCCCCAATCCCCACTGCTGAAGAGGCTCAGCTGCTTGCTTGCAACCAAGCTCTTGACCCTGTCCTGCACGCCTTTGAAGTAGCTCGTGCTCGACTTCGGCCAATCGGAGATGGATTGCGCGATCTGGGAGGTCTTTGCTGGATCTGCCTTCAGCGCGAGAGTTACATCCACCCAATCGAGCGCGTGCAGATGGTAAAAATGGATGATGTGATCTTGAACGTTCTGCGTACCGGCAATGATATTGCGAACCAGTCGCGCGTTCTCCGGCACTTCGATTCCGAGAGCGTCCTCAACCGCCCGTACCGAAGCCAAGGCGTGTACTGTGGTACAGACACCGCAGATACGCTGAGCCCATATCCACGCCTCTCGCGGGTCGCGGCCACGCAGGATCTGCTCGATTCCCCGGAACATCGTGCCCGAACTCCAGGCATCGGTGACCGTGTTGCCCTCCACCTCGACTTCGATACGGAGGTGCCCTTCAATCCGCGTAACAGGATCAATCACGACGCGCGCCATCTTTCATTCCTCCGCGGATTTCGGCTTTCTTATTCGCTCCAATGAGTCAGTTCCGGAGACAAGGCCAACTTCGCTGGTATAGCCTGGCAAGACTCCCCAGAAGATCGGCGTCAGAGCCTTTCGAGAAACGTACTCTTTGAAAAGCCGTTCTGTATGTGATTCGTGTCACACTCCAACGAACTCCCCGCCATTTGTTAAATGGCATCGGACACGCCATTCGCTTAAGAGAGCAGCAGGATGGCGGCCCCTGCGAGCGAGAGGTCCTTCAACATGTGCGCAAACTCGCTAAGGCGCAGGTAGGAGTCGGTCTCATTCCAGAAACGATGAAGAAAGAATGGCGCTGGAAAGATGATGCCGAAGAGCAAAGCAGATCCGATCCATCCATGCCAATCAAACAGCACAAACAAGCCTCCGGTAACCATCATCACGACGGTCAGGAGCGTCGCGGCCCGGGGGAGAGGAACGCCCTTTCTCTTCAACAGAGCGGAGTGCTCACGGAAGTTGAGAAGATGGCTCATACCCATCGCAATGAAATAGCTGACGAACAGTATCCGGCCGAGGAGCAAAACTGGAAATGGCATATGCATGCTTAATGACTCCGTAAAAAGTAACAAATCCGTCAGACTGAGAATTATTCAGAAGACAATTTTGCTGCGCAGGTCGGGCGCCACCTGATCGATGCGGCGCGAGAGCTCCGGCAGATGACAGGTTGGCACACGGGGAAAGAGATGATGCTCAATGTGCAGGAACATATTAAACGTGAGCAGGTTTTTGATACGGTTGTGTAGCGTTCGAGCAAGATGGTGCGTCCGGTCGCAGTGGTGATGCACCGTCCAAACTGCGAAGAAAGCCGTCATGCACTGACCGACCAGCATCGCGCTGACGTGGTACCGCAAGACGCTGCTGTGCAATACGGCGAACACCAGGAAGACCCACACCACACTCAACAGCAGCTCCCCCAGCACAGTCATTCGCAATTTCCTGTTGCCATACCGGAGTGCAGTGGCGTGCAGAAGAACGGGAAAGACCGGCCCGTACAGCAGAGCGCGCCACGCCGGCATCTCCGCACTGCGGCCTTCCACGTCGCCTTCTCCCAGGTTGAGCTTATGGTGACGCAGATGGTTGAACTGGACCGCATGCATCGACCCAAGCATCACCAGGCTTATGATCCACAACACGATATCCGTGGTTCGTCGAGACAATCCGAGTGCGAGGTGAAAGGCGTTATGAACCAGCCGGAGACCGGTAAGGAAGAAAAAGAACGAACAACCAAGCGCGAATACATAATGACCGAAACCTGCGAGCACAAGGGACGCGGCAAGCCATGCTGCAGGCAACAGGGGCTCGAGGAGGATCTCGACGCGATGCACGTCCACTAGGTCGCGCCATTCCACAAGCTTAAGTCTTGGATCGTGAAACACAGCCGACCGTGGCTCGGGTTTGGGTCGACTCCCGGTGAAGGTCCTCTTCTCCGGGGGATGTTGGCAATCTGCGGTCCCTTCCCCCCACGCCTGTTGCACCATTGACTTTCCCCACCCTTGAGTTAGAACACGTCCTATCTATAACAGTGAAAAATGTTTTTGGACTGTGATGCCCGTCACAGCGCCAGAAGGGATTGGGGATCAATAATAGCTGCCAGAATGAGAGGCTCTCTGCTGCGGACTCGAAAGGCGGTTTGGCTCCATGCTTGAACAAAGAACTTGCTGCGATGCTTATCAACTCACCCTTTGCTTCTCACTTAAAAAGCGGATGCCCTGCTCGGAGATGTTTTGAAAAGCCTGAGCGTCCATACATCCAGTGGCACAGCATAGATCTGGCAAGTCTTGGAGGACTCAGGATGGATGCATCAACTGAAATTGAGCTGCGATCAGCACTTGAGGCCCGTGGTATCTCCCGTCGACAGTTTGTTAAATTCTGTAGCACCATGTTGGCGACTCTGGCCTTACCTCCTCGCTATCTGGGTGCCGTAGTGAAGGCACTGGACCAGACGACCCGGCCGGTTTTGGTCTGGCTGGAGTTTCAGGACTGCGCCGGAAACTCTGAATCGATGTTGCGGTCAGGCCATCCATCAGTCGGCGATTTTGTTCTGGAACTTCTCTCCTGGGAATACCACGAACTCATCATGGCCGGAGCCGGCAAACGAGCTGAAGATGCGCTCGAGCAAGTTCTGCGCGACCATAAGGGCGAATACATTGCTGTAGTCGAAGGCGCCATTCCTACGGCAGACGGCGGAGTGTATTGCACGATCGGGGGCAAAACTGCGCTCGACATCGCACAGCGTGTGTGCTCAAATGCTGCGATCAATATCGCGGTTGGAGCCTGCGCGTGGGATGGTGGGCTTGTCCGCTCGAATCCTAACCCAACCGGAGCGGTCGGTCTGCAAGAAGCGGTTCCCGGGATCAAACACCTGGTGAATTTGGGGGGCTGTCCTCACAATCCCGCCAATACCGCCGCAGTCCTCGTTCATTATCTGACCTTTCATGAACTGCCGGCACTCGATCAGTACAACCGTCCCCTGTTTGCATATGGCAATATCATCCACGATCAGTGCGAGCGCCGCGCTCATTACGACGCAGGCCAGTACGTCGAGGAGTGGGGCGACGAGGGTCATCGCAAGGGTTGGTGTCTTTACAAAGTAGGCTGCAAAGGGCCTGAAGCGACATACAACTGTCCGACGGTTCGATGGAATGAAGGAACCAGCTGGCCCGTAAAGGCCGGACACGGCTGTATCGCCTGTGCCTCGCCCCGCTTCTGGGACACGAAGTCGCCCTTCTACGATCGGTTGCCGAAGGTGCCGGGATTCGGCGTGGATGTCTTGGCGTCGGAGATCGGATGGGCAGGCACCGCAGCGGTAGGAGCGGCGATGCTCGCTCAAGTAGCAGGCAACATCGTGCGGGACAAGATCAGGCCGAAGCATCAGCCCCCTGAGGGGAATAGACCATCCGATTCAAGTGGGGAACCGGAGGCATAAGGAGAGATCCGGTGCAAATCACATCGTTCCATGCGTCGGTGCCAGTAAGAATCCTTCAATTGAGATAGAGATCCGGATCAGCGGAGACAGTCGATGAAGATCACAAGACGGAATGCGAAACACGATGTCTCCTGGAAGGAACCAGCCCCCGGACAGGTGAGAGTGTACGTCTGGGAGTGGCCGATCCGCATCAGCCACTGGGTGATGGTGATCACGATCATCTCGCTCTCAATTACGGGCTATTACATGCACGCCCCTTACGTTGTTGCACGAGGCCATATCGCATATGTCATGGGCACGATGCGTTTCATACACCTCGTCTCGGGCTTCGCTTTTCTCGGAGCGATTTTAGTACGAATGTACTGGTTCTTTTTCGCCAATCGCTGGTCGCATTGGAACCAGTACATTCCGACTACGAAAAAGCGCCTGGCAAATCTGATCGCAGTTGGCAAGTATTACGGCTTCATGGCCTGGTCTCCAGTCCGGTATATCGGTCATAACCCAATGGCTGGGGCCGCCTACGCGGTCGTCTATGCCATGGCGATCGTAGAAATCATCACTGGTCTAGCGCTCTACTCTCAGATTCTCGGAAATAGAGTACTCAGCTTTTTCGTTGGCTGGATTCCACGCGTCATCGATATTCAATGGATCCGCGAAATTCACTTCATCATCATGTTCGGCTTTTGGATGTTCTTTATTCACCATATCTATACTGCGATTCTCGTCTCCGTCGAGGAAGAAAACGGTTTAATGGACAGCATCTTCAGCGGGTATAAGTTTGTTCCCAAGGAAGAGTTGCTGAGGGATCCGGCGATAGAAGAGTTGCAGCCGGATGTCGAGGGAGTGCCGGCCACAGTGGCTAAAGAAAAGGGTTCGAAGACAGCTGCCTGATCTGCCTTGTCAAGGCGCACTCCTCACGTTTCACGATGAAAGCTTCGGCTCTCCAGTCGTCACTGAATGTTCCAGCGAACAACTAGTTCCCCGTGTGGGCTGCCTTGGCACTAGACAGAACCGGCAAGTGCTCGCGCTCGGGAATGTAGTCGCCGGTCGGCGTGCGTCCGGCAACTCCGATTCGCTCACCGCCCGGCTTCCACAAGCGGCAAAAGAACTCGCCGCGGGAGCCTCCCGCCTCGAGCGCGAATTCAGCGATGTTCAGAACGTCGAATTTACGGTAGAGGATGGCAAGCTGTTCTTTCTGCAGACACGATCCGCCAAGCGAACTCTGCAGGCAGCATTGCGGGTTCTCGTCGATTTCGTTCACGAGGGCCTCCTCGATCAAAAGACGACTCTGTTGTCACCCGCCAACTCGGCAAGGTCTGTCTGGTTAGTTGCTCGCTCTGACGATTGACGCAACTGGGCATAGTGGAGACATCGCTGGAAAGAAAATAGAGGAAGGCGACTGAATCTCCCTCGATGGCGACACTGGGAAGGTGATGCTCGGCCGGTTGGAGATCGTTTCGGCGCTGCTGGCTGAACTCGCCGCCATCCATGCGTGGCAGCGCGACGAAAGCTAATTACGCTCTCCGAATAAGAGCACCTACGACGGTCAACTCGATGGGCCTATCTCCGTCAAGGAGAAGTCCACTCTGCGTGGACTCTCTAATGGGTCGAATTGGTGACGGCGGTCACAGAGGGATTTGGACAAAAGGGCTCACCATTGAAGAATGGGCGGCAACCCTCTTTGCTCCGCGAAAACTTGCGACTGCCGTATGCAATCGCTCACGATTGTTCGGTCGGCAGGCCGACAGAGCTCCCAGCTTCCGTTGTTGTCGTGTGTTCCTATCTGGAACCAACTCCAGAGCTTAACGCCGCAATCCGGTAGTAACAGGTGATTCCCATGTCTCTTTCGGGTAGCCCGTCCGACAGAAAAACCGTTCGAGGCAAGCCACGTGCGAGGCCGGACTTTCTTAATCTCGCAAAGGGCACGCTGGAGCACTTCAACAATATCGTCCGTCAGATCGCTCATTCCGAGGGCTCGATCGTGTTTAAAGAGGGGGATACTGCCGCCGGCGTTTACGTGGTTTGCGATGGCGAGGTCAAACTCTATGCCACCTCTCCTGATAGTCGAACGATGATCTTGAAGATCGCGAGGAGCGGAGACGTTTTGGGGTTGAGCGCCACAATAAATAATTTACCTTATGAAGTTACGGCCGAGACTCTTAGTCCTTGTAACTTCAAGCACATCGATCAGAATCTCTTCTTGAGTTTCCTGCAGAAGCATGCAGAAGCTGGGTACACGGCAGCGTTGACACTTGCCAAAGAGCATCGTCAATTGGTTCTCGGGGCCCGCCGTTTGGCTCTATCGCCGTCCGCTGCCACGCGGATTGCGCAAATCCTAATCGAGTTCGCCAGCCTGGATGATACAAGGAAACCAACCTCACGCTTCCCGATGGTGTTGACTCATGCCGAACTCGCGAGCCTGGTAGGCGCTTCCCGGGAGACTGTCACTCGTATCTTGAACCAATTTGAACGCGACGGAATCATCTCTCGAGCCGACTCGGCCGTGACGATCCTACGGCGATCCCAACTGGAGAAACTTGCCAACTAATTCAAGTTGTCATTCCCGGGAGAGCTGGGGCTGTCGGCTGTGGCTTTGATCTTCATGCATACGATCTGACTATCTTTTTTGAGATGCCAGATGTCCTTAGTGCCCGGAGAGTATTTTTCGATTGGATTGTGACGCGGATCACATTAGCCTGCCGGGGGCACAAGCTATGGTGATAGAGCCATGAATACCCTTCTCCTACATAGGATTCATTTCGCTTTTACGGTCACGTATCACTATCTGTTTCCGCAGTTGACCATGGGCCTTGCGCTGCTCATCGTCGTCCTCAAGACGATTGCTCTTGTGAAAGGGGACGAGCGATATAACCAGGCTTCGCGATTCTGGGCAAAGATATTTGCCATCAACTTTCTGCTAGGTGTGGTCACCGGCATACCGATGGAGTTCCAGTTCGGCACCAACTGGTCCGAGTTCTCCCGGCGGACGGGCGGTGTTATTGGGCAGCCTCTAGCCATGGAGGGCATCTTTTCCTTCTTTCTGGAGTCCACATTCCTCGGACTCTTCCTATTTGGGGAGAAACGCCTCTCGCGATGGGCGCATTGGGGCTCCGCCTTCATCGTGTTTCTTGGTTCATGGATCTCCGGCTTCTTCATCATCGTGACGGACGCGTGGATGCAACATCCAGTGGCGTATCGTCTTTTGCCGGATGGCACGTTTGAGCTGACGAGCTTTTGGGGGTTACTCCTGAATCCCTGGGCATGGTTGCAATACGCGCACAATATGTGCGGTGCGGTCATTACGGCCGCCTTTGTGATGTCCGCGGTCGGCGCATTTTATCTCCTCGGCAAACGCGATACCGAGTTTGGCAAGCTCTTTCTGCGCGTCGGCGTCATCGCCGGCCTGCTCTCCTGCATCGTGCAGATCTTTCCGACTGGAGACCTTCATGGAAGGTACACCGCGAAGTATCAGCCCGCCGCCATGGCTGGAATGGAGGGGCTCTTTCACTCGGAGAAAGGCGCCCCGATCGTGCTGATGGGGCAGCCCGACATGGAGCAGCAACGGATCGACAACCCGATCGTCGTGAATAAGGTCTTGAGCTTTCTGATCTACGGCACAACCGTGGCCGAGGTGAAAGGCCTGGACCAGTTTCCCAAAGACCAGTGGCCGACTACGCTCCCGTTGCTGTTCTACAGCTACCACATCATGGCCGGCCTGGGAACATACTTTGTGCTGCTCATGATCGTAGCGGCCTTGCTGCTCTGGAGGGGCCAGCTCTACCGAGCACGCTGGATACTCTGGCCGATTTTGCTGAGCTTCCCTTTGCCTTATATTGCCAATACGGCTGGCTGGATGACTGCGGAAATCGGGCGTCAGCCTTGGTTGGTCTACGGGTTGCTGCGCACTGGGGACGGGTATTCCAAGCACGTCTCGGCCGGAAATAGTCTCTTCACTTTACTCGGCTTTCTGGGCATGTACAGTCTGCTTTCCGTACTCTGGGTCGTGCTCGTATACCGGTTCATCGAAACAGGGCCGAACGCCGCCGGAACGCAGTCCACACCGGAAGGTATCGGCGCAGAGAACTAGGGGAGAACATCATGGGAGCAATTTGGTTCTGGATCGTTGCGGTCATGCTCGCGGCATATGTCGTGCTGGATGGGTTCGACATTGGCGTCGGTATCTTGTACCCGTTTCTCGCCCGAAGCGAAGAGGACCGGCGGGTCATGATGCGGTCGATCGGGCCGGTATGGGACGGCAATGAGGTCTGGCTCCTGGCGGGTGGCGGAACTCTCTATTTTGCCTTCCCGCTTCTCTATGCATCCTCCTTCAGCGGCTTTTACCTTCCGCTCATGATCGTGCTTTGGCTCTTGATCGGACGCGGGGTAAGCATCGAACTTCGCATGCACATCGACAGCAGTGTATGGCGCAGCTTCTTCGCTGGACTCTTCTTCTTGTCGAGCACGCTATTAGCCATCTTCCTGGGAGCGGCTCTGGCCAACGTGATCCGGGGCGTTCCTATCGGACCCGATCACTACTTCTTTCTCCCGCTATGGACCAACTGGCGGGTTGGGCCACAGCCGGGCATCCTGGATTGGTACACCGTCATGGGTGGCCTGGTAGCTCTGATTGCCCTTGCCGTACATGGAGCGTTGTACTTGGTGTTGAAGGCAAGCGGCGATCTTGAAGACCGCGCGCGCAGATTCAGCGAACGGGCCTGGATCGCCCTCTGCGTGATTACTGGCATCAGCCTGCTGGCGACCATTCTTGTGCGCCCGAGCACACTGAGCCGCTACAGTCACCATCCAATCTTCTTCGCCATCCCCGCCCTGGTTGTATTGTCTTTGGCAGGAATCAGAGTTTTCACGAGGAGGCGAGCGGAGCTAAAGGCTTTTATGTCGTCCTGCCTCTATCTAATCATCATGCTGGTCGGAGCGGCTGCCGGACTCTACCCAACGTTGCTTCCCTCTTCCTCCAATGCCGCAGACGACATTACTGTGGCACAGGCGCTATCCGGCTCCTATGCCATACATGTGGGCCTTATCTGGTGGTCCCTTGGCATGCTGCTCGCAGTGGGATACTTCTGCATCAGCTACCGAATGTTTCGTGGCAAGGTCTCCTCACAACTCGATGGGTACGGGCATTGATGCCGAAAGTGACTAGCATTCCGATGTACTTTAATAGAGATGTGACGGCCATCACGCGCATCTGTGTTGCACGGCACAGCAAGTCAACTAAGAATGCGAGAGACTCGTTGCAAATGAAGGGAGATTCCGATGCAAACACGGGTAGAAAACAACTTTGAAAACCGCACTCCGGCCGCCCTCAAAAGAATTCTGGTTGCAACAGACTTGACTGATACGGATTGCCTCGTACCCCATGCAATCGCCCAGGCTAAGGCAAGTGGCGCGCAGGTAACACTGGTTCACGCCCTTCCACCTTCAGATGTCGTTCCGGTGGACGGAGCAGTGATCCCATACGTAGACAAGGCGAAGATCGTACGTGATGTGCGTGTCTTGCTGCTTGGCATGGCCCGGCAGTTCGAGTTGGAAGGAATTGCCTGCGATACTGCCGTGCGGGACGGCTCTGCCGGCGACGTGATTCGCGAGGAACTAAGGCGAATCAATGCGACCGGGCTGATCATGGGCACGCATGGGCGCGGCAAATTAGGGCAACTCGCTCTGGGCTCCGTCGCTCACGATCTGATAGCCAAGGTGCATGTCCCCATTTTTGTGGTCGGCCCCCATGCCCGAGGCTCTGTGCAACATGTGACGCCGCGCAATATCCTTCATCCGGTTTCCTTGATCGGCCACTACCGGGAAAGTCTTCGTCTTGCAATGGAGGTCGCACAGAGGTACAAAGCTGAGCTGACTCTTCTGCATGTGTTGGATCGGAATGTCAATCAGACTATGGATCCTGAACGGACCATCTCCTGGGCCAAAAGCGCTCTGGAGGCGCTCATTCCGGACGCAACGGATTTGGATTTTCCAGTGCATACTATGGTGACGTCCGGTGATCTGACAGAGGAGATCCTAAGCGCCGCAGCCCAAACCCATGCGAACTGGATCGTGCTGGGTGCGGACGGAGAATTGCGATCCTGGTTTTTCCCCGAAAGCGCCGCTTGCAAGATGATTGCGGCGGCTCCCTGCCCCGTCCTTACGCTTCGACACCAGCCATCTCTCACAGAGCCCGCCAATTTGGAAGAGGTACATTTCACTTCTCCTCTATGATTGGAGGGAAGTTTGAATATCGATGAGACGGGACAATTTGTCTCTTTCCTCTTTAGGTTCGTTGGGGAGGATAAGGGAATGTTGGTGAGCGGATTTGCGCAGGTCTCTGCCGAAGGCTCAAAAAGCAGATTTTAGCGAATGCACGGAAGCCAAACGAGCGCGTGAGATTTTCGGAAATCCGAATGACGCCTAATTGCGTCCTGACCGATCGGTCTCGCAGGAAAGTAACTGACAATGAGTTCGAAGATGGAGCCTTGACGGTTGCATTATGATCGCGAGGTTATAGGCAGGCCAGATTGAGAAACTTTTTCCGATGTCAGGCGAACCTGCTCCTCCATACGGCCTCTGATGATTCGATGAGACTCTTCCTTGAGCAAAAGGACAGGACATTGTGCGCCACAGATGACTCGGTAGGAGACTCCCGGCATAATGTCTGTGCGGAAGGAAGAACCGGACACCCCACCTAGAATGATCAGGTCGAAATGGTCATCGCTTGCAACCCGAAGAATCGTCTCGACTACCTGTCCCCTTTCAATCATGTAGGAAGGGCGGGGCTTCTTTATGCCGATGCCGGACAAGATTTGATTGAACATGCCTTCCGCATAGGCCTGCACTCGCAATGACGACGGATGAGCCTTCACGACCTCGGGAACTACATGCAGCATCGTGAGCTCTGCCCGATACATTTCGGCAAACCGCAAAACAAAGTCAGTGACGGCTTGCGACTCCCGAGTGAGCGCTGCCGCAAAGAGAATACGGCATTTCCTGTTGGGAAGCTTTCTATCGGGCGCAACTTCCGTGCCGATCGCAAGAACAGGAACGTCTACTTCATGAAAGATGGACTCCGCTACCGAACCCAGGAGTTCCTGCCGCAGTTTTTTGATACCGTGGGATCCTACTATCACCCAATCCGACTTCCACTGCCGAACCATTTGGCTGACCGCCTCCGCGACTTGCCCGGACCGCGTGACCCAGGTGCATTTTGCCCCATCCTGACTTGCCTGCGTTGCCGCGTCTTCGAGAATCCTTTCGGAGAACACCTTTGCCGTACTTCTATCCCGGCGGCCGTGGAGGTCTGGATTCCAGTCCGGTCTGCTCACTCCAGGAAGCACATGAAGGAGCTTCAAAGCCGCCTTTGATTCCAAGGCATAATCAATCGCCACAGGCAAGATTTGTTTGATGTCCGTCAGATCCGTGGCGACCAGTATGCGTGACGGCAACGTGCAAATTTGACCTACGCGATCCAGCATGGTGCGTTTCCCCTCTAAAGAAGAGTTTTATAGGAAATACACAAATTCCGATGTGATTCTTAACACATCTTCAAGTGACCTATGTCACGAAGAACAGTAATTGGCCAGTGAGCAAAAGCGAAAATATAGTCAGAGCAACAGTTCAAGAGCTTCCTTCTGGAGAATCGTAGTCTTGGTCCCTTTGATCGAAATGATGTGCTTCCGTCTAAGATCATTTAAAACTCTAGTGACGGATTCTCGTGAACTGCCGAGCATCGAGGCAAGGTCTTCATGAGTGAGGGGAAGATGGATCTCCGGTTGTGCCTCCGTCGCAGTTTCGCCTTCAGCTGCAAGTTCGAGCAGGAGATGAGCCACCCTGCCGGCAATGGAACTGGAAAGTGCCAGCCGGCACACGTCGCTCAAAGCCGAACGATATTCATTACTGAGGAATTCGGCAGCATGCAGACTACCTTCAATATGACGTTGGATGAAATGAAGAAAGTCACTCTGTTGAAACGTCTTGATCTGAGCATGTTCTATGGCCTGCGCAGTAACTTCATAAGGCGTCTTCGAAAGCGCCGCACTCAGGCCAAGGACATCCCCCGGCTTGGCAATCTTTACCAGCAGGGTCTTGCCGTCTCGTGAAGATTTCGTGAGCTTGATCCGACCTTCGCAGACGACGGATACGCTGCGTGCGACCTGGCCTTCAGCGAACAAGACGCTGCCCATCGGCAACATGACGTGAGAACTCATTGCATCATATTCGGATAGCGCCTTAGGCGAGAGGTTGCAAAACCAGCCGGGCTTTCTCGTTTTGCACAACATGCAGTGTTCGGCATGCATGGACATGGGGCAAATTGGCACAACGGGGCCTCTTTCTCGATTGAAGCTGCACGTGCGCTATTTTGGACGAATGCTGGTGGGATCACTCGTGTTGGTGAGATCTTGTGCGAAGTTTCCATCGAGAACACTGTCTCCAGCGAGACACGGGCCCGGTCAGAAGACCGCGGTTTCTTAACGGGAGTAGATCTGCTGCCGGGAATTTCCGCCCGTTCATCGATGTGGCCAACATCCGGGATCTCAATCTGTAGGAAGAAGCTGCTTCCGAGACCGATGGAAGATCGGCAACTTAACTTAGTGGAACTGACTTCATCCGTCTCCTCTCTATGACCAAGCCCTCACGACCAACTCTATAGCGACGGAAGATATCAAAACGTGATTTGCATCACAATCAAATGTGATCTCCGTCACGCTCTGCGCCATTGAAGCCGGACGCATGCTGTCTGAGGCAATAGAGGACATTACTCACTTTTTGCGGCACTGGCCCAGGCGCAGGAAAGGCATAGACGTAGTCGACAGAGCAGAGCCACAGATGCTGCAAACGCAAAAGGGTTCTTAGATCCCGTGGACGTTGTCTCGTGTAATTGGTTCAATGGTCGACGACGAATGCGCTCTAGCGAAGAGCATGTTTGCCGAGAGAGCTACGAGGTTTAGGCCGAACAAACCTAAATAGCCATAGATAACCCAAGCCGTTGTCCAGTGCTCCAAATTACGGAGCGACAGGAGGACAGCCGCCGATACCGCGGCAATTGCCGCTGAGGTATAACACCACTTCGATCCATGGTGGGCCGAAGTACGGCGGGCGGCAATGAGCTCGGCTACGGCCACTGCAAACGCCTGTGCGGCTGCCAGATAGAGAAACCAATGAAGCGTGACACGATCATAGATGATAGAGAACATGAGTATCCCGATCGCAACTCCAACTACCCCCAGCAGCAGAAGCATCAGGCGGCCAGGCCGATCGGCAGGAACCATAAAACTGCTTGCAATAACAATCACACTGTCGAGCACGCCATAGGCGGCCAGGCACAGCATCGAGATGACGATAGCCAGTGGCAAGAGAAGAATGGTCGCGGCTAGTCCGGAGATAAAGAGGACCGCCGTCGAGAAAAGAATAGCGACAAATCCGCGCACCATCATCGCTGCCCAATACTCCGTATAAGGCCGCATTGTCGTTCGCTCTCCCATCCCAAATTTCATTCGGATTTGTTTCATACAACCAACAGCGTATCGACTCCTTTGACCAAGCGATGTGACATGGCTCACATATGCTGTCCTTTCATCCGTGAACCTGGAATAGTGCGATCGGCCGCTGGAACCAGCCTTCAAAGGACATGCACCTGGCGAGAGTTGGGAGTCCGAACCCTGATATTTGCTAAAATATTGCCCTGTTTCATGAAACGCGATGTGATGGGCATCACTGCCTGATTCAGGTCTTGACCTTATCTTGGGGAGCAATGAACCTCGCGAAGGAGATTTATGCCGGTCATCGACGCGCGTGCCGAAATTGCGATACAAACAATCCTGCTTGCAACCGACTTTTCTGCTACGTCTGAGAAAGCCGCTGTCTATGCGAAAGCTTTAGCTCGACGGTTCCAGTCGACCATAGAGTTGACCCATGTAGTTGATTTATCGAGCGTGGCCCCCTCAGAAGTAGCCCTTGTCGGGATGTCCGTCGACGAGATCAGTCGCGAGAGCGAGGAGAAGCTAGAGTTGCTCCTGAGTCAGTTCTCGGGCCTCGAGGCAAAGACCAGGATGGTGGAAGCGTTCTCTCCGGTGGACGCGCTTCTCAAGCAGGCCGAAGATTCAGGGATCGATCTCATCGTTATGGGTACTACCGCAAAGCACGGTCTGGAGAAACGAATTGTCGGATCAACGGCCGAAGCCATCATCCGGAAGGCTACCTGTCCCGTTCTCACAGTTGGTCCGCATGTCGTCGATCTTCCACAAGACCTACTTGCTTTTCGAACAATCGTGTATGCAACGGACTTCAGTGCATCGGCGGCAAAGGCCGCAATTTATGCGCTCTCCTTCGCTCGGGACAGCGGAGCCCATCTTTATTTTTGTCACGTACTGGGAGTCAGGGAGCCTAATGGGTCCGAAAAGCTCATTCTGGAAAAATCATTTGAGCGATCGCTCAACATGCTTATCCCTCCCTCCGCCTACGACTGGTGCAGCCCGGAGTGTGTGATCGTCCATGGAGATTCGGCAGAGGCAATCCTTGGACTCGCTGAGAGAGTTCAAGCCGATCTCATCGTCCTTGGGGCACGAAAAGCCTCCTTTTGGCTAAGATATGTCGAGAATGGCCTGACACCGGAGATTCTTTCGGGGGCAAAGTGCCCGGTGTTAACGGTCTGCTGATAAAGCACAGAGTTTTTCTATTTGGTTCTCGTGGTAATCCCACAATCAAAGACCTCAATTCTCCTGGATTCACGGCTATAATGCCCCCTTTGATGACGCCTCGCTGCGCACGGCGCAACTCTCCCGCGACCTTAAGTTCCTCGGCGTTCCAATCCTTTACAGTTGGGCTTCACAAACGATCCGAGACGATATTCAAAGGACGAAGACCGGTCGGTCTCATTATCAAGAGGCTATCCAGCGGCGTGAGCAGACCCGGGGCTGCTCCGCAATCTCGAGCTACGGGCAGTGGTTGGCTAAGCCGTCCACATGAAAATCGGTACTGTAGATTGGCTGTCTCCGCTGATCGGCTGGCGCGCGGTTCTCGCTTGCCCGGTGACGCCAACTATCACATGACAGCCGCCAAACACCATGGTTTATGGCACGCCGCTGAGTTCTGCACAGTTGATGCAGTGGCAACGGCGACGCAGATTTCTGGCCTGCCGGCTCCATGCACCAGCGGCTTGTTGAAAATGGCAGCCGGCCCGGGCACATTCATCTACTCGTCGGCCCTAGGAACGGTGCTGGGCTCCGGAATGCAGACGCTATCGGTGACCTTCACGCTGACCAACATCGGCACAAAGTACACAAACTTTACAATTTTATCGAGACTAACCTGCGCCGATGAACTCGGCCAAAGCACCTGACCACACCCACAGTCAAAAAATACGAAGTTTCCGTAGAAGATTCGGGCGCTTCCCCTCCACGGAAGCAATGAAGAGCATATAAAATCGACGTGGCCTTTTAACATCCACGGCAACTTGGATTTAGCCGCACTATGATATGTTTGTGCCGTGTCCAGGGTCTCAAGATTTGGCATCTTTGAGCTTGATCTCCATCGCAATGAATTGCGCCGTAAAGGGGTCAGAATTAAGCTTCAGCAGCAGCCATTCGAGATTCTGCGCTTGCTGGTGAAACACCGGGGTGAACCTGTCTCCCGGCAGCTCATCCAGAAGACCTTGTGGCCTGACGGTCATTTTGTCGATTTCGAGCGCAGCATCAATTCAGCAGTCAGGCGCTTGCGGCAGGCGTTGCGTGAAAAAGCCGGCACTCCGAGCTACGTTGAGACTATTGCCCGCACCGGCTATCGGCTGATTCCTCCAGTTACTGATGACTCAGCTAGAAACGAGATTCGGGCGATCGCCATTTTGCCGCTGCAGGACCTTTCCGATTCACTGGATGCTCAATACTTCGTTGATGGTCTGACCGATGCGCTGATCACTGAGATAGCGCTGGCTTCCGATCTTCGCGTCGCTTCGCGTTCCAGTGTGCTGCGTTACAAAGATTCGTCGCTCGGCGTCCGCCAGACCGCCAAGGAACTGAACGTGCAAGTCTTGGTGACAGGATCGATTTTCCGCTCCGGCGATCGCATCCGTATCTCCCTTCGGCTGCTTGATGCCGCCGCCGACCGGCAGTTCTGGAAGCAAACCTATGATCGCGACCTGAAGGACATTCTTCTTCTGCAAAAGGAAATTGCTACTGCAATCGTTAGCTCCGCCGCTACTTCCATCAAGCAGGAGGTCCAGCCGGGCACGCTGCGGCAGATCAACCCTAAGGCCTATGAGTTTTGGCTGCGTGGGAACTTTATGTTCTCCATGCGTTTTCCCGGCCAGGTGACAAACGCGGCTCAGTGCTATGAGAACGCCATCCTTCTCGAACCCCAGTGGGCACCCCCGTATGCGATGCTGGCAGAATGCTGCCGAGTGCTGAACTTCTACGATTATCCAAATTCGAAACAACTGGTTACTCGTGCAAATGCTATGGCTGCCGAGGCTCTTCATCTTGAACCGAATAATGCGCGGGCCAACGCTGTTGCCGGAACGCTGCTGGCAATTCACGATTGGAAGTGGACGGAGGGTGAGGAGAAGATCAAGCTTGCCCTGCGATGGGATCCGTTATGTTCTCAGATCGAGCACGATTACTCGCAGGTCTTGCTCAACTGGGGACGATTCGATGAAGCTCTTCGGCACGCTGACGCCGCCCTGGCGATTGAACCCACCTCACTGGTGCTCTGGAGTCACCGTGCCCAGATTCTCCTCTTTGGACGCCGGTTTGACGATTGCCTGCACGAAAGTGAGCGGTTGCTGGAGCAGTTCCCCGGCTTTGCTATGGGGCATGTGAATTATGGCGCCGCACTGATCGAAGCTGGCCGGCCAGCAGAGGCGCTACCGCATTTTGAGGCTACGTTTGCAGACACAGGCATGGTGATTGCTCTCTTCGGCATCATGCATTCTCACCACGAACTAGGGCGAAGAGAAGAAGCTCAGCAAGGACTAGACCGCTTGCGGCAGATGCACCGCGAAGGCCTTTGCTCTCCAGCCATGTTGGCCTGGGCCCATCTCACCGTCGGCAAAATTGAAGAGGCTTTTCCTCTGCTCGAGACTGCCCTAACTGAGCGCGACACGCGTCTGTCTCTTTTCGTGCATCTGCCGCAATTCGATGTTATTCGCGCGGACGATCGTCTCATTCGCGTCCTTCGCCAGATAAACCTGCTGTAACTCTAGCCCTTTTGCGCACGCAACGACTTACAGGCTCTTTCCAGAGCTATCCCAAAGCCAGATGCTTTAAGCTCGGTATCCTTTCAGGACAACGCGGCGGCCATCCACTCCACATGGAATACCACTATGTTTATGTTAATGAAGAACGGTCGAAGAAGACAGGTTACATCGGGTTGTAAGTATCAGCAATGAAAGGCTTTGATGGATTACTCCCTAATTCATTCAACCCGGTGTATCCTTTCGTTGAGCCGCAAAATACCTTCTCAACCAGTCGCGAATCAGGATTGTGTCTGTGTAAGTGGCCGCAGGTTGAGCAAAGAATACAAAACTAAATATCGAGATATGAAAAAAATAATATTCGCTCTTTAGGAGAAGAGATGTTGGCCTGGCTAAAGAGATTTCATGCCTTCGGTTCTACTGTTCCGGTATCAGCTAAATCCCGGGCTCCTCGCTGGAGCGCAATAGCTTTGAGTATGGTTTCGCTTTTGCTGATTATTTTGGGAAGTGGATGCGGTACTTCCACAAGCACGCCGCTTCCCCCCCCTCCTCCTCTCTTTCCTCAGACGCAATTGGATGGAACCTGCCTCCCGAAGTACGTGGTCAGCCTACCGGTGTTCGGACCGGCAGGTTCGATACCTCGCGTGGATGCGGCGGCCCATCCCAACCTGACGGTAACGATGAAGGAGATCAACCAGGCTGTGCTGCCGCAAGGCTCCTTTGCTGCATGCGGTGCCGGGGTTACGTTGGGTCAAACGCGTGTCTGGACATACCAGACCACAGACTCCGACACGGGTGCAATGCTTGGGCCGGCTCATTGGCCGGCAGTCACCATCGTCACTCAGCGCCACAAGACGACGCAAGTGCAATACGTGAATAAACTGCCGAGTTTCAACCAAGCAAATCCGAACGGCCCCGGGCTGGTGCAGGGAGTGCTGGCATTCGATCAGACCATACACTGGGCCGATCCCCTGCAGAGCCATTGCGGGATGCAGAAACCAGCGGGCTCCCAATCGGCCAAGATGCCAGACCACAAAATGGCCATGGGGGCAGACCACGATAACCTGGAAGATATTCCAAACTCCAGGCTGAAACATCAGGTGGGACACCTCCAGCCCGCCTCGTATCCCATAGGATCTTCCAAGGGCTCCAACAGGAAATCTGCAATGGAAGCTGGCATGCAATCTTCAACAGATCCATGTAAACAGCAGTACTACGGTCCAGTTCCCGCTACCGTGCACCTGCATGGCGCTGAAGTGGATGCCGCCTATGATGGTGGTCCGGACTCGTGGTTCACGCCAAACGGTCTGAAAGGCACCGATTACCACTCGACCGGCAATCCATCGCCGGGCAGCGCGATCTACCAATATCCCAATTCGCAGGAAGCAGGGACGCTATGGTTCCACGATCATACTCTGGGAACTACCCGTATCAATGTTTACGCAGGTCTGGCAGGGTTCTATTTTCTCAGAGACGCTGATCGGGAACCGCAGGGATATCCGAGCAATGCTTATGAGATCGAGATGGCAATACAGGATCGGCTGTTCGACACGAACAGCCAGCTCTATTTCCCACAACAGCAGATATTCCCCAACAATGACAATCCATTCTGGAGTGTATATTTCGAGGGCGATGTAGCCACCGTGAACGGGGCGGCCTTCCCATACCTGAATGTAGAGCCGCGGCGCTACCGCTTTCATCTTTTGAACGGCTGCAACAATCGTAGCCTTAAATTGAGCTTTGGCAGCGCAGCGGTTTACCAGATCGGAGCCGACGACAACTACCTGGATAAACCCGCTTCCGTTTCCGACGTGACCATCCAGCCGGGCGAACGGGCCGACGTCGTCGTCGACTTTTCCAAATCTGCCGGCCAGAACATTACGGTGAAAAACACCGGGGCAGTCACGAAAATCCAGCTGCCGGAAATTATGCAATTCAAGGTTGGCACGACGGTAAGCACGCCGGATACGAGCTGCGACCCCACGAATCCGGATCCATCCACCGGTACCTGCGCCAGGAAAAATCCGATGGTTCGCCTGGCGGATGGAAATGGCAATAAGGTGCCCGGGCTGAAAGTCGATCAGGTGAGGCAGATGGTTTTTAACGAATATGTCAACTATCCCACGACCATCAAAGAGAACGTCAATAACACCGCATGGAACGGTTTGCTATCGCCCGGCATTGCGAAAGATTTTCCAATCGATGGCATCAGCGAACTGCCGCGCGAGGGGTCGATCGAAGAGTGGGACATTGCCAATATCGCTACCATGGGTCAACATCCCTTCCACATCCATTTAGTACAATTCCAGATTCTCAATCGCCAGAACCTCGATATGAATGCCACGACCGGATATGGGGCGGCATGGCAGGCCGCATTCGGCCCGGGTCTGCCAACGGGATGCACGGCAGGTCAAGTTTGCCTCGACTACGGTCCTCCTCTTGACTACCTGACCCCCAATGGGGACGGCGCGCTTGGCGGCAACCTTGCCTTCAGCTCTCACTTTGCGACGGATCCTAAGAATAACAATCAGGTCATCGCGCCCGTCCCGCCTGATCCTGGAGAATCGGGATGGAAGGATACCGTGGACATTCCTTCGGGCGGCATCGTCAGGCTCCTGGTGCGCTGGACGCCGTCGGATGTTCCTGTGGTTCCCAATGAATCCTACGCCGGGCAGAACCTGTACCAGTTCGATCCGACGCAGGGATACTATGTGTGGCACTGTCATCTCATCAACCATGAAGACAATGAGATGATGCGGCCGTACCGGGTGACGCCGTAGATATCCACCGACTGAACCAATAGCATGTTGCCTCCAAACATTCACAGTGCCACCCTCCGCAGGCGGCACTGTGAAGCACATAGGGGGCCTGTGCATGTTCGATACATGCCATCGGTTCCTGCCTTGCGTTCGTTTACTTCTTCGCGTCGTTCCGTCGCGATTACTTGCTTTACTCGGTTTAGGGGACTCTCCCGGATAGGTGGGCCCGCGACAGGATAACTATCCTCCGGCCGCACGAAGACAGCCTACATCACTATTGACATTTTAGTTGATAAAGTAAAGCATGAAGACGGGAAAGGAGATTTTTCATGCGTCTACTGATTCACGACAACGTTCGCAAGCGAAATCAGGGCTCATTCGAGGCCTTACAGCACCGACTGGATTTGATTGTCATGGGCGATGATGGCCTGTTGCACTTGAACAGAGCGGAGATCTCCGTGGATAATGCGCAACCGGAGGTCGTGTTCGCCAGCGCAGATATCTTCTTCTCATGCTCTGCTCAACAGTTCATGGTCGCGGTCCTCAAATCAAGAGTGCTGAAGTGGGTGCAGAGCGGCTCAGCCGGTTTTGAACATCCAGTCTTCGGTCAGATCGTACAACAGGGCGCTCAGTTGACGAACAGCCACGGCCAAGCGGTAGGCATGGCGGATTATGTTTTATGGGGTGTGCTTGATTGTCTCCAAAATGGGGCTAGTCGACGAGCATCGCAGGCTGAACGCAAATGGCAGCGTCAGCCCTCCGCCGAGATCGGCGACATGCAGTGGCTTGTGATTGGATTTGGCGCGGTGGGGCAAGGTGTAGGGCGACGCGCTCGCGCATTTGGCGCGCATGTCACAGGCGTAAATCGTAACTTGGCACCAGATCCGAACGCCGACGAAATTGTCCCATCAGATGAAATACTGCGCCGCTTGCCGAGTACCGATGTGGTTGTGCTGGCAGTTCCCGATACGCCTCAGACGCGGAACATTGCGAACGGCACTTTCTTTGAAGCGATGAAGCCCGGTTCGATCTTCGTAAACGTGGGGCGCGGAGCATTGGTCGACGAACCAGCTCTGCTAAAGGCGCTGGATAGAGGTGTTCCCGAACATGCCTTGCTTGACGTCTTCGCCACTGAACCTCTTCCCCCTGACAGTCAATTTTGGGGACATCCGAGTGTAACGCTGACCGCCCACTGTTCGGGCATGAGCCGCGGCAATCCGATTCGAAACGACGCATCTTTTCTAACGAACCTAAACCGCTACTTGGCCGGCGAACCTCTTCAGAACGAGGTCGCTGCCAACGAGGTGTTGGTGGGATGATCCAACGACCGTGATCGAATGCTTCAACAAGGGAACTGAAGTTTTCTGGTTAGCGCAAGTTTGAGATCTATTTCACAAAGCTGCACACCACAAGAACAGGACCAATCATGCGCATTTTTATCACAGGGGCGTCGGGTTTTGTCGGCGGAGCGTTCCTTTCTGCAGCATCAGACAAACATCTCCTTTTTGCGATGTCTCGCGGCGAGACATCAGATAAGAAAATCATCGAGGCGGGTGCCACGCCAATCCGTTGCTCGCTCGACGATGTGACAGCTGAACATATGGTAGGAATGGAAGCCATAGTCCATGCGGCAGCTTATGTGGAGCAATGGGGTACTCCACACGATTTTTGGCATACGAATGTTGAAGGCACCAAGCGACTACTGGCAGAAGCGAGGAAGGCAGGCGTCAGACGGTTTGTCCACATCGGAACGGAAGCGGTACTACTACGTGGGCAGGCTCTCATTAATGTCGATGAGACCTATCCGCTGGCGCTCAATTCTCCCTTTCCCTATTCGCATACAAAGGCGCACGCCGAGATTGCCGTCCGGGAAGCCAATGATCCTGCGAACCGCTTTGAATCTATCGTGTTGCGGCCGCGTTTTGTATGGGGGCCAGGCGACGAGCGGCTGCTGCCTGGCCTCAGGCGCATGAACGCAGCCAACCAGTTCGTTTGGGTCGATGGAGGGCGGCACAAGACCTCTACGACCTACATAGGCAATCTCATCTACGCGATGGAGTTGGCGTTGACTCAAGGCCGAGGAGGCGAGGCATATTTTGTTCTTGACGAGGGTGGCGCGGTATCGTTCCGTGATTTTCTGCCCAAGCTGGCATCTGCATCCGGATTCGAGCTCAAGGGCCATGATGTGCCAGGCTGGCTGGTGCGCGCTATCGCGTTCGTCGCAGAGAAGGCTTACCGCTTCAAGTTGCTGCGCCAGACGCCTCCCATTACACGTTTCAGCGCGAATGTTTTTTCGCGTGACTGCGTTCTGGTCGACGCCAAAGCACGTCGCGAGATGGGCTACGTCCCACCCATCTCCCGCGAATCTGGTTTGAGCGCGCTCACTACATCCTTGCCGACGGTCTCACTGTAGCGGCCAAGCAAGACGCGCGCGTTCGTGGAACGTAGTTACTTCTTTTTGGTTTCATTTTTCATGATCTCGATATGAGTTCGGAGAACCTCGAGAGCAACCCGCCTCGCAGCCCCCGGATCTCGGCCCAGAAGTTCGGTGAGCGACACCCCAAATAGCCCAACGGCCATCGCCATCATGACGCTGACCAAAACAATGTCCTCGGCAGATTTTCGTGGAACCCCTTTGGTAGCGATGCGCTTTTTGATGACCGTTTCCATCGCCGATCGAGCAGCGACGAGTCGACGGAACTCTCCAGTGAGTTCCAGCCACGCAGCTAAGCGTGCCGTCCCGCGAGTCTCAAAGGCGTCGAACAACAATGGCACCCCGATGTTGGAGCGCTCGAACCGGTCTTCCGGACTTTCGGCTGCGAGAATCCCTTTGGCTAGACGTTGTACCATCCGTTCCATCAGAGCAACCTGAACGCCTTCGATCGTGCCGAAGTGATGAATCACGGTGGCATTCACAACCTTCGCGGTCTTCGCCACATCGCTCAGCTTGAGCGACTGCGGTCCCTTGCTAATCAGAAGCTTTTCTGCAGCGGCCAGGATGGTATCTCGCGCGACCTCGCGAGTTCTACGAATGCGTTTCGGTTGGGTCAACACATTGACATGTTAGTCGATACAGGGCATCCGCGAAAGGACAATAGCGTGGTGCTCACCTACGAGATTCGCCGCTATCCAAAGAGCCGAGGATCCACAAACATGGGCATAATCGATGCGGATAGAGATATGGCTGTCGCGCAGTCGAGTACGTGTCCCTTCACGACGCTTTGCCAGAGACCGTGGAGTTTCTGCGAGCCGATCTCAGTCGCGAGCCCAACGCGGATCTGATGACTGCAGAGCGCATGTATCCTAAAATAACGAGGCCGATCAAAAGGATGGGCCAACTCTGGGGACTCCAGCGGTTCAATTTGTAATGATGACTGTGAGGCTGGCTGTATGCTGAACTCCTCCGGAGCCGCCTGCCGATGCAGTTACCGCAACCTGGCTTGTTCCAGCCGGAGTTCCGGGATTGGGGGGCGTTGTCGAACCTTGTGAATTCGGTGAGGTCCCCCCCCCACAGCCTGCCAGCGGAATCAGACAGATCGCCGCCAGGAAGATCACCACGCGCAGGATGTTCGGTATCTTACGGCGTCTCGTTCCGGCGAAGATTCCTGCGAATAGTGCAAGCGCCACCGATCCTTGACACCAGATGCCTTGGCTCCAGCTACCTGCCCCCCCAGTGCCGCGTTTCTGCAAGGGATCTGAACCATGCAGCAGCGCATTCACAGGCGCGACCGTCGTAATCGTCAGTTGCGAAGTGACTGGCGCTCCGTTCGGCGTCACCGACGCGGGCGAGAAGCTGCAGGTCGCCTCCGAAGGCAATCCTGCACAGGCGAACGTGATGGTCTGGTTGAAGCCGCCAGTCGGCGTCATCGTGAAGGTCGCCGTCCCCGATTGCCCTTGCTGGATGGTCAAGCTGGTCGGATTCGAGGTGATCGAGTAGTCCGGTGTGGCCACCACAACAGAGGCGGAGGAAGAGGTCGACGGAGTAAAGTTCGTATCGCCGCCGTAAACCGCTATCACGTTATAGCTTCCAGCCGCCAGGGAACTCGTTGTGAACGTCGCGACGCCGGCCGTCAGGGTTCCCATGCCTAGCACCGAGCTTCCATTCAAAAACTGCACCGTTCCTGTGGGAGTTCCCGATGTAGCCGAGGTTGCGGTCGCCGTAAAGGTAAGGCTCGATCCCGTTCCTGCTGCCGAGGCTGAAGCAGTTAATGCTGTTGCGCTTCCTGCCTGGGTCACTGTCAATGTGCCGTTGACTGGAGTTACGGCGTAGTTCCTTGCCGCGCCTCCACCCACCGTCGGAACAATCGAATACGTGCCCACTGCGCTCGTTATCGTCGCCACAGTCGACGCACTTGTTGTGAGCATATCGCCGTTGATCGCTCCAGTTACGGCTGCCGTCAGTGTTGGATTTGCTGCCCCATATTTTCGTGTTGCACTCGCCGCCGTTACAGTAAGGGCCGCCTGCTGAACGGCAAGCGTCGTCCTCCCGGTTGCCATAGCATAGTTCATCGTGTCGGTCGGTGTGAAGGTCACGTTGAGCGTCTGTTGTCCCGCCGCAAGCACGGTCCCCAAGGGTGGCATGTAAACAAACGTGCCTGCGACCGAGGAAGTCGCATCTAGCTGATTCATGGTCAACGGAGTACCGTAAGAGATGGATGCAGGAGCCGGCCAGGCGATCGTAGAAGCGGTCGCTTGCGTCACTTGAATGGATACAACATTTGACGAGGAACTAGCAAAATAAGAATTCGGATTATTTAACGGATATTGATATTGCGCCGTAATAAGATTGGTTCCTGGCGGAAGCGTATTTAGGTTGAGTACAGCAATGCCACTACTGAGGGAGCCGACACCGATGGGATTGGCCCCATCGTAGAAGTTAATTAATTCTCCATCGGTTAGGAAATTTGGGGCGGCGCTATACGGCGTCAAGGTAGCCGTTAAAGTGACGGGCGAACCAGATGCTGCGCTAGTTGTGTTTGCAGTCAGAAGCAAGGTCGTGGGCACTGGTGCCGCAGCAAGCCCGATGGCATCCGAGACCGAAGACATATAGTTACTGTCTCCAGGGTAGCTGGCAAATACCTGGTGAGTGCCAGAACCGACCGGCGTGACTCCACTGGCAATCGCAGTCGCGGTTTCTGTCAAGAAAGACAACCCTGTGTCCGCACCTCCGAACGAGGGAATGACGATGTCCGAGTTGCCGTCTCCATTAAAGTCTCCTATAACACCGCTGAGCGGAGCGCAGGGTTCGCCGAAAATAACATAGGAGCATTGCCAGGTTGAAGGACTGTTTGCGAAGGTTCCGTCTCCGTTGCCCAAATAAAGCGGATTGGGATCGTTGATCATCAGGTCAGGCACCCCATCGCCGTTGAAGTCGCCGACAGCCAGGAACGAGTTGACGCCTGAGATCGGCGGTGGTGTGGAGAGCGTGAAGGTGCCGTCACCGTTTCCGAGCAGCACATCGATTGTTGTTACGTTATAGCCGCCAGGCGCGCTGTTGACTCCGAATGCCAGGTCGAGTTTTCCATCGCCGTTGAAGTCCGTTATGACTAAGGAGGCAACGTTCTGAAGTGGACCGTCCTGCGCTTGTGGAGTGACCCACACCCACTGTTGGGTAAATGTTCCGTCGCCATTTCCTAGCAATACGGAAATAGCATTAGCGGGATTGAATCCCGGGTTCAAATAGGTTCCAGAAGCAACAAGATCGAGGACTCCATCTCCATTTACGTCAGCAGTAGATAGCGTGTTGTAGGTCGGGCTATTAGCCAGGCTCCCTGGGGGAAGGCTCGGCACTATAAGACCACCCTGTGTCGTGAAGTTTCCGTTTCCATCTCCTAAGAACACTGATAGGGATTGATAGCTACCGTTGTAGTTCAAGCCATTGCCGACAGCAATATCTTCATTTCCGTCATTATTAAAGTCGCCGCTGACAATCGTGAGGGGGCCATTGTTCATACCTGTCGTGACATAGGAGGTTGTCTGTAATACATTAGGAGCCTGAAACGTTCCGTCTCCATTGCCCAGGAGCACTGATACTGTATTGCCTCCGGGATTTGGTACCGCTATATCAAGCTTTCCATCTCCATTAAAGTCGCCGGTTGCGAGCCCTTGGGGCGATGATCCAGTGGGCGATCTGGCACCAGATGTAAATGTTCCATCGCCATGGCCTAACAATACGACTACATAATTTTCTACCTCTGCAACGGCAATATCGAGCTTGCCATCGTTATTGAAATCTCCTTGAATGAAGGTGGAAAAGGTTCCCTGGGCAACAGGATTCACTGGGTTGGGAGGAAATTGAAACGTCAGGCCGCTCGTGGCGGAGCCAAGTACAGCGGTGCCGATCGTAGTATTTCCGGCTGTGAGTTCGTCCATAAATGACACTGTGCCCGTAGGAGCCAAGGTCTTCGAACCCAGGCCGGTCAAGGTCGTTGTCAGCGTATAGTCGCCGGCACTTCCGGTCGACGCGATGCTACTGAGAGTGGGCAGAGCCGTTGCAATCACGAAGAAGCTGACAAAATTCGACGAGCTTGCCGCAGCACTCTTATTCCCAACGAAGAATGCCTGATATATGTGCTGGCCGCTCGGAGGAGTGAAGGAAATAGATGCCGTTCCGTTCTTCATGAGCTGGCTCATGCCCAGCAGGTGAAATCCCTCGCAAGATCCTGTGATCTCATCACAGAATCGCACTTGACCCGGTGAAACCGCCGAAGTGCCGGCGGCTACCGTCGCGGTCAAGGTGATTGAGGCTCCTTGCGTAACCGTAACGGAGGGGCTTCCGCCTGAGGAAGCCGCTAGGGTCGTCATTGTCGCTGGCACGGTTGCCCAAGCCTGCACCCAGCCTCCTCCCAGCGCAAGTGCCAGCGACATCATGGACAGGAAGCGAAGCCGTCCGGCGCCGGGACACACAGATCGGGGTTCGGAGCTAGCGGTTGCAGCGCCAAGCGGGGTGAGTACAACACAGATCGAGAGGACGCGTCGTAACCAGAGCGGGCAGGAAGTCACACAAATCTCCTAAGAGCAAAAGATCGATCAACAAAGAAAGGCAGTATCTCTTTATGCGTAGAAACGACCGTTTTCTGACATCCGCCGCAAATCATCTACGCGCTTTGCGGCCGAGGCATACGCTCTTCGAAGTTTGGCGAGGTGTTAAGCCACTCTATCATTTGGGTTTACCTAGAATATGACGGGTGAATGCTACACTCGGATCGGCGATGAGTGGATCGATCAACCTTACAGAGCAGCTTCGCCGCTACTCGGGCCAGGAACGGGATATTGCCGAAGCGGTGCTTCGGGAGGTTCTGCCAAAACTGCACCAGGTGGCGGTCGCTGCTTTGCGCCGTGAACACTCCATCGCTCCTTTATCCCCGACGGAGTTGATCAACGAGGTCTGGCTGCGCAGCTTGCACAAAGGCAGGTGGCAGGTCAACAATCGCAATCACTTCTATGCCATTGCCGCTCTTGCTATGCGCCGAGTGCTAATCGACTTGGCACGCAGCCGTCTGGCGGCCAGCAATGGAGCTGGTGTTGCAACAGTCTCCCTTGATGAGCATGCCTCGGAAAGGCAAACAACAACGTCCAATCCGGAGAGTCTCGTAATGATCGGCACACTGATGGATCGACTGGAAAAAGCAGACAGTGAGGCCGCTCGCGTCGTCGACATGCATTATTTCGCTGGCTTCAGCATTCAAGAGATCGCAGAGATCACCGGTTGGACCGAGCGCCAAGTGCGTAGCCGTTGGAAGAAGGGTCAGAACTGGCTCAAGGACCGGCTGTAACTGATCAATGCCGAATCTATTTAGGTCATCGCCCGAAGCATATCAACTGCTCCCAGAGCATGCGCCTGCCACTGCGAATGGTTAAGCATTGCTACGCAGCAATCTATACTTGCAGCAGGCTGTTAGCGATCTACTGCGCAGAATGTACACCAAACGTAAAAAAGAGCGAAGTGCCACCGGCATGCTCCAGGGCAAGCGCCATTTGTTGAAAGGCATATTCACCAGCAACCAATGGCGCTTTGAGTTGAATTTTGAAGATGTGGGGCGCTATTTCTTCTGTCGTAAAAAGTTCTTGAGAACTCGGGTCTAGACCGGTTGCCTGCCGACCTGCGAATCCGGAGACAGTTCCGACGTCGGCGACACGAATGTCTTTCTTTATCGACAACTTGAGTAAACCGATGTTGCGAATATCCTGGTTCTCCGATAGATAGGCATAGAAAGTTGGCTTATCGTCGGATATTTGAACAGAAGAACTCGTATGGTTTAGAGCTTGCAATACGTGGCCCTTCACGGCCCCATATGTGAGGCTATGCAGAAACATCGAGCCCCCGCCAGTTGCTGCCGACGCGGGCAGTTCCTGTATAAGCCGAACCATGTGCGGCTTTGATCCTGCCCCAGTTGCGAGCGCATAGATTCCAGGGAGATGCTTGTCAAGCGGGTTATCACTGTCAGAGAAGCCAGCAGTAGGCAGCACCATAGCAGGCTGTGCCGTTGGAGCCTCTGCAGAGTTGGGGTCGACCATCAAGCGGATCACGGCACTCGAGACGCCTGCCGCCTTAAGGGCCTTCAGCCCTGCCACGGAGGTATCGAAGGCGGTCGAGGGCGCCTTCCGAATCTTCGCAATAATGACATCGTCAGAGAGTCCGGCTCCGGCCAGAGCAATTACGTCATCATTGTTGAGAGCCGCAGGCTGGGCGTGTACATCCTTATTCGCGGAGTTTTGAGGAAAAGCGGGAGGTACGGCAAGCGTCAGGCAGAGGATAGGTAGAAAAATATACTTCAGAGACCGCATTGATACTCCCTTTTGGTTGGCTTAACGCCTGAGTCGTAATTGGGAACTATCTTATTAATGCGTGACAACCAGTTTTTTTTGACATTCTTCCGATAGTTTTGGCAATTCGCGCCGATGCCATCATGCGCCGATTGCATAAATGGGTCGTCACGACGGGAGAGCCGGCATCCGCATACTCATACCGCGCCTTTTCTCCAGGGGCAGTCTGTACGGTCGCAGCCGGTCTTCTGGATTCAACTGGATTCAGGGTGAGGACCGTCACCGACCGGCGATCATCTGCTGGAAGAAGCGGCAGAAGCAACATCTGTCAAGCTTCGCCATTCGCTGTCGCTTCCAGGTCTTCCGCGATGCGCGCGCCAAATTCGTAAGCATCTTTCGGCCGACGCATGGGGTCAAATTCCAAGGCCAGAGCAATCATATCAATCGAAGCTGGCGGCAGACGCACGGGCAATCCGCCAAGCAGCTCGCGAACACGCTCAGGCAGATCCATTGCAGCATCCGGCAACAGGAGAGACAAACGCTTTCCGGCAAGCATCTCGATCAGAATCTTCGCCAGGCTATAGATATCGCTCGACCCGTCGGCATAGCCAATCGCCTGTTCCGGGGCCATGTAGTGAAGCGTTCCCGCCGCGCGAGACAGCCCGTGCATGGTTTCGTCCGGGTCTTTCACGATTGCTATCGAGAAGTCGATCAGAACCAACTCATCGCTACGCGAATATCGACTGCGGATCATCATATTTTCTGGCTTAAGATCGCGGTGGCAGATATCCTGCGCGTGAATTGCCTGAAGCGCGCTTCCAGCCTGCCTCATATACTCTGCGATCTGCTTCGGAGCTAGCCTGATCTCCTCCAACCGGTTCCGCAACGTGGTTCCCTCGATAAACTCCATGACCAGGTAAAATGCGTCGTCCGGGATTCTGCCGCTTCCATATATCTCGACTACGTTCGAATGATGGACTCGCTCCAGTGCGGCAACCTCCTGCTGAAATCGCCTCTCCATCCACTCCTTGTCGAGCAGTTCCTGGCGAAAGATCTTAATGGCGCATGCCATTCCACCCTGTTGAAGGTCTCTGCCTTCGAAGACATTGGCAAAGCCTCCGCGCGCCAGCAACTGCCCTACCTCAAACCTATGATCCAGGCGCTTACCTTTGAGTTTGTACAGCTCCGGCGAAAGCGCCTCCAGTCTCCACTCGGCCAGCTCAGGCAGCATCTTGCCGGCTCTCTCTCTAAGAGTCTTCCTCCATCGGCGGACGCTGGCAATGGCAACACCTAGCGCGGCGGCAAATCCACCCAGGGCAGGCCAGCTCAGCCAGACCGGCCTCAATACCGTAAACTTCCGTTCCGATACCTTCGACCACGATCCGGTGCTGAGTTGTGCCTGAACCTGCAGCGTATGCCTTCCCCAGCCTAGCTTACCCAGATGCAGGTCCAGGCTGCGTCCCTGTTGCCATGAGGACTGCTCTGGAAGCAGACGATAGCGCAACCGTAGCGCGTTGCGCCGGTCGAACTGCAACGAACCGATATGCACGACCAGATCTTGCCCATGAGGAATCCCCGAAGTCATCTCCGCTGGCATTGGAGCGGCCTTGCCGACTGAGAACCCGGAGATAAAGATTTCGGGCGTTGGAAACTGCGTGGCAAAGCCATCGGGCGGCTTGAAGTGAACGATCGTATTAGCGCTTCCAAACCATACAGAACCGTCCGGATCTCCGAAGAAAGCGTTGGCATTGCCGCCAGGGATTGGAATTCCATCCTGGCTGCTAAGACGCAGCCAGTCTCCTGCCTCGGCGGCTTTCTCACTGGCAACATAATCCGCATCGGAGCCTCGCCATAGCCAACCTCGGCTATCGACATCCAGAAAGGAAGTATGCGCATCGCCGATATCGCCGCCGCTTTTGTAATCTCTGACCGTCAACCGGGACGAGGTAGCATTCTTGAGGACTGAGAATTGCGCGAGCCCTGCGTAGGACACCCAGACATCTCCGTCGGGATGCACAGCAAGAGTTTGGCAGAAATTGGTGCGCAGGCCGTCCAGCCCGTCTTTAACGGTGAGGTGCCGCCAACTTCCGTTCCTGTGCGCTAGCAATTCCTGCCAATTGCAGGCCCATAATGTTTCGTGAGCCGCATCCAGCTTGATCGCCATCACGCTGTCTACTCCAAGATTCTCGAGCGCCAGGTTCAACAGCCTTCCTCGCTTGGCCACTCGATAGATTCCCTTCCCGCCTAGCCATAACTGACCCTCTGTATCGGTTCCAAGGGATAGCCCTCTGTGTTCGGTCGACGAGCTCGCCACGATCTCTCCTTCAGGCGTCAGTTGACTTACTCCGTGTCCGGTTGCAGCCGCATAGACCGTATCTCCATGACCTGGCGCCAGTGCCATTACCGTGCCGAAGGCCTCCGTTCCCGGCAGCAAACTCCACTGCCGGCTGTTTGGATCGAGCGTCTCAACGCCCGAACTGCCCAAGAGCATCCGATTGCCGACTCGCAGAATGGAGTTCGGGTACTCCACTCCATTGTCTTGATTCCAATACTCCAGATAGAATGGATACTGGAAGCGATAGAGACCGCTCGCGCTGCCCAGCCAGATCGTTCCATCCCTGGCAATGAGAGCCGAGCTCAAGTCATTTGGGACGCCGTTCGCTGCGCCTGCGCGCATGAAGGAATCGAGTCTCCCATAGACCAAACTGCTCAGTCCCAGGCTGAGGATCTTCCCGTCAGGAGACTCCTGGAGAATGCTGTAGTCGTTCGCCGGAATGAAGCTTGCAGGCAAACGTGAAAGATGCCCATTGGCTCCGCAGCCCGACCACCCTACGGAGCCTGTTCGTGCCCAGACGCAGCCGAACTTGTCACGCAGTATCTTCGACAGTCGGTCTGTGAGACCAGGGATCTGGTGCCGGATAGGGTCGGTGCCTCGATTGGGCCAATCGACGATCTGCTGGCGAGTGAACTCGCACCAGCCTCCATTGCAGCCGAATAACAGAGAGCCCTGCGGATCGAGGCCGATACTGAACACAGCCTTCTCAAGAAGAAGCTGATCGCTCCATTGGCTACCTTGCCTGCGAAATAGATGCAGGTCCTCATTCTCAAACTGATTTGTCCTCTGTAAACTCGCCACTATGACCCCCGGCGCCATGCTCGCCAAGAGCAGGCCGCCGCCGGAGAACATCTTCTTAACACGCCCGTCCCGGTAGCGATAAACTCCGCCACTCCCTGTTCCTCCATATTGGAAGCCACCGTCTGTAATGAGCCAGATACCGCCTTCGTCATCCTCAGTGATGCTGCGCGGCGTCTCTTTTGGAAAACCATAGGCTCGCATCGAGAAGAAGTGAGTCCCGTCGAAGCAGATCAAATCCTCATCCGTGCCTATCCAGAGACGCGACTTGCTATCCTGAAACAGCACAATGATATTGTTCGGAGAGCCCGCCACCGGCAAAATCGGGTAATGCTGGGCAAACAGCGGTGCAGCCAACAGCACCAATCCCCAGATTGGCAGGAACACTCTGCGTATAACCCTATTTGGCCCGACTGCAAGCATTCAGTTGTCCGCAAATTCATCTGCGAAAGTATTTTTTGCGGCGCACCGATCCGACCGGCTCCGTCTGCCCGCACAACTCATGAGAAGCTCTTTGTATAGCATAGTACCTCTGCCGAACAAAGGCAGGCAGACGAGGCAGAGGTTCAGGCCTCTGCGACAACGATACATCTGGCAGGGTCGCGTTGAGCCATGTCTCGGGCCACGACGGCGCCGACTATTTACCCTGATACTTTGCGGAGTGGCTGCTCCTTCGTCGTGAAACTCTTGGCCGATCGGGCTGCAAGTACCCGGCACAAGCTGAAGGGAGTAAATTTCCATTTTCTTATGTACACGGGATACTCCCGAAGTGCGCGATGACGTCGCCGTCAGGGACTGAGCTGTCCTTTACGAATACCTCGAATGAGTTACCGCCAGACGGAACTCGAAAAATCACATGCCCATTTCTGCTCGCCATTGAGGCCATGCGACGGATCGCAATCTCGGCCTCCGGCTTCGTAGCAGTCGAAAACACCAGACGAGATCCAACGTAAAGCTCTTGGCTGAGCATGTTGTCGAGGGAAATCATGGTTGGGTGTGCCGAGTCCCAGCCGTTTATCACAAAAGCTTTCGGCTTCAACGCTCGGACCCATTCCTGGCCACACGCGTCTTTAAAGCCATGGTGATCCGCCACTGCTACTTGGACCTTCCCGGATGCCCGCGCAACTGCAGTCTCGATGTCTCCCCAAGGCCATCGACCATATTCCTCCTCATGGTCTTCGTCGCCGGCTGAGAAGTAGCTGAATCCTCCATATCGCAGGCGTATGGCGAGCGAGCACTTGTTTTCAGTCGGGTAGTCTTCCGGCTTGAGGCCTTTCAGTGGGGGGAAGTGCGCTCGGGTTTGATCGCCAACACCTGTCCAGACATCTCCATTAGAAGCAAGATTGCGAATGTCGAAGTCTGGATAATGTTCTGGGGCTCGCTTAAGCGTGATCTGTTTCTCCGAGCCTGGAACAAATCGCTCTACGGTTCCTCCGCGGCTGGGCAAACTCTCGATGAATGCATGGTAGTTTGCGAACTGTGGACCCGGGATTGGAGCAGGATAAGCATAGTCGGGATAGCAACGGTCGATGACCTTGCGAACAGGGATCGTCTCCGCCACGTCCGTTATGCCACCAAGCTGATATGGTCCAAACTTTGAGCGTGGAGAAATGTCGTATTTTCCTGGCCAAACTGTTCCGAAGTGATCTTCATGAAAGTGAGTGAGAAGGAAGTAGTCGATCTCATCGCGACCTGCTTGTGAGAGACATTCCCGTGTATATCGGGCGATCCATTGTCCAGGGCGCATACTAGCGTTGGGGCGCGGATCGATAAAGAATTTGTCAGCCTGAGGATCAAGACCCGAAATGATCGAACCGGCGTCAATCATCATCGTGGTCGCGTCAGGAAGGATAAGCAACGCGCAACTTCCGCGGCCTGTAGAGATGTGGTGGATATAGAGATAGCCCGGCTCCCAAGGGGGCAGGGTCAAGTGTTGTGCGGTCTCTGATTGGCTTAGAAGTATTGGGGAGATCTGTGTCGCAATAAGCGAAGCAGCGGCTTTGCCGAGAAATGCTCGTCTGTCGAGTACCATCAATTTTTCACCTGGTATTAGGAATGAGCGCGGCCGGTTCTGGAATGAATCGACCACGTCTTGGTTAGCCTGGCCTTAGTTAGAAGCTGAGTTTTCCAGTGAATCGTAGGACACGTGAATCGGCCGCACTGCCAAAGGTAGATGTGATCTCACCGAAGTTACTGGTGGAGGCATTGTTGGCTGGTACGGAGAAGTTGGGCGTGTTCGTAGCGTTGAAGGCCTCGGCGCGTAGCTCGAAGTGGCACCGATCCGTGATTGGAAACAGCCTCGATATGCCTAGATCCAAATCGGAGTCACCAGGTCCTCGCAATGAGTTTCGGCCTGCTGTACCGAAGCTCGCGGTAGCGACTGGAGCGAAAGCCGAGGTGTCAAACCAAGTCGCGAATTTGCCGATTCCTTTCGGATAGGCGACAGACGACTTAACCTTATTTGCAACCTGCGTATTGAAAGCTGCGTTGAGAGAGGTGGCTGAGGCGATCGGGGTGAACGGAAGGCCAGAGTATCTCGACACAACTCCGTTGATCTTCCATCCGCCTGCAATCGCACTCACGACCCCAGGAGAGTTTAGGAAGGCATGATTCTTGCCGAAAGGTAGCTCCGCTGTGAACCCGGCATCGAAGATATTCGTTCGGTTGAAATCGCTGACGGCGCGGTTTCGGGAGAGATACGGGATAGCATTGAACAACGGCACGCTGTCGTCGTCCGTTGCTTCGTCGATCGACTTGCTGTATGTGTACGACGCGGTCAGCAAGACGCCGTGCTTGAACGGGTGCTTGAGGTTGAGTTGCAGCCCGTTGTAGCTCGCTGTACTGAACGGAAGGATCGTTTGAGTCTCAGCATTTCTTCCGAAGGCCGTGTAGAGAGGCTGACCTGCGGCGCCCAACCCCGGAGTTTGGCCAGCATTCGCCTCGAAATAGATCGTCTGCCGAATCGTCTGTGTGAGCACATAACTTGCCGTCAAATCGAATCCTGCAGGCAAAGAGCGCTCGATAGTAGCGTTCGCGGATTCCACGTAGCCGCGTCGGAATGTTCCCGCAGGTAGAGTTTTTGTATAGGCTGTAAGAGGCAGTACAGCTGTTCCATTCATATTGATGACCGGAGCGACGGTTGCGTAACCCGGAATCCCCGTCACAAAGTTGCCAGCGCTAACGTAGGAGTTGTTTGCATTGACCGTTTGGGCGATTGTGATTGGATATGGGTCTCGCATGGCACGTGTGAAGGGGTAGGGATCATTACTAATGCCATAGCCTGCGCGCAGGACAGTCTTGTCATCTAACCGGTAGGAGATCCCTAGACGCGGAGCAAACCCAAGCTTGCCGGCATTCGAACCTGCCCCATTTGGCTGTCCGTCGATACCGCCGAGGATGACAGTATTACTAGCGAAGTCGTAACGCTGCATACCTTCGCCGCTCCGACTAAAGATGGGGAAGAACTCCCATCGAAGTCCATAATTCAAGGTTAGCTTCTTCGAGACCTGCCACTGGTCCTGGGCATAGGTTCCGTATTGCCACTCATTTCCGGTCATTGGATTTTCGAATTGATAACTTTTGCCCAACGAGTCAGGCAGACCGAGGAGAAACTGTGCAAATGAGTTGGCCGAAGTCGAAGACGCGCCTCCGCTCAGAGCGGTTACACCACCCGTGAAGGTGAAACCGCCACGAGGTCCAAATCCTCTCTGCGGTTGATACTCGTTCATGCGGTTGTTCAGCATTTGAACGCCGAACCGGAGTGTATGCGAACTGATTGCCCAGCTGAGGTTTGCAACGTAGGTGAAGGTAAAGTCGTGCTTCAGCTCGGGAGTGTAGGCGTCCGGATTACCAAACGTCTCAAATCCTGTCACAGCGAACGAGGGGAGGCCAGCCTGGTTCGGATCAGTGCCATAAGCACCGTTGCCGTCGCTGTTGGTTCCAGGAATCCCTAAAGTCGGCCCGAGATTGCGAGCAAAGTCCGACTCATACCACGTCAGATTATTGCGACCGATACCAAAGTTCGCATCAAAGAAAAGTTTTGGCGTCAATGTCCGCGTATACCCTATTCCCCCAATGGTTACGCGAGTTTGGCTGTAACCCGAGCCTGAATTGCTGCCTCCTGGGCTGAGGCCTGTGCCTCCACCGATACCCAATGTACTTGGCGAGAACACATCCGCAGACATATAACTCAGTTTGGCGAACAGCGAGGACTTGGGATTGATCTGCCAGTTAACCTTTTCGTCGAAAGAGTAGCGATCAAGACTATAAGTCCCAGCCACGGAGTAGTTGCTGGCAGTACCGGGAAGATTCGGTGATGGGATCAGGGCCAGCAGTTTGTTTGCGGCTGGAGCGATTCCAGTCTCGATCGCATTGCGCCCGTCCGGATTCTCACTCGCAAAGGTTCGACGCCCCGTTCCGTCTGCGTTGCCGGTATTGGGATCGTAGATCGTGGAAAGACCTGTAAAATCTCCAGCCCTCATCGCTGCGGTGGGCAGCGAGATGATCGTCGGGTAGAGTTGCCGCTGGGACAGGCCCTCAAAGCCGGAGAAGAAAAAGAGCTTGTCATGAAGGATTGGCCCACCGATGTTTGCACCAAACTGATTGAGGATGTTCTTTGGGGCGGAGTTGCCGGCCAGCGAGAAATATGCCTTGTTGTAGAAATAGTTCCTCGCCGCCAAGGCGGAGTTGGTATTTTCTTCCCAGAGAGTACCGTGGAACGCATTTGTCCCGGATTTTGTTAGAACCGAGATGACGGCGCCTCCTGCGAGGCCCTGTTCAGCAGTAAAGGCGTTTGTCACAACATCGACGGATTGAATGTCCTCTGTTGGAGGGTTGTAGAGCGTGTGGTGCGGCAAATACACCTGCTGAATTGCCGCGCCATCCACTGAAGTAACATTGCCGTTGCGAGAAGAGCCATTGATATTCGTAGTCAGGGATCGAGACGGCGTGTCCATCACGGAGTTCTGGAATCGTGACGGTGTTGCGCCTGGAAGCAGGCTGAGCAGGCTCTGATAATTGTTAAACCCACCGATTGGCAAATTCGCCAATTGCGTGGCTGTCAGTTCGCCATGAATCGTTGCGCTGTCGGTCTGCAACTCGGAAGAGGACGCGTTGACTTGGATTGTCTGATCGACTGACGCGATGTCAAGGTGTTGGTCAGCACGCGCGATGACGTTCGCTCGGACGTCCAGGCCAGTCACAGCGACGGAGGCGAAACCTGGGGCGGAAATCTGGACACGGTAGATTCCCGGCGTCAGGTTACGGATCTCATAGTCCCCCACCGCGTTGGAACTCACAGTAGTCGACACGCCCGTTTGGGCATTCGTTGCGACGGCAATTGCGTTCGGAATGGTTTGACTTGAGACATCAGTTACGTTGCCGACGATGGAGCCATACAGTGTCTGGCTGTATGCGACACAGACTGACAGCTGAAGCACTGCAATGGCTAAGCTGAATCGTATGAACTGTTTGATGCGGATGTGCATGGCGTCACCTCGTTTTGTTGGTGCAATCTATGCCCAGCCTCATGAAGAAACGAATGCACGAATCGCATTCGTAGCTGAAATCTTTGGGCAGAACAACCATCGCGCACCGGTGGAAGGCCTTCAAAGTGGGGAAAGAGGTGGGAAACCGAAAGAAATTGGGAGTGAGCGAAGTTCCTCACCCCACACAACTCTTTTTATATGAGATATTTGCAGTTCCAAGCTTGCCAAAAGAAAATTGCGTGAATACGCTTCTGAAGCACTTTTGGAGTCGCAGAAGCTCGTCGCAGACGCGGTATCCTAGTAGTGGAAGCCACCGTGATTGTCGTGGATCAGACAAAATTGCGTGCGCAAGTCGAAAGGCTTGCAGCCAGCGCCGAGTTTGCGCGGGCGGACCGCATGGTTCAGTTCCTGCGATATGTCGTGGACAAGACGCTGGAAGGCAATACCGTTGCATTACGGGAACGTCAAATTGGGATTTCGGTGTTCGAGCGCCCTCAAGACTGGGACCCTAAGCTGGACAACATCGTTCGCAGTGAGGCTCGGCGCCTTCGCGGCAAGCTCGAAGCGTATGCAGAAAGCAACAATCCCGATGAAACTGTTCGCATCACCATGCCCACAGGCGGGTATGGTGTGCATTTCGAAGAGATCTCTACGGAGGTCGCCCCCGCTGGACAGCCGCACGAAGATCCACTTGGACAACCTGCCGCCGACAGTCCGATTCTCCCGCAGCGTCCAAGCGGCCAGATGGCTGGAAAACGAACTTGGTTTTATCTCGTCGGTGTCGTATGCCTTTTATCTGTTCTATTCGCCGTTTTGCATCACCGGTCGGAGGTTCGGGACGATGAGTACAACATAGAGCCGTTCTCCTCAGAGGCAGGCCTGCAGTTCAGCCCAGTTATTTCTCCGGACAATAAGACGATTGCCTTTGTCTGGAACGGCGGCGGCGATCAATTCGACATCTATAGCAAGTCGGTTGGTTCACCGGAATTGGAAAGGCTCACGCACGATCCTCGGCCGAGCATCCATCCGGCGTGGTCACCCGATGGAAAGCAATTGGCGTTTCTCCGCGAGGCTGGAGTTGAGCTTCCGCTGAGTGGAATTGCAGGAGAGACGCAACTGATCGTGCTTGACACAGTCACGCATCGAGAGAGATTGATCCGCCGGATGCAGGATTCGCTCGGTTTGTGGGGCTCAAGTAATCCGCTGGCTGGCTGCCAGACGCTATCTTGGAGCCCACATGGTGACCAGATCATTTTGACCGATCCTTCAGCGGGAGAACACGGGCTAATATCCATATCGACTCTTACTGGAGAGCAGAAGACAATTTCCAGACCTGGCGGTACGGATCAGGATTGCTATTCCCGGCTTTCTCCAGATGGCAAGACAATTGCTTTTGTCCGTTTGATCAGCCACGCGGTTGGATATCTGTATACCGTTGAAGTCACCGGCAACCATCTGAATCGGTTGACGCGAGAAGTCAAAGATCTACGCGGTGTCGGCTGGACCCCTGATGGATCGCGTTTGGTCTTCGCTTCCAAGGAGCGAGGCGCCTATCAATTGCGGGTGATCTCAGTACAAGGTGGAGAATCGAAGCCCCTGCCTGCGGCTACGGCGTCGGCTGCCGATCCCTCTGTCTCGCCGAACGGCAAGTTCGTTGTTTTCGTCGAGAATCGCGAGAACTGGAATATCTGGCGATTGCCTCTCAAGGGCGATGAGATTGGTACACCACAGAGATTTCTTGCATCAACGGGGCAAAATCATTCCCCGAGTTTTTCACCAGATGGACGCACCATTGCGTTTGTTTCGGATCGCTCCGGCAATCCGGAGATATGGCTTTGCGATAGCGACGGCCAACATTTGCGCCAGCTCACCCATTTCGGTGGTCCGTGGCTCGGGACAATACGCTGGTCGCCTGATAGCGGTTCTATTGTATTCGACGCCCGCCCCAAGGGGCACTCTGCCATATATAAGATGACAGTCAATCAAGGAAAGCCAGAACTGGTTGAGGACCAACCGCCATTCGAAGTCAGGCGGCCATCGTGGTCGCGCGACGGCAGATACATTTACTTCGATACCACACGGGGCGGAGCACCAGAGATTTGGAGGCGAGATCTAAAAACCAATCAGGATCAAGTGATCGCTCCAGCTGGATTCATGATCGGAATCGAGTCGCCCGACGGAAAGCGGCTTTTCTATCAAGAAAATGAACAGCGCCATGTCTGGGGCTCTGATCCAGATGGCGGTAGCCCAAGACGACTTTCGCAGGTTAGTCCTACGCCAGACTTGGACTGGACTCCCGTAGGCACGTCGATCTACTTCGCCTCTTCGACGTCGACCGGAGGAGCCGACATTCTCGCCTTCGATGTCATCAATGGCAAACTGAGAAAGCTAGGCCATGTGAGTCAGAATTTGGCTCTCGGAACACCCAGCTTCGTTGTCAGTCCTGATGGACAGACACTTCTATACGCCGCCATCGACAATAGTTCTAGCGAGATTAAACTTCGTCGCGGCAGTCTACCCCCGTAGCGTTTCCACGTACTTATCGCGAGTTTCAACTATCACCCCGGCTTGATAGTTGATCTCACGAATCTACCGCGGGTCCCAGGCATCTTTGAGTGCGGCCCGCAAGAGTCTCTGTGCTTCCAGCATCGCTTTGCGTAAGAAGCATCAGTTTTGCGATCTCTTACGGTTGTCAAATAAGCGCTAAATCGCCAATGCACTCATCCACCAACCTCGTTGGTAAACAGAAGACAACTTCCCGTTATCAATTCTAGTTATGGCCAGTTCCTACGTTCCGTGCGCGAAAGCTCATATCAAATAATGCATTTCGATGTCTTTTCTGTGCCTCTTGGATCTCGCACTTAGCATCACGGCTTTCGTGGGTAGATGCGATAAAGAGCGGCGCCATGACCGGCAATGATCGTTGCGAGCTCCCCATTTGTGGCTGGGACGTCTTTGCGGCCCCAAATATCTCGGATCCTTACAGGTGACGGGATGCCGACCAGCGAGAGTGGCAGAGAAAAGCTTACAGTTGCCAGGTCCCGGTATGGCGTATCCCGATTAAAGACGCCGACGACCATAGAGCCATCGCTCATAGGCCGCTCCCACACTTCAACAAGCCCGCGGGCCATGATGCGGTGTCCTTCCTTCCCCATGGGGTCCTGATCGATGGCAATGACCTCGGATGCCAGCAGGATCGAAGCAATGCCTGGCAGCACATGACGGACGTCGTTCGAGGCAAGTAGAGGAGCTGCCAGAATGGCCCATAGGCTCATTTGCGTGCGGCATTCGTCCTCTGACATGTTGCCATTTCCAATCACCAGCATATCAGGATCATTCCAGTGGTTCGGCCCTGCATAGGCTGCAAGTCCATCCTGCGAGAAGCCGATGGCAGCCATACGTTCGTAACGGTCCTGAATGTCCTCGGTTGTTCTCCACAACTGCGCTCCCGCACGCGGGGCCCATTCGGCGACATTATTCAGTCCATGCTGGCTGATGCTGAAGACAACGGGCCTTCCCGTCTCGCGCAATGCTTTGTCCATCCGGGCATAGGCCTCCGCCGCTAGCTGCGAAGCGCGATCCGGATCTCCTTGCGCCTGATGCGCTACCCAGTTGCCATAGCTACATAGATCGTACTTGAGGTAGTCGACTCCCCACGCGGCAAAAGTTTGTGCATCTTGTTCTTCATGTCCAAGGCTTCCTTCATGGTTGGCGCAGGTTCGGGCGCCCGGCGAAGAATAGAGCCCAAACTTCAGTCCGCGGGCATGCAGATAATCTCCAAGTGCCTTCATATCCGGGAAAGCGGCGTTACCATGCAGGACGCCATTGGCATCGCGCTCTCCCTGCCAGCCATCGTCGATGTTCACATACACATATCCGGCCTGTTTCATCCCGGAACTCACCATCGCATCGGCAACCTCGCGGATATCGGATGCTGTCACCTGAGTCCGGAAAAGGTTCCAACTGTTCCAGCCCATCGGCGGCAACGGAGCAAAGTCCTGGCAAACGGCAACGCCGGCAAAGAACAGAAGGGTAGGGATGAGAGGAATAAGGCGTCTAGGCAAACGATGGAACTCCTGTTTATCTCCATGTACTTGCCCGTGAAGGCATCTCCGATTCAACCGGAGGACGGACTGAAAAAACAGGTGTTTTACAGTGTATTTCCGCAATTGAAACAGTGTGGGCGACCGCAAATCAATGAATGCGCGTGGCAATGACCTGAAAACCTGAGGCCTTGGCTGCGATATTTTTCGATTCCAGCAGGATCTCGAAGTTGTGAAGCCCGTCGCGTTCGACGGCTGGCCTCAGGACCTGGGAGAGCGTGCCGCTGGAAAAGAGGAAGTCCTGGGCCGCTTCAAGTCCGGCCATAGTGGTGCCCTCAATGAGAAGGACATGGCCTTCCCCATCCAGGCTGTGAAGTAACGCGATCAGAGCATAGGCGCGATGCTGCGGATCGTCTCCGAAGCTGCGGTACTCGACCGATTCACCCGGAAGCGGGTGCATATTGTGGACGATGTGGATGGCGGAGGCATCGTCCATCGAAAAGCGAAAGTTCAGGTCCTTGTCGAAGAGCTCAACCCAGGGATTTCCCTGTGGGTCTCCGCTCAGAATCAAGGTCCCCCGTTTCAGGGTGTCGGTGGTAATTTCACGCGCATATCGAACGTCCAGTGTATTGTTTCTTGTCTTTGCTAACGCGGCAAAGCTGGAAGCCAACCTTAGATCGGCAATCGAGGTATAACGTCTTTGTCCAAGATTCCTAATTAGCTGTTCGCTCGCTTCGGCCGTCTGCTTATCAATATCTATATAGTTCCCTGCAGAGTACGCGCTGATGCTTACCGAGTGATGGGTCATGTTCTGCAGCATGACCAGCGCGCTATCGCCCGCTATAAACAGTGTGGTGCCGCCGCGTGGGAAAATCGTCGCCCACAGACGATCAGCAGGTGTTTGCCTCATGCGAGGCAGGACGAAAAAGGCAGCCACGACAAGCAATCCCAACGCCGCGGCAAGAAGCCAGATCCAATGACGCAGTCGCAGTTTTTCTTGTTCTTGCGGCTCGTGTACGAGAACCGCGTCGGGTTGTGACTCCTCCAAGATCGCAAGTTGGACGGGAGGCACGGCGACAGGCTGAGGGCGTCGTTCAAAAACTGGTACATACGCTCCGCGCGGAATCACGATCCATTCGGGTTCCAGTGCGCCATCTTCATGGAAATACTGCATCAGCCGCTGACGCAATAGGCGAGCGGAAGCGCGAACGATGTTGTCATCGCCGGGATTATAGTCCGTCGGCCGGCCAAAGACGTGGATGCCGATTTGGTGCTCGGTCAGCTCGTCGGTCCTGCCCAGCAGTTGTCTCTCACAGACGTAGCTCAGAAAGTTACTAAGCCGCAACGCTTTATTGAAGGTTCCACTCGCAACAATTCGTTGCACCAGATGCCATCGCGGATCGTCAGCGAGTTGGTACGGCACAACGTCGCTGTCAGGGGTTCCTTGGGCTGGTAGAGTGGACGGCATTTTGCACGGCAATCAGGTTTCCAAAAGGCTATGCACCTAGTATGGAGTCCAAGTATGAACGCCGGGTTAATGGCTGTCAGCATTGGCCGTCGGAAATAGAAGCAAGCGCACAAAAACACTGGGAAATCATGGTCTGCTACACCGTAAAACACCTAAGCGAACCACTATGTTCTGTGGGACAAAGAGAAGGTCAAAGTGTCGCGTTGGTCTTACGGGAGAAACCGAATCATGCATCGTCGTTTAGAGAAGCCTTTGAACATGGCCATAGAGTTTGTCCTTGCCGTACTCGTATTGATCGCGGGTCTGAGCCTACCGAGCTACGGCCAGAGCGGCGACGCCACTCTGTTTGGCGTTGTTGAGGATCCGTCGGGGGCCGTTGTCCCCAATGCATCGCTCAACGTCACGAACGTGAATACCGGAGAGACATTGAATGCAGTGGCCAATGGACGGGGTCTTTTCAGTATCTCCGGTCTCATCCCTGGCAGATATTTTCTACACGCTCAACATGCGGGATTCGGAGTTGTGGAGGTCAAGGACCTCACGCTGAACGTAGGAGACAAACGGGAACTGGAAGTGAAGTTGCCTATCGCCCAATCGCAGCAAACGGTGCAGGTAGACGGCAGCGGTGAGACTCTCAATACCAGCAACGCCACAGTAAGTACTGTTATCGATCGTCAGTTTGTGGAAGACATACCCTTAAACGGCAGGAGCTTTCAGACTCTCATTCTGCTCGCTCCCGGCGTCGTGACCTCCAGTCCACAGGGGAACGATGACGGTCAGTTCAGCGTGAACGGCCAGCGCACGAATGCTAACTACTTCATGGTGGATGGAGTCAGCGCCAACAATCAGGCAAGCGGACTGAGCGGCTCGGCAACGGCCGGAATGGCTCCCAGTTCCACGGCACTTGGAACCACCCAGGCGATCCTTCCTGTCGATGCCTTGCAGGAGTTCCGTATTGCAACCTCTAGCTATTCGGCCGGCTATGGACGCCAGCCAGGGGCCCAGATCAGCTTCCAGTCACGGTCCGGCACCAATGCGTATCATGGCGGCGTCTACGATTACCTTCGCAATACCGTCTTCGATGCGAATAACTGGTTCAATACCTACACCACCCCGCAAATTGCGCGGCCTCAGGAGCGGCAGAACGATTTTGGCGGCTTTCTGGGAGGCCCGCTCAGTGTTCCCAAGCTTTATTCCGGCAGAGACCAGGTCTTCTTCTTTGTCGCATATGAAGGCCTGCGGATTACGCTGCCTCAGGCAGCAACGATCTACTACGTTCCATCCAATGGAACCTACAACACAGCGACCTATGCAAACCCCTTATACAAGAACATGCGTGCCATCGCTCCGTCAGCTTTTCAGCCTGCGCTGAATGCCTTTCCTCTTCCGAATTGCACGACGGCGCAGAACCCGCACTGCGTGGACTACGGCGATGGTTTATCGCCGTATCTCTTCAGCGCTTCGTCACCGAGCAGGCTGGATACGATTACGGCTCGCATCGATGCGCAGGTAAAGCCGTGGGCCCGGGTGTTTGCCCGCTATGGCGATTCCACAAGCACCGCAGTATCGTATCTCACGACAGGACCGGACATAGTTACCGTCAAGCCGAGAACAAGAGTATTTCTCCTTGGCGTTGACAGTGCTTTTCGCGGTTCTCTCGCAAACGAATTGCGCTTGCAGTACTCGCCTTCTTCGTATGTCCAGAACTATAGTCTTGCACCGACGGGCGGGGCTCAGCCCATCAATCTGAATACTGCACAGGGGCTGCCTCCGGTGGGCGGGGAGACTCAGGTCATTGTCGAATCCCCGGCATTTGGTGACATTGGCCATATCTATACGCTGAATTACGGCTCAAGGCAGTTTCAGCCGAATGGTGTCGACACCATCAGCTGGTCCCATGCGGCGCACTTCTTCAAAGCCGGAGTGGATTACCGGCAGACGACCACCTACCTGAACGATGGAAAGTTATCGCGTGGCCCAGGAGCATACTACTTTTACGAATCAGCCTCACAGATGCAACAGAACCAGCCGCAGGAAGTCGAGACCTTCGATCTTCTCCGGCAGGACCCAACTACGAAGAACCTGGGCCTTTTCTTTCAGGACGAGTGGCGCATCCACCCGCGGTTGACTCTTTCTCTGGGGCTTCGCTGGGACTTCAACCCGCCGCCATCCATATCGGGAGCACAGCAGTACACCTATACCGGGAATGTCAGCGACCCGACGTCTATGGCTCTTTCAAAACTCGGCGCGCCGCTCTATCGAAGCGTCTATACGGACTTTCAGCCCCGGCTCGGCATGGCTCTTGTGGTACATGATCAGCCTGGCCATGAAACTGTATTGCGCGGTGGCGGCGGCCTTTTTTACGACACGGTCTCGCTGTCTCAAACGATCGGCTCCGGTTTCAGTTACGGAGCGGGGAACCACCAGTATCTCGGCACAAATTATCACCAGCCACAACCCTTTCCAGCCCCAGCGAATGTGATCCAGGCGCCGCCCCCGCCACCTTGCTCGAGTGCCGGAGTGCCGCCAGGATGCAGCACCTACGCGCTGGATTACATAGCCGACCCGCACATTCATCCACCATCATCCATGCATTGGAACGTGAGCCTGCAGCAGGCGTTTGGTTCGCAGCAGAGTCTTACGCTGGGGTATGTTGGATCGACAGGACGTGACCTGATTAATTGGAAGGAATACAACATCAGCAGCGTCAATCCGCTCTTCTCGACGTTCGTGCAATACGAGAACGGGCCTGGGTCGAGCTACAACGCCTTGCAAGCGCAGTACAAACGCATGGCATTTCACGGTCTTCAGGTTCTAGCTTCCTATACCTGGGCCCATGCCATCGACTCGGCCAGCAGCGATTACGCTCTCCTGCCGGTCCAACGGGGCAACTCGAGCCACGATGTACGGAACAACTTTACCGCCGCTCTGGTTTACAACATTCCCGGGTATGTCACTGATCGCTGGGTACGATCTCTTACATCCAACTGGACCCTTGCGTTACTTGTTGTCTCTCGTTCCGCTTTTCCGGTGCAAGCGAATGGACCGACCGTTACCGACCCCGCGACAGGAGAGGAATTCCCAAGCCGGCTGAACTACAACGGTCAGAACCCGTATGTGTACAAGGCCGGAGTTCCAGGGAGGCGTCAGTTCAACCCAGCTGTCTTCAGCGTGCCAACGGCGAGCCAGAACGGTAGTGGAAATGCCCCAAGAAACTTCCTACGCGGCTTCGGTGAGACAGCTGCAGACTTCGCTGTTCAGCGCCGCTTTGTTCTTCGCGATCAGTGGAACCTTCAATTCCGGGCAGAAGCATTCAATGTTCTGAACCATCCGAACTTCGGCGCCCTCAATGTAGCCTGCGGCACGAGTTCGCTGGGGGCTGCCTGCAACAACGCCATCATGGGGCAGGCGACCAACACCATTGCGGATGCGCTCATTGGAGCAGCTTCCATCTACCAGCAAGGCGGCCCGCGCTCCTTGCAGTTCACCCTCAAGCTGCAATTCTGAACGGTTCGTATCCGAACTTGAGCTGCCCCACTCACTATCAATCGTCGAGGGAGAAAAAGAATGCGTCAACATCTCATCCTCTGGAGCGCATGGCTTGTGCTTCTTCTCTATGCATCCTCTGCATTTGCAGGGACGACACTCACGGTGAAGCTGATCAAAGACGCGCCTTCGCACTGCACAGCCGCGCCGCAGATCGAATTCCCTGACGGCACTTCGCAATGGCATCGGGTCGATAAACCCTACTTCTCCGGAGAGAATGACCGCGAGATCTACTTCGACATCGAATCGTTCCAAACTCGGCCGGAGCTGTCGCGTGTAACGATTACGGCTCCCGGAGTCAAGATCATTCGCGCCATTGTGGGCAGGACCGATGTCCCCTTTCAGCGAGTAGATGATCGGATTACTTTGCAGCTCGTAGACGACCAGGCGCAGGGACAGATGATGCAGACGGACTACCAAAGTCCCCGCGGCGGCTTGCCAATCAGTTTCCGGCACGAGTGGAAGATGCGCAGGAACGGAGACTATCTCAAGGACCCGTATCCCGAGACACAGATCGAGGCGGTTCCGAATTATCTCGTAGCGGCTCAGGAAGCATTGCGTCTATTGGGATACGGCGTAGCGGGGACCCCTGTGCCCTATCTGGGGGAAGTTGTCCTGATGGGAAGCGAAAATGCGACGACACGCGGACATACGGACTATCCGCCTCACTTCCACATCATGCACTACGAGTTCGACATCGTGGGGTCCAATGCTAAGGAAGCTCTCATGGACGACACTCCCACAGTGAAGAAGTGGCGCTCCCGTCTGGCTCCTCACTTCTATATGGACGACCAGGGCCAGGTGATCTCGAATCACTTCGCTGTCCTCGTCGGCGCGGGGAAATCCGCGACGCTGGACATAGGACAGACCTGCACGTTGAAGGATTCTCAGGGACACTTCGTCCTGGACATGACGGTTGTGAAGGATGGCCTGATGCTTGGGAATGGCAATGACAGCTATACTCTCCGCCCCGATCCAGTGGGAGGCGCAGTAAAGGCAGTTGACGGATACCACGGCGACGAGTTGGCCTTTCGGGTTGAGGTCCACGACGATGCGGCGCAAGGACACCTGCGCTATCGGATCGAAACATTCAAGGGCGGAAAAACCGTTGAAACCTTCAACGACGGTTATGACTACGATCCGTTCACAGCAAAGCTAACGAAGAGGAATAACGACCGTTTCTAACTGCACAGCATGCCGGTGCAAGGAAGTTGCCAACACAAAAGGAGAAGTACGCGATGTCTGAACAATTTGATAAGCCTCTGTCGAGCCAGTATATGATCCGTGGGTTGATGGTTCGCAGTGCATCATCCTGGCGCAAGGGTTGCCTGGCATTGCTCGCGACGGCCAGCGCTCTGCTCATGTCTGTTCAGCCGGCATCGTCTCAGACGCTCACTCCAACGTGGGTGCTTTCTACGATCTCCGGCAATGGTACGAATGCCGACGAGGGTGATGGTGGTCCGTCCACGAACGCGGAGCTGGGAAAACCCTATCAGGCAGTGATGGATAAAGCCGGCAATCTCTATATCTCGGAGGCCAACAATATCATCCGCAAGATCAGCGCGGACGGCGTGATCAGCACGTTTGCGGGCACAAGCAGCAAGACTGGGGCGTATGCGGGCGATAACGGGCCAGCGATCAATGCCTTGCTGAATGCACCTTTTGGCTTGGCTCTCGATAAAGACGGCAACTTGCTCATTGCCGACGAATTGAATGAGATCATTCGCAAGGTGAACTTTGCCTCGGGGATTATCACCACCATCGCCGGAACACAGGGTAAGACTGGTTATACGGGCGATGGCGGCCCGGCAACCAACGCGACGCTGCATACTCCTTACGGCATCTGTGCTGATTCATCTGGGAATATCTATATCGCGGATTACGCCAATCATGTAGTCCGCAAGGTCGATGCAACCGGTACGATCTCGACCTTTGCGGGGACCGGGACCAGCGGTATCAGCGGTGACGGCGGACCCGCAATCAATGCAGAGTTAGCTTCTCCGTGGGCTGTGTCGGCGGATGCAGTTGGCAATATCTATATCAGCGACTACGCAGGCGATGTCATCCGCATGGTCGATACCGCCGGAACGATCCATGCCATTGCCGGCACTGCAAAAACCCCTGGGGTCAGCGGAGATGGTGGTCCTGCCATCAGCGCTGAATTCACGACTCCTCACAACGCCATCAGTGATGGGCTGGGCAATCTCTATATTGCAGACGAAGGCAACCACCTTATTCGCTGGATTGATGCAAACGGCATCATTCACACCATTGCGGGTACTATCACGGCTAAAAGCACGGGCCCCACCGGGACGGCTGGCTTTGACGGCGATGGCAGTCCAGGAACTGCGGGAGAACTGGACTTCCCCTACGGACTCGCGATCGACTCCAGCAATAATCTGTATAGCCCCGATGCCAGCAACTACCGCATCCGCCGCCTGTCGATGAATACCGTCCTGCCCGCGACAGCAGTTGGCACATCTACGGCACAGAATCTCTTTGTGCAGTCGAGCACAGCTGTGACGCCGAATACCGCCGTTGTGTCTCCTGCCGCTCCGGCAGAGTTCATGTTGGGCTCGCTCTCGGGCTGTTCGCTTGGTGCCCCGCTCGTCGCGAACACTCCCTGCGCGGTGCCGATCACCTTCCAGCCGGCCACACCTGGGCTCCAGACGGCGCAGATCGCCTTTACCGACGGGAGCGGGGACGTATCGTCCATTGGACTTAGTGGCATAGGCATAGCTCCTCAAGTGAACTTCAGCCTTGCGGCCATCTCAACGATCGCGGGTACCGGCACGGCCGGCAGTGCGGGCTCCAGCGGCTCAGCAATCGGCGCGCAAGTGAGCGCTCCCCGGGGTGGCGTCATCGACTCTGCCGGGAACGTCTACTTTGCCGACAGCGGCAACAACATCATCCGCAGGATCGACGCAGTCACCGGCAAGATATCCACTGTGGCTGGCGTGGGCACGGCTGGCTACGCAGGCGACGGAGCCTCTGCGACATCTGCACAATTGAGATCTCCGGCAAAGGTCATAGTTGATGCAGCCGGCAACCTCTACATCGCCGATACCGGAAACAATGTCATCCGTTACGTCAGTGCAAATACCGGTTTCATCTCTACTATCGCCGGTACTGGCACGCCTGGGTACACAGGCGATGGCGGAGCGGCGACATCTGCCACGCTGAACCATCCGCAGGGCCTGGCGATCGATATAGGTGGCCATATCTACGTCGCGGATACCGGCAACAGCGCCATCCGCTACTTCGGCAAGGGAGGGCCTATCGTGACCCTCACCGGGACGGGAAGCGCCGGGTACTATGGTGACGGCGGCAATGCGCTTGGGGCATCGTTGAATGCTCCTCAGGCCGTGGCTCTGGACCAGAACGGTAACGTCTACATCGCCGATACAGGCAATGACGTCGTGCGCGTCATCTCCGCGCAGAACCAGATCTCGACGTTTGCAGGCAAGTATGGCAACTCGTCCAACGCCGGTGATGGAGGCGCGGCAACGATAGCGACCCTCGATCAGCCCTCTGACGTTGTCCTGGATGCAGCAGGCGATCTCTACATCGCAGCCGGGGGTCAACTGCGCATAGTCAATGCGGTAGGCATCATCAGCACGCTGGCCGGCACCAGCGCGACAGGCAGCTACAGCGGCGAGGGTGGAGCTGCCACCAGCGCCATCCTCCCCGCGCCTGTGGGCAACCTGATGCTGGATAGCGCAGGAGACATCGTTCTTGCAGACACGGCCGCGAACCGGCTGCTGAAGGTGAGCTCTGCGACGCCGATGCCGCTCAATATGGGGGTTCAGGCTCCAGGGACGACCGGCTCGGCGACGACATTCAATGTCCTAAATACCGGCAACAGCACGCTGAACCTAAGCGGGATTGCCACGACGGCTGGTTTTATCCTGCAGACGGGCGATTCCTTAGCCTGTACAGCGACAACATCGCTTACGCCTGGGCAGAGTTGCTCGGTCAGTCTCGTCTTTAGTCCAGCCGCCAGCGCGGACGGGTCGGTTTCAGGAACGCTGACACTGACCGACAATGCGTTGAACGGAACAGGCGTTACACAGACCTTTGCGCTCTCAGGCTCTACCCACGTCCTCGCGAACACCACGACCTCGATCAGCGCTTTGCCCACCTCTCCTGTCTACGGCGCTTCGGTAACAATTACAGCAACAATCAGCAATGGCATCTCTCCCACGGGAACCGTAAACTTCACCGTCAACGGGACACCGATCGGAACCGCCTCCTTGAGTAATGGCCACGCTATGATCACGCTGCCCATACTTCCTGCCGGAGTGGTTCAGATTGGCGCTATCTATGCGGGTGATGCTAAGAACAGTTCGAGCACGGGCTCGGCCGGCGTATCCATTCAACCTGCCACCCTCACTGTTTCGGCGACCAACACCTCCATGGGGCAAGGCACCTCTTTGCCGTCATTCACTTACACTGTCACTGGATTCGTCAACGGCGATACTGGCAGCGCCGTTACAGGCGCGCCTGCCGAGACGACGACTGCAACCTCCACCTCGCCGCAGGGCGCGTATCCGATTGTCATCTCAACGGGCACTCTTGCCGCGACGAACTACAGCTTCACCTTCGTCAATGGAGCACTGACGGTTGGTCCGCCGCCAACGCCCGACTTCTCTTTGAGCGTGACTCCAACGCAAGCAACGTCAACCGCTGGGTATCCCTATATTGCGACGCTCACTCTAACTCCGATCTATGGCTACAAAGGGACCGTGCAAGTCTCATGCACGAGTGCTCCTCAAGGCCTGGGCTGTTCGACTACCGGCCCCCTGACCGGGGATGGGTCAGCGGACCCTGCCGGTCAGGGAAGCCCGGTCTGGACACAGATTCAGATCTCCGCATCAAACACCATGGCCTCCAACTCACCATCGAATCTGCAGGGTGTTTGGCTGGCATTGGGAGTACCACCGTGGCTCTTTGGGATCGCATCTTCGAGAGGCAGAAAGAGCAGATGGCGCGGCGGATTGCTGAGCCTGATCGTTCTGACGCTCTTGACCGCTGGGATGACCTCCTGTTCCGCGGGTTCCAAGACGGTTGTCAATGGAACGTACCTGGTTACGATTATGGCCACGGATACATCGGCACACATGACACACTCCACCACGCTCACTCTCACGCTTCAATGAGGACATCAGAAATGTTGGCCGGTCATTGAATGCTGAGTATCATGAAACGCGCTTCTATTGACCGATCTCGAGCGGAAAACCTCAATGAGTGCATTACCCTGTTCTCGTCTACCCAGGATCATGCGCAGGCAGATTGGCGGGCTCGGGCCGACCTATCATTACCGAAGCTACAATTGGCACACGTATCCTCATCCCATCCTCTGGATGGTGTAATGTTTCAAGACATTCTGACAATCGAGCGGGCTAGTGTGCCGCGACAATGAGGTGAATGAAAGGGCTAAATGCGTAATAGCTTGACGCTGATCTGCGTGCTCTGCTGCTGGTTCGGTATGGTACGAAGAAGCATTTCTGCATAGACACCGGCAACGTCAGAATAAATATGTTCGCCAGCCATGTTGAATGTTTCAGCTCGGCCAACTCCGCCGAGCTTCACTCCCGGTGGCCATTTGTTTGTTCTAGAACTGCAGAACATCAGCCCGGCTGCCTGCTCGCTTCAGTCTCCGCCTGTCGCCCGATAGCCGACCAGATATTCGTCGATGATGTCTTCAAAACTTCAAATGCGTTGCTGACGGACATCTTTGATGTTGTTGAAGCCAGCTTCCGGTTCTCTCCTGCGTTCCTGCTCAGCATTCTTTGCAACCATCTTCGAGATCGACTTCTAAGATTCTCGAATCAACTGACCCACGAAATAGAACTTGTACCACCAGACTCCGCTCCTCCTGCGTCTACGTGAGGCGGCACCAATGTTCCGGGCGCGAATGGAGATTGCAGTAGGAGTGGGTTCGGTCAAATTCACAGAGATGTGCCGACGTCCAGAGAGAAATCCTGGAGTGCGGATCGGGGATGGGAGTTACCTCAGAGGGGCAGCAACTGAGCACGGATGCTATCGGTTAGAATCCGTTTTTGAAAGAGCGTGGGCACAACAGGCACATTTTTCTATTTTCTTGCTGCTCTTTGCTTTGCCAAGTTGTTGATCTTGTTGGGTCCTGAGGTAGGACTCGAATCTACAACCCTTCGGTTAACAGTCGGCTAAAGGCAACCGGAGCAGCTGTATTTTGTTGGATTTACGCGGAGCCGGTTGCGCTATTTGGAGCGCGTTCGGCTCCAATTGTTCCTAAATTTGTTCCTAAATTCTCAGGCGGTACTTCCCTTCCTATCAGAGCGAACTGTTGCGCCCCATACCGATCCGGCCGTGGTTCTGAAGTGCGTATGCTGCTGGGCATCCAGGATTCGAATCTCTTTCTTTCCACCCGACATTTCTCTATGTTGTTGATTAAACATGATGGTGCTACTATCATTGGCTCCGTTTTCTTGAGATCTCCATCCGGAACAGGGTCCATTGACGTCATTTTGATTGGTGAGAACGCGAGCGGGCGGGTCCTCTTCCAGGCCACGAATGCTCAACTTACATCGACTTGGCAACGATTTACCTTGACGGGACAAGCGCCAAATGGGATGACCAGGTTATTCCTCCAGATCGGAAACTACTAACACGGCTGGCCAGGTAATCGATCTTTGGGGATCACAAATGGAGATTTCTTCGACAGCTGGTCCCTACGTCGCAACTTCCGCTTTGCCCGTGGTCGCGGGTAAGGAGCTTACGAATATTCTGCCGAACTCACAGCAACTGAACGGGCCCACCTGGGGCTGGGCTGCATCGTCAGTGACCACCAACTCTGCACAGTGGCTCCAGACGGCACCACAAGCGCTGCCACGGCTACCTCTAACGGGTATGCCTTTCTGATTAATGACGCCCCGAATCCATCTCTTTACGATCAGCAGACCGTGACTGATTCGCTCTACCTGCGCGTCGCGAGCAGAACGCTCAACACTCAGATTCTTCTGATTAACGTCGGAGACGAAGGTTGGGGATAGCAGGGCAGACTCCAGTAACGCTTACAACAACCTGGCAGAGATTTTCCGTTACCGGAACCAACCAGAATGGCCTGACTCAACTTGGGCTTCAGATCGCGGCGGACAGACTTTCGTCAGCGGCCAAAGCTTCCAGGTTTGGGGCGCTCAAATGGTCGTGGGAGCCGACCCGGCCCCCTACACTCCCACCATCGGCGGAACTACGAGCATAGCCACTGGGCAGCCAGTGACCCTTGTGCAAGATGGCCTCAATGAGACTTACAGGTACGACTCGTTTGGCAATCTTGAGCAGAACGGCGGCTTCAGCGATAGCTTCACGGGTAACAACCAAATGTTGGGCTATGCCTACGATGCTGCTGGTAATCTGTTGTCGAACTATCAGACGACGATGACCTGGGATGCGGAGAGCAGGCTGGTCTCAACGGGTGGAGCGACGTATCTCTACGATGCCGAGGGCAACCGGGTGGAGAAGCAGGGTGTCGGGGTGACGGATACGATCTACTTCGGCGGGCGTCCCATTGCGCGGCTCACCGGCGGCCAATGGACCGACCTGATCTACGGGCCGACTGGGTTGCTGGCCGAGGTGGCGGGAACTGAGACCGCGCAGCCGGTGTATCGGTTGCTGGATCATCTCGGCACTCAGGTGGGTACAGTGGGGAGTAACGGTCTGCTGACCAACCCGCTCGACTACACCCCGTTTTGGACAAGTCTTCTCCGGCTCAACCAACGATCCCTACAAATTCACTGGTTTGGAGAGGGATTCGGAGAGCGGCCTTGACCATGCCATGTTCCGGCAGTATTCGTCCTCTGCGGGACGGTGGATGTCTCCTGACCCTTACCTCGGCAGTATGAACTTCGCCAACCCGCAGAGCTTCAATCGCTATGCCTATGTCAATAGCAACCCGCTAAATTTCACTGACCCGAGCGGATTGCTCCCTTGCGGCTTTTCTGTCGGAATCGATGGCGCGCTCGGAGTATCCGGATTAGGCTGGGTTGCATTGGGCGCTTGTTGGTACTGCGATTTATGACATCCTTGGTTTCTTCCATCATCCCAGCTTCCACGGCAGCCTGAAACCAAGGCCCTCCGATCCAGAGAGCACACAGGCATCGGACGGACTGGACTGGGACAACGCCCTGAATGATCACCTGGGTCTTCCAGCAGGCGGCCATCTTCCAGGGGGCGGAATCGGCGGTGCCATTGGATTGCCCTCGGGAGGATGCGACTTCGGGGCCTGTGGGAACTCGTTTGGACAAGCTAACGGATCAGCTTGGGATAAGACCAAAGTCACGCTTCAGTTGTCGTGGCAAACTGCATCATTGTTGTTCACTAGCTTCCTGCACAAGGATACTAGTCCTTCGAGTGAATGGCCTCTAAATGGCAATGATTGGCCTGGTAGTGGATTCCAGGATCAAGTTTGCTCAACAGGACCTTTTGCGCCAAAGATGAATAGTAATCCAGCCATCCTGAAATGCTGCCAAGCGCATGATAATTGCTATACAACATATAGGTGCAATTACAGTTCATGGCTTCCTGGTAATCCTATCAATGGAGCATGTAGGTCTGTATGCAACGCGACAGTGGTTGGCTGCATAATAAACGCTAAATAATTTACAAGTAGAGGCACTGATAAATGGCTACGCTAATTCAGCGCATCAGACAGTATCGATTATTGGCGATATTGTTAGTAGTTGTCTTCGTTGCTATTAAGGGATGTGAATTGTTTCCCGAAGCCACATTCACTTTGGCAAACGATTCGAGATTGCCGAAATGGGTTACACTCCCGCAAGCACTTACACGTGCTAGTGTTTCGCTTACAGTAAGCTTTTATAGCATGCCGTGGGGTGGCAGTGCACGATTCACATTGCAAGATAAGAATAAACAAACGATAGAAAAGGAGAGTGGCACGGTGAGATGTAGAAACCCTTTCCAACTAAAAAATCCCCCACAAGGATTTCCCCATGACTACCCGAACTATGAAGCAGTTACTGTCAACGGCATAACGGAGATCATGGAACAGAGAAAACCGGAGCCCATTCTTTATATAACCGATGACCCTGCTGTTTGGAAACAATATGAGTCGATGAGATGTTAGCAAAATCGCTCTGAAGGCCTCATGCCGAAGACGTCGAGTGATTGCGGAGAAGAACTCCTATGTCTGGTGGTCCGACTATATCTACGCCAACGGTCAAAAGATCGCTCGTGCGGACAGCTTCGATGCCCGGCTCCATATGAGTGGGGTAAACTGCAACAGCAGCGTATGCGGCGCTCGCTCGTCCCTGGCATTTGTTCCTGTAAGCGGTGGCTACGTGATTCAGTCGGGTGACATCCTGCATTTCCGGCAGTTTCAGTCGGGCTCTGCACAGGGTGGGATCATGATTACCTTCAGCGACAATACGAACGCAAATGGACAAATATCCGATCAGGATGGGCAAGTCATTAATGATGACAGTTACATGGATACCTGGCATCTGAGAAACATCGATCTGAGTGCCTTTGCAGGCGGGACAATTTCGACGATTGGGATACTCAACGAAGATAACAGCGGAACAGGGAAATTCGATCTGTACTTTGGGGATATTGCGATCACGGGAACGAACGGCGGCACGTTCCCGATCTACAATCGTCAATCCGGCGCAACCCTGAGCACCCATATCTTCAATAATCCATCTGGTGTCACGAACCTCAATGCCTTCGAGGAAGTATCGAATCAATCCGGGGATTCGGTTCAAGGGTTGACGACTACAACCTACTATCACGGTGACCAAATCGGTTCGACGAGAATGTTGACCTCAACCGGCGGTTGGCCGGTCTCTTCCACTACCTTCTATCCCTTCGGTCAGGAACAAAACGCCACGGCGGACCCGAACCACTACAAATTCACTGGTCTGGAGCGGGATACTGAGAGCGGACTTGACCACGCCATGTTCCGCCAGTATTCGCCCACAACGGCCCGCTGGATGTCTCCTGACCCTTACCTGGGCAGCATGGACTTTGCCAATCCGCAGAGTTTCAATCGCTATAGCTATGTTGACAACTCACCGTTGACTAGTGTTGATCCCAGCGGCTTGCTCCCTTGCGGTTTTTCTGTCGGAGTTGATGGCGCGCTCGGAGTATCCGGATTAGGCTGGGTTGCATTGGGCGCTTGTGTTGGTACTGCGATTTATGACATTCTTGGTTTCTTCCATCATCCCAGCTTCCACGGCAGCCTGAAACCAAGGCCCTCCGATCCAGAGAGCACACAGGCATCGGACGGACTGGACTGGGACAACGCCCTGAATGATCACCTGGGTCTTCCAGCAGGCGGCCATCTTCCGGGGGGCGGAATCGGCGGTGCCATCGGATTGCCCTCGGGGGGATGCGAGTTCGGGGCCTGTGGGGGTGGACCGGGATCGTTCCAAGCAGGCGCGGTAGCGCTCCCAGCCGCCGGTGGTGCGGCTATCTGTGCAGCTGCCGAACCATGTGGGGCCATTGCTCTCACCATAGGGGCAACGATCGGTGCCATCTATCTCGGCGATTTGGCCATCGATAAGATTTCTGATATGTCGAAGAGCAGGACTGGAACTATTCCCGCGGAGCGAGTTGCTGCCTGTACAGCTAGACACTCAGCCGAGGTGGCAGCCTGCGGTGCCAAATATGGTCGTAGGCCTGGATATGGAGCGTGCGTCAATCGAGCACAGAGGAGATGGAGTAACTGCTTGAAAGGTGTACCGGATCCAGGACCAGCGCTTTAAAGTGGTCGGACGGTTCTTTATTGGAGGTCGAGATGCAAGAATCTGAGTTGCTAAAGCTCGCGCAGATTGCAGAGGGTGAGTTGCGCTTTGAAGATGCGGAGGCATTTTTGCTAAAAGCTCTCGCAGAGAGTGCGGTCGATGAGCTCCGAGAATTTATATATGACCGCCTCTTTTTTATATATTCCAACCCGCTCAATGAAGATCTCGAAAGGGCCGAGTGGTGTTTGGTAATGAAAGAAGACATCCGAATGTCCGCAGAGAACGCTCTGCAGTGGACCCAGTTCGAGTTATTTTGCCGGTTGGCTCCAGAAGAAGCGGCAAAATGGGCCGATACGGCAATTGTGAGAGCTGAGCATTCCGATGATGTGAGTGCACTTTATTCTGCCGCATCCCTCCGCGGCTTTATCGCTGCTGATAGTAAAGATCGAATCACCGTATGGCTAGTCCTTAGGAAGCTCCTTCCGCTGATAGATAAGGATGTTCCCTTTGGCGACGCAATCGCATTTTTTGAGAAAGCTCGTAACCTAGGCGACGATATCCGCGAGACCATAGAAAGGGTGAGTTTACACATCGCGCCACGGATTGAAGATCCTGAGTTTCGTGCGCGGGCTCTGCAACTGAGTGAACCGAAGCCCACTCTTCCAGCATGAGCATCTCTCAATTCATGGAGGATCCACATAATGCGAGTTCGGCGCCTGCGGCGGAGGACCCGGTTCGTTTGCTGGAGGGGGAGGAAACCCCACAACGCAGATCAAGTCGCTCTACGAGAACATCCTTGAACACTTAGAGAAGATTGCAGCCGACCCGAACAATCCAGCGGCGCAGCACTGGAAGGCTGAAATTGAGAATTGGACCAAACAAAATAATGACGAAAGCCGGTAAGAGACCTGGCTCAGTAGACAAGTATTTATATCGGATACTAGGAATCACAGGGAGCGATTTGGAAAACTTTCTGCCCTCTCCGATCATCATCGTCAATCCGTGCTTGACAAACTATTACCTCTGCCACAGCGGAACATATAACGGTCCGGCCTAAAGGCTCCGTACCCAATCTTGAGGAACGATGTTAGATCAACTCGAAAAGCTCCAATCAGATTTAGCCAGCTACCGTGAGGCTGTGGACCAGATCGCATCTGCATGATGAGCTGGGTCTTGCCCGACCCGGTTCCGCCGCTAATGATGCCGTTCTTCTTGGCGTTGACAAGACCGACAACCGCATCCCGGACATGCTCGGTAAACTGCCGAAGCAATTAATTCATCGCTGGTGTACCAGCGATTGAATTTGCGAATCGTCATAGTGATGCCATTGATGGACGCCGGCGGTTCTACGACCGCGACACGCGACCCATCCGGGAGCCGCATGTTGAGGATGGCGTTCTGATCCGAGAGGTTCTGCCCCAGCTTCCGCGCAATCTGTTGCGTCGCCGCAAGCAGCGTGTCGATCGTCAGGGCGTAGGCAAGCGGGATATGCTGCACCACGCCGTTCCGGTCGGCATAGACCCCGGTAGCCCCATTAATCATGAGGTCGGAGATGGTGGTATCGAGGATGAGCTTCTGCACTTCTTCTGGAAAGCATTACAGCCACATTCGCATGGAGGCCAAGCGCAATGCGCTGGAATCCATCGTCAAGAAACCGGCAGCCGCCAAGGCTTCAAAGCAGCAAGCTGAGCAGTCCTCACAGAAGCCCCACACAGGTTGCAGAAGGGCCGCCGGACGCTGAATCGCAATCAAGCGAAGGCGGCGCGACCGGGAAGCGCCAGGGCGACAAAAAAGCCACGAAAGCAGTACGCAGAATCACCCGTAATTACGCAGGTTTTTGAAAGAGTCTACCCACAAAAGTCCCCACAATCGGTCATTTTGAGGATTTTTGGGTTGTGCTTGGGAAGCGTAAGTCTTTTGTTTTGAATGGCTCCTGAGGTAGGACTCGAACCTACAACCCTTCGGTTAACAGGGCAGTCGTAAGGGCTGGAGAGCGTTTGTTATCAATGGAGTAGAGTGGAGCCGAAAGGACGATTTGGAGCCTTTTCGGCGCGCAATTCGGCGAAGAATTCGGCGAAGTTTTCAAGTATTCAGCCAGTAGCCTATGGCTTATCTGGCCCCAACCGCTTCTGGAAACCTGGTCGTGGACAGAACGCAATGCGCAACAAACTCATGAAGGCCGACTAACAATGAGGTCACAGTCTCGAACAAGAATACCCGAACTCGTCGTGCTCGAATCTCGCGAATCTCGTCCTACCCTCCGGCGAAGGAAAAGACCGATAGTTCTCATTATGGACAAAATTTGTCTAATATGAGACTATGTCTTGAGGAGGAAGGTCTCAATGTCCACCTTTCCGATCCACACCGCCCCTGGATACCAGTTTGAGGTCACGCCAGACCTGAGCCGCTCGGAGACTCGCGAGCGACTGAGCCACTCTGCTATTGAGGGCTTCTTCGCGATCATAGACAAGTGGGGCCTCTCCATGGAACAGGCCGGAGATCTGCTCGGCAACAGACCACGGTCGAGCGTCTACAAGCTCAAGTCCGTCCCGAAGACACTAGGTCCGGATGAGCTGACGCGAATCTCCTATCTTGTAGGCATCTACAAATCCCTTCATATCCTGCTGCCCGACGAGCTGGCCGACCGGTGGATGACGCAGCCTAATGATAACCCGTTGTTCCGAGGCCGCCTTCCTCTGGATTACGTACTGCGCGGCATCCCCGCCATGCAGCAGGTTCGCAGCCTGCTCGATGCATTGAAGGACGGTCAGTAAGGAATGGCGTTTCCCAAGCCCATCGAGCACTACGGCGCGCACCGTCTCATCCCAACGAAATACGCGGATGCTGACCGCAGTGTTCTTGAAACGCTCTCGCTCCCAGCAGAAGTCATCTCCGATCTCACTGAGCTTGATGCCGCGACCAACGAGCGCAAGCTGGCCGAGCAAGGAGAAAACATCGCGATCGGTCCCGGTGAACTGCTGCTTGGAGTACCGGAGGCTCACATTGTCAACGCGGCCTTCTGCCACCCGCACCCGCAAGGATCGCGCTTCAACAACTCCCGACGTGGTTCATGGTACGCCGGAGTGGAATTGGAGACGTCGTTCGCAGAGGTCGCCTTCCATAAGCGCCGATTCCTACAAGACGCGCGTATCATTGCCACCCTAACCTTCGACTATCAAGATTTTCTTGCAGACTTCTCTGGCATGTACAGCCACCTTGATCCGCGCGAGATAGAGACCTGCCTTTTACCGGAACCAGTGCCCGAGTGCTACGTCGCCGGCCAAGCGCTCGCCGATCTGCTACTCCACGCCGGATCGAATGGAGTCGTCTATCCGAGCGTCCGCAACCCCAGTGGGACCTGTGTCGCTTGTTTCCGTCCCGCGCTAGTCTACAATCCCCGTAGAGGGAAGCAGTACCGGCTTACGGTTGGAGCCCGGGAGCAGTGGGCCATGACTTGATTTCTGCTATGAACAACTTCCGGAAATTTTATAAGGCTCCGCAGCATGGGCACCCGGTTCGAGGATTTCTGCACCACCCGACCAATCCTGTTGGCGACTCTCTCATCCTGACGCGTGGGGCCTGTGAACAGCGGTACCCTCTTCTGTAAAGCCACCACACGCCGCACCTGGAGGCAGATCCTCTCGTACTACGGAACGGTTTGGCCAACTGGATTCGGCACCGGCGGCTCGTATGACACTCTAGCCGTCAACCTGATTTCAGCCGAAGTACTTCTAGTGACTGTTATCGTCGCGAAACTGCCTCGTTCTCGAGTCGCCGGGCATTCCTGGAGACGCGGGATACTTCCATGTCTCCAGTCATTGCTGCCGTGCTGCATGTGCTCAATCTGGCGCTCTGGGTTACTACCTTTGTAGCCTTCTACAGCGGCCGGTTCCGATGTTCAGCACGGCGGGAAATACGACGGACGACGAAGTTGTCGGAGCGATCCTTGAAGATCTCTTTCAGTGGTCCCGGCGCAAGTTACGGAGCTGCATCTTCAGAACGAAGCCGCGTTCCAGAAAGGAGAAATATGAGGAGTCGCGGGCCTCGTACTGCTATTTCTCGGCACGTGGTATTGATTGCTCCCAAGCGAATCTTGGACTTCCGCAGTTGAGCTGGATGTCGCGCTGCACCTTTCCCGGCGAAGTTCTTATCGGGATTTTCTTATTCGGGGGTTGCCCATTACTTTTTAGGCAGACTTCGCTAACTAGGCTACACAGTGCCCAGCTAGGCTGCTGCCGACAGGGTAGTGACGAGAATACATGTTGTGAGAACCGTCAGAGCCGTCCGGGCGGCAGTAGCGGAAAGAATGGATTTCAGCCTGAGCACAAACACCTCGAAAATAGCGGGAATGAGGCATAAAGCTTAGGATCAAATAAGCGATCGCGCCCGGTTCCACGCAAACTTTCTAGCAAGCTCCTCCTCATTCGGAATGAACTCATCTCGCCGAAGTTCTGGCTCTTCGCCTGATCAGGTCCTCCGGTGCCAGATTTTCTACTTCGACTTTACGGTCGGCGTCGGATGCGGCGTTACGAGTTGAAAAAGTGCTGCTGCGCGGGCATCCGCCCCTGGAGTGTTCTCTGGATCAATCCAAACGTATTCCTTCGGATCCTTGTTATCCATCGTTTGCAGCAGCCCTTGGGATTTGTGTTCCGCAATCATCCAGTTGACCACTATCTGATAATTCAACGCATTGTGAAACCCAATGGGGGCATTTCTATCGAAGGCAAACGCATACCGCGGGCGCCAACCATGAGTTTCAGTCACCGCAGGGAGAGGAATGTAGTCCGTCCCGTCAGTATCGAAACCGAGCAGCACCGGTCGGAGAGCCTCAGGGAGAGAATGAATGGCACGATAAGCCAAAACGGTTGCAGCTTGATGATGTCCATGTGCTGTCGAACGAGGCAATACGACAAGAACATACTGATAGTGTTTTCCCTCTATCAGATCTGCGATCGTCCTCGTAACGAAATGTGCATCCCAGAGGTGACGTAATCCTTCGTTTTCATCTGTCGTGAACTTCTCATCTTTTTGGTCAAGAAAGTAGTGATCTCGAATACCGAGGATTTTACCGGCGTTGAGCGTCTCTTCTCTGCGAATAGCTGGCAGCTCCTTGCGTCCGATCGCTTCCGTCGTCAGAGCCCTCTTATAATATGCTTCCGCAAGGGTGGAATAATGAAATCCTCCCTCACCGTTCGTGATAATCAGTTCATCCACCGTTCCATGCAGCTCTACCGCAATGCGATAGATCGTTGCCGCGAAGTAATACTCGTCATCTGGATGGGCAACAACCAGAAGCGCACTACCTGGCACCTGGCCGAGTGCCGAGCTCGAAAAGAGAACGACACAAAGAACTCTTACCGCAAGTTTGCGAAGCGGCGTCGACTTTATCTGTCTCCTTTGGTGTTTGATTCCTGGAGAGTTTTGTAGGCCGGATTTGGGTTTTGACGACCAATGGCGTCGCATTATTCAGGTCCGTCAAGTTTGACTACGTGGATCGGCAGATCCCAATGGTTCGTGGTGAGTTCCCAGCGCCGATTCTCGTCTTTGGCAAACGCTTCCTGATCGGGGAAGAGCTGTTTGGCTACCTCCGATTCTGACTGCCCCGGAGGTGCATCCTGCGAAGCGCGGACGATGATGATGCGGTAGTCCCAGCGGGAATCCTCACTAGTGTGAAGACTCGGAGCATAAACTGTGTATTCCTTGACATCGCCAAGTTGCTTCTGCCGCTCCAGAATAGCGATCTGATATTTCCTGAAAATTCGGAACCACTCATCTTTATAACCGTATTTAGTTCGGTATACCCACTCAACAATAACGGGCTTCGGGGCCGGTCTTGAAATAGCACTGAATTGCTGTGCCACCGCGGCGGGAGTCGGAAGAATGACGGTGAGCGCAGGCATCGTGAGGACGAAGACTGTTGTACGAATCAGCACAGATAACTTCATGACCAACAACCTCCTAAGGATCACTGCGGAATCGAAGTCACTGCCGGATGATCTTTCGTCGGCGGAGGCGGCAGCGGCGCAAGCTTTTCATACCCGCGCTGCCCATCCGGCCCTATCGGTCCAGGTCCAGGCCCCAGGTGGGGAGCGTCCACGTTGTCTTCAGAGCAGGAGTACTCGCGAACCTCATCGCCAGGCTTACCCAGCAGCCAGGTACGCTGATAGTGAATCGGCTCCGTGTAGAACTTCGGGTCCGTTACCACCATCTCCACGTGAAGATGTCCAACATCGGGCCGCGTCCAACGTTCCAGGACGTGTTGCTGGTCGCTATGCGGATTCGCGTTTTCATCCGCCCAGGTTCTTTGCTCTTTGAACGCTGTCGAATCGATCACAAAGGTATCGCCGTCCCACGATCCAATCTCCTCACCGAAAAACGATGGATCTGGATCTTCTGCGTGTTTACGGCCATCGAACGGAACGAGGCGGTACGTCGTATACCAATACAAAAATACCGCGTGGTCAGCCCCTTGGAGCAATTGGAATGGGAGTCCACTCGCATTGTGTCGCGGCAAGCCGCCGACAATGCAAAGAGCCTCTGGATCGATCGTATGCTCGATGTTGTACTTCAACGCCGCTTGACCCGCAGCCGTAAACGGCAGTTTATATGTCGGAAGATCTTTGCCAAGATTGCCCACAGGCTTATCCTTGCGCGAAGGAATCCAATACCCAGACAAATCAGGGTGTCCCGCCAGGCGCGGAGCCGGTCCATTAGGCAGATCAGCCTCATTCCGGGAGAACGGGGAGTTCTCTCTGCCTGTTGTATCAGGCGCTTTCTTCTCCGGCGTTTGTGCGGCCATCGCACCCGCGAGTATTACAGGCAATAGCGTTGTTAGTGCGCAATCATATAACTTCGATCGAATCTTCAAACGAAGACCTCCTCTTAAATACATCAGACCAATAAGTCAATAACGCCGATCATGAAGTGCACACCTGCCAGATCAGTAGTGAGCACTGAAACAAGGCACGAGCCCTCATTTCTTTGGCATTAGATTGTAAGGAAAGATAGCGGAAGGCCAGCAGATTCAAGCTCGGCGTTCGCACGCAGTACTCAGCGCATATGGAGAGTACAACAACAACGCGAACTATGCAGCGTCAGGAAGCTGAACATGTGGATAGCGTAGCTTACGTCGATTGAACGGTCAAGAACTCTTCGCTTGACACGCTCGCGGCTCGGCCCATACAGTTCACTCATGCTTGGCTTACAGTTATCGCAGTGTTGTTGCTCCTCCATCATTCACTGAGTGGACGGATGCCAACATGTATGAAGCCATGAATGGAATAGCTCCAGCACAACCCACAGCGTGCCAGTAGCGTAGATATCCATCATCAAGATCATCCAAAGGCCCGCTCCACACATGGAGCGGGCTTACTGTTTGCTGCACACATCCTAATTCACAACAGAAAAGGAACGCCATGAAAGCTAAATTCTCTCTCTTGCTCGCAAGCATACTCGTGATTGGCGCGATCCCGGCCTATGCCCATCACTCGTTCGCTGCGGAGTTCGATGGCACCAAACCCGTTCGCCTCGTCGGCAAAATCACCAGCGTCCAGTGGACCAATCCGCACTCCTACTTTTACGTCGATGTCATCGATGCTAAAGGAATTACTACCAACTGGGGTTGTGAGGGAGCAGGCCCCGGTGCGCTGAGCCGTCGAGGGTGGAAGAAGGGCGACCTGAAGCTAGGTGACACCATCGTCGTCGATGGCTATCGCGCGAAGGACGGCTCGCATCTCATTGATGCTCGCCGCGTCACCTTCCCGGATGGACGAACAGTTTATGGCGGCAGCCCTGGCGACGGCGGTCCTGGCGACAACGGCACTGACAAGGGCAACCTCCCTGGCACTGGAACCCCACCTTCGAAGTAAATGTCCCATCCGCAACTGGGCATCGCAAATGCTACGATGCCCAGCTGCTTTAGAACAGGAACGTCATGCCGCTACTGCAGCATCTCTGCCAGCTTCTCTATGACTCTCCCATCGGAACGGCAATCCGCGAATCCGACTACGCCTTTCCCATCATCGAGTCCATCCATGTTCTCGGCATCACGCTCCTTGTTGGAACCATCGCAGTTCTCGATCTGCGCATGCTGGGCCTCGTTCTGCGACCGATCTCTGTCACACGCATCGCCCGTACCGTCTTCCCTCTCACCTGGTCGGGCTTTGCCGTCATGTTCCTCAGTGGCTTTTTGCTCTTTTGGGCAGAAGCCGCAAAGAATTACTCCAACCCTGCCTTTCGTGCCAAACTGATTTTGCTGGCACTCGTTGGTCTCAACCCGCTCATCTTTCATACCACCATCTATCGTCGTGTTCACGAATGGGAGGTTCTCGAGATCTCTCCGTGGCGAGCACGTGCCGCAGCGATTGCCTCACTTACTTTATGGGGCGGTGTCATCGTGGCTGGACGCCTCATCGCCTATTTCTAATCGCTATCTTTTCGGGATGAGGCATCTCTGCCCGGAGAAGCCGCAAACAAACGAGGAAACAACAAAGATGCATTCGTGGTTCGTCGCTCTCGCACATTCCGCTTTGGGTCATACCATGCAGACCTCTAAATGGGGATTTGCCCTGGTGGAGACCGTCCACTTGCTCGCGCTCGCCGTCCTCGGCGGGGCCGTCCTCATCGTTGACCTCCGACTCCTTGGCATTATCCTCAGACGTGAGTCAGCTCGCATCATCGGTCGCGATCTTAGCCGTCTTCTGCTCGGCAGTCTTATCCTTATGATCCTTTCGGGAGTTGCGATGCTCTCAGAGGAAGCGCTCAAGTGCTATTACAGCCCTGCCTTTCGATGGAAGATTGCTCTGCTCGTGGCAGCAGTGTGCTTCTACTTCACATTGCATCGCCGTGCACTGCTCCACAGCAATAGGGGTACACCGACCTTGTGGTCGCGCGCAGCGGCCATCATTTCTCTGACCCTCTGGTTTGGGGTTGGCGTGGCAGGTCGGGCTATCGGACTCATTTAAATTTAGAGAGTTCGCCATCTGCAAGTCTGTCTTGCTCTGCTCAGCGTCCGAGCTGCAGTTCAGAAGGGTCGAATGGCCTGGAGAGAGCGGCAAGTTGATCGGCCGAAAATTTGATGTTCAATCTTTTAATCGCACGAATCTCGCCAATCCTGCCCTTGGTCCACGTTTGGACAGAGTACGTCGACGCGCAACAACAGGAGTGCCCCGGGAATTGGACCAGGCGAGCCATTCAACGTTCAATTTGCGGGAAAATTATTTCCTAAGCTGCTGGACCTGCGATGTTTAGGGCTGGTTGAGGAAACTTAGCCGACCCTCAATATACAACGAAAATCGATATTAGAATTACTTGCCTATACAAGGGCCGGATGCGCCTTTCACCCTGACCGATTCCGTTCTTTTGCGGGGTCTAGCATGTGCTAGACTTCCTCTATGAACTTCGCTGCCAAGATGACCGGATGTTGTCCCGCCCGTATGTGCGGTATCCACGTGTCTTCTGGCATGAGGCGATTGCAGAGCTAAATCAAGTTTAGTTTCGCAAGCACTTCGAAATGACCCACCGCCAGGAGACCGCTGGCAGGTGGGTTTTGTTTTTTGGGGCAGTCAACAAGGAGAAATCAGAGTGAGCGTTCCGGAAATTCAAGCTGAAGAACTCAAGCAACGTCTCGATCAGGGCGACAATCTTTTCCTGCTGGATGTGCGCGACGAATACGAATATGAGATATCCAACATCGGAGGCCACCTGATTCCTTTGGCTCAACTCTCAAAGCGTTTGAGCGAGTTGAATGCGCGCGAGGAGATCGTTGCTGTCTGCAAGATGGGACCACGCGGTGTAAAGGCTGTCGAATTCCTTCAGCAACACGGCTTCAGCAAGGTTTCGAATCTGCGCGGAGGAATCCACGCTTGGTCGGACAAGGTCGATCACAACGTCCGCAAGTATTAGAGAAACGTCTTGACATGGCAAGAGGCCGAGCTTCTTATCGACCTTATTTGCCTGCTCAGGATGAGTGTGCGAATGCTTTTCCTCCTCTGCCTCGGGTAGAATTCTGGGCAGTCTGTAAGCGTTACTCAAAGGAGCCTTCCTGTGGCGGAAACAACGACCCGCGTATCTCTCGGCGAACAAGCTGCTTACCAATTAGCCAATGTGACCAAAACGGCTCCTGTTTATGGGGCCATCACACCAAGATGGCTTGTCCGCCTGTTGGACTGGAAGCCGTTGGAGTCTGGTATCTTTCGGCTGAATCGTGTCGTCGAGGACAAGCCAATCGAAGTGCTTTGCGGCCATCTGGATGAGTCGGAGATCCCTCAAACTTATGCCGAATATGAAGAGAAGCCGCGCGAGTGCCGCCTCAGCAGCATCAATGCTCTGCTCAACGTCCAAACCCGGGTCAGTGACCTATTTAGCAATCCTTACGATCAGGTCCGCGAGCAGTTGCGAGTCACTATCGAAGGCGTGAAGGAGCGGCAGGAGAATGAACTCCTGAACAATGCCGACTATGGGCTGCTCAATAACGTGCCGGATTCGCAGAAGATCTCGACGCGCAAGGGCTCACCTACGCCGGACGACCTGGATGAACTGTTGACAAAGGTATGGAAGGAACCCTCCTTCTTCCTCGCGCATCCCCGCGCAATTGCAGCCTTCGGCCGCGAATGCACGCGGCGCGGCGTTCCACCTCCCACGGCAACTCTCTTTGGCAGCCCCTTCCTCACCTGGCGCGGCATTCCTCTGATTCCAACTGACAAGATCCACGTCGCCGGTAAGGTGCCGAAATCGACGATTCTCCTCATCCGTGTTGGAGAGCGCAAACAAGGTGTCATCGGACTCTTCCAACCTGGCCTGGCCGGAGAGCAGAGCCCTGGCCTTTCCGTGCGCTTTACAGGAATCGACAACCGTGGACTTGCCTCCTATCTGATTTCTCTCTATTGCGCGGCTTCCGTTTTGACGGACGATGCGATCGCAGCGTTAGAGAACGTCGAAGTCGGAAACTACCATGAGTACAAGTGATCCAACCCAGCTTTTCTTAGCGCCGGATACAGACCCGCGAGCAGCAACTCTTCCTTCCCAAGCTGGAACGCTGCCAGGAGGTGTTTTGGATCCTGTTGCGCTGGCTCGCATGGCGAACGAATTTTTCACCATGCTTCCCGACTCACTGGGTGTGCCATCGAGTCCACTGCCTGCCCATGCAGCTCCAACGGACCTTCCTCCATTATGCTCAGTTCCTGCAACTACGCCGGCCGCTCCCCCCGAGATATCTCTTCCATCGGACAAACATTTCTCCGGTCTCCCAGCGAACATCGGCCCAGCCTCCTTTTCTCCCGTCACGGCACCGGCGCAAGCAACGCCTCCTGCCGCACCAGGAGTGATTGGAACCGTGGCTCCCGATGTTGCTGCAGGAGCCCCATCGTTCTCCTTTCTACAAGACGCCCGTCCCATCTTCAGCGATCGGAACACCCTACCGGAGGGGCCATACCCCAGGGCTAAACCGATCACAGCGTTCATCCCGCAAACGACCGCACCGGCTTCGCCATCCATCAGTCCTGACTACGGCTTGCTTGCACGAGTGGAACCACCTTCGCAACCTCCAGCGACAACCGTGCTACCCCATATTCCCGGCCTTGGCGAGGCGTCTCCAGTCCCCACGTTTTCGTTTCTCGAAGAGTTGCGTCCTCTGTTCTCATATCCTCCGACCATCCCCGGTCCGGTGCCGGCGACGCCGGAGACCGATCTACCCACGAACACTGCGTTGCCCAATCTTGAGCTGCCTTATGAGTTCAACAGATCGCCCGAACTCGCCGAATTGGCAGGATACGGCTCACTTGGATTCTTTGAACGCAATCGCAATCTCGATTCCACTGAACCCAGCGGCAACCTCCAGCCGCTCGGCATAGAGTCTGACGTTCCACGCGACCTGAATCTCTCCTCTTACCCCTTCGACGCGGAGGCCATCAAGCGCGACTTCCCTATTCTTCGCGAACGCGTGAATGGCAGACCGCTGGTGTGGCTCGACAACGCCGCCACGACACAGAAGCCGCAGAGTGTCATCGACCGGCTGAAGTATTTCTACGAACACGAGAACTCCAACGTTCACCGTGCTGCCCATGAGCTTGCTGCCCGCGCGACGGACGCTTATGAATCTGCCCGCGAAAAGGTCCGTCGCTTTGTCAACGCGTCCTCGACACGCGAGATCGTCTTTGTGCGCGGAGCAACCGAGGGCATCAACCTGATCGCTCAAAGCTGGGGGCGGCGCAATATTCAGAAGGACGATGAGATCGTCATCACTTGGCTCGAACACCACGCGAACATCGTTCCATGGCAGATGCTTTGTTCAGAGAAAGGCGCCAGACTTCGCGTTGCGCCTGTGGATGACAGTGGACAGGTACTCCTTGAAGAGTACGAAAAACTGCTTGGACCAAAGACCCGTCTCGTCGCCATCACACAAGTGTCAAACGCGCTGGGTGTTATCACCCCGGCAGATAAGATGATTGAGATTGCCCACCGTTATGGGGTGACGGTTCTGCTCGATGGGGCACAATCGGTCTCCCACATGCGCGTGGATGTGCAGGCGTTGGACTGCGACTTCTTCGTCTTCTCCGGGCACAAGGTCTTTGGCCCGACCGGTATCGGGGTTGTGTACGGCAAGCCTGAAGCCCTCGAAAACATGCCACCCTGGCAGGGCGGTGGAAACATGATTCAGGACGTGACCTTCGAAAAAACTCTCTACCAGGAGCCTCCGCAACGCTTCGAGGCAGGCACCGGAAACATCGCCGACACCGTCGCTCTCGGGGCTGCTATCGACTATCTGGACAGGGTAGGCATGCACAACATCTCGCGCCACGAACATGAACTGCTCGTACACGCTACGAGCGAACTCGTTCGCATCCCTGGACTACATATCATCGGGACCGCGAAGGAAAAGGCCGGGGTGCTGTCGTTTGTGCTCGACGGTTTCCGCACCGAGGAAGTCGGTGATTACCTCAACCGGAACGGTATCGCCGTTCGCTCAGGTCACCATTGCGCGCAACCCATTCTGCGGCGCTTCGGGCTGGAAAGTACGGTTCGTGTTTCGCTGGCTCTCTACAACACTCATGAGGACATCGACAAGCTTGTAACAGCAATTTGGAACCTGCGTCTGGGACGAACGTCAATTGCCTGACAGATACTTAACAAGACAACTATTCGATTCGAACCCTTCCATCAACCACCGTCACGCCGCGGCCAGATAGCTGTACTTCCTCTCCATGAACTCTGACGTGGAGAATACTTGGGCGCTTCATCTCATATCCTTGTTCAATCGCCACTGTTGAGCCGTCATCAACGATCCCGTGGCTGGCCAGCAGGCACGGAAGTGGACCGGCAGCCGTTCCCGTGGCTGAGTCCTCCACGATTCCCACGGTAGGGTTGAAAAATCTCGCATGAGCAATCGACGATGGCAACACTGGATCTTTATATATTCGTGATCTCTGCAAATAAAGCGTCGTGATCGTAAAACGGGCTTTAGTTTGCTCGCCCAGGGTGATCATAGGTTCAGCCAGCGGGGATAGAAAAGCCCCTTGCGGCCTCCCTTCCAGTCCCTCATTTCCGGCGTCGTGATGTCCCCGATCGGGCAAGTGCGTTTGCCTCTTGACATCTCGCTGCATGCCGCCGTCGCTAACCTCCAATTCCCCTCCCGCCGCCTACAACCCTTCGGGCAAAATCCTAACTCTGCTGCGACGATCATCCGCCTCTCAGCATGATTGAACGAAATAAAGGAGTTCGCTAGCACCTCGCGGGGCTAGTAATTCTAATCTCGGAATTGAATTCGGCGAAGTTCGGCGAAGTTCGATAAGTATCGAAATGATGCTTCTGTAGGTTGTTGATTGTAAATGATATTGGCTCCTGAGGTAGGACTCGAACCTGCAACCCTTCGGTTAACAGGGCAGTCGTAAGGGCCGGAGAGCCAATGTTATCAAAGGAGTAGAGTGGAGCTGAAAGGACGATTTGGAGCCTTTTCGGCGCGCAATTCGGCCAAGAATTCGGCGAAGTTTTTCGACGAGATGAGCATTCGGTTGCTGGCCGAAGACTCATCTCCCCAGCCCGCTTCTGGAAACCTGGTCGTGGACAGAACGCATTCCAGTTGATGCTTTAGTTAGACTTAGATTTCTTAGTTGAGATCGGTAGCTCGATGCAACATTTAGCGCCATTGACCACATTTTCTTCAAAATAGATGTGACCGCCATTGCGATCAATGATGAGCCGAGCGATAGAAAGGCCAAGTCCAGATCCACGCGGACCCCTTCCTTGGTGAGCCGAACTGGTAAAGAAACGGTCGAAGACGCGGAGGTGTTCGCCGGGGGCGATTCCGGGGCCACTGTCGTGGATCGAGATGCGATAAAAAATAGGCCCTTCGCGTTCGATCTTCCCATAGGCGATGCGGAGAACGGAACGATCCGGAGAAAACTTAACCGCATTGTGCAACACATTAAGGATCGCGATGCGCATAAGGCTGCGGTCAGCTACGAGTGGTTCGTCGATGGTGTTCTGATGCTCCTCAAGTACCGTGATCTGCCGTTCCTCGATGAGGACTTCGAGCAACGTGAGAATCTCCTGGACCAATTCAGGTAGGAAGAATGACGTTGGCCCGGTTTCAGTTTGAACTGCTTCGGCTTTGGAGAGAAGAAGAAGCCCGTCGATGGTTTGGTTGAGCCGAGTAGTTTCTTCCAGCATCCCGCTAATGGCCTCCCGATAGGAAGCGTGGGTGCGATCTTGCTGGAGAGTGATCTCACCTGTGGACCGGATGGAAGCAAGTGGTGTACGAAGTTCGTGGGCGGCATCGGCGGTGAAACGCTGCAGTTGAGCAAAGGCCTGTTGCAGTCGCTCCAGGAGATGATTGAGCACGCGACCCATATGGCCGAGTTCGTCGTTGGCGTTCTCGATAGCGATGTGATCGTGGAGATTGCTGGCCGTTATCTGTTCAGCACGCGAGGCCATCGAGGCGAGAGGGCGAAGAGCCCGGCGTGCAACGCTGTAACTGATGAAGCCCGCAGCTAACAGAGCAATGGGGGTCGCCAGTAGAAGCAAAAAGAAGAAGTGGAGCATACGGTCGTGCAGGGGTGCCATGCTATAGCCAAGCCGGATAAGCACCGGCTTTCCTTGCACAGGATGAATATGACTGATCAGCAAAACACGCGTTCCATCGGCAAGCATCGTGGAGCGCTCGTTGTAGGAATGAACTCCCTCGTCGGGTAACGCAGTGTCGCCGAGCGTTGCTCCTTTCAGCGTGTCCGTTCGATAGAGGACATTGCCGGCAAGATCACGGACCTCCATAAGGCGATCTTCCAGAAGACGCGATTGTTGATGGGTGTGGTAACCCTGCTCAAGCTGAAGCGAGCCGTGCTGATCGAAGTAGAGCAGGCCCTCGACAGTTTCGACGTCCTGGATCTCGTCGTGGAAGATTTGCCGCTGGAGCAGAACATACTGGAAGACGAAGACCGCCGAAATGTAGATCAAAAGGACGCCCGAAAGAATGGCGACGAACCAGAGAGCGAGACGTGATCGGATGTTCGTGGGGCGAAGGAATTTCACTATTCTGGTTCCTGCAGGATGAATCCAACACCGCGCAAGGTGTGCAACAGCTTGATGTTAAATGGATCGTCGATCTTGCGGCGAAGACGCGCCATCTGCACATCGATGACGTTATCGATTGGAGTGAAACGCGAGGTCTCGCGCCAGACATCTTTTGCGAGCATCTCGCGGGAGACTGCCTGATTGCGATGCTCTAGTAGATAAAGAAGCAGATCGTACTCACGGGGAGTTAGGTCGATGAGAGTTCCGGAGCGGCTGACTCGATGAGCCTTCGTATCGATGTGAATGTCCGCAATCTGCAGCGAGGCAGAGCGCGGAGGAACAGGAAATCGGCGCAGCAGAGAGGCGACACGGGCGAGGAGCTCGGGGAAAGAGAATGGCTTGCCAAGATAATCGTCTGCGCCGGAGTTGAGGCCGGTAACGCGATCGTCGACCGAGTTGTGCGAGGTAAGAACGAGAACTCGTGTGGGGAGTTGCTCCGCTCTGATCTGCGCAAGGATTTCGAGTCCTCCACGTTCCGGCAAAGTGAGGTCGAGTAAGACGAGATCAGGTTGAGTGCTATGAACAAGGAAGAATGCCTCTTCGCCAGTGCGAGCGAGGGAGACTTGATAACCTTTGCCAGTGAGACCGGCAACGAGGCTGTCCGCCATTCGGCGATCGTCTTCGACGACAAGGATGCGGCCTGAAATGGTCGAAGTCGCGTGCAAAGATTCTCCCTAATTGATCATTTCCCAGGGATTGGTATAGAGCAAGGGGGCGCACGGAAATGTAAGGGATATGTCAGTTAGCCGTAAGGCAGTTACGTGATTCACTCGGGCTGTCGCCGGATCCGCCGGCACTGGAGCCGAGATGAAAAGTCCCCTTCTTACCGTGGTTGCTCTGCTTTCTGCCCCTTTCGCCGTAGCGCAGACTTCGCAGGTAACGTTGTCGCCGGGAACCACCCTGCCAATCCAGTTTGAACGCAGTGTCGATAGTAGTCATGTCCAGGCTGGCGACGCGGTTGTTGCGAAGACGACACAGCAGGTGCGGCTCGCTAACGGACAGACGCTCCCTGCGGGCGCTCGTGTAATCGGGCATGTTGTGAAAGCCAGTGCGTTCACGTTCGACAAAACACCTTATGCGAAACAGCAGGCTTCGACCCTGACGATTCACTTTGACTCAATTGAGAGCAAGGGAGCGACGCTTCCGCTAAAAGTATATGTGCGAGCGATGGCCGATCCGCTGACGGTTTGGGGCGCAGAGCGGCCCCAGGCGACCGACATGGATCCGTTGAGCACAAGAACGCAAATTGGCGGCGACCAGGTAGTTCCTTCCCAGAGTGAAGTCAGATCACAAGATGACGACATCGTCGGGTACAACCGACGCGGCGGCGTGTATGCGCATCTGATCTCAGCGGTGGGAAACGGGTCAGCAAGTTGTGATGCGGGCGATACAGAGCAGTCGATGGGACACTTCTCCGCCTCTGCCTGCGGGCTCTATGGCTACACCGACGTGACAATATTGGATGCCGGGAAGAGTGGTACTACGTCCACTCTAACCCTATCCGCACGTCGTCGATCAGCAAAGATCTGGGCGAAGAGCGAAGCGCTGCTTGAGGTAGTTGGCGACAGTTCAAAGATGGGTGCGGAGTAGTCCGTCGCAGCAGCTTCGCCATTAACAAAAACAAACATCTGGAGATCATTCAATGCTGGAGGCAGGACCCGCACTGAAGGTGACCATCCACCTCAATCAGGATACGGGCTCGACGCAAGGCTTTCTTTATGAAGACATTCTTCGTTTCCTGAAGGATGGCGGAATTCACGGAGCGACGGCATTACGGGCGCATGCAGGGTTTGGCGCTCACCATAGACAGCATCGCCAGGATGCGGGTGATGTAGCGGCGGAACATCTGCCGATGATCGTGTATTTCGTCGATGAGAGATCAAAAGTAGAAGACATACTGCCGAAGTTGTTGGCGATGGTAACGGATGGGTTAGTAGAGGCTCATCCGACGGAAGTCCTGAAGAACATTACAACTGCGGAGAAGGTGCTGGCCTGATGGTTCGAGTCTGCACCGGCGCTATATGTCTGTGTCTGGTTATTGCGACGAGTGCCGGCTTATGCCAGTCGCCGGCCGCTGCAGATGCAGCAACTGGAATGACGACCCTGGCTCTGGCACAGGCGGAGTCGATCGCGATTGCCAACCAGCCTCGCATCCTGTCGGCGCAACTTCGCTCCCGAGCGGCAGCACAACGAATTCGTGAGGCCCAATCGAGTTTGTTGCCGACCCTAGCCTTCAACGCAACGGGGGTCAATGTTGCGGACACGGGGACATCGACGGCTGCGGGTTCGATCACGACCTCTTCTATCTCAGATCGATTTGCATATGGCGGTAACCTGGTGCAGATGGTGACGGACTTTGGACGCACAAGCGCACTCGTAGGGTCGGAGCGATCGCTCGCGGAAGCCCAGAAGGATGTCGCGACACTGACGGGCGCGCAGATCCGCCTGAATGTGCGACGTGCTTACTTCCAGGTGATGGGAGCTGAAGCCGTTCTCCGGGCGGCGCGTGAGGCTCAGTCAAACCGAGAGCTTATCTCGAAGCAAATCGGTGCGCTCGCGCAAAGCCAACTGCGATCGACGATTGATGTGAACTTTGCCGCTGTACTGGAGAGTGAAGCGGAGCTGGCCGTAGTTACGGCTGAGAGTGCGGTGCAACAGCAGCGCTCGCACCTGGCAACTGCGATGGGAGAGTCGCAACCGATAACTGCCACACTGACTGAAGAAGCTCTGCCGGCGGCGCTTCCACCGGATGCCTCGTCTTTTCTGGCGCAGGCAATGGCGCAGAGGGCAGATCTGAAGGCGACCATCGCTCGTGAGGATGCCGCTCAGCGGTTCGCTGCGGCGGAGAAGCGGTTGAGCTATCCAACCCTGAACGTCGTAGGTGCGGCAGGTGAAATTCCGTATAACGATCACACGCTGCACGACAACTATGCTGCGATCGGCTTCAACCTGAATATTCCTGTACTGAATGGCGGTTTATTTGCGGCTCGGCGCAACGAAGCGCAGTTGGAGGCGCGGGCGCGTACGCAGGATGTGAACGAGGCGAAGCTTGAGGTGAGTGAACAGGTACGCGACCAGTGGTATCAGGCGAATGAGGCCTATCGCAGTCTCGACGTCTCTGCGCGGCTGGTCGCGCAAACCAAAGAAGCGCTGCGGCTGGCGCAGGCAAGGTACGAGACCGGCTTAGGCAGCATTGTGGAGCTTAACGAGGCGCAACTGAACGAAACTTCCGCCGAGATCACCGCGGCTGGAGCGAACTACGACTATCTGACCCGGCGTGCCGAGCTCGACTATGCAGCGGGGCTTTTGAACTAACTCTGTATCCAAAGGATTGACTGTCATGGAACTCACTCTGCGAAAAGCGATGCTTGTAGCAGTTTCTGCGGGTGTATCGTGCCTGTTGACGTCTTGTCGACAGCCTGTTGTGGCTGCCGCCGACGTACCGACTGTGCCGACGGCGACAGTGCATCCTGCAAACCTTTCCAACGAACTGGTGCTGACGGCGGAGTTTACGCCGTATCAGGATGTCGATGTGATGGCCAAGGTAGCAGGGTACGTCAAGAATATCCGTGTGGATATTGGCGATCACGTGCGCGAGGGAGACTTGCTGGCGACACTTGAGGTGCCGGAACTACAGGATGAGAAAGCAAAAGCGACTGCGGGTCTTGCTGCTGCCGAGGCAAACATCATTACGGCGCGAGGTGCGGTGAAGCGGGCGGAGGCGAGCGCAAATATTGCCCATCTTTCATTTCAACGAATACAGGATGTGGCGATAAAGCAGCCTGGGCTGGTGCCGAAGCAGGAGGTCGATGTCGCTCAGGCCCACGACCTGGAAGCAGCGGCGCAGTTAGCCGGCGCGCAATCAGCGTTACAAAGCGCGGAGCAACAAAAGGCACAGGCGAGCTCCGAGCAGTCGCGTGCCGACGCAATGCTGCAGTACGCAACGATACGGGCTCCATTCGCAGGCGTCATTACGAAGCGGTATGCAAATACGGGCTCGATGATCCAGGCCGGCATTTCGTCGCAGACGCAGGCGATGCCAGTCGTGCGGCTTGCGGAAAATAGCCTCTTGCGACTGACACTGCCGGTGCCGGTGAGCGCGGTAGCGGACATCCACAACGGCGACCCGGTTAGCGTAAACGTAACGACACTCAGCCGCACTTTCCCAGGGAAGATCACACGGTTTTCGGACTCTCTCGCCACTGCGACACGCACGATGGATACGGAAGTAGATGTTCCGAATCACGACGGAACGCTGGTGCCTGGAATGTATGCGGAGGTTCATCTGCATCTTGCGACACACATGAATGTGCTGAGTGTTCCGGTAGATGCGGTGGATGGGCTCGGTACAACGGTACAACATGTCTATGTCGTTCGCGATGGCGAGCTCCATCTGGTGAAGGTGACCATTGGGCTGCAGACGTCAGCGCAGGTAGAGATTCTCTCAGGCGTACAGAACGGCGATCAGGTAGTGGTGGGTCGGCACAGCGGACTATCGGACGGGGAGAAGGTGACACCTCGCGCTGCGTCGTACGAGTCCGATGCAAGCAGCCATAGCTAGCCTCAATCTCACTGCTTCACCAGAAGTCTCACTACCAAGTAAGGAAACGATTCTCTATGCCGGGATTTGCTATTCGTAACCCCTATCTGATTGTTGTTCTGTGCTTTCTGGTGATGGTTCTTGGCGCCGTCAGCACTGCCGACATGCCAGTAGATATGTTTCCTCCGATTGAGCTGCCGGTTGTGGCTGTGGCAACTTTCTATTCGGGTATGCCGCCACAGCAAATCGAGACGAACATCACGTATCACCTGGAACGGATGTTCACGCTGGCTAGCAGAATCGACCATATGGAGTCACGTTCATTGCCTGGAGCGAGCCTGATCAAAGTTTATTTCCGCGCCGGAACGAATCCGGATGCCGCAGCCTCTTCCATAGCAACGCTGGCCATGAGCGACATGCGTGATATGCCGCCCGGAACGTATCCGCCAATCGTGTTAAAGCAGGATGCATCGAGTTTACCCGTAGTGTTGGTGACGCTGAGCGGGTCGGGGCTCGATGAGAGCACCTTAAAGGATGTTGGACAGAATTTCGTCCGCAACCAACTTGCCAGCGTGCCCGGAGCATCGGTGCCACAGCCCTTTGGAGGCCGGTGGCGACAGATTATGTTGTACGCCGATCCGTTCAAGCTTGAGGCGAACCAGCTCAGCCCCATGGACGTTGTGCGCGCGGTGAATGACGCAAATGTGATTCTGCCGGCGGGTGATGTGCAGGTAGGCCGGTACGACTACAACATCTACACGAACTCGATGCTTAAGGGACCGGATGACATCGCGCAGGTGCCGCTCAAGATGGTTGGCCAGTCGCCCGTGCGAGTGGGCGACGTTGCTGTGCCGAAGGATGCGTTCTCACTGCAGTACAACATTGTGCGTGTGAATGGGGTCCGCGCGGTCTATGTGCCGATCTTCAAGCAGGGCGGCGACTCTAACACAATCGCCATTGTGAATGGTGTGCAGACAACGCTGAAGAAACTTTACGACGTGCCGTCGACGTTGCAGACGAAGGTGGTGTTCGACCAGTCACGGTTTGTAAAGACAGCGATCGAGACGCTGATCCATGAGGGTGGCATCGGTCTGTTCCTCACATGCCTGATGATTTTGATCTTCCTGGGCAGCATGCGAGCGACTTTGGCGGTGTTCTTCTCGATCCCACTCTCAGTGCTGACTACGTTTTTCGTGTTGCATCTGACGGGAAGCTCGATAAACAGTATGGTGCTGGGCGGGTTGGCGCTGGCGTTATCCCGGCTGATCGATAACTCTGTCGTCGTGCTTGAAAACATCTTCCGGCATCTGGAAGGCGGGGAGCCTCCCACTGTGGCTGCAGAGAAGGGCGGACGCGAGGTCGCGTTGCCTGTACTCGCCGGAACGCTGACCACGGTGGTAGTGTTCTTTCCCGTAACTCTCCTGTATGGCGTGAGCCGATTTCTGTTTTCGGCGTTGGCGCTGGCAGTAGTCATCTCGCTGTTCGCATCGTATTTTGTTGCGTTGACGGTGGTGCCTCTGTTTTGTGCGCGCTTTATCAAGAGTGCACATGGCAACGCGAGTCATGAACCGGTTGAAGGTGAAGCTGCTCCGCTGGAGAAGAAGCAGAGCTTTGGCGCGAGGTTCAACGCCCGGTTCAGCGCCGGTTTCGATGCGCTGTTGGTCCGGTATGACCTACTTGTGCAAAAGGTGTTGGAGTGGCCGCGCGCTACGTTGGGGATCTTCGGCGTCGTGTTTCTCTTGAGCCTCTTGTTGTTTCCGCTGCTGGGCCTATCGTTCTTTCCACGCACCGATCCGGCGCAATTCGTAATCAACTTTAAGGCTCCGTCAGGCACAAAGTTGGAGGCGACGGAGGAGGAGACGGCACGGCTTGAAGGGCTGATTCGGCAGGTTGTCTCGAAGCATGACATGGGGATGATTGTGTCGAACCTTGGGCTCGATCCAGGTTTCTCCGCGTTGTTCTCGCCGAACTCGGCGATGCACACGGGCTTTATGCAGGTGGCGCTGAACCCGGATCATGCGACGAGCAGTTTCGAGTACATCAAGGAGGTCAAACAGAAGGTATCGACTGAGATGCCTGAGCTGCAGGCATTCTTCTCCACCGGAAGCCTGGTCGACGGTGTGCTCAATATGGGTTCGCCGGTTCCGATCGACGTTCGCATTGCGGGTACAGATATGACGGGCGACTACGAATTCGCGCAGAAGATAGCTGCACAGATACGGCGAATTCATGGTGTCGCCGATGTGTATATCCCGCAGGACATCGACTACCCGTCGCTGCGGTTGACGATTGACCGGACACGGGCGAGCGAGTTGGGGCTGACGGAGAAGGAGGTCGTGTCGAATGTGATTACGGCACTCACCTCCAACCAGATGATTGCGCCAAGCATCTGGATCGATCCGAAGAGCGGCAACAATTATTTTCTGACGGTGATGTACAAAGAAGGGCAGGTCAAGTCGATCGACGACTTGAAGGCGATTCCGCTACACGGTGCGAATATTACGCAGCCGACGCGCCTGGATATGGTCGCCAAAATCGGGCAATTCAACGCACCAACAGAGATGGACCACACACAGATTCGGCGGTCCGTCGATGTGTATGTTCGACCGGAGCAGGAGGACCTCGGCCGCATCGCAACGGCGATTCACCATATTCTCAATACAACCGAGCCGCCGCACGGTATCGAGGCTACTTTGATGGGAAGCGTGGAATCGATGAGTGCATCGTTTCACAGCTTTGCTATCGGGCTGATTCTGTCCGTGGTGCTGCTGTACCTGATCCTTGTGGCGCAATTCCGGTCGTTCCTCGATCCATTCATCATTCTGCTGGCGCTGCCCCCTGGAATAACCGGTGTTCTGGTGGCGCTTCTGCTGTGGGGGACGACGCTAAACGTCATGTCGCTGATGGGCGTTGTTATGCTGGCAGGTATTGCCCTCTCAAACAGCATTCTGATTGTTGAATTTGCGCACCATCTGATTAGAGAAGGTGCGGCAGCGCATCAGGCGATTGTCAGCTCATGCCGCGTGCGATTGCGCCCAATTCTGATGACCTCGTTGGCAACGCTAATCGGACTGTTGCCGATGGCGCTGAAGCTAGGCGAGGGCAGCGAGTCGTACGCCCCACTGGCGCAGGCGCTGATTGGCGGTCTGGCGGTGTCGGTACTGTTGACGATTTTTCTGGTTCCGGCGGGATTTCTGCTGGCTTATCGTGAGCATGCCTAAAAAGGAACACTACACCGCACCGCTTCGCAAGTGAAAGAACATACCATCCGACTTACGCGTTCCTGACATTTTCCTTACATTTACGGCTAGAAACTCCAAGCTGCTATTCCCTCAATGAAGATTAAGACATGTATGCCTGCTGGCCAGTTCGCTTTGGCTTGAAACGCAGATTTTTTGTCTGAATCTCGATTTGGAGTGCCTCATGAAGTCTCTTTTGAACTTTGCAGTAGCGATCGCCTTATTTGGCGGCGCCGGAGCTTTCCTCGCAGCACAGACCTCTACCGCAGCAGCGGCACAGGAACACCGTAAGCCAAAGAAGAGCGCGGCTCCCTCGATCGAAACGCAGATCCAGCAGATGCGGCAGGAACTGCAGTCTCAGATCGACGATCTGAAGACGAGACTCGCGGCAAAAGATGCGCAAATTGAGGCTCTGCAAAGCACAGCTCAGACCACTCAGGACAAGACGGCAACAGTCACTACCCAGATACAGGCCGCCAATCTGGCTGCACAGGGAAATGCCGCAGCCATCGAGGGTATTCGTTCGTCCATCGACGGTCTTCACGCAGAAGATACAACCCTTGTCACCAGGGTTGAGCAGGTTCAGAAGACAACGGAAGAAGTAAAGAAGAGCATCGATGAACCGGCCGCATTGCACTACAAGGGAATTACCATCGTCCCCGGCGGCTTTCTTGCTGGCGAAAGTGTCTGGCGACAGCGCGCGATGAATGCCGATCTCTACACAAATTACAACGCAACCCCGTATATGAATTCCGGCGAGGCTCACACCAGCGAGTGGGTGCCTAGCGCCCGCCAGTCACGGCTATCGTCGCTCTTCAGCGGCAAGGTTCCCTTCGGAACCTTGAATGGCTTCTTCGAGGGCGATTTTCTATCCGCCGGTACGACCTCCAATAACCTGCAGAGCAACAGCTACACCCTGCGGGTAAGGCAGGCATGGGGTCAGGCAGTCTTAGGCGGTTGGAAATTTACCGGTGGCCAGATGTGGACACTGCTCACGGAGGACAGGAAGGCCACGGATGCAGGACAAGAGATGACGCCGATTTTCTTCGATGGCAACCTCCATGTCGGCGATACTTACATTCGGCAGCCCGGCTTCCGTATCCAAGACGCGATCACCTCACATCTGACGCTCGCCGCTTCGCTGGAAAATTCGCAGTATCAGTTCAGCGCTACCAACGCGCCGAGCAACTTCTTCTTCGGCAACGCAGGAGCTGCGGGAGGCTTGAACAATCCAAGTGCGAACTACACCAACCAGGTCGCACCCGATGTTCTGGTTAAAGCATCGTTCGAGCCAGGCTATGGCCACTATGAAATTGGTGGCGTCGCACGTTTCTTCCGCGATCGTTACTATCCAGGCGGAACAACAGCCGCCGGTGCCCAGAACGATACGCGGCTCGGAGGCGGGTTCGTTGCGAACGCGCACTTTCCCGTTACGGCCAAGCTTGACGTCGGATTACACCTTGTTGCCGGTGACGGCACCGGCCGCTATGGTGTCTCGCTATTGCCAGACATCACCGTGCGACCTGACGGCACGCTGTCTCCGCTGCGCAACGCACAAGGGCTACTCTCACTGGAGTTCCATCCAAACAAGAAGCTTGATGTCTTTGGTTACGCTGGCACGGAGTACGTACAGCGGACCTATTACCGCAGCAGCACCGGAACTCTGGTGGGCTACGCTCCACCGACGGCGAATAATACCGGCTGCAACGTCGAGGCCGTCCCGACCTCCGGAACGGGCTACGCTCCGGGGACAAGCACTTGCCTTGGTGCTACCCGAGTCCTGGTGCAAGGATCTGCCGGATGGGTCTATCGCCTCTACACCGGACCCGCAGGCAGGCTCCAATATGGTCTGGCCTACAGCTACTTGACCCGCGAGGGGTGGACCGGTGTTGGCGGTGCTCCAAAAGCGACGAACAACTTCGTCTACACCAGCTTCCGCTATTACATCCCCTAGAAACCGATTCACATGCGCAAGAAGATATTGATCGTTCATCTTTGGGACAGAGCATCTTCCGTTGTCTGCGAAGCTCTCGACAAGTCGGATTCCGAGTTGGTGTTCCTATCCGGTCTCTCTGACGTCCTGGCCTCCATCCTAGAACTCAAGCCAACGCTTGTGCTTTTTGAGATCATTTGCTGGCAAAAGCCGCTTGAGAAGCTACTCTCAGAGGTGATGAATCTCAAGATTGGCCGCACGGCAAGAAAGATCATCCTCGCAGATAGTGCAGAGCTGGATGACAAAGTAAGAGCTCTTGACCTGGGTGCTGACGATTTTCTACTAAAGCCCATTTCTTCTCGTGAGCTTCTGGTGCGCATCAACGCAGTCCTTCGCTCTCACATGCCGGCGTATCCTGAAGACAAGGTTCAAACCCTTGGGGAGCTGTCTCTTTACCGAGAGGCGATGGAGATTTCAGTTGGCAGAGAGAGAAAAAAGCTGAGCCCAAAGGAATTTGATCTATTCTGTTGTCTTATGGACCATCCCGGACGGGTCTTCAGCAGAGAAGAACTCCTCGAAAGCGTTTGGATTCCGTGGGAGATCGAGGATCGCCGCGTTGTGGACGTCTACATCTGGCGTCTTCGCGAGAAAATCGAAGTCGACCCTTCCAACCCTCGTTGGCTTATAACTCGAAGGGGTAAAGGCTACTCTTTGGTCTCCCAATGAGTTCCCTGAAATGATGTAAGAAAATCTGACTAAATCAACTCAGTTTCCGAACATAGTTTATCCGAATTATTTGAGATCTGGATGTCGAATTCTCTAACCAGAAAACTGAGGGAGATCTATTAAACGTCGGTCGGTGCAAGGGTCGAATAAGGCTCTCGATCACTTCCACTGAGGAGCACAGGCCGATGCGCTCATTGACGCTTTCCGTAAGCACTAGTCCGCGTTTGGTGCGATGGGTCGGCAACCGGAAAACTGACCCAGCGAGTGTTCGGAACGCGGCATCTCCCTTCTGAGAAAAGGGGTCCAATAACAGCAATTTTCCATGCAATCCGTAACTGCAGTACGATCTGTAGCGTTCAGCTTCAACAAGTTCAACCACGCTGACGTCTTGACACAGTAGAGACCAGGAAAATTTGCGCCATGACCTGTACTTAGCTTGAGGCTCTTCTTAGTGAGCGCATTGGCGATTTTATCAATCACCGAGAAGGTGGGCCATAGCTTCCAATGTCCGGATCTTCTGGGACAAATGATTACAAGGCGTTTCTCGTTACTAATCCGTCCTGGTGTGGGTCGCTACCGTGGCACTTACGATAACCGCTCAGAAGGTCTCGAGACCTCGAAGCTCTGGAAGGATGCTTTTCTGAAAGGCCGCGTCATCGTCCCTGCAAATGCGATCCTTGAGTGGAAGGAGATGCCGAAGGGCCAGAAGAAACCGAAATACGAAATTGCCTGCATAGGGCGGGAGCCCTTCGGCATGGCCGGTGTCTGGAGTGCTATCTGTAGTTAGCGCATGGCTGCTTTGATGAGCCGCGGAAGGTCAGTAAGTTTGTCCTTTAGGACATATCCGCTGGCTCCAGCTTCTTGTGCGGCGGATCGAAGCGCTTCGTCTTCATAAGCTGTTACGATCAGTACCCTTGCGGCGGGGTGAAACTTTCGTATTTGCCGTGTCGCTGTTAGTCCGTCCATACGAGGCATGTGAATATCCATAAGGACCAGGTCCGGCAGTTGTTCTGTGTAGATCTTTATTGCCTCAGCGCCATCCTGACACTCATGAATTTCTGTGGCGAGGCTTTCCACAACTCTTCGCAACATCCGCCGAACTCCAGAGTTGTCTTCAACGATTAAAATCTTCACGATTCGAGCGTAGCCAGAACAGAGCCGGAAAGATATGGAGGAAGACACGTAAAATTCATGAGGACACCACACGATTTTCGCGTGTGGTTCCACACATCACATCAATTTTTCTTCAAAGACTCTACGAACTTTGAAACAATACGGCATAGGTCATTCGTCGCACATATTTAGCGCCAGATTATGCTCGGTTCAACGTGCTTTCTTTAGTGACCACCTGGCGCATCGGAAATAACAAACCTCGGTATGCATACTCGTCTCCGCTTGCATCGCAGCTCCTCGAACGAAATACGTCGGATCTTTACCGTGCTTTGCCCGGCTTTGATGCTCGCACTGCTGTCTCACATATCCTTTGCCCAAGCTCAGTATCGCCTTAACGTATGGTCAGCCGATGACGGCCTTCCTCAAAATGTAGTGCGCGGGATTGCTCAAACGCCAGACGGCTATCTATGGATTGCCACACTCGACGGAATCGCGTGTTTCGATGGTTTGCGGTTCGATGTCTTCAATAAAAGTAATTCCCCTGGTATCAATACCAATCGTTTCAGTGGCATGTACGCCGCGCTGAATGGTGATCTGTGGCTAACCGTTGAAGGACACGGTTTAACCCGATACCAGCTGGGAGCTTTTCATACCTTCGATATCGAGGCTGCGGCAATTGCAGGCGATGATAGCGGACGTATCTGGATCTTGTCGCAGGGCACCCTCTATGAATGGAATGAAGCGTCCGCCCGATTCAGTGAATTCCATACTCCCAAACCAGGTCTTTCTTATCGGGCATTCCGGTGGGGGCAGTCGGGATTTTGGGCAGTTGATAACAATCAGCTCAATTGTTTCATTCGTGGGAAATTCGTTAACTTCTCTCTTCCGTTCGGAGTTAAGGCTGAGTCCATCTGGGGAGTGTACATCGATCAGAGCGGTGCCGCTTGGCTCGAAACTATGGACGGGCAGCATGCGCATCTTATTGCCGGCGAGCCCGCGCATTCGTTGTTCAGTTCGTCTACCTCCGTTTCGGATTCCTTCGTTGACCATGAGGGACATTCCTGGAAGATTCGCATCGGCCGGCGACTTACGCGTTATATCGAATACCTTTCCTCAGGTCATAGCGAGGAACGTTCGTTCTCCGAGATATACGAGGATAGAGAGCAAAACCTTTGGCTGGGGACAGAAGGGGAAGGAATCTTCCAACTCGAAAGGCAGTCTATCCAGGGATTTACGAAAGAACAAGGTTTGGTGGACCGTAATGTATATCCGATCTTTCAAGATCATGCCGGGGCAGTTTGGATCGGAGCATGGATATCCGGGCTAAGCCGCCTGAAAGATGGCGTCTTTACAAACTACACAACTACGAATGGACTTCCGAGCGGTCTTCCGACAGCTATATGGGAGGATAGGCAACATCAGATATGGATAGGCACACGCGGTGGTCTGGCACTCTTTAAAGACGGAAAGATTCAGAAACCTCGGAACATGACGCCCCTCGAGAGGACGACTGTGCAGGCGATCTACCAGGATCGCAAGGGAGTGCTCTGGTTCGGAACTTCCGATGGGCTCTTTGTTTACGAGAACGGAAACCTTCAGCAGTTCAACATGCAAAGCGGACTCGCTAACGACGACGTTCGGTCCATTATCGAAGATGCGCAGGGTGATCTGTGGATCGGAGGGTATAGCGGCCTGACACGAATCCACAATGGCAAATCAGCCCATTGGACCGAACATGATGGTCTGCCAAGCAACAGCGTTCGATCTTTATTTTTGGATTCTGAGGGAACGCTCTGGATAGGAACCTACGATGGTGGTCTTGGAAGATTCAAAGACAAAAGATTTACTCGCTTCACCGTCAAAACCGGCCTTTTCAATAACGGTGTCTTTCAGATATTAGAGGACACTAAGAGAAATTTCTGGATTAGCTGTAACCGCGGTATCTATCGCGTAAGCAGGCAGGAGCTCAACGAGTTTGCAGAGGGCAAGCGCAATACTGTCACGTCAATCGCTTATGGCAAGGCGGATGGCATGCTCAACGCAGAGTGCAATGGAGGTGTTTCACCAGCAGGCATCAAAACCGTCGACGGTAAGCTCTGGTTTCCAACCCAGAACGGCGTCGCGGTGGTCGATCCTACTGCGGTTCGCTACAATCCGACGCCACCGCCGGTAGCAATCGAGTCACTGACTGCAGACCGCCAAGAAATACCGATATCCGGCATCGCGCGTATTCCGGCAAATAAGGAAAACATTGAGTTCAAATACACGGCGTTGAGTTTTATTAACTCAAAGGATATTCGTTTCAAGTACCGGCTGGAGGGGCTGGATTCGAAGTGGGTTGACGCTGAGACACGTCGAGTCGCCAACTACTCACACCTCCCGCCTGGAAAATACCAGTTTCACGTAATCGCGGAGAACAGCGACGGGGTCTGGAATACCGAAGGCCATACGCTCGTAGTTGCTGTACTTGCTCCTTTCTATCGCACCTGGGGCTTTTTCAGTATCGTCCTGCTCATCTCCGTGGCACTCCTGATGTTTGCCTGGAATTGGCGCATTTCGCGCCTGCGACATAGTCAACTTGCTCAACAGGCGTTCTCTCAACAGCTCATCTCTTCGCAAGAAAGCGAGCGAAAGCGCATTGCTGTCGATCTTCACGACAGCATCGGACAGCGGTTGGTCGTGATTCAGAATTTGGCCCTCTTCTTCCTTGAGTCGGAGAACAAAGAAGATACGCAATCAATCCGCGAAATCACCTCAGAGGCCGTATCCGCTATCGAGGAGGCTCGTGAAATTTCCTATAATTTGCGACCAATCCAGCTCGATAGGCTCGGTTTGACGAAGGCGGTTGAGAGCGTCGCGCGCAGCATCTCCAGGGCGTCTGCCCTACCGATCTTTACCGACATTGACAATATTGATGATGCCTTTTCAGAAGAGCTTCGAATTAATGTTTATCGCATCGTTCAAGAGTCGCTCAATAATGCAGTAAAGCACGCACACGCGACTCGGATTGATATCGGTATTCGACATACGCCCGGACAGGTCCTCATGACGGTTTCGGACAATGGAATCGGATTCGTCACGGATATTCATCATGGTGGCAAGGGCGGAGGCGGTCTCGGACTGATAGGCATGTCCGAGCGAGCACGTCTTTTAGGCGGCGAATTGAAGGTGCGTTCAACGCCAGGCCATGGAACAATAGTCATCGTTGAGATCCACCCTCGAGGAGGAACCGAGAATGCCTGAACTGATTCGACTTCTAATCGCAGATGATCATCCTATCGTGCGGAACGGTCTCAGTTTCAAGATCAATCAAAATCCCCAGTTCAAAATCGTTGCCGAAGCGGGAGATGGTGAAACGGCTCTCAACTTGATTCGGGAGATACAGCCGGATATCGCGATTCTCGACATCGAGATGCCAAAGCTGGACGGGCTCAAGGTAGCACGTAAGATCGCGGAACTGAATCTCAAAACGAAGATCATACTTCTCACGCTTCATAAGGATGAAGAGTTTTTTCGGACCGCCATAGAGATTGGGGCCAAAGGTTATCTCCTGAAAGAAAACGCTGCTGAAGAGATCGTAGCGGGCATACAGGCTGTCTCGGATGGAAGGACCCACGTGAGCGCCGCCATGTCCGTCTACCTACTCCAGCGGCAACAAGCCGTCCCACCCAGTCCCGCAGAGATACTGGCTGCTCAACTTACGCCCGCGGAACGGAACATCCTAAAGCTTATTTCTCTCGGAGAGACGAGCAAAGGGATCGGAGAAAAACTCTCTCTCTCATATCGCACAATCGAAAACCATCGCACGAACATGTGCCGAAAGTTGGACATCGTAGGCTCGAATGCCTTGCTCAGGTTCGCGCTAGAACACAAGGCCAATTCTATAACCTTGAAACATGAGCCTGTGTTGCAAATTGGATGGTAGCAGGTCGCCTGTTGGTTCCACTTAGTCTCGCGACACGACGGATGGGGCCGAGTCATGCGCCGAGGCGCGAGAACTTCGAGAGCAGCATATCTCAGAGCGTCTATCTTGTCCTAATAGCGCTGTGGTAGATGCGGAGATGCATGCCGAAAACTGTCGGAATTTTTTGATAGGAGAATGTCGTCGCTCGTTTTCTCTGGAATTATTTGCTTGGAAGTTGAATGGTAGAGATGACGCCAAAGCTGGCGGAGGAAGTCAGGGATATTACTCCCGCTCAAGCCTGCGGCCTTTGCTAATCCCTGGCAGTTTGGACACAATGCTAGCATTCCCGCTGTATTGAGCAGTTTCGGATGAATTGGATAGATTCCAAGACTCACTTCGTCTCCCCTTCTATCGCATCCACGGCAGCGGTATCGGTCACGTCGGATTATCTTTAGTTTCTGCTGTTGCCCACCAAATCGACCAGCAGTCACGACCTGGCGATCGATTTGAGAGAGGCGCCAAAGCCAATATAGGAATGAAATTAAAATTCGAATCATATCTTAGCTAAACGCAATTTTCATAACATTAGAGTCCTGGTGCGAACGAAGCTCTGATGTCTAGGCAAACTCATTTAAGAAGATCGAGCGCCGCATCACACAAGGCCGTGATCCCGGTCTTTAATGTCAATTCAGGGGCTGGGGCGAAACGGCTTGAATGGAGACTCGGCAGTTCTATGCTTTTTTCGCGCGCATCTATAAAGACCTTCGCGTCCTCCATCCCTAGCCAAAAAATAACGTAAGGGATCTTGCCATCCATGCCGTAGACACCAAAGTCTTCACTGACCATGAGTGGGCTCATGTCATGAATATGGTCGGCACCAAACCGCTGGGTGAAGAGGTGTTGAAGGCGAGCGGCGAGTGCAGGGTCGTTGTTAGTTACGGGCGACGATTCGTTGTCGAGTACATTGACGATGGGCATGCGATTTTGGGGAACTCCGGCGGCCAGGGCAACGCCACTTGCAGTACGCCGAACACCTTCGATGATGATCTGACGAACAGCGGGGTTGTAGGAGCGTGTAGTGAGTTCCAGTCTTACCTCATCGGGGATAATGTTGCGCTTGGTGCCTCCGTGAATTTGACCGACGGTCACGACCGCAGCCTGTTGTGGAGGCACGCAGCGGCTAACGATTGTCTGAACCTGAACGATGAACTCCGCAGCCATGACAATGGGATCCTTTCCCTTCTCCGGTGCAGAGCCATGGCTACTCGTGCCGCGCATGATGACGTCGATGGAGGTCGAACTGGAAAGTGCGGAGCCCGAGACGACGGCAACGTCTCCAGCCGGAAACGGATAATCATGCAGTGCAATGGCGAAGTCAGGCGTGCCAAAGCGTTCGTAGAGGCCATCAGCCAGCATCGCTTTCGCGCCATCGATGGTTTCTTCGCTAGGCTGGCAAATCAACATAAGGGTACCGCGCCACTGTGACCGGAGTTTAGCCATGATGCGGGCAACTCCAATGAGGCACGTTAAGTGGATGTCATGTCCGCAGGCATGCATGACGCCGACATTTTCCCCGGTGGGCGTAATCGAACGCACTTTGCTCGCGTAGGGTAGACCTGTGTCTTCAGTGACTGGAAGCGCATCCATCTCCGCCCGGATCAAAAGGGTGGGGCCGATGCCATTTTTTAAAATGCCGACAACCCCGTAGGCTTGCGTACCCTCAGGGTAGCGGCCTACCCGCTCAGTGACGCTGTACCCAGCCCTGCGCAACTCAGCGGCAAGAAAAGCGGAGGTATTCTCCTCGCGGTGCGAGAGTTCAGGAGCGGCGTGGAGCTCTTTGTAGATCGTGGTGAGATTGCCAAGTTCCTCCTCGATCAACCTAGTAACACCTGGCGATAGCGCGATTGTTGCTGGAACATCTGGAACCGGGGCTGAATCTAGCCATTTCATTGCTTGCCTCACGCAGTACATCAATTGGGGTTTCGCCTAGCCATTAAGCACACTGGGTTCGATAAGAATGCATCGATACGGTGTGGCAATCGGTGCCGCACCGTATCGATGCTCTTATTGGATGTTCAGAACGAGCGGGATTGTCCTTGTGATTGACCCGTTGCTGGCCGCGATCAGAATGGTCTTCGACCCGGTCTCCTGATTAGTTTGCGAATTGCTGCTGCCGCTGCAGCCCATCACGCAACAGATAGAGACAGCCGACAGCAGGAGCAGGCTCAACAAGCCCTGGAGACGTTGACCTCCGTTGCGCGTACGCCACAGGCATAGCAGCGATAGTGGAGCGAGAAAAACGCCGATTCCTCCGTCCCACATCGTTCCAGCGGAGTTCGCGGTACTTGTGCTCTTGATGGTAAGCGTGGTCGACATATTGCTTCCCACAGCGAGAGTTGCCTGAGCTGGGCTGAAGGTGCAAGTCATGCCGACGGGTAATCCGGTACAAGTGAACGTTACCGTGCCTTCCATTCCCGCATGCGATGTGGCCTGCACGGTGACCGGCCCAGATGAAGATCCGTAACTCACCTGCAAGCTGCTTGCCGACAACGTGAGCGATATATCTGGAGCATTCGCGTATACCCTCAAAGCACTAACGGCGGAGTTGGATGCTTCATAATTTGCGCTCGTGCCATAGTAAGCAGCTAGAGCATGCACTCCAATTGCGAGCCCTGTCGCCGTGAAGCTTGCTTTTCCTGTGGAGTCGAGCGTTACAGTTCCCAACACTGTCGTTCCATCACAGAACTCGACTGCCCCGGTTGGGACCGATCCGGACCCGCTGGCGGGAACCACGGTCGCCTGCAGCGGTACTCCTTCTCCCAGGATCGCCGAGTCTGGAGCAATCAGGGTGGTCAGCGTGGTTAGCTGGGATGGCGGAGCACTGCTTAATCCGGATCCGTTTAGAGACGCCATGGAGCATATATTGGATAGGTAGTGCCCCGTGAAATTTGCCACATTCGTGAATGGGTAGGTGCCAATACTAGAAGCAGGGGCAGAGCCATCGAAGAAAGTGGAAGCGCCTCCGGTCAACAGGCTGTCCATAGGTCCGTTGTGAGCTACAAAAGCGTCGAATGGGAAATTAGCGCCACCTGGCTGCTTCGCGAATAAGATCGAGGTGAGCTGTGGGCTGGGATAACCCGAATAGGAGTCCGACTGGCCGGTGTTCGTGAGAGGTGCGGCAAGCACGTAATAATCAATCGGGTTATTCGCCCAATCGTATTCGAACGGGTAGGTTTCCTGCGGTTGGTTATCCTGGATATCCCAGTAAGGGGTATACAAGGTGCCGCCGGCAGTTGGATACCATGCGCTGGTATAAGCCGGAGGCGCATTATAGGAGGGATAGAACGCAGTGCAGCTATTGTAATTTCCGCTCGATGTATAACCCATATCAGGAAAGTTAGCCGAGGTAAGTGAATCACTATTTACCATTGGCCAGTATTGCACCTGATAGAAGGCGGGAATAACGGAGAGGTAAATGCTACGCTGTGCCGCCTGATTCATCGAGTTGACCGATAGTAACTGCAACACCTGATTAGGGAAGAAGAAGCTCGAGTTGCTAGGGTTCGTGATTTGAGGTCCGATTGCGTTCAGTCTTCCCCAATCGCTGGTGATCGAGTCCAGTGTGGTATCGAACCCTGCCATCATCTGCCCTTGAAGATCTGTGTTGGCGAGTTGAGCAATGGTTGTATTAAGTGTGTAGTCAGGACTCGGAATCGGTGCAGATGCTGCACTGCCCCCGGAACTAAAACCACCAGCAATTCCACCGGCATCATTAATGATGTCCGCCGTGAGGTCAATGGCGGACTGTACTGTTTGAAGCTCGGCATTGAATCCAACGACCTGAGCCGCGGTACTCAGTACACCGCCAACCATATCGATGATATTGGACACTCCCACCGTCACATTGGTCGCCGGTATTGCCTGCGGCTGGTTCAGGCTTGCTCCGACCGCAGACGCCGCCTGCAGCAGCGCCAAGGCAGCGTTCGAATTGCCTGCGGCGACAACATCCTTCATATTCGTGGAGCCGTTCACCATGAAGAGCAGGACATTGGTTAGATCCACAATCTCGTTGTGCAGCTGCGTTTGAACAGCCATGAAGTCATTTTGGGTAAATACCAGGTTTGTATTGTCGAAGGGATTCGTCCATGTACAACTCGTGGCGCCCGTTACGGAACACGAAATATTGAAAGGGCTGCCATTTTTGAATCCCGGTGTTCCCGGCCAGACCGCATTCGCGGGATCAAACGCGTGAATATTCAGGTAACCATTGAGCGAGCCGGTAAAGAAATAATGGATGTCATACGCGTAGGGGCCGGAAATTCCTTGGGTTCCGCTTTGACCGGGTATATACCAGGCGTTCAGCAGATACCAACTTAGATATTGATACGCTGCCAATTGACCGGCTGCGCTATCCGCATTGGGCAGCAGAGTGGAGCTTAGCTCAGGCCACTCTATCGGCTCCTGCAACGCTACCTTTGCCATGGTGAAGTTCACATAGTCTTGTGAAGGAGATGCCTGTTGCGTCCGGCCAGGACGGAAAAGACCTTGCAGGTCGTGCGTGAGGACCCCATGCACATAGCCGGACTGCCCCTGTTGCGAGTAAACGGTGGTAGAAAGAATAGATTGGCCGCTCAGGGAGTTACCCAGACCGAGGGACGTAATATACGTCAGAGAAGAATCAGGGTTGCCAAGTGAAAGAAAGGTAGTGTCCGGAAGACCGAGGGTGCGAAAAGCGCTCATGAGAGATTGAAATCCCAGATCGGTCCAACCGCCCGCTAGCGAGGAATTCGCGTCGTTATTTGCCGCCTGCCAGACGCTTCCATAAGCGGCATGTCCGATGGTAGTCAAGAACACGAGCTGCCGGCGATTTACAGACTGCAAGACACCCGCAAGGGCCTGCATCGCGGCTTTTCGCGTGGTGGGATCGTCTGCTCCGATTGGATAGAATGTGCCGCAGTTACTAAACTGAGTGCCGCTGGACGATGCGCAAGAGGCGAAGCTCAATGTGGGATCGGCGCGATCCAGAATCATAAGCCAAAAGCCGTCCGCTACACCAGGAGGAGGGGTCATAGTGACCGTCTGATTGGGGTAACTCGGTGGACTTACAAGACTTATATACGCCGACCCAGATTGACCGCCGGGAGAGACCGTATATTCAAGCGCTGTCGACGACTGAAAGTTATAGTTGCCGTATGCATCCTCCGACAGCATGCCGTAGGCATACGGTACCAGGACGCCTGTTTCATTGGCCAGGTAGTAATTCTCATACGCCTGGCCGGGGGATGATGACGCGCCTCCCACGCCAATGGCAAGATAACCGGCTGGAGCAGTCAGTGAAAGCTTCTGGTTAGGATGTGTGATACTACAAGCCGCCGGTGGACAGAAATAGACAGTCCCACCGATCGCACTTGTGTCCAGCGCACCCACACCGGTGGCGGCGTCCGACGGTAAGTTTGATGTCGTTCCAACGATGACCAGGTCATCCGATGTCAGCGTGCTCAGATATGCTTTCAAAGCGCCGCCATTAGAGATACATTGCGGAGATGATTCCGGGGCGGCCGTTTTCTCAACCAGCGTCTGCCTGTCCAGCACAACAACACCGTAAATCTCGGTACAGTTGCTCGCGATTCCGTGTTGGATCAGGGTTCCAAGCTGGAACCATGTGGCATCTGCTCCCGTTCCTGAAATGGTATTAAAGGCGACGGTTGGTGGAAGAAAACTGCTGGCTGTAGGGAGCGCCTGTGCCGATGGATTCTGTGCCCCGGGTCGAACCATAGCAGTGAAGGACTGGTTTGGCGTCTGGGTGTCGTCGCCGCTGAACCGCAGACGGGAGCTCACCGCTCTGCCCCCTTCGCTTTTCGCGACGGCAGACAGAACATTCTTGCCCGCGCGAAGACCGTCTGCTGATGAGAGCGTGCCTGTTTCGCATATCGCTGCGGCACAGGACGTTGTGCTGAATCTTGAAGTCACATCTTTGCCGTTTAGAACGATCTTGAGCGTTTCCGTCTTCGTATCAGATGGCATATTGAGCGTGAGCGTCTTCATACCGGAAATTGCACTCGAGCCGCCTGACGGAGCAGCTTTGATTAACAACTTTTGCGGCGTCGTGGAACCTTGTCCTGCATTCCCTGTTCCTGCCGTAAATGCCTGAGGGGCGTCCGTCCCGGTCACACCCGCCGCTGCAACAGCCCCTCCTGCCGCAAATGCGACTGACAGATGACTGGTCAATACAGCACCTAATAACGATGGCAACATCTTCACCAATCTCATAGAATTCCTCTCCTTCGCTTCCTCAATATGTGGTCTCTATCTGGCCAGCGGTCGAGCGAGAAGAATTCATGGGGACGAATCGTCAACATAGATCGACCAGGTTTCTGGGCTTGTTCCGGCCTCCCGCAAGAGCAAGGCGAGCGATGCCCAGAAAGAGGCTATGAGAGATTCATCAGGAAAAAAATAGAGGTGGCTACGTAAATCTGAGTGTGGTTCCACACACCATGCGATGCGAATAGAGGGAACCACACTTATTTTCGCGTAGTTCCCTCTATTCCTTTTCCATCACGACGTTCGTAATCTTTTTTGGACACGATGGATGCCCATAGACCAGATTTGTTTTATCCGCTGCTGGTCTGAACACGTCCGTTCCGTGTCCTGTGCGACACGGAAATATTGCGTCGCATGTTCAATTTGTACTCCCCAGCTGTCCGGACTCAAATTTGACTTGCCTTGCAAGCGCTGAAAGAAAGTGACTCGTCCTTAATTCCATGAATACTTGGGCCCTCATATCGGTCTTCTCATAGCCGATACGACTACACCACTCTGGGTGAGAGCTGAAGGCCTCCCGAATAAACCGTTACGAAGATACCCGAGGTTGCGCGGCGCAGGACGGTCCGCATCTTCAGGCTCCGATCTGTGAAGACGCAAGGATTCTAGATTTTGCCCAAAAGGGCTTTCAAAGAAAGGAAAGTGATTATGAAGAGGCTACTCAATTCGTTGCTTCCCGCAATTCTGTTGTGCGGGGCACTAACCATGGACGCTGTAGCGCAAAACAGTGTGATGACGCAGCCATCTGCTGGCTTTGTCGGATGGGATGCAAGCAAGCCAACATCATCCGATGTCGCCATCACCGCGATTATCCAGGAGGTAGTTCCAAATCATGCCTCGGGGATTCCAGCCGGGCTGCACCTCATGCTGGGCACTCCACAAGGAGTGCTGGACGCAAGTGTCGGTCCTTATCTCGCACCGGATATCCAACAAGCATTGGTCGCCGGCAAGCAGGTCCAGGTCTTCGGTCAGGTGAAGATCATTCACGATCAGAAATATCTGCTCATTCGCCAACTTGTCCTGGACAGTACGCCAATCGTCGTTCGAAATGACCACGGTTCGCTGATTCGCACGAGGTCACAGGAACGCACCCAAACGCAATCTTCTTTGAACGATCAGAATGGGGGTATCCAGTGAAACTCCGTAGCGCTATACAACTCTTAGGCACCTCGGCAATAGCTCTCTGGCTTGTTGCGTGCAGCAGTGGCACGAGTTCAGCTCCTCCTCCACCTGCGATCTCAGTGTCCTTTCTCAATCCGCCTCCCACATCGCTGAATGTCAGCACCAGCACAGGCGTTATTGCTACCGTAAGCAATGACACCAACAACGCTGGCGTCACCTGGAAGGTGACTTGCGGAGGTTCGTCATGCGGTACGATCAGCCCCGCATCCACCGCCAGTGGGGGGACTGCCACGTATACGGCGCCGAGCGCGGTTCCAACGCCTGCTTCAGTAACAATTACCGCGACCTCCGTCACGGACAGCACTAAATCCGTATCAGCATCCATTACGATTACATCAACCTCACCACCGCCCTCTATATCGGTATCGTTTGTCACGCAACCGCCATCCTCAATGGTGATCAGTGCGACATCGAGCCTGACAGCAACTGTCAGCAATGACACGAAGAACGGCGGAGTCAACTGGACCGTAACCTGTGGAAGCGCGCAGTGCGGCAGCTTCAATCCAACTGCAACCGGAAGCGGCTCCGCAACCGTCTACACAGCGCCAAACGCGGTTCCAACGCCTGCGACTGTGACAGTTACGGCGACGTCCGTCACCGACAATACCAAATCCGCTTCTGCAACGATTACGATAACTGCAGGCGCTCCCCCGGTCATCGCCGATGGCACATATGTCTATCATCTGTTCGGTCAAGACAACAATCTGAACTATTATGTCGTCGGCGCTTTTAGCATCAAGAACGGCGTGATCACCGGAGGCGAGCAGGACTTCACCGACGCCACTAACTTCGGCAATGATCAGCTCGTCCCCGCTAACTCGAGCATCACTGCCACCACCGGCAATATTCAACTTATCTTCGCTACCACGGATTCCAATGTCGGAGTTAATGGAGTATTGACTCTGCGAGGGACGCCGGTTTCGAGTACGCGAATGTTGCTCTCGGAGTACGACAACTTTGGCGCCGCAACGGGCTCGCTCGATCTCCAGAGCAGCACAGCGGAACCAAGTGGTGGGTATGCCTTCGCCGTAAATGGCGTCGACTCTACAACTGCCGAAAATCAGCTTGTCGTCGGAGGTGTTCTGAACTTCTCCGGGACTTCTCTCAACACAGCAAACAGTGTCTTCGATTACAACGATGGGAGTGGCCAGACTCTGTTGGCACAGAGCTTCTCTTCCGGATCGATCAGCGCTCCCGACTCCTTCGGCAGGATTGCGATCAGCCTGACGCCTGGATCCTCCTCAGTTGGAAGCATTGGACTGACCGGCTACGTTCTTGACGGTCACACGATTCAACTGCTCGAAAGTCAAACCGACACCCTCAATGGCGATCTCGGCGGAACGGCTCTCGCGCAGGGATCCAACACGGGGCAGTTCAGCGCCAACAATGTCGTCAACTTGAACTACGTGCATGCCAGCCAGGGCCAGGATACAAATGGTCCCGTCTATCTGGGAGGCTTCTTCAACTTTGCTTCAGGCGGAAGCGTCTCCGGACACCTCATCTTCAATGACATATACAACACCGGCGGCAAAGGCAATACCTTTAGCGGTGCTGCCTATAACGTCAATCCAACAGGGCGCGTCGTAATTACCAACGTCGTTCCCTCTAGCCTCTCGAACATCACCCTGAGCTTCATCCTCTATCTGGATGGAAACGGCAACGGTGTGGTTCTGGGTGCCGACAATATCCAACAGACGACAGGTCTTGCCTATCAGCAGAACGGTCTCGCCGACTACGAAGGTAGCTACGCGATCACTTCTCAAGGCTTCCTGGCGGGGCCGAACTATTATCAACCCTATGGTGCAGTCGGCCCCGTGACCATTACCTCCGATACCTTCAATGGTTTTACGGACTATACGTCGCAAGACCCGAACCTGCAGCCAAATGGGCCCACGCCGTTCGACAACTACCAGAACACGCCGCTCAATGGCACGGAAAACAACTCCACTGGTCTAATAACGCTGAGCGGGTTGACTTCTCTTAACTTTGGTTATTCCGCTGGATTCGGCTACTACCCGATTGATGCAAACAGAGTACTGGCGATTGATCTTGACCAAAATTCGACAGGTTTCCTGATCCTGGAGAGCACTAGTCAGCTTCAATCGAAGCCCTAATCTTTCAATCATTACCATGGCGCGGGCCGGTGTAAAGTGCACTGGCTCGCGCATGCTTTAAAAGCTTTGGGATTTGTGAAATGACAAGAAGATTACCTTCGTATCCAGTTTGACCTATCAATATTTCTTTGGCGACTATAAGCCAATCCAGTTGTGACATATCGATATTGAGTATCGCAAGATGCAGGTGGATGGTTCGCATGAGTCACGAGCCTTCCTCGCAGTCAGCCGCTTCCCCAATCTCCTTCAGCGAAGCTCTTCTTCCATGCTTGCCTTCGACCCGTTTCTTACTATGGGATAACCTCCCCGACCTGCGAAGATAGTTGCAGAGGCTCTATGAATATCCTGCTCTTTGGAAGAGGCGTCATCGCAACACTTTACGGCTGGGCCTTTGAGAAGGCCGGGCACACGGTCACGTTCTACGTGCGACCGGGCAGATCAGCGGAATACGGCTCTCGTCTCCATCTGGATATCTTCGACCTTCGGCGTGGAGCGCAACCGAAGCACATCGACGAAGACTGGACGATGCGCATAGTGGAGGAACTGCCGCCCGATCACTCCTACGATTTAATTTTGGTCAGCGTTCAGGAGTGGATGTTTGTTGAGGTTGCGAAATTCCTCGAGTCGAGTGTGGGGCACGCCACGATCCTCATCTTCAGTAATTTCTGGCGTGATCCTGAAGAGGCAACACGAGGGCTGCCCAAAGATCAGGTGGCCTGGGGCTTTCCATTCGGAGGAGGTTCCTTCCGTTCGAATATCCTCCGCGGCGCGCTCTATGCTTCGGTCATCTTCGGAACATTTTCTCCGTCGCTAACCAGAAGCGAAATCGAGGCGCGGAAGCTTTTTCGCGATTGTGGATTCAGGATCTCAGAGAAGACCAACTTGCGAGACTGGCTGTGGATTCATTTCGCAACGAACGCTGGCCTGATGTCGCAGGCTGTCCAGACCGGCTCTATGGAATCGGTGATGGGGTCATTCAGCCAGGCAAGAGAGGCAGCGTTGGCCCTCCGTGAAGTACTCCCGGTTCTTCGCGCACGCGGCGTGGATCAGCGACAGAACTGTACAGAGATGATTCCCCTGCGCTTACCTCCGTATCTATTTGCTGGAGGGATGGTCGCTGCATTCTCGTTCAGCAAAACTTTCCAGGCCGTAGTGGGCACGGGAGACCACAAGGAAGAGATTCGAAGGACCATCGTCAGCGTGCTTCATGAAGCCGCCGAGCTCGGAATCGATACGCCAAGACTGCAAAGAGCAGCAAACAGACTGGCCGATCTCAGCGCTTGAGGTAGCAACTCTGCGATGGCAGGAATGCGTATCGTCGCGCCCGTCGGGCAGCGACGCGGTCAAACTCAGTTGGCCCTTATAAGTCGGCTAATGAGATGGTCCGCCGCTGTAACCCTTCGCTGAGGTGGAGGATGGTAGCAGCGGTTTCAGAGGAGGATCATCGACATGCAGATACATTCGGTAGGCATCGACCTGGGCAAGACGACGTTTCACCTTGTGGCGCTGGGAGCGGCTAGCAAGGTTCTGATGAAGAAGAAGTTCTCACAGAAGCAGCTTCTGGCGTTCACGGCGAACATGCAGACTTCGTTGATCGGTTTGGAAGCTTGCTCAGGAGCGCATTTCCTCGGACGAGCTTTGAGGCAACAGGGCCACGACGTGCGATTGATTCCAGCACAGTTCGTGAAGCCGTTTGTGAAGTCCAACAAGAACGACTTCGTTGACGCCGAAGCCATAGCTGAAGCCGTCGAGCGCAAGAACATGCGCTTCGTGCCGATCAAGACGGACGACCAGCTCGATCTGCAGGCGATGCACCGGATTCGTGATCGGCTGGTGTCGCGACGCACAGCCGTCATTAACCAGATCCGAGCTTTCCTGCTGGAACGTGGCATGGTGTTTGCGCAGAAGCCTGCGAAGCTGAAGGCCGGGATGGCTGACGTTCTCGAGAACGCGGAAAACGCGCTGACGCCGATGATGCGCAACCTGATCGGTCGCCTGTATGAGGAGTGGAAGGCCGTTGAAGAGCAGATTGATGAGCTCACCGACAGCCTCGAACAGATCGCTGCCAACGATGCGGGGTGCTGCCGCATACGGAAGATCCCAGGCATCGGCCCCGTTGTTGCTACGGCCATCGTCGCCGCGATAGGCAACGGCGCTGCGTTTCGCAAGGGCCGAGACTTCGCAGCATGGCTCGGCCTGGTGCCGCGGCAGTACTCGACTGGCGGCAAGGCGAGGTTGTTGGGCATCAGCAAGCGGGGCAATACCTACCTTCGCAAGATTCTGATTCACGGAGCACGCGCTGCCGCGATGCGAATAAAGCGCGATCACTACTCGATCGGGGCATGGATGAACGCACTCGAAGCCAGAGCCCCACGCAACGTACTGGTGGTCGCCATGGCGAACAAGCTTGCCCGCATCGCATGGGCCGTGCTCTCCAGCGGAGAAGACTACAGGCCTGTAGCGAGTCTCGCAGCGGCATGAAATAGAGCGGAAAAGACGCCTGCGGCTTGGAAGCGCTGACGCGCTCCCACTTTCCCGCTCTACGACGACGGCTTTCCCACCAAGGTCTGCATAGGAACAGCAAGGACGAAAGAACAGTCACAACGGCGTATCTGAAACCTGTTGGCGATAAGGGCCTCAACGACCGATCGGCTTGTTAGGACAGATACGCAGCGGAACTCATCCTGGCCAGGAGCACGCGGCTCCACCAAAGGCCGAATACATTGCCGCAGACTTGTCTCTCGACCAAACTAATCCTTGCAGTCACGCGGCGGACCATACATTTTCGACAACTGTGGATCACTAACGATAAGCCGACTCCCAGTACTAATTCGGTGTCGGTGAGCGCATTGGCGATTTAGCGCTCGCTGAGCCCACATATGGTGTTCAGACAATTCCCAACGCAAGCTCATTTCTCAGTGCCTGGCTGCCAGACCAATCCAGGTCGCTTTTGTCTATCGGGCCAAGGGGCTTTCCCAGACGCGGATCAGCAGTTTCTTCAATTGATCAAAGTCCTTTTCCCCAAGTTCGGCGCTCCATTCGCGCTCGATTCCGCGCAGGCTTTCAACGATCCTGGCCCATGCTGCATGGCCGCGCCGGGTAAAGCGCACAATTCGCGCGTGACCTTTGGCTGATGCGTCGGTTCGCTTCACATACCCAAGCTCTTCCAGGCTGCCCAGCAGCCGGTTCATTGCCTGCTTGCTGATCCCAGCGCGTTCGGCTAGCACGCTGGGGCGCTCGCCATCCGGCCCCGGGTACCGCATCACCGCGATGTGAGGAAGGGCAAGCCCTTCAAAGCCCGCCTCGTTCAGTTCTCGCACGATGCGCCTAAAGATTGCCTCAGTGGGAACGCGCAGCAACGCGCCAATCAGCATTTCGCCGGGCTTGAGGGGAGACTTTTTTAGCGAAACGGCCATTGACGCTCCAGGTAAACTATGTTTACATTTCCATAAAGTAAACATAGTTTACCATCCTGGAGAACGTATGACTAAAGTTCAGGCTGGCGGCCCGGAAGTTAACCCTGCAGAGGAAACCATTTTCGTCGGCCCGCTTGGTATTCGCTTTCTTCTCACGGGAGAAAACTCATCGGGCAGCGTTGCCACTTTTGAGATGACCGTCCCGCCCACCGAGGGGCTTCCCGCGCCACCCCATAGCCACAACAGCTACGAGGAGACAGCCTACGGCCTATCCGGTGTGCTGACCGTGACGGTCGAAGGGAAAACATTCGAGATTAACCCTGGACAAGCGGCCTGCGTTCCTCGCGGAGCCGTGCATAGCTTCCGCAACAACACCACGCAGAACGCAAAGGTGCTGTGCATCATCACACCCGCGGCCATTGGGCCGGAGTACTTCCGCGAGATAGCAGCTGTACTCAAAGCCGCGGCCGGAGGCCCACCCGACCGCGCAAAGATGGTTGAAATCATGCACCGTCATGGACTGAAACCGGCGCTGCCTCCCGCTTAGAGACAGAAAGCCGGCTTCGATGCACCTATGCCGTTACTACAATTGCCGCCTGCTTTCCAATGAGTGGGCGAAGATACCTCTTCGGTGCGTTACCCCACGTTCCTGCATGAAGCTGTGCTCGGTTACGTATGCAACTATGTGCGTTGGAAGAGCGCTTCCTGCTAATTGCGCAAGGGTGATGATGGTGGGCTCTCCTTACAGTGAGCTAACCGAAGAGCACTCCAACCGAACCTCCGTCTGTTGTCTTATCGCTGTGAAGCCCCAGTCTTGCGGATACCCCGGACAATTCACGGCAGCTTCAGAAAAGGTAATGTTATGGCGACAGATGAAAAACAGACAGTATGGGCAGCCACCTACGATCTGCTGAGGACGTTGGGGTTGACAACGGTTTTCGGCAATCCCGGTTCTACCGAACAACCGTTCCTAAAGAATTTTCCTTCAGACTTCGAATACATACTTGCCTTACAGGAAGCATCTGCCGTAGCAATGGCAGACGGATTTGCCCAAGCGACCGGGAAACCGGCCTTGGTCAACCTTCATACATCGGCAGGCACAGGCAACGGCATGGGCAATATCATGACGGCCTTTCAGAACAAGACGCCTCTCATCATCACAGCCGGGCAGCAAACCCGTGAAATGATCATCTGTGATCCACTTCTCACCAATCGTGATGAGACTATGCTTCCAAAGCCCTATGTGAAGTGGGCGTATGAACCGAAACGGGCAGAGGATGTACCGCGCGCGATTATGCGTGCCTACGCGCTTGCACTTCAGCCACCAGCAGGGCCGGTTTATGTCTCTATTCCTCTGGACGATTGGGACAAGACAGCCCTCGGTCCTGCGGACGTACGTACTGTGAGCGACCGGATCGGCCCCGACCCGGAACGGTTGTCGGAGTTTGCAGAAAGGATCAATCGCGCAAAGAATCCCGTTCTTGTCTACGGTGCCGAACTCGAAAAGGCGGGGGCTTGGAAGGTGGGCGTAGCCATCGCCGAGAAGCTGCGTGTACCGGTTTACCGGGCGCCTGCAGCTGAACGTGCCTGCTTCCCCGAGACGCACCCTCTGTTCCAAGGGGAATTGCCGGCTGCGATCGGGCCTCTTAGCTCTCGCTTAGACGGACATGACCTCATTGTGGTGGTGGGTGCACCGGTGTTCCGATACTACCCATATGTCCCAGGGCCTATTTTGCCTGAGGGCGCTACCCTTCTGCAGATCACGACCGATCCCACGGATGCTGGCAGCGCACTCGTCGGCAATAGCCTTCTGTCTGACGTCAAGTTGGCTCTTAACGGCTTGCTTCCGTTGCTCGATGAGAGCAAACGTAGCGCTCCAGCGCCGCGGCAGATCTCAAAAGATCTGTCTTCCACGCCAGGCTCTCCGCTCACTTCATATGAAGTCTATGCAGCTCTCAGCGAGGTGCGGCCCGAAAGCGCGATCGTCGTACAGGAGTCTCCTTCAAACTACAACGAGTTCCTGCATTGGTGGCCTTCGACCGAAGAGGGTTCGTACTTCACGTATGCGAGCGGCGGATTGGGACACAACGCGCCTTCCTCGGTTGGTGTAGCTCTCGCGCAACGGAAACTTGGTACGAACCGTCCAGTGGTTGTGCTGATTGGCGACGGCTCATGTTGGCCGTTCGGAAGGATGTGGAGCGACTGAAAGAAATGAAGTATGGCAGGCTCCTGAAAGGGCCGGTGCTGGTATCGCCGAAGGGTTTCAATCACGCCGTCAAGGGGGATGGCGTCGGCTTCCAAACCATCGAGTTCAAACAGCTCATGCGGATACCGCAACGGGCCGAAGGACAGCACATTGAACTGATGGGCGACTCCGGAACCGGGAAGTCCAGGCTCATCATGCAGCTCCTCTTGCAAATCCAAGAACGCGGTCATTCCGCCATCGTGTACGACCCGGCGTGTGAGTACATCCAGCGGTTCTACGATAAGGATCGCGGTGACATCGTCCTGAATCCGCTTGATGCCCGTTGCCCCTATTGGGGACCTTCCGAGGAGCTGCGCCGCCGCGCCGAGGCCAAGACGATTGCGGCGTCGCTGTATCAGCCGACGACGGACAAAAAGGGTGAGTTTTTCACCGAGACGCCGCAGAAGATTTTCGCCCATCTGCTCACCTTCGGGCCGACGCCCCAGGAGTTGGTCGAGTGGATGGCGAACCCCGACGAGATCGACCGCCGGGTACAGAACACGGAGATGGCGATGATGATTGCCAAGGGCGCACAGCAGCAGCGCAACGGTGTTCTGGCTTCGCTCGGATTGATTGCCGACAGTCTGCGGATGCTACCCAGAAAAGATAGAACCGCGCATCACTGGAACGCGACCCAATGGGCCGAGACGCGCAAGGGTTGGATCTTCCTTACGTCGAAGCCCAGCGAGCGCGAGTCCCTGCGTCCGCTACATAGTTTGTGGATTGACCTGCTTGTCTTGCGTCTCCTAAATGAGCCGCGAGAAAGTCAACATCCGGTATGGTTTGTATTGGACGAGCTGGCCAGCCTGCAACGTCTGCCGCAGCTCCATACTGCGATCACTGAGCAAAGGAAGTCGAAAAATCCTCTCGTGTTGGGATTCCAGGGCAAGGCGCAGCTTGAGTTCATCTACGGCCACATGGCCGAGGTGATGCTTTCGCAGCCGAAGACGAAAATCTTCCTCCGTATCACGGAGCCCAAGGCCGCCGAATGGGTATCGAACGCCATCGGCAAAGTCGAGATCGAGCGGCTGCGGGAGACGCACTCCACCGGCTTAAGGGCTGGGAACAACTTCAGCGTAGAGCGCCAGATCGAGCCGCTGGTGATGGACTCGGAAATCTCCGGCCTGCCCGACCTGCACGCTTTCTTAAAACATGGAAACGAGGTCGCCCGCTTCAGCTTCGCCTACAACGATATTCCGGCAACGCAGCCTGCGTTTCTCCCGCGTCCTTTGGAAGACGACGCCCTCGCCTTCGATCCAAAGACGCTCGCCAAAAAACCGCCGCAGTCGGTGTCTGTTGAAGACGAAGGAGAATCCGTGCAGGCCGGATTCTCCCTAGGAGACTGAGCCATGCTGCGAATCTCGAAAGCCCTCTCCGCGTCCCAGGCACAGACGTACCATGCCCGCGAGTTCACGTCGCCCGATCAGAGTTATTGGAGCCGTGGGCAGGAAGTACCGGGGGAATGGCAAGGCCAGCTCGCGGAGCGGTTCGGACTCTCCGGCTCTGTCGGTGCTGAGGAGTTTACCCGGTTGTCCGAAGGCCAACACCCGCTGACCGGCGACCAGCTTGTGCAGCATCGTCAGGCTTACGAGTACCAGAGCGCGGACGGCAAAACCATCAAGTCCGTCGAGCATCGCGCCGGTTGGGATGCGACATTTTCCGCGCCCAAGTCCATCTCGCTCACTGCGCTTGTGGGTGGGGATGAGCGCATACGGGCCGCCCACCGACAGGCCGTGACCATCGCGTTGACCGAGTTGGAACGCTACACGCAGGCCCGTATCGGCGGCAACAATCCGGCAGAGACGACCGGCCAGTTCGTCGCCGCGAAGTTCGAGCATGACACCGCCCGTCCCGTCGATGGCTACGCCTCACCGCAGCTCCACACCCATGCGGTCATCTTCAACGTCACCGAGCGCGGCGACGGGCAAACCCGCGCCTTGCAGGAGCGCGGCTTGTTCGATTCGCAGCAGTTCGCTACCGCTGTGTATCAATCCGAATTGACCTATCGCCTCCGCAATCTCGGCTACGAGATCGACGCCGGGAGGAGTGGCGCGCCGGAGATCAAGGGGTACTCGCAAGAGTATCTTGACGCCTCCAGCCAGCGCAGCCAGCAGATACGCGACCGCATGGAGCAGAGCGGCTTTCACGGCCACGAGGCCGCCGAGATTGCAGCCCATTCGACCCGCGACAAGAAACTGATTCAGTCGCCCGCCGAGGTGCTGGCCGCGCATCGCCAGCTTGCCGCCGAGTTCGGCAACCAGGCCGATCGAATCGTTGCGGAGGCGCGAGAACGCAGTCAGGGACAGGCTATGGAGCGCGTTCCCGAAACCATGCAGCGGGTCGCGCAGGAAGCTGTCACCTTTGCCCGCGACCGCAGCTTTGAACGGGAAGCCGTGACTGACGAGCGCGACCTCTTCCGTGATGCGCTGCGTCGCGGCATGAGCGAAACTACCTATGCGGAAGTCCGCGCCAGCTTCGAGGCCCGTGTTGCCTCCGGCGAGTTTCAAAGTATACCGGGGCGGAAGCATGATACCGGGCGGCTGTTTACTACCGCAGAAACCATCCGCGCCGAACGCGAGGTGATGCGCCGGATGCAGCAAGGCCAGAGCCGTGCCGAGCCGATGATGCCGATTCAGGATGCCGTGCGCCTTACAGAGTCGCGGCAACAACTCAACTCCGCACAGCGCAGCGCCATCGAGCAGATATTGACCTCCCGTGACACGGTGCAGGGATTGCAGGGGAGGGCCGGTGTCGGGAAGTCAACGGCCTTAACCAGTGTCCGCGAGGGGGCGGAACAACGCGGCTATGTGGTCAAAGGTTTCGCGCCGACTTCCCGCGCCGCCCACCAGCTCCGCGACGCCGGCATCGCCGCCGACACCTTGCAAGGTTTTCTTGCCCGTTCCTTGCAGCCGGACGGCAGCCGCCATCTCTACATGCTCGATGAGTCCAGCCTTGCCAGCACCCAGCAGATGCGGGACTTTCTCCAGAAAATCAGTCCCGAGGACCGGGTGTTGCTCATCGGCGATACCCGTCAGCATCAGGGCGTCGAGGCCGGAAAACCCTTCGAGCAGTTGGTGAACGCCGGGATGCGGACGGCAGAGCTTGACCAGATTGTGCGCCAGAAGGACCGGGAGTTGTTGCGGGCCGTTGAGCATTTGTCGCGTGGTGAAGTCGCGGAAAGCATCGCTCTGTTGGAACAGCAGGGCCGCATCACGGAGATTGCCGACCCGCAGAAGCGCATCGCCGCCATCGCCCGGAGTTACGCGACGAGCCCGGACAACACTATCGTTGTCTCGCCCGACAACGCCTCGCGCCGCGCGATCAATCAGGCCGTCCGCGCCGAGTTGCAGACGCTTGGGGTGGTGCAGGCGGACGATCATGCTTTGCGCGTGTTGGCCCCGCGCTCCGATATGACCGGCGCGGATCGTACCTGGGCCGCCCGCTACGACGTGGGCGACGTGCTGCGCTACCAGCGTGGCAGCAAAGACCTGGGCATCGAAAAACAGAGCTACGCGCAAGTGGTCGCTATCCAGCCGAAAGACAATCTGCTTACCGTGCAGAAACCCGATGGCGAACACATTACCTACAATCCCGCGCGGCTCCACGGCATCAGCGCCTACCGCGAGATCGAGCGGGAGTTTGCCATCGGGGACAAGCTCCAATTTAATACACCCAACAAAGAGCTTGGCGTCGCCAACCGCGACCTCGGAACGGTCGAACGAATCGGGAGGGACGGCCATCTCACCGTTCGCATGGAAAACGGCAAGTCCGTTGCCTTCGATGCCAACGAGATGCGGCATTTTGACCACGGCTATGCCGTCACCAGCCACAGCTCGCAGGGACTCACCGCAGAGCGGGTTCTGGTCAATATAGACACGAAGGTTCACCCCGAATTGATTAGTGACCGCTTTGCGTATGTCTCTGTCTCCCGCGCCTCGCACGACGCGCAAATATATACCAATGCTGCCGCCGCGCTCGTCGCCGGCCTCAGCCACGACGTCACTAAGACCTCTGCGGTTGACCTAACGAACTCCATAATGAGCTGATATGGGCAATTCACAGACGCAACATTGGGCGAGTATGATTTCGTCTAAGCTGCTACGCGCATAAAACCGTAAAACTTCAACAGGCATACGGTCGGTGGACATCCCGGCCTCTTTCGTCACGATTGAATGACCTTATTAATTGCTGCTATTGGCCTGCTGGCCTCCATCTACGCTGTCTTGCCACGGGAACGCCGGCTAGAACTCCGGTTACGTCTCACTGTCTTCGACAGAATCTTGGCAGTTCTTGCTTTCATCTTGATTTTGTATTGCGAGTACTACGCAGTATTTCTCAGTCATCCGATCCACGGCATACGATTTGCGTGGCCGCTCGATAGCTGGCCGAAGGGGCTCAAGCCCGCCGATACTATCGACATCATTCTCTTATCGTGGGCTGCTCTAACGGCGATTCGGATGCGCCTCAGACGGTTGTCCCGATGGAATGTTGACACCTTTCGCAAACTACTCGACGAACTCTATTGGGCGGGCGGGTATGAAGAAATCTTCAATTTTCTCGAACGGCACCGCAAGGAGCTTTTTCGATTAAAAGATTCAGATTTCAAAATGGCGCGACTTCGCCGTTGGTTTGAGCCCGCCTTTTGGTTCCGAACATTAACACTAGATCCTGCATGGATAGAATTGGCAGATAATTCCACTGCGCCTCGTGGACAGTCCCGAGCAGCACGCACGTCAAAGCTGCGATCATTTGCTAAATCAATCGCGGAATCTCTCCAATTTCGCTTGAGTTGGATGAGGCATTTATTTCCGGATTACAAGAGAAGTGAAGAAGTCGCTGCCACCATCATTCGCAACATTCTCCTTTCAGAGCAGTTCATATCGCAAATGGTAAGTCGGCGCCCATACCTGGGCATCTCGATAATGGAGGTATGGACACGGGACGGAAATCGGAACGAATTTATTCAATCCTACCTCTGGAAACTGATGGAAGAGCCGTCGAGCATCTTCTATACCGAGTTGCGCAACAACCAAAATATGCGCTCCGGTGGTCGCTATTACTTGCCGGAGTCGAATAGGCTCCTATACTTCTTTCTATCCGACGCAGGAGTAGCAAAAGAAAATAGCGCCTATAAGCCGGTGGGGGACTACGTCTTGATGCTGCTTGATGAACTGGGGCAGAGTCCCGATTCAGACCCATACAACCGCGATCTTGGATATTTCAGGGAGCATGACGAATGGAAATCTCCCATATACGCTGCGATTCGTTTTTTTGACATTATGGTTGAAGAGGCGCTTCACCAAAATATCGAATGGCACATGTGGCTCTACTACATGCCCCCAATAGTTGAAAAAATGGCGCGGAATTATCGCATCAATGACCCTTTTTCCGATCCCAACAATGAGTGGCCTAATCGGTACAGCTATCTCATAAGTGAAATCTTCTCGTCTCTGAGAAGGTGGGTGACGGACGCTAGCGAAGTCCCAAAGGCTCAAGCCAATGTTGTTTTGAAGCGTGTTGACTGTCAGCATGAGAACGGAAACATCCCGAAGAGCAGTCTCCGCGCTCTTTGTGAATGTCTCTTTTATGCTTTGACGGCAGAAGAGCTGGGGGACCGCCAAACACGCTCTCTGACGGACGGAGTATTTGAACTCTTCTTTGAACTGCGAGTAACTGATGAGTTCCAAGACTACGCAACAGTTTTACTTTGTTGCCTGCGGGAAGCCGGCAAGCACAAATCGCAGCATTCCACGTATGTTCTTTCCCTTCGTGCGACATTCTCGATAGAGGAATCGGAATATCGAATCAAACATGTAGAGGAACATGTCGATGAACTCGAAAGCTTTCTGAACCATCTTTAGAACTGAGGCGGCTATTCGTAAGATTGAACGGCTACATTAAGATGGGGCATTGTTTGAGAGGGTATCGAGGCATTCATGCCAGATTTCTAAACACCGCCTAGCAAGCGCAAGCGCCTCGTATTTTCGCCCCTCACTTAGAATGATGAGCCGGCGGTCGCTGCCAAACGTAGGGTACTCTGGCGCATACTCGGCAGCTATCGAAGGCGGTTGTTCCTGGCTTGGACGAGTGATGCTGTGGTGCTTCAAAGAGTTCGCAACATCTCGATTGATTCGCAGTTCTACATGCTTTAGGAAAAGAGAGTCGATTTCCTGCGGGCTCATCGCTCCGGTGTCAATCAGCCAGTCACGGAGCGCAAAAGAACTCTCAAAGAACGCGTAGAGAAAATCTATTTGGTCGTGCTCATCGTGAGAGTTGCTTGACCGCTTGTACCAGCGTTCGACGCGGGCCAGATGACCCTGCCAACCGCCGCTCATATGCAAACTCCAGCCAAGTACGGGCGACTTCCCGCGATAAGGGGGCACTGTCATCCTTATTCCTCTTATGCCGGAGCCAGTTCGCGTTTACCTTTGCCGGCCTTTGCCGCGGAAGCCTTCAAAGAAGGAAGAACCTTGGTGGCTTTGGGAGAGGTCACTTTGACGCGCGCGTCCAGATTAAGCCTGCCTGCGAACTGAATCAGTTTGGTAATGCTGATCCTCGAGATTCTTCCCCGGAGCAGATTGCTTACGTCCGGTTGGTGCGCCTTGAGCGTCGTCACGAGGTACGCCTGGGTAAACCCATGCTGCTCGATATGCTGGAGCAACGCCTGCCAAATCTCCGCCTTGATCTTCATCTCCAGCGTCTCCGCAGGGGAGAAACCCAGGTCGTCGAAGATGTCGCCCTTGGTGATATGTCCCGGCTTATTGCTTGCGTTTTTCACGTTTCCGCTCCTCCAGAATCCTTTGCTTCACTTGCGATAACCGGTTCGTGGCTGTGTTGAGGTCCTTGCGCTCGGTCTTGGCGGTGTCTTTTTCAAAGCAGTCCAGCACGTAGATCGTGTCCTCGATGCGGGCTAAATACACCATTCTGTACCAGGTCTTTTCGTCGGAGTCTTTTAACTCGAATACCCCAGCTCCGATGGACTGCATGGGCCGCACAGTTAATCTCGCTGGCCGTCCGTTCTGCATCTCGCGTAACGAGTTGCCGAAATCCCATTGGATCGACTTCGGCCACGACTTCAGCACCTTCCATGAATCGCCCTCCCAGGAGATCGAAGCGATGCGGTTTCTCTCGGTCGGCGGCACACTCTCCACTTTATAGTATTCGTACTATAAACGCAAAGCGGAGACAAAGCATTGCGCCAGCGATGTCTTGAGGGAAGAAGGCTCTTCCCTGTCTGCGGCCGCGTGCGCGTCCTCCGCCACCCATCTCTGCGGTCCTGTGTCCTGCCCGCAACGCCGACCCTAAATGCGATTCCTGCGCTCCGCGCCCTACACGGAAACCAAGCTGCTGAGGAGCTCCGCTCCTGGCGCGCGCAAGGCGATGGAAAAAGCTCCGTGCAGCTCCAAGTATTCGCTTCCTCCGGCCTGCGGCTGGCCTGAAGGCCACTTTTCCCACACCTTGCACTTGCCGCCCTCGCTGGCGTGGGCCAGGGCCAAGGCGTGTTTGTGAGCAAACACAGCACGGCCATTCAAAAACGGAGGAACCACCCATGAACACCGCAGTCGCCACCACCCACCCCGTCAACCCGTCTACCTCAAACCTTAAACAGCCGCAGCAAAAGCCACAGACGGCGAAGGAGATCATCGCCGCCAACGTCAAGAGCCTCATCGAGCAGTTGGAGGCAGGTCACAGTGATGCACTCACGGCATACCTGAACGCCATGAGCCGCTTTCACAATTACAGCTTCGGCAATGTCCTCGAAATTGCACGGCAGAGGCCAAACGCATCCCGCGTCGCCGGAATGTGGTCATGGAACCAGCTTGGCCGCAAAGTGAAAAAGGGCGAGAAAGGTATCCGCATTCTCGCTCCCATCATCGGCATCAAGCGCAAGCCGAAGGAAGAAGCCGAGAAAGACATCACCCAGCAGAACCGTCCTGTGTTGGTTGGCTTTCGCAATGCCTATGTCTTCGATGTTTCGCAGACCGAAGGCGCGGAGCTTTCCGCCATGCGCGAGGTCTACGGCGATGTAGGCGAGAACCGCGACCGTCTGGTTTCGTTCATCGAGCGTCAGGGCATCGAGCTTGTCTTTACCGAGAACATCGCCCCCGCTCTCGGTGTCAGCTACGGCGGCAGGATTGCTCTGCTGCCGGGTCAGTCGAAGGCCGAGGAGTTTTCGACGCTGGTACATGAACTGGCGCACGAAATGTTGCATAAGGCCGCGCGGCGCACGGCAACGACGAAGGTTGTCCGTGAGACGGAGGCTGGACACCGACGCCATTACGCTCAAGGTCAAGCAGGAGTTCGCTGCGAAAGACAAGGCGAAGCTGGCAAAAAAGCCCACAGCGAAAGCCCCACCGCAGAAGGTCAGAAAGTCAGCCTAAAAACATAACTCACTGGAAGGGTCTGCTTCGGCAGACCCTCTTTTTTTATCCGCCCGTCCTTCCCGCCCCGGGCGTTGCCGCTTCCTTACGGAAGCGGCGCCTGTGCCCTCCCACCCGACGGGCTGGTATCGGCGGAGCCGATACCCACGAGGCAATTCCTGCCGTTCACACGGTCACGATTTCAATGCGTCCTTCGGAGGTCTTCGTGAAAGCGTGCAGGATGCGCCCATTGCTGTCGAGATGGCGCAACGTCATCTGCTTTTCTGTCACGGACAGATGACTAAAGCCGTAGACCTTCTGCGCGTAAGGCCCACGCTGCGAGGGATCAATCTTAAGGTTGTACAAATCCGCACCGCCGCCCCCCGAAAGAAAGAAGCTGGTCGGGTGCCCCTCAAACTCAAGGTGTTGCAGGTCGTGGTCATGCCCCGCCAGATAGAGGTCTACCTTGTGCTTGCGAAACAGCGGGTCCCAATCGCGGACCAGCACCGGGTGATCTCCGTGTTGTCCGTCCGAGTAGACAGGATGGTGTCCCATGACCACGAGAAACCGTGTGGTTCGCGGGCGCTTGAGTTCTGTCTCCAGCCATGCCAGTTGCTCAGTCTGCTGCTGGGGAGTCAGTGTAAAGTCGCGCCCACGGCTGGGGCTACCGTCTGCGAATGGCATGTTGCTGTCCAGTGCGATAAAGGTAATAAGCGGCTTCTTCGCGGGAAACTCGAACCGATACCAGAGCGAGGGCATCGTCCAGCGCGTCGGGCCTGCGCTGGTCTTCCCGACGCGGGCATACTCCAGCTCGGCGGCGACTTTGCTCTCCGGCCAGCGTTGGTAATCGTGGTTGCCGGGGATGGCATAAGCGGGACAGGCGAAGACATCGGCTGGATACATCTCCTCAAACTGCGTCTGCCAGCGGGGAGAGTGGACGCCTCCGGCAAGCTCTCCATACCAGTTGTCGCCCAGCATGAGCAGGGCTTGGGTCTTGGGCCCGCGTTGCTGCGCGTACTGGCGCATCCCCACGGCCACGCCGGACTGTGCGGTGTGGTCGTCGTCGTATCCCCAATCCCCAACCATTAACAGCTCGGCAGCCCCAGGATCGGACAACAGCGGAGCGGCGAGGCCGGGCAGCGATCCGAGGGTAGCCAGTGCGCTGAACGCGAGACTCTGCCGCAGGAAACGGCGGCGACTGACAGCAGATGGAGAAACGAGAGTGTCCATTGAGCTTCTACCTTCCCCTGCAAGCTTCCTGAGAACACATGAACCCAGGGTCAATCAGGCTACCGCCCTGTGTTCGCACGGAAGACTGTGCGGCCACCAACGACGGTGCGGAGCACCTGCGTCTTCAAAATCTCCTGCGGCTTTGCCTTGAGCAAGTCGCGATCCAGCACAACCAAGTCAGCGAACTGGCCGGGAACAAGTTTGCCTTTCTTCGTCTCCATGTGTTCTGCGAAGGCCGACGCCTGGGTGTAGGCATAGAGTGCCTGCCCGATACTGATTGCCTGTTCGGGATAGTAAGTCTTCGATCCGTCTTCACTCTCGCGAGTGACTGCCGCATAGAGGCCGCGAAACGGCGCTATTGGCTCAACCGGGTAATCCGTGCCAAACGCCAGCACCGTTCCCTGACTCACAAAACGCTTCCACGGGTAGGAGTTCTCAGCGCGCTCCGGCCCAATGCGGGCCTCCGCCCAATTCATGTCGGTCAACAGATGGTTCGGCTGCATCGAGGCGATGACGCCAAGCCACCAGTAGCGTCCGAAGTCTTTTGGGTCGATGACCTGATCGTGTTCGATACGAAAGCGGAGGGATGTGCTGGTGGGTACGGCCGTTTCCGCCTCGTCGAACGCTTTGAGTGCCATGCTTGCCGCTCTGTCGCCGATAGCATGAAACCCTATCTGAAAGCCGGCGGCGGCGCGTTCGATCGTCATACGGTCTAACACCGCCTGGTCGAACTGCGGGATGCCGGAGTTGCCGGGATCGTCGGAGTACGGAGCGTTCAGCGCGGCAGTGCGTGAGCCCAACGAGCCATCCATAAACCCCTTGAGCATCCCGGTGTGCAGCATCGGGTCGTCACTTGGATGGTGGGCGCGCTGCGCTTCGAGAACCGGCAGCGGGTCGAGAAAGGTCAGCCATTCGCTGATGCGAAGGGGCAGCTTGTTCTCTCGCTCCATCTCCTCGTAAACGAGGAAATCGTCCCATGTGGAGTAGTCCTGAACCGAAGTGATTCCGTGCGCGACAGCATCCTGCATGGCAAGCTCCAACGCATGACGACGCTGCTCATGGCTGGACGCGGGAACCTTATTGTAAACGAGATCCACGGCAGTCTCGCGAACGATGCCAGTAGGGGTGCCGTAAGCGTCGCGGTCGATTTTGCCGCCGGAGGGGTCTGCGGTCGTCCCAGTAATTCCAGCCATCTGCAAGGCTCGGCTGTTGGCGATTGCGATGTGGCCGTCAACGCGCGTGAAGACGGCGGGATGATCCCCCGTGATGATGTCGAGGTCTTGTCGCGTCGGGAGCTGCTGCGACGGCCAAGACGTGTGATCCCAGCCACGCCCGCGCAGCCACGTTCCCGCGGGCGCGACCTTCGCTGCCGTTGCGATGCTTTGCTGCATCTCGGCAAGCGACTTCACGCCGACCAGATCAATCGTCAGCTTCTCGTGGCCCGCGCTTGCCAGATGCACATGCGCGTCGTTGAAGCCCGGCATCGTGAAAGCACCGTGTAGGTCAACCACCTCTGTCTTCGGCCCACACAGTTTGAGAATGTCCGAGTCATTCCCGACGGCAATAAGGATGCCGTTCTGAATGGCTAAAGCCGATACTCGGTTCGGCGTTGCGGAGGTCAAGCCTTCGCCGGTAAGGATATCGCCATGCACGTAGACAGCATCGGCAGGGACAGCGGGCTTTGCTCGCTGGGCTAACAAGGGCATGTTCCACATGGTCGCTACCAGAGTGCTCAAGACGGCATTGGACAGGAGCTTCGGCACCATCTAATTCGCCCCGAGTCCCAGCAGCTTGCGGATATTCGCCTCAATCTCATCCTTCGAGCCGGCGTCGGCAGACGCGAGAACCACTTTTCCAGCTTTGTCGATATAGAACGACTCAGGCAGATACGGCAGCCCGCCATAGGCTTGTGTGGTCTTGTGATTGCACCTAAGAATCGGATATTTCACTCCGTACCTGTCGGCAATTTGCCTTACCTTTTCCTCCGTGGCTCCATCCGTGACGATGCCCACGATCTCAAGCCCGTGGCTCGCATACTGCTCACGGAGTTGCACCAGCCAGGGCATTTCAAGCCGGCACGCGGCGCACCACGTCGCCCAAAAGTTGACGATGAGCGCCTTGCCCTTGTAGTCGGCAAGCGAGACCTCTTTCCCATCGAGTGTCATGACAACGAAGCCCGGTGCAGGCTTACCTAACAAACCAGCGGCGCGAGCCATCGGCGTCACGTCAGATTGGACAGCAGATGTACTTTGACTGACGGTTGTTTGTGCGTATGTAAGTGTCGGCGGAGCCATGATGGCAAGCAAGGAACAGATGGAGACGATCACTCTCGTCACATTGATGCGGGATAGGCAATAGCGTTCCATACAAAACCATTCTGTCCAAAGCAAACCCGCGAACTCTGGTCGCAGTCCCGGGGGCTTCTCTGGGAGCGATGAGATTTTCTACCTCATTCGCCAGCGAAGATGATTCACTGGCCTCATTATGTATTCGTGCCGGAACGCCCTTTTGTACCAACCCGCTTACGGTAAAGCTTGGATGGCTTTCCCCAGCACCACAGGGCGCAGCTTCTCGGCGTTGAATCGGTGATTGAGCTTCAGTGTCGAAGCTTCCGCTTCGTCTTGGGCGAGGTCGTAGACCTCAGTGATGACAACCGGTTTTCCAGAGCCGACGACTGCGGGCACATTTAGATCCACTAACCTTGTTACGCTCGCATTGCTATCCAACTCGCCAATAGGCGTCACCGTTCCATCAGCTTTCGACACCTGGATCACGCCAACGTGCACCGTAGCTGCCTTTACTGCGACCGACACGCCGGTCTGATACACCAGCACTTTCCACTTGCCCGATTGCGGCAACCTGTATTGCAGCAGCGTCGGATTCTCTTGGTAGTCTTGCAACGTACAACGTTCCCGATTGTCCCTCTTCACATCCGCTGCGCAGGCATAGACAGATACCCCCAGCTTCGTTGCTGTCTTCGCATTGCGGAAGTCGATCATGAGCCTTTGCGTTCCGTCTGCGACAGTCGCCTCAAGTTCCAGAGGTGGTGCCAACGTTGGGAATCGTGACTGTGTGCCCTACTGCAAAACCAACCTGCGCTGCCACTACCGCCTGCTTCAACGGAGCCTGTTTGTTGACGGCGACGATCTCCGCGTGAGCTTCCTTGCTCCCGTGAATCTTCGTCGCCTTGACATCCACCTGCATCGCCGTCAGCTTGATGCCTGCCTGGATATATGCCACGTTGTCTCCTTGGGGATCGCCACCGCCCCTGATGGTTACGGACACAGAAGGCCCATACCCCCGGCGACGGAGCAGGAAAGAGAACGTGCTGCTCGCCCGCCTCCTTGAATGACCCACCGCCAATACCCGAGTTTGGTAGGTAATAGCTCACAACATCCTGTGCGCCTATTGAAGATGAGGGGCCGCTCCACCACGACGCAGGCCCGCCCTTTATGCTGATGTCCGCAACAATGGCATTGACATCGGCCTGTACATCGAACATGGAACAGCCTTCGTGTGAGAGCGGAACCCTCAACTGCCATATTGCGGTAGACGAGCCGCCACCAAGGGGAAGCGAAGCAACTACAGTATTCAGAAAGCTATGCAATGTTGTTCCGTTGGCTGGATCGACAATCTGCAGGATTGCCTGGTGGATTCCTTCATACTTGGGCAAGAATTTCACTTCGACCTTCACCGGCTGGTCCAATGGCAGGTCAATTACATTTGGAGCTGTAAAGGTTCCATCATTTCCACGCCACACAAGTTGATAGCGGCTTGCCTCCTTATCGCCAGATCGTCGCGTAATCGTGACTACTCGCTCGCCGGACATTCCCGGATGCCAGTTTGAATACTCGTATACGCCCCTGCCTGTGTGAGGAATCTTGCGCGTTAGTTCATGCGGGCCATTGCTCTCAGAGGTCACATCAAAATCGGGTGTGGCCTCGTTGCTTGACAGCAGTTTCCATGCTGCTGCCACATTCGGTAAGCCGTATCCCTGATATCCCACCGGCTCATAACTTTGATCCAGATATTTTGCAGAACTCCGCATCACCCATGCAACGCGTTCCAAATCGTGATTCAAACCTGCTTGCTTCGCGCCGCTGATGAGCAATGCGGCTAACCCTGCAGGCAGCCTCCGGCGTAGATCCCGATGTGCCTCCGAACTCGATATAACAGCGCGGTAGCCTATAGCCCGCTCCCACCAACATTGAGCGATGTGCCGCTAGAAAGGGCTCTGGAGAGCAGTCTGACGCGGCGATTTGATGAAAGGGCGTGACGAAGTCCGGTTTGAGTATGCCGCTGATGGCGGGGCCTTCCCCACCTCCGTCGGGATCGTTATCGCGTAGAGGCACCGTCACGTCATAGAATGCCCTTCCAGACTTCTGCGTGGTGTACCCCATGATGCCGAAAACATGCTCTCCTGTTCCCTGATCGCTGATATTGTCTGTCGTCACAAACGGTCCCGCTGTGGCAGTAAAAAACATTGGTTTCTGATAGGACCTGTGCCAGCCGATCCAGTATCAGCGAAGTTACAGTCCTCCCCCGCGATCATCGGCTTGATGACGAAGGAGCACGTCACGACGTCCACATCAGGGCGGCTCGCTGCAAGAATGAACGCCTTCAGGTCGTCGTGGAGAGGAACCATTGCCTCGTGTGACGAAGAGGAGTCGAGCGCCGGGAGCAACACCATTGCCCTTTCCGCCTAGAAATCCCTGGCCTGCCGCAATACTCGCCACTCCAGTCCCGTGATCATCCAAGTTGAGAAAGAACTTGATTTTCGCGTGCTCTCTATCGATAGCGATGGAGAAAGGCCTCGCAATTGCCAGCGGCTCCTCCGGCCAGCCACGCTCGGCCGGAATCTCGGCCGCACTGAACTTCTGGTTGATGTCTTTGAGCTCCACCTCGTCGGCAAAGTTGTCGTTCTGGTTGGTGTCCACCCATACTGAACCCGTCTCGGGCAACCACAGCACCCAAAAGGCCCTGCCGCCATTCTCCAACTTGGCGATTTTATACCGGCCAGGCGCGGGAAGGAGCAGAACCGTTCCGTGATATTGAACTGACCGCGTTGCCGACTCCACCTCATCGGACATCTTCAATAACAATGACGCAGGATAATAGCCGCGTCCGCGATCATAAAATGCATCGTCTTCGGAAGAGACGTCGAGTATTCCAGCTACTTTCGGAATAGGTTGACCATCCAGAGTGAGCGCGTGCTGCAACACCGGATGTAACAGGTCTCCGTAGCCCTCCACTACCGCAATAGTCGTTCCGCGGCCATCGTAGGTCGGATGGTCTCTGAGGAAATCGGGAACGCCGATCAGATGCCACGGAGATAAGGATTCTTGTCCTCCAATTTTTGAGGATCAAGCAACGGCGTCTTGGCGATAAGTTGATCAGCCTCCGACTTCGACGCACTCCTCCGATCCCAAATGCTCATTGGCTTCAGCGTATCTAGATCGCTCGGGTTGAGGTACTCGGCCCCCGAATTCGTCGGTCCATCCAACTCAATATCTACAATGTCCTGCACCTCTAACAGCTTCGGTAGATCATTTGTCGCGATGTTGCCCCAAAAGTAGCCGACAGGATCGGAGCGGTACGCGACTTTGCCCCCAGCAGCCTCAAACCCCGCGATGGCTTGAGGGTTCTTGCTCATCTTTGAAGCTACAAGCACATTTACTGACTTAATTCCGTTCATCAACGCACTGTTGTAGCGGACCCGCGTATCGATACTAAAGTTGGGCCGATGGACATCTTGGGCTACTGAGGACATTTGGCCACAAGTGAGGCCGGACGCTAGGCCAACTAAAAAGCAGATGAGATGTACGGAGCGATGCACGGCCTACCCTCTCGGATGTGGAACATTCGCTAGAGCGCTTGGCACGAGCGATTTGCATATGAAAACCAGAGGAAGAGCGATCGATCGGAAACCGATTGCAACGGGAGGCGGCTTGGAGTCGTCAAAACTTCAACTTGAGACTGAGTTGAAGACTTCGATTGCCTCCGTTCTGAAATACCGAAAGCTGCGTTCCTGTTGTTCCATGGGTAGAAGGTAGGGAACCGTATTGCCCTGCATAAGTGGCACTCGACATTCCAAACGTGCTCGCATTTGTCTTGGTCCAGCTGCCGTTCGGATTGGCGAAATTGGCCAGATTCAGAACATTAAAGGCATCGACTCTAAAATTGAGCGCCACCCGTTCAAACAGACGCCACGAATGACTCGCAGAAAGATCCCATTGTTTGAGGTCAAATAATCTATAGCCGTTGGTTGAGCTATTGCCTTGCCTAATGGGGTTTCCGCTTGAATCTGTGGGTGGGGCAACGAACGCGCTGTAATTCAGCAACTTCCCGCCTGGCACAGCTCTACCCAAGCTATTGTGACTCTCATGAAGGACAACCGGCTGCCCAGGCACGATATCCACGTTCGATAGAAAGCCGTTGGGATTGCTATTGGTGGATATGACCGAAAATGGCGGCGACGTTTGTAGCCGAGATATGGTGTCAAACGCCCAACCATCCGTCAACGCATGCCCAACTTTGTTGCTGTTCCAACCGTGTGGCTCATAGTGGATGGCGCCAGCAAATTGATGCCGAATATCGAAAGCCGAATTTGCAATCGGGTAAGCTACAGAACCTCCGACAGCTGTAAACTCCGTTGCTCCGTTATCTTCGGCATGCTCCCATGTATATGAGAGTAATGCGTTGAGCCGACTGCTCATGCGCCCCGTAAATTGCGTCTGCAGAGCCTGATAATTTGAGTGTGCTCGGTTCGCTGTAAGGTACAGATATGAATTCGACGAGAGCAATAGCGGGTTGACTGGATACTGACCCGTGCTGGTCTTTTTATTGTAGTAACTGGTTTCTGCGATCAATTGCTCGCCGTCATTCCCGACATAACTCGTTGACAACTTCGCTGCCCCCCCAAAAGATTGTTCGAGGGTCAGACTCCATTCATAGGTCCGAGGAACTATCAAGCTCGGGTCGACGAGGTTCGCACTCGAAAGTGGGAAAGTGGACGAGGTCGCCGCGGTAGTGTTGCTCCAATCGATCGATTGATATTGAATATTCGTATATAGAGGGCTGGAGCCACCATATGGGTAGCTTTGCGTTGCGGCACCAGCTCCAACTGACGCTTGGCCCGTGTCAAAATACGTTCCCGCGCCGCCCCGGATGACGAGTTGATTTCGAGTATGCCCCGGAAGCGTCCACGCGAAACCAAAGCGAGGCGCGAAGTTATCATAGGTCGTCTTGTATAAGGGCCGGTTTGTAACGGTCGCTGTTATCGTGGCTGGATTTACGTCATTCCCCGCAACTGCCAATACGCCAAGTGGCCCCACGGAAGGAGCTGGGTTGAACTCCCACCGTACCCCTGCACTAAGAGTAAGCGACGGAAATAGCTTCCAAGTGTCGTTAACGAACACCGACGTATTCCGAATTGATATAACAGGCTCGTTAGTCCGGGTCACATAGTTGTAGTAGTCGGCGATGCCATTTTGAAGGTTCAAATATGGATAAGGATCGGTATAAGCTAGATATATTCCATAACCAGGGCTACCACCATTGATCGTGGTGGTCTTATTGAGAAAGTCTACGCCAGTGGTGACCGTATGCTTGCCGTGTTGCCATGAGAGTTTGTCAGTCTCGTTCCACTGAGAAAGGCCATTGTAGAGGGATGGGCCTATCTGAGCTAACGAGCTAGCTTTTGGGTTTACATACAGAGCAAAGCCCGATACGGCTGGATTGATGCCGCTCGGGAGATTGTTTTTCAGTGCATCCGGTTCATTGCCTCCAGTAGAACCCGTCAGATATCCGACAGAGCCTCTGGCCGTGGTTCGATTAATCGTTATGTCGTTCACGAGATTTACTCTCAATGGGCTCGTTATACCGCCGGTGTAGGTGTAAATGTCAACTTGCGCTTGAGTACCGTTTACAGCGAATGTTGAGCTTGATGAGGGGGCGAGGTTTGCTCTAAAGAACGCATGACTTGAGTGCGGAAGCTGAGAATCGATACGCACCGAAGTCGTATGGTTTCGAATCACAAATGGATAGGATGCGCTGTAGAAATCGAATCCCTGGAGGCTTGGATCGCAATAGGGATCGGATGCTGCACAGCTTGACGATGAGACAATATTTCCTGCCGGGAAAACCTTCAGCAGAGGTTGAAAAACCGCTGCCGCACTCTGACGCGTTGCTTGGCTTGGGACATCGATATCTGTAGCAGTAACGGGTTGATTTAAGTCAAGCGTGTCATGGGCGACAAAGAAAAATAATTTAGATCTGAGCAGAGGCCCGCCAAGTGTCCCACCAAAGTCATTCATGCGTAACTGCGATTGCGGGATATTGTTGTATTTCACAAACCAGTCCTTCGCATCCAACACCTGGTTACGAAAGTTCTCAAAAAGCGTGCCGTGAAACTCGTTTGTCCCACTGCGCGTTCTTACCTGTATTTGCCCCCCTGGAGTACGGCCGTTCTCTGCTGTATAGGTTGAAGTGTCCATTCGATATTCTTCGATCGCGTCGACTGGTAATATCCCGTTTGTTCCCCCTGAGGCGGAAGTCGCAATAGTAGCTCCCGTGACATTGCCAGCCGCACTCGAGATTGAGACAAATGCATTTCCGCTCGCCCCGTCAATGGTCAAATAATTGGCTGTTGGCCTTTGGCCATCGACCGAGAAACCGCCACCGTTTGCTGCAGTTCCACCGGCATTGAGGATAGTACCCGGGGAGAGTTCGAAAAGAGTTTGCAGATCCTTGCCGTTGAGCGGCATATTCTCGATCATCTGCCGATCAATCACCGTGCTGACCGTGCCATTCATTTGAACGTCCGCCGTCGTGCCTGTGATAGTCACGCTTTCCGACGACGAGCCAACGGCCATCTGAAAGTTCACTTCCAATGCCGCCTGTACATGCAAGTCGAGGTTCTCTTTCAGAATGGTCTTGAAGCCGGGCTTCTCGATCTGCATCCGGTACGGCCCCGCAGGCAATGAGGGAAGCTCATAGCTTCCGCTCTTGTCCGTTTTGGTGACGAACTGTGCGTCGGTTCCAGTGTTGATAGCGACGACGGTAACGCCAGGAATAAATGCCTTGCTGGAATCCTGGATGAATCCGGTCACGCTGGCATTGGTGCTCTGGGCGAACATCGAGTGGGCGAAAAGGTACACGAAGAGCAAGGCGGCTATGCGGCGCATGGTCGGAATCTCCTGGGGGGCAGGTCGTGAGACAAGATTTTGCAGCGTTGCCGACTAATACGTCTGCGCCGCGCCATCTGTACCAGCTCCCAGCGAAAGTAACGCGATATTTACAAACTTTAATTAATTACGGATGGTTCGCATCGCGCCGAAGCGAAGCGTACAGGAAGGGCTTACCGGTGGGCTTCTCGCTCTGTCCATGCGGCTCGACAGTGACGAAGATAGCGTCAAGCTGCGCGAGCTGCTGCGGGTCGTTGACCTTCAGCGCCCAGCGGCGGTTCGTCTCACTGTCCATGTAGAGGACCCCGAGGTTCACTGGCCTGCTGTCATTGGCTCCAGTTCTACCCCACACCTGGAAGGTGCTGGCCTGTTTTACACCCGGTTGACGGTCGAGGTCATAGGCGTAGAAGACCAATGATTTTGTCTTGGTGTAGAAGACGCGGCCAAAGGGCTTGCGTGCAGTCCCGTCCTCGCGCACATCCATGATGTCCGCGATATACAGATTGCGGGCTCCGATCAGGTCGCGAATGTCCTTGTCGGAGGAGAGATATTGTTCGTCGTTCTTGGCCCGCCTGTCCTGATCGTTCAGCGCCACCGTGAGGCCATTTACCTTATCGTCCAGCGAAGCGAGGTGCAGCAAGTCCTGCTTGTGCTGCGAGCGCAGAGTGTTGAGTTCGTCCTGCACCGTCTGATAGGACTGCATGGCATCGCGTAGCTTCGCTGCGCTGCTATCACGCTGTTCGGTGAGTGAGGCGATCTGTACCGAAGCATCCGCCTTGGAGGTCGTCAGCGAAGTGGTAAGGTCGTCGAGGCGTTCCTGAACCTCCTTCGCTTCGGTGCGAAGTTTCTCAGTATCGGTGTTGCGGGTGGCTAGGAGGGACTCCAAACCTGCTTCCCGTTGGCGCTCCGCTTGGAGAGCGACTTCAAGGATGTGTTGCTCGGCTTGCGTATCAACCTTCTGCGCGGTGTTGCCAGTGAGTACCGGCGTGGAGATGCTGTGCCGGCGCTCTCCAGCTTTGTAGGAGGCAAAGGCGACACCCGCGATGAGAGACGCCGCAATCAAGCCTCGCCATGCGGGTTGATTGATCCACTGAGAGGAGCGGGCCAGCACCGGCATCACTTCGGGCTTGAGATCCTTCGTGCTCTCCAACAGGCGCGCAAGGGCCGGCTCTACATCAAACTCCGTGGTCTCCGGCACGGACGCGTAACGGTCGGCCAGGAGCGGCATCCCCTGCGTCGCTATGCTCTCGTACTGCGCGAACATCTCGCTACACTCCGCGCACTCGTCGAGGTGATGGAACAGGGTCTCAGTCTCCTCGGTCGTCAAGGCTCCCGCTGTTGCCAGAGCACAAAGCTCCTCGTACCGGTCGTGCTCGAATTGGGGGTGGTTGCCGGTCATGGTCTCTTCGTATCCTTTAGGCCCTGCACAAATAGGTTCTTCCGCATCTTCTGAAGACCTCGGTAATAGTGGTGCCTGACGTTTTCGGGCGACTCACCGATCCGGCTTGCGATCTCCTTGATCTCAAGGTCTTCAAAAAAAAACAGCTCCAGCGTGCGCCGTTGCTTCTCCGGCAACTCATCGAGCGCCTCTTCGAGACGGGGAAGGTTCAGTTTCGCCGCAAGGTCACGTTCCATATCGTTGCTGCCCGCTAGAGTATCCGTGAGAACGGCGACATCTGTACCACCATAAAAGTGACGGCGCAGCAAAAAGTTCTTCCGGTCGATGGACCGGGAATGGGCAATCTGGACAATCCAGCTCTTTGCCGTTCCCTTAGTCGCGTCGTATTGGTCGGCCTTTTGATAGAGGGAGAAGAATACGTCCTGCACAACTTCCTCGGACTCTCCCCGGTCGCGGAGGATACGAAGGGCGATGCCGAAGGCGAGACGCGAGTAACGCCGAAAGAGTTCCGTAAGCGCGTGCTGATCCTGCTCCTTGAGCGAAGCCATAAGGCCCTCGTCGCCCTGTGGCCGCGCCTCGTCCTTTATCGGGATCACCACAGCATCTTTTCGCTTCTCTTTGGTCCAGGGAAGGGACACCGATAATGCGCGCTCTGGAGTGCTGCTCAAGGGCACAGAAGACTCTCTCACGGAAGCAGGTTGATGGTTAGGTTTGTCGGAGCAACGGCGGGGACTCTCAACATCACCGTATCCTTTGAAAATACACCGAAAAAAGCGCATTTCAAGCCATTCCCAGACCAGATTAATTTTCTCAATCAACTTGGTACAAACCTGCTTTCACGCACGTATATGTCTAAACAGTGCCCGAATAATGCTGGCAATGTCATTGCTCCATTCCGGCTGCATTATTTGCGGGATGCTTGGTACAACCCTGCTCTCAAACTCGTATTGGTCTATTGAGTTAGCCGTGGTTGTCGAGGCTGGACTGTGAAACGAACGTGGCCGGGGAGCGACACAAGCCGGAACACATTCGCGAATCTCATCCTTCACTCTCAACTGAGAAGGACCTATGTACGCATTGCATGCGATGTAAGGACAAAACGGCTTTGAATCCCTCGCTGTTGAGGACGATTTCTAGCAACGCTTGAGTCACGACCATTCCACTCGCATTCGGGTCCCCCCACCTTGACCTGTGTTTGTAGCTGAGATAGCAGAGGTCTATATGCGAGTGCTGCCCGCCACAAGAGCTGAATACGCTGGTGGCCTTCATTGCGTCCCGCACCGTGACATATCTGCGCCGAAGTGGAAAGGCAGGTGTGTACCCATGCAGGTGACCAATGACGGACCCCATGAGGATTCGAGACCTCGAACTCATCGTAGCCGTGTACGAGACCGGCAATCTCACACAAGCAGCAACACAACTCGGCATCTCCGAACCCGCTCTCAGCAAACAGCTTCACGTCATCGAACGGCGTATCAAGATGCGCCTGTTCGACTGTGGGCATAGTGGAGCTGCGGTCACGGAACAGGGGCGGGCGTTCGTAGAACACGCCCGCGTGTGCATACAGGAGTATTACCGGGCGCTGCACGAAGCCCATGAAGCGGGACATACGGGGCACTACAAATTGCGGATTGGAACTTCCGCGTTCCTGCCGCCTTACCTTATCGAACTTCTGCGCTCGATTGAACTCCGACTCTACCGCGAACTCACGATCGAGGTCGTCACCGCATACTCCTGTGACCTACTGGTGCAGCTTCAACGCCATGAGATCGACCTGGCTCTCGTGACCTCGCCGCCGCAGATGGCGACGATCACCACCGTTCGCATTGCCACCAATCCATTCATGATCGTGTTTCGTGAGGGACATCCGCTCGCCGCCAAGTCAACCGTCACGCTGGAAGACGTTGCAATGTATCCGTGGATCTTCTTCAACCGGAACGTGCATCCACCGCTGCACGACCAGATTCTTAATCGGATGCACGGAGACCCGTCATCATCGTTTCACCGAGTACGTGGAGTGGTATGAAAAGAAGTTCGGAAAGATTCAGCCAGGGTGGTATGTCTTCCCGTTCGGGAAGCCGTCTCCCCGCGATCCCACGCGCCATGTAACGACGTTGAAGACAGCATGGAGCAACGTCCGCGAAAATGCGAAGGTGACGGGCCGCTGGCACGACAACCGGCACACCCTCATCACGGAACTGGCCGAGAGCGGCGCAGGCGACCAGACCATCATGGATATTGCCGGCCACGTCTCGAAACAGATGCTCAAGCATTACAGCCACATTCGCATGGAAGCCAAGCGTACCGCGTTGGAGTCCATCGTCAAAAGGCCCGCAGCCACAGATGATTCAAGCCAGCAAAGCGAGGGGTCCCTACAAAAGTCCCTACACAGGTTGCAGAAGGGACGCCGGACGCTGAATCGCAATCAGGCGAAGACGCGAGGCGCAAATTCCAGAACGACGAAAAGGCCACGAAAGCAGCACTCAGAATCGCCCGTGATTACGCGGGTTTTTGAAGGGTAGTCCCTACAAAAGTCCCTACATTTTGCCAATTTTGGGGTTTAACGGGGAGTAAGGGTGGGCCGTAAATGATTGAATCTAAATGGCTCCTGAGGTAGGACTCGAACCTACAACCCTTCGGTTAACAGCCGAATGCTCTGCCATTGAGCTACTCAGGAGTGTGCTGAAACGCGGGGAAGAACTCACGCGCTGCGCCTACTCAGTTATAACAAATACACAAATGCGGGTCAAAGACGAATACTTGAGCGCGGCGTTATTATGCGAACAGAACCGCGAAAGGATCTCCCAATGCCACGAATCTCTCGTCTCCAACGCAACGAGGTCTTGACCAGCTCCGTCGCAATCTACGATCGATATCTGCGCGACCGCGGAAATGTGCCCAACATGTTCCGCACGATGGCGCATCGACCCGAGATATTCGAGACAATCATTGCACATATGGAAGCAGTTCTGAACACCGGAACCTTGCCCAAAGCCCTCAAAGAGCTCGTCATTGTTCGGACCTCCCAACTGAACCGCACGCCTTATTGTCTCGCTTCGCACACGACTATTGCACGCAAGCTTGGGTGGAGCGAGGCGCAGATCACTGCTTTGCACGATGCATCCCACAGCGGCGAGTTTACCGAGCGTGAGAAGGTTGCGATCCACCTTGCCGAAGTGATGACGCTTGATGCGCATTCCTATAGTGAAGCTGAGTTTGCGCGGCTGCGCAGCTTCTATAGTGAAGGCGAAGTTGTTGAATTGATGGCGGCAGTTGGATTGTTCAACTACTTCAACCGCTTCAACGACCTGCTCCAGATGGAACCGACTCAACCGGCGAGCGCTGAGGAGTTAGCCACCGCCGGCATTGGCGTTCCGACTGCAATTTAGGGATAGAGCAGAATGGCTATGTTATAGGCAGTAAAGGGCGTTTTGCTGGCCGGAGAGCACGCACCAACGATTGCCTGATGGTATTTGCCGGTGCTGAGGCGGCTTTTGAGCTGACTGGGGATCTGGTCCAGGCTCGACGCGGTGTAACGCATGACGAACCAGGGTTGCCGAGAGCCTGCCCATCCTGTGCTCATCGCGCAGGTTTCGCGTGCATCCTCTGTGGTTGCAGCGATATGCAAGCCGGTTTGGGAGAGCACGCTCGCGACGGTGCGCTCCTGCTGGGTGAGCGAGAGGGTTTGGACGGTGCTGGCGAAATCTTCGACGGCGTAGAGCTGGTTGTCGCGACGGACGATGGCGATACCGACGGAATCGACGTTTGGATCCAGTAAGTTAGCGCGGTGATGCGGGGAGTTCATCCAGAGCTCGTGGATGGTGATGGAGCTGGGGGCTTCGGCTACGTTCTCCGAGATGAGGCTGAAGTGTGCTCCGGCACTGGCTCCACGTTCGGCGAGGTCGGCTTCATCGCTGAATTGATGGGAGATAGCGGCGTGTTCGGCCATCTCGCGGGCGTGCTGCGCGGAGGCCTGAGAGAGGACGGGATCGAGGCGCAGAGCCGGAAGTCCCTGGCTGGCGCGAGCCTGGTTGGCGGCAGCGTAGAGGTATTGTTCGGCGACGGTGAGGGCGTGAAGATGGGACGCCAGCAGGAGGATCGTGAAGAGGGCGAACGATTGCTTCAATGAAATGAGAGCTTTGCGACGAGGAGGAAGGGAGGGCTGCATGCGAGTGATTCTAGGTTCGGGGTGTCCGGAAAGTAATACAACTTTCGGGCTAACGCATAGCCTTGCTGCTTCTATCGGACACGGATTGTCCGGGATGAGTTGCGCTTTTTTTGAGAAAAAATTCAGGACGTAAAAACCATTGTTTTTGCTGGGGGTTTGACGATTTCCGGTTGTTTTTTGGTGGTAAAAACGTGGCGAGTTTGTGGTTGTTCGATGGTGAAACGTGGTGAGTTGTATGGTGTTTTTCGCGCACTAAAAACATGCCACTTTTTTGAACTTTATTTTTGCGGTTTCCCGTTTTGGGAATTCAGGATTTGAGATCGGGGAGGCGCTCGCGGTAGCGGCGCATGAGCGGGTAAAGCCTGAAGGCGTCGAGGTAGCGGGGGATGTAGCGTCTGGGTTCGGAGAGGGAGCGGAAGAGCCAGCCGAGGTAAAACCTGTCGGCCCAGACGGGGATGTGGACCTGGTCTCCGCTGAGGAAGGCGATGGCTGCTCCGATGCAGTGGATGGATGGGCGGTAGGAGAGGTTGCGTTTGAGGTAGAGACCGAGACGCTCCTGTGTGCCTCCGCCGACGGTGACGATGATGTGCCGGGGCTGGAGCCGGTTGAGCAACTCCAAAAGCGCTGGGTCGGAGATGGGGCCGTTGCCGTAGATCGGCGCCATGTAGATGTGGTCTTCGGGTACGGTAATTCCCTGCCCTTTGAGCCATGCGAGATTGCGTTTTGCGCTTATGGGATTGGCCATGATCCACAGAGCGTTGCCGGGTTCGCGGACGTCGGACTGCAGCAGGAGCTCGCGGAGATATTCGAGGCCGGAGAGGCGCTTGATACGGATGGATTGGAGGCGGTTCCAGATGAGGACCATGAAGGCGGAGTCGGTGATGGCGAGGTCGGCGTTGAGGAGAGACTCCCGGTAGGCCTGGTTGCGGTCGAGGTCTTTGAGGGCGGGGGCCGCGGGGACTACGAGGAGTCCTCCATGCCGCATGATTTCGATTGCGGATTGTGCCGAGCCGTCGAAGAAGTCGATGCCGAGGATGCGGTGGGTCTGGATCCGGGTCTGGATCCGGGCCTGGGTTCGGGCCTGGGTTCGGGTCTGGGTTCGGGTCTGGGGAGATGGGGAGTCCGTCATGCTGGAGCTATTTTTTCATAGTGTGGTTTGGGAGGAGAGGCAGCTTTCCTTTTGTCCCAAGCCCGAGGGCTAGCAGGAGAAAGGCGAGACGAAAAAGCTTGCGCTGGATTGCCTGGTTTGCCGGCGATTCCGCCAAGCAAGATATTTACCAGCGAGCGGAGCTGGTTTATGGTCGTTCTTGTAATCAGTCGAAAAACCGGACGGTCAAGAAATGATTCGATCCCGCATGCTCAAATTCATCGGTATGGCACTCTGGGCGCCACTCTGCCTGAGTGCGCAGAAAAAATCCGTCGAACCGGCGATCTCACCTCTCACTACCGAGATGAAGGCGGCGATGACCGGAAAGTCCTGGAAACAGGGCTGCCCGGTGTCTCTCGACGATCTAGCTCTCGTTCGCGTGACATATCTGGGTCTCGATGGCCTGGGGCACGAGGGCAAGCTGGTCGTGCATAAACGGATTGCCGAGGATGTGGCGTCGGTGTTTGACGATCTCTACAAAGCGCGTTTCCCCATCCAGAAGATTGGGTTCTGGGACGACTACGGTGCGGGAGTCTATGCGGAAAAGAACATCACCGTCGGGTTTTACTGCGAAAAAGCGGACGACGCGCCAACAGAGTGGAGCAGCCACGCGTATGGCATGGCAATCGACATTAACCCATTCCTGAATCCGTTTCTCGATCTGCAACACAAGTGGTGGCCACTGGCCGCGGCCTCCAATGTTCCCCGTGACCGGATACCCGGCAAGGTATCGACTGAGTCCGCGGTATTTGCGATCTTCACACGGCACGGCTGGGCCTGGGGAGGTTTTGACGCAGGCGTTCCGGATTACATGCACTTCAATAAGGTGACCGTTGGAGATGGGGCAAAGATGGACCGTCCCTACATTGTCACGGGCCTGAAATATGTACCCGACGGCGCTACGGAACGCGCTCAGCCCAAGTGACCTTGAACCCTACGCCGAAAGATGTGGCCGTGAGATCGGTGGAACGTCCGCATCCCCCCCGCCGCTTGCCGCCGGCGTTAAGCTTCTGCGGGGAGACGATACCTGGCTGAAAGGTACATCGCAGAGACCGGAAACAGGAAGTACTTCGAGCCGATCGCCAGCAGCTGCGAGACGAGACCGTAGCTGCCATCCGTGCCGTCCCCGCCAAAGAACGCGAAGAACCAGTAGGACGTCAGGACGATGACGAGAGCGAGGTGTGTCGCCTCGCCACCCGCGACCAGCGCAACACACCGCGCCATCATCCTTTCGAAAAAGTGCCATGTGATCCAGAGCGACGGGATCAGCAGGAACGGGCAAAGGGCCCACACCGAGAGGTGCAGCCCTCTTGCCGCAATGGCAATATCGGCGTGCGTGGTGATTGCCCGGATCGGCACATAGCCCCACACATTGCCCGCGCACATCAACGCCACCCAATAGGTCATAGAGAGTGCCCAGCGGCTGGATGCAACTGCTTTCATTCCGGCAAGCAGGTACAGGACGAAGTACAGCAGGCCATTTCCCAGGAAGGTGCCGGCAAGAGCGATCGCTGCGACGGAGATGCCGCTCCCGGCAGCAAAGATCGGAGCATAGTCGACGTTGTCTCCGACGTCACCGAGAAACAGAATGTTGTAGAGCGTCGGCTTGCCGTAATCGAGAGCCAGCGGATGCGGCATCCATCCCAAGGCCCATGCCACGAATGTGTGGGAATATTCGTGGGTCATATAGGCGAAGGCATGAGCAACGATGACCAGCACAGAGGTCACAATTCCGAATTGGAGGTCTGGCCGTGTAAGTACAAACCGGGTTCTGTTGGCGTCCATCCTCGTCCTTCCCGCTGACGGGCAGAGTGCAAATCACGATAACAAGGATTTCTCGTCGGCGGGACTCTCACAAGTCCCGCCGTTACACCCCTTGCCGTTACCGTTCCTTTTGTTATTTCTTCAGCGGCTCCGGAGTTTCGATGCGAGGCAGCATCTCCGGGCGGGTCGCTGCGTTATAAGCAAACCATGCTTCGAGCATGGCTCCCTGCATCACATCGCCTTTTTGCACGCGGTCATACAGGTCCATGTTGGAGTGGTGGGTACGCGTGCCATATTCGAGCGGATCCTGCATGAAGCCGATGCCGTTCAGACCAATCCACGAGAAGCTTGTGGAGTCCGTTCCTCCCGGCTCGGTGGTGGGGCCGGCGGTGAGTCCAGTTACAGCCTGAATGCCGAGGTCCCTGACAGGGGCGATCCACGACTGGAGAATTACCGCAAGCTGTGCATTGCCCAGCGCCGATACGGCACGGAACTTACCCGAGCCTGAGTCGTCGTTGAAGTACACGTCCAGCTTGTCGTACTCCGGAGTCTTCTTCATGGTGTCGCGCGGAGCAAAGTGCTGCTGCACGTAAGCCAGCGAGCCGTAGAGTCCCTCTTCTTCGCCGCCCCACAGCGCAACGCGGACAGTGCGAGCCATGGGCTTGTGCACCGTAGCCAGAATCCGCACAGCTTCCATCGCCACCGCGGAGCCGGTGCCGTTGTCGGTTGCGCCAGTGCCGCCCTGCCAGCTATCGAAGTGACCGCCTACCATTACGACTTCATCGGACTTGGTCGTACCCGGGATCTCACCGACCACGTTGAAGCCCATCAGGTCATCCTTCTGATACTCGGTGTCGATGTCGAAGGTCAGCTTCGGCGTGGTGCCGTGTTGCAGCAGGCGGCAGATGCGGTTGTACTGCTCCGGCGTGATGGCAGCCATCGGCGGCCCAACCGGGTCCTTGGGATCCTGCGATCCGCCGTAAGAGGCAAAGATCGTGCCGCCGTCGCCGTTGTAACCCGGCGTCAGAGCCACGGCCACTCCCTCTTCCTTGAGGAACGTATTGACCTTGTTGCGCAGAATGCGGCCGCTGGGCGCTGCGGTGGAGAGTGACGCAGGCGTGAACTCGCCGGGACGCGGCGCTGCGGCTCCCGCACGGGCACCACCGCCAAAACCGTTGCGGGAGGGATCGGGAGTCTGCGTACGCGCTTCAACCTCAGCGTCGGTCAGGCGGTGCGACTCCGGCTCTGTATGCAGGAATAGCTCGCGCGGATCGAAGATCAGCACGACCTTTCCCTTCAGCTTGCCCTTGTATTTGGCGAAGTCTGCCTCAGAGTGCAGTGGAGCCAGCACAGCCTCCGCCGTGACCGGGCCGTTGGTTCCGGGGGTCCATGCCAGCGGGAAACCGATGAGCGAAGCATAGGCCGGGGTCTCCAGCGCGCCGTAAAACTTCTTAATCTGCCATCCATAGCCGAATGGCCCCCACTTCTCCAGGTGGACGTTCTGCAGTCCCCAGGACTTCATCTGTTGCATGGCCCACTCGGCCGCCGCACGATGGTTGCGGCTGTTGTTCACTCGTGGACCATAAACCTCGGACATGTAGTAGAGGTTTTCCATCACCTGCGAGTGCTGGAAGGCCTCGCGCTTGATCTGTGTCAGGGCATCCAAATCAACTTTGTCCCCACCCTGTTCCTGCGCGGGCGCGGCCGAGATGAGCAGCAGAGCAGCGCAGGTTGCGGCAGCCTGCCTGAAGCGGAGCAGATTCATAGATATTCTCGCTTTCAAAGACAAAATCTGATTATGAGAAGGTAAGGAAATGGCCTGCTATATCAGCATGGCAGGCTGTTGGGGGACTTTGTGAAATTTTTGCAATGACCCAAAGCTATCGAATTCGCATTCACAACGCAACACAAAGTCGCCTGGCAACAGTTGCGGACGGCACTTTGCACCTGTCAGTTTTTGTAGTTTTGGGCCTGTGTGTGATTTCTCCAATGCGGATGACTGCTGCGCTGCGGGGACGAGCTGTCAGCCATTGCCATAGACAGGATAACTTGCAAGTCAAACTTGCAAGTTATCCTGTCTTTATGCTATTAATGGAATTGTTATGGCGCGTAGAACGATTGAAGACGAGGTGTTCGACTTTACCCAGGCCCTGGGCCTGCTGATCCGGCGGGTGCGTGCGGCGGCAGCTTCGCATGAGCTTTCGTTGACGGAGTCTGCGGTGATGGGCCGGCTGGCGAAGGATGGACCGGCGACGACTGCCGATCTGGCGCGTGCGGAGAGTGTGAAACCGCAGTCGATGGGCGCGACAATCGCGGCGCTGGAAGAGAGAGGGCTGGTCGAGCGTAAGCCGCATCCGACGGATGGGCGGCAGGTCAATCTGGAGTTGACTGCGAAGGGCGTGGCTTTACGGAAGAGTGTGGGCGATGCGAAGAGGACGTGGCTGGCGAAGGCGATCTCGCAACTCGATAAGCAGGAGCAGGAGACTCTGCTGGCAGCCGGGGAGATTATTCGGCGACTGGCGGAGAGCAGCCAGCAGTGAGGTTGGAAGGAAGATTTGAATAAGCCTTCGATCAATCCGGAGCAGGTTGAGAGTTCCCTGTTTGGTTCCATGTCGCATGCGTGGCGGGCGTTGCGGCACAGGAATTTTCAGCTTTTCTTTTTTGGCCAGACCATCTCTGTGATTGGGAACTGGATGACGCGGCTGGCTACGACGTGGCTGGTGTATCGCATGACCCATTCGGCGCTGCTGCTGGGCGTTGTGAGCTTCGCGGGGCAGATTGTCTCGTTTGCGCTGGGGCCGTTTGCAGGTGTCTGGGTGGAGCGTCTGAATCGCCGCGAGCTGCTGGTCGCAACACAAGCCGCTGCTACGGTGCAGTCGCTTGTTTTAGCTGCGCTGACGCTGGCGCATGTGATCACGCTTTGGGAGATTATCGCGCTGACTGCATTGCAAGGCTTGATTAATGCGTTCGATATGCCTGGGCGGCAATCGTTTCTGGTGCAGATGGTGGATGACCGGAACGATCTGAGTAATGCAATCGCGATCAACTCTTCGATGGCGAACGGCGCCCGGTTGATTGGGCCGGCGATTGCGGGTTTGGTGATTGCGGCGTTCGGCGAGGGCTGGTGTTTTTTGATTGACGGCGTCAGCTACTTTGCGGTGATTGCCTCTCTTCTGCTGATGCGAATTGCTCGCCCGGAGAGCCACCGCAGTAAGGCCACAATGCTGGAGCAGATGCGCGAGGGGTGGGATTATGTTCGGACTTTTCGACCGATCCGAACGATTCTGCTGTTGTTTTCGCTGCTCAGTTTGATGGGGTATTCGTATTCGGTGCTGATGCCGATCTTTGCCGGCCAGGTGCTTCACGGAGACGCGACGACGCTGGGATGGCTTACGGGAGCTTCGGGAGTGGGGGCGCTGGTGTCGGCGCTTTCGCTTGCTGCGCGAAAATCTGTCGTGGGGCTGACGCGGATGCTGCAGATCTCGGCTGCGATGCTGGGTGTTGCGCTGATTCTGTTTGGACTGTCGCACATCTTCTGGGTGTCGCTGGTGCTGATGATCTTTGTGGGCTTTGGCCTGATGCAGGCCGCGGCTGTGAGCAACACGATCATCCAGTCGCTGGTGCCCGACGACAAGCGTGCCCGGGCGATGAGCTATTACACGATGGCATTTTTCGGTGCGGCACCGTTTGGCAGCCTGCTGGCGGGCTCGCTGGCTCATCACATTGGAGCGCCGCATACAGTCATTTTTACAGGCGCGTTCTGTATTGTGGGCTCGCTTTGGTTCACGCTCGATCTGCCGAAGGTGAACGCGGTGATGCATCCGATTTACCGCGAGATGGGATTAATGCCCGCGCGAGAGATGGAGGCTATTTCGGCAGACGTGGATATGCAGTATGAGTTTATTGATGAAGTTGGACTTCAACCTGGAGGAAGATCACAGTGAACTACGTTGCCTGTTTCTTTGCGGGAATGTTTCTTGCGAATGCGGTTCCTCATTTTGTGAGCGGCACCTGTGGGGACCGCCTCCCTACCCCATTTGCCAAGCCGCCGGGAAAGGGTTTGTCTTCGGCGACGGTGAATGTTGTATGGGCGCTCTTTAATATGGTGGTTGGATATTTTCTGTTTCGCGCCGGAAAGATCTCGACCGGAGACCCTGTGGCGCTTGGGATTTTCTTCGTGGGAGTTGCTGCGCTCAGCATCATGTTGAGCGTGAATTTTGCGAAGAAAGATCGCGAGTAATGATTCGAATGCAACCGGCGCGATGCTGCCGGCTTATCTGAAAGGAAAAATATGCCTCTGACACAACTGGATACCAACGCTGCTCTTGTCCTGATTGATTTGCAAAAAGGAATTGTGAGTTTGCCGACGGCACACTCGACCGCTGACGTGGTCGAAAGGTCCGCGAAGCTTGCACGAGCTTTCAGAAAAAATGGTTTGCCGGTGGTACTGGTGAATGTGGCTGGGAGAGCTCCCGGCCGAACGGATGCCGGTCCGGGAAACTATTCGTTTCCGCCGGATTGGACGGAGCTTGTTCCGGAGTTAGAGCAGCAGCCGAGCGACCTGCTGGTGACGAAGCATCGGGCGGGAGCGTTTCTGGGAACGGCGCTGGATGAGCTGCTGCGCGAGCGTGGCGTAACACAGATTTTCCTTGCGGGCGTATCTACGAGCGTCGGTGTGGAGTCGACGGCGCGGAGCGCGTACGACCTGGGATATCACGTCGTGTTCGTCTCCGATGCGATGACGGACATGAACGAAGACGCACACGCCAAGCGCGTGGAAATTATGTTTCCACGGCTTGGCGAGGTGGAGAGGACCGACTGCGTGTTGAAGGTACTAGCGAGTAGCAGCCGCTAGAGGCTTGGCAGCTAACATCTCCTGCTCGATCCAGGCGTAGGTCTTTTCGAGGCCCTCGCGAAGCTTGATCGAGGGCGCCCAGTTGAGTTTCTCGAGGATGAGGGTGTTGTCGCTGTTGCGGCCATTGACGCCTTTGGGTGCGTCGAGCTTGTAGTTGCGCTTCAGCTTCACGCCTGCGATGTCTTCGGCGATGTCGACGAGCTGGTTGATGGTGACCAGCTCGTCGGAGCCGAGGTTGAGGGGCTCGTGTATCTCGCTTTCGGTGATCATCTCGACGCCCTTGGTGCAGTCGTCGATGTACATGAAGGAGCGGGTCTGCTTGCCGTCGCCCCAGATCTCGATCTCGTGCTTGCCGGAGTGTTTGGCTTCGATAACTTTGCGACAGACGGCGGCGGGGGCCTTCTCGCGGCCACCGGTCCATGTGCCGAGCGGGCCGTAGACGTTATGGAAGCGGGCGACGCGTGACTGGAGGCCGTAGTCCTCTTCGAAGTGGCGGCACATACGCTCGGAGAAGAGTTTTTCCCAACCGTAGCCGTCTTCAGGGAGGGCGGGATAGGCGTCGGATTCCTTGAGGGCGACGACGTTGGGGTTGGTCTGCTTTTCGGCGTTGTAGACGCAGGCGGAAGAGGAGTAGAAGAAGCGCTCGACACCTTTTTCGCGCGCGGCCATGAGCATGTGGGTGTTGGTGAGGACGCTCAACATGCAGAGGGCTTTGTTGTTTTCGATGAAGCCCATGCCGCCCATGTCGGCTGCGAGCTGGAAGATGACCTCGGCGCCATGCGCGGTGACGAGGCAGTTGCCGCGGTCCTTGAGGTCGAGGGGGAGGCTTTCGACGTCGCTGGATACCTGGTACCACTCATCGAGGGGTTTGATGTCTACGGCGCGGATGACATCGACACCGTTCGCGAGCAGGCTCTGGACGAGATGGCCGCCGATGAATCCACCGGCACCGCAGACGACTGCTTTTTTTCCTTTGAGCTTCATGGGGGGGAGGGCTCCTTGTGAATTGAAGATTAGAGGCTGGTGAGCAATTTCGGGTTATCCGGCGACGGGTCCGAGGATTGCCCGGCAAAACGCTTTCCTCAGTATAGATGGGCGGGAGTGGCTCTTCGACTCAGCGTTTGGGGGATGGCGGCTACTTGAGATATTATATCGTAATACGATATTATTTAAGAATGAAGAACACACCAGGAGCGTCCGCATCGGCTGAGAGGTTTCAAATACTCGCTGAATTTCGCCACCAGCTTCGCCTGTTTCTTCAGTTCAGCGAAGCGGCAGCACTGAAGTCCGGACTGCAGCCGCAACAACATCAACTGCTTCTTCAAATCGCCGGCGCGGCGGACAAGGACACGGTGACGATCGGCTATCTGGCTGAGCGTCTTGGACTGCGCCATAACACGGTGGTGGAACTTGGGAATCGATGTGAGGAGGCTGGCCTGGTCATGCGGAGACAGGCTGGGACAGACCGTCGCTGTGTCCTGCTTGAGGTCTCGCCCAAGGGACAGCAGATGCTCGAGGCTCTTTCGATCGACCATGCGAAAGAGCTGAACGAGCGTGCTCCGCGGCTTATCCGAACGCTAACGGCACTACGAGCGTCCGCTAAAAAGCAGCGGCCTGGGAGAAAAAGTGAAATCTGAATCTTCGGTATTACGCGACTTCACGGTGAACAGCAGGGTCTGGTTGCTGTCGAGCGTTGCCTTTGTTATCGGCATTGGCGCGACTTTTCTTGCGGTGGTGCTGCTCCGATTGATCGCGTTATCGACGAATCTTTTTTACTATCACCGTTTCAGCTTTGTCTCTGTCTCGCCGGCGGGCAGTTCGTTGGGTTACTGGATGTTTTTTGTTCCGGTGATTGGCGGATTGGTTGTCGGGCTGATGGCTCGCTTTGGCTCGGACAAGATCAGGGGGCACGGTATTCCCGAGGCGATTGAAGCGATTTTGCTGAATCGGGCGCGGGTCGATCCAAAGATCGCCATCCTGAAGCCGATCTCCGCGGCGATTTCGATTGGCTCCGGCGGTCCGTTTGGGGCGGAGGGTCCGATCATCATGACGGGTGGGGCGTTTGGTTCGCTGATCGCGCAGTGGATTCGGCTGACGGATGCGGAACGTACGACTCTATTGGTTGCGGGGGCAGCGGCAGGGATGTCGGCTACCTTCGCGACTCCTATCGCAGCAATTCTTCTCGCGGTTGAACTTCTGCTGTTCGAGTGGAGGCCGCGGAGCCTGGTTCCGGTGGCGATAGCGAGCGTGACTGCGGCAATTCTGCGTGGATACCTGCTTGGCGAGGGCCCGCTCTTCCAGATGCCGGCAGTCGGTGGAGTGGACCGGATTCCATTTGCAGCTGGGGCTCTGATATTAGGCGTTGTTGTGGGTCTGATTGCAGCAGGAATGAGCCGCATGATGTATGCGTTTGAGGATTTGTTTGAGCGGCTGCCGGTTCACTGGATGTGGTGGCCTGCGCTGGGAGGAATTGGTGTTGGGGTTGGAGGGCTTTTCTTTCCGCGCGGATTGGGAGTGGGGTACGACAATATCGCCGAACTGCTTCGAGGAGATGCGCCGATCGCGCTCATTGTGGGGATTCTGCTGGCGAAGTCGCTAATGTGGGCGTTCTCCCTTGGGTCGGGCACGTCGGGAGGCGTACTGGCGCCGCTGTTGATGATTGGTGGAGCCGTTGGCGCGATGGCGGGGCATCTGGCGCATGCTCCGGCCGAGGTGCAGGCATTCTGGGCGTTGATTGGAATGGGAGCGATGCTGGCAGGGTCGCTTGGCGTTCCGATGACGGCGATTCTGTTCAGTCTGGAGGTCACGCATTGCCTCCCTGCCCTTGTGCCGCTTGCGCTGGGCTGCGTGACTGCTCATCTGGTGACAGCACTATTGATGCCGCGCTCAATCCTTACCGAAAAATTGAGCCGCCGTGGATACCATCTGACGCGCGAGTATGGTGTCGACCCGCTCGAGATTGTGATTGTGAAGGATCTGATGTCTCCTGTCCCGCACGTCAGCTCCGTGGAGAAAGATGCATTGCCGGAACTCTTCGTCTACGCAGATGGCACGTGCCGTGGGGCTGCGGAGTTGATGGCGGCGGAAGGGATTGCGAGCCTCGCTGTGGTGAACCGGGCGAGCCAGCGAATCAGTGGAACGATTACGATTCAAGACCTGTTGAAGGGGCGGAACAAGGCGGTTGTGCGAGAGACGGAGCGGTTGCGGCTTGGTAGCCATTCGAAAGATGCTGAGTCGTTTGAAGCCGCAGGTTCAGCGTGAACTAGACTGGATTCCGCGCGAAGGAGGTATGCAGAATGCAGCTGAATGCCTATCTGAATTTTGGCGGGAACTGTGAGGAGGCCTTCCGATTCTACGAGAAGAATCTTGGCGGCAAGATTAACGCGATGATGCGGTATGCCGACCAGCCCGATCCGAAAAATGCTCCTCCGGGCACGGAGAAGTTTGTGCTGTATGCGAATATGTCGATCGCCGGAACGGAGGTGATGGGCAGCGACGTTGCTCCGGGGCGGTTTGAGCCGATGCGCAGCGTGTACCTTTCGCTTGGCGTTGACAGCGACGAAGAGGCTGAGCGCGTCTATGGGCTGCTGAAAGAGGGCGGCGAGTTGTTTATGACGATGAGCGAGACGTTTTTTGCGTTCCGGTTTGCGATGCTGCGGGATAAGTTCGGCACGTCGTGGATGATCATTCACCAAAGACCGATGCCTGGAGCATAAGCTTCGCGGACCTACTGCGCAGGTTTGCTCTGCGGAGATTTGAGGACGACGCGGAGCAGATGCGCGGGCACGGCGGAGGCGGAGGCGACCGAGACGGGTTGTGAGCCTTGCAGCCATTTGATGCCGCCATCGTCGATTGGCACGGCGTGATGGCTGGCGTCTGTCATGGTGACGGGTGAGAGCGCGATGAGCAGCGATGGGGTGTCTGAGGCCTTGATTGTGCAGGGCGCGGGGGCTTCGCAGATGATGCGCTCAATGTCGAAGCTCGTGCTGTGGAACTCGACGGTATCACCACTGTGCAATGGGCCGGTGGGGGCCTTCCCGCGGAACTCCTCGAGGCCGCTTCCGTCGAGGGGAAGCTGTTTGAGCTCGACGCGGAGGAAGTCGGAGCTTTTGTCGCCGAGGTTGTCGACGCTGTGGCGCTCTTTGCGGCCGGGGCTGACGCGGAAGTTGCCTTTGACTGCAGGCGGGCGCGTGACTTCGAAGGGCGGATTCTCATCGTGCGTGAAGTGCACAGGGCCGGAGTCGCTGAGATAGACGTAGATGGTGGAGAAGGCGGAGTGATCGTGGACGCCGACGTGCTCATGCGGGCCGTAGTGAACACGGATGACGGTGACGGCGCTGTTGTCGAGGGCGATGCTGTAGTTCTTCGGGAAGGCTACGACGGGATCCTGCGCCGTCGCGGCGGTGGTAACGGCGGCTACGGACAGGGACAGGGACAGGAGTAACGATCTTGTGACGGAGAGCATAGGTCAAGTATATGAGGCGGCGGGCTCAGGAGGAGACCGTTGCCTTTTCCGGTTCCGGATTGTGCATGAGGTCGATGACGGATTGGTAGAGGTTGTTGCGGGTCTCGAAGCGGTCGCCGGCGCGGATGACGTAGCGGACGACGATGTCGACTCCGGAGGCGGCAGGGCGCATATCGACCGTGGGTGTGGCCTTGAATTGACTGAGGCCATTGTGTCCGGTGGTGGTTTGCCACTCCTGCTCAGCCAGGGCCGCATCCTTTTCGGTCTCTTTCACGACGGTTTCGTGGATGGCTTCGATCATTTTGCCGGAGTCGACGCCGGGCGGAATGTTGACGGTGATCTCATCCCACATCCACTGGCCTGCGGTGGAAAAGTTGAAGTACTGGCCGGTGATGGCGAAGTTGTTGATGAAGGTGACGCGGCGGCCCGTGGGGTGGCCCTTGTCCGTCCAGTTGCCGGTTTCGAGCAGCGCGGTGCGGAAGAGTCCTATCTCGACGACCTCACCGCCGACGCCATTGATTTCAACCCAGTCGCCGACGCGGATGCCGTTTTTTCCCATGAGGATGAACCAGCCGAAGAAGGCGAGGATGAAGTCCTGGAAGACGACGGTGAGGCCGGCTGCGCCGAGGCCGAGGATGGTGGGGACCTGGCTGGGAGCGCCGAAGACAACCAGCAGAACGAGCACAAGCGTGATGGTCTGAATGGTGAGAGTCGTAATCGTGCGGAGAGTATGGAGACGACGGCGGTCCATGGTGGAGCGGTCGAGAAGGGTACGAGCCGCGGTCGTGAGCAGAACGCCGCAGAGAATGAGGAAAGCTATCCAGGCGAAGGACTGCAGCGCGAGGTGAGTGACGATGCCGTGCTGTAGCTGAACCTGTGCGAGCCATTTGGCATAAACGGCGGAGAGCTGCTGCTGGGTCTGGAGCTGGTCCTCGACGATGTTGTGCATCTGGGCGAGGGAGTGAGCCTGAGCCATGCGGGCGACCTGGCTTTTGGCGTCGGAAGGAGCCGCGGCGCCGGATGCGGCGACGGCTGCAGCCGCGGCGGCGGCCCGTTTTTCGAAGTCGTTGTGGGAGGCTGTGAGGCGGGCGACATCGGCGTCGGTATCGGCCTGGGCCTGCTTGATGAGGGCCATGCGGCTGCGCTGATCGAACCAGGAGGAGATGCGACCGGCGAGGGTACCGTGGCGCGTGCCGGAGAGGATGGCAATCTGGCCACCGCTGGCCTGGGAGTCGTACTTCTTCATGGCGGCCTGACGTGCGGTGAGCTCCTGCTGGATCTGGGGGCGTTTGTCCCCGCTGACGCGCGCAAGCTGCTCGTTGGCGTCGGCGAGCTCGTCGCTGTCGAGCTGGAGCTGGGCCTTGGCAATGTCGAGGTCGTCGGAGTCGGCGACGGAGCCGTTGGGTAGTTTGTGAGAGGTGGTCAGGGTGTCTACGTGGGCCTGATCTTCTTTGACCAGGGCCTGAAGCTGTGCAACTTTTTGCTGAACGGCCAGGGCATCTCCGGTAAGGGTGCGGGTCTGGAGGGCAGCTTTGCGGAGAGCGAAGGCGAAGGCCTGGTCGACTTCATGGTCGGCGAGCCGCTCGGCCTCGCGGGCGAAGGACTGCTCTTCGGCGGAGACGGCGAGGGGAGCGAGGGACTCGATGGTCTGCCAGGGGCGCTGGTCGACGAGGCCGTTCTGGGCCGCTGCGCCTTTGCCGCGGAGGAAGGGCAGGTGGGTCATGGAACCCCGCGTCAACCATGCCCCGACGAGGCAGAGGACCAGGAGAATGGCGGGGACGGCAATCGAAAGACGGCGGAGATACTTCATTATTCAACCCTACACGGTAGGATGCACGGCTCCCAGACCGAAGCTGTTTCCTACCGGGGAACGCGTGGGGACGATCCGTTGACGAGATCAAGCTCCCTGGAAGGACTTCCATGTGTTCGTAATCGGAAATTAATAATTGAGCGGTGGCGCAGGTATTACATTTCACGATAGATGGAGTACGACGGGAGATCGCGTGACCAATACATCTGCATCATCAGAAGAGGCCCCTTTTCGGTGTGACGTTGAGAACACGGTTGACAAGGACGGAATTAAGCTGACGACGGTACACTGTCACGGACGGTTGAACAGCCAGACCGCCGGCGAAGTAAGGGACACCGTGAAGCCTCTGATTCCACAGGGCGGCCACATCATCATCGACCTGACCGATGTGAACTACATGGACAGTCTCGGGCTGGGAACGCTCGTCGGACTTAAGGTCTCTGCTATTAATGAAGGGTACGTCACGCTGACGCTCGCAAACCTGACGCCGCGCATCGAGCAGCTTCTGCACCTGACGAACCTGACGAAGCTATTCTCTTCGTAGCGTGAGCACTCCGCGCATGTAGGATTTAGGGCGTGGAGACTTCCAGAGCAACTGTTCCTGCGGTACAGGCACGGTCGATTTCGGGCATAGTGAGAAAACAGCCGCTGGCAGCGATGGGCGTGGCGCTGCTTGTGGTGTTTGCGCTTTGCGCGATGTTTGCGCCATGGCTGGCGCCCTATGATCCCGCGCGGCTGGATTTGATGGGAAGGTTGATGGGGCCTTCCGGCGCGCACTGGTTTGGGACGGATGAGCTGGGCCGGGATATTCTGTCGCGGACTTTGTTCGGGGCGCGGATCTCGCTGATTGTGGCGGTGAGCGTTGTGGGGCTTTCGCTGGTGGTGGGGCTGGTGGCGGGTGGCGTAGCGGGTTTTTACGGGGGATGGACCGATACGGTCGTCAATATTTATGTGATGAATGCGTTTATGGCGCTGCCGGGGATTCTACTGGCGATTGCCTTCGTCGCGTTTATGGGACCGGGGCTGGGGAATGTAATTCTTGCGCTGGCGATCTCTGGATGGGTGGGGTATGCGCGGCTGGTGCGGGCGCAGGTGATGGCGGTGAAGGAGCGGGAGTTTGTGGAGGCGGCGCGGGCGCTGGGGGCTTCGGATCTGCGGGTGATGGGGCGGCATATTCTACCGAATATTCTGCAGCCGCTGATTGTGCAGGCTGCGATTGGCATGGCAGGAGCGGTGCTCGCAGAAGCTACGCTGAGTTTTCTGGGGCTAGGGGTTCCGCCGCCTACAGCCAGTTGGGGATCGATGCTGAATGATGCGCGGTCGCATCTGTTCGACTCGCCGCACCTGGTCTTCTTTCCGGCGATGGCGGTGATGCTCTGCGTGCTGGCGTTTAATTTTATTGGGGATGCTCTGCGGGATTGGATGGATCCGCGGACGCGGATTTCGGCTGGGCTCTGAGGTCTAGGTGGATTTGGGCCGGTTGAAGCGCAGGGCGGTGAGGTGCTCGGAGACTGAAGCTACTTTTGTGTCCATGAGACCTGCTGCGCGGAGGGTGGCGCGGAGGCCGGATTCGTTGAGCGGATGGCCCGGGCCTTTGCGGTAGACGAGCCAGATGGGGATGTGGCGGGCTAGTTGTGACTTGGCGGCTCGCAGCGTGGTGGCGAGGGAATCCGGTGTGTCGATGCAGGCGAGGATGAGGTCTGGGTCTTCGGCGCGGATTTGTGCGGCCGATGTGAGGGCAGAGTCGAGGGCGCGGTCGGCGATAGGGCCAATGGTTCGCACGACTTTGCCGGTGATTCCGAGTTTGTCAGCGAGTGTGGGCGGCGGCGATTTGATCTTTTTGGCCCAGCTTTCTGCAGCTTTGGCGCCGAGGTGAAGTTCGATGAGATGTTTATCGAGGTTGAAGCTGAGCACTTCCGATTCGACACGGACGTTTTCTACAGCACGGAGCGGGACGCGCATGCGGATGTTTCCGTAGAGGACCATTTCGTCGGATTCGAGAAGCACTTTGACTTCGCCCGTGATATCAGGGAGCGAAGAACCGTCTCCGGTTATGAAGCTGCATTGGCAGGTCGCTTCGCGTCCCATCGATGTCCCTCGCAATCCTTCGGTCAGGAGAATTCTATTGCTATTTATGTAGAAGAAGGCCTTTGCTGCTACTCTCAACGGTTGCCCCTCGAAAATTATGTGCCGATTAGAAATCTGATATCTGTCATTCGGGTTAGTCTCTCTTTGGAGGAACTATGCGAAAAAGCGTGATCTCAAACAGCAGTTCTACGGCACGGCCTGCTGCGCACGGCGAGTGGAAGGATATTGAAGCGATCGCGCAGGTGGAGATTACTTCAGAAGATGCGCAGTTCCCGATTGAACAGGCTTTGGGGGGGGATGCGACGGCTGGATGGCGCGCGGCGAAGACCGGGCCCCAGGTGATTCGGCTGGTATTCGATGAACCGCAGACGCTACGGCGGGTTCATCTGCACTTTGTTGAGCGCGAGAGTGAGCGGTCGCAGGAGTTTGCGCTGTTTGCCGGCTGGGAGGGGGAGATGCGCGAGGTGGTGCGTCAGCAATGGGCGTTCTCGCCGCACGGATCGACGGAAGAGATCGAGGAGTATGGCGTGGAGCTGGATGGGATTCGCACGCTCGAGCTGCGCATCGATCCGGACAGGAGCCACGACCCTAAATCCAGTAAGGCCTTTGCATCGTTGCAAGAGATGAGGGTCGCGTAGGGATGTTGATTGGGGTGATCTCGGATACGCATGGGCTGCTTCGACCAGAGGCAGTGGAGGCTCTCCGTGGGGTGGAGCATATCCTGCATGCCGGGGATGTGGGGCACATCAGTGTGCTGGAAAAGCTGCGGGAGATTGCTCCGGTAACGGCGGTTCGGGGAAATGTGGATCTGCGCGGACCGTGTTCGGAGCTGCCCGCCACCGATGTGGTGGAGCTGGGAGGCAAGCTGTTCTACCTGGTGCACTCGGTGCATGATCTGGATATCGATCCGGTGGCGGCGGGAGTGGCGATGGTGGTGAGCGGACACTCGCATGTAGCTTCGGTGGAGGTGCGGGGGGATGTCGTGTATTTCAATCCGGGCAGCGCGGGGCCGAAGCGGTTTTCGCTGCCGGTGACGGTGGGGTTTGTGACGGTGGAGGATGGCGTGGAGGCCAGTGTGAAAGAGCTTCCTGTCGCGTAGCCGGCTAGTTGTCGAAGCGGACGGTGTTCAGGATGGATTGCATGCGGTTGCGGACGTCGTCGAGCTGGCGCTCCGTGATGTCCTGAACGCCGCTGACGTCGCCGCCGCAGAAGTTGTTGATGACGGCATCGAAGCGGAAGCAGGTGTTGTCGCGCTGGGTGGTGTAGATCTCGTCGCGGGATTCGGTGCAGATGCCGCCGTGCTCGTCGTAGCCGTGGGTGAAGGGGACGCCGGCGACCTGCGTGGTCGTCACAGAGTGTGGGGCGCGGGCGGAGGCCTGAGAGGCGCACTGATTCGCGGTGACGTTGGGAGTGACGCTGTAGTAGAAGAGGGCTCCGGCAAAGGTGGAGTACGGGTGCGGGTTAAAGCTGATGGTGGCGACGGCGCGCATCTGGGCGTTGTGGGCGGCGTTGCGGGCGTCGAGGATGAAGGTGCTGACGTCGCCGTCCTTGCGGGTGACGTTCCAGGCAGGTGGAATCGTAAAGGAGACGCCGTAGCGAGAGTCGCGGAAGGGACGAGCGGGCGGCGTGTTGGGCTCGGCTACCGTGGAGGGCTTGGACTGGAGCAGAGGCGGAACTGGCTCAGGTTTGCCGGGGATGGGCCTCGTCTGAGCGCACGCAGCGGCAGCAAAGAGAGCCGGAAAAACCAGAAGCAGGGTGGCACGGCACGGGATGGTTGCGAGTTTCATACTTCCCTTCTCCGGTGTCGAGACCGAATTCCTTCCTAGTGTAAGGCGAGGGCGAGGTTAGAGAAAATCGCCCCCTGCGGCTTTGGTGGGAGGCGGGCTTGCCCATTTTGTGGGAGGGAAAAGGGTTATCTTTCGCGGATGCGCGGGTTCGCGACGGTGTAGGCGACATCGGTGAGAAGGTTAACGGCGACGTAGGTGAGGCCGATGGCAAGGATGCAGCCCTGAACGAGCGCGTAGTCGCGGTTGGAGATGGCGGAGAGCGTGAGACGGCCGATTCCGGGCCAGCTGAAGATCGTCTCGGTGACGATGGCTCCGGCAAGGAGGCTGCCGAACTGCAGACCGACGACGGTGATGACAGGGATCAGCGCATTACGAAGGGCGTGACGATAGACGACCGCGTTTTCCGTGAGCCCCTTGGCGCGGGCGGTGCGGATGTAGTCCTGGTTCAGCTCTTCGAGCATTGCGGTGCGGACCATTCTCGTAAGGATCGCGGCGAGAGACAGGCCCAGCGTGATAGCAGGAAGAATGAGGTGCAGGAGGAAGCTTGTGGCAGTGCCGTCGCCTGCGGTGGAGACAGGAAGCCAGCCGAGCGAGATCGAAAAAATGAGGATGAGGATCGGCCCGAGGGCAAAGTTGGGAAACGACAGGCCGACGAGAGAGACGACGCCGAGGGTGCGGTCCTGCCAGCGGCTGCGATGGAGTGCGGAGCCGACACCGGCGGGGATGGAGAGCCCGACGCCGATCACCAGCGCCGCGAGCGTGAGAGCAAGGGTGTAGGGATAACGCTGGAGGACAAGGTGCGTGACGGAGTCGTGGAGGCGAAGGGACTGACCGAGATCGGCGTGGAGGATGCCTTGCCAGTAGTGAGCATACTGCTGGCTGAGGGGTACGTCGAAGCCGTAGGCATGGCGGAGCGCGGAGATGTCGGCAGCGGTGGCTCCTTCGCCGAGCATCTGGACGATGGGATCGCCGGGAACGAGGTGAATCAGCAGAAAGACGAGGGAGACGACGACCCATAGGACCGGGAGCGTGAGGAGGATGCGGCGGAGGGGCTTCCAGAGAGCGGTCATTCGGGGAATTCCATACGCACGCGGCTCATTCGGAGGCATCCGTATCGTTGGTTACGCTGAGAGCGGCTTGCGGCAGGTCTTCAACGGTGACGCGGCTGATGCGGTGGCCGGACATTTCGGCAACCTGGAAGCGGCGGCCTTCGTAGTCGATGCTCTCGCCTGCGACGGGGATGTGACCGAGTTGCGCGAGGAGAAACCCGGCGAGGGTTTCGACTCCGGCTTCGCGGGGAAATACCCAATGGAGCTGGTTGCCGAGATCGCGGAGGGTGGTCGAGCCGTCGAGCGACATGGCTCCCGTGGTGGAGAGCAGAGGCGAACGGCTGACGTCGAACTCGTCTTCCAGCTCGCCGACGATCTGTTCGAGGATGTCTTCGGCCGTGACGAGACCGACAGTGGAGCCGAACTCGTCGACGGCGATGGAGATGTGGCGGCGGCGCTCCTGGAATTCCTGGAGGAGCTCGATGGCCAGCTTGGTCTCGGGGACGAAGGTGAGCTCGCGCATGACGTTTTGGATGGTCAGGCCGGACTCTCCCCTTCCGCCCATCGACAGCGCCACGGTGCGGAAGTGCATGAGGCGGGAGATGTCCTTGGAGTAGACGATGCCGATGAGGTCTTCGGGGCCGTGCGCGGGATCGTAGACAGGGACGCGGGAGTGCTGCTCCTCGATGATGCGCGCCGAGGCCTGCTGGAGCGGCATGTCGCCGGGGAGAGAGAAGATTTTGCCGCGCGGGGTCATGATCTCGCGGACGGTGACGTGGTTCAGCTCGATGGCGCGATGGATGATCTCTTCCTGAAAGACAGGAAGCAGCCCCATGCGGCGAGTGGCGGTGGCGATGAGTTTCAATTCTTCGGGCGAGTGGACGGCGCCTTCGCCGCGCAACGGGGCGCGGAAGAGGCGGAGGACGACGGAGGCGGAGGTGTTCAGCAGCTTCACGATAGGACGCGTGATGCGGATGAAGACGTCCATGGGTCCGGCGACGGCGAGGGCGATGCGTTCGGCGCGCTGCAGGGCGAGGGACTTCGGGACGAGCTCGCCGAGGAGAACTTCAAAGTAAGTGATGATGCAGAAGGACAGGATGACCGCGATGGTGTGGGCGTAGAGGACTGCATGGCCTGGGAGCGCGTGCAGCCAGATGCCTTCGAAGTTGAGGATGATCTGGGCGATGGAGGGTTCGCCGACCCAGCCGAGAGCTAGCCCGGCGACGGTGACGCCTAGCTGGACGGCAGGGAGGAACTCGTCGATGGTGTGTTTGAGCTTGAGCGCGGTGCGAGCGCCGGGACGGCCAAGCGCGATGAGCTGCTGGATGCGGGTCTCGCGGACGCTGACGAGGGCGAACTCAGCGGCGACGAAGAAACTCGTGGCCAGGATGAAGAAGGCCACGATAATGATGCGGAAGAGCATCCACTCAAACATGATGAGTGCAAGTGTAATGGGTGGCTCGCCGGAATGACCGTGGAAGCGGCATGAGAAACCACGGTATCTCATGCTGCTTCCGCTTCGGTCCGAGTGCAACGCGCTCTAGCGGGGGTGACCGCCGCCGTGGCCGCCGCCACCGGGCAGGGCATGTTCCCCACCACCATCATGGCCGGCATTGCCTACGTGACCCTGGCCATCCCGCGCCTCATTTGCCTGGAAGTGGTTGAACGGTTGAGCACCACGCCCCGGCATCGGTCCAACATAACCGTGACGAGGATCGTAGCGGTTGTCGACGTGTCCGTAGAAGCCACGAGGCCCGTGAAACCACGGGCCGGCTCCGATAAACACGCCTCCCGTGAACCAATCGGGCCCATAGTAGCCATAGGGAGCACAGCTATAAGGCTCATAGTCAAAGTACCCGTAGGGGCAAACAGGCGCTACTCCAATGTTGATTGAGACCTGGGCCGGCGTCACGGGTACGGAGCCTAAAAGAGCAGCGGAGAGAGCGGAGAGAACAAAAAACATACCAACAGGCATCGTTTCACCTCGTCCCGTTAGAACCTCAAGCGAGCCGGAGAGTTGCCCCTGGGCAGACGATTCGATTTTATGACTTTGATACCGATGCACTCGCAATGGAGGAAGATGCCCGATCTTCAGGCCGGGAGGCGCTTCAACATCGCGTTTGCGCTTCGGAACCAGGGGCGCTCGCGGCGGCGCTGGTAGGCGGGCATGCTGGGCTTCTTGTCGAGAACCTTCTGGGCCCACTCGCGGGCTTCCCCGCTGCGACCTTCGGAGGCGAGCAGGCTCGCGAAGTTCAGGTAGGTCTCCGATGAGGTGGATGACGCCGTTACTTTGCGGAAGAGGGCCTCGGACCTTTCTTTCTGCCCGGTCTGCGCGTAGGCATGGGCGAGCAGTCCTCCAGCGCGGTAAAAATCGTGGCCGGGATCTTCTTCGACGGTTCGTTCGAGGTCGGGCAGAGCCGCCGCGGCATCGCCCAGGAGAATGGCGCAGACGCCGCGCCGGTAAAACGGATCGATCGTGTTGGCTCGTGCGGCGATGGCTTTGTCGTACGCTTCCCGGGCAAGCTGGAGCTTGCCTTCGTCCATGTAGGGGTCGCCTAGCTCTTCGTAGTTGCCGGTCGATGGATTGTCGCGAATGGCAACCTCGAGCTGGCCGATGCGCTTACGACGGGAGAAGCCTTTGAAGGACTGGCCTACGAGGCCGATGTCGGGCAGGGCTTCGACAACGAGGTAGATCAATGCGCCGACGGGGCCAAGAAAGAGGATGATGTACAGCCAGTAGGTATCGGGCCGGCGGCGAATGAAGTGAACGATCGCCAGTCCCTGGAGCAGAAGGCCCCATGGGTAGAACAGGTGACTCAGCAATCCCACGTGCGCTCGTTCCCCATCGTCAGATTTAGTTCTTTAGACGATAGAAAACATAACATTCGCCCGAGTGTTCGGCCAGCAGAATGGATCGAGAAGACAAAACAACGGCCCGGCAATCAGCGATCGCCGGGCCGTGAGGTCTGTCCTGCACGGAATGCCTGGCTAACTTACGCGAGAACTTTATTTACAGATTTGTCGATGGTGTCCTTAGGGACGAATCCAACGATCTGGTCGGCCACTTTGCCGTCCTTGAAGATCAAGAGAGCAGGAATTCCGCGGATGCCGTAACGCATCGGCGTGGCGGTATTGGAGTCGACGTCCATCTTCATGACCTTGAGTTTGCCCTGATACTGCGTGGCAACTTCGTCGACGACGGGGGCCAGGGCGCGACAAGGACCACACCAGGCGGCCCAAAAATCTACCAGTACGGGCTCTGCCGACTGTAGAACATCCTTTTCAAAGTTTGCATCGTTAATCTCTGTGACATACTGTCCTGCCATTTAACTTCCTCCAGATTGCACTGCACTTTTGTCTCACACCCTGTGGTGCAGCGCAGTCTACACAATAATAGATGCTGGCGCGTCTTCTGAGATTCGGGATCGGTCCGGTGCCTTAAAGAGTAAACGCCCGGACCTCTTTTGAAAGAGGTCAACGGGCGGCGTAGCAGCCCTCCCCAGAACTGCCCACAGGAAATAAACTACAAGAATTTTGCATAACGTAAAGAAATCTTAGGTAACATACTCAGAGTTACCGTGTTGTCATATTCATCATAAGCCATTGCAGGTGAGTAGATAGCCCTTAGCTGTGAAGTACTCCTCCAGCAATTCGGGTATGGACAACCTCAATCGCAGGATCGCCCGCGGCTTCGCGGATGACAGAATCCAGGCTCGCCGCCGCAGAATCCTCGGTAATGAGGAGGACGGACGGGCCTGCTCCGCTAAGCGCCACGCCCAGAACGCCTTCCGTGTCGACCAAGGGCAGGAGCAACGGCAGGAGGGGACAGGCTTTGCCGCGGTAAGGCTGGTGAAGGCGGTCGCGCATGGCGAAACGAAGGAGTTCTCCCCTGCCCTGGGCAAAAGCCGCCACCAAAAGGGCCGTAGCTTGAATGTTGGCCACGGCGTCTTCTCTGGAGTAGCTGTCCGGCAGGAGCGCGCGGGCCTTGGAGGTTGCAAGGCCGACAGACGGCAGAGCAAGCAGCAAGCTCCAGTTGAGATTTTGTCCGCAGGTCGCTGTAACTACGCCGTTTTTCGTCATGGCCGATACCGTCATCCCGCCCAGATAACAGGCGGCGACATTGTCCGGATGGCCTTCGCGGCGGCAGGCTTCTTCGAGAATCTGCCCAGACGAAAGGCTCAGTCTGCCGAAGTGGTTTGCCAGCAGCACCCCGGCCAGAAGAGCAGCAGCGCTGGAGCCGCAGCCCATGCCTAGCGGTATCTCGTTGTGGAGCTTGAGGCAAAGACGCGGGGCTGTGATGCCGCCCTTGGCCAGAACGTCGATGTAGGTGTCGAGGATAAGGTTGTTCTCAAGGGCAGCACAAAGAGCGGCGTCGCGTCCCGTAGCGTCGATATGGAAGGACTCGGCGGCCACTGCATCGATGGTCAGATAGAGCGCCATGGCCAGCCCAACGGCGTCGAAGCCGGGGCCAAGGTTCGCGGATGTAGCCGGAAGGCGAACGCGGAAAGGTCCGGGTTGCACCAAGGTCGTGGCGGAAGTGGTCATACCGGCTGGGGCTGGCTCATGTACGACTCGAGGGTACTGAGAACCACAGAGGAGTCGGCTTCGAGGACGAGCGGCGGGCGGCGCAGCGCGGCGTGGCGGGCCTGATCGGCGGGGGGAAGCTGGGCCTTTTCGGCGGCGGTGAAGAGCTCGTTGCGGTGGTAGTCGATGGTGTACTGCGAATCCTTGAGGGTATGGCCAGTGAGAACGAGGACGGCGCGTTCCTCAGGAGTGACCTTGCCAAGGGCGACGAGCTTTTTGAGCCCCGCGAGCGTGACAGCGGAGGCAGGCTCGCAGCCAATGCCCTCGGAGCCGATCTCGGCTTTGGCCAGTGCGATCTCCTGCTCCGAGACCTGCTCGCACCAGCCGCCGAGCTCGTCGATGACCGAAGCAGCCTTGCGCCATGAGGCAGGATTGCCGATACGGATGGCCGTGGCGCGGGTCTCGGCGACGACGGGCTTCATGATGCGGTTGGCGTCGGTGAACCAGCGGTAGAGAGGATTGGCTCCCTCGGCCTGGATGATGCTGACCTTGGGCCGCCGCGGGATGAGACCGAGCTGGTACATCTCGGTGAAGCCTTTGCCCAGCGCGGCGGAGTTGGCGAGATTGCCGCCGGGAACGATGATGTGGTCGGGAACCTGCCAGTCGAGCTGTTCGACGATCTCGAAGGCGGGCGTCTTCTGGCCTTCGAGGCGATAGGGATTGACGGAGTTCAACAGGTAAATGGGAAACCGCTGGACCAGCTCGGCGAGAATTTTGACGCAGCCATCGAAGTCCGTCTTGAGCTGGATCGTCAGAGCACCGTAGTCCATCGACTGCGAGAGCTTGCCCCAGGCGATCTTGCCCTCAGGGATAAAGACGATGGAGCGCAGTCCCGCGCGGGCAGCATAAGCAGCCATCGCGGCCGATGTATTGCCGGTCGAAGCACACGCTACCCACTCGAATCCACGTTGCGCGGCGACCGAGAGCGCTGCAGTCATGCCGGTGTCCTTGAAGGAGCCGGTGGGATTCATGCCCTGGTGCTTGGCCAGCAGCCAATTCAGACCGAGCGAACGAGCAGCGCGGGGAAGCTCGTAGAGCGGAGTATTGCCTTCGCGAAGGGTGACGACCTTCTCGAAGTCATCGACGATGGGCAGCAGGTCGCGAAAACGCCAGACGCCGGACTGATCGACGTCCATGGTGGAGGAGCGGCGCTCCTGCCAGAGCCAGCGGAGAGCGCTGGGGTTGGGCAGAAGATTGACGAGGTCGGCGAAGGGAGCAGTCTGGGCAACCGGTTGTGCGTCAGATTGCGCGTCGGGTTTTACATCACTCCGCTTTACGTCGCTCCAGGGATAGGCAACTTCATAGAGGCCATTGCACTGCGGGCAGCGAAAGTTGCTGCTTGCCTCGTCTTTTGGGATGACGGCAGCGCATTCTGTGCATCTAAGATAGTGTGTTGCTACTTTCATTGTCTTCTCTAGCCTATTGTAAAGGCCTCCGCATGCGCGTCACTCTTGTTCGTCTCGCTGCTGTCCTCTTCTGCGTTACGTCCAGCGTCCTGGCTGCCCAGGCTCAGACGGAGCTGCGAGTTGCGGCTGCGGCCGACCTGCAGCCGGTGATGCCTGTGCTGGCCGACCAGTACCTGAAGGCCACAGGCGTGAAGCTGGTGGCGAGCTTCGGGTCATCGTCGACGCTGGCAACGCAGATTCTAGCCGGCGCACCAATGGACATCTTTATGGGCGCTGACTATGTGTATCCGGAGAAGATTGTGGCTGCGGGGCTGGCCGATGGAACATCTCCAACTCCCTACGCCAAGGGGACGCTGGTACTGTGGGCACGCAACGACTCCGGCCTGCTGCCCTTGAGTATCGAACGGCTCACCGATCCGCGCGTAAAGACGGTTGCCATTGCGAATGAGCTGCACGCTCCGTATGGACGGGCTGCGGCGCAGGCGCTCAGGAACATGAAGATGTACGACGCGGTGTCGCCGCACTTTGTCGTAGGCGAAAACATCGCGCAGACGGCGCAGTTTGTCGAGTCGGGGAACGCCCAGCTCGGGCTTATCTCGCTGACGACGGCGAGCACGGCACACTTCAAGGAGATCGGAACCTACGTGCTGGTCCCGACCTCACAGTATCCGGCGATTATGCAATGCGCGGTGGTGATGAAGAACTCCGACCGCAAGGCCGCGGCGCATGCGTTTCTGGATTGGCTGCTGAGTCCTGCGGTACAGCAGAACTGGTCGAAGCTGGGGCTTGCGGCGGTGCAGTAAGCGTATTTCTACGGCTCGAATCATAGAGTGCAATAGACTGGCGCAGTATGGATTTTGAGGCGCTCTGGTTGACGTTGCGGCTGGCGGTGGCGACGACGGCGATTCTGCTGGTGATTGCGTTGCCGCTGGCGTGGTGGATCGCTTCGGGACGAAGTGTCGCGCGCGCGCTGGTGCAGGCGTTCGTGGCGCTGCCGCTGGTTTTGCCCCCTACCGTGCTGGGGTTTTATCTGCTCATTTTGATGGGACCGCTGACTGCCCCCGGAAGGCTGCTCATAGGAATCATCGGCCATCCGTTGGCGTTCACTTTTTCGGGCTTGCTGGTTGGATCGATCCTATACAGTCTTCCGTTCGCGGTTCAGCCGCTGGTCGCGGGGTTTGAGGCGGTCGACAGGGGATTCATCGAAACAGCCGCGGGGCTGGGGGCAGCGCCGGTGAGGGTATTTTCGTCGGTCGTACTGCCGATGGCGCGCGGTTCCCTGCTGACGAGCGCGATCCTGACATTTACTCACACAGTGGGTGAGTTCGGCGTCGTGCTGATGCTGGGAGGAAACATTCCCGGAGCCACGCGGACGCTCTCTATTTCGCTCTACGATCTGGTTCAGGACAGCAACTACAACGCGGCGAACCGGACGGCGTTCGTGCTGGTCGGGTTTGCGGTGGTGGCGCTGCTGGCGATCTATCTCTCGCCCGGCGTGAGAAAGCTGGATGGAAGGCAGGCCGACGTTGTTCGATAGCATTCTGAGCGTGAGGGTCGAGCACAGAGTCGGAGCATTGACGCTGGACGTCGCCTTCGAACTCACACAACCGTGGACAGTTTTGTTTGGGCCTTCGGGAAGCGGAAAGACGATGGTGCTGCGGGCGATTGCGGGTTTTTTACGACCGGATCGGGCTCGAATCGTTTCGCGGTTTTATGGGCGGGATTTCGTGATGACCGATACAGAGAAGAAAATCTTTGTCAGCGCGCATAGGCGGAGTGTGCGAGTTGCAGGCCAGGGTGCGACTCTGTTTCCTCATCTGACAGTAAGGGAAAACATCGCATTCGGCGCACAGCCGCAGACGGATGGAACAAGTGCCGCTCAAATTGTCGAGGAATCGGTGGAGAGGTTTCAACTGCGGGGATTGGCAGAGAAATCTCCGTCGATGCTCTCCGGTGGAGAGCGGCAAAGAGTGGCAATCGCCAGGGCGGTTGTTGCCGCGGTGAGCGTGGGCGGTGGAAGCCTTCTGCTGCTCGATGAGCCGTTTACCGGGCAGGATCTTCGCCTGCGGGATGAGTTGATTGAAGAACTACGGGATTGGCTGGCGGTGATAAAGAGGCCAGTGCTCTCAATAACCCACGATGTGGGCGAAGCGTTTCAACTTGGGGCGGAGGTTATCAAGATCGCAGACGGACGAGTTGTGCAACAAGGGCCTGTAGACGAAGTACTGGCGCAGGAGCGCATCCGGCTCCTGGGCCAGCTCAACCCGACGAAGGCGGAAAGCCGAGCATAACCGGCTCCTGCTCGAGCGGAATAGAAAACTTCTTCATCACTCCGGACAGAACCGCGTCGCGCAGAGCGAGCAGCTCGACAGCAGTTGCGCCGCCGAGATTTACCAGCGCGAGCGTGTGGCGCGACGAGATGGCCACGCGGCCCATGACAAAGCCCTTCTGGAACCCGGACTTTTCAATCAGCCATGCGGCGGGCAGCTTCACCATGCCATCGCCTGCGGGGTGACGTGGAATCTCATCATCGCGACATGCAGCGTCGAGAGCGATCTGCGGCAGCCTGGCCGAAGAGATTACGGGATTTTTGAAGAAAGAGCCCGCGCTTCGGCTATCAGCGCCTCCCTGCCCTGCCAGCATGCCCTTTTGCTCGCGGATGGACCGTACGGCATCGTAGACATGGCGGAGCGTGGGATTCTGCCCGGCCGCAATCGACGCGGCGAAGAACCGCTGAACATCGGCGTAGCGCAGCGCAGGCTCTCCGCCGGGACGCAGCTTGTAAGTGACCGAGGTGACGATGTAGCGTCCCCGGGCCTCGGTGTTGAAGAGACTGCGGCGGTAGCCAAAACGGCAGGCTTCGTGGCTGAGATCGACGAAGGCGTGCTTCGTGAGATCGAAGGCCCGGACCTGCATGATGGTCTCGGCAACCTCCTGCCCGTAGGCGCCGACGTTCTGGACGGGAGTTCCGCCGACGTCGCCGGGAATGCCCGCAAGGCACTCGATACCGGCGTATCCATGCTCGACCGCATAGAGGACGATGTCGTTCCAGTTCTCTCCCGCACCTGCGTGCAGCAGAACGCAGGCATGGTCCCGTTGTTCGCGTTTGGCAGCCGGCACGCCGACGTGCAGGACGAGGCCGTCGAATCCCTGGTCGCTGACCAGCAGGTTGCTTCCACCGCCCAGAATGAAGAGAGGAAGGTTGCGATCATGGGCAAACTGGGCTGCATCCGCTACGTCGGCCTCGCTGCGGGCTTCACAGAAAAATCGCGCCGGGCCACCGATCCCAAGTGTCGTATAGGGGCCAAGCAGAACGGACTCTTTGACTGGAAGAACGGGATGCGGCACGGCTTGAGAGTACAACATCGCCCGAGAGAGGCGGGTTAAGGGCAGTGGAAACCTGAACCCGGCGAAGCCACGCCATAGTTGACACAACTGATACTCTTAGATCAGCGAAGCAGGCGGTCCGGGCTTTGATCTGAGCTTGAACAGTCAGGAAAGTCCGGACTTATACTGTTTCGTTTGAATACTTTGCACACTTTTGCCGGTAGGCGGGGGTGGCAGGTTCGCAGGCTAAACCGTAGAATCCGAACAGGCGCGGCCAGGGCCGTAGCCGAGGGGGAGAAACAGATGTATCCAGAGATTATGGTAATTCCGATGCGTGAAGAACTGACTCGCGCGGGCATTCAAGAAGCGCGCACGGCGGCCGATGTGGATAAAGCGCTGGCGCAGCCCGGCACGACGATGGTCGTGGTGAACTCGATCTGCGGATGCGCGGCAGGCAAGATGCGCCCGGGCGTTCGTCTGGCGATGCAGCACGCAGCCAAGCCGGACCACTCGGTGACGGTGTTCGCAGGCCAGGACCGCGAAGCCACCGAGAAGGCCCGCGGCTACTTCGGCGGCCACCCGCCCACGTCGCCCGCAATTGCGATTCTGCGCGACGGACAGCTCGTGTACCTGATGCAGCGCTCGGCCATCGAGACCTCGACGGCACCGGCGATTGCGCAGGAGCTGGCGCGTGCGTTCGATACCTACTGCGCCCCGACGACCGCATAGCTCGCAAAAAATCTTCGAACCGAAAGCCGCAGACTCGTTTGCACATGCGAGTCTGCGGCTTTTCGCGTTTGGGCTCACGGGATGGCGTTATCTGCCGATAAAAAGACCAGCCATGCCAACTCCGTGTGCAGACTCCTTGTGCCGTCCAGACGATGCGTCCGAAGCCGCTTTGAACCCGCTCGCCGAACACGACAAGTTGCAATTAGTGGGGCAAAGCCCAGCAATAAAGAAGCTGCGGGTACAGATTGAGAGGATCGCGCCTCACTTTCGCTCGGTGCTGGTACGTGGTGAGCGCGGGTCAGGCAAGGAGCTTGTGGCACGAATGCTGCATGCTGCCCGTGGCCGGTCAGAGCCCTTCCTGTTCCGCAATGCGGCGGATGTGGAGAGCTGCCGCAGAGCGAACGATCCGGCTGGCAGGTTTATGGAGGGGGCGAAGAGGGGAACACTATTTCTCGACGACGTGGAGCAGCTCTCGTTGCCTTCGCAGGATTGGCTCCTGAGGATGCTGGGTGGGGGCGAGTCCGCTCTCAGCTCAAGAGGCAATCGATCGAAAATCGAGATGAGGATGATCGCCTCGACGACAGATGACCTGCGGACGCTGGCAGCGGCTGGGCGATTTCGACAGAAGCTCTACCAGCGGCTGGCAGCGGTTGAGATTGCCGTACCGCCGCTACGCGCAAGGATGGAAGATCTCCCTGAATTGGCGGGATATTTTATGGATCGGTTTCGGCGGTTGTACGAGCGCCCCGTGCACAGAATTGCGCCCGAAGCAATGCGGCGGTTGCAGGAGCATCGTTGGCCAGGGAATGTTCGCGAGCTGAGCGATGTAATTCGAGATGCGGTTTTACAAAGCAGCAGAGAGCTGTTGGAGATGCAGTCTCTTGCGTTGTTGGGATCGTCATGGGACGAAGCGGTGACAACAAATTCAGCCGCAAGCGTTCGGTTGCAGGATGTGGTGGAGCGGCATGTGCTCGGCGTGCTGAAAGACTGCGATGGGAACAAGCTGCGGGCGGCGGAACTGCTGGGAATCAGCCGCTCGACACTCTACCGAATGCTGGAGACAGGAAATTCGGCGCCTGCTCTTCTATAGCGCGAAGGGTGAATGCTCAACGGATGTCACGGTAGACTTGGCATGTACGTTGAGGATGGAAAATGTCGAAGTTTTCGCTGCATGGGTTTAGTTGTCTGGTGTTGGTGGGCTGTTTAAGTGTGGCGGGCGGACGGGCGCAAGGTCAGGCGGCGAATATTGCCCAGCCGAGCGCTTCGGTTGCGGCTCGCAGTAAGGCTTTGTCTTCGCTTTTCGACGAGATATGGCAGGACCGGCTGAAGCACTCACCCGAGTTTGCTTCGGTCATCGGCGACAAGCGGTACAACGATCAGCTGTCAGACTACTCGCCCAAAGAGATCAATGCGGAGCTGCAGCGTGGGTTGGACTACATTCAGCGACTGGGTGCCATCGACACAACGGGTTTGACCGAACAGGAGAAGCTCTCGGCGGAGCTGATGATGCGCTCACTGATCGACGATCAGCAGGGCGCCAAGTTCAAAGAGTGGGAGATGCCGGTCACCCCAGTCTATGGATTCCAGACGATGCTGCCGAACATGGTGAGCCAGCTATCGTTCGATTCGGTGAAGGACTACGACGACTATATCGAGCGGCTGAAAAAAGTGCCGGTAGCGTTCTCGCAGGTGATGACGAATCTTCAAGTTGGAGTGGATGAGGGTCGCATGCCTCCCAAAGACTCACTCGAAGAGGCGTTGAAGCAGACGCAGGGCATCGCGGCTCAGACGGCAGAAGAGAGTGTCTTTGCGCAGCCGCTGAAGAAGTTTCCCAAGACGATTCCAGCGCCGGACCAGAAGCGCATCACGACAGACCTGATGATGGTGATTCAGACGCAGGTGCTGCCGACTTATCAGCGGTTCGCAAAGTTCATGGCCGCGCAGTACGTGCCGAATGGGAGGAAGGACCCCGGCGTATGGGCCATGCGCGACGGCGATGCTTACTATGCGTTTCGAATCCACCAGATCACGACGCTGGATAAGACGGCGGCGGAGATTCACCAGATCGGGCTCGACGAGGTGAAGCGCGATGAGGCGGAGATGCTGGCGATTGTGCATCAGCTCGGATTCGCGGACCTGAAGAGTTTTCGTGCGGCACTGGTTGCGAATCCGAAAGAACATCCGCAGTCGAAGGAAGTTTTGCTTGATACCTACAAGGGCTATATCGCGCAGATGCAGCCACGTCTGCCGGAGCTGTTCGGGCGGTTGCCCAAGGCAAAGCTGGAGGTTGTGGTGATGCCGGCGTTCGCAGAGAAGAGCTCTCCGATGGCTTACTACGATGCGGGCACAGCAGACGGGAGCCGACCAGGACGAGTGGACGTGAATCTGTATAACTTTGCCGATCGCTCGCTGACTACGGTGGAGAGCGTTGCATATCATGAGGGAATTCCAGGGCATCACCTGCAAATTTCGATTGCACAGGAGTTGACTGGTCTGCCGGAGTTTCGCAAATATCAGGATTACACTGCCTTCGTTGAAGGATGGGCTCTGTATAGCGAGAGGCTAGGCAAGGAGATCGGGTTCTACAAAGACCCGTACAGCGATTTCGGGCGGCTGGACAACGATATGTGGCGCGCGATTCGCCTGGTCGTCGATACAGGCGTGCACTCGCAACACTGGACGCGGCAGCAGATGGTGGACTACTTCCATGAGCACTCGTCGCTGGATGAGACGAATATCCAGTCAGAGGTGGACCGCTACATCGCGTGGCCGGCGCAGGCGCTGGGATACAAGATGGGGCAACTGAAGATTCTTGAGCTGCGCGATAAAGCGAAGACGGCGCTGGGCGCGAAGTTCGACATCAAGGCGTTTCATGATGAGATGCTGGACTCCGGCGCACTACCGCTGGACATCCTGGAGAAGCGTATCGATGCATGGATTGCGGCGCAGAAGCAATAACCTCTGATAGCCTTTGGAAATGAGCGAAGGTTTTGAGATTCCTGTTGCTGCAGCGGCGCCGGCGATGCCAGGGCTGCGCGTCGCAATCCTGGGCGCAGGCAAGATGGGCGGCATCCTGCTGCAGGCGTTTTTGAAGAACAACCTGCTGGCTCCGGAACAAATCTTCGCTACGGTGCAACATGCGGAGCGCGCGAAAGCTCTGTCGGCACAGTTCGGCGTCGAGGTGACTACAGACAACCTGGCTGCGGCACAGCAGGCGGATGTGATTCTCCTTGGCGTGAAGCCGGTGCAGGTGCCGGCGCTGATTGAGGAGATCAGGCCTGCGTTGACATCGAAGAAGGTGGTGTTGTCGTTCGCTGCGTCGGTGATGACGCGCAGTATTGAGGACGGGGCAGGTTGTGAGCTGGCGGTAATTCGCGCAATGCCGAATACACCGGCGATGCTTGCGGCAGGTGTAACTGCGCTGTGCGCTGGACGGTTTGTCTCAGCCGATCAGATGGCTGTGGCGCAGAAGATCTTTCAGACGGTGGGCAAAACGGTCATTGTCGATGAGAAGCACATGGATGCGGTCACCGGACTTTCGGGCTCGGGGCCGGCGTTTTTGTACATCATCATCGAAGCGCTGGCGGAGGCCGGGGTGAACGTCGGTCTGCCACGCGATGTGGCTACGTTGCTGGCGGCGCAGACAACGCTGGGTTCGGCACGTATGGTTCTTGAGACGGGATACCATCCGGCACTGCTCAAGGACGCGGTAACGACTCCAGCAGGATGTACGGTTGACGGGATTCTGGAGTTGGAAGAAGGCGGTCTGCGGGTGACGTTGATCAAGGCCGTAAAACGGGCGACACAGCGCGCGAAGGAATTGGCGAAGGGATAGTTCAAGCCAATCACTTTGAGGGGGACGTGGTTGTCGCTTCCCTCGCTGGACGTAAAATGGGCTTATGGCCACGATAGCTGCAGTTCCGGCAACGGGCATTTCCAAAGCACTGGGGGGTTTCGCCTGGGGAGTTGTCGGGTACAACATCCTGGTGATTCTGTGGGGAGCTGTGGTGCGCGCCACGGGATCGGGTGCAGGATGCGGCGACCGCTGGCCGCTGTGCAACGGAGACTTTTTTCCCCATCATCCGAGGCTGGCCACGATCATCGAATTTGCCCACCGATCGATGACCGGGGTATGCACGTTTCTGGTGTTGGCCATGGTGGTGTGGACGTTCTACGCGACGAAAAAAGGACACCGGGCGCGCAAGGCTGCTATAGCCTCGGTGGTGTTGCTGGTAACGGAGGCGTTGCTGGGAGCCGTGCTGGTGCTTGGCGGATATGTCGAGCACAACATATCGACGGCTCGCGTGGTGATGCAGTCCGTCCACTTCACCAATACGATGCTGCTTCTGGGTGCGCTGAGCCTGACGGCATGGTGGCTGGGTGATCCCAAGTGGATGGAAGTCACTTCTGACAGAGAGCGTCAACTTTCTTTGCCCGCGTGGATTGCGATTGGAGCGACGCTGGTGGTAGGCGCCACGGGTGCGCTTGCTGCTTTAGCAGATACCTTGTTCCCTTCGCCTTCGCTGCAGGCGGCTCTGGCCTCGGACTTTGCGGCAACTTCTCCGCTGCTGGTGCGAATGCGATGGATGCATCCGGCAGCGGCAGTTGTGGGATTATGCTGCATATTGTGGCTGGTGATGAAGGTACGGTCTCGCCTGGGTTGGCTGGTGGCGGGATTGCTAGGAGTGCAGCTTGTTTTGGGAGTAGCAGATATTTTGCTGCTGGCTCCGGTTTGGATGCAGATTGTTCACCTGCTGGGAGCGGACCTGTATTGGATTGCGCTTGTAGGGCTGACGGCAAGTGTGGTTTGGCCGAGCAGGGACGTACCCGTGCACTCGGCCTGATGAATCGCATTACTGCGGCTTGGGCTTTCCGACTATCGTATCGCCGACCTTCTTCGCTCCTTTAGCCGTATCCTCGGCGGCGACTTTGGTTCCGTGAGCAACATCTTTTCCCGCAGTCTTGGTAGCATCCACGGTCTTGTCGGCGCCAGTCTTCGTCCCGCTCACAGTCTTGTGGTACGCCGTCTTAGTGCCGCTGGCGGTCTTATCCGCAGCAGTCTTGGTTCCGGTGGCAACGTCGTGTCCAGTGTCTTTGGCGGCGTCCTTCGTGTCGGTTCCCGCAGTTTTCAAATCCCGCTTCGCGGCGTCCTGTGCGTGGACAAAGCCGGGTGCAAGAGCGATGGAGAAGGCCGAGGCAAGGGCGATTGCCTTTATATTTCGAAAATGCATGATGACTCCTTATGGGTATGAACCCATTTTGTGGTGTTTGGTAGATAGACTCTCACAAGTACGAAATGATGCAAGAGATTTGCCCAAATTAAGACGCAGCGGCAGCGGGCAGAAAGGAGCCGCTCGAATTGATTTTATCCCGATCCCCTTAATAATTCCGTGTTGTATAGTGGCAACGGTCGGTTGTAACCGTTCCCGAACACCTTGCATTGCAATTGAAAGCTGTTCCGCCACGCTATTATTTTTGGTGTCGAAGTTAGGCTGGAATCGACCGCAAACTTAAGGTTTGCAAGCTTGGAAACGACGGAGATGGATGGATGCAGGTTTTTGCAGCGATTGTACTGATGAATCATCAGCTGACCAAATTGGCGCCGGTGGATGTGCTCATCCTCGTGCTTTACTTCGCGCTTGTGGTCTTTATCGGGTTCCACGCGAAGAGCAAAGCCAATACCAGTGAGGATTTCTTTTTAGCTGGTCGCGAGATGACGGCGTGGATCGCCGGACTGAGCTTTGTCTCGGCGAACCTGGGATCGCTTGAGCTGATGGGATGGGCAGGCGCGGCCTATCAATATGGAATTCTGGCGATGCATTGGTACTGGATCGGCGCGATTCCTGCGATGCTCTTCCTGGGCATCGTGATGATGCCGTTCTATTACATCTCGAAGACACATTCTGTCCCGGGCTATCTCCACCTGCGTTTCGGCGACGGGGCACGCGCACTTTCCGCTGTCTCGTTCGCATTGATGACGATCCTGATGAGCGGCGTGAATATGTTCGCCATGGCTGTCGTGATGCAGACGGTACTAGGCTGGAATATCACCTTCTCGATCTGGGTAGGTGCGGCTACCGTGGGGCTATATGTGATGCTTGGCGGATTGCGGTCGGCAATCATTAACGAAGTGCTTCAGTTTGTCTTGATCTGGGCAGGTGCGGCGATGATCCCGATCCTGGGTCTGATCGAAGCCGGAAGCTGGACGAACCTGAAGGCTCAGATTGCGGCCAACGTCGGAAGATCGGACTATACCCATCTGTGGAGCACATTAGGCCACTTCAGCAAGAACCCAATGGGTGTGCACTGGACGGGAATCGTCTTCGGCCTGGGATTTGTCATCAGCTTCGGCTATTGGACGACCGACTTCCTGGTAGTGCAGCGCGTGTTGAGCGCCCACAATCTGCGCGCGGCCAAAATGGCTCCGGTGATCGGCTCCGCCTTCAAGATGGCTGTACCGTTTATCGTCATTCTGCCCGGCCTTCTGGCGCTTGCAGTCTTGAAGAATCCGGATGGCAGCACCATGCACCTGGTGCCTGAGGGTACTGCCATGGCAGGTCAGCACACCTACAACGAGGTTCTGCCGCTCATGCTGATCCGCTATTGCGGTCCGGGTTTGTTAGGACTAGGCATTACGGCACTCGTCGCGGGATTCATGAGCGGCATGGCCGGCAACGTCAGCGCATTTTCTACCGTGTGGACCTACGATATCTACGGCGCATTTATAAACAAGAAGGCAAGCGACAAGCACTACGTTGCAATGGGCCGCTTGTCGACCGTGGTTGGAATGCTGGCGTCGATCGGCACGGCATACCTGGTGATGAATGCAGCCAGCATCATGGATTACGTGCAGGCGCTCTTCAGCTTCTTCATCGCTCCGCTGTTCGGTACGGTGATTCTTGGAATGCTGTGGAAACGGGCCACGCATTGGGGCGGATTTCTCGGCCTGCTCGCCGGCACCGCAGCTTCCATCGGAATGTTTGTCTGGGTGTACAGGATTCCTTCGGCCTTGCGCTACATCGCGATGAGCCCGGATGCGAAACCAATGGCGGAAAACCTATATCGCGCGCTTTGGAGTTGGATCATCTGCGTTGTGGTGACTGTCGTCGTAAGCCTGATGACGAAGCCGGTGCCGGAGGCACAACTCGCGGGACTGGTGTATGGTGTGACTCCGATCCCCGACGATGGAGCGAAGACGATCTGGCAGAAACCGATCTTCTGGGCCATCGTTGTGATTGTTGTCTTCTTTATTCTTAATCTGATCTTCTGGTAAGGGGTGGGTTGTGATCGATCAACACGAAAGCGAAGTAGAGTCGGCTGAGCTGTCAATCTGGTTTTTCTGCGGAATCCTGATGCTGGCCTATGGCCTGGTGCTGGTGGTTACGGGTTTGCTGGAGGTGCATCATCCGCCACCAGACGAAGTTCTTCTGCCGTGGCTGCAGAGACTGCATCCGACGGTGTGGTGGGGCGTGCTGTTGACGGTCGTTGGCGGCTTCTATTCGATTCGGTTTCGCCCTGGCCGCTAAACTGGGTTGATAGACGACACCGTCCAGGCGCGTTGACATCGAGACCGACCTTCTACAAACAGGCTCAAGGCCGGAGTAAGGATAGTTATGGCGAAGCAGATGACGATGGGCGTGATTGTAGGTAATCGCGGATTTTTTCCGAGCCACCTTGCTACGAGCGGCCGATTGGAGATGATCGCGGCACTTGAGTCGGCAGGGATTAAACCGATTGTGCTAACACCGGAAGAAACCGCGCATGGCGCCGTTGAAACTTACGAGGACGCGAAGAAGTGTGCGGCGCTTTTCAAGAAACATGCGACGGAGATCGATGGCGTCATCATCACGCTGCCGAACTTCGGCGAGGAGCGCGGGCTTGCCGATGCGTTGCGACTGGCCAATCTACAGGTGCCGGTACTGGTCCAGGCGACGCCCGACCACGCGGGCAAGATGACCATCGCGTTTCGCCGTGACAGCTTCTGCGGTAAGATGTCGATCTGCAACAACCTGAAGCAGTATGGGATTCCCTACTCACTGACACGCCTGCACACCGAGGCACCCGATTCGACCGAGTTCAAGGCCGACCTCGTGTGGTTCTCGGCTGTTTGCCGTGTAGTAAAGGGGTTGAAGAATGTTCGCTTCGGCGCGATCGGCGCGCGTCCGACAGCCTTCAACACGGTGCGCTACTCGGAGAAGCTGCTGGAACGCTCGGGAATTACGGTGGAGACGCTGGACCTGAGCGAGGTGATGGGGCGCATCGGGCGCATGAAAGACAACGACGATGCCGCGCAGGCGAAGCTGGCTGCGATTAAGAAATACATCCCGGTCGGTGACACGCCGGATGCCGCATTGCTGAAGATGGCAAAGCTCGGAGCGGTCATCGATCACTGGATGAAGGCGAGCGAGCTGACGGTAAGCGCGGTGCAGTGCTGGACTTCGATGGAAGAGTATCTCGGCATCGTTCCCTGCACGGTGATGAGCATGATGAGCGAGAGTCTCATTCCATCCGCTTGCGAGGTCGACGTGCTCGGCACATTGAGCATGTATGTGTTGACGCTCGCCAGCGAAACGCCGAGCGCTCTGCTCGACTGGAACAACAACTACGGCGACAACCCTGATAAAGCCGTGTGCTTCCATTGCTCCAATCTGCCGAAGCACTTCTTCCGCGAGGGCGTGAAGATGGACTTTCAGCAGATTATCGCCGGCACAGTCGGTAAGGAGAATACGCACGGTACGCTGGATGGCACGGTAAAGGCCGGGGCGATGAGTTTCGCACGCTTCTCAACCGACGATTTCGCCGGACAGATAACCGGGTATGTGGGCGAAGGGGCGTTCACCGACGATCCGCTCCATACCTTCGGTGGCGCAGGCGTGGTGGAGATTCCGAAGATGCAGGAGTTGCTGCGCTATATCTGCGAAAACGGCTTTGAGCATCACGTTGCAGCGAACTTCTCGACGACTGCGGCTCCTGTGCATGAAGCTGCGACCCGGTATCTTGGCTGGAAGACGCACTGGCACCGGTAGGGGGCGCCGTGCCGTTCAGTCCGTCTTGCGGAGTTGCTCGTTTTTGATCAGAAGCTCGGCAACCAATCGATGCAGACGAGAGTTCTCAATCTCTAACTCGGCAAGACGGGCATCGAAGCCGACGGCGGGTGAAAGATCCCGGTATCCGCCGGATTCGCCTTCTACAATGCTGGTGTTTATATCGAATTCATTCATATCTGAGGCTCCACGGTTGAGGCGAAGGGCGCACGGCCGCAACGCATTCCTTTGCGAAGCTTCTCGCGCTCCTCGGGTGTCATCTGTTCCCAGCGATCTTTCATGCGCTGTTTCCAGCGATCGCGGTCTCTACCACCATGGCGATGGAAGCCACCAAAGAGGATCTTGCTCAGCAGAAGCAGCCCGAGAGCCTGCCAGAAGGTGATCGTGTGCCACCCAATGATTGGCGGCACAAGAACATTCCATAAGGTCTTGACAATAAAACCAAATACGATACCGCCAACGACGACGAAGAGAGCAATTCTGATTCCTTTGACAATTGGATGATGACCCATGTTTGACTCCTTATTTCTTTGCATAACTTTCGTAGATCGATTGCAGACTCTGCCTGAGGTGGAGCACCGCGTAATGTTTTCGCGAGAGCAGAGTGTTGACGCTGAGACCGGTTTCAGCCGAGATGTCCTTGAAACTCCGGCCCATCAATTCATGGGCGATAAAGACTTCGCGCTGGCCCGACGGTAGCTCTTCGAGAGCCTCGTCCAACGCATCCAGCAGCAGATTTCTTGCATAGGCTGCTTCAGGACCCGCGTCGGCCGATGGGAGGAGATCTTCGAGCGTGTCGCCGCCTTCTTCGGCAGACACTGGATTGTTGAGCGAACTGGGTTTCTTTGCGCGGAACAGATCGACCATACGATTTCGGGCCACGCGAAAGAGCCATGCGGTTACATGCTCAATGGGCTTCGTGAGGCGGTAAGCTTCAAGAAGCTCGTAGAACACGTCCTGAAGGATGTCTTCGGCTTCGCTAGAGTCAGCAACGTATTTGCGAATGAAGTTGCGAAGCCTCGGCTGGTCTCTCTCTATTGCCTCAGAGAGGAGCTGGTCCTGCTCGACAATTGTCCAACTACCAGGAGTTTGAGACATCTACAGGTGTAGACGGGAGGCCGATGAAAATATTTTATCCAGCGCGATTATTTGTTTGCGGAAAGCCGACAGGCGCAGGCAAAAACCGTCCGGAGGATAACAATTTGCTTGCCCTCGGGAATCCTGGTGTTACGATTCCTGAAAGCCTTCAATCAAAGGAGTCGCGCCGCCATGCGAAAGGCAATCGCCTGTCTTACGCTGCTTGCCAGCACCGCTTACGCCGTTAATACTGACCAGCCCGTGCTCCGCGGCTATACGCCGGAACACTCCACCTCTGAAGTCCAATGGGAGCAGAAGTTCCGCGCTATCCCCGATCCAGCGAGGGTCCGCGAGAACATGCGCAGGCTGTCGGCGCGGCCACACCACGTCGGTTCTCCTTATGACAAGGACAATGCCGAGTGGCTGGTCGCTCAGTTGAAGTCCTATGGGCTGGACGCGAAGATTGAGCAGTTCGAAGCTCTCTTCCCCACCCCGAAGTCGCGCAAGCTTGAGTTACTGGGGCCGGAGAGGTTTGAAGCAAAGCTCGAAGAGCCTGCAATCAAGGTTGATCCGACTTCAGACCAGAAGAGTGAGCAGTTGCCGACCTACAATGCCTATTCGCGCGATGGCGACGTAACCGCTCCGCTGGTTTATGTGAACTACGGCGCTCCTGCCGACTATGAACAGCTGGCAGCAATGGGCGTTTCGGTAAAGGGTGCCATTGTAATTGCGCGGTACGGACAGACATGGCGCGGCATCAAGCCAAAGGTTGCTGCCGAACATGGCGCCGTAGGCTGCATTATCTACTCTGACCCGCGCGACGATGGCTATTTCCGCGGCGATACCTATCCCGACGGCCCAATGCGTCCACCAGACGGAGCGCAGCGCGGCAGCGTGATGGACATGCCCGTGTATCCGGGTGATCCGCAGACGCCGGGGACCGGCGCAGTGGCGGGCGTCAAGCTGATTCCCCTCGACCAGGTGCAGACGATCACGAAGATCCCTGTTTTGCCAATCTCTTACGCAGATGCGACTCCGTTTCTTAAGTCTCTGCGCGGCGAGTTAGTACCCGAGAGCTGGCGTGGTGGATTGCCATTTGCTTATAAGGTCGGCCCGAGCGTTGTGAAGGCGCACCTTGCCCTAACCTTCAACTGGGACCGCAAGCCTCTTTATGATGTGGTCGCAACGATTCCGGGCTCGACGCTGCCGGACCAGTGGGTCATTCGCGGCAACCATCACGACGCGTGGGTGAACGGCGCGGGCGATCCTCTCTCTGGCGCGAGTGCGGAGTTGGAAGAGGCGCGGGCGCTCGGCGAGCTGCTGAAGCAAGGCTGGCACCCGCAGCGCACCATCATTTACTGCTTCTGGGATGGGGAGGAACCGGCACTGTTGGGCTCGACGGAGTGGGTGGAGGCGCATGCTTCGGAGCTAACCACCCATGCTGTCGCGTACTTCAACTCCGATGGGAACGGCCGCGGATACTTCCGTGCTGAAGGCTCGAGTGAACTCGAGAACTTTGTCAACAGTGTAGCGAAAGACATCACCGATCCAGAGACCAACATGCCTGTCTGGAAACGTCAGCGGCTTGTTGACATCTCTCGGTCAACACCGGAGATCCGCGCAGAGCTTCGGACGCGCCCGGACATACGCATGGATGCGCTCGGTTCAGGCTCGGACTACACGGCCTTTATCCACCACCTCGGAATCGCGAGCATCAATTTAGGTTACGGCGGCGAAGATCAGGGCGGAGGTCAGTATCACTCCATCTATGACGATTTTTACTGGTACACGCACTTTCAGGACACCGACTTCGTGTATGGAAAGGCGCTGGCACAGACGGCCGGAACAATGATGATGCGCATGGCCGATGCCGATGTAATTCCCTTCCAGTTCGGAGACCTCGCGGATACGATTCGAACCTATGCGACTGGCGTGAAGCGAATGACCGATACGATGCGCGCGGAGATCAAAGAGCGCAACACGGAGATCTCCGATGGCGTTTACAAGGCGCTCGAGGACCCGAAGAAGACGCAGGTTCCTCCGACGGTCGAAGCACTTCCTCCCTATCTGAACTTCGCTCCTCTGGATCAGGCCACCGATGACCTTACAACGGCGGCGGCAGAGTTTGATAAAGCGTATGCAGCAAATGCGTTGAAGGTTCCTGCGGCATTGAACGAAGAGTTACTGAAGTCTGAGCGAGTCTTCCTCGACCCTGCAGGTCTACCGAATCGTCCGTGGTTCCAAAACATGATGTACGCTCCTGGTTTCTATACCGGCTATGGCGTCAAGACATTGCCGGCTGCGCGAGAGACTATCGAGCAGAAGCAGTGGAAGGATGCTGACGCCGAGATCGCCCGGACGGCCGCCGCCATAGAACGCGAAGCAGCTTTGCTCAGAACCGCGACTCAGACGATCAACGGCAATTAGCAACAGAGACATGCCATTTGGAACAGCCCGCAGAATTTCGCGGGCTGTTCATATTTGCAGTTCATCAGAGTGCGGTAATCTTTAGACCTCTATGAGTGTAACCAAACAGAGCTCCCGAAAGAGTGTCGGAGCGAAGAAGGCTGTTGCTACCGCAGTCGAGAGCCTGTTCTTCAGCCGCGATGAGTCGTGGATGCGCTTCAATGAGCGTGTGCTCGAAGAGGCTCAGGACGAGACCAACCCCCTTCTAGAACGGGTCAAGTTTCTGGCGATCACGGCGAGCAACCTGGACGAGTTCGTCGAGATACGGGTTGCGGGATTTCTGCAGCGGATTGAGGATGGATACAACCTGGCGCAGCCGCCGGACGAGGGTGGGTTGACTCCGCAGGAGCGGCTGGACCGGTTGATGGTCATGATGCATGGCTTCGTCAAGGCACAGTACAAGTGCTGGAACGAGCAGTTGCTGCCGGCGCTGCATGCCCAGAAGATCAGGGTTCTGACCTGGGGCGAGCTAAGTGGCACGGCGCGGGCGAAGGCGCTGGAGTTCTACGACACCGAGGTAGATCCGCTGTTGACTCCGGTGACGATCGATCCTTCCCATCCATTTCCGCGTGTGCTGAATAAGGCGCTTTGCATCGGGTTGTTACTGCGGCACAAGCGGCGGACGGTGAAGGCTCCGGCTTCGCTGGGCGTGGTGACGGTTCCGCGAGCGCTTCCGCGGCTGATTCCGCTGGCTTCGGGTGAAGGTTGCCAAGACTTCATCCTGCTGCATGAGCTGGTGGAATCGCAGGTGGAGCGGATGTTCCGCGGTTATGAGGTGTTGTCGCGTTCGGCATTCCGTGTGACGCGCAACAGCAACCTCTATATGCAGGACGAAGAGTCGCGGTCGGTGCTCGAGAGCGTCCGCGCGGAACTGCATAACCGGCGCAAGGGCGATGTTGTGCGGATGGAGATTGAGAGTTCGGCTGCCGAGGAGATGATCGAGCAGCTCAGGACCAACTTTGAGCTAGGGCCGATGCAGGTGTTTCGCACAGATGGTCCAGTGAACCTGTCTCGGCTGATGAACCTGTATTCCGAGGTGAAGGAGCAGCGGCTGAAGTATGCGCCGTTTGTCGCTAAGGACTTCAAGCTGAGCCCGAAGTCGAACGATATCTTCGCCGAGCTGCAGAAGCGCGACGTAATGCTGCATCATCCATTCGACTCGTACAAAACGGTTGAGGAGTTTATCGAGGCGGGAACGCAGGACGCGAGCGTGATCTCGATGAAGCAGACGCTTTACCGGACGAGCAAGGATTCGCCGATCTTCAATGCCCTGATTGAAGCTGGACAGAACAAGGAAGTTACAGTCGTCGTCGAGTTGATGGCGCGATTCGATGAAGACTCGAATATCCGCTGGGCGCGCGAGCTCGAGGACGCCGGAGTTGGGGTTTATCACGGAATTTTCGGATTCAAGACGCATTGCAAGCTGTCGCTGCTGGTGCGGCGGGATCCGGACGGCGTGGTGCGGCGGTATGCCCACCTGGGCACGGGAAACTACAACCCGGTCACAGCGCGTTTCTATACCGACATCAGCGTGTTGACCTCGAATGCAGAGATTACGGCGGCAGCGCAAAAAGTCTTCAACTACCTGACGGCCGAGACGGAGTCGGAGTCCTACGCTCCCCTGCTGGTGGCGCCGCTGACGCTGGCCGATGGGCTGGTCGCGTTGATCGAGCGGGAGACGGCGCATGCGAAGGCCGGACGACCGGCGGCGATTATCGCGAAGATGAACGGCCTGCTGGACCGGCGCACGGTCGAGGCGTTGTATGCGGCCTCGAAGGCCGGGGTCGAGATCGACCTGATCGTTCGCGGGATGTGTTCGCTGCGGCCTGGGGTGAAGGGCGTGAGCGAGCGTATCCGGGTGCGCAGCGTTGTGGGGCGTTTTCTCGAGCATAGCCGCATCTTCTGCTTTGCCAACGGGGGCAAGGAAGAGATGTACTGTGGCAGCGCGGACTGGATGCCTCGCAATCTGATCGAACGGTGCGAAGTGGTCTTTCCGGTTACCCAGCCAGATCTGCATAAGCGTCTGCGGGAGGAGATCCTTGCGCCGTATCTTGCCGACAATACGAAAGCCCGGTTGCTGCAACCGGACGGGGAGTATATTCGGGCTCCGGAGACCGGTGCGGCGTTCAGTGTTCAGGACTACCTGATGCGTGCAGCGGAAGGTAAGGCGGGACCAGTTCCGGTTCCGGCGAGCTGATTTTTGGGGGTACCCCCCCTCCCCTATTGCCGGCCTAAGCCTCCTATTTTGATTGGCTTACAGACAATACTCGCCTGCAAAATAGTCATAACAAATGGGTTGCGCGTAAATTAGCCTGTATCAATAAGTTAGCCCTGCGGGTGGCCAGGGCTTTCCTTTCCTTTGATCCTATAAGTTAATTATATCCGGTTGAGGATAACTAAAATGCCACTCGGATCTCTTGTTATTTGTTGGAGTTATGCTGCTTTGAGGCTTGACACGCCGTTTCCGGGTTGTTTTTGAAGAAATAAATCGTAAGTGATTGTTAGTAAGTGAGATATCTTCCAAGTTTGAGAGGATTTGCGAATTTGGGTATCGGGTATTGGGTATTGGGTATTGGGTTAACAAAAAACAGAAACAGGTCCTCCGCCTTCGCTAAGGATGACAACTGAGAAGTGCGAAAGATGACAACCAAAGGGCACTGCTCCGGTAACAAAGCGAGGAGGCTATTGGATGGTGAGGTTTACGGTTGCGGTCTGAATGGTGGAGGCTCCGGTGGCGGTGATGGTGACGGCATAGGAGCCGGCGGAGAGGGTACCGGATGCGCCGGAGCCGCGGGGCTCGATGTCTCCGCTGCCGCAGCCGTTGACGACGGCCAGGGTGCTGAGGGCGACGAGAAGGGCCAAGAGGCGTGGTAGAGAGCGGCGTCTTGGAGTGAAGAGCAGGAGCGCGGCAAAGGCAATGCCGGAGGAGGCGCACAGGGGAAGGAGCCGCTTTGCGACTGTGGCAGGCTGAGTTTCCTTGGAACCGTCCCTTTGCGATGCGACTGAGAAGGTTGCGGTGTTCGATTTCTGTGGGTTGCCCGGAGTCTGGCTGGCTCTGAGGATGGAGCCGGTGGCGGAGATAGTGAGCGTGGCGGTGAGAGGATCGGAGCCGGTGGGGGTAAAGGCGGATGGGGTGAAGAGGCAGGTGGCGCCTGAGGGCAACCCACCAGTGCAGGCCAGGGTAATGGTGGAGTGGAAGCCGCCGGTGGGGTTGATGGTGAGGCTGACGGGGTTGGAGGTTCTGCCTTCGATAGCGGTTGTCGAGGAGGTCGCGGGAGTGAGGGTAAAGGCGCCGATGGTGTTGAGGATGGTGAGGGTAGCGGAGGGTGAGGTGTTGGCCTGATGGTTGGCGTCGCCGGAGTAGAAGACCTGGAGGATGTGGGTGCCGGCCTGGAGGGTGCTGGTAGAAAGCGGGAGGTTGACGGTGGCTCCGGTAACAGCGAGAGACGCGCCAAAGAGGTTGCCGTCCAGGATAAGCTGCATGGTTCCTGTTGGGGCGGGAGCCGAGGGTGCGATGGAGGCGGCAACGGTGACAGCGGTTCCCTGCACCACCGTGGAGGGTGTTACGGCGATGGCAGCGGTGGTGGCTGTGGTGGGCGAGCTGATAGTGAAGGCCTGCAGATTTGAGCTCGACTGGTAGAACGGGTCGCCAGAGTAGACAGCGGTGATGAAATGCGGGCCGGGAGCGATGGAGAGCTGGTTGTTGGTGACGGTGGCGACTCCCGCGAGGAGCAGCACAGTTGCTCCTGTGCGGCTGTCGACGTAGAAGGTGACGGTGCCGGTGGGAGTGGGGGTGCCGGACGGGATGAGGGAGACGACGGTGGCGGTGAAGGTGTAGGGAGCGCCGGGCGCTACCTGGGTGGCGGATTCAGTGAGCGTGGTAAGGGTCGCAGACTGCGTGGCTCCGGTGACGGTGACGGCGACGGGGGCCGAGGTGGAGGCGCTGTAGTTGGAGTCGCCGGGGTAGGAGGCGGTGACGGCGCTGTTGCCGATGGGAAGCTGACTGGCGGGAATTGTAAAGGTGACGTAGCCCGAGTCGGTGGAAGTGGCCGGGTAGGCGTTCTGGGTAAGCGGGACGAGGCCGAGAACAGAACCGCCGGCGGTGAAGCTGACGAAGCCTGTGGGCGCGATAGCGCCGAAGCCCTGCTGGCCGCCTGAGCCGTATCCGCGAGCATTGACCTGCACGGTGAAGGTGAGGTTGGAGGCAGCGGAGAGAACAGGGACACCGACCTGAAGCGAGGTTATGGTCTGGCCTTTGGAGATGTTGACGCTGATGGGAGAGGAAGTGCTGGGGTTGAAGCTGGAGTCGCCCGAGTAGGAGGCCGCGATGATGTGGGTGCCGGGGGTGAGGGCGCGGGATCGATCTTCGGTGTTCGAGGTGGAGTTGAGGCGGAAGGTTCCGCCGTCGAGAGGAGCGCCGGAGTCGGTGAGGACGATGTTTCCGGTGGCGGTTCCCTGTCCGGAGGCAGCTGCGACCTGTGCGCGGAGGGTGATGACACCACCGTAGGAATAGGTGGCGCCGTTCGAGATCGCGGTGGGGTTCCCTGTGGATGGGTTGTAGAGGAGCGCCTGCAGGGTGGTGTTGCTGTTCTCCGGGTTGACCGTGAGGGTGAGGGCGTTGGAGTCGCTGGGCGCGTAGGTACCGTCGCCGGCATAGTATGCCTGCACGGAGTAGACGCCGCCGGGGAAGCTGCTGAGTGAGGCGTTGTAGCTGCCGTTCTGCAACGTTCCGCTCTGCATGGAGCCGTTAGCTGCGAGCGCATTGATGGAGACGCTGCCTGTGGGAGTCCCTGAAACTGCGGTCACTCTGACGGTGGCCTGCACCTGGCTGCCGTGCGTGATGGTGGTGGGCGAAAGGGCCAGGGTGGTGGTGCTGGCGACGAAGTTTGCGCTGGACCAGTTGTTGACGAGATTGGCTGCGTTGACGCTGCCGAGCCCGGTGGCAAGATCGTATCCAGCGGTGCTGCTGTAGCCGGAGAGGATGCCGAAGTAGTCGATGGAGTTAGTGACGGTGCAGCCGGGCGTGCCTTTGACGCAGGGCATAGCGATGGAGCCGGTGGTGAGGTCGTTGAAGACGCAGCCCGCCGAGGGGTTGCCGGTGGCGGAGTTGCAGGCGGTTCCATTGCCGTTCTGCTGGGCGGCCAGGTTGTAGAGGGCATAGTTCGCGTTGCCCTGGCGGTTGCCGGTCTTCTGGTTGACGAGCGCGAGGATTCCGGCGAAGGCGGGCGAGGCGACGGAGGTGCCGCCGTAGCCTGCAAAACCATAGGTCGGCGGGTTGAGGTTGCAGGGCTGGCCGTCGGGGTTGGTGCTCTGCTGACAGACGATGTAGAAAGCTCCGAAGAAGCCCGCGCTGGCGAAGAGGGAGACGTCGGGAACGTCACGGACGTTATCTTTTGGGACGCCGGAGCCGGTTTGCCAGGAGGGTTTGGGGTAGCCTCCGCGACAGGTGGAGGGAGAGACTCCGTTCGATTGGGTGCAGGTGCTCTGTCCTCCGCCGCCACCGGCCACTGAGAGGAGGCCGTAGATTGCAGCGATGCCGGAGTTGCAGATCTGTTCAGGAGGTTGATTGGTGAAGGTTCCGACGGCGCTGAGAGCGGGGTTGGCGCAGGTCTCGTTCCAGGGAGTCTCGGGGATGTAGCCGCGGGCGGAGGCGTGGGTAGTGGGATCACTGGTGGAGTTCCAGTAGGCGGTGCCACCGTTGGGCATGTTGAAGTCGGTGCCACCGACAGAGATGTTGTAAGGTGTGCTGCCGAGTCCGTTGATGGCGAGTCCGGTGCTTGCGCCCTGCATGCCGGAGTCATCGCAGCCCGCGGAGCCGGAGTCTCCCGCGGCGACGAAGACGGTGATGCCCTGCGCGGCGGCCTGCTGCCAGAGGTTCTTGTAGAAGGCGTTGCCGGAGGTGCCGAGATAGAGCTCGCACTGGCCGTAGCTGTAGCTCATGACAGGGGCGAGGTTGTTGTCGACGATGTAGATGGCGGAGAGGTCGGTGCCCTGGGTGACTTCGGTGCTCCGGCTGACGACGTAGTCGATGGTGGCGGATTTGGCGACTGCGGCGGACCACTGGGTGTCGATGTCGGCTTCGCCCTCGTCGGTGGGGATGACGCCGGGGTTGGGGCCGTTGTAGATGATGTTGAGGTATTGCGTGCCGGTGGGTGTGGAGGTATTGCCGAGAGGGAGATTGAAGAGCTTGCGGAAGTTGACGAAGTCGGCGGGGTTCAGGTCGGTCTGGCCGACGATGGCGATGGTCTGGCCGGTGCCGTCGATGGGTGTTGAGGCGTTCCAAAGCGGGAGGACGTTGTAGATGGTGGCGAAGTCGTATGGAGTGACGCCGTAGGTGGGTTGGCCGCTGTCGGAGAAGGTGAAGGACGGGGGTCGCGGTGTCGGCGTTCGTGGCGTGGTGGAGATTGGCGGCTTTGTGGTTCGCGGCGCGGCGGGGGAAGTTGTTGAGCGAGGCAATGCCGGCGATGACCGGAGTCAGGGCAGCGGGGATGGCGGGATCGGAGGCGTTGGCGAAGTGCTGGTGGCCGTTGACGGCGTAGCGGTGCATCGCGGTGCGGAAGGCGGAGTGGACCTGGCCGGCGGTGCCGCTGAAGTCGATGCGGGTGCGGGCGGCGTTGATCTGAATGCCGGTGAAGCCGTGGGTGGAGAGCCAGACGGTGACGAGGGAGATGTCGCGGTCGGAGGGGCCGTAGGCGGCACCGAAGGTCTCGGGGGTGAGCCACTGGTGGAAGGTGGAGGAGGACTTGTCCTGCTGCTGATCGAGGAGCTGCTGGAGGGCGGACTCCTGCTCGGGGCTGCGCTGGAGGAGCAGAACGATGTGGTTCAGGGGCGTGCGGTCGTCGAGAGCTCCCTGGTCGAACTCGGGACGGGCAAGAGGGTGGATGTTACCGGAGAGAGTGGCGACGCGGGCGTCGTCGACGGGTTGGAGGATGCGGGAGCGTGGCGCCGGCTGGGCTTGCGCTGTAACGACCGCCAGGAGAAAAACAAGGGCCGGCAAAACAGACAGCTGGGAGAACCTGGGCATTGGATCCATTCCTGCTGCCTTTATCGGCAGAAAATTTCTTTTCGCAGGGGAATTGAAACAGTCAACAACAGGCTTGATTGTGTCCTGCTAATGGGGGAGGGTCAAGGAAAGAAGTTGCAGTCGTATAACACTTATGGGGGATTGATTTTCCGAAACAGAACAGCGAGGGCGTGGACCTCACCGTGCGGGTGCGACATGGAAAAGGCCGCACCTTGTGGGTGCGGCCTAGGGATTATTGGGTTGACGAGCTCTATGGAACGTTGACGGTCACCTGAGTGCTGTGGACGAGGCTGCCGGAGACGGCTGTGATGGTGAAGGTGTAGGTGCCGGTTGCGGAGTTAGAGATTTGGCCACCGCCACCTCCGCCGCCCCCACCTCCTGATCCGCCACCGCCGGTGTTCGAGCTGCTCGATCCGCAACCGACAGCAGTAAGAGCCGCCGCGAAAAGCATGAGGATGAAGAGACTGCTCCAGCGGCGCCGGCGCGGCAGGGTGAAGAGCAGCAATCCGGCGAGAGTTGCGCCCGAAGCTGCTGTGTACCAGGGCGTCTTGCCGGACGGCTGCTGGTGCGAGGGAGTAAGCGAGGGTTTTACCAGATGTGCTGTGACGGTTCCGAAGGCCTGAACGACGAAGGAGCTCGTCCCCGCGGCGGAGGTGATGTTGACCGATGTCGGTGTGAAGGTTGAGGTCGAGATCATGCCGTCGTTGTTGACGGCGGCGAGGTTGATGGTGCCGGTGAAGCCGTTGACCGGCGTGATGGTAAAGGTCAGTCCGGAGGAGGTCGCGCCCGGCAGTACCGAAACCCCGGCACTTGCGTTTACGCAGGGTGTGATGACGAAGTCGGCTTTGCTGCCGGAGACAAAGTCGACGGATGCGTATGCGCCGTTGGGATAGGCCACGATTCCGTCAGAGGAGACCGCGCTTGTGCTGGCTGGCTGGAGCAGCGTGCCCTTGGAGCCGGCGTAGTTGCCGTCACCCGAGTAGACCGCGCTGATCACATGGCCGCCTGAGGTGACCGAGGAGAGATTCAGCTGGATGCTCGCCGAGCCACCGCTGAGCGCCTGAGTGGTGATGGTCTGATTGTCGACCTGGATCGCCACGGTTCCGGTAGGTGATGCACCCCCTGAGGGGGACGGGGAGACGGTGACAGTCAGGGGCAGTGTGGTGGAGGTGCTGATGCCGCAGAGATTGGAGGTGGTGGCGACGGAGGTTGTTGTAATCCCCGCACCGATGGAGCTGCCTGTGCCGGTGGGAATGACGCTGGCCCAGCCGTTGACCAGCTTGCTGACATCGATGGTGCCGATGCCCGAGGCTTGATCGTAGCCTGTGGTAGCGCTGAAGCCGATGGAGCCGCCGTTGGGGCAGTTCAGCGTTCCCTGGGCGCAGGGCACTGAGTTGTTGCCGCTGGTGATGTCGTGGAAGACGCTGGTATAGGTCGGGCCGGTAAGGAATCCATAGAGCGTGGGCCCGACGTTGCCGAGGCCGATTGTATTGCCCAGCTTCTGTTCCACCAGAGCGAGTACGCCGGCAAAGGATGGGGCGACGAATGAGGTTCCGCCGAAGACATTCACCAGGTTGCCGGAGCCGACGAACCCAGAGGTGCAGGCCGGTTCCCCCATGCCGTCGCCTGCACTGCAGGCGAGATAGCCGTCGTGGAAGGTGGCCGCGTTGAAGGAGAAGTCGGGCACATCGCGCGAGCCGTCAGTGGGAACACCGGTCCCCGTCTGCCACGCAGGTTTGGAGAAGTAGGCGCTGACACCGCCGCCGCCCGCGCCGCCCGCAGTCAATCCTCCAGAGGAGGTCGTCTCGTTCCATGGCACTTCAGGAATGTAGCTAATCGCCGAGCCGCTGCCGGTGCCATTCGAGCTGCTCCAATAGGTCGCCGGTACGCTGACGTCACCGGAGAACATGGTGCCGCCGGCCGAGGTGACGTAAGGCGAGCTGCCCGGGAAGTCGACAGTAAGCCCCTCGGAGGCGTCTCCGGCCACATCGCAGTCCGTCGCGCCGCTATCGCCTGAGGAGCTGATGACCGTCTGGCCCTGGACATTGGCCTGCGCGAGCAACAGGTTGTTGCTTGCAAGCGCTGCTGTTCCCCACGCGCTCTCGCAAAGTCCATAGCTGACACTGAGGATGGGCGCGAGCCTGTTGTCAATCGCATAGGTAAGGGCCTGGAAGACACCGCCCGCGACCGGCTGTGGCGCGCTGTAGACGAACAGGATGTTGGCGCCGGGAGCCGCTGCGCCCGACCACTCAACATCGATGTGGGCTTCGTCGACATCCGGTTGCGAGATGCCGGGGTCAGGAGTGCCCGGGACGCGTTGCGCCGTCAGCTTGATAGCTGGCAGGCCGGCGGCGCTGCGGAAGGCGGTGACGCTGGCATCGGGGAGAACATTGCCGGTGTTGAGATCGGTCTGCCCCATTATTCCAATGGTGATGCCTGCGCCTGTATTGGTGGCGCTTGTTACCCCTGCCGCGGTCCACGGATAGTCATAGATGGTGTAGATATCTGCCGGCGCAATGTAGTGGCTCGTCGTTGTGCCCACTGTCTGGGTGAAGAGCGGTTGAGCGGGATTAATCGGCGAGGCATTGCGTGGCCGCGAGTGCGGCTTCATGCGAAAGTCATCGAGGCCTATGATGGAACCGGCGACGGCGGCGACCGACGCGGGCAACACCGGGTCCGTAACATTCGAGATGTGCTGTTCGCCGTTATACGACAACGTGTGGATGGAGGTGCCGAAGGCCTGCTCGGCCTGTGCGACGGTGCCGCTGAAGTTGATAAAGGTAGAGCTGCGGGCTACGCCTGTGACAGTGAAGCCCTGGCCGGTGAGCCACGACGAGACCTTTGCGATATCGCTGCTGGAGAGGCCGAACCGCGCGCCGAACTGCTCCGGTGTGAGCCACTGGTGATAGCTGGGCGAGCTGGGGTTCAACTGCGCCGCCAGCAACTGATTCAGATCGGCCTGCTGGGCCGCTGTCATGCTGAAGCGCAGGGTGAGTCCCCCGAGCTTGAGGTTGGCCTGAGCTGCGCCAAGATCGGCCGAGTGTTTCACATGGCTGCTGATCGTGCCCGGCATCGCGACACGGTTGCCTCCATTGATAGCGCTGGCGATGCGATTCTGTGGAGGGGCCTGTGCCAGAGAAGTCAACGCAGAGAGAAGGAGGGCGGGAGCGAAGAGTATTGCGAATCGACGACTGGACATGGATACGTTTTACCTTACAATCTGCGCAAATTGTTGATTCAGGTGGGTCTTAGGTGCCCACACGCTGGCGGTCGGCGGCTGTGGGCGACCAGTGTTTCTCGGATATCACATGCTTAGACAGACGCTCAGGGAAAAGGTTGCGCCTACATAAGGTAAAGAGATTGTTTACGGCGCACAAAACTCGCCCATTCTGGGAATGGCTGCGCGTCAGGCCGTCAAGAGGCACAACGCACCTTCCCTCAACCAGATTACTGGATTGTGACCTGATATTGGTAGTTGTGGCGAACCGTGCTGACACCGTTGCTGCCGGCACTGGTGATGGAGAACATCTGCGTCCCGAGCGGTGAGCCGGGGTCGGAGGAGGGGGCGGCGGGATCTGGCTGGCCAGCCGTTGCGGGATTGCAGCCCATACTGCTGGCGAGAGCTGCCGCGCAGAAGAGAACAAGAAGCGTGGGCAGCAGACGGCGGCGACGAGCGAAGATGCCACAGAGCATCATGGCAAGGACCGCTCCAGAGGCGGCGTTGCCCATTCGTCGCCGCAGATCTTCGAGAGCGCCACGGCGAACCGAGCCGGTGACGGGTGCGGTAGTCGTGATGGTTAGCGTAGTGGAGCCGCCGCCTGACAGTGAGCTGGGGCTGAAGGAACAAGTCGTCTCCGTATTTGCCGGAGGCGTGCAGCCGAAGGTGATGGTGCCGTTGAATCCGGCAATAGCGCCAACCAGCACGACGGCCTGGCCGCTCTTGCCCACGTTGAGGGTCAGGGTCTGCGGAACCATCGTCAGGTTGTAGTCGGCAAACGTAAGCGTGATGGGAGAGGATGCGGCTGTGCCGAAGTTGGTGTCGCCGTTGTAGACGGCATAGATGCTGTGCGTGCCTGCTCCGAGTCCTGTGGTGGAGAAGGTTGCGATCGATTGCGAGAGACCGTTGGTGGTCAGGCCGCCGGTACCAAGCGGGACGGCATTGCCGTTGTAGTTGTCGAAGAACGCGACCGAGCCGGTGGGGCCTGTGGTGGTGTTGCCAGCACCAGAGACGGTGGCGGAGAGGATGACGTTGGCGCCGGCAAGCACGCCGGAGCTAGTGATGTTTGAAGTGACAGAGATCGTGGCGGGGAACTTGCCGACGTTGATCGTCGTGCTGGCGCTGGAGCTGGCGGCGTAGTTCGCATCGCCGGAGTAGTTGGCGACGACGGTGTAGGTGCCCACGCTAAGGTTGCCGGGTGTGACCGCCGCGGTGCCGCCGTTGAGGACGGCAGAGCCGAGGGTGCCCAGGTTCGAAGTGAAGATGATGGTGCCGGTGGGCGTGGCGTTATTCGTGGTCGAAGGCGTGACGGTAGAGGTGAGCGTGACGGGCTGGCCGAAGGCGACGGAGGTGCTGCTGGCGGCAAGCGTCGTCGTCGTGGATGTGGTGCCGACTGCGCGCGGGTAGACCTTGAGGAGCGTCGCGAGATCGACTACGCCGAGGCCGGTTGCGGGCTTCCATGTGCCGGGTGCGGTCGAAGACGTCGCCTCTGGTTGCTTGTAAAGCTCAGGTGTCGGCGCCAGCGAGTAGAGGACGGCGTTGATGTTGCCCTGGCGCGCACCTGTCTGCTGGATGATGGTGGTGATGGTCTGGGCAAAGGCGCTCAGCGATGTCGTGGTCAGGTCGGGCTCGTAACGGTTGGCGTCGGCTGGCAGACCAGGTGCGTTCTGCCATGCGGGGCGCGGCGCGATTGGCGTGAACGGCGCTGTCGTTGGAGCGATGGTGAGAGCAGTGACTTCGCCGAGACTTGCGGGGAAGCTGCCGGTGCCGCGGGCTCCGCAGCCGTTGGTGGCAAGCACGGTAATGCCTTGCGCGTTGGCCTGACGGAGGAGATCGTGGTAGCCGTCGTAGTCGGATTGGGCGAAGTCGCTTGTGCAGGCGGTGGTGTCGAAGGTAAGGATGGGGCTGGTGTTGGCTTCGACGGCTGAGGCTGCGTTGAGGTAGGGGTCAGTGGGCTGAGTTGGGTTGGCGGAGCGGATATTCGCAGTTGGGCCGGCGGAGATTGCGGCCGCGAGCAGTGCGGCGGCGGGGAGATTGTTGAGTCCGGAGACACCGGCGATGAGATGAGCGGCTTCGGAAGGCAATGAGGGCTGGTTGGCGTTGGCAACGTAGAGTGCGTTCGCCACCTGATACCGGTGAAGCGTTACGGCAAAGGTGCTCTGGACCTGCGCGGCAGTGCCGCTGATGGTCATGCGTGTTCTGGAGGTCGCGATGGCGTCGACGCTGAGGCCTTGCGTTTGAAGCCAGGATGTCGTGGCGGCGATCTGGTCGTCGGTGGCTCCGAACTGCGAGGCAAACTGTTGCGGCGTGAGCCATTGATGATAGGCAGTCGAGTGCGGGGTGGTCTGGTTGGCGAGGAGCTCGTCGAGCGCGGCGCTGCGGTCGGCGGGGAGAGCGAGGCGAAGAGTGAGTTGAAGCGGCTGCGACGCGGGGACTGGACCGGCGTCTGCGGCTGTGCCGTCGACGGTGCGGACGGCAAGCGGGATCCGCTGCGCATGCAGTGCGGGGTGAAGCGAGAGAACCATGAGAGATAGGATTGCGAGAGCTCGTGAGTAGCGGCTCCGGCGTTCCGAGTGCTGCATGAGGTAGGTCGACATAGTATCGGCTCGATAGTTACAGAGCGACACCTGAAACGCAATGGGAAAGGACCCGCCAAATGGTTGATTCGACTGGTTCTTTTGTGGGATGCGTGACCTGATTGGTAATGCGGTTCTCTGTTACTTCGCGAGTTACAAGCTGTACTTTCCGGCTTGAATGACGGCCTTCGCGACCTGCCGGCGCAGCGCGATGGTGTCGGCTGGATCGTGCTTGGCCAGACGGCGAAGGATGGTGAGTTGCGTGCGCTGCATGTCGCCTTCCGCTGCCGCGGAGATGACCTTGCGCGCAGAAAGCTCGATTACCGACATTGCTTTGTCAGCGTAGATGCGCGCCATGGCGATAGGGAGCGCGGCGGCTTCGCTTCCCTGCGCAGCGGCAATTTTTTCTGCGCGGAGGATTGCGGATTCCATGGCGAAGATCTCGATGATCATGTCTGCGATGGCTCCCATGACCTCCTGCTCATCGGCGATCTGTTGCATGTAACGCTGGGTCGCGACACCTGCAGCAAAGAGAGCTAGCTTCTTTGCGTTGGCGAGCATGTTGAACTCGTCGGCGAGTGGGCCTTCGCGATCGATCTTTTCGCTGGGCCCGGACATCACCTCGTCCATGAGGTTTTTGATGGCGGGCATGAGAGCGAGCTTGCCGCTTATTGCCGACTTCATGAGCCAGCTGGTGATGATGATGCGGTTGATCTCGTTGGTGCCTTCGAAGATGCGATTGATGCGGGCGTCGCGGTAGGCGCGCTCGGCGGGGAACTCTTCGACGTAGCCGTAGCCGGCGTAGATTTGCAGGACCTCGTCGACGACCATGTCGAGCATCTCGCTGGCCCAGACCTTCACGATGGAGCACTCGACGGCGTACTCTTCGATGCGCTTCTGAATCTCCTTGGTGTCGTTCTTGTCGACGCCTGCGAGGGCTTGGTCGATGAGGCCGACGGTACGATAACAGACGGCTCCGCCGACGAAGATGCCGGTGGCGCAGTTGGCGATCTTCTCCTGGATGAGGCCGAACTCGGAGATGGATTTGCCGAAGGCTTTGCGGTCGATGGCATAACGGATGCCATTGTTCAGCGCCATCCGGCCGCCGCCGATGGCTGCGTTGCCGAGTTTGTAGCGGCCCACGTTGAGGATGTTGAAGGCGATGTGGTGGCCTTTGCCGACTTCGCCAAGAAGATTGCCTGCGGGGATGACGCAGTCGTTGAGGATAAGCGGACAGGTGGAGCTGCCGCGGATGCCGAGCTTGTGTTCTTCCTTGCCGACGGAGAATCCGGGAGTGTCACGGTCGATGAGGAAGGCGGTGAGTTTTTCTTTGCCCGCATCGGGGCCATCGGGAATGGCGCATTTCGCGAAGACGGTGAAGAGATCGGCGAAGCCCGCGTTAGAGATCCACATCTTCTCGCCGTTGAGCGTGTAGGTTTTGCCATCGGCGGAGAGGACTGCTTTGGTTTTGGCGTTGACGGCATCGGAGCCGCTGGATGATTCGGAGAGCGCGTAGGCGGAGACGATCTTGCCTGAGGCGATGCCGGGAAGGTACTTCCGCTTCTGCTCGTCGGTGCCGTACCAGGCCAGCGGAAGCGTGCCGATGCCGACGTGCGCGGAGAAGGTGACGGAGAAGCTGGCCTGCTTGGAGATGTTCTCGGCGACGATGGCTGAGGTGGCCTTGTCCATCTCGAGGCCGCCGTACTCCTCGGGGATATCGATGGCGGTCAGGCCCATCTCTGCTGCTTCGAGGAGCAGCATCCGAGTCACATTGAAGTCCTTCGCCTCGATTGACTCCGACCGGGGAACGATCTCGTTGAGTGCGAAGTTCGCCGTGGTCTCGGCGATCTGCTTCTGCTCGTCGGTGAAGTCTTCGGGGAAGAAGCAATCGGCGGGAGTGGGGTCGGTGATGAGGAAACTGCCACCGGGGATGCGCTTCGTGTCGGCGGGAGTAGGGGTGGTCATTGTGGACATGGTGTTACCTCTTGGTTTTACGAGAATCTGAAGCTGTTATTGACCTACGCCGAGCACCAGAGGCAGCAGGCCATCGACGACAATTAACGCTGCTCCCAATCCATTTTGTCGGGTGAGGAGTGACTGAGATGTATGGCGCGACCGTGAAATCGCGACTGCGAATCCGATCAACATGCAAAAACACAATGCCAGGGTTAGAACAATGTCATCTCGAAAGTGATTCCATGATTCCAAGTTCGTTTTGTATAGAGCGACACCTACGGAAAGGATGATCAAGTTCAGTACGACAAAGATTCGGACAGTGATTCGCAACTTATTCATTTTCCCAGTCTCCGCACAATCACTTCACCGATTTCGACGTCTAGTTCACAGCCTCGAAGATACCCGCCGCTCCCATCCCACCACCAACGCACATCGTTACCATCCCATACTTCACGTTGCGCCGAGACATCTCGCGGAGGATCGTCGCGGTCAGCTTTGCTCCAGTACAGCCGAGGGGATGGCCGAGGGCAATAGCACCTCCGTTGACGTTCAGCTTGGCGGGGTCGATACCGAGGACCTTGATGACGGCGAGCGACTGGGCGGCGAAGGCCTCGTTCAGTTCGATGACGTCGATCTGATCGAGTGTGAGACCGGCAAGTTTGAGCGCCTTTGGAATCGCGTAGACCGGGCCGATGCCCATCTCTTCGGGGTCGCAGCCTGCGTAGGCAAAGGCGATGAACTTTGCCATCGGCGCAATGCCCAGTTGTGCGGCGCGCTCGGCTGACATGACCACGGCTGCGGCGGCGCCGTCGGAGGTCTGCGAGGAGTTACCTGCCGTTACCGTTCCCGCCGCATGGAAGACGGGCTTCAGCTTAGCGAGCGCTTCGAGCGAGGTATCGGCGCGCGGGCCTTCATCCATCTTGAAGGTGGATTCGACCGGCTTAGTCTTGCCTTTTCCGTTCGGCGCAGGCGTACTTGTAACCGTTACGGGAACAATCTCGTCGTCGAATTTTCCGGATTGAATCGCGGCCAGGGCCTTCTGGTGGCTTTCGAAGGAGAACTGGTCCATCTGTTCGCGGGAGATGCCGTAGTGCTTGGCCACTCGCTCCGCTGTCAGGCCCATCGACATGTAGGAGCCCGGATAGTTGTCGACGAGCCAGGGGTTGACCGAAATCTTATTGCCGCCGAAGGGCACGTAGGACATGCTCTCAGTGCCTCCAGCGACGATGGCGTCGGCACTGCCGCCACGGATGCGGTCTGCGGCGAGCGCGATGGACTGCAGGCCCGAGGCACAGTAACGGTTGATGGTCATCGCAGAGGTGGTGACGGGAAGACCGGCGCGGAAGCTCGCGACGCGGGCTACGTTCATTCCCTGCTCGGCTTCGGGCATGGCGCAGCCGAGGATAACGTCTTCGATCTCGGAACGGTCGAGCTGTGGGATGCGGGCGAGTGCTCCGTTGATGGCCGTGGCTGCGAGATCGTCAGGGCGCGTGGTGCGGAGGGTTCCGCGTGGGGCCTTGCCTACGGGGGTGCGGACTGCGGAGGCGATGATGACTTCTTTCATGGTGCTTCCTTCCTAATTCCTTAGCGGCTTGCCGGTTTTGAGCGTGAAGGCGATGCGTTCCTGCGTCTTCTTTTCGCCACAGAGAGAGACGAAGGCCTCGCGCTCGAGATCGAGTAAATATTGTTCGCTGACGAGTGTGCCGGGATTGACTTTGCCTCCGGCGAGGATGTAAGCGGCCCAGTTAGCGACCTTCGCGTCGTGGTCGGAGATGTACTGGCCTTCGCGCATCGTCCATACAGCAAGCTTGAGCGTAGCCAACACAGATTCGCCCGGCGCGGGAATGTCAGTGCGCGGGATGGGCGCGGCGTAACCGACGTCGGCGAGTGCTCGGGCGCGTAGCTTGGCATCGGTAACGAGGCGGCCGCGATTGATCGTGATCGAATCGGAGTCGCGCAGGAAGCCGAGGCTGCGGGCTTCGGCGGCGGAGGTGGAGACGGTGGCCTTGGCGATGGTCTCGAAGTTCTTCTTGATGGCCTCGAAGATCTCGACACTCTCACCGCGTGCGTCGGGACGGATGCTGGAGCCGGCTTCGATGCTGCGCAGGACGAACTCCTTGCAGCCGCCACCGCCGGGAATGAGGCCGACGCCCGCCTCGACGAGACCCATGTATAGCTCGGCGTGAGGCTGGCGCGCCGCGGCGTGCAGGGCGATCTCCGTGCCACCGCCGAGACACATACCGTAGGGCGCGACGACGACGGGGCGCGGACAGAACTTGATGGCCTGCGTCATGTTCTGGAAGGCCTTGACGGCCATCTCGACCTCGTCCCACTCCTGCTCCTGGACGGCGAGGAGAAGCTGCATCAGGTTAGCGCCGACGGAGAAGTTGGCGGAGTCGCCGGTGATCACGAAGGCCTCGAAGTTGTTGACGACATCGCTTGCGGGCTTCAGCGTCTGCGTGATGAGGCGCACGATGTCGTCGCCCAGCGCGTTCATCTTCGAGTGCAGCTCGATGGCTGCAACGCCGTCGCCAAGATCGATGACGGAGGCGCCGGGATTCTTCTTCACGACGCCGTGTGCCTTCTTGATGACGGCTAGCGAGGTAACTCCTTCGGGAGTGATGACAGGCTTGTATTCGCCGGCGACGGGATCGAAGAAGAGACGGCCCGAGGGGACCGAAGCATCGTCCTTATACCAGGTTGGGTTCGCTTCGTTGTGCTTGTCCGCGTAGGCGAGGAGCTTTTCGACGTTGGCTGCGATGGGCTCTCCGGCGGCGCGCATCTTCTCTGTCGTGGCGCGGACACCGGCGGCATCGAACATCTCGAACGGACCGAGCTCCCAGTTGTATCCAGCCTTCATGGCCTGATCGATCTCGACGAGGTTGTCGGCTATTTCGGGGACGCGGTTGGCGCTGTAGGTGAATAGCTCGGTGAGGAACGGCCAGTAGAAAGCAGCGGCTTTGTCCTTCGCCGGGTCACCGTGAAGAAGCTGCGCGATGCGCGTGGGGGTGTGCTCCACGTTCTTCGCCATCTCGACCGCGGGAAATTTAGGCCGCAGGCTGGGCTTGTAGTCGAGCGTCTGCCAGTCGAGGACGTGGCGCAGGTCGCGGCCTTCGGCTTCCTTGCCCTCTTTTTTGTAGAAGCCCTGCTTTGTCTTGTCGCCGAGCCACTTTTTCTCAATCATCGTGCCGACGAACGGGGCCAATCCTACGTCGGCGCGCTCATCGCCGATCTTCGCAGCCTGCGCGGCGAAGTTCTTCGCCACATGCGCCATGACGTCGACGCCGACCATATCGCCGAGGCGAAAGGTTCCCGTCTTGGGCCAGCCGAGCGGCGTGCCGGTAAGCGTGTCGACCTCTTCGATGGTCAGGTTCTGCGCCTGCATTAGGCGGATGGCATTGCCCATGGAGAAGGTGCCGATGCGGTTCGCGATGAAGTTGGGCGTGTCGTGCGCGTGGACGATCGTCTTGCCGAGGCGAAGGTCGCAGAGGTGTTCGATGGCGGCGATGTCGGCCGGATCAGAGTCCGGCGTGGCGATGACTTCGAGCAGACGCATGTAGCGCGGCGGATTGAAGAAGTGCGTGCCGAACCAGTGGCGGCGCAGCTCCATTGGCATGCCTTCGACGATCTCGTGGATGGGCAGGCCGCTGGTGTTGCTGGTGATGATGGAGTCGGGGCGGCGATGCTGCTGCACCTTGTTGAGCAGCGCGCGCTTGATCTCCATATTCTCGGCGACGACTTCGATGATCCAGTCACAGGCGGAGACGAGTGCGAGGTCGTCGTCGAAGTTGCCGATAGTGAGGAGGCGCGCGTTGTCGGGCGAGTAGAACGCCGCAGGCTTGGATTTCTTCAGACCGTCGAGCGCGGCGAGGACGATCTTGTTGCGTTCGGATTTCGGCGCGGAAGCGTCGGTGCCGGGAGGAACGATATCGAGCATCACGACGGGAATTCCTGCATTGGCAAGGTGCGCGGCGATGCGTGAGCCCATAGTGCCGGCTCCGAGAACAGCTACTTTATTGATCTGCCTGGACGGTGCAGCAGAAGGTCTGGACAGTGCTTCCGAGGTGGTGCTGGAGGGCATGTTTCAAGGCTCCGCGGGCAATATTCCCGAACGATGCGAAGAATACTGAATGACCATTCATTTCGTCAAGTGAACACCTCGTCAATTCCGCAAATGCATGATTCGACTCATGCGAGAGGGAGGATGCCCAGCCCGTAATTATGATGGCGGAAGCGAAATTTCTACGAACCTTCGGAGTGTGCAAGACGATGACGATGACCACGCGGCGTGAGTTTTTCGGGCTGGCGGCTGGAACGGCTGGATTTTTTTCAGTGAAGCATGCGTGGGCTCAAACTGCCTGGGGTCAAACTGCGTCTCCCTACGAACTGGTTGCGACGACAGACCGCGCTCGCATTCTCGCTGCCGCCAACCGTTATCTGTCCGAGCAGCCCATCACCGTCACGGCTTCGCACAGCCCGCGCAGCCAGGGTGGCGAGCATGACTACTTCTCCGAGGGCGACTACTGGTGGCCGGACGAGAAGAATCCCGACGGCCCCTACATCCGGCGCGACGGCTTCAGCAATCCCGCGAACTTCGACGACCATCGCAAAGCCATGGTGCGGCTCAGCCTCATTGTTCCAGCGCTGGCCGCGGCCTGGGAACTAACGGGAGAGAAAAAGTACGCCGAACACGCAAGCCGGCATCTCAACGCATGGTTTGTCGATGCGAAGACGAAGATGAACCCGAACCTCGAATATGCGCAGGCCATCTTCCATGTGAATAAAGGGCGCGGTATCGGCATCATTGACACGCTTCACCTGGTGGAACCGGCACGCGCCGCGACCGTTCTTTCCGAGGGGGGCGTGCTCAAGGACGCTGCTGATATTAAAAGCTGGTTCGCCGAATACCTCGAGTGGATGCGCAACTCAAAGAATGGCCAGGAAGAGCGCGACGCGAAAAACAATCACGGCACATGCTGGGTCCTGCAGGCGGCGGAGTTCGCGCGCTTCACCAATAACAGCGACGTGATGGCGTGGTGTCGCGAGCGGTTCCGGTCGACGATTGTCCCCGATCAGATTGCTCCGGATGGCAGCCTGCCGCTGGAGCTTGCCCGCACGAAGCCATACAGCTACTGCCTCTTCGACCTCGATGTGCTGAGCACAATCTGCCAGTCGCTCTCAACCGCGCAGGACAATCTCTGGAGCTTCGCCACTCCCGAGGGACGCGGTATGCGCAAGGCCGTGGCGTTTATGTATCCGTTCATCAAGGACAAGAGCAAGTGGCCCTACAAGCACGACGTCGAACACTGGGACGACTTCCCCAATCGTCAGCCGGCGCTGGTCTTCGCAGGGGTGGCCTACGCGAGCGAGGACTACATTACCACCTGGAAGACGCTCAACGCCGACCCAACTGTGCCCGAGGTCATCCGCAACTTCGCCATCCGGCAGCCGCTGCTGTGGATGGAGAAGCCCGGGACGCGCAAGAAAACTTAGAGCTTGCCCGCAGCGAGACGGTGCATCTCCGAGCCCGCCAGCAGGAAGCCGCCAACTCCATAGACATAGCTGGCTGAAGGCTGGAACTTGCCCGGCTGTCCGTCGATTGGCTGAATCGACCCGAGCCGCCCATCCGCGTAGATGTGCTGCAGCATTCCCTTCCACGAGCTCTCCACCACCGGCAGATAGGTCTTGCGGTCGAGAATCTTTTCGTTGATGCCGTAGGCAATCCCGAACGTAAAGAACGCTGAGCCCGAGACCTCCGGCAGATCGTAAGCAGCAGGATCGAGCAACCCGGACCGCCACAGACCGTCAGGCCCCTGAATGGCCTTAATCTCCGCGGCCATCTCCTTGAACTGCGCGACGTACTTCGGCCGCGAAGGGTAGTCCTTCGGCATCAGTCGCAGCACATTGACCAGCGCGCCCATTACCCAACCGTTGCCACGCGACCAGAAGATGGGTTTGCCGTTCGCCTGCTTCTGTGTGAAGTAGCGGCTATCGCGAAAGTAGAGATGGTAGTCCTTGTTGTAGAGGCTCCCCGAGGTCAGCCACCACTCGTGGTCCATGTAGTCGAGATATTTTTTGTCGTGCGTGATCTCGTACATCCGCAACAGCACCGGCGGCGACATGAAGAGCGCATCGCACCACCACCACACCAGCTTGTCGGGATCGTCCGGGCGCACCACCAGCTTATCCATGACGGCTTTGGTGTCGGCCATCCGCACAGGCTGCGGGTCTTCCATATAGAGATCGAGGTACGCCTGCCCAAACGCCTGGTCGTCCGCATGCGGGAAGCGCTCGTTCAGCAGCGTCCAGTTCGAGCGCTCGGCGAAGTGCAGCACCGCATCGTGATACTTTGCATCGCCCGTCGTCTTCGAAGCAGCGAGCAGCCCATCGTAGAGCGCCGCGAAGGTCCACTGCTTATTGAAGTTCGGTTCGGCCACGGCCACCTGCCAATCCGCAACCTTCTTCATCGCCGCATCGATGGCCTTCGTCTTCAACTCAGAAGAAAGCCCCGTCGCCAGCGGACCTGGATCGTCGGGAGCATCTCCCACATGGGCCCGCTCCACAGAAGCGGCAGCCTGTGCCGGCGCGGTCTGGACAGGCGCGGTCTGCGCCATCGAGATGGAACCGGCTGCAAAGACAGCACCCAGGACTAGCAAGGCAGCCCTGCCCGCGTGCGAAGAGGGGACTACCGATGGCGCGACCGAACCATCGCCAGAGAAACGGAGAGAGAGCGTAAAAATTTTCACAATTATCCTTTAGTTAGAAGGCTTCCATTCATCACCAGCGCGACGGCGCTGCGCAGCCGAGCGGTGTTGCCCTCGAAGGAGGGCCGAAGTCTCGGCTCCTTCGACAGCGCGTTTTGCCTCAGCTCGGCCTCGACAATCGGGCCGAACATGTGCCAGGCATTGGTAATATCGCCGACGACGACGATCTCGCTCGGCGCCAGCGCAGACGCTATCATCCTCAGTCCACGGCCCAGAAACGACGACATCTTTTCGAGCGCCTTTACAGCGTGAACATCGTCCGCCTGCGCCATCTTCACCAGTGCGGCGAAGCTTGCCGGTGCCGCTTTGCCGCTTAACTCTTCGTAGTAGCGAAGACCCGCGCGGTTCGAAGCGACCGTCTCCCAGCAGCCTCGTCCGCCGCAGCCGCACGGCGGCCCCTGCGTCTCCATCTGCACATGGCCGAACTCGCCCGCCATGCCGTTCGACCCGCGCAGCAGTTGCCCATTGGCGAAGATGCCCGTCCCAATTCCTTCCGAGACATTGACCACCACCAGGTCGTGCAGTCCGTCGCTATCGCCGAACCAGACCTCGCTCAAGGCACAGGCGTTGGCCACGTTATCCATCTCCACATCCAGCCCCGTCGCGCGTTGAATGCGCGATTTGATGCTCGACACCGGCCACTTCAGATTGGGCGCGAAGATCAGCTTCTCAAGATGCGGATCGGCACGGCCCGGCAGGCTGATGCCGATGCCGTCGAACGACTTGTCGCTGTGAGCGGCGATCAATCCGCGAATGGTATTGATGATCGCCTGCATCGCTTTGGTCGGGTCAGCCGGCAATGCAACCACATTCTGGGCGACGATCTTGCCGCCGAGGTCCGTGACGGCAACCGTCGTCTGCGCGGGATGAATATCGAGCGCAATTACCGCGCGCTGATGGTTCAGCTCCAGAAACGTCGGTCGGCGACCGCGCGGCGGCCTTCCCGTCGAACCCTCAAGGATCCACTTCTCCTTGATCAGGTCTTCGACGATCAGCGAGACCGTGCTGCGCTGCAGGCCGGAGACTCGCGCCAGGTCCGCGCGCGACAACGGCTGGCGCGTCCTAATCAGGTTAAATACCAGGTTCCGGTTTATCTGGCGCGGCGTCTTGTTCGATGCGCTCTGCCTGCGCGTAAACGTAAACCTGGAGGCTTGTGGATTCATCTTCAACTTTCCCGTCTCACCAAAAAATTACGGTAGTACAGCTCCCAGACAAGCGACACTTCCATCCATCACGCAATTCCGTCCCGGCTGGATAAACGTTTGACTCGTCAGCTTTCTTGACATCTTCATTGACGAGTCTTTATATCACTTGAGTTGGGTATTTTGTCTATACTCTGAATTATTGTTGCGGCATCAGCCATGGTGCCGCCGGATTTTTACCCATCATCGGGTAAATTTCTCTATAAAAATAGGAGCGCTGTGACCACAACCTACTCCCGGCGAAGTTTTCTGAAGACCAGCGCGACCACGGCCGTAGCTTCCCTTCTTCCCTCTTCCTCCCTGCGAGCTTCCCTCGCGAGCCTTTTCACCGGCCAGCCCACACCCAACGCGCGTCGCCTGTCCACTGGTTGGGAGTACCTGCAGGCCACGCTCAGCGGTCCGTGGGAGGCATGGCACAGTGAAGAGATTGCCGTCTGGCAAGCGGTCGCCATGCCGCACTGCTTCAACGCCTACGACGGCTGCAACCCCGACACTCCCTGCTATCGTGGCAACGGCTGGTACCGCACCTATGTTCCCATCGCCAACCCATTCCCTGGCGGGCGCACCCTGCTCCACTTCGAAGGCGCGGGACAAACCACCACCGTCTATGTGGGAGAAAAGCTCGCAGGCAAACATGCTGGCGGCTACGACGAGTTCGTCTTCGACATCACCGGCCTTCTGCCTTCCGCCACAGCCGCACCCATTGCGGACGACGCAGGCACAAACTCCAAAGCCAAAATTAAAAAGCCCGATGGCGTCCCCATCGCGATTCTCTGTGACAACTCGCGCGACCTCGAGCGCATGCCCTCCGACTTCAGCGATTTCACGCTCTATGGAGGCCTCTACCGCCACGTCAACCTTGTCTACGTCCCTGCCCTCTCGTTCGAGACCGTACACATCCGCACCGATCTTCCCACCCCGACGAGCCCCGCAAAGATTACTGTCGCCGGCACGCTCTATAACCCAACCGACGCAGCCGATTCGCTCGCCGTCCTGATCGAGGTCACCGATGCGAACGGTGCTACGGTGCATCACTCCCAGCACAATCTGAAGCCGTGGCAAAGCGCGACCGACATCGCCACCTTCATCATCGAGAAGCCGCATCTGTGGAGTCCCGCCGACCCGCACCTCTACCAGTGTCGCGTCACCCTACAACCCGGAACTGCCGCTGAAACTGTCTCGCAGGAGAGCTTCGGCGTCCGCCACACCGAGTGGGTGCAACACGGCCCCTTCAAGCTCAACGGCGAACGGCTCCTCCTTCGCGGAACCCATCGCCACGAAGACCACGCGGGCTATGCCGCCGCCATGCCCGACGATCTCATCGATCAGGAGATGCAGCTCATCAAGGATGTCGGCGCAAACTTCATCCGCCTCGCGCACTATCAGCAATCCCGCCGAGTGCTGGAGCACTGTGACCGACTCGGTCTTCTCGTATGGGAAGAGATTCCCTGGTGTCGCGCCGGTGTAGGCGGCGAGGTGTTTCAGGAGATGGGCCGCCGCACCCTGCGCAACATGATCGCGCAACATTACAACCATCCCAGCGTACTGCTCTGGGGCCTCGGCAACGAGGACGACTGGCCCACCGAATATCCCTCCATCGATCAGCAGGCCATCCGCACTTATCTGTCGGAGCTGAACACGCTCGCGCACCAGCTCGACTCCTCACGCTTCACCACGATTCGCCGCTGCGACTTCGCCCGCGACATCCCCGACGTCTACTCACCGTCGATCTGGGCCGGGTGGTACAGCGGAACTTATCCTGAGTATCAAAAGTCCCTCGAGGCCCAGCGCGACCGCGTCAACCACATGTTCCACGCCGAGTGGGGAGCCGACAGCCACGCCGGACGCCACTCCGAAAACCCCGACAAGGCCCTCACGCAGGTCGCAACCGGTCAGGGCACCGATGAGCGCGGCCTCGCCTACCTCAACACCGGCGGTTCGGCGCGTGTCTCCCGCGACGGCGACTGGTCCGAGACCTACGCCTGCAACCTCTTCGACTGGCACCTCAAAGTGCAGGAGACGCTCCTGTGGCTCACCGGTGCAGCCCAGTGGGTCTTCAAGGACTTCACCACGCCGCTGCGCGTCGAAAACCCCGTCCCGCGCGTCAACCAGAAGGGCCTCGTCACTCGCGAGATGCAGAAGAAAGAGGCCTACTACGTCTTCCAGTCTTACTGGACCGAAGCTCCGATGGCGCACATCTACGGCCACACCTGGCCCATCCGCTGGGGCGCCGAGGGCGAGCAGAAGATGGTGAAGGTCTACTCCAACTGCGACACCGCCGAGCTTTTTCTGAATGGCAAAAGTCTCGGCACGAAAAAACGCAACAGCCAGGACTTTCCCGCCGCAGGACTTCACTGGATGACGCCGTTCGTGACCGGCAAAAATACCGTGCGCGTCATCGCTACAAAAAATAACAAGACGGTCACCGACGAAATCTCATTCGTCTATCAAACCGAAACATGGGGCACACCCGCCGAGCTGAAGATCACCGAAAAATCTCGCGGCAAGGTCGACGGTAAGCCCATGGTCACGGTCGAAGCGAAGCTCTACGACGCAAAGGGTATCCTCTGCCTCGACGCAAAGAACCGCGTCCGCTTCACCATCGCAGGCGAAGGCAAGCTCATCGACAATCGCGGAACCCCCACAGGCTCACGCGTCGTCGAGCTCTACAACGGTCGAGCCGAAATCTCCCTGATGACCAACAGCAGCGGCTCCGTCGTCAGCGTCAGCGTGGAGAAACTCACGCCAGTCTTCCTCAATATCGTCTGATTTGCCGTCATGCTAGCCTTGAACCAACAGTGACTTATCTAGAGCAATCGCTGGAAAAACTGAAAGAGTTCGAAGGCTGCGTCCCCTGGATGTACCGCGACACCGCAGGCAAAGTAACCGTCGGCGTAGGTCTCCGCGCAAGCCCTGCCATTCCTGCTGAACAATCGCCCCGCCACCCCCGGCGAGATCGCAGCCGAATACGCTCGCGTCGACGCTATGACCATGGCAAGGCCGCCGCATTTTACAAAATTCCAACCTCGCTTGAGCTTACCCAGCAGACCATCGACGCCAGGCTCCTTGCCGTCCTTCAAGGCTTCGAGGCCGACCTCCGCGCCGAGTTCCCCACCTACGACACCTTCCCCGACGCAATCAAACTCGCTCTTCTCGACATGATCTACAACCTCGGCGCCACCGGCCTCTTTCACGGCTTCCCTCACCTGGTCGCCGCCGTCAAATCCGGCAACTGGGCCCAGGCCGCCGACCACTGCAGCCGCCGCGGCCCCGCGCCTACGCGTAACATCTGGACAAAGCAGCAGTTCCTCAGCGTCATCGGAGCCATCGAGGCCGAAGCCGAGACCCTACTCACACGAATCTGGTCCCGCATACGTCATATATTCAGCAAATCATCCGGCCCCCAATAGGCCCCAGCTCGTCATTTCGATATAGTTGGACTTTTGGCGCAAAACTCTTTGGAGGAGACCCTCTGGTGCAAGTAAGAAAAGGAATCGCCGCGCTCGCCTTGTGCGCAATCACCTTCCTCGGCGCAGCAAAGGCCCAGGATCTCGCCAGCTTTGAAAAACGCACCACGGTCAAAGTCCTTCCCAACGGCCTGACCCTCATCGTCCTCGAGCGCCCCGAGGCACCTGTCTTCAGCTTCTACACTCTCGTCGACGCGGGCTCAGCCGACGACCCGCAAGGCGCCAGCGGCATCGCCCACATGTTCGAGCACATGGCCTTCAAAGGCTCCACCGAGATAGGCACCACCAACTATCCTGCCGAAAAACTCGCACTCGCCAAAGTCGAAGCTACCTACGCCGCGTACGACGCCGAGTATCGCAAGCGCGTAGGCCGCGACCCCGCAAAACTAACCTCGCTCCACAAGGCCTTCGAAGACGCACAGGCCGAAGCGCAAAAGTTCGTCATCCCCAATCAGTTCTCACTCATCGCCGAAGAGAACGGAGCCGTCGGCATCAACGCCTCCACCGAAGAAGACTCCACGCAGTACTTCTGGTCGATGCCCTCCAACCGCCTCGAGCTCTGGGCCTATCTCGAAAGCCAGCGCATCGGCCAGCCCGTCGAGCGTGAGTTCTACAAAGAGCGCAACGTCGTCCAGGAAGAGCGGCGTATGCGCGTCGACTCCAGCCCCATAGGCCGCATGGTCGAGCAGTTCCTCGCCACCGCCTACGTCGCCCATCCCTATCGTCGTCCCGGCGTCGGCTGGGAGAGCGAGATCAGCCAGGTCTCCGCCACCGAGGCCACCGAGTTCCACGAAAAATACTACGTTCCCTCGAACATCGTCATCGCCGTCGTCGGCGACGTCAAAGCCTCCGAGACGATGCCTATCCTAGAGAAATATCTCTCGCCCATCCCCGCCGGCCCCAGGCCCGAACCCATGACCACCGTCGAGCCCCCGCAGGTCGCCGAAAAGTTCGTCACCATCCGCGAGGCCACGCAGCCCTTCTACGTCGAAGGCTACCACCGTCCCGACTACCGCGACCCCGACGACTCCGCCTACGACGCCATCACCGACATCTTCTCCAACGGCCGCACCGCGCGTCTCTACCGCTCGCTCGTCCGCGACCAGCAGATCGCCGCCGAGGCCCAGGGCTTCAGCGGCTTTCCCGGCCAGAAGTATCCTGGCCTCTTCGCCGTCTACGCCGTCCCGCTCCCCGGCCACACGCCCGACGAGATGCGCGCCTCCATCCACAAGGAGCTCGACCGCCTCAAAAACGAAGATGTCTCCGACGACGAGCTCCAGCGCTTCAAAACCCGCGCCCGTGCTGATCTGTTGCGCGGCCTCGGCAACAACGAAGGCCTCGCCCACCAGCTCGCCGAATTCCAGACCCGCTACGGCGACTGGCGCGAGCTCTTCCGCCAGCTCGACAAGATCGACGCCGTCAACAAAGCCGACGTTCGCCGCGTAGCCAACAAGATCTTCACCGACAGCAACCGCACCAGCGCACGCATCGAGTTCGTCGCACCGCAACGGAAAGCTCCCGCAGCCGCCGCATCCCAACAACCTGCCGCGTCGAACGACGGAGGTGCAAAATGAAAGGACCTTCGACGATGCGCCTTGCAGTTCTTGCCTTAGCGACCTTCACCACTTTTACCGCCTTCGCGCAAACCGCAGCTCCAGCCGCCGAGCCGTGGACAAAGATCCCCATCCCGCCGCTCCACGCCTTCAAACCGGAGCAGCCTAAGCGCATCGAGCTCGCCAACGGTCTCGTCATCTTCCTTCAGGAAGACCACGAGCTCCCGTTCGTCAGCGGCTCCATCCTCATCCGCGGAGGCAGCCGCGACGAGCCCGCCGCGAAGACCGGCCTCGTCTCCCTCTATGGCGAAACCTGGCGCACCAGTGGCACCGCCACCATCGACGGCGACAAGCTCGACGACGTCCTCGAAGACAAAGCCGCTTCCATCGAAAGCTCAGGCGGCGCAGCCACCACCTCCATCAACTGGTCCAGCCTCAAAGGCGACTTCGACCCCGTCTTCGCCCAGACCGTCGATCTGCTCCTGCACCCCACCTTCAAAGCCGACAAGCTCGAACTAGCCAAAGGGCAAGCTGAGACCGCCATCTCCCGCCGCAACGACGACGCCGGCGGCATCGCCAATCGCGAGGCCGTCAAGCTCGTCTACGGAGCCAATAGCCCCTATGCGCGCCAGCCCGAGTACGCCACCATCGGCTCCGTCACCCTCGACGACCTCAACACATGGCACAAAAAGACCGTCGTCCCCAACAACATCATCGTCGCCGTCTCCGGAGACTTCGACTCCGCCGCGATGGAGAAGAAACTCCGCGCCGCCTTCGAACACTCCCCAAAGGCGAGAAGTTCCAATCCATTAAATCCACCTTCACACCGCCAACCCCCAGCGTCAACTTCGTAGAAAAATCCGACGTCAACCAATCGAACGTCATCATCGTCGGTCTCGGCACCGAACGCTCGAACCCTGACTACTATGCCCTCAGTGTGATGAACGAGATCTTCTCCGGCGGCTTCGGCTCGCGCGTCGTTCAGAACGTCCGCACCAAGCTCGGCCTCGCCTAGCCTACTCGGTCGGCGGCAGCTTCGGCGCGTCGTACGATCATCCCGGCATCTTCTACGTTCAGGCCGCGACCAAAAGCCCCACCACCGTTCCCCGCTACGCAGGCCCTGCTCGCCGAGATCAATCGCCTCAAAACCGAGCCGCCAACTCCCGAAGAGTTGGCCAAGGCCAAGGACCAGGTACTCAACTCCTTCATCTTCCACTACGACTCGCCCGACAAGACCCTCAACGAGCAGGTCGTCCTCGCCTTCTACGGCTACCCGACCGACTTCCTCGAGAAGTACAAGTCCGGCATCGAAAAAGTCACCTCCGCCGACGTCGCCCGCGTAGCCAACAAATACATCGACACCTCGAAGCTGGCCATCGTCGTCGTCGGCAACGACTCCGAGATCAAGCCCGCCCTCACCGGCCTCGGCAAAGTCACTCCCGTCGACATCACCATCCCGCCCCCACCCGGCAAACCCGCCGAATAGTCGAATACGGCCAGCTTCGAGCGGAGCAGCACCTAATGGAACTCAAACAGCTACGTTCGTTCCTCGCAGTGGCCCGCGCGCTTAACTTCAGCCGTGCGGCCCGCGAGCTGCACCTCTCGCAGCCTGCGCTCAGCACCCAGATCAAGACACTCGAGGACGATCTTGGCGTATCGCTCTTTGAAAGAAACAAGCGCACCGTCAGGCTCACACGCGCTGGCGAGAGCTTTCGCGCAGACGCCGAAGCTCTGCTCAGCAATGCGGCGGAGGCGAAGAAGAGAGCAGCGCGTTTTGCCTCCGGTGAGGCCGGCCATCTCCGTATCGCCTTCGTTGCCTCTGCAACCTACCGAGCTCGTGCCCGCCGTTGCCCCTGGCCTTCCGAACGAAGTATCCACATGTCACTCTTGAGCTGAAAAATCTGCCCACCGTCGCTCAGGTAGAGGCTCTCGAAGCCCGCACCATCGACATCGGCTTCGTGCGCCTTCCCCTCTCCGCTCCCAGGCTCTCCATCATCCCGCTGCATAGCGAGCCTTTCGCAATCGTCATCTCCAAGGCGCACAAACTGGCGCGCTTGAAGAAGCTCACCGTTGCGCATCTCAGCAAAGAGCCGTTCGTCGCCTACGGGCAGCGATGGGCGCCTGAGTTCTATCAGACCTGGACCGGCATCTGCCGCCGCGCAGGCTTCACACCAGTCATCGTTCAGGAGACCGCCGAGATGGATACCGCCCTCGCGCTCGTCGGCGCCGGAATGGGAGTCGCCATCCTGCCCGAAGGTGTCGCTCACCGCAATCGCCGCACCCTGAAAGTCGTGCCTCTCCTCAGCGAAAGCACGCGCTCCCGAATCGGCATCGCCGTCGCCTCCGATACGATCGATCCGCTTCGGGAAAACCTGATTGCTCTCGCGAAACAGGTCGCCAGGCCTTAACCATTATCGTCTTTGTCTTATCGTAAATTTGAATTACTGTAGTTCAAACATACAGTTGGACGAATAACTCGTATCGCCTTCTAATCGCTCTCATGGAAGTCAATTCCATACGAGGTGAGCGATGCTGACGACGACAAAGACAGAACACGATGGAATCAACCGGCGCTCTTTCCTGGGCGCAGCAGCAGCAATCCTGAGCGCAACGGCTCTGGCCGCTCCTGCTGCAATTGCCCAGAGCAGAGAAGAGGTGCGCAAGGGCACTGACAACCACTCCGCCGACAATCCAGGCCCCGTGAACAAACGCCTGCAATCCGAAAACGACAGCTCCAACACTCCACCCGACACCGATCACGGTGACGTCTCCCCCTTCTGGTACTCCTTCGAAACTTGCTCACCGCCGCATTCAGGACGGCGGCTGGACCCGGCAGGTCACGCAAAAGGATCTCCCCGACTCCAAAGACCTCGCCGGAGTGAACATGCGCCTCACTGCCGGAAGCTACCGCGAGCTGCACTGGCACACCGCCAACGAGTGGGCCTACATGCTCTATGGCTCCGCCCGCATCACTGTACTCAACCCCGACGGAACCATCTTCATAGACGATGTCAACGCGGGCGACCTCTGGTTCTTCCCTGCAGGCTACCCGCACTCCATCCAGGGTCTCGGCCCCGACGGCTGCGAGTTCCTCCTCGTCTTCGACCAGGGCACCTTCTCCGAGTACCAGACCTTCCTCATCTCCGACTGGGTCGCGCACACGCCGCCTTCGATCCTCCAGAAGAACCTCAACCTCTCCGCGGCAGCGGTAAAAAAACTCCCCGAAGACGAGGAGTACATCTTTCCCGGCACCATCCCCGGTTCGCTCGAAGACGACAAGCGCGCCGTCGGCGGCAAGGCCGTCGAGTCGAAGGTCTCCTACAGCTTTACGCATGCGCTCCATGACACCCACCTTCGAAGACCACGGCGGCAGCGTCCGCATCGTCGACTCCACCATCTTTCCCGCCGCAAAGACCATCGCCTCCGCGCTCGTCATCCTCAAGCCCGGCGCGATGCGCGAGATGCACTGGCACCCCGACGCCTCGGAGTGGCAATACTGGCTACAGGGCTCCGGCCGCATGACCGTCTTCGCATCCTCCGGCAAGGCCCGCACCATGAACTTCAACGCGAACGACGTAGGCTATGTGCCCGCCGTAGCCGGTCACTACATCGAAAACACAGGCACCGAAGACATCGTCTTCCTCGAGATGTTCAAGAGCAACACCTTCTCCGATGTCTCGCTCAACCAGTGGGTACGCCGCCTCCCCGAGCTCATGGTCCAGGAGCATCTCCACCTGAACACTACCGAGATCCACCAGATCCCCAACGCCAAGGACCCTGTATTGCCGCAGTAGAAAGTTTTTTCAAACGCAGCTCGAACCCGGAAGCCTGTCCGCAGCATTGAGCCCATCCTTTGCAAACCCCGCTGCAAGGGATGGGGCTATTGCTCCAATCACATCGCGCAGCATAAGTCTTCTACTGCCGCGCTGCCTCGGCGGACTCCTTGACATACCCGGCGCTCAGCGTGTCTTTGATCTTCGCGACCGGCAGCAGCGTCGGATAGAACTGCACAAACGTCGTGTCCACGGCTGCATGCGCGCTATGGCAGCTATAGCAGCTTGCCGTAGTCGGAGTCATCTTTGCGGTCTTGCTGTCGTCAAAGCCAAAGAACGCCCAGTTACCCGTGAAGCGCGAGTCCTTCACGTGCACCTCAAGCCCCATAATCTCCCCACTCTGAAAATTCCCCCTCTGATTGATCGACCCCCGACCCTCAGCGCCTCGAACCTCAAGTACAAACATTGTCTTGTCCGGCCAGGTACCTGTCTTCAAAAAGACCTGGTACGCCTCCGGGTTGACGAACACGTTGTCGAACATGTGGTGGTCCATATCCGCACTGGCGGCGTTATAGCTCATATCAAAACCCGTGCTCAGATAGACCCACTCCCGGTAATGCTCCGGCAGCTTCATCTGCCCATCGCTCGTATACTCCGGAACATTGCCCGGAGGCGCAGCCGCAAACTCACGCAGAAAATTCGAGGAGACGAGAATCCCAACACCAAGCGCGCCGGTAATCACTTTGCTGATCATGAACGCCAGTATGCCCGTCCGCACGCTGGCTGACCAGACCGTCCACTGCATCTGGCCGGCGATTCGCTGCATTTTTTCGCCACCGGCCTAACCCGTAGCATACGATTCTCCCTATGGACACCGCCCGCACCCGCGATCAATCCCTCCATTGGCTCTGGATTGCCGCCATCTGGTCCGGCGTCGGCCTGTTCGATGCAACGCAGACCACCTTCGTCATGCGCTCCGAAGGCATGCACCATGCGTGGGCACGGCTCTTCTTCACTCAGTACATCGAATGGCTTCCCTGGGCGCTGGCAACACCGTTCATCCTTCGTCTTGGCCGCCGCTATCCTCCCGTGCGGCTCCGGCCACTCACCACATGGATCCGGCACATCGCCACCTGCCTCGCCATTGGCATCGCCTTCGCTGCGTGGAGCACCGTCCTCGAAAGAACACTGAACCCGTTTGCCGAACCATCTGGCCCCGGCACATTCCACAATATCTTCCGCAACATCTTTTACAACGGCCTCCTCTCGACCTTCGTTCTCTACGCCACCGTGCTCCTCGTCAGCTACCTGCTCGACTCCCGCCAGCGCCTCGCCCTGCAACAAACCGAAACCGCCAGGCTCAACGAGCAACTGGTGACAGCACAGCTCAGTGCGCTCCGCAGGCAGATTGAGCCGCACTTCCTCTTCAACACGCTGAACTCCATCGCCGGTCTCGTGCGCGAAAAAAGAAACGACGCAGCCGTCACCATGATCGCCGAGTTGAGCGACTTCATGCGCCGCGTCCTCGAAGACTCCAACCGGCAACAGGTCCCGCTGGCAGAGGAGCTGGAGTTCACTCGAAAGTATCTAGACATCCAAAAGGTCCGCTTCGTCGAACGTCTGCAATGCACCATGAATGTCCCCGGCGAGCTTCTTCCCGCCCAGGTCCCCATGCTTATCCTCCAGCCCATCGTCGAGAACGCCATCAAGCACGGCATATCCAAGCGCGATCAGGGAGGCGCAATCCGCATCCTCGCCTCCCGCTCCGGCGGCATGCTTACGCTCAGCGTCTACAACGACGGCCCCGGCCTGCCGGCAAACGGCCAGACACGCTCCGGAATCGGAATCTCAAACATGCGAACCCGCCTCCACAGCCTCTACGGCGACAACTTCACCTTCAACATGCACGACCAGAGCCCCGGCGGCGTCGAAGTCTCCGTCTCCGTTCCCTTCAAGGAGTAGACCGTGCGCCCAGACGAGCGTCCTGCAAAGATAACCGCCCTCGTCGTGGACGATGAGCCGCTGGCGCGAAGCAATCTCACCGTACTCCTCCGCCTTGACCCGGCCATCGAGATCGTCGGCGAATGCGGCTCCGGTGTCGAAGCGCCCGCAGTCATCCGCAGCGCAAAGCCGGACCTCTTATTCCTCGATGTTCAGATGCCCGAGCGCGACGGCTTCGACGTGCTCGAGCTTCTGGGCAAAGATGCCCCTCCAGCCATCGTCTTCGTCACCGCCTACGATCAGTATGCCCTGCGCGCCTTCGAAGCCGGTGCACTCGACTATCTCCTGAAGCCCTTCGACAACGCCCGATTCGATCTGGCCCTCAACCGCGCCAAACAAAAGATCGCACTCGCCAGAAATCTCCCGCAGAAACTCGAGCGCCTTGCCATTAAAAACTCCGGCGAAGTCTCGTTTCTCAAAATCTCCGAGATCGACTGGATCGAAGCCGCCGACTACTACGCCTGCCTCCACGCCGGGCACCGTACCCACATGCTCCGCCGCAGCATCGCCGAGCTCGAACAGGATCTCGACCCATCCAGGTTCTGCCGCATCCACCGCTCCACCATCGTCAACCTCGATCGCATCCGCGCCCTCACGCTCAGCGAAGACGGCGACTACGAGGTGCTCCTCGAAGACAAAACCAGGCTTCGACTCAGCCGCGGCTACCGCAAACAACTCCAGAGCCGCATGGGCCTCGCCACCCCTCACGCATGAATCCCAGCGAAGGCGCTCGCCCCACACTACTCATCCAGAACGCGAAAGACCTCTGCCAGTTCCACCTTTACCTCTGTACCGGGTAGCACAAGCTCGCCGTCCGCATGTTCCACCATCGCCGAGCCCTCGCAGACTATCGCCGTCCGCAGTCTTGGATCGAAGATCCACACCTGCCGCACGCCCATCCTTAAAAAATCGTGCACGCGCTCCACCATCCGGCTCAGCGTATCTTCAGGGGAAAGAATCTCGATGCAGAGCAGCGGAGGAAACCGCACCACCTGCTCCCGCGGAGCATCGGCAGACATAACGCAGATATCCGGAACGCGAAACCGATCTGCGCTGACTTGGACACGAAGTTCAGGATTTGCTTGAGCTCTGTCAAACTTTGCCAGTAGAAGAATCAACTGACGCTGTAAATCACTGTGGTCCCGTTCACCCAAATTCCGCTCCTGTAACTCCCCATCCACATAGTCACAGTCCGGGCGATAGGCGGTAGCAAGATACTCACTCACCGGAATCAGCGCGCTCGTAGCCATGGCAGACCTCACCTCAATTATGCGCCAGCACCTTCGCGAAGACGAGTCAATTCATCGCTGAGCGCCCCTCGTCCCGCTCATGTAGACTTTTCTCACACCCGGAGACCTAATGCCTCGTTCACTCATCACCACAGCTGTGTTTGCTCTCTCGCTTCCACTCGCCGCCCAGACCACCCTGCCACCGGCCATCACCGCCGCGCAATCCGTTGTCAGCGCCCAGTCCATCCGCGCCTACGACAAATTCCTCTCCGACGATCTCCTCGAAGGCCGTTACCCCGGCCAGCGCGGTGGCCAGCTCGCGGCAAAGTTCATCGCCAGCCAGTTCGAAAGCTACGGCCTCAAACCCGGCGGCGACAACGGCACCTACTTCCAGCAGGTAGACTTCACCAGCGTCAAAGCCGACCCCGTCAAAACCACCTTCACCCTCATCCCCAAATCCGGCGCACCCATCAAGCTCAGGTTCGCCGATGACTTCGTCGTCTTCAACGAGAAGCTCACCCCCTCCGTCACCCTCAGCGCGCCAATCGTCTGGGTCGGCTACGGCATCACCGCGCCGGAGTTCCACTGGGACGACTTCGCCGGCGTCGATGTCAAGGGCAAAGTCATCCTCTGCCTCGTCAACGACCCGCCATCCGACGACCCCAACTTCTTCGGCGGCAAGACCCTCACCTACTACGGCCGCTGGACCTACAAATTCGAGCAGGCGGCCCGCAAGGGAGCCATCGGCGCGCTCATCATCCACCGCACTGACCTTGCCGCTTACGGCTGGGACGTCGTCCGCAACTCAAACATCTCCGAAAAAACCTTCCTCGCCCACGATGAAAATCCAGCGCTCGAAGCCGCCGCGTGGATCCAGCTCGACGTAGCCAAGCAGATCTTCGCCGCCAGCGGCACCGACTTCGACACCGAGTTCGCCGCAGCAGGCAAACCCGGCTTCAAATCCCGCGAGCTCCCCATCAAGCTCGACGCTACCGTCGTCAGCACCGTCCGCAGCTTCCAGTCGCCCAACGTCATCGGCATGATTCCCGGCACTGACACCGGTGGTGCCCACAGCCCGCAAAAAGACCAGGCGGTCATCTACACCGCCCACTACGATCACCTCGGCGTCAAGACCGACGCCAAGCCCGGCGAAGACAACATCTTCAACGGAGCAGGCGACAACGGCACCGGCACCGCAATGATCATGGAGATGGCCCGCGCCTTCACCACCGCCAAAGTCCAGCCGCCCCACTCCATCATCTTCGCCGCCGTCACCGCAGAGGAGCAGGGCCTGCTAGGCTCCGCATACCTCGCACAGCATCCGCCAGTCCCCATCGGCCAGCTCAACCTCGACCTCAACTTCGACGAAATCCTCCCCTTCGGCCAGGGCGACCAGTTCCACGCTGGCGGAGCCCAGCGCACAACCTTCTTCCCCACCATCGAAGCCGTCGCCAAGCAATTCGGCTACTCCATCCCCGCCCCGCGCCCCGACACCGGCGGAGGCTACTACCGCTCCGACCACTTCTCCTTCGCTCACGCCGGAGTCCCCGCCTTCTCACTCGGCCAGGGCGGCATCTACAAAGGACACGACGAAGCCTGGGCACGCGCGCAATCCATGTCCTACGGCAAGAACGACTACCACAACGTCTCCGACAACTTCCACGAGGACTGGGACTTCACCGGCAACGCGACCCTCTGCCGTCTCGGCATCGAGCTGGGCTGGCTCTCCGTCACGCAGCCGCGCATCGAATGGAACCCCGGCGACGAGTTCGAAGCCGCACGCAAAGCCGCACATTAAAAGCCACCGTTCTGACGCGTAACCGTCCTTCGCCGAGTAATCCACAACCACCCTCGCACCCTATCTTTTGAAGCACTCACAGATAGGGTGCGTTTCCACAATATGCCCTTTATTTCCACAAAAATCGGCCAATTAACACTCTTGCAATCTCCGCCGGCCGGAGTATCTTTCAACTCAACGGAGGAGAAATCCTCCAGAAGGAGAGAGTAGACAAAGGCCATCAGGAGAACCGGTAACGGAACTCGCAAGAGCACCGGGAAAGGAACTCCAGGGAACCGGCAACGGAGCCCGCAGAGCACTCAGGCAACTGGCTGCAGATGGATGGAACCAGAGAAGCTCTTACAGCGGATGTGATGACTGGAGAAGACGGGAAGCGCGGGCTCAGCCTGCAGGATCCGGCCCTTCTGAAACACAATCGGTTGTGATCTGGAAACCGAACCAGGTCTTCGAAAAATCGGAAAGCAGGGGCGATCTCTCGCAAGAGGAATCGCCTCTTTGCTTTGTCTCCCACTTCCCTCTTCCATCCTGCGCCCTTCGTGCAATCATCGGTGCCCCGCACCCGTGAGACGATATCCCTGTATGGATACTCCAGACTTCGCTATCGCCATCATGGCCGCAGGCAAAGGCACGCGGCTCAAGAGCAGACGCCCCAAGGTCCTCCACGAGATCGGCGGCCGCGCTCTCCTCCTCCACGTTATCGCCGCCGCCAAAACCGTAGTCCCCGCCGACCATATCTTCTGCATCATCGGCCACGAATCCGACCGCGTCCGCAACGCCGTCGCCCACACCGGCGTCCAGTTCGTCCTCCAGCCCGAGCAGCGCGGCACCGGTCACGCCATGCAGATGCTCAAAGCCGACTTCGAGCTCTCCGGCGCCCCGCTCCCCAAACATTTACTCGTCCTCTCCGGCGACGTCCCCCTCATCCGCCCCGAAACCATCGCCGCCGTCCGCGACCTGCATCTCCGCGAGCACGCCGCCATGACCATCCTCACCGCCATCCCGCCAGACCCCACCGGCTACGGCCGCGTCCTGCGCGCGACCGAAAACGGCCCCGAAGTCAAAGCCATCATCGAACAAAAATCCCTCGCACCCGATCAGCTCGCCACACCAGAGATCAACTCCGGCATCTACTGCTTCGAAACCCGAGACCTCTTCGCCAAACTCGACGCCCTCGACACCAACAACCCGCATGGCGAGTTCTACCTCACCGACATCGCCGCCATGCTCGTAGCCGAAGGCAAACGAGTAGTCGCCATCCAGGCCGACAGCGTTGACGAAATCCTCGGAGCCAACACCATCGCCGAGATGATGCACCTCGACGCCGCGATGCGCCGCGCCACCGCGCACCGCCTCATGGCCTCCGGTGTCACCATCTTTCTTCCCGACACCTGCATCATCGACGCCGAAGTCAGCGTAGGCCCCGACACCATCATCGAGCCCTACGTCCAGCTTCTCGGCAACACGCGCATCGGCACCGACTCCCGCATCCGCTCCTACTCCGTCATCCAGAACTCTCAGCTGGGCAACAACGTCCTCGTCCGCAACGGCTGCATCCTCGACACCGCCGAGGTCGCCGACAACGCCATCCTCGGCCCCTACGCCCATCTCCGCCCCGAGAGCAAGATCGGCGAAGGCGCTCACGTCGGCAACTTCGTCGAAACCAAAAAAGCCACCCTCGGCAAGGGTTCCAAGGCCAACCACCTCAACTATCTCGGCGACACCGTCATCGGAGCCAACGTCAACATCGGCGCCGGAGCCATCACCTGCAACTACGACGGCGTCCACAAGCACCTCACCACCATCGGCGACGGAGCCTTCGTCGGCTCGGACTCCACCCTCGTCGCCCCCGTCACCATCGGCGCAGGCTCCTACATCGCCGCAGGTTCCAGCATCACCGAAGACGTCCCCGAAGGCGCACTAGCCCTCGGCCGCGCCCGCCAGGTCACCAAACCCGGCTGGGTAGCCGCAAAAAAATCCACGCAAACCAAAGACCCCAACAAGGCCTGCTGACCCACCTTGCGCTCTCATAGCAAAGACCTAACCACTCCGCTCCGTCCTGTCTCAGGCCCAAATAATGAGCTTGAGCCGCGTATTTCAATGAGCTTCGAGGTTCAAGAGGAGTAAGCTGGGAGTTGAGGTCCGCCGGCCATGTCAGTCACAGGTCCCTTCCAAGCCTAGCCTGTGTGCGGTCGCTACGAAAGAAGAACCTGCATCTCACCCGCGAACTCAGCAGAATTTAGTCTGAACGCCGCAAAGAACGTGGAGACTAACATGCGCTCAGAACTCATCTTTCGCGCCAGGGAAACAGTCGATAACAAGTACAAGCTTTGCCAGACAACGGCAAAAGCAACTCGCCGCCTTCACATCGCCGCGAAAAACACCACGGACACCATCAACGATGTCCTTTCGCGAATCGCTGGTGGCGATGAGTTTTCGCTGCCAGTGAATCCTGATCTTGCCTCGCCGTTGCACGCATAGTCAGGAACGCAGCCATCCACTACATCGCTCCGACGAGCATCTCTCAGCGAACCGAAGATTCAGTACGGAGTCATGGAATGAACTCACTGCACTTTAGCTGGCCGGTTGGACTTCCCAGGTTGCTGGGCTCTCCCAAAGAGTGCCCAGTCTGTACCTCGATCGAATTCACCGAGGCGGAGTTCCATCCTCTGGACCGCACCTTATCGCTGATCGCGTTACATCCAATCCGCTGCGTAAATTGCTGGCGAAGGTACTACGGCTTCTCGATAAGCAAGTCGAAATAATATTCAGAAACACGCTTTAGCCGCAGCTTTTCACTTGCTCTTCGCTGACCGCCTGGACGATCTTTTCGCAGCAAGCTTCTTTGCTCTAGCTCCATCCCTGGATTGGATGGTATGCGCGTTGACGATCGCCCCGAGCAGCCCCGGAAAGCGCTTCTCGACCTCCGCGCAACGTGAGGTGTTGTGCATCTCCACGCCGCGCCGCTCGCCACGGATCAGCCCCGCCTCCCTCAGTTCCCTGAAGTGTTGCGAGAGCGTGGACTTCGGAATCGCCTTATCGCTAACGGTCAGAAACATCGAGCAGCTGTGCGGGTATTCCTGAGCCACGATATCGGCAAATATCGCCACCCGTACCGGGTCGGACAAGGCATGAAGAATCCCCTCTACCGTGATGTCCTCAAGCGATGGATGGAATAAGGGGCGCACATCCATAAGAGTAAGCACCTCGCGTAAAAGGTTCAATAGTTCATTAATTCGGAACTATTGAATCTTACCCGAACCCAGCCCCATCTACTCATCAGAATCCAAGCGAGGGCAGCCCGGCACGGCAGCCTCAAATACCTTCGAAGATTTAACACAGAAAAGGGATAAAGATATGAGCAAGCTCAAAGGCAAAGTCGCAGTCATCACCGCAGCCACCTCCGGCATGGCGCTCGCCACAGCCAAACTCTTCGTCGAAGAGGGGGCCTACGTCTTCATCACAGGACGGCGCCAGGACAAGCTCGATGAGGCCGTAAAGCTCATCGGTAAAAACGTCACGGGCGTACAAGGCGACGCCGCAAATCTGGCCGACCTCGATCGCCTCTACGACACGGTCAAGCGCGAAAAAGGCAAGATCGACATCCTCTTCGCCAGCGCCGGATTCGGTGAGTTCGCAAAGATTGACGAGGTCACCGAGGAACACTTCGACAAGACCTTCGACCTCAACGTTCGCGGCACACTCTTCACCGTGCAGAAGGCGCTCCCGCTCTTCAACGACAACGGCTCCATCTTCCTCAACGGCTCTATCGCCAGCATCAAGGGCTTTCCGACGTTTGGCGTGTACAGCGCCAGCAAGGCTGCGGTTCGCTCATTCGCCCGCACCTGGCTGCTGGAGCTCAAGGATCGCGGAATCCGCGTGAACGTCCTCAGCCCCGGCACCATCGACACCCCGATCCTCGATCCCCTCGGCCCCGACGCCAAGGAGTTCTTCAAATCCCAGATCCCACGCGGCGAGATGGGACGTCCGGAAGAGATTGCGACCGTCGCCCTCTTCCTCGCCTCCAGCGACTCCAGCTTCGTCAACGGCATCGAGCTCTTCGTCGACGGCGGAACCGCCCAGGTCTAACGCAGGAGTTAATACTTTGCATTAAGAGATGGGATTCGCTCGCAGGAGCAAATCCCATTTTGCTTTTACGCCTGCACCTTCACTCATCAAGGACGGATCAGTAACAGCAAACGCTTTTCTCGTCAGTCTTGCTACTGTCGAAAATGTATGGTCCGCCGCGTGACTGCAAGGATTAGTTTGGTCGAGAGACAAGTCTGCGGCAATGTATTCGGCCTTTGGTGGAGCCGCGTGCTCCTGGCCAGGATGAGTTCCGCTGCGTATCTGTCCTAACAAGCCGATCGGTCGTTGAGGCCCTTATCGCCAACAGGTTTCAGATACGCCGTTGTGACTGTTCTTTCGTCCTTGCTGTTCCTATGCAGACCTTGGTGGGAAAGCCGTCGTCGTAGAGCGGGAAAGTGGGAGCGCGTCAGCGCTTCCAAGCCGCAGGCGTCTTTTCCGCTCTATTTCATGCCGCTGCGAGACTCGCTACAGGCCTGTAGTCTTCTCCGCTGGAGAGCACGGCCCATGCGATGCGGGCAAGCTTGTTCGCCATGGCGACCACCAGTACGTTGCGTGGGGCTCTGGCTTCGAGTGCGTTCATCCATGCCCCGATCGAGTAGTGATCGCGCTTTATTCGCATCGCGGCAGCGCGTGCTCCGTGAATCAGAATCTTGCGAAGGTAGGTATTGCCCCGCTTGCTGATGCCCAACAACCTCGCCTTGCCGCCAGTCGAGTACTGCCGCGGCACCAGGCCGAGCCATGCTGCGAAGTCTCGGCCCTTGCGAAACGCAGCGCCGTTGCCTATCGCGGCGACGATGGCCGTAGCAACAACGGGGCCGATGCCTGGGATCTTCCGTATGCGGCAGCACCCCGCATCGTTGGCAGCGATCTGTTCGAGGCTGTCGGTGAGCTCATCAATCTGCTCTTCAACGGCCTTCCACTCCTCATACAGGCGACCGATCAGGTTGCGCATCATCGGCGTCAGCGCGTTTTCCGCGTTCTCGAGAACGTCAGCCATCCCGGCCTTCAGCTTCGCAGGCTTCTGCGCAAACACCATGCCACGTTCCAGCAGGAAAGCTCGGATCTGGTTAATGACGGCTGTGCGTCGCGACACCAGCCGATCACGAATCCGGTGCATCGCCTGCAGATCGAGCTGGTCGTCCGTCTTGATCGGCACGAAGCGCATGTTCTTGCGCTCGACGGCTTCAGCTATGGCTTCGGCGTCAACGAAGTCGTTCTTGTTGGACTTCACAAACGGCTTCACGAACTGTGCTGGAATCAATCGCACGTCGTGGCCCTGTTGCCTCAAAGCTCGTCCGAGGAAATGCGCTCCTGAGCAAGCTTCCAAACCGATCAACGAAGTCTGCATGTTCGCCGTGAACGCCAGAAGCTGCTTCTGTGAGAACTTCTTCTTCATCAGAACCTTGCTAGCCGCTCCCAGCGCCACAAGGTGAAACGTCGTCTTGCCCAGGTCGATGCCTACCGAATGTATCTGCATGTCGATGATCCTCCTCTGAAACCGCTGCTACCATCCTCCACCTCAGCGAAGGGTTACAGCGGCGGACCATCTCATTAGCCGACTTTACGTTATCGATTCGGCTTGCAGTCCGGTGTCCGCTTTGACAGCCGACTCAGTTATCATGGGCTGTGAAAATTCACCAGCAAGGCACTATCAACAATGCTTACCAGCAATCGTTCCCTGTAGTGTTGGACTTGGATGCCACAGACGACGGTCACCTGTCTGGCTTCGCCAATTTCCACGGAGCGAATCTGCGGCCAGATGGTTTTCCGATCGGACAGAAGTTCTCCGTCATTACTGACGATCCAAGAGGTGGGATTGTTACGGGTTTCATTCATCTGACCGTCAAGTTTGTGCATCCTCAAACCGCACAAGTGACTGGATACATCGAGGGTAGCCGTGCGCAATTCCAGAACATTAACACGGTCGCAAATGTTCAGGCAGAACTGGATGACCGCTTCGCTCGGATGGCAATCGAAGAAGCCAAGAAGAGCACGCCGGAAGACGCTCAGCCACGTCCCAGGGTCGGGGCAGTCGCAGTTAAACACGGTCAGCTATTGGGGAAGGATTGCCGTACCGCTGTGATGTCAAACGGTAAGATGAATGGCCAACACGCAGAATTTCGTCTTAGCACCACGCTAAGTGGTGCTGATCTTGACGGTGCGACCATCTACACAACGCTTGAACCGTGCTTGAACCGTGGCGAGCCAAAAGTGTCGTGTGTGGACAGGTTGATTTCGGCGAAGGTCGCTCGAATTGTTATCGGTGCGCTCGATCCTGACCACCGTGGGAACGGGCTACGAAAACTCGCTCACTCACCGAGCATCGAGGTATCGTTGTTCCCTGCGCATCTTCGATCAGATGCACGGATGCTGATTCAGGATTGGAAGGAATTCAGCGAAAAGCAGCAGAAGAAGTCAGTCACCAGTCCCGAACGGGATGCTCTGCGTGAGCGCATCCTCGAACAAAAAGGCAAGGAGGTGATATGGCTGAACAAAAAGAGTGACACCCACGGTTCAGGCACAATCGTGGACTGTGATGATGAAGTTGCAGTGCTACGTTGCGGTACTGCTGACCCATTCACGTACTCGCTGTCTGAGCTTGAAACCAGCAAACAGTTCATGCACGGAAGGATTCAATTCGCATTGGTGTTCAAGGACAGATGAGCTAATTCCAGATTGCCTTAGTTCTTAACCCTCGATGATTGGTCCCCACAAACGTTAGGACCCTATCAGGGCTGCCCCGTGCATGCAGCCGGGACATGCTGCGCTTTCTTTCGGGGCAGTTTTGATAGGGCCGTTTGAAGGAAGCCGTTGGCGTGGCGGATGTGGTGAGAGCCTATGGGATTTGAATGGGGCGATTCGGTTCCCACCGGGTGTTTGCCATGGCTGAGCGAGACGCTGGAGTTCCGAAGTGTTGAGGCGTGAAGCCAGAAAGGGTCTGTTCAAATACGAAGACGTAGCAGCTCTGGAGTTGTTGCGGTGCAGGCAAGCGCGAGGATGCGTTGCGTGTGTGAGCACGGCTAGGTGCGACCGGGTTGAGAGCGGTATCGGTCATGTCTGGTCAGGAGCTATCGAGACGAGGCCTGGGCGGCGAAGTGGTGGACGGCACAGATAGAAGCTGATGACTGGTTATCCGTTCGACGACGAGCATGGGCTCGGCGCAGAGCGGACACTTGATCTGAGCTGTTGGAGCAGGCTGTGGTGGCGGCGCAGCGACCTTGAGCAGGAAGCGGCAACGCAACAGCGACGTGGACCGTTTACGGTTGGCGAAGAGTCCGAAGTGGCGGATGCGAACGAGGCCCTTGGGCAGGACGTGGATGAGGAAGCGTCGCAGGAACTCATCCGCCGAGACCGTCATGATCTTCTGCTTGCTGCCGGCAGCGTAGTCCTTCCAGCGGAAGGCGACGCGATCGTCCTTGAAGCTGATCAGGCGATGGTTGGAGATCGCCACGCGGTGAGTGTAGCGTGCGAGGTAGTTGAGGACATGTTCGGCTCCCCCGAACGGCGGCTTGGCGTAGACGACCCAGTCCTTGGAGAAGAGCTGCCGCAGGAACCGCTGGAAGCGTTCCGGTGCTGCAAGTTCCTTGAGCGAACCATGGAACTGCAGCTTGCCCTGGAGCAGAAGCTGCTTGAGTTCCGCGGTGAACTTGCCCCGAAAGACGCGGCTCAGAACATGAACGGGCAGGAAGAAGCGAGATGAGGTGGTGACCCATGTGGAGCCGTCGAGGGCGAGGCCACCGCCCGGCACCACGCAGTGGATATGGGGATGATGCTGCATGTTCTGTCCCCAGGTATGCAGGACGCTGAGCAATCCGATGTCGGCACCGAGATGCTTCGAGTCGCGAGCGACTTCGAGTAACGTTGCGGCACTGGTGCGGAAGAGCAGGTCGTAGAGCAGTCTCTTGTTCTGCAGCACGAGCGCTGAGAGCTCATGGGGCAGGGTGAAGACGAGGTGGAAGTAGGGCACGGGCAACAGCTCGGCCGAACGCGCGGCCAGCCACTTGGCGCGTGCGTTGCCCTGGCACTTAGGGCAGTGTCGGTTGCGGCACGAGTTATAGGAGATAGCCTGATGCCCGCAGCCGGAGCATAGATCGCGATGGCCACCGAGCGCAGCCGTGCGGCAACGGACGATGGCGTCCATCACCTTGCGGTGCTGGGCGGCGAGATGCGATCCATGCCGCATGAGGAAGTTGCTGCCGGAAGCACGCAGAATGTCGGCCACCTCAAGGGTGGGCCGGCTCATCCCTTCACGCGTCTCCTCGAATGCTTCGCCTCGTTCGTTGTCGAAACCGTGAGCGACTCCAGCGGACTGGCGACAGCTTGCAGGTGCCGACGCGATAGATGCAGATAGACCGTCGTGTCAGCCAGCTTGGCATGTCCGAGCAAGAGCTGAATGGTGCGAAGATCGGCGCCGGCCTCAAGTAGGTGCGTTGCGAAGCTGTGTCGAAGTGTGTGCGGCGAGACACGCTTGGTGATCCCCGCGGCCTTCGCAGCCTCGGTGACCGCAATCCACGCGACCTTCGTGGTGACCGGCACGTCGGCCCGCCAGTTGTTCTCCATGCCTGGAAACAGATAGGTCTTCGGCTTCATCCAGCGCCAGTACTCGCGCAAGGTCTCAAGCAAAGTGGGACTCAACGGGACATCGCGGTCGCGTCCACCCTTGCCTTGCTGGATGTGAAGCACCATCCGCCCGCTGTCGATGTCGGCGACCTTCAACCGGCACAGCTCGGCCCGGCGAACGCCGGTCGCATAGAGCGTCATCACCATCGCACGATGCATCAGGTTGCCAGTCGCGTCGATCAGCCGGGACACTTCTTCCTGACTGAGCACGGTCGGCAGACGCTTGTGCTGCTTCGGAAACGGGATCGCATCGGGCAGGTACGGGCGGCGCAGTGTCTTGACGAACAGGAACCGCAACGCTGCAGCCCGTCCTTCGATGGTGCGTGAAGACAGCTTGCGATCGCGAAACAGATGGACCTGGTACTCGCGTACATGGTTCGGTCCAAGCTGCTCCGGCGGACGTCGGAAATACCGGGCGAAGTCCTCAACCGCGTGAACGTAAGACCGCACGGTGTTCGGAGAGTAGTTACGGCGCTGAAGTTCGTCGAGCATCAACTGGCGAAGATGGGTCACAGGGGAATCCTCCTTGTGACCCACACCCTACGCCCAACTACCGACCGTCCAACCACTACTGCAGCATCCGCCGCGACAGCGGCTTAGTTCAAACGCCCTTCTCATCATAAATAGACGTGTCAGGAAGGAAGAACTCCGTATTCTGCCTCGCACCCATAACTGACCACGCTTGGTACCATGGAAGCCGATGCCGTCGGCCAAGCGGAATAAAAACAATCTCCCTCCAAAATCGAGCGCCTCCACCTCGCTACACATGGCGCTGGCCGCATGTGCCCTTGTGGCCCTCACCCTCATCGCCTGCTACAACAGCCTATCCAACGGCTTCGTCTGGGACGATCACGAACAGATCGTCATGAACCCAGCGCTCAGGCCAGCCGCGCCGCTGAGCCGGATCTTCTCCTCCGACATCCGCTTCGCCCATCAGGACTCCGGAGTTCAAAACCAAACCTATCGCCCGCTCCAGATGCTCACCTATCGCATCGTCGCCGGTACCTTCGGACTCAGCCCCGCGCCCTTTCATCTGTGTAGCCTCCTTCTCGCAATCGGCTGTGCCCTGGCCGCTTTCGCCGTCTTCCGGCTCCTCACGCGAAGCACCTTCTCCGCCTTCGCCGCGGCATCTCTCTTCGCCGTCTATCCCATCCACACCGAAGCCGTCGACTGGATCGCTGCCTTACCTGACCTCGGCTGCACTCTCTTCCTCCTCATTGCCTTTTCTCTTTTTCTCGCCACGCACACAACCGAACAACCGCGCCGACCCGCGTGGCTATTCCCTGCTCTCTCCCTCACGGTCTACGCCATCTCACTTCTCTGGAAAGAGACCGCAGCAGTACTGCCCATACTCGTCATCGTCTACGTTCTGATCGTGGAAAGAACCGGCCTCCGCGCCGCTCTCAAGGCAAGCGCAGCCTACTGGGTTGTCCTCGCGCTCTACATCATCCTCCGCATCAGCATTCTTGGCGAAGCAGCAACAGGAGCCCGCGACTGGGCACTCAACCCGCTCCAGTTTTCTCTCACCACCTCGCACCTCATGCTGTCCTACTGGCTGAAGCTGGCATGGCCCTTCCAGCTAAACGCCTATCACGTCTTCTCCCCCATCCGCTCGCTCACCGACCCGCGAGCCATCGCTGCCATCGTCTTCGTCCTCGCCGCCATCGTCGCCATCGCCTATCTGGTGCGCCGAGCCGCACTCCCAGCCTTCGCCGCACTCTGGGTCTGCATCACCCTGCTCCCCGCGCTGGACATCAACGCCGTAGGCCGCAACGTCTTCGCCGAACGCTACCTCTATCTCCCATCCGTCGGCTTCTGCCTTCTACTCACGCTTGCCGCGGCGCGCCTCATCCGGCTCACTCCGGAGAAGCTTCGCAACCCCGCAGCCATCTCCCTCCTAGTCATCGCACTCTCCGCCTTTACCGTCGCGACGATCCAGCGCAACTCCGACTGGAAAGATGACATGACGCTCTTCGCCGAAACTCTCGTCCACTCACCCGATGCTCCGTTTGTACGGACGATGGTAGCCACTACGCAAAGCGACGAATCTCCCGGCTCATCCGAAGCAGAGCAAAACTACCTCCAGGCAATCTCACTAGCCAAACAGGAGACTCCGCAGGACAGACTCGATCTCGTGGCAGCGTACAAAGGTCTCGCCTCGCTCTACGCGGATCGCTCCGATAATGATCGAGCCTTGCAGATGCTCGCCAGCGCCCAGGAGATCGCTCCCGCAGACTCTGAGATCGACAGCGAAGAAGGTCTGATCCTCGTTCGCTCGGGCCGCTGGAACGAGGCTGAACCGCTCCTCAATAAAACCGTAGCCGCTCAACCTGAAAATGAAAATGCCCTCTCAACCCTTGGCATAATCGCGTGGCAGTATCGCCACGATCTGAGCAAGGCCGTGGAATGGTTCACCAAAGCTCTGGCCGCACACCCGGACCAGGACAACTTCAGCGCATCGGTGCATAACAACCTCGGCGGCGTATACGGGGAGCAAGGCGACTACACCTCAGCCATCGCTCAATACAAGCTCGCCATCGCCATCTCACCGCAGGACCCCGAGTACCACACCAACCTAGCCAACGCGCTGGGCGCAGCCAACCGCTACGACGAGGCCCGCTCCGAGGCCGAACTGGCGTTGCGCATCGCCCCAAACTACCAGCAAGCCCGCACCGTCCTCCAAAACCTCAACAACAAATAGCAAAACCCAACAGCCAAGAAACTTCCCTCCCACGCCGTCATCCTGAGCCAAGAAACCTCCCGCACACGCCGTCATCCTGAGCGACGAAACCTCTCGTCCACGCCGTCATCCTGAGCCAAGAAACCGCCGTCATCCTGAGCGAAGAGAAGGATCCCCGCATTTTGCTGTTGCTGTTGCTGTTGCTGTTGCCTTTGCCTTTGCCTTTGCCTTTTAGTTGTCATCCTTCCGCAACGCGGGAGGATCTGCTGTTGCTCTTGCCGTTGCCGTTGTTTTTGCCGTTGCCTTTCTTGCTTGCCGTCCTCGAACACCTGCTTTTCCACAGAAATATTTTCAAAAAGTGGCATTTTTTTAGCCCTAAAGAACCACCACCCAAAACACCACAAGTCACCATCAATTCACCACAAAATCACCATCCAAAAAAAATACCACTTTTCTCAAACCCCTCCAAAAAAGCCAGCAAAATCGCAAAAATACGCTCACCAGCCACCGCCAAAAAAATCCCGGAAAAAACATCAAATTAATCCCGCCGCAGCCGATAAAAACTCCACCATGACCCAGGAACGAATCCTCATCGTCGACGACGAAGAATCCATACGCACGGTAACCGCAGCCATGCTCGCACATAGCGGCTACGCCACCACCCTCACCGCAAGCGCCGAAGAGGCCCTGACCCGCCTCTCGCAAGACCCGGACTACGACCTCGTGCTCTCCGACATCATGATGCCCTCAACCGACGGCCTCACCCTCCTCGACCACATCATCGCCGACTACCCCGCCCTGCCCGTCGTCATGTTCTCCGTCATCAACGACATCCACGTCGTCACCAACGCCTTCCGCAGCGGAGCCATCGACTACCTCCTCAAACCCTTCGACCACAAAGAGTTAGAGTGCATCGTCCAGCAAGCTATCGAACACGGCCGCCTGCGAAAACAGAACACCATCTACCGCCAGAACCTCGAATCCATCGTCACAGCCCGCACCGGCCGCCTCCGCTCCACCATGCAGGATCTGGAGCGCAGCTACGACATCACCCTCGAAGCCATGGGCGACGCACTCGACCTCCGCGACGAAGAGACAGAAGGCCACTCCCGCCGCGTCACCGCCTACACCATCGCGCTCGCACAGGCCATAGGCGTCGAAGCCGAAGAGCTCCGCACCATCGCCCGTGGAGCGTTCCTCCACGACATCGGCAAGATCGCAACACCCGATGCGATCCTCCTCAAACCCAGCAGGCTCAACGAACAAGAGATGACCATTATGAAACAACACTGCGAGCGCGGCTACGAGATGGTCAGCAAGATTCCGTTCCTCCGCGAAGCCGCCGAGATCATCTACGCCCACCAGGAACGCTTTGACGGCACCGGCTACCCGCGCGGCCTGCGCGGCGAAGAGATCCCACTCGGCGCCCGCATCTTCACCATCGCCGACTCGCTCGATGCCATGACCTCCGACCGGCCATATCGCAAAGGAACCTCCTTCGCCATCGCCACCGAAGAGATCACCCGCGGTTCCGGCCAGCAGTTCGACCCTCAGATCGTCAAGGTGTTCCTCTCCCTCCCCGAACAAACGTGGGCCGACCTGCGTGATGAGACCGAGAAACTCTTTCCACCAACTCGCCCCGCAAATCTACGCCAACCTTCGGTTGCACCCGGCAAGCGAGCCAGTTAGGATTCGAGCCGAGGTGTCCTCATGTCAGAAGCGTTGACCAAAGCCGAACTCGACGAAGTAATCCACCGTCATCCAAATTGGAAGCTTGAATCAGGAAAGCTTGTCCGGCAATGGACATTCAAAGATTTCGTGGAAGCCATGGCCTTCGTCAACCGAATAGCTGCGCTGGCCGAGTCTGTTGGTCACCACCCGGACATTGACATCCGTTACAACCGGGTGCTGCTTGGCCTCGTCACCCATGATGCGGGAGGAATTACCCGCCGGGATGCGACTATGGCAATTCGTATTGACTCGGAACTCTTCCAAAACTAATTTTCGGTAATATCTGAAAGGTCATTTTTCTCGTAATTTATTCATATGTAAACCATTACCTGTAATATCTCGTTTGCTTTGCTCGATGCGTTAAGGCCAAAAAATGTCAAATTTCTATGATTGGACATATTTCCATTTTGCAAGCATCCATATTGTGGTATATTTTCATTCAACGGTGAGCGTGAGTCGTCCGCCCGTGAAGGATCTTCAGCCCGGCTGCTCCACAAGGCTGATACAAGTTGCGTCACTGGCCTCCCGGCACGAGCGAAACACCGTTCGTGCCGCCTTTTTTTGTCCATTTTCAGCTCGGCTCCATATCGATCTCCCTCCAAAAATTGGTCAACCACTGGATCGGCTGCAAGGGTTTAGGATATCTCCATGAAGCTAATCCTCGGATGTTTGGCGTTGGGAATGGTCACTCTGGCGGCCTCTGCCCAGTGGAGCAACCCGTCGGACGACGTCCCGGCCTATAACGCTGCCGCCCCTGTCAAACCGCTGCCGCCCGTCCTTAGCGGCGATCAACTTACCGGAATCTACTTCACTCACCAGTACCAGGTGGTTGCTTATAAGATGGCAGCCGCGATTCCTGCCGTCCTCCACCAGCAGCCCTGCTACTGTCGTTGCGACCGAGCCCTGCGGCATAACAGTCTGCACAGCTGCTTTGCAGGAACCCATGGCGCGACCTGCTCCACCTGCATGAAGGAGGCGGTTTACGCCTACCAGCAGACGAAGCTAGGCCGAACACCCGCCCAGATCCGCACGGGCATTGAGCATGGCGATTGGCAGACGGTCGACCTTGAAAAGGCCGCTCTCTAACGCCGCTCGCGGCACTTATTCCACGTAACCCGCGACAGCCTTTCCTTTAGCAGAAAAATACCGCGCCACAGGATCATGCGGTAACGTCTTCAATCCCGCGACGACGCACTCCGCGTTCAATTCCGCCCCCACGCGACTGGTGTGGGTATGAGGATCGGCAAAGAGCGGCTCGACGGCGACCTCTCCCAGAGCGTCATATCGCCGGGCGATGATTTCGTTCAGGTCGATGAACCCGATGTGCTCCTGTTCGGCCACCTGCCTCGCCCACCCGCCATAGCTCGATGCGTTCCGAACGACTTTGCCATCCTTCCAGGTCTTCCGGGGGATGGGGGAGCAGATGATCGGGATTGCTCCCTTTGCCTTCGTATCCGCAACATATTTACGCAGATACCATCCATAGGTATGGACCGTTTCGTGAATCTTCAGAATCGGATTGTCGACCTCTTTGGTTTCATCTCCGATGCCATGTAGCGTCCCTCGCGCTCGTGCCGGATCATCCAATGGACCGTCATCGTTGTGTCCCCACTGAAAGAGAATCACGTCTCCGGGTTTCACGAAGGCCAGAGTCTCCGCCCATTCATCTTCCATGATGTACGACCGGCTACTTCTGCCTCCGATCGCCCGGTTGTCCACATTAATCTTGCGCGTGTCGAAGAACTCTACCAAGGGTTCGCCCCAACCCCATTGCCCATTTGCCCCATCGGCGTGACCATTCCTCACTGTCGAATCCCCGACGAGAAACAGTGTCGGCAACTTCGGATTTGCAGGCGGCTTCAGGCCAAGCTTTGCGTGACTGGCGGGATCAGTCGTCGCGCCCTCCATAGGAAGGTTCTTTGCAGGCTCCTGCGCAACAAGGGCTGCGCTCAGCAATCCAACTATCAGCAAACGAAGTGGCGATTGAATACCGAAAGAAGATCTGTCTCGCAAACGGGTTAGTTTCAACATTGGAACTGTTTACGCTTTGACCGGACTCGCGTCAAGTCAAAGAACGCGCGTATTCTCGATGCCATGACCTGGCTCTTCTGGGCGCTTCTTTCCGCATTCTTTGCTGCAGCAACGGCATTACTCGCCAAAGTCGGCGTCGCCGGCATCGACTCTAACCTTGCCACCGCTATCCGGACAACCGTGATCCTCGTCTTCACCTGGGGAATCGCTCTCGGTTTCGAAAAACATCATGGTCTGGCAGAGATAAGCCGCCGAAGCTGGGTCTTCCTGGTCCTTTCGGGTATCTGCACCGGTCTTTCATGGCTCTGCTATTTCCGGGCTCTACAGATCGGCCCCGCATCCAGTGTCGCGCCTGTCGATAAACTCAGCGTCGTTCTCGTCATCCTCGGCGCATGGCTCTTTCTCGGCGAGCATCTGTCGCCAGGTAAGATCGTCGGTGGATCCCTGATAACCCTCGGTGCCGTCATCCTAGCCTTCGCATAGGCGATCCGGCACCCGATTTTAGCCCCAAGTTGGCCGGATATTAAATCCGCTGCACTCTTTTTCTGGGCGGGATTCAGGCGGCCCGATGCGGGAGTCTCCAATTTGGGCGAATGAAATGGCAGGTGTAGCCATTCGGATAGCGTTCCAGGTAATCCTGATGTTCCGGTTCCGCCTCCCAGAATGCGCCCGCCGGCTCGACCTGGGTCACAACCTTACCTGGCCAAAGTCCTGCGGCGTTGACATCGGCGATCGTCTCTTCTGCAGTATGCTTTTGCTCGTCGGTTGTATAGAAGATTGCGGAGCGATAGCTGGTGCCGGTGTCATTTCCCTGCCGGTTCAACGTCGTCGGGTCATGAATCTGAAAGAAAAATTCAAGCAACTTCCGATAGCTCAGCTTCTGAGGATCGAAGACAACTTCCAATGCTTCCGCGTGAGTTCCATGACTGCGATAGGTCGCGTTCGGAACATCGCCGCCGGTGTATCCAACTCGCGTGGAGATTACGCCAGGATAGCGGCGCAGCAGATCCTGCATCCCCCAGAAGCAACCACCGGCAAGTATCGCTGTTTCCTGTGATGAAGTCATATCGTTTACTTCTCCTCCTTTGGCTCAAACAATTTTGAATAGTCTCCGTAGCCTTCGCTTTCCAACTCGTCTACGGGAATGAAGCGCAAGGACGCCGAGTTGATGCAGTAACGCAAACCACCGGCATCCGGGGGGCCGTCGTCAAAGACGTGACCCAAATGGCTGTCACCATGGCTCGAGCGCACCTCAGTCCGTTCCATGCCATAGGTGTTATCAGGCCGCTGCTCTACATTTTCTGAGTCAAGTGGCTTCGTGAAGCTCGGCCAGCCGCATTCGCTGTCAAACTTATCGAACGAAGAGAATAAGGGCTCGCCGGAAACAATATCAACATAAATGCCCGGCTCATTATGATCCCAGTAGGCATTTTCAAAGGGACGTTCTGTCGCGCCTTGCTGTGTGACCCGAAACTGTTCGGGAGAAAGCCGCGATATCGAATCTGCATCCTTCGTGTAACTCAACATATTTGCCTCCTGCTGATCCAATTGCCAACGCATCATTGGATCGTCCGATGCCATCAATGGATGCAGCTAACCGCCGCCAATATCCAATAGCTTACGGGAACTACAATATCTGTGCACGTCCCCACTCCCGAGCTCAATAGTGGGTCGATATCCACAACAGCCTGGACAAATAGTGCGGGGCCTCTTGAGGTGTTCGATTCCGCCCATAGAAGGGTTGATCGATGGACTTAGAACGGCGGACATCGGATACATACGCGACCTCCAGGTGACGGCCAATCGGAAGCGGTCTATACTTGAAGTAGTTCTTTGATAGCGCTGCAGAACGCAACGCTCGAAGCTGCTCCACCACGTGGGGGCGTCATGGTTTCGACGGGGTTGCTTGTGGCAGAGAGGCATGCCGGGGTGTGGACACCCGTAATCGCTCACAAAACTATAAGTGCCGAACCTCAATTCGCGCTTGCTGCTTAATTAAATAAGTAGCCGATCGCTCAAGCTTCGCCTACGGGCCTGTACCGATCGTCGCACAGTAGGCTGGTCAAAGCTGTTCCGTCTGTACGGCAATGATGAGATCAATCAGGCTGGTCGTCATTGTTTCTTCGCCCGTTCCTAGCGATGATGACGAGACAAAGATGAACGTGGAAAAGCATGAAAGCTCTCTGTTGTCGGTTTCTTCGGACGGGAGTTCGATTCTCCCCGCCTCCACCAATTTGCTCCTAAAGGCTGTGGGAGAGTTCACATCCCTCCGCCAATAGCTAGTAGATACCACAAAAACAAGATCCTAGAATGCTTGATGTACGGATATGCATCTGATCGCCGCATCCGCCAGCCTTCACGCGCTGACACGCTAGGTTGATTTTCCTCCTTAGCGACAATAAGACAATAACTTTCTCGGGCTTCAGATTCCTGTGGCTGCCACTCAGTCTGAATGATCGTGCCATGTCAAGAAACCATGGTGATTCCTTACCTGGACTTGAAAGAATCATGATCCGCTATGCTCTGGTGGCAGACCAGGCAGGATTCCCGCGCCGTGCCGGATATGGCCGAGACCAGAGCGTAGGAGAGCCCATGATTGCTCCAGGTGATCACCTTAAAACCCGCTTCACTACGATAGTGAAATATTAATCCTTTGGAGGGGACTTCGTCCCCGCCCGCCACCACAGCAGCTTTGCTGGAAGCAACCAGAAGGCTGATCTTCCCTTGTCGAGCGTCTTTGTAGATCAGCAGTGCAGCCTTGCACCTCTTATAGTCTACGAGTCTTGCCCCTATCAGCCGATAGGCAGGATCGCTTCCGGCATCTGTCTGCGACGCTGGCAATCGAAAAACAAAAGGTAACTTACCCGCTAACCAAGCGCTAACGGCCACTGGAGAATCCGATTGAATCTCGAGCGGAAGTTTCCCTACGAGATAGTTGCGGTGAGTCGATGCGGCAGCTTCTACATAACTGGCGGCGCGTACTTCGCGGGTGACTTGAGGGACAAACGTGAGACATATTGCAATTGCCAAAACCGCAGGTACCAACACCTTCCAGTCAGGGATCCATGACGTAATCACCAGCAAGAACCGCTTCGGAACTTTTTCAAAACGTGGACGTAGTCGGACGGCTGGTCGACTGGTGGCGGGGGGCTGGAGGAGAAGCGCAGACACGCTGGCGCGGAGTTCCGCAGAAGAAGAATAAAGGGGGCGGGTTTGGCGCAGAACACGCGACAGTGACTTCTCCTCCTCCAGCCTCATCCTACAATTCGAGCAGATTCTAAAGTGAGCGGAGAGGTCTTCTAACTCTTTGCTACTGAGTTCATGGTCAAGATAGCGCAGAATATTGTCGTCATATTTGTTGCAGGGGTTCATTTGAAGGCCTCTCTTTCATTGTCGTTGGCGGAGTGAACTATTAGCAGGTAGGAAATCAGTGTTCCATCTTATTTAGTGTTAGTCAGACGCTTTCAACTTTTTTTGCGGCGATCTGTCGAGTATGAGGCGCACCGCAAATGTATTGATTACACATTCACACTTGCAACACATCTGGCGCACTCTATGCAACACCAAATTGGACAGGATATTCCCACAGGCCCGTACACGACGCGTTTCCCTTCGCTTGCAGGGGATCCCCAGTGACATGCGCGAAAATGCCAGCCAAGCAACGCGGCCTTCGAAGAAATGTAGGCAGGCAGGCCGGGCATAGACCCGGCTAATCTATCTGGGCGATTCTTTTCTGCCAGTGCACGATAGCCTGTGCATACGATGCGCTCCCGAATTAAATTTTTGTGTGGATTTGTGATGGGAAGTCGTGCACTATCTGGTCGTCTGCTAATAAAAACGCATTGACGAAATGTTTATTCCTTGGACTTTGAGGAGTGCTTTCGCTAATGCAAATTAGATTAAATACACTTAGCAACTTGCCGCGTGCAGATGCATCACTATCACTGGCCATCATTTATTGCTCTCGCTTATCGGCGAACCCGCAATCCGCATTGTGGCCGAGAGCAGTGTGCGTAACCGAGAGCGTGCTCGCCCCAGGCGCGACATTACCGTCCCCACTGGGCACTTTAGAACGCCGGCAATCTCCTGATAAGACAACTCTTCATATTCGCGCAGGAGAATAATCTCACGAAAGTTCATTGGCAGCTGCTGAATAGCTGTTCGCACCTGCTCGCGATCTTGCATGCTGACAAGCGAAGAATGAGGATCTTTCGGCGCTCCTGCCTGAATATCTGCAGAGTACTGATCGATATCTATCTCGCTGACTTGACGTCCGTTGCGTGACTGCCGCAATTGATTGAGCCATATATTTCGCAGGATAGTGAATAACCAGCTCTTGATATTGCTGTGCGCCTGCAGCCGTCCCATCGCGGGTATGGCACGAAGGTAGGTCTCCTGGACTAGATCTTCTGCGTCGCTTCGGTTCCGTGTAAGCACCAATGCGTAGCTATACAAGCCATCAATATGTTCGATAAGGACAGTGACTTCAAAACTCGACCCATTTGATGTAGTAACCATCTTAACTGACTCTCGGAGACACACAGAAATATGCCTATATGCTGATACCAACGTCCATAAGAGGTCGATATTAATGGGGACTGCCAATCCCTCTGATGCCGCAACTCCGCCGGCTTTAGAAAGAGTGTCACCACATCCTTCATGGGAATGTGCGATTGCTCTCCAGGCTGATCGATTACAAATCTTTCAATCACAAGGGAGCTCGATCGGGATGAAACTCCCTTCGGAGTCCCATTCGCTAGCGGTTGAATCTCTCCGCCTTTGAGCGCCACGATACGTGTGGGACTTTTCCATTCGACGGTTAGAAGTGTTCGCTGACATCGGCCCAAACTGTACCATTCGGCCCACTTCCCAATCCTCTTTATCCAGGCTTATGCATATCAGAGTGACGCTGTTTGTTGCTCAAATAGGATGCGTGGGTGGCACTTAAGAAGGCAAAAATATTCCATTTTTCCTTCGCGCAGACTACATCCGGTTAGCAAGCCCGTAACTAATTGATAAATGAGAATATTGAGATTGATGAGGCGCGTGATCAAGCTCAATGGAGTCCATTGCGAGCTGAATCGCATCCTGTCGCAGGTCGGTGATCCGGCTGAAGGACTCCCGAGTAGTCTTCCAATCTTCTTTACTGAAATAGACTAGGGAATTACTTCGGTCGATGTCGCGAAGCTGAGCTGGTGAATTGCCATCCATGTCTGCGAATAGGCGGTGAGGGCGTCCGAGGTGACAGCTCGCGAATCGCGCACGGCATCCAGATAGTCGATCAACGCAAGTCCGCCATGTTCATAGCTGAATCTCGAAATCTCAAGGACATCCTTCGCTTCATCAAGATAATGCCCGTTGTAACGGTCGGAGAGCACCTTCGCATTGGCATAGGCTATCCAAGCCTGATCGACATCAGAGACTACCTGGTTCCGCGCAGCCAACTCAGTAAAACGCGCGGCCTGAGCAGTATATTTCGCAGTCTCTTTGTTGCCCTGGTTGCGGTCGAACAAACGTAACGGAATGCTGAGGCTAAAGGCCGCTGAATTATCCGGGCCATTACGGTCGTAGTCAGCCTCAATCGTCGGATCTGCGGTACCGTTTGCATAAGCAAGCTTCACATTAGCGTCGGCAACGGCAATGCCGAGCTGGGCTGCATGGTAGTCCGGCCGCGCCGCCAGCGCCTTCTGTTCCATGGCCTCCATCGTTCCCGCCACAACAGGAGGTACAACGTCACCAATAACGTCAAAGTCCAGGCGTGGTTTGTCGTATCCCAACAAGAGCTGCAGCTGTACGCTCGCTTGTTGTGCATTGGTAATTGCGGTTGATTCATCCGATTCGAATTGCGCCATCTGCAGATCGAGGCGCTCAAAGTCCAGTTTGGCGATATCGCCTGCCTTTAGCCGTTCCCGGCCTATATCCAGCTCGTGCCTAAAATCGTTTAGATTATCGTCTGCCAGCTTCTTTGCTGCTTTAGCGATAACGAAGTTAGTGAAGGCCTGCCGGACAGCAAGAATTGTCTGCTGTTCCTGGGCATGATACTGAGCATCGGTCTGCGCCGTAGTGGAACGAGCGCTATCAAGACGCCAGCGACGTTTTTCCCCGCGCTCAAACAAGCGGTTGACGCCCACACTGTAGAAGTAGGGATTGGCGGCATATTCACCCAGGGTAACGTTTGAACCGGTGACAACAAGATTCGGATTCTGCCTGACGCCGGCCTGGAGCTCTTGTGCCCTAACGGAAAGCAGGTTCTGCTGGGCCGAAAGCAACGTTGGATTCTTCGCTCGCGCAAGGTCGACCGCCTGCTGCATTGTGATAGGCACATAAGACGTAGTAGATGGTGGATTTTGACCATGGCTGATGGGCGTCAGCAACGAAAAGAACACCGCCACAAGGATAAAGCGACACGCCCGCTTCGCTACGCAACCTACGGTTGCCATCGAATCATGGAAAGCCCGATCTGCGCGTACGAACGGCATCAGTTTTCAAACTCCGTCTCAGGGGTTGGAAGCACATCGTTTGGTCGAGCGATCCAAACGTACAGCGTAGGCAGGAGAAAGACACTGATCAGCAGTGCACCAATCAGACCGCCGACGATCACCATGGCGAATGGCCGCTGTGAGTCCGAACCGATTCCGTGCGATGTTGCCGCCGGTAGCAGACCCAGCGTAGCAACCAGCATTGTCATCATGATTGGACGCAAGCGAAGAACCGCTCCTTCAATTGCGGACTCCTCAATTGAGTGACCGCGAACGCGCATCTGGTTGATGTACTCCAGCATAATGACCCCCGTCTGTACCGAAACGCCAAAAAGTGCCAGAAAACCAACGCCGGAGGAGACGCTGAAGTTGGTGTGCGTGAAAAGAAGAGCAAGCAGACCGCCGACTGGCGCCATAGAGACATTGACAAGAATGAGACCAGCCCACTTGCCAGAGTGAAACATGGAATAAAGGATGACAAAGATGATGAGGATCGTAACCGGCAGGACCAGCATAAGTCTCCGCGAGGATCGCTTCTGGCTCTCATATTCACCGGCCCAGTCAATCTTGTAGCCAGGAGGAAGCTTGACCTGTTCGTTTACCTTACCAATCGCCTCTTCGACGGTGCTGCCAAGATCGCGATCGCGAACGCTGTATTTGATGGCGACGAAGCGCTGGCCACCTTCCCGCCCGATGGTCTCGGCGCCATCTTCGATCTTCACGGTGGTTAGCTGCGCGAGGGAGACGCGCTCTCCTGATGACGAAAGAAGACGGATGTTGTCGATGGCATCCTGAGTATTGCGATATTGCGGAAGGTAGCGAACGACAAGGTCGTAGCGTGCCTCCCCCTGGAGGACCTGGCTGACTGCATTGCCACCCACGGCAGTCTGGATAGCATCCTGAACATCGGCTACATTGACCCCATAGCGAGCAGCGGCTTGCCGGTTAACGGTGTAATTGAGGTTGGGCTGTCCAATGACGCGGAAAAGCCCCAGGTCCTTTACACCCTTAATTTTGCTCATGATGGAAACGATCTGATCCCCCTTTTCTTCAAGAGTCCTTAGATCATCTCCATAGATTTTTACCGCAAGCTCGCCTTTGACGCCGCTAACAGCCTCTTCAACGTTGTCTGAAATCGGTTGCGAGAAGTTCCAGATGATGCCCGGCATCTTTTCCAGCTCACGGTCCATTGCCCCGATGAGTTCGTCTTTGTTCTTCTTGAAGACAGGGCGCCACTCCTCTTTGGGTTTGAGATCTACGAAATATTCAGTGTTGAAAAAGCCGGTAACGTCGGTCCCGTCGTCAGGCCGGCCGGTCTGACTCACGACCTGCGTGACCTCGGGAAACGAAGAAAGAACGATGCGAGCCTGGTTCATAATACGCACGCTCTCCGTAGGTCCCGTGCTGGGAGCGAGCGTACCGCGCACCCAGATGGCGCCTTCGTCAAGATGGGGAAGGAACTCTGATCCGATGACACCGCTTGTGCCAAGAAATACTGCGAGGAGCAATGCACCGCCCGCTCCTCCGATCGTGACCCAGCGATGTTCGATCGCCCAGCGTGCCGCATGCCTGTAGCGAACGGTAATCCATTCCATGACGGGGTTCCGCCACTCCGAGGCACCCTTCGGGAAGACGAGGCTGGCTAGAACTGGAGCGATCACGATGGAGAAGATTAAAGCCCCGAGCAGCGCGAAAGCCACGGTCCAGGCCATCGGTCGAAAGAGTCTGCCTTCCACCGCCTGCAATGTAAAGATCGGCAGATACGCCGTGATGATGATGCCAATCGCATAAAAGACCGGGCGCTGCACCTCATGTGCGGCCTCGCGGATCTGCTCGGAGGGAGTTACCGACTCTTTTCGCTGATGGCTGAGATGGCGAACGATGTTTTCGACCATGACGACCGCACCATCAACAACCATGCCAAAATCCAGCGCGCCCAAGGAGAGCAGGTTCGCAGGAATGTGACGCAGATCGAGACAGATGGAGGCAAAGAGCAATGAAAAAGGGATCGTGAGCGAGACGATGAGCGCGCCGCGAACGTTCCCCAGAAAGAGGAACAGCACAATGACAACGAGAATGATTCCTTCCGTCAGGTTGTGCAGCACCGTATGGGTGGTGTAGTGCAGCAGGTCACTGCGGTCGAGGAACGGAATGATCTTGACACCTTTTGGCAGGATCCGATTATTCAGTTCGTCAACCTTCTTGTGAATGCCCTCCAAGGCAAACTGGGTGTCGTCGCCCTTTTGCAGTGCCACGATGCCTTCCACGACATCCTGGTCATCGATGATCTTGCCGTCCTCGTGTCGGATGGCCTCCGTGCTCTTCTGTTCCCCCGTGTGGTTGATGCAAGGATCGGTGGCGTTCCATGAGACAGGCGGATCTTCCCCAGGCTGTGAGCCAAACCGGCATGCTTTGCCAATCTGTCCGAGGCGGATCTTCGGCCCTTGCACGACCGTTGCAATATCTTTCACTCGAAGCGCGGTTCCGGATTGCGTCTTAAGAACTGTCTCTTCTATGTCTTTTGTATTCCTGTAGAGACCTACCTCGCGGACGTTGATCTGCTGCTGGCCTTCCTCAATAAAGCTGCCACCCGCGTTGGTATTGTTGTTGGCAAGTTGCTGCTCAACCTGGCCAATACTAAGTCCATAGGCCACCAACTTGTCAGGATCAATACGAACTTGGTATTCGCGTGTGGTTCCACCGAAGCTAGATACGTCCACTACGCCAGGCACGGACTTGAGCTGCTTTTCCAGCGTCCAATCTTCAAGTGATTTGAGATCCATGTTGTCGTAGAGCGGATTGATGCTACGCAGCGTATACCAATAAATTTGGCCGACAGGACTCCAGTCAGTGCCAATTTGAGGTTGCAATCCGGCAGGAAGTGTTACCTGCGAGAGGCGCTCGAGGACCTTTTCGCGGTTCCAGTCGTTCACCGAATCGTCGTCGAAGATCATCGTAATGCTGGATAGCCCGGCAAGCGACGTTGACCGCAGATGCGTCATGTGTGGGATGCCCGCCATCTCAATCTCCAACGGGATGGTCACTTGCTGCTCGATCTCTTCGGCAGCACGGCCTGGCCACTGCGTGATGATCTGAACGTAGTTGTTGGCGACGTCGGGATAAGCCTCCACTGGCAGGTTGTGGAAGGAGACGACACCCCAGGCGAAGAGCATGATCGCGAGCCCGAGGACGAGCCAACGATTGTTCAGTGCAAAATCGACGAGCTTACGAATCATTACTGGTCCGCCGTATTCTGCAGTGCCAGGGCGTTAGAAACGACCTGCTGGCCCACGTCGATGCCGGAGATGATTTCCTGCATATTGCCCGGCAAACTGGCGCCGCTACGCACTGAGATACGGCGAAATGTGCCCTTGCTCACGGGAATGTAGACCCAATCGCGGTCATGCAGGTGGAGCACCGCAGTGGCGGGTACCTGAATATGCGTCTGAAGAGATTTGCCGTGGATCGTTGCTGTCGCAAACATCCCCACGCGCATCAATGTGTCGGGGTTGTCGATCTGTATGCGTACTTTTGCGGTGCGTATCTGTGGATCGAGGACAGCGCCGATATCATTAACCACGCCGCTAAGTACCCGATCGGGATAGGCCGTGAGACGAATCTCCGCCTTCTCGCCAAGATGCACCGTTGGGAGATCGTTCTCGTACACATCGCAGATGATCCAGACATGAGACAGATCGGCGATTGTGAACGCATTAGCCGAACCGGAGTAGGTAATGCCGGCTGCGGCAGCATTCGTTACATTCTGCGCAATGATGTACCCGGATGCCGGGGCATAAACCTTCACGGTAGCTGCCGGATGGTTCTTGTCCACACCCAGGACTCGCAGTTGTTCTTCGGCAGCTGAGAGCGCTGCCTTCGCATCATCTTCGGCATTTTGGGCAATCTCGACCTGACTGTTAGCGATCGCCCCCTTTTCGTTAAGTACCTTGGCGCGCTCCAGTTGTGCCTGGGCGAGATGTTCATCGGCGACGGCCTTCAGGTACGTGCCAAATGCCCCGGATACATCTGTGCTTTGCACCTCCATCAGGGCTTGCCCTTTTTTGACGTAGTCACCAATGCGGGCGTAGACGTCGACCACGCGGCCGGACGCAATAGAGATAACGGGAATCGTGCGGGAGACGTCAGGGTTGACCGTACCGGTGACCTGAATCACCGAAGCCGCTGCATAGCTCGTCGCTGGAACCAGCGTGAACTGATCCGGATGGTCCACATGCACTATATTCACGTCCGTGTCAGTCTGGACAACGGCTGACGGAGGAGCTTCGCTCTTGGTGTCGGACGGTTTACCATTGCAACCGGCCAACAGATAGGTGCCGAAACAAAATAAGACCGCGACTTGGCGCCTGAAATTGATTGAACTCATTCCGATACTCTTCATCTCCCTGGGACAAGCTTCCCGTTGCTCGCAACGGAATAATCTAAGCAACCAGCCAATTCTGACTAACGCAGTCAACAACGCTGACAAAACTACAAGAAATAGCCCTTGGCTTAAGACGGAATAGCCATGTTAGAGTTTACCGTTCCTCGGCAGGCAAGGCTCGTGTTTTCAGTCATTCTGATCGCTAATTTATTACCCTCTAGAAGGATGAGTAAATTTTCTGTAAAAAATAGGCCGCTGTCACAAGGCGAAGGTTGCCTGATATTTATGTCGGTTGCCTAATGGTGAAGCAACACGCAATAGCTCTGATAGTTGCGGTCATCGTCTCCGGGAATAGAATCCAGAAAGATTACCTTGCCCTCAGCGCTTTTCAGCGCCCCCTTGACTCGAAACGATGCAGTCCCTATCTAGGCCGAACGACGGAGGAAACATGCCTGACAACGGGATCATCAATCTAAGCAGCCCCCACACCGTCCTGGAGACCCTGGCACGATTGGAAGCAATTGTTCAGGCGAAAGGGCTCACTGTCGTCGCCATGATCGACCACAGCGGCGACGCTGCCAAAGCTGGTCTTCAGATGGAACCGACAAAACTACTGATCTTCGGTAACCCGATAGCTGGCACGCCCCTCATGGTCGCAGCTCCTAGTGCTGCTATTGACCTTCCTCTCAAGGCGCTTGTCTGGCAAGACCACGACGGCAAGGTCTGGCTCTCCTACAACAGCCTGGCGTACCTGAAGCAGCGACACTCTATTACCGACGACTTATTGCATAACATATCCGGCATCGAAGCGATCTGCGCCCAAGCCGTTCGCTAACGTTCATCGGCGCTCGCTTCGCCCCATAACCACTGTGTCCGTTTCCTACGTGGCATACTTTTGCACTTTCTTTAGCAATTCTTGCTAGCTTTGAGCAATTTCGTTCAATATCCATCGGCTTGCATCAAGCTACTGTCGGCATAGTCAAGAGACGCAATCGAAATTCTCCGCTGATCCAACATTGATGAAGCATTCCCTCGATCGCTCTCTCCTTTTGTTCCAAGAACTTGCAAAACATGATGGAGTCTCGCTATCCGAACGATTCTCCGGAAAGGTCCTTTCATGAGCTCCTATCTTTCTACTGGCAGCATTGGTAAGCGATATATCTTCGAGGGAACGAACGACGAAGTACTGGTCACAGCTGCAAAATTAGGTGAAGACTGGGCGTTTTCTGAGCTCTGGAATCGTCACTCGAAGAAGATCCTCAACACGATGTATCGTGTCACGCGGAATCGGCAGGATGCTGAAGACGCCTTGCAGGACGCTTTCCTCAAAGCCTTCGCTCATCTGCATAACTTCGACGGGCGATCGAGCTTTTCCACATGGCTCACGCGAATCGCAATCAATTCGGCCCTCATGATCCTGCGAAAAAAGCGTGCGCACCCCGAAGTCTCGATGGACGGTAGCGCCGACGGCGAAACCTGGCAAAGTTGGGAGATCGCCGACCGGAGGGTCAACACCGAGGATCACTACGTAAGATTAGAGAGAGAACATCATCTCAAGCGCGCAATCCGCCGCCTACGTCCTGCTCTTCGCAACGTCATCGAGATCCAACAGACTCACGATGGCTCCGTCAGAGAGATCGCCGAAATGGCGGGCATCTCCGTCGCAGCCACTAAATCGCGCCTGCTCCGTGCGAGAACAGTTCTCCGTCGGTCCCTCCGCTAGCAATTACCTGAATAAACCAAATGAACACAAGGGACGATTTTGAGGCTTCTCTGGCAATTGGAATCCGATGTGAAGTGAAAGTCGAGGCCGAGGTAAAGAGCTTGAGCACCATGGGTGATAAGTGCCACTCCTCTCATCTTTTTAAGATCCGGGTGCTCCAGAACACAGCGGATCAACCACGACCCCAGCCCCCACCCTCTTAGTTCTTCCACAATGTAGACGTCGCAGGGGTAGGCATAGGTAACACAGTCCGTGATCACCCTGGCAAAACCAATCTGTCTATGGCCTTCGAGAAGAGAAAAGCAGAGCGAGTCGCTCAACGCTCGAACGCCACCCCTTATCGGTGGGAGTTAGACTTCATCACACCGGTGAAATACCCATCGTGCCAATCACCACTCCTATTAGGATGTCCGCGCGAATCCAGCGTAGCCATACTTACAATGGCGGTCAGGGTACTAAAATGACCGAGACAAAACACCAGCAGGCTATCGGTGCTGAAGCACTGCAGTTACAGGAAGCAGCAAGAATGCAGGGCTGGCTAGCCTCCGCGCGTGCACTGATTTCAGGATACGTGGACGCCTACACGCTGCTGAGCTTTGGCGTCTACGCTTCATTTATGACTGGCAACACGACGTCTGCCGGCGTCCATGTGGGGCAAACCAGAGCGGCTGCGGCAGGACATAGCCTGCTCCCGATTCCCTTCTTTATGGTCGGCATCCTCGCAGGAACGCTCCTCGTCCGGACCGATCCACGCCGTGCGTCGAAGCGCCTCTCTGTGCTGGTGGCAGCCATGCTCGGCGTGGATGTAGTTGTTACTTATATGGCGTGTCCGGGATGGTTCAGCATCATGATACTGAGCAGCGCCATGGGCATGATGAACACGTCTATCACTGACGTGGGAGGACAGGCCGTGAGCGTGGGCTTTATGACGGGAGATTTAAACAACCTGGCCAGGCAGGTCGCGATGGGCATCAGACACGAGTCCGTTACACAAGCGCAGGGCCCATGGGATACCCATTGGCATCGAACCGGCATACTGGCGGCCCTATGGGCGGCATTCTTCATCGGAGCTGCGTTTGGAGCACTTATGGCGACGCACTTTTCTGTATGGATTTTGCTGCCGCCTGCGGTCTCATTGTTGGCTCTTACTGTGATAGAGCGTGCCATGATGCACAGAGACACATCGAATTTAAAAAGCGCAAAGTAGGCAGAGTGCCCACTTCAAGTTGCACCGTAGTCGTGGCTCGCCATCACTTTCCGGAAATGAGCGGCGTGTTGGTCGCTCCAACGTCATGGTCCCATTGGATCTAGACAAGAGCCTCGCCTGGGATCAAGCCAGGATTTGCGCTTCGAGGCAAATGGAAGATATTCCATTATCCCCAACAAGTGATTGCCCAATTGATCGTGTTCCGTTGCACCGTTGGCGTCGATATCAAAACACGGCTGACGGCCTACCGACACGAACGAGCCTGGCAGCATCAAGCCGGAAAAGCATGTCAGCGCCAGTGAGACATGCCAAATATTTGGAGACAAAGATACTTAGACAGCAGCACAACGAGACAGAAACATCCTCCAGATGTGGCACGGGAGATGCATTTAGGAAGGCAGCATCCGGTCCTGCTAAAAACGGTAGAGATTGCGGCGATCCACCGGTTGTCATGAGCTCTTTAGGAGGGGTTTTATATGTCCGACAACTGTAGCGCAGTAGATCTTAGCGACGAACTGCTCGTTTTCGCTGCAAAATCCGGGGATGCCGGCGCCTTCGTCGAACTCCACAAACGCCACTACAACAAGATCCTTCGGACAATCTATAGAGTCACCAAGAGCCGGGAAGATGCGGAAGACGCGCTTCAGGATTCCTTCCTTAAAGCCTACCTTCATCTGAGCACGTTTGAAGGTCGAGCTACCTTCTCCTCATGGCTTACACGAATCGCTCTCAATTCGGCGTTCATGATCCTCCGCAAAAAGCGTTCTCATAATGAGATTTCGATTGAAGACACAAATGACCCATCAGCAACGTGCGGTAGGCAGGAACAGCGAAAGCTTCTAGAAGACTCTGAGTTGCTTTACATACAACGCGAAAGAGAAGAGATGGTCAACGGAGCAATTCTCCAGTTGCGTCCGGACTTACGAAATGTCGTTGAGCTGAGATATGAGCAAGACTGTTCCATGACAGAGCTCGCAGATTGCCTCGGGATATCTGTGCCCGCAGCTAAATCGAGGCTTTTACGCGCACGCTCAGCGTTGCGTGCATCGTTGCTTTGATCGAAATCCGGCACTTCGCTAGCTTTAAGACAGGGCGGCGCAGATCTTCCCTTACCGGCCGAGCCGGTGGCCCGAATAGCTAGAGATGTGTGCGATCACACTGAAGATCGCAGCGACCTGCGCAACATAGTTCTGGCTCGCAACAAACGCGATTTGGCGGCAGCAACAGAAATCCCTGCAGCGTCTGCTATTTCCTTGTTGGACCTGTAATGCAATTGTTTGATTTCAACGATGGTGCGGAGGGCCGGGCGTAAGCGATGTATTGCTTGTTTCAACTTCCATTCTGCTTCTTTCCTGAAGTAGAGCTCTTCGATACTTGGCCTGCTGTCTGCCACTTCCCATTGCTGCCATGTCTCACCATCGACGCTCCAATCTATTGACATTTCGGGATGAGAACGTCTCCTGCGCAAAATCATGAGCGCAGAGTTGATCGCGATTCGCGTGAGCCAACTTGAGAATTTCGCACGGCCATCGAAAGTTTTCAAGTGCACATAGGCCTTCATCCATGCGTCCTGAACCGCATCTTCGGCATCGTCTCGATTCCCGGTAACCCGGTATACCACCTTGAATGCTGTATTCGAGTATCGCGTCCATAACTCTTCAAAGGCGAGGCGATTCCCTGACTTGGCGGCCGCAACCAAAGCTTCCTCCGATATTGCCGAACCATCAAATTCCATTGTGATTTCGTCTTGAGGCCCGCATGGTTGCGTGGAAGATCCCTGCGAAATGACAGACATTTTCATGTTTCCTTCCTTCGTCACAATTGCCTATTCTGATCTCGCGCTCTATCGCACGGATAAACTATTCCTGGTTGCCATCAACTTCGGCACCAGTTCCCTTGATATGCACCCGCTATAAAAGAAATCTGCGTTCGAAACCGAAGCTACTTTGCATTACGACGGAATCGTCCCATGCTGCCGAGCCTAAGGTTTTTGCCGAGCACCCGAAACCCTAGATCGTACTCAAAAGTCGAACCACTTTTGAGGTATCTGAGGGGCAGCCTGATGTAAACTATCTAGCCTTCAACAGTTGGCGTCGTCACTCACACGCTGTACGATGCTGCGACAATGAGATTAGGAATTAACGGGCTATATTTGACCGTGTCTGTTGAATTACTACTTGGGTAATATTTGGGCGTCTGCCAATCATCCCACGGCCACATCAGTTGGAGGTTTATGAAATTTGTCGCCGATACTTGTTCTCTCAGACGGAGACGACCGGACATCTTTCTGGCTCTCGTCAGCGTTTTGGTGGTTGGTTGCCACTCAGAGAACTCACCGTCACACAAGCCGTCGCTTCAAGTGACCCGCGCACCGCTAGCTAATCCTGGAGGTCCCGAGCAGCTTGATTATATTGAGGGCCGCGCGATCGGCGCTGGACCGGGTCAGCAGGTCGTCGTGTATGCCCACAGCGGTGTTTGGTGGATTCAACCTTTTACGAACAGGCCGTTTACCAAGATCCAAGCTGATTCCACATGGAAAAATTCGACCCATCTGGGTACCGAGTACGCCGCATTGTTGGTCGAACCTGGTTATCACCCGGAATCGAAGATCGCGACCCTTCCCAAAGAAGGCAATGGGGTGGTCGCCGTCGTAATGGTATCCGGCAAAGCTGCAGCACCCATTATCTCGAAGGTAATCCATTTCAGCGGTTATGACTGGATTGTTCGGTCAGCCGGAAGCGATCGGGGCGGCGAACCGAATTCTTATAACCCGGCAAATGCGTGGGTCGATCAAAAAGGCTATCTGCACCTTCGTATGGCAGTCCTCGACGGCCGGTGGTCGTGTGCGGATGTAAGGTTAACCCGTAGCCTGGGGTATGGCACTTATCGATTCGTTGTGCACGATAGCGCTCATTTGGAGCCATCAGCTGTTCTCGGAATGTTCACCTGGGACGAGGGGCAATCAGATGAAACCCGAAGCGAACTGGATATAGAACTAAGCCGCTGGGGAAATCCCAATAGCAAGAACGCCCAGTATGTTGTTCAACCGTACTACGTCCCCGAAAACATCTCCCGCTTTATGGCGCCTCCAGGCGTCCTTACCCACATATTTCGCTGGGAACCTGGAGTCGTTTCGTTCAAAACGATTCGAGGTTCAGTAGAGAGACCCGCTTCCAAAAGTATTAGCGAACATGTCTTTACCTCAGGCATTCCAACCCCCGCTGCGGAGACCGTCCATATCGAGTTGTACGACTTTCATCACTCCAGGAATGGTTCGCAACTCCCTACTGAGGTTGTGATTGAGAAGTTCGAGTATCTTCCGTGATCGAATGATTCAACGACACCGGCTACGTGGTTGGTTTCTGGCTGGAATCGCGATCGCATGTCTCGTGAACTCCGCCTACGCTTTAGATTCTGCAAAGGCGGTGTCACAATACGTCCACGACAAGTGGGGAACTGACCAAGGATTCCTGGGGGGAACAGTCTATGCCATCTGCCAATCGGGTGACGGCTACCTTTGGATAGGAACTGAACGGGGTCTGGTTCGCTTCGATGGATTAACTTTTACTCTGATTCAACATCCCATATTGGGCTCCCGTCCCGTCGGGGCTGTGCGAGGGCTTGTGTCAGATTCCGAAGGATACCTTTGGATTCGCCTTGATGGTCCGCACTTGCTCCGTTATCGCGAAGGACGATTTGAGGATGTGATGGGTCGTCTGGGCCTGCAAGAAACCGCGTTCACGGCGATGTCTCGTGACAGCGGGGGCAATCTACTCCTCTGGGGACTGGAGAGTCGCACCCTCCGCTATCATGAAGGAAAGTTTCAGCCTGTTGTCACGCCGGAAGATGTGTCTGGTACTGCCATCTCGGTTGCCGAAACGCGCGACCGCAGGATCTGGGTGGGCACGCGAGATGCTGGGCTCTTTCGGGTGGACCACAAGAATTTGTTCAACGTATCAAAACAGTTGGCCGATACGAGCATTAACGCATTGCTCCCGGCGAATAATGGAGGTCTGTGGATCGGAACTGATGCGGGGATAGAGTTCTGGGATCGAAACGGACTAGCGAAGATTGGACTGCCATCGTTCATCAAACAACTACAGATTCTTGCTCTGACAATGGACCGCGAAAGAAACTTGTGGGTTGGAACCAATCACGGTCTTCTCAGGATTGCTTCTGACGGAACCATTTCGTCTTATCATCACGACTCGGATAGTGAAGTGACGGCGATCTACGAAGATCGAGATGGAGATATCTGGTTCGGAGGGGGGCAAGGAATTGAGAGACTGCGAGATGGAATATTTGCAACCTATTCCACCGCGCAAGGTCTTCCGTCAGAAAATAGCGGTCCGGTCTATGTCGACTCCGAGAACAGAACCTGGTTTGCGCCTGTCTCCGGTGGTCTTTATTGGCTGAAGGGCAGCCGTGTCCAACGCGTTACAATCGCCGGCCTAGATACTGATATCGTCTATTCGATTAGCGGAGGTGACGGGGAAGTCTGGATCGGTAGACAACGTGGGGGCTTAACCGTGCTTACCGAGAGCGGAGGTTCATTTGTAGCGCGAACCTATGCTCAGGCCGACGGCTTATCTCAGAACAGCGTCTATTCAGTCCATCGAAATCGTGATGGAACCGTGTGGGCAGGAACGGTGAGTGCAGGAGTCTGCAGGCTTAAGAACGGCAAGTTCACAAATTATTCGATGGCCAATGGGCTGGGGTCAAATTCAGTAAACTCGATCGTCGAGGGTAACAACGGAGCGATGTGGTTCGCCACTCCTGGGGGCCTCTCTTCATTCGATGGAGAACACTGGATAAATCTCTCTGCTTCGGATGATCTGCCGTCGCCGGACGTACGATCAATCATGGAAGATGCAAAGGGGGTACTCTGGATCGCCACTTCTGGCGGCCTCGCGTTCCTTCGAACGGGCCATATCGGAGTGCCGCACAATCTGCCAGATTCATTACGCGAGGAGGTCTTCGGAATTGCAGAAGACAAAAGAGGCTTCCTATGGTTCGCTACATCTGACCATGTGCTTGAGGTCGATCGTGACCCACTTCTAGCGGGGGCACTTGATAAGTCAAGTATTCAGAGTTACGGAATCAAAGATGGGCTTCAAGGAGTGGAAGGAGTAAGGCGCGAGCGGTCAGTGGTGACAGATCCCCTTGGCCGAGTCTGGATCTCTCTGAACCGAGGGCTGGCAGTGGCCGATGCGGAGCTCATCCTCCGTGACTCTGCCCCAGTGGCTGTTCGAATCGAATCGATATCGACAGGCGGAACCCAGGTCGCTTTGAAAGACCAAATGAAGTTCGCCCCCGGCCGTCACAATATCAACTTAAATTATGCAAGTACAAGCCTGTCTATGCCGGAACTCGTCAAATTTCGCTATAAGCTCGACGGCTATGATCGAGGATGGAGCGACATCGTCGCATCGCGGCAGGTCACCTACAATAATCTCGGCCCAGGTACCTATCGCTTTCGCATCGTAGCATCCAGCCGCGAAGGTCTATGGAATGGCCCGGAGACTACCCTCCCCTTTGTTATCGAACCGGAGTTCTGGCAGACCTTGTGGTTTCGCGCCTCGTGTGCAGCGGTCTGCGCCCTTGTGATTGTGGCGCTCTATCGTCTACGCGTCTACCAACTGACTCGACAATTGAATATACGTTTCCAGGAACGCCTTGCGGAACGAACACGTATTGCGCAGGAACTACATGACACCCTATTGCAGGGCTTTGTCAGCGCCTCGATGCAGCTCGACGTCGCAGAAGACCAATTGCCCGATAACTCCCCTGCCAAGCCCGCATTGAGACGAGTATTACAGTTGATGAGTCGGGTTACGGAGGAAGGCAGAAACGCACTCCGCGGTCTGCGGACCACAGATAGCGACAGCCGCGACCTCGAACTTGCATTCTCGCGCATGCGGCAAGAACTTTCCATCGATGAAAAAATCAGCTACCGCGTCATTGCTCATAACGTGAGGCGCCCCTTGCGACCCGCAATCCGCGACGAAGTTTACCGCATCGCCCGCGAGGCCATAGTGAACGCATTTTTGCATGCTCAAGCGAATACTGTAGAAGTTGAAGTTGAGTATGCGGGATATCTTCGGATAATGGTGCGCGACGATGGCCGTGGAATCGATCCGCATGTATTGGATGCCGGTCGCCAGGGCCACTGGGGATTACCAGGGATGCGCGAACGATCCGAAGGTATTGGAGCCAGCCTGAAGCTACGGAGCCGAATAGGCGCTGGAACTGAAGTCGAACTGACAGTTCCAAGCGCGATTGCATTTGAGAGCCAGGCTCGTGGCCCCGCATCTCAGTGGCTCAGCTGGCTTAGTCGTGAGAAATTGGAGCCAGGATCTAACGCCGAAAGGAAACGAACAGACAAATGAGCTCTTCCGCACCAATTCGAATCTTCAGTATCGACGACCATCCACTCATGAGGGAAGGAATAGCAGCCATCATCAGAAACGAACCGGACATGCTCCTGGTGGCTGAGGCATCCAATGGACGCGAGGCGATACAAGGTTTTCGTGAGCACCGGCCCGACATCTCGCTCATGGATCTCAGACTGCCGGATATCAGTGGCATCGATGCCATGGTCGCCATTCGCACCGAGTTCCCAAATGCCCGCATCATTATGCTTACGACTTTCGAAGGAGACGTGGAGATCCGTCGTGCATTGCAGGCGGGCGCTGCAGGCTACATGCTCAAGACTATGCCCCGGCGGCAACTTGTAGAGATGATCCGTAGAGTGCATTCAGGGAAGAAGCACATTCCGCCTGAAATCGCGGCTCACCTTGCGGAGCATTTGAATGACGACCCCTTAAGCAAACGTGAAGTGGATGTTTTGCAGAAGATAGCCGGAGGAAATCGCAATGGTGATATAGCAGCGCTCCTCTTCATCTCAGAAGAGACAGTCAAAGGACATGTCAAGCACATCATGGAGAAACTCGGGGCCAGTGATCGCACGGAGGCGGTCGCGATTGGAATACGCCGCGGAATAATCCAACTCTAATTCTTCCGCAAGTGGCAGGGGAAAACCACCCGATCAGGGGGTTCATTCCCAAATCGTAAAGGCTAGTCTGATCACCGGTACGCCTTCCGTACCCGAGGAGGCTCCCGCTGCAAAAGCTCTTCTCAACATTCCCGGAAAGATGGCCCGGACTTGGATTGCTCCTTATGCGTCTGGTGGTTGCTTTCAGCGCAATAACTCAGGGAGTCACCTCGTTTATCGGATCACAGAGTGTGATAACGGGCTGCGTATTTGGAACACTTGAAATCCTTGTCGGTGCGGCCCTTTTGATCGGCTTCCTGACCCCGATTGCTAGTGCCGTCGCATCCCTCATCAACCTGGTGACCGGCATCACATGGTCTCTGGCAGCCGACAGTAACGCGCATGACAAGACACTCGCTGCCTTTTATCTCGTCGTGATATCAATCTCAATCATATTGCTTGGTCCTGGTGCATTTTCTCTCGACGCCCGTCTATTCGGGCGCCGTGAAATCATCATCCCTGAGCTTCCTCGGCCACCGTTTTCATGATCCCGAAAGCTGTGCGCTCTTCTTGCTGGCAACAGGGTTAGATAGATAATAGTTCGAGATGCAAGAGTTTTTAATATGACTAATTCGGTGACATCGATCCTTTGCGTGTAGTACTTACTGGGTGACAGAGCACGGATCGACCGTCTGATTGATGGGTGCTGAGTTTTCCATGGTCACCGATTGCCAGGCAATCTCTTGAAGTTGAACTGCCGTAGCCGACGGAATGCCGAGTTGAGCAGCTGCGAGCTCAGTGCCTCCGAAGGTGCGCACGTCAGTGCCGGTGATCTGCTGGAAGAGGACCAGACCTGCGATGTACGCTCCATAGATGCTGGGATGAATGTAGTCAGGCGCAGTGATGACGGGATTATTGACCTGGTTGATCAGGTACCAGAGGGAAGGGGCCGTTGACGTGCCCGCGAAGGGATCAGGATTGGCGAGGCCGGCGGCCCACGCGTTTCCCCAGGCATCGCCGACGGGTGCAACGCCTGTCACTTTTCCGTCGAGCTGAGCAGCGCGGTAGTAGACGTTATGGTATGCGTTCCCGAGAGTGGAAAGGCCGCCCATAAAGTTCATCTGGAAGTTTGGATCGCTGGTATTACCGGCGAGAATGTGAGCAAGATCGGCGCGTGGCCACGTCTCGTAGAGATAGATATTTGCTGCTGGCGCGACGGCGTGCACGCCCTGCTCGATCTTTTGGACAGTCGTGCAAAAGTTATTTGGGTCGCTGGTCATATCTCCGGACAGCGAAGAGGGGATAGGTCGGGTGCTGAGTTCCTGGAGGACGACGGCATTCCATTTTGACTGGTCGATCACTGTCGAAGCGGCGGCATAGTTGTCATCCAGACTGGTCTCCGAGATGGCTTCAATATGCACATCGTAGTTCAGGCCGGATTCTACGGCTAGTTCTGCGAAGATGCCCGGGATGCCGCCCCAAGGACCTTGCTCGAGTTCAGCGCGAGCACCAGTCTGGCCATAGTTTTCGTCGAAGACGAGGTTGGAGCCGACAGTGACGGACGAAGTGCCACCGCTGTTGTACTGGCGAACCGGCGCATAGCGGCCATGGGTGAAGCTATCGCCAACAAAGAGGATGCGCTGAAGCGCCGGCGGAGGTGGAGCCGGAGGTGGTGTAGGCGTAGGAGTTGGGGTTGGAGTGGGCGTTGGCGTTGGCATCGGAGTCGGAGTCGTGGCTGAAACGTTGTTCATGTTGCTGCCGCATCCTGAGATGGCCATTAAGGTACTGAGGAATATTGCTCGCAGGGAATGTAATTTCAGATGCTGGAACATAGTGGGACTCCTATTTATTTTGATTCGTTCTCCTGCCGCCTCTGGGCAGGGTCTGGTGATCGCAGTCCTCGTGTTCAGAGGTATGTTTTCCGTCGAGCCAGCCTAAGCTTCGAATGAGCAATGGCTATAAGCCCCATCGCCTTTGTGGAAACCACAGGTGCGCCGATGAACTGCATCCGCTCCCAATCTGTGTGCCAGGAACTACTTCTTTAAAGCCATGCGCTGGATGCTGGCAGCGAAGTTCGGCGTCTCTTCGTGATTGTGAGCCTCGACACCTGTCTGGAACTGCTTCTTCACCTCTTCGTACGGCAAGCCTTTTGACTCCATGTAGTGGTCGTACTCTGGCGTAGTGTGAACCCAGACATTGTTGGTGAATGTGTGCTCATCGCCGCTCTTGTGTTCGGCAATGAGCTCCCAAATCACATGTGCCGTCGTAAAGTCTTTGTCGATGAGAAGTGTAGTCACCGATTGCACGCGGCAGTGCAGCTTCTCGGTGATGTCTTCGATGTAGTGCTCCACCATCAGCACGCCTGCCACGTATTCAACGTTGATCGACATCTTCTTTCCCTCGGGACTGTGAGTGAAGCCCGCGGAGATATGCGATTTCGACTTGGGTGTGCATGCGTTGTAATCCCACTCGTCCACGGTGAAGACCCACTTCGAAATGTCGATCAGATCTGTTGGTGCGGTGATCGTTGAGTGGGCAGCGCTCTGAGCGAGAATACGCGGTGTGAACGAATTTCCATCTTCGGCCTTTGGCATGATGAATTTCCTTTCAGATTCGCTAAATCGAACTCGTCCAGCGCACTATTACGCTGTCGGTAAAGTCATCCTAGCGGCGATCAAAAGAGGCGCCAATTATCTCTTTGTATGAGGGAACAAAGACCGGGGACTCGCATCAAATAACACCAATCTCGCCCAGCATAAAAGAACCTCCCTCTGCAACTGATTCATCGACAGCAGTTGTCGATATTTCGACAATCGATTCGAAGCCAAGCCGGCAGCTACGGTGTCATTGCGCGATAAAAAATCTCGCGTTCTCCCAATAACTACAAAGAGATGACCGATTTTTTGAGGTGGGGAGCTGTTGGCTTCTGGCCGCTCGGCTTCGTGGCACATCACTTGCATTCGGAAGACTAAGACAGCCTCAATACGTCTAGGTCGTTTCGGTCATCGACCGGCCAATCCACCCTAACCAAGAAAGGTCACAATGATGAGCGATCACACCCGAGAGAGATCGATAATGGAGCACCCCTCAAGAAGAAACTTTCTTGGGATGAGTTCCCTGGCATTGGCAACGGCGGCTTTAACTGTTCTGCCCGCTAATGCTCAGGAGAGGGCAAGCACACAGAAGGCCGAGCATGATCACTCTTCGAGCGATCCTGGGCAAGAGAACAAAGCCCTGCTCGCCGAGAATCCCAACTCAAACAATCCCCCGCCAACTGATCACGGGGATGTCGTTCCGCTCTGGTACTCCTTCGATCTAGTCAAAAAGCGCGTTGAAGAAGGTGGATGGACGCATGAGGTCACGGAACGTGTCCTTCCATCTTCAAAGGACGTCGCAGGTGTGAACATGCGCCTGACAGCTGGCAGCTATCGAGAGATGCACTGGCACACGGCCGACGAATGGGCCTATGTTCTGTATGGCAATGCGCGCGTTACCGTGATGCAGCCTGATGGAAACATATTCATCAATGATGTCAGCGAAGGGGATCTTTGGATCTTCCCCGCTGGCCACCCGCACTCAATCCAGGGTCTCGGGCCGGATGGCACCGAGTTCCTCCTGGTCTTTCCACAGGGAAGCTTTTCCGAAGATGGCACGATGTTGCTCTCAGCTTGGATGGCGCACACGCCTCCAGAGGTACTAGCCAAGAACACAGGCCTGCCTTTGAGCGCGATCAATGCGTTCCCACTAAATCCGTTATATATCTTCCCCGGAGAGGTCCCGCCATCGCTCGAGGCGGACAAGGCCGACATCGGCATGGAGTACATCAGTAAGGGCCAGTACACCTTCCACCTGAAGTCGATGGAGCCAACCAAGAGCAGCAAAGGCGGCTCTGTACGGATCGTTGACTCACGAAACTTTCCTCTCTCAACACATATTGCCGCAGCGCTGGTAACCGTCAAGCCCGGAGGTATGCGTGAACTTCACTGGCATCCTCATGCTTCGGAGTGGCAGTTCTATATCGCTGGAAAGGGGAGAATGACAGTGTTTTTCCCGGTCGATAATGCGCGCACGATGGACTTCAATGCGAATGATGTCGGGTACGTTCCAAGCAATGCTCCTCACTACATCGAGAACACCGGCGACACTGACCTGGTCTTCCTGGAGACATTCGCACACAATCTGTTCGAAGATGTTTCTCTCAACCAGTGGTTGAGGCGTGTGCCAAGCGAGATGTTGAAGGCGCACCTCGGCATCGACAAGGCAGAAGCGATGAAGATTCCGGCTGAGAAGCTGGCGGTTATCTAAATACAGCGTGATCGGTTGCCAGGCTACTCGCACGGCAACCGATCACATCAAGAATCAAAACCTATGCAATTGTGCCCGGCGCAAAGTCCTGTCTAGGGAGAAACTATATGGGTCAACTACTTACACCAGTCTTCCGCTCATTCCCGGCGTCCAGTATCTAATACAAAGAGATAATTGGCTGCATGAGCAAATCTCGCTACGATTTGGTTGTAGCTGAGAGGAGCGCTCATGATCTCGACGAATATGATCGGTTCAAGCCAGGCGTTTCGCACTGTGATCGAAGAGATTGACATAGTCGCACCAATCGACTGCGCGGTTCTGATTCAGGGTGAGACTGGAACAGGAAAAGAAGTCGTAGCCAGAGCGATTCATGACAGCGGTCCCAGACGAAACAACCCGTTCGTTGCGATCAACTGTGCGGCCATTCCCGGCGCTCTTCTTGAGAGCGAACTTTTCGGGCATGAAAAGGGTGCCTTCACAGGTGCTGTTACGCAAACGGTCGGTCGATTTCTTGCCGCTCACAAGGGAACGCTGTTTCTCGACGAGATCGGTGATATTCCACTAGAACTACAACCGAAACTCCTGCGTGTTCTACAGGAGCAGCAGTTTGAACGGGTAGGGAGCGTTCGGACGACGAATGTCGACGTGAGGATCATCACGGCAACGAATCTTCATCTGAAAGAGATGGTTCACGCCAAGACATTTCGGGCTGATCTCTACTATCGATTGAATGTATTTCCGATAACACTGCCGCCGCTCCGCGATCGCAAAGAAGACATTCCTCTGTTAGTCCGTCACTTTGTGGATCTGCTTGGGGAAAGGCTCGGACGGAGAATCGATCACATTCCCGATATCGTTCTCAGACACCTCGAACGCCATAACTGGCCAGGAAATATCCGCGAGTTGCAGAACTTCATCGAGCGTTCTGTCATAACGTCGAGCGGTAATACATTGACGCCACGAACGAGCGAGTTGCAGTCTTTGCTGTCGCCAGCTCCAATTGAGTCGCCGAAAACTCTTGCCGACGCAGAACGAGCGCATATTCAACGCGTGCTGAGCGAAACTAACTGGACGATCAGCGGCGCAGGCGGAGCCGCCGTCCGGCTTGGACTGCCGCGCACCACATTGATCTCCCGCATGCAAAGATTGGGAATCGAAAGACTTCCCAGGAAGCTGGCAGAGCGTGATTCGCTTCTACCTGACCCTTCTGCGATATCCAACTCCGGATCGTTCTCTCGCGCTCGGATGACCGCTTAAGACTTTTCTGAAGCGGAAAGATATTCTCTTTCATTTGCAGAATCGATCTCTCTCGAAGAGGGCTCTATTAAGCTTCACGATGTATCTAAAATCGCATCCAGATTCGTTGCCGGAGCATACCATGCGAAATTTATTCAACGATGCTCCAGGAAACCTCCGAGCCAGGGTACTTGGCATCTACGGCATACTGCTGATATTCAATGCAGCGGCATGGGTCTGGGCCATCGCCGTCTTTCGGCACTATCCCTTGCTGCTGGGGACGGCGTTTCTCGCTTATAGCTTTGGCTTGCGTCACGCAGTCGATGCGGATCACATCGCTGCAATTGACAATGTGACGAGGAAGCTCATGCAGGAAGGAAAACAACCAATCACAGTCGGATTCATGTTTTCGCTCGGTCATTCGACAATCGTAGTAATCGGTTCTGCTGCTATTGCTTCGACAACTCTTCTGCTCCAACACCGTGTGGATGCCGTTCGGAGCATTGGCGGCCTGGTCGGTACGTTGGTGTCGACGATCTTCCTATTTGGCATTGCGGCTGTGAACCTGGTCGTACTTAGGTCCGTATACCGCGTCTTCGTGCGCGTGCGTAGAGGAGCGCCCTATATTGAGGAAGACCTGAATCTGTTGCTGGCCGGTCGTGGATTTCTCGCAAGATTATTCCGTCCCGTGTTTGGAATGATTAACCGTAGTTGGCATATGTATCCGTTGGGGTTGCTGTTTGGACTGGGCTTCGATACGGCAACTGAGATCGGACTCCTGGGCATCTCTGCCGCTGAGGTTTCAAAAGGCCTCTCCGTTTGGTCCATTCTGGTCTTCCCTGCTCTATTCACAGCAGGCATGTCGCTCATCGATACCACGGACAATATCCTCATGCTCGGGGCTTACGGCTGGGCATTCATCAAACCCATTCGCAAGCTCTACTACAACATGACGATCACTCTTGTCTCGGTCATCGTAGCCTTTGTCGTTGGAGGCATCGAGGCATTGGGATTGTTAGCCAGCCAATTCCGCTTCAAGGGAATCTTCTGGGGCAGTGTGGAGAGGCTCAACGACAACTTCGGAACACTCGGATACCTCGTCGTTGGCTTTTTTCTTGCAAGCTGGATACTATCGATCGCGTTTTACAAATGGCGGCGGTTTGACGATCTTGAAGTGCAGGCAGACGCTACACTCTCGTCTTGAACGAAGCGGCTGCGAACCTTCAAGTAAAAACCTTCTCCGCGAAAGAACGTTAACTATCAGGCGGAAGGCTTCTGAGAGGTCTCAAGCACAACCGATGCTTCACTCGTCAGCACGCGAAACGTGAACGTCTCCTGAAGGTAGAGCTTGACGGCCGAATCCGTATGGCTGAGATAACCGATAGAGACATCCTGTCCAATGTTGAGCTCGAAATCTCCGCCGCGTGTGGTCAAGACGAAGGCGCCCTCGATCGCCGGAGCCCAGATGATATCGCCGTCAACGATGCGCTTGACGTGTTCGAGAACGGGATATCCGTGATCGCGCGTCTCAGCGAGTTCTGTGTATGCTTTAGCTCCGAGCAGGACAGAATATGGGCCGTTCACACCGACGAGACGCAATTGACTCAACGCCTGAGCAACGGCATCCGGATAGTCGCGTACGTCACCCGGCAACATCTTGATTGGATTGCTCGACCCTTGGCGGATGCCCTGGATATTTGCTTTGTCATAGCCGTTGTAGATGGCGCGATCCTCAGCGAAGGCAATAGCTTTCGCTGCATCCTTAGCGGGCTGCCAATCAGAGTCGTCTGAGCCGCGCTCTACGTCATCGATGGCCTGACGCGTAAGCTCAAATGGAACCCGCAGTTCTACGAATGCCTTCACTTCGCGCTGTCTCGCGAGGATTCCCTCAGCCGGAGCGTCGATCCCGACCAAATGACCCGTCGCAACTCCTGGCAAAGCAACTCCGCCGGGAGTCGGGACATCCACAACTCGCCGACCAGCGAGGTAACGCTTGAGTGTGCGGGTCGTCTCCTCCTCGATCTGCTCCCATGCAGCGTCTGAGATTGGTGCCAACTCCCGATGGAGGTTATTCATTTCGTTCTCCTCTAAGCGATCCTATTCCAAGTGATGTATCGCGAACCTTTGATGGTGCAGGTGGTTGATCCGATTCCACGGACGGCGTTGCGATTGCCGCAGCTGCGGGATCTTCAAGACTAACGCCATCGAGAAACGTTGCCGAAGGCGCGAAGAACAAGCCGCCGGTTACCGCCCGGCTAAAATCCAGCAGCCGGTCATAGTTGCCCGGAGGACGCCCGACGAACATATTCTCGAGCATCAGTTCAGTGATGCGCGGCGTCCGGCAGTAGCCGATGAAGTAAGTGCCGAACTCGCCTCGTCCCGGTTGTCCAAAGGGCATATTGTCGCGCAGGATCTTAACCTCTTTCCCGTTCTCCACGATGACCGTCAGAGCGGAATGTGCAGAGGTCGGCTTCGTGGCATCGTCCAGTTCGATATCCGAAAGCTTCTTGCGACCGATGATGTGCTCCTGTGCCTCGGTAGAGAGCGCATTCCAGCCCTTCATCTCGTGAAGATATTTCTGGACCAGGACATAGCTGCCGCCGGCAAACGGAGCGTCCTCGTCACCAACGAGCGCTGCCTCAAGAGCAACATTGCCTCTCGGATTCTCCGTGCCATCAACAAATCCGATGAGGTCCCGGTCCTCAAAATAGCGGAACCCTTGAACCTCATCGGCAACTTCAACACTGTCGCCGATGCTTTCCATGATCTGCGTTGCTAATTCGAAACATATATCCATTCGTCCTGCGCGGATATGAAACAGCACGTCGCCTGGAGTCGCAATGGCATGGCGGTTGCCCGACCGGAACTCCCGGAAGGGATGCAGTTCAGCCGGTCGCGGACTGCCAAACAGCCGATCCCACGCATTCGATCCGAACCCAACGATGCAGGTAAGCCCGGCATCGATATCGCGGAACTCTACCGCACGGATCAGTCCGGCCACATCACCGCAGAACGAGCGTATAGCGGCATAACACTCCGGCTCCGGCTTGATGGTAACGACCAGGAATATCGCAGCACGCGTAAGCGGTCCCAGCACGGGCTGTGGAAGCGCAACCTGATTTGGTCCGTTAGGCGTCATCGTGCAACCCGCGCCGGCCTTCTGTGTCTCTGCTCCATTCGCCTTCTCTCTCCAATCAAAACTTCATTGTGCGCTGTTATGCCAGGGCCAGAAAAAACCTGCACAAACAAACTCTACAGCCCATAGATGCGAGCCGGCACAGTCGGTTTCGCCGGAAAATTTCTCCCAGAGCCTACGGTATCACCGACGAGGCAGTCTCTGGAACACACGAGAGTCACTGAACATTTCAGCGGCTGATAATAGGATCGCGAGAGCACGCCTTCCCTATGAGCCGCCCTCATTTTTGGTGCCCGGAGGGGGACTTGAACCCCCACGACCTGATAAGGGTCTGCGGATTTTAAGTCCGCTGTGTCTGCCGATTTCACCATCCGGGCCTTCGCGCTTCAGCCAACCCACCTGTTCCATGCTAACGCATTCCCAAGGAACATCTTTCATTAAGGAACCTTCGCGATCGTTCTTGCGTAATCCCCATAGACATCCGATTCTGGTCCTGGGGTAGTTCAGTTCATGCCTTTCCACGAGATCCTCAAACAAACGCTCTCCGCCCTCTGGGAGACGAAGCTGCGCAGCTTTCTAACCATGTTTGGAATCGTGTGGGGCATCACCTCTGTCATCCTCCTCGTTGGCCTCGGCATCGGCTTCAACGCAGACCAGAAAAACCGTCTCCGCAGCATCGGCACCGACATTGCTATCTTTTTCGGCGGCAAAACCGGAGCCCAGGCCGGAGGTTACGCCGCCGGACGCGACATCCGTCTCACTATCGACGACGCCATCGCCATCCAGCAGCAGGCTAACCTCGTCAAAACCGTCAGCCCCGAGCTCCGCCGCACCGTCTCCGAAGTCAGCCAGTGGAACTCCGCCAGCCGTGCTGTCCGCGGCGTCTGGCCTCAGTATCAGCGTTTCCGCTCCCTTACCGTCGATCAGGGCCGTCTCATGTCCGAACAGGACGAAGCCGAAGGCAACCGCGTCATCCTCCTCGGCTATGAAGCCAACCGCCAGCTCTTCCCCGGCAAAGAAGTCATCGGCCAGCCCCTCATGGTCAACGGCTACCAGTACACCGTCATCGGCATCCTCGAAAAGAAAAAGCAAAACGGCAGCTACGGCAGCGGCCCCGACAACACCCAGCTCTTCACCCCTTACTCCGCGATGGCCCGCGACTTCCCTCCCCCCGAGCGTCCCGGCATCGTCCGCGGCTACGTCAACAACATCGTCATCGAGCCCGTCTCACCCGAACTCCACGAAAAAGCCGTCGACCAGGTCAAACGCATCATCGCCGAGCGCCACCACTACGATCCCGAGGACAAAGAAGCCCTCTGGATCTGGGACACCCTCGAAGGCTCAAAATTCACCGAGCGCATCTTCAGCGTCATGACCCTCTTCTTCGGAGCCGTCGCTCTCCTTACCCTCGCCCTCGGCGGCATCGGCGTCATGAACATCATGCTCGTCGCCGTCACCGAGCGCACCCGCGAAATCGGCGTCCGCAAAGCCCTCGGTGCAACCGCAATCGACATCAAGCGTCAGTTCCTCGTCGAATCCGCCATCATCACCCTCGTCAGTGGAACCGTCGGCCTGAGCCTCGGCGTAGGCGTCTGCCTGCTCATGCAGCTCGTCCCGCTCCCCGACTTCATCCCGCACCCGGTCATCTCCCCGATCGCGATCGCCGCGTCGCTCACCACGCTCACCGCCATCACGATCTTCGCTGGAATCTACCCGGCACTCCGCGCCTCCAACCTCAGCCCCATCGAATGTCTGCGAGCCGATTAGCCATGAACCTGATCGAAATCATCCGTCAAAGCATCGACTCGCTCCTCCGCAACCGCCTCCGCTCCGGCCTCACCATGCTCGGCATCGTTTGGGGACTCGTCACCGTCGTCCTCCTTCTCAGCTACGGCAAAAGCCTCGGACAGGGCGTCCTCAATGGCTTCCTCGGCCTGGGCGACAACGTCATCATGGTCTGGGGAGGCCAAACCAGCATGCAGGCTGGCGGCGAACGCTCCGGCCGTCGCATTAAGTTCCTTGACGGAGACACAGAAGCCGTCCGCAATGAAGTTCCCTTCCTCAAAGCTGTAAGCTCCGAAACCGACGACGGATTCAGCTTCAAATACGGCTCCAAGGTCGTCAACATCCAGAGCAAAGCCATCGACTTCCCCTACGGAGGCATGCGCCGTCTAGACATCGATCAAGGCCGCTACTTCGAACCCGGCGACTTCACCGACCACCGTCAGGTCGTCATCTTCGGCCCGCACGCTGCCCAAAAACTCTTCAACGGCTACCCGCCCGTCGGCGAAACCGTCGAGATCGAAGGCCACGTCTTCCTGGTCATCGGCGTCCTCAAAAACAAAATCCAGGACTCCTCCAACAATGGCCCCGACACCGAAAACGCCTTCGTCCCCTTCGACATGATGCGTCTACTCCGCGATCAGCGCGACCCCGACAGCATCGTCTTCCAGCCCAGCGCGCCAGAGCTCCACCTCAAAGCACTCCAGGCCGTTCGCACCGTCCTTGCCGGTCGCCACCACTTCGATCCCAAGGACGACAAGGCCGTCCCCAGCTGGGACACCGTCGCCGACTCAGCCGACATCATGCAGTTCAGCACCGCACTCGACCTGCTCCTCGGAATCATCGGAGCCATGACCCTCGGCGTAGGCGGCGTAGGCGTCATGAACATCATGCTAGTCTCCGTCACCGAGCGCACCCGCGAGATAGGCCTCCTCAAAGCCCTCGGTGCCCGCCCGCGCGACATCCTCAAGCAGTTCCTCCTCGAAAGCCTCACCCTCACCTTCCTCGCCGGCATCGTCGGAATGATCGTTGCCGTCATCGTCGCGTACCTCATCCCGCCCATGCCGCTCTACTCCGAGATGTACAAGACCGCCAATCACGAGGGCGACATCATCCTCCGCGCTTCGCCTGCCATCATGCTCGTCTCCTTCGCCATCCTCGCCGTCGTAGGCGTCGTCTCCGGTCTTCTCCCTGCCGTCCGCGCCGCCAGCATGGATCCCGTCGAAGCCCTACGCCACGAATAGATAACTCATAGCGGAGTTCCTCCTGAACACAGCAGCAAGTCGTCATCCTGAACACAGCAGCAAGTCGTCATCCTGAACGAAGTGAAGGATCCCCGCATTTCGTCTTTGTCGTTGTCCCCGCCACCAGTTCGCAGGTCGGCCTCGAACTTGGCCTCAAAACGGCAACTCCCGAAGATCCGGCTCAACCCAGCCACGCCGAGCCTCCACAGAAAACAATCGCTCCCGAGTCCAGTACTCCAGCAACCAATCCGGATCACCCAGTCGCGACCGCAACAACGCATTGCACGTCTCATACAAAGGCTCCGCCGGCGCCTCCATTAAAAAGGCCCGCGCCGCCCGTATCGAAGCCTGCGTAATCGTCTCGTGATACCCGCTCGTATCCGTATTCGCACCGCCAACCGACTCGTTATAAGCACGGATCATCCCAGGCATCACGGCCGATAGATCAACCTTCGGCCGGTATCGCAGAAACCACAAGGTCGCAGCAAAGTGTGCCGCATGGGTCCACCTCTCCTTTGGCAGCGCTCTATCAGCCAGCCCCTTGCCAATCACTTCCAATTCACCGTCCGAACAAAATACAACATGCGTCCTCATCATCCTGTCCTTTATCGTCAACCTTAAGAGAGCAATAAAAAACCGCCGGTTATCGGCGGTCTTATCGGTCGTCATTCTGATCAACGGAAAGCTATCATCAACTCCGCTTCATCCGCCGGCGAACACGCACGCAAAAGCCGCCCTCTAAAAAACGGCGTTGCTGCTGCGTAATCCTAAAGCGAAAGTAAGCCATACCTGATGTTAATCGTCAGGAGTTCGAGCACGCAAGACAAGACATCATCCCAAAACTCAGGAACCTTAACTAGCCGGCCGATACCGAATCGTCTGCCCCTCAAGAAAATACTCCGCAGAACACTCCGACGACCCGCAGATCATCGCCTCCAACCCCGCGCACTGCTGTCTCGTAATCAACCCGAGCGACCCGCACGAAGGACAAGCCAGCACGGCCCAGTAAGGATTCTCCGCACTCCCCAGTTCCCCCGCCTGCTCCAGTAGAAAGATCGTACCCGGCTGCATCTGTTCCGGGATCCACACTTCCAGAAGGTCCAGCTCTGCCACCATGCTTGCCTCTTCATCCCCAACGGTTGTCTTCGTTCATGACCAACGTTCATTCGGCAACACTCACTTCAAGCCTGCGGAAGAGACCTCCGGAAGCAGTTGGCACTCTCCTTCGAATGCACTACTTCTGGTGCAGAGCATAATTCATTTTCCCTCCATGTCAATCCCGCATTTCGCAAAAAGATGCCCCTTGGTTCCGATTAATGTGCCGCATACAAAGCCCGGTAGATCTCTCGGTTCCGCAGAATCGCCTGCACATACTCCCGCGTCTCCGTATACGGAATCGACTCCACATACTCTGCGATATCCCGGTAACTTCCTGCCGCCATCCACGCCCGCACCGGCACATCGCCCGCGTTATACGCCGCCAGCGCATACTCCGCCTGCCCTCCAAAACGATCCAGCACCTGCTTCAGGTTCGTAGTCCCCAGCTCCAGGTTTATCGCCGGATTCAGCAGCGAATTCGTACCGAATCCCTTCACTCCATCCTTCCGAGCCATCGACTTCCCCACCGAAGGCAGAAGCTGCATCAGCCCATAAGCGCTCTTATGGCTCACCGCCCCCGCATTGAACTCCGACTCCTGCCGGATCAGCGAAGCCACCAGGTAAGGGTCCAATCCATTCTTCTCCGAGTTCGCCACCAGGTCGCTCCAATATGGTTGCGGAAACAACAGCTTCCAATACACCGTGGGCACCTGGTCCAGCGGCAATGCAAAAAAGGAAATCCCGCTGTGCTTCATCGACTGCAGCGCCCGTGTCGTCTCACCAAAGGACGAATAAATCTCTGCCTGTGCCAACGCCCCCCATTGACTCGCCGTTGCACTCGCCTGGATCTCAGGCCCGATATACTCATTCAGCGCCGCATTCGCCAGCAGTCTCGCTTTAATAAGATGGGCCTCATCCTCCGGCAGCTCTCCCGTCAGCGGAGGCACAACCGGCCTCTGCACCGAACTCAAAACCGCCGCCGGAGCCACTACTCCCGTCTGCCCCTTCAGCACATTTAACCTCTGCCGGGCCAGCAAAGCATAGTAATAGTTGGTATACGAAGTAGTCAGTGCTCGATAGTAGTTCACCGCCTGCCCGAAGTTGTGCTCTTCTTCCTCGTAAATCCGTCCCCGCCAATACAGCGCGCTCGGAACCTCAATCCCCAACGGATACCCTTGGATCTGCTCATCCATCAGCCGCGCCGCTTCCGCATAGTTACCTAGCCGGTAGTTCATCCACGCCGCCCGCCAGTGCGCCGAAGCCGCATACGTGCTGTTCGGAAACATCTTCACCAGCAGCGAATAGTGATACGTCGCCTGCTTCGCATCGTGCTTGATCAGATACATGTTCCCGCCCGAGTAAAGAGCCTCTTCCAACCATCGGCTCGTCGGAAACCGCTGCACCATCTGCGCAATCAGCGCATCATGCGATGCCTCGTCGTGCTCATTGCGGGAAAGCTCCGCCAGCATATACATCTTCAGCGCCGCACTGTCGTCCGTAGTCTGCGGCAGCTTCTCTACCTCCCGCCGCCCGATGTGCTTCAGCTTCATATCGCAAGCCGCCGCATAAATCAGCAGAGCATTATGGTCCGCCTCGCTCAGCCCCGCGGCATTTCGTTCAATCGCGTGATACTCCTCACCCGCCTCCGCATATCTCTTCGCATTGAACAACAGGTCCGCATGCGTCTTCCGCTCCACCGCCGTCGGAACCATGTTCATCGCCTGCAGCTGCGTCCGCGCCTGCGCCGCCTCCATACTCAGCGGCAGGCTCACATACAAACTCCGATATACCGCCGCCGCATGCGTCGTATCCCCCGACATCTGATAAGCCCGTCCGAGCGCATAGCGAAAATCCGCGTGCGAAGCCTGAGGCGAATCCGCCAGCGGCGTCAATACCCGCAACGCCCCCTGAGAATCGTTCTGCTGCAGATGAGCATTCGCCAGCAGTACCGGAGCGTTCGCATTGAAGATGCTCTCCGGATGCCTCTCCGCAAACCGATCCAGCACTCCGTATGCATCGGCGCCCTTCCCCGCCTGCACCGCAGCCTGCGCCCCCAGATAATCCGCATAGTCATCCAGAGCCGTCCCGCTCGCCCCCGCCCGCCGAAACGTATCTGCCGCCTCCCCATAACGGTGATCCAGCATGTAGGCATGCCCCAGCGCCAGGTAGGCTGCCGCCGCACCCTCGCCCGGGTGCGCCCGGGCATAACTCTCCACTCCGCTATAAGCCGCAACCGACCGCGTAGCCGCCAACTGCTGCGCCATGGGACGCAGCTGCTCCGAAGCCTTGAACGCACTCGTCAGCCGAATCGTCTGCGCCGTGGGTTTAGGCGGAGCCGCCGCCGGATGGGTCTTCGCCGTAGCCGTACTTTTGCTCTTGGAACCCTTCCCACTCCCAGCCGCCTTCGCCGAACTCTTCCCCGCTGAGCTCCCCTTGCTCTTCGCGGCAGACTTCGTAGTCTGATCCGCAGCGGTCGTCGAGCTCTGCTTCCACCCTCCGACTCCGCCCCCTGCAAACGGCACAACCATCCCCACGCAAACAGCAACCACTGCCACAAATCGCAACCTGTCCCTGATCCCCGTCAAGTCTCCCTCGTCTTCCAGGCCCACACATCCACTCTAAGCCGCATCAGCCAGCCTCAGCACCCGCAATCCTCGCCGAACCATCCCAGATACGCGCAATATCCCCGCAAAACATCACCGAAATCATCCGCAGTAGCCCTCGGTAAAAAGGGAAGGAGCGGCAATACCTTTCGCACGTTATGCAATATTTTTCACATTCCCATTTCCTGCCATGCAGATATGCAGCAAAGTGCATGCAAAACTTTGGTGCACAGATTGCAATATCTACGGCAACGAGTTTTGCCAGATTCACTCCTTGGGAGCTCCCTATGCGCCTCTCCGTGCCGGTTCTTGCTTCGATTCTCGCTGCGGGCTCCCTCTCCGCAGCTACCTCCCTTGCCGCCACTATTCCATATCAGAACGTCGGCCAGCTTGCCCCCACCAGTATCTTCACGGCATCTGCCACTGGAACCGTCACCGCTTACTTCGCCGGCTCCAATGCTAGCGACAACGACACCATCGAGCTCTGGGACGTCACCCAGAACACCACCAGCGGCTTCCTGCTGCCGAACCATAGTTCGACCGTCGGCGTTGCCACCACTATGCTCTCGGTCAACAAGAACGACGTCCTCGTCTTCATCTTGAACAACGTCAGCGCCGGCCAGTTCGAGGACTCCCTCAGCAACCACGGAGCTCCGACCGCCACCAGTGCCGACGGCTACAACCACGCCTACGGAACCGCCTACACCGGCGGCATCGCCGGCATCCCCGATAGCCTCATCGGAACCGGAACCTACGTCGGCATGGAGGACCTCGCCGTCACCGGCCTCAGCCCGCTCACCGGCTCAGACCTCGACTATAACGACGACACCTTTATCTTCACCGACATCGGTCTTGTCAGCGATCCCGCCCCCACGCCGGAGCCCAGCACCATCGCTCTGCTTGGAACCGGTCTCCTCGGCGCTGCCGGCATAATCCGCCGCAAGTTCGCCCGCTAACTGCATTGCCTGGAACGCCGGAGGATGTGGCCTCGTACAGCCACGTTCTCCGGTAACCCTGGCACCCACCCAGGCACCCTCCCATCTTTGCTCTTCCCCCTCCACCCATTTACACTGAAGAGACGCTGATTCGCCATGCGTTCAGCATGCCGCCTGTCAGCTGCGTTTTTCGAACCTTTTGCTCATGCCCGCCATCCAATCCCCAGCAACGGAAGAGATACACCCCGACGTAGCGCTCGTAGAGCGTGCGAAAAACGGGGACACCGCAGCATTCGAGCAGTTGGTCCGGCAGTACGAGCGCCAGATCTTCCGCGTAGCCCAGCACATAACCCAAAACCGTGAAGACGCCGAAGACATCACGCAGGACGCATTCCTCAAGGCTTACGAGAAGCTGGACCAGTTCCAGGGAAACTCCAAGTTCTCGACCTGGCTCGTCCGCATCGCCGTCAACGAAAGTCTCATGCGCCTCCGCAAGCGCAAGACCAGCAAAACCGTCTCCATGGACGAAGACGTCCACACCGAAGAAGGCTCCATCCCTCGTGACTTCGCCGAGTGGCGCCCAAATCCCGAGCAGCAATACAACCAGGCCGAGCTCGCCGATATCCTTCGCAAGACCATCCAGGGTCTCCCTCCCGGATTTCGCACTGTCTTTACCCTGCGCGATGTTGAAAATCTCTCTACCGAAGAGACAGCGGAGGCACTCGGCTTGAGCGTCCCCGCCGTCAAATCCCGACTCCTGCGCGCGCGCCTTCAACTGCGCGAACGACTCAGCCGCTACTTCGGCAACAAGAAGCAGGAGGGCCAACCCGCATGAACTGCACCGATCTCCTAGTCCACCTCTCCGACTACTTCGACGAGAAGCTAAGCCCCCGTCTCCTTGACGAGATCCGTACCCACACCGCCGGATGCCAGCACTGCCGTGTCGTCCTCAATACCACCGAGCAGACCATCCAGGTCTACAAGGGCAAAGAGATCTACGAGGTCTCCGACGAGCTTCGCGAGCGCCTCCACACCGCCATCATGGCGAAGTGTTTTACAGTCAAAAAGTAATCCTAGTAGTCCTGCATCCCGGGGCACCGGCACGACCTCAGACTGCCGTTGATCCGTGTCATCGGTGCAGAATCGGTGTTAAGTAGTAGCCACGCTAAATCCGCCCCGCCACCCGCAGCGCCTCGATCTCCTCGCCCGTAAACACCCGCGACCGGATCAAAAACCGCACGCCCTCGCCATTCTCCAGCGAAAACATCCCGCCACGCCCAGGCACCACATCCAGAATCAATTGAGTATGCTTCCAATACTCAAACTGGCTCTTGCTCATATAAAACGGAGTCCCGCCCAGCGTAGCCATCAGCACATCGCTGTCGCCAACCAAAAACTCCCCTCGCGGGTAACACATAGGGGAGCTGCCGTCGCAGCAGCCGCCCGACTGATGAAACATCAGCTCCCCATGCTTCTCCGCGAGCCTGCCCATCAACTCCTCAGCAGCAGGCGTGGTCACCACTTGTTCCGGCACAACCACCATCGCGACTCTCTATTCTTGACGTTGCTTTTAGCTGTTGGGATTAGCGCAGGGCTTTAGCCCCGGCACTCTCAACCGGAGTCAACACCCTAGAAGAATCCCAAAGCACTCGGGCTATAGCTCACCAGCTGATTCTTCGTCTGCTGATAGTGCTCCAGCATCATCTTATGGTTCTCCCGCCCTATGCCTGACTGCTTATATCCGCCAAAAGCCGCATGCGCAGGATAAAGGTGATAGCAGTTAGTCCAGACACGTCCAGCCTGAATCGCTCGCCCAAAGTGATACGCGCGATTCAGATCCCGTGTCCACAAACCCGCGCCTAACCCATACAGCGTATCGTTCGCCAGTTCCAGAGCCTCATCCTCATCATGGAAGGTCGTCACCGAAACCACCGGCCCGAATATCTCCTCCTGGAAGATCCTCATCTTGTTCTTCCCCTTGAACACCGTCGGCTCAATATAAAAGCCCTCCGCCAGATCGCCCGCCAGCATCGACCGCTTGCCGCCGGCCAGTACCTCCGCGCCCTCCTCTTTACCGATATCGAAGTACGACAGAATCTTCTCCACCTGTTCCGTCGAAGCCTGCGCCCCGATCATCGTCTCCTTATCGAGCGGATTCCCTTGCTTGATCGCCTTCACCCGCTTCAGCGCCCGTTCCATGAACTGGTCATACAGCGTGTCCTGGATCAGCGCGCGCGACGGACAGGTACATACCTCTCCCTGATTCAGCGCAAACATCGTGAACCCCTCAAGCGCCTTGTCAAAGAACGCATCGTCCGCACTCGCCACATCCTTGAAAAAGATATTCGGCGACTTGCCTCCCAGCTCCAGCGTCACCGGAATCAGATTCTGCGAGGCATACTGCATAATCAGCCGCCCAGTCGTCGTCTCGCCCGTAAACGCAATCTTGTTGATGCGCGGACTCGAAGCCAGCGGCTTCCCTGCCTCCAGCCCAAACCCGTTCACAATATTCACCACGCCGGGCGGCAGCAGATCCTGAATCAGCTCCATCAACACCAGGATCGACATCGGCGTCTGCTCTGCCGGCTTCAACACCACGCAGTTCCCTGCCGCCAGTGCCGGAGCCAGCTTCCACGTCGCCATCAAAATCGGAAAGTTCCACGGAATGATCAACCCGATTACGCCCAACGGCTCGTGATAGTGATATCCGATCGTGTTCGCATCAATCTCCGAGATCGAGCCTTCCTGCGCACGAATCACTCCTCCGAAGTACCGGAAATGGTCTAGTGCCAGCGGCATATCCGCCGCCATGGTTTCGCGGATCGGCTTGCCGTTGTCCCACGTCTCCACCGTCGCCAGCATCTCCAGGTTGTCTTCGATCCTCTGCGCAATCTTTTCCAGAATCCGTCCACGCTCCGTCGTCGACGTCTTCCCCCACATCTTCTTCGCCGCATGAGCCGCATCCAGCGCCCGGTCCACATCCGCCGCATTCGACCGCGCAATCTCGCAGATCACCTGCCCCGTCACCGGCGTCACATTCTCAAAATACTGGCCCGATAGCGGCGCCACCCACTCCCCGCCAATAAAGTTGTCATATCTCTTCCGCAGAGACACAGGAAATCCATACCGCCCGGGTTGAACCGCCGCCATCGTCGCCATAAACTTCGCTCCTTAAAAATAGCTACCTTCACAACGCCCGAAATTGTAGTCCTCCCGTATGAAATTCGTCACAGCCGCCACATCCCGCGCCTGGGCCACGACGGCTTCGCCATAGCCATCGTGAAATCACCCCGATAAGACGCCTTAGATGGTATTAAAAAATCATCGTTTTGAAGGGGCACGGCTTCAACTGCGCCGCAAAGCCAGCCGCATCCAATGCGGCTTCAGCCGCTGAGGGAATCTTCCCCGGACAAATATACTTTTTTCAGTTCCCTCTTCAGGCCTTCGCCACTACCCGAAAGTCCTCTTCCTCCTCCACCACCGGAACCTCCCATCCGCAAGGAGGTTGCAGCCCGCCCATCTGCGCCTGCTCCGGCCCCCAGGTATGCGGTGCATACGGATATACCGGAGTCTGCGCCTTCAGCATCGGATCCACAATCCGCCACGCCTCCTCCACGTAATCCTGCCGCGCAAACAGCGTCGCATCTCCGGCCATCGCATCCGTCAACACCCGCTCATACGCCTCCATCTCGCCCGGCCGCGGATGCCGGCACGCCACCAGCTCCACCTCCTCGCGCTTGCCTCCCTCATTCTGCGCAGCGGTCGAGACCCCCATCGCAATCGTCATCTCCGGCGAGATCCTGAACCGCAGATAATTCCGCGGAGTGTCAGGCTCGGTCAGGTTCGTAGTCGGAGGTTTGCGCATCCGCGCCATCACCTCCATGCACGTCACCGGAAGATTCTTTCCCGCGCGGATATAGAACGGCACTCCATCCCATCGCCACGATTTGATCTCCAGTTGCAGCGTCGCGAACGTCTCCACCTGTGAATTCGGAGCGACTCCCTTCTCATCCAGATACCCAATAAACTGTCCGCGAATCAGGTTCTTCGGCTCAATAGCAGGAATCTCTTTAAGAACCTTCACCTTCTCGTCCCGCATGGACTCGCTGTCCCGTCCCGCAGGACACTCCATCGCCAGATTGCACATGACCTGGAAGATATGGTTCTGGATTACATCGCGGATCGTGCCCGTCTGGTCATAAAACGCCCCCCGCCCCTGCACCCCGAAGTCCTCCGCCATCGTAATCTGCACACTCTCGATGTAATCCCGATTCCACAAAGGCTCAAGGTACGTATTCGAGAAACGAAACGACACCATGTTGTGGACCGGCCCCTTCGCCAGGTAATGATCGATCCGAAAGATCGAAGACTCCGGAAACGCCGACAGCAGGATCCGGTTCAGCTCCTGCGCCGAAGCCAGATCGTGACCGAACGGCTTCTCCACAATCATCCGCGCACCATTCGCCGAACCCGACTTCACCAGCTGCTCCACCACAGTCTCGAACAGCGATGGCGGAATCGCCAGGTAATGCGCAGGATTCTTCGCCGCTCCCAGCTCCTTCCTCACCGCAACAAACGTCGCCGGATCGGAGTAGTCCCCATCCACATAACGCAGCAGCGAGCTCAACTTCGCCCAGGCGTCCCCATCCAGGCCGCCATGCTCGTCCAGGCTGTCCTTCGCCCTGGCCTTCAACTGATCAAGGTTCCACCCGGCCTTCGCAACCCCGATCACGGGAACCGCGAGAGTGCCACGCTTTATCATCGCCTGCAGCGCAGGAAAAATCTTCTTATAAGCCAGATCCCCTGTTGCGCCAAAGAACACCAATGCATCCGAATGAGGTTGACCCACGATTTCTCTCCTTCAACAGCAACTTACTTCGTCGCCGGTTTCTCCAGATGACCACCAAATTCATACCGCATCGCCGATAAAAGCTTATTGGCGAAATCGTCATTGCCCCGCGAGCTGAACCGCTCATACAGCGCTGTCGTCAGCACAGGTGTCGGCACGCCTTCATCGATCCCCGCTTTAATCGTCCAGCGTCCTTCACCAGAATCCGAAACCCTCCCGCCAAACTTCGTCATCTCCGGATCCGTCAGCAACGCACTCGCCGTCAGATCCAGCAGCCACGAAGCAATCACGCTCCCGCGCCGCCAGACCTCCGTCACATCCGTCAGGTTGAAGTCGTACTGATAGTGCTCCGGATCACGAAGCGGCGTAGTCTCTGCATCGATCTCGGCCGTATGTTTGCCGATATTCGCGGCCTTCAACACGCCCAAACCCTCCGCATAAGCCGCCATCATTCCATACTCAATCCCGTTGTGCACCATCTTCACAAAGTGCCCGCCGCCGCTCGCGCCGCAGTGCAGATACCCCTGCTCCGCCGTCCCACCAACCTTCTCGCGTCCCGGAGTCCGTGCAACATCCCCTATCCCCGGCGCAATCGTCTTGAAGATCGGATCAAGATGCTCCACCGCAGCATCCGGCCCGCCGATCATCATGCAATACCCGCGCTCCAGTCCCCACACACCGCCGCTGGTCCCCACGTCCACATAGCGAATCCCCTTCGCCGCAAGCTCCTTCGCCCGGCGAATGTCATCGATGTAGTACGAGTTCCCGCCATCGATCAAAATATCGTCGCTCTCCAGCAGCGGAGCGAGCGCCGCAATCGTCTGGTCCACAACGCCCGCCGGAATCATCATCCAAATCGCTCGCGGCCTCGCCAGCTTCTTCACAAAATCCTCAAGTGAAGCAGCCCCCGTAATACCCTTCTCCTTCGCCAGTTCAGCCACGGTATCCGCCGATCGATCGAATACCACGCACTCGTGTCCATGCGCGACCAACCGCTTAACCATATTCGCGCCCATCCTGCCTAACCCAATCATCCCAAGCTGCATAACTGCTCCTCTCACAAAAACTGGTTAGCCTCACAATTAGCCGCGCACGCATGGATCGCAACTGCAAATCCGCGTCACTTGTTCTTCCGGTATCTCCGAATCAGGTTCGTCGTTGAAGTATCATGCGTCATCGCTGGCTCCGTCGCGCTCTCCAGCTCTCCGACGATCTTCTGAGCCAGCACCTTGCCTAGTTCAACGCCCCACTGATCGAATGAGTCGATACCCCACACCGTCCCCTGCGTAAACACCGAGTGCTCATACAGCCCAATCAGCTTGCCCAGCAGCTTCGGCGTAAGCTCCTCCGCCAGAATCGTATTGGACGGACGATTCCCCTCGAACACACGATGCGGCACCAGCCAGTCAGGCGTACCCTCGGCCTTCACCTGCTCCGCCGTCTTCCCAAACGCCAGAGCCTCCGCCTGCGCGAACACGTTCGCCATCAGCAGGTCATGATGTCTGCCCAGCGGATTCAGCGTCTTGTAGAACCCAATAAAATCGCAGGGAATCAACCGCGTCCCCTGGTGAATGAGCTGATAAAACGAGTGCTGCCCATTCGTCCCCGGCTCGCCCCAGTAGATTGGCCCCGTCTCCGCCTCTACCCGAGTCCCATCCAGCGTCACATACTTGCCGTTGCTCTCCATCGTCAGCTGCTGCAGATACGCCGGAAAGCGCTTCAGGTACTGCTCATAAGGCAGCACCGCCATCGTCTGCGCATCGAAAAAGTCCGTATACCAGACCGTCAGCAGGCCCAGCAGCACCGGCAGATTGCTCGCAAACGGAGCGGTCCGGAAGTGCTCGTCCATCTCATGAAATCCGCTCAGCATCTCGCGGAAATTCTCCGGCCCAATCGCCAGCATCGTCGACAACCCAATCGCCGAATCCATCGAGTAGCGCCCACCAACCCAGTCCCAGAACTCAAACATATTCGCCGTATCGATCCCGAACTTCGAAACCTCCTTCGCATTCGTCGAGATCGCAACGAAGTGCTTCGCCACCGCCTTCTCATCCCCACCCAGCCCCGCCAGCGTCCAATCCCGCGCCGAATGCGCATTCGTCATCGTCTCCAGCGTCGTAAACGTCTTCGACGCAATCAAAAACAACGTCTCGTCCGCATTGATATCCCGCACCGCCTCGGCAAAATCCGTCCCATCCACATTCGAGACAAACCGAAACGAGATATCCCGCTGGCTGTAATATTTCAGCGCCTCATAAGCCATCACCGGCCCAAGGTCCGATCCGCCAATCCCCACATTGATCACATTGCGAATCCGTTTGCCAGTATGCCCCTTCCAGGCGCCGCTGCGAACCCGATCGGCAAACGCAGCCATCTTGTCCAGCACCGCATGGACACCCGGCACAACATTCTCCCCATCGACAAGAATCGACTCATCCTTCGGCGCACGCAGAGCCACATGCAGCACCGCGCGATTCTCCGTAATGTTGATCTTCTCCCCGCTGAACATCGCGTCAATACGCGCCCGCAGCCCCGACTCCTCCGCCAGCTGAAGCAGCAGCTTCACCGTCTCATCCGTAATCCGGTTCTTTGAGTAGTCCAGAAAAAGACCCGCCGCCTCCAGCGTGAACCGGTCTCCGCGCCCAGGATCGCCCGCAAACAACTGCTTCAACTGCATCCCCTGAATCTTCTGATGGTGAGTTCCCAGAGCCTTCCACGCCGGGCGCCCGCTAAGAGGTGTCAATTTCGTCGTCATCCACTTGCTCCTTATAGATCTCTTTTGCTCTGCCGAACCAGGCCACTATCTCTTCGATTGCAACCGGTGCCGGACGGTTACAAGATCACGCCATTAACTCACTTATTTTTCTAGCTGCCTGCTCGCGTTGCAATCGAACCCCAAATGAATTCACAACGAATTCACGCTTTAACCTTCATGTTCAGCCCTTAGATGCCAAGCTCCGTCCGAATGGCTGCAGCAATCGTATCGGCATGATGCCGCATCAGCGGCTCCGACTCCGCTTCAATCATCACACGCGCCAGCGCCTCCGTGCCCGAATATCGAATCACCACCCGGCCACTATCGGCCAGTTCCGTTTCAGCCGCGCGAATCGCCGCTGCCACACTAGGAATTCCATCCAGTGGCCTCTTCTCCCGCACCTTCACGTTCACAATCACCTGCGGAAACACCTTCAAATCCGCGACCAGCTCCGCCAGCGTCTTGCCGCTGCGATGCACAATATCCAGCAGCAGCAACGCCGTCAGCAACCCATCCCCCGTCGTGCTTCTCCCCGAAAAAATAATGTGCCCCGACTGTTCCCCGCCCAGCGCCGCGCCCGTAGCAATCATCTGCTCCAGAACATATTTATCTCCCACAGCAGCCCGCAGCATCTGGATGCCGCTCCGCTTCAACGCCGCCTCCAGCCCCATATTCGACATCGTCGTCGCTACCACAGTCGAATTCGTCAGCAACCCGCGCTGCTGCAGATCACGCCCCGCCAGCAGCAGGATCGCATCGCCATTCACCACACATCCATTCTCATCCGCGAACAGCGCACGGTCCGCGTCGCCATCGAACGTAATCCCCATCGATGCCTTGCACTGCTTCACCTGCGCCGCAACAATCTCCGGATGCAGCGCCCCGCAATCCTCGTTGATATTACGGCCATCCGGACTCGCATGCGTAATGACCACTTCGCCGCCAAGCCCCGCAAAAAGCTGCGGGGCCACCGAGGAAGCCGCTCCATTCGCGCAATCAATCACAATGCGCCGCCCCGCAAGCGACAACCCTGGAACAGCCGCCAGCAGAAAATGAACATACTCCGCCCGATCGGCCTCATTCACCTCAGGAGGCGCCAATCTCTCACCTGGCGTCTTCAAATCCGCAAGCTGACGAAATATCTCTTCTTCAATCGCAACCTCAACCGCGTCGGGCAGCTTATAGCCATCCGATCCGAACAACTTAATCCCGTTATCCTCCCACGGATTATGCGAAGCCGAAATCACCACTCCCGCGGCAAACCCGTGTTTGTGCGTAAGAAACGCAATCGCCGGCGTAGTAATCACGCCTGCGCTCTCCACCGATGCCCCCCCCTCAGTCAGGCCCGCGGTCAGCGTAGCGGCAATCCATTCGCTCGACTCGCGCGTATCCATCCCCAGCAAAACCCGCGGAGAAGGCCCCTTTGCCGCAAGACTATGTGCCAAAGCCAGCCCAATCGCATAGACGGTAGCCGAGTCCAGCGGAGGCTTCCCCGCAACTCCCCGTATGCCGTCCGTTCCAAAAAGTCTCTTCATCGCTCGCGGTTCTCCGTTGCTGTTGGTTCGTTCAAATTTGTACTCCTCACTTCAGCATCCACTGTGCCCCGCCCAAGCCGCGCACGAATCATCTGGCCCTCCGCAGTCTCCGCAGCCGACCGCAACAACCTCCCGTCTGCCCCATACACAAGAGCATAGCCGCGCGACAGCACAGCCAGCGGCGACAACGCCTCCAGCCGCGCCGAAGCCCGGCTCAGCCGAGCTTGCCGTACCGCAATCATTCCATTCGCAGACACTCGTAGAGATTGATCCAGATTTTGCAAACGCCGTTGCATCCCCGCAATGCGCCCCATCAGCTCCCGCCGCTGCAGACGCTCTGCCAGCAAATCATGTCTCTGCGCACCCACGCGCAGTCGCCGCATCGCAAGCCCCTCCAGCCGAAGCCGCAATTCATCCAGCCTCTGGTCCCGACGGCCCACCGCATCCCGAAGCCGGTTCAACACCGCCTCCGCCGACAACCGCCCCAACCTCTGGCGAGCATGTATCAGGTGGAAGTGTCCCGCCCGTTCGACCCGCGCAGCCAGCGCATCAATCCTCTCCTCAACCCGATGTTGCTCTGCCGTAATCAGCTCAGCAGCAGCCGAAGGTGTCGCTGCGCGAAGATCCGCTGCAAAATCCGCAATCGTAAAGTCCGTCTCATGCCCAATCGCCGACACCACCGGCAGCGCCGACCCCGCAATCGCTCGCGCCAGCCCCTCGTCATTGAACGCCGCCAGGTCCTCCGGCGACCCTCCCCCACGCGCAATCACAATCAGATCCACCAGCGACGGATTCGCATTGAACCACCGAATCCCCTCAGCCACCGAAGCCGGACTCGAGACCCCCTGCATCGTCGCCGGATACACCAGCAGGTTCAGCCGCGCATGCCGTCGTCGCACAATCGTCACCACATCGCGGATCACCGCCCCTCCCGGCGAAGTCACAATCCCGATGCACCTCGGAAACGCCGGCAGCGCACGCTTCCGCGAAGCATCGAACAACCCCTCCGCCAGCAACCGCGCCTTCAACTGCTCGAACGCCAGTTGCAGCGCGCCCGCTCCACGCGGCTCCATCGTCTCCGCAATCAGCTGCAGTTGCCCGCGGCTCTCATACAGCGACACCCGCCCACGAACCAGCACCGCCAGACCATCCGCTGGCCGAAACCTCAGCAATCCCGCCTGCCGTCGAAACAAAACCACCGGCAGTTGCGCCTCATCATCCTTCAGCGTGAAGTAAATGTGTCCCGAAGGCGCCGTCCTGCAGCCCGAAATCTCGCCCTCCACCCAGACATTTTCGTACTCACCCTCCACCTGCCGCCGGATATCGAACACCAGCGCCCTCACACTCCAGATGCGAAGCTCCATGGCCGCCGATGCAGTCTCCTTCGGCCGCGAAACCACCGGCGTAGCAGCGGCCACTACCGCAGAAATCTCCGCCGAAACCGGCCGCAGCTCCTCCGCCGAATCCAACATCATCCACGAAGCAAAAAGATCGCTCTGCGCTTCAACTTCCTCACCCGCCCCACCCGAAGACACCGGCCTTCTGGCACGAATCTTCCCACGCCGCGCCCGCAGGCTCGCCAGTGTCGGAGGTTGATCTTCGCTTCGAGCCATACCGCCTGAGTCTAGCATCGCGGCCGGCAATCTTCAGCTACCGCCGCGTGCGGCCCAGAAACCAGAACAGCAGACTCAGCAACACACTTAGAAGGATAGAAGTTGCCAACGGAAACGACACCGACCACCCGCGTCCCTGCCACTTGAAGTCGCCCGGAAGCCGCCCAAGTGGAACATGCAGCCTCGCAAGCACCACGACCACAACGCCAGCGACAACAAGCACCCCACCCAGAACAATTAAAGTGCGGCCAAGGTCCTGCATCGCGCCGCCTCGCTAAGCCGTAGCCAGCAGAGCAGCCGCCTCGCGCAACAGCTCCGCGGGCTGGCAAGGCTTCGTCAAGATCCCCAGAGGCCGCGAGAGCTTCAGCGCATGCTCGCGAACATTCTTCACATTGGAGTAGAAGCCCGTCAACACAAGGATCTGGCACATCGGCAACTCACGAGTCATGTCCGCCACCAGCGACAACCCATCCCGCCCCGGCATGGTGACATCGCACAGCAGCAGATCAGGACAGAATTCGCGCGCACACGCCAGCGCCTCATCCGCCGAATAAGATGACTTCGATCGAAATCCATTCCTCTCGAAGATGAGGGTCAACGTATCGGCAACCAGACGATCGTCGTCAACCACCAGAACTCGTTGCATAGCGTCTCCTCTCTCGATTTCTACCGGCTCCAGACGATGCCACCGTATGAAGGAACTTAAAGCTTAAGCTTGAAAAAGTTTGTTGTCGAATGAAAATTAAGCTAGTCGATTCGACTCTCCGATTCATCTTTTGTTTCAACCATCTCGCAGGAAATAACACGAAACTTCCGCGAAACGATCGTGAATCCCAGGGCATCAAACTGGTCCAACCTTATCTCTGAGTTAGACCAGCCTGGCTGGAAAAGTCGGCAGGCTTCACTCTGGTAAGGTTGACCATGATTATTCCCTTCTAACGGAGAAGATTTTTTCGTGCACGTTCTAGCCTTCATCGCCGGCCTGTTTTGCTGCCTCGGAGTCGCCCTCGACGCCTTCCAGACCATCATCCTGCCCCGCCGCCCCACCGGACATTTACAGATCACTCGCCTCTTCATCATCGCCACCTGGGCCCCATGGGCAGCTCTCGCCGGTCGCGCCCCCAACCCCAAAGTCCGCGAGCAGATTTACAGCATCTACGGCCCCCTCTCCCTTCTCATGTTGTTGCTGATCTGGGCGATTCTCCTCGTCTTCGGCTTTGCCCTCTTTTATTTCTCGATGCACTCCCCCTTCGGCGACCTCATGATGGGACAAAGCATCAACCCCGTCGCACACTTCGGCACAGACCTCTACGTCAGCGGCACCACTCTCTTCACCCTCGGCCTCGGCGACGTCGTCCCCCACAGCCTCTTCGCCCGCGCCCTCATCATCTGCGAGTCCGGCGTCGGCCTAGGCTTCGTCGCCCTCGTCATCAGCTATGTCCCTGTCCTCTACCAGGCCTTCTCCCGCCGGGAAGTCAGCGTCGCCCTCCTCGACTCCCGCGCCGGCTCACCTCCCAACGCCGCCGAGCTCTTCCGCCGCCACGCCTTCAAAGGCAGCCAGGAGGCCATCACCACCCTCCTCGCCGAGTGGGAGCGTTGGTCCGCCGAGATCCTCGAATCTCACATCTCCTACCCCATCCTCTGCTATTACCGCTCCCAGCACGACACCCAGAGCTGGCTCTCCGCTCTCGTCTCCATCCTCGACACCTGCTCCCTCCTCATCTCAGTCGTCGAAGGAGAATCCTCCCGTCAGGCCCAGCTCACCTTCGTCATGGCACGCCACGCCCTCGTCGATCTCGGCGGAGTCTTCCGCGTTCAGCAGCGCAAAGCCTGGCTCCAGCAAACCCGGATCGACCGCCTCCCCTCCAAAGACTTCTACCACCTCTGCGAAGCCCTCGGCGACAACCAGCTTCTCCTCTGTGGCGACCCCGCCGCTGCCCGCCGCCTCAACACCATCCGCGCCCTCTACGAGCCCCACGCCCTAGCGCTCTCCGACTATCTCCGCATGCCTCTCCCCGTCTGGGTCGCAGCCCCCAAACTCAACGACCAGTGGAGCGTCCTCACCAAGCTACGCAAGGACGCAGAGGCCGCTCTCAAAGTAAGAGAAGACCCATCCCTCCTCTACCCCGAAGAACTGAGCTAAACCACCCTGCGATTGTCGTCATCGCCTATGATGTCGTCATTCTGGGCAAAACGAAGAATCCCCGCATCTCGCCCGAAGCACCAGAACTCCCCACCAAAAAATTCAGGACGCCCCAAAAACCAGGCGTCCCGAACCATCCATCAAGAATCCAGCCAATACCAGCCGCTACATCCCACCCGGCCCAGTCGGCGCCGGATTCAGCTTCGCCGCAGCCAGCTGGCCAGCCGGTCCCTTAGGATCCTTGTCCTTCAGCTGCGCATAAATCTTCTTCGCCAGCTCCGGCTTATTCTCCGCCTCATAAAGCTCCGCCAGCTGCAGTTGAGCCAGCCCGCTCGGCACCGTAGTCGAAGGCTTCGCCGTCAGCTCGTTATAAAGCTCGATCGCCTGCGAATCCCTGTTCGTCTGCCGGTAGATCTGCGCCAGCGAAAGCTTCGCCAGGGCCGCAAGATCGCCGTTCCATCCGCCGGCCACCTGCTTCAGCGTGGCCTCAGCCTGGTCGTTCTTCCCCTGCTCCATATAGGTCAAGCCCGCGAAGTAGCGCGCGTTCTTCCCATCCGGAGTCATCCCATACTTATCCGCCACTCCCAAAAACAGATCATTCGCAGCCTTCGCCCGAGCCGTCACCGAAGGAAACGTTTTAACCCCCGGAGGCACAGGCTGCCCCGGATCCGCCAGCGGCGTCTGGTAAGTCTGTATCGCCTGCCCAAAGGCCGTTGAAGCCGCCTCCGAGCGGCTGTTGTAAATCAGCGCGCCCGCCACCACCAGCACTAGCGCAGCCAGCACAATACCGCTCGTAAGCATCACCGAGCCGCGGTTTTCCTTGGCCCATTCAAGGCCGTGGGTAGTCGTATCGACAAATTGGTCGTGCTTGAGAGCTTTCCTGGTCTGCTGATCCACTGGTCTGTTATTTCCTTTGCATGCTCGCCGCGGTCTGGCCGCTTTGAGAGAGCTGGTTGCGCCTAGCCGCAGCGCAGAGCCTTAAGTTTATCAGCGCAACCCCTCTCCCGCAGCCTCATCCCCAGAAAAACCGCCAAAACCTACTGCCCAACCGGCTCCATCATCACGTCCACATCGATATGCCGCGTGCTCCCCGGAATATCCACCGATCCCAGCACCACCGGCTTCCCCGCCGTCAAAAATACGGTCCCCTCCACCGTTGTCTGCCGCACAATCGGATCCTGCGGTCCCACCCCCGATCTCTCCTCCGCGACGCCCAACTGTTCCACCTTCGACTTCAGCCTCGCGCCACTCCCATAAGCATCCAGCGTCATATCGAAGTTCATCCCCACATCGATAAACGTCACCTGCGACTGCGTCGTCCCACCCTCCGTAGAAGTCCCCGTCATGATCGGGACCTTGGTCCCTTGCTTCATCACCGCCCTCTGCCCCTCTGTCGCCAGCAGGGAGAAGTGTTGTACCCCAACCCGTTTGCCACCGTCACTCTCCGTAATCGTGTACGTCAGCCGGTACGCCTTCTTCGGCCGGTCCAGCTCGCTAATCATCTTCTGCGCCAATGCCAACTGATCCGGCGTCCCCCGCATCACAATCATGTTTTGCTCAGGCACAAGGAACAGCTTAACCGCCGGATCCAGGCAGTTGCGAATCGCAACCACAATCTCATTCGCATCATTCTGCGACGTCATATTCGTCAGATGAAAGCTCTGATAGGGACGAGTATCCACACGCCCATATTCCTTGTCCTGCGAAGCCGCAGCCGGCTTCTCCTGCGTCTGCCCTGAAACACTCTCTCCAGCCGCTCCCAACATCAACACCACTCCAAGAAATCCACACATCTTTCTCATCGTCCGTCTCCCTTTCGACTTGTAGTTCATCGTCTCTCCGTTCTTGTCGTCGCCTTCGTTCTTCTCTCTTCTCTGCCTACTGCGATTCCACCGTCTTCACCTGCGGAACCCCCTGCTTCATCGTCGACTCCTCGCGCTTAGGCTCCTCCGCAGGAGCCTCTCCCGGCGAAACCTGATCCCCCGAAGGTGCCGCCTGCTCAGGCGCATCTTGCGCTGGAGCAACCTCCGCTGCCGGATCCTTCACCGGAGCCTTCGCAAAAAACCTCTGAAACTCTGCCTTATCCTCCGCATCCTGCAGAGCCTCAGCCTTCGGATCCAGCATCGCCAACTCCACCTGATCGCCTCGATGCACCATCCGCAGCAACAGCCTCTCCTGCTCCGTCAAAGGCATCGGCGGAGCAGGAAAACTAGCCGCCTTCATCTCGCTCATCGCCACCGAATCCATATCGCTCACACCACCCGCCTCCTCCGCTCCAGCCCCGGCAGAGACAATCCGCGCACCGCCCGCACCCGAAACCCTCTCCGCCACACGTCGCGGCCCATCCACCGCAACACCACCATTCCCCCTTACCGCACCGTCAATACCCTTAGCATTCAAATTCGCCACCGGAGCACGTCCCGACACACGAGCAGTCCCACCCAGCCAATGCATCATCGGAATCGCCAGTGCAACCGCAGCCAACACCGCAGCTCCACTCACCAGGGCCATACGAAGCCCTGGCCGCGCCGCCGTCATCGTCCAAAGCGGTCGCCAACTCCCCTTCCCCTGCACCTCAGCCGCCCCCTCCAACAGCTCCAGAACTCGTCGCTCCATCCCCGCCGGAGCCTCCACATCCCGCAATCCCGCCAACACCTTCTCCATCGCATCATCCGGTCTCATCATCGCCGACCCTCCCTCATCTCCAGCCGCTCCCGCAGCCGCGTCCTCGCACGAAACAGCAGCGCACGCACTGCGGATTCGCTCCTGCCCAAAACCTCCGCCATCTCCGCCGTCCCCAGCTCATCCACCGCCGAAAGCAGCAACACACTCCGCTCCGCTTTAGGCAACCTCTCCATCTCCTCCAGCACAGCCTTCATCCTCCGAGCCTCATCCAAAGCCCGATCCGCAGGCAAGCCAGCCGCTGCCAACCCTGCTGCAAACTCGTCATCCATCTGCTCCACCCGCACCCGCCGCCTGCGATCCACCGCCAGGTTCCACGCAATCCGCACCAGCCAGACCCGCATATCCCGAACCCCACCCAGCGACCGCCGATGCTCCAGCACCCGCACAAAAACATCCTGCACCACATCCTCGGCCTCAGCCCCGCTCCGCAGCACCGAGTGCGCCACCCGAAACAACAACCCGGAATAAGCCCCTACGAGCTCCGCGAGATCGACCTCCGCGCGCTCGCTCTCCATCGTCCCCACCAGGCTCAATCCCTCGACTGACTCCATAAATCCCTTCTACCCACAAAGACGCGCAGCCCTCATTTCCGCTCGAAAATAATTTCGAATGGCCTCCGCCCCCGCACACGGCAGCGATTGCCTCAAGATTTTCAACGTGAAGATTCATTGAACTGCGTTAGACTGGGCGCGCATTTGAACTTTTGTTGGTCTATCCGGAGTGCCCGAATGAAGTTCCTGAGCCGTTCTCTCCTTGCCCTGCTTGCCTTGTATGGAATGGTCTTCGCCCTTGGCACCGCCGTTCTCGCGGAGAAGCATGTGTCCCTCGTCTGGGCGCTCCTTTTCTCGGTCGGATTCATCGCCCTCCAGTACGCCATCTCGCCCGCGATCATCGAATGGGTTCTCTCCATCGACTGGGATGAAAATGAGCTGCCCGCAGTCAACCGCGCCTTCATCGATCGGCTCTGCCTCGAAAAGAACATCCCGAAACCGCGCATCGGGATCATCCACAGCGGAACGCCGAATGCGTTTTCCTTTGGCCGGGTGCGCTCTGACGCGCGGGTCGTCGTCACGAAAGGCCTGCTCGATGTGCTGACACCCGAGGAAGCCAACGCCGTCCTCGCGCATGAGATCGGCCACATCCAGCACTATGACTTCGCCGTGATGGCGGTTGCAGCAGTCGCGCCTCTGCTCCTCTATCAGATCTTCGTCTGGACGCGCGGCAACGATCACACCCGGCCGGTCGCCGCAGCCGCGTACGCCTGCTACTGGGTCGGCCAGTATCTCGTCCTGACCCTCAACCGCACCCGCGAGTTTTATGCCGACCATTTTTCAGCAGAAGTAACACAAGCTCCCGGCGATCTCTCCTCTGCCCTCATCAAAATCGCCTATGGAATGGTCAAGGCCGACGGAGAGTTCAAAGAGAAATTGAAATCTGGCTCAGCCGAACAGAAAAGATGGAGCCAGCGCGAGCAGAAGCTCGGCGGAGCAATATCGCTGCTCGGAATTGCGAACCTCAAATCCAGCCAGTCGCTCGCCATCGCGGTCGCAAATCCCGAGCAGGCGGCAGCCGTCATGCGATGGGATCTTGTCAATCCATGGTCGCGCTTCTACCAGCTTGGCTCAACCCATCCACTCACGGCATTCCGTGTTCGCGCGCTGAACAATGACTCGGAGGCAATGCATCAGCAGGTCCGCTACCCGCTCCCCGGAGCACAGGCCTCCGACCGGAAACTTCGCTTTCTGCTCTTCCCCTTTGAGTTTCTCGTGTGGGTGGCCCCGTGGATCTGCGGGTTCCTGTTTCTGTTCCAGCTTGAAGCCGTCCGCATGACAACGCGTCTGCACCTTCACTCTCACCTCTCTCTCATCCCGCGTCCCTGGCTGCTCGTCGCCCTCGGCTTTACGTGGATGCTGCGGATCGCCTACCGCTACAGAGGAACCTTTGCCGAATCGAAGATTCAACCTCTCATCGAAGACACCGAAGTCTCCCAGATGCGCCCCCGCCCTGTCGTACTCCGAGGAGAGATCGTTGGGCACGGCGTTCCGGGAGCATTCTGGAGCGCGGACCTGGTCCTGAGAGACGAGACCGGCATGATGTTCGTGCTCTATCGCGCCTCGATACCATTTGCGAGACTCTTCTTCGCCATGACGAATGCCGATCGCATCATCGGCGAGCAGGTAACCGTCGAGGGATGGTTCCGGCGCGGACTGATGCCCTACGTCGAAATCTCAAAGCTGACCGCGCACGTCACTAAAGCAGTGGCCGGAGCAGGTCCCGTCAGCCTGTTCGGGCAGTCGTCAAAAGATGCAATCTTCACCGAAGAAATCATCACACAGCGATCCTATTCAAGGTGGATTCAATACGCACTCGCCGCCACTGTCACAGCCGCAGGCATCCTATGGCTCCGCTCATGATCTCGCCCCTTCACCGCTCATAACCTCAACCCCTCCTCCGCTCATGATCTAGACCCCTCTAAAAAGCTGTCATTTCGACCGAAGCGCAGCGTAGTGGAGAAACCCGCTTCTCAAACCTGAAAAGCCAGGAGTGCAGGGTGGCCCGCCTTGCTCTAGTTAGCTCTAGCCGTTGCCTTCGCCTCCCTCAAAAATAAATCTCAAAAAGTGGCATGAAATTAGCGCCGCGAAAACACCACGCATCCCACCACGTTTTCACCACAAAAACACCACAACTTACCATCCAAAAACCACGTTTTTCCGACACAAAAATGCAAAACCCCCTTGAAAAACAAGGGGGAATCGCCAAAACAAAAAAATCCCAAACTAAAGCCTGCAAATCAAAAGCTCCCGCTCATAGATCATCTCCGGCGGCAGATGGTCATGCAGCAGAAGAAACAGCTCCTCATGCCCCATAACCTCTTTCTTCCACTGCTCCCGGTCTACCGTCTGCAACTCATCCCACATAGCCCGCGGAAAATCCATTCCCTTCCAATTAATGTCCTCAAAATGAGGAGTCCACCCAATCGGCGTCTCCTTCCCCATCGCCCGCCCGCGCACCCGGTCCACTATCCACTTCAAAACACGCATGTTCTCGCTATACCCCGGCCACAGGAACTTCCCATCCGGCCCCTTCCGGAACCAGTTCACATGAAACACCCGCGGCGTAGCCGACAGATTTCGCTGCATCTTCAACCAATGGCGGAAGTAATCTCCCATGTGATATCCGCAGAACGGCAGCATCGCCATAGGATCCCGCCGAACCTTCCCCACCGGAGCACCCGCCGCAGCCGTAGTCTCCGACCCCATCGTAGCCCCGACGTAAACCCCAGCAGACCAGTTAAATGCCTGATAAACCAGGGGCATAGTCGTAGGCCGCCGCCCGCCGAAAATGAACGCCGAGATCGGCACCCCCTCCGGTTTCTCCCAATCCGGGTCAATCGTAGGACACTGCCGTGCCGGTGCCGTAAACCGCCCATTCGGATGCGCCGCCGTCGCCCCGGTAGCCTTCCCCACCTCAGGCGTCCACGGATTCCCCCGCCAATCAGTAAGATACGCCGGCGGAGCGTCCGTCATCCCCTCCCACCAGACCCCGCCATCCGGAGTCAGCGCCACATTCGTAAAGATTGTGTTCTTCGCTAAAGTAGCCATGGCATTGGGGTTAGTCTTGACGCTCGTCCCCGGAGCCACACCAAAGAATCCGGCCTCAGGATTTATCGCCCGCAACTGCCCATTCGCATCCGGCTTTATCCACGCAATATCGTCCCCAACCGTCCAGACCTTCCACCCCTCAAATCCCGCCGGGGGAATCAACATGGCAAAGTTCGTCTTCCCGCAAGCCGAAGGAAACGCCGCCGCCACATAAGTCTTTTCCGTAGAACCATCTGCGCGTTTGGGCGACTCCACTCCGACAATCAACATGTGCTCCGCCATCCACCCCTCATCCCGGGCAATATTCGAAGCAATCCTCAAGGCAAAGCACTTCTTCCCCAGCAGCGCATTCCCCCCATATCCCGACCCGTAGCTCCAAATCTCGCGTGTCTCCGGAAAATGCACAATGTACTTCTCGTCATTACACGGCCACGGCACATCCTTCTCCCCCGGTGCCAGAGGAGCCCCAACTGTATGCATACAGGGCACTACCCGCTTCTCGTCCTTGTCGATTTCAGCAAAAACCGGCGCCCCGATCCGCGCCATAATCCGCATATTCACCACGGCATAAGCCGAATCCGTTAGCTGCACCCCAATCTGCGACATCGGCCCGCCAATCGGCCCCATCGAGTAAGGCAGAACATACATCGTCCGCCCCCGCATACTCCCGCGGAAGAGCTGCTTCAGCTTTTTCCGCATCACAAAAGGGTCTTCCCAATTGTTCGTGGGCCCTGCGCTGTCCTTCGAAAGCGAGCAGATAAACGTGCGGTCTTCGACCCGAGCAACATCGTTCGGCGCAGACCGTGCGAGAAAACACCCAGGCCAGAGCTCCTCATTCAGCTTCGTAAAGGTCCCGGCCTTCACCAACTGGTCGCATAGAAAGTCATACTCTTCCTGCGATCCATCAATCCAGTGAATCCGGTCCGGCTGCGTCAGGTCAGCCATCTTTTCCACCCAGCGGATCAGGTGTTTATTGGTAGTGGGAGGCGCGACAACGGCAACATCGGCAATCATTGGCTTCATAGAGCACGTATTTCCTCGCATACAAGTCTTCGCCTTCGCACCCACGCTGTCAACCTGCCAGGTCGATACAGTGCAATGTTAGGTTCAAACACTAGCTTGAAGCGGCTGCCAAATTTCCGAGAAATCGCATCCGAGTCAAGGTTGGAATGTGCAAATTGACCTCTTGACTCCAGAGCTTTTTGACGTTACCTTAAACAAGTGGCAAGACTCCCTTCGGGTTGAGTCAGTCATAACGAAGTCCACCCACTTCGTTGCTTTACCGGAATACCCACGCAACAGCCCCCACCGCGCTGCGTGGGTTTCCTCTTTTAAGACTGCTTGCCAGCGCAAGTTTTAGCCCCCAAGGGAGTGGATTGTAACCCTTCACCTTACCGGTTATGGCAGCAACATCAGCACACTTCGGAATATAGGCCTTTCAAGGTACAAACCCCTCTCTGACTGTCTGCATCCGCCACCTTGTTTTCGAGAAATCCGCTGATCCTCCCTCTGAACGCAGCAGTGTCCGCTCCATGGCACACATCCTTCTCGCTGTGGCAGGTCTTCGTCTGGAGAATAATTGTGAATGCCAAAGGCAACCAATCGCTAAGATCGGCCGCTCTTAGCATTGTGGGCCTATCACAAAAACTTGACGGTTGCAACCTCCAGAAATTGAAACCATCCTGGGATAGCAGAGAAAAAGATTACCCATCTCTATGAAAGTGATTGCTATTTGAGTTTGCAATACTTTGCACTTCTGATGTATTAGGCGTTTATGGAATGCACAATAGAAAAACCAATCAATTGAAAACAATAAACTTCGGGATTAAGTAAGAGTAAGTTCAATATGGTCCCCGAAGTGCTTCATTACTTGCGCACGGCAAATTGACTCAGGCTCGTAAATACTATTTCGAGGCAAACCGACATGAAACTTTCTCTTCGCTCTCTTTCCTTGGCTACCGTGGCTGCGGCGACATTGGCAGTAGCACCGGCGGCTCACGCCGACACCTTTTACGACATTGGAAATACCGCCCCGACGACCGTTGGAGGCGTTCTGTCAACTACTTCGGGTTTCGCGGATTCCATTCTCGGAACCTACACCATCGGCTACACTGCGAACGTTTGGAGGGATGCGGCTGGCACACTGGATTTTTCGTACCAGATCACCTCGATGGTGGATCATACTACGCCTCTAGATGCCGTTACTCAGTTGTCGATTGGCTTGTTCACCCCAAGCGTCCTGACTGCCGTTGCCGCAGTTGGGTCAGGTCAGGCTCCAACCAGTCCGGCCGACTTGAACTTGGCCAGTGAGGTTTTGGATGTTAGCTTCGCCGACAATGCCATAGGCAACAACGACACCAGCCAGGTCATCTGGTTGATCACCGACGCGACTATGTACACCTACGGTACCTTTTCTTCCCAGGACGGTTCCGTTGCACAGCTTGCGGGCTACATGCCTGTAGCGCCAACCACTCCCACCCCTGAACCGAGCACGTTTGCTTTGATGGGAACTGGACTGCTCGCAGCAGCCGGTGCGGTTCGCCGCCGTATGAAGGCCTAAAGTCGTCCGTGCGCTCTACGTACGAACGGTGCTGCGTTAGAGTAAGCGAAGGACTTTTTGTGGATCTTCCTCGAAAGCCTAAGTGGGGATTAGCTCCCTGCTTGGGCTTTGTTTGTAGGATCGTGACTCAAACCGAGAAGCGGCCTTACGCTTTTTTGACCGCGACCGCCGATGCAATTGTCCTCGACTGTTCACGCTAGTCGCTTGCGGAAGCGATCTAGTGAGTAAACCGACAGTTAAAGGCCTGCACGAAGAGATTCCGTTGGGCCCTTCCGGGAGTTTTCAGACTCAGCCGAGGGCAAGGTTGATGAGAGTTTTTTCCTCGATCTCGTGGGCCTTGGCAGAGCCAGTGGCAGGGGATGCGCTCTCGTGGCGCTTGACACTGAGCAGTGCGGTGTCACCAGCCATCCGCCGCAGCTCCGGCATGACATAGGTGAAGGCACCCATGTTCGCGGGCTCCTCCTGGACCCAGACGATCTCCTCCGCTGAAGGATGCTGCGCAAGTGCGGCCTGGAGCTCAGCCTCAGGCCACGGGTAGAGTTGCTCGATAAAGATAATGCCGACTGACATATCCTTGCGCTTGGCGCGTTCGACGCGGAGGTTGTGGCCGATCTTGCCAGTGCATACGATGAGGCGGCGTGGGTCTTTGACGTCGTTGTCGGGAAGAACATTCTCGAAAGCCGGCTTGGAAAACTCAGCGACAGGGGAGCTGGCGTCAGGATGGCGGAGCATGCTCTTGGGCGTGAAGACCACAAGCGGCTTGCGCCAGGAACGCATAGCCTGACGGCGCAGGAGATGAAAGTATTGAGCGGCGTTCGAGGGCTGAGCCACAACAATGTTGTCGTTGGCAGCAAGCTGAAGGAAGCGCTCCATACGTGCGGAGGAGTGCTCGGGACCCTGACCGTCGTAGCCGTGAGGGAGGAGCATGACGACGCCGGAGAGCAGATCCCATTTGGCCTCGCCGGCGGCAATGAACTGGTCGATGATGGTCTGGGCTCCGTTGACGAAGTCGCCAAACTGCGCCTCCCAGAGAACGAGGGCTTCAGGGTAGTCGCGGGCGTAGCCATATTCGTAGCCGAGCGCGGCAGCCTCTGAGAGCAGCGAGTTATGAACCTCGAAGCGGGCCTGGTCGGGCGTCATGTGATCGAGTGGCGTATAGCGGCCCTCCGTCTCAGTGTCGACGAGGCACGAATGACGCTGATTGAAGGTGCCGCGTTGCGAGTCCTGGCCGACGAGACGAACATGCGTACCAGTAGTGAGGAGCGAGGCGTACGCAAGCAGTTCGGCGGCACCGTAATCGAAGAGACGCTTCCCTTCGGCCATCTCGACGCGCTGCTCGTAGAGTTTCTGGACCTTGGGATGGATGTGGAATCCCGCGGGATAATTGTTGGAGAGCCGAGATAGCTCGAGCACGCGGTCAGCAGAGATGCCAGTAGTGATCTTGGCATCCGCTTCGCTGAGTGAGCCCCCGTGATAGGGCTTCCAGTAGTCAGGGAGGGTCGACAGTTTGGGACGTTTGGCCTTGGTGGCAGCCGTCTGGTCGGCGAGAAATTTTTCCTGAATGGCTTTGGCTTCGGAGGCAGCATCGACGCCGATTGCCTTGGCGTAGAGCTGGTAAAGGAACGGGCGCTCTTTGATGGCAGCATAGCGGCGCGGCTGCGTGACGGTGGCGTCGTCAGTCTCGTTGTGGCCGTAGCGGCGGTAGCCGATGAGATCGACAACAACGTCGGAGTGGAAGCGCTGGCGGTATTCTGCGGCGATAGCGGCGATGCGCGTGGCAGTATCGGGGTCCTCGCCATTGACGTGGAAGATTGGGATTGGCAACCGTTTGGCGAGGTCAGTGGCAAAGCGGGTGGAGTTGGACTCTTCAGGGTTGGCTGTAAAACCAAGAAGATTGTTGGTGATGATATGGAGAGTCCCGCCGATGGAGTAGCCGGCGAGCGAGGCGAGGTTGAGAGATTCCGCAGTAATTCCCTGCCCCGCGAACGCTGCGTCGCCATGAAGGATGACGGGAAGTACCTGTTGCTTGCCCTCATCGCCGATGCGAATTTGCCAGGCGCGGGCTCGTCCCATGACGACGGGGTTGACGGCCTCAAGGTGGCTAGGATTAGAGGCGAGATGAAGGGAGATTTTTTGACCGGCGGGCGACGTGTACTCGCCGGTGGCTCCCATGTGGTACTTGACGTCGCCGCCGCCGAGGACGCTGCGCGGGTCAACGTCTTCAAATTTGGCGAATATCTCTGTGGGGGAGCGGCCGATGGTATTGGTCATCAGGTTGAGGCGGCCGCGGTGGGCCATGGCGATGATGGATCGCGTAACTCCGGCAGCGGACGCTGTAGCGAAGAGCTGATCGAGGAACGGGATGAGTACGGTGAGGCCTTCGAGCGAGAATCGCTTGGTGCCGAGGTAGCGCTGCTGGATGACCTGCTCGAAGAGGTCGGCACGGATGAGTTGGGTGAGGATGTGGGCTTGGTCAGGCGTGGGTGCGGGACGCTCGATCTGATCCTGAATCCACTGACGCTGTTCGAGCGATGGAATGTGCATGAACTCGACGGCAAAGTTTCCGCAGTAGTAGCTGCGGGCTTCGGCGGCGATGTCGCCTTCGGGGGTCATGGAGATGGGGAACGGCTCTGGAGGAAGATATTGGCCGAGTGGATCGAGGGTAGCCTGCAGGTATCCCCAGTGCCGGAAGATGTCGAAGACTTGTTCGCGTTCGTGTTGCTCCACCGCTGGAGTGGATGCAGTGAGTGTCCCTGCGTTGCTGGCCATTGCTTCCTCGTTTCAGGTCTTGGTATCTGCGAAAAACCGATTTTCGCGTCTACTTCTATGCTAGACCTTTCTGCCGGAAGGCGCACGTCTGCACGGGGGATTGACGGACGGTGAGCTTACAGCGTGGCGCCGAGGAGCCACGGCTGGAACTCTTCTTCGCCGAAGCCGTGAACTTCACTGCGGGTGAGTTTGCCGGAGGCCGTGGCGAGAATCTCATCGAAGATTCTCTGGCCGGCTTGTTCGACTGTCTCTTCGCCGTCGATGATGGTGCCGCTGTTGATGTCCATGTCGTCGGACATGCGGTTGTAGAGGGTGGTGCTGGAGGCGATTTTGATCGACGGCGTGGGTTTACAGCCAAAGACAGAGCCACGGCCAGTGGTGAAGCAGATCAGATTGGCTCCGGCAGCTACCTGGCCTGTAGCGGAGACGGGATCGAAGCCGGGCGAGTCCATGAAGACGAGGCCGGGGGTGGTGATGGGCTCGGCGTATAGGTAAACCTCGTTGAGATTCGTGGTGCCCCCTTTGGAGACCGCACCGAGGGACTTTTCGAGAATGGTGGTGAGGCCACCGGTCTTGTTACCCGGCTGGGGGTTGTTGTCGATCGAACCCTTGTGACGCGCGGTGTACTCCTCCCACCAGCGGATGCGGTCGATGAGCCGCTGCGCGACCTCGGGAGTGGAGGAGCGGCGAGTGAGTAGATGTTCGGCACCATAGATCTCGGGAGTCTCGGAGAGGATGGCGGTGCCACCGTTCTGGACGAGGATATCTACGGCTGCGCCGAGGGCCGGATTGGCACTGATACCGGAGTATGCATCGGAGCCGCCGCATTGCAGGCCGAGGACGAGATTGGAGAGTGAGACGGTAGTGCGTCTGGCCTGATTTGCCAGCTCCAAAAGCTCGTGAACGGTAGCGATGCCGTTGCGGATGGTGACGGCGGTCCCCCCCTCTTCCTGGATGATGCTGGTGCGGAGGGTGGTGCCGGGGTCGGCGAGGGTGACGAGGGGCTCGATCTGGTTGGTCTCGCAGCCGAGGCCGAGGAGGAGAACGCCGCCAAAGTTGGGGTGGGTGGAGTATCCGACGAAGACGCGGCGGAGGAGGTCCGCGGGTTCGCCGTGTTCGGCCATGCCGCAGCCAGTGCCATGGGTAATGGCTACGACGCCGTCGACGTGCGGATAGGCGCGGAGGACCTCCGGGGTGAAGTGGGCAGCGATGCGGCGGGCTACGGTGGCCGAACAGTTGACCGTGGTGAGGATGCCGACATAGTTGCGCGTGCCGACGCGACCGTTGGGGCGGACGAAGCCCTGGAAGGTTGCGGGTGGGGTAATGAGGCTGGTCGCGTGGGATTCGGAACCGATGGCGTAGTCGCGCTCGAAGTCTCCGGTGACGAGATTGTGGGTATGAACGAGCTCGCCTACGGCGATAGGCTGGGTGGCGAAGCCTATAATCTGGTTGAACTTACGGATGGGCTGGCCCACGGCGATGGGTCTGATGGCAAGTTTATGGCCGGCCGGGATATCGGTGGACGCTATGAGGTGCAGGCCGTTGAGCGATTGACCGGCGGCTACCGGTTTGAGGGCGACCACAACGTCGTCTGCGGCTCCGAGTTTGAGAGTGTAGGTGCTCAACCTGTTCTGATCCCTTAGGTTCCTGGCCGCAACCACTTCGCCGGATATTGGTACGACCACACTCTACTCCAACTGAAGTAGAAAAGGATAGTACCGCCCCACCTGGGGAACTTGGTGCAAAGTATTCTATCGAAGGGAGATAGGTCCGGACCACAATTGTAAAGTATTCATTATAAGGGATTTTGCATTTGATGTCCCATATTGTGGCTCCGGGGAAGATGCCCGGTAACGACACCCAGTGATGCGGTTTTTGGAGGGTTGTTCTGTCAAGTGCGGCAGCGTCGGGGAAGGTTGGTCTGACAGGAAATATCTCAGATATCGTCGATATCATCGGCAGCACAAAGTTTCTTCTCGGATTTGGAATGAGAGCCAGGGAACCGCGGGAGGCCGCCGTGAGACCCGGACTATAGTTGAAGCATGGTGTGGGTTGGCGGTCGGGTCTGGGTTTGGATATTGGTTTTGTGCTGGATGGGGCAGACGGCAGCTGCGTCTGGGCAGGATGTGCCTGTTACACCACAAGTGACCCAGGAAGCGCAGCCGAAGACGGACGAGGTGGAACGTCCTTTACCGGATGTTCCGGCCTTGCTTCGGGCGGTCGAGGCGAACCAACGGGTCTCGGAGTCGGTTGAGAAGGACTATCTATATCGGTCCGTGATGTCCCATGAAGAGCTTGACGGCCACGGCGGGGTGAAGAAGACCGAGACGCTGGAGTATGACGTCTTCTGGGTAGAGGGGGTCAAGGTGTGGCGGCTGGTCAAGAAAGATGGAAGAGAGTTGAGCGAGAAGGACCAGAAAAAAGAGAGCGAAAGAATCGACAAGGCTGTGGCCGGGGCGAAGGAGAGACGCGCCAAGGCGGACGCGAAGGGGAAAGAGACAGATCCGAATGGCAATGACCTCGTGACGGTCTCGCGTCTGCTTGAACTTGGCAGCTTCACCAATGCGCGGCGCGAGCAGGTCAACGGGCGCGACACGATTGTGGTGGACTTTGCAGGAGACCCCAAGGCGAAGACGAAGAACCGGTTTGAAGACGTGATCCGCGACATGGCTGGAACGGCGTGGATGGATGAGCAGGACAAGGTACTGGTGAAGGCTGATGGGCGGTTTCTCAACACATTCAAGATCGGCGGCGGATTGGTGGCGAACATCCAGAAAGGGACGAGTTTCGCCGCGGAGTGGAGGAAGGTGAACGGTGAGGTGTGGCTGCCGGCGAGCGAGAACGCACAGGGCTCGGCGCGAGTGATGCTGTTTGTGAGCGTGAACGGAAGATTACGCGGCACGCAATCCGATTATAAAAAGTTCAAGGCTACATCGACGATCTTGCCGGGGATGAGCAGCGTGGAACCGGAGCCAAAGTAGCGGCTTTGGGGCGCACTTGATGCGACCTACACCGTAGCGTTAGTTCCAGGGGACGGGTTCGCCTGGAATTTTTTTGCAGGAAGCATTGCCGCCCCATAACAGGGAGTCCACCTTGCCGTTGGGGTCACGCCCGAATATCACAGGGGCGTAGATCTGGCGGAAGAAGAATGCGTCGCGACCAGTGGCGTCCAGGGGAAGGTAATTGCCGCCGGGGCCGCGCAGGAAGAGATGATTTCCAGCGACCCTGACGTCCATGATGGAGTTCGGAGCGATCTGATAGCGGCCTTGGTATTGTTTCAGAAGGGCGGGGTTGTCTTCGCGGAAGAAGTGTTGAGGCGGCGATGGAGGATCGGAGCCGAAGGCGATGGTTTCGAGGCCTTCGGCGATGGGCGCGTCGGCACCAACTTCGACATTACTGAGCACGATGACGACGACGTTGTAGTCAATGAAGGCGGCGATGCGAGCGACGTAACCGGGATCGCGGCCGCTCTGCTCGATAAACGCCTTGCCTTGAAACTCGCGCTTGCCCCATCCGTACGGGTATTCGAGCCCTTGTATGTCGAAGAGGCGCTTGCTCTGGATGCCCTGATAGAAGAGGTAGAGATCGTCGATGGTGGAATAGAGCGATCCTGAACCTGTGATGATGGTCTTGTCGTAAAAGGGCGCGTTTCTGATCCTGAGCTTATTGATAGGACTATCGGGCTGGCCGGTGGGTTGATCGGCCACCCACGGCTGATAGCCGCTTGCGCGTTCGGGAATCAGTTGAGTGTCGGAGAAGGTGCCTGAGTGCTTCATGCCGAATGGGACGAAGATCTCCTGGGAGACGAACTGATCGTAAGGCTCTCCGGAGACTTTTTCGATGATGTAGGCGAGGAAGGTGTAGCCGGTGTCGCTGTAACTGCTCTTCGAGCCGGGCTCAAACTCGAGCGGGTGTTTGCGCATGACCGCGATCAGATCGTCGAAGTGAATGGGCTGGAATTTAATCGCGTCGTACTCGGGAATCGAGTAGTAGCTTGGAATTCCTGAGGTGTGCTCGAGCAGATCGCGAATGGTGATCTTGTCGCCACCGGGGAAGTCAGGGATGAAATGGCTGAGCGCGTCCGAGTAGTGAAGCTTTCCCTGCTGCACAAGGATGACGATGGCTGCGGCTGTGAAGGACTTGGTGAGAGAGGCGATGTGGAAACGCGTGGTGGGCGTGTTGACGACTCTCAGCTCGTAATTGGCGCCACCGTAGCATTTGCGTGTGAGAACCCTCGCGTACTTCGCGATAAGGACACAGCCGCTGAAATCGCCCATCTGGAGATAAGGCTGAATGAACTGATCGACTTTGTCCGGCGCAGGTTGCTGGGATTGAGGACGAGGCTTGTCCGGCGTGGGATTCTGCAGATATTCGTAGGGAGACTGAGTTTCGGCGGGTGCCTGCTGTTGCTCCTGCGCGGAGGCTTGCTGCTCCTGCGCGGGAGGCTGCTGCGGCGGATTGGGGGGTTGCTGGGCGCCGAGGACGGATTGAAGCAGCAGCGAGAGGCTTACCACGGAAAGCAGGCGTTGCATGTCTCCTCCATGAACATACACACACTAGCGGTCGCCATGGCTGCAATGCAACCTGCGAGTTCAAAGATGAGACGTTGGCGAAGCCGGGATAGTTAAGTACGCCGAGGGACAGCCTAAGCCGTCCCTCGCGCCAAACCTGGTGTCGCTGGTCCTCGAGTGCTAAAGATTAGAGAGGCTGAACGTCCGATGCCTGCCAGCCTTTGGGCCCTTTAACTACGTTGAACTGAACTGCCTGGCCCTCTTGGAGGCTCTTAAAACCGTTCGAATTGATCGCCGAGTAGTGAACAAACACATCCTCGCCGTTCTGACGGCTGATAAAGCCAAACCCCTTGGCATCGTTAAACCACTTTACTGTTCCCTGTTCCATGTCCGTTATTTCCTTATTCCTACTGAATTTGCCGTAGATCCAAATCGGGGTTCGTACAGTTTTCAAGCTTTGCAGAAATCCAATCTGTTTCAAACGATAGTTGAAGGTTAGCACAGTTCAGAACTTTTTCTGAATTAATTGCCTAAATAGTTGGGATTGCACCGTTTATAGTGCATAAATTGTGGAAAAGTATTGAGGGATGAGGATTTTGCGGGTCGTGTGGATTCGACAAACGTAGGTCGAAGATGTTAGATACTACGCAGCGTTACGCTGGAAGGTGGGAGCGGACGATCTCTTCGGCGCGGGCGAGAACCTGATCGAGGGTCATTGTGGTGGAGTCGAGGATCACGGCATCGGCGGCCGGCTGGAGGGGGGACTCGGCGCGGTGGCGGTCGCGGTAGTCGCGCTCCTTGAGCTCGCGGAGGATGGCCTCTTCGGCTTCACGCTGCTGTTCGGGGGTTAGCGGGTCGGGGTTTTGTCCTCCGAGGTTTTGTTCCGCCCTGGAGTTGGCTATCGCGATGGATTCCGGGGTGGCCTGGCGGTAGCGGCGGTTACCGCGAACCTCGGGGGCGGCGTCGAGAAAGATTTTTACCTCGGCATCGGGGAAGACGGCAGTGCCGATGTCGCGGCCTTCCATGACGACTCCTCCAGCCTGACCTAAGGCGCGTTGCTGTTGGACCATCCAGGCGCGAAGGTAGGGATGGATGGAGATCTTCGAGGCGGCTGAGGTGACGTCAGCCTCGCGGATGCGGCGGGAGACGTCGATGGTATCGAGCAGGACGCGGTTGCCCTCGGGGTGGGGCTGGAGCGTGATGCGGGTTTGACGCGCGAGCTCCATGAGGGGAGATTCCTCGTCGAAGGCGTAGTCGTTTTCGATGGCCTTGAGGGCGAGGGCGCGATACATGGCTCCGGTCTCGAGGTTGAGGAAGCCGAAGCGGCGGGCAAGATGCGCGGCGAGGGTGCTTTTGCCGGCTCCGGCAGGACCGTCGATGGCGATGACGGGGCGCTGGCGTCGCGTGGACTGAGCAGGTGCGGCCTGGGAGTTTTTCTGCGGCTCGTCCATCGGGACTTACTCGTTCTCCTCGGGTTTGAACTTGCGTGCGGGGGGACGCTTGCCGAAAGGCTTCTTGTTTCCCTTGAACTTGTCAAACGTGCTCGCGGGCTTGCCGGTTCCTCGTGGAGCGGATTGGGCGAAGGTTTTTTTTGCCTGCGAAGCTACCGGGCTTTTTTGCGTAGCTGGATTTCCCTGCGAATCCTTTTGTGGATTTGGTGAAAGGCTTTTTGTCGCCGAAGGACTTCGCGGACTTGCGAGGGAATTCGCCTGAGGATTCGGTACGGGCGGGGCGGTCAGGGCGGTCTTCGAAGGAACGCCTTGGTGCGCGCGGGGCGTCGAACTTGCGGAAGGGAGGGCCGTCGGTGCGGGCTGCGCTGCGCCTGGGGCGGGCGTCGTCGGTGCCGCTGCGAGCGCCATAACTGCGGGCGGGACGGGCGGGACGATCGTCGCGGTCGCGGGAGAAAGCGGGTTTGCTGCGCGGGCCATCGAAGGGCTTGCGGGGCTTGTCGCCGAAGTCGCGGCGCGGAGGACGGGAGTCGCGGTCGCCTTCACGCTGGAAGCCGGGTTTGCCAGCAAAGCCCTCGCGCTTGCGAGCGAAGGTGCCTGGCTTCGAGAAGGTCTTGCGCGGGCGGTCGGCGGAGTCGCCTGCGGCCACGTTGCGGTAGGGGCGTGGCGTGAATTCGCGTGGCTTGTCGCCGAAGTCGCGGCGCGGGGGGCGGGATTCGCCGGAGTCTTCGCTGCGGCGGAAGGGCGGGCGGCTGCTCTTGAAGGCGGGGCGGGATTCGCCGAAGCGCGGCTTGCTGCCGAAGGATGGTTTCGCGCCGAATGCAGGCTTTTTTGTGAAGGGACGCTTCCCTTCTCCGTCGGCTGGGGGTTTGCGGCTGGCTCGCTCTTCGTCCCAGGGCTTGGTGTAGCTGGGACGGGCGCTTTCGGCGGGGCGATCGAAGGAACGGCTGGAGTCGCGAGTGAAGGGACGGCGCTCGCGTGGGGTGGGACGTTCTTCCGAGTTTGTGCGTGGTTTGGTTACAAATCCTGTGCCAACCTTGCGGGGCTTGGGAATGAACTTTTTGATGCGGGCGGGAGATTCGTCCAGCTCTGCTGTGGCTGAGGCTGGGGTGATTTCACCTTCTGTCGTGACTACGAGGAAGTCGATGTCGTCGGCGGGAGCGGCATGGAAGATGGGCGGCTCGCCAGCGATGTGGAGGACGGTGCGGCCTTCGATAGCGATGGTCTCAAGCTGTCTAGCGGAGAGGAGTGCGTGGACGACGTCGCGGATGCGCGAGCGGGAGGCGATTGGCGAGAGGAATGTCTCGATCTCCTCTTCGGTGGCGACGATGGCCTGACGGAGGTAGAGCGAGATGAGGGCGGAAAGGGCGGTGGGCTGGCCCGCATTGGTTCCGGCTTTGATCTGCTTGGTGAAGCGGGTGGCTGTGAGCTCCCAGAGGGTGGGTGCGCCGTCGAGCTGCGGGATGGGGAGGACGCGAAGATGCTGCCAGAGCTCGGTGAGGGCGCGAAGGACGGCGGTCTCGGTGACCTCTTTGCCGAGCTGAGTAGCGAGGTCGTAGGCGCTCATTCCAGCAGGCTGGTCCTTTGCGTGTTCCACGAGAAGGTTGTAGGTGTTGAGAGCGAGGGGGGAGACTTTGGTGGCACCGCTGGTGGAGGGTGGTTGCTTCCAGGCCTTGTCGCCACGGAGGGTGAAGATGTATGAAAAGGCAAGCGGGGAGACGAGGAAGTCGGGGGTCTCTGTGCCGGCGCCGGTGGGCGAGCCGAGGAGATTGAGGGGGATGGCTCCGCTGTCGAGGATGAGCCGCGAGAGGAGGGCGCGGGGCTGCTCGGTGTCGGCGAGGCTGGGCGCGGGAGTGGGGGGCGCCGAGGATGACCTCAACGAAGGTGGGGGCCGGGGCAGGAAGCTGTGCAGCGCGCTGGGTGAAGAGGACGAGGCCGGAGGTATTGAGCCAGTCGCGAAGCATGTTGAGGGTGAGGATTGGGTCGGCGTTATGACGCCAATGAATAAGACGAGCGGCGGCGAGTTGCTCTGCCGTGGGGGTGGTTGGGCTGCTCAAGTTGATGCCTTCCTGCCGGGCGAGACAACCGCGCACAGCAATCTCCAGCCTGGGCTGAAGGGGTGAACGTGCAGTATTTTGTGGGAGCTGCGGCGCGGCTGGATTCGCGTCAGGGACCGCTGCGTTGCTTTATTAGGATACCGCAAAACCGGCAATCGGGCTTGCGCTATGACAGGGCCGGGCCAAGAACGGAAGACGACAATTGGAGAGAATAATACTTTTGTCGTGGTATCGAAAACAGAGTTCGACGACGGAGGAAGATGATGCGATATCTCTCGCTTATTTGTTTGGTGGCCCTTTCTGTTGTTCTGCGGGAACAGCCGCTTGCGGCACAAGCTCCCGCAGGAGTCTCCATGCGTGCGGAACTGACGAAGGGGATTGATGTAAAAAAGGCGAAGGTGGGCGATGTTATCAATGCCAAGACCACCGCTAGCGTGACTCTCGCGGATGGAACTGAGCTTCCGAAGGGAACGAAGCTGATGGGAAAGGTAACGGAAGCGAGGCCGAAGTCGAACTCCGACAAGACGTCACATGTGGCGTTCAGTCTGGAGCAGGCGGTGACGAAGGATGGACATGAGATTCCTCTGCAGGTGATGGTGACTTCGCTTGCGGTTCCTCAAGATAGCCCTGAGGTTGCGGCAGTTGCTGCCGGAGCCCATGGGGGAGGGGCAACCCCTGCTAAGGGAGGAGGGCCTACGACGGCAAGCGATCCGAACCAGACGTATGTGCAGCAGAGCGTGATCAAATCACAGACGCAGCAGTCTCAGGGGACCGATGGCACAGTGGGTCATGCTCCGAATCAACACATGGCGGTCGGCAATCTGCCTGGTGCGATCCTGACGAGCGCGGACGGGACGGACAAATCTGCGAGCGTGGATCTTCCAAATGAGAATGTGTGGCTTGGGCAGGGGACACAGATGACGCTTTTCGTTGCTACTAAGAAATAGCAGCGAGTGGCGGAGCGGGATTGTCTCCTCCTAAATTCGCTGAAACGCGCGAGCGATGTCTTTGTGAGAGTAACGCAGGGCGATGGGGCGTCCGTGTGGACATGCGGTGGGATGCTCCGTCTTTGCCAGCTCGGTGAGCAACCAGTCGATCTTGGAGTGTTCGAGCGGCTGGTTGATTTTGATGGCAGCATGGCAGGCAATGCTGGCGGCGATGCGGCGGCGGCGCGCTTCGGAGTTTTCGGTTTGCTGGTTGCGGTCGGGCACAGCAAGAACCTCTTCGAGCAGATGTTCGAGTTCGGCGCCTTCGAGACCGACGGGAGCGGCTTTAATGGCCAGTGTGCGAGGGCCGAAGGGTTCGGCTTCGAAGCCGTTGCGATCCAGCTCTTCGGCGATCTCGGCAAAGGTGATCATCTGGGCGGGGAGCAGGTCGATGAGGAGCGGCATGAGAAGGCGCTGACGCTGAACCTGTTCGGTGTCGCGCTCGCGAAGCACCTTTTCGAAGAGGATGCGTTCGTGGGCTACGTGCTGGTCGATGATCCAGAGACCCTCTTCGTTCGTGGCAAGGATGAAGGAGTCGCGAAGCTGGCCAAGAGGTCTGAGCGTGGTGAGGGCGTTGAGCGTGTCGGCTTGTTGCGGAGCGGCTTCATGGACCGCAGACTCGGTTTGGTCGTATCCGACGGGGATCGAGTGACCGGAGAAGGCGAAGCGTCCCGGTGAGGGTGGAACTATTGGTGCGGCGAGGCCGAAGGTTGGGGATTTGATCGGCGGCGTGTGGAAGGTTTCGGTGTCGGCTGCGCTGTAAGGCTCGGATTGGGGGATGGAGTTTGGTTCAAAAAAAGGTTGAGGGATGGCGTCGTCGCCAGCGGGGAGCGGGCTGACGTCGATCAGCAGAGAGCTGGATGCGCCTTGCGGACCGCTGGCGAGAGCATTGGCAAAGCTTGCGGCAGGGCGAGCCTGGACGAGCGCGGTGCGGATGGTGTCACGGATGAAGTCGTGGACGAAGCTGGGCTGTCTAAAGCGAACTTCGGTCTTTGCGGGATGAACGTTGACGTCGACCTCTTGTGGCGGCATCTCGAGAAAGAGGAGAACGACAGGGTACGAGGTTGGCGGGAGGATATTCCGGTAGGCCTCGCTGAGCGCGTGGAGGATGAGCTTGTCGCGGATGAGGCGCTGGTTGACGAAGATGTAGATGGAGTTGCGATTAAGTTTTTGCAGCTCGGGCTTGGAGACGAAGCCGGTGATGCGGAGGTAGCCTGGGTCAGGCGGGGTGTAGTCTTCTTCGCGCTTCCATGGCGGCGGCTCAGGAACGCCGGTGCGGGTGAAATCCATCTCCGCAGCGACGGGGAGCATGTAGTTGCTGGTGTCTTTGCCGAAGATCTGGAAGAGCCGGTCGGCGGAGTTGGCTACGGCGGGGGCGATGAGGAGCGCTTGCGTCGCGGAGTGAAGTTCGAAGTGTTTGGTTGGGTGGACTAATGCGTAGTGCGTGACTAACGCGGCGATGTGGGAGAGCTCGGTCTGCTCGGACTTGAGGAATTTGCGGCGAGCAGGAGTGTTGAAGAAGAGGTCGCGGAGCGTGATAGTGGTGCCAACAGGAAGACCGTCATCTTCTACACGGAGGATGTTGCCACCGGCGATTTCGACGATGGTGCCAGCGTCATCTTCGGCGGCGCGGGTTTCGAGGGTGAGACGCGAAACCGAGGCGATGGAGGGCAGGGCTTCGCCGCGGAAGCCCAGCGTGGCGATGGAGAGCAGGTCGTCGGAGGTGCGAAGCTTGCTGGTGGCATGGCGTTCGAAGGCGAGGAGAGCGTCGTCCTTGACCATGCCGTGGCCGTTGTCGGCGATGCGGATGAGCTTGCGGCCACCAGCCTCGACCTCGATGCGGATTCGGGTGGCTCCGGCATCGAGCGAGTTTTCGAGGAGCTCCTTGACGACGGAGGCTGGCCGCTCGACTACTTCGCCTGCGGCGATCTGGTTCGCCACGACGTCGGAGAGGATGCGAATGCGGCCCATGAGGAGATTGTACGAGGATTTAAAGAGACGGTTACCTGTGCGACGGTCGAACGAACTATGGTTTATGCGACTGCCATTAACCTGGCAGCTCTTTTTAGCTTCGCGCGCAGCAATATATTTCACATGAAGCTGGAGAGTTTCAGAAATAATCATCCATTTGTCGTATTTAGCGGGATCCGTAAAGGGTACGATGGGGCATTCAATTGCAAACCAACGTTCGCGCTACAAACCCTAGTGTTAACAGGAGATTTATGACCCGGCTCTCGTTTGCGTTCTGCGGTCTTCTACTGGCTGCACTTCCCTCCACTTCTGCCCTGGCTGATCCACTCACCTTTGGTTTCATCTTCACCAGCGCCAAGGTCAGTGGAGCCGGAACATTCACTGCAGTCTCTGATGGAACGAACCAGTACCTCATTCAAAGCATCTCCGGCACGACCGATACGGGAGACGGCACGGATCGGCCGATCACACTTTTGCTGGCAACGAACGAATTTCCCATCGGCGGGGGTAGCGATGACCTGCTGATCTTCTCCACGGCTTCGGGTACGTATTCGCTGGATGAGTTCGGCGTCTCGTACGAGTTGAATAACGGAGCGGAGATCAACCTGTTCGATGTCCTTGGGCAGGGAGGCCTCCAACTCAACAGTGCCAGGCCGGTCGACGCAAGCATCACGATCACGCTGGAGCCGGTACCTGAGCCTGGATCCCTGGCCCTGCTGGGCACAGGCGCTCTGGGAATAATCGGTGTGATGCGGCGGAAACTCGCTGTTTAGTGGGCACAAACCCGCCCGGCCTGCTACCCCTGCCCCACAAAGTGTGAAACCTTTTGACGCAACGGAGAGGGAAAACAGGATCGGGCGTTCGCCTGGAGGCGATGCGGATCAGCGCTTCTTTGCGATGGACTTTTTAGGCTTGGGAGTTTCGTCGTCGCGGTCGCCGACCATGTGGAGCCGCATGAAGTTGGTGGCTCCGGATTTGGTGCGGGTTCCAGCGACGATGCCCACGATCTGGCGCGCTTTGACGTGTCCTTTGGCCTGGAGAATGTTCTCTGCCATCTCGACGAGCTTATCGGTGTCGTTGAAGCGGTCGCAGAGGATGGGATAGGTTCCCCAGAGAAGCATGCAGCGGTTGATGACCTTCTCAAAGGGCGAGAGCGCGAAGATGGGCGGGTCTGGGTGGTACTTGGAGAGCAGGCGTACGGTGCCGCCGGACTCGGTGAAGATGGCGATAGCGGCTACGTCGACGTCGTCGGCAGCGTGAGACATGCACTCGCAGATGGTTTCGGCGATGGAGAGACGGACGCTGGGGTGGTGGCCGAGCGCGGGCGGCGGGTCGATGCGAATCTGGTGCTCGGTCTCGGTGACGATCTTATGCATCATGGCGACGGCTTCGACGGGGTACTTGCCGGCGGCGGATTCGGCAGAGAGCATGACGGAGTCTGTGCCGTCGTAGATGGCGTTGGCGACGTCGGAGGCCTCGGCGCGCGTGGGCCGCGGGTTGTCGATCATGGACTCAAGCATCTGCGTGGCGGTGATGACGGGCTTGCGATACTCGGCGGCGCGGCGAATGATGTGCTTCTGCAGCGCGGGAACCTTTTCGGGCGGCACTTCGACGCCGAGATCGCCGCGGGCGACCATGATGGCGTCGGTAACTTCGAGGATGGAGTCGAGGTGCTCGATTGCCTGGGGCTTTTCGAGCTTGGCGACGACCCACGCGTCGGATTTTAGCTCAGCGAGGCGGCTCTTGACGTGGCGGACATCGGCTGCGGTGCGAACAAAGGAGACTGCGACAACATCGACGCCCTGGCCGACGGCGAAGATGAGGTCTTCTTCATCTTTTTCCGTGAGCGAGGGGACTTTAACGGGGATGCCAGGAAGATTGATGCCCTTGTTTTCGCCGAGCATGCCTCCGTTGACGATCTCGCAAATGACGTCGACGCCTTTGACGGAATGGACGCGAAGCTCGATGAGGCCGTCGGAGAGCAGGATGCGGGCACCGGGCTCGAGGTTCTCGGCGAGAGTTTTGAAGGTGGTACCAACGAGGGCGGCATCGCCCTGAATCTCACGCGGGGTGATGGTGAGGCGCTTGCCGGCGACCAGCTGAACAGGCTTGCCATCCTTGAGCTTGCCGGTACGGATCTTGGGGCCCTGAAGGTCGGCCAGGATGCAGATGGGCTTGTGCTCCTCCTTCGCGATGGTGCGGACCATGCGGATGAGTTCGGCCTTTTGTGCGTGGGTGCCGTGAGAGAAGTTGAGGCGGGCGACGTCGAGGCCGGCACGGACCAGCTTGCGGAAGACTTCAGGAGTACTGGAGGCAGGGCCAAGGGTAGCAACGATCTTGGCTCGACGTGTGCGTTCCATTGCGGCAAAGGGGACTAAATTTGGAGTTTGATTTAAAGAAGTCTTCATGCGCGCTTTTGGGGGAACTTTCTCACCATCGCGGTTTACGGATGGTATGACCTTTAGATTTTGATGCCGAAGCAATTCTAAACGGAGGGAAGGCTGTTTGGGGGTCGCGATGCCGAATGAGCACGATGAGAGTGTAAAAAACGTGCGCGAAACTCGGCGTTGAACTCCGCTCCGGCGAGAACGCAGAGCGAAATGATATTGAGCCAGAAGAGCAAAGCGATGGCGACGCCGAGAGATCCATACACCTGGGAGTAGTTGGCGAACCGGGTAACATACCAGCCAAAGGCGACGGTCGCGATGAACCACATCAGCGTGGAGATGACGGCTCCCGGAAGAGTGCGCTTCCAATGCTGCTGCATGGGGCTTCCCAAGTGATAGATGAGGGCGGTGATGCCGACGCTGGCGGTAAGGGATATGACCCAGCGAATGAGGATTGCGAGGAAGAGGATAGACGGTCGCACCGAGGGCGTGATGTGAAAGGCCAGCCAGTGGGTCGCGAACTGACCGAAGACAAGGATGAGACTCGCCAGCCCAAAGGGGATAACCGACAAAGGGACGAGGAGAAGAGCGCGCCGGCGGCGCTGCCAGAAGGACCAGCAGTCAACCGGAAGATCGTTGGCGCGGCGGACACCTTCCATCAACGTCGCAAGAACGCTGGTGGCACCAGTGAGGCTGACCAGAAATGCAACGACCACAGCACGGGCAGAGTGAGTGCTGTGAGGCGATTCGACGAAGTAGCTCTGGAGAAACGGGCTGACATCGGGCGGCAGGATGCGGTCAAAAAAGGCCGAGAGCTGAAAGCGAAGAGGCGCGGTATCAGGCAGAAAGCCGATGACTGCCGCTGCAACGATAAGCGCGGGGAACAGCGCCACCATGGCGGCATAAGAGGCGGACTGCGCGAGATTGAAGCAGTCGTGCCGCATGGCGCGGAGTATCGCGCCATGGAAGATCCGGGGAAGACGCAGGAGGCTTCTCATTGTGTCTTCCGTGGATTGTACGGGATGCGGCTAGGTCTTCCACCGCGTGAGGAAGTCTGTGACTGAGGCGGGGTACATATAGCGCATGTCTCCGAACTCGGCTGCCTGCTGGGAGTAAACCACGTTGCCACTCGCGTCGAGAACAGCGAGCGCGGGCACTCCCTTCTTCAGGGGAACGCCGTACTTGTCGGGGATGTCGAGATTCTTGTCGAAGTGGCCAATGTCGACGTGTATGAGGACGAAGTTATTGTTGAGGAGCTCGAGGTTCGGGGGTTGGTGGAGATAGATGTCGAGAACCTGGCAGTCGCCGCACCAGTCGCCGCCGAAGTCGAGGATGACTCGCTTATGTTCGGCGGCGGCCTGCTGAAGGGCAGTGGCGATCTCTGCCTTGGGGTCGGCCTCCGCGGAGTAGAGATGCTTCTTGACCGCCGGCGGGGCGGTGACCGGTGTACGCTTCGCGACCTCTTCATGACGCTTGCAGCCTGAGATCGATAATGCGATCGCAATGGCGAACAGTGTAAGTGCGCAGATGGTTGTCGCGTGGTTTTTCGATGGGTTACGCACAATCATGCGGCGGGACCTTTCGCGGGAGCTGAGGAAGGCTTCCATCGCTTGAGAAATGCGGTGATATCTTCGGCGGTCGTGTGTTCGAACTCCTTCTCACGCTCGGCGTAGAGGAGTTTGCCGTGAGCATCGAGGACGGCGAGTGCGGGAACGCCCCGGGTAATCGGGACGTTATACTTCTTCGCTACGTCGACGTTCTTGTCCATGTGGCCGATGTTGATGTGGACGACGATGAAGTTCTTGTCGAGGAGTTCGGCGTTAGGGCTCTGGTGATAGTAGATATCGAGAAGCTGGCAGTCGCCACACCAGTTTCCGCCGAAGTCGAGAAGCACATTCTTGTGCTCGCTGCGTGCCCGGACGAGAGCGGCGTTGATATCGGCAGCGGGGTCCGCCGTTTCGGAGTAGAGATTCTTGTTGGGGAGAATCTGCGCAATGGCGCGGGGAGCGGATGCGAGGATAGGCGAGAGAAAAGCGAACGCAACTACGAAAATAAAAGATTTATGGAGTTTCAGCATTATTGAGGGACCCTGTCAAAATCCAGCTCTGCGTGACGTTGCTATACATGCGCCACTACAAATGATGCACGAAAGATGCGACACGACGCAAAACTATGTTGATAGCAAGAAGTTACTTTCCCGTGTAGTAGCCGTCACGGGTCTGGACGAGCAAACCTTTCTGGTGAAGCTCCAGATCGATCTGGTGGTAGCCGGTGGAGGCAGCATCCGCGGTGGGAGTGTACCCAAGCCGATATTGCGCACGCAGCTCTTCGGCGATCTGGGTGTAGATCTGGGCGACTGTCTGGCTTTTCTTGACCTCGAAGACCCGGCCACCTGTCTCCTGAGCCATACGTTCAAGGATCTTTTTGCCGTCGACATGGCTCTGGCCGCTGGGATTGTTTCCTCCACCGCCGCCGGGGTAACCTCCGCCGGGATACCCACCACCTGGGTAACGTCCACCGGGGTAGCCGCCGCCGGGATAGCCTCCACCTGGGTACCCTCCTTCTCGACCACCATGCTGCGGGTAGTTCTGGTGATCCTCCTGGCCCTTGAAGTAGATGGCGTAGATGATGGTGTCGGCCCGCTGGCTCGCCTCGAGGGACTTGACGAGGGTCTCCTTGCTGTTTCGGTCGGCTCCATCGGACAGGATGATAAGGGCTTTGCGGCCGGACTGCTTGCTCATGAGTTCGTCGGAGGCGAGAAAGAGGGCATCGTAAAGCGTGGTGCCGCCGCCGCTGTGACTACCACTGGCAGTATTGGATGTCCCGCTGCCGGAGCTATCGATGTCTCTGAGGGCAGCCTGAAGGAGCGGATGGGATGAGGTGAGGTCTTGCAGAAGCTCAGTCTGCCCGGCAAATTGCATTATGAACGCTTTGTCCTTGGGCGAGGTAAGCATCTGGTCAAGGAAGGTACTGCTGGCGGTGCGCTCCTGGTCGATGACATCCTGTTGGGAGCGGCTGGTATCGACGAGCAGACCGAGGACGAGGGGAAGGTTGGTGTCCTTATCGAAGTAACGGATAGCCTGAGGCTTGCCGTCCACCTGCAGGATGAAGTCGTCCTTGGTGAGGTTCTGGACGAGAGCTCCTTTCTTGTCGCGGACGACGACAGGGAGGTTGACGAGGCGGGCATCGACGGCGATGGTGGGAGCAGTTGTGGCGGGGGCCGTTTCCGGCCTGGAGGCAGGCTCTTGAACGGTCAGGCTGGACGCAAAGAGGAAGGCGGCCATGGGAATAGGCCATAGCGAGCGAAGAACGATCATGTGGGTTTAGACGAGGTTGGGAGGGCGGGGTTTCAGTCACTGGGCTGAGTTGCAGCCTGACAGAAGCTTTACAAATGGTTGGATTCCCCGGATGGGGCCGAAATTGCAGATGTGGTAACTGGATTTTTTGCTGGTTGTGCGGCTTGGGGGCGAGTATGCTGACGGCACGATGAGACAATTCCTTTTGCTGGCTGGCGGGTGCCTTGTCGCGTGTCTGGGCACAGGCTGCGCGCCAGTTGCCGCGACTGCATCGACCGCAGCGAACGCAGCAAAACCACCTCAGGCGTCTGTAACCAATCCGCCGGCGGGATATACAAAGACGATCGTGCTGTGGCCGAATGGAGCTCCCGGTGCCGTCGGGACCGGCGACGAGGACGTGCCGAAGATGTTTGTGTATCCGGCGGTCGGCGCGGGTGTGCATACTGCAGTGATTGTGTTGCCGGGCGGCGGGTATACGCATCTGGCCATTGAAAAAGAAGGCGGAGCCGAGGCGCGATGGCTGAACGAGCATGGCGTGACGGCGTTTGTGCTGGAGTACCGGCTTGGGCCGCGATACCACTTCCCTTCTCCGATGCTGGATGGCGCGCGCGCGGTGCGGTATGTGCGCAGCCATGCGACAGAACTGGGCGTGGCGAAGGACCGGATCGGGCTGTGGGGTTTTTCGGCGGGCGCCCACCTGGCAGGGTATCTTGCCGCCGTACATGATGCGGGCGAGACAGGCGCGGTAGATGCAATAGACCGGACAAGCGACCGGCCGGACTTCGCGGTGATGTCTTACGGGCGGTTCAGCCTGGATGAATCGATTCCACGCACCACGAACATGGAGGGGCTGCTGGGCAACCATCCGTCGCAGGCGATGCTCGCCGGAGTTTCAGTCGTGAAGCTGGTAACGAAAGACACGTCACCCTGCTTTATCTATTCGACGACTGCGGACCAGATGGTGAGCTCCCTGAATGCCACGGCGTTCTACGATGCGCTGAAACGAGCCGGCGTGCCAGTGGAACTGCATATCTTCGAGCGCGGTCTGCATGGAACAGGCATGGCGCAGGGGTTGAACAACCTGCCCGAATTGGCTATTTATCCGACGCTGCTGGCCAACTGGATGGAGGTGCATGGATGGATGCCGTCGAGCTGACGGTCGATCGAGCGGCTAGATTTCAGGAAGTGTATTCGGATTGAGAATCGAATAGATTGTTGGAGTAGCAAAGAGAGCGAAATCGTGGAATCGGCCCATTGGAAGAGACGGTTCCGCACCTTCGGGGCGGCCAGGCGAGTGTCCGGGTCAGGCTGGCAAAGGGAGTCCATCGTAATGGCGTTATCGGACCGTAAGATTCGAGGCATCGCGTGAAAGCTTCTGCGTTTAACTTCTCGCGCCCCTGGGTCTGGAAGACTGTGCTCGCCGTGTTGCCGGTGTGGCTGTTATTGGTGCAATTCTGGCGACTCAATCATGAGACCTATCTGGGAGGGTTGAGCGCGGTTTCTCTTGCTCTGGCAGGGACATTGGCTGCCATCTGGGCCTTGTGGCACGAACACGGCCGCGCGGCGAAGCTGAAAGGCGCCGAGGAAGCGCACTCGAAGTTTCTGGCGGCGGCGGAGACGAGTCTGGATGCGTTTGGGCTGGTCGAATCCGTGCGAAACAGTTCAAACGAGATCGTCGATTTCAGAATTCTTTACGTCAACGCGAATGCGGAACGGCTGGTGGGCCGCCCGCGGTCGGAGCTGCTGGGAAAGACATTGTGCTCGGTGACGCAAGCACGGCCGACCGGGTCGATGTTCGGCCGCTTCTGCAAGGTAGTGGAGACCGGGGAACCGCTGCATGAAGAGTTCCACATCCAAAACCCCGAAATTAATGCGACGTGGCTGCGGAGCCAGGTAGTCAGGCTCGGTGATGGGCTTGCCGTTACGTTTAGCGATATCAGTGAGGCCAAGGCGACGCAGGAACGCTATGCGCACCTGGCGGAGTTTACCGACTCGGTATTTCAGAACGCGCCATTCAGTATTGTGGCAACCGATACGCACGGCATGATTACGGCGATGAACGTGGCGGCTGAAAAGCTTACTGGCTACAAACGTGAGGAGCTGGTGGGCAGGGCTCCGCTGATGACGTTGCACGACGAACGGGAGCTGCTCGGCAAGGTGTTGAGTATCGATCCTGCAGCCACGCTCGAGAGGTTCGGGTTTCAGGTTCTGACCGCTGGAGCGGCGCTGGGTGAGATGGAGGAGCAGGAGTGGACGTTGATCCGTAAAGACGGAGCACGCACACCCATCAATCTTGCGATGCGGGCCGTCACTAAAGACGCAGGCGAGGTGACCGGATTTGTCAGCATCGCGTTCGACATCACCGAGCGCAGACAGATGCTGGATTATGTAACTCATCTAGCTACACACGATCAACTCACGGGTCTTGCCGGTCGCGCTCTGCTGCAGGACAAAACGGTGCAGGCGGTGGAGCTGGCGCGACGCTACGGAACAAAGGTCGCTGTCTTTGTCATCGACCTGGACCATTTCAAGAGGATCAATGACTCACTCGGGCACTCGTCCGGGGACCAACTGCTGGTGGAGGCGGCGAGAAGACTGGCCCGCTCCGTACGCAGCACGGATATTGTGGCCCGAGTGGGCGGCGACGAGTTTGTGGTGGTGATGCCCGACATCACCTCCGTCGAAGATGTCGACCAGTGTGCTGCCAATCTCGTTTTGAAATTGGCGCCGGAGATTTCTATCGATGAGCACCAGGTGCAGCTGACGGCTAGCGTCGGGGTCTGCATCTTTCCCGACTTCGCAGCCGATGCCAAGCATCTGCTGAAGCGGGCGGATTCAGCGATGTATGTGGCGAAGGAGAACGGCAGGAACCAATACCAGATATTCAGCGAGAGCATGCTGCAGGAGACCGCCGAACGCCTGACGATGGAGCACGCGCTACGCCATGCGCTGGCTAATCAGGAACTGACGATGCACTATCAGCCGCAGATTTCGTTGAGCACCGGGGCTATCACCGGAATGGAGGCTCTGCTGCGATGGACCCATCCGAGATTAGGGACTGTCTCACCAGCACAGTTTATTCCGCTGGCTGAGGAGACGGGTCTGATCGTGCCCATCGGCGAATGGGCCTTCATGACGGCCTGCTGCGATGGACGAGGCTTGCAGGAAGAGCTAGGGGCCGACTTAACGGTGTCGGTGAATCTCTCACCGCGGCAATTTCAGCAGAAGAATCTCCTGCATGTGGTCGAAAATTCGCTGGCGAAGAGTGGATTGCGCGCGGACCGGCTACAGATTGAGATCACCGAGAGCATGCTGATGTCCAACTCTGAGGACGTCTTGACCAGGCTGCAGAAGATTCGCGAGTTGGGAGTGCGAATTTCTATCGACGACTTCGGCACGGGATTTTGCAGCTTCTCCTATCTGCTGCAATATCAGGTTGACCAACTGAAGATTGACCGGAGCTTCGTGAAACAAGCAGGGACAGATGCGAACGCGGCGGCGGTCGTCAGAACGATCATCGCGATGTCCCATGGGCTGAACATCAAGGTGGTGGCAGAGGGCGTGGAGACCGAGGAGCAACTGCGCTTTTTGCTGAGGAGAAAGTGCGATGAGGCCCAGGGTCACTTCATCGGGCACCCGGTGGCTCCGGAAGATTTTTGTAAAGCCGCGCGCTCAGGAAACAATCAGGTCACCCTTCGCTCGTTAGAGCCTGTGAGAGGTCTCGTGAGGTAGGCTCGCGCAGGAGCCCCACAGAACTTTTCCCATGCTCGTCCATGCAATCTGGGCGGTCTCCGAGCTAATCAGGTCGTGGTCTGGCTGCGCCTGATAAGGTGGTAGATACCCAACAGAATAAGCGCGCCCACCAGCGACATGAGGAAGCCTGCCGACTCGCCAGGTTCATAGTGGCCAACCATCCGTCCGATCCACGTTCCGAGAAACGAACCGGCGATGCCAATGAGCATCGTGATCCAGATGCCACCGGGATCTTTACCTGGGATGATTAATTTGGCGATTGCGCCGACAACAAGACCGATGAGAGCCGTCCAAAGCAGATGCAGCATAGCTGTACCTCCGTATTGGTTTCCCGGCACTGCCGGGCATGTCTCGATTGATGGGGAAAAGCATACTCCTACGACTGCCTGATGCAAAGGCAGATCCAGCTGGGCTGCAAATTGTTTAATCGCCGACTGGGGATTTAGCCGCAACGATAGAGGCGCGAATGAGTTTGTCGAGTTTGGGGAATTCGCTATCGAGATAGGCGTTGCCGCCTTCGAATACCCGGTCCTGATGACCGGCCCTCATGCCTCCACCGGAGTTCTCTCCGTAGCCGCTATAGAGCTTTTCAACCACACCCATTCCCTCGACAACTCTCCCGAAAGGAGCGAAGCCTGCTTCGACGTCGTTGCGAGCGGAGTTGTCATCGAGATTAATGAAGACCTGAGTCGATCGAGTGTTGGGGCCGGTGTTAGCAAAAGCCACGTAGCTGCAGGTGTTGTGCTGTTTCAGCGTGTCATCCGGAATGGTCTGGTGACGCTGCTGCTGCGCGATCCTGGGATCTCCGCTGATGCCGAACTGTGCCCATCGGCCAGCAACGACGCGGAAGAAGCGTGAGTCGTTGTAATACCCAGAACGAACCAATTGATAGAAGCGATCCGCGCCGTGAGGAGACCAATCGCGATGAGCCTCGATGGTGAAGTTGCCGGCGGTGGTTTCAAACTTTACGCAGAAAACGCTGGGGGCGTTGTGGCGCGCGAACGGTAAAGCCAGCAAGAGCACAAGCAGATAAGTCATGGGTTTCAGAGTACTTTGTCGCTTTTAGCGGCGTGCGATCTTCGGCCACTCTTCTAAATTTGCTCATTCACTTAGGCGTGCACGCTCAATCAACTAATTGAAAATAAAGGATGACATCTTTAGGTAAATAAATTTATTGACAATCATGTTGTCTGCGGATTATTGTGGTGATGGGCACTCCTGCCCTGGAGAACAGACATTATGCGTAAAGTAATTGTGGCCACCCTCGCCCTGACCCCGATGCTTCTTCACGCCCAGGCAAATTCGCCTGCCCAACCGCAGACCACTGCTCCTAGTACGCTTCAGTCGAAGCTGGTTGAGCCGAACGCGCTTCACGCCTCCGAAAGCAATCCCGGCGCTGCCGCCTCGACAACAACACTACGTGTTTCAACCGGTGTCACGGCTCCGAAGTTGATCCACACCGTTGATCTTGAAGCGAGCCCCGACTACGCCGCGCAGAGCGTTATCAAAGACAAGACGGCCATCGTTGCAATGACAGTTGATGAAGCTGGTAAGCCTTCCGACCTGAAGATCGTTCAATCGATCAGCCCTGCCATGGACAAGAACGTCCTTACGGCTGTAAGTCAGTACCGCTTCAAGCCAGGCACTCTCGATGGTGCGGCGACCTCGGTTCCGTTGAATCTTGAAGTTACGGTGCATGCCTCGGCCCGGTAGTGATTACGCGTAGATCCCTCCCCTTGGGAGTTTTGAAAATAAAATTTGCGCCTTCGAAGGGCGGTCCATCTTGGCCGCCCTTTTCATTTGATCGACACTCAACTCCGGTGGTTGAGACGAAGTTTCGTAAGTGATTTTTTTTGGCGTGGTGGAGTGGCGTTTTTGCTGGGGGTTTTGCGAAAAACGGTTGGAAATAGCGTGGTTTTTGCTGGTGAAGTTGTGGTGGATTGCTGGTAAAAGCTGGTGCGATGATGGTCTGATTTTCGCGGTTAAAAAAATGCCACTTTTTGAAAATATTTTTGTGGATTTCCCATTTTGGGAATTGGATGGTCATCTACCAGATGACTTTGGCTCCGTAGCGGGTGAAGACCTTGTCGGCGGTGAGGATGGGGAGGGATTCGGTGAGGGCCTGGGCGATGAGGAGGCGGTCGAAGGGGTCGCCGTGGTGGTGGGGGAGGGATTCGAGCGTGAGGATGTGGTCGTAACGGATGGGGAGGAGCTCCATACCATAGTCGTTCATCTCGTCGCGGATGTAGGCGACGGAGGAGCCGATGGCGTTGAGCTTGCCGGTCTTGATTTTGATGGCGATCTCCCAGAGGGAGACGAGGGAGAAGACGAGCTCGCCCTCGTCGGAACGCAACATCTGTTTTGCTTTGGCAGAGCTGCGGTGGTCGGCGATGATGTCCCAGAGGAAGGTGTGGGTGTCGACAAGCACCTTCATGCGCGCTTCTTCTTCCGGACAGGCTTTGGCCCCATATTCTCGAACTTAGGGTCGTCGGCTTCGAAGAGTTTCTGGATCTCGAGGTCGGTCTCGGGCGAGAAGGCGTCTTCCGCGATCCAAAGCTTTCCAATACCCGAGCCGCGCAGGAATTTGCGTGACTTGCGAACGGGTGGCGTGACCATGACGAGCTTGACGGCGGGTTTGCCGGCACGAGCGATGATGACCTCTTCCCCACTCTCGACGGCGGCGATGAGTTTGGAGAGGTTGGTCTTGGCGTGGTGGACGTTGACTTCCATGGGAATTAGCTTAGCTAATATTATTAGCTAATACAACTATGAAGCGGTTCGCGCGGAGCGCGAATACCCGCCTTAGGCGCAAGAATGCGCGCCGAAGATGGGGCACCCGGATTCGAGGAGGGATTAGATCTGGGCTACCTGCCCCGATCCTCGCTGAGAACCAGAGATGATGGTCTGCCTGTTCCTCCATTAGCTTTTATGGACGACCTCGAACGAATACCCGTCAGGGTCGAATACATCAGCGGCATAGTATCCCGGATAGTATTCCAGTCGTGCGCGGGGTGAGATATTGTCTTTGGCGCCAGCTGAGATTGCGGCCTTGTAGAATTCATCGACCTTGTCATTATCTTCGGCCATAAAGCCCCAGTGAATGGCCGCTGGATCAGGTTTCCCTTGCTTTAGCCAGAAGAACGCCCGTTTGCCATCACCAAATCCCCACAGATCAGGATGACCGTCTTTGCCCTTGTACGGCATGAAGAATTTGATGTTAAGTGGCTTTAGCGCTGCCTCATAAAAGGCTAGTGAACGTTCGACATCGCTGACAGTCAGGATAATGTGGTCGAGCATAGTTCTCCTTCTCAAATCACGAGTGCTCCCAGGGCCTTGTCGCCATTGGGCACCCAAATTTTCAGCACGGGTTAGACATGGGCTGGCCGCCCTCGTCCATTTCTATCTTGCGGCGAGTTTTCGCGGGCGGCCGCCGAGGGAGCCATTGGCGCGGGCGGCTGCGGCTTTGGGCTTGCTTCGGGAGGAGCCACCGGCTGCGCCGAGGCGGGCAGCCATCCACTTGCGGGAGCCGAGGAAGCCTTCGAGGATGGCGGGGACGTATAGGTCGGCGTCGAGCTTTGGGAAGTGCAGACCAAACCCTGATGGGCTGATCTCAATTTCGCTCAACTGTGCGGGTGTTGCTGCTTCGAGGCCCTGTGCGTCCTTCGGGGAGAAGAAGATGCCGACGCCGGAGGAGAGTGTGACGATGATATTTCCGGATTTGCGGTCGAAGCGTGCTGAAGTTGCTCCGGGTGTGCTTGCCTTGAGCGACTTCCCTCTGGAATTTGCCTGCTTGAATTGCTGACTAGTGATTGCCATGAATCTCCTTCCAGTCGGCGCATAGCTCGACAACGTGCTCGGTCAGAACTGCGGCGATGCGGATGATCTCGCGGATTGAGAAGCCGTAGTTCTCGCGCAGTTCTACCGGGCCGTCCGAACAGTTTAGATAGAAGAGCGCTTCATGCTCTGGGCCGATGACGTGAACGTGTGCTGGCCGGTGGTCGTTCGGGTAGATGACTACTCGAAGATTGCCAATTCTCAGGACGTCGGCTCAGGAGGAGAATAGCATATTCCTAAGCGGTTGGGTTAATTTTAGTTCCTCTAAGAAACGGTTCGCGCAAGCGCGAATGCCCACTCATGCGATGAGACTGCATGAATGGGGCACCCGATATATTGGAAGTTTTTTATCTGTGGGCCACCCGCCCGAAGATGGGGCACCCAGATTCTAGGTTAGATCTGGGCCACCCCGCCACCCGATGTATCGGTAGTTTTATGTATAGACCACCCGCCCTCATTTACCTTTAGAGGATTCGATTAATAATCGACTCGGGGGCGAAGTATGCGAAAGATTGGTTTGTTCGGCATGTTTGTCGCAGTTCTGATTATCGGCATTACAGCGATGAATCACATAGCTCGAAACAGCACCAGGAATCAGGATTCTACGTCTTCCGTGCCAGCCATGCGCAACAGCCCAACTTCAAATAACATCTCTCGCGTTCCATTCATAGGATGCAAGTCTGATGGTCAGAGCGGGCCCGTAGGGGCATTACATGGTAAGAGCAAGGTTGTACCAATTGAAGCCGAAGAAGTTCAACAGCTTGCCTATTACGCATCAATAAAAGAATTCGGGGTTCTTGCTCCCCGTGGTTGGTATTGCTACGGCACATATGGTTCCGATGGAGTCAACTTGTATGTAAGCCCGCGACCTATCAACCTCGATAATCTTTTTTCTGAAACACGGAGCGGCTTTGCGGGACCAGTGGTTGAACTTTCTATTACTAATGGGGGTACATCGGGAAGATTCGAAGTTGCAAAGACGATCGCACGGGTCTTTCCGAGCCATAGGGCATTCGTTACGCATGTTATTGAGGAAGGAATCGAGCCAGCGAGCTTATTTCCACTCGGGCCCTATCCCAACGATACGTTGATCTATAAAAGTAATGAGATCGTCGAATACCGAACTCCGGCCAATACTGAAGGACTGGGGACAAATTCATTTATTCAGAGTGGCGAATATCCCATCAACGGTGTAGTGATGCTCATGGGAGAGGATACGGATCTAGTTCGCTTATCAGTACGGCTCCCACCAAAACAAGCCGACCTTATCCCCGCGATTGTTCAGCAACTTCAGAGCGATGTTGCGAATCAACTGAAGAGTAATCCCCAAAACACTGCCTCTATGAGTAAAGCTACTAGCTCTTCACCTGAGCCAACACCTCCCAAGGTCGAGATGGGGTATCCCGTTCCTGAAAAAGATTTTGTGGCTGCTTATGTACTGGCGAATATAGGACGTGACGATCTGGACGAAGCCGAACTTGATCAACTTGGACGCGACGAATACCAGTTGGGCAAGATGATGGATACGAAAAGTCTCCTACAAACAGGGTCCCTCTTCAACACCCGAGGAAGCCGTGCAATGGCATACCTCGACAAGCTTTCTCGTCAACAGCATTAAATCCCGAAAACAAAACGGCAGAGCCGAAGCTCTGCCGTTGTTTGTTGTTACGCGAAGCGTCGAGGACGGTACGAAGTACCTACTCGGCGGCTAGTTCTTCCTGTTCGCCTTCCATGCGCATGGCTTCTAGTTCGCGCTCTTCGGCGTCGTGGGCTTCCTGGACCTCGGCCTGGACCTGGGCTGCCGCGGCTTCCAGCTCTGGGGAGAGCTGGACGTTGCGGTAGTACTCCATGCCGGTGCCGGCGGGGATGAGGCGGCCTACGATGACGTTTTCCTTGAGGCCACGGAGCGTGTCGATGGAGCCGTTGATGCTGGCTTCAGTGAGTACGCGGGTGGTCTCCTGGAAGCTGGCGGCCGAGATGAAGCTGTCGGTCGAGAGCGACGCCTTGGTGATGCCGAGCAGGAGCGAACGGCCGATGGCAGGCTTGCCGCCGTTCATCAACACGCGCTGGTTCTCGGCGTTGAAGCGGAAGCGGTCGGTCTGCTGATCGACGAGGAAGCTGGTGTCGCCGACATCTTCGATCTTGACCCAGCGAAGCATCTGACGAACGATGGTTTCGATGTGCTTGTCGGAGATGGCGACGCCCTGCAGGCGGTAGACCTCCTGGATTTCGTTGACGAGGTACTGCTGGAGAGCACGCTCGCCGAGGACTTCCAGAATGTCGTGCGGGTTGCGAGGACCGTCGATGAGCGCGTCACCGGCACGGAGGCGTTCGCCTTCCTGCACGTTGACGTAGGTACCGCGGGGAACGCTGTACTCCTCTTCCTGACCGTTGTCGGCAGTGATGTAGACCTTGCGCTGTCCCTTGGAGACTTCGCCGAAGCGAACGACACCATCGATGCGGCTGATGATTGCCGGGTCGCGTGGCTTGCGGGCCTCGAAGAGCTCGACGACGCGCGGGAGACCGCCGGTGATGTCCTTGGTGCGCGTGGTTTCGCGCGGGATCTTGGCAAGGATGTCGCCGGGGAATACCTCGTCTCCGTCGGCCACCATGAGGTGAGCGCGCGAAGGCATGAGGTACCGCTTGTTGCCGGTGGCGGACTTGATGAGGATGGCAGGCTGACGCTTCTCATCGGGCGAGTCCGCAACGACGAGACGCGAGAGGCCGGTGACCTCGTCGACTTCTTCGTTGAGGGTGACGCCCTCCTGGAGGTCCTTGAACTGGACGGTTCCGGAGATTTCGGTGAGGAGCGAGAAGGTGTACGGATCCCACTCGCCGAGGCGATCGCCCTGCGCGACCTTGGTGCCGTCTTCGACCTTGAGCTTGGCGCCGTAGACGATGGCGTAACGCTCTTTCTCGCGGCCCTTGTCGTCGACGATGGCGATGGAGCCGTTGCGGTTCATCGCGACCAGGCCGCCGTCCTTGGAGCGAACGGTGACGAGGTTGATGAAGCGCACCGCGCCGGCGTTCTTGGCCTCGATGTGCGAGGCGTCGGAGACGCGGCTGGCGGTTCCGCCGATGTGGAAGGTACGCATGGTGAGCTGAGTGCCGGGCTCGCCGATGGACTGCGCCGCGATGACGCCGACGGCTTCGCCCATCTCGACCATCTTGCCGGAGCCAAGGTTACGGCCGTAGCAGAGGATGCAGACGCCGCGCTTGGACTCGCAGGTGAGCACCGAGCGAATCTTGACGCGCTCGATACCTGCGGCCTGAACGGCGCTGGCTAGATCTTCGTCGATCTCCTGGTTGATGTCGACGATGGTCTTGCCCTCGAAGTCCTTGAGCTTCTCGAGCGAGACGCGGCCGATGATGCGGTCGCGAAGGGGCTCGATGGTCTCGCCGGCTTCGATGATCGGGGTGACGTAGATGCCTTCGACGGTGCCGCAGTCGTTCTGGCTGATGATGACATCCTGCGCGACGTCGACGAGGCGGCGGGTGAGGTAGCCGGAGTCTGCGGTCTTCAGCGCGGTGTCCGCGAGACCCTTACGGGCGCCGTGGGTCGAGATGAAGTACTGCAGCACGGTGAGGCCTTCGCGGAAGTTCGCCGTGATGGGGGTCTCGATGATCTCGCCGGAGGGCTTGGCCATGAGGCCGCGCATGCCGGAGAGCTGGCGGATCTGCTGCTTGGAGCCTCGAGCGCCGGAGTCGGCCATGATGTAGATCGGGTTCATGGCTCCTTCCTTGTCGGCACGCTTCATGTTGTTGAACATCTCGTCGGCGACGCGCTCGGTGACACCGGACCACATCTGGATGACCTTGTTGGAGCGCTCACCGTTGGTGATGGCTCCGTCAAGGTACTGCTGCTGCATGGCGAGGACGGTCTTTTCGGCGTCGCCGACCAGCGTGTACTTGGAGTCGGGGATGACCATGTCGTCCAGACCGACCGAGAGGCCGGAGCGGGTGGCATAGATGAAGCCGAGGTCCTTGACGCGGTCGAGAGCCTTGACGGTGACTTCGAGGCCGAGGTTCAGGTAGCAGTAGTTGATGAGCTGGCCGATGCCCTTCTTCTTGAGCAGGCCGTTGACGTAAGGCATGCCTTCGGGGAGCGCATCGTTGAGGATGGCGCGGCCGACGGTGGTCGAGATGAACTGATTGTTGAACTCGACGGGCTCGGTGTGGGTGAGGTCCTGATCGTCGTACGCGGTGGTCATGTCGAGGACAGGGCCGGTGTAGCGCAGACGGATCGGGGTGAGGGTCTCGACCTGCCTGGCTTCGAGAGCCATCAGGACTTCTTCGATGTTCGCGAAGACGCGGCCCTCGCCCTTGGCGTTGACCTTGGACTTGGTGAGGTAGTAGAGGCCGAGAACCATGTCCTGCGTGGGCACGGTGATGGGCTGGCCGCTGGCGGGCGAGAGGATGTTGTGCGAAGCGAGCATGAGAACGCTGGCTTCGATCTGGGCCTCAGGCGAGAGCGGGATGTGGACGGCCATCTGGTCGCCGTCGAAGTCCGCGTTGAAGGCGGTGCAGACGAGCGGGTGGATCTTGATGGCTTTGCCTTCGACGAGCACGGGCTCAAACGCCTGAATGCCGAGGCGGTGGAGCGTCGGAGCGCGGTTCAACAGGACGGGATGGTCCTTGATGACCTCTTCGAGGATGTCCCAGACGATGGATTCCTGCATCTCGACCATCTCTTTGGCCTGCTTGATGGTGGTGCAGTGGCCGGTCTGCTCGAGGCGGTGATAGATGAAGGGCTTGAAGAGCTCGAGCGCCATCTTCTTGGGAAGACCGCACTGGTGCAGCTTCAGCTCGGGGCCGACGACGATGACCGAACGGCCGGAGTAGTCGACGCGCTTGCCGAGGAGGTTCTGACGGAAGCGGCCCTGCTTGCCCTTGAGGGTGTCGGAGAGCGACTTCAGCGGACGGTTGTTCGCGCCACGAAGGACGCGGCCACGGCGACCGTTGTCGAACAGAGCGTCGACGGCCTCCTGGAGCATGCGCTTCTCGTTGCGGACGATGACTTCGGGCGCGTGGAGATCCATCAGCTTCTTCAACCGGTTGTTGCGGTTGATGACGCGGCGATAGAGGTCGTTCAAGTCGGACGTGGCGAAGCGACCGCCGTCCAGCGGCACGAGTGGGCGAAGCTCCGGCGGGATCACGGGGATCACGTCGAGGATCATCCACTGCGGCAGGTTGTCGGACTTGCGGAAGGCCTCGACGATCTTGAGGCGCTTGGAGTACTTGAGCTTCTTCTGGAGCGAAGACTCGGTCTTCATGCGCTCGCGCAGCTCGATGGCGAGCTCGGTGACGTCAACGCGCTTGAGGAGCTCCTTGATGGCTTCGGCGCCCATCATGGCCTTGAAGCCGGAGGGGCGATACTGCTGGTCGAGCTCGCGGAACTTGGTCTCGTCCTTGATGACTTCGCGCTCTTTGACGGGCGCGTCGCCTGGATCGACGACGACGTAGGACTCGAAGTAGAGGACGGCTTCGAGCTCACGCAGCGAGATGTCGAGCAGGTGGCCGATGCGCGACGGGAGTCCCTTGAAGAACCAGACGTGCGAACAGGGGCTGGCGAGCTCGATGTGGCCGAGGCGCTCGCGGCGGACTTTGCTGAGAGTGACTTCGACGCCGCATTTGTCGCAGATGACGCCGCGGTGCTTCATGCGCTTGTACTTGCCGCAGAGGCACTCCCAGTCGGTGATGGGCCCGAAGATGCGGGCGCAGAAGAGGCCGTCGCGCTCAGGCTTGAAGGTGCGGTAGTTGATGGTTTCCGGCTTCGTGACTTCACCATGCGACCAGCTGCGAATCTTCTCGGGGCTGGCGAGCTGAATCTTGATGGCGTCGAAGTCGGCGATCGGTCCGGTCAGTTCGAAGGGGCTGGAGCGGAACATATTTTGCGTCTCCCTTGTGTCCTGCTTGGCAGGTGCAGCGATTGGGCTGCGGTTGCTTAATCTGGTTGCGATGACTTGCGGTGCATCGCGTTACCGGTGGTTCTGTTGCAGTTGCTTTTTTCGATTGTGGTGTTACTCGTAATTCCAATGACTCGACCAGAGGCTATGCCAATGGCTTGATGCGTACATGATGCTTAAAAATCCGAGAGCAATGAGGCTAACTCCCTTTATCAATTTCGTTTTCGTTACTGGTGCCCCGATATACGGGCGAATGATCTGAGAACCAGAGAAAACTAACAAACCCCCAACTATAAAGATCAATCTTCCCAAAACGACGGAATGCATTTAGCTCCCGGAAAACGCTGGATGGCACCCGCAAGGATGCCACCCATATTGCATTAGTCGGCTGCCGCGATAGCGGGCAGAGGCTGCTTCTTCTGGTCGGCCTGTTTGATCAGCTCGACGTCGAGGCAGAGCGACTGCAGCTCGCGGATAAGAACGTTGAACGACTCGGGAACACCCGGCTCGATGGCAGCTTCGCCCTTGACGATGGCCTCGTAGATCTTGGTACGGCCGAAGACGTCGTCGGACTTGGCGGTGAGCAGCTCCTGCAGGATGTAGGCTGCGCCATAAGCTTCGAGCGCCCAGACTTCCATCTCACCGAAGCGCTGTCCGCCGAACTGCGCCTTACCACCAAGCGGCTGCTGGGTGATGAGGGAGTATGGTCCGATCGAGCGAGCGTGGATCTTGTCGTCGACAAGGTGCGAGAGCTTGAGCATATAGATGTAGCCGACGGTGGCGGGCTGCTCGAACGGGTCTCCGTTCATGCCATCGAAGAGCTGCGTCTTACCGGAGCTTGGGAGCCCGGCTGCTTTCAGCAACGCCTTGATCTCGGTCTCGCGTGCGCCGTCGAATACGGCGGTGCCGAACCAGATGCCACGCTTCATGCCGGCGGCAACGCGCAGGGTCTGCTCGTCGTCGAGGTCGAGAAGCTGGTTGAGAGCGGCGGTTCCGGCGAAGCGCGCCTTGAAGAGCTCGCGGACCTCGCTGGCCTTGGTGAACGTCGCTGCGAGTTCGGCGACCTGCTTGCCGAGCTCGTGCGCGGCCCCAGCCAAGGTGCGTCTCGAGGATCTGGCCGACGTTCATACGCGAAGGCACGCCAAGCGGGTTGAGGACGATCTCGACCGGGGTTCCGTCGGGAAGGTAGGGCATGTCTTCCTCGGGAAGGATCCGGGCGATGACGCCCTTGTTACCGTGGCGTCCGGCCATCTTGTCGCCGACCGAAAGCTTGCGCTTCATCGCAACGTAGACCTTCACCATCTTGATGACGCCGGGAGCGAGCTCGTCGCCCTTGGACATCTTGGTGATCTTCTCGTTGGTGATCTTGCGCAGCACGTCGATCTGACGCGAGGTCATCTCCTCGATCTCATCGATCTGCTCGTTGACGCGGGGATCCTTGTCGGCGTAGCGGATGCGCTTGAGGTTACGGGTGCTGATGAGCTCGATGGTGTCGCGGTCGAGCACGTCGCCCTTCGAGAGCAGCTTCTTGTTGGTGCGCTCGTCGTGCAGGTCGGCGAGGACTTCCTTGCCGCCGAGGATGGCTTCGAGGCGCTTGAGACGCTCATCGGTGAGAATACGGATCTCATCGGCGAGGTTGCGCTCGAGCTTCTCGATCATCTCCTGCTCGATCTGCTTGGCGCGCTCGTCCTTCTCCTGACCCTTGCGGGAGAAGATGCGGACGTCGACGACTGTGCCTTCGATACCCGGGGGGCAGGTGAGGGAGGCGTCGCGAACATCGCCGGCCTTTTCGCCGAAGATGGCGCGGAGGAGCTTCTCTTCCGGGGTGAGCTGGGTTTCACCCTTCGGCGTTACCTTGCCGACGAGGATGTCGTTGTGGCCGATCTTTGCGCCGATGCGGATGATGCCCGACTCGTCGAGATCGCGCAGAGCGTGCTCGCTGACGTTGGGGATATCGCGCGTGATCTCTTCCGGCCCGAGCTTCGTGTCGCGGGCCTCGATCTCGAACTCCTCGATGTGGATCGAGGTGTAGTAGTCCTCGCGGACCAGCTTTTCGGAGATGAGGATCGCGTCCTCGAAGTTGTAACCGCGCCACGGCATGAAGGCGACGAGAACGTTGCGGCCGAGGCCGAGCTCGCCCTGCTCCGTGCATGGACCGTCGGCGATGACCTGACCCTTGAGAACGCGGTCGCCCTTGCGAACGATCGGCTTCTGGTTGATGCAGGTGTTCTGGTTCGAGCGCTTGAACTTCGTGAGCTGGTAGATGTCGGAGCCGACCTCGCGCGAGAGCTGCGTGGGGTGGTGCTCGCCTTCGACGCGCACGATGATGCGCTCGGAGTCGACCGAGTCCACGATGCCGTTGCGCTTGGCCAGAATGACGGCGCCGGAATCGCGTGCGGTGACGCCTTCCATGCCGGTTCCGACAAACGGGGCTTCGGAGACGAGCAGAGGAACGGACTGCCGCTGCATGTTCGCGCCCATGAGTGCGCGGTTCGCGTCGTCGTGCTCGAGGAAGGGCACGAGCGAGGCGGCAACCGAGACAAGCTGCTTCGGCGAGACGTCAACGTAGTCGACCTCTGCCTTGTTGACGAGGACGAAGTTGCCCTGACGGCGTGCATCGACGACATCCTGCACGATATTCAGTTTGTCATCGAGCTCGATGTTGGCCTGCGCGATGGTGTGGCGGTCTTCTTCCCAGGCGGAGAGGTAAAAGCTGAAGGGAGCGAGATCCATGGTGCGCTTGCTGGCCTTCTTGAGCTCCGCATTCTTCGTCTTCGCCTCGCTGATCTCGAGGTAGTCGCCCTGACGCAGACCGGACTCGCCGGCGTTGGTGACGGAGACGTAGTCGAGCGCACGACCGTCCTTGACGCGGCGGTAAGGCGACTCGATGAAGCCGTACTCGTTGATGCGCGCAAAGCACGAGAGCGACGAGATGAGGCCGATGTTCGGACCTTCCGGCGTCTCAATGGGGCAGATACGACCGTAGTGCGTAGGGTGCACGTCGCGGACTTCGAAGCCGGCGCGCTCACGCGACAGACCACCGGGCCCAAGGGCGGAGAGGCGGCGCTTGTGCGTGATCTCCGAAGAGCGGGTTGGTCTGGTCCATGAACTGCGAGAGCTGCGAGGAGCCGAAGAACTCACGAATCGCGGCCATGACGGGCTTGGCGTTGATGAGGTCGTGCGGCATCGCGGTCGACATCTCCTGGTAGACCGACATCTTTTCCTTGATGGCGCGCTCCATGCGAACGAGGCCGATGCGGAACTGGTTCTCCATCAGCTCGCCGACGGCGCGGACGCGGCGGTTGCCCATGATGATCGATGTCGTCGACGACGCCGATGTTCTTGCGCAGCTTGAGGAGGTAGCGGATGGTGCCGTAGAAGTCCTCAGGCGTCAGGGTGCGCTTGTCGAGGCCGGCAGGATCCTGGTTTCTCGTAGAGCTTGAATGTTGAACTTGAGGCGGCCGACGCGCGAGAAGTCGTACTTGCGCGCATCGAAGAACATGCCTTCGAAGAGCGCGGTCGCGGTGTCGAGCGTCGGCGGGTCGCCGGGACGCAGCTTGCGGTAGATCTCGATCAACGCCTCTTCGGGCTTGCGCACGGAGTCGCGGCGAAGGGTGTTGGTGATGATATTGCCCACGTCATCGCGCTCGGGGAAGAAGACCTCGAAGCTGGTGACGCCGGACTGCTGGATCTTGTGCAGCTTGTCGGCGGTGAGCTCCTGATTGGCCTCGTAGAGCAGCTCGCCGGTGGTGAGATCGACGACGTCGGCGGCGGTCATCGCGCCGTCGAACTCGCTGGTCTCGACCTCGACTGCCTCGATCTTGTGGTTGCGCAGAGCCTTCAGCGAATGGGCCGAGATCTTGCGGGTTGCAGGCGCGAGCTCTTCGCCCTTGGCCATGATGGCTTGGGCGGGACGCGTGCCCTGCAGGTTGGTCGGCGTGCCCTCGGGAACGACCTTCCAGCTCAGCTTGCCTTCCTTCACGTTGATGGTGTCGGAGGTGTAGAAGGTCTTGAGGATCTCCTCGTCCGTGCGCAGGCCGAGCGCGCGCAGGAAGATGGTGCCGAGGAACTTGCGCTTGCGGTCGATGCGGACGTAGAGGGTGTTTTCTGGTCGTACTCGAACTCGACCCAGCTGCCGCGGTAGGGAATGATCTTGCCGAGGAAGTAGGTGCGGTTGTTCGCGGTCTCGAAGAAGACGCCGGGCGAGCGGTGGAGCTGCGACACGATGACGCGCTCGGTGCCATTGACGATGAAGGTGCCGTTGGCAGACATCAGAGGATTGTCGCCGAAGAAGACTTCCTGCTCCTTCATGTCGCGCAGGCTCTTGACGCCAGTCTCGGGGTCCTTGTCGTAGATCTTCAGGCGGATGGTGACCTTGAGGGGAGCGGAGTAGGTCATGCCGCGCTCTTCGCACTCTGCCTGGTCGTACTTCAGCTGCAGGCCGACGGGGTCGCCGCACTTGGTGCAGAAGTCAGGGGTGTTCTTGTTGTAGGTTCCGCAGAAGTTACAAAGGACGTCGCCCGGGTGAAACGGGTCGGTGATGACCATGTGGCCGCAGTGGGTGCAGGCCGTGCGCAGGTGGTTGAGACCCTTGAGGTAGCCGCACTTGCACTCCCAGTTGCCGATGGAGTAGTCGACGAACTCGAGCTCGCTGACGTTGCGGAAGTCAGTGATGGGGAAGACCGAGGTAAAGACGGACTGCAGACCGTTGTCCTCGCGCTCCTGGGGAAGCTTGTCCATCTGAAGGAAGCGCTCATAGCTGCGGCGCTGAACCTCGATGAGGTTAGGAATCTGAATGGATGTGGGGATCTTGGAAAAATCAAGACGGGTACGGATCGCGCGCATTTCGCTGTTGTTGGACTCGCCAGACATGCTCTCTCCTAAAAACTGACCATTCGAGGCCTCCTGAGTGCGATGTCCAGCATCGTATGGCTGGTTCGACTCGTGAGGGGAGGGCTTAGGTCGCGCCCTCCGGGTTGGTCCTGATCGCGCAATTACCAGGTCTTCGGGAGCCTGCTTTCCTCGAGATCAGCAGGTTCCATGCGCAGAATGTCTTGCCGTATCGTGCTCTCCGGCTGAAAGAAAACTTGAAACTTTTACTGACCACACACGCTCGAAGCTGCTATAAAGAACGCGTGCAGGATGCTGCGTTATGCCAATAAACACGGCAAAGCGCTCGATGAGACAGCGTGTCCCACGAGCGCAAAGTTCGACTTGTGCACTGTTTCTATATAGATGGTATTAATGCCTGCCGCCATTTGAGGTTCGCCTTACCCCAAAGTTGCTGCCGCCGTTGTTTCCTATTGCACTATGCGCATCCGCCGCTCGAAGCGATAGTGGCCGGTTCCATAGCCTGCCCCGCAGGATGATCCGGATACAACCCATATTTGCTAAAAGTTTATGTCCGCCAAGGAACACGCCAAGGCGGAACGAATTTTCTCATCCTCAAGAATATCGCGTTCCGCCCCAGCTTGCAAGCTGCCAGCTAAGTTACTTGATTTCAACAGTTGCCACGCCCTCAAACTTCTTGGCGATAGCGGCTGCGTCGTCCTTCGAGATGTTCTCCTTCAAGGGCTTGGGAGCGCCGTCGACCAGGTCCTTGGCTTCCTTCAGGCCAAGGGCGGTGACTTCGCGTACAGCCTTGATGGTGTTGATCTTATTCGCGCCGGCGTCCTTCAGGATGACCGTGAACTCGGTCTTCTCTTCAGCCGGAGCTGCCGCTGCTGCGCCGCCGCCTGCTGCCGGGGCCGCCGCAACTGCCGCCGCTGCCGAGACGCCAAGACGCTCTTCGAGCTTCTTGACCAGAGCCGAGGCCTCGAGGAGGCTCAGGCTAACGATTGATTCTTCCAACTGCTGGATGTCTGCCATGTTATTTCTCCAATTCAAACTGAACTTTTGTGCTGCCGTTACTGATTGCATCCCCGAAGCCCGACTGCGCTCCGGCTGCCTACGCCTTTCAGGGTTTCCGTTGCGCCCAGACCAGCGCACCCTGAACGGCCAGGCAAAACCTAGTTACCCTCGACCGGGTCCGTACCCGCGGCCTCTCCACCCTGCGACGCAGTGGAGTTTTCCGGCTGCGCTGCGCCCGAAGGCTGCTCGCCTGCCGCCGATTCCTCAATATGCGCGACAGCTTCAACCGCTGAAGCCTCCGCCGCTGGTGCTTCTGCGACTGCTTCTGGTGCTGCGACTGGCACTTCCGCAACTGCGGCTGGCGCTTCGGCCACCGGAGCCTCTGCAACTTCGGCCTTCGCCTCGACCGCAGGAGCTGCCGAACCGGCAAACTTGCCCTTCTCGACGCCCTGGTTGATGACGACGGCCAGATCGCGGCCAGTCGCGTTGATGACCGTAGCCAGACGCTGCGCGGGCGAGTTGATGAGGAAGAGGAGCTTCGAGAAGAGCTCTTCCTTGCCGGGCATGGTCGCCAGATCGCCGATCTCGGCAACATTGATCACCTTGCCGTCGATGATGCCCAGCTTGAAGGTGAACTCCGCATTGTCCTTGACCCAGGTCGACAGGGCCTTCGCCAGAGCGACCGGATCGCCCGAGGTGTAGGCGACAGCTGAGACGCCCTTCAGGCCCTTGAGCGCCTGCTCAACCTTGGTGCCCTCGCCGGCGCGTGCCGCGAGCTTGTTCTTGACGACGTGATAGCTTCCGCCGGCGCTGCGAATGGTCTTGCGCAGCTCAAAGTCCTTTGAGGCCGTGAGGCCCTTGAAGGTACCGATGATCGCGGAGGTTGAGTGCTCGAGCTCGGCTGCGAGCCTGGCCACCTTCTCCGTCTTTGATGCTCTGGTCAATGCCATGACTGAATCCTCTTCGCTTTCGCTTCCCCGCTCCTCGCTTCCGCGGCCAGAGGGGGTTTTCGTGAAACTAAATCGTGAACTAGGCCTTGCTGGCCGCTTCTACCGCGGAAAAGTCGAGCTGGATGCCGGGGCCCATCGAAGAGCTGAGAGTCACGCCCTTGATGTACTTGCCCTTGGCTGCCGAAGGCTTCCGCTTTGACCACACTGGTGATGACCGTGGTCGCGTTGTCGACCAGCTTCTGCGGATCGAACGAGAGCTTGCCCACGGGAACGTGAACCAGGGCGGTCTTATCGGTGCGGAACTCAACCTTACCGGCCTTGATCTCCTTGATCGCACCGGCGACATCGGTCGTTACGGTGCCGGTCTTCGGGTTGGGCATCAGGCCCTTGGGTCCGAGAACCTTACCGAGGCGGCCAACCGACTTCATCATGTCGGGGGTTGCGATCAGAGCGTCAAACGCGGTCCAGTTTTCCTTCTGGATCTTCTCGACTAGCTCTTCGCCGCCGGCAAAATCAGCGCCGGCGGCCTGTGCGTCCTTCACCTTGTCGCCCGAGGCGATCACGGCAACGATTTTGGTCTTGCCCAGACCGTGCGGCAGAACGACGGTGCCGCGAACCATCTGGTCGGCATGCTTGGGATCGACACCCAGACGCATCGTCAGGTCGACGGTCTCGTCGAACTTCGCATACTTTGCTTTTTGGAGAAGCGGAACTGCATCCGCCAGAACGTAAGGACGGGGCTCAACGAGCGCACGCGCCTTCGCCAAATTCTTGGAAATCTTCCTTGCCATCTTCCCTCATCTCCCACCCCTCTCGGATTACCTCCCGGGGCGTGGTTATCGACTGCGCTCAACGGCGAGTTGAGACGCTCTTATAAGTATGCCGGAGACTATCGTTTTGTGCAAGCTTTTCCTTGAAACTGCGGGCGTCATGACGAGAATCTCTCCATTGGCATCGCGTTCGACGCGCACAGCATCGTTCGCCGCGCAGAAGCGCATCAGTTCCTCGTCGCTCATCGGCGTTTCCGGCCGGAAGCGAAGCGGAAGCGGCATCTCTGACAGGGCGAAGTTCATAGGCACAGTTTACTCAATCTTCTGGCACCTGCCCTTGTTTTCTAGAACGGTGTGCCGCCTGCGAAATCACTATTCAGGGTGGTGTTCAGCGACTGGATGGTAGTTGAATCGGTCAAGGTCAGCCCAAGCTCGCGGTTCTGGTTCAGCGAGGCGTTGGTGAAGTTCTCCGAGCCGACGAATGCCTGCTGGCCTGCCGTCTGGCCGTAGTCGACGACGACGACCTTGGCGTGGATGTAGAGAGGCGCCGACTCGGCGTAGGTATGGACCTGCGCGCCAGCCGTCTTCAACGTAGTGAACTCCTTGTTGTAGGAGCCATCGCTGGTCATCGTCACCTGAACATGTACGCCACGAGTTGCGGCAGCGGCGAGCGCATTCACGATTGCTGTATCGCTCATCTCTTCGTTTTCGATGTTAAGGCTGACTTTGGCAGAGTTAATGAGCGCGACCAGAGCGGTCTGCGAGTTCGTCGGGCTCCAGATAAGATCGTCGCCGTCTGGGGTGGCGAAGTTCGTCGCCCCGTTGGCGAAGTCGCTGTTGAAGACCGTCTCAATCGCCGCGACATCGTTCGGGCTTGTGTCGATCACGGCGAAGTCGCGGGTGTCGTTGTAGTAGCGGCTGGTCAGGTTCAGCGTCATGATCATCGTGCTCTTGCCGTCGATGGTGATCGTCTTCTGATGGCACGCCTGGAAGCCCGAGTTTGCCCATACTGCCTGTACGCCATTCGCGTTGAGGTAGTTGTAGGCCGCGGTGTTGCTGCTCTTTTCGAGCGACTGGTCAAGGATGACGCGCACCTTCACGCCCTTCGCCGCAAGCGCCGCAAGATCCTGCTGGAAGGTCGTGTCGACCAGCTCGTACATCGTCATGTCGAGCGTCTGGGTTGCGGTGTTGATGTAGTTGTAGACGGGCGTGACGCTGAGGTCCGACTCGGGGAAGGTCAGCAGTGTCAGTGAAGTGCTAGACGCAGGAACTCCGGTGCCAGTAAGAGAGATAAGCTGCGGAGAGCCGGCGACGTTATCCGCGACACTCAGGTTCGCGCTGTAGCTTGCCGCTGCCACAGGGTTGAAGACAAGTGCGATCGTGCAGCTCCCACCTGGGGCAACCGTCGTGCCGCAGGTGCCTCCCGTCGACGAAAAACTCGTCGGATTTGTACCTGTCAAGGTAATCGCTGAGAGGTTTAGCGGCATCGCGCCGGGGTTGCTCAAAGTGAGGGTCTGCGGAGCGCTGGTGCTCCCGACCGCTGTGTTGAGAAAGGCCACGCTGGTTGGAGAAAACACAGCCTGCGGCGTCTGCGCGATAGTTCCGGTGCCACTCAGCGTGGCCGTCTGGGGTGAGCCCGTCGCGTCATCGGCGACAGAGACCGCTGCCGTAAGGCTTCCGCCTGCTGAAGGAGAAAACGTCGCCGAGATCGTGCAGCTGGCGTTCGGCGCAAGCGAGATGTCGCAGTTGTCGGTCTCACTGAAGGAGCTTGAATTGGTTCCTGTGATCGCAATGTTGGAGATATTCAGGATTGCGGTGCCGGGGTTCGAGACAGTGATGCTCTGCGCCGCTGCCGCGGAACCGATTGAGGTTGTCGGAAAGCTGAGGCTGACGGGAGACAACACCGCCTGCGAGGTCGGCACTGCCGTGGCCGTACCGGTCAGTGCGACGGTCTGAGGGGAACCGCTTGCGTTGTCCGCAACGCTGATCGAAGCGGCGAGACTGCCAGGTGTTGCCGGGATAAAGGTGACGGAGATGGTGCAGGTCCCCCCCGCTACGAGCGAAGCGCCGCAGGTGTTGGTCTCGGCGAAGTCCACGTTGTTCGCGCCGGTAATCGTGATTCCGCTGATGCTGAGCGGGGTGGTGCCGGGGTTCGAGAGAGTGACTATCTGTGCGGCGCTGGTGACGCCTACAGTTGTGCCTGGAAAGGACAGGGTCGCGGGAGAGAACACTGCCTGTGGAATCGGCGCCAAAGTGCCCGTCCCGGAGATGGCGACGGTCTGCGGAGAACCGGAGGCGTCATCCGCTACGCTGATGGCGGCCGTCAGGGCTCCTGCGGTCGATGGAGTGAAGGTCACTACGATCGCGCAGGTGTTGCCCGCCGCGAGCAGGTTGCCGCAAGTCGTACTTTCGGCAAAGGAGCTTGCATTCGCTCCCATAATCGAGATGCCCGTGAGGCTCAGTGAAGCGTTGCCGCTATTGGTCAGCGTGACCGACTGAGCGGTGCTCGCCACCCCGACGGTCGTGCTGGGGAAGGCGCTGAGTGTTCCCAGAGTCACCTGAGGAACGCCGGGGGCAGAGGGTGAGGCCGGAGCAGTACCGGAATTGCACCCGCTTATCGTGAAACCGAGGACGCCGACCACAAGACTGGAGAGAACCCGAAGAACCCAGAGGTAACTTTTGCAGGGAAAGGACATAGGAATCATCGGATTATACGTTCCGATCATTTATCCACTGCTTACAGGGCTGTTAAAAACGATGCAGAATACCGCTTGACGGCCAGAATGAGACAGCCTATAGTCATCTCACCGAGGCGAACAAATGGCGAAAATAAGCAGCGCCGAACTCTTCCCTATCCTCTCCAACCAGCCCACCGGAATCGCACGCATGGCCGCCCTGGCACCGCACGCTGACGACGGTCACCTGGTCGAGTTCAAGGCCCTCCCCGTCCGCAGCATCCTCAACAAATCCGTCTCAAAACGGATGCGCCGGCTCGCCTACAGCATCAATCCCTATCGCGGATGCGAGTTTGGCTGCAGGTACTGCTACGCCCGCTATACGCACGAGTTCATGGCGCCGAAGATTCCCGACCCGGCCGAGACCGCCACCGCGATCAATTTTCACGACCCGCTCTCCTTCGAGCGCCTGATCTTTCTGAAGCAGAATGCAGCGTGGCTGCTGGAGCAGGAGCTGAAGAAGATCGACCCCTCGATGGAGATTGCGATTGGCACCGCAACCGATCCTTATCAGCCCATCGAGCGCCGCGCGCAGATCACTCGGAGCCTGCTCGAAGTCTTCTCACGGAAGGCTGGATACCGGATTGGAATCGTCACCAAGTCACGGTTGATCGCACGCGATATCGATCTTCTGCAGGAGATCTCCCGGCACAATACGATCGTCGTGCACATGACCATCACCACGCCGGATGCGAAGCTTGCCAGGCTGCTCGAGCCGCGCGCACCGCGCCCCGACCTGCGCTTTGAAACAGTGAAGCAGTTGCGCGAAGGCGGCATCGTCGCGGGAGTCTTTGGCTCGCCGCTGCTGCCTGGAATCACCGATAACCAGAATGCGCTTGACGGACTTGCCCGCCGCGCCGCAGCAGTGGACGCAAGCTTCTTCTCCGCGCATCCGCTGTTTCTCAAGCCGTGCTCACGTCCTACCTACCTGAGCTTCGTTCGTGAGCACTTCCCTTCCCTCCAGGCCGACTACGCCAAACGCTTCGCGACTGCCGACTTCGCAAGCAAAACCTATAGTGCGCAGATGGCCACGATGGTTGGCTCCGCCTGCCGCAAATATGGCCTCAGGCAGCGGTGGAGCGACGATGCTCTTCTGACGGAGAACTCGATGGGCAGGCGCACTCCGCCGCGGAGCATCGGCCTTCCCGCCCAGAATAGATTATTTGCTTAGAGTTCTACTGGAGTGAAGGATGCGAACATACTGGACGCTTCGGGTAGTGAGACTAACGGCACGATATCGCAGGCGGCGGCGTAGCGCTCCCACAGCTTCAGGACGACGGGGTTGGTGTGCGCCCGCTCCACGGCGCCGGGAGCCCACTCGAAGACCTCCACAATCGTGCCGTCTGTGGTCCGGCAGGCCGTGACCGGATGGTCTGTCGCGAGGCCTTCAGCACGCAGCAAAGGCACATGCTCGCGCGTCAGTTGGAGCAGCTCGGCCTCTTTGCCTGGCTTGGGCCGGTAAGCGACGATAACGACAGTCTGGTTGGGAGAGCTCTGCATTGAAGCATCCTATCTCACTCGGAAACAGGATGCACCAGGGACGCCTTTGGCCGAAAGGGGACGTAGAAAAGCCGCCAGGACTCCCGGCGGCTCGTCTCGCTGCAGCTCAATGTGGCAGTTTAGCCGACGACTTCGATGCCCATCGACCGGGCCGTGCCGCGAATCGTCTTCGCCGCAGCCTCAACCGTGTTCGCATTCATGTCCGGCATCTTCTGGGTGGCGATTGCGATGATCTGCTTCTCCGTCACCTTGCCCTTTTTCTCCTTGTTCGGAGTGCCCGATCCCTTCTCGATGCCCGCGGCCTTCAGCAGCAGCACCGGAGCCGGAGGCGTCTTGGTGACGAAGCTGAACGTGCGGTCAGCGTAGACGCTGATGACGACCGGCACGGTAAGCCCTGCCAGCGCCGGGTCCTTGCTTGTGCGCTCGTTGAACTGCTTGCAGAACTCCATGATGTTGACTTGTGCCTGGCCAAGCGCGGGGCCGACCGGGGGTGCAGGGGTGGCCTTGCCGGCCATGATCTGAAGCTTGACGTATCCAGTAATCTTCTTCGGTGCCATTCGGTAAATCCTCTTTACTCTTCCAGCGGCGGGCTTTTCTGTTGTGCCTGCTGCTTAATATTTGCTTCTAAACCTGCTGCTCTCGAAAGAGCTACTCAACAACCTTATCCACCTTCGAGAACTCAATCTCGACCGGGGTGGAGCGGCCGAAGATGCTGACCATCACCTTCAGGGTCTGCTTGTCTTCGTTGATCTCGTCGACCGCGCCGGTGAAGTTGGCGAACGGCCCTTCGTTGATGCGAACCTGCTCGCCCTTGTCGAACTTGACCTTCATGGTCGGCTTGTTAGCCGCGGTGTCCGAACGGAAGAGGATCGAGCTGACCTCCTGCTCGGAGAGAGCCACCGGGTTGTCGCCGGTCCCGAGGAATCCGGTGACGCGCGGCGTGTTCTTGATGACGTGCCACAGATCGTTGTCCAGCTCCATCTCGACCAGAACATAGCCTGGCAGAAACACGCGATCAATCGTGTACTTCTTTCCGTTGCGCAGCTCGGTGACCGGCTCAGTCGGGATCATGATGCGCCCGATGCGGTTCTGCAGGCCAAACGCGGCGATGCGGCTCTCGAGCGACTCGCGCACCTTGCGCTCGAAGCCCGAGTAAGCGTGGATGATGTACCACTTGAAGTTTTCATTGACCGGCGGAGCAAGCTGCTCGGCAGCCTCTCCCTGAGGCTTCTGCTCTTCCGGATTCTGTTCCTCTGCCGCCATGGTCCTGCCTTTTTCGCGCATCTCGACTTCTTTCTACCTGCGCCGACTAAAAATTCTTGAACTCTGTTAGTGCTTGGTCAGATTGTGCAGGATCGCCTCAATCCCCTTGCCGATAATCGTGTCCACCAGCCAGAAGTACGCCGCGAAGATGAAGACCGTCGCCAGCACAACCAGCGTCGTCGACTGAACCTCGGCGCGCGAAGGTGAGATCACCTTGCGCATCTCGCTGCGGACGTCCTTCAGGAACTCCCCGAGACGGGTCGGCAGCGTCTTCAACTGCTGAATGCCGGTTGTCGGTTGTTCGGTTACCGCTACTGTCTTGGCCATTGTGCTGCCTCAAATCTTCGTGTTGATGGTCGATTCCCGGACTCGTCAAGACCCGGACAAACTGGCGGGGGAGCTCGGATTCGAACCGAGAAGTTCGGTTTTGGAGACCGACAGTTTAACCGTTGAGCTTACTCCCCCGGTTACAGTTGCCGGTTCCCAGCGTTCAGCTCTCAGCGAGACGCTGACGACTGAGAACTGACATCTGAATTACTTGGTCTCTTTGTGCGCCGTGTGCTTGCGGCAGGTGTTGCAGAACTTCGAGAACTCAAGCCGGCCGGTGGTCGTCTTCTTGTTCTTGGTCGTGGAGTAGTTCCGGTTCTTGCAATCCGGGCACTGCAGTGTGATGATCTCGCGCATTTGGTAAATCTCCTTCTAGAGTGGCCAGCCACCTCGGCTGGCAAGCAGCGTGTGCAGAATCACTTCCGGCACGCCGCGACGCAGGGCAATGGCCCCTGCTGCCAAATCCTGATTGTGAAACGGAAGAGGAGCGGTCAGGCCACGCTCGTCCACATAGATTATCTCTTAAAACTGCAGTTTGTGAAAGCGGAACTGCGAATCGAAAGAGGAAGACCAACTGCAAGAAAAAGGGCGGACCGAAGCCCGCCCCTTTGGTTACAGAGATTTACTTGAGGATTTCGGAGATGGTTCCTGCTCCGACGGTTCTGCCGCCTTCGCGGATGGCGAAGCGGAGGCCCTTCTCCATCGCGACTGGAGTGTGCAGCGTGATCTCCAGCTGGATGTTGTCGCCGGGCATGCACATCTCCGTGCCCGCAGGAAGCTTCGCCGAACCCGTCACGTCCGTCGTGCGGAAGTAGAACTGCGGACGGTAGCCGTTGAAGAACGGAGTGTGACGTCCGCCTTCTTCCTTCGAGAGCACGTAGACCTCGCCCTTGAACTCGGTGTGCGGCGTGATCGAACCGGGCTTGGCCAACACCATGCCGCGCTCCACGTCTTCCTTCGCGATGCCGCGCAGCAGAAGTCCGGCATTGTCGCCAGCCAGACCTTCGTCCAGCTGCTTCTTGAACATCTCGACGCCGGTCACCACCGTCTTGCGCGTCTCGCGGAAGCCGACGATCTCAGAGTCCTCGCCAACCTTCACCTTGCCGCGCTCGATTCGGCCCGTCACCACGGTGCCGCGGCCGGAGATCGAGAAGATGTCTTCGATCGGCATCAGGAACGGCTGGTCGATCGCGCGCTCCGGCTGCGGAACATATTTGTCCACCGCGTCCATCAGCTCGTCGATCTTCGCCTCCCACTTGGCTTCGCCGTTCAGCGCGCCAAGAGCAGAGCCGCGGATGATCGGGGTGTCGTCGCCGGGGTAGTCGTACTTCGAGAGGAGCTCGCGAACTTCCATCTCCACCAGCTCGATCAGCTCTTCGTCCTCGACCGCATCGCACTTGTTCAAAAACACGACGATGTACGGCACGCCAACCTGACGGGCGAGCAGAACGTGCTCCTTGGTCTGCGGCATCGGGCCGTCGGTCGCCGCAACCACCAGGATCGCGCCGTCCATCTGCGCCGCGCCGGTGATCATGTTCTTGATGTAGTCGGCGTGGCCGGGGCAGTCGACGTGCGCGTAGTGGCGGTTCGGCGTCTCGTACTCCACGTGCGAGGTCGCAATCGTAATGCCGCGCTCACGCTCCTCAGGAGCGTTGTCGATCGTGTCGAAGGAACGGAACTTGTTGTTCGGGTTGTGCTTCGACAACACCTTCGTAATCGCCGCCGTCAGCGTCGTCTTGCCGTGATCGATGTGCCCGATCGTCCCTATGTTTACGTGCGGCTTCGACCGGTCAAACTTTTCCTTCGCCATGACTGCTCTTCCTCTCCTCGTGTTATCCGGCGCATCGCACCGGGTTCAGGTGAATACTTCGAATGAAAACTAAATTTTTGGCGGCTCAGTAATATGCATACAGCTTGAAGAACTTCTCTCGCAGCTCCGGCGCTACCTGTTCCAGGCTGGCGAGATACAGCTCGCGAATCTGGCCCTGATCGCTATCATCCAGCCGGTTGTATTCGGCCCCAGTCCCCGCACCCAGAAGTCCCTTGCGAAGAACTGTCTCGAAGTCGCGAATGCGGAGCTTCGAGCGCTCCAGCGATCTCAGAAACCCGGCAACGCGGCCCGAAGAAAACGAGATGTCAATAGCGCCCTTGACCGCGCCAAACGTCTGCGGGTCAGAGATCGGTAGTACTGGCTGCTGATACATACTGCTCAAAACACTCTCCTCGGGACCAGGCCCAGAGCCCTAATCGCCTTCAGAAATCTTTGGAGCGGGAGACGGGAATCGAACCCGCGACCAACAGCTTGGAAGGCTGTGACTCTACCACTGAGTTACTCCCGCCCGCCACAGGGCCGAAGCCCGGTTTTTCTGCAAACTACCCGGCACGGAAACCGCACCTCTAAATTCTGGAGCTGACGGAGAGGCTTGAACTCTCGACCTCTCCCTTACCAAGGGAGTGCTCTACCACTGAGCTACGCCAGCCTGAAAAAAACCAACTTTCCAATCCTACCGCGAACGCAGCCGTCCGAGTATGACGCGGAAGGCAAAAAATCCTAACAAGACCCAAGTAAGCTGCTGGAGTTTACCCGGCTCCATCGTCTGCCAGACTCCTGCCGCCAGCAATCCCAGAAGAGCCAGCGCAATCCACATCCTTCCGCTGCCTGCCGGGCTTAGATCCACAACGCTCACCAGTTACCGCTTACCGCAAACCACAACCAACCAAACTTATGGTGCACAGGGGAGGATTCGAACCTCCGTAGCGCATAACGCGGCAGATTTACAGTCTGCTGCCATTAACCACTCGGCCACCTGTGCACATTCTGCTTTCTCGCTCAGTAAGCAGCACTCAACTCAACCCATCAAGCCCAATCTTCGACTCAGACCGCAGTGCGAAGCGGGTAAACCAACCTTGAAGGAATGACCGGAGTCTGCAGAACCAGAACGGTCTCAGCAGTACAACCAAATCCATCTTCTCTTCTGCTGTGAGGAAACTGGAGCTGGCGAAGGGACTTGAACCCCCGACCCTCTGATTACAAATCAGATGCTCTACCAGCTGAGCTACGCCAGCCCACACAGCATGTTTTGCTCTCTGTAAGCCCAGCCGCACGACGCGCAGCAGAGCCCGCGCAGAGTGCGCCGCAGAGCTAACTTTAGCATAGCCGGAACCCTCAGGCAATGGTCCGTACTGCAACCCCCTCGCCTCGCGCGCAGCTTACGCAGGCTTCACGTAAACCGTCCAAAATCGCAGCTATGCTAGGCTGTCCACGAAACCAAACCTATACTCCCATGTCTCGTCGAAACACACGGATACTCCACACACTTCTGGCGCTCAGCCTCTGCTTCTCTCCCATCGCCGCGATGGCGCAACACACACTGGATGCGCCCCAGGCAGTCGATGGCCCTCTCACCCCGGCCAAGCCCGCCGTCATGAATAACGATTCCATCATAAAGATGGTGAAGGTCGGCCTCGGCGACGACCTCATCCTTCAGTCCATTAACCTTCAGCCCGGCAACTACACCACCGACGCCGATTCCCTCGTCACCCTCAAAACCGCAGGCGTCTCCGACCGCGTCATCTCCGCAATGATCAACAAGAGCCGTCGCCAGATCACCAACGTCGAAGAGAAGCCAGTCGTCTTCTCCCCCGTCAACGAGATCGGCGTCTACTACAAAGACCACACCGGCAAATGGATCCCCATCGACCCCGAGATCGTCCACATCAAATCCGGCGGCTGGCTCAAGTCCACTGCAACTCACGGCATCATCCGCGAAGACCGCAACGGCCATCTCAACGGCCGCGAATCCAAGCTCGCCCTGCAGTGCCCCATCGACATCCTCATCTATGTGCCTGAAGGCGTCAGCGCCGTCGAGTACGACTTCCTCCGCTTCCGCATCAACTCCAACAACCGCGAGTTTCGCGTTCTGACCGGCGGCGTCTTCCACTCCACCGGCGGCGCGGACCGTGACGAGGTCAAGTTCAACCCTGTCCAGACCGCGCCTCACACCTACCAGTTCACCGTCGATAAAAGCGTCGGCGGAGGCGAGTACGGCATCCTGCCACCCGGCACCGGCAACGTCACCAACGGCGGCAAGATCTACACCTTCGCCATCGTCGAATAGCCGCACAAACCATCCCGAACACAGCCGATGGTCTATGCTTAAGCTCGAAGCTGCGGAATACGGCAGCCTCGCGTTCTCTATGTCCACACCAAATTCCACCGGCCACGTCCTCCATGCGTAAGCGCACTCGTTACTCCCTGCTGCTGATGCTGGCCTTGATGGCCGCGCTCATCGCCGTCCTCATCCTGCGCAAAGCCGCTCCGCCCGAGGCCGCGCGCCTGCTCCCCGAATCAGACGCCATCGTCTACGCCAACTTCAAGCCGTTGCGCGCCGTTACTCACTTCGACCGCACCCAGATCAACCGCAGCCCCGACTATCAGCGCTTCGTCGATGCCACCGGCATCGTGCCCGAGCGCGACCTTGACGACGCAGCCTTCGCCCTGCACCGCATGGACTACCCCAACGGCCCCAACGGTCCCGTCGGCTACTCCGAGGTCTTCGAAGGCAGATTCGACGGCGACCGCCTCGCGCGCTACCTCGGCTCCATCGCCATCGCCAAAGAGACCTACGCCGACCGCGACATCTATACCATCCCTGTCGGCGACGATGCCAACCCTCGCCTCCTGCGTGTCGTCCGGCTTGGCTACGACTCCATCGCCGCCTCCAACATGCCTTCGACTGAGCAGATCCACTCCATCCTCGACCGCTACCGTGCCGCAGCCTCGCCCTTTAGCGGCTCGTCGCTGCTCTCGGCCCGTTTCCGCGATGTTCCCGCCTTCTCCAGCGCGTGGGCCATCGGCCACATCGGCCTCCCCTTCTCCGACCGTGGCTACATCAGCCTCTTTGGCCTGCAGCTTCCGCTCCCTGAAGACACCACCTTCGTCGCCAGCATCCGCTACCTCGGCACAATCCATCTCCGCGTCGAGCAGATCGCGCCCTCCGAAGCCGACGCCACGCGTGCGACCGGCTCCCTCACTGCTCTCCTCTCTCTCTTCAAGTCCGTCCAGCAGACGCAGACGCAACTGCAACCCAACTCCGCCGACCCAGCTCTTCGAGAGCTCATCGAATCCGCAAAGATCGAGCAACACAAAGATCGCGCCATCCTCACCGCCAACATCCCTGTTGATCTCCTCAAAAAACTCACCACCCCCACCACAGCCTCGATCCCTTGAGCTCAACCATGCCCCCAGTCACCAGGGTCATCCTCGTCCGCCATGGCCAAAGCCTCGCCAACTCCGGCGGCAAGACCGCGGACCACATCTTCAACCCACTCACCTCCCTGGGCCATGCACAGGCACAGTCCTTCGCCGACCGGCTTGACTGCGCCCCCGGCCTCATCATCGTCTCGCCCTTCCAGCGGGCCCAGCAGACTGCCGAACCCATCATCCAACGCTTCCCGCACTCGCCCGTAGAAGAGTGGCCCATCGAGGAGTTCACCTTCCTCAATCCCGCTCGCCACCGCGACAGCACGGAAGCCGACCGCTGGCCCTACTCGACTGCTTTCTGGCAGCGCAGCGACCCCGCTTATATCGACGGCCCCGGCGCCGAATCCTTCTCCCAGTTCCTCGATCGCGCCCGTGAAGCCATCCACCGCCTCATCGCCCGCAACCCCGGCGGCTGCGTCCTCCTCGTCACCCACGGATTCTTCATGCAGGCCTTCCGCCTCGTCCTTCTCTTCCCAAGCGCTACCGACGCGGAGCTGATGGCTAACTTTCCTGGTTTTCATTCCGTCAACCTCATCCAGAACGTCGATTCCCTCGAATTTGAGCTTCGTGACGACAAAATTCATCTCATAGGAGAGCCGAACCTTAGCGGCTTCACGATTCAAGGAGAGAACTCCCATGCGTAGCTTCCAATCCTTTGCCGTTCGAGCGTTAGCGATGGCATTCGCCCTTCCCTTATCGCTCCATGCGCAATCCGGCACCCTCCTCACCGGCCAGGCAGCCTTCACTGATTGGAATCAGCAGACCCCCGGCGTTCGCCACAAGATTACCGTCAGCGATCTTCCCGAACCTGACCCCGAGGAGGCTGTCGACAACACGGCAAACCTCGTCCCGAAACCAGCCGACGCATGGCCCATCGCACCTCCGGGCTTCCAGGTCACTCTTTATGCCGGCGGAGACGTCGCTCCCATGCAGCGCTCCGACAACAAGCAGAATATGACTCTCAGCGGCGGCACCTTCACTATGCCCCGCCTCATCCGCGTCGCTCCTAATGGCGACCTCTTCCTCGCCGACTCGGGCGCCGGACGCCTCATAGTTCTCCGCGGAGTCAAAGCTGACGGCAAGGCCGAGTCCATCCAGACCTTCGCAGAAGGCCTCGACCACCCCTTCGGCATCGCCTTCTATCCCGCAACCAATCCCAAATGGATCTACGTCGGCAACGCAACCACCATTCAACGCTTCCCCTATAAAAGCGGAGACCTCAAAGCCGCCGGGCCGGCCGAGACCATCGTTAGCGACATTCCAGGCTATGCGCAGCTTCGCGGAGGCGGCCACTGGACCCGCGATGTCGCCTTCACCAAAGATGGCAAGTTCCTGCTCGTCTCCGTCGGCTCCGCCTCGAACGCCGATGACACCGACACCCACCCCAGCGAGTTCCACCGTGCCGACGTGCTCGAATACACTCCCGAGGGCAAGTTCGTCGAGGTCTACGCCACCGGCATCCGCAACTGCGTCGGCGAAGCCATCAACCCCATCACCGGCGAGCTCTGGTGCTCTGCCAACGAGCGCGACAACCTCGGCAACCACCTCGTTCCCGACTACGTCACCTCGGTTCCCGAACACAGCTTCTTCGGCTGGCCCTGGTACTACATGGGCGGACACCTCGACCCGCGCCTGAAAGATCCCTGCGCCAATGGCACCGGCCCCAACCCGCAGCTCGCCGCGCCGCTCACCGCCGATCAAGCGAAGGATTGCAAGCGTGAAAGCCTCGCCGCAAAGGTGAAGACTCCGGACGTCATCGTGCAGCCCCACATGGCCTCGCTTGAGATGGTCTTCTCTCCCCTCACCAAACAACAGTTCCCTTCCGAGTATGATGGCGGAGCCTTCGCTGCCGAGCACGGCTCCTGGAACCGCAAAAACCGCGCCGGCTACAACGTCATCTTCATCCCGATGCAGAACGGCAAAGCCACCGGCGAATACGATGACTTCCTCACCGGCTTCGTCACCAAGGACGGTCAGGTCTGGGGACGCCCCGTAGGTGTAGCCGTAGCCAACGACGGCAGCCTCTTCGTCACCGACGACGGCACCCGCTCCGTATGGCACGTCACCTACTCCGGCAAATAAATCCTTACATCATCGACAAAAGAGCGGCCGAACCTCGGCCGCTCTTTTTGTCACTGTTTCTTCTTCACAACGTTGACAGCCTCGACCTCGGATATTTTTCGTCTTCCATGGAAGATACGAATAACACTCACGATGTCTCCACCAAGCTTCTATACGACTAGGAAAGGTGTACCAACACAAACTTTCTCAAAGGTTCCTGGAACCCGCCCAACTCTGCCGGACAAAGGAAATGCCGCCAGAGATTCGATTGCTGCGAGAATCCGATCTCCCTGCTCTTTCGCAGCCTGAGGACGATATTCGAGGAGGAGGTAGTCTGAAATCTCTTCGTAATCGATCTCGGCTCCTGCCGATAAGACAACCTTCAAACTGTTGCCTTTCGTTTCTCTTCATTGCGGATCGCTTCAGCAAATTTTTTATCGCTTCGAGCCTTAACCTCTTCAAAGGGCACACCAGGACGAGGGTCGTCCAGCGCTTCCTGCACCCTCGCACGCACCCACTCGTCGTGGTCGGCTTCTTTATCTTCGTCAGACGTATAACCCGAATCGAGAATCTCAGCAGGTCCTATGACGATGGGGTGTTCCGTCCCTGAATCGATAAGAATCGACTCCCCGGCAGCAGCCTTCTGCAACAGCGCACCGATATCGCGAATAGCTTCAGCCTTCGAGATGTGGATCATAGCCATGCTCTAGATATTAGAGCATTCGCGCGGAAGCACCGGAGCAATATTCGCAGCCGCGAAATTCGACGCTAAATCGCAGGCTCGTAGGCATACCCCATCGCCGCGACAGGAACATGCAGGGCAGGCGCATAGATCACATGGCGTTCGCTCGAAACCCGCGCCACCAGCGCGTCCATGCAATCCCCATCAAGCTGGTGCGGAGCAAACTGCGACATAATCCCCAGCGTCTCCTCCACGCGAATGCCTCTCCGGTATGGACGGTCCTCCGATAGCGCTCCGTATACATCCGCCACCGCGATAATTCGCGACTCTATCGACAGGTCCCGCGCCGTGAGCCGCTCCGGATAGCCTGACCCGTCCAGTTTCTCGTGATGCTCGCCCGCAATAATCGCCATCTCACGGAACGCACGCACACGCTGCAGAATCAGCCGCGTAATCCGTGGATGTTTGTGCACCACCCTCCACTCGTCGTCGCTCAACTGCGTACTCTTATCCAGGATCGTATTCGAGATGCTCAGCTTGCCAATGTCATGCAGCAGTGCCGCGCGGCGAACCAGTTGCACCCGCTCATCCGGCAGCCCCATCGTCTCCGCGATACCCCGCGCCGTATCTGCAACCCCGATCGAGTGCCGAAACGTAAAGTGAGACTTCGCGTCCACCACATCCGCAAATGCCTCGCAGATCTGATCCACCTGGTCCGGCACCAGCTTGTGCCGCGTCCCCTGATCGAGGTCCAGCACAGCCTGTCGCGTCGCCTCCTCAGGATCGCGATACGAGCAGTTGGTCCACAACGTGCCTTGCTGGTCGAGCGAAACTGCAATCCGCACAATCTCCGGATCGAACCATGTCCCACTGCGCTCCACAAGCGTCGCAATCGCCTTCTCCGGGCTCAATCCCTTCCCGTTTGAAAAAACATCCAGATGCTGCGCCACAGCACTGATGCGCGACAGCAGCGGAATCTGTTCGCCCTTGATGCTGTCGGGATAACCGCTCCCATCCCAGTGCTCATCCAGATTGCGCACAGCCTGCGCGGCAAAATCGCCCATCCCCAGCTTCTGCACAATGTTCGCGCCGCGCTCGCAGCGAATCCCGATAACCTCGCGGTTATTCTTCTCCTGCGACAGGCCAATCTGGAGAATCCTCGCAACCTTCGCCGCAGCGCCGCTGTCAGGAAGCACATTCCTCCAAAGCAGCTTCAGCGTCGAAAGATTCGGCTTCAGCGGCTTCGTCCAGTCTTCCAGCTTCGTTCCAGCTTTTACTGCGCGGTCATCGCCGCCGATAATCTGCGAAATCCTACTCGCATTGCTACTGCAGCCAATATCCTTCAACAGAAGCGCAAAGTAGAGGCCGCTCGTCTGCTCCTGCGGCAGCTTCGCTTCTTCAGCGATGCGCATCCCCAGCAGGCAGCTCCGCAGAGCGTGGCCATGCACAGCCCCCTCGGTAAGATCCAGCGCATAGGACAGAGCTGAGAGAATCTCCGATAGCGAAATCGAGCCGTCAACATCCTGCGCTTCCCGTCGATAAAAGGCCGAAGTCTGGACCAAGATGAAATCTCCTTCCCCGTAAGCGCCGGAGGCGCATCGACGAGGTCTGTGCAATACTCCACCGTGACTATATCGGCCAGCCAGCCCCTTGGAAATGACCAGAAAGAGTCACTAACCTAAAGAAAAGTATGCATCTTGTCCCAATTCGGCACCGTCCGTTCCCACAGCACGCCAGCTTCCAAATCGCGGAAGAGCTCGTCAGCAGTGACCGAACAACTCCGGCATATTCAGGTTGGGCAGCCCCTTCTAACAAAAAAACTGGCCCTCAGAAGAGGGCCAGCTTTCAAAACTCAACTGCAAAAAATTTATCCTTTCGGGACCACACTGCCCAAATCCGCCAGCGTCGTCCGCAGATACTTGTGCGGGTTCACCGGAGTATTGCGAATCCGAACCTCGTAGTGCAGATGCGAGCCCGTCGTCCGCCCACTATGACCGACATATCCGATCACCTGGCCTTTGACCACGTTCTCGCCAGCCGCCACAGCAAAGCCCGACATGTGTCCATACAGCGTCTCGATCCCATGCCCATGGTCGACCACAACCTCGCGGCCATAACCGCCACTCAGTTGTGCCTCTCTCACGATGCCATCGCCCGTAGCCCGGATCGGAGTCCCGTTCGGAGCTGAGATATCGATTCCCGTGTGGAACTCACCTTCACCATTCCCCAGAATCGGATCTTCTCTTTGTCCAAAGCTGCTCGTAATCGGGCCCATGATCGGCCACAGCGTCGGAACATACGACGAAGCCAGCTCATCGCCCGTCCCTCCGAACACATCGATCGGCGAACGGAACCCTGGCCCGCCAAGATTCGATAGCGGCCGCATCACCGTTCCGCTCATCGCTGTGTTTCGCAGCGTCTGTAAGGCATCCACCGTCTTCGAATAGCCGCCTTCGTCCGTGAAGTCCGTCGAACCCGTCAGGGGAGCCGTTGCAACGGACTCAGCCACACCCGCCGACTTCCCATGCTTCCGATCTGTGAGCCTGCCCACAGGAACCGCCAGTTTGCTCGCAGTCAGCCCATACAGCGCCGAGACCTCGCTCGCCAGCGACCCGAGCGAAGCTGCCTGGATGTCCTTCTCATGCGAAGCCTGTTCGAGGTGAGCGTAATCTTTCTGAAGAGCGTTATGGTCCTGCCGAAGCTGGTTGAACCGCGCCGTCTTAATCAGCATCCGCGAGTACGATCCCGCAAGGCCGGTGATCGTGAACATACCGATTGCCGCAGCAGCCACAAAGAGGTAGGCGTAGTGAAGAGGAACCGGAACCTTATTCAGGCTGCCGTCTTCGTCGCGGCTGACGAACATGATGTAGTAACGTCTTCTAAGCTTCACGCAGAAATCCTGGCCCAGATTTTTAACCGCGAAGCAAAGCCGCGGCTCGGAGAGGTCCTGCAAACGCTGAAATCATAACAGACAAATCGAACTTGCCAATCGCCATTTCAGAATTGCATTTCTCTCTTGAGCATCCTTCACAAAGGTATCAAACTGGATACTCTGACGCAACCAAACCTACACCATCATTTATGGATGTAACTCCCCCAAAAGTTTCATAACGGAATCAAACGTATCCTCTACTTTGGCATGAAGAAAAATCCTAAACTCGCCGGCGAGCTCGCGCTCATCCAACAAATCAGCCACGATTTCCAATCCCATCAAAAACACATCGCCCTTGGCATCGGCGACGACTGCGCCATCCTCCATCCTCCTGCCGCCTCTGAAGTCCTCATCACGACTGACTTCACTCTCGAAGGCCGCCACTTCCGCCGCGATCTCCATCCTCCCGAATCGGTAGGCCATCGTTGCCTCGCCCGTGGCCTCAGCGACCTCGCCGCCATGGGCGCGACTCCCCTCGCAGCCTTCCTCTCTCTCGCTCTTCCCGCAGCCATGCTCGCCGAGTCCGCAGGCCGCACCTGGATCGCCCGCTTCTTTGCAGGCCTCCGCGCGCTTAGCGAGCTGCACCGCGTCCCGCTCGCCGGCGGCGATACCTCCGAATCCCCCGGCGGAAGAAATGCCCTCATCCTCGCCGACATCATCCTTGTCGGCCACGCACCCAAAGGCCACGCCCTGCGCCGTTCCGGTGCATCCGCAGGCGACGCCCTCTACGTCACCGGCCATCTCGGCGGTGCAGCGGCAGAGTTCGCATCCATGCTGCGAAGAAAGCGTCTCGCCACCGCAAAGACCACCGAAGACCATCCCCATCTCTTCCCCGAGCCGCGCCTCGACACCGGCGAAGCCCTCCTGCGCCGCGGCATTGCCACAGCCTGCATCGATATCAGCGACGGCCTCTCCTCCGATCTCGCTCACCTCTGCCGAGCCTCAAAGCTAAGCGCCGAGATCGAGCAGGCCGCCCTCCCCATTCACCCACTCGCGCGCAAATCCGGTCCCGATGCCGCCCTCAACGATGCCCTGCACGGAGGAGAAGACTACGAGCTGCTCTTTACCGCTCCAGCCTCCCGCCCCATGCCAATATCTCTCGCGGGAGTCCGCATCACGCGCATCGGAACCCTCCGAAACCGCCGCTCCAAACATCCCATGATGACCCTCCTCGCCCCCGATGGCACCCATGCAGAACTAAAGCCGGGCGGCTGGGAGCACTTCGCTACACACTCTGCCCGCGACAAAAAATCTCGCTGACCCTGCTACCATCAATCGTCCGCGGCCCGACGTCATATACCTCAGAAAACTCATGCGCCAAGCCACAAAGATCATCCGCTCCACCCTGACCAAATCCGCCCCCGGAGAGCCTCTCCAATCCGGCCCTGTCTTCGCTGCCCCCTACCACACACCCGGCGACCCCTCCGCAACGCAATACACCTACGCCCGCTCTCACAATCCCACCTGGACGGCCCTCGAAGACACCATCGCCCAGATGGAATCCGCCGAAGGCTACCAGGCCACCGCACTCGTCTTCTCCTCCGGCATGGCAGCCTGCACCGCTGTCTTCGGAGCAGTCCTGCGTCCCGGCGACATCGTCGTCATGCCCTCCAACTCCTACTACACCGCCCGGCTCCTTATGCAGGAGTACTTCACGCAGATGGGCGTTGTCCTTCGTACTGCCCCCACAGCAGGCAACGCACAGCTCCAGCAACTTGAGGGCGCACGCCTCCTCTGGCTCGAGTCTCCAAGCAACCCCGGCATGGACATCTGCGACATCGCCCTGCTCTCCGAAGCCGCACATCGCGTAGGAGCTCTCGTCGCCGTCGACAACACCACCCCCACCCCACTAGGCCAGCAGCCACTCGCTCTCGGCGCAGACTTCTCCGTCGCCTCCGACACCAAAGCCATGACCGGCCACAGCGATCTCCTCCTCGGCCATGTCGCCACCCGCAACCCCGAGCTTCACGCCCTGATCGATCGCTGGCGGACCCTCACCGGAGCCGCCCTCGGCCCCATGGAGGCGTGGCTCGCTCTCCGCTCCATCGCAACCCTTCCTCTGCGCCTCGAGCGCGCCAGCCAAAACGCCCTACACATCGCTGAATTCCTGGCCTCGCGCAAAGAGGTGAAGACCGTCCTCTACCCCGGACTCCCCAAACACCCCGGACACGCCATCGCCGCAAAGCAAATGACTTACTTCGGCCCGGTCCTGAGCTTCGAGCTGCGCGACAAATGCGCCGCAGAAACTTTCCTGGCAAAAGCAAAACTCATCACCGAGGCCACCAGCTTCGGAGGCATCACAACCACCGGAGAACGCCGCGCGCGCTGGGGCGGCGACGCAGTCCCCGACGGCTTCATCCGGCTGAGCGCTGGCTGTGAAGCAGTCGAAGACCTCCTTGAAGACATAAGCCACGCCCTGGACGCAATCTCCTCGTGAGTGACTCGCCCGATCCACAGAAATTTCCCCGGAACTGGACCGCCGAGATCCTGAAGGCGCCACCACTCATCGCACCGGCACGCCAGTTCGTCTATCCCCAGGCCATCGCCGGAGAAGAAGACGCACTCGCCCGCGGAGCGCTGCAGCTCATGGTCCGTCCCGCCAACAGCGCACAGTTTCTCGCCACATGCGCCCTCGGATTCACCGATCCCACCATGCCCACCGGCATCTTCCCCTGCCCGAGCCCCGACGAACTATGCGCCGTCGCAGGTGGCTATGCCTACATCATCAATACCGCCGAGCCACAGCACAGCACACATCTCCCCATGAAACCCGTCGTCGAAGTCCGCCCACTCATCCCGCAAAATCTCCTGCTCTTCGTCGGATTCCACTCCCTGCTAGCCTGGGGACCGCAAGGCATTGCATGGCAATCCGCCCGCTTGAGCTGGGAGGGCATTCGCATCACAGGCATCGAAGGCAACACGCTCCACGGCACCGGCTGGAACCTCCTCACCGACAAAGAAGTTCCCTTCTCCCTCGATCTCCTTACCGGCTTCCACCAGGGCGGCGCCTTCACCCCTCAGGCGCAAAAAAACTAAGCGCCGCATCCCCCTGCTTCACAAACCGTGTCTGCACCAGCCCCCCATACCGCTCCGCCAGCTTCGCCTTGCTGCCGTGCTCCGCAATCACCAACGCGTCCGCTGCAAGCAAAGACCGCCCGCGCTCGCTGCCAAAAAAATTCAGCGTCCCCAGGTACTCATTCTCAGCCTCATACGGCGGATCAAGAAACACCACATCCAGTGGCTTCGCGCTGCCAAGCCTCTGCAACAAGGCCCCAACGCCACGGTCCTCCATAGTAAAGCCCGCAACGATCTTCAATTCAGCGAGATTCTTTCGCAGCACCACCAGCGCCGCCTTCGCATCCTCCGCAAACCACACATGTGCCGCACCCCGGCTCAACGCCTCAATTCCAACCGCCCCTGTGCCCGCATACAAATCCACAAAGCGGCACCCCGCCACACGCGCAGCAAGAATATTGAACAGCGTCTCCCGCAGCCGGTCGCTCGTCGGACGAGTCTGCATTCCACGCGGAGCGGCGAGCAGACGGGAGCGGTAAGTTCCAGCGATAACACGCATCTTAAGCATGGTAAGCGGCGCGAGCGAATCCCGCTCACAGCAATTCACATCCGGCCCCCACACTAGCAGCGCATACAATAGAAGAATGCGTGGGTGGTCTTTTCCTATCGGAAGAATTCTTGGAGTGGATGTGCGCATCCACACCTTCTTTCTGCTTCTCCTTGGTCTGGCAATCAGCTACGCCACCATGACCGGCGCCTCCGGGGCGCGCGGCTTTACCCTCTGGGTCCTTTTGCTCATCGCCATCGCGGTACGTGAGATCGCGCGTGCCATCGGCGCCGCGTGGTACGGCCTCGAGCTGCGCAGCATCCTTCTCCTCCCCACCGGCGGCCTCATGACTTATGCCACTCCCGAGGCCAACGAGCTCGCCGCCACACCCGCGATGCAGAAGCGCATGGGTGTCATCGGCCCCATCGCCAACTTCCTCTTCGGCCTCTCCCTAGGCGCTATCGCCCTCAGCTTCTCACCCGAAGTCAATCTCTACGAGCGTCCCTGGCTCTCGCCTTCTCACCTCCTCCGCGCCGCCGTCTGGGTCAACCTGCTTTTGGGCGCGTTGAATCTCCTTCCCGCCTCCCCGCTCGACGGAGGCCGCGTCTTCCGTGGAGAATTCGCCAAGACCAAAGGAATTAAGGGATCCCGCGCCGCTGCGGGACTGAGCCAGACCGTCGCTTATCTCTTGATCATTGCAGGAATGGCCATGATGGTGTCCGGAATGACGACGGGCATGTGGCTGTTGATATTCGGCGCCTTCGTCCTCATCGGGGCCCACATGGAGGACCAGGGCCTGCTCCTCCAATCCGACGTCGACGCCGTGCGCATGCGCGATGTCATGCTCACGCAGTTCAGCATGCTCTCCGCCTCCGACACCCTCGAAGACGCACTCCAGCAGTCCGTCCACACCTTGCAGGATGTCTTCCCCGTCGTCCGCGGAGCCAACCTCGTCGGCGCAGTCTCCCGCCAGAGCATCGTCGAGGCTCTCCACAATGATGGCAACGGTTACGTCCAGGGAGTCATGACGCGCTCCTTCCAGACCGCGCAGCCCGACGACTCGCTCGTCAAAACCCTCCGCCGCATCATGGCCGGACAGGGCGCACAGATCGTCCCCGTCCTCGAAGGCGACCGCATCGTCGGAATCATCACCCCGCAGAATCTAGCCCATTCCATGGGACTCTTGAATCAGCGCCGCAAGATCCGGCCGCAGGAGTAGTGCACTCCCGTCTCAAGGAATGTGTCATCCTGAGCGAAGCACAGCGTAGTCGAAGAACCTGCATTTTTGTTTCCCTATGAGCTCATCCTCGGACAGTGACAAGAACCTCGCGCCAGGCCTCTACCTCGTCGCCACTCCCATCGGCAATCTCGAAGACATCACCCTCCGCGCTCTCCGTGTCCTGCGTCAGGCCGACCGAATCGCCTGCGAAGACACCCGCCAGACCCAGAAGCTCCTCAATCACTTCGAAATCCGCACCCCAACCGTCAGCTACCACCTCCACAACGAAGGCCCACGCACCGAAGAGCTCATCGAAGACCTAAAAAGAGGTGCAAAAATCGCTGTAGTCAGCGACGCCGGTACCCCAGGCATCGCCGACCCCGGCTCACAAATAGCTGCCGCCGCCATCGCCGCAGGCATCCCCGTCTTCCCGATCCCCGGAGCCAATGCCGCCATCAGCGCACTCATCGCCAGCGGCCTCTCCACCGAAAACTTCACCTTCCATGGCTTCCTCCCCGCCAAAGCGGGCCAGCGCAAAACCATCCTCGAACAGATCCCGCGCAGCGACTCAACCCACATCTTCTACGAAGCCCCGCACCGTATCCTCGACACCCTCGCCGACATCGAAGCCGTCTTCGGTCCCGCACAACCCATTGTTCTCGCGCGCCAGCTCACCAAACTCCACGAAGAGTTCCTCCGCGGCCCTGTTACCGAACTCCGCACCCAGTTAGTCGCACGCGCAACCATTCGCGGAGAGTTCGTCCTCCTCTTCGCCCCCGCGGCCTCGGAAGCACCCGCATCCCACCCGCGCAGCATCGCCGAAGAAGTCGCCACCCTCATGCAATCCGAAAATCTAACCGAAAAAGACGCCCTCAAACGTGTCGCCCGCGAGCGAGGCATTGGCAAAAGCGAAGCCTACCGCGAGCTACAGCGAGAACAGAACCGCCTGCGCTAAAACAGTTCCAGGACACCCGCGCTCAAAATAGAAGTGTCATCCTAAGCGAACCAGTTCATTCACTTTGCGAGCTGCGGAGTCGAAGAACCTGCGCGTCCCTTTCGGAACGCCGTCGGATGAATTCGAGCCGAACCCCTGTAAGCCTTTTCGAGCTAATCCCGACCCTTCACCCGGTCATAGTGGTACACGTTGCTCGTCGTCCCCAGAGCCTCGTTGTACAAAATCGTCCCGCCCGCAGCCGCAATCAGTTCTTCCGTGAACTCGTGGATCGCCCGCAGATGTTCCGCCATCGCCGGAATCTCCAGATTGCCCGTCTTAAGAAATTTCTGGTACCCACGGTCCAGCACGCGTGCGATCTCGCCATTCAGCAGCCATCCCGGCCGCGCCAGAATCTCCACCGTGCCATCCGGAGCCGCGGCAATCTCCGCCGCGCAGCCGTACTTCCTCACCTGAACCGCGTTGGGAGTTCGCTTTGCACCGTCATGCGCGGGTGCAACATCGAATCTCTGACCGCCCAGAAGGGCAAGAACATCATTGAAAGAACGTTGTGTGGTCTTCTTTGCCATAAGTGCCATACGTTAGACTTAGTTAACTGTCGCACATTCACTACGGGCGAGCAATCGAAGCGGCCGTAAAGAATGCGCACCCAGAAAAAGGCTGCATGATTACTACTGTCAAAGCGCTCGGCACCACGGTCCTCGAACGTATCGGAAACACACCCCTCGTGCGCCTCGAAAAGCTGACGGCCCATCTCCCGGGCATTCAAATCCTCGGCAAAGCCGAATGGACAAACCCGGGCGGCTCCGTCAAAGACCGCGCAGCCTCGTCTATCGTCACAGACGCGCAGCGCCGCGGCCTTATCAGCAGCACCCGCGGCCTCCTCGACGCCACCAGCGGCAACACGGGTATCGCCTACGCCATGCTGGGCGCGGCCATGAACTTTCCCGTCACCCTCTGCATGCCCTCCAACGTCTCGCAGGAGCGCAAGCGCTACCTCAAAGCCTACGGCGCAGAGATCGTCTGGACCAACCCTGCCGACGGCTCCGACGGGGCCATCCGCAAAGCCCGCGAGCTCATCGCCGCCGAGCCCGACCGCTACTACTACGCCGACCAGTACTCCAACGACGAGAACTGGCGCGCCCACTACCGCACCACCGGCAATGAAATCTGGGAGCAGACCGAGGGTCAGGTGACCCACTTCGTCGCCGCGCTCGGCACCACCGGCACCTTCATGGGCACGACACGCCGCCTCAAGGAGCTCAACCCCAACATCCAGTGCATCTCCATGCAGCCTGACTCGCCCTTCAACGGCCTCGAAGGCCTCAAGCACATGGCCACGGCCATCGTCCCTAAGATCTACGATCCCAACCTCGCCGACCAGAACATCGAGATGGCCACCGAGCGCGCCTACGCCATGGCAAAGTATCTCGGCCGCAACCTCGGCGTCCTCGTCGGAGTCTCAGCCGCAGCCGCAACCGCCGCCGCTCTACAGGTCGCCGAAGCCGAGCACGCCAAAGGACGCGAGGCCGTCATCGCCACCATCCTCTGCGACGGCGCCGACAAGTATATGAGCGAGCGCTTCTGGTCGGAGGAATAACCATGCTGCGCATCGAATACGCCGACTACGAAGCCCTCCGCGCCCACGGCGAAGAAACCTACCCCAACGAGTGCTGCGGTGTCCTCCTCGGCAAAAACGTCGCCGGCATCGCGCCCACGAACTCCGTCCAGCAGATCGTCCGCGCCGGCAATACCCGCACCGACTCCGCGCACAATCGCTACAACATCGCCCCGCAGGAGTTGGTGAAAATCCAGCGCCAGGCCCGCACCGCCGGACTCGACATCGTCGGCTTCTACCACTCCCACCCCGACCACCCCGCGCAATGGTCCCCCACCGACTTCGCCGAAGCCCACTGGATAGGCTGCTCCTACATCATCACCAGCATCGAAAAAGGCAAGGCCGCCACAACGAACTCTTTCCTCCTGACCGGCACCGAAGAGGACAACAAAAAATTCGAAGACGAAGCCATCGAGATTCTGATGGCCCATATCGACAATCAAAAAGGTGAAGCATGAAGATCCACATCCCCACTCCGCTGCGCAGCTACACAGGCGGCAACGAGACCGTAACCGTCCCCGGCGCAACCGTAGACGCAGTCTTTTCGCAGCTCACGGCCACCTACCCTGACCTCAAGCAGCACCTCTTCACGCCCGAGGGCAAGCTGCGCTCCTTCGTCAACGTCTACCTCAACGACGAAGACGTCCGTTACCTCGAAGCCCAGCACGCCACCGCCGTCAAAGACACCGACGAGCTCACCATCATCCCCTCGATTGCCGGAGGAACCCCCGCAGTCGCAGAAGAAATCGCACTCCCCAAGCTCTCCAACGAAGAGATCGCCCGCTACTCCCGCCATCTCATCCTGCCCGAGGTCGGCATGGAGGGCCAGCAGAAGCTCAAAGCTGCCCGTGTCCTCTGTGTGGGCACAGGAGGCCTCGGAGCCCCGCTAGCCCTCTACCTCACCGCCGCCGGAGTCGGCACCATCGGCCTGGTCGACTTCGACGTAGTCGACGAATCCAACCTCCAGCGCCAGGTCATCCATTCGCAGGCCACCGTCGGCAAACTCAAAGTCGACTCAGCCGAGCAGATGCTCAAGGGCCTCAACAAGAACGTCAACATCGTCAAGCACAACACGATGCTGACCTCCGCCAACGCCCTCGAAATCTTCAAGGACTACGACGTCATCGCCGACGGCACCGACAACTTCCAGACCCGCTACCTCGTCAATGACGCCTGTGTCCTCACCGGCAAGCCCAACGCCTACGGCAGCATCTTCCGTTTCGAAGGCCAGGCCAGCGTCTTCGCCACCGAGGAAGGCCCTTGCTATCGCTGCCTCTATCCCGAACCGCCACCGCCCGGCCTCGTGCCTTCCTGTGCAGAAGGCGGAGTCCTCGGCATCCTCCCCGGCCTCGTCGGCGTCATCCAGGCCACCGAAGTCATCAAGCTCATCCTCGGCATCGGCGACACCCTTGCTGGCCGTCTTCTTCTCGTCGATGCCTTAGGAATGAACTTCCGCACCCTCAAGCTGCGCAAGAACCCTCAGTGCCCAGCCTGCGGCACGCACGAGATCAAAGAGCTCATCGACTACGACCAGTTCTGCGGCATCGAAAAGCCCACCTCTGTCGGCCCCCTTGAAGTCTCTCGCGACAAAGCCGTAGCCGAAGCCCCCGTCGTCGATGGCATCCCCCAGATCACCGTCGAAACCCTCAAGAAAAAACTCGACGCCAAAGAAAACATCTTCGTCCTCGACGTCCGCGAGCCTCACGAGTACCAGATCGCCAACCTCGGCGTCCCGCAGATTCCCGTAGGCTCCATCGAATCCCGCATCGCCGAGATCGCCTCCCACAAAAACGACGAAGTCATCGTCCATTGCCGTAGCGGAGCCCGCAGCCAGAAGGCCGCACTCGCCCTCAAAGCCGCCGGCTTCACCAATGTCTCCAATCTCGCGGGAGGCATCCTCGCGTGGGCCGACAAGATCGACCCCACCATGCCCAAGTACTAAACTTTTCACCCGCTTCAACAAAGCCCCAGCAAAATGGGGCTTTTTCTTTTTGTCGTCATCTTCGCCCAAGAGAGAGTACCGCCTCTGCAACGCCGTAACCCGGCAGTAAAGCTACCGGGCGTATAATCGGTTCGCAATCCAGGCCCCCAAAATCACCGGCTGAAAAGGCGATTCTCCCATCGCTTCGGTTTGATTGCGCGCTGAGAACGATTCAGCACAGGCTTGAGCGACTATTTCAGCATCGCCACGGGGTTATGTTTCGTCGATCGACAAAACTTTTCTAACAACTTCTGTCCGGAGGAATCCCATGGTCACTCTGCTTTGGAAACATCCAAAGTCCGTCATCTGCGCCATCTTCATGGCGGCAATCTGCCAACCTGCCTTCGCCTCTTTCTCCTGCGTCAACCCCGGGGGCACAAAAGGCTGCTTCAACTCCATCACAGCCGCTGTCGCCGCAGCACACCCCGGCGGAACCATCAACGTAGAGCCAGGAACCTACAAAGAAAACGTTGTCATCAACATACCCCTGTCGCTCATCGGCGCCGGTCCCAACAAGACCATCATCGACGCCACCGGTCTCTCCAATGCCATCTACATCGACGGCCTCGACAACCCCGGCCTCCACAGCGTCACCGTCAGTGGCTTCACCCTCGAGAACGCAAACTTTGAAGGGCTCCTCGTCACCAACGCCTCCTACATCACCCTCAACAAGAACACTGTGCTCGACAACAACAACAGCCTCGACGTCGAAGCCGGAACATGCCCCGGCATCCCTGACTTCGAACCCGGCGAGCAGATGGACTGTGGCGAGGGCATCCACATCATGGGTGTCGCCTACTCCACCATCTCGAACAACACCTCGGCCAACAACTCCGGCGGAATCCTCATCAGCGACGACACCGGCGAGACCCACGACAATCTCATCACCGGAAACTACGTCCACGACAACGGGTTCGCCTGCGGAATCGTCCTCGCCTCGCACCAGCCCGCCATCGGCTCAACTGCCCCGCACCATGGCATCGTTCACAACACCATCTCCAACAACCGGTCCATCCATAACGGAGCCGCCATTCCAGCAGCGGGAGCAGGCGTCGGCATCTTCTCCAACGGCACTGGCCTCGGCACCAACACGGGCAACATCATCATCAACAACGTGCTGAAGGATAACGGCCTTCCCGGCGTCACCTTCCACACTCACGTCGGCCCCAACTTCGGCCTTCCCGCCGACAATCTCAACAACAACAGCGTCATCGGCAATACAATCTCCGGCAACGCCGCCGATACAGGGGATACCGCAACCCCAGGCCCCGCTGGCATTAACATCAACAGCGGCATGGGCGGAACTCCGATCACCGGCACAGTCATCTGGGGCAACTCAATCAACGACGAGGCCGTTGACGTAGCTATTAATACTCCAGCAAAAGTAGAAGTCCAATATAACAACCTGCTGGACAAGGCCATAGGCGTCGCCAACCTCGGCAGCGGCTCTGTCAACGCCACACAAAACTACTGGGGATGTTTCAACGGCCCCGGCGCAAAGGGATGCTCCACCATCAGCGGCCCCTCGGTATCCTACTTCCCCTTCCTCAGAATCCCCTTTTTCAGCTTCTAAACTTGCCTGCAACAACGGGAGGCGCACTCAACGGTGCGCCTCTCGCCTCTAAGCAGCTCACCGCCGAACTGCCTTCAACACCTTCGCGGCTCCATCATTCTTCGCTGGCTTCAGCTTCAGCACTCCGCACACGAAGTCATAGAGATTCACATTCTCAAACGGCTGCAGCTTCACTCCTGCTTTGATATCCGGTCCCTCCGCGTAAAAGATCGCCTTCATCTCCGGCATAATCGCAGGGTCCCATCCATGCTCCCCGATCGCTCCGATCTGCGCGCTCTTCGCATGCACCGTAATCGGCACCGCCTTTAGCGGTTCAACCACCGGATCGCCCTCGCGCTCATTCGCGTTGTAGTGCAGCCGCTCCGGCATGTCCTTCAACCGGTACACCGCAAACCGCGGATCGTTCTTCGCCTTCAGCTCCTCATAAATCCTCTGCTTCTCCGCCTCGGTCGCCGGATACATCAAGGCGTCCGCACTCTTGACTCCCTCCAGGTTCGCCATCTGATCCAGCGCAACCCACTTTCTGTCGTCGAGCTTCACCATCCCATGGTCCGAAACCACAATCAAATCCACCGGCAGCTTCGTAGCCTTCAGCTTCTCCTCCAACTCCCCAACCAACCCATCCACATGCCGCACTGCCTCGCCCGTCTCCGGAGCATCCGGCCCATACGTATGCCCCGCATGGTCTGGGTTCGAGTAGTACAGCGTAATCATGTGCGGCCGCTCCGCCTCCGGCAGCCCCAGCCAGATCATGATCTGATCGATCCTCTTCTCGTCATCAAACTTATCGTCAAACGGAACCCAGTAGCTCGGCCGCTTCCCCGCAATCTCCGCCTCCGACCCCACCCAGAACATCGACGCCGACCGCATCCCCTGCTGCTCCGCCAGCGACCACAGCGGAACCCCGCCGTACCAGCTCCCATCGCTGTTCTTCGAATGTTCCTTGTAGTAGTACTCCTCGTAGTTTCGCTTCGGATCGAGAAACACATTCTCCACAATCCCATGATGCTCGGGATAAAGCCCCGTCACCATTGTGTAGTGATTCGGAAACGTGACCGACGGATAACTCGGCAACATCCCATCCGGCGCACTCGCCCCTTCCTCTGCTATTTTCAGCAGATGCGAAGCGCCCCACTTCGCCGCGTAATCCCACCGAAAACCATCCAGCGAGACCATCACCACATAATGCTGCTTCCGCGCCCGCTTCGAGTTCAGCGCATTCGCCTCATGCTTCACCGGCGCAACATCCTGCGCCATTGCAAACCCAGCAGCAAGTACCCCAGCAGCACACCACTTCCAATTCACTCTCATGCTTCCCCTTTTTGCTTGTCGTTCGTAGCACAGCGGAAGAATCCGCTTTCTCACGCAGGATTTTGATAAAGCCCCAGAACATTCCCCGCAGGGTCTCGAAACCGCGCAGTGATCTCCGGAGCGTCTGCTCCAATCGGCTGCACAATCTCACCGCCATTCGCAACTACAGCCTCCATCGCCGCAGCCACGCTGTCCACCATCACATAGATCAGCAATCCCACCGAAGCCATCGGCGGACGCCCCGTAACAAAAGACCCGCTCACCTCGCCCACTGCATCATCGAACGCCGTCGCCCCATCCCCACGCTTCCGCATCTCCCACCCAAACACATGGTTATAAAACTCAGCCGAACGCGCAACATCGTTCGCCGGAACCTGAACGTAACAAATCTTTCCGTTGCCAAGAGTAGGTGGCATCGATCCTCCAGCCGCGACCATCGCGGCAATCGTATTATCCCTTACTCGGCCTTATCTTCAGGAATAAGAATCTGCAAACAAAGCGGCCGCTCGAGCATGCAGTCCATCTTCGCAATCGAAGCCATCGCCTTCTCAATCGTCGAAGTCAAACAAGGCTCCGTCGTCACCACAAACGGCAGCTTATGCTTCGGATACCCCGGCCGCTGCAGCAGCGAATCAATATTCGCCCCCGCCTTCGCCAGTGCGCCCGAGATCGCATGCACAATCCCCGGCTTGTCATCCACAACAAACCGCAGATAGTGCGGCGCAAAAAAATCTCCCGTCACCTCGCGTCTCCGCACCGGCAGCTTCACCGTCCCGCAACCCTGCGCCACAGCCAGCAGATCCGAAACCACCGCCACCGCCGTGGGCTCGCCACCCGCGCCGTGCCCCGAAAACACAACATCCCCGCCAAATCGTCCGCTCACCACCACCATATTCTGCGTCCCATGCGACCACGCCATCGGCGACGACAGCGGCACCAGCATCGGAGCCACCCGAGCATGCACCACCCGCCCGTCCAGCTCCGCGCGCGACACCTGCCGGATCGTGCAGTTCAGCTCCTTCGCATAAGAAAAATCGATCGCCTCGATCGTCGAGATGGTCTGCGTCGCCACCGCATCCGGATCCAGCTCCGCATGCATCGCAATCCGCGACAGGATGCATAGCTTCGCCCGCGCATCATACCCATCCACATCAGCCGAAGGATCCGCCTCCGCATACCCAAGCTGCTGTGCGTCAGCCAGCACCGTAGCGTAGTCGGCACCCGCCTCCATGCGGCTCAAAATATAGTTGCAAGTCCCATTAACAATCCCGCTCAGCCGCGTCACCTGGTCGCTCGAAAGCCCCTGCAGCATCCCCGGAATCACCGGCACTCCACCCGCAACCGCAGCCCCGTGCACCAGTTGAACGCCATGCTTCTCGGCCAGCTTCGCGAGGCTCGCGCCGCGATAAGCAATCAACTGTTTATTCGCCGTCACCACCGACTTCCCCGCCGTCAGAGCCTTGCGAATCCATCCTTCAACAGGATTCAGCCCCCCCATCAGCTCCACCACAACATCGACCTTCGACCGCAACACAACATCGATATCTTCCGTCCAAACCACGGAAGCCGGCACAGCCTTCGCAGCCTCAGAGCCCTTCTTCCGCGCCACATTGCGGTTGAAGATATGCGTAAGCTCCACACCTGGAAGCTTCGACGCGGCCAACACTCGCGCGACCGAACTTCCCACCGTCCCAAACCCAAGCAACGCAACCTTCACCGTAGAGCCCGCGCGCGCCGACTTCTTCTCAGTTTTTTTCATCGCAATCAGTAGTGAATCCTATTGCTTTGTACCCGCCACGCATCGAAACTAACCTTCGCTTGCTCCGGCAGTAAATTCACCTCAGGAATATCTCGTTGCCCCACAGGCCGCTTTATCTCGTCATACAAAAACGCGTCATCAAAACCCACAGCTGCAGCATCGGCCGCATAACCTCCGTAAAAAATCGCATCACATCGCGCCCAGTAGATCGCCGCCAGGCACATCGGGCAGGGCTCGCAGCTCGTATAAATCTGACACCCTTTCAACTGAAAGCTTCCCAAAGCCGCGCACGCATTCCGGATCGCCACAATCTCGCCATGCGCCGTAGGATCGTTCGCAGCCGTCACCTGGTTTACTCCGGTGGCAATAATCTCGCCATCACGCACAATCACCGCGCCAAACGGCCCTCCGCGACCCGAAGTCACGTTCTCCGTCGCCAGCGCGATCGCCTTCTCCATAAAAACGGGGTTGCCCTGCATCTGGCTCGTTATCCTTATTGCAAGCATCGCGCAAGCGAAGTCGCGGAATAATAAAATTATGGCACACGCCTTCCTCTCAAACCGCATCGTCACCCCTGAAGGCACACGTCCCGGCGCGCTCCTCATCGAAGGCGAAACCATCCGAGCCATCTGCAACCCCTCCGAAGTTCCACCGGACGCAACCATCCACGATCACACCCACCACGCCATTCTCCCCGGCCTCGTCGACACCCACGTCCACATCAACGAGCCCGGCCGCACCGAATGGGAGGGCTTTCGCACTGCCACACGAGCAGCAGCAGCAGGAGGCTACACCACCCTCATCGATATGCCGCTCAACTGCCTCCCCGAAACCACCACCGTCGCCGCACTCGAAGCCAAGCGCGCCGCCGCAAGCGCCCCCGGCCCCGATGGAATAGCCCAATGCTTCGTAGACTGGGCTCCGTGGGGCGGAGCCGTTGCTGACAACCAAGCCCACATCCTCCCCCTCGCCCGTGCCGGAGTCCTCGGTTACAAATGCTTCCTCATCTATCCCGGCTGCGACGGCTTCACCATGATCGACCAGCAGCAGCTCGAAGCCGCTCTCCCCGCTATCGCCGAATCCGGCCTCCCACTCCTCGTCCACGCTGAGTTAGCAGACCCCATTGAAGCCGCCGCCCCATCGCTCATCGCCAAAGACTGGCGAAGATACGGCACCTACCTGGCCTCGCGCCCCGACGAAGCCGAGCTTCAGGCAATCCGCCTCATGATCCGTCTCTGCCGCCAGTACAAATTCCATCTCCACATCGTCCATCTCTCCACCGCACAGGCACTCGACGATCTCCAGAAAGCCCGAGCCGAAGGACTCCCCATCACCGTAGAAACCTGCCCCCACTACCTCCACTTCGCCGCCGAACAAATCGCCGACGCATCAACTCTGCACAAATGCGCCCCACCCATCCGCAGTAAAGAAAACCAGCAACAACTCTGGCAAGCCCTCCGCGACAACATCATCGACATGATCGTCACCGACCACTCCCCCTGCCCACCCGAGATGAAACGCCTCGATTCCGGCTCCCCAGACCCCGGCTCTCCAGATACTGGCCGTTTCGATCAGGCCTGGGGCGGCATCGCCAGTCTCTCCCTCGCACTCTCAGTCATCCACACCGAAGCCCACGAACGCGGCTTCACCCTCAACGACATCGCCCGCTGGATGGGCACCGCTCCCGCAGCCCTCGCTGGCCTCTCAAACAAAGTCGGCTCTCTGATCCCCGATCGCGAAGCCAGCTTCATCCTCTTCGACACAGAAAAACAGTTCACCGTCACCTCCGACAAACTCCACCACCGCCACCTCATCTCGCCCTACCTCAACGAAACCCTCCGCGGCCAGGTCCAATCCACCTGGCTTCGCGGCCAACCCGTCTACCAAAACTCCACCTTCACCGAAACCCCGCGAGGCCGCGAGGTCAAGCTATCCTCTGTATGATGTGTCATCCTGAGCGAAGCGCAGCGGAGTCGAAGAGCCTGCTCTGAGCCTGCCGAAGGGACCTGCATTTTGCTCTTCGCTGAATACGCTTAGCCCTGACTAACAGCCATGAACCCAATCCTCGCCCGATGGAACGCGCTCGACCCCGCCACCGCCGCCAGCGAAATCCTCCCTTGCTGCGGCTCCGAAGCCTGGGCCGAAGCCCTCACCGCAGCACGTCCCATCGCTGACGAACCCACCCTCCTCCAAGCCTCCACCAGAATCTGGCACACTCTCTCAGAAGCCGCATGGCAACAAGCCTTCGACAGCCATCCCCGCATAGGCCAGCAGCACGCCCAACATGCCACCGAACAATCCCTCCGCTGGTCCACCCAGGAACAAAGCAAAGCAGCCACCACCACCGACACCACCAAACAGGCCCTCGCCGAAGCCAACCACCGCTACGAAGAAAAATTCCACCGCATCTTCATCGTCTGCGCCACCGGCAAATCCTCTGCCGAGATCCTCGCCATCCTCGAATCCCGCATGCACAACGACCCCGCAACCGAGCTCCGCGAAGCCGCCGAACAGCAGCGCCAGATCACCGAACTTCGCCTTCAAAAATGGCTGAACAAAGGACAATGATGAAAATTTCTACACACATATTGGACACCGGCCGGGGCAAACCTGCCTCGAATGTTTTCGTAAGGCTGGATTATTACGACCGCGACAAAATGGAATGGATCGAATTGAACTCTGCGTGGACAAACGAGGATGGAAGAATTCCTCAGATATTTCCGGAAGACAGAAAGTACTTTTGGCCCAAGGATCTACGATTGCATTTCGGGACTGAGTCCTACTATCAAGACCAGGGGATCCTTGGTTTCTATCCATTTGTTGAGATCGCATTTCTTGCAACGGCGGGTGAAGAGCACTATCACATCCCTCTTCTTCTCACCGCCAACGGCTACACCACCTATCGAGGAAGCTGACCCAATGATCGAGCTCGCAGAAAACCGCTACGGAAAATCCCGTGTCCGCCTCATGAAGGTCACCCGGCACGAAGGCATTCACGACCTCAACGAATGGACCGTGCAGGTCCTTCTCAAAGGAGACTTCGCGGAGGCCCACCTCGAAGGCGACAACAGCAAGATCCTCCCCACCGACACCATGAAGAACACCGTCTACTCCATCGCGCGCAGCTCCAGCGCCACGACGATGGAGGACTACGCCAAAGAGCTCGCCGACTTCCTCCTCACCCGCAACTCGCAGGTCTCCTCCGCCGCCGTCACCATCGAAAGCACACTCTGGGAGCGCCTCATCGTCGACCACAAACCCCACCCCACTGCCTTCATGCGCGGCAGCGCCGAAGTCCAGACCACCACAATAGAACGCAACCAAAGCGGCCCATTTAAAGTCCTCTCCGGCCTCAACAATCTCACCATCCTCAAAACCACAAACTCCGGCTTCGAGGGCTTCATCAAGGACTCCCTCACCACTCTGCCCGAAACCAAAGACCGCATCCTCGCCACCGCCATGCGTGCCCAGTGGAGCTACACCTCCGCCGCTCTCAACTTCGATACCGTCCGCAACGCAATCCGTGAAACCATGCTCCGCACCTTCGCCAACCACGACAGCAAATCCGTCCAGCACACCCTCTACGCCATGGCCGAAAGCGCCCTCCAGGCCGTCCCCGAAATCTCCGACATCGAAATCACCATGCCCAACAAGCACTGCCTCCTCGTCGACCTCTCCCGCTTCGCCCAGGACAACCCCAACCAGATCTTCGTCCCCACCGACGAGCCCAGCGGCTACATCGAAGCCCGAGTACGCCGCAAATCATAAGCCCGCAAGCGCTTTTTGAAGCCGCCATCCTGAAAGAAATGAAGGATCCCCGCATCTCGTCTTTGTTCTTTGTCAATCGCAAAGGTAAGCCTAACTTGATTCACTCGAAACTCGCGAAAATAAAGTAACCATGACAGTTACCTATACAAGCCGCGCCACCCGCGTCATCTCCCGCTGCCGTCAGCTAGCCGCCTGCACCGAAGTCCCCGGCGAAATCACCCGCCCCTTCCTCGCCCCCTCCATGCATCAGGTCCACACCCTCATACGCGGCTGGATGGAAGCCGCCGCCATGTCCGTCCACATCGACGCCATCGGCAACATCCGCGGCTTCTACCCCGCCGACAAACCCGACGCCCCGCGCCTCATCCTCGCCTCGCACCTCGACACCGTCCCCAACGCCGGCCCCTTCGACGGCATCCTTGGTGTCGTCCTGGCAATCACCCTCATCGAAGAACTCCGCGAGCCTCTTCCCTACGCTATCGAAGTCATCGGCTTCTCCGAAGAGGAAGGCGTGCGCTTCGCAAAACCCTTCCTCGGAAGCCTCGCCGTCATCGGCCAAATCACTCCCGATCTCCTCGCCCTCACCGACGCCGAAGCCATCACCCTCGAGCAAGCCTTGCGTGACTTCAACCTCGACCCCGCGCAACTTCCAGCCGCAACCCTCCCCACCAACACCTTCGCTTATCTCGAGCTCCACATCGAGCAAGGCCCCGTCCTCGAAAGCGAAGACCTCCCTCTCGGCATCGTCGACGCCATCGCCGGTCAGACCCGCGCGCAGCTCATCTTCACCGGCCAGGCCAACCACGCCGGAACCACCCCCATGCATCTCCGTCGCGACGCCATCGCCGCCGCCGCCGAATGGATCACCGCCGTCGAAGACTGCGCCTCCTCACATCCCGGCCTCGCCGCCACCGTAGGCAAAGTCGAAACCCTCCCCGGCGCAACCAATGTCATCCCCGGGCGCGTCACCGCATCCCTCGACGTCCGTCACGCCGACGACACCACCCGAAGGTCCGCAGCAGCAGCCATTCTCCAACAAGCAAAGCCCGCCGCAGAAAAACGTGGAGTCCAACTCACCATCAACCCCCAGCTCGACCAACCCGCCATCCCCCTCGACCCGCATCTCACCGCTCTCCTCGCAGAATCCGCCACACGCACAGGCTACGCAACCCGCATCATCACCAGCGGAGCTGGTCACGACGCCATGATCCTCGCGCCTGTCATCCCCTCCGCCATGCTCTTCCTTCGCAGCCCCGCCGGTCTCAGTCACCACCCCGACGAAACCGTCCTTCCTCAGGACGTAGAAGCCGCCATCGCCACCGCCATGCAGTTCCTCGAACTGCTTCGCGATGATAAAACCATCAAGGACACCCATGCATAACCTCGGACAAACCCGCAGCACCAACCAGCGCGACCACCGCCTCCACACACCCGACACCTTCGTCCGCACCACGCTCCCCGGCATGCAGCGCGCCACCGCCATCGTCCACATCTCCCCCGCCGGAGGCGCAGCCTTCACCCAATACACCGCCGAGCTCGAACCCGGCGGCACACTAGGCCCCACCACGAATCAACGCTTCCTCTACCTACTCGAAGGCGTCGCCGACCTCGCCACCGACACCACCTTCCACTCCCTCATCCCCGGCAGCTTCGCCTACATCCCCGAAGACGCCACTCACACCCTCACTGCCCAGCAACCCACACGCCTCGCCGTCATCGAAAAACCCTACGAATCCCTCGCCTCCATCCCCGCTCCCGAAATCCTCATAGGCCACGAAGAAAAAGTTCTCGCCACTCCGCTAAACGACGACCCCGACCTCCAGGTCCGCTCCCTCCTGCCTGCCTCACCCTCCTTCGACTTCGCCGTCAACACCATGACCTACGCACCCGGAGCAGCTCTCAGCCAGGTCGAAGTCCACGTCATGGAGCACGGCCTCCTCATGCTCGAGGGCGGCGGCATCTACCGCCTGGGCGACCTCTGGTACCCCGTCACCGCCGGCGACTTCATCTGGATGGGCCCCTTCTGCCCCCAGTGGTTCGGAGCCATCGGGAAGCGTCCCGCTAAATACCTCATCTACAAAGACTGGAACCGCCACCCTCTCAGCTAAAGTCTTCGCCATGGGCAGTGTCAACTCCCGAAATACATCATTTATAAAAATTGGAATCGCCATCTCGTGGTCTAAAATCTCCATCTGGGCCAAAACTGATCGCAGGGGAACACCTTGACCACGCCAATTCAGATTGATTCCACGCGACTGCTCAACGAGCTCCAGATCCTCGCCACATTCTCCAGCGCCGAACCCGCCGCCGACGGCACCGCCGTCACCCGCATCGTCTTCTCTCCCGACGACCTCCGCGCCCGCGCCTGGCTCAAAGAGCTCGCCGCCGCCGAAGACTTCGAGATTCGCGAAGATGCCGTCGGCAACCTCTTCCTCCGCTGGCTCGGTACTGAGCCCGACCTTCCCGCCGTCGCCACCGGCTCCCACATCGACGCCATCCCTCACGCCGGCATGTACGACGGCACCGTCGGCGTCCTCGGCGGCCTCGAAGCCATCCGCGCCCTCAAGAACAGCGGCCTCCGTCCCCGCCGCTCCATCGAGCTCGTCATGTTCACCGCAGAGGAGCCCACTCGTTTTGGCCTCGGCTGCCTTGGCTCCCGCCTCCTCTCCGGCACCCTCGACGCCGCCCGTGCCGACGCTCTCCACGAAGCCAACGAGTCTGCAGAAACCGCCCGCACCCTCGCCGACATACGCACCGCCGCCGGATTCACCGGCCCGCTCTACACGGTCCATCTCCAGCCCAATCACTACCACGCGTGGCTCGAGCTTCACATCGAACAAGGCCCACACCTCGAGCACGAAGGCATCCCCATCGGCATCGTCACCGGAATCGCTGCCCCTGCCAGCTATCGCTTCACCATCACCGGCTACGGCGGCCACGCCGGAACCCTCCTCATGCCCGAACGCCGCGACGCCCTCGCCGCCGCCGCCGAGATCATCCTCTCCGTCGAAAAAAACGCCCTCGGCTCCGGTTCTATCGACACCGTAGCCACCATCGGCACCTGCGCCGTCCATCCGGGAGCAGTCAACTCCGTCCCCTCCCGCGTCGTCCTCCAGCTCGACATCCGCGACACCGACCCCGCCCGCCGCGAGCGCGTCATGCAGAACATCCGCCGCGACTACGTCGACATGGCCCAGCGCCGCGAAGTCACCATCTCCGAAGAACTAATCAACGCCGACTCCCCCGCTCCCTGCTCCCCCCACATCGTCGAGCTCCTCAAACAAATCTGCACCGGCCAGAACCTCGCCTGCAAAGAGCTCGTCAGCCGCGCCTATCACGACTCTCTCTTCATGGCCCCCATCGCTCCCATCGGAATGATCTTCATCCCCTGCCGTAACGGCGTCTCCCACCGCCCCGACGAGTACGCCGCCCCCACCGACATCCTCCTCGGCACCCAGGTCCTGGCCCAGGCCCTAGCCAAACTAGCCTCTGAATAGCCGTGCTGTCGATCCCTTTGCTCGTCATTCAGCACCCTGAGCAAAGCCAAAGAGAGAGGGATCTGCTGTTGTTGCGCTCTGCTTTTCCGTTGGTGCGTAAACTCAGCTTCCCGGTTCTCGATCGAATGGACAACGACCTATTGAAACTACTTCTGTAGATAGATATTGGCTCTTGGTGTCAGGCCTTCTTGCTTGCTGCTATTTCATTGATTGCGCCCACGAACTTATCGAGGTCGGCGATCGTTGTGTAGACGTGCGGGGTGACGCGGATGCAGTGAATGTTTTCGTAGTCGATTCCGACGGTGTGGATCTTGTAGCGGTCGAACAGGGTGGTCATGAGATCGTGCGGGGAGACGTTCTGGATACTGACGCCGCAGATCGCGCAGGAGAATTTAGGGTCCAGCGATGTGTGTAGCTGTACTCCGGGGACTTCGCGCACACGCGTTGCCCAGTAGTTCTTCAGATAGAAGATGCGCTCCTGCTTGCGGCGGGAGCCGATGGCCTCGTGAAAGTTGATGGCCTCGCCGATGCCTTGTTCGATGGGGAAGCTGCGGGTTCCCAAGGCTTCAAACTTGCGAATGTCGGCGCTGCGCGGGTTTCCGTAGCAGGTGAGCGGCCAGATTTTTTCGATCTTATCCCGCTTGACCCACATCATGCCGGAGCCGATGGGCGCGGAGAGGAACTTGTGCAGGCTGGTGCCGAAGTAGTCGCAGTGGAGGTCAGGGATCTTGAAGTCGATGAGCCCGAAGGAATGGGCGCCATCGACGATGACTTCGGCGCCGTGCGCATGCGCGACATCGGCAATCTGTTGGACGGGCATCAACTGGCCGGTCCAGTTGACCATGTGGGTGATGTGAACCAGCTTCGTGCGTGGCGTGATGACCTGCTCGTAGGCTTTCACTATGGTGTCGACGTTCTCGATGGGGAAGTCGAAGTTAATTTGTTTGTAGACAATGCCGTCCCGCTCCGCACGCTGGCGGTAGGCGTTCATCATGTTGGGGTAGTCCTGCTTTGAGCCTACGACTTCGTCGCCAGCTTTCAGGGGAATGCCGTAGATGATGGTGTTGAGGGCTTCGGTCGAGTTGCGGTTAATGGCAATCTCTTCGGGCGATGTGCCTGCAAGGTTGGCGAGCTTCTGGCGCAGCGGCTCGCGGCCCTGGTCGAGGATCTGCCACATGAAATATGACGGGCCCTCGTTGGTCATCTGGTTGTAGCGTTCGACCGCCTGCTGGACGACGATAGGCGCGGGAGAGACGCCACCGTTGTTGAGGTTGATGATCTGCGTGCTGACGGAGAAGCCGCGCTGGATGACGCTCCAGTAGTCCTCATTCTGCGAGACGGCACCTGCGTCGAGGCGGCTCACGGCTGTGGAGGCAGAGTTCCAGTCGGCTGCGTGAGCCTGGTGAAAGAGGCTGTTCGCTGAAAACGCACCGGCAAGCGCTGTCTTGAGGAAAGAGCGACGATCATTGATTGGCATACGAGCAATCTAGGCCATTGCGGGGCTTTTCGGCAGAAAAATGTGAAATATATTTTCTGGCCCAGCTAACTCGTTGGCAAGCATTTATAGGGATTGTTTCCCCGCAGGTTCGCTTTGTTGGGGCTAATTGGTATTTCGATGGGCGTTCGGGCGATTTAGAAACAATTAGTCAGGTTGAATCGTATTCATGACCATATCCGATTGCGCTGTGGTCACAGAACCGTTTATATTCAGCCAAACACTTTCTTTTTCCGCGTAAGTATTGAAGCCTTTGCGGCCTTCTCCGCAGTTGCACCTGAGATCGCTGACAGGCTGATCGGTGGCAGGCCATTCGACTCTCGCAGGGGGAAGTCTCCTGCTGGCCGGTCCGCTGCAAATATTTCTTTCTTTGCATCATGGTTGGAGGAGCGTTGTCTTACCTGGTTTTCCTTACACTTCGGTCAGTCGTCCTCTGTGCCATGGTTGCTTCGTCGCAACAGACCCCCTCGGCACCTCAGTCGGCACCGGCGATCATCCAGCCAGGCGCTCCCGGCACCGGCAACAAGACCCTTTCCAATGCTGCCGCAACTGCCAGCGAAGCGCCCAAGGCGCCATCCAAAGCCGATGTCGATTTCATGCAGGGCATGATCATGCACCACAATCAGGCTGTCGAGATGACGGAGCTTCTGAAGACTCGGACGAAGGACCCCGCGATTATGGAGCTGGGCAAGAAGATTGACGTCTCCCAGACCGACGAGATGCGCTGGATGAAGCAGTGGCTCACCGACCGCGGCTTACCCATCTCCGGCGATCCCATGGCCGGCATGGATATGAAGGGCATGGATATGAGCATGCCCATGATGCCCGGCATGCTGACCGCCGCGCAGATGGACGCTCTGCGCAAGGCCAGCGGGCCTGAGTTCGACCACCTCTTTCTTACCGGAATGATGCAGCACCACAGCGGCGCTCTGCAGATGGTCAAAGACCTCTTTGCCAACCCTGGGGCCGGTCAGGACCCGCAACTATTCGACTTTGCGAGCGACGTCGACAACACCCAACAAGCCGAAATTGACATCATGCGTCACATGCTGAAGGAGAGACAATGATCCGAAGTATTTCCTCGCGCTTCACCAGCAACATCCTGACGCTGGCCTTTGCCCTGTCGGCGACCGGCCTCTGCGCCGCCCAAACCACTACCACCGCTTCGGCAGCGCCCCCAGCGGCAAAGACGCCACCCGCGCCCCCCACCGTCTTCGTCAATCCCCGCTCCGGGGCGGACGATCCTCGGGTCGGCCTCAAAGGCGGACTGTATGACGCCGGCACCGCTATCCTCGGCTTGCAGCTGGTGATGACCACGCCCAAGCCCACGGGATTTGCGCCCGACCTCGACTCCATCAAGGCTGTCGACGCCACGCCTGCGCCGCCGCCTGTCGATCCCGACGCTCCCCGCCAACCCGGCCCGCCTGCGCGTCCGTCCGGCCCTCGCGCGAATTACGGTGGAACAAACTCCGACCTCGCCTTCAACGCGAAGTATCTGTTCAACGGCAACTACAGCGGCGTCAACATCTATGACATCTCCGACCCAGCCCGCATGACGCTCGTCACGTCGATGGTCTGCCCTGGCGGACAGGGCGATGTCTCGGTCTACAAGAACCTCCTCTTCATGTCGGTCGAAGCTGCTAATGGCCGCATGGATTGCGGCACTCAGGGTTTTGTTACGGGGACTGCCGAGCCTCAGCCGCCGGCTCCCACTGGCGACGCCGCCGCCGATGCCGCTGCCATGCGAGCCTTCAGGACGCGCCAGCCGCCGCCCAGCCCGGACCGTGTGAAGGGTGTCCGCATCTTCGACATCTCCGACATTCACAACCCGAAGCAGGTTGCTGACGTTCAGACCTGCCGCGGCTCCCACACTCATACCCTCGTGGTCGACCCCAAGGACAAGGACAACGTTTACATTTATGTCTCCGGCTCCGCGGGCGTTCGTCCTTCCGCCGAGCTTGGCGGCTGCTCCAGCGGCGAACCTGACAAGGATCCTGACACCGCGCTCTTCACCATCGTCATCATCAAGGTGCCGGTCGCGCATCCTGAGCTGGCCAAGGTCATCGACAGTCCGTACATCTTCTCCGACCCCGCCACCGGCAAGAAGAACGCTCTCATGAGCGCCGCCGTCCATGGTGAAGGAACCCCCACGGCCACCCGCGGCTGCCACGACATCACCGTCTATTCCTGGCTGGGGCTGGCTGGTGGCGCCTGCTCCGGCAACGGCATCCTGCTTGACATCAGGGATCCCGCTCATCCCAAGCGTCTCGACGCCGTCTCGGATCCCAACTACGCCTTCTGGCACTCGGCGAATTTCTCCAACGACGGCAAGACCGTTCTCTTCACCGATGAGTGGGGCGGCGGTGGCCAGCCGCGTTGCCGCGTCTCCGACCCGATGGCCTGGGGCGCAGACGCCATCTTCTCCATCACACCGGACAAGAAGTTGAAGCTCGACTCCTATTACAAGATGCCCGCGCCTCAGACCGACAAGGAAAACTGCGTCGCGCATAACGGCTCGATGATTCCGGTTCCCGGACGTAACATAGAAGTCCAGTCCTGGTATCAGGGCGGCGTCTCGATCATGGATTACACGGACCCCTCGCACCCCTTCGAGATCGGTTACTTCGACCGCGGCCCGGTCGACGATAGCCGTCCTGCGATGGGCGGCCAGTGGTCCACCTACTACTACAACGGCTACATCTACGGTTCGGAGATTGCCCGCGGTACGGACGTCTTCAAGCTCGTTCCTACGAAGGATCTCACGCAGAACGAAATCGATGCGGCGGCCCAGGTCTTCCTGCCTGAGCTGAACGTTCAGAACCAACCCCACATCGATTACCCGATGACGTTCGTTACGGCGAAGGCCTACCTTGACCAACTTGCCCGCGGAAGCAGCCTGGACGCGGATAAGATCGCAGAGATCCACGCCAACATCGACGCGAAGAACACCAAGAAGCTTCACGCCGATGCCAAGATAGCCGAAAAGGCCGCCGCCACTGCCAAGACACCGGCAGACGCCGACCGGCTCCGCGCACTATCGAAGATCCTTGGGAGCAACGGTGCAGGCACCGCCAGGGCCAGCGAGTAACGAGGAATTCGCAGGGCCGGTCAGAGGGAACGTGCGGAGGCGATTACTACCGTTTTGGCATTGAGGAATTCACGCATGCCGGCGGCGGAGAGCTCGCGGCCGTAACCGGAGCGCTTGATGCCGCCGAAGGGAAGGCGCGGGTCGGTGGCTACCATGGTGTTGAGGTAGACTCCGCCGCATTGGAGCTCGGCGACGAAGCGCTGTTGTTCGACGGGGTCGCGGGTCCAGGCGGAGGCGGCGAGGCCGAAGGGCGTGTCGTTGGCGATCTCGATGGCCTCGTTGATGTCGTGTGCGCGGAAGAGCATAGCTACGGGGCCGAAGAGCTCTTCGCGGTAGACGGCGGAGGTGCGAGGGACGCCGGTGAGGACGGTGGGCTCGAAGTAGTTGCCTTCGCCGAGCATGCGTTCGCCGCCGGTGAGGACGCGGGCTCCGACGCGAGTGGCGGCTTTGACCTGGGCCTCGAGGTGCTCGACGGCGCGGGATGTGGCGAGGGGACCAATCTCTGTGCCTTCCTTCATGGGGTCGCCTACGCGGACGGATTCCATCTCGACGATGAAGCGGGACTCGAAGGCGTCGTAGATCTCGTCGGCGATGATGAAGCGTTTGGCGGCGATGCAGGATTGCCCGGCGTTGACGAGGCGGGCGCGGACGGCGGTTTCGATGGCGAGGTCGAGATCGGCGGAAGGCATGACGATGAAGGGGTCGGAGCCGCCTAGTTCGAGGACGGATTTTTTCAGGAGCCATCCGGCCTGGGCTCCGATGGCGCGGCCCGAGACCTCGCTGCCGGTGACGGTGACGGCGGCGATGCGCTCATCGGCGAGGATGGTTTCGACCTGGTGGACTTCGAGGAGGAGGGATTGGAAGGTACCGCGAGGGAATCCGGCGCGGCGGACCAGAGATTCGATTGCGAGAGAGCACTGGGGCACGTTGGGGGCGTGTTTGAGGAGAGCTACGTTGCCGGCCATGAGGGCTGGGGCGAGGAAACGGATGACCTGCCAGAAGGGGAAGTTCCAGGGCATGACCGCGAGGAGGATGCCGAGCGGGTCCCAGCGGACGTAGGAGTGATTTTCGGTGGGGATGGCTTCGGGGGCGAGGATGCGGGCGGCGTTGTCGGCGAAGTAGCGGCAGGTGCCGGCGCATTTGAGTATCTCGAGGCGGGCGGCTTCGAGGGGCTTGCCCATCTCGAGGGTGATGAGGGTGGCGAGGTCTTCAGTCTCATTTTCGAGGATGGAGGCTAGCTTGCGCATCCAGAGGGCGCGGTGTTCGAGAGGGATGACTGCGTAGGTGCGGAAGGCTTCTTCGGCGAGGGCGATTTTTTGGCGCGCGGCCTCGTCGGTAAGGGGCTCGAAGGTGCGGAGAAGTTTGTTGTTGGCAGGATTGATGGATTCTATGGGCATTCTTTTGGCGCGGCTCTGCGGATTCGAGTGAGGTGTCTCTTATGAATGTATTGGAAATCAGGCGGAGGGGATTACTGATAACACGAAAGCCACCTCCTGAGGCTTTAGAGGATGTGAAGAAGTCTTGCTTGCCCTGAAATATTCCCTCAGGGAGTATGCCTTCTGATCACAGCCCTCAAATCACCACGCTAAAACCACAAAATCACCACAACCCACCAGCAATTCACCACAAAAATCCACTCACCTCCAGCCCTCCAGAACCTCAACAAAACCACCCACAACTCGAAAGAAACCCCACTAAACCCAAATACCAACCACAACTCACCACAAAACCCAAACACTCACTTTTCCACAGCAAATTGGTCCAACCAAATCCCTTGACAACGCCACCACTCAGCAGAGCCCCGGCATTTCATATAAGCTTTTCTGGCTGCGTATGCCGCAAAAACCACCCCAAGAGGATCCCATGTCCGATCTCCGCTACTTCTCCGGCTTTGGCAACGAGTTCGCCACCGAAGCCACTCCAGGCGCCCTCCCTGTCGGCCAGAACGCCCCCCAGAAGGCCCCTCTAGGCCTCTACACCGAGCAGCTAAGCGGCACTCCCTTCACCTCCCCCCGTCACCTCAACCGCCGCACCTGGACCTATCGCATCCGCCCCTCCGTCATGCACAAGCCCTACGAGCGCATCGCCAACGGCCTCGTCCGCTCTACTCCCTTCAACGAAGTCGAAACCACCCCCAGCCAGCTCCGCTGGGACCCGCTCCCGCTTCCCGCCAAACCGACCGACTTCATCGACGGCCTGACGACCCTCGCCGGCAACGGCGACCTCTCCATGCACTCCGGCGTCGCCATCCACCTCTACACCGCCACCAAAAGCATGACCGACCGCTTCTTCTACACCGCTGACGGCGAGCTCCTCTTCGTCCCCCAGCTAGGCCGCCTGAAGCTCCATACAGAGCTCGGCATCCTCGGCGTCGGCCCCAGCGAAATCGCCCTCATCCCCCGCGGCATCAAGTTCCGTGTCGAGCTGCTCGACCCTCAGGCCCGCGGCTACCTGCTTGAAAACTATGGTCAGAGCTTCCGCCTCCCCGAGCTCGGCCCCATCGGGGCGAACGGCCTCGCCAACTCACGCGACTTCCACACCCCCCACGCCGCCTACGACGACCGCGACAACGCCACCTTCCAGGTCGTCGCAAAATTCCAGGGAAACCTCTGGGCCACCGACTTCGACCACTCCCCTCTCGACGTCGTCGCCTGGCACGGCAACTACGCTCCCTGCAAATATGACCTCGCCCGCTTCAACTGCATCAACTCTGTCTCCTTCGACCACCCAGACCCCTCCATCTACACCGTCCTCACCGCGCCCAGCGAGCTCCCCGGCACCGCCAACGTCGACTTCGCCATCTTCCCCCCGCGCTGGCTCGTAGCCGAACACACCTTCCGCCCCCCATGGTTCCATCGCAACTTCATGAACGAGTTCATGGGCCTCGTCAAAGGCGAGTACGACGCCAAAGCCGAAGGCTTCGTCCCCGGCGGAGCCAGCCTCCACAACTGCATGTCCGGTCACGGCCCCGACGCCGAGACCTTCGTGCGTGCCAGCGCCGCAGAGCTCAAGCCCGTAAAGCTCGAAGGCACCCTGGCCTTCATGTTCGAGACCCGCTTCGTCTGCAGGCCCACAAAATTCGCCATGGACACTGCCGCTCGCCAGCACGAGTACTACACCTGCTGGCAGACCCTGAAGAAAAACTTCAAACCCGCAACCTGATCAGCTCCAACGCAAAGGGCGCAGCCAGATCATTGGCTGCGCCCTACGTTTTGACTCTGAACTACTCGCTAGAAGTTGAAAGCCATCTGCAGCGAGATGCGTCGCGCAGCCGAATTACTGGTAAACGGATTGCCCGCCAGTTGCGTCGACCGCCCGAACTGCTGCGAGGTCAAGACCCCATTCGGCGTAGAAAGATCCACATTGTTGAACAGATTCTGGATCTGAGCGCCGAACGACAGGTTATATCGCTTCCCCGTGCTTCCGCCTCCCCCGCCGAAACCGCCGCCACCAGCACCGCCGCCACCGCCACGTCCCCCACCACCACCGCCCGGTATGCCGCGGCCGCCACCAGGGCCGCCAGGGCCACCCTGTCCGCCTTGGCGAGCCGCCGGTGGCCCCGTCTCAGGTCCAAACCCAAACGTCTTCGTAACCCGGAGGTTCGTCACAAACTGGTTCGGTCCGGTGCAGTAGTTGATAGGAATTGGCGTATAGGGCGTACCCGGAGGAGGCGCAACAAAGCTTCCGCAACCGGCAATCGTGTTCGTCCCAGGCATCCCCACAGGAATCCCATTCGGCGTGCCAAACATCGGCCTGTCGTTGTACTGCCCGTCATTGTTCAGGTCGCTGCCCGTCGTGATGTTATACGGCGTGCCGGTCGAGAAAATCATCAGCGGGCTGATATTGATCGCATGCTTCAAAGTCAGGTTGCCGAACAGGAAGAACCGGTAGCGCACATCGAACACCGCCCTGCCGTAGTCCTCGCCAATGTTGTAAGGATTGACCGACGGAAACGTATTGATCGTCCCCGTATCCGCCTTCGCCGTATTGAAAACCCCATATCCTGAGATCGACCATATCCGGCTCGGACGAATATTCACATTGGCAATCAGCTGCTGCTGACGAAACACACCGCCCGACTCGTAAGTATCTTGAATCAAAGCATGTTGTCCCGGCTGCGGCGGAGTCGGATACTCCCCATTGATCGGTGAGTTCAGATTCGCCGTATAAAACTGGTGCACGCCACTCGCAATAATGTAGTTCAGCGACAGCGTCGCTCCGCGAAACAGCTGCTGGTCCACCCCAACCGCATAATGCAGCGTATACGGGCTCCGAAGGTTCGATGAAGCCTGCACCGTCTTATTACCCGTAGATGCGTTTCCTCCGGTGCAGGCAGCAATATTCTGCGGTGTGCAGGCGACGCTGGGATTCACAATCTGCGTCTGGATCTGGTTCGTGCCATTGGACTCCAGCGTCGTCACAATATTGCCCAGTTGGTAGCGGTCATAAAAGATGCCGAACCCAGCATTCAGCACTGTCTTCGGAGTACTGTTCGCCCGCCCAACCCCATACCGTACCGAGATTCGCGGCGCAAAGTCGTGATGGTCCGAAAGGTGGTTCTGCGTCTCAAACCGAATCCCGTAACTCACCGAGAGGTTCTGCCGTGCCTTCCAGTCGTCCTCCGCATACAGCCCCAGATCGAGCATCGTAGTATTCACCGGATGCAGAATCTGCGTAATGCTGAACTGGCTGGCCAGGTTGGCCTGATACGACGCCGAAGTCGAGCAGTTATTCGGCTGGGTGGGTGTGTTGGATAGCAGGCAGTTGTAGTTGAACTGCCCATTCGTTCCTGCCGTCGTCGTATTCAATTCCTCGGTAGTACGCAGCCGGCCGCCCATGCGGATGAAGTTCTTCGTCAGCTGAACCGACGTGTAATTCTGCACCTCGAAGTGATTCTGAATCGTCGACGAGTTCCCCGAGTTCGAACCGCCACCCGTAAAATCACCCGACACCTGAATCGTCGGCGTCGTATTCAAAGCTGTCTGGCTCGCATTCTCGCGTTGATACTCAAACCGAGTCTCGTTGATCACCCGCTGGCTCAGAATCTGTGTATCGACCACCTGTATCGTTGTCTCCGAGGAGCTGGAGTTGTACCCGGCATCCGGCAGCACCAGCCCGCCGACACCCACATTGTTCTGATCGTTCTGCACATACTGAAACCGCGTCACCAGCGTGTTCTTTTCGCCCAGCGCAAGATCGATTCGCGGATTGATATCGGTCCTCGACTGCGGCGCTGGATTCGCAATCGAATAGTTGCACGATATCTGACCGGTTGGGCAGGTAAGGCTCGTGTCTCCAAGATTCGTCGGATTGAAGATCGTGGCACTCACCAGGCTGTTGTCCTGAATCGCGCGGTGCGAGCCACTGAGAGTAAAGGACGCGAACTTCGCCAGCGGTCCGGTAATATTTCCCAGCACAAAGATAGTGTGATACGGCGGTTGCGTCTGCTCTGGCTGCCCCGGAGTGTTGAAGGCGTTCAACAGCGGATTGCCCGTATTCAAAGCCGACGTTATGCCCTGCAGATTGAACTGCCCGTGAAACTTATCCGTTCCCGGCTTGGTGAAGACCTCGACGCGTCCATAGCCCAGACGGTCGTACTGCGCGGAAAACGGATTCTGATTGATACGAATCTCGCGGATCGACGACTTCGGAGGAAGCTGTCCGCCGGTGAACCCATCCACGTAAATCTGACCGCCATTCGGTCCAGCCGCAGGGCCCGCCAGCGCGGACAACTCCGACGAAAGCTCATCCGGGTCATCCGACAGCGCATCGAGATCCTTGCCCTTCAGCACCGTAGAGCTCGCATTGCTGTCGGCATCGACGCTCACCTGTGCCGCCGAGGTCGTCACATTGACCTCCTGCTTCTGCTCCTGAATCGTCAACTGCACATCCTGCGTCAGGGTCTGCCCCGCCGCAATCTTCACCCCTGTCTTCACGAACGACGCAAAGCCCTGCATCGTGACCGTAACCGTGTAGGTCCCCGCCGGAACGTTATGCAGCACATAGCTTCCATCGCTCTGCGATTGCGCGAGAACCGGCTTGCCCGATGAGGGCGTGAAGGTCACTGTCGCGCCAGGTATCACTGCACTCTCTGGGTCCGCGACTGTTCCCCGCACTGTAGCCCCAGTCTGCTGCTGGGACCTTGCAACCACAGGCGTCAAGGCAATCAAAAAAAGTAAAAAAATCTTCAACGTTAAGCGAAATGACATTACTGCTCCTCGATAAGGTCTATCGTTGCCGTTTGTATTGGCTTCAAAAAATGAACTACTGGCTCCCACCGCCTTCAGGTGCACCCTGCCCCAGAGACCATGGAGACAAGGTCATCGAAGGAGCGCCTGGTGTTGCCTGTAGGATTGCTTCCACCCCGGACAACAGGGTCACCGCTGTCATCGTGGTTCCCGCGTCGGGTTGCGAAGCCACGATCATCACTGCATCGCCCACCTTCAAATCGGCAATCGTCTTGTTGGGCAACCGGCTTACTAGTTGCGACAGGTCGCCGCCCGCCGATCGTCCTGAACCACCCGGCCGTCCGCCGCCGTCTCCCTGCGGTGCAGGAGATCCCGATCCGCCAGCGCCCGCAGCCTCGCCCTTCGCCCTTGCTGCCAACGCCGCCGCAGCCTGTGGAGGCAGTGTGCGGACGTTCGAATTCGCCGTAATCACCACGGTCACCGTCTTCTTGGTCGCCAGGTCCTTCAGTGTTACGGTTCCCTGTGCGGCGTCAATCGTCGTAATCAGCCCGGCAAGATTTTTGAACGAGCCACTGACGATCTCTTCTGCCTGGATCGACAATCCATCGTCGGACTTCGCTCCGCGCACACGCAGCTGATCGCCCGGCTGAATCTGCGCCAGCGTGCCCGGCTTCGCGTCCTCGAACTTCACCGAATCGCCCGCGTACCGGCGGAACTCCGTCTTACCCGACGTATTGACAGCAATCTTCTTAGCCCCAACCGAAACCGTCAGCGTCCCCGTACCGGCATCCACGGCGCTCACAATGCCGCCGCTTCCACGCTTCTGCCAATCGGCCTGCTCCATCGCGTGCTTCTGGGCAATATCGCTCGACTTCATCAGAATCACGCGCGATGCCTCTAGCTTCGCCGCGTCGCCGCCGGCCTGTCCGCTCGCCAGAATGCGATCGCCAACCGCAATGTCCTTCAACTCAATCGCCTGCGCGGTCTTCAGATCCGTGCTGCCCGGAGCAAGTTGCAGGATATGTGCGCCTGCTGCCACAGTAATCACAACCTGCTGGCCTGCATCGGTCTTCAACGTAAGTCCATTCTCCGAGATGGCCGTTACAGTGCCGAGCTGGCGAGCAGCGGCAGGTGCCTGCGCCATCATCGGCGACGCACCATAAGGCAATGCCGTCGCACACAGTACCATTCCCGCGTTCAGCGCACCGATCCGGAGCACACCGAATTTCTCAAACATTCTTTTCCTCAACTTTTAATACGGTTTTGCGGCCACTTCAGGTTGCCCGCTGAAGTTTTTCCATTCACAAAGGAAGACGAATCAGAAAAGTAAAAGTTTCCGCTGAAAAACAATACTTTCGTATGGAACACGAACGAATATCAGGCGAACTGTCTTCCTATTTCATAACGATAATCGACCATCGGTGACGTCTCATTGCGTCCCCAGCAGCTCTTTCACTGCGCGCTCCAGTTGCGCGTCGGAGCCGGTCTCCGTCTCTCCCAACGGCCTTGCTACTTCGATATCGACAGGCCGCGGGTTCATCTCCATCGTCTGCCCGCGCAGATCCTGAATCCGCCATCCCGGCACTCGCACCGTTGAGCCATCAATCAGCGGCTGTGCTCCCGTAAAAATAATCCAGCCGGCCGTCGGCTCCCCAACCACCTTGCCCAGCTTTAGAGACCTATAACCTTCAGTGAAATCCTCCGCATCCGACAGCGACGACTCGTTCGTCACCAGCACCGTCGGCAGACCCAGCGCCCGCTGCCCAAGATTCTGCCGCGAAGGCACAGGCGAAAATCCGCGCGGAGTCATCAGCAGATAATTTTTGCGCGTGAACACATCCAGCGCGTACCCGTTCACATATCCGCCATTGTTATTCCGCACATCGACCACAACGCCCTGCTTGGCCTCGTTCTGCGCATCCAGGTCGATGTAGAGCTGCTGCAGCGAAGCATCGCTCATATCCGCAATATGCACGTACCCAAGCTTCCCGCCGCTCAACCGGTCGACCAGCGCACGCCGTTCTTCCACCCACTGGCGATACAGCAGGCCGACTGCAGCAGCCGAGGAGACGGGTTGCACCACCGCATCACGCGTCTTGCCCGCTGTCTCCACACCAAGGACAACGCGCTTGCCGACCGTGTCCTCCAGCATGCTGTCCAGGTTCTTTGCTCCTATCGCCTCGCCATTCACGCTGACCAGCCGGTCTCCCGGCTTAATCGAGCCCTCGATCGCCGCAGGTCCCAGAGCAACCACCTCACGCACCACCAGCCCCTTGCCCGCTTCGTATGCCTCACGATCGAACCGCAGCCCCAGATTCCCCACCGGCGTCGGCTGCGGCCCGTTTCCCGGTCCCATTCCTCGGTTGATTCCGGAATGCGAGGAGTTCAGCTCGCCGATCAATAAATTGATGTCGCGCCGCAACTCGTCCGAAGTCCGCACACCCGCAACATAGGGTGCCCACTCATCATGTAGCTTCAGCCAGTTTTTACCGTTGAAATTCGCATCGTAGAACCGCCGGTTCAACGTCCCCCAGGCCTCCTCGAAGACCACCTGCTTCTCTTTGTCGAAGTCGATCTGAAGCGGCGCATTGACGGCAATAGACTTAGGCGTCCGGGACTCAATCGTGATCGACTTCACCATCCCATTTTCGAGATAAAAGACGTCCTTACTATCCGGAGTAAACGCATAATCGCTCTTGCGGCCCGGTGTTGAAGTTAACTGTCGAACTACCACGGGCTCCTTCGCCAGCTCGTCCAGGTTATAGGTGTAAAGACTCTGCTGATTTGCCGTGCGCGCCGCAAACAGCAGCGTCTTTCCATCGGGGCTGATCACTGGCTCCTCCGCATTTAACCCGAGCGGCAAAAGCGTCAGCCGGTCTTGAATCCCCTCAAAGACAATCTTGACTGGCGCAGGTTCCGGCTTCTTCGCCTCCGCTCCAGCAGCAGCCGTTGGCTTCTCTTCAGCCGCAGGCGTCGTGCTGGGAGCGGCAGGGGTTCCCGGAGCACTTGGTGTTCCAGGGGTACTTGGTGTCCCCGGAGCCTTCGAAGGCCGGAACAGCTCCCGAAACTCGTCCTCCCTGTACTTCGGCACATGTGGAAGCAAGTCAATCCGGGCAATCTGCGCCTGTTCGCTCCGCTGAGCCGTGTTGAACAGAATGTACTTTCCATCCGTCGACCACACGACGGCGCCAATCTCCCCATTCGCCAAAAAGCTCAGAGGATGCGATTCGCCGCCGGCCGCGGCAACCACCCGCACATTCCGAAAGGAACGGCTATCATCCGCCGTATACGCGACCCATTGGTTGTCAGGCGACCAGGCCAGCGACGATCCAGGCAAATCCCCTGTCGCCAACACGCGATCCGCAACCGCAGCTCCCGCCTGCGTCGGCACCGTCAACAAATGCACTTCTTTGTCGTTGCGAAGATAGGCCACGCTCTTGCCGTCGGGAGACCATACCGGCTCGCTGTCTTCACTTCCCGGCTGGGTCAGCACGGTTGCCTTATCCGTTGTGAAGTCGTACAGCACCAGGTTGTGCCCGCTGCCCACGCCCGACCCCGCCTCCGACCGGTAAACCAGTTTCTTCGAGTCCGCCGACCACACCGGATCGCTCTCCGCCGTCGGAGTACGAGTCAACCGTTGCGCCTCGCCGCCGTCCTTCGCCGACGCAGCGAATACCTCTCCATGCGCGACGACTGCAATCTTCTTCCCATCCGGCGACAACGCGAGCTTGCTGAAGTTGGTCTCGTTCACATGGGTCACCCCAGGCGAAGCCGGAACCCCGCGCAGGGTGATCGGCACCTGCTCCGCCTTCCCCGAGGCGGTATCCATCTTCCAGATCGTGAAATTTCGCTCAAAAACGATGGTCTTTCCGCCATCCCCGATGCTCGGCCACAAGACCCGGCCATCCTTGAAGTGAGTCATCGCCTTGGCAGACTCGGGAGACCCCACCGGAACCGACCAGATATTCTCCGCCCCAGACCCATCGCTCATATAAAACAGGGTTTTTCCATCCGAAGACCACATCGGCCAGGCATGCTTTGCGTCTGCCTTCAACAGCATCCGGTACTTTCCACCCTGGCCGATATCCTTCAGCCAGACCTCGGTCTCATCGATATGAGCATGCCCATTCCGCCACCACTGGCTGCTGCTCAAACCCCTCGCCACAAGAGCAATGGTCTGACCACTAGGCGCAGGAGCACTCTCAAACTCATTCAAATACCGCTCCGAACTAACCTCCACCCCCTCACCACCTGCTACGCTCACGCGGAAGATGTCTCCCTGCCCGGCCACATCATTTACTGCGGAGGTAAAGTAGATCCACTTACCATCGTGCGACCAGGCATCCAGTGCATCCGGCCGATCGGAATAAGTCATTCGCGTGAGCTCACCTGTTGCGAGGGTCAGCACATAGATATTTCCCGCGCCGGTGCGCGTTGAAACGAAAGCTAGCTTCGTCCCATCCGGCGAGTACAGGGGTCGCGATTCAGTCGCCGGATGCGTCACAAGCAGATGCGCCTCTCCACCAGCTGCTGCAACCGTCCAAATGTCGCCGCCCGAAACGAACGCGATCTCCTTCCCATCGGGCGAGATTGCTGGCTCGCTCAACGATGGCAGTGGCGCCTGTCCGACTACACTTCCTGCAAGCAACATGAAAAACGTGAGAGCAAGCAGCCGAGGCTGGCGAAGAGCAAATGACATGGTGGACAATTCCTTCAATTGAAAGAGTTATGAGGAGATTCTACACAGGTCGATGCGTCCTACTCTGCGGAGAGAACCGCAAGACTGGCCGCCGGTAGCACCACTCTTTCTTCCACCAACGCGACATCCCCACAAGACGCGAGCAACAGGCGATATCGGCTTGGAAGAGCCAATTCCATCGCAACCGCCCCAAGGTTGCAAATGACGATGACATCCCCACGAGTCATTACCAGCCAGCGCTTTTCTTCATCGAACGAAACCTCTGTCTGTCCCGGCCTTCCATCGTTTAGAGAGGAAGATCTACGCCGAAGCTTGATCAGACTGCGATACCACTCCAGCATTTCTTCGTGCGATCCCTCGTGTACCTCATCCCAATTCAGCTTTGACCGCAAAAAAGTTTTGGCGTCCTCAGGATCGGGCACATCCTCCGGCGGCCAGCCAAACGCAGCAAACTCGCTCTGTCTACCCTCTTTCACCGACCTGGCCATCTCTGGATCTTCATGATCGGCGAAGTATTGAAACGGTGTCGAAGCTGCAAATTCCTCTCCCTGAAACACCATAGGGACAAACGGGGCAGTCAATACAACTCCCGCCGCGACCTTTGCCCGATCCAACCCGACCACCTGCTCTATCCTGTCTCCGATTGCACGGTTCCCCACCTGGTCATGGTTCTGGATATAACCCAGGAAGTGATGCGGCGAAACATCTTCCGCGGACCTGCCATGGCTTCGCCCTCGATACTGCGAATATGTACCGTCCTGTACAAATGTACTCATTAGCGCCTTCGCCAACTTCGCCATTGAGCCAAAATCGACGTAGTATCCCTTTTCATCTTTGCCGTTATGGAGGACAGCAAACAACGAATGATGGAAGTCGTCGCTCCACTGCGCATCCATGCCGTAGCCACCGGCATCATGTGGTTTTACGACACGGGGGTCGTTCAAATCGCTCTCTGCAATCAGTACCAACCGCCGGCCGAGCTTCGCAGATAATTTTTCTACCTCGCCTGACAACTGCTCCATAAAATGCACCGAGGATCTGTCAACGAACTCATGCACAGCATCCAGTCGAAGGCCATCGATGTGGTAGTCCCTCATCCACATCAACGCGTTGTCGCAAAAGAACCGCCGCACTTCATCACTTCCTCGACCCTCAAAATTCACTGCACTTCCCCACGGGGTGCGGTGATTGTCTGTAAGGTAAGGTCCAAACTTTCCGCTATAGTTCCCCACCGGCCCGAAGTGGTTATAGACCACATCCAGCAATACCGCGAGCCCGCACTCATGACAGGCATCTACCAGCCGCTTTAGCCCATCCGGGCCGCCATACTCTTCATACACGGCAAATAGAGCTGCTCCGTCATAACCCCATCCCCGCGCGCCTGGAAAAGCAGCGACCGGCATTAACTCAACGTGGGTAATGCCGAGTTCGACTAAATAATCGAGTCTCTCAACTGCAGCGTCAAAAGTGCCATCTGGAGTAAACGTACCGACATGCAGCTCATAGATAATGCCCCGTTCCAGAGGCATTGCCCCCCATCCACCGTCGCTCCACTCAAACGCCATTTGGTCATAAACTCGCGACAATCCGTGAACGCCATTCGGCTGCCACTGCGAGCGCGGATCAGGATAGATTTTTGGGTCGTCGTCAATCACAAATCCATAATCGCTCCCCGCACCTGCTTGTTCCACCGAAGCACTCCACCATCCAAGCTCGTCTGGCCCAGACATTGAATAGGGCGTGCTCCCAACCATCACAGTGACACGGCGGGCATAGGGAGCCCAGATCCTGAATTCATGCATCGCCTAAACAGCCCCCGATTCTTCCCGCACCAAAAGTGCCACCGGAAAATCTTTTATTACGGCTTTCATCGAAACCACGCCACCCTCGACCATCGCGCCCGTAAGACGATTTCTCCAACTGCCCTTAGGAAGCACCACAATCGTATCCTTCCACGCTTCCGCTAACTGCAGCGTCAGCCTTGGCACTACTGTCACAACATCATCTCCTCTTAGATACGCGATCACATGATCGTGTTTGTCACCATCCACCTCAAGCGGTGTGTAGCCGGCGTCGGCGCCAAAACACTCAGGCCGCTCACGCCGTAGTTGCAGAGTTCGGTAGAGCGTCCACATCTTCGGCAATCCTTCATCTGCCCTCATCATAATTTCGGCGGCAATATTTTCCCCTCTCATCTCCGTCAGTTCTCGCAACAACCTTCCTCGAAGCGCATAGTCCACCGGCCTGCGGTTATCCGGATCGACGAGACTCAGATCCCATAGTTCGCCGCCTTGATACAGATCAGGGACACCCGGAGCGGTACATTTCAGCAGCGTCTGCGCCAGCGAGTTCACGCGCCCCGCGTCCTGCACTCTCAATACAAACTGCTGCAGCTCTCTGAGAAAGGGCGCGTAGTTCAACGTCAGTTCAATGAACATCCGCAGCGCCTCTTCAAATTCCTTGTTATTCGCCACCCAACTCGTCTGCTGCTTCGCCTCGCGAACCGCTTTCAGCATGTAGGCCTGCGCACGTTCAACCGGCAAAGGCCACGCACCGATTAGTGTCTGGTAATAAAGATATTCTGTGTTTCTATCCGGCATGGCAGGCTCGCCGCGTTTTCCAGTTCGAAATGCGTTGTTCATCCTCGACCATCGCTGCACCGCAGCGCCAAATTTTCCCGGTATCTCAGACAACACAGCCAGCCGTGCTCTGACATCATCGCTTCGTTTCGTATCATGCGTTGAAAGCGTCGTCATTGTCAGCGGATGGGTTGCCTGCATCTTCTCGCAATACGCATGAAACTCCGCAACACTGAGGCCATTGCGGCCAGGATCACTGCCCACCTCATTCATCCCCGACAACCGGTTGAAGCAGTAGAACGCCGTATCTTCCACTCCTTTCGCCATGACGGGCCCGGTGAACTGCTGAAAACGCAGCACGAATTCGCTCTCTTTCTTGCCTGTAACTTTCATGGTCAAAACGTCGTGCATAAAATCAAACAGTCCGCCGTCTATATCCTGCCGCTGCTGCTTTGCGCACTCGGCCGCATCTGCGATGTGCTCACTATCCTCCTGGGTAATCTCATCTCGCTCAGGCACTACATAGCTGCGATACACGGAAAAGCACGCTGCGACCTCTCGTATCGCACGTCGCACTTCGGCTCTCGTATAGTCCCTGCGATCGCGATTCGCTTCGCATATCTCTACAAATAACGAGGTCAGCCGGTTCACGTCACTCCCCAACGCCTCTTGAGAAACATTTACTTTCTTCTCATGAGCCAACGCGCGAAAATCCGGCGGTTGGCCAGTAAAGTCGCTGTAAATGGACGTTAGCTCCGTCATCCCACCAGGCGCCACCAATACCCCTGCAGCAACGTTCAGAAAATCGTATCCAGTCGTTCCCTGAATCGGCCAACTCTCCGGCAAAAACTCACCCGGTTCCAGAATCTTCTCACCCACCACCCAGGCATCCGGAGCATGCTGTCTTAAACGCCCCATATATTCAAGAGGATCGCGCAGCCCGTCGGGATGGTCCACGCGAACTCCGTCCAGCACTCCTCGTTTCAGCCAGTCCAATATCAGGGAATGCGTCTCTTCGAAGACATACTCGCGCTCCACCCGCAAACCGATCAATGAGTTCACGTCGAAAAACCGGCGGTAGCTCAACTGTTGATCCGCGGTCTTCCAATACGCCAACCGATAGTTCTGCTGATTTAAAAAATCGTCCAGCGCATCAAGATTCCCATTCAGCTCCGCAATGGATCCATCAATCGCGTCCCACACTCCCGGCTCTTCCGTGCGCAGCCGCTCCAACAGATCGAACAAAACGACTTTGTCTCGATGCCGTGCAAGAATCGTCCTTCGATCGACATATTCAGGCTGCGGTAATCGTCCAAACGATGCAGCGAGAAAACTCAACGTATCCGACTTCGCATACTCCGCCGCCCGCGCAAGAATAGCTGGAAGCGAGGTCGGCGCTGCCGGCAACGTCTGCTCCGAACACTCCACCTGGAATATCGCGCCGCGGCGTACTACTTTAATCCCACCATGTTGCAAGACACGACCATACTGGTCACCGAGGATCGGCACCAGCACCTTATCCCGCAGCCGCTCCTCCTGCGGCTGCCAGTCAATATCGAAAAACGAGGCATAACGGCTCGAAGTCCCGTTCTCCAGAACATCCCACCAGTAGCGGTTCTCCTTACCGAGCGACATATGGTTCGGCACAATATCTAAAATCTGTCCTAGATCGCACTCTCCCAGCTTCCTGCAGAAGCGCTCATGCGCCTGTGCACCACCCAACTCTTCATTCACTTTCTGGTGTGAAACTACGTCGTAGCCATGCACGCTACCCGGAGCGGCTTGCAGGTACGGGGAACAGTAGACGTGCGAAATCCCGAGTTCGTGCAGATAATCTGCAATCCCCGCCGCATCATCGAAGGTAAAGTCTTTGTGTAGCTGTAGCCTGTAAGTAGAACCTGGAATCCGTAGCATCGTCATCGACCGATCAGGAAAAGCACGTTCAGAAAAACAAGGCAGCAGAAAATTGTTGCAGATATCAATTGAGAGGCAATTAATCCGGCATGAGTTGTCTCCGGCAATCTTTCATACTTGAATCCTCCTGGATCTTGCATTCTCCCCGCGACTGCTCTTCGGATCATCCTCTTTTACCACCCTGTTGTGGGTGCCACAGTCCCGACAAAGCAAACGCAGAGTGAAGCAGCGCAATATGCGACAGTGCCTGCGGAAAATTTCCTGCCATTCGCTTCGCCACCGGGTCATATTCTTCCGATAACAGACCAACATCGTTTTGCAGAGAAAGCAACCGCTCGAACATTCTCGTGGCGTCCTCCTTCCGTCCAATCAGCCAAAGGCACGTCACAAGCCAGAAGCTGCACGCAAGAAAAGCGCCCTCGCCCGCTGGCAGACCATCATCGGTCGTCCTGGTGTTGTAGCGCGCGACAAATCCATCTCTCACGAGATATCTCTCAATCGCCTGTATCGTTCCCACAATCCTTGGATCATCCATCGGAAGAAATCCCACCAGGCCAATCCGGAGGCAAGAAGCATCCAGTTGCTTCGATCCGTACGACTGCACAAAGCTATTCAGTTTTTTGTTGAATCCCTTAGCGCAAACCTCACGATGAATCATGTCGCGATTCTTCTTCCAGCGTTTCACATCGCCTGCTCCATCGAACTGTTCGTGATTTTTAATCGCCCGATCCAGCGCCACCCAAGCCATCACCTTCGAATGCGTAAAATGTTGTGGTTTGCCTCGAACCTCCCATATCCCCTGGTCCGGCTCCTGCCATACCTGGCACAAGTGGTCGATCAATGCCGCCTGCACTGCGGCTGCCGGCACGCGAGCTTCATCATCCGCTGGCGGTATTCTGTTCAAGGCAGCGGCCACCTCACCAAACACGTCCAGCTGAAACTGCCCCACCGCAGCGTTTCCGATCCTCACAGGCTGTGAACCTTCATATCCTGGCAGCCAACCGGCCTCCCATTCCACAATCTGCCTCTCTCCACAAATCCCGTAGATCGTTTGAATCTGGTCCGGCGACCCGGCGATCGACCGTATAAGCCACTTGCGCCATTCCACCGCTTCATCGACATGACCCGCCTGCATAAGAATCAGCAGCGTAAACGCGGTGTCCCGCAACCAGCAATATCGATAGTCCCAGTTGCGAGTCCCTCCAATCTTCTCCGGCAACGATGTCGTTACCGCGGCAACAATTCCTCCCGATGGCCTGTAGGTCATGGCTTTCAAGACCATCAGCGATCTCTCGACTTCTTCCGTATATGGTCCCCGATAGTTATTTTTTCTGTTCCACTGCGCCCAAAAAGCGCAGGTCTCCTTCAACGCTCTCTCAGCAGGCAGCACAGGGGGAATTTTTTCGAGCGACGACAAATTTGTCAGGATAAAGCTGATCGTCTGGCCCTCCCTGATCGAAAATTCGCTGGATGTGGTCATCCCTTCGCTCCGCAATGGCACCTCTGTTCGCAGCACGATCATGTCGGACCCTGCCACCGCACGAAGCTCGTGCTCCGTACTCGTCACCCACGGGATCGTTCTGCCGTAGTCAAAACGAATCGCAAGATCCATTCGCATCGTTACCTTGCCGCGCACACCGCGCACCATCCGCACCACATGGGAGTGTCTGTCGCGAGGAGGCATAAAGTCTACCAGGCATACTTCGCCGTCCTTGGTCTCGAAGGTCGTCTCTACCACGAACGTATGTGGCTGATATCTGCGATGAGTTGACCTTACCCTGCCAGCCGGCGATATCTTCCAGAACCCGTTATCCCGCGTGCCCAGCAATGCCGCAAAACACGCTCCGGAAGAGAATGTCGGCCAGCAAAGCCAGTCAATCGATCCCTCGCGCGAGACCAGGGCCGCTGTCTCGCAATCGCCGATCATGCAATAATCCTCAATCAGCGATCCGTGCAAGGCTTGTTTGGTGTTTTTCTTCGCTTCCGCCATCAACGCTCCTTTATCTGTGTTTTGGTTGCCTGCAACCGAATAGACCAAATCGCGCATCTGTAGAAGTAGCTTTCCAAAACCTAAGATGCACATCGCAGACATCTTGTACGTCCAGGATGTCCTCACCGTAAAACCACACCGGGGAAAGGCAGCACGCCCGATGGCTTCCGCCGAAATGAACATCAATCCCTCCTCTGCATCTTCTTCCGGAGCCACGGGAATCCTGCTCGTCAATCTGCCCTCCCTGCCACAGGAGGCGTTCGATCTCACCCTCAGTAACCTCGCGCTCGCGTTTCCGCGGGAAAGCGTTCTGGTCGCCACTCCGGACACCTCTTCCCAGCCTCCAGAAGGCGGTCTTCGCCTCCTGACTTATAACCCAGCGGCCGTCTCAGCGATCCCCTGGATTCTTACTGCGGCTGACTATCTAAATGCCTACAAACTCGCACAGGACAATCAGGCGACTGCCTGCGTCCTCCTCGGCGCCGAAGCCCAATCTCTCTCCCCCGGGGCCATTCGCGCGCTCGCCGGATCTACGCTCCAGTGGGACCTCACGTTGGCCCGCTACGATCTCGGCCCTCACGAGGGCCTGGTCAACGCTGCGATTCTCTACCCCGTCACACGCGCCCTCTTTGGTACGCGCCCGCGCTTTCCCCTCGCCATTGACGTTGGTCTATCCCTCAAGATGGCGGAACGCCTGGCAGCTGCCGCTCAACGCTCCACCGCAGCAGGACAAAATGAAGCATTTCTGTGGCCGCTCAGTGAAGCCGCGTCTGCCAACTGCACGATAGCGGAGGTCAACGTCGGTCCCCGTGTGCTTCCTCAACCCATTGCCTCCGATCTCAACGCGGTCCTGGCTCAGGTGGCGGGTTCCTTATTCGCCGATGTCGACGCAAAGGCCAGCTTCTGGCAACGTGCCCGCGCTACCCAGGCCCAACCATCCCTCACACAAGCCGCTCCCCCGGCGGAGTCGCCTGCCGACATAGCCTCTATGCTCGATGCCTTCAGGCTTGCCTACACCAACCTCCACGAGATCTGGTCTCTGGTTCTGCCACCCAACTCACTTCTCGGGCTCAAGAGACTCTCCGTCATGCCTCCCGAAACCTTTCGCATGCCTGACAACCTCTGGGCCCGCATCATCTACGACTTCATCCTCGCCTTCCGCCTTCGCACCATCAATCGCGGCCACCTTCTCGGAGCGCTCACGCCGCTCTATCTCGCCTGGACTGCATCACACCTTACATTGATCAGCCACGGCACATCACCCGAAAAACACATCCAGGATCTTGCCGTTGCCTTCGAGACCGACAAACCTTATCTCGTCTCAAGATGGCGCTGGCCAGACCGTTTCAATCCATAACCAAAGCGACCCGCAAGGAGACCCCACCATGTGGCAACAAGTTGAACTAGCACTTCGTCAATCCACACATCGAGTTCTCGTCAAGCTCGCCAGTTTCCTGCCCGCGCTTGTCGCCTTTCTCCTCGCGGTCATTGTGCTCGCTCTCATCGGAGCGGCCCTGGCGGCTCTTCTGCGGCGCACACTCACCGCAGCAAAGTTCGACGAGCGCCTCGCCCGCAACGCCGTCGCCCCCATCTCCGACTGGTCGCCCGGCAATAGCCCTACCGCGCTCATCGCTCGCGTAGTCTTCTGGGGCTGCATTCTCATCGGCTGCTTCATCGGCATCTCCGCCTTCGACGCCGCATACCCAGGAGATTCGCAGATCTCGGTCTACGTCTTCCCTTACGTCACTCACGCCATCGGAGCCGTACTTCTGCTGATCGCCGGCACCCTCATCGCCCGCTTCCTCGAGCGTTCCGTCCTAATCGGAGCCGTCAATGCAAAGCTGCAGTACGCGCGCATTCTCTCGCTCGGCATAAAGTGGCTCGTCCTCGTCCTCACCGCAGCGATGGTGCTCGACCATCTCCAGATAGGAGGCGGTGTCGTCGAGCTTGCCTTTGGAATTCTCTTTGGCGGCATCGTCCTCACTCTCGCCCTTGCCGTCGGTCTCGGCTCGCGAAATATCGTCAGCCGCTCGCTCGAGCGCACTGCTTCGCTGGACCCCATCCCAGGCGATCCCGACTACCGGCCTCACACTCCGCCGGAAAACCTGCGTCACTTCTGAATCCAGGGCAGCGCATAACTCAGATCACCTCCGGCGCCGCGGCCACTTCGTTTGATCGAATCCGTGGCGCCAAAAATCCATACACCGCCACTACTACAAATCCCGTCAGCGGCACGATATACCCCTTCGCCATACTCCCGGTCATCCGCGCGATGTATCCAAGAACCGGCGGAAAGAGAGCCCCACCCACAATCGCCATCACCAGCAGCGAACCCGCCAGCTTCGTATTCGGCCCCAGGCCCTTCAGCCCCAAGGCAAAGATCGTCGGAAACATAATCGACAGAAAGAATCCGCTCGCCACGACAGCCCACGCTCCGACAATCCCAGGCTGCGTCATCGTTACCGCCATCAGCAGCACATTCATCACACCGTAGAGTCCCAGCATCCGGCTCGGCGAAACATACTTCATCAGCGGCGTCGACACGAACCTTCCCAGCGTCAGCGCAGCCAGCACTCCCGTCAGGTAATACGCCGCGTGCCGCTCACTCACCGATGTGAACTGCTTCATGTAGGGAATCAAACTGCTCCAGCTCGAAATTTGCGCGCCCACATTGCAGAAATTCGCCAGCACCGCGAACCACAGATGCGGATAGTGAAACAACTGGCCAAAGCTCCCATGGTCACCGGCCTCCCCCTCGTGCTCACTATGCATCGAAGGAAACTTCATTCGGGACAAAATGAACGCGCACAGCAGCACCACCGCGCCAAACGTCAAATAGGTCGGCACCACGCGCATGATCTCTGTATGCAGATACGCCGCATACGTGCCCGCAGCCTTCATCTGCGCGACCTCAGCCCCCGTCTTCTCGACGCCTGAAAAAATAAACTGTGAGCCTATCAACACTCCCACAATCGTCCCCGGAGGATTGAACGACTGCGAAAAATTCAGCCTCCGCTCCGACGTCTCTGCCGGACCAAACTGAGCAATAAAAGGATTCGACGCCGTCTCTAGAAACGAAGCTCCGCTTCCCACCGTAAACAACGCCACCAGAAACGCCGGATACAGTCCGCTCGTCGCAGCCGGCCAGAACAGAATCATCCCGCCGCCGAACAGACAAAGCCCCGTCACCATCCCGGCCTTATAGCCCCACCTGCGCATCAGCAGCGCTGCCGGAAGCGCCATAAAGAAGTACCCCAGAAAGTTCGCCGTCTGCACCAGTTGCGCGCTCACCGGAGAAAGTTCAAACGACTTCTTAAACTGTTGCACCAGGATGTCCGTCAGGTTATTCGACATACCCCACAAAAAAAACAGTACCGTAACCAGCGAAAACAGCACCATATGCCCTACCGGAAATACGGATTGCGGCGCATTCCCCTTAGGCTTTATTCCTACCCCGACCGGCGTTGAAACCTGCATGCAATACCCTCGCGATTTTTTTTGCTGGCGGATAGCAGCATGCAAGAGTGAAATAATGCGACACTGCAAACCGCGCCCGCAAAGCTGCTGCCCAGTCTATCCCAGCCAATTGTCTCTATACTGCGGAAATTCTCGCCCACCATCATCTTTCCACGCCAGACACTGGCATACTATGGTCTCTCACAATCGGCGCCACTCGCGCGTACGGCTCGCTCATAATCCATCCCCGATTTTGGAGAACCTCCCCATGACAACAAAGTCTGTAGCCAGGAAAGCCAAGAAGAAATCCGCTCCTTCTCTCTCCATCTCACCACGCGCTGTACTTCCCGGCAGCGAGAAGGCCGCCTTTGTCCCCACAACCACCGAACAGCCTGCCCCGTTGAGCAAGAAGATCACCGTCTCGGTCATCGTCAAACGAAAGAATCAGCTCAAAGCCACCAACCGCACCGGCAAAGAACGCCTTACTCGCGCACAGTATCGCCAGCGCCACGGCGCAGACCCCGCCGCCGTCAAGCTCGTCCGTGCCTTCGCCAAAGAATATGGCCTTGCAGTCGCCCCAGACACCCCGGGTCCCGAACGCCGCATGGTCAAACTAGTTGGCACTATCGGGGCCATGCAAAAGGCCTTCGGCGTCAACCTCGTCCACAAGATCGTAGACGGCACAACCTATCGTGTTCGCGAAGGCAGTGTTACCCTGCCTGCTCAACTCGTAGGTCCAGTCGAAGCAGTCCTTGGTCTCGATAACCGCCCCCAGGCGCAGCCTCACTTTCGCGTCCTTGGCGAAACCGACAACCACAGCGAAAAACTCGCCCAGGGTGGCGGCTTCGCACGGCCTCACGCTGGCGCTGCGAACATCTCCTATACCCCGCCGCAGGTCGCAGATCTCTACCAGTTCCCCACTAACCAATCGGCTTCCGGCCAAACCATCGGCATTCTCGAACTAGGCGGCGGCTACCGAACCACCGACCTCACCACTTACTTCAAATCCATCGGTCAGAAAGCCCCAAAGGTCTCCGCCGTCCTCGTCGATGGCGCGAAAAACTCCCCCACCACCGCCAGCAGCGCTGACGGCGAAGTCATGCTCGACATCGAAGTAGCCGGATCCGTCGCGCCAGGAGTCAACATCGTCGTCTACTTCGCTCCAAACACCGACCAGGGGTTCATCGACGCCATCGGCACCGCCGTCCACGACTCCAAAAACAATCCCTCCGTCATCTCGATCAGTTGGGGCGCCGCCGAATCTGCCTGGACCAGTCAATCCATGACCGCTCTTGACGCAGCCTGCCAGTCAGCCGCCGCCCTTGGCATTACCATCACTGTGGCCACTGGCGACAACGGCTCAACCGATGGCGTTACCGACGGCCAGAACCACGTCGACTTCCCCGCCTCCAGTCCGCACGTCCTTGCCTGCGGTGGAACCAAACTCGTAGCGTCGGGATCTACCATCTCCTCCGAAGTCGTCTGGAACGAGCTCGCCGCCAACGAAGGTGCAACTGGAGGCGGCGTCAGCACCGTCTTCCCTCTACCTTCCTGGCAATCCGCTGCAAATGTCCCCAAACCCACTGCATCAGGCGGAGGCCGCGGAATCCCCGATGTCGCCGGCGATGCTGATCCCTCCACCGGCTACTCCGTTCGCGTCGACGGCCAAAATATGGTTATCGGAGGCACCAGCGCCGTGGCCCCTCTCTGGGCTGGTCTCATTGCCTTAGCCAACGCACAAAATAGCGCCTCCGCCGGCTTTATCCAACCTGCCATCTACTCCGCCAAAGGCAAAGCCGCCTTCAACGACATCACCTCAGGCACCAACTACTCCGGCACTCCCACAGGCTTCAGCGCAGGCCCCGGTTGGGACCCATGCACCGGTCTGGGCTCCCCCATCGGCACCAAGCTCATCACCACAGTGAATCCAGGTAGCTCGACCAGGAAACCCAAGAAAAAGCCCACGAAAAAAGCTGCTGTGAAGAAGAAAAAGACCAGATAACCCAGCGAGCTGCATTGGCAAAGCTATGGAGGCCTGGGTGTCGTTCAACACCGAAGATTAAAGCCGGTTCGGCACCTTGGCCTTTAGCCGCTCTACAACCAGTGGCGGCACCAGAGCGGTAACATCGCCACCAAGTTGAAATACACCCTTGATGAGCCGTGAGCTGACATAGGTGTACTTCTCGGCAGGCATCATGAAGAGGGTCTCCAACTCAGGATCAAGCTTCCTGTTCATCATGGCCATCTGAAACTCATACTCGTAATCGCTGATAGCCCGAATCCCACGCAAAACCGCCTTCGCCCCTTGTTCCCTCGCAAAATCCACCAGCAGGCCGTTGAATGTTGTCACCGAAACATTGCCGAACCCCCGTGTCGCCTCGAAGATCATCTCCTCGCGCTCCGGCACGGTAAAAAGTGGCGTCCCTTTTTCCGAGTTGCGCAGGATCGCAACCACCAGTTGGTCGACAATCTTCGCCCCCCGCGCAATCAGGTCGAGGTGGCCGTTGGTGAGTGGATCGAAGGTCCCGGGATAGATAGCTTTGACGGTATGCATGCCACCAAAAAGCATACCCTCCTTTCCCCTAAGAAGAAATAAATCCATCCAGCAGTGTAGTCTTGCGGCCAGCCCCCTTCGTCTCAATCATTAGTAGAAACAGGATTCGCCAGGAGTTGACTTACACATTCCGTCCATGTCCTCACGCGCCATTACCTCCGACAGCCCATCCGTGACGCCACAGGTGTCGGCAACGCCGCTTGACGATATGGCATCAATCGTCGCGACCTACGAACAGAAGATCTTCCGCTTTCACCTGATCTCGATCCGGGATCGCGATGTGGCTCAGTCCCTCACTCAGGACACTTTTGTTCGCGCGTGGTCCGCCCGCCATACCTTTCGAGGAGACTGCTCCATCTCGACCTGGCTCATGCGCATTGCGCTGAACCTCATCCGCGACCACACTCGCACCGATCGCTTTCGTTTCTGGAAACGAGTCTCAGAGACCGCAGTCGACGTCTCGGACATCTCCGCCCACATTCCGCACCGCGACAGCTCTCTCGAGTCGCGGCTGATCGCCAGGGAACAGATGGCGCTCGTCTGGGAGAGCGTCGCACAGCTCTCCGACCGCCAGCGCAATGTCTTTCTCCTCCGCTTCCTCGAAGAGCTCGAGCTCTCGGAGATAGCCGAAATCACCGGCCTTCCCATCAGCACCGTCAAGACTCATCTCTATCGCGCCCTCGCTACCATTCGAGCCCGCCATAACGCCACGCACGAGGACTCCCTATGACACTCCACCTCACTCACGAGCAACTCTGCGACCTGCTCCTCGCCGACTCGTCGCTCTTGCCGGAAACCGAATCCCGCCCCGCCTCCGACGTCGTGCAGGCGCACCTTCGAGCCTGCCCCGTCTGCTCCGCAGAGCTGAAGAGCCTGCATGACTCCCTCACTCACTTCCGCGGCGCTGCAGCCTCCTACGCCCGGCAGGAGTTCGCGCAGAGCTATGCGCAGCGATCGTCCATTGCTCCTCCGCACAGCTTTCTCACGCAGCCGCTTTATTGGACCGCCGCCGCCGTAGTGTTTGTCGCGGCTCTGTTCCCGCTCAGCATGCACCGGCAGACGCAGACAGACTCCCCGATGGCCACACACTCCACCTCAGCCTCCTCGCAGACGCTCGAATCCGACGAGGCTCTCCTCGCCGACATCGACCAGGCGGTCTCCGCAGAGGTTCCATCTCCGATGCAACCTCTCGCTGACCCCACGTCTGGTTCGGCTTCAACATCTTCCGCTGCAGACCAGAGGACTAACTAATATGCGTTTCAAAACCGTACATCTGCTCGTCTTGCTCACAACTCTATCCGGGACTTTCGCTATCGCCCAGCAACCGGACGGCAGCTCCATGGGCCAGAGCCGAGGTGGATGGGGTGATGGGGGCATGCGTTCAGGTCTCCACGTCGGCCCTCCCGGCATGTGGTGGCACAACCCCGACCTCATCCAGAAGCTCACCCTCACTCCCGACCAGCAGAAGCGCATGGACGACATTCTGCAGCAGAGCCGTCTTCAACTCATCGATCTCAGGGCCACCCTCGAAAAGCAGGAGCTCCTGATGGAACCCATGCTGGCGGCCAATCCTCCGGACACCAACAAGATTCTTGCTCAAATCGACCACACCGCGCAGGCCCGCGCAGAGCTTGAGAAGGCAAATGCGAAGATGCTTCTCAGCATCCGCAACGTGCTCACTCCCGATCAATGGACCAAGCTTCAAGCCGAGGAGCGCGACAATCGCCGGTCGCGCATGATGCACGGCGGAATGCGCGGCAACACTGGCACTCCGCCTCCCGGTGGCCCCGGAGAGATGTAGTTCACGTCAGATCCATCCGCACACAGCCATTCGATAAATCTTCAGATCGCCTCGGGCTCCGGTATTCAGACCGGAGCCCTTTCTTATTTTCCCTGCACGCTCGCCGTGTCTCCAGAAAAAAGATATCTATAAATTTTGCCTTTTTCGTATCTGTTGCGGCTGCGAATCAGCAAGATTGGCCCGCATGTAAACCAGGCTTTGAACAACACATCCTCAGCAAGGCCGTCTGGAGCATCTTTGGATCACTTTTTTCTTACTCGCAGCGGGCGACTTCGGCTACACCATAGGCAATTTGAGCTGCGGCAAGATAGGTGGATACTTCGAACTGCTGACCGGGATCGATGCCATCCTCGTTGCCTTCATCGAAATCTTCAATGCCACCGCGGGCCATGAAGCGATTCCACTCGGCCACTCATTTATTCGCAGCCAAAAACAAGCGCCGACTGCATAGCAGTCGGCACTCATCCAAAACTCTCGTCTTCCCTGAATCTATTTCTTCCCCTTCACCACTTCGCGCGCTTGGGATGGACCATCAGCAGGAACCGGCGGAACATCCGCAGGAGCCGCACCACTGATCCCCAGCTTCTTCCGCAATTCCGCATCGACGCGAGCAAATACGTCCTTGTTCTCCTTCAAAAACGCCCGAACATTCTCGCGCCCCTGGCCGATACGCTCGCCCTGGTAGCTGTACCACGCGCCGCTCTTGTCAATGATGTTGTGCAACACCGCAAGATCCAGAATGTCCCCCTCGCGCGAGATGCCTTCGCCGTAAAGAATGTCGAACTCGGCATCGCGGAACGGCGCTGCCACCTTGTTCTTCACAATCTTCACCTTGGTCCGCGAACCCACCACCGTATCTCCATCCTTCACCGCGCCAATCCGGCGAATGTCGATGCGAACCGACGAATAAAACTTCAACGCCTTGCCGCCAGTCGTCGTCTCCGGGTTGCCGAACATCACACCAATCTTCTCGCGTATCTGGTTGATGAAGATCAGACAGGTCCGCGACTTCGAAACCGTACCTGTCAGCTTCCGCAGCGCCTGAGACATCAACCGCGCCTGCAGCCCCATGTGCGAATCGCCCATCTCGCCATCGAGCTCTGCCTTCGGAACCAGCGCCGCCACCGAGTCCACCACCAGCACATCGATCGCATTCGACCGCACCAGAGCCTCAACGATCTCCAGCGCCTGCTCGCCATAATCCGGCTGGCTCACCAGCAGATTGTCGATATCTACCCCGAGCTTTGCCGCATAGGCCGGATCGAGCGCATGTTCAGCATCCACAAACGCCGCCAGGCCGCCCGCCTTCTGCGCCTCTGCAATAATTTGCAGAGTAATCGTCGTCTTGCCCGAGGACTCCGGCCCAAAGATCTCAATCACGCGTCCACGCGGAACCCCACCCACGCCCAGCGCTGCATCGAACGAGATAGACCCTGTAGAAATGACCGAAATCGGCACAACGTCCTTCGAGCCGAGCCGCATAATCGAACCCTTGCCAAACTGCTTCTCCAGCCCGGAAAGAGCCAGCTCTATTGCTTTATTACGGTCATCTGCCACGTGTATCGCTCCTATGTGGGTAAAACGGGTGGGTTAAACTTCAATGCGGATTCTAGCATCCAAAACGGGAAAAGCAAAGAAAAGGCGAAATAAGCTATCGTCTTAACAGGTCCACCGGCTCGTTCACATCCTCAATCCTGAAATACCCAGCCAGCGAGGGGTGCTGCTGCGCCACCGCCTGATACATCTTCCAAGCCACCCTTCGGTAGCTGAAATGGCCCGCCACCCCCGACCGCAGCTCCGCAATATACAACGCCTCGGCAAAGTCCATCTTGAACATCGCCCGGCAGCGCGTAGCCAGCGGAAGGCAGTACTGCGCCGACTGTGCCGCCTCAGGCACCCCATAATCACGAAGCTCACGATAAGCTGCATAGGCAGCTCCCAAGGCCGCAGAATAGGCTCCCTCCAGTTTCGCCTCAGCAAGCGAAGGCTGCCCTGGACAGACCGGCTCCTCATACCCGTGAACGTCCGTATAGGGCTGCATAAGCTGGACACACCGCCGATGCCGATGCATATCCCGAAATCCTCCGATATCCATCAAAATATCGAAGCGAAGACCGTGTCCCGCACTGAACGCCCGCAGCAGCTCATCATGCCGCCCGCGATGCTTCGCGCCCAGCGCAATCAACTCCGACCTCCGCACCTCGCTCAAAGCCGCAACCTCGTTGCGTAGCTGACGGTACGGATAATGGCAGTTCGGATAAAGCAACGAAGTAGCAAGCTCCACCTCAAGCGACTCGGCATCATCCAGCAAATCCACAACCGGAGAACCCGCAATCGCCTGCCCCTTCATCAACTCCGCAGCAGCTACACCCAGCTCGCATCGGCTCTGCCGCAGATAATCATTCGTCACCGCATACTTCACCAGCGTGGGAGCCGTCTTTACCGGTCTCAGAAGGCTCTCGGCCAACCGGCTGCCACAAACCTCATCCACCGACCCAATCTCGTCGCACAGAACCTTCGCCGCGCTGTGCTGTACATTCCACGCCGGCTCCGTCGCCGCAGCCCGCAGCTTCTCCCCCAAAGCCCGAACCTCGGCAAATTCGCTCGTCAGCAGCCGCGACACCTGCGTCTCCAGCGTCCGCGCATTCACAATCTGACCTAGCGAGGTATTCGTCGCCAGCGGCAGCAGATACCGCGCCACATCAAATGCCCGAGCCTTCAAAGTCCGCTCATAAGCCTCCGCCTTCATCTCCTCCGGCTTCGGAATCGCGGCCTTCAACGCCTCCAGCATCCCCGCGCCAACATGATCGTAAGCGGCAAAAAGGTCCTTCACCGCAGCGGTATACTTCTGTGTTTCCGCACCAAAATCAGGCGTATACCAGCCCGAAGTCCGAAAGTTCTGATACCGCGTCGACCTCTCCTGCCCATCCCATCTCTGCTCGTCCACCAGCTCAATTGCGGCCAGCAGGCTCAGCCGTTCAATCGCAAAGGGAATATGCGCAAGATCCGCAATCGAGCGATGCCCATACTGAAAATAAAACGTATTCAGGAACTGCTCTGCCCGTTGCGCGCTGATCTCCGCAAGCGACTCCTTCATCGTCAGCGACGAGCGCGAATACTTCGCCATTGCATAAGCAAGCACCTCGGGGTCAGCCCCATGAATCGCATAAACATCCGTTTCGGTCGGTTTTACTTCGTGCTCTGACATGGAACTTCAGAATACGTGAAGCGGTTGAGGATGTTTCGCCCCGGAACTCCGTATAATTTGGTGCGTCGTTGTTATTGGAGGTTCATGAGCATAGCAGCAGGTCGTATCGCATTGATTACCGGAGCGTCCCAGGGCATCGGACGCGCCTGTGCCCTCGAACTCGCCCGATCCGGAGCCTCCGTAGCCCTCGCCGCGCGCAATCTGGACAAACTAGCCACAGTAGCCGCAGAGATTACCGCCGCCGGAGGAACCGCCCACACCTTTGCGCTCGACGTCTCCAGCGAAGACTCCATCAAAGAATGCGCCAAGGCGGTCATAGCCCACTTCGGCGGAGTCCACATCCTCGTCAACAACGCCGGCATCACCCGCGACATCCTTGCCATGCGCATGAAACGCAAAGACTGGGACGATGTCCTCACCACAAACCTCACCGGAGCCTTCCTCATGACCCAGGCCGTCATGTCGCAGATGGTCAAAAACCGCTGGGGCCGCATCATCAACATCACCTCAGTCGTAGGCGAAACAGGCCAGGCCGGTCAGGCAAATTATGCCGCCTCAAAAGCCGGCCTCATCGGACTCACCAAGTCCCTCGCCCGCGAGCTAGCCAGCCGGACGATAACCGTGAATGCCGTCGCCCCCGGCTACATCGAAACCGCGATGACCGAAGTCCTCACCCAGGACCAGAAAAACGCCATGACCCAGTACATTCCTTTGGGCCGCGTCGGAACCGACCTCGAAATCGCGCATGCGGTCACCTTCCTCGCCTCCGAAGAAGCCGCCTACATCACCGGCCACACCCTCGACGTGAACGGCGGAATGTTCATGGCATGAGCACAGCGTGGTCAAAGCTGCGGTGGTCGCTTGCGCAGCGTGGCCTCGGCGGAACCCTGCGAGCAGCTCTGCGGCGCCCGCAGCCCACACCCAGCGCTCAGACCGCTCCGCAGGTGCATCCATTCGACCAACAATATGGCGTCGACACCAGCGGCCTGATCCCCGGAACCGACCTTCACTCCGGGCATCGACACGATGTCTTCAATACCGCCTACTACGGCATGGCTCCCTCGCGGTTCCAGCAGGTCATGGCACGATGGATCGCCGACAACTCCCACCCGGCAATCGAGAACTATAGCTTCATCGACCTCGGATGCGGCAAAGGGCGAGCCGTCCTGATGGCCTCCCAGTTCAAATTTCGCCAGGTTATCGGAGTAGAACTGCACTCCAGCCTGGCAACCACCGCCGAGGCCAACGTCGCTCGGTGGACTGCAGTCGGCCATTCCACCTGTCCCGTACATATCCTCTGCCAGGACGCGGCTGATTTCCGGTTTCCCCCCGAAGCCTGCCTTCTCTACCTCTTCCATCCCTTCACAGCCCCCGTGCTAACCCAGGTTATCGCCCGCATCGAAACCGAGTTCGCCGGTCGGCCAACTCAGCTAGATGTCATCTACTTCAACCCTGAAGCAGGCGAGCTCTTCGAGACAAACCCATGCTTTCAGCGCCTCTGGACCGGGACAGTAGAGATGTCCCAGGAGGATGCCGCAGCCGACTGGGTCGCCTCCGCTGAGGATCTCTGCAGCATCTACCGCTGGGTTGGACAAAAGTGACGTTTGGAGGTTACTTTGGAGTTAGTAACCTCTCTCGTAATGCGAGAGGTGGTTCCCTCCGGGCCAGGGGTTCAAGTAAAAGTTCAGGTTCTGAAGGTAACTGGCTCAGGATGAACCTGCGCTGGTACAACTTTCGTGCCAACCCTCAATTTGGCGTTGACCAAGTCGTTCCCGGTGTTTACTTTGTGGCTAATGGCTGACATGCAAACTATTCCCGTTGAAGTGACGAATAACTCCCTGGACCCTTCCATCTCCATGAACATCGGCACGACCATCCGCGGCTACAGGCTGCAGAAGGGCATGTCGCAGGGGGACATCGAGAAGCGGACCGGCCTGCTGCGATGTTACCTTTCGCGTGTTGAAAACGGCCACACGGTCCCCTCTCTCGAGACCCTCCAAAAGATCGCCCGCGCCCTCGACCTCCAGCTCTCGGAGTTCTTCGCCGAAGAGACCATCGGCAAGGAGATGTCCGGCCTCAACCTCGGCGAGGAGGAGATCCGCTTCCTCACCCAGGTGCAGCGGTACTCCGCACACCTCTCCGAAAGCGACCGGCGGCTCCTGTTAGCCATGGTAAGGAAATTCGCCCAGACAACCCTCAGCTAATCCAGCAGAAACCCATATACATTCCAGGCCCCGGTTCGTCTGCCGGGGCTTTCGACTCTTCGTCACCGCGATTCTGAGCGAGCCGATCCGATGGTCGCCCTCCGCTACGAGTAACGCTCGTCTTACCGAAGCTTGGTAATGAAGTAGGCAAACAAAAAGAGGAGAAACGCTGCTCCGGCAAACGTCATCTTCTGGCGCTGCAGATATCGCGTGCGCCCCGAGGTCATCCGCGGCACCAGAGGCACACCCAGCGCGAGGCCGCTCAGGAAGCCGCCGATGTGCGCATGGTTGTCGATGCGCACGATGCTGGTGAAGTTGGCCCCTACGCCAATGATCAGGTTCAAAACCGCAAACTGGATCACCGATCGGCGAAGACGATTGAGCTCAAACGCCGGAATTGGCAGCCTCTTGTTCGACAGCAGCACAATCAGGATGCCTGCAATCCCAAACACCGCACCCGAAGCTCCCGCGCCCACAGATGTGTAGTCATGCGGCGGAATTACGTTCGCACAAAGCCCCAGCAGATTGCCCGCAATCCCCGTGATGAGATAGACGGCGATCAGCCCAAGTGGACCAAGCAGCGGCTCGCCAAGCAGTCCAAGATTCCAAAGGCACCACATATTCGTGGCAATATGCAGCAAACCGACATGAACGAAGGTCGCCGTAAGCAGACGCCACCACTGGTGACCGAAGACGATAGCCCAGGTATTTGTAGCGCCGTAATGGACCAGCTGCTGAGTTGTTGGGTCTTTAAGAGAAACCCCATGCAGAACCATCCAGCCGAAGACGCCTATATTCACCGCCAGCAGCGTATAGGTCCCTGGAGTCGCAAGAATATTCCACCCACGCTCGCGCGAGTTCGGCCGCGAGACCTCACGTTCGTAATCCGGCATAGGCGCCGGAGCAGGGCGAGGAACGAGTTCACCATCCGTTTGTGGGGAGGGGTTCATGAAAGGCTTCTTCTACGCTATCGTGGTGCGGGAAGGATGACAACTTCGTGGAAATAGGTTCAGCGCAGGCGGCGACACCGCATCCCGCTCTCCTAAGCTGCGTTCTTGGTAAAACGGTCACGCAGGTCGGCAGGAATGCGCTCCTGCACAATGCCGCCAAGGAACCCCGGCAAAGGCGTCGCAATCGCAACCAGCACCCACAGCAGCATCGAGAAGATAAGCCCCGCCACTGCTACTGCTTCAAGCGAAATAGCAATGCCATGCGTCTGCGAGAAACGAAGATGCATCGTGAAGATGTGAGTAATCAGCTCGACCCGGCGAATGACGACCGCGGCCAGCAGAAACGCCGCGATCGAAAGTGTGCTCACGCTGATCAGCAGAACATCGATCGTGCGTGCAATCTGCTGACGCCGCCGGCAGTGGCTGCAATCGGTCAGATGCTGCTCATAGTCCGTGCGCATGGCGGGCGAAAGCCCGGAGATATCGTAGCGCCAGCCAGAAAGAATATTCCCCACCACCTGATCGATACAGGAGGTATGGGATATCTGATCTGCTGAAGAGACTAACGTGGTTTTTTTCATCACCTTATAACTCATTCTACCTTGTTTGAGTCGCGGAGAAAACAAAAGGATTCACGAAACAGTAATCACTTTGAACCCCTGGCCCATGGAAAAATTTTCTTCCCCTCTCGGAAATGCGGCAATGTCAGAACTTACACCGTAATCGGCTCAAGCGGCACCGCCTGGTGCGCCAGCAGCACCCGGTTACCCAGCAGCGTCGGGCGGCTCTCCAGAGCCTGTTCCGCACTCAACCGCGCAAGCTCCGGCGCATTATTCGACTCCGAAAGATGCCCCAGCACAATCCACGTCGCCCCACCGTCGTAGTCCTTCTCCAGAAACTCCGCCGTCGCATGATTCGACAGATGGCCAACTCGCGACAGCACACGCTGCTTCACGCTCCACGGATACGGCCCATCCTTCAGCATCTCCAGATCATGGTTCGACTCCAGCAACATCACATCCACCCGTCTCAGCGCCGCCTTCACATTCGGTGGCATATACCCAAGGTCGGTAGCCACCGCCATCCTCACGCCTTCAGCCTCAAAGACAAACCCGCACGGATCAGTCGCATCATGCGGAATCGTGAACGGCGTAATGTCGATGTCCCCAATCGAAAACTGCGTGCCGGAGTGGAAATACTCCACCGCGGGAAGCCGCGTGGGATCAGGCTTTTTCGCCACATCCGCCTCCACGTCAGAGTCGCATAGCTCCTCGTCGTCCGCCTCCGCCTGCAGATCGATCGAATGCATCGCGACAGAAGCCCGCGCCTCTTTCTCCCGCTGCACCTGCTCCAGCCACTTCGCATAGGACATCGTCGTGCGCGGCGTCAGCATCCTCACCCACGCACGATGAGTAGGCTCAGTAAAAAACACCGGAATCTTCAATCGCCGCGCCAGCACCGACAACCCGGCCACATGGTCCTGATGCTCATGGGTAATCAAAATCGCATTCAGCGCAGTTGGATCTTCACCCGCCATGGCCATCCGCTTCAAAAGCTCACGGCACGACAGCCCGGCATCCACCAACACCCGCGTACGCGAAGAAGAGATGACGGTGCTGTTGCCTTTGGACCCTGAGGCGAGCACTGTCATACGCATCATTCGCTAAGAATACGCCGATTCGTTGTGAGTATCCGCGCAGAGTAACCACCTTGGTTCCTCTAAGACCGGTAAGCCCGCACCGCCGCAATCTCAGAGAGCAGAACCGAACAGCCCGCACTCCCCTGCGCCACCAGAGCCCCATCCGGTCCCGGCGCAACCTTCAGGTAAAACACATCCGGAGTCTCCCCCTCATCAAACACGAACAGCACCTGAGCCAGATGACGGTCACTGTCCAGCATCTCAACCTCGACGATCTGGTCGATACTCGATTTAAGCAGCGTCCTCTCTGCATCCGTCATGCTGACTCCATTGTCCTGCTCACTTCGAGACATCCGCCGGCTCTCTCAACGGAGCCAGAAAATTCACCGTCGAGCGCATCACCACCTCGTCGTTCTGGTTGAACGCAAGCGTGCGCGTGCGCACCACGCCAAACTCCTTCCGCGAGTTCGATTGCCGCACCCCAACCACCTCGATCTCCGTGCGGATCGAGTCCCCCGGCCGCACCGGAAGCGTCCACCGCATCTCTTCCACGCCCGCGCCAATCATGCCGCCAGCCACTGTAATCGATTGCACCCGCAGCCGCATCACAATCGCCGCCGTCAACCACCCCGAGGCCGCCAGCCCTTTGAAAAACGAGTTCTCCCCAGCCGCCTCATCCAGATGAAATGGCTGCGGGTCGTACTTCTGGCCGAATTCCTTGATCTCTTCCGCCGTCACCTTGGCCTGCCCCACAGAGTGGAACCGCTGGCCTACATAAAAATCTTCAAAGTAAAGCTCCTGTGGCATCGCCTCTCCTGTTGCCTTCCATGCTACTTGAGAATGCTTCCCGTTTACTTCGCCGGATACTCGTAAAATCCCTTCCCCGACTTCCGCCCCAGCCATCCCGCGTCGACCATCCGCACCAGCAGCGGACAAGGATTGTACTTCGGGTTCCCAAGCCCTTCGGCCAGCACACGCATAATATCCGCACACACATCCAGCCCAATAAAATCCGCCAGCGTCAGCGGCCCCATCGGATGCGCCATGCCCAGCACAAACACCTGGTCCACAGCCTCCGGCGTAGCCACCCCCTCCATCACCGAATAAATCGCCTCATTGATCAGCGGCATCAGCACGCGGTTCGAGATAAATCCAGCCGCATCGTTCACCTCAACCGGAGTCTTCCCCAGCTTCTGTGCCAGTCCATGCACCGCATCAAACGTAGCCTGCGAGGTCTGCAGCCCCCGTATCACCTCCACCAGCTTCATCACCGGCACAGGATTAAAGAAGTGCATCCCGACCACCTGCGCGGGTCGCTTCGTCACCGCCGCAATCTTCGTAATCGAGATCGAGCTAGTATTCGTCGCAAGAATCGCCTCCGCCCCCAGCAGCCGATCCAGTTCGCGAAACACTCCCGCCTTGATCTCAAACCGTTCTGTCGCCGCCTCAATCGCGACCCACGCCGGCGCCAGATCATCGATCTTCGTCGTCAGCGTAATATGCGAGCGCGCCTCATCCGCCTGCTCCTGCGTCAGCTTCGCCTTCGCAACCTCGCGCGCAAAGTTCGTGCGAATCGTATCGAGCCCTCGATACAGCGCCGTCTGGTCAACGTCGTACAGCAGCACCGGAAACCCCGCTCGCGCACACACATGCGCGATGCCGTTGCCCATCGTTCCGGCGCCCAGAACTGCAATCGTTTTCACTTCACTCATAAGGATTGTTTTTGACGACTTCCGAGTTTAGCAGTTCACCCGCAAACTGCGTCTAGTGTGTCGACGCAGCCGCAAGCTCAGGCGTCACCGCAACCAGCAGAACCGTAATGTTGTCATTCCCGCCGTTGCGATTCGCCGCCGTAATCAAAGCCTCGCATGCTACCGTCAGCGAGCGTTGGGTCGGAGGCTTTGGAATTTCACCCAGAATCTCCGATATCTCCTCATCGCTCACCTCATGCGTCAGCCCATCCGAAGCCAGCAGGTAAACATCATTCGGCTGCGGCCGGTGACTCTGAATCTCTGCATCGACCGTAGGCTGCGATCCAATCGCACGCGTAATCAAATTTCGCATCGGCGATCGCGCCGCCTGCGCCGCAGTAATCTGCCCCGCGCGAAGCTGCTCCTCCACCAGCGAGTGGTCATGCGTCAACTGCTCCAGCACACCTCGCCGCCGCCGGTAGCATCGGCTGTCCCCGACATGCCCCAGCCAGAGCGTCGGAGGGTCCGTCACGCGTGAGTTCGTGTGGTCCGCAGCGCTGCGCTTCTTTCCATTGCTTCCATTTGTCCCATTCAAAATCGGCGAATGCAGCAGCGCCACCAGCGTAGTCCCCATCCCCGAATACCGCGCTGACTGCCGCGACTGCTGATACACCGCCTGATTCGCCGCCTGGATCGCAGCATTCAACCGGGCCTGCGGCTTCCCCGCTCCAGCTCCACGCGGCGCAGGGACAAGGCTTGCCAGAAACGTATCCGCCGCAAGATTGCTCGCAATCTCACCCGCTGCGGCTCCTCCCATTCCATCGCAGACAATGTATGCGCCCGCTTCAGGAGCCGCCGCACAGGTGTCTTCATTGCCCTGACGGACGCGGCCGCGGTGGGTCAGCATGGCGTAGATGAGATGGTTTGCAGACATTACGAAATCGTTCAAAAGCCCGAAGAAAACAATACACGCTTGCGCCTCAGAACCCAAGGGTACGTTAGTGTTAGGGTCGGGAGATTCGTCGGAATGAACCGGATTGTTTTAGGAAACAACCTGGCCGTATTGCGGTCAATGAAAGCAGAATCAGTCGAGCTCATCTACGTCGATCCCCCCTTCAACACCGGCAAACGCCAGGCCAGGAAGCAGATCAAGACAATCCGCGACGAGGCCGGCGACCGCACCGGCTTCGGCGGCCGACGCTATCGCACCCACATCATCGACAACCCCGCCGCATCCGGCTACGGAGACACCTTCGACGACTTTCTCGGCTTCCTCCGCCCACGCATGGTCGAAGCCCATCGCATCCTCGCCCCCACCGGCTCTCTTTTCTTCCACATCGACTACCGCGAAGTCCACTACTGTAAAATCATGCTCGACGATATCTTCGGTCGCGTCTGCTTCCAGAACGAGATCATCTGGGCCTACGACTACGGAGCCCGCGCCACCAAACGCTGGCCCGCCAAACACGACAACATTCTCTGGTACACAAAAAATCCCACCCGCTACACCTTCAACCTCGACGCGAGCGACCGCATCCCCTACATGGCGCCCGGTCTCGTAGGAGCAGAAAAAGCCGCGCGCGGCAAAACCCCCACCGACGTCTGGTGGCACACCATCGTCTCCCCCACCGGCAAAGAAAAAACCGGCTACGCCACGCAAAAACCGTTAGGCATCCTCGAGCGCATCGTCCGCGTCCACTCCAACCCCGGCGAGACCGTCCTCGACTTCTTCGCCGGAAGCGGCACCACCGGCGAAGCCGCCGCAAAACACAACCGCAACTTCATCCTGATCGACGAAAGCAAAGCCGCACTCCAAATCATGGAAAAGCGCCTCAAGTCCTACAACCCCAAAAGAGAAGACGCCCCAGCGCTCTAAGCCAGTGTCTCCGGGATTAAGCACAGAGCTCTGAGATTAAACACAGAACTTTAGGATTAAGCACAGAGCTTTGGGATTAAGCACAGAGCTTTGGGATTAAGCGCAGGGCTTTGGGATTAAGCGCAGGGCTTTAGCCCTGCGAAAAACCCGGCCGAAATAAGGGGCTTTAGCCCCGGGCCTTCCTCGAAAGCCACCATGGACTCAGGTATTCTGCGGAGCCACCGACTTGAACCCAAAAGTCTCATACCGGGTCGTCATCTTCCCATTCGCCACCGACACCACCGTAAAGCCCTCCGGCGTCCCCAGCCGAGTGCCATGCCACCAGTTTCCGCACACCGCCCCACTCGTGAAGTAAGGAACTCCCTTCCACACCACCATCTCATTGATGTGCGTATGCCCCTGCAGCACTCCGATCACGTTGTACCCACCCAGCACATCAAGCACCTCGTTCGCATTCGCCACGCTCAATCCATGATGTGGCGGAGGCACCGGCATCTCCGGCACATACGAAAGAAAGCTCGTCACCACCGGAATATGCACCGACACAATCACCGGAGTCCCCTTCGGCAGCGCCGCCAGATCTGCCGCCAGCCACTTCAACTGCCCCGCATCCACGCGCCCCTCATAAGCCCGGTCCGGCGTAATCCCAATCGAATCCAGCACCACAAAATGATGCCCCTTGTGATCGAACGAGTAGTACAGCTTCCCAAACCGCTGCTCGAACAGCTTCTTCCCGTACAGCGGATCGCTCTCAGCCATCCCGCTCTCTGGATAAATCCCCAAAACATCATGGTTTCCAACCGTGTGATAAAGCTTCAGCCCCAGATCCTGCTCCGCCTTGTCATACATATCGAACAGCGACACCGCCCGCTGCTTCGGCACCGCCAGCGCATCGAAGACATGGTCCCCGCCATTGATGGCAAAGTCGGCCTTGATCGTCCGCCCCTTTTTGAACGCCATCTCCGTCCCCACCACGCCGTTCAGCTCAGGCTGCAGATGCGCGTCCGTGAAAAACAGAAACGTAAAAGGCTCCTGCGCCGGAGCCGCCGCTGCCAATAAAGAAGACGGAATCGCAGCCGAAAGACCCGTCGCGCCAAGCAAGGTAAGAAACTGTCTGCGGTTGGTAGAGTTCACCCAACCATCATAAATCCAGCCCGCAACATCACCGTCAGAGCCGCGTTAATCCCGCCGCCGCCCACCGAACAACTGCAGCACAGCCAGAAAAATATTGATCGCATCCAGATAAATCGACAGCGCCAGAATCACCGCCGAATTCCCATCTCCACCCGCCCGGATCCGCGCAAAATCCGCCACCGTAAGCAGTGTAAAGATTCCCAGCGTAAGCCACGAATAAGTATCCGGCGACATGAAGTGGAAGAAGATACTCACCACCCCCAGCAGAATCAGCACCAGCAGCGCCGCCAGCGCAAACCCCGCAATCTTCCTGTAATTAATCTGGAACAGGTAAGCGACACAACCCATAGCCGCCATGCCCAGCCCCGTAGTCGCCGCTGCCTGAAACACCACTCCTGGCCCGATGGTCCGCACATACCGATGAATCAGCGGCCCAATCTCCCACCCCATGAAGTAAGCCAGCGCCAGGAACATCCCCAGCGCCACCGCAGGGCTCGCCTTCCGCGTAAAGTTGATCGCCAGCACCAGACCGAACACCGCAATCACCCCCGGCAGCGTTCCCCACTCCGGAGCCGTATAAACCCCCAGCGCCGTAATCAAAAACCCAAGCGCAGTAATCCCCAGAACCTTCGACAGCAGCGAGGCCGTCCCCTCCCGCGCTCCTTCAATCGTCGTAGGATAAGCGTTATTCCAACTCAACCGGTTGTCGTTCATAGGTCTCTCCGCGTCGCAATGGCATTAAGGCGCAATGGCATTAAGACCATGATACGCTCCCTCAAATCGCCCGCATCAGGCCAAGCACACCTCAATGGCCCAGCTAAAATAAATCCATGAAGTATCTGATTGCCCTCCTTGCAGTTGCCGGAATCATCGTCTCCACCATGGCCCTCCGCGTCCACTACATGGACCCCACCCAGGCCCCGCCCTGCGCCGTCACCGAAAAATTCGATTGCGGAGCCGTCAATCACAGCCGTTTCGCCGTCTTCCCGCCCCGCACCTTCGAGGAAGACCCCAACGCCGGCTTCCACATCCCCATCGCCATGTTCGGCATCCTTGGCTACGCCGCCATCGGCGTCCTCGCTCTCATGGGCCGCTGGTGGCTCGTCTTCGAATTCGCCCAGATAGCCTTCCTCTTCGCCGCCTTCCTCAGCTACATTGAAGCCTACGTCCTCCAGAAGTGGTGCATCTACTGCCTCTGGTCGCAAGGCATCATCACGGCAATCCTCATCCTCTCCATCGCCACCCTGATCCTGCGACGCCTCCAAAACCGCACCGCCCAATAGCCCAAATAGCCCACACTACCGATTTCACCGTACGGTCCGCACCACCGATGTCGTCATCCTGAGCAAAGCGAAGGATCCCTGTATTTTGCCTTTGCCGTTCCCTGAGCCATCGCACTATTCCACCCGGACAAAAACCACCCATAGTCTAGGATGGTCAGATATGTGGCCCAAGCTCATCGCCCAGCTCTTCGAACTCCTCCCCCACATCACCCGCCTCGTCCCCATGGCCGACCGCTACTTCTCCACCCGCACCGCCAGCGAGAAGGCCACCGAAGCCGCTATGGTAGCCATGGCCGAAGGCGTTCGCGGAGACCTCGGCCAGGTCGCCAAAGCCCACGCCGGCCTCTACCGTCTGCTCCAGGAGCAGGGCGCACAAATCTCCCAGCTCTCCGAAGAGGTCAGCCGCGCCCGCCTCTCTGTCGAACAGCACGATCACCGCCTCGAGGCCAGCCGGGCCAACATCGCCTCGCTCGGCATCTGGATCAAAGCCGGCATCTCCACCCTCGTCATCCTCGGCATCGCAATCCTCGTACTCCTCATCCAACTCCTCCACGCTCACTAGACAGCGCGGGCAATGCCTCTTGAACGTAGCGCACCATCCTGGCTTGTGTGGGCGCTTCTCGCAATGCTCCAGAACCCCGTAAAATCAAATCATGGGAATCACCCGCCAAGAAGCTCTTGACTGCTTTCACAGCGACGACCTAATCGGCCTCGGCATGGAAGCTGATGCCATCCGCCGCCACCTTCACCCCGAAGGCGTCGTCAGCTACTCCATCGACGGCCGCCATCGACTACACAAACGCGCCAACGGCTCCGGCTTCGAGCCACTCTTCACGGAGGTCGAAACCATCGTCGCCAAAGGCGGCACCTCGGCCACTCTCCACGGCAAAATCAACCCCCACCACCACCGTCGCATGGTTTGACACCCTCTTCCGCGCCATCAAGCAGCGCTTCCCTGCCCTCTGGCTTCACACTCTCTCCGCGGGCGAGATCCACACCCTGGCTCATCATTCCGGAGCCACCGTTCCCAAAACCCTGGCCCAGCTTCAAGAAGCCGGACTCGACTCCATCCCCGGCAACGACGCAGGAATTCTCGACGACAGCGTCCAGCAAAACAACGAAACCTCCATCACCACAAAAGACTGGCTAGCCGTCCACCAGGCCGCCCACGCCCTCGGAATCCAAACCTCCGCCGCCATGGTCTTCGGCAGCGGTGAAACCATCGAGCACCGCCTCAACCACCTCGAAGCTATCCGCAACCTGCAGGAAGAGACCGGCGGATTCTGCTCCTTCGCCCCCTGGAGCTTCACCCCGCCCACCGCCTCAGTACCCGGCTTTGAAGAACCACCGCAGTCGAGTACCTCAAAACCCTCGCCATCTCCCGCCTCTACCTCGACAACATCGAAAACATCCAATCCAATCTCGAAACCCAGGGTCTCAAAGTCCTCCAGATCGGCCTGCGCTTCGGCGGCAACGACGCCGGCAGCGTCCTCCAGGCCCGCGGCCCAAACGCAGCCACCGAAGAACAGGTTCGCCATGTCATCCGCGACGCAGGCTTTCGCCCAGTCCAGCGAGACGCCCTCTACCGCACCATGTTCCTCAACTGAACCGCACGCCAAGCCCTTTATCAGCACAAATTTCGGGTGCCCCATCCTTCGCGCTTTTTGCGAAGGGTGGGATGATAATTCCCCCAATCGGCCCTGCAACCACTCACCCCGCGCCAAAATACGCCGATTCACATTGCAGCCATACTCCACCCCAACCATCTGCATCCTATCGCGTAGAATCGACTGGATAACTAACCAAGCCGGAGCAAACACCTGTCCCTCGTCACCCATACAACGATAGCCCTCCTCGGTCTGCTCCTCGCGCCCAAGGGCCTCCGTCACTACCTCAAGTCGCACTACCTCGACCAGACCTTCAAGGGCCTCTACCACTGGAACGCCTTCGACACGGCGATGCTGATCCCCTATTTCATCGTCATGATCATCCTCGCCTTCTACGGAGTCCATCGCTACCAGCTCGTCTGGCTCTACATGCGGAATAAGAAGAAGGCCGCCAGGTGGAGCGAGCCGCCCGCACGGTTCCCCGAAGGCCAGCTCCCCTTCGTCACCGTCCAACTCCCCATCTTCAACGAGCAGTTCGTCATCGAGCGCCTCATCGAAGCCGTCTGCCGCATCGACTACCCGCGCGATCGCTTCGAAATCCAGGTCCTCGACGACTCCACCGACGAAACCCGCCAGGTAGCCCGCGAGATCGTCGAGCGCTACGCTCGCGGCTTCGCCGGCATGCCGCCCCAGCCCATCGTCTACCTCCACCGCACCAACCGCCACGGTTACAAAGCCGGTGCCCTCGACAAAGGCCTCGAAGTTGCTAGAGGCGAGTTCGTCGCCATCTTCGACGCCGACTTCGTCCCCCCGCGCCAGTGGGTCATGCAGGTCATCCATCACTTCGCCGAGCCAGAAATCGGCATGGTCCAGACCCGCTGGACCCACCTCAACCGCAACTACAGCTTCCTTACCCAGGTCGAAGCCATCCTCCTCGACGGCCACTTCGTCCTCGAGCACGGTGGCCGCAGCCGCGCAGGCGTCTTCTTCAACTTCAACGGCACCGCTGGCATGTGGCGCCGCGAGACCATCTCCACCGCCGGCGGCTGGCAGCACGACACCCTCACCGAAGACACCGACCTCAGCTATCGCGCCCAGCTCGTCGGCTGGCAGTTCAAATACCTTCAGGACGTCGAGTGCCCCGCCGAGCTCCCCATCGAGATGACTGCCTTCAAAACCCAGCAGGCACGCTGGGCCAAAGGCCTCATCCAGACCGGCAAAAAGATCCTCCCCCGCATCCTCAAAAGCGACGCCCCCTGGCACACCAAACTCGAGGCCTGGTACCACCTCACCGCCAACATCAGCTACCCCCTGATGATTATCCTCAGCGTCCTCCTCATGCCCGCCATGATCATCCGCAGCTGGCAGGGACTGCTTCAGATGCTCCTCATCGACTTTCCCCTCTTCATCGCCAGCACCATGTCCGTCTCCACCTTCTACCTCGTCAGCCAGAAGGAGCTCTATCCCAGAAGCTGGTACACGTCCATCATCTACATCCCTTTCGTCATGGCCCTCGGCGGTGTAGGCCTCACCATCACCAACACCAAAGCCGTCCTCGAAGCCCTCTTCGGCGTAAAAAGCGCCTTCGCCCGCACCCCCAAGTACAGCGTGAAGAAAAAAGGCGAGAAGACCCAGGCTACCGTCTATCGCAAGCGCCTCGGCATCGTCCCCTGGATAGAGCTCGCCATCGGCTGCTACTTCGCCTGGACCGTCTACTACGCCATCACCACAGAAAACTTCTTCACCGTCCCCTTCCTCATCCTCTTCGTCTTCGGATACTGGTACACCGGCCTCCTCAGCCTCCTGCAGGGCCGCTTCGAGCGCAAAGGCGACGCCGGCCAGCAGCTCCACGAGAAGCCATACCCCGTAGGCATCTAGCCCCGTACTCGATAACCCGCGCTCAACTTGCTAAACTAAGTCGCTTGAGACCCCACCCGCGGTTCAACCTTCAAAATATGAACATCGTCACCCTCAGTTACGTCGTTCTCGCTCTCTCACTCGGATACGTCGTCACCGTCGCCCTTACCATGGCCGCCACCTTCGGAATGACCGCGGCCTCACCCACCTTCGCCGCCAAAGACCACCGCATCCGCCGCAGCTACAAATACGCCCAGGACGCCATCTGGCTCCTCTGCACCACCGCCGGGGGATACGCCGCCTCCCTGATCAACGGCCAGGCCTACTCCTGGATCGTCGCCCCTTCGCTCTCCGCAATTCTTATTGCCATCCTCTGGGTTAACGCCTGGGAGATGCGTCAGCGAGGCCTCGGCCATCAGATCGTCATGAGCCTCGCCGCCATCGCCGGAGTCACCACAGGATTCTTCCTGCACCTCCACTAGCCAAAAAAAAGGAAGAGAGGCGAACCTCCCTTCCTTCCTTCTAACCAGGCAGACTGGAACAAACTCGCCTAAAAAACGCACGCCGAATGTAATCGGAATGTAGGGTCGTGGGCGCGCTCGCCTGCGTGAATGCATTGAAGTAGCTCGTCTCACCGCTCACATCGAATGGCCCGTCGGGAATTATTCGTCCACACATACCGGGCTTCCACATAGAACTTCTCCGGCGCAAACCGCGAAAACTTATAAGTCATCCCGACGCCGCCGTTCAATCCGAACGCATTGCTCGTGTACCAGTCGATTGGTGCGTTCGCCGCGCACTGGTAGGGGCCGAAGACGGATCGAAGCAGATCCGGCGGTCTGCGTCGTGAACTGGGTATATTTGTGATAGAAACCAAGCCCGCCTACCGCATAAGCTCCCAGAGTATCGCTGGACCAGAAGTTATACACAGGATCGACAGTGAACGACCAGTCATGGACGTTCCCGCCCAGCTGCGTGAGCGTGCACTGCGCCCCCCCTCCGCACAGATTGTTATACAGAGCCAGTTGATTATTCAGCGTGTTCGTCTGCATCCCGAACTTGTCGTAGTCGAACTGCAGCATCACGCCATATTTCTTGTTGAAGTTGCGCCCGCCGCCTGCCTGGATCTTCCAGCTGGTCGTCGCGTAGTTATGAGTCCCGCCCGTAGGCAGTGTTAAACCACCTCCAGCAAAGAACGTCCACTTCGCCGAGCCATCCGAATTCGTGTGGCTGTCGGAGTAGTTTGGGCGGCTGTACTTGCGTCGCGGCGGCGGCTGTTCCGAGTCGCTGCTAAGGCTGAACGACTCAGCGTTCGCCAGCTCATCCGTCCCCGTGCTGCTGCTATAGTTCAGGTCGCTCGGCGCCGTAAGATCCAGCGGCGCTGCCAGCACAGCCCTCAAATCCACCGGAGGCAGCGGCGAGGCCGTTCCCGCAGACTGCTGCGCATGCAGCCCAAGCGTTCCCGCAGCAGTAAAAAAGGTGACAGCCGCCGCGCGGCCAATGATGGAGGAAAGGCAATTCCTGCTGATCACTTTGTACATCTCTCTGTAGCTCCTTGATGCTGAGAAATCCTTCAGTGGCTTGAACCCAACTCGAGACTTCTTGTTGTGTAAGACGCGCGAAATCCCATTTTGGATGACAATAACATAGTAGATTCTGTTACTTGGATCATGACATATCTTTGGCATGTAAAAACCAACGGGCGCCCTTCAAAAAGAACGCCCGTGGCCATCACAATTGTAGTAAATCTATTTTAGTGGATGTCAAACTGCTCCGGGTGCAGACTTGGATCCGACTTCACCAGAATCGTCTTGCCCACCATCTCTTCCATCTCCTGAAGCCACTTCGTTCCCGGCGCCTTCAACTGCTTCACCACGTCAGGATTCACGCGCAGCATCACATCGCCGCGGTCCAGGTGCTTCTGCATCTTGCGCATCTCGATATAAATATCGTTGCACACCGTAACCGGCGACTTCACCATGCCCGTGCCCGTGCAGATATTGCAGGTCGTCGACAGCGTCCGCTCCAGCGACTGCTTCACACGCTTCCGTGTAATCGCCACCAGCCCAAAATCGTTGAACTGAAGCACCTTCGAAGGAGCCCGGTCGTTCTTCAGCTCCTCTTCCAGCGCAGCCATCACGCGGTTGCGATTCTTGCGCTCATCCATATCGATGAAGTCGATAATGATAATCCCGCCCAGATCGCGCAGCCGGATCTGCCGCACAATCTCCGGAATCGCATCCAGGTTCGTCTTCACAATCGTGTCTTCGAGCCGCGCCGTCTTGCCGACAAACTTGCCCGTGTTGATGTCGATTGCCACCAGCGCCTCCGTCTGGTTGATCACAATCGATCCGCCCGACTTCAGCCACACCTTGCTCCGCAACGCCTTGTTGATCTCCTCCGTAATCCCGAACTGCTCGAACAGCGGAGTCTCTTTCGTATACAGCTTCACGCGACGGATCAGCGAAGGCTGGAACCTCTGCAGGAACCGCAGAATCCGCTCATAATCAACTTCGGTATCGACCCAGATCGCCGAAAAATTATCCGTCACCTGGTCACGCAGAATCCGCTCCACCAGGTTCAGGTCGTGATAGATCAGCGCAGGCGACTTCGAAGACTCCGACCGCTGCTTGATGTCCGCCCAAAGGTTCAGCAGGAACCGCAGATCGCTGCGCAGCTCCTCTTCGCTCGCGCCCGAGGCCGCCGTGCGCACGATAAATCCGCCCGACGCCTCGCCCTTCTCGCTCAGCAGAATCTCCTTCAGCCGACGCCGCTCGCTATCCGACTCAATCTTCCGCGAAACACCCGTGTGGTTCACCGTCGGCATAAACACCAGGAACCGTCCCGGCAAAGCAATGTGCGAAGTAATCCGCGCACCCTTCTTCGCAATCGGCTCCTTCGCAATCTGAACCAGAATCTCCTGTCCCGGCTTCAGCAGCTCATTGATCGCCGGCAGGTTCGTCGACTGCATCGAGCTCCGTCCGCCGCGCCGGTCACGGCCTCCGCCTCCGCTGCGCTCACGGTCGCCCGCGCCGCCTGCATATCGCGGACGATCGCCCCGATCACTCCGGCCAAAGCGGTCACGCCGTCCATCGCGTCGGCCATCACGCCGTCCACGACCACGGTCACCCTCGCGATCGCGACTCGGCGCAGAGACCGCGCCCTCCGCCTGCGCACCCTCGGCGCCATTCACCGGTGACTCGACATCGTCGCCAATCTCTTCGTGAAGGACATCCTCTTCCGTATCGGCCTCGTCGAGGTCTTCCTCCTCTTCGTCGCCAATCTCCAGATTGTTGTAAGCAGGATCTTGAAGCGCGTCCTCCTCTTCGAAGTCCTCGTCTTCCTCCACATCGTCTGCCGTAGTCGAGCGCGTAATCTGGTCGATCGACATCTCCCGCAGCATCGTGCCCAGGTCCGCTGCCCCTTCCAGCGTCTCCTCTTCATCGAAGTCATCCATCTCTTCGATAGCGCTCGCGTGCAGCGTCGTGTTGTAGTCCTCCTCGTCCAGCGTCTCCTCCTCCAGCGCACCCGCGCTGGGAATAAACGTGGCCACAGAGCCTCGGAGCTCAGATCGCCCGTCGCATGCAGCGTTGTAATCTCATGAGCCACCTCCACAGCCTCGGTATTGTGCTCTGCCGCAGGGGTCTGCCAATCGAACCTCTCGAACTCGGCAACCAGCGGAGCTAAGTGCTGCTCTGGGGAGGGAGTCACGCTGTGAGCCGAGCTGCTCTCCAGGTCATGCGTCTCCATCTCCTCTTCCAGCTCCTCCACAACCTCGGAGCGTCCAGAATCGGAGCGCTCTGGCGAAACTCGCTCGGGGCCACAGGATCAACCCGGTAAGAGGCGGAAGCATCCGTCGGCTCATAATCAACCGGAGCCGCAACCTCGTGGTGAATCTCTTCCACGAACGCCCCAGAAGCTGCCGGAAAATTCGCGCTTTGAAGGGCCGGGGCTTCAGCCCCTCCGAAAATGTCCTGATTGAAATGGGGATTTAGCCCCTGAGGAATCTCTTCAACCTTGACCTCAGCCTCACGCACCGGAGGAGCATTACGATAGCCAGCCTCTCCTCGCTCACGCTGCTCCCCGCGCGGCTGCCGCACCTCTTCACCGCGCCGATGCCGCGACAAAGACTCGCCCGGAAGTATCGCGCCGCCGTCCCAGCCATCCGGAACGACATATCCCGGCGCCGAAGGAATAATCACGTTGCTCTCCACCGGCTTCGCGGCCGCCGGTGCAGACGATGCCGTCTCGGCATCCTTGCGGTACTTCGAAAGCGATTCGCCCGGAAGAACAATCGGCTCGATGACGCCGCCCTCCGGCGCATCGTTGCTGGCAGGCGATTCATCGACGCCATAAAACGCAACCCGCGGAGCAAAGCCACGCGGCACACGCGCTTCGCGCCCGCCCCGGTCACCGCGACCGCGGTTGCGGTCATTTCGATCCCGGCCACCGCGATTGTTCCGGTCACCACGGTCATTACGGCCACCGTCGTTCCGCACACGCTCACTCTGGCCCGAATTTTCATGGCCGTATCCAATCGCCTCGGCGGTCAGATCGACAGGCTCACTCGAAACAGCAGGACTAGCTACACCATCCAGCTCGAACGACTCGTCATAATCTCCTTCAGCGGGTGCGTCAGAACCAGGAATCTCCTGTGCCACGCCAGCCGTCTGTTCGCTCGAAACCGGAGTGCCCTCCTCACGCGGCCCACGGCCACGGCGGCGGCCTCGACGGCCACGCCACCGGCGTCCGCCATCAGCGCCCGGCGCGCCTTCACCTATGCTCGCGTCCTCGGCTCCAACCGGCGCATTCTCGGCGGAAAGTTCGGGCTGGTTGAACTCGTCCGAGCCAAACTCCTGCCCCTCCTCTGCCTCAGGCGAGCCCTGAGACACCCCAGGTGAAGCCTGACGGTCACGGTTTCCCCCGCGTCCACGTCCACGGCCACCACGGCCGCCACGGTCATTGCGGACCACGCCGGCCTCTTCCGTAGGACTGGCAATGCTGCCCTCAATGGTCACTCCATTGCCGTTGCGATCGCCACGCCGTCCCTCAGAGCGCTCAGAAGACCGCTCAGACCGGCGGCTCGAATCGCCATTGCCGTTCGTATCGAAGTCGGCAGTATCGCCCGCCTCCTCCATAAAGTCGGTGATGTAAAGGAAGGCATCGCGCTCAAGCCCGATGTCCACAAAGGAAGACTGCATCCCCGGAAGAACCCGGGTCACTTTGCCGTTGTAAATCGATCCCGCAAGCGTGTACTCATTCTCGCGTTCGTAATAGATCTCTGTGAGGGCGTCGTTTTCGACGATGGCGAGACGGGTCTCGTGGGGGGTACTGCTGATATATATTTCTTTCGACATTCTGTGCTCTTTCTGCCCGCCCTTCTTGAAGGGTTCGAGCGGCAGACCGAGACAGAGGTCAATCGCGAGTTTTTGCCTGGCGTCAATGCCAGGGTTGGCTCACCGTGGAGCGGACAGGTTGCGGGATGCAGAAGCGCGTGAACAAAACTCGATGACCGGTGCGAGCGAATCTGACAGCTCAGCCGAATGAGCGTTCCTGAGAAACGCCGAGGTGGCAGTACCGGGTAAATCGCGAACACGGGGGGATGCTTCAGGCAACTGCGGGCATGCGGAGTTTGTGACCAGAACAACCTCAGAATCAATCGTCTGAGGCGGGGCCGTTTGCCATCCGGATGCAATCATTTCCCTCAAAACCTGTCCGGCCAACGGATTGATGTCTCTCGTCTGGGCCGGCCTTTTCTTATAAAAATCTCTATCCCGCTCACCGGCGACCGTGCGCCTGAAATAGCGGAGCCTTACGCTGAGCGGCATCTACAGCCGAACAGGTGTTAACACAGTATTGCACTAAAGCGGTTACAGATGCCAATCGGACCCAACCTCGTACCCCATCCGCCAACCACTCCACGCCGTCATCAACTACCCACCTATCTGACGCCGTCATTCTGACCCTGAGCAAAGTCGAAGGGGAAGAATCCCCGTATTGTTTTTGCCTTTGCCTTTGTCTTCCCAAGGGAATCCCGAAAATAAAGTCGGAAAAAGTGGCATCTTTTTAGACGGCAAAATCAGACCGTCAATTTGCCACGTTTCACCACCCGATTACCACGCATTTACCAGCAAAAAACCATCACCAAAACACCACTTTTCGCAAAAAACCCCTGCAAAAACACCTCTCCACCACGCAGAAAAAATTCCTCTAATTCACAAACCGGCTCATTCGGATATTCATCACAATCCCCAGCGCCATGAACGTAAACAGCACCGAAGAACCCCCGTAACTCAGCAAAGGCAAAGGAATTCCCGTCACCGGCATCAGCCCCACCACCATCCCCACATTCACCGCCACCTGAAAGACAATCACCGCCACCACCCCCATGATGATGAAGCTCCCAGGCAGATCCGAAGCTGTCTGCGCATTCTGAATCAACCGCATAAGAATAAGAAAATAAAGCAGTAAAACCCCAACCGCCCCCACAAAACCATGCTCCTCGCAGAAAGCCGCGAAGATGAAATCCGTATAAGGAATCGGCAGAAAATCCCCCTGCGTCTGCGTCCCCTTATTCGCCCCTTTTCCCCACACTCCACCCGCTCCAACCGCAATCAAAGACTGCCGGATCTGATACCCGGACCCCCGCGGATCCGAATCCGGATTGATAAAAGCATTGATCCTAGCTTGTTGATAAGGCTTGAGATGTTTGCCACTCTTAATCGCAACCCCCACCACCAGAGTAAGACCCAGCAAAATCAGCGCAGCCTGGCGGAAACGAATTCCCCCCAGAAATAGCCCACAGATCAATATCGGCAGATAAGTAAGCGCAGTCCCAAGATCAGGCTGCTTCAACACAAAAATCATCGGTATACCCACCAAAGCAAAGGCTTTAGCAATATCGCCCCAGGAAAGCTCCCTCCCGGCCAGCCCCCAAAAAAACCGCGCTACCGAGATGATAAGAACCAGCTTCACCCACTCAGACGGCTGGAAATGAAACCCATGTCCAAGATTAATCCACCGTTTCCCACCAAGAACCTTCGTCCCCACCGCAAGAACAGCCAGCAGCGAAACAATGCTAATCCCATAAGCCCAGTGAGCAATATCGATCAAGCGATGGTAGTCGATCAATGAAATCAGGAACATCAAGACGATACCGACCGCAAGAAAACCGATCTGTTTGTGGTCGAATCCATGAAATTTAGTGTGAAGCGTAGCGGACTTGATCTCAAGCACTGAGATAAGCGAAAGCAGAAGAACAAAGCCCAGAAGCACCCAGTCGAAGTCGCGGTATGAGGAGAGGCGGGTCATGAGGTAAGTTTTTGCTACTCCGTAGGGGCTGGCAGTTTTGAACTGGAAGAAATAGCCGGCGTGGTCTGTGGTTTGGGCGTGTCGGCGATGTGGATATTGTTGTCCCGCTTGCGCTGTTTAGTGACAAACGCATTGATGACCTGAGCAGCTAATTTGGCGGAATTATTACCCCAATAGCCATGCTCCCAAAGAACGGCAACGACGATGTCAGGGTTGCGACGGGGAGTCATCCCAACGAACCAGGCGTTGGGGATTGTGCTTTTATTTGTGCTGTTTTTAACGCGTCCGCCGACAACGTCGGCCGTGCCCGTTTTTCCCGCGAAATCCACCCCGTCGAGGTGCGCGATGTAAGCGGTACCGATAGGACTGCTTGTGACGTTGGCCATGGCGTCGGTAATGATCTGCCAGTTCTCGGCGGTGAGGGGAATGGTGGCGTCGCCGGAACCAGGGAAAGACTCATGGACAGCCTCAAGCATCTGGGGCGGGACTTCGTCCGGGAAAACGACGTGCGGACGGCGAAGAACTCCTCCGGAGGCAATACCACTGAGTGCGCGCGCAAGCTGGATGGGAGTCGCGGTAACAGCGCCTTGACCGATGCCGACGGAGATAGTCTCGCCGGCATACCATTTCTCATGCTGGGTCTTGAGCTTCCATAGCGTGGATGGCATGTTGCCGGAGACCTCATCCGGCAGATCGATGCCGGTCTTCTGGCCAAGACCTAGTGAGGTGGCGTACTTCGCGATGGTATCAATGCCAAGGCGATTGGCGAGCGTGTAGTAAAAGGTGTCGCAAGAGAAAGGGATGGCATTATTAATGTCGACCATACCGTGGTGCCTGTCACAACTGAAGAAGTGCCCGTAAAAAGTGGCTCCTCCATTGCAGGGGACATGCATGGTCTGGGCAATGTTTTCCTGAAGACCTGCAACCGACATGACGATCTTGAAGGTGCTTCCGGGGGCGAGTTGGGCCTGAATGGTCTTATTCAGTAACGGGTGGTCGGGGTTGTTGAGTACCTCGTTCCAGTAGCTTTTGGTCAAACGAACAGCGAACTGATTGGGATCAAAAGTAGGACGCGAGGCCATCGCAAGAATCTCGCCGGTATGAGGATCCATGGCGACGATAGCGCCTATTTTTCCCTCTAGAACCCGTTCGGCCGCCATCTGGATATCGAGATCGATGGTAAGGCGAAGATCTTTGCCGGGCACAGCGAGTTCCTGGCCGAGATGGCCGAGTTCTTTACCGTGGCTATTGACGATGACGTCCCGACTACCGTCGGTTCCACGAAGAAGCGCGTCATAGGTAGCCTCGACGCCCGACCGTCCAACCACGTCACCTGGGGAATAGAGAGAGTAGCGATCATCGGTGGCGAGCATCTGTTCGGAGATTTCGCCGACGTAGCCGATGAGATGAGCCGCGAAGCCATCCGGTGGATAGAGGCGACGCTGTTCATCAAGAGTTTCGAGCTCCGGAAGTTCGTCACGATGCGCGGCGATAAACGCCTGCTCGTCTGGCGTGATGTCCTGCTTCAACGGGATTGGCTGGTATTTAGGTGCGATCTGGAAACGGCGCAACGTGGATTGGATCTGATCCACTGGAATATGAAGCCCCTCGGAGATCAGTGGGAGGTCGGCATTTAGATCCTTGACTTGTTCGCGAAGCAGATAGCAGGTGACCGAGGGATAGTTATCAACAAGGAGGCGGCCTTCGCGGTCAAATATCTTGCCGCGCGGCGCCAGGATGGGGACCTTGCGGATGCGGTTGGCTTCGGCGAGGGAACGGAAGCTGTCTGAATTGAGTATCTGAAGACGCCATAGTCCGGTGATGAGTACGGCAAGAATCAGCGCGACCAGGTACTGGGCTGCGTGGAGTTTGCCGACTGGCAGTTTCTCAGCCTTGCCCGTGGTGCCTGCTGCCTCGGTTTCGGACTGGTGCGTTGGTTCCATGTCTGTTTCCAGTGTATGGCTGGTGTGACTGGGTTGCTTTGAGATGGTTGTGTATCAAGGTTGTTCGTTAGACGGTTGAGGTCGAGGTTCTACTCGGCCCGTCGCGTCCTATCAAGCAGGAAGAAGATAGGAAGAGCTACCACTGTATTGACAGCGGCACGCAGTAATTCATGAAGCCAGAGAATGTGGACGTCGGAGTGTCCCAATAGGCGGCGATTGATAAGGAACAGTAGAAGACTATTAAGAAGGAAGAAGCCGAAGTTCATGATAACTCGGGTGGTTAGGTTTTCGACGTCGATCTGAATGCCGATACTGGCAGCGATGTAGCCGAGGACGGACTTCGCCATGCCGTTGACGCCAATCGGCTGATTGGTAAGGGCATCCTGAAGCAGACCGATCAAGGCTCCAGTGAGGGTTCCGGCGACAGGGTTTCGCCGGGATACTGCGAAGAAGACGGTAATGATAAGGGGAAGATCAAGGATGGCAAGTTTGGGAAAGGGCCTGGGAAGAAAAGCTTGAAGCAGGATCGCCGCCAGCGGAACCAGCACTGTGACGGCTGGCGAAAAGCTGTGCTGCTCGAGTTCTCGACGCGAAGTATAGCTGCGGGTGGCCATTATGGGGTTCTTTTTAGGTTCTTCGTTTCGCTTCTGCGTATCTGAAGAGACTCAGGGTTGAGGGTTCGTGGTCTGGGGTGAGTCGGAAAGCGATTTGTGAGGTTTATTTGGAGCTGGTTGTGTTGCGTTTGGAGGTGGGGCGCTCGAAGGGGACTGTGGCGGCGTTACCGGAGTGCTCTCTGCGCCGGGCTTTAAATCTGCTGCCGGTGGGGTCGCACCCTGAGTGTAGCGGTCGGGATGGACGGTCGGAAGCGGCTTCGGAACGACCCCGCCGGGATTAGAAGGGGCCCCCCCGGGGGCTGCGTCGGTTGTCTCAGGGGTGTCCGAGTCATGCAGACTGGGAAGATGATCGGCGACGATTTGAGCAGCGGATTTCGCGGCTGCTTCGGCGGCTTGCTGATCGGCAAGTTGTTTTGCGGCGGCCTGAGACTGGGCAGTGGCTACCCCTACGGCGAGGTCATGTTGGGCCTCGGGAGGCAACGTGGCCTGAGTGCCCGTGATGACGAGGACCTCTTCAAGCTGATTGAGGTTGGCGGCCGGACGAAGCTGGATAAGCGTGTAGGGTTGATGATCGGGATCAGGGCGAATGGACTCGATTGTGCCGACGGCAAGGCCACGGGGATAGACCAGGTCTCCGCCTGAGGTAAGTACCTGGTCGCCAGGCTTGATCCGTGAGTCCGGCGTTAGATTGTTGATGATAATTTGGCCGGTGGCGCTGCCACGGAGGATGGCGCGGATTCGAGTAGTGGCAAGAAGCACGCCGGCACCCGATGTCTGGTCATTGATGAGCAGCACCTGCGCCGTGTGGGGAAATACATCACGGAGCTTGCCAATAATACCGTCAGGCGTGATCACTGCCTGATCGGACTTAAGGCCGTCTTTGGACCCCTTATCGATGTAGAGAACCCGGGAGAGATCATTCCCGCTCGTGCCAATAACCTGGGCAGCTACCGTCGTTGCGACATAATGTTGCTGGAAGTCGAGCAGAGCCTGGAGACGATGGCCCTGGATAGCATCCTCCGAGAGAGCGGCTTGTTCAAGCCGGAGCCGGGAGATCTGCTCCTGTAGCTCGTGGTTCTGCTGGCGAGTGTGGCGAAGATCAATGTAGTTCGACCAGGCGTAACGGATGTTGTAGCCGAAACCATGGAACAAGCGTTCAAGCGGCGTAATGGTCGAGACCGCCCAGTATCGGATGAGCGTTACGCTCGCGCCGTCGGGGGTGCCCGATTCGACTGGTCGGCGCACCTGAACCGCCAGGCCTATAGTCTGGGCAAGCAGGATCGCCACCAGAACCAGAACATTTTTGAAACGTGTGAAGAAAGATTCCATTCGTTAGGAATAATTATCTGCGAATTAGCGCGCAGACGCAGGTGGCGGGCTGGATGCGGATACCAACTTTTCTTTAGAAATGATCCGTCCAACAAACAGCCTCTTCGCCCCTCTATCCGCTTCCTCCCAAGCCTGTTCTCGTCCACCATTCCCGTTGGCTATACCCAGTAATTTCAATGCAAGCCCTTATTCTTCTCTGCCACAGCCAGAGCGCATAATAAAGAGAATGGCTTTTCGCTCCGGTTTCGTCTCCATCGTCGGTCGCCCGAATGCGGGTAAGTCTACTTTGCTCAATGCCCTACTGGGGCAAAAGCTTGCTATTGTCACGCATAAGCCGCAGACAACACGCAATCGGATTCATGGCGTCCTTGAAGTTCCATTAAAGAAACAGGCGCCAGGAAAGCCAGGACATCCTGCAGCGCAGGTGGTGTTAGTGGATACGCCGGGTATCCACAAACCTGATACCCAGTTGGACCGCCGTATGATGCAGGAGGTCCATGATGCGCTGGAGTCTCGCGATGCCGTTTTGTTCTTAGTCGATGCGACCCACCGTCTGCACCAGAGCGAAGTAGGGAAAAAGTTAACCGCCTCGCGCCGGGCAATGTCGGTCGCTGAGGACGATTTTGCGCTTTCGCTCATTAGGAAGCTCGAGTGCCCGGTGATCCTAGTTCTCAACAAAATGGACGCCGTACCCAAGAAGGACCTTCTGCCACTTATTGCTCACTGGTCTGGGTTGTACCCGTTTGCGGATGTAATTCCGATCTCAGCTCGGAAGGGAGAAGGTTTGGAGTTACTCCTGGACAAGATCGTCGGTCAACTAAAAGACGGTCAACGATATTTTCCGAAGCATCAGTTGACTGATCAGCCGGAACGGTTCCTTGTAGCGGAATTGATTAGAGAAAAGATTCTCTTACTCACTGGGGAAGAAGTACCATACGCCACCGCAGTGGTGATCGAAAGATACGAAGAACCTGCTTCGATGAGAAAGATGAAAGATGGCAAATTGCCTGTGACTAAGATTGCTGCTGCAATCTATTGCGAGCGAACGGGACAGAAAGCAATCCTGATCGGGAAACAGGGCGAGATGCTGAAACGAATCGGCACGGCTGCTCGGAAGGACATCGAATCCCTTCTGGGGACGCGGGTCTTTCTCGAGCTGTTCGTGAAGGTACAAGAAGAGTGGCGCTCGACCCGTGGATTTATCGAGGAGCTGGACTGGCGGAAGCAGTTGGAGCAGATTGCAGAGAAGCAAGCGAAGGAGTGAGATTCTGGAGTTGAAGCAATCGCTTGTTCACCCAGAAGGCACGGAGCCAGTAATTACAAAGAATGCACACAGAATCAGAAGCCGCTACTCCTTAATGCTGACGCCAAGCGCCTTCATCTTGCGATATAGATGGCTGCGTTCGAGACCAAGACCTTCCGCTGCACGGCTGACGTTTCCATGGACCTCATCGAGTTTTTTGAGAATATATTCGCGTTCATAGGCTTCACGAGCTTGCAGAAGCGACGTGAACTCTTCTCCTCGTCCATTCTTCCCAGCATCGCGAGCTGAGTCTCTGTAGACCAGCATCGGTAGATGTCTGCGTTCGATGCGGAGTGTCTTGGGGTTGAGAATCAAAACGCGCTCAATCAGATTGCGAAGCTCCCGTACATTGCCCGGCCAGTGATACTGCTTCAGCGCGGTTAGAGCGTCATCTGTCATCTCAACATGAGGCCGGCCGTACTCGGAGCCAAACTGCTGCAGGAATTCCTTCACAAGCAAAGGAATATCCTCCTTTCGATCGCGCAGCGGCGGCATGAAGAAAGGAATTACGTTGAGCCGGTAGAAGAGGTCTTCGCGAAAGTTACCTCGGGCTATCTCCTCTTCGAGGTCTTTGTTCGTCGCGGCGATAACGCGAACATCGACATGGACCGGGTGGGACGCGCCTACCGGAAGAAACCGCTGCTCGTCGAGAGCACGCAAAACCTTTGCTTGCGTCTTAAGACTCATGTCCCCGACCTCATCAAGAAAGAGGGTCCCCCCATCCGCGCGCTCGAAGGTTCCTCGTTTTTCTGTCGGCCCTCCTGGGACCGCTCCATGCCGATAGCCGAAAAGTTCACTCTCGATGTAGTCCTCGGGAATCGCAGCGCAATTCAGTTCAACAAACGGCCGATCCTTTCGGAGACTTTCGGCGTGCATCGTTCGGCCGATAAGCTCCTTGCCCGTGCCCGACTCGCCGAAGATCAGCACTCGTCCGTTTGTGGGCGCCATCAGTTTAATCTGCTGTCGCAGGGCCTTCATCGGAACAGAGTTGCCGGTGACCGTACCGCGAGTCAGTTGGCGAGCGAACTCCTGGTTATCCTCGCGCATCTGACGTGCTTTCATCGCGTTCTTCAGAACGATGAGCGTTCGATCAAGTGAAAGCGGCTTCTCAAGGAAGTCGTATGCACCAAGCTTCGTCGCCCTCACGGCCGCTTCGATCGTCCCATGGCCGCTGATGATGATGACCTCCGGAACATTCGACGGCTCCATCTGCCGGATCTCGTCGAGAGCGTCCAGGCCATCGCGATCAGGCAACCAGATATCCAGCAAAACGACATCGTATGCAACGTCCCGAAGCAGTTCGAGTGCCTCCGTTGCAGTTGCCGCCGTGGTGACAAGATAATCCTCCTCGCGCAGAATGCTCTCCAGCGAGTCGCGGATCTCAGCTTCATCATCGACGATCAGTACGTGGTTCATTCGGATCCTCGAACGATAGTGGAAGCTAAATTATCTTCTGCGTCATGAGCGCCTGGCGGCGCATGCAAAGCAGCTTGTTCAGTAACGGATTCCGTTTCACGGTAGTTGCCATTCTGATGGCTCGAATAGGAGTTCACTGCAGACCGGACTTCAGCGTCGGTATCGAGCAAAGACGCGGGGCGGAGTTCGACGATAAATCTGGCGCCTGCTGGCTCATTCTTTTCCGCACGAATGCTGCCCTGATGCTCCTGAATGATCTTGGCGGCGATCGCAAGACCTAATCCTGTTCCGCGCTGTTTGGTGGAAAAGTAAGGAAGGAAGAGACGCTCACGCATCTCGTCCGTAAGACCCGAACCTGTATCCGCAATCACAAGCTCCACTATGCCGTTCTCAAGAAGGCTGGTTGAGAGCAGAAGTTCGCGAAAGAGGCTCTGCTGCATCGCTTCAGCGGCGTTATCGATAAGGTTGCCGAGAGCACGCTTAAGGGCCTCCGGATCGGCCATGACCAGTGGCAGGTCTGTGGCCAGTTTGCGCACGATTCGAACAGATTGCATGCGCCCGGCGAAGAGCGCGAGCGAGTTTTCGACAATTGTGTTGAGGTCGGCAGGTTTAGGTTGCGCAGTTGGAAATTCAGCGAGTGCCGCGAATTGATCCACAAGCGAACGCATACTCTCCACTGAAGAGGTGATCACCTCGCTGCAGCGGCGGATGACGGCAACAGAAGGTGGTTCTACTGCAGGAGGCTGCGCAGAAGAAAAAATATGGGCAAGGCGATCGATGTGGCGTCGTATCTGCTCTGCACTGAGACTAATCGGAGTCAGTGGGTTCTTGATCTCGTGAGCCACACGTCGAGCAACTTCTTTCCAGGCAGATTGCTTCTGGGCACGAAGCAGCTCCGTCGCATTCTCGAGTACGAGAACATAGCCCTGATGCTCGCGCTGCAGACGCCCACTTGCCGTCGGTATCTCAAGGAGAGCAACCGTAGCAAGGATGTTCATAGTGCCCCCATTCGAAGCGCGAATGGGCGTGGTCATTTCAATCTCGCCCGAAGCAGAACCCATGCGATGGCTGCGCTTGATGAGTCGATCAAGAACCTCCACGACCTCTGCAGGGAAAACGTCATCCATGACGAGGCCAAGAAAAGGTCGCTGCCCACCAGGATCCATCATCTCGCTAAGGGCTCGATTCGCTAGGACGATGCGGCGGTCGGCGTCCAGTGTGGACACGCCATTCGGAATGGTTTCGAGCATGGTTTCGAGCTCACCGCGGCGGGCCTCAAGCGCGGTGTTCGCTGCACTCAGCTTGACGTTGGAGTGCTCGACGGCACGACGGCTGTCTTCGAGGTCAGCGGCCATGTGATTGAAGCTGCGAACCAGTTCACCGAGCTCCTCGGTTGCGCTCTCCCGCACGCGATGCGCATAGTCTCCGGAGGCAATGGCCTCCATGGCGTCAGCCAAAGCCTCCACTGGCTTCGTGACCTGCTTGGAGAGATGTAGCGCGAGCCAGCACGAGGCAAACAGGGCAAGGCTCGTCATCATCAGCAACAGCAGCATGTAGAGGTCTCTAATCTGACGCCTCTCGCTGTAGAGAACCCAATAGGCATCGGCATTCTTGCGCAGACGTGCCATGGTAGCGGCCATTCCGAAGGGCATCGGGAGGCCGACGACGACGATGTTTCCTCCTTTTAGCGTGGTGGCTCCAAGCGCATAATCTGTCGTACCGAGAGAGAAGACGGGTTGGTCGCTGCGTTGAGCAGTGGCAAGAATGGCCGCGTCGGTTGGATCGGTCGGAGCATGGGGATGGATGTCGTCAGCGTCCTCGCTGGAGCTCTCGTCCGGCAGCCAGGATTTGACCTCAGCCGTTGCTCCCAAGCGTTGAGGCATCTGGAACGATGCTACGACGCGGCCCTCGTGGTAGACGATGGCAAAGCCGTTCTGCAGCGTAATCTGGTGTTGCCGCAGAACCTGATAGATCGCATCGTGGTACGGACGCGAGGCAGGCGGTGAAGTGGGATGAGTCAAACTGTGCGCCAACACATGCGCTGGGCTGTGAGGCGAATGAGTCGGCGCGGGACCAGTCGGGGCAGTCAGATCCTTCGTGGGAGGAGCTGCAAGCGGGACTTCGGGCAGGCTGGAAGCGATAGAGTCCGATTCCGAGCGGGCGTTAGCGGACGTGTAACGAGCCAGCTCGAGCGCCATGTTGACACTGTCGTCGCGCATCTCGGTGACGGGCTGTGAAAACCAGCGGTCGACAGCGCGGTTAAGCAAGAGATAACTGAACGCGAACATCGAGGCTATCGGAATCAGGCTTACCAACACTGCGCCCCAAAGCATGCGAGTCCGGAGGCGTGTTCCCATGACGCGGCTACGCTGATCCGCATAGAGTTTCAGAACGTTGCGGACGAGAAGAATCAGGACCGCGACAAACAGAAGAAACGCAACTATCGACAGGCCGGTAAAGATAACGATCTGTTGCGTTGTGGCCGGTTTTGGAAGCTGGGTGTTGAAGGCATTGAGGGTGGCAAGGACGGCGAAGAGTGCGAGCAGGAACGCGCTCAAAACGCCGATCCATACCTTTCGCCGGTTCGCAAATGTGGCCATGACCATCCCTCCCAATCACCCGATTATAGGCGTTGGAGGTGGTCTTCTTCCTCATGCGAACGGTTGAATCGAGGCTAGAGGAGCTTCGCTACCGCCTGCCACTCTCGCCTCTGCGCTGCCGCGACTGCGCCATAGGTAAGCACACCGTTGAAGGTGTTGACGCCTTCGGCAATCCCTTTGTCTTCGCTGATCGCCGCGTCTGCTCCTAGCCGCGCGATCTTCAGGACATAAGGAAAGGTCGCGTTGGTCAACGCCAGCGTCGAAGTATTCGGTACGGCCGCCGGCATATTGGTGACGCAGTAGTGCACGACTCCGTCGACCTCATAGGAAGGGTTGGAGTGGGTAGTTGGGTGAGCGGTCTCGATGCATCCGCCCTGGTCGATGGCGACGTCGACGATCACTGCGCCCTTCTTCATCTTGCTCACCATGGCCTTGGTGACGATCTTGGGGGCTGCGGCGCCGGGGATGAGGACTCCGCCGATGACGAGGTCGGCCTCGCGGACGGCGCGCTCGATGTTGTAGCTGTTGGAGGCCACGGTGTGGATGCGTCCGCCGAAGATATCGTCGAGCTCGCGCAGGCGGTTGAGGTTCAGGTCGATCAGGGTGACGTTTGCGCCCATGCCGAGGGCGATCTTGGCCGCGTTGGTGCCGACGACTCCTCCTCCGATGATGCAGACGTTGCCGGGGGGAACTCCGGGGACGCCGCCGAGGAGGACGCCGCGGCCTCCATGCTCCTTTTCGAGGTAGGCTGCGCCGACCTGGACGCTCATGCGACCGGCGACTTCGCTCATCGGGGTGAGAAGAGGCAGTGTTCCTGCGCGATCGCGGACGGTCTCGTACGCAATCCCTGTGACCTTTGCGGCGAGGAGCGCGTCTGTGAGGGCGGTAAGCGGCGCGAGGTGAAGATAGGTGAACAGGACGAGGTCTTCACGGAAGTGCTTATATTCCTTCTCGACGGGTTCCTTGACCTTGACGACCATCTCGGCGAGACGCCAGACGTCGAGGCCGGAGCCGACGATCTCGGCCCCCGCGGACTGATACTCGTCGTCGGGCATCGCGGAGAGGGCTCCTGCGTTGTGCTCGACGAGCACCTTGTGTCCTGCTTCGACCAGGGCTTTGACGCCTGCTGGAGTCACGCCAACGCGGCTCTCGTTGTCTTTCACTTCCTTCGGCACACCGATAATCATTCTTTCTCTCCGTAGAACTGATGCAGCTTTCGATTGTATCCATTTGCGATGAAGCGGCGTTGCGACGGCTAAACGGCGAATGGAGCTAATGACCCGAATGTGCGACTTACTGATTCGATAAGAGCCTGAATTGGCACTTGCGGAAGAGATACACTAATGGGAGTCTCTTTTCAGGAATCGACCGAAATACCTATGTCTTCGAACACTTTTCAGCTGCGTTATTCCCGCATTCACAATATGCGGTCACTCTTCAGTCTCTTTTCCAGCGACCTGGCCATTGACCTGGGCACGGCCAACACGCTTGTCTTTGCCCATGGCAAGGGCATTATTGTCAACGAGCCATCGATTATCGCGGTGAACAAGATCACCAACGAGGTGGAGGCGGTAGGCAAGGAGGCCAAGGAGATGCTTGGCCGGACTCCAGGCAACATTGTGGCGATCAAGCCCATGAAAGACGGCGTAATCGCCGACTTCCGGCACACCGAGAAGATGCTGAACTACTTTATCCAGAAGGCGCACAACCGGAAGATGATGGTGCATCCACGGATTGTGATCGGCGTTCCCTCTGAGATTACGCAGGTTGAAAAACGCGCGGTTATGGACTCGGCTTACCGGGCCAAGGCGTCTGAGGTTCACCTGGTCGAACAGGCCATGGTTGCCGCCATTGGAGCGGGTCTGCCGATTACGGAGCCGGGCGGAAACATGGTCGTCGACATCGGCGGCGGAACGACCGACATTGCGGTGATCTCGCTGGCGGGCATTGTGTACTCGCGCTCGGTGCGCATGGCCGGGAACCAGATGGACGAGGCCGTGATGACGTACCTGAAGCGGAAGTACAACCTGCTGGTGGGCGAACGGACCGCGGAGCAGATCAAGATCTCGCTGGGCTCGGCTTATCCGCTGGACAAACCGATCACTATGGAGGTCAAGGGCCGCAACCTTATCGAAGGCGTGCCGAAGACCATCACCATCGAAGACTCCGAGATTCGCGAGGCGCTCTCCGAGTGCATTGCGACCATCATCAATGCGATTCGCGTAGCGCTGGAGCGGACTCCGCCTGAGCTTTCCGCAGATATTTCCGACCGTGGCATCGTGCTGACGGGCGGCGGTGCGCTGATCAAGAACCTGGACAAACGGATTCGCGAAGAGACCGGTCTGCCGGTGTCGATTGCGGACGATCCGCTGGCTTCGGTGGTGCTGGGTACGGGCAAGATGCTCTCAGATTTCAAGCTGCTGCGAAAGATCTCAATCGATTGAGCTTTTCGCTTTAGTTAAAGTAAGGGCTCCGAACGATCGGGACCTTTGCTTTTTTATAAAAAAATTATCACTTGCCTTTCGGATGGAGTGCGGCTACCGTAGCCGGGACTTCCAATTTAGCTGAGCCAGGTCGTCCGACATGCGCCTTTTGGCTGCTTTCCTACTGGTTGTTCTCTCTGGATTGAGCAATTCCGCTATAGGTCAACAAACGAGCAGTAATACCGTGTCTTCCGACCAGACCGATACGACTGCCTATCGAACGCTCTTCCGGCGTGTCATCCTCTACAAGAATCTGGCCGATCAGACGGAGGCAGCGCACAGCCCTAAGCCGCATTTGAGACGGATCCTGCCAGAGCGATTTGCACTAAGCGATGCTGATAGTGCGAGCCTCGAAAGGCTGGCGCTGGCATATCAGGGCGAGATCGGTCCCATTCACCAGCAAGCCGAAACCGTGATCAAAACCTTTCACGCCAGGTTTCCGCTTGGGATCATCCCACACGGAGTGGACCACAGCCCTCCGCCCGAACTCAAAGAGATCCAGCAGCAAGAAGATGCCGTAGCCCTGCGTTACCGCGACCTTCTTCGAAACAGCATGATTGAAGAGGACTTCCAGAAGCTCCATACCAAGGTGCTGCAGAGTTTCGCAACTCCCATAACCCGCTGAATAGGACACGCAGAGAAATAGGGTATTCGGAGGTTTTTGGTGAAAAACCTAAGTATGGCGATAATCGCATCTCTTGCTCTCTTCGGTTTGAGCGGAACGGCATTGGCGCAAACCGTAAGTGGCAGCACGACGATAGACATTGACGGATCAACGGGTATCGTGACGGTGACCTGCGAAACCGACCTGGACGATGACGCACAAGGCTACTATTATGCGCTGGTCGATTGTGTCGTACGGGACTCCAATGGCAATCAGATAGCCTCCGGAGCCTCCGAGGACCAATATGGCGTTCAGGGTTATGCGCAGGTGGTGCTAACGTTCAATGGCACTCCCGGCACCACCTACACCGCGATCGGCACGCACGGAGGAGTAGCGACCTTGAGCGATTACGCTGAACTTCCTCCGCCGCAGCACAGTTACTACGAATACGACGACGAATTCAATTTCGAATCGTTCGCCGAGAATCCCCAGACCTACATCGACGATTGGAACTGGATCGGCCCCGGCCCGGAAATACTGACGCGACAAAATACCCTCAAGCCAGGATCCACTACGGCCACTGGGATTCGGTACTATACTCCTGATGAATTAAGTAACCTGATCTTCAGCGCACAAAGCTTATTTCCCGCGCGATGCGATGCAGATTTTGCTGCCGTTATCGGATCCTCCTATACCAACATTAACTTTTTCGAGAGTTTACTGGCTACATCTTTTATTCAATATCCGCCCGGCGCTCCGAACATACCAGCTCATGGCAGTGCGGACGCTGCTACACTAATCAACCAGCCTGGCAGGCCGATTGAACTATTTCCTAACTTCTATCCAACAGCGGCGGGATTTCCAGCGGGGTTTCAAGAATTCATTCTTATACATGAAGGACTTCATCATTACACCGGCTGGCTCGATTTTCCATCCCCAGGCTCTCTAGATTTTGAGACTCAGTTTTTCAGTTCTGGCTATAGAAATACGACAAATACAACCAACGACTTTACGGTCTGGCTTACTTCCGGTTGCCCTCCGGCATCGTGAGTTTTCATAGGATCGAGGAATGCTTATGTCGAAACAAAATCTGCTTACCGTGGTTATAAGTGTTGTATCGAGTATTGTTTTGTCAATAGTCGCAAACCTCGTATTTGATCGGCAGCGTGAACACGCGCCTCCTGATGTCGTTCGTGTCAAGAGAGTGGAGTTGATTGATGCGCAAGGGCGCGTCATGGGAGCTTTTGAACTGGTTCAGGATGGACACGGACGTGCGTTACCTCACCTCGTTATGCGCGACTCTAGTGGACGAGATTCTATCGAAATGAGTGTCGACGGCAGAGGAGACGGCGTTCTAGGCTTTTCCAATGATTATTGGAATGAGGGAGCAATCATACTCGGACATTTACAAAATGTAGATGACGGGACTGAGTCTAAAAACAGGGATGTTCCAGATAAAACCGGGGCATGGGGCCTTCGAGTAAGAAGTCCTCAAGGTCAGTACACTGGTATGGGCTTTTTCAACTCTAGTAGGCCGATCGAGCCGCTCTCGGTGGAAACAAAACGGTGATCAGTTCGCGTATCGCGCTGCCTCCAATATTTCAGATGTTGAGTGCAAGTGTTTACACCAAAACGGGAATCCCTCAAAAATAAATTTTGAAAAGTGGCATGTTTTTCGATCCCGAAAACTGACCATCAACTTACCAGCTTTCACCAGCAATCCACCACAAATTCACCATCAAAAAACCACATTCAGCACACCGTTTTTGCCAAAACCCCCAGCAAAAACGTAGTAACCCAGCGCCAGAAAAAAATACCGCAGATTCAAGCCGACGGTGGAGGATGGGCGAGGCTGACGCGGATGCGGTCGATGCGGCGGTCGGTGCTGGCTAGGATCTCGAGGCGGAGGCCGTCCTGTTCGACGACCTCGCCGGGGAGGGGGATGTGGCCGGTGATCTCGGAGACGAGGCCGCCCAGGGTGGTGGATTCGTACTCGTCGGGCAGGAGGAGCAGGCTGGATTCCTCGCGGAGAGCGAAGTCTTCCCTGCTATCGGTTCGGGTTTCGCGCAGGTCGTAGGTCTCGGGTGAGTCGGCGGGGTTGGGATGGGTAGGCTGGCCGGGCTCGAGGGCGGAGTCGTCGATGCGGCGAGAGGCGGATTCCAACTGCTCGGCAAAGAGGTCGCGGAGGCGGGAGAGCTCGAAGGATCCGGAGACGACGTAGGAGCCGTTGGGCTCGCGGATGGGAGCGTCGTCGGCTTCGGTCTCGTCGTGCTCATCGGCGATGTTGCCAACGATGGCTTCGAGGAGGTCTTCGATGGTGACGAGGCCAGCGACGGAGCCGTACTCGTCGATGACGATGCGCATGTGCTGTTTTTCGCGCTGCATCTCGCGGAGGAGCTCGGCTACTTTTTTGGTCTCGGGGACGAAGGCGGCGGGGCGCTGCATCTGGGCTACGGTGCGGGTAGTGGCTTCGGCATCGTCGATGCGAAGGAGGTCGTGGGCGAAGGCGATGCCGGTGACGCTGTCGAGAGAGGCGGAGTAGACGGGAACGCGGGAGAAGGCGTGTTCGTTGATTTCCGCAGTGAATTCGCGGAGGGTGAGGGTGCCGGGGACGGCGAATATCTCCGGGCGGGGGGTCATGACTTCGAGGACGATCTTGTCGCCGAACTCTACGGCAGAGCGGACTAGCTCGCGGTCGGACTCTTCGAGGATGCCTTCTTCTTCGCCAGCTTCGAGTAGGGCGTCCATGGCTTCGGAGGGGCTGTCTTCGGTGCCCTGGTCTTCGGGTTCGGCGAGGGCGGCGATGGAGAGGAGAAGCTGGAGGAGCATGGTTACAGGCAGGATGAGGTAGAGTAAGCCCTGCAGAATGGGGAGGATACGGGCGATCCAGAGGCCTCGGGTGCGGGAGAAGAGGAGCTGGGGGATGAGGCGGTCGAAGAGGAGGATGAGCAGGACGAGCTCAAGGGCGGCGCGAAGGACTTCGCCTGAGGTGGGAGTCCTTGATAAAGAAGGGATTAGGGTTTCGCGGGTGTAGAGGCGGAGGCCGGCGAGGAGGGCCAAGGTGGCGAGGGCCAGCTGGCGAAGGACGGAGGCGGAGAGGGCGATGGATTCGCGTCCGAGGCGGAGGCGGGGCTCGGCGACCTGCTCGAAGGAGTCAATGTTGTCCTGGTACTCGCGGGAGAGGAACTTGCCCATTTCGAAGTAGATACGGTCGACGTAGGCGGAGAGGGCGAGGACTCCGAGGAGGAAAATGAGGGCTATGGCGTAGATGTAGGTGGCGGTCATTTGCCGCCTCGCTTTTGTGGGCGTGCGGAGGGTTTGGGTAGAGAAGCGGGTCTCTCCACTCCGCTTCGCTTCGGTCGAGATGACACAGTTTTTTTCTGCGAGGAGGCCTTGTGAAGCGAAGGGGCCGATTCTGGCGTGTTTTGCGATGGTTTTCTGAGGTGAAGCTGTGGTTTTTTGCTGGTGAGTTGTGGTGATTTGGATGGTGATTTTGTGGTGCGCTCGATGAGGCTGGTGGGAAGGCGGAGCTCGGCGCGGAGGAGGGTCTCGCGGGCGGCCATCTCGCCCTGATCCGCCTCGTGGTCGAGGCCGGTGAGGTGAAGGAGGCCGTGGAGGAGGAGGATTTTGACCTCGGCGGCGAGGGGGTGGCGGTAGAGGGCGGCCTGTCGGGCAGCGGTTTCGAGGGAGATGGCGAGGTCGCCGGCGTGCTGGTCGGCGAAGGCGGGAGGCGCGGGGAAGCTGAGGACATCGGTGGCTTTGTTTTTGCCGCGGAAGTCGCGGTTGAGGCGGCGGAGGGTGGCATCGGTGGTGAGGAGGACGTCGACCTGGCCACGGAGGCCGGTGGCGAGGCGTGCTCGGCGGAGGAAGGCCGTGAGGGCCGGGGTGGAGAGGCCGTGAGTGGCGGAGTCGGCTGGCGTTTCGATGGTGATCATGGCTGAGCCTGCCCGGTCAGGGAAAGCGGTCGTCCTTTGGGCGATGCCCACCTTAGCGCGATAGGACCGCGCGAAGATGGGGCACCCGGTTTTGTGGTCTCTTCGGAGGGTTCGGGTTCCCTTGTGTAGACGCGGACGTAGTCTACGAGCATTTGCTGGGGGAAGGTGGTGGTGGCGTCGGGGTTGCCGGGCCAGCGGCCGCCTACGGCGAGGTTGAGGAGGACGTAGAAGGGGTGGTCGTAGACCCAGTGGGTGTCGGGCGGGAGGTCGGCGGGGGTTCGCTCAACGATGAGGCGGTCGTCGAAGAAGAACTTGATGTCATTGGGGGACCACTCGACGGCGTAGAGGTGGAAGGCGGTGTCGACCTGTTCGTTTGCCGGGAGGTTGAATTTGGTTGAGGGGCCCTTTGAGCCGCTGTATCCGGGGCCGTGGATGGTGCTGTACATGATGGTGGGGGAGCCGATGGTTTCTAGGATGTCGATCTCACCGCAGCTGGGCCAGTAGTTGGTTTCGTGGTCGTCGCCGAGGAGCCAGAAGGCGGGCCAGATGCCTTTGCCGGCGGGGAGCTTCATGCGGGCTTCGAAGCGGCCATACTTCTGGGTGAAGTGGTTTTGCGTGTTGATGCGGGCGGAGGTGTAGTTGCGTGCGATGCCGTCGGGGCCGATGAGGTCTTCTTTGCGGGCGGTGATGACGAGGCTGCCGTCCTGCTGCTGGATGTTGGCGGGGTGGGCGGTGTAGGTTTCGAGCTCGTTGTTGCCGAAGCCTTTGCCTCCGGTGACGATATTCCATTTGGCGGGGTCGGGCGGGGCGCCGTTGGGGGCGTTGAACTCGTCCGCCCAGGTGAGGTGCCATTGCGGGGTTTGGGCGTGAGCGGTCGTGAGGAGCAGAACGAGGAAAGCTAGGCAGAGAATGCGTGTTCGTGAGCGAGAACTTGGGATGTCGATGGTCATCGTTTGGCGATGCGGTAGTCCGTCTTAGGATACCTTGGCTTGGTTTCCTTCGATAAGAGAACATACCAGGGAGAGACCCGAGGCTGAAGCCTCGGGCTACCAGCCCCTTTCTTTTTGTGGCGGCTGAGAGGCCCAAGGCTTACCTAGAAGCAACCGCAAAAACAAGCTTGGCTTACCAGAAGCGAAGGCGCTTGTCCCTCAAAGTTGATTGCGGCTCCCAGGATAAAGCCCGGGGCTAAAGCCCCTTTTTGTGCCCTGGCTTTTCGCAGGGCTAAAGCCCTGCGCTTAATCCCAAAAGCAAAATAACTATGACTTTGTTGCGTTAGCTGCTGTTGCAGTGGCCTTTGTTCGGTTCATTGTTATCGCAGTGCCTTTGTGGGGTTCGTTGTTGTTGCAGTGCCTTTGTTGGGATTCGTTGTTGTCGCAGTACCTTTGTTGGGATTCGTTGCTGTTGCAGTGCCTTTGTTGGGTTAGTTGTTGTCGCGGTAGCCTATGAGGGGTTTTTGGGTTGGGGGGATGGCGGACTCGTAGGTTTTGCCCTGGAGTTGTTTTTGGAAGTCCTTTTGGGCGGCGGCTACGAGGGTGGGGGTCGTGAAGAGGTCGATGGCGGTGAGGGCCAGGGCTTTCGAGGCGATGACCATGCCGTCCTGACCGATGGTTGTGCCTGCGGAGGCCGCGGCCTGCCAGGTGTGAGCGGAGATTCCGGGGACGAAGGTGGCAGTGCCGAAGCCGATGGTGGGGACGTTCCAGCTTACGTCGCCTACGTCAGTGGAGGCGGACGGGGCGTTTGGGTCGAAGCGGTGGAGAGGCTGGATGATGTCGGTCTGGTCGAGGCTGGGGGCGGCTCCTGCCGGGAGGGTCTTCTGGAGGTTGGTGGCGAATTCGATCTGGGAGGCGTCGAGCTTGTAACCGCCGACCAGCTCGAGATTTTTTTGCGCGACGGGGGCGAGGGCGTCGTTGGGGATGATGTTGGCGTCGCTGCCGATGTTGCGGATTTCGACGGTGGTTTCGGTCATCATGGCTGCGCCGTTGGCGATCTTGACGATGCGGGCCCAGATGCCGTCGAGGGTTTCGTTGTAGGGATTGCGGGCCATGATCTCCAACTCGGCGAGCTCAGGGACTACGTTGGGGGCTACGCCGCCCTTGGTGATGACGTAGTGGATGCGGGTGTTGGAGGGGATGTGCTCGCGGAGGAACTCGATGCCGTTGCCCATGAGCATGACGCCGTCGAGTGCGGAGCGGCCGCGGTCGGGAGCCATGGCGGCGTGGGCGGCGACTCCGTGGAAGGTGAAGCGGGCGGAGATGACGGCGAGCGCTCCGCCGTTGGTGACGGAGTTGTGGTCGGAGGGATGCCAGTGGAGGACGACGTCGACGTCTTTGAAGAGGCCGGCGCGGACCATGTAGACCTTGCCGGAGCCTCCTTCTTCGGCGGGAGTGCCGTAGTAACGGAGGGTGCCGGCGATGTGGTGCTCGGCCATGAAGTCTTTAACTGCTACTGCTGCGAGGGCGGCTCCGGAGCCGAGGAGGTTGTGTCCGCAGCCGTGGCCGGGTGCTCCGCTGACGACGGCTTCGTGGGTGGCGATGGCTTGCTGCGAGAGGCCGGGGAGTGCGTCGAACTCGCCGAGGATGGCGATGACGGGCTTGCCTGAGCCGTAGGAGGCGATGAAGGCGGTGGGTTCATCGGCTACTCCGGTCTGGAGGGAGAAGCCGGATTTTTTTAGCTGGTCCTGGAGGAGGGTGGAGCTTTTGTTCTCGTGGTAGCCGAGCTCAGCGTAGCCCCAGATTTCTTTGGAGACTTGTTTGTATTGGGCGGCGTTGGCGTCTACCAGCTTGAGGATCTGGGTGCGGTCGGCGGGGGTGGGCTGGGCTACAACTGGCACGGCGGCGGGGATGGCCAGGAGAAAGACGAGGGCGGTGCGGAGGGACATGGAGGGCTCCGTGCGGCGGGGTCTGAAATTTGGATTTTCTCTAATGTACTTTGCGTGGGTTGGATTCTGAAGAGAAAAGCATGGAGGTGCTAGTTCGCCGAGACTGTTGCGAGATTATTGCCGTTCCCATAAACAGTGGCGGATACAAGAAAAACCCGGGGCTAAAGCCCCAGGCTTGGAAGGCCTGTTTTCGTAGGGCTAAAGCCCTACGCTTAATCCCAACAACGCAAACGAACGCTTATTCCTAAGAATGACGAACCTATTGAGGTTTGGCGAGCGTTGGGGCGGGTTGGGTGATGTTGGGATCTGGGATCGTCGTTTCGCTTAGGGAGAGCGGGAGCTGCTGCTGGGCTTTGCCGTAGCTGTCGTAGGCGCGGACTATGCGCTGGACTAAGTGGTGGCGGACTACGTCTACGTCTTCGAAGTGGCAGAAGCGGATGCCTTCTACGCCGTCGAGGACGTGGAGGGCTTCGAAGAGGCCGGATTTTTTGGGGTTGGGAAGATCGATCTGGGTCAGGTCGCCGGTGATGACGGCCTTGGAGTTGTTGCCGAGGCGGGTGACGAACATCTTCATCTGCTCGTTGGTGGTGTTCTGGGCTTCGTCCATGATGATGAAGGCGTCGTTGAGGGTGCGGCCGCGCATGAAGGCTAACGGGGCGACTTCGATGACGTTGGACTCGAGCATCTTGTCGACCTTGATGGGGTCGAGGAGGTCGTAGAGGGCGTCGTAGAGCGGGCGCAGGTAGGGGTCGACCTTTTCCTGGAGGGAGCCGGGGAGGAAGCCGAGGCGTTCGCCGGCTTCTACGGCGGGGCGGACGAGGACGATGCGGGAGACTTTTTTGGCCATGAGGGCGGAGACGGCCATGGCTACGGCGAGGTAGGTTTTGCCGGTGCCGGCGGGGCCTAGGCCGAAGGTCATGTCGGACTGCTCGATGGCTTCGACGTACTTGCGCTGGTTGGGGGAGCGGGGCTGGACCATGCGCTTGACTCCGGCGGAGCGCTGCTTGCCGGCGTCGACGAGGGATTTGAGGGTGACGGCAGAGTCGGCGACGACTAGCTTGAGCATGCCGTGGAGCTCGCCGTTGTGGAGATTGACGCCGGATTTGCGGAGGATGTCGAAGTCGAGGAAGACCTGCTCGACGCGGGCTACATCGGGGTGGTCGCCGGTGACGTGGATGGCGTCGGAACGGAGGTCGATGGTAACGCGGAGCTTGTCTTCGAGGAGTCGCAGGTTTTCGTCGCGGGTGCCGTAGAGGGGCTCGATGCCGGGGGTGATTTCGAGGGATTTTTTGATCAAGTAGTGTGCTGACCTCCGTCAGGGGAAACAGGGTTGAACAACTGCTTAGATTGGATGATTTGGCACGGGGGTAAAGTTGCAGCGCGGGAGGTGCGCTTTAGGACTACCGCCGGGATGGCTGTCGCAAATATGGGCACAGAGTAGAACGCGGAGAGGGTGGCGTCAAGTTATATGTGATGAATTTTGGAAGCTGCGGTAGTAACAGGGGTTCGCGGTCTACAGGTTAATAACGAAGAGGCAAAGAACAGAAGCAGGTCCCCTTCGGGGATGACAAGCAAGAAAAGCAAGTACAAAAGGGCTGTTTTGGGTTGACCTTGGGGCTGGAAGTCCGTAGACTTAGATATTGCAGGGATTGCGGTGGGCGTTTGCCTAGTGCTTAAGGCTGAAACTTGGCTGGCCTTGGCCTGCATCCCAATTCCCCCCTTACAACAGGGTTGAGAGAAGAGAGTTTATGGCAAATCATGTTTCGTCGTTGAAGCGCGCGCGTCAGACGGTTGGTAAGACTGCGGTGAACCGCTCGAACAAGAGCAAGCTGCGTGGGACATTGCGGCAGTTGCGTGAGGCGATCGCCGTCGGCGACCATGCCGCTGCGACGACCCAGTACCGTGAGACCGCTTCCATTCTGGATAAGAGCGTGCAGAAGGGTGTTCTGCATAAGAACACTGCCAGCCGGTACAAGAGCCGCTTGAATGCGCGCGTGAAGGCGGTTGCGCCTAAGAAGGCTGCCTAAAGTTTTTTTGGCTGCTGCCCTTTGGGGTTTGTGGCTCTTCGGTAAATGCGGGGATTCGCTCCGCTCAGAATGACGACCTTTCAGGTAAGAGTTTTGGATTTGGATACGGGCTGGCTGCGGGTGACCGCTGACCGGCCCTTTTTCTGTCTGGTGGGTTTTTATTGGGGGATGGATTTCTGGGTGGCGGGGGTCTTGTCTTTGTCGGTGGGGAGGTTGTAGAGGGTGGGTGGCGCGCGGCGTTGGCCGGGGTCGGGATCGGCGGGGGAGTCGGATTGGGTGTTGGATTCGGGCGTGGCAGGAGCTGGGGTGGCCGGTTTAGGGGCTGAGGGGGATGATTTGACGTCCGGCTGCTCGGCCTGGAGGGTGGTGGATGGCGCATCGGAGTGGATGGTAGGTTGGGTTGGGGTTGCGGAGTTTGCGGCGGCTGCGGGTTGGGCTTCCGGCAGAGTCGGGGATTGGATGTCGGGCTCGATTTCGGCGTCGGCGGTGTTGTCTGAGGATTGGTTGCCGAAGTGGATGGGAAGGTCGGTTTCGGGTGGTGCGGAGGACTCGGCTAGTTTGAGGGCGGCCTGATCTTTGCTGGTGAGGGGCGGGAGGTTGTAGATCTCGATGGCGTCGGCGTGGATGACGGCGAGGGAGAGGCCGTCGGGAGAGAAGGCGAAGTTCTGTCCGGCGCGCGAGACGGGAGAGCAGTCGGCGCGGAGGAGCTGTTTGCCGGTGTTGGTCTGATAGACGATGACGGTTTGAGAAGAGACTTCGTCGGCGCTGATGGGCTGGTCGGGAATGGCCGAGGTGCGGATGAGGATGCGGCTGAGGGCGAAGCGTCCGCCGGCAGGGGCAAAGGCGATATGGGGCGCGATGTAGTCGCCGTAGAGGCCCTGCTCCCACATCTCTTCGCCGCGCATGTTGAAGCCGCCGACGATCTGCCTGGCCTGGCTGTTGCGGCAGCCGAAGGCGATGAATTCGCTGTGGCTTACGAAGATGGGAGCGGGTGGACAGGCAGAGTCGAAGGGGGAGAGCTCGTCTTTTTTGCCGGCGTAGGAGTGGAAGTCGAAGGCGTAGTGCTGGCGGCCCTGGTCGACGACATCAAGGTAACCGGCGGAGGAGGCGGGGATATCGCCGAGCTGGCGGGATTGGACGACTCCGGCGAAGACGGGTTTGGCGGGGGTGGAGTCGTCGGTGAGATGGAGGCGGAAGAAGTGGATGAGGACGGCGTCGCGCTGGGAGAGATGTTGCTCGGGCGGCGGGGTTGGGCCGAAGAGCGGAGTTTTCGGTTTCTCTTCCGGGTCTCTGCGCTTGATGGATTCGATGGTGAGGAGGTCGCTGTCGGGAGAGACGATGACGGCAGCGATGCGGCGATCCTGCGAGGCCAGGAAGGGGTGCTCTGTGAACGGCTGGCCGGTGGAGAGGTTGGCGAGCGGAGCGAAGGTGGTGAGATTGTCGCGGATGCGGAGGAGGAAGTGGCCGTGGCCGAGAGCCCAGAGGTACTGGGCGTGGTCGTGAAGGTGCCAGGTGGTGCGGGCGAGGGCTTTGCCGGTGGGGATCTCGACGAGGACGGCTTCGACGTTGCGGTCCATGTCGTCGGCGGGCTCGTCGGGGAGGCGGCGGATGAGGCGTTTGACGACGAAGGTGAGGAGGAGGTGCTTGTCGTCGACGTAGTGGACGGTGAACATCGAGCTGCCGTTGAGCAGGAACTGGGGGGAGATGGGCTGGAAGCCGAGATTTTCCAGTGGAAGGCGCAGGGGCTGGTCGGAGCGGTGGTCGGGGCCTGCGGCGCGGGCGGCAGGGGCGACGGTGACGACAAGAAGCCAGAGGAACGCCCAGCGGAGGAGGCGGTGCGATGTCGGGATGGGGGGGTTGGGAACCGGCATGGCATTTGGCGCGTATCCCACATATCTTGACGGCGCCTAGATGTACTGTTTCACAGACGCAGGAGTGTGAGCAACGTGTGCCGAGGTGACGTGAGCGTCTGCAAGATGACCGGCTGCGTGGCTCATGGGGCCGGGTAGTGGTACAAAGGCTGGAGAAGCTGTCCAGGCAGATTGTTAAAGCAGAAGATGGAAGCAAGGGAGATTGCATGTTGAAGAGACATCGGTTCGGTGTGTTGGCGGCTGCGGTTGTGACTGGAGCCTGGAGCGCGGGAGTTGCGCAGGTCGGGAAGGCAGCGGCGGATACGAAGAAACAGGTGTATGTGCCGATTCCGGGGTTCGATACGACGTCGATCGATACAGGTGTTGATCCGTGCAACGATTTTTACAAGTTTGCGTGTGGGAAGTTTGTGGCGAACCATCCGATTCCGCCGGACCAGCCGGAGGTGGACCAGTTTTATGCGCTGTACAACGTGAATACGCAGTCGCTGAACGGGATTCTGGACAAGGCGGCGGTTGGCGGGGCGGGGCGGTCGGCGGACGAGCAGAAGATCGGCGATTACTACAAGGCGTGCATGGATACGGACGCGATCAATGCGAAGGGACTGGCTCCGCTGGAGCCGTGGCTGAAGGAGATTGACGCGGTCACGAGCAAAGAACAACTGGCTGCGCTGGCGGGCAGGCTGGGACGGGTTGGAGTCGAGGTGTTCTTTGGGTATGGAGAGCAGCAGGACTTCAAGGACGCGAGCAAACAGATTGCTTCGGTGCAGCAGGGCGGGCTGGGCATGCCGGAGAAGGATTACTACCTGCGCACGGGAGAGAAGGATGCGACGCTGCGCGAGCAGTATGTGGCGCACGTAGCGAAGATGCTGGAGCTGGCGGGGAGCTCGCCGGACCAGGCGAAGAAAGATGCGGACGCGATTATGGCGTTTGAGACGACGCTGGCGAAGGCTTCGATGGGCGTAGAGGATTTGCGGATTCCGGAGAAGACCTATCATCTGCAGCCGATTGCGACGTTCGAGGCGACGATTCCGAACGTGGATTTTGCGGCGTACCAGGAGGCGATGCATTCGCCTAAGGTGACGGAGATCAACAATGCCACTCCTGACTACTTCCCTGCCATGGTGAAGGCTGCGGATGCGACGAGCCTGGAGACGCTGAAGGCTTACATGCGCTATCACCTGTTGACGGCTACAGCGGGACGTCTGCCTAAGCCGTTCGATGCCGAGAACTTCGATTTCTACGGGCGCAAGCTGTATGGGCAACCAGAGCAGGCGGCGCGGTGGAAGCGGTGCTCGAATGCGGTGAAGGGCGCGCTGGGCGAGGCTGTGGGCAAGGTTTATGTGGAGCAGTACTTCGCGGGAGACAGCAAGGCGAAGATGGTGCAGATGGTGAGCGATATCGAGGCGGCGATGGACCGGGATATCGATCAGGTGGACTGGATGTCTCCGGCGACGAAGGTGCGGGCGAAGGAGAAGCTGCACATGGTTGCGAACAAGATCGGCTATCCGGACAAGTGGAGGGATTACACGAAGCTGGAGGTGAAGCCGGATGACGCGCTGGGAAATCAGTTCCGCGCGGATGCGTTTGAGAATGACCGGCAGCTGAACAAGATCGGCAAGCCGGTGGACCACGGCGAGTGGGGGATGACTCCGCCGGAGGTGAATGCTTACTACGATCCGAGCATGAACGACATCAACTTCCCCGCGGGGATTCTGCAGCCTGCGTTCTATGACCCGAAGCAGGACGATGCGGTGAACTATGGACACATCGGCTCGGTGATTGGGCATGAGCTGACGCATGGGTTCGACGACCAGGGGAAGAAGTTCGACGGCAAGGGCAACCTGGATGACTGGTGGACTCCACAGGATACGAAGAACTTTGTCGGCCGGACGGATTGCCTGGTGGACGAGTACGGCGGCTTTGTCGCAGTGGATGACGTGAAGGTGAACGGCAAGCTGACGCTGGGCGAGAATACGGCGGACAACGGCGGCTTGCTGCTGGCTTATATGGCTTATCTGGATCGCGCGAAGAAGGAAGGCGTGGACCTGACGGCGAAGAAGGATGGCTATACGGCTCCGCAGCGGTTCTACATCGGGTATGCGCAGAATTACTGCGACAACTCGCGGCCGGAGCTGATTCGGAACCAGGTGCTGACGGATCCACACTCGCCTGATCCGATCCGGGCGAATGGCGCGATTGTGAATCAACCGGGATTTGCGGCGGCGTTTGGCTGCAAGAAGGGCGCTCCGATGGTTCCGGTGAAGAGTTGCCGGGTCTGGTAGACAGAAAAGCGGGCGACCGCGGATTGCGCGGAGAAGAACGGATTTAAAAAAGGAACGGATTGATTTTGCATGGTTCCTGATCTGTGGACTCTGTAAAATCCGCGGTCGTGTTTTTGGGTGCTGCTGCGGCTGTGCGAGAGTGGTGGTATGGCTTTGGAGAAGAATCGAGCGCTGGGGTTTGCGGCTTGCGCGGTGGCGAGCTGCTTCTGGGGGTGCGGGTTTTTCTTTGGGAAGATCGCGCTGGCTGAGATGAGCTTTGCGCACATGGTGCTGTACCGTTTTTTGTTTGCTATGCCGGCGCTGCTGCCGCTGCTGGTGTTGCATCGGCCGGGGTTGAATGGGCGGGAGTGGGGATTACTGGCGCTGGCTTCGTTCCTGGGTGTGCCGGCGCAGTTTTTGCTTCAGTTTTATGCGCTGTCGATTACCACGGTGAGCCATGCCTCGCTGATGGTGGGGACGATGCCGGTGATTCTGGCGGTGGGCGCGACTTTGTTTGCGCATGAGCAGATGGACAGGGTGGGATGGGTGGCGCTGGTGGGTTCGACTTGCGGGGCCGGGTTGATTGCGCTGAGCGGCGGGAGGCATGCCAATGACGGGGCTACGCTGACGGGGGATCTGCTGGTGGTGGTGTCGCTGCTGATTGCGCTGTTCTGGATCCTGATCAACAAGCAGCTTGTGGAACGGCACTCGCACCTGGTGGTGACGGCGTATGGGTTGGGATTGGGAACGCTGATGCTGATGGTGTGGGTTCCGGTGCGGTATGGGATGCCTCCGGTGGCAGGCGTGTCGTGGAAGGCTTGGCTGGCGCTGGCGGGGAGCGGGGTGTTGTGCACGGCGACGACGACGCTGCTGTGGAACTGGGGGATGACGCAGGTTCCGGCTTCGCAGGCGGGCGTGCTGCTGAATATGGAGCCGCTGATTGGGAGCCTGCTGGGTGTGCTGGTGCTGGGAGAGCGGCTGGGACCGAGCGCATGGGTTGGCGGAGGATTGATTCTGGGTTCGGCGATTACGCTGACGACGCGGTCGAAGACCCGGGTGCGGGAGACTATGCCGGTTACTTAATTGCTGGTTGCGGAGCTAGGCGAGCAGGCGCGGCTAGACTTGAAGGATGCATGTTTGGATGAGGTGGGGCGGGGCGATCCGGAGACTGCACTGGGGGCGCGGGCTTCGCGCTGGGGTGGCGGTGGCTGGGGCGATGATGGTGTGTTCCCTGCTGGGCAAGCCGATGGGATGGGCCGCGCTGGGCGGGTTTGAGACGATTCTGGTGGATAATGGCGGGCCTTACCGGAGCCGGCTGAAGACGATGGTGACGGTGCTGCTGGGTGGAGCGGTGGCGTGCGTGGTGGCGTCGATGGCTGCGGGGACGTTCTGGGTGGCGGTGGTGGTGACGGCCGCGTTTTGTTTTGCCGCGACGTTTGCGCGGGTGGTGGCGCAGCCGGTGGCTTCGACGAGCGTGATCGTGCTGGTGATTTATTTTGCGGGGTTGGGCAGTGGGACGCAGACGCTGCGCGGGGCGCTGGGGAATGCTGCGGCGTTTCTGCTGGCGGGCGTGTGGGCGGCGGTGTTGAGCCTGGGGCTGTGGCCGCTGGATCCGTTTCGTCCGGCCCGGCTGGCGGTAGCGGAGTGCTACGCGATGATCGCAGAGTTTACCGGCGGCATGCGGGTTGGGCTGGGGCGTGGGGAGGAGCGAGATGCTCAACGGATGCGAATGAATGCGTTGCAGCGCGGGATGCGGACGCAGATCGAGGCGGCGCGGACGGCGCTGGGTTCGACTGGCGCGAGAACTACGGCGAGGACGGTGCGGGCGCGGAGCTTGTCGGTGCTGCTGGAGACGGCGGACATGCTGTTTGCGAAGACGATTCAGTGGACGGAGCTGGCGGAGAGCGGGGTGGATGGGGCTTCGCAGGAGGCTCTCGAGGCTGCGGTGCGCTGGCTGAGCGGCGCGGCAGGAGCGGTGGCGGAAGGGTTGCGGCAGAGGCCGGGGGATGGCGGGACTTCGTTTGCCCCGGAGGGCTCGCACTCGCTGGAGTTTGTGCGACGTATGCGTCCGGCGCTGGTGGATAGCAGGGTTGTGGAGGGGTCGCTACTGGCGCATTTGAAGGCGGAGGAGCAGGACGCGCTGCAGAATATCGAGATCGCGTTTGAATCGGTGCAGGCGGTGTGGAGCGGGGTGGAGTTCCGCAGGAACGCGGCGAGGTTGACGGCGATCCGGCCGAGTGAGCCAGGGGAGATAGGTTCGTGGCTGCGTGCGCCTGTGGATGCGGTGCGGGCGAACTGGACGTGGGAGTCGGTGATGATGCGGCACGCGCTACGGATGGCGGTGGTGGCGGCGGTGGATGTGGTGCTGATCCGATGGCTGCGGATTCCGCATGGGTTCTGGCTGGCGATGACGTCGATTATTGTGCTGCAGCCTTATGGGTCGGGGACGCTGCGGCGCGGAGTGCAGCGAGTGGGCGGAACAATTGCAGGAGGGCTGCTGGCGGCGGTGCTGGCGGCAGCGGTGCAAAGTAACGCCGGAATTATTGCGGTGATTACGGCGACTTCGGTGCTGACGCTGGCGACGTATGCGGTGGATTATGCGTGGTACTGCTTCTTTTTGACGCCGACGTTTGTGCTGATGAGCCTGCCGCATCTGCGGGACTGGCACTATGCGGGGATTCGTATGGGGACTACGGTGCTGGGGGCTGCGGTGGCGGTGGTTGCGATGCTGGTGCTGTGGCCGGAGCGTGAGCACATCGCTCTGGGCAAATTGCTGGGGCGCGGCGCGGCGACGGGAGCGACTTATGTGCGGGCGATGCTGCGGTTCTGGCAGACGGGCTCGGCGAACCGCAAAGCGGCGGAGCGTGAGGTGCTGGCTCCGGCACGACGAAGCTGCGGATTGGCGATCAATGATGCGGAAGAGACGCTGGACAGGCTGATGCTGGAGCCACGGGTGGGGCGGGCGAGCAGGTGGGAGGAGGCGCTGACGTTTGTGACGTATCTGCGGCGGTTGATGAGGACGGTGACGACGCTCGCGGTGCTGGGTGCTGGCGGGAGCTCAGGCGAGGTGGGACGGTTAGAGGTTGTGGCTGGGCGGCTGGACCGGTTGAGCGCGGCGTTGCTGGAGGGCGGAGAGGTGCGGGCGAGTGAGGATTCGGCGACGAGTGCGCCTGCGGATGCGGGGAGTGTTGCGGAGCAGCAGCTGCGGCGAGTAGAGCGGCAGGTGGGCGTGCTGGAGCGGGCGGCGGCTGCGCTGGTTGTCCGGTAAATCGCATCGCTGAGCGAGTCTGGGCAGGGGGAGCGCGTGATATTCTCCGGCCACTATGAAAAATATCCGGCTGGGAGTTGGGGCTTTTCTGGCGGCGTTGTGTTCGGTGGGGATGGCGCAGACGCAGGCATCGGCGGTTGAGAGCGCGATGGTGAAGGCTGTCGATGCCCAGACGCCTGCGGCGATTGCGCTGCTCGAACAGATTGTGGACATCAACAGCGGCACGATGAATCTGCCGGGGGTGGTGGCAGTGAAGGACGTGATTGCGCCGCGGCTTGAGGCGCTGGGTTTCAAAGTGCAGTGGATGCCGATGCAGAACATCGATGGGCGCGCGGGGGATCTGGTGGCGGAGCATCCTTGTGCTGCGGGGACGAGCAAGTGCGGCAAACGGATTCTGCTGATCGGGCATATGGACACGGTGTTCGAGCTGACGAGCAGCTTTCAGAGGTACTCGATTGTGCCGGGGACGAATGGGAATGTCGCGACGGGGCCGGGTGTGAACGACATGAAGGGCGGGCTGGTGGTGATGCTGACGGCCCTGGAGGCGATGAAGGCTGCGGGAGCGCTGGATAAGGCTGAGATTCGGATCGTGCTGAGCGGAGATGAGGAGCGCCATGGGAATCCCGTGAGCGTGTCGCGGAAGGACATGGTGGATGCGGCGAAGAAGAGCGATGTGGCGCTGGAGTTTGAGTCGGGTGGGATTGTCGATGGCAAGGAGGTGCAGAGCATCAGCCGACGCAGCGCGGGGAGCTGGGAGATCGAGACGACAGGAAAGACGGGGCACTCGTCACAGGTATTTGGGGAACGACTGGGGGATGGTGCGATCTATGAGCTGGCGCGGATTCTGGATGAGTTTCGGAGGGAGTTGCGGGAACCGGGCCTGACGTACAACGTTGGGCTGGTGCTGGGTGGAGCGACGGCGACGATGAATCAGAATGGAACGGGCGGCGAGGCTACGGGGAAGACGAATGTGATTCCGCCGGTGGCTTTGGCTCATGGAGATATGCGGACGCTGGACAATGACCAGACGCTGCGGGTGCAGGCGAAGATGAAGAAGATCGTTGCGGACCATCTGCCGAGGACTGGAGCGGTGATTTCGTTTGATGAGGGGTATCCGGCGATGGCTCCCACGGAGGCGGGACATGCGCTGGTGAAGCAGTTGAACGAGGTGAATGCGACGCTGGGGCTTCCGGCGATGGGTGAGATGGATCCGATGGCTCGGGGAGCCGGGGATATTGCTTTTGTTGCTCCTTATGTCCCGGGGCTCGTGGGGACGGGAGCTATGGGCGAAGGGGCACATGCGGAGGGAGAGACGATTTACCTGGACTCGATACCCCGGCAGGCCAAGCGGATGGCTCTGTTGATGTATCGGCTGGGGCAGTGATGGTTGTTTTTTGGGTATCAGGTATCGGGTATCAGGTATCAGGTTGTGGCTTCCTGGGTGGTGGTCATTAGCTTTTTTGTGGTGCGGCGCCAGACGGTGGCTAGAGTCAGGCCAGCTACCATGAGGCCTGCGCAGAGGCCCATCCAAAGGCCTACGGCTCCGTAGTGGAGACGGAAGCCGAAGAGGTAGCCGATGGGGAGGCCGATGACCCAGTAGCCGATGATCTGGACGTAGAGACCGGCGTGGGTGTTGCCTGCTCCGCGGAGTGCTCCGGTGGCAGTGATCTGGAGACCGTCGAAGAACTGGAAGATGGCGGCGACGAAGAGGAGTGGGATGGTCGCGGCGATGACGGCGGGGTCTGTGGTAAAGGCGCGGGCGATGGCGTAGGGCATGAGCAGAAGGACGGCGGAGAAGCAGGCCATGGCTCCGGCTCCGAGTGCGATGGCGGCCCATCCGGCGGAGGCGGCTTCGACTGGGGATTTGCGGCCGATGGCCTGGCCTACTCGGACCGCTGCGGCAGCGGAGATGGCGAAGGGAACCATAAAGGTGAAGCTGGCGCAGTTGAGGGCGATCTCGTGTCCGGCGAGCGGGAGGCGGCCCATAATGCCGATGAGGAAGGTGACCATGCCGAAGATGGCGACTTCGACGAAGATCTGGCCGCCGGCTGGGGCTCCGAGGAGGGCGAGGCGGCGGATGCGGGCGGGTTCGAAGTGGCGGGACATGCTCAGGAGGCCGTAGTGGTGGCGGCGCTCGATTTCAATGAGCGCAACGATCATGAAGAGCGCGAGATAGCAGCGGGAGAAGGAGGTGGCAAGGCCTGCTCCGGCGACGCCGAGGGCGGGGATGTGGATGGGACCCCAGGAGTGGCCGAAGATGAGGAGCCAGTCGCCGACGATGTTGATGAGGTTGGCGGTGATGAGAGCCCAGGCGATGGGGCGGACGTGATTGAAAGCCTGGAGGTAGCGGCGGAGGGTGAAGTAGAGGAAGAGCGCTGGCGTTCCGTAGTTGAGGGCGGAGAGGAACGAGATGGAGCCTGTGATCACGGCGCGGTCGATGGGGAGGCGGAGCATGAAGGCAGGGGCGAAGACGACGATCAGGATGAGGGTGAGGGCGAGTCCGGCGGCGAGAATGAGACCGTGGAGGAACCAGCGGTTGGCCTCGTCGAAGCGGCCTGCGCCGTGGGACTGGGAGAGGTAGGTGTCGAGGCCGAGGAGAACTCCGGCGATGCCGAAGGCGATGGTATTGTAGAGGACCTGGCCGAGAGCTGCGGCGGAGATGGCGAGGGCCGGGTTGGCCATGTGTCCGACCATGATGGTGTCGACGATGCCCATGGCCATCCAGCCCAGCTCGGCGAGGATGAGCGGGATGGCGAGGGTGAGGACAGGCCGGATTTGGCTGCGGATGGACATTTTTTGCGGAAATGACAAGACCCCGGTTTGCGGCCGGGGTCCTTGGGCTTGAACCAGTATAGCTTTTGGATTGTGAATTCCGGTGGGCTGAAAAGGTTTGAAGATAAAGGTCGCTATCACATTCATGCTGTTGTAATCTTCTGGGACGAGGGGTTTCATACACTTGCAAACATGCGCGATGAACCTTTGAGCTATAGCTTTACGCCTGGTCAAAAAGACGGAACGACAATCCTGAAGCTGGTTGGGCCGTTGACCATCTCGACGATGTTTGGATTTCAGAATGAGCTGCGTGCGGCGACGCCGCAGGTGCTGATCATCGACATGAGCGAGGTGCCGTACATGGATTCGGCCGGGTTAGGACTGATCATGAACTCGCATGTGGCGGCGATGGATCATAACCGGCGGTTTCTTGTTGCAGGCATGAACGACCGCGTGACGGCGTTGTGCGAGATGACAAGGGTCAGCGGAGTGTTGAGCTGCTTTCCTTCGGTCGAGTCGGCGGAAGCTAGCGTCTAGCGGAGAATCTGTTCTACAGTGACTCGAAAGGCCCGCACGATGCGACGTGTGCGGGCCTTCGTTGTTTCGCGTGCCCCTACTGCGGAGTGATGATGCCTCCGACTGCCATGCGGGCGGGGAGTGCGACCTGTTCGACTTCGGGACGCTTTAGGTGCACGGCTTCGGCGGTCATGTCGGTGTACTTGAGACCGGCGCCGGTGTTGAAGAGGACGACCTTGTCGGTGGGTTTGAGGTCGCCTGACACCAGGAGCGCGTCATAGGCTGCGGTGGCGGTGGCTCCCTCGGGTGAGAGGAAGATGCCTTCGTGGCGCGCCCAGTCGAGGATGCTGGCGAGGATTTCGCTGTCGGGATAGGCGAGGGCTGCGCCGCCGGATTCGCGAACGATGTCGAGGATGATGGTGTCGGCGTAGGGCTTGGGAACGCGGAGGCCAGCGGCGAAGGTGTCGGCGTTCTGGAAAAATTCCGCCGACGACTTGTGCTCGGCCCAGGCTCGGGCGATGGGTGCGCAGCCAGTGGATTGGAGGGCGTACATTTTTGGACGCTTGCCGGTGACCCAGCCGAGGGCCTCCATCTCTTCGAAGGCCTTCCACATGCCGATCAGGCCGACGCCTCCACCTGTGGGGTAGAAGACGGCGTCAGGATAGGTCCAGCCAAGCTGCTCGACGAGCTCGTAGCCCATGGTTTTTTTTGCCTTCGACGCGGAAAGGTTCTTTGAGGCTGGAGATGTCGAACCAGGCGTCGGCGACGGGGGGTGTTGGCTTCGCGCTGGGCCTTCATCTTTTCGCCGACCATGCGGGCACAGTCGGAGATGAGGCCGTCGACCATGGTGACGTCGGCTCCGTAGACGATGCCTTCGAGGTAGTTGGCGAAGGGGACGTCCTGAGGCATGAAGATGTGGGCGGTGATGCCAGCAGCGGCAGAGTAGGCCGCGAGCGCTCCGGCAGCGTTGCCTGCGCTGGGGACGGCGAGATGGCGCTGGCCATAGTGTTTGGCCATGGTGACGGCGAGGCCGAGGCCGCGGGCCTTGAAGGTGCCTGTGGGGTTGGCGCCCTCTTCCTTGATGTAGAGGCCAGGGTAACGCTTGCTGTGGATCATGGGGGTCCAGCCTTCGCCGAGCGTGACTGGGGTTACATCAGGCAGGACACTGGCGTAGCGCCACATGCCAAGGCTGGCGGGAGAGGCGGCTGCGCGGGCGGCGATGTCTTCACGCAGGGCGGTCTTTTTGAGCTGGCCGATGTCGTAGCGGACGTAAAGGGAGCCGGCGCAGAGGGGGCAGACAGTTTGCGGGGTTTCGGCGGAGACGTGGTGGTGGCAGCGGGAACATTCGAGCGAAGCAATTTTGGCCATATATTAGATGCTACCGGATTTGGAATATAGCATGTTGGCGAATGAAGTTACTCCTGATATTGAAGGAGTTACCGGATATGCAACTGTCTGAGTGGCTTTTTATGGCGGGATCAAGCAAGTGATTGGCCAACCGGAGATGCGGCTGGTGCCAGATTAGTTGCAAGAAACTGTTGCCAATCGTACTTCAATAGGCATACTATCCCTCTCGGTTCGATGGATTGCACCGAAAATGGCGCACTCCAAAGAGACCAAACTCTATTGCATGAAGAGCTTCCCGACAATCGTCGTTTCGGTATGAGTGACATAACCAACTTCCTGATGGGGCGGTTAGACCCCTCAGCGCGCTTTGGAAGGAAATAAACCATGTGGTATGCCTATTGCGTCGCAGAACGACAGGCCTTTCCGGAACTTTGCCGGCACCGGCGTCCAATGCCCCTGACCGGGGTGACGGGTATGTTCGGTAATCAGACTTTTCTTTTTCCTGCCAGCGATCTGGCGGTCATCGTCTCCGAACACAGCGCGGAGGATGGTGAACGGATGGACCAGCAGGCAGCCAAGGACCATGCTCGTGTGGTTGCGGAGTGCTTCAAATTATCGACGGTGCTTCCCTTCCGGTTTGGGACTACGTTTCAGGATGACGATGCACTGCGGCGCTCTGTGCGGTCGAACCAGCGCCATTTTCAGGCTAATGTGGAGCGTCTGCGCGGCAAGGCGGAGATGCACCTGAAGGTATTGGTGGACGATACCTGCCCGGGAAATGCGGCCCGCGACATGACGGTCGGCCAGCAGTACCTGACGAGCCTGCGAGAGAGCGCGAGCCGTCAGCGGGAGCGCCAGTCCAAGGCGCGCGCTCTGTCGATCCAGATGCACAGAATGTTTTTGCCGCTGGCCGAAGAGGTTACGTGCAAGCGGATGGACACAGGCAAGATGCTGCTCGATATTGCCCATCTGATTGATAACAAGACGGTGGAGCGGTATCAGAACAAGTACACGTCGGCGACGATGGAGTTGAAGGATTGCCGGATGCAGCTCTCGGGGCCGTGGCCGCCGTATCACTTCGTGCACAGGAATACGCCGGTGCATCAGCACAGCGCTTAGAGAATCAAAGAAGAAGATTACTGCTCCCCCTTCGCTTCAACTGGTGAAGGGGGAGTTTTTCTTGGCTTGATGGGGCTATGTGGTTATCTTCTGTGTTTCGTACAGCCTTTGCTTTTTGAACGGCATCGCAGATACTAGCGGCATGCGGGAACAATTTTGTCCTGCGCGCTACTAACTAAACTCGAGAAGTCGGCAAGGAGAACGTGGAAATGGCTCGTCCTACTAAGGTTCTTAAAGCTATGGTGACGGTTGCGGGTTTTCTGGCGATGTGCGGATCGACGGGGCACGCGCTGTATGGGCAGGAACCGAACCCAACGGCGCAGATGCCTCCGCAGGAACAGCAGCTTGAAAAGCAGGACAACGGGATCTATCTGTACCGCGTGAAGGTGGTGCAGCGTGACCTCGACGCAGTGAACTATCTGCATCGCAATGGGTCGACCATCATCGCATTCAAAGGAACGACGCTGCTTCCGCTGGCGAAGGGCGAGGCCAAGGTAACGAGCGAACGCGGAGGGATTCATATCGAAGCAAAGTTTCAGGGGCTGACTCCCGCGAATGGATTCGGGGCGGAGTACCTGACCTATGTACTGTGGGCGATTACGCCGGATGGGCGGCCGAATAATCTGGGTGAGGTGTTGCCCGCAGGAACAAAGAACAATATCGATGTGACGACGGCGCTGCAGTCGTTCGGGATGATCGTAACCGCAGAGCCATATTTTTCGGTGACGCAGCCGAGCGATGTGGTGGTTTTGCAGAACCAGATCATCACCAATAAGACGAATGGCGTGCTGGAGAAGGTGAACGCGCACTACCTGCTGCTGCCGCGTGGAACGTATGCGCAGACGGAGGGGTCGAAGTCGAACCTCAATCCGATTACGCGGGATGAGAAGTCTCCGCTGGAGCTATATGAGGCGAATAATGCAGTTCGGATTGCGAATGCGGCGGGCGCAGACAAGTATGCTCCGGAGATTATGAAAGAGGCGATGCAGGACCTGCAGAATGCGACTGCGATCGACCAGAACAAGAAGGGAAATCGTTCGCTGGAGATCACGTTTGCTCGTCAGGCGGTGCAGCGGGCTGAGGACGCCCGGCTGGTGACGCTGCGGCGGCAGGCTGCGGAGCGGCAATTGAACGCTGAAAATGCGAAGCGGGACGCTCAGGCGCAGGCGCAGCAGTCGCAACTGGATGCACAGGCAGCGTCACTAGCGGCGGAACGCGCCAGGGCGGCGCAGGCTGAGGCAGATGCAGAGCGTGCGCGGGCTGAGGCTGCGGCGGCGGAGGCTCAGGCGCGAGCGGCAGCGGCGAACAAGAGCGCTCTGGATGCCAATGCCGTGCGCGAGAAGCTGCGGGCACAACTGAACAGCGTGTTGGCCACGAGCGAGACGGCGCGTGGGCTTATCGTGAACATGTCGGACGTGCTGTTCGATACGGGCAAGTACACGCTGAAGCCAAATACGCAGGTCAGCCTGGCAAAGGTTTCGGGAATTCTGCAGGCCTATCCCGGGCTAAAGTTGCAGGTGGAGGGCTACACGGATAGCGTGGGCGGCGATGACTATAACCAGAAGCTCTCTGAGAATCGCGCTGATGCTGTGCGGGATTTTCTGGTGAGCCAGGGGGTCCAGCCGGACAACATCACCTCAACGGGCTATGGCAAGGCGAAGCCAGTGGCGGATAACAATACGGCCCAGGGGCGTGCGCAGAACCGGCGTGTGCAACTCGTCGTTTCAGGGGATGCAATCGGGATTCAGCAGAGCGGGCCGGACTCTCCGGCTGCAACGACACCACCACAGTAGATTTGCCCGGAATGAAGCTGGAGATGAGAGGCTGCCTTGATGGCGGCCTTTTATCTTGTTTGTGCGAGCTTTTGTTTTTTTGGATATAAGAAGTTATGGCATCTCTTCAGGGAAAGACCGTATTTGTGACCGGGGCGAGCTCCGGGATTGGACGGGCGACTGCGACCGCTTTTGCGCGGGAGGGTTGCCGTCTGCTTTTGTGTGCGCGTGGAGCGGATGCGCTCGAGGAGCTTCGACCGACGTTGCTCTCTTCGGGGGCAAAGGATGTGCTCACCTTCGAGCTTGACGTGCAGAAGCGTGAGGCAGTGGAGGCAGCTATCGCGGGGCTTCCGTCAGAGTGGCGGGAGATCGATGTGCTGGTGAATAACGCGGGGCTGAGCCGCGGCCTGACGAAGTTGTACGAAGACGATCCGCAGAACTGGGAAGAGATGATCGACACCAATGTGAAGGGGTTGTTGTACGTCACGCGCAATGTCGTTCCGGGAATGGTGGAACGAGGGCGCGGGCATGTGATCAACCTGGGCTCGACGGCTGCATATATTACGTATGCCAATGGTGCGGTCTATTGCGCGACGAAGGCGGCGGAGAGGTCGATCAGCGAGGGACTGAAGATTGATCTGATGGGAACGGCGGTGCGGGTGACGTCGGTCGATCCGGGGATGGTGGAGACGAACTTCAGCAAGGTGCGATTTCGCGGGGACGAGGACAGGGCGGCGAAAGTGTACCAGAACATTACGCCGTTGCAGCCGGAGGATGTTGCGGAAGCGATTGTGTGGGCGGCGAGCAGGCCGGCGCATGTGAACATCCACACGGTGGTGATGACGACAATCGACCAGGCGAACTCTGTGACCTTTCACCGGCACGGCTGAATGAGCGGGCTCCGGGGCTAAAGGTGGATCGTCCACCCCAGCTCTGAGAGCTTCTCTTCAACGTCGGCTAACGCGATGGTCAGCGCAGACCGGCGGTGAGGGCTGGAGGTTCGCTCGGACAAAATGCGCTCGCGCTGCAACTCGAGCGCCTGAAGCTTGCGTTTGCGGTCCGCCACTTCGACGTGATTCTCCGGAGTGGCAGATTTTTCAGCCTCAGCCTGATTTTGTTGTTCTTCCACGGATTTGCTCTCCCATCCACGCGACATGCTGTCATTCTACGCTGGATGAAATCGATAAATACAACGGTTTTTCGGATTGAGGTGGGCTGGTGCGCAATGGCAGGGAGAAGCATCTCATCCTTCAGAGGCGACAATGCAGGCTTATGTGGTGAAGCAGTTTGGTGTGGAGCGTCTGGAACAAGTAGAACTGCCGATGTTACAAATATCGGCGGGAATGGTGCTGATTCGGGTACATGCGGTGTCGCTGAACTATCGCGATCTGATGGTGGTGAAGGGAAAGTACAACCCGAGGATGGCTCTGCCTCGTATTCCCTGCTCGGATGGAGCGGGCGAGGTGATTGCGGTTGGAGAGGGCGTCAGCAGGATACGGGTGGATGACCGGGTTTGCGGAATCTTCATGCAGAAATGGCTGGATGGGCCGTTGACGGCGGAGCAGTCGAAGGCAGCGCTGGGTGGCGATGCGGAGGGGATGCTGGCCGAGTATGTACTGCTGGCAGAGGACGGCGTCGTCCGGTTTCCAGAGCACCTGAGTTATGAAGAGGCGGCGACGCTTCCCTGCGCGGCGGTAACGGCCTGGAATGCGCTGCACCATGCCGGAGAGCGAGAGGATCCAATGCGGAAGGGCGAGACGATTGTGATTCTGGGGATGGGTGGGGTTTCGGTGTTTGCGCTGCAGTTTGCAAAGCTGCTGGGGGGTCGAGTGATTGGGACTTCTTCGAGCGATGTGAAGCTGGAAAGAGCGCGGGGGCTTGGATTGGATAAAGGGTGCAACTATCGGGCGCGGCCTGAGTGGTGGAAGTGGGTTTCGGAAGAGACGGACGGGGTGGGGGCAGACAGGATTATCGAGGTAGGCGGTGCGGGGACGTTTGGTCAGTCGCTGCGCGCGACCCGTGTCGGCGGGATGGTGGCGCAGATTGGAGTGCTGTCGGGCGGGTCAACCACCGAGCCTATTTCGCTGACGCCGATCTTGCATAAGCAGCTTCGGGTGCAAGGCATTTATGTGGGCTCGCGGGCGATGTTTGAAGAGATGAATGCAGCGATTACCGAGGCGCGGCTACGGCCCGTGGTGGATCGAGTGTTTGGATTCGAGGAGGCGCGTGAGGCGTTTTCGTATATGGAGTCGGGGGCACATTTCGCGAAGATTGTGATTCGGGTTGCGTCGTAGGATCGCGTGCGAATCGTTGTTCCACCTTGCATATAATCGAAGCTGCGCGCGGGGGAGTGTCTGCTGTGATCGTCGAGATTGAAGGCATGCAGAAGATCTATGAAGGCAAGCAGCGAGTCGTTGCTGTCGATGGGATCGATCTGAACGTTCGTAAGGGTGAACTGTTTGGCTTGCTGGGGCCGAACGGCGCGGGGAAGACAACGACGATCAGCATCTGCACGACGCGGGCTTTGCCTACGGCTGGAAGCGTGCGGATAGCGGGGCTTGATGTGGTGAAGACGCCCGCGGCCGCCCGGCGATGCATTGGCGTAGTGCCGCAGTACAACACACTGGACCGGGCGTGCACGATCTTTGAGAATATCTATTTTCACTGTTTGTACTTCGGGTCTTCGCGAGCCGAGGCAAGAGCGAGAACGGAGCAGTTGCTGGCGCAGTTTCATCTGACGGAGAGGACCGGAGCTTATCCGGCGCAGTTGTCGGGAGGACTTGCGCAGCGAGTGCAGATTGCAAGAGCGATCGCACATCATCCCAAGGTGCTGTTTCTCGATGAGCCAAGCGCGGGGCTTGATCCGCAAAGCCGCCTTGCCATGTGGGAGGCCGTGCAAGGGTTGCGAGAGGAAGGAATCACGGTGGTGCTGACGACTCACTACATGGAAGAGGCGGATGCGCTGTGCGATCGTGTGGCCATCATCGACCATGGAAAGATTCTGGTGCAGGATACTCCGGCGGCGCTGAAGGGTTCGGTGGGTGCGCAGAAGGTTTATGAGCTGGACCTGCACAGCAAAGAGAAGGTAGGCACGCTGATGGAGCAGTTGCGACGGCTTTCCGGCGTGACCGGCGTAGAGCAGACGGCGAACGGAGTTCGTGTGCTGGCTCAGGGAACGGATGGTCTGCTGTCGGATGTTGTGCGTGAGGCAGATCCTTACGGGCTGCGCGACCTTGCGATTACGGAGACCAGCCTGGAGACGGTCTTTATCCGGCTGACGGGACGGGATCTTCGCGAGTAGTCTTCTTGAGAGATGGAGCGTTATGACGGAGCTGGCTGAGGTCGATACTGGGCGTGCGCAGATGAGTCGCGGAGATGAGCCTTCGAGGATGATGCAGTATGCGCGGGCGTTTGCCGGTTTGTTTGTGCGCGATCTGCATGTGCTGCGGCGTGAGTTCCTGCCATTTGTGATTCGGGTGTGCATGAACCCGCTGCTGTTTTTGTTTGTCTTCACGTATGTGATTCCGCATATGGATTCAGGGGCGGCGATGAATCCCACCGGTGCTATGGCGGGGGGCGCGTTCAGCACGGTTCTTCTTCCCGGACTTATGGCAGTGGCCATCATGTTCAGCGGTATCGCTGCGGTCGCTCTCCCGCTCGCGCAGGAGTTCGGCATTACGCGCGAGATCGATGATCGGGTGATGTGCCCGCTTCCAGTGCCGGCAGTGGCCTTCGAGAAAATCTGCTTCAGCGCAGTTCAGAGTGTCATCGCCGCCTGCGTGGTCTTTCCGCTGGCCTATTATGTTCCGGCTACCCATCCAGTTGCGCATGTCAGTAGCTGGCCCTTTCTGATCGCGGTCGTCGCGCTCGCAAGCCTCACAGCCGGTGCGCTTGGTCTTACCATCGGCACCAGCGTCAAGCCTCAGCAGATCGGTTTAATCTTTGGCGTCGTCGTGATTCCGATCACGTTTCTGGGCTGCGTCTATTATCCCTGGGCCAAGCTTGAACACATACCGTGGCTCCAAATAGGAGTGTTGATCAATCCCATCGTGTATATGAGTGAGGGTCTTCGCGCTGCCCTTACTCCAACGATGCCGCACATGAAACCGATTTACATCCTGAGCATGCTGATGGCTTCGCTGTGCCTGCTTACGTGGATCGGTGTGCGGGGATTTCTCCGGCGTGTGATTGGCTAGCGACTGGCTGGCTGGGCAGCGAGTGCAGTTCGCAGGTGCTCGGCGATGAGCTGGCCGTGGAAGCGACCGTTTTCAATGAAGATCTCGTTGGTGCGCTCTCCCGCGACGATGACTCCGGCGAGATAGATTCCGGGGACGTTGCTTTCGAGCGTGGCTGGGTCGCAGATCGGGCAGCGGGCGTTTGATTCGTCGAGAGTGACGCCGAGGCGCTCGATGAAGCTGAAGTCGGGATGGTAGCCGGTGAGGGCGAAGACGAAGTGATTGGGCACAGTTATCTCGCCTTCGGGCGTGGCGAGGATGACGGTGTCCTCGGCGATGCTGATGACGTTAGAGCTGAAGTGGGCGCGGATTTCGCCGTTCTTGATGCGGTTGTTGATGTCGGGGAGAATCCAGTATTTGACGTGGCGATGCATCTCCGCGCCACGATGGACGAGGGTGACCTTCGCACCGTGCCGCCACAGGTCGAGTGCGGCGATGGCTGCGGAGTTTTTGCCGCCGATGACGACGACGTCAAGGTCGTAGTAGGGATGAGGCTCGTGGTAGTAGTGCTTCACCTTGCTGAGATCTTCGCCGGGAATTCCTAGATAGTTGGGCAGGTCGTAGTATCCGGTGGCGACGACGAGCTTGCGGGCGCGATGTGCGAGAGTGCGGCCGAAGCGGTCTAGCGTGTGGACGGTAAAGTTTCCATCGGAGCCTTCGACACGTTCGACATGTTCATACTGGCGGACGTTGAGCTGGTAGTGTTCGGCTACCTTGCGGTAGTACTCGAGGGCTTCGTTGCGATTAGGCTTCTGGTTGGGGCTGGAAAAGGGCATGTTGCCGATCTCGAGGAGCTCCGGCGTGGTGAAGAAGGTCATGTTGGCCGGGTAGTGGAAGAGTGAGTTGCAGAGACAGCCCTTATCCACCAGGAGAGCGGTAAAGCCGGCGCGCTGCGCCTCGATGGCACAGGCCAGTCCGGTTGGTCCTGCACCAATTACAAGCAGATCGATGATTTCAGAAGACGCAGCCTTGCCCATGACTTCATCATACTGAAGCTATCGGCTGCGAGGGGTGCTAGCTGTCGAGCGTGACCAGCTTGTGGGCGATGGCGAAGAGGGCCAGCTCGAGGCGGGTAGAGACGCCGGTCTTGTCGAAGATGTTGGAGAGATGCCGCTTCACGGTCTCTTCGCTGATAGCGAACTGTTTGGCGACGTCCTTGTTGCTGCAGCCTTCGACGATGCAGGTGACGACTTCGAGCTCGCGCGGGGTGAGGCCGTAGGTTTTGCGCTCGGGTGTGGCGGCGGCCTCCTTCATGAGGGCGTTGAGCGCAGTGACGAGATTGACGACGCGCTCACCGCCGATCCAGTAATCGCCAGAGAGGACGGCGCGCAGGGAGCGCGAGAGGTCGCCGGCGAATGCGTCCTTGAGGACGATGCCGCGGGCCCCGATCTGAAGAGCTTCGATGACCTGCTGGGTCGAGATCGTGCTGGTGAGCATGATGATCTTGACGCGCGGGGACTTGTTCATGATGGCACGCAGGGCCTCAAGACCGGGCAGGCGCGGCATGGCGAGATCGAGGAGGAGGATGTCGGGCTCGAGCTCGAGAGTCTGAGTGATGGCAACGTCGCCATCCTCGGCCTCGCCGACAACTTCAAAGCCAGGTTCGTTCTCGAGCATGTTCTTGACGCCGAAGCGAACGACAGGATGATCGTCTGCGACCACAATGCGAATTGGCGCTGCGGCTATACCCATTTCGTCAGACTTTTTCATTGCTTCCTTCATCGCGCATCTTCTCCTGAGACTCCGGTGCCTGGTGATTACTGATATCGCGTGCGATTAGCATACGCCGCAGACGCCGCACTGCTAACGGGAATTCCTTGAGTGAAGCTACATGGTCATCACTCAAACCCCGCTTTTCCATTGATGTTTGCAAGGGTTTGCAGCTCGATAGCACCAACCATTCCACAACTTCCTTTGATAGCGTGCGCTTCGGCCCGGAAGGTTTTGTCATCGACGTTTGAAGCGGCGAGTTGCATTTTGGCAAGGCGCGAGTCAACGTCAGTGAGGCAGAGCGTATAGAGCTGTTTCGAGTTTCCGGGGACGCATGGAAGCGACGAGTTTGCTGTAAGTGGACTCGTCCAGAACAGGCGTGTCTGTTTTGCGGGAGTGGGTAGTTGCTTGAGGATGTGTGCCGGCAAGGCCGTGGTAAATGCGTCCATGCTGAAGGGCTTTAGAAGGAAGCTGTCGAAGTTCTGCACGGATCCGTTCTCCGGTGAAGTTGCGCTCATCGCGAGGAGGGTTGTCGCGGGTCCGCAGAGAGAACGCAGACGGCGTGCAAGCTCGTCTCCCGCGATGCCAGCATCTGGAGGTCGGTGAGGATGACCTGGGGGATGGAGTTTGCGGATTGCAGTTGAGAGATTGCGGCTTCTCCGGAGTCTGCCTCCTCCGCGATGTATCCGGCAGCATCAAGCAGGAGAGTAAGGACCTCGCGGCTAAGAGCGTCATCGTCGATAACCAGAACAGAGACCGGCATAGCGTTTCTTTGCGTAAAGAATACCAATTGATGAGTTTGATTCCACTCCTTTGCGGGATAGCGGTAAAGTATCTTCCATGGCACCGGAGGACCAGCGAATGCAGCCTGGGCAGGACGATCGCGTGGCTGCAGAGCTGGCTGTGCTTTCCGCACGCGTGGAGTCGTTGGAGCGGCAACTGGCTGAACTGCGGGGGGCATCTCCTGAGATTGTGCGGCCTGTGGCTCCGCCACCACGTTCGGTTGCATTACCGGTGGCTGATGCGCCGGAGGTACCGGACTTCAGCAAGCATATTGGAAAAGATAAGGGTTCGCTGGAGAACCGGATTGGATCGCAGCTCTTTCAGCCGGATCGGGATTGTCGCTCTGCTGGTAGCGACGACGCTATTTCTGAAATGGGCGATCGATAACCATTGGATTGGGCCGATAGGGAGGGTTGCGCCGGGTTGGTGGGTGGGGCCGCGCTTGTATTGTGGTCGGAGAGGTTTCGGCGCAAAGGGTTTTCGGCGTTTTCTTATTCGCTGAAAGCAGTTGGCAGCGGCGCGCTGTATCTGTCTTTATGGGCTGCATTTCAGCTCTACCATTTGTTGCCGGCGAGTGTAGCTCTTGGGGCGATGGTTCTGGTAACAGCGTGGAACGCCTACATGGCGTGGGTGCAGAATAGCGAGATTCTTGCCGCCTATGCGCTGGCGGGAGGGTTCGCGACGCCACTGCTGCTGGCCTCCGGCGGCGATCACGAGATTTTTCTGTTCAGCTATGTGCTGGTAATCGACGTTGCGACTGTCGTGCTGGTGCGGCTGAAGAATTGGCCGCGGTTGTTGCTGGGGGCTTTTCCGGCTACCCTCGCGTATTTTGTTGGGTGGTACGCCGAATACTATGGCGCCTTCAATGTAGGGCAGCCGCTGGAGATTACGACGGTCTTCATTGTTCTCTTCTTCGTTGTCTTTCTGTCGCCCACAATTCGGCGCGAAGGTAATGACGGAGAGGGTTGGACGCGGATTACGGAGATCTTTCTTCCTCTGGCGGATGCGGCGTTTATTGCGCTTGCGCTGTATTCGGTGCTGCAGGACTCGCATCAGCACGAGCTGCTGCCGTGGATTGCGGTTCTGCTTGGAGCCTTTTATCTCGGGTTGATGCGATTGCCGCAGAGTCGCGTGGCTTCGGCTGTGCATCTTTCCTTGGCGGTGGTCTTCCTGACGATTGCGATTCCGCTGAAGGCGAGCGGGCGCTGGATTACGATTGGCTGGCTGGCGGAGGGAGTTGCGCTGCTTTGGGTCTCTGCGCGGCTCTCTGACCCCTCGATGGAGACGGAGACGGTGAGTGTGCATCGCACCTTGCGTCGGCTTGCGGTTGCGGCACTCGGCCTGGGGTTCTTCGGGTTGCTGGTGCAGCCGTTCTGGCTGTATTACCGGGTCGATACAGCATTTCTCAACAGCCGCTTTGCCACTTCCCTGTTCGGTGTCGCGGCTCTGGGTGGGGCTGCGGCGATTGCGTTGCATGCGCGGCAGCGCGAAGATGGAGCGACGCCGAGCTGGCTGCAGATTGCCGCGACGTCGATTGCGGCGCTGAATCTAATCGCTGTGCTTGCTTGTGTGCGCGAGCTGGATGCCGCCTGGCGATACAGTGCCGGGAATCCCGAGGCTGAGTTGCAGAGGTCGCTGGCTGTGTCGGCGTTTCTGATGGTGTATGGAGGGGGTTTGCTGGCGATTGGGTTCTGGAAACGCTCGGCGTTTATTCGCTGGCAAGCGCTGGTGCTGCTGGTCTTTACGATTGGCAAAACTTTTTTGTACGACACGCGGGACCTGAGTCAGGGCTATCGTGTGCTGAGTTTTCTTGGCCTGGGAGCGTTGCTGATGACGGTGAGTTTTGCTTACCAGAAGGATTGGCTATCGCTGCGGGAGCCTGAGCGGACAGTCTCGGAGACTCGGGAAAGGGCTGATCAGTGAAGACCGGCTTGCTGATTGCATTGCTGCTTTGGCAGGCCACGCCGGGAACTGAACCTGCGACGGCCGATCCACAATACTTTCGGTATCAGCGGACGGTTACCGTTGCGAATGGCGCTGCACAGAGTTGTGCGGTCATCGATCCGCAGATATTTCCGCACGCCGCGGCTTCGTTAAGAGACCTGCGACTTTATGAGGGTGGCCGCGAAGTTCCCTATGCGATGACGCTGAGCGAGCCGCAGATTGCGGAGAGCGAGACTGCGCAGGTTCGCAACCTTGGGCTTCGAGGGCGAAACATCGTCTTCGACCTGGAGATGCCGAATCGAGCGTATACAGAGATTGTGCTGGACCTTGCGGGACAGGATTTTCTTGCGACGGCTACGGTGTCGGGCACGCGTGATCCCAACTACTCGAATCAGACGCGGTTGGGCGAGTTCACGCTCTTCGATTTGAGTTCGCAGCATCTCTCTCGCAATACGACGATTCCTCTGCAGGAGACGAACCTGCCATACCTGCATGTTGAGCTGGCGATCTCAGCGGCTGCTGGTGCGCGGAGCTTCGCGGTGACACCAGAGATGGTGCGCGGTGTTACGGTTCCTCCCAGCCGGGAGTCTCAGTCGCTTTATACCACTGCGGCTGCAACGACAGGCATCGTGCAGCGCGGGCGGCAGAGTGTAGCGACGTTTGCCTTGCCGCAACGGATTCCGGTGGAGCGGGTTTCTTTCGATCTTGCCCCTGGTTATAAGGCGAATTTCAGCCGGGATGTGCGCGTGAGCGACCGGCCTGACGGGACGAAGGAGGCTGCCAGCGAAACCGTCGCGGGTACGATCCTGCGGGTGCATCTTACGCAGGCAGGCCGTGAGATTCGGAAGGAACAGCTTAGCGTGCCAGCGATCCTTGGGTCGAATATGCAGAGCGCAGCTACGGTTGAAGTGGCGGTTGAGAATGGGGATGACTCGCCGCTGCCGATCAAAGCTGTGCGGCTGGAGATGCGACAGCGTCAGATTTGTTTTGATGATTCGACGCGACAGCCGCTGACTTTGTTTTATGGCGATTCGGCACTGACGGCTCCGCAGTATGACTATGCAAGGCTGTTTGCGGCATCGGAGACGATGGGAAATGCACAGCTCGGGCCGGAGGAGTTGAATCCGCGCTTTCACGCACGGCCCGATGCGCGGCCACTTACAGACCGTCATCCGCATCTGCTTTGGATACTTTTGCTGCTGGTGGTGTGTGTATTGGCTGTGGTTGCGATTCGTTCGTCGAAGACAGTTCACCACTAGACGCTTTATCGAAGCGCAGTGTCGACCTCGTTGATCCAGTTGGCCGACTTCAAAATCTCACGTGGCTTGGACCCATCGGCTGGGCCAACGAGGCCGTCGTTATACATCATGTCGATGAGATGGGCCGCACGACCATAACCAATGCGGAGACGACGCTGCAGGAGCGAGGTGCTGGCCTTCCCGAACTCGAAGACGAGGCGGACGGCATCGTCGTACATGGGATCGTTGTTGTCGCCTTCTGAGCCGCTGCCGTCTTCTTCTTTGGCTACGTCTTCTTTTGGCCCTTCGAGGAACCCATGGACGTATTCGGCCTCGCCCTGTGCGCGCCAGAACTCGGTGACGGCTGCGATCTCTTTTTCAGTGACGAATGGAGCATGGACGCGCTGGACGCGGCTGGTTCCGGGCGGCAGGTAGAGCATGTCGCCGCGGCCGAGGAGGCTTTCAGCGCCGTTGGAGTCGATGATGGTGCGCGAGTCTACCTTGGTCGCGAGACGGAAGCTCATGCGGGTGGGAACGTTTGCCTTGATGAGTCCGGTGATGACGTCGACCGAGGGTCGCTGTGTTGCGAGGACGAGGTGAATGCCGACGGCGCGAGCCATTTGGGCAAGGCGGGTGATGGATTCTTCGACGTTGGCCCGGTCGAGCATCATGAGATCGGCGAGCTCGTCGATGATGATGATGATGTACGGCAGAGGTTCCTGGTTTACGTCTTCGAAAAGGTACTCGCTGCCGTGGTCGAAGAGCTTGTTGAACTGATCGATGTTGCGGACGTGGTTGGCGGCGAGGAGTTTGAGGCGGCGCTCCATCTCGCGGACGGCGTTGCGCAGGGCATTTGCAGCTAATTTTGCTTCCGTGATGATGGGAGTGAAGAGGTGCGGGATGCCCTCGTACATGCCTAGCTCGACGCGCTTGGGGTCGACGAGGATCATGCGCACCTGCTCGGGCGTGCTCTTGAAGAGAACGCTCATGATCATGGCGTTGATGGCGACGGATTTTCCTGAGCCGGTGGAACCCGCGATCAGGACGTGAGGCATGCTGGCGAGATCGGCGGTGACGATGCGGCCGTTGATGTCTTTGCCTAAGGCGATGGCGAGACGGCTCTTCGATTGCGCGAAGCTCTCGCACTCGACAACATCGCGGAGCCAGATGGTCTCGCGTTCGCTGTTTGGAACCTGGATGCCGACGGTGCTCTTGCCGGGCATGCGCTCGATGAGGATGGATTCGGCGGCCATGGCGAGGCAGAGGTCATCGGCGAGGCCGGTGATGCGAGCGACTTTGACGCCAGCTTCGGGCTTGAACTCGAAGGTGGTGACGACGGGGCCAGGGTTGATCTGCGTGACCTGGCCGTCAACCCCGAACTCGGCCGATTTTTCGACGAGTATACGGGCCTCTTCGCGAAGAGCCTCTTCGCGCACGACGGAGTGCTCTTCGCTGCGATAGAGAAGCGAGGAGGGCGGGAGTTTGTAGCCGCGCACGCTCTTCGGCACGATGGTGACGGGCTTGATGTCGGCGTCGGCACGCTTGCCGAAGGAGATTCCACCGGAAAAGGCTGCCGCTGGAGGGGTGACGGGTTTTGGCTCTTCTGCGGGCTTCCTGACTGCTCTCGCTGGCGGCGGAATCTTTGCCGGCGCAGGTTCTTCGATGCGGGTTACGGCATCGAAATCGAATCCGGGATCTCCGAAGTTAGAGTGATCGTCGACGGCGCGGATTGGCGATGCAGCTTTGGCGAGTGCCTCGGCGAAGGGTGCGGCCGCAGCAGCTGCGGTGCTGAGGGCGGTGACAGGAGGAGCATCGACGAGAGTTCGCGGCATGCCCTGCCACATCGACGGCTGCGGGCTTGCGGCGATCTCCTCGGGCGCAACGGAGATGGGTTCGACCGGCTTCTTTTTCCCAAACCAGCCGAACATGCGGCTCATGAGAGTTGTTCGCTGAGGGATGAGGCGCCTTCGCTCTTCCTCTTCTGCGAGTTCGCGGGCGCGACGAGCCTTTGCTTCAGCCTGTTCGCGCTTGCTTCCGTATGTCTGTTCAGCAGCGATGTTCTCTGGGCGGCTGCCGCGGCGTTGAGTCCACCACTCCCAGAGGCGCTGCAGGAATCCGAAGCGGATGGTCGCCCACTCTCGCGCGGTATTGAAGGTGAAGGTGGTTGCGAGGTAGAGCGAGACCGCGACCATCAGGGTAACGACGATGGCCGCGCCGGGGAGGTTGAGGTAGTGCACGATGAAGTCGGCCAGCAGACGGCCCGATGTGCCTTCGATGGGGAGAGTGCGACGCCACAGAATCGAGCCGGGGAGAAGCGCGATGGCGACAGGCGCGAAGACGACCCACATGGCGAGGCCTACGGTCTTTGCCATGGGCGAACCAGCCGGGCGGGAGCGCATCCAGCAGAGGCCAAGACGACCGAGCACGAGCGGCAGGAAGAAGGAGGCAATGCCGATGAGTTGCAGCATCGCATCAGCAAGATAGGCTCCAACCATTCCCGTCCAGTTGTGTGCGGGCCGTCCCGTCACATAGCGCCCCACCGTGTTGAAGGAGGGGTCCGTGGGCGTGTAGCTGGCCAGCGCGAGCAGGAGCAACGTCGCAGCGACCAGGACGACCATCCCAATGATTTCATTGAGGCGACGGTTTCGCGTCGGCGTTGAGACGAGCCTTATGCTTTTCATTGGGGAGCCTTCATAGAGGGGACGCACGGACTCGCTCTCCCCGGAGCACAGAGAGGCCTGCGCACCGGGTGATCCCGACTGAGTCCGCGAACCTCCAGAGCATCTCCGATTATCCCAGAGGGAGTTGATGCGAGGTGGTCGAAAGTGTAAAACCTCACCTTGGGGTATCCGAGTGCAAACCTATGCCGCTTTATGGCATCTATAAGTAAATATTGCCATCAGGTCATTTTGGCCCGGTGGACCTTAGTACCGGTTGGCAGGGGCGCGGGATTTTCGCGATTTCTCCTGCTTGCCGCCGACGGAGGAGAATCGCGCACAGCCGGCGGACCCTGCTCCAACCGCAATCGCAGTAACATAAAAACGGCAGTAACATAAAACGAACGAGGCTTATTTCATGTCCACAGACGCAGGCAGACAGCACGAGATGGAACTGGCACTGAACTCTCTCATCAGCACGCTTCTGGATAGCCAGAAGGGCTTTGCAGACATCGGCGAACACCTGAAAGATGAGACTCTGAAGCGGTACTTTCTGGCGGAGTCGCTGAAGCGGGCGAGCTTCCGTGGCGATCTGGAAGAGGTTCTTCACCAGAACGGTGTCCATGACATCAAGGAATCAGGCACTGCCGCCGGATCGCTGCACAGGGTGTGGGGCGACTTGAAGGCGAAGCTCGGCGGCGGAGACCATTCTCTCCTGGCTACCGCCGAACAGGGCGAAGACGAGGCCAAAAATGCCTATGCTGACGCGCTCGATCAGGATTTGCCGCTGCCCGTGCGGCAATTGATCGCAGAGCAGCAGGCTCATGTTCTGACGTCGCACGACTTTGTGCGGAGCCATCGGGATACGCTTGCCGCAAAGTGAGTAGGTTAGTAGCCTGCCCGATACAGCCCGAAGACGGCCACCGAAGCAACCAGGCAATAGATCCCGAAGAGGTACCAGCGGCCTTCCTCGAGCCAGCTGCTGAGCCACTTCAGTGCGACGAGACCTGCGAGAAATGCGAAGAATGCGCCCAGCAGACCTGTGACCATGTTGGCATGGAGGTCGATTGGAGCTCCGGCAGCGGAGGCTTCGTGCGATGCCCTGACGAGCCGAAGGGCTTCGCGCCCTATCGCGGCTGGCGTCAGAACTACGGCCAGGGCGAAGCTGAAGCGCTCCGCACGTTCTTTGCTGGCGCCGGTCAACATGCCGGTTGAGATGGTAGCTCCTGAACGTGAGAATCCACGGAACGGGAGGCAAAAGCCCTGGATAGCCCCGATCCATCCGGCCTGACGCATGGTTACGCTGTCGCCATAAACTTTGGGATGCGCTCCCATGCGGCGCTTCTCCATCAGACCGGCAAACAGGATAAGCAGACCGGCAGCAGCAAGCGCCGGTGCGATGAGGTCGAGCCGGCCGAACAGCAGCTCAATCTCCGCCTTCGATGCACCTTTGAAGGTGGTCTTTTCGATTGCCTTGATGATGACTTCGCCGATGACACCGGTGAGGAGCGATGCCCAGATCAACCGGACGAAAAATCTCTTGAAGGCATCGCCGCTCGAGAAGTAGGTCTTCTTCCACTGGTTCCAGAAATAAACGATCACGGCAAACATGGTGCCGGTGTGGAGCATGACGAGAAGGAGCGTCATCTGAGGCGAGGAGGCATCCAGGCCCATAAGTTTTTCGGCAACAACGACGTGCGCCGAGCTGGAGACGGGAAGCAGTTCAGCAAGACCCTGCACGATGGCAAGGATAATGATTTTGAAAATCGACATACTTTTATCTTAACGGGTCAGGATGTGCATTCTATGAATGGAAAATCGCCGTGAGCCGCAAAAGATACCATGCGCGGCATCAATCGCGGTCGCTTCCGTAGATCGGAATTCCCTGCGCGACACGGTATGCGATGCTTGCGGCACGCGCGGCGAAATCGGTCTTGGGATAGCGTTGCTTCATGTCCTGCGCGAGCGCCTGCGTTCTCTGTGCTGCTGCATCGGCCCGTTTCTGATCTTCCTGGACCTTGTACATGGTAACGAGAACTCCCTGCCGGTAGACAGCGTTGTAGAGCGCTTCGGGTGCCTTCGGACTGTCAGGGTATTGCTGGACGTATTTCTGGTAGAGTCCCGTCTCCATCTCAGGGCACTTTGGCAGACCCTGCCAGTCGCCGCAGAGCCTGTTATCGATCAGGTCGTATGCCGCCAAGGCTGCGAACTTGCTGCCGGGATAGTTCTTCTCCACCTTCTTCATCTCGCCTTCGTAGAGCTGCGGGCGAAGATAGGCCTCCTGCTCTTTGGCGCTGGGCAAGGTGCTGATGTCGAGTTTGTCCAACTGCCAGCGGATGTCGGCCGCGCGCCATGCGGCTTCGGATGTGAGGGATGAGCCTGGAAAATACTCGGCGACACGTTTGTAGAGCAGATGCGCCGAGCCCGCGGCTCCCTTGGGTGCGCGAGGTTGGGATGCCTGGTCTTCGAAGTTCGCCGCCGAACCATAGAGAATTACATCTCCATCCGGCGTACTGGGGCCGACTACGCCTTTGTCGCGTATCCATCCGGAGGCGGGAGTCACGTTGGCGTCCTCCCCAAACTCAGGTTTGTTCCGGTCGTCCTCGTTGGCATTATCGTTGATGTCGGTATTGGCGAAGACCTTGATCCATGGCCCGTTTCGCTCGACGATGACGACCTCGTGGCCGGGAGTTACAAGCGAAATCTTTTGCGAATCCGCGTCTGCCGCAACATAGACGTTGGCGTCGTGCACCACGGTGAACCGCGCTGCTTTGTCGTAGTTTTGAGCCTGGCGGTCTGCTCTGGATTGCCCGGCCACTGCGGCAGCTGTGAGAGACAGCGTTGCCGCAATCACCATTAGCGAAGATTTCCTCAGATAGGAATGCCGCATAGTCCCTCAATTAGACGCGATACCGGCCCACAGGAGAGCCACGCGAATTCCAGTCTAAACCGTACGTACAGAAGCTAGAAGTTGTGACGGAACTGCAGGCTGCGAGAAGGTGACGGAGAGCCCGCACTGATATCTTCTGTCGTCGGACTATCCGTAGAATGATTTAAGCAGCTATGACCTTGGCAACAGACAATGAGCGAGAGGTAAAGCGAAGGCTGATTCTTCGCGACGTCTTTAACTTTCTCGGGCTGACGCTCATTACTGCTGTTCTGTTTGCAATTACATTCTTTCTCTTTCGTTCGTTTGCTGCCCACCGCGAAGAGTTGGCGCAGAGATGGTCGGCCCGGGGACGGGAGGCATTGTCTTCCGGGCATCCGGATCAGGCCATCGTTGCGCTCCGCACAGCACTCTCTTATGCCCCTGGCGAGCGGCCTTACGAGCTGTTACTGGCGCAGGCGCTTGGAGATGCCGGCCTCACGGAAGAATCCTACAACTACTTTCTTGGCCTGTGGGAGACGCAGCCCGGGGATGGCTTCATAAACCTTCGCCTCGCACGACTGGCAGCCACAAAGAAGGATATGCAGGCCGCGATCAACTACTACCGCGGAGCGATCTATGGCACCTGGGAGGGCGACGGCGCTGTACGCAGACGTGAGGTTCGTCTTGAGCTGGCGCGTTATCTGATCGCGCATCATAGCCTAAGCAGTGCGCGGACAGAGCTTCTTGTCGCTGGCGGAAATGCGCCGGACGATATGGGACTCGCCCTGACTCTTGCTCCACTTCTGGAGGAGGCTGGCGCTCCTGCCGACGCTCTGAATAACTATCGTAAGACTCTGGCGCGAGAACCGAACAACCAAACGGCTCTCGAGGCAGCAGGACGCCTGGAATACGGATTCGGAAACTTTGAAGAAGCCTACAAGCTGCTGAAGCGCGCAGAACTGGTGCACACGGAGGCGGGATCAAACTCAACCGACCTGCCTCCGCAGGCCATCACTATGTTGGAAAACTCGGCGCGGATTCTTGCCCTGGAGCCGCGGAAGTCCCTTCCCGCTAACGAACGCTTTACGAGAATACTTAATGCGCGCGATATAGCGAAGAAGCGATTTGAAAACTGCAATGCGCAGCTTGCAGCTGCTGGCGGAACGTTATCCCCGTTGCAAATTCTCGCCGCGCGATGGACCGGTGAAGAAACGACCGTCAGCCGAAGCGGACTCTCAAACGATCCAGCCATGCAGGATGCCGTGATGAAGCTGGTTTACGACACCGAGCTGCAGACGAGCCAGGTCTGCGGTTTACCTGCAGGTGACGACGCTCTACTTCTCCTGCTCGCAAAATCTCCGAAAGCGATGGAGAAATAGATGGAGAAAGAGACCGTCATCGCGGAGACACCAACAACCACAGCCGAAGTAGCTGCCGAGGAGAGGATCGCGCGTATTGCGCCGGAGCGTGAGGAACGCATCTTTCTTTTACTGTCCATCTTTATCGGCGTCATATCGGGGCTTCTGGTTGTCTCTTTCCGGATGGCGATCGAATGGCTGAGCGTGCTTCTGCTCGGTTCCGCGCCGAATCCGCATCAGCCGCGGTTGATCTTCGTCCCCGCGCTGGCCGGACTGGTGATCGCCGTCCTGATACGATTTGTTTTTCCGAATGCGCGCGGCAGCGGAATCAACCAGACCAAGGCCGCGCTCTACATCCATAACGGATATATCTCCTTCCGCACCGTCATCGGGAAGTTCCTGCTATCGGCCCTTGCGATCGGGAGCGGCCACTCGCTTGGACCAGAGGACCCTTCGCTGCAGATCGGCGCCGGTGTTGCTTCGCTAATCAGCCGGCGATTTGGGATGTCGAAAGAAAAACTTCGCATCTTCGCTCCGATTGGTGCTGCGGCGGGACTAGCTGCCGCATTCAACGCGCCCATTTCGGCGATCCTTTTCGTCATCGAGGAGGTCATCGGGCAATGGAGCGCCGCGGTTCTGGGCTCAATCGTGCTGTCCGCCGTGTCGAGCGTTGTGGTTGCGCGCTCGTTCTGGGGAGCAGAGCCGATGTTCCGTATTCCGGCGGTTACCTTGCGGGACTCGCGTGAACTGCTCGCGTATGCCGTGCTCGGAATTGTCGGCGGATTCGCATCTCTGCTGTTCGCAAAGTCGCTCGGTTATCTGCGTCCTATGCTTCGGCGGCAACCCGCGTGGTCGCAGATGCTTCAACCGGCTGCAGCTGGCCTTCTGGTCGGTGCTATTGGCTTCTTTGGCTTTACCCAGGTGATGGGCTCTGGCTATGAAGCCATCGATCAGGCGATGCACTCGCAGTTCGCCTGGAGGATGTTGCTCGTCCTGGCATTGCTGAAGATTGTCGCTACCACTTTGTCGTTTTCGAGTGGAACGCCGGGCGGAATGTTTGCTCCGACGCTGTTTATCGGAGCGATGCTGGGTGCAGCCGTAGGGTCCTTCGAGAAGATTTACTTCCCCCACCTCACTGGCTCGATCGGATCGTACGCACTGGTCGGCATGGGCGTTCTGTTTGCTGCATTTCTGCGCGCCCCTCTTACGTCAGTCTTCATGGTGCTGGAGGTCAGCGGGAACTACTCGATTGTGTTGCCGGTTATTCTTGCCAACACAATCGCGTATCTCATCTCTCGCGGGCTCGAACCGGTGCCGATCCTGGAACAATTTACCCATCAGGACGGACTTTATCTGCCATCCATGGAGGAGTTGCGCGAGGAGAGCAACCTGCACCTGGAAGATGCGATACAGCCGGTCACTGTGCCTGTTCTACAAGGATGTGAGACGATTACCCGTGCGGCGGCAACCCTCGCAAGCTACCAGGACGGCAAGTCAGCACCTGTGGTTCTCATCCACTGCGAAGACGGGCTATGGTATTCGGCACGAAAGGACGAGTTGGAGACGCTGCTCTCCGCCGCCAAGGCACAAACTTCCACAGCCCGTTCAGATGACGCCGCAGATCAGCCTGAGCCGACACTCGAACAGCGCCTGGGCGACGAAAGGACCCCGGTCCTTTTCCCTGACCTCCCCTTGTCGAGCGCCCTGCCCCACTTCCAGCGGTGGCCGCTGCTTCCCATTACCAATCGCGCAATTCGCGGTTCACTCGAAGGTGTGGTCTCTTTGCAGGACGTGCTGAACCGCTATCAGCAAAAAGGGCAAAGCCACTAAGCTTTAGCTGCGGTCAACTCAGCTTCCAGGCGCTCGCGCAACGCCGGCTCAAGGTTGCCTCCGCTCAATACCACGACGACCTTGCTCGCTTTGGGCAACTCGTCGGCGTGGAAGAGTGCCGCAGCCAGAGTTACTGCCCCACTCGGCTCCGGTACGAGCTTGGTTGCTCCAAGCATCACGCGCATCGCTGCGAAGATCTCTTCCTCGGTGACACTCACGATCCCATCCACAAACTCGAGCACATGTGCGAAGTTCGATATTCCGAGGCTTTGCGTGCGCAGGCCATCGCCGATCGTTCGCGTGGTCTTTTCCGCTGGCCACTCCACCAGAGTCTTCGAGTAGAAGCTCTCCTTTGCGTCAGCTGCCAGCTCCGGTTCCGCGGCCCATACCTTGACGTTCGGGGCGGCCAGGCCAGCCTGGGCAGCGAGCTTGACAGCAGTTGCGATGCCGCTCAAAAGACCGCCTCCACTCACTGGCGAAAGCACAAGCTCGACTCCCGGTAATTGCTCCACGATCTCGAGACCGCAGGTCGCCTGACCAGCGATAATCTGAGGCGCATCATACGGCGGAATCATCGCGTACCCATATTCCGCTACCAGCTCCTCTGCTTTGATGCGACGAGCGGACGAAGCCGGACCTACTTCGACGATCTCCGCGCCGAGAGCACGCGTAGCGGCCTTCTTCACCTCAGGAGCGTTGTTCGGCATGACGATCACTGCTTTTGCGCCGAGCGCGCGTGCGGCGTATGCCACACCCTGCGCATGGTTTCCGCTGGAATAGGTAATGACCCCGCGCCGCAACGCCTCTGGAGATAACTGGGAGACCATGTTGTAGGCCCCGCGCAGCTTGAAACTGCCGATCGGCTGCTCGCTCTCTGCCTTGATGTAAAGATCGAAGTCCGGCTCGGGAAAGTTGCCCATACGCAGCCGCGCGCGCTCTACACGATAAAGCGGCGTTCTTACCGCGACTCCCGCAATTCGATCCTTCGCCGCGCGTATCTCTTCCAGCGTCACAAACTTACTCATCAGAATCCCTCTATTTCTTCTCCGCGGCATGCGTGATGACAGCAAAGAAATGCACGATCTTCCACTGATCCATGATGCCTGGCTTCGAGCCGTCCAAATCCAGGTGAGACAACACCGGGCTGATCAGCACTTCTTTCAGCGTAGACGGAGGAAGCTCGCCTGCCATCCACATCGACTCTGCCGATGGAATAATATTATCCGCCCGCCCGTGCAACAGGTAGACCGGCGTCGTCATTGTTTGCAGCAATCCATGGGGCGACAACGCATCCATCTCCCGGAGATGCTTTTCCGTTGACGCCGCCAACATCGCTTTCATCTGAGGGGAGCTTGAATCGATCAACTGTGCTGCTTCGGCCTTTTGCCGCGCATCGAGTCTTTCCATAGCCAGCGCTTCAGCGATTTTATCTTCGTACAGATGCTGTCTCAGCACGGGACGGATGGCGCCCTCATCCCGCTCCGGAACAAAATCCTCGAGATGCTCATACTCCAGGACCAGCGCTCCATATTCGTGTGGGGGGAGTTGCTCGATCGTCCCGTCGGGACGCGTCTCTCTGCCTGTCAGATAGTAGTTTGCGACGTGCTCCATTGAATCCTGCGAACCCACCGCGATAACGAACTTGAAATCGGGCTGGTACTCCGGATGAGTTGCCGCGACAAGCGCCAGACCGCCGCTGAAGCTCAACCCCATCACTCCGACAGGAGAACCCGTTCGTTTTGCGAACCACCGCGCGGACTCATCGATGACCTTCACCGAATCGCTATCGATGTGATAGTCCTTGATGCCTGGCAGCTCAGGCGTCAACACCTGCAGGCCGCAACTCGCCATCGCGGTTGCAAAATCTTTCAGCCGGGGCTCGTCGATGCCCTTATAGTGAACACCATGCAACACAATCAGGCCCGGCGCATCAGGACGCGATTGCGGTAGATAAAGGCGGCCACGCACCACGCCGGTCGTAGTTTGAAATTGCACCTCTTCAGTGTGGACTGGAACTCTCACCATTCCGGTGATGATGTCAGGCACTGGCTGCCCGCTTACCTGTCGCAACACGGCAGCAGCCTGGAGATGCGCTCTAGTGAAGGGCCACGCCAATGCGGCCAGAGCCACCACAAAACCAGCAAACAGCACAGCAATTTTCTTCGGTCGCGAGATCGCACGAGGATCTGCATTATCTGCGCTGCGAATCGCGCTCGTCAGCGGCGCCGTACTGTCTGTCGTTTCCACAAGGCATCGTCTCCAATGCGACTATCCTGCAATCGTCTTTCGAGATCGAAGAAGCGTGTAATTCAATCCTATCGGAACTACTAGAAGATGCGCCCTACCCCGAAAAACCACTTGCGGTGGCCGCTGTCTCCAATGCTTCCACCGCCATAGATCGGTCCGATGAGCGTCTTCACAATCAAAACTCCCGACACGTCATTTGGAAGACTCGGTGTTCCGGGAGCTCCATTCCATATCTTTCCAACCTCATAAAATCCTCCGGCATAGATTGCATCAGCTATTACGGGATTCAGTCGAAACAGGCGATAAAGATATCCTGCCCGTGCGAGAAAATAGTCGCTGCCCAGTAGCTCGCCGCGTTCATAGGCGCTCAATCGTAGCGGACCACCCAGAGAGAATCCAGCCAGACCAAGGTTTGTTGCACCGAAGCTGGTTCCACCTGCGCCGGTGCCGAAGAGGATTCCCCGCGATTTGATAGGAATGAAATGCGCGATCGTCGAATCCCACTGAGAGAAGCCGCCGGAATCGTTTGGCCGTTGAGTCAGGTAGGTATAGCGCGTGCGCAACTCGGTGCCCTTCGTCGGAACCTGGACATTATCCTGCCCCAGGTATTGAAAGCTCACGTTGCTGACAAAGGGAGTGAGATGAAAGGTCTGCTCGATTGGAGTTCCGATGCGCAACGACTCTCCGTACCACTGATAGTCCTCTCCCGCGCGCAGCTCGGCCTTGGAGTTGAAGATGTAACCGAAGTCGAAGCCCAGGCCATTTCTCTCCTCCGTGTACTGGGCCAGCTGTTGGCTGCCGGAAAAGTATGCCGTTACCGTGTGTGCGTAGTAGAGACGCGGGGCGACAAAAAAGCGCTTGCCCGGAATCAGAGGCTTGTAGAGTTCTCCGGTTGCGCCTGCGACTTGGCCGACAGATGCATTCAAACGAACCTCAGATCCCGGTCCGGCCAACCCGAAAAAGGTGGCCCTCCCCCCAAATCCGAACTGAATATCATTTGAGTCGTTCGATGACAGGGTGACGCCTACGTTGAGGAAGGGGGGACCGTAGTCTTTCAGCCTCGGGCGAACCAGCAACCCCGTCTTTCCATCCTGATCGATCAGGTTGTAACTGATGCTTGAATAAATTCCCGCTCCCTGCAGGTCGTTGATCGTATTTTCAATCTGCTGTGTATCGATCGGTTTGTTGATGTATTGCTGAAACTGATTTGCAACTTCCGTCCTCTGCACTCCGTGCATGCCGTAGACATCGATAAATTGCGGCTCGGGAAGGGTGGTTCTGCGGCGGGAGTTCCGCTGCGTTACATACGCCTGCCACTCTGCATCGCTGACGGCATATTTTTCCAGCTCAGCAGCATGCTCCTGCGCAACTTCAAACCCCTTCGGGATAATCTCCGCGCTTTTTTCGAAGTCGCCCGATGTAAATTTGCTGACATCAGCTTTCAACAGAATATTTGCATCCTTCATGTTCTTAATTTCGTTGGCCGCAACCATGATCGCGACGTTCCTGCCAGCGACGCCAACCAGCGAATCTACGGACTTCCTGTCGAACGAACCGGTATCCAGATAGACGGCGATCACAATGTCCGCGCCCATGCTGCGCGCCACATCCACTGGAAGGTTATTGACGGCGGCGCCGTCGGAGTAGATCTGGGTGCCGTGTTCCACCGGAGCAAAGACGCCGGGGATGGACATGGTCGAGCGCATCGCCTGGGCCAGGGACCCATCCTTGAAGATGTGTTCCTTGCCGGTCGTCAGATCGGTTGCAACACAGCGGAACGGGATCGGCAGATCATCGAAGCTCTTCAGGTCGTAGTACGGAAGCATCGTCTCGTCCAGAAGCAGCCCTACCGCCGAGCCGGAGTTGAGTCCGCTTGGCAGACTGAACCCATGCTTCAAGCCAAACTCGAGACGATTTGGGAACGCGAGCTTGTCTTCCTTCCTTCTGTAACTCAGCGCCTGAAACGGCAACTGGCCGCTGAGCACAGCAGTCCAGTTAACACCTCCAACAAATTTGGTAATCTCCTGCGGACTGAGGCCCGACGCGTAAAGCCCTCCGACGAGGCCGCCCATGCTCGTCCCGGCCACGTAGTCGATTGGAATATGGTGTTCCTCAATCCACTCGATGACGCCAATGTGCGCAAAGCCGAGTGCGCCACCACCCTCAAAGACGAGCGCGACTTTGGGCCGCGATGGGGGCTGCACCGCCGGCCCCTGAGCTTGTACTTCCGGCATCAGCAAAACTGCGAGGAGTGCGGCTATCCAACGAGATCCAAAGCAGATTCGAGAGGTGATGGCCATGCCAGAACGCTTCATACTGAAAGGCCTCAAAGAACTACGGCTCTTTATACCCTCGGCAGCCAGAGCCCCAACCCAATCACGTACAGCTTGCCGTATCCCAAGCCTAATCAATCTTGTGCCGGTCGTCATCTGTCCGGAACCAACAGTTGTACTTCATTATTGCCATGTCTAAAATGCCGCGCTCAAATAGTTTTCAACGTTCAAAATAAAGGCGCCCCGCGAAGAGCGCCTTCTCTTTGTCTTTGAAATGCAGGTCATATCTCGAGAATGACAGGCATGATGAGAGGGCGGCGGCTCGTACTCTTCTGAATGTAGCGCTTGAGGTCTGTCCGGATCTTCTCTTTGATCACGCCATAGTCTGCCTTCTCTTCCGTCGAAGAGCCGTCGAGAGTGCGTTGCACCACCTGGCGCGCCTCTGCGATTAGGCCGTCTTCTGCGATGGCCGTTCCACGCATGACAATCTCGGGAGGATTTTCCAGCTTTCCCGTCCGCTTATTAATCTGAATAATCGGGAGCACAATCCCGTCTTCGCTAAGGTGCTTGCGGTCACGAATGACGATGTCTTCAACAACATCCGTGGAGGTCCCGCCTGAATCGATGCAGACACGGCCGACGGTGACCTTGCCGGTCTTTGTTGCCGAGCCTTTATCGAGCTCCAATACTTCGCCGTCCTCAAGCAGGATCGCTTTCTCGACCACTCCCATTCCACTGGCCAGCTCTGCATGACGCTTGAGATGGCGATAGTCTCCATGAATGGGGATGAAGAACTTCGGGCGAACGAGGTTGATCATCAACCGCAGCTCTTCCTGACTTCCATGTCCGCTGACGTGAATCAAGCCGGAGTGACCATCGTCGTAGATGACCTCGGCATTGCGCCGTTCAAGGTGATCGATCATCCGGTAGATCGATTTTTCGTTGCCCGGAATGACGCGCGAACTCAATAGAACAGTGTCCCCGGCATCGATGTGCGCGAACTTGTGATTGTCCACCGCTGCACGGCTGAGCGCGCTCATCGGCTCACCCTGGGTTCCGCTGATCATGATAAGCAGCTTGTTGGCGGGCGTGTCCTTAATCTGACCGGGATTGATGAGCAGTCCCTGCGGCACATCGAGATACCCCAGATCCTGCGCAATCTCAGTCGAGTTATCGAGCGAACGGCCCACGATGGCCACCTTGCGGCCATGCTGATGAGCTAATTCCATCGCAAGCCGAATACGGTGGATCGACGACGAAAAGCAACTGAAGAAAAGCTTCTTCCTGGTCTGCGAAAAGATCTCGTCCAGTCGTGGCCGCACCGCGCGTTCGCTTGGCGTGTAGCCACTGCGGTCGACGTTTGTCGAGTCCTGCAGCAACGCCAGCACCCCCTGTTTGCCAAGTTCAGCGAAGGAGTGCAGATCAAAGGGCTTGTTGTCCGGCGGCGACAGATCGATCTTGAAGTCGCCCGTATGCAGAATAACCCCGACCGGCGTATGAATTGCCAGCGCGACGCAATCCACCAGCGAATGCGTCACACGGATCGGCATGATGGAAAACGGTCCGAGCGTGAGACGCTTGCCCGGCAGAATCTCGATGAGATCGGCATCGTCGAGCAGGTCGTGCTCTTCCAGTTTTCCCTCGACGAGCGCGAGGGTGAACTCCGTGCCGTAGACAGGCACATTCAGTTCGGACAGAATCCACGGCAGTCCACCGATATGGTCTTCATGACCATGAGTCAGAAGAATCGCGCGAACCTTTTCCCGGTTCTCCGTCAGGTAACTGATATCGGGAACAACAATATCGACACCCAGCAACTCTTCTTCGGGAAACATCAGGCCGGCGTCGATAACAATAATGTCATCTTGCCAGCGGATGGCCATGCAGTTCATACCGAACTCGCCGAGGCCACCCAGCGGAATCAACTTCAATTTATCTTGTGCCATCAAGCTTTAAGCTTACCATCGCTTCGGCAAGCGGCTCGTTTAGCGCAGAATGTCTTCCAATACCAGCGATAGCTCAGTCTTCTCATCGCGATACTTCACGATAACCGGCGCAGCAAGGCTTAGACCCCACTCTGCACCCTTCCCTTTGGAGACAGCCCTCGATCCCGGCACCACAACCGCTCCTTCGGGGATGATAAGCGGCATCTCAGCAGTGGCTTTATAGATCTCTCCGCGGACAAGATCGTACACAGGGGTCCCGCGCGTCAAAACGGTTCCAGCAGCCAGGACGGCGCGTTTTCGCACCACTGTGCCCTCGTAGACGCCGGTATTTCCGCCGATCAGCGCATCGTCTTCAATGATGACAGGGCTTGCGTTCACCGGCTCCAGCACGCCTCCGATCTGTGCCGCGGCGCTCAGGTGCACTCGCTTGCCAATCTGCGCGCAACTGCCGACAAGCGCGTGCGAGTCCACCATGGTGCCTTCATCAACATAGGCCCCGACGTTAATGTAGGAGGGAGGAATGACCGCGACTCCCCTGGCAACATACGCGCCGGTTCGGACGCTCACGCCTCCGGGCACAACACGAACCCCATCGGCAACGGCAAAACGCCGAACCGGATACGTGTGCTTATCGATAAAGCGAAGCGTCTCGCCGCCCATCTCCATCATGTTGCCGATGCGAAAACCCAGCAGGATTCCACGCTTAACCCACGCATTGACCTTCCAGCCGAACGGCTGCGAGGCGTCGGGTTCTGCAGAGCGAAGCTGGCCTGCCTCAAGCGCGCTACGCAGTTCCAGGAACGTTGCCTCCGCTTCAGCTTGTCCAATTGCCGCTGCGCCTTGCGCAAACCAGTGCTCTACTCTCTCTTGCAGTGTCAGGCTCAAAATTCAATCCTCGTGTCTTTGTCTTTGAATGATTCGTCGTGTGCGTATCAGAACATGCGCAGGTCTTCGCCGGTCGCAGGAACGCCAACCAGCATTCCCAGCTCACCGGCCATGCGCTCCAGCTTCCGCCGCGTAGGTTCGGAGACAGGAATCATCGGCAGCCGCAGCACCTCTTCAGCGCGGCCCAGCATGTGAAGCACGGCTTTCACCGGAGCCGGACTCGCCTCCCAGAAATGCGCCTGCATCAGGCGGAAGAACTGGCGGTTGATGCGGCGAGCGTCCACCCAATCATTCTCTAGCGTGGCCCGAACCATCCTCGTCATCTGCCCGGGAATGACGTTGGACGCGACCGAAACCAAGCCTGCTCCTCCGAGCGCAAGGATCGGCAACGCCAGAACATCATCTCCTGCAAAGACCTTGAAGCTGCGCGGTGCTGTAGTCAGAAGCTCGGTGATCTGAACAAGATTTCCACTCGACTCCTTGATGCCGATAATGTTTCGAATCTCAGCTAGACGAAGCACAGTGGCAGGCTCAAGGTTTGCCCCGGTTCGCGAAGGAATGTTGTAGAGCAGCACAGGAAGATCCGTGGCCTCCGCGACAGCTCGGAAGTGCTGGAACTGCCCTTCTTGTCCCGGCCGGTTGTAGTAGGGATTGGCCGAAAGTATCCCGGTCAATCCATGCACCTGCCCGAGCTTTTTCGCACGCGCCACAGCTTCATGCGTTGCATTGTGCGTACAGCCGGCAAACACAGGCACGCGCCCTGATGCAGCTGCAACAACAACTTCAACGGCGCGCAGCCACTCGGCTTCAGTCAGCGTTGAAGCTTCGCCAGTCGTTCCGCAGGGGACGAGAAAATCGATCCCGCACTCAATCTGCCAGTTCACCAGCGCATGCAGCGCAGGTTCATCGACGCCGCCGTCCCATCGAAAGGGAGTTACCAGCGCCGTTCCACAACCCATCAATTCCATAATGAACTTAAGTTTACCGCGTCGGGTTTGTTGATTTCACGGCCTGAGCCAAACAACACAAAGGCCCCGGCAAACTCGGCCGGGGCCCGAATGATCGACCGCCTCTACCCGCGATACATCTCCGTCGGAATATGGAAGTCAGGCATGTGGAGCTCCGCTGCTCCATTTGCGGCGCCTGGCGGCAAATCCATGCACTTCACAAAGGCCGTCTGGAACTTCTCCATCTCCGGCTTCGTTCCTACCGTGACCCGCACATAGTTCGGCATGGCGGCCCAGGTTCGCCCGATGGCGACGTTCTGTTTCAGCATCGCCTGCTGAAACTCCCTGCCCGGACGCTTGACGTCGACCATGAACATGTTGCCCTGGGAGCCAGGGACGAACTTATAACCGTGCTTATCCAGAAACTCCAGCGTCTCGGACCGGACGTCCGAATTGATCTTCCGGCGCAGTGGAACCACGTCTTTGTCCTGCAGGCTGGCGCGTGCCCCGGCAGCACTGGTAATGGATATGCTTGCCAGGCTCTGGCTTGGCCCACCAACAGTCTTGAAGTTCTCGATCAGATCGGGTCTTGCGATTGCGAGACCAGCGCGAATCCCTGCCATGCCGTAGATCTTCGAGAAGGTCCGCATCACGATAACGTCCTTATCCTGCGCAACCAGGTCGATACAGGATTCGTCGTTCGAGAAGTGGTGATAGGCTTCGTCGATGATAACAACCGAACCTTTGGGCTTGTTATTCACGAGCCAGACAATATCCGCCTTGGGCGTCATGGTGCCGGTTGGATTATTTGGGTTCACGATGTAGTAAGCGCCGGGGGCTGGATGCGCCTTCAACATTGCCTTGACGTCATGGGCATAAGTCGGGGTGAGGGGAATTGGAAACTTCTGAGCCTTCATCACGTCAGCGGCACGCGGCCCCTGCTCGTAGCTGGGGTCGCCGTAGACCAGGGGTTTGCCTGGGCCAATGTTCGACATCAGGGCCAGATCCAGCGGCCCGCTCGAACCGGGATACAAGGCAGAGTAATCCTTTTTCAGGCCAAACTGCTCGTTGAAGACGGCTATAGTCTTCTGGTACTCATCGAAATGATATCGGCCACCGAGGCTGGCGGTAGTACATATTGCCGTCAGCGCGGATTGCGCGGGACCGAGTGGGTTCTCATTTGCGCTGATAACGACTGTGTCGGGGGAAAGCGGCATCCCACGCATGCCACCGTTGCGGGCCGGTCCTGACGCTGCCTGCTGGGTCGCGGCAAAGGCAGGGAACGTGGTCGCTGCCGCCGAGGCCGCACCGAGGATCCGCATAAACGATCTGCGTGAAACGCCTTGGGTGATGGTCGAATTCATAACGTTCTCCTCGAAGGATGGATTGTTTGAGATGCACTACCGCCGCTACAGATGGAATGCCAACTGAAGATCAAAATCTACTGGCTGCTGAACAACTCACTTGCAGCCATTCTTCTCTGGGAACTTGAGGTAAAGCGGATTTCGCGGTCCGATTGAGCTTCAATTTACCGCTAATTTCCTGTAAATACCAGAAAAATTATGTCGCCATGCCGGAAAGCCGCTAAAACAGCCTGTGGGAAGGCCTTGCGGCAGACTTGCGGCGCGCTATGCCCACTCGCCCCTGCGCATCAGCGGCTCGGTCCTGCCGTCCTGCGTGATTCCGTCGACGTCCATCTCTCCAGACCCGATCATCCAATCCACATGAATGAGGCTCGCATTGGCACCATGCGCTGCGAGCTGCTCAGCATCCATCTTGTCGCCGCCGATCAGGCATGTAGAGTAGGCCTGTCCCAGAGCGATATGGCTCGCGGCATTCTCGTCAAACAGGGTGTTCCAGAAGAGCACGCCACTCTGCGCGATCGGAGAAGAGTGAGGCACGAGTGCCACTTCCCCGAGGCGGCGAGCGCCGTCGTCTGTACTGATGAGGCGGTTGAGAACATCCTCGCCAGCGGTCGCAGTGGCTTCCACAATGCGCCCATCCTCAAAACGCACAGCGATATTTTCGATGAGCGTTCCCTGGTGCGAAAGTGGCTTCGACGCGCGAACAGTACCGTTCACACGGTCCTTGTGCGGCGTGGTGAAGCACTCCTCCGTTGGGATATTTGGCTGGCAGTAGACTCCGTTTCCGGCAGTCGTTCCGCCACCGGCCCACAGATGATCATCGGCGAGCCCCACAGTGAGGTCCGTTTCCGGGCCTTTGAAGTGCAGCGCGGAAAATCGCTTCGTGTTCAGCATCTCCACACGCTGCTTGAGCCGAGCGCCATGCTCGCGCCACTCCTGGACCGGATCGTCGACCGCAATGCGCGAGGACACGAAGATCGCCTCCCACAGTTTAGCCATCGCTACATGCTCCGGCTCACCCGGAAATACCAGCTTCGCCCACTCCGGCGTAGCGCAGGCCACGATCGTCCAATTAATCTCATGCCGTGTGATCAACTCCATGGCAGGCTTGCCGGCCTTCGATGTCGCAACATTGGCGCGCGCGACTTTGGCAGGGTCCTGCTTTGCCAGCAGCGCGGGGTTTGCCCCTGCGATGGCCAGCCGGGCAGCTCCGCTGCGAAAACCAGCGGCGATTCCATCCTGCAGCCACGTCGGAGCATAGTCGAAGCTCCCGTCCTGCGCATATTGGAAACGCGCCAGAACGCTAGGGTCATCCGAATAAAACGTCGTGACGAGCAGGGCTCCGGCTTTGTAGGCATGCTCGGTAATCCGGCGCACCAGCGGCAGAGCCTCCATCGGAGCGGACATAATCAGCTCCTGTCCCGCACGAAGTCCAAGTCCGATCCGGACTGCGACCTCGGCCAGCCTGTCGAGTTTCTCTTCAAAGGAAAGTTCAGCGAACTTCTTCGGCGCGACCATCTCTAATGTGCTCATCGTAGTTCCCTTCTGCCCAGCTTATATCTCTGTGTAAACATCTTGAAAGTCGTAGCACCCGGCTCGTGTGGCGATCCACTCCGCTGCGCGAACTGCGCCTTCAGCAAATCCCCGGCGCGAGAACGCCTCGTGCGTCAGCAACAGCCTCTCGGATGCGCTCTCGACCTTCAGCGTGTGCAGGCCCATCACATCTCCCTCGCGCTTCGCGTTGATCGGAATATTGTGCTGCTCTGAAGCAGCCTCAACCACCTTCGCCAAAGTGAGAGCCGTGCCGGAGGGCGAGTCCAGCTTGCTGGCATGATGAGTCTCTTCAATCGAAAAGGTGTATCCCACATTCTTCAGCGCCTTCCCCATCACCGCTGCGACCTTCAGCATCACCTGCACGCTGACAGAGAAGTTCGTCCCATACAGTAGCCCAGCCTGTTTACGCTCAGCAAGCCCGCGCATATCTACCAGCTTGTCATACCAGCCAGTGGTGCCGACCACCATCTTCGCGCCGGTTGCAAGGCACGCACGCATGTTCTGCACAGCCGCCCCCGGAGTCGTGAAGTCGATGACCACGTCAAATCCTGCGACAAACGGCGGCGTCAGCGCGGAGGCTTCGGCATTTTCCTTTGCATCGAGCACATTGACGCTGTGGCCACGCTCCGCCGCGACATTAGCGACCAGCTTGCCAGTCTTCCCCATCCCCAGAACCAAAATCCGCATCGTGCGCCTTCCTGAACTAGCCCTTAAGCTGAACCCTGTTGGTGACATCGAAGACCGTCTCATCGGGATCCGCGAAAAAGTGTGCGTGAAGGCTCCGCACCGCCTCTTCTACATCCTCTTCGTCGATCATAAAGCTCATATTAATCTCGCTGGCTCCCTGCGAGATCATCCTTACATTCACATGACTGATCGCACTGAAGACCTGTCCCGCAATACCATTGTGGCCGCGTATATCCTCGCCCACCAGGCAGACGAGAGCCTTATGGCCCTCCATCTTCACGTCCGCCATCTTCGCCAGCTCCGCACAAATCTCGGGCAGCTGCTGGTTGCTGTCGACCGTCACGGAGATGCTCACTTCGCTCGTCGACACCATATCGATCGCGCACTTGTACTTATCGAAGACGTCGAAGACAGCCTTGAGATACCCGTGTGTCATCAGCATCCGGCTGGCGACCACATCGATGATGGTCAACTTCTTCTTCGCCGCAATGCTCTTGAACGGGCTCGAGCACTTCGCCGACATCGCGGTGATCTTCGTGCCCTCGTTCTCCGGATTGCGCGAGTTCAACACCCACACCGGAATGCTCTTCTGCACCGCAGGAAGGATGGTCGCCGGATGCAGCACCTTGGCTCCGAAATAAGCAAGTTCGGCGGCCTCTTCAAAACTGATCGTCTTCACACGCAGCGCGTCGGGACAGATGCGCGGGTCCGTCGTCATGATGCCGTCGACATCGGTCCATATCTCAATCGCACCGGCGTGCATGCCCCCGCCAACAAGCGCAGCAGTGTAGTCGCTGCCGCCACGGCCAAGCGTTGTCGTAATGCCGTCGATCGTCGATCCGATGAATCCACCAATCACCGGCGTCTTTCCAGCTTCGATGAGCGGAAGAGCAATTGCAGCGAGCCTCTCCGCGATGAGATTTTCCTGAGGAACCGCCTTGCCGTAGGTCGCATCGGTGACGATACAGCTTCTCGCATCGACGTGCGCCCCTCGCAACCCGTGCTGATCGAAGGCCTCGGCAATCATCCTGCTGGAAAGCCGCTCGCCGAAGCTCACCACAAGATCATTGGTCCGCGGAGTGAGTTCGCCCACAGCGGCAATCCCCCGCAACAGATCGTCAAGCGAATCGAACTCCTGATGCAGCGCCTGCTGTAGCCGGACGAAACGTTCGGCCTCAAGCAAAGCCGTCGCTGTGTCGATGTGACGATGGCGCAGGCGGGATCCGATGGCAAGCGCACCAGCCTTGTCTCCGCGGCCGGCGGCCGACGCAGCAGAGAGCAACAGGTCAGTAACCTTCGCCATGGCCGACACGATAACCACAGCCTCGAGGCCGCGCTCCCGGCGGCCCCGAACAATATCTGCGGTCCGCCCTATCGCCCGGGCATCCTCAACCGAGGTGCCGCCGAACTTCATGACAACCAATTTCTCTCTCACCACGCTCAAGCCGTCACCGCCACGGCCCTCGCCGAATTCGAGCCTGCCGGAATGCCAAGCTTATCGAGCTTGCCCAACATCGCAAGCACCTCAGCGTTCAGCAGCGCCGCACCTGCCGCCCCACGAATCGTGTTGTGAGAAAGAACGACAAACTTCCAATCCAGAAGATTGCACTCGCGCAGCCGTCCGACCGTAGCCGCCATTCCGTTCCCGCGCATCCGGTCGAGACGCGGTTGCGGCCGGTCGACGCTCGCGTCGTACTCTACCGGCTGGTCCGGAGCCGTAGGCAGATGCAGCCCCTGCAGAGGCCGAAACTCATTCCACGCAGCAATGATCTCTTCGCGCGCCGCCTTCTTCTTGAACTTGATGCTCACACACTCGGTATGCCCATCTTCAACCGCAACGCGGTTGCAGTGTGCGCTTACCTTCGCGTCAAGCAGATCGATTCCCCTGCCATTCCATTGGCCAAGCAGTTTACCGACCTCTTCCTGCAGCTTCTCTTCCTCATTCTTGATGAACGGCACCACATTGCCAAGAATATCCAGCGAAGCGACTCCCGGGTATCCCGCGCCGCTGACTGCCTGCATCGTGCTGACGAAGATGCTTTCAATCCCAAATCGCTCTTCCAAAGGCTTCAGCGCAAGAACCAACCCTATCGCGCTGCAATTGGGATTGGTCACAATGTACCCGCCATTTTCCCTGCGCCAGCTCTGCGCCTCAATCAACGGAAGATGATCGGCGTTCACCTCAGGCACAACCAGCGGCACATCGGCAACCATGCGAAACGCGGAGGAGTTCGAGATAACAGCACAACCCGCCGCGGCAAATCTGGGCTCCAGTTCGCGGGCAATGTCGGCATCCAGTGCCGCGAAGATAATCTTCGGCAGCTCAATCGCCGAACCCTCGGGAACATTCGGTTGGAGCGTCATCGCCGCAATACGCTGCGGCAGCGGAGTGTCGAGCTTCCACTTGCACGCCTCGGCGTAGGCCTTGCCCGCGCTGCGATCGCTCGCCGCCAGCCACGCTATCTCAAACCACGGATGATTGCTCAACAACTGGATGAATCGCTGCCCGACCATTCCGGTCGCGCCAAGAATGCCAACCCTGCGTCGTTCCATATCTCCTAAGGATAACGCGCCATCAGGACACCGTCATCCTGCCTCTCCGTCCAGGCTAGATGTCGCGTCTCCTGCGCGTCATCTGGTGCCCGCCGCCACCCCATACCAATAGCGCCACTACCAGGTGGACAAGAAACCACAGTGTCAGCCCCTGGTCGACGTAGATCAGGTAAAGCACAAGAATTCGCGGCAAAAGGAGCCAGAACAGCGGCGGAATGATCCCCTGCAGATGGAACGGCGTCAAAACACCCTGAAACCATGCCACCGCCATCGCCAGCCGGGGCAGAAAGAGCGCAAAGACCAGGAACCATAACGGAAGCCGGTTCACGACAAAGGCAAGGTTGAAGTTTAACTGCCCCGAACGCTGCACTACCTGCGACAAAACCGCCAATCCTGCACTCATTGCGCCTCCGCGTTGCTCCCGGGATTTACTTTGCGCTGTAGCTGAAATCCGCCCGCGCCGTTCCCTTCGGTTCAATCGTCACGGTCATCGTCTGCTCGCCCATCTTCTCGTGCACCGCCGCCAAAGTATAAGTCCCAGGAGGCAATCCGCTGATACTAAACTTTCCGTCCCCAGCGGTGACGGCAAAAAATGGAGTCGCCGAGACGTTGATAAAAGCATTCATCCAGGGATGATTGTTGCAGCGGACCGGAATCATGACCTCCGCCTGATTGAACTGTTTGACCTGTGGCGCGCCCTTGGGTGCCTGGGAGATATCGATCGCGGCGCTGTTCGCCGCAGTCGGCAGCGTGTGGATGTTGTGCATCGTCCCATCCGAGTTGCGGAACTCGACTGAGCCTCCGCGCATCAGCGCAATCACGTGCGGCACGTATTTGCAGCCGACCTGGTCAAGAACCACGGGCGCTGACGTCGGCGCGGTTGCGGACATCGCAGCGGGAGGTCCGCTCTTGATGTACACATAAACGTTCGCCATTTTGCCGTCATGCACGGCATACTGTTCCGCAAAGTTGTCACCGCCAGTGATCGAGCAGACGGGGTCCATGCTCATATCGATCTTCACAGGAGCAGGAGCCTTGCCCGCAAAGCGAATCGCTCCGCTCACTGCGCCAAGCGTAGCCGGATCAAGCGGAGCAGCCGGTGCAGCGGGCCTCTCAGCAGCAGTACCTTCATTGTGCTTCACCGCATCGTCCGACTTGCAGCCGGTCAAAGCAGCCACCGACCCAAGAATGCCGCCCATAAGAACGGCTGTGGCCGTCCAACCGTAAATCCCCTTCATCCCTTCCTCTTTTCCGGATCAGAACTAGTTCAAGCCTGCGGCACAGGCGCTTCCATCGCCTGCAGCACAGCCTCGGCAAAAGCCTTTGTCCCGCTCGTGCCCCCGACATCCCGAGTCAAGGTCTTGCCCTCGCGGTACACCTGCTCCAGACCGGCCTGCACACGTTCCGCGGTTGCAGGCTCATCAATGTGATGCAGCATCAGGACTGCGCTTTGCAACAGGGCTGTCGGATTTGCCATATCCTTCCCCGCGATGTCGGGAGCCGACCCATGTACTGCCTCGAAGATTGCGCACTCCGTACCAAGGTTCGCCCCGGGAACCAGCCCCAGCCCGCCGACAAACGCGCTGCAGAGATCGCTGAGAATGTCGCCATAGAGATTTTCAGTCAGAAGAATGTCGTACTGGTAGGGATTCATCACCAGTTGCATACAGGTGTTATCCACGATGTGCTCTTTGTACTCCACCTCGGGAAAACCCTCGGCGACACTGCGGCAACAGCGCAGGAACAGTCCATCCGACAGCTTCATGATGTTCGCTTTGTGGATTGCGTGAACCTTCTTGCGGTTGTGCTTGCGCGCGTAATCGAAAGCAAACTGGGCGATTCGCGTGGAACCCTTTTCCGTGATGATCTTGAGCGCCTGCACAACCCCTGGAACAACGACGTGCTCCAAACCCGCATACAGATCCTCCATGTTCTCGCGAACAATGATCAGATCGAGACCCGGATATCTGGTCGCCAACCCAGGAAGATTCTTGACTGGCCGAAAGTTCGCGAACAGCTCGAAATGCTGTCGGAGGGTTACATTGATCGACGCAAATCCTTCGCCAACCGGCGTCGTCACTGGCCCCTTGAGGGCTACGCGGTTCTGTTCAATCGACGAGTACAGCGCTTTGGGAATGTACTCTCCGGTCTTCTCAAAGGAATCAGCGCCCGCGTTATATCGGTGCCAGTCGAAGGCGACTCCCGTAGCCTCCCCAGCCGCTGTCAGGATGCTGACGACCGCGCTCGACACCTCAGGTCCAATCCCATCTCCGGGAATAAGTGTGATCTTGTGCGTTCTCTTCGCCGCCGTCATCGCTTTCCACCTTTCTTGTGGTCTTTCCCGTTGAGCAGTTCTTCCAGCTCCGCCTTGAACTCGCGGACGTCCTTGAAATCCCGATAAACGCTGGCAAATCGGATGTAGGCCACGGTATCGATCTCCTTCAGGCGGGACATGATTAGCTCGCCCACCTCGCTCGTCGAGCGCTCGCGCTCCGGAGAATCGACGACGTAAGCCTCGGTCTCATCGACAATCTGTTCCAGCTTGACTGCGGCCACGGGTCTCTTCTCGCAGGCATGCAGCAGACCGCTCAAAACCTTCTGGCGATCGAACTTCTCCCGCCGCCCGTCTTTCTTGACCACCATGTAAGGGATCTCGTCGATCCGCTCGTAGGTTGTAAAACGCTTGTTGCAACCTTCGCACTCGCGCCGCCTGCGAATCGAATCCGCGTCTTTACTTTCGCGTGAATCAACAACTCGGTCCTGGCTAAATCCACAGTAGGGACACTTCATCGGAATACTTCGATTCTAGCAGCGCAAAGCCCATGAGACTTGGGCTGGCCCACCTGGACCAGGCGTTTGCGCGATGGACTCTAGCGAGCGTCCGCAGCCTCAGCCGTCGCTCCTGCTGCCTCGCTCTCCTCCGCAACCTTCTTCAGGCTCACATGCTCCACCTGCGAGTAGATAAAGCCAGTGGGAATGATGCAGAGAAAAGTCACGACCAGCAGCACCGCTCCACAAGCCGTCGCCGCCTCGATCGGCGCTCCATAGAAGGTGTGCATCGCCGCGGCAGTAACGGCGATCTGCGTGAACCAGCCGACAATTGGCAGTTGCAGCAGAGACCCGCCAATGCTCGCCGCCATCAGCAGCATCGTGCGCGAAAAGGTGAGGCCGCTCAACTCCGGCGTATTCACGAAGGCATGCACCGTCTGCAGATAGACGAAGCCGATCATGCCCCACATCGTTAGCGAGAGCAACACCACCACTCCAAACTCCCGCGCCGATGACAACGCATTCAATCCGTCGCGAAATCCAACGATCTTGGTGGCAATACTTTCCCCGGCGGACTTCGAGAGCAAACCAACGGTACGGCGAGCAAACGCGGCCACCGTCCCCCCAGCCCAGCGAACCGCACCGGCAAAAGCCGCAATCGCCAGCGTAGCCCCCATGCTCAGAATCCCGGCACGTACAAACACCTCATGATGAGGCAGGCCCTTCGGCGTAAATGCCAGCGCCGAGGAAAAGATCACAGCCGCAGCGCCAAGATCGAACATCCGTTCGATGGTGTAAACCGCTATCTGCGAGCTCAGCGACAAGTTGATTCGTCTCGCCACAAGGTAAGGCCGAGTCAAATCCGCAAGCCGGCCAAACAACGCGACCGCAGTGAACCCAATAAACTGGGATCCAAGCAGCGAAGCCGCCGACACCTTCTTCGTCGGCGAAACAAAAACCGCCCACCGTACCGCACGCAGCCAATAGGTCGCATAAACCAGCGAAATTCCGGCCAGGATGTGGCCAACGCTCACATAGCGCAGCTGCTGCCAGAACATCGCCCAGTCAAAGTGAATCTTGTCTCGAAACAGGAACACGATCAGCGCCAGCACCAGGACAGCCACCAGCCACAGAACTCCGTTACGCTTCGCCATTACTCTCTCTTTGTCCGCTCGCCGGAGTCTATTTCGTTTGCGTCATAAGCGCCATCTGCTTACGCCGGTTGAACTCGCGGATCACCCGCGCCACGTACTCCCGCGTCTCGCGATAGGGAGGGATGCCGTGATATTTATCCACCGCTCCCGGCCCAGCGTTGTAAGCCGCCAGCGCCAGAACCACATTGTCGTGATACCGGATCAGCAACCCATCCAGATACGCCGTTCCCCCCGCGATATTCTGCTGCGCCTGAAACGCATCGTCCACACCCATCGCGTTGGCCGTCGCTGGCATCAGCTGCATCAAGCCCTTCGCGCCGGTCCGCGACACCGCACGCACCTGCCCGCCGCTCTCAGCCCGCACAACGCTTGCCAGCAAATCCTCGTCGATGTTGTGCGCAGTGCCGGCCTTGGCCAGCATCTGGTGCATCTCTTCCTTCGTCGGCGATGCCGATGCCGGTGCCGTAGCAACCGGCTGAGGAACAATCGCCGGTTTCGGCGCATCCGCAACCGTCTCCACCCGAATCACCGAGTCCGCCGCAACCTCCAGGTAGTTCATATCTGCAGCCGAAGATCCAGCACCATCCGCCAGATAAAGCCGGACCATGTCCCCCACAACCTCGCGCCGCACGCAATCCAGCTCGAAGCCGTTCTTCAGCATCACATGCTCCAGACCATGTGCGTGTGGACACACGGCCACAATCAGCGCAAAACCAAGCCGGATCGGGCCGAATCGAAAGTTCCCTGGACGCATCGCCACCTTCAAAGCCTACCATTCCTCATCTTCCATCGGCAGCGATTCTGCTCCCACAATCGCGTCATATCCCGCCATCAAACCTAGGATCGCAGGTAATGTGCAAAATCCGGAATGTGAACAATACACAACACTTTGAAGTAACACGAACAATGGATTTGCGTGGTAACCAAAAACCCCTTTAGGGCTGGGCTATTTTTAATGGATGAGCCAAATCCGTGAATCGCGCCCCGTATTTCGGCTGGGTAAGTGGAACAGCCTGTTGCTCTTGAGCCTGATCTCAGGCGCTCTCCTCCAAACAGCGGCTGCCCGTGCCCAGACTGCACCCAAGCCGGCGCCCGATGTCATCGTGTTCACCAACGGCGATCAGCTCACTGGAACCCTCGAGCGGGCCGACGGCGACTCGTTCCTCTTCAAGAGCGATATCGTCGGCGAAGTTACAGTGTCAGCCGACAAGATCAAGGAGCTGCACTCCTCCGGCAAGTTCGTCGCTCTCAGAAATAATGAGAAGATCACCCGCACCTCCAAGCATCCGGGTGCAGTCACTTACGCCGATAGCGTCATTACCGTTGGAGATGAGGCGGCCACCGCCCCGGAGGCGATTCCCGTCAAGGATCTTGCCCACCTGATCGACAGCGCGACCTATGACAAAGAGGTCATCCAGAATCCGGGGCCATTCTCCGGATGGAACGGCGCCATCACGGGTGGGATTACGCTCATTGAGTCAACGCAAACAGGCGAGACCTATACCGCAGCAGTCAACCTCATCCGACAGGTCCCTACAGTGTCGTTCCTGCCGCCGCGGACGCGATCCACAATCAACCTCCTTGAGACCTACGGCAAGATCACCCAGCCGCTGATTCCGCAGACGAACCCGCCAACTCCGGACACTGTGGCGAAAACCAGCATCTTCCACGCGGATGCCGAGCATGACAAGTACTTCACCCCGCGCGTGTACGCACTCGTTGGAGCGTCATTTGACCACAACTTTGCCCAGGGCCTGAACCTGCAGCAGATCTACGGAGGCGGTCTCGGTTGGACGGTGATCCAGACATCTGTCCAGGAGTTCGACGTGAAGGCAGATGTGCACTACGAGCGGCAGAACTTCCAGCCGCCGACCCCGAGTATGAACCTCATTGGTTCGAGCTTCACCGAGCTTTATCACCGCAATCTGCCCAGAAAAATCCTCTTCACGGAGAGTGGAACATTCATCCCCGCATGGAACAATCTCTCCAACTACAACGCTATCTTCGCGGCTGGCCTGCAGATGCCCACCTACAAGCGGTTTAGCCTGTCTCTCAACTTACTGGATAATTATTTGAGCCAACCCGCATTTGGATACAAGAGCAACAGCCTGCAGTTTGTGACGGGAGTGACTTACACCTTGCGGTAACGCCAGAATCAAAAGAGCGGCCTCGATCACCCTTCGAGGCCGCTCTTTCTGTTGCTCAGGACTATTTAATCTTGCCGAAACGATACACAATGCCCATGTTGAACCCGAAGTTGTTCTGGATTGTGCCCGGAGGGCCATGCACCGTGTCAGTGGGATCGCGACGGTAGAAGGTTCCCACATAAGTCGGGGAGACGCGAAACGCCAGGTTGGGATAGAAGTTGTAGTCAAAGTTGGCGCCGAGACTGATTGCCGGTTTATTAAGCGATTCCCAAAGGCCGAGCTCTGCCGAGGTAAACCCCTTGGCGCCGCCGTCGAACTTGCCCAGCGCCACTCCCGCCTCGCCCGTGGCCATAAGCGCGAACTTCTCCTTTGCGATCAGGCGATACGCGACGCCGCCGAGGATAGGGTACTCGGATATCTGAGGATTGAAGCCAAGCACGGTGGGAGACTGGACGTTGTTTCCGATCTTCGCATTCCCGTAGGCTCCGCGAATGTCGCCAAGGATTCCCAGCTTCGGATTCAGGAAGTAGGTTCCGGTCATGAAGAACGTGACTTCGTTATTCTTCTGCGGCGCCCCGGAATCGAAGCGAAGGTAGCCGCCGCCTCCCGCAACCTCGAAGCGGTGGTCGTAGGTCTCGGCAATCATCCTTTCGGCGCGGGCTTTGCGGTTGGCGCTGGACTCGCGGCGCGTCTGGTGGGTTGGCTGCGCCTGCGCGGCTACTGCTCCGATGGCCATCAATCCGGCCAGTGCTGCTGTTGCGACACACTTCAAACTCAATCTGAAACCGAACATCAACGATTACTCCTGCACAAGCTGCGCTTTGCTATGGTGGAACTCGGAGGCCGAAGGCATACGCCGTTTAGGCCATCCTCTTATTAGAACATCCGCCGCGCATTTGAGCGGCGACAACCTCGACGGAGCCCACACAATGGCGAAAAAAAGCAGCAGCGGCAGCGGTTTTGGCAAAGTCTTTCTAGGTTTCCTCCTCGGCATCGTTGCCGTCGCTCTCGGACTCTTCGCTTATCTCAGGTTCGGCCCGTTGCCGGTGGCCGTCGCCGACGCCCCTCTTCCGTTTGAGAAGCAGATCGTGTACCTGCCGCTGAACGCTCGCATCGAAGGAGAGATGAAGAACGCTCCGTTCGGGATCAGCGAAGACGTGTTTGAGTCGGGCGCACACGTCTACAAGGCGCAGTGTGCAAGCTGTCACGGCACGCCGGGCCACGATGTCGCGTTTGCGAAGCACATGTTTCCTTCGGCGCCGCAGCTCTGGAGAGCCCACGGAACGCACGGGGTAGTTGGCGTGAGCGACGATGAAACGGGCGAAACTTACTGGAAGGTGGCGAATGGGATTCGCTTGTCCGGTATGCCTTCGTACTCGAAGGTACTCACGGACGCCGAAATGTGGCAGGTAAGCCTGCTGCTGAAGAACGCGGACAAGGAACTCCCTGGCCCGGTAACTCAGATTCTGAGCGCCCCCCTCCCATAGACCGCACTCTTTGAAAGGATCGGTTTGTTTTGAAAGGGCGCGGCTTCAGCCGCGCCGCAAGTGCCGTATTTGTATTGCGGCTTTTAGCCGTCGAGGGAATGCTGGAATTTGGGACACCGCTCGGTTTTACCTCAGCATTCCCTTTACCTACAGCAACTTGCAATTTTTTCTTCAAAAACAACCCAAAACTCGCTTGTCAAGCCCAGATTCGGCTAAGTCACTGAACAGCAACCACATAAATCTGCAGTTGAGTTACACGCCATCCGATATAATTAACTTATAGAGTGAAAAAAGCCTCGGCTCTACCGGGGCTTTTACATTTAGGCACCTAAGTCCTTTGCTGGCACGAATTTGGCCGTAACCCCAATGGTTGCACGAATTTAGCGGAGCACAACATCGCTAAGTTAATGAAACCATTCAACTTACACGCAGGTAAGGGAGGAGGGGGGGACCCCTCCGGAAAAACCGAAGACGGGGCTACTGGAGGATGGGGACTCCAGCTAGATCGCCGGAGATGCGGGCCTTCCATTCGGCTGGCCCGGTGTTGTGGACGCTTACACCGCGGGAGTCCACGGCCACGGTGACGGGCATGTCCTTGACCTCGAACTCGTAGATGGCCTCCATCCCGAGGTCTTCGAAAGCGAGGACCTTGCTACTCTTGATGGCCTTGGAGACGAGGTAGGCAGCTCCCCCGACGGCCATGAGGTAAACCGCCTCGTAGTCCCGGATGGCTTCGATGGCAGTCTCGCCACGCTCTGCCTTGCCGACCATGCCCCACAGGCCGGTCTTCTCGAGCATCTGCCGGGTGAACTTGTCCATACGCGTCGCCGTTGTCGGTCCCGCAGGGCCAACGACCTCTTCACGGACGGGGTCCACAGGGCCGACGTAGTAGATGAAGCGGCCTCTGAGGTCGACCGGCAGTTTTTCGCCGCGGTTGAGCATGTCGGTCATGCGCTTATGAGCGGCGTCGCGGCCGGTGAGGAGTTTGCCCGACAGCAGAAGAACCTCGCCGGGCCGCCAGTTCTTCACCGCATCATGGGTGATGGTGTCGAGGTCGACCCGGCGCGCGTTGGAGACGTCGTAGGTAAGCTTGGGCCATGCTTCGAGCGACGGCGGATCGAGCGCAACCGGACCCGAGCCGTCGAGATGGATGTGCGCGTGGCGGGTAGCGGCGCAGTTGGGAATCATCGCGATGGGCAAATTGGCCGCGTGTGTTGGATAGTCGAGTATCTTGATGTCGAGAACGGTGGTGAGGCCGCCAAGGCCCTGCGCGCCGATGCCGAGCCGGTTGATCTTGTGGTAAAGCTCGATGCGGAGCTCTTCCAGCTTGCTCCTGGGGCCGCGTTCGATGAGCTCCTGCATGTCGATGGGGTCCATCAGCGATTCCTTCGCCATGACCATGGCCTTCTCGGCGGTGCCTCCGATGCCGATGCCGAGCATACCCGGGGGACACCAGCCGGCGCCCATCGTGGGAACAGTCTTGAGGACCCAGTCAACGATGGAATCGGAGGGATTGAGCATGGTGAACTTCGATTTGGCCTCGGAGCCCCCGCCCTTGGCTGCGACTGTGACATCGACCTCGCCGCTGGGAACCATCTCGACGGAGACGACGGAAGGTGTGTTGTCGCCGGTGTTCTTGCGGGTGAACGCAGGATCGGCCAATATACTCGCGCGCAGCTTGTTGTCAGGGTCCTTGTAGGCGCGACGAACGCCCTCGTCGACCATCTGCTGCACGGTGAGAAGCGGCTTGCCGTCGTTATCCCAGCGGGTCTCCATGCCAAGCTTGACGAAGGCGGTGACGATGCCGGTGTCCTGGCACACGGGCCGATGGCCTTCGGCGCACATGCGCGAGTTGATGAGGATCTGAGCCATGGCGTCTTTGGCCGCCGGAGATTGCTCGAGCTCATAGGCGCGGGTGAGGTTGGTGATGAAGTCCTCCGGGTGGTAGTAGCTGATGTACTGGAGGGCGTCAGCGACGGACTGGATGAAGTCGGATTGCTTGATGGTGGCCATGGTTGATCCTGGGGTGCATAACTATTTTAGTCGAGATGATCGCTATAACCTTGCGTTATGTCACAGCTGCAACCTTGGCTACTCTGGTTGGGCTGCCAACCAGATTCTCGGCACATGTGTTCCATCGCCTCGTGTGGGAGAAGATGTCCTTATAAGATGTGGGAGGTGCGTTCGGCGGAAGCTGGCTTGGGCTTGCGGCTGAGGACAAAGCTGCGGCGTTTGCGGCGGCGGTCGGAAGCGTGGTCGATCTTTTTCCAGAAGGCAATGAAGTAATCGACTGCGGAGATGATGGAGACGATGGTCATCCAGTAGATAGCGGTGACGGCGATGAAGTGCACGCCGACGATGAAGCCCCCGTGGAAATTGGGGAAGAGCAGCCAGTAGTCCCAGCGGTGGGCCAGGATGGCGGCAACGACAGACACGATCTGGATAACGGTTTTGAGCTTGCCGATCTCGCTGGCTTCGATGGTGAAGCCTTCGGCGGCAGCGATCGAACGGAGTCCGGAGACGAGAAACTCGCGGCCGATGACGAGGACGGCGATCCACGGCTTCACGATGCTGGGGGTATAGGCAACGAGGATGATATAGCCGGCCGTAACCATCAACTTGTCGGCAAGCGGGTCGAGGAGCATGCCGAGGGTAGTGATCTGGTGGCGGCGGCGGGCGAGGTAGCCATCGAGGCCGTCGGTGATGCTGGCGATGATGAAGACAATGCTGGCGATGATCTCCTGCTCGCCGTAATGACCGGGACCTTGCCAGGGAAAGACAGGCGAGAGAATCCAGATGAGCAGAGGAACGGCTGCAATGCGGCTCATCGTGATGGAGTTGGGCAGGTTCATGGACGGTTTTCTGTGACGCAAACGTAGCGGTTTGCGCGCATTGCCGACACTAGCATTCTGCCATAGTGAGACGGAGAGTGTGGTTGCCGGTTGACGGTTGTTTGTTGCTGGTGGGAAGCTGCCATGCTCACTAACCACAGGAAGTCGATGATGGGTGGGCGCGCGGGGTGAGACTTTTTGGGTGGCAAGTTGACCCGATTGGGGAATGCCGCTTTCTGTTGGTGGACGTTAGTTTGGGGGACAACGTGCTTTCCCGGCTTGCGTCACTCGATTAACTTATTTGTTTTGTTTCTTACTCTCCCCTTTTGCCAGGAACGCCGATAGAGGGAAGGACGGTTCGAAGCGGACCCCTTTTTCCGAGCGTTCTCGATGCTGATTCGACGATTCCTCAATACGGTTTTGTTATGGTCGCTGGGCCTCGTTGTCTCCGGTGCGGCGGCGCAGCAGTTTAATCAGCCGGTGGTGGTGCCGACGGTAAGCTGGCCTGCAGGAATTGTTGCCGCAGATCTGAATGGGGATGGTAAAGCGGATCTGGTTTACACGGATTATGGCGCTACGCCTACTGGTTCGACTACACATGTTTTGCTGAGCAATGGAGACGGAACATTCGCGCAGGGACAGACGATTGCTACGGCGGGTGCTGTGATCGCGGTAGCGGACTTCGATCATGATGGACATCAGGACCTGGTCTGGGTTTGGGGAACGGTGGGGTTGGGAAAGGTATTTTTTGCAAAGGGCAACGGGGACGGAACGTTTGCTCCCGCGGTCCAGTGGGGGACATTTGCGATTGTAGGGACAAATGCGCCGATATTCAGCTATGTGATGGGCGCGCGGTTACACGATACCGGGAATATGGACCTGCTGGTCGAGGATGCGGCAAATCCTTCGCTGATCACACTGACAACCGATGGCAGTGTGCTGACCCGGATTGTGGGGACGAAGCTGGAGACAGGTGTCGGACCGATGGTTGTCGCGGATTTGAATGGTGATGGACATGCCGATCTGGCGATTCAGTCTCTAGTCGGTGGGGCAGTCGATATTTTTCTGGGATCGAGCGACGGTCTGCTGACGGCGGCGGGAGTTTATACGGGGTCGAGCGCCGTCGAGAGCATGCTACTGCATGATGTGGATGGCGATGGACATCCTGACCTGGTGTTGGAAGTGGCAAATGGACAGATTGAGATTCTGCACGGGAATGCGGATGGGAGTTTTGCTGCGAGCTCGGAGGGTGGGAGCGGAAGCACAGATGCTACGACAGGGATGGGCGGACATCTGGTTGGGATTGTAGATGTGGGTGGGCTGAGGAATTTTCTTACCGCGACTCCGGCAGGCGTAAGCGTGCTGCAGGGACAGGGAAATCTGAGCTTTGTGCTGGGGGGGATTTATAACGCCGGGCCGGGACGGACAAGTTTTGCAGTGGCGGATTTCAACGGCGATGGAGTATTGGACGTTGCTGTCGATTCGCCGGAGGGTGTGGCCGTCCTTTTGGGGAGTTCCGATGGTGGACTTGGTGGCTCGCGCGCGTTTGCGGCCGGCAAGCCGGCTTTAAGTGGAGCGCTGGGCGAGTTCAGCGGGACGGGAAATCTAGATGCCGTGGTGAGTGTTGCTCCAACGCAGGCTCTGTTGCTGCATGGCAATGGCGATGGAACGTTCGCGTCTGCGGCTACACCTGCTTCGCCGCAGGTGATTGTTTCTCCGGCGGCAATATCGACGGGGAGCTTGCCCGGAACGCCGCGAATTGCCGGACTCGTAGCGAGTACTCCCGTGACAGCGGATCTGGATGGAGATGGAAACGCGGATGTGATCGTTGCGTATGACAACGTGAGCGCGAACCATGCTCATCCTTCAGCAAGTGCGGCGAATGCTATCTACATCTGGTATGGGAAGAGCGACGGGACGTATGAGGCGCCGGTCGTGATGACTCCTTCGCGAAATTTTTATCAGGTTGCAGCGATGGATTTGAACGGCGATGGACGCCCCGAGTTGGTGATGAGCGATGGGTATGTCGTGAGCGTACAGACGAACCTGGGCGGGAGGACGTTCGGACAGGAAATGCACTTTCTGGCAGGGATGGGAATCAATTCGATCTCGGCTGGAGATGTGAATAAAGATGGCCTGACGGATCTTGTCATTGCGAATGGCGGAACGGTGCTGGCGGATACCGCGACGGGCAAAGGGACTACCACTACGGATGTGATCACGGGCGGGATAACTGTGCTGCTGGGGCAGAAAGTGCTGACGAAGGTTGCCACGACGACAACGCTGACGATTACTTCACCGCTGACCGTTCCGTTTGGGCAGCCGGTGCACGGTACGGCTCAGGTGATGGCGAACGATGGATCGGCGGTGACGGGAACAATCAGCTTTTTTGACGGGACGACGAACCTGTGCACGATTGCAGTGTCTGCGGTGAGTTGCCCGGCTGGCTCAGGTTCTGGATTTGCAGTAGGAACGCATGAGCTGACGGCGGTTTATTCGGGAGATGATGCGCACCTGGTATCGACTTCGGCGGCGGTGACGGTCGTGGTCACGGCAGCAGCAAAGGCGCAAACGATGACGATGCTGACCTCGAGCCTTGATCCGGCAACGGTCGGTCAGAGCGTTACGTTTACCGCGAACGTGATCGCGGCAGGTTCGAGTGTGACACCGACGGGTGTGGTGACGTTTCTGGATGGGAGCACGGTGCTGGGGACGAAGACGCTTGTAGGTTCCGGGGTGGCCAGCTTCAGTACGGCGGCGCTTGGCGTGGGGAACCACGCGATTACGGCAAGCTATGCGGGGGATACGGGTTCAGCGGCAAGTGTTTCGACAGTGTTGACGGAGACGGTGAACGGGACTGCTCCAGTGACGAGCGGGTTTAGCGTTTCGGTGACGGGCGCGACTGAGGTACCGGTAGGTGGAGTAGCTAATCTTGCGGTGGCCGTGGCTCCGCAGACGGGCTACATGCAGCCGGTGCAGTTGTCTTGTACGGATCTGCCTTCGGAAGCGTCTTGCTCGTTTGCGGCGAAGATGATTCCTGCGGGGGGTGGAACGACGACGTTGCAGTTCAGCGCGGCGGCTCCTCGGGCTTGTTCGGTGAATACATCGGAGACAGCGAGTCTGCCCATTGGAGGAAGTGCGGTGGCAGCGTTTGTAGTGCTGCTGATTCCTGGGAAGCGGCGGCGGGCTTTGAAGGGCCTGTTGGTAGCGGTGATCTCGTTGTGTGGGATGGCTTCGTTGACAGGGTGCGGGGCTTGCACGGATTTGGGGACGAAGCCAGGGGCTTATACGATTCAGGTGGTGGGCACTTCGACGGGTAATGTGGTTTCGACGAAGGTTCGGGTGGTTGTGTCGGAATAGGGCGAGGCGACTGCGGATTTACGGATAAGACGGATTGAAAGAGGCAGCCACTAAGGCTGCCTCTTGGGTTTGGTTTTGGAGAAACGTTTAGGCGTAGATACCGCGTTGCTTGGTGGTGTAAGCTACGCGGTCGATGGCTAGCATGTAGGCTGCGATACGGTTGTTGACGTTGTGGGTCTTAGCGTAGGTGACAACATCGTGGAAGCTTTCGGTCATGATGTTGTCGAGGCGCTGATTGACCTCGGCTTCGGTCCAGAAGTAGCCCATGCGGTCCTGCACCCACTCGAAGTAGCTGGTGGTAACGCCGCCGGCATTGGCGAGGATGTCGGGAATGATGAAGACGCGCTTGTCGGCGAGGATCTCGTCGGCCACGGTTGTGGTTGGGCCGTTGGCTCCTTCGCAGAGGATTCGGCAGCGGAGACGGTCGGCGTTGCGGCTCGTGATGACGTTTTCCGTGGCCGCGGGGATGAGAATCTCGCAGTTGTAGGTAAGGAGTTCGTGCTTGTCGGCAGGTTCGGCTTCGGTGAAGCCGTTGATGGTGCCGGCGCGCTTGCGGTGTTCGATGAGCGCGGGGATGTCGATGCCGTTCTTGTTGTAGAGGCCGCCGTCATACTCGGCGATGCCTGTAATGGTGTAACCCTTTTCGGCGAGGATCTTGGCAGAATTGGAGCCGACGTTGCCGAAGCCCTGGACGATGACGCGGCAGCCGTCGATGGACATGCCCAGGTGTTTCAGCGCTTCGTCGCAGACAACGGAGACACCGCGGCCGGTGGCCTCTTTGCGTCCGCGTGAGCCGCCAAGATTGACAGGTTTGCCGGTAACAACGGCGTTCACGGTCTGGCGCTGATGCATGGAGTAGGTGTCCATGATCCAGGCCATGGTCTGCTCGTCGGTGCCCACGTCGGGAGCGGGGACGTCTTTTTCAGGGCCGATGAATTCGATGAGTTCGGCGGTGTAGCGGCGGGTCATGCGCTCGAGCTCGCCCTGAGACATCTTTTTAGGGTCGCAGATGACGCCGCCCTTGGCTCCGCCGAAGGGGATGTTGACGACGGCGCACTTCCAGGTCATCCAGGAGGCGAGGGCGCGGACTTCATCGAGGGAGACGTCGGGCGCGTAGCGAATGCCGCCCTTTGCGGGGCCGCGAGCTACTGAGTGCTGAACTCGATAGCCGGTGAAGACTTCGATGGAGCCGTCGTCCATGGCGACGGGGATGTGGACGATGATCTCGCGGGTGGGGTAGCGGAGAACCTTCCAGATTCCTTGATCGAGGTTGAGTTTTGTAGCGGCAAAGTCGAATCGAGCGGCCTGGGCTTCCCAGGGGTTTGTCTCCTGCTCGAGGGTGAGAGTCTGCATTTTGTGTTCCCTTTGTTCTAGCGCTGGTATCAGCGATTCTCCGGCCATCATGTGCCTCCACTACTGGAAGCAGAATACGCTTTGACCAGACCGGTCTGTGGCCAAACCTCACGGAGTATAGGCTGCTGGAGAGACGATAAGCAATCGAACGGATGGGGGAGTTAACACCGTTTTCGGAGCGGTGTCAAGTGAGGGCAAGACGTTGCTGAAGATGGGGTTATGATGGACTGAGCCATGACCTCCATTGTGCCCAATTCCCTGCCCTCGGCGCGTGAATTTTTGAAGCTGAGCCGCAAGCATTCGCTGGTGCCCGTTTATCGGACAGTAACGGCGGACCTCGAGACACCTGTGTCGGCTTTTCTGCGGATTGCGGCCGAAGAGCCGGAGGCTTTTCTGTTGGAATCGGTGGAGGGCGGCGAGCATGTGGGGCGGTATACGTTCATCGGCGTGCAGCCCTACAAAAAGATGGCGGCGCAGGGACGGCGGATTACGGTTCGCGAGGGACGACGAGAGGTTGAATTTGAAGGAGATATTTTTGAAGAGCTGAAGAAGGCGCTGGGTGGACATACTCCTGCGCGATTGGCGGGGCTGCCTCCGTTTACGGCAGGGGCAGTGGGTTTTTTTGCTTATGATGTGGTGCGGCAGATTGAGAAGCTGCCTTCGCGGGCGAAAGATGAGCTTGGGGTGCCGGATGCTTGCCTGATGTTCTTCGATCAGGTACTGGCGTTCGATCATGTGAAGAAAGAGATTCACCTGATTGTTACGGCGGATCTGGCGCGGGAAGGGCGTGAGGGGGCTTATGAGCGTTCGGTGCGGCGGCTGAATCGTTTGGAGAAGAAATTAGCGGCGGCTTTGCCGGTGAGGCGGAAGAAACGGCCTGAGGGAAAGCTGAAGGTTTCGGCACGGACTCCGAAGGCGGCATTTCTGCGTGCGGTGGAGAAGACGAAGGAGTACATCGCTTCGGGGGATGTGTTTCAGTGTGTGCTGTCGCAGCGCTTCGATTGTGTGCCGGGGGTGGATGCGTTTGAGGTTTATCGTGCGCTGAGGATTGTGAATCCATCGCCTTATATGTACTTTTTGCGCTTTGGGATGGAGGGGATTGGAAAGAAAAAGGAGACGGTGGGGCATATTGTGGGGTCTTCGCCGGAGTTGCTGGTTCGGGTGCATGGGCGTGACGTGGAGTATCGGCCGATTGCCGGGACAAGGCCTAGGAGTGCGGATGAGGTGGAGGATCGGGCGATTGAGGCTGATCTGCGTAGCGATGAAAAGGAGGTTGCCGAACACATCATGCTGGTGGATCTGGGGCGGAATGATGTGGGGCGGGTGAGCGAGTTTGGTTCGGTGCGGGTAAAGGACTTGATGTTTGTTGAGCGGTACAGCCACGTAATGCACCTGGTGAGCTCGCTTGAGGGGAAGCTGCGCGCCGGGTTGAATGCGATTGATGCGTTTCGGGCTTGTTTTCCGGCAGGAACGCTGAGTGGCGCACCGAAGATTCGCGCGATGGAGATTATTGAGGAACTAGAACCGGCTAGGCGCGGAGTTTATGGCGGGAGTGTGCTGTATGCGGACTTCAGCGGGAATCTGGATTCGTGCATTGCGATTAGGACGCTTTATATGAATGGGGAGCAGGGGCACTTTCAAGCGGGAGCGGGGATTGTGGCGGACTCGGTGCCGGAGAAGGAGTTTGAGGAGTGTGGGAATAAGGCGAGAGCGGTGGTTCGGGCGATTGAACGGGCGCGGCAGACCTAGATACGGTCTCTTACGGTCATGCTCGATGAGCTAATTGACAATTCTGATCCCCTGGAAGATAGGTAGTTCACTTGCGAAGTTTTTAACCTGCCCCGAGATGCACCGAAGTCCGGACTTATATCACTTCTTTTGAATACTTTGGCACATTTCGCAGGGGGTAGGGGGTACCCTCGCGGAAGAGAGTAAAATCGTGAGTGACATGGTCTTTGTACTCGATAATTACGACTCGTTCACTTACAACCTGGTGCAGTATATGGGTGAGTTGGGCGCGGAAATGGTGATCCGGCGAAATGATGAGCTGACTCCAGCTGAAGTGGAAGCTCTGCGCCCGGAGCGAATTGTGATCTCGCCTGGGCCTTGTACTCCGCAGGATGCCGGGATTTCGATCGAGTTGATCAAGCATTTTGCGAAGGCAAAGCGGCGGGTGCCGATTCTGGGGGTTTGCCTGGGGCATCAGGCGATTGGCGCGGCGTTCGGTGGGAATGTAGTGCGGGCTCCGAAGTTGATGCATGGCAAGACGAGCGAGATAGAGCACGACGGGAAGACCATCTTCAAGGGGATCCCTTCGGCGATGACTTGCACGCGTTACCACTCGCTGATAGTGGCGGAGGAGGGGCTGCCGGAGGAGCTGGAGGTGTCGGCGCGGACGGTGGATGGGGAGACGATTATGGCACTGCGGCATCGCGAGCTGCCGATCGAAGGTGTGCAGTTTCATCCGGAGAGCGTGCTGACGGCAGATGGTAAGAAACTGATTGAGAATTTCTTGAAGATGTAGGTTTTACGCCGGGCGCTTGCAGTCTATGCCGAGGCAATTTGGCCAGCGCTCGATGGACTCTACTTCCTTGAAGTGCGGGTCCGGGTTGTCGCCCATCTGGGCGCGGCGGATATCGGTGAATCCAGCCGCGGCAAGTTGCTCAGCGAGGCCTTTGTAGTCCCACATCCAGAGATGACGGGCGCGTCCGAAGAGTGCTGTGGGAAGGGATTTGAATCCGCGGGTGAGGGTGGGTTCGCCGAGGAAGCTGTCCTGCATGAAACGAGAGGAGGCGCCGGGGGTGGGATCGTTTTTGTAAGCGTCAATGAGCTGCTCGAGGTCTGGAAGGACCATGCGGAAGGTTCCACCGGGACGGAGATAAGTGTAGACGTTGCGGATGGCGAGCCGAAACTCATCGAGGGTCATGTGTTCGAGGACGTGAGAGCAGTAGACGGCCTCTGCCGATTGCGATGGGATAGGGAGGCCTTTGATGACGTCACCGTAAAGGATGTTTTTGGGGTAGGGCGGGAAGCCTCGTTTGACGAGCAGAGGCGTGAAAAAGGGGAGGCGGCTCTGGATCCAGAAAGCGGGGCCGGCATCGAAGTTTTGCCAGGTTTCAGGAGCACACATGCCACAGCCAAACTGCACATACTGAGGATCCATGGTCGTATTATACAAAGCGTAAGAGGCGGCTCCGGCTTGAGATACGGGTGATTGCGAGAGTCGGGGAAAGTCTGAGTGCGGTGTGCGATTCGCGAGCACCTGCGATGATGGTTGTGGGGCTTGGGAAGAGGAAGCGATGAAGATTCAGATGGCGATGGCCGGCTTGCTCTCTGTAATGATGGTGGCAGGAGCGAGGGCACAGCAGCAGCCGATCGGGTCGGTTGGGGTGCAGGATGCGACGGTTGCCGGTGCGCTTGAGGTAAGCAACGGGCGCGCAGTGCTGGTGGGAAATACGACGGTGACGGCGAAGGACCGCACTGCTGAGATTGAGTTGAAGCGCGGCGGAACAGTGAAGGTCTGCGCTACAAGTGGATTGCATGTGACGGCGGGCAAAAGTGTGGATGGATCGGCGGCTGCTCCGCTGATGCTGGCGCTGGATCGTGGGGCGATTGAGGTACAAATGCCGGTGACGACGCGGGATGTGGTAACGACACCCGACCTGCGGTTCACGATAGGTGGAGACGGGTCGTTGGATCTGCAGTTGCGCGTGACGCGGAATGGCGATACGTGTGTAGAGAATCGTGGAGCGAATGCCCCTGTACTGAATATTGCGGATCAGTTTGGCGAGGCGGCTTACCAGTTGCATGCCGGGCAGCATGTGCTGTTTGAGCATGGAAGCTTGAAGGAGGTTGTGGACCATGAAAGCTCGGCATGCGGGTGTCCGCCGGAACCGACGATGACGGTTGCGGATGCTTTGGTGAGTGGCGGGGCCGGGAGTGATGGGACAGCGCCGAAGAGTGCGGCTGAAGAGCATCCCTTCCCTGCCGCCGTGAGCACGGAGCTAGCGCCAGCTACAGTTCCGCAGGCCCCGGTGGGGCAGGTGCATACGCAGGTTGCAGCAACGCTGAGCTCAGGCGGAGATGGGGATAGTGCTGCAGAACTGGCAGCGAAGAGTCCTGCAGCTGCGCCAGGTACTTCCCCAGCAGCTGCAGCTCCGCCGAAACAGTCAAAAGACCTGGTGCATGTGGTGGGGCGGTTCTTCAAGCGGCTCTTTGGCGGAGGATAGCGGCGCGGGGAGCGAAAGAGCGCTTTGCTGCGATACAATCAAAGGGTTGCGGGATATTCGGCAAGGATGCTGACGTGCCCGCAGACACATTCCAACAACAGCTGAATTCAGCACAGATCAGGGGTTTTTTATGGCGATTCCCGCAACGCAGATGCGCCCGGGCATGATTATCAAATTCAAGGACGACCTTCACCTGGTGTTCTCGGTGGAGCACCGCACGCCGGGCAATCTGCGTGCGTTTATTCAGGCAAAGCTTCGCAATGTTCGTACGGGTGCGATGTTCGTGGAGCGGTTCCGATCGCCTGATCCGATTGAGCGCGTCATCGTGGACGAAGTAAAGATGGAGTTCCTGTACAACGACGGGGACGAGTACTACTTCATGGACGAAAACTTCGAGCAGACGATGTTGAAGCGAGACACGCTAGGTGATGCGGTGGAGTATCTGCTGCCGAACCTGTCGATCAACGTGAGCTTTCATGATGGCAAAGCCGTCGGTATCGAACTGCCGGGCGTAGTGGAGATGACGGTGGTGGAGACGGAGCCGGGAATTAAGTCGGCTACCGCGTCTTCTGTCACGAAGCCTGCGAAGCTCGAGACGGGGCTGGTGGTGCAGGTACCTCCGTTCATCAATGAAGGCGAGAAGATTCGCGTGGATACGGCTGAAGGCGCTTATATGAGCCGTGCGTAATCGAGATGCGGACGGAAAGGCAGAGCCAGTTGGGTTCTGCCTTTTCTTTTTGTAAGTGGCGTTGCGCGGGTCTGACGGCTCTGCGACACTGGAGCTTCGATGGTGTGCCATTATTTTGTCAAAGGACGCGTGCAGGGCGTTGGTTTTCGCTGGTTTGTGCAGCGAGAGGCGGCAGAGATTGGTCTGCGCGGGTGGGTAAGGAACACCGAAGATGGGCATGTGGAGATTGTTGCGGCTGGAAGCACGGAGGATCTGGCGGAGTTGAAGACTGCTCTGCATAAGGGTTCGCGCGGCAGCCGCGTGGACACGGTTGTAGAACATGAACTGGCCGAGAACGAAGGTGCGAAGCTTGGGCCATTTGAGATTGAAGGAGCCTGGTAAGGACTGATGACACTACCGATTAATTGTGAACCACTGAAGACGCTGATCCGGACTGTCCCAGATTTTCCGAAGCCGGGGATTTTGTTCTACGACATTACGACGGTGCTGAAGGACAAGGCTGGATTCGCGACGCTGATCGATGCGTTTGCGCAGTATTACATTGGGAAAGAGATTGACCTTGTACTGGGGATTGAAGCGCGTGGGTTTATCTTTGGGCCGGCGCTGGCATATAGGTTGAATGCAGGATTTGTGCCAGTGCGAAAGCCGAAGAAGCTGCCGGCGCCGGTGGCTCGGGTGAATTACGACCTGGAGTATGGGACGGATTCGCTGGAGATCCACATGGATGCCATTGAACCCGGGCAGCGGGTAGTGATTGTCGACGATCTTCTTGCTACTGGTGGGACGATGGAGGCCACGGTGCGATTGGTGCGACAGCTTGGTGGAGTGGTCGCCGGGCTTGGGTTTGCCGTGGAGCTCGATTTCCTGAAGGGACGGGATAAGTTTCGGGAGTACGACGTGATGAGCTTGCTGCATTATGACGAGTAAACGGGCGATAAGACTCTTTGTCGGGGCTGGGACGCTGCTGGTGTTGGCAGGACACGCCTTTGCGGAAGATAAAACGGTGTTGGCAGAGAGGCTTCATCGAGCAATCGTTATCAATTCGATCGATGATCCACAGCTGAAGCCGTGGCATCTGAAACTGAGTTTCCAATTGTTTGATGACAAAGGTCAGGCGACGGAAAAGGGAGAGATTGAGGAGTGGTGGGCAAGCCCGTCTGCCTATAAGACCGTTTACACAAGTCCTTCCTACACCGGGACGGAGATCCAGATGAAAGAAGGTCTTTACCGCAGTAAGGGAATCGCAACCGCGCCGGTACTTCTCCAACTGGCGCGACATCAGGTCGTCGATCCGATGCCGAGTGAAAAGGAAATTGCGGACTCGACGCTCGATATGAAACATCACGATTTCGGCACGGCAAAGATGGACTGCATCATGTTGATGCAACCAGTCAGGAACCTGACGTCTGCGCCTCTTGGCATCTTTCCTACATATTGTTTTGACCGGGACCAGGATTCTCTGCGCATCAGTTCGGACTTCGGAACACAGGTAACGACGCGAAATCGGATTGGGATCTTTCAGGGTAAAAAGGTGGTAATTGACCAAAAAACCATTTTGGGGTCCGTAGATGCAATTACTGCGCACGTCGAGTCGCTGGAGACGGTCTCTCTTTCTGAGAGTGACCTGATACTGTCGGCTGATCTGAGAAAGGTCGGTAATGATCCAATTCCGGTCGGGTCTGGCGTAGTGGCAGGACTAAAGATTTCTGGCATACCGCCAATTTATCCTGAGGAAGCGAAGATAAACCATATTTCAGGTTCAGTCGTCCTGAAAGCGCGCATTGGAACGGACGGGCGGATCCATTCTCTGCGCGTGGTTTCAACGCCGGATGCGAATCTTGCAATTGCTTCGATGGTTGCAGTCCGGCAATGGAGATACAAACCATACCTCTTGAACGATGAACCAGTCGAAGTTGAGACACAGATCACGACGAACTTCTTTTTTAGTGCGCATTGAGTTAGCAGTTTATTGGGAGAATAACGAATGAAGTCACACGGATATGCTGCACACGATAAGACGTCGGCGCTGGTGCCGTTTCACTTCGATCGGAGGGATCCAGACGCTAATGATGTGGTGGTGGAGATTGCTTATTGCGGAATCTGTCACTCGGACATTCATCAGGTGCGGGATGAGTGGAAGAATGCGATCTATCCGATGGTGCCGGGGCATGAGATTGTTGGGCGTGTGACAAAGGTGGGCTCTGGGGTGAAGAAGTTTAAAGAGGGTGACCTTGCGGGTGTGGGTGTGATGGTGGACTCGTGCCGGGTCTGCGCGAATTGCAAGGCGGGAGAAGAGGCCTATTGTGAGAAGGGGATGGTGGGAACGTATAACGCTCGGGACTATAACGGCGAACTGACGTTTGGTGGGTATTCAAACAACATCGTGGTGGATGCGCGATATGTTCATTCGATCTCGCCGAAGTTAAATCTGGCGGCGGTGGCTCCGCTGCTTTGCGCGGGGATTACGACTTATTCGCCTCTTAGATTCTGGAAAGCGGGCAAGGGAAAGAAGGTGGGGATTGTTGGGTTGGGTGGGCTGGGCCACATGGGGCTGAAGTTTGCTCATTCGATGGGCGCGGAGGTGGTGCTGTTTACCTCTTCTGCGGGCAAAGTTGCCGATGGGCAGAAGCTGGGTGCGGATGAAGTGGTGGTGACGAAGGATGCTGCTGCGGTGGCGAAGCATAAGGGGAGCTTCGACTTTATTCTGGATTGTGTCTCGGCTCCGCATGATGTGAACCAGTATCTGGATCTGCTGCGGTTGAACGGGACGATGTGCCTGGTGGGCCTGCCGGAAATCCCGGTGACGGTCGCGCCGTTTTCGATCATTACGAACCGGCGGTCGTTTTCAGGATCCATGATCGGCGGAATGGCGGAGACGCAGGGGATGCTGGATTACTGCGCGGAACATGGGATTGTTTCGGAGATCGAGCTTACTTCGGCAGACAAGCTCAATGAAGCCTATGAGCGCGTCGTAAAGGGCGATGTGAAGTACCGGTTCGTGATCGATATGGCTACCTTGCCGAAGGCCTAAAGGCTGGTTCTCAGTTATCCGTTTTCAGTTTTAGCCAGTGAGATTCGACTGAGACGGATAACTACACGAAGAGGGTATACATCGGTGAGTCGATGGAGACGGTTTGGGTGGGACCAGTAAGTTTTCCGGTGGCGGCGTCGCGGCGGAAGATGGTGATGGTGGCTGAGTCCTGATTGCCGCATAGGAGCCATTGAGCGGTGGGATCGAGCGTGAAGTGGCGCGGGGTTTTTCCGCCGCACGAGATGCGCTGCACAAGATCAAGCTTGCCGTCTTTGGGGCGGATGGAAAAGACGGCGAGGGAGTCTTCGCCGCGGTTGCTGGCGTAGAGGGTGAGACCATCGGGGGCGATAGTTAATTCTGCGGCGGTGTTTTTTCCGGCGGGAAAGTCGGCGGCGATAGTCTTGACGGGCGTGTTGGTGTTGACGATCAGGCCCTGGGGGTTGTCGGCGAAACGAGTGGCGGTCCAGAGGTAGTGGTCGATTGTGGAGTCGATCTCATTGATGCTATAGATCCAGCGGTTATTGGGATGGAAGACAACGTGACGTGGACCGGAGCCGGGGCGATTGTTGGTGAAGAGCAGCGGATCGGATAATTGGCCTGTCTCGGGGTGGATTTGGAAGACGGTGATGTGATCGGTGCCGAGATCACAGACGAGAAGGAAGCGGTTGTCAGGTGAGATGGTGGCGCAGTGGGGATGGCAGGTATCCTGGCGGGCGGTGACGGGACCGAGCGCGCCGAACTTCTGGTGGTCTTTGAAGTCCACGCGGTCGATGGGCTGGCTGAGGGTGCCGTCGGGTTGGATTCGGTAGGACGCGACGGTGCCCCCAAAGTAGTTGGCGACGAACGCGAAGTGGTTCATGTCATCGATGGAGATGTAGGCGGGGCCTGCCCCGTCGGAGGGAACCTGGCCAGCTTGCTGGAGAGCTCCGGTTTTGGGGTCAATGGCAAAGCTTGTTACCGTGGCGGCGGGATCGTTGATGGCGTTGACGGCGTAGAGAAAGCGTTTACTGGGGCCTGTGGGTGTTACTGCCAGATAGGAGGGGCGGGTAGTAGCCACAGCCAGGACGGGAGAGGTCAACATACCCTTTGTCGTGTCGAAGTGTGCCTGGTAGATGCCTTTGCTGACACCTTTCAAGGTGTCAGTGCCGACGTAGATTGTGAGGGACGGGGGCGGGGGAGCAGGTTTTTTCTTGCGGAGATGCCCTAATAGCTGCGCCTGGGCCGAGGCGGCGAAGGCTGGAAAAAGAACGAGAAATCTACGGCGGGTGAACGACATGAACAATTCTCCCTTGGGGACTAAGCTGGTTCGCCTGGCAGGTGGATCCCCATCTCATCTTCGGGGCGGATGTCGGGGTTGATGACGGGAAGGCTGGGGAGATGGTCGGTTCGGCCCGCCTCTTTAACGACGGCGTTGGCGTGCTCAAGGACCTCGTCTACTGTCATGGTGTACATCTCACGACCGTTGTCGTAGCCGGACTGAATGGCATGTTGAAGATATCGGCCGGCAGCCTGGGCAGCAAGATAGTCAGTGATAACGTAACCGGTGCGGTGCTTCTGTTCGACCCAGGCCTGGTTGGGCATAGCAATCCAGACTGGCCGTCCGTTGACGGAGAAGCGGATATCGGTGGCGTCGGCGTGGCGGGTAGCAATGGCGACGACGGTGCCCCTCCACTCGCAGTGGAGGTCTTCGCCGGTCCAGCGGTCGGTCACTCGGAAGTCTTCATACATGATTGATTTCAGCTTAGTTCAGGGAGCCGGAATGGGCAAGGCAGGTATAAGGGGTAAATCACCAAAAGTACTGCCATGTAACAGCTTAGGGGGATATCCCACCTGGGGGAGAGGCGTGTAGGTTACTTTCGTAAGCTGGTAAAAATCCTTCTGGCTATGGAAAGTTACCACAGATATTCTAGCTTTACATTACGGTGAAAAATGAGCGTGCGTCGGACAGAAGCCGAATCAGCTAGTTTGCGAGCGATTTGGACCAGGGATCTACTGGACTCTCAGCCAGAGGTCGAATGCGAAGAGTTGGTGCAACTTGCCGCTGCAATCTGTGGCACTCCTGTGGGCTTGGTGACCCTGTTGGATGAGCGGCACCAGTGGTATCGCGCGTCAGTACACCTGAAGCTGGGAGACACGCCGCGAGAGGTTGCGTTCTGCGCGCATGCCATCCGTGAGACCGGGCTGTTTGTCGTGAAAGATGCGTTGATGGATCCGCGGTTTGCGAATAATCCACTGGTGACGAGCGATCCGGCAATTATTTTTTTTGCTGGGATGGGGCTGTTTCGGGAAGATGGTGAGCCGCTGGGTACTTTGTCCGTGGTGGACATGACACCGCGGATTCTGGCGCCGGAGCAGGCAAATGCGCTTGAGGTGCTGGGGCGGCAGGTGAGTGTGCGGCTTGAGGCAATGGTACAGCGGAAGGCACTGACTGAGGCGATCGCGGAGCGGGATAGGTCTGCCGGGAATCTGCGCGCAAGTGAAGAGCTGTTTCGGGCGTTCATGAACGCGAGTCCGTTTCTCAGCTACATCAAGGATGCAGCGGGACGGCTGCTGTTTTATAACCGCGCATTTGCGCAACGGTTTGGCGTGAGCGAATATGCGTGGCTTGGCAGGACGGATGACCAGTTGTGGTCGCGCAAGCTGTCGAAGTCGATGAGGACGCATGACCTGGAGGTGATGGCTGGCGGACGAATGGTGGAAACCGAGGAGCATATTCGGAATTCGGATGGGACGGTGAGTTCGTTGCGGTCGTTCAAGTTTCCATGTCATGACTCGGTGGGGAATGTGCTACTGGCTGGGGTGGCGGTGGATGTGTCGGAAGAGGTGGCACACCAGGTTGAATTGGAGCGATATCACCGTGAGTTGGAAGAGGCGAATGACCAGTTGAGAAAGCTTGCAGTTACGGATGAGCTTACGGGGCTGAGGAACCGCAGATCGTTTGAGGAGCGGCTGGTGATGGAGTTCTCGATGGCCCGGCGCAGGAAGCGGGAGCTATCGGTTCTGCTGATTGATGTGGACAACTTCAAGACGATCAATGACAGGTGGGGCCATGCCGCGGGCGATGAAGTCCTGCGGCGGTTGGGAACAATTCTGCGGACTACGGTACGGCTGCCGGATCTGCCGGCGCGGTATGGCGGCGAAGAGTTTGTAGTGCTGTTGCCGGAGAGCGGCGAAGAGAGTGCCATGGGGTTGGCAAGACGTGTGATGCAGCGTGTGGCGACGGAGGAGTGGGAGAATGAGCCGCTGACGATCAGCGTGGGGATGGCGGCGATGAATGAGTCGCTGGAGAGTGGGTTTCAACTGGTGGAGCTTGCTGATGAGGCTTTGTATGCGGCGAAGCGGGCGGGTAAGAACCGCGTGATGGTGCATAGCGGGTAGGTGTCCTGCCGGACGGGCCCCACTACGCGTGGAGCGGCCACTTCGTGGCGTGTCTACCCTTATTGCGGGATCGTTCTCTTCGGCCCGACCGTTGGTCGGGGGAAAATTATCTGGATGGTTCGAAAATGAAAGAGGCGCACCTTTTGGGTGCGCCTCTTTCGTTGATTCTGGTTGCGAAGTTTTTTAGACTTCGGCGTTGGGGTCGCCTTCGTGGCCGGCACTCTGCTCTTCCATCTGCTTCGCGAGCTCTTCACGCTTCTTGGTGCGGGCTTCGGCGCGCTTTTGAGCCTTCTCGTTGAGCTCGTGCTCGGCTCCGAGGAGCTCGATGTAGGCCATCTCGGCTGCGTCACCTTTGCGGGCTCCGAGACGCGTAATGCGGAGGTAGCCGCCCTGGCGTGCACCGTAGCGCGGAGCGACGGTAGCGAAGAGGCGGTCGACCGACTCAGGCGTCATGAGGTAAGCCGCGGCCTGGCGACGAGCGTGGACAGTGCCCTGCTTGCCGAGGGTGATCATCTTCTCGATGAGCGGACGGCTGGCCTTGCACTTGGTGATGGTGGTCTCGACGCGATCCATCAGGATGACGGAGGTGACGAGGTTGCGCAGCATGGCGCGGCGATGGCTGGTGTTGCGGCCTAGTTTGTATCCTGCATTACGATGACGCATCGGTGATCTCCTTCGACTGGGCTTTGAGCCGTGAGCCGGTACTGCTTAGAATTCCGCGGGCCGAAGCCTGTGCGGGGTGAAGCAAGACGGCGGCGGATGTTAGTCCGCCGCCGCGGTTGTTAGAAGTTCTCGGTCTCGCTGGGGAGCTCGAGGTCTTCATCTTCCTCTTCGTCCTCATCGTCGTCATCGAAGTTGCCGAAGCTGGCGGCGAGGGTGGCTGCGGGCAGGACGGAGGTGGGTCCCGGCTGCGGGTTGCCGTTCTCGTCGATCTTCATGCCGAGGGAGAGGCCCATCTGCGCGAGGATTTCCTTGATCTCATTCAGGGACTTGCGGCCGAAGTTCTTGGTCTTGAGCATCTCGGCTTCGGTCTTCTGGATAAGCTCGCCGATGGTGGCGATGTTGGCGTTCTTGAGGCAGTTATAGCTGCGGACGGAGAGCTCAAGCTCTTCGACTGAGCGGTTGAGGTTCTCGTTGCGCAGGGCGGGGCCGTCGGCGCTGCCGTCGTGACCGGCTTCCATCTCCTCTTCAAAGTTGATGAAGATGGTCATGTGGTCCTTGAGCAGCTTGGCAGAGAGGCCAAGGGCGTCGGCGGGGAGTACAGTGCCGTTGGTCCAGATCTCGATGGTGAGCTTGTCGTAGTCGGTGATCTGACCGAGACGGGCTGCTTCAACGAGGTAGTTGACCTTGCGGACTGGGGAGTGGACGGAGTCGACCGGGATAAAGCCCAGGCCGAGGTCGGCGTCGAAGTTCTTGTCGGCCGAGATGTAGCCACGGCCGCGCTTGAGGCGCATCTCCATGTCGATCTTGCCGCCTTCGCTGACTGTGCAGATGTAGACGTCCTTGTCGAGGATCTCGACGTCGCCGTCGGCCTCGATCATGCCGGAGGTGACGACACCGGCTGCATCGGAGCGCAGGTAGAGGGCCTTGGGGCCTTCTCCGTTGAGCTTGAAGGGGATCTGCTTGAGGTTCAGGATGATATCGGTTGCGTCTTCTACGACTCCGGTAATGGACTGGAACTCGTGCAGTACACCTTCGATGCGGACTGCGGTGACGGCTGCGCCCTCGATGGAGGAGAGCAGGGTGCGGCGCAGGGCGTTGCCGATGGTGGTACCGAAGCCGCGCTCAAAGGGCTGCGCGGAGAACTTGCCGTACTTGTCGTTCAGAGTTTCGGTGTCGACTGCAAGACGCTTGGGTTTCTGGAAACCTCTCCAAAGCATTTGTTTCTCCTTTATCCGACCTAGACGCGATGCATTCTGCGAACTGGCGGGTGGTTCGGTTGCGGTTAGGTTGTGTGGTGCGTGCCGGAGGTGAGGGTTGAGGCCCACCCCCCGGTAAAAAGTTTCAAAGTATTCGAAACAAGCAGCTTAAGTCCGGACTTCGGTACGAGTACGAAATTAAGGGTGACTTTATTTCGAGTACAGTTCGACGATCAGCTGCTCGTTGACGGGCAGGTTGATGTCCTCGCGCTTCGGCAGGGCGACGATCTTGCCCGAGAAGTTGTCGCGGTTGATGTCGATCCAGATCGGGGAGTTCTGACCGGCGGCAAAGTTCTTCGACTCCTCGAATACCGGCAGGGTCTTGGATCCTTCGCGGAGGGCGATCTCGTCGCCGACCTTGACCTGATAGGACGGAATGTTGACCTTGCGGCCGTTGACGGTGACGTGACCATGACGGACGACCTGGCGGGACTGGCGGCGGCTCATCGCGAAACCGAGACGGTAGGCGACGTTGTCGAGGCGCGTCTCAAGCTGCTGGAGCAGGAGCTCGCCGGTGACGCCGGTCTTGTTCGAGGCCTTCTGGTAGTAGGCACGGAACTGTGTCTCGAGGGTGAAGTAGATGCGCTTGGCCTTCTGCTTTTCGCGGAGCTGGAGACCGTAGCCGACGACCTTCTTGACCTTCTTGGACTGGCCGTGCTGTCCGGGGGGGAAGTTGCGCTTCTCGACGGGGCATTTTTCTGAGAAGCACTTGGCTCCCTTGAGGAAGAGTTTGGTTCCGTCGCGGCGGCAGAGGCGGCAGACGGGTCCTGTATAACGTGCCATTTCGTAGTCTCCTGAGTTCGGGTGTCGATCGTTTTACGCGCTGGCTGCGCTTCGTCGCGATCCGGGTGGAAGTTGTCAGTTGACCGATTCTCAGTTGCCAGCAAAAACAAACTGACAACTGAGAACCGGCAACAGTGAACTGTTTCTCAAACGCGGCGGCGCTTGGGCGGACGGCAGCCGTTGTGCGGCATCGGCGTAACGTCGCGGATGCTGCGAACCTCGATGCCGGCGGTGGCGAGAGCGCGGATCGCGGACTCGCGGCCGGAGCCGGGACCGGAGACGCGCACATCGACCGAGCGGACACCGTGGTCGCGGGCTGCATTGGCTGCACCGACGGCGGCCTGCTGCGCAGCGAACGGGGTGCCCTTACGGGAGCCGCGGAAGCCGAGCGAACCGGACGATTTCCAGGAGAGCGTGTTGCCGACCTGGTCGGTGATGGTGACGATGGTGTTGTTGAACGAGGCCTGAATAAAGACGAGGCCGAATGGAACGTTCTTGCGCTCGCGCTTCTTAAACTTCTTGTTCTTGCCGGGCTTTGCTGCGCCCTTGGTGTTCTGTGTCTTGGCCATGGCTTATTTCGTCGCTTTCTTCTTACCGGCAACGGTGCCCTTGCGCGGGCCTTTGCGGGTGCGAGCGTTGGTGTGGGTGCGCTGGCCACGGACAGGAAGGCTGCGGCGATGACGGAGACCACGATAGGACTGAATTTCAATGAGGCGCTTGATATTGAGGGAGATATCCTTACGGAGATCGCCTTCGATCTGGCCCTCGGCTTCGATGACCTGACGGATACGGTTCAGCGCGTCCTCGTCGAGCGTGCTGAGCTTCGCGAAGGGGTCAATATTTGCCTTCGCGAGGATCTTGGCTGCGCGGGAGTTGCCGATTCCGAAGATGTAGGTGAGACCGATGCGTGCCTGTTTGTTACCCGGCAGATCGACTCCAGCAATACGTGCCATGGGATTCCTTTTCGGTTGGGCTCCGGAGGCTTCGCCACGGAGCGGGGTGATTGGTTTGCGGCTGGTCCGGCAGGTTCAACGCAAGCCTTGATTTCGGCTAACTAGCCTGTCGGGGCCGGTAAAGCTGGTTGCTCGTTGGCAGTTGCTGGTTGCCAACAACAACGAATTAGCCCTGGCGCTGCTTGTGCTTGGCGTTTTCGCAGATGACGCGAACGACGCCGCGGCGGTGGATGACCTTGCACTTATCGCAAATCTTCTTTACTGAGGCACGGACCTTCATTGTGGTTCCCTTCTTGTTTACGTGCTACGTGGAGCCGGTGGAACTTCAGAGCCATACCCCAGAGGCTGAAGCCTCATTCGTGCATAGCCCTTGAACGCCAAGGAGACCCAAGGCTAAAGCCCTGGGCTACTCAGAAGCCAAAGCAACAATTGCTGTGGCGCAAATTCTTTTCAGGGCCAATGCCCTGGACCTGATCCCAAGTGCAGATGCGCTTGAGCGACCCTTTGTGGAGACGGGATGGGTTCCCGCCAACCGTCTACTTGTAGCGGTAGACGATGCGGCCACGGTTGAGATCGTATGGGCTGAGCTCAATCGCGACGCGGTCGCCGGGGAGGATGCGGATGAAGTTTTTGCGCATACGTCCGGAGACGTGTGCAAGCGCCTGATGCTTGTTTTCAAGCTCGACCTTGAACATCGCGTTTGGCAGGGTCTCGACGACGACTGCCATTACTTCAATTGCATCTTCCTTCGACAAACGGTCTCCTTTGGAAAGGCGGAGGCTAAGCCTCTTTGTTTCCGGTATTTCTGTTTTGGTTGGGGCTTTTTGGCCACAGCCGGATGTGCCATGCTGCACACTTGTACACACAGCATCTCTTATAGTACCTCAGTTTGGCCCCATTTTGCCAGTGCCGATTGGCCTTTTCTAGAGCGTGAGGATCTGGGGACCGTCCTTGGTGATGGCGACGGTGTGCTCGAAGTGGGCGCTGTAGCTGCCGTCGACGGTAATGGCGGTCCAGCCGTCTTTGAGGACGCGGACTTCGGGGCCTCCGGCGTTGATCATGGGCTCGATGGCGAGAACCATGCCGGCTTTGAGGCGGGGGCCTTTGCCTGCGGGGCCAAAGTTTGGGACCTGGGGATCTTCGTGCATGGCGCGGCCGATGCCGTGGCCGACGAACTCGCGAACGACACCAAAGCCTTCGGCTTCACAGAGTTGCTGGACGGCGGCGGAGATGTCTCCGAGGCGGCCGCCGACCTTGCACTGCTCGATCGCTTTTTCGAGGGAGAGCTGGGTGATTTCGAGGAGGCGAGCGGTGCGTGGGGCGATCTGGCCGATGGGATAAGTGACGGCGGCATCGGCGTAGAAGCCGTCGATGATGACGCCGCAGTCGATGGAGAGGATGTCGCCGTCTTTGAGGATGCGCTTGGCGCTGGGGATGCCGTGGACGACTTCGTCGTTGACCGAGGTACAGAGGGCCGCGGGATAGCCGTGGTAGCCCTTGAAGGCCGGGATGGCGCCAAGGTCGGCGATCTTTTTGAGGGCGATCTCTTCGAGATCCATGGTGGAGACGCCGGCGACGACGTGCGGAGCGATGGCGTTATGGACCTGGCGGAGGGCCTTGCCGGAGATGCGCATCTTCTCTATCTCGCGGGTTGTTTTGATCATGATGGCCATAGATGGTGACTCTATTCGGGCTTTCGAAGACGCTTGAGGGCGGCTTCAATGGCGGCGGTGACCTGGTCGACGGTTTGGTCGCCGTTGATCTGTTCGAAGCGGCCCTGGTTGCGGTAGTGCTCGATGACGGGAGCGGTTTGGGCGTCGAAGGTCTTCATGCGTTCGGTGAAAACGGCTTCAGAGTCGTCCGGACGCTGGACGAGTGCGGAGCCATCTACATCACAGATGCCGGGGACTCTGGGCGGATTCGAGTAGATATTGTAGATGCGGCCGGCGGGAGAGATGCGGCGGCCGGTAATGCGATGCTTGAGCTGCTCGTAGTCGACGACGATGCTGATGGCGACGACGGGAAGGACGTTCGGGGTGGCGGCAAGCTTTGCATCGAGCCAGAGGGATTGATTGAGAGTACGGGGGAAGCCGTCGAGGATGAAACCGCGGGCGGTGTCAGGCTGCGAGAGGCGGTCGGCGACCATCTCGTTGACGAGATCGTCGGAGACCAGCTTGCCCTGGTCGACGAGGGCCTTGGCTGCTTTGCCGAGGGGCGTGCCTTTGGAGATGTTGGCGCGGAGGATGTCGCCGGTGGAGATCTGCGGGATGCCGTAGGCGGCCATGAGGGCTTTGGCCTGGGTACCTTTGCCTACGCCCGGTGCGCCTAGAAGAAGGACCGGCCCGGGCAGAAAGTCATCTGCCGGGGCCGGTTGATGCGCTGCGGAATCGATGGTCAACGTGGACACGACCTACCAGCTCTTGCGTCCGCGAATGCGACCGCTCTTGGGAGTGAAGCCGTCGTAGTGGCGCATGATGAGCTGCGACTCGATCTGATTGACGGTGTCCATAGCGACGCCGACGACGATGAGCAGCGAGGTGCCACCGAAGTAGAAGTTGACGCCGAGACCCTGGGTCATCCAGGTAGGCAGCCGGTCAAAGACCGAACCGATGAGCCAGAGATGGTTGAAGTGGATTCCGCTGATGAGGAGTTGCGGGATGACGGTGATGATGATGAGGTAGATGGCTCCGACGAGGGTGATACGGGTGAGCACATCGTTGATGAAGTCGGCGGTGCGCTTGCCGGGACGGATGCCGGGGATGAAGCCGCCGTACTTGCGCATGTTGTCGGCGATGTCGTCAGGACGGAAGACGATGGAGATGTAGAAGTAGGCGAAGAAGATGATCGCGGCCATCTGGAGGAGCTCGTAGAGGGGCTCGCCCGGGGCCAGCCAGCGGAAGATGGGGCCGAAGAAGGCGGAGTCCTGCAGGGAATAGCCGAAGATGTGCGCGCCGGCGAAGAGCAAGGGAGCCGAGAGGATGGAGCTGGCGAAGATGACGGGCATCACGCCGCCGGAGTTGACCTTGAGAGGGAGGTGGGTGGATTGGCCGCCCATCATCTTGCGGCCGACGATGCGCTTGGCGTACTGAACAGGGATGCGGCGCTCGGAGCGCTCGACGAAGACGATGAAAGCGACGACGGCGATCATGCCTGCGACGAGGAGGATGATGGCGATGGGAGTGAAGGCTCCCCAGGCTGCATCGCGAAACTTCTCGTAGAGGTTTTCAACGCCGCGGGGAAGGCCGACGACGATGCCGGCGAAGATGAGCAGGCTCATTCCATTGCCGATGCCGCGCTCGGTAATCTGCTCGCCGAGCCACATGATGAAGGCGGTGCCGGCGGTGAGGGTGATGACGCAGAGAGGAATGAAGGCTCCGCGTGGGATGGTGACCATGGTCTGGCCGGTGCTGGTGTTGGTCAGCGTGAGCGCGATGGCGAAGGACTGCACGATGCCGAGGAGGACTGTGACGTAACGTGTCCACTGGGTGATCTTGCGGCGGCCGAGCTCGCCTTCCTTCTGGAGCTTGGCGAGCGGTTCATAGATGACGGTGAGGAGCTGGAAGATGATCGACGCCGTGATGTATGGCATGATGCCTAGGGCGAAGACGGTGAGCTTGCGGAGATTGCCGCCGGAGAAGAGGTCGACCAGGCCGAGCGCGGAGCCTGAGTTCTGGTTGAAGAACTGGGCCAGCATGTCGGCGTTGATGCCCGGGGTGGGGATGTGTCCACCGAGACGATAGACGGCAAGCATGCCGAGGGTGAAGAGGACGCGCTTGCGCAGATCGGGGATTTTGAAGATGTTTGCGATTTTCTCGAACATCGGGTGCTGGAACCTCGGGTGAATCGGTTGGTGCTGGTAAAACGGCGATGCGAGGGCGCGCACCCTCGCCTGCCACACTATTCTACAGGGTGCTTAGCCAATCAGGATGGCCTTGCCGCCAGCCTTCTCGATCGCCTCCTGGGCGGTCTTCGAGAACTTGTGGGCGTGGACGGTGACGGCTGTCGTGATCTCTCCGTTATTGAGGACTTTGAGCAGTGCGCCCTTCTTGCGGAGCAGACCGAGCTCGATGATCTTGTCGAGGGTGAACTCGCTGATGTTTTCGGCAGCAGCGATCTCGGCGACGCGGTCGAGGCCGAGAACCTGGTACTCGACGCGGAAGATGTTGGTGAAGCCGCGCTTGGGCAGACGGCGGTGAAGGGGCATCTGGCCGCCTTCGAAGCCGCGCATAAGGGAGGAGCCGGAGCGGGAGCCCTGACCCTTGTGTCCGCGGGTGGAGGTCTTACCCATGCCCGAACCCATACCGCGACCGATGCGCTTCTTGTTTTCGTTCGCCTTCTTGGGGGCGCGTAGATTGGAGAGATTGCGGATTGCCATTGTTTTCCTCGCTATAACGCCGCTGGACTCGTTGGTTCAGCGACTCGCTTGATTTGGTGATGCCCGGGGCTAAAGCCCCTTTATTGATTACGGAATTCGTGGGGCTGAAGCCCCACGCTTAATCCTAAGAACGATCAGCGGATGATCCCAGTGAGGACCAGTAGGTTGCAGGCACTCAAAAAACCTACTGGACGATGCGGACCAGGTGTGGGACCTTGTTGACCATGCCACGAATGGATGGGGTGTCTTCGCGCTCGACGATCTGGTTGAGGCGGGTAAAGCCGAGGCCCTTAATGACGGCCTTGTGCTTGACCGGGGTGCAGATCTTCGACTGGAAGTACTGCAGTTTGATCTTGGCGATTTCGTTTTTATTAGCCATTACGAGAGCTCCTGAAAAATCTTATTGGAGCAGGGCGGAGCTTAGAGCTCTTCCTCTGCCTTGCCGCGCAGGGCGGCGACTTCGGCCTTGTTGCGAAGCTGGATGAGAGCATCGAAGGTGGCCTTGATGACGTTGTGCGGATTGGCGGAGCCAAGGCTCTTGGTGAGCACGTTCTGCACGCCGGCGGCGGTCATGACGGCGCGAACCGTCTTGCCGGCGATGACGCCCGTACCTTCAGGAGCGGGCTTGAGCATCACCTGGCCGGCGCCGTAGTGGCCGAGGACCTGGTGAGGGATGGTGCTCGCGGTGAGGTTGACCTTGTGCAGGTTCTTCTTGGCGGACTCGATCCCCTTGCGGATGGCCTGGGGGACTTCCTTCGCCTTGCCGGAGCCATAGCCGACTACGCCTTCACCCGGGTCGCCGATGACGACGAGCGCGGCAAAGGACATGTTTTTGCCGCCCTTGACGACCTTGGTGACGCGGTTGATCGAAACGACCTCGTCCTTGAGGTTGAGGCGGTTCGCATCGATTTTTTTCTTCATTGCCATAATGTCCTATCCAGCTTTCTGGCGGCCTGTGGGCTCGCCTTGGGAAACCTTAGAAGTCGAGGCCCGCTTCGCGGGCGGCGTCGGCGAGGGCCTTGACGCGACCGTGGTAGAGATAACCGCCGCGGTCGAAGACCACCTTCTTGATGCCCTTCTCTTTAGCGCGCTCAGCGATAAGCTTGCCGACTTCGATTGCGGCAGCGACGTTACCGCCGTACTTCTTGTCTTCGGACTTCTTTCCGAAAGACGAAGCGGAGGCAATGGTAACTCCGTTGAGGTCGTCGATGAGCTGGGTGTAGATGTGGTTGAGCGAGCGGTAGACGTTGAGGCGCGGGCGCTCGGCGGTGCCGGACATCTTCTCGCGGATGCGCGTGTGGACGCGCTGGCGGATGACGTTGCGTTGACGGGGATTGATCATAATTTTCTTTCCTTCCTAGTGGCGTACCCGGAGTGCCGGGGACGTTCGGTTATGAACTGCGTTGTGTGAGGCACGGACGGTCTATCTTGCCGACCGCACATCACGAAACTTTACTTCGCGCCGGTCTTACCGACCTTCTTCTTCAATTTCTCGCCGGTGTAGCGGACGCCCTTGTTCTTGTACGGATCGGGCTTACGGAGCGAGCGCATGTCTGCTGCGACCTGGCCCACTTTCTGCCGGTCGATGCCGGAGATGGTGAGGTGAGTCTGCTTGGGGTCGATCTCGACGGAGATGCCGGTGGGCAGGGGAAACTCGATGGGATGAGAGAAGCCAAGGGTGAAGACCACCATGTTCTTGCCCTTCATCTCGGCGCGGTATCCGATGCCGACGATGTCGATGTCCTTGGTCCAGCCGGTGGTGACGCCGGTAACCGCGTTGAAGACCAGCGCCCGGGCGAGGCCGTGAAAGGCTGCCTGCTTGTCTGTCTGGCGCTCGGCGACGAGGGTGCCGTCTTTCTGAACGAGAGTGATGCCGCCGGGAAGCATGGCGGTAACTTTGCCCTTAGGGCCTTCGACCAGCACGGTGTTGCCATTCTCGCTGACCGTGTACTTGACGCCGGCAGGGAGAGCGATCGGCTTCTTACCAATACGTGACATGATGATTCCTTTTATGGCTTGCGAGTCGCCCAGGGTTATTGGGTTCCACTGCAGCCGGGGAGCCAGAGGCTCAGATGCAAAAACAAAAACGAAAGATCTGGCTGATTTTTCTTTACCAGACTTCGCAGAGGATCTCGCCGCCGACACCTTCGCGACGGGCCTGGCGACCGGTCATGACGCCCTTGGGGGTGGTCATGATGGAGATGCCGAGGCCGCCCTGAACGCGGCGAATCTCGTCGCGGCCGAGGTAGACGCGGCAGCCGGGACGGGAGACACGCTGGAGATCGCGGATGACGGCTTCGTTGTTGGGGCCGTACTTCAGATAGACGCGAAGAACCTTCTGGCCGTTCTCTTCGGTGGGCTTGTAGTTCGCGATGTAGCCCTCTTCTTTGAGGATGCGGGGCGATCTCGATCTTGAGCTTGGATTGGGGGACGTCGAGCTTCTGGTGGCGCGCACGGATGGAGTTACGGATGCGCGTCAAAAAGTCTGCTACCGGGTCGGTGAGGTTCATTCATTCTCCTTCATCCCCCGTTCGCCCGGCGTGGAACACACGTCGGGAACCAGCGGAGATGTTTGTTTCGGGTAGTACGTCCAGACTTCTGCATCACAAGCTTGACGCCCTGATGAGGTCTCTGGAGCGAGTGCGCCGAAGTGCTGCGCACGGATAGTTTTATTCTACCAGCTTGACTTGACTACGCCCGGAATTTCTCCCTTGAGGGCGAGCGAGCGGAAGCAGAGACGGCAGACACCGAACTTCCGGAGGAAGGCTCGGGGACGGCCGCAGAGCTGGCAGCGGTTGTGCTGACGGGATTTGAACTTCGGTTTTCTTGCGTCTTTGACGCGCTTTGCAGTGGTTGCCATGTTTTTTGCTCTCTATCCTGGTTCGAAGTGCAGAGACTTCGGCTGTCTATCTTTCGTTAGGCTCCTACGCGGAAGGGCATTCCAAAACCCTTGAGCAGAGCGCGGGCACCGTTGTCGTCCTTCGCGGTGGTAACGAAGGTGACGTTCATGCCCTTGAGCTTGTCGACCTTGGCGTAGTCGATCTCAGCGAAGATGAGCTGATCGCGGAGGCCAAGGGTGTAGTTGCCGCGGCCATCGAAGCTCTTCGAGGAGACGCCGCGGAAGTCGCGGACGCGGGGAAGAGCGATCGAGATGAGGCGGTCGAGGAACTCGTACATCGTGTCGCCGCGGAGAGTGACCATGGCGCCGATGGGCATGCCCTCGCGTACCTTGAAGGCCGCGATGGACTTCTTCGCGCGGGTGGTGACGGGTTTCTGGCCGGCGATGGAGGCAAGATCGGCTACGAGCGGATCCATGATCTTGACGTTTTGGGTAGCTTCGCCGAGACCCATGTTGATGACGATCTTCTCAAGCTTGGGAATCGCCATGGCGTTGGTGATGTTGAGCTCTTTGCTGAGCGCGGAGCGAATCTCTTTTTCGTACTTCTCTTTCAACGTGCTGCCATTGTCTTCTTCGCTTTCTCCACGGTTGCCGGATTGGGTTGAGCCCGTGTACCGATGCGTGGGGTGAACCTTTGTTACAGGATTTGAACTGCTCACTAGAGAAAACAAGCTTCTCTTATTTTTCTTACTTTTTCTTCTCAGCAATGGTGTTGCCGCTCGCCTTCGAAAAACGAACTTTGGTGTCGCCGTCGAAGCGGGTGCCGACGCGGGTCTTGTTACCCTCGGCGTCGATCAGCATGACGTTCGAGATATGGATGGGTGGACTCCTGCTCGGCGATGCCACCCTTGATGTTGCGCTGCGGGTTGGGCTTGACGTGCTTCTTCACCATCATGACGCTTCGACGAGGAGGCGATTTTTGTCGGCGATGACACGGAGTACGCGGCCCCTGCTTGCCTTTGTCCTTGCCGGCGATGACTTCGACCTTGTCGTTGCGCTTAATCTTGACTGCCATTTTCTCTTCCCTTCCTCGGCGATCTGTCGGAGCCGGAGTCCGCTTTGGTGCGCCGAAGCGCGGTGAACGACTAGATGACTTCCGGGCGAGCGAAACGATCTTGAGGAACTTCTTCTCGCGCAGCTCACGGGCAACGGGACCGAAGACGCGCGTGCCGACGGGCTCGTTGGCTTCGTTGATGACTACCGCGGCGTTCTGGTCGAAGCGGATGTAGGTTCCATCCTTGCGGCGATACTCTTTGCGCGTACGAACGATGACGGCCTTGACGACCTTGCCCTTTTTGACGGTGCCGTCGGGAGAGGCTTCCTTGACGGCAGCGGTGACGACATCGCCGAGGCCGGCCTTCTTGCCGAGACCGCCACCGAGGGGCAGGATGACCTGCAACTTGCGCGCGCCTGAGTTGTCGGCTACGTCAAGCATTGTTCTCATTTGTACTGACATCGTTCTTCTCCTGGGTGTGACGGCCGGACCTATGCCCCGGCGTAATTACTTAACTTCGATAGCGGCGGCGGCCTTGTCGTCGGCAAGCGCGAGAGAGGAGCGGCGAACGATCTCCTCGAGCGACCAGCGCTTGAGCTTGGACAGGGGACGTGCCTCGCGGATGCGGACGACATCACCGACGCGAGCGGAGTTCTGCTCGTCGTGCGCGTAGAACTTCTTGTTCGACTTCATGACGCGCTTGTACTTGGGGTGCGCCTTGCGCATCTCGATCTCGACGACGATCGTCTTCTGCATCTTGGTGGAGACGACGATGCCGACCTTTTCGTTGCGGCGTGAGGTCTGGGCTTCAGGTGTTGCGACGGCGGTGTTGCTGGTTGTGTCTGCCATGATTAGTCCTTCTTCGCTTTCTTGCGGGCGGTGCGAGTGCTCTTGGCCGGGGCGACGTTGACCAAGACGGGCTTGGCAGCTTTTTCGGCGGCCAGTTCGCGCTCGCGCTCTACGGTCTTGATGCGGGCGATGTCCAGCTTGAGCGTCCGCAGCTCTTGATGCCCTCGACGTTGCCGAGGCTTTTCTGGAAGCGGATGCGGAAGAGCTGCTCGGCGGCCTTGGCCTGCTCGCTCTTGAGCTCGTCGTCATTGAGGTTACGAATCTTTTCGAATTCCATTGTCTTTTCTTGAACTGCTAAAGCTACTTGGCGGCTACCGCGACCTTGACGTCGTGGCGCTGCACGAAGCTGGTCTTGAGCGGAAGCTTGTGAGCGGCCAGACGCATGGCCTCTTTGGCGATATCCGGGGGTGACGCCTTCCATCTCGAACAGAATGCGACCGGGGCGGACGACGCAGACCCAGTGATCGGGTGCGCCCTTACCTTTACCCATACGGGTTTCGGCAGGCTTCTTGGTGATGGGCTTGTCCGGGAACAGACGGAGCCAGACCTTGCCGCCACGCTTGATGAAGCGCGTCATCGCGATACGGCTGGCCTCGATCTGGCGGTCGGTGATGTAGCCGCACTCCATGACCTTGAGGCCGTAGTCGCCGAACGAAAGATCGGAGCCGCGCCACGCCTTGCCGGTCATACGGCCGCGCTGCTGCTTGCGATACTTGACCTTCTTTGGCATCAACATAAGAAAACCCTCTTCACTCTTTCAGGGAACCAGTCCCCGGAAACTCCGGCTACGCCGGGAAAAACATTAGGACGCGAAAGCCCCAGCGGTTGTGACCTGATCGCGGCGCTTCTTCTGCTCGTAGATGTCGCCACGGTAGACCCAGGTCTTGACGCCGATGATGCCGTAGGTGGTGTGCGCTTCGGCAAAACCGTAGTCGATGTCGGCGCGCAGCGTGTGGAGCGGCAGACGGCCCTGGAGATACCACTCCGAACGGGCGATCTCGTTTCCGTTCAGACGGCCGGAGACGCGAACCTTGATGCCCTTGCAGCCGAAGCGGAGCGCGGAGTCGACCGACTTGCGCATGGCGCGGCGGAAGCTGACACGCTTCTCGAGCTGGAGCGCGATGTTCTCGGCGACGAGCTGAGCGTCGAGCTCGGGCTTGTTGACTTCGAGGATGTCGATGAAGACCTCGCGGTTCGTGCGCTTCTGGATGTCGGCCTTGAGCTTGTCGATCTCGGCGCCCTTGCGGCCGATGATGATGCCCGGACGCGCGGTGCGGATGATCAGGCGCAGCTTGTTGCCGGGGCGCTCGACTTCGACCGAGCTGACGCCGGCGGCCTTCAGCTTCTCGCGCAGCTCAGCCTTGAGCTTGACGTCTTCAACCAGCAGCTTGTCGTAGCCGCGCTCGACGAACCAGCGTGACTTCCACGGCTTGTTGATGCCGAGGCGCAATCCATACGGATGGACTTTCTGTCCCATAGCTTCCCTTTACTGTGCCCTCTCCGGTTGAGCCGGCGGGCGGTAGTGCAAAACTTTAAGTTTACAAGAAAAATCTGCTTATTTCGCGGATTTCTTGGCTGCAGACTTCTTGGCCGGAGCCTTCTTTGCGGTCGTCTTCTTGGCCGCAGTTTTGGTGGCTGCCTTCTTAGCTGTCTTCTTCGCTGCCGGGGTGGAGTCGGCAGATGCGCTGATGGCATTGACCGGCTTCTTCTCGGCAACCGTAACGACGATGTGCGCAAGCCTGCGCTGATAGCGGAAGGCACGGCCCATCGGAGCGGGGCGGATGCGCTTCATGCGCGGACCTTCGTTCGCGACGGCGGTGCGGACGTAGAGGTTGTCGACGTCGACGTCGAGGCCCTGCTCCTGTGAGACGTAGGTCGCGTTCTGGATCGCCGAGCGGAGAACCTTCTCGATCACCGGCGCCATGCGCTTCGAGCTGAAGTGAACCGTGTTGAGCGCCTGCTCGACGCGGAGGCCTTTGATGAGATCCAGAACCAGCTTCGCCTTCTGCGGGCTGGTGCGCTGGAACTTCGCCTCGGCGCGGAACTCTCTGATTTTTTCTACTGCGTTCGCCATAATCTTTGTCCTTCAAAACAGAAAACAATTTCTGCTAATTTTTCTTTACTTCGGCTTTGCGGCGGTCTCAGCGGCGCGCGCGGAGTGGCCCTTGAAGGTGCGGGTAGCGGCAAACTCGCCGAGCTTGTGGCCGACCATGTTTTCGGTCACATAGACGGGGATGAACTTGCGCCCGTTGTGCACGGCGATGGTGTGGCCGACGAAGTCCGGGTGAATGGTGGACCGGCGAGACCAGGTGCGCACAACCTTCTTATCGTTGATCTGGTTCATGGCGTCGATCTTCCTGGTGAGATGACCGTCGATGAAAGGACCTTTTTTTGCTGAACGTGACATTTGCTGAGCTCCGACTTTCTTGTTGCGATGCTGGATACGACGAATCTCTTAGCTGCGAGACTTGGTGTTGCCTGTTGTGGAGAGACTAAAACCAAAACTAAAACGACTTCACTGAAAAAACTTTTTCTTTACTTGCTGCGCCGCTTCACGATGAAGACATCGGTCCGCTTGTTGTTGCGGGTCTTGTATCCGCGGGTGGGTTGGCCCCAGGGAGTAACCGGATGACGGCCGCCCGAGGTCTTGCCTTCACCGCCACCGTGCGGGTGATCGACCGGGTTCATCGAGACGCCGCGGTTCGAAGGACGAATTCCCTTCCAGCGGTTGCGCCCTGCCTTGCCGATGGTCTGGTTTTCATGATCGGTGTTGCCAACCTGACCGATGGTCGCCATGCAATCGACGAGCACTTTGCGGGTCTCGCCGGAGGGCAGCTTGAGCAGAGCGTAGTCACCTTCCTTGGCGACGAGCTGAACCTGCGCACCTGCCGAACGGGCCATCTGCGCGCCCTTGCCGGGGCGGAGCTCGATGTTGTGGACCGTGGGTACCGGCCGGGATATTACGCAAGGGCAGTGCATTGCCGACGAGAATATCGGCGTCCCGGGCCGCTCATGATCGACTGGCCGACGGTGAGCCCGATAGGCTGGATGATGTAGCGCTTCTCGCCGTCTGCATAGTTGATCAGCGCGATGCGGGAGCTGCGGTTCGGATCGTACTCGATCGTCGCCACCGTGCCGGGGATACCGTACTTATCACGCTTGAAGTCTATGAGGCGCAGCTTCTGCTTGTGACCGCCGCCGTGGTGACGCATGGTGAGCGCGCCAGTGCTGTTGCGGCCGCCGGTGCGCTGCTTGACTCCAAGCAGAGGCTTATGCGGCTTGTCCGTCGTGATGTCGTCGGTGACGAGACTCGTCGTAAAGCGGAGTGATGGGGTAATCGGTCGAAATGATTTGATCGGCATCGTCTTTATTCCCTTGCCTGCGCTGCTGATTGCTCAGCGACGCTTCGTTTCCTGAATTCTGTTGCGGCGAAAAAATCTCGCTTAGAGGCTGTTGAGGTACTCCGGCATCTTCTCGCCCTCTTTGAGGCGAACATAAGCCTTCTTCCAGTCGGGGCGGTAGCCGGCAAACTTGCCCCGGCGGCGCTCCTTACCCTCGACGCTGGCGGTGCGAACGCCGGAGACCTTCACCTTGAAGAGACTCTCGACGGCTTGCTTGACTTCGGTCTTGGTGGCCTTGAGGGGCGACTTCGAACACCAGGGTGTTCTGCGTCTCCTTCACGGTCATGCCCTTCTCGGTGATGAGGGGGCGGCGAATGACGGTATAGAGGGTTGGCATTACGCAACCTCCTTCTGCGCGGCAGCTTTGCGGCGCTTGGATACAAAACTTCTTAAGGGTCTCCTGCAGGGCCTCGATGGCATCCTTCGAGAAGACGGCGTGCTCGTAGCGGAGCAGATCGTAGGGGTGGACCCTCGGAGCTGAGGACCAGTTCGACGCCAGCCAGATTGCGCGAGCCGAGGTAGAGCTTCTCACCGAGATTGCGGCTGCTTTCGACCAGGAGGGTGGTCTTGCCAGCCTCGAGTTTGTCGAGTGCGGTGCGATAGAGCTTGGTCTTGGCCTCAGCGACCTCGAAAGAGTCGACGATCGTGAACTTGCCGTCAGCGATCTTCGCAGCGATTGCGGAGCGGAGCGCGCCCATCAGCTTCTTTTGCGGGAAGGCATACTCATAGCTACGCGGCTTGGGTCCGTGAACCGTACCACCACCGCGCCAGAGCGGGGTGCGGATGGATCCGACGCGAGCGCGGCCGGTGCCCTTCTGCTTCCAGAGCTTCTTGCCAGCACCGGACACCTGGTTGCGGTTCTTGGTGGAGGCGGTCCCCTGACGAAGGGCGGCGCGGTAGTGCTTGACCGACTCCCAGAGCAGTCCGTCGTTGATCTCGCCTGCGAAAACTTCGTCGGCGAGTTCGAACTCACCAACCTTCTTTCCGCCGAGATTGACTACATTGATGTTTGCCATCGTTCTTCTCTCTTCGCGTCTGCCATCGATGCGGCAGGCCTTGAATTTGTTAGGCTGCGTTACTCGGTTTGTTCTCCGTGCAGCGTTTGGTACTTTCACTTGCAAGCAAATGCCAAAAACTTTGCTTATTTCTTTACTTCTTCTTCGGCGAGGCCTTCTTCGAAGCCTTCAACGCGTCCTTGGTCGCCTCACCGGCGAAGCCACGACGCTCGCGCGGCGGAGCCTTGGCCTTGGAGATAAGCACGAAGCCATCACGCGGACCAGGAACTGCTCCTTCGACCAGCAGAAGGTTGTCGTCGAGGTCGATGCCGCGAATACGGAGGTTGCGAACCGTGATCTGAGCGTGACCCATGTGGCCGGGCATGCGCTGACCAGGGAAGACGCGCGACGGAAATGATGAAGCGCCGATCGAGCCCTGGATCTGGAACATGTGACCGTGCGACTTGGGACCACCGCCGAACCCATGGCGTCGAACAACGCCGGCAAACCCGCGGCCCTTCGAGGTTCCGATGACATCAACGAACTTCTCGTCGGAGAAGATGTCGACCAGAATGCGATCGCCTGCCTTGACCGAGGTTGCTTCTTCGCCTTCGACAGGCTTGGCAGGTTCGATGGCAACCTCTTTGATCATCCTGACGGGAGGAACGTTCGACTTGGCAAAGTGGCCGGTCATGGCCTTGTTGATCTTCGAGGCCTTGACGAAGTCGACGTATCCGATCTGGGCAGCATCGTAGCCGTCCTTCGCGAGCGTCTTAAGCTGGGTGATAACGCACGGACCAGCCTTAAGCACAGTGACGGGGTGAATATCACCGCGATCGTCAAAGATCTGGGTCATGCCGATTTTTTTTCCGAGAATTCCGACTACTGACATTGGAGCTTCCTTTCCTCATCATGCTGACCGAACTTGCTCAGCACTGCCGGGTTGAACTACGCAACTAAAAAACTTCTTACTGAAATCTTCTTTACTTCTGAACCGTCTTGATTTCTACGTCGACGCCAGCGGGAAGGTCGAGCTTCATGAGCGCGTCTACCGTCTGCTGGGTCGGCTCGAGAATGTCGATAAGCCGCTTGTGAGTGCGAATCTCGAAGGCCTCACGCGACTTCTTGTCGACGTGGGGCGAGCGGAGGACGCAGTACTTGTTCTTCATCGTCGGCAGCGGAATAGGACCCGCAACCTGGGCGCCCGTGCGCTTGGCGGTCTCGACGATCTCTCCCGTGGAGGTGTCGAGTACGCGGTAGTCATATGCTTTCAACCGAATTCTGATTCTCTGTCCAGCCATGATTATTCTCTTTCTTGCTTCAAAGAACTGTTGGAGTAGCTGCCGGTCATTTCCTGCTCACATCTCAATGGGCCGGCAGCCCTCGTTGATCTTGAACCGCTAAAACTAAAGCAACTTGCCGAAATCTTCTCTTACTTGAGGATTTCGGAGATGGTTCCTGCTCCGACGGTTCTGCCGCCTTCGCGGATGGCGAAGCGGAGGCCCTTCTCCATCGCGACTGGGGTGTGCAGCGTGATCTCCAGCTGGATGTTGTCGCCGGGCATGCACATCTCGGTGCCCGCAGGAAGCTTCGCCGAACCCGTCACGTCCGTCGTGCGGAAGTAGAACTGCGGACGGTAGCCGTTGAAGAACGGAGTGTGACGTCCGCCTTCTTCCTTCGAGAGCACGTAGACCTCGCCCTTGAACTCGGTGTGCGGCGTGATCGAACCAGGCTTGGCCAACACCATGCCGCGCTCCACGTCTTCCTTCGCGATGCCGCGCAGCAGAAGTCCGGCATTGTCGCCAGCCAGACCTTCGTCCAGCTGCTTCTTGAACATCTCGACGCCGGTCACAACCGTCTTGCGCGTCTCGCGGAAGCCGACGATCTCAGAGTCCTCGCCAACCTTCACCTTGCCGCGCTCGATTCGGCCCGTCACCACGGTGCCGCGGCCGGAGATCGAGAAGATGTCTTCGATCGGCATCAGGAACGGCTGGTCGATGGCGCGCTCAGGCTGCGGAACATATTTGTCCACCGCGTCCATCAGCTCGTCGATCTTCGCCTCCCACTTGGCTTCGCCGTTCAGCGCGCCAAGAGCAGAGCCGCGGATGATCGGGGTGTCGTCGCCGGGGTAGTCGTACTTCGAGAGGAGCTCGCGAACTTCCATCTCCACCAGCTCGATCAGCTCTTCGTCCTCGACCGCATCGCACTTGTTCAAAAACACGACGATGTACGGCACGCCAACCTGACGGGCGAGCAGAACGTGCTCCTTGGTCTGCGGCATCGGGCCGTCGGTCGCCGCAACCACCAGGATCGCGCCGTCCATCTGCGCCGCGCCGGTGATCATGTTCTTGATGTAGTCGGCGTGGCCGGGACAGTCGACGTGCGCGTAGTGACGGTTCGGCGTCTCGTACTCCACGTGCGAGGTCGCAATCGTAATGCCACGCTCACGCTCCTCAGGAGCGTTGTCGATCGTGTCGAAGGAACGGAACTTGTTGTTCGGGTTGTGCTTCGACAACACCTTCGTAATCGCCGCCGTCAGCGTCGTCTTGCCGTGATCGATGTGCCCGATCGTCCCTATGTTTACGTGCGGCTTCGACCGGTCAAACTTTTCCTTCGCCATTGCTCTCTCCGTGTTTCTTGTTTCTAAAGTTCAACTTCCAAACTGGCTGCGCCTCGCGGCACAGGCTTACTTACTATCCTTGCCCTGCACCTTGGCGATAATCTCTTCCGAAACCGACCGCGGCGCTTCTTCGTACTGCTTGAACTGCATGGAGTAGTTCGCCCTGCCCTGCGTGGATCCGCGCATTGCAGTCGCGTAGCCAAACATCGTGCTCAGCGGCACCGTAGCCTTGATCGCCTGGACTCCGCCAATCATCTCCATGCCTTCGATACGGCCGCGACGGCTGTTCAGGTCGCCGATGATGGTGCCCATGAACTCCTCGGGGACCGTGACTTCGACATCCATGACGGGCTCAAGGAGAACCGGCTTGGCTTTTCTTGCCGCTTCCTTGAAGGCCATCGAACCGGCGATCTTGAACGCCATTTCGTTCGAGTCAACGTCATGGTAGCTGCCGTCGTAGAGCGAGACCTTGATGTCGACCATCTCGTACCCGGCCAGAACGCCGCGTGTCATCGCATCCTGAATACCCTGGTCGATCGGCTTGATGTACTCCTTGGGAATCGTGCCGCCCTTAATATCGTTCGAGAACTCGTAACCCTTGCCAGGCTCGTTCGGCGCGATGCGAATCTTCGCGTGGCCGTAGTTACCCGAGCCGCCTGTCTGACGGATGTACTTGCCCTCGGCTTCCGCGTTGGCGCGAATGGTCTCGCGGTAGGCAACCTGGGGCTTGCCGACGTTGGCCTCAACTTTGTACTCGCGCATCATGCGGTCGACAATGATCTCGAGGTGCAGCTCGCCCATCCCCGAGATGATGGTCTGGCCTGAGTCGGGATCGGTGTGGACGCGGAAGGTTGGGTCTTCCTGCGCGAGCTTGGCCAAAGCCATGCCCATCTTTTCCTGGTCGGCCTTGGTCTTCGGCTCCACGGCAACCGCGATAACCGGCGCGGGGAAGTCGATCCTCTCGAGCACAATCGGAGACTTTTCGGTGCAGATCGTGTCGCCGGTGACGAGATTCTTGAGACCGACCGCGGCGCAGATATCGCCCGCGAGGATCTCGGTAATCTCTTCACGCTTGTTGGCGTGCATCTTCAGCAGGCGGCCGATACGCTCCGTCTTACCGGTACGCGGATTCAGCACCGAGTCGCCGGTCTTGAGCTGGCCCGAGTAGACGCGGATAAAGATCAGCTGTCCGACGAACGGGTCGGTCATGATCTTGAAGCCGAGTGCGGAGAACGGCTCGCTGTCGTCGGCCTTGCGAACGAGATGCTCTTCCGGGTTGTCGGGATCGATGCCGGTGACCGGAGGAATGTCGAGCGGGCTCGGCAGATAATCGACGACCGCGTCAAGCAGAGTCTGCACACCTTTGTTTTTGAAGGACGACCCGCAGAGGACCGGGAAGATTTTCATCGCGATGGTCGCCTTGCGGATACCAACCTTGAGCTGAGCTTCCGTTGGCTCCTGGCCTTCGAGATAAAGGTGCATGAGTTCGTCGTCGGACTCCGACACAGCCTCAATCAGAAACGCGCGGGCCTCCTTGGCTTTTTCGATCAGGTCGGCGGGAATCTCTTCGACGGAGTACTCGGCGCCCATGGTCTCGTCGTGCCAGTAGATGGCCTTCATGGTGACGAGATCGACGACACCAAGGAATTTGGCTTCGGCCCCGATCTGAATATTGATCGGAACAGCGCGCGCACCGAGGCGATCGACGATGGTCGAAGTCGCGTAAACAGCGTCGGCCCCGGCCTTGTCCATCTTGTTGATGAAGCAGATGCGGGGAACCTTGTACTTGTCAGCCTGGCGCCACACCGTCTCCGACTGAGGCTGCACACCTGCAACCGCGTCGAAGCAGGCAACCGCGCCGTCAAGCACGCGCAGGGAGCGCTCAACCTCGGCCGTGAAGTCCACGTGGCCGGGAGTATCAATGATATTGATGCGGATGTTCTTCCAGGTGCAGGTCGTCGCAGCGGACGTGATGGTGATGCCGCGCTCCTGCTCCTGCTCCATCCAGTCCATGGTCGCAGTGCCCTCGTGCACCTCACCGATACGGTGCGTGATGCCCGTATAGAAGAGGATGCGCTCGGTCGTCGTCGTCTTGCCGGCGTCAATGTGCGCCATGATCCCGATATTTCGGCAACGATTCAGAGGTGTAGTGCGTGCCACGGTCAATCTCTTATCTGCGAGCTGTGCTCGCGGTAATTACAACGTTGAACCTAAAAAACTAAAAGCAAAGACAGAAGACTTTGCTATGAAGATTTTCTCTACCACCGGTAGTGCGCGAAGGCCTTGTTGGCCTCAGCCATACGGTGAACATCTTCCTTCTTCTTCATCGCAGCGCCACGGCCATTGGCCGCATCGAGCAACTCAGCAGTCAACTTATCGACCATGCCCTTCTCACCGCGGGCGCGGCCGTAGGTTACGAGCCAGCGAATCGCCAGTGAAGTGCGACGCTCGGGGAGAACTTCGATCGGCACCTGATAGTTCGCACCGCCGACGCGGCGGCTCTTCACTTCGAGCAAAGGCTTCACATTCTCGACAGCCTTCTTGAACAGCTTCAGAGCCTCGTCGCCACCCTTCTGCTCGAGGTTCGTCATCGCTTCGTAGAAGATGCCTTGCGCGGTCGACTTCTTGCCGCCCCACATCATCGAGTTCACGAACTTCGTCACCAGGGTCGAGTTGTAGACCGGGTCGGCCGCAACTTCACGCTTCGCAATGTAACCTTTTCTCGGCATTACTTTCCTTCTCTTCTTCCTCCAGGGCCGTCAACCTCTCAAGACCTGGACTTGGCTATGCGGCGAACCGCGCTTCGACAAAAAACTTACTTGGCAGCAGCCTTCGGACGCTTCGCGCCGTACTTCGAGCGGCTCTGCTTGCGGTTGGCCACGCCGACCGAGTCGAGCGTGCCGCGCACAACGTGGTAACGAACTCCTGGCAGGTCCTTCACACGGCCGCCGCGAATGAGCACAATCGAGTGCTCCTGCAGGTTATGGCCGATGCCTGGAATGTAGGTCGTAACCTCAATCCCATTGGTAAGGCGGACACGAGCGACCTTGCGGAGGGCCGAGTTCGGCTTCTTGGGGGTCTGGGTGTAGACGCGGGTGCAGACGCCACGGCGCTGGGGCGAACCCTGAAGCGCGGGGCTGGCAGTCTTATAGCGAGTGGGCGTGCGGCCCTGCTTGACAAGCTGATGGAACGTAGGCACTAGAACTCCTTAGTTAATGCGCGCAAAACCGTACTACGAAACTCATAATCAGACGCACAGGATTTCGCTTCGCTCTTTTGCCGTACACGCAAAAAGAATGAGAACGCTGAAGCGTCTCTGAACGAAGGCCTTCCCTGCTGTTGCGTCTGTGAAGCGGTACAACAAGCCAGACGTAAACAGTCGACGGTGATCGAGCGTCTTTCCCTAAACTCCCAGGAAGAGCCGACTCCGTTTCGCTGTTCCGGCCCGCATAGCCCATCCAAGGTGGAGGGTGTCGCAGGCACGATTGCGAAGGGCCGTAGACTTGCCACATTCGGTTCCAGGAACCAGGAATGCTCTACGGTGAATCTCTTGTATTCAGTATATCGCAAATCGCCATTTCCTGCTTACGGCAGGACGCGGCTTTGAATTACGTGGGCTTTTCTCCGCCCTACCGCGTGCCGGGTTTCCCTGACGACGCGGACCGAATACTCGCGGAACCTTCTAACAATAGCAATCTACGCACCGGACGTCAACTTTTTGCTCTAATTTTCGGCTTGTTCCTCCCATTTTCGCTGAGGTTTTAACCTGCCCCTTTGTGCAGCCAAGAGAAAAATTGGCCGTGCTACGCTTTTTGAATGACTTTTTCCGCTTTTCGTGTGCGTCAGATTGTTCTTCTCCTCTGCGTTGTTCTCTCCATCGGCGCTTTCCGAGATGACCTGGCGGCCCAATCGCGAGCAGCTGCTCCTGCCACGAAGGACACCCGCATTGCCTCGTTGATTGAGTCACTTGGCAAGACCAAGACACCGAGCTCGGCGGCTATTTCGCCTGATGGAACGGCGGTTGCCTGGGCGGTGAGAATCGGTGGGGTATCCCAGATACACCTGACCGACGTGGCAAATCCGGATTCTGCCGGAGAAAAGGTCATTGGGACGGGGTCAAACGCCACGGATTGCGGGAGCTCGGAGCCGAAGTGGTCACCGGATGGGCAATGGCTGGCGTTTGTATCGGATTGCACTCCCGATGCGGGAAAACATGGTCAAGATCAGGTATTCGTGTGGTCGAAGAATACCGGCGAGTCGAAGCAGCTGACTCATGTTGTTGGGGAGCTGGACTCGCTTACCTGGTCTCCGGATGGTAAGTCGATTGGATTTTTGTTTGTCGAGAATGCTACGCGGAGTGCCGGCGCTCTGGCGGCGATGAAGCCGTGGGCGGGGGTGATCGGCGAAGATGGAGTTGAGATCCAGCGCGTGGGCGTTGTCGACGTATCGAGCGGCTCCTTCGCTCAGGTCACGCCTGCGACATTGCATGTGTATGAGTTCGGCTGGTCACCGGATTCTAAACATCTTGTCTTCGTTGCGGCGAATCCTCCGGGTGAAAACAACTGGTGGGTCGCACAGCTTTATACGGAAGAGATCGCTGGCGGGCAGCCGAAGTCCATTCTGGATCCGACGAGAGTGCAAGGTCCGCTGCACGGATTGCAGATTGCCGTGCCTCGCTGGTCGCCCGATGGAAGCAGGATCGCCTTTATCGGCGGGCTGATGAGCGATCAGGGATCGACTGGCGGGGATGTCTATGTGATTCCGGCTGCGGGTGGCGAACCGACCAATATGACGCCGGGACGTGCGGCTTCGGTCGCGTTTATCGGGTGGATTGGGCCGGGTGCTCTGGGGATTGCAGAGCATGTGGGGGGAAACAGCCATCTGACTGCTCTCAACATGAGTACGGGGAAGGATCTTCCCCAGGTGAACACTACTTTCCCGGAGTCGATCGGCGCGGGCGGGTTGGTGATGAGCATCTCGATGTCGAATCAGCATACGATTGCGCTGATTCGCAGCTCCTTTGCGATGGCTCCTGATGTTTGGGTTGGACCGCCGAATGCCATGAAGCAGATTACTCACCTGAACGATGGGCTGAAGCCTGCGTGGGGGAAGACGGAGTCGATTGAGTGGACGAATGATGGGTTCAAGGTGCAGGGATGGCTGCTTTATCCGGCGAATTATGATCCAGCGAAGAAGTATCCGCTGATCGTGAGCGTTCATGGAGGACCTTCGAGCGCGGTGACTCCGCGCTGGCCGGGAGTCGGATATGGGGGAGTGCCGTTTTCGGCGCTGGGTTACTTCGTGTTCATGCCGAACCCTCGGGGAAGTTATGGACAAGGGGAGAAGTTTACGCAGGCGAATATTCGGGACTTTGGATATGGCGATCTGCGGGACATTCTGGCGGGAATGGATGTGCTGGAGAAGCGCTTCCCTATCGACAAGGACCGCGAAGGTCTGACGGGCTGGAGTTATGGTGGATTCATGACGATGTTTGGCGTGACGCAGACGACGCGGTTCAAGGCGGCGGTTGCGGGAGCGGGAATCAGCGACTGGAAGAGTTATTACGGCGAGAACTCCATCGATCAGTGGATGGTTCCGTTCTTCGGGAAGACGGTGTATGACGATGCTGCGATCTATGCTAAGAGCTCGGCGATCGACTATATCGGGAAGGTGAAGACTCCGACTCTGGTTGTGGTTGGAGATCGCGATGGGGAGTGTCCTGCGCCGCAGAGCTTCGAGTTCTGGCATGCGCTGCGGGCCGAGGGCGTGAAGACGCAACTAGTGGTTTATCCGAATGAGGGGCATGCGTTCCGCGATCCTGCGCATCGACTGGATGTCCTGGAGCGTGCGTTGAACTGGTTCGAGACGGAGATGCCGGCGAAGTAGACAGCAACTCGCTGCTGAGTGAGGTGTCTACTCAGGAAGCACACTGCCGGAGTACGAAACGTTCGAAAAGATCGTCTAATGCACATTCGGAGATTTGCTTCCGGTGTGCGCAGCTTTTACACTATGGGTTCAGCTATCCAGCGGTTGCGGTGTGACCGTTCAGCTTGAGTTCGGGTTGAACGGGGAGGTTCAATGCGTCGGTTTGTCACGTTAGCAGTTCTTTTGTTTTTCACGATTCCTTTTGGCGTTTCGATCGCGGGCTGTTCGAGGAAAGCACCAACTGTGTTTTGCAATGGCACCGACTCCGGCATCCCTGTGGGTCAGGTGACAAAGATTACTCTGAGCCCGGCGCTCACCGGCATCTCGCTGAACTTTGCCGAGATGGGCCAGATCAATACGCCGACGGCGACGGACTGCAAGGGCACGACGGAATCGGTGGCCCACTATACGTACGGGACGTTTCTGGCTAACGGCACTCCGGATATGACGATCGCCGACGTGAATCCGACGACGGGCCATCTCTGCGGGGGCACGTGGAACCGAAATACCGGCGGCGGAATTCCGGACTTTACTACCTGCAATCCGACGAACAAGACCGGAACAGTGTATGTCGTCGCAAGTGGCGACGGAGCGAGCAGCAATGCGATTCCTATCTATGTGCATCCAGTAGTGACGAGCGTGGTGCTGGGGCCACTGTCGACGGACTGCCTGCACGACCCGGCAACCAACTGCAGTCCCGCCGCGTACGCAACCCAGCAGGTGAGCTGCACGATCGATCCCGGGACGGGTTGCTGTACGCAGCCGGTAACGACGACTGCGGCGTTTGCCTCGGCGAATAGCTGCGTGTCGCAGGGAGTGACAGGACAACTGGCGGCGCGCGCCTACCAGAATGCTTCGACGACGGAAGCCAATAACATCAGCTGCCGGGTCGGGAATCTCTCCTACACGGCGCAGAGCGCATCTGTGGTCACGATCGACCAGAACGGCGTGGCGACGGCGCAACAGCCGGGATCGACGGTCATTACGGCGAACATCTCGAATGCGGGCAGCTCGGCGGGCTTCTTTTCTACCTGTCCTCCGACTTCGATTACGCTGAGCGTCCCAAGCATTACGGGCCCAGGCACAAGCAGCGTCGTTGTGAACCCGAACAATACGCAGCCCATCACTGCGACTGTGATGGATAAGAATGGGACGACTCTGACGGGTCTGGCGCTGGAGTTCGAATCGACGACTCCGACGACCATTCCCGCGACTGTAGGGTCTGTGACGCCGACGTTCCCTGGCGCGGCGGCGATTACGGCGGTTTGCCAGCCGCCAAGCTGCAATCCTTCTCCGTTCAACCAGATTGGGCTGTTCGGCAACGGGAAGCCGGTGACGTCAAATCCAGTAACGGTCATTGCTCCGGGCTCGAACAGCACGAATCTTTATATTGCGAGTACGAACTCGCTGTACATGGTGCCCGTGGACTTCACCCAGACGCAGCAGGGCGCGCCAGTCCGCCTGCCTTATCAGCCGAACTCGATGGTGATCAGCAACGACGGTAGCTCGATCTACATGGGCAGCTCGTATGAGTTGATGACTCTCAGCGCACTTACGAACAACGTGACCAGCCAGGACCCGACGGTAAACGGTCTGGTGCTCGCGGTGTCGCCCGACAGCTCGACGCTGGTAATCACTGACCCGATACGGCAGTTTGTGTATTTGTACAACCCGGCCAGTGGGGGCGGAATTACAACGCAGTTCGGCGGCGTAGGCACGCATGCGGCGTTTTCTCCTGACAGCCAGACGGTGTACGTCACGCTGGGCGACTACAATGCTTCGACAGGGGTGACGACGCCGAATAATCAGCTTCTGGTGCACTCTGCCTTTACGGGGTGGTACCAGACGAGTTCGCAGCAGCCAGCGACCGATATTGCCATTGCCGTTCCCACGGTGGGAGCGTTCTTCGGCGGCACTCCTACGACGGCTCGGTCGTACTGCTCTCTGACGACGACTTCGAGCGGAACGACGACGACCTCCTCGACGACGACGAACCTGTTTTATCCCGATGCGGGCGTGATGGGGCCGACGACGAGCCGCATCGCGACCACGAACGACGGCCTGCACGTTCTGGGAGCCACGACCGCGGCGTTTATCGATCTGGCACTTCCAGGTGGCCTGCCTATCGGCGCTTGTCCGCTGGCCGACAATAGCCCCGTGACGTTTGCGACGACCACAGCGTTCAACGGCCCTATGCCGGGAGTTACGGCGACTGCGATTACGGGCGTGTTTCCGACCTCGGACTCGAAGATCGCGTTTGTGACCTATACGGGTACTGGCGGCGTGGTGCCGTCATACACGCCACAGGCTACGGGTGCGGGAACGCTGGCTAACATTCCATTGTCGACGGCAGTTGGGACGCCGATTGCTCCGGTGGCCGGCGTGGTGAGCGCGGACAATATAACGTTCTTTGCCGGAACCACAGGGGACAATGCGGTTCACCTCATTACGAGGCAGACCAACGGTTCGTATCAGGATGTGACGAAGCCGATTTTGCCGAACCTGCCGGATGTGAACGGGAATATTGTCGCGCCGAACCTGCTGGTCCAGAAGCCGCGTAAGGCTACAAACTAATCTTTCACCTTTCCTAATGGAAAAGCCCTCTCCGTGGAGAGGGCTTTTCCATTTCTGTTACGCCGGGCTGCCATGAGGTCACCCCCCCCCCCCTATTGCCTGCGCGTAAGCCATTTATATTCAATGCTTTAAGCCGCTGGCAAGACTGTAAAATCGTCATTCCAGACGGGTTATTTCCAAATTCGTGCAATCAAACGAGTTAGCGGCCGCTCCGGTGGTGTGCGGGGCCTTTTGCCTTTACTTATTTAAGAATAGCAGGTTGAACCTAACTAAAATGCCAATCGAATGTTGTTGATAAGCATTGGGTTAGTTGTCATAGGGGCTTGACAGGCGGGTTTGCTGGCGTTTTTCGAGAATATTTCTGCAAGGCGCTGTTTATAAAGGGGATGGAGGGTTTGTTTTACGGCAAACAAAGGGACCAACAGCCGCAACCGCAGATTCCTACGTTACGCTGCGGAATGACAAACAACTGCAACGGCAAAAGGGGATCCTCCGCCTTTGGCGAAGGATGACAACTAAAAGGCATCGGCAATTACAAACCAACGGCAACAGCAACAGATGCGACTGTTTGGATCGGTCAGGTGAGGGGCTTGAGGTCGCCCAGGACGGTGGGGAGGAGCTCGGAGACGGTGGGGTGGATGTGAACTGCGCGCTGCATCACGGTGTACGGGGCTTTCGCGTACATGAGGTCGAGGATGCAGTGGATGGCTTCGTCGCCGCCGGTGCCGAGGATGTTAGCTCCGATGATTTGCTTGGTGGTGGCATCGACGAGGATTTTGATGAAGCCTTCGGTCTCGCCCTTTTCGACGGCGCGACCTACGCGCGTCATGGGGCGGAGACCGATGAGGGCCGGTTTGCCGGAGGCGCGGACTTCGGCTTCGGTGAGGCCGACGCGGCCGAGGGGCGGGTCGGTGTAGAGGCCGTAGCAGGGGATGCGGTCAGTGACGCGGCGGGGGTCGTTGTCCAGGAGGTTGGCGGCAACGATTTCGTAGTCGTTCCAGGCGGTGTGGGTGAAGGCTCCGCGGCCGTTGCAGTCGCCGATGGCCCAGATGCCGGGGACGCTGGTGCGGAGCTGGTCGTCGACAGTGATGAAGCCGCGGTCGTCGTGGGCTATGCCGGCTTTTTCGAGGCCGAGGTCGTCGGTGTTGGGACGGCGGCCTACGGCGAGAAGGACGTGGGAGCCGATGCTCTCGGTGGGGTCTTCGTCGCAGCTTACGCCGGCGGCGATGTCGTTGCCCTCGGGACGGAAGTGGATGCACTCGGCGCTGGTGCGGACCTTGATGCCTTCTTTTTCGAGGAAGGAGCGGATGGCTGCGGAGACATCTTCGTCTTCGCGGGAGACGAGGCGTGAGGCCTTCTCGATGACGGTGACTTCGCTGCCGAAGCGACGAAAGATCTGGGCGAACTCCAGCCCGACGTAGCTGCCGCCGATGATGACGAGGTGGCGCGGCAGGGTTTCGAGCTCGAGGATGCTGACGTTGGTGAGGTAAGGGACCTTGTCGACGCCGGGAAAGCCCGGGATGACGGCACGACCACCTACGTTGAGGAAGATCTGATCGGCAGAGAGAAGATCGTCGTTGACGCGGACTTCTTTGGGGGATTCGAAGCGCGCGTGGCCCTCGAAGACGGTGCATCTGGGCATGTTCGACAGAAAGCCTTTGACCCCGTTGCGGGATTTGAGGACGATCTGGTCTTTGCGGGCCTTGACGGCCTTCATGTCGACGGAGACGGGGCCAGCGATGATGCCGTAGTCCGCGGCGGTGCGGGCCTTTTGGGCGACGTAAGCGCTGGCGACCATGGCCTTTGTGGGGGTGCAGCCGGTGTTGACGCAGGTGCCGCCGAAGAGCTTGCGCTCGATGTAGGCGACGGTGCGTCCAGCCTGGGTGAGCCGGCCTGCGAGGGAGGGACCGGCCTGGCCGGCTCCGATGATGATGGCGTCGAAGTGTTTGGTCATCAGACTCTAGAGACTATAAAGAGAGCGCCGAGGAGCGCAACTGCGTCTTCCAGCAGGGCAGCGGGAAGGTCGCGACCGAAGGCTTTGGCGAGTGCTCCGCGGACGGCGGCACCGCCGAGGGTGCCGAGGACTGCGCCGATGGCTCCGGCGACGAGGCCACCGAGAAGGGAGTCGTGCGCGGCGCCGAGGGTTGCGCCGGCGAGGGCTCCCATGACGACGCGGGCGATGAACTGGGGCGGGACTTTGCGGCTGGGGGTTGTGGGGAGCTTGTCCTGAATGAGCTCGCCGATTTCAGCAATGGTGAAGATCCAGCGGGTGACGGCGTGGCTCATGAAGTTTAGGGGTGTGCCGGCGAGAGAGAACCAGCCCAGACCTGCTCCCCAACTGACGATTGCGGGAGCCATGAGGGCGCGAAGGCCGGCGATGATACCGATGAGAAATGCGAGGATGATGATCAAGAGAATCTCCTTCTAAGTGATTGAAAAAAGTCGAGGGCAAAGCCCCTTGGTGCATTCGCGATTTTTCGCCTGACCAAGGCCCTGCGCTAATCCAAGAACAAAACCGCCCCTGAAGACAGGATGATTTCGTACAGATGACAGAACAATCGGAGGTCCCCCCTTGGATGCCGCGGGCGGGCGGGTGACTGGGTTTTTTAGGAAATATTTTTCAGCCGAGACGTTGCTTGAGGAGATCGCGAGCGATGGCGTCGAGGACTCCGTTGAGGAAGGCGACGGATTCGGGTGCGGCGTAGCGGCGGGCAATGTCGAGAGACTCGTTGATGACGATGGCGGCGGGGGTGTTGGGAAAGCCGAGCATCTCGGCTACGGCGGTGCGGAGAAGGTTGCGGTCGACGACGGCCATACGCTCGATGCGCCAGTTCTGGGCGTGGGCTTCGATGAGCTTGTCGATCTCTTCGTCGCGGGTGGTGGCGACGCGGTAGATGTCTTCGGTGAAGGCGCGGGTTTCGAGGTCGACGTCGGCAGCGGAGGCCCAGAAGAGCTTCGAGACCTGCTCGGGGGAGTGCTTGCCTAGATCGCCCTGGAAGAGCATCTGCATGGCGAGTTCGCGGGATTTGCGGCGGGTGCCCATGGGGGTGTCAGTTCTCGGTTGCTGGTTGTTAGTTGTTGGTTGTCAGTTTGCGCTGGATGGAGACCATTTCTATGGCGGCGATGGCGGCTTCGAAGCCCTTGTTTCCGGCTTTGAGGCCGGCGCGGTCGAGGGCCTGCTCCAGGGTTTCGCAGGTGAGGACTCCGAAGGCATGAGGGATGCCGGTCTCCTGCTGGGACTGGCCGATGCCGCGGGCTACCTCGGTGTAGATGGCTTCGTAGTGGGCGGTTTCGCCGCGAAGGAGGCAGCCGAGGGTGATGATAGCGTCGAATTTCTTGGCCGCTTCTTTCGTACCGGCCGCGAGCGTGCGGGCGGCGGAGGGGATCTCCCAGGCTCCGGGGACGCGGACTATTTCGATGTCGTGGCGGGCGGCTCCGCTGCGGTGGAGAGCGTCTAACGAACCCTGGAGGAGGCGGTCGGTGATGACGGCGTTCCAGCGGGTGGTGATGATGGCGAAGCGCATTCCGGCGGCGCTGAGGTCGCCTTCAAGGGCGATGGGCTGGCCGTGGAGCGGGTTTTCGGACTGCCAGAAGCCTAGTTTGAGGTCGGGGGTAAGCTGGACGGTGAAGAGGCGGCTGTTCCAGTGGGTCGGCTCGACGGGCGAGAGGAGGGTGGGGATGTCTTCTGTGCGGTGGTCGGCGAGAAGCCAGTTCTCGACGAGGGAGTGGATGTGGTCGAGCTGGGTGACTTCGACGAGGAGGGGTGGGACGGCGGGTGAACGGCCAGCGACGAATTCGAGCTTGCCGACGGGGGCGAGGAAGGCGGCGCCGCGGCCCTGGGGGTCCTGCCAGCCCTTGCCCTGCTCAAAGCCGAGGGCGGCGAAGAGGTTGTTGAGCTTGTCAAAGTCAGCGCTTTGTGCGATGGCGCTGATTGACGTGATTCCCTTAATCATAGATTCGATTGTATCGTCTGGAAGTACAGGAAACCTTGTTTCGCTTTGAACTCAGCTGCCATGGGAGAGTGCTGTGAACTACGAGACGCTGTTGTGTGAGGTGAAGGACCAGGTTGCGCGAGTAACTCTGAACCGTCCGGAGGTGCTGAATGCGCTGAACTCTACGGTGTTCAATGAGCTGGAGCGAGTGTTCAGAGCGCTGATGGATGACGTGGATGTTCGGGTGATCCTGGTGACGGGCGCCGGCGAGAAGGCGTTTGCTGCCGGTGCAGATATCAACGAGCTGGTTCGGCTGGATATTGCGACGGGTGAGGCGAAGTCGGGACGCGGTCAGGAGGTATTCCGAATCATCGAGACGTGCGGGAAGCCTGTCATCGCCTGTATCAACGGGTTTGCGCTGGGGGGCGGGTGCGAGCTCGCGCTGGCGTGCACGATGCGGATCGCGAGCGATACGGCTAGGCTGGGGCAGCCGGAGGTGAAGCTGGGGCTGATTCCTGGGTATGGCGGAACGCAGCGGCTGCCGCGACTGGTCGGGCAGGCAGCGGCGCTGAAGTTGTTGCTGACGGGGGAGATTATTGGGGCGGTTGAGGCGTTTCGGATCGGGCTGGTGGAGGAGGTGGTTCCGGCGGCGAGGCTGATGGCGCGGGCAGAGGAGCTGGCGAGGACGATTGTGGGGATGGCTCCGCTGGCGATTGCAGGATGTATGGAGGCGGTGCACTGGGGCGGTGAGCTGGGGCTGGTGGCGGCGACTGATGTGGAGGCGGAGATCTTCGGGCGGCTGTGCGGGACGGCGGACAAGAACGAGGGAACGAAGGCATTTCTGGAGAAACGGCCGCCGGTCTGGACGGGACAGTAACGAGTTGGCGGGGGCAGATTTTTTTGGTTGGGTGGGGTGGACGGGCTTGGTATGCTGGTATCCGTGCGTAGACATCTGCTCCTCTTCCCTGCCGTTTTGCTTCCGATTGCCCTGACGGGCTGCATGCGGACGGCTGTGTCCAGCGTGGCCGATACGAAGGCGATTGCAGAGGAACAGCGTCAGGAGATCAATCTTGCACGGCAACAGATGGAGCTGATTCCGCCGCCGTCGAAGACCCGGTACATGGCGGTGAAGAGTTTGACGGTTTGGGAGAATCCTTACCTGACAGTGCAGGGCGGGATGGTGACGCTGCATGTGCTGCAGGCGGATGCAAACGCCAGCGAACTGGGCGTGGGTGGGATGCTGCGTCCTACGGGTGCCCGGCGGCAGGAGCTGAATGTAAGGGTGAACGATCTGCCGACGGCGCTGAATGCGATTCCGCAGAACTACTGGCCGTATGGGCGCGTGGTTGCTGTGGAAGAGGCGCATGAGGTTCCGGCGAGCGCAAGGCCGCAGGTAAGGCGGAATGTGGAGACAGTGATCAAGACACTGAGTGACCTGGGTGTGGTGGTGTATGAGTGGAGCGACAGCGGGCGGAGCTAGTCGCGGGTAGTGGTGCAGCACTGGAGACGGCGCACTCGTACGTTCCGCACATTGCGATGGTGGTAAAGCCGCACACATGCAACCCATATCTTCGATCAGCTTTAGCACCGTGTGCTTCGCTATGCCCGTCATGCGGACAATCGCATTAATGCTGTTCCCTTCTACTAGGGCAGACACAACTTGTACGCGTTTGGCAGTACTCAAGCGATTCATAGATACAAGTATGCGTATTGACAGTATATTGTCAATAGTTTGACAATGAAAATTAGATATTAATGTCAATAAAGTTCTTGACAAACTGTCCCATAGTGCTCAATATGATTTATATCGTACAGTCAAGGAAACGGCTTGACTGTGAGCAATACATTCTTCATTTCACCAAAGCGAGGACTGCACACCCTTGGGTGCAGCGGTGGAGCGAGAGAGACTATGAATTCAATACCGGTAATTGATCCAAAAGTGAAACACGTCGGCGTAAGCAAGTTGAGGGAGATGAATGCCACAAAACTAAAAGAAACAGAGGACACCTACGTCATCCAAGAAAATGAGGTGCCGTTGGCTGTTCTGTTGCGCTATGAGAAGTTTCTGATCATGCAAGAGCAGATGCAAACAGTCCTCAACACAATCGATCTACTTCAGAATCCAGAAGAGATGAAAGAGATTGTCCAGGGATTGAAAGATTTTAGGCAAGGAAAGACACGAAAATTAAGCGAAATCGAGGCCAACTCGAAGAAGTAGGTTACCGATGAACAGTGGAAAGGGCAAAAACCCTAAACCATGCGAAATCGAACTTTCCCCCGCAGCGGAAGCCGCATATTTGGGCTTCCGCGATAGGGCTTCCCGGGCATTAGAACGTGGCGAGACCACCAACTATCACATCAGCGCATTTAATATCGTGAACGATGCTTTCCGTTTGATTCAAGCCAACCCTGAGGATCGAAAATATGCACTCACAGGCGAACTATCGTGTATTTATCGAATCAAAAAGGGGAGAATGAGGATATGTTGGGTCGTAGTACCGGATGGACGTATCTGTGTACTATTTATCTCCGAAACTCCGCGTAAGGATGGAGACGCACATGACCCTTATGCGATCTTTACGAAGATGGTTATGTCGGGACAATTTGACAATTTGTTCGACGAGTTAGGCGTCGGAATACCAAAGCAAATTGAACCATACCGCCTTCAGTGAGCTAGTCCTTTGTCGCTTCCCTAATGATCCGTGCAGCGACTTGGTTCACGTCCTCGCGCTTGCGTCGATACTTGTCAGCGGAGATCAATGGCCACGCTTCCTCGTAGGCCATGATTTGGGCATGGTTAGCTCGCCAGTGGGCGTCAATACCGTCCCAGCCACTCCCTTGAAATTCGTGGCCGCATTCGGGGCAGACCCTTCTTGCTCGCACGTCCTCAGAATGCTTGTCGCGAATGTGTTTGGCGAGGAATGTATCCAAACGTTTCGTCCTCTGTCCCTCATTTGTCTCTCGCTTGGGATCAAGCTCAATCTTGTCTCCGCACTCCGAGCACGCATACAAAAGAGCACCGATTCGATTAAGTGTTGGTTTGCCTGCCATACCCAAAGCGTACGCCGCTACCGAACGCATCGCAATCCCGTGGAATTTCAAACTGCACCACTACCTAGTCGCGCGGCTGCTGAACTTGCAGGGTGGGTTGCGCTAAGATGCTCGTACCTTTTCGTTTGGCAAATCTCTTAGGCTGGTGAGCGTTTGGAACTGCATTCGACGGCTCTGGTGGTGTTCTGTTTCTTTTTTGCGCTGGTGACTCTGGCGGGATTCTGGGCGGCGCGGTGGCGAAGGCCGAAGGCGGGGATGGGATCGCTGGAGGAGTGGGGGCTTGCGGGGCGCAGCTTTGGGACCTGGGTGACGTGGTTTCTGATTGGTGGGGATTTATACACGGCTTATACGGTGATTGCAGTTCCGGCTGCTTTGTACGGTGCGGGAGCTATGGGATTTTTTGCGGTGCCGTATGCGGTGATCGCCTATCCGTACATGATGATGGTGCTGCCGCGGCTTTGGACTATTTGTCACCGTCACGGTTACGTAACGTTTGCTGATTTTGTGGGTGGGCGTTATGGGAATCGCTGGTTGACGATGGCAATCGCGCTGACGGGCGTGCTGGCGCTGATGCCTTATATTGCGCTGCAGCTTGTGGGGATCAAAGTTGTGATTGCCGCGATGGGGGTTCATGGCGAGTGGCCGCTGGCGGCGGCGTTTGTGATTCTGGCGGCGTATACGTACTCGAGCGGGCTGCGGGCTCCGGCGGTGATTGCGATTGTGAAGGATGTGATGCTGTACGTGATGGTACTTGCGGCGCTGATCTACATTCCGATCCGGCTTGGCGGGTACGCGAAGGTTTTTGAGACGGCGAATCATCTGCTGGGGACGCACTCGCCAGCGGCTACGATTTTTCTGAAGCCGGGACAGTTTCTGGGGTATTCGACGCTGGCAATTGGGTCGGCGATTGCGCTGATGCTTTATCCGCATACGGCTACCGCGGTGCTGAGTGCGCAGAGTGCGAATGTGGTGCGACGGAATGCAGCAATGCTTCCGGCTTACAGTTTTATGCTTGGGTTGGTTGCGCTGCTGGGATATCTGGCGCTGGCAGCAGGGGTGGTGACGAAGGATCCGAACTCAGCAGTGCCGCTGCTGTTTCTGAAGATGTTTCCGGAGTGGTTTGCGGGGTTTTGTTTAGCGGCAGTTGCGATTGGTGCGCTGGTTCCAGCGGCGATTATGTCGATTGCGGCTTCGAATTTGTTTACGCGGAATTTGTATGGAACTCTCGTGCGGCGGACGATGACGTCGGCAGAGGAGTCGGGGATGGCGAAGGTGGTGTCGCTGGTGGTGAAGTTCGGCGCGCTGCTGTTTGTGCTGAAGTTGCCGGCTACGTATGCGATTGAGATGCAGCTGCTGGGCGGGATATGGATGGCGCAGTTGTTTCCTTCGGTGGTGGTGGGAGTTTTTTCGCGGTGGTTCCATCCGTGGGCGTTGCTGCTTGGATGGGTAGCGGGAATGGCTAGCGGGACGGGGATGGCCTGGTCGCTGGGGCTGAAGAGTTCGGTGTATCCTTTGCATCTGCCTGCGGCGCTGGGCGGGACGTATGCGATGTATGCGGCGGTTCCGGCGTTGTTGTTGAATCTGGCGGTGTCTGTGGTGCTGACTGTGGTGTTTCGCGCAATGAAGGTTGATAACGGTGTCGATGTTACGGATGCGGCGGCGTATGTTGGATAGATGGATTGAGTGACGCGGGGATGCTGGGCTGCATCTCACGCCTGAGAGAGTTTCCTGAGGGGAATCGATGACGAAAAAAACTAAGGTGAAAGGGACGACGCGCGGGCGGTCGCTGGCGAAGGGGTTGCTGGCGGGGTTGATTGGCGGGTTGGTGGCTACGGCTGCGAAGTCGGTGGCGGAGAGAATCTATCCTCCGCGAACGCATGGAGAGCCAGAGCCGCCGGAGGTGTTGGCAGAGAAGATTGCCAGGCATGAGTTGGCCGTGAGGGAGAAGACTGCGGCGGTGGAGTCGATTCACTGGGGGTTTGGTGCGCTGGCTGGGGCGGCTTATGGTGGGGTGGTGGAGTACTTCCCTGCTGCGGCGTCGAAGGATGGGGCGGCGTTTGGGATGGCGTTGAGCTCGCTGACGCATGGGACGGCTCTGCCGGCTATGGGATTATCTGCGAAACCGGAGGACCAGACGGCTCGGGAGCGGACTAGCGAGATGGCTACGCATGTTGTGTATGGGGTGGTGACGGAGACGGTGAGGCAGGTGGTTAGGAAGATGCTCGGGTAATCCTGTAGCAGTTCGAAAGATACGGGGATTCTTCGCTCCGCTCAGAATGACGACATACTAATTTGACGGATTTAGATTCGTCGCCTTGACCCATGACTGGTTGACCCAGAGGCGTTCGCCGCCGTTGTAGCGTTGGGCGAAGTCGGCGATTAGGGTGCCGGTTTCGTCGTCGATCTGGGAGGCGTAGCCGAGGACTAACTTGCGCTTGAGTTCGACGGCGGATTCGATCTGATAGGTGATGGGAGTGAGAGGATCGTTGCTTTCTGCGGCCGCTTCGCGCAGGACTTCTAGGTCGGTCGCGGCGCTGGGGTGAGTGGTGGCGTAGGGAAGGTCTTCGTAGTAGGCGGTGGGAAGCGTTGCGGTGAAGGGTTGTGCGGCTTCGCGGACTGTGAGGTGGTCGACGTGATTGCCCAGTGCGGCGGGAACGACGAGGGCTTCCATGGTTCCGGCTTCGGATTGCCTGGTCAGGGCTTTGCGGATTTTTTCTATGGAGGGATCGGTGGGGTTGACGGGGGTGTCGGTTACTGCTTCGAGGGGAATGCGGAGGCGGATGGGCGCGTCCTTGAGGTTGAGATCGGCCATGTGGAGGTGGTTCTTGAGGCCCTTGGGGAGGTTCTGCGTGATGCGGCGGAGGAAGGCTTCGTCCTCGCGGAGGCGCATGGCAGTGACGTAGGAGAGCTCGTCGTTTTCGTGGACGAAGGCGGCGTCGGAGTAGGGGGCGTAGCGGCTGCGGGTGAAGACGTTGAGGATGGTGACGGTGTGGCGGGCGGTGAGCCAATGGGTGATGGCGATCGAAAGCGAGAAGGCTGCGTCGTCGCGGTGCGGTGAGAGGATGAGGATCTTCAGATGCGGCTCCTACAAGATGATTCTATCTATGCTTGTCCTGCCGGACGGGCCTCCTGCGCGGAGGGCGGCCACTTCGTGGCTTGTATCCCTTGTCTTGGCGAGTGATGGGTATCGGTGCCCGCTTTGCTCGCCTTTTCGATGCCTATTTTGTGGGGATGTGGTCGCGGGTTTGGGGCCAGTTGGTGACTAGCGAGTCGACCACGATGTGGCCCACGCGGTAGGCGTCGTCGAGTGCCGGGAGGTAGGCGCTGTATTGGCGGATCTTCGTCTCGGCAAGGCTTTCGGCAGCGGTGACGCCCGGGCGCTGCTGGTCGAAGTTGGAGGCGGTGCGGAGGATGAGGACTCGGTGGATGTCGACTTTGTTCGCGCGCGCCAGCCAGGTGAGGGATTGCATGGTGCCGGTGTCTTCCATGCCGCAGATGGCGTAGGTGCCGTGGCCGTCGGTCTCGTATTTAACCCAGTCGCGCGCCCATTGGCTGAGAAGTTTGCCGTGCCAGAAGGTGGCGGCGGAGAGGTTGTCGGCGCGGAGGACGAAGGGCGGTCGATGCGCGGCGGCTTCGGCATACATCATGCGGCGGTCCTTCATCTGCGGCGTGTCGGGTAGCTCGGTGTCTTTGGTGAGGTTGAAGGCCCAGTCTACAAGCGCGGTGTTGAGGTGGTAGACGTTGCCGTCTGCGTTCGCATCAGTACCGAAGCGGGCGGTGCGGGGCTGCTCATAGGGGGTGGATTTGCCGAGGGGGACATAGCCTGTGGGCCAGAGTTTTCTTTCTTCGGGCGTGGCCTGGGGGATCTCACGGGCGTCGATCTCGTGGGCGAGGTCGCCGTCGACGATGTAGTCGGACCAGACTGCGGAGGCGAGGGAACCGATCTGGGGGTCGATGCCGCCGATACCGGCTACGAGGAAGTAGGCGTGTGTGAGATCGAAGCGGGGGTCGAGGCCGAGGGCCATGATGGTGGCGGTGGCGCGGGCGGTGCCTACTCCGGTGAGGACGCCGAGGACTCCGGTTTGCGGGTTGAGGCGGAGGTCGTGATAGCCGGCGGGAAAGGGGAGGACGGTGGCGAGGTGCTCGCGCTCGACCCAGTACTGGTACTCGCCGGGGGCATCGCCGGTGTCTTCGCCGACCTCGAACATGTTGATGACGACGACTTTGATCTCGATGGGTTTTTGCGGTTGCTGCGCGAGGACGCAGACGGGCGCTACGAGCAGGCAAACAAGGGCAGAAAGGAGGCGCATATCAAATCGTAGCCCAAAATTCTAGCTGGACGCTCAAAGCTTTGCTTCGACCGCCGGACCGCACCGCTCAAGTTCCCAAATAACAATCTCAATCTTATGTTCTCTTCGCACGTACTCAGCTATGGCTCTGGGAGCTGGTGCATTAAGCTTCTTCAGAGCGCCAGGTTTCGCAATGAAAACCAAACATTTTATTGGCAAACCTTCATCCTTAGCCAAGAGGCACTTGAAAATATCTCTTTCATATTCAGAAATTGGTTTTTCGAGACTTAGGGCAATTTCAACAGCCGAAGCTTCTGCTTCAAGATAGAAATCGAATGCCATCTTCGCTGAAGTGATGCACTTCTTCTCACTCAGATCCGTTCCGAACCGAAGGTGAGCGATTTCGCGAAGTTCTTTCATAAACTGAATTGAAGCGTGATCCCCCTTACCGGGACCTTTCACCTCAAAGAATTCGGGCGTTTCCTGCGCTATCAGCTGAGCCAAATCCCGCAATAGTTGAAGTCTGTCCAATTCGTCATCTCCACGTTCAAAACCAAATTTACTAGACGCCCTTTTTCATGGGCTCCCAGATGAACTTGTGGATCTGGAGGGAGAGGCGTGCCGGGAGGCCGTCGGCCAGCATCCATTCGACTAGCTGGCGGGGGTCGAGGGTGATGTTGTCGGCAGTGCGGAGCGGGCTGGGGGATTTGTTGAAGGCGGGGCTGAGAAGGATTTGCCCCGCTTTTTGCTCTAGCGCGTGGGTGCGGATGAAGTCGCGGGCGAACTCGTAGTCGGCGCGGTTTGTGAGGACGAATTTTACCTCGTCGTTTTTGGTGAGAGTGCCGAGGTTTTCGAGACGGAAGGAGTTGGCGGCAGAACCTGCGCCGGGACATTTGACGTCGACGATCTTGTGGACGGCTTTGGGGACTTCGGCGAGGGGGCGCTCGCCGGAGGTTTCGATCATGAGGGTGAAATTTTGTGCGAGCAGGCGGTCCATCAGCGGGATGAGCTCTTTGGATTGGAGCATGGGCTCGCCGCCGGTGAATTCTACGAGGGTGCAGGGGGCGAGGGATTTGATCTGCTGCTCGACTTCGCCGAGGGTGAAGGGTTTGCCGCCGGTGAAGGTGTACTCGGAGTCGCACCAGGCGCAGCGGAGATTGCAGCCGGCGAGGCGAACGAATATGCAGGGGACGCCTGCGAAAGAGGATTCGCCCTGGACGGATTTGTAGAGTTCGATTAAGTACATCGGCTATTCCGGTAAGAGCTAAAAATATTGTTTTGACTGATTCAGATTCGAGGCAGAAAGGCGGGTTTCTCCACTCCGCTGCTCCGGTCGAAATGGCACGTTTTTGGCCTGCGGCTCGAAGACTTGCCTATTCGTAGTAGCGGGCGAAGCTGGTGTCGGTCTCGTACAGGGTGCAGTCTTTGACGCGGACGCGGCCGTTGGTCATCTCGCGCACCTGGGCGCTGGTCTCGCGGAAGAAGTACATGGCGAGATTTTCGGCGGAGGGGTTGAGCTCCTGGTCGAAGGGTTTGAGGTCGTTGATCATGCGATGGTCTAGATATTCGACGGTGGGGCGCATGACTTTCTTGAGGAGCTTGAAGTCGAGCAGGAGGCCGGTGTCGTCGAGTTTTTCGCCGACGAGGGTGATGTAGACCTTGTAGTTGTGGCCGTGGGGGTTCTCACACTTGCCTTGATAGTTGCGCAGGTAGTGGCCGGAGGAGAAACCGGCTTCTACAGTTATTTCAAACATGACGCTCTGGATCCCTTCGATGGCCGCGGCTGTATTTGAGATGGGTTTGGGAGGGTCGCCGCTTCAGCTTATTTCGTTCTTCCTGGTTCAGCTTATTTGCTGTTTTTATTGTACTGGTTTTATGCGGGCTTTACCGCTTGCGGCGGGCACGGCGAGCCTCTTCATCGCGACGCTCGGCCTGCTCGAACAGCGAGGACAGGACACCGGCCAGCGCAACGAGGAGACCCACGACGAGAAAGCCCAGGCCCATGGTGCGCCAGAGGGAGACGTCTCCGGGTGAGCCGGGCTGGCGGGCGATGTTGGTGTAGGCGATTCCGCAGGAGACAAGAGCGAAGAGGATGAGGCTGCCGGCGAGGATATAGAGGTTGCGTCCCATGGGATGGTTTTATTTTAGGCCGACGGCTGGCGCGAAGAACTGCTCGACATCGGTAATGTCCTGGGTGAGGCGATACGGTGGGAGGGATTCGAGGAAGATGCGGCCGTAGCGCTGGCGCTGGATGCGCGGGTCGAGGAGCATCAGGACACCGCGGTCTGTGAGCGAGCGGATGAGGCGCCCGAAGCCTTGTTTGAGCGTGATGACGGCGTTGGGGACCTGGTAGTCGAAGAAGGGTTTGCCGCCGAGGGCTTCGATGGCCTGCATGCGGGCTTCGACGACGGGGTCGGAGGGGACTGCGAAGGGGAGGCGGTCGATGATGACACAGGAGAGCTGCTCGCCCTGGACGTCGACTCCCTGCCAGAAAGATGAGGTTCCGAAGAGGACGGCGTTGGGTGTGTCGCGAAACTGCTGCAGCAGGACGTGGCGCGGGGCAGTGCCATGAAGTAGAAGTGGGTAGGGCAACTCGGCGAGCAGGCGGTCGTGGGCGTTGCGCATCTGGGCGTAGCTGGTGAAGAGGCAGAAGGCTCGGCCCCTGGTAATCTCGAGGACACGTCGGATGCGCTCGACTGATTTCTCGGGGAAGTCGGGCTCGCGTGGGTCGGGCATGTTGGGCGGGAGATAGAGGAGCGCTTGTTTTTCGTAGTTGAAGTGCGAGGGCACGACTAGTTCGCGTGTTGTGGTGAGGCCGAGGCGGCGGCGGATGTGGTCGAAGCCGCCGGAGACGGTGAGGGTGGCGGAGGTGAGGATGACGGAGCTGTAGTTGTCGAAGAGGGTGGAGGTTAGAAGGTCGGAGACATCGATTGGTGTGGCCTGGAGGTGAGTGTGGAAGGCGGCATGGGATGCTCCGCGTGCGAGGTTGCGGACTCCTGCTGCGGCGCGGCGCTCGATCCAGAAGACGGTGTTGCGGTCGGGGGATTCGAGGAGGAAGGCCAGATGGGCGCGAATGTCTGCGGCGCGTTTGCGGAGGCCCGGGGCTTCTTCGACGTTTTTGAGATATTCGAGCTCGCCTTCGAGTCGGGTGAGCGCGTTGAGAACTCCGGTGTAGTAATCGCCGCTCTCTTCGAGGAAGGCTTCGCGATTGTGGAAGGGCATGCGGCCCGTTCCTGCTGGAAGGCCGGTGGTTTCGGTGGGGAGGATTGCGAAGAACATGCGGGAGCGTTCGCGGAGGGTGGCGGAGGCGCTTTCGATGGCGGCGGTGCTGGCTTTTTTGGCTCGCAACATGATCTCGACGTCGCGGGCCAGCTCGTCGATGCGCTGGTTGGAGAGGCCGATGCCGAAGTAGTTGCTGGCAATCTCTTCCAGCTCGTGGGCTTCGTCGAAGATGACGGCGGCGGCTTCGGGGAGAACTCCGGCGTCAGGCGCGCCTGCTGCCTGCTGCTTGATGCTGAGGTCGGCGAAGAAGAGGTGGTGGTTGACGATGACGATGTCGGACTCGAGGGCTTTGCGGCGCATGGTGGTGATGAAGCAGCGCTCCCAGTCGGGGCAGGTCTGGCCGAGGCAGACCTCGCTGCGGGCGTCGAGCTTCTGCCAGAGCTGCGAGGTCTCGGGGAGAGCGTCTATCTCGGCGCGGTCGCCGGTCTCGGTGGTCTTCTCCCACTGGGCGATGTGGTGGAACTGGTCGATTTCCTCCAATCCATTCAGAATTGGGTTGTCGCGCAGGGCGTAGAGCTTGTGGCGGCAGAGATAGTTGCTGCGGCCCTTCATGTAACAGACCTTGAGGGGGCCGAGGAGCGATTCGAGGAAGGGGACGTCTTTGAAGAAGAGCTGCTCCTGCAGGTTTTTTGTGCCGGTGGAGATGATGATGCGCTGACCGCGCTCGCGGGCCAGACGTAGGGCGGGCAAAAGGTAGGCGAGGGTCTTGCCGGTGCCGGTGCCGGCTTCGACGATGAGGTGGCGTTTTTCCTTGAAGGCGGATTCGATGGCTCGGGCCATCTCGTATTGGCCGCGGCGGTGCTCGAAGGCTAACGAGGAGCGGGAGAGCATGCCGCCCGGGGCGAAGAAATCGTGAAGATTCGGGAGATTCTCCGGCGGAGCCTGCGAGATCGAGATGGGAGTGGAAGTGGACAAAAGACAGCCTGACTCATGATAGCCGCACTCTCCACCCCCTCCCCGGCAAAAGTGCGCAAAGTATTCGAAGCAGAGAGTTTAGGTCTGGACTTCGGTGTGCCGGCAGTTTTCCTTTGCCCAGTTGCCGGCCGCCTTGACCGGTGAGGCAGGGATGCCTTTGTCAAGTACAGCGGCTGCGAACGAGACTATTACGAAACTCTTCGATCGCTGGAAGAGTAATGATCTATCTAGCTTCGCGTGTATTCCTGCGAAGTTATTTTCGACAAAAACGCCTGCAGCCCAGGCCGTTCAATCATCGCCTTCCACTTCGGCTCCGTCGAAATCGAAATCAGGAACGGGGACCGCACCACATACGCACGATTCAGCCACTGAAGTGTAGCCTTTTCATCCCCCATCCCCAGATAAATGAGTGACACCAAGTACGGATCGACAAATATCGACTTCGATTCCTCGCGCAGCTGCGCTATCTCCTGTTGCGCCTCGCTCGTCCTGCCTTCACGCCCCAAGGCATAGCCGATCTCGGCGGTCAGCAGAGGAGGCTCAAACCCATTCGCCTGCTTGAACTGCCGCATGACCTTCACCGCTTCACCATACTTACCCTGCAGCGACAGGGTCTTCCCCAATCCCCAATACGGTACCGGGGAGTGCGGGTCCTTCGCCATCGCCTCGCGATAGTTCCGCATCGCATTCTCGTAGTCGCCGCGATAGTAGTCGATACAACCCAGCTCGCCGATGAGTTGCGCCGACTGCGGATCGTAACCCAACATCCGATGCACCATCTCATCTGCGTTGCGTGTCCGGCCAGTCTGCGCCATCAGGTGCGATGTGCAGCTCAGCACTGTCAGTGCGCTCTGCTCATTCTTAGCCGAAGCGAGCTCCGACACAGCAGCGGCATAATCCCAGTTATAAAGCAGCTTAACCAGCCCGAGGGTCCCATGCGCGTCCCCGTATTCGGGATCAAGTTGCAACGCATGGGTCGCATACTCGCTCGCCTGTGGCATGTGCTGGCGAGGATCCTCAAAGTAGATTCCGAGCAACAGATGAGCCTGGGCCAAATCCGACCACGCAATTGTGAACTTTGGATCAAGTTTGACCGCCTGCTCGAAATGCCCAATTGCATCGTGAAGCTCCATGGGAGAATTTCCACGCGCCGCGGTCTCGCCTCGCAGCATCTCCTGGTAAGCCTCTATGCTCGACGAAACTGGCCGCAGCACATGCGCCGACTGCCTCGCGTCCAGATCGATCTTCAGACCATGAATGACATCCTGTGCGATGCTCGCCTGTATCGGCCTTAAATCGTCACCCTCCGGCAGATACTGATGGCTCTCAATAATGCTTCCATCCGCCATATTGCTCAGTTCCGTGTCTATGGTCAGCTTGCCGTTGGCCTGGTGCATCTCGCCAGTCAACACACTGTTCACATGCAGCGAACGTCCTATACTGACAGCTTTATCCGAGCTTGATCGAAACCGGTACACCGCCCCACGGGCCATCACCCTGAGCGGAGGAATCTCCGATAACTGCCGGATCAAATTGTCCGTCAATCCATCCGCCAGGTAATCGTTCGCCTTGTTACCGGTATCGTTTGCGAAGGGCAGCACCGCCAGCGCAATCTGCTGACCGGCTGCAGGATCACTCGATACCTGCCGACTCCGCGAGTGCCATCGCCACACACCTGCAGCAACCAACGCAAGCAGCGTTACACCTACGACCGCCCAACGAGCCCAAATTAGAGGCGTCCGCCTTGGCGCGGTCTCAACCGGCAGGACTTCTTCCACAATGCGGGGAACCTCTTTCGCTGCCCCATTCTTACCGTTGCGAAAGGTAAAGGTCGGCTGATACCCACCCTTGGGAACATCGATGTAGATGGGATCGCCGCTGCCCTCCACGTCGTAGTACTCCCGGAGCCGGTTGCGAAGCCGGCCTGCCTCGACTCGCACCGTAGCATCGATCGACGGATCGTAATCGTGGCCTCGCGCGAAGACGTCCATCGCGATGGAAAACTCCTTCAGCGGCGGAGGCGCATCGGTCAGAGACCGCTCCACCACGTAGCGCAGAAAAGCCTGGCTGCGCTGCGCCGTGGCAAACACTTTCGAACCCAGGATTCGGTCAAGCTCTTCTTCTATCTCGGGCGTGGCCGGTTTGGTCCCGTTGTTCCCCATGAAACTGCCCCCAACATCCCATTGAGTCCATTGGCGTAACGCACGTAACTTACGGCAAGATACTTTCCCAAGCGCGCTTCTAAGTTGATCGTGGCCCTGGATGGCCAAAGGCCTTTCCCAGAAAAGAGGTCCGACGTGAACATCAGACTAGCTGCTTCTCTTTGCCTTGCGGCATCCGCCGCCAGTATAGCTTTCGCCCCGGCTTATGCCCAGCTTTCGTCCAATGCAACTGTTTATGCTTCCGGACTTGAATCCCCCCGTGGGCTCAAATTCGGCCCGGACGGCAACCTCTACGTCGCCGAAGCAGGGACTGGCGGAACCATCTCAACCGTCGGCTCCTGTGCGCAGGTTCCGGCACCCATCGGTTCTTACCTCGGCGGGAGCACCGGACGCATCTCGAAAGTGGACAGGTCCGGCAACCGCACCACCGTGGCCACCGGATTCCCATCCTCCCTCGCCGCTGAAGGCGACCTGCAAGGCGTAGGCGACATCGCCTTTCTCAACGGCACCCTCTACGCGGTCACCGCCGGAGGAGGATGCTCACACGGCAATGCCTCGTCACCCAATATCATCGCGCGCGTCGACACCAAATCGGGTTCATGGAAAGCCATCGTTAATCTCAGTCAATTCGTTCAGAGTCACCCCGCCGCTTATCCCGATTTGGCCGACTTCGAGCCCGATGGCGTCTTTTACAGCCTGATCGCCTACGATAACCGCCTCTACACCCTCGAACCCAACCACGGTCAACTCTTCTCCACCTCCGCCAGTGGAGACCTTCGCGAAGAGCTCGATATCTCCATGCAGCAAGGTCACATCGTCCCAACGTCCCTCGCCGTAAACAACGGAAAGTTTTACATCGGCAACCTCGGACTTTTTCCCATCACTCCAGACTCAAGCAAGATCATGAGCTTCAGCGCCGGTTCATGCCCGTGGCCCTTCCTCATCGGCTTCGGGTGCGGCGACGAGCTTCAGAAGCTTCGCCTGTCTGGATCGCGTGCCGGATTTACCACAGTTGTTGCCGTCGACTTCGGCCCTGATGGCCTCCTCTACGCGCTCGAGCTCAACGATGCCGCCGGTTTTCCTGCACCACCATTCGGTGTCGGGAAGGTTGTACGCCTCAACCGCACCGGCGATATCGAAGATGTAGCCACGGGGCTCTCCGTTCCTACCGGTATGACATTCGGCCCGGACGGCTACCTCTACGTCTCGAACTTCGGCGCAGCACCCACCGGTCAGATCCTCCGCATCTCCGTCCACTAGCACAGGGAATATAAAGTCCGGTTTTCGCCACAGATCCGTGTCGGCTGAATGCCGCCTGGGGAGTTTCGTAACACTCTCGAACAGCAGTCTCAGGTGGATTCGGCCGATTCGGCCGGGAAGGTAGGGAGCTTGTCTGTTCGCTCTCTTACTTTTTTTCTTTTTTCTCTTTCAGGAATAGCTCGTCGAGCTTCTTCTCGAAGGAGTAGTAGTCCAGATAGTCATAGAGCTCAGCGCGGGTCTGCATCGTGTCGAGCACGTTCTTCTGCGTGCCGTCGCGCAGGATGGCTTCATACACCTTCAGGGCGGCGGCGTTCATGGCGCGAAATGCCGACAGAGGATAGAGGGCAATGGATACACCGACGCTGCGCAACTGGTCGAGAGTGAACAGAGGCGTCGCTCCAAACTCGGTGATGTTGGCGAGGACGGGGACCCTGGTGCGGTCGACGAAGTTCTTGTACTCGCCCAGCTCGGTCATGGCTTCGGGAAAGATCATGTCGGCGCCCGCTTCGACGTAGGCTGCGGCACGATCGAGCGCAGCGTTCAGTCCCTCAACGGCCAGGGCATCGGTGCGGGCCATGATGACGAAGCCGGGATCGGTGCGGGCATCCACCGCGGCTTTGATGCGGTCGACCATCTCCCCGCTGGGGACGACCTCTTTGCCCGGCCTGTGACCGCAACGCTTGGCCTGTACCTGGTCTTCGATGTGGCATCCTGCTGCACCGTCGCGGATCAGGGAACGGATGGCGCGCGCGATGTTGAATGCACTGCCGAAGCCTGTGTCGATGTCGACCAGCAGCGGCAAAGAACAGACTGCGGTGATCCGGCGCACATCTACGAGCACATCTTCCAGCTCCGAGATGCCGAGATCGGGCATGCCGAGAGAGCCCGCAGCGACACCGCCGCCCGAGAGATAGATTGCGCGATAACCTACTCGTTGCGCGATGCGTGCGTGATAGGCATTGATTGCTCCGATGACCTGCAGCGGCGGGTCGGCCTCGACGGCAGCACGCAATCGGGCACCTGGAGAGAGGCCATCGGGAGCTGGATTTGATCTGTCTGACGGTTGCATGGGACTGTATCGTAGCAGTTTTGGCCTCTCCTGCCGGTAAAAACAGAAGAGCGGCGTGCGGGTTGATCGCTTCGGCCAGCGCGATTCGAGGAAGTCGCAAAACCGGGTCGTGTCCGCTTCCCCGGGCAGCCGGTGGTGAGCAGGCTCCCTATAATGAAGGATGGCGCTATTGCGTCGTGAGGCACTTGGACAAATGGCGCGAGAGAAGAAGAGATTAGGGAAGAAACACCGGCAGGCGAGCACGCGGCCGAAGAAAGGGCGCGCTCCGAGGACGGCGCCGACTACCGGGGCGGTCGATCCGCGGAAGAGGAAGATTCTTTCGACCAAGCGCGCGGCGGCGGAGAAGGCTTCGCGGGTGACGAAGCAGTCCCCGGACAAGGAGAGAAGCAAAGCGATTCAGCCGGGGCGGCTTGCTCCGAAGAAGCCTGTGGCTGCGGAGCGGAGTGCGGCTTCGAGGCCGGTGGATGGGATCGTAGGGCGGCAGACTCCTCGGTCGGAGAATGTTGCGGGGCGCGAGAGAATCGACGACGAGGATTGGCGCGAGGTTGAGTTGCTCGCGTCGCAGATGGCGACAGAGACCGAGAGCGCTGCGGCGCGGGAGTTGCCGCTGATTGCTATCTGCGGGCGGCCGAATGTGGGTAAGAGTACGCTGTTCAACCGTCTGACGGGGTCGCGGCGGTCGATCGTGGGGGATGAGCCAGGGATTACGCGCGACCGCATCTATGGCGAGATCGAATGGATGGATCGCGCGGCTCGCATCGTCGATACGGGTGGAGTGGTGCCGGATGACGAGGCGCTGATTCCGGCGGAGATCTTTCGGCAGGCAAAGGTGGGGCTGGAGGAAGCAGACGCGATTGTGATGGTCGTGGATGGGCGGACGGAGCTGGCTTCGCCGGACATGGAGCTTGCGCGGCTGTTGCTGCGGGGCGGGAAACCGGTGTTTCTTGCGGTGAATAAGATGGACACCGAGGCTATGCAATCGCAGGCGGAGAACTTCCGGAGGCTTGGGTTTCGCAATGTGGTGCCGATCTCGGCGGAGCATGGGAACGGGATTGGGGATTTGCTGGATGCCGTGTTTGAGGTGCTGCCGGAGCGAGAGGTCATCGAAGAGCCTGAGGTGATGCTGACGGAGAACGACGAGGAGGAGGAAGACGCGAGCGGGCCGGATTATTCGATTTCCCCGGGCGCTTCGCTGGAACCGCCCAAGCGCGTGCGGAGGCTTCGGTCGCATGGGGAGTATGAGAGTCGGGAGACGAAGATTGCCATTATCGGGCGTCCGAACGCGGGCAAGAGCACGCTGCTGAATGCGCTGACCGGGACGGAGCGGGCGATTGTGTCGCCGATTGCCGGGACGACGCGCGATGCAGTGGATGAGGTGGTGGAGCGGGATGGGCATGCGTTCCGGTTTGTGGATACGGCGGGGATTCGGCGCAAGGGCAAGACGAAGCTGATGGCGGAGAAGCTGTCGGTGATTATGGCGCGGAAGCATCTTGAGGCAGCGGATGTGTCGCTGCTGCTGATCGACGCGGCGGAAGGTGTGACGGCGCTCGATGCGAATATCGGCGGATATGCGCATGAGAGCGGACGTTCGGTGATTATCGTCATCAACAAGTGGGACCTGATGACGAAGGTTGGTAAAGATGGGATGCGGTTGTTCGATGGCAAGCCGCCGGCGGACCAGAAGGCCTATGAGCAGCAGGTGCGGGACCATCTGAAGTATCTGGACTATGCGCCGTTGCTGTTTATCTCGGCTGCGGATGGTAAGAATGTCGAACAGGTGTTCAAGAAGGTGGAGCTGGTGGCGCGCGAGCGGCGGAAGCGTGTGACGACCGGGCAGATGAACCGTTTTCTGGAGCGCGTGGACTTCCAGAAGGCGAGCGTGCCGATGAACAAGCGTGTGCGGATTTATTACATGACGCAGGCTGCGGTGGCTCCGCCTACGTTTGTGCTGTTCACGGACAAGGATGTGAAGCTGCACTTTTCGTTTGAGCGATTTTTGCAGAACCAGATTCGCGACAGCTTCGGATTTATCGGCACTCCGATCTGGTTCAAGGTGAAGGCGCGCAATAAGAAGAAGGAAGCGTAGATTTCATCGTGTGTCTTGAATGTGTACGGGAGAGGTGGCTTATGAAACTTGCTGGCGTGGCGTTGATGTTGATGACAGCTTCGTTGATGGCGCAGGAGAAGGCGTTCGATTATCACTCGGCTGCGGAGTTGCAGAAGGCGACTCAACAAGTGATGGCGAAGGCGGTTGCTGCGGCAGGCGGCTCTGCGACTGAGAAGATCGCGGAGAGTGATGACCATGCGATAACGGTAGCGGCACGGGTGAAGTCGGGTAGTCCGGAGGTGCATGATCATTTGACTGATGTGATTACCGTGACGGGTGGGCAGGCTACGTTGGTGATTGGCGGCACTGTGGTGGGTAAGGTTGCTGCTGCGGGCAAAGGACCGGGGGAGTGGGGCGGGACGGATATTACAGGGGGGACGGTGCAGATGGTGAAGAAGGGCGACATCATCAGCATTCCGGCGGGGACTCCGCACTGGATCAAGGTGGCGCCGGGAGATGAGTTCAGCTACATCAATGTGAAGGTGAAGCGATAAGCGGGATGAGGATCGATTTGCCCTGCAGGGAATGACTGTGGCTCTCCTCTTTCGAACAGAAATTATGCGATTTGGGTCATCCATTCGTTCCAGGCTTCGAGGGCGCGGTCGCATTGGATTTTGTGGCGCTCCTTCTTGTCGCGGATGCGTTTGCGCAGGCCGTCTTCGAGGGGTGGGAGGAGGTCGAAGGTGATGTTGGCGGGTTGGAATTTTTTTGTCTCGGAATGGGTGATGTAGTGGCTGAGCGAGCCGTTGGCGCTTAGCCGTGGAGCGGGTGCTGGCGTGATTCCGTGGGCTATTGCGGCGGCGTAGATGCCGGCCAGCGTGCCGGAGGCTATGGATTCGGTGTAGCCTTCGACGCCGGAGAGCTGGCCGGCGATCATGATGCCCGGGTGGGCCTTGAGCTGAAGAGTTTCGGTGAGGAGCGACGGGGCGTGGATGTAGGTGTTGCGGTGGATCTGGCCGTAGCGGAGGAAGGTGGCGTTTTCGAGGCCGGGAATGAGTCTCAGGACGCGGCTTTGCTCGCCGAATTTGAGGTGGTTCTGGAAGCCGACGAGGTTGTAGCTGTCGGCGCGAAGGTTTTCCTGACGGAGCTGCACGACGGCGTAGGGCCAGCGGCCTGTTTTTGGGTTGGTGAGGCCTGCGGGCTTCATGGGGCCGAAGCGCAGGGTGTCGCGGCCTCGGCGGGCGGTCTCTTCGATGGGGAGGCAGCCTTCGAAGTATTGTGGAACGGTTGCTGGTTGCTGGTTGCCGGTTGTTGGTTGATCTTCCGTGGGGATCTGCTCCCATTCTTTGGCGGGGACTGTCTCGGCGGCGGTGAGGGCTTCGAGGAAGCGGTCGTACTCTTCTTTGGTGAAGGGGCAGTTGATGTAGTCGGCGGTGCCTTTGTCCCAACGGGCGGCGAGGTAGACCTTGTCCATGTCGATGGTGGTGGCGTCGACGATGGGGGAGATGGAGTCGTAGAAGGCAAGGTGTTCGGAGCCGGTGAGGCGCTGGAGCTCGGCGGCTAGCGCCTGGCTGGTGAGCGGACCTGAGGCGAGGATGGTGATGGTGCCGGGTTCGTTCTCGTCGAGGTGCGTGACCTCTTCGCGGTGGACGGTGATGAGGGGTTCTGCTGCGATGCGGTCGGCTACGCGTTTGGAGAACACGACGCGGTCTACGGCGAGGGCATGACCGGCCGGGACGGCGGAGGCATCGGCTTCGGCGAGGAGGATGCTGCCAGCGCGGCGCATCTCTTGTTTGAGGAGCCAGGGGGCGGTATTTTCGGACTCGGATTTGAGGGAGTTGGAGCAGACGAGCTCGGCAAAGTCGGCGGTCTGGTGGGCTTCTGTGGAGCGGGTGGGGCGCATCTCGTAGAGGTCAACTTCGCAGCCGCGTTTCGCTGCCTGAAGCGCGGCTTCCGGGCCTGCTAAGCCGCCGCCGATGACTCTGATCTTCTTTGCCAAGTACCTATCCCCACTCCCTGCAATTTGTGTCAAAGTATTCGAAATAAATGCTTTAGGTCCGAACTTCCTTCGAAAACTCCTTGTTTTTCAGGAAGGCAACCCGCAAAGTATTCCATGTAAACGACTTAACTGCGTTCTCTCAGCAGCCAACCGCCTAGATTCTGGTCTTGCCCCCTTCTTTGATTATACGGGGTGCGTCAAGCCTTCAGGACTGTGCCATTGCGCTGCGAACTCCGGAATAAAACCAGTGACCCAGGTGTTATTCCGTAAACAGTACGGGGCCCTCAGCGGCTCAGAGTAGTTGAGGGTTTCTCACATGCAACGCAAACACAAGGACGTACTCCCCTAAAGGAAAGACATGCTGAAACTAAGCTCGTTTCTGTTCATTTGCAGTGCTGCAGTAATCACTGTGCCGGTTTATGCGCAGCAAGCTGACTCTATGCCGGTGCAGATCGAAAGACACAAGGCGCCCGAGGCACTTACTCCGGAGCAGCAAGCCGTGCTGAAGCCGTTACAGCTGATGTGCGACGGCCTGGTGAAGAAGGATGCCAGGCTGATTCAGGATCAATTACTTCCTGGAGGCATGGCTACCCAGATTCGTGAGGGGAAACCTGTGCAGATGCACTTCGATTTCTTCGACGCGCGGCTACAGCAGCTATTTGAAACCTCCCACGATCAGTTGGAGGAGACTTTGTACCATCCGGCGGTCCGCATCGATCACGACATTGCGGTGATCTGGGCTCCTTATGTCTTTACGGTGAACGGCAAGATGGATCATTGCGGCACTAACGTCTTTACGATGTATCGCCAAAACGGCCGGTGGCTGGTCTCGAATGTTGCAGACAATGGGCGCCATGATGACTGTCCGACAAATTGATCGGGCGGGAAAACCGAATCAACAAAAATGAGGGATGAAGCAAAATGAGCATTGGAACAACGGAATTGAAGGCGTACAAACGCGCGCCGTCCCACGAGTCGTCCACGTGGTACATGAATAATCTGACAACGTACCTGGCGGAGAAGAAAGACACTGACGGGCAGTTCGGTTTGATGGAAGCGGTCCTTGTTCCGGGTAACGAACCGCCGCCGCACATTCACGCTCGGGAAGATGAGTTGTACTACGTTCTCGAAGGAGAGTTCGATGTTTATGCAGGGAAAGACGCATTCAAGGTGAAGCAGGGCGAATGCGTCTTTCTTCCGAGACTCATCCCCCATGGCTTCAAGATCCGCTCTCCGAAGTTGCGCCTGCTGTTGATTATCACTCCGGGTGGATTAGAAGGTGCCTTCCGCGGTATGGCGTCGCCAGCGGAGAGAATTGATCTTCCTTCAGGCATGCAGACCTATGCGACTGCCGATCTCAGCAAGGCGGTACAGGTGTTCGAAGAGTATGGGGTACGGCTGCTGTCTCCCGACGAAGTGCCGACTGAATTACCGCTTTATCCTGAGCCGCTCTAACAACCTATCATCGCCGATGACGTGAATCTTCTTCACGGGCTAGAGTTTCTCCTGATAGATGCGATTTATGGAACCGGCTCGGGGCTGCGGGCGTATTCTTCTTCCGGGCGCTGCTGATTACGCGCCGGTCACGAGGATCGCCATGCTTTGCCTGATTCTAGTGGTTCTCTTGTTGAGCCGCCGCTGCTGGTGCGGTTCTAGATACTATCCCTACTATTACGGAGCTTACCCGTACCCGTATCCGTATGGAGCGTACACTCCGTACGATCCGTATTGGCGGGCGCGATACTACGGATACTGGCATGGTTACCGTGGGTGCTACTGGTAGGCGGCGAGCCTTTGAGGGCAACGCCAGCCATGCGCATTGTGCAACCTAGTTTTCCGGCCTTATCAGATATCGGCTTTCGCGGAGATGCCGGTTGAGATCGGCCAGGTGGAAGAGGTATTGCGGGAATCCTGTTGCCATCAGCTTCATGATTTTTGCCCGCTTCCCTACGGCTGCCATGAGATAGCACTCGCGGCCCATGTTGGCGTAGAAGCTGATGTTGTGGCGGTTCTTGTTCTGGTCCTGGAAGAATCCGGCGTAGAGCAGGATGTGAGCGCCGGCGGACTCCATCCAGAGAGGGTTCTTCGCGCTGGTGAGCTGGCGCATCATGAGCTCGGCGATCTGGGTGAGGTCGGCGAACTGGCGAAACTCCTGATCGCCCGGGCTGTAATCAGGCGAGAGGGCTTCGGTGTGGTCGACCGACTGCAGGCAAAAATGACCGAGCACGCTGGCAAGGTAGATGCCCGTGGAGTCGCGAATCTGGGACCACTGCTCGCTGCCTATCGCTTCGTGGAGATGCGAGACCCAGAAGTTCAGAGCTTGTTCTTCGGTGACACCGTATAGGTCTTCAAAGTAGTGTGTCGATGGCATATTCGTAACCTCCGCCCAGGTTTGTCGAACAGTATGCGTATTGTTATCTCGTCTTTCCTGGGTTTCAAAAGCATTAATTTGCCTGCCCCGCATCCAGGTGGATACGTGCGGGTTCGTATGAGACGTATTTGCTCGGGAAAAAGGGTGCCTGGGAGATTTCTACCAAGCCGGTGTGGCGACGGTATCCTGGAGCCCTGCCGTCCGGGAGATTGTCATGAAGATTGTTCCTGTGATCAAGTCTGGCGATTTGGAGAGATCCTTACATTTCTACACAGAAGTTCTCGACTTCGAGCGCAAGTGGCCCGGATATGAAGATCGCGAGATGGCCAACGGAGTCATTGACCTGATTCGAGACGGGGCCGAATTGCAGCTTTCCCGCCATGCAGGGGACGGTGTCTTCGGTTCGGTCAATCGTGTGTTTGTGGACGATGTTGATGAGCGTTTTGCGACCTTCCGCAGGCGCGGCCTGAACACTACGCGGCGACCGGAGTCCCCAATTCACACAGCGCCGGTTGATCAGACATGGGGGCTGCGGGAGTTTTCCGTGATTGATCCGGATGGGAATAGTCTGTGCTTCTGTATGCCAATAAAGTAGGTCTTTTTATTTGCTTCGCGCGGCCAGGGCGGGGAGCGCTTCGCCGGTGACTCGCATGGTGCGCCAGTCCATCAGCATCTTTGCGCCCATCTGCTCGTAGAAGCCGATGGCCGGGGTATTCCATTCGAGGACGTCCCATTGCAGGCGGGAACAGCCTTCGGCGGCGGCGATGGCGGCTACACGGGTGAGGAGGGCTTTGCCGATTCCCTTCCCGCGATGTTCGGGATTCACGTAGAGGTCTTCGATATGGATGCCGGCGTGGCCTCGCCAGGTGGAGTAGTTGTGGAAGTAGAGGGCGAAGCCGATGGGTGTCGGTGAGTTGTTGGTTGCTGGTTGTTGGTTGTTGGTTGAAGACTCCGACCATTCTGCTATAAGGCAATCGAAGCGTTTGACGGGGCCGAAGCCGTCGCGGAGGAGGTCGGCTTCGGTGGCATGGACAGCGTCGGGTTCGCGCTCGTAGGTGGCGAGGTCGCGGATGAATTGCAGAATCTGGGGAACGTCGGCGGGTGTGGCGGGGCGGAGATTGAGAGTTGTCTGCATTAGCTTTTCTTGTCGAGAGTGGGTTGGGGTACGGCGATGTCAGGCAGCGATCCGCGGCTTTACTTTAGACAACCTGGCATTCTTCGCCAAGCGAAGATCGTAGTCGTTCTGGAGGTTCAGCCAGAACTGAGCGGGAAGGCCGAAGTAGATGCCGAGCCGGAGCGCGGTATCGGCAGAGATGGAACGTTTGCCTCGCACCACATCATTGATTCGGGGTAACGGGACGTGCAACTCCTTTGCGAGGCGATAGGCGGTGAGGCCCAGCGGCTCCATGAACTCGGTCGCCAGAATGTCTCCGGGATGGACTGCGAATGGCCGGGTCATTTTTTGTCTCCTCTTGTCTCCCTCAGTGGTAGTCCACTATCTCTACGTCATGTGCGTTGTTGTCGCGCCAGACGAAGCAGACGCGGTACTTCTCGTTGACGCGAATGCTGTGCTGGCCCTTACGATCTCTCTTCAATGCCTCGAGTTTATTGCCAGGCGGAACCTTCAGATTGTCCAGCTCGACCGCAGCGTTGAGGATTGCCAGTTTCTTCCAGGCAGAGATGCGGATACTGGCGGGAAGGCGCCGGCTCTTTCCGGTCTCCCAAAGCGTCTGAGTATCAGGATCCCGGAAGCTATGGATCATAGCTGGTATGGTAACACTGTCCGTTAGTAACGTTAAGCATTATGATACGGCGGTTCTGTCAATGGGGGTTGGAGGCATCGGCGGGATTCACGGCGAGCCACTTGTCGAAGGGGATGTTGAAGTCGAAGAGCTGCTTCTTTTCGCCGTTTTTGTCGGGCACGGTGTAGACCATCTTGATGTAGATTTCGGCGCCTTTGAGGGGCTGGTCGTTGAGCTGGTGGATGTCGTAGAGGAGGTATCCGGCGAGCGTGGAGTGGGGCTTCACGGTGGTGGTGGTGAAGCCGAAGTCGTTGTCGTCGGCGGTGATTTGTTTGTCGACGGGCTTGTCGTGGAGGTGAATGGGCGGGAGGGGCAGAGGCAAGGGGACTTCGCGGCCCTTGACGCTCTTGGTGGAGAAGAGGCGGCGCTGGATGTCGTCGTCGGTGGCGGCAGGGATCTTGTCGTTGTTGGCAGAGATGAACTGGATGCGGGCGTCATCGAGCGTGAGGGCACTGTCGCTGTCGTTGGTGAAGATGACGCGGACGGGGAGGAAGCCGTGGGAGTTGTAGGGCAGGCGAAAGAAGTCGCAGTCTTTGGGGTCGTCGCAGGGTTCGGCGGCTGCGGCGACGTGCTCGTTGGGGTGGGCGTCGAAGGCGGCGTACTGGTTGGCGGGCTTTGCCGGCGGGGCTTTGCGGGGTTTGTCGGAGGCGTGTGCGGTGACGGCGAGGAGGCAGGTTGCGAGGGCGACTGAGAAGATAGTTGCAGGGAGCCGATGGGACTTCATGGACAAGTTGATTATCATCTTCGCTGGCGCACAAGGTAAAGCGAGGAACCCGCGACGGTGATGATGATGTACAGCGCGATGCTGCTGGCGGTCCTGGTGGTGGGGGCTCCGTACTGGCTGGTGCGCATGGCGACGAGCGGACGGTATCGCGCGGGGCTGCTGGGGCGGCTGGGGCGCGTTCCCGAGAATTTGCGCGGGGCCGTTCGTGGGCGGGATGTCATCTGGGTGCATGCGGTCTCGGTGGGTGAGGTGCTGGCGGCGGCACAGTTGATTCGCGAGCTGAAGGCTGCGTTGCCGGGTTGGGTGGTTGCGGTTTCGACGACTACGGAGACGGGGCAGCGGCTGGCGAAGGAGCGGATGGGCGATTCGCCGGTTTTTTATCTGCCGCTGGATTTTGCGTATAGCGTGCGGCGGTATTTAGACGTGCTGCGGCCGAAGATGTTGGTGCTGATGGAGAGCGAGCTTTGGCCGCGGATGATTGTGGAGTGCTCGGCGCGTGGGATTCCGATGGCTGTGGTGAATGCGCGGATCTCGGACAGGTCGTTTCCGCGGTATATGCGGCTGCGTGGGCTCTGGCGTCCGTTTTTGCAGCGGATTTCGCTGTTTCTGGCGCAGAGCGAGGAGACGGCGGAGCGGCTGGTGAAGATTGGGGTTCCGGCAGGGCGGGTTCGGGTGGCCGGGAATCTGAAGTATGACGTGCAGGCGCGGGAGGCGAGCGCGATGACGCGGCGGATTGGCTCGCTGCTGGGTGCGCGGTTGATCGTCGCCGGCAGTACGCTTGCCGGGGAGGAGGAGGCGCTGCTGGCGGCTTGGCCGGGGATTCGTGAGGCGGCTCCCGATGCGGTGCTGCTGGTTGCTCCGAGGCATCCTGACCGGTTTGATGAGGTGTTGGAGCTGATCGGGAAGACGGGGTATCCGTTTTTTCGCTGCAGCCAGTTGATGGTCGCGACGGAGCCGATCTCTGGCGGGACGATCCTGCTGCTGGATACGATTGGCGACCTGGCGTCGATGTATGGGATCGGGGCGGTGGCGTTTGTCGGGGGAAGCCTCGTGGCGAAGGGTGGGCATAATCCGCTGGAGCCCGCACAGTTTGGGGTTCCTGTTGTGATGGGGCCTTCGTATGAGAACTTCCGCGAGGTAGTGGAAAGAATGCGGGCGGGGGATGCGATCCGGATTGTGGCGCGTGAAAAGCTTGAGGAGACGCTGGTGGCGTTATTGCGCGATACTGAAGGTGCGCGGACGCTGGGTGAGCGCGGGCGCTGGGTCTTCGAACAGCAGTCGGGAGCAACGGGCCGAACCGTGGAGGCACTGACAACTCTGCTAAAGGAAAGGCCTGTGAGCTGACGATGGGCATGCGACGACCTCTGCTGTTGCCGCTGGTTCCTGTGTATGGCGCTGCGCTGGCTTTGAAGCGGGAGATGTTTCGCTGGGGATGGCTGAAGCGGCATCGGCTACCGAGTCCGGTGATCAGCGTGGGAAGCGTCTCGGCGGGTGGCGCGGGCAAGACGCCGATGGTGCTGATGCTGGCGAAGACGCTGCAGCATCGGGGATATGCGGTGAGGATTCTGACTCGTGGATATAAGCGCGGGTCTGCGCTGACGACGCGGGTGGAGCCCTTTGACGATGCGGCCTGGCATGGGGATGAGCCGGTGCTGCTGGCGCAGCAGTCGGGCGTGCCGGTGTATGAGGGAGCGGACCGGTATGAAGCAGGCGTGCTGGCGGAGCGGAATGAGCCGTCGGAGAAGCTGGTGGTGCATCTGCTGGATGATGGATTTCAGCACCGGCAACTGGCTCGGGATGTGGATATAGTTTTGCTGACACAGGCGGATGTCGAGGATACGCTGCTGCCGGCGGGGAATCTGCGCGAGCCGCTGACGGCGCTGGCGGAGGCGGATATTGTCGTGCTGCGCGAGGAAGAGGCCGACTCGCTGCTCGGCGTAGTGGAGGGTTTGAGCGGAAAGAAGACGCCGGCGATCTGGGTGATCCGGCGGATGCTGAGCCTGGGCGAAGGCGGCAAGGTGGGGCTACCGTCTCGGCCATTCGCGTTCTGCGGGATTGCACGGCCAAGTGGCTTTACGGAGATGCTCGCGGAGCAGGGTTACGAGCCGATGGATGCGATGTTTTTTCCGGATCATCATGCCTATGACGACCGTGATGTGCGCCTTCTGCTGGAGGGAGCGCGGAGGGTGCAGGCGAACGGTTTTGTGACGACGGAGAAAGATGCGGTGAAGCTGACGCCGGTTCTGCGAGATCATCTGGAGACGCTTGGGCCGATTGTGGTGGCGCGGCTGAGCGTGGAGCTGCTGCATGAGCAGGATGCGCTGTCGCAATTGGTGGGGATGGTGGGACGGCTGGATCGGCGAAAGCATTGATCGGCGAAAACATGGTAGTGGGTCAGTTCGAAAATTACCTCAGGGGCTAAAGGGGGGTGCTGAAAAGTCTTGCCTGTCCTGAAATGTTCCCTCAGCGGCTGAAGCCGCATTCTATCGATTGAGCCTACGGCGCGGCTGAAGCCGCGCCCCTTCAAAACGGAACTACCCACTATCAAGTGCGTGAGAAAATTGAGGCTTGGCCACTGGACCCAATCTTTCGTATGGTGCTGGCGCTTCCGTGGGACAACGTGCGCTTCGTGTGCTGATTGTGCGGATTGGAGCTATGGGGGATGTGCTGCACGCGATGCCTGCCGTTGCGGCGCTGCGAGAGCTGCATCCGGAGTGGGTGATCGACTGGGCGATTGAGCCCGCATGGAGCGAGCTGCTGGAAGCGAAGAGTGGAGGTCCGAGCGTGGGGCGGGATGCGCGACGGCCTTTGGTGGATAGGTGGATTCCGGTTCCTGCGCGCGCGTGGAAGAAGAGGCCGTTTTCGGGCGGTACGCTGCGAGGGATTCGCACGTTGCGACGTGAGTTGGGCGGACCGCACTACGATCTCTGCGTGGATATGCAGGGGTCGATCCGGTCGGGGATGGTGGGATGGATGGCTGGCGCAAGCGATTTTGTGGGGGCTGCGGAACCGCGTGAGGCTCCGGCGGCGTGGTTTTACCGACGCAAGGTAAAGGTGACGGCGGACCATGTGGTTGAGCAGGGTTGTGAGCTGCTGAGTGCGGCGACTGGCGGGACGCTGCGGCCAGCGAAGGTTGTACTGCCGGTCGATCCCGCAGCAGAGGCGTGGTGCGACGCGCTGCTTTCGGGCGTTAGTCAGCGGTTTGTTTTGCTTGCTCCGACGGCGGGATGGGGTGCGAAGCAGTGGCCAGTGGAGCGATATGGCGCGCTGGCGAGAGTTCTGGCGCAGGAGGGGTTTTGTGCGCTGGTGAATGCTTCGTCTCCGGAGGATGTGGTCGCAAAACGCGTTGTCGAGACGAGCGGCGGTGCAGCGGTGGTGGTCCCGAGCACAGTGGGCGAAATGATTGCACTGGTGCGGCGGGCGGCGCTGGTGGTTGCGGGTGATACGGGTCCACTGCATCTCGCGGCGGCACTGGAGAAGCCCGTGGTGGGGCTGTACGGGCCGACCGACCCGGCGCGGAATGGGCCTTATAAGACAAGGTCCGCGCGTGTTGCGGCATGCTTCGAGTGTGCTCGATCACTCGCGGCATGCGGAGACGGAGAAGGGATTGCTCGAGATTACGGTGGACGAGGTCGCGGTGGCTGCGATGGAGCTGCTGAGGGTTCGCGAGAATACCGGACAGGATAAGGTGTAGCAGTGAGCGAACGGGCATGAACGAAAGAACCACATGGCAGAAGATTGCGCGGCGCATACGGGTTCCGCTGGGATTTGTGTTTGCGGCGGTGTTTTTGTGGATGGCACATCCGACGTGGAAGACGATGCTGCTGAGCCTGGTGCTGGTAGTGCCGGGCGTGTGGCTACGGGCGTATGCGGCGGGATATGTCCGTAAGAATGCAGAGCTGACGCGCACCGGGCCGTATGCCTACACACGAATCCGCTGTACCTGGGCTCGATTTTGATTGCCTTCGGTTTTGCGCTGGCGGCGGGCAGCGTGGTGGTCTTCGTGTCGCTTGCGCTTCTCTTTGTAGCGATTTATCTGCCGACGATTCGTTCCGAGGAAGCTTACCTGCGCGAGCACTTTGCCGGATTCAACGAGTATGCGGCGAAGGTGCCGAGGCTGCTTCCACGGCTTACTCCGGCGCAGTTTCCGGCTAATGAGAACGCCAGTGGAGGGCGATTTTCATCCGCGCAATGGCGGCACCACCGCGAGTACAATGCTCTTATGGGTGCCGGCGCCATCTATCTGGCGCTGGCGGTCCGGCTTTTTCTTAGTCACCGAGGGTGACGAGGGGTCTGCGCTGAAGGCGTGGAAGCTGGCGCGAAAACCGCCCACACATTTCTTTTGTGCGAGTTCTGGCCTTTGCTGAAGCGTCTCCTCTCTCCCGGGTTGATTTTGTCGATGGTGTGCAGCGTCCTCTCGCTGCCGGCGAGGGCGCAGCTGCTGGGCATGACGCCCAAAGCGCCGGTGGTCATCCCGACGCTTGAGCCGCCGCACCCGGACTTCGTCTTCCCTACCCGGCGAACCCTGAACTATACGGTGGACTGGCGAGTCTTTACCGCGGGCACGGCGACCTTTCAGCTTGAACAGGATGGGACGGTGCAGAAGATCAATGCCTCGGGCGGCTCGGTGGGTGCGGTGACGATGCTGTTTCCCGTTGTCGATAAGTTTCAGGCGGGGTTCGATACGAAGACGGGCTGCTCGACCGGATTCAGCAAGCAGTTGCAGGAGGGCAGGCGCAAGGTTTCGAGCGACCTGAGCTTCGACTATTCGCAGGGCAAGCAGAAACAGGTGGAGCGCAACCTGGTGAAGGGGACATCGAAGGAGCAGACAGCTTCGATTCCTGCCTGTGTGACGGACTCGCTGTCGGCGATCTTTTATGCGGCGTCGCAGCCGATGGTAGTGGGGCAGACGATCAAGTTTCCGCTGGCCGATTCGATGCGCACCGTTACCGTGACGATGAAGGTCGAGGCGAAGGAAGAGATCAAGACACCCGCCGGAACCTTTCAGACGCTTCGCGTGGAGCCAACCGCGGACGAGGGCGTGGTGAAGAACCGCGGCAACATCGTCTGGTACACCGACGATGCGCGGCGCATTCCGGTGCAGATTCGGGCGCATCTGTTCTGGGGAACCATTACCGCACGGCTGCAGACGTACGAAGACAAGTAGCGAGACGGGAAATTGAGTGAGACAGGAAATTTCATGACGGAACAAATCGCAGATCCGGACAAGTTTGTCAGCGTGGGGAAGTTTCTGGAGCCCGCGAACGCTCAGATGGCCAAGGGGATGCTCGAGGCAGCGGGAATTGAGTGCTTTCTGCAAGGCGAGAACGCGAACAGTCTGCTGGCGCTTGCGTTTCGAGCGCGGCTGCTGGTGCATAAGCAGGATGAAGAGGCCGCGCGGCAGCTTCTGGGCAGCGACGGCGACGAGACGGAAGAGGAACAAAAGGAGCTGGGAGCAGGCGATGGCGGATTCTAAGAGCGGTCGGCCGCGGGCTGTGCTGTGCCTCTCCGGCGGTATGGATTCGTGCGTGTGCGCGGCGCTGGCGGCTCGGGACTACGACGTTTATGCGGTGCACTTCAGCTATGGGCAGAGGACAGAGGCGCGCGAGCTGTGGTCTTCCCAGGAGATCGCCCGGCTGACCGGCGTACACGAGTTGCTGCACCTGAAGATCGACCTTTTCCGGAGGATCGGTGGATCGGCGCTGACGGACGCGACGATTGCGGTTCCGGATGCTCCGGCAAATGAGACGGCTATCGGCAATGAGGTTCCTGTGACTTACGTTCCCTTCCGCAACGCGCATTTTCTTTCGGCGGCGGTGAGCTGGGCCGAGGTGCTGGGGGCGAAGACGGTAATGATCGGGGCGGTGGAGCAGGACAGCTCGGGTTATCCTGACTGCAGGCCGGCGTACTACGACGCCTTCAACCAACTCATTCAAAAGGGTACAAAAGACGGGGATATTCGCATTAAAACTCCCCTGATTGCGATGCGAAAAGAAGAGATTGTGAGGCTGGGAGTTGAATTGGGCGCGCCGTTCCATGTAAGTTGGTCATGCTATTCCGGCGAGACGGAGGCCTGCGGCGTATGCGAGAGTTGCGTCCTTCGGCTTCGGGCATTTCGCGAGGCGGGAGCAGCCGATCCCATACCGTATGCGATCGCTGCCAAGCCGCATTAGGCATCCAATTTCGGTAACGTACCGCTGTCGCGCAACGAATTTACGCCCGGTTGATGGGCCAGGAGAGAAGAAAGCATGAGACGCATCGGATTGAAGGTAACCACACTGGCAGCAGGACTACTGGCCGTTCTGGCGACGGCGCTGCCCGGCCACCTGGCCGCCCAGGGAAGCGCCACCATCCAGGGTCACGTACAGAACGCGGCGGCGATGCCACTGACCACGGGGGAGATCAAGCTCACTACCGACAGGGGCGCGCAGCCAGCCGACCGGAAGTATCAGTACACCTTCCCGATCGACCCGAGCGGCAACTATAAGGGCACGGGGATCGCGCCGGGAAACTATGTTGTCTTCGTGTTTCAGGGCGACAAGAGCGTGGACTTCAACGAGAGCGTGATCTTCGCCAATGGCGACGCCAAGACGGTCGACTTTGACATGAGCCGTCCGGAGTACATCGCCAAGATGTCGCCCGAGGACAGGAAAGCGCTGGAGGAGTACAAGAAAAAGAACGCCGAGATCATGGCGACCAATTCGAAGATTCAGAATCTGAACGCGCTGCTGACGCAGGCCCGGGCGGACATCAAATCCGGTAATAACGACGCGGCCATCACGGCGATGCAGCAGGCGACTACCGCGAAGCCGGACGAGGGGATTCTGTGGCTTACGCTGGGTGACGCGCAGCTGGGAAGCGCCGATGCCGCAGCCAAGGCCGCAAAGGCAGCGGGAACTCCGACCACGGACCCGGCCATCGCGCAGAAGTTCGCCGATGCCGTTGCGTCGTACAAGAAAGGCGTGGACCTGAATGCGGCCTCGAAGAAGCCGAGCCCTGAGGTTGCCGCCGTGGCCTACAACCAGCTTGGACAGGCTTACGCGAAGATGGGCAATACGAAGGACGCGGCAGACGCCTACGAACAGGCGGCGAAGGCAATGCCGGCCAATGCCGGAATGTACTACTTCAACGAGGCGGTCACTCTGTATAACTCGGGCAAACTGCCTGAGGCAGATGCTGCGGCGGACAAGGCTATCGCAGCCGATCCGGCCAAGGCGGACGCTTACTACATCAAGGGCCAGTCGCTGATTCCGCAGGCCACGGTGGACCCGAAGACGCAGAAGATCGTTGCGCCGCCGGGATGCGTTGAGGCCTATCAGAAGTATCTGGAGCTGGCTCCCAATGGCCCACATGCGGCTGACGTGAAGGGTGTCCTCGAAGGCATCGGCGAACAGGTGAAGTCGAGCTACAAGGCCGGCAAGAAGTAGCGCTCGAAGCACGGAATCAGAGCCCCGGGCGAAGATGCTCGGGGCTTTTTCTTTTTGAATGGGAGAAACGGATGAGCAAGGTTGCGGTTGGCGTCGTCGGCTTTGAAGAGGCGCTGGAGATTGTGCTGCGCCACTCGGATGGTCTTCCGAGACAGCCTGTTGAAGCTCTGCCGCTGCTCTCCTGCGCAAACCGTGTCCTGGCCGAGGCTGTACTGGCCGACCGCGACCAGCCTCCGTTCGACCGCTCGACGCGCGACGGGTTCGCCGTGCTTGCCGGGGAGTTCGGGCCGTCTCCGCTGCGGGTTGCGGGGCAGGTGCGGGCGGGCGAGCAGTGGCACGGCGCTGCGCTCGAACACGGTGCGGCCATCGAGGTTATGACGGGAGCGCCGATACCCGAGGGCGCCGATGCTGTGGTGATGGTCGAGCATGTCGAACAAGCCGATGGGACGATTCGAGCGGCTACAGGGAGGACGATTCGCAGCGGTGATAACTTCGTTCCTCGTGGAAGCGAGGCTCGCGCCGGGCAGCCGGTGCTTGCCGTGGGCACGGTGATCGAGGGCGCGGAGATTGCGCTTGCGGCCTCCTGCGGGCAGGCGCAACTGAACGTCTATCGCAGGCCGAAGGTGGCGATTGTCGCGACCGGCGATGAGCTGGTAGAGATCGAAGCCACACCCGCCCCGCAGCAGATTCGCAACTCCAACAGCTATGGCCTTGCCGCGCTGGTCGATCTGGCAGGCGGTGAGGCGGTACGGCTTCCCATCGCTCCCGACCGGCGCACCTACCTCGAAGAGACGATTCGCACCGCGCGGAGCTGCGACCTGATGCTGCTGTCGGGCGGCGTCTCCATGGGCAAGTACGACCTGGTGGAGGAGGTTCTCGAGTCACTCGGGGCTGAGTTTTTTTTCACGGGCGTGCGCATGCAGCCCGGCAAACCCGTCGTCTTCGGGCGGCTGCCTGGCGAAGGCGGCTATCCCCCGCAGTATTTTTTTGGCCTGCCGGGAAATCCTGTCTCGACGCAGGTGACTTTTCACTGCTTTGTCGAGCCGCTGCTTCGAGTAATGCGCGGGGCGCCAGCCACGGGTCCGCGGTTTGCGCAGGCTACGCTGGCCGAAGATGCCGCGAGCAAGCCGGGACTGATGCAGGTGCTGCCGGCTCGTCTGACGACGGAGAATCTGCTGCCTGTGGTGCGCCTTGTGCGCTGGCAGGGATCGGGCGACCTGACGGCTAACGCGCGGGCGAACTGCTACGCGGTGCTGCCTCCGGAGAAAGAACGATTTGCCGCCGGGGACGAGATCACCATTCTGCTGCGGTAGTAGGCTGTAAGCATGAAAAAGAAGGACACCATCTACTCGGCCGAGCTGATCATCGACGATATCGCCGATGGACTGCCCGATCCGACGCCGCAACTCTCTCACTACGACGACACCGGCCAGGCGTGCATGGTCGACGTGAGCGCGAAGTCGGCCAGCCGCCGCGAAGCGGTTGCCACGGCCTTCGTCGAGCTCTCCCCTGAGGTGTTGGCTGCGCTCCCGCAGAATCCCAAGGGCAATCCTCTGGAGGTTGCGCGGTTCGCGGGCATCCAGGCAGCGAAGCAGACCGCGAACCTTATCCCGATGTGTCATCCGCTGGCGCTTAGCTTCGTCGACGTGCAGGTGAGGCTGGTGGAGGGCGGTTTGGCGATTGAGGCCACGGCGGCGACAGTCGCGGGCACCGGAGTCGAGATGGAGGCGATGACGGCTGCATCCATTGCGGCGCTTACGGTCTACGACATGACGAAGGCGCTCGACAAAAGCATTCGCATTCGCGATGTGATGCTGGTGAGTAAGAGTGGCGGCAAGAGCGGCATGTACAGACGGGAAAAGTTTTAGACCGCCGTCGCCAATGTCACGGCAAAGAGGCCCTTGGCGTCCTGCCACGATCTTGCGACTGCGAATCCGGCTGAGGCCAGCAGAGCATTCACCGCGGACAGAGTGAATTTGTAACTGTTTTCGGTATGAATCGTCTCGCCCGCAGCAAACTCTATCTCAAGCGCCGGCGCACCATTGGCGGGAAGATGAACACGCTGCGCGATGAGCGACTCCAGGTGCATTTCGATGCGCGAGGCAGTGGGGTTCCAGAGCACTTTGTGGCTGAAGTTCTCGACCTGGAAGTCGGTGCCGAGATCGCGATTCAAGCGCGTAAGCACATTCAGATTGAAGGCGGCCGTCACTCCCGCGGCATCGTCATACGCGGCCAGAAGAGTGGCTACGCTTTTGTTTTTCCCCGGCGCGAGGTCTGTGCCGAGCAGCAGCATGTCGCCCGGAAGAAGCTGCGCGCGGAGGATCTGCAGTACGCCCAGCGCTTCGTCCGGGGTGAAGTTGCCGATGCTCGAACCGATGTAGAGCGCCAGCGTGCGTGTGTTCCGCAACCGGTCGAGCGGCAAGCCTTCGCGGGTGTAGTCGGTCACCTGAGAGCGCACCGAGACGCCGGGAATGTTGGCGAGAATGTTTTCGGTGGCCTCTGCAAGCGCGGTCTCGGACACATCGACGGGCTGATAGACGACGCTTCCCTGCTGCCGCACCGCCTCTCGCAGCAGGATGCCGGTCTTCGTCGCTGTCCCTGCGCCAAGTTCGATGAGAGTGAGTTTCCCTGCCGGGTGCGGGCCAGCCGATGCGGCGGTTTCGCGAAGAATCTCCTCGGCATGATTGGTGAAGATAGCGCGTTCTGTGCGGGTCAGGTAGTACTCTGGCAGTTCCGTGATCTGCTCAAAAAGATGGGAGCCCGCTTCGTCATAAAAGAGCCACGGGGAGAGAGTTTTGGGCGTTGAAGAGAGCCCGACCCGCGCTTCATGGGCTACCGCTTCCGTGGTGCTGACCGAGATAGCTTCCGTGGCGATAGCCAATGATGACACGCTGGGACCCCTGACAGTGGCGTCGTTCGAGGGCGTTCCCCTCACCGCTGTCCAATTTTTGATGCAATCCAGCCAGAATGAGTTCACGTTATTCTCGGGTATTTCTCCTGACCGCGCTTGCTTTTCTGGTAAAACTGGATGGATACTTTTTGAATCGTCAGTTTTTGGGCCTCCCTGTTACAGATTGCTAACCCCAACTCACATTTTCGCGATCGATTCGCGCTCGATAAGGTGCATGCTATGAGATTTCACGCCCGCCGTATATTCGTCTTCGCGCTGCTGCTTGGTTTCTCCGTTTTGGCGATGGCCGACAACGTGAGAACCGACTACAACCACCAGACTGACTTCAGCCAGTACCATACCTACTCCTGGGGCCAGGTAAAAACGACGGATCCATTCTTCGCCTCCCGCATCCAGGCGGCTGTCGACAAGCAGCTTCAGGCCAAGGGATGGCAGCTTGTGCCCACGGGCGGTTCTGTGACCGTCTTCGCCAATGACAACCTTCACAACCAGAAAGAGACCCAGACGATGTACGACGGTTTCGGCGGCGGCTGGGGCGGCGGCTGGGGATGGGGCGGATGGGGTTGGGGCGGCGGATGGGCCGATCCGGGATTTGGAACGGCCACGACGACGACAAACAATCAGACCGTCTCGAACCTCGTGATCGATCTGTTCGACGCCAAGAGCAAAAGCCTGCTGTGGAGAGGCCTGGCAACAGCCGATCTGTCATCCAACGCGAGCCGAAACACGAACTCGCTGAACAACGACATCGGAAAGATGTTCAAAGGGTTCCCGCCAAAGCCGGGAAAGTAGTTTGAACGGCTACTTCTGGCCGTCCTGAGCCAACCGCAGGCCGGAGAACTGCCATCGTGTGCCGGGCGAGAAGAAGTTTCGGTAGGTCGCGCGGATGTGGGTTGCGGGCGTCACGCAGGAGCCGCCACGCAAAACCATCTGCGAGGACATGAACTTGCCGTTGTACTCGCCCAACGCTCCCGGCAGCGGTTTGTAGCCGGGATAGCCGGTGTAGCCGCTTGCGGTCCACTCCCACACATCGCCGAAGAGCTGCTGCAAGCCTGGCAGCCCTTTGGCCGGCGTGGGATGCAGGTTGCCGGTCTCCAGCAGGTTCGCCGTCACCGCGGCCATGGCGCTGGGCTTCTTCGCCGTCTCGAGCTTCGGATGTGTCAGCAATGCAGGCTGCGAGTCGACCTCTTTCCGCAGAACGCCTAGCTGAGTCGCGGCATGCTCCCACTCGAACTCCGTCGGCAGACGATACCCGGCCCAGCGTGCATACGCATCGGCTTCGAAGAAACTCAGATGGCAGACCGGGGTCTCGCTCAAGTCATCGAGCGAGCGGAAGCCGTGCATCGTGTAGATGCTCCAGCCGGAGTTCGTGGTGTTGTCATGCTGCCAGTAGAGCGGCGCCTGCCAGCCCTCGGCGCGCATGGTCGCCCAGCCCTCGGAGAGCCACAGCTCCGGGCGGCTGTAGCCGTTCTGGTCGATGAATGCGAGATACTCCGCGCAGGTGACCAGGCGGGTTGCAAGGCGGAATGGCGAGAGGTAAACAGGATGCCGCGGCGTCTCGTTGTCGAAGGCAAAGCTGTCTGCCGAGGCGGGGTCAAGCGTGAGGCCGATCTCGGCCAGTCCCGGCGCAAAGTCAACCCACTCGAGCGGCGGCGCAATCGTCTCCGGCCTCGTCGCAACCGTCTCTTCGAGATAGGCCGGATGCAGCGGGTTGGTGAACAGCGCGTGCTTGATGTCGGTGGCGATCAGCTCCTGATGCTGCTGCTCGTGTTCCAGACCAAGCGCGATGCGCCGGGCTGCCTCATCCTCCAGCGGATACTGCATCAGGGCCAGCATGGACGCGTCCACATGGGCACGGTAGGCAAGGATCTGTTCCAATGCAGGCCGCGAGAACGACGCCCGCAACCGCTTCTCCGGCATATCGCCCAGCGAGTTGTAGTAGCTGTTGAAGAGCCAGCGGAACTCCGGATGAAAAGGCTGGTATCCGGCGGCGAACTCACGCAGAACAAACGTCTCGAAGAACCAGCTCGTGTGGGCGAGATGCCACTTTACGGGGCTCGCCTCGGCACACGACTGGACCATCATGTCCTCGGCCGACAGCGGGCGACAAAGTTGTTGCGTGGCCAGTCGCGCTGCCTTGTAGCGGGCTGACAGAGAGGCTGCGGCGGCGTTCGTTTCTGCAGTTCTGGGCATGGGAGTCTTCTCGCGTGTCGAAAAAAATCAAACAGAGTTGAGATGCCTGACGAGAGCTGAGAGTTGCCGAAAGATTACACCCTGCGACGCTGGCTCGATCTTACTCCCTTGCCGCGCTAAGGTTTTGCGATCACGCCCAGGTCGGACATTCCATTCACAAAGTACTGCATCGCCAACGCAACCAGCAGCAAACCCATGATGCGCACCAGGATTCTGACGCCGGTTTCGCCCATGGCGCGCGCCACGCGGAACGAGTTCCCCAGCACGAGATAGCAGATCGCGGCGGTGATAAAGATCGCGCCGAGAATCGCGACCATCTGCCAGCGGGTCTGCACCTGACCGACGAGCACCATCACGCTGGTGATGGAGCCCGGCCCCGCCAGCATGGGGATGCCGAGCGGAACGATGCCGGCATCTTCCTTGATCGCCGCCTCGACCGTCTCTTCGCGCGACTCCTGCGTGGGCGAGCGTTTCGCCTGAAGCATATCCAGCCCGATCAGCAGCAGAATCACGCCGCCGGCAAGCTCGAATGCGGGCACCGTTATCTGAAACATTTTGAAGATGTACTGGCCCGCAACGGCGAATGCGCTCAAGACCACCAGCGCCGTCACGGACGCCTTCCATGCCATCTTCCTCCTGCGCGTCTCATCCGCCCCGGCCGTTACGGCCAGAAAGGTAGGCAGCGCCGCAAAGGGGTCGACGAGAAAAAAGATGGAACTCAGCGCCAGCACAGAAAAGTGCACATACACTGAGCTTCTCAGCCCCGCAAAGCTCATGGAATAAGGATTAAGCATTACTCCCCATTGTTTCATGCAAGCGAGGCGACAACATCGGGCAACTCGCTATAATTAAACCCTCAAGCCCACAGGAGCGCACGCATGACCATACAGACCACGACCAACATCTGGCACAACGGAAAGCTTATCCCCTGGGAAGACGCGAAGATCCACGTCATGTCCCACGTCGTCCACTACGGCTCGTCCGTCTTCGAGGGGATCCGCTGCTATACGCCGGGCGTCTTCCGCCTGCCCGAGCACATGGCTCGCCTGGTCGAGTCCGCGAAGATCTACCGCATGCCGCTGCCCTACACCGCAGAGCAGCTTTCAGCCGCAGTTGTCGATGTCATCGAGGCCAACGGCGTGGTTCCCTGCTACATCCGCCCCATCGCCTTCCGCGGCTACGGCGAGATGGGCGTCAATCCGCTGCGGAGTCCCGTTGAGGTCTACGTCGCCAACTTCCCCTGGGGCAAATACGTCCACGGCGACGCCGGCGCCGATGTCTGCATATCGAGCTGGAGCAGGCTTGCGCCGAACACGATGCCGTCGCTGGCCAAGGCAGGCGCCAACTACATGAACTCGCAGCTCATCCGCATGGAGGCCGAGATCAACGGCTACTCCGAAGGAATCGCGCTCGATACCAACGGCTATCTGTCCGAAGGCTCCGGCGAAAATCTCTTCATCGTGCGCGGCGGCGTCCTCTACACCACACCGCTGTCGAACTCGGTGCTGAACGGCATCACGCGTAGCTCGGTCATCACGCTGGCCCGCCAGCTTGGCATCGAAGTTGTAGAGCAGGCTATGCCCCGCGAGCTGCTCTACATCTGCGAGGAGGCCTTCTTCACCGGGACCGCTGCCGAGGTGACGCACCTGCGCTCGGTCGACCGCATCCTGGTCGGCGACGGCACAATGGGACCGGTCACCAGGGCGCTGCACGATGAGTTCTTCGGCATCGTCCACGGCACCAGGCCCGACCGCTACAACTGGCTCACACCGGTAAACGTCAAGGCCGCTGAACCCGTCGGCGTATAAGCTGCGATTGCTTTGCAGACAAGAGGGATGGCCCATCGGCTGTCCCTCTTATTTATTTGTCCCCGGTTTATTTGTTCCCGGTTTATTTGTTCCCGGAAGCGGACTTTTCCCTCGATTGCGATACACTGCGGCACACACCCTCCAAAAAGGAGCTCCGCTTGAGCCCAGTCACTCGCCGTTCCCTGATGACGACGTTGAAGATCCTCGCACCCGCCCTCCTGCTCGCCGGCTTTGCCCAGGCACAGAACGCTCCGCCACGCGCTGCCGCACCCGCCGCTGCGCCACCCGGCGGAGGCGCAGCAGCCGCGGGCGGAGGCGGCAACGACATCATCCTCAAACGCATCGACGATCTGATGTGGTATCAGAAGCTCGGCGATATTGCGGATATCGACAAAGACGAATACACAGGCCCGCCCAACGAGCACATCAAAAACAAGAAGACACCCGGCGCCACCAACCCCATCCTCCTTCACTGCTACACCTTTATCCCCAAGAACCTCGACCGCAGTAAGAAGCAGCCGCTCATCGTCTTCGTTCACCAGGGCGTTCACGCGTCGCTCGACACAACCATCGACGCGCACCTCGTCCGCGAGTTGCTCGAGCAAGGCTACTCCGTCGTCGCGACGGACTACCGCGGCAGCACCGGCTACGGCCAGGGCTTTTACCAGGAGATCGACTACGGTGGGCGCGAGGTCGACGATGTCTATCTCGGCATGAAGTTCATGCTCGAGCGCTACAGCTTCCTCGACCCCAAGCGCGTCGGCATCGTCGGCTGGAGTCATGGCGGACTCATCACCCTGATGAACATCTTCGCCCACCCGCACGATTACGCTGTTGCCTACGCCGGCGTCCCTGTCAGCGACCTCGTCGCCCGCATGGGATACGAGCCCGACGGCTACCGCCAGCTTTACTCCGCTCCCTATCACCTGGGCGAAGATGTCCACGACGATATTGCCGAGTACCGCAAGCGCTCGCCCGTCACCCATGCCGCCGAGCTCGACACGCCCCTGCTCATCCACACCAATACCAACGACGAGGACGTGAACTACCTCGAAGTCGAACACCTGATTCAGGCCTTGAAAGCGGAAGGCAAGAAGTTCGACTACAAGGTCTACGACAACGCCCCCGGCGGCCACTACTTCAACCGCATGGACACTCCGTTAGCCATTCAGTCGCGCAAAGAGGTTTACGAGTTTCTCGCGAAGTATCTTCACCCCGAGCATCCTGTCCACTAGCTCCGTACGTATGCAGAAAAGAGGCGGGTCGTAATGGCATCGCCTCTTTTTATACCCTGAAACAAATTGCTCTTCTTGAGCTACAAATTACTTTGCCGCCACTACCGCAATCCCGCGCTCCATCGGAGCCTTGGTCGCCTCTGCGCACACCACAGGAAACGGCACCGATCCCAGCTTCTCCGGCGCGTCATGGTGGTGATGCTGCATTCCCGCGTATCGCCCATCTGCGCTCCCGCAAAACAGCACGCCGCCGCGAAGACACAACTCGCCGCCGCCCGAACAATCCTCAAACCGGTTTTTCTCATGCCAAGAAGCTTATTCTTCCCCTTTCGCCGCGTAAACAGAACAAAACTCTTCCGCCTCGCCGCGCCCTGTGCGACCATACCCTCCACATGACCTCAACTTTGCCCACACATGAGGCCAGCCTTCCGCGCCGGCTCCGTCTCCGCGACCTTGTTCTCGCGCAGGTTCTTTGCGTCGTTGGCAGCTCGTGGGTTGGTATCGCTGCCGGGCTTGGCCGTGCCCAGGCTCTCACCTGGATAGCCGCCATGGTCCTCTTCTATCTGCCCATGGCCGTCTCGGTTATCTACCTCAACCGCGAGATGCCGCTCGAGGGCGGCCTCTACGTGTGGGCGCGCACCGCATTCGGAGATCTCAGCGGTTTCATGACCGCGTGGAACGTCTGGTTCTACGGCGTCGCCGTCACCGCGACAATCCTCTACGCCATCCCCACTGAGATCTCCTACCTCATCGGCCCCACAGCCGCCTGGCTGCCGGAAAATCACCTCGCCTCATTCGCCATCACTGCTTCCGTCGTGCTCGCCATTACGTGGGCTGCCCTCCGCGGCCTGGAGCTCGGCAAATGGATACACAACATCGGCGGCATATCCATCCTCATCGTCTATTGCACGCTGATCGTCCTGCCCCTCTGGGCCATCGCGCGGCACCAGCCCATCCACTATGAGGCGCTGCCGCTCCAGCTCCCACAGTTCAACATGGTTTCGCTTGCTCTCTTCGGCCAGATGCTCTTCGGAGCTCTCTGCGGCCTCGAGTACATCGCGCTGCTGGCAGGCGAAAGCAAAGACGCCGCACGCTCCATCGGCCAGTCCGTCATCCTCTCATCGCCGATGATCTGCGCCATGTTCATCGCAGGCACAAGCTCAGTGCTTGCCTTTGCACGCGGTCATATCGATTACATTGCACCCATCCCCCAGACCCTCCGTTACGCTCTCGGCAACTCCGGCCTCGGCAACCTCTTCGCGATAGCTGCCATCCTGCTCGTGCAGCTCCGTCTCATCGCCGCCGGCAGCTTCATCTTCACCGGAGCCACACGCCTCCCTCTCGTCGCCGGCTGGGATCACCTCATCCCCGAGTGGTTCACGCGCCTCCATCCACGCCACCGCACGCCAACCAACGCCATCCTCTTCACCTGTGTCCTCGTCCTGCTGTTTCTTATCCTCGCCAACATCGGCGTACACGCGCAGGAGGCGTTTCAGGTCCTCAGCAACGCCTCCATCACTCACTACGAGCTCTCCTACCTCGCGATGTTCGCCATCCCGCTCGTCGGCAGCACAGGCCTCCGCACGCGTCTCCCGCGGTGGCTCCGCTGGACCTCCATCATGGGCCTCTGCGCCACGCTCTTCAGCTTCCTTATCTCCGCCTATCCCTTCGTCGATGTCGTCAACCCGCGCGCCTACGCCGTCAAAATCCTCGGCACCACTCTCATCAGCAACATTGTCGGCTACACCTTCTACCAAACTCGCAATCGCCGCGCTCGTCTTCGGTAAGATAGATATCGAGTGAGAGGGAACACCGGCCTGCGGACACAACTAACTTCTCATAAAAATAATCTGATTATTTTTCGTAAATCATCTTGCTATTCTTATGCCATCTATGGCAAAGTACAGTCTGCGTAGGAGAACACCCGATGAACATCAAATTCTATAATTCGATGCGTAGGTCGCTGGCGATAGTCACTCGCCCAGCTGATCGCCGGGGATGGTCTCTCTTTGGTCGAACCTACTAACTCAAGGTCCTACGCAAACCAAACAGACTATCAACTTTACTGAGTGGCGAAGAGAACAGGTACTTCGACTGTTAATCGATGCCTATGGCCCTGTCCTCGCTCATTCCCTCAGTCAATCGATGCGCGCTTGCGCAGCCGCTAAACCACGTCTGCACAAGCAATGCCAGTGGCGAAAGAGAAGAGTTACTTCCTCCGCCTGACGAGCCGCAGGGATCGGAAATCCCTGCCAGGGCAAAGACAATACGGGACAGAGGCGTAGCCTCGACTTACAAAGCTCCGTAACTGCACTTACTCTGAAACTCTTTTCGCTCATTCCCTGGCAAAGCATCGACTTACAAAAAATAGACTACGCCGGTGGCGCAGACAACAGTTCCTTCGCCTCGGGAGCGGGTGGTCGCAGGTTCGAATCCTGCCATGGAGGAAGCTCCATGTAGCTCAGTGGTAGAGCACCTCACAGACTGTTGCCGTTTATTCCCCGGCGCAAACCATCCAGTGACTTACTGGTTAGAAAGAAGACTTGCCATGAGCAAGCCGTACATCAAGAACGGAACTCCGGTAGGGAGCGAGTCGCTCTGCAAGACCTGCACCAGCACCCTTATCTTCACTGGCTATCGTGAGTCTGAGCAGATGACCATGTGCACCTACGTGCACCCGAACATCGTGCTGCCGTTCACGGTCAATACCTGCACGGGCTACTACGACAAGAATCGTCCGAGCTACAAGCAGATGCACGATCTGGCGATCGATGTCACCCCGGCGCCGCTCAAGCCTGTCGGCTTCAAAGTTGGTGCCACGGAACCATTGAGGGTCCGCACTCGTGTCAACGTCGACCTCGATGAAGACGACGATTACGAAGACTAAAACATTCGCCGGTGGCGCAGACAACGGCTACTTCATTCGGGAGAGCGCCGCTTACACGAGCGGAGGAGCAGGTTCGATTCCTGCCATGGGCCGCAATGGCTCATGTAGCTTGCCGTCGTCGCTTATTCCCCGGCGAACATACAACCAACGCACACGAAAGGGAGGTGCGACTAACATGAAGCTGAACATCCTCAAGCTGAGTCACCTCGCTCGCCCGCGCCCTCGCACTTACGAGGGAGCTCCGGCAGCGATTCTTACACCCACGCAGAACCTGCGGCGCAGTGTATTGGCCTGCATGCTCTGGGAGAACGAGTTCTACGAGTCCGGCGTCACCATCGCCGCACGCATCCGCGAGCTTGTTCCCCTGGTCGAGCCCGCCGCAGTCGCCGCGCTCGCCGTCGAAGCCCGCACTGCGATGAAGCTCCGTCACGCGCCGCTTCTGCTCGTGCGCGAGATGGCACGTCACGCGACCCACCGCGGTCTCGTAGCCGAAACCCTGGCCCGCGTCATCCAGCGTGCCGACGAGCTCTCTGAGTTCGTCGCCATCTACTGGGCCGACGGCCGGCGTCCGCTCTCCGCGCAGGTGAAGAAGGGACTCGCCGCTGCGTTCACGCGCTTCGACGAGTACTCGCTCGCCAAGTACGACCGCGCCAGTGTGGTCCGCCTTCGCGACGTGCTCTTTCTCAGCCACGCCAAGCCGATGACCTCGGACCAGGCGTTGCTCTGGAGGCGGCTCATCGCCGGTGAACTCACCACGCCCGACACCTGGGAGGTCGCGCTCTCCTCCAGTGGCGACAAGCGCGCGCACTGGGAGCGGCTGCTCATTGATCGACGTCTTGGATCTCTCGCTCTTCTGCGCAACCTTCGCAACATGAAGGCCGCAGGAGTCGCCGAGGATCTGGTGATCGCTGCGCTCGATGCCATGCGCACCGACCGTGTCCTGCCCTTCCGCTTCCTCGCCGCAGCGCGTCATGCGCCGCAGTGGGAAGAGGCGCTCGAGCGAGCCATGTTCCGTGCTTTGCATCCGCCGCAGTCGCTCGAAAGTGCGGCTCGTCTCCCCGGGCACACGGTCATCCTCGTCGATGTCTCCGGCAGCATGGTCGCTCCGCTGTCGCGCCGTAGCGAAATGCTTCGCACCGACGCCGCCTACGGGCTCGCCGTGCTTCTGCGCGAGATCGCCGAGAAGGTCAGCATCTACACCTTCTCGAACTCCGCAGTGCTCGTCCCGCCCCGCCGCGGATTCGCTCTGCGTGACGCCATGGAGTCCAGCCAGCCGCACCAGGGAACCTACCTCGGGGCGGCCCTCGACACCATCAACGAGCGCGAGGCGCCATGCGACCGTGTCATCGTCATCACCGACGAGCAGTCGCACGATCGCATCCCCGCTTCACGCGGCAAGGGATACGTAATCAACGTAGCCTCGACCCGCAATGGCGTCGGCTACGGTGCATGGACTCACATCGACGGCTTCAGCGAGGCCGTTATCGACTACATCCGCGAGTTTGAGCTCGCCACAACCTGAGGACGGCGGCAGGAGATCCCTCTCCGCCGCCGTTTTCCCACCCCATCTTGCTCGCAGCCTTCGTCACGGAATCACTTCTTAGCATCGGCAGCCAGGCTATCCCTCGAAACTTCCTTCCCATGCACCCACACGGTCGTAATCGTGTCGTAAGCATCCACTCCATCCAGCGGGGACTTCTTCAGCAGAACAAGATTCGCGATCTTCCCAGGCTCAATCGTCCCCACCTGCGCGTCAATCTTGAACTCCCGCGCATTGCTGATCGTCGCCGCTTTCAATATCTGCGCGTAAGACAGTCCCGACCGCCGCAGCTGCTGCATCTCCAGATACCCGTTCAATCCCGGCAGATTCCCATGCGTCGGTCCCGACGGAGTATCCGTGCCGAATAAAAAATTCGCATCTCTCCTCGCCAGATAACCCACCACCAGCCGCTCGCGCCGCACTGGCCCCGCGTCATACATCTGCCGCATCGCTGCGTCCGGCGTATCGCCATCCGCCAATTCTTTCTTGAAGCCCTGATCCGCCGGACTGTTAAACCACGCCAGCAGATCCGCCGGGACAACTTTGCGAATCGACGGTGAGCTCAAGTAATCCGGCTCAAAGTATGCGCGCTCACCCTCCAGCACCTGGAACGTCGGCTGATACCCAATTCGCTTCTCTACAATCCGGTCGAGCAGCTCCTTAATCTCATCCGGCAACGATGCCTGCCGATCCATATCGCCCCAGTGCCACATTCCGTGCGCCAGAACATCGGCCCCTCCGTCGACGCCGAACTTTTCCGCCTCATACGAATTCGCATGCAGCATCAGCACCAACCCATCGGCACTTGCTGCATTGCGGATCTCCGCAAAGGTATCCGCGCTCATCACTGGCAGATTCTTGTCCTTGCCAAATCCGCGTTCATAAAAAGTCTTCACGCAGATGCCACCTGCGGCCTTCACCCGCGCCACATCCGCCGCAGGGGTGTGGTCCTCCGGCTTGTACTCCGCCGGAATATTCGCAGCCTGCTTCGGGTCGTAGATGAAGTTGGAGAATAGTTTGAACCGCACCTCCGGCGGAGCAAACGACATCGGATACCCATTGGCAAACACCAGGGCCTCGCCGCAATCGTAGACATCGGGATGCTGTGGGCTCTCGCGAAAATCCTTCAACACCTTCGGATCGAGCACCATCAGATCGACCACCGTCGTATATCCGTAGTAGAGGTACGAGCGCGGCAGCTGCTTGTAATAGGCCTTCACCATCTCCGCACTCGCTTCACGCTGGTCAAAGCCCATCCCCGGAATCGAAGCCAGATGCACGTGCGAGTCGATCAGCCCGGGAATAAGAAACTGACCCTGCCCGTCGATCACCGTCGCGCCCGCAGGCTTCTTTGCGTTCGGTTTCCTCTCCACACTGACGATGCGCCCATCTTCAATCAGCACACTTCCCTTCACCACATGATTGAGCGCCTCAGGCGAGACGATTGTCACATTCGTAATCCACGTTCCGCCTGTAGACTGCCCGCCGGCCGCCACTCCAAAAGATAGCGAGGCAAGCAGAACCGCAAATATCTTCATCCATCGTCTCCCTGGCATAACAATCTGTGCACAACAAAAAAGAGGCGGCCACAGGCCACCTCCTTTTTACACTGCTGAAGCCCTGCAAGTTCTAATTAGGCGTCTCTTAATCCCAGGCTCTGCGGAAACTCATCGGTCTCGCCCGCCACACCCTCGAGCATCGACCGCCGGACAGACTGCGTCTGCGCGCCCTCCAGCAGCAGATGCGCCACGACGAACAGCAACGCCGTCTCAATCAGATGACGCATGCTCGCCTCAATCCACCACTCCAGATGAACCATTACCGCGACGAAGATCGGAAAGGCCACAAAGTAGCGAGCGATTGCCATCGGCATGTCCGTAATCGAGCTCTTTCGCAGATGCGTAAACGGCAGCGTCCGCACCGAGTACAGAAAAAGATCGCAGAGAACAAACGAAAGCCCCACCGCAACGATAAACTGGCCCGCCAAAACGTGTTCGCCATGCAGACTGCCGGGCGAGAGCTTATGCAGAACCAGAATCGCCCCAACGCTCACAACCACCGCCCATAGAGTAATCCAGAGCCGTGTGCCGGAGAGATGTTCCGCACGCGGCCGTCCCAGGATGATCTGAAAGACCCATGCTCCTCGACGGTCGACTGGTGCCGAGAGCACGGCTCGAAGCCCAGCAATCGTCCAGAAGACCAGAATCGGCACCGCGGCCCGGACACCATTCGGCAAAATTCCCGGACGAATATGTCCCTCCGAGATGCGCAGAACGAACATCTCCGATAGAGAGAGCGCAAGACACAGCCCACCGAACAACGCCAGTGTTACGCGCTGCCTCTGATAGCGAAGGATCGTCTGGCTGATGAAGTGAAAGACCGCTCGCTGTTGCGGCAGAGGCACGACCATCGCATGCAGAGCCTTGTCGAACGCAACATGATTATCTCGCGATGAATCCACAGCGCGCGCGCCTTCAATCAACTGGCGCACCCGGCGACGGTAAGCAAGCGGATAGGTCACAAACGTGGCAGCGATCACGAGCAGCAGCGCGTAACAGCCCGTCCACGCCAGCGAGTGAAAGATCTGCGGAGCCGCCGGCCCATCCATAATCCGTTCGTAGACGCCAAGAAACCAGAACGGAGGAAAATATCGCACAGCCGGACTGCCGGAGTTCAGCAGAGCCTCCAGCGATGCCGAGATCGTCGGATTCAGCAGCAGGATCGCCAGCAACACCATGATCGAAGCACCCTGCAACAGCGGTGTGATGCGCCGAAACGTCCCTTCTCCCACGGTATTCAGCAGAACTCCCTGCAGCGCCAGAAAACCGAAAGCTGCAAACATCCCACTCATCGTCACCGCAGTCACATGCGCCAGCAGATGCCGAAAGAAATTGTGCTGCTCCGCAACCAGCGGGAAGACAACGATGCCCAGAACACTAGTCCCACCCAACACCAGCGCAAGAAAAATTCCCAGCGCCAGCACTCGCCCAAAAAACAGCCGCTCCTTCGCAATCGGAAGCACCGACAGCACAAAGATATCCAGCAGGTCAGGAAACAACAGGTCCCACTCATACACCGTCGCCGCGCCCATCACCAGGAACGAGTACATCGCGAAGAAGTAGTGGTCGCCCGCCTGCGACCAGAACACTCGATGCAGCGGATACGGCGGAAACCCGTGATATGCAGGAAACAGAAACATCGACACCAGCAGCCCCGGCAGAGCCGCCGCATATCCGATCACCATCACGCGCTTCGTCTCATCATCCGTCGCCAGCAGCTCGTTATGAAAAAAGCGGTGCAGCAGATGCGCCACCAGCACGCCAAACTGGTTCTGCCTCCGCTGCGGTGTCACTGCCTCCGCATGCACGCCGAGCGACTCCACCGGATGTTCCGGCGCCGCAAATAATCCCGCGCGATTAGACATGGTGTGCCCCCATTACCTCCACCAGCTCCCGCGCCACGCTCTGCGTCTCCTGCTGCCGCACCAGTTGCGCAAACACGCTCTCCAGATTCGCCAGCGCCAGCGACCGTTTCAACTCCGAAGGAGGCGCATCCGCCAGAATCCTCCCCTTCGCAATCACGATCACGCGATCGCACACCACCTCCACCACCTCCAGCACATGCGAGATATACAGAATCCCCTTCCCCTGCGCCGCCAGCTCCTGCAACAGATCCTTGAACAGTCGCGCCGAAACCACATCCAGACCCGACAGCGGCTCATCGAACACCAGCAGCTTCGGATCATGCAGCAGCGCCGCCGCAATCAAGATTCTCTGCTTCATCCCCTTCGAATAAAGCGATATCGGCGAGTACCGCCACGACTCCAGCCCCAGCAGCGCGAGCATCCGGTTCGCCTTCAGCGCAATCAGCTCCTCCGTCATATTCCGCAGCCGTCCCACCAGTTGCAGGTACTCCAGCCCCGAGAGATGCGTGTACACATGCGCCTCCTCCGGAACATACCCAAACGCCGCGCGATATCCCACCAGGTTGTCGCGAATGCTCGCACCCTCAAACAGCACCTGCCCCGTATTCGGCTCCAGCAGCCCTGTAATAATCTTCACCGTCGTCGATTTGCCCGACCCATTCGGCCCAACATACCCCACAATCTCCCCCGCCCCCACGCTAAAGCTCACATCCTCAATCGCCGGAATCCCCCGATACCGCTTGCACAGCGCCTTCACCTCGAGCATGTGGCTCACCTCACCACCCTATGTAGCATCCGGCATAGCCACTCGTCAAGTAGCTTGCTACATAGGTATAGTATTGCCATGCCCGAAACCCGGCTCTCCCATACCGCCGCCATGATCCTCCAGGCCGTCAACGCGGGCTACGTCTACGGCTTCAGCATCATGGAGATGACCGGTCTCCCCAGCGGCACCGTCTACCCCGCCATGCGCCGTCTCGAGCGCGACGAGCTCATCCGCTCCCACTGGGAGCAGCAATCCATCGCCGACGCCGAGCAGCGTCCGCCACGCAAGTACTACAAGCTCACCCGCGCCGGCCGTCTCACCCTTGAGTCCTCCCGCAAACGCTACCCGCTCCTCACCAAGCTCATCCCTTCACCCCAGGAGGAGAGCGTGTGACACTTCGCCCCGCACTCGCCTTCCATCTTCTCTGCCTCGGCGTTCTTCGCTGCGCCGCGCTTCTGGTGCCTCGCGCCCAGCGTCGCGAGTGGTGGCTCGAATGGAGCGCCGAGCTATGGCACGTCCGCGAGGCCCGCACTCCCGCTCGCGGCATCTCCTGGTCCGCCGAGCGCGAAGTCGCAGCCTTCTGCCTCGGCGCATTTCAGGATGCCCGCTGCTTCAAACCGCAATCCGCACCACTCCCGCCGCCGCGCGTCACCACTGCAGGGTCAGCCTCGCAATGCCTCCTCGTGCTCGCAGGCCTCATCGTTGCGAGCTTCTCCATCGCCGCAATCCTTCCCGGCGTCCGCGAGCAGTTCTACCAGTCCCACTACCACAGCGCTCCTGACATCGTTCTCATCCAGAGCGCTCACACCACCGACGACACCGCTCCAACTATCTCCGGCGAACAGTTCCTCCTCTGGAAGCAGCGCCGCCAGCAGCTCTTCACCGCCTTCGCCTTCTACCAGATCGAGCGCACACTAAGCTCATCCAGTCGCGAGCCAAAAATAAACATCGCGCATTCCAGCACCAATCTCTTCCAACTCCTCAAGCTCCCAATCCCCACTGCATCGAATACAACCAGCCTCCCACCCCTCATCCTGAGCAATGCACTCTGGCGAAATCAATTCGCCGCCAATCCAAATCTCATTGGCCAGACCGTGCATCTCGGCCGGCACACCGCAGTCGTCGCCGGCATCGCACCCGCAGGCTCCTGGAGACTTCCCGGCAGAGTCGACGCCTGGCTGCTCGAGCCCGACTCCGCTCTCCTCTCCGCACGAAACGGATTCGTCATCGCCGAAACCTCGAAGTCCGAGACCAAAGGCTTCGGCAGAAACTGGCGTATGACCGCACCCACGCCCGAAGGCCCTCCCGACGACTTCGTCTGCCTCTCGCTCGCCAACCGCACGCACAACGCCAACGACATCTTTCTCTTCGCCATCATCCTCGGCTGCCTCGCCCTGCCCGCCACCACATCGCTCCCACTCGGCGAGTACCGCGTCGGCTCACGCAAACTCACCTGGCCAGCACGCCTCCGCCGCTGGGCCTTCCTCACCGGCAAGATCGCTCTGCTCCTGCCCCTCGTCTATCTCATCTCGATCGACCTCGCCTACCTGCGTCCCGCCCTCGACCGCAACACCGCCGACTACATCCAGCTCATCTCCTCGTTCTCCATCTGCCTCTTCGGCCTGCGCTGGGCTCTGCGCGACCAGCGTCAACGCTGCCCCGTCTGCCTCGGAAAACTCACCCACCCCGCGCGCGTAGGCCAACCCTCGCGCAGCTTCCTGGCCTGGAACGGCACCGAGCTCATCTGCATCGGAGGCCACGGCCTGCTCCACGTCCCCGAGCTACCCACCAGCTGGTTCAGCACCCAACGCTGGCTCTACCTCGACCCCTCATGGGACGTCCTCTTCGCCGAAACCGGCCTCGCCCCTATGTATTTCTGAGTTCTTCTCCTTGACAGCCTAGGAGAAGCCATCTTATTCTCTCCTCGAAGCTCTAGGAGAAGCCATGCATGGCCAGCTAAGCCTCCACACAGCCCTCCACACCCTGCGCGAGGAGTTCTAACCATGAAGTCCAGGCTTCGCTCCTATCTCAACTCCCTTCTCCATCGCAACTCCGTCGAGTCCGGCATCGAAGCCGAACTCCGCAACCACATCGAGCTCCGCGCCGAAGACCTCCAGCGATCTGGACTCACTCCCGCCGAAGCACTCCGCCGCGCCCGCATCGAATTCGGCCCCATCGAAACCCATAAAGGAAACATCCGCTCCTCTCTAGGCCTCCGCCTGCTCGACGAGCTTCGCGACGACCTCCGCTATGCCATCCGCATGCTTCGCAAAAGCCCCGGCTTCACCACCGTTGCCATCACCTCGCTCGCTCTCGGCATCGGAGCCAACACCATCATCTTCACCCTCGCCAAAGGTGTCCTGCTAGATCGTCTCGCCGTCCCTCAGCCCAACCAGCTCCGCCTCTTCGCCATCATCAGAGACCGCCGCAACAGCCCCCTCCACAGCTTCTGGGGCGACTTCTACAGGACCCCCGATGGCCGCTCAATCACCCACTCCTTCTCCTACCCCGTCTATCGGCTCCTGCGGCAGCAGAACCTCGACAAGCCTGTGCTCGAAGACCTCTTCGCCTTCAAGGACCTGGGCGAATACAACCGACTCACCGCCACCATCGACGGACATGCCGACACCGTCACAGGCGAGCTCGTCTCCGGAAACTTCTATCAGCAACTTGCTGTTCAACCCGCTCTCGGCCGCGCCATCCAGCCATCCGACGACGGCATGCCCGGCTCCGGACCTGTCGCCGTCATCAGCGACGGCCTCTGGGCTCGCCTCTTCGGCCGCTCGCCCTCGGTAATCGGCAAAACCATCCAGTTGAACCTCATCCCCATCACCATCGTCGGTGTCAATCCGCCCGGCTTCACCGGAGCCGCCAGCGTCCAGCTCTCGCCGGATGTCTTCCTTCCGTTCAGCATGCAACCCACTCTGATACCTCAACGCAGCGGTTCGCTCCTTGAGGACCCAAAACAGTGGTGGATGTCGATCATGGGGCGGACTCGCCCCGGTGTCTCCGACGAAACCATCCGCTCCGTCATGGCCGTCTGGCTCGATCAGGACATCCGCGCCACCGTCGCGGTTCTGAAAGATGCGAGCATGCCGTCTCTCGTGGTGGAACCCGGCGGCCAGGGTCTCGCAGCAGCCACACATAACTATGCCGCATCCATCTACGTCCTCTCCGTCCTCACCGGCATCGTCCTTCTGCTCGCCTGCGCGAACCTCGCCAACCTTCTGCTGGCTCGTTCCGCTGCCCGGCAGCGCGAGATGTCCGTTCGCCTCGCCCTCGGAGCCACCCGCGCCCGTGTCCTCCGCCAGGTATTGACCGAAAGCCTCTTGCTCTCCTCACTCGGAGGCAGCGCCGGCGTCATCCTCGGGTATCTGGGCCGCGACCTCATCCCGCACCTGCTCTCCTCCGCCTGGCAGCCTTCGCCTCTCACGACGCGCTTCGACCTCCGCATCTTTGCCTTCACGGCCGCTGTCTCCGTCCTTACCGGGATAGTCTTTGGTCTCGCTCCCGCATGGCAGGCCACTCGCACCGACGTCAACACCGCACTCAAGAACGCCGCCTCTTCCGCCACACGTCGCCGTAAGGGCCTCGCCGGCAAATCCATCGTCATCTTCCAACTCGCGCTCTCCATGCTGCTCGTCGTCGGCGCTGGCCTCTTCGCCCGCACGTTGATCAACCTCAACACGGCCAGCCTCGGCTTCAACCCCAACAACCTCCTGCTGTTCTCCATTCAGGCCCCACCCTCCCGCTATCCCGCTCCACAGGACATCGCACTCCATCAGCGCATCGAAGACCACCTCGCACAGGTCCCGGGCGTTCAGTCCGTCACACTCATCGAGAACCCTCTCATCTCCCACAACCGCTCCGACATCACCTTTCTACCCACAGGTCAGCCCAAACCAACAGGCGACGAGCAGGACCGCGACGTCAACGGCGTCGGTCAGACCTTCTTCGAGACCTACCGCATCCCTATCCTCCGCGGCCGAAGCTTTGGCCCCACAGACACCGCAACCTCCCCGCTCGTCGCAGTCATCAACCAGAGCCTCGCCCACGCCGTCTACCCGGGAGTCGATCCTGTCGGCAAAACCTTCACCAGCAACCGGCAGCTGGGCAATCGCGAAGCAATCTACCAGATCATCGGTGTCTCCGCTGACGCCAAATACGACACGCTGCAGGAGGACCCGCCTCCCACCTTCTACACTTACTACCGCCAGGCGAAAGAAGAACAGTTCATCACATACACGGTCAAAACTCAGCTCTCTCCCGCCGTCATCCTCCCCGCACTCCGCAACGCTGTCCAGTCCATCGACAAGGATCTCCCCCTCCGCGACATTCGCACCCAGACCGAACAGATGGAAGCCAGCATCTCGCAGCAGCGTCTCTTCGCTACTCTCACCGCATCCTTCGGCATCCTCGCTCTCGTCCTCGCCAGCATCGGCATCTACGGCATCATGGCCTACAACGTTGCCCGCCGCACCAGCGAGATCGGAGTTCGCATGGCACTCGGCGCCCGCACCCGCCAGGTCCTCTGGATGATCCTTGGCGAAAGCTCTTCGCTTGCTGTGTTTGGTATTGCCATCGGGCTCGCGGCAGCTTTCGGTCTCACCCGCTTTGTCCGTGCCATGCTCTACGGACTAGGCCCCACAGACCCTGCCACCTTCATCCCCGCCGCGCTGCTTCTTCTGGCTATCGCCCTAGCCGCCGGCTACGGCCCTGCCCGCCGAGCCTCCCGCATTGACCCCATGCAGGCCCTGCGACACGAGTAGACAATTCACGGTTTACTGAGGCGGCTAAAAAAGGCCGAAGGAAAAATAAATCTCAAAAAAGTGGCATTTTCTTAGCGCACGAAAACCACCATCCAAAACACCACAACTCACCACGAAATCACCACAACTTCACCACAAAAAACCAGCAAAAAAAGCACACTTTTTCCCGCCACCCCCCTCAAAAAAGGCAGCAAAAAAGCGGCCTTCGCGCACCCAGGCCGCTCGCAGAAAAAATTGCACAAAACTACATCAGATTTTTAGAAAAATTCCGCATTCCCAGCACATGGAAATCCTTCAACCCGGCCTTCAGCACATACACAAGCCGATTATTCCCATTGGGGTCAGTAGGCCGAAGGAAAAATCCCGTCTCCAGCACAAAATCCTTGGTATTGCTGATAATCCCCTCGATCATCTCGCCATCATAGAAATAAACCCGCACCCACAGACCCTGCACCAGCGGCGCATGTTCATGAAAATGCAGGGCTCTATGCCGCAAATCTCCATCGAAGGTCTTCACAAAGAACACCGCCTTGGCGTCCTTCGTCGAGACATCCTCAACCTCGCCTGTATCCAGCAGTTTTAGCCGAATCGAATCAAGGGGATACATCGGATCATTGCGCAGCAGCTGCTCAATCGAACCCAACTCATGCGGCTCCACCACACCCCGCACCGCCCGCGCCTCAAAACGAATAATGACGCGGTAGGTATCCTGCTCTTTATCGCCTTTTTTCAACCCTGAGACACGTGGTTCCGCGGCGACAGATCGTACTGCTTGATCTTGTACAGGAGCGCCTTGTAGCTTATCTGCAGATCGTTTGCCGCGGCCTTCCTGTTCCATCCAACTCCCTCCAACACCTGTGCAATCGCCATCGATTCCGCATCACCCTTGAGGTTGCGAACCATCGCTTTTAACCCCGCGCCGTTCTGTGCCTCCGGGGCTGGCGCTCCCGCTCCCTGGTATGCGGCAGAGGGCGCAAGCTCATCAATGATCGACCTCTCTTCGCCAAGCACCAGATAGCGGTTAATCACGTTCTCCAACTCGCGCAGGTTGCCTGGCCAGGAGTGCTCGGCCAGGGCATTCAGCAGCTTCTCCGAGAAAGGCAGCGATTCACGGGCATACCGCTTGGCTCCCTTGCGCATGAAGTACTCCGATAGTACCGGAATCTCTTCCCTGCGCTCACGCAGCGGCGGAATGCTCAAGGTAAATCCGTTGAGACGATAGTACAGGTCTTCACGGAAGGTTTTGTTGGCCATCGCCTCTTTCATGTTGATGTTCGTAGCCGCAATCACACGCACATCCACCTTCATCGGCGACCGGCTGCCCAATCGCGAGAAGGTTCCGTCCTGCAGCACCTGCAGCAGTTTCGCCTGCAGGATCGCCGGCATCTCGCCGATCTCGTCGAGGAAGATCGTTCCGCCGGTGCAGACCTCAAACTTACCCGGCTTGGTCTTCACCGCCCCGGTAAATGCTCCCTGTTCGTAACCAAACAGCTCACTCTCGAGCAGGTCGGCCGGCACTGCAGCGCAGTTGACCTTCAGAAAGATATTCTGGCTGCGCGCGGACATCTTATGAGTGTAGAGGGCGAGAATCTCTTTACCCGTACCACTCTCTCCAAGGATCAAAAGAGGAATATCGGCGCGCGCTACGAGGGCGGCCTGAGATTCAAGATCGCGCATCCGCTTGCTCGAACGTACAAAGGAGTGCGTCTCATTCAGCGGAATCTCCTTCAAAGCGTCTGCCGCGGGCACATTCTTCTCCGCCGAGGCAAGATGCTCTTCGATGGCCTGCTCCACATCGCTCCCGACAAACGGCTTCATCACGATGCCGCGAACCCCGAGGCGGATTACCATCTCCAGGTCGCGCAGTTCCGCCGAGCAGGACAGAACGATCACCGGCAGATGGGGTTTGGTGCACCGAATGTGGGTCAAAAGCGGAAGAGGATCCCGGTTAGAGTGCAGCGCCAGCAGGAGCAGATCGGCATGTTCGGCCTTCTCCAACCGGTCAAGCAGTGCCTGCTCCTCTGAAAACAAGCTGAGAGAATACTGAGATCCTAGAGTCAACCGCAGATAATCGAGCACGGCAAGATCCGGCTCAAGAATCAGGATCTGAGCGCGAGACTTGGAACTCGACTTCAAGGCAGAAACCGGATACGACAGCGCAGCTGACATACAAATACCCCTAGTTCGCCAGTTTGAATCCTGGTGCCCAAACCTGGCGTGATTCTGAAACGACCAAACAGCCATCCCAAAAAAGAACGTTGCACCGTTGCAAAGCGGGGAGTCTTTACAACATCTTGCTCAGAGATTCTAGATGGTTCCAAACCACTTTGACACAAAAATGTTAAGAATTTTGCCGACAAAAGAGATAAAGCTTTTCCACTCGGCATCCGAGTAGGCCTAGCTTACATGTTGCTTCACCTTCCGAGCGAAAAAAATAAGGATATTTTTTCGTCAGGTTACTTTGGTTGTAGAACGCCACGTGACCTCAAAATTCCGAACAAAATGGTCGCTTCGCTTTATCTCCCTCGATTCCATTTCATGAATTCGGCATATGAAAGGGTAAAATATCCTCTGAATTGTGTCTTTCTCCGGACGGATGGTTATCTACGTGCTGGTTGAAGCGCATTGCAAACTCTGCGGTTCTGCACAAACGCCGATAGGAAAAAATGACCTTGGTTCATAACGCCGAATCCGCTGCTTCCCTCAACCTGCCTCCACTGGACATTATTTTTGGCAAAACGGCCGCGATGCAGGCCGTTCGAAACAAGCTGGAACGAGTGGCAGAGACTGATGTTCCGGTCCTGATCCAGGGGGAAAGCGGCACAGGGAAAGAGATCTGTGTGCGCCTGTTGCACGCCTTCTCTATGCACGGCCATGGCTCCCTGGTGAAGGTGAGCTGTCCGGCCATCCCCCATACTCTGCTGGAGACGGAGCTGTTCGGTTACGAAAAGGGCGCCTTCACCGGCGCTATGTCGACCAAGCTCGGCCGCGTCGAGCAGTCCCACAACGGCACACTTTTCCTTGATGAGGTCGGCAGCCTCGACCTTGCGGTCCAATCCAAGCTGCTCCAGGTGTTGCAGGATGGCACCTTCGTTCGCGTGGGTGGTCATGAGCCTCGTTCCATCTCCACCCGGCTGGTCTCCGCCTCGAACAGCGATCTCCGCAACCAGGTCGAGGACGGCACCTTTCGCCTGGATTTCCTCTTCCGCATTAACGCAGTCACCATCAATCTGCCTCCGCTCCGCCAGCGAATCGCCGATCTTCCTATCCTCATCGACCATTTCATCGAACACTATGCGAAGGTCTTCCATACGACGCCCGAGCTGCTCTCCAGAAGCGCAGTACGTTTGATGCAGAATTATCACTGGCCGGGAAATATTCGTCAGCTTGAAAATCTCGTGCGCAGTTATGTGCTGATTGGCAGCGAAGAGGCCCTGGTCGCCGAGCTGATGCCGGAAACTCCGCGCGGTATCGTCACCGAGATCGACCTCAGCGAGCCTGTCTCGCTCAAAAACATCACGAAGAAGGCAACACAGGACCTCGAACGCCAGATCATCTTGAAGGTGCTTCAGGAAAATAGCTGGAACCGTCAGAAGACGGCAAAGTGGCTGCAGATCAGCTACCGGTCGCTGCTCTATAAACTGAGCGAGGTCGGCATGCCGGAGGTACCACCCCGTCCGCTGCGCATCCCGCATCTGGTCAAGAAAGAAGAGCGCGGCCTGAAGACGGCTCTCTCGTCTCGCACTCGAATCTACTGATCTCCAAGTCTGTTTCGCGACAGAACACTTGTTGTGACGAATCCTGTCGCGCTTATTGTGCCCCTTGCCGCCGCAGGATGGTCTTCACCGTTTCGAACATGATCAGCAGATCCAGGCCAAGCGTCATGTGCTTGATGTAGTACAGGTCGAACTCAAGCTTTTCGCGAGTCTCTGCCAGCGACGCTCCGTAGCCATAACGTACTTGTGCCCATCCGGTCAGTCCCGGACGAATCATGTGACGCAGATTGAAGTACGGAATCTGCTCAGCCAGCCAGGGCACAAACTCAGGCCGTTCCGGACGCGGCCCAACAAAGCCCATGTCGCCGCGAAGCACATTCCACAACTGTGGAACCTCATCGAGCCGCGTCTTGCGCATGAACATGCCGATGCGCGTAACGCGCGGATCATCCTTGGTAGCCCACTTGGCGCCTGCAACCTCCGCATCCGTGCGCATCGTACGAAACTTGTAGACCTTAAAAGTTCGTCCGCCAAGACCAACGCGCGTCTGCGTAAAGAAGATCGGTCCCGGTGAAGACAGCCGCACCATCAACATGACGAACGGGAAGAAGGGGAGAAACAGCAGCAGGCCAACAGCAGCCGCGAGCGTGGACACGATACGCCGCGCAATCTGTTGTGACGGCTTCACCCGGAATCCTTCGCTGTAGATAAAGCTGCTGGGATGAAGCCCATCCAGATGCAGTTTGCCGGTCAGCCGTTCGAGCAGGCTTCCGGCATCTTCGATGACCACCCCGTTGAATCGCAACCGAAGCAGCTCATCGACAGGAAACTCGCCGCGCCGGTCTTCCAGCGCAACAATCACGCGATCGACGCGAGGCTTGGGCCCGGAAAATCCTTCGAGCGCAGCGTTGAAGGCCTCTTTCCGCTCTCGTTTATCGGCCAGCACACCGTCCCAGCCGACAACCTGCATCCCGGCGTCTTTTCTTGCCTCGAGAAGCTGGACGATCGCCTGTGCGCGCTCTCCGGCGCCGAGAATATAGACTCGTTCGCGAAAGATCTCTCTCCCGATGATCCATTCATACGCGCTGCGCCAGGCCACCAGGGCTCCGGTCAGAAAGACCAGTCCCAGCAACAGGACATAGTGCGCGATATCGACATCGGGGAATAGATAAATAATGCCCGACAACAGAAAAGAGAGGCATCCCAACACGAGCAGCAGACGGAAATAGATCTCCCAGCGAGCGGAGATGCGCTGGGGCTCGTACAGATCGAAGTAGTAGGAACAAAGCAGCGTCAGAATCGTGAGGCCGAGGATCTTCAGGCCACCGTATTCGTAGTTCAGAACGAGGTACGTGTCCGGTCCCTGCAGCAGCACCGTCGCCAGCAGGAAGCAGCCACTAACAATGAGCGCTTCACAGAGCAGGAGAACGATGGTACGGGTGGGGTAGTACACGTTGAAAAGCCGAATCATCGTTCCAATCGCTCCGTGTTACCGCTTGCTGTCGTAACCGTAATAATTGCCGACCTGCGGCATCTCCTGCACGGCGTTAAGCACAAAACCCAGGATATTCGAGGCTTTCAGTTCGCTCTGTGCCCGTTGCGCAACTGGAAATTTGGTGACTCCTCCGCGCGCAACCAACAGCACTCCGTCGCACGAACGGGCAAGGTTCACCGCATCCGAGACTGGCAGCACCGGCGAAGAGTCCACGATAATCCAGTCGAAGTGCGGAGCCGCCTGCCGTATCAGCTCTCCAAAACGCGGGCTGCCCGAGAGATCGGCTGCTTTGTCTCCGCCGTTCCCTCCCGCGATGAATGTCAGGTTAGGCAGCATGGGCGTAACTCCCGGGGCAGGCGCCTGCAACGGCTCCGGCCGCTGCATCACTTCCACGATGCTTGCCTTTCCCCCCAGATAATCGGCGAGCCCTGGGTGCGACTCACACCCCAGAATCTGGTGCAGGGTATATCGGCGCATGTCCCCGTCGATCAGCAGCACTTTGCTGTTCTTGTGGCGCGCCAGACTGAGCGCAAGGTTCGTCGAGATGAAGCTCTTGCCCTCCTGCGGCAGGCCGCTGCTCACCAGGATTGATTTCAGCGGGCTGATGTCGCGGAGTTCGAAGATCCGCGAACGCAGGCTGCGAAACTGTTCCACCGCAGGCCCGCGCTCGAGCATGGCAGGCAGTTGCGCCAGCGAAAGCGCCCATGGACGCAGGGGAATCGCGCTCAGGTCCAGGGAGTCATATCCGGCATGCCGCGCAGACGCTTCGGAATACGGCTCGCTCACGACCTGTGTCCCTGCGTAGACTGGCGTAGACAGCGGCGCCTCTTCCTGTTCGGCGACTGCCGCTGCAGTGCCCATGCCTGCTGTGACCGTCTGGTCAGGAGCCCGCAACTCCGGTTCGCGCCGGTCTGATTTACGCTCGGACTCCGCCTTCTGAAGTGCTTCGTATATTCGGCTCATCGATCTCGCCTTCCCTGAGTCTCTCTATTGAACGCCGCCAAAAAATTGTCTTCCGTCTCAGACCGCAACTGCGCCCGCCCGTTGCCCAGTACGACAGAGGAGAGCATAAACGGCTGATCCTCCAGTTCCAGCTCCGCAGCAACGCTTTCTACGATCGACGGAGTCACCTGCCGCGCCTGCTCCACATACGCGAGGATCAGCGAGTGCTCACAAACCAGGTTGATGAGGCGCGGAATCCCGTGGCTGTAGCGATGAATCAGCTCCAGAGCCTCGAGAGAAAAGAGCGGCCAGCTCGCCCCCGCAATGCGCAGTCGCTCCGCGACATAAGCGTGAGTCTGGCTCTCCGTCAACGCCTGGGTCCGGCACCACAGTGCGACCCGCTGCCGAAGCTGCCGCACACTTGGGTGGCGAAGCTTTTCTTCGAGCTCGGGCTGGCCCGACAGCACGATCTGCAGCAGCTTCTCTGAAGAAGTTTCAAGATTCGTCAGCAGCCGGATCTCCTCCAGCAGATCCCATGAGAGATTCTGCGCCTCGTCGACGACGACCACGCACGTCTCTTCCATGCGATACCGTTCGATCAGCCAGCGATTCAACTGCAGTAGCATTCCCGACTTCGTGCGTGTCTGGGGAACGATGCCGAAGTCCGTCAGCACGAACTCCAGAAAGTCGAGAACATCCAGGCGCGGATTGAAGACAAACGCCGTCGAGACTCTCCGCCCGCTGAACGAGCTCAGGGCCCTGCGCAGCAGCGTCGTCTTCCCTGTGCCCACCTCGCCGGTCAACACCGTGAACCCTTTGCGCGCCGAGATCCCATATTCGAGGCACGCGAGCGCCTCCCGCGTGTGCGGCATCATGTAGAGAAACCGCGGGTCGGGACTGGTTCCGAATGGACTGCTTTGCAATTTGAAGAAACTGTTATACATCTCAGCCACCCGCATTCATCAGCGGCTTGGTGCCCGCCGTAAGATCTGGGGTTTTGCGCCCAAACCATCTGCGCTTCGACTTGACCGGCGCAGACTCGCCCGTAAAAGCGATCACGCCAAGCGTTGGCAGCTTGGTAAACGCCCAGATATCGCCCTCGCTGCGCACGGCAGTATCCAGATACTCCAGTAACGCCACGATAAACAGACCCAGAGCCAACCCCAGAGCAAGACCCCCACCCACAAAAATCGGCCTCTTGGGAAAAGCGGGCGCTTCGGGAAGATTCGGCTCGTCCATTACCCGAAACTGTTCGCCCTGCTGCCGCTTCTCAAGGTCCGTCGCCATCTTGGACTGATTCATCTTGTTGTTCAACTCATCATAGAACTCCCGCGCAGTCTGGTTGTCCCTTGTAATGGCCTTGTACTCCTCCTCCACCTCGGGGCTCGAAGCGACACGTTCCTGATACAGGTGCATCTGAGCCTGGATCGCCGCCTGGTCCTTCTTCTTCTGCGCGATCTCCTGATCCATGGCTTTGAGTTGAAGTCGAAATTGCTGGACGCTCATCGGTTCCGAAGCCTTCGGCGCTGCGGAGATCACGGATGTATTTGAAGGTGGTGGAGCTGCGGCAATCTTCTGTCTAAGTTCCGCAATCTTTCTACGGACACTTTGAACATCGGGATAGTCATCCGTATACCGTGAGGTCAGGTCGGCCTCCTGCGCCAGAAGCTGCTGCAGTTCAGCCTGCTCCGCCTGCGGACCAACGCCGCCATGCTCTGGCGTCTGTGACGGCTGGTTCTGCATCTGAATCGACATCATCGATTCCGCATAGGCCTTATTCTGCTCCATTCGGCCGATCGCCTGGGTCACCGCGTCCAGCTGAGTATTCAGCGTGGTCAGCATATTGATATTGGATTGCTCCGCGCCAGGCAACTTGCCGATATAGGTCTGCTGGAATTTGGCCAGTCTTGCGTCTTGTTCATCCAGCTTTGCCTTGGCGTCGGCAACCTGCCCTCTCAAAAAGTCCGTCGTCCCCGCCGCAGCCAAGGCCCGTTCACTCTGATTCTCGTTCACGAAAAGCGACTGAATCTCTCCGCATACAAGTTGCGCCGTGCGCGGATCGCTCGCCTTGAAGGAGATATAAAATCCAGGCAATCCACTGGTCCGTGCAATGTCCGACTGGATCGGCGTGATACCGATATTCCGCCGCATCATATCGATGCGGTCATCCATCGACGCCTTTCCGTTCGCAAACAGATTGAACCGTTCGATGATCGGCTGCAGCCGCGACCGGCTCAAAATCTGCTCTCTCATCGTCGCAAGGCGGCTGTTCAGATCTTCTGTCACCACGGCTTTGACATACGACTCCGGAACCCTCTGCTGCTCGACCAGGACCAGCGTCTGAGAGATATATTGCGGCTGCACCAGATAGCTGATGCCAAGGCCGACGATAGGAAAGAGGATCGCTGGAATCGCGATGATCCACCATCTCCGCTTCAGAATGGTGCCGTAATCCTGCAATGTCAAAGTACGATGACCAAGCATGGTGACTCCTTAAAATTGTCCTAGACGCGTAGAACGAGGGGTGAACGTGATTCCAATTCCAAATACCTCGGAGGTTCCGTTGAAACCATTCAATCCGGCAAAGGAATAGTTGCTCGTTTGATGCTGAACGGTAAAGCTCGCGTAGGTAGAGTAATGAACGCTTAAGCCGCGCGTAAGTTGAACGCCCGCAAACACGGTGTTGTAGACCTCATTAATTCCAATCAGGAAGCCTTCCACGGTGTACTCCGCCAGCCCGGTGGAGTGAGCATACCCTCCATCGGCCGACGTAACCCATTTGCGGCCGAACGTGCGTCCTACCGAGCCAAGGATGGTGTCCGATAGTGCTCCCGGAATGACTCCCGAGCCGGCATTAGCGCCGCGGCTGTAGTTCAGCGATGCATTCGTAACATTGCGCGTGTAGTTCAACGACGCCGAAGCCGCAGCCGAGAGCCTCGTTGGAATCACCGCGCTGTCTGAGCTCGAGATCCACAACGGACCGCCAGAGACGGCCATGCTGAGTCCGCGGTTCAACAGGCGCTGGTAGCTCAGGTTAATGCCTTTTGTCTGAAAATCCGGTGTACCCGGGCCCGTATTCGAACCACTGTAGCTAAACGTTGTGTAATCAGCGTTCAGACTCACGGAACTTCGGCCGTCGAGTCGATGGTTGAGAGCCACGACGCCCGAAGCTTCGTTGTTGTCCAATCCGGCGAACTCATCCAGAAAGTGAATAACCGACCAGCTACCGGAACCGCTGATCGAGGTCGCCGGCGCAATTTGTCTCTCAATGCTGCCGCTCAGAGAATTGACATACCGATCTCCGGAATAAGTCAAAATGCCTCCGCCTGGTCCAGTAACAGGCCCTTGAACAGGTTGGGAGCCAAGATCTCCTACACCAGGAATGCCCGAGAGTCCGGTTGTCGGCGACTGGGGCAGAAAGCTAAAGGAATCGCTCACGGTCAAAGCCCACCGCCGTCCAATAATCCCCTGCGTCACCGCAGCGTTCCAAAACGTAGAGGTGCCCTGGCCATTGCCATTGCTCAGAAACACCCCACCTGACACGAGCATGCTGAACGGAAGCTCCTGGCTCTTGCCCGTAAAGGAAACATTGCCCGATAGCACCGTTGAACTGGTGGTTTCGTCGGAAGCGAAATACCCGAATTGAACCTGCTCCGATGCGCTCATGGAATAGTGGAGTGTCCCATCCATTGCCGGGACATTAGGATTGGAGCCCGTTGAACTGATGGTCGTATTAACCGAAGGCACAGCCTGACCATACGCAAAGGAACCCATCGTCAGTGACAGAGCCCAGACGCTTACCAAGATCTTCATAACATCCTTCATGGAACGACGATCGTGTCGCCAGGAAGAAGCGTTATCCCCTGGTTGTCGCCTTTCAGCGCCTGCTTGTAATTGAAGGGCAATTTCTCCTGTTTTCCGCCCACAGTGCGCAAAATATAAATCTTCTTTGAATTTGCAAACTGAGACAGTCCGCCAGCACTGACGATCGCCTGCAGCACTGTCATCCCCGGCGTCATCATCAGGGGACCCACCCTGTTCACCTCGCCGACAGTAAAGATCCTCTGGCTGTTCACCCCAAGCACAACGACCGTTACGACGGGATCCTGTATGTACTTCTTTAGACGCTGACTGATGTCGGCCGATAAAGCCATCGGGGTCAAACCTGCCGCGCGCAGATCTCCCACCAGAACCATGGAGATCATGCCATCAGGCCGCACCGGAATGGTCCCGGAGAGTTGCTGCTCCTTCCACACAGTGATTTGCAAGGAATCCTCTGCTCCGATCACGTATCGTTCTGGATCGATAGGCCCTCCCGTGTTCGTTGGAGGTACGCTCGTTCCGGCGGGAGGAGTAGCGGTGGGCGCAGATTGCCCGGCAGGGGCTGGTAAAGGTTGCCCTGCGGGAGCAGATGCAGAGCTTGCCGGCACCGTTAAAGGTGGCGCTGTCGGAGCAGGCGTTTGGGCATGAGATCCACAAACAGCCAGGACAGACACCATCATAACCATCGATTTCGAACAAAACCGCTTCATCAAATAACTCCCTGGGATTCAAATGGATCGGGTTGGTGCGCTCTAAACTTATGAATTTTTATCTCTTCGGGGTCGTGTGTAGCCCATAGGCATCGCACACACACTAAGAGACTGTTTCTCTCCCCGTGGCTGCCTCCCGTCAGTACATAGTTTATCGACAGGACAGTCATCTGCCTGAAACCTGCGAACCTGGAAGATTACGGCCAGCCAACCCCCTCTGCGCTACTCGGGACAAACAGCTACAATGCCCTATACGCAATTCAAGCACCAAATCCCACTTTCCATTCGACAATTTTTGAGGATCTGACAACCCCTCACCGACTGTCGCCTGGGCACAGCTTCAAAAGTCACACGTATGCAGATTAGCAGCCTAAATGGGAAATCTTTTTCCCTAAGGGGGCATTTTGAATACCACTTTCGTTCTCTAGCAGAGGCTATAAATACGCCCAATTGGCCGTCTGGCGAGGTACGCTAATTGCTTACACACCGTGTGTGAAGTATAACGTCATACGAACAGTTCCAGGAACGCTTTAGACCATGCCCTCCACCCCGGCTCTCGTTATCAAGGATCCCGCTCTCGAAGTCCCTAGTGCGCCTGCGGCCACCCGGTCCTGGCTTCCCTACGCGGTCCTCGGTGTGCTTCTAACCATTCTTTACTGGCGGGTCGCAATCAAGCTGGTCTACGACTGGTATGCCATCCCTGACTACTCTCACGGCTTCCTGGTCCCGTTCTTTTCCATCTATCTTCTCTGGGAAAAACGAAAGACCCTCAGCGCCATCCCGGCTAAGCCCACCTGGGCCGGAATCCCCCTCATACTTCTAGGTCTCGCTGTCCTGATTCTCGGAGTCTACGGCGTCGAGCTGTTCACCTCCCGAATCTCTTTTGTCATCTTGCTCGCCGGAATCGTCTGGACCCTGCTCGGCCGGACCATGCTGCGTGCGGTACTCTTCCCGCTGATGGTCCTTATCCTGGCCATTCCTTTTCCGGCGATTGTCTTCAACCAGATCACCTTCCCGCTGCAGCTTCTCGCCTCGCGAATCGCCAGCGATATCCTGCCTTGGCTCGGTGTGCCTACCCTCCACGAGGGCAATGTCATTGAACTGCCGGTGATGAAACTGGAGGTCGCCGAGGCCTGCAGCGGCATCCGCTCCCTCATGAGCCTGTTTACCCTGGCTGTGTTCTACGGGTATTTTCTTGAGCGCTCCACCGCCCGCCGAGTCATCCTTGCGCTCGCCAGTATTCCCATCGCAGTCACCGCCAATGTCGCCCGTATCGTCGGAACCGGCCTCTGCGTCCAGTACTGGGATCCGGACAAAGCCCTGGGCTTCTTCCACGAGTTTTCTGGCTGGGTCATGTTTGTCGTCTCCCTGGTATGCCTCTATCTCGTCCACCGCGTTATGCGGCTGATTCCTCCTCGGGAGGCAAAAGCGTCATGAAGTCTATCCGGTTCTGGGTCATTGTCGTTCTTCTCATCTCCACGATCTTCGTTCTTGAAAGCCGTGGCGACGTCGACCGGGTGCCTCCCAGCGAGCCACTCAGTCTGATGCCTCGCAATTTTGGCTCCTGGACCGCCAGGGATGTCCCTCTCACCGACGACACGCTGGAGGTGCTCGGCAAAGGCGACTTTCTCAACAGGGTTTACACCTCCTCCCCGGCGGACAACGGAACCCTGGTCCCCCCGGTCAGCCTCTTCATCGGTTATTTTGCTTCCCAACGAACCGGTCAAACCATGCACTCCCCCCAGAACTGTCTTCCGGGGGCAGGATGGTCTTTCGAGTCGAAGAAATACACCGAGATTCGGGACATCAATGGCAAAACCTACAACGTGGGAGAGTATGTCATCAGCAACGGCGAGGTCAGGCAACTCGTCATGTATTGGTATCAGGCGCATGGCCGCAGCATTCCTAACGAATACGCGGCCAAAGGACACATGGTGCTGGATGCCATCCGCACCAACCGAACCGATGGCGCCCTGGTTCGCGTGATCACTCCCATGATGCCAGGCGAACCGGCACAGGCAGCCGAAGCACGCGTTCTTCAATTCACCCAGCAGATGGCCCCGAACCTGCCACGGTTCATTCCAAACTAAAGGATTGGAAACGGCCACTCCAACGAGGCACCATGATTGTGTTCGAAAAACATTTGAGGAAATCGGCAATGAGAATCTCGCTAATCCCGGCCCCTTTTCGAGTAACTGCCATCCTGACCCTCTCACTCGCAGTTGGTTTCACCACCGGCTGCCATCGTGACCCCAACAAGCAGAAGCAGCGATACCTTGAAAGCGGCAAACGCTACGCCGAACAAGGGAAGCTGATGGAGGCCAGGATTCAGCTCACCAACGCCCTGAAGGTCGACCATAACTTCGCCGCCGCCCACTACGAGCTGTCCAAGGTCCTCTTTAAGCAGGGATCGGTGATGACCGCCTATGGCGAGCTCATGCGTACCGTCGATCTTCAGCCCAACAATATTCCCGCGCGCATCGACCTCGGCAACCTTCTTGTCGCTGGCAAACAGCCTGACCGCGCTGCCGAGCAGGCGAAGGCCATCCTCGCGATCGACCCCAATAACGCCGACGGCCACGCTCTTCTCTCCAACATCGCCCTCGCCAAGGGCGACCGGGCACAAGCTCTTGCAGAGATCCAGAAAGCCTTGGCAATCGACCCCAACCGCGCCAGCTTCCACGCTTCTCTGGGCCTGTTGCAAAGCGCCGATCCCACGATGGCATCCTCTGGCGAAGAGCAGCTTCGTAAGGCTGTCGCTCTCGATGGCAAGAACGCGACTACTCATCTCCTGCTCGCTTCCCTCCTCCAGAAAAAGGGTGATATGCAGGGCGCCGAAGCGGAGACGAAGGCAGCTATCGCCGCCGACCCCAAAAATTTAGTAGCTCGCGCCAGCCTGGCAGATCTCTACATGAAACAGAATGAGAATGCCAAAGCGGAGCAATCCCTGCGTCAAACCGTTGAGGATCTGTCCGACTCCGAGAGCGGCGCTGGTCTACTCGCTACCTACTACATTCGCACCAATCAGCTCAGCCAGGGTGCAGCCGCCTACGCCGACCTCGTCGCCAAACACCCCAAGAGCGCTCCCATCAAGACCGCTTATCTGCGTCTCCTCATCCTCAACAAGGACCTTCCAAAGGCCCGCACCATCGCCGCCGAACTCGCCAAAACCGACAGCAACGTTCCTGAGGTCGCCGTTCTCAACGGGATGCTTCTGTTGAACGACGGCAAGGCAAACGACGCCTTCACCGAGCTCCAGAAAGCAGCCAAGGCCAATCCTGACAACCTCGCTGTAAAGATCTGGCTCGGAAAAGCCGCTTACGCCAAAGGGGATATGACCGTCGCGGCTGACAGCTTCCATGACGCCGTCAGACTTAGCCCCAAAAACGTCGAAGCGCAGTCCGGCCTCGCCGAAGTTGCCATGGCGAACCATGATTTCATCAGCCTCAAGCAGGCCGCGGAAGCCTCCATCGCCGCCAACCCACAGTTCCCATACCCTTACATCTGGCGCGGCATCGCTGAGATAAATGACAAGACCTATGACAAAGCCGAGGCCGATTTCCGTCAGGCCATCAAACTCAACCCCAGGATCTCCGATGCCTACCTGCAGTTGGCCGGGCTACGCTTTATCCAGCAAAAACCTGCCGAGGCGCGGCCCCTTCTTGAGCAGGCGCTCGATGCCGATCCAAACTCCTCTCGCGCGCTTCGGCTTCTGGCGGGAACTTTCTTGTATGACAAACAACCGGCCAAGGCGTTGAGCCGCGTGCAGGAACAGATCGCCAAATCTCCGCAGAACTCTGACATGTACGATCTGTTAGCCGACCTCCAGATCGCCACGGGCGACCCGAAGGGATCGCTTGCCTCAGCGGAAAAAGCGATGTCTCTCAACCCGAACGACGGCAGCGCCGTCATTGCCTACTCCCGCGCGGAGGTCAGCGCAGGCGACCCTGCCAAGGCGGTCGCCAAGTGGCAGCAATGGACCAAGGATCATCCCACGGACGCGCGAGCCTTCACTCTTCTGGGCACGATGCAGGAGACCCAGGGAGACCGGACGGCGGCCATGGACAGCTACAAGAAAGCGCTTGCCATTCAGCCGGAACAAGCGGTTGCAGCTAACAACCTCGCCTTTCTCATGGTCGATACCGGCCAGAATCTCGATGTAGCTCTCTCTCTTGCCCAGGTTGCACGGCGCGGCATGCCCAATTCCCCGAGCACTGCCGACACGCTGGCCTGGATCTACTATCAGAAGGGGAACTACGTCTCCGCGCGCGACCTGCTCGAAGACGCCACCAAAACCGCTCCCAACAACGCTGAGATCCACTACCACCTTGGCATGACCTACGCCAAGATGTCGAACAGCAGCGATGCCATCACCCATCTCAAGAAAGCAGCCGCGCTTGCGCCCAACACTCAGACTGCAAAAGATGCAGACAAAGAACTCAGCCGCCTGGGTTGATTTAGCGCAAATTAGCAATCGTACGACGCAATCGCTTGACGGGAACAAGAACTTCAATGGGTCCTTGTTTCCGTCAGGACTCTCTGATATGTCGCTATCGTTTTTTTTGCAATAACGCGCCAGGATTCATCGCCGAAATTCATCTCTCGCACCTTCTGACCAAATCTCTCTCGCAGAGGTCGATTTTGAGTCAGTTCAATTAATGCATTTGCAAGGTCCACCGAGTTTTGCGGATCCACCAGAAGAGCATTCTCGCCATTGGTCAGCAATTCGCGAAAAACCGGCAGATCGCTTGCGACGATAGCCTTTCCCAAAGCCAGTCCTGTCGCGAGCGCTCCACTGGTGGTAATAGCCTTATAGGGATATACGATCACGCTGGACGCTCGATACAACGCCACTAATTCTTTAGTTGAAATAAAGCGGAAATGTAGTTTTACATGCTTCAGGTCTAGATCCTTCACTTGACCACGAATCTGGTCGAGCAGCTCTGGAGAACCTGTGCCGGCAATCACCAACCAGGCACTGTCCATAGCAGCTTCCACATACTTCCAGGACCGTAACAGGAGATCAATTCCCTTGTATGGAAAAATGATTCCTTGCCATAAGACAGATACGCTGTCCTTTTCAAGTTCGAAGCTTCGCAGGACCTGCTCATCATCGGAGGCGGAAATGTCATAGAAAAATGGACCATGGGGGATGACGGATATTTTTTCGCCAGGCACGAAAAACTCCGTCTCGAGCTTTGTTTGGATGTGGTCTGAATGACAGATGATCGCGTCGGCCATACGGTATAGCCCGTCGAATGTCAGCTTATAAGTCTCGCCCGAATCGTGAGGAAGCAGATCATGAACTGTCAGAACGATCTTCGAGCCACGCCGCTGACAGTATCTGACGAACCACAAATCCAGAGGCAACCGCCATCGGAACATTGGCAGGTATTGCACATGAATCAAATCGGGTAGCGCGAAGCTAAAGCGTATCGTCAATGCTGATAGGTTGAGAATTGCTTCGAGCATTTTCAAAATCCTGCGCGGTAATCGTGAAAGCTGAAATCTTCCGACGATATCGATCAGCCCAGGATCGTTTTTAATCCCACGATCTATAAAACAACCAGGGTCAAGGTAATAAGTGATCGACCCTACCGTCAGGTTCACGCCCTCTTGCAGCAATGCCTTCGAAAGATATGCTGTGTAGTACGGCACAATCGCCCAAAGATCCATCATAAAGACGCGAGGTCGTCGGATGCCTTCACTCACTTGGTCCTGCCCCGAGACGCAGAAAAATATCCTGCGCGGAGATCGCCCATGTCCATAGCAGCAATCGCCTCTGTATACACGTCGAGATAGTGATCCGTCATTCGTGCCGCTGAGTATTCGTGTTCGACGCGTTGTCTTGCTGCAACACCGAAACGTTTCCTTTTCGCAGGATCTCGCAAAAGGCCAAGAATGCCATCTGCCAGCGAAGCAATGTCTTCTGCCGGAACCAACACTCCCGTCTGACCCTCCAGGACCACGCTTGGCACCTCGCCTACGGTGGTTGCGACCAATGGCAACCCGCTAGCCATCCCTTCCAGGATAGCTATCGGCAGCCCTTCCTGCCGTGATGAGGAAACCATCACATCAAGCGATGCATATACCGATGGCATATCGTTTCGACGGCCCAACATTGATACGCTTCCCTGAATCTTCAGATCATCCATCAACTTTTCGAGCTTATCCTTGTCGGGTCCTTCACCAATTACTACGAACCTCGCGCTTGGAAATTCAACCAGAACGCGCGCTGCAGCACGCAGGAAGATGTCGACTCCCTTCTCCCAGGCCAGCCGCCCGATCAAGCCGACAATGATTGCGTCCTTGGAAAAATCTTTTCGGAGGGATGGAGCCGCAGAATCAAACCGCTGCGATTCGATCCCATTTCGTACCAGACGGATTACTTCTTCGCGAACTCCTGCTTTCAACAGCCTTTGTTTGACCTCATCCGAGACTGCCACGACTCGCGCATACTTTCGCAAGACCAATCGATCGCTCACTCCATAACACAAGGCCAACAGATCATTGTCATACCATGTATGACAAGTTGAGATGAGGGGTATCCCCGTCCCACGTAAGGCGAGGTAGACATAGATGTCTGCCTTGAAGCCATGAGCGTGGATGACATCGGCATTCGTCTGGGTCGCCAGTTCGCGAATGCGTGTGATCGCTCTTCGGTCAATCTGACCGGCGCATGGAATCAGATGCGCTTCAATTCCCTCTTCAACCGCCCTTTCATGAAGTTGAAGGTTTGGATTTGAAGAATTGAAGAACGTCCCCAACATACTGCAATCCTGCCCCTGATTCAGAGTATGGGAGATGTTTAAAATTACAGCCTCTGCGCCATACATGCCACCACTACTGATGATGTGCAGAATCCTCATTCAGCCTGTCCCTCATAATCATCAATATCAGGCTCTTTTCGATTTACTAACGCCCACAGCCTTTCATACACACCGTCCCCCAGTATTGTCTTGACGGCTGTTTTCATTCGATACTGGCGGTTTAGGCTGGCCAGCATACGGTATTCGGGTTGAAAAAGATTCGCGATCCACTCTAATGTCATATCGCCGCGAATATTCAATCGCCCCACGGCGGCTCCTGATGGGAATGACTCTGCTCGCGGTTCCGATGTAAAAACTTGTGTGTAACCAGCCTCTTCACATGCAGATAGAATGCGGCGATTCGATCGCCCCCCGGGTAACGACATCGTAGTCACTGAAGCGCCCAGTTTGTCCTCCAGCGTGAGTCTCGCACTGTTCAGCTCAAGTTGCAGATCCTTTTGCGTGCAATGGGTCAGCAGAGTATGTGTCCATCCATGCGCTCCGATTGCCTGACCGGCCTCGTGAAGCTGCTGCAGTTCGGCCCAACCCATGTAGCCAGACCTGCGTCCAGTCCAACCCACAGTGATAAAAAAATGGGCTCTGAGATTTTGTGCCTGTAAAATAGGCAGCGCGTACTCAACGTTCGAAAGATGGCCGTCATCAAAAGTTATCTCTGGCCAAAGGCCGCAGTTCTCGGAGGATCTTAACTGAACAAAGAGATCGACATGCCTTTTGAATTCTGCCGGCTCCATCAAGTAGGAGTACTGGTTCCGACCGGGCCGCAGTTCGTGATAAAGAAGATAGAGTCTACGCAGGAGCGGTTTCTCTTGATCTTTCAACACGTTCCCGGGGTTCACGGACAAATCCTGATGCGGCATTTTTACAATTCTGGACACCTCACTAGGATACTAGAGGGGAATATGAATCCAACCCAATGCCACAAAAGAGTAACCAATCGAAGTACAAAAACAGCAGACGCCAACATTCACACTTTAGAAAATGAAGGATCAGAATTGACCTCGACTCTTTGGCATACTTTGCGTGCTGATCTTTACCGTTATACCGGCAAGACAGGTCGGCGCGCGCTTGTATCCGCATATCTTCACCAGCCAGGCTTTCGATTTACGTTCTATCTCCGCAAACTTGCCTTCTACAGCAATAAAAAGAAGTCATTGGGCATATTCGGCTACATCTACAATCGCATCCTCTATCACCATCATCGACTTCGATATGGTTTCGATATCTCTCCTGCTACTCGCATCGGACCTGGCCTCTATATCGGACACTTCGGCGGAGTTGTCATTAGTCCCTATGCTGTTCTGGGCGCCAACATTAACATCGCGCATGGAGTGACAATAGGCGCGACCAGTCGAGGCAACCGTCTCGGCGCGCCTACGCTCGAAGATCGCGTCTGGGTCGGCGCCCATGCGATCATCGTCGGCAAAGTTACCATCGGCAGAAATGCGTTGATCGCTCCGGGAGCCTATGTAAACTTTGATGTGCCCTCGGAAGCAGTCGTTCTGGGAAACCCGGGCCAGGTAGTATCAATGTCCGGCTCGCATGGCTATGTCAACTCGACGATCGATGATTAACGACATCCAGAATCCATAAGGATGGCTCTCCACTCACAATTACCCAAACTGTGGTGTTCAGCCAAGTCCTTCCCGACGTTGGCCTTTAGCTCTATAGCGAGCAGTTATCTGCAGAAAACTTACTCATGTAAATTCCTCGGCACATAAGCTCCATGACCGTGTAGTTACTCCAGCACAGTAATCTCATCAGCCGTGTATGATCAGCCCGGCAACACAGAGAATCCGGAGGCAACGGCGCCTGTTACGCGCCCATTTCAAGACCGGCTTGCCGCAACCCTTGGCCGAAACGGAAATGTTATACTCAGCACGGCGCGGCGTTGAGAGACGGGCAAACGGCATCTCTCCAAAAAACATTACATCTGCTTCACCAGTTCGAAGACGGCAAGACGCTATGTGGTAAGGCGAGGCAAGTACAGGACAAGCAGCTTTTCAAAGCTCCTCAACATGACCAAGATCAGTATCGCTATCCCTGCCTATAATGCTGAAGCCTGCCTTCGTGAGACCCTCGAGAGCGTCTTAGCCCAAACCTGTCAGCCTCACGAAATTATCGTCGTCGATGATGGATCGAAGGATCAAACCGAAGAGGTCGCACGCTCCTTCGGCAACCGCATTCGCTATATCAAACAGCAGAACCAGGGCATTGCCGGTGCCAGGAACACTGCAGTTCGCGAAGCCACAGGCGATTGGGTTGCCTTCCTCGATCATGACGATCTGATGCTTCCTGACAAGCTTGCAAAACAACTCGCTGTGATTGAAGCAAACCCGAATCTCGTTGTCGTATATTCTGCGTTCACTTATTTATATTCGGACGGTACGACACTACTGGTCCCCGCATTCCCTGCCAAAAATCTTTGGCCGGCTCTCCGTTATCGCACACCGATACTACCTTCTACATCGATCATCCGGCGGTCCGCTCTTCAAGAGGTCGGAGGCTTCAAAAAAGTCTACTGCATTGACGACTGGAATCTATGGTTTCGCCTGGTTCGAAGATACTCGCCCAGCGCTTTTCAAGAACTTCCCGAGAGTCTCACTCTATATCGTTGGTGGGAGAACAATGAAAGTAAGAACTTCATGCCCATGGCTGAAGCCGTGCTGGAGATGTTGGACACCCTCCTGCTTGAAGATCTCACCGGCGTGAGGAGAGATATATGGAAACGCAAAATTGAAGCAAGAATCTATTACGGTCTCTCGGTCAGTCTGCGGGAGATACATAACGAACGTTATTGGGAGTTTGCGATAGAGTCATTTCTCAAATGGCCGTTCTTCACCGCCATGATTTCGTCTCATCGTTATGTTGTGTTCGCTCATATGCTCTGGACCAGAATGCGAGCCTTCCGCTTCAATTTCAGGTACTGGTGGCCCACACGAAGGTGCAGAGAAAACCTTAAATTAGTCTGACTGATAACGAGATACTGACAATGGTTGCGGCGGCTGTCATCTTGAATACAACAGCCGCGCGAATGCCTTATAGCGATAGGTATCGCCAATTGGGCTGTGTAAAATAGATCTGGCCAACATGGACAGCGCTCTTGGATCACCTTTTGCCTGCAAGGTCTTTGCGGCATAGGCTTCATGAATACTTCTGAATTTGTTGTACGCCAACCACCCAGTCATTCCGGAAAGGTGCGGGAACACTAAACGTCGATATACGTCCTCAGCTCCTTCGAGTATGGACATCGAATTCGACGTCATGCTATTCGAATGAATCCGGTACTGCACCAGCGGTTCTTGACAGTCGACAAACTTCGCTCCCCAATGAAGAAGCCGCAACCACAAATCCCAATCTTCGACATAGATACATTTAGTATCGAACCCCCCAACGGCCATCAGAGTAGATCGCCTAATGACTACGGAGCTTGGCAGAAAGGTAGTCCCTTGAAATAGGGACTCTCGGATTCGGCTTGCGGGCGGGACCTTCACGACTTGTCCCAACCGGACACTCTCCTCATTCTGGATCAGCAATCTCCGCCCTGTGTAACACAGGTCTGCCCCAGGATAGCGCATCAACTCCTCCATCTGTCGCTCAAGCTTGGAGCTTTCCCATAGGTCGTCGGCATCGATAAAAGCTATCCACTCGCCCGCAGCTTCTTGTACGCCGGCATTACGGGTTGCAGAGAGCTTAGAATTCTGTCGCCGAATGACTCGCACCGGCAGACCAAACTGCTCCGCGATCGATGCAGTTTCATCTGTCGAACCGTCATCAACGACTAGGATTTCATCGGCCGCCACCGTTTGTTTCAAGACGCTCTCTAACGTCTCAGCGATATAGCGGGATGCGTTATAAGCGGGAATAACTACGGAGATCGACATGGCTCTTCTCTCTGAGTCAGTTGTACCTCCTGTCTCCGCGCGCTGGAGACAGGAACACAAACCCCTTTCTTTTCATATCGTTTGCTTAGAGTACCATCAGGTCATACACCCGCCGTTGCGAAAAAACGGTCGCACTATATCAAGCCTGCCGTTTCATCATGCGCCACGCGGAAGGTACATCCTTCCAAAAAACAATCAAGACCCCCAGTGCCACAACTGGCAACAGCATTACTGTTTGGAGCACAAACCATCCAAGCTTCGTCGGCAACCAATGCCGCTCTGCCCAGTAGCATACGAAGATGAATGGCACCATTGCTGCGACGGGCCTTAACCATGCATCACGCATATAACCAATGGTAGACATCTTCAGCAACTTACAAAGATACCGGGGCCAGAATACAAACGAGATGAATACCGCAGGAATCAAGGTTCCCAGCGCCACCCCAAGGACGCCCATACGCCGAACCAGAATGATGCTGAGCGTCAGATTTGCGACACCCTCAATAACGGTAACGACAGCGAGTGTACGCTGCCGATCCAGAGCGAGTGCCACACCATTAACGCTTGCGTTTGCCAGCATGACAGCGGTGGCAACGGACAATATCTGAAGGATCTCCGTCGCTTCTGCCGAAAATTTAGCGCCGATCCATAGCCTGAGCAGCGTATCGCCACGCATAAACAGGGTAATGACAATTGGATAGGTGATGAGCATTACCACCTGGGTGCCGCGCAGGTGTAGCCGGCGAAGCTGATCATACTCATTACGTGCCGAGAAAGAACTCGCGAGCGGCATGAAATATTTCAGTATGGAGTTTGCGATCTGCCGCACATACTCCACCATCTTCCCGGAAACAGCGTAATAACCTACTGCAGCTGCTGTGACGAAGGCTCCGACCACGACGTTGTCGCTGTAAAGAATGAGCTGCCCAGCTCCATTTGAAAGAAGAACATAAAATCCCACACTCCCTAAAGAGCGCAGAAGCGCCCGTTCCGGTCTTCTAAAGTGACATTTCAGTTGGGGATAGGTACGGAAGCAAATCGCCATCGTCAACAGATTTATTCCCAGGACTACGCAAAGCTGCCAGGAAGCCATCGCCATCAGCCCGTGACCCGCTTTGATGATAGGAATGAGCCCGAGGCTGGTAAAACTGACTTGAGCAAGTTCAAGAATGCCCAACAGGTCAAAACGTCCGAGTCCCGACAACACAGCAGAAAACACACTGAAGATGAGAGTAGATGATACGGTTGTTGCAGCCAGGAGTAATGCGACACGAGCCGTAAGTTGATACTGTATGGGGACCTTGAACACATGAGGCAATATGGCCGCGAGCATGCCGGCAACCGCCATAACGCCACTCGCTGTCCACAAACGAATCCAAAGCGTTGCCGAGACGACATTACTTACTTCCTGATGATCGCCTCGTGCCTGCGCTTGTGCAGAAAAGCGCACCACCGTCGTTCGCAGACCAAGGTCCATTAGGTACATGTACGAGACAGTGGATTGCACGAGGACCCATACCCCATAGCCGGTCTCCCCTAAGTGGTGAATCAAAAACGGAGACATCACAAGGCCGACAGCAATAGAAACAACGATCGAGAGCCAACCGATCAGTACCCCCCCAGTCAGTTTGCGAGCAGTGATCATGCCTTGCTCCTTCTGCTCACCGATAGCGACAGCTCTCGGCTACAAGGCCGTAGGCCGTATGCCGGCACTGACGACCCAGGGATCAACCTGGCAGGATGGAGTTTCGGGTAGCGAAAAGGTGTTGTGTACCAGATTGGATTGAACGAGTTTCGATCATGCGAGGTCAGGAGGACCAAGGCAATGCCAACTGCTACGGCTGCTCCGTTCATACCCACGCTAATTGTCAGATGTTTCTTACTGGCCATTATTCACAAATTTCCAAACAACATGATGGTAACAGTGATACTGCTCAGCCATGGTCAAGCGACGATCCATAAACTCGCTCGCCCCCGGCTCTACGGCGCAAACCACCGGGAGTAGCTCGTCCCGATCGTGATAAAACTCCGCGATTGATCGGCATGGATTACAAGCGGGAGCAATTCCTGCTGCGACCTCTTAGCCTATGGCCTCAACGCCGCATTCCAATACCACTTACGTATAATGCACGTCCTTGTCCGGCAAGCTGAACGCCGCGTATCATTTGTAGAAGCGGCTACTCTGGTGCCTGCTCATACGCCGCCGGGTTCCTGCATGATTGAGGGTTGAGCCGTAGACGCCGGAGCCCATATTGAACAACACTCTAGGAGACCTGGTGAGCACTGGAAGGGTTGTGCTGGACATAACACGGTGTGTGCTCAGGAGCGCCTCATGAAGTTGCTCTTCTGGTTATGTTGTGCGGTCGTAGGTTATGCATACTTCGGCTATGCAATCTGGCTCTGGTTTTATGTCCGCCTGCACGCGCGGCCATTCCTAAAGGAGCCCATCACTCCCAACGTGTCCATCATCATCGCCGCTCGCAACGAAGCTGCGAACCTGCCGGCCAAACTTGAGAATCTTCGCCTGCTGGATTACCCGCGGGATCGGCTTCAGATTGTCATTGCCTCTGATGGATCAACCGATGGGACTGCCGCCATGCTGCGTGAGCAAGCTTCCCCTGTCTTACCCATCATCCTCGACGAGTCGAACGGAAAAGCATGCGCCTTGAATGAGGCAGTCAAGCACGCCACCGGCGATATTCTGGTCTTCCTGGACGCTCGTCAAAAATTAGACACAAGCGCCGTCGCTGAGTTGGTATCCTGCTTCGCAGATCCAGGTGTTGGTGCGGTCAGCGGTGAATTGTTACTCCAATCAACTCCAGGCTCGTCGTCTACAAATGCTCTCGGCATCTACTGGAAGATCGAAAAAGCACTACGCAAACTTGAGTCCGCATCAGGCTCGGTCGTCGGAGTAACAGGTGCTATCTACGCTGTACGACGAGAGCTCTATCTTGAGATTCCGTCCGGGACTATTCTTGATGACGTCTATGTCCCGATGAATGTGGCCCGCGCGGGCAAACGTGTCGTATTTCAACCCCTCGCCCTCGCCCGCGACTTTATCTTTAACGAAAAAGGCAAAGAATTCTCACGCAAGGTCCGCACCCTGACAGGAAATTATCAGCTCCTGCGATTGTCGCCATGGCTGCTTTCATCATCGAATCCCCTGCTCTTCCGCTTCATCAGTCACAAGCTTTTGCGGCTTCTCGTCCCTCTGCTTCTGGTTCTTATGCTCGTGGCTTCCGCGATGGCTGCGGGACAGGCCTATCAGGCGATCTTCTGGCTGCAGATACTCTTCTATGTTTTGGCTGCTTTTGGAACCCTGAGCCCGTCCACCAGGAAGTTCAAGCCAATCGCTATAGCAAACACATTTGTCATGCTCAACGCGGCAGCTGCACTTGCGTTTTGCAACTTTGCCCTGGGTAAAAGCAAAGTCTGGGTCTAGTAAGCTGGTTCTTGTCTGTCAGAGGAAAGCCTACTTTCATCCACTGGGATTTTATGGAGATCGCATATTGGGAACAGGCATTGGACATTACATTCCGCTGGTCGCCTATTTGGGCTTCTGGATCATGTGCATCGTCTCATTAGGGGGAAGGCCTCTTCTGGGCCTCTACTACATGATTCCCTTCCTACCGTATCGCACAATGCGAGATCACTTCCTAAACTATCCCCTGGGCAGCAACATGCTGACCATTCTCGTCGTTTCAGTCATCGTCGGAGCTCTTATCCGCGGCAAACATCTTCCTAAATCAAAGCTCTATGGAATCTGGCTGCTTTTTGGAATCTATCTATATCTCTCCATGTGGATCGGCACTGCGCTTGGAAATGCTCCGGCGCCCCTCTGGATCTCCGACGCCAACTTCACGACGTGGAAAGACTACATGCTCATCCCCATGGTCTTCGTGGCGGCAGGTCTGGTCATCGAAGATCGAAAAGCCATTAGGACGGTCATCTTCATTACAGCTGTCTGCCTTTTGTTCATCGATAGAAGTTGCATCCTGGAGAGCATGTCGAGAACATGGACAAACTTCGATGAAAACAAACGCGGCGGCGGCCCACTGGCTTACGGCTCAAACCAAACTGCGGCATTTCTGGCTCAGTTCGCTATGTTTTTCTGGGGTTTCGCGCAATTTGTCAAAAAGAAAAAATTTAGGCTGCTCAGCTATGGTTTAGCGGCAATTACGCTGTTCGCAACGATGTATACATTTTCCCGCGGAGCTTACATCGCTGTGATCGTCAGCGTGTTCATCCTGGGTTTATTGAAAGATCGAAAATTGCTTCTTGTCCTCGGGCTCTTCCTGCTGACTTGGCAGACCGTCGTCCCTACCGCCGTCCGCGAACGTATCAATATGACAGAGAACTCCAACGGACAACTCGAAGCCTCAGCCCAAGCGAGAGTAGATCTTTGGCAGAATGCGGAAAATTCGATCCTCAACAGCCCAGTCGTCGGAACTGGCTTCGCTACCTTCCAATTCGGAGAGCATGTCGGCAATTTGAAAGATACTCACAACTGGTATGTCAAAATTATGGTCGAAACAGGAATTATCGGCCTCTTCATTGTTTTATTCCTGCTTCAACAAATGTTCGCCGTTGCTTACCGTCTCTTTAAATGTGCCACCGACCCGCTCTATCGTGGTCTTGGCCTTGGTCTTCTTCTGGCAATCTGCGCCTGTCTGGTTGCTAACTGTTTTGGCGACCGGTGGACCTATCTTGAAATCACCGGCCTTCTTTGGGTGCTCGTCGCAGCCGCGATCCGCGCCATTCTTCTGACAAAATCTGAGCCAATGACTGAGTCATCCCAGATCGAATCAGTCATCGCGGTCAATCCGAACATGGCATATCGATAAGAATTCGCGGTCATCCCATTCTTAAAACAGCTCCTAAATTATTTGTCACGCTGGAAAGCTCGTTATGACTATGATCTTCGCTTTGCCGCTGGATGGATCGACCCCTAAGGCGGCGGAGAATTCTGCATTGCCGCATGTTCTCCTTGTGTTGGATCAGTTCCCCAAAAACCTTGGCGGCGGAGAACGCATCGCACTCAAACTAGCAGCTCTTTTACCAAAATATGGCTACCGCGCATCAATCCTGACCTTTTCCGTCCACCCCGAAAGTTCCGTTCTCAAAGCCCCCCCCTGTCCGATCTACGTACTACCCTTGCAGCGCACCTATGACCTCACGGCACTTCGCGCGGCTCTCGAATTTCGGCGGTTTCTCAAACAGCAACGAGTCCAGATCGTACAGACCTTCTTTGAGAGTTCCGATCTTTGGGCAGGATTTGTGACAAAGACGACATCAAATAAAAAGCTGATCTGGAGTCGCAGAGACATGGGGATTCTCAGAACTCGTAAGCACCATATTGCCTATCGCCTCATGGCCGGTACTCCCGATGCGGTCTTCGCCGTCTCGGAACAAGTCCGTCAATATTGCATCGAGGTAGATCGTATTGATCCGGCCCGCGTGCGAACCATCTACAACGGCCTTGACCTGGACGATTGGAGTACACTCTCCATGCCTACCAAAGCGCCGGGCGAATTCCTCGTCACAACGGTAGGCAATATCCGCCGCGTGAAAGGACACGATGTCTTCATCAGAGCCGCCGCATCCATCCTGCCGCAGTTTCCTGGAGTCTCATTTAGCATCGTCGGCGATGTGCTGGAATCTGATTATTTTTTAGAGCTTCAACACCTCATCAAAGAGCTGAACCTTACGGACCACTTCCATTTTGTCGGCGGCATTACCAACCTGCGCGGATATCTGTCCACGGCCGACATCTTTGTCCTTCCCTCTCGCAGTGAAGGATTCTCCAATGCCATCGTCGAAGCCATGGCTGCAGCTCTTCCTGTTGTCGCAACCAACGTCGGTGGAAATGCAGAAGCCGTGAAAGATAGTGTCAGTGGCCTTCTTGTCCCCTCGGAGGATCCAGCAGCGCTTTCATCAGCTATCATCCGTCTGCTCTCTGACCCGTCGCTGGCAAAGGCAATGGGCGAAGCCGGAAAAACACTGGTTGCAGAGAACTTTACCACCGGTACCATGATGAATCGAATCACCGCAGTCTACAAAGACCTGCTGACTTCCAATCCATAGCTAACCCGGTCAGGTCAGCCATCAATCGTAGCTACTCAACGGCTGCATTTGTGAGATGACGATGACGGCGAATATTTGAATCTACAGCTCATGAGGTTGAACTCTGGCAATCACATCCTGCTCTGCGAAGGCTCGCTGAGCAGGCTTGAGCTCTTTCTGCACCGCTAAACTCAGCACCATACCCACCAAAATGGCGATAGGCGCGATGTAGGGAACGTGGTGGCGTGAACCGCTCTCAAAAACGCTGTCAATCGCCCATTGATAAACTAATGGAAGAAATAGCAAGCCGTACCAGATTTTCCAATCTCCAGACCGGAATAAGAGTGCGATCCCATAGAGCAGCACCGTCCACTCAGTCAGCCAGAACAGATTGGAAACTCCCCTGACAGAATTATATAGAACACCGGATGGATTGAGATCACGCTTCAAAGTCTCGTAGGCGCCCAGCGCATCATCCCCCAGAAAAACAACCTGCTTCCTGAACATCAGGACAACAAAAGCTCCCGGATGGTGTGTTATCCATTCATCAGCTAATTTATAGCCCAACCGATCGGCAGCGATTTCATCTTTAGGAAGAGGGATCTCTCCTTCGGCGCGGTAATCCGCATTGGCCAAAGGATTGTTGGCGCGATAAAAGACGGAGCCACCATTGGTGGAGATAAGAATCATTCGATGAAAGACCAGATAATTTCTATAAGTCCACGGTAATACTGCCGCAATCAAGGCGACGGAAAAAATAGCCGTTCGTCCAATAACCCCCAGAACGCTTGTGCCACGCAGCATCTCGAACCCAAGGATGACAACCGGAAAAAGCATGCACCCCGGTTGCGTGAGCGTAGCGACTCCCATGCAGAGCCCCGCAACGATCGCAAATCCCCACTTGAATAGGACACTGCGGCACGGCTGACCCGGATCAGAATTGGAAGTAGCCAGATTCGAATCATGGATAGAGCGATAATCAGAGGCCTTCAAATAAAAGAGAAGGGCGGCAGACACTAGCACAGCAAGAAAACTTTCCTTGCAATTGATTCCTGCAAGCGTGAGATAGCCGGGCCACAGGGCGACCAGCATTGGAGCAATCCGCGAAGTCATGCCGCCTTGAATACGATTCGCAAGAGCATACGTTAAAAAATAGGTCGCCACAAAAAAAAGCAACGCGCAAAGACCAGCAACCCATAGATGCACTCCGAAGACCATAAACCATGGGGCAAGGAACAAAGAGAATCCTGGCGGCCAATATGAGCCAGTGTTTGAGTCCCCCTGGGCCATCTTTGCAGCAATCTGAAAATAAGTGAAATGGTCCGCCTTTAACGTAACGGGGAAGCGTAATATCCAGGCCAAACGCAACACCACACCAAAGATCAGCCAGAATGAGAGCCATACCTTATTCCCTATCGACCGGGTCTCCAACGCGCGGCCTAGCGCCAACAGGATCGGTTGACGAAATGAGAAGCAGATGAGAATGGCTACGAGCGCGCAGAAGCCCGCTACTACTGACTTAGGAGTCGACCCACAAAAAAGATATACGCTATGATACGTCACAGAAAAGAGCGTCTCTAAGCAAAACAACGCAAACGCCGCCTTCGCCAATCGCGATCGCCAGTGTGCCTTGGTTAAGCCCTCGTAGTACATTTGCGGGGCAATACGACGATCACGATTTTTCACGCATTTCCCTCGCGCCTTAGGCAGATTGATGGGGCAAGTGAATCGAGGGTACCCACGAATTGACCTTGCGTCAATCACCCCGAAGAGACACCCCATCCCGATGACAATTTTGAGAGCGCCCTCAACGATATGGGAAAATAGGAAGAATGGCCACGGTTGACGTAATTATCCCTGCATTTAATGCCGCGAAATACCTTCCGGCCGCCATTGAAAGCGTCATCTCACAGACGTTCGAAGATTGGCAAATCTTGCTGGTCGATGATGGCAGCACCGACAACACTGCGGAGGTGGTTGCTCCGTTCCTGGATCGCCTAGGTTCCAAGATCAGGTTCATCAAGCAAAATAATCGAGGAGTGTCCGCGGCAAGAAACACTGCCATTCAGGCTTCAACAGCCGAATTTCTCGCTCTACTCGATGCAGACGATCTGTGGCTCCCATGCCGCCTCTCAGAGTCGCTAAAGATTTTGGCAGAGCGGCCGCAGGCTGGTCTTGCCTATAGTTTGCTCACACACATCGACTCGGAAGGCCGGCTCGGGGAAACATTCGAGGGCAATCGAAGAAATGCTCAGGGGCGTATAGCGCCATACATCTACATGCGAAAAGTTGAGCTGCCCACTCCCACAATTACGCTCCGCAGGCGATGCCTTGATGAGGTCGGCATCTTTGACGAAACGATGCGTGCTACAGAAGATCGCGATCTCTGGTTACGAATTGCCTTGCGATACGAAGTTGCGTTTGTCCCTAAGGTCCTCACCTACTACAGGGCAACTCCCAACTCTGCGACCTCTGATTCACAGCGAATGCTCAAGGCGCAGCTAAAGTTCATTCACAAGCATTACGGCTCAGAGGGTTGTGGGCTGCGTCCCCGCCAGACCGCGTGGGCCAGGGCTTATAAGCAACGAGCAGAGACCCTGAAGAACCAGAACCGGCCGTGGGATGCCCTGATGAATTCCTTGCGCGCTGTAGCCCTTTATCCTCTGGATATGGATAATTCCAGAACCGCAGGATCGCTACTCCTCCATTGGATTCGTTCTTTGGCACGTAGTTAGTAGTCCGTAGTGGGAGAGGCTGATTCGTGAGCCGAGATCGCCATGCCCTGCATTCGCGCCATCTTCAACGGCAAGGTGCTGATCATGGCTTTTTCCACCAAGTTCATAGCAGGTGCGCAATTCCCAGCCTTGTGGCAACTTCCTCAATATCGAAGTTAAGATCAATTTCCGCCCCAAGATTTCGAGCTCCACCCGGAACTGCTTGTCGATAGTTCTTCCGGTTGATCGAGGTGCAGTGTCCCACTCCAACCAACTTTTCCGGAATGTCGATCACCCGGCCGCCATAGTGCCGCTTCCAATACATGATGCCGATTCCAGAATCGTAGTAATACCGGGCTCGGCGGCGGAGTTCATCTTCATCCGTGCATCGAGGATGGTGTTCGATATGCCGCCACCAGCCGGAGCCGTGTTCAAATTGAGACTTACTCGCCGACTTGGTTGTGCACCCCACCAACTCCCAATATCTATGGTGACGAAACTTCAGCAGATTACGTCGGCCGCCGAAGTCGGGAACTGCAGCCATTGCGCCGTCTGGCAAGGATTCAAAGGTAGATTGCAGGTTGCGCATCACGTCAAGACTGCAGAGAAGGTCAGCATGCCAGAAGGCAAGGCGGTCTGAAAAAAGGAATGCAAATTCAAGTGGAAAGTGAGGCCACATGACTTTAAAACCAAAATGCGTGTTGAAGTCGATCAGGATCGACCCGGGTAACACCGTAGGCGGTCCACATCGTGGATCGAACCCGATGACCGGTGTCCAGCCAACTTGTTGAATGAGCCTTTGTTGAAGTTTGCACCAGCGGTCGCTTACGTTCCAGCACAACCAGGGGCGGCTGATGCTGGCAAGCGCTTGTCGCCACTCGGCGGCGGCTTCATAAACTTTTTCGAGCGGAACCTCGAACCCCTCCCAGTTCCCTTTTCCCCTCTGGGACACATCCAGCGCGTCTTCTTGTTTGGACATTCTCTTTTTCTCTCACCGTGCTTTCAATTCCAAAACAGTCGCATCGGATGCAGACTGTGTAGGAATAAACTGTTCATCCCCAATCCATTCTCGATCTTCTTTGCATCGTCGCAAAGCTCAAAACCCCGACACATCCGACATAGATTTCTCGTCTAAGCGGCCACAGGGAACATCACGAATTGCGACGCCCCACGGGTTCCGAGCTAAGACTCCATGCAGCTCCGATTCAGCTACTTCTCGCCCCCCGCACCTTCCCGACTTGGTTCCACAGCTCCAATAGAAGGTGGGTTTGGTCTCGCCTTCCCGTAGTAGTCGGTCGTGATGCCGCTTACAGCGATCCCTCGCCCATTCGCAGGACTACCGTTCGTCGGGTGAAAGTTGAAGTTGTCTAGAAATGTCTGGTTCGTCCATCCCTGCTGGGGAGGCTGGTTCACCAGCTTTGGGTCAGAGCAGATAATATCGCCGCGGCAAGTGCTCCCGGTTCCTGGCCTATTCCCGTACTCGACGCTGTGACTTACTGTCACTTTGATGGAACGATCGTCCATATAGAACAACCCTGGAGCTTCGGCGCCTTTGAGGGAATATCCAAGGAAAATATTATTGGTGAAGATAAATGGCGTTGAGCCGCAGGTGTTCGCAGGCTGGCAGGCCAGATCGAAGACAGTGGCGGAGTACGCCACAACAGTGTTGTTGGCTATCAGAAGGTGTGAGTTCTTCGGGGTGACAAACGCAAATACATTGCCTGCCGCACGGCAGAAACCTGACAAATGCTTATTGTAAGTGGATGGTGCTCCCGGCAGCGGCTGGCTCATGCGTGAGCAATTGCCTATGGTGAGGTTATTGGTGAAGACCACATTAGTAGGGACCTTATTTCCTCCCCACTTCCAGTCTTGCCCCATATTCCCGATCGAAGTCGAATTCGTGATTGTCAGATTGGTCACCCACGTGTGCGGCCCGATGAATCCGTCCTTCGTGTTATAGAGCATCTGGCAGTGATTGCAGACGAAGGAATCGAGAGTAGTGTCCTGCCCACTCCACGAATCTCCAAACCCCTGACTCTCGGTATCGTAGCAAACTTGGGCAGGAAAGCTATTGACAACCGGGTACTGCTCGTAGCACCCATTGCCTTCCATAATCACGTAATTGGCGTTGATGGAGGATCCCGCCGCATCAGGCGTATCGTGTCCATCGTCGAAGTTCCAGCCTGAAAACGCATTAAACCCTATAAACATTCGCGTCATGGTGATTGGTCCGCCGATTGGACCAAACAAACCGGATGAGTTGAAGCCATGAATGTACACGTCCTGAAACGTAACATTGGCAGTTGCATTATTGGTAAGAATGCCACTACCTGCGTAATCGTCGAGAGGCTGAGACGTGTTGCAGCCTCGCGGGTAACGTGGAATGCCGTTGACGACACAGGCGCCATTGTGCGACGTGATTTCGAGACATTGAATATCGACGTATCGGGTGTTTTGCAGGTTCAGCGTATAGGCCAGACTGAAACCGCCGAATAGCTGCGTCAAATTCGACTCGTACGACTTGGGGTCAGTCGCACCGCCCGTATTGCAGGCAGCGTAGTTCTGGCCGAGAATGCGCGTATGCTGCGAGGCAGACCCTGCGGGAATCGGTGGATTGAAGCAGTCGTAGGATCCTACCGCGTAGCACCACCTATTCGGAGCATTTCCGGTAGACATGTCCCACCCGACTCTACAGTTGGGGTTGGAAGCATGCTGTTGGCTTGGCAGAGCCTTGCAACCGCGAACGATGACGGTATCGCCACCCGCAATTACCCATGCCCCTTGTCCAACTGCACCGCTGTCGTCGTCCCAAAGATAACGGAAATCGTTGTACGCACAATGTCCGTTGACTCCTTTTCCACCGTAGGGAGCGTCCGTCTTGCCATCGCACTGCCCGGAGGTGACCTTGTCGGAATAACGCGTTCCCCCGTCGGGCCGGACATACCACGTGGTCCCAAACATGGGCGCGGACAAAAGAATTACCAAGAGCGACCATGAAATTCTGTGACCAAGCTTCACTTCAGTGTCTCCGTCGATGGGATGGCCGATCGTCGTCCAGTATAGTCGAATAGCGGTCCTTGTCCGCGGTCACTATCTCGGATATGTAACGACGCTATGAGCGCGGATTGTTCGAGGAATGTTAATGCGGCAGGATGGGCTCTTCAGCCGATAAGACCGAGCCCAGGATCACGTTACAAAACAACTTGCCACGATTGACTTGCAGGATAGGAATGACTATCGTCCATCCAATATGGACTTAAAAGTTCTCGCATATCGTCTTCTGCCTAAATCGCTCTTTGACGAATTACGGCATCGGAAGCATCTTCGCGACTTGGCCACCGCGGTGGAACCCGAAGAGGCTGCCGTGAGACCATTAATTCTTCCCGGCCAGACCGTGTTGGATATTGGTGCAAATTTTGGCGTGTTTACCAAGTTATTTTCACAACTGGTTGGTCCATCCGGTACGGTCATTGCTTTCGAGCCAGTGCCACAAACGTTCCGTACGCTTGCGGCCGGCATCGAACGATTTCATCTGCCCAATGTCCAGGTAGTTAACAAAGCTGTCTCTGATCAGGTAGGCACAGTCTTGATAGAAGTGCCGCAGTACAAGGAGAACAAGGGCGAAAACTTGTACGAGGCACATATCGTCCGCGAGCCGAATTCACAGAACGCATTCCCTGTGAACACGGCAACCATTGACTCGCTGCAACTATCCCGGGTCGATTTTATTAAAATCGATGTTGAGGGGCACGAACTCGAGGTACTGCGCGGCGGTAGAGAAACCCTTGAAAAGTACCATCCGAAACTCATGGTGGAGGTTACATCTCCACGCACGGTCGAATTTCTCTGCAGAGAGATGGGCTATGAGCCACCAGTCACCGTTTCCCCCTCCAACCAACTCTTCACGAGCGCACGCAACTAGAGAACGTCCCCACGAGTGTCAGTTGCGAGACCTGATCGGTCAGCGGGGGAAGGTCCCAGAGCAGTTTGTGGCAAGGGATAAGTAGAACTGCCTATTCAGACTGTAGTTTTGTCCGGGCACCCTAGCTCGTTGGGCGGAATTTTCCTAGTGCATTCGAGGAAACACCGAAACGGCTCGCCACTGATGTTGTGAACCGTTCCGATATTCTCCTTGAAACAAGTTTATGGCTGAATAGCTCCGAGGGTCGGGGAAGCTGAACGGGAAACGCCGTTGAAATCCAGGGCAGGCATACCGCTGTAAGTCGTTCCCGCTCCGATTGTCGGGCTTCCACTCGCAGGGCTGAAGTTGAAGTTGTCGAGTGTCGATTCGGGTGGAATAGTTCCCTGCGCGGGTTCGCCTATAAGAAGTGGATCGGAGCAGATATTCCCAGTTCCCTGGGGCGGACTGCAGTCGCCGTTCCTCATTCCGAACTCGACGTTATACGAGGAAACCACATTGATGCTTGGATCTTCGATATAGTACATCGCGGGCGTCAGAGGGCCATATGGATTGGACGGATTGTCGTAACCCAGGAAAATGTTGTCTGTTATTTTGATCGTTGAAGGGCAGGGAGACAAGCCGGCCGGGCATGAGAGATCAAACGTAGTGGGCTGGTAGGTGATCGTCGTATTATTGCCAATCGTCCAGGTCGAGCCGGACGGAACGACAACGCCAAACAGATTGCCTGCTGCACGGCAGAAACCTGACAGGTATTGATTGTAGTTCGAAGGCGCTCCCGGCAGGGGTTGACTCATGCGATTACAGTTGCCGATGGTCCGATTATTGGTGAAGTTTACCGTTGTCGGAACAGTGTTCCCGCCCCACTTCCAATCCTGCCCCATGTTGCCGATAGAGGTTGAGTTTGTGATCGTCAGATTCGTGACCCACGTATGAGGCCCAATGAATCCATCCTTCGTGTTGTAGAGGTTGTCACAGTGATTGCAGTACATCGTATCCAGCGTCGTGTTCTGACCGCTCCACGAATCCCCGAAGCCTTCGCTTTGGGTGTCATAGCAGACAAGAGCCGGAAAGGCGTTCGTAATGGGGTACTGTTCCTGACAGCCGTTACCCTCCATGAGTACATAGTTTGCGGTAATCGAAGAACCTGGAGCGTCAGGAGTCGAAGAACCATCGTCGAAGTTCCAGCCCGCAAAAGCGTTAAAGCCCACAAACATCCTGGTCATTATGATCGGCCCTCCAATCGGGCCAAACATGCCGGAGGAGGTGAAACCGTGAATGTAGACATCCTGAAACGTAACATTGGAAGTTGCATTATTGGTAAGAATGCCACTATTCCCGTAATCGTCTACTGTCCCACTTGTGCTGCAACCTCGCGGATAGAATGGAGTACCAAGTGTGACACAGGCTCCATTGTGCGTTGTGATTTCAAGACACTGAATATCCACGTAGCTCGTGTTAGTTAGATTCAGCGCATAGCCGAGGCTGAACCCGGAGAAGAGCTGCGTCAAGTTGTTCGCGTAGGTCTTCGGATTGGTCGCACCGCCCGTATTGCAGGCGGCGTAGTTCTGGCCAAGAATGCGTGTATGCTGCGAGGCAGACCCTGCGGGAATCGGTGGGTTGTAGCATGTGTACGACGGATTGCCATAACCGCACCAGGAATTCGGCGGATTGCCGTTTGAGGAAATGTCCCATCCAAGGCGGCAGTGCGGGTTATCGGCGTTCTGTTGGCTGGGGAGGGCATTGCAGCCGCGAACGATGACCGTGTCACCGCCCGAAATCACCCATGCGTTCGGGACACCGCTGTTGTCCGCCCAGAGGTAACGCACATCGTTGAACGCGCAGTTCTGATTCGTTCCGGAACCGGGATAGGCCGCATCAGCTAGGCCATTGCACTGCCCAGAAGTGACGTTGGAACTGTAGCGCGTGCCGCCATCTGGGCGGACGAACCACGTGGTTCCAGTTCCAGTCGCTGCCGTACCCACGGTAATTGACGTCGAAGACGACTGCGTCTGTACTGGACTACTATTGTCGCTCGCACTCAAAGTGAAGTTAGAGGTTCCAGCGGTTGTAGGAGTACCCGAGATCACGCCAGTCGTTGCAGCCAGGGTGAGTCCCGCGGGCAGCGAACCGTTGGTGATCGACCATGTATAAGCCGGCGTGCCTCCACTGACGACCATGGAGGAGGAATACACAGCGCCGACGCTCCCGCCAGCCAGCGAGGAGTTGGTAATGATCAACGGCGCAACCGTAACCGCGAGCGAAATCTTCGCCGACTGGCTCTGCACCGGAGTAGACGAGTCCGTTACCTTGAAGACCAGACTGGCCGCGCTGATCGCCGTTGGCGTCCCGGAGATAACCCCCGTCGCCGCAGTAAGACCAAGACCCGTCGGAAGAGTGCCGGAGACGAGCGACCACGTATAAGGCCCTTTGCCGCCTGTCGCATTGAGCGCTGAAGAATAGGTCTCATTGATGACACCGGCCGACAGACTGGTTGTACTGATCGCAAGTGGCGTTCCAGACGCAACGACATTGAGAGTGAGGGATTCCGATGCCGTCTGGGCCGGCGACCCCGCGTCTTTGACAGCCACGCCAAACGAGAAGTTACCGCTTCCTGTGGCCGAACCGGAGATCACCCCAGCTGGCGACAGAGCGAGACCGGCGGGCAGAGAAGACCCTGGCGCGATCGACCATGTGTACGGCCCGGTTCCACCGGCTGCCTGAAGCTGAGTTGAATAATTAGAACTCTGTGTGCCGGAGGCCAGGGTTGTCGTCGAGATCGTTAGCGGCGTAGGCGCAATGACGATGGACAGCGATGCGGATTTGGTCTGCAGAGGATTTTCAGCGTCCGCTACGGTCACGATAAGGGGGAAGGTTCCACTCACGGTTGGCGTGCCTGAGATCAATCCGGTCGTCGGCGACAAGGTGAGGCCGGCGGGCAGTGCGCTTCCCACGGCAGTCGACCACGTGTACGGCGCAACTCCTCCGCTGGCTTGCAGTAAATTCGAATACGCCGAGCCGATCATCCCGGATGGGATCGTCGACGAGTTGATCGTCAAGGGCGTTGGGGTAGTCGGCGCTGCCGCTATAGGCACTGAAACCGTCGTGGTCTCTGACTGTACCGAGGTACCTGAGTCGATCACTTTGATCGCGAACGAGTAATTGCCGCTGGCGGTGGGCGTGCCGGAGACGATCCCGGTACCGGCCGCCAGACTAAGTCCTGGGGGAAGCTGTCCGGACGCGACGCTCCAGGTATAGGGAGAAACTCCTCCCGTGACACTGAACGCTCCGTTGTACGGGACGCTGACAGCGCCTTGAGGCAAGGAAGATATGTTCACTGTCAGCGGAGAGGCGTTCGAAACAATCGTGACCTGCACCGCCTGCGACTCCTGCATCGTCTGCGTGTTCTGCACCTGTAGCTGAGCGGTACCGGGACTGGCGAGACTGCTGCTTCCAATCGTGCTGGTCAGTGTATTGGCGCTGACAACAGTCGTCGTCAGACGGGCGCCGTTCCACAGAATGGCTGCCTGAGACGGAAAATTCGTTCCCGTGACCTTCACCATCATGCTCTGAGATCCCACGAGGATAGTTTGCGGAAGAACCTGGGTGATATTGGGAGTTGCTGTCGACTGTTGTGTTGCGGAACCCTGCTGTGTTGGATTAGATCCACACCCGAGACAATAGAGGAGGAAGAGAGACAAGCTTGCACTCGTCGAGATTGTCTTTACAAATCGGCCCAAAATACACCCCAATAGAGAATCAATCTTGCCAACCCAAAAACGTTGCAGCCGATGAAGGCCCATCACTGGGTTGAACGTTACAGGGAAAAAGGGGCTACTACAGTTACCCAAACGGGGGGCTGCGTATTCCACTAACGGGTGAGCGGCGGCAAAAGCTCTCAATTTCAGGCGCAGCGAGTCGTTACGCTGAAAGAGCGCAAGTAGACAGAGAATCAGGGATGTAGATTAGGTCGGCTGTGGCTTACTAAAGTCCAGAGCAAGCACACTTGGTCCGTAGGAACTTTTTCCCGAAAACGGACGAGTTCCCGCGAATTGCATGAAATGAGAAGTTGCTGGGGAGAAGGTTCGGTATCGAATTAGTCTTGCCTGCCTGAGTAAGATGGCTCGCCTGAGCGAATCTCCGAAACATCAGAACCAGCAGAATAAAGGACGCCTTTTGTAACTCATAATCAGAACGTTCTAAAAAATCGACACAAATCACCGCGTCAGGTTGCAGGATCGATAACCCCACAACGTCCGCAATTCAAAACAACATTTTTTACGAGGTAGCAGAAATCGAACTGATAAGCGCCAACAGGCGAAAAATGCACATCCACCGCAGAGTTTTGCAACTTCTGTTCAGGATTTTCATACCATAGCAGAACGAAGAAAAAACTCCAACTCCATCCCTGTGGAAACACCTGTCAACTCTGACGATTTGTGCATTGCAGAAACTTCCGCGAATAGCAGCAGGAACAAATCCGCTCCTCGATTCTGATGCAATGACCACTTAGGCTCTGCCTAGCACCGAACAATCTTCTCCGACACAATCCCCTTCGTAGCATTCCGCGAATCCACCACCAGCTGCGACTTGCTCACAATGTCCTTGTAGTCATAATCCGAGTGGTCCGTCATAATCAGCACGCAATCGTACTGGCCAAGATTCTCAAGCGGCGTACAAGTCATATTCAGGTTGTAATGACGCCCTCGACCCACCGTCGGGAAGTAAGGATCGTTGTACACAACCTCAGCGCCCTCCGCCCGCAGCAGCTCAATCACCGTCAGCGAAGGCGACTCGCGCAGATCGTCAATGTCCTTTTTGTAAGCCATCCCCAGCATCAAAATCCGCGACCCATTCAGAGCCTTCTTATGCTGGTTCAAACCCTTCGCCACATACTGCACCACATGCGCAGGCATCGCCTCATTCACCTCACCCGCGAGTTCGATGAACCGCGTGTTGAAGTCGTACTCCTTCGCCTTCCAGCTCAGATAAAACGGATCGATCGGTATGCAGTGCCCGCCCAGCCCCGGCCCGGGATAAAACGGATGAAACCCAAACGGCTTCGTCGAAGCCGCATCGATCACCTCCCAGATATCCACGCCCATCCGCAGCGACAGCACCTTCAGCTCATTTACCAGAGCAATATTCACGCAGCGATAGATGTTCTCCAGCAACTTCGTCATCTCCGCCACGCGCGTCGAAGACACCCTCACCGACCTCGTAAAGATTCCCTCATACAACACCGCGGCAAGCTCAGTAGCAATCTCCTCATGCCCACCCACAACCTTCGGAATATTGTGCCGCGCCACCGTCGTATTGCCAGGGTCCTCGCGCTCCGGAGAGAACGCGACATAAAACACGCCCTCCTCCGCTGCCGCACCCTTACCCTGCACCTTCAACCCATGCTTGTTCCCCGCTTCGAGAATCGGAATCATCAGCTCTTCCGTAGTCCCCGGATACGTCGTGCTTTCGAGCACCACGAGCTGTCCCTCCACGAGCCACGGCGCCGCGGCCTTCGCCGTATTCGCCACGTAGCTCAGATCCGGCTCACGATGTTCCGTCAGCGGAGTAGGCACGCACAAAATAATCGCATCCATCGCAGACAATCCCGCGAAGTCTGCCGTAGCCGCGAAACCCTGCTTCCGCGCGCTCTGAATCTCCTCCGCAGGAATCCTGAAGATGTACGACCGCCCCGCCTCCAGGTCCGTCACCTTCTTCTCGTCAATATCGAATCCCGTCACCTTGAACCCAGCCTCCGACAGAAGCAGAGACAGCGGCAACCCCACGTAACCCAGCCCAATGACTCCAATCTTCGCTGTGCGGGCTTTCAGGCGTTCCAGGCGTTTCAGGGCAATTCCAGGCAGGGTAACTTCACTCGTATTCGACATGTCCACGATTATCGCATCTGCTCCTTGACCTTAGATGTGTTTCCAAATTATGAAAACGGCTCGAACCACGGAGATCATTATGCGTCGCGTGGGGTGACATCGCGAAGGATAAATTGCCTTTTCTATCTGAGCCTTCGCACATCCAGAGGCGCTGCATGTTGTTGCCCGTTGAACCATACTCGGCCGTCGACTAGTACTTCAAGCGGGGCCCCCCGCTCACAACAGATGACTGGAGCCTGGTTTCCCGTTCAAGCATGGCCATCCGTTGAAGAGCGGCCAGGAGAACGGCGACCAATACCGGGATGAAAGCATTGAACATTCGAGGTTCGTTGACCATTCCGACTAGGAGGTCCACTCCGAGCAGCATCGGGAACAGCAGCAAAAGACGTCGCAACCTCTTGTCGCAGGCTGAGAAACTCATGAGACCGAGCACATACCAGCCCCCCAAAGCAAGCACGAAGAACGCCAGTTCTCTGGGAAGCAGGAAGAACCTGGTCAAATTCCCCCAGAGAGTCCACTGCAGATTTTTCTCAAACGGGATCAGGTGTTGTAACGCAGCCCGCGCCAGCACGTGCCCAACAAACGAAGATCCAACCACCGCCAGCCACACACCGCGCGGTTCGCTATCGAACAATAGAAAGGCTGCCATCGGAATCAGCAGAAGCGCGTTCTCGTGGTTCAGCGTCGCCACGGTGACGATGACCACAAACCACACGTATTGTCGGCGGTACAGTGCGAGCAATGCGCAAGAGAAAAAGAACACAACCCCAATATCGTAAAAGTTGCGATAGGTGAGGCAACTCGATATCAGGATCACTGCAATCATCTGTCCAAGCGAACCTAGAGCTTTACCCACATGCAGAGCCGACCATTGTCCTACTGCGTAAAGTGCCAGAAACGCCGCGACTATTTGCGAAATATAGTAACAACGCAGCGGGGACAGCGATGGATGAATCACGTGGATGGCATCCGCAAACCAGACAAACAGTAAACGATGGCCGAAGATTGGCAATGTGCCAGGGTTTGACATGAGGACGTCGACCGGTGCCCAGGGCCCGTCGAAAGTCATCTTGAAGATGTAAAGGCATAGTGCGGTGGTGCAAGCCAAGGTCCACGTAGCCCGCCATATCATCGCGCGTGTTGACTCACTCAGGCGTTTCCATCCCAACGCCAGCAACAAGGTAATGCCCGCCAAGCCGAACGTCAGAGCCAGAGTCAACCGATAGAACAGAAGGGCCTGCTGGGGCGCTAACGGGACACTGTCGGGCCCGCTACCGATTCGGGCAGATTGCTCAACAAGTTGTTCGAAAGGCAGTTGTCCGTGCCAACGCGCTAGAAAAATAGCGATCAGCAGACCTCCGATGCCGATAGCTAGGCTCGCACGCTCCGACGGAAGCTGCCACCGCAGACGTTGCGCCGCAGGCGAATTCTGTGTCATTCTCATCCTCACACGGTAAGGCTAACCGACGTCTCCTCGCTGTGTTCTTTGAGCGTTCAGAACTCCACTCTGGTTGTGCCTCGTTGAAGCATCTGAATAAGCAGGTATGGATACTGTCATTCACTTTACCGCGTTTCCTCCCCCCGGGGGCTGCACGAAAGTTGCATCGACGAATACAGCACTGGCTCGTGAGACTAGATATTCATGTCGATTCGTAGATTTCGCATAAGACCGTCCCTGCGGACGCTCACAAGACCGAACACTAGCTCGAATCACGCGTCAGACGTCCGCGGCATCGCACTAAGAGGTGGAGGCTAAATGGCTCGCTACTTGATCACCGGAATCGCAGGTTTTATCGGCTCGTCTCTCGCCCACGCCCTCGTGGACCAGGGTCACGTCGTCTCCGGCATCGACAATCTCTCGACCGGCAATCTCGCCAACCTCGAAGATATCCGCGACCGCGTCGACTTCCAGCAAGTCGACCTCCAGGACGTCCCCGGAGTCCGCGCTGCCTGCGAAGGTATCGATTACATCCTCCATCAGGGAGCACTCGCCTCCGTCCCGCGCTCCGTCAAAGACCCCCTCACCTCGCACGAATCCAACATCAACGGCACCCTGAATCTCCTCATCGCCGCCCGCGACGCCAAGGTCCGCCGCATCGTCTACGCCGCCTCCTCTTCTGCCTACGGAGACCAGCCCACCCAGCCCAAGCAGGAGGACATGCTCCCCCGCCCTCTCTCGCCTTACGCCGTCCAGAAGCTCACCTGCGAGTACTACATCCAGTCCTTCTACCGCGCCTACGGCCTCGAAGGCGTCTGCCTCCGCTACTTCAACATCTTCGGCCCCCGCCAGGCCGCCGACTCACCTTACTCCGGAGTCATCGCCCAGTTCACCTACAGGATGATGGCCGGCGAAACCCCCACCATCTTCGGCGACGGCCTCACCAGCCGCGACTTCAACTACATCGACAACGCCGTCAGCGCCAACCTCCTCGCCTGCCTCGCACCCAGCGAAGTCGCCACCGGCCGCGTCTTCAACATCGGCACCGGCCGCGCCCACACCCTCAACGAGGTCTACACCACCATCGCCGAGCACCTCGGCTTCAAAGCCAAACCCATCTACGGCCCCGAGCGTGCCGGCGACATCAAGCACTCTCTCGCTGACATCACCCGCGCCACCAGCGAGCTCGGCTATCAGCCCAAGGCCCACTTCCACGAAGGCCTTCGCAAGACCGTAGCCTGGTACCTCGAAGAGAAAGAAAAGCACCCCGCTCCCAAAGCATAAGCCATTTTTTACGAGATAATTACTCCGCAGCACGGCCTGGACTCGTTCAACGCTACACCCCATCGCATCTCATAAAATGCGGATGTATACGGCCAGCCCATGGATGACTCGTCTACCTCATCAGGCGCTGGAATCACCGCGTAAGAAGATCGAGGCACAAAAAGAGAATGCAATTCCCCAAGCGCTCAACCACCTGCACACTCTACACAACTCCCCTGCATGCGCTCGCCCTCCTGTTCTTGTCTCTCCTCGCCCCACATCTCTACGCCTCCCCCACCGCCCTCACCGGAACCCCGCTCAACGACGGCTACTTCGCCCTCTACAACCTCGAATTCGACGCCGCCCACGGCCACTTCCAGCAGTGGATGACCGCGCACCCCGAAGACTGCCTCGGTTTCGCCTCCGATGCCGCCGCCTACATCTTCACCGAGTTCGACCGTCTCGGCGTCCTCGACATCGAGCTCTTCGCCGACGACAACCGCTTTCAATCCCGCACCCGCCCCCCTGTCGATCCCGTCCTCAAACAGGGCTTCATCGACCGCATCGCCCACGCCGAAAGCCTCGCCGACGCCTCCCTGAAGAGCAACCCCAAAGACACCAACGCTCTCTACTGCCGCGCCGTCACCTCCGGCATGCAGGCCGACTGGGCCTCTCTCATCGACCGCCACGAGTACGGCGCCTATAAATTCAGCGAGCTCGCCAGCAGATACGCCAAACAAGCTCTGGCCATCGACCCGAACCTCTACGACGCAAACCTCGCCCCAGGCATCGAGAACTATATGCTCAGCCTCAAAGCCGCTCCCATCCGTTGGATCCTCGGCATGGCCGGCGCCGGCACCAATAAAGCCGAGGGAGTCCGCCTCATCACCCTCACCGCCGAGCATGGCCACTACCTCGCCCCCTTCGCCCGCCTCATGCTCGCCGTCGGTGAGCTTCGCGACGGCCGCGTCCAGGAGGGCAAAGCCATCCTCATCAGCCTCTCCCAGGAGTTCCCTCGCAACACCCTCTACCAGCGCCAGATCGCCCGCCTCCACTAACGTCCGGAGCCTCACCAGCCCGCCCCTCCGAAATTCAACACACAACCCACCGCAACGTGTACCCTTAAGCTATTGTTCCCGTCCGAGTCTCAAGTTGCTGACCACCAACGTGCAGTGATTGCTTTACTGTCTCAACGCCGTAAAATCTCAAGTAACGATAAGGTTCTCTAAAGCATGCGCATCGCATCCGTCGGCACGGCATATCCTCCACATCGTTACTCGCAGGCAGCCATCTCGGAAGCGCTCACGGCACGTTGGCAGGACAGGCTCGAAGAGCCTCGCCTCATCAATCGTCTCTTCATCAACTGCGGAGTCAGCTTCCGCAACCTCGTCTTCCCGCTCCACGTCTACGAAAACCTCTCCGGCTTCGGCCCCACCAACGACGCCTGGATCGTCGCCGCCCTCGAGCTCGGCGAAAAGGCTATCTGCAGCGCTCTCGCCCGCGTCAAACTCTCCCCCGCCGACATCTCCGCCATCTTCTTCGCCTCCGTCACCGGCATCTCCAGCCCCACCATCGATGCCCGCCTCATCAACCGGATGCCTTTCCCCACCAACGTCAAGCGCACGCCCATCTTCGGCCTCGGCTGCGTCGCCGGAGCAGCCGGCATCTCCCGCGCCTCCGACTACGTCCGCGCCTTCCCCAACCAATACGCGCTTCTCCTCTCCGTCGAGCTCTGCTCTCTCACCTGGCAGGACAACGACCAGTCCATCGCCAATCTCATCTCCTGCGGCCTCTTCGGAGACGGCGCCGCCGCCGTCATCATCGCCGGCAGTGAAACTCCTCTCGCCAAACGCGAGGGCTGCACCACCTGCCTCGCCGGCCCGCGCGTCCTCGACACCCGCTCCACCTTCTATCGCCACACCGAGCACATCATGGGCTGGGAGATCGGCGACCTCGGCTTCAAAATCGTCCTCTCCCCCGACGTCCCCAAGGTCGTCAACGAACACCTTCGCGGCAACGTCGAATGTTTCCTCGCTGACAACGGCCTCACCCTCGACGACATCTCCAGCTACATCTTTCACTCCGGCGGCCCCAAGGTCCTCGAAGCCATGGAGACCACGCTCAACCTCCCGCCCAACGCGCTCGAGCCCTCCTGGCGCAGCCTTCGCGAGGTCGGCAACCTCTCTGCCGCCTCTGTCCTCGCCGTCCTCGAAGACGTTCTCGTAAACGCCCCCGGCAAACCCGGAACCTACAGCATCCTCGCCGCCATGGGCCCTGCCTTCTGCTCCGAGCTCGTTCTTCTACGCTGGTAAATCGGTTCACTCACGCAACAAAAATCTCGTCGCGCCACCATCTCCACGCCTCTTTTTGAGCGGCATTGCGACCTCTCGTCTGCATCTCGTCATCGCATTGTCATTTTCGCGTCAACCGTTCTTCCTTCGTTATTTCAAGGCGTCAAATCTGCATAGAACTTTATGCGCCTTCGCTCTCACACCTCGCAGATCGATCTCTTCATCGCAGGAGCAGGCCCCGCCGGACTAGCCTGCGCCATCGCCTCCGCTCTTCAGGGCCTCACCGTTCACGTCGCCGATGCCATGCGTCCGCCCATCGACAAAGCCTGCGGAGAAGGCCTCATGCCCGACTCCCTTCAGGCACTCGCCGCCATCGGCATCGATCTCAACCACGATCTCCTCCGCTTCGAGACCCATCCTCTCCACGGCATCCGCTTCCTCTCCGAGCGAGCCGCCACCGAAGCAGCCTTCCCCAACCATCCCGGACGCGGCATCCGCCGCACCATCCTCCACCAGCTTCTCCTCGACCGCGCCATCAGCCTCGGCGTCCACTTTCACTGGCAAAACTCCGTACAGGGAATCACCCCGCAAGCCGAAGGCATCCTCGTCCACACCAACCGCCAGACATTCCACGCCCGCTACCTCGTGGGAGCCGACGGCCATCGCTCCCGCGTCGCCACCTGGGCGGGCCTCACGCAAGAGGTCATCCACTCCCGCCGCATAGGCCTCCGCCAGCACTACACCATCGCTCCGTGGAGTAGTTTCGTCGAAGTCTACTGGGGTCCGCAAGGACAAGCCTACGTCACCCCCGTCTCCTCCTCGCAGGTCTCCGTCGCCTTCGTCACTAACAAAAAAATCTCCGGCCCCAACGAAGCTCTCGCTCATCTGCCCGCACTCCGTCAACGCCTCGCCAACGCGGATCCCACCGGCTCACCTCGCGGATCCATCACTCTCGGCCGCACCCTCCATCGCGTCGCCACCCACAACATCGCTCTCATCGGCGACGCCTCCGGCTCAGTTGACGCCGTCACTGGCGAAGGCCTCGCTCTCACCTTCCGTCAGGCCGCCGCGTTAGCCCACGCTCTCCACGCGAACAACCTCGCCGCTTACCAGCAAGCCCACCGCCGCATCCAGCGCCTCCCCACCATCATGTCCCGCGCTCTGCTCCTCATGGACCGCCATCCCGCACTCCGCAACACCACCCTCGGCCTCTTCGAGCGCCACCCTTCCCTCTTCCGCCACCTCCTCCAGATTCACATCGGCGACTCCCCACTCCATAAAACCCACTCCCACCCTCCACTCGAACCTCTACACCCGCTAACCCCACCCCATCACGCCTTTACATCTCCACGCCCATCGCGGTAAGTTGGTGCATCAGGGGAAGCCAGATCATCATGACCGACGTTGCCAGCCGCTGTATCGAAATCATCGCCAAATCCAAGAGCATCCCCGCCGACTCCATCACGCTGGCCAGCACCTTCGAAGAGCTCAACATCGACTCCCTCGACAAGATCAACATCTCCTTCGAGGTCGAGGAAGCCTTCAACATCGAAATCCCCGACGACTCTCTCGGCACCATCCGCACCGTAGGCGACATGGTCGAAGGCGTAACCAAACTACAGGCCGCCAAACCACCCGCAACCACCACCCCCTAAAAGTCCAAACGCACCAGAAGCCCCCATCCGGGTCGCCAACCGCGCCCACCACTGTGTCGTCATCCTGAACGCAGTGAAGGATCCCCGCATTTGCCGTTGCGGTTGCATTTGCCTTCGCACTTGCCGTTGCACTTGCTTTTCTTGCTTGTCATCCCCAAAGGGGAACTGCTGCATTTGCTTCTAGGATGCTGAAAAAGTCATCGTTTTGAAAGGGCGCGGCTTCAGCCGCGCCGAAAGATCAATCTATTCAATGCGGCTTTAGCCGCTGAGGGAATGTCCCCCGGCCCCTCTCTAACCCCTGGGTATCCCTGCAAAAACTCTCCGGCAAACCCAATCCCACCAATCACTTACAACTTTCTTCTCAAAAAACACCCCAAAACTCCCTTGTCAAGCCCCAAAACCGCTTATCCGCAACAAAATAAAAGAGATCTAGGTGGCATAAAAGATACCATCAACCCGCTATAATGAATATAGAGAACAAAAGCAAAAGCAGCCCGGCAACCAGCCGGGCTAACTTATTGATACAGGCTAATTTAGCCGCAACCCCTTTGTTATGACGATTTTGCAGGTGAATGCACCACGTAACTCGATGAATCAAAACAATTTATACGCAGGTAATAGGGAGGGGGGTAGGCCACGCACTACAATCAACCCCAAACCACCTCGAACGGAGCGGAAGTGAATCGAGTCGTCGTCACCGGATTAGGCTGCGTCACCCCCATCGGCAACACCGTCGAAGACTTTAGCGCCTCTCTGTTCGCCGGCCAGACAGGCATCGCGCCCTTCCCGCCTTATCCCGAAGCCCCCGGCGGCCAAAACCAGGGCCTGCGCTTTACCCAATCTGCCACCGTCAAAAACTTCGACCCTCGCCAGCACCTCGAATCCGGCATCGTCACCGCCACCGACCGCACCACTCACCTGGCCATCGTAGCCGCCCGTCAGGCCGCGCTTGAATCCCAGCTCACCCAGCACCACGCCCCCGAAAAGATCGCCATCATCGTCGGCTGCGCCTGCGGTGGCCGTCAGAGCGAAGAGACCGAGACCATGCGCCTCTACACCAGGGACGCCCGCGTCCATCCCCTCACCGTCGTCCGCACCATGGCCTCCGCCGGAGCCAGCAACATCTCTATCGACCAGAAGATCACCGGCCCCACCCTCAACATCTCCACCGCCTGCTCCTCCGGAACCCACGCCATCGGCCTTGCCTTCCAGATGATCCGCAGCGGCATGGTCTCCGCCGCCATCACCGGAGGCCACGAAGCCCCGCTCACCTTCGGCTTCCTCCGCGCCTGGGACTCCATGCGCGTCGTCTCCCCCACCCAGTGCCGCCCCTTCTCCGCCGACCGCGACGGCATGACCATCGGCGAGGGTGCCGCCATGCTCGCACTTGAATCCCTCGAGTCCGCCCAGGCCCGCAACGCAAAAATCTACGCAGAAATCGTAGGCTTCGGCTTCTCTGCCGACGCCGCCCATATCACCCAGCCTCAATCCGAAGGTGCCGCCGCCGCCATGCGCCAGGCCCTCGCCGACGCCAACGCCAGCCCTGAAGACGTCGGCTACATCAGCGCCCACGGCACCGGCACCCAGGCCAACGACTCCACCGAAGCCGCCGCCATCCACCAGGTCTTCGGCCCCCACGCCTCCAAAATCCCCGTCAGCTCTACCAAATCCCTCCACGGCCACTCCATCGGAGCCAGCGGAGCCCTCGAAGCCCTGGCCACCAGCCTCGCCTTCAAAGAAAATCTCCTCCCCATTAACGCCGGAGTCACCCAGATCGACCCAGCCATCGACCTCGACATCATCCTCGGCACTCCGCGCAAAGCCACACCCAGGCTGGCTCTCTCCAACTCCCTCGCCTTCGGAGGCCTCAACGCCGTCCTTGCCCTTCGCCCTTTCCAATAAAACCAAACAACCCAACCACCCAAACCCACCTCTAAGAAGCTTTACGGTCCCTCCATCCTAAAAACTTAGAGGCCAAGCCATGACGAAGAGACTCCTTCATCTCCTCCCCCTGATTCTGCTTGCCATCGTCACCACCAACCTCCAGGCGCAAGCCAGACTCGCCATCTACGGCACTGCAGGCACCGAACGAAGCGGCCTTCCCTACAACCCCTGGAAACTCGCCGGAACCTTCGGCCTCTACGTTCAATTCGTCAAACTCGGCCCTGTCTTCCTCTCCGTCGATGGCCGAGGCGATATCTCCAGCCAGATTCGCAGCGGCCTCGCTGGTCCTCGACTCGCCATCAAACTCCCTGTCCTTCCCATCAGGCCCTACGGCGAGATTCTCTTCGGCGTCGCCAACTATCCTCAAACCGCAGCCGGAATCGAATACTCCAACGACTTCGCTTACCGCTACGTCCTCGGCGTCGACTCGACCATCCTTCCCCACCTCGACTGGCGAGTCGCCGACTTCAGCTACGGCATCAACAACTCCGCCAACGGAGGCCACGCCGAAACCGTCACCAGCGGCCTCGTCATCCGCTTCTAGCTCCAACCTCTTCACCCGGAGGAAAACGGTCATCGCGATACCATAACCAGCAGATGATCTCCGTCCTCATCCTCACCCGCAACGAGCAGCGCGATCTGCCCGGATGTCTCGCCTCAGTCTCCTGGTCCGACGACATCCACATCTTCGACTCCCACTCCACAGACGACACCGTAGCGATCGCCCGCGCAGCTGGAGCCCAAATCCACACCCGAGCCTTCGACGACTACGCAACGCATCGCAACGCCGCTCTCGCCACCATCCCCTTCAAGCACCCTTGGGTCTTCCTCCTCGACGCCGACGAGCGCCCAACTCCCAACCTCTCCCGCGAGATGCAGCAGCTCGCCCTCGCCGCCCCACCCGAAACCGCCGCCTTCCGCGTCCGCCGCCGCGACTACCTCTTCGACACCTGGCTCAAGCACGCCCAGATCTCACCCTTCTACATCCGCCTAGTCCGCCCGGAGCGCGCCCGCTACACCCGAGCCATCAACGAGGTCCTCGAGGTCGAAGGCATCGTCGCGGACCTTAGCTATCCACTCGACCACTACCCCTTCTCCAAAGGCATCGCCCACTGGATTGCCAAGCACAACCAATACTCCACGATGGAAGCCGAGCTCATCGCCCACAACCACGGCTTGCAGAACCCCTCACTCCTGTCCGCCCTACGCGACCCCCGACTTCCACACCCGCCGCCTCCACCAGAAGGCCATCTTCTACCGCCTTCCCGGACGACCCCTCCTCAAGTGGCTGTACATGGTCTTCGCCCGCGGAGCCGTCCTCGACGGCCCAGCCGGCCTGACCTACGCCACCCTCCAATCCATCTACGAATACTTCATCGTCCTCAAAACCAAAGAACTCCGCCGCGGAGGCGCCTGAACCACGCGCTACTGATCACTCAGCAGATCGAAGTTGTAATTCGCGACCATTCGCTTAGCCTCGCTAGGCAGTTTACCCAGATTCACAGTCTGTTCGACCTTCTGCGATCCCCTTAAAGTCGCCCTCCCTAGCAGCGTCACATGCCTATCCGCGAACTCAACATAAACAGGCACCGGCATCTTGAAGTCATCGGACACGCCGCTCTGTGCCAGCGTGAAGTGCGCCACCGTCTCCTCGCCCATCTTCTCAAACGTCGAGGTGACTGTGTACTTCGGAATCTCCGTCCCGTAGACATAGGCGTTGAAGAACCAATCAAGTTTATGATTCTTGTCGATATCCAGCCAGGGCGGCATATCGCGCTCCATGACAGCCTTGAAGTCCTCCGTCGTCGCCGGTTTATTCTTATACGTCTTCACAAAGTCGTGCATCGCAACTTTGAACGGCTGTTCGCCATATTTCGAAGTCCAGAAAAGCATCTCCAGCATATGAAGGATATAAGCGCCCTTCGGATAGATCAGGTTCTGATACACATCTCCACCAGCGCGCGATGAACTCGCCCGCAACCCCATCACCACCGGCCCTACATCCACAGGCCTCACACCCTGGGCATTCTTCTGCAGCAGACGACTGCGTAACAACCCCCAGAAATCGCGGTACTCCTTCTGATCCTTCCTCGTCTCCATCAGGAACAGCGAGGCGGAAAAATCGGCAAAGCCCTCGCTCATCCATTGGTCGCGGTAGCTCGAAAACCCAACCGTCTGTCCCCACCACTGATGCGCCACCTCATGTGGGGTCACGATCTTCCAGTAACTCGGATCGTGCTCCAGAAGTCCCAATTGATGTTGAGCCGTCTCATCCCAGAAATAACAGACCGGCAGATAGACCAGCATCGGCCAGCTTTGCCCATAGTTGCAAGCCGTCTGTTGTGTCAGCGAGATATGATCGTAAGGCAGAGGCCCAAAAAAATCGGTGTAGATCTGAATGGCCGCGTCTCCCTCTGAAGTCGCAACCTTCAGCATCCCAGTCGTAGACAGCGGCCCCACCAGCAGATCCGAACGATTCGCCAGTCCACTGTAGTTGTCCGCTAATTTCGTATTGGCATACGTCTCCACGCGAACGTCCTTATTTTTCTCGCTCTGATCACTCTTGAACTCTCCCATATTGAATCCGGCCACAACAATCGGCGTCAGCGTCTGCCACTCGCTGATCTTCTGCTGCCCCTCATCCTCTTCCTTCACTCGGTTGCCGGTCGCGATCACCTGCACATTCTTCGGCGTCCGGAACGTCATGGAATAGTACGCATAGTTGCCAAACGGTCTCCTCACATTCGGGTACCAGCTCTCCCGCGATATCAGGTAGTAATTTCCCTGGCCCATGTCAAGCACGACGCCCTTGCCAGCGTATTTCGTCGTAATCTGGATCGTCTCGCCGGCATGAAGCGAGTTACCTAGCACCACAGCAAAGTCCGCGTCGTGATCTTTGTCCTCCTGCACATAATCCAGCGCCTCCCCGCCTGGCCCCCAAACGCCGCTCACCCGCAGTGTAGGAGCCAGCATCAACGGCACTACCTGCACTCCGTTCTCCACAGCCCTCACCGCACTCACAACCGTGCCCGACATCCTTCCATTCTTCTCGATCGTCATGTCGATCGTCTGCTGCGGAATGGAAAACGCATCGCTCGCCATCTCACTCGCCGTCTTCCGCTGTATCTGGGAACGAAATCCCAGCGTCACGTCATACCCCTCATTGCTCGACGTCAGCAAGCCCACCTCCTCCGGAGCCACTCCAATCGCTCCATGTGGATCCACCACATAAATCATGCGCTTCGAAAACATTGGCCCCTGCATATCGGCCAGAAATAATCCCCCGCCGCCCGGTCGCACCACATCTTCCAGCAATCGTGCCTCAAGGTCATACTTCAAGATATTGCGGAACACCGCCTGCGTCTCTTGCGCCTGTTTCACCGCATTGCCCGACGCAGGCGCGTCCGCCACAGCGCTCTTCCTTAGCTCCACCGCCGTTGCGTCCGTAAACTCGAACACGGCGCTCGTAAACGGCTGGTCCAGCACCTCAGCCTTCATGACCATCTTAAGTTGCCGTCTCTCCATCGCTGATGGAGGTTCCACGTGCAAGACCCCATTTCCCAGGAAGACCGCGCCCGTCACCATCCCGCCCACTTCGCCATACAGATAGAACGTTCCATTGTGGAACGTAAACACACCCGCATCCCGCTTCAACGACAGCTCCTTCACCGTAAAAGCCGGCCCATTCGCAGTCCGAGTCCGCAAAGCCTGATAGAGCACGTTCGCATTTGCCGATCGCGCCGGCTCCAGCGTCTCCGCCGACTTCATCGCAGGAGGAGGAGCAGCATCACCACTCTTCTTCTGTTGGTCCCGGCGCTGCAAATCCGTCTGTTGTTGTCCCACCGCGCACCATGCACAAACCAGGAAAAGAAAAAGCGGTCCCAACTTCACGTTCATCGTTGACCCATGAGCTACTCAAAAATGAGAAGAGTATCGCACGCATTTCCTCTTTTCCTACAAAAAATTTGGCGCATACCTCTTCTAACCACCCCGGACACAAATTGGCCCCCATCTCCAACGAGAGGGGGGCCAGTTTCTGCCTGTCGAAAAAATCTACAGAGGCCACTTCCAATCGCGAATCTTCGTGCTGTCGACCCCGTTCTCGTGCGCATAGTTCACGCTCTCGATAATCTCCCCCTTCAGCCAATCCTTCAGGTGCGCCGCAGTCGCCTGCAGCCGGGGCACGCGATCAATCACATCGATCGCCAGATCAAACCGATCGATCTGGTTTAAGATCGCCAGCTCCAGTGGAGTATTGATGTTTCCCTTCTCCTTGTACCCGCGCACATGGATGTTGTCGTGGTTCGTCCGCCGGTACGTCAACTTATGAATCAGGAAAGGATATGCGTGGAAGTTGAAGATCACCGGCTTATTCACCGTAAACAGACTGTCGAACTCCTTCCCCGACAACCCATGCGGATGCTCCTCCTCCGGCATCAGCCGGAACAGGTCAACCACATTCACAAACCGTATCTTCACATCCGAGCAATGCTCTCGCAGAATCGCCACAGCGGCCAGCGCCTCCGCCGTCGGAATATCCCCCGCGCAAGCCATCACCACATCCGGATCGTCCCCCGCATCATTGCTGGCGAAATCCCATATCCCAATTCCCTTTGTGCAATGTTTCACCGCCGCATCCATATCCAGATACTGCAGATGCTCCGCCTTATCCGCGACGATCACATTCATGTAGTTCGAGCTCCGCAGACAGTGATCCGCTACGCTCAACAAACAATTCGCGTCAGGCGGCAGATAAATCCTCGTGACCGCCGGCGACTTATTCGTCACCACATCCAGAAATCCAGGGTCCTGGTGCGTAAATCCGTTGTGGTCCTGACGCCATACCAGCGAAGTAATTAGCAAGTTGATCGAAGAGATCGGCGCTCTCCATCGCAGCTCCAGCTTGCTCTTCTCCAGCCACTTCGCATGCTGGTTAAACATCGAGTCGATGATGTGCACAAACGATTCATACGTAGAAAAGAATCCATGCCGCCCCGTCAGCACATATCCTTCGAACCATCCCTCCAGCGTATGCTCGCTCAGCATCTCCATCACGCGGCCATCCGGCGCGATCTCCGTCCCGTCCGCGTCCTCCGGCAGAATTTCCTCGAGCCACGTCTTCTTCGTCGCCTCATATAGAACCTGCAGCCTGTTGGAAGCCGTCTCATCCGGCCCAAACACCCGGAAGCTCGTCATGTTGTTCTTCATCACATCACGCAGAAAGCCCCCCAGCACATACGTCGGAGAGAGCGACACCTGGCCCGGCTGCTTCACTTCAACGGCATACTTGCGAAAGTCCGGCAGTTCCAGCGGCTTGCGCAACAATCCTCCATTGGCATGCGGATTCCCGCTGATCCTCCTCGTTCCCTTCGGCGCAAGCTCGCGCAGCTCTTCGATCAGTCTTCCCTTAGCATCGAACAGTTCCTCCGGTTTATAGCTCTTCATCCACTGCTCAAGCTGCTTCCTCTGCTTTGGATTCGCCTTGGCCTCCAGCAACGGAATCTGATGCGCCCGCCAAAAACCCTCCACCTTATGCCCATCGACTTCCTTCGGCCCCGTCCATCCCTTCGGCGTCCGCAGCACAATCATCGGCCACCGAGGCCGCTGCGGCGACGCTCCCTTCGCCGCGCTTCGCGCCTTCTTCTGAATCGCGCGAATCTCCGCCACGCAATTCTCCAGCACCCCTGCCATCAGCTGGTGCATCGTCGCCGGATCGTCACCCTCGACAAAATGAGGCTCCCACCCATACCCCTTGAACAGCCACTCTAGCTCCTCGTGCGGCAGCCTCGCCAACACCGTAGGATTCGCGATCTTGTACCCATTCAGGTGCAAAATCGGCAGCACTGCTCCATCCCGCACCGGGTTCAGAAATTTATTCGAGTGCCACGACGTAGCCAGCGGCCCCGTCTCCGCCTCGCCATCTCCCACCATCACCGTCACAATCAAATCCGGATTGTCGAACGCCGCGCCAAATCCATGCGACAAGCTATATCCCAGCTCTCCACCCTCATGAATCGACCCCGGCGTCTCCGGCGTGCAATGGCTCCCAATCCCACCAGGAAACGAGAACTGCTTGAAGAACTTCTGCATCCCCGCAACGTCTTCGCTCTTATCCGGATATACCTCTGAATACACACCCTCCAGATAGCAATTCGAGAGCGTCGCCGGCGCCCCATGTCCGGGCCCCGAGAGATAAATCAGATCCAGGTCGTACTTCTTGATCAGCCGGTTCAAATGCACCCACGTAAATGATTGCCCCGGGTCCGAACCCCAATGCCCCAGCAGCCGGTTCTTAATATGCTCCGCCTTCAACGGCTCGCGCAGCAGTGGGTTCTCCAGGAGAAAAAGCATCCCCGCGCTCAGATAATTGCAAGCCCGCCAGTAGGCATCCATCTTCCGCAACTCATCGGCAGTCAACGGCTGCCCACTCTGATTCTTCTTCGCCGATTCTTTCGCTGATTCCTTCGCCGCGCTGCTCATAGACATCTCTCCCTTACAAAAAGTGGACTGAAACCTGTAGGCCTGAATAAATGTGTAACCAAAAACAGCCTAATTACGCTGCCGAGCCATTGAGCTCACATGCACCGCAATCATCCAATCTTCTTTTGCTGGAACGACAAATACAGCCGTTGCACACTCAGATGCATTTAGACGTCGAACAGCATCGCCCGACGCATCATTCAACTGAGAATTCATCGAAATCCCTAAATTCTCCAATCCACCCACAATCTCCGCCCGCGACCGCGTATCATGCTCTCCAATCCCGCCAGCAAACACCACTGCATCCACTCCACCCATCAGCGCAACAAACCCGCCGATCGCCTTCTTCACCGATCGTGTAAACACCTCAACCGCTAACCGCGCCCGCGCATCTCCCTTTGCAGCCGCCTCTCGCACCGTCTTCATGTCGTTCGCCATCCCTGACAGCGCCACCATTCCCGAATCATGGTTCAGCATCTTCTCCAACGCCGCCGAATCTCCGTTCATCCGCCGCATCAGATAAACCAACAGCCCCGGATCCAGATCCCCCGGCCGAGTCCCCATCACCACTCCGCCCGTCGGCGTCAGGCCCATCGTCGTATCCACTGACCGCCCATCCACCAGCGCCGTCACGCTGCATCCGCTCCCCAGATGCGCGATCACCATCCGCTTCGGCACGCCAATTTCAGTCGACTTCAACTGCCGCACAATCGATTCGCAACTTAATCCATGAAACCCATACCGCCTCACCCCGCGCTCGCGATACTCCAAGGGAATCGCATACGTAGTCGCCACCTCCGGCATCGTCTCGTGAAACACCGTGTCGAAACACGCATAGTGCTCCACACCCGGAAACCGCGCCATCATGTCCCGAATCACCTCAATCACCGCCGGATCATGCAGCGGAGCAAACTCCACCGCCTCCTCCAGATCCCGCATCACCTCATCCGTTATCCGAACATGCCTGTCCAGCTTCGCCCCCGGATGCACCACCCGATACCCCACCGCATCCACCTTCGACGCCCCAGCCCCGCTCACCGCCTCCGCGACCACACCAATTGCCTCCACTGCGCTCTCGGCCTTGACGCTGGTTCTTCCACCGCTCAAGTCGCGGCCTGCCGCATCACGAAACTTGAACCCTGCTGAAACCCCGCCAATCCCCGTCACCTCGCCCTCAAACAACGAGCGCGGCTCACCCTCCCCCGCCTCAAACAAGGAAAACTTAATCGACGAAGACCCGCTGTTGATCACCAATATCTGCACATCACCCCACTCAAGCCAGATCAGATAACTACCTAACTTATACCCGTCCCATCACCGCCCGGTAAATTTCCATCAACTTCCGCCAACCAAAATCCTTCGACGCACTTGCCCCGATGCCCCGAGCCCGCCTTGCGTCCCCATACACATTGATACAGTGATGCAAAGGGTCCGCTCCTTGCAAACGGCATCGCCAACCCAATCCCGTCACCTCGCCAGCATTCAGGTCTGCCGCGGCCTCGCAACCATCCTCGTCGTCCTCGGCCATCTCCACGGCATCGAGCTCAAATACTGCACCACCGACCTCATGCGCCCCTTCGATCACGGAGCCCTTGGCGTCGACCTCTTCTTCGTCATCAGCGGCTTCGTCATCGCCGCCGTAACCACTGGAAAATTCGCCAGCCCACGCAATGCCGGCATCTTCCTCTACCACCGCGTCACCCGCATCTACCCCATCCTCTGGATCTTCACCACAATCGCCCTCGCGGCCCACCATCTCCTTCCACGCCTCTCCCAATCAGGTTGGAACCATCCCGTCAGCATCCTCTCCTCGTACACCCTGATCCCATCCCACCTCCCAATGCTTCTCCTGCAAGCCTGGACCCTCAGCTACGAGCTCTACTTCTACATCGCAGTCTTTCTCCTCATGCTCCTCACGCCGGAGCGCATCGCCCAACGCCTCCTCCTCCTGTGGGGCATCGTCATCATCGCTCTCAAGCTCTGGATCGGCCTCTCTCCCTCAGCCATAATTCAACTCCTCACCAGCCCCGCAGTCCTCGAGTTCATCGCCGGCGGCATCCTCTTCCAGCTCTATCGCCAACATCGCATGTCCAGAACAGCCGGCCCCGCACTTCTCGTCGCATCCGTAATCTGGCTCGCCGCAATCATCGCCTACAGCAACCACGCCCACGCTGGCCAGGCCGACTGGATCACCGATGCCCCCTGGCAACGCCCCATCCTCTACGGCACCTTCTCCGCGCTCTTCCTTCTCGGAGCCGTAGAGCTCGAACGTCACCATCTCATCCGCTTCCCTCACGCACTCGAAGCTCTCGGCGACTGGACCTACTCCATCTACCTCGCTCACCTCTTCGTCCTCGAGCTCATCGGTCGCCTTGCCTACCGCCTCTTTCACTTCCACAACTCCATCCTCCTCATCGACCTCATCAGCCTCCCCGCCGTCATCTTCGTCGGCTATCTCAGCTACCGCTTCCTCGAAAACCCTCTCAAAATCGCGCTTTACAAACTCGGCCCCCAACCCGGAAAGCCCGCCGCAACCACCGTCTAACCCAAAAGTCCCACACCCTCCCGGATACAAATCTCGCCCCAACCCACTAAACTCATCTCATGTGTGGAATCGTCGGTTATATCGGACCCAAGCCCGTCGTCCCCGTCATCATTGAAGGCCTCCGCCGCCTCGAATACCGCGGCTACGACTCCGCTGGCATCGCCGTAGCCGGTGGCCCAGAAGGCCTCGCCCTCCGCCGAGCCCCCGGCAAGCTCCGCAACCTCGAAGTCGCCATCGCCGACTCCCCCATTGAGGGCTCCTTCGGCATCGGCCACACCCGCTGGGCCACCCACGGCCGCCCCACCGAAGAGAACGCCCACCCCCACCGCGACGGCTCCGGAACCCTCGTCGTCGTCCACAACGGCATCGTCGAAAACTACCTCACCCTCAAAAACGCCCTCATCGCCAAGGGCCACAAGTTCGTCTCCGAAACCGACACCGAAATCATCGCCCACCTCATCGAAGACGAGCTCAACCAAGCCTCCGCCGCAAACATCTCCAATAAAAATTGTCATTCTGAGCGCAGCGAAGAACCCCCGCATTTTGCCCGTACCACCACGAACTCCCCCGAGGCCAACACCGCCGAAGCCGTTCTGACCCTCCCCGAAACCAACGCCCACCACCCCGCCATCCCCCTCGAAGAAGCCGTACGCCGAGCCGTCAAGCGCATCACCGGAGCCTTCGCCATCGGCGTCCTCTCCGCGCACGAGCCCGACAAGTTAGTCGCCGCCCGCATGGGCCCGCCTGTCGTCATCGGCATCGGCGAAGGAGAATTCTTCCTAGCCTCCGACGTCCCCGGCATCCTCCACCACACCCGCAACATCCACTTCCTCGCCGACGGCGAACTAGCCGTCTTAACCAAAGATGGCGTGCACCTAACCGACTTCGAAGCCAAGCCCATCCCCCTGAAAGTCCAGCGCATCACCTGGGACCCCATCCAGGCCGAAAAGGCCGGCTACAAGCACTTCATGCTCAAGGAAATTAACGAGCAGCCCCGAGCCATCCGCGACACCACCCTCGGCCGCGTCTCCCTCGACACCGGAAAAGTCTTCCTCAACGAGATGCAAATCTCCAATCAGGATCTCCGCAACGCCAACCAGATCACCATCGCTGCCTGCGGAACCTCCTGGCACGCCGGACTCGCCGGCAAATTCATGATCGAGCGTCTCGCCCGCCTCCCCGTCGACGTCGACTACGCCAGCGAGTACCGCTACCGCGACCCCATCCCCGACGCCAACGCCATCGGCCTCCTCATCACCCAGTCCGGCGAAACCGCCGACACCCTCGCCGCCCAGGCCGAGCTCATCGCCAAAGGCTCCAAAACCCTCGCCATCTGCAACGTCGTCGGAGCCGCCATCACCCGCCGCGCCCAGGGCACCATCACCACCAACGCCGGCCCCGAGATCGGCGTCGCCTCCACCAAGGCCTTCACCGCCCAGCTCACCGCCCTCTTCGTCCTCGCCCTCCACCTCGCCCAAGTCCGCGGCACCATCTCCGAAGCCGAATCCCTCCACCTCGTCAACGAGCTCTCCAAGCTACCCGGAAAACTCGAAGAGGTTCTCCGTGCCGTAGACGACCAGTGCTTCCAGCTCGCAAAGATCTTCCACACCGCCAACGACTTCCTCTTCCTCGGCCGCGGCATCCACTACCCCATCGCCCTCGAAGGCGCACTCAAATTAAAAGAAATCTCCTACATCCACGCCGAAGGCTATCCCGCCGGCGAGATGAAGCACGGCCCCAACGCCCTCATCGACGAAACCTTGCCGGTAGTCTGCATAGCCACAAAAGACCCAAACGACCCAAGCAGCGTCTTGAAGTACGAAAAAACCCTCTCCAACATTCAAGAGGTAACCGCCCGCAGCGGCCGAGTCATCGCCATAGCCATAGAAGGTGACGAAGAGATCAAGCAACTAGTCGAGCACACCATCCAAATCCCCCAGGCCCCCGAACTCCTCCTACCGATCTTAGAAGTAGTCCCCCTACAACTCCTCGCCTACCACATAGCCGTCCGCCGAGGCTGCGACGTAGACCAACCCAGAAACTTAGCAAAATCCGTCACAGTGGAGTAACTCTTAGTAATCCAGATTGCACCACCACATTTCCCACTGAGCTACGAAAACAGATAATACTGTCGTTCGCACATGGAGAGAAAATGTCGAGCCAAACTTTCCTGCCAATTCGCATTCTGCTTTTCGCTTTATGCAGCATGTTCACCTTTCCGGTTTCGATCCAAGCACAGTCAGCTCACGATTTTTATCACGAGTTGTATAAGTCGGGTGGACTCGATCGTATGTCAGATGGCTATGCGTGTTTCGACAACGATACGGAATTGAAGACATTCTTCATTGTCGGCAAGAGTGAAACTATCAAACAGTTTCTAATTAATGTGGGTGGATATTCGAAGCTTCCGCTCAATGACCGCAAACTTCTGGACAAAGGGTTTTTGAATGTTAAACAGTACGATCAGGGGGTGCCATTGGGAGATAGGGATACCTACCTGGAAGACGGTGGAACCTATCTTTTGGATGGCACTCAGCTTGATGCGAGTACAAAGATTAGAGTCCGACTAAGTATCTCTTGGCAGACATTACGATACAAAAAGACGGTAGATGTTAGCCTCAAGGGCGGCTCGTATCGACCGGCCGTTGAACGTTATGGGCGATGCGAAGAGATTCCAGCCGATGTTGAGCAAAAAGGTAGCTAAGCGGATACCTTGACTTATCTTCATCTCTCGATGGGCTGTGGGCTATACATTCAAATCACCACATATTTTAGGGTGGCGGGTGGCCCATACATAAAAATCCAACCAATACCCTGGGTGCCCCATTCATGCAGTCTCACCGCATGAGTGGGCCATCGTGCGGAAGCACGATCCGCTTTCCTCTTCCAGCTATAAAATAACCATGCCCCTGGGCCTCGAACGTCGCCACAACTTAGGTCATCTCCACTTCATCACCTTCAGTTGCCACCATCGTCTTCCCTACCTCGAAACCACTAAGCCCAAAGAAATCCTGGAACAAGTCATCGAGCGAACCCGCCGCACCCACGACTTTCTTCTCTACGCTTACGTCCTGATGCCCGAGCACATCCATCTCCTCCTCAGCGAACCCAAAAACCACTCCCTCTCCTCCACCCTCCGTGTACTCAAAGGCGAATCCTCAAAACTCCTCAAAGGCCGCCGCGAACATTTCTGGCAACCCCGGTACTACGACTTCAACGTCTTCACCACACCCAAATTCGTAGAAAAGGTCCAATACATCCACCTCAACCCAGTAACCCGAGGAATAGTCTCCAAACCCGAAGACTATCGCTGGAGCAGTTTCAACCACTATGCCACCGGCGAACCCAACCCCATCGAAATCGAATCCCACTGGACCGTAAGCCACCGCAACACCTTCACCTATGCCCATAAGCCGTGAAAACGTAATCTTTTGTCTTCACTGCCGTGTGGCACGCGAACCCGCACTTGGCGTCGTTCCCTTGCGGCGGCTTGTCCGATAAGTTGCCGAGCCGGAACGTACCGGAAACGGCGTCATACTCGAAGACGCCGTAACCCCATCCGCCGCTGTCCGCGAACCTCTTGCTGTCCTTCACCATCAGATCAACGTCATGCTGGGGCCCCGGCACCGTCGGCGAACCGGGCTGTCCGGCATCCACTTTCGCGGTCCAATGGACCTTCGCCATCTTGGCCCCATCCGGAAAGGGCTTGCCGTTACCGGGAATCCCCGCCTTATAGGCGTCGATCATCACAGCATTCCCGAGGATCGCAGCGACCGCACCTCCGTTATGGCTGATGGAGATCACCGGCCAGCTTTCGTATCCTCTGAACTCAGAGAACGCGAGGCCATTCGATATTTTGAGCGTGTACTTGTCCTGCGCAGAAGTAGCGGTTTGCGCATGTGACGGGGCTGCCGTAGAGGCGGAAGCAGCGCTCGCGTGGGGAAGGTTGTGGATGAAACGTGCAAGCTTCCAGGTGTCGCTATCCGAAATACTCGACTTCCAGGCAGGCATCCCTGTGAGGCGAACTCCGTTCTGGATGATCCAGAACAGCTCCGCGTCGCTCCAGTGCTGCACGTGGGCCGAGGTCAGGTCCATGGCAGGCGGGGCCATGTTGCGCCCCAGGTCAGCGTCTCCGCGCGCATTCGCACCATGGCATTGCGCGCAAGACCCAAGAAACACCTCCTGGCCCTGGCTCACGACCTCATCCGTCTCAGGCAGCGGGTTCTTCATCTTTCCCGCCTCCAAAGGAATGGTGACGTCTTTAGCCGCATTGGCCAGGCTGGTCTCCCCCTCGGAAGGAGGTTTGCTCGCCGTGCAACCCAGAACAAAAGCGCCCAGCATCGCACTCATCACACCAAGCGTCAGACTGTGCTTTAGCGCCACGCTGCGATCACATCTCATAAGTTCAGGCATGGTGTTCCCCTTCACAAAGAACGTTTCAAGGCCCGATCAAACGTGCGTCTGGAACGCTTGCGATTAAGCCCGAGGTGAGGGAACAAAACAATTGTATCGACGACACCTTCGTATCAAGTACGCGGGGAGAATGTCAAGGGAGCCGCGAATAGACACCAGTAAGAATGAGGATAAGGCGCAAGCCGGGTGCTGCAACACACCTGACATCCTGGTAGGCAAATTAAGCGGACATTCATACACTCCCCGAGTGCCCATCTGGATTTTCAAATGTGATAAAGCCCCTGTGATCTCCAACATAAGTCGAGTCACCAGATCGCCACGACATCACACTTCTTCTTAAGAAGAGGGAACGCCTGAACCTTTCAGGAAGGTTGCAGCATCTTCTTTAAGAAAGCCATCGCCAAGGATTATCTTCATGCGTTTCTGTCGACTTTTTTTTATTCTCATTCTAAGTGTGGCTTCGACCGCCGCGCTGGGTCAACAGATCGACGCGCCTGAGCCGCAGCGGGCAAGCATCCACGGCAACGTAACCGATGTTCAGGATGCGCTGATTCCCGAAGCAATCGTTACAGTGGTGGAACCAGCCTCGAACGAACCTCGCACGGTCACAGCAAACGACACCGGATTCTTTGAGCTTAAAAATCTCGACCCGGCAATCTCTTACAAGATCGTTGTGAGCGCGAATGGGTTCTCAGACTGGACCTCGCCCCCCATCACTCTCAAGCCGGGCCAGGCGTTGGAACTGACTGGCATCCAGCTCAAAGTATCGGCAGTGATGACTACAGTCTCCGCCGTCACAGTGGAGCAGCTCGCTCTCGAGCAGGCGAAGGAAGAAGAGAAGCAACGCGTCTTCGGCATCATTCCCAATTTCTATGTCTCCTACGATAAAAACGCCGTCCCGCTCACGACGAAGCTGAAATACAGGATCGCCTTCAAGGCCGCCACCGATCCAGTCAGCATCGGCAGCGACATCTTCCTTGCGGCAATCAATCAGGCAGCCGACACTCCCGGCTACCAGCAGGGAGCAAAAGGCTTCGGTCAGCGCGTCGGTGCCGCCTATGCCGATAGCTTCTCCAATGTGATGTTCGGCGGCGCCGTTCTGCCTTCGCTCCTCCATCAGGACCCGCGCTACTTCTACCAGGGCACCGGTACGGGCAAATCTCGCGCGCTTCACGCCATCTCAAGTCCATTCATCTGCAGGGGAGACAACGGACGCAACCAGATCAATTTTTCAAGTATGGGCGGCGACCTCATCGCCTCATCCCTCACAAACATCTACTATCCGCCGAGCGATCGCGGACCAGGACTGGTCTTCTCCAGCTTTCTCATCAACAGCGGGGGCCGAGTCGCCAACGCCCTAGTACAGGAGTTCCTCCTGCGCAAGCACACAACCAACTCGAACAAGCAGAACTAAGCAATCGCACCGCATGAGCGAGCATCCGTGTGAAAACACGACCGCTCCCCAGTCGAACGATAGGCTCCCAGCCTTCAAGCCCCCGACCTCAACCCGGGTGGCTCGCACATAACAACCAATGACGGACACCGACCCGTTTTGCTGACGCTTTTTCTGCATCCCATAAACATGTCCCAAACCCACATCCAGGAACACGTAGACCTGATCGCAAAACACGAGCAGGATTTCATGACGAATCGCACCGCAGCCGAACGCCTGGGCGACTCCATCGCCGGCTCCGCAGGAAGCCTCCCTTTCGTCTGCATCCATCTGGCAATCTTCGCCGGATGGATGATATTCAACACCGCTTCGTTCACCATCCCGCGTCACTTCGATCCGCCACCCTTCTCTCTTCTCGGCACGGTCGTGGCCCTCGAAGCGATCCTGCTGGCGAGCATCATCCTGATGCGTCAATCCCGCATGAGCAGACGCGCCGACGAACGCGATCACCTCATGCTCCAAATCCTCCTCCTGACAGAAAAAGAGATCACCGCCGTACTTGGCATGGACCGGAAGATCGCCGGACAAGTCGGCCTGTCACGCGTAGCCAACGATGAGGAGCTCGAGCAGCTCAGCCAGCACACCTCCATCGACGACGTAGCCCAAACCATCAAAGACAAACTGCCCTCCGAATAGCTCTGGCACTTGACACCCTCCACGCGCAGAAACGCTCATCAAGCGTAACCTCGCGACCGCTCCAACTTGGAAGTCCAGACCTAACCGGATTTTTTAGAATACTTTGCCCACTTTTAATGGGATGGGTTTACCGAGAACAGTCAGTTCTTCTGCCAGCCTTCCAGCTTGATGTCGTCGTAATAGACGGAACCGCGGTAATAGTTGTTGTGCGGATCGCCAAACATGAAGAAGTCCGGAATCCCCGCGTCTGTCGCATACACAGAGCTCAACGGTATCGTCCCGACATACGTTTGCTGTCCACCCCACTTGAAGTTGCCGGAAACAGAGAGCACATAGGCGCTTTCATTGCGCTCGATGCAAGTCGAATACCAGGTATTGTCCCTGTACGCGTCCACAGCGCGAATTGCGCCCGACGGCTGAAGCGCCCCATTGGACCATGACAGAAAAGGACGGCCTGTGCTGTCCTCATCGTTACCATTCTTGTCTAAGCCAAACATCATGATCGGATGCTGACCGTCAGCTACCCACTTCTTGCCCTCCCAGATATTGGTCCATCCTTCCTTGTTGTTGTCCGAATCGATCGTGACCTTGCGATGGTGGTGAATCCAGAGATTGTTGTGCGGCCGTGGAGTCGCATCCAGAATCGTGAGCCAGTAAAAGCCATTCTCCAAAGTCGCATCCCCAATGGACCAGGGCTCATCCTTCTCGCCCCCGGCATAGCCATTCAGACTAGCCGCTCCAGGCTTGCCGTCTCCAAACGAAGCAAAACCCACCTTCAAACAAACCCGGTACTTCTCTGGCAGTGCGTCTGTCGGGTGAACAACTGTGCCATCGGTATGCTTGGGGGACGAAATTTTAAGCACATGATTATTCGGATCGGCCGGGTCCGGAACGACTTCAAAAAGATCACTGAATTTTGTAAGGTTGGAGCGGCTATAGGCCGCAACGCTCAGCCAGCCATCCTTTCCAAAAGGCCCTTCCGCGCGAAACGCCACCGGCGGCGTAATTCCCAGGCCCTTGAAATACTCGCCACCATCGGAAAACTTGTCCATATTTTGATAAGTATCAGACACCCAGGCAGGTGAACCTGTTTTGAACAAGTCTGCACGGTCTTCGAAATCTTCTTCGTGGATGACCTTCCACGAGCCTTGATTCGAAGCCCCGTGATTCGAAGACCCGCCATTCGAAGACCCGTGATCCCCACCGCTCGTTGTACTACCCGGAGGAGTGGTCGTCTGTGAATTCAGCTCAGCAACTGACAGAAAGAGCAACACGCAAAAGAACAGTCGGATAACAACGGACGACATACGCTACCCCCGGTGCAATTCTAGGGGGCGAATGGTCTAACCCGATAACAAATTTGGGTGTCGTTCGCGCGCAAAACGCGAACCCATTCCCCCAAATCTAAAACCCAAAAAAAATCCGCCACCACCTCAAAAACCAGACTATTCTTAGGCATTCCCCGCAACCACAACCTGATTCACCGCCAAGCCCCAGAACGGATCACCCCGATGACCACCTCCGCCGTGACCCCCACTCCACGTTCAACACCACCTGCTCGTCGCAAGAGCCTCGCCAAACCCGCTCTCTGGGTCGCCATCGGTCTCGCCGCCCTTTCCGTCCTCATCTTCACCGAGTACCCCATCGTCACTCACCCCGACGCCTACACCACGCGCCTCATCAACGACCGCTTCTTCCTCATCCCGCACGCCGCCGCCGCTCTGCTCGCGACGCTCCTCGGTCCATTCCTCTTCTCCACCCGCTTCCGCTCGCGACACCTCAAGCGCCATCGCATCATGGGCCGCGTCTACGTCATCTGCATCGCTATCGCCGCGCCTCTCGCCTTCTATCTCGAGCTCCGCACCCCAGGCGTGCCCATGATGTTCGCCAACGGTGTCATGTCGGTCGTCTGGTTCCTCTGCACTCTCGCCGCATTCCTCACCGCGCGCAACCGCCAGCTCACCGCGCATCGCCAGTGGATGATCCGCTCCTACGTCTTCACCCTGAACTTCCTCATCACCCGCATCCCCAATCCCATCCCGCGCTACTTCAATATGTCCGCGACGGCCTTCGCCCTCAATCTTCTCTTCCTCTCCATCTGCTATCTCTTCTTCACCGACATCTACTTCAACTGGCGCGAGCTCACCACCAGCCGAAAAACGTCGCCCTCATAAATGGAGAGGTCGACGCGCGGCTCAGGTCCAAACTCACCTTCCCGTCACGAATCCATTTATTCCAGCGTCCGGGCGGCGCCATTCTGAATCTCATCTATATAGGCTGAGATATCGTGGTCGACCAGCGACCGCATGACAGCCTGACGACCATGGAGACGTCCAATGATTTCGAAATACCGCATCTTCGCAATAGCAGCCATCATCTGCGGAGCATCTTTAGCTGCCATACTCGCTCAGAACCGCTCTCAGAACGTTGCAAGCGGCCACCGCGACATCCTGTTAGAGACGACACAATCCTGGAACGGCAACCCTTACACACACTATCCAACCGGACAGCCGCAACTCACCATGATTAAGCTGACCATCGCACCGCATACCGCCCTGCCATGGCACACTCATCCGTTTCCAAATGCTGTCTATGTGCTCTCCGGCACTCTCACGCTGCACGATAGGGATAGCGGTAAAACTCTCGTTGTTCATCAGGGGCAGGCCGTAGGCGAATCCGTCGACGATGTGCATCACGGAGAGTCAGGGGACGAACCTGCGGTACTGCTCATCACCTATGCCGGCACTCCAGGTGTCCCGACCTCAATTCCCGCGAAGGGAGAGAAAGCGGAGTACTGAATTGGGGAACTCAGGCCCGCCGAAACGAATGGGCAGGCCCCTGTAACCTTCAACGCATCGATGCTACGATGAACCCCACAACCCCATGACATTCCCCGCTGCAGTTCCGGAGATCCCCGTCGCCAGCATCGACAAAGCCGTGGCCTACTATGTCGACACGCTGGGCTTTACCTTCGATTGGGGAGACGAGCAGGGCGGCATTGCAGGCATCTCAAGGGGCAATTGCAGACTGTTTTTCACGAATCGCTCCTTCCGTGAGCACTACGGCAACGTCGGCCCAATTCTTTTCTGGCTCAACCTCAACAGCAAGGCCGAGGTGGACGAGCTCTTCGCAGAGTGGAAGACCGCGCAAGCGAAGATCGTCTCCGAGCCCGAGGACAAACCGTGGAAACTGCGCGAGTTCATCGCCGCCGACCTTGACGGCAACCTCATTCGCGTCTTCTACGATCTCCGAGGTGATTGACTGCTGATCATGTCGCGAAAATAAAGTACCCTCAAAAATTGAAGTCCGAACCTATCACATCCATTTTGAATACTTTGCATACTTTTCGGCCGGTGGGGATTAAGCCTCAACCCCACACTGCCGAGGCGGACATGCGCAACCCGGTAAAATAGGCGGATAGGCATGCCCATCACCGTCGGACACCAGATCGGCGACTACGAAATCACAGGTATCCTCGGCGCCGGCGGAATGGGCCAGGTCTACCAGGTCCGCCACACCATCTCCAACCGAACCGAGGCCATGAAGATCCTCGCGCCGGGCCGCGCCGTCTCCGACGACTTCGCCGCCCGCTTCCTCCGCGAAATCCAGCTCCTCGCCAGCCTCCACCATCCCAATATCACCGAGCTCCACACCGCCTTTCGTCACGACGGCGAGCTCATCATGATCATGGAATTCGTCGAAGGCCACACCCTGAGCGCCAAACTCAACAGCGCCTCGATGACCCTGGCAGGCGGCCTCGCCTACATCCAGCAAGTCCTCTCCGGCCTCGCCTACGCCCACGAGCGCGGCATCGTCCATCGCGACGTAAAACCCTCAAACATCATGATTAGCCGCGACGACCAGGCAAAACTTCTCGACTTCGGACTCGCACTCCCCACACTCGGCTCCGAGTTCACTCGCTCCGGCCAGATCCTCGGCTCCCTGCCCTTCATGTCACCCGAACAGGTCCTCGGCAAGCAGCTGGACCCACGCTCCGATGTCTACTCCGTCGGCGTGACCCTCTATCAGTTGATCACCGGCCGCCTGCCCTTCGAAGCTGCCAGCGAGTACGAGATCGCCAGCGCCCACCTCAAGTCTGCGCCGGCAGATCCCGCCGCGATAAACCCAAACGTTCCCGTGCAACTCTCGAAGATCGTCCTGAAGTCGCTGTCAAAATCCCCCGCCGACCGCTTCCAGACCGCAAAGGAGTTCCTCGACTCCCTCAATCTCCTCCACACCGGAGAGACCGCAACCCTCGCAGCTTCCACCCTCCCTCGCCAGGCGGAAGGCGCCCTCGCCTCCAACTCGCCGATGAAAAATACGATCGAAGCCCATGTGCTCGACTCCGTAAGCCGCGACCTCGCCTTTCACGTCGGCCCCATCGCAAAGGTCATCGTCAGCCGCGCCGCCAAACGCGCCGTCTCCCTCGACGAGCTCTTTAACCTGCTTGCCTCCGAGATCTCAACCGAGAAGAGCCGCCAGCACTTTCTCGCCACCCGCATCAAATACGCCACTCTCAAATGACCTACTGGTCGAGCATCTGAATTGCCTTCTTCAAACTCACATACATCCGATTAAAAGACGCCGTAACCTCCGCAATCTCGTCTTTGCCCTTGTACGCAAGCTCCGGCTGATTCAGGTCTCCAGTGCTGATACGATCCGCCGTCGCCGCTAGCCGCCTCACCGGCACAATGACCACGTAGTAGAGAGCCAGGTCGATCACAATCAGCGTCACAAGAAACGTCGCCGTAATATAAAACAGCAACGTGCGGTAGAGATGCGACGCAATATTCTCGGCCACAGTCGTCGGCACCGAAACAATCTGCGCTCCAATCACCTCGTTCGTCTTCCATCCAAAACCATTGGCGCTGCCATAAGTCAGAACCAGATTCGGAGGCGCTCCCGCCGCTGTTCCGTGACACGTCAAACAACTCGCATCCGCGCTGATCGGTTGCGATAGCGAGATGGATGTCCCCACCGGCGTCTGCCGCTCCCCAATCAACTGCTTCTCCTCCGGATGATTCCGGAAATATTCGATAATATCCGCCTCCCACTGAGCCGCCCTGTCCCGCGGATTGGTCGGATTCAGCGCCGCCTCTTTATACGTGTAATCCGGATAGTCCTTGCGTAGATGATTGAACGTCGTTGTCGCTGCATAAAACGGAATCGTCTGCGGAAGAAAGCGTATCGCAGCCTCCGGCGTCGTCTCGAGCAGAGGGTCCAGCTCCTGGTCCGTATAGTCTCGTGTCGACCGGGCGCTCGAAAGCATCAGCTTCGCCTGCTGAAGCGTCTGATCGCGAGCATTCTTTTCAAGAAACCTCCAGGAAAGTTGCGACACGAATAAGAGGCCCGTACCAAACAAAAGGATAAGCAGGACATTGAACTTCGCCAGCAGCTTCAAGAAGGATCACCTCGTCTCGCGGAGACAGCTCTCTACCGAGAATAGGCTCTCGCAGTAGATATCTCAACGCAGACCGGAGCGCACTCGCAGACGGCGGCACGCGCATAAAACCTTTTCTACGCCTGCGTCCTTATGCCGAGCCCTTCCAGCGCAGGCCGCCCCCGAGTGATAACCTTTCCCCATGCCCGGCCCGACCTTGCAACAACAATTGCAGCACGCCCTCGAAGTCCTCGCCGAAGCGGAACGCGAATACGCCGCCGGGTTGCCCTACAAAGGCGTCGTCACCTGGCCCGAAAAAATCGCCCGCATCGAAAAACACATCGCCGACCTCCGCGAAATGATCGCCAACGAGTAGTCTCGCCGACGCCATTTACCCAATTGCCGCCGGATGGACCCAATAAGATCAACGTCCAGCCAGCGTGCCTTATAACTACGGAACTCTCACCACCAAACCTTCGGCTCATCCGAAATTTGAAATAATGGTGACCGGAATCTCATGCGGGAATCCCGCCTAAGCGGCATATCCCGTATCCATCCATCTCTTAAAAAGCGAAATGCGTTCTGCATCCCACGGTTCATCGGGAGGCATCGACCCAACCGAAACCGCGCTGTACACACTCTGCGCATTCGCCGGAACTCGCATCCATGCAAAATCATCCAGATCGATCCCCATGGGCTTCATACATTCAACATCCTCTTCCCTGAAAAGAGGACGAATATCCGTTGCAAAACTCAGAGCCATAAAGCCTCCTCCTCGATTACCCGCAATCACGCCCAACGCTAGCTCCTTTTTACCGCAAACACCCACGTTTGGCACCTACCCGCGGCACGCGCCTCACCGAATCAGTTCTCCAGACGGCCTTTCCCGCCTAATTCTCATCTAAACATCAGCATAAGCAGGAGAATGCGCAGCCAATCCCAAGAATGCAGGAGCAGCCTCAGAATGAACCAGCAATGGACAGCAAATCTCGCAGAAGACATCCGGCAAAAGGCCCACGACGCGGCCAAGGACTACGGCCGCTCGCAACATCAGGCTGAGATCATCACCACAAAAGGCGCACCCTTTTTCCAGGCCTTTGCCGACTCACTCAAAAACAATGTCACCGAGGTCCAGCGCCACTTGCAGGGCGACGTCACTTCATCGGACACCCTCTTCCAGACCGTGAGCCATACCGAACTTAAACTCACCCGCACACGCTTCCCTTGGTTCGATGCCCACATCACCTATCAAGATCCCACCATCGCCCTCGACTACGCCAAGGGTCCTGGCGTCGGCGCAGACCCATCCCTCGATCGCAAGACCTGCAACTTCATCTTTCGGGTTACCGGCCCCGGCGCTCTCTTTCTGGAGGAGTCCTTTAACGAAAATCCGAAGCGCTTCGACACCCCCGAAGACTTCGCCCGGCACATCACTGAGCTGCTCTTCCGCATCTGAGCCGTCACTCCCACTGCGAGGTATGCCGCTTCAGCCACCAGCATGCCGGGTTGCCCTGCTGCGGAAAGATCGACTGGCTGCAAGTCATCGGGACCGTGCCCATCAGGTCGTACTCTACCTTATTTCCCTTCAGTGGCGTCGCCAGAAACTGGTTCACCTGCACCACCCCGTATGCCGTCCCATGCGACACGCGCCAACGCAGCACCGCCCAGTCTCCCAGATACAACAATCCAAGGAGAACGCCCAGCATCACCACGAACCGAAACAGCCGCCCAATCCATTTGCCCATCAGCTAAAGGTATTGCACATGCACGTAGGTTCCAAGCCGCACGTTATACGCAAGATACCATCCCGGATGGTCCGGATCTTCATTAACCACGATCTATACGCCGGAGGAAGAGCCGCGTGCCCGCTGCTCGGGTGTTCGCCCAGACCGAAAGAGAAAAAATAACCATCGCCGCGCACCAGCCGATAAACCCTTTCATAGGAGGCTCGCAACCAAATGACATCTCAATCGAAGATTCTCTCCGGATTGTTTGCTTTACATCAGTCCCAAATCTGATTCTCAACCGTCGCCTCGGTCGTTGGATCACTCGTCGCGACCTTCGACAATGAGGTACCGTGGATAGAAAGGAAAGGAACTCTGAGGACGGAATGAAGTACAAAAAAACACTGGTAAGGTCTTTCGTCTTTCTCGCAGTCTGCGCTTTAAGCCGCGTCGCACTCTCGCAGGCCAGCCCCGCCGGAACCCAGCATCTCGAGTTGTCCGCCTTCGCTGGTGTGACGGGCACCTTCACCGACCTCGCAGGCGGCAAAAACCTCGGCATCACCGCTGGCGCCGACCTCACCTTCCTCGGCTTCCGCCTGTTTCGGCCATCCCTGGAAGCTCGCGGAACCTATCCCATCGATAAAGGCAAGATCAGCAGCCAGAAAAACTTCCTCGTTGGTCCCAGAGTCGAGTACCCCATTGGCCGCCTCCACCCCTACGCCGACTTCCTCTTCGGGCGCGGAGAAATCGACTACAAATTCTACATCTTCGGTAACAACATCTTCATCAAAACCAACACCTTCATCTACTCCCCCGGTGTCGGTCTGGACTACAACCTCACTCATAACCTCGCCGCAAACGCCGATGTCCAGTTCCAGCACTGGGACACCCAGGCCGTACCCTCAGGTGCCATCCACCCAACCGCCATCACCGTCGGCGCTCGTTACACCTTTGACTTCAACCACGGGCATCGCCACAACGACTAGCGCCCTGCGCAAGCACAACCGCTAAATCCTTCTTTCAAATCATGAAAACCCGTCCCTGCTGACACTGCCTGTTGACTGGACGCCGCATTAGGTAAGGCGTATCTTGACCCAAAAGCAGAAATTCACCAGCTTCGGAGTGAACTTATGTCTCTTCGCACCCACCTTGTCCTGCCTTTCCTCGCAGCTACCCTCGTCTTCAGCCTCTCCGCGCCAGCCCTCTTGGCCCAGGATCCGACACCCGCTCCAACGTGGTCGCAGGAAGACACCCTGCGCATCGCCAAAGAGGTCCAGAAAAAGCTCGGCGGCCTCAGCAACTACAGCGTCTTCGACTGGATAACCTTTGGCTTCCACGGTAAAACTCTCGTCCTCAAGGGCTACGCCTCCCGCCCGATCCTCAAGAGCGATGCTGGCAATGCCGTCAAAGGAATCGCAGGCATAGAGTCGGTCGATAACCAGATCGAGGTTCTCCCGCTGTCGAATAACGACGACCGCATCCGCGCCGCGGTCTACAACCGCATCTTCACTCAGGCCTCCTTGCGCAAATACAATGCGAACCAGGGCACCCTTGGGCAGGCACTTGGGCCTGGCTTTCGCGGTCCTGCGGCGATGGCCGGAGGCATCACCAATAATCCCCCCATCGGCTTCCACGCCATCCACATCATCGTGAAAAACGGCAACGTCACCCTCTACGGCGTCGTCCTAAACGAGAGTGACTCCGCCATCGCAGGGATGCAGGCCAACTCCGCCCCCGGCGCCTTCAGCGTCGACAACGACCTCATCGTCCAGGGCCAGGCGGCAAAGCCGGCATCCAAGTAACCGCATAACCCTCACCAGCCCAGAATGCCCGTGTGCCCATCCTTCGCGTACTTTGCGAAGGGTGGGACGCACACCAGCCACCGAGAGTTCGCCGCCACCAACGTATCCAACCCCGCGAAATCTTCGCCAACCTCCGCTGCCGCTTCCATTTCTAACCGAAGCAGCGGCCTTACTCGTCTCGCAATATCTTCGCCGGATCGATCCCGGCGATTCGAAGTGTCGGCACGGCAGTAGCAATCAGCGCCACCGATGCCAGAACCAGAATCACGGTGAGTATTGTGGGCACATCATAAACACCAACTCCATAGATCACGCTGTGCATAGCCCGCAACGCGCCCAGGCACAGCGCCAACCCCACAATCAGCCCAATCGCCGCCGCGCGAACTCCAGGTGCTCCAATATGGACCATGGCCTGCCGGACGCTCGAACCCAGAGCTATCCGTATCCCAATCTCGCGCGTCCTCTGCGCCACGATATTCGCCACCAGGGCGAAGATCCCCACAGCGCTCAACAGCAAAGCCAGACCCGCCATCGCGCTCAGTAGCGCTACCTCGACACGTTGCGTCGCCAGCGTCTTCGCCAGCAGGTCGTGCATGCTGTAGAACCCCGAAAAGGGCAGGTTGGGATCGGCGCTTGCCAGTGCGCGCTGCATCTGCGCGGTCAACCCCTCCACCGGCCTGGAGGTGCGGACAATCCAGCTTGGCTGAAACCAGACATGCACCAGCGAGAGCAGCTTGCCCTCCATCTGTGACGCAGGAACATAAATCCCCTCTTCGCCGACAAGTGGCGCAGTGACCTCCAACCCCGGCTGAATCGCCACATCCTCGACCATCCCCACGATCCTCGTATCTTTATTGACGTAACGGCCGATCGGACTCGTCCCATGAAAGAACTTGCGGGCAAACGTCCGGTTGACGATGGCCACATGCTGCGAATCGGGCCCATCGGCCTCGGTAAAAGAGCGCCCCATCAGCACAGGAATCTGCAACGCCTCAAAATAATCCGGCGTGACGTACACCTCGCCCGTCATCACCGTCTGGCCCGCTTCTTTGCCGTCGCTTATCTTCAACCCTGTGTTCAGAGCGCGCTCATACGGCAGGCTCAGGCCGAAAGCCGCATATTGCACGCCGGGAATCTGCCGCATGGCAGCGGTGCTTTCCTTCACCAGCTTTCGGAAGGCCTCCGGATCGTGATAGCGCACATCGTCGAGCGAAGCCCTCGCGGTCATCACCCCGGCCGGATTAAATCCCGCAGGCAAAGTCTGCAAATGAATCAGAGTGCGAATGAGCAGACCGGAAGCGGCCAGCAACACCACAGTCAGGGCAACCTCGCTCATAATCAGCATCTGCCGCAGCCCCGGATGGTCGCCTCCGACTATCCCGCCTGTCCCGCGGCTGGCGATCGCCGAACGCAGGTCCAATCGCCGCGTTGCCAGCGCCGGAAGCATGCCGAAGAGCACGCTGGTCAAAAGAGAGATGAGAAGGGTAAATGCCAGCACGCGGCCATCGAGGGGCACGCTGGCGACAGGCAGAAAATGTTCCGGCAGAAGCAGCAGCAAGCCACGCAGCGCTACGAAGCCCACTGCGGTACCTGCTGTCCCGCCCGCGAAGGCCAGCAACAGATTCTCCACCCAGAACTGTCTTTGAATCTGCCAGCGCGAAGCGCCAAGCGCCATTCGCGTAGCCACCTCTGGCGCGCGCCGCAACATGCGTACCAGCGTCAGACCGGCAAGATTGGCACAGGCGATCAGCAGGATGAAGCCCGCCGCCAGCATCAACGTCAAAACCTGCGGACGCAGCGTCGCCGTCTCACCCACCTGCAGCGGCACCGAGTACCATGTCACCTGCGCGCCCGGATTATCCTCCAACTCAAAGAGGTAGCCACGGTGCGACCAGGCGCGGCCGATCTCGGCATCTGCCTGCTGCCACGTCGCCCCATCGCGCAGCCGGGTGACGACCTGAAAGTTCGTCCCGCCTCCTTCCCCCGAGCGCCCTGCCTGAATCGCCGTATAAAGATCAGCGTTCAGCGGAGTAGCTGCACCCTCAGGAAGCACGCCGATCACGATGTACGGCTCACCCTTCAACAGGATTGCCTGCCCCAGAATATTAGGATTGGAACCGAAGCTATTGCGCCACAAACCGTAACTTAGGATGGTCGTCTTTGGCCCGCGGACACGGTCCTCTGCCTCCGAGAAGTTGCGTCCGGCAATGGGACGAACTCCCAGCACATCGAAGTAGTGTGCCGAGATGCGTCCCGCCTGAAGATACTGCGCACGAGACCCCACCTGAAGATTGACGCCTGAAGTCCCCGGACTTGAAATCGCCGATATCAGGGAGGGAACATCGTCGCGCAGCAACTCCCATTGCTCCCCATTGACGCTGTGCCTCTCATCCGATGACCTCGCGCCCGTCACTCGCGTATAAATCGTGCCCATCCGCTCGGGATGCGCGTAGGGCAGGCTCTTCAACATCAACGCATTCACAATGGAAAATATCGCGGTGTTCGCCCCAATCGAAAGCGCCAGCATAATCAACACCAGAACGGAAAAACCAGGATTTCGCCACAACTGCCTCAGGGCAAACCGCAAATCACGCAGCCCATTCTCCATCAGCGGCAAGGTGGCTCTGTCGCGATAAGCCTGTTTCGTCCTTTCCACGCCGCCCAGCCGAAGCAACGCATCACGCCGCGCCTGCTCTGCTGTCATCCCGGAGCGAAGATTGTCGTCGATATGCATCTGCACATGACTCGCCAGCTCATCGGCAATCTCCCGCTCGCGCTGCCCACCGCCAAACAGGCCTCCCAGCCGTACCATCCACGCACGCAGTCTCTTCATACCAGGTCCTCCGTCGAAGAGAGAAACCGTGCCACGATCGCCGTCGTCTGCTCCCAGTTCTGAGCCTCTCTTCGTAGTTGTCTCCGGCCGGCCTTTGTAAGGCTGTAGAACTTCGCCCGGCGATTGTTCTCCGAAACACCCCACTCAGCGGCAATCGAACCCTCCTGCTCCAGCTTCAGCAGCGCCGGATACAACGTCCCATAGTTCAGAGACAGGAGATTCCCGCTAGTCTGCTCAATCCGCCGGGCAATCCCATACCCATGCAAAGGCCCCATCGCCTCCAGCGTCTTCAACACCATCAACGCCAAAGTCCCCTGCCAGACATCCGCCTTGTCACCCATCTCACCTCCTATTGTTTAGCCATAGGAATAATGCCACACCTTATATGGGAAAACAATAGGAACAAAAAATGAAGGCTACAAGCTCCTTCGTTTGATAAACCCAAAATTGCCTCTACCTCTACCTCTGCCGTTGCCGTTGCTTTTGCCGTTGCTTTTGCCGTTGCCGTTGCCGTTGCCTTTGCCTTTGCCTTTGCCTTTGGCCTTTGGCCTTTGCCTTTTAGTTGTCATCCTTCCGCAACGCGGGAGGATCTGCTGTTGCTGCTGCTACTGTTGCCGCTGCTCTTGCTGCTACTTTTGCTGTTGCTGATGTTGCTGCTGTTGCTGTGGCTGTGGCTGTGGCTGTGGCTGTGACTGTGACTGTTGCTGTTGCTGTTGCTGTTGCTGTTAAGGATTAAGCGTGGGGCTTTAGCCCCACGAAAAGACAACGCCGCAGGCGCATACCGCTCTGCCGAAGGCAGGAGCGAAGCCCGAAGGGCGAAGCGACTGAATCATTGCCTTTGCCGTTGCCGTTGCCGTTGCCTTTGCTTCCAGGTAAGCCAAGCCTTCAGGCTTGGCCCTCTGTCTACAAGGGAAGGAAAGGGGCTTTAGCCCCTGGGGTAGCCCTCCTGCCTCGACACAAAAATCCACCGAAAACCCTAAATACATCAATCACTTACAACTTTTTTATTCAAAAACAGCCCAGAAATGGCTTGTCAAGTCCAAAATCCCACAACCTCAACAAAACAAACGAAATAAAAGTGAAATTTAGTTACCGTAAAACCCATATAATTAACTTATAGAGTAAAGAAAGGAAAGCCTTGGCCAACAGCCAAGGCTAACTTATTGATACAGGCTATTTTGCGCACAACCCATTTGTTATGACGATTTTGCAGGCGAGCTAACCCGGCAAATCATTGATTCAAAGGACTTTACGCCCAGGTAATAGGGGGGGGTACCCCTAAAGATTGAACAACTCCCGCAACCTCTTGGTCTGCGCCCGGCTGACCGGAATCTCGGTCTTCTGTCCATCGTCCATTCGAAGCTGGTAGCTCGACTTGAACCACGGCACCACCTCCCGTATGTGCTGAATATTCACCACATACGACCGGTGCACCCGCCAGAACGTCTCCGGATCGAGCTGATCCATCAACTCCTCGAGCGTCCTGCAGTTCGAGTGGCCCTCCACCGTCCGGGTCACCACCGTGATCGTGCCCTCTTCGATCGAAGCAAAACAAATTTCGCGCTGATCCACTAGCAAAAGCCGGTTCTGCGCCCGGACAACAACTTTCCCCGAGTTAGCCTTCGCCGGCTGCGCTTGCTCTTCGACCAACCGAAGCAAAGCATCCAGCTTCGCCTCGCTTGCCGACTCCGAAGGAGCAACCAGCCGCGCCTGCGCCTTCTCAATCGTCTGCATCACCCGCTTGCGATCGAATGGCTTCAGCAGATAATCAACCGCATTCACCTCAAACGCCCGAACAGCGTATTGGTTGAACGCCGTCGCAAACACTACCTGAGGAATAGGAACCTTCCGGTCCAGCAGCTTCTTCAGCACGCCAAATCCATCCAGACCAGGCATCTGCACATCCAGAAACACCAGGTCAGGACGATGTGTCCGGATCAGCTCAACTGCCTCGATTCCATTGGTTCCCTGCGCCAGAACTTCCACTCCGCCTGCTCGCTCCAGCAGATACTGCAACTCCTGCCGAGCCAGAGGCTCATCGTCGATAATCAGTGCAGTCAGTGACATCCCAACTAGTCACTATATACGCGCAGACGCGCCGGAGCATTGTCCTCAGCTAGGTCATGTCCGCACTGCGCACAATACACATCGGTTATCTGCACCCCGCGGAAGCATCGCCCGCAAACCGGAGCCAGTTGGAACTGGCACTGCGGACAGAAGTGCACGTTCGAGGTCAGCTCCGTACTGCAATGCGGGCAAGGAGTCAGCATCGGCTGCCGCAGCAGGAAATAGACCACCGCTCCAATTCCGCCCGGCATCACAACCACAATCAGCATCCACAATCCAGCCGGCATTCGCCGCCGCCGGACATCGCGGCTAACATACCCCACCAGCAGCACATAGCTGGCAAACGCAGTCCCCCACGAATACCCCATCAACAGCCGCATCGGCAGCAGCTCATGCTTATGGTGAGGCAGCACGCCATGGAACAGATACTGCACCGCCCCAAATACGATGATCGCCAGCACCACCGACCACGTCGGAATCATGCTGAGCTGATCCTCATTCCCCGCCAAACTGCCTTGCGACCGATCCGATCCCTGATTCCAGAACCTGTTCATTGAGTCGCCTCACGCTTCCGCGCACGCTGGAACAATACCACCGCCAGCAGCGCCATGGAAACCGGAAGGAACCACAAGCACAGAACCAGGAACTGATTACTCGCATCAGGAACACCGTTTGGCGTCGCATCGTACGCATCCAGCGCACTCCAGACCGCCGTACAGATAATCACCAGCAGTGAGGAACAAACAGCCAGAGGAATCCAGAGACTACGCACCTTGCTCTGCCGCGCCGCAATCGTCCTGGCCCGCTCCCGCACCACACGATGCGTACGATTGACCACCGACGCCCGCGCTGCGATATTCGTCTCCCCTAATACCACCCTCTTCAACGAATCCTCGTCCCGCGATATGGACTTATCGAGTGCTTCGCTCATGCTCCCGCCTCCATAAATGGACGTGAAGCGCGTAGCTGCTCCATCTGTGGCTTCAGTGCTGCCAGCCCGCGATAGAGCCTCGACTTTACAGTCGACAGGGGTGCCTTGGTGACGTTCGCAATCTCCTCGAGAGAAAGCTCCTCATAGAACCGGAGAACCAGAACCTCTCGATAACTCGGTTCAAGCTTGAGCAAAACCTCGCCAACTTCAGCGCAATCCTCGCGGGATTGAAACTGCTCCAATGGCGAAGGCCCGGACATCGCAATTTCGAAAGGACGGTCATCCCCACCGCTCTCGCTCATCTCATCCAGACTGGCCATCGTGCGCTTTCGTGACAGATCAATTACAAGATTCCGCGCAATTGTGAAGAGCCACGTGTCAAAACGCGCCTTACCGTTATACTGCGCGCCGCGCAAAAGAACTCGCATCCACGTTTCCTGAAACAGATCCTCGGCAACCTCGCGTTTCCCCGTCAGAAACAGCAGGTACCGCAATAAGCGATGCTGGTATTGCTCAATCAACTGGTCAAGCAGTTCGGGATTCTGCTTCTTCAACCCATGGGCGATGGCTGCGTTTTCGCTTTGAGCCTGAACGCTGTCTGCAGCAGAGATCGAAATGGAACCGGCACGCACAATATCTGAGACGATATTTCGACCCGAGAAGTCTCGCATTTTGATCGAATGATCCATGAAAAATTGATTTTTGTCGGATGACAGCCTAAACCAAGTCGGGCAAACCGGTTTTTGGCTCTGAAAACATTCTAAGGCCTGCCCGCTATTTCTCGGCTTAGAACGTAAAATTTACGTATGGAAGTTCTTTACGGTCTCCACCCTGTGGAGGAGGCGATACGGTCGGGGGGGCGGCGGCTTGACCATGTGAGTGTGGCCCGGGAGCGCCGGGATGAGCGGTTAGAGCGGCTGATCGAGCTGTGCAAGGCGGCTGGTGTTCGGGTGTCGCTTGAGCCGCGGGAGCAACTGACTCGGCTGGCCCGGACGGATGCCCATCAGGGAGTGCTGGCTGTGGTTCGGGAGCGGCAGTTCCTGGGGGTTGAGGACCTGCTGGCGGGCGAGCACGGCGATCGGCACAGGTTCTTCCTGGCTCTGGATGGGCTTGAGGACCCTCACAACCTGGGAGCTTTGCTCCGGACGGCTGATGGGGCTGGAGTTGATGGCGTTATCCTGCCGGAGCGGCGATCGGCGCCTGTGACCGCGACTGTGGCCAAGACGTCGGCCGGCGCGTCCGAGCATGTCCGGATCGCGAGGGTTACGAACCTGGTTCGGGCGCTGGAGCAGATGAAGCAGGGACATGTCTGGGTGCTGGGACTGGACGAACGTGGGAGTCAGGACTACACAGACTATGACTTCCGGAGCGATTGTGTTCTGGTGCTGGGACGCGAGGGCGCAGGATTGCACGACCTTGTCAAGAAGACCTGTGATTACCTGCTGAGGATTCCGATGGCTGGACAAGTCTCGTCGCTGAACGTGTCGGTCGCTGGAGCGGTTGTGATGTATGAGGCGATGCGGCAGCGACGTCAGCCGGTGGAAACAGTGGCTGCGCGGAAGCCGGTGAAAGAGCGTAAGGGATTGGGATCTTGATGTATATGGTTGTCTCTGTTGTACCTCGTCGTTTGTCCGTGTCGATGGCGGTTCTTGCTCTGACTCTGACTCTTACCGTGAAGGGACAGACTCCGCAGGCAGCGACCGATCAGACGGTTCCGCAAGGGAAGGTGCTGTTCAACCGGAGCGAGGATTCGGAGGCGCAGAAGGCCGCGAAGGCGACAGTCGAGCAACGTGTCGTCGAGGTCTCCGATGCGGAGCGCGCTGCGCTTACGTTTACGGCTTACGATCTGGATATTCATCTCACGCCAGCGCAGTCGCGACTTGCGGCTCATGCGGAGTTTACTGTCACGAACTCCGGGAAGGAGCCGTTGAAGCGGCTTGTCTTCCAGCTCTCTTCGTCGCTGCAATGGGAGAGCTTTGCTTTACGCAGCGGCGGACAAGCTTCTCCCTTGTCGTTCACGGTGCAGACGATCGATACCGACGTTGATCACACGGGAAAGGCAACGGAAGCGGTGGTTTCGCTGCCAGTTGCGCTTGAGCCAGGAGCAAGCGCGCAGTTGACGAGTTTCTATTCCGGCGAAGTTCCGCGATCGGCGGAGCGTCTGGAGCGGATTGGAGCGCCTTTGGACCAGGCTGCGCGCGCGGATTGGGACGAGATCAGCGCGGAATGGACCGGATTGCGCGGGTTTGGCGATGTTCTTTGGTATCCGGTTGCGGCCGCGCCGGTTTTTCTTGGAGATGGCGCAAAACTTTTTCAGAGTGTTGGTCAGACGAAGCTGCGCCAGGCGGGTGCCACCGTCCGGCTGCGGGTGACGGTGGAGTTTGTGGGGGACGCACCGGATGGTGTGTTCTTCTGCGGGCGGCGGGAGCAGCTGCGGGTGGTAAGTGAGAACCAGAATGTGCCCGTGGCGGAGTCGCCGGGTGTGGCCACGGCGGAGTTTGCCGAGGAGCCGCTGGGGTTCCGCACGATGAGCCTGTTTGTCACCGACCGGGCGGGGACAGTGACGGATAACAGCCTTATCTCCGCGGTGACCTCCGAACACTACGATGCGGTGCCGAGTTACGGAGCGGCGTCGGCGAAGGTGCAGCCGCTGCTGGCGGAGTGGCTGGGCGCCGGGCCGCTGAACGTGCTGACGATCCTTGACCACGACGGGCAGCCGTTCGAGGACGATGCGCTGCTGGTCGTGCCGCTGCGGGCGGCGGCTGCCGATGCTCTGGCTCCATCGCTCGCGCACTCGCTGAGCCATGCGTGGTTCCGGTCGTCGCATGTCTGGCTGGACGAGGGCGTCGCGCAATGGATGTCTCTGCTGTGGCTCGAGCAGAGTCATGGCCGCGAAGCTGCTGTAGGGCGATTGCAGGAGGATGCGAAGGCGCTGGCGCTGGCCGAGCCTGCGGTGACGCGGAGCGCTGATGCCGGCGAAGGACAGAGCCTGATCGCTGCGAGCGACGAGGTTTACTACCGGACGAAGGCCGCGGCGGTGTTGTGGATGTTGCGCTCGCAGGTTGGCGACGAAGCGATGAGGCGGGCACTGAAGCTTTACCGCGACGACAAGATGGACAGTGATCCGAAGGAGTTTCAGCGAGTGCTGGAACGCTCTTCCAGGCAGGACCTGGGATGGTTTTTTGACGACTGGGTGTACCGGGACCGGGGTCTGCCGGACCTGAGCATCGTGAACGTGACTCCCCGGGCGATGGAGAGGGTTGCGGGCAAGGGCGCGGGATGGCTGGTGTCGGTCGAGGTGAAGAACGATGGCGGTGCGGTGGCTGAGGTTCCGGTGACGGTGCGATCGGGGACGCTGACGTCGACCCAGCGGTTGCGAATCCCGGGCCGGTCGAGCGCTTCGACGCGGATTGTTTTTGAGGGGACGCCAGACGAGGTGCTGGTGAACGATGGGACTGTGCCGGAGGTGGTGTCTTCGGTGCATTCGAAGCGATTTTCGGCACAATGACCGAGGGGTCCCCCCCTATTACCTTGGCGCAAGTCTCCTGTTTTGATGGATTTACGAGCCGTATTGAGCTGCAAAATCGTCATAACAAAGTAGTTGCGGGTAAAATAGCCTATATCAATGAGTTAGCCCCGGCTTGTGGCCGAGGCTGCTTTTTCTTCGATCTATATCTTTATTATATCGGTTTGGACGTAACTAAAATGCCACTCGTATCTCATTGTCTTTGTTCGAGTTGAGTGGTTTTTGGGCTTGACATGCAATTTTTGGGCAGAAAATGGCAAAAATAAAATGGCGGCAACTACAACACCGATATAATCAGCCATTTGCTGCCGATTGAACGTGCTGTATCGCAGAGTCGAGCTGGGGATGGCTGGATAACCTTTGGGTACGCTATCATCTCCAAGACTCGAGAGCACTTTTGCACAAACCCATAACCCCACTCAAAAGCATGAGCCGGATTGATGGAATGAAAGTTCCAGGCGCAGTAGTGATAGAACAATTGCCAAGGGCGGTTCGCGCTCTACTCGGGTGCGGGACGGCCGGCGTGGCAGTTGCGCTCACTTATGCCATCACACCGTTGCAAGCATTTCCTCTTCTTCTTGGGTTTCCCACGGTCATTCTAAGCGCATGGTTTTTGGGTATGTGGGGCGCCGTTTTCTGCAGCCTTACCGAAGCCGCCCTGGTGAACTTTTTTTTGACGAGGACCGAATTAAGATTTTCGGTTGGAACCGCCCCTCAGGGGGTACGACTCTTTGTCTTTCTTGTGCTCTCGATTTTCCTGGCCTGGACCATTCGTAGACTGGCAAATCAGCGCGTGCAGCAGTGGCAACACCGGCTGGCTTTATCCGATATCGAGCGGCAACTGGCTGAGGAGCGCGCCAGCGCTAATGAGAGGTTGCGAGAGAGCGCGAAGCGCCTCGGCGAACTCGCGGCAATTGTCGACTCCTCTGACGATGCGATTATCAGCAAGGACCTGAACGGAATCATCACAAGCTGGAATTCGGCTGCGGTGCGGCTGTTCGGATATTCTGCCACCGAGATCATCGGCTCGCCGGTGCTGAGGCTCATTCCGGAGCATCTTCATTCCGACGAGAAGATGATTCTTGACAGCATACGGGAGGGGCGGCGTATCGATCACTTCGATACGGTTCGCGTGGCCAAGGACGGCAGAAGTCTCGACGTATCTCTTACAGTCTCCCCCATTAAAGACGAACAAGGGCGAACTATTGGAGCGTCGAAGATCCTTCGGGATATTTCAAATCGCAAGCGGATGGAACACTCTCTGCTACAGGCAGAAAAGATCGCGGCGACAGGCCGGATGGCTGCGACGATCGCACATGAGATCAATAACCCGCTTGAAGCGGTGACCAACCTGCTTTACCTTCTGCGTCCGATGATTACCGATCCTGAGGGTCTCAACTATCTCGACGCGGCCGAAGACGAACTGGCCCGGGTCTCTCATATCGCCAAGCAAACGCTCGGCTATTATCGGGAACATGCGGCTGCAGTCCGCATCTCGCTTGCGGAGGTAGTTCAGCATGCGATTGCGATCTATGAGTCCCGGTGCAGTTCTATAGGCATCGAGATCAGGAAGTCGCTCGATTCGTCGAGGAAGGTCGTCCTGCGGCGCGGCGAGATCATACAGGTTATCTCGAACCTGATCGCGAACTCAATCTACGCGATGCCGAATGGCGGTGTCTTATCGATATCTGTCGACGATGTGGCAGAGCCCGCTGATGGTATCGTTCTTTCCATCGCCGATAATGGTGTTGGAATTGCAGCCGATGATCTGCCTAAAGTGTTTGAGGCTTTCTTTACTACCCGAGCTACCGTAGGAACAGGCATCGGCCTCTTCGTCGCCAAGCAATTTATCGAGGGTCACGGCGGCCGGGTTGAGATTGAAAGCAGGAACGAGGGAGAGGATCATGGCACTACCGTGCATATCTTCCTGCCAATTATTACTGCGTATGATCCTTCCTCTGTTTCGGAACAGACTCTTGGCCTCGAAGCGTCTTCTGTGACGCAGTAGATGGTGCTGAACAAGCCTTGCTTGGCCTGAGATATTCTCTCAGTGTCTGAAGCCGCGCCCCTTCAAAATGGCGATTAGCTGCGGTGGCGGGGTTTGGGGTTGGCGGGTTGGGTGGTGTTGTCGGTCCAGGTTTGTGGGGAGCCCCAGGGGTGGTTGCAGGTGAGGTCGATGCGGAAGGGACCGGGTGCCCGGTTGGTGGGTAGGACTTGTTCGAGGCCTTCGCCTAACTGGGGGATGGCGACGGCTAAGGCGTGGAGGCGGTCGAGGGAGGCCATGCCGGTGAGATGGAGGGTGTAGCCGGTGGCGTCGAGGTGGCCTTCGAGAGTGGCGGGGTCTTTGCTGCCGAGGTTGAGGGCGGCTGGGGATAGCTCGAAGCCGACGGGGGCGGAGGTGCGACGGAGTTTGTGGCGGGGGTCGGCGGGCGGGGCGGCGAGGGATTGGAGGGTGAGATCTCCAGTGAGGAGCGGTGCGGGCGAGGGGTGGGGGTTAATGAGGCTGGCGTTGGCGAGTTGGAGCTGGCCCTGCCATGGGTTGGGGGTGTTGGGGTGGAAGGAGAGCGCTCCGGTGAGGGTGCCGGCAGCGGTGATGTCGGCGGGAATGCGGGAGCTGGCGATGCGGAGCCAGTCGAGGAGGGTGGAGGCGGGAAGGCCGGGGGTGGCGATCTCGAAGGTGGCTGCGGAGGGATTGCGGACGTCGAGGAGGTCGCTGGTGAGGGCGAGCTTGGGGGGAACGGAGGAGCCGGATGGTGGCCAGGCGCAGTGAATGTCTTCGAAGGCGTGGAAGTCGGCGGTGGCCGTGGCGAGACATTGGACGTCGGCTTCGAGGGGTTGGGCGGGGACGAATTCGGCTCGGCGGCCACCGGCGATCTGGATGCGAGCCTGGATGGCACTGTTGCCGATGGTCCCCTCGGCGTTGGCGGAGAGGGTGAGGTCGCCGCGGAGGTTGGCGTCGCGGCCGAGGAGCAGAAGACTGGCCTGGCCGAGGGGCACGTTTCGCCAGACGCCTTGCAGGCTGAGGGGGACCTGGTTGAGAGAGCCGGCGCGGCCAAGGGTGCCTTCGAGGGAGAAGATGCCGGTGTCGGAGGCGTTGGTGTCAGTGCGGGCGGGATGGGCGCGGAGGCGGAGGCGCCACTGCTGGGGGTCGGGGAGCCAGAGGGCGAAGTCGGCGTCGGTGAAGGAGACAGGGGTTTTTTCGGTGCCGAGTTTGAGGTTGAGACGGGCTCCGGTGGCTTCGATATAGGGAAAGCGCGGGGCGGGGCCGGGTTTTTTCTGGACGGTGGGGGCGGTATCGATGTGGGCGGCGTGGAAGAGGATGCTGTCGAGGTTCCATTTGCCGGTGGGGAGATAGACGAGGTTGACGCTGGGGTCGGTGAAGCTGATGGTGGAGAACTCGAAGCGGCGGCTCCAGAGGGAGGAGATGCGGAGGGTGGCGTTGACGGAGTTGGCGCGGATGACGGGCTCGTTGCCGAAGGCGGGGTCTTCGTCGACGACGAAGTTTTCAAGGGTCAGGCCGGGGAGCGGGAGGAGATTGAGGGAGACCTTGTCGAGGTGGACGGGGCGGCCAAGGCTTTCGCCGATGCTGTTGGCGACGCGGCGCTGGTAGCGGTTGAGACTGATCAGCGGCGGAAGCAGAACGAGGAGAAGGATGACCAGACCGGCGAGGACGATGTAGGCCAGCCGACGGAGGGTTCGGCGGCTGATGGTTGGCGGGATGTCGTGGTCGACGAATTCGCCGGAGTCTTCGTCTGGGGCTTGCACTGGGTCGTAGGTTGGGTCCATTTCCTGCATTTGAGTTCAGTTTTCAGTTGCCGGTTGTCAGTTCTCAGGCGATGAGAGCATTCCTGGTGGAAGATTCACTGACGAATCGAGAGCGGCGAACCGACGACTCTATTTGACCAGATGGAGCGTGCGGCTCCAGCGGGTTTCGCTGAAGAAGTGAATGATGATGTGGCCGATGAAGCCGATGCGCTCGCCGATGGACTGCTTGTTGATCTGGTCGGCTGGGGTTTCAAAGGACCAGTAGACGAACATGGGGCGGCCAACGATGTTTTCGCGTGGGACGAAGCCCCAGAAACGACCGTCGAGGCTCTCGGTGCGGTTGTCTCCCATGGCGAAGACCTTACCGGGAGGGACGACGAGGTCGCCATCCTGAATTCGGCTGGGAAGCTCGTAGGCCCAGCTTGCGGTGACCTGGTCGTAGGGGCCAGGGGGGACGGCGGGAAAGTCGTCGCGGTAGGGCTGGAAGGCGTGCTGGGGGTTGTCGTCAGAGACGGGCATGCCAGCGAAGGGTTCGTTCTGGGCGACTCCGTTGAGGTAGACGACTCCGTCGCGGAGGTGGATCTTGTCGCCGGGGATGCCGATGGTGCGCTTGACGAGGAAGAGATCGGGTTCGCCGGGTTTGAAGAAGACGATGATGTCGCCGCGACGGATTTCGCGGTAGAAGACGAAGGGCGCCCATTTTGCGGGCGGGGCGAGGGAGATGCGGTCGACGAGGACATGGTCGCCGATGAGGAGGGTCTTGACCATCGAGGCGGAGGGAATCTCGAAGTTCTGGAAGATGAAGGTCATGACAAAGAGGCCGATGGCGAGGACGGTGCAGATGGAGGCGAGGGACTCGAGTGGGGTCTCTGTGCGGTCCTGCTGCTCGGTGGATTCGAGGTCGTTCGCTTCGGTGGCTACGGTGTCGGGCAAGACGGGTCTCCGATGATGCAGCTCTTAGTGTATCGCTGATGGGGTCTGGAGTTAAAAGGATTAGCGGACGATGGTAAAGGTGCGGCTCCAGCGGGCGAAGTCGACTAGTGAGTCGATCTTGCTGGAGTGCAGGCGGCGCTGGTTTTCGGCTAGGGCGTCCTGAGTGAGGGTGGGGCTCTCGTCGGACTCGTGCTCCTGCAGGGAGAAGTAGATGACGAGGGGTTTGCCGACGATGGCTTCGCGCGGGACGAAGCCCCAGTAGCGGCTGTCCTCGCTGTCGTTGCGATTGTCGCCCATGACGAAGTAGTTGCCGGTGGGGATGATGAGCTCGCCGTTGTCGATGAGGGAGCGCATGCGGATCCACCAGTGGAGTCGATCTCGGGGTCGGCGGACTGGAGGCGGGGGAAGTTGTCGCGGAAGTTGTCGGGCGGGGCTGGGGCGGTAGACGGCGTAGGGCTCGACGAAGGGGGCGGCCGTTGATGAAGTACGCGCCCGCCGTGGAGGCGGAGGTGGTCGCCGGGGGAGACCGATGACGCGCTTGATGAGGTGGAGGGTGGAGTCAACGGGGTCGTGGAAGACGATGATGTCGCCGCGATGGACGGCGGCTGCGGGCTCAAGGCCGGGAGAGCCGTCGGTGTTGGGCGAGGCGGACTGCTTGTCGACGAGGAGGAAGTCGCCGACGAGGAGAGTGGACTCCATGGACTCGGAGGGGATGCGGAAGGGCTGGACGCAGAAGGTGATGATGAAGATGGCGACGATGATGAGGTAGAGGAGTGATTGAAATGGAGTCAGAAGGCCGGGTTTGTGGTGCTGCGGGCGGACCGGCCGGGCGTTGAGGCGGAAGTCTCCGGCTGGGCCTGATCCTGGAACTGGCTCTGAGCTTCGTTCCGGGCCTGTTCTGGGCCTGGTTTTCGGCGTCAAGCTCAGGCTCGTTCTGCACCATTCTTTGACCGGATTTGACGTCGGCGATCATTCGGCCACCTCCGCGACTGAGGCATCGGCGATCTGAGACTCGGCGACGAGGCGCTGGAAGGCGAGACGCGCGGCCTCCTGCTGGGCCTGTTTTTTCGTCGTTCCTTCGGATTCGGCCAGGCGCGGGAGACTCCCTCTTTGTCTTCGATGCGGACTTCGACACGGAAGCGTTTTTGATGGTCGGGGCCCGCTCTGTGCGGTGAGAACGTACTGGGGTTGACCTGCTCCGGTGGCCTGGAGGCGCTCCTGAAGGGCGGATTTGTGGTCGCCGATGGCTCCGCTGAAGGTTTCGGAGGCCTGGAGAGCGAGGTGGAGATCGGGGAGAGCGGGTTCGATGATGTGTTTTTCGATGAACGGGCGGGCTACGTCAAGTCCGCCGTCGAGGTAGAGGGCGCCGATGACGGCTTCGAGAGCGTTGGCGAGCAGGGCAGGCTTTCTGCGGCCACCGCTCTGTTCTTCTCCACGGCCGAGGCGGAGATGGGCACCCAGGTCCATGCGTGCGGCGACCTCGCCGAGATGGCGGCGGCTGACGAGTGAGGAGCGGAGACGGGTCAGCTCGCCTTCACGAGAGGCGGAGAAGCGCGGAAGAGGGATTCGGCGACGGCGAGCCCGAGGACGGCGTCGCCGAGGAACTCCAGCTGTTCGTTGTCGGCGGTGGGGTCGGGGAGCGAGTCGGGCTTGGTCTCGTAGGCGAGCGAGCGGTGGGTGAGGGCCCACGTCAGCAGGTCGGGCCGGTGGAAACGATGGTCGAATGGAGACGCAGGAGTGGCCTTCTTCCGCGATCGTCCGGCTTTTTCGTGCCGTGTCGTCAAGGAGACCTCCTCTGCGTCTAATTTACCGGACGGAGGGCGCTGCTCCGAAGGCATGAGTCTAGTGTGGGGGTGGCGGACGATATGCGTCCTTCTCGGCTTTGCCACTGGGGTCAAATGGGGCGTTGTCGTCGTCCGCGGGCTGGTTGTCGGCTTTTGGAGCGACGAAGGGCTGTTTGAGGCCGGCCTCGGCGGCGGCCTTGGTATCGGGTTGAGCGTCGCGGACGGTCAGGGCGGCCTGGTACTCGGCGACTGCCTTTTGACGGTCGGGCTGGGGCTGGATGTCGTAGAGCCGGCCGAGGTAGATGTGCGACCAGGCGAGGGTGCGGGGGTCTTTCGAGGTGTCGAGGACCTCCTGAAAATCGTTGACGGCTGGGCCGGGCTGGCGCTGCATCAGGTTGACGCGGGCGAGGACGTAATGGGCGGCGGGATGGTCGCCGTTGGGGTCGTCGAGGACCTTGTTGGCGATCGCGGTGGCGCCGTCGAGGTCGCCTTTGAGCATCTTCATCTCAGCGAGCTGCAGGCCGGTCAACTGCGTGGCAGGACGGCGGAGAACGTCGCGGCTGCCCTGGGGCAGAAAAGCGATTTGCTGATCCTTGTGACGCTCGTGCTCGACGTCCATGCCATAGACCATCTGGCCCATGTTTTCCCTCAAGCTGACGCCGGACCGCTCCATGCTTCCGATCTGGTCGTAGAAGTAGTCGGTGAGGATCCATCCCTGACGCATGGCGAGATCGATGGCGTTGCGGCGGACGTTTTCGGCCTGATGCTCATAAGCGCTCACGTCGGCGTCGTAACGCTCGAGGTCGGCACGGGCTTTCACTGCGGGGCCCGGCTTCTCGGGTTTCGCGAGACCAACGTCCATGGTGTGAATCTCAATCGATTTGATGAGGCACTCGGTGATGAGCGGGACGATCTCGGTCTTATAGGTGTACTCGAGGGGCGCATCCTGGACGACACGAAGCAGAGGTGTGAGGCGCTCCATGGCCTGGGCACGGGCGTAGACTAGCGGCTCGATCTCGTAATGGAGATAGATGTGGCGGATGTCGTCGAGGTGGACTGCGCCGAGCGGTTCCCCGGCCGGCGAGGCGACGACGATGTAGTCGTTCGAGTAGATGCGGGCGTTGGTGGCCGAGGGAGCGAGCATCGGCTCGAGCAAGACGAGGAAGCGGCGGCCATCGTAGCTGCTGACCGGCAGACGAAGATAGATGTTGGTGTTGAGGATCATCTTCGTGAGCGGGGCGTGGACGCGGTCTCGCAGATCTTCGTACTCTGGACGGTGTTCGACCCAGAGGGCGTTGAGGTGGACGTCGTCGGCGAAGGTGCGGAGGAGCGGGAGGATGTTGACGACCTGGGTGGAGTCAGGCGGAAGCTCGGTCTCGTCGGCGATAGGGGCGAGCTCCGGCGGGGGAGAGAGATAGAGCGCGAGCGAGATGTACTGGGCGAGGTTGAGGCCGCTGTCGGCGAGGGTGTGTTGGCGGATGTAGGTGCAGAGGGCATCACGGCTGGTGCGGGCTGCGGCGGAGGCAGCGACTTCGGCGTTGATCTCGTCGCGGATCTTGTGGCGGACAGGGGCGGAGGCGGCGAGGTCGGCGTCGTAACCGCAGGTGTTGAGTGCGGCGGCAATGTAGAAGAGAGGCTCGCTCGTCTCGAGGGTGATGGCGGAGCCGCCTGCCTCCGGCTGAGCGACATGCGGAGCGGGCTTTACCGGGATGTCGGCGGCCGGGGCCTCGGGGGTGCTGCTGCTTGTAGAGGCTGGCTTCTGGGCGTTTGCAGGGGCAACTCCTGCATTCAGAAACAAAACAGTCGCGAGGCCCAGGGGAAAAAGTCCGGCGCACCAACGGAAGGACGACTTAGAAAGGAAAGACACTATAATTCGACGCTCCCGTGAAGTTTATGGGAGCAGAGGGAGCCGTGGCAAACGCTGCTGTTCAGCGAATGTCAGCCGTGGACGGAAATGCTGGAAAAGGTGACGACCACCCGGCCACGGATGGGAGCGCCGAAGACGCTGGCGGGCTGGTAGACGCTCATCAGAAGCTGGTCGGCGAGCTGGTTCCGGGTTGACTGATCTTCCGGACCGGAGATGATGTTGTAGTCGTAGACGCGCCCCTGATCGTTAATGAAGGCTTCGACGACGATGAGCGAGTCGTGATCGCTGATGACGTCAGCCGGACTGGCGGTCGAATAGAGATAATGCGGGGCCGTCATGGCTCCCAGAGGCTCGTCGTTGGCCATCACTGGCTCCGGCACGGCGACCATGCCGAGGAGAAGACCAATGCCACCGATGAGAATGACCGCGCCGGCGAATCCGGCAGAGACCTGGACCAGCATCGGACGAACCGAGTTCTGCCATTTAAGGCTCAGGGTGTCGCGCCAGTTGGATCTCCTCCGGGCCTGCTCGTGCGATATGGCGAGCCTGAGTTTGAGACCAAGGTCCGCGGGAGCCTTGGCCGGTCCGAGGGCGGCGAGCGACCGCTGCATGTTGCGTAGAGCAGCGAACTCTCCGGCACATTCGGAGCACGCTTCAAGATGTTCGGCGATGCGCTGCATCTGGCGTCCGGTAACGGCACCATCCAGGTAGGCGGAGAATGATGATTGATGCTTGCGGCAGGCCTGCGAGGTCATTGCCCAACCTCCACGGTGGAACGCTCGGAGAGAGATGCCGATGCAGAGGAGGAAGCGACAGAATCCGAGTTGAGCAAAGCGCGCAGAGCCGAGCGGCCGCGGGTGAGGCGGGATTTGACGGTGCCCAGGTTGACGCCCAGGATTTCGGCGATCTCTTCGTAGGCGAATCCTTCAATCTCGCGAAGGATGACGACGGTGCGAAAGGCTTCGGGCAGTTGCCGGAGTGCCGCTTCAATGCGTTCGCGAATCTCGGTCTGTGCAGCGTGGTCGAAGGGAGAATCGGAGTGGTCGGCGAGCGTTGCGCTGAGGCAGAGACCGTGGCTTTCGTCGTCTGCGCTGGACTCGTAGGGCGAGTCGATGGTGATCTCCTGCTTTTTGTGGCGCGACCACCAACGGCGCTGGTTGGAGGCTTCACGCAGCGCAATGCGGTAGAGCCAGGTGCGCAGGGTGGAGTCGCCGTGGAAACTGCGAATGCTGCGGAAGACCTTGATGAAGACTTCCTGAGTGATGTCGGCGGCATCGGCGGGGTCGTTAAGGCTGCGGGCGATCAGCGAATAGAGCGGCTGATGGTACTGCGCTATGAGGATGGCAAACGCTTCCTCAGAACCGGCTTTGAGGTCGGCGACAAGAGCTGCGTCTTCCGTGGTGATGCCAATTGCGCTGGCTAGATTGCCCACTATCGTGCCCGCCTGCATACCGGGTATCCTCTACATTACGGCTTCGTAAATCGAAGTTGCAAGTGCGGAGCTGCGAGGCTCTGGGTAGTGAAATAACTGCGCCGCCGGCGGCCGAGTGCTCGCTCACTCTATTCCCTTTAGACACGCGAGATGCGGGATTAGTTCCCTTCCGCACTGTGATTTTGTGCTGCGAATGTTTGACGAATCCGGCGCACTCGGCCAGAATAGATAGAGTCCTTCCTAAGAGTGGGCCTGTGGCGCAGCTGGGAGCGCGCTTCCATGGCATGGAAGAGGTCATCGGTTCGATCCCGATCAGGTCCACCAACAAACCCTTCAATACCAACTATTTACCAGCACTACCCGACCGCCTCCAACTGCGTCGAGGGTGCTGAAGGGTGCTGAAGCTTTTTCGGTGCACCCGCAACATCATCTCGACCACCTTCGCATTCGCGTCCCGCTTCTGCTGCGAGACCGCTCTGGTGTAAATATCGAGCGTCGTTCGGACGTTCGCATGACGCAATAGTTCCTGCGCCACCTTCACGTCCACGCCCATCGCCCGCAGGTTCGTCGCCAGCGAATGACGGAAGTTGTGCCAGCCGATCACCTTCCCCACAATGCCTGCCCGTTGGAGCGCGGGACGGATGTACCGCTTGAGCAGGTTGTCGGGACCCATCGGTTTCTTGCCCTTGAGCCGGATCGAGGCGAAGACGAAATCCGCTTCGGCCTTATAGAGCGATTCCCGCTTCCATTCCAATAGCGATTCAAGCACTAATGGATGTAGAGGAACGGGACGCCGCGATGCGGTGTTCTTGCCGTCGCCGAAGCGGTTGCGGACGCACGAGCGAAGCACGGTGACTTCGAGGTTGACTGCGTTCACATCCTTCCAGGTCAAGGCAATCATCTCCGACCGGCGTAATCCGGTGCTCCCCGCCAGAAGAACCATTGCGCGGTCCCGTACCGAAAGCTCTCCAAGCAAGGCTTGGAACTCTTCCGGGCTGATGACATCTTTTTCGCGCAGCGGCTTCGACGAGGTGCGGACTTACTGATGGGGTTGAAGGTGAGCCATTCATACCGGATGGCGTGGCTATAGAGGACGGAGAACGCGCTTTTGATCTTCGTCTTCGAGCCGGAGCCAGCGGCAGGGCGTGCAGCCATTCCTCAACCTGCATGGTGCGTACATCGCTCAGGTGGTAGTGACCCCACCGCGGTCCGATGTAGCGTTTGGTCATTCCGATATGCGTCGAAATACTCGAAAACGACTTGCGCTCGGGAACCAGTTCACGCTGTTGGTAATGGATTATGAGGTCACAAACCTTTTGCGGCGCTGCGACCTGTGAGTTGATGGTGTAACGAAACGACAGCAGGGCCTTTTCGGCATCGCGGCGTTGGGGAAACTCGATCACCGTGCCGATGGTCCGTTTCATGTAGCGGCGTTTTCCGTTTTTATGCTCGTACCAACGGAAAACCCACGCATCCGGTGCACCCTTGCGTTTCATCCTCAAGAGACTTCCTTGCTGAAATCTGCTCATGCAATCTCCTTCTTTGCATGAGCACCGATGGCTATGTGTATCGTATCGTCCGGTGGGCCGCTGGCACAGGCATTTCTTTGCTTCTCTACCCACTCCAGCAACTCACTTTCAAAGAACCGCCAGATGCGGCGTTTACCCTCGCCAAGCGGATGCGCCGGGACGTAGCCGCGGCGTGCCCAGAGCACTAAGGTCCGCTGTTCATCCCTACGATCTTCGCGGCCTCGACAGCATCCAGCGGCACGGCATTTTGTTGCGCAGCAATCCCCATCGACTGCATACCTCCGTCTCGAAGCCAAAGGTAGGCTCGGATGAGCCGAGTTTGACGGAAAGGTTTTCCATGCCCCTTGAAATCTACGGCGATCGTTATAGCTGAAGAGATACGATACTGGAGTCATCAATTTCCAATCTGCGCCGCGACAGAACGCAGGCTATTGAAACAGGCTCATTGATATGCCGGTTAGTCGGGAGAACACCTTGGTTCAGAGCACACAAATACTGCGCGTGACCGAAATTGGCGAGTATATCCGTCACCGTTCCTGCGAGCGACGTTTCAAGCTTGAGATCAATAATCGTGCGGAAGCACGAAAGTTGCCGTTCGCGGAACGGCTCTTCAATGCTCTCGATCCCGTTCTTCAGGAAACGGGCAAACGTCGTGAAGAAGAGTGGGAACTGGCTCTTCAAAAGAATGGTTTAGTTGACTTGACCGCTATGACAAACTTCCAGACGGTTCTAAGTCCACGTCATGGGCTGATTTTTCAGCCAGAGTGTCGAATCTCGCATCCGGCCAAGCCGCGTATGGGCGAGAAATAGGGATAACGGCAGTATCGGGACATTTCAAATAGAAGGACGAATTGATTTCGTCATCATTCGTTGGGATCATGGCAAGCCAACTATTACCCTCGCGGAATGTAAAGCGAGCCGCAGAGACCGCACATATCATCGCCTCCAGGTCGCTATCTACCGCCTCTTGGTGCGAACTGTTCTTGCTCACTCCCCACTATCCATCGGAGGCCAGCAGGTCAACCCTGACTCCATTTCTTGTGTCGTCGCACGGATTGACGAAACCACCAATACAGCCCAAGCAATCCTGGCGCTCGAACCTTTAGACCTGGAGATGGAAGAAGCGGACATTGACGTTTGGTTGCGTCCGACGGATCGTTGCAACGTATCTGGAATTCTCCCCTATCAGAGCTTCCATACCAACTCGATGACAAATGTGATGGGTGCATTTTCAATGTTCATTGTTTTCCCGAGTCAGGTCGTCTACGAAAGCCCCAGCTCATAGGAATCTCTCCCTCAACGGTGCGGGCTCTCCAGAATGCGGGTCTCAACACACTTGATGACTTGGCAACGGTCGATCTAAATGACCCCGCAGCCCTCAGCGTCCGTCAGGACAGTGCATTCTCAGATAATCTTCATCATTTGCGAGCTCTCGCATTATCTCGTTTGCAAACCCTACCAAAGTCGGGCATTGATCCCGATGGCTATCCGGTCGAAGCTCTTCCAAATACCGGTGATGGACAGTTTCCTCCCCACCTGATCGGAAATAGCCGCCTTGTCCGCATCTACATGTGCGTAGATTACGACTATTCCGAAAATAGAGTCGGAGCGCTTTCGGCCCATATCACGGACAGCGACCATCATCTTTATACAGGCTTCAAACAAAGAGCTGACGGCAGCTTTGAACCCGATCCGGCAATTGTCGAACGAATCGAAACAGGAAAAGACTCTGCTGGAAAGGCTCAATTCGCTACTCGTTCAATAAGCGGCGTTAGCGTTGCGGAATTCATATCGGCTGAATGGTCTGGTAAATACGATGTGGACAGCGGTGTTGAAAAGCATCTAATCCAGAGTTTCTTTCAAAAGCTGTCGATGCTATCGCTCAGGTGTCAACACAAGCCGCTGTACCAATCCATTTCTATGTCTGGTCTCGTTCCGAGATGGCTCGACTGATCGAAGCATGTTCACGGGTGGGCTCCTCCTTACTAGGACACCTGCGCGAATTGCTCGGCTGCCGAGAGAGTTTGGAGCAGTTGCTCTATACCTGCATGCAAGACGATATTGACCGGCGATTTGCTTTAGGTTGGACCGGGCGAGGCTTTCGGTCGTCAGTTCACTGCGATGGTATGGACGGGCGTATCACTGGCGACGACAAGTCGGAGGTTCGGCCATATCGTTAGACCATGTCTTCACTCAGGATCTTTTTGACTTCAAACCGACTTGGAACTCAATAGCGTCGGAGAGTGGGCCAAGAGCGACAAAGACTCCGCTCTCTCTCATAAATTTGAAATCAGAAGTAGATTCCATGACTCTCTAACGGCTCCTTATTGGCGGGCCTATTGGCATAAGCTACCGGACCCGAAGGCACCAGGCCTCCCGCAGAACGTCGCTAACGCCATATTGCGGTACAACGAAGCAGCGGCCCCAGGCGTGCTCCGTGAGTACCTGATTGCTCGAACTCATGCACTCCGATGGCTCGACGAAGGAATACGTTTCAAAAATAACGAGATTACCAAACCCCCGCTGAAGATAGCAGAGTTGACACAATTCCAACTCGAATCGATAGCGCGGCACACGCTGCCGTAGACTTCCTAAGGCTCGATCAACATGTAAAGGCAACAGACTGGATTTCACGGCACTTGATCCCTCCAGCCAATCGAGTTCCCGGTGGACGAACCGTACCCGTCATTGATGTTGTCTCTCACACGGCAACCTGCTCTCTGCCTCTATTGATTTAACCGGTTACAGCATTGATCTACCCACGCTATCGGTACGGTGCAGCATTACAGAAGGCAGTTTCATTCGGTTGTCACCACATAGCGGTAACCCTCAAGGCGGTCAGACGCTAAAACAATTAACTTCAGCGGCAAGACGTGCAAGGTGAACTCTATCGATTGGACTACTGGGCAAATCGCCTTACAGGTTATTCCGTCACAGGCGAATCGTTATGTGCTACTCAGTATGCCAGGAGAAGATAATGCCACCCTATTTGACTTTGCCACAATAGACGAGAGCGTATCGGATTTCGTTGCGGGTCATGTTGATGCCAGATTGAATGTCGGCTTGGGAAAGCACGCGTTCCAGTGGTTTGATCCCGAACAACCGAAGGTCCCTGATCTACAGACCTTCCACTGGCAATGACATCAAATATTTCAGCTACATTAGAAACACTCGAAATTCAGGCAGGACATAAACTAGCTCCCGACCAGCGAAAAGCCGTTATGGACGGGCTTGAAAGTCGCATTCAACTTCTTCAAGGTCCACCTGGAACAGGCAAGACTAATACGACAGCCGTGTCCGCGCTCGCACGAGTTCTGTCGCGGCGAAAGATTGGTGACATAGTTCTTCTTGCAGCTCACACGCACACTGCTGTGGATAACCTGTTGCAGAGGATTGCCGGGATGGAGGACAGTGTAAGGACTCATTTCGCTCCTAATGGGATGACACTGCCGCCGATTCGCTTAACAAAAGTTCATTCGTCGCATATTGAAGATAAGCTGCCGCCACCGATTGACAACATCATTTCCAAACCTAGTGCGCAATATGTGGCAGCGCAGCGCAAGAAACTCCGTGCTTTTACTGGGCGGGACGACGAATGCGATTCTGAAACTTGCAAAAGAGTTGAGCGACAAGAAGCCTTTCAAAGATGTTGCTGACCGTTTTCAAGCCCAATGTCTAATCGTGGACGAAGCGAGCATGATGGTGTTTCCTCATTTCCTCTCGCTGGCAACGCTGGTGGAGCCGTCCGGGGAAATTATGCTGGCGGGAGACCATCGCCAGCTTGCTCCGATCGTTGCCCACGATTGGGAACGCGAAGATCGTCCACCCGCTGTCGTATACCAGCCTTATGTAAGCGCATATATTGCGGTACAAAATATCACTGGAAGGCCTGGTATTGGAAATAAAGCTGTCCGTCGAACTGCATTGAACTATAGCTTCAGGCTGCCCCCTGTGATACGGGAGCTTCTGTCACGGCTATATAAGTTGGATGATATTGAACTCGACGGAATTCCGCTTGGCGCGCCCATCTCGGAAAAGTCTGCTGACTCATGGAAGACAATATGGGCGCACGGTGCTGGTCTATATCTGGTTCTTCACAAAGAACGTCAATCCCGGCAAAGCAATACAACTGAGTCCGAAATAATAAAGGAGATTCTTTCCGTAGCCCCGCGTTGGTCGATGGAAGCGTGGCCGTCGTGACTCCCGCATCGAGCACAGCGCGCTTTACTTCGCACTCAATTGGCGCCGTTTTCCAAGCTCCTTAAGACCATTGATACGGTAGAGAGATTGCAAGGTGGTGAGTGCCCGACGGTGATCGTGTCGGCGACCGCAAGTGATCCTTCTTCGATCAGCACGAACGTAGAATTCATTCTCGATCTAAACCGCTCAAATGTTGCTTTTTCTAGGGCGCAAGAGCGCCTCGTTGTTGTCTGCTCGGAGAGTCTACTGGACTATATTCCGCCGGAATTGGAGGATTACGAGTCAGCCATGCTCTGGAAGTCATTGCGCGCCCTTTGCACGAGACAGGTCGCCGATGCTGTTATCGGCGGTCACGCCGTCACTATATCTACTCCGCCTCTTGAAGCCGCAGCCGCGCAGAACTCCGCAGTCAATCAGACTTAGGCGAGTTTGGAGGCGAGACGCTTTACCGCCCAGGCCCCTTCCGGTGCCTGGATGTTGAGCGTATTTGCCTAGCAAAGCATGGAACTCGGCCGGAATCTTATTTGGGTGTAATGGAATCGGAGAGCACGTGGGCAAACGCTTTGGGATAAATACTGCTTTCTTGCGCACTCGCGTTTGATCGAGCATTTGTCTCCTAATTTCAAGGCCGATTATCTGAGCAATCGCGCATGGCACGGCATTCCCAACTTGTCGTTGAACTGTTCGTCTGTCGCCAACAATATGGTAGTCGTCAGGAAATGTTTGCAAGCGACAGAGCTCGCGAGCTGACAGCAATCGTGCTCTCCAGTGGAACGGACCGGCTGCTGGACCTGGTTGCGCTGAGATCGTCCAGGCTGGTTCAGACCGCGACAGTTTTAAGAGAAACGACCAATATCTGGTGCGCCAGCCGAACAACGGTTGCCCTCCGCCATTTTCGGTATGCCAACCATAATTTGACCCCTCTGGAATTGATGGAAGCAAGTTGGCCCATTTACCTGAAGGGCACAAGTCTGGACCCCAATTTAAGGTATCAAGATCGCCGATCGCATCCCATGCCGACATAAATTCGTATCTACGATTCGGACCATATTGAGGTTCTGGCATTTCAAATTGTCGTCCATCCCGAGAAGCGATCAGGAATAATCGCTCGCGATGTTGGGGAACGCCATAGTCAGCTGCGTCAATCAGAATCGAATTCAGTTGATAGGCCGTGCCGTGCCGCCTGTTAATTCTTCCCAAACCCCTATTCAGAGACCGCAGACCGTTATGTATTCTGCCGTGAGAGAGCCCACGTACATTCTCCAAGAGCAAGACTCTCGGCAATGTCGCTTCAACAACGTCGAGATATGCTCGAAGGGTAGCAGCGCGTGGGTCGTTCATTCTCTTCACGACACGCTCGACCACAAGCCAGCTTTAGAGAAGGGCTGGCACGGCGGCCCTCCCGCGAGAAGAGTCAATTCTCCTTTGCGAATACCGGCTTGACGCATCAGTTCTCTCGAAGAGAGAGCCAGAATGTCCCCCGGCGACGATAATTTCCATTTGGGGCGGTTGTGGGAGAGTGTAGCGCGGCAATCCTCGTCCAATTCCACGCAAAGTTTATGGCGAAAACCTGCGGATTCTAGGCCAAGGTCCAGTCCCCCGGCTCCCGTGAAGAGAGAGAGCAACGTTGGGATTGTTCGCGTCGGCATATTTTTTACTTTAGCTTGCGGCAGAAGGGCTGTCGAGCTCAATCCCTTCGAGATGCTTTTCCTGAACGATTCCCCCGCAAGACATAGGGGATTGCGTCATTAGCTGCAACCCGCTCACACAACGATTCCGCTCATTTCCTCCGGGGAAACACCTCTGAAAAGGATTCCGGCTAGCTGCGCGCTTTCCGCCCTACCTTCACATTCAGACATTCCAGCCGGGGAGTATCCACTCGCCGGAAAACTTTGAAATGTGAGGGTCCCATGCAGAAAACTCTTCCGCCCCGCCTCCGGCGATTGCGCGAACGCGCTCTACGGCTGGCGGTTCCATCCCTGATGTTCCTTGCGGCCCTGCCCGTCTATGCCCAGACCGCAGCGATCCGTGGGACAACGCAGTCAACGTCCTCAAAACCGCCTTTACCGGAACCATCGCAACCGGACTGTCGCTGGTCGCTATCGTCGTCGGCGGCTGATGTTCGGCCTATGGCGAAGGCCAGTCCAAAAAGACCCTCGCCGGGATCGTTTTCGGCGTAGGAATGGCGATCGGCGCAGTCAATTTCATGGCCTGGCTCTTTCCGAGCTAGAGAGGAGGTGATCCATGTCTCGGTCAACGGATAGCAGAGTGAGTTCGGTGTTCAAGGCCATGAATCGCCCGTTGACTGTCCTGGGAGCAGAGCGGCGGTTATTCTTCGTCGCTCTGATTTCCGGGGGAGCGATTTTCTCGCTCCTTCATTCCTTGTTCGGCGGAATCGCCCTGTTCATCGTCGGCGTCGTCATCGCCCGCATTGCCACGAAACACGATGTGGAGATTCTGCGCGTGTTGTTCAACTCAGCCAAGTTTCGCAGACGCTATGACCCCATGAAGTGGGAACCCATAGAAATCACGATCAGGAACCATAATGCTCAGGACTGACCACATCACGAAGGACTGGAAGGAGGCAGGCTCGTTTCCCGCGCAGATCAATCTTTACGGGTTTTGGGACGAGCATTGCTTTCTGACGAAATCAGGTGACCTCGGAGCTGTACTCCGTATCGGTGGCATCGACTATGAAAGCCTCGACCACGCCGGTAGGGATTACGCGGTGAAGCGGCTGGAGGCCGCGCTCCGCTCGCTCGATGACAGATGCCGCCTGTACCAGATTCTCTTCAAACGCAATCGGCCTGAGATTCCCCATGCGGAGTATGAGAACCCGCTGATACGCGCCGCCGTGGAGCAGCGCGCAGCATTCCTTCAATCGAAGGCCGACCGGCTTTATTCCATAGAGATTTATTGGGTGGTGATGGTCGATGGCAGTCATGCCAGGACGGGCCTGATGCACGCCCTGGCGCAGTTGCCGAAGCAGCCCGCGCACGTCGCTGCGCGATATACGTGCTCTGTTCTCCGGCAGCAAGGAACGCACGTTGCTGTATGAGCAGATCGAGCGTGATCGGCTGCGGTTGCAGCAGAAAGTAAACAGTTTGAGTGGGCAGCTAAACGACCTCACCACGGTCGAGCTGTCAGGGGCGGAAGAGACGTTTCGCATATTGCGCCGTCTGGTGAACTTCCGCCCCTCCAAAATCAACGACGCGCCGCTCTGCGGCTCGCGTCATCTGGACTGGCAGGTATGCGGCTCGGAACTGGAAGCCCATCGCGGCTACCTCCGCATGGATGACGATTATCTGCGTGTCCTCACGCTGAAAGAGCTTCCCAGCGAGACGCGGCCCCTGATCCTTAACGGCTTGCTCGACATCCCCGCTAACTTCCATGTCGTGACCGAATGGCATCCGGTAGATAACGCGAAAGCCCGCAAAGAGATTGCGTCCCGTCGTCGGCATCACCATAACTCCAAAACCAGCTTCGTATCGAACTTGCAGGACCGCGAGAATACCGGCAGCCAGGACAATCTTGTCGATGACTCCAAAGCCGCCGCAGTCGCGGAGCTGGGCAACGCTCTCACTGCGATGGGCATGGAGGGTAGGACCTTCGGAGAGTTCACGCTCTCTGTCGTGATTTATGACGAGGACCGCATCAAGCTCGAACATGCGGCAGCAGAGTTCCAGAAGCTATTTACTCAGCATGACGGTTTGCTCTACGAGGAACGATACAACCTGCTGAATGCGTTCTTTGCCACGGTCCCAGGTAACAAGCAATTCAATCTGCGTAAGCAATGGGCACTCAATAGCAATTATGCCGACCTGTCGTTTCTCTTCACGGTCGATACCGGGAAGCAATGGAACGCACATCTCGAACGCGAGTACCTTGCCGTTCTTGAATCGACGCATGGCACGCCGTACTACCTCAACATCCATAGCGGCGACGTAGCACACATGTTGATGCTCGGAGCAACGGGCGCGGGCAAGAGTTTCTGTGCATCCATGCTTCTTCAGTCTGCACAGAAGTACGAGCCGCTGACCTTTGTGTTCGACCTCGGCGGAAGCTACGAGACGCTGACACGCGCCTTCGGCGGATCGTATCTGAATGTCGGTCTCAAGAATCCCGGTTTCAGCATCAATCCGTTCTCCCTGGAGCCGACCCACGAGAACCTTAATTTCCTGTACCTGTTCCTACGTGTGCTCATCGAAGCGGTGGTCGCTACGAGCTGACCACTGCCGATGAGAAGGCGCTCTACGCCGCGCTCGAACGCATTTATAAGTTACCCCGCGAGATACGGACGCTGACGAACTTCGCATCCATTATCGGCCCTCTCGGAGAGCGGCTGCACCGCTGGACCCAGGCCGGACAGTTCGGCTACCTCTTCGACAACGCAGAGGATACGCTGACCTTCGCCCGTTTCCAGACCTTCAACTTCGATGGCTGGGCTGATTACCCCGACATCCTGGAGCCGCTGCTGTTTTACGTTCTGCAACGGGCCTCGTCAAAGATCGAAACGTCGGAGAACATCGGAACCTTCAAGCCGTTCCTGATTGACGAAGCGTGGATCTTCCTCAAGAACAAAATCATTCGCGCATGGATCATCCGTGCGGAGAAGACGTGGCGCAAAAAAAACGCCGCCATGATTCTTGCTACGCAGTCCGTCGTGGAGCTTGCTGCCTCCGACATGCTGCATGTCGTGAATGAGTCCTGCCTCACCAAGATATTCCTCGCCAACCCGAACATCGACCGCAAGCTGTACGCCGAAGTCTTTCAGTGAACGACACGCAGCTTGAGCTGCTGGAGTCGCTTGTCCCCAAGCGCGAGCTGCTGCTGATCCAGCCGGAAGGCACGAAAAAGCTGGTGCTTGAAGTCGATGCACTCGGCTACTGGACTGCGACGAACAATTCCCGCGACAACCTTCGCAGGCAGGATTACTTCGCCCGCTTCGGCCCGGAGCAGGGACTCCTGCGCCTGGCCGAAGACTACCCCAACCCCACCAACCCAACGCCCAATGAGGAGGCCGCATGAACCGTGCTCCGATCTTTCCTTTGGTGCTGGGCCTGGTTGCAACCGTCGCGCACGGTCAGCAATCGGCCCGCATCGTGAAGTAACCACGCCAACGACATCGTGAATGTCCGCGCAAAGATGCGCTACACAACGCTTATTCAACTGCCGGCCACGGAGAAGATTCTGGAAGTCGCAACGGGTGACAAAGACTTCTGGATCATCGACACCGTTGGGAACTACTGCTTTCTGCATCCGGCAAAGGAAGGCATACACTCCAACCTCAACCTCATCACCGACAAGGGAAGCGTCTACACGTTCACCCTGGACGATGTGGAGTCTGCCGATCCCGACCTGAAGGTGGTCATCGAGCCGTCCGACCCGTCTTCTCTTACGGCCGCCAGCGGCTCGGGCAGGCTGGTTTCAGCCGGCGAAGTCGAGGCCGCTCACGCTCAGGCGCAGATGGCGCAGACCCGCGCCGCCGCAGCCGTCGAGCAGTTTCGCTCCGAGTATCCAATCTCCGCGTTGAAGTTCGATTACGCCTTTCACGACGACAAGCCCTTCGATGTCTCCGCGATCTATCACGATGACAAGTTCACTTACATCAAGTCGTCGGCAGCGGAGAAGTTCTCCATCTACGAGCTGAAGGACGGCAAGCCCGACCTCATCACCTTTCAGTTGAAGGATGGCACCTATGTCATCCCCACGGTGGTCGATCACGGCTATCTCGAAATTGGCAAACACCGCCTCGATTTCCAGCGGAAAGCGCAGTAAGGGGGCGCGATGGCAGACGAATCCCAAATCCCTCCAACAGAAGCGCCGCCGTCTCCCGAGAACGCCTCCAGCCTCCGCGACAAGCGCATCCGGCCCGAAGGCGTTGTGCCTAAACAGGCACAGGGGTATGTCGTCGCCGGACTCGCGGTGCTCATCCTCATGGCCGTCATGTTCTCGAAGAACCACGCGAAACCAGCGGCGACGGCCAGCACTCCCCGCGCCTATTGCTGTGTCTACCGACATGAACCAGCGGAAGATTCAGGAGCTGGAACAGGAGCTGAGTGCCGACCAGCGCCAGGGCCAGCAGCAGGCAGTGGCACAGAAGGCGATGGGCAATAGTCCCACCGCTCCGAATGGCACACCGGCGTCCATGCAGACCAATGGGGCGGCGATGACTCCAGCGGCTCCGATGGCACAGTTGCCCGTCACCGACCGAGCCGCCGCGCGATCCAGTGGCGGATGCGGAAAAAGCAATGGCTTTCAAAGCCCGCTTTGCATCGAATCTTGTCTCTGCCGAAGACAATGCTTCGCACCCGGTGGCGGAAGCCTCCGCCACCAGCGAAAGCACTCCTGCCCGTTCTTCGAGCGTGCCGGGGATATCCCCCGCGCAGCCCACCGCGGCGACTGACAAGAAGCGCGCACTTGAAGTCAACATCAACTCGGCACAGGGCCAGCCTTATGTGGTCTTCGAGGGTACGACCATCGACACGGTGTTGGTGAACCGTTTGGATGGAGAGTTTGCCGGACCTCTGAAGGTCATGGTAACGAATCCCGTTTACAGCCAGGACCGCCAACATCTTTTGATTCCCGAAGGCACCTTCCTCCTGGGCGATGTGCAGAAGGTCGCCGGACTCGGCCAGAAGCGCCTTGCCGTCACCTTCCATCGCCTCCTGATGCCGGATGGTTACTCCGCCGATCTTGACCAGTTTCACGGTCTTGACCAGCCGGGTCCACGGGACTGAAGGACAAGGTGAACAACCACTACGTTGAAATCTTCGGCGCGTCGATCGCTCTCGGCATCATCTCCGGCGCTGCCGAGGCTACGAACGCCAATCAAAGCTACAACGAAACCGGAAGCGAAGCCTACAAAGCCGGTATCGCCTCCAGCCTCTCGCAGTCGAGCGCCAACGTGCTCGACCGCTTCATCAACATCCCTCCAACCATCACCATCCGCGAAGGCCACCGGATCAAGGTCTACATCACCCAGGACATGCTTCTCCCTGCGTATGAGAACCACACGATTCCGGCCAACTTCTAAATCTCCCCTGCTACATAAACACCGCCTCGCTCACGCGGGGCGTTCTTGAAAAAGGAGCTGTTATGAAACTTGGCAAGTCTCTCCTCTCCATCTTCGCCGCCGTTCTCACGCTCTCGTTCGCGCCGAGGGCACATGCGCAGTTCGGCAGCGGCATCGTCTACGACCCCACGCAGAGCGCACACGCCATTCAGGAGATTCAACAGGGCGAACAGCAGTTGCAGAAGTGGGCGACGGAACTCAACAACTGGCAGCAGCACCTTTTGAAAGAGGCGCAGATTTATACGACTGCCGAGCAGACCCGGACGCAGATCGTCACTATGTACAACCTCGCCTACCAGATGGCGACCATGCCGCAGAACCTCGAAGCCAGGTACAAAGCAGATTGGCGCAGTGGCAGAGTCTTGCGGCACCTCCGAACACTTACGGTAATACCTCTCCGCTGGTAAATGCGCTTAACTTCGGCGGCATTCCGCAGGCGCAGCAGGGCTACAACAACGCCTATGTGCAGGCCCAAAGCTACCCCTCGGGAAACTACTCGTCTCTCGACTCCCGGACGCAGGCTACCGTCGCCAACCAGTACGCTACCTCGGAGCTGGCACAGACGACTACCACCAACACGCTCTCGACACTTGGAACAATTCGCACGAACGAGCAGGCGTTCGCTACCAAGCTGACGAATCTCGAATCGGACACGTTCTCGACCGACCCCAGCCAGCAGACCCAGAACGCTTTGCTCGGCAAGATCAATTCGGCCACCCTGCTCCAGATTCATTCGCAGCAGGACACCAACCAGCTTCTCGCCGCTTCGATCCAGCAGCAGCTCATCGCGCAGAAACAGCAGATCGACGCACAGAATCGCGCCCTCAACAACGCCATTTACTTCCAGCAGAACTTTCCCAACACCATGCAGAACGTCTCCAGCGGCGTGAGCAATTCCATGCGCGCCATCTCTCTCAGCACAACCGGACAGTGAGAAGCCATGCAAGATAACCCATTTACTTTTCTGGGGCAGGCAATCACGACACTGCTCTCTTCGCACAGCGCAGCACTCCAGGCCACGGGATTAGACATCTTCCGTGGCTTGGCCGTGATCCTCATTGTCTGGTTCGGCGTGAAAGCTGCCCTCTCTGCTTCGCAGGGAGGGGGCGGTTTCCACTTCGCCAAGTTCGCCGACCTGATCCTGATGATTTCCTTTGGGCTGGGGATGCTGACGTATTACTCCACACCCATTCCTGGCACCAGCTACAGCTTCTCGGACCTCATCACCAAAGAGGGACTTAGCATCTCTGCGCAGATCGAATCCGACCAGACGCAGCAGATCGCCGACGCCATCACCAACGAGGAGCAGCAGCTCGGCGTGCCCCCCGGCAGCTTCAACATCCTTGAAGACCTTACCTATCTATTGATAGCCGTCATCCTTGCCGCAATGGAGGCCGTGGCCTTCGCCGTCATCGCCTATGGCTATGTCGCCTCCGCCGTCTGCGTCCTGATCGGTCCGCTGTTCATTCCGTGGTTCATTGTGCCGAAGATGGACTGGCTGTTCTGGGGCTGGCTCAAAGCCTTCATCGGCTTCTCGTTCTACCAGGTGATTGCCAGCGCCTTCATCTTCGTCTTCTCCAAAGTCCTCACGTCGATGTTCCAGGTCATCGGCAACATCACCATCGCAAATGCTCTGGCAGTGCTGCCCGCGCTGCTTATCACTCTCTTCGTCTGCATCTACGGCCTGGTCAAGATACCGGAGCTTACGAGCGCCATTCTCAGCGGACGCACCGGCACCTGGGTCAACCCAATGGGGAATTAAGCCATGACCGATATAAAGACAACTGACGCAGGCCATAAATTTCTGGAATTGTACGCAGAGCCGGTAGTCCACAAACACTTATCTCAAGGTCGCAATCCTTGTACTGTCCCTCGTCTCCGTCGCGCTGCTTCTGCTGCTCTATCGAGCGCAGACGGCGGCGCTGCGGTTGAAGCCGCTCATCATCTCGGTATCGGACATCGGACGCGGCCAGGTAGTGAACTACGAAGACTTCTCGAAAGTTCCTTTCGAGCGTGTCAGCAAGTTCTATCTGGCGCGTTGGGCGCAGCTTTACTACGGGCGCAACCACGCCACCCTGCACAGTGCTTTCTCTGAATCGCTCGACCTCTTGTCCGATGAAAAGCAAAACGCGACTCTTGTTCAGGTCAATAAAGAGAAAACCCTCGATAACTTCCTCCTCGACCCCAGCGCGCCCAACATAGACATACAGATCAGGGCTGTCGTGCTCGACGACATCCGAAAAGCTCCCTACCGCGCTCACATCGAGTTTGAGAAGGTCTTCTATTCACCCGGCGACCAGCAGGAAGCAACGCCGCGAACGGTGGACCGCGAACGTCGTCTATGACCTCCGCGATGAGGTTCCGAACAGGATGCTGCTTACCAATCCTCTCGGTGTCGAGATCAGCTACGTCCACGAAGACCAGGCGTTCGGGAACTGACGCATGGGGGAGATTGTCTACATCGGAGGATTTTCGGGCGGTATCGACTCACAAGCCGCAGCACGGTTCATGCTGAACCGCTACGGCGCTGCTCATGTAGTCCTCGTGAACTCGGATGCGGGAGGCAACGAACATCCGCTCACCATCGAACACATCGACTGGTACTCCGAGCATGTGCATCCCGTCATGCGCGTCCAGGCCATTGTCCGCGATATGTGGATGGACGGCGACGCTGCTGCCGAGCGCGGCTTCGATCCCAACGAGCCTTTGACGTTCGTTCGTATGGCAGAGATACGCGGCATCTTTCCATCGCGCAAACGTCAGTTCTGCACTGACAAACTGAAGCTGCAACCGATACGCCGCTGGCTGCGTGCGGCGTATCCCGATGGCAACTACGCTCGCTTTTCTGGTGTGCGCCGCGATGAATCCAGCACACGCGCCAGCCGCCAGTGGCGGGAATGGGATGACTTCTACGACTGCGACCTTTATAACCCCGTCTTCGATTGGTCGAAGCAAATGTGCTTCGACTACGAGAAGCACCATAACGAGCAGGTCAATCCTCTGTATTCGCTCGGGTTTACCCGCGTGGGCTGCGCCCCCTGCGTGAACTCCGGCAAGGACGACATCCTCCATTGGGCTACCCGCTTCCCGGAGATGATCGACAAGGTTCGCGCATGGGAGCAGCAGGTTGGACGGATTTTCTTTGCACCCTGCGTTCCCGGCCTGGTCGTCAATTGGATTGACGACGTAGTTGCTTGGGCCAAGACCGATCACGGTGGCAGGCAGAACAACCTTTTCCGCATCCTCCCCCTGCCAGCCTGTGAATCGAGGTACGGCCTGTGCGAGTGACCCATGAAGAGATAGAGATCGTCCCAATTGTTCAGAGAAATGCGAAGAAATGGGTGCAGGAAACGCACCGTCATCTTGACGCACCACAGGGCGACTTATACCGCACATCCTTGACCGTTGGCGGAAGCATTGTTGCTGTCGGCATTGCTGGAAGGCCATGTCGAACACTACAGGATGGTCGCACTGCCGAGATTACCCGCATCGCGTCAGCGGCGGAAGTAAACGTGAATGCCTGCTCTCGTCTCTATGGAGCGCTCGTGCGAACAGGAAAGGGTTTGGGATACAGGCGCTTCGTGACCTATACGCTCCCGCACGAACCCGGCACCAGCCTACGGGCTGCCGGCTTTGAATTCGATGGAATGACCGAACCGGGTGAGTGGTCGCGGCCATCACGCAAGAGAAAAGCCGTTCGTCAGCCCGGACCAAAGTTGCGTTGGATACGCCCTGGCCGAGCGTCGGGCCTATGGGATGACGTGAAGCCGGGCAAGCCTCTGGAGGCCGCATGAGATACCTCTCTGTGTGCTCAGGCATAGAGGCGGTATCGGTCGCGTGGGGACCGTTGGGCTGGCGACCTGCCCTGTTCGCCGAGATCAATCCTTTTTTGCGCATGGCTGCTGCACGCTCACTATGGCGCAACGCGGCCCATCCACATGCCCAGCCCCGACGATGCAGAGACACGCAAGGATGCGAAGCTCCGCGCCGCCGCCATCCGCAACATCGCCGCATTACCCGCCGATGGCGCCATCGTCAACGCCGGCGACTTCACCCATATAGGAGCCGAGGATGTTGGAGCAATCGACCTTCTGGCCGGAGGCACACCTTGCCAGTCTTTCTCCGTCGCCGGCAAGCGAGCAGGACTGGATGACCCGCGTGGCAACCTCACCATCGAGTTTGCTCGACTTGCTGATAGGCTCAGGCCCTTATGGCTGGTGTGGGAGAACGTCCCCGGAGTTCTGTCGATTGACGACGGACGGACGTTTGGAGCCTTCCTCGGGCTCCTGGTCCAACTCGGGTATGGGATCGCCTACAGAGTTCTTAACGCTCAGTATTTCGGAGTACCCCAAAGAAGGCGCCGCGTCTTCGTTGTCGGATGTCTTGGAGACTGGCGAGCTGCCGCGGCGGTACTTCTTGAGCGGGAAAGCCTGTCGGGGCATCCTCCACCGCGCCGGCAAACGCGGCAAGATGCTACCGGCGACTTTGGAGCGGGCCTTGCAGAGGGTGGCGGAATCCTCAGGACCAGTACAGGTGATACAGCACATTGCCTGAATGCCGGCGGCATGGGCCGCCAGGACTTTGAATCGGAAACGCTGATAGCACAGTCGTTCTACGACGCCGCCGAAGATGATTACGGCGCGCCACTTGCGCCGATCGCCATCTGTACGGCACACACCAAATCCCACGGACGCCGGTACTCCGAAGACCTCGCCTACACCCTGGTCAAAGGCGAGAGTCAGGCCGTCGCATTTTCCGTAAACGACTTTGGTGGTGACGCTGGGCCCACGCCGCCGACGCTACGCCGCGGCGCGCAGATGGCCGTCGCCGTAAGCGCCAACCTCCGCGGCGAGTTGCGGCAGGGCCCCACGCATAGCGCTCTTACAGCCAACCGCAGCGGCAAACAGTTCGCCGGGGTTATGCAGGAGATGGCTGTGCGCCGGCTGACGCCGCGCGAGTGTGAGCGCCCTGCAGGGATTCCCCGACGACTACACGCGGGTTCTGTATCGCGGCAAACTCGCCGCCGATGGGCCGCGCTACCGTGCGCTTGGTAATTCGATGGCTGTACCTGTGATGCGCTGGATCGGAGAAACGCATCGCCGCCGTCGATGCGTTGATAGCTCAGAGAAAGGACACCCATGCTCGCTAACGCTGTTTTCGTCGCTACGCTCGTGTTTCTCGCGTTGGGCTTTGGCCTGATGCACGAGCTGCACTTCCTTGTCCCCTGGCGCAGCCTGATCCTTCATCGCTACTGGCAGCCCATCGCGGCTTACTGCGCGTTGCTGTTCGTGAACATCCTGGGGCTCACCATCTGGATCGAGCGCAAGTTCTTCCTGCGCGATGCCGGCAGAAAACTTACCCATCTCGATCAGGAGATTCACAGCGGCCACAGCGCCCTCTCCGAAGAGATCCTTTCGCAGTTCGGCAATGACGAGGAACAGCTATGAGCAGCCGTGACAGTGAACACTTCGATGATTCCCAGGACATGATTGCGCGCATTCGCAAGCTACGCGAAGCCGCCGAGAAAAAAATGAACGCCTTCGGCGATCCTGCTGGTTACGACGTGCGGATCGTTCGTGGCCGGAAGACAGAGCTTGAGGAGGACAGCAATGAGGCTTGACCTTCCCCATGAGCCGGAGATTCCGCGCCGCCGCGAGATCGACCCAGCACCAGCCGCTCCACCTCTGCCGGTGTCGGCTGTCGATGAGAACCTGAGCCGTCTACAACGTCCGGCAGCAGGCGGGCCAGCCCACCCTCCGATAGAGCCGAAGCGTGGCCCCGAACCGGACGAAGTTAAGAGGGACCGCGAGCCGGAACAACGCCCACGCCGCACGCGGGAGGGCGTTGCCGTTGACATCCGCGATGTGCGCCTGCGGCCAGAGGAGCGCCAGTTACTTGCTGAGACTGGCCGCTTCCGTGTCCTCGACATCAAGGACGTGAAGCGAACGATCTACCAGGGCGACGAGCGCGCCATGCGCACCGATCTTCATTATTTGCGGGAGCACGGTCTGGTTTCAGTTGACTCCGTAGCGCCGCGCAACGATGGCCGCTGGCTAATGAAGAAGCAGATCGAAGTCGTGACCCTCACGAAAGAGGGTAAGCGGCTCGCCTCCGAGACCAGCGGCTTTGCGCCGGAGCAGAAGCTCTATCACGGCCTGGTCAAGCCGCGCGAAGTGGAGCATGACACGCAGATATACCGCGCTTACCTGAAAGAGTCCGAACGCATCGAGAAGGCAGGAGGCAGCAACCTCCGCGTAGAGCTTGATTTTGAAATCAAGTCGAGGGTCCAGAAGGCCATCCGCGCAGCCCGTAAAGCCGAGCCGGAACGCGACATGACCGAGATCAAGCGCGAGGTAGCCGAGCAGCAGCAGCTTCCCTTCGTCCGCAACAAGATCGAGATTCCCGACGCGCGGATTCACTACGACATGGACCAGGGTGCGCGCACGGCATTCTCCGATGTTGAGGTGGTGACCGCGGCATACCGGCCTGGACACATGCGCGCCAAGGCCCAGGCCGGGTTTCGCATGTATGCGGCGGCCTCCGACCGCTCACGTCTCGCCACCATCGAGGACGAACAACACATGCTCGATTGGGTGATGGACCTATGAGAGCGTTCGTGGCGACCGGAGCAGGCGATGAAAATGCCGGTCCGAGGAAAGCATGGAAAACGATACAGCCGTTTTCCACCCTTCCCGCCGCCCTTGGAAATCGCGTTGCGATTCCCACATTTCCATCACCACGACGGCGACTAGAAGGTTTTCAAAAACAAAGCAGCAAAAGCAAAAAAGCAAAAGGCCAGAGCCATGAGCTATGACGCGATCAACAACCTGGAGCGTTGCGGCTATACCGACCGCGAAGCGACTTTCCTTTACATGGTCGCCGTTCACCTCAGGTTATTTCCTGCGGCGGCAGTTCATTGAATCCGTGAAGCGTGAGCGCGGCGGTGTCGCCACCAGCTTTCTTAAGAAGGCGATGGAGTTGAAACACCTTACTGCGTTGCAGTGTGCGGAGGGCCGGTACATCTATCACCTGCACAGCAAACAGATGTACCGGCTGGCAGGGCGCGAAGACTCCCAGAGCCGCCGTTTGAAATCGACGCCGGAGATTCGTCGCCGATTGGTTGCTCTCGATTACGTCCTGCGTCATCTTGGACAGGAGAAGTTCATCGAATCGGATGTGGCGGGGCAGCAGCTTTTCACTTCGCTCAAGGTGAAACCGGAAGCATTGCATCGCACTGCCGACTTCCTGCCATCTGTTCCGACCTCGTTCCTGCAATCGGAGGACGCGCTCACCGTCCGCTTTGCTTTCGTGGATGAAGCGCGATCCACCTCCAGGTTCGCGCACTTCTTAGAGGCATACGGCAGCATCATCCGTGCTCTGGAGCGGGCAGTCGTCGCTTATGTTTCCACCTCCCCCATGAACTTCACCGCCGCCGAACGTCTGTTCGAGCGGTACATGCCGATTGGACAGACGGCGACGAACGGCTGCCCGTTGGGTGTTGAGCATCTGGTCCGCTGGCTGGAGACGCGCCAGAGGTTTCATTCAGGACGCGGGGGCGATTACGCCGGCAGACCACCAGCTTTTACTTCAGGGGGAGAGTATCTATCGTGCGCCCGTCCACCTGGGACTGATTGCATCATGGGCAACGGAGCGATGGATGCAGACAAGGTGCGCAGGCTTTTCCATGCGGAAACTCATCGCGCGCGGTTCGTGGCCGAGCTGATCGACGCGGATTACCCCAGATTTCTAAATACCGGCGCGGGCAGCAGCATGGGCAGTCTCCGGGGTCGGGTGCTGGTGCAGAAGACCCTTTTCGACCATAACTTAGCCGAGAGCGAGGGCGGGGGGTAGGTGCGGCGGCGGGCGGGAACGACCCACCCCTCCGGGGTTTCCGCTGGCGCTGGTCGTTCCCGCCCGCCGCAAACAGCAGAACAAATGCAGTACGACGAGAGGACTGCACAGTGACCAAACGCAGTACAGGAGGAGTACCAGGCATGAGCAAACTGAGAATCGAAAAGGGAGCAAGCCGGGTCCGGCGCGTGGCGCTCAAGACGACCATCGACGGCACGGTTGCGGACGACCTAGAGCTGATGTGCCGGTGGTCGGAGAACGATACCAGCTACATCGTCAATCACTTGCTGCGCTTCGCTTTGAGCCAAAGCGAGGACTTCCAACAGTACAAGCAATCGCTTCCGGCAGGCGTGGAGAATACAAAGTGAACTCTCTGCGTGTATCACTCCAAAGTCTGACGCGCATCGTCATCGCGTACCGTCTGGTGCTGTCGGTCGGTGTAGCTGCCTCGGCCAGCATCATGCTTCATACGCTCTGGCCGTGGCCTGCGTCCGTGCCGTTGCTGCACTACTTCGCGCTGGAGCGGCCTTACCTATATATAGCCGTGGCTCACGGTTACGACCTGTTTCTCTTCACGACGCCGTTTATCTTTTGTTCCATGCTTCTCTCGCTGCTGTACGTCCATGTGTACCGGCGCGAGATAGAAGCTGTGGCGGGGTCGCTGCCAGCTCTGCACGATCCCATGAAGCGGCGCGACCTTGCATTGGTAGTTGGTGAAGTCCATCACCAGCTACGAGCCGATCCGTCGTCAGACCCGCGCTGGCTGGAGATACCAGAGCGTGGCCTTTATACCGGCATCGCCGTCATTGGCTCTATCGGTTCGGGTAAGACGCAAGGGGTAATAATACCGGCCATGCGTCAGCTATTCGCATATCGCGCGAAGGACGCAATGCGGAAGCTCTCCGGCATCGTTCTCGAAGTGAAAGGCGACCTCTGCCGCCAGCTCCAGAAGATTCTTGAGGACTGCGGCAGGGCTGACGATTACGTTGAAGTGTCCCTTGACGGACTCATGCGCTATAACCCATTGAACAATTCGCTCGACCCATACGCGCAAGCATTCAATATCGCCTCCGTCATCACTGCTATCTGGGGCAAAGGGAAAGAACCGTTTTGGCAACAGAGCTACACCGACCTGGTGCGGTACGTGATCCTGCTGCACCGTGTCCGCGATGGATACGTCACGATGGTTGACATCTTCCGTACCGTGGTCAGCGCCGGCCAACTCGAAGACATGCTCACCGACGTTGGTTCGCGCTTCAGCACTGCTTCGTATGTCGGAGTGGAGCCGGAGACATATCTCGGCCATGCCGAGATACTGGCGGCCTTCGGCTTCGAACTCGACCGTCGCACCAGTCAGTACGTCGCTCCCTGGGATGAATCGCTGGAAAGCGTGTTAATCGAGCAAACCGACGCCGAGGCCCGTGTCTACAGCCGCAAACCGTATGAGCCCGCGCTGCGTGACCGTTGGCAAAGTGTCCACTACTGGTACTGGGAACACTGGAAGTTCTTTCGTGCCGAGGTCAAGACAAGCATCGTCCAGGGTATTGCTGTCTTTCTCTCTCTGTTTGAGACAGACCCGGACGTGCGGCGCGTCTTCTGCCCGCCGAAAGAGCTGTACGACGGTAAGCCGTGTGCCGCCGATCCTCACGGTCGCGTCCTGCCGCCGTTCGAGGAATTGATCGAATCGGGTACGGTGGTGGGACTCAACTTTCCCGTTGCCTTGAATCCGGCTCTCGCTAAAACCATCGGGACGCTGATGAAGGTGGACTACCAGCGCGCCGTATTGCTGCGCATTCCGAAGATGGACATGGAACCGCAAAGGCATTTCCGTCCAACCGTCTTTATCTGCGACGAGTACCAGAACTTCGCCACTGTAGGAGGCGACAACCCAAATGGCGATGAACGCTGGCTGAGCCTCTCCCGACAGCCAAAGTGCATTCCGATCATTGCCACGCAGAGCACGTCCTCCCTCAAGGACGCACTGCCCAACGAGGGCGTTAAGACGCTCCTTCAGGGGTTCCGCTCGAAAGTTTTTCTCTCTACATCGGACCCCGACACGGCCCGCTTTGCATCCGAAATCTGCGGCAAGGCCGACCGCACCCGGATCAGCTATACCGTCTCCGAGTCCAGCAGCAACGCAAACGTCGGCTGGCTCAGTGGCCGCACCTCGTCCAGCAAAGGTTCTGTCTCCGCATCTAAGCAATACCAGCGGCACCGGGAGCCGTTGTTTGAAGAGAAGGCTTTCTTCGAACTGAAGAACGCCCAGGCCATCGTCGCCGCCTTCGATGGGGTCAGCCCATTGCCACCGACGTACTGCTATCTCAAGCCCGATTTCCTGCCGGCAAGCATGACCTGGTTCGAGCAGGAGCGCATCGGCTTCGATCCAGAAAGGGCCACCGCATGAGCTTCGACATCATCATTCCGTTTCTCAAACCCATCGAGCCGCTACTGATGAGCAGTACCGTCAGTGAGATTATGGTGAACTCGGATGGGACTGTCTGGATGGAAGAGAACGGACAGAAGCAGTTGCTTCCCGATGTTCGGTTTGAAGAGGGGGCATTGAACGCAGGACTTGAAGTAATCGCCAATCGCTTCGGGAAAAAGCTGGATGTTGACTCGCCGATTCTGAATCTGCGTCTGCCCGATGGTAGCCGTTTGGCGGCCATGATTCCCCCGGTAGTCAACCCCCATCCGCTTCTCACCATACGTCGGTTCACATCCCGTAACTTCAGCATCCGCGACCTTGTGAGTCGTGGGATGCTGACGGCAGAGCTGGCGGAGACGCTGGCAGAACGCGTCCGTCGCGGTGACAACATCCTGATAGCCGGAGCAACGGCAAGTGGGAAGACAACGACGATTTCCGTATTGGCTGACTTCATCCCGGAGGACGAGCGCATCCTTGTCATCGAAGATACGGCAGAGCTGCACATTCGCAAGCCTCACGTAGTCTCGGCGGAGTCGCAGACCGATACCCACAGCAGCGCCGTCACCTTCGATGACCTGCTCAAAGCGGTCCTCCGGCATCGGCCCGACCGGATCATTGTAGGTGAGGTGCGCGGGTCCGAAGCGCGGACGCTGCTCGACGCCATGAATACGGGACACCGGGGAACGCTGGCAACGATTCACGCCAGCAGCGCAGAGGAAGCGATTCACCGGCTGGCGACCCTGGCAATGCGCGCCAGCGGTAGCCTCGGCATCTCTGCCGTCGAAGCAGAGATTGAGCGTTGCCTGGACCTCATCGTGTACATCTCCCGGAGAGACGGGAAACGAGTCATCGACGGCCTGCTGGAGTTACCGCGACGAACTTAGAGGCAAGCCTCGTCATGCTGGTGCAGAATCTCCAATTCGCCACCTCTGTCGCCGCGATAGTGCTTGGTCTTTACCGTCGTAGCGATTTCGAGATCAATCGAAATCTGGCTCCCGTCCGTAAACGCGAGATGTACCTCACGTCCGTAGGGCGGATCGTCGTACACGCGCAGAGTTTGCACGGTCAGGTTGGCGGCTTCGGAAAGTTCAAGAAAGGGACGATTCATCGTTCGCTCCTGTCAAAAGCACAGCATACCGCAGCGGGTAGTCCTTATTAGGTACTTTACTGTCGATTAACCAGACTGTCATCTGTGAAGAAGGTTAAATCCGCAGAGACACGAAAATCCCGAAAAGCAAGGACCGCCCAGTTTCAGGGCTCCTATGACATCCTCATTGAGCGCCTGATCGCGGCGCGGGAAAAGGCTGGCCTATCGCAGCATGACGTATCCGCGATGATGGGAAGATCGCCCAATTTCATAACCAAGTGCGAAAGCGGAGACCGGAGCATCGATGTGATGGAGCTTATGGAACTGGCGCAGATTTATAAGAAACCGGTCAGCCACTTCTTCCCTCAACAGTAAGCATCACTGAGAAGGATGCCGCAGGGCGGTTCTCTCCAGCAGCAGAGCGACAAATGATTTGAGCGCCGGGTGGCGGTTGTCCTCACGCACGAACAGGCCGCACTTACGCGTGAGCGTCTGCGGGAGCAGAGGCCTGGAGACTACCGAAGGTCTGGCATTGGACGCCGCCAACAGGCAGATGCCGACCTTCTGCTCGACCATCGTTATAGCTTCATGTGGCCCGTAGGCATCCGCAACGATGTTCAGCTTGATACCGAAATCGTCGAAAAACTCGTCAAGCTGCCGATGCAAAATCGGAAACGTATCGCGCGACGCTGCGATGATTGGTTGTCCTTCAAGGTCCTGAGGGCGAATCATTGGCTTGACTGACAGAGGGTGCGCATTTGGCATACACACGACTACCGGCTCCTCCGAGATTTGATAGACGAGCAAGTCTGGATGGGCCACCGGGAGATACCCCAAACCGGCGTGTAATGTTCCCTTGACTACATCCTGGGCCAACGCCAGCGTCAGGCCGGGCTTATGCTCCAGGCGTATTCCCAACGCTGACGTAAAAGGCAGGCTGTGAATCAGCGCCAACAATCTTGAAGGTAAGTACGTGGAATGACCGACGAGCAGGTGACTTGCGTGCAACTCTGATGCTGCCTTCGTCGTCTCTTCCGCCAAAAGCACCTGCTCAACTGGCAGCGTCGCGTGAGTGTAGAAGACCCGGCCCACTGCTGTGAGTTCAAATCCATCGCCCGTCACAGTGAAGAGAGGTGTTCGGAAGAACTGGTTGGCAGAGCGTATCCTCTTATGGACCGCAGAAGCAGAGACTCCAAGTTCTTTTCCTGCTGGCTCCAGATTCTTCTTCTGAGCCAGGGCAATGACGGCCACGAGCATATCTATAGTGACGTGCGGTACTCGCATCAGCAACCTTCCTCCACCAAGACTCTACGGAGAATACCCGTCGGGAAGCCTCAGCAGGCTTGGCGGCGGTCGCTTGTTCAATTACTTGCATGGCAGAACTTTCATCCATGAATCAGCATTCGTCGCAGAGCGCGAGTTTGTACCAAAGAAATCGTTTCGTCCGAAAATGCGGGATTGTACCGCGCAATTTGAAGAATTTTTCTTTACCGAATAATCGTCTTTAACCCTTTACTTTTGGCCCTGTTATGCACACTCTGAAAGTACGCGCGTGAAGCACCTCAGACCATCAAACGCGATTCGGATCACCTTTGGGCATGGATGCCACAGAACGGGTGTTGACCCTTCCGCTCCTGACAGCGAAGCACCGTCTCACGCTGGAGCAGCCGGAACACGCCGCCGCGTCTCTTCCTTCCGATGAAGACCTTCTGTACCGTCTGGCACATGGGGACGAAGCAGCACTCTTGACACTATTCCGCCGTTACAACCAACTTGCGTTCTCGATTGGTTGCCGTGTCCTTCGGGATGAGGGAGAAGCGGAGGATTTGGTGCAGGAGATTTTCCTTCGTCTGCACACCAGAGAGAACACCTTCGATCCAATGAAAGGTTCCGCACGGACTTGGTTCGTCCAAATGATCTACCGCCGTGCCTTCGACCGGAGGGGATATCTGACCCGGCGGCATTTTTATAGTGGTACAGATGTTGACGAGCACACGAATGCTATTGCAGGGAAAGGAAACGTAGAGGAGGACATAATCGAACGCCTGACGGCCCAACAATTGAGAGCCGCCTTCAGCGAACTCAGCGAGAAACAACGCGAGACGCTGGAGATGTTCTTCTTTGAGGGTCTGAAGCTCGCGGAGATTGCCGAGCGGTCAGGAGAAGACGTAAAGAATGTTCGCCATCATTACTATCGCGGTCTGGAGCGTCTGAGACAGTTAGCCCGAACGATGATCCGTGATGGAAAGAGTCCATTATGAACAACGATACGCAACATCAGAGCGGGTGCAGTGAGAAGTATGCAGAGCTTTGCGCTCTTTCGACAACAGGAGAACTGACTCCCGACGAATGGGCGGACCTGGAGGCGCACATTGCTGAGTGCGGCCCATGTTCAGAACTTCTAGCCGAATATACGAGCCTGGCAAGCATCGGCATGGCGAAGCTCGCGCCTGAGATAGAACCGGAGCCTGAGAGCATCTTTTCGCACCGCGAACGGAAGGCCACGCACCGGCTCACGGCTGCCCTTCACACCACACGTCCGAGTGAGCAGTCCATTCCGCAGCCTTCTATGCATGCTGCTATTCCGATCAATTCTCGGAAAAGAGCCCGTCAGCCCATCGCTTTCGTCGGTGCCGCTGCCGTACTGCTGATTTGCATCGGTGGAGCATTCCAGATTGGGCGCAAGTTCTCTGGGCACACTCCTCAGCCTGCTGCATTGGCTGCCGTGACGCCACCGGCTGTCCCTGACACCGCGAAGGCCGACCTGCAAAAGAAATTGGCAGTCGTTCAAAAGTCTCTAGATGAAATTTCTGCGCGGTCTGCTGAAGCTGAAAAACGGGCAGCGGAGCTTTCCGATACAAAGGCATCGCTCCTTGCTCAGATCGACCAGCTCACGAAGCAGGATCAAGTCACCACCAATTCGTTAGTAGCCACGACACAGCAACGCGACGCTTTGCAGCAACAATTAAGCGATACGTCGAAGTCACTCCAGCAGGTGAACGACGACTTGAGCCGAGCACGTCAGGATCGACAGGGCGCGGTCCTCCGCGTAGCCAGCCTCGAACAAGAGATCAACGGCCTACATGCGACACTGGCGATCACGGACAAGTCCGCTTCTACCAACGAGCAATTTCTCGCACAGGACCGCGACATCCGCGAACTGATGGGTGCGCGCCAGCTTTACATCGCCGATGTCCTCGACGTACAGAGCGATGGGCAGCGCAGCAAGCCATTTGGTCGCGTCTTCTACACCAAAGGCAAATCCCTGGTCTTCTATGCCTTCGACCTGCAAGCACAGCCGGACTATCACGAGGCCAAAGCGTTTCAGGCGTGGGGCAAGCCGGACAATCCCTCGGCCAAACCGATTAGCCTCGGTATTTTCTACATGGATAACGAAAAGAATCGGCGTTGGGCGCTCAAGTCGGACAACCCAGATGCACTCGCGCAGATTGACGCAGTTTTTGTAACGGTGGAACCCAAGGGCGGTAGTCCCCGACCGACAGGCAAGCCGTTCCTTGAGGCATACCTGCACACTCTTCCTCCCAATCATCCATGAACGGATCGTGAATCTTTCACGGAGTTGGTACAGATCGCTTTCTTCAGGCGAATGCTCAATAGCCGCCAAAATCTTGAAGGAGCTTTCCCCATGAAGTCATGCAGATTTCTCTTAGGACTTGTGTACCTTGCGTTCTGCTGTAGTGCTTTTGCCCAGTCTACAGATGCTTCGCTTACCGGCTTCGTGGATGATCCCTCGAAGGCGCTGATCCCGAAAGTCTCTGTCACCGCCATCAATACGCAGACTGGCTCTAAAACCAAGACCTTAACTAACAGCGCTGGACAGTATGTACTTCCAGGATTGAGTCCCGGTACTTATCGTCTCGAAGTCGATAAACAAGGGTTCAAGGGAATCATCGAGGCGGGGCTTGTCCTGCACGTTCAGGATGTCGTACAGATCAACTTCCACATGGCGCTAGGTTCTATGTCTGAGACCGTCACTGTCAATGGCAGTGGTGTTCAGATGAACACCACAGACGCATCGGTGAGCACGGTTGTCGATCAAGCGCTCATAAGTGAGTTACCAATGAACGGGCGGAGTCTGGATTCGCTGTTCCTGTTGACGCCGGGCGTTGTATCTTCTGGAACTCAGAACGCAGGCGGGCAGTATTCCGTAAACGGCCAGCGGCCTTCGAGCAACTATCTGACCGTCGATGGCGCATCAGGTAATGTCTTTTTGAGTTCACAGTTCAACGGCAACGTCTTAGGGTCGCTTCAAACTGGCATTGCAGGATCAACCTATGCGACTTCCGCCTCAGGGGGGACTAATGGCTTGTTGCCGGTGGATGCAATCGAAGAGTACCGAATTCAAACCTCGACCTATTCAGCCGAGAATGGCCGTTCTCCAGGAGGTCAAATCCAGATGAGGACGCGCGGCGGCACGAATCAGTTTCACGGTACTGTCTTTGAATACTTTCGCAATCAGGTAATGGATGCCACCGACTGGTTCATAAAATACAACCAGCTAAAGCAGGCACCGCTGCGCATGAATGACTTTGGCGGAACGCTCGGCGGTCCAATTCTGAAAAATAAGTTATTCTTCTTCGTCGCCCACGAGACGCTGAATCTGGATCAGCCGAACAATACAACAACAAGTGTTCCAAGTGCCTATGCCCGGCAAAACGTCGGCGCCACCTTTGCTCCGTTTCTAGCGGCATATCCTAACGGAAATGGCGGGAGTTCCACGACTTCAACCTATCCACAGTATACCGACATCTATAACGCTGCGTATGCAACACAGATCGTAGACCACTCAACCTCCGCTCGGCTCGATGCCGACCTTCCAGGAGGATACAAAACATTTTTTCGCTTCAATATCGCTCCATCGCATTCCTCGACTACACTCTGGTCCTCGACTAACGCCGCAACGCAGTTGGATACTTATACAATCGGCGTTACTAAATCGGTCACACCTTCGCTGCTCAATGAAGTGACTGCCAACTACAGCAAAAGCGGTGCGAACTACAGCTATTACATGCTGCCGATTGATGGAGCTAGTCCAAGCGCCTTCGCGCAATTCTGTAAGGCCAGTGCATATAGCCCCTGGGGATCTTCACGGTGCCAATTCGCAGGACTGTCTGGTTGGGGGTTTCCAGTCCAAGGAACGGCACTGGCGGCAAATCTTCAACAATGGAATATTGTCGAGAAAGTGCGTTGGACTTTGCGGCGACATGCCATTACTTTCGGAGCCGATTATCGCCGACTCTCTACCAGCTTTGCCCCCTACACAAGCGATGCAATCTATGCAGGCTTCTTTAATGGACCTTCGGCTTTTGCTGGCAGCACCATCGATCAGATCTCCACCGCAACCTCAACAATTAGTAATCTCGTACTTCCGGTGGACAATCTGTCTCTCTTTGCTCAGGACGACTGGCATATTACCAACCGACTTACGGTCAATTATGGCGTTCGGTGGGAGTACAATCCGCCCGTATCCGATGGTAACGGTGGCCCTTTAGCGCTCGCGGGGAGTACGAGTAATCTGCCAGGTCTTCAACTCGCACCGGCGGGAACCCCACTGTATAAGACAACTCACTCCGCGTTTGCGCCTCGCCTGGGATTCGCTTACCAACTTCAGAACCGGCAGGGCTTTGCTACTGTTCTGCGTGCGGGGGCAGGAATATTTTACGATACCGGGCAAGCTGCCAGCACCGCAGCTACGGCTGGAAATACCTATCCATACGTGTTGAGTGTTTCCGTAAAGAATGTGCCATTCAGTCAACTCAACTTTCAATCGATCCAACAAAGTGCGACCGCATTGAAATTGCCTCAAGCCACGCTTCGGGCCGTCGATCCGAATCTGACACTTCCATACACTGGCGAATGGAATGTGGCAGTGGAGCAGCAACTCTTTGGGAACTCTACAGTCAGCGCAACATATTTGGGTGCGGACGGAGAGAAACTTGCGTCCACTATAACTGCATACGGCCTATCACCCGCGCTGGTTACCCCGACAGGATACCTCCAGTTGCTGACGAATCGTGGTAGGTCGAACTATCAGGCGCTTCAAATCCAAGCGACTATTCGCGCCGCATCGGGTCTGGACGGAATTGTGGCGTATACCTACTCGCACAACATTGACAATGGGTCGTCTGACTTTTCAGGTCCAAAAACTAACGTAACTAATTACAGAGCCAGCGCAGATGACGACACTCGCCACATTTTTTCGGTAGGGTTAAGCCTAAAGCCAAAAGGTCTGACCAGTGAGAGGCTATTAAGGGTTGCAACCAATGGGTGGATTGTCAACACGTTCACAAGACTTCAGACAGCATCGCCGCTTTCAGTATTGAGTGGCGTTGGCTTTCATAACAATATTGCCGATCTCAACTCATATACTGGCTTTGCGGATCGTGTGCCTGGAGTTCCTGCATACCTGCATGGATCGACTGGAACAAACGGAAAACCGATCCCTGGTGGTATTCAACTAAATCCGGCTGCATTTATAAACTTGCCTGTTGATGCAAATAGCCTTCCTCTTCGGGATGGCAATAGTGGCCGGAATGCCTATCGGTTGTTTGGCCTGCATGAATTCGACCTGTCCGCCGGACGAAAGTTTGCTCTCACAGAACGTATAGGGTTCGAGTTCAAGGCAGAGGCTTTCAACATCCTAAATACTCCCACTTTCGCAAATCCAGTGGTGACAGTAGGCTCCGCAAACTTCGGCCAGGCCCAAAATACATACGCTGGCTATTACGGCGGGAATGGCGGAGGAGGCGGCCTCAACACTGTCTTCCAAAGCGGCGGAGCCCGTAGTCTACAGCTCACAGCGCGGGTCTCGTTCTAAACCTTTTCTCGTTTCTCTAAACCAATAGGTAGGGGGCCGTGCGGGGCCTCCTACACAGGAGGCACTATGCGCCGATCGCAAATCTTATTCTATCTAGCGACATTTAGTATTTGCTCCGTTGTGCCTGCCCAGCAGGTCCGAGTGCTTTCTGAGGCGACCATTAGTCCTACGCAAAGTGGATCAAGCAGTTGGTACGGCATTGAGGCTGATCCAGAGAACTCCAACAACCTGATCGCGTGCGGAATGAAGTGGGACGCTCAAGACAATGCACAGCATGGCTTTGTCTATGCCTCACAAGATGGCGGGAATATCTGGCACCTTGCACTCGAAGATAAGAACAGCAAGTGGGTTAGTGAAGAGTCTTGCGCGTTTGGCGTGCACGGTATCGCCTATTTTGTTGCCGATGCGTCTAAAACCGATGACACCGGAATGCTGCATCACGATCATGGGACAACGCGCATCTGGATATCGCACGATGCTGGACAAAGTTGGGCGCTTGGCATAACTGCAGGCTGGACAGATTTTTCCGCATCGGTGATTGACCGCAACCCAGGTCCAAATCAAAACCGACTATACGTCTTCTTCAACAATTTATGGACACATTACACATCAGTCGATGACAAGGGAAAACCGGCAAGTTTTCCAAAATTAACCGACAAGGTCAGTGAATTCGATACCGCTGGGAACACAATCGGCCTAATCAACTACAAAGACGGCGACAAAGAGGTCAACGGGCCGATATATGACGCAGAGATGTATAAGATGCGCCTGCACGGCTCCTATCCAGGGCAAAACCTGTTACTAAAGGACGGTTCATTATTGACGCTTTTCTGGTCCAAGGTCAGAAACTTCACTGCCGATGGAAAACGCTACGGAACAGAGTTCATATTCGCTTCTCAACGCACTGATCCCCGACGCAAAAGCGTGTCGGAACCTGTAATTGTACAGAAGACGTTGGAAGTGCCTGAGCAGCCGGAATGGAAATGCGATTCCTATCTCTCGGCACCCGCCGCCTATGCTCCGGATACCAATACTGTCTACGCCACCTATCTCGACGGCTCAAGCGGAAAATGTACTCTGATGTTGGAGAAGTCCACGGACGACGGACAAACGTGGTCTAGCTCGGTGTGGTCGGAGAAGCTAGTAGCAAATAGCAAGGATGCCAAGCTTGACGAGCACGATTACCGTGGATTGGCGCTGGCCCGTCGTGGAGATGGCACGTTAGCTCTGCTGTGGCGCGATAGTGACAAGCCAGATGTCTGGTTGTTCGCTACTTCTACGGATGACGGCAAGACCTATTCCTCCCCACAACAGATTTCCACCAGCGGCAAGAGCGATGGCACGTACCGGGTTATGAGCGAATCCCTTGATCTTTATGTAAACCAGGCTATCGAATCGAAACCAAGCGATGACGCTTTATTGCGCATCAACAACCACACCGGATGGGGTGACCCCCATACTAATGGGATTGCTGTTACACCGGATGGGGTCTTTCACCCCATCTGGACAGCGAATGGAGGGCAGTTGCATACGGCTGCGATTGCTGTAGTCAAATCCCGTGATCGTAGCAAGTCGGAGCCCACCCACACAGATGGGTGGCAATACGAGACCAACAGCGTGAAGTTCACCTATGGAGGCTCGCAACAGTACGACGAACGAGAGAACCTACTGACAGAAACCATTGTCATTCGCAACTCCGGCACTACTGCACTAAAGGGGCCACTTCATCTCGAGATCATGCCACGTTCATTTGCAGGAGTGATCTATCCAATAGATGCGGTGACAGAGGGGGCGGGAGACGGCATCGCTCAATACCTTGATGTCGGGCAGTATATTCCTGGCGACGGCCTCGCTCCGGGTGCGAGCAGCACACCTATCCCACTTCGGTTCCGTTTCGAGCCTTACAACGATGCCAAGCAGAGCGGCACACTCGCAACCGTATCCCTGCGTCTGCTTACGAAGGGGCAAGAGAAATCAGCGGCCCGCTGATTTTGTTTGCTCAAATTGGTACAAAAGCTCGTTCCAACACGAATACATGACAAGGCCAGAACATTTGTCCTTAACTGACACACGAGTAAATAATTTTTCGCTCTAAGCACTCGCGGACTGCTGTTAGGTCCGCGGGTTCTACTTTGAACAAGATTGGTGTATTCCATGAAACGGTATTGCCTAACCCGCGCAAACATGACGAGGGCAATCGTCTCCATCTGCCCCTTGCTTGCGATCGTGGCTCCAACGTCATACGCCGTTGGTCAGCAAGCAACGCAACTATCCAAGACATCTCCCTCGGCAAATATTGCTCACCTACTAAACAGGCCTGCACCAGCGTTTATCGTCACGACGCTGGACGGAAAAGAAGTCTCTCTTGCCAACTATAAGGGCAAGGTGCTGATTGTGAACTTTTGGGCTACATGGTGTGGTGCATGCAGACTGGAAATGCCCTGGCTAGCCCAACTCCGAGAGCAATACGCACATCAAGGGTTTGAGATCGTGGGAATTGTTACGGATGGAGCCACTGAGGAGAAGGTGAGGCAGATTGCCGACAAGTACGGAGTGAAGTATCCAGTGCTCCGCTGCAATCACAAAACCGCCCAAGCCTATGGCGGCCTGCCCTATCTACCGGAGTCCTTCTATATCGACAAGACGGGGACGATGGTGCTGGAGGCTGCCGACGCCGGCTCGAAAGAAGAGATCGAGGCAAACATCCGCAAACTGCTTGGCCTCGGAGCGAAGTAGATGGCGACCACACATCGCCAGCCCATCGCCAGCCGCAAACCTCAAGAAACGAGAGCCGTTATGCACTTGAAATCGCTCGCCAACTGCCCCATATCCGGCGAAACCCGTTGCTTCGACCGCCGGCGAAACCCGTTGCTTCGACCGCCGGCGAAACCCGTTGCTTCGACCGCCGGCGAAACCCGTTGCTTCGACCGCCGGCGAAATCCGTCGCTTGCCGCTGGCGAAACTCATCGCTTCAGCAGATCGCCGACCCGAGCCGAAACACAGTGGAAGCGTCTTAGCATGGATGCTCCCGTTTCTATTTCCGTAGCCAGCCGCCGCCGCTTCCTACGGCAGAGCTTCGCTTTCAGCGCACTTGCTGCACTCGGCTCCATTCCAGCCGTCGCTGCACCTTTGCCGTCCGATCCCGCCGTCGCGGAACTGTTGATGGTTGGAGATTGGGGATACGACGACGACCATACCGCGCAGTCCGGAGTGGCTGCAGGGTTGCGCGAGTATGTGAAGCGACAGCAGCTCAAGACCCAAGCCCTGCTCATGCTCGGCGATAACTGGTACGGAGAGCTTGCAGGAGGCGTTCATTCTTCTCGCTGGCAGACGCAGTTTGAGGAGATGTACCCAGTCGATGTCTTCGCGTGTCCCGCTTATGCAATTCCCGGCAACCACGACTATCAACGCTGGCCTGAGAGCAAAGTAGCTGCCGAATTAGAGTATGCCCGCGTTGGTAAGACGGGCACTACTCCGACTCGCTGGACAATGCCCTCGCTCTGGTATCGGTTCGAGTTTCCAGCAAAGAAGCCCCTTGTTACCTTCATCGCGCTCGATAGCAATATGCCGTTTGCCGATGGAGGCTCAAGCCGGGGACGTGACTTTACTCTGACGCCGCAACAACAGGCGGAACAGCTTGCGTGGTTGAAAGAGGAGCTGGAGCGTCCCCGTACCACCCCTTTCCTCGTCGTGATGGGGCACCACCCTGTTTATTCAAATGGTGTGCATGGGGACCACCCGATTCTGATCCGCGATTGGAACCCCCTCTTTCAGAAACATAAGGTCGATATGTACCTGGCGGGACACGACCACGACATGCAGCACCTGGAGTTTGAAGGGCACCCGACGAGCTTCGTCATCTCCGGCGGCGGTGGTGCGCTCCTCACCAACCCGAAGATCGACCCCGCGCAACGTGGACCTTATGGACAGAAGGTATACGGCTTCAGCCATCTCTCCCTCACAGACAAATTGATGACGCTTCGCCATCTGAATAACAATGGCCATACCCTGCATGCATTCACGAAAACATCCGATGGAAAGATTCAAATCCTGTGACGTCAGGCACGGAAACCGGATGATGTGGGTCTGGGAGCGGTTGATATGGCGCCGAACGAGCAGTCTGCAAATTGAACTGCCGCAGCACGGGCCATCGTTCGAAACGCTGGTGAAGCTGCTGGCAAAGAATCGGGTGTTCATCATTGATGTGGATGTTGATAGATTGTCGTCGTTTTTGTCTTCGCAACCGGGAGTGTTCACGCACAAGCCAGCCCGCGTCACCGTCGTGCTTCGGACGAGAGATCGCCGTCACGAAGAGCAATTCCTCAGTTCGCTCATCAGTCTCGGCTATACCTACGACCTAGCATCAGCGCCGGCTGGAGACATACGTTAGGAGGTAAATTCGTGTACAGACTTCATCTTATTCCGCTTGTCGGACTCTTCATCTTGGTTGCTTGTAACAGTGCCCGCAAGCCGAGCGCGGAGAATTTCACAGGCGCAATCAATCAGTATCTTGCGAAGCACGGCGAAGCCTGTACGTCGATAGGTCGCCAGTTTCCGATTGATATTCCTGCGTCGGCGCAACAATCTCAATACGGATTTGGCCCGCAGTTGGCAGCTCTGCGGCGGGCCGGCCTGGTCTCCGAAACCGATACTACGACGGTTGTTCATGGGATGCTGGATGCCCTGCGTGGCCCGACACCGCTCCAGCCTGTAAAGCGATTCCAGCTTACTGCCGACGGCCAGAAATACTTCCGGCAGGTCCTTGGCACATTTGGACAGACCGGAGGCATCTGCTATGGGCAGAAAGCAGTCGGTTCCATTCTCAAGTGGGGCGTGCCGGTAACGATGGGTGGATATCCTCAGATCGAGGTCACTTACACCTACAAGCTGGTCAACCTCGCCCCCTGGGCCGAAGAGTCAGAGATTCAACAGTCATTTCCTGATATTGCAGCAACTGTGAAAGCGGCATCGAAGGCGAAGCAGAACATTGGACTTCGGTTGACCAACAATGTGTGGGAGGTCGTCGGTCGATGAGTACCAGCTTTATGCGGATGACCGCCGAAGACGATTGAAGACAATGACCTGGAGATTTCATATAGATGCTATTGCTCAACGCCGAGTGTTTTCCCGTATCCTTCAGGTTCTCGAAAACCAGTCAGTCTCCATCCACTATTTCAAGGGGGATGTTGCAGAAGGCATGGCCCACGTCGCGGTGGTATGCTCATCCGAGCAGGACAAAGCGATCCGCATTCAGGCGCTCCTCTACCACCTTCAAGGTGTTCGAGGTGTGCTGATTGAAGAAGAGTAGGGTGCTGATGAGGGTGCTGAAACCAGATTTTGGATGCTTACCAGTGCTTTTGAATGCTTTTTCTTCGCCATCGATGCCCATGTTTTCAATAAGTTACAACCATTGACGTGAATGGCATGGAAGAGGTCATCGGTTCGATCCCGATCAGGTCCACCAATAAATCCAACGACTTAGCGGAAACTGTCAAAAGCACGCGATACGCTTTCGATACGTTGGTTCTCATGCTGCACTTTCCGCAGCACTTTCTACATTCCTAGAGCGATCCAGAAGAACATCGACCACCCGGCTTTGTGCCTCCCTTTTGGCAGGCGTGAGGGCCTTCGTGTAGATATTCATCGTCGTGGTGATGTTGGCGTGGCGCATCAACTCCTGCACCACCTTCACATCCTCATTGTTAGCTTTGAGCAGGGTGGAATAGGTGTGCCGGAAGGTATGGAAGCCGACCCATTTCTCGATACCGGCTTTCTTGGCGGCGGGTTGCAGGATGCGGTCCAGCAGCGTATCCGCCCAGGGCGGCATCTTGCCCCCGGCTCGTGCGCTGGCGAAAACCCAGTCCTCCGGCTTGGCGTAGCAGGTTTCCCGCTGCCAGCCCAGCAGCTCGCTTCGGGTGAGTGCATCGAGAGGCACAGGCCTGCGAGATGTCTCCGTCTTGCACTTCCCGATAATGCCATCCACCACCGACCGGGTCACGTTCATTTGTGACTCCTTCCAGTTGATGTCCAGCCACTTCAGGCCGAGCACTTCGCTGATGCGTAGTCCCGTAGTCGCCGCCACGATGCCGATGACGCGCATCATCGGCGGCAACTTCAACATGAGCGCACGGAACTCGGCTGCTTCCAGAGGCTCGGTGACCCGCTCCCGCTTCGTGCTCTGGCGAACGGCGAAGATTGGATTCTCTCCATCGTTGAGCCAGCCATAGCGGATCGCGTGTTGAAAGACTTCGCTCATAATGCCCTTGATCTTTGCTCTGGTCCCGTTCGACAGATCATTGAGGGAACCAAGCCACCGCTCTACAGCTACCGCCTTAATATCCCGAAGAGGATAACGGCCCCATCGGGGAACGATTCTCGCCTTCAGGTAAACGCTGTAAGTCTGCTTCGTCTGATGCCCCTTGCGTTCCGATTCTTTCTCCAAATCCAATTCGATCAACTGATAATGTTTCGCCAACTGCTCGAAGGATTCGGGTAGAGCCTCGGGACGCGAGGTGCTGTAGTTGATGTCGAGGCGCAGTGTAGAGACAGCCTTCCACGCCGCTGTCTCCGTGGGGTACTGCTTCACTGAGCCGATTACCAGAGCCTTTGGTTTGGGCTTGCCGTTGGCGTCAATCTCCCGCCAGCGATAAACCCACACTTCCGGGCCTGTCTTGCGTTTGTGACGGCTGAAAAAGCCGTGTTGATACCGTGGTCGATTCAAGAGAAATCCCTCTCATTCCGACCCCGATGGCTATCTAATTTTATCGTCTCCTGCTCCAGCCATCGAGAGAGTTCTGAGAGGCGAAATCGCCATATTTTTCGCGGTCCTTCGCCGATAGGGTGTCCCGGCAAATGCCCACTGCGAGACTTCGCCAACAAAGTTTTTCGGGACATGGCGAGGAAGGATGCGGCACGTTCCGCGTCCACAAATGGTTCATGCGGTTCCGGGAAGGACAAAGGCTCCATTAGTCACCTCTATGCGTGCGCTGATTACAGACAAGAGCGCCCAGTAGAAAGCCTAGAAAGATGTGCGGCTCATTGGAGAGAAGATTTCTCCACGGGTCTTTCCTGCGCGGAAAGTAAATCGAACCGCTCATATATCAGGAGGATTGAACCTTCCCCCTTCCAAGCGCCGATGATGCTGGCGCTTCCTCGCGTGTGTAACGCATATTGCGTTCGGCTGCCGTTTCCTCTTCGGACATGGCTCTGGAAAAGGATTCCGTTTAGCCCAGCATTTTCCGCCCTACCTTCACATTCAGACATTCCAGCCGGGGAGTAGCCACTCGCCGGAAAACTTTGAAATGTGAGGGTCCAATGCAAAAAACTCTTCCGCCCCGCCTCCGGCGATTGCGCGAACGCGCTCTACGGCTGGCGGTTCCATCCCTGATGTTCCTTGCGGCCCTGCCCGTCTATGCCCAGGCTGGCAGCGATCCGTGGGACAACGCAGTGAACGTCCTCAAAACCGCCTTTACCGGCACGATTGCGACCGGGTTGTCGCTGGTCGCCATCGTCGTAGGTGGACTGATGTTCGCCTATGGCGAAGGCCAGTCCAAGAAGACCCTCGCCGGGATCGTCTTCGGCGTAGGAATGGCGATCGGCGCGGTCAATTTCATGGCTTGGCTCTTTCCGAGCTAGAGAGGAGGTGATCCATGTCTCGGTCAACGGATAGCAGAGTGAGTCCGGTGTTCAAGGCCATGAATCGCCCGTTGACTGTCCTGGGAGCAGAGCGACGGTTATTCTTCGTCGCTCTGATTTCCGGGGGCGCGATCTTCTCGCTGCTGCATTCCTTGCTCGGCGGAATCGGCCTGTTCATCGTCGGCGTCATCATCGCCCGCGTTGCCACGAAGCATGACGTGGAGATTTTGCGCGTGCTGTTCAACTCCGCCAAGTTTCGCCGGCGCTACGACCCCATGAAGTGGGAACCCATAGAAATCACGATTAGGAACCGTAATGCTCAGGACTGACCACATCACGAAGGACTGGAAAGAGGCAGGCTCGTTTCCGGCGCAAATCAACCTATATGGCTTCTGGGACGAGCACGCGTTTCTTACCAAGTCCGGCGACCTCGGAGCGGTACTCCGTGTAGGCGGCATCGACTACGAAAGCCTCGACCATGCCGGACGCGATTACGCTGTCAAACGTCTGGAAGCCGCGCTCCGCTCGCTCGATGACAGATGCCGCCTGTACCAGATTCTCTTCAAACTCAATCGCCCTGAGATTCCCCACGCGGACTATGAGAACCCGCTGATACGTGCCGCCGTGGAACAGCGCGCCGCATTTCTGAAGTCCAAAGCCGACCGGCTTTACAACATCGAGATCTATTGGGTGGTGATGGTGGATGGCAATCATGCCAGGACCGGCCTGATGCACGCCTTGGCGCAGTTGCCGAAGCAGCCGCGCACCTCACTGCGCGATATACGCGCTCTCTTCTCCGGCAACAAGGAACGTACATTGCTGTACGAGCAGATCGAGCGTGACCGCCTGCGCTTGCAGCAGAAAGTAAACAGTTTGAGTGGGCAGCTAAACGACCTCATGAAGGTTGAGCTGTCAGGGGCGGAAGAGACGTTTCGCATACTGCGCCGTCTAGTGAACTTCCGCCCCTCCAAGATCAACGACGCGCCGCTCTGCGGCTCGCGTCATCTGGACTGGCAGGTATGCGGCTCGGAGCTGGAAGCCCATCGCGGCTACCTCCGCGTGGATGACGACTATCTGCGTGTCCTCACGTTGAAGGAACTGCCGAGCGAGACGCGGCCCTTGATCCTTAATGGCCTGCTCGACATCCCCGCTAACTTCCATGTCGTCACCGAATGGCATCCGGTAGACAACGCGAAGGCCCGCAAAGAGATCGCCTCGCGCCGCCGTCACCATCACAACTCCAAAACCAGCTTCGTCTCCAATCTCCAGGATCGCGAGAACACCGGCAACCAGGACAATCTCGTAGACGACTCCAAAGCCGCCGCAGTCGCGGAGCTTGGCAATGCACTCACTGCGATGGGTATGGAGGGTAAAACCTTCGGGGAGTTCACGCTCTCCGTCGTGATCTATGACGACGACCGCATAAAGCTGGAGCATGCGGCGGCGGAGTTCCAGAAGCTATTCACGCAGCATGACGGCCTGCTCTACGAGGAACGCTACAACCTGCTCAATGCGTTCTTTGCGACGGTCCCAGGTAATAAGCAATTCAACCTGCGTAAGCAGTGGGCGCTCAACAGTAATTATGCGGACCTGTCGTTTCTCTTCACCGTAGACACCGGGAAGCAGTGGAACTCGCATCTCGAACGCGAGCACCTCGCCGTTCTCGAATCGACCCACGGCACGCCGTACTACCTAAACATGCACTGTGGCGATGTGGCTCATGCACTCATGCTCGGAGCCACTGGATCAGGCAAGAGTTTTTCGACCAGTTTTCTCATTCAGGCCGTGCAGAAGTACGACCCGCTTACCTTCATTTTCGACCTCGGCGGCAGCTACGAGACACTGACGCGGGCCTTTGGCGGCACCTATCTAAACGTCGGCATGAAGAGTCTCGGCTTCACTATCAATCCACTTTCGTTGGAGCCGACACATGAGAATCAGAACTTTTTGTATCTGTTTCTGAGGGTATTGATTGAGGCTGGCGGACGTTATGAGCTGACACCCGAGGATGAAAAAGCATTGTTCGCGGCCATCGAGCGGGCGTATAAATTGCCCGCCGAGATACGGACCCTCACCAACTTTGCGTCCATCGTCGGACCACTGGGCGAACGCCTGCATCGCTGGACACGGGCTGGGCAATTCGGGCATCTCTTCGACAACTCTCAGGACACGCTGACGTTCGCCCGCTTCCAGACCTTCAACTTTGATCACTGGGGGAACTACCCCGACATTTTAGAACCGCTGTTGTTTTACGTGTTGCAGCGCGCATCGTCGGAAATCGAAAAGCCGCAGAACACCGCGACATTCAAGATGTTCATCATTGACGAGGCATGGATCTTCCTCAAGAACCGCACCGTCCGCGACTGGATCACTCGGGCTGAGAAAACCTGGCGCAAGAAGAATGCGGCCATGCTTCTGGCAACGCAATCCTTAGTCGAGCTGACATCGTCGGAGATGCTGCATGTCGTGAACGAGTCCTGCCCCACGAAGATATTCCTCGCCAACCCGAACATCGACCGCAAGCTGTACGCCGAAGTCTTTCAGTTGAACGACACGCAGCTTGAGCTACTGGAGTCGCTTGTGCCCAAGCGCGAACTGCTGCTGATACAGCCGGAAGGCACGAAAAAGCTGGTGCTTGAAGTCGATGCTCTCGGCTACTGGACTGCGACGAACAACTCCCGCGACAACCTTCGCAGGCAGGATTACTTCGCCCGCTTCGGTCCGGAACTGGGACTCTTGCGCCTGGCCGAAGACTACCCCAACCCCACCAACCCAACGCCCGATGAGGAGGCTGCATGAATCGTGCTCCGATCTTTCCTTTGGTGCTGGGCCTGGTTGCGACCGTCGCACACGGTCAGCAATCGGCCCGCATCGTGAAGTACCACGCCAATGACATCGTGGGCGTCCGCGCAAAGATGCGTTACACCACGCTTATTCAACTACCCGCCTCAGAGAAGATTCTGGAAGTCGCTACCGGGGATAAGGATTTCTGGATCATTGACACCATCCAGAACTATTGCTTCCTTCATCCCGCCAAAGAAGGCATCCACAGCAACCTCAACATCATTACCGATAAGGGCAGCGTCTACACCTTCACGCTGGACGATGTGGAGTCCGCCGATCCCGACCTGAAGGTCGTTATCGAACTGTCCGACCCGTCTTCTCTTGCCGCCGCCAGCGGCTCGGGCAGGCTGGTTTCCGCCGGCGAAGTGGATGCGGCCCGCGCACAGGCGCAGATGGCGCAGACCCGCGCTGCCGCAGCCGTCGAGCAGTTTCGCTCCGAGTACCCAATCTCCGCGTTGAAGTTCGATTACGCCTTTCACGACGACAAGCCCTTCGATGTTTCTGCCATCTATCACGATGACAAGTTCACCTACATACGATCCACGGCCTCTGAAAAGTTCTCCATCTACGAGCTGAAGGATGGCAAGCCCGACCTCATCACCTTCCAGTTGAAGGACGGCACATACATCCTGCCCACCGTCGTTGACCGCGGCTATCTCGAAATCGGGAAACACAAACTCGACTTCCAGCGGAAAGCGCAATAAGGGGGCACGATGGCAGACGAAAAACAGATCGACGCAACGCCGCAGACGCAGACAGCGCCATCGTCTGAGAATGCTTCCAGTCTCCGCGACAAGCGCATCCGGCCTGAAGGTGTTGTACCGAAGCAGGCACAGGGTTACGTCGTTGCCGGACTCGCGGTGCTGATCCTGATGGCCGTCATGTTCTCGAAGAACCATCCCCGGCCAGCAGCGGCCACCGCCGTGCCTGCGCCGCTGGCAGTTTCCACCGATGTAAACCAGCGGAAGATTCAGGAGCTGGAGCAAGACCTCAGCGCCGATCAGCGCCAGATGCAACAGGCGCAAAAAGCGGGTACTATGCTGTCGTCCGCTGGTACGCCATCTTCCATGCAGCCCAATGGGGTGATGACACCGGCAGCGCCGATGACGCAGTTGCCGCCTGCCGCGGTACAACCGACGGAACCGCCCCGCGATCCTGTTGCGGATGCCGAAAAGGCGATGGCCTTCAAAGCCCGCTTTGCGTCGAATCTTGTCTCTCCTGAAGACAATGCTTCGCATCCACTGGCGGAACCGGCCAGCACCGGCGACGGTGCTCCGGCCCACGCTCCGGGTACAGCGCAGACCGCCGCAGCAACAGAGAAGAAGCGCGCCCCGGAGGTGAATGTCAACTCGGCGCAGGGCCAGCCGTATGTCGTCTTCGAGGGGACGACCATCGACACCGTTCTGGTCAATCGTCTGGACGGTGAGTTCGCCGGCCCTCTCAAAGTCATGGTGACGAACCCGGTTTACAGCCAGGACCGCCAGCATCTTTTGATTCCCGAAGGCACCTTCATCCTGGGCGATGTGCAGAAGGTCGCCAGCCTCGGCCAAAAGCGCCTCGCCGTCACCTTCCATCGTCTCTTGATGCCGGACGGTTACTCCGCCGACCTTGACCAGTTCCACGGTCTTGACCAGTCCGGTTCCACCGGACTGAAGGACAAGGTGAACAACCACTACGTTGAAATCTTCGGCGCATCCATCGCGCTCGGCATAATCTCCGGCGCAGCCGAAGCCACCAACCTCAACGAAGGTTACAACGAGTCCGGCCCCGAAGCATACAAAGCCGGTATCGGCTCCAGCCTTTCGCAGTCGAGCGCCAACGTGCTCGACCGCTTCATCAACATACCCCCAACCATCACCATCCGCGAAGGTCACCGGATCAAGGTGTACATCACGCAGGACATGCTTTTGCCCGCGTATAACGCCCACACGATTCCGAGCAATTTCTAAGCCATCGCTATCCATTAACCCGCGCCAATGCTCACGCTTTGGCGCTTACGAAGGAGCCTTTTCGTGAAATTCAGCAAATCACTCTTCTCCGTCCTCGCCTTTGCCCTTGCTCTTGCGCCCGCGGCGCACGCGCAGTTCGGCAGCGGCATCGTCTACGACCCCACGCAGAGCGCCCACGCCGTTCAGGAGATTGAACAGGGCGAACAGCAGTTGCAGAAGTGGGCGACCGAACTCAACAACTGGCAGCAGCACCTTCTCAAAGAGGCGCAGATTTTCACGACCGCTGAGCAGACCCGCACACAGATCGTCACCATGTACAACCTTGCCTACCAGATGGCGACCATGCCGCAGAACCTTGAGGCCCGTTACAAGGCGGATTGGGCGAAGTGGCAGAGCCTCGCTGCGCCGCCCAACGTCTACGGCAACACCTCCCCACTGGTGAACGCTCTCAACTTCGGCAGTCTGCCCCAGGCGCAGCAGGGATATAACAGCGCATTCGTACAGACGCAGAGCTATCCGTCTGCCGCTTACTCATCGCTCGACTCCCGTACCCAGGCCACTGTCGCCAATCAGTACGCGACCTCAGAGCTGGCACAGACGACCACCACCAACACGCTCTCGACACTTGGAACAATCCGCACGAACGAGCAGGCGTTCGCAACCAAGCTGACGAATCTCGAATCGGACACGTTCTCGACCGATCCCAGCCAGCAGACCCAAAACGCTCTGCTCGGCAAAATCAATTCCGCCACGCTGCTCCAGATTCACTCGCAGCAGGACACTAACCAGCTTCTCGCCGCCGCGCTTCAACAGCAGATCATCGCGCAGAAGCAGCAGATCGACGGGAACAACCGCCTGCTCAATAACGCGGTTTACTTCCAGCAGAACTTTCCCACCACCATGCAGAACATCACCAGCGGCGTGAGCGATTCCATGCACGCCATCTCCCTCAGCACCACAGGACAGTGAGCCATGCAACAGAATCCTTTCACCTTTTTGGGGCAGGCTATTTCGCAACTGCTCTCTTCGCACAGCGCCGCGCTCCAGGCCACGGGATTAGACATCTTCCGTGGCCTGGCCGTGATCCTGATCGTCTGGTTTGGCGTGAAAGCCGCCCTCTCTGCTTCGCAGGGAGGCGGCGGTTTTCACTTCGCTAAGTTCGCGGACCTGATCCTGATGATTTCCTTCGGACTGGGAATGCTGACGTACTATTCCACTCCGATCCCCGGCACCAGCTACAGCTTCTCGGACCTCATCACCAAAGAGGGACTGAATATCTCCAACCAGATCGAGTCAGACCAGACGCAGCAGATCGTGACCGCCGTTACCAATGAAGAACAGGAATTAGGCGCGCCTCCGGGCAGCTTCAATTTGTTGGAGGATCTCGTTTACCTGCTTATCGCTGTGCTACTCGCAGCGATGGAAGCCGTTGCTTTCGCAGTCATCGCCTATGGCTATGTCGCCTCCGCCGTCTGTGTCCTGATCGGCCCTGTCTTTATTCCGTGGTTCATCGTGCCGAAGATGGATTGGCTGTTTTGGGGATGGCTCAAAGCCTTCATCGGCTTCTCGTTCTATCAGGTCATTGCTGCGGCCTTCATTTTCGTTTTCTCGAAGGTGCTTACGTCGATGTTTCAGACCATCGGCAATATCAGCATCTCGAACGCGCTCATGGTGCTGCCCGCTCTGTTTATCACGCTGTTTGTCTGCATCTACGGTCTGGTCAAAATCCCGGAGCTTACCGGCTCGATCCTCAGTGGACGCGCCGGCACATGGGTCAATCCGATGGGGAGGTAACGATGGCAGAGAAAAAGACACCGATGGTTACGGATGCGGGCCTGAAGTTTTTGGAGCTATATGCCGAGCCAGCCGTCACGAATACCTATCTGAAGGTCGCGCTGCTCGTACTCTCAGTCGTTACGCTTTGCTGCGTGGTCCTGCTCTACAAAGCACAGACCGCCGCTTTGCACCTGAAGCCCCTCATTATCTCCACTACTGACGCCGGACGCGGACAGGTGATGAATTACGCCGATTTCTCGAAGGTCCCGGTGGAGCGCGTCAGCAAATACTATCTTGCGCGTTGGGCGCAGCTCTACTACGGACGCAATCATGCCACGTTGCAGCGAGATTTTACGGAGTCCCTGAATTTCTTTTCCGACCCGTTAGCAAGCGCAACGCTGGCCCGCGTCACCAAAGCCAAGACGCTTGAAACCTTCCTGCTCGATCCGAGCGCGCCCAACGTGGACATTGAGATTAAGGCTGTAGTGCTGGACGACATACGGCAGGCTCCGTATCGCGCTCATATCGAATTTGAAAAAGTCTCTTATTCACTTGGCGACCATCTGGAGCAGCAGCGGGAGCGTTGGACCGCAAATGTCGTGTATGGGTTTGGCGATGAAGTTCCGAACGCCATGCTGCTGACCAATCCTCTCGGCGTAGTTATCAGCTACGTCCACGAAGATCAGGCATTCGGAAACTGACCATGCGGTATCTCTCCGTGTGTTCGGGCATCGAAGCCGTATCCGTTGCGTGGGCTCCGCTGGGCTGGCAACCGGCCATGTTTGCCGAGATAGAGCCGTTCTGTGCATGGCTGCTGCACGCGCACTATGGCGCCACGCGGCCTATCCACATGCCAGGCCCGGACGACGCGGACACGCGCAGGGATGCGAAGCAGCGCACCGCGGCCATCCGCAATGTCGCCGCGCTGCCTGCCACCGGAGCCATCGTCAACGCCGGCGACTTTACCCACATAGGAGCTGAGGATGTTGGAGCAATCGACCTTCTGGCCGGAGGAACACCTTGCCAGTCTTTCTCCGTCGCCGGTAAACGAGCGGGACTGGATGACCCGCGTGGCAACCTCACCATCGAATTTGCTCGACTTGCTGATAGGCTCCGCCCCTTATGGCTGGTATGGGAGAACGTCCCCGGAGTCCTGTCGATTGACGACGGACGGACGTTTGGAGCCTTCCTCGGGCTCCTGGTCCAACTCGGGTATGGGATCGCCTACAGAGTTCTTAACGCTCAGTATTTCGGAGTACCCCAAAGAAGGCGCCGCGTCTTCGTTGTCGGATGTCTTGGAGACTGGAGAGCTGCCGCGGCGGTACTTCTTGAGCGCGAAAGCCTGTCGGGGTATCCTCCACCGCGCAGAGAAGCGCGGGAAGGAATTGCCAGAGGCGTTGAGGTCGGCTTTGATAGCGGTCGCTTCACAGACACCGCGCCCACCCTCGACACCGGATGTCAGAGTGGCCTCGTCCGCAATCAATTAGGCATCGGTATTCTCTCGTCCACGGATGAAATCTCCCATTGCCTGAACGCCGGAGGCATGGGACGGCAGGACTTTGAATCGGAAACGCTCATCGCGCAACCGCTCTACGATGACGATTTCGGCGGCGGCATTCTGCCCCCAATCGCTATTTGTACCGCGCACACCAAATCCCACGGACGCCGGTACTCCGAAGACCTGGCCTACACCCTGGTCAAAGGCGAGAATCAGGCAGTCGCATTTTCCGTAAATGACTTTGGCGGGGATGCCGGCACGACTCCGCCGACATTGCGCCGTGGCGCACAGATGGCCGTCGCCGTGAGCGCTAACCTTCGCGGCGAGTTGCGCCAGGGACCGGCGCATAGCGCACTTACCGCTAACCGCAGCGGCAAACAGTTTGCTGGAGTCATGCAGGAGATGGCCGTGCGCCGGCTGACGCCGCGCGAGTGTGAGCGCCTGCAGGGTTTCCCCGACGAATACACGCGGGTTATGTATCGCGGCAGGATCGCCGCCGATGCGCCCCGCTACCGTGCGCTTGGCAATTCAATGGCCGTGCCCGTCATGCGCTGGATTGGACAACGCATCGCCGCCGTGGATGCGCTGATAGCTCAAAGAAAGCAGGAGGATCATGCTCGCTAACGCCGTCTTCGTCGCTACGCTCGTGTTTCTCGCGCTGGGATTCGGCCTAATGCACGAGCTGCATTTCCTCGTTCCTTGGCGCAGCCTGATCATTCATCGCTACTGGCAGGCGATCGCCGCGTACTGCGCGCTGCTGTTCATAAACATCCTCGGACTCACGATCTGGGTCGAGCGCAAATTTTTCCTGCGCGATGCCGGCAGAAAACTCACTCATCTCGACCAGGAGATTCACAGCGGCCACAGCGCCCTCTCCGAAGAGATCCTTTCGCAGTTCGGCAACGACGAGGAACAGCTATGAGCAGCCGTGACAGCGAACACTTCGAAGATTCGCAGGACATGATTGCGCGCATCCGTAAGCTGCGCGAAGCCGCCGAGAAAAAGATGAACGCCTTTGGCGATCCAGCCGACTATGACGTGCGGATCATCCGTGGCCGCAAGAGCGAGCTTGAGGAGAGCGGCGATGAGGCTTGATCTTCCCCATGAGCCGGAGATTTCGCGCCCCCGTGAGATTGACCCAGCGCCAGCGTCCGCCGCTCCACCTCTGCCGGTATCGGCTGTCGATGAGAACCTGAGCCGTCTGCAACGTCCGGTAGCAGGCGGCCCGGCGCATCCTCCGACTGAGCCGAAGCCTGCCCTCGAATTAGATGAGATCAAACGTAGCCGTGAACCGGAACAGCGCCCACGCCGCACGCGGGAGGGCGTTGCTGTTGACATCCGCGATGTGCGCCTGCGGCCAGAGGAGCGCCAGTTACTTGGCGAGACAGGCCGCTTCCGTGTCCTCAACATAAAGGACGTGAAGCGCACGATCTACCAGGACGACGAGCGTGCCATGCGCACCGACCTTCACTACCTGCGTGAGAGCGGCCTTGTATCGGTCGATTCCGTTGCTCCGCGCAACGACGGGCATTGGCTCCCGCAGAAGCGGATTGAGGTTGTGACGCTCACGAAGGAGGGTAAGCAGCTCGCCTCTGAAACCAACAGTTTCGCGTCGGAACAGAAGCTCTACCACGGCCTCGTCAAGCCCCGCGAAGCGGAACATGACACGCAGATATACCGCGCTTACCTGAAAGAGTCCGAGCGCATCGAGAAGGCAGGAGGCGGCAACCTCCGGGTGGAGCTCGACTTTGAGATCAAGTCGAGAGTCCAGAAAGCTATTCGTGCGGCACGCAAAGCCGACCCGGAACGCGACATGGCTGAGATCAAGCGCGAGGTGGCCGAACAGCAGCAGCTCCCCTTCGTCCGTAACAAGATAGAGATTCCCGACGCCCGGATTCGTTACGACATGGACCAGGGTGCGCGCACGGCATTCTCCGACGTTGAAGTTGTCACAGCGGCATATCGCCCCGGACACATGCGCGCCAAGTCCCAGGCAGGCTTTCGCATGTATGCGTCGTCTTCCGACCGCTCGCGCCTCGCCACCATCGAGGACGAGCAACACATGCTCGATTGGGTGATGGACCTGTGAGAGTGCCTGTGCCAATCCGAACAGGCGATGAAAATGCCGGTCCGAGGAAAGCATGGAAAACGATACAGCCGTTTTCCACCCTACCCTCCGCCCTTGGAAATCGCTTTGCGATTCCCACATTTCCATCACGACGACGACTAGGAAGTTTTGAAAGACGAAAAGACAAAGGCCAGAACCATGAGCTATGACGCGATCGACAACTTAGAGCGCTGCGGCTACACCGACCGCGAAGCAACCTTCCTTTACATGGTTGCCGTTCACTCCGGTTATTTCCTGCGGAGGCAGTTCATTGAATCCGTAAAGCGGGAGCGCGGCGGGGTTGCCACCAGCTTTCTGAAGAAGGCGATGGAGCTGGGACACCTTACAGCTTTGCCGTGCGCGGAAGGCCGGTATATCTATCACCTGCACAGCAAACAGGTGTACCGGCTGGCAGGACGCGAAGACTCGCAGAACCGCCGTCTGAAATCGACGCCGGAGATTCGCCGCAGGCTGGTTGCTCTCGATTATGTCCTGCACCATCTTGGACAGGAGAAGTTCATCGAATCGGATGAGGCGAGGCAGCAGCTTTTCTCTTCGCTCAAGGTGAAACCGGAAGCATTGCATCGCACTGCTGACTTCCTGCCATCTGTTCCGACCTCGTTCCTGCAATCGGAAGACGCGCTCACCGTCCGCTTTGCTTTCGTGGACGAAGCGCGGTCCACCTCCAGGTTCGCGAACTTCTTAGATGCATACGGCGGAGTCATCCGCGCCCTGGAGCGGGCAGTCGTCGCGTATGTTTCCACCTCACCCATGAACTTCACCGCCGCCGAGCGTCTGTTCGAGCGGTACATGCGATTGGACAGACAGCGACGAACGGCTGCCCGTTGGGTGTTGAGCATCTGGTCCGCTGGCTGGAGACGCGCCAGAGGTTTCATTCAGGACGCGGGGCGATTACGCCGGCAGACCACCAGCTTTTACTTCAGGGGGAGAGTATCTATCGTGCGCCCGTCCACTTGGGACTGATTGCATCGTGGGGCAACGGAGCGATGGACGCGAGTAAGGTACGCAGACTTCTCCATGCGGAAACTCATCGCGCGCGGTTCGTGGTCGAACTGATCGACGCGGATTATCCCAGATTCCTAAATCCCGGCGCGGGCAGCAGCATGGGCAGTCTCCGGGGTCGGGTGCTGGTGCAGAAGACCCTTTTTGACCATAACTTAGCCGAGAGCGAGGGCGGAGGGTAGGTGCGGCGGCGGGCGGGAACGACCCACCCCTCCGGGGTTTCCGCTGGCGCTGGTCGTTCCCGCCCTCAAAAACCCAGGACAACGGCAGTCCGTTGAGCGGACTGCGTAAGGACTAACCGAGTACCGAAGGAGTACCAGACATGAGCAAACTACGAATTGAAAAAGGCGCAAGCAGGGTCCGGCGCGTGGCGCTCAAGACAACCATCGACGGCACGGTTGCGGACGACCTAGAGCTGATGTGCCGGTGGTCGGAGAACGACACCAGCTACATCGTCAATCACTTGCTGCGCTTCGCTTTGAGCCAAAGCGAGGACTTCCAACAGTACAAGCAATCGCTTCCGGCAGGCGTGGAGAATACAAAGTGAACTCTCTGCGTGTATCACTCCAAAGTCTGACGCGCATCGTCATCGCGTACCGTCTGGTGCTGTCGGTCGGTGTAGCTGCCTCGGCCAGCATCATGCTTCATACGCTCTGGCCGTGGCCTGCGTCCGTGCCGTTGCTGCACTACTTCGCGCTGGAGCGGCCTTACCTATATATAGCCGTGGCTCACGGTTACGACCTGTTTCTCTTCACGACGCCGTTTATCTTTTGTTCCATGCTTCTCTCGCTGCTGTACGTCCATGTGTACCGGCGCGAGGTAGAAGCTGCGGCGGGGTCGCTGCCAGCTCTGCACGATCCCATGAAGCGGCGCGACCTTGCATTGGTAGTTGGTGAAGTCCATCACCAGCTACGGCCTGATCCGTCGTCAGCCCCGCGTTGGCTGGAGATTCCAGAGCGCGGCCTGTACACCGGAGTCGCCGTCATCGGTTCTATCGGTTCGGGCAAGACGCAAGGGGTAATCATACCGGCCATGCGTCAGCTATTCGCATACCACGCGAAGGACGCAATAAGAAAACTCTCCGGCATCGTTCTCGAAGTGAAGGGCGACCTCTGCCGTCAGCTTCAGAAGATTCTTGAGGACTGCGAGAGGGCCGAAGATTACATGGAAGTGTCGCTCTACGGGCCGATACGCTACAACCCACTTAATAACTCACTCGATGCCTATGCGCAGGCGTTCAATATCGCCTCCGTCATCACCGCCATCTGGGGCAAAGGGAAAGAACCGTTCTGGCAACAGAGCTACACCGACCTGGTGCGGTACGTGATCCTGCTCCATCGTGTCCGCGATGGGTACGTCACGATGGTTGACATCTTCCGTACCGCGGTCAGCGCCGGCCAGCTCGAAGACATGCTCACCGACGTTGGTTCGCGCTTCAGCACTGTTTCGTATGTCGGAGTGGAGCCGGAGACATATCTCAGCCATGCCGAGGTGCTGGCGGCCTTCGGCTTCGAGCTGGACCGCCGCACCAATCAGTACGTCGCTCCCTGGAATGAATCGCTGGAAAGAGTGTTGATTGAGCAGACCGATGCCGAGGCCCGCGTTTACAGCCGCAAGCCGTATGATCCCGCGCTCCGCGACCGCTGGCAGAGTGTCCACTACTGGTATTGGGAACACTGGAAGTTCTTTCGCGCCGAGGTCAAGACCAGCATCGTTCAGGGTATTGCTGTCTTTCTCTCTCTGTTTGAGACGGACCCCGATGTGCGCCGCGTCTTCTGCCCTCCAAAAGAACTGTACGACGGCAAGCCGTGTGCCGCCGATCCTCACGGTCGCGTCCTGCCGCCGTTCGAGGAATTGATCGAATCGGGTACGGTGGTGGGACTCAACTTTCCCGTTGCTTTGAATCCGGCTCTCGCTAAAACCATCGGGACGCTGATGAAAGTGGATTACCAGCGCGCCGTGCTGCTGCGCATCCCAAAGATGGATCGGGAACCGCACAGGCATTTTCGCCCGACCGTCTTTATCTGCGACGAGTACCAGAACTTCGCCACTGTAGGAGGCGACAACCCTAACGGAGATGAGCGATTTTGGTCCCTCTCCAGGCAGCCAAAGTGCATTCCGATCGTTGCCACGCAGAGCACGTCCTCCCTCAAGGACGCACTGCCCAACGAGGGCGTTAAGACGCTCCTTCAGGGGTTCCGCTCGAAAGTTTTTCTCTCTACATCGGACCCCGACACGGCCCGCTTTGCATCCGAAATCTGCGGCAAGGCCGACCGCACCCGGATCAGCTATACCGTCTCCGAGTCCAGCAGCAACGCAAACGTCGGCTGGCTCAGTGGCCGCACCTCGTCCAGCAAAGGTTCTGTCTCCGCATCCAAGCAATACCAGCGGCACCGGGAGCCGTTGTTTGAAGAGAAGGCTTTCTTCGAACTGAAGAACGCCCAGGCCATCGTCGCCGCCTTCGATGGGGTCAGCCCATTGCCACCGACGTACTGCTATCTCAAGCCCGATTTCCTGCCGGCAAGCATGACGTGGTTCGAGCAGGAGCGCATCGGCTTCGATCCAGAAAGGGCTACCGCATGAGCTTCGACATCATCATTCCGTTTCTCAAACCCATCGAGCCGCTACTGATGAGCAGTACCGTCAGTGAGATTATGGTGAACTCGGATGGGACTGTCTGGATGGAAGAGAACGGACAGAAGCAGCTGCTTCCCGATGTACGGTTTGAAGAGGGGGCATTAAACGCAGGACTTGAAGTAATCGCCAATCGCTTCGGGAAAAAGCTGGATGCTGACTCACCGATCCTGAATCTGCGTCTGCCCGATGGTAGCCGTTTGGCGGCCATGATTCCTCCGGTGGTCAATCCCCATCCGCTTCTCACCATACGTCGGTTTACATCCCGTAACTTCAGCATCCGCGATCTTGTGAGTCGTGGGATGCTGACAGCGGAGCTGGCGGAGACATTGGCCGAGCGCGTTCGTCGCGGTGACAACATCCTGATAGCCGGAGCAACGGCAAGTGGCAAGACAACGACGATTTCCGTGCTGGCTGACTTCATCCCGGAGGACGAGCGCATCCTTGTCATCGAAGACACGGCGGAACTGTATATTCGCAAGCCTCACGTCGTCTCGGCCGAGTCCCAGACCGATACCCATCGCAGCGCCGTCACCTTCGATGACCTGCTCAAAGCGGTCCTCCGGCATCGGCCCGACCGGATCATTGTGGGTGAGGTGCGTGGCTCCGAGGCGCGGACGCTGCTCGACGCCATGAATACGGGACACCGGGGAACACTGGCAACAATTCATGCCAGCAGCGCAGAGGAAGCGATTCACCGGCTGGCGACTCTGGCAATGCGCGCCAGCGGCGCCCTTGGACTAGCCGCAGTCGAGGCAGAGATAGAGCGTTGCCTTGACCTCATTGTGTACATCTCTCGGAGAGATGGGAAACGGGTCATTGATGGGCTACTGGAATTACCGCGCTAAGAGACAAGAATCGTCGTGTTGATGCAGAATCTCTGGCTCGCCGCCCTTGTCGCCGCGATAGTGCCTGGCTTTCGCCGTAGTTGCGATTTCAAGATCAATTGAAATCTGGCTTCCATCCGTGAAGACGAGATGCACCTCACGTCCGTAGGGCGGATCGTCATACACGCGCAGAGACTGCACGGTCAGGTTGACAGCTTCAGGGAGTTCGAGAAAGGGGCGATTCATCGTGTGCTCCAAACAGACCGAGTTCCTATTGAAAGGACAGCATACCGCAGTAGGTAGTCCTTATTAGGTACTTTAGCTTGGATTAACCAGACTGTCATCTGTGAAGAAAGTCGCCGCTGCAGAGACACGAAAATCACGAAAAGCTCGGACGGCGAAGTTTCAGGACGCCTACGACACGCTTCTGGAGCGCCTGATTGCTGCCCGCGAAAAGGCTGGGATGAGCCAGCACGAAGTGTCCGCGATGATGGGCCGGTCGCCCAATTTCATCACCAAATGCGAGAGCGGAGACCGGAGCATCGACGTTATGGAGTTGATGGAACTGGCCGAGATTTACAGGAAGCCGGTCAGCCACTTCTTTCCTCTTCCGCGATAAATCATCGCTCAGGATGCCACGGCGCAGTCTTCTCCAGAACCAAATCAATGAAGCCCCTGAGTGCCGGATGACGGTTGTCCTCGCGCACGAACAGACCGCACTTGCGGGTGAGCGTCTGTGGGAATAGAGGCCTGGAGACTACAGGAGGCTTGGCGTTGGACGCCCCCAGCAGACAGATACCGACCTTTTGCTCGACCATCGTGATCGCTTCGTGTGGCCCGTAAGCATCCGCGACGATGTTCAGCTTGATGCCGAAATCGTCGAAGAACTCGTCAAGCTGCCGATGCAGAATCGGAAACGTATCGCGTGATGCTGCGATGATTGGCTGCCCTTCCAGATCTTTGGGGCGAAGCGAAGGCTTCACCGAAAGAGGATGCGCATTTGGCATGCACACGACTACCGGTTCTTCCGAGATTTGATAGACAAGCAAATCCGGGTGAACCACGGGGAGATACCCCAACCCTGCATGAAGCGTTCCCTTAATGACATCCTCGGCCAGTGCCAGCGTTAGACCGGCCTTGTGCTCCAGACGTATCCCTAACGCCGATGCAAAGGGCAGACTGTGAATCAAAGCCAGTAGCCTCGAAGGGAGATAGGTGGAATGACCGACGAGCAGGTGGCTCGCATGCAACTCCGCCGCGGCTATCGTGGTCTCTTCCGCCAGAAGTACCTGCTCGATAGGCAGCGTAGCGTGAGAGAAGAGCACCTGGCCGACCTCGGTCAGCTCGAATCCACCGTTCGTCCCGATGAAGAGGCGAGTTCCAAAAACTTGATTGGCGGCTTTGATCCGTTTGTAGACAGCAGAGGAGGACAACCCAAGTTCTTTTCCTGCCGGCTCCAGATTCTTTCTCTGAGCCAGCGCAATGACGGCAACGAGCATATCTACTGTAAGGTGCGGCACTCGCATATAGACCTCTGCACTGTATATGGAAAACACAGATCGAGTGTGGACCCCAATGCGAGTAGAACAGTCTGGACTCAGGCGTTGCGAACTCCATTCACAACGATGAGGACTTTCGGCCGTCTTTCTTTACATCGCATATATCGATACGCAGGTCCTCTTGGTTGAGATTCAAGAACGATTGCTGTTATGTCATCTCCGGGTCTTGCCCCCTCTCAGAGTTCGGCATTGATAGCAGCAGCTATCTCAATTGAAAGGTACGAGTTTGCGAGCGAAATTGTACCCATCATTTGCAAATTCTGTGGCCGCGAATCTGAGCGGAAACCCTGCCGTTGCCCTTGTGCTCCATTTCTATCAATACGAGGGAAAAGACGATTCTGTACCAAACAAATTGCGAAATTTAATCTGTCCCGAAACATGCCCGGAATAGGCTTATTTCGGTGTATTTTCAAAGAAACGGTGCCGAGACGAGCCCTGCACCGTTACTACGACAAACTTGCTGTGAATCTGCTCCCGTGAGAGATGTTCTGTGCCCTTCAGTAGCCCTCCAGAGCGCGTGTTACCGGTGTCCCTTCTCTGGACCAAGGAGAAGCGGACGGTTGCCGCTGTCATTCCGATAGACGGTGAGGCGCAGCCATGGAGCGACGAAACTCTGATGGCGTCCCTTAAGGAGCGCGATCAGGAAGCACTCGCAGAACTTTTTCATCGGTACTCCCGCCTCGTCTTCACCATCGGCATCCGCATCCTCCAAGACGCCGGAGAAGCGGAAGAGATCGTACAGGATGTCTTTCTGTATCTCTATCAAAAAGCGGAGCAATTCGACGAGGCGAAAGGGACGCCAAAAGCGTGGATCGTTCAGATTACCCATTCCCGTTCCATAGACCGGAAGAATTTTTTATACCGACGCCACTTCTATGTTGGTACAGATGTGTCTGTTCTCGCGGATACATTGGCAGGACCGAATAATTTGGAGCGCGACCTCGTATCGAAATGGAATCTGGCCCAACTCGAAGATGCTTTGCAGGATCTTTCCGAGAAGCAGAGGCGCACGCTGGAGATGTTCTTTTTTGAGGGCCTCGAACTCAAGGAGATTGCGATCAGACTTGATGAGTCTGCGGAGAACGTCAGGCATTACTACTATCGTGGCCTTCAGAAGATGCGAAAGAACGTGCTCGTACAGAAACTAAAGGATAAAGAGAAGGAATGACCGGCACACCCCCCCAATTCGAGCATGAGCGGTATGAGGAGTTGTGCGCCCTTGCGACGGCGGGAGCCCTAACGACCGAAGAATCCGAAGCATTGTTTGCACATCTCGACGAGTGTGCCGAATGCACCGAACTCTTCGCACAGTACGAGAGTTTGGCGACGGGTGGAATGCCCCTCCTCGCCAGCCAGCGTGCAACCGTAGCACAGACCGACACGTTCGACGAAGAACCCGCTCTTACGCGCCTGTTACAGACTACAAAGCAGCTCAAACCTGAAGTGCGCTCAGTACCGATTCGCTCATCCAATTGGATGAATCAACCCACGTGGCGCGGATTAATCGCGGCTTCGCTCATTGCTGGCGTTGCATTCTGCTCTTATCAGTTCGGCCAGCGTAAGCACGATATATCCACCGCTGCGCTTGCAGGTACAAACGCCACTGTCCAGAAAGGTCAAGCTGGTACTGACACGTCCAGGCTCGAAGCCTTGCTCAAGGCTGATGACCAACGTATAGCTGAGTTGGAGACCGTTGCTAACACTCGTGGCGCCGATACCGAACAGTTGCGCGCCGAAGCGAAGCAGGCTCAGGAGCAATTGGATAACCTTACGGCTTCCCTGGCCGCGTCGAAGGCAGATGATGCCTCGCAGATCACCGCTCTCACCCAACAGCGCGATGCCAGCGTCGCTCGCGTCCGCGACGCCGAGCAGTTGTACCAGTCCGTGCAGGAAGAACTCAATGTCTTGCGCTCTCAACACAGACAAGATTTGGTGCGGGTGGCTTCTCTGGAAAATCAAGTAGGCGGCCTTACTGTAGCGTTTAACGAGCAGGATAAACGCACTAAGACCGACGAGCAGTACCTTTCATCTGATAAGGACATCCGCGATCTGATCGGTGCGCGCAACCTTTACATCGCGGACATTATGGATGTGGAGGAGGATGGCACATCGCGCAAGCCCTTTGGTCGTGTCTTCTACACCAAGACAAAATCCCTGGTCTTCTATGCATATGACCTTGACCACCAGCCGGGCGTGAAGCAAGCCAGCACTTTTCAGGTGTGGGGCAGGACCGGGGCTAACGATCACAAGTCGGTGAGCCTCGGTGTTCTGTACATGGATAGTGAGACCAACCGCCGTTGGGCGCTCAAGGTCAATGACCCGCAACAACTAGCTCAGCTAGACGCGATCTTCGTTACCGTCGAGCCCCACGGCCAGAGCGAGAAGCCCACTGGCAAGCCATTTCTCTATGCATCGCTACGTCGGGACGCGAATCATCCGTAGCGAAATTCATGTGAACATTTCGTTACTTCTGTAGAGGCTTGGTACAGATTGTCCGACCTCGACGTATTAGTCGGTAACGGTCACTCATCTGTCCACTTTTTGTCTTCCAGGAGAAGAACTCCATGCGTCGTCTCGCCGCTTTGCTCTTCGTGTGCCTCTTTGCCAGCTGCTACTCCCACTCCCAGACCACAAGCGCCAGTATTACGGGATTCGTCTTCGATCAGAGCAAAGCTCTCGTTCCCAACGCAACAATCATCGCCACCAATACTGCCACGAACGCTCAATTTGAAACAAAGACGGACAAAGGAGGAAGTTACGTTCTTCCTGTCCTGCCAGCAGGGCCGTACAGAATGGAGATCGGCAAGCCAGGCTTCAAGACCATACTCAAGGAAGACCTTGATCTACACGTTCAGTCAGCGCTGGAAGTGAACTTCCAGATGGCGATTGGTTCAGCTTCCGAAAGTATCACTATCACTGGATCGTCGACAGATATTCAGATGGACGGCACGGTAAGCACAGTTATTGATCGGCAACTAATAGAAAGTATGCCCCTAAATGGAAAGGATATGCAGACACTTTTTGAACTGTCGCCAGGAACCCTTCTGAACGCGGGTGGAACAGCTAGTAAAGGCGGCGGCTTCTCGGTAGACGGGCAGAGGCCGACCGCGAACTATTTGACGATCGACGGTGCCAGTGGAAATGCGTATGTCACGATAGCCACGTCCGCCAAGAATGTCACTGGCACCACTATCGCGACATCGGCTTCAGGGGGCACAAATGGAATTCTGCCGATTGATGCGATCGAAGAATACCGAATGGATACTTCAACCTATACGGCGGAGAACGGGCGTACTCCTGGTGGTCAGATTCAAGTGAGAACACGCAGTGGCACCAACGAGTTTCACGGCACCGTCTTTGAGAATTTTCGCAACCAGATCCTAGACGCAAAGGATTGGTTCGTCAAGTACAACAACATCGCACAATCGCAGCTTCGCATGAACGATTTCGGCGGAACATTCGGTGGACCTATACTTCGGAACAGGGTGTTTTTCTTCGGGGCGCACGACACGCTTGTACTCGATCAGCCTGTCACTGCCACAAAGGTCGATGTACCAAACCAAGCTCTGCGGCAGAGCGCCGCTGCTGTCTTTCAGCCGTTTTTAGCTGCGTTCCCACTGGGGAATGGCGGAGCTGATCCGAGCCAGCCTGGTTTCGACATTTACAATGCGTCTCAGCCATTCCTAATCCGAAATCATACGACTTCAATTCGACTCGATTCTCAACTTCGCCACACGCTCCATGTCTTTTTTAGAGCCAACATCGCGCCGTCTTCCAGTGCGTATGTGAGGATAAACGGGCTCAATTCCGAAGCAAATATTTATACCTACACAGGTGGTTTTACAGCTCCGATTAGCAAGGGACTTGTAAACGACTTGAGCATTAACCGCACTACGAATGATGCCCGTCTCCTCTACTATGTCGGTTCAACTGGAGATAATTCACCGGACGCTGTCATAAAGAATCTGCCGACGGGTGTCACCAATGAAAATACCGCCTTCGCCGTAAACGTAGGTCATAACATTGCCCCAGCGCTGACCTCCGGGCCAAAAGCACATAATGAGCTGTCGCAATGGAACGCTATTGATACATTGTCTTGGCAATATAAGAAACACACCATAAAATTTGGCGCTGATTTTCTTTCAAAGCAGACCACTATTAATCAACCGCATCTTCTTGCTTCGTTGTATCTCGCCTATAGTCAGCCGGCGCCGTTTCCTAATTTCCAAAATGGAATCGCCGATATCTTGAGCTATACCGTGGTGAACGGCCAACCTGCTATTTCGATCAAGAACCTTTCTCTTTTTGCAAACGATAGCTGGCGCGTCTCGTCATCTTTTGTTTTCAACATTGGTCTTAGGTGGGAATATAACCCGGCTGCATCTATTGGGCCTTTAGGCGTTCTGGCCGTGCAGGGAACCAGCTTGGATCCAGCAACAATCACCGCCGGAGTCTCGAAGCAGCCGCTTTATAGCCCAGTATATGACAACTTCGCTCCAAGACTGGGCTTTGCTTGGACGGCACCAACGAGCGGAAAGTTTTCAACGGTCCTAAGGGGCGGCCTCGGTACATATTTTGACACGGGACAAGCAACTACCGGTGCGCAAGCAGCAACCGCGACCTTTCCCTATCAAACGACTGCTCCGAATATGACAAATGTTTCTTATCAGTCGATCAACTGGTCGGGCCTCGCGGGTACGGTGCCATCAACATTACCCACAAGCAATGTCTATCTCGTTGATCGAAATCTTGAATCGCCGCGCACCTATGAATGGGGTTTAACTCTTGAGCAATCCCTCGGTAAGAGCGCAAAATTGGCTACAAGTTATGTCGGAAATGACGGAGAGCGATTGATCGGTTTGACCCAGTACTACAACAAGGCAAACAGCTTGGGAGTATATCCGGTCAATACCAACGTGGTTGCGAAGAATTCATACCTCTATCTCACAAAAAATCAGGCGCATTCGAACTACCAAGCATTGCAGATGCAGTTCACGGGCAGGATGTCGAATCGATTCGATACTTTGTTTTCCTATACATGGGCTCACGCAGAGGACAATGGCTCGACGGAATACAGCACTGTGGGAGGCGCAGTTACCTCCAATCCGATTGCGAACTCAGCCTTCGATGTCCGTCACGCGTTCGCAGGCGCGATCCACTACACTCCTGCGGGAGTCAGCAACACCAAGATATTGCATGCTCTCACCTCCGGATGGAGCATCGAGACGATAGCCCGCCTCCAGACGTCGACGCCTTTTACAGTAACTGTTACCTCAACCAATCCGAACGCATTCTTAGCGAATGCCGATGTGGTACCCGGACAGCCGATCGTACTGCATGAGAAGTACGATAGTTTCGGACATGCGGTTCCGGGTGGAAGGCTTCTCAACTTTGACGCATTTACGACTCCACCGACAGATTCAACAGGAAATCCGATCCGGCAAGGCAACAGTCCTACATATGGCTACCGGATGTTCGGCCTGAAGCAGTGGGATCTCGGTGCGAGTCGTTCGTGGCAAATTTACGATCGGCTAAATGTGAATTTCCGTGTGGATGCTTTCAATATCCTAAACATGGTTAATTTCTCTGAACCAGTCTCTTCCTGGGCTCCGACGTACAAGAGTTTTTTCGGCATAGCGGGTAGCACCTATGCGATGGCCAACGGCGCACTTCCAGCTGATCAAGGTGCATCCGGAGCACAACTTGCAGTCTTTCAGAATGGCGGAGCACGAAGCTTGCAGCTGAGCGCTAAGTTGAGATTCTGATTGGCTCAATGGGTGATCGGGAGTCAATCAGCACATCGTTGACTTCCGATCACAAGCTAGTTCGGCCAAAGTCCTAAGACTCGGCTCATGTGGCAGGCATCGCGGCCACATTGTTGAGCCTAAATATTCCAACTACCAAGCGCCAACGCATTCGGGAGAAACTGGTGTTCAAACATTTATTTGCTGTTGTCGCAGGAACATCAAGCCTATTTTGCACCTCGTGCATGGCCGAGTGCTCTGGACACGCCAGACTCAATCAATATGAGAGAGGTCAATTCATCGAGGTGGCGCAAGGCGAGCGAACTGAAGTTTTCGTGCAATTTCTGGCCGAGCCGGGATGTGGAAGACAAATGCTCGATGTCCTCAGCCGCCTTGGAGTAAGAGTGAATTTTAGCGATGAAAAATCTGGATATGCGCTGACTTCTGTTTCTAGGGGTATGTTGCTAGACACGCTCGATATTCCTGGCATCGCCTATGCTTACACACGCAATGACCAGCGCATGTATTATGAGGATCCCATTGCCAAAATTACTCCTCCTGAGCGCAAAACTGAACCTGTTCCACAAGTCGACATACCGTATTCGCGAGTGGCAACATCGTTGGCGCCAAATGGTCCTTATTTTGCTATTAATGAGATAGGGCTCTCATCCCTCTGGAAGCAGCATCCTGAAGCTGATGGACGGGGCGTCCGCGTCGCTGTGGCAGACGAGGGATTTGATTTGCTACATCCCGCGCTACAAGAGGCGATGGATGGCGCCGGCAATATCGTACCCAAGGTAGCAGACCTAACCACCTTGACCACGCCGGACAACGATAGTAGCTGGGTGCGTTTCGGCGAGTCGATCATGACACGCAATAGGAGATTCGAGGCTCGGGGACGCATCTGGGTTGCTCCTGAAGATGGGAGCTACCGTTTCGGCATCTTCACGCGGCACCTCGTCCTTGGGCCGGAAGGCAATAGCCACGCGAAGAAACTATCACTCTCTGTCGGTGTGCTTTGGGACCCCGGTGGCAATCAGGTCTGGATCGACACCGACGGTGATGGAAGTTTCAAAAATCAAGATGTTCTCGGCGATTACGGAGCGACACATTCCATCGGCTGGTTTGGCACCAAGCGAGGCAACGAAGACCATCGTATTCCGTTTGGGATAAAGATCGACTCCGAAAAGGACGCCATATATATCCGAATAGGGCAGGAGCACGGGGCGCTCGTGTCGGGAGCACTGGCCGGAAATACGCTCACAGGTGGATTGTTCGATGGTGCCGCACCCGGCGCGCAACTCATCGACGAGGCGTTCAACCGCGCAACGCTAGTTGCTGCAATGGTGCATATGGTTGCGCGACCGGATGTGGATATCCTCAATCGTTCGGGTGGCGTCGGCCGAGCCTATGCCTCGAATGATTTCAACTACTACGGCATTGAAGATTTCGCGCAACGAGTCCTGGAGCGGCTGATAGCGGTCTACGACAAGCCTATTGTTGCCTACTCCGCAGCGGTGGGAACAATTCATGTGAATGACTACGCCGGTCCAGAGATGTTGCGCCGTAATCGTCAGCTTGCACCGCCGTATCTGGACACAACGAACAGCTTCATCTGGGATCTTCCCAATGGCTTCGTCAATAGCGTTCTTGCGCCTTCAGCCAACCTCGAAACCGATTCGCGCTATGACCCTCAAGACTTGACCTGGGGAGACGGCCTGCGGCATTTCTTTAGGGACGATCGCTTTAATCCGCAGGCACCAGACGGATACGTTATCGGGTCGAACGAATCTCCAACGATTCCAGTTGTCAGTGGCGTGATCGCCGATCTAATCAGCGAAGCTAAACATGAGCACGTGCGCTACAGCGCCATTCGCCTCAATCATGCCATCTTTACCGGCACAAGACTACTCTCTGATATTCCGCTGTCCCAGCAGGGCTACGGCCTTATCAATGCCGCGAAGTCGTGGGATCAGTTATCGAGAATGGCGAACGCCGACGATCCCGCCAACTCCGAGTTGACTGCTTTTACTGTCTCTCGGGTGGAAGCTGGGCGAAGCACAGAGGTGCAAGGCTTCCACGCTGATCTTACGAAACCCGGAGAGAAAATTGAGGGTGAGTTATGGATCACCCGACATGGCGGGTATAAAGCAGGAAGAGGGTACGCATTTTCGCTCCGTGGGAATGATGGGACGTATGAACTTTTAGACAATAAAGCCATCTTAGAGCGGGATAAGCCGGCGCGTGTGCGCTTCCGCACGAACGGTGCTTCTGGCTGGAAGGTCGCATTTCTGGAACTGCGGGATGTCGATGCGGACGTTGTGATGCAAGATATTCCGTTATCGGTTCGTGTGCCTGATGCACCGGAGAACGTTCAACCAGGGATCGACAAATACGAGTCCGTTATCCCTCCCTTGCGAAGCGAGAATCGATATATCTATGTAGGCGACGACGTTCAAGCCACACGATATGTCATGCGAATTCCATATACGGGACCGGAGAATATATCGACACGAGCGTTTCCGGGGGGACGCTATAGGACCACAAAGAAGCCTGATGGAGAGTCTGTCGATGCTGCACATCACGTTGGCCCCATCGAGGAATTGCATTCATTAGTGGCGAATGACACGCCAGGAACACAGGTTGTCTTCTGGGAAAATCGCGGGCGACCTGAGTATGCAACGCAATACGACGGTGCAACTCCCGACGTGCCAATCCACGCAACACTGACTGTGACGAAATACGGGGTCACAATCTCCAAGACGCCGGAAAGAATGCTGTCTATCAGAAACCGGCTCGCCGGCGTTGAAGGTCATGTCGAGTTCTACGATGCGAAGCTGGCCACCTCTGAAATGCAGGGACAGGGGAATCATCGCATGACAATGGTGGAACGCAACCTGCCTGCAGGCCTTGTTCAATGGCGCTTGAAAGTCTCAAGCCGGATAAGCGGCAGACAGGCCGATGCGTACCTCTTTAACTGCACCGGTAAGAATGGCTGTTATATCGTCTCGCAGCAAGAGATTACAGAGAAGGGCGCATTGCTCACCGTCGACAAGCCGCAAGCTGGGACATGGAAGGTAATAGTCCGAAGCCGTGAACAGTTGAATGTAGAGTCTGCCTACAAACTGAGCGAAGCCCAGTTGACTCCCACGCAGACTGGAGCCACGGATGCGAACACTAAGCACGGAAGCGACGAGAAATGGAACGTGACTCTTCCTGACACGACTCAATACGCCGCATTCAGGATCGCGGGAACGTCGGGCGTCGAGCGCGAGAAAAATGGCGTGCTGGTCGCCATGACTCCGTTGGCGAGCGATCTTCCTTAACGGCCAATTTACCGATGGGGCTGGTACAAAAACGACTTCCGGCGCGGATACATTCTTAAGTTGTTTGGGGTCGCCGCCAGGAGAGCATCCCTCACTATTTCAAAGCGCACGCTAGGAATAACTCAATGCAACGTTATTGTGGTGCTCGGTTGAATGTCACACGGACGATTATCTCTATATGCCCATTGCTTGCCATCATGACTCCTCCTGCCTGTGCAGTCGCCCAGCAACCCGCCGTTCAGAAGATGGCGGCGAACCAGTCTGGTGACTCGTCTGCAAGCGTAGGCATCGCTCATTTACTAGGGAGGCCTGCGCCGGCATTTACCGTCGTTACGCTGGATGGAAAATCAGTTTCACTCTCCGATTACAAAGGTAAGGCATTGATCGTGAACTTTTGGGCGACGTGGTGTGGGGCGTGCAAGCTCGAAATGCCTTGGCTGGCACAGCTCAGGGAACAATACTTTCATCAGGGATTCGAAATAGTGGGTATCGTGACCGATGGCGAAACTGATGAAAAGGTGAAGAGGATCGCAGACAAGTTCGGTGTTAAGTATCCAGTTCTGCATTGCAATCACAAAACCGCCCAAGCTTACGGAGGCTTGGAGTATCTGCCGGAGTCCTTTTATATCGACCGACACGGAAAAGTGACCTTCGCCGCTGCTGATGCCAGCTCCAAAGAAGAGATCGAAGCGAACATCCGCAAACTGCTTGGACTTGGAGCCAAGTAAATGTCCCAGCCGTTCCTTCGCAATGCAGCAATAAGCAGCCTATTCCTGATCGTGTGGAAGATACCTCTGTTGGCACAACAGCCGAAGTCTACTGGAACTGCCGATGCCATTTATCTGCATGGCGACATCATCACCGGCGAGGGCTTGACCTCCCTGATGCCGCAGAGGGACGGCGCTCGCCATTCAGAATGGAATCGTCATTGCGGTTGGAAGTGATGCAGAGGTCCTGAGCCAGCGCGGTCCAAAAACCGACGTGATCGACCTGCGTGGAGCTTTTGCCATGCCGGGCTTCAACGATGCCCACGTTCACCTGGCAAGTGCAGGGCGAGAGAAGCTGACCATTGATCTTGTGGGAACAAAATCGCTGACAGAGATGCAACAGCGGATTGCCAACGCAGCGAAGCTGGCTCCGGTTGGAACATGGTTGCGTGGACGAGGGTGGGATCACACACTGTGGTTTTCAGGGATACTCCCGACACGGAGAAATCTTGATGTCGCGACCGGCGACCATCCAGCCATTTTTGTCCGTGTCGATGGACACATCGCCGTCGCCAATAGTGAAGCCCTGCGACTGGCCGGAATCACGTCCACGACACGAGATCCGTCCGGCGGCAAGATCGACCGCGACACCGATGGTCAGCCAACGGGGATTGTGCGTGAGACTGCCGTGGACTTGATTTACAACAAAGTTCCTGTTCCCAGCCGTCAGGAGCGCCGTCAAGCGTTAGAGCTTGCGATTCAGGATGCGGTCGCGCACGGCATCACTTCTGCACAGGACAATTCGAGCTGGGACGACTTCCTTGTATATGAGGAGATGGAGCGCGACGGAAAGCTCCCCCTCCGCATCAGCGAATGGCTCATGTTTCTCGACCCCTTGCCGGTTCTTGAAAGTCAGCGTGCCCACCATCCCTCTAATGATCCGATGCTACATACCGGGATGCTCAAGGGCTTCATGGACGGATCGCTGGGGTCGCGCACGGCGGCGCTGAACGCTCCGTATAGCGACGATCCCGGCAACTCCGGCATACCTCAGTTCGATCAGGAAACGCTCAATTGCATGACGGTCGAACGAGCGAAGGCAGGCTTCCAGATTGGGTTTCATGCCATTGGGGATCACGCTGTGAAGATGGCGCTCAATGCCTTCGTCGTCGCAGAAGGAGCCGTCCCAAACAGCATGGGCTATCGCTTTCGGATCGAGCACGCGCAGGTCGTCGATCCACACGACTTCGTGCGCTTTCAGTGGCTCAGTGTGATCGCTTCGATGCAGCCGAATCATCTTCTGACGGACATGAACTGGGCCAAAGATCGTATTGGTGCAGAGCGAGCGAAGAACTCTTATCCGTGGAAGGCATTTGTAGATCGCGGAGTCGTTCTGGCCTTCGGCACAGACTATCCGGTAGAACCAGTCACGCCGTTTCGAGGCATCTACGCAGCGATCACCCGTAAGAGCGAAGATGGAACGAAGACCTACTATCCCGAACAAGTCTTGACCATCGGCCAGGCGCTCTACGCCTATACGCAGGCTTCTGCCTTCGCGGAAGATATGGAAACCAAAAAAGGAAAGCTGGTGCGAGGACAGTTCGCCGATTTCGTCGTATTGGATCGTGACTTGCTGAAGGCTAATCCACAGGAGATTTTGAAGACCCGCGTACTTCGCACAGTCGTCGGGGGGCGTAGCGTGTTCCGCGCGGATACAGGACAGTAACGTGAAGTCGTTTTCCGAATCAGGAAAGGTGTAGACGTTATGGACGCTCTCGATTCTTCTCCTAATATCAATCGCCGTCGCTTTCTTCGGCAAAGTTTTGCGTTCAGCGCATTGACCGCGCTCGGACCGTTGCCCGGCATGGCTGCCTTCGTGCCATCCGGCTCTGCGGCTGCGGAGCTTCTGATGGTTGGAGATTGGGGATACGATGACGATCACATCGCGCAATCCGGCGTAGCAGCAGGAATGCGTCAGTATGCCCAGCAGCATGGGATCAAGACCCAAGCACTACTGATGCTCGGCGACAACTGGTATGGCGAACTTGCCGGGGGTGTTCACTCTCCCCGCTGGCAGACGCAGTTTGAAGAGATGTATCCTGCCGATGTCTTCGCCTGCCCTGCGTACGCCATCGGAGGCAATCACGATTACCAACGCTGGCCAGAGAGCAAGATAGCCTCTGAGTTGGAGTATGCCCGCATCGGGAAGACCAACACGGGCTCGACCCGCTGGACCATGCCTTCCCTCTGGTATCGCTTCGAGTTTCCCTCGAAGAAACCGCTCATCACCTTCCTGGCACTCGACAGCAATATGCCGTTTGCCGATGGTACGTCGAGCAAAGGCCGGGATTTCACATTGACGCCCCAGCAGCAGGCGGAACAGCTTATATGGCTCGAAGCAGAAATGAAGCGCCCCCGCACGACGCCCTTCCTTGTCGTCATGGGGCATCATCCCGTCTACTCGGACGGAAAGCACGGCGATCATCCGGTGCTCGTACGCGATTGGGACCCGCTGTTTCGCAAGCATAAGGTGGACCTCTATCTGGCAGGGCATGACCACGACCTGCAACACCTGGAGTTCGAGAAGCACCCGACCAGCTTCTTCCTCTCAGGCGGGGGAGGGGGCGATTTATACAACCTGAAAATCGATGCTTCGCAGCGTGGACCTTACGCGCAGAAGGTCTATGGCTTCAGCCATCTGTCCGTGACAGAACAGCAGATGACCCTGCGCCATCTGGACAGTAGCGGTCGTGTCCTACACGCATTTACGAAGACGCTGGAAGGAAAAATCACCATCGGAGGATAAGCCATGCGAAGACTCTCCCTCATCCCGATTGTGGGCTTTGTCCTTTTAGCGGCCTGCAACAGTACGCGGAAGCCAAGTTCTGAAAACTTCACAAAGGCGATCGACCAATATCTTGCGAAGCACGGCGAAACCTGCACGTCGATAGGCCGACAGTTCCCGATTGATATTCCCACATCGACACCGCAGGCTCAGTACGGATTCGGGCCACAATTAGCAGCTCTGCAACAAGCGGGTCTGGTCTCTGAGACTGACACAACCGCGGTCGTTCATGGGATGCTCGACGCCCTGCGTGGCTCGACATCGCCCCAGCCTGTAAAGCGGTTTCAGCTTACCGCCGAGGGCCAGAGATACTTCAGGCAGGTTCCCGGCACATTCGGGCAGACTGGTGGCCTCTGTTTCGGACAGAAAGCAGTCGGTTCCATTCTCAAATGGAGCGATCCGGTAACGACGAATGGATCTTCCCAGACTGAGGTTACTTACACCTACAAACTTGTGAACCTCGCTCCATGGGCCGAGCGGTCAGACATTCAGCAGGTATTTCCCGACATAGGAGCGACCGTGAACGGGGCTTTGAAAACCAACAACAAGGCAGGACTCCAGTTGACTGATACAAGCTGGCAGATTGGCGCTCGATAGAAAATTCTATCGAGCGATAAATGTCTTTCTTTCAAGTAGATACTTAGGTTAGCTGCTCCAAAACCGAGGCAGTACCCTTTGACACGGCGGGCATGAATGGCGAACATAAGGCGAAATAGGTTCGCCCATGTCGTCTGCCTCCGCAATCCGTCTCCAGATCGAAAACGCCCTCGCAAGACGCATTCCTTCCGCGCTGACTCCAGCTCCGAAGGTCATTCGTCCCGTCGCGCCCACGGGGGTAGCTTCCATTGACGATTTACTGGATGGTGGCCTGCCAATCGGGACGATCACGGAAATGACAGGACCGGAATCCAGTGGACGCACTTCCTTGGCTCTCTCATTCCTGGCTCAAATCACACACGCCGGGAGCGTATGCGCTTGGATCGATGTAGGAAATGCTTTTCATCCAGAATCTGCATCCGCAGCCGGCATCGATCTTGCTCGGTTACTCTGGGTCCGGTGCGGTGTTCTCGCGGAGAACAAGCAATCTTCTGACTATCAGTTCGCACTTCCCGACAAATACCTAATCCCTCCACCGACGAAGAAGGGGCTGCATGGTGGAGGTTTCGGGCCACATCCGCGAAACGAGATCAAAGGACTCCCCAGCGCCGTCAGCGATTGGCTGAAACCCGAAGCTATCGGACCGCGTTGCGCCGAACCACAGACCCTAAGACAGCCGGAGCGAAGATCCTTTGAACCTAATCTGCCGACACATATTCGTAAGGCGAAGACGAGCAATCGCTCCGGCAAGCCATGGTCGCGGATCGAGCAGGCTCTTAGCGCAGCGGATTTGCTTTTGCAGGGTGGAGGATTCAGCGCCATCGTGCTCGACATGGCGGGAGTCGCGCCTGAATACGTCTCAAGGGTTCAACTATCGATATGGTTCCGCTATCGCGCAGTCGCGGAGAGAACCCAGGCAAGCATCCTTCTGTTGACGCAACATCCCTGTGCCAAGAGCGCCGGGGAACTGCTGCTGCGTTTCCGGCCCGGCAATGCGCGCAATGATGAAGCAACGGTCTTCACTGGGATCGAGCACTGTCTCGAAGTGGAGCGGCGGCGCTTCGCTCCTGCGCCTACCAATGTCATCCCCATGCGGAAACCGCCGCAAAGGGAGAGTTCCGCACAATGGCGCAGTCAATCCACTTGGGCAGGTGCGCGGTGAGCAGGCCGAACGAGTTCTACGCATGTCTTCTTGCGCGAGAGTTTCCTGCCCAGGCATTGCTTCGTCTGAGACCCGAACTACACAATCGCCCATGTGTGGTCATGGAAGGCGAACCGCCGCTGCAACAGGCCGCCTCCCTCAATGCAAAAGCCCGCGACCTTGGCGTCGTGCCGGGGATGACGCAGGTGGAAGTGGATACCTTTCCCGCTATCACAGTGTTGCGGCGCTCCCTTGGTGAGGAGACTGCCGCAACTGCGGTGCTGCTCGAATGTGCCGGTGCGTTTTCGCCGCGAGTCGAGAACCGAAGCGAGGGCAGAACATTTCTCTGTGTCATCGATATAGCCGGAACTGAAAACCTGTTTGGACCTTCCGAAGTATTAGCCAGTAATCTCCTTACTCGCGTCCGATCACTCGGCATTGCCGCGCGTGTTGCCGTGAGTCGTAATTTCCATGCGGCGATCGCAGTCACCAAAGGGCTATCCCCACGAACGCCAGTGAAAGTCATTTCTGCAGGTGCGGAACGGAATGCCCTCGCACCCTTGCCACTTACTGTCCTCGATCTTACCGATGAGCAGATGGAGACTTTCTCTCTTTGGGGTATCCGCACTCTGAAAGGACTGGCGGCACTGCCCGAGAAAGAACTCATCGCAAGGATGGGGCAGGCAGGGAAACGCCTTCGTCAGTTGGCGCGTGGCGAGACACCGCATTTGTTTCAGCCGGAGGAGCCTGCCTTCTCGCTCAACGAGCGAATGGAACTGGATACTCCAGTCGAACTTCTGGACGCATTGCTCTTTGTCGTAAATGTGATGCTGGAACAGCTCATCCTTCGGGCAACAGCGCGTGTCCTTGCGCTCGCTTCCGTCAGGATTCGCCTGATGCTTGAAGGCGGCACAACCCATACGCGCACCGTCCAACCGGCACTGCCAACCAGCGACAGACAGCTCTGGATCAAATTGCTTCATCTCGACCTTGAAGCCCATCCGCCACAGGCTGCAATTCTTGCCGTCGAGCTTGAAGCGGAGCCGGGAAGCACCAGCAAGGTGCAGCTCGGACTATTCTCTCCACAGTTGCCGGAACCCTCACGGCTCGATGTCACGTTGGCGCGTATCCGCGCCATTGTTGGCGAAAAAAATGTCGGTCGTCCGGTTTTGATAGACACGCACCAGACGGACGGCTTTCGTATAGAGCCATTCAGCATCTCCAATAGACGGGCGACCGAAGCGGTTGCGGATTCACTGCGTCCCGCAATGAGGATGCTGCGCCCGGCCGAAACCACGTTCGTCACGTTACAGAGTAGGCGTCCCAAAACATTCATCTTTCGACAGCACCGTTACTCCGTGGAACATGCCTATGGCCCCTGGCTCACGAGCGGCGAGTGGTGGGCGTCCACGCTTTGGGGATGCGAACAGTGGGACCTGGTGGCTCGCACGCAGGAGGGTGATGTGCTGTGCTGCTGCCTGGTGCGCGACCGCCTACAAGATGACTGGCGGATGGTGGCACTCTATGACTAATGCCTATGTAGAGATGCATGCAGCCAGCGCCTTCAGTTTTCTACAGGCTGCTTCGCAGCCCGAAGCCCTGATCGAAAGAGCGGTCGAGTTGGAGATGCCTGCGATGGCCTTGCTCGATCACAACGGGGTCTATGGTTCTGCGCGCTTTCATACCAGTGCAAAGCGGAACGGGGTACGCGCACACGTCGGCGCTGAAATATCAGTGTCGGATTTCGGCATACGGCTCACTCCTCCGGCGTGGCTTCCTCATCAGCATGAAGCAGAACCGGCGAGATTGCCGCTGCTCTGCGAATCGCGGACAGGCTACCAGAACCTTTGCCAGCTCATCACGCAGTTCAAGATGCGGGAGGCCACAAAAGAAGCAGGGGCCGCAACCCTGGAAGACCTGCATGAGTACGCCTCTGGTCTGGTCTGTCTCACAGGAGGAGAGGAGGGGCCGCTCGCCGCTGCGCTCAGTCGTGGTGGAGAGACCGCAGGACGCGAAACCGTTGAACGAATGGTACGCATCTTTGGCCGCAACAATGTCTACGTCGAATTGCAACGGCATCAGGAACGGGAGGAGGAGTGGAGAAACCAGGCCGCTATCCGTATTGCCCGCTCGCTGAAACTTCCCGTCCTTGCTACCAACGGTGTCCTATATGCGAGCGCGTATGATCGCGAGGTTCAGGATTTGTTTACCGCGATCAGGCATCATGTGGAACTCGACCAGGCAGGCCGTTTGCTCGCCCTCAACAGCAGGCGGCATCTGCGCAAAGCGTGTGAGATGGCCGCTCTTTTCCAGGATGTTCCCGGAGCTGTCGCGAATTCTGTCTATCTCTCTTCGCGGCTCGGCTTTGAATTGAACGATCTCGGTTATGAGTTTCCTCGCTATCCGGTGCCGGACGGCGAGACGATGGACAGCTTTCTCCGCAAGCGCGTTGAGGAAGGATTAGTCCGGCGCTATGGCCCCAAGAACGACCGAGATCTAATGGCGCGGGCGAAAAAGCAGGTCGAGCATGAACTGATGCTTATTGCAAAGCTGGGCTTTGCCGGATACTTCCTGATCGTTTGGGACATCATCGAGTTCTGCAAGCAAAACGGAATTCTGGTGCAAGGCCGGGGCAGCGCAGCCAACTCCGCTGTCTGCTATGCCCTAGAAATCACCGCGATTGATCCCGTCAGCATGGAACTACTCTTTGAGCGTTTTCTCAGCGAGAGCCGGAATGAATGGCCGGACATCGACCTCGATTTACCTTCCGAAGACAAACGTGAGCAAGCGATTCAGTATGTGTATCAGCGGTATGGCGAACTCGGCGCTGCCATGACCGCAAATGTCATCACCTACCGCGGCAAATCGGCTGCGCGCGAAACGGGCAAAGCGCTGGGGTTTGATGAGGACACACTGGGGCGTCTTTCGAGTCTGGTCGGTCAATGGGAATGGCGCGGAAAGAGCGACACGATGGCCCATTCCTTCCAACACGCCGGATTCGACGTTAAGCACCCACGCATCGCTAAGTATCTGGAGCTGTCGATGCGGATTCAGGACTTGCCCCGTCATCTCGGGCAACACTCGGGAGGCATGGTCATCTGCCAGGGGCAACTCAATCGTGTCGTGCCGCTGGAGCGCGCTTCCATGCCGGGGCGCACCGTGGTCCAGTGGGACAAGGAAGACTGCGCCGATCTCGGCATCATCAAAGTTGACCTGTTGGGGCTGGGCATGATGGCGGTGCTGAAAGATTGTCTTGAGCTGATTCCCCAGCACTACGGTAAGCCGGTCGATCTTGCACAGTTGCCGGAAGACGATGAGGTCTATGAGACGTTGCAGAAGGCAGACACCGTAGGCATGTTTCAGGTTGAGAGCCGCGCGCAGATGGCTTCACTACCTCGGAACAGCCCGAAGAAGTTTTATGACCTGGTGGTCCAGGTGGCAATCATTCGGCCCGGTCCTATCGTGGGCCAGATGATGCACCCCTACATGCGGAGGAGGCAGAAGAAAGAAGAGGTCACGTATCCGCACCCATCGCTCGAACCTGTATTGAAGCGGACGCTTGGCGTCCCCTTGTTTCAGGAACAACTGCTGCGCATGGCTATGACCGTCGCCAACTTTTCCGGTGCAGAGGCCGACGAGCTGCGCCGTGCAGTCGGAATGCGCCGGTCATGGGAGAGGATGAAGAACCTCGAAGGCAAGCTCCGCGCCGGCATGGCGGCGAACGGTATCTCCCTTGAGACGCAGGACCGGATCGTCCAAAACATTAGTTCATTCGCGCTCTATGGATTCCCCGAGTCCCACGCGGCCAGCTTTGCTTTGATCGCATACGCCTCCGCCTATTTCAAAGTGAAGTACCTCGCGGCCTTCACCTGCGCCATTCTGAATAATCAGCCGATGGGTTTCTACTCTTCTGCTGTTCTGGTGAAAGACGCGCAACGGCACGGTCTGCGGGTAAAGCCCATTGACGTACAGGCTTCCGATTGGCCTTGCACCATCGAGCACGAAAGCGACGGAACACTTTCGCTACGCATAGGACTCGGCTACGCGAAAAGTCTGCCCAGGCAATCTGCGGAAATGTTAGTAGCTTCGCGTCTTGCTGAAGGACCGTTCCTCTCAGCAGAAGACCTTGTTCAACGAGTACCGGCTCTCAACCGCAGGGGATTGACTCGGCTGGCGCAGATTGGAGCACTGAATCGGCTTGATGGCATCCGGCATCGCCGGGATGCTCTCTGGCAGGTAGAACGGGCCGGAAAGCTGGAGGGGTCATTGCTCCGGCAGGACGGCGAATGGTTACGCGAGGAATCTGAGGCGCTTCCTTTACAACAGATGACGGTCGAAGAACGCTTAGTCGCGGACTACGCGGGAACTGGTCTTACCGTAGACAAGCATCCAATGTATCGCCGCCGTCCTGAGTTGCGCCGTCAAGGTGTTCGGTCTGCCGAGGAACTAAAGAATTGCAGGAACGGAGAATTTGTCAGAGCAGCAGGTTGCGTTATCGCCCGGCAAAGACCCGGCACGGCAAAAGGATTCATCTTCATCTCGATGGAGGATGAGACGGGAATTGCCAACGTGATCGTCACTCCCGATCTTTATGACCGGGACCGTCTAGTAGTCACCCGTAGCAAGTTCCTACTGGTCGAGGGTGCACTTCAGAATCAGGATGGCGTGATCCACGTCAAAGCAGTACAACTGATAGCTCTTTCAGATAGCGCGCTCGAAGTGCGATCACATGATTTTCACTAAAATCTATCTCAACTGACGAGCGCATTCCCCATACGACTATTTACGGAATTCGTATATCGAATATACGAGTTCCGGCTACTCCGGTAGAAAAGCGCTTTTCATCAAAATGATCCGGCGCAACGTACCACGCTTGTGCAACTTTCCTACGCGCACTCAATATGGATGCCGCCACAGCTTGGATCTTTGATCCAGTAAGACCGACCTCAATGTTAGCTCCGCCAATGTCGTAAAGTTCAAGATACCGCTCATCTAGATAGTCCAATGAAGCGAGCAAATCCGAGGTGTCTATTCTAGACACCACAGCATTCTGATAGCTCTGACAGATGAATTCTGCGGCAAATTGAGCGACCTTTGCCCTGGGTTTGTCGCCGTTCGGGGCAATTATCTCGATGTAATCGAATTCTCTTTTATCCAGTAGTGAAAATAATCGCTCGTGTTTCGAGGAAGCAAATGCGAGCATGGCCCTAGCTCTGGATGGATCCGCGGCTCCGTCTAACAATCGCATTTCTCGATACGGACCACTTTCACCTTTTAAGACATGGGACAGTCGCTCAAGGAAAACAAGCGGATCGTCAGAATCCTCTGCTGCTAGAAGAAGTTCCAGATCCTTCTGCAATGGGTAGTGCTGCTGCGCTGAGACGTGGCACACCAACACCCTACCCTTTTCGATCAGTTCGCGACGAATAGAACCAAATATTAGTGGCTTGGACAGGCCGGAAATATCAATAAGAGCCAATCCGTTTAGTTGTGGCAGTGTGGCTATTGCTCGTTGATTAGGGATTTCCCGTACATCTCGCTTTGCTTCTGCCCACGCCTGTAGAATTTGATCCGCGTAGCCGGCCACATCATATCTCACCACATGGACTTCTTTCACATGAGCCGATCGGGCCAAAATACGGTTGGATTGTAATGTTCGCTCCTCGAATCCCAAGCCCGTCAGTATTGCACCTAACTCAATCTTTCCAAGCTCCTGCTCAGTGAGCAGATTGACTTGGACTTCACTGCGATTGCTGTGTGCCGATGCGATAACATTCTGCTCCGCGACCAGTTGAACGACAGGTTGATGATCAAATAGGCTCACTTGTACCGGCCGGTCGACCAATGCCTCGCGGATCTGTTGTCCCGTATCTTCTATGGAGTGCTCTTCCAGGCCGGCGTCAATGTCAAAATCATCACGGGTCTGACTTTTAAGCAGGATTTCTTTACTTGGCTTATCTAACCACTCTTTTAAATTGTCGCCAGACAATTCAAACCGATCACGATCCGCCAAACCAATAAATGCCGCTAAGCCATATATCTTTCGATAGCTAAGCTTAAACTGTTGGATCGGATCGGAATCCTTTGTTTTTGTTCTGGCAGAACCGCCCGAATAAACAAAGACTCCTGCATCGATCAGTTCGCGCAATACATCAATCTGTTGCCTAACAGTTGCTTCGTCGTCAGATGAAATACGTACGTAGATCGAATAGTATTGGCGCACCCTGGAGCTTTCCGCTAAGCGATAAGATCTGACTAGAAGTTCGTGAGCAGCGTCAGCAAACGCCAATGCGTGATTCTTGAAGCGTCCTCCTCTTCGATTGAGGTCGTATAGCCTACTAGAACTGATTGCCAAGAAGCTGTCCGACTGTATGTCTTTGGGAATTGGAACTATTGTTTTTGAGCTCTTGCTCGCTGCGCGTTTGAGGATTTCCTCATAGAGTTTTATGACATCTCCGATATCTCCGACACAGACTTTGGTCACGCATGATAGGCCTCTATAGACTTCCTTGCGGTCTTCTGAAGTTGTGTTAGAGGATGCGATCTCCTGAGCAATTTGCTCTAGCGGCACATTCCCCAATAGGTCACGAGGGCCATAGCCGTTCGGGTGAGATATGTGAAACGAGGCGCGTTGTTGAAGAATTTGTGCAACGAAATTATTTCCCTTGGTTCGATCTGAAGTGATGGTCTGCAAAACATCCGCGCCCAAATCGAATACGGCCACGTCTCGATCAACCCTGATGGGATGGTTTCTTCCGGGTGATTGAAGACCAAGTTCGATGGTTTGCCACTCCGAGGTGAATTTGAATGCACATATAGGGTTTTGAAATAGGAGAGCTGAAATCAATTCGGCAACCCGGTCAATTTCCAGATGTCTTGTAGACACATCATCGAGAAGAAACAAAATCGTTGCATCCGCAAAGATCGGGGCGCACATACGCAATTGCTCAGCGAGATGCGGAAACACGAGCGCTGGAGCCTGACGAACTTGATACGATTCGTTCCCTTGGTTGGTCAGGACCGCAATACGCTCTAATCTCGCTTCAAGATCAATTAGTGAAGTGGTTGCACGTAGTTCATCAGCACCTTCGAGGTAGTCAGAAACAGCCCTGGCAAATATCAGATGGGCGCCAGAAGAGATGGCTGCGGAATCTACATCTTCAACGTGAAGGAGGGCACGAGCGGCTTGGAGCGCATAATTGACGTACAGTCGCGTCACTCGGTGTTCGAGTTTGTACATGGAATGACGCAGATCCAGTAGCCTTTGGGCCGAAATAAAAAGACCGACGAAGTGATCCGTTTTGAGTCGCGTAACGACATCTGCGGCACTTTCTCCGTCGCGCTTGGTTGCGCGCGCGTGGATATCCAACGCTCGTAACAACATCGTCTTTCCACAGCCGCGCATTCCAGTGATTATTTGCGGGCCAGGCTTACTGACTTCCACAAGCCAACGATTGTCAGGATCCACAAGCAACCTGGGTACATTCCAGGATTGCAGAGTCTGAGCGTTGTAGTGGTCCCCATAGCCTTTCAGCATCAGTGGATTGTTCCACGGCTTCCAGTGGTGTGAGGCTCGATAATATGCATCTTCGATCTGCTGAATGAGATCTTCTGGATTGGGCTGACGAATGTTCTGAGCGTCAGCTAGTAGCCCGCGAACAATTCCTTGCAGAGCGAGCGCAGTTCGATAATCTCGATCGTCGAGTTTGTTCGGAGAGCGGAGCAGATGCGAAAGCAATCCATCCACGTGCGCAGCGATATGGTGCAGGTCGCCTGTTCGATGATCGGAACTCTTGCTTTGATCCGACATGCTACCGAGGTCTATAGCCCATACACGAATAAGACCGTACAGAGCATCAGGTCGCCGCGCTTCGGGGCGTAGACGTTCCACAATAAGGTTCTCGCTGTGGAGGTCATTATGATTTAGCTGATTTGCTGCTAATTCACCTCTTATCCGCAGAAGATCAATCGCAATCTGGCTGATCTCAGCTGAGCCGGCTTCGATTTCGCCGTCGATATACTTACGTAATGGTTCGCCGTCAACGAACTCGAGCACGGTGATATGGCACTTAATAATTGAGCCATCCGCGAACTGCACATCAGAATCAAATCGTTCTTCGATGTCGACTATATGTGCTGCATTTTGCGCGAGGCGAGCGTGAAGATTCGTCTCCTCTTCAAATGGAGTTTTTTTAAACTCTGCGAAATCGTAAAAGGATGTCGGGGAGATCTTAATCACTCTTCGTCGAGAGAATGTGCCTTTCTCTGCAACATAAGCGGCACCATAGAAGCCACGTCCAAGCCCTCGAATGATGCGATATTCCCCGACGGAAGTTGGAGCCGAAGAAAGAACAAAACGATACGAGCGGCTACATTTAGGGCAAAGATCATCCAAGGATTTTTCCGAATAGTCGGAGACGGGGCAGAAAAAACAACAATACTTACTCATTGCTCCAACCCTTTTACATGTGGATTTGACGGTGTAGATACAACCCTGATCGCATGTTGCAAGCTAATTAGGACTTCGTTGTGGGGAAGGCCGTCAATTCTGAGCGTTGCCAGGGTAGCACCCTGATCTACCCATTCTCCCGAACGTTTGGTGAGGATGAGCCCAACGGGGTCAGGAAACATTCGACCGTTCTCGGTGCATGAATTCTGCCAGTGGACGAGGACTTTACGCATGAGGTGCAGGTCGAAGTGAGCAAACCCAGCTTCGTTGGCGGATATCACAACGTTGTGGTTGCTGGCTACGTCTTTGATCATGCGATCGAGTGCATCCAGATCGCCCCCTTGCATCTTCACATTAGCCAGAAATACTGCTTCTAGGTCAGAAACCGACGCTTTTGATAGGCGCGACCGCATGGAGTTGGGCGCAGAGGCAAGAGCGAGAGTACGGCAAAGCTCGAAATGCTCTGTCAACCAAGCAGACGAATCTCCGGCAAAAATCTTGTTGAGCGCTAAGAGTGCCTCTTTCCGACCGATATAGGGCTGGTACGGAAATCGCCCATCGGTTAAAACGGCTGTCGCCTCAATCCCTACACGTCGTCCAACTTCAATGAAGAGGCGAGCGTTGCGTTCCGCTTCTTCCCAATCTTTTCCAAAATTACCGTACGGTGCGACGCGGATATCCAGGCCTGCGAACTGAACTCCGACAGCCAACTTCTTAGACAAGAGGCTCGCGACAACCAATGTCGGCACTTCCTGTGCTGAATTCTCTTGCCGAAGTCGGAACATCCGGCTGTCTAACGGAGCAATGGATTCGCCACCCAGAAAATGAATATATCCGGACTCGCTCAGTCCGCGGTCGATTTCAGCCGGACTCATTACAGCTCTATAGCCGGGAATTTGTGCAAGACAGTCGATGCCACCTGCGGGCCTCCCAGGTACACCCAGTTTCGGAACGCAAGCACCTGCCGCGCGGAGAAAAAGAGGACATATCAGCGTGCTAAGTGACGAAGGCCCGCCGGTGGAAGCGACATCGGCGGAATGGGGACTTCTCCGGGGAATTTGAATTCCCGAGGTGGAGAGCACCCGCGAAAGTGAGGCCGCTACATCTGGGTCCGAGGAATGCTCTTCCTTGATTTTCCTGATAAGGGCCAGCAGATCTGCGTCCGTGGCGACACCGTCGATGTTCATCCACGAAATTGGCATACCGCTCTCTTACGCTTAACGCGCCTGGTCCCCTAAGTGATAAATTCAGTGTACATCTCCTTGATTTAGAATAGGATATAATACGGGTCTTGGTTTATGACGCGACCCATGATTGGTAATGGAATCGGGAGTGCTTTTTGGCTAAGCGATCAAAAAAAGGAGCTGAAGCATGTCCGCGCGCAATTGACCTGTTTGCTGGATGCGGAGGCTTGACAGAAGGGCTTAAACAAGCTGGCTTTGAAGTATTGGGGGCAGTAGAGATTGATCCCGTCGCGGCTCGAACATACGTTCTGAACCATTCCTCGGTTCATGTGTGGAACATCGACATCAGGACCATTACCGGAGCAGATGTATTGAAGGAGTTCAACCTTCGCAAGGGAGAACTAGAGCTTTTGGCAGGATGTCCACCATGTCAAGGCTTCTCAACGATGCGTACATTGAACGGCAAGCTTTCGGTCGACGACCCACAAAACTCTTTGCTTCTGGAATTCCTGAGATTGGTTGAAGAACTGCAGCCACGCGCCATAATGATGGAGAATGTTCCAGGCTTGGCGCAGGATCAGCATTTTAAGGATTTCTGCTCACGTTTAGCTGCCCTCGGCTACAAGGGGGAAGCAAAGATATTGAACGCCGCGGATTTTAGGGTCCCACAGCGCCGGCGAAGGCTCATCTATTTGGCTTCGCTGGCTAGCGCAGTTCCATTTGCCAGACCTTCCGCGCGTCCAAGAACCGTTAGAGACGCGTTTGCGAAGTTGAAGGCACCTGGTGTGAGCGGGGATGCGATACATGATCTGCCTGAAAAACGCTCCAAAAAGGTGAGGCAACTCATCAGGTCGATTCCGAAAGACGGGGGTAGTCGTTCAGATCTTCCTCTTAAGAAACAGTTGAAATGTCACAAGTCGTGTAACGGGTTCAAAGATGTGTATGGCCGGATGTCATGGGATCGAGTGGCGCCAACCATCACTGGCGGCTGTTTTAATCCCTCCAAGGGTAGATTTCTTCATCCCGACCAAAATCGCGCGATTACGGTTCGCGAAGCTGCATTGCTACAAGGTTTCCCTCGAAGGTACAAATTTGACGCGACTGACGGAAAAAGTGCGATTGCGCTGATGATCGGTAACGCATTACCTCCTCCCTTCATTTGTGCTCATGCGCGTAGGATCTTATCGACTCTGAAGAAGTCCAAGAAGCCCAGTCCGAACGAAAAGCAAGGGGTCAATCAGAATGCCCGCAGATATCAATCAGGTCTTAGCAGAGGAATTGACGACCGACCAAAGAGACGCGGCCACGGACCCGGCAGCGGAAGTGCTTTGTCTCGCATGCGCCGGCTCGGGAAAGTCACGGACTCTCGCCTATCGTATCGCGAGGCTGTTAGCAGCCGGTGAGCCTGCCGAAAGTATTGTAGCCTTCACCTTTACCGAAAAAGCAGCTGAGTCCATCAAGCGCAGGGTCGCACAGGCTCTCGCTCGCGCCGGGATGAATCCCAATGTGTTAGGTGCCATGTATATCGGCACCATCCACAGCTTTTGCCAAAACGTACTCGGCCGTATAGACGCCACTTACCGCCAGTTTGATGTTCTGGACGAAAACCGTCTCAAGCTTTACATCATTTCACGCTACCCTCAACTGGCGTTGGCCCCGCTGCGCCCGCGGGCCAGAGGCGGGAGTTACTTCGACGCGATTCGGCAACTCTCCGACGCGTGGAAGATTTTGAACGATGAGATGCTCACGGTGGCACAGGTGCAACAGAATGATGCTGCATTGGGTGAATCTCTTTCGCGACTGAGCGATTCACTACGACGGGATCAATACGTCGATTTCTCGTTCATGGTGCGTGCTGTTGTAGACGGGCTGGCTGAAAGCAATCCGGGAGCGCTTGGGGCGGTCGCAAATATTCGGCACCTCATGGTAGACGAATACCAAGACGTCTCACCCAGCCAAGAAGAATTGATTCGTCAGATGCGCAGGGGAATACAGACGCTCTTCGTCGTCGGTGACGACGATCAGTCTATTTACGCTTGGCGTGGCGCTGATGTAAGCAACATCCTGGGTTTTAGGCAGCGATATCCGCTGGCCTCCCAGCGGGCGCTGTCGGAGAATTTTCGCAGCACCGAGGCAATCGTAGCGGTTTCTGATGCTTTCGTCGCGGCGGAGTTGGGGGCGAGTCGCATTGCGAAGAATCCGGTAGCCGCGGCCAACCGCAGCCCGCGCCAGGTTGGGGTCCTATGGTTCGATACTCGGGCGGACGAGGCACAATGGGTGGCCACTCGGATTGCATCCTTGTTAGGAACAGCATATGAAGAGCCAAATGGTCAGGTGCGAGGTTTAACGCTTGCCGATTTCGCCATCTTAATGCGTTCGACGCGAGAGCCCGAAGCCGACGGTTCTCCTCGTCACGAAGCTTTTTCATCCGCGTTGGTGTCTGCTGGGCTTCAGTTCAGTCTGGAGGCGGGAGGAGGTCCGTTCGATCGTCCGCAGGTCGCGGTGTTGCGAGATACGTTTGCTTTATTGCGATCCGCATCTCCGACGCGAGAACAGTTGCAGGCTCATTTTCAGAATGCTGTGATGCCAGCCTATCCGGCAGCCAACTTCAATGCCCTCGCTCAGGTTATGACAACTTGGGGTCGTATGATCCATACGCCGACGGGCGGAGCCCGTCGGAGAGTATATCCACAGACACTCGTTTACGAATTGTTGGAATGTTTTGGAATTGCGAGGGCTCCTCTTCCCGATGTAGTGATGCGCGACATTGGCTTATTCAGCAAGATGATTCAAGATGTTGAAGCCGTATACCTCAGCGTAGACTCTCCGCAACGATTCGGAGAGATACTCAACTTTCTTCAAAACGCAGCTGAGACGGGATATGACGTATCCACTGACGATGTCCTTCAGCGTCCCGATGCGGTCACCATATCCACTATTCACAAGGTGAAGGGGCTCGAATATCCCGTTGCGTTCGTGGTGGACGTGGAAGCGCAACGATTTCCTGGAAATCGCCGCGCATATGAAGGATGGATACCTGCTCCGGTCATTCAAGCTGCTCTGAATCGAGGCGCTTACCAGAAGAGTCGCACGGAGGAAGCACGCCTGTTCTACACAGCAGTCACACGAGGAGAGAGATATCTCTACGTCACGGGAGCCGCAAATCTTCCTGGTGGGGCAAGGCCGCGACGGACTTCGGAGTTCGCGAGAAGGTTGATTGGCGCAGAGATTGTGAATGATCCGCAAGCGATGCCAGCTGGCTTAACAAATGTTCCACAAGTACGTCGCGTGGATGAAACGATTCTGCCCACGAGCTTTTCGCAAGTTCGCTATTACCTTCGTTGTCCGATGGATTACCGCTTTCGCGAAGGGTTTGGATTTTCTCCATCAATTCCTGATCTTTTCGGATTTGGCAAGACTGTCCATACGGCTGTTGAAAAGCTCCATGAGCAATTTCCGGATAGCAACCCGACGCAGCAGCAGGCCGCTGAGGTTGCAGGAGCGGTATTTCACCTTAAGCACGTTCCACCTAGCAGAGACCCGGTTAACGCACCGGGGCCTTACGAGCGAGCTAAGAACAAGGCCGTAGACATCGTGTCCACCTACAGCGATTCATACAGCCAAGACTTTCAACGGAGCCGCCAGGTGGAGGCTCGATTTGAAATTCCCGCTCAAGATTGCGTGATTTCGGGGGCCATCGATCTTCTTCTGAGAGAAGATGCGCAAGGCACAGTTGTAGACGCAGAGGTCATTGATTTCAAGGCCATCGAAGGCGGCGACGACCCCTTGCAAAATACAGAATTGGATTGGACGGACCTGGCGTTGCAAGTGCAGCTCTATGCCAAGGCAGCTCAACAGGTCTTGGGGGAAAATGCCAGAACAGGCAGCGTACACCTGTTAAAAGACGATCAACGGGTTACTGTTCCAGTAGATGATGCCGCGGTGGCCGCGGCGGTGGACAACGTGGAATGGGCGGTTCAGGGAATTTTAGCTGCGGATTTCCCTATGCGTCCGCATCCAGTTAAATGTGCAGAATGTGATTTTGGGAAGCTATGTCCGAAACAGGCAGAGCGGTTCCGCTTCACCAATCGCGAACCAGCTTTAATTCAATTGGCGAATGGTTCTGAGGCTGTGCGCTCTTTCAGTCAGTTTCAACCATAGGAGCTCGCAGTGGCCGACAACTTGTCTCCAGAACAACGAAGCCATTGCATGTCACGGGTTCGGGTTCGTGACACCGACATTGAAAGGCTCGTGCGGAGCGAACTACATCGCAAAGGACTGAGGTTTCGTAAACACTGTAAGCATTTGCCCGGTAAACCGGACATTGTGTTTCCGCGTCGCAAGGTTGCCGTCTTTATTGACGGAGATTTTTGGCATGGATACAGATTCCCCAGGTGGGCCGCAGAAATGGCGCCCTTTTGGAAGACAAAGATCGCAGGCAACCGCGATCGTGACCAGCGCAATTTCCGAAAACTTAGGGCAATGGATTGGAAGGTATTGAGATTGTGGCAACACGAGGTGGAGCAGGATCTGCAGAAGTGCGTGAATCGAATCCTCGCCGTCTTGCTGGAGGGGGATCCGAACACAGCCAAGCGTTAGCTAATGTTGTTTAGAAAACGATTGCGAGGCGAAAACGTTGTGCTACCTACATCCGTTGAGCTCGACACATGGTCTAGTTGTCGGAATTAATCGGGCTTTACTTCATGAAACCTTTGGTCCCAATCTGATGACCCCAAAATTCTGTGACCTCGGTGATTCGCTGAAGTGCGACATTGACTGTGTGTATGATGCCTTGGGCATCGTCACGACCGATTACGTCAGATGGCGATATGACCTTATCGTCCTTCAGATTTACATACATTGAATCGTTGCGGCTCGGAAATGTCGGCGCCTCTACTTCCAGATATTCACCATCGGGCTCGGACAGATAGCGCTTGGCATCCTCAGTCGCCCAAGCCATCCTAGCGATCTTCTCTCTGTGGTCGCGATATATCTTTTGAAAGGCCTCTTTGGTGATAAGTTCGGTGTACACGTCTGCGGCCAGCTGTGATTTAGATATCTCTTCCAGTGCGGTGAACGCTAACGCATATGCCCTACAATATCGACCATGGTCAAACAGGAGTTCCGCCTCATTAATCAAGTCAATCGCATTGTTGTGTGCCGCACGATAGAGAGCGAGAAAAGGCATTCGAGAAATCTCCCTGTACGAACATCTTATTTTGAAGGTCAGCACGTCGCGCAGCGGCATTGATGAAATGCGATACGCTTTGCAATACGCTCGTTCTCAGAGTTTTACGTTCTTACAATGACTTAGGGAGCCACCGGGGTCTTGTAAGCTGTTGATATGCTTATAGTTGGGTCGATGGCATGGAAGAGGTCATCGGTTCGATCCCGATCAGGTCCACCAAATCATTTCAATAAGTTAGCGAGCGCTTTGCCGGAGCAGTAAGGGTTCCATCGGAGCAGTATCGGAGCAATAAGACGCTCCCTCCTCGACCCCCTTCTCTGCCGCTGCATTGCGGTTAAAGAGCACATCGACGGCCTTCCGCTGCGCGAGCCGCTTCTTGGGCATGCCCGCCTGCGTGTAGACCTCCATCGTTGTGCTGAGTTTGGCGTGCCGCATCAGTTCCTGCACCACCTTGACGTCGTTGCCCGTCTCGGCCAGCAAGGAACTATAAGTACGGCGAAACGTGTGCCACCCGATCTGCTTCTTGATGCCCACCTTGCGGGCGACCGGCTGCAGGATCTTCCGCCGCAGACTGTCGGGCCACATCGGCATCTTTCCGAAGGTCTGGTGACTGGCGAACACCCAGTCCTCCGGCTTCGGATAACCACAGACCGGATGCCACTCCAGCAACGCCTCGATGACGATCTCATCGAGAGGCACAGGCTGCTCCGAGATCTCCGTCTTGCACGGACCGATGCTGCCGTCCGTGTAAGAACGAAGCACATTGGCTGTTTGCGTGTCGAAGTCGATGTCCTCCCACTTCATACCGAGGACCTCGCAGATACGCAGCCCGGTGGTGGCACAGATCGTGCCCATCAGCCGCTCCCTGTCCGGCAGCCCCGCAAGCAGATCGCGAAACTCCTCAGCCGTGAGAATGTCCGGCCTCCGCAACCGCTTCGAGCTGCAACGCACCAGCGTGACCGGATTGCTGTCCAGCCATCCCCACCGCATACCGTGGCGGAAGATCATGCTCAGGACATTGCGCACCTTCGCGCGGCTGGCAGGTGCCAAATGGAGCGACTTCAGCCACTCCTCCACCTCGACCGTCTTGACCTTGGTGGGATGGTAGCCACCCCACTTCGGCACGATGTGACAGTTGAGATTGCTGAGGTAGCCCAACTTCGTTGACCTCCGTTTCCCCTCGTGAGATTCCATCGGAATCTCCTTCAGTTGATAGTGCTCGACCAGCTTTCGGATGGTTGCCGGAGCTCCGGAGCCTTCGCCCAGATTGCGGTTGACGCCGAGGCGAAGTTTCTCTGCCGCTCGCTGCGCCGCAGCCTGGTTTCGGATCTCAAGGACTGTACCCAGGATCTCCCTCCGTGAGCTTCGTTTCCCTTCGGAGTTCGTCTCCCGCCAGCGATACACCCAGACAGCCGGACCGTTCTTGCGGGCCTCCGTAAAGAGAGCCCCTTGTTGATATCGTGACCGTTTCATAGAAAAGCATTCCTTTCCTTTGAACGGTCTTCGTCGCTGCCTGATGTTACCTCGGTTTGCATCCAGCGATCGAGTTCCGAGAGGCGAAAACGCCACATCTTTCTGCGCCCCTCGCCGAGGGGATGTCCAGGCAGACCACCGGCCCGCGCCTTCTTGAGCAGCGTCTTGCGCGTCATCGACAGATAAGCAGCAGCCTGAGAGGCTTCGATATAGGGTTCCAGCACGGGAACCTTCCCCAGTGACGAGTTCATAGACTTGACCTCCGCCCAGGGCATGACTCTCAAAGAACCTCTATGCCCCGGATAAAGCCAAGTTAGATCGACAAAGAGCCTCCGATTATTACTTTCTCGAACGCATTATTGATCCTAAGAGCAATAATCCAGAACCACACTCTGTTGCGAAATTGCCACAAACCTGCCATTCAGCAGCTTGATCCAGGACGCGCGATACGCGATGATCGCAACTGATGAGCAGCGCGCCGACAAATCCACCGGGTGACTACCCACCGATTCCTGCCTACTGGCGGGACGAGAACGACTGGATCGTACTCCTCATATTTCTGCCACGAGATGACGCTGAAGATCGGACACGAACTGCCGAGGCTATCGGATACATGCTGGCTTATGCTCAGCTGACCGACACACGCATGCTCGCGCTTCTTGGAGATCCCAACGCAGATGCCTACGAGTTGCTGTTCTCATTCAATTCCTCAAAGAACAAGGCTCAGTTCATTGATTTACTCATGTCCAACGATGAAACCCACTGCGAAGACTTCGAGATCATGATTCCGCCCCAGGAAGAGATCGACGCAGCTCAGCCAATAGCAAAGGTCCTGCCGGAAGAGGTCTTCCAACTCGTCACTCTCACTGCAACCATGCTGTTGAGCGAGCAGTCCGGAACCGGTACCGTGCAGTAGCCATCTGCATCTTCGAATGTCTTGTGAACGAACCTCGAAGACATCCCTGCATCACTTCAGTGATTGCCATTCCTGATCTCTGATCCCGTTGCTCTTGCATCGCCCGGACACTGCTTCGGGCCTGGTCCGCCGCCCTGCGGACTGCGCGTGTTCTGCTTCGGCTTATCAGCCGCCCTCCGGGTTTCGGGTCTCTCCAAAACAATCTTCTGCACAGAACGCAGAACATTCTTTCGGCCCTCCCGAAAATGCACCCGCTTGCCTTGGGAGGCGGGTCCCTCGCATCGCTTCGCGTGGTGTGTCCCGAGCGCCTTCAGAGGCAAGGGACCACAAGGAGATTTCAGAGATGGCAACCACGACAGTAGCAGCCCAGCAGAACGGCTTCACCAATCAGATCCTTCACGGCGACTGCATCGAAGTGATGAAGCAGATGCCAGCCACCCTTGCTTGGCAACAGACGCGACAATACCGAGATCGATATGAGACTTGGGGATCTGTTGGTGGAAGCGAAGCTCACGGAATCGGACTTTCAGAGTGCCAGGGTACGCAACTTGCCTAAACCTCCAAATAACATGCAAGTTTCTGCAAAGGCGGCGAGAAAACGAGCAGAGTGTCTGCCCAAACCACTAAACTCTATGGCGAAGCATATGCCGACGCTCGATCAACAACTCGAGATCAACCAGCGCAGAATGAAGGCCCTTTTGCTTGAACTGACAACTGGCGAAGGGCTGTGTCCAACTCTTGTTGATGGGGTGAGGCTGGCGCGCACCGACCAGAACATCCCCCGGACGCCAGTGCTCTATGAGCCAAGCATCTACGTTGTCGCCAGCGGCCGAAAGAACGGCTATATCGGTGATCGAGAGTTCGTCTACGACCCAAACAACTATCTGGTGCTGTCGATCCCGCTTCCGTTTGAGGTCACGACGGATGTCGGACGGGGAGAGCCGATGCTTGGGGTCTCGATCCGAGTCGAAATGAATCTGATCACCGAGCTTGCCAGCAAGCTGCCAGACTGGCGCGGTACAGGGTCAGAGAATCCTATTGACATAGTCCGACCTACACCGCTCGATCTTCCAATGAGTGAGGCAGTCATCCGTTTGCTGGAGTGCCTCCAATCTCCGCCGGACGCGGAGATACTGGGCCAAGGTATTGTCCGCGAGATCGTCTACCGAGTTCTATCTGGTCCACAGGGGTGCGCCCTGCGTTCCATGCTCAACCGTGGAAGCAGCCTGTCGAAGATATATACCACTCTGCAATGGATCCATCGCGAATATTCCGAACCCCTGAACGTGCCGCGAATGGCAGAGGAGGTGGGAATGAGCGTCTCTGCATTTCACCACGCCTTCAAGGAGATCACGGGAACATCTCCGTTGCAGTACATAAAGGAGGTGCGACTTCACAAGGCGCGCCTGCATATCAAATATGACGGCCTCGGGGCATCGGTTGCAGCTGCAAAGGTGGGTTATGAGAGCCCGTCCCAATTCAGCAGAGAGTTTAAGCGCTTCTTTGGCGATCTGTACCGTCTGGAATTGCCTGATCTCGAAAATCACTTCGGCAGCTACGGCACACGCCTCTATCAGCTCGCACGCGGCATCGATCACAATCCAGTTGTTGCGAACCGCGTGAGCAAATCAATCTCTGCCGAAGATACCTTCCAGGTCGATATACCCCTCGAGGAAACCGAGCAGCAAATTCGACGGCTTGCAGAAAAGGTATGGCGGGCTTCCCGAGAGAACGCTCGTGGTGCGAAGACTGTCGTACTCAAGCTCAAGACGAAGGAGTTCAATTCGCTTACGAGGAGTCTCACCCCCTCCGCCCCACCATCGTCGTGTGACGAACTCACTACGATTGCGCTCGCTTTACGGGAACGAGTCGAGTTCGGACCAAAGCAGCTCTTCCGTCTAGTCGGCGTCGGACTCAGCAATTTTCAACTTGATGTGCCGCCCCCTCTCTTTGAGAGCGAAGGCTCCACGGCAGATGCTGAGCTTTCGATTCAATTCGCAGTCCAGGACATGCTCGAGGACATGCATTAGTCGTGATCTGAGAAGATGCCGAATCCATCCATTAATTTAATTGAGGTGAGGGTGTTCTCTCACCTCAATTGGATTACTTAGCAGATTCGGATTTAGCGGCTGCACGCGCCTTGTCAGCGTCAGACATCTTCTTTCTGGTTGCTGCGGATATCACTCTCTTCTTTACCGGAGTTGCCGCCTTAACCGACGCAGTCTTCTTCGTGGTGCTGGACTTCTTAGCTAGCGTAACGGCAGAACGAACGTACTTTCGCTTCTGGGTTTCACCGGTTGTTGTTACAGGGGATCGACTTGCTCCAGCAGGGCTCTTTAAGAGAGACTCACGGATCTGCGTCAGACGGCTAATTTCTTTACTCAACGCGGATATTTCTTTGTCCAATTCAGATACTGCTCCGGTTATGCTCATCCAACCTCCAATAGGAAAAGCGTAACACCGCAGCACACGAACTCACACCGGAACCATGTTTTTCATCGAACGCTGGAAGGTCGAAGTCGGCACCTGAAGACGCGTGCCAAAGGGCGTTGAACTCTAATTGAGCCCTTGCAAGAGCCTGCGCAGGAACTCACGTTGTTCCTCGCGGATATATTCTTCTGCCTCGCTCATCGAAAACCAGCGACCGCGATCAACTTCAGGTATTTCGAGACGGTGCCCAGAACGTGGGGGCCACTCGATCGCGCATGTATTGCTCGTCAGTTTGGTCGGATCGCAATCACCCTCAAATGCCCATGCGTTCACAACCTTGCCGCTCTTCTGTTTGATCGAGCCTAGATCGATGAATTCGCTGATGGCCTGAAAGCCCGTTTCTTCTTCGAATTCGCGCCGCGCCGCGACAAGCGGATTCTCGCCCCGCTCATATTCGCCTTTGGGTATCGTCCACGCACCCTTGTCTTTTTTAGCCCAGAGCGGTCCCCCAGGATGAACAAGAAAGACCTCCAACTGATCATTGAATGTGCGAAACATCAAAAGGCCCGCACTGCGCTTTGGCATCCGCGATCACTCCGAACCGAAAAGACATATCTCGCGAAACTCCGTTAGTGACGAAAGGAGGTGCTGGCCTGTCGCGCAATTAAAGTCAAAAGAATCCATTGACACCTTGAAACAGGCAGATGTATAAGGAAATCCCCCGATGATTGGGGTTTCTGCCAGTAGAGCAAAGTGAGGGCAAAATGTCGAACGTGAAAAAGATCAAGTTGATTGTCTCAGAAACTAAAGCCCACGTAGCCGGAGCACAAGAACTCCAAGTCTCCCTTGTCGATGAACATTTAAAGCCTGCGAAACCTATTGGGGCTCGCCTTTGTGGCGGAACCTCGACGTGCCTCGCGGTCGTCGACACGGAATAACATTTCATCTCAATCAAATCCTCTAATCGGGAAGTTTGTCCCCGAACCAACCTCAGACGGCTTGGGGCAAGCCATCTCCGGCGATCCCATTGTCGGATGATGCGGTCCTTTGCTCCTTATTGTGCGATGAATGAGCTTCTATGAAAGCGTCACTCTACAACTTTGCAGTTCCTAAAGCAGACGACGCTTGGCTCCTGTTTAACGCCCGTACGGGAAAGATGCTCAATCTAGATGGACCGAAGGTCTCGTCACTAGTGAAGAACCTAATGGGTTCCGAGACCGCGGAGGAAGTTGAAATTGATCGTGACTCACTCGAACTTCTAACTCGCGATCAATTTGTAGTGGACGATACCTTTGACGAATTGGCGGCCATTCGATCGGTATTCTGGTCGGCTAGAAACGACGCACCAGTCGTCATCACAATCACAACAACCCTAGATTGCAACTTGGGGTGTTTTTATTGCTATGAGGAGCGCAGCGGCGATTCCCTCAAAGAGAGGGACATTCCTTCGATCCTGCGAAGCGCGAGCGACCTGCTTTTGAAATCCGGCAAAAAGAAAATGCACGTCGATTGGTACGGCGGTGAACCGACCCTTAATCTCCCCTTTCTCGAAGAGGCGTCGTTGCAGATCCAAAGCCTATGTGCTTCGCTCGGAATTACATACTCCGCTTCGGTAATATCCAACGGGACGGCGTGGCCCCAAGACGTCAGAGAGTTCGTCAGGCGGCATCGCATTCGCCAGGTGCAGATTACGTTTGATGGAATGAAGAAAACGCACGATCAGCGCAGGAGATTTACCAAGAAGAGTGACGTCGGACGATCGAGCTTCGACGAGGCTTCTTCGCTGATATCGCAACTCGTTAACGAATGCCGAGTAGATCTTCGCTACAACATGGACAACAGAAACAAGAACGAGTTCATCGCATTTGTTAAGTTCGCGGTTGATCGCGGCTGGTTTGCTGCTAAGCACCGGGCCACTCTTCAACCCGCCAGAGTCGCCGCGTACACAGAGAAAAGCCGCTTTGTGGAGCGGATTGGCATCCCAACCGATGAGTTTGAGGCTCTCAAGAAGCGGGTAATCCCTCTCTTGCCGACCGGCACCATGGAGGAACCTGAGACGATCAGCGGGTACGCAACACCCAAGACTTCCGTCTGTGCGGCCCTGTCGAAAAATGCCGTGGTCATTGGTGCTGATCAGAGAACCTACCGATGCGGTCTACAGGTATCCGAACCGCACCGAGCGGTTGGCAATCTGAATTCAAGCCCCTTCCGGATTCTCAGCAATCAAGACGTGTTGAGCGACGATCTTTGGTGGGATGCCTTTGATCCAACCACTCTAGCTTCTTGCTCAACCTGCTCGTTCCTGCCGATCTGCCTGGGTGGGTGCCCGAAGAAACAGCTGGAGCATGATCAGGGAGCATTGGATGCGCAGAGCATCTATTGGCGCGATAACCTAGCCCGGTTGATCTGCAAGACAGCAGATATACCGGAGATTCAGTTTAAATTCAGCGAGCAAGAGCAGTTTCGGTCGGCGGGATAGAAATTTCTAATGCGGACGACGCTTTTGTCCACGCAGATGCAGCATGTGCCGTACTCTTACGGAATACGAATATCACACGTTGCGAAACGGCGGACGTCATGCAATTTGAAAAGATCGCGCCATACCTCAAGGATCCGTTGGTTCTCATCGGATTCTTTCTGTTTCTTGCGTTCCTGTTCTGTCGATATGTCATCAAGCAAGGAATTGTTCCTGCTCTTCCACCCACATTAGGTTTCAGGATACTACGCACAATCTTGCTTTATGGTTTCATTCTTGGCCTCTTGCTTGTTGCGCTTGGGTTCGCACTCAAATATCGCGAGGTTCAGGCAAACGAGCGAGCACAAGCCGCGCAGGTTGCGGAAACGCGCCGCAAGAATGAAGCTGATCTCGCCGATCGGCAAAAGCAAGAAGCGCTCGCTGCTCAAAGAGACATTCAGGAACAAAAAGCCCAAGTCGATAGACTCGACGTAGAACTGAATCACAATCTAGCCATAGCGGATCAGTTAAGAAAGAATACGACCGTCATGGTGGGCGAATTCCAGACGCTTTCCCAGATCGTCCGGACACCGGGCATTAAGATTCTGCCGATCTTGTTCCCCAAAAAGAACATTGATCTGACCATTCCAGATGATCAGTCAGTTAGCAATGCCGACCAGGCAATGGACGCATTGGGAGCCTCGGGGTTGCTTAACGATCAACTTGAAATGCAAAAAGTTACTGCCGTTGCAGGCGCGATATCTCAGACCATTCAGGCTACTCTCTCAACGGTGCAGTCACTTCAAGATCCAAATCGATCGCGATATGTGTTCTCGGACAGCGTCTGGAAAGGTGACCAAGCGGCGATCGAGAAGGTCATTGTTACTGACCTGACACCTTATCAAGCCAGCTACGGAGATTTGGAGTTGCTACGAACCAACTACGACATCGTTACGCAACACTTTGTTGAATATCTAATCGATTTGCAGAACTTTTTCGACCCATCTAAACATTTGATTACCAGAGACAGCCTCAGGAAGATTCTCGCAACCGAACGGTACACAGAAAGTCTCCTTGTCACCTACACCAAAGAGCTGATCAAGGAGATGGATCAAATCAGATCTTTGAGGAGCAAGCTTAGTGCCCAAGGGCAGGGGCACGCACCGCAAGTCTGATCAACGGCGAACCTCTCAGTGGAAGAGGCCATGATCTGGAAAGTTGGCCAGGCGCGTTCCGGCAGTGCCACACGTTTTTGCCGAGTTGATAGCCCTCTTCCAACCCATCCATCGTGGCTACGTCCCCGTAGAAGAATCGGTTTGCAACCTCTTCCGTGGAAGGAAGTTGATCTGTACTCCGTCTTCGAGCCATTTCCGCTTTTGCCATGATCCGAGGCGGACGAGGTCTTCGATGGCATCTCTATAGAACTTGAACGTGTACTCTTTCCAGAGGGGAATATGCTCTGAGCTGGCAGAATGGTTGATTATGAATCCTCTTTTCCGGCCGACCATGGAAGAGTTTGAAAAGTTGAGCTTTAAAGTCACGGACATGATGCGCGAACATGCGTTCCCGTACATTGCCGCGATCTCAACCGAAATCGAACCCAACGAAGGCGAGCATCGCGGCACAGGCCTCTATGTCGAGTTGGGCAACGACACATATCTGCTCACCAACGAGCACGTGGCACGCAAGATCAAAGAGCGGCCTCTCGCCCATCAGCTTATAGAGGGTGAGGGTGCAAGCCGAATCACGAATCCGGTGCAGGCCGCGTTTTACCCATATGACCTGGCAGTCACTCGGATCGATCGCGGTATTTGGTCTCAAGAGAACAACCGCCGTAGGGCCTTCCAGGTGGCGCGCCTGGCGATCAAACACGATCCTGTCGACAAGGACTTCTTGTTTTTGCAGGGGTATAGCGGCGAACGGTCCTACTTCAGCCCGACTCACCAAATTCTCATTAACAAAGCGACTTCCTTCCTCACTCAGTCGACCAAAGAACCTTTCGTGAACCTGCCGGCGATGTTGTTCGCACTACATTATCCGCCCGACCTCGCAAAATCACTTACGCCAAACAGCGGAGGTCTTCCCATACCGTTCGGTTTGAGCGGGTCTCCAGTCTGGGACACAAACTTTCACAGGTGCGTGCTGGATGGTCGCCGATGGACTCCAGAGGAGAGCCGGATCACTGGCGTCGCACTCCGTTGGAGTGATGCGACAGCTCACCTCCTGGTACTTCGAATCGAGTACGTTCGTGAGTTCCTGCTCTATGCGCTCCGAAATGAAGCCGCCTACTTCCATTGGGTCGAGAGAGGCAGGCCAAATGAAGAAGCTCTGGTCGATTGGGACTGGGCAGAGAGAAACATTCCGTCGCTATGATTCCATCAGGTACACAATTCTTGGCCCTCGAATTGAGTCGCGGCCGACAAAGCTTGGTAGACTTTCTCACACGATAAAGCACCACCGCCTCCCATCGGTGTCTTCCTATGGAACAAATTCGAGGAGGAACATTAGGATGCAGCCGAGACTGTACGTAATCCTCACAGCAATTGCGGTATTGGTTCTCGCAGCAATACTCTTCGTTCGGAACAGGCCAGCGTACCGGCAGTCGGGCGCCGAGGTAGTTATCCGCGAGCCCGGCGATCGCTTGCTTGGCTCGCCACAGCCTGTTGGCCCCGAGGCCCAGAAAGACCTGAGGTTTGCCTGGTTAAGCCAAGCGGCGTATGAGAATATCCCGTCGGCAATTAAGACATCACCAGGCACCGACTGTCTGGACCCTGGGACCGCACTCGAAGCGGCCGGATGGTCGCTGTGGCCTGATTTCCCAGACAAGACGCTGCAGGACGAGATCGGCAAGTCGCATCTGCGGGTTGATGTCTGGAGAAATCCCGCAAGCGGTGAAGTCGCTGTGGCCTTTGGCGGTACGGACGCCAGGAGCCTCAAGGATTGGGAAGCGAATCTCCGTTGGTTTATACCTTGGCACGACGACGAATACACGAAACTCGTAAAGCTGGTGGGCCCCAAATTCGTAGAGGAGTTCATAAAACGTAAGCAGGAGCCCGGCTGGGAGTTTCTGAATCACGCAACCATCTACGCCACCGGCCATTCTCTAGGCGGTGGACTTGCAGAGGAGTTTGCCTATTCGTTGCCGATCGATCCAGGCGTACCTCGGGTCGCACACGTCTTTGCCTTTGATCCCTCCCCTGTGACCGGCTACACCTCTGTGAAGAAGGCGATTCGAACGGCCAACAGGCAAGAGCTGAAGATTGATCGTATCTACGAGAGAGGCGAAATTCTCGCTATCCTCCGTTCGTTTACAAACTCTATCGACCCGCCTAGGGCGACCGCCCCAGTCATTCGCCAAGTGCGGTACAACCTGTTTTCGAGGATCAATCCGATCAGCGGTCATTCCATACCGGAGCTAGCTTGCAAGCTGGATAAAGCGACCCGTAACTAACAGGCCGCCAAGACACAGGATTGCAAGGTGGTCGGCCCGCTCGATTATTCCACATATATTTTCCGAGCGGCGATGGTGGCTTGGGGTAATATACCGTCCACACGGGCCCTATCAATGTCTGTCTCTCCGGAGGATCATATGAGACAACCGCGGACCATTCTGGCTTTCCTGTCGACAATTCTGGTGTTCTCGTCCGTCGAAGGTACGAATCTGCGCGCTCAAGATGAGGACGCGAAGGCGCAACCAACCCCAATACGTGTTCTCTACACTGGCAAGCTCCTTGGATACTATCGAGAGCCTGTCGGGCTAACTGCGAAGGGGGCGCAGCCGTCGCAAAAAGACTGTTTGGCTGCGGCAAAGACCAACGATGAGTTCCTGAATGCCGTTCGGGCATGTGATCTCGCTGCCCGTCGGGTTTTGGATGACTCGCTTCCACGAGTTGGTACCTTCTACGACTGGCAAAGATATCAGAAGAACAAAGATATGCCCGCGATTCTCCTTGGAATGGGTGACAATTTCGCCCCCGATTTGCCGGCGCGGATAAGGAAGGAATGCTTTGTCACGACAGCGGCCCCGGGCTGGAAGACGCTCCAGTTTGACTGGAACCGCAGAGGCAGATTTCCCCTCAAGTCGATTCCGGTCGGTCAAGATTGCGCTCCTTTGACAAGAGGTTCGGCGAAAGACGACGTGCCCTATATTGACACCGTGCACCTCACTTTTGCGGCGGAGGACAACGTCGCCAACTTCTTCATGCGTGCGGGCTACGATGCAGTTGTTCCGGGCCGGGAGGATTTTCTGTACGGAGCGCCTTGGCTCCACAAAGTTGCCGTAGCAATCTCTGCGCAATCCATAGTGATTGACAAACATCACACCCCCGCTACTCCCGCCGGTCAACCCCAGAACACGCAAATACTTGCCGCCAATCTGCACTACGTGTACTCCAAAGACAAGGTTGAGGCGGATAACATCACCCCAACCCAAAGTCCCTGTCCTCTCTTTCTGGCGGCCATTGACCCCGGCACAACTCAGACCGCCGTCAAATGCGATACCAGGCTGCCCGCACTACCCGCGAACCAGGAAGGGGTGGGGTACAAGCTCATCTATCTGCACGACACGCAAGGACGCCCGGTCACCGTCCTTGTCGTCGGTGTCGTTAGCAACGACTTTCTCCGCGAAATCTCCGATTCGAACCAAAAGTTCCGCGTTACTGGATTCAAGGCACCTAAGAACCCAGCCAAGGCAGGAGCTCTTGAATCGCAGGAAGCTACATTCCAGCTCGTTGTGACGAATCCGGTGTCCGAGGTGGAGAAGATTCTTGAGTACGTGGAGAGGGATTGCAAGAACAAGGGAATCGAAATAAACCGTCGGATTCTGATGGCCCAGATGTCTCGGGCGGAAGCCTTGGAGTTCTCCAGTGCATATGGAGCCAGCGGACACTTGAGGATCAACGGGACGGACGTAACTCCGGTGGGCGCCGCTCCACCAGAGGAGTCAGGCTTCGACCTCATCGTCAGCGAAGCTGACCAGTTTAACGCTACCCAAAACGAAGAGGCGGTTTATGGCCACAGGAACGATCTCAGGATCGATCCCAATCTCCCGCAGGCGGTAAAACGGTTGCTGCTAGGGGACGATGGTCTGCCGGACAGACAACAAGCAAACAATCAAGTGCCGGACAAAATTCGGGCATATCTGGTGACCCCCAGACCCGCTTATGATCCGAATGCAAACAAGCTCATTTCTCCAATGAATGTTGTGACGATCGATAACCCAAGCAGCTTTGACTCTGCGCCCGCCCTCCGCTTCCACAACGATGCCTATGCTTTTGACCTCAAAGACGATGGGATCAGCCTATTTCCGGTTGCAGATAACTCGGACGGCAACCAGGCGTACGTTACAGCGCGCATCAAAGATCAGATCACGAGGCTTCTCGCTGCAGAGGCCGGAGCCAATCTCGCACTGATTCAAGACCGGGATCTCTTCGACAGGGTCGTTAAGAGCGAAGCCAATTTCAATGAAGTGTGCGGGTTGGAAAATCGAGATCTCCGCTGTGTGTCACAGGCTCGCGAGGAAATCTTCCTCTGGAAACATGACGAGTTCGTCATGCTGGACCTTAGCGGGAGCCAGTTGTCCACGATTCTCACGAACTCGCAGTATCTCGCAGACCTCGAAACAAGAGGCCTTCAGGGGGACGCCACCGGAGAATGGGTGCGAACATTCGGCATTGTGCAGGCACAGACAGACCACCAATATGGCACCACGGATCGATTCGATGTACCAGGTATAAGTCAGTGTCAAGCGACTCAAGCGGCTTTTCCAGGGACAACGAGCCCGCCACCCACGCCACCTGCGCCGGGGCCTCAACCCACGCCGATTACCTATTGCGTGGATGGAACTCCGATACAGCCCAGTCGAATCTATTCAGTCGTGACGACACGGGCGCTCGCATCGAACAATGAGCTCTTCGCAGGGATCAATCCTCCCGCAGCGGGCACTGCCAAGCCACTGAATGAGTCTGATCAGATTTTCGGAGTCCTGGCCTCTGCGATCACACCTGAAAGACCCGGGGCACCTGGAATGCCAACTCCGAACATCACTGGGCCCCAGCCGCAAGCGTTCGTCCGTGCTAACAGTCGCTTTGAACAGCGTGGACGCTGGCACCTCAATATTCCGACCTGGACCGCTTCCTATACGGAGTACAACCCGAACAATGCTGACGCAAGCCTAAGTTCGTTGTACGGTGCCGCCACGGATACTCGGGCTTCCTCACCACACTCCAGCGATTTCGAAGCATCCCAAAACGTTCGGTTCCTGCACGAGGGGAAATATCTCGACTATGGTCCTGCATTCATGATGAATGTGAGCAAGAAGGTCACCGGCGGCGCGACTGGCGACACAATCAACTATGGAAGCAATTCGATCGAGCCCGAATGGATTACTGAATTCAATATCGGCAGACCGTTTTTCAAGCCCCGAACCGCAGAACCGACCAAATTGCTGCCTCAGCTGCGTTTGGCGAGCACCTTGATCTATCAAACGCAGATGTTTGGACCCTTGCTACCGGTCGGTTGCGACAATCCCGCGGGCGGCTGCAAAGTTCAGCTCGTCGTCGACCGCCAGCGCGCGTTTATTCCGAGATTTGGACTGCGGGAAGACTTGGCAAACGACAGTTATGCCGAGTTTGGCTACGAATACGGGTTGAACGCACACGTGCTCCAGCAAGTCGCCATCGTCAATGGAGGCGTCACCACAGACATCTGCGATCTTGCGCCTCAGACGCTTTCGCAGTGCGTCACCGGATATCAAAAACCGGCCGACGGTTCCACCCCACCTTCGCCAATCATTACGGCGACGACGGATCTCAATGGGTCTTATCGGCGGCGACAGAGCCAGGGCTTTTATGTTGACTCGCAGATGACTGTGACGCTGTCTGAATGGTCGCAACAGAAGCTCAAGCTCTACACCAAATTTCAAGGCGACTTCTGGGGTTCGAGAAACATCTTGAGCCAATCTACTGTGCAAACCAAATACGACTTTGTGACCGCCGTCGGCCTTCAGGTCCCCATACGGGGCAATCTTTCGCTGATGCCTGCGTACCAGGTCTTCTACTACGAAAACATGAACATCTACAAACCGCTTGTTGCAAAGACCATCAATCTCAGTGTGACCTGGACGTTTGATTGGCACGCTCCGGTGAACATTGTCACCAATTCGACTTATCTGACGCCACAAGGAGGCGGAGGCGCCTCGGCTCCGCAGAATCCATTGTTGCCGGCTGGCACTGTAGTCCCAGGAGGAAGTCCTTTGCCAAAGTGATTCTTTGAAATCAGATGCCCTCCACTCCGATCGGCCGCGTAGGGTTATTTAGAGTTCAGCCTTCAGCTGCTACTCTGGTTGTTTCAAATTGCGAGGTTCAACATGCGTGTTGTGGTCGTCATCAATAAGTGGTGGGAATGTGATCCTGCTTTAGCTGCAATGCTCAACAACAACACGAGACCTGCAGGAGCTCCGTGGCCCACCGCTCTACAACCAACGCGGCGAGTGCCCGAACAGGCCAACGAGCAGAATCTGGACCCGCTTCCACGCGCAGTTTTTGGATACAAGAATTTCAGTGCCGAAGTATGGTGCGTCTCTGATCTGCTGGATGGCTTGACGACAGATGTTCAATCAAGCAGCGAGCAAAAAGCGAAGCGTCTCCATAAGATATTCGAGTACGGTCAGCGAGCGGGCCTCGTAATCGCAGTTGGGACTGCATCGACGCCCAGCGTTGGTGTCAATCGAAACGGCGGAGTTGTTGTCGGAACCAGCGTCTTTATGCACAACGGCTACCCCAACGACACCAATCCTACAAGCAACTTCGAATCGAAGAGCTTTGACCGCCTCATCGAAAGTTCGATATCGCCCGCGATGTTCGAGAAGATTCAGTCCATGGATTCCGTGTCAGCTCTCAACCGGTTCTTGCCTGTCCCACTGAATCCGGGTCTCTCGGTGGACATCTCGATTGGCCTGGGCGACGTCGCACTGGGAACCATCAATGTCACCCAGTCCGCAGACTACACGACGAAGGATCCTCTGACCATCCAGGCTTTTCAGGCGCTTGGAACGAAGGCGGTGCCCGTCTCCTTAGAAACAACTCACGCTCTAATTCGCGAGAAGGCGGAAGACAGTCCATTCATCTTTGTCTCGGGAATTGTGAACCGCTTTCAGCAGTTTGGTACGGATGTGGTTCCTCGACTGGATGCCCAAAATACGATTGGGGCGCACAATGCCGGCGTCGTGGTGACATGGATGCTATCGAGTCTAGATGCCCAACTGTAGCAACGGCCGAATGGCAGACTTTTACATGGTTGGCCAAGGAGCTTCCGAAATATCAGGGTCGATCTCTCGTCCTCACACGTTTTTGCCTAGCTGATAGCCCTCTTGCAAAGCCTCCATTGTCGCAACATCCCCGTAGAAGAATCTGTTCGCAATGTCTTCGTTGGAGAGAAGTCTGATCTGGACCCCGTCTTCGAGCCATTTCGGCGCTTGCCATGAGCCCAGGCTGACAAGGTCTTCGATGGCATCCCGGTGGAAGGTGAGCGCGTACTCCCTCCAGACGGGAATATGCTCGAGGTAGCAGAGTGTCAGATGGCCAAGATAATCAGTGTCGACGTCGATCGATTCTGACACGTATCCCCCCTCGCTGATTTCTCGTTCGCAGAGCAATTTTCGATATTGAGGTGCGCCGTGGAGGAAGTTCTTCTCGATAGCCCATAATTCGCGCAGTTTTACCTTCGCGGTTTCAATCTGCAACTCACCGCTTTCCGCCTTACAAGAATTGATCAGACGAACCGTCATTGCCAGGCCATTGCTGTTGAGCATCTGGAGTGCCTGCCCGCCGGGCGAGGATACGAATGAGTCCCAGGACATCTCCTGGCCGGCATATCGGAGGAAGGCGTGCATGCCTTCAGCTTTCGTCCAAGCGCTCTGATCCTGGACCAATGCGCTTTTGAGCACCCTTCGGACTGCTGCGTAGCACAGAAGAGTGACCTTGCGCGCCTCGTCCTCCGCGAACTGCGTGAGGCACCGGCTCAATAGAACCTGGACTGCGTACTCCAAGTCGACCTCTCCCTTCGGCGGGTTACATAGCCAATTTGGCAACCATCCTGGCTTCCAGCCGGTAGCCTTGGTCTTCTCATGAAGGGTGATGAGAAAGGTCAATGCGCGGACGTAAAAGTGGTCGTTGGCTTCTCGCGGGCGGTCGGGGAACATCTTGAACAAGACAGGAAAAGGATTTTCCCGACACCGGGTAACAAGTGTGTCGATGATCGTCAGAACCTGGACGTAGGGTATGTCGAAAAAGAAGTACGCATCGATAAGATCCTCCGTGGACTCATTCCTTAGGTGAGCCTCCTGCTCTTTTGCGTCGGTCCGAGCATTGAACCTTTCCTGATAGTTTTTTTGGACAATTGCCCGCTTTCCAACAAGGCGGTCTTCTACGGTTCGCCTAAACTCATCGAGTCGTTGAAGATTGAACTCTCTGTCGAAGACCTTGTCGATAAGTCGGATCACCCGGCGCTTTTCGAAAAACCAGACCTGCCAGGGACCCAGGAGCGTCCGGAGCTTGTCGAAGTTACCGAGGAGCTCATCCTTTCTGAAGCGCAGGACGGGGTCGATCACATTCTCTTCGCGGTCGAAGACCTCGAAGAGCTCGCCGTCGCAGAGAACCAACAGCGCCGCATTGATTTGGGGATGAACCGCATACTCGAGCGCTTGGTGGAATTCTTCGTAGCCGAAAGAACTGCGAGTCGCGCCGGCGAGAGGACGCTTGGCTTCAATGATCCAGAAGTTCTCCTGCCAGAGAGTGCATTTGTAGTCAATGAACTTTCGCTTGTCGAGAAAATCCACCTTCTTTTCTAGATCTGGCGAGAAGGAGGTCCCTTTCTCATAGCCGAGGAGCCGCACTATCGGGTCAATCACATATGCCCGAACATCCACTTCCTTAAATCCGGTCGTATTCAGTTTCCGGATGCGCTCAAGCTCTGAGACGATCGCCGGGGGTAACGGTTCGATCGCCTTGTGCTGAAATAGATCTTCGATTGAAAAGGGCTGCGGATTGTTAGCGAGCATCCCAGTATTCTAAGACCCCATTGAGGTACTGAAGAGCATTCCACGCTGGTAGGAGCCGTGCCTCTACGAGCGCAAAAGGTCATTCTCTGCGCCATCGAGCCAAGGGACGATTCGGTCTACACAGTCTGCTGCTCTTGTGAATCCACCATACCAAATTGCTACCCGGTGTTCAGGATTGACTTCAAACGATCCCGTTCGGGCCAAGTCAGCCGGCCACGCAGCTGATGAATGACCAAGTTCGCGAAAGAAGTCCTTGACGGCTCCTAATGTGGAACATAGATCGTGCGCCCAAAGATCCTCTCGAAAGAGCATAGGGTCTGTGCGATCGTGAGCAATGTCGAGAACAATCGCCGGCGGTTTATCTGAGAACGGTCCCCAGCGATTTTGCAGCGCACGATTGACATGGACGTCGGCGAAGCCGTAGCCGCCTAATAGAAATGCGTCCGCGGCGTAGATATGGCGAACGAGAGAGGCCTGCAGCGAGTGGAATGGCTCGACCAGAAGCTGATCGAGCTTGAATCCCCCGGCAATCAGAGTGCCTCGCGAGAAGGACCGCCCCTCAGAGCGACGGTCGTCAGGTGAGTTCACGGGCGTGTCGAAGAAATTGTCTTGACTCAGGTCCTGTCGCCAGCAGATCGGACCCCCGTGGAGATGCTTCAATGAATGATGTACGCTGCCATGAAGGTGGTAGAGAAAGCCCCAGTCAGTGCGGTCGTGAACACGTTCAGGTTCAAAATTGCCCTCTTCGTCGAATCCCGTATATGCCTCCGGCCAGGTTTCGAGCGCGGCGCTGTCGTAGTTCAGGTTGTATATGCCCACGTCGAACGACTCCCGTAGTCCACTGAGCATCGTCAGATAATCTCGAGCGGCATCGCTCTGTAAATCAAGCTTCCGGCTCTCGGTGCGCATGTGCTTGGCGAGCTTCTCCAGTAGATAGTTGTACTGATCCATGACCGTGACCGTTGCACTATAGGGGACGACTTCGTGGAAGGGGTGGGTTGGGAATGTAAGTTCTGGAGGTGGGGCTCCGTTGCATGCGGTCTGTCGCAATGTATCGCCCCACGGGGCTGGCGTCATCCAGTGAGAAAGCGCAATCATCTCCCCCAAAACCTTCTCAAAATTCACCGATGGTCTCACCCTGCGATCAGAGGCAACGTAACAGGCATCAACGGCATTCCAGAGTTCTCGGAAGTAATCCTGAAAGCCATGGTCGACGGCCCAACTGGTTGCCCAGGCCTTCATCTCTTCATCGAGACGCGGGACGGATGGCAATCCAAGCGGAATTGAACTGCCTGAGCCCAAGATAATGAGGAGCTTTTTCTTCATCGCGTTGGGACCACCTGGTCGAACAGTTCAACGCCGAGGATGTTCTTCAATGAGTGCAGCTCCGGCGGAAGCTTGGCTTCGAGAACGAGGATCGAACGCGCGCTTTGGGCTAGTCCAGTTGCAGCTTGCTGTGCCTCCAGGACATGGCGGTACTTTATGCACTGGAACATGCCGCGCACGATGTCAGTATCGCTCGATAGGGACGACTTTACTTCTACAGCAATATGGTCCTGGCCGTGGCGAAAGAACACGTCGAGCGTGTCTCCGGATTTAAGGGGTTCTTCCGTAGCGCCGATACCAATATTCCTAGGAAGGCCCACGACTTCGGGATGCTTCGCCACATAATTCTTCAGTCTTTTGTGTTGCGGGCTCTCGCCTCCAGCGCCGAAGGATGCGGTTCGCAATTCTCTTGAAGCCCGGTTGGATTTTGCTTTCGATACGGGTTGTGCGTAATTACGAGATGCAGCCGCAAGCCCGAAGGCTCGAAGGACTTCCGTCCATCTGGAATAGTCGATGATACTCCGCGTCTCGACATCAATCAGCCGTCGTTGTTCTCTTTTGGGGAGCTTGCGAAACTTTTGCTTGTCGATCCCGAACCAGCCAATGCCTTCTCCCGGCAACCGGTCGCGCTTGTTGATGACAAGGCATTGAATCGGCGGGATCTCTTCGTCCCAATCCCTTGACAATGATTCCAGTCCGCGGCCGATATAGCCGAGAACGTGATTCAGATTGCGTTCGTTGGCCATCCCCAACTCGGCTGCCAGGTCAGAATAGAAAACTGTCGCGCTGCTTGCCTGCGTCGCCTGCCTCACCAATAGTGGAAGAGCTGCCCTCGCGCGCACTTGAAACTTCTTCTCGCCGACCAAATAGCCCGCTTTCACCATCTGGCCTTTAGCCACGAGATCAACCTCCAATACTTTCGAGATTCGAAGATCGCGGCAGCGCCAGAAGCGACTTGACGATCAGTTCATGCAATTGTGTCACATTGACTTCATCAGAACGCACGGGTGATCACTGGTTGCGGATTTACCGTGAGCAGAAAGTCGTGTCGCTCTGGCCGCGTCGTCAACATGCCAGGGATAGACGTGGAGCGAGCTACTGAATATCCGGCCGGGTCAATCCAATCGACAAAGCCGTCCCGAGTAATCGGTCGAACATCATAGGTTTCTCGACGTCCATCCGCACCCGTCAAGTTTGCCGTGGAGACGCGTATTCCCTCGGCCGCCTCAGCTCGTCTAGGAAGAGATCTTTGCCACGCCAAGTAGTGGCGCGGATCGATCAGGTTTTCGGATGTAGGTTCTACACCGCCGGATGTGAGCCACGCTTCAAAAGAGGGTCGAAGCGCCGCCGCTCCTTCCCGGGTTCTCGCGAGCCCTTGTGCCAAGGAAAATGCAACAAAGGGATCTAACGTTCCCCATTTAAGGAGCTCCCGAAACCAGAAGCCGAACCACGGAAGGCCGGTAATCGTCCTCCACGTCTCCAATGTTGGCGTCTGTAGGGCTGCTGCGTTTTGGCCCCATGCCTGCGCCACAGCTGCGCCCACGGCGACGCCTAACCTAAACTCGAGGTTGTCGGCGACAAAGCGTTGCCAATCTCGAAGTTGATCGGGCGGTGGTGGTGTGGCTCCGGGGCGTTGCAACCACCATCCAATCACGCCAATCCAACTCGCAAGTACAGCTTGATCCCCCTGAGTAGCGCGAATTCGAAATCCCACCCCCGGTTCGGCTCGGACACGCTCACCTAAACGATAGAACAATTGGAACCGCGCCTCTGGAGAGGAAGAGCCATACTCCGTGGAAGCTACGAGTTCATTGATAAGTTGAGGGGCCACGAGTTCAAAACGCCTGCCGATGTATGGTGTGAAGCCGTATTGATACAGTCGCCTGCGTTGAATGGCGTTAGGATAGAGCCTCTCAACGAAAGCCCGACCACGGCGTATGAAGCTACGCTCTAGCCAAGCCTCCACTGTAGTCGCAACCCGTGAAAAAGTCCGCTGCCAGAGATTCCGCAAGTGCTCCTCAGTTCTAGCTCCGTCCAATGGATTATTTGTTAAGAGACCTATCTCCTCAACTGCCGATAGGATGAAGGAGTCGAGTTCGTCCAGACTGTCACCGAGCTGATCGGCTGCCACCTTTGAACCAACACCAAGGTTGGCTCCGGCGTTTTCGGGCAGCGTTGCCTCGAGCCAAGCGAGGAACGCTTCCTCCGTTCGCAGGCCTAGCGCAGCTGAGGCTTTTGCGCGAATTGAATTAAGCAAGACACTCAGTGGACTCTGAACCGTAGCATGGGCCTGATCCTCCTCTCGAAGTCGACGAAGGAGATCCGCATACTGGGCCTCCATGCTATGGACCTGCCTTAGTTGATTGCGGCGCATCCCGTCGGCCGAGGTTGACGGTCGCTGCGGTACGGCGATGAGCGTCATACCCTCAATCGAGTCCGCAGATCCAGGCCGTCCAGCACGACCCGCAAGATTGCGGAACTCCGCCGTGGACATCGGAGTAACAGTGGCGGTTCCTGTAGTCGTGTCGAAACTGCGTCGCTCGAGGCTGGTTAGGAATACGATGTCGAATGGCAGGTTCACGCCTTCCGTGAGCGTGGCAGTTGCAACTGTGATCGGACAGATGCGACGGTCTATGAGACTGGTCATTAGTCTACGCAGCCGCTGAGGCATTTGGCCGTGACTTGTCGCTATGCCTCGTTGCAACAAGGCGAGTTCATAAGAAGCCGCTCCGCAATAGTCGAGGCAGGCTAGCCGAGCTTCCTCAAAGAGTGCTAGATCTGCAACGTTGTTGGGTGCAATGAATGTCGACACTGTTTCCCAGCCGGGCAGTTCAAATGCGCTGGCAAAACGTTTCATCAATAGTTCCGGCGATTGCGTGACGGAGATCAGAACGCGACGGCTTCCTTCCAACATGTGAAGTGCTGTCCATAGCGTGTAGATCTGAGTGTAATGCGGAAGACTGTTTCGAATAGTCGCAACCGGAGTCGCTATTCTTGGAATCCGGAGCGGCAGGTAGACTGCCTCCTCTCGTCCGCGAACATAGAGAGGTTGGCCATTCACGATGTCGAGAATCACCCTTGGTGCACGAGCGGGATCGCATTCCAGAGCTCCTATCACCTGACGACTGCTTCGGTAACGGACGCCGATCGGCGTTGCGTCATGGCGTCCTTCGATCCACCTAGCTACTGGTTCAGCAGCACCTCCCGCGACCGCCGTCAGCGCAATGCGGGCGATGTCCGGTCTCGCCACCAAGATGCGCGAAACGATAGCTTCGAGCCGCATCGAACGACTGGAATGCGCCGCTAAGGCCTCCATTGCGTGAGCATCACCCTCATTCACAACTTGGTGGGCCTCGTCTAAGACCAGAAGGCGCATCCGTTGTACGAGGAGATGTCCGACATAACGCATCAGCGCTTCGGCTTTCTCCACAGTGGCAATGAGAACGACCGGCCGATCGGCGGTCAACCAATAGTCTGTTATCCCCCAATCAGCGCCACCGTAGAGGCCGGTCACGATCACATCGTTCCCGAGTTCGGCGGTCAACTTAGTCTCGACTTCATTCGCCAGCGCGCGCGATGGAACAATATATAGAGCGAGAGGTACCTGCTGACCATGATCGGCCAGAAGCAGTTCCTTCACTATTGCAAGATTTGCGACCAGAGTCTTTCCGGAACCCGTCGGGGTACATAGAGCAAAGCTGTTGGTTGCTATGAGCCGCTCCAAGCCTTGCAGTTGTGAGGTCCATAGGATGCCTCTTCCTCTGGCGAACTGCGCGCGCGCGAATCGCCACATTCTTGGTTGCAACTGGGGAGACCCAGCCGTCAGCTGTGCCACCCGAGTATGCAAGCTCCGCTGCGCGAATCGCTCTGAAGTCCCTACAAGCAGATTGATTAGTATCCAAAGTTCGTCGCTCGCCAAGCGGGTCGCCAGCTCATTGAGACCTCGAAGCTTCGCAACTGCCTGGGCGAGCCGTCCCCCATTTCCACGACGGACGCTGTCAGCGAAGAGGCCCAGGGCACGAACCAGTTCGACTACAACATACCAACCTAGTCCAGTTGCAGGCATGTCCGGTTGCCCTATTTCTTCGAAACCGTCCTGATCGACGGCCGGACGGTCGTCCTCAAAGGCGTTATCTAATTGCTGCGTCAGAAGCGCCTGAGATCCTTCGCGGGCAGTTAATTCCGGATGTTCCAACCAAAAGGATGCCGTCCGAGCCAATACACGTTCAAAATCTGCGGAAAGAAATGCCCCGAAGATCTCGGCAACTCCACCCCCGTAACGGCCCTGACGTAACAGACTCGTTGCCATCGCGGGTAGGCCAGCAAGCTGGTAGGAACCAGCCGCTAAGAGCGTCACAGGGACATCTCTGGTTACCGCATCTGAGGATCTGGCCATCCACTCAAGTAGCTCGGCTGCTCGGCGATAGCAATCTGTCGCTTCTACCGAGTTCGATTGGTCGAGTTGACGGAAGATGTCCGCCGAGTGCAGCAACCGCCTTGCGTCACGAAACTGTTCATGGGACTCCCGTTCTGCCCAGACGATAGGCGGCACTCGCCACGAGATCTGTAGGCTGCGAACAAAGAGTCTCGCCTGGACTGGCGTCAGTTCATTCTCGACCGCACTGCTCGCCCAAACCGCCGCAGCTAACTCTCGGCGTTGCTCGTCAAGACGGGCCATTACTGGCCGCCCCATAGGCTCGCATATAGCCCTTCGATCAGTTGTGCTCCATTCACCAATACCACTTCAATCACTTGAAGTGGCCGGCCGGCTGTATATTCCGGTGGAGGTGCATCGGTTGAAAGATAGGTCTGCCCCAGAACGCGGCGCGCGGCTCTATTGCCACCTATGAAGACATAATCGGTCCGTGGCAGCGTCTGCGCTCCAATCAGCAATGCGCGGTCGAGAGACACAATCGCTTCGGCATATTCATCTCGCACCTTTTCGCTCAGGAGGCAATTCATCTGCTCAAGACCCTGCGGAGCTGAGAGGCCCATATTCATCTCATTCCATATGCCATCGTTCGATCTAACTCGATTGTTCTCCGGCCCCGTCAGCGGCCCGTGCATGAGTTCAGTCATCACACCTGGAGTCAACTGGGAACGCCATTTTGCCTCTCCGGCAATAAACCTTACGACCTTCCGAGAGTGCTGATCGATACCTAAGGCTATAAAGTCATTTCCGTGACGTCCAGATACCTCACGTACCCTCGCTGGGTCTCGAGCGAGATCGAAGATATATGCTGCGACTTCTGCATGGTAACGGAACAGAAAGATGGGAATTCTCCATTGGTGAGCACCGACGATCTGATAAGCCTGAATCATTAAGCCGGCCATGACTTCTCCGAAAAGACCCTTCTTGGCCGTCGGTGGTAAGCAGGCGGGGTACTGAGCGTGGCCGCCTAAAGCGTCTGCATCGGGGTGGAGGTCTATACGTGCTGCGGCGTGAAAGACTTCACGGGCGTCCAAATGGGCGGACTCAAAATACGGCCGGAGTTCCGCGATCACACTATCATCAGAAGGGATTGTCTGTTCAAGCAGGATATGTCCGTAGTCGCCGTTTAGGTTTGCTAATCCCCGCAACCAGCGAGCTAAGAGGGCCTGCGGGGGAGGGCAAGTGTGCATCATCGGCAACCCTCGACCATTCGACGTTTGATGGTAGCGCGCATTGAAAACTGGTTCTCAGTAGTACCTCAGTATAGCCGTGGGAAGTAACGGTCTCAGAGGCAATCGGCGTCGTGAGCAAGCGGAGCGCAAGAAGATACGAAAAATCACTACACCTTCTCACGGAAAATTCAGTCTTGAACCAGCAGCAGATATGATCTCGCAATGAGCCACAAACTTTTAGCTCTGGCCGCAGAGCACCTTGGTGAGTTGAGTGCTGCAGAAACAACTGTCCTAACGGCTATCGAGGATGGGCTTGAGGCAGGTTCGCCGTCTTTGTCAGGGGCCAAAATCCGTGCGTCCCTCGTTGAATGGCTTTGTACCGATCGAGTTGCACGTATTAGCATTCATCGTCATGGCTTGGCACTGAACGGCTTCACGATTACAGGCATACTCGACCTGATCCACGCCGACGTACCGTTTCCTCTGCAGTTTCATTGGTGCGTGTTCGCCGAAATGATTTGGCTCAAGAGTGCTCGTTTGAGGTCCCTGAGCTTCAGAGGTAGCAGTTTGCGAGGTCTAAATGCTGATTCGGCGGTGATAGAGACGAATGTCCTAATGATCGACGGCTTCGAATCGGTAGGTGAAGTAGCCTTTCGCGAAGCAAATGTTGGCAGCAGCTTCAGAGCAGATGGTGCAAAATTCTCAGGCTCGCCCTCACAGGCCCTGGTCTGCGATCGCATTAGGGTATCCGGCGGCGTTGTCCTCTCGCAATTCGCTACTAGGAGCACGTTCAACGGCGAGGTGCGATTTTCAGGTGCGGATGTCGGTGGCAATTTCGACTGTGAGGGTGCGACATTCTGTAATCCTGGAGGAAATGCGCTGTCTGCGGACCGAATTAAGACTGGAGGAAGCGTCTTTCTGAGAGGAAGCAGAGGTACCGGTGAGATCATCGTGGGGGCATCCAAGATCGGCGTGGCATTGGATTGCCGAGGAGCAGTGTTCGCCAGTACCGGAGAACGCACGCTAAATGCAGAGAGGGCTCTTGTAGGTTCGCATGTTTTGTTAGACGGGCAATTCCACTGCGACAAGGTGCACTTTTTAGCTGTCACCATCGAAGGAGGCTTACGATGTCGCCTGGGGAAGATCGGAAAACTGGATCTCAGACATGCGCAAGTGGAAGGCCCATTCGAATGGACAGACATGATCGACCCGTCGGCGTCGTCAATTGATTTTCGAGACGCAAGGCTAGAGTCCATCAAGGACGATGAGGCCAGCTGGCCTCATCCGGGTGTTGTTCAATTTGACGGACTAAGATTTGAACGCTTCAGCGAGTCTGTGACAGACGTAAAAGCGCGTCTTCGGTGGCTCAAGCTCGACACATCTGGTCCTGCGCAGGCCTATCGCCAGCTAAGTTTCGTCTATGAGCAAGGCGGGCGCAACGATTTCTCCAGACGGGTTCTTTTCAGCTTCGAAGAACTGACGAGAGCCCGCCAATCTGGGATAGGAGCTACGGTTTGGAACTTCCTACTTCGATGGACCATTGGGTATGGATACAAGCTGTGGAGAGCTGCGATCCTTATGCTGGCATTCACAATAATCGGCTTTGGAATCGGCGTCGTGGGTTACCGCGCGAAGCTTATCGCTCCTACCGATAAGGATGCGAATGCATTCTTCATTGCCACTGACAGAACACCCACTCAATATCCTCGGTTTAGCGCGAGCATGTACTCAATAGAGCATTCCCTGCCGGGAGTGAACCTTGGTGTGGCGAGCAGCTGGTCCGCAGACACAACCGCGCAATGGCCGAAACACAGAAATTTCGAACCCGTGGTTCGATTCTGGTTTTGGTTCCAAACCTTATTGGGATGGCTGTTATCGATATTCTTCGTGGCCGGAATATCCGGGGTTGTGAAGTCTCCACGGTAGTCACGGTATGGCCTTGGGGAGGATTCAATTCCCCTCTCACAGCGACTGTCGGCGAGGTGCTGACGATTGCATATACCGATTTCGGGAAGGATCAAAACTCTGAGCCCTTTCCTACGGACTCTCGAGGCCATCCGGGTATAGCGGGCTTCGATCATAATTTCTATCGAGCCATGCCATGTAACTTTCGATCTCCCGTTTCCCCAAGTTGAGTATGTACTCTACGCTACTCTTCGATCTCGGCTTCTGCCTCGAGGTCGATTCCACTTTCAGCTTCAAGGGCTTCAATAGCAACCTTCAAGGGCTCATAGATCGCCAACTCCTGGCCGACGACTTCAAACGTAACCGCGAGAGCATAGCGAGCTGTCGAATCAGGATCTCTGCTCCAGCCCTCATGGCCCACAACCGCGATGCAAAAATGATCAGGGAGCATATTTGACTTAACGATTGCCCAATCCTTCTGCACGGTGCCGCTGCTGGACTTGACCTCACGTATGAAGCCATGGTCCGGGTTCTTGTGGAGCGTCCATGGCAGGACTGATCCGACAATGCCTTCAGCTGCTTCTTCCGGAAACTTGAGAACCCGCGCACAGAAGTCCTTCATCCCCTCACCGAGCTTGCTGCTCTTCCAATCCACCCACGTGGAGAGATATCTGCGCAAGTTGCGACGTGTACGGCGCGGTTGCGCGACCCATGAGAGGCAAACATCAACTCGGACATCAAACTCTTGCCCCTGGGCTCTGAGTTGCTCCGGAATGGGAACCTGATAAACGTGGCATTCGCCCGCGTGGATTGGCATGGAATCATCAGTGATAGCGGTCACCCGGAAGTCGGTATTGCTCGTCGCTCTTTCTTCGTTGGGGATGCCATAACCGATCGACCGGATTAAACCAGATACCTCGACAATCAAGGAATCCTTGAGGGGGTCGTCCTCGCCGTTCGCCAGTTGTGCGATTTGCCTTATCTTGGCCTCGGCCCAATCCGGCCAACGGGCGGCCTGCACGATGAGTGCTCGATACAGGAGGGCAGATTGATCTGGCAGAATACGGTTCAGTGCAGCCGCGATTCTCGCGATCTTCGGAGCAGCGAAGGAGGTTCCAGACTCATCCCTGTTGTAGGCTGGCCCGGGAGGGAACGCCGTCGATCTCACCAACTCCGGGCACGCACCGGCCACCTGAGCTCCTGTTTGAGTATTGTTTCCCTCGTGACTTCGAACGTCATCGCCGCCGTACTCGGCAACCTCCGGCTTGATTACATTCCAGAGGCTGGGCCCGGTCCTTGAAAATGCGGAAGGCCCGCCATTCTGTGTGGCAAAAGTTCTCCAAGTATCGTTTTGCAGATCTCCATATCCCACAGATCCCACAGTCAACGCCTGCAGACTTTGTGCGGGATTCGAGATCCTCGCAGACCGTTCGAGTAGATATCCTGGATAATCCCTGCCTGCGAGTAGATGGTCCCGAATCCCTGGGCTTGTGACTGGTCCGGCCATCGGCAAATTGCCAGCGCTTTGAATAAAGAGGATGTCGTACTTCTCTGACAGTAGATCAATTTCAGCAGCCCACGCTGACATGCGGCTTAGACGGCAACCGTAACGAGCGTTGATGGATTGATTGAAAATCCGAGTCTTTCGCGGACCGTCTGCATATCTCTGTACAACAGCGCGCATTGCCTCTGGAGGGTAAAGCTCCACCGGCATGTTGGCGTCCTGATCCAAAACACGAGCGTTTTGAATCCAGAAGGGGTGCTGCGTCTGAGGCTGCACTGTTTCCCCAAAGAGCACGGCACCAGCAACGCGGGTGCCATGACCGCTTGGGGCGACCAAATCGGCGACCTGGTCGGCGGGAACGCCAGGAAGAAAGCAGTGAGATTCATCGCTTGCAATCGCATTGTGCAGGAATACGTGGCCTTCCTGAATTCCGCTGTCGATAACGCATACGGCAGGTGCGTCGTCATCAGGTGCGATCGGACCGTTTTCGGGTGGCGGCATCGCATCGTCTTCATGCATTCGCTGCGGGAGATCGATGTCATCGGGCTCGACCACTTCGAAGATGTAGGCGTAGGTCAGAATGAGATCTCTCAGGCCGAGACCTGAAATTCTAATGCGAACGCTGAAGCTATCGGGAAGAGCCGCCGTCAGGTCCCCACCTTCCTCTACGATGTGGAGAATCTCAGCGCCGTAGGCTCGCGAGAAGTTCTCGATATCATTCTCGCGATCCATCTTCAGCCGATCCCAGTTCTCGTAAGCAGCGGAACGCGCGATAGACCACTCCTCCTGCTTTTTCGCCCACGTCGCGTCTGTGTCTCGTTTCCCTTTTGTGGGCTCTTTCGGGATTTCGACTGATCCCGCGCATGCTATTCCGACATCGACTATGTATGTTTGATCGTCCTGGATCTGGGGCCAGAGTTGGAAGAGTTCTTCAGAAAGTATGCGGCGCAGTCTGGAGTTCTGATCGTCTGGCTGATCCCCAAGCCGGTGAACTGAAGCAACAGTGGCAGTACCGTGCACTTCCACCGCAAACCCACGCACTGCTTCTTCGAAAACCGTTAGATCGATGTCTTCAGAAGCGACGATGACGAACCCTTCGTCTTCTTCAGACACGATTTCAAAGTTAAAAAAGTGGCGGAGCTTATCGAGATCGAGACTGGGGTCGATCTGCAACAGAAGCGGGATGCCGGAGGGAAGGACCGGACGGCCCAGGGCTTCACGCTCCTCCCGATGTTCCTTGTAGTTGCGGACAGCATCTGTGGCCGCCGCCTGGAGGGCAGCACTGTGGTTCGCGGCGGATTGTCGGTTAGCGACCGTCTGAGGAGATGATTTGGAACCACCACTCAAGCGCGCTGGACCCTGGCGACGCATGAGCAGCGGCAGGTGTTCAAAATTATGGTTCTCTGGCATCAGCCATCGTCCTTATGCCGTTAGGTTGGAACTCCTGATCTCCGCAATTGCTTCTTCAAGCAGCGTGTCATTAATTCCTTTGGCTCCGGAAAGAACTGCGGCCTTCGCAGCATTCTGAGCGGCACGGACAACCATCGCCGCAGACGCGCCCTCAAGCTTCTGAACAAGTCGATCCCAGTTGAGCATCTCGGCAAAAGGTACGGCAGAAAGCGTCAAACGGAGCAGTCGTTGAATCTCAGGGGCTCCGGGAGGCGGAACATGAATCACATCATCGAATCTACGGAATAATGCCGGGTCCAGAGATTCCCCGACATTAGTAGTGGCAACCAGCAGACCCGGCGCATCAAATTCATCCATTAGCTGGAGTAGAACGTTCACAATTCGAGAAGCTTCGCCTATGTCTTTGCTGCCATTTCGTGCACGAGCGATGGCGTCGCATTCGTCGAGGAGCAATACGCAAGCGTGCTCTTTCGCGGCAGAAAACACTGAGGCGAGATTGGAACTGGATTCTCCCAAATACGACGAAATCAACGAGTCGAGACGGACCTTCATTAAGGGCAGGCCAGTGTTCCATGCCAGCCGTTTCGCACCCAACGATTTGCCACAACCTGGGGGGCCGTACAGCAAAACGGTCCTTCGCGGCAGGAGGCCGAACTTGCCGAGCCTCTCACGTGCTGCATACTCTTTTTCGAGCCGGGCGAATCGTGCCTCCGTAGCCGCTTCTAAAACCATCTCGTGCTCGAGAGTCTCAGGCGCACGAAGGCTCACCAGAGACTCTCCATGCCGACGACTTACGGGCAAAGTCGTGAGTTTCTTGGATAGGTCCAATGCTCTACGACCGGATGGTAGTTCTCCGGATCTTGAGGCTTTCATGATCGCAGACAATTCATCGGCGAGTCTGCTGTGTCCGACACGCCTTTCCGAATCCACGATCTTCGCTGCGAGGGCATGAAGGTCCGTCGTCGAACCGTCAGCGATCGCACGTACCACTCGCTTCAACATGTCAGCTTTCATAGGACCTCCTCTCACTATCACTAGACAGTCCAATAGGCCACAAAGTCAACGAGTTCTTGCGCTTTGACGTGTGGGTAACTGGACATGTAAACCCTGCCGGTTTTTTTTCGACTACAGCTGCCCGAGTTCACATTTTGATTGTAGGCGAAGAATTGAGCGCATCTCGAATCGTCACGCAGAGGAGCGCAATACAAGCCTTTTGGGGTATCGGATTCATTATCTCGCAGCGAACAGAAACAGGAGCATACTTGAATCAGATATGCGGCGGGCCATAGACGGGAGCTATAGGCTGCACCGCTACAGGAAACTATGCAAATAGATATTCAGAGCAAACCCCGTCAAGATGGCCGTAGCCTCTGCCCCGGAAGTTCCCAGCCGGTACCGTCAAACAGAGTGAATATGAACGGCCAAACTGCCGTCCTCCATACTGCCATCTGCCCCGACTGTGGCGAACGGGTGGACGTTTGGCTCTCTGGGCCGGTTGGGCAGCCCGGGCAGTGGATTCGTGATCCGCATTCGGAACCGGTCAACGCGGAGCACCCGGCCGCTATCCGCTAGTCATTCGATTCGGGATTAATGGAGGCTCCAATGGACTCAGTTCTGCCAAAGAGCCTCAACCCGGATGAGGACGGGCGGCCGTCGATAGGTTGCAGAACCCTATACGTTATGTCATTCCAGCGATAGCAATTCGGCATCAGGATGAATCAGTTGTCAGAGGTCCTGAAAAGGTCCAATAAGGGGAAAAATGCATGTGAAACGTCGTGTAGGGTGCGGTCTGTACCACGTAGTTTCAATGAGTTGGCGATATATGTTGCCGTAATCGCATAGAAGCACAATCGATCGATCTGAGCCTGCGTATACCGAATCACGATCCAAATGCGGCTGCAAGGCCGCGATCTTCACGAATCCCTCTCTATAAGACCTTTCAGCGTATCGAGATCGTACCCGACCAATGCAGAGAGGGCCACCATCACCACGGTAAAGGCCACCATCACTACCTGAAACAGAAGGTTAGGAGAACCCAAACGGTTGATTCACCGACGTTGAGACGTCACCGAATCAACCATATATTAGTCAATGGGTTACGCTTGATCAAGACGCCAAATCCAGACGCGGATTCAGCACAATCCCGGTTGTTGGAACCCGAAAAGGAGTGTGTAGCACTGACCAAAGCCGTCTCTGGCCAACACTCTAAAATCAATAAGTTAGAAGTGAACTGGTTTCGAACCGCCGAAGTTCTACTCCACCTATTGCCAGTCCGCCATGGCGAACTCCTCGACCTGCGTGAGTTTCCGCGAAGCGCCTCCGCGAATTGTGACCCTTCCGGCCGGACGGCTATCATTATCTTTCCGCCAATTCCTCGATAAATTGCCGTAACGTGCGTGGTTCGCGTCCAAGGATCGCTCGCAACGTAAGACTGTTCCCTGCACTGCCATGGGCGCCATAGAAGTCGAATGAAAGTAGGGTTGAGCCAGAGCCAGGTCTATCCAAGTTCAATGCATCTCAGTAGGAACGAGGTTCCATATGAATAATGAAAACTGTAAAGGGTGCAAAGGAAAATGCTGGAGGCAAGATCAAAGAAGTTGCCGGCCGCGTTACGGGAGACAGGAAACTGGAGAACGAAGGCAAAGTAGATCAGGTCAAGGGTGCCGTCCATAGCGTCGTGGGAGACGCGAAGGATTCCGTTAAAGATATGTTTCGACGGGATTAAGAAACTCCTGCAACGAAACAGGATCTTCATCAGCGCCGTAGCGCGGACTGCCCTTAGCTATAACGGAGCGGCTTCGCTGCTGCATCCTTACAAGCTTTGCGCCCTATGACCGGAAAGATTCCGCTGATCGACACCAGGGGTTTTGGAGGGCGCGGCGTCAAGTCTTCTTGAGCGAAATCGATACACGCTTGGCAGCCTTAGATTTGTCCCGCTCAGAGTCGAGCAGAGAGGCGCTGACGGAATTCTGGCCTGTCGTATGATCGTGCAGGACCACGTTTAGCAAAGACTTATGCACGCGGATGCGACCGTTATAGTCAATGAAACCCAACTTGCGAAATCGATTCATGAAGAAGCTTACCCGCGAACGGGTTGTGCCGATCATGTCCGCCAAAGTCTCCTGGGTGATCCGCGGAATCAGCGTTTCTGGCTTTCCCGGTTGGCCGAATTCGGCCATGAGCAGGAGAATTCTTGCGAGACGCTTTTCGCTGGAGTTGAACAACTGATCGACAAGATCGGCCTGGACTTTCATACTCCTGGCCAGGAGAAAAGCCACGAATAAGTCCGACAGCTGATTTTCTTCATGGATCGCGCGGATCATCTCTTTTCGCTCGATTTTGAGTACTGTACAAGCGGTGATCGCAGTGGCCGTCGCAAGACGTAGGCCCAGAACCGAGGCGATCGATTCCTCGCCTACGAAGTCGCCAACCGAAAGAAGTGTGATGGTCGCTTCCTTACCTGCCTGCGACACAACCGTCAGTTTCGCACGACCCTTTTGAATGTAGAAGATGGAGTCCGCGGAACTTCCCTGCGAAAAAAAGATTCCACCGGCCTTCAGCTGGACGATTTTCCGCCCCAATCCGGCCTGTGCGAGGAATTCGGATGGATCGAATTTCTTGCCTTTGGGCTCAATCATTTTAATGCCCCTTCTATTTCAACGCGAATGTTCGAGAACTGAACACGTAGATTGCTGGCACTATGTCTTGTAGGCAACACTATACTTCACTCGTTAGATATGGGTTGAAGCGCGGCTCACTCTTAGAAGACCCGTCAAGGGACTGGGTCGAAACCCGAGCGTCGCTTTCAATTCTCGGCAAATGACACAGAATGCATCTCTTCATGCAGAGGCACCTCAAACTAAAACCTTCAATGCCGCTGGATCCCTGATCGGATGTTCCTCTGGGTTGGTTGGAGCTTTCTGATGGAGCACATTACCACTGTGGTTTGAGGGAGTATCAGATATCAGCTTCTGTGTGCTCATCTCCGAGTAAGAGATTCCCGCATAGGGCACCAGTTCTTCGTGGACGGAGTAAGAGTGATGCTCCGTTCCCTCGATGATGTGCTTCGCATGCTCAACAGCTTCGGGGGTGCCGTGTACGACGAGCAGAAACTTGTCGGTCTTCAGGGCAACTTCATATTTGACGACGCTGTCCTTTGGAATTCCAATGCTGAAGAGGCCAGCCCCAACCGCGCTGACACCGCCGACTACGGTTGCACCTTCGAGTGCGCCGACGATCCAGGCGACCAAGGGCCCTGCAACAAGAAGGGGGCCGATGCCGGGTATGGCAAACATGGCAGATCCAAATAACAGCCCCCAAAAGCCTCCCCAGAACGCCCCCATCTTGCCCCAGTATTTCATCCGATCTCCTGCGTTGTAATAGCCCACAACGTGTTCATCGGCATCATCTTCGACCGGTCCTCTGCCCAACGGCAGTGTCTCCAATGACACTTGGCAGACAGTGTTATACAGCGCTTTGGCTAGTCCAAAGCAGACTCATCAGTCGGCTCGACGAGTTCTACAGATGACTCCATTGGTTCCAGACGTCAACCTCTATTCCGGTTCAGCTCGCCTCGCCGGAAATCCATGGAATCCAGGTGCTTTAGTAAAACGCATCATCCAGATGGGGACTGACACCGAAGAAGCAGCGAGTGCTCTCTGGAGCCTGCTGTTTGGTGCGCTTTCCGTGGATTCAGAAGATGACGCATGGGCCCGCTGGTTGCAGGAGGAGTTCTCTCGAAGAAAGTTAGCAACAATCAATATGACTTGGCAGCAGGTTCCGTGGAAGCAAGATTCGACCGATATCGCAACATCGGACAAGTCTTCTCTTCGCTTCTCCAACGGTGATAAGGATTGGGTCGAAAGCGCACGATCAATGTTTATCGAATCCATTGCCTCTGCGGATGCAGCAGATGAGGCTGATGGGTTACGTTTAGCTTCTTGGAACACTATTTCCAGAGTTTGGTCGCTCAAGAACTCTGAGGATCATCACGCTCGGTCTTTAGCCCTTGCTTTGGGATATCCTCCGCCGACAGACAATGTCTCTCTTTCGGATCACAATCTAAAGCTCTCCGGAAGCTTGCGGAGCAGCTGGAAGATGGATTCACTCTGGCAATCGATCAGTTCAAAGAAGAAGCAGAGAGTGATGATGAAAAGGCTGCGCTCGACACGGTTCTTTCGCAGCTTCTCGCTCGTTGCCCCACGTCGACGGCGGTAACGCAAAGCATGTGCGTGGCGGACCGATTGCCGGCTGCCTCCTCGGCAACATGAGTCTTGAGGTCGCACATCGGAACTCTGAGATTCGAAAGCTTCTACTCCAGGCGTTTGACGCTTGGCAGAACGCACTCGCGAAGACGATTCGAGAGGCTATAGAGAAGAATGAACTTCCTAAGACTGCGAAACCAGACGACATTGCTGCTTTGCTGGTCAACGGTTGGGAGGGGGCGCAGGTCAGGGCGAAGGCTCTGCAAAACGACAAACCGCTTAACCTCTTCTTCGACAACTCGTTCAATGTCTTACTGCGAGGCTGAGTGATGTCTGTAGATCGTTCAAGGCCTCGTCTATTAACAAACTGGTCTGTTCATGTGATTCTCCGTGCCTTAAGGAAGCTCTATCGCATGAACTGTCCTTGTTGAGTCGATCGGCCATTCGGGAGAATTCCAATCAGATGCGAGACATGAGTATTGAAAATATCGAACAGGTACTGCGAATCATCGATTTGCTGCAGCGCAAGTGGACTATACATATTCTTTGGGCGGTGCAACTTGAGCCTGTACGCCTCAGTACATTGAAACGACGGTTTCCATCTGCCTCTAAGAAGGCTCTTCGAGCCGGCTTGCGTGATCTCGAACAGGCCCGCGTGGTAGTTCGCCGCGATCTAACAAAGGTTGTGCTGCACGTCGAATATCATCTCGTCGAAGAAACGAGGGAAACGGTCTGCATCGTTCTTGAGAAGCTCGCTGCCTTTGGCGGGAAGATTGGCGCAACAGAACTCTAGCGATCTCTGTCCTTCAATGTTGCGGTTTGGCTGCCCTTCATAGGACGTCCCTCCAACCGCTGTCTTGACCGGCCCAATTCATCCGCAATCAACTTTTCATCAGGCAGCACCATCTGATATTCGGCGGCGAGAATCTTATTGGGCAGATTATCTAAGGCGTAATGAGCTTCTGCCGCACCCTTTTCTGCGCACAGGATGAGACCGACTGGAGGGTTCTCACCCTCCTTCATCCAGTGCTCGCGGGCGTAATTCAAGTAGAGGTGCATCTGTCCAGCGTCTGCGTAGCTGAACTTGCCCACTTTGAGGTCGATTACAACTAAGCAGCGGAGCCGCCGATGAAAGAAGAGCAAATCGATCCGAAACCAAGTGTTATCAATGCGGAGCCGCTTTTGTCTTCCAAGGAACGCGAAATCATCGCCTAGTTCCAGCAGGAAATCGGTGAGATGCTGGACGAGCCCCTCTTCCAGCTCTGTTTCGGAATACTCATCCTTAAGGCCGAGGAACTCCAGCACGAACGGATCTTTGATAGCTTCCTCTGGTGTGATGGCATCGCCAGATTCGGCAACCTCTGCCTTCTCAAGCATGGCGGCCTTGTTGCGGGAAAGTGCGATGCGCTCGTAGAACTGGCTGCCTATTTGGCGGTCGAGCTGGCGAATCGACCAGCCGGAACGCAAAGCCTCAGTCTCGTAGAATGTGCGCGCCTCGGGCCGCTTGACCGAGAGCAGGCGGACGTATGCCGACCAGGGCAGAAGGAACTTCGCGGCAATCTCGGGCAGGGCGGGCGATTTTTCAGACGGTGTCTGAAAAATCTTCTGTGTCGGCCATTCCAGATAGAACCGCCTCATCTGGCTGAGGTTTACGGCGCCAAAGCCCCTCCCGAATTGGCGGGTCAAATCATCTGCCAGTTGTTTGATAAGGGCTTCCCCGTACTCCGCTCGCTCCTGGCCCTGCTGTTCAAAGTCAACGATCCGGCGTCCAATCTCCCAATAGGTGGCAGTCATCAGCGCGTTCACACTCCGGGCCGACGCCTGTCGGGCCGATCGGAGCATCGCTATGATTTCACTACGAATTTCGCCGTACTCTAGGTTTTTCATGTCAACTCTAAGGTTACGTCCCGTCCATTGCCGGAAGGAAATGCTGGTGAGCTATCCCGGCGGCTATACCGTCTATAAACCAGTATCAAGTTCATAAAATCTCATCATTGTGCGGCTTGAACGCACATAAAAGCCGAATCGCAAACTCGTTCGTAGGAGACGAACATCAATCGGACTGCCCGCCCACGGCACAGCCCGATCGCCCGAGGTTGAATTTTGGTAGCAACTTGGTAGCAAATACCGCCGATTATGCCAGTTTTGCCGGTTTTGCCGACTCAGAAGTGTTTTGCCGTCAATAACTTAGGGTGGCACCCGCAACATGGCATGGAAGAGGTCATCGGTTCGATCCCGATCAGGTCCACCAAAAAACAATCGTTTGCCGTGTGAAATCTTTATACCAACTGCTGTAAATAATTGGGTTTCAGCGTATTTCGTCCGATATCGTCCGGCTGCTTAGAGATATAATGCTTGACCTCTTCCGAGCTCTTGGGAGGCCTCGCCGCGGAGAAACACCACAGGTCCTGAGCCTGAATCATGTCGAGTTCCCGCAAACAGGAAGCGATCTATTCGTGAGAGCAATTTCTGGCCCGCCAACTGGGATCTTGATTTTTCTATAGATCAAGCTAGGGCACAGCGTGCACCTCATAAGCTTCTCCAGGTTTCGGCAGAAAAGAAAAGCCGTGGGCAATCAAAGCCGTGACCACTTTTCGACCAGACCGGTTCGTTACGCTTACATTGCTCCATGCGACACCTGCTTTCAGACCGCGTACTTTCACGCTAAACGGCATGGGATTCTCGGGAAGCGTTAAACTCACGGTGGCATCCTTAGCTACTGGATAGACGCATGCGCGGACCGAACCGTCGATCTCCTCGACCGTCACACCTGTGCCGCCGATAAAGAGCGGTGTCTTGTCGACTGGCAGCTCGAAAGACTTCAGCGTCTGTTTTCCCTCATAGATTCTTCCTGTGTCAAAGTCCATCCACTGCCCCTCGGGAAGGTAGATATCACGTATATTTGCATTCTCATAGTCATTCCCGTAAAGAGGCGTCGCCAGCAGGGCATCGCCAATCATCCATTCGTAGCCGCGGTTGGTTGCGTTCTCTCGTCCATAGGCTTGTGGGTCATCGGGGAATGCTATTGGCAACGGTGTCATCGTCCAGGGATATCCGTCTTTAGTGAATTGCCTCGCGTTGCTAAAGAGGTAAGGTGCTATCCGCGCGTGCAACTTCGCGGCATTGAGCATTACCTTTGCCACCCGCGGCGAAAAACTCCACGGTGGTTCACCCATGCCCATAGAGCTATGCAACGCAGCCCACTGTGCGTTACGCATCATGTAGGTTTCCATCCGCGGGGTGCGTTGCGTCGAGAAGTGATCTTCACCGAACGTCCCACCCACGATGTCCGGATAGACCATTGGGAAGCCTGAGTAAGCGAGCGACAACGAGTTGACTGGTCCACGATCCTGATCCTGGTTGTAGTTGAAGTCGTTGATACGATGCAAATCTCCGTTGGACGACAGATATCCGTTGCGCTCAATGATCAACTTCCCTTGCGCCATCAGACGGTCATTGGTCGGATCCACTTTGTCGTCCCGCAAACCGTAGCCCCCGTAGCCGTAGAAGTCTTCTTTGTAGCCGTCAACGCCGTAATCACTCCACTTCTTCACCAATCCCATATACCAATCGAGTGCCTTCACATTATGTGCGTCGAGTAAGTAGTAAGGGGATTTCGGCCATGCGCCTTTGAATACCTGAGCGTTTCCATCTTTCATGATGAAGAACTGCTTGTGTACACCCTCTTCAGAGTACGGCCCGTTGGTGATGAAGGTGATGCGTAGCCCCAGCATCGTCTTTAGCCCCTCGTCGTGAAAGTGACGCATGAGTGCGCCGGGGTCTGGATATTTGCTTTTGTCCCAGAGACCGAAGCTGGTCGTCTCGTGCATCTCCTGGGGGGACGGCCAAAAGCCTGAACCTATCACGATCCATCGCAAAGGATACCCTGATGCCAAATAACGGTCGATACTCTCGCGGTCGGTCGCCTGATTTGTCTCCCAACCCAGCGCGCCAAACGCCTCCCAACCGACGCCAAAGGCCTCATACTTGGGCGTAAAGATTTTGAAGCCGGCCTGGTTGCGTGCCTTGAGATACTCCGCATATATTTCGTGAGGCGTTCCAAAGAAATAATGCATTGGCACCGTAGCCTCTGCATGCACCACGCCCTGAACAATATGCTCACCGGAAGTACGGACGATCTTGGTGTAGGGGTCAATAAGCAACTCTGCGAAGTGTTGCCTGGGGTAGATCAGAAAGTTACTCACGAGGCGGGTTTGCCCCTGTCCAGAGAGAAATTCATCATCTGCGAAGCCGGTTACGTCCGTGCTGTATTGCTTATCTTCGAGGGTTGAGAATGTCTTTTGCTCTACTGCGTGATCGGCGAGCCCAAAGGCGGGCGTCGCTCCAGCTGTCACAAAGCGCACTTCATCACCGATGTGCTCTGGTTCCGCAAGCAATATTGCATGATGCTTCGTGAGATCGACGGTAATGCGAATCTTTCCGCCAGCGACTCCTGTTCCAAGGAAGACGCAATGCGACGGTAAACAGGTTTTTTCGGGATGAACATTGATCGGGCTACCCGCAAGCATCACGCCTGCTCGACCATCCATCCCTACTACAGTTTTGCCGCCCAATTCAAATCCATAGCGAAAGCTATCCATTTCAGCAGTAAATACAAGACCGCCGCTTGAAAGAACAACGCGGTGCGAATTCTTCTCAGCACCGGGCTGAGCGACTCCTACAATGGAAGCCGCCGGTAAGAGAAGTGCATAGGACACCCAAAATGAAAATCTCACGCTTAAGCTCCGCCTTCGATCAAAGTAGATACTGTAGCAACACCCAAAATCTTCTCGGATAGCTAGACAGGTTTAGCGTTTAACATATAATCTTTTCATGCATTCGTTGGCAATCCAGAAATCGTCGCCTTTTCTGCATAGGCCAATCCAAAACATTGGAAGCTAAACGCCCTCATGGCTTCAATAAGCACTTTTTCACCAGCCCGCACGCTTCCGAGGATCGATCTTTCGAGCGATCTCATCGTTGCTGGGGGTGGATTGTCGGGCATATGTGCCGCGGTTACTGCGGCGCGCCAAGGAATTCGCGTCATTCTTGTGCAGGATCGCCCTGTTTTGGGTGGAAACGCTTCCAGCGAGGTTCGCCTCTGGGTGTTGGGAGCCACTTCGCATATGGGCAACAACAATCGCTGGGCGCGAGAAGGCGGCGTAATCGATGAGTTGCTCGTCGAAAACATGTGGCGCAATCCTGAGGGGAATAGCGTAATCTTCGACTCCATTCTTTTGGAGGTTGTGGTACGCGAGCCCAACATTCGGCTTCTTCTTAACACAGCAATCGACGATGTCGAGCTTGATTCAAGTGGAGCAATCACCGCAGCGAATGCCTATTGCAGTCAGAACCAGACTCGCTATCATCTTGCTGCTCCACTTTTCTGCGATGCATCAGGTGATGGCATCCTCGGCTTTCTTGCCGGAGCAGCGTTTCGGATTGGCGCCGAAGCGCGTTCCGAGTTCAATGAAGCATTGGCACCGGAAGAGGCGGCGCACGATCTCCTTGGACACTCTCTTTATTTTTATTCCCGTGATACGGGACGGCCCGTCAAGTATGTCCCTCCATCTTTCGCTCTCAGTGACATCACAAAGATTCCGCGATTCCGTGAACTACGCATCACTGACTCTGGTTGCCGGCTCTGGTGGTTGGAATATGGCGGGCTACTCGATACTGTTCACGAAACGGAAGAGATCAAGTGGGAGCTGTGGCGAGTTGCTTACGGCGTGTGGAACTACATCAAGAACTCTGGAGATTTCCCTGACGCGGAATCACTCACTCTTGAGTGGATGGGAATGATTCCCGGTAAACGTGAGAGCCGGCGTTTTGAAGGCGATTACGTGCTGACACAGCAGGACATCGTCGATCAGACCGTACACGCGGACGCCGTCAGCTTTGGAGGTTGGGCCATTGATCTCCATCCCGCTGATGGAGTTTTTAGCGCAAAACCTGGGTGTATTCAATGGCACAGTAAGGGCGTCTACCAAATTCCCTACCGCACGATGTATAGCCGTAACGTTCCAAATCTTTTTTTAGCGGGAAGGATCCTATCTGCATCCCATATTGCTTTTGGCTCCACGCGCGTAATGGCTACCTGCGCTCATAATGGGCAGGCTGTGGGAATGGCCGCGGCTCTCTGTATCGAAGGCAGTCTACGTCCAGTCGAGCTTACTGAGACCCACCGTATGCACACTTTGCAACAGCGCCTGCTTCGCATGGGCCAACATATTCCCGGCATTGCGGCGACTGCCGACCAGGCAGACAAGGCTCAGAGCGCCACTATTACCGCATCCAGCACCTTTAGACTCGAAACACTTCCAGCAAACGGAGAGACGACCGTTCTTGATAGACCCATGGCCCTGCTTCTTCCCTTGCCTCAGGGCTCAGTGCCACTCATCACCGTCTTCACCACGGCAGAGCAAGCGACATCACTGAATGCCGAGTTGTGGCTCTCCGGCCGCAAAGGCAATACGACGCCGGATTTACTTCTTTCTTCAATCGAAATAGAGGTGCCTGCGGGAGCATCGAAGAACGCCATACTTGACTTTCATTCTGTAATCCCGCGAGACGCTTACGCTTTCGTCGTTCTGCTAACCAATCCGCTGATTTCGCTTGCGCTCAACCATGAATACCTGTGTGGCGTTCTTACACTCTCGCAGCAGATGAATCCCGCCGTGGCTAAGAGTCTTGTGCAGACGCCCCCTGAAAGATCAGGCATCGACACATTCGCCTTCTGGTTACCGACCCGGCGTCCTGCAGCGCGGAATCTGGCATGCACGTTCACACCGCCGATTCCGGCATTTGCTGCAGTAAATGTTGTCAATGGCTACGCGCGCCCCTTCGATGCCACCAATGCCTGGGTTCCCGCTCGTGAAGATAAGGCCCCGACACTACACCTCACATGGGATGAGCCTCAAACTATCCAGACCATCGAGATTACCTTCGACACGGATTACGATCATCCCATGGAGTCTGTTCTCATGGGTCACCCGGAACACATTATGCCAGGTTGCATCACGGCGTTCGAGATCCGTACCGCTGAAGGCACGATTCTGGCGCATGTCGAAGACAATCACCAGACACGGTTCCAGCTTCAACTTGAATCACCGCTCGACACGCGTGGCATATCCATTGCTGTTCTCTCCCTCAGGCCAGCACTCCCAGCCATCTTCGAGGTCCGCTGTTACTGAGGAGATCGATTATCGCTGAGCAACCTAATCTCGTACCAACTCCCCCACGCCGACAGCGGCAGATCATTACGCTTCTCTTTGTGGTCGCACTGATTAACTACTTCGATCGGCAGAGCCTCTCAGTCGTTGCACCTCGGTTCCAGGCAGAGTTGCATCTAAGCGATCAAGGTTACGGCCATATTGTCAGCCTATTTCTCTTCGCTTCGGCGATCGCCTATGCTATTGCGGGCTTCATCTCTGACGCTCTTGGGACTCGGCGTTCTATGGCCCTCTTTGTAGGCTGGTGGTCTCTCGCGGAGGCTGCAACTGCATTTGCCACCACGGCTTTGCACCTGGGCATAGCCCGTTTCTGTCTTGGTCTGGGAGAACCCGGCCTTTGGGTCGCTGCACCAAAGGCAGTTGGCGAATACTTTGAGGAGAAAAAGCGTAGTCTTGCCGTTGGCATCTACAGCATGGGTGCAACTGTGGGTGCAGTTGTCGCAATACCTGCTATCGCAGTGATCACAACACACCTACCCTGGCGTTCAATCTTCCTCATTGACGGTGCAGTTGGTCTACTCTGGCTCCCGTTCTGGTTCTGGTGCGTGCGGCGCGATAGTCCGACGCGAGGCAAAGCCGCAATGGCAGGCGCGCAATTTAACACGATCAGTGTAGGCAATAAATCTGGTCTCCGCACTGTTCTTGCCTCCTCGTCTACCTGGAAGTTGATGGTTGCTCGTGGCCTGACCGATCCCGTCTGGTATTTCTATCTCTTCTGGTTTCCTAAGTACCTGATAAGCGCACGCCATCTTACTCTTCAGCAGCTTGCGCACACCGGATGGGTTGTCTATCTCGGAGCTGGTATTGGCACGCTTGCGGGAGGCCTCTTCTCAGGCACGCTCATCCGGCGCGGACTCCCTGTAGGAATTGCCTACCGCTACACCCTTCTGATCTCCGCAGCGCTCATTCCACTTAGCCCGCTGTGTGCTCTCGCCTCCAGTAGTACATTCGCCATCGCACTTGCATCCATCATCGCGTTCGCACACATGAGCTGGCTCGTTACCCTTACTGCTACCGTCGTCGAACTCTATCCGCCTGGACTCGTAGGCAAAGCAGCAGGATTGATTGCCGCAGGCAGTGGTTTTGGCGGGATGCTTTCCAGCGAAATCATCGCTTACTTTGTCACGCACGGTGGCTACACGCCAGTGTTCTTCATAATGGCGATGCTGCATCCCATTGCTCTTGTACTGATCTGGCGCATCTACGAAAGCAAACAGCCCGTGCGCGAATCTGCTATCGCATAAGCTTCACGGAACTTCTGTTGCGAATAGCTTCCGTACCACGTCCCAACTATCACGGTGCTCGCGGTTGAATTCCACGACACCCCAGTTGCGAACTCCATCTGGGGGTGTCCCAGGAAAGAACGAGCGGTAGTCACCCCAGGTCCACAACGATCCACCGATCATCCACGGGCGCGCCTTCATCGCTTCCACAGCCGTAGTGATGTCTTCGATCCGTTGCGGATCATGCTTACCCGACTCGCCCATTTTGCCGAACTCGGTGACGAACACTGGTTTATCAGGATATAACTCATGCACGCGATCGAACCGTTTTGCGTAGTCTCCGTAAATATTGACTGAGACAAAATCCGAGTACTGGCTCGCCTCATCCTTTCCTGTCTTTACTACAGGCTCCTGGGTGAACCGCGAAGCGAAGGTGATGAGCCGTGTTGGATCGATATCTAAGGTGTAGGCCCGCATATCACGCGTCCAGTCAATACCGTCTTTCGTGAACGACTCATACTCATTGCCTACGCTCCAAGCAATCACGGACGGATGGTTCCAGTCTTGCTCCATCATCTCGCGCATCTCCTTCTTCCAAAGTGCGCGAATCTCCGGATCGGCCATCTGCCATGCGCTCATGTTCCAGTTTCCCGCCTCAGCGATCAATAGCATCCCGTGGGCGTCAGCAAAATCCAAAAGAGCCGGGGCTTGTGGATAGTGAGCAATTCGCATCATGCGCATGTTCGCGGCAAGCATATCGCTCATGTCCCGGTTTATGATCTCATCCGACTCCCTCAGCCCTTCTACAGGGTCTTCGCTCACGCGGTTAGCTCCAAACAGATGCACAGCATTTCCGTTCAGAAGCAGCTCCGTTCCTTGTACGCGTACCTCGCGCACACCTATCTTTGCCGACACGCTATCACCCGGTATCTGCAATATGGCATCGTAGAGATAGGGGTCACGAACGCTCCACAGATGCGCATTTGCAAGTGTTCCTGTCCAGACGACCTCCGCGTCTTCTCCCGCCCCCACATGTGTGCCAGGGAAGTGAACGATAAGTCCGGCTACTGAACCGTGAATATCCGCTGCTGCAGGCGTACTTCCCGCATTGTGTAACCTTACGCGAACCTTGATCGTTGCCACGCCCGTATGGAGATTTGGAGTCGCATCCACTTTCATTCCATGGAAATACAGAGCGTCTGTAATAATCAAGCTTACCGGCCGAACGATACCCCCATAGGGCACCCAGCCCACAACACTCCCCTTGCCCACAGTCCCATAGACGGGGTAATCCTTAGCAGAATGACTTGTGGCGAGAGAAGGAATGGTCGAAATTGTAGGCATGTTGTTCACTTCCACCATCAGATGGTTTTGACCAGCCTTGAGTAGCTTCGTTACGTCAAACTCGAATGGTGTATATCCACCTTCATGTGTGCCTACCCTGCGACCATTCAACCAGACCGTCGCAACGTCAAACACAGCATCGAAATGCAGCCGCGCCACCTGGCCCTTTTGGATCGATGGAGCAGAAAAATCATGCTCGTAAATCGCGTCTCCAATGTAGGTTTTGTATTTCTCCATCGTGGGCCAGGAATGCGGCACGGTGATCTCCACTGGTGTTGGGTCCAGAGTCGTGCGGAAGGTCCAGCCCGAGCCACCGAGGTCAGTACGGTCAGATCCCCAGGCCGGTAAGAGAATGTGCAGGAATATTACTCCGACAAACAGGTAACGCATTTTTACAAATCGCATTCAATCTACCTTAGGAATTACCTAGAGCCATTAAGCCGGTCTGCATCCCTCTCCTGATGGACTACAAGAGGGATGCAGACCGGCGGCTGATTGACGGAACTAAAAGATAACCTTCAATGCAAGTTGAATTTGGCGCCCTGGCGAAGCTGTACTGATGACACCAAAGTTAGTGTTGTTATTCGGGCCGGATGCACTTGCCGAGGAAAATGTTGTACCTGGAGCTCCGAGATTAACGTGGTTGAAGGTATTGAACGTTTCGACACGGAATTGCAGAGAGGTGCGTTCCGTAATGGCAGTCGTCTTGAACATAGAGATGTCGAACTCCTCCGCTCCTGGAGAACGCACATTGGCCAAGGTACGGGGCACGTTGCCGAAGGTATTGCCGGCAACCGCAGGAGCATTGCTGAAAGCTGCCGTATTGAACCATTCGTTCTTGGAACGATTCGACAAAATGGGGCTTATGCCAGGTGTGAAATTAGGTCTGGTGGCATAAGGATTATTGCTATCACCGCTAATTGCAATTGGAAAGCCTGTCTGAAAAACAGCGATCAAATTGAGCTGGAATCCTCCAATAACCCGATTCACAAAGTTGCTGCTTGCCGCGAACTTATTCCCTTTGCCGAACGGAAGATCGTACAGGCCGCTCACTGTAGCACGCTGCGAGACATCCGTAGGGTCCAACGAATACTCCGCGTGCGGATTGTAGATGTTCTGAAAACCGGTGATGTTCGTCTGTGAGGAAATATAAGCCAGCGGCGCGTTGATGCTATCGTCGAGCAACTTACCCACCGTGTAGCCGAACAAAAGCGTCAAGCCCTGTCGCGATCGTCGTTGTGCACTCAACTGGAGATATTGGCCGTTGTACGTCCCTTCATGAGGAGTGGTGTTCGTTACACTGAGATAGCAAGGGAATGCAACCAGTGATTGTGCCAGCGTTATCTGAGTTCCGGCGGTGTTCGCACAGGGACTCGCTACCTTTGCACCCGGATTGGCCAACACCTGATTGATCTGCGTCTGCGTGAGTTGATTGACGTTCAAGTTCCCTTCAGGGAAGTGGGTCCCACGATTAGCGGCGTAGGTTGCTTCAAGAACAATCTGGTAGGGAATCTGCTGCTCGAGGGATAAGGTCCACTGTTGAGACATGGGCGTCGGACTACGCGCGGGCTGGTATGCCACTGCGCCACCAAGAAATAGATTTGGAAAAGGTGTCGCACCTGGCTGCGCTGGCTGATAGGGAAGGCCTGCGGAAAATTGAAATGGCGTAGTGTAGGACGTGGTCGTTGTCGAAAAGCCGTTGGTGAGACCGGTGAAGATGCTGTTGTAGATGGAGGGATAGTAGATTCCGTAACCTCCACGCAAAACTGATTTTCCACCCCCAGTCAAACCCAGAGCAAAGCCGACGCGCGGGCCAAAGTTGAGATAGTTTTCGTTGACAAAGTTTCTATGGCTACCGCTTGCAGCTTCAAGCAATCCCGGAAGACCAGTCACAGGGTTAATTGCGGTTGTACTAAAGTTGCTATAACCATTGTTTTGCTCATATGCCTGCTGCTGGTAGTCGTAGCGAAGTCCGGCATTGATAGTTAGTCGGGGTGTAGCCTGCCAGTCGTCCTGAACGAAAAACGATGTATCAAGGCTACGGTCGGTCTCTCCTCCGGTCACCGTAACCGTGGCCGCAGCTGAACCTGCGGTCGCAGTGCTGACATTGCCAAGCAAAAAGGTCGCGTATGTGCTCCCTCCTCCTAATGCGCCAGATGTCGTGGTTTGCGCGAAATTGAATGTTCCTGAAGGGGCATTTCTCTGAAAATTAGAGCCTATGTTGTAGCGAAGGTCCATGCCGAAGGATATGGAATGATTTCCCAGTGTCTTGGAAACAGTATCGGTGATTTGTGGACCTGTATACGCCCTGTATCCGGCGGTGCCGTTGAAGGAAGGCAGACCATTTACGACCACTGGCAGGGTATATTGCGGCACAGCATTTGGTCCCGAGGTTGGCAACCCAAGCTCTCCAGGCAGGTTCTTGCCAAAGCTCGCGGCCTGGAATGCAAGAGTAGTCCGGGTGACCCCTATAAGGATGGTATTGAAAAAACTAGGTGAAATAATCTGCGTGTCGCTTAACGCAAGGCTCTGCACGACGATGGTATCGTTCCTGTTGGCAGCAAGCACACTTGGGTAGAGTGTGGCTGCGGCTACTGCGCCCGCAGCGCCATCGTTGGTTTGGTTGCCACTATACCCATACCGGACGAAAGCATTATTAGAGTCTGACAGGTGGTAATCAACACGGCCTAATGCCTGACGACTTGTGATGAGAATCTTAGGCTCGAAGTAGAAATTATTTGTTAGCAAATTCGGATTACTGATCGCAGTAGCTGTATTCGGTACAGGATAGAACTCATTCTGGATAGCTAGCGAAACAGGATCGATACGATTACCCGGAATTGCATCGTTCGGGAATTCTGTACCGGGATGGGTCGGCGGCCCGTTCGAGGGATAATTCAAAGGTGCACCAGGATCATAGATATGGATGGGGACAGCACTACCCGCCGCAGAGGAGCCGGCATGAGAAAAATCGCCGCCTCGTTCAGCCACGGTTGGTACGGAGAGAAACTGCGGTTGCCCCTGAACCTCATGATATTCTTCCCAATTTCCAAAGAAGAATGCCTTCTTACGGATTATGGGGCCACCTAGCGCTGCGCCAAACTGGTTGTAACGTAACTCAGGCTTAGGGAATCCTTGACTCGCAAAGTAATTCTGCGCGTCCAAAGCATCATTGCGAAGAAACTCATACGCCGTTCCATGAAAGGCTGAGGTACCGGAACGGCTGACAAGATTCACTACACCACCAGCCGTGTATCCGTATTCAGCGGACATCACGCCACTCTGAACTTTGAATTCTTCAATGGCGTCTACTGTCGGATTGATTGCCACCTCACCCGTTACGGCTTGCAAATTGTTTTGTCCGTCCAGAATAAAACCAGCATCGCCGATCGGCGCTCCGTTAATGCTGATTGCGGATAGAAATACGCCGCGGTTACCGAAGCCCTGCTGGTTCGCTCCCAAGGCATTCCGCACGCCGGGTGTAAGCGTCACGAGTGCAAGAGCATTCCGACCGTTCAACGGCAGTTCATGGATCGGCTTGGCTTCCAATACATCGCCGAGGGTGGCGCTAGTTGTATTAAGCGCAGAAGGCGCCGACGTCACCTCAATCACTTGACTGCTTGTTCCTATCGGTAGAGTTACTGTCACTTCGGTGCGTTTATTCACGTCCACTAGCACCTTGCTTTGCGCCTTCGTGAAACCTGGATGCGTAGCTGTCACGGTATAAGTGCCGATTGCTAGCGGGGGCGAGTTATAAAATCCAGCCTGGTCTGTAGTCAGATGAATCACTGATTGAGTCTCGTCGCTTTGGATGTCAATAGTCGCATCCGCGATTACTGCTCCACTGGAATCGGTGACATGGCCGACTATGTTACCTGTTCCCTGCTGCGCCGACAGTGGAGTCGTAATCATCCAGACTAGAACTGCAAGTACGAGTACGGTGGCTCCTGTGTGGCAGCTGAGTTTGATACGCGACTGGCTTCTAATATTCAACATAGGCTACTCCTGAAGAATTCAAATCTATTGTTCGTAGCAAATTAACTCTCTAATCCGGCGACTCATGTTGTGATCCAAAATTCGAAAGACTGTGGTGGAACTGTGACGGAGATATCTTTCCCAACGGCTCTCCGGCCTAAGGACGTGTCCACCGCTGTTACGGTGTACCGATGACCGGCAAGTGCAACTGCCTGGATCCCGGAAAGATGAAAAGTAAACGGAGCTGACCCGCGATTCGACAAAGCGATACCGACCTTACCTGTTTTGGTGCGCCACACGAGAATTCTCTGGTCTCTCAGCACAGCACTCTCTTCGACACTCAATCGCGTCGAGTCCCAAGGTATATATTTGAGAAATCCGGCAACTGCATTCCAGGTGTGGGGATTGAATTCCCAGTGGCCAGGCTTTAGATCCGGTCGGATGTTCTGCTTCAACTCGCCTGTGGGCCTCCAGTATCCAAGCGCATATCCCGTTGCTTCCATATTGCTTACGGGCTTCAACGCATGAATCCAGTACCAGACAGGCGAGTTCTCGAATACCATCCAGTTCATCAGAGATTGACCGGTATTCATGAAGTAATCGTCGACCGTCATGCTCTTGTCCCACGGCTGGTATTCAAACTCATTCTCATAAACAGGCTTGCCGTCAGCACCCTGCAGGTACTTATCACGCAGCACGATCTGATCGTTTGAGTTGTGCCCGATCTGATGCCATGTCCAGGCGTCAATATTCCTGAGCAGCTCTGGGTCTTTGCGAATCTCGGCTGCATACTGACCAGCGGGACCATCCCAGCTAGGCGCTTGAATCTGGACACCTGGCGCAACGGCGCGAATCTTGGGTGCAGCCGCGCTTAGCACCGTAGCATATAGCGCAGGCGTATACGAACAGTTCGAATACGATTGATTTGCATCGCCACTCCGACCCGCGCCTGGTGTCTGCAGATGCCCGATTACTGGTTCGTTCTGCAAGCCCCACTGCGCGATGCGCAGACCATGACTTTGTAGATATCGAAGATCCTCTGCCAGCGCGTCTGTGAATGCATTCACGAACGCTGGGTCAGAGCCTGCAATTGTGCCACCGTAGTAAGTTTTATTCGCCTTCCAGTATGGGGCCGGCGACCAGTACTCCACATCAAACCCCTCCAGCCCGGAGACCTGCTGCATCGTCCGGAGATCGTCCATCTGCCCAGGGTAGCGCTCAATGATTTGCTTTTTTTCTGCGTCGTTCCCGCGCAGATAAAGGCCCATGGCCAGTCTGGCGTAACGGAAGCCATGCAGCATCTCCGTGTAGAAACGTGTCTTCTCGCTAGGGGTGAGATCATGGGGAACCGCGATCACTTCGTCAGGCATTCCTGCATTGCCTGAGCCGATGCTATCGCTTTGGATCTCAAACCCAAGCCCCTTGATCACCTGCTGCGGCTGTTCCGGATGAATCTTGTAAGAGCCCCTGGCCTGCGCTAGCAACGCTCCAGTGCTCATGCAGAGAATCGCGATCAAAACGTTCCGAGTTTGCCTCAAGCTACATGTCGAACGGGAATGAATGGCATTCATCATTTTCACAATCAATATAGTTAATCGCTTAACGTTCGGCAAAGAGTAGAGTCCAGAACAATCCTTTGTCAAGACTTATTCGTAGATTCGTATTTCATAGATAGCAGCCGAGGGATCGCCGTTCGTCGCCACCACTAAAACGCGCAGCCTGCGGGTCAAAACCGGAGCGGTTAGTACGTGCCGACGGTGGCGCTGATAATTGCCTCGTATTTCCAGGACGCGGTGCCAGGCGCCATCAGTTTCGATTTCGATGTCGTAGTCACGAACACATTGCGGATCTCGATAGAACGGCGCATAGGCGTGATACTCCCGCAGTAAGTGGCCCGCAAAGGTAAGTTCCACAGTAGAAATCTTTTGCTCTTCTTGCCATGCGAGTTGTAGCCACTGCGGCATTGAGTGTTCCGGATCGCTTCTCCACAGATTCGTACTCGTATGCGGCCGCGTTTGACCGCTGATTACATTGTTCGCGCTGAAGCTAGCCTGCGGTGGATCAACCCTAACCGCCAGAGTTACTCCACTTGAGTAACGACGCATCTTTCCGGGAGCCATCTCAAAGGCTGACACATGACCGGGCTCAATCGCTCCGGCGACGTGCCATACAACTTTGGCATTCGGTAGCAGATCGAGACGCACATAACCATTTCTGGGGAGAGAAGCATTCTCGGAAATTTCGAAGTTCACCCATTGTTTCTCGCCCGAAGGCACAGCAATCTCCCCCGCTGCAAGCTCCATCTCGTCTGCGATGCGATAGTCCCATATATGCTTCACATTCATGACTCGGACACCGACAATCTGCACATCAGAACTTGTGTTTGACAGACAGAAGCTCACGCAACGCAGTCTCTCGCCGCCAACACCGATCCACTGCCCTCGACGCTGCAGCAAATCTTCGCGAAGAGGTACTGCCTGATCACGCCAGAAGCTTAAACCCTCATGTGCGCCAATGCTCTCTGGCGTTAGTCCGACAAAGTGCGCTTCGCTGGATGCAGAGATAGACGCAATCCGCGCTTTGTCGTTCTCATCTTCATTGCGGACGTTTGGCAGGAAGCAACCGTCGCGCAAAAGCTGTTGTTGTACATCTCGAAAGCGAGAAGTACACGCAATCGATAGACTCAAATGCTGCCTCACAGCCAGAGCTGCAGCAACACCGGCAGCCTGTCCCATCAAAGCGGTTGTGGCCATGACGCGCACAGTGGCCAACGCACAGTGGGTTGCACTTACGTTGCGCCCTGCCATCATCAGGTTGTCGACGTCCTTTGACACGAGCATTCTGAGAGGTATCCCGTAGGGTCCCGCATACGACCGCGACGCATACTCGCTCGTCTCCGAGTAGCCCTCTGCGCTTGCCGGCTCGCTGGTCGCGGCCAGGAGGCCACCCGGCGTGTGAATGTCGATAAACCAGCCTCCAAACGCGACTTCATCTTCGTGCACCGTGCATCGAATTGCGTCCCACTCGGTCATCAGATAAAGTCCCATAACGCGACGGCTCTCGCGTTTCCCTGGAACCTGACCGATCCAATCCAACGCATAGTTCTCCGCCAGCTTTATCGTCTTGGGGTCTTTGTTCTTGATCCAATCCCAGACTCCCAATGTGTGCCGCGTCAGTTCATGGCGAATCTTCTCTGCCTCATGGATCGTGTCGTAAGGCACACCGATCTCGATCCACCAGTACCCTCCTCGAACCTCCTTCGGAAGTCGGCCTTGATCGTAAAAGTACCGGCCGTCCTCATGTTCGATCGCCCAAGTGGGTAGTTTGAACGGAACTGGTCGCCCCATATCTTTCGTTTTGAAGTGAATGGAATTCCCCATGATGTCTCCATTCGCTTCGGCCGGCGCGTGAGGCTCCTGAAACTCGGCTCTGCCTTCGCTTCCCATCCGCCACTCGCAGCCAGCTTCTGCCGCCACGATGCCGTCTCCCGTGCAGTCAATAAAGACCTTTGCGGTCAGCGACAAATTCACTTCAGCATTGCCCACCCTACACTCAACTGACTTTAGGGTTCGTCCTTCGGTGACAACTCCGAGCACTGCAGTGTTCAGGTGCAGGGTCAGGTTAGTAGTGTTTTGTACCAAATCGTAGATCGTCATGTCCCAGACTGAGTTGGTCCAACCGTTCTCGAAGATCGCTTCATGGTTAGCTGCCCGCTCTTCTATCAGCAACTCCGACACGATACCTGTCTCACGCGCATAGGCATGGAAGGCCGCAGCCCCGTGCGGGGTAACCCGCACCTCTGATGAGCTATTGCCACCCAACACTGGCCGGTCCTGTACCAGGCATGTCTTGGAACCGGCCCGGGCAGCCGCAATTGCAGCACAAACGCCGGCCAACCCACCGCCACACACCACTACGTCATACTCTTCTTGTATCTGCTTCATCATGTGTGCTTCTCTTTTGGGACAACTTAGGGTATGAGGAGAATCGATGCAGCTTCGTATTCGATACGAACCGATTGGATGCGGCACAGGTATGGGACTGCGATCGCGGCTGCCACCGCTGTTGGGTTCGAAGTAAAGTACTATGGTGATAGGGACTCATGGATAAGCCATGGTTAACCGTTTAACATGACGAACCTTACCAATATGAAGATTTGTTTGTCAACCGAAAATCACGCTCAAAGGTTTATGAAGAAGCGCCGCTTAGACCGTCTGTCCCGCATGTAGCTTGAATGGCAGCAGTACCCGTTGCCGCTTTTGCTCCGGCTTTTCAATTGAGTCGATGAGCATCTCCGCCGCCAACGCACCCATCTCGAAGGTCGGAATATAGAACGCCGTAGGTCGGGGCCTCAGCATCGACACCAGTCCGGCATTGCCTCGTCCCAGGACTGCGACGTCATCCGGGATCTTCATCCCTCTGGCTTCAACATAGTCGTAGAGATACATCAACAACTGATCTTCTCCACAAAATATAGCCGTCGGCTTCGAGTGCTTGTTCGCGAACCAACGATCGAGAATTGCAAATGCCGCCTCTTGGTCGTAGCCAGAGCATCCAACCCGTTCTGATGGCAACTCCAATCCATGTGCTGCCATTCCACGCCGCATCCCCTGTAGCAGATGAATGTGCGTCGGCAGTTTCTCCGATCCGCTCAGAAAAGCAATACTCCGGTGCTTCCGTTCTACGAGATAGTTCACTGCCGCCTCGCCAATCGCGGCGTCGTTTACACCCACGTAGTTCACCGGCGCCCGGCCGTAGTAGGAGTTGATCATAGTGAACCTTATCTTTGCCGCATCCAACTCCTGGATCGTTTCGGCTATATCTCTTGTAGTGCAAGAACGAGTGTTGATGAAGATCAAGCCGTCGGTAAAACGGCTCTCCAGAATTTGATCACGCGTAGCTCGGCCTGGACGTCCGGAGGGTGAATACACCAGCAGGTTATAGCCCCGTCGCATCAACGTCGCCTGAATACCGCTTAGCGCCTGCGCGATAAAGTGGTTGAAGAAGATAGGATCTCGTAAAGGAACCATCAGTCCGAGTAGCCGGGTTTTGCTTTCTGCCAACGCCTTTGCCAACTCGTTTGGAGCATAGCTCAACTCTTCCGCAATCTTCAGTATCTCTTCGCGCTTCGACGCGCTCACCCGCTTCGTGTCGCGATCGTTAAGCACAATCGACACAGCCGCAATCGACACGCCTGCGCGCTTAGCGATATCAACTAGCCTTGGTGCCACCATATCCCCGGGTCTCACCCTCTCGATCTTCTTTGCATTATGTGGTTGTGATTAACCCTGGACAGAACGGTATGTTGGAATCTTTGATTGCTCGTCTCATCTTCTGCTGTGCATCGAAAGCGATTGCTTAGTAGTCATGCGTGGAGACACTAAGGTATCAAACAATTTACCACTAGCATAACCCGGCCATGAACTGGGACCCAGAGTGAAGCTGGTTGAATCGTTGCCATGGTTACGACGAGGAACAGCGACGACAAAGCCTGCAACAACTGCCGACCCGGCTGCGATTGCGGCTGTTTTACTAATGTGGAGAGCTCTATGCGTGGTCACCGTCGAGGTGGTTGAGCTGCTGGCTGATGTTGATGAATTGAAGGCCGTCATGGCATTGCTTTGATGGGTATAGCCCCGTAATTTCAGTTGCAGCAATCTGAAGAGATGAAGTTATCCCAGAGATGTTGTAGGTTTTGTCCACGTCGTGGCGCTTATCTGAGAGACACACCCTTATAAAGCGGCTTATCGTGAGTGACAGGTCTCCTCGATAAGTGACTTGGCGATTATGCGCTCTTCGAGGATGCTTGGCATCCAGAGTTTTTGGATTGCGAACCTCACATCCTTGGGTTCTTGTATGGAGCAGAGTCCTCACTCTCGCACAAAGTGATGACTGCAACACGCGGAGCACGTCGTGTCTCGTCGAGTGACGAGAGTTCTTCCATTCCTAAATGTCACGCAATGCGTTCAACAGCGCTTTGATTCTTCGCTCTCCTCGCTCATTGCACAGACAGACTATAAGTCGCCGAATGCGTGGTTGAAGCGGCAGTCCCGGTAACGCTGATTTGGTAAGTTCCCGTGGGTGTCGTCGACCCTGAGCGTGGTCCAGAGCCTGAGCCTCCGCACCCGACAACCGTAGAAGCAGTTAGGATCGTCAGCGCCAAAGCAAGTTGCACATACCACAATTCGCTCTTTCGACGACGCAGCAACGTCAGGCCCAGCAATCCTCCACCGCTCAAAAAGGCCAGTGCCGTCGTACCACCGGAGCCTTGGCTGGGTAGTGCTGGACGGTACAGAGCAGCCGAAGCCACATCGGTTTTTATGGTCAGCGTCGATGTTGCCCCGCTGGTTCCATTTGGCGTCACGGTCGCCGGGCTGAAGCTGCATGAGGTATTGCTCGGCAGGCCGGAGCAGGCAAAACTGACCTGCTGGCTAAATCCTCCAGCTGGTGTGATGGTCACGGTTGAGGTAGCGGTGTTGCCCTGGTTGACAGTTCCACTTGACGGACTTATCGCGATACTGAAATCCCCGGGAGCGGCAGCCGTAATGTTGATGATGGTCGAACCTGAAGTAGATGAGGCGTAGGTCGTGTCCCCGCTGTAGGTGGCGGTGATGGTGTGGGAGCCGACGCTAAGAGCGCTGGTGGTGAAGGTGGCTTTGCCGGAGGCCAGAGTGCCCGTGCCCAGGCTCGTTGAGCCGTCGGTGAAGGTCACGGTTCCAGTGGGCGAGGTGACGCCGGATGCGGGAGTGACGGTTGCGGTGAAGGTAAGGCTGGTTCCGCTGACGGCGTTGGTGGCGGAGGCTGCGAGGGTAGTGGTGGTGGCGACAACGGGTACGGCGTTTACAGTGATGGGGACGGAGGAGGAGGTGCTGGTACCGAAGGCGGTATCACCGGAGTAGACGGCGGTAATGTTGTGACTACCGGTGGCGAGTGCAGTGGTGGTGTAGGTGGCGGTTCCGGAGGCGATGGTTCCGGTGCCCAGGGCAGTGGCGCCGTCGTAGAAGGTTACAGTGCCGGTGGGACCGACAGTGGGGGTGATGGTAGCAGTGAAGGTGATGCTCGCGCCGGTGGCGATGGTGGCAGACGATGCGGTGAGTGTAGTTGTAGTGGAGGTAAGCGCCGGTAGGGTGGAGGCGGTTCCGTAGATGTTGAGGAGGATGGTGTTGCCGACGAGGAGGTCGGGCTTGCCATCCTTATTGAGATCTACGGCTGTCGTTATGCCGCTTGCGGCGAGATTGATGAGGTCTTTGGGAACGGCATTTCCGTTGAGCGGGATGGAGGTGAAGGTTCCATCGCCTTTGCCGTAGTAGATGCCGCTGAAGTCTTCGGCGTCGAGGAGGGCGAGGTCGATGTTGCCGTCGTTGTCGAAGTCGGCTGCGGCAATGCCGGCGCTGCGAATGGCGTCGCCGCCGCTGAGCTTGAAGACGGTTGGTGTGGCAAAGGTGCCGTCGCCGTTGCCGAGCGCAACGATCAGTTCAGCCTGAGCGGCGGAGGTTTCTGCGAGGAAAGCGAGATCGAGCTTACCGTCTTTGTTGAAGTCGACGACAACGGGAATGCCGTATTCGTCGTCGGCGGGAATGGTGGTTGGCGTTTTGAAGGTGCCGTCGCCGTTGCCGATGTAGATTTGCGTTGCGGTCTGAAGCTGGAAATTTGTGATTACGGTCCCAGGAGCGTTGACGATCAGGTCTGGCTTGCCGTCGCCATTCAGGTCAACGGTGCTGAGGACCGTCGGAACGAAGGTGTTTGTGGGAGCGCTGGTTGAGCTGTATGTGGGGGTGATGATGGCGGTGGTGGAGAAGGTGCCGTCGCCTTTTCCGGTGACAATGACGAAACCCTGATTGTAGGGTACGGTGCCGGGGCCGCCGCCCTGCTCGTTGTACGTGAAGAGGAGGTCGGGGTGACCGTCGTGATTGAAGTCGGCGATTTGGACAGTGCTGGCGGTAACAGTGCCGTCGTAGCTGGATGCGGGTGCAAGCTGGGGGAAGTTGTAGGGGACGGGAGTGGCGAAGGTGCCGTCGCCGTTGCTGAGAGCTACGAAGTAGATGGGAGCCGGATAGGTGATCGGCTGGTTGTTACCGGGGTTGATTGCTGTGAGGCCGTTGTCGACGAAGACAAGGTCGGCTTTGCCGTCGCCATTGACGTCAGCTACCGTATAACTGGTGGCGCCAACGGTGTTTGCGTTGGTGATAGTCACGGGCGAGGTGAGGGCTGATGTGGTCCCAGTAAAGTTGGCGGGCGCGGTGATGGTGGAGGCTGAGGTGAAGGTGCCTTTGCCGGTTCCGAGCTGGACGGTGAATGTGGGGAGGGGCTGATTGTATTGGCCGGTGGTGTTGCTGATAAGGTCAGGGGTGCCGTCGTCGTTGATGTCGCCGAGGTTGGTTCCGTTGTAAGCTCCCATGATATTGGGTGCGCCCTGGAAGGTGCCATCTCCGTTGCCCATCAGGACGTAGGCGTTCCTCGGTTCGAAGTCGTATCCGGTGTAGAAGCCGTTATTTGCGATACCGCTGTAGATGTCGGCGTTACCATCGCCATCGAGGTCGGTGACGGTAACGTAGCCGGTGTTATCCATCGAGGCATAGCTGGAACCCTGGGTGAAGGTTCCGTCTCCTTTTCCTATCCAGGTGGAGACGATGGTTCCGGTATTGACGACCAAATCGAGCTTGCCGTCGTTGTTAATGTCACCGCTGGCGAGGTTTGGAGCACGAGTGTTGGACGCGTTTGGGAATGGAAAGGCCACAGTGGGAGATGCAGTAAAGGTTCCGTCGCCATTGCCGAAAAGGACGAGGCCGTTAGAGCAGACGATGTCCTTTTTGCCGCTGCCGCGGAGATCGGCGGTGATGAGATTGACGATAGGGGTTGAAATAGGACTCGTGCTGCCGGGCAGGGGTGCGCTGAAGCTCTGAGCGGAGTTGAAGGTGCCATCGCCCTTACCGGTTAGGACAGAGATCTGCTGGTCGCCCGATGCCGCGATGATATCGAGCTTACCGTCGCCATTGACGTCATCGATGACTGCTGCAACGGACATATTGCCGGCGATCGGATAATTTACCGGGTTCTGAAATGTGCCATCCGAGTTGCCGAGCATTACAGAGATAAAAGCGGTTCCGAGATTATTTCCGTTCACAATTACGAGGTCGCCATAGCCGTCGTTGTTGAGATCGGCGGTGGCAATGGCTGTTGCAGCGGTAACCGTATTCTGAATGTCGAACGAGATAGTGGAGAAGTTAGAAGAATATACAACCGTGGCGATCACATCAGAGACTCCGTTGATCGTAAAAGCCAGGATGCCGTTGCCCTGTTGCGTCTTTCCAACGTATACCAGCGTGCGCGAGCTGAGGCCTGTACTCTTCTCCGTGCAACCACCGGGATACTTATCCGTCGTGGTCGTGAGAGATGCGAGTTGATGGAGCGTCTGCTCGTAGTGGGGCGTATTTCCTGCGACTGTAACGGAGATATTTCCGTTGGCTGTCGGGAGATTGGGCACCGAAAACGCCATCAGGCCCAAAGAGCAATCTGACGCACGCTGCATGGCGAAATAGGTCTGGGATGGCTCCGTGACCGAGGTCAGATTGCCGAGGAAACTGGCGGTTCCGGTACTCGAACCGTTCGAACCTATGAGATTGGGATGGACCTGCGTCTCTTCCGATGATGCCGTCGCTTGCGCCATGGCTTTGCCGTGTCCCGTCAGAACGATCAGCAAAAAGGCAAAGAACTGGAGAACGACTGACTGGGGAATTGAACGCAGAGAGAAGAGAGCAAAGCGGCAGGGGAGAGACACTGAACGTCTTAGCATGACAAAACTCCAATTAATCAGAAATCGTGCTTCTGCTACAGGAAAAGCGAGAGCCGGCAAAACTTTCGAAAAACCACGCATGGTCACTTCGGCGGAGCGTATTGTCGTCAGGACAGATTCGGACAGAAACGCAAGCCGAACCCCATTACTTCTCCCGGCCTGTCTAACGCGCCGTAATCATTTTTTTATCTCTGCTGCTAGAAGTGCCCGGATAAGAGAAAACATCACGCTGGTCATTCTTTTTTTGAGAAAAAAGAACGACAGCCTTCGTCATCCCGGTGGATGGCGTGCGCCGGAGGGGCGCAAATCAAGGGGACTTACTACCCTGCCCTGCAACAGGGAAATGCTATATTCATCAACACAATGCGAATGTTTTCTCTGGAGATTGGCCCCCATCGATCGACCGAGGTTCGCAGAGAGAGTGTGCCCTATGCGCCGAGGAGTTTCGTGTCTGCCAGGCATCGCACAATGGCTTAGGCCCCTCCGGGAAGGTCGAAGCGCAATCGCGCTGGCTTTTATGGCTGGCGCTGCCCTCGGCAATGGACTGGCACAGGCACGGACGGTTTCTCTTCAACTAAAACCCAGGCAGCCACAGACTTTGATCGTCCCTCTCGAAAAGAACCAGATGGCTCTGGTTCACCTTCACCTGCATGGAGGGATTATTGGGGTGAGGGAGATGGCTCCGGACGGAAAGAATCATCCCTTGTGGCTGATTGATCTAGGACGCGAAGCAACGCTGAGCTACGTAGTGGATGGTTCACAGCCTGGAGATCAGGCATTAGAAATAACCTCGTTCGAAAAGGCAAGGCTGGCGGAGGTCTCGGTAGAGATTGGTCTCCCCTCCTTGACGAACGCGACATTGACGAGTCTGCGCGAAGCTGAAGACGATCTGGCGAATGCGGAACTGATCCGCCGTCACTGGCCGAATGCGCCGACCAGCATGGACGCCGTTCAGCTTTACGACCGCGCTTTCACCCTGGCAACGACGCTCGACGATACTCCTTTGCAGCGCCTGATCCTGGTACAAAAGGCACGCTATTTCACCTTTCGCCAGAGCAGATTCACCGATGCCAACGCGCTGCTCGAACAAGCGGTTGCTCTCCCGACGGCGAACGATGCCCCGCAACAGGCCCTGGCATGGAAGACATTGAGCTCAGTCAGGTATGACCTTGGCGAATACGAGCCGGCAATCCAAGCTGGTCTCACCGCGCTCGACCTTTACCGGAAGACGAACGATGTCTATTGGCAAGGAGTCGTGCTTGGCAACTTGTCCTCCGTGTACGCGGAGATTGGGAAAAACGCCGACGCACTTGCGACAGCACAAGAGGCACTCAAGGACGCCCAGGAAGAGCGGGACACGGCGGGTGTTGTTTATTGCCTGAGCCAACTTGCTGGGCTTTATCAACAACAGGGCGATCTTGAGAGCGCATTGCGCACTTTTTATCAGGGCCTTGCCTGGGTTTCCGAAATCGGCTATGCCCCTCTTGTAGAGGCCGAGATACAGAAAGACATCGGCGATTTCTACACCCAAATCGGCGATTCGGAGCAAGCGAGCCAGGCACTCCAGCGTTGCATAGAGCTTGAAAAGGGAAAGAACGATCCTATTTCTCTGGAAGCCCGCGGTCTGTTGGCTGCGGCGATGCAGCGCCAGGGAAAGCTGCGCGCGGCAGTCGCCGAAGATACGGCGGCAATCGAGATTGCGCGCAACCTGGCGCTGAAACAGGACGAAGCCGGCCTATTGCTCAAACGAGCTTCCGTTCAGTTGGCGTTGCGTCATCCATCTCTGGCTCAAATTGACATCAAAGCAGCAGGAACGCTCGCGACGGAACTGGCGTCGCTGCCGCTGGAGGTTGAAACGGAGGTCGCCTTGGGAGACGCACTGCTGCCGGTCAATCCAGAAGGGGCGGCGGCAGCGTATCGCAAAGCATTGCAGCTGGCCGAAAGCTCGGGTGAACGCGAAGAGCAATCTCTTGCTCTGGCTGGGCTGGCGAAAGCGTTTGAGAACAAGGGGCAACTGGAAGATGCGGCAACTTCGATAGAAAAAGCCCTGAAGATTGTTGAAACATTGCGTGGAAGTTTGGTCGGCCGCGAACTACAAGTGACCTATTTCTCGATGCACCGGAGTTGGTATGAACTGGCCGTTGACATTTGCATGCAATTGAACCGTAAGTATCCGGCAAGGGGATACGCATTGCTGGCATTTGTCTATACGGAACGCGCTCGCGCCAGGTCGCTACTGGATACGTTAGATTCAACCGGATACAGCGCCACGATCCCCGTCCCGGAAAGCCTGCGAGAAGCATACGCACGCAAGCAGCGAGAAGTGACCTCGCAACAGGCATTGCTTGTCCACAGTACTGAACCTGCTGGCGGAGCTATTGCAACGAAGCTGAAACAGCTTTATAGGGAACAAGAGAATCTGGAATCGCAGATGCCATCGTCATCTGATGGAAGGCTGAGATCTCTTCTCGGAGGCCAGACAGCAGATGTAGCACAGATTCAACAGCAGTTGATGGAGAACCACTCTATTCTGCTTTCCTACTGGGTTGGCGAAAACCATAGCTATCGCTGGTCGATTACACGGAATGGTGTCTCGGTTGAGGTGCTTCCACGGCGCGATCAGCTGGAGCGCGTCCTCTTCCCGTTGGAACACATGCTGCAACGCCGCCGGCCTTTGCCCCTGGCAGGTGAAGATATCAGCGGATACGCCTTGCAAGAAAAGGTATTTGAAACTCAGTTGCAGACCGCCCTCAACCGCGCCGGATCGATACTCCTCTCTCGCATTCCTAAAGACGTACATACCATTTTTGTAGTGGGCGATGGATGCCTTATGCCATTGCCTTTTGCCGCCCTGCGTGTCTCTGACGGCGCGAGGGTCACCTATGCGCTTCGCAAATACAATTTCTTCCGTGAACCATCGGCTTCCACGGCGGTATATCTGAAGCAACACTCTGTAAAAGAGCAGGCTCTGCACATTACAGTCTTTGCCGATCCGGTGTTTTCGCTTTCCGATCCACGCATTGCCGCTCACGCGCAGCCAAAGTTAGTCAGCAGCCATTTTCTATTCGCCGACATGCAACGGTTGACAGGCTCGACAGAAGAGGCTCGGTACATCTCGCAATATGCCCCCAACGGCGCGGTTACCTTAAGAACTGGATTCAATGCTGCTCCGACCCAGGTCCGCGAGCTTTCTGAGAAAGATGCGGCCATTTTGCATTTTGCCACGCACACGGTAACCGTATCCGGGCACCCGGAAATTACAGGCATAGCCCTCTCGATGTGGAATCCCGAAGGCGAAGAACAGGATGGCGTCTTCTGGCTCAAAGATATTTATGCACTGCATTTGCCGTCGGCTTTGGTTGTATTGAGTGGATGCGGGACAGATAAGCAGGACAGCGCCCGGGGAGAGGGACTCAATAACCTCGCCTACGCCTTCTTTTTCGCTGGCGCTCACTCTGTGGTTGGGAGTCTCTGGACTGTCGACGACAACATGACGAGCCAGCTGATGGAGGTCTTCTATCGTGAGTTGCTATTGAAACAAGAGCGCGCCGATGAGGCCCTGAGAGAAGCCCAACTGGAGATGTTAGCCAATCGGCAAACCCAATCCCCTACGGCATGGGCTTCTTTTGTTCTGGAGGGGTGGCCTGCGGCATATCCGATCGAGCAAAACAACGCCAACAGAGCATTGTCGCCGGCTTCTCTCTTGATGAAGGGAAAGTAGGGCGATGCAAAGAGAGGGCCTCGACAAGATACTCGATCTGCTGGGCGGCCCCAATGAAGAGGCGGCTGCAATCGAATATTGGAAGTTGCACCAGAGGCTCTCGCGCTTTTTTGAGTGGAATGGTGTTGAGGACCCAGAAGCGTTAGCGGATGAAGCGATCGACAGACTTAGCAGGCGAGCGTTAGAGGAAGATGCCACGGAGAGAGTACACAATCCCTCCGCCTTCGCGTTAGGCATCGCGCGCCTCCTATTAAGGGAAGAGGTCAGACGGCAACGGAGGAAAACGGAAGCAATTCGTCATTGGGAAATACTGGGGACGGTTTCCACCTCAGGGGATGAGGCAATGGACGAAGCCTTGGAACACTGTCTGAAAAAGTTGTCGAAGGAACGCCGCAGGTTGCTCCTGGAGTATTACACCTATAGCGGCAACGATAAGGCAAGAAAACGCCAAAGGCTTACGGACGAACTGGGACTTACGGTAAACTCGCTGCGAAATCGAGTGTTGCGGGCGCGGCAGGATCTAGAGGCCTGCATGCGCAAGTTTCTCAGCGAAAAGGAACCGTGATGTTTCCACACGAATTTGCACAGCAGCATAGAGGAAGGAATTGAACCGCGTTGACCTCTGAAGATCATGTTCGTATGAACCTGGTGCGATATCTCGCAGCAGACCTGACTGCGGAGGAACGCGACCTTTTCGAGGAGCGGCTGCTAACGGATCAGGATTTTTCGGATGCAGTTGCAGTGTATGAACAGGATCTGATCGACGCGCATGCCCTAAGATCTCTGCCACCTGACGAAGCGCTCTCTGTTCAGTTTTGGATCGAGGCATCCTCGAACCGGATGCAGAGAGTCAGGATGGCACGAGCATTGTTGGTAGGACGGCACCAAAGAATTCGCCGAAAACAACGCATCGCCATCGTGCTTGCGACAGCCGCCTGTATCTTGGTTGCTATTGGGATAACTCTGAATTTGACAGGTAAGTCGATGCGACAAAATTCAAAGAGTGTCTCGCCTGGAACGATTGCTACATTGCAGAGAGGTGTATCCCAGACGCCGCCAGGCAATGCCACAAAGCCAGAGGTAATTCTGCTAGTCGCGGAGCGAATCCGCGGCCAGCAGCAGATCACAACCTATCGGATTCCCCCAAACGTCTCTGTGCAGTTTCAAGTCCTGTTGGCCGGTGAGCCAGCGAACTCGGATTACACCCTGAAGATTGTCTCCCACGATGCGAAACAGCATATTTTATTGGAACGAAGGGATCTAAAAGCGCAGGTACAGAGAGGGCAGTCATACGTTGAAGCGATATTTCCACCCGGTTCTCTGCCGCCAGGGGACTATTACGCATTCGTAAGTAGAAATGAAGATACGCTCACCTCGCATTTCGCGGTGAGATAGCAGGATTGTTTCAGTGGCAAGCGTGATCTTTTGTACGGGATGATGTCAATGTAACTACCGAGCTGCCAGGATATTAGACTACGTGGACGCGGTAGAGGTCAGCCGTTTGCAGCCGCAGCTCAAGCCATTCTCAATCGAACCGTCGAAGCGTTGCATCCGAAATTCGAAAGCCAACCGGGAGTAGCCGGTGATAAATACGCGTCAAAGCTGCCCGGTGCCCTATTTCTCTCGCAGTGTCTGAGCGGGATCGCCGGCATTGCTATGGCTTCAGAGGGGATCTGGAGCAACCCATTAAAACAATTGCTTTCTGCCTGGCAATCCTTCAATCTCATTTATATCTGCCTGGAGTTTCTCTAGCTGTCATGTCTGATTCGTCCCTAAAGCGGGATATAGGGTGATTTAAGACAATTCGTTTATGTCCCAGTAATAAATCTCGTGATAAATACATCTTGTTCATTGAACGCATTTCAATTAAGTGTTTGCTGGTGAATGCTTTCCGGCAGATTCGACCAACCGTTTCAAAAACGGCATTCGCCGATTTATTCGCCGAATCCCGGGGAGTTTCTACTTTGGTGAGTTCAAGCTTTTCAAAAAATTACCCTACGCGGCCTTCTCTTATTGTTCTCCTCTCTGCGCTGATCTTCAGCTTTGGTTTACAGGCCCTGGGACAGACCGCTCCGCAGCTTCTGCCTTATGCCACGACGCTGGTGGCCGGTGGCGGAACAACCGCAACATTTACCCCAGGTGGAACCTGTCCGGTCAGCGGAAAAACGGCCTCGGACAAATTTGGCGATGGCTGTCTCGCAACCGAGGTGCAGCTGAATACCCCCCGCTACGTCACTGAAGATTCGCAAGGAAATGTCTTTATCTCCGACTCTAAGAACGCCCTTATTCGGCGTGTCGATGCGACTAGTGGAGTGATCACTGCAATTGCGGGTGGCGCGGCCGCAAATCCAGCGAGCGGTGCTGCTTGCGGTGGCACCGATCCCAATACTTCGGTTGACTGGCAGGGAGATAGCTGCCTTGCGACCTCTGTCAAGCTAAGCGCTCCTCAAGGCCTGTCCTTCTCGCCCCTGACCGGCAATCTCTACTTCGGGGACACCGGCAACGGAACAGTCCGTATGATCGCGGCGACAAATGGTGTGATTACCACCACCGGCGTCATTACCAACGTTGTCGGCAACGTGACCGGGACTAAGGCCATCTTTGGCTATGCCGCCAATACCGCTACATCGACGATTAATCCCGCTACACAAGGTGCAATCGACGATCCATACGGTGTCTTTGTTGATAAGCAAGGCATCCTCTACATCTCCGAAGAGTTCAAGAATGCCATTCTGGTGGTAAACACCACCGCTGCGACTATCACGGTCGCCGGCATCTCCATTCCCGCGGGAACGATTGCTAAGGTTGCCGGCTTTCAAAGCGCAACGGACGGCGCATTCTGCCCCAATGGCACCTCCGGCACCTTTGGATGCGCCTTCGGCAAGTGGACCGATGGAAACCCGGCAAGTACATCTCAGACGGATTCTCCCTACGATCTGGTGGCAGACTCCCAGGGCGATATCTTCTTTGCTAACGAGTTCAACGCAGCGGTTGCAAAGATCTCGTCTGCCGGCATCATCTCCACCTGGGCCGGGACGCAGGCCTCTGCTATGGTTACCAATCAGCGCGGCAAAGCAAACACGATCCCGATCGGCAGCAACTTCGGACTGACGATCGATACTAACGGCAACATCTACACATCGGACTCCTTGAAGGGTTGGATCTGGCGTGTAGATGCAGCGAATCAAGGTCTCTACGTAATTGCGGGTGCGGGCACCCCGTGTTCCGGAACTTATGGCGATGGATGTCCAGCAAGCGAGACCAAGTTTTCAACCGGAACGATAGGCAGCAGCGGCACCTTTGCTAATACGGTCGGCGTTGCCGGACTTTATTCTGATCAGGCCGGAACACTCTTCATCGCGGACGCCGTAGCCAACTTGGTCCATAAGATCACAACCAACGCGAACTTTGGGACGATTCTACCGACACAGCCGACTCAGACAATCGACATTCACTTCGGCGTAAACGATGGTCCGGGTGGCACACCCTACACGCTCACCAGCAACCCTGGAAACTTCTCAATCGGCGCGGCAACATGTACGGCAAACAGCGATACGACAACCGATTGCCTGCTTCCCATTACAGCAACGCCGACGCAGACAACCTCGGGTGCATTCTCAAGCACATTGCACATCGCCAGTGCTCTTGGGGGGGCCGCCGATATCTCCCTGACTGGCAATCTGGAGTTGGAGCAGCTTGCGAGCAACACCGCGCTGACCCTTTCCACCAACAGCACAAATCCCGCTTCGCCGGTAACCCTCACAGCTGCGGTGAGCAGCTCTGCGGCATCCGTTCCGGCCACTGGTACGGTCACGTTTTACAGTGGAACCACGCAGATAGGAACTCCACAGACCCTCGTCAATGGACAGGCGTCGATTCAGTACACATTTGCAGCCGGTACGTACTCCGTTACGGCGGTATATGGCGGAAGCCAGTTTTTCTTCAGCTCTACCTCAACCCCTTCTTCGGTCACTTCGGTGATTCCAACGTTTACGCTGACACCTCTGCAGACAACGCTTACCATAGCGCAGGGGCAAACCGCGGCAGAGGGTCTTACACTGATTGCCGCCGGCGGTTATGCCGGAACGGTAACGTTTGCCTGCTCCGGACTTCCAGCAAACACGTCATGCCTGTTCAATCCCACCTCTGTAACGCTTGGAGCGGCGGGATCTACAGTGGCGCTCTCCATCCTTACCGCAGGTCCCGGGAGTTCCGCGGTTCATCCACTTGCTCTTCCTGGCTTACACGGAGGGCAAGTCGTCTTTGCCTGTCTTCCTGGAGCAGCGCTGCTGCTAATTCTGGTGCGCCGACGGGCTGCGGGAAGATTTTCGGCACTGCTGTCGTTGAGCGTTCTGATGATTGGCACAGCTTTCCTGGGCGGTTGCAGCAACGGAATCAAGACTGCGCCCTCCACCTCGCCCGGGACAAGCACTGTGACGATCACCGCGACCGGAACGCCAAATATCGTCTCGACTGGAACCAATATCGTCCAGACGGTTCCGTTGATTTTAGTCGTCACGCCTCAGCCATAGAGGGTTCCTTCGCATTTGCCAGGAAACCTAGAAGAACCAACAAAGCCGGGCTCTCCCGGCGTGAAGCAGATTTCAGGAGATTCATTGATGCAGCGTAATTTCATTTTGTCTCTGATGGCAGTACTACTCCTTGGATGGTTTGTGAGTCCTAACGCGAACGGCTACGCGCAATCTGCAGCAACAGGTGCGATCGGGGGCACCATCGTAGACCAGAACGGCGCTATTATCGCCGGTGCTACCGTCACCGCGACGAATACAGCGACGAGCGCTGCCCGCACAGTGGCCACGAATAGCGCGGGGCTCTATCGTCTCTCGGAACTAGAACCCGGCACATACACGGTGGTGGTCACTTCCACCGGATTCACCACCTATCGAGAGGCGCAGGTGCCGGTCACGGTCGGAGGCTATACCGATATCTCGCCTAAGCTGACCGTCGGTAACGTTAGCGAGACAGTTGATGTTACGGATGCCGCGCCAATTCTTCACACGGACTCGCCTGATATCTCCAGTGTCATCGACCAGACCCAGATCGATAACCTGCCGATCAATGGGCGCCGCTGGTCCAGCTTCGCTCTGCTCACTCCGGGCGTCGTCTCCAACAGCGATGGCTTCGGTTTGCTCAGCTTCCGCGGCATTAGCTACCTGCTGAACAACAATACTGTCGATGGCGCAGACGATAACCAAGCCTACTTCTCTGAAGCCCGAGGTCGTACCCGCGCCGCTTATTCCATCTCACAGGCCGCTGTTCAGGAGTTCCAGGTCAACACCTCCAATTACTCGGCCGAGTATGGCCGTGCCGCCGGTGGCGTCATCAACACGGTCACCAAAAGTGGCGGCAACCAGCTGCATGGCGAGCTCTTCTTCTACGACCGTGACAATAACCTGGGCGGCGCGGTCAATCCGTATACTCTGTTGACTGTGCCTAATGCTTCCGGCGCCTATGTTACGTCTCCATACAACCCGAAAGACTGGCGCAAGCAGTGGGGCTTCGGCGTTGGCGGTCCAATCATTCGTGACAAACTATTCTGGTTCTACTCCTACGATCAACAGAAGCGGAACTTCCCCGGCACAGCGCGCGCCTCTGATCCTGCAGACACCTTCGCTCCGGCTAACTCTGTACTTCCTGCCAACGAGAGCTGCAATACGACCACAGGCACTCTCACCGTCAGTGGCGTTGCTGAAGGGACTGGAACCGGCAACCGGCCGGGGGCTCCGTGGGGAGGTGACTGGGAGTCATGCCAACTCGCTGCTGCAATCAACTCGACCTATCAGACAGGCGCGGCCTACTATCTGCAGGGCCTGGGCATTTTGAATTCCTTTCTCGGCACTGTGCCTCGCACCGGCGATCAGGTCATCAACTTTCCTAAGCTCGACTGGCAGATCAGCGATCGCAATCACCTGGCCCTTGAGTACAGCCGCCTCCGCTGGGATTCGCCTGCCGGCATGGAGACGCAGGCTTCTAACTTCGATGGCCGCGCCTCCTTCGGCAACGACTTCGTCAAAGCCGACTTCGGTATCGCCCGCCTGACTACCGTCCTCAATGATCATGTGGTCAACAATTTTCTCTTCCAGTACGGTCGCGATTTCGAGACTGAAAGCTCGCAGACTCCGCTGCCCAACGAGCTCCCTCTCACGAACAATCAGTTCGGGCGCCCGCCTAACGTCGAGATCGGATTCGAGTACGACCAGCAGGGCTTCAACATCGGCAAGCCCGAGGACCTCGAGCGCCGCGCTCTTCCTGATGAGCGGCGGCTTCAGGGCATGGACTCTATCTCCTGGAGCCATGGGAAGCACCTTACGAAGTTCGGCCTGGACTACAACCACATCTCCGATTACATCAGCAATCTCTTCGACGAAAACGGAACATACGAAGAAGACTATTCGTGGGAGTTCATCGGGGATTATCTGCACTCTGTCCTTGGTCTTGGCGGAGCAGATTACGCCTCCGGCAATGGAGGCGGCAGCTACTTCGGCTTCGCTCAGGGGTTCGGCAGCCCATCCGCACTGATCGCCACCGACGAGTATGCCGGCTTCCTTACCGACGACTGGCGCATCACTCCCCGGCTCACCCTCACCATGGGCGTGCGGTATGAGTATCAATACATTCCACCCAGTCCAACTCCCAACCCAAACCTTCCGCAGTCATTTGGCCATCCCGATGATCGGGATAATGTCGGGCCGCGGGTTGGATTTGCCTACAACCTCTATGGCAACGGAAAGACCATCCTCCGTGGTGGCTATGGTCTGTATTACGGTCTTGTCCCCAATGCGAACATCCTGCAGACCTACCTGGAATCGGGTGGGCCCAATGCGCAGATCAACTACAGCGGTTTGTACACTGCCGGTCATTGCGGACCGATATTTCCCACGATCTATACCAGCGCATCGCAGCTTGCCGGGTGCGTGACTGGGTCGACAGTCGCCTTCCTCAATCCGCATCTTCAGAATCCGCAGGTTCACGAGGCCGACCTGGCCCTCGAGCAGGATCTTGGCAACAGCACAACCTTCTCTCTCACCTACATGGGCTCGTTCGGCCGTGAGCTCGACAGCTCCAACGACACGAACGTGAGTTCGGTGGGGAATTCGACTATATCGTATGTCGTGAATAACAACACCACACAGACTCCTCTTCCCGGAACCTACATCACACTGCCGCACGGTGGGAAAAAACCTCCGCTCCCCAACGGTTTCGTCTACACCACCACACTCTTTACCGGCACGAATCGCCCGAACCCCAACTACGGCGATATTCTCGAGATATCGAGCAACGTCAACTCAAAATACAACGCCCTGGCGGTCCAGTTGAATCGTCGCTATAGCCATGGATTGTCCGTCCTATCCAATTTCACCTGGTCGCATGCAATGGATTTCAACCCTTACATCGGGACCGGTGTTCCAACCTTCAACGTCTTCGATCCCACTAACCTCGCCAAAGAGTATGGCAACAGTTCGCTCGATGTCCGGCAGCGTTTTGTCTTCGCTGGAATTTATCAGCCGACAGTGCACATCACGGGATGGGAGAAGTACCTTGCCGATGGCTGGAGGATCGCGCCGATCGTGCAGATCCAGAATGGTCTTCCTTACACGCCGGGTGTCAGCGGCGGCACGAACGCCGGAGAGTTCAAGAGCATCAACGGCGTGGGATCGAGCGCGGACCGCATTGATATTCTCGGCAGAAACCAGGTCACCATGCCGAAGACCGCCAATGTGGATCTACGCGTCGGCAAGAACTTCTACCTGCCGGATAGCCGCTTCGGCAGCTATCGTCTGGAGATATTCGCTGAAGCCTTCAACCTGTTCAATCACCAGAACATCACCAGCGTTTCGCGCGGAGCCTATTCCATCACTGCTGCCAGCGGAAGCACCACGCCAAACACGCTGAACTTCGTGCAGAACTACGGAGTTTATCTCAACGCCAACAGCAACAATACCTATAGCCAGCGCCAGATGCAGCTCTCTGCGCGCCTGCACTTCTAATTCAAACGCTATTCAGAAGGCAGAAAAGAGCGGCTTTCAATAGGCCGCTTTTTTTACGTCTCCAACAGGGTGGCGTGAAGCCTCGATGCTTCGGGTTTTGTGTACTCTTAAAGATGACGGCCTGTGGAGCATCACTTGAAAAACCCTGTTTACGGAATGATTTTGTCCATTGTCACCTGGGCTCTTATCGTTACTACATTTGCACCGCAGATTGCAGCGCAACAACCCGCCGTGCCGACTCTGAGTGTCAGCAGCCGTATCGTCCTGCTCGATGTAGTCGTCACGGACAAACAGGGAAGACCCGTCACCGATCTCAAGCAAAGCGACTTTGCTGTCTATGAAGACCAACTCCCCCAGAAGATCTCGTCCTTCGAAGCTCCCTCTTCCCATGAACTCCCAACATCCAGTACGGCTGCACCAATAAATCCCGACGAACCCAGGAGCTTCGGACAATCTCCTGTCACAGTACTCGTACTTGACGAGCTCAACACACACTTTGAAGACTCTTCCTTTGCCGTACGCTCTGTCCGCCAGTACCTTGAATCTCGTCCTGCGCTCCTCGCACAGCCCACGATGCTGCTGGTCGTAGCGGACAACCGTTTTCACATGCTGCAGAACTTCACCCGGGATCGCGAGACTCTTCTCAAAGCGCTCCGTGAGCAGCCGGTCCACTACGCCTGGAAGCTTGAAGGCGATAAGAGCATAGGCTATGGACCTGTGGAGCGCCTCGACCAGTCGCTCAGCGCGCTTGAGCAGATCGCTCAGGCAACCGCACGTATTCCTGGCCGCAAGAATCTCGTCTGGGTCGGCCAGGGCTTTCCTTCGCTGGACCCCGCCGAGCTAGCCACCCACGATCAGGACATGGTCAACAACACAATCCAGCACGTCACCGATGTTCTTCTGGATACCCGCGTCACTCTTTATGCCGTGGACCCAACCAGCAGTGCGGCTGGTATGACCGAAATTACCGATCCCACCCAACTTGAGTTCGCGCAGTCCGCGGGAGACGCACTCGCCACCAACGTTGACCCCTTCGCCTCAGAAGCATCTTTCGACCGACTCGGTCCCGTCACAGGAGGTCGTGTCATCCGCGGTTTGAACGATATCGACAAGCAGATCGCGCTCTCGGTCGATCTTGGCACGCACTTCTACACCATTGGCTATGTCCCCTCAGGCAACAGCACAGCGCAGCATCAGTACCGGAATATCCGCGTTGTCTGTCTTCGCCCGGGCCTCTCCGTTGCTACACGCAATGGGTACTATGCTCTCCCCCCGGAGAATGCAAACTCAAACGAAACTCTTATCTACGATCTCAATACCGCGGCTCTCAGTTCTTTCCCGCTCACAGCGCTCGCGGTTACAGCCGAACCAGCGAAGAACCACGAAGACTCAACCTCTGCTTACGTCATCCACGTCGATGCAGGAATGCTTTCATGGCAACCCGCGCAGAACGGAGACCACTCCGCAAAGGTCGCCATCCTTGTTGTCGCCTTCTCGACGAAGGACAAGATTCTGGCCCACTCTCTGCGCAGTGAGACCGCGTTCGCCAAGGCTGGAACAGATCTTCAGCAACCGGGCAAGGATGCGAACTTCACAATTCCAACCCCGCTTCCCAAAGGGACAACGCGTCTCCGCTTCGTCGTTCGCGACACAGCGACGGGGCGCATGGGCACGGCAGACCTGAAAGTCTCTCCATAGACCACCATCGATTTTAGGTTGAGAGCTTGCATGCTCTTAGCATCAAACTTGCTCTGTCGGGTCTGGATTAGTTTGTGACAACAACCCATTCCGCGGATGCAATAATGCGGAGATGAGTGAGCAGGAACGTGGGTTGGACCGGCGAGGTTTTCTTGGCGTGTGCTCCATGGTGGGCCTCGGGCAGACTTTATTACCCGGTGCATTGTTTACGCTGGCGACACAGGCCAGTGCACAGAGTTCGCCGATCGTGGGCAGTGGCGACGTCAAAGCAAGCACCGACACGCTGGCTAAAATTACCCTGCAGATGATCGATGCAGCCGCCGTCATCGCCGGTATCAGCGTGACGGACGAGCAGAAGAAGATGATGCTCGAAGGCCTGGAGCAGCTCCGCAAGTCCTACACAGCCATTCGCGACCTCAAGATTCCCAACAGCGTCGCTCCTGCATTTGTGTTCGACCCGGTGCCAGGCGATATGACGCTCGACACCGACAAGAAACCAATGAAGATGAGTTCGACGCCGGATGTAAGCAAACTAGTCACGACAGTTTCGGCCGGGGGTGCGGGAGATTCCAATACTGTTGCGTTCGCCTCCGTGCGTGAGTTGGCGCAGCTCGTCAAAACCCGCAAGGTAAGCTCCGTCGATCTAACGAAGATGTACCTTGCTCGATTGAAGAAGTACGACCCGCAACTGCACTTCGTCATTACGCTGACGGAAGAACGTGCCATGGCGCAAGCAATCGCGGCGGATAAAGAGATCGCTGCGGGCAAATATCGCGGGCCGTTGCATGGCATTCCCTGGGGTGGCAAAGACCTGCTGGCGGTGAAGGGATACCGCACGACGTGGGGCGCCGGCGGCTTTGAAGATCAGAGATTCGATTACGACGCGACCGTTGTGTCACGGCTCGATGAAGCTGGAGCAGTTCTCATAGCGAAGCTCTCGATGGGCGCGCTGGCGCAGGGCGATCTGTGGTTCGGCGCACGCACGCGAAACCCATGGAACAAACGGCAAGGCTCGAGCGGCTCTTCAGCAGGAAGCGCCAGCGCAGTAGCGGCAGGATGTGTCGGATTCGCTCTGGGCACAGAGACGCTCGGCTCTATCTCGTCCCCTTCGACGCGCTGTGGCACCACGGGACTACGGCCAACCTTCGGCTTTGTGCCGCGTACGGGAGCGATGGCGTTGAGCTGGACGATGGATAAGATCGGGCCTATCTGCCGCGCAGTAGAAGATTGCGCGTTGGTACTGTCAGCCATCTACGGGCAAGACGGGCACGATCTCTCCGTGCAGCCCGCTGCGTTCAACTGGGATGCGGACTTCAACTGGAAGACTCTGCGGGTGGGCTATATCAAAAGCGCGTTTGAGGTTCCGCCGCTGCAGGCCGAAGCGACGGATGCGCAGAAACGAAACTTCGAGCGCCGCAGTTATGACGCAAAGTATGCGACCACAGCTCTCAATGAGCTGCACAACATGGGCGTCAAGCCGATTCCCGTCGAGATGCCGGACTTTCCGTTCGCGGCAATTGTTCCCGTGCTTGAGGCTGAGGGCGCAGCGGCGTTTGATGACCTGACACGCAGCGGACGCGACAAGCTCCTCACCGGCCAACTGCCGTTTGACTGGCCCAATCAGTTCCGCATCGCGCGGTTCTACTCCGCGGTCGATTACATTCAGGCGATGCGCGCTCGAACGTTGGCTATTGCCGCGATGGAGAAGCTCTTCCAACAGGTCGATGTGATCGTCACGCCTTCACAGGGAATTCAGCTGCAAGCTACGAACCTGACCGGCCATCCCGCGGTCATCGTGCCGAATGGGATTCGTGGAGATGACGCGCCGAAGAGCGAAACAGACGAGGATGGCGCGCTCGCAAATGCTGGCGGTCCAGGCACTCCGGTCAGCCTCACATTTCTCGGTGGCTTGTATTCAGATGCGCGGCTTGCAGCATTCGCCAAAGCTTATCAGGACGCAACCCGCTTTCAACTATTGCATCCGAAGTTGGATTAAGCATGTCTGGCAAAGTGCTGATTGAGGCGCGGCAATTGGTAAAAGAATACGGCGCGCGGCGTCGCGTGGTGGACAGCGTGTCGTTTGCGATCGCACGCGGAGAGACGCTGGGACTGGTTGGAGAGTCAGGCTCCGGCAAGAGCACCGTAGCGCGTATGCTGCTGCGTCTGGTCGAACCGACAAGTGGAGGAGTCTTTTACGAGGGACGGGATCTCCTGGCTGCCGGCCCAGGCGAGATGCGCGCCATGCGAAGACGCATGCAGATCGTCTTTCAGGACCCTTTCGCCGCACTCAACCCCCGTATGCGCGTACGCGAGATCCTGGCTGAGCCGTTCGAGATTCATCGTGAAAAGCCCCCAGGCGGCCTGGCGGCGCGGCTCGCGGAGATGCTGCGCACTGTCGGGCTTGACAGCTCCGCACTTGAACGGTTTCCACATGAGTTCAGCGGTGGACAGCGGCAGCGAATCAACATCGCTCGCGCACTTGCATTACGGCCGGAGTTTGTTGTGCTCGACGAACCGGTCAGTGCTCTCGACGTGAGCGTGGGCGCTCAGGTAATCAACCTGCTGCGCGACTTGCAGCGCGAGTTCGGATTGACCTACCTTTTCATCTCACACTCGATGCCGCTCGTGCGCTATCTCTGCGATCGCGTGGCCGTGATGCAGCACGGGCAGCTGGTAGAGCTGGGTGACTGCGAACAGGTCTGCGACGCCCCGAAAGAGCAATACACCCGTAACTTGATCGCCGCGACCCCAGAGATGCCCCAAGCCTCCTCCAACGAATTGCAGGGTTAGAAGTCGATATCCCCGAGTCAGTTGAGAGCCGCTGTCTTGCGTCATTCCCGAACTTTTAACCCGCAATACAATTCGCAGATAGTTTTGATCTCCGAAGTCGCTACAATCGAAGATGGATGATCTCGAGTCTTAGCACACATTGGCAGTACATCTGGCTGGTCATTGCCTCGCTGATAGCCGGGGTGATGAACGCGATGGCTGGCGGCGGATCCTTTGTCTCGTTTCCGGCGATGCTGTCGATCGGAGTCGCTCCCATTCAGGCGAACGCGACGAACACAGTGGCGCTCTGGCCCGGCCAGCTCACGTCAGTCGCCGCCCTGCGCGGAGACCTGCGGCGCGATCTGCTTCCAGTGGTGTGTGCGGCTTCGGTTCTCGGCGGGGTAAGCGGCGCAGTTGTGCTCTTGAATACACGCCAGGTCACTTTTATGCACCTGGTCCCATGGCTTCTGCTGGTGGCATCGGTGCTGTTCTGGATCAGCGGACCGGTATCGCGTTGGCTGCGTACGCGCTCGGCCGAGCCGCATGTGCCGAAGCCTCCAGCAGTGTTGCCATTGTTCTTCGTGCTGCTTCCGGTGTGCTTCTACATCGGATACTTCGGTGCCGGCGCTGGCTTTTTGATCATGACGGCTCTGGCTCTCTTCGGTGTCGAGGAGATGCACGTTCTCAACTCGCTCAAAGTTCTTGCAGCTTGCCTGTCCAACTTATGTGCCGTGCTGACGTTTGTCTTCAAGGGAGCGGTCATCTGGCACTACTGCGTCATCTCGATGATCTTTGCCGGAATTGGCGGCTACATCGGAGCGCAATATGCGCGACGAATGAACGCGCAGGCGCTGAGAACAATCGTCGTAATTACAGGATGCGCCATAGCAGCCTATTTCTTTTGGAAACAGTCGTGACACGCCAGATGGCGCCCGACGTTCTTTTTTCAGGGAGTTATGAACGATGGCGATGAGCGCACGGGTCGTAGACAGTATCGGATTCATAGCCGCATTCTGTACCACAACTGCTTTCATCCCGCAGTTGGTGAAGGTCTTGAGGCTTCGCTCGGCTCGGGATATCTCCTTCGGAACCTTTCTTCTGTTTTCCGTCGGAGTCTTTCTCTGGCTGCTCTACGGCATCTATAGCGGATCGAAGCCGGTGATAGCATCGAATGCCGCGACCCTGGGACTGTCGGTCAGCATCTTAATTCTGAAGCTGCGTTATGACCGAAGATTGATGAAAGAGGACGTATGAGTCACGAAGGAATTCGCATCGTTGGCGCAGAGCAGGCGAAGCGGGAGGATCTGGAGCACAGGCAAATGCCTGCGGAGGCCGTCACTCCAGCCAAGGTGCGGGTGAAGAAGACAGAAGGCACCGGTGTGGAGATCGACTGGAAGGACGGGCACCATAGTTCGTGGACGTTTACGTGGTTGCGCCATGCGTGTCCGTGCGCGACCTGCCATGAAGAACGCGAAAAGACCGGTCGGCCGGTGGGTATCCCGAAGCCAAAGGAACAGACGCTCCTGATGATGTACGAGGCTCCCGTAAAACCCGTCGACGTGACTCCAGTCGGCAAATATGCTCTGAAGTTCAAGTGGAGCGATGGCCACGAGAGCGGAATCTATTCGTGGGACTATCTGCGCCGCGTCTGTCAGTGCGAGGACTGCCGCAACGCCGGGCAGATCTCCGCCATCTAGACAACATCCTTTACGAGAAGCTGTGTGATGGCACTCTCAACTGTATCCGCCACCAGCAGCAGGTCGCGATTCTTTGACTTCAACATACCCTCGGCGATACAGTGATCCAGAAAAACCAGCAGCCTGTCGTAGAAGCCATTGATGTTGAGCAGAAGGATCGGCTTGGCGTGGAGTTTGAGAGTGTGCCAGGCCAGCACTTCAAATAGTTCGTCGAAGGTCCCAAAACCCCCGGGCAATGCGATGAACGCGTCGGCCTTCTCTCCGATCAGCGCTTTGCGCGTGTGCATTGTGCTTGTGATGTGTAGCTCGGTTATTCCGTGATGTGCAACCTCGAGATCGACCAGCACCTCAGGGATAACCCCGACGACTCTGCCGTTTGCTGCCAGTGCAGCCTCGGCAACTGCCTTCATCAGTCCCACGTTCGAACCGCCGTAGACGACTCCAATATCGCGTGCGGCGAGAGACTGTCCCAACTCCTCGGCTGCTGCCTTGTAGATCGAGTGAGAGCCGTTGGCCGAGGCGCAGAAGACAGCAATATTACGAATCATAAATACGAGAATAACAAGGGAAACAGTGGATCGTGCAATTGTGATGGGGAAGAGGCCGATCGCTGCACTGCGGTAACAATCGGCCTCAGAGAAGAGGTGGGGTTGGACGCTTTCCGTTTATGTTGGTTGACGATCTAGCGGATGACAATCGTAGCGCCATTGTGATCTTTGATGACCTGTTCGATCAGCGAACCCGCCGGATGATTCGGTGTATCCGAGCTGGAGACGATACGCGTGCCAACCTCAAGATTAAGGCTCACAGGCTTGCCAGGATCGAGCGTCATCACCTTATCGCCCACCTTTACATCGAAGGGTGTAGCGGAATCATTGCGAAGATTGAGTTTGACCGTATTTGATTTCGTCTTGCCGAACATGGCATGGACTGGAGACGAGATGGCAACTGGAGCTGCATAGACAGCCGGAGTTGCAAGAAGTGAAGCAGCGATAAACACGGTAGTGAGACGATTCATTGTGATCTCCCGAAAGATAGATGCTGAGTTGCGACAGGAGTTTCTGCCATGGTTCAGAAAAGCTCGTCGTGAGAAGTGATACGAAAAGTTTCGAAGTTAGTTCCCAAAAAAATTCAATTTGCGATTGCTTTGTGACGAACGAGTGAATTGTCGGGATGAGTGTCCACCTTCGGACGCTGTGTTCACAAATGAACAATAAACATAGGCATTTTCGACGTTTTCAAGAGGGGAGCCGACGAAGAATTTTTACAAAGATTAAAATAGAGATTGGAGTATCCAACATTGAGTCGTCTTTTAGAAAACATGAACCCGCAGCAGCAGGAAGGCATCCAATCTGTCGATGGTCCTGTGCTTCTGCTTGCAGGTGCGGGGTCAGGCAAGACTCGTGTAATTACGCATCGCATCGCGTATTTGATCGAAGAGCGTGGTGTGCCTGCGGACTCCATCCTCGCGGTGACATTCACCAACAAAGCTGCGAAGGAAATGGAAGAGCGCGTCGACAAGATTCTCGGCCACTCCTCTCTTGCGAAGCCTCTGCTCGCGACCTTCCATAGCTTCTGCGTGCGAGTACTCCGCCGCGACATCGAGGCATTGCGGGTCAATGGCGTCGGCCTCACCCGCACCTTCGCTATCTACGATGAGACCGATCAGCAGGCGGTCGTCAAGCAGGCGCTTAAGCGGCTCGGCATCGACGACAAAACTCTCAAGCCGCGAGTCGCGCTGGGAAGAATCAGTTGGGCAAAGAACCACATGATCGATCCGCAAGAGTACTTTCTTGCGAGCACCAATCCTCTCGAAGAAAAAATCGCTCACATCTTCGAGATCTACAAGAAGGAGCTCTTCAAGGCCAACGCTTTGGACTTCGACGACCTGCTGCTCGAAACAGTTCGTCTCTTGAAGTCCTCTGCCGAGACCCGGGAAAGGTACAACCGCCGCTACAAATACATTCTCATCGATGAGTATCAGGACACGAATCGTCCACAGTATGAACTGATGAAGCTCCTCGCCGGTGAGAGCGCGAATGTCTGCGTCGTCGGCGATGAAGACCAGTCCATCTACAGTTGGCGCGGCGCGGACATTAAGAACATCCTCGAGTTCGAGAAGGATTTTCCCAACACGAAGACCATCCGCCTCGAACAGAACTACCGCTCCACACAGATGATTCTCGAGGGCGCCGGCGCAGTGGTCGCGCAGAACACGCAGCGCAAAGGCAAGACCCTCTGGACCGCGCGAGAGGGCGGCTCATTGATCGGCCTCTACGAAGCCCCCGACGGCGAGAACGAAGCACTCTTCGTCGCCGACCGCGTCCAGAAATATCTTCGCGAGGCTGGCGGCCAGGAAGATCTCCCGCGATGCGCGATCCTCTATCGCACCAACTCGCAGTCGCGTCTCGTAGAAGAGGCGTTGCGGCGATATCAGATTCAGTACCACATGGTCGGCGGCTTCTCCTTCTACGACCGTGCCGAAGTCAAAGACATCCTCAGCTACCTGAAGCTAGTGCAGAACGTGCATGATTCCATCGCGCTTTCGAGAGTAGTCAATTCTCCGCCGCGCGGCATCGGGAAAACCACCATGGAGACCCTCGAGCGCATGGCGCTCTCCACTGGCATGAGCACCTGGGACGCAATAGCTCGCGCCATCGAGGACAAACTCCTGCCGCAACGCGCACTCGCAGCTCTCAGCAGCTTTCGCCGGCTCATTGAGGACGCTCGCGCCATGCTGGGTCCGGGCTTCGCAGAAAAACTTACAGGTGACCTGGCGGTAGACGACTCTTCCCTTCCCTCCGACGCTTCTTATGCTTCCGGCGACTCCGATACATCCTTCGACATTGCCGAGCCGGAGCCCACCGACGAACCCGAGGACACCGGCGCCGACACCTCCTTCGATACCAGCTTTAACTTCGGCTTCGACTTCGGCCCCAGCGAAGAGATCTCAACCCTCGCACCCGAAAATGCGTTGGACTCCGACGAAGCCCACGGCATCGACACCGCACACTTCAATCCCTTCGCTCCGGTTGTCCTCAAAAAATCCGCAGGCACAACCATGGAGCGAGCCGCCGAGCTGAAGATGGGGGACGAGAAGCCCGCCTTCCGTAAACCGGGCGATCCCGCAACCCTCCCCGAGCTCATCAAATTCCTCAACGACCGCAGCGGCTACATCCGCGCGCTCGAAGAAGAAGCCACACCGGAATCCTTCTCCCGCATCGAGAATCTCAAGGAACTCGCGAACGCCGCACAGGACGCGCAGGAGCGCGGGGAATCGTTGCACGAGTTCCTCGATCACGCCGCTCTCGTCAGCGACGCCGACAGCTACAGCTCCGAGGCAAAGGTCACGCTCATGACCCTCCACGCCGCCAAGGGCCTCGAGTTTCCTCTCGTCTTTCTCACCGGCATGGAAGAAGGCCTCTTCCCTCACTCACGCACTCTCACTGATCCCACCGGCCTCGAAGAGGAACGCCGCCTCTGCTACGTCGGCATGACGCGGGCCATGGACACGCTCGTCATGACGCGCGCCCGCTATCGTCGCCGCTATGGCAGCGATATGCCCGATCCGTCCATCCCATCGCGCTTTCTCGAAGAAGTCCCATCGCGTCTCGTCGAAGATCTCGGCAGCCCACCCGCGCGCCCGCAGTTCTCCAACTCCGACTACGGATACCGCAACGCCTACGCGACTCCATACCCCAGGGCCAACCGCTTCGGCCGCCCGCAAACGGACGATGGAGACCGCCACTACAGCTACGAAGACGAGGACCAGAGCGGAGACCGCGGCCGTGCTTCCGCAAAACCCGCATACCGCACTGCCGGACAAGCCACGAAGCCGGCCGCAGCCGGGCAGTCGATCGACAACATCGCCAGCTTCTTTGCCGCGCGCGGACAGAAGGTGACGAGGCCAAAGCTCGAAATAGACGAACCAACCGGCAAGACCGGGCTGAGGCAGGGCACTCGCGTCCGCCATCCAAAGTACGGCGAAGGAACCGTCTTTCGTCGCGAAGGCGATGGGGATGACGCGAAGATTACAGTACAATTTCAACAGCACGGCGTAAAAAAGCTGGTGGAAAAATTCGCCCAGTTGGAGCGCCTCTAAGTTCTGAAAATCGCATTCATAGAAAGAATTGACTGATCCATGGCAAATACCAAGACAATCACCGACAAGCAGGAACGCAAGAAGGTAAAGCGCACAGCTCGCAAGAAGGCGACCCCCAAGGCCGCCCGCACCCACGCCCGCGGCGAGAAAAAAGCTAAGATCCGCAAGGCGTCACGCGGCCAGAGCAAGCGCTAGGCACTCCGGTTAGGGCACTCCGGTTAGAAGGAGCGCTGCATCTTCTGCGGCAGCGCTTCTGCAAACCGCAGGCATACCATTGCAGACACCGAAGACTGCATCCGCAGTTTGAACCGCCCGGCACCAATTCTTCCGTAAGCAGGAGCGAGCGCGCTGGCCAGGCAAATCTTTCGAACGAAGTCGATCGACAAGCTGATCTCGGAGTCCGAGCAACCGGAACACGCGTTGAAAAAAACGCTCGGGCCGGTTTCTTTGACTGCACTTGGGATCGGCGCAGTGATCGGCTCCGGCATCTTCACCGTCATCGGCACTGCCATCGGTGGAAATCCCGCGAAGATTGCCGATTGGAAGGGTTCGCCGATACTCGATCTGATCGTCGGGTGGTTGCATCACACCAGCGGTGCTGTCGCTGGGCGCCCCGGTGCTGGTCCGGCACTGGCAATCTCATTGGTCCTGGTAGCAATCGTCTGCGCGCTCACTGGCCTCTGCTATGCCGAACTGTCGAGCATGATTCCGATTGCGGGGTCAGCCTACACCTACACCTATGCAACGCTCGGTGAGCTCGTCGCCTGGGTCATCGGGTGGGATCTCATCCTCGAATACGCCTTCAGCAATATGAGCGTCAGCGTTGGCTTCGCTGCTCACGTCGTGGCGCTCCTCGAATGGATTGGAGTGCCGCTCTCGCCGAAGTGGCTCTCTCCCGCTTACCTGCCACAAGGCTTGCAGGACCTGCAGGGCCGAGACATCTATCCCGTCGGCTTCCACGCAGGATTCAACATACCAGCTTTCCTGATCGTAATGCTGCTGACCGTCGTGCTGGTCCGCGGCATTCGCGAGTCCGCCCGCACCAACAACATCATGGTGCTGGTCAAGATCGTCGCCATCCTGCTCTTTGTCTTCTTCGGCATCAGCTTCATTCATCCGGCAAACTACACTCCCTTCTCGCCGAACGGGTGGTCAGGCGTTCTGGCCGGCGGGTCCATCATCTTCTTCACCTACATCGGATTCGATTCCGTCTCCACTGCGAGCGAAGAATGCAGGCAGCCAAGGCGCGATGTACCCATCGGCATCCTCGCGACGCTTGCAGTCTGCACGATTCTTTACATCGGCGTCGCGGTCGTCCTTTGCGGGATGGTGCCGTGGCTCTCCGTAGCGGGCGATGCCGCCCCGGTGGTCAATGCGCTGAAGCGAGTCGCGCTGACGCCTGAGGGACATCGGCTCCATTGGGTACAGTTGGTGGTTCTGGTCGGTGCGCTCGTAGGAATGATCTCGTCCATCCTGGTCTTTCAGCTCGGGCAGGCGAGGATCTGGTTCGCCATGTCACGCGACAGGCTGCTGCCGGACATCTTCAGCAAGGTCCATCCACGATTTCGCACGCCCGCGTTCGCAACCTGGGTTGCCGGTGTGCTCGTTGCCATTCCGGCGGGCTTGTTTGATGTAGGCACCTTCGCGGAGATGTCCAATATCGGTACGCTCTTCGCGTTCGTCCTGGTATCGCTCGGCGTGATCGTCCTGCGCTACAAAGAGCCTGAGCGCCATCGCGGCTTCCGCGTTCCCTTTGGCCCCGTAATTCCGATTCTGTCCGTCCTCTTCTGCATCCTGCTGATGGCCGGTCTTCCTGCAATCACCTGGGTGCGGTTCTTCGTGTGGCTCATCGTCGGCCTGGTCGTCTACTTCTTCTACAGTCGCAAGCGGAGTGAGTTCTACTCCGGCTAGGCAATCTCTCCGGACCATGGCAAACACATTCTTAACAGCGCGCTGAAGCGCAGCCCATACCAGCCTCGGCAAAGCCCCAGGAAATCGTGAAAGTATTTTCGGCCACCGCCGCATCCTACTGCATGTTTTCAACCATCATCAGGTTGCTGGAATGTGCATCGACCTGGGGGAACAGCATCCACGTACCATCCGGAGAAACCGGCATTGCGCCGATCCAATATGGAGATGACTTCTCCAGCGTGAAGATAGGGCGGATTTTTCGGGTCTTGGTATCGTATAGTTTGATCGTCGTCTTACCGTTCTCGTGGGACATGAAGTAGATTCCCGCTTTGGAAGGAAACCATTCGGTTCCTTGGAAGCTTAGCTCCGGCATACCTTGTACCTCTTCGGGCGAAGAGCCGTCTGGCATCATCCGCCAAAGCTTCTTTCTTCGGAAGAAGTAGACATATTGACCATCAGGTGACGCCAAAGCCGTGGCTGCTGGAGTGCCTGCAAGCTGCACCGCATGACCACCCCGCGACGGCACTTTCCAGACGGAAGGTTCGCCACTGTCATCACCCTGCGTAAAATAGATCCACTTACCGTCTGGCGACCAGCTTGGCATTGAGCTGTCGGAAACGTCGATGTTGAGTTTGACTGGACCGCCACCCTCCGGATCGACCGTGTAGAGATTCGATTCGCCGCCTAGTCGCGAGTCAAAAGCGATCAGACCGCCGTCGGGAGACCAGCGTGGTGTGCCACTCATAACACCAAAGGAAGTCAGTTGAAGGACGTTGGAACCGTCATCATCGCAGACCCAAATCTCAATGGCTCCGCTGCGGTTAGACTCGAACGCTATTCTTCTGCCATTCGGCGAGATACTGGCCGATTCCTGTTGAGCCGAGGAGGCGATCAGCTTGTGTGCTTGCGCTGGAGATCCCTGAAGATCAAGCTTCCAGATATTTATATTGGTCGAGCTTTGCAGATAGACAAGGCGGTGACCGGAAGAACTCATGGCCAGATCCGAAACGTCATGTCCAATCGGTAAGCTTTGCGCTCGCTCCGGGTGAGTAATAGGAAGTTCCCAAAGGCGGCCTTCAACTAAGGAAGAACTGTAAAGGATCTTCTTACCATCGCTCGACCAACCGATGCCGCCAATCAATTCACGCCCCCTCCGCAGCTCTGTCGTGCTTCCATCGCTCAGATTGAGGAGACGAAGAGACTCGGTTCCCCAGGCATCCGAACAAACCCATGCCAGAAGTTGACCTTTTGGCATAAAGGAAGGCAGGATGGCGCCCCTGCAGTCGGTCTTCACTGGCATCGCCTTCAATGTACTTATCGAAAGCAGATAAAGAATTATCGATTGATAGGAGGTCTCGGGATGGTCCGTGAAAGCGAGATACTTGCCGTCCGAAGACCAGCTGAGTTCGTTCCCATACCAGTACGTCGAGCTTCGAGAATAAATCTTCCGTTCCGGCCCACCGGTCGGCGGAACGAGAAAGATACCCGTGGCCCCTTCTTTTGAAACGCGGCTGATCGCGATGTCGCGCCCATCCGGTGACCACGCTATCGATAGCTTCTCTGACGGATGCCGTGTGATGCGCAGTGGGTTCTCGGAACCTATCACCTTCACATATAGATCGTACCCCGCTCCATCCGTCTCACCGTCCCATCCAAACGCAACCTCACTCCCATCCGGGGAAAAGGCGGGCGAGGTCACATTGCCTGGCAGCGACGTAAACGGAACAGCAGTGAGACGTTGCATCTCCGACAGTCGCGACGCTTCTTCAAGCTTCGTTTTCAGTCGAAGACATGCCAAGCCGACGAGGATACATGCAGCAGCGACGGCCAGTGCAATCCACCACCTTCGAAAAGGTAGCTTTGCCGCTGGCGTCGGAGGTTCCGCCGAAGCAATACGCGGCTGTGACGCAATCTGCTTGTCTTCGACATCCATTGCGGCGATAAATCGATAACCCTGTCGCGGGATGGTCTCGATGTATTTAGGATTCACCGCGGAGTCGCCAAGAATCTCTCGAAGTCGATTCACAGCGGCGTTCAGTCCATGCTCGAAATCGCCGAATGAAGTCGTCGGCCAGAGTACCTTATGAAGGTGTTCCCGAGTCACGAGTCGTCCAGGTTCCGAGGCCAGAACAATAAGGACCTGAAGTGCCTGTCCCGACACCTTGACCCGTATCCCACTCCTGCGCAGCTCTTCAGGTTCGAGCACCAGCTCAAACGGAGCGAACCGTATTGAGCCAGAAATCTCTGCGCGGTCGGTCATCGCTCACCTGTCGGGGCGAGTTTACCATTTTGGGCCTTCGCTGAGGACAAAGCAGCGTCTCGCAAAAGCCGCTATATGGCTGATTTTGCTCAACGAAATCGATGATGTAGAACTATTTTGTTTTGAGGCTCCGCTACCCGGTAGCGTTTCGATCAAGACCCGAAAAACTCCATTCGCCGGTCAGCATCGAAGGACACGAGGAACGCGGTTATCTCATTAATAGACCAAAGCTTAGGGAGTGATCTTTTTGAAATACATATTTCGACCTGCCTTGCATTGAGGTAGCAGGCCGAAGGGAGCAGCGTAGCGGAACCGATGAGGTCTCCGCCATGAAAATCCTCGCCGCTGTCATCTTTCTCTGTCTGTCTTCACTCAATGCGCAAACGACGTCAATTAAAATTCTGCCGATAGACCTCCCAAACCGTCCTGCCTCTCTCTCGCACTCTGTCTCTTTCTCCTGCACAACTGACTACGACCCATCACAATGTCTTAGGAACGCAGCGTTGCTGGCAAAGGTCCTCGAAAGATATCCAACCGAAAGAATGGGTCAGTGGACATTCGTGCTCGCAGGTTCAGCGCTCTGGAGGCGGACGATAAAGGAGTTGGGAGGGGACCCTGAATCTCCCGCGTTCAGCGAGCTCAGCGCCCGGGTCACCGTGTTGGAAGATGAACTCTTTGAAACCGTGGACTCTCGACAGGCGATGGTAGCTCGCAGGTTCGGACTGCCACCGGGCAGTATCCTCGATTACGCCGTCACCCACGAGATGGGCCACGCAATATGCAGGGAACGCCAGGAATACCTCGCAGATAAGTACGGATCGGACCTGCGACGAGGGATTGCTCCGATATGCAGGTTATCGAAAGCGTTCTAATACCCCGCGAGCGGGTTTGGGACAGCGGTATTACGAGCTTCGTAACAGCCTCGTGCGATTACACTAACTGGATGGCACGAAAGCAAGGAAACCGCGACGCTGACATCGACGTAGTCGATTGGCTGCGCAAGCTCCCCAAGTGCGAGCTGCACCTCCATCTCGAAGGAACCATTCAGCCGGAGACCCTCCTCAAGCTCAGTAAGCGGCACGACGCGGAGCCCCTGACTCCCGATGCCGCCAGGAAGCTCTACGTGTACGAGAACTTCCTCGGGTTCATGGACTCCTTCAAAGCCGTCTCCTCGCGCCTCAAAGGCCCCGACGACTACGAGCTCATCACCTATGACATGATTCGCGACCTCGCCGCCCAGGGCATCGTCCACGCCGAGGTCTACATCTCCTTCGGCATCATCTACTACTGGAAGAACGCCGAGGTCGAGCCCTTCGTCGAAGCCATCGAGCGGGGACGCGTGCGCGGTGAGAAGGACTTCGGCGCCACTATCTATTGGTTAATCGACGCCGTGCGGCACTTCGGCGCGGACGAAGCCACGAAAGTGTTTCGCAAGGCCGCGGAGCTGCGCAGGATTTATCCGAGCATCGTCGGCATCGGGATCGGCGGCGACGAAGCCCGAGGCAGCGCCGACCTCTTCCGCGACGCCTACGCCGAAGCAAAAGCGGCCGGATTACGGCTGACGGCCCATGCCGGAGAAACCATCGGGCCAGAAAGCATCTGGGCAGCAATCAACATCGGGGCCGAGCGTGTCGGTCACGCTCTCTCAGCCCAGAAGGACGCTGAGCTGCTCGAAGTGCTCGCCCAGAAGCAGATCCCCCTCGAGTTGAACGTAACCAGTAACCTCCGGACCGGCTCTTGCCCCAGCCTGGACGACCATCCGGTGAAGCTGTACTTCGAGTCGGGCCTGATGGTGACCATCAACTCGGACGATCCACCGATGTTCGGCAGCAACCTGCTGGACGAGTACGTCCTGGTGCAGGAGCGGTTCGAGTTTTCGCTCGAGCAGATGCGGGAGCTGGCGGCAAACTCCGTCGAGGCGAGCTTTTTGCCCCCGGACCGGAAGCTGGATCTGCTCAAACAAGTGGAGCAGTACGGCTACTGAGCCCCGACAAAAGCCTGTGGAAAAATAAAGTTGGATTTGGTGGCATTTTTTCGTCGCTGAAAATCGACCGTCAACTCACCACGTTTTACCAGCAATCCACCACGTTTTCACCATCGAAAAACCACACGCAACCACCTGTTTTTCGCAAAAACCCCTGCAAAAACACCACTCCACCATCCCCAGGAAAAAACTGCCGGAAAAATCCTCGCTTATTTGCCGTCGGGCGCAGGGACCATCACCGCGTTTGGATCAACCTTGGGAATCCCAAAATGCCCGCTCAGATGAACCAGGTCCAGTGGGCGCAGCTCACAGGTGACCTGCACGACGCTCATGTTCTGTGCAGAGCGTGTAAGTACTGTGACTCCAGTAATATCCGCCCCGGCGTAGCGAAGCCAGAGGTCGGTGACGGTGGAGTGGGGCTGTGCGGTGTTGGCTGGGGTCTGGTTGCCGTTGACGAGATGCTTCCACCCCGCGGCGTGGTAGCCCGCGATGATGGAGGCCATCGTCTCCGGCGTGTAGAAGGCCGGGTGCGGGTAGTGATAGTTATCGACGGAGATACCGGTGAGCGCAGCCGCTGCGTGGTTTGCGTCGAGGCCCCCTGAAACAAGGAGGTTTTGCGCAATCTGCAGCTCGGTGCGGTCAAAGGTGAAGGCTGTGTGGCTCGCGGGCTGGTCCGCAAGGTTCATCAGGGCGCCATGAATGTCGAACGGTGCGTCAGCAGGCGGCATGGCCTGCGCAAAGCTTAGGGTAGCGGAGAGGAGTGCGGGGAGTAAAAGCGAACGAAGATGTGGCATCATCTTGGGCCTCTTCCAAGTTAGACACGGATTTTAAGCCAGAGTTATGCCCGTTGGGAAGATTTTGGCAAGAGCGGTCAGCGCCGATACTGCTCGTCGCTAACGTGTTCCATCCATTCGACAACCTTGCCGTCCAGACGTTCCTGAATGGCAAGGTGGGTCATGCCGGTGGTGGGTGTAGCTCCGTGCCAGTGTTTCTCTCCCGGAGCGAAGCAGACGACGTCGCCGGGGCGGATCTCCTCGATAGTCCCGCCTTCGCGCTGAGCCCATCCGCAGCCTGCCGTGACGACGAGGATCTGTCCTAGGGGATGGGTGTGCCATGCGGTGCGGGCTCCGGGCTCGAAGGTTACGCTGGCGCCGGCGACGAGGGCTGGATCGGGGGCTTGAAAGAGCGGGTCGATCCGAACGGTTCCTGTGAACCACTCTGCAGGGCCTTTGCCTGACGGCTGTGAGCCGATGCGTTTGATCTCCATGGGGAGATTGTAATGGGTACGAATTTTGAGAGGTCTCAGAGAACGTGCAACGGCAACCCATCCCGGGTTATGTCGATTGCGTTATTGGGCGGGACGCGGGGAGAAGTAGCCCTTCTGTGCGCGGACCTTGTAGCGGGGGTCGATCGCCTGGAGGTAGATGGTGCGGAAGGAGCCGTCCATTTTGAGGTTGGCCGGGCGATAGACCAGGTGGTATTGGCTGCGGAGCTCTTCTTCGATGTTGCGGAAGCCGATGGCTACGTCTTCGAGCTTGATGGGGTAGAAGGGCATGCCGCCGGTGGCCTCGGAGATGGCGCGGAGGACGTCGTCGCCCTTGTCTTTGCTGGGGCTGACGTTGGTGCTGATGGTGTAGACGATGGTGTCGGCGCGCTGGCACATCTTGATGGCGTCGGACTCTTCGACGCGGCTGTAGTTGTCGTCGCCGTCCGAGACGAGGATGAGAGCGCGACGGACGGCTCCGGTCTCCTGCAGCGGGAGCATCTGGTCTTTGCAGGTCTTGTAGAGAGCGTCGAACAGAGCAGTTCCTCCGCCGGGACGGAGTTTGCGGATGCCCTGGTTTAGAAGATCGACGTTGTTGGTGAAGTCCTGCGTGAGATCGGTCTGGATGTCGAAGCCTTCGACGAAGGCGCGGTCGTCGCGGTGGAGAATCTGGAGGAGGAACTCGATGGCGGAGTCCTGCTCGAACTGAAAGCGCTGGCGGATTGAACTGGAGGTGTCGAGCATGATGCCGACGCGCAGGGGCAGGTTGGTTTGCTGGGTGAAACGCAGGACGGCGAGCGGCGGACGGCCGTCGTCGAGGAGACCGAAGTTCTCGCGCTTGAGGCCGGTGATGAACTTGCCCTTCTTGTCTGTCACCGTGAAGATGAGATTGACCTCGTTGACCTGTACCTTAATGGTCTCGGTCGCCTGGTCGGATTCCGGGCTTGCAGGTGCGCCGGGTAACTGAGGCGCAGGCTGCTGCGGAGCCGGGGCTGGCGCGGCAGGCTGTTGCGGGTTTGCGGCCGCTGTGGCGGGCTTGTCGGTGCTGGGTGGGTTCGCTGCAGGTTGCGGCGGGGCGGAGGCATCTGCCGGCACTGAAGTGCTTGTGCTCTGGTTCGTGGTCTGGGCACGCGATGGGGCGGCGGCGACAGCCAAGGAGAGCAGGAGGGCGAAGGCTTTCAGCAGAGGGAGACGGTTAATTCGGGTTGAGACGATCACTTCGACGATTTTACCGAAATGCACGTCACTTGGTGCGAATTGCTTTGAGAAACGTGTCGAGTTCGACAGGGAGCGGGGAGGCGATGTCGATCTGCTTGTGAGTCTGGGGATGGGCGAAAGAGAGGTGGGCGGCGTGGAGGAAGTTGCGGCTGAGTTGTTGGGCCTCCGAGAGGCCAGGAATGACGTGAGGCGCTCCGTAGAGAGTGTCGCCTACGACGGGGTGGCCGAGAGATTGGGCGTGAACACGGATCTGGTGAGTGCGGCCGGTTTCGATGCGGACCTCGACGAGCGTGAAGGGGCCGTAGGGGGTGGCAAGGCGCTCGACGACGTGGAAATGAGAGACAGCAGTGCGGCCATCGGCGCGACGAGTGGTCATGCGAGTGCGGCGGACGAGGTCGCGGGCGATGGGGAGAGTGACGGTGGTGTCGTCTCTTTTCAGATGGCCGTGGAGAAGGGCCAGATAGGTCTTAGCGACCTGGCGGCTGGAGAACATCTCGCCGAGCTTGCGGTGGGTGCTGTCGTCTTTGGCGACGAGGATGAGGCCGCTTGTCAGCTTGTCGAGACGGTGAACGATGCCGGGGCGAAGCTCGCCGCCGACGCCGGAGAGCTTGTTGAAGTGGAAGAGGAGCGCGTTGACGAGCGTGCCCTGGTTGCGGGCGTCTGATTCTCCGGGAGCGGAGGTTCCCGCGCCGGCGTGGACCATCATACCTGCGGGCTTGTTGATGATGGCGAGGTGTTTGTCTTCATGGAGGATGTCGAGGGGGATGTCTTCCGGGCTGGCGTGGAGAGGTTGAGGCTGGGGGGAACCTTCGATCTCGATGGATTCGCCGCCGTGGAGTTTTTGTTTGGGCTTGGCGGGTTGTCCGTTGACGCGGACCTGCTGGTTTTCGATGAGGAGCTGGACGCGGGCTCGGGAAATGTCGGGGAGGGCCTGGGCGAGGTACTGGTCGAGGCGGAGATTGGACGCGGCAGGGTCGGCGGTGAAGGTGCGGATGCCGTCTTCGGCTTCGTCTTCGAGATCGAGGGTTGGAACGGGGGGTGGGGCGATTTCTTCAGTGCCTCGGGTGGCGCGGTACTCGGGTTTTACAGTGCGGCGGCGCTGGCCCTTCGGGAGCATGTTCTTAGACGGCATGGGGGACCAGCTTTCGGGGTTGGAGGAGAACGATGAGTGCGGATAAGGCAATCATCCCTAATGCTATCCACTGGATCGGGTCGAGGAGTGTTGCGGTGGGTTCGAGGTACGGGTAGGGCTGGCGGACGAAGCTGAGGAGGAATTGGGTGGCGCCGGTGGCGGCCAGGGCCAGGGCGAAGGTGTCACCGGGGTGGCGACGGTGCGGAAGCTGGCGGAGGAGGGTGAGGGTTAGTGCGGCTGCGGTGAGGGCGGCGTAGAGGGCTACTGGGTGGAGGCGTATGGTGCCGGGCGGAATAGCCATGCCCCAGGGGAGTGTGGTGGGGAGACCGGCGTCTGTGCCTTCGGCGAAGTGTCCTAGCGCGAGGAAGGCCCAGGTGAGGGTAGCGCAGGGGCTCCAGGCGTCCAAAGTCGTGAGGAGGGGGAGGTGGTGGATGCGGAGATAGATTGCTGAGGCTACGAGGGTCAGAAGGATCCCGGTGGCGTTGAGCGAGGGCAGTGTCAGGAGGAGGATGGGATAGGCGAGAAAGCTGTGGGGGCTGGCGGCGATCAGAAGCAGGCGGGAGAGAACGAAGGCGGAGAGAGCGGTAAAGAGGCCGGCGTTCCAGAGTTTGTCGGGCGAGAGACCGGTGACGCCGGCAGTGCGGAGGCTCAGGGTCAGGGCGGCCATAAGTCCCACTGCGGCAAGGAGACCGAAGGTGGAAAGCAGAAGATGGCCGGAGTGGAGGAGATAGGGGTGCACGTTCGAAGGGACGTGATGAGTGCAAAAGACCGACCGGCGTTATTGCAAGAAGACCGACCCACTGGGCCGTACACAGAAGCGCTGGTGAACCCGTCCTAAGACGGCGGGACCTAACCGTGGCTCTTTAGGCGTTCCTGACTGGAGGACAGCTCACCAAGCCATGTCTACGAGTCGGGCCCCTGTTCAATGAATGTTGGTTCAACCAGCGTTGTTCTTGTACCTGCTTTGCAGGCCGGTTCTCTTAGGTTGGATGTTAAATGTGCTGGAGCAGAATGGCAAATGCAGCAGCGACGGGATTTGTTTGTGGGAGGCGAAAACTGCCCGTTTCAGGGGCGTTCGTCCATGAAGGTTTCGATGGAACTCAGCCGACTTTGCGGTCTTCGAGGACCTCGTCGAGCATGTCGGCGAGGGTGGTGGCGCGGGTGCGGGTGGAGTGCTGGGAGTTTTGCAGGCTGCCGGAGAGCGAGTCGAGGCGTTGGCGCGTGGTTGCAAGCTCATCGGCGATGTTGAGGGCGGCGAGGACGGCTACGCGGAGGCTGTCGACGGTCTTGCCATGGGCGGAGACGGCGCGCATCTTGGCGTCGACGATCTGGGCGAGGCGCTCGATGTATTCGGGGTCGGTGCCGCGGAGATGGTAGACCTGATCGTAGATATCGACAGAGACTGACTGGGAGACTTCGGTGGGCTGGGTTGTGGCTTCGAGGGTCTGGTCCATCGGGTCTCCTGGAGATGGGATTAGAGCAGTTCGTCGATCTGCTGGAGCATTTTTTCTACACGGACGCGGACTTGCTCGCGTTCTTTAGTCAGGGTCGTAAGCTCGGTTTCGGTCGCGCGGGCGTTGGATTTGTAGGTATCGAGCTCTTCGCGGAGGGCGGCTGCTTCGGCCTCGGCGGCGGCACGGGCTTCGCGCTCCTTCTTGACGATCTCGACGGCGCGGAGGACTTTTTGTTCGAGTGCCTGGAACTCGTCGACGCTTACGGTGCTGAGGGTAGCTGTGCTCATATTTCTTTGAGTATAGACGCTGGAAAGCTGAGGGAAACGTGGGTGGAATCTATCTGGATGCGGATTTTTTTCGGTTGTGGTGGAGGGTGCGTTTTTCGAGGGGTTTTGGAGATTAGGTGTGCTTTTTGGGATGGTTTTTTGTGGTGAAGTTGTGGTGATTTCGTGGTGAGCTGTGGTGTTTTGGATGGTGGTTTTTGAGTGCTGAAAAAATGCCAGTTTCTGAAAATATTTCTGTGGAAATCTGGGGGATACGGCAGCAGATTCCTCCGCTCCGCTGCGGAATGACAAGCAAAAGAACAGGCAACGGCAAAGACGAATGCGGGGGTCCCATTCGACTTCGCTCTGGCAGGCGCTATTTTTCGTTGGAGGTGCGGAGGGTTCCGCCTAGTTTGGTCAGGGTGGTCATGATCTGTTGTTGCCAGTGGGTTAGCTCGTCTTCGCGGAGGGTTCGATCGAGAGATTGGAAGACGGTGCGTAGGAGGAGGGAGTAGACACCGGGGTATTTCTTCTCGTTGCGCCATACTTCGGCTGGCTTGATGCTGCGGAGCTCTTCGATGGCGAGGGAGTGGACGGCTTCGACGATGGTCTGCCATTGGACCGCGTTGGGGAAGACTACGGAGAAGTCGCGCTCGACCGCCTGGTAGCGGGAGATTTCGCGGGCGGTGACTCGTTTGAGCGGGAGGTCGTAGAGCGCGGCGAGGTTGATCTGAGCCAGGTAGATGGGCTGGCGGAGTTTGCGGGCTTCCTGCTGGGTTTGGGCCAGCTCGCCGAAGTGGGCTATGGGGCGGTTGTTGAGGAGGGCGGTGGCGTCGCGGCCCGGTTGGAGCCATGCGGGGGCTTCGGTGGTAAAGGTGAGGTTGAGTTGAGTTGAAGGCTTGGGTAGAGAAGCAGGTCCCTCCACTGCGCTCCGCTCCGGTCGGGATGACATCTCTTTTTTTCCGGAGAGATCGAAGAGGGAGAGGAGAGACTCGATTGCGCCTTTGAGCTCGAAGATGGGGGCTTCGGCGGCGGTGTGGAGGCTGGTGTCGGCGAAGGTTGCGGTGAGGCCGAGGGAGAGTTGCGGGGTTTCGATGACTTCGGAGATGAAAGAGGCGTCGGCGGGAACGATGCCGGTGAATACCTGGCCTTGTTCGAAGAGGCGGGCTTCTTTTACGTCGCGGTTGAGATTGTGGGCGAGCATGGCGGCCATGCCGGGGACGAGGGATGGGCGGAGGAGCGAGGCCTCTTCGGAGAGCGGGTTTTCGAGGAGGACGGTTCTCTTCCCTGTTTGGGCAAAGAGGTCGGCGTCGGTTTGCGAGGCAAAGGTGCTGGAGACGGATTCGGAGTAGCCGAGGGCGAGGAGGCGCGTGCGGATGGCGGCTTCTTTGGCTGCAAGTGCGTGGGCTGTGACAGGGAGTGGGGGTGGGGAGAGTGTTGGCGAAGCGGTTGTAGCCGTAGACTCGGGCTACCTCTTCGATGAGGTCGATCTCGCGCTCGAGGTCCAGGCGCCAGGAGGGGAGTTGGACCTGGAAGGTGGTGTCTTGCTTGTCCGGGCTTTTTACATCCCATCCTTCGCGATGAGACTGCGAAGGATGGGGCACCCGAGCGTTTTCGGCTGGTTTAAGTTCGCCGGCGTTTTGGGTTGGGTTGAGTTTGCAGCCGAGGGCGGTCAGATATTGGTGGATGAGGGTGGAGGTTAAGGCGGATTCGCCGGGCTTGTCGTCGAGGGTGGTGCCGAGGTGGCGCTGGACTTGATGGACGGAGAGCTGGATTGCGGGCCGTGATGCGGTGCGGGCGGCTATCTCGGGGATGAGGATGTCGATGAGTGCGCCTTCGGGGTGGCCACCGTGCTCGAGGATTAGTTTCGAGACGAGGGCGTTGGCGATGGGGGCTGCGTTGATGTCGGCTCCTCGCTCGAAGCGGTGGGAGGCGTCGGTGTGGAGGCCGTGGCGGCGGGAGGAACGGCGGACGGCTGCGGGCGAGAACCAGGCGGACTCGACGAGGATGTTTTTGGTGTCGGCTGTGATCATGGAGTCGTAGCCGCCCATCACTCCGGCTAAGGCCAGGGCTTTTTTGTGGTCGGCTACTACGAGGTCGTCTGCTTCGAGGATGCGGTCGGTGCCGTCGAGGAGTTTGAGTTTTTCTCCCTTGTGGGCGAGGCGGACGATGATGCCGCCTTCTATCTTGTCGAGGTCGAAGGCGTGGGTGGGATGGCCCATGCCGAGGAGAGTGAAGTTGCTGGCATCGACGGCGTTGGAGATTTGTTTTTGATTGAGGAGGGTGAAGTACTCGGCTATCTGGCCGGTGCTGGGGGCTATGGTGACGTTGCGGAGGATCTGGGCGGTGAAACGGCCGCAGAGGTCTTTGGCTTCGATGGTGATTGGGTAAGACGGCCGGGGGGACGTTTGCGGTAGAGAAGCGGGTTTCTCCACTCCGCTACGCTCCGGTCGAAATGACGACTGTGTGGTGGAGTCGAGAGAAGCGAGTGGGAGGTTGTAGATGGTAGCGGCTTCGCGGGCGATGCCGTAGTGGTTCATGGCGTCGACGCGGTTGGTGGTGATGTCCATCTCGAAGAGAGAGCCGTTATTGGGGCCGAGGTCATGGACGCCTTCTACGGCGATACCGCGGAGGGTGAGGTCGTCGGCTAACTGGCGGTCGGTGACGGAGAGGGTGGGCAGGTAGTGGCGGAGCCACCTGGTGAGGATTTTCATTGGCGTGAATAGTTTAGCGAAAGATTGGTGTGCTATGGACCGGAATGGACTATGCTTTCCTGCACCGGAGCCATGACTTCATCTGCACGGCCAAGGAGAACCACGATGCGGCTTATGAAAGTACTGTTCCCTGTCTTTGCCTTGTTCGCTTTTACACTCTACTCCAACGCAGACACTCTGAACTTCACTCTGACCGACGGCGGGGATACGTACACCTTCTCGCTGCCGTCGAACCCCACGCCGAATATGCCGTCATCGAACCAGTTTTCTCTGTTCAGCATACCGGTCTCAGAAGATGGAGACAGCCCAGTCAATTCGGCGCTGGTGTTCTTTGCCAATCCTGGAAATTTCGGCGGCTTCCATATCAGCTTTCCCTTTGTGGTACTGGTCATGGGACCACAGGTGTTCACGGGCACGACAGCTGCTCCTGTGTTTTCTCCGGGCGACTTCACGTTCACCGGAGGATCCGAATTACAGATCACGGAGCCTACTCCTGAACCTACAGCAATTCTTCTGCTGGGAACGGGCGTCCTGGGCATGGCCGGAACGATGGCGCGCAGACTGCGACAGTAAGAAGGAACCCCTCTTAGTGACTGCGTAGCCGACTCGTTCTCATTCAAGAGGACCGACGATGATCCGTTGTGCTCCAGTAGAGGTTTCTGGATACGCTTGTCCCCAACTTCCGCTAACAGCACTGTTCGTGGTGCGTTTCTGATGGGAGTGGGTTATGCTCTTGGGGCGGAGGACCTGCCGCATCGCCTGATATTAAATTTGAACCGGAAAGGGATCGCCAATGCTTCGTGTCTTGCTGCAGTGGGTTCTGAATGCCGTGGCTTTGTTGCTGGTAGCGCATTTTGTCGAGGGGTTTGATGTCAGCAGCTTTGTTTCTGCGCTGATCGCGGTGGTCGTGATCGGCCTGCTGAATGCGACGCTGGGACTGATGCTGAAGTTCATTACGCTGCCGCTGGGGATACTGACGTTCGGATTATTTTTTCTGGTGATCAACGCGGTGATTCTGTACTTCTCGGCGAAGTTTGTGCCGGGGTTCGCGGTGACGACGTGGAAGGCGGCGTTTCTGGGCGCGCTGGCACTGGCGGTGATCCATATGCTCTTCGGATTCTTCGGGATTGCGGCGTCGAAGCAGACGAATTGAGAAGAGGAGAAGGGATTGAGCGCGGTGAACGTCTTGAACTATCCGCTTTTTGTCTTCCTGATTACGTTTCTGGGATTGTGGCTGGCGGCGTGGCTGGGCGTGCAGAGCCACAAGTGGCGACCCACACTCGAGGATGACGATCTTCGGACGGACTTCAGCGTGGTGCAGGCCGCAACCCTGACACTGCTGGGGTTGATCATCGGATTCAGCTTCTCGATGGCGACTGGACGTTACGAGCTGAGGAAGAACTTCGAAGCGACCGAGGCGAGTGCGATCGGCACAGAGTATCTGCGGGCTGACCTGTTGCCGGGAGATGAGGCTTCGCAGGTGAGGGCGCTGCTGAAGGAGTATACGGCGCAGCGAGTGCGGTTCTACAGGTCGAATGACTGGAACGCTATCGACAAGATCCGAGCGGATACGGCAAAGATACAGGCGAAGCTCTGGAAGACAGTATCGGCGACGGCAAATGAGCAGGCGACGCCGATAAGGGCGATGACGGTAACCGGGATGAACGACGTTCTGAACTCGGAGGAGTATACGCAGGCGGCGTGGTGGAACCGGATTCCGGGGGAAGCGTGGTCCATGATGTTTGCGATTGCACTGTTCTGCAACTGGCTGGTGGGTTATGGGGCGCGCAAGGTGCACCTGAAACTGCTAATGGTGCTGCCGACGGTGGTGGCGATAGCGTTTTTCCTGATTTCGGATATCGATAGCCCGCGGGGAGGAATGATCCAGGTGAAGCCATTGGATCTGCTGAGATTGCAGGCCGGGTTGGAGACGACTCGTTAGAAGCAGCCCGTCAGCGAGATCGCCGCCTTATGCGAATTGTTCGAGGAAGCGCATGTCTCCGGAGTAGAAGTGGCCGATGTCGGAGACGCCGTGGAGCATCATGGCGATGCGCTCGACACCCATGCCGAAGGCGAAGCCGGTGATCTTTTCGGGGTTGTAGGCGTCGTCCGAGGGGTCGAGCTTGCGGCGTTCTTCGGTGACGGCGGCGAAGACGGCGGGGTCGACCATGCCGCAGCCGAGGATCTCGATCCAGCCGGAGTGTTTGCACTTGCGGCAGCCTGCGCCTCCGCAGAAGATGCAGGAGATTTGCACGTCGGCTGAGGGTTCGGTGAAGGGGAAGAAGCTGGGGAAGAAGCGGGTTTTGACTTCGTTGCCGAAGAGGGCCTTCATGGCGTGGTCGAGCGTGCCTTTGAGGTCGGAGAAGGTGATGTCGGTGTCGACGGCGAGGCCTTCAATCTGATGAAAGATGGGGGAGTGGGTGGCGTCGGCGGCGTCGTTGCGGTGGACCTTGCCGGGGATGACGATGCGGATGGGTGGAGCCTGGGCGATCATGGTGCGGATCTGGACCGGGCTGGTGTGAGTGCGCATGAGGAGGCGGTCGCGTGAGGGGCGGGTGTGCTGCGCGGCGATCTGGAGGGTGTCCTGAGTGTCGCGGGCGGGGTGGTTGGGGGGGAAGTTGAGGGCTTCAAAGTTGTAGAAGTCGGATTCGACCTGGGGGCCGAGGTTGGTGCTGTAGCCGAGATGGTGGAAGACGCGGACTACCTCGTGCATGGTTTCGAGGAGCGGGTGAGGGATGCCGGGGGTGCGGATCGAGCCTGGGAGGGTGATGTCGATTCCCTGCTCTGCTGATTTCTGCACGGGAAGCCCTACGCCCGCAAGACTTGCCTGAATCTGGTCCTTCACCGTTTCAAAGTCACAACGAGGCTCTATGTATTTCTTGAAAGCGTTGAATTGGATCCCCACGTCTCTTCGCGCTTCTGGCGGAGCCTTCTTGAGCAGCTCACCTATTTCATTCAGGCGACCTTGTTTGCGTCCAATCCAGTTCACACGGAGGACTTCGAACTGATCTCTTGTGCTGACAAGTTTAAACTCCGATTCGAAGATCGCCTTCCATTGTGAAAAAAAACCTTCGAGTGCAGGGGCGGAGTAGTCCTTCAGTAGAGGAATTTCAATTGTTGACATATTTATTCTTAGGCGGAGATGGGCATGCGGGCTACGCGGGTGGTGGGTTCGGGGATGGGGTCGCCGTCGGCTCGGAGGCCTTCTATATGGAAGGCGATGCCTTCGCGGATGAGTTGCTCGGTGGCTTCGTAGGTGGGGCCAGCTACGCCTAGGCCTGGCAGGTCAGGGACGTAGGCACTCCAGCCTGTAGTGGTCTGCTCGAAGATGACGGCGTACTCTTTCATGGCTTTATACCTGCCTGTTTGAAGATGCTCTTGCGAGTCCCCTCGTCCATTTCTTCTGAGGGATGGCCTGCGATGGTTACTCTTCCGGGCTTTGTCGGGTGTTTGAACTGGCGATGGCTACCGCGTTGAGCAACCTGCTGCCAGCCATCCTCGTGTATCAGCCTCAGAATATCTCGCGTCTTCATTCGTCGTACGCCTAAGTGTATCGCAGCAGGCCTTTTGGCTACGGGTAGCCCGCATTCCTACGGTAATACGTATGCGTGTAAATAATTATTTACTTTGTATATGTTTTATTTTACATTTAGTACGTCTTAGATGACATGGAGGGTTTATGAGTTATCGGGAAAAGTTGACCTTGGGGCAGTTTCTTCCGTTGGTGATAGGGTGTGCCTACTTTTTGAGGTCTTTGCATGGAAACCGCTCGATGCTGTCGCTTTTCGGAAGCATAGTCGTTCTGGTTGTTCTGCAGATCGCTTATCTCATCGTGGTTTCAATCGTGGTTGCAGCCGTATCAAAGCCGGAGAAGAGAGATGAGCGCGACAGGCTGATTGAGTACAAGGCATATAAGGTGAGCTACCTGGCGCTGATGGTGCTGGCGTCATTTTGGTTGTGGATGCTGGCAGTGGCGCAACCATTCAGCCACACAACAGAACTATTTACCTCACCATGGCTGATCGTTGCAGTGTGGTTCGGAGTTGAGGCGCTGCGAACGGGAACGCAGCTTGTGTTCTACCGGGTGGGTGTGTCGGCATGAAGGCGAAGATGCGGATCGCGAACCAGGTGCGGCGGCTGCGGTTTGAGCATGGAGAGATGACGCAGCAGGCACTGGCGGAGATGGTGGGGGCGACGCGGCAGACGGTGCTGGCGATTGAGGCGGGTAAATATGCACCTTCGCTGGAGCTGGCTTTCCGGATTGCGGATGCTTTTGGGGTTGGCCTGGAGGAGGTATTTCGGCGGGAGTACGTGGATGGGTAGGTAATGTCTTGCGAGATGCCCACCCTTTGCGATGGAATCTGCGAAGGATGGGCATCTCGGGTTACTGGCCGTGGTGGTTCTTTTTCTTACCGGCTGTGATGACGAGTTGTGGTCCGGCGGGCGTTATTCGCGGCCGGGCCGGAAGCGAGCCGGTCTGCCAGCGCCAGGTGCGGATGATGGCCAGCGTTTCGGTCTGGGTGCCCCGGTCGACTTTGATGAATTTCTGACCGGCTTTGGCATTCATCGGACGAACGATGACCGCTTCCTGCGTTCCCGGGCGAATTCGGAGGAAGACTCCGCCGAGCTTTCTCTGGGTGGTGCCAGGCGGCGTTGCAGCCATGCGGAGTTCTCCCTTCGGTTGCATATTGTGCACCGGGTAGACAACGCAGTCTCCGTCTTTCAGTAGTTCGCGGACCAGATCCTTCACGAGTTCGGCCTGATTTGCGTCGAACTCGATACCATGTACATTCGGCATGTGAAAATGCCTCCCTTCCTGCTACTACCGATGCTAGCGAGCGGCGCATAAGTAGTGCGTAAAGAAAGGGTTCAGGGTCTGCGCGGCTAGTCCTGCTCGCCGAAGACTGTGGCGTAGGTTTTTCCGTAGGGGTAGAAGCGATCCTTTTCGCCGCGCTGCCATGCGGCTTTGTGTTCGGGGCTGGTGATGTCCCAGTCGGGGCGGCATTTTTTTGTGACGACGCGGAGGTCCTGGCGGAGCTCCTCGACGGTGGGGCGGCCCCAGAACCAGTAGCCCATGTAGATTTTGTAGACGACGAGGCCGGGTTCGAGAACGATGACGTGGGGGATCATCGGGTTGTGAGTGGGGTCGGTGTATTCGGCGATGTCGAGGTCTTTCTGGACGTGGCGGCCGGCGTCAGAGAGGAAGGTCCAGTGGGCGCCGATGCCGGTTCGGTATTCGTTGGTCTCGGCGATGTTGTCGGTGCTGATGGTGACGAGGCGGGAGTAACCGACCTCCATCTCGCGGTGGAGGTGGACGAGGAGCTCTGCCTGACGGCGGTCTTTGGGGCAGAAGCCGCCGCGGCTGAGGACGAGGACCATCGGGTGCGGGCCTTGCAGCTCGGAGAGCTTGCGGCGGGTTGCGGTGTGGTCGCTTAGTTCGTAGTCGGGGAAGACGGCTCCGGGGACGATGTCGGCACGCATTGGATATGCTCCTTCTTGAATTCATGATGCGCTATTTCGCCGTTCGGCGGTAGAAGTGGATTCTTTGCTTCGTCCCTTGATTGTTGTTGCGGTTGAAGAAGCAAAGACAACAGCAGATCCTCCCGCCGCGCGGAAGGATGACAACTAAAAAGCAAAGATAACTACAAAGGCAAAAAGCAAAAGCAACTGCAGAAATATGTGGGTTCCCTCAGAGGGCGGAGAGAACTATGGCTACGACAACCATGCCGAGGAGTAGGCTGCGCTCGTCGGTGATGGCGTAGACGACTGGGTCTTCGTCGAGCTGGCCTCGTGAGGCTTTGAGCCAGAGGCGGCTGATCCATAAGAGGAGGATAGGGACGAGAAGCCAGAGGCGGCGGGTGTGGTGGTAGAGCTGAGCGGCCTCTAGGGTGGAGATGTAGAGGGTGAGGACGACGACGGAGGCGTATCCGCTGGCGGAGCCAAAAGTGCGGAGCTGCTCGATGTCGGCGATGTGGTAGCCGCGGCCACCGGCCTGGGAGCCACCGCGCTCGCGGAGGTTTTCGAGCTCGGCGAAGCGCTTGACGAAGGCGAGAGAGAGGAAGAAGAAGATGCTGAAGCTGCCAAGCCAGGTGGAGATTTCGATTCCGGTGGCGGCGGAGCCGGCGATGATGCGGACGGTGTAGAGACCGGAGAGAACGATGACGTCGACGAGAGCGGTTCGCTTGAAGCGCAGGGAATAAGCCAGCGTGGTGACGAGGTAGACACCAAGCCAGCCGAGGAAGCTATAGGGCGAGAGCAGGAAGAGTTGGGGCGAGAGCGCGGGGATGATCCGGGGAACGAGGATTGCCAAGGCGAGGGAGGCCGCGAGGAAGAGGAGGACAACGAGGACTCCGGAGAGGACGGAGAGGTCGCCTGAGGCAAAAGGGCGGCGGCGTTTGCGAGGGTGCTGGCGGTCGGCTTCGAGGTCGAGGAGATCGTTGACGATGTAGGTGGCAGAGGCGCAGAGGCCGAAGCTGAAGAAGGCGATGGCGGCTGCGGCGACGAGGCCAGGGGCCCAGGCGTGGGCGAGGAGCAGAGGCAGGAAGATGAGGACGTTTTTTGCCCACTGGTGGAGGCGGATAGCCTTAATCCAGGCTTTGAGGGGCGAGGCGCGCTCGTCGAAGGTGCGGGTGGGGGTGATGCGGGCGCGGCGGAGGGCGGAGCTAAGGCCCGGCGTCGGATTGGCAACCATGGGCTCCCGGCTGTGCTGGAGGAGCGGGAGGTCGGGCAGAGCGTTGCCGATGTAGGAGAAGTTATCGCCGAAGCGGGACTGGAAGGCGGCGAGCTTATTTTTGCCGGCGAGGTTGGTCTGGCCGTCGGAGGCGAGGACTCCGGTGAAGATGCCGAGATGGGCAGCGATTCGTTCGGCGGTGGCGGCGTCGGCGGCGGTGGCGAGGTAGATAGGGCGGCCGGTGGAGCGCTGCTGCTCGAGGTATTGGAGGAGCTCGCGGTTGTAGGGGAGGTGGGCGGCGTCGAGCTGGATGGTGGCGGCGAGGTGGCGCTTGAGGGCGGCTTTGCCCTGGGCGAGCCAGCCGGGGAATTTGAGGAGGGCGGCGGGATGGTGGCGGGCTACGGCGAGGGCGGAGTCGTAGAGGGTGTCTGATTTAACGAGGGTTCCGTCCAGGTCGACGCAGAGCACCGGCAGGGTAGTGGTGTCGAGTGCAGGGGTCGGAAGGGGCAAAATGGCCTTTCATGCGTCTAAGGAGATAACTGACAGAAGATCACGCGTTTTTACGGCTCCGCCGCAGCCTTGCGGGCGGGACGGATAGGGCCATTATCAAGTATTCTGAAGATTCTGGGGTAGTGACCTGAAAGGGCTTTACTGAAATTTTCCGAGAGAAGCGAGCGCACCTATGCTTTCCACACAGATGAGCGAACAGGAATCGAATACAGCGTCAACGGCGACGGAGCCGAAAGGGACTGCCTCGCCTTTACTGGAGCCGGAGAAACCTAAGGGTTCGGCGACGCGGAAGTGGATTGTGCTGCTGGTAATCGTGGCCGCGGTGGGAGCTGCGGTGTGGAAGATCCGCAGCAACACGAAGGCGCAGGACTCGCTGCAATTGATTATGGCGGCGCAGTCGGAGCGACCTACTCCAGTGCAGGTATCGGCAGTGCAGCAGAAGACGATGCCGATCTACCTGACGGCGCTGGGGACGGTGACGGCGTACAACACGGTGACGATCAAGAGCCGTGTGGATGGGCAACTGTTCCAGGTGCCGGTGCGCGAAGGGCAAGCGGTTCGCGAGGGGCAGCTGCTGGCGGAGATCGATCCGAAGCCTTACCAGGCGGCGCTGGAACAGGCGCAGGGACAACTGGTGAAAGACCAGGCAAATGCGGTGAATGCGCGGGCGGAGGCTTCGCGGTATAACGCGCTGCTGGAGGCTGGGGTGGTTTCGAAGGAGAGCCAGCAACTGCAGGTCTCGAATGCGGGACAGGCGGAGGGTTCGCTGGCGGCCGACCAGGCGGCGATTCAGGCGGCGAAGGTGAACCTGGGATATACGAAGATTTTGTCGCCGATCAATGGAGTGGTGGGGTTGCGGCAGGTCGATCCGGGCAACATCGTTCACGCGAACGATACGAATGGCTTGCTGGTGGTGACGCAGCTGCAACCGATCTCGGTGATCTTTACGCTGCCGGAGGACCAGTTGCCTCAGGTGTTGAAGAAGGTTCGCGGAGGAGCGAGGCTGGCGGTGGAGGCGTTTGACCGCGCGGCGCAGACTCACCTGGCGAGCGGAAGCCTGCTGACGGTGGACAATCAGATCGATACGACGACGGGCACGGTGAAGGCGAAGGCTGTCTTCGACAACAGCGATGGCGCGCTGTTTCCGAACCAATTTGTTAATGTTCGGCTAATCCTTGAGGACAAGCGGAATGCGGTGGTGATTCCCGCGGCGGCGCTGCAGACGGGAGCGCAGGGGAACTTTGTCTACCTGTTGAAGGAGGGGCAGCCGCCTGCTGAGCTGGTGGAGAAGAAGAAAACAGACCAGCCGCTGCCGGAGCTGCCGGAGAACCAGTCGAACTATTATGTGCTGGCACAGCCGGTGAATGTGGAGTTGACGGAGGGGTCGCTGGTGATTCTGGCGAGTGGGGTGAAGCCGGGCGACCAGGTGGTGGTGGATGGGCAGGAGAGGCTGAAGACGGGAGCGAAGGTGTTTCCGCGGACTGTGCCGGCGAAGGATGCGGCTGAGTTGAGCGCCGCAGATGGGGCAGGTCAGCGCTCATGAGCTCGAGGATGAGTCCGTCGCGGCCGTTTATTCTTCGGCCAGTGGCCACCTCGCTCCTGATGGTGGCCATTTTGCTTGCGGGTTTTGTTGCGTATGAGCAGCTGCCGGTGTCGGCGCTGCCGCAGGTGGATTACCCGACGATCCAGGTGCAGACGTTTTATCCGGGGGCGAGCCCGCAGGTGATGGCGTCGTCGGTGACGGCTCCCCTGGAGCGGCAGTTTGGGCAGATACCAGGGCTGAGCCAGATGACTTCGACGAGCTCCGGCGGCGGGAGCGTGATTACGCTGCAGTTCTCGCTGGCGGAGAACATCGATGTGGCACAGCAGGATGTGCAGGCGGCGATCAATGCGGGGTTCAGCTACCTGCCGAAGGATCTGCCGAACCCTCCTATCTACAGCAAGGTAAATCCTGCGGACGCGCCGATCATGACGCTGGCCCTGACGAGCGATTCGATGGCTCTGGATAAGGTGGAGGACCTTGCGGATACGGTCATCGCGCAGAAGATCTCGCAGCTTTCGGGCGTTGGGCTGGTGTCGATTAATGGAGGACAGAAGCCGGCGGTGCGGATTCAGGCGAATCCTACGGCGCTGGCGAATTATGGGTTGAGCCTGGAGGATATTCGGGCGGCGGTGGGCACTGCGAACGTGGACCAGCCGAAGGGAAATCTGAATGGAGCGACGCAGGCTTACACGATCGGCGCGAATGACCAGATTCCTTCGAGCAGCGGCTACAACAACCTGATTATTGCTTACAAGAATGGGTCGCCAGTGCGGCTGTCGGATGTGGCGACGGCGGTGGACAGTGCGGAGAATCTGTTCCAGGCGGCGTGGATGGGCACTGCTGCACATGCGCCTGAGGGTGGACGACCGGCGGAACCAGCGAGGCTGCAGCCCGCGGTGATTGTGAACATCCAGCGGCAGCCGGGGGCGAACATCATCGGCGTGGTGGATGAAGTGCAGAAGATTCTGCCGCAACTGAAGTCGTCGATGCCGGCGGCGGTGAGTCTGCAGATTCTGACCGACAGGACGAATACGATTCGGGCTTCGGTGGCCGACGTGAAGTTTTCGCTGGTGCTGACGATTGGCCTCGTTGTGATGGTGATCTTCCTTTTCCTGCGATCGTTTGCGGCGACGTTGATTCCGTCGGTGGCGGTGCCACTTTCGATTGTGGGGACGTTCGGGGTGATGTATCTGCTGGGATACAGCCTGAACAATCTTTCGCTGATGGCGCTGACGATTTCGACGGGCTTTGTTGTAGACGACGCGATTGTGATGATTGAGAACATCGCGCGTTTTCTGGAGCAGGGAGATTCACCGCTGGATGCTGCTCTGAAGGGCTCGGAGCAGATCGGGTTCACGATTGTTTCGCTGACGGTGAGCCTGATTGCGGTGCTGATTCCGCTGCTGTTCATGGGCGATATCGTGGGGCGGCTGTTCCGCGAGTTTGCTGTAACCCTGGCGGTTACAATTCTGGTCTCGGCGGTGGTTTCTTTGACGCTGACGCCGATGATGGCGGCGAAGCTGCTGAAACATACTCCGGCTACGCAGCAGAGCTGGTTCTACCGCACGAGTGAGAATTTCTTTGAATCCGTGATTGCGAAGTATGCGATTGGCGTGCGATGGGTGCTGAGGCATCAGACACTGACGCTGCTGGTGACTGCGGCTACTTTTTTACTGACGGTGTACCTTTTCTGGATTGTGCCGAAGGGGTTCTTTCCGGTGCAGGACACCGGCGTGCTGCTGGGGATTACTGAGGCTCCGCAGACGATCAGCTTTGGAGCGATGAGCTCGCGGCAACAGGCGCTGGCGCGGATTATTCTGCAGGACAAGGATGTAGAGAGCGTTTCGTCATTTATCGGGATCGATGGAACGAACTCGACATTGAACAGCGGGCGCATTCAGATTAATTTGAAGGACCGGGAGCAGCGAAAGTCGTCGGCGCTGGAGGTAATTCAGCGGCTGGAACCGGCGGTGGCGAAGGTGGATGGGATTCAGTGCTATCTGCAGCCGCTGCAGGACCTGACGGTAGAGGATCGCGTGAGCCGGACGCAGTACCAGTATTCGCTGGAGGATGCGAATGTTGAGGAGCTGGCGTTCTGGACCGATAAGCTGGTGGCGAAGCTGAAGACGATTCCGATTTTGAGCGACGTAGCGAGCGACCAGCAACTGGGCGGGCTTGAGGCGAGCCTGGTGATCGATCGGGATACGGCTTCGCGGCTGGGGATTACGCCGCAGAATATCGACGACACGCTGGATGATGCGTTTGCGCAACGGCAGGTGTCGACGATCTTTACGCAGCAGAACCAGTACCACGTTGTGCTGGAGGTAGCTCCGAAGTTTCAGCGGAATCCGTCTGCGCTGGACAACATTTATGTAAAGAGCTCGAACGGGACGCAGGTGCCGCTTTCAGCGTTTACGCATTTTGAGGAGAAACCTACGCCGCTGGTGATCAGCCACCAGGGTCAGTTCCCTGCTGTGACGGTGTCGTTCAATCTGGCGCCGGGCAAGTCGATTGGCGATGCGGTGGATGCGGTGAACAAAGCGAAGGCAGAGCTGAATATGCCACCGAGCGTGAGCGCAGAGTTCCAAGGGTCGGCGCGGGCGTTTGAGGCGTCGCTCCAGAATGAGCCGCTGCTGATTCTGGCGGCGCTGATCGTGGTGTACATTGTGCTGGGCGTTTTGTACGAGAGCTATATTCATCCGATTACGATTCTGTCGACGCTGCCTTCGGCTGGTGTAGGTGCGATTCTGGCGCTGCTGCTGTTTCATGTGGATTTGAGCGTGATTGCGCTGATCGGAATTATTTTGCTGATCGGCATTGTGAAGAAGAACGCGATCATGATGATCGACTTTGCGCTGGAGGCGGAGCGTGAGCAGGGACTGAATTCGACGGAGGCAATCTATCAGGCTTGTCTGCTGCGGTTCCGGCCGATCATGATGACGACGATGGCGGCACTGCTGGGCGGGTTGCCGCTGGCACTCGGAACGGGTACGGGAAGCGAGCTGCGGCGGCCACTGGGCATCACGATTGTGGGCGGGTTGATTGTTTCGCAGGTGCTGACGTTGTTTACGACGCCGGTGGTCTATCTGTTCTTTGACCGGCTGGCGAGCAAGTCGAAGAGGACAGAGGCAGAGTGGCGGGAACATGCGCTTTCGGCGGATTGATTTGCCTGTAGAAGATGGAGATGAGTGCAGGAGCAAAAAACAAGAACGAAATGCGGGGATCCTTCACTTCGTTCAGGATGACGACCATCCATTAGAGATTTTTAGAGGGTTATGAATTTTTCTGCTCCATTTATTCGGCGGCCGGTGGCGACATTTCTGATGTCGGTGGCGGTGATTCTGGCAGGAGCGGTGGCGTATACGCTGCTGCCGGTGGCCAGCCTGCCGCAGGTGGAGTTTCCAGTGATCTCGGTGGGTGCGGCGTTGCCTGGGGCTGATCCGGAGACGATGGCTTCGGCGGTGGCGACTCCGCTGGAGCGGCAGTTCTCGAAGATTGCGGGCATCAATGAGATGACGTCGTACTCCTCGACTGGCGCAACCGGGGTAGTACTACAGTTCGATCTGTCGCGTGACATCAATGGCGCGGCGCGAGATGTGCAGGCGGCGATCAATGCGGCCCGAAGCCAGTTGCCGGCAAACCTGCCGAGCAATCCCACCTACTATAAGGTGAATCCGGGCGATTCGCCGATCATGATTCTGGCGCTGACCTCGGACACGATGAATGTGCCGCAGCTTTATGACGCCTGCGACAGCATTCTGGCACAGAAGATTGCGCAGGTGCAGGGCGTGGGGCAGACTTGGTGCGGCGGAAGCGCGAAGCCGGGTGTGCGGATTGAGGCAAATCCGATGCAGCTTGCGCACTACGGAATTGGCCTGGAGGCTTTGCGCGCGGCGATCGGCACGGTGAATGTCAATCAGCCGAAGGGGTATCTGCAGGACGATACGCGGCGATGGAGCGTCAGCGCGTCGGACCAGTTATTTGGCGCGGCGGCGTATGCTCCGCTGATTGTGGCGACGGACCGCGGGCCTGTGAGCAATGCGGCGGCGAGTACGGGGCTGCCAGCCGCAGTGGCGAGTGCGGTGGCAAGCTCGCAGGCGGCGATTGCAGCGACGAGAGCTGCTACGACGACCACTAATTCTGCTTCCCCCAACGCGGCTGCGCACGGGATTGTGCGGATCGAGGATGTGGCGACGGTTACCGACAGCGTCGAGGATGTGCACGCGACGGGGGTGTTCAACGGCAAGCCGGGGATTCTTATTCTCGTGTTCAAAAACTCGACGGCGAATGTGATTGAGACCGTCGATAACGTGAAGAAGATGCTGCCGATGCTGGAGGCTTCGATTCCACCGGCGATTCAGGTGCATGTGGCGCTGGACAGGACGACGACGATCCGGGCTTCGGTGCGAGATGTAACGCGGACGCTGGTGATCTCGATTGTGCTAGTGATCATGGTGGTGTTTCTGTTCCTGCGGGAGGTGCGCTCGACGCTGATTCCGACAGTGGCCGTACCGCTGAGCCTGATGGGAACGTTTGCTGTGATGTACATGCTGGGGTATACGCTGGACAATCTTTCGCTGATGGCGCTGACGATCTCGACGGGATTTGTGGTGGACGATGCGATTGTGGTGATCGAGAACATCAGCAGGCATCTGGAGGCGGGGATGACGCCGTTCCGCGCGGCGATGGTGGGGTCGAAGGAGATTGGGTTTACCGTGCTGTCGATGAGCACGTCGCTGATTGCGGTGTTTATTCCGATTCTGCTGATGGGTGGAATTGTGGGGAGGCTGTTCCGCGAGTTTGCGGTGACGCTGTCGGTGGCGATTATGGTGTCGCTGGTGGTTTCGCTGACGACGACGCCGATGTTGAGCGCGAAGTTTCTGGAGCCGCATGATGCGCGGCAGCATGGGTGGTTTTATCGCGCGGGTGAGCGAGGGCTGAAGTGGCTGGCTAACGAGTATGAACGCGGGTTGCGGTGGGTGCTGGAACATCAGAAGCTGGTGTTGGCGATTACGGTGGGAACGTTCGTGCTGAATGTTTATCTGTACATCCTGGTACCGAAGGGATTTTTTCCGGAGCAGGATGCGGGGCGCATTGGTGGCCAAGTGCAGGGACAGCAGGATGTCTCGTTTCCCGAGATGAAGAAGAAGGTTCTGGAACTGGCACAGATTGTCGGCAGAGACCCGGCTGTGCAGGATGTGACGGCGTTCGCGGGTGGGCGTGGTAATTCGAATGCCGGGTTTATGTTCATGTCGCTGAAGCCGGACGCGGAGCGGTTGAAGAAGGGCGATACGGCTCAGGTGATTGTGGACCGGCTGCGGCCCCAGGTTAGCAATATTCCGGGAGCGATTCTGTATCTGCAGGCGTTTCAGGATCTGCGGATCGGTGGGCGAAATACTGCGACGGAGTATCAATACACTTTGACGGCGGATAATTTGAAGGAGCTGAATGAGTGGGGTCCAAAGCTGAAGGACGTGATGGACAAGCTGCCGCAGATTAAAGACGTTGCGACGGACCAGCAGCAGGAGGGTTTGCGCGGACAACTGGTGATCGACCGGACGACGGCGAGCAGGTTGGGGGTGTCGCCGCTGGCTATCGATAACACGCTGTCAGATGCTTTTGCACAGACGCAGGTTTCGACGACGTACATGCCGCTGAACCAGTATCACGTAGTGCTGGAGGTTGCACCGGAGTTCCAGCAGGATCCGGATGCGCTGAAGAATATTTATGTGAAGAGCACGACGGGCGCGATGGTTCCGTTGTCGGCGGTGACGCACTTTGAGACGCAGAGGATTCCGCTGGCGGTGAATCATCAGGCGCAGTCTCCTTCGACGACACTGTCATTCAACCTCGCGCCAGGGGCTTCGCTGAGCGAAGCAACGCAGGCGATTCAGCAGGCGCGAGTGCAGATTGGGATGCCAACGGAGATCCATGGAGGGTTTGCGGGGACGGCGCAGGCGTTCAAGGACTCGATGAGCAGCGAGCCATGGCTGATTCTGCTGGCGCTGATTGCGGTTTATATTGTGCTGGGGATGCTGTACGAGAGCTTCATTCATCCGATTACGATTCTGTCGACGCTGCCTTCGGCGGGAGTGGGGGCGATTATGGCTCTGCTGCTGTTCAAGGTGGATTTGAGCGTGATTGCGATGATCGGGATCATCTTGCTGATCGGGATTGTGAAGAAGAACGCGATCATGATGATCGATTTTGCGTTGATGGCGGAGAGGCAGCAGGGAAAGAGTCCGCGGGAGGCTATCTTTGAGGCTTGCCTGCTGCGGTTCCGGCCGATCATGATGACGACGATGGCCGCGATGCTGGGCGGTCTGCCGCTGGCGCTTGGGCGTGGGGCGGGGAGCGAGATGCGGCGGCCTCTCGGGATCACGATTGTGGGTGGGCTGATCGTTTCGCAGGCTTTGACGTTGTTTACTACGCCGGTGGTTTATCTGTTCTTTGACCGGCTGCGGGGACGGTTTGAGAAGACTGGGATGAAGGGGCGGGAAGTGCCTCAGGTAGTGGCTGGGGATTAGGGCTGGGGATTGCGCGGCAGGATGAGCAGACATACCCCAGGGGCTAAAGCCCCTCACCTTTTGTGCCCAAGAGGCCCAGGGCTAAAGCCTTGGGTTACCTGGATGCAAGTACCGTGGATGGCACTAGGCTAGAACAGGCTCGGGAGTGAGGGCGTCGCTGGAGCGGCGGCGTTCGAGGAGACTGCCGGGGATTTTGTCGAGCTGGTGGGGTGGGAAGTAGGCGTTCTCGAAGTACTGGGCGAGCATGCGGTGGGTGTTGAAGAAGCTGCCGTTGATGGCGATGCAGTGGCGCTGCAGTTCGGCCCATGCTGTGGGATTGGCGTAGAGGGGCGCGATGGAGTTTTCGAGCTTGTCGTAGAGGCTGGCGGCTTCGTCGGCTTCGGTTTCGCCGTTTTCGATGGCCCAGCCAGTAGTGTTTTCGGCGCAGCCTTCGATCCACCAGCCGTCGAGGATGGAGAGTGAAGGGACGCCGTTGAGGGCTGCCTTCATGCCAGAGGTGCCGGAGGCCTCGTAGGGGCGGCGGGGGGTGTTGACCCAGACGTCGACGCCCTGGGTGAGGAGAGCGCCGAGCTCCCAGTCGTAGTTTTCGATGTAGTAGATCTTGAGGAAGTTGGAGTTGAGCTTGACGGCTGCGGCGTAGACGTCTTTGATGAGGCCCTTGCCTGCGTTGTCTGCAGGGTGGGCTTTGCCGGCATAAAGGATCTGGAGGCCGCCGATCTTTTCGGCGATGGCGCAGAGGCGCTTGGGGTCTTGCAGGAGCAGATTGGCACGCTTGTAGGTGGCGACGCGGCGGGCGAAGCCAAGGGTGAGCATGCTGGGATTGAAGTAGTGGCCGCTGCGCTTGGCGATGGTGGCGAAGAGGCGAAGCTTTCCCCTATTGTGGGCGGCGGTGATCCGAGCGGGCTCGATGCCGTAGACGGAGCGGAAATACTGATTGTCGGTGCGCCAATGGGGGATTTCCTCGTCGAGGAGCTCCTGGAACTGCGGGGAGAGCCAGGTGGCGGCGTGGACTCCGTTGGTGATGGAGTAGACCTTGTACTCGGGGAACATCTGCTGAGAGACCTTGCCGTGCTGCATGGCAACGCCGTTGACGAAGCGCGAGAAGCGCAGGGCGATGTAGGTCATGTTCATCAGATTGTTGTGGAGACAGCCGGCGCGCTCGATGAAGGCGCCGCGGTCGTGGCCGAGGATCTGATACATCTGGTCGAGGCCGAACTGGTCGTGGCCAGCCGGGACAGGAGTGTGAGTGGTGAAGACGCACTGCTGGCGAACAAACTGAATGTCTTCTTCGGTGGCGTCTTTGAGGGGGTTGCCGGCCAGATGATCTTCAAGGAGGCCGATGGCGAGGAGGGCAGCGTGGCCCTCGTTCATGTGATAGACCCTGGGTTTACAGGCGAGGGCGTCGAGCAGAGCTACGCCACCCAGGCCGAGAACGGTCTCCTGACAGAGGCGGTAGTAGGTGTCGCCGCCGTAGAGATGGTCGGTGAGGCGACGGTCCCATGGGTCGTTGCCTTCGACGTCGGTATCGAGCAGGAAGACGGGAATAATGTGGCCGGTAACGCCGATGACGTCGAAGCGCCAGGCGCGGACGAGGATCTGGCGATTCTGCATGGTGAGGGCGATGATCTGGTTGGCGCTGGGAAGGGTGGTCTCGGGCGACCAGGGGACGTCGGCTTCCGTCTGCTGGCCGATGTCGGAGAGCTTCTGACGGAAGTAGCCGCGGCGATGGACGAGCGAGATGGCGACCATGGGTGCGGCGGTGTCGGCGGCAGAGCGGAGAGTGTCGCCGGCGAGCATGCCCAAGCCGCCTGAGTAGGTGGGCAGCGAGGGGGAGAGGGCTATCTCCATGGAGAAATAAGCGATGGTGCGGTTGGAGAGATCGGGCGCTGAAGAAGGGGTGAGATTGGAAGGGAGGCTCATGCGGTGATTAATCCTTTTCTCATCCGATCCGGTATCACGTTTGAGGAGGTGTGGGTTGGGGGCCGGAGCTCTCGATCGACTGTGAGATAAAGCAGGCTAGTCGCGGTGTTGAGAGCGGTAGTGATTGCTACACGGAACATCAATTGGGGTGATTTTAGCAAAGAGGCGGGCCGTAAATGATAGAACCTCGGTTACCTGCGGTGATTCTATTGGGGGATTGCAGAGAGGCAGGCACCGGCCGCGGCGTCGAGACGTTGCCACAAGTGGTCTAACCAAAGGAGATGCTCAGGTTTCATAAGGACGGAACGGAGGCAGGTTACAGCGGTTTGGGTGTCGTCAAGGGGATAATTTTCCCATGAATTTTGTGGAAAAAAGCGGACTGGAAGTTTGGCGAGAGCAAGGTGAAGGTCGCGATGTGCGGCTTCATCGAAGACTTGCTGGGCGAGCGCGGAAGAGGCTTCGGGAGTGGCGGCGCGAACGGCCCAGAAGACAATGTCGAGCTGCGGGGGCGAGATGGGAGTGAGAAAGTAAGGGGATTCAGCTAGACACTGGTGGAGTTTTTGAGCGGCTGTGTGTCCGGCTTCGAGGCCCTGAGCGAAGTCTCCGCCGGGGATGTAAGGAAGGAGCTGCTGGGTGGCCCAAAGAGCGACGGCAGAGGCTCCGGCACGGGAGCATTCGAGGGAGATTTCGCCAAGGTGGAGGTCCCTGGAGGAGAAGTAGGTGTAAGGGGAGTCGTGTTTGTAGAGGCGGCCGATGGCAGGGTCGCGGAAGAGGATGCAGCCGCAGCCGTAGGGTTGGAGGCCGTGCTTGTGGGGGTCGATGACGATGGAGTCGGCGTGAGGGATGGCGTCGAAGGCGGCGCGGGTTTCGGCGGAGAGGTTGGAGGCGAGGGTGAAGTAGCCACCGTAGGCCGCGTCGACGTGGATGCGAAACTTGTATTTTTTCCGGAGAGCGACGATCTGATCCAAGGGGTCGACCGAGCCGATGGCTGTAGTGCCGAGAGTGGCGACGACGGTGCCGATTTTATCCGTGGCGAGGAGAGACTCGAGGATGGTGAGGTCCATGCGACCGTTGTCATCGGAGGGGATGGAGAGGAAGGGGAGGCCGAGGACTCCGGTGATGCGGCTGTGGGTGTAGTGAGCCTGGTCGGAGGCGGCGACGGCTTTGGGCTCTCCGTCTTCGGTGTGGGTGAGCTCGCCAGCGACCCAGAGGGCTTCGAGGTTGGCGAAGGTTCCTCCGCTGGAGAGATGGCCGAGATGCTGGGGCCAGTGGAACATCTCTGCGAGTGCGGCTACCGCTTCGACCTCCATGGCGGAGCTGGCGCGGCCACCGTCGAGGGCGTGATTGTTGGGGTTTACGGACATGGCGAGCGTATAGGCGGCGCGGGCGATGGGATGTGGCGGCTTGAGCATCTGGCCGGCGTAGAGAGGGTGGGCGTAAGGGTAGTTGTCCTGGAGGCGGACCGCGGCCTGCTGGAGGATGTCTGCTGCTTTGTGACCGAGAGGAGGTGCGGGGCTGGGCGGGAGATGAGCGAAGCCCTCGTCCAGAGTGTTCTGGGATGCAGCGAGGAGCTTCAGGAGTTCGTTGAACATAAGGTCACCGGTTAGCGGCTAACGGACTTGAAGCCGAGCTGCATCCAGAAACCAACGGCAGTTGCAAGAATAAAGGCGGCAGTGGTCCATGGGCCGTAAGAGATGATGCGTTTTCTGAGAGTCTGGATGAGGAGGATGAGGAAGAAAAGAGCCACCATCAGGACCAGACCGTCGGCGATGAAGATGCGTGTCGTACCTGGAGTGGCGAGGAGTACATACTCGAGATGAAAGGGCGGGATGAAAGAGCCGACAAGAAAGACAAGCAGGAAGAGAACAAACTGCAACGCCGCAAAGATGACATTTTTCATAATTAGTGTCCCGTGGTGAGTTTAGCGCGGAGAAGCAGGAATGGAACGAGAGATTCCAGTGATGTAACTCCGGAGGAACGATGAGGAGATGGTTCTACGACTTCACGAACAGGCGGGTCAGACATTCGAAGATGTGCTGGCGCTGTCGATTGCGAGTTGAAGTCCCATCTACTGTTGGGGCTCGCTCGTCTTTAAGGCAGCGTGGACTCGAATTGATCGAAGCGGTGTTCGAGCTGCCATTGCTCTGCGGCCTTTTCGCTTGATTGAAGGAAGCTGAGACATTTTGGTGTGGTGTTGGCAGCACCCAGAGGCTGGCCCGCACAGGCTGAGACTACGTGAGTGAATCCATCAGTCTGTTGCCAGAGGCTTGCCCCGGGAAGGAAGCTGTGCTCGATGCTCGTGCGCGCGGATTTTTTCAGATCGAGGTAGGAGAGGTTGAAGTCCATTGCAGCGCGGGTGTACTCGTTGGTGAGATCGATGCGGGAGACACCTTCGTCATCGGTGGAGAGAGCGACGGGGACTCGGGCGGCGAGATAGATAGGGAGTGGGTGCCACGGTGCATTGACGCCGAGGACGATGTCGTTGGAGGTGAGGTTAATCTCAACCATGATGTGACGGGCGGCCATCTCCTGTAACAAGGACTGCGGTTCGTTCTCGTACATGACATCGACGCCGTGGCCGATGCGTTCGGCATGACCGAGGTCGACGGCTTCACGGATGTGGAAGCGAAGACCTTCGGGCGGAACGAGGCCGGGCGCGAGTTCTCCGGCGTGAAGGCTGATGTGAACCTTGGGATAGACGCTATGGAGGTAGTCGAGCATGAGCATCTGACGGTGATACTCGGACATGGAGAGGTAGCCATCTTCCGGCATAACAAAGTTGAGGCCGACGACGCGCGGGTCCTGCGAGGCGACTTCGAAGGCAAGGAGAGACTGGGTGAAGACCAGCTGCGGAAGATGGCCGCGAAGGACCTGGTAGAGGAAACGAATCTTCACGGAACAGGCAGTGCGGGCGCTGGGCTGGCCGCAGTTTTCGATATCATTGCGGGCGTCGAGGGCGTCGTTGAACTCCTGGCGCTCGAGGGCGACTTCTTTGCTGAGTCCTGCGGTGATGAGTTGGTCGCGCAGATGGCTCAGGTCCTGACGTGCGGTTCCGCTGGCGTCGCCGGTGCGGTTTAGGGATGGGTCGGCGGGAGTGGATGGCCAATCGATGTGCGAGCTGAGCTCGAGGACGTTGGCGTAGAGCGGAGTTTGCATGATTTCGAGGTACTGCTCGTTCTGAGCGGCGGCGCGGGTGGCGACCTCGTGAAGCCATTCGCCAAGGTGGGACTTGTTGACACCTGCGAAGCGGTCGAAGGTGGCAAAGAATTGGTCGTGGCCACTGATGCCTGCGCTGGGGACGAAGCTGCGCATGGAGAAGGAATCGACGAGGGCGTCGTAGAGTTTTTGGTCTTTCAAGGCGCTGTCGGCACGTTCATTGCCCTCGCCACAGACGGGTTGCGGGGGGAAACTGCGTGTAGTGGCGGCGGGTTTGAAAAAGGTCAGGGTTTTGGGATTGACGCAGAGTCCATCGGCGGCGGCGTCCTTGATGAAGGTCTCGGCGTAGACGGCGCCGGCGAGATGCATGTGAAGGTCTCCACCCTTGGGCATGCGGGTGAGGAATGCGTTCAGCTCGAGCGGGCTGTGCCTGGCGGCTTCAAAGGCACGGATGGCGCGCTGTTCGTTCGGGGTGGTTGCGGATGTCGAGTGCGTCCCGGGTTGAACGGCAGATTGCGCGATTGCAGCAGCGGTGAGGCAAAGAGCAAACACTATTGAGCTTCGGCGTCGAAAGCTTGGAGACATGAGACATCCTTCGGACATGTGAGATGAGCTAGGATAGCGTGCGAAGCGGAATTTGGCGGGAGGGCCGGGGATTGCTATACTTGAAATGCGTTTGCGTTGCTGGTTCCCCGCTGGTGACTGCCCGACTCACGAAGTCAGGGCAACAGATGTAGATGGTAACGCGCGGTGGTTCTTGGCGATCCCCGACAATAAGCGTTATGCCAAGGCCAGATAGCTCAGTGGTAGAGCGCGGCCCTGAAAAGGCCGGCGTCGGCGGTTCGATCCCGTCTCTGGCCACCACATTCTAAACAACTTAGCGGCAACCAAAAGTTCAAGTTTTTGTCGCACGACCAATACACGACCATCGCCTACGCGACGTCTTGTTGGTCGCCTTCTTCCTGCTCCGGCTTCTTCTTCATCAGGCTCCAGATCACCTTCGCGGTGGTGCTGGTCTTCGTGATGTGCTCGCGTCCCAACTTGGCATAACGCTCAGTCATCTTGATATTCGAGTGACCAAGAATCTTCGCAAGCTCGTAGAGATCGCCGCCGTTCATCATGTACCAGGACGCAAAGGTATGGCGCAGATCGTGGAACCAGAAGTTCTGAATCTTCGCCCTGACGAGCAGGTCATCAAAACTCCCTTCCAGACGCTGCCGTCCGCTCTTGTCGCCCCGGTTTGGCGGGAAGATCCGATCCTCATCGATCACCGCTGGATAGCGCCGAACTTCCATGGCTAACTCCGACGGCATAGGGACGTAACGCACCTTGCCCTTCTTCAGCTTTGCCCGAACCGCCAGCAATCCTTCGCTATACATCACGTCGGACCAGCGGAGCCGGTGAATCTCGGCTGAGCGCATCCCGGTTGATACGGCGATCAACACAATGAGCCTCATCCGAAGATTGGTCTGATTAAGGTCTTTGGTGCCTTTGCGGTACATCCTCTCGTCGAGCGCTTCCATCAGCCGGCCAAGTTCATCCTCCGACAGGTAACGCTCTCTGGAATCGTCTGGACGCCTCACTTCGACGAGGTCAGCAGGATTCCGGTCGAGACCAGTCTCCTTCAACCAGATCGTGGTGGCCTTCTCCATCATGTGGTGCATGACGTTGAAGTGCCGCACAGCGGTATTGTCGGCCAAGCCACGAATCGCGGTGAGGTTCTCGTACCAGCGTTGTACGGCTACGCCGTCAACCTCCCGCACGAACATCCGACCCAGCTCGGACCGAATACCCTCCACGATAGACTTCTCGCGGTCAGCCGATGCCTTCTTGCTTCCATAGTGTGTCCAGTAACGATTGATCAATTCAGACATCCGGTAGTTGATCTCCTTCTTCACATCAAGGTGCCGGTTTTCGTCTCGCGTCGACAGTTTTTTCCGTAGGACCTTGCGAGCCAAGTCATAGCCCCCATGAATCCGTTTGGTCTTCTGCCGACCCTCCTCTCTCCAACGAACTTCATACAAACCTTCAGACAACTTCACAACAGACATAAATCGCTTCTCCTTTAGTCAATGGTTTGGACCGAGTGTTGCTCGATGTACTTCTCAAGTGCCTTCACATCGAACCGCAACGCTCGACCGACCTTGACGCAGGGAAGTTCCCGCAACCTGGACTTCTTGTAGACCGTGTCCACTTCAATTCCCAGATATTGGGCTGCCTCCCTGACGTTCAGGAGCCGCCTAGCAATAACTCCATTGTTAGCATCCTTATTCGGTCTTTGCGAGACATTTTCAGCCCGTCCCGGTCGCCGATCCTCAGCCGACGCATGATTCATCATTCGCACCTCAGAGTCTGGCCGCGAAACCACTTCCTCATGGTTCAGAGCGGCCAACAACCCCAAATTAGGCGCGTAATCGTGCAGGGGCCATTGCAGAATCGAGAGGGGGTGTGCAGATCCTGCATATCTCTCCATCCGTAGGGAATCACTGTCAAACAGACCCGTTGGCAGTCATTCGCGTTCAGCGCACTCCAGAGCCGCGGTCTTCGCTGAATCGGGCACGCGCTCGGGGTTTTACCGGCGTCCTGCGGCACGGCGGGACTCTGCTTTCCCGGCTCCTCGCCAAAACAAACTTTTCGCAAAGAGCGCGAAAACTTTCTTTCGGGTCCCTCCCAGAAAGCGTCCCTTGGCCTTGGAAGCCTCACCCACTCGCGTCGCTTCGCGCAGTGTGCCCCGACTCATCGGGAGACCACACAAAACGGAGTGACATCATGAACACGAATACGATCCAACAGCAGATTCCAGTCAATACGATCCTTCACGGCAACTGCATCGAGATGATGCGCGAGATGCCGGCGAATACCGCAGACTTCATCCTCACCGACCCACCCTACCTCGTGAACTACCGCGACCGCGATGGACGCACCATTCAGAATGACGCGAAGGCAGACTGGTTGAAGCCCGCAATGCGCGAAGCATACCGCGTACTCAAGCAGAACCGCGTAGCTATCATGTTCTACGGTTGGACGAAGGTCGATATGTTCTTCGAGGCATGGAAAGAAGCAGGTTTTCAGCCCGTCGGACACATTGTGTTTCGCAAGACGTATAGCTCGAAGGCGAGGTTCCTCAGCTATCAGCACGAGCAGGCGTATCTGCTGGCAAAAGGCAGACCGCCGCTGCCAAAGCAACCAGTAGCAGACGTGATCGATATGCCATACAGCGGCAACAAGCTGCATCCCACGCAGAAGCCGGTCGCGGCGCTGGCTCCGCTGGTTCGCAGCTTTACGTTGCCAGGCGAACTGGTACTCGATCCATTCGCGGGCAGCGGCAGTTCCTGCGCGGCAGCGTTGCTTACGGGCCGCAAGTACCTCGGCATTGAGATGGACGATGCGTACTTCGAGCAGGCAGCAAGCCGCATGAACCGGGTGGAAGAGAGGGTTGCCGCGAAGCGATCGGCGGTGTGTCGGCTGTAACAGGCTTGTGGCGAGTTGTTTCCGGGTCACTGGCAAACTAGAAATGACCTTCTTCGGCGCCTGCCGGGCGAAGCGGATAACTCCCGCATCGCCGACCAATCATCGATAAAACCCCAAGCCTTCCTGCTCAGGGCTCAATGAGTGACTCGGCCTGTTCTCGTCAGCTGAGAACACCTTTGGGATTGCTTTCGAGATGCCGACATATCAGAACCAATACACTTGCAGAGAATATACTGCCGGTGCGGCTGTCGTATGAGATCGCACTTCCTGGAGAGCGCAATGAGATGGAGTTGGATTGACCTCAACTTCCCGTGGATCGGATCTACGGCTGCGGCCGTATTGCTGGTCTTGCTCTTCTCCACGAACCGACTGCGAAGCGACCTCAACCAATCGCGTTGGCGAGATCTCAGCTGGCTTTCTTGGCTAGCGGTCGCGATCTATCTGATTCACAACATCGAAGAATATGGGGTGGACCTGCTTGGACAATTCCATGCTTTTCCCCCTTTTATGTGCGCTATGCTGGCTCAACCGCCTTATCCTTCTTGCCCAATACCGACGCCGTTTTATCTGGGGGTCAACTTGCCGCTGTTCTGGGTCGGCGCTCCAGTCGCGGCCATCTTGAGCCGCCGTCACCCGATCCTCGGTCTGTCCGTCTATGGCGTGATTTTCGTCAATGCGCTCACGCATCTTGGAGCCTTCGTGCGCTCCGGATATAACCCCGGCGTGCTTACGGCGCTCATCCTCTTCCTTCCCGTTTCGTTCTGGGTGACCAGAGTCTGTTTTGGAAAGCGCGGGCTCCCCTATGGAGGACTCGCTTTTATCATCGCCGACGGCGTATTCCTGCATGTCGTTTTGATGGGCTCCACGATGTTGTTTCTACACGGCGTGATCGGTCGTGCAGCTCTCACCGACATTCAGATACTGAACGCTATCTTGTTCTTTGTGTTTGCCTGGATTGCCGAGAGGTGGCAGAGCGGCATCTTCGTTCGCCCTCTTCTTCCTCGTCAGTCCTCATAAACGCCCTTTGCGGACGTGATCGGTCGGTTCGCGGGGCTTGATGAGTGACTCGGCCTGAATTCAACAGTTGAGTCTTTGCCGATCGTCAGACACAACCGACTTGTAGGGATCTATGTGCTGCTTCAGATAATATGGGCTGCGTCCGTTGATTCTGCTGTTTGGAGTGCGTCCGATGCGAAAGATTCAGTATGGGGTTGCTGTCAGTCTGGACGGCTATATTGCAGGCCCGAATGGAGAAGCGGATTGGATCAAGATCGATCCGGAGATTGACTTCTCCGCAATATGGACACAGTTTGACACTCTGCTGATGGGCAGAAGGACCTTTGAGGTCGCGATCGGGAGGCTGGGCCAAGCGGCTTTCGCCGAGAAAGCTGTTTTCGTCTTTTCAAGGCGTTTGAAGCCGCAAGACTATCCCGGCGTGACCATCGTGTCAGAACTGACCGTCTCATGGATGCGATCTCTGAAGAGCCAGGAAGGCAAAGATATCTGGCTGATGGGCGGCGGGGACGTTTTTCGACATTTGCTCGACCTCGGCGGGGTGGATTCGGTAAGCGTCATGGTCATTCCAGTTCTCCTTGGGAGTGGAATACCGCTGATGCCCGGTCCTTACGCCCCAACCACCCTTACGCTCTCAACTCATCGGACGTACAAATCCGGTATCGTTTCAGCCACCTATGATCTCAACCATTAACCATTGGCAGATAAGGCGTGATGCTTGCAGGGAGGCCTCCACGACCGGATCCGAGCAATAACGATCACGACGGCTTGATTAGTCCCTGAAACGCCGATGCTGCTGGGGAGCAAGTACGCGAAAGTCCTGGCTGACTCCGAAGAAGATTTGTATGAGGACTCATCCCGGATGATGCGAGCGTGGTTGGTAGCGCGCAGCCGCTTCGCTGAAGATCATCTCGCACACGCGGTGGAAGGCGGTGTTCGTCAGTATGTTCTTTTGGGAGCTGGGCTCGACACCTTCGGCTTCAGGAACCTGCTCATGGCTCAGACCGACCATCTGACCGATAGCGGAGTGCGCCGAGAGGCAGTAGTTGCAGTGGTTCTCCTGCGCTGTGATCAGAGCAATCTGCTCGCGAAGCTTGGCGCTCAGGTGACCGCCCGCGAGTGCGCCGCTGAAGCTCAGGTATCCCTCAAGGACTGCAGGGGAGTTGGCCATGACACCCGTCATCGCGAGATCGCGACCGAGTTTGGTCTTGACGGCGGTGAGAAGGTCCTTTGCTTTACCGGTGGCGGTGGTGGGATCGAAGGATTGGAAACGCGACATTGAATTTCTCCTGTACGGCCCGCAGGCCGGAATGTTTGGTTCTGGTTCTTAGATACCGACCATTCGGTAAAGATTCAGACAGGGCAAATTTATTTCTGTAAAGATGGGATGAATCGTTACCGAACGGTCGGGAATCTATTTGAGAGGTAAATATGGCGCACCGAATCATCAGCGACGAGGTATTTTTTGAGAAGGCTCTGGATCTCTTTCGGACCTATGGCTTCGAAGGCGTCAGCCTGCAGCAACTCGCCGAGGCGACGGGACTAGAAAAGGCCAGTCTGTACTATCGCTACCCTCGCGGGAAAGATGAGATTGTCGAGGCGGTCGCCCAGGGCGTCGTCAATTGGTTCATAGCCAATGTCTTCGAGCCGTTGACCGGCGATACGCCTCCGAGAAAGCGGGTCTCACTGGTGGCCGACAACCTGCGGACCTTCTACTCAGGAGGGAAAAAATCCTGCATTACCGATGTCTTGTCGATCCCCGGTGGCTCGGAGGCCCTGAGAGCGGGGCTTAAAGGTGCTATGCAGGCGTGGATCAAGGCATTTGCTGACATCGCTAAAGAGAGTGGGATGTCACCCGCCCTCGCTAAGTCGAAGGCAGAGGAAGCGATTATCCGTATCGAGGGCTCGCTGGTCGTTGCCCGTGTGCTCGGCGAGAACGCGAATTTTGAACGCACCATGAAGCTCTTGCCCGATTTGCTGACGGCGGCGTAACCATACCCATGCTCAACGAAAAAGGAGAGAAGAGATGAACGCGAATACCAAAGCAGCCCAACCGTCGAAAGGACTGGCCATCGTACTAGGAGGTTCCAGCGGCATGGGGAAAGAGGCTGCGAAGCTACTCCTCCAGAACGGCATTGAGGTCCTGATTACCGGCAGAGATCCAGAAAAATTGAAGGCAGCAGCCGCGGAACTGTCGCAAACCGGGAAGGTGGAGTCGGCTGCGGTCGACCTCTACGACGACGATAGTGTCACCTCCTTTATTGAGAGGATCGCGGGGGAAAGCCGCCCCATCAAATACCTGCTTAACGCACCTGGCTACTTCTCGCCGCTTCCGTTTCTCGATCACCAGTCAAACGATTACGACCGGTATATGAAGATCAACCGGGGAGTCTTCTTCGTTACACAGGCGGTCGCCAGAAACATGCGCGAGCACAAGACCGGGTCGATCGTGAGTATTGGCTCCATGTGGGCAAAGCAGGCGGTGAAGGCAACACCCTCATCGGCCTACTCGATGGCGAAGGCAGGACTGCATTCGTTGACCCAGCATCTCGCCATGGAATTGGCTGACTATGGCATTCGCGTTAATGCCGTATCCCCCGCCGTCGTCGAAACGCCTATTTACGGTGCATTCATCGAGCCGACCCAGATTCATTCCACACTGAAGGGATTCGATAGCTTCCACCCGATTGGCCGTATCGGGCAGCCTGCTGACGTGGCATCGGTCATTCGTTTCTTATTTTCGGATGAATCCTCTTGGGTCACAGGCGCCATCTGGGATGTCGACGGTGGCGTCATGGCAGGCAGGAACTGAGTCACTGTATGGTGCAGTTGAGCCCAGATTCGCTCCCTTTTCTGGTGTCAAGCCTGAACCATGAGTACGGACGTACTCGCTTCGCTTCTCCTTAAGGAGCCCTAATAGGCTCTCCCACCCAACGGGCTGCAGTCCGACTCGGATGGGTTAATCCCGTGACCGGCTCGTAGCCAGGATCGCTTCGAGCGGGAAGAACTCGAAGTAGTCCTTTTCGTCGAACCAGGCGCACTTGAACGCTTTCACAGGAAGTCGCGTGCGCGAGGCCAATGCCAAGGCATACACCAGCAGTTGGTGAACAGGATCGATCTGGCGGGCCTTCGGTTTGTAGTCCAGCAGATGAATATAGCCGTTTCTCACTTGGACCACATCGATGTGCCCGGTGATCGGCTTCGCCGACTCCGGTAAGGTCACGAAGAAGCCCTCTGCATTGTAATAGGCAATCTCCGCTGCAGTCAGATAGACCGGGACCTCGCAGGCGATGGTGCAGGAATCGTTGGCCAGCATAAAGTCCTGCACCGAAGCGTGCCGGTCTTTGTTCTTCCGCGCCAGAAGCAGACCAAGAGCAGCGAGATCGTTGGCGAGGTTTTGCTTTTCTATGCGAACGAGTGGCAGTATCTCGAAATCGGACTTCGAGGAACGCAAAGCCGCAGACGTCTCCGGCACTCCCTCGTCCGGTCTGGCTCCCGGGTCGAGACTCTCCGCTCCGTCCTTCTGGAACAGGGTGTCGGGGAAGTCCATAAAGATGCTCATCAGATATTGCGTCACCTTGGCGGCGACGTACGGAGCGACCGCATCGGCACAAAGCGCGAGCTTCGCCAGATGCACCTTGTACTGATAGACCTGCTGGTGTTCAAGAGTGCGTTCCTTCAACATCTCGTGAGGAAACTCCAGGATGGCTGCCGGACGAAGCCGATAGAAGGTGGTGATCCGCCGGTAGCCGGAGACCCAATCCGAGACCGTCCGGCGAGGCACCCTCATTCGATGCTCCAGGCCGACCCGTCGCGCCGTCTCCTCCTGAGAATGGCCCAAGTTATACAAGCACAATGCCCGAGCGATGAGACGGGGAGGATACTTGACGCCTTTCAGTCCGGCCAGGGGGAAGAAGTGCCGGCTACAGTCTTTGCACAAGTAGATCTGCAACTGGCGAAGACTGTTCCTGCGCACACCGCGCTTGATGATCTGGCGTCCATCGCAGAAGGGGCAGAGATCAGGCTGCGCCTGAATCACCGATCCCCGGAACTCGGATTGGGTTGTGCAATGCGCCATGTTCGGATGCCTCCCGGGACCAGGTAAAAAAGTTCGCCGCTCTCTCCGCGCGGCTGGCTAAGCCACTGCCGCGGTAGGCTCCATCAGGAAGTCCAGTGCTTTCACCTCCTCGGGGCTGAGGCGAAAGTTCGTGCCTCGCGAGCAGCGCAACACACCCAGCGTCTTCAGCTCCGGGTGGGCCAGGATGATCGGACGCGCAACCACCGGCTTCATGACCTTGACGATCTTCAGCCGTGCGCGCATCCGGTCCCCGGCGAAGGCATCAGGGTCGCGAGCGAAAGGAAGCTGCTCCGGCGGCTCGGCCAGCAGGGACGCTGGCTTGATCACTTCAGCGATCCCCGCGATTCCGCCCAGGCGACCTGCTTCCCACAGGTAGACGCGATCTCCCGTACGGATCTCCTTCGCGTACCTCGATACAGACCACACCTGTTCCTGGAGCGAACGAAGTGCCCCCCGGAGGTCATAAAGAACAGGATTCGACTGAAACAGCCACGCGTTAGGCAATTTGCCGTTGAGACTGGTTTCCCCCTCATGGGACGGTGGGACTACTGCCTGAACCGCGCCGTCCGGCGTCAGGACTGTAGCCGAGACCCGCGCGATGCGAACAACATAGAAAACCGAACTTTCAATCCCCTCTCGAAACATGGCGATCTCCTTGTAGGCAGCGTTATCACGCCGCCGAATGACAGCGTCTTCGCTACTAGTCCCAATGCGGAGGAGAGAGGGGAGATTTGGCCGCCAAGTAGCGAAAATATTTTTTTTACGGGCGATGGCGAAAAACTGCCTCCTCATTCGCTTACCCGATGGGAGGGTATCGATGGCCCTGAGCGTCGACTTCGTGTTAGAAGGGAATGTGTTCGCAGTTCGGGAGACCCGGGGCCTTGTTTCCGGTTTCCGGAGACGCTTGCCTTGGAGACGCAGCCGGAGATCCATTTCGGAGAACTCGCAGTCCGCCTCACTGGCTATGGCCTGCGCACGTTTGCGGAGTTCGGTCTGGGAGGACCGAACGCAACGATTCCCGGCGTTGGTCTATCCGTCGAAGACTTCGTCTGGAAGGTGCTGTCCGAGTATGCCGAGGGAAAGGTCAGCTATCAGGCCGAGCGAGGAGAGCTGGCTTCCCTGCTGGCCAAGGCTCTGCGCAACGATATCATCGACGCTCTGCGCAAGGCCGCACACTCCAAAGAAGAGGCGCGATCGCCGCTCCCCCGCGAAAGCAAGACTGAGAACGCTCCCCCCCGCACTCGATGAGCTGCCGATTGTGGGAACAGACATCGCAACGGTTCTTGTGGAAGACAGCTACCGGGAGCGGCTACTGGCAGCCTTCGCGGAGGAGCCCGAACTGGCAGAGGTGGTCACGGTGATCCTCGATCTCGACCTCTCCAAACCGCGTGAGATCGCTGCAGAGCTTGGCATCTCGGTTACGGAGTTTCAAAACCGGAAGAAGCGGCTTCGTCGACGACTCATCGAGTACAGTGCCGTGGAGGTAAGCGAATCATGAGGTCCGAACGAATGGACGAACAGATGGCACGATTGCTTCGCTCCTCAGAAGCGATCTTCGGCGAGGCGGCGGAGGCGGAGCCTGCCGAAGCCGAGGAACTGCTGCGGGCGGCGGGTATCGAGCCCGAAACGCTCAAGATTCGGCTTTGCCAAAAGATGCTGAAACGTGCCGAGGAGTATTCTCGCGCGGGACGATCGCTGCCTCCGCTTCTGAAACAGGCAGTTGAAGATTTGCGGCCCGATCGAGACAAAAAGGCTGAAGCAAGTAGCCTCCCCTCAACAGCCAGGCTCGCCGTGACGCGCCTGTTGAAAGAGATCGAAGAACTGCCGAAACGGCTGAGTGGCGGCGTGACGCCTGCTCTCTCGGCGGCGTATCGGAACAAGAAGGAGTTGTCTGCCCGCGACAAGAAGGTCCTGGACAAGGTTGCCGAGGACCTGAGGAAGCGCAACAAGGATGGCAAGTAGGACTAGGGAAAGACGATGAGAGATTGGGAAAGCCAACGGAGGTTGGGCAAGTCAAACGCTGGTGGCGAACCACGGCGGGGCGCCGCCTATGCGAGAGCCCTGCTCGCTGAGTTGCCTAGAAGGCCTCGTAGTGTCCTGGAGATCGCGGCAGCACTTCGGCTCAAGCTTCGAGAGGCCGAGGTGGACGGCTTCGATGGAGCTCTGATTCGCGCCAGGAACCTTCCTTTAGGTGCGATCGTGGTGCGCAAGTCAATCCCCGAACGAGGCCGTAAAAACTTCACTATCGCCCATGAGATCGGCCACTTCGTTCTTCACGGCCATGACCAAGCCTGTACCTCTTCCGAGATCGGCTACTGGAGTGAGGCCGCGACGGAAAGGAAGCTGGAACGCGAAGCCAACGAGTTTGCTGCGGAACTGCTTATGCCGACCGAGTTCGTGGAGCGCATCGCAAAAAGCGATGCTCCGTCGATCGACCTGATCGAGAGGATTGCTCGCGACTCAGGTACATCGCTCTCCGCGGCGGCGTTGCGGTATTGCGAGGTCACTCAGGATAAGTGCGCTGTGGTGTGGAGTAAAGAGGGTGTCATCCAGTGGGCGGGAAGATCCACAGCTTTCCCGTACTTCATCCCCAGGGACAAGCCCGTCGAGGCAGGAACTCTTGCTGCCGCACGTCTCGCCGACGAGATCTCCCCTTACTTCCGGAAGACCGTACCGTCTTCTCTGTGGATCAGTTCTCCGGGCTTCGAGGAGGGAGCGGAACTTGAGGAAGAGTCGCGGGCTTTGCCACAGTATCGCTCCGTGATCTCGCTGTTGTGGATACGGGATGTCAGCTTCCCGACCACCATGGAAGTCGAGGTCTCTGCACTCGATTTCGGTCACACCAGAACCTTCGGATGGGTGTTTCGCTTTTCCTTTGATCAGAAGGCTCGTCGCTATTACTCGATGCGGATTGGCAGAGGCAACCGCGTCTGGCAGCGGAGACAGTTCCTCTTCAACCTCCCTCCGGACTTCGCGAAGCTCTCTCGTCTCGAACAGGCGCGGGTCCTGGTCCGGGAGTACGCGCGCGCTCGAAGGGCCAGCCCACCCGAAGGCTCATTCGATTCCCCCAATCTCGATGTCCTCTACGGCCTCGATGAGCGCCACATCAAAGAAGAGGATATCGAGTGCAGAGATCATTTTCAGTGAAGGGGAAGGATCGGGGAGACAGAAAGAAGAACCCGAGGAGACAAGGCCTTCTCGAGTTCTTCCTCTTTGTGGCAAGATGATTCCTCATGCTGCCACTTTTGTATCCTGACCAGGTTCGTCCAGAAAACGGACGCTGCGTGCCACGAGTTCCGTTGTCGTGTGCAGGATGTTCTCGCTGTCGGTCCACTCTCGGGTCTTGAACGTTCCTTCGACGTGGACCCGTGCGCCTGTATGCAACTGGTCGTCCAGAGCCTTCGCGGATTCTCCCCAGACTACGATCCGCTGCCAGACGGTTGTCTTCTGCGGGTTTCCGGCCTGGTCCCGCAAAGTCCTGGGGGTTGCGATTGAGAACGTTGCCCGCAGTCGGCCGCTCTGTGTGCGTTTGACCTCGAAGTAGCGGCCGATCCAGCCGAAGAGGCGGACGCGGCCGTTCTCCGGGGATGCGGAGCGTGCCGCGGGAGCGAGCGCTGCGGCGCGGTTTGGCTGTTGACGATAGGGCTGTGCTTGCTGTTGGGGGTATCCATACCTGCCCTGGGGCTCTCCGGTCTGGCGGTTGGGTTCCGGTTGTAGGGCCATGTGGGCGGGCGGCTGAGCGGCGTTGTTCTTGGGGAGGACTCTCTGCGGTTGCTTTCCGCGGGTGGCTTCGTGAGGGAATAGATTCTGTTGCGGCATGATGGATCTCCTGACGGTCCTGCTTTGGTTTTGAAATTCAGCATCGCTGCTGATGTCCCTAAAGCGCGTCTCGGCTCAGGATTTTGCCAACAGGGGCGTAAGAAATAAATCTTTCGGTTGGATGGCGAAAAATGACATTGCGCCTCGCACTTTAATAGAAGGCGGATAGTCACGGTAGAAAAACGCCGGTCTATCGTTGGGCATAAGTCGCTATCTACCCATGTATCATTTCCTGTGAAATGGACAACTACGACGAGTACTCCAGATCCCGACCCTACGAACTCCCTGCCGATCTAGCCAAGGCTGCACGCGAATCCGACGCGGCCATTCGTCCTATGGTGCAAGTGGTCGAGGGCGGATACCTCATCATGAAACCCATCGAGGTATTGAAGTTCAATGATGCGCAGGGCCCGGCCAGCATTTCAGCTGCCGAGCTTCTTCGGTTTATGGAGCCTCTACATCTGGTTCTCGCGATGGATTCAGCGAAGCCTATAGATAGACCCAAGCGTGACATAACGCTGAAAGGCAAGACGGGCATCATTCTGCTCAGGTTCGTCAGCTTCTCGCTGGCCGATCTACAGAAAATACTCTGCAAGGGTGGCCGTAATAATCTGAGCAGCGGTACGCATGCGAGCATCGCCGGCATCGCCACATGGCTAACGATGCACTTCGGTATTGCTGGTGTCGTATCAACGGGTCTCGCGACGGCTATCCTGATCGCCATTGCGAAAGCAACAAAAGGCGGCTTCTGCAGGATGACGCCAGCGGAAATCCAGAAAGCCCTTGCCGAAGCGTCTGAACAGCCCCGATGAGCAAGATAATATCCATGAAGGCCTTCGTGCCGTGGTGTTATGTCGCGGACACGCCTCCCGGAACGCATGAGGAGTTTCGTGCGCTTCTCGGTAAATGGCGGCCAAGTGCGCTTCTAATTGCCATAGCTCAGCTGAGTGTGACGTTCGGGTACGGCCCTGAGAACGAGACCACGGCGAAGAAGGAAGCGCAGGACAAATGGATAAAGTTCCTCTTCAAGCCGAAATACGTGCCGGTGGTGCAGAAATACGCGCAGGCAGGGCACATCATCTTCTTTCAGGGGCAGCTGCGGTATCTGGCGTCTGAAGTCATCCGGCAAGTGCCGTTGCCGAGCGAAGACCTTCCACAGCCTGAGAATGATGACCTGGGCGAACTGCTCTTTCGCGCCGGTGAGTTGCTGTATCAGAAGTTCCCTAAGCTCGAAGACAAATACGACCAGATCGCCAACAACATCGCACGCTTCCTGCCGATCTATGAGATCGACTCGCCTATCGACGGTATGGTGCAGTTCCTGCGCTTTTACATCATGCTTACCGTGAGCATTCCGCGCATGCCAGCGCATCTGCGTACCTTCGACGTGTATGACCTGTTCGAAAAAGCCATGGGCTTCTCGCTCCACACCTATTGCGAATTTCTGGTGACGTTCGCCATTCATGCGCTCGAAGGACGAAGCAAGGAGCAGACTAACCAGATCGCCGATTGCGGTATACGTCTGGAATTATTCAAGCACTCGACGGTCAAGCCTGACTTGATAGAGCAGATGTTCAAAACCGTATCATTCTCACTGGAGCATCTTAAACCGCCCAAAGAAGTGCTCGGCTATGCGGATTTCGAGGCGATACGTGACGAGCCTTATCTGCTGAACAAAGGCAATATCTATTGCCTCGACTATGAATTCGCGCTGGCGAAAGGCGAAAGCGGTGCGTTGTGGCGTGTTCTTCAGAGCCTTGGCAGCAATAAAGAAAAGGAATTGTACCTCAGCTTTTGGGGTGCCGTCTTTGAAGACCATGTGGCATGGATATTCGAGACCTACGCATCACCGAAACACAACGTCGTGTACCAGTCGCCGAAGTACCACGACAATCCGAGCAAGGAAATATGCGACGCCATCATCATCTGCGGCAACACAGCTATCCTGATCGAAACGAAACTGGCGACCTGCAAAGCACCGATTCGCTATAAAGGCGATTACAAGACAATGCGGGCCTTCCTCGAAGACAGACTCGTGGCCGGTGACAAGAGCCCGAAGGGCGTGGCGCAACTACTCAACGTGATCGAAAATCTGACCACGGCGGCGCCGAGCACATTACCGCCTTGGCTTGCTGGCATAAGGAAGTTCATACCGCTCATCATCACGAAAGACGAGATTGGCTCCAGCTGGGGTGTGAACGCTTATCTGAACGAACGTTTCAACGATCAGATCGACCGCAAGAAACATAAGGCCTATACGATCACGCCCCTCGTCTGCATGTGCGCATCGACGCTGGAACGCTCGATCTTCTGGATGCGTAAGATGTCCTACGCGGCATTGCTCGAAAACCGCATCAAGGCCGGAGACCATCTCGAACTGCCATTTGAATCCCAAAGCAAGTATGTCCACAAAGGCCCGACGCGTGGTGTTCTCACGCATCTGGATTTGCTGACAAAGCTGACGGATGAAACAGTCAAGGATTTCGGAATATACGATCCGTAGGGCGCGCATTCGCGCGGGTTTCGAACCTGAAAGGCTTGCGCCATGACGCCGCTTGACGCGCCGCCGCTCGAACAGACTGGTAACGATAAACACTCTTCTAGCCAACGATCGACAACTTCCGACAAGCTGACTTCTGAGGACTTACGAGACGCGGCCGTTCTGAGGTCAGTCTTGACTGCCCTCAGGCGCGACTCGCTGCGGACCTGGAACGAGCCAGCAGATAAAAAGCCGCGACGTGGGTGATCATGAGCGCGGGCACGATCATCACTGGAATCACAAAGGCTGCGCCCAACTCGCCGGGTATCGCGCGAAGCCCACCACTGGTTGCGTGGTGATAGTCGAGCAGCAGGTCGATCGTTCCCACGATATTGAACGTAACCACGAACAGCCAGAAGAGCGGCTTTACTCTCACCGTAAGAAGCGCCAGGATGGCGAGAAACGCGGTTGCGAGATCCCAGTAGGCGGCAAAGCCTGCGAAATTGGCAGGCAAATGCGGCCCCACGACGCCAGGGACAAGAAAGACCAACCCGATGAAACGAAAACTGTGGAGCGTCGCGATGGCGCGTTGTGCATGTATGCTGTCCATCTCCCTAAGCCTCGGCCAGATATAGGTGCCGAAGCATAGTAGCCAGGCGACATAGCCGAGGGCAAGATCCAACGGAAAAATGATCTGCGGTGTCATAGCGTCTCTTTCATCAAAAGGGCCTGATGCAGTCAGCCCCTGGTTCAGTTCTTTGTGGCCGCAAAGGCCTCGGCGTTGCTCCGGAAGAAATCCTCTAGCTTTTGTGGAGCATGATCCGTCACGTCAAGAACAGTACTCGTGCTCTTACGGCGTTCCTTGAGGTTCCGGAAGTATTGCCAAAGATGAGAGAGGTGATCGACGGCATGGGCATTGATGCGTTGCTTCACGGCTTCCACCCACTGTTCATCCGTAATGGGCACATAGCGAATCGGGCGCCCTATTGCTTTGCTCAGGGTGTCCACAATCTGCTGCGCGGTCAGCGCTTCACTCACAATCGGATACACCTTTACCGTCGGAACGCTCGATCCCGTCAGGAGAGTAGCGGCGACCAGAGCTACATCCTCGGCACCAGCCAGCGGAATGATCGCATCGCCATCTCCCCATGGAAGGAACGCAGTATCCTGCGCGGCTACACTGCCACGCACCAGCGCACGTACGTTTTCGTAATAAGGCGGAGCCTGAATATGTATGGTCTCGACCTTCGCCCAATCGAAGATGCGATCTGCCAGACGATGCTGCAGATTTCGAAACGACCCTGCACCGCGAAGATCGCGAAATGTTGGGAGATCTGGCGTGTCCTGATACTGAGAGTTGTTCACCACGAACTCAAGTCCTTCTTCGGAGGCAGAGTCGGCGAAGATCGTTGTTGCTTCCAGCAGCCCGTCCTGCACTGGATAGGAAAAGTAAGCGCGTTTCACCCTCTTCAACGCGGCCTGGACCGAGGCAGGATCAAGAAGATCGCCTTCCACAATCTCAGCGCCATGTTTGAGAAGTTCATCGCAGCGTGCGTCGAGCTTGTGGACAAACGCACGAACGGAAAAGCCTTGCTTGAGCAGCCGCATGGCGATGAGGCGGCCCGTAGACCCCTGCTGCCCGCCGGCTGCCCCTGTCACCAGAATTGTGTGAGACATGGATAGTTCTCCTTTGTGAGGATGGGATTATGTACATCATCCCATCGATGCAAAATTTTATTACTCGTGGCTCAATTTTCTTTTTTGCATCATTAGATGACCGCTGGCATCCTATAAGGGACAATGCGCTACTCACCGGATCACAAAGCGGAAGTTCGTCAGAGAATTGTGCAGGATGCAGCACTTCGCGTACGCGGAGAGGGATTAAACGGTGCCGCGGTTGCGGCGGTCATGCGTGACACAGGCTTGACCCACGGAGGCTTTTACAAGCACTTCGCTAGTAAAGACGACCTGCTCGTCGAGTCGGTTCGAGAGGCTTTTCGCGATTTTGCAGAGAAGCTGGTTCATGCAGCGGAACAATCGCGATCCGGAGAGCCGTGGAAGGCGATTGTGCAGTTTTACCTCAGCGTGAAGCATTGCGATGATCCCAGTCACGGATGTCCCATAACGGCACTCGGCCCTGAACTGGCGCGGGTCGAAGCGGGCATGAGAGGCCAATTCTTTGCGGATATTGTGAATTATAAGAACACCATGGTTCCCTTTATGCCGGGGCGTCGAGCCGCCGACAAAGAGAGTGCCTTCTTTGCCATTTTTTCCACGATGATCGGTGCCATGCAACTGGCTCGCGCGTTGCCTCATCGTGCCGCACAGGAAAAGGTACTGGCCAGTGCGCGAGATTTTCTCCTGCGCAGTTTTTAAGGTTCGAAACAATAGCGCTGGAACCTTCCAGCTTTCCCACTACCCGCTCGCTAAGGAACAAATATGTCCACTGTTTTGACTGATAATTCGCTGCGCACCAACCTCTCAAAGAACAGAGTACGGACACTTTTTGCAGTGGCAACGATTGTTGCATGCGGTATGGTTCACCAAGCGTTTGGCCAAACCGGTCAGGCTTCGAATAGCGCTATAGCGGTCACGGAGAATCAGCATCGGGGCGACTTCACCTTCAGCAATTACAGGTTCCGCGACGGGGAAACGCTACAGCAGTTGCGGATACACTACACGACACTTGGAAATCCCCACAAGACTGCTGAAGGAATAGTAGACAATGCTGTTCTGCTTCTCCATTGGACGAACGCCAGCAGCCAGGCATTGCTCGTTCCCGAATATCAGAGTGCTCTCTTCGCTCCCGGAGCTCCTCTTGATGTGACGCGATTCTTTGTCATCATTCCGGACGATATCGGTCACGGAAAATCCAGCAAGCCAAGTGATGGACTGAAGGCCGCATTCCCCCGCTACGGATATGGCGACATGGTCGACCTGCAACACAGACTGGTCACTGAGTCACTAGGCATTCAACATCTTCATGCCGTTATCGGCATGTCGATGGGTTGCATGAACGCATGGCAATGGGCAGAGAATTACCCCGATGCGATGGATGGAATCATGCCAGTTGCATGCTTTCCAGCTCCGATCAGCGGGCGCAATTTGCTTTGGAGAAGAATGCTCATCGACGGCATTCGGTCAGATCCGCTTTGGGACAATGGCAACTATCAGAAACAACCACCTTCTGCACTGCAAGGATTCTTACTGGCGCGGATGATGATCGATGGCGTTCCAGCGCTTCAACATGAGGTTCCCACTGCGGAGGCTGCAGATGCGCTCATTCGCGGCATTAGAGGCCAATCCGGCGGCGGAGATGCGAACGACCTTCTCTATGCCTTTGAGTCGTCGCGAGATTTCAATGCCGAACCAGGGCTGAATCAAATCAAGACGAAGGTTTATGCGCTCAATTTCGCGGATGACGAGTTCTACCGAGACAGCCTCCAGATTCTGCAGCGTGACAGTAAGGTGCTGAGCCAAGCAAAGATCGCGTTACGCCCCGTTTCTGACGGATCGGTCGGTCATCTGTCCATGGCTCATCCAAACCTCTGGAAAGACCACGTTGCAGCGTTCATGAATTGGCTTGATGCGAAGTGAAGGACTGTGAAATAGAGCTCCCCCATCCCTAAGACCGTATCGGGTACTGTTAGTAACGATAAACGCTCTTCACGGAAGTGACCCCGCAGGCAGGCCCATAGGGCTCAATAAGTGAGTTGGCTTCAGCTGAGAATGGAAGCCAGCAACACACCCCAAGTCGTGCCAGCTCAGGTGTTCAGACGAATGATGTATTTTATCGAGTTAGGACTCAACGCCCGAGAATCGGAGGATCTGAGATGAAGCTACGGGATCGACTTACTATCGGCGTATCGACCGTACTGCTCATATCGATGCTGACCCTTGCAAGCTCCAGCGCACAAAACGCAACGCTACCCTCGATCCCCTCACCTCTCGGAGTGCCGCAACCAGGACCGGCGACGGACACTCCCTATGCTCCTTTACCCATCCTGCCAGGCGGTGTGGTAGTAACTCTCTATCCGCCCGGATCGCCTTACCTGAATATGAAGCGCGTTCGGGAGGCCGAAAAATATAGCCTGAGCCAGGCCGCGCCGGGACGAGTCAACAACATCGTTAACATCCACAACCCTTCCATCGAAGTACATACGGTCGATACAGGGCTCAACACCGGCGCTGCCGTAATCCTGGTTCCGGGTGGCGGCCACAGAACACTGAACATCGGTCCCGAAGGAGCAGATTTCGTATCCTTCTTCTACAACTACGGGGTCAATACCATCATTCTGCAGAGTCGGCTGCGCAGCGACGGATACGATCCCCAGACCGACGAAACCTACGATGCCCAGCAGGCCATCCGTCTGGTCCGAGCCCATGCGAAAGAATGGGGGCTCGATCCCAACAAGATCGGCATCATGGGCTTTTCTGCAGGCGCGGAGTTAGCTTCCGCGTCGGCAGTCCGCTATGAGGACTTCGACAAAAAGAACAGCGGCCCTGGCGATCCGCTCGCCGGAATCTCTTCGCGCCCAGACTTCGTAGGTATCGTCTATCCCGGCCCGACCCCTTTCGCACGTGGCCGCACACCGCCGGCGATTCCGCGCAATGTTCCTCCTGCATTTCTCATCTCTGCAGGCTCGGACGATCGCGTTCATGCAATCTGGGCCGATGAATACTTCGCAGCGATGCTGGCGATGGGCGTGCCGAACATCGAGATACACATTTATGCCAATGGCCGCCACCCCGGCGATCTGCTGCGCGACGGCAGCCACATGACGGGCGGACTATCGGACCGAAATGGCACGCCGTTCGGTACCTGGCAATTTCGATTCATCGACTGGTTCCGCGATCTCGGCTTTCTACAAAAATCGGGTATCGAAACCAAGGCAGCTAAAGACATCACTTTCTTCGTAAATCAACCGGCACAGGGACCCACCCCTTAGCGCGCTTGATCATCTCCGACTAGGACTGAACCCTTTATTGAAACTGGAAACGTGCATTGGCCTGATACCGCCAACTGAGACCAACTTCCGCTTGGCAGTTGGTCTCGGCGCTCAAGATCGGGAAAAATGCTGTAAACTTGCTGCGATTCGAGTTCGCTTTACCGTTCTGTGTACTTTGATCGCACATTGGTGCCGTCACGAAAGAGAGCGCCTGACTTGCAAGACACTCCCGATGTACAGATCAATTTTTCAGACCCCCCAAGGTCTCGTGCAACCGGACATAAGTCGCGTCATGTGGCAAAGCTTAGCAATGTGCCATTTCTGGGACGTAGCGCTTGGATGTCGCGGATTCAACAGATCGCCGCTCAGGCTCCTCCAGATGCACAGTTTCCGCGATTAATGGCGTTTCTCCAGTTTTGGAAGTGGCTTCTGCCATATCTCCGTGATTTCGTCCACACGAACGCTCCATATCAGATATATTCCAACGGCCAGACGGGAATCTTCCGCGTCGAAATGCCGACTCATGGCCCGCTGCAAATTGCAGTGGCAGCCGACTGGGGAACGGGCACATTGGAGGCGGAGACTGTTGCCGAAAATATGATGAAGTGCGCTCCTCAATGGACGTTGCATTTAGGGGATGTGTATTACATGGGGGAGATTCCTGAGATCAACGAAAACTGTCTTGGGGAACCCACGAAGAACTACAAAGGTGTGACTTGGCCTAAAGGTTCGCTTGGCAGTCTTGCTCTGATGGGAAACCACGAGATGTATTCGGGGGGCCAGGGCTATTTTCAGGATTTTTTGACGAAGCTCGGCATGTTCAAGTCCGATGGTTCGGTAAAGACCCCCCAGGATGCTAGCTACTTTTGCGTTGAAACCCCCGGCTGGGTCATTCTAGGTCTCGATACCGGATATCATTCAGGCGGATTCCCGGCTTTTGCTTCTATACCGGGCGTCAACTCCATCCCCGCATTGAATGTCGATGCGAGATTTGACGACAAGATGCTGCTATGGCTCAAGCAGACGATGAGCTCGCTGCAGTCCGAGGGCAGCGGAGATAAGCCGGTTCTTGTGCTCACTCACCATCAGCCGTTGAGTTCCTTTGAGCATGCATTCAAGAAACCGGCCGAGCAACTGGCCAAGTTGGGATTCTTGAATGGACGGGAATTTGTCTGGTTGTTTGGTCATGAACACCGTTTGACGGTGTACACGAAGCAACCTGTAGCGAATGGCCTTATGGCGTATCCACGGTGCATCGGTCACGCGGGAATGCCGGTCGAGGTCACCAAGCTCAGCCAACCAAATTCGTCGATTCTTTACTATGACCCGAGACAGCACCCAATCGACAAAGAGGATCCGCACACAATGGTCGGATACAACGGCCACATTGTGCTGGTCTTTGACGGCGTTCAACTCATGATCGAGTACCACGACATCTTAAACAACGCTCTACTTCTTACCGAAACCTTTACTCCAAGCGGATCTGGTGCGCTTCAATATGCTTCGCTTCAACCGGCAGGAAGTGGTTTGATCTCTGGAAAGATCACGAGTTGATTCTCACCCAGGACATCACGACGAACTAGCTCCGCCAAAACAGGTAAATCGCGCCGCAATCCGTGAGTGCGCAACCAAGTCTCAAAGAGTGCAAAGTCGCCATATCACTCATTGAGGACGGATAACTTCCGAGAAGCCGACTTATGAAGACTTATCTATAGCTGTCGAGTTTGATCATGCTCACAATTTTGGAGGGTTGTTCAACCATGAGCTTTCGCATTGCGGACTGCGGTATCCAAGACCACATCTTTTTGCTTAGCCACAGCTTGATCCTTGTTTGCGGATAAACCAACTCGCGCCTCCGAGCTGCGCTGACTGCGGAAATGGCCCGACCGTCGATCCGTAGTGTGTGCAGATTCGTGGCGACTTCTCACTACCATCTGCTAGAGTGCTCTTCGATGAGAAAACATGCTTTTCGTGTTGCATCTGCATTACTCCTTGGACCACTCAGCCTCCTGTCAATCGCACAGCAGCCGCAAGTGCCGGACTGGGCGCTGCCCGGCTCGGCGACGCATAAGCAGGTGCCTCCGCCTGCCGATTTTCACCGCCCCAGCCGGATTGACAATACGCCCATAGGAATCTTCGATGGGCAGGCGGACGTGGGCGGCGCGCTTGTGGCAGGCAGTGGCCAATTTAAGAAATCCAGCGGCCAATATACGGTGACCTCGGCCGGATACAACATTTGGTACCAGCGGGACGAGTTCCATTTTCTCTTCAAAAAGCTGTCCGGCGATGTGTCTCTTGCGGCGAGTACCAATTTTCCGAAGACAGATGGATACGGCGATCGCAAGGTCGTGCTGATGATCCGGCAGACACTTGAGGACGACTCGAAGGAAGCCATGCTAGGCATGCACGGCACCGGCATGATTCACCTGGCCGGCCGTCCGGAAAAAGGCGCGCAGATGAGCGACATGCAATATCGCTTCGGAGGTACGCTCAACGAAGTGATCGCGCAGCGGATCGGGATCGAGAAGAAGGGCGATGAGGTCACGATTTACGCGTCGATCAAGGGTGAGCCGATGCACCCGCTCGGTCCTTCGCTGACAATTCACTTTGACGCACCGTTTTATGTGGGCCTTGGCTTCTGTTCGCATCTCCCAACCACGCCTGACACCGGAGTCTTCTCTCACGTGGTGCTCGTCAACAAAGCAGGCAACGTCGAATAACTGTTTCATCTGGAATTCAACGAAAAGGATCTGATGATGATGAAGTTTGTCTCAAGGCTAGCGGCTACTGCCACGTTTTCACTTGCTTTCGCTTCGATGGCTCATGGGGCGGAAGCACCTATGCGCAGCCGCATCTATGTCTACGACCTGCGCACACACTCGTCGAAGCTCATTTTTACCGCCGACACGATCTGGGAGGCTCCCAATTGGTCTCCTGATGGCAAGTATCTGATCTCGAACTCGGGTGGCGTGATTCATCAGCTGAACTTCAAGAATGACGGCACGGTAGGAGAGTCGGAGAAGTTGAAGATTCCCGAGGACTACCACTGCAACAATGACAAAGCTCTTTCGCCTGATGGCAAGTGGCTGGCCTTTTCGGCGTCGCAGAGCGAGGAGCCTGGGTCGGAGGTATATCTCGCCCATGCCGATGGCAGTGAAGTGAAGCAGATGACGAATGTGTCGCCGAGCTACTTCCATGGCTGGTCGCCTGACAGCAAGACCATCGCGTACGTGGCGCAACGGCCGGTAGGCGGCAAGCAGTACGATATCTACGGGCAGCCTGCAACGGGCGGTGACGAGACTCGGCTGACCTCAAGCCCCGGACAGGACGATGGCCCGGACTATTCTCCTGACGGCAAGTGGATTTACATCAACTCCAACAGGTCTGGCAAGGAAGAGGTCTGGCGCTTCCCGGCGACCGGAGCAGGAGAGAACGACGCGAAGGCCGAGATGGTCGTGAGCGACTCGATGCAGGACTGGTTCCCGCACATCTCGCCGGATGGCAAAAGGCTGGTTTACATTGCTTATCCGGCCGACGTGGCTACTCACGATCCGCGCAATGTGCATATCGTCTTCAAGCTGGTGGACATCCACAACAATAAGGTCTCGAAGTCACAGAAGGTGCTGGTAGAAGCGTCGGGCGGACAGGGCAGCATGAATGTGAACTCATGGGCTCCCGACTCGATGCGCTTTGCGTATGTAACGTATGAGCCTTTGCAGTAGTACGTATTGCGAAGGTGATCTGAAGATCGCTTATCTTGAACAATTTCGGCGTAGCAATCGATAAGCAACTTCGTAATCTCTTGAGGCGCCATCATCCGCCAAAAATACCACTCTCAGGATTAGTACCGATAAACGCCGATTGCGGAAGTGATCGGTCACTCTACGGGGTTCAATAAGTGCATTGCCCTGTTATCGACAGTTGAAAGTTGCCTCCAGTTAGCTCGTCATCCGGGGAGTCCGGTCTTCCTTGGAGTTTTTTGCCTGACTATTTGCCTCTCCGGTCTGTGTCTCTGACAGTTCTGGAAAGACCAGCAAAAATTCCAGCCCGCGTCTGCTTGAGAATCTCGTCCGCAAGCTTCGGATTGCCGGATGAAACTGCCCTCGATAGCAGAAGACTGCCGACCATCTGGCCGTATAGGGCAATCGCCCTTCCATGTGCATCTTTCTTCGAAAGAGCCGGCTTTTGAAAGCGAATCATCTCCGCTATTCGCTCAAACGTCCGTCCTAACGCTTCGGCATAGGATGACTGCGCCTCTTTCGTCAGCCTCGGAATATCGCCCGCGAATCCAGCCATCGCGCATCCGCATTCGATGTCGTCTCGTTGCTGTGGAGAGAGATACCAGTTGATCTGCCGGGTCAGAGGATCGAGACCTTTGGCCTGCGAGCTCGCAATCGCCTCGCTCAGCTCCTGCACCCCTTCTTCGACGGCCTTCCTCAGCACCTCCGATACCAGAGCCTCCTTGGATTTGAAATGGTTGTAAAAGCCGCCCTGCGTAAAGCCGGCCTCCTTCATCAATTCCGTAAGACCCACCGCATCGACGCCCTTTTCGCGGAACAGCCGTTCTGCGGCAGCAAGAATCTTCTGCCGATTCTCAGCAGCCATCTCCTTCGTGACGCCCATTCCACACCTCCCTGGGCCGTACAGGACTAACGTATCAACTTTTCTTCCAAAAGACAATGGTGATCGGAATCGTCTTCCGTTGCGCATGCATCTACTACAACAATGGCGGTCACCATCGTGATCTCCGGAAAGCTGGAGCCTATGAGTTCATCATTCCTCGCCCACGAAGTAGCCGGACCACAGGCCTCTGCCCCGCCTGTGCAGCCTCTTCTCACCCCTTTTCGCATGGGAGATCTAAGCCTTCGCAACCGCGTCGTCATGGCGCCGCTTACGCGAATGCGCGCCCGCCCCGACAACCACGTACCCTCCGCTCTTCAAGCCGAATACTATACCCAGCGAACTGGAGCCGGCCTGATCGTTACAGAGGCCACCGCAATCAGCCCTGAGGGCTTCGGATGGGCCGACACGCCCGGTCTCTGGAGCAAAGAGCAGGTCCGCGGATGGAGACTCGTCACCGATGCAGTTCACAACGCCGGCGGCCGCATCGTCGCCCAGCTTTGGCACACCGGCGCGATGTCTCATCCAGAGTTGCGCGATGGCGTGCTTCCGGTGTCGGCATCGGATGTAAATCCTGGCCAGGTCTCTGTCACGAGAGACGGCCGCAAACCCACCGTAGCGCCCCGCCCGTTGACCCGGGAAGAGATCAGGACCACCACTCGCGACTACGCGCAGGCCGCGCGCAATGCGGTCGATGCCGGATTCGACGGAGTTCAGATTCTGGCCAACTATCTCTACCTGATCGCGCAGTTCCTCAATGCCACTACCAATCGCCGGACAGACGAGTATGGCGGCTCCATGGAGAACCGCGCACGCTTTTTATTCGAAGTTCTCGATTCTGTGCTCGACGAAGTCGATGCCAACAGGGTCGGAGTCAAGATAAGCCCCATGCATGAGACCAACGCCTTCGCGGCGAACGAAGAGACCCTTCCCACCATCGACCACGTCGTAAACCGGCTCAACGATTACAACCTCTCTCACCTGCTGCTTATGGGAAACACAACCGACTTCACCGGCACGCCCCTTGAAAAGCTGACGGGCGACGGGATGTTCGAACATTTCCGTCCTCTCTACCAGGGCACTCTCATCGCGAACGTCAATATGACGCAGGAGCGCGGCAATCATCTGATTGAAGCCGGGCTGGCGGACCTTATCGCCTTCGGCCGTCCCTACATCGCCAACCCCGACCTCGTAGAGCGGTTTGTTTCAAACGCGCCCCTCGCTGACGTCGACTGGGATACAGTCTACGCATCCGGCCCGGGGGGATATTCAGACTACCCAATCTACCAAACTGCCCAATAAGGCAAAGGAGAATCGACATGCCCGAAACAACCCCTGAACAGAACAAAGCTACAGTCCTCAAGGCTTTTGACACTCTATTCAACCAGCGCGACTACGCTGCCGCCGAGTTATTCTGGTCGTCTGAATACATCCAGCACAGCGCGCACATCGCACCCGGACGCGAAGGGCTCTTTCAGCTCATCCGGTCACTCCCGCCAACTCTGCGCTACGAGAATCAACTGATCGTAGGCGAGGGTGACTACGTCATTGCCTTTGGACGTTTCAGCGGTCATGGTCGCGAACGCTCCTGGATTGCTGCCGATGTCGTTCGCTTTGAGAATGGCCTTCTGAAGGAGCACTGGGACGTTCTCCAGGACGAGGCCACGCGAGCCGAGTCTGTCAGCGGTCTGCCCATGTTCGGCGATACCTTCCCGGCCTAAACCACTCACCAGTCTCATATCGAAAGGGAGCATATGAAGTTATCAGGAAATACCATATTCATCACCGGCGGCGGTTCCGGAATCGGACGCGCTCTAGCCGAGGAGCTGCACAAACGCGGAAACAAAGTCATCATCTCGGGGCGGCGCAAAGGGCATCTCGATGCAGTGGTCGCCGACAACCCGGGCGTCGAATCGGTCGAGCTCGACATCGCCGATCCAAAGAGCATTCAGGCGGTCGCCGCCAGGCTTATCGCCGAACACCCTGAACTCAACGTGCTGATCAACAACGCCGGCATCATGCTTCCAGACCAGGCTGCCGGGACCATCGACGATCCACTGCTCACATCCACCATCGACACGAACCTGCTGGGGCCGATTCGTTTGACCTCGGCCTTCATCGACCAGATCAAGAGCCGGCGCGGCACCATCATTTACAACACCTCCGTGCTCAGCTTTGTTCCGCTTGCTTTGACGGCCGTTTATTCGGCGACAAAGGCCGCGCTCCACTCTTATGTCCTTTCGCAGCGGTTCCTGTTGCAGAAAAGCGGCGTACGCGTGCTTGAGATTGCGCCTCCCTGGGTGCGTACAGAGCTGATGAACAGTCAGGAAGCCAAAGAGGCGATGCCGCTGGACCAGTTCATCGCGGAAACAATGCAGGTCCTGGGAACCGATGCCGACGAGATTCTGGTCGAGGCAGCGAAGTCGTTGCGCGCGAATCCCGGACCGACAGAACACGTCCTGGTGAACAGCTTCAATGAATACCTGGTAGAGCTCTTCTCCAGCGCCTCGTGATCATGATGCACAGCATGGAAGGCGCCGGCAATTCAAATGGCGCCTTCTATGCCTACGCCTGGTCGCTGGAACAACTATTTCCGGGTGATCAGCAATTCAGACTTAATCTGCCACAAGCTCAGTTGACGCTAAATCGCCAATGCGCTCGCCGAGAGAGCTGTCGCGCGATCACTTCCGACAAGCCGACTTTTGAGGACTAAAGGCTTCGCCATTGCCTGGGCCAATAGAGTGCCAGTGAACACTCAAATTGCTTCTAAACAGACATGGTCCATCTGGAAACGCTGATAAGGCCGTGGCGGCTGTAGAAATCCTTGGCAAAAAATGCAACGGTCTGCACATCCTGCTCGACACGGTTGAGCAGATGGAGCAAAAACGGAGTGTCGGCTTGAGTGATCTTCGTGCCGAAGGCTTCCGCAAAGCGGTCATAGGACATCCTTACATCCTGATTGGCTAACCTCCAGCGCGGGGGAGTCACCCGGCTGCTGCCATTGCCGCAACGTTGCTACATCCATCCTGTCTTGGATGGAGTCGATTGCCGGATACGACGGCAGCATCGTCAGAAAGCTCGGCTCTTCCTCTGTAAGATAGTCGACGACTTGGACAGGACTTGCGGCTGGATGCTTGGCCGACTCCTCGAATCGTCGCCGTCACGCTTAGGAACAACGCGAACGTCAGAATATGAAGTTCTTTTCTTTGGGTCATCTCTCCTCGGATGTTTCTGTTGAGGGCACTTCTTCACGGCACCCCAAGCTAACTCGGTTCAGCTCCGCGATGACTGCATCGAGTTGCTTTCTTCCTGGATGCCGCAACGTCACCTCGATAGGGTTCGGTCCAATCCCGAAGGGCGACTGCTCTGCTTCGGTCCATAGTTCCAGAAGACGGACTCGATGCTTGATGAGAAGGTTCATGCAGCGAACCCAGGAGGCGGGGCTGTATCCGAGATGGAGCTGCAGCCGGACAGTCGATCGGGAAGACCAGATTCTCCATCTCATGTTTTGCCCTCTCCTGCAGCGCTGAGCGATTGACACTGTGCCAACAGCTCAAAGATGTCTCACTGGCCTCAGCAATGCATTCGCTCCGGAAGGCGTCTTTGTACCAAGCTTGGCGTTTCTAAAGAAGACTGGGAGAAGCAACGGCTTCGCCATCGCGAAGCAACGAGTTTCGCCGCACGTACCCCTGCAGCCAGAAGCGAAACCAGTCCACATTGCGCTGCAGGCTCGCCACCCTTGCTTTGGGGTGATCGAGCTGGTGTACCTCGTTGGGATAAAAATACAGTTCAACCGGCTTCTGAAGACCCATCAGTCCATTTCTCACCTCATAGGACGAGTAAAAACTTTAACAAAGTGGATGGCCAAAAACCATTTCGCAGTTCGCATTACGCATAGGGGCTCCCTGCTCTCGCGCCCCCCCGCCACTAACCACCAGCCACTAATCACTGCTTCACCAGCCACTAGCCACTCCCCCTCGTCAGTGCTTAGTGGCTACGCAGAAAGTCGGCTGGTCGGGCGCGCTCTTCTTCTGAAGGTCGCAGAGCCCTTCCCACCGCCTATACTGCTCCTTGTCTTCCGGATTGGGCCGTTCAGTATCGTTCAGCCAGAATTGGTACCAATCTACAGCCCCCTGTTGTGAAGCCAATCGGTCCTGCGGTTTCTGAAGAATGTGTTGTCCACCTGGAATGTAAAGTAATTCCACCGGTTTCTTCTGCTGAAATAGAGACGAATATATCTCCCATTCTGTAAGAACTGACATTGGTGTAATCGATGTCAGCAGGAGCGGTGTTTGGATTTTGTCCAAGTGGAAACCTGGTGCCCACTCCAACCACTTCTTCAATCCTTCCCCAAATGGCTTCGTCCCGTAGACTGTTTGTCCTTCGGATGTCTGATCGCTGCCGAAGATCAGTTCCTGCATGTAGCTGTAGTCGATCCCGTCCGCTATTGACGCCGCAGCGAACCGCCGTGGATTTTTAATCAATGAACTTTCGACATACCAACTGGTTCTACTGAATCCGATTATCCCGACGCGCTTTGGATCGATGAGGCCATCCAGTGTTAACTGGTCGACAGCGGACTCGTAGCCCAAAACATTGACGGCTGCTTCGGACAACTCCTGATGATGTTCATAGTTGTCCGGAACCTGCAACACTATCATTCCCGCGCTGGCAAGTGGCCGCGCGGCCATAGCTGTCGTATATTGCCCGTCTGTTATGAATTCGGAATCATGGAACCCGTGGGTTTCAAGGACCAGGGGATATCGCCGCCCCGGAACATAATCGACCGGCATAATCAATCCGCCTGTCCATTCGAATCCTGTCGGATCGATCCAGTGGTATTTCGATGCTGTTCCAAATGCCATATTTGCAAATTGGGGATTTGGATCCCATATCTCCCGCTCTGTCCCAGTTACAGCATTTGTTGCCCATAGGACCGGAGGTTCGTTCAGGCTTTGTTTAATTCTGAGTGAGAAGGCGCCGGCAGAACCCTCTACGTTAGGTTGTTTGTCACCAGTTGGAAGACCGTGATCCTTCTCCACTATTTGCCACTGTCCATTCAGGCTTCGGTACCTCTCCGTCAGGTTTCGATTGTCTTGCCACCAACCAAATTTGAGAATCACCTCGTCGTCGTTGACGCCGAAGGCAGCAGCCTTCAAACGCAGTGGCGCAGAGTTTTCCGCGGAACTGACGTACATTGCGTTTCGGCTGAAGGCAAGGCAATGTACTTCACGCGACGGTATTTCAACTATCGCAACGGAACATGGGTGAGTTCGTTGTAGGAGAGTCGACTTGTCGACATCCTTCAGAGGCAAAAATGTGTTTGTCAATAACACGCGTTTTCCGTCCCGTGACCATGTCGCCTGTGCTTTCTCTAGATGCGCAAGTGCTTCCCCGTACGGAGCATCGATAAGGGGACGGGTCCGTCCAGTAGTGATATCCACCAAGACGTATTGTCTTGCGCGAAACTCGTTGTTGGGCGAAGTCGCTTTGAAGTTGTCGTGATGGAATCTCCAGCCCTCAAAGCCGACTTGAGGTTCATACGCTTCCCAGGATTCTGGAATGTCGGTGACCGGTTTTATTTGAATGACGCTCCGGCCGTCAGGAGAGATCGATAAAACATCAGAATCGTGATACGTGTCTAGCGTTGGAGACCGGGAGGCCAAATTCACGATCTGACGAGCATGGCCTTCCCGAATAGACCACAGTTCATGAGACCGCGCGATAGGCCAAGCGGAATTATATGGAAAGAGAATATTCCCAAGAGGCATGCCCGTTACGACCGTAGGCCTTTGAATGCGAGGAGTCGATCCTCCGGCAAATTGGGAACGATCACGATGCGTCGCAGTGTAGAGTACGACCCGGCCAAGAAAACTGTATCGCTCTACGTTATAGCCAGAGGGAGTTAGCGGACGAACAACCGCAGTCTTAACGTCGATCGCGCACAACTGGTGGAGTCCATTGGACCGTTGGGCCAAAAAGTATATCGATCTGGAGTCAGGTGTCCAGCGCAGGTTTGATACCACGGCTTCATAAGAATTCGAGGCTTCGGCAACCGGAACCTCTGACAACGTGGCTAGTTTCCCTGGTAACGGTAGACGATATGTTCCCGACATGTCTCGCATGAACTTCTGTATGGGTGCGTTATCAAAAAGCCATACCGTCGACTCAACTTCATTCGAGCTAATTAGCCCCCGTGAAGTAACTACGAGAGAGTATTTACCGTCAGGGGATCGTTGTACCACCGCACTGGTATCCCTCCCGGATGGCTCGCTGAAGGTGTTCATTTCAATCGAGTCTCGTACAGAGAATCGTCTATCCTCAGCCGCCAGAAGTGAAATACAGCTGACGAGCAAGGCGATAGTGATCCTCGACATAATCCTCATAAGAGACCCCTCATGGTCTTCTCCGAGTCGGGGAAGTTGATTGTTTCGAAACATAGTGCTTGGATCTGAATGTCGGTCATTCGATTAGAAGATGAGCTTGAGAGCAAACTGCATCGAGCGCGGACCGCCCTGCTGATAGAGGGGACTCAAATTTCCCAGGCTTTGATCGAGCGTTTTCGTTGCCTGCCCGAACTGTGCGTTTCCATAGTCAGACTGGATATATCCAAAGTTCGGATGATTGAGCAGATTGAAGGCCTCTGCTCGAGCCAGCAGACTCAAAGGTCCCGAAATCGGAAACGTTCTCTGGACGCCGAAATCAATCTGGCTTGCGGCAAAACCGCGGACAAAGTTCCTTGGTGCGTTCCCGTTTTCACCTGGCTCCGGAATTGAGAATGCAGCTGGATTAATTTCACGATTCCCGGCTATGCCGGCAACATGCAAGTAGAGAGGAACCAGAGGAGCGAGGTTCAGACCGGTATACCCATACTGGCCATTCGGCTCGAAAATCTCGTTTCCGTTGAGAACTACCGGAAAGGCTGTTCTTGCTGAAAAGCGGCCATTGAGTCCCCACGCGTCTAACAAACTGTTCAGAAATTTGTTTGAAGTTCCCGAATGAGTGTCGTATGTCACAGCGGCATTGAAGTTATGGCGCACGTCAAAGTCGGAGTTGCCACGAACATATGCAAAGTCTTGATTCTGAGATCCGTAGTCTATGGAATGTGACCAGTTGTATGACGCCAGCATCTGGACGCCCCGACTGAGCCTCCGTTGGAACTTGACTTGCAACGCGCCATAGTTCGACGTGGTGCCACTTTTTTCGTCATAGATGAAGGAGAAGTTGGGATTCACCGCCCCGGGCACTAAAATTTGGTCGTAGAGCAATCGCCTTCCATTGCTCCCAACATAGGAAAGGGTGATGGCTTGCGCCCGCCCAAGCGCCTGTTCCAAGCTCACATTCCATTGCAGCGTGTAGGGAAGCTGAATTTTCGCAGGAAAATAGAATCCATATGCGTACGGTGGGACAGGAGGGTTGATGATCGGCACAGCTAGTTGCGCGGTAGTAAGGGGATAACTTACGTTGCTATAGGTTGCCGACGCTGACTGACCGGGGCTGCTGCCGAAGGCCTGAGTAGAGTTTTGCTGACCCGTATCAAAGAATACCCCGCCTCCAACTCGAACAACAGTCTCCCGCCCGGGCTGATTATGGGCCTGGTAATTGACACCCAAACGAGGCGCGAAATTGTAGTAGGTTGTTTTCCAGAACCGCGTCCCCGCCGGAGCAAGAGTCCAGCTAGCCACGTCGTTACTGTCGCCTTCCAGAATATATGGCAAGACGCCATTTGCCTCAGTAGGGGGAGGGTTCACCTCCCACCGCAAACCGAGCGAGATGCCGAGTCGCTGGTTTGCTCGAATTTCATCTTGAACGTAAAGGCCAGTGTTGGTGTACACAGGGTAGTCGCGAGCGTAGTTATATACATAGGAAAGGTATGAGGAGTTCTCAAGAACCGCTTGACTACTGTTGAAATACGTAGCAACGAAAGGATTCTGAGCCTGAAGCCGCGATGCTGTCTCGCGATAATCGACACCAGCCTTCACCGTTTGTCGACCGTAATCAATCGTTACACTTTCAACGAAGTTCCATGTATGTTGCGGTTGAGTTGTTCCTCCTTGCGACACCTGAGGACTATAGCCCGGAAACGTTAACCCCACTGCGGCATATGCTGTAGCGATTGAGTTCGGATCTAAGCCTTGCGACTGGAGTAGATTTATCGGCTGTGCTCCCCCAAAGTTATCGAGATTGGAGAAGCTCTGGCCGACGCTCGAGGTATAGTTGGCTCGGAATTCATTCGCGATACGCTCTGAAAGAACCCAAGTAACTCCCAGTGTGTTGATGGAGCTTGTCTGACTGGTCAAAGAAAAAACGGACAGCAGACGAGTCTGAGTCGCGCTTTGCGTATTTCCAAACCGATAGAACGCCTTCACCTTCGGAGTGATTTGTTGGTCTAATCGAATGCTAGTCGAGTCGATACTGCTTGGGTTGGAGTCTGTCTGGACGAAGGGGGCTAGTCCGTTGGAAAGAGCGGATCCGGTAGCGATGGGGAAGGCATTAAGCACAGGCTGAAGTGACGCGGGTGAATTCTGCCGAAGCGATGCAGACGGTACGTAATAAGTCGTTGCGGCTTGGGGCTGGGTAAGGCGAAGACCTTCATAAGAAAAGAAGAAGAACGATCGGTTCCTGCCGTCATAGAGTTTAGGCAGCCAAATCGGACCGCCAAGCGTCCCACCGAAATCATTCTGCCGCAGCGCCGTCACAGGCACGCCTAGATTGTCGTTGAACCAATTATTCGCATCAAAATAGTTGTTGCGAAGATAATCAAACGCCGTTCCGTGTAGAAGATTGGTGCCGGAACGGGTAGCGAATGCGAACTGTCCTCCTGGAGACAGACCATATTCAGCAGAGTAACTTGAACTCGCAACACGGAATTCCTGGAGAGCGTCCACCGAGACGAGACTCTGGGTTGTCCCTAAGGCTGTAGCGGACGGAAGTGAGCCACTCGTACCGGCCGTCCCATAGCCATATACGTAGCCCCCAGTATTGGCACTGACGCCGTCAACGGTGTACGCATTGGACTCGGTGCGTTGCCCGTTGACGCTAAACTCCCCTGTAGCTCCTGACGCTCCAGTGCTTTGGGGGCTGTTGGTCGTTACTCCGGGCGTAAGTAGAATCAGGTCCTGAAAGCTTCTTCCATTCAGTGGGATATTTCCGACGAATTCTCGATCGACAACTGTGCTCACCGAGGCATCGGTCGTATTGATGTTGCTTCCGCTCGCATTCACCGAGACGGTCTCGGACATCGAGCCCACCGCCATGTGGAAGTTCATCTGCACCACGTCCTGCACGTGCAGCACCAGCCCCGCTTCAATGATCCCCTTGAAGCCCTGCTTGTCTACTTCGATTCGGTACGAGCCGGGAATTAATCCCTGGAGCACATATTGCCCGGCGCTATTGCTGGTGGTGCTGCTCTTCACTCCAGTCTGCGTATTGATGGCAGTGATGGAGGCTTTGGGGATCATGGCTTTGGATGGATCGTCCACGAAGCCGGTCAGCGACGCGTTCGGCGACTGGGCGAATGCAGTAACACAGCAGCACGCGAGACACACAACGAGGGATAGAAATCTGCAAGACTTCATTGAGGCTCCTGGAAAAATGATGCGATTACTGAGCATTCGGCTGAAGTCTGCGATGTGTACCAATGTCGATAGCAATTAACCTATGTTTCACTTCCGGTGGCAAGTAAATATTCCGGTGGCCTATGACTAGTAGTTAGTAGCTCGTGGATAGTAGGTTAGTGGCTGGTAGGTAGTGGCTAGTAGCATGGGAACACCGTCACCCACACTTGTCACCTACTGGGCAGTGACTAGTGGAGCGCGCAGCGGCCGCCGAAAAACCGTCACTCATAAACCTCCCCGCACCGTACCGCCGCCCGACCGCACTGCCGCACCACATCGCGACCGACCACCAGAACGAGAATCGCCATGCCCCTGAATTCACTGGCCAAACCACGCCAAAGCCGCCCGGCGAGACTCAACGCTCAGAGGCAGTGTCAAGTGGAGAGGAGCTTCCATTCGGCGCGAGTGACCGCTACAGTCACTCGTTACTGACCACCAGCCACTGAACACTACGGATGGTTAGGTGGAAGCGAGTGGAGATAGGCCTCAAGAAATGGCTTGCCGGTAGGTTTCGTGCTGCCGCCATTCGGCTCCACTGTGACAAAGATGGCGTTGATCTGCGCGAGCGTGGCCGGATCGTCGGATTTGAGCACCCAACGCTTATTCTTTTCGTTGTCCATGTAGAAGATGCCGAGACTGATCGGCTTGTCGGAAGAACTATCAGGTTTGCCCCATGCCTGGAACGCCTTAGCGTCGCGGTAGCCTGGCTGCGCTTGTAGGTCGAAAGCGTAGAAGATCAGTTTTTTGCCTTTGGTATAAAAGACTCGCCCAAATGGTTTGCTGCGCTCTCCATTTCCCTGCACATCCATGACATCGGCGATGTAGAGCTGGCGAGCACCCATTAGTTCGCGGATATCCCGATCCTGGGCGAGGAACTGCTCATTGGTGGACGCTGACTTATCCGTAACGGCGAGACTGGTATGGAGACTGTTGACCTCGGTCTCCAAACTGGCAACCCGCAGCACCGCCCCCTGCCGCTCTTGTTGCGCCCGGCTCAGGTCGTCCTTTACTAACTGCAAGGACCTCGACGCTTCATTGAGCTGTTGCTGCAAGCCGTCACGCTGACGGTCAGCCACCAGGAGAGAATCCGAAGCCGCCTGCTCTTTCCGCGTGAGCTCGTCAATTTGCGCGACCAGGCTTGTCTTGGCACTCGACAGGTCGGCTACCTGCTTTTCGGTAGCTGCTGCTTGTGTTGTTACCTGCGCAAGCGCGGCTTGCGCTGCTGTCAGCTGCTTTTGCAGTGCTGCCCTGTCGGCATCGAATCGCGCTTTCTCGGCGTCGGTCGCGATGGGCAGCTGCCGCACAGCCGCAACAGAGGGAGGAGGAGTTGCCACCAAGGCGTTCTTCCGTCCCAATTCATAAGCGCCAGCTACACCCAGGATCAATGCCGCCGCAATACCCGTGCGGAACGCCACTAGGTAGAACTTCTTTCGGTCGTGGGTCGGAGGAAGCAGATGAATGGCGGACTCAGATTTCTGTTTTTCTCGCTCGGCTCGCATAGCCGCCACGAGCCGGACCTCCACGCGTTTCTCACTAAACACGAGATCTCCGAAGCCGGTGGCTACCTCATCGGGGGCGATCTTGGCCATGCCCACCCGCACGAGGCTGTTGTATTCCTGCAACAAGCTCGCACAAGAGGCGCACTGGGCCACATGCCGTTCCAAGCTGGACCATTCTTCGGCACTGAGTTCACCACTCGTCGAGAGAGCGCACAGCTCGGCGTATTGCTCGCTGCATCCCTGCGGATAGGCATAGTCGTTGGTCATCGTTTGTTTCTCTCGCTTCCTAGCAACTCACGGACCTCGACGCGTAAGCGCTCCAGTCCACGATAGTAGTGATGGCGAACATTGCTCACTTCGGCATTCGTGCGTTGCGCGATCTCCATCAAGGTGTATCCCTCGAAGAAGAAGAGTTCCAGCGTCTCTCGCTGTTTATCGTTAAGCTCGCCGAAGGCCTCTCGCAACTGTTGGGCCGTCAGCCGGTCGATCACGTCATCCTCCGGGTTCTTCACCTCGGATATAGCGTTCGTGTAACCGAGCTCGTCTGTACCATCGTAAAAACGTCGGCGGGTCAAATAGTCCCGTCTGTCGAATGCCCGGCGATGGATCATCTGAACCATCCAGGTCCTCGCAGAGCCCTTCGTTGAGTCAAAGGAAATATCCCCCGAGTGCAGACGGAGAAAGACATCCTGCACTAGATCCTCCGCTTCGCCGGGGTCGCGGAGGACACGACCGCCGATCATCAAGGCGAGACGCTTATAGCGCTGAAACAGGGCAAGAAGCGCGTCATCATCTTGCTTGCGAATGCGCTCAATCAACTCCTCGTCGGAATCAACAGGGGTGGAGGAAAGGGCGACGGCACCCGACGCGAGGGTGCGCCGCGCTCCGAGGAGTGGCAGGGCAAACACTCGTTCTGTAGCATCCATCGACAAAAGGCATCTGGTCTCGCGTCCGGCGATCTCTAAGTGGCGACGCGGTATTTACAAGATTGTTCAGCGCGACGCAAAAGTAAAGGGTGAAATGTCGCTCTTTAGCGAAAAATAATTGTGAAATATCTTTGGTACAGAGTCGCGTTGTCTCACGAAACAGCGTTTATTTGGCGCAAATCGGCGCCTCGCGACGAATGCTAATCATGGGTGAGATGGAGCGTCTTGCGTCCACGAAACCGGCGGCAAGTAATTGTCGAAGCAACAAGTTTCGCCAGCAGCCAACCCTGCCCGCGTCAGACCTTCCTTCTATATGTGATGCCGGTTGTTTTAGGCCTACTAAGGTCTTCCACGCGAGAGGCAGTTTTGTCCCAACCCGTTCGGCAGTCTTCGCGAAAGCCCGCTAACCGCCACTAGCACCGTTCGAGAGCCTGCTCGAAGTCAGCCAATAGGTCGCGCCAATCCTCAATGCCCACAGAGATACGCACCAGCCCCTCCGACATGCCCGTTGCCGCAAACTCTTCCTGGGTGAAGCCGGAGTGAGTGGTGCTATTGGGATGGCAAGCTAACGTCTCGACACCGCCGAGCGAGACGGCATTTCGCCCGATGGTGATATGCCGCAGGAAGTCGAAGGCGGCGGCCTTGCCCCCGTGGAGCACAATCGAGAACATGCCGCCCGGGAAGTCGCACTGTGCTTTGTAGATTGCAACCTGCTCCAAGTCGTCGAACAAGGTCGGATAGATCACCCTCTCAATCTTTGGGTTTTCTCGCAATGTCTCCGCGATGCGTTGCGCGTTCTTGCTCTGGCGGCTCATCCGCAATCCCACTGTGGGCAAGCGACCATTCAGCATCCAGCATTCATCCGGCTGGAGGATGTTGCCGAATAAGCTGCGGGATCGTCTCAGCTTTTCCACCAGCGCCCGGTCTTTGGCGAGAATCACACCGGCCAGCAGATCGCTGTGTCCTCCAAGGTATTTCGTCCCCGAGTAGACGACGAGATCGGCTCCGAAGATCAGCGGATGTTGAAACGCAGGTCCGAGCATCGTGTTGTCGATCATGACCAAAGGACGACTGCCGTCTTCGTTCGGTTTGAGACTTTCAACCGTCGCGCACGCGCTGCGAATGTCGCTCATCACCAAAGTCGGGTTCACTGGCGTTTCGACAAGCACCATGCCGAGGTTCCTGGCGGAGCGAATTGCTTCGTCGAGTAAATCGGCCCTGCCGGCAGGAACCGGGATGCTCTGCACGCCCCAACGGGGCAGGAAATCACGGAGAAATTGCAGCGTTCCGCCGTAGATAGGCGCGGTATACACAACCGTCTGACCCGGCTTGAGCAGCCCAAGGAAAGCAGTCATGATCGCCGCCATGCCGGAGTTGAAGACCAGCGCCGCCTCAGCACCGCGCTCCAATGGTACGAGCTGCCCTTCCAGAATCTCCGCGTTCGGATGATTGAACCGCGAATAGATCAGATCCACTTGCTCATGCTCTCCACGTTGCGCCCGGCCCGCGCCAATATGGAACGCTCGTTCTGCAGCTTCGGGAGTGGAGAACACGTAAGTCGAGCTACGGAATACGGCTGGGCGCGCCGAGCCGACCGATAGGTGAGGATCAAAACCCTCCGTCAGCACGCGTGTCGTTGGGTGTAATGTCTCTACTGCAGAATCATTGTTTTCCGGCATCGGTAAATCTCCTGGTTCTTGACTTCGTGATTGAGTTAAACGGATGACGCAGATCATGACCGGCTATAGGTTGGTTCTTGCTGGGACTCCGAGAAGTGAGCATCCTGCTACACCTTCTCTCGAACATGGAGCGAAAAAATATCCGGGCGGCTGTAGTACCCCGCAACGTCCAATTCAAACTTTCCCTTCTGAATGGCATCGAGCTCAATGTCTGCGAAGATTACTCCTTCCCCGGATGCGGGGCCGGCAAGAATCTCTCCCTTCGGAGAGACGATGACGCTGGCTCCGTCGATCGTTCCCCCTGCCTCCCGCAGATCATCCGGCCAATCGTCTTTTGTCAGATATTGGCAGGCGCTGAGAACAAAGCAGCGCCCCTCATAGGCAATATGCCTCATGCTCGTTTGCCAGATCTCCCGGGTATCAACCGTAGGCGCACACCAAAGTTCTACGTTCTTCTCATAGAGGAATTGCCGATAGAGCGGCATGTAGTTCTCCCAGCAGATCGCCATGCCGACCCGACCTATCTGGGTCGCTGAAACCTGCAGGTTTGACTCGTCACCCTGGCCCCATAAGAGAGGTTCGCTTGGCGTCGGGGCTAACTTTCTATGTTTGGCGACCAGACCGTCCTCAGGAGAGAAAAGGAGACTCGAACAGTACAGTGTGCCTCCATCTCGTTCGATGACGCCGATGACGATATGCAAGTTCCATTCCTTGGCCCAATTCGCGAGCAGCTCCGTCTCCATTCCCGGACAATAGATCGCAGCATTTGCATAACGTAGGAAGAGTTCGCGGCCTTCGTCTGTGCGGTTGCCCGCTGTGGCCTCGAACGTCATGGACTTCGGGTACCCCCCTAGCAATGCTTCGGGAAAAACGACCAGGCTGGCATCTCCCGATGCTGCTGCGCGGCATAATCGTTCTACGCGAACGAGCGTGGCCTGGCTATCGAATGGCACAGAACCCACTTGGGCTACAGCGACTTTCACAGCCCTAAGCCTCCTGGAGTTGGCGATAGAAGCCAGCTCGTATAAGAAGCAGACAGACAGAACCACATCATTCCACCCTTTCCCATAAATACGTTGGGTTGCTAACAAGTTGACTGACCTGCGATCCCTTCACTGCTGTGGTTTCCCAGGCTGAAGCCACGGGGACAATGGACAGGGATTCGATGGACCGGCAGCGTCGCCAGTACAGCCGAGCCAAGAGCTGCCGGGCAATGGCGGAACCGCGGGTGCCTGTACTTCGCCGAGCTGAGGCTTGCGCTGCTGGCAAGCGTGACTGAGTCCTCCCCCGCCGTGGAGAGCTACAAAATGTTCTTCTTTCGCGCACCGGAGATCCTCTTCGAACTCCGGGTCGGCATGCAAACGTGCGACCACCGCCGTTGCGACGAGTTGGCCTCCTTCTATGTCACTTGGATAATGCACAGCGCAGATGATCCGGCTCTCGCCGTATTCACGTCCACGCGCAAGTAGCGGTTGAGCGTGCTCAGGTGCGACCTCAGCCAGAATCAATACAGCACCCCAACCGAAAGAGGTGTGGCCTGACGGATAAGAACTCCCACCCTTGAGCGGAACCTCTGGGGCCGGTGCTTTCTCGGCACCACAGACATGCTCCATCTGGAATCGCTGGTAAGGCCGAGGGCGGTCGTAAAAGACCTTGGCTGAAAAGGCAACCGTCTGCACATCTTGCTCCGTACGATTAAGCAGATGGACTAAAAATGGAGTCTCAGACTGATTGATCTTCATGCCGAAGGCGGGAGCGAAGCGCTCATAGGACATCTCGACATCCTCATTGGCTAACCTCCAGCGCGGGGAATTATCCGGCTGCTGCCACTGACGCAATGAGGCTACATCTGTTCTGTCTTGGATGGAGTCGAGTGACGGATACGGCGGCAGCATCGTCAGCAAGTCCGGTTCTTTCTCCGCAAGATAGCCGACGACTCGGACATGCGGCTGGGGCTGGATAGAATTTGCAATCGGATGCTGCGCAGGGGCTTGGCTGGCTCCTCGAATCGTCGCCGCCATGCTTAGGAACAATGCGAACATCAGAATTCGGAGTTCTTTTCTTTGCGTCATCTCTCCTCAAATGTTTCTGCTGGCTCAAAGATGTCTCACTGGCCTCAGTAATGTATTCGCGCTTGAAGATGTCTTTGTACCAAGCTTGGCGTTGACAACGAAGGCTCGGCACAACAATCGCACAGACGATCCGGACTTCCGTCCATGCTTTCTCCCTCTGCGTGCGCCGTGCGACGACTTTCGCCATAGAGAAGCGACAACTTTCGCCGGTGCCCGAAGCGACTACTTTCGCCCCCCCGCCACTCTTACTCCCGCTTGCTCTCCATCGTTCTTCATCCCGTCTCGCCTCTAAATCGTTGCTACGACTCTTCTTCACGGCATCCGAGCGTGACCCGATTCAAAGCCCCGACAATGGTTCTGATCTTCTTCTTACCGGGATTGCGCAAAGTTACTTCGATAACGATGGGAGCGACGGAGTTCTCATCGTTCAATTTCAGTTCCTGAAGATGGATACGGTATCCGATAAGGAGATTGACGCAGCGAATCAGGGAGCCGGGACCATAACCAAGTACGATTCGTAGCCGCACAGAGGACCGCAACTGGCCGATACCCCAAGTCATGTTCACCCCGTTGTGCGGTCATAACCGAGCCGTGCGCCGCACGTCTGCACACTGACAACGCCACCCTCCCGTTCCGATAGCGTTGTCAGTGTGATTCGTCAAGAATTCTGTTTGGTTTAGTAGGAGCCGCCTCCGTGGGGGGAGACAGCAATGTGCTTTCCATCCGGATCAGCTTTCCTCTGGCACTGAAAGATGTTGTGAAAGTTGTCCTACTTTAAAAACGAATCAGCGCCGCGCTTTTCCGGGTGCCCGCTGATATTTATTTTCGACAAACGGTTTTGATCCTGCCGACTGGATGCGCCGCTGGCCTCTGTAATGTATCCGCGCCGGAAGGCGTCTTTGTACCAAGCTTGGCGTTGATAACGAAGGCTCGGCGCGATGTAGAAGTGACGACTTTCCCCGGTGGTCCAAGCAACGACTTTCGCCACCCGGTGGCCACCCGCTGCCAACCTCATCTACACGTCATTGCGAACCGAAAAAAGCCACTACCCGAAGACGCGGGCAGTGGCTTGGATCGATCTGCTAATTCAGCTTCGAGGGACTCGTGGGTGACTGTCCAGCAGCTTTATCCTGAGCTTCCTGCTCAACACGGTATTGCCTCCAGCGTACATACTGATCCTTATCTTCCGTGTCTGGCCGCTCATACCCTTGCAGCCAGAATCGATACCAATCCAGATTGCGCTGAAGAGTGGCGAGCCGGGCCTGGGGGTGATTCGTTTCATGTTCTTCGTTTGGATAAAAGTAGGTTTCAATGGGGCGATGTAATCGGGTCAGCACTGAAAATAAAGTGTAACTGGTGTCAATAGATAGCGGCCTTTTTTGCTCATCATCGTACTGAACACCATATCCCATAAATTCACGTAGCACAGGGGTCTGTATTCGAAACGCGTTGAATGACACGTTGTACTTAAGCCAGTTGGCTAAGGTGTCATTCTCGGGCGGACCCCCATACATGTTATCGTCTGATTTAATCGTAAATGGATCAGGCCTTAGTGTGTAGGTGAGAAAACCATATTCAGCATTGTCAGTAACAGTTGCAGCTCGATATCTGGTTTTACCGAACATCAAGGCGAACTCCGTATACCAACCCGTTCGGCTAAATCCAATTATTCCGACATTGTTACGGTCAATCATTCCTTGCTTGTCCAGAGCATCCACCGCGCTATCCCATACCCCCGCATGATAGGCGGCTTCCGCTATTTGTCCCGGATACCCCGATGGTTCATTCTTGATATCATCATCGTAGGTTTCTCCGTCGTAAGTACGGGTGAGGTACATAATTTCAGCGCTGGCTGCTGGTTGTGGGATGAAGGATGGGTAGTGATTAACCCCGCTGTCACACTGAAACTTATTCCCACCTGGTTTAGTCTCGATAAGTAAGGGATACCGCTTCCCCGGGGTATAGTTGGGGGGCATGAATAGGTCTCCATGGATGATGTGACCGTTGTAAATAGGCCAAGACACCGGCTTTATCTGGGCTAGTGCTAGCGTGTCGAACTGAGGGTTTAGTCGGGTCAGGGTGGCAGAGGTATTCGAGTCAACGTTATAGATGCGAACCTCGGGCGGGGTCAGCTTATTCTGAAACTCCCCGACCACATACGAACGGGAGACACCAATATCGTTGGTGGACAGTCCGTCAGTGGAGATTAGTTTTGTGGAGGAGGGTGACCATGAACCATTGGAATGTTGCCACAGGGTGAGGGCGTTGGAGCGAAATGTGAGTAATGAGGTGGGCGACGTCCATAGCAGAGGGCGAACATCTTGGTCACTATATTCTGCGGTAATCTTCTCTACGGAGCCGGAGGTCTTCACCCAGAATAAGTGATCCTGAAATGTATTGTGCTTGGCGGCATCCTCCTGCTCGTAGGCTGTACCGACCGGTGATAGTGCACGAACTGCAAAAGAGGTGCTATCTGAGGACCACACGGGGGCGTCATATTGTTCTGGTGTTTTGATAGGAATTGTGGTCGATTTGTCCTCTGTGTCGTATTCAACCAAGAGACATAGCTCAGAATCACCGTGATCCATCATGGTTTTTACGAAGCTGTTTTGCCCCCAATCGCTAGGAGCTTTGTCAAAGGTCCATAGGTAACGCAAAAGTATATGCTTACCATTCGGCGACATCCTCAACATCATAAGTCGGTAATAAGGGATTGAAGCCAAAAGTTCATGGGACACAGGGGCGTGCAGTTGAAGTTCCTGCGGAGTTTCCCATTTGCCGGACGCCGATCTCTTTGCTAAGAACAGCTTGCGAGTGCGATTACCTACAGATTGGCCCGCCAGACTATCCGTAGTCAGTCTATACCCTCGCGCAGAGTCTACATCCGACCTATGGTACACGAAGTGGCCGTCATAGTCCTCCTGGGTATAGACAACAGCGCTCCCAGAAGCATCGACACTATATTCATTAATATCTTTTGGAGCCCGGATCAGGGTTGTGACATCTCCCGAGCGCACATCTATTTCTCGTACGCTTATTATCCCGGCATCTTTTGCCAAGAACGTTAGGTGGTCACCGTCTTCAAGCCACTGCATCTGTAGGAGGGGGGTTCCGGTGAGTAGCAGCTTAGGGGCATAGTGGGGGCTAGTTATCCCGGCTACGTATAACTGTATGTCATTTTCATTCGTAGCGAGATTGGGTGCTTTAACAAGGTAGGCAACTCGATTTTCCTGCGGATTGATTTGAACACCGCTTACATACGAAGCCGCATCGTCATATATGTACTTAACGTTTACACAATCAAGGGGTGTAACTGGCTTTTTATCCTGTGCCAGCACGGCCATGCTGGACAGCACGACCATCCTTAGTGCAATTGCTTTTGTATACATCATTCCTCACAAGATTAAAATTGAAGCTTAAAGACGAACTGGAAGGAGCGCGGGCCGCCCTGCTGATACTGCGAAGCAAGGGTGCCCAAGCTGGAATTCAACATTTTCGTGACCTGCCCAAAGGTGATGTCTTGCAGGTAAGAATCTACATAACCAAAGTTTGGCTTGTTGAAGACGTTGAACGCCTCAGCGCGGAATTGGAGGCCAACATGTTCGGCAATGGGGATATTTTTTCTTGCAGCGAGGTTGAACTGCTGCATACCGAATCCACGCACAAAATTTCTTGGGGCGTTACCAGTGTCTCCATAGAGGGGCAAGTTAAAGGCAGCGTGGCCAGCGGGTACTCCCGGGCCTCCGTTTACGAGGCGACCGCCTGGATATTGAGATCCATATAGATAAATGGGTTTCGAAGGGTCATAGTTTACTCCTCCCGGATGGTATGTCCCCGTGGCTGGATCTAAAGTGGGGTTGCCCAGTAGAGGGATCGGAAATGCTGTGCGTGCCGACACTCTGGCATCTAAAGCCCAGTCTCCAAAGACATAGCATAATCCTGAGATTTCGCTATGCACGGGAATATCCCAGGTTGCCCCTGCCTGAAAATTGGATCTTACGTCGAAGTCTGAGTTTCCCCTCTGTATTGGTAGCGTAGTTGCTGTGGACCCAAAATCGAGTGAATGAGCCCATGTGTATCCACCGAAGACATTCAGACCGGTAGCTGCGGTACGCTGGAAATTGACCTGAAGTGATTGATAGTTGGAAGTCAAATTACCAATGAAATAGTTAACAACCCCGAAATTGGGATTTGCAGCCCCGACAGATGCCTGTTGAGTACCCAGGAGCCTGCGTCCGTTGGCGGCAACATAGGAGAAGGTAACGGTCTGCCGTTCGCCAAGTTCCTGTTGAAGGCTCAGATTCCATTGGAGAGTATAGGGAAGCTGTAAATGTTTCGGGAATGCGTAAACGGATGAGTAAGGAGGATTCGTATTGGGTGTGAAATTGATCTGTGCAGGAGGTATCGGCAACGAAGCCCCAGCGCTAAAGTTATATGCCTGAAAACCAACACCGCTAAACCCATAGGTGGCAATCTCGTTATCGCTATCAAAAAACACACCCCCTCCCCCTCTTACCACTGTTGCACGGTGAGGCGTATTTGAAACTTGCCAAGCCACTCCGAGTCGGGGCGCGATGTTATACCAAGTGGTATGCCAGAGCGGGGTTCCTGCCGGAGCAAGCACCATATTCCCAGGGTCGGACAGGCTTCCCTGTATCGTGTAGGGGTCATGCCCGTTCGCTTCAGATGGGGGAGGATCTATTTCCCATCGTAATCCCATTGACAAACTAAGATTTGGATGTAACCGCCATTCATCTTGTACGAAGGCGGATATGTAGTGAATTACGGGGGTAGCGGGTAACGTTTGGATTACCGAAATGCTAAGCGCTTGATTATTGGCAAGCATCGGTACGAGGTTTTCCGGATCTTCGTAATATGCCTCCACAAGTGGAGCAAAGGGCTGTATCGGTGAGGATATCTTCAGATAGTCGACACCAGCTTTGAGCAGATGGGGGCCGAACGAAGCACTCCATTTGTCGTTTATGTTCCAATTCGAGGACTTGTTATATGTATTATCCGTAGACAATCCAGTCGTTCCTACGGAGTCCAGTTGAAGTGAGAAATCTGGATATTCGTGGGGGTATCCGCTCACCCCCATGGCTTGCCCAAGATCGATAGGAGTAGCACCACCAAAGGCGTCAAGTTGCCCACGTTGCGCCACTGTCGCGCTTGTATAGTTGAGCCTGAATTCGTTGCTCTGGTTGCGGAATAGTTGAGTGGTGACTCCGGCTGTATATGTCAGGTTGCTGTTGTTAGTCTGCGTAAGTAGGGACAGTGATCGAGTATCGGCCTGGCTGGGTGTATCGCTGAATCGGAAGAAGGCCGACCATGTTGAGGTAATTGTTTTATCGATTCGAATATTTGTAGAATCAATTTTGCTTGGGAGCGAGTAGGGTTCAATGAACTGAGCTAACCCGCCCGGGTAGTCTATCCCCCCAGGAGATGGCTTGGGGAATGCCATTAGTATTGGTTGTAGAGCAGGCGCTGCAGCTTTCCTCAGTATGTCATCGGGAACATATTGGATCGTCGCCGCTTGAGGCTGATTGAGCCGAAGGCCTTCATAAGCTATGAAGAAGAATGCGCCCTTGCCCCGACCATCGTACACATGGGGTAGCCATATCGGGCCGCCTACTAGGCCGCCAAAATCATTTTGGGTCAATGTTGGCTTGCTTACTCCGTAGTGGTTATTGAACCAATCGTTTGCATCAAACACATCATTCCGGACATAGTCGAAGACAGATCCATGAAAATGATCTGTACCTGACTTTGAGGTGAAAATAAACTGCCCACCTGGAGAACGCCCGTATTCAGCAGAGTATGAGGAACTTTGTACTTTAGCCTCCTGTAAGGCTGCAACTGAGATGATGTTTTGCGTAGTCCCAAGTGCAGTAGCCGAAGGTAATGTTCCCGCTGTTCCCGCACCGGGATTCCCTGTACCATCCCCGGGATTTGCATTCGCCGAAACGCCATCGACCGTGTAAACGTTTGACTGTGTTCGCTGGCCGTTAACACTGAAATCTCCCTGTGATCCTAATGTTGAGTTCGACTGAGGACTCTGAGTGACCACGCCCGGTGTTAGAGATAGCAAATCTTGAAGGCTTAGACCATTCAGAGGAATGTTCCTTACAAAATTCCCGTCGATCACCGTGCCCACCGCAGCATCCGTTGTATTCAACAACAAACCGCTTGCGTCAACCTGCACTTCCTGGTCCTGCCTCCCCAGCTTCAAATGAACTGGAATGTTGACCTTGGCCGCCGCATTGATCTTGATGTCATGTAGCACCTCGGTCGCAAACCCAGGCGCTTCTATGGCAAGTTGGTAGGTGCCCGGCTTGATAAACGGTGCACTAAAAATGCCATCGCCGTTGGTGGTGACTTTTCGTTCGACGAGGGTCTCCTGATTAACCAGTCGGACCGCAGCATGCGGAATGACCGCTCCCGCCCGATCCATTACAACTCCGGTGACATCGGCGCTCTGAGCAAAGAGTTGAGGCACGAAAAATAGGCAAACGAGGGCTAGAGAGAGTCGAAGGATCGCAGCTTTCATCAGAGGCTCCAAATTTTTAGTTCAGTTATGTGGGAGGTAAAGTTATTGCAATGTGTGTAATCGTGCTTCTGATCTGCGAGCTGGTTCGAACAAGATCATTAATGATTTCGCTTGCGGGACGACTGTTGTTATTTGATCCGGCTAAAAGCTCAGCACATAGTCTCTGGTTGCTGGTGGCGAGGACGGATAAGGATATTGGCGTAATTGTGGACTTCGAGCCGTTCTCGCTGGCGTATGGGGCGAGCGCCAACTCCTCGCTGTTCAACGCCTGATTCAGGATCGAGAGATGCTCTTTCTTCAATCTGCCAAGAAGCTGCAGGTTGTCCTCGTTCATAGCCTGACCGCTGTCGCCATAGCGGAGGTCGAGCTCGGATAATGTCTGCGCTTCCCTGGCGATAACCACGGAGGCCTGCGCCAAGATGCGGCTTAGCGAGATGCCTTGCTCTTCCGGCACGGCGTGCGTTGACAGAAAGGTATCCAGTGGCGAAGGCTGGAGCTCGGCCTCCTGCACTTGCAACGCGCCGTCCGAGGAGGACGCATGCCGCATTCGCTCGATCTCTTCAATGCTCCGCATATCGGGCTTTACGAAGGGAATGTGGCGCAGTTCAGTATCAATCTCCCTTTTGCGATCATCGGTTTCAACCACTCCGCGAACATAGATATGAGAGTCGTCCTGTTCGACATGGATATCCTCTCCCGTATTCGCATGCAGCTTCATCAGGGCAAGCTCAGCTTGTAACTGGGCTCCCATAAGCTGGTCAGAGCTCGGCAAAAGCCTGTGGACTATCGAGCCCAGGGCAGGCCGAGGAGGATCGCTTACCAAGGGCTCGAAGAGAGAGGCATTCACGGCAGACCAAGGAAGAATGCTGTAGTTCAGCTCCGCGATCTGAATCCGTTCGGAGTCGCGGAAGACAATCTCACGGCCGATTGGATGGAAATCAGCCTCCCTTACCGTCAGGGTCTCCTCCGCAATCTCTCCTTCACTGAGCTTAGTGGTCAACGTCAGCTTGCTCTTGTCGATGCGCTCGACGTCATCGCGGATCTCCGTCTGGCGATCATGCCACTCGCTATAGTCTTTTGCCGATAGAGGCTGCTCCCAGTCCACACCGGCAACCTCCAACTTGTTCCTCAGGCGAGTCTCTGCTGGATTGAGAGGTGCCGGATGAGTCTTGCGATGACCCGACAGATCGCGATAGATCGAGTGATGGAGAGTGGCAGTCCCCGCATCGACGGCAACTTGCTGATAGAGGACACCGGCGGAGTGTTGTTCGGAGTGTTCGCGCTCGGAAGCTTCGGCGAGCCGCAGCAGCTCCTGAGCGGAGACGGTAGCGGTGGAGCGCTGCCAGATCCAGAAGAGCAACACGCCACAGACCGAGAGGACAACAACACTGGCAAAGACAGGGTTCATAGCATGCAGAAGACGGCGAAACAGCTGAAGGAAGCGAAACCGTGGCATAACGATCCCGCGCTTACCCGTGGTCTCTTCCACCTTGGCGAGAAAGGATCGTCGATAGCCTGGGTCCAACGGCGTACAGGAGGCCAAATTGCCGCGGCGATACTCCACCACCAACAAAGCCGCTCGCTCCAGTTCGTCACGCCGTCCTCGACACTGCCAGCAACGACCCAAGTGGGTGTTAACGCGCATGGCGCGCAAAGAACTAAGTTCGCCGCTGATGAAGCTCGCGAGGGTTTCATCGGAGACGTGTCCGATGCGAAGATGGACGCGAGATAGAAAAGAGATCATTGGTCACCTGCCAGACGGACAAGTGCTCGCTGGACGAGTTCGGCGACACGTTTCGTGCCCATGCCGAGCACCTCGCCGATCTCCCGGTAACGCAATCCCTCGGAGCGCAGTAAAACCGCGTACCTCTGTTGCGGCGTTAGGCGTGCAATAGCCTGTTGTGCCATGCGCCACTGCTCCTGCCGAATGGCATTCTCTTCTGGGTTCAGACCGGCGTACGGCAGGACCTCGTGAAGCGAGGAAGCCTCTACCCCGCTCTCGGCAGCGCGATAGCGGCCGGAGCGGAACTGGTCGATGGTGAGGTTGTGGGCGACGCGGAAGATCCAAGGCCGCAGATGTTCCTCGTCATGATGTTCTTGGAGATAGCGGATAAGACGAAGAAACGTCTCTTGGACAACATCTTCCGCCTCATAGCGTACGAGGCCGAGCCCAACGAGATACGCGAGAAGGGAGGGCCGCAACGCATCGTACACCTCGACAATATCTTTGCCGCGCTTCAAGGTACCCGATTCAGTGGCCCCGAACAGACTCAGTAAGGCTGGCGTTGCCTGGTCGGCATTGCCTCCGTCTGCGGCGAACCAAAGATGATGAATCGGAAATAGCACGCTTTCCTCTGGAGGAAAAAAGATGTTGTGTGACTTGTCTTACTCTGAGAACGAATCAGCGCAGCGTTTTTCCGGTGCTCGCTGATATTTATTTTCGATGAACGGCTTGGTGGCACGCCTTCTATTCTTGGCAGCCAGTCTCGATCTACGCCAAAATCATGTTCCCTCCCCCCGGAAATACTCACTTCTGAATCGTTCTTTCTATAGGCGTGGAAGGAGTTGTGTGGGTTCGGCCCTTCCGCATTCCACTCCCGCCGAGGAGGCAACATGGGTTGGCAAATGCCGGGTGTGAAACATGCGCTGCATGGGGAAAGCATTCATCGCTGTCCGCAATACAGGCATGTCATTCACTTACAGAAAATCGATCGGCGGGCGACCGCAACAGGAATCGTCTCATCTCCCAAGTGTGGCTGGTCGGAGCCCATCGCCATGGAGATAGTCGAGAATCCGGTACCCGCGGAAAAGATCGCCACTAGCCCACTATCGATCGACCATCTATCTACTTACTATCTACATACCATGAACCCTGCGGAACGGAGGCGGCTATCTAATTGAAATCGCTCACCAAACCGCTCAATATTTGGCGAAACCCGTCACTTGGGCCGCCGGCGAAAGTCGTCGCCTCCACTACGCGAAACGCAACGCTTCCACGGGGCGAAATGCGTCGCTTGCTATTGGCGAACGTCGTTGCTTCCACCGGGCGAAACGCATCGCTTGACGACAACTTTCGCAAGAGCAATGTGGAGATAGCCCCAATTAAGGGCAACGAGGGGGACCATGAGTACATGCTGCCAACAAACGTAGATTTCGCACAGTACAACACAGTAGTGATCTACTGTGAGAGATTTCGAGCGGTCTTTGGATCAGCAGGCCTTCAGCCCTTCTGAGAGTCCATTTATGGAGAATGCAAGGCAATGCGAGACAACCCGGTACATACAGATAGCAACGGTCAGACGCGGCTCGCCTATATCTTAGGAGTTCCGCTTGCAGAAAACGCCGTAAGGCAGTGGCCGCAGATGGAAGAGATCGTCCGTGGGCGTGAACTTATTGCCGCCGTCGAAGGGAACTTCGAGGCCGTCACGTTAGAGGTTGGCCGCAGGCTCCGGCTTGAGAACATCATCGTAGTCGAATGGAGCATTAACTACGGCGACGACCGGATCTACCGCAACGTGACGATTGGAGAGATAGAGGATGGAAAGGCGATTCGGGTGACGGATTATTGGGGCGAGCCCGTCGAAACACCCACCTGGAGAAAAGGCATGACAGACCGCCTTGAGATGCCAGAAGACGGCGTTTGGCCCTCTAAGGATCGTCTCAAGCATTACTAAATGCTATCGGCGTGCCTAACTAGGCTCTTTGTTTCGGGGTCTTTGTCATTGGCTGTCGAACAGACTCACTTGTTGGCATTCGATGAAATAACACCGGCTTATTGCCGGGGATACCTGAACACATATCCGTCTCCGCGCGATTGCGGCGCCCATGTTGAACCGTCCTCTAACGTGATGTTGGTAAAGGAGACTTCCTGGATGGGACCATGTGTCCCGTTCGACACCACGTCCGTTACTTTGAGTTGCTGCTTCGCGCCAAGAACCATTCTGCCGGACCATTGATCGGAGAGGGCTGTTTGAATCGGAGCTCCGTCTGCAGGGACAAAGCCTTTGGGGCCGGGCAAGCTCACGCTCATCTCAAATGACTTCAGGGTATGCGAACTTACATTGGCCACCTCTAGCGTTACGAGGGACAGATTGCCCGCCGCGGACCCACGCAGTGAGTCCGAACTGGTATGCAGTGAGGCGCTGGCAAGGCGCAAGGGACAATCTGGGGAGAGGGTCCGAATCCTCCGGGTCTGAGGAAAGACTGCACTGCCCTGGCTCTGTGAATCGGCGGCCACGGTACCCGCAATAAGCGTAACTGCGCACATCCACTTCAATCCTCTTTGCATGGCTTTTAGACGACGCGCTTCGGAGCTTGTTAGAGCCTCTAAACGAAGCCGAGGGATGGCTTATGTTTGGCTGAATGAAGTGATGAAACGTACTCAACGCCAACGAGACAGGGAGAAATAGTTTGGGACCGACCAGATTTTTTTGGAGCATAACTCTCTTTATTTGCAACGCAGATGCGGCTGCTTGCACCGTGATTGAGGCAGTGTCTAATTGACAGCCTCAACCCGAATAGCGAACATAAGGCGAATATACTTGTATGCCTTCTGCTGCCATACTTCGCCGCCAAATCGAGAACAGCCTCGCCAACCGAATTCCCTCGGCGCTTACGCTTGCACCGCGAACCATACGTCCGGTTGCGACTACAGGGATTCGGCCTATCGATGAATTGCTGGAAGGTGGGTTCCCACTGGGAGCCATCACCGAGGTCGTCGGCCCCGAATGCTCCGGGCGATCTTCCCTCGCACTCTCCTTCGTCGCTCAAATGGCGCAGGCAGAAAAGGTGTGCGCCTGGATCGACGTGTCCGACACCTTCGATCCAGAGTCGGCAGCCGCAGCCGGCGTGGATCTGTCCCGGCTTCTGTGGGTGCGATGCGGGGTCCTCACCGCAACCCAGGCAATGCCATCAGTGCAACGAACCTTCTCTCTTCCCGAGAAATACATGGTTGCGCCGCCAACCAAGAAAGGCTTGCACGGTGGGGGATTCGGGTCACACCCTCGCAACGAGGTCAAAGGGCTTTCCGAAGCCGTTAGTGGACTGCTGAAACCGGAAGCCTTCGCTCCACGCTGCGTAGAACCGCAGCGCAACGAGCGGCCAGAAAAGGAGGTCTTCGAGTCACATACGCAAAAGAGCACAGTGAAGCATGGCAAGACGCCAACTTCGCCGAGCAAACCTTGGAATCGAATCGAACAGGCACTTCGTACCACCGACCTGCTTTTACAAGGGGGTGGCTTTAGCGCAATCGTCCTGGACATGGGCAGCATCGCACCCGAGCACGCGTCGCGCGTGGCGTTATCGATGTGGTTCCGATATCGAGCTGCCGCCGAACAGACGCAAGCCAGCATCCTACTCCTCACGCAGCACCCATGTGCAAAGAGCAGCGCAGAACTGCTGTTGCGGTTGCAGCCGGGAAATGCGCGCTGCGACGAAGGCACAATATTCACGGGACTCGAACACGAGATTGAAGTGATCCGCCGGCGTTTTCCGCAGACTCCAACGAACGTCATCCCGCTGCGCAAGCCGCCGCAACGCGCCACTACATCGAACTGGCAGAGCCGAACCACCTGGGCAGGCCCGCGATGACAAAACCTGCCGAACTATACGCCTGCCTCTACGCAAAGGAGTTTCCTGCGCAGGCGCTCTTGCGCTTACGACCGGAACTCCGCGATAAACCATGCGTGATCATGGATGGCCAGCCACCGCTGCAACAAGTTTGTTCGCTCACACGGAAGGCACGTACTATCGGCCTGGTCCGCGGCATGACACAAGTGGAAGTAGAGACCTTTCCAGCAGTGACTGTGCTGTTGCGTTCGCACAAGGAAGAGGCTGCAGCAAGGATAGCTCTGCTCGAATGCGCAGGCGCATTCTCGCCACGCGTAGAAGAGAAATGCGACGATGACGCGTTTCTATGCATAATCGACATCGCGGGAACACAAAGCCTTTTCGGCCCTCCAGACTCGTTGGCCGTTAATCTTCTCACTCGTGTGAAAGCGCTCGGCATTACAGCCCGCATCGCTGTAAGCCATAACTTTCATGCGGCGCTTTCCGTAGCAAGAGGGCTAACTCCACGAACGGCAATGAAGGTCATCGCTGCCGGCGAAGAGCGTGCAGCACTGGCGCCCCTATCGATTGCGGTCCTCGATCTCACAGAAGATCAGGCAGAGACCTTCGGCTTGTGGGGTATCCGTACCTTGGGCGTACTGGCGGCTTTGCCAGAGAAAGAACTGATTGCCAGGATGGGGCAAACTGGAAGGCATCTTCGCCAACTGGCGAACGGTGAGATGCCCCATCTGTTTCAGCCAGTAGAGCCGGTCTTCGCCCTGGAAGAACAGATGGAGCTCGACTCACCCGTCGATGACCGCGATGCATTGCTCTTCGTCGTGAACATGATGCTTGAACAATTGATCCTTCGGGCGACGGCGCGCGTGCTTGCACTCGCTTCAGTCAATATCAACTTGGGTCTCGAAGGCGCGATGGCACACTCGCGCACGATCCGGCCTGCGCTCCCGACCAATGACAGGCAGCTCTGGATCAAGTTGATCCGGCTTGACCTCGAAGCGCATCCTCCGCAAGCCGCGATTCTCACGCTATCGTTGACGGCTGAACCAGGCAACACCAGCAAGGTCCAATTGGGATTGTTCTCTCCTCAGTTGCCGGAACCGGCGCGGCTTGATGTCACCCTGGCTCGTATCCGCGCCATTGTGGGCGACGAGAATGTTGGCCGTGCTGTACTCGGGGACACGCACAGGCCAGATGGATTCAGGATGGAACCGTTCACGGTCCCTTCGGGGTCTACATCCGCCGTTCCTTCTAGCCAATCCCGCTCCGCACTGCGGAAGCTGCGCCCTGCTGAAGACATCGCGGTCACAGTGCAGGGGCAGAGGCCGAAGACATTTTTCTTTAGGAACAAACGTTATGTTATCGAACGTCTATACGGTCCGTGGCTGACAAGTGGAGACTGGTGGAACCCAACCCTGTGGGGACTCGAACAGTGGGACATCGAGGCATCTGCACACGATAGTGCGCTACTGCACTGTTGCCTTATGCGAGATCAGGTCGCAGACCGTTGGCAGATGGCGGCGCTCTATGACTGACCGCTATGTAGAGCTGCACGCCGCCAGCGCTTTCAGCTTTCTTGAGGGAGCGTCAACACCGGAACAACTCATAGAACGCGCGGTTGCACTGGAGATGCCCGCGATGGCGCTGCTTGATCGCAATGGCGTTTATGGGTCCGCCCGTTTTCATACCAGTGCAAAAAGGAATGCCATCCATGCACACGTAGGTGCGGAGATTGCCCTTTCGAGCTTCGGTTCTCGCCTCATGCCCCCCGCATGGCTGCCGCACCAATACAAGCCCGAACCGGCACGATTACCCCTGCTTTGCGAGTCCCGCGAAGGTTATCAGAATCTCTGCCAACTCATTACGCAGTTCAAGATGCGCGAGACAACCAAGAAAGAAGGTGCGGCGACCTTCGATGAACTGGAGCAATACGCATCCGGCCTCGTCTGTTTGACGGGTGGAAATGAAGGCCCCTTGGCCGCCGCACTGACGCGCGGCGGGGAAGAGGCCGGCCGTGAAGCAGCCGAACGGTTGACGCGCATATTTGGTAGGGAGAATGTTTACGTCGAGTTGCAACGCCATCGTGAACGCGAGGAAGAGTGGCGCAACCAGGCATCGATCCGTATTGCCCAATCTCTTAAGCTGCCGGTGATTGCTACAAACGGCGTCCGCTATGCAACGGCATATGATCGCGAGGTCCTCGACCTTTTTACTGCGATCCGGCATCACGTCGAACTCGATCAGGCAGGTCGGTTGCTGGCGATCAACAGTCAGCGCCATTTGCGTCCCGCGAGGGAGATGGCCGCACTCTTCCGCGACATTCCGGGCGCGATTGAAAACACCATCCACCTCTCATCGCGCCTCAAGTTTGAATTAAGCGATCTTGGTTACGAGTTCCCACATTATCCCGTGCCGAACGGGGAAACGATGGACAGTTTTCTCCGCAAGCGGGTCGAGGAAGGCGTCGAACGACGCTACCGTCTCAAGAATGACCGCAACCTGATGGAACGAGCGAAAAAGCAGATTGAGCGCGAACTGGCGCTGATTGCCAAGCTCGGATTCGCCGGATACTTCCTCATCGTTTGGGACATCATTCGCTTCTGCAAGCACAACGACATACTTGTGCAAGGTCGCGGCAGCGCAGCAAATTCCGTGGTGTGCTATTGCCTCGAAATAACAGCCGTTGACCCGGTCGGGATGGACCTGCTCTTCGAGCGGTTTCTGTCGGAGAGCCGCAACGAATGGCCTGATATCGACCTTGATCTCCCTTCCGAAGAGAAACGCGAGCAGGCCATCCAGTATGTCTATCAGATTTACGGCGAACTCGGCGCCGCCATGACTGCGAACGTCATCACATACCGCGGCAAGTCCGCAGCCCGCGAGACAGGCAAGGCGCTGGGCTTCGACGAAGACACGCTGGGCAGGTTGTCGAGCCTCGTAGGCCAGTGGGAATGGCGCGGCAAAACCGATACGATGGCACACACCTTTCACTATGCGGGTTTCGATATACGACATCCGCGCATCGCCAAGTACCTCGAACTCTCGATGCGGGTTCAGGACTTGCCCCGTCATCTCGGCCAGCACAGCGGCGGCATGGTGATCTGCCAGGGCCAGTTGAACAAGGTCGTGCCGCTGGAGCGCGCATCGATGCCAGGCCGCACGGTGGTTCAGTGGGACAAGGAAGACTGCGCCGACCTTGGGCTCATTAAGGTAGATCTGCTGGGCCTCGGCATGATGGCGGTACTGAAAGACTGCCTCGAAACGATCCCTCAGCACTACGGCGAAAAAGTCGATATGTCGAGGCTGCCCGAAGATGATGAGGCATTTCATCTCGCGCATCAGCCCGAAATTGCGGCCATGTTTCAAAAACGCCGAGCTTCGGAGCGCAGCGATAACAGGGTTGATCTGGCCCATCTTCCGCAGGATGACGCGGTATATCGAACCTTGCAACAGGCCGACACCGTGGGTATGTTTCAGGTCGAAAGCCGAGCGCAGATGGCGTCTCTCCCCAGAAACTACCCGGAGAAGTTCTACGATCTCGTGGTCCAGGTTGCGATCATCCGGCCCGGCCCCATCGTCGGTCAGATGATGCACCCCTATATGCGGCGGCGGCAAGGGAGAGAGGAGGTAACGTATCCGCATCCTTCGCTGGAACCCGTGCTCAAGCGAACTCTCGGAGTACCGCTCTTTCAGGAACAGTTGCTGCGCATTGCCATGACCGTCGCCGACTTCTCCGGCGCGGAGGCCGACGAACTGCGCCGTGCCGTGGGGATGCGCCGCTCCTGGGAGCGCATGAAGAACCTCGAAGGCAAGCTGCGCGCGGGGATGACGCGCAAGGGGATCGACACGAAGACACAAGATACGATCGTGCAGAACATCAGCTCTTTTGCGCTGTACGGATTTCCCGAGTCGCACGCAGCCTCATTCGCTCTGCTTGCATACGCCTCGGCCTACTTCAAGGTGAAATATCTGGCGGCGTTTACATGCGCCATTCTGAATAACCAACCGATGGGCTTTTACAGCCCGGCAGTCATAACCAAGGATGCGCAACGGCATGGCCTGCGCGTCAAGCCCATCGACGTTCAAGTCTCGGATTGGCCTTGCACCATCGAGCACGAAAGCAACGGCACTCTTTCGTTGCGCGTCGGGCTCGCCTACGCGAAGAAGCTCACCAAACAGTCTGCCGAGGCGCTGGCGCAATCGCGTCGGCAAGACGGCCCGTTCCGTTCGATTGAGGATCTTGTTCAGCGCGTTCCAACCTTGAATCGGAGGGAGCTAACGCGGCTCGCACAAATCGGCGCGCTGAACCAGCTTGACGGCGTCCAGCATCGGCGTGACGCACTCTGGAAAGCCGAGCGCGCTGGCAAACGCGAGGGACCGCTGCTTCGAGACGGCGAGTCGCTGCGTGAGGATTCCGCCGCGCGCCCATTGCAGCAGATGAACGTCGAGGAACGCCTGGTAGCCGATTATGCGGGAACCGGCCTGACGGTCGGCAAACACCCGATGTACTACAGGCGAGCGGAGCTGCGCCGCAGTAATATCCTGTCCACCCAGGAACTCCGCCTGCGCCGGGACGGGGAGTATGTCCGCGTGGCTGGCTGCATCATTGCGCGCCAGCGGCCAGGCACAGCCAAAGGATTCATCTTCATTTCAATGGAGGACGAGACCGGCATCACCAACGTCATCGTTACCCCAGATCTCTATGACCGAGACCGGCTGGTGGTCACGCGCAGCACGTTTCTTCTCGTCGAAGGCCCGCTCCAAAACCAAGACAACGTGATCCACGTCAAGGCAGCTCATCTGACCGTATTAGCGGATCGTGCCCTCGAAGTTCGGTCCCACGACTTCCATTGAGCGATCGAACATATCATCGCATGGCAATAATTCACAAATAGGTAGAAACATAGCCCTGGGCCTCAAGTGGCTCAGGACTATGTTCCGCTAAGTCTCAATTCAAATCGCTGAACCTTGATCAGCGTTTGTGGTGGAACCCACTTCATTTTGCTGGGCAAAGGTAGCGGTTTGTTGCAGGCTCACAGAAATGGCCGTTTCTAATGGAACCGAGTCTTCGCTCTTCAGCTTACTTTCAATCTCGAGTTCGGATTTTGTCGCCAGCGCGAGGCTCTCTGCCGTCGCACAGAGCAGATCACGAACTTTCTTCTTTTGATCTTCCGTGAACTCCTCTTCATCAACAAAGTCGTAATTCAGCGTGAAGATTGTCTGAAGTACAAGCTTAATCTCATACCGGCGAACGAACTCCTCTTCAAGGCTCTTCTTGGACATTCTGTGCCTGAGGTCCAAGAAGGGAGGAAATTCCGCGTTGTAGTAAAGATGAACCTTGCCGGCAACCGAGCGAATTGAGAAACCTACCCGGTTGGGATCATGCGGCCAGCCGAGAGTAGCCCACGCAGTTTCCTTTTGAGTAACAGGAATTGGCTGCACAACGGGGATTTCGACCTCGCTAAAGTCCTTCTTCCGGACCTTAACCTTTATGGTTTGGTTTTTCTCGTTGTTTGTCTCCGGTTCGGGTTTAGGACTTGGCGGATTCTGGTGTGGCTGCGGTTTGGTAACTACCTCAACAGGCAGGACGCTCGTCTTCGCGGCGCCCAGAACGTATTCCATTTGTACTTGGATAAATCCCTTCGTCCCTACTGCCACATCTTCTGGGCACTCAAAGTGACAGCGGACCCTCCCACCTTTCATATCTCCTGCCCCGACATAGCGCACCGCATGAGCCGTAACCTTGATTTTCGATGCGACTTGATCTGCAGGGTTCCAGTAGGCAGGAGAAGCGTCCGTTTCAAAAACGAAGCTGTAGCGCTGGCCAGGATACAACTTCACGTTGGTTCCACCAAACTTCCAGCGAACAAAGGTTGGGGGCTCGATAGCTTCAATGGGCGGTAACTCACGCTTTTTGGCCGCTGCTTCACGATCCTCATCGACCTCGACCCATTTTTCGACTTTACGAGTTAATTGATCGAAGCTGATCCCAGCTGCCTTCAGATATTTCTTGATCAACGAGGCAATGGTGTCGCTTGTGTCCTCAGGATGTTTGATATCCGCGGCTGCGAGTTGAACATTCAGGTCTTGGAGTTTGGCATCAAAGCCAAGGCGACGGACGAGCTCCTCAAGAATCATTTTCTTGACTGGAGTTTCCTTAGCATGTTCTCGGGTTGACGTGAACAGTTCATACTTTGCCCGCGGGTCAAGGCCATTGCAGTCGATCTGCACCACCATGTACCGTCCCACGGCCCACAGTTTGGCTCCGCTTTGCCCTGTGATGATGGCACGGCTTTCTTCAGCGTGTGTTTGGCCGTCAAGGGTCATCAAAATGGTTTTGTCTGGATCAACCCAGCTCCGCAGTACATCTTGTGAGGAACGGCCTGCTGGATTCACTACCCAGTAGTTGATCTTGACACGCCCCAGTTCTCCGATTCCGGTTCGCGCGCCATAGTCCCACGTCGGTAGTTGGAAATATTCAGAAGCGCGATGCAGAATGCTGGTGCTTTCCGTAGTTCCTTTACCCGATTCTTCACCGGCAGCCCCATCTTCTTCATCTACCTCGATGCTTTCATCGGAAACCGCATCAGTAGCAGTCAGTGTGGCTTTCCAAGCTCTTTCCAGTGCATTGACGCTACCCCTGATAACTCTTCCGTAGCGGCGGAATCCGGGGAAGGTCGGATAGCCTAATGCTTTGCTGGTGCGCAAAGAGTAGATCTCCAACCAGACCGGAAATAGCGGCTCTGCAAGAGAACGCATGAGCAGACCATACAGGCTATTCTCGCCAACTGGATTCAATAGATCGGCAGCGTTGTAGCCGATATGCCGTACAAGAGTCCCTGCCGGAAACTCGTCAAGTGCGATTTCAACTTCTGGTACAGAGCCATTGATCGTCAGATAGCGATACGTCGGCGTTTTCGCCATAATCGCCTCATCAATATCCCATGTCGCCTCTACGAACGTAAATGCAACGGCCTTTTCACCAACCTTCCGAGAAGCGATTAGGGTTAGATCTGAATACTGATAGGTACTTGAGGCCCCCTGGCCATGCTTGCCGGTTAGCCAAGGCTTCGATTTCTTATTCCCCCTGTTGAGAGACAGGATTGTGCTGGGCATCTCCGCTGCAGTCAGACCGATTCCGTAATCTCGTGCATCGAAAATCGAGTCTCGATGATCTTTCGTATCGCCGAGAAAACCGACCACCGTCACCGTCTGCATTGCTAGCTGAAGCACCTGTTCGTTGTCCAAGCCGCTCGATAGAGCCCCAGTGTTGAGACCGAACCATTGTGATGCGGCTTCTCCGGGTGAGCTCGGCATTGATCCTGTTTGGGTAAGAGCCTTCGCTTCAAGGTTCGCATCACCCTCGTTCGTTACACGCTCGATGAACGCCCGGCCCGGATAGGCGTTCAGACTCATAGGTCCATCATTCGAGACCGAGTCGTTGAATGGAGCCCACACTATTTTCCCTTGGAAGGATTTCTCAAAGTGACCGAGGCGCAAGCGCGCATCTCGCCAACTTTCAAAGCCGATCCACGGAAGCGCATAGTCATGCTTTTTCGGAGGCTTTTCCCCTTTGGAATGCGCCTGCGAGAGGCTCGCGCCTACCGGTAACGCCAAGGAGCGGAAAAGATCTTCCGGAGTCTCCGGTAAAGATGGCAGGGTTGGAAAATTGGGCTGTACCGATTGTTTAGCGTAGGGCTGGGTAGACACAGGGGCAGAATAGCCCCCTTGGGCTTTCTTCATAATTATTCCTCCGCGCACGACTATCGTCGTAGCGCAATGTCGACCCGGTCTGGGCAACGACATTCAGCTGGGGCCGGTCTGGCCTTCAGCAAAATCCGAACTCATTGAGTTCGCCTGTTCAACAAGTCTCACGACAATATCAACATTGTCAATGCCTATTACTTCTTGCAATCGCAGCTGCCATGTCGCATCATTGTGATGCGAGTTGATGCACGGTGATGAAAAATGGCTAAAGAAAAGGCACAACAGACAAATCGCCTGACCGTTTCGCTAGGACCCGGCCAACGGAAAGTCCTTGAAAACATCGCCGATCTCAACGGGGTGAAATTGGCGTTCGTAGTCCGCTACGCCCTCACCCATTTCATTAACGAGAACCGTGATAAGCAGTTTACCCTTCGCTTCCCCACGGAAACGGAGAGCTAAACTATTCATGAAAAAGACGTTAATATATTCGACTGAGCTCGGACAGGCCTATCACGGAAATTCCGCTCCTCTGCTGCGATCGCTAGCCCGCAATGGTGGTCGCGAGAGTGTCCAGTTGATTTTTACCTCTCCGCCATTCGTTCTGAATACGAAGAAGAAATATGGCAATCTGACTGGCAAAGAGTACGTCACGTGGCTTAAGGGATTTGCATCATTGTTCGCCGATCTACTGACGGCTGACGGCTCGATTGTGATTGAAATCGGAAATGGCTGGGAGCAGGGCCAGCCAACGATGTCCACTCTGCCGTTAGAGGCATTGCTCGCGTTCAAAAAAGCAGGCCGCTTTCATCTGTGCCAGGAGTTCATTTGTTTCAACCCCGCACGGCTTCCCAGTCCAGCTCAGTGGGTTAACGTAGAGCGTTCACGTGTAAAGGACGCGTTCACGCGCGTCTGGTGGCTGTCGCGCACGCCGCGCCCCAAAGCGGACAATCGCCATGTCCTGACAATGTACAGCGACAGCATGAATAAGCTCCTGGAAAAGGGAACATATAATTCTGGTCTTCGCCCCTCGGAATTCAATATCGGAGAGACATCATTCCTTAAGAACAACTCCGGTGCTATTCCGCCCAATGTGCTCGCGGCGTCTATCGTCGACACGATGGCCGAGATCGCGGCGGATCCCATGAATGTATTTTCGATTGCGAATACGAAAAGCAATGATCCATACCAGGTTCATTGTCGCGAAAAGAACGTCACGCCACACCCCGCACGTATGCCAAGTAAGCTCGTCGAATTCTTCGTAAAATTCTTGACAGATGCTAACGATCTGGTACTGGACCCGTTCGCAGGAAGCAACACGACAGGGGCGGTCGCAGAGAGTCTCGGGAGACGTTGGAAGGCTTTCGAGATCAACAGTGACTACCTCGAAGCTTCAAAAGCCAGATTCCCAGGGATTGGGGTGAAGGTCGCCGACCAATCCGTCAAAACCCGCGGGACTCGACGACCGCAAAAAAAGTGACCTGCATGGAATCTGCGCTCAGGTTTCAGATGGATGGTGTTTGCATGGCGACACAAACCGCCAATTCGCCGGCAGTTGCAGTCGATCCTGATGCCTGCCGAAGAGTTGCAGAGATCCTGCGCTCCCATTCCATCCCCGAGGATCGTGAGGACACTTCTCTTACGGGTTTTACCCCGCTGCAAATCGGGAACTTTTATCTGCTGCTTGTCGCGATTTCTCATCAAACCTCTCCGCTGGGCCTGAAACCGCTTGAGGGAACTATCGATGGCCTGCGGCGAGTGGGCTGGGACTACCTCTCAGCCAAGCTGGAAGCCGCAGTTCGTAAGAATCCCGTTGTCCTTTCACCGTCCTTCTGGGAGACGGTGAAAGGAGAAGACCTGCAGCACCTTTTTTCCGATACGAACCTCGGTGATCGATTGAGCGATCCCGAGGGCAGGGCAGGTCTCATTAGAGACCTGGGGCACAGAATGTCAGTCAAGTCCTGGGCTTCCGCGGACGATCTCTTCTGCAACTCAGATGGATACATTGAGCGAGCAGATAACGGCTTGCTCGAATTGCTCACCCAGTTTCGTGCCTATAGTGATCCGGTTCGGAAAAAGAGCTACTTTTTTCTTGCGTTGATGCACAACACTGGCCTTTGGAAGTACAAAGACCCGGAAAATCTCGGTGCGCCAGTCGACTACCACGAAGCCAGAGGACACCTAAGGCTTGGCACAGTGCGAGTCCTGTCTCCCGAGCTTCACGCGAAGCTGGTAGAGCAGCGCCAGGTGACGGCCGCCGAAGACATCGAGATTCGCCAGTCTGTACACAATGCCCTCATGCTCATTGCTGAAATGAGTGGGCTGCGCAATCCGAGCCAAGTTCACTATCTGTTCTGGAATGTCTTCCGCTCATGCTGTACGCGTGAGAATCCCCATTGCCACGAGTGTCCGCCAAACTGTGGGCTACCGGCCCGCTATGTTCCACTCGCCTTATTCCCTGGAGGCGAGAGGCGTTGCCCCTTCTCAGATGTATGCCAAAGTGCGAACGTAGAGCCAAAGCTTTTGGAACAACGGACAATCACCGATTACTATTGACCGCGCGATCCGATAGCAGAGTGCATGAGGTCCGAAGCGTGTCCGAGACTAAGACCGAACCCCAAGCAGCGAATCCCGAGCCGAAGCTCCGTCACGAATTCGTTGGCATGATGTTTGCAGTAGCGATTGGAGAAGTCGGCTTACAAACAGCGGCTCTCTTCCAGGCGGGCCATTTTCTTCATTTTCTTCCCGCTTGGACTCATCTCACAGTCGCCACAATGATGATCGCGACGAGCTGGGTTGGTTGGACTCTGAGCGTCGCACCAGGGGCGCGACGCGATGTAAAAGGTATCTTTGAGTGGGAATTCGTTGTACTCCTCGTGGACGTGACCCTGGTGATCCTGTACTTCATTCTGGTCAGATCAGTGGATTTCGGAAAGGGGGAGTCTGCTCCACGTATCGCCCAGGCACCAAGAGTCGCTCTCTTGATCGTGATAATTTTCTCCCTATATCTATTCTGGGATCTCCTTACCAAGATCTTGATTTTTTGGAAGTATAGAGACAAATCAAAGAAGGGGCTCTTTCAGCACTACAATTCCGCCTGGTGGCTCACCTCTGGCGTAAGGATTCTGCCAAGTACCCTCTGCCTCGTTCTTGCATACTTTGCAACGCGATTCGTAAACAATGTGGACGCCTCCCACTTGTTGACCGCCGACATCGCGATGATTGGAATTGTGCTGTTGTTTCGTGCCCTGAAGGATTTATCGTCTTCCTTCCCAAGAATCGAACCCGATGGGAGTCTTTCGCCAGGGGATAAACACAAGCGCTTGCGGGCAGCGTGCTGGACCGGCGCGTGCGGCACAATTGTTTTCCTGGGACTTCTCTGGTCGGCCCTCTCTTTACCTTTGCCTCCTCGGCTTGTCACCGAGATCTCGACGGCGCCAAGCGATACTGAGCATCCCGCTGCGGCCAGCCCCCAGCATCTCGATCATTCGCCACCACCAAGACAATCTTCCGAACACACTCCATAGAACACACAGGCTTGCGGGCCGGAAGGTACTTTATTTTGAGTGTTCACAATTTCATTTCCGGTGCGCGTTCGAGTAGGCCTTTCGGCCGAGGTTCCGTATCGCTTCCAACGTTCCGACGGTCTCCGAGATGAACCCTTGAATCTGCTTTCGTCGTAGCGCGTCATGAATGGCAACGAAATCGCCGCAGCTCAGTCTTGCCGGCTAGGCTCGGCGTGACAGCCATCTGCCAGACATTGCTATCAAAGGTTACCCGTAGTGGGGAAACTACTGGAGAGGTTGACATGTCTACTCTTCTCTTTTCTCGTACAGGGGCATGGCCCGCTTTATTAGGTCGCAGATCTCTACGGCATCGGCCTTGTTCATCAGACCCGGGTTCCAGACCAAGAAATATTCGAGAGAGTAGTTAAACGGCTCCTGCTTAGGCCGTTTGAACAGGAACAGAAGTCCATGCAGAGTTTTCTTGATGTGAGCATAAGACTCCGCCAGGACGCGAATGCGGTCAGGGTATTCTGGCCGCGACTCCTGAAACAGGCCGAAGACTCCTCTTTGGCATACTGGCGCCACAGCCGGGTCCCCACGACCGACCAGTAGGCAATCGTCATGGTCGAACATACCGAGGATGATTTGAGAGATGTCGACCGCAACGATGTTGATTGTTCCTTGATCGCGTAAGAAAAACTTCGTGGGGGTACCGTCTTCCTTCTGAACCTTCTCCAGGATCACCTGCTGCACTCGGATAATGTCTTTCTGCTCGTCATCACCATCCTTAGCTAAAGACCAGGCATTCACGGCGCGCAGTTGACCTTCGATCAAATCCGTCGTGACTTTGTCCTGCTGTAAAAGCCGCGTTTCTACGTAAACTGTTAATCTTGGCGAGACATTCCAACGGAAATCGACCGAGCTCGGGTGGCTCGGGTGCTGCTTGACCTCGTAATCCAGCTTGATTCCTGCGGACTCGAATTGGTAAGCGAAGGTTGCCTCAAGAATTGAAGCGACCAAATTGCTCTTGTCATTGGAATTCTTAATGTTTAACAGGAGGCGCTGAAACTCCCGCTTCGGACTCAGGTATTGAATCTTCGACCACAGGCCGTCGAGTTGGTCTTCCCAGACCTGCGGCCAGCCCGATCTGATCATCGCGTCTTCCAATACCTGCTTCACTTGAGAATCCTTGCATCACTTCTCTCAGATCTGCGGTGGCATGGCTGGGTCGCATCGGACCCCACTGAGTGAACGAATTCCGTGGCTGCAGAAGGCGTTCTACTGACGACCGGCCTTTTACCGTAGCATGACGACATGCCGCAAGATATGCAATCTGAAGTCATGAGCATTCTGCACGATGCCAAACGCTTGGCACAGCAATATCGTCGAGCGGCCGGCAAGCCTCTAGGCATCACCGGCGAGGTGGCCGAATACGAGGCCGCTCGTCTCCTCAGGCTGCGGCTGACGGATGCCCGCCAAGCCGGGTTGCCGACGGCACTCCTCAGAGATTAGAGAAGCAGCCATTCTTCCCGCAAATGACACCAATCACAGCAGTTGCTTAAGCTGCCGGCTGGAGCGTAAGACCCGCGATTGGAATGTGAAGGGGTGTGTAATGGTGGTGGTGGCCAGAGACGGGATCGAACCGCCGACGCCGGCGATTGAGGCTGGCGATGTCGGACACAACAGCCCGAATGCAGGCTATTTGTTCGTTGATGAGAAAGTTGTTGGGATGCGAACGCCTATGCCGAACGCGAATGCTCCGGTGAGGTAATTTTTCGTCGTCGGTGCCGACGGTGATCCGCTACAAACGGGCGGCGCAGGTATAGCCTGAGTGGTGCCATAGATACACAAGATCTGATTCGGTTGCTCGCCTTGCGTGAGATGGGTCGAGCGCCCAAGATGGTACACGGGGCTGAACATCAGATAGCGCCAAGAGAAACTGAAGCCAGCGGCATATTCGAGGTCGGTGAGATACGGATTTATAGCCAGTGCGCCCGTTGCGTACAGTGCGCCTCGTCTTCCGCCAAACCAAGTCCATTCAGGAGCGATACGGTAGTGGGCTGCGTAGTAGGGAATGAATAGTGGCCTATTGGTCACCGTTTCGGTGATTCTTACATCTGCTGGTACGGGCGTCAGAGGAGTGGGCTGGCTGGTGGGGCATGTGCCGGGTGTTGTGGTCGCCAGCGTCGTGCCCGTGGTAATAAGGCATGTGTCCGTCGTGTTGGCAAAACTCCGGTTGTTCAGCATCGACAGGAAAACCCCCGACGATGTTTCGAATCGTGGCTCTGCAAATGTCAGGGGGATCGCCGCAACGAGTGTCCTCTGGCTTGTGGCTGGTGCTTGCTGCAACGTGGTCGTCACCTTGTTTTGAGCGTTGACGTTATACGTAACGCTCGGAGCGAGACCGACTGGCACACCTAGATATTTCTTAACCGCTTTGCCGGGGTCCAATACTGACGGCCCGTAGAGGACACCGAGTGGAGTAGTCATTCCGGCATCGTCGGGCGCATTCAGCAGCGCAACGTAGAAGTTTTGCATGTCTGGGCTTTGCTTCGTAAGCGTTGCGGGAACGGCAGCCATCCACTGCTGCACATAGGGTTCCATCAAATTCCGTTTTTGTTGAATCGTGTCAGCGGTTTGCTTGTAGATGGCATATTTCGCTGCTTCGTTCGGATCAGCTTGCAGTTTCACAAGATCCGCCACGAGGTTCGAGTATTCGGTATCAAAAGCTGCGCTGAACCCCGGACCTTCGGTCGGCTCTATGCTATCCGTATTGCCATCCGCGTCGGTCTGACAAGGAGGGGTCGGGACCGTCCAGTACGTTGAAGGGACCGCCTGCGATTGGCATTTGTTCGGGAAGTATCCCCAAAGCGTGTTTCCGACGCTTCCCTGAACGAGCAGATCATCGATCATGCAAGAGCGCCAGTCATCGTATTTGTGCCAAGGGTCGGGAGCACGGAAACATTTGCCTCCGGCCTCGATTTGTGCGGCGTTTGCAAATAATTGCTGATTTAGCGGTTTTGCCAAGTCGGGATCATTCGAGGGACGAGGGACAGCGAGTGATACAAGTCGCAGTTGGCGATAAAGTTCCGTTGTCTGGTCGTTATATGACTTGTACGCGTCTATTGCGTCCCCGACAGTTTTGACGCGCGCGGTCAGGTCATTCTCAAATCCTGTTATCTCCTTCTCTAAATCAGACGACGTGACAGGCAGCGGTGGAAAGTCGGCGGGAGCAATATGTGTTTGGGCGAAGAAATGGGCGTCAAATAGAACGTGGTTGCCGTTGGCGTTGGCACCCTTTATGCCGGGCGTAAGCGATGTCAAAAGCGATCCAAACTGATCGGTCGATTCGTAGATAGTCGCCGGTGCGGAAAGTTCGAGCGTCAGCTTTTCGAAACCAAATGGATTGAAGACGTTCACGGTTACCGAGGCACGGGGCTTCATCAGGAAACCGGGATAGCTGTACGGATAGAGCCGGTTCACGTTGACAAAGCAATCCCCATTAGAAATCTCGGTAGAGCATCGCGGACGATTCGGCTTTTTGGCGTTCTGCGGCGTTTTTACCGTGGGGTCTGCTGCGGTAGTGTCGTCCTTGGGAATGGGCTGCGCTTGGGGTTGCGGATTAGCCTGGACGAACTGGGCAAAAGCTGGAGATGACATTGAGAGAATTGAGGAAAGCAATACGGTCGGCAAACTCATCGGCCTTTTCAAGGCGAGCCTCTTTCGTAAAATCTCAAATTGTAGGGCCGGATAGCTGCCGGCAAGTGTAATTCGTTTTTGGATTGTCAAAGATAAATATTTTAGGCTGAAGTGCTGAGCTTTCTAACGCGATGACTACTCCGTCAGATCACGACCGGTGACGCCAAAGAGGAATTCAACGTCGAACAGGCGATTCTCCTCCCGTTGGAGGAGGCCGCATCAAAGGCGGGAGAAGCGCTTAGCTATAAGAAACTGGACATTCGCGATTTTCGAGCCGCCGTCAGCGACAGCAAAGCCACCTGCAGGCGCTTGCGACAGACACGATGATCGACTCTCTGGGCCGTGAGCGCATGAGCGCAATCTTGCGCAGCGAGATTCGGGAAACCGAATCGAAGTTAGGGCTCGTGGAACGGAAGCTACCGGTCTGGAGCAGGTCAAAGCTAAGGCGGATGAAGCACTGGAGCGCCCGCATGCACGGGTAGCCGCTTTGCTGGCGACGCTCGAGGAGCACGAAGCTCGTCTACGGAAGCTCAGTGCAGAGATTTGCCGTACAACCGCCGAGCAGGCGCTTGCGGGCTGCTCGGTTTTGACGCGATGAATACCAGAATCCCAGGAAACGCGAAGAGAATGACGAGTTCGGTAACGTCCGAAATGGCGGTAGCGTCCCAAATGCCGATCACCAAACCAACCAAGATGATGTACTGACACATATTCAGTAACAAACCGCAGATTCAGATACGAACGGTGACAGCGGATACCTTCTCGCTTCAGCAGCCCTTGCACACAACTCATGATCTCATCGCGTATCGCACGGACTTCCTCAGTAGGCAGTCCCTTCGGATCACGAAGGGGCCAGTTATCTCGACGCAGACCGGGGACATACGGGCACTTGTCACCGCATCCCATCGTAATGAGAAGCTGGGCATCCTTCGCCAGCTCCGCCGTGAGCTTCTGGGGCTTCATCTGACTAAGATCGATGCCTGCCTCTTGCATCACGGCTTGTACTTCAGGATGGACGCGCTCACCCGGCTCAGTACCCGCCGATACAGCCCGCGCCTTCCGCGGGTCCGCAAACTGGTTGAAGAACGCGGCAGCCATCTGCGACCGCCCAGCATTGTGTACGCAGGCAAAAATCACCTTGAGCATGCCGTCTCCTCTGCTTCCTATGAGCAGCAGCCGGGTGCGCAGCAAGGCGCGGCCGGCTGGTCTGTGGCTTCAGTTTTGGGCTTGATGGCGTATATACGCGCAAGGAAATGGCCGGACTACGATCGCTGCCTACAGAGCGCCCCTCCAAATCACAGCAACACGGGACCGGACACCAGCCGAGCGGACTTCACTTGGTGTATGACCGCATTGGATTGGGGCTTCGATATTCCTGAAACGGCCGCGAGATTGATGGAAGTGAGCACTAAGGCGAAAGAGAATGGGCCGCGCTATGCTTCTTTGACCGCACAAAATGCTGCGGCAGCTGTTGAGAGAAAAGATATAAAGATGGGCAGGGGGTGAGCCCTGATCAAGCATCGACGATGTATTCGACCGACCGATTGCTCGAAACTTGCAATCAAGGTTGATATCACTATGATGTCAACATGCACCGGAAGTCACAAAATCGAGAGCCGAAGCAAACGACGAAGGCGAGAGTACCTGTGACAGTCCGTCTTCCAGAAAAGGTCGTGCAACAAATCGACGCAGAACTTGACCAGCGTGATGTCCCCTTATCGCGGAATAATTGGCTCCTGGAAGCGGCTCTAGAAAAACTCCGGAGAAACGGTACAGGAGGGTCTTATGGCGCGCAGTGACCTTCTTATCTCCCTAGTTCGCGCCGGAAACACAGGCGACAAAAGAGGATTTCGCACGGTAACCGAGGCGATTATTGCGGAGGAGCGCGCGAAGCGTCATGATGTTTTGGCTGACAGACTCCTGAAGGCGATTGCGCCCAACGGAAACGGGAATGGAAACGGTATGCACAGCGCAGCGGTAATGCCCATTGATTCCTATAGCAAGGGACGCGACTTTATCTCCGAAATCGTCCCGCGACGGCGTCTCGAAGATCTTGTTTTGTCAGCCGATGTCCGCGCCGGACTCTCCGAATTAATCGAAGAACAGCACCGCGCTGATATTTTGCGGGCGCATGGCCTTGAGCCGCGAAGCCGGGTACTCCTAGTAGGTCCTCCAGGAACAGGAAAGACGACGGTCGCAGAAGCGCTTGCTGAAGCAGTTGCCGTCCCGCTTTTTGTGGTTCGCTATGAAGCAATCATAGGCAGTTACTTAGGCGAAACTGCGTCCCGCCTCAAACGCGTGTTTGATTATGTGCGAACGACGCCCTGTGTGTTGTTCTTTGACGAATTCGACGCCATTGGAAAAGAGCGTGGGGACATTCATGAAACAGGAGAGATCAAACGGGTCGTCACCTCGCTTCTTATGCAGGTAGACGAACTGCCGAGCTATACGATAGTCATCGCAGCTACCAACCATCCCGAACTGCTCGATCGCGCTGCGTGGCGCAGATTTCAACTGCGCTTGAATCTTCCACTACCCACGCCTAGACAACTCTCGGATTTTATCGGCGGATTTATAACACGGTTTGGCGATGATCCAGGCCAATCGCCCGCTTCCATTGCGAAAGCTCTCGGTTCAATCAGTTACGCCGAAGCAGAGGAATTCTGTCTGGATCTGCGCCGACGGCAGGTGCTAGCTGTAGGAGAAAAGCCCTTGAAAGTTATCGTGGCTCAGCAATTGAGCCAATGGACGTCCCAAACCAGAGCAAAACGGACTCCACAAAAAGGGGAGAGTAATGCCAGAACGTCCTCTGCTGCGTCTCCCAAACCCTAATACCGCCGAAGTGCCGGGTGGCCCGCGTCCCGTTCCAAATCTCCGTAAGCCGACAAAAGGGCGGCAACGAGATCGATTTGCTCCGGTGTTTGATCGTCTCCAGATAGTTCTGACCCGTCCCGGTGATCCGATCGAGCTAAAAGATGATCCGACTGCGCTTGCGCCCGAGCGGGTGATCGTCTTTGAGATTGGGGGTACGGTTCAGAATTTTCTCAAAGCTTTGGCCAAGGTCCAAGGTTTGGAATTCATGGCTGAATTAGAGACTGAGTTTGTACCGAGCGAAGACTTTGCTGTTACTAAGGATGGCCGGGATGTCCCTGGTAAGGATGTTCCTGGCCGTCTTTACCTAGCTATGCCCGACCTTCAGGCTTTACGGCAATTGGTAGCGCTATGGGAGCGTTGGAAGAATGACCAACCTCTCGATAGAGGCTATGCGCCGATAGCCAATCTCTTTTCTCAGCTCCATGATTTGCGACCTTGGGGGCCCCAAGATCGGATTCCCCAAGATACCCGAGATTATTGGCGTGACGAGATCGCTCGTGATCCCAATCGAGCTGTTCGGTCGGAGATCGAACTTTGGTATCGCGGAAATGATGCGCGACGGCGTGAAGCTTCCGCTGCTGTTCGAGCGGCCATCGCTGAAGCAGGAGGCCAGGTTGTTCACGAGTCCGCCATCGCAGAAATCGCGTACCACGGCCTTCTCGCCGACATTCCTTCAGCGTATATCGAAGCTCTCATGGAGGTACGTGGAGTGAAACTGGCATTAGCGGACGAAGTCATGTTTCTGCGTCCGCAGAGTATTCTGGTTGACCCCTCTGAAATTGAGCCGGTCGCAGATGCCGCATTGAGCGGATATCAACCCGCAAATGGCTTACCTTTAGGCGCACCTATTGCGGCCTTGTTGGATGGAATGCCTGTCCAAGCCCATGCTCTGCTCGCTAACCGCATCATCATTGACGACCCAGACGATATTCAGGCGCGCGCGCTAGTTTCTCAGCGAGTGCATGGAACCGCCATGGCTTCTCTCATCTTGCATGGAGACCGGCGCGAGCCAGGTTCACTGTTGCCACGTCCGCTCTACGTCCGACCACTCATGATCACGAACGAGCACGGTATCGAGCAGACGGAAAGTGACAAGCTTCTAATCGATACGATTTACCGCTCAATTTTACGCATTAAAGGCACGGAGGCTGAGGAGGGTGCCGCACCTACGGTATTCCTTATAAATCTATCGATGGGCGATGTGCGCCGTCCGTTTTCCGGCGTCATGAGTCCGCTTGCGCGTCTGCTCGATTTTCTCGCTGACAGATACGGTCTTCTCTTTCTCGTCAGCGGAGGGAATATTCTGAGTCCATTGGTGATTGCTGACTTTACAAGCTGGACGGCGTTTGAACAGGCCACGCCTGAACAACGCGAGCGTGCTGTCATAAAGTCCCTGAACAATGCAAAGCATGAGCGAACAATTCTTTCTCCAGCTGAGGCGCTCAACGTTCTTACGATAGGAGCGCGCCACCACGATAACGTAGAGAACCGTCCAGCAGCCTTCAATGCAGTCGATCCTTTCCAAGACGATACCCTTCCCAACATCACTTCCGGTCTCGGTCTTGGATATCGCAGAATGATCAAACCCGAGCTGTATCTATCTGCCGGGCGAGAATATGTAAGGGTGCAGGCCACTGGTGGCCGTCTCACGGTCGTTCCGAGTCAGCCGCGAAATCTCTTTGGACTAAGCTCTGCCGCACCGGACCCTCTGGGGCAGGGGCGTCTCGATCAGGTTGCTCTGATTGCAGGAACGAGCCCAGCAACAGCTTTGGCGACGCGGTCTTCCGCACAGATATTCGAGTCCCTTATGGATAGGGATGGTGGGTCTCTGCTTGCAGACACTGATCCGTCTTACTATGCCGTTGTCGTTAAGGCCCTGCTTCTCCACTCGGCACGCTGGAGCGGGAACGATGATTTGCTCAAGGAGATTTGCGGTCCCGACGACAGGCGCAGGCACGTCGAACGTGCTGACAATTCGGCCCGCTTTATAGGCTACGGAATACCCAATATTGCGACAGTCGTTGAATGCTCCGAGAACCGAGCAACTCTCGTCGGTTACGGGACCCTTCATACTGATAGCGCGCATAGCTATCTTATTCCGCTGCCCCATTGTTTGGAGCGCGTCACTGACCCGCGTTCGCTTTCTATCACGCTTGCGTGGACATCACCGATTAAACCAGGGCACCAAAACTATCGTTGCATAAAGATGGAAGCAGCCCCCGATATCCCTATGCAGGTCTTGGGTGTGCAACGGGGCAGGAGCCAACCCGCCGATGCTTCGATAAAACGAGGAAGCGTCTTCCATGAGCATTTCGAAGGTGAATCCGCAGTGGCGTTTTTGAATGATGGTCATCTTTCGTTGCGTGTTTGGTGCAAAGAAGATGCAGGTGCGACGGACGGTGCACTGGTTCGCTATGGAATTGCAGTGACAATTGAGGCGGGCACCGCTCTGCCCGTGTATCAGGAAATCCAGCAACGTCTAAGGATTGCTCCGCGTCCATAAAATGTAACCAGAGGTTATGCATATGCGAAATTATTGATCGTCCCAGGGCACTACATCGATGCCCGATTACAATCAATATTTCAACATCGGTGACAGCAACACCCTTGGGTGGTAGAAAGTTCAACCAAACGAGAGCCCTTTGAGGGATTTGCCCTCGCGGGCCAAGGCGTATGAAAGCAATGGTAAAAATGGCAAATTTGGCGGATATCCTGAAGGGCTCGGATTACGCGCTCACGATCTTTACTGACAAGGAAGTCAAAGCTCTCGAAATCTTCGATAAAGGTTGGAAAGCCGTACATAAACTGTGCTGCTAGTGACAAGGCGCGACCAGCTAAGCCTGAAGAGATCGTGCGTCAGCTATATCTCCGCAAGCTCATCACTCATTACGGATATCCAAAAGAGCGAATAGCGATCGAAAAAACCCGTCTACTTTGGTTCGGCAGTCCATGAGAAAGCGGCTGACATTGTTGTTTGGGAGAGAGATGCACCAACGACACCCTACATCATCATTGAGGTAAAAAAACCGAAACGAAAAGACGGCCTCGAACAGCTTAAAAGCCATTGCAACGCTGAGGGGTCCCCAATCGGTGTTTGGACGAATGGCAGCGAGACTATCGCCTTACACCGGGAAGAACCTAATATTTTTCGAAGTTTGCCAGATATCCCCACCGAGACTCAGCGTCTCACCGAGATGCTGGCCGAGCGGTGGACGCTTGAAGACTTAGAGCGGAACAATAAGCTCGTCACTGAGCGTCGGTCCCTGAAAAGCGTGATCTTGGACATGGAGGGATTTGGTACTCGCAAACGCTGGCGTAGACGCGTTTGATGAAGTTTTTAAGCTCGTCTATGCAAAGCTATTTGACGAATGGCAAGCAGCTCGTGGTGGTAAGGCAAAACGCTATCTTGAGTTCCGTGTCGGAGCCTCTACAGCTCGGGAGTTTTCTGAAAAGGTTGAAGCGCTTTTCAAGAAGGCTATGGATCAATGGCCCGGTGTCTTTCCTGAAGGAGAGCGGATTGACCTAGAGCCCGATCACCTTAAGGGTTTGTGGTTCATTCCTTGAGGACATAAAGCTATTCAATTCGAATCTGCAGGTGATCGACGAGGCATTTGAATACTTATCAAATTAAAGCGGCCAAGGGAGAGAAAGGGCAATATTTCACCCCGAGGCACGTAATTGATATGTGCGTACAGATGCTTAACCCATCCCTAGATGACTATGTGATAGATACGGCGGCAGGTTCATGCGGCTTCACGGTTCACAGTATTTTCCATGTATGGGGAGATGTCCTTCACCGCAAAGGGTCCGGAGAAGTGGCAGTCAGACTATGCAGGAAGTCACGTCTACGGCCTTGACTTCGATCCCCGATCCGTAAAGATCGCGCGTGCTCTCAACTTGATTGCTGGTGACGGTAAGACAAATGTCTACCGGGCAAATACACTCGATCCAAAAATGTGGAGCGACGAGGTCCGGGTCGGCATGAAGGCTCGCCTACGCCGCTTCCCAAAAGATGCTGAGCGAGACAAATGGAATAGAGAGCATTTTCGCTACTTTGATTTCGATGTGCTTCTTACGAATCCCCCTTTTGCTGGGGATATCAAAGACAGTCGAATTATCCATCAATACGATATCGCAAAGGGTCCTAAGGGGAAAATGGGAAACCAGTGTCGGTAGGGACATCCTTTTCATTGAACGCAATTTAGAATTTCTCAAACCTGGAGGCCGCGCGGCCAATTGTCCTTCCGCAGGGACGGTTCAACAACTCAGGAGATGAGGCTATACGACGTTGGATCGCGGAGAGGGCCCGGATTCTGGCCGTTGTGGGCTTGCACCAAAACACCTTCAAACCACATACAGGCACAAAGACGAGCATCCTTTTTGTACAGACATGGAATGAAGATCCTAACTCGGCAACGCATAACCCTAGGATTTCTGACTATGAAGTGTTTCTCGCCACGAGCCTGAAACCGGGCAAAGGACAACTCGGGAGATTACACGTACCGATTGGGTGAGGACAATGCCCCTTTGCTTGATGAGCATAATCATATGATTGTGGAGCATGATCTTGGAGAGATAGCGAGCGCGTTTACGAAATGGGCCAGGAAGCAAAAGCTGTTTTTTCTGCATGGAGACTGATTGATGGCTGTCTGGAGTGCTGTACGTATAAGCAAACTCGGCGGCCGGATGAGAATAGATCCGGAATTCTATCAACCGCATTTATTAACATATGAACGCGAACTTGCGCAAAGTGGCCTCACCGTCGCGCCTCACCGTCGCGCCCCTTGGTTCCCTCGCTCTTCATGGGTACCGAGTGATCTATGAAAATACCGAAATAATCGATGAGCCCACAGAGACAGCTCGCTATGTAAGGTTTCTTCAAGCCGCTCAATTGGAGTCAGGTTTTCCTTCGATCTCGGACACTGCTCTGGGATGGGTCTCGCGAAGTGATTGGGATCGATACCCTCAAGGTCGAGTTCGTACCGGTGAAATCCTAATTGAGGTGAAAGGTTCCGCTGAAAAAGTTGCTATCGTCCCAGATGATTTTCCAATCGAGACTTTAGTTACCGGTTCTCTATTCAAGCTTACAGTCGACCCATCTGTTGTAGATGCGCACTATCTCCTGTCCTACCTCCTTAGTAAATACGGGAAGGGTTTTCGGGAACGTTGTCTCACCAATACGCTAATCGGATTTGTTAGTAAGGAAGAACTTTATGCCATACCCGTTCCACTGCCCGCCAAAGACGAGCAAAAACGAATCGGTGATATTGTGCGTAAAGGGATCGCGCGCCACAGCGCTTACCTTTCCCTTATTCGCGATGCCGAAACCTTGATAGCGGATAAGCTAGGCCTGCACGATCTAGATACCAGTCCGAAAACAACTTATACCCGGCGTTTTGCGGATCTTCAGGCGGCACATCGATTCGGCGCGGAATATTTCATGCCGAGTAAACAGCGTGCCCTGACGGCGCTCGGAGTTAATTCGAGCGGAACAATCAGCACATACTATCGGTCCGCTAGGGAGATGTTTGAAGCAGCTAAGGCTAAACCGAACACCCTTGTAAGAAACTTCGACCTCACCGAAGCATTGGAGCCTGTGCTGATGATCGAGTACCCCCAATGCCAGCTGCGGAAGTCGGCAGCAGTAAGAAGTTCCTGGAGGGGGGCGATGTAGTGATCTCCCGGCTGCGCTCTTACCTAAAAGAAATCGCCCTAATGCGGACTTCACCAGGCATTAGGTCGGTTGGATCTTCGGAGTTCATAGTTTTGAGAAGCTGCCAGAATGCCAACCCCGCTTTCCCCGGAGGCGCTTTTGATCTACCTGCGGTCCTTACCCGTTCAGACCATTCTTAAATGGTCACAAGACGGATCACAGCATCCACGTTTTAACGAATTAGACCTACTTGCGATTCCGGTTCCCTCGGCTGTACTAAAGATGAGCCATGATCTTGCTCGTCTAGTGAATGACGCCCTGATAGCGCGTTCGAAGGCATTCTCTCTCTTGGCAACCGCACAATTAGAAATTGAACAAATGGTGTATGCGAAATAACGAAAGAGCACAATGGCCGCCCCACGAGACATAATCGACGCGTTGGAATCGGTTGCTTCCATTTATTTTTCTGATGTCCGCCATAAGATGCGGGCCGCATTTATCCTTACGGACGAGCTAGTCGAAATGACCTGCAAATCACTTGCTGTCGCGGCTAATCCCAATCTGGGTCACATCCAATTTCATAATTTACTTGCTCATCCTGCCGTGGGATTGCCCGCTCAGAGCGTGCATCTTGGTGAATGCTTATTGCGAAACCATAGAACGCGGAACCAGATGCAACATGGAAACGCGGCATTTACTGTGGATGATCAACACTGTGCGGACGCCATTCTTGACGCATTGGAAGCCGTCGAACACTGCTTCCCAGGCACCACGCTCGCATTGCCAGAAGGCTTGAAAATAGTGCTACGGGTCGTTCGCCTTCATTCCTCACGAGGCGACGCCCGCCTACGCGGTAACTTCGAAGATGCTATGAGGTCTCACGGTTGGAACGGAAATGGTCGTCGAGCAAAAGTTAGTGAACCACCGTACTCCGTCGGCTCGCGCCGCTTTTGGGGGTTAATATTATTCCCGGAATTTGCGCAGGTTGAGAACATATTAAATCGGATCGGCGTGCCGTAATGCTAAAAGCCGTCTCACATCAAAGGATCAGTACGGACGCCTTAGAAGGCATCTTCAGTGTCGGCCGTCCGCCAGCCGATATTTGATTCCAAGTTTATATCCTCTGGTAGTCCCATATTCCATTCCGTCGGACAGCAAATACAACGGTTTGATCTTTCAAACTGCCAGAATTCATCTTCGGTGCCGACATGTGCTACGAAGCGTAAGGATGGCCGCACGGTTTCATCGCCTAGCGGGGTGATGTCAAACAAATTGCCGCCGGGATCGCGCACGACGGAATGGGCCGTGAGCATGATACCCATGACCCCGGTTTCATGAACGCAGGGCATGTAAAGAACCCAACCGCGCAAGATAGAGTGTCCCGGATTCTCTTTGACCCAGGTCTCCACGTTCTGATGGCAGTGGCTAATCGTTGGCGACCAATGAGGGAGTGAGACTTGCCGGAACAATGGTACTGTCGCGCTTGCGAGCGCATCACAGACTCGGGATTCATATGTAGCTCTGCTTATCACGGCCGTTAGATCCTAATGAACGCTCAGGGTTAATCAGCAATGCCGCTGATTGTTGGCTTGCGCTTTGTCACGACACGCTCATGGGGTTTGAAATCCGTTTTGGCAATGCACGGTATAGCTAGTATGAAAAAGAGCAAAACCCGCCGACCACAACATGCCGCCAACTCACTGGGGCGGTGCGACTAAACGCGGGAAGAGAATGGAAAAGAAGCGTGCCCCAGATACATAAAGTGAAGATGCTAACCATCAGGTTCACTTTTGATACCGAGATTGCGACAGGGCCCAGGGGGGCGCAATAGAAAGGCACTATCCGGTTTAGGCCGGTGCAATATTGTCTTCTAAAGTGGCCCCACCGTTTCGTCTTCCAGCATGTCCACATGGTTTTCCCCAATTCTCCTGCCAGAACTTGCTCCCACGGTTTACGAGAAACCATGCCCAGGTGAAGAGAAATCCGATGCAACTGACGATGTACGCAAGATATTCTTTATCGGGAAGCTTTTCAGCACTCAAGATCGCGAAATAGCCAGCAAATGCCGCCGCGATCAATGCCCAGAAATAGGCGGCACGCTGCCAATAAAGCCCGATCTCAAATTTTCGGATGTCCAGAGCAAGCTCAAGCGCCGCCTTCGCTTTGATCGTATTTAGAGGATTTCCCAGGCCGAACGCGTGCTTGTAATCATGGTCGGCGTTGTTCATTTATAGCTCCGATATTAATCAATACTTCACATGAAACGTCGGACTGTCTTCAGGCCGCGTTTTCCGTCGGTCATATAGTCGGGTCGTAGAAACGTTAGCATGGCCTAGCCATTCCTGCACCTTGGCAATGTCTGCCTCATTTGAAAGAGCATTAGTCGCTGCTGTCGCGCGCATCGAATGCACACAAACCCCAATTGCCTCCGCACTGATCCCTGTTTCCCTCGCATACTTCATGACGATGTTCTGATAGATAGAGCCCGGATCAAGAGGCTTGTCCAGCGTACCCGTTCGGTTGTTTGCCACCGGTCGGAAGAGGGGACCATCGAGGTCAAACACTATCCCCCCGCCGTGCTTCCCCATCTCCATATATTCCAAGATGAGGCGCTGCACCATCGGATGAATCGGCACGAACCGGATCTTGTCGCGCTTACCCTTGATACGAAAATGCATCACGCCCTGACGGCTCTGCATGTCCTTCGGCCGCAGGAGGCACAGCTCCTCACGGCGGATACCGTGATAGAGCAGGGTCGCGAGTATGGCCCGGTCACGCAAACCTTTGAGTGTATCCGTCGGAGGCGCATCCAGAAGCCGCCTCGCCTGCGCGTCACCGAGAGCAGGGGTGCTGCCTTCATTGTTATTGGCAGCCGGGCGTTTCACCCCGTCCACGGGATTGCCGAGGACCGCGTTGCGCTCACATAGATAATCAAAAAGCGAGGATAGCGCCGAAAGCTTGGCGCGGATGCTGGCCGCAGCCAAAGAACGCAGCTCCATATCCTTGCGCCAGGCGATCACGTGCGACCGTGACACGGTGCGCGGTTGAGCGGATTCTTGCAGGCCCGTGAAGGCCAGGAATTCTGTGATGTCCTTTTTGTACGCACGTCGGGTTTTGGCGTTCGTGATGTTGGCGAGCCATTCGACTTCGGGCGGTACATCAGCGAGTGTGCTGTACTGCTCTTTGGTGAGTGCTTGTACGCTGTCGATACTGACCAGCTCTTTTGTCACTGCAGCCCCTGCCGGTGGTTCCTAACACGATAATGTATTTTATCGAGTTAGCAACAGACTCTTATTGGACGGTTCGATAAGACTCCTGATCTTGCAGCAATCTAATGTCGTCTGGGAAATGGCGCATCCAATCGCAGCAACATTTCATCAGTTTTGTCGCATACTGCCATTTGTGCTTCCAACGCACTGATATAGTGCTCACCTTTCTGTACGGCTCGTAAATTGGAATTGTCCACCAGGGGCCGCGACCTTCTGCTTCATGTTCGTGAGCATCACGCGGAGATTCTGATTTGAATCCCTTTCCTTATTAGCGTCGAACCGCTGTCCCCAAAAGTCCCCGATCACGAAAGAATGCTCCATGCACTGGAACGGAAAAAATCGCCATGATTTCACCGTCACCTTTTACGATCCTTTTAAACACCTGCTTTACGCATGCATCCGGCACGCTGGCTATATAGTCGCAAACCGACTGATCAATCTCTATAAATGGCGTGCCTCTTTCGGCCGCTTCGCGCGTGAAAGCCTTAACCTGCGATTCACCTTCCTGAGCCCTCTGGTATCCCGATCCCACAAACTGATCGTCGGTGTGATGAATGTTGCCCCGCGTCACAAAGCCACGGCACATAAGGCCATTTGCAAGTAAGCTCAGGGCAAAACCCCAGCAATGCTGAAGCAGGTTGATTGCCCCTGCTGGCGAAATCTCGCTTGAAATCACCAGGCAATCAGAAATGCGGGTGGTCCTGAAATTCAGGCCACGTTCGAGCGGCTGGCTATCTGGACAAATATTATGGCCATAGACGATGAAATCTTTCCGGTGTTTCGCTCCACCGTACTTTTCCAGGGTTGAGAGCGCTGCGGCAAGAGGAGCTTCATTGCCACCTTCGGCTGCTTCTACCAGCTTCTTGAAACCGAGAACATCCACAAATGCAATCAGCTTCTCCGTGAACACTACGCTGGACATCCGCACTCCCCCCTTGCTTCTTCTTCGTTCAATTAAGGAGTCTAGCCGTAGTACCGCTATCATGTCGCAATCAGCCCAAGGATAGTTCCGCACGCCGGGAGATCTACGAATTTCTCTTGGGCTCCTGAGGGGGGAGCATATCGGAGATGATCTTCTTCAGCGTTTCCATCGGCCCAGGATGATGCCGGTCAAGATACCGCGTGATCCTGGCCTCAGAGAACAAACGCTCAAGATAAGCGCAAGTCACCGTAAGTGTAAGAATGTCGGTTCCATAGGTCTCTTCAATTGCCTTCAGGTTCTGAATGAGGCCGTCAGTATCCTCGCCCAGGAGAGCATCTGCGGCATCAGCATTTGCCTTCAACTGACGTGCCGTAGATGATGTCGCGCATAGAAGGGCTGGAGGGCTGATGGCAAGCCGGGTCTTCGCAAACGAGACAGAATAGTCATGTCGCAAAACCATGAGCTCGACTGTGGCGATCTGCCCAATCGCCTTCATCTTCCGCAGTATAGGAAAGAGTTCCAAACTTAGTTTCCGATCTCGCAGCATCTCCACAACTTCCGGGCAAATCCCGTCCAGCATCTGAACTCGCCTTCTAATTGCGGCAACATCGATGTTCAGAGCTGCTGCAATGCGCTCTTCGGCAACCCCGCTCTTCAATGCCTCCATGAGCATGAAATGCTGCGCCACTGGCGGGATATGGTTCACCCCGTTTGTTGTATGTGTAGCCCTCATCATCCGTCGAGAGGATGCAATTCACCTCTTCTATTCCCAGTATCTTGAGAGCCTCGAGTCTCAGGTGCCCATCTAGGAGAAGGAAGCCCTTTCCCTCCTGGGGATAGACCCACCAGCGGTTCAATCAGGCCGACCTCACGCACGGACGCGAGAATTTGCTTGAAGATGCTTGAGCGGAGTACCTCTGGAGATGCGCTTCTCTGCGAGACAACGGATAACAGGGGCAATGTCAGGATGTTGCTCTGGAACGCTGAACGCAAGTTGGTATTAGCGGTTTTCACTCTTAGAGCCTTCCCGCAAGCTCGGCGGGCACATTCTGCATCCCTTCGGCTTTCAATAAAGTGCGAAAGTTCTCGTCTGCGAACAGAAGTCTCGCCGCCGAGGTGAGCAGAATGAGACGGTCTCTTGTGCGATTGGCCTTCAAGACGAGAGCAGTCTGCTCGCGGATTTTTTGCTTATACTCCTGGACGAGAGCTTGTCCCGTTAGTTTGCGGCGGGCCGGTTGTGTCTGGCCTTGAAGCCGCTGCCTTTCTAACCTCTGGGTAATAACTCGGCGGGCAGCTGATATGCGGGCCCCGCGCAAATCACCTTTTTCGTAGGCCTCTGACAACGCCCTGGAAACGTCGTGATTATTGCCGCTGGCGATCTCAACAGCAACACTCAGTGGTATACGGCCGGCTTCTACAGAAGAGACAAGGAAATCTTCGCCCTTGTCGATAAGATGGCAGATTCCATAGAGATATGCCCTGTCAAGTCCAAGCTTGAGTGCGATCTCTTCACGCTTATAGCCCCGTTCACGTAGAACGCGGACCTCAAACAAGATTGCGTGAGTCAATGCAGGTCTGCGAGCAATGTTCTCTACAAGGCTCATTAACTGACGATCTTGCTCTGGTGCCTGGATGACGATCGCCGGAATAGTCGCTTCCCCTAGCTCAACAAACGCCTCCATGCGGCCCTGTCCGCAGACCAAATCGTAACGCCTCCCATCCGAGTCTGAGCCCGGCCTCATTGCTACCGTGATGGGTCGCTTCAGACCGACGGTCGCTATGCTTTGAACTACCAATTGCCACTTAATTCGATTGCGGGTTCGCGGGTTCGCAATCCGGATCTCTGCGATGGGGATGGATACGACCTGTTGTTCGGTCACGCTAAGTCCTCCAGGGAAACTCTCTTTGTGAGGTTGAAAAAGAAATCGAGCGTGTCGAATCGGTAGAGATCGAGACAGACTCCGTTGTCAGGCGCAAGATTGAGTCGTTTCCACAGCAGATCAATAGCTGGAAGCAGATAGTAATCCTGAACTGATTGGTTACCAGGGCTCAGGCGAGCCGCGATGGTGACGTCTGGGACCAACCCCCCGTCGAAGCGGAGGCGCCAACGCTGAGATTGCGCTTTTGTTTCTTGACAACGGAGAGTATGAGTGACGCTGTGAACTCACGATTAATCGTGAGCAGGTCGGAGCGATCGTCCACTTCAACTTCTGCCCCGGTGGCTCGCAGGCCCGTGACTATAGAGTCGACTAGAGTCTTATACTCCCGGCGCAGCATTCGATTGGTTTCAATATAGCTGCAGTCCCGACGATCACTCCACCCGACGAGTTCATATGCCCGATAGAGGCCGCCGAATCGCGAGGCATAAATCGAACTCGATGGCATGTCCTCCGCCTCATCGATCAAAATGCCTGACAGCTTCCCGCAACGATCCAGAAGAACTCGTAGCCGTGCCAGTAGCTCATCGTCCGTGAGGTGGATATGTCGGGCATCAATGAGCCGGCGGGCCTGCAAGAAGATTTCAGCGGACACAATCGCCTGGAATGCTTCATTGCGGGAAACCCACATATCCGGGGGATTGATCAAGCGTTTCATCTTCAACTTGAACGAACGCCGGTTATAGACATTGGCTCCGACATACTTGGGATTAGTGAGAATCTGGTGGATCGTTCCCCGCGTCCACGGTTTTTCCATGTCTGAGAGGATGCCTTTGCTATTCAGAGATAAGGCGAGATCCTTCTCAGACTGATGATGATCAACAAATTGAGAGAAGAGGTCACGCACCACGAGAATCTCGGATTCTGGTCCAGGCACCAGGACGACACGGTCCGTTTGCAGGCTTTTCCGTTCTCCTCGGTCTAACAATCCCTTTTCTTTGCCGTCACGATCAATAAGCTGACGACGCAAACCATAGCCGGCAGGGCCACCTTGCCGGAACCCGAGTTCGATAAGGCGGCATTGCCCAGCGAAAACTTTGACAGAAAGTTCCCTGCTGTACTCCCCAGCCATTGTGCGCTTGAGAGTCTTCATCAATGCGGATGCCATACTTCCATCGTTTGCGAACTGCTCGCCGCAGTAATGAACCCGAATGCCCGCTCGCTTCAGCACATACTCGTAATATGCGCTTTCGTCGGCATCTTGGAACCTGCCCCAGCGGCTCACGTCGTACACGAGCAGGTCAGTGAAATTGGCCTTCCCGCTCTCTACATCGTTCAGGAGCTGACGCAGCCCATTACGCCCGGCCAAGTTGAGTCCGCTTCGCCCATGGTCATCGTAGGTCGCTACGATGTCCATGTTGCGATTGGTGGCAAACTTGATAATGGTGTCTGACTGGTTCTGGGGCGAATACTGCTGGTGTTCTGTCGACATCCGCACGTATTGCGCCGCACGGCTTGGCGACAACTGCGGGTTTGTCGCGGGTGCCGGCATTCAAATGAGATGAGAGGACGTCAAGATCTTTGACCCTACTCTCCGAAGATGAATATGAGCTACCGATAGCTGATATTGCCAGGAAGTGACTAAGGGAGCACGACCAATACGCGACCATCGTACGGTCGAAAACAGCCCAAACCGTCCTAAAGCGGCCCAGAGCGGCTAGGCAGTAAGGCTCATGGTATCAATTATTTCCGCTGATTCCAGACGACTTAGCTGCATTGCTAGGCAGCCCTGAAAAGGCCGGCGTCGGCGGTTCGATCCCGTCTCTGGCCACCATCTTTTCAACAACTTAGCGGCAACCAGAAAGTTAGTGTTTTAGTCGCGCGAACAATACGCGAACATCGCCCTCAGGCGATGTTCGCCTTGCCGCCTTCTTGCTTCTCCGGAGCTCTATCCTCAAGCATGTTCCAGATCAGCTTCGCCGTGTTCCCGGTCTTGATGATGTGCGCCTTCGCCAGCTTCGCGTAGCGCTCAGTCATCTTGATATTGGCGTGACCCAGTAGCTTCGCCAGCTCATAGAGGTCTCCGCCGTTCATCATGTACCAGGAACCGAAGGTGTGTCTCAGATCGTGGAACCAAAACTCCCGGATCTTCGCCCGTTTGAGCAGATCATCGAAACTTCCTTCCAGTCTCTGACGTTTACTCTTCGGTCCCCCCTTTGGCGGGAAGATCCGATCCTGCCCGATCTCGGACGGGTACCGCCGAATCTCTTCGGCCAGTTCCAGAGACATCGGAACATAGCGGGTCTCACCCCCCTTGAGTTTCGACCGAACTGCCAGCAGCCCTTCGCCATACCGCACGTCGGACCACCTCAGCCGATGAATCTCGGCTGAGCGCATTCCGGTCGAGACGGCAATCAACACGATCAGCCTCATCCGAAGATTCGTCTGGTTGATCACCTGCTTCGTGCCCTTCTGGTAATCGCAATTTGGAAGCTCTTTTGCGCTGACGCGCGAGATGCAATGAGCGGTCTTTCTAGGCAGCCCGAGCCTTTTCAAGGCGGAGCACGGGTGCTCACGCGTCAGGAGATCGAACTCCTCGAAGCCGCCGACTGGGGCGACCATAGTGTTCAGCCACCGTACCTGCTCTACGTCAAAGACCACGAGTTCTCGCTGGCAAGACAGCCGCGCCTCGTGACGCAGGAATACCGGTCAGCCTTCTTGAAGACGTCCGCAGAATGTCCGCCGAACGATCGCTATTTCTACGAGGACTAGCTCGACGATTGTCGGTTATTGGTCAGAAACGCACCCCAAAAACACCAATCTGGAGCCAAAGAGATGACGCATATCCACCCATTAGCCGCGGTTCGCGCTGCGGTCGAATCCACCTTAACGCGAAACTCCCTCTGGGAACTCACCCAGATCCTTCTTCTAACTGCGTACGAGATAGCAACCATGTTCGGCGTCTGGATGTTCGCCCGAGACGTGTTCGCGGGAAGGATCAGCCAAACCCAGATCCTCATTTGGTGGCTGATGGCATTCCTTGGATCAATCGGCCGGCTATGGTTTCGCAGATTTCGAGAAGCAATAGGTAGTCAGATCCAGCAACACAAACCTTACCAAAACGAAGGAGGACAACTTCCATGCAACTCAGCTTAGGAGCACTAACAGCCAGGTATCTGTTCGGATGGGACGACTACGCCGGTCGCACCACCCAGGAAAGTGTCGAAACGTTCCTGAACCTCAACGACTCAGTAGCGGCCCGCTGGATTGAGTCTCCTAAAGGGGTCATGCTCTTGCAGATGGTGCCCGGCGACCCGACCTCTGGCGCAATCTACGTCCTGGATAGGAAACTCCAATACTGGTCCATGTTGTGCTTCGACGAAGCCGAGGATGACCAGTTTACTGCGGAGAAGTTCGATCGAGCGTTCTCCGAGTACGACCTTTTCCGGTACGTCGAGCAGCCCCTGCTCTTGCTGGACCGACTAGACGTGGCTCAGGCCTGAGCCACGACATCCCGCACCTGGAAGACAGTCGTTACCGTCGCGTCAGCAAGAAGACGTCTTCCCGGCAAGCATCGGCCCGAACTCACCTCGGCCTGATTCGCCAAAGTCGTTGGTTTATCCGGCGTTACCACACCCCCATCCCAACTCTCTCCGGCGCCGCCCCATGCAAATTTGACCGAGTTTTGGAACCGGGGTACAACCACGGGGCAAAACTGGAGGCGCACGATGTACAAGCACTTCTCCGTTAGCCGCGACGTTGCCGATCACTTCATCTCACTCTTCGTAAACAGGCCCATCTACGGCATGCAGTTCATCCGACCGGCTGCTGATGGATCTTTCCCCTACTTTTTGGCTAAGGACAAGAAGACAGACGAACCGATACCCCTCAATGCTGACGTTGTTCGGATGCACCTCAACGGTGACATTACTATCAACGTTTATTCCCCGAATCCTGAGACCCAACGGTCAAAATGGGTGGCCATTGATGCAGACTTCGACGGCTCGCTCAAAGCTCTCGCAAAAATTCAGTGGGAGCTGAAACAAGACGGAGTCGAAGCGGCACAAGAACAGTCGCGACGAGGCGGTCATCTCTGGGTATTCTTTGCTACTCCCTTACTCGCGGCCGAGGTTCGTATCTATATATATAACGTCGCGCTGCGAGCGGGAGTTCCTATCCAAGGCGGAGGTCTGAAGCAAGGTATCGAGGTATTCCCAAAGCAGGATCGAATCGAAGAGGACGAGTATGGCAATGCGATTCGGGCTCCGATGGGGGTCCATCGCAAGTCCAATCGCAGATACTGGTTTTACGAGGCGGCGCCCCACCCGGAAAAGCAGTTGGCCTATATCGAAGGCCTAAAGAAGCTTACCGAGGGTAAGCTTCAGACGCTCATCCAGGGGATGAGTCTCCCTGAAGCGTACCGCAGGCCAGAGCCGGTTCCTTACTATCCCCCTAAGTTCTTACGAGACAGCACCTGCGAAACTCGAATCCTGAGTTTGGTGGCCGTCAATAACCGGGCGAGAGACAGCCGCAATTGGGTCGCTCGGTGCCCATCCTGTGCCCGAGCAGGCCGTGACCGCGCGGGAGACAACCTGAAGATCAAGAAGGCCGACCCGAGGTTCTATCAATGTTTCGCGGGTTGCTCCAGCGAAGATATCCGCGAAGCTCTCGGTCTGCCGATTCGCCGGAAGTCATTTGTACGAGGAGCATGAATATGGCTCGCAACGGGTCACCCTTCACATCTAGCAAGTTCTTAATTTCTTCTGGCAGCGACCGTCTTACACGGCACGGGCTTGCACTCCCGCAGGCCGTGCTGCGGGGGCTCGAAGGACGCGGCATCTATTGCCAGCCCGGCATTTCGGTCGAGCATCAGCACCTGGCTAAGCGGTACGTTCTTCGTGCTACCGAATCGGGGGGCGCTGTGGCAGAACTGGGCAGGTATTGCGCTTTTGTAGATGCCGAAGGCAAGCCAATCCCCTGGTTGCAACCACTTGACTCTATCGGAGGTAATGGCCGTCATGCACTCATCATCGCAAGCGAGCTCATCCGAATCGAGATGCTCCGCGTGGAGCACACCTACGACGTGGTGATCTCGAGACATGCACTCAACACGCCCGGGAACGGCTCCCGTCCAGCGCTCGCCTCAACAGTACTGTTCCGAGGTCGTGAGGGAACGCTCACAACGGACTTGTGGAAGCAGGACAACCGCCATCTTCGCGAGTCAATGGCGCCGGCCTTCTATACCAGCTCAGGGGAAATACTCGCCATTCCTCCGCTCTTTATCGAGGCGATCCGCAAGGTGACTGGAGCGGTGTCATGCATACGGTGCACGCACGCTCACATTGCAACATCCCGTCTTCTTGACCGTCGAGCGATGCCCGAACTATGACCTTTGCATTGCCAGGGCCTGTCCCCAAGTCTCATAGGAGGAGAAGCAAGCAGCCTGACTGCCGCTACCGTGTGAGCGTTGGGCAAGGCGGACTATGTTCCGTCTGGTCCACGCCGCCGCAAGTGGCTGTGACAGTAGCCGCGGTCCATCCCGCCGCCAGTACCTACGAGATGGATCAAACCAACAGCCGGTGTCTGTATCGGAACCATGCGCACACCGAGATAAGGGGATATATTCCCGAAGCCTCAAACAACGGCATCCAGCCAGCAGGGAAGTAGCCTGAGGCCAAAAGGAAGAGGGAGGAGCTTTTGCTCCTCCCTCTTCTTCTGCTGTAAAAATCAACCTGCTTAGGGCTTCACAAGCCCGCTCCCGGCGAGCATAGGACGAGGAGCGGGAGGGATCGAGTAAGAAGCCACTTCCGGTGCGATCGTAAACTCCGGATGAGAGGTTTTGAGAGCCATCATCTCGTCCTCGGGTGCCTCCACCAGGAGCATGCGTGCGGTCTGGTCGACGACCTTGGCCGATGAAGACCGAATCGCGTCCAGTGCGCTGGAGATCTTGTTTGCGCCGCTGAGTCTAAGAATGAACCTAGCCATAGATACCTCGCACTCCCATTATACGGGAATCAACCATTATACTTTAACAAATCCCTGCCCTTCAAAAGTTGCTCCGAATCCCATGAGAATTGCCTGCACAACAAGAGACTGATGTACCTGTTTTACGCGCGAGGAATTCGCCGGCAACCCGAGAAATGTAGGATTCTGGCTCATCAAACGTGCGCAAACTCCTGAAATCGCGGGACATGCCATCGAAGTGCCGTCAAGAACACCGTAGCCGCCTGGGAAGGTAGAGACGATCCCTACCCCGGGGCCGGTAAAGTCGATATCGGGGCCGACATTCGAGAAATCGGCGATAAAGTGATTCGGATCAGCCCCATACGGAGGCGCGGCATTTCCCTTCTGCGTTGCATTGTTGGGGAATGATCCGAGTCTGCCAAAAGCGGACACGCCGACGGAATACGCGTACGAGGCGGGAAAACCCACGGGGGCGCGATAGTCATTTCCAGCGGCGCAAATCACAATCACTCCAGCCGCCCGAGCGTCGTCAAGGGCCTGCGACAACACGATCTCCGTATCAGCGGTAGTCAGACTCAGATTAATGATGTGGCATCCATCTGCGACCGCGCGATCAACCGCCTTGGCTATCACATAGTTCATTGCGCCGGTTGAGGTGCCCTGCGCGAAAACCCGGTAGCTATATATTTCGGCCTCAGGCGCGAGCCCGCGCATTCCCAACGGCACAGTCCCTCTCGCACCAATGATTCCCGCAACATGCGTCCCATGGCCGACGCCGTTATCTCCATAGTCGGCAGGGTTTTCCCCAGCCACAAAATTCGCACCTCCAGAGATCAGAAGATCGGGATGCGCACCAGCACCCGTATCGATCACTCCAATGCGAATGCCCATACCGTCGGTCGGAGTCGCCGTCGCTTCGTATTTCTCTCGCAGCAGATCCTGCTGCGCCAAATCGATGCGAGTCAGCTTAATCACGTCGCCGGGTGACAGGGAGACATTTTCTTCCAACAGCGGCCACCATCCACCTCTCGGATAGACATAGAGCCGTTCGAGCTCGGTCGGGTTGCCACTGAGCCCCAGAGCAACGTTGCCATTCGCATCCGTCACCCCATCTGCGCCAGTTTTTGATGCAAAGTTGGTGAAACCAATGACAGTGGCACCGGGAATCACCTGGCCGTTGTCGGCGCTCACTACCGTTATTGGAAGAGAGAGCGACGGCAAAGTCGAAGCAGTGGAGGCAGATTGACGGATATGCGGTCGTGGGGCAACTGCAACGTCGTAGTAGACGATAGGCGCCACCCGGATATCGGGTTGGGCAGCCCGCAGGATAGATAGACCTTCTGGACTCATCTCGACCAGCTTCGCGCCATCCTCATGGATCGAGTCCAGCACCTGAATATCTGTCCTGGCAGTGCTGACCTGGACCGACGAGACTCCGTAGAACAAACGCGTAACTCTGGACAGCGGATCCTGCATGTGAGAAAGCGAACCGAAGAAGTCGCCAAGTTCCTTGTTGTCGGAGCGAAGCCCGCGAGGGGGCAGCAATACATACTGCTCACGTTTTGTGGATGCAGCCACGTCAATGACGCCGCCCATACCCGGTCTGTCCAGCGTTGCCATAAGTCTGTCTCCTTGGCGCTTGAGCAAGCGCGATCTCTTTGGAGCCCTTCAAATACGATCCAGCCAGTGCGGCGGGGCTGTCACGTTAATTCGTGACAGCCCCATATAACAGCGAATTACATCGGCCCACCCACGTCCAGAAGCCCCCCCGGACTGAGCTGAAGTGGAGGATCCCCTGCAAGGCTGATCGAGACTCCTGCAGCGATTGCACCCGGAGCGCTCGATGAGAGATCCAGAACCCCTTCATATACGCCGACCTGAAAACACTGAAAGGCGAAGCTGAGAGGCTGGGTGCCTTCGAAACTGATGGTCGAGGTGCTTGCTCCGGAGACACCCACCTTGACGTTTCCGCCAGCTATCCCCTGAAGCGTCGGGACATCGACTGATGCATCCGTGGAATCGCTCTTCTCGAACTTGACGCTGAACTTCTTCGACTTCGCAATCTTCGTGACCAGAAACAACTCGCCGCGGCCCAGAACATATTCCTTAAGAATCAGATTGTCAGCATCCACAGTCGCCTTCTTCAGGTAATTGCCGACATCAAGTGGAAGCACGGAATCGTTCAGGACGTCCGTGTACGAGAACTCGATCTGCTTCGCGTCCGTGAAGCTCAGATTGAACCCAAGATTGCCGCCTCCCAGGGCGCCGATCAGCGTCCCAAGGATATTGACGCCTATCCCCAGGGAGAGCTTGCTCGACGTCTGACCGTTGATGTCGGCGGAAGCAACATCCGAGGTAATCGTCGGCAGGGTATTCGGAGGGTTCGTGATAAGTAAGTTGAGAGGCCCCAGCTGGTCGACAGCCCCATTCTGACGGCCTAACAGGGTAAGCGGACGAAAGCCCGCACTGGGATGTCTGACGACGTTATAACCAAGTCCAGCAAGGTACGTCGTGGATTTATCTTTGCAAATGCCCATAGTAGATCTCCTCAATAACAGCTCTGTGGGGCCCGTGCAACAAAGGGTAGTCGAATAGAAACCAATTCAGACGGCATTAGCAGACAATTCACATAGTTTCTCCTTCGCCGGTCTTACTGCAGACTTAGTTTGGAGGCATCTGTTGCACCGCCGTGGTGAGCGCGGTCCGGAGATTCGCATAGAAAGTATCGTTGTCAATCTGCTCTGGTTCCGAGGCCCAGATACACACCTGGTTGTAGACATCCGTTCGATTTGGGTTCGGTGAAGGCCCGGGCACCTTCTGCTGGGCGGCTGCTAAAGTTGCCATCGCGTCCTGGCGAGCCTTCGCGTTCGGAATCAAGCGAGTCAGATCGAAGCTAAATGTCAGATCTGCCAACCGTTTTGAAGGAAATGGATTCGGAACAAGCTGACCACCGCTTGCGAAAAAATCGAAATTCGTCTTTTCGATAAACGTCACTGTTGGTGTGATCACGGCGGCGATTGCTGACAGCCCTTGCGGCCGCGCAAGTTTCTTGGCGCAATCCGTCGTCATGAGGCCGGTTCGTTGAGAGCCCTCTGGCGCAAGAGGTACGTGGCATTTCGCCGCGATCCTGGAGACGAAGACATATTCCTCATGATCGCTGTAAGAATTGGCGGCCAGATACGCTGAGTTCCAGTCACTCCCCGTTAGAAAGACCTTCGTCGGATCGAAGTCCACTTCGCCGGCGAACGCCTGATTCAGACTGGTGTACTGCTCAGGAACCAGAATATTAGACTGGATCTTAGGGTTCTGAGCCCAACTGAAAGTGCCTTTGAAACCGGAACCGATTCGAGCGAACGTATAGCTCGTCCCTGTGCGAAGAACACAGTTGTTGAACCCATGCTCCATCGCAAACGATTGGCGCGTCGCAGGCTGACCGGGCGGCGTAACGAAATCGCTGCATAGGGCCTTGCCCGCCCCAGGACGTGAAAGATCCACCCCTGACGCTTTGAGTTGAACCGCCTGAGTCTGCACGTCGCTGGTCGTCGGCACAAGCTGGCTGAAGTCCGTGACGGCCGATGCTTTCCAAAGCATCTCGTTTGGGTTTTGCTGGGTCGAGACGGCTCCTGTGGTGGGGTCTGTAACCTGCGCTGATTTCGGTTGCTGGATCACCTCAGCTTTCAGGACCGTCGATCGAAGGAATCGCTCGCCCCCACCGGGGTAGCTCTCTTTGGCGAGACTTATCGAGTCCGGCGGGGGCGCCAACTGATACGGCGCTTCCAAAGCCCAACGATTCACCTGTTGCTTAAAGGTCTGCAGCTCATTGAAGGTCGGGTCGTCAGAGTCGAGCCTCAGACCGAGTTGTCGGAAGAGAACTCTGAGACGATAAATCCTCTGGGGATGCTCGACTACCGGAACAGGAATCGAGTTTGTCTGTGTTTGTCCCGATAGGAATGGGCAGAGAAGAATGGCAGAGAGTGATACAAGGCATAATTTCTTCATCTGAACTTCTCCATTTACTTGCAATGGCATTTTTGAAATTCATTTTGATCGTCTCAGAAATCAACTTCCTCAAGCCGCGAGTAACTCCGTTGAAACTGGGAAGAAAACCGCCAAAACCATGCGCCACTTTACGCAGACGTTTTCACGCTTGAGCTTCTCAGTTCACAGCTACTTTGGATGACTTAAGGGAAATGCTATTTTATTGGGCCCGGATAATTCCACGCAGGATGCCGTAGGGCGCAAGCATAACTTAGAAAACTCGGTCGCTTCAAGAACTATATTCATATTTTTTCTTTCAAAATGTACAGGTAATGACTGTTCAGCGGCATCGATCTCAACGACATCGTGAAAATAGTTTTCTCAATGGGCCGGAGGTCGAAGACCAAGTGATGCGATCTATCGATCTAGTCGCATATATCAGCAGGCATCTTGGAAAGCGGCACGTAGAGAACTTCATTCGATCGCAGAAACCGCCGCAAATAGTGCCTTAGATGAAGGCATCCCAAAATCTCCCACGCAGAGGCACGAGCATGGGTCTCTCTGCGGGTCTCCCAAAGAGGTATCCCTGCATCAAGCGGACTCCCATCTGGATGAGAGCCAGCGCGTCCTCTTCCTGCTCCACCCCTTCCGCCACGAGCATCGCGCCGACATCGGACGCCAGGTTGACGAAGTTCTGCACGGCGCTTCGCTTCACCATGCTCTCCGCAACTCCCCGAATGAAGTAGCGGTCTACCTTGATGTAGTGCGGTTGCAGCTCGCAGATAGCGCGGATGTTGGCGAAGCCCGCGCCTACGTCATCGAGGGAGAGCTTCATCCCATCGTCGAAGAGTGGATCGAGTACTCGGAGGAGAGAGGCCGCGTCCAGGACCGGCTCGTGTTCGGTCAGCTCCAAGACGATCTGCGAGGGATGAAGGCAGGCATAGTCGATGGCGCGGCGAAGATTGGAGACGGCCTGCGGCGCGGTGTGAAGCGAACTGGCCCGGAGATTAAGAAAGAGCTTACCGGGCCAGTGAAGCTCGGCAAACGCATTTAGCACAACCTTCGAGACAGCCTCATCAAAAGCGAGCACCACGTCTGCGTTCTCGGCGGCCTCGAAGAGTCCGTCTGGAGTTTCAAGCACGCTTCCCACGGGTCCGCGCACCAATCCCTCAATGGCAAACGGCATCTTCTCGCCGACTTCATAGATGGGCTGGAATCTCGAAGTCAGTCCACTCTTGACGATCTCTCGCAGCCGAACCGACGAGTCGAGCGAGCGGGAATCGACCCGCGATGCGTTCGGTAGCGTTCGATGGGGTTTCGGCATAGTCAGCTCATCTCTTCGGGTGGGGGTTAGGTCGAAAAATCGGCGTCAAGGCGTGCCAAGTCTTGACGCCGCGGAGGAAGGCACGATACGCAATGTCTAACCGGCGCTGCGAGGATGGTCGTGTCCGCTGGTTCTGGAAGTCGTTCGTTCCTGCCACCGGCGAATATCCACGGTCCCGTCCATTTCCTTCGGTGGCTGGAAGAGAAGGATGATCTTCTCCACCATCAGCAATGCGGTCACGAGAGTGAAGGTAAAGACGAAGCAGCCTGCTCCAAAACCCAACGCGAAGAGGAATCCCTGGAGAAACACAAGCTGCCTCGGTTCTGGGTGGATACGCTCCACTCGTTGACGTTGGGTACCCTGAAAATCGGCGTCGCGCCGGGGTCGGTGCGACGCCGCAGTGGAGGTTCTATGCGGAGACTTTTTCTGCGGTCTCTCTACACTCCCTGTCGGGACTTGAAAGCGGAACCGGAAACTCGTGGAGCAAGAGCTCGGGAGGGGTAAAGATCACTCCATCACCCTCCAGATCATCGGATTCGGGAGCCTTGGCCCACAGAACGCCTTGCAGCCGGAACGGATTCGATTGCCGGGGCACTTTCAACCTGAAAGCGTGACGGCTGACCCATTCTCCAATCAACACCGGCAACAACACCGTCACGGCACAGGCAGCAATGCCGATCCAGAGCAAGCTCAACATCCCCGTCGAGACGATACGAGAGACGACGATCGCCAACCCGAAGTGAATCCCGAATTTGATTCCTGCAATGAACATGGCTGCCTCTGCGGTAAACTCGCCGCCGGTGCTCGTCTTTTCCCAGCTCCGGACAGCATCAACAAAACCTTCCTTCTCGAAGCCCTGAACCGGCGTTCTGGTTCGCATTGCCAATAGGCATGGGGCCTAGCTTCGCGCCCACCGCCCCACTCGCCACTTCTCACTCACCACTGCTTCTCTTACGACAACATGCCCTGAAAGAGCGGCGATTGCAACAGGCTGAGAAACGCCTCGTCTGTTGCCGCAAACGCTATCGTCAGATTCCCGGTATCAGCGTGAACGGACGTGGCCGCGAGAGCTTGCTTCTCGGCATCCGATCCTGTGGTTTTGCGAAGTGCGACGGCGGTGCTCAGGAGCGAGGCGAGCGTTGCCGCGGCAAAGTTGTCGCCCGTATCGATAGTCAGGTCGAACTTGACCCCGTGCTGGAAGTCCATCGCATACCACGAGGCGCCCAGGCGTTTACGCACCGTCTCGGAGTCGGTAACGGATGCGGCCCCGCCAAGCATCTGCCGCATCATTGTTTGGGTGCCCTTCGGATCAAGGACGCTCCAGAGCGGTTTGCTGTCTACCGATTGCATAGCACTTAGGATGGGTGCATTGGCAAGCAGGCTGGACGTAATGCCATCGCGTGCATCGAGGGCCTGCTGCACCGCATCGCCGAAGATCATGGTGGAGGGATCGGCAAAGCACACCACCATGCCGGTCTTCGCCAAGGGATAGACGCGGTTGGTTCGGATAAAGGTGGCCTTCAGTTTCTGCTTGCGGAAATCCGCGAGGATCTCCTGAACTGCGAACTGGCCCTCCGCGATCCCTACGCTCTCCAGGCGGTCCTCGGAATCCTTTGGTCGGAAGAGCACGAAAGCCAACTGGTCAACGTCATGGTTGTCATTCAGGCCCGACTTGCGCAGAGCCTCATCGAACGTCTTGAGCTCGGGAGGCATCACACGCTCCCGCAGGTTCGTGGCGACGGTTGAATTCTGGATGGCCCTGTAATCCATGACGAGCAACTGTTGGACATTATGCGGAATCGCTGTCCGGGCATTGGTGGACAACTGAGCCGCGCGGAGCGAAGTCGCCCCCGCCATCAATACTGCTACGACCGGGATGCCAAGAATAGCTTTAAGCTTCATCATCTCTATCTCTCCTTACCCTCTGCTACATATCCAATCGTTCTCGAATTGCCGACGGAGCACTTTCTATTCCTGTTGCTACACAAATGAGGTAAGAAGGCAAAGGTAGCTTTCCTTTTGGGAGGAAAACCACCTTGCCTGGTCCAGCGTCGTTTGAATGGAACCCTCATTGTGCTCCAGGTTTGCGCTTCACAATGAGGGCGTGGACATAGAGTTACTGTTTGTGGGTTAAGGTTTGGCCGCCGGAGTGTTGCCGTTGATGAGACCGGAAACCAGCGGCGTAGGCGCGGGCACGCCGATGCCGACATACTCCGTCAACTCGCCTCCCTGGCTGATTTGGCCCGGATAGGATACTGCCCGACTTACAATCCAGACATTGCCTGAGCTGTCTACGGCAGTGCCGCCGTTGTACAGTCTTACGTCGATTGGAGTGAGGCCGCTTCCGTCGAAGCCTATATAGCCACCAGCGGGAGACAGGAGGCCAGTGTCACTTTTGTTGATTGCATACAGGCCCCAAGAGTTAGCGCTAGGCGATCCTCCTGCGGCCCACACCTGCCCCGCTCCATCGACCGCGAGGGAACTCCCAAAAGAAGAAGTGGGATTACTAAAGACAGTCGGATTGTACGGATCGGTGAGCGATCCCCCAAGTGGACCTGCGGGGTTCAATACAGACTGATCGGTGAACCCGCCGATGCTGGGCATCATACCTATGCCCTGCGCAGTAGAACCACCAACTACAAGGTTGGCAAGGAACCATCCGTTTCCTGAACTGTCGATTGCCATATTACTGCTACCGCTAAGTGGGTAGAAATTGTTGTAGGGCCCCCCAGTCAATGATCCGTCATTCGTACTGAATAGTGACAAGCTGATGGCGTTCACATCTTGACTAGTTGAATTGATCAACTGGGTATTTCCATTATCCCAAGTCCAAAGATTGTTATTTCCGTCAATGGCGAGATATGTTGGGCAACTGCTATTGTCCCCGAAGTAGTCCGCTACTATGCCGTTACCGCTTACGGCGTTGCCGGACCCTTTAAGCCCCAGGATGCTGCCGCCCCACGGACCGGATAGGGTCGTGCCACCGCAAGCCGCATCGCCACGTCCGCCAGTGACATTGGAGGAAATCCACACGTTGTTACCGGCATCTACGGCAATGCCATACTGACTCGGGATCGTCATCAACGGGGGCGTATAGGGGGTGCTGGTGCCGTACTGCGGTGTGCCGGTCTTATCGAGCACGGTAATGCTGCCTGCCGTGCTGCCTTGTGATGCATAATTGCCGATCCAGGCAAACCCGTTCTGGTCGATGGCGATGGCTTGCGGATTGACGATGCCGCTCATATACCCTGCGGTACTGCTCGCCGAGGTAGCTGAAGGCGAGAGTGGCGCGCCCTGGTTGCTGAATACCGCCACCAGTCCGCCGGTTTCTGTTCCGTTTCCGGTCGGAAGCGTGGAAGGCTTTTCGGCGGTTATCCAGATATTCCCCGCCCCATCGATCGCCATGCCGGTCGGCTGCGTCGTGGTATTGCCTATCCCCGCCCCCTGATAGATGATGGGCAGCGACCAGTCCGTGAGGGCCGAAAGCTGGGTAGATGTCAGGGCTGACGGGAAAGACGCATTTGCCGCAGCCAGGCCGGCAATCTGTGAAGCACTGGTGCCCGGATGCTGCGCGATGTTCAGCGCCGCCTGAAGTGTATCTGTCGGCACACTGGTACCAACTGTGGCGTCACCGAAGAGGCTGCCGCAGTTGGCGCCGCTGCCGGTGGTTGGGTTCGCGCAGGACGCCAGAGCGTTGGCCAGCGCATGGATGCGCGCCTGCGGCACGATGCTGGTATTGAAGCCTGCTACGCTGTTCGACTTATATGCCGGCGTGACGTTGAGGGCCGTGCCGCTCGGCAGATCGACTAGGTTGCTGACCGTCGCAAAGGCATTGCTGAGGCCGATGTAGTTACAGGTGGCAGGACCGCTGCTCTTCCATCCGGCAGCGGCATTGCAGGACGTGCCGGTTGCGGGTGCGCCGATGGTGACGCCACCGCCCGAACTGCTGAACGTGGCAAAACCTGAGAGCGCGTAGGCCGAGGCTATGGTGGTCGCTTCGTTGATGGTGACCGTGCTGATGGAGGTACTGACCGCGCTGCACGAGCCGAGCGCGGCCATGAGGACAACTCCGGTGTTGCCGGTTGCTGTCAGGTAGAGCTGGTCGCCCGGCGCGGTGAGAGTCGAGCAATCATAGGTGATGCCGGAAAACGCACCCGTAGTGTGATCGGACGACACGGAACTGCCGATCGGCGTTCCGGCCGAGCCGTAGCCAGATGTCCCCGCAGCATAGAGCTGCACCATTGCATCGGTGATCGGTGTGCCGCCGCTTGGCCCGCTGACCACAAATCCGCTGATGGTCAACGCGAAGGTGTATTGGTCCGCCGTGACGGTTGCACTGGTGCCAGCCGGCGTGACAACGGCTATGTCCACGGTACCCGTACCCGCTGGGGATACCGCGGTGATGCTGGTGTCCGAGTTCACGGTGAAGCTCGCAGCAGCGGTCGAGCCGAAGTTGACGGCGGTCGCGCCGGTGAAGCTGGTTCCGGTGATGGTCACCGAAGTTCCACCGGCAGGCGTTCCGATCGCTGGGCTGAGGCCGGTGATGGCTGGCGCAGGCACATTGACCGTAAATGCCGTTCCCACCGATGTGCCGGTGCTATTGGTAACGGTGATGGTCGCCGTGCCCGCGGTGGCAATCAGGGAAGCCGGTACCGCCGCTTGAAGCTCGGTCGGGCTTTCCACCGTTGTCGATAACGCCGTGCCGTTCCAGTTCACGGTTGCGCCGGAGATGAAGTTCGTTCCGGTTACAGTCAGCGTAAAGCCTGCACCGCCCGCCGTTGCCGAGATCTGGGAAAGGCTGGTGATAGTAGGAGTCCCGGGAGGACTGACCGTAAATGCCGTTCCAACCGACGTACCGCCGCTATCGGTGACGGTGATAGTCTCCGTGCCCGCAGTGGCAATTAGACTGGCCGGAACCGTCGCAATAAGTTGTGTCGAGCTTACGAGCGTTGTCGATAGCACCGTACCGTTCCAGTTCACGGCTGCGCCCGAGACGAAGTTCGTTCCATTGACGGTCAGCGTAAAGCCTGCACCGCCCGCCGTTGCCGACGTCGGAGAAATGCTGGTGATGGTTGGAACGCCAGGATTGATGGTGAATGTCGCTCCGCTCGACGCGCCGCCGCTGTCGGTAACGGTGATGGTCGCGGTGCCCGCAGTGGTTATCTGAGAGGCCGGTACTGCCGCAGTAAGCTGTGTCGCATTCAAAAACGTTGTCGTTAGTGCCTGGCCGTTCCAGTTCACGGCTGCGCCGGAGACAAAGTTCGTTCCGGTTACGGTAAGTCCAAAGGCTGCACCGCCCGCCGTTGCCGAGGTCGGGGAAAGGCTGGTGATGGTTGGGACGCCGGGATTGATGGTGAATGTCACGCCACTGGACGTGCCGCCACTGTCATTAACGGTGATGCTGGCCGTCCCCCCGGTCGCAATCAGGCTGGCCGGAATTGCAGCCTGAAGCTGTGTCGGATTCACAAACGTCGTCGTCAGCGCAGTGCCGCTCCAAATCGCGGTTGCTCCGGATACGAAGTTTGTTCCATTGATGGTCAGCGTAAAGCCCTGACTGCCCGCCGTTGCTGAGGTCTGGGAAAGGCTTGTGATGGTTGGAGCAGAGCTCACGACCGTGAAGGGCACTCCCGCGCTTGGGACGCCTCCAACGGTGACGACTACGTTGCCAGTGGAGGCTCCGACGGGAACGTTGACCACGATGTAGGTCGGGGTCCACTGCGAAGCGGCGCCGGCAGAGACGTTGTTGAACGTCACGGTGCTGGTGCCCTGCGAGGTGCCGAAGTTGGTGCCGAGGATGGCGACTTGGGAGCCGGGCATACCCGAGTTCGGAGTAATGCTGGTGATGGAAGGCGTCGGGGGAACAGTGTAGGTGAACAGATCGGCATTGTTGGTAGCGCTGGTGCCGGCTGACGTGACGACCGTAACGTTGACCGCTCCAACGGCCCCCGCCGGAGCAGTAGCAGTAATAGTACCGGCCGAGTTGAGGACGAAGCTGGTGGCTGCAACGGCACCGAAATTGACCGAGGTCACGCCGGTAAAGTTGGTGCCAATGATCGTCACTGAAGTGCCGCCCGTTGTCGGTCCGGTCGCCGGTCCGATTCCGGTCACCGTAGGTGTCGCCGGAGTGGACCCGATGGTGTACTGTGCAGTCGCCACGGCGCTGGGGTTCATGCCAGGCGCGATAGCGATGACATTCAACGTTTGGCTTTGGGATACCTTGATGGGATTGGCGCACTGCGGCGAAGAGGCCGTGGGCACGCTGCCATCATTGGTGCAATAGAGCACTGCGTTCTGAGTGCTGTCGGCAACCGTCACACTCTGCGTTGCCGAGTACGAGCCCGCAGCCGGAGTGAAGGTGGGAGTTGGCGTTGGCGTCTTCGAGCTACCGCCGCAACCGGCGATTAAGAGAAGCATTGTGAACAACGCGGCCATCACGCCGGGACGGTTCCCATGTAACTTCGACAGACTTTGGGACATAAAGCCTCCATTTTTTACTAAGACAGATGAATTCACGGTTCCGTATCCTTTCATGATGTTGCCGTTAGCTTCTCTTTGAGCGAGCACTCTGGGAGACTAGTGCCAGCAATATATTTGTCAGGCTCAGCATCCCTTCAGGAGTGCCGCGCGCTTGTTTCAGTTCGATTGCAGGAGATAAATCCCCCAGGCTTGGTTTGGTGAGCCAACTGAATCCGCACCGATGAGAAAGATGGCGTACTTGCCATTCAATTGCCCGGCGATAGCGACTGCCGGAAAGCTATAAGTTTTGCCCGTGGTATTCGTGCCGAATCCGGAACCGACATACACAGTTGCAGACGGATAGAGGCCGTTGTTCTTCGTATCCTGGAGGCCGAGATCGATGGCGAAATCGCAGTTGCCGTAGCCTGTCATTGAAGTTGTTGGATCGTTGTTCGTGAAGTCCCCGCCGTAGAGCATCGTGCCGGTCTGCGGAGCGATGGATGCGCAGCTTGCGGGCAGGCTTGAAAACCCGAACGACGCCAGCGAAGTCGACCAGTCCGGGCTGGTAACTGAACCGGTGCCTGTGCCGTAGAAGAAACCGAGATATTGCGCACCGGCAAGAGAGCCTGTGTCCACTGCGGCGGACGGCTTCGGCAGTCCAATGGCTCCTGTGCCCGCCCCGAGCGCATTCTCGTAGAGCGGAGTAGCGGACACATTCATGCCATTGTCTTCGACCAGTAGCCCCGACGGCCCAATGCCTAGAAGCGCCTGCGGCGTGACCATCTGGCCGTTTCCGGGATTCGTAATTGTCACTTCCCCGGGAATGCTGACGGTGTTGCCGTAGGGTGTGGGCGAACATCCACCGGTGACGCTCGTTGGGGATGGGTTCGCGGGAGCTCCGGTTCCCCCGCTCGAAGTCAGGGTGTGCTGGCCGATGTTGTTCAAAGTGACAGTTGAGCCGTTGGCGCCGATATCGACGCTTCCATAGGCGGTTTCGGTTTGCGGATTCCACCGCAGTAACTCTTGTGCGCCTGTGGTTAACGGAGCGGGCAACGTCACAAACAGAAACGTCTCGGGGTTCGTCATCGCCGGACATGACACGGCGGGAACCATCGGGGCAAACGGCTGGTTTTGCAATGCAACCAATCCCCCGGCCTGACCGGCCAGCTCGAACGCCCAGCCGTTGGTCACCCGGGTCGTAAGGTTGTCGCTTTTGGTGACGGCAAGACTCAGGAGGCCGCGCTGAAACGGTGCAATGCTCCCGGAATAATGCACTTGTTTCCCGCTCGCAGAATAAGTTGCCTGCGCGAAGGTCTTCTGGCCATCGTCGATGGAATAGGTTGCCAGGAGGGCGGTAGCGCGAGTCGCGGCGCCGCCCGCGACCACCGGCGTCATGTATAGTTGCGGTCCGCTCGCGGTAGCCGCCGGAATATGAGCCGAACCTCCGCAGGCACTCAGCACGAGGACCAGCGCCCCGGTAAATGACGTCGTCATAAATCGTATCGGGGAGACTCGTCTTTTCGGTATCACTGTTTGTCGCTTCAAAAATCTCATCCTTCTCTCCCTAAAAGCTCATCTTCAGTGCAAACTGCAGAATGCGCGGATCATGCGCATCTACCGGATGCAGAAAGGAATTGCCGACGAGACAACTCGATGCTCCAGCCGAATATTGGGTCGTGACGTCTCCGTAGCAATTGATCAAGTTGTTACCGGTATTGCCGGGATGACTGGGATCGTAGATACGGAACTGGGTGTGGTTGAACACGTTGAATGCCTCCGCGCGGAACTCGACGTCACTCCTGTCATGAAAGGCCTTGAAATGCTTCAGGAGGGACATGTTGAAGTTGATCCTCGACGGGTTACGCATGAAGTTGCGGCCGGCATTCCCGAAGGTGAGACCTTGCGGCGCAACGAAGGCTCCAGGATTGCCGAGAAGAGGCCCAATAGTCGATCCATTAGAAGCACTGGAAACATAGGGCTTGACTCCATGTGGGCTCGCGATCACGTCCGGATAAGAACCCACTCCCAACCCGTTTCCGACACCCGCGTTGTCCGAAGAGCCAGTACCATCTCCGGAACCACCGTTGATGATGCTGAAGGGAGTACCGGTCTGGTAAGTGGTAATGCCGGCGAGCTGCCAGTTATCGAAGAGGGCGTTGCGAAGCCGACGCCCAGAGTTGGAACGCAGAGTTGTTGGCGAATCGCTCTCGGAGTCGTCGGAGCCCAAGAGGTCCGAGAAACCATCGATCCAGCGGATCAACGGAAGACTATAGACATAGTTGACGTTGAGCATGTGGCGCTGATCGAAATCCGAGCTTCCGCGGTTCGTGCGGATATCAAGAGAGTTAGTGAAATTAGCGCTTGAACGGTCGGACGAATCATCGATGGAGTGACTATAGGTATAAGCCAGCCCAATCGTTAGAGGGCCTGTCACCTCTCGCAGCGTTCCCTGAAGAGCATGGTAAGAAGAATTGGCGATATTCTCGACCGAGATGATGTTGCTGAATCCGGGGTACGGGCGCACAGCATCGGCGCTCGTTCCGAGCAAAGTACCGTTTCCATCGTTGAAGCCGGGATTTCCGGTGCAGGCCACGATCATGTTGATCCAGCCCGGTGAGCTCGGTCCGATCCCAGCCGTATTCCCGGTTCCCCTCGATTGGCCTGGGTTCGCCCCTGCGGTTGGGAAATAGCCGTTCAGCGCACCGCCATTGCATACCGAGGATGTAATCGGCTGTCCGGGTCCGAATGGATTCAGGGAAGCGGGTGGTAACTGATTGAGGTCGCGTACTGCCGTCAGGTGGGTACCTTTTGTCCCCACATAGGCGAGCTGCGCGATCAGGTTCTTCTGGATCTCGCGTTGTACGCTGACGCTCCATTGCTGCGTATAAGGATAAGTAGCTTTCGTGGGAATTGAGGTGACATTCAATGGAAAGGTCGCGCTGCCCACCGTGCTGGCGCTGCCACATTGAGTGGCCCCTTCCTGACAGGAATACCCGATGGTGTTGTAGCTGCCCAAGGCCGCTGCCGTGCCTCGCATGATGGGTCCGCCAGGATTGGACTGGGTCTCACTGAGGACCAGCGGCGCACTGCCGATCAGCGATCCGACATTAGCCTCGTAGCCCGTCCCATGCTCCCAGAAGAGGCCATAGCCGCCGCGAATCGCCGTCTTCCCGTTGCCAAAGGGGTCCCAGGAGAAGCCGAACCGCGGCCCCGGATGAAAGACACTGCTCGACATGCAGCTATCGGCCACGCCGTTCTTGCCGCATTGCACCAGGCCGTTGGTGATCGCTGGGTTGAGATTAGAAAGATTCAGAGGAACAGGCGCGCCGGTGTTCTGATTGACCAGGAATCCATTGTTGCCATCGACATAAATGGAACCGCCGATGGACTTGTCGTAAGCTTCAGGTCGCCAATTGTAGGCAGTGTCCTTTGGGTTGTACCAAGTCCCAAAGAGGCTGGCACGAAGTCCCAGATTCAGAGTCAGACGGCTGTTTACGCGAAAGTCGTCCTGAAGATAGAGCTCGGCCAACTTGTAGCGGTTATGGTATTTTGCCTGCCCGCTATCCTGCGTATAGCTCTTGATCGCCGTGGTTGCGTAGGTGCTGGAACCTGAGTTGGTCTGAGCCTGGGATAGCAGCCCCGGCCCGGCAAGGAAGTCCGCGAAGGCGTTGCCGGAAGTGTACTTCGACTGCTGATTACTGTAGGTCAACAACCCTTGCAGGTCGCCGGAATTGGCGCCACTCACCGCGCTCAACTCGTTCTGCTGTGCGTAAGTCGCTTCGAAGCCTACCTGAATGGTGTGCCGTCCCCAGGTCTTGCTGAGATCATCTCGTATGGAGTACGTCGGATTGGCCTGGTTCCACGGCGCATAGCCGGTATCGGCAGCAAATCCGTGGCCACCGTAGGCGCTATTCGTGCCCTGAAAGACGAGCCCCGGCATCTTATTTCCACCATAGTCATTAGTTTGGGCGGGGGAGAAGATATATCCCATCGGGCATTCGGTGATTGTCTGAGGGGTTCCATTCTTCTGCGTAAGTCCGGTCGCAACCCCGCACGTCTGTGTGCCGGGCACTGGGTTGACGCCAAGAACCGCCGCGGGATTGTCCAGAACCGTAGGCCGCGAGAGAGAAGTAAGACCGGGACCTGGCTGAGGAGACAGCGTGATGTGCTGAACGGCATAACTGACCGTGAATCGGTTCAACACACTGTGCGGCAGTACCGAAACAAGACTCGCCACCAGATTGAGTCCCGGGCCAAAGAGGCGGTTCTCGACCGTGGGAAACGAGTTCTGCACGACACCCCACTGTGGTGCGAGCGTCGTCGTGTCCCACGCATCGTGAATATAGCGAAAATCGAGCTGTTCATTGGGTGTCAGAATATGGTCGATACGGAAGAGTTCCTCGCGCCAATAAGTCGGCGGAGAAATCGCTGCGATATAGCAGCGCGGTTGGGTAGTCGGATTAGTGGTGTTGCAGCCGAAGGTTGAATTAGGCTCCGGGATAATACCGGTATTCAACATCGCTCCACTCGTATATCCGACGTTGACGCTTCGCCCTGGGAGATATCCGGAGCCGGCAGTTACATTAGGGACCGGAATACGCGGACAATCTGGATATTTTGTAATGTCGAGAGTATCGGTGCTGCTGCCTGGGATCAGAACCGGGCAAACATCGCTGAAATCGCCATTTCGCTCGGCCACGGTCGGCACTGCCTGGTTGTAGTCCACCGGCGTCTTTTCAAGGCGCAGCTCTTCCGAAAAGAAGAAGAAGGTCTTGTCTTTCTTCGTGTTGTATACGCCGGGGATGTAGAGTGGCCCGCCGATGGTTCCGCCATAATCCTGTCTCCGGTAGAGAGGAGTTCTTTTGTCAGGCTGCCCGTTCGCCTTCTGGAAAATCGGATCGAAGTAGTTGCGGGCGTTAAACATCTCGTTTCGGATAAAGCCATAGAGATTGCCATGAAACTGAGGCCCGCCCGATTTGGTCGTGGTCAGCACACTGCCCGATGCGCTCTTTCCGTACAGGGCACTGTAGTCTCCGGTCAGTACCTTCATCTCCTGGATGGCATCGATGCTCGGATAGACCATCAGCGGTTCACCCTGGCCTCGGCTGGCATTGATGCTGGTGTTCAGTACATCGCTGCCATCCACCTCGAAGGTGTTGTATTCGACGCGGCCCCCGTTGACACTGAACTTGGCGCTTCCGGCAACACCGACTTTGGCTTCGTCCTGGCCAGTCTGGTTGCTCACGCCCGGCGCCATTGTGATCAACTGAGAGAAGTTGCGACCATTCAGGCCGTAGGCGGCCACCTCCTGGTTCGACATGGTGGTGGAAAGAGAAGCTGTACCAAGCTCAATTTGATTGTTGGTCTCAGCTTGGACAGTCACCTCAGTTTGCGCCGATGCGAGGGTCATCTGGATGTCGACGATCAGGGCTTGTCCAACCGCCAATTGAACAACTTTGCCTCCATTGCTGAAGCCGTCTTTTTTGACGCTGATCTCGTACTTTCCCGCCGGCAGATAAGGGGCAGAGTAGCTTCCTTCGTTGTTGGTGCTGCTATCGCGTTTGAGGTTTCTATCCTGGTTGACGATCTGAACCGCAGCACCCGGAATGGCTGCTCCCTGCGGGTCCGTAACATGCCCTGAGATCTGGCCACTCTGTGCGAAGCCGACTGTGCCGCCAAGCGCGATCAATCCTAGCGCCGTGATGACCAGTCGAGCAAAAAGTCGAAGCATTCGTTTACTCCCCTATCTCTCTTCTGTAATGCCTACGCACTGCGTCTTATTGGGGCAGGTAGTAGCGGAACGAGGTAAAGAACATGTTGTCGATTGCTTTGGGTGAGCCACCGAGACCGGTCAGCGGATCGCCTATCCCCTGCCAGGTGCGCCGTTCCGTGTAGGAGTACTGAAATCCCTGCTGGAAGGTCCCGCGAGGACCTTTGTAGAAGCGGAACCAGTAGCCAAGAGTACCTTCCTGAATGTTGCGGTTGTCGGCATTGCAGTTCGACGCAGCGCCAGGAACATAGCCGCCGCCGTTCGGCGAGGTCACTGGCGGAACTTCGGTGTAGCACCCGCTTACAACGTTGTTTGGGGCGCCATAACCAACGAGGATCGGTTGCCCATAGGTCGGTCCAGGAGTTGTGACAAAGAGGCCATTGGGATAGAAAGCTCGCTTCACGTACTCGCCGCCGTAGTAGGCATAGAGATCAAGGCGACGCGTCGTATGCCATTCGAGGCTCCCCAGCGCCGAGCCTCCTGGGAGGAGTTCGAGTGAGCCATCGGGATGGGCTGTCGCGTCCGACAGACCTGCCGAGCTATAACGGCCAATGCCGTCGCCGACCAGAATGTGTGCGCCAAGATCCAGTCGCTTTGCGAAGAGAGGAATGCGCGCGTTCGCGCCTACACCACCGCCTGCGGCCTTCGACGTGAAAGCACCGAGAGCCGATGCACCGCTGGGCAGTTGCGCATTCGGGAATGCACGGGCACGAAAGAAGCGACCAACGCCGAAGAGCTCGAAGTGGCCGAAACCCGGCTCGTAGGCAATCTTGGCGATCAGGTCGGGAGCGTAATTAAAGCTGTAGTTTGCTGTTGGGTTGTAGAGACCGCCTCCATTGCCTGGCTGCTGGTAGACGACGGCCGGCAAGTTGTGCCCTCCGAGGTTGAGGGTCTGTGCCTCTTCGACAGAGCCGCCAACCCAGAATTTGGAACCGATGTGCTTGGTCACGCGGAAGCCATACTGCCGTTCCCAGGTGTAGCCCACGTTGTACTGCGCATCGATGGTCAGCGGAATGGCTTCGGCGAGGTTGTCGAGACCATGCCTGTACTCGGTGGCGAGCGACCACATCTGGCCTCCGGTGATGGTCCAGCCGCTGTTCAGCGCAGCCTGTGCCCATGCCTGCCGCAGGCGCAGTGGGTAGCTGTTCGACTGGTTGTCGTTGGAGGTTGTGCCGGCGGAAAGGAAATCGGCCTCATAGTAGCCGCGCACGGTGGCCTTGGATAGCTTACCTTCCGCGAGCAGAGAAATCCGCGACTGTCTGGCACTGGCATTGAACTCGGAGAGCACACCCGCGGTCTGGCCGGCAAACGGAATGCTGGAGAACGGAGTATTTACATCTGCACCAACCCCTCGTTGGCGGTCCACCGTCTCAGCAGCAAGAAAGCCACCCGGCGTCAACTCGATTCCTTTGAAGTGCAGCGAATTGGGATGCTTAAGCTCCTGCTGTTCTTTTTGCTGAGCCTGCACCGTCTCGGCAATCGAGGTTGACGTAGACTTCAGGTCCGACACAGCACTCTGCAGGGTCGCGACCTGCTGGTCATTGTGCCCTACGACCTGTTGCGCGCCCTCAAGTTCCTTCCGCGCCTGAGCAGCGTCGGCCCTGGCCGCTTCAGCAGTCTTGTTCGATTCCTGCAATTGCTGCTTCAGGTCCTGGACCTCGCGTTCGAGGCCATCCACCTTGTCGCTCACACGGTCAAGAGTCTGGAGCTTTTCGCTCAGTTGTTCGAGGAGTATCTGCTCTTCGGTTTTTGCATGGACCTTGCTCTGCTTCGCCTGAGGTTTAGTTGCAGGAGTCTGCGCGTGAGCACCCAGGAGGCTAAGAGCCATCAAAAGGCCGACAAATGTTTTTCTGCTCATGGTTATCTGATCTCTCCTTGGTTCTGTTGTCCGACCGAGTGATTCACATCCGTCATTCGGCTTTTTTCTAGCAGTGCTCATAGAAGTTCATTCGGCTGCCCTGTCTATCTCATTGCTTTCAGGTGCCTGCGCTAACTAATCGTGATGATGATGCTGTTCGATACCGTCGGGTCCGTGACAGAGGTTGCAGTAACCGTGACGGTGTTCCCCGTTGGCACAGTTGCCGGAGCTGTGAAAGTGATCGCTGTTCCGTTCGTGGTCTTTGTCGCGCCGAGAGAACCGCAATCGCTCGACTGACATGACAGAGACCAACTGATACTTCCTCCGCCAACGGTGTAGTCGTTGCTCAGCGTGCCGGTGAGCGACATCGTTCCGCTGACTGCGAGGGTGAAAGGTGGTGGTGTCGAAGCCACGATGCCAACTGAAATGGGCTGTCCGGCGATGACTAACGTGAGGGCCGAGAACCGCGAATGATCGGTCGACGAACTTGCGTATAACGTGACCGTTCCTGCTTTAGGCGGCGCGGCCGGAGCACTGTAATAGGTCACGTAGCCTGCAGCGCTGCTTGAATAACTTGGTATGCAACTTGGTGTACCGCTCGGTATGCAGCTCATAGTGTGGTTAGGACTGAAGGAACCGCAGGAAGTATCGACGGTCTGTCCCGGAGGCAAGGGAGTCCCCGGGGGCAATGCGTTTCCACAACTTACTGTCCAGTCGGCGCCGAGCAAACTCTTGTCATTGGTGAGAGTGACATCGAGATACGTCCCGCCGCCAACCGTCAGTGACTTGATCGCGGGCTGTGGATTACCACCATTAACGTCTGTGACCGTGATCGGTCCAACGTCCGGTTTCACAGAGCTGCTGCCGCATCCGAAAAAGCCCAGACACGCTACAGCAGAAAGGCAAAAAAAGAATGTGCGGATGAACCCTTGCTTCGTTCCGGAAAGAAGCCGCGTAAAGGAGACACTCCCGGCTTCCAAGCCGAACGCAATCCTATGCGACTCAAATGCTTCGAATTCTTTTCTGATCCTCATAGCCTTCTCTAGTCCTGTCATTCGATCCTTCTTCGGTTGCCGCGATAGGGATTGCATTATGGCCTCGCTCCCAGCTTGTTGTTCTTCACAGCCGAGGCAAGCGGCGTTATCGCTGGAGTCGCCACTCCCACAAACTCCGTCACTGTGTTGTCGTTGAGCAGGACCCAGAGATTGCCGGAACCATCGACAGCTAGAAACAGCGGGCTGTTCGACAAACTCGTGTGGACAAAGGCGTACCCATTTGCCGTATCGATCAGCGACACACTCGGCTGGGGCGTGCCAGTGCCACAGTTATAGGCTCCGGTATTAGTCACCCACACTCGGTCGGCCCCGTCGATCGCAACGGCGGTCGGACCCGAGAGAGTAGCAGCACCCGCGCTCGTGCTATTGAAAACTCCAGGCGTTGTACTGGCTGTCAGCACCCAGACACCGCAGGTGGTATTCGGCTCCCATACCCTGCCCGAAGCGTCCACTGCGATCTGCCGCACGTTGGGGCTCCCCGCAAAGCTGCCACTTCCCAAAGCAATGACCGAGCCGCTCGCGCTATTCAACTCCGTGAGACCGTCGGTTGCGTTCGCGGTTTGCTGGTTTGGGATCTCGTTCTGAATCCATACATTGTTCGAGCCATCGACAGCGATGGGCAGCGGATCTGCGATGCCAGCGGTGTATCCGCCTGCCGGAGAGAGCGCAATGCCGTAATTGCTGAACTTGGTTACACCTCCCGAAGACCCGCTGTTGGTCACCCAGATACTGTCACTCTGGTCGATGGCCATGCCGACGGGCGTTGCCAAACCTCCACCAAAGAATGGGCTCCCATTGGCCGGCGAAGCAGTGACACCATCGACTTCTGCCAGACTTCCATTCCCACTTGCGATCCAGACGAAGCCGTTGGCATCGATGGATATCGGTCCGGGAGCGTTGAGGCCCGCGGGCGTGAACCCGCCCGCTGTACTGCTCAACACCGCTGGAGAAATCGGAGCACCCAGGTTGCTCCATTCGCTGATGCTGTTCGTATTCGTGTTCGTGATCCAGAGGTTTCCCGAAGCATCCAGCGCAAAAGCGGAAGATCCCGAACCCGTGATGCCGGAACCGCCCACGCCGCCGCCAAAGGTGTAATTCAGTGCAATCGACCAGTCGTGGGGCGCGCTCGTCAGAATCGGCTTGTAGGGTGACGATGCGCTGACCATTCCGTAGATTGCGGTGAGCTGAGGAGACACGGAAATTGAAGGATCGGGGGGCTTCACGAGATCGAATACAGCCTGGAGGGTGTCCGTCGGCGCAGCCGCAGTGTCAGCTGTCTGAAGTGGGTTGGCCTCAGCGAAGAGATTCCCGCATGCAGAGCCATCTCCCGCCGAGCCCCCTGAGCTCATCGCACATGCATTCAGCGCGTCTGCTAACGTATTGATCTCGACGTATGGCACCGTGGCGTTGCCGGCGAGAGTGCTGTACAGCGGCCGGCCAGTCCCGATATTCACGAGGTTATTTACAGTCCCAAATGCGTTCACCAGTCCGGTTGTCGCGTTGGTGCTGCTCGCACCTATATTGAGATAGCTGCTGTTGCCGGTCATAGCATTGTCGGCTGAGAACGGTGCCAGAGCGGAAGCTGAGGCTACGGTCGTGACTTCGTTGACAACGACCGGAGAGGAGCTGAGATTGCTGCACGCGCCGAGAGCTGCCATCAACGCAAGATTCGGATTCGGGTCGCTCGATCCGACCTGCCCTCCGACCGCAACCAGGTAGACCTGACTGGTGAGCTGCGGGCACGCATAGCCCGCCGGAATTTTGTAGCTTCCGGTAGAACTGGTCGTGATGGCACCCGTTGCGTTCGGTGATGCGATCGGTATTGATGCCGAGGCATAACCGCTCGTTCCAGCCGCATAGAGATAGACCGAGGCACCTACAACGGGCTGCGTTCCGGCCTGTACCACTCCGTTTAGATCGGGGCCTGTTGCCTCCGAGGTGATTGCAATGGATGCAGCTACGGTCGCTGGAGTGGCAATATTATTCAGCCGGTCTGTCGTAGCTGCTGCGGTGACGAGTACGGTCCCTTGTTCCGGTGCCTGATCCGGTGCGGTGTATGTGATCGGAACACCATTCGGCCAGCCCGGAGCGCTGGTCGCGGTCACCGCCGGCACAGGAGGAACGTAAGGGCTGCCTGGACTTCCCGGACTCGGAGGAACTGCCGCTATCGCCGGTCGTGCCGGCACGATAGTAAAGAACCCACACCCATTCCCACAGACTGTCCAGTCAACACCTGCATGAGAAGGATCGTTTGTGAGCGCGGCATTGAGCGTCACCGTAGTCCCCTGGAGAACCTGCGACGGGGCAAACGGGACGAAGGCGATCGAGTGTACCGTCGATTGCACAACAGTCACATTCGTCGACAAGACCGAAGTCGCTGGAAATGCTGTCGCCGTGGCGCGAATCTGGACCGGAACTCCTGGAACTGTAGGCGGCGCGATATAGGTGGCCGTCTGCCCGCTGACTGTTTGGTAAGGGGTGACGTATCCGCACGCTCCCGCCGTCGTATTGCTGCACACGGCAGACCAGGTCACGCCTCCTCCCGTCGGCGCATCGTTGGTCACCGATGCGCTGACCGTCGCCTGGCCAGTAGTGGCAACGCTCGTAGGCGGTTGCTGCGTAAATGCAATTGACGCCGGTGCGGTAACGGTTGTCGTTCCAGACGCTGCATTCGCCACCAGAGACGGGTTGAGAATATAGGCATGAGAAGTGGCAGTGATAGTCACCGGATTCGTTGGAGGCAACGAAGAGGGCGCTGTGTATGTCGTCGTCGATCCGCTGGCCGTTGTTGCCGGATTGAAGGTGCCGCACGCTCCCGGTGTGCTGCTTCCGCAAGTGGCGGTCCAGTCCACGCCCGCATTCGTGGGGTCGCCGGTAACAGTGGCGCCCAGCGTCGCGGTCTTGCTTTCGGCCAGCGACGTCGGTACTGTATGCGTCATCATGACGTCGATAACCGGAGATGCCGTGATGGTCGCGGCGGCAGAGGCGCTGGTGGTGCCATCGGTCACCGAGGTGGCCGTGATGGTCACCACTCCACCAGTCGGCGCGGTGGCCGGGGCTGTATAGGTGGTCGCTGCTCCGCTGGAAGTGGTCGCGGGACTAAAGCTCCCACATCCACCAGGACTGCAACTCCATGCCACACCCGAGTTCTTCACATCGCTTGTGACGGTCGCGGCGAATTTCGCCGCTCCAGACGCTGCGACCGTGAAGCTCGACGGAGACACGCTCACTGCAATCGGCAGGATCGAAATCGTCGCGCTCGTTACGTCCGCAGAATTGGCAGCAGAGGTCGCCGTGATCGTGACTGTTCCGCCAGCCGGGCTGTTCACTGGCGCTATGTAAGTAATTGGCGCTCCGCCAACCGTTTGTGCAGGATTGAGGTTGAACGAGCCGCAGTCGCTCGAACCGCAGCTCTTCGTCCATTTAACTCCCGCGGCGCTGGTATCGTTGGTCAGTGTTGCGGTGAGCTGCGCCGTCGCGCTTACTGCCATCGATTTCGGCACAGTCGGAATCGTGACAACGACGGGCAGAGGTGCAATCGTCAGCGCGACACTCGAGCTTTGCGAGGGGGCGCTTGTCACCTTCGCTGTAATTGTGACCGCGGTTCCCACAGGAATTAGCGCCGGCGCCGTGTAGGTGGATGGAACCCCGCTCGCCGTATGGAAAGGAAGCACCGTGCCGCAGCCAACCGATGTTCCACCCGAAACAGGGGGAGCCAGAGGACTCCCGCCACAGGTCAGCGTCCAATCCACGCCTGCGTTGACTTTGTCGTTTACCGGAACCATCGAAACCGTTGCAGTACTCAAGACCGGAAACTGGCCTGCCGCAGCTCCGCTCGTATAGGTCACGGAGATAGCTCCCGCTTTCGTCGCTGAACTGCTGCCGCAACCGGACACAAACGTCAGCGACGAGAAAGAAATCGTAACGAGCACGGTGAGCCACAGCGCTGAAAACCTGTGGTGACCATTCAGGTGCCTCCCGCGAACACACGACGAACGAGTTGAAATAAGTGACATGATCTCCTGAACCCGTTACCTTCTTTTGTCGGCACGCATGGAATCTTGTGGGCCAATATGTACCTGGTGTGCCCGAATCTGTAGCGCGTTGATCGATGTGGCCAGCTCCGACGCGAGTGCCTCCGCAGATCGGCCTTCTCCGCCTTTGCCGACTGCCAGGTCCCAGGTAACTGCGCGATTCCGTTCCGCCAAACTTGCCAGCAGTAAGTCTGTGCTCTTGGTCGATACATCCTGATCTCCAGGCGCGGCTTCGATCTGAGCGCTATTGAGTAACTGCTGTTCCTCTTCTAACGCTTCGAGCAGCTTGTGCTTGTGCGTAAACATAAGCTCTGTGAGAGCGGCAGAGGCGACCGTAGAGATATCTGCATTCCGGGAGAAGCGATGTTCAAGGTCTTCTATCGCTCTGCTCTCCTGACTGACCGCAAAGGCACTGTCATATAGCCGTTGCGACAGATCACCAAGTGAGGTGGTATTACGTCCATGCGCGAGGTAATAGCTTTGAAGCGGCGTCCTCTGCGTCTGCATCTCAATCACTTCCGCGCTTGTTGGACCGCCAGTCTGCGATGGCTTCGCTTTCAGCTCCTCGATACTCGAAATTGAGGCCGTCACATGGGGCAACATATGCAACTGTGCTTCGAGTTGATGTTTGCGTTCTTCAGTAGCCGCGATTCCGCGAACCTCAATGCCGCTAAGCCCGCGAGCCACCTCGATCTGCTCTCCGGTGTCGGCATGAAGGTGGTTCAGCGTTAGGCGGACTGACAGCTCCGCTTCGTCGAGCTGGCTCTCACTTAGGGCCATTGAAGCTGGCAACCGCAGTGAAGGACGCGCCGGAACCACCTCGTTCGATGGCAGTACCGAAGGTTCAAACCACGTCTCGCTTTCGGCATTCCACGGCAGAACCTTATAGTCCAGCTCGGCGATCTCGACCGTGCCGGTGTCGCGGAAGGAGATGGTGCGCGCCACCGGATGGAAATCACTCTCTCGGACAGTCAATGATTCCTGTGTGACCTCAGCATCCGAGACGGTCGTCGTAAGTGTCAGGAGATTGTTGCCCGTCTCCCGAACCATATCGCCCGTGACCTGCACATGGTCGCGCCAGTCTTGATACGTTGCCGCCGACAGAGGCTCACTCCAGTTCACCCCTGCGCCAGCCAGCCTCGTCTCTAGTTCGGTCGTCTGCGGATCGACCGGCTGTTGCTTCTGCTTTCTGCGCCCGCTGGTGTCGCGGTAGATGCTCCATTCAATCGAACGCTTCGCCGTCTTGATACGGACCTTCTCGTAAATCACCTCCGGCTTCGACGCCGACAATGGCACCGACTCCGATACCTCTGCGTGCTGGAGCAGCATAATCGCCGACATGGATGGACTCTTGCTAGGCCATAACCAAACGCACACCGCAACAGCGATGGCAACACCGCCCACCAGCAGAGGATTCCTGCTGAGAACAAGGAGATCCTTGCCATGCCCTGCGAGCCAGGCAATCAACTGTCCGGTCCAGAAGCGAAAGCGACTCCGGGAAGATACAATCGGCGACCGCGGGATGGGCTTGAGCAACGAGGATGTTGTTTCGGTTGGAACGGCATCCGCTGCATCGCGCGCATCGGACGAGCCAGCGACGGCCTGTGCCATCACCGGATCACGATAGAGCACATGAACAATCGGCCCCTCTGCCGCAAAACTGAGACTAAGCACCAACGAGCGGTCGTCGCTGAACAACGCAGTTTCCACCTGTTCGAGATCACGCGCTGCGATTGGTGGCTCCACCTGGAGGAAGGCCATGCAGAATCCCTGCTCGCTCATGATTTCGATGAAGGACGGCTCTTCCTTGTGGGCCAGCTTAAGGTGGAGCTCACTAACCTCCGCGGTCACTTTCTGCGAGGTACGCACGTCACCATCGATGACGATTTCCAGGCTCGTCGGACGATGCTCGAAAAGCTCGCTTAGTCGACGCTCGATCTTCTGACGGGCGCGAGCGGTCTTCGAGGCTTTTTTCGCGCGGGTCGATGGGACTTCGACCGGACCCTGCGGACGCCCATCTGGTCCCTGCGAATTGTCGCGGCCAAGCGTCTCATCAGGCGACCGGTCAGCAAGCAATGGAAGCCCAAAGATCGTGTTTGCCTGATCAAGGCACACCGGGCAGCTCGCGAGGTGTGCCAGCTCGGTCACGGTGAATCCAGTCTTCGATTCAACCTGATAACGCCGCGCCAACTCTTCCTGTCCGATGCACGGCCCGATGCAAGTTGAGAAGATGGCCCGGCGCAGTTCCAGGAAGAGCTTGTGCGAAGTGTCGGAGATTCCGGGAAAGAGCGTGACCGCTTGCTGGGGAAGAATGGAGCGAAGCACGTTGGGACGCTGGAGATAGAGCTTGGCTTCTTGGCGTGCGGAACTTAGCGCCACTCGTACAGACGTTCGATTGGTGCATGTGATCTTCTCCAACTCGCTAGGGTAATAGCCGAAGAAGAAACGAAGGATAAACAGGCTCGCCGAACGTGCCGTGTTTTTGCGTTCGCAGATATATTCACAGATGGAACGGAGATTCGTACGAACATCAAGTAGCTTACGCCGATCCACCGAAGCCAATCCACGCTCAATCGAATCGAAGTCCACGATGGACAGATCATCGATAGGACTGCGGCCCGCGCGGCGAAGGCGCGAGTAATGCAGATTGCGCAGAATCGTAAAGAGATACGCATCCAACTTCTCTATATTCTCGGGCTGCGCTTTAGAGCGCGCGCGATAAATATAGAGATCATGGACTAGGTCCTCGGCGTCTGCGTGAGCTCGCTGCGTAAGCTGCAAGGCCCACTCTATGAGCTGCTCGTAGTATGCGAAGAACAGCGCTTCGAAGTCCAGGGACTTCCCCGATTTGTGTCGGAACGGAATCATGTAATGGAATGTCTCTACTTAGCTTGAGTCATTCAATTGAACGAGTGTTAAGTGCGTGCCCTGTCTTTTCGTCATCTGTTAACAATTGCGGTAAGAAACGTGTTCTTCGCTCATATCCATATTTCCGGTATTGGCGCTGACGCCCAAAAGAGCGAACCACTTAGCCCGCTGGAAGGAAAGGATCGAGCGCTTGCTCACGGTGTAACCCAATGTGGGAGTATGGGACTTTCAAAAGCAAGATTCCCTGCCCCCAGCCGCTTCATTCGCCGAAGTTGTTGAGGCGTTATTCCACGCGAAGGTGAGAGCCGCGATATACCTTCGCGCCTGGGATCGCTTCTTCCTATCCCGTGCCAGCCTTGATTACTTCACTGTCGGACCGCATCTGTTGAACAGAGCTATTCCAGCCGTGAAGACTGACTCGGAGGCCGTCCCGTTTACCGAAAATTAACAAATAAGGCGATTGAGATTCGGCTGCGTCTGCACCTTATTTACAGTAAGCACTCTTTTTGGTGTCGAGACAAGCGTTCCCCGGGCACGCCTGCCTACATTCCCATGTTGAGCAGGTACATGCATGTTCTCCCATGTTTCTACTGCAGCCTTAGTGTGTGCCGTCGTGCTTTCCGAGGAGGGCGATCTCGGAAGGACGGCAGAACCCCTCCATACCAGCAATACCAACGGCGGCAAGAAGGTGAAGATCCTACAGGAGGGCTGGGGAATCGTCTTCTTCCGCAGGACCATGACCGGATTTGAACTCACCGAAGAGGGACGCTCGGCAATGCGGGAGTCCCTCCGCACGGTCAGAGAGTTCGAGTAGGCACCGCGAGCAAAGTGTTGAGAGCAGCCTTAGCTGCGGATGATGACCCGACTAGTGGTACCCCGAATTGATGATCAGATTGCCTCAGCAGAGGGCCTATACCATCATCACCGGCGGCACGATTGAGAAAGTCTACTCCGAACAGTCAGGCGCGGTCAGATATTCATGTTTTTTCTTGCGAAATGTACGGATGATGACTGTTCAGCGACATCGGTCTCAACGACCATCGTGAAAATAGTCTTCTCAATGGACTGGAGTTCAGGGCTACCGCTGAGACGGTTGAGTGGAAGTCGATCTCTTCATGATTCGGACGACGGCATAGAAGGTAAGGCCGTGTCGCAATATCGGCGATTCCGTTTCGGAGGATGCGATAGAAGAGAGGAATTCCAGCGTCAATTTCTGCCGCCCCGTCCTTTCTTGCGAACAGTTCTGATCGGTGGCTTGCTGAATTGCTGTGCGAGCGAAGCCCGCAATTCCATTCAATTTTTTGGACCCAACCGGTAACTTCTAACGTCGTTTATTCGTCTATTTCGGTAGAAGCAATGAACAAGCAAACCGTTCGCAACAGCCGTTCCGGAATCGTCAACCGAGGACGACACAATGATCAAAATCCTTTCAGCATCACGACCGAAGGAAATCTATGGCCGTGTCGAGAACAGCCTTTGGCGATGTGCTCCGAGCGCTTCGCACGATTCGCGAAGCGAGCGTGGAGAACGTGATTGACGCGATGAGCGAGAGACTCTCGTCTTTCGACCCCGTCTCTGCTGACGGCGGAACATCCTTCCAGCTTCTTACCGTGGAGCAACTGAATCGGCTTGAACGATCCGAGAAACTGGATACCCACGTGGACAATCTCTTTCTCCTGGCCGAGACGCTCGGCGTCAGCATCGCGCATATGTTCTGGTTTGTGGACCTCGTCCTTCCCAAAGACGGGGTCGCCGCCGATCCCCCGGTCAAACGAGCCGATGCCCTGGAAGATGGCGTCGTCGCCTGGAAGCAGGCCGTCAAACGGATTTGCGAGTGTTCAAAAGGGAAACTGCCGATCACCGAATCGGAAGTGACCGAGCTCTATTCGGCCACTGGACTCGTCTCGGATTTCAGACTACGGGACCTATTGCTTCGAAGGTTTCTTCGCACGCCTTTTCCTCCGGACCGATTCAAGATTGGCATCGTGGGACAGAGGGATCTTGAGATGTCGCCCATCCTTGAACCCTGCACAATTCTCTTGATCGATACGTCAAAAGAACTCACTGCACCATCTGATCTGTGCCCGTTGAGCGCCTTTTATTGGGGCATCCACAATGGGAAATATCGTTGTATCTGGCCACTCCTCCGAGACGACGTCGTAGTGTATATGACGATGGACCAGGAAGGAGCCTGGTCAGAATTGCACGACGCCCTCATTCTCGGCGTTCCACTCTTTACTAACTGGCAGCTCGCCCCCCTGAACTTGATGGACTTCTACGTTGCGGATTTTCGGGATCAGGAAACCGAGCGCTATATCCGCGCTCTGCGCATCCCGCACGGCGACGGCTTGATCCATTGATCAGCCGGTCTACAAGAAGGCTGTCCGAGACCTTTCGCATCTGCCTCCGCGATTCTGAAAGGGCCTGTCCTCGAACCGCAATAGAAGCCATTCACGCGATCTCAAATCTCAAAGAATTATTTTTCTCTGTGGCGTTGAAATCGATCGAGTCGAATCGTCAATATAAGTAGAGGGGAAAATAAATAGCGGTCTTTCGCCAACCTGGAGTTGAGGAAAACCGATAGGTACGGGTCGCGCCGCACAGAGCTTCCCGACAATCAGAAGGTAGCTCTTCGGGACTTTCAAGGCCGCGTATCCGGCAAGCGAAGCGGCTGCGGAGATCTCCCCGAAGATCGACCGAATGTTGAGGGAGGGAGCTTCAGAAGACCAGGATTTGCCGTCGGTCTTCCAAAGAGAAATCCCTGCATCAGTGAGATCCCCAACTCCTTTGCGAGTAGCGCATCCTGCTCTTGTTCTACCCCTTCCGCAATAACCTGCGCGCCCATATCCAAAGCCAGGCGAATCAAATGCCGAACGGCACTTTGCTTCGCCGCACTCTGTGAAAGTCCAGCCATAAAGAAGCGATCAATCTTCAGAAAATTCGGCTGCAGTTCACAAATGAGGCGCATGTTGGAGAACCCTGAACCCACATCGTCAAGCGAGAGCAACATCCCCTCATCGAGGAATGGGTCTATCGCGTTCAGCATTGCGGCTGCATCCGGTATCGGATCGCGCTCGTTCAGTTCCAGAACAATCTGAGAAGGGTGGAGCCCGGCGTCACCGATTGCGCGCCTGAATTGCACTGGAAGACGGTCCGTCCCCAGAAGAGTCCCAGGCAGGAGATTGAGAAAGAGCTTCCCAGGCCAACTTAGCGCATTGAAGGCGCTCAGTACCGCCTTGTAAGCCGCCTGGTCCAGACCCACAGTCATTTCATTGCGTTCAGCAGCTTCAAAGAGCTTGTCCGGGTCTTCGACGACACTTCCGGCCGGCCCGCGGATGAGGCCTTCCAAGGCGAATACGATCCGACTGTCAACGTCGTAGATCGGCTGAAATCGAGCTGACAATTCGTCTTTGATTAGCCCTCGCATTTTATCGGGGAGAAGCTCTAAATCCTGATCAATTCCTGTCGTGCCAGGGCTTTCTCGCGATTTGCGCACTCCTGAGTCCCTTGCCGTGTCCGGTTTCTAATATGCCAAGGCCTTGTGAGGGCGATTGTGTCGGAGGCGTTGAGCAGGAGGAGGTACGCCAAGGAATTTCCAATCCAGAGAGCTTTCAACTTGCGGGACGATACCCGGCAGATGAAGACGTCCCCGTCGATTGCTGTAGCTGCCAAGGTCCGATATCAACGACCTTGTCGTTCAACAGGTGCCGTCTCCTAATGCGAGTGAGGATTCGTTCGAGCCCCATAACAAGCAACACGCTCGAGATAGCAAGAACCATGGAACCTATTCCGAATCCCATTGCAAACATGAATCCTTGAAGGAACATAGTTGACCTCAATTCGACTGCAGCAAATAGATAGCCCAAGGCTGGGTCGAGTCTACGCCAAGAATAAAAACAGCATATTTACCGTTGAGCTGCCCGGCAATTGCGACTGCGGGAAGCGAGTACGTCTTAGCAGTTGTGTTTGCGGAGTAGGTTGCTCCGATCCAAACCGTGGCGTGCGGATACAAACCATTGTTGGACGAGTCCTGCGTCCCCAGATCGATTGCGAGATTACAGTTGCCGAAACCATCCTTCGATGTCGTGGGATCGTCGTTCGTGTAGTCACCTCCGTAGATGAGCGTTCCAGTGGTCGCAGCAACAGAAGCGCAGCTCGGTGGGGTGCTCGAAAAACCGAAAGACGTCAGATGTGAAGACCAGCCCGTGGGAGCGGAGAGACTGCCGCCATATGATCCCGCCCCATAAACAAAGCCAAGATATTGAGCATCGCGTAGTGCGCTGGTATCGAGTGCGCTTGATGGCTTTGGCAGACCCACCGCTCCAGTTCCGGCGCCAAGAGTATAGTCACCGCCGCTATACTCTACCAGCAAGCCAGTGGGTCCAATCGCGACAGAGGCCTGAGGAGGCGTGGCATTGCCACCACCCGGAAATGGATTTGTGACAGACAGCTGTCCTAAGGTGATCGTGCTTCCAAAGACGGTTGGCCCGCATGTTCCGGTCACAGGTGACTTAGATTGCTGAGATGGACTTCCAGACCCACCGACAGAGGGCAAAGTCATCTGGTGAATATTGTCGAAATTTACAGTGCTTGCCTGGGATCCGACATCCACACTTCCAAAAGCTGTCTCGATCGTAGGATCCCAAAATCCAGCCTGCTGCCCTATGGTGGAGGAATCAAGTAGCGCTCCTGGAATCGTCAGAAACTGATAGGTGACGGCTGTTTTCAAATTGGGGCATTGCGTAGCGGCGACAAGAGGAGCGACAGGCTGTCCGACAAGTTGCACCAGCCCACCGGCCTGCCCCGCGAGTTCGATTGCAAAGCTCCCGCTCTTTGGCGGATTGTAGGTCGTCGCGACGAATGATCCTGAAGAGTTGGAGTAATTTGTCGTAATGCCCAGACTCAGCAAACCACGCTGGCCTGCAGCCACGGTGCCGGTGTTTATGACTTGCGGTCCTTGCTGCGACGGAGGGTTAAGTTGAAATGTGGACTGAGAAAATACGTGCGCGAAGTCGTCGATCGAATATATGATCGGTCCGCCGAGAGCGGTGGCGCCTCCGCTGGTAGTACCGGCTACATAGGACGCGAAGTAAGTCTGAGGTCCCTGTGTCGGAGCAGTCGGCTGGTCGGGCATCGTGCCAGAATTATTCTTGTTTCCGCCGCACCCGATAGCGCAAAGAATCAAGAAAGTGATGCCGGTCAAATGTGCACTTCCGCCGCGTTTGCTCATCAAAGCATTGTCCGGTTCCAAATACCGCATAAAACTCTCCCTCATTAGAAGCTGCCCTTCAGGCCAAATTGCAGGATGCGTGGATCGTGCGCATCCACCGGATGCAGGAAAGAATTTCCCTGGAGACAGCCGGAACCGCCGGCAGAGTACAGTTCGGTCTGCGAGCCGTAGCAGTTGATGACGTTGTTGCCGGTATTTCCCGGATTCGCGGGATCAGTGATGCGAAACTGCGTGTGGTTAAAGACGTTGTACGCTTCGACTCGGAATTCGATATCGAGACGTTCCTGTAAAGGCTTGAAGTGTTTGAACAGGGACATATTGAAGTTGATACGCGACGGATTGTTCAGATAGTTTCGGCCGGAATTGCCGAACGTGAGACCGCGCGGCGCCGCGAATGCCCTGGGATTGAGAAGCAGTGGACCAACATTATTTCCGCCAGGTTGGACGAAAGGCTTGCCAACTTTCGCGCTGCCGATTACGTCCGCATAGGAGCCTACCCCAAGCCCGTCACCGACGCCAGCGTTGTCAGCTGCACCGGTGCCGTCTGACCCACCGCCATTGATCACACTGAAAGGAGTTCCAGTCTGATATGTGGTGATGCCGCTGAGTTGCCACCCGCCTAACAGTGTCTTCAAAACGGGCCCCGGTTGCCATGTGGATTTGGCGGCTGCAGATGCAAGGCCCTCATCATCCGGATCGCCCCCGGTGCCTACCAAATGATCAAAACCCGAGAGCAGGCGCAACAGAGGAAGGTCATAAATATAGTTGACGTTCAACATGTGCCGTTGATCGAAGTCTGAGCTTGCTCGGTTCGAATGGATATCGAGCGAGTTGGCGAAGTTGGCGGAGGAGCGATCGGAGGAATCGTCAAAAGAATGGCTGTATGTATAGGCAATACCTACAGTCAGAGGGCCAGTGGTTTGACGGAGCGTTGCCTGTAAGGCGTTATAAGCTGAGTCCGCGACATTTTCGACAGAGATAATGTTGCTGAAGCCGGGGTAGGGGCGAACCGAATCAGCGCTGATGCCGAGCTTCTGCGAGGGCGTAAAGCCGGTATATGCAAAGCCCGGATTGCCAGTGCAGGCGATGAACATGTTGATGTAGCCTGGATTTGCAGGGCCAATAACAGCAGAGCTGGGAACAGAAATCGGAGCCCCATTTGAGTTGCTATTCAAACCAGCTACATAGAACCCGCCATTATTGGCTCCGCTTTGGCAAACGCTGGAGGTGATAGGCTGCCCAGGCCCAAAGGGATTCAGGCCATTACTGAGAGGTTGCAGCTGGTTGAGATCGCGGACCGCTGTTAGATGTGTACCTTTGGTCCCCACATACGCAAGTTGCGCCACCATCGCTTTGCGAACTTCTCGCTGTACACTCAGACTCCACTGCTGCGTATAAGAGTAGATAGCTTTTGTCGGGACCGAGGTTACATTCAAGGGGAAGGTAGCGCCCGTGGTAGCTATGGCGCCGTTGGAGCATTGCGAAGGCCCCCCCTGACAGGAAAATCCGAGTGAGCTAAAGTTCGTATTCGACTGCGTTTCGCTCAGCACCAAGGGCGCACTGCCGATCAGTGAGCCGACATTGGCTTCGTATCCAGTGCCGTGTTCCCAAAATAATCCATATCCCGCCCGAATAGCAGTCTTGCCGTTACCCCATGGATCCCAGGAGAACCCCAGGCGCGGTGATGGATGAAAGAGCGAATTCTTCATGCAGCTATCGGAGACGCCGTTTGCGCCACACTGTACCAGCCCATTCACGATTGAAGGACTAGAAGCAGCGAGCGCGCTCAAGCTGTATGGTCCGGTGCGGCTCAGGGAAACCGGTACGCTCCCATTCTTCTGTACGAGGTATCCATTGTTCGGATCAATATAGATCGACGACCCGATCGACTGGTTAAATGCTTCGGGCCTCCAGTTGTATGCCGTATTGTTGGGGTTGTACCAGGCGCCAAAGAGACTGGCACGGAGACCAGCATTGATGGTGAGCCGGGAAGTCGCACGCCAGTCATCTTCAAAATAGAACTCGGCAATTTTATTGCGGTTGTAGTACCGACCCTGACCGCTGTCCTGGGTGTAGCTCTTGATCGCACCCTGAGAGACGAGACCAAACTGCGGAGGCGTACCATTGATAAACCCCGGCCCAGCAAGGAAGTCCGCGAAAGCGTTGCCAGTCGTATGGATCGACTGCTGATTGCTGAAGGTAAGCAGGCCCTGCAAGTCCCCGGAGTTCGAGCCGCTCACGGCGCTCAATTCGTTCTGTTGAGTAAACGTGCCTTCAAATCCGAACTGTAGCGTGTGTTTGCCAATGGTCTTGCTCGCGTCATCACGCAGGCTGAATGTTGGGTTGGACTGAGTCCAGGGAGCGTAACCGGTATCAGCAGCGAAGCCATGGCCGCCGTAGGCGCCATTGTTTCCCTGAAAGACGATTCCGGGCAGCTTATTGCCTCCGAATCCGTTGTTGAAGATGTAGCCCATCGGACACTGAGTCACGGTCTGTCCATTAGAACCGCTGGCCAACGCGCAGAGCTTCGAACCAGGAATTGGCGTGCCACCAACCGATGTCGGGTCGTCGAGGATCGTTGGCCTCTCAAGAGACGAGACGCCAGGTCCCGGCTGGGGAGCGAGAGAAATGTGTTCCACTTCATAGCTCGCAGTGATGAGGTTCGTAAAGCCGCGCGGGAGCGTCTGCGCAAGGCTGACGAGCATGTTTAAGCCAGGTCCGTTCAGTCTGTTCTGGACGGTCGGAAAACTGTTTTGCACGACACCCCACTGCGGGACAAGGGTCACCGTGTCCCAGGAGTCGTGGATATATCGAAAAGATAGTCGCTCATGATCCGGCAGGTTATGGTCAATACGAAAGAGTTCTTCCCGCCAGTGGGTTGGGGGCGATACCGAGCCGACGTAACAGTGCTGCAACGGAGAAGGATTGGTTGAGTTGCAGCCGGTCGATGAGTTCGGCAAAGGGATGAGACCCGAGTTCATAATTGCCGCGCTGGTGTAATTCACGGAGATAGTTCTGCCTATTCCGGGCTGTCCCCCCAGGAACGTTCCCTGCGGGCAATCCGGATATGCTGTCGGGTCAAATGTTGGAGAGGCCCCTGGCTGGCTTGTGGGACAGACGTCCGAGAAGTTACCCGCCCGTTCCGCCACCGTTGGCACCGCCTGGTTGTAATCTGTCGGAGTTTTCTCGCGGCGGATCTCTTCCGAGAAGAAGAAAAAAGTCTTGTTCTTATTTGTGTTATAGAGATGGGGAATAAAGAGCGGCCCGCCTATCGTCGCTCCGAAATCAAGCCTTCGGTAGAGAGGCGTCCGGTAGTGCCGCTTCCCGGTATATCCGAGCGGCACCGGATCTGGCTGATCAAAATAGTTGCGGGCATTGAACATCTCATTACGGATGAACCCATACGCATTCCCGTGAAATTTGTCCGTCCCGGATTTTGTGGTGACCAGCACGCTTCCCGATGCGCTCTTGCCATAGAGCGCACTGTAATCGGCAGTGAGTACCTTCATGTCCTGGATGGCGTCGATACTCGGATATACCATCAAGGGCTCGCCCTGACCGCGGCTCGCATTGATGCTCGTGTTCAGAACATCGCTGCCATCGACCGCGAACGTGTTGTACTCCACACGACCGCCATTCACGCTGAATTTAGCGCTGCCGGCGACGCCGACCTTAGCTTCGTCCTGTCCAGTCTGGTTACTGACGCCAGGAGCCATGGTGATGAGTTGCGAGAAGTTGCGGCCATTCAATCCATAACCTGTAACTTCCTGCTGCCCGAGCGTCGTAGATATCGAAGCAGTGTCGGCGTCAACCGTTGTTGCACCTGCTCCACCAGTGACCTCAATCTGTGTCTGAACGCCTCCTACAGACATATTCACGTTGTAAACGAAGGCCTGCCCCTGAGCGAGAGTTATGAACGCACTCTCTCTCCGGCTGAATCCTTCAGCGTCTACCACTATCTGATAGCGTCCGGCAGGAAGAGAGGGAACGATATACTCGCCTGCCCCATCGGTCTTTGTATCGCGCTTGACCAACGTCTCTTGGTTGACGATCTGAACGGAGGCGCCGGGAATGGCGCCTCCATCCGAATCGGAGACGGTACCCGAAAATCGCCCCATTGCCATCTGCGAAGAAAGAGGCAGACCTCCCATGACAACCATGAGAGATGCGACGCACAACAACCGAAGAAGGAAACGGAACATGTTCAGCCTAACTTCCTGAATCTTGATTTGGTTTGCGATTTGCATCTCTCTCTACTTGCTCCCTGTTGTGGGGAGGTAGTACCGGAACGAAGTGAACCACATGTTGTCGATTCCCTTGGGCGAGCCAGGCAAGTTGTTATTGGGATCGCCAATGCCCTGCCATGTGTGTCGTACCACGTAGGAATACTGCAGTCCTTGCTGAAGTGTTCCGTGGCTACCTCGATAGAGACGGAACCAGTATCCGACTGTGCCTTCCTGAATATTGCGAGTATCAGCGTTGCAATTGGCCGAAGAGCTGGACACGTCACCTCCGCCATTCGGTGAGGAAACGGGCAGGACCTCGGTGTAGCAGCCGAAGACGGTGTTGGTCGGGGCACCATAACCGGCGAGAATCGGCTGGCCGAGATTCGGTCCGGGCGTGGAGTTGAAGTAAGGAGTCGCGTACCAGGCTCGTTTCGCATATTCGCCACCGTAGTACGCATAAAAGTCGAGTCGGGGCGTGGAGTGCCATTCGAGTGAACCCAGGGCCGAACCGCCCGTGAGCAATTCCAACGAGCCGTCCGGATGCGCGGTCACATCCGGAAGTGTCGCGGAACTGTACCGGCCAATGCCGTCTCCAATGAGGCCATGCGCGCCAATGTCCAGTCTTTTACCGAAGAGCGATACGCGGCCGTTCGCGCCTAGTCCTCCTCCGGCAGCCTTGGACGTGAAAGCACCGAGCGCCGAAGGTGAGGGGTTCTGAGGCGCCCCAGGCGGTGTCGGTCCGCCCGGAAACACGCGGTCGCGGAAAAAACGCCCGATACCAAAGATCTCGAAGTGGCCCCAGTTGGGCTCGTATGCCGCCTTAGCCAATAGATCGGGCGCATAGTTGAAGCTGTAGTTCGCCGTGGGGTTGTACAGTCCGCCAGCGTTCCCCGTCTGTTGGTAGGTGAGCGTTGGAAGGTTGTGGCCTCCAATGTTGAGCGTTTGTGATTCTTCAACCGATCCGCCGATCCAGAACTTATTACCGATCCTCTTCACGACGCGAAAGCCGTACTGGCGCTCCCAGGTGAAACCGACGTTGTATTGCGCATCGATCGTCAATGGGATGTCCTCGGAAAGGTTTGCCAGGCCGTGCCGGTACTCGGTAGCTAGAGACCACATCTGCCCACCAGTGAGCGTCCATCCGCTGTTCAAGTCGGCTTGTGCCCACGCCTGACGTAGGCGCAACGGATAACTGTTGCTTTGGTTATCGTTGGACGTGGTTCCAGCAGCAAGAAAATCAGTTTCGAAGTATCCGCGAAGCGTGGCGGACGGTAGCTTGCCTTCCGCTAAGAGCGAGATTCGCGATTGACGAGCACTGGCATTGAACTCTGAAAGGACTCCGGCTGTAGAACCAGCAAACGGAATTCCATTGAACTGAGTATTGACGTCTCCCCCGATAGCACGCTGACGGTTGACAGTCTCCGCTGCGAGAAAGCCGCCGGGCGTCAGGTCCACGCCCAGCAAGTGGATTGCTTGCGGGTGTTCCAGTTGTTTAGTTCTTTGCTCTGTCGTCTCCACCTTAGAAGCAAGCGATGAGGAGGTCGTCTTCAAGGCAGTGACTTCGGTCTGCAGGCTTGATACAGCGGAACCTTCAGGGCCGATCGCTGCCTGCGTCGCATCGAGCTTTTGCTTCGCATCGGCGGCCGCCGCCTGAGCCGTGGCCGCATCTTTACGAGCCTGCTCAAGTTCCGCATCCCGTGACGCCATCCGCTTCTCCATGGCATCGAATTTCTGCTGCAAATCGTCATACTTCTGGTTGAGTTGATCGAGCTTCTGGAACTTCTCGTTTAGCTGCTCGAGAAGAATCTCCTCCTGGGTTTTCGGCCTGGCTTTCGCCGACCCGGCTTTCGGGGTCTTTGCTGATGGTGGATGTGCGGCGTCCTGCGCCTGCGCGATAACACATGCTGCCAAGACCAATACGGCCATTAATTTTCTGAATATCTGCATTCTTCTTCTCCTTCGGTCCTGTCTGTTCGGCTGTGTATGCTAATGGCCGTGCTATGGGGTAACAGAAATATTGGCGCTGACAGATTTAGTGGGATCGGCGACAGAGGTGGCGGTCACCTGAACAGTTCCCCCAAGAGGCACGGCTGCCGGTGCGACGTAAGTCGTTGCGCCTCCGCTGACCGTCTCTACCGGTCCGAAGAAGCCACAATCTGTCGATCCGCAGATAACCGACCATCGCACGCCTGCGTTGGTTACATCGCTATTCAGCGCCGCTCGAAACTGAGCGCTTGCACCGACTTGCAGGGTCGACGGCGGAGCCGGCGCAAAGCTTACTGAGATGGGTTGTCCCTGGATAGTTAGAGTGACGGTTGCCAGCCTGCTATGGTCCGCCGTCGCAGAAGCATAAAGTGTGACGACCCCCTGCTTCGGGGGCGTGGTGGGCGCGACATACAGAGCGACATAACCAGACGTCACGGCGTTGGTTACATAAACGGGAATGGGACCACTCATGGTGTGTGCGGGAGTAAAAGTGCCACACGACTCATCCTGAGTCTGTCCAGGAGGAAGCGGCGTACCGGGAGGTAGAGCGCTTCCACAGACCACGCTCCAGTCGGCTCCAAGGACTTGGGAGTCGCCGCTCAGCATCGTATCGACGTACGTGCCTTGCCCAATTGTCAACGACTTCGGTGGTGTCTTTAGAGCTGTTCCATCGACATCGGTAAACGTGATTCCTTCGACCTGCGGCTTCATAGAACTGCCCGTCGAGCATCCGACATCAGTGAGCAAGCCTGCAGAGAGCAGGACGGCACCGAAGATGCGGAACTTGGGGAGAGGGTGCGAAAGCCTCGTCTCTCTCTTCATTTTGTACTTGCTGAGTGAAGCAGCTTTCATCAAATCCTCGTTTCGGGAGTGTGTGTTGGGAGAAATAACAATGGGTGAAGCAGTGGCCGATCTCATGGTTTCGCTCCGATCTTTTTGTTCTCGACAGCGAGAGCGAGTGGGGTGATCGCAGGCGCCGCGGCTCCGACATATTCGGTGACTGTGTTGTCTGCGAGCAGCACCCATACATTGCCCGATCCGTCCACCGCAATGCGTATAGGACCGGCAGACAGACTGGAAGACAAATAGGGCTGAGCATTCAGTGGGCTAGAACTCGGGTTCATCGGAAGCAGGCCGGCCGGAAGTGTAGAAGAAAGGCCTTTGCCGCCCTTACTGGCGACCCATACGATACCCGCGCCATCCAGCGCAATCCCACGAGCATTCGCAATGTTGAGACCGGACGTGCCGCCACCATTGGGTCCACCAACGGGATATTTGTCGCAAAGCTGAACGAGTGAGCTGCCTTTACCGCCGTAAGGAGGGGCTTCGCAGACAGGCCCATTGATAAACCAGATGTCGCCCGCACTGTCCGCTGCCATTTGCGACGCGGTTGAACCCGGGCTGCCACTGGTGATGAGCTGACCGCCTGGACTGGTTAGCTCCAGGATCTGACCGCCTGGTGCCTGACCTTCGGCCCCGGTCCCAACCCAGACGTTGTTAGCACTATCGATACTCACTGCGGTGAGATTCGACACGCCGTCAACCGTGAAGCCGTTGAGGGGTGAGAGCCGTGTTCCGACGTTGTTGAACTCATCGACGCCAATAGGGTTGGAAACCCAGAGATTACTTTGTGCATCGAATGCAGCGTCAGTTCCTCCACCCGGCACTCCTCCAAGTGGGCTCCATGGAAGAGCCGACCCTAGACTCGAAAGTTCGGTAAGAACTCCATCACCCGAAATCCACACGTTGCCAGTTGCGTCGATGGCGATCGGCCCGCCCCCAGCGGTAAGTCCGGTCGACGGCGATATCGCCGCTCCATTGGGGTTCCATTCAATGACGCTGTTTGCGTTCGTGTCTGTAATCCAGAGATTGCCTGCTACATCGATTGCCAACGAACTCACCGCACTTGCGCCGGACAGACCACCTCCATTCGTGTAGTTGAGTGATACAGACCAGTCATGCGGCGCCGCACTGAGAATCGGCTGAAAGGGGGATGCAGAGGTTGCCAGGCCGATGAGGGGATGATTAGCGTCAGGATCCAGGCTGTATCCGTAGTTGGATACCGGATGCTGTGCGATATTGAACGCGGCCTGCAATGTGTCCGCAGGCGCGATCGAAGAAGCAAAGGTCCCGGTACCGAGCAGGTCCGTGGCGTTAAACAAGTTGCCGCATGCGCTGCCGTCTCCTTTAACACCGCCGGCTGTCGCGCCACAGGCATTGAGGATGTCAGAAAGAGTATTGAGTTCTACATAGGGCACAGCCGCATTCTCAGCGGGAACTATGAAACGCACCTTGCCAGAGAAGATATCGACAAGGTTGTTTACGGCTGCGAAGGCGTTAGCTAAACCAGCAAGATTGTCGCTGCTGGCTCCGATATAGAGATAGCTGCTGTTGCCCGTCAAAGCGTCATCTGCTGCAAACTGCGAGGTTGCCACTGCAGACGCGACAGAGGTGACTTCGTTCAGAACCACCAGACCAGAGCTCAGAGCGTTGCAACTTCCAAGCGCTGTCATCAGGGCAAGATTAGAGTTAGTATCGTTTGTTCCAACCTTTCCTCCGGTCGCCACCAGGTACATCTGGCTAGTGGGCTGCGGGCACGCGTAGTTCGCAGGGATCGTGAAGTTACCGTTCTTGTCCGTAAGCGGCGCGGAGATTACCAGCGTGGACAGCGATCCGTAGCCATTGTTCCCTGCCGAATACAGAGCGACAGAAGCACCTGCGACGGGTCCCCCCCCAACTTGAACGATACCGTTCAGGGATGGGCCACTCGATATCCGGCTGATCGTAATCGTGCCCGAATTCGCCTTTGAGGGGTCCGCGTGTGCCGATGCAATCACCGCTACAGAATTGATAGAAGGCACCTGCGAGGGAGCGGTATAAGGAATCGGCAACCCATTTGGCCATGCGGAGACGCTCGTGGCTGTGACCGCCGCGACTGGAGGAACATACGGTGTCGTGGATGTTGCGAGTATCGCGGGTATGGCTGGCTTGATGGTGAAGAAACCGCAACCGCTTGAGCAGACTTGCCAATCGACTCCGGCACGAGTGGGATCGTTTGCCACCGCAGCGTTGAGGTTAACTGTAGTGTCTGTCTGAATCTGCGACGGCAACGACGGCACGAAGTTGACTTTGAGCGTCGTGTCGGGATTGATCGCTATCGGGCCGGATGCGATACTCACGCTCGGATCGGCAATCGAAGTAGCGGTAAGAGTCACCGAGGTTCCGGACGCTGTAACGGGAGGGGCGGTGTAGATGACAGTCGCGCCACTCGCGCTCTGGTTCGGAGCGAACCATCCACAACCTCCTGGGCTCATGTTTGCGCACTGCGTCGTCCAAGTCACTCCGCCCGGCGCAACATCGTTCGCGACTGTGACACCTACGGGAAGTTGTGTTGCGCTTACCAAAGACGGAGGTGGAGACTGCGTGAAGGAAAGTGTTGGCGTTGGTGGAGGCGACGCGACGATCGTAGTTGTCGCAACGGCCGGATTCGATGGAGTCGTTGCTCCGGAAGAAGCCACAATGGTCACTATGCCGCCAGAGGGAACCGTCGTGGGTGCGGTGTAGATGATCTGTCCACTGCTCGCTGTGTGCGCGGGAGAGAGATTGAACGAGCCGCACGCTCCTGCGCTGCCACATGTTGCCGTCCAATCGATCCCGGCATTGCCTGTATTGGGCAAAGCGGTGGCTGCCAATGTCGCCGCGGATGCTGTTTTCAGCGTTGCCGGAAGGGGCGATGAGGTGGACATTGTGACGACAATGGGCTGGGCCGTGACGACATTGGCCGTTGCGGATGTTGATTTCGTCGGGTCGCTCGTCGACTTCGCAGTAACCGTGATGGTTCCGTCAACAGGAACATTCGAGGAGTTTTGAAAAGTCGCTGGTGCACCACTTGCGGTGTGGCTGGAGATGCTTCCACAATTCGAGGTGCTGCAACTCAGGGTCCAATCGACCCCACCGGCAGCGGGATTGTTAGATACGAGTGCTGTGAGAGTGGCTGAGCGGCCTGGTCCTGTTTTTTGAACGTAAACCGTCGAAGGAAGGATAGTCACCGCGATCGGCTGTGGTGGTGGGGGTGGAGGCGGAGGTCCCGTTATGGTCAGCATTGCACTCGCTGATCTGGTGGTGTCGGTGAGCGAGGTTGCGGTGATTGTGACCGTGTCGCCAGACGGCACCGTGGCAGGGGCCGTATAGATAGTGTTCGTAGCTGCCGCGGTGTTCCCGGACACTGTGGGATTGAACGATCCGCAAGCGACTGAGCCACAGGTTGCTGTCCAGATCACACCTGCTCCGACCGGGTCGTTCGTGACTTGAGCCGCCAACCGCGCTGTGGTATTGATTTCCAATGAGCTTGGAATCGAATCAGAGAACGACACGGCAATCGGAGTAAACAGTACGGTAAGGCTTACGCTGCTGCTTTGCGAGCGATTACTGGTGACTGTCGCCGTAATTGTGACTGTACTCCCGATCGGAGCAACGGAAGGAGCCGTGAAAACCGTAGTGGCACCATCCGCCGTATGCGCCGGCGCGAGAGTGCCGCATGCTCCATTCGTGATACTGCCAGTAGTCGGATTACCTCCGCACGTCACCATCCAGTCGACCCCGGCATTGATGCTGTCACCGGAGGGCGTCATACTCATCTTCAAAGTTGAAGCGACCGCCACCGCAGTTGCCTGAGCTTGTGTTCCGCTAGGACTTGCGATAGAGATGGGGCCTGCCTTCACCCCGGACGTCGAGCCGCCGCCACAACCGGAGACCAGCAAACCCGCCGCGGCCAAGCAGGTCGCCCTTCGCAGAGCAGCGTAACCAAATGCTCTAGGCTGTCGTAGAGGTTCATTGGACCGTATAGACTTCGGGAAGAAAATTTCCGTAAACAGTGACGCCATGGCCGAAGAGTTCCTACTTCTTTCCGCTCAGGGTGGAATCACCCAGAGACTTCCCGTACACGTTATTCGCGGCGACAGTCAGAGCATCGACAGAGGTCGACATCTCCTCGAGGATCTGTTCCGCGCTCCGCGTTGCGGGACTATTGGTTTGTGTGAGTTCTCTTGAGAGCGCCAGGTTTGTGTCTGCCGCATCCACCAGCGAAGATTGTCTCTGCCTAAAGGGAGCGGCATGGCCCGCTGTAATTCGCGCTGCTGCCACCAGCGCACGTTCACTTTTCAGAGCTTCCTCCAGCCGCTCACGGTGGCTATAAATCAGATCCGCCAGAGTTGCCGATGCAAGAATTGTCCTCTGTGATTCTGAGCCGAAGCGTGTATGCAACTCGACGATGGCCTTGCTCTCCTGGCTAACCGTCAGCGCGACGCTGAAGAACCGTTGCGAAAGGATATTGATGTCTGCGATGTCGCGACCGTGACTACGCAGGTAGGCTTCCAACGGTGATGTTTGGTTCGGCATCGACCCTGTCTGACGACTTGTTACAGCATCGTTGACCGGAGAGTTCTTCAGGTCTGACACGCTTTGAATCGAGACTTTCAGATGTGGCACCATGCGTAACTGGGCCTGTAGTTCCCGCTTGCGTTCATCCGTCTCTACTATGCCCTCGACGTCAACGCTTTCCTGGGCGCGCCGGATCTCGATCTGCTCGCCACTATCAGCGTGAAGATGGTTCAAAACGAGTCTTGCGCCTAACTCTGTTTCGTCGAGCTGCCCCTCTGTAAGCATTTGTGGAAGCTTCGGCAGTGTCAACAGGTTCTCTCCACTTACCGGAACGGCCGAAGGCATACGACCGACAGGTTCGAAGACATCTGCGCCTAAGGCGGACAGCGGTAGTACCTTGTAGTCAAGCTCGGCAATCTCAATAGTTCCAACGTCACGCAACTCGATCGTCCGCTGGACTGGATGAAAGTCCGTGTCGCGGACGGTCAGTGATTGGGGCGACGCGACGCTATCTGGCGACGTAGTCGTTAGTCGCAGCAGATGCTTCCCCGTACGCACGATCTTGTCCGCGCGAACATGTTGGTGGTCATGCCAGGTCTGATAGTCCGAAGCAGACATCGGCTCGTCCCAATTGATTCCGGCGAGCGCTAATTCATGCTTAAGTTGTTCCTGCTTTTCAGCTAGCCTCACTTGCTTTGGATGACGCTTCCCCTCGAGGTCACGGTAGATAGACCGCTCCAGCGTCAACTGAGGCGCCGTGATTCGGATCGATTGAAACACTATTCCCTGGACGTTGGCAGGAGTAGATGAGTCCCATCTTTCCGCCCGAACGAGGAGCGTGTTGGAAGTGACGTCGGGGACGCGCTGCTGCCACCAGAATAGAAAGGTAAGCGAGGTCGCTAGAGCACAAACTCCCAGAGCCAAAGACGGCATGTTTATCGAATGCAGATGAATGAAGGAAATTTTGAATAGACGAACTGCCCACCATCTCCGCGGCGGTAGTTGTTGTATATGAATCTGTAACCGTTGCGAAAACTCAACGCGAGGCTCCGGAGACAACTGCAGGTTCTCGTTGTTAGCTGCTTCGCGATAGAGGTCAATGATCCTGTCCGCTCGCGGTCCTTCCAGATCCCCTAGTCGAACGCGACAATGCCAGCACTTCGCAAGATGCCGCCTAGCGACGAGCCTTTCAAAGAACGGCAACTCATTACAAAACAGATTCGCCATACGATCGTCTGAGAGGTGATCATTAGCGTTCGGGATGAAGTGCTGCAAAAGTTTATCGATCACTATGTTTCGGTTCCTCCAACAAAGTTGCTAATCGTACTGCAACCTGCTTCACAACAAGCGAGGCCCTCTGTTCGCTAAATCCGAGCGTGAGCCCAATGTCCTTGTAATGAACCCCTAGAATTCGCAGATTGAAGCACTGTTGTTGCTGCGGAGTCAGGGTCAATAGAGCTGCTTGCATCCGTGCCGCTTGCTCTTTCTTCCGAAATTCTTCATCCGGTCCCGCTGATGGATCGATAACTGTCTCAAGCTCAACTGAGCTGATATCTGCCAATCGAGCGGCGTCTTTTTCTTTTCGAATGATCAGGTCTACAGCAAGGTTGTGAACGACTCGGACGATCCATCCATGAACGTTTCCGATGTTGTTCGGTTGCATAAGTTCGGTCGTTAGCCTCAGAAAAGCCTCCTGAATCAACTCCTCGGCAACGTCTCTTTTCAGGTACATCTTGTGGAGATATTTGATTAATTTAGGCCGAAGTTCGTCATAGAGAACAAGGATTTGCTGGTGTGGGTCAACAATGACGTGTTCTTGCGCGGCGTCCTTCTCTTCGTTGTCCGCAATAGCCTCCTCCCTCGACAATCGCAACGCGTGATCTACTTCACCTTCTCCTCCAAAGCCCTGAATGTATGCAACATCGAGGCCACACTGCTCATCGATTGACGGCTCCGACTCTTGAGAACAACCCATCTTCGTCGCTCCTTCTCTGCAATCTCGCCTCCCGCATTTCCCTTGCGGGGCCCGGTATCACTCCTCCCGCGCACTTGCAAGTTGCCTTGCACGTGCGCGGAAGTCGCGAAGAGGTGGAGTCAAGATTGCGTATCAAGTATGCAAAGGGGCGACGACACGCATGTTATTTCTCCAACCTAATTGGAAGAAACTCGCAGATCATCATGGCCGTACCCCGACTTGACCAAATTGAAGTGCGAGAGACGTAGGCGTAACCACTGGTGCAGCAATGCCCACATACTCCACCAGAACATTTCCTGGCGAGGTCGTCGTACCCGTATTAGCGTTCAAGACCCACAAGTTGCCCGAGCCGTCGATAGCTTCACCGATCACACCTGGATTTTTCACAACTGTGGCCCCGGCCCCGCCCGGTATGCCGGCGAAGATATTCAGTGCATTTGGATCGGGATTGATCGTTGGAGACTCACCACCGCTCGTTCCTGTGTAGCCGGTGTTGGCTGGTGAAATCATGCTTATACCCGACGCGGTAACCGAGATTTCATCGATGATCCCGGGTGCATGTCCTCCAGTCACTGCAAAGATATGACCGAGTCCATCGATTGCCATCAGGTTGCCGCATCCTCTTCCAGTCGGAATCGGATAGGCATTGACGATAGTGGTGGAACTCGCATTGAAGACATCCAGGTTTTGGCCGCCTGTATCAGAGCAACCATAGACATTTCCAGGACTTCCATCCCCTGCCGCGCTACCTGCGACCAGAGGGGTAAAAGCACCTTTGAAGGATGGGTAATAGACATGGTTGACCGCGCCGCTTGCTGGATTGATCTGCGAGACTTGAAGAAAACCAGCCTGCACCGGATCTACTGCCCATAGCGTCGACGCGTTGGAGTCGAAGACAAGCGACTGGATCCCCTTGTACCCGAGCGTGTTCCCGTTTTCCTTACCGGCGTCACTGTGTTTGAGAGTTCCGGTGGAATCGTACATGTTGAGGGTCACATCCTGTTCCCATATATTGCCGACTCCGTCAATTACCAGAGGGGAAGGAGAAATCTCCCCGAGCTTGATAAAGGGCACGGCGACGGACAAACCGGGAGTTATCTCTGACATGGCTCCCCCGGAGGATGTACCGCTTCCACTGGCAGTAGCAGCGCCACCTAGCACCCAGGCATTTCCCGAGGGATCGAACGCTATACTGTGGCCAATCTGGGTTCCTCCGTTTGCAATTTGGAAGGGGATAAAGCCTCCTAAAGTCACGGTCGTCCCTCCGGAACCCAACTGTGAAGCTTTTGTCAATGGAGCGCCGAGATTGCTGAATTCGGCTATCATGCCACTTTCGGTATCGGGCGCGACGTTCGTAGCGGAACCGCCATTATTGAATCCCGCTACCCAGATGTTTCCCATCGCGTCAATCGCTATCGCCGAGTTCTCGAACACACCCGTGGAACTCGGGACGTCTAAACGCGGAACCCTGATTCCCGGAGCGAATCCGAGTCCGCCACCGGTGAAGGTCAGAGCAACGGTCCAATCGTTCGGCGTAGCCGACAAGGCAGGTGTAAAGGGACCAGTCGGCGCTACGTTGTAGACCATACCGGCGTTATTACCGGGATTCTGAGCGATATTCAGAATCGCCTGCAGCGTATCACTTGGGGCTGTACCGGTTCCGATGGTTGCAGCACTGAACAGGCTGCTGCAGCCGCCGCCGTCCACAGCGCAGAGATTCAGCACATTCGCCAGCGTATTGATACGGGCCTGCGGAACCGTGCTGTTGTTGAGGATAGTCGTATCACCCGCCAGGTTTGTCGGATACGCTGGCGTGTGGTCACGAACCGCTCCTGTTGTCAGGTCCACCAGGTTGTTCACCGTCTTGAAAGCATTCGTAATGCCCTGGATGCCCTGTTGCGAGGACGCGGATCCAACATTGGTTGCTCCGGTCATGAATTGCGACAGCGCATAGGCTGATGCGGCAGTAGTTGCCTCATTCACCACAAGCGGGCTGGGCAACGTGCCGTTGCAGGATCCAAGGGCACCCATAAAGGCAAGGGCAGCATTAGAAGCCGTATTGCTCCCAGTGTGCCCACCTGTTGCGATGACGTAGACTAGATCGCCCGGCGACGCGGGGCAATTGAAGTTCAGAGTGAATGACCCATCTGAACCTGACGTAGCTGCCGTGGTCGTCAGCAGTGTGGCTGCCGTGCCATAGCCGCCTTGGCCTGCCGCGTACAACTGCACCGAGGATCCAGCTACAGGAAGCGTGCCGCTCAAGACCTTCCCGCTGAGGCTCGGCCCTAAATTGATCGTGTAACTGGCAGACGCTGGCGTGCTAACCGCACTGCCGACAGCGGCAATCGCTGTGACCGTCGTTGTGCCTGATCCAACCTGGATCGGGTTGGAAGGGTTATACACCGTCGAGGAAGTCGTCGGCGTGCTGCCGTCCGTGGTGTAGTAGATAGTCGCACTCGCATTGGTTTCGCTGAGCGTCACCGATTGAGCCGTCGTATACGTACCGCCTGCGGGCGAGATCGTGGGAGGCGGAACAACGACATTGATGGTATAGGCGGCACTGGCGACAGCACTCGTGCCAAACCCAGGAGCTGTCGCGATAGCCTTGAGAGTTTCGCTGGCCGACACATTGATGGGACTGCTGTATACCGATGAGGATATCGACGGCGTGCTGCCATCTGTCGTGTAATAGATCACCGCGCTCGGCGTCGTATCGCTGAGTATCACCTGCTGTGCTGAGGAATAGGTGCCTGCAGACGGGTTGAACGTCGGCGTTGCAGCCGCGGGAATGTTGATCACAAAAGATGCTGTAACTGGGGAACTCGTGCTGCTCGATGCAACAGCGATTGCGGTAATCGTCCCGCTTACCGACACTGAGATTGGACCAGAGTACGGCGTAGAGGAGGAAGTCGGAATGCTTCCATCGGTCGTGTAGTAGATATTTGCGCCGGAAGTGGCATCGGTGATGATAATCGACTGCGCCGAGGTAAAGGTGCCGCCCGATGGCGAGATTACGGGAGGGGCTGTAGCGGTGCCGATCACGTAAGAGGCGCTCGCTACTCCGCTGTTGGAGAAACCCGACGCAATTGCGATCGCACTGAGCGTCGCGGTCTTTGAGAGCGTGACCGGGCCTGTGTATAAAGTCGAAGAGGCGGTAGGTACGCTGCCGTCAGTCGTGTAGTAGAGATTTGCGCCCGTCGTAGCGTCGCTGATAGCCACTGTCTGCGCCGCGGTGTAGCTTCCGCCCGCCGGAGAGAAGGTCGGCGTAGCTGCGGCGTTCAGGTTGATCGTGTATCCCGCCGAAGCAACTAAACTGGGACTCTTCCCGGGAGCTACTGCGATTGCCTGGAGAAACTGTGTTTTGAAGACCGTTGTCGGTTGGCCGCACTGCGGAGACGATGTTGTCGGCGTGGTTCCGTCAGTCGTGCAATATAGAACCGCTCCCGCTGTCGAGTCGGCTATCGTTACAGTCTGCGAGGTGTTATAGCTTCCCGCGCCCGGATTGAATGTAGGGGTTGCGGTTGCATTTGTCGTCGAATTCGATGGGTTGGTACCGCCACATCCTGACATCGCCAAAACGCTTGTCAGCACAATCGCCAGCGCTATCGGCCGGCTCACAATTCTTCGCAGAACTTGCATGAACTCTCCTGGGAAATACGGCTTGCTTCCCAACGGTCCCGAGGCCAGCGCACGAGCTAGGGTGCGCACAAAGAGGAAACGCAGAGGAGCAAGGAGGGAATATTAAAAGACCCTCTATAAGGAAATGACCGAAGAGCAGGTCATTTCTCAACGAGAAATCCAAAATATTTTCAAACTATTTTGAGAGGGAATTCATAGCCAGCAAGCTAGACACGGAGTCGCGCGAACGCAAGACAACGCGCTCAGCACAATACAGTGCAGGGAGTAGCTAATTTCTACACGATCGATTGCGACTCAGTGTTACACACATGTGAAATTCATCGGAGACGCCTTTCGTCCAGAGACCACCATCGAGGCTACCTTTGTATCGCCGAAAGGCTCAGACCGCTATGTCGCCGCATCGGCGAAGCGTGGACCGTTGTTCCGACTGAAGGTTTCATGGCGGCGTTGAAGTTAGCGCGACTTGAGGCCAATGAATATTTCAGGTCGTCTGATCTAAAGCTTGCCTGGAAAGTCGTTCCTATCGCGTCAACCCTCTCGCGAATGTTGCATTGCAATTCGGTAAATCCACAACATTGCCCGTTGGGAAACCCAGAGCTGCGTCGTCATCATAAGTAGAGAGCAAAAACAAAGCTCCTCCAACTCACTTCGATACAACCTCGATTTACTCGGTTCCCAGGCTATGAATCTGTGTGGATGTACCTCGGCATGCCTCTTTCTGCTTCTTGATTTGAGCGTGAGCTGAGCAACCGACTACGTTCGATGTCTGGCTGCGCCATATTCGAACTTAGCCACCGTCTCCAACTAACAAGCTTCAAGGCACTAAGGAGAACTACCATGAAGAAATTGTTAAAGTCGGTATCGTTCGCGGCGGCTCTAGCGCTGACGGTGCTCGGCGTCAATGCCAACGCTCAAACCGTCGAGGTCAACTCAATCGGCTCATCCGCTCTATTTCTCGAGGCCGGATTGGGTGCATCGTCAACCAGTGGTCTGTCACAGGCAACTTGCCTATGGACGAGCAATAACAGTTCCGGTGCAGGCAATGTTGTTTCCGCAACGGATACGAGCTCGCCCGCCGGCTCACTAACCGATGCCGGAAACGCCTGGATCGCGTGGACCCCGTCGAGCCAGCCAGCTAGCTCCTCAACTTGTTCAAATGCGGCCGTCAGCTCCTCCACGCAGATCTTTGCATTCCTGCAAACTGACTCTGTCGTGGGTGATCGTTGCCTCTTCAATGCCCACATACCGAACCCCGGCTTGCCAGATTTGGAAAAGTGCAGAATTACTTTCCCATCTAACGCGAGCGGTATAGCTTCTTCCAGCCTGATCTATCCTGGCAACGACTCAACGAGAGTTGAATTCTCGCTTCCTCCTGCAATCTCGACAGCGCTCAATAATGCGGCAGTCCGCGTCAATGCTGCGGCAACGGACATCCGCCCGGAAGATGCTTGGTTCGCTACCAAACGTGCGCTCACACCTTGCGGTGCTGCCATCACCATTCCCAACAATGCTCCGCCACCGCCCACCTTCACCTCAACTCAATACCTCGGACTTGGCTATACCAATGGTCAGGACATCCAGAGCGCTTTCGGAGGATCGCCCTTTCACGTCATCGATTTCAGTCTTCTCGCTAATCCAGTCAACTATGCGGTCACACCAGTCGGAGCCACGCCGATCCTCGTCGTGATCAATGGCACCACCAGCGGCTTTGGCGCCAGCGGCTTTCATGATGTCGCCAGCGCAACACTCGCTAAGTTCCTTGACGGACGTTTTTCGCTTGTAAACCAGATCAGCGGTTCGTCGACGGACAAGGTGAATACCATCGTACGCGAGCCCCTCTCTGGAACGTACAACACCATGGAATATAACGTTCCGAACAGGACATCGCCCGCAACCGACTTCCAGACGTCGCAGGACGTTGGTAGCAACCAACTACCCATAACCCTGCGTGACTGCAACAATGGGGGTGCCGGTCCGCTTGTCGGGGCTAACCCGCTGAGCATCTCGAGCACCGGTGGCGGTTTACGCCAGCGCGCGATTGGTACCGGTCAGGAAATTACTCAGGTAGTCAACGCCTTTGCAAATAACCTCAACGTCCTCGGATACGGCTTCTGGAGCAAGGCAAACTTTGCTGGCTTCTCTAGCTCAACGACCGCGAAGTATCTGACTGTTGACACCGTTGATCCTCTACTCCCCGATAGCATCGCCTACTCGGGCGTCATCCCCACAAGCACAACTGATTTGGGTAACGTCACTTTGGACCACGTCAAGAGTGGAGATTACCCGATCTGGTCATTGCTGCGGTTCGTTACCCTCGGTAGCACAACAGCCCCGACGGCGGTAGCTAACCTTGCTACGGATACCCAAAACTTCACCGTCTTCGGCGGCTCCAACCCTCGCCCCGATTTCGTCACAGTTTCAAACCTACTGGCTGTTCGCTCTCACTTTGTTCCTCCTGCTCCGGATGCAGCTTCTGGCAGCACGAACGGTCAGCCTAACCCGGCTGCCAATGGCAGTGTTGGTCTGCCCGGCAGCGCCTGCACCAATCCCGAGCAGGGCGGTGATGTAGGTGGTGTGGTACTCCAGCTCTTGGACGACTCCACCTTCTGCGGCCCACCCCCGTTTGGATCGGGTAACCCCAACGGTCAAACCGGAATGCGCCGCTAAGACGCTTGCCATCCCTTGAATTGCTTCTATTTGTAAGTGGCAGGCTCGGCCTATATCGGCCCGGCCTGCCACTTTGCTTCCACTCTTCTCCTGGACGATGCAATTCACAGTACGCGAACTTCAGTCTCTGAGAATTAGCTCCCATCCCTTTTAACCAACTTATGGCCTGAGAGTTGCTTCGAATTCGCGACCACGACAGCCATGATCGACCGCTACCTAAACTCCAGGAGTTAAACGGTTGCGAGGAAACTCCGGACAACTGTTCACTTCCCACCAATGCAGCGAATGACCAAGGAGTTCTATTATGCATCGCAGGTTTTCCGTAGCCTCTGTCTTCCTATTGCTGACAATCTCTACTCTGCATGCCCAGATCCAGGCCCCGGATTCGAAGCCCTTTCAACCACCTTCTCCGCCGCTACCCCTCACAAATGATGACCCGGAACCACAGGTTGCTCCGTTCAAAGAGGACTGGACAACGATATCCCTTGCAAAGAGCGGACTCGAGCCACGGGCTATCGCCGGCGTTCTTATGTCCAAAGGCGAACTGCCTAGCGGATGCACGAGGGAGTTATTGCGCCTCGAATGGCGCCCAGGCGATCCCATCGAGCTATATGTCATAAGACCCCTCGTCAAAAGAAATCCCCCGGTGGGGTTGTTTCTTCTCAACTACACTTTCGATACAAACATCTTTCAATCCGACTATTGGTGTACCCAGGCTAAGCAGAATGGCATAGCCGTTGTCGGTTTTGGGTCAGCGCTCTCCTTGCAGCGGTTCCATTCTCCAAGGCCAATGAAAACATGGTTTGTGAGTGAGTTGCAGGAAGCCCTCGCAACTTCAACTCACGATGTTCAAATGGTTCTGAATTACCTCGACACCCGTAAGGACCTCGACTTGCTTCATGTCGGAATGTATGGGCAAGGCTCGGGTGGAGCTATCGCCATCCTGGCAGCTTCGGCCGATCCGCGGATTACAGCTCTTGATGTTACCGATCCCTGGGGTGACTGGCCTGACTGGTTGAAGGGCTCCAGGCAGATCCCTGATGAAGAACGCGCCGACTATCTCAAGCCGGAGTTTCTACAAAAAGTACAGGGCCTCGATCCGGTGACCTATCTTCCTGAGCTGAAGGTACAATCGCTTCGCATCCAACAAGTCACGAGCGACTCGGTCACCCCGCCTGCTGCAAAAGCCAAGATCGCCAGTGCTGCACCAAAGCCAGATGAAGTCGTACACTACCCTGATAACCAAGCTCAGCACAAGGCAATTTTCCTTGGAGGCGTTACCGAATGGCTGTCGCTACACCTGCAACCTCGGTCGACCATGATGGTGAGCAATAATCCTCAGTAGAAACCGAGTTTGTTTACAAAATTAGCAGTCCGACGCTCGCGACCAAAACACTCGTCCGAGCGTCGTTTGCATTGTGTAGGGCGATAAAAAGAGTACGTCGTCTAAACTGTCAATCGGACGGGAATCGAGAATGGCTCTTGGCTCGGACTCGATCAGCTAGGTCGTTGCATATCGTCACGCTATCCATCCTTGATAACTCCTAGCTTATTTGTTTTCTCTAGCGAAATAACTAAAATCCGCACGGACTGAGATACGTCTTAGCACAGTGGGGCGTTTTGTTTTCTTTTACCAAGAAACTGCGCCTACTTACAGGAAATAATACGAAGCAAAATCCCGCTTGTCGATCTAAATTGCTGCTGACTCGTGATGCTTTCCGCGTTTACTTCACGGACGCCGCAGCCGCAATCTGCAAATGTTTCTCGCTGTGGAAAGCAGCCATTCCAATATTTCTGGCTGCATTTTTGTCTTGATCAAACTCAACATCACAATTCGGACAGCGGACGTTGAGACTGACCGCCGCTTTAATCTCAGCCTCACACTGATGGCATCGCACCGTCGTGTGTTTTGAACTCACTTCAACAATGGTGATCCCGTATTTCGCCAACGTGTGTTTGAGTATCGACAGGAACGTACCGAGGCCAGCCCACTGGCGATACTTCCGAGCATGTTTGACCCCCTCAGGGTCGGAATGCGATTGGTGCTCATTCATGGCCTTGAGAAACTTCTTCTCTACGCCGAGTCGCACAATCCTTCCCTGAAGCAGTTTGCCAATGTCATGGGCCACGTATTCATAGCCCTTATTCCTGCGGTTCAGAACCTTGGCCCATTGGCGACTATAGCTTTCCCCCAAAATTTCGTCATACACCGCCCACTGTCTCACCTCTTCAACAGCTTGTACGTTGGGACAAGTAGGGATAAGCAGACGAATGCCTTGTAAATGCACATTTCCCCATCCAACCGGAGTGTCGTCACCCAAAATCTCAGCAATACGGCGCTTGAGTTTGTCTTTGGCTGCGTTTCGACGAGTCTGGAGTTCAACCAGGCCCTGGAATGTATCCACTCCGCGATCATGATAGCCGGGGATCATTCGCTCCATACCATTTCGTTGGGCATGCTGAATAAGTTTCAGGGTCTCCCGTCCGTGACGGGACGGTCCCCGAGGCAATGTCAGCCGCAGTGGCTCGTTCTGACCTTCGACGAGGAAGTAGGCCTCAAGTCGTTGCCGCAATCGGCTGGCGTGGGATCGCACGATGTTGTCTTCGGCGGAGTCGTAGTCGACCCTGCGTTCAAAGACCTGCACGCCAATCTTCTGTTCGTTGAGCTGATCGCCCCGACCCAGCAGAGTCTCCTCGCATACAAACTGGAGGAAGGAACAGAGACGACCCGACTTCGACAGGTGCGGGGAGGCGATGATCCGCTCTACGAGTTGCCACCGAGAATCGGCGAGCAACCCCGGATGACGAGTTCCCGTACCCTTTTCAGCCAGAGTCGTAGTTGGCACAGCAAAAGTATATTGAGTTCCCGTGAATACTGGATGAGCGTGCGAGTTAAGAAGGAACCTAAGGGTTTCCGGCGGGAGGAGGTCAGGCCAATATTTCCTCAGGTCGGACTTGTTCGATACTCTCTGGATACGTCGACGGCGCTATTGGCATGCGCCCCGGAGCTGGAAGCGGTTCATAAAGGCAAATTGATACGCCAGGATTGAGCGGTCTCTTGCCTCGAGACCAAACGATAGTTTTTACAACCACATTGTTTCCTTTGTTCCCCTTGGTCGCCTCGGTTATGTCGAGGGGTTAGCCAAGACCGTAGCACTTCTTGCCTCGGACGAGGGTAGCTTCATCGCCCACGCAGATATCTTCGTCGACAGCGGCCAGGATCAGGTTTAGTTTGGCTCGCGTTCGAGGTGTGTCGTAGGTTCGGGCGCACCGTCTCCCCAACATTCGCAATAACGTGGCGAGTACCTCGCCTCGCTGGCCGCTAGTAAATTCTAGCGTTCGGTCTCATTACGGCAGACATCCTGGCTTGAAGCTGGACCAGGTCCTCGGTTGTTTCTAACCCAATCCACTATCTGAAGAATCCAATCCGACGACTCCTTAGCACGCTTTGTGATGAACGCCTGCTGCCCAGGAGTCAGGTTCCAGCTGAGCGGTGAGAGCCTGTCGTCGCCAAGGGGGATTGTGAAGACGACGTGGTGTAAGTCCTGAATACGATCATTGTAAGCAAGTTCCAAAGTACACAACTCGCGCCGGTTTCGGCGCGAGATGCTCGTGTGGCCTGCGTTCCAGAGACCAGCCCCTATACCTGTGAGTTGACCGAGGGGAGTCCAGGATGGGGCCTGCAGTTTGCCATCGGGACGAGTTCCATTCTGTCCGGCGAAATCGTCCGCATCCTCTCCCACGTCCGAGCCATTATCGTCGCGGATCTCGATCCACAAGATGCGGCGAGGCAGCCTGAGCTCATCTTTGCGCGGGTCTTCGAGTGCTGATTTAAGGAACTCAATCGCAGAAGAAGTGCCATCATTATCGAAGTAGCCGCCGTCAAGAAAGTGATATCCGTGTTTGGAAAAAGCGAGAGGAATGCGGGTTCCGGAGGAGACCAATGGGAACGTCGCGGAAAGCCGGGCTGCCGTCGCCAAACGAAGATCAGCGTACATTAGGGGCTTCTCCGGAGTTTCCTTGCAGTCGGCGGGATCGGCTCCATATACCTGCAGGAAGGACTCAGCTGGCGTAAAGTCCGTATCGCAAAGCCCCTTGGGCGGTACGTAATAGTTGGAGAGTAGAAAACGGCCAAACGCGCGAGGAAGATTGGATTCGACCTGCAGTGGATGGAGTCTTGCGCGTGCTGCGTGCCTCACGGGATGCGGGCGTTCGACGCGTGGTGCTTACTTCGGCCTTTGGGGCGGTCGGCATGGGCCATAAGCCGCAGACGAAGCCGTTCGACGAAACGGATTGGACTGAACTGAACGGCAGTGTAGCGCCATATCAGAAGTCGAAGACACTCTCCGAACATGCGGCCTGGGATTTCATTGCCAGGGAAGGCAAGGGACTTGAACTATCCGTGGTGAATCCGGTAGCAGTGCTCGGACCAGTTTTAGGACCCGACTACTCCCACTCCCTCAGTTGGTGAAGCGGCTGATGGATGGCTCACCCGGATGCCCAAAGATCAATTCAGGCTTCGTGGATGTGCGTGACGTCGCCGACCTGCATCTTCGCGCAATGACGAATCCCGCAGCTAACGGTGAACGCTTCATCGCGATTTCGGGCAGCAGTATGTGGCTGCTCGATGTTGCCAAGGTGCTGAAACGCCGTATGGGGCCGGCAGCAGAGAAAGTCCCCTCCGGAGAGCTGCCAAACTGGCTCATCCGCATCGCGGCTCTGCGAGACCCGGCGATGAAAAACATTGCACCTTTCCCGGGCGTTCTCATGAATGCTACAAGCCAAAAAGCAACGCGGCTGCTCGGCTGGAAACCGAGGTCGAGTGAAGAGGCGATCGTCGCCACCGCCGAAAGCCTCCTGAAGCTCGGATTGTTGAAAGGCACTTTGCCTCAAGACCAGTCTTTCTAGATACGCTCATAATATTGTTTTGTCAGACCGATTCAGATTTCTCCGTGCCGACTCTGTTTGCCCGCGCGGGCGGTCAAGGATAGGCGGACGTGTTTGCGCGACGTTCATGCGTTGAGAAGTGTTTCCTCACCCGTTCGCCGCAAACGAAATTGTGAGCGTTTGCTCCAAAGCCTGACTTGGGGTCGATAATCCCCTTTGCGACTGACTTCGCAGTGACTCGACAAGTTGTTCATAACTACTCCGCTTTGATGAGGGTTCGCCTAAAACCAAAGGTTGAGATAATTTCCCGCCAGAGAATCGAGAGCCAGATTCACAATAACTAGCATTGGATAACTCGAGCGATCTGCCTCTTACAAGTGGCTTGTAGACGCCAAGTGCCTGTCCGCCGACCTTCTTCTCACTTAATTATTTATCGTTTTTTTTTGGCCGAAGCTTTCGGAAGAACCCTACAATATCTGCTGCTGCAATCTGTTCTCTACCTCTTGATCCTGCTGAGCTTATGAGTGAACAAACAGAATTAGTGAAGCGTAAGGATCGCGGTCCTAAGATAGAGCTCTCTGTTCGAGCTATCCTCCTGACTGCCGTCATTGTGTGGGCGATTCCGGTCGGGATCTATGCAACGCGCTTCCATCCCCTGACTCCCGGCGACGCGGCCGCGGCCTGGGGCAGCTTCGGGACTTTTCTTAACGGGACCATCGGCCCATTGCTTGCCATCATCAATCTCGGGCTCGTCGCGCACATCGCCCTAAATATTCAGAAGGGCGCAAGGAACCGAGAAGAGAAGAACCAAAAGGCTAAGCTGCTGTTCGATCTATACCAAACCTGGAACTCATCCATGTACGTGGCGAGAATCGAAGCAGATCAATTTTTGCAGGCGCATCCTGACGTACTGCTAATCGACATTCATCGCTCCCCGGAAAGTAAACCGATCTGGGAAGTGCTCGGCTTCTTCGATATGGTTCAATTCGCGATCGATCAGGGGTTGATCGATGCCGAAGAGACGGTCGACCTTCTCGGCCGGGTCTTCGTATGGTGGCAGATCGTTTGCATAAAGACTGAGTATCCGCAAAGTTGGGATCCCGGACAGCGAATTAACCGATTTCATGACCTCGTCAAAAAAGCACCGGCAAAAATTGACAAGACTACTTACGAGGGATGGGTAAACGACGCCAATATCGATCTGGCAGAACGGCAGGCCGCAAAGCGAAACGGACGCCAGCGCTTAAGACTGAACGCCATAAGGTCACATAATTTCAGGGGTCGGATATAGGATCCCTCAAATTTCGGGAGAGTATTTACCAGGCTTCTCTCTAATTTTGGAGCGAGATAACGCCTTGTTCGTACGAATCGCCCTTGGCCGGGATCCAGCCTTCGGCGAAGGCCCGCAGCCATTCCGGCAGGACGCTTCTGTCCCGACGACAGTTCCTGTGATGGCTGCAAACAGTCTTCACCAGCCAACCTGATTTGCAGCCCTCGGTCTGATGTTAGGATTGCGGCGGGATTCCGGCGCGGATAAGCTGAGATACGATTCGGAGGTTCTGTGGGCGCTTTCAAGGTACTAGGCTGGCTGCTCCTGGTCATATTCGTTGCATGGCTTGGACTTTCTCTCTCGAAATATCCCCTTCGCAGGTCCGCGCCGACTGTTTTTCAGTCATCGAGCGGCTTCGAAGGAACCTCTCTTCTGCCAGCCTCGGAGACCCAGCCACATATTGATCGGGCTCGATCCAGGATGCTGGCCATCAACTCGCACGGCCAGGAATTCAGTTTCGTGGACAATATTGCTGCGTGGGGCAGCTTTCTCGCGACTGCTGCGGTGACACTGATTTTGGGCTATTTCGGCAGGCGAGTACCATCCGGCGGAGAACAGGCAGATCTGTCGGGCTTACCTACGAAACTTGCGCGAGCGATTGGTCTCTTGGCAGCTTTGGCTGCCGTCCTAACTGCCGGCGGGGCCATGGCACGAAATCAGGCGCGAGAGGACTACCAAAAGGCCGATATCCGCCACCAACGCCCCACCTCTCTGGCCCTGACGAATACTCCAGCCAACAAGAAGAGCGATACGCTGAACAAGATCCACTTGAGCAATGAAAAGACACCGGGGGGATGGAGCCCGGCGAGCGGATGAGATTTATCCGCAGGGTACGCAAGCGCGTGCATCGAGACCAGCAGTAAGACGTTTTTGCCAACATCCATCAGCATCGTCAGCACAATCGCGACTCTCAGCCAAATCGCAAGCCTCCCGCCGAGGACACTGGCGAAGAGAAGAAAGACTCCCCCATACAGCGCGATGAAGAGAAAGTCCATGCAGGTGTTGGTTTGGGCGACATGGATGTTCCAAAGACGATTGTCATCCGAATGGCATTGATCGATCAAAAGCGCGAAGTCTTCTTTCGATTGTGTGATCGTAAGCGCGCCGATGGGACTCGCATGAGGGGCTGAGACGCCGCGGGCTGTTGGTAATGCTCCTGGGCACGACTCCCCGTTATAACCGCCAAGCTCCCACGTCATCAATGCCGACCAGATGACGGTTGCCAGTAGAGTGAGCCAAAGTAACTGCAGCTTCCGCTTGTTTTCCATCGCTGATAGGACCTCTCAAGCTCAATTTAGGGGAGTCCGATACGCAAGTCACAGCCAGTGGCAACCGTTTGTTAGGGAGCAGGCAGAATAACTAAATCTGGCCGGTGAAGCAATTGCATTGTCGTTCGCGCCGTTTTTTTCGTTTCCTTGTCCCCGCGCAGCCAACGGCTACACGTAATCCAGAAGGCCTCCCATGCTTCAAGTAGCAGGTTCTTTTTAGCGAAAACTGCGACCAGCCATCTCCACTGCAGTTAGATTGAGCGGCCTGATTATCTCCGCACGTACCGTGAGCGACCCGTCGACGCTTTGCATCTTGCCCTCAATGAGAAGAAATCGCGACTCACTCAACAGCGGGCCGAAGCGTTTGCAAAGGTGAGGCATGACTGCAACATTTGCAATGCCGGTCTCATCTTCAAGGCTTTGAAAAAGCATTCCATTCGCGGTGCCGGGACGCTGGGTGATGATCGCATAACCGGCAACGGTCACTCGCTTTTCATTGGAGACCGACTTGAGCCGTACTGCTGTCGTTACTCCCATTTGATTGAGTTCGGAGCGGTTGTAAAACATGGGATGAGGTCCTGTCGTCATCCCAGAAACTCGATAGTCCGCAACGATTCGCTCCTCATGCGTCATGCGTTCAAGGGGTGCGTCGGAGGATTCGATTTCAAGATCCGCGAAGAGCGGGCCAGGCGATTTCAATGCGCGCGCAACATCCCATAGAGCAGTACGGCGATTCGCATGCCGATCTGCACTGTACGTGGAATTGAGAGCGCCCAACTCTGCAAGCGCAGTCAGCTCCTCTTCACGAAGCTCAGGCACTCTTCGATACAGATCATCCACAGAGCGGAACGGGCCATTGGCATTCCGTTCGCGAACGAGAGCCTCTCCTGCCAGCTTCCGCATGCCCTTGACGTAACGCAAACCGATCCGCAGGACAGGCTTAGGAACTAAGCTGTTGGATTGCTCGATCGTGCATAGCCATGCAGACACATTGACGTCGATATCCCAATCTTGAGAATCTGTTCCTGGAAGAGAGGAACCCCCAGGGTGCGTTCGAGGATGGGCTCAAGCAATGGGTGGGGATAGGTGATCGCCTGCCGCCCAAGCACGCGCAGGATGAACGGATTTACAAAATCTCCCTGAATCGGACCCGGCCGAATGATCGCTTCCTGTCTTACGAGGTCGTAAAAACACTTCGGACGAGTTCTCGGGAGCGAGATCATCTGAGCGCGGCTTTCGATCTGAAAGACGCCGATCGTGTCAGCCTGCTGAATGGCGGCATAGACAGCGGGATCGTCAATCGGCAGGTGCGCCAGATCCACCTCTTCGCCGTAGCCGTCGAGAATTAAATCCAGGGACTCCTCGAGCACGGCCATCATGCCCAGTCCAAGAAGATCGAACTTGATGATTCCGAAGTCGGCGCAATCGTCCTTGTCCCACTGGACCACAACTCGACCGACCATCGTCGCTGGCTCAAGGGGCACAACCGCATCCAGTTGTCCCTGGCAGACGATCATGCCCCCTGAGTGCTGGCTGAGGTTCCGTGGCAGGCCCTGCATGCGCACGACAAGGTCGAGATACTTCACGATCTTTGAGTTTGCGAGGTTGAGACCAGCCTGGCGGAAATGCTCCTCGACCGTTTCGGTCGGCGATTTCCACTCGAAGGGACTGACCGCAGAGGAGACTTCCGATACAGTCGCCTCGCTGAGGCCGAGTACTTTATCTGCTCAATGCCGCTTTGCTGATCCTGCGAGAGGACCGAATGGGCATGGTGGCCACTGACGGCCATCGATTGTCGCTGGTCGAGATGGTGGCACAGGATGTGTTGTTCACGGTCCTCCATCGGGTCTTTGGAAGCCTGGATTGGGGAAAGCCGTTTATCTCGAATGGCTACGACTGGCTGCAGACCAAGTTGCACTCTAACTTCTTCCCATAACGAAGCGCCTGGCCGATGCCGTATGCAATTGAAAGCGCCCGTGAGTAAGCTCATGGGCGCTTTCATCGTGCAGTCGTCTGATCTTAGTAGATACCGCCGGTCGATCCCAAATTTCGCCTGTGATCCAGCGAGCGTCATCGGAGGCGAGGAATGAGACCACCAGAGCAATGTCCTCAGGCTGTCCGGTCCCAGAATGAAGCGACCGGCGTTGTTGACGAGAATATCGACAAAGCCGAGGTTAGCCTTTTCAGGGCTAGCTGTTGCGTATCCTTATGCCTGAAAAGGAGAATTGGCATCGTCTCCTAGCACTTCAGCGCCAGTTTGCGTATCTTCGGTCGCCACTCTATGGAACATATGAACGATCCTATCTCTTTCGAAATGCTGACTATGTCGTCGGCTGTGAGATTTCCGGTCACTTTGAAGCCAAAAGCTATGCCATGGCTGTCCTTGAGTTTTTCGATCATGAATGAGTGCTCCCAGATAAAAGGGTACTCCAGACCTTCAGTTGCGCTTGAGTGCATTGTTGTCAGCGGCTTCCTACGTACTTGCGCTGATACTCCGCGTCGGCCTGGGCAGCAAAACTACGTCTGTTGAACCACGAGGAATAGTCGTAGACGTACCGGCGCCGCCCTGCGGCTAGGTAGACAGGACCTCGGATTCGACTGCGACCGTTCCAGCTTCGACGCTGAGCCGGTACTTCTGGCCGCGACGAGGATGAAAGATCAGCGCCGGGCGGAAGCAAGCGATGCATGTCCCGGAGTGTCTGCGAACACTCGGATACACAATACCATTCGATCCCTCAAACAGGAGCTTGTTCGCAAGCGCCTGGGATGTGCTGTAACACTGCGGAACCGGCTCAGGTTTCATGCAGCCCTTTAGCTCGGCAGGTTCGAGCGTGTGAAACCCGCCCGAAAAATCTGCAAGGAAGTCGATGTAATCGAAGACATGTCGTCCTTGTATGCGACCGTCTACGAGAAAACGCCGTTTGTGAAATGCAACCTCTGCGATCGACGTCTCCATCTCGAAGCCCGCATACCACGCGCCACGCTGCGCACCATGAAACCGTCCACCGAACGGACCCGGGTGTGTGAAGGCCGCATTTACGATGTGGGCCTCCGGTACCCCGAAAAGCAACTCGCCGGGACCGATCGCGCGGTTACCACCATTCTCCGCAATCTTCCGCTCATTGGTCGCGGCATCGAGTTCGCTTAAATCAGCGAGAACATCTGGAGGAAGGGGAAGGCTCTCAAGGACACTCGCAGCGCCATACTTCGCTGGGATTAGTCTGTGGGTTCCGGCCTGGTCGAGCTGTACGGGTCTTGCCAATCAGTGCCCACCCCGCTCCGCATCAACCAGGCTCCGTACCTGCTGTAACCCCGGTATTCCCGCCCGCACCATGAAATCAACAGGCATCTGGCCGCGGAAAAAAGGGTTATCGTTTGGCATGGTGACCCAACGGTCCGCCAGATCGTCGGGCAAGAGGATGTGCAGGGCTTTGTAGATTCCGACGATGTACGAAATTCTGGTCAGTTCATCCTGTCGCAGCGTACCGGCCGCTGACTTCAGCTTATAGACGGTCGAGCGAGGCATACCCCCAAGCAGTTCTCCGGCGCGTTCAATCGGGATCTGCCACTTGTCCATAATGGCGAAGAATCCATCAATCGCAGACTGGCTCAACCGCTCCCTCGTCTCCAGACGGCTCAAATCCGGGGTCGCATCGAACTGATACCCCGGAGCGGCATAGGTAGGAAATGTCGCCATAGCTATTGCCTCCACGCCCCAATTATCTCATAATGGATAGAATATGTCTACATCTGGATGGAGTCAAAGAGTCAATATCCTGAGATGCCGCATGGTGGATATGAGGCTAGGCGGTAAGTATAGCTTTAGAAGTCGACAAATTCTGCCACCCTATGTAGACTTACAACTATGGGTATCGATTCTCCACGCATCACGACACAGACACTCAGCATTCTGAGCGTGTTTTTGACAAGTCCAGAGCAGGAAATTGCCGGAACTGATATCGCGAGGAAGACCGGTCTGAAGTCGGGAACACTCTACCCGGCGCTGTTCCGCCTGGAACGCGCAACGTGGCTACGAAGCGAATGGGAAGAAGGTGCTCCGGCGGAGTTAGGCAGGCCGCGACGTCGTATGTACCTACTCACCCCAAAGGGGGCAGAGCAGGCTCGATCCATCTGCGTCAAGGTATCAGAGATGATTGGGGGTGTTGCGTGGCAAAACACGTAACCGTTCTCGGAATTATTGCAACGCTTCTTGCCAAATTGATTGCAGACGAAACCAAGGCGTGGCTTCCGTGGTGCGCACGCAGGTTCTTTGATCTATCCGTTCGTCTGTTGCCTGCCTCCGAGCGAGCGAGGTTTAGCGAGGAATGGTGCAGTCATATCGAGTCCTTTCCTGGATCGACCTTTGTGTCTGCTCAATTCGTGTGGGCAGCTCTCGAAATTCGATTTTATGTAATAAAGAACTCAATCCATCAGGCATGGATATTGTTCCGTGCGAGTGCCGCGTTATTCTGCATTTTCGCCTACTGCTGGTTAAATATGCGACTAAACCGGTTCTTCGGCATGAAAAGAACGGTCGCTCCGGAGTCTGCGACAGAGCCATCGAGGCTAATTGTGGGATTCATTATTATCTTGATCGCAATCGTGCTCTTCAAGAAAGCACCTGAAACGGAGTCGACCTGCGCAGCTTAGCGGATGAATCGGTTTCAACACGACAGCTCGCCCCCCTGAGCCTTGAACCGGATAGCATGGCTTGTACGAGCGAAGTGGGATTGCTTTTGAGCTCTTTTAGGGGTACTCGAAAGAAATTCAGCGTGGGAATCGACGCAGTAAATCTTGCGTAGGCAACTGTACTCGAAGGCGCGGCGAGTACGATCCGTAATGCTCTATAAGAGCTCATATAGCCTATTGACTATCGAACATCCCCACCCGTCTGCTCGTAATCGGATTATGAACTCAGTTCTCTGTCGGCGGCGCGGTTGGTGCAACTTGCTTGGCAGGTTCTTCGAGCGGAGGGAGATTAAGCTCCGCTTGGACTAGAAGTGCGCGAAGCCTCGAACAAACAGGGTTGAGCTCCAATGGCAACTGCAAAGTCCGGTCATCAACGCCAATCTTTTGCAGTAGCGCTGCGTGATACAGAATGGACAGAGCGGCACTCAGAGTCATCAGTTGTCTTAGGAATCTTTCGTAGGCGTACTCACCATTATTGCGCGGGCCGCCATGGTGAGAGATGTCATTTCGCCGATGTGCGCATTCGTCGGCGAATTTGGCTAGGCTGCTCGCTTCGATTCGCCAGGGAAGCTTTGAAAACAAGTCCTCAATTCGATCTTTGAGGTTCGGTTCCGAGGCAAGTTTCGTGGCACGATCAAGCCAACGTCGCTCATTTGAGTTCAGTGTCGTCTTCTGTGCCTCTATTATTCTTCTGAATCCTTCGACCATTTCGGATGCACTCGTCGAGCCCTTCAAATCCGGATGGGCAGTTCGATGAAGGGACTCGATACCCCATATTAGGTTTACGAATCCATGCTCGATATACATCGAGGTATTTCTAAGCGTACCGAACCTGAGATAAAAGCCTGCGCCATATGTCATGCGCATTCCTCTTGCCTTTTCAAAGAGCGAGCCGAATTGCGTCTCAACTTGTGGGAATGTTGTCCAGAGTTGAGTGACCTCGAGTGGTTCCATCTTCTCTCGAAACCGTTGGAAATAAAGCGTGAAGGATTCGAACTTGTCCCCTTCCACATTGGAGATTTGGGGCCATTCAAGGTAGTAGTATGTTCCAGTCAATAGAGCGAGAAATTCCTCAATGTGCCCGAACTCTTGTTTTAATATCTCAGGAGATGCGGGCGATTCCGGAATATAGTCGAGCCAGTCATATTGGCGGAATGAGACTTCGCGGATCGGCATTCCTTCGAATCGATCACAGTGCACATCGGTACGCAGCCGAAGCTCGGCTTCCTTCAGAGAATATTTTGGGTCGTTGACCCGCCAACGAACAGTCTGAGAGCCTCCCGCTTCGTATGCATTTTCCGGCTCCACAGTGAGGGCGTCGTTCCATCTCCAGGCTTCAAGCCCGGAAAGGTCGATTGAGAGCCGCGAAAATGTCAGTTCTGATTTGTCCTGAGCAAGCGTACTGCGACCTACAAGCGAGAATCCAGCATGGAACTTCTCCGTTTCTCGTCCGTCAGCACAGCGTTCAACTCGCCGGTAGACCACGTTGCGAAGATAAACTCGATGAAATCCTTTTACTACCCATCCCGCGATTGTGCGTCTTTCGAGAGTATCGAGGTTATTCTCCGCGGCTCGCCGGCCAGAGTTGTCGAGCTTGATTGGCTCAGACCTCATAAGGGAGCCGGTCACGACGAGTTTTCCAAGCCCATCTTCAGATATGGTGAGGACGCCCGGTAGGGCCGATGGGGGCGCGTATTGGCCTTCAGGGATTGTTTCTCCATACCACCAAAAATGGCCTCCTAATTCGAGAAGAATGTCGTTCGATTTCCCCATTTGAAATGGCTCCGTTCGCACAATCCGGCCCTGTCTTACTCAGAGTACGGCATCCATCTATGATGACAGGCTGGCAACATCATGTACGAACTTCCGGCATTGATCCCTGACGTTTCGCGCCTGCCAGTTCCTACTGGATCACGGGCCATCCGGAGGTTGGATATCGGTTGGCGAAACATGTCGATGCGTTCCATTCAAGAATTCCTAAGGCCCACTATTCAACTCCGCGGCGAGTTTTTTCATTGCCGCATTTTCGCGAATAACTTCGCCGGCATCTCGATCATGCAAAGTTATCTCGGCGGCGATAGAGCGACCGAGAACTCGCTGATCAATATTGCCAAACCGCCCAGGCACGAGGCTTCCCAACCAACCGACCCAGGCCGGGGTATGAGCGTTGCCTACAATGATGCCGGGGCGAAAGATGGCGAGGCGGGTAAAACCGATATTGCGCACGGTGTCTTCCTTCATTCCCATTACGCGGACATATCGAAACCGGCTGCGAGTTGTGCTTCCCACCGCAGAAAGCAGGCAAAACTGCTCGATTCCGGCGTGGTGGCAGCCCCGCGCAAATGCACCAACGACGCCAAGTTCAAGTCGTTTCAATTCCTCTTCGGTCCAGCGCGCCGAACCAGAGCCGACGCCTGCGCAGCTCACGGCGCTGACAGGACCTTGTCTTAAAACTTCGCGGGCAAGGGCGGCAGTGCGATCGGCAAAGTCTGCAGCACCGGTATCAAGAACGACGTTGCGCACCCGCGATCGCGACGCAATGGGCTTTCTGGTGACCATTCCTTTGTCGCCCGTTTTGCTTTCTCAAGATCACGCGCCGCGCCTACGACATCTGCGCCATGCGCTACCAGCGTGCGTGCGGTCTCTACACCCAGACCCGCAGATACGCCGGTCACCAGAATCCGTTTGCCCTTCAGGTCGACCCCTGCAAGGACATCTTCTGTCGTTGACTCTGCTCCAAATCTCACTGCCATGTAGTTCTCCCCGATCTTGATGTTTTGACACGGGCCTTGGCCCGGAATAAAAGAGAGTAGGTCTCCGTTATGGAGATATGATTACCGGAGAGCTACTCCGGTTTCAAAAAACATCCGATGAAAACGACCGCCGCAAAGAAAAAGACCCGCAAGCCCCGTGCCGACGCGTTGCGCAACCGCGACAAGATTCTCGAAGTAGCGAAGCAGGTCTTCACGCGCCGGGGCGCGGAGGCCAGCATGGACGAGATCGCCAAGCGCGCAAAGATCGGCCCGGGTACCCTCTACCGGCACTTTCCTACACGCGATGACCTGCTGGCTGCCGTCTACATCAGCGAAGTCGAAAGGCTGGCTGAGTCTCAGCGTAAGTTTTCGGCAGAATTACCCCCAATCGAGGCTCTCCGAGCGTGGATGTTGGTATTTATTGACTACATTGCAGCGAAGAAGATCATCGCTCCGGCTTTAAACGCGATGGCTTGTGGACCTTCGCAGGTATATCAACAGTCCACCCGCGTCATGGAGGAGGCCGCCAATGCGCTGGCGAGTCGCGCCGTCGCTAGCGGAGACCTTCGGCCAGATGTCGATCCGATGGACATGCTGCGCGCGATCTACGGGGTCTCGAGCGCGGGCACCACAGATGACTCGTCCGAAAAGGCGCGGCGGTTCATCGATGTCCTCATTCAGGGCTCCCGGCCTCTATGACACTGCCATTTGTATGTTCATAGCAACACTCACCAGGCTCTGTTGGCCGGCGTGCCAGGCGCTGCGCATGAGGTCATAAAAGCGAGAAGGGCGATTTCTCTTGCGAGATCTCGCCCCCTGCTTTCCGATGTTTCGAAGATCCGGTTCGGTGCCGGATCACAGATGTCTGCAATCTCAGAATTGTTTGGTGAAGGCAGGCGAAGCCCACACTACCCATACCGTTCTGTCGTCGCATTCGCTGTAAGAGCTTTCTAGGTTCCATCCATAAACACCCAGTTTCCTAAGTGCTCAGTGATCTCCGTTGCCGGTTTTCCTGACGGCCTTTGTCTACTCTCTCCTGCTGGAAGATCTCTCCTCCGTTGATTCGTAATCTACTCGGAACTTCACTGAAAATCACCGGGGACCACAGCTATTTTTGTGCGCAAATCACAGCTCTAGTGTGGAAATGCGGCCGTCTTCGCATCGCTCAGCGAGAGCCGAGTACATCGTGCCACCAAACATCGAGGGCCGCGTCGCTAGTTTCTCCACGCGATCCATTCCCACCTCCATAAGGAGTTGACGGAGCCGTTCAAAGCCAACCGGATATGGTCCCCATGGATTTGGCCTGGTCCGCTCATACTCCACAATCAAAAGGTTATCTGCCACAGAGAGAAGCCTGCTCAGCAATGCCTGTTGGTCATAAATGAAGTGCAGCGAGTTTGCCATGAGAATTCCATCGACAGCTGGAAGGCGAAGACTGGGGCTTCCGATATCCGCCAGTGTCTTACGAATTTCGACTCCGTCGTAAGAGTCCGGCACATTGTCCAAAGCTCTCTGATCCAAATCGACGGCATGAATCATACTGTCGGGAGCCAGCAACTGTGCAAGCGCCGTTGTGAACGTACCGCTGCCGCAGCCAAGATCACACCAGGATTGCGGTCGCGCCCCTTCAATGAGTGGTGTCCGAATGAGTGCGATAGCCTGACTGATCTTCACTTCTTCACTGTACTTCAGCCTATCGGTATCCGGCAGTGTGATGCTCAGTGCCGATTGCGGTCGTTCTCTTCGATCTCAGAGCGATAAAAGTCTGCTATGTCACTTTCATTCGGATTTAACTGTTTCCCGGCGTCTTGTTGCTGATCAATCTTTTTGACTTGATCCGCCAAGCTTACGCAGTTTGACCATGAGGCAGGAGCATCTTTTTGGTCGGCTTGGATAATTGTTGTTGCGTCGGCATAAACGGGTATCAGCCAAAAACTGAAATCTGCCCATACGTCGTAGGCGCTTGTCTGTCCGTGCCTCATCAGAACTCCCAAGTCATTACAGAAGTTCAGCGCGTCGAACATCTCGGCCCGGTGCGCTGTCTGGGGTCAGTTTTATTAAGCCATCCAGCGACCGGTTCAGACGTTTTGCTGCCAAGGATTTGCTCGTGGCCCTAAACTCTGGAGCATCGAACTCATCCGTCTTTTTGATTAGGTGCTCTGTCTGCGCTTGTTCTCGGATATCTGGAATCTGATCGGCGGTGTTTTTCAATGTGCGGATGCCAACGTAGAGCAAAAGCAAAGAGATGAGAGTAGAAAAGAAAGCAATCCATGCAGACGCTGCGGCGGATCGTGCGGCCACAGCGTTCCAGTCTCTACGCCTCCCTCTGCGCTTTTGCCGCAGCGCCATGTTCGAAAATGTGGCTCGTCGAACAAGTCGTTTCACTGAAGCAAGTGATGGTAGAAGGGATGGACCATTTTACCTCTCATTTCGTACCGGTGTTGCTCTCGATAGACGAAGAGCTCAGTGCCTTCGACCGTACAGAAGGCGAACTCCCCGAAGCAGAACTATTCCACGCCAAGCAGACTGTACAGGGCTTAAAGCGCCACAGAAACAACTCCCGGCGCCTGGAAATATTGGTTGCTACACACAAATCTGCAACACGACGACCCGGCTTACCTCATAACCTGACGCTTCGCGAGTTTGAGAATGGTCCCTTCAGACGCCGAACTGTCTTAGATGATGGTCGACATGTTTGTACATGAGAATGGCCCACTGCTGCGGCTCGAGCGCACCGAAGAAAGGATGTGGGTGCTGAGAACAGCAAGCTGAGCCCTGAGTGACAAAATTGTCGATCGTTGCGATGAGATCGGTCTGTTCGCGTTCGAAGTTGCACTGTGCGGGGTATGTTGGGAAGAGTTCTGGTGAGGAAGGTGAGTTGCGGCGCATGGGCTTGTCGTCGCCAAAAACGAGCGGCTTGATAACCAGACCTATGACATTGGCGGGAAAGGATGCACGCCTGGGGTTGATGACTCCCGTTGCCATCTGTATGCCAGATGTACAGTGAGCCAAGGTCTGGGCAAGGGTCATGTTGCCCCACTGCCGCTCACTCTCAGGATGTAGGCACATGATTCGCCGCTTTATGTGATCTGCAAGAGTGGGGTCGAAGAGATCCTTCATGGTAGCTGCTCTCTATCTTTGGGTGGATGATGTGCTTACTGTTTCGCGCGCGCCGCCTCGATCGCGGCGATGTCGATCTTCCGCATCGTCATCATCGCATTCATCGCGCGTTTTGCTGCGGCGCGATCCGGGTCCTGCGTCGCTACCAACAGCGCACGCGGGGTGACCTGCCACGAAAACGCCCAGCGGTCCTTGCACCAGCCGCACATGCTTTCCCGGCCGCCGTTGCTGACGATAGCGTTCCACAGGCGGTCCGTCTCGGCTTGGTCGTCGGTAAGGATGATGAAGCTGACCGTTTCGTTGGGGACAAACTTCGGACCGCCATTGAGGCCCAGGAAGTTGCGTCCACAGACGGTAAACTCAACGATGAGTTCCTTGCCTTCTGGACCCGATGGCGTGTCCGTGGGTGAGGCGCTGGTCTTACCGACGTGGCTATCGGGGAAGATTGCGACATAGAATTCCGCTGCCTCCCGGGCTTCCCCGTGGTCGAACCACAGGCAGGTAATCATCTTCTCCGACATCCGGCTCTCTCCTCTCAGCTTTTCAGACCTTGCCGCAAGCTCGGCTGCCGTTCTCCCACAAAGGAAGAACGGCGTCGCTAGGCGTAAGATATATCGCGGTTACGATTTTGGTCCCTGGATCAAAGCAAAGTGACCGTCCTGGTCGTCTGTGGCCTGCAGGATGCGCGAGCCTCCGGGTACGTCATGGGGAGGCATCACTATTTTTCCTCCAGCATCGATCACACGTTTCTGAGCGGCCTCAATGTCCTCGACGGTAAAGTAAAACTGCCAGTGTGGCGGAATCCCTTCGGGAATTCCCGGACCTTTGCGATTCATCATGCCGCCGGTGTAGAGCGGCTTATCGGTGCGGAAGGTTTGGTAGATGCCTGCGGCACCCATGTCGTGCGCATAGTCTTTCTGCCAGCCGTAGTGTTTGGAGTAGTAATCAAAGGCCTTGGCTGCATCGTCGGTGAGCAGCTCATGCCAGCCCACGTTGCCCGCTGCCATTTGATCCAACCGTGGTCGAGCCTCTTGTTTGCCGGGTTCGAAGAGCAGGTACTTCACCTTTTGCGGGTCTAGCACGACCGCGAAGCGGCCTACGCCGGGGATGTCCTGAGCGGGTTTCACAATAGTTCCACCATCAGCTGTTACGGCCTTCAGTTCTTCGTCGAGCTTCGCAGTGTGGATGTGCCCCATCCACTGAGTAGGAAGATCAGGCGCGCCTGCGCCAGCCCAGGTCATCATGCCGCCGACATCTTTGCCGTCTTTGCCGAAGATCATATAAGTGAAGCCAGGCATGCCAGCGTCCCTGACGTCCCAGCCGACGACCTTCTTGTAGAAGTTGACTGCCTTCTCCATGTCATTGGTGACCAGCTCGTACCAGATAAATCCGTCTGCCATGTCACACCCCTCGCTTTAGCGATTGCCATCCTCAAGTAGACAGCGTCCACATACGCTATCACCGATAAGTGGATGCTGTCCACAAGTGTCCGTCTCCGCGATACACTCTTTTTGAATAGACCATGAAAAAGATCGTTTCCACACTGAAGCGCAAGACCTTCCGGCACGGCGACCTGCGCAATGCCCTCGTCACGGCCGGGCTTGAGATGGCGCGGGTAGGAGGACCTGATGCCGTTGTTCTCCGTGAAGCGACCCGGCAGGCGGGGGTGTCTCCCAATGCGGCGTACCGGCACTTTGCGGGCCAGGCTGAGCTGCTCGATGCGGTACGGTCCGCGTGTCTGTCGCGCGTCGCCGCGGCGATCGAAGAGGAGATGAAAAAGTGCCGTCCAGGACGCGATCCACAAGCGTTTGCACGAAAGAGTTTGCGAGCGGTCGGTATGGGATATCTAGGGTTCGCGATGCGAGAGCCCGGAATGTTTCGGACGGCCTTCTCGGTTCCCCCTCCGGTTGATTCTCCTGATCCGGCGAATACAGCTTCTATGGGACTGAATGCGTTTCAGTTGCTTTCTCTGGCTCTGGACCGTATGCACGAGAGCGGCTTGCTCAGCAGAAAGGATCGCCAGGATGCAGAGTATCTCGCGTGGTCGACAGTTCACGGACTGGCGCTCCTGGTGCTCGAAGGACCGCTACATAAAATGCCACGCGAGATGGTTCGAGCTTTGGGCGAGCGACTGGTGAGCATGGTGGAACGCGGTCTCAACTCGGAAACCGCGAACTGAACCCATATCTGGCAGCTTTCATGCAAGATGTGGGTCTTCGCGAGAAGTTATAGCTTGAGGGTCACAGTGGCGTCATCAACAACCTGGGCCCATTTGGCGTCCTCGTTGCCATAGACATCGTGCCAACGCCACCACTTGTAGCGTGGTGTTTGTGGGTAGCCCTCCGGCGAGTCCTCCCAGTCCTCCTGACGTCCTAGCGGAGTGGCATCCAGGTAACTCCACACGCTGCCAATCGCTTCATCACCGCGAGCATTGATGAGGTAGGTGCGGAAGATCTTGTCGTTTTCGTCGCGGAAGAAGACATTGTGGCCGTGCCACTCGTCGACGCCGAAATCTTTGTCGAAGTCGTCGGTGATGGTATACCAGGGGATGTGTTGCCAGCCCATACGATTCTTGAGCGTGGCGAGCTGTTCTTGGGTGCCGCGTGAGGCATAAGCGAGCGTTGTGTCGCGGGCGTGCAGGTGTGAGAGCTGCGAGACCTGGTCCGCGCCGAGCGAGCAGCCGACGCAGGCGTGGTCGGGGAACCCGTAGACACCGGGATCGAAGAAAGCGCGGTAGAGGACAAGCTGGCGGCGACCTTCGAAAAGGTCCAGGAGACTTTTCTTTCCGTCGGCGCTTTCGAAGACGTACTGTTTTTCGACGGCGAACCAGGGCATATGGCGGCGCGCGGCAGCGAGTGCGTCGCGGGCGCGCGTGTGTTCCTTTTCTTTGACCAGCATCTCGAGCCACGCCTTGTTCCATTCGTCTCGGGAGACGACTGCCGGCTTGGTCATTGCAGCGATCTGCTCATTGCTCCACATGGCTTTCTCCTTGTTCGCGTGTTTGCGGTTTGTTCTTCCAGAGCTTTGTGACTAAGGCCGCAGAGGCGCCGCCTGTGGCGATAACGCCTGCGGTGATCCATACTGCGGTTCCGATGCAGAAGGGACACATGATTACCTCCCAGCCCGTTCGAGGGCGGCAGTGCGGATGCTGTCGATCAGGTGGCTCCAACCTCCATCGACGCCGCGCTCGGCTTCGCCGATCCAACCCATCGCGCGGTGCACGAAGCGAAGACGAGTGACGCCGTTCTCTTCCGTAAGACGGTATTGGAGGTTATTGGTCGCCGGGGTTGACATGATGAGCGGCCCTGAAATCTCCAGCAGCGATGGAGGCTTGATGGCCTGTACCGTACCCCAGTAGTGGCCGGCATTATTGCCCAGGTCGCGAAACCACCGTCCTCCAGGCCATGCTTCCAGAACCATCGGCATCGGTTTCTTAGGGATCGTATTCAGCGGCCCCATTTGTTCGAGGATGGTCTCGAAGACGATCTCGATGGGAGCCGCGATCTCCTCTTCCTTAATGATCTCGAAGGCTTCCAGTACGCCTTCCTTCACCGTGGCTGCCATTACTCCTCCTTGGTTGGTTTTGAGCCGTCGTCGAGACGAATCAGCCGCTCTAATGCCTTGCGCTCGGCGCGTTCCTTAATCTGGCCGAGCTGGTGGGTCCAGTACCACTCGTAGACCTTCACCCAGTCGTACACCGATTTGAGGCTTGCGGGGTTAAGGCGGTACATACGATGCTGCCCGCGTTTGACGACCGTCACCACGCCAGCCTTGCGTAGCGCGCCCAGGTGCTTCGAGACCGCCGGCTGACCTACCTTCATGCGAAGGACGATTTCATTGACGGCGTACTCCTGGCCGTCAGACAACACGGTAATGACCTCCCGCCTCCGTGGCTCGGCGATGGCGTTGAAGACATCCGTGGGATGGGCCGTTCGTGTCATGAATCCAAATATATTCCTAATAAGGAATATGTCAAGTCACGGAGAGCGAGAAATACAGGTGCCTTCACTTCAACTAACTGGACTGGCGGGTAACGGGACCCTCAAGAAGGGTCACAAGTCCGACAAAACGTTCGTATCGAGTGACACTCCTATCAGGCGTTCGCGGCGCGGACAGGAACCCGAAACGAATTCGACCGAGAACGCAGAAGCCAATAGAAAGCGGTCGCATGCGTGATCATCAAACGACCTGCTTGCTGGTATCCGGCTCGCTCTGTCGCCTATGGCCGACTGTATCGCATGGTCCATACTGCTTTGTCCCCTTCGTTATATTCATGGCCGTCCCAAGGGGTGCCGCAAACATGCAGGTAGGCAAAAGGAGTTCCCGCAAACATTACCCAGGCTCCCTTGTCGCGGACCGTAGTTGGAAGCCCATTCTCTTTTGCATCGAAGGGCCAGGTAATCATCCAATGAGGTCCGATTGGTATAGCGGGACTCATCTTATCGGCTGGATCGGTGTTACTCCTCTGTGTTGCTCCACAAAGCATGTAAATCATGCCGGGAGATTCATTCGTCGGCTTTGGTTTGCCCTGCATGGCATCCATCATCCATCGCATACCCATTGGGTTCATGCACATCGGTGGTTGACCGATCTTGTTCTCGTTGCCGGGCACACAAACCCATTCGTTGGTTCCCTTAACCAGAACTGTTAGTGTCCCATCGGCTCCCAGTTCTGCGACCGTCGCATCCCTGGTCACTTGTTCCGGACCGGAAAGTCGCGCTCTTGTGATTTTTGGGTCTTCCGCCTGGTCCTGCATTTGTTGTCCTTTCGTCTTTGCTCTGAGAGGATCGGAGCTGGACTCCTTTGTGGCAACCATACTCTGCCCGGAACTGCTGCTCAATGACGCTGCAGCTCCAATCGTCGCGATGATGAAATCTCTTCGGGTTCCCATTGTTTAATCGTGGCTGCCAGCTGCCGCGGTAAAGTGCCTATCGATCCAGCTCTTGATATCTCCGATGACCAACTCCTTGTCGATGTCGTTGAGAAGATCGTGAAAACCGTCTTCGTAAAGCTTCAGCGTTTTGTCGGTGGAACCAGCCATGTCATAAAAATGCTGACTGCCGCTTGGCCTTGTGTTTTTGTCAGCGGTGCCATGAATGATAAAGACCGGCAGCTTGATCAGGGGAAACTCCCGCTTGAGCCGTTCGTCAGCCCGAACCATTGCGGCCATCGTTTGAGTTGGCTGTGTTTCATGGGCAATCAGTGGATCATTGTCCATTACCTCGACGGCTTTCGGATCACGAGAGAATCTCTCATTCGGGAGATGCAGGATATGTGCGTGTGGCGCGACATGGCTTAGCCCTTTGAACACAGCAAGAGCAAAATCGGGCGCAGGCAACTCGTGAGCAAAACTCTCGCAGATCAGCCCTTTCAACTCGGCCTGGTAGTCGAGAGTGTAGAGGCACGCAACAACGCCGCCGGCGCTGTGACCAAGCAAGAAAATGGGTAGACCCTGTTCGCGTGATTTTACGACTGCCATAACCGCTTCGACATCACGCACGTAGTCTTCAAAGGCTTCGACATAGAAGCGTTCACCGTCGGAATTACCGCGACCTCGCAGATCCACGGCGTATACTGCCAGACCATCGGCAACGAGCTGTTCGGCCACCCATTCGTAGTAACCGCTGTGGGCGTTGAAGCCAGGGACGATGACGGCGGTCGCACGAGCCGTGTCGTCTGGATGCCATGATCGAAAGAATATTTTTAGGCCGCTGTCATTGTTGACCGTTTCTTGAGTTGTTGTAGCCAGACTTTGATTCATAGCACGCTCCTTAAGCGAGATTTGTAAAACTGATTTGCGACCTTCAAACGGATGCTGACCCATTCCCCGTCCGTAATCGATTGCCAATAGCGCGTATAGCAAGCAAGTGCAGAACGACTGCGAACGGCACGAAGAATCCTGGAATGAGCAGAAACGGAAACGTTCCTATCATTCGGTCGGAAACTTCTGCGTGGATCAGATTGAGTGGTCCGGGAGCTGTCAGGACGGCGCGAGCGACGACATTGAGCAGTGCGAGAAGGCCCAGGATGTTCCAAACGCTTGCAAGTTTTAGCCCCCATCGCCCGCGTGCGGACAACCACGCGATCAGGGGTGCCGACAGTCCTATATATATGTCGACGTTTGCTCCGGCAAAGGTCAGCATCCTGGGGACCAGACCTTCAATCCAGAGCTGATGCAGGAACAACTCCACGCCGACGCGAAAGCATTGTGTACCCAGAATTAGCCAGAGCGGAAAGGCGAGTGCGGCCCGCGCGCTGGCAGAAGGTCGCATGACGAAGACGATGAGAAACAAAAGCACGGGAACGACGAGGAAGGCGATTCCCGGTGGACGCATCTCCGTATTTCTGAGAATGCCGAAATGACCCATCAGGCCAGCATAAAGAAACCATACGACCAGGCCAGCCAGCACACGGAGTGCAGCTCTACGACTGATGTAACGGTCGATTAGCGCGACGACAAACGCTGTCACCACCGCCACGAATCCGAGAAAGAGTGCCGAAGTCATTTCTAATTTCCTGGTTGCTGGATCGCTACTATTTTGCAGCCATCAACATACCGAGAGGCAGCAGAGGTCCAATGGGCATCAGATCGAATGTCAGCAAGTTGGCGTGACCGAGCGGTAGAGATTTAAGAAGCTTGTCCGCTTCGTCCACCGACTCCACGCTCATCAGGAAGATGACACCAACTTCATTCTCCCGCAGCCAGAATTGCTCCATCTTGCCGTCGAGATATAACTGCAATGTCGCCGGGACTTCCTTTGGGAGATACTGTTGGCGTTGTTCCTGCGATAGAGGCTTCAGTGTACCGACTGCCATGACCTTCATGGTTTTCTCCAGTAGATGGGGTTGATGGCGATGTCTCTTGGTTTGGGGTAGCCTGCAGCATCAAGGCTTTAGGGAAGCAGACTATTCGTGCACTGCAACGGGTGCGCGAAACAGTGCTTCGTTCTTGACGATGAAGTCCATCATCCCGAGGGGTTCTTTGCCGGTGAGTTTTTTCACCAGATCGTTCGTTCCGGAGAAGACTCCGTCAAGGCAATCCTGGCAAACATTCTCCATATGCTGCTGGAAGTGAGGAGTGAATCCCATCTCCTTCAACATGTTCTTGAAGGCGGCTATTTCTAAAGGGATGTATGTGATTTTGTGTTCAAGGACCTGCGTGAGCATGTCCGCAATTTCGTACTGGCTGACTTCCCTGGAACCATACAGTGGATAGGTCTTTCCGGCATGTTGGACTGGATCTTTGAGAATCGCGGCAATAACTCGGCCCAGGTCTTCTCCCGCGATAGGGGCATAGCGGGCGTCGCCAAACGCGAGAGGAAGGATATTCTTCTCTCGGATGGCACCCGCCAAATACATGATCCATTCAGCAAATAAGGTAGGACGCAGATGAGTGACCGGGACTCCTGAGCGATCCAGCAGGCGCTCTGCAATCCAATGATTCCGAGCCGCGTGACTCTTCGCAGTCCTTCTCGCCGAAGCCTGCGACATATTTACGATGGTGCCTACACCTTGTTCCAGCGCGGCCTGAGCAAAGAACGCAGTCGCCTCCAGAATGCCCGGTACCTGAATCGGATACACAAAATAGGCCCCGGTAATTCCGGTCAATGCTTCGCTGACCGCGTCTAAATCCAGGAGATCGCCTTGAACGACTTCCGCGCCCAATGCACTGAGTTGCTCGGATCGCGCATCTCTCTGATGAACAAGAGCTCGAACGGGTATATTTAGCCTCAGAAGCGTTTCGATGGCGCTGCTGCCGGTTGCTCCAGTTGCTCCGGTGACCAGGATTTTCGTGTCTGACATCGTTGTCTCCATTCGCGGAAGGTAACGAGCAGCGCTTCTTGCCACTCAGATAGCCGATTCCTAAACGAACAGTAGCTGAAGCGTTGAGGGCCGATAGGTCGGATAGGCAATCTTTTAGGACATTCGGTGTGTGGCGGCATAGACTGAGCCTGGAGCAATCCGATGCCCAGTATCGGTTTCATTGTGTTTCCAACGTTTTCGCCCATCAACTTCGCTGCTACCAGCGTGTTCGAAACCGCGAACTGGAAGCTTGGAAAACCGGAGTATCGACTCACACTGCTCTCAGAACACGGTGGCCGGGTCGCCACGTCTTTGGGTTATGAGATCCAGACGGTGTCTTTCAAGCGCCGGACATTCGATACCGTCATCGTTGGCGGCGGCATCGAGCCCCCAATCGCTACAACAGGGTTAGTGAAATATCTTCAATCCGCTATCCATCGGAGTCGGAGAATCGCTTCGATCTGTACGGGAGCGCTTGTGCTGGCAGAAGCGGGATTGCTCGACGGCCGGCGAGCTACCACTCATTGGAACGCTGCCAGAGAGATGAAACGCCGTTACCCAAGGATCGCTGTCGAAGAGGATCGTATCTTTATCGCCGATGGACCGATGTGGACTTCCGCGGGCATGAGCGCGGGCACTGATCTCGCACTGGCGATGGTGGAGAACGATCTTGGCCGCGAGATCGCTCGTGCAGTGGCCAGGATATTGGTGATCTATCATCGGCGTGCTGGCGGGCAATCGCAATTCTCGACGTTATTAGATATGGATGCACAATCCGACCGCATTCAAACCGCTCTTACTTATGCCAAGAAGAATCTGAGCGCGCCTTTATCCGTAGTTACGCTGGCGAAGGCTGCGTATCTAAGTCCGCGCCAGTTCAGCCGAGTGCTCCGCGAAGAAACTGGTCGGTCACCTGCTCAGGCAATCGAACAGCTCCGCGTTGAGTCTGCTCGTTTAATGATGGAAGGTGGACGTTTCTCTGCTGAAGAGATTGCGAGGAAGAATGGCTTCGGAAATCGAGAACGGATGCGACGGTCATTCCTGCGAGCATTCGGACATCCTCCACAGGCAATTCAACGTAACATCGCAGCGCTGAGCCAATAGGCAAAAGTCGATGAATGGATGACGATCTCCCAAAACTTTCCCTGTACTCGTTGAGCGGACCAAAGAAAAGATGTGGATGCCCAGGGCGGCAGGGGACGGATGAGGCTTGCGGGAACGTGCCGGGGCCGAGAAACAAATCTCGATCGAATCGCTCTCGTCTTCGATTCGATCTTCATACTCGTCGATCACGGCGTTCCACTCCTGTAGATCGGCGGGAGTCAGATCGCTTCGATTCTCTTCGGTGACAAGTCGATGGGTCTCACGAAACGCGTAAAGGATCCTTGGAGGAGCATCGATGTCTTTGAGTGCAGCTTCGATATCATCAAGCGCCTCAGACAAGACTGAGTCCGGAATTGGGCTTGGCTCATCGTTCTCCAGATCAAAAAAACTGGTTCGGCAGGAAGAGGCTCACGACCGAACTTGAGGCGGAACTCCTTATACTGTCGCAAGAGCAATGCTTTGTCCCGCTCAACGGATAGTGGCAGTCGTCTCCTCACTTCTTACTCCCAAACCAAGTTTTGATTTCTCTGATTTACTGTATCTCGGCACCTCGAGTGTACGCGGGTGATTCCCCGATTTACACATTCAGCCTGCGACCCTACAGTGCAAAATTGTTCAATCCTCGAATTCTAGTGTGTCCAGAAGCTGAAAGGCCCAGGGCCTCCTAATCGAGGCCCTGGTTTCTTTATGATCAAAATTGAAGCTTCACAACGAATTGCAGGGAACGGGGACCTCCTTGTTGATAGATGGAGGCAAGGCCGGTGCCTCCATAAACATTGGACAAAGCTGTTCCCAGCATGTTCGTTGCCTGTCCCATAAGTGGATTGGTACATGTCGCACCGGCCGTAGTGGAACCACAGGACACGTTCAGTGTGCCGAAGTTCGGATGATTAAGGATGTTGAACGCTTCGGCACGGAATAGAAGGCCAATCTGATCATGCAGCGGGAAATTGCGCTGGATCGACGTGTCGGCTACAGCCGCTCCGAAGCCGCGAAGGAAGTTACGAGGAGCATTTCCATTCCCATTCTCACTGGCCGTCGGCACGCTAAAGACCGACGGATCTACCTGTCGACCGCCCGGAATTCCCGCTTTGTACACGTATGGGTTTTTGCCGTTGTAGCTCAACCGACCGACATATTCGTTTCCCGTGGCCGGATCGACGACTGATGCGCCAGCCTGTTCTACCGGAAAACCCGAACGCAAAATGACGAACAGATCGAAGTTCCAGTTGGAAGCCAGAATTCTCTCCCAACGATTTGGAAAGGAGCCTGGCAGGTTATAGACCAGCGCGGAACTGAAGTTATTTCGGACGTCGTGATCCGAATTTCCTCTTTGCAGAGGCGCTAAGAGGTCATCCGAGCTACTGCTGTCAATTGCATGTGACCAGGTATACGAGGCCAGAAATTGAAGGTCGTGGCGCGCTTGGTACTTGTACTGAACCTGAAGCGAGTTGTAGTTGGACCCAGGCCCATTCTCATATTGCACAATGGTTCCAAACAGAGGGTTCAACTTTGCTATTGAGTATTCGGTCTCGTTCACGAGATTTCGTCCCTCGGAGCCAACATATCCCACGGTGAGGGTCTGGCGGAGCCCGAACGCCTGTTCCAGAGCCGCATTCCAATGTATGGTTGTCGGTGATATAAGATGCGGATCTGCGACATACGACAATGTATATGGCGGTGGCGGTGGCAATACCGTGGGAGCCAAAATGACATTAATGGGGAGCGGGAACTGTGGTTTTGCAGTTGAGCTAAAGACTATGTGGTTTCCTGCCCCAAGGCTCTCGCCGGTACCGATCGCCTGATTGAGCGCAATCAGATCGTAGAAGAGGCCTGCCCCACCACGCAGAACAGTCTCGTGGCCGGGCTGATTGTGGACGATGAAGGCCATGCCCAAGCGTGGCTGGAACTGCGTGTAGCTTGTTTTGTAGAACGGAGCTCCGAACTGAGACAGGGTCAGCGAGGACGGGTTGTGAATGTCGCCGGCGTATCCATATTGTTGCGCACCGGAGATAGATGGCGGCGGATTCAGATCCCAACGAAGGCCAGCGGAAACGGTCAGCCTTGGACTGGCGCGCCACTCGTCTTGAAAGAAAAGCCCAAGGTTTTTCGAAGTTGGATCCTGTCGGGGCGTTTGAATTGTTTGAGCCTCATAAGCGTTATTGACCAGTACTTCCGCGGCGGTCAAATAGTAGTAGAAAACCCCTGGACCACGCGACAGGTCCTTGTACCCTAAGTACGCGGTTGTCTGCCTATAGTCCACGCCGGTCTTGAAAAAATGAGTCTTATAGTTCCAACTGACCGCGTCAACGGCGTTGGGCTGAAATTGCAGCGAACCTATATTTAGGGAATAGAATTTTGGCTTTGAGTTCGCAAAGTCCAAATAGAAAAAGCTCTCTCCCCCCACAGGTGGCAGTCCTTGCAATGTGTTGAGATTGGCTGCTTGAGCGCCCCCGGCTAGATCCTGAGTGTAGGCGTTTACAAAAGAGGATGGCGAGTATTGCAATCGCAGTTCGTTTGTTAGCGTTTTGCGGATAACGCTGTCTTCTCCGAGGAGAAACACTCTTGATCGAGTAACCTGGGACGTGAAATGGGGACCAATCGTAATATGACTCAACTGGCTGCTGGTCGTATCGGTATAGCGAGCGAAAACCCGCGTGCCCGGTAAGACCTGAGCATCGACGCGCACATCAATGGAATTCACCTTGCTCGGATACGAGCCGCTGAACAGATACGGCGATAGACCATCTCCGTAGTCCACACAGAGCTCGTTTTGCGCCGTGGAGCAATTGGGCGCGGGAAATGCATTTAATACAGGCTGTAGAGCTGCCGGAGCATTCAAACGCAAATTCTTATACTTTTCGTTTGAATATGTTGCAGTGTTGAAGGTTCCATTGGACGGAACGTAATAGATGGTTGCAGGCAAAGGCTGGGTGAGCCTAAGCCCCTCATAAGAACCGAAGAAGAAGAGACGATCCTTGCCTGAGAAGAGTCTGGGAATGGTAACCGGGCCACCGATTGTTCCACCGAAATCGTTCTGCCTTTCGGTCGGTGTCGCGATGACCGGAGTGGTGTAAGTATTGAACCAGTTATTGGCATCGAAGACGGTATTACGCAGATATTCGTAGGCCGTGCCATGATACGCATTCGTACCCGAGCGAGATTGGATACTGATCTGGGCACCGGGTTGTCGTCCAAATTCTGCAGAATAGCTGGAAGTCGAAATTCGAAACTCCTGCATTGCATCAACCGGCAGAATTGATTGTGTTGTTCCGAGTGCAGTCGCACTGGCCGTCATTCCTGACGATTGACTTCCAGACCAGTTGAAGGCCTGGTTGTTGGCACTAACACCATCGACAAGATAATAGTTAGCGTTTGTACGTTGTCCGTTCACGCTAAATTCACCATCGTCAGTGCCATTCGCCTGCGGGGTATTCGTAACTACTCCAGGGGAGAGCAAAATGAGGTTTTGAAAGCTTCTACCATTGAGAGGCATGTCTCGTGCGAATTCACGGTTGATTACTGTGCTGACTGTGCCATCGCTGGTGTTGATTTCTATCCCGCTCCCGTCGACCGTAACGGTCTGATCTGCTCCTCCAACCTTCATCTTGAAATCAATTCTGGCTTTATCGCCCACCTGAAAGACAATGCTTTCGCGGTTCAGCGTCTTAAAACCATCGACCTGCACCGTGGCATCATACTTACCCGGTTCGAGTCCGACGAAGCGATAGAGACCTTCGCTATTAGTGGAGCTTTGGTGACGGACTCCAGTATCTTGATTGCGGAACGCTACTGAAGCTTTGGGAATGACCGCGCCGGACTGGTCCTGAACCGCACCCCCAACTTCGGCGGTTTGAGCGAACATCTTGACGGACAACAAACAAAGGAATAACACAAGCAGACGAAGGGGCTTCATGGCATTCTCCAGGAGTAAAGTGTTCATGGCTGGTAGTGGACCGGTTGTTGAAGAGCGGCAGGGAGCTTGATGCCAAGCATGGAGGCGACTGAGGGGGCGATCTGGCGCATGTCGATAAGGCCTAAGTCGCGGCCTTTGGCTACGCCAGCGCCCATGACCATGAAAGTGGAGCGCATTTCCGGATGCTCGGGCAGATAGCCGTGGGTTCCAGTCGAAGGAGCGTCCCTGACGGCGGCGCCGTAGAAGCCTCCAGCACCCGACCAGCCAGGCTTGAAATCGACAAGGAAAGCCGCATTCGGGTATCCCCCTTGCTTGACGAGTTCCTCGTGCGAGAGGATTTTGTTGATGCCGTATTGCGGGTCAGCGGCGATGGTGTCGAGAAACTGCTTGACCTTAGCCCGTGTGGCAGTGTCGGAGGGATTGCGGAGCATTACGGCGACGGCTCCGCCGCCCTCCCACATCTCGGCCTCCCATGACTCGACAGGAGATGTTCCCTTGGGGAGGTTGCCCGAACGAAGAGTGATGAAGCCCGCTTTGGCGAAGAGGACGTTCAGAAGAACGTTGTGATCGACTTGGACAAAGCCGTGGTCAGAGACGATGACGATCTTGGACTGGGCATCCTTTCTGAGTTCAGCGTCAATAATCTGGCCAACCTGCTGATCTAGCTTCTCAACGGTTTGATCGGCCTCGGGGCTGAAGGGAGAGTGAAGATGTTGTTGATGATCCAGCATGGAGAGATGCACGAGGACAAGGTTGGGATTGTAAGTACTAATAATGCCTATGGACCAGGCAGTGTTCTTGTCATCCTCAGGGGTATCGGAGGAGAAGCTAGCTCCGACCTTGTCTTTGAGATCGACGGGATGGACAATGTCGCCGGGAGGAACGGCGGAGCTGTCAGACCGGCCAAACTCTGCAACAAGATAATCGGTGGGAGCGCCGACGGTGACGGGCCAGCCAATGGCAGCGGTAGTGAGACCGGCCCGCTCTGCGGCCTCATAGAGCGTAAGCACCTTTAGTTGACGGAAGTACCCGTTCAACTCACCGGGATGCTCTCCGACGGGGTCGAAGACATTGTTGGCGTAGATGCCATGCTCGGTCGGCCAGACACCGGTCACCATGGTGGAGTGGCTGGGATAAGTGACGGTTGGAATGACGCCAATGACGCCTTCCGCATAGGAGCCTTCGGCGAGAAAGCGCTCCAACACGGGAAGCTTCAGGCCGTGTTCTTTAGCATGGCTTACATATTCGGGCTTCATTCCGTCGAGCGAGATCATCAGAACGTGAGGTTTTTGCGCAGCGAGGCTCACCGCACAAAAAAGGGATTGAGCAACAAACGAGAGGATGACAGGAAGGGTACGGCCCATGAATCTCCTAGAGAGCGGCACTATCTGTGGAGGTGCCGCCCCGGTATTAGTTGAAGGGAATGATGATGCTCAAACACTGATCTCGAACTAGAGGTCGATCTTCTAAAAGAAGGGTCCCGAGAGAGATTGCGTTCTCCGGTCCGGGTCAAAAGTGAAATACGTGCATGCGGGTCTCCCAAACGCGAAACAACAAGTAGCGAAGTTGGATTAAGCGGCTTTCGCTGCAAGAAATAGCACCATCACCAAACGCGCTGAAGCAATTTCACGGCAATGCTGCCGATACATAAGCGAAACATTTTAGAATCAATCTCATGCCGTTCCTGAGTGTGAGCCGGATACAGTGAACAGAAGGTTTCTGCAATGTTGACGCCACGTTTACGGAGGAATGTTCAAATGCCATTGATCTCAAGGTGATCTATTAGAGACCTAAACATCACATGACCGTCGACACCAAAGAAGTCAGTTCCTCCAGGGATCGGACACTCGAACAGAGGCGTAGCCTTGTGCGACGAATTACGTCCTCTTCCTCGTTCGCAAAATCTCCGCGTTTATCGGCACTTCTGACCTATGTTTGCGATCTCACGCTGGAGGAGAGGTCACGGGAGATCAACGAGCAGAGGATTGGCGAAGAGGTCTTCGGCCGTTCGCGTGACTATGATTCAACCGTCGATGGCATAGTTCGCGCCCAGGCGAGCCGCCTGCGGAGCAGGCTCGACATCTATTTCAAAGAAGAGGGCAGCAAGGAGCCGATCCGGATTGTGATCCCCCGGGGTGGATACGTCCCCCATTTCGAGAAGCATTTTGCCGACAGTCCGCCTATCGTTTCCTCGGTACCGACTGAGCTTGCACCCCTCGAGGCTCCGAATGGGATAGCATCAGCAAACCGATCACACAAATTCATGACACGAAACCTCCCATGGGTTCTGGTCACTGTTTTGGCTGCGCTCCTCGTTGTCTTGCACTTACAAAAAGATCGTCGGACCGCCTTGTCACAGAGGAGCAAAGCCGAAGGTCATCCATTGTGGAGTCAGCTATTTGGTTCCGATCAGACCACCCTCGCAGTCTTCGGAGATAGCGGCTTAGTCATGTGGCATGCTGTAACAGGACGTGCATTAGGGCTCGCAGAATATACCGATGGTTCCTATCGAGCCGAGCTTTCTCCGATTCAGGATTCCCGTTCAAACGAAGCGGTTGATCTGGCCAACCGTCGGTATACGACGGTTGTGGATGTCGAAGTTCTTCGTGCGCTGGATCGAATTGCGGAAAGGGAGAATGGAAAGCTCGAACTACGTTACGCACGGGATGCACGAATTAATGAACTGAAGCACGGCAATATCATCCTCCTCGGTGCAACGGAAGCAAACCCGTGGGTTGGACTCTTTGAATCCCATATGAACTTTGTTTTCGCGAGCGACCAGACGCATCGTGTGATGTCTATAGTTAATAAGACTCCTCGGCTTAACGAGGCGCCACGCTGGAATCAAGATTTTCCACATCAGGTTTATGCTGTCGTTGCGTATTTGCCTAATCTCAGCGGTGACGGAAACGCGTTGATTGTGGAAGGAACTTCTATGGCGGGTACCGAGTGCGCCTGGGATTTCGTCTCCGATAAAAACCAGCTGGAACCATTTCTTAAGGTGATCCGCCATAGAAACGGGATACTCCCTCACTTCGAAGTGGTCCTGGGGACCAACAATATAAGCGGCAGTGGGGCAAAAGGCAGCATTTTGGCTTGGCGTGCCGATAAATAGAATACCTTGCATCTCCTGATTTGAGATGTCAGTGGCATTTATTGATTCCGGCCTACTATCCCGATTTTTCCGAGCTGCCAATGTCTTTCGTTCAACTTCATCGAAGCCTACGCGAATAAAGAGCGCCTACCGTCGGCAAGGTTAGGATTCAGAATATGAGAGTTGAAGGCTTTCTCCCATCAAGAGTTCCAGCCAATAAGGAGAATTCATAACGGTGAATCTCCGTGGCCACAAAATTTGCCCGAAGGAATGAATGGATGCATGATGGCGGCGTTCGATGATTGGCCGCTTGGAAAGATCGACGGAAGGGGTATTGTCGTTGATGGTGCTGCTGGGATTTGTGCCAATATGCGGAGCACTCCAATGCGATGCGCTGACGTACATTAGGCGCACACCGCAGATCCCCGTATATACCTCTAGTGTCGGCACTTCAACTGTCGACGAAGGCGTCAACAGAGTTGAGGTCAGTCATATGGCCTCATGCATAGGGAGAGCCTTCCACAGCGGCTTTCACACCTCGGGTCCCCTGATCCACGATCGTGAGAAAGACCACCTTCGCCTTTTTGATATTTCGGCTCTGGCGGAAGATCCGCTGCGCTTCGAGGAAGGCTACCTCCCAAGTAGCGACCAGCAGTGAAGCCACCAGGTTGGCGGCGGGATCGGGGAGACGCCGATGTGCAGCTTTCGCCAACGCGATGGTCAGCGTATCCGTCAACTCGTCGCGTATCGCCCTGGCGCGAGCCTTTAACGCTTCGCTGGCTCGGATCGTCTCCATGAATCGTTCGCTTCCTTCTTCAAAGAAACGGATGTAAGGGCGCTGTTCGGCGACGGCCCAATGGGCGAACAGGCGTAAGGCTTCGATGGGAGAGGTTCCTGCGTCTCTTTTCTGCAGAGCGGCCAGCAAGTCTTCGCGGCCCACTTCGTCCAGGTCGAAGAACATGTCCTCTTTACGAGGAAAGTGATTGAAGACGGTCATCCGCGAGACATCAGCGGCGTCCGCAATCTCCTCCACCTTCACCTTGTCGAAGCCACGCTCGATGAAGAGGCGGGTGGCAACGTCAGAGATGCGCTGCCGCGTGGCGAGGCGTTTTCGCGTCTGTCGATTGAGAACCGAAGCCATTTCCGCAACCCTGTTTAGTTTACAGCATCTATATTTATACTTAGTATAATTTCAGAGGATGCACATGGACGAGTCCAGACAGCGCAACGGAACAGCTCCAGCGAACTCAACGCCGAGTGTTCTTATCTCAGGAGCCAGCTTTGCCGGACTGGCGGCGGCCTGGTGGATGAACAAGCTCGGCTACTCGGTGACCGTCGTCGAGATCGCGAAGGGACTGAGGAAGGGTGGAACCCCGGTCAACATACGAGACGGGGTCATCGACGTTGTCAGGCGCATGAATCTGCTGGAACGCATCAAGGCGGAGAGCTTGCCGCCCAGACCTATGACCTTCCTTGATGCCCACGGATCGCCGTTGCCGCTGGCTCTTTCGCAGGCAGAAGAGGAGCCGGAAGAGGAATATGAAATCGAGAGGGATGTACTCCTCGACATGCTCTTCGGTGAAGTCAGGGACCACGTGGAGTTTCTCTTTGCAGACAGCATCTCGGGCCTGGAAGAATCCGCAGACGAGGTGGCCGTCACCTTCGCGAGTGGAAGACAGCGTTCCTTTTCACTTGTGCTCGGTTGTGATGGGACCCACTCCGCTGTGAGGAGAATATGCTTCGGCGAAGAGTCTTCGTTCCTGCTATTTCTCCGGTGCTACTTCTCCCTCACCATCGTCCATAAGCTGCTGATCGAAGAAAACACGTCACAGATGCTCAACGTTGCCGGTAAGGCCGTTATGCTCAACGCCTACAACGGTAAGACGGATATCGCATTCTGCTTCTCTTCGGAAAAAGAAATCGACTACGACCGCCGGAATACGGACGAGCAGAAGCGCATGATCCGCGAGAACTTCGAAGACGGGGGCTGGAGAACACGCGAACTACTCGACGAGATGAGCAGTTGTGAAGACTTCTACTTCGATAAGCTTTGCCAGGTTCGGATGCAATCGTGGACGAAGGGTCGAGTCGCTTTGGTGGGCGATGCCTGCTACTGCCCGTCACCGGCAGCGGGGATGGGTGGCTCCGTGGCAATCCTTGGCGCTGCAGCCCTGGCCGATGCGCTTGGGAAACACCCAGGAGATCTCAGAGCAGCGTTCCAGATGTATGACGAAAGCTTCCGGCCCACCGTGGAAGCAATTCAGACACATGCAGTCGAGTTCGGCATGGAGATGTTTCTGCCCAGATCGGAAGTGGCGATAGAGGAAAGAAACATGCGGCTCAGCATTGGCTGAGTACGCGTCATAGGCGCTGAGAAACGCGCGTCTCGTCAAAAATCAATCTCGATTGATGCGAAATCGCCAACTCACTCGTTGACGCGTTCAGCAGGCCAGAAGTGGCCGCAGATGCTTCGCTAAATGACGTGCAAGAGCGCTCACAGATGCGGGCGGGCTCCCAGGGGCGCGCAACAGAAATACTGGCGCTGAGATGGGCTTCACCTTCGGGAGCAACACAACCAATTCGCCTGACTGCAATCTCTCACTCACCGCCCAGCTTGGCAGGTGCGCTATTCCGAGGCCCAACGCGCACGCGTCTGATTGTGCCTGCAGGTCGTCGGTCACCAGCACCCGCGCGGCATCACGAGAACGCTTTGTCGACAATAGGCATCGCCAGCCCATGAAAGGAGCAGGATGTCTTTTATCGATGAGCTTATGTTGTACGCAATCGTCTATGGATAGCGGCTCTCCATGTTTGGCTATATAAGCAGGACCGGCGACAACCACACCTCTCAGTGTGCCAAGCCTCGTCTGAATCATTGTCGTGTCGTGTTGGTTTCCTACTCGAATAGCGAGATCGGTAAGCTCCAGGGCAGGTGCATGCACCATCTCTGAAAGGTCCAGGTCTATGGAGAGTTCCGGGAACTTTGCCATCAGCTCTGGGAGACACGGCAGGACCAGAAGTTTGCCAAGAGTCGGCCAACAGGTCAGCCGCACTGTGCCACGAACCTCTTTGCTCCTCGCTGCCGCTTCGCGCTTGGCGCAAGTAATCTGTTCCAGGATGTCCGCGGCACGCCCGTATAGGGTGCGTCCCGCGTCGGTCAGTTCCAGCGAGCGGGTACTTCGTAGCAGAAGCTGCACCCCGAGTTCCTTCTCCAGAGCACTCACCTGCCTGGCGACGGCAGACGGAGACTGACCGCGCCGGCGCGCTACCGCGGAAAAGCTTTTTAGACGAACCGCCTGTACAAAAGCTTCCAGGTTCGAGGATGAGCTATTGGGTGTCATCTTTGCATTCTAGGCACAAATGTTTCGCATAGATCAGAAAGACTGCGGGAGTTTAATGAAACGCAGGAGGAACTGTTATGAGCGATCGTCAGCTTTCAGACTCAGTGGTCCGGGCCATCATCCATGCTCCCGCCGACAAGGTGAACATTGCGGATTGGTTATTCCATCTGCCCGATAGTGAATATCAGCGCTGCTCGCACGCGCATATTGCTGCGGGTGTTACCACGACGGATGACGGCAAGCCAATGTCCATTAATGTGGAGACGATCGGTGACGCCCTGGTCATCCAGCATTATCATGCCGAGGTTCACGAGCCGCTCCACTGCCGAATGGTCTCTATCTCAGACGCGATCACTAAGAATGGGCGAAGCAAGGTTCAAGTCATGTGGGATCTGAGCGCGAAACCTCTGGATGACACAAGCTGCGAGTACACGAACCACATCAATGCGTATGCAACAGATGAATTCCTGGAGTTCATTAAGGCACACGGCGTTACCTTCGAGCAGGCAGCGGCGGCGCGACAGTCCGCAAGCGACGCGCATAATAAAGAGGAGACTCCGAACTTCGCGAAAAGCATCGAGGGACATGCACTCGGAAAGGGTTGGCACACCTTCTAGCGGGCGTCTCGGCGGTTTCATCGCGAAAGCTCACGCTTCGCATCACCTTCACTATTCAGGAGACACTTCAATGAGCATGATTACTACCAAAGATGGCGTTGAGATCTTCTACAAGGACTGGGGTTCAGGCCAGCCCATCGTGTTCAGCCATGGCTGGCCTCTGTCGGCCGATGACTGGGACGCACAGATGCTGTTTTTCCTCCAGCATGGCTATCGCGTGATCGCTCACGATCGCCGTGGTCATGGACGCTCCAGCCAGACTGCAGATGGCCACGATATGGACCACTATGCCGATGATCTGGCCGCGCTCACAGCTCATCTCGACCTGAAGGACGCCATCCACGTTGGCCACTCAACCGGCGGCGGTGAGGTGGCTCATTATCTGTCGCGACATGGCGAAAGCCGCGCAGCCAAGGCCGCGCTGATCAGTGCCGTGCCACCGCTCATGCTGAAGACTGAGGCTAACCCGCTCGGCCTTCCCAAAGAAGTGTTCGATGGCCTGCAGGCGCAGCTCGCAGCCAATCGTTCGCAGTTTTACCGCGACCTGCCTACCGGTCCTTTCTATGGTTTCAACCGCCCGGGCGTGAAATCCTCGGAGGCCACTATCGAAAACTGGTGGCGTCAGGGCATGATGGGCGGAGCCAAGGCGCACTATGACGGCATCGTGGCCTTCTCCCAGACCGACTTCACCGAAGACCTCAAAAAGATCACCATCCCGGTATTGGTCATGCACAGCGAAGACGACCAGATCGTTCCCTATGTTGCCGCCGGTCCTCTATCCGCAAAGCTGCTGAAGAACGGAACCCTGAAGACCTTCAAAGACTTCCCTCATGGCATGATCACCACACAAGCGGAGACGATCAATACCGACCTATTGGCATTCCTGAAGAGCTAAAGGATATCGGATTACTGCCAAGGAATGAGCCGCTTCCCATTTCCCGACTCAATGAGTGCGTTGGCCTGTTGGCAACAACTGAAATCAGGGTTGTTAGCACAAGATAGCCTAGGAGGACCAATTATTCGGTTGCCTGACGATGGCATTCCGCTGGCTCTAGCGACTCAGATATGTCGATATCGATGACAACCTTGATCGCCCTCCTATGCTTGACATCAATCTTGTGGATGGCCCGCTAATTGGCCCGATAAGCAGAAACGCATAGCTTTCAGTGCGGGAGAGAAGTGGTGAATTCGATCACTGTAGTTGTACCGTATCCAGGCTGACTTTGTATCACCACCTTTCCACCCAGGAGGAGAGCGCGCTCTCTGATCCCCGCGAGGCCGAAGCCTCCCTTGCCACTCCCATAGCCAGCCTCATTTGGGGAGAAACCCTTGCCATTATCACTGATCGAAAGAACGAGGTTTTTATCCGTTCTTTCGATGCAGACTTTCGCATGGCGAGCGTCCGAGTGTTTGACCATATTGTTCAGAATCTCCTGTACGATGCGATAGAAGTTGATGCGCAGATCTTCAGGAAAATAAGCATCTATATCATCGATCTTCGTCGAGAAAATGATGTCTGTTACCTTCGATACAGAATCGATCAAGGCCTCGATTGAGGTTGAAAGACCAAGCCGGTCCAGTTGAAATGGTCTTAGGTTATAGGAGATGGTTCTTGTCTCGTCGATCGCCTGGGAGACCTCATCACGAATCTCTGCCAAACCTTCGCGGCGTTCCTGTGCGGTCTGCTCAGCATCTTCGTTTCTTAACAGGAGAAGCGCGTAGTTCTTAATAAGGACCAGATGCTGACCGAGGCTGTCGTGCAGCTCGGCAGCAATGCGCCGTCGTTCGCCCTCCTGCGAAGCGATGAGTTGTTGTGAGAATGCCTGTTGCGCCGCTTGCACTATCCGGAGTTGCCGTATGCGATAGCTCCAGAAGCCAAAGATGGCGAGGATCAAGAAGACAGACACGGTTGCAATGAACGAGCGCGTGAGATAGAAGGGCGGCAGCACGATGATCGGCATGCTATTCACTTCCTTACTCCACACACCATCGCTCGATGCAGCGATTACACGAAACGTGTAATTACCGGGAGGCAAGTGAGAGAAGTAGGCGGTACGACGATAGCCGACGTGCTCCCAATTCTTATCCAATCCTTCCATCATGTAGCGAAAGACGATCTGTTCTGGCCGCGCAAAGCTCAGACCCGTATATTGAATCTCTAGTCCACCTTGTCCAGGCCGGATGGTAAGCGGCTTGTGCAGATCAACGGGAACATGGTCCAGCACAATGGACTCAATGACAACTCTCGGAGATTTGCCAGTCGGAGAGGGTGCTTCGGGGCTTACAACTGCAACGCCTTCCTGGGTGGGAAACCAGAGATGGCCGTCTTTATCCTTGGCTCCGGCTGGCCACAGTCCACCGTTGCATTCGATATTCAGCATACCGTCATTGCGGCCATAGGAGACAGAGATCACGCTGCGCTGCCGGCCTGCCGCCACATCCTCGAGCTGACGTTTGCTGACGCGGAAGATACCTCGATTCGAACTCATCCACAAATTTTCCTGGCCGTCCTCGAGGATCTGAAAGACACCGTCATCGAAGAGTCCGTTGCGCTGACTGTATTTCGTCCATTTGCCGTCGGCATAGCGTCCGAGTCCGCCATCGTATGTACCGACCCAAATCACGCCTTGAGGATCTTCATAGACAGCGCGAACCATATTGCTTGGCAAACCGTCTTTTTTTGTCCAGTGCGTCAGCGAGCCATGATGCATGAGGCTGAGGCCGCCATAGCCTCCAAACCATATATCACCATTTTTACCCTCAATGATGACGCGAACGTCTCCATTATGGACGGAGAGCTGATGCTCTAATTGAAGAGACCGCTTGTTGTACTGAACCATATATCTATCTATACCCGTCTGCGTACCGAAGAGGATCTCACCATCGCGGGCCTGAAGAATGGCTTGAATAACAGGGAAACCAGAAGGTAGCCCTTCTGGCCGCTGGAGCTTCCCTTTGGACAACACTGCCAACCCACCATGGGTTCCGACCCATAGGTTTCCGTTGTCGTCGTCGGCCAAAGAGCTTACCAACCCAGGTAATCCATCCTTTGGCGTGTATCTCGTCAGCATTCCATTGTGGAACCGAGTTAGACCCGCAGGCCAGCTACCAACCCACATCTCGTCATGCCTGTCCCGAATTATTGGATAGATATTTTCACTGACCAATCCGTCGGCAGTTGTATACATATGGATGATCTCTGGCTGAATCCGAAAAAGTCCCTGTCCTTCTGAGCCGATCCATACATTACGCTCATCATCTTCAACAAAGCCGTTGTAGCGTATGCCCTTTTCCCCACTGACCGTAGGGATATAGATCGTTCGGTCCAAATGGGTATCTATGGAAGTTTTCCAATGTCTGTTTTCACTATCCATAAAAGATCGCTGAATAGCCTGGGAACTAATTTGCCACTTACCCTCAAAGAGTCGAGCAACTCGGCCGTTCTGCCCCGCCAACCATACATCGCCGATTCCTCCCACCGCCACCTTCTTGACCTCTTCCATAGGAAGAGATACAGGCACATCGTAGGTAGAAAGCTCGCCGTAGTGAAAGCAAAAAAGCTTTTGCGCGCGCATTCCCCAGAAGCCTGTTCCATCCCAGTTGAGTGGTCTATATTGAATGCCATCATCCGTTACTGTCTTAAAGCGTCCGCTCTCTTCATTCCACTCCAGAATGCTTTGGCCACGAAGGATCCATACGTGCCCATGGTTGTCGGTCGTAATGCCGTAAACAATGTTCGGGGTAACGCCCTCTTTCATCCCTAATGTCGAAAATTTCCCATTGTGTAGACGTGTGATGATGCCGCCTTCACCATAAAGCCACAGATCACCAGGCTCTCCTTTGACCATCATAGAAAATCTGTTAGTCTCAATTTCCGGCGTGTTGCTACTATTGAAGACCTTGAATCGAACTCCGTCGAACCGGGCAATACCATCCAACGTGGCCATCCACAGATATCCATCCGGCGTCTGGGCAATGCCCCGGATAACATTTTGGGGAAGCCCCGAATCCGAAGTCCATTGTGTGAAACGAAACTGCGTGTAGGCGGGGACTGCGAAGAGCACCGTCTGCAAAACGAGAGTCAGCAGTAGCAAGAGACACCCTTGAGAGGTGTTCTTGAAGAGAAGGCTTGATCGACCTTGCTTAGATACGCTCATCGCTTGTGTGCAAAGACGTTGTATCACATTGCAATCATTGAAGATATCAGCTTGCCGTAATATCATCTAACAAAACATGCACCGCAATGATGGCCGCAGTGGATTTTGCACCTCTAGGATTCGCTGGCCAACTTCAGGGGAGAACTGCCGTGGTCGATGAGATTCGTATCGTACTGGCTGATGATTTTCCCGTAGTTCGAAGCGGGCTCAAGACGATCATCGAAGGGACGAAACAGTATAGGGTGGTCGCCGAGGCAGGTGACGGCGAGAAAGCCCTTGAGCATCTTTCACGATGGAAACCCAATCTTGCCATTCTCGACATTGATATGCCGAAGCTAAGCGGACTGGACGTCGCGAAAGAAGCCGCGCATCTGAGTCCCTCGACGAAAGTCATTTTTCTGTCATTTCATCGAGATCCGTTCATGCTTCGCAAAGCGCTTTCGCTGGGAGCGAAAGGGTACCTGCTCAAAGATAGCGCGATGGAAGAGATCATTCTCGCGATTCGATCGGTGGTCGACGGACAAGTCTATGTCAGCACGCAGATCGCTTTGAAGACGTTGCAAGCAACGGATGCCGCAGTACCTGAGAGTCCGATTCTCCGCAACCTAACCGAGTCAGAACGCCAGATCCTTAGGCTGATTGCTGGAGGTCTCTCCAGCAAGGAAATAGCCGATAAGGTTTCCCTTAGCTATCGAACCGTCGAGAATCACCGCACCGCGATCTGTCGCAAATTGAAACTTGAAGGGGGCGCCAATGCGCTGCTTCGGTTCGCCACACAGAACAAGGAAATTCTGCATTAACTCAGGCAGCCCGGCTCATCCAAGCGAACCGTCGCGTCGTTACTCCAGAGAGTTGTTGCCACCATTTCTGTCAAGCGAATAATTTGTCTACGGCGGCTGTATCGAAATACCCCGTTACTTCCGCCAGCTTTCCTTCTTCAACTCGAACAATCCAGCAGTAGTCATTGACATAGCTTCCGCCTTTTAGAAGCGGCGTTTCACCTTGCCATTCGACAACAACGATATCTCCATCAGCGATCACTCGCTTTACTTTGCAGGATGTTGGTCCGCCAAAGACTTTTTGAAGAGGCTGATAGGTATGCGCCAGATACTCTGCCTTGCTGTGCAGCACGCCTGAAATGGGAGTCGTGCCGATGGCTGTCCACTGCATATCGTCGGCCAGCGCATTGAAGAAAGCGGAAGAATCCCCGGTCTCCCATTTCCGAAATAAGTCAAGTACAATTTCTTTCGCCTGCATAAATCTCTCCTTGTTACTTGAAATAAAATTGTCAGTCAAAGATGCGACCCGTTGGCGAGCATGGAATTTAGTGTTATTTCATCAAGCGGCTGACGACAGCTTCCACATCCGCAAGATTGTCTTTCAACACATAACCCCGAGCACCGGCAGCCAAAGCAGCCACTTTGATTTCCTCGATGTCATAGTCGGTGACAATTACGATCTTCGCTCCCGGGGATTTTCCCAATATGGCTTTTGTCGCTGTCAAACCATCCATGCCGGGCATGCGTATATCCATGAGGGTAAGGTCCGGTAGAATCTTTGGGTACAGTTCGAGAGCCTCAACCCCATCGGCACATTCATGGATTTCGCGGTTTGGGCCGCTGATTGCGCGTCGCATAAAGCGTCGGATGGCAGCATTATCGTCAACAATCAAAATAACCACTGGTTTCTCCGAGGCTACCGACGTAGCTGTCGAGCGACTACCGCCAGGCGTCGATTGTGCGTCTTCCACGCCTGTCTTCTCTACTCTCTCCGTGATTCGCAACTTGTCCTGAGGAATGCTTCCGATCACAGACTCTCCACTTACTGCAACAGATCTCAACTCGTTCCAGCCTTTTCATACGATGTGTCGTTATCGTTCTTTGCTCCATCGAGTAAGAGAGACCAGCGAACGACGAACATTTCAACTGACTCCTGCTTCGAAAGCTTTACAGACGTCCGGCAACGCCAGGATGAGATACAGTCGATGCCCTGGCTTGAGGGGCATCGACTGTATCTATAGGAGACGCAGCCACAACAGCCGTTTGTTTGTAAATGATGAAGACTAAGCCTGCTTCATTGCACCGTAAGAGCAATTGGAACGGTATGGCTTACTCCTCCACTTGTGGCCACCACCAAAACGGTGCGAAGTCCCGTCTCTTTGATCGGATTGGCGGTAGGCGCGGTTGTGCCATCAGAGCAACCGGTCATCAGCGCCACCGGTGCAATGAACAGGAACAGAACGCTGAGCAGTGCGAGTGACTTCCGGGCCTTTCTGCAAAGCGGGGCCGACCACATGAGGCAAAATGCCAGGGTCAGGAGTCCTAACTTGCCAGGCTTGTCGGCAAGCGAAGACGCTTGAGTCCCTCCGCCAGTGAATGTCAGGGTTGAAGTTTCGCCGCCCTTTGCAACCATCACCGAAGAGGGATTGAAGCTGCAGGTCATCCCGATGGGTAGGCCGGAACAACTCAGCTTTACAGCGCCGGTGAAACCATTGTTTTGAGCCAGAGTCAACGTGACCGGCTGAGACGTAGATCCACTTTGGACTGTAACGGCGTCGGCTGAAAGAGCGAAAGCGAAATCTGGTGCACTATCGTATATGGTCGTTGCGACCACAGCTGAGACAGATGACTGCATGGGTGGAGCAGCAGTGAGGTTGGCCGTAATACTATGGGAACCTAGTGCCAGAGTTGCTATCGTGAGCGTAGCGTTACCGGAGGAATCAACGGTAGCTTTTCCTAGTGCTGTGGTGCCGTCGAAAAAGACTACGGTTTTTCCCGCAGTCGATCCCGAGTCGGCTTTGGTGGTTGCACTAAAGGTCACTGCCGCGTGCAGAGCCGCCGCTGAAGGACCGGTGAGCATCGTCGTAGTGACGACAGACGGATTGCCCGGATCGCTACCCTGAACGCCATTCGGGTTAGAGACATTGGTGCAGATCAGGCCATTGGTCACGCTAGTGCCAAAACCAGTAAAAGAGGGTCCAGCACGAGGGGTCAGTGGTCCGTTCAGGGCAAGAAAGGAGTACTTGGGCAAGTTGAGACCCGCAGGCTCGAACAAATAGGTTGCCAGCGCCCCGGAGACGAGAGGATCTGAATAAGAGCCCGTATTTCCCGGGTGCTCGACAACCCCTCCCATGATGTACTGATCGTAGCTGCCACTGCTGGAACCAACCAGAGGAAGTGAAACGTAAGAATCCGCTGGCATGCTCCGCCATGGATAAAATTCCTCACATGTACCGCTATACCCGCCACTCCAGTAGCCTTGACTCGGAAGCGAATAAAGCCATGCATTAGCATCGACCCATTCATCCACAAAATAGTAGCTAGGAAGAAGACTTAGATAAAAGCTCCTCTCAGCGGCGGTGCTCAAAATACCCACTGTTGTGGTTTGGACGACCTGCCTCCGGAGATACCATCCCCCACTTGTCGTATCGGAGACTTTGGGTCCGACAATCGCAAGTTTGTTCCAATCACTTAACAATAGATCAAGCGACGTGTCGAAGTTGAGACCCAACTGTCCCTGAAGCTGTCCCTGTGCCAGTTGTCCTATCGTTGTAAGAAAATTTCTGTTGGCGTTAGGAATGTCACTCCTTGACTGCTGTTGCCCTGGATTGACGAAGCCGACGCTTCCACCCTCCCAGAGGGCTCCGGATAAGATTCCTGTGAAGGTCTCCACTGCGCCATAAAGCGCCTTCTGCTCCTCCTCATCGATCAAGAGACCAGTGGCGACCTCACCTGCGATGGACACGAAGGCACCCATGAAGTTAAGGATATTGCTGGTGTTGATCGTTGTCGGTTGATTTTCCGGGGGACTCAATGTACTTGCAAAGATATTGGAGGCCGCGCTGGTGAGGGCCAGGGCCGCACTGCTTTGCCCACCGGCAACAAGGTCCTTCATATTCGCCGATCCGGAGACCATGAAGGTGAGTGTGTTCGTTAGGTACAGGATCTCCGTACTAAGCTGTTGCTTCGTTGCGTTGAAGTCATTTTGCGTAAACGTTGCCTGCTTTTGCAAAATCGGATCGGTCCACTGGAAAGATGTGCCGGTTCCGGGCCAGACTTCCTGGGCAGGGTTATAGTTATAAAAATTCAAAAGCGTATTCAGGCCGCCCGTGAAGTAGTAGTGAATGTCATATTGATTGTTATCGTCTGAAACGATCCCTGGCATGTAATGATTCGACAGCAGGTCGTTGCTCAGCCAGTGATAGGCAGACATCTGTCCTGGTAGCGTATCTGCATTTGGCAGTTTTGACACATACTCCGGCCAATCGGACGGAGCCAATGAAAAGGCCTCGTGGAGAGTGTAATCCATGCCCGAAGTGCTCGCGACGTTTTCAACGGTGTCTTGAGAAGAGAGCGACGGAGCATACAATCCGTGGTTATTAGGTAACAGGACACCGCGAATATAACCCGTCTGGCTCTGATTCGACAGCCCGCCGTTTGCGGTACTGCCAAAAAGTGATGTAGAAGAGACAGCCCCTCCATTGATTGCCTTGGTGAAATCTACGTCATTTGGCCCCAAGGGAATATTGTTGGTTAGATTCAATTGAGTGTCATATGTGCTCACGAGAGAGAACGTTGAAACAGGTGTGGAGGAGGACGAGGGGATCAGATATTGAATAGTGTTGTAAGGTGCTCCATATGCAGCGAGGGTGTAGAGAAAACTCTTCGTAATGTTTGTGATTGGGAATGTAGTGTTGTTGCTCGGAAGCGGGAAAGGCTGACCTACGGTAGTGATAAACGTAAGTAGCTGCGACGGAGAACTGGAGAGTGCATTCTGGAAAGCAGAAAGAGCGCTCGTCGCGGTTGTCCAGTTGGGACTTCCAGTGTTATAAAATGTGCCGCAATTCGGGTAGGCCGTGTAGCCCGCAGGGAGACTTACCAGCGGGGCACCCGAAGCGCAGCCCGACGTCTCTTTCATTTGCGCGCTTTGAAGCGTAAGTACCCAGAAACCGCCACTGCCATCAGAAGCAGGGGATGGGCTGTATACATTCCAACTCTTGGCTCCGCTGGTGTTCATCGATGCGATTCGTATATTCGAAGTATTGCTGTAGGTTGAATCATTTGGTGAAACTGCATATTCATAGGGCCCGCTATTGAGCGCCTGGAAATTGTAGTTACCGTTGACATCTTCCACGAGCATGCCATTGGCAAAGGGGTCAACTGTATAACCAGGCGACGCTGCGGACATATGCGAGGAGAAGTTCTCGTAAGCGACACCCGGAGCAGCACCTCCCACGCCGATCGCGATATACCCGAGTGGCGCAGAGGGCGCAGGGACCAGTGTGGAAGGATTGTTAAGTTCTGGGATCATCCAAGGATCTATGCTGTAGTCGGTACCACCGATCGCTGAGGTATTAAGCTTGTAATCCAGGCTGTGTTGCCAGTTTGTTCCCACGATCACCAGGCTCGTTGAATCGAGCGTACCGAGATAAGCCGCCACGTCCGACCCAGTGGCAAGGCACTGCGGCGAAGATATTGGGCTGTCGGTCTTCTGCGCTAAAGTCTGCCGGTCGAGAACGATGACAGTGTATATACCTCCGCAATTTCCCGAGGAAAGCGGTAGAAGACTTCCAATCTGTATCCAGGGGTTAGGTCCATTCGCTCCGCCGGGAGTCAATGTCGTAAGAGCAACCGATGGTGGAAGAAAATTGCTGTTTGTTGGGAGCGACTGGTCTGACGTGCCCAATAAGCTCTGACTTCCTGTAACTGCGCGCGCGCGTATTAAAGATGGCGTCTCGCTCTGCTCAAAGCGCACCTTCATGGTCTGGACCTGGGTACCCGTATCCGTAGCCACGGCATATAGGACGTTTTTTCCGGTGCGAAGTCCGTCCGTGGTGGTCAAAACTGCACCTTGGCATACGGCTTCACTGCATGTCTGCGCACTGAAGCGGGAGCTTACGTCGCGGCCATTGAGAACAGCTTGGAGAGACTTCAATTGAGTTCCCGTGGGCAGATGGATAGTTGCTATCCGAGCAGTGGGATTCTGGTTCGCCTCGATTGTAATGGCCATGCGGCTAACGGTGGAGGCATCTCCCCCGCTAACCGGCGTCTGCGCGGATATTCTGACAACGATACCGAGTAAGAGAAGGAGGGCGGCCGTCGATTGCCGCATGAGGAATCGATTCGCTACCTGCAAACGGCATGGCGGGCGAGATAGCTGTTGGCGCAAGCGAAACAATACGCTTCGGCGAAAGAACGAAGCGTGACGTAGGTCGCAGGGTAGAGACGTAGTTAGAAGCGACTTCATGCTGATTCTCCTCGTTATGTGCGCCTCGTCGCGATGGCTTCGAGGCCGAATTTCGTTGAACTACGCCCCCCTCGCCATCTCCTGATACATCGGGTGATGCTGACGCGAAGAGATCGCATCGTGCGGGTATTACTCCATCTGCATTGGTGGCCTATAAAGCCTGCAAAAGCGGATGATCACGCCATCACAAGGTAGGGTCATCACGCTCAGAGTAGGGCGGCGAGGCTTTGGAATATATAGAGGGTGCTACATGAAATGAGTGTGGTACTACACGACAGCGCGTGGAACTACACTGAACGGCGGGATGAAAAGCCACTAACGCGATGAAGATCTTATGAGACGAGAAGAATCTACTGTTGTGTCAAGCTTTGACTCGCATAGAACGCAACTTCATACGCTCGTCACCGACCCGGGGCGCAAATTTATCACGGTTCGCGGTCGATGATTAAGAAGCTGGGACCGTTATGAGCCAGCGATCGGTCAAGGATTCCGCCAATAGAGCCGATATCTTTGATCTTCTCTGTGCGTGCACCAAAACCCGCCGCAATTTGCTCTAACCTTACGTCCGGATCGCGGAAGTCCATTCCGACAAAGTTGCTCGTCTCTATTGTTGTTCCCATCGCGTGACACCACAGATCCTTTAGCAGACGATACTCGTGGTTCACGAAGCATATGAATATTGCAGGAATGCGATATTTTGCTGCGGTCCAAATCGCATGAATCGAGAATAGGCTTCCACCATCACCAACGAAGCAAACGGAGTGGCGTCCGGTTGCAAGGCCGATCCCCACTCCTAACGGCATTGCCCAGCCAAGGCCACCACCACGTGGTGAGAAATGCACGTTACGGAAACCGAGCCGCACTGCCATATCCTGCACGACAGCATCTTCCGACGAACCCTCAGTGACGATGTGGCTGTTGCGATCAAGTTGGAGGAGCACTTTCAAGACCAATGCGTTGCTCGGATATTCCTTGGAGGCAGCATACTTTGCCTCTAGCGCCGCGAGATCAATGACCCTATCAACCGTAGGGGTAATAGGTGAATGAGCCTCAAGCAGTCCTGAAATCGCTTCGAGCGTTGCTCGCACATCCCCCAACACAGCAATATCGCATGGGAAATCAAATCCGAGTTGCGTGGCAGCAGGCGAGATCTGGATCACCTGCAATTTGCTAGGGAGTGCCTGTCGTCCGTTATAGGTGAAGGTGTCAACCTTCTCACCAATCAGTAGCATGGTGTGATAATTGCTTAGGTGCTGATTGATCTCAAGCGTGGTCGGCGGAAGTTGTCCTCGGTAGTTTGGGTGCAACGGGTCTACTGTTCCCTGGACATGAAATGGCGCTGTATAAATGTCGGCATTGAGCGCCGTCGCAATGCGGTTGATAGCGTCGGTGGCATGAGCCGCTCCAACAGCATAATCTGTAACTATAGCGAGCTTTCCCGATGGAACAGAGGTGAGAGCCTGCGCCACGTCGCCAACAGACCGAGGGACAGTATCATCGATTAAGCGGGTCGCCTTAAACGTCGTATGCTTTGTCTTATCCAGCATAAAGTTCATCGGAATCGACAAAAACACGGGGCCGCTGGGTTGGGTCCGGGCATGGAGATAGCAACGCTGTAACGCCACAGAAAGGTCATCGACGCTCGAGACCTCGTAGGCATACTTCGTAGCGGTCTCTGCGAGCTGCGTGTTGGGTGCACCCAGGACGGGGTTGTGAATCAGAAACCGTGAATCCTGTTGGCCATTGATGACAAGCATTGGCACTCCCGCCATCAATGCATTGCGCATGTTGAACATGCCATTGGCGAGCCCAGGATAGGTATGGAGGCTGACAATCGAAGGCTTGCCTGTAATCAGCGCATGACCAGCAGCAATTCCGACTGCGCTTGATTCATGTAAAGCAAGAATATAGGTCGTCTTCGATGCCGCTACTGCGGCGAGAAAGGTCGTCTCTGTTGTTCCGGGATTACCGAATACATAGGGGATCTCAAAGGATCGAAGAAAATCATCTATAAGTTCGCCGCCCGTTCTGTCTGACATCTGTCGCTTCCTTGGTTTTAGGTCATTTGTCGGTGTGATTGCTTGCAAAGATTGGGATTTACCGTAGACCACAATCAAACTGAAGTGCAGCGCCGCGTAGAAACTGGCTTTTGGGATAAAGTGCGGTGTAGATGTGAATACCCGGGCTAAAATGTTCAAGCCCCTGTTTCTCGCGATATCCAGCCAGTTTTGCTCTACGCTCGATGCCTCTCTCCTCATTCCTGCTGAACGTCAATTCCGGCGTGCCGCATAGCCGGGTGGCAGATCCTTTGGATCACAGTTGATGACCGTATCGTTGTCACGTCCACAATCTTCAATAAATGTAATATTCGCAAACTCGTCAACCAACTGGGTGGGATAGGTTGGGCCCGCATCTCGATAGCTGCGCATCAGGTCCAGGTGTTCGTTCTGGTAGCAGACGATCTTCCTAGGGTCATCCACAACCCACTTCGGAAAGAAGGTCGCGCCGTGCACACGACGTTCGGCAAGGTTAATAGCAACGCTTACGCACGTTCCCGTTGGCTCAGCCCACGACACTTTGAATACATCGTCGGCGAGTCGAATGATATGCGCTTCCTGATCTTTCACCCAACGTCCGCCAACGATTCCCGTATGGACCCGATATTCCACGGTGCGGTCATTCTTGATATAGAACTCGTATTGCCAATCATTGTCATAGGTATAGATGTAATGCTTGCCAACGAATGGCGCGATCTCTAGAGGCTTGGTTGACTCGAAAGCATTTGACATTTTCTTCTCTCCTTCTAAATGAGTCGCTAAGATATGCCGTCAGTGTGAACTTGGCTTACTAAATCACTCCATATTGGGGTGTTCTACGGGATTTCTATAAGCTTGGTGCATTGCAACATCGCACTGTACGGAAGCTGTCAGCGACTTATCGGAGAGTAAAGAAGACGGCGGCCAAAACATATAGAGGATAGTACACAGATTGCGTGTAGTAACACACTTTGCCAGTGTGTTAGCTCACACAAATCGTTTGTCATCCATACTTGATGACGTGCCGATAGGTCGGTGGACGACAAATCGCCGATGCACTCATTGAAGATCAAATACGTCCTTAAAAGTCGATTTCGGAAGTTATCCGTATCGAAACGCAGTGCACTCTCCACCCAATATGCCTTCCATCGGAAGGGTTTTCATTCGTGCCTTGTCGTTTCGGCGATTTAAAGTCTATATCTCTGTATCTTGGGAGTTACTCGATCGCATTGGACCGATGAAGAAAAGTCCGCCGTGTTACCTGGCCATATGCAGGTTTTACGATTGAATACCACCGCGCGAATCATGATGGCGATTGCCATCGAGTTGTTTTACGTGGACGTTACTGTCTCAAGCCATTCCCTCGCTTCTTCCAGAAGCTCGAAGCTCCTGCATTTCAAGCCGGTCGGTGCCGCCGATTGGATCTGGCTGACAGCGAGCTTAGCAAAGTAGGCGTCTGGCCGTTTACTTGCGGCAAAGCGTAGGCCGCACTTTACGGCACGCGGAAACCAGTCGTCGATAATCCAGAATCGATCCTCGGAAGGGATGCCAACCAGAGCGGTGTCGTCCCCCAGAATCTTGAAGGCTTGGTGTTCGTGGATGAGTGATAGCAACTTCTCGTGGATATAACGGAACTGGATTTGGTTTGCGTATTGTCTCCAAACCACAAGGATGAAGCGGTCGGCTTCATCGTGCGTGATGAAACAGATGGGGTTATCCCGAAAATTCTCCAGCAGCCGAAAACTGTCGCGGGAATCCTGCCTCAACTTTTCGCGTAGCTCGCGTAGACGATCACTATTCTCGGGATAACGACTAGACACGCTCCCTCCTCCTCATCGCGTGGGATCTAGTGGAAACAAAGCAACATAGAATCACCAGACTCCTTACCAAGGATAGTCATAGGAATTTCGGTGCCAACCCGATTCTCCAACGTAACCTAGATAAGACCAAAAGGATGCTCTCGACTGAGAACCTCTAGCAAGCCGGTCAATTCGATCCAGTTAGAAACTGTCAATATTCCCGCCTTAGGTCGCGGTTGAAGCATAATCTCGTCGAGATTGGCTCAATATGTGCACTGCCCTGAAGTCGGTCGTTGATCGCGAAACCACATTGCGAGTCGCTTTGCTCATTTCAGCTTCGCGTATTCCGCATTTGCTTGCTGAAGAATCAGGATATCGGGATCGGCATCCTTCCATAATGCGGAGAAGTTTGAAAGGACTTCTTCGCATTCACCGCGAGTACGAATGCCGCGTAATAGAATTTCCAAAGAGATATTTCAAGCTAACTCGTTGATGCTTTGGCAGACCTCCGATCGCTAAGAAGTGTAGGCGCGTTGTTGTAAACCTCCAACCAGAGAGAATTGAGATCGTTGTCCGTCTCGTCGACTCTGCCTTCAACTTGCCAGGGTTTGTCGAGAATGTAATGGATATTTCGGATATCTCGAATGTCCCAGAGGGACGGGTGACAGTCTCGAAGAGTCTTGAGTGCATTGAAAACATAAGGCAGGATTCGCCAGCGCCCACGAAAATAGTTGTTGAGAAAATCCTGCTCGGCGAAAGGAAAATCCGGTGCATCCGGTGAGGCTAAGCGTCTGAGAAACGCTGCAAGGTCGGATTTTTGGGGCTCGAAGACGAGAAGACCGGCATTGAAATAGTCCCCCTCCGAAGCGATGGGAGACTCAATCGTCTGCTTTGGCTCGGTTTGTGCATATGTGTAGTAGCAGTTTTCAGGCACCCAGTCTTTGGGATACGTCGATTTATGGCGCGGATTACAACGACACGCTGGAGCTGCCGCGATGCCTCCTGGAGGAAGTTCCATATGAAAGAGTTCATCCATGTTTCTAATCACAAGCATGTCCGTATCGAGGAAGACAGCCCTTGTCAAATCGTCGAAATCCCAGACACGTAGCTTCGTCCAGACGTTCGCATATCGCTGCGCTGCATAAAATGAGCCCTCGATGATGATCGGCTCTACCTCGCGAACCTCACAGTCTTCGCGGCGAAGTGCGTCAATCATAGAAGCATCGCTTCCTGGAGTAACCACAACAATGAGAGGATACTCACTGCGGCTACGGCGCAACGATCGCGCCAGGGCAAGTGCGCCCGGTAGATACTCCGGTTCCGTCGAGAGGGTCAGCCATGCATTCTTCGCTGCATTCGGGAGTGTAAGGGTTTGACTCATGCGGATACTCCCAAGAGGCCGCGCAGGTAAGGATTAATAAACTTCCCTTTCGGATCGGCCATTGCTCTTACGGCCCGGAAATTTTCCCACCGCGGGTACAGACAGCTCCAGAGATAGAGGGCCGGATCAAAGTGCTTTGCCCAGTGAGGCCGGCCTCCTTCGGCTGCCAGCAGCTTCTCAACGGCGTCGAGAAACGCCAGCGCCTCTGCTGAGATGGAGCGGTCCTTCGCGTAGTAGACGACGAAGCCGAAGTAGCAGACGGCTTCGTCGCGTGCGGGACTCAGCCATGCCGCCGAAGGGCCGGTACAGCGAAGAATGATCGGATAGTGGAGATGCGGTCGATTCTCGTCGTACCACGTCCTGAGCAGATGGATGACGCGGCCCATTCGATGGAAGGGTATGGCGATCTCCAGATTGACCTGCGGCGCGGCAATTCCATTGCAAAAGACCTGGAACAGATCGCCGGCCACATCCGAAACATTGCGAAAGCGCTCGAGCGTCTTAAACTGTTTCCCCGCTTCAGCGTTGTCCTTGGTGTCTTCGCGCAAACGAGTCAGTGACCGGTCGACGGCGTCATTCAATGATGCATCCGTCGCCGTGATAGCGATGGGCTGACGCCCGGCGAGGGTGTACCGGGCCGTCTCCTGGAGGGTTGCCGGCCTTGTCTGCCAGACATGGACCTGATGGTCTTCGGGAAACCACCATGCTTTCGCGTAAAGTTGCTCCTCCATCCATCTGCCGAGGTCGACTTCCAGGTCTCCATCCGGAAAGGTGCGCTTCACACAGGCGTAGATCTGGATGGAAACAGTACGCACGGTAACCTCGGTCACCACGCCGAGCGTGCCGAGCGACAAGCGAACGGCACCGAACCATGGGTGAGTTTCATCGATATCCATCACGCTTCCGTCGGCGAGTACGATTCGAAACCCGGCGACCGTCTCCGCGAAAGAGCTCTGCTGAAGGCCTTGTCCATGAGTCCCTGTGGCCAGAGCTCCCGCAAGCGTCTGGAGCGAGATCACTCCGGGGCAACACGGCAGCGTTCTTCCCATGGAAGAGAGGATGCGATAGACCTCATCGAGATGGGTAGCGGCGCCGAAGGTTATGTTGTCGCCATCAGTGCGCAGGACTCCACGGAAATGGAGGAGATCGAGGAGCAGATCCATCCGTTGGCCCAGGCGCAGAAGTGGAGAATTCGAAAGGCGGCTTCCTATCGGACGGACTACACCCGTGGCGCTAGACACCAGACGGCGAAGCTCTTCTTCATCGCGCGGTTGATAGAGGTTCTTCTGCTGACCGAGAGGGAAAAAACCGCTCCAGTCCATAACATCGGCTGCGTTGGCGGAGATAGATGTTGCCTCAGATTGCAATTCTTCCAATGCCAGTTTCATGCGCGTAGACCTCGGGGACTTGGCTGCTGTCAATTGCAAGGTTAGCCACGCAGCATCTCCTTTTCTATAAGTGTCGCTACACGAAGTCCGTGTAGTACTACACCGGATCCGCAGCCGGACGAACGCAAAACGGGTCTGCATTTACAGGCCTCGTTTGCCCTGATACCGCAGGAATTACTTACTCGATTTCTTCCCGGCCTTCGTAGCTGCCGGAGCGGCCGAACCAGTCTTCGTTGCCGATCTCGACGTATTTGGAGCGGCATTCTCGACTTCATCTGCTATGCCAATCCTCAGTAACGATGAAATGCGATTTGAAATCGCTCGCACAAAGATCGTGCGTTACTACACTGTGTTCGTGTAGCAGCCTCTATTTTTTTCTACCAGAGCCACCTTATTCTTTGCCTGTTGTTACTTTTCATGGGTGCCGTGTGCTCTTCCCTTAAGCCTTTATCCAAAGGCACACGTTGTCCATAAAAGCGAATAACGTCCCCCGCGTCAACGCCACGGTCAGGCGGCAATCCCGATAGTTAGCAATTTTGTGCCATTGGCAGTTACAGACAAAGACCACTTATCCGGTGGTGTGTCTTCAACGCTATAGCATCACTCGTTTGCAAAACCTGCATGGGTGGACAAAGCTGGCAACGTCTTTGTCGTGGATTCTGACCACAGCAGCGTGATGGAGCTGCCGTGGACGGGATATGACTATGGCGCTCAGGTCACGCTCCCGTTCAGCGGACTGTCTGGCCCCTGGGGTGTCATAGTGGATGCGGCCGGTAACGTTTTTATCACAGATAGAGGCCTTGGCCGCGTCGTGAAATTGCAGACACAGTCGGTGAATTTTGGTAGTGTCTACGTCTGTGCTGCCGGTCAGACAACCCCGTCGCCGTGCAGCAGTACCCTGACGCTGAACTATAACGTGACTACCAATGGCACCCTTGGGTACGCCGCAGGTGCTGACACTGGGCGCACCCAATCTTGATTTCACGCTGGCAAGCGGAAGTACCTGCACGGGTGAAGTGGCCGCAGGTTCCACCTGCACAGTCAACGTGACCTTTGCGCCGAAATTCGCCGGTGCTCGCTCCGGTGCCGTCCAGATCGTGGACAACAGCGGCAATGTGTTGGCCAGCACTGCTATTTACGGTACGGGGACGGCGTCGGCTATTGCTTACAGCCCGTCTACCACAGTCACGCTGGCCAGCGGCTTTTCCACTCCTGAAGGTGTGGCGGTGGATGGTGCTGGGAATGTCTTCATTACCGACTCCCGAAACAGCGCGGTGAAGGAGATCGTTGCGGAGGGCGACTACACCACCGTGCGAACCCTGAACAGCGACTTCAACTTTCCCTTTGGCGTGGCGGTGGATGGTGAGGGGAATGTCTTCGTTGCCGACTCCCGAAACAACGCAGTGAAGGAGATCGTGGCAGAGGGCGGCTATACCACGGTGCTAACCCTGGGCAGCGGTTTCTCCTCTCCCACTGGCATCAGCACAAGCTTCGTCGAGGTCTCAGGTTCAGGGACCACAGAAGATTGCACCGGAAGTTTCTCTCTGGCCCCAGGAGCAAGCTGAACCTGAGCATCAGCTTTACTCCTACCGCGAGTGGCTCCATTCCCGGCGCAGCCGTGTTGACGGACAACGCGCTGTCTTCAATACCCTCTACCTTACCGGTCAAACTAACTAAACGTCCTCTCAACCCGCAAAGGCCTGGCTTTCAGAAGCCGGGCCTTTGCCGGTTGAGGACCATTCGCCTCACGCCAACGTTTCCAATATCACCTGAAGCAGGGTTCGGGAGAAGCCTGCAAGCGAGAAGCGGTCTGGAGCAGCGGCGAGCATGGTAGAAGCCATCTCCGTTATAGTTTGGGCATGAGTGATGTCGGCGACTGTTACAGCCGCATCGTCACAGAGTCCGGAAATCTGTCCTCCACATGAGTTGATTGCATAGCAAGCCTGGTATCAGCACAAGAAAGGCTTAATCACGAATTTTCCAATGGAGATATTAAGCTAAACCCCTTACTCTACATTCGTGCGTGAAAGGGACTACTGTTTCCGCAAGTCCCGAGGCAGATTATCATCCTCCAGGAGCCAAGATGCAGAACAACAGCGGCGAACAGACGTCACAACAGCAGCTTCACGCCACGAGACGGATCTATCGCCAAGCTTCTCCGACGGAGATGATCTACATCTCGACGAGTACGATCGTGGTGAGTCGGAGCAGCATCGCCGGAGCGGTCAGCAGAGAGCAATTCAACACAGCTGTCACGCATCTGGAGGCTCGTTACGGCATCCTCCGCTCGGTTGTCGAGGACGGACATTTCGTCGAGCGAATGGATGATGTATCAGCGATTGAAGCCTGGTTGTCTCCCGATATGTGCTCTGCCAATGCTTTATATGGAGTATTGTTGAATGCCGGGCTGGATGCGCGGGTCAGGATCTATAGCATCCACGTCATCGCTGCTGACGACGGCCTCGACGTCTTCATGCTCAGTTCCCATGCAATTACAGATGCAACCTCCCTGATCGAGCTGCATTCCTGTCTTGCTTACCTATGCGATTGCGTCGTGCGCGGAGCAGCCCCGGGGTTGGAGGAGCAGCCCTTTCCTAACCCTGCCGATGCTGCGGTGAGTCTCAGCCTCGCTTCGCTTGCGGCAGACCATGTTAGCGGTCCGACCTCCTATTCCGGAGTATTCGCGGAGATTCCGATGCGCGCACCGTACGACGGTCAGCCTGTGAACCATCGCCTCGAGCGGGTGACCATCGAGGCGGACGACGTGCATCGGATCAGCGCCGCAGGCCACGCGCACAGCTCTTCCGTGCACTCGCTTCTCATGGCCGCGTTTGCTCTCGCGATTCGCGACGTGGCGGAGGGCGCGCCGCGCCAGATTCTCATGCGATCGACTGTGGACATGCGCCGACGGCTTGAGCCGCACATTTCGACGGAACTAGTTTTCTCCGCCGTCACAGGACATATCACTTCGATCCCCGATCTCGATCTACCGATTCTAGATATCGCGAAGCTCGTTTTTAGCGATATTCACGAGGGTCTAACCAACGGCCGCATCTTTCATGACTACGTGAATTACCCGAAGGCGTTCGGCAACCCGCAGCAAGCGCCCATCGCGCTCAACATCTCCGACATGCAGGCGGTCAGCTTCCATTGGCCGACGGAACGGTTGAAAGTGATTGGATTTGAGTATGCGCTGGGATGGCTGAAAAGATTTCCCAACGTCTCGGTGTCGGTTTACGACGGAGCGCTAATCGCGAACATCGTATACGTGGAGGAGTTCGTCGACCCTGTGATGATGCAAGCTATCTCGAAAGGCTTTGTGAAAAGGCTAATTTCCGCATCCCGGCACGAATAGTAAACGCAGGAGCGGTTATCAGGGCTAATGTTCAAGCGATGGCAGAGAGCTCCAGATATGTCTCAGATCCATAATGGACAGAGTTCCTTGAGAAGTAAGGCGGAACAACCATGTCGAAGTGCGTGTATCCGTGAGGGATGTCGCTTCGAAGGAGGTCAGTACGGCTGGCAATATCTAGTCGCAGCTTCTCACCGGCTTTCAAAAGAACAGGCCGGGTCGATGTTCTCGACGAATCTTTGAATGAGGCTTATCGTGTTGATCGCTGTACCAACCGGGATGCGCTCTGCCGAGATCCACCGGCTGCTATGGTCCGACGTGAAGTACAGCGAAGGTCTGATCGCAGTCCGGGCAAAGCTGAAGAAGGGCAAGGAGCGTTACGTTCCCATGGCTCCGGAGCTCGCCGCTGAGATTCGGCGGTATCCTGCGGTGATCGGTGAAGACCGGATCTTCCCGCCCAAGGGCGGACCGAAGAGTAAACGTCAGAGACTGGAGGGGAGTTTTGATGACCTGCTCAAGCGAGCGAAGATTCGGGATTTCTGGTTCCATGATTTGCGTCACACCTTCGCGTCCTGGTACATGATGAACGGCGGCGATCTCTACGAACTGGCGAAGATTCTCGGTCACGCGAACATCAAGATGACCGAGCGTTATGCCAAGCTCGGTCGGGCGCACATCGCCAAGACCGGCAACACGGCGAAGGTCATCTGGAACATGCTGGACAAGAAAGAAGAGCAGGAAGAGGCCGAACAACAGGGCATTGCGTAGCAATGTTCGGATATTGTTCGGACGGCTAAAACACTAACTTTCTGGTTGCCGCTAAGTGCTTTAGAATGTGGTGGCCAGAGACGGCTTTGGTCAGTGCTACACACCCCTTTTCGGATACCGACAGCCGGAATCGTGCTGAATCCTCGTCTCAATACCCCGACTAATCTGACCTTAAGTCATTGATGGATTTCTGTGCGGTGCATTCTGCAAAACTACTCAGCAGCCAATCCCTTCATTCATTGTCTCTGAACGAGTTTGGGATTGAACATGAAGCCGAGGAGTTCAATGGAATCGGTGATCCTTATCGGGAAGCAGGCAAGGATGTTGACAGAAGTCTTGCCATTCTTGGCAATGCATGTGGAGACAGATTATCCTCGGAAATGGACTGAGCAGGTTATTCCAGAGGGCCAGCAGACTGTATCCAGGAAGAAGTCAACGCAGTATCTCATCCCAGAACTTCCACGCATACATGCTAGGACCGAGTTGACGATTGGTTAGCAGATGAACGGCATCCAGCCTTAAATTTCCATCTTATGTAGCAATTGACCCCTTATCCAATATGTATTGACCATGCGGTCGCACAGGAGAGACAACGCCACATGGATTTGGAACTGCAAGGTAAGCGCGCATTGGTCACAGGCAGCAGCAAAGGGATCGGCGAAGCGATCGCGCGAGTCCTGGCGCGCGAGGGAGCAATCGTGATTGTTCATGGCCGGGATCGGGAGAGGACTGAACGCGTTTCGTCCAGCATCATCAAGGAGGGCGGGCAAGCTCATGTCGTCATCGGAGACCTGACGCAGGACGATGCGGTAGAGCGGCTGGTGACGGAGGCGGAACAAGTCACTGGTGCCGTCGATATCCTGGTGAACAACGCCGGAGGCTCTGGCGGAGTGAAGGAGAACTGGGAGAATACGCAACCATCCTCATGGTCATCTGCCTACGATCGAAACGTTCTGGCAGCGCTTAGGGTGACTACTCGCGTTTTGCCGAAGATGCGGCAGGCCAAGTGGGGGCGCGTCATCACCATTTCAAGCATGGCGGCAATAATGCCGCCCCCAACGACGCCGAATTATTCGGCATGCAAGGCGGCCATGAATGCAATGACGGTATCAATGGCGAAGGCGGTCGCGGCTGATGGAATTACCGTCAATGCAGTTTCTCCCGGCACAATACGCAGCTCTACACTGGAGTGCCCGATCTTTTGTGCCGTTGGATGAGTTAGTGTAACGCAGCTATTTCTGAGTTCAGGTAGCCGCCGTTGGGGGTGTGGAGAAGTGGGAAGCGCGTAGCGGTTTCCACTTCTCCATGCCACATGCTGTTTGTCAGCCACGCCTCGGGTGCCGGCGATCGATAGCCCAGCGAAGAGTGTGGCCGGATGGTGTTGTAGTGGACGCGCCAGCGTTCAGCCAGCACCCGCAGCTCTTTCATCGAGTAGAAGATGTCACCGTTGAGGAACTCGTCCCGCAGCTTGGAGCTGAAGCTTTCGCAGTAGCCGTTCTCCCACGGCGAGCCGGGTTCGATATACAGCATCTTTGCTCCTGTCTTTGCCAGCCATTTCCGTAGGTCTTTCGCGACGAACTCCGGCCCGTTGTCGGAGCGAAGGTGTTCCGGTACTCCCTTCATGACCATCACATCGGCCAGTGCCGAGATGACCCTGGAGCTGGACCAGCGGCGTTCCGCACGCACTAGCAGGCTCTCGCGCGTGTGTTCGTCGATCAGGTTGAGGATGCGCACACTTCGGCCGTCGTGCGTCCGTGCGCTCACGAAGTCGTAGCTCCACACATGGTTCTTCCGCTCCGGCCTTAGCCGCACGCACGATCCATCGTTGAGCCACAACCGTCCACGTGGCTTCTGCTTCTGTGGAACCTTCAGCCCTTCGCGACGCCAGATGCGCTCCACGCGATCCTTACCTACCCGCCAGCCGGCCCGCTTCAGCAACGCCGTGATCCGGCGATAGCCATAGCGGCCGTACTGGCTGGCAAGCTGAACGATCGCCTGCGTGAGTGCATCTTCATCTTCACGTCGGATCGCACGGTAACGTTGCGTGCCGCGTGGCTGGTTGGCCAACCGGCACGCCCGCCGCTCCGTCATCCCATGCTTCTGCTGTGCATGGTCTGCTGCGATCCGTCGTCGCTCAGGGCTTAGAAGTAATGGGATGGTCCGCTCCGATTCCAACGGTAGCACACTATATCCACGCAACTGCGGAAGGAGACCGCTATGAAGAAGCGCATTGAAGGAGTCACGGTATACGGCATCGACATTGGGAAGAACACCTTTCACGTTGTCGGCCTCGACAGTTCTGGCAAGCCGGTGTTGCACAGCAAGTTCCGACGTGATCGATTGCTCGTCCACTTCGCGAACACGCCTGCTGCACTTATCGGGATGGAGAGCTGTCCAGGATCACAGTGGTTAGCACGTAAGCTCCTGGCCTCTGGCCACACGGTCAAGATCATCCCAGCCCAGTTCGTGAAGCCCTACGTAAAGTCCAACAAGAACGATATGGTCGACGCTGCGGCGATCGCCGAGGCAGTAACCCGGCCCACGATGCGCTTCACTCAGATCAGGCAACCGGAGCAGAGTGCTCGCCGGGCGCTTCACCGCGTGAGCGACCGCTACATGAGCCAGCGCACGGGGCTTATCAACCAGATGCGAGGGTTTTTGCTAGAGTTCGGGATCGCCATCCGGCAAGGAACTGGCGTCTTCAGATTGGATGTTCCACGGGTCTTGGGTGACGAGGAGAACGAACTTCCGCCCTCCATGCGCACGTTGCTTTCGGACCTATGGAACGACTTCAAGCTCTTAGAGATCAGGATCGAAGAACTCTCGAAGCAGATCCAGCGCAGCGTTCAGTACAGTGACACTGCCCGACGACTCATGACCGTACCCGGCATCGGACCGCTTGCGGCCAGTGCTCTTGAAGCCTCAGCCGGCAACGGTCGCCAGTTCGTCAACGGGAGGTTCTTTGCCGCTTGGCTTGGACTCACGCCGCGAGAGTATTCCACCGGAGGCAAGACGACCTTGCTTGGAATCAGTAAACGAGGAAATACGTATCTTCGAAGGATCTTGATCCATGGAGCCCGATCCTGTGTGCAGACCTGCGACAGGCAGCGTCATCCACTGGGAGCATGGATCACGAAGCTCGAACAACGCATGCATCGCAACAAGGTCATCGTGGCACTCGCGAACAAGGTCGCACGGGTCGCCTGGAAGATCCTCACCAGACCCGAGGAGATCTATCGCTGGGCTGATGCCTGACAAAAGCTCTTCCTAAGTTTGCTGCGCAAAGAACTGATGACACAACGGTCGATCGGCATGCTGTAAACCCGTTCGGGAAACCGGTCTTGTTCAAGACCGAACCAAGTTATTGGGAACGGCATGCGCGGATCTCATCATGGCCTGCTCGCCAAAAGCGGCCGACTCGCGAGAGGCCGGATACATTTACGCAAACCGCTATGTGTCAGAAGCAAATCTGCGCTTGCAAAAACGGAGCGGACCATACATTTCCCGAAGCGATATCCTTCAGCACAAGGTTGTCCAGACTCAGGTTCGCCACCAACCGTTTCAGCTTCGCGTTCTCCTGCTCAAGCTCCTTCAACCACTTCGCCTGGTCGATCTGCAACCCGTCATACTCCTTGCGCCAGCGGAAATATGTCTGCTCCACGATCTCCGCTTCCTTGCATGCCTGCGCCGTCGTCTTCCCGTTCGCTACGGCCACTTCGATCTGCCGCAGCAGGTTCACCACCTGCTCAGGCTGGTACTTCTTGCCTCGTCCCATATGCTCTCCTTGTCCAGTGTCTCTCTTATCCACTGGCACATTTCAAGCCGGGCACTCCACTCTCACCAAACGGAATTGGTCGACATCTGATTCATAGCTATCCATGAACTGCTACCGACGAGGCTGATCCATTGGAAATCTAGAATGTATACCGAAGTGCCAATTGGACCTGTCTTGCTGCAACCGCTACCTTCGTTACTGTACCGAAGCTGCCGGAAGACTCGAAATTCACTTTCGGCGAACCGAAACTGGGCGTATTGGGAAGGTTGAAGAACTCACCACGAAAATCAAGCGACTGTCCTTCGACAACATAAAAGCGTTTGTAAATCGAGAGGTCCGTTCTTCGGATGGCATCCGATTGGACGACAAACGCGCCGGAGTTGCCATACGTGCCGAGTGCCGGCGAACTGAATGCAGCGGTGTTGAACCAGTGCGAGATCGATTTCGGACCTTTATTGGGATCGCCGCTCAGGTTTGGGCGCTGTTCTGTCGAGCCGTTATATCCAGTATTCGCGATATCAAGACCACCTAATGTCACGTTCACCGGTGGGCCAGTCTCATAACGATTGATCGATTCGATAGACCATCCGCCAATGACATCGTCGGCCAGATGAGGCCATGTGGTTCCGTATCTGCGTCCCCGACCGAAAGGCAGATCGTAGACGAACGATAGGTTGAAGATGTGAGTCAGATCAAAGCTTGACCGCGAGTAATCTTGACGCGGGTTGAAGGGGTCCTGCGTCTTCATCTCGGCCAGGGACGATTGATTATCCAGGGAGCGTCCGTATGTATAGTTGGCCTGAAACTGCAACCCAGCACGATAGCGTTTGTTGATTAATAGTTGGAGAGCGTTGTAGTTGGAGATGTACCGATTTGCCCCCATATATACGTTTCCATATTGAGGCAGAATACGAGGGAGAGGAACTACACTGGCGACGGGCGCAGTATTGAAGGGCTCATACCCCGCCAGATGGCGGTTCTCCGACCCAACATAGGCAACCTGCGCGATGATGGCCGCTGGGAAAGCGCGCTCTAACGTTAGATTGTATTGCTGCGAGTACGGCGTCTTCTTCCTCGGGTCCTGCGCGTAACCCGAAAGATTCAGAACGTTGGTATACGTCGGTCCAGTGTTTTCGAGGGTTGTGTCCGGTACAACACCAGCGTTAGTCGTAAAATTCTGGTCGAAGTTGTAAGGATAGAATTTACGTTCGTCCTGCACCTCCTGGAAGGCAGTGCTGTTGTCGTAAATTCCATAACCCGCGCGAAGGATCGTGTGCTTATCCAACAGATATGCCAAACCAACGCGGGGCATCAAGTTGAAGTAATTGGTACGCTGCAGTCCCGGCCCAAACCCAGCCTGGTTGGGCGGTTGATTCACTGCACCTGTGACCGGATCGGGCAGCGGGTTGACGCCAGCCCATAACAGCGTTCCCGTCAATGAATTTGAAACCGGATCGGTGTGAACCCACAGCGTTCCTAAACGATTCTGCTTGTCGGTTGCCGGCAGATAAAACTCATAGCGCAGCCCAACTTCGGCCGTCAGACGCTGTCCGATCTTGCGGTTGTACACCGCGAAGAATGAGTAGACCTTTTGCGTGGCATCGACGTCGGAAGTGCCTAGTCCGCGATCGATCGAAGCAGGATAGCCCAAAAGAAAGCTCGCCGTCCCGGAGCCTGTCTTGGTATCGGATGTGAGTCCCGAAGAGTTCGTCTGCGTCACCGCGAACGTAGCGGTGCCGCTTGTCGGGCTTGTGGCATCGTGATAGTAATGACGCGGCTGAAAGGCGAAGCCGAGCTTCAAGAGTGCGGTTCCAAGCGAACGGTTATAGGTCGCGTTTAGCTCATATATGTTATCGATGCTGGTGCCGCCAGTCTCAGAGATAGAGAAGTCCTGCGCATTGATACTGGGCAATACGTCATATGGCGATGCTGCGGAAAAGATCTGGATGCCTGTCGAGGAAAAGAAGGGGCCGCGCGTGATTCCCAAGGTGTTGCGCGTGACGTCGGGGCCCTGCGGATTGTTATAGCCGAATCGAACCTGGAGAAGATCGGTCGCACCAGGAATGAAGTCCCACCCGGCCACATAGTTGAGCCCACTGAACGAGGTCTTCTCCTCAAAGGCAGGAAGCGCCTGCGGTGTCGATTGCGTCGCCTGCTGGTCCAGAACACGAAAAAAGACGCTGTTCTTTTCATTGAAGTGGTGATCGATGCGTCCGACGAAGACATTGCGATTGTTCCGTTGAGGGGTAAGGTTGACGTAGTTATTGTTCCCGATCGGTGTAGTCAGATTCGGCAAAGGCACAAAGTCAGTTATGTACGCGAGTGCGATTGGGTCAATGCGGCTCGGATCGAACTTATTACCAGCGAAGGCAGTACGTTTGACCGCTCCATTTGCGCCCGGCGTTCCGGTCAGAGGATCATAGATCTTTTCGCTGATCGCGGAAAAGTTTCCGCCGCGCTCCGCCGCCGTTGGTACGTTCGATTCGATGGGATTACTCTTTCGTGAATCAAAGCCCTCGTAGGAGAAGAACCAGTACGTCCTGGCTCGTCTGTCATAGAGTTTCGGCAGGACGACGGGACCACCCACGCTCGCTCCAAACTGGGCGTAGTGGAATGGTTGCTTTGCAATCCCATTGTGATCGTTGAACCAGTCGTTAGCGTCAAACAGCGCCTGGCGGGAGTACACATAGGCGGAGCCATGAAGCTTGCGGCCACCTGATTTTGTCACGAGAGCTACATTGGCTCCCGCCGAGCGACCGAACTCAGCCGCATTGTTTGTTGCCACACGGAACTCCTTCATCGCGTCCATCGGCGGCGACAGCCCCGGAGACTGTTTGTGAAGGAAGTTATTGTCGACGCCATCGAGCGTGTAATGGTTATCCTGATTGCGCTGCCCGTTCACCGAGTACAGATTTGTTCCAGATATCGTCCCATCGCCCCCGGCAACGCTTACATCGCTGACTCCAGGGGTCAGCAAGACCAGACTGGTGTAGTTGCGGCCATCGACTCCATTCACTGGCAGCCGGGAAATCTCGTCCTCAGAGATCGTTGTTCCCACAGAGGTCGACTCCTGCAATACCTCCGTGCCCGCCTCCACGGTTACGGTCTGCGAGTCTCCTCCAACTTCGAGGGAGAAGTCCAATCGGGCGGGTTGCGCGACCTTCAAAACAATGTCTTCCCGGTGAATCGGCTTGAACCCGGTCGCAGTAATATCCATGGAGTAGTTGCCAGGCTGAAGCAGGAAGAAGTAGGCGCCGCTGCCGTTCGTATGGGTCTCCTGAACGACTCCGGTCGCATCCTGGGTGACCTTCACCAACGCATTTGGCACCAAGGCATGGCTTGGATCGCGCAGTTCGCCTGACAGGTCTGAGGTCTGCGCTCTCGCGGAAGCGATCAATGACATACAGAGCAGTCCGTAGAGCGTCCAAGATCTTAGCCCCGCCACAAGTGACTTCCATCGATTCATACTGTCTCTCCCGATCAGGCCCAGACGGACCGCTCTGCTTTCTGCCCTGGCTTTGGTTATCGACATGACTTCGCCGCAACCTTGGGACAAGTGTGAAGGGAAATGCCGCCGGATGGCAGTAAGAGAGAGTACCCTTACCCATGGTTTTACCCCGCTTTTTGCTTGCAACCTCTCAGGGCGGGCTGCATTAACGAATCATTAATACGAGCGGGATATCCTTCAACCCTGACTGAGATGAATTGGCCAAGGTCTCCGCGGCTTACCCATGAAGACCCAAGAACAAAAGCTAGCCGAAGGTTCAGCTGCGATGCGGTTGCAGTTGGCAAAGATTGTGGGTAGCTCCCCCTTCATTCGTTCCAATCGCATCGGCGAATTTCTGACATTTGTCGTCGAAAACTCGATCGAGGGCAACTACGACGTCCTGAAGGAAACCTGTATCGGCGCGATGGTCTTCGGACGGGATCTGGCCTACGATCCCAAGATCGATCCCATCGTACGTGTGGAAGCGCGTCGACTGCGCACGAAATTGCAAGAATACTACGAGACGGAGGGGGTCACCGATACAGTCCTCATCACCCTGCCTAAGGGGGGATACCGTCCTCTCATTGAGACACGCAGCATCGAGTCTTCTACAGACCGGCAAATTGTCGTTGGTCAACTCGCAGCCGTTCAACTCGTAGAGAGCGCTGCCGACAAACCTTTGGAGACTGAGGCTGAAACGACAACAGATCCATCACGCAGGCGATTTCCATTTAGGATCGTTGCCATCAATCTTGTAGTTGTCATTGCGGTCGTCTTTTGGTTTTTGCAGCGCCGGCAGTCCGCCTCTCACGAAGCCCGTCCCACAGCCCTCACCTCCTATGTCGGCCAGGAGTTCGACCCCGCCGTCTCTCCCGACGGTCGCCATGTCGCTTTTGTCTGGGACGGCGATGGCTCCAACTACGACATCTACGTTAAGCCTCTTCCCACCGGCGAGCCCGTCCGCATCACCACAAATCTCGCCCACGACCTTCATCCCGCCTGGGCGCCCGACGGCCGTGACATTGCCTTCCTCCGCGTCAGTCCGTCCGGCTCGCAGGTGATTGTCATCCCCGCCGCCGGAGGCCCCGAACGCATCCTCGGCGAACTGCATAGCAACGTCAGCTTGTGGAAGGCAGACGCCTCGCAGATGGTCGGTTCCCTCGGCCCGTCATGGGCACCTGACGGGGAGTCCATCATCGTGGATGATGGGGGAGGTTTGTATCTTTGGCCGCTCGCCTTCGCCGCTCATCGTCAGCTGACCTCACCTCCTGCGACCGCTAACGATTTCTTTCCTGCAGTCTCCCCGGACGGAGCGTCCCTCGCCTTTGTGCGCCAGACCAGCAATTCCACCGCGGATCTCTACCTGGCGACGCTCAGCGACGCGTCCTCGCCCCGACGCCTCACCCACGACAAGACCGACATTCGCGGCATTACCTGGGCTCCCGATGGTAGGTCGATCATTTTCTCCTCCGAACGCGAGGGTACCTACACTTTGTGGCAGGTATTCATTAGCGACGGCCACATCGAAGCGGTTCCTACTAACAGTATGCAGGCCGTTGGGCCTTCCATCTCGCGCGAAGGCTCCCTGCTCGCATATACCGAGTTGACCCAGAACACCAATATCTGGCGTCAGCCCCTCGGCGAGGGGTCGTATAGCGGAAACAGCGGCGCGGTTCGGCTGATCGCCTCCTCGCATCGCAACAACAGTCCGCAATATTCACCTGACGGGCATAAGATTGCCTTCATCTCCGATCGCTCCGGTAGTTGGGAGTTGTGGGTCTGCCAGGCCGATGGCTCTTCGCCTCACCAGCTGAGCAACTTCCATGGTCCCCTCGTCGGCACACCCCACTGGTCACCGGATGGCAAGTGGATCGCCTTCGACGCCCGTCCCGGTGAGCACTCAGCAATCTTCGTCATCTCCAGCGATGGGGGCAAGCCGAAGCAGATCAGTAATAATAGCTTTGAAGAGCGCATGCCCAACTGGTCCGCCGATGGCCTCAGCCTCTATTTCAACTCAACCCGCAGCGGAGCGGTTCGCCTTTGGAAGATGTCTGCGACAGGCGGCAATCCCACGCAGATCACCGACCGTCCCGCATACGACAGCTTCGAGGCGGACAACGGTCGTACTATCTATTTTCGCAGCGAGGGCGCCGGTATCTGGAGCGTCCCTGCTAGTGGCGGATCCTCGACCCCGGTAACCGAGTTGGCCGATGTGGACCCCAGCCGCTATCTAGCTGTCACGAGCCGCGCGCTCTACTTCGTCGATCGGGAGACTGTTCCCCGTCTTATCAAGGCTTATAACTTCTCCACTCACAAGGTCGCGACCGTCGGCAAGATCGAACATCCCCTTGTGAGCGGAACGCCAAGCCTATCCCTCTCAACAGATGAGCGATTCGTCCTCTACGCTCAACAGGACCAGAGTGGCAGTGACATCTTCACCATCCCCTGGAAGAACCGTCGCTAGCAAATCAGCGAGTTTCGGCCAGAGCCGATCCTGTAACGGGCTCCAGTTCGCCGTTCGAGCAGCCCTTAGGACGTAATACCGGGTTGCACCGTGCCACCTCTCCCTTCGCAAACTGTACGGTATAGCCACTCCACACTGCAGGCTCCGACACGGGATAGTCTGTACTCACTAACTGCGCCCCGCTTTCAAACGCAGCCTCCCGCCTTCGCGTGTCGCCGATACGCGCCTCCACCATGTCCGCATCCGCGCGCGTCAATACCAGCATTCCATCAGCTACCAACTGCTGAATGCCGCCGTGCTTGTTCTTCGACTGGACGGTAAATACAGTATCCGGATCCGAGAGCTTTCCGTTGATGAACATCACCCGCCCGCGTAGCTGCGGATGTCCAACGCGGTATACATCCGCCACCTCCTCGCGTGCCATGAGAAAGACCACCTTGCCGCGGCACCGGACCAGTGAAGGCCAACCGTCTTTCTGGACGGCCTCACGCAACGACGCACGCTCGCCCCGCACGTCATCCGGCGTCACCATCTCTTTCGGCGAGAAGACCGATCTCACCTCGCTATCCAGATCGTCCATATCCCGGGGCTTCAAGGTAGTCGGCACTTTGGTTTCGATGAACAGAAAGACCGGCACATGCCCCGGGTTCGCTGCCGACCATTTGCGGATCTGCCGCAAACACTCCACGAAGGGCTGACAGTTGCTGCGATAGTCCGTATCTGGCTTGTGCATGACCTTGAAACCAGGTTTCGCCATTAACCCATCCGGATAGTACCTCGGATCATCTGGAGGAAGTCCCGCGGCCACGACGTCCTTCAATCCGCGTGAGGCAACGTAGCGTCCTCCTTCGGGATCCGGATATACATCCAGCTCCAACTCGCGCATTCCAGCCGCAAGCTGCGCCTCCAATGGAGTATGTCTGTAGTCCAGGGCCCGCGCTTCTACCGGATCGATCTTGGCCAATAGCTTCGCTTCGCTCGGAGCTAGCCCAGCATGATAGCTGTTATGGGTTCCAATTACCTGGATCTCATTCAGCCGTACAGTATCATCCTGCGATTTTCCGTTACTCTGCCCATGCATCGGGACAACAACATTCAGCAGAACCAGACCCGTAAAGAACTTTCTAGTATCAAGCAACATTCTTTTATCTCCGGACGTTGCGTTTCTCTCTCTTCCGAGACGCCATCTACAGTGAGACCACAGATACATTGAGGCTCAGTGTGTGTGTAACGCTACCGCTGACTGCCGTTACAGTCACCGTTGTCGCGACGGGGGCAACGTAAGGCTTTGCGCTCCCGCAGCCGATTGTCCCGCCAAGCCCAAGCATCAGGCAAAGCACAGCGGCAAGCCCGTACGCTCGGCCCAACCTATTGCGATAGCGCAGTAATACCAACCCCATGAGCGCGCCTGGTATCCAAAAAATCCCGGCCGTAGACGCCCCGCCGCGGCGTTGCTCGAGGTGCGCAGTCGTATTCGTGGTCACAATATCGAGTGCCGCTGTCACGGGAGAATTTGTACCATCCGCCGTCACAGACGCTGGGGAAAAGACGCAGGAGATGTCAGGCGGCAGCGATCCACAGCTCAACGTCACCGTTCCCTGGTAATTCTTGACCGGCGTCAGTGTAAGGGTCAGGTGGCCGGTTGCGCCAGGCGCCAGCGTCAGGCTCGACAGGTTCGAACTGAGCGCAAAGTCCGGCACCGATCCGAAGGGTACAACTCCGGATCCATTGAGCGCGATCGTGCTCTGTCCGCTATTCGTATTCGTGGCGTTGCTGGCGATGTTCACTGCTCCCGTGATCGCACCGGAGAGGGCCGGCGCAAACTGCACTTCGACCGCGCAGCTCACCCCTGCGTTCAATGTCATCTGCGCCGCGCAATCCGCAGACCCACTGGGCTGTTGCGAGAAGCCTCCCATGACCGAGATGGCGGAGATTGTTATCGGCGAGCCTCCTGTATTCGCGATCGTCACCGTTTGGTTCGCTGTTTCGCCAAAGTTCACCGTGCCAAAGCTGAGTGCAGTCGCATCCGCAAGCACTTCGCGCACCAGTGAATTATTTGCTTCAGATATGTAGAGGTTTCCCTGCGAGTCCAGCAACAGCGAGTTCGGATAACTTAGGAGGATCCCCGTCGCTGCACCGCCGTCGTCTCCATAGCCTGCCGTCGCCGTTTCCTGTCCGGCAATTGTGCTGATCATCCCAGCCGGGCTGACGCGCCGCACCGAGTTAAGGTTAGGCTCCGACAGGAAGAGATCGCCTGCGCTGCTCACAACAACGTCCTGCGGCCCACTCAGTTGCGCTGCTGTCGCCATCCCTCCGTCGCCGCACGGAGCCGCGGAACAGGCCGTGCCCGTTCCAGCGACCGTGGTGATCACTCCTGTCAACGCATCAACTCGGCGCACCCGGTAGGACCCTATGTCCGCGATGTAGAGATTCCCATTGGGATCGAGCGTCACACCACGCGGATTCATAAGTTGCGCTGCCGTCGCCGGGCCGCCATCTCCCAGCGCAGAACCGGTTCCTGCAATCGTCGTAATCACACCGGTATTTCCATCGACCCGCCGCACTACTGCGTTCCCGGAGTCCGAGATATACAGATCGTTGCTGTTATCCACATAAAGCCCACGCGGCCCGTTCAGCTTTGCTGCCGTTGCCACCGCCTTATCGCCGGAGTAACCTGCCGAACCCAGCACGCCAGCAACCGTGCTGATGACGCCGGTACTCGCCGTAACCTTGCGTACTGCATGGTCTCCTTTATCCAAAATGTAGAGATTACCCGCGGCGTCCACCCGTACGGCCTGCGGACCATTTAGCTGCGCCGCAGTCGCTGGTCCTCCATCCCCGCACGGCAGCGTCGCCGTCGCGCAGGCTGTTCCCGCCCCTGCAACAGTCGAGATCACTCCAGTCTTGCCATCCACTCGCCGTATGCGATTATTTGCGGAGTCAGCTATATATAGATTCCCCGCGCTATCCTGAGACAGTCCCAACGGCGTCTTGAGCTGTGCCGCTGAAGCGGCCTGTCCATCTCCACTAAATCCAGCTCCGGCCGTATGGGATCCGGCGGTCGTCACGATCTCGCCCGGAAACAGACTCAGTTGTCCGCCAGCAGCAACGGTGACGGTAACCGCAGGCGAGGTGCTCGCCACAAACGTCCCATCGCCTCCATAGTTCGCCGACAACGAATGCTTTCCGATCGCCAGTGTAGACATCTGCAGGACGGCCACACCGGAACCATTCAGAGCTGCCTGCCCCAGCATGGTGGTCCCATCGTTGAAGACCACCGTACCTGTCGGCACCAGGCTTCCGCTGGGTTGGCTCACCGTCGCTGTCAGCGTCAATCCTTGTCCTACAGCGACCGCCGTGGCAGAGGCACTCAAACTCACTACAGGAACTGGTGACGCCGTCACGACCAGAGATGAGGCGCCGGAGACACTCCCGGCAAAACTAGCGTCTCCACCGTAGGATGCGGTCACGCTGTAGTTTCCCAAAGCCAGCGTGCTGCTCGTAAAGCTCGCCACCCCGTCGGCCAACGTCGCGCTTCCAAGCGTCACGCCGCCATTCAGGAAGGTCACCGTTCCGCCTGGCTTTAGCGTCGCGCCGACCGGTCCAGCTACTGATGCTGTAAAGGTTACAGGCTGCCCGGCGCTCACCAGAGCTGGTGAAATAGTCAGGCTGGTTGTTGTGGTTCCCAATGTCAGTACGGATGCCAACTGAATCGTATTCTGTCCGGAGCTTGCATTCAGCGCATTGCTCTCAGCCGAGACCGTTCCCGTCGCTGTCCCTGCCTGTGCGGCTGTGGACACGACCGCGAGATTACAACTTCCGCCGGGGTCAAGAGTCATTCCTGCCGAACAGTCCGTTCCTCCACTCGTGCTTTGGGCGAACGGGCCGCTCATTGTGATGCCAGTCAGCTTCAGGGCCTGCGTTCCTCCGTTCGATATGGTGACTGTTTGCGGCGGGAGGGATGCCCCGACCATGCCGCTAAAATTCAATGTCGAGGCGCCCACATTCAGTTCGCGGATCAGGTTGTTCTTATAGTCGGCAAAGTAAGCGTTCCCCATGGCGTCCATCGTCATGCCCGAAACCCCGTTCAGGGTCGCCGCATTTGCTGCACAACCATCTCCCACAGCATTTGTACTCGCATCGCACACTGTCGAGGCGCCCCCCAGGATGGTCGTAATGACTCCCTGCGGATCGATCTTGCGAACCGTATTGCTTGAGCCGTCCGGGATATAAAGATTCCCTGCAACATCAATAAATGGCTGTCCCATTCCCGAGGTCAACGACGATGCTGTGGCCTGCACTCCGTCCGGCCCAGAACCCGAAACGCCGTTACCAGCCACCGTATACACATTTCCCGCTACAGGATTCGTTATCCCTGGCAATGCGCCACCCACAAAAATGGCCCGCACCCGAAGATCGCCGGTGTCCCCAAAGTAAATATTTCCTGTTCCGTCGACCGTAACCGAGTCCGGTCCATTCATCTGCGCGGCGATCGCCGGACCGCCATCTCCGCATGTGGAAGTCGGTTTCGCACAGACCGGTACCGACGCGCCTCCAGCCAAGGTGTAAAGGTTCCCAATCACAGGGTTCGCAATCCCAGGCAGGGTTCCTCCGGCGAACACCGCACGCACGCTCTGGTTCCCCGAATCTGCAAAGTAGACATTCCCCTGCCCATCGACGGCGAGGCCGTGACTCGTGCTGATCTTTGCGATGAGTGCGGGGCCACTATCCCCAGCATCGCCTGCCTTCCCGGTCCCGGCAAACGCGTACACATTACCGACTACCGGCGAGGACGGCAGATTTGGAATCGTTCCCCCGGCATAAACAACCCGGATCATATTGTTCCCTGTATCGCCCAAATATACGTTCCCGTGTTTATCCACGGCGATCCCGTAGGGCGCATTCAGAATGGTCTGCGTGGCCGGACATCCATTCCCAAACTTATCCGTCGCCCCCGCGCATGCTGTCGTTCCCCCATTGCCTGCCACCGTATATACGTTTCCTGCCGCCGGCGAAGTTACTGAAGGCAATGCTGGGATAGGCCCAGTGCCCGACGCCAGCACCCGGGCGATCTGCCCGCCTTTCTCCATCCAGTACAGGTTCCCGTTCGCGTCGGACACGATCCGTCGTGGAAAGTTCAGTGCCGCTGCCGTAGCCGGTCCTGCATAGCTGGCCGGAGAGTAAGTTGCTGATCCGTTCCCAGCCACACTCGTCACCATACCCGGGTTGAAGGCAATCGTCTGTGCCTCTGACCAGCCAGATCCGAGGCAAAGCAATATGCATACTCTGACAAATCCCTTGCACTTTTCCATACGGTAGCGCACACATCCCTCCATCGCTTTCGCTCGAAACCCAGTGGCCGACTTTTACGGTGATGCAGTCAGACCTCTTCCGGTATACGAGAACTAAGACTATGGAAGGAGTGTGAGACGGTAAGAACGCAGGGTAAGATCGATGTCCTTTCCCCTATTCCAATTTGATCCCTACCTCGGTCTTCATCTTCTGTTAATTTTTCTATCCGATCACACTACAGCCAACCCTGTCAGAAGGCAGTCGCCCCAAATCTCCATCCCGTGTGGGACGAGCTTGTCATTCCAAGTTGAGAGGTGGCAGCTTTCTCATCTGACCGACGTGGTCATTTGTCTTATCCACGAAACGCATAAAGAATCCTTCGGGTAGCATCGATGTCTTTGAGTGGGGATTCGATATGGTCAAGAGCCTCAGACCAGACCGAGTCCGGAATTGCCTGGACTCATCGCTCTCCGGATCGAAAAACAGGACCGGTCGGAAGGGGGTCACGGCCAAACTTGAGGCGGAACCTTTTATCCAGCTAGATCTCCGTGACCACAAAATTTGACCGAAAGAGCCAATGGATGCAGGATAGCAACGGTTGTGATTCTCAGCAGAGGAAATCACCTGAAAGGAGGTATGATCGCTTACAGGGTTGAGGGCTAATTTCGGGGACAATCCGTGCAGGTGCCAGCTCTTTAGGTGAGGAACAAATAGCATACACCGCAGCTCCAAAAATATACCTAAATATGCTATTCGTTCCTACTTTTTGCACCGTCTAACCTCTTGCTACTCAATAACATCCGCTGATTCCGGGCAACTTAGCTGAAAAGGCCGGCGTCGGCGGTTCGATCCCGTCTCTGGCCACAACATTCTAAATGACTTAGCAGTGACCAGAGCGTTGGTTCTAGTCCGCTCTCAGTCCGCATTCGAAAGACGTGCCGAGAGCCATTACTGTACCGCATGATGATCAAGCGCTTAGCGCCGATCACCTTTTCCTGAGTCTGCTGCCAGTCCGCTTTGATCCGCCGCGGAATCTTGGCGGATGATTCTTTGGAGAACAAGTGTGCAATGTGTGGCATCTTGAAGGGCGGAGTCGTGATGAATTAGTGATGAAACCAGCCAAGCTATAGACAATAAAGCGACTTGTTACAGTTCAAACTTCACGACCGTCCGGATTTACGCTCCGAAAACCATAAGTTTCGTAGTGCCATTCGATCTTCCCTTCGTGGAGACGAACGACGGTGAAACCCTCTGGCGTTCCCAACCGCGGACCGCGCCACCAGCTTCCGCAGACTGCTCCACATGAAACGTATGGAATGCCTCGGAAGGTAACCACTTCGTTGATGTGCGTATGCCCCTGAAAAACCGCCAGCACATTTTTGCCTTGCCAGAGAGAGAGCACTTCATTGGCGTTGATCACAAACATCAGCGAATCTCTACGGGTTTTCGCAGGAACATAGGAAAGTGCGCCGGTCACCAAAGGCACATGCACGATCACCACGATGGGTATACCCTCGCGAAGGGAGGCAAGATCTCGCCGAAGCCATGCAAGTTGAGCCACATCGACTCCTCCCTGCCAGGTGGTTGGGTCGACGATCTGAATCGAGTCGAGCACGATGAAGTGGTAGCCCTTATGGTCGAACGAATAGTAGGTCCGCCCCATCCGCTCTTCATACATTGCTTTGCCGAACCCGAGATCGTGCGGAGAAGCCCCGTTCTGGCTGGAAACTCCGAAGACATCGTGATTGCCGATCACATGATGGATCTTCATTCCCAGAGACTGCTCCGTATGTTCGTAGAGGTCATAGAGCGCATTAGCCCGTTGATGGCTGACGCCAAGCGCGTCGTACACATGATCTCCACCCTGAATGGCGAACTCAGCGCGAAGCGTCCGGATTTTCCTGAAGCACGAAACACATCCCTCGGTCGCAGACAATTCCGGTTGGATGTGTGTGTCGGTGACATAAATGAAATCGAACGAACCGGGCTGTTCGATGTTTTCGGCCTTGGCGATTCCCGGAAGGGCTAGCGATACAGTAGCGAAACTGCTTAGCGAAAGAAACTCTCTGCGATCCATAGGACTCCTGAGTTGAAAAGAAGGGGGTGCTGCAGAGGCTCCGCGATTCGACGGAGCCTCCGCGGGCGTCTATCAATGGTTGTTTTGGTGTTCAATCAGAACGAGAGCCGCAACGAAACTTGGGCCACGCGCATCGCTCGGGCGGTTCCACTGATCGCTCCCAGACTCGTACTGCTGACGGTGATCTGTCCGGGCAGCGCGAACTGCGGATGGTTCAGCGCGTTGAACGACTCCAGCCGGACCTGAAGGAAATCTCCTTCACGGATTGCGAAACGCTTCGACAAGCCCAGGTCAAGCTGATCGAGGTTCGGCTGACGGACGGCGTTCCTGCCGCCAATACCGTAGACTCCATTTCCTGGCTGCACGAAGCAGTTCACGTTGAACCACTCCGATTTCGATCGAGTGAACCCCTTGTTTGGGTCGCACACCTTTTGTGCCATGTATGTCCCAATGCTGCTGGTATCGGCAGTATTCGTGGCATTGATACTAACAGGCAGGCCTGTGCCATAGTGATAGATTGAGCTAACTTGCCAACCACCTATAGCCCCATTCAATATGGGATTGCTGTTGGAGAGCCACCGTTGCCCATGCCCGATGGGTAGTGGATATACGACCGCTGCGCTGATGTGGTTGGGACGATCCCAGCCTGCCGGCGCGTAGTAATACTCCGGGTGATAGTAGTTGGCCATCACATTGCGGTCGCCATCGGAGATGTCCATGCTCTTGGAGTGGGTATAGCTCAGGATGGCGCGCGTGCCACGATTGAGTCGCGCCTCGAACTTCGTGTAAAGAGCGTTGTTGTTCGAGTAGCCTACGTTGTACTGCCCGTAGACATCGCCTGCATAGGTGTATGGCCGGGTGTCGAACATCGTGGCACTGGGTGAAGACTTAGAGTTCGGTTGATTGGCATTCAGACGCACCGAAGAGTGGCGGCCAATCTGCCCCGAGTAGCCTGTCATTACCGAATACTTGCCTTCGAACAGGTGTTCGACCATCAGGTTGAACTGTTCCACGTAGACATCGGGCATGTGCTCGCCTAGCGTCATCGGTGTGATGCCGGTTGCCGAAGGATTGGCCACGAATACATCGGTCACAGGTGTTGGATTGGCTTGTGTGAGGGTCTTCGACTGGGTAATGAAGTTCGGCGGATGTGCCACCAGGAATTGCAGGAAGTTATATGGTGAGCTGGCATAGTAGATGCCGAAGCCACCGTGGACCGTAGTGTTCTGTTCAGCCTGCCACGCAAAGCCGATACGCGGAGAGACATCGCGGTAGTTTGTCTGCCAGGTTCCGGGAACGATCTGGTTGCTGGGCAGGTCGTAAATACTCGAATGGCCATTCTTGTCGTTGGGCGGATTATCGAAGTCGTAGCGGATGCCGAGATTCAATGTCACGGTCGGCACTACCCGCCAATCGTCCTGGAAATAGCCATTGACCTGCCACTCGCGAAACGCTCCGGCCGAAACACCCACAGCACCGCCCACGGTCGAAGGATATCCGAGCAGGACATCTGCCCAGCCGTCACCGAGCTGCTTTCTGCTCTTTGCGACATATTGCGCGGACATGTTGCTGTTGAAGGCATAGTACCCGTCGTTTTGAATGCCCCAGTTGGCATCAACCTGGGTGCGGATAAACTCGCCGCCGAAGACGAGCGTGTGCTTACCGATCTGATAGTTGATCTCATCTGCATACTGAAAGCGGCTTTGTGTCGCTCCTTGGGGAGAATACCGCGTTCCCAGACCACTGTTCGCCGCGGACGTAGTAGTGGCTGGTGTCGCGAAGTACGAAGTCGCGGTGATAAATGGCGGTACCCATTGCGAAGGAAGAGGATCGAGATTCTTGAGACCGAACTCCTGATAAAAAGGCCGGCTTCCTGCACCCTGTTGTGTGGCGAACTGAATTGAACGGTTATAGCCAACATGAAAGGTGTTCACCAGTCGTGGATTGAAGATATGCGTCTCCGTGATGAACGCGTTGGCCGCGGAAACCTCGTTATAGAGGCCAAAGAGAACCTGCACAAAAGACGGCGTTGTTTTGGGACTGTTACTGTATCCTCCGGCCAGGGAGACGGTGTCGGTTCCGGAGGGCGTCCAGTCGAAGCGGCCCAGATATTGATCGTTGGTGATAGTGGTCTTGAGCGGAACCTGATAATTGATATTGAGCGCATTGTTGAACGGTATGTTCTGGTGTGGGATATAGTTCAGCAGCGTGGTGGCGAAGGGGCTGATGCGATTGGTGGGAATCGCGTTCTTTCCGGTTTCTGACACGAAGCTTTTGTTGGTGCCGGTTGTTCCGTAGGTAAGAGGGTCGTAGAGCGTTATGGAGTCTGCGCTGTAGTCACCGATGCGCTCATTATCGGTTGGCACACGCGTGGTCGTATAGTTTGTGTTCTGAAGCCTTAGACCGGCGTAACTGCCGAAGAAGAAAAGCCGATCCCGCAAAATAGGACCGCCGATTGTCCCACCGAACTGGTTGTAACGTACCGGCGTCTTCACCTCATTCGCACCGGCAAGGTTATAGGCCTGAGCATTCAGTGCGTCATTTTGAAGATAGTCGAAGGCCGAGCCGTGAAACTTGTTGGTGCCGCCCTTCGTGATGATATTCACCACACCTGGCCGGGCATACCGGGCGTCCGCGCCGTTGGAGATGATATTCATCTCCTGGATCGCTTCTGGTGAAGCCAGCATATTGGCTGTCTGCGTGAACAGGGTCACGTTCTGGACACCGTCCTGCAGAAAGTCCGTCTGCGAGTCCATACCTCCCCCCAATTGAATGCCGTTCGCCGTGACCCCAAAGTATTGGGCGGAAGAGGTGGGTTGCGACGGGTCGGAGGGATTTTCCGCACCGGGAGCCAGCAGCGCTTCGGTCAGCGGATTGCCCCCGTTATTCGGTAATTCGATCAACTGCTGCGAATCGATATTGAGTTTCACCTCATGGCTTTCCCGCTCAATATCCAGTGTTCGCGTTGCGTCCACGGTCACATGAGCCTCACCACCTGCGACGGCCAATGTAAAATCCCGCGCATTGGTCTCACCGCCATTGACCGTCGTCTGGAGCGTCTGCGTAACAAACCCTGGTGCTGTAACCGTTAGGGTGTACACGCCAGTACGCAGGGAAGGCAACGAGTAGTAGCCATCTGCGTTCGTCCTGGTGGTGCGGTCGACCGAGGTCGCTGGGTTCCTTATATCCACTTCAGCGCCCGCGACAGTGGCACCGGAAACATCCTTAACCGACCCGGTAACCTGTCCCAGATCGACCTGCCCATTCATCTCCGTGGTTACAGCGAGTCCTAATGAAACAATGAGAGCACTCATCAGCCATCGCCCGGTTTTCCATCCCGTTTTTTTCCGCATCTTAATGAACCACACAGTAAATTCCTCCTGATCCAGCCGGAAGCCAGTACCGCTGACAGCGGTGGACCGGTCGACCGATTGGTCTGTCCTACGCTTGCGCGAGGATCTGTCAGGCGCAAGGGAGGCCGACGTGATGGCGCGGCTCAGGAGCAGTGATAAGTTGTGATGAACACCTGCATACTTAGTTATTGCAGCTACTTACAGCTTGTGGGTTAGGTGGGAATTCTTTGCGCCGGAAAGTGTTAAATTTCGGTGACTCGCGACCATACTTCATTCTCCAGCTCAATCGTCGTGAAAGAATTTCCTTCATAAGTAATCTTGTTTCACGCAACTCTCGCGGTTTCCTAACCGCTCGGTCTTTTATGTCTCAAATTCATGATCCCGAGGTAATCCGCAGCCATCTCTCGAAGGTATGCAAAAGCGCGGAGCTTCGACGGTCGCGTCAGATTGTCCGCTTCCTCACGTTCCTGGTAGAGCACTCTTTGTCAGGCTCTGCCGAATCGCTCAACGAGCGCGTCATCGCCGAGAGGGTCTTCGAGCGAACAGAAGAATGGGACCCGTCTCTCGATACTATCGTTCGCACCGAGACTCGGCGTCTCCGCGGCAAACTCGACGCTTACTACGAAGGTGAGGGCAAGGAAGAGCCAATTCGAATCCTGCTTCCTCGCGGCGGCTACTTTGTAGAGTTCGAGTCGACCCGTCCGGCGGTCATGGATGAATCGCCTATCGTTCCGAGAGAGCCGAAGCGAGGTATTCGGTGGTTTGTTCCCGCGGCGGCGGTCCTCATAGTCGGAATCGTTCTCGTGGCCTGGCTGTGGCGACGCCGAGAACACTCACGTACTCCCGCCCTGTTCGGCCAACCTTTTGCCTTTGCGGTTGGCGAAGAGTTCAGCCCAGCCATCTCGCCCGACGGCCGTATGATCGCCTACGTTTGGGATGGTGACGACGACAACTTCGATATCTATATACGTGCTATCGACGGAGGAGCAACTACCCGGCTCACCACAGGACCGCAAGCCGAGCTTTATCCGGCATTCTCGCCTGACGGAAAACGTCTCGCGTATCTTCGGGTCGAAGAGGAACACGTAAACGTTGTTATACGGGAGCTCGATTCGGGACAAGAGCGGATTCTCGCCCAGATTCGCCGTGAGATTGGTCGTTGGGCCGAAAATCTGAGTCCGTTGCTCGGCAATCCAGGCCCCGCGTGGTCGGGCGACAGCCAAAGTGTGATTGTGAGCGATGCTCCCGCGCAATCACCCAATGCCAATGGTCTCTATCGCATATCGCTTGCGACCGGCCTGCGCGAGCAGATCACGCAGACTCCCGGCGAAGCGCGCGATTTCTTTCCCAAAGTATCGCCCGACGGCCAATGGCTCGCGTTTGTGCGTTACTTCACCCATGGAATGGGGGAAGTCTTTGTTCTGCCCGCGACTTCCGGTGCTAATCAGCAAACGTCCTCGCGACAACTCACGCATGACGGTAAGCTGATCAATGGTCTTGCCTGGCGACCGGATAACCAGAGCCTTGTTTTCTCATCTAACCGTGCCGGTCCACTCCAGATCTGGCAACTGACCGTCTCGCAACAGATGCCTGAATTGCTCCCGGTCAATGCTGCCAGTACTGCAGAACCGGCTATCAGTCGTGATGGCTCACTTCTTGTCTATGTCGATTCGTCTGAAAACTGGAATATTTGGCGGGCGTCTCTCCAGGACCACCAGATCAGCGGCGTCAAACGACTGCTTGCATCGTCCGGCATCAACAAAGCGCCTGCATACTCGCCCGACGGTCAGCATATCGCCTTCCTGTCGGACCGCTCAGGAACAATGGAAGTATGGATCGCTGATGCTGACGGATCTTCGCCGAGCAAACTTAGCGGATTTAATGAAGGCTACCTCGGAGGCATCGGTTGGTCGCCCGATGGGAAGCGGCTGGTTGTGGATGCGCGCATCCATGGCAACTCGCAGATTGTGATCCTCGATGTCAGCGACGGCAAGCGGACTTTGCTCGAGGCCAACAATTACGAGGAGCGTAGTCCGAGTTGGATGCCGGAGGGACAAGGCATCTACTACAACTCGAATCGTTCCGGCGAGGTTGAGGTCTGGTCGCGTGAGCTTCTTTCCAGAGAGCCACGTAAGATTGCTGGTCAGCCATTCTTTGCAACCCATACATTGCCACATGGCAATACGCTCTTTCTGAGCGACACGACCGGGAACCTCTATTCCGCCAAATTGGACGGAACTGGTCTCTCCGTGCTTCCAGGCGCACCACGCGCTCGTCCGGTATCAAGTTGGTCGATTTGCAGTGACGGTCTCTTCTTCTCGGTTGACGATGATCAACAGGTATCAGCAGCACTTTGGTTCGAGCCCAATGGTAAGACAGCAATCCAGATTGGTACGACTAATGCCCATCTCGGGGTAAATTCTCCGGACCTGGCAGTCGCACCCGATTGCCATTCATTGCTCTACACACAACAGGATCATATCGCCAGCGATATTAAGCTGGTTGCCAATTTCAGCAAGAATACTTCTCATTAGCCAACTGCGCAATGGTTATGGGGCATTCGATTAGACCACGCTATTGGTAAGCGAAGTCGGCGGCCTAAGCGGACCAGATCTCTCCCGGTCGCAATTATGAGAAATGTTCAAGAAAAAGCGTCCATTACCTACTAACGACTTTAAACTCAGCAGAGAGGAAACATCGGTCACCCGCGGCCAGTTGCTGAGTCTTCTCTACTATGGAGCGACCATACGTCTTTAGTTGAGCTACTTTGCCGCCGTCTAAAATAGCGCCGATCTCAGCACGATCTGGCAGAATTGCTCGAAGGGTCACCAAGATTGATCGACCGCTGAGATTCCGGACAGACATCTGGATTTTGTTACCACTTCGTTCGTAAGAACAATCACAGTGAATTGACCCGAGTCGACAACCGTTCCAACGAAACTGATTCCATGGAGTGAAAGGACTGAACTGTAGGGTGTTTGTAGGCGCGTCAAATTCCAGGCCGAGAATATGGCGGGTGAAGAAGCATAGATATGTCCCCGCTGCCCACCCGCATTTCGAATTCGTTCGGAGTGGGTGGTCAAGACGCGGTGCTACATCGTGCGGGTACCCATCTCTGATGGGGAGAAGCAGCCTAGCGGCGCTATTCAGGCTAAACCTTCAACAAGAGGCCTTCTGAAGGGGATCGATAGCAAATTCGGATGGTTGCGGGGGCCTGCCAACGTCTCGAATTTACTTGTGTTTCCCTTCGAGAGATCCCTTAGTCGCAGTCGCTCACTCATAAGCCTCCCACACGTAGAATTGCCGCCCGGTAATCAGCAAATCCCCGTGGTAAACCGCCTATTCCATCCCGGTGGCAGTTGTCTATACTCACTGATTTTCACGCCTTCAGATTCCTGCCTGTAGGTCGCTCAATGCAATTTTGCTTCCGCGCAATCCTCTGAATATTTGAGAATGTGAGCGCAAGGCGATTTTCAAGGAGAGACACAATGGCGCAAAGACGACAACGAGGTTGGCTAAAGAAGGAAAGTCGCGTTCGGGGTGAAACATGGGTGCTCCATTATCGAACTATGCGAAAGTCCGACGGCAGGCGAGTGGAGAACAAGATCCCTATTGGTTTGGTCCGCGATCTTCCCGACAAACTTACTGCGTGGGCTGAAGTCGAGCGACTACATCTTCCGATCAATCCGGTGGATTCGCGACGGGGTGTCACATTTGGCGACCTCGTGCAGCACTACACCGAACACGAACTGGTTGAGCGGTCAGAATCTATCCACCCAAAGGCGCATACCACAGTAAAAGGTTACAACCGCGTCCTCCGAAACCGCTTGCTCCCGAAATGGGGCCACAGAATCGCGCTGGGTATAGAGCCGCTCGAAGTCGAAGAGTGGCTGACTACCCTGAAGAAGGAAGAAGAGCTTGAAAATCCAACTCTCGATCGACTGCGACGTGTCATGTCGCTGGTCTATCGCCATGGCCAACGATATGGCTTGATCTCACGAGCTCAGGAATCGAATCCAATATGCTTCGTCCGTTGTGAGACAACCAGCGACTATGAGGCCATGATCATTACTCCGGAACAAGCTTACGTAATCGTCCGAAGCCTACGAGAGCCGGAGCGCACTCTGACGCTTTTGGCTGCGGGCACAGGTCTTCGCATCTCCGAGTGCCTGGGACTGCAATGGCAAGATGTAGATTTTGCGGAGGCCATGATTCATGTACGTCGCACATGGACGGGTGGCCAAGTTGGTTTGCCAAAGACCAAAACTTCAAAGGGCCCTGTGCCGCTCCATCCATTGCTGGCCGAATTCATGCTTCGCTGGAAAGAGAGGACGGCCTATTCGGAGTCAGGCGACTGGGTCTTTGCATCCAGTCGATTGAAAGGCAAGCAGCCGCGGGTTGCGAATATGCTCGTCGAAGATTATCTGCGGCCCGCCGCGGCGAGGGCTGGAATTCTTTCATCGCATCGAGATGACTGCGGGCGACTGGTGGAGGACGATCCGCGCCGGTTCGGGTTCCACAATCTTCGCCATAGTCTCGCATCGTTCTTGGTTCGCATTAAGACCGATCCAAAGACAGTGCAGACTCTGCTTCGACACAGCGATGTTAAACTGACGCTCCAGTTTTACAGCCATGCTGTCAGCGAGGATCGCATGGCCGCCACGGGGGAAATGTTAACGGCGATTCTCAGACACGCGGCGGATCAAAGCGGACTGGGAGCAGACTCAGGAAAAGGTGATTGGCGCTAAGTTCTTGATCATCATGCGGTACAGTAACGGCTCTTGGCACGTCTTTCGAATGCGGACTGAGAGCGGACTGGAGCCAACACTCTGGCCACTGCTAAGTTGTTTAGAATGTGGTGGCCAGAGACGGCTTCGTCCAGTGATGCACACCACTGTGGATGCGGATAAGGTGTGCATCAGTAATGGTGGCCAGGGACGGCTTTGTTCAGTGATGCACCCCCCCTTTCATATCCCGACGGTCGGACGCGTACTAGATCCACGACGCCGTGTCGCAGCTTAGAAGGCGGAGCAATTCCAGTCTTAGGGATCGAACCCGCCGACGCCGGCCCAATCCTATTTGGGTTTCTCAACTTCTGTTTCTTGTCGAGTGGCCTTGTCATCTTTAGGGTTGGCTTCGTCTGCTCCTGGCGCCGGAATGAACTCGGGTTCAGCCGCGACTTCGGTAGTCGAAACTGCTGCAACGGTCGCATTCGCGTTTGAGCCATCGAGAGCTTCTGCGGACTTTGCGCCTGGGCTAGGAGTAGCTTCCACTTGAAATGTGACGGGAGGGTAACGATTGAGGCCGGGGCGCTGAAAATACGCCGAAAACCGCTCCTGAAGCCGGGTCAGATATGGAGGCAAGACGCGACCAACACGTTTTAATTTCATCTCTCCCCACTGTTTTACAACAATCTCCGCAAACTGAAATGACACAGACTTGCCGTCGTGAATCGGGAAGAGAATGGCCTCCACATCCCTCTCATCCAGCCTGCCGTATAGGTGGTTTTCAGTTTTCTCTTGCTGCTTTTTAGTGAGCTTACTGCCTCGCAGAAGATAAAGGTCAATCAGATCTGCAGATGCGCCGCCCCGTGCAACACAGTCGCACTCCGGTCTAATGTTTATGTAGTAGGTGTTTCCATCTTTGAAGATATCCCCTGGTGAGATCGAATCCTCGTGTAGGCTGTCTTTCTTGATATAACGCTCACCCTCTAAAACGGCCAGCACAACGGTTCGATCTAAGAGAACATCGCTTTCAGTCTTAACGAATCCCTTCAAATCGAATCCAAAAGGGGTCATGCGGGATTGAATATTGCGCATGATCAGTCTTCCGAGCTCATCTGAGGCAGGAACGCCATCCTCATGAAAGGTATCCCAGAGGATTACGGGCCACTCGGCACTTGCAGTGTAGAAATCTTTGAAGAAAGACTGTTTCGCTCTCTCGTACTCCATCTCCCAAGTTCTGAGAACGTAGGCAGCTGCCGACGTTTTCACCCAACTCCCTAAGACTTTGTGTACGCCTTCATTGATTACCTCAGTTTTGCTCTTGACCAAAACATGCCTACCGTCTGGAAAGGCAGCTTCGATCTTCTGCTTCACGTCAGCGATGTCGCCACTCGTAAAGACAACAATCGGAGCAACTCGATTTTCCTTTAGATTCTTCAACAGCGCCAGAGTCTTCTTGACGCTTTGCCGCGCCACTGTGGCGGGGATCGTTACACCCTGTTCACTCATTTCGCGGATCGACTCATCAAGATTCCAATCGACAACGAAAAACGAAATTCCCGTGAGGGTTTTGATTTGTTCTTCGGTCGGCGCGACCTTCAGCGGGATAACGTGAGAACCCTGAACTTTGATCGCGGCGCAAATTTGCCCGATCGCCGACTTCGGATCTTCCACCTCGTCGTCAACAACCACCGCTATTCCGCTAAACAGTTGCTCGTCATTCATTCTCTGCGTCCTTGGAAAACGAGACTACGAAATTTGCACCCTTCAACTTCCGTTGCACCTTCGAATCGGCGAGTTCGATCGTGTAGTCGTGTCGCTCCAACAACTGACGCGCGATATACAGTCCCAGACCCCGCCCGTCCTCGCCTTTGCCAGAGAAGAACGGTTCGAAAATATACGGAGCATCATCACTTCTTATGCCCGGGCCGCTATCTGAAAAAATGAGCGACTGGTCATCGCCATTCATCGTGACCAAAATCTCTCTGGCCGTTTTCTGACCCTCAAGCCAATACACCGCGTTGTCGAAAAGATTCAGAAACAGTTGCAGCAGGACAGCGTCTGTAGTCTTAACGACCAGAGGCGAACCCTTTACAACTTTTTCGAATGAAATCTTTTCCTTTTCCAATGTCGGCTGGAACAGCCGTTGTACCTTTTCGAGAACGTCGGCTACTCTGAGGTCCTTCCTTCTCTGCTTGCTAGACTTGAACAGCAGTTGGATGTTCTTCAACTGCGACTCAACGAACGACAGCATTCCGCGAAGCGCACTCAAATCGCGCTCGACCTCGTCCCAATCGATTTCCCCTCCTACGATCGCCTGCTTCAGAAGACTATCGAGAGTGCCCATCGCTCTGCTCATGACTGCCATGATGTCGTGCGATGCCGTCTCGACCGACAAGCCAACTCCCGCCAGTTGCTCTGTGGTCTCGGCGCGCTGCACCAAGTAGTCGCGTTCCTGCTTGTAAAACTTCCTTGCCCGGCTCAGTGCAAGCTTTGCTTCGGAGTTGCCCTCTACTAGGTCATCCAATTCGTCAAAAGCCTTCGCTACCCGCTCGCGCTTATGGGCATCCAGTCCCGACTTTTCGATAAGACTCTGTCGATATTGGCCGTAGGGCTTTTGTCTGATCCATGCGAGAAGCAATTTGATCAGGGTTAAGAAATCATCTGTGGGAGCTCCTGTATCGATAAGACCTTCACGGCTAGTCTTATCCCTAAGCTCGGGATTCTCTACTTGAGTTATGTTTACAAACCCGACCACCTGGTCGTTGCTTAGGAACTGCCCTGCGCTGATCGTTCCTCGGTACGCATCGATCTCCAACCAATCGTCCTTCGGATCGCCATAGGGGTAGACCCGAATCGTATCCCGGTAGAGATATATGCGATGCTTCTTAATAAGGAGCTTATCGTCAGCGTCCAGTTGATGCTTGCCCTTGGCATCCTTGCTGAAATCGAAGATGTAGAAGCCAAACCGGAAAGGTCCACACGAGGTCCCATTCGCTTCCAGCTTCTCGCCTTTCTTTCCGAAACGATCTCTGAAAATTCTCAGTCCCCTAATCGTCGGATCGGAGAGGGGAAGAATCGTGGGGCGTCCATTGAGATCGAAAGTGAATCGCTGTTTCTCCTGGTCGTAATGTCCATCTTCAAGCCGCAGTACCGTATTGTCTTTCAGCAGGGTGGCTAGCTGGGTGAGGTAGCGTTCTGAATGGGGCTCGTACCGCTTCCCGCGGAAGATATACACCTCAAAACCATTTGGATCTCTTTTTGGTTTCTCATCCTCGCTTTCAAGCGCCCGGACAAGAAAGACCGATTGGAGTCGAATTAGGTCGTCGTAAACTTCCTCGACTTTGTTCTGATCCCATTCGCTCCGCAAATGCGAAATGGTGATCTTCGTGCCGTGATCTGCTCGCTGAATCTGACGATTTCCGAGTTTCACTGGCCCCGCAACAATCGTCTTTGCGTTCCGTTCCTCAAAGTTGATGTCGATTTCACTAAGCAGAATCTTTTTTGCGACACCGTCTTTTTCTAAGAGGTCGTCGTCATAGTGCGACAGATCCAGCGTGAGCACATATTCCTTCTTGCTCTTGGGTGGCCGCGTTACGATCTCCACTTTCCGGCCAAGCTTTAGGATCGCGAATCGACCGATACCCTTCTCGCCCTGTATTTTGCGGCCTTTTTTCGTTGAGTCCTCCTCAACCTTTGCTAGCTTTTTGAGCGGCGTTGCGGGACTTACCCAATGCTCACGCAGTACATCTCTCGTCATGCCTTCACCGTCATCTTCGATGACAATGTTGGCTCCCGGTAGGCGGCTATAGTCTGCGTCGAAGTTTTCGAAGATGACTCGTGCCCACGAAGCATCGGCATCATATGAGTTCTTGATGATTTCAACGAGGGCGATACGTTCATTCTTGATGAGTTGATCACCCAGCATCGTCAGGAGGCGTGCATATGGAGCAAAACGGATGATCTCACTCATGCTCTATCGCTCCGCCAAGAGGACAAATTCCTCTGAATAGACATGCCGGCCGGTAGTTGAACGAGTAAACCGGCCCTCGGGCGTGCGGTATGGAGTGAGGATCTTACCTGATACTGTCCTCTTGGAGACTTTGACGCTGGCAAAGCCAGCTTCTAGGAGTGCCTCGGTAAGATGCAGAGCATTTTCGATTTTCACTCCTTTGTATTCAGTGTCCCCAATAACGAAAATGGCTATACCATTCCTCCGCAACATGCCCTTGCACCGTTTAGCGACCTTTTGCATGTCCAGGTAATAATTGGCGACCGCTTTTGCGATGGCGCGATCCTGATCGAACAGACTAAAGACCACTCGGCCACCAGTGTTATTCAGCCTCTTGATTTCACGATCGAAGTCCAATGCATGTTGGCTGCTGCCTATGGAGCCTTCTCTCAAAGTCCTGTAATCCGAGGCGAACCCGAGCCAAAGCGACGACAGTTGATGCAAATCCGCATACTCATAGGAAGTGACATACGGAGGACTCGTAACGATTAAATCGATGTTTTTAGGTAGCTCGCCATTTAGCACGCTTCCCGTGACAATTTCGGATGGACAAAGATTATGATGTGCATTCTCCCCGAAAGCTTTGATCATCTGTGACGTTTGAGTGAGGAATGCGGTTCTCACCTGGGTCGGCTTTTTTTTCGGGTCTATCTGCGGTTTGATGGATTTCGTCAGCCATCGCGAGGTCGCTTTCAAGATTGCAGAGTAGGCACACAAGAAAAAATCGCGGTATCGACTCTTGGCCGGAACGGTTGTACGGATAGCAAGCAACAAGCGAGCAAGATCACCTTTATGAGTGCTTTCATACCAATACTCGAGACGCGCGTCTGCCACTGCGTCAACAGCCACCTCTGCGCAGCCTTCCTCAAAGGTTCTGAGGATACTGTCTCGATATTCCTCTAGGAGACTTGTCTTGAACCGGCCTCGCTTTGTCCGAGCGATTAGAGTGGCGACGGGATTGATATCGCAACCCCAGAAATCCAGCCCCTCACGTCGCGCTTCATAAGCCACTGTGCCACAGCCACAGAAGACGTCCGCCACCCGCCGTAGCTTACTGGTTCGTTCCCTGGCAATACCGAAAGCCTTAGATGCAATGAATGCGGGAAATTTCGCTGGGTAGGGATGAATCCGATGACGTCCAGAATCACGTTCGGTCCCCTTGTTCCAGAAGGAATTCTGCGGCACAGCCTCCCAAGCGGCGCGAGTCACCTGGTGAGCATTTGTGACCTGCAGATATCCCTCAGCTTTCCAATCGCTCAAGACGTCGTCCTTTGACTCAACTCCAGCGTTGAACCAGAGTTCAGTTATGCGTCTTGGCTCGTACGCTGGGCCATTCTAGTGTCACATATGCTGGAGCCCCCGGTAAAGGCAAACTGTCGTCTCAGCCCTCCTGGGTCATTGACCAATCTGCCAACCCCGTAAAACGCCCGAAACTCTCCTATCTACTTTCAAAGAAAACATTTACGAAACGCCGAGTGTTTTGGCAGAAGCGTTCTCAGATGGTCAGCGAAATGTCCCAAGTGACATGAGAACCTGTTCTTCAAACAATGGTGATGGAACAGTCTCGCCAACCTGGAAGTTGCTGAGACCGACCACGCCTTCCTGAACTCTCCGGGTGTGGTGAGTGCAATTGTTGGCGGATGGAAGATCAATGGTGTCGTATCAAGGTAACCGCCATCTTTTACGCGGACCAGAAAAACAGCACATCTCCGAACACAAGGTCTGCCTCATCTCGCTGATAGGGAGCCCTTACTGCCTCAAGACGGCCTTCCTTTGTCACTTGGTCAGGTAAACCTTCAAATCCAACCTGAACATCACCGCTGATTGCGGCGCTGTAAACGACAGATTCCACCGGAAATGATTTATTCCAGCGAATCGTATAAGTATCGCTGCATGCCTCCGACAAATGGAGCGACTGCCGTCGATACTTCGGCTCCGCTTCCTCCCCGTCTCCTCCGGTTGCAGACGATGAAAAAAGCCTCTTGTCGTGATGTCTCCAACACGTGCCTGCTCATCGGGTAGCTCTTCACGCTGCGTTGACCTCAGCAGCGATTAAAAAGGCTCTTTCCTCTGACGGCGCGTGCATACGGGTGTGGATAGCCGACGAAGAAGACGCAGTTCAAGCGTTGCAGATTCCGCCAGAAGCCATGATCGAGCGCCAGATCGGTGACTGGAAACTCGTAACGGATCGTGGTTTGCTGGACAAGCTAAAGCTTCTAAGATTGACAGGCCTTCCTGCGGAAACGGGAGGTGTGCTTTTAGGTACATGGGATCTGACCAGTCGTATTGTCTACATCGCAGATACAATCCCAGCACCGCCGGACTCGAAGAAGCGGGTAACTTCGTTTATTCGCGGCTGTGAGGGGCTGTTGGACAAGGTGGCACATGCAGGAAGGGCCACAAGTGGCATGCTCCAATATGTTGGAGAGTGGCATTCACATCCGAACGGCTTTGGAACCGCCCCAGCGACAATGATCGCAAGGTGTTTGAGTGGATTACCGAAAAAGCCACCCAGGACGGCTACCAGCCAGTCATGGCCATCGTCGGTGAACTCGAAGCAAGATGGTTCGTCGATTCAATTAGCTTTCAACAGAAGGTAGACTTGGGTGAGGCCAAATGACTCCACTCAATCTAATCACGGACGGCTACGAGCGAAAGGCCCGTCTCTATCCAGCGTTGTTGCTGATTGCGCCGATCGTCATCACTATTGTCGGAGTGGCCTCAACGAAACTATCCACGCTTGAGTCATTTGCTACGGTGTTAGCGGGATGTGGCGGCGCGTTCTTGCTGACTCAACTCGCCCGGGATGCCGGCAAAAAACAAGAAGCAATTCTTCGAGGCATGGGGAGGGCTTCCATCGGTCGCAATCTTTCGCCATCGGGACACTCGGATAGATGCAACAACCAAGGCGCGCTATCACAAGCAGTTGTCAACACTTGTCAAAGGCACGAAAGCATCTTCTCCTGAAGAAGAAGCCGCCGACCCGGCTATTGCTGACCAAGTGTATAGCGCATGGTCGTCCTATCTCCGAATTCACACTCGCGATACGAAGAAGTACCCGCTGGTCTTCCAAGAGAACATCAGTTACGGCTATCGCCGTAACGTTTGTGGCCTCCGACCATTGGGCATCGTTGTGAGCTCTCTTTCACTCGCAGGCGGCGCCGTATGGCTTTACCACCTGCACTCAATCTCAGAAATAGTCACCACAGAATCCATAGGTGCCTTGATATGCGTCTTTGCGATTCTTCTGCTTTGGGCATTTCGGTTCACTCCCGATTAGGTTCGCACCCCCGCGGACGCCTATGCAGAACGCTTGGCTGAGACCGCAGACTCCATCAACGGTGACTCGCCATCTAGCAAAGGGCGGACTAAGAAAGGAACAGCCTGAATGTTCACCTTCACACTATTCAATGTCGGTCACGGATTCTGCGCGCATGCCACAACGCCGGGCGGACCGGCCCTTCTCTTTGACTGCGGATACGACGATGGACTTCAGTTCTATCCCTCCAGATACTTTTCTGATCGTAAGATCGAGACAATATACGGTCTTGCACTCAGCCATTTTGACCAGGACCATGTAGCCATTCTCCCTGCCCTGCGCAAGGTCGTCAGTTTCAGTACAGTCGCGCGCAACCGTAGCATCCCGGTCGACTTCATTCGGAGGCAAAAGGAAAGCGGTGGAGGAATTACGACTGCAATGGCCAGTGCCCTCGATATGCACGAGCACTGGATACATCCTGTGACGGTGCAACCAAACTACGGAGGAGTGAAGGTTACTTATTTCCACAATCAATACCCAGCGTTCACAGACATGAACAATCTCAGCCTCGTAACATTTCTACAATATAACGGCTGCGGAATCGTGATTCCTGGGGACTTGGAGCGTGAAGGCTGGCTAGAGCTTATGAAACAACCAGCTTTCTGCCAATGCTTGAAGGAAACCAACTTCTTCATAGCATCCCATCACGGACGAAACGCTGGATACGCAGAAGAGGTCTTTAGCTACTGCAAGCCGCATATCGTATTGTTGTCCGACAAGAGCATAGTCCATGATTCTCAGGAGCATGACTACTCGAAGCATGCAACAGGGATTGTGTGGTCCAACGGGCAGACCAGGCGGGTGTTAACGACAAGATGTGATGGCCATATCAGACTTACCAAAGAGACTGGGCGTCCGACTTCGGTGGCGATCGGTGTGATGCTCTAATCTAGAGCCATGCTTGCTACGGAACGCTTGCAACAGGGTCTTCACCCCTTCATTGGGCAGAGCCTCCTTGAGGCTCGACACACTCTGCGTAGCGACAATCGGGATGCACTTTGGCTGGCGGGAGAGACTGAGGAATTTAACTGCGCCGATCGCCATACCCACGTCGAAGACAATCCCGGCAATGGTCTTCTTGGACTGGCCTTCGCCGTAGGCGAACATCAGTCCGCCGGCGTATCGGATTCGAGGTGGCGGGCCGACAAGTCCTGCGTGCGCCTCTTCGCTGGGCTAAAGACTGAGGCGTTGCCTGTAAGGTCCTTGACCTTCCAATATCTTCATCATTACACTTACTGGTAGGAGTATTACTATGCAGATCACGAGCAAGGGACAGGTGACCATTCCTCAGGATGTTCGCAACCGACTGGGTCTTCTGCCCCACACCGAGGTCGAGTTCGAGGTGACTGGAGATTACGCCCGCATTCGTAAAGCCAGGCCTACGGCCAGCACGGGGGTCAGAGGCAAGAGAACCCTCGAAGCCCTTCGCGGCACGGCCGATACGCGCATGACTACCGACGAAATCATGGCATTAACTCGGGAAGAGTCTCACCATGGCAGGAAGGCGAAGTGAAACCGGCTCTGACGAATCTGCCGGCGCGTCTCCGTAACAGCCAGGGCGTTCTGGTGGACAGCAATATTCTCTTGGATATCGCCACCAATGACCCTACGTGGAGTGACTGGTCAGGAAGTGCCCTCGGAGAGTGTACCGAGCATGCGACGCTGGTCATCAATCCCATCATCTATGCCGAGGTATCGATCGGATATAAGACCATCGAAGGATTGAATGCCGCGCTTCCCAGTAACCTTTACCAAAGAAATCCCCTCCCCTGGGAAGCGGGGTTTCTGGCCGGGAAGTGTTTTCTGACCTACCGCAGACGCGGCGGCACACGAAGCACCCCAATGCCGGACTTCTATATCGGCGCGCATGCAGCGATTGAACAACTCGCGTTACTTACCCGCGATGTGAATCGTTTTCAAACGTACTTCCCAAAAGTCGAGATACTCGGGCCTTCCAAAGATCGGCTGTGACCTGGTCGGTTGCAAGCGGAATGCGACGTCGATGTCGCTCGAAGGCCGCCACGAAGGCAGTCTAACGACATTACGGGCGTACAATCAAAGCGTCCCCGGATCAAGAGCGCCTCCAGCGAGGAAGCTGCGCGCCGCGTTCAGGATTGCTGGCGCGACGGCATCGGTGTCGTTCTCGCGCAGGAGTCGCAGCGGAACGCGGTCGCCAAGTTCCGGATTCACTCCAGTCAGCCAGGCCTGCACGACAGCCGGTGAATCATGCTCACTCAGAGTGCGAACCACCTGAAAGGCAAACCGTAAACGGGCTTTGGCTTCACCATAGATCTCCCCGCCCGCGATCCAGCGGTTTACAGCGCGGACGTCTTTTACTCCGCCGATATAAGCGGTGAGCTTCCGCCCAACGATCTCGACCAACCTCTCGACGACTGTAGCTGCAGGAAGACGAAGTGCCTCTGGATGGGCAAAGAGATCGGGTCTAGGGAATGATGCAGTCACTATGGCGGCCCACACACATGAACTTTAGTCTCTTATATCCCCACATAAATCACACCTTAGCTGTACTTCTTCAAGACGAGGCCCGATGATTTCCGTAACAACCAGTACTCTGACTGGCGATGAGGCGGAATCATTGAAGTTGGCTTCACATCGGCACAGTCGTCCGCGATCCGCTGTGCCGAAATTGCCCGCAACGCGACCAAGCACTTCAACGACGCGCTGTGAAATTCGAAGCCCAGCAGGAAGGGGCCGGAATAGAATGTCAACCATGAGCAAGCAGTTCGAAGCAGTTTACGAAAACGGCGTGTTACATCCTTTGCAACCGCTTGGGCTCGTGGACCAGCAGCATGTACTGGTAACGGTAAGCGAGATTCCCGATTCTCAGTCGTGGGCAAAGGCTCAACTTCGCGAAGTCGGCCCTGCCCCGGGTTTAGAAGCAATACAGCAGCAACTTTCCGCTATTCCAGGCTCCATGTCGGATTTCGTCACCGGGGAACGGGGAGATCGGTGACTTGGCGTGTTATTCCTTCAACACCAGCGCATTCGTAAACCACTATCAGCCGGAAGCCGGTACTGACCGGGTCTTGGTGCTCTTTGACCAGCTGCAAAATCATATTCTAATCTCCTTACCTTGGTCGAAGCTCACGGACTCGGCGGGTCAAAGACCACGAAGGGATCATAAAATGGGACGTAGATCACATCCGTGATCACAGGCAGAATCTGGACGTAGTCTCCGGTCGTCACGACATTGACTTAGCTATTAGGCAGGGGATAGCCGTAATCTGTGTCCTTTCGTGTCATCCGATGTACCGCGCATCCATGGCAGCTGGCCAAACATGCTGATGAACGAGATCATCTCATGCTCCAAATTCTCTTGCTCACGGAGAAGGAGGTCTTGCCGTGATCCGAATGAATCCATCTTTGACTGATATCGCTTCAAGGGCGGGAGTGCAGCGAACGACGTTGTACCGCCGGTGGGGTAGTACGGAGGCTTTGCTTCTGAACGCAGTAGGTGACTACATTCAAAAGGCGATCGTTGTGCCGAATAAAGGAACACTGCGGAAAGACCTGACTGCGTTCGCGCGTGCCACGCATGACTTTCACAAAGTCTGAGAGTGGAAAAGATATCATGGCTGTTGGGCGCTCCGGATCAAGTCAAGCAGAACTATTGGCGGGAATGCTACCTCGCACTAGAGAAGATCTTCGACCGGCCAGTCCTGAGGAAAGAGATTGCGTCACAGGAGAACTGGAAGTTTTACCTGGATCTTTTCATTGCCCCCTGGTACTTCTGTAGATAGGGAAAAGCGGAGCCATGGCGACCGGAGTCGGCAGAACAAACAATCCATCTCATATGCTCCCTATCAAAGCTGTGCGCGAAGTCCAGCGGCAAATGCTTCAAGCAGATGCCAACCCTCTTCCCAATCTCCATTGCCTGGCTCAGTAGAGATGTGGCCGCGAGCCCCTACCGAAACGAACCCTGCCTCCCAGCTTCTTGCCAACCCAGCTGCCACTTCGATTAGACAGTATGGATCATTCGTACTGGCAATGACCAGTGCAGGATACGGCAGCGGTGACTCTGGAATCTGGGTGAATGACGGGGATCGAAAGCCGTCGCGTTTGAAGTTCGGGGGGGCTACCAAGAATGCACCGGCGATTGAGAGCTCCAGACGATGGAGATGAGCCCAGCAGACGCTTAGAAGGCACCCCATGCTATGGGCTACGAGAATGGGAGGAGCCGAACAGGCTTCTATCGCTCGATCAAGTGCAGATATCCAATCACTCAGATCGGGGGCAGTCCAACTGGCTGGCTGAAGTCGTACTGCATCCGCCATGCGCTCTTGCCATAGCGTCTGCCAGTGTTGTGGACCGGAGTTGTTGCGACCGGGGAGAATCAAAAGGGGCGTACGCACTATTCGGACTCCGATGAGAAAAAGCGCAGTTCAGTTGTTGCCTCACTCCACTGACAGATGTTCACCCGTCAAACGAGACGGCTCCAGAAGCCATCTCAGGCCTGATAATCTCAAGTCTTCAGACGCCCATGTATTCTGGCGTGTAATCCTGGAACAGCCCCTTACCTGGATACATGATGCGAACTCGAAGGCCTTCGTCGAGTTTGCTCATCTTAACCCAATGCCAAGCATGCAGAATTTCTGAGACATCGAAGTATAGGGTTTCAGCCTGTAATGCGGCAGTAGCCACTAGCACCATCTCCCGGACCTCTTCCCACTGGTTGTTGCTGATAACTGCCATCCGGGCAATATGATCGGTGTGCCGTTGAAGAAAACGCATCTCCTCCCAACGACCTGCCCAACTGGCACCATGCATGTCCGAAAGATCGACGAGAAGGCCTATCGGCTTTTTCTGTTCTGAAATTACGAAGTCTATCTCTTTCGAAATGCCAACTATATCGTCGGCTGTGAGACTTCCGGTCACTTTGAAGCCAAAAGCTATGCCGTGGCTGTCCTTGAGTTTTTCGATCATGAATGAGTGCTCCCAGATAAAAGGGTACTCCACATCTTAAGCTGAGCTTGAGTACGTTATTGTCCGTCCTCAGTCGATCCAGCCATTTCAATCGTCTACTAGCTTGCATGTTGTCGGGGATCAATGCAATCCCAGGGTGATTCGAGCCCTGCGACCAGATGAGAAAATCTCGAAGGAACACTTAGTTTGCAAATGCCAAAACGAAGCGCAGGCCTGTTAATGTATCGTCGAACATCCGGTGAGATAGAGGTCTTTCTGGTGTATCCTGGAGGACCTATCTGGGCTAAGAAAGACAAAGGCGCTTGGACGGTTCCGAAGGGTGAATATGAGCCGGACGAAAATCCTCTCGCTGCAGCGCAACGTGAGTTCGAAGAAGAGACGAGCTTTCACGCGACGGGAGAGTTCGTCGACCTAGGCTTGATTCAACAGAAGAGCGGCAAGATCGTGAACGCATGGGCATTTGAAGGCGACTGCGATCCGGCTGAATTGACGAGCAATACCTGTGAGATTGAATGGCCTCCGCGTTCCGGACGTCGTCTCGAAATCACGGAAGTGGATCGTGGCCGCTGGTTTTCAATCAGTGAGGCACACGAATATCTTCGCGAGGAACAACGTGAACTCCTGCGGCAGCTTTCCGAGATTGTCCAGCACAGGATGTCGCGTGAACTAAACCGATAGCGCCGTACTCATCGGAATGTCTCCGTTCTCGAAGAGAGGGGACTCCACATCAAGTTGAAAATTACTGAGTCCAACGCCGACCAACCGAAAGAGTTGTTGTGGCTCGAGTTCGACTCGTTCTCGTAGAGCCAACGCAATCGTAGTCAGTTCGTCACATGATGACAGCGGCACGGAGGGAGTGAGGCTTCGTGTGAGTGAATTGAATTCCTTCGTCTTGAGCTTGAGGACAACTGTCTTCGCTCCACGAGCGTTCTCTCGGGAGGCCCACCAAACCTTTTCTGCAAGCTTCCGAATTTGTTGCTCGGTCTCCGCAAGAGGTATATCGATCTGGAAGGTATCTTCAGCGGAGATTGATTTGCTCACCCGATTCGCTACAACGGGATTGTGATCGATGCCGCGGGCGAGTTGGTAGAGGCGTATTCCATAGCTGCCAAAATGACTTTCCAGATCCGACAATTCCAATTGGTACAGATCACCGACCGTCGCAATGCCAACTGCTTTCATCTTGCTCTCGGTGACCTTACCGACCCCAGGAATGCGTCCCGCGGGAAGAGGAAGAAGAAAGTTCTGTACCTCGTGGGGTTGAATGACGAAAAAGCCATCTGGCTTGCGCCAGTCGGACGCGATCTTCGCAAGGAACTTGTTTGGAGCAACACCCGCCGATGCGGTCAGATTCAGTTCCTCACGAATCTGTTGACGGATGGCCTTGGCAACACGTGTGGCGGTGGGCAGATCAGTCTTGTTCTCGGTGACGTCCAGGTAGGCTTCATCGAGCGACAACGGTTCAATGAGATCGGTATGTCGATTGAAGATCTCTCGTGCCCCTCGCGATGCCTCTTTGTAGCGCACGAAGTCAGGCGGAACGAATATAGCCTCCGGGCACAATCTCTCAGCAGTGATCGCCGGCATCGCCGAGCGCACTCCGAACTTTCTTGCTTCATAGGAGGCAGCACAGACAACGGACCGTTTGCCCTTCCACGCCACGACCACAGGTTCGTCGCGCAGATTGGGATCGTCACGCTGTTCCACAGAGGCATAGAACGCGTCCATATCTATGTGAACGATCTTCCGGGAAGTCGTTTGCCCGTCCATGATTTGCGTTTAGGAGGCATGTTGGCATTCGCCTATCCTTCGCCTATTATAAAGACCGTGTCGATTGTCGAGCAATCAAATTTCGATGTTCCGCGCAACATAAGTCTGAGGAGCGAACTCAGCCTGCGCAATCTCAGATTTGCGTCCGTGAATGGACTACTGCACGAGCGCACAGACGGACAAGTTCCCAGCATTATCTTTGGACGCGCTAAAGACGGACGGCATGGGAACTTCCATCCAGACGCATACAGCAGGATTTGCAATAACCCAGGGTGGGCGAAGCGCCTCGACAAAGTTCACACCGCGTCGAGGCGATCGCGGGTTCGTGCCGATTGGCAATGGAAAGAACTGGACTGCGCCAATAGCTCGGACGCATTGCTCATGAATATCTTCTGTCATCCTGAGGTGATGAGATCCGTGCGGGTCCAGGCGATGCTGGGGGTTGGGCCGGATGCGGCACCACAATTTGGTTTTAAACCGCGCACAGCTTTGCACAGAGGCAGACGAGACAATACCGAAATCGATATGAGACTAGATAACCTATTAGTCGAAGCGAAGCTCACGGAGTCAGACTTCCAGTCGGCAAGGTTCGACTTGGTCCATCGTTATCGTGATCTGGAAACCGTCTTTGACCCTTCAGAGCTACCCGTACGCAACGATAGGTACAATGGCTATCAACTGATTCGAGGTGCTCTTGCGGCTTTTGTCACGGATTGCTCCTTCTGCGTCTTTTGTGATGCTCGCCGTCCTGATCTTGTGGAAGCCTGGTATGGAATCATGTGCGCCATTCGCCTCTCCGAGCTTCGCTGCCGGCTGAAACTGCTTACATGGCAAGAGCTGGCCATAGTCCTACCAGAGAACCTTCAGCATTTCCTGAATGTGAAGTATGGCATTTCCCATCCCGTTTATCGGGACTAAGACTAAGGTATGGATCTACGACCGAAGTCGATCATGACCTCATCAACATAACACCAGCCCCACTTCTCTCCGGGCTCGATGGAACGCATCAGCTGATGAACGGTATCGTGATAGTGTCTTGTCGCGTGTTTATTCTTGGAGTCATCGCAACAGGCTACATTACCGCAGATCAAACACAAGCGCAGATGTACCCAGGTATCTCCCATGTCGAGACATTTTTGACAGACATGAGAAGAAGGCTTGAGAACTTTAATCTGATCCAGATGGGTGCATTCGCTTTTCATAAAGAAGTTCGACGCCAGGTTCACATGACGGCCCCTTATTGAGCCTGACGATCGTATGACCTCCAAAGGGAGATAAGTTGCTTTGAGAGCGCGCTATGCGCTTCACGCTTCTCGGGCAATTCGTGCAGCGCAGCACAGGTCAAGAACCAGTAGCGACATATACATGGAATAGTCTGGAATGGTTTGGTTTGGAGAAAATGCCAAATTAGGGCCAAACTCTGCCATATGCTGATAAGACGAATTCCCAGCCTGGATAGCAGGAAACGGATTCGGAAGACCTCGTCAGTGCGCAGCACCGACCGGAGATACCCCGGTGGAAATCGGATAATCGATATAGCCCTTGGAGCCCCCTGTGTAATACGTAGCGGGATCACTTGGCGACAACGCATCGCCCTTGCGAAGTCTCGCTACGAGGTCAGGGTTGGCGATGAAGTGCCTTGCGAAGGAGACGAGATCGACATTTCCGCGTTGTACGTGGGCGTCTGCCGTCAGAAGGTCGAAGCCTCCATTGCCGATCAGGGTACCTTTGAACAAATCGCCAAAATGATCAAAGGTGTGTTCTCGCAGCATTTCGATCGGATTCCCATTCGTGTCGAATCCGCGGCGCAGATGTAGATAGGCTGGAGCGAAGTCGTTGAGCCACTCGAGGATATGGTCGACCGCCCGATACGTCCCAATGCCGGAGATCGCCGGGCTCAACTTCAGACCGATACGATCGTGGTCCCAGACCGTCCCGATCGCCGTTAATACCTCGCGAACGATCCTGGCACGATTCTCCGGACTCCCGCCATATTCATCCTGTCGAAGGTTCGTGGATGGATTCAGGAACTCTGGAATCAGATAGACATTGCCGCCATGAATTTCTATGCCGTCGAAGTCCGCTCGCTTCGCGTTCGTCGCGGCCACCCTGTACTCTTCGATGATTGAGTGGATCTCCGCCACGGTCAAGGCGCGTGGTTTCACGGTGTCCAGATAGCCGCCAACACCCATCACTTTCTGATGAGGGTTCACAGCTGAGGGTGCGACTGGGATGTCATCGTTCAGCAGTGAAGGGTGGGATACGGATCCGCTATGGGAGAGCTGCGCGAAGATTCTTCCTCCGGCTGAGTGCACGGATGTTGTGATCTGCTTCCAGGCTTCAATCTGTTCCTCGGTAAAGATGCCGGGGACGTTCACCGCACCGATAGCCATCCGGCTGATATAGATGCCTCCGGTAACGATGAGCCCGGCTGTGGCACGCTGAGAATAATACTCTGCCTCGATCCGTGCTGGGACACCATTGATGCTTCGTGCGCGCGTCATCGGAGACATAACGATGCGGTTCGGCAGGGTCAGACTGCCAAGTTGGACCGGGGTCAACAGCGACGGAACGCTGCTTGTGGACCCGACATTCTGCTCGTCATTCGATTCGAAGCTCATCTAAGAAACGCTCCTTTTAGTGCAATGCAATGAGGCGGTGGAGACACAAATGTTTCATCGGTGAATCTCCCAGGGCTTAAGAGAATGCTCGAAGTTCTCCATATCGACTCTTTTCTCATTGAAACGAACACCCTCCAGTTTGAGTCGCGACCGCTGCTCCTGCGCCGCGGCGCCGCGCAGCTTTATCTCCCCGCCCGCGCCGACGACGCGATGCCACGGTAGTTGATCCACGGGGTCGGTGTGCAATAGTCGAGCGACCGCACGGTGATAACGCGGATAGCCGGCGGCTGAAGCGACGCCGCCATACGTGCTCACTTTCCCCGGTGGGATGGAAAGGATCATGCGACGAAAGGCAAGATCGCGCTGCTCATTCGGTCGCAGAGCGTCGCGCAAGAGTGCTCGTTTCGCCTTTTGGACAGAAAGCTGATCAAACAAGACGTGTTTCTGAGGTGATTTCCGAGTCGATTTAGACTTCATGGTCACCCGCCTCTACCGAATGCTGTGGAACGCCGAACAAACCGCTCCTCGATGTTTCCAGTTTGAGAAGATGCTCCTTCGCCTCGAGTCCGCCCGCGAATCCAGTCAGCTTGCCGTTTGCTCCGATGACCCGGTGACAAGGAACGACAATCGAAATCGGATTTCGACCGTTCGCAGCTCCCACAGCGCGCGTCGCAGCGGGATTTCTCAGTTGCCTCGCTATATCGCCGTAGGTACGTGTTTCTCCAAAGGGAATGCCGAGTAAGGCCTCCCAGACTTGCTTTTGGAAGGACGTCCCGCGTATATCGAGCGGTAACGAGAACGTGGCTTTCCTTCCTGTGAAATAGTCCTTCAGCTCGGCTTCTGCCTGTACTAGGATCGGATGATTCGCTGCCTCCGCGAGGTCTTCGAGGGGCACGCGCCGCAGATCGTCGTTCTCCCAGAGAATGGCCACGAGACCCGTGTCGCTGGCAACCAGCTTGAGTTCGCCAACCGGGGAATCCACCAATTTGTAGGCCAGACTCATAGGCACATTACCTCGTGTGAGCAAACTCTTTCCAGAGGATCATCGCGGCATAAGCGCGCCAAGGTTTCACCTTTTTGACGTCAATTTCAGGGTGAAGCTTGAGCTGCTGCTTCAAGCCATAGTCGGTCGCGGGAAACGCATCGTCATCATGAAATCCACGCATTGCCACGTACTCGGAGGTCCATGGTCCGATGCCGGGAACGGAGAGAAGAATCTTACGCAACCTGTCGTGTTCAATAGGTTGGTCCCACTCAAGCGTTCCATCCTCAACCAGTGTTGCAAGAGATCGGATGGCCTTTCTCCGTGAATCCGAAGTGCGGACCGTAGAAAGGTCCGCTTCCAACAACTGCTTCGACGTGGGGAACAGACGGATTGAAACCCCGGTCTTCGGATGGCTCGCCTTGGCACCCGCAGCTTCCATCAATTCACGCGTGAGTGTGCGGCCGAAACTTACTGAAACAAGCTGGCCAAGAATAGTCGTCAGCATGGATTCGAATCCATTCCAGGAACGCGATATACGCAAGCCGGGGTAATGTTTCCAAAGCGCGGAAAGATGATGTTCCCCTTTCATTGCGTTGCCAATCGCGGAGAGATCCGCGTCAAGGTCAAACATTCGCCGCACCGACGCTGCTACGGTCGCGAGATCTTGCCGATCTGCATTCCACATCTGTATGCGCAACGATTGTCTGTCCGCGTCATGAGTCACTCGAAACCAACCCACCCCAGAACTTGTCCGTATCACTCTCTCATAGGCGGACTCATCTACGGTCTCGATATCTGGAACCTGGTGGGTGCGGAATGTTGTCAACAGGGTGTCCCAGTCGTAGGGCGCGGAATATGGCAGATACTTCGATACTGGGCGAGGGCCGCTGCGTGTGCCGGCTTCGCCCACTCTTGAATCCTGAGTCGTCAATTGCCTTTCCACTCTCCATTTCGCAAATGGATACTACTCTGTTCGACTTCATGCAAATCCATCAGAGCGTCTCCTTCACTACTTGTTCCGAATCGACCCGTGAACTCTTCGGCTGCGGCAGCATGGCTTTGATTTCACTCATCGGAATCATCGGTGCGAAGCGAACGAAGAGCAGAAACAATGTCGTAAAGATGCCAAGCGTCCCGATGAACAGCATATAGTCCCAACGGGTTGCCCGATAGGTTCACCGTATGCACGGAGAGGACCAACGGAGTAGAGAGTCCGGCCAGCAGCAACGAGGCTGACTCGTAACGTATCCAGTGCCGGGTAGATCCCCGCCAGCCGAGCGAGAGGATTCCGTAAAAATACTGACCGATGGGCGACTTGGCTCGATCGCGCAGAGTCCCGAAGTCCGGGATCATGCCGAGGTACCAGAACACCACGGAGATGGTCGCGTACGTTGTGACGGCAAAGACGTCCCAGGCCAGCGGTGAGCGAAACTGCGGCCAGATATTCATCGTGTTCGGGTACGGCAGCAGCCAATATCCGAGCCAAGGCCTCCCCAGGTGCAGGAGCGGGAACATTCCTGCGCAGACCACAGCAAAGATCGTCATGGCCTCAGCGAAACGATTGATCGAATTCCGCCAGCTCTGCTTGAACAAGAGCAGGATTGCTGAAATGAGCGTGCCGGCGTGGCCGATTCCGATCCACCAAACAAAATTGATGATCGCAAAGCCCCACGCTCCTGGAATCGTGACCCCCCATATCCCGATGCCTTTGAGAAACAACCACGTAATAGCGCCAAGGGCCAGAGAGGCGATGCCTCCAGCCACAATCAGCGCGAAAAACCAACCTAAGGGAGTGTGCGAGGTGAGCACGAGGCTTGAGATCTTCTGGGTGATCGATGCGGAGGTATGTCCTGGTGCGATCACCGCATATTCACCATTGATCGGATCAATCATCGGATCGTTCGCTACGTCGTGATCAGAACCGCTGCGCAACTTTGCGTCCACCGTCTCCCCCATCTCACATACTTCTTGCTGCCCTGCCATAACAACGAACTGCAGCTCTTGTGCCGATGCGATGGATCCTGCATTCACATCGAAGCCATCGGCCTTAGCCGCCATACGGAACCAAAAGAAGACAACTGGATAAATAAGGCGGACGCTGTAGCGTCAGGCAGTTGCAGCGTCCGAGAAGTTGTCGCTTACTTGAGCTTTGCCTTGCGGGCTGCCTCTTGAAGAGCATTGGTGATGAAGACGTAAGGATCGGCACCGTAGCTTATTCTTGAGACGTTTCGCTTTGCGAGGGCACCAAGATGCGCCGGCTGGCTCACCATGATGTTGACCGGCAGTGGAGAGTCCTTTGTGAAGCTTGCGATTAGATCCAGGTCCGCCAGTCCTGGGACGAAGATGCCATTGGCCCCTGCCTGCGCATACGCATGTGCGCGCTCGTGAGCCTGGGCGACCAGCGCGGCGTCATGTTCCTCTTGGGACCGCTGGATGAAGACATCGGTCCTTGCATTTATGAAGAAAGGAATATCCGTTTGATCGGCTCTCTCGCGGGCGTGCTTGATCCGATCTGCCTGGTGAGTGGTTTCGCGAAGAGAGCCATTTTCCGGAAAGCTGTCCTCAAGGTTGCAACCGACTGCGCCCGCCTTGATTGCAAGAGCGATCGTCTCTGCGACCTTCTTCGGTGTGTCGCCGTACCCACTCTCTAAGTCGACCGTCACAGGAAGGTCGGTCGATTCGACGATCCATTGAAGGTTACGCTTACTTCCAGAAAGCCCGCAAAGCGCTGTTGAATTCTTCGGGACGCTCCTCGGGAAAGAAGATCCTTGCGCCTTCGAATTCGATCCGTCGCTTGGTTCCAGGGATAGTCTCGCTCAACCAAACTGACCACCTTACGTCGAAGTAGACGTCGTCGGTACCCCAGACAATCAGGGTGGGCGCTTCCAACGTTTTCAACTTAGGCTCAATTGCGACCGTGTGTCTGTTGTCAAACGCCAGAACAAAACGCTCCAGGTCGCGGGTTCTCTGCTCGGTGGCAACGAATGGGCGAAGATACTTTTCGATGATGTCGTCCGTCACCCGTTCTGGATGTTCATAGGCGGGTCCCAGGGCTCTGGCAGAACGGAAGATAGACTTATCCGACAGCATGGCCTCCAGCGTTCCACGCAGTCCTCCCGCTTTTACCATCTCGACAAATGGCTTGAATGCATCCGGCGGCCAATTGTCGTGTGTATCGCAGTTGGTGAGAGTGAGGCTCCGAATCCGTTCCGGATAGAGCGCCGCGAAGATCTGACAGATCCCACCGCCGCTGTCATTCCCGATAACGTCGGCGTCTTCAATATCGAGCGCTTCAAGGAATTCGTTGAGCATCTTAGCGTTGGCAGTAACCGAGACGTCCTGGTCAGGTGCGATCTCCGTATCTCCGTGCGCCAGCAGGTCAACTGCGATGGTACGGCGGATATCAGAAAGCTCAGCCTGCTGATGACGCCAAAGATACCGTTGTAGAACGGATAATCTGTATAGCCCTTCGCATCGAACGTATAGAACGTGTCGCGGTCATACGCCGCAAGCGGATAGCCTTCGCGAATTCGTCGTGGAAGATCAGGATTCGATACGAAATAGCGGCCAAACGCTATCGCATCTGCGTCGCCTTGTGCGACAGCTGCGGCCGCGCTGTCAGGTTCAAATCCCCCGTTGGAAATGATCTTTCCTTTGAAGATCTTTCGCAGGCGTTGAGTGGCCACCGGAGGCTCGTTGTCCTTTTCCAACACAGATCCGCTGATGCGGGGCTCAATGATATGCAGGTAAGCAAGCCCGAATCGATTCAGTCCTCCAGCTACGTGCGCATGCAACGCTTCAGGGTCACTATCCGACATCGCGTTAAACGTGCCGTTGGGGGTCACTCGCACCCCAACACGGTCGCTTGACCATGCTGAGGTCATTGCTCCAACGATCTCGAAAAGGAGACGGGCGCGGTTTTCGATGGAGCCGCCATACGCGTCGGTTCGCTTGTTGCTGCCATCCTGAAGGAACTGGTCGATCAGATATCCGTTGCCCGCGTGAACCTCGACACCATCGAACCCAGCGGCCTTTACGCGCTCTACTGCCTTGTAGTAATCCTCAGCGACACCAGGGATCTCAGCCTGTTCAAGTGATCGATGGGGAGAAGGCTGGATCCAGCCAATAGAAGTGGAGATGAGACGGGATGGATTTTGCCAGTATTCAGGAGTCACCGAAGCGGAAACAGGCATGGCACCCCCAGTTAAATCGCAGTGGGAGAATCGTCCCGGGTGCCATAGTTGCGCGAAGATGTGGCCACCCTTTTCGTGAATGACTTCGACAATCCTCTTCCATCCATCGACCTGCGCATCGGAGTACATGCCGGGTGCACCATGCCATCCGCTGCTGGCCAGGCTAAGTTGTGTTGCCTCCGAAATGATGAGTCCGCCATCCGATGTTCGCTGGGAGTAGTACTCAAGCATCAGGTCGCCAGGAATACCGCCTGGCTGTACGGACCGTGAGCGCGTGAGAGGAGCCATGATGATTCGGTGTTTCAGGTGAGCCGTACCGAGTTTCACCGGAGTAAATAGGTCTTGGTTTTTCATCGCAAAGGCTCCCTTGTATTTCGCCGAATCTGAATGTTGTGAAAGCGCGTGAACGGTACTGACCGGTTGTGCTCAAGCGCTCTTGCCAGTGCCGCCATTGGGCATCTCGTCAGGGACTGCCAGACGAGATGAGGATTCATTCGCGCGCAGGTCTCTCGCGAAGAGAACGGAGCCATGGGGAGAACCCACCAGACGTCAGCCTCGAGCGGCCTCTACGAGAGTCGTGTCGGTGTACTGCCTCATGTTGGTAATCTTGCCGTCAATTACCTCCCACCGATGCACGAACGGAGCGACGATGGATTTGCCGGTTTTCTTGTAGGTGCCAGAGTATGTCCCGAAGGCAACTACTTTTGACTCCTCCACCACAAAAGACTCTGGAGTAATGACGAAGCCCTCCCAGTCCTGACCGAGCGGTTCAAACAGATTTTGCCGGACGGCTTCCGGCCCCGTGTAGACGCCGGCATATCCGGGAAACATTTCAGTCCAGCTGACTAAGGGTGCCACGAGATCAAGGGCTGCCATGCCGTTGTCGGAACTTAGGGTCGTATAGAAAGATTTCACTACTTCAATGGATGTCACGTTATCTCCGCGCAGCGTTGATTAGGACAGTTTCAGCTTTGCCAGATCTCCGAGACCCAGGTACTCGATGAGACCACTCTGGATCGGCGCAACCGCTGTGTTCACAGCATCAGATCCAAACGGCAGACCTACGACGACCCGGTCCGGACGCTTGCCTGCGGGAGTAGCTACGACCTTGTCGATCGCAGTTGCAACATCCTGTGGATTCGGAGCGTTCTCGCCTTGAAAGAGAGCAACGAACGTGTTGATGATCTTCCCGGGGACTTCAGCGACCTCTCCATACGCTTTGGCAAGTTCACCATCCGCTGGCTGTTGTGCCGCCGCATACATATTGGTCGGATAAGCGCTTGGCTGGATAAGGACGACATCGACACCCAACTGAGACAGTTCATAGCGATAGCTGTCAGTCATCGCCTCGACCGCATACTTGGAAGCTCCATAGAGGCCAAAGAAAGGCAATGTCACGCGGCCCAGGATGGATCCCACATTGATCACCAGACCGGATTTCTGCGCGCGGAGAACGGGCAACGTCGCCCGGAGAATTCTTTGCACACCAAATACGTTGACCTCAAAGAGAGTGCGAGTCTGTTCCGGGGTGAATCCTTCGGAGATTCCCGCGGATGCCATGCCTGCGTTGTTGATCACAACATCCAGCTTGCCCTCTGATTTCTCTAGAAGAAGTTTTACGGCGCTGTCGACGCTGTGCTGCTCGGTCACGTCGAGATTGAGAATTTCGATGTTCTTTTTCTTTAGTTCATCAGCGACTTGCTTCTTTGCGCCGTCGGTGGAACGGAACCCGGCAAACACTTTATGCCCGGAGGTTGCAAGTGTTTCTGCTGTGACACGGCCGAAGCCACTGGAAGCGCCTGTAATCAAGATTGTCTTTGCCATCGTCCTCTTTTTGGAACTCCCCGGTCATTGCGAGGGTTGTGCCAACCTTCCGAATGAAGTATCGACCTTGGTCAAGTGGCGAAGATGCCAAATTTAGCGCAAATTCTGCCAGACACCGTGCGCGGCAGTTTTTATGCAAATTTCACGTTGCCTGCCAAACGCCTGTGCGCTTGACTGCTGGCAAAGCTATCTTCCTTGTCAGTTTTCAGACAAGAGGGAGTGTTTCGGCAATAGGAGCAGCACTGCTAGCGCGCCGGCCAACGAAATGGCACCGCAACCCAACATGACCAATTGAAAGCCGAAGAGAAACGCACGATCGAGCAGAGAGTCGACCTCGACTTGTTGTCGGGTCGTGAGACCGTTGGGGATAGGGGCGTCATGCAGGCGCGATTGACTCGCGATCAGTTGCTTGCGAGCACTGACTGGCAACCCGGATCGGTCAAGTTGCACACCCAGACTTGCCGCGAATCCGTGTGCCATCACCAGGGAAAGGAGAGAAACGGCCAGTAGGCTCGCAAATCGCGTGAGGGCATTGTTGACTGCGGAGGCAACGCCTGTGGCCGTGTCGGGGACGGAAGACATTACGGCAGTGGTGAGGGGCGCAACCACACAGGTCATTCCAACGCCTAAGAGGAGGACACCAGGCAAGATGGAGAGGGCATATCCTCGCTGTTCATCCAGCAAAGCAAACGCCACGAACCCTGCGCCCGAAAGGGTTGCGCCGAATATGAGCAGCGCTCGCTCGCCGATTCTAGGAATCAGTTCGCCAGCACGCGATGAGAAACAAAACATGAGCGCAATGAGTGGCAGGAAGTCCGGGAACAGGGGCTGGTTTCATCGCCGAGTGGGAACGGGTCGTTACCCCGGTTGTGGACTACTGCGAAAAGCTGGCCTGCGTGGATGCATCTCGCATCGCTCTGCTCGGATCTCCTTTGGCGGCTATCTCGCGCCACGCGCTGCGGTCTTCGAGCATCGTCTGACTGCCGTTATCTGCGTGGATGGCCTCTTCGACATCTATCAGGCATTCACGGGAGCGTTGCCGGCCGAATTGAAGCGCATGCTCGACGAAGGAAAGGTCGATGCTCGTATCTTCAGATCCCAATTGGGTTTATTTTCGCAGCGACGGACACGGCATCTGGAAAGTGCCCGTGGATGGCGGACAGGAATTCCGTGTCCCGGAACTGAGTGGAATCGATACAAGCCGTTATATTGCGGTGGTTGGAGAGAGTCTCTACTTCGTCGAAGGTGAGGCGACGCCGAGTCACATCGAGCGCTATAACTTCCTGACGCATCGCTCAACTTCGGTTGGTGTAATCGAACGAAGTCTTGTGGATGGGACTCCGAGCCTTACCGTATCGCCCGACGAACATTGGCTGCTTTATGCTCAACAGGACGAGAGCAGCAGCGATATTATGTCTCCCCGTCCAGAATGATCGTCTATCTTACCCTTGCCGTGTCGAATCGCAACTGTCGCTTCCTTGTGAATTCAGCCGTTTGAGCTAATCGCTTACTGTAAGAACACCTATTCTTACTGACCTTTTTCCGACGGTCGAGCCAAACTTCGGTCGGTTGAAAGGCGCGGGACCACTCATCCTCGATCAAAGCGCCGATTTGGCTCTCAGTCGAACAATCTCTGCTAGCGTCAGACACGCCGCAATCCACAGTAGAGTGCCAATCTGCGAATATATTTTTATCGCAGTGCGGCCCGCCTCGTCGACGAATTCATTTGTCCTCTGCTCTCCATATGAAAATCAGCCAGGGCTTTGAGGCTCTGGAAGAACTGAGGCGGCAGTCTCCTCCTCGCTTAGCAGGTCCGAATTAATTAACGGTCACAGAGATACTGACAGTCTGCGCCGGGATCGATGAGTTCGAAGGTGTCGCAGTGACCGTAATCATAGCCGATCCCGGGGACGCTACAGTGTAGTGACTGTTGTTGCTACCGTTGCATCCGAAGATCGAACCAACGGCGGTTAGAGAAAGCGCCAACGCTCCCAGCGACATCAACAGCCTGATCGGGTTCCGCCTGCGCAGTGGAACCAGGAGGAACAGCGCAAGTCCGGTACCAGCCATCGCCAGTTGCGACCCAGGCCCGACGCCTGATGGCGGAACGGATCTAGCATTCTTTGGCCCGACTGTGCTGACGACGACAGAGGCCAAGGCCGACTGCCCTGCCTGCAGGGTCAAAGTGCCGGGATTCACTACGACGCTTACACCCGCAGGGCCGCCCGAGGCCGTGATTGTCACCGTGCCGCTGAACGAGGCATTGGCTAGCGCCGTCAGGGTCAGAACGCCTGTCTGCCCCTTTGTCAGAGACAGGCTCATCGCGCTGGCGGTAAGAGCGAAGGAGGGCGCTGGCGTAACCACCAGGCTGGTCTGCCCTGAATTCAGGTTGTAGTTGCTGTCGCCGCTATAGGCGGCGGTGATTGCATGAGAGCCTACGGGCAGTCCGTCAACCGCGATGATGGCGGCGCCGTTGCTCAGAGTCCCCGAGGCCAGGGTCGTCGCGCCTTCCCTTAGCGTCACGGTCCCCGTGGGGGCTGGCCGTCCGGTCAGGGTGGGCGTCAAAGAGACATTGAAATTCGCCGTGGCACCGGCTGGGATATTGCCTGGGCCCGGCGTCACCGTCATGACGGTGCCACCCTGGGCAATCAACAGAGTGGTTCCGGTGTCGCCGCTGACAAAGGCTGCACTGGGAGCATTCCCTTTCAGAAAGTTCCCCGGGAGCACAATGGGGCTCCCCGTGCCCGCTTCGTAGTTACCGACAGCCGTGAAAGTGCCGTCACCGTTCCCAAGCCCGACGACGCCTCCGGCAAACGGCTCGTTGAAGTCGAAGACCGCAACCTCGCTCAGCAGCAGGTCGAGCTTACCGTCACCGTTGAGGTCAATCAGTGCACCTGGTCCGAAAAAGCCTTTCAGGAATTGGGAGCTAAGCGTGAAGTTCCCAGCGCCGTCGCCCAGCATCACCAGAGCGCCTGACTGCGAGAGATCGGGTGAATCCTTTTGGGAATTCGTCAATCCCTGGTTCACCACCACCAGATCGGGGTGGCCGTCGCCGTTTACGTCCCCGGCAAGCGTGAGGCTGTTGAGGTAGAACGGAAGAATCGCAGTTGGATAGCCAAACGTGCCGTCACCGTTGCCCAGCAGAATATAGGTTGCGAAGTTGCCCTGAGCTGGAGGGTAAGGATCGTCCGAAATGACGAGATCGAGTTTCCCGTCGCCATTGAGATCGATCAGCACCGGCTGGAAGAGCAGACCACCCAGCGCTCTGAACTTTGCCGGCTGAAATGTCCCATCGCCATTGCCCAGTAAGACATAAAATCCGGAAAGAATGCTTCCCGTATTGCAGTGGTGAATAGGGTCGCCCTCGTAGGCGATAACGAGATCCAGCTTTCCATCGCCATTCACATCGCCGCTTGCGGCATAGTTGGTGCTACATGAGAAATCCGATTCCAGAGAGATCGGTTTTGGGGTAAAGGTGCCATCTCCGTTCGAGAGCAGCAGCACGGGCTGCGAGGTTGTGTGCAGCACAATGTCGGGCCTGCCGTCTCCATTGAAGTCCGCGGCCCTGTCCTCTGCGTAGTCAAACTTGTTTTCCTCAAACTCCGGTACGGCATTCACGTTGGAAAAATTGCCCTTGCCGTCACCCAGGGCGGTGACCAGAAGCGGATTGCCGAGGGTTGCGTCCCTGCTGGCGAAAAAGATATCGTCGTTGCCATCGCCATTGGCGTCCAATACCGTCTGGGCCTGTACGCGCTGGATGTATGCGCTGGAGGCGCTCTTCTGCAGCAGCGGAGCGGCGAAGACAGCCGGCACAGCGCCGGCCAGGCTCCGGAAGATGGTGGCCGAGCCCTCGAAAGAGTTCATGAGCGCCGCATCGGGAAGACCGTCTCCATTGAAGTCGGCGACACTCAGAACCGCAGACTTCCCAAGACCCGAACCATAGTGGCGCACCGTCGGGAGATCGAAGGTTCCATCGCCGTGGCCGGGATAGATGACAAGATAGGCCGGTTCCGCATCGACCAGGTCCTGCACTCCATCTCCGTTCAGGTCCGCAACCCATAGGTCCGTGGGATACGCTCCGGGCAAACCGACATTATGTGGCGTCTTATAGGTCCCATCGCCATTCCCAAGCGCGGCATAGATGGAATAGTCCTGGTAGGAGAAGACGATGTCTTTAACCCCATCTCCATTGATGTCCACAACATTCAGGTGGGCCACCAGAGGGAAGCCGATGTTGGCTGTGGCTCCTGAATGAATCGTGATGGTGGCATTTGCACTCGGCGTCTGGAACGCTCCGGTACCGGTGCCCGGCATGGTCATCACCACATGAATGATGTTGTGTGGCGATGGAGTATCGCTGCGTGGCAGAACCTGAAGCAGCTCGACAGTCGCATCCAGCTTGCCGTCATTGTTCACATCCGTCAGAACAATCGAGCGGCCCCGTAGCGCCAGATATTCGCCGGTGTAGTTCTGGACCTGCTTCAGGCTGTCGCCCGGCGTCAGGAAGTTCCCGTTGCCGTCGTTCAGATAGGTGTCGAATTCCAGCGTCGTTGCAGTAGCGTGCCCCTTTTGATCAAGGGTGAAGGAACTGCTCAACAGCAGCAGGTCAGGGTGGCCATCGCCGTTCAGGTCTGCCATAGCGAAGACGCCCGCCGTATGCGGATTACCCTTGCCGACCTGAATAGGCGGCGCGAAGGTTCCGTCCTTCTGGTTGATCAGAACATCAAGGTAGTTGGTGGTGGAGTCGGTGTCCAGCACCACTAAATCGTCATAGCCGTCACCATTGACGTCGATAGCAAGTACCTGAGCGGCTTCAACCGTGTTGATCTGTCGGCTAATCGGCGCGGAAAAGGCGATTGGGGTGCCAGTTGCCGGCGTCTGGTTCAGAATCACATTGACCTCGCCTGAGGCCTGCACCGTCGCCAGGTCGGGCTTGCCGTCGTGGTTGAAGTCGCCGACCGCAAACACGCTCAGGCCTCCGGTGCGGCTGTCCCAGTTGCTAAGGTCGGCGGCCACGAACTTCGGCGCGGCCACAAACCCGCCAAAGTTTGGCGGCGGTGCAGCAGAGCTGGGTGCGGCTGCAGGGACGCTTCGCCTTGTGTCCTCCGCGTGCGCGCCCGCCATACTCTTCATTCCCGGCACAACGATGCGCTCGTATGGCGTCTGCGGTGTTTGCTGATCGCTCGGGGCTACAGATTGCGCGCCGGAAGTAAGCGGGCTAATCGCAAAGAGAAATACGACAACACTTGACCACAAGAGAGGCGAGTTAGGCGTCTTCATAGAATTCGCTCCGGATTATCAGATCAATGGAAGGATGCGGCAACTCCTAATGACGCAGTTTTACTTCAATTGACCTATATCCGGCACACAATACAAGCAATCTGTGTAGTACTACATGTGTTTTTGTGTGGTGCCCTCTATTTCCTTCCCCTGATAACCACCCTATTCTCGGTCTCACGATTCCCCCTTGTTTATTTCAGGACCTGTCCGAGAACTAAGTAATTATTTCCAGGAGGAGGTGTACGCAGGCGATATGGATCATGGTCTCTGCTGAGGTGCGGTGCGGTTTGTAGTCCTTGGTGAGTCTCCTTGACCAGTTGAACTTAGTCACGCGAAGAAATCGTTTCCTCACCAACCATAACTCTGTCAACCATGTGGAGATCCAATGCGCTTAACTGTACGTCTACTCACTGCTGCCGCCGTTCTCTCTGCCTCAACCCTTGCCGCTCACGCGGACACGTACCAATACACGATTAACCTCTCTGCGGGTATCACCGGCAGTTCTGGGGATACGGTTGTATTCGATGAATCCGCTCTCCTGCAGGTAGATACAACAATCTACGCCTCAAGCTTTATAAGCTCTACCGACCCCTCAGACGCTTCAGTAGAAGTCGCTTCAGTAGAAATCAACCCGGTTTTAGAGGATTGTGTCAATGGTAGTGGCGGCGGGCCATCTTGTGTCCAATTCAATTTTTTAGATGGAGGCAGTGTAGTGGATTTCTACGTAACGCCTCTCAATATGGTAGGAACATTCACGCTTTTTGAACCTGATGAAGTCGTCATTACGGACCTTGGCCCCTCACCCTCATCTGTTCCTGAACCCTCCACCTTTGCACTGCTCGGTACCGGCCTGATCGGTGCTGCGGGAGCATTGCACCGCAAACTTCGACCCTTTTAGAGAAGGACGCAATGTTGATTTCGCCGTCTTTTCGGAGGTAGTTTCGTCTGTTTTACGTTTGGAACCCTAGGTACCTGACTAAGTTCTTAGCCAAAGCTTCTAATTACGTGAAGAAGTCATTTCCTTCACCAACCATAACCCAGTCAACCATGTGGAGATCTTATGCGCTTAGCCATACGTCTGTTCGCTGCCGCTGTCATCGCCGCCTCAACCCTTGCCGCTCACGCTGACACATTCCAATACAAGATCATCAACTTTGGGGATACAGTTGTATTCGATGAATCCGCTCTCCAGCAGGGAGATACAACAATCTACGCCCCAAGCTTTATAAGCTCTACCGACCCCTCAGTCATTTCAGTAGAAATCGACCCCACTTTGGGTTTTTGTGCCGGTGGTAATGATAGTTCCGCGGGGGCTTGTGTCGTATTCCAGCTTCCAGATGGTGTTCTTGATATTGATGATTACGATCTGCATTTCAATACGATAGGAACATTTACGCCTGTTGATGGTGGCAATTTGCATGATGAAGTCGTTATCACGGACCTTGGTCCCTCAGCCTCACCTGTTCCTGAACCCTCCACCTTTGCTCTGCTCGGTACCGGCCTGATCGGTGCTGCCAGAGTATTGCGCCGCAAGCTTCTTCCCTCTTAGAGAAGGACGCAATGGCTCTTTCGGAGGGGCAGAACAGGGGCGCTCACGCCTGTTCTGCCGTTTGGGTCCAAAGTGCTTAATTACGTGAAGAGATGGTTTCCTTCACCAACCATAACTGTCAACCATGTGGAGGTCTCATGCGCTTCGCTGTACGTCTGCTCCCTGCTGCCGTTGTCCTCGCTGTCTCAACCCTTGCCGCTCACGCTGACACGTACCAATACACGATTACCATCTCTGCGCCCAACCCCGGCAGCCCTGCGGATACAGTGGTATTCGATGAATCCACTCTCTTGCAGCAACCTATGGAAATCGCAGACTTAAACTTCAAAAGCTCTACTAACTCCTCGATCGCCGAGGTAGAAATCAACCCGGTTTTGGGTTTTTGTAAGGATGTTACCGATAACACCAAGGGGAGTTGTGTCGAGTTCGTGTTTTTGGATGGGAGTGATCATGATGAAGCTGAAGCTTACGTTCCGCAACTCACTTCGACAGGAACATTTGAGTTTGGCCTTGGTCCTGACGAAGTGGTGATCACAGACACCAGTCTCTTGGGCTCACCCTCACCTGTTCCTGAACCCTCCACCTTTGCACTGTTCGGTACCGGCCTGATCGGTGGTGCGGGAGCATTGCGCCGCAAGCTCCTTCCCTCTTAGAGAGAAGGGACGCAACGCTGCCCTGGCCGTCTCTTCGGAGACGGCTTTTTTATTTTTTTAACCTGAATCCGGAGCAGCATGCGAGGGTATCCAGCTCCCGCCGGGAAAGCTGCCGGTTTTACTGGGGGTTTTGCGAAATGTGCATGTTTTTCGATGGTATTTTGCTGGCTAATTCGTGGCGAGTTGATGGTTTTTTGTGGTGATTTGTATGGTGCTTTTTGGGTTTGGAAAATGCGCCACTTTTTGAAAATATTTCTGTGGGTTTTTTTGTTTGCTAAATCCGGGTTCAAGCTTTGGGCTGAAGGCAGTGGATCTGGGATTGGGGAGTGGAGAACAACAGATCCCCTTCGGGGATAACAGCCAGAACGGCAAATGCATTTGTCATGGATAACGTGGCCGATCTCGCAGCGGAACTGCCGCGCTCGCAGCCGCCAATATGCATCCGGCACTAAAATAAGCGGCCTGTGTAGTACTACATGCATTTTTGTGTGGTGGCCTCTATTTCCTTCCCCTGACAAGCACCTTATTCTCGATTTCACGATTACCCTCTCGTTTACTCCAGAGAGGCTCCGTCCAAGAACATAATCCGACCATGAGAGAGCAAGTCAATCCTATGTTGCTATCGCACCTTCCGGCTAAAGCCATTCAGGTATCGGTTGCGGGATGCCGGACAAACCCTAGCCGAAGCTTCGACCGGAGACAGGCCAAGGGCCTGGTCCGCGCCGTTCTGGCGGTCCTGTTTCTCGCCGCGACTGCGGTGATGGCGCCCGCTGGCTTGCAGGCACAAGCGGTTTCCTTTCTCGGCGTTCAGACCACGGTGCCGAACTCAGATGCTGCCTCGGGCGTGGCGGTGGATGGAGTGGGCAATCTCTTCCTCGTGGAGGGCGGCGTCGTGGGCAAGGTCCCGGCCAACGACGGCCCAACCACGATAGTCGCTGCCGGACTGCAAGCTATCCCGAGCGTGGCGGTGGATGGAGCGGGCAACATCTTCATCACGGATGGCAACAGCGTGGTCAAGGTACCGGCCAATGGCGGCGCTCAGACCACGGTGGCGAACATAGGACTGGTTGAACCTTCCGGCTTGGCGGTGGATGGAGCGGGCAACATCTTCATCGCGGATTATGGGAAGAACAGCGTGGTTAAGCTGCTGGCCAATGGCGGCGAGATCGCGGTGCCGGTCGCAGGACTGAATCACCCCCTTGGCGTGGCGGTGGATAGAACGGGCAATGTCTTCATCGCGGACTATGGGAACAACCGCGTAGTGAAGGTGCCTGCCAGCGGCGGCGCTCAGACCACGGTGGGCACGGGATTGGCTGCTCCCCAAGGCGTGGCGGTGGATGGAGCGGGCAACGTCTTCATCGCAGATACCCAGAACAGCCGTGTGGTGGAGGTGCCTGCCAATGGCGACGCTCAGACCACGGTGGGTACCGGACTGAATTTGCCCGAGGGCGTGGCGGTGGATGGAGCGGGCAATGTCTTCATCGCGGACAGCGATAACAACCGCGTGGTGGAGGTGCAACTCAACGCGGTGAAAGTCGGCAACACCAACGTCTGTCCCTCCGGGCAAAGCACTCCCGCGCCGTGCAACCATACTATTGCCCTTAACTATACGATCAACCAGGCTGACACCATCAATTCGGTGAATGTCGTTACCCAGGGCGCGTCGAATCTGGATTTTACCCTCGGCAGCACGACCTGCACCGGGGGGCAGGGGGCGGACAGTCCCTGCACGGTGACGGTTACATTCGCGCCCACAGCGCCCGGGTTGCGTGCGGGATCTGTGCAGATCGTGGACGACCTGGGGACTGTGCTGGCGACGACTCCGCTCTATGGCACAGGCCAGGGGTCGCAGATCGTCTTCGACTCCAATACTCCGGCCACGGTACTCACCAGCGGTCTGAGCATCCCTTCGAGCGTGGCCATCGATGGGGCAGGCAATGCCTATGTCGTGGATAGCGCGAACAGCCAGGTACTGAAGATCACGCCTGGCGGGACACCGACCCCGTTGCTCACCGCCCTGGCACTTCCCTCGGGCGTAGCGGTGGATGGAACAGGGGACGTCTTCATAACCAATACCGGATCCGGCCAAATTACAAGGTTACACCGGCGGGCGTCCAGACTACGATTTCACCCGCTGGGCTGCTTTCTCCTACGGGCATAGCGGCGGATGGGTCCGGAAACCTCTTCGTTGTGGATAGCGGCAACAATCGCGCCGTGGAGATTCGTCCCTCCGGTGTCCAGACCACCCTCACCAGCGAGTTGAACCAGGCGTTTGGCATAGCGGTGGACGGGGCCGGCAATGTCTTCATCGCCGATACCAATAACAACCGCATCGTGGAAGTTCCCTTCGGGAAAGCTCAGGTCGTGGTCCCCGTCTCTGGTCTGTACCTCCCGAGCGACGTGGACGCAGCCGGCGACCTCTTCATTGCAGACCACGGCAACAGCCGGGTCGTGGAGTGGTCGGCTGCCGGTGTCCAGACCATAGTCCCCACGAACGGAGTTTCTTTCCCCATTGGTCTGGCTTTGGATGGAGCTGGCGATCTTTTTGTCACGGACGATGTGGCCAATCTCGCGGTGGAACTGCCGCGCTCACAACCGCCGGCGTTCCACTTTGTCAATACGGTCGCGGGCACAACCAGCAGTGACAGCCCACTGTCGGCGACGGTAGAAAACATCGGCAACCAGCCACTGAACGCCATTGCGCCCGGCCTGAGCATTAGCAAGGCTTCCGGGGACACGGTTTTCGCGCAGGTGGCAGGCACCGGCACACCCGCGGACTGCACCACTGCCTTTTCGCTGGCGCCGGGGAGCAGCTGCAACCTGAGTATCAGCTTCACGGCCACGGAGGATAATGTGTACCGTGGTTCAGCAGTGTTGACGGATAATTCCCTGAACGCCAACCCGGCGACACAGTCAATCCTGCTCACTGGTCTCGGCACGACCGTCGGTACGTTGCTCACCCTCACCATTCCCGACCAGACGTATGGCGTAGCTCCCTTCGCATTGAACGCCACGTCGAACTCCCCCGCAGCCATCATCTATTCGGTGCTCTCCGGCCCGGCAACCATCTCAGGAAACGTCCTGACCATCACCGGCACTGGCCATGTTACGGTGCAGGCCAGTCAGTCTGCTCAGACTGGATACACGGGTAGTGTCACGCGGCCCGGCTTCACAGTGAATCCTGTCCCCTTGACGGTGACGGCCAATAGCACAAGGCGTGCCTCCGGCGCGGCGAACCCGACCTTCACCTATACCATCACCGGCTTTGTGAACGGCGACACGTCCTCTGTGGTCTCGGGCACTGCCACGCTGACGACTGTGGCGACCAGCGCCACTCCTCCGGGGACCTATCCGATCACCTTCTCGGCGGAGGGACTGACGGCTGCCAACTACACCTTCAACTATGTTAATGGGTCGCTGATCATCGGCACGCAGACGATCGGCCTCACCCCAGCGGTGACGGCAAATCCAGCCACCATCACCATCGCCTCGTCAGGCGGCTCCGGCTCAACCGTACTCACCGTAGCCAACTTCGCCGGCAGCTCCGTCACCTTCACCTGCACCGGGCTGCCGGCGGAGGCATCCTGCAACCCTGGCCCGTTGAGCAGCTCCAATACAGCGACTCTCCAGATCACCACGACAGCACCGAGCGCCGCTCTTTCCATGCCGCCAAATCGTAATGGCAGCGCGAAGACCGTCTATGCCGTGGCGCTGCCGGGCCTGTTGGCGATCGGCGGATTGTTCGCCACGCGCAGGAGGCAGTGGCGGCAGCTGTTTGTTCTGCTGCTGCTCCTCTCGGCAGGAATGGCGATGACCGCCTGCGGCGGGTCAACCAACAACACCGGCACTTCCGGCAACCCGGGCAACCCAAGCGGTCCAAGCGACCCCGGCACGCCCGCGGCGACAAGTACTGTCACGGTGACGGCAACCGATGGCGCTCAGACCGCCAGCGTGCCGATCACTTTGGTTGTGCAGTAAGCAAAATGTAACTCATTTTGTGGCACAAAAGACGCCGGGCAGACCAAGAACTGCTCGCCTCGCGCCATATCCTTTCAGGATCGCCGGCATCCAAACACTGGTTGAGGTCGAAGCTTCCATCGGATGACAGAGATTTACTGAGAAGTATTCATCGCGGTATTGGTCTTCCTCCATCTGTATCCCTGAAGGAGCAATCGCGCTCCGTTCGTCCGGTGCTGGCAAGAACCTTTCATAGAGACACCTGGCTTCCATCCGATACAAGATCCCAAATATCCGACATAAAGATAGCAATCTGTGTAGTACTACATGGGTTTTGTGTAGTGTCCTCTATTCCCTTCCGTCTGACGACCACCTTATTCTCGGTTTCACGATTACCCCTCGTTTATTTCAGAGGAGCGCATCAATCGCGCTGTTTCACTTGAAACAGGTGTCTGTCACCACGAAGGCATGGGCCCCGCTTTGGTTCTGATGGCGACCTCCGCATTTGGGACCGGTTTTTCCAGATCCGAACGAATCGTTACTGGGGAATTCCATGCCGTTCCGAGCAGAGCCCGCAATAGAAATGCCATCAGAGGGTGCGCCCTCATCGTTCCTTACCGTGACGGACGCCCATTGGCGGAGCTTGCATGGAACGCAGGCCTGTGTGGGCAAGGCAGCAGGAAAGAAATCTGCGCAAGGTGTGCGTCGCATCGCGAAATCCTCTTCTGAAATTTCCATAAATCACTCGTCCCGAGAAAGGCAGATCTGACCATGAAAGAGCAAGTCAATCCTATGCTGCTGCTCCCCTTTCCAGTGAAAGACAACCAGACACCTGCTGCCTCCATGTTGAGCGCCGAACGCAGGAGGCAGACAAAGAGCCTGGTCCGCACAGTTTTGGCGATCTTATTTTTTGCCGCGGTTGCGTTGATGGCGCCCGCCGGACTGCATGCACAAGCGGTGTCTTTCAACTATGCTCAGACCACGGTGCCGACCACAGGACTGTCTTTCGCCGTGGGCGTGGCGGTAGACGGAGCGGGCAACGTCTTCATCGCGGACCCCCTCAACAGCCGCGTGGTCAAGGTACCGGCCATCGGCGGCGCTCAGACCACGGTAGGTACCGGACTGAATGGCCCCGAGGGCTTGGCGGTGGACGGGGCGGGCAACGTCTTCATCGTGGATAATAACGACAGCCGCGTAATCAAGGTGCCGGCCAACGGCGGCGCTCAGACCACGGTGGGGACCGGACTAAATCGCCCCTTCGACGTGGCGGTGGATGGAGCGGGCAACATCTTCATTGCGGATACCAGTAACAACCGCGTGGTCAAGGTACCGGCCAACGGCAGCGCTCAGACCACGGTTGGCACTGGATTGAGTCAGCCCGATGGCGTGGCGGTGGATAGAGCAGGCAACGTCTTCATCTCGGATGCTGACAACAACCGCGTGGTCGAGGTACCGGCCAATGGCGGCGCTCAGACCACGGTGGTCACAGGACTGAATGACCCCTATGGCGTGGCGGTGGATGGAGCGGGCAACCTCTTCATCGCGGATGCCGGGAACAACCGTGTGGTGGAGGTGCCCGCCAACGGCGGTGCTCAGACCACGGTGGGTACCGGCCTGAGTAACCCCGTGGCCGTGGCGGTGGACGGAGCAGGCAACGTTTTTATCGCGGATGACAGCAACAAACGCGTGGAGGAGGTACAGCGCAGCGCCGTGATTTTCGGCAGCATCAACGTCTGCCCGGCCGGGCCCGCGTCGTGCAATAAGACTGTCACCCTCAACTATACGGTCAACGACGCTGCTACCATCGGCCCCGTGAATGTAGTTACCCTGGGCGCGCCGAATCTGGATTTCACCCTCAGCAGCACGACCTGTACCGGGGCGCAAACGGCGGGCAGCTCCTGCACCGTCAAAGTCGCATTCGCGCCCACAGTGCCCGGATTGCGCACGGGAGCCGTGCAGATCGTGGACGGTAGCGGGAATGTGCTGGCGACAACTCTGGTCTATGGCATAGGCAAGGGGCCGCAGATCGCCTTCGACTCCGGCGCTCCGGCCAGAGTACTCGTTGCCGGACAGAGTACCTTTACGGGTGTGGCCGTCGATGGAGCGGGCAATGCCTATATTGTGGACAACGGAAACAACCAGGTGCTGAAGGTCACTCCTGGCGGGACGCCGACCCCCTTCGTCACCGGCCTGGCACTTCCCTCGAGCGTAGCGGTGGATGGAGCAGGAGACGTCTTCGTAACCAACATCCTGTCCGGTCAAATCACAAAGAGTACCCCGGCGGGCGTCCAGACTACGATTTCACTCGAGGGAGTGCTTGCTCCTTTAGGTATAGCAGTGGATGGGGCCGGCAACCTCTTCGTTGTGAGTGGCGGTAACAGCGCCGTCGAGATTAGTGCCTCGGGCGTCCAGACCACTATCGCCAGCGGGCTGAACCAACCGGGTGGCATTGCGGTGGATGGGGCCGGCAATGTCTTCATTGCCGATACCTCTAACAACCAGATAGTGGAAGTTCCCCTCGGGAAAGCTCAAACCGTGGTTCCCCTTACCGGTCTGAGCGTTCCCAGCGACGTGAAGGTCGATGCAGCCGGCGACCTCTTCATTGCAGATAACGGCAACAACCGATTGGTGAAGTGGTCGGCGACCGGGGTCCAGACCACGGTCCCCACAAATGGAGTTTCTTCTCCTTATAGCCTGGCTCTGGATGGAGCGGGCGACCTTTTTGTCACGGACAATGTGGCTAATCTCGCGGCGGAGCTCGTGCTCTCGCAACCGCCCGCGTTCAACTTTGCCGCGACAAACGTAGGCTCAACCAGCAGCGACAGCCCACAGTCGGTGACGGTGGAAAACATCGGCAACGGGACACTGAGCGCGATTGCGCCCGGCTTGAGCATCGGCGCGAACTTCGCGCAGGCGCAAGGCTCCGGCACACCCGCGGATTGCACCGCTTCCTTCTCGCTGGCGCCGGGTAGCAGCTGCAACCTGAGCATCAGCTTCACGCCCACGGTGGGGGGGGCGATCCAGAGCTCCGCCATATTGACGGACAATGCCCCGAACGCCAATCCGGCGACGCAGTCGATACAGCTCACCGGAACCGGCGACGCCGTGAATCCTACCCTCACCCTCACCGTTCCCGACCAGACTTATGGCGTTGCTCCGTTCGCATTAGACGCCATTTCGAACTCCACCGGGGCCATCACCTATGTGGTCTCCGGCCCTGCAACCCTCTCTGGAAGCGTTCTTACCATCACCGGCACTGGTCATGTTATGGTGCAGGCTCAGCAGGCAGCTGCCGCAGGATATAATGCAGCCACCGCGCGGACCAGCTTCACGGTGAATCCTGCCACTTTGACGGTGACGGCCGTCGACGCGACGCGTGTCTATGGGGCCCCCAATCCGAACTTCACCTACACGATCACCGGCTACATGAACGGGGACACGTCCTCTGTGGTCTCGGGCACTCCCCAGGTAACGACCATGGCTGGCACCGGGTCTGCCCCTGGAACCTACCCGATCAACGTGCAGAAGAATCTTAACGCAACCAACTACAACTTCACTTACGTCAGTGGAACGCTGACCATCACCCAGGCTTCGCAGACGATCAACTTCGCCGCGCTGCCGAATGTAACCTACGGAGCGGCTTCAATCCCGCTCAGTGCAACGGCGTCGTCGGGTCGGCCGATAACCTACACCGTGACGGGGCCAGCCGCATTATTATCGAACGGCTCGACCTTGAATGTTACCGGCGCAGGCACGGTCGCCGTGACCGCGAACCAAACAGGCGATCAGAACTATACCGCGGCGACTGCGGTAACCCAAAGCTTCATGGTCAGTCCGGCCACGTTGACGGTGACGGCCAACAACGTCTCGCGCGCCTATGGCGCAGCGAACCCGAACCTCAACTACAGCTTCTCAGGCTTTGTGCATGGCGATAACTCGACTGTCATCTCCGGTACCGCCACGGTGGCTACCGCGGCAACCACCACCTCGGCTCCGGGGACCTATCCAGTCACCTTCTCGGCGGAAGGGTTGACGTCTCCTAATTACAACTTCACTTATGTCAATGGCACGCTGACTGTCACCCAGGCTTCCCAGACGATCAGCTTCACTGCTCTGCCCAATGTGACCTATGGAGTGAGTCCAATCACGCTTGCGGCGACAGCATCGTCAGGTCTGGCGGCAGCCTACACCGTGACGGGTCCAGCCACATTGACGGGCTCGACCCTGACGGTCACCGGCACAGGCACCGTAGCGGTGACCGCGAACCAAACGGGCAATCCAAACTATACCGCCGCGACTGCGGTGACCCAAAGCTTCACGGTCAGTCCCGCTACGTTGACAGTGACGCCCAACCCCGTCACGCAGCCGTATGGCGCGACGAACCCAACCCTCGCCTATACCGTTACCGGCTTCGTGAAAGGAGATACTCTTTCTCTGGTCACAGGTTCTGCCACGGTGACTACCACGGCAACCACCACCGCAGCACCAGGAACTTATCCGATCAGCTTTGCAACGGAGGGTCTGACAGCTGCTAACTACAATTTCAATTACGTCAACGGCACGCTGACCGTCACCCAGGCTTCGCAGACGATCAACTTTGCACCGTTGTCCAATGTGACCTATGGAACGGCTCCGATCACACTTGCGGCGACAACATCGTCAGGTCAGGCAGCGACCTACACGGTGACGGGTCCAGCCGCATTGACTGGCTCGACCCTGACTATCACCGGCACAGGCACCGTATCGGTGACCGCTAACCAAACGGGCAACCCAAACTATACCGCAGCGACCGCAGTAACCCAAAGCTTCACGGTCAGTCCCGCTACGCTGACAGTGACTCCCAACAATGCCACGCAGCAGTATGGCGCAACAAACTCACCCTTCACCTATACCGTTACCGGCTTCGTGAACGGAGATCCTCCTTCTCTGGTCACGGGTTCTGCCACACCGACCACCACAGCAACCACCACCTCGGCTCCGGGGACCTATCCAATCACCTTCTCAACGACAGGATTGACAGCGCCCAACTACAGCTTCAACTATCTCAGCGGAACACTGACCATCACACAGGCCTCGCAGGCAATCAACTTTGCACCGTTGTCCAATGTGACCTACGGAACCGCTCCGATCACGCTTGCGGCGACAGCATCGTCAGGCCAGGCGGTAGCCTACACGGTGACCGGTCCGGCGACGGTAGCGGGTTCGACCTTGACTGTCACCGGCGCAGGCACGGTCGCGGTGACCGCGAACCAGGCAGGCAATACAGACTACAATGCTGCAAACGCGGTGACCCACAGCTTCATAGTCAGTCAGGCAGCACTGACGATAACGGCCAACAATGTCTCGCGTGCCTATGGCGCAGCTAACCCGGCCTTCAACTATACCGTCACCGGCCTCGTGAATGGAGATAGTTCTACCCTTGTCCATGGAACAGCTGCATTGACGACCACGGCAACTGCCACGTCAGCACCAGGGACTTATCCGATCAGCTTCGCGACGGAGGGTCTGACGGCTACTAACTACAGCTTCAATTACGTTAGTGGGACACTGACCATCAACCAAACCTCGCAGACGATCAGCTTCGCTCCCCTGTCGAATGTAACCTATGGTGCAGGTCCGATTACGCTCGGAGCAACGGCATCATCGGGTCTGCCGGTCTCCTACACCGTGGCCGGTCCGGCCACGGTAACGGGCTCGGCGCTGACCATCACCGGGACCGGGACAGTGACGGTGACTGCCAGCCAGATGGGCAACCCGAGCTATACTGCAGCGACTGCAGTGACCCAGAGCTTCTCCGTGGCCGCGGCAACACCCACGCTGACGTTCTCGGTTCCCAGCCAGTCCTCCAGCGCAACTCCGTTCACTGTGAGCGCTACCTCGAACTCCTCTGGAGCGATTACTTATTCGGTCCTGAGTGGTCCGGCAACCATCTCCGGCAACAGGGTCACGTTGACGGGTACAGGCACGGTCACGCTTCTGGCCAGCCAGGCAGCTTCCGGCAACTACACGGCAGCCACCGCCCAGGCCAGCTTTTCTGTCTCCGCACCAGGCGCTATCACGATCAACGGCGGAAACAGCAAACTGAACTTCGGCGTCTTCCCCTTTGGCCTCACTGGCACCAACCAGATCACTTTCGGTATCACGATCAACAACAACTCGCCGGCGACGACATCAATCAGCGCCGCCTTCGTCAACAGCCCATCCAACTACTCCATCGTCCAGAATGGGTGCAGTTCTTCGCATAGTGGATATAGCAGCTATTGCCAGGTCACTATCGGATTCACTCAGCCTACGACACTCGCGGGACTCTCTCAGACCTACAGTGGGACTCTGGTCTTTACCAGCAGCAATCCCGCCTTTGGATTCGCCGGCGGCGGTACTGTCACGGTAACGGCCGGTGTGGCAAAGGTGTACACGAACGCGCCTTATGGAACAACCGCGGCAAATCCTTATAACTTCGGCAGCGCCAACAATGGCAGCACCGGGGCATCGCTCAGCTTCCAGATATTCAATCCTTCGGGCTGGAATAACTCGGGAGCACCTGCATCGGTGTCGCTCAATAACTACAACAACTGGAACTTCACAGGAGGCTGCAATGGCTATCTGGGGGACAACGGCCAGTGTGCCAGCACCTTGCAGTTCAAAGGCAGCTACCCCTCAGGACAAACGAATAACGGCACGCTGACGATTGGGAACTCATCTGGGGTACAGGTCTGGAACTCAGACGGCAGCGCTGTCTTCGGCAAACTCTATCTGACCGGCAACACAAACTGAGCAACTCCAACAGAGGCCCGGGGCTAACAGCCCCGGGCCTCAAAGACATCCAGGAATTGTGAACCAGCATTTCCATGTGAGGAGCGGTTCAGAAGAGGACAGCCTTTTGTTCGGGCAACCACAGCGACAACATGCCCCCCAACGCCAGAAGCGCCACATTGCAAGCAAGCGCATTGCTGAACGCATGAGAATGGGCTTGAATATCAGCCTGCGTTCCGAGAGTCGTGAAGAAAACTCCTCCGATAACCGCGATTCCTAATGCCGACCCGATCTGGAGCGTCGTCATCACGATCCCGGAAGCCAGCCCGGCGTGGCGCTCATCAATATTGCCGATGACCGCTTTGATCACACCTGGCATGACAATCCCGTAGCCTATTCCTGCACACGCCAATCCTCCGTTCACTCCCGAAAGCAACTGATATCGAGCGCAAGCCGCCACGATGCCGAATCCGATTACCTGCAACGCAAAGCCAAGAGTGAGTGCGTAGGCTTCGAGACGCCGCATCACATAAGAAGAGGCCATAGAGCCCAAGAAGAAGCTGACAGCAAAGGGCAGTACGGAGAATCCCGCCTGTAAGGGAGACCTGTGGAGTCCTCCCTGTAGATACACGGAGAAGGTCAGGTAAAACGCCGAGATCATGTAGAAGAGCAGCGCCATGATGAGACCGACCGTAAATCTCCGGTTCTGAAATAACGAGACTTCCACTAATGGGTCCAGACCCTTCACGGAGAGGCGTCTCTCATACCGGATGAACACGCTCAACGCGGCAAGGCAAACAAGCAGCATCCCCATCATCCAACCTGGCCACTCCGCTTCCCTTCCTTCGATCAAGGGATAGATCAGACAGCCGAGCGTCAGCGACAACAAAATGACACCGGGAATATCCAGCTTCCTGGCATGCGCGGAGCGGCTTTCGTTCAAGAAGAGAATGCCACCTACAAACGCAGCGACTCCTATCGGTATGTTGACGAAAAAGATAGCCTGCCAGGTGAATCCAAAGGGATGTACAGAGACCAGGAATCCACCCAACAACCAGCCGCAGATATTAGCCAACCCAAACGTCGCGCCATATAAGGCGAGCGCGCGTGTCTGTTCCCCGTCAGGAAACAGCATACGAATGGAAGCCAGAACTTGTGGCGCCATCACGCTGGCCATCAGGGCTTGCAGGATGCGCCCAAAGATCAACGCAGTCGGAGAATCCGCGAACCCACACAAAAGAGATGCCATGGTGAACCCGGCTACGCCCATCACAAACATCTTCTTGCGCCCAAAGAGATCGCCGAGACGTCCTCCGGTAACGAGCATAACGGCATAAGTAGCTGAGTAGGCGGAGATGACAAACTCTACCTCGCTCGAAGTGGCCCTGAGCCCTTGTCGTATCGAAGGCAGCGCGAGGTTGACGATAGTGAAATCCAGGATGGGAAGGAATGCGCCTGTCAGCAACACCGCGAGCGCCAACCATCGCTTGGGGTCTCTATCCTGATTCGGCAGCGACGTCGTTGTCGTGGAGGCAATTTGCTCGGTCAAGGAACTCCTGCATCCTCATCGCATGAGAAAGCTCTTATCTGTAATGTAGTCGCCGGGATCTTTTAGAGTGCCTGACTAAAAATGTCTAGAGGGAGGACGACAAAATACAGCTAGGAATCAATATCAGGATTTATATACCTGAACCTCGGGGAAGGCCACCTCGCAGAGCGACCTTCCCCGTTTTGATTCTTCATCCTTACCGGTGGCCAGAAAAGCTGCGGCGCGCTGCTCCGGCCAAGCCGAGGATGCCGGAGCCGAACAGCGCGAGAGTCGATGGCTCAGGGGTGGGGGTTGTTGGAGAGTCCGGGCCGATAGTGCCCACATCGGTAATCGTGAGGGTTCCCTCGCCGAGGGGTACCCCTCCTTTGTACTCCAAAACGCCGTCGTATGTGCCGGTATTGAAGGTTGGCATGTCGGGGTCCCCGCCTTTGAGGGTATAGATGTCCACGCCCCCGGTTATAAATTCACTACTGCCTATCCGGATCTCCCTTAAATCAAATATGACTTCGGTCGGGAGCGAACCGTTGTCGAACGTCCCCTGCAACTCATTTGGAAAAAGAAGAAAAGAACTCGAGCTCACACGCAGCAGGTCCGTCGGCGACAAAGGTGCGGTGAAGCTAAATGAATCTCCGCCATCCGGAGTGAAGGTGAACTGGACAGTGTCGGCGTGTGCGGCGAGGGTAGATGCAATGAGGATGGCAGTAAAAACAACCAGACGGGAACGCATCGGCATGATACCTCCTGCGTCGTGCAAGTAGATCGGATGAATACAAGCGAAAGTACGTTACCAGCCAAACTGGAGCTCACAAAAAAAAGACATTCCGGTCTTTTTCTTGTTTACGGAGTTGAGCAGCGTGCTGTATGTATTTGCGCTTCGTAGGATCCGATTAACCTAATAGTAGACGTCCGTTCGGAAAGGAGATATAGAGGAAACTACACAAGAGATGGTGTAGTACTACACAAAAGAATTGATCCGTTTTCCGACATCCAGATAATAGGATGAAGTGGCTTCACTTCAAAAAAAGGACAGCGGGCATATATGTATTGGGTCTACAACATTCCGAACTGGCTCTTCGAGTTGCTAACTATAGGTCTTTTTGTTGTCTTTGGCCTGGTAGGCGTGCTTCCCACCCGACGATGGATTCGTCGCATTCACGTCCAGCGCTCCCATAACGATATCGTCGGCTTCTACCTGGCCGGAATAACCGTACTCTATGGAGTCTCGTTGGGTTTGCTCGCTATCGGGGCTTGGACAGCATACACCGATACGGAAGCCAAAGTGTCACAAGAGGCAGCTGCTTTATCCAGCCTTTATCGCAGTCTGAGAAGTCTTCCAGAACCGGCACGCAGCTTGGTACAGGATGACCTCCGCCACTATACCCGTCAGGTTATCGATGTAAGCTGGCCCGAGCAGAAACGCGGCGTCCTTCCAGTCGAAAACAGTGTGAATCTGGATAAATTCCAAGAGGATCTCGAGTCGTTTGGGCCCGTTACCGAAGAACAGAAAGCCCTGGTGGCCAACATCTGGCGGGAATTCGACGCTCTGGAGAAGTTGCGAAGCATTCGTTTAGACAGCGTAATTACAGAATTGCCATCACCGCTCTGGTCGTTGATCCTGATAGGAGGATTGATCTGTATTGTTGTTACCTGGTTCTTCCATATGGAGAGCCTCAGCATGCACATCTGGATGACTCTCTTTGTCGCTTCTCTTCTCGGACTGATGGTCTTTATGGTGGCTGACCTCGATAATCCTTATCGCGGAAAGATCAGCGTCGGCCCTGAACCTTTCGAGCGCATATACCGCCAGATGACCAAGCCTGGTAATTAGTACTAATACTGCGACAATTAAATATTCCAGGAATGGACAGCACCCGTAGATGCCGCGTTCAAATAAAAATGCTACTGGCGGTCCCGAAGCGTTATTGCGTTACCGAAGGCGGTGCAGAAGATCCTGCAGGCGTTGGTGAAAGGTCGAATGCGCTCTTCATCTGCGCAAGCTCTGGCTTAATCTTCTGCCACTCGACCGTCGTCTCGCCATCCAGTTGTAATTCGGTGATCAGCTTTTCGATCTGGTCCGCTGTGGCTAAGACCTCCTGGAGCCCCGGAACCTTCTTCGTGCGCTTGAACTGGTTGACGATTCCCGCCGTCTGCTTCTGAAACGCCATTGCCAGATTCTCGGCATCCTTCTGCCGGCTCGTCTTTCTGATCGTGCTCTGCTTCAGCGCCTGGTCAAACGCCGGTCGGAATGATTTGGCATCGCTACTCAGGTTTTCAAGCATATGTTGCAGATCTTTATCATCCAACCTTTGGGCTCCTGCTACCTGCCAACCAACTCCCACAACGATAATAAGACCAAGGACAAACAACACCGGGCGAAGATTTCTCAAGACAGCCTCCGTTAAACAATAAAAATGAATTGCGGCAGTAAGACCCTATTCCATAAGCTCAGCCATCTAATCGACTATTGACATTGAGTTCTCCTCGGCTGACAGGGCGGTTCTTTTATGGATGGTGCATGCCTCTGGAATCCTTTGATCGCAGGCAGTGTTCATCTTTGTAAGTAAAAGCACGTTTACCAACCAAACTGGAGCGCGAAATACAAATCCTTGAATTTCGGGTTTGGCCACCTCCGCAGATGCAGCCGGACTGTCTTGCTTCTTCATTCCTGCAGGCGGTTAATAAACTTGCGGCGCGCTGCTCCCACCAAGCCGAAGATGCCGGCGCTGAACAGAGCGAGAGTCGATGGTTCAGGGGTGGGGGTTGGTGGAGAGCCTAGACCGATAGTGCTCAGATCGGTAATCGTGAGGGTTCCCTCGCCGACAAGGCCGTTTGCATCGAACTCCTGAACGCCGTCGAAGGTGCCGGTACTGAAGGTTGGCTTGTTAGGGTCCCCGCCTTTGAGGGTATAGATGTACACACCCCCAGTTATAAAAGTATCACTGCCTATCTGGAGACCCCTTAATTCAAATAGGACGTCGGTCGGGAGCGAACCCATGTCGAACGTCCCCTGCAATTCATTTGGAAAGAGAAGAAAAGAACTTGGACCCGCGGTCAGCAAGTTCGTCGGTGATGCAGGTGCGGTGAAGCTAAATGAATCCACGCCAGATGCCCCGTCTGCCGGGGTAAAGGTCAACTCAACGGTGTCGGCGTGTGCGGCGAGGGTGGATACTGCAATCAGCATGGCAGTAAAGGCCAACAGGCGGGGAAGAATCGGCATGATATCTCCTGCTTTGTACAAATAGATTGGATGAGATGCAAGACCGTGATAAGCAAAAGCACATTACCAACCAAACTGGAGTTCGCAAAAGAACACGATATCCAGTCTTTTTCTCGCCTAGCGGAGTTGAGCGACGTGCTGTATGCTTGCGCCTCGTAGATCGATTAGCCTCATAGTAGAAGTCAGTCCGGGAAATAGATATAGAGGAAACTACACAAGAGGTTGTGTGGCACCACACAAAAAAGAGGGTTGATCCGTTTCCGATATTCAGGCGATAAGGTGAAGTGGTTCAGTTCAAAAATGGAACGCGGACACATGTATTGGATCTATGACTTACCGAACTGGCTTTTCGAATTACTAACGATTGGTCTTTTTGTTGTCTTCAGCCTGGCAGATGTGCTTCCCACTCGACGATGGATGCTACTAGCTGGAAGCACTTCCGCCGATTCGCCACGCAATACGAAAAACTCAGACATAACCTCAAAGCTCTCGTCGCTCTCGCATGCTCATGGCTACTCCCCAACCTATATGTCGATGCCCCAAGAGCGAACTGAACCGCTCACCCAAATATTTGCTGTTGTTCTATTGATCACATCATCGGCTACGCTTCGCGCACAAATGTCGATCTTGCCCTAGTTCAGACCACTACTGCACGCCCGTAGGGGGCCCACACTCCGAATCTATTTCGAAGTTACAAGCGAGTAGGTCGTCGCGTGGGAGATACTCTCCGAGGTGGCCGTAACGGTGACCGCAGAGATTACGGGTACGGTGTTATTACTGCCGCAGCCTGAGATACCGTAAAGCGCGGCTGCCAAAACCGCCACCCAGAACCCGCAGGCCCGCAAGCGTCTACGCGGATGCGCCAACAGCCAACCGCCGAAGCTTAATGACAGCACCACCAGCGAACTTCCCCGCATCATCGCCGAGCCGCCCGACGCCGTGAAGGTGACCACCGTAGAGATAGCAGCAGTTCCCGAAGGCGTTACCATCGTCGGGCTGAAGTTGCACGAGATCCCCACAGGCAGCCCGGAGCAGCCAAACGTAACAGCCGTGTTGAAGCCATTGACTGGCGTGATCATTAGGGTTGCCGTATTCGGTATCGACCTCGTAACGACGCCGGCATTCGGATTCATCGCAAGCGAGAAGTCCGGAACCGGTGGAGGCGCAATCGTGACGATGACTGCGCTGGAGGTCGATGCCACGAAGTTGCTATCGCCGTTATAGACAGAGGTAAAGGAGTGGCTGCCGGCAGCGAGCGCCTGCGTAGTAAAAATTGCGACGCCGGTGGCCGAGACTGCCCCACTGCCGAGCATCGCTGTACCGTCCATGAAGGTGGCCGCACCCGTCGGCATGCCGCTGCCCGAGACCGGGGCCACCACAGCCGTCAGGGTGATGATGTCGCCCGCAATCCCGCTCGTGGCCGAGGTGCTGAGCTTGGTCGTCGTACTCGCAGGAGGCACTCCCTGCACCGTCACCGAACCGAAATTGAAGGTCGCGTAGTACGCATCGGCCGGATACTGTGCCGTATACGTGTGCGTGCCCGCCGAGACATTGTTGAGAGTCAGCGTGGCCAGTGTTCCATTGGCCGAGAGGCTTCCGCTGCCGAGCAGCGTCGTGCCTTCATAGAAGTTCACAGGATTAGTCAACGCTGGTGAGCCGATCGACAGCAGCCCCGGGTTGGCGGGATAGACTCCCGCCCTGGCAAAATGGGTCGTCTGCGACATGGCCGGTTGCACTACCGCGTTCAACGTAACGGAACCTCCCTGAGTCAGCGTGATCGATTGAAGATTGGTCGCGCTTCCTGTTCCGGGCGTGCCTCCCTGCGAGAGATAGAGATCGCCAAGCAGGAACGGCAGCGGCAGCGACGATTTACAGTCGTATGCCTGGCCCCGATCGCTTGTGGATGTCATGGCCGCATAGGCATTGCCATTGAGTATGAGCTGCGTATTTCCCTCCATCGGCGTCGAGGGATCGGGCATGACAGGCGCAGTCAGGTCATTGAGGACCGACGGATAAACGTTTGTCACTGTGCTGAGGAGATTGCCTGTCGCTGTAATGAGAGACACGGAGCTCTGATCCGGTTGAATGTCATCGAATACGACATTGTTCAGGATGACCTGGTTGATGTAGTTTGGTGCGACTCCCTCGAAAAACACCTTATACGTGCCCGAACCCTGCGGATCGGTCGGCAGCCCCGCGACGAGCGATGGGAACTGCACAGTGGGCTTGAGAAAGTGGATATCCTGAAACGTGATGCCGCTGACCGCGGGATAGTTTGGGCCTGCAGGAGGCACCTCCGGAACAATGTTGAGGGCTTTTTCGATGTCCTGCATGCAGACTGATCGGAAGGTCACGTCCAGAACGCTGCCCCCGGGCTTCGATGGGTTGTTGACCTGCGGAATGATCTGCAGACCATGAAGATCGGTAGTCCCGTTGGGCAGGGCCTGCGTATAGCTCTGGAGACCATACTGAGCCATCATGGTGCTCTCCGGCACACCGTTCACGGTCGTGCCAGCGAGGCTGGGCACATCGCCCGTCATCAGCACGTTCTGGGCTAGAAGGTGCGAGATAGGCGATACCGTGCCATCCCCGTTGCCGAGAATTGCGATTCCATCTTTGCCGTACATCGTGAAGTGATCGATCGTGACATTGGTCACCGGAGCTTTGTCCGTAATGATCGCAATATCCTGGTCTCCATCGGCGACGGTGCTGTCGTATACCGTGATATTGGCTCCATGCAGATCGAACCCGTCGCTATTGGGAATGTTCCAGGGGGCCTGGACCTTAACGCCCCACACGGTTGTTCCGTTCACCCCTACGTCCACGGTGTGATAAGGCGGGTTGCGGATCGTGATCTTATAGAGGGTCAGGTTATTGGCCCTCTGACGGATTATGTACGGATTGGCTTGCTCGTAACCCAGCGCCACCTTGTTCTCGGTCAGGTTCCACCAGGTCAGGCCCACATCGCGGCCGCTCAGCAGCGGTTGATTTCCCTGCCCGTCGATGACGCCGTATCCATAGATGCCGCTGTTGTCGGTAAGGGTAAATAAAGCCACGCATCCAACGTTCTCGGGATAGGGGCCGTAGGTGCCGCAATACACGACAGACGAGTTCGGCGGGAAGTAGTTTGGATCCTGGTAGTTCGCCGGATCGCGAGAACCGAAGACCGTCACGCCGCCGTCGATGATCAGCGAGACATTGGCTGGTACCGTAATCGGATTCAGCAGAAAGGCGTTATGCGAGCTGTCCGTCCCCAGCGTCAGCTCAACGGCTTGGCCCGCGTGACAACCCGTCAGGGCAGCATCCAGAGACATAGTCTCGTGCAAGGACTCGGCGTCCTGCACCGCCAGGCTATTCTCTAGACTTGGCCCGTTCGCCATTGTGGACTGTAAAGGCGCCTGCAGCACCGCGCAGGTCACAGGAAAGACCGGTTCGGTCACGTTTCGCGAATCCTGTGCCAGCAGACAAACCACGAATCCGTGTAAAAGACAGAAAAAAGTAACAATGTTGAAGCGTATGCGCATAAGATCTTCAGGAATAAAAGGAAAGTGTAGGTGTTATGAGAATTGTTATCTGTTGTTAGCTTATGGGGAGCGAGCAACCAGCGTAACGAGCTCGGTGAGGTCAGTCAGGTCCTCCTTTAGAGCGTAGGCGCAGGCTCCCGCCTGCATGGCAGACAGACGCAGTTGTTCGTCGTCGTAGTCGGTGACGATGACGACGCGAGCTCCGGAGTTAAGCTGTCGAATCTGCCTGGTTGCGGCCAATCCATCCATGCGAGGCATCTGAATATCCATCAGGACAACATCGGGTCGATGATCTGCATAGGCCGCCAATGCATCTATCCCGTCATTGCAATCCCAAATATCCGTTGCGGTCCCACCCATCAGGCGCCGTAAGAGACGACGAATCCCATCATTATCGTCAACGATCAGTATCGTCACTTAGGTTCCTTCTATCGACATGCATTTACATTGAGGCAGACCCGGTCTTGTTCGTCTCATAGCCTGAACACTGATGACCATGCTTAGGTGTAATCCGTTTTGGATATGGCAGGTCGTTTAATTCCAGGCCATTGACATTCGCGCCGAAGATAGCGCTGAAACGTCACATTTAATAGTGCTTCCTCTTACAGATTGAAAAAAATGGGCGCAATAACCTGGTCATTACACCCACAGGGTTTATCCGCATATTGCCTACGTACACATGAGGTACTAGCGGCCGTTGGTATTCGATGTATTTGCCGCGAATCTCAGCTCCGCATCTGCCTGGGAAAGAAGATTCATCGCCTTCTGGGCATGACCGCCCAATTGATCTTCATTTGCGCTCCGGGCAGCTTCCAGCTTCTGATACGCCTGGACGATATACTGCTGCGCCGAACGCAAATTCCCGTGTTTGGGGCCGACGCTGACCACAGGGGCCTGGGCAAACAGAACCAATCCTCCGCCCATAGTTGCAGAGATTACACTTGTCAGGACTGCATTTTTGATCTTCATGATAGTTCTCCTTTTGGTTTGGGCCGATGTTTGCCGCAAACAAGTGCTGCGTACATCGGCGCTGATTGGGCAAATAGGCACCACATGAAGCGCCTTTGCCCGGATTATCGAGGCGGATAGACAGCTATCCTGGTGCCTTTCGGACAGACATCGCATCGCTCCAGCCTGGCACTCCCCAACAAGATGAGGTGATCGTAGATGATTGATTCAGAGAAGAGATATAGAGGTCACCACACAAAGACAGTGTGGCACCACACAGGTTGACGGGTCTAAACTGGTCCCTAGACCACCGCCATCAGGCTTGCCCTATATTTCCCTCTGAACTCAGATGTTCTACAGTAGGTTTCTGTTCTGTAAGGCATAACGAAGCAACGCGTTTGCGCCTTCGCGTTCGAAGGACAATTTGCGGCAGATCCTTGTGCGGTGATTTTCAACAGTTCGATAGTGGACGGAAAGCTCCTCGGCAATCTCCTTGCTGGATTTTCCATCGGCAATCCCCCGCATAATTCGACGTTCCGCGGGAGAGAGCGAACCTTCACCTATACCATCACCGGCTTCGTAAACGGAGATACGTCCTCCGTGGTCTCGGGCACGGCCACACTGACGACCGTGGCCACCACCACCACGCCCCCGGGGACCTATCCGATCACCTTTGCAACTGAGGGCCTGACAGCCGCCAACTACACCTTCAATTATGTCAATGGATCGCTGATCATCGGCGCGCAGATGATCGGCCTCACCCCTGCGGTGTCGGCAAATCCAACCACCATCACCATCGCCTCGCCAGGCAGTTCCGGATCGACCGCGCTCACCGTGGCGAACTTCGCCGACAGCTCCGTCACCTTCACCTGCACGGGTCTGCCGGCGGAGGCATCCTGCAACCCTGGCGCTTTGAGCAGCTCCAATACGGCGACCCTCCAGATCACCACGACAGCACCGAGCGCCGCTCTTTCTTTCCCGTCGAAGAGTGGCGACGCAAAGATCATGTATGCGTTGGCGCTGCCGGGCCTGTTGGCGATCGGCGAATTGTTTACCACTCGCAGGAGGCAATGGCGGCAGATGTTTGTTCTGCTGCTGCTCCTCTCGGCGGGAATGGCGATGACCGCCTGCGGTACAGGAGTCAGCAGCAACCTCGGCACTGCCGGCAACCCTGGCAATCCTGGCAATCCCGGTAACCCCGGCACTCCTGCGGCATCAAGCACCGTCACGGTGACCGCAACGGATGGCACTCAGACTGCCAGCGTGCCGATCACTCTGGTGGTGCAGTAATAAAGCGAAAATGTAACTCCACCGTGGGCGGACTAGCAAGTCCGCTCATAATCGAACAGAAAGACGATAGGCAGAGAGGAGTTGAGATTGATCCCTCACAATGCCACACCCGAAAGAAAACGAGTTGAGCACTATCTGCAGCTCATTCGTCAACACGATCCAGGACTGTACTCGCACAGCATTCTCGTCAGCGAATTAGCGAAATCCTTTGCTTGCCAGCTTGGATTCACTCCGATGGACCGCAATCGACTCGCGAGAGCTGCGCTCCTGCATGATATCGGTAAGCTGCGAATTGGCGTGGGTCTGCTTCGCAAACCCGAAGCTTTGAACCCGGCTGAGACTCTGGCGATACGCTCTCACCCGGAAGTGGTCTTCGAGAATGCGGGGCTTGGCGTTCTTGGGAGGATGGGAGGGCCGTCATCCAGGAATTTCTCGGCAAGAAGATCACAACCAACTCGAAGAAGGCGTCCCAGTCTGACAGCCCACCTCAGACATTGAGAATGCACCCTTAGCAGCACCTGAGATAAGTTCGTAGAAAACGTCTTTGACTACGAGTGACCAATCGCCGCGTCTATCAACCGGCTCGAACGAATCCTTGCATTCAGGCCACTTGCCAGGAGAGTAAAAGAACTCGAACTGACGTTCAGCAAGTCCGTCGGCGATAAAAGGTGTGGTGAAGCTAAAGGTATCTACGGGAGGTCCAGATTCTCCGGCTGGTGGGGTGAAGGTGAACTCAACGGTGTCGGCGTGTGCGGCGAGGGTGGATGCAATCAAGATGGCAGTGAAGGCGAATAGGCTGGGACGAATCGGCATGATATCTCCTGCGTTGTGCAAATAAAGTCTTTTTCTCGTCTGCGGAGTTGGGCGATATCCCTCATGCATTTGTGCTTTGCATATCTAATTACACTCGTAAGTAGGAGGGTCCCTTCAGAAAAGAGATATAGAGGAAACTACACAAAATAGTGTGGCACTACACAAAAGGGATTGATCCGTTTTTCCGATATACCGACGATAAGGTGCGGTGTTTTACTTCAAAAACGAACGATTCAGCAATCATCTCCGAGCGACACTTCCGAGTTAGTATCAGTTATCGCTGCTTTGATCGCCCGGCACAATCTCTGATCCCAGCCGATACTTCATTTGCACATGGATTCGCGACCGTCTGCATGAGACGTACCGTCTCATGATCGACGGCAATGCGAATATTGAAACCGTCGCTATTCAGATGAGCTACCTTTTCTGATTTTTGCATTTGCGACTGCGGGCATTGTTACAGCCGGTTTTCCAGAGTGGCAGCAATAGCCATATCGATAGACAAAGAAATTACTGCGACTACTGGCGCCACTGGTGCATATTCCATGACCCTTCCTTTAACATCTCCTCACCTGTTGACGCTATTCATGGCATTGTCGAGATTGATGAATGGCTGGTCGAGCTGGGTGAAACGAATTAAACCCCGACGGGGAAATTCGATCTCGAGGGTAGCGTAAACCGTTAGGGTAACGGCAAAAGCGAGGACGACGGCATAAAACCAGTCGGGACGATTGCTCCGCAGGCCGTAACCAGCTGTGAAGGCGCAGGCCCCACTAAAAGCAAAGAGCAGAAGATAAACGGGAGCTGGAGGATGCATATTAAAAGCATTCTGGCGGGTGTATGTAATGCCGATCATATTGTTGAGTGCGGGAAAAAGAAGCTTAACAACATCAGGGCCAGCTTTTGGCGAGGTCGCCGCGGCCGCCGCACTCCGCCATATTTCAGACTGAAGGCGGAGACTGTCGGGGGAAATCTCAGGGCGGACGGAATCGAAGAGATGAAGGCGGGAGGCGGTGTACTCACGAAGTAGCTGGCGCAGAGGAGGCTGTGCTTCAGGGGGGAGAAGCCTGAGATACATTCTGACCGTGCCGATAGTATCTGTCTCCTGGACAATGAGGCGACGATGCTCGTCATAGCGGCTGACGGCTCCGGAGAAGGTAAAAGCCAGGAGCAGCCCGAAGAGGCTAAAGAGGGCACCCTCAATTGCAGGGCTATGGAGCGGTTCTTTCAAGCGCTGATGGATACGCCGACCCAACTCGAGCATGAGAAGCATCATGGGGAAGATAATAAAGGCAGCAAGAGGATTGATATTCATCGGAATAGAACCAAGTTAACGCATACTACTCCCACCCGGCGCTAAGATAAGCGGCGCGTGTAGTACTACATGCGTTTTCGTGTGGTACCCTCTATTTCTTTCCCCTGACAACCCACTTAGTCTCGGTTACGTAATCACCCCGTGTTGATTTCAGAGTAATGCACCGCACGCGCTGCTTTTTGCCTGAAGCAACGGATGGCAATCAGACCGCCGGTACGCCGATCACTTGGTTGTTCAGTAATAAAGCGCAGATGTAACTCCTAAGGAGAACCACGATGAAGGGATTGTTTCGTTCCGTACTGTCTTTTATATTCCTCGGCTCTATCCTGTTCCCTGCCGCTTCCGTCACTGCTGAGACTTATGGCGCTCGTGTTGTCAGAAGCTACTACGGAACGACATCGACAGGAGTGTCGATCGATCAATACACGCTCACTAACACCAATGGGATGGAGGTCTCGATCATCACGTATGGTGCGATCGTCACCTCGATCATTCCGGGGCGCAATATGCCGAATGTCGCTCTCGGCTTCAGCAACCTGAATGACTACGAGACGCAGAACAGCCCGGGGCCGCACTTCGGCGCGCTGATCGGGCGCTATGCCAACCGCATTGCGAATGGAGTGTTCACGCTCAAGGGCGAGACCTACTGCCTCGACGCCAACAATGGAGCCAACACGTTGCACGGTGGCTTCAAAGGCTTCGATACAAAGATATGGACGGTAAAGCAGGTGATCGATGAACCGTCCGAGGTTGGTGTAGAGCTGAATTATCTGAGTCCGGCAGGTGATGGATGGACCGATACCGCGCCCAATCCGAACTGCCCCGCGAATGCAAAATATGGATTCCCAGGCAATCTGAATACCCTTGTGACTTTTACTCTGAACAACAAGAACCAACTCACCATCAGCTACAAGGCGACGACGGATGCGACGACGATAGTGAACCTGACCAACCACACGTATTGGAACCTCTCTGGAGAAGGAACCGGGACGGTCTATCAGGATGTGGTCACGCTCTATGCCAATCAGTTCACCCCAGGCAATAGCGTTCAGATTCCTACCGGCACGATCCAGTCTGTCTCCGGCACGGTCTTCGATTTCCGGAAGCCGAAGATCATCGAGAAGGACATCCGGGTAAATGATCCGCAGCTTGTCTCGGGCAGCGGCTTTGATAACAACTGGGTCATCAGCCCTTCGGGATACTCTAGTGCGCCGCTGGCGGCGACGGTCTATGATGCTTCGTCGAAGCGCACGCTGAATGTCTATACCGATCAACCGGCCATCCAGTTCTATACGGGGAACTCGCTGAATGGGACGAACTACGGTACGTCGAATCGCGCTTACCGGCAGAGCGATGGCTTCGCACTGGAGACGCAGCACTACCCGGATTCGCCGAACCATCCAAACTTCCCAACGACGACGCTGCTGCCGGGACAGACGTATTCAACGTCCACGATCTTCGAGATCGAAAACGGAGACTGCGACAATCACGGCGGCCAGAACTTCGGGGGTTCGAATCATGATTCGGACTTCGGCGGTCTAGAACATCGCGGCTCGGACTTCGGATTCCACTGGTAGAAGAGATGCTGCGGTCTCGCTACACGGCAACATTGTAGGCATCCATTCCATAAAGTTAGGCAGAATGAGTTGGCCCCTCGTACATAGCGAGGGGCCAGCTCATTCTCTTCATTTGATTGTTTAAGCGAAGACTTCGCCAACCATCTCTTCACTCTTCTTCCACAGGGCAGCCGCGTTTTGTGGATCGAGAGCATAGCCACGCACTCCTTCGTCAAGCATACCCAACGGTGCGTCATCTGCGACGATGTCACTTACATGGCAGTTCTCGCAATACCGTCCTCCTGCCTCTTCGGCGGGCGCAACGACAGCGGCCCATACTGAGGTTGCGGCTCCCTGGGGAACTGACTTGAACTCGAACGGTCCTTTGCCCGCTGCTGCGACCTGTTCATTGATCTGCTTGACCATCTGTTCTAGGCTGCCCGGGTCCATGTAACGTCCAAGCTCGGTCATGATGCCACCCGGATGCACAGCCGTAGCGCGTACGCCGCGAGTACGATGACGGCGGTCGAACTCGACTGCAAAAAGGATGTTCGCGGTCTTCGAGCGCCCATAAGCTACAAAAGGCTCGTACAGCGTCGTCTCAAAATTGGGGTCGTTCAGATCCACATTGCTGAAACGGTGTCCTGAGGAAGAGAGATTGACCAGGCGTCCGCCGTCCTTGATCAGCTTCGCGATGCGGTTCACAAAGACGAAGTGGCCCAGGTTGTTGGTTCCGAATTGCGTCTCGAAGCCATCCTCTGTCTTCCCAGGCGGAGTCGCCATGACGCCAGCGTTGGCAATGATGACATCGAATGTGCGGCCATCAGAAACCAGTTTGTCCGCAGCAGCGCGTACACTCTTCAGGCTGGCAAGGTCGAGTTCGACCAGTTCGAAGCTCACGCCCTTCTCGGCCGCGGCCTTGCTGACCACCGTTGTCGCCCGCTTCGCTTTCTCCAGATCACGAGCCGCGCCTACGACATCTGCGCCATGCGCTACCAGCGCACGGGCGGTCTCTACGCCGAGACCCGCAGATACGCCGGTCACCAGAATCCGTTTGCCCTTCAGGTCGACCCCTGCAAGGACCTCTTCTGTCGTTGACTTTGCTCCAAATTTTGCTGCCATGCTGTACGCTCCGATCGCAAATCTTTTGACACGGGCCTTGGCCCGGAATAAAAGAGAGTAAGTCTCCGTTATGGAGATATGATTACCGGAGAGCTGCTCCGGTTTCAAAAACATCCGATGAAAACGACCGCCGCAAAGAAAACACCCCGTAAGCCCCGCTCCGATGCACAGCGCAATCGTGTGCAGATTCTCGAAGTAGCGAAGCAGGTCTTCACGCACCGGGGCGCGGAGGCCAGCATGGACGAGATCGCCAAGCGTGCCAAAATCGGCCCGGGTACCCTCTACCGGCACTTTCCTACGCGCGATGACCTGCTGGCTGCTGTCTACATTAGCCGGAAAGGGGTGTGTAGCACTGACCAAAGCCGTCTCTGGCCACCATTTAGAAATGACTCTAGGACCTCGACTTGGTTATCTCCCTACTTCGTTTCGGCGATCCGGCGGCTCAACACGATTCAAGAGGCGCAGTCGCCAGCTTACCGCGGTCGAGTTGGAGACTGCGAGATATCCACCGATGTTGCTAACCGCCAGGGTGTAGGAGAAGGAGGCGCGCCTTGATATGTCGCTATGACTAAGGCTGGGCCGAGATCTTGAATCCACGTCCTCTGCCGTCCCGCCGTAGAGGTCTAAACCACGCAACCCTAACAAAGTACGTGCCCCGGGTCGCTCGTCCAGCATTTCGGGGGGCTCTGGTGGGGCCTATCGCACCTTTATCGAACCCATGTCCTTTATCTTCACGACCCAATGAGTGCATCACCCTCATATCGCCATTCGAGATCTCGGTAAACACAAGTTGACTTCCAGGTACCGATGCGTCCGACAACACCGGCAATGACTTCTGTGTCACACAGAGTGATCGACAGCGACGAGTCTTGTCGCGTATACGAAGGAAAGAGAACATCCTCCACTGGCCGACCAACTTCTCCATGCAATGCTTTGGTGTTCGTCAAGATTGCAGAACGCATTCGGATATGCTCTCAGGATTGCTCCTCCAAATCATGGAGGGCAATAGAGCACATGGCACGCATGCGGTATGCCATTCCCTTTCCTCATTTTCCTGTTCCGAGCCCCTGTCCACCATGCTCCAGATAGCTCCCAGCCGTGACTCCAGTCTTAGCGATGTAGGCGCGTCCCAGCTTGGCATATCGCTCGGTCATCTTAATATTTGAATGGCCAAGGAGTTTTGCAAGTTCGTAGAGATCACCGCCGTTCATCATGTACCAGGACGCGAAGGTGTGACGCAGGTCGTGAAATCGAAAATTCCTGATCTGCGCCCGCGCAAGCAGATTATCGAAGCTTCCTGACAGTCTTTGCCTTTTACTCTTGGCGCCACTGGATGGTGGGAAGATACGATCTTCACCGATCACTGCGGGATATCGCCGAATTTCTTCGCCCAGCTTTGAGGTCATGGGCACATAACGTAATTTGCCTTTCTTCAACTTTGCTCGGACCGCAATCAATTTTTCGCGATACATCACGTCAGACCATTGAAAGCTATAGATCTCGGCTGAACGCATGCCGAGTTGAAATGGCGATCAATACAATTAGCCTCATCCGGCAGTTCGTCTGGTTGAGAGCTTGGGTGCCCTGACGAAATATTTTATCGTCCAGAGCTACCTTTAGCCTTTCGAGTTCCCTTTTCGAAAGGAAGCGATCTCGTGAATCATCGGGGCGTTTTACTTCAACCAAATCGGCCGGGTTCCGGCTGAGTCCAGTCTCCTCGGACCAGATGGTAGAGGCTTTCTTCATCAGGTGGTGCATGACATCGAAGTGTCGCGCTATAGTATTCTCCGCCAGCCTCCGCTTGTCTCTGAGGTTGTCACGCCAACGTTCGATATCCGTGCCGCTTACCTCACGGACAAACATGCGTCCCAATTCGGAATGTATGCCTGCCAGAATACTTCTCTCGCGATCTTACAAACGGACAACAGGTTCTCCTTAATCGATAGTTTCTTGTACTGCTCTATTAAAGAACAAGCGCTTCCATGCAATTTCAGTTGGTTGAGAATGAGATCGAAGCCCAAATTGTTGGTGAGTAGCAATTGAAGCGAGCCTATTTCGTGGCAGAAGATGCAACGACAGCGATAGATGTGATCCCCAGTGTGGAGATTTCTGTCGAGGCACACTTCGAGACTGCTCCCTCGCTTCAAATACGAGAGAGAATCCGGTTTCAACTGGGGAGATTTAGGGAGCAGGTCACCAACACGTCGAAGGCGGCAAACAGGGTGGTCGTGCCTGTCGCTTGTAGTTATGGCCGCCGACTCGTCGTTGAGTGGCGTTACTGGAGAAGCTCAACGCCAAACGCCGGAGGCCAGCGTAATAAAGGCGCGGAAGACGTTCAGGTTGCATCGTAAAGTCAAAGATTTGTCATATTTGTCCTTGCTAATGAGTCCAGAAGTGCCATTTGGATTCATTAGTATGCCAAATACTTGACTCAAATCTCTTTTCGGGAGATTATTGGACTCGTATATGAGTCCAGAATTTCCATTTGGCATCATATATGTGACCAAGGTGGATTATGGCAAAACCATCGCGTACCTATTCGCGTCAAAACATCGAAGCCATCGAATTGTTGGCCGAGATGATTCGCGCCGGCAGGATCGAGCGGAAAATCACCACGCGTGACATGGCGACACGAGCGGGCGTCTCCCGAACTCTTCTGCAGCGCATTGAGAAAGGTGACCCGAGCTGCGCTATCGGGGCCGTCTTCGAAGTCGCTGTCATCGCAGGTGTTCCTCTATTCGAAACCGACCCAGATCGGCTCCAGACACATCGGACGGCGCTAAGAGAGAAGCTCAGCTTGCTGCCTCAGCATGCACGCAAATCGAAGAGAGTGATCCACGATGATTTCTAAGGACGACTATAAAGAGGCATACGTTTGGATTTGGCTCCCGGTCGAGACGCAGCCTGTCGTCGCTGGTGTACTGCAGCGCGTCGGAAATCAGTTGCTGTTCAACTATGGCCGGAGTTATCTGGCGCGAGAAAACGCGATCTCGATCTACGAACCCGAACTTCCTCTTCAGGCTGGTGAAATCCCACTCGCAGACGGTCTCTTGATGCCTGGTTGTATTCGAGATGCCTCCCCCGATGCTTGGGGGAGGCGTGTTTTGATCAACCGCATGCTCAGCGTCAAGGGGGAGGAAGCCGCCAGCCACGATCTGGGTGAGTTGACCTACCTTCTGGAATCCGGCTCAGACCGGGCCGGTGCCCTGGACTTCCAAGTATCACCGTCCAAATATAAGCCACGGAGTATGAACCAAGCCTCTCTAGCCGATCTGCTGCGTTCGGCGGAACAGGTAGAAAAAGGAGTCCCCCTCTCTCCAGAGCTGGATAAAGCACTTCAGCATGGGACGTCATTGGGTGGGGCCAGGCCCAAGGCTCTCCTGACATCTAATGACAAGAAGTTCATCGCCAAGTTCTCTATGAGCACAGACATCTACAACGTCGTGAAAGCAGAGTACGTTGCGATGCGACTCGCGAGTCTGGCGGGGCTCAATGTTTCACCAGTGCGGATGGAAGCAGCGCTCGGCAAAGATGTGCTACTGGTAGAACGCTTTGACCGCGAGGAGCAGAATGTCGGATGGAGCCGAAAGGCGTTCGTGTCTGCTCTTACCATGCTCGAACTCGACGAGATGCTAGCCAGGCACGCAAGCTACGAGACGCTAACGGAGATTATCCGGCGCCGCTTTCAGAATCCCCGGGAAGACCTTCGCGAGTTATTCGGAAGGCTTACCTTCAACATCCTGTGCGGGAACACCGATGACCACGCACGCAACCACGCCGCGTTCTGGGATGGAAAGAATCTGCGCCTTACCCCTGCCTACGACGTATGCCCGCAACTTCGCACCGGCAACGAGGCCGGGCAGGGCATGTTAATCAAGGGCAACGAAAACAGGAGTCAATTGGGATTGTGTCTGAAATCTGCGCCGCAATTCCAACTCACTGATGCGGACGCGCGCGCCATCATTTTGAGACAGGTCAATACCATCCGGGCACACTGGGATGGTATCTGCGATGAGGCAAATTTATCAGCGGCAAACCGCGCGCTCCTCTACGGCAGACAGTTCCTGAATCCTTTCGCGTTCTATGACGCACCTGAAGAGATCAGAACCGCTGGCCAGCTCTAACCGCATGGAAAAACCGCTCTACGGCGACCTGGATTTTTGATTCGTCCAATTCGGAACATACGCTCGTCTGATTTGGATCAACTCCTGCTTGGAACCTCTCCGAGTTGCCGAAAGATGTTCCGCAACCCGATCATTAGATCCCTGAGCCCTCCATTGCGAATCTGCGGATCGATGCCATTCACATCGCTCCTGGCGCGCTAGGTTGATATGGCTTCATCCAGATGTGGACGCGATGCGGCTTCTTTTGACCTTTTGAACCAGTGTTTTCGATGGGTTGATGATGGTATCAAAGGGCATGCCTCAGATCATCGTGCAATACGAAACATTCCGTCCGACTCAGTCAATTTTCCATTCGCTACCAGTGACTGTTTTCGGCCGTTGATGAAATCTCGGAGCTGACTGCTTGTTGACTTGAATCAGAGCATCCGAGAAACCGCCTGGACTACCTTGTTCAGTTGTTCCGCCCATACTCGTCTCGATAACGCTAAGGATGCCGGCATCGATCTCCGTGGGAGGTAGCATCTCTACCCGCCGCAACCTGGCGAATTCACTAGCGATCGATCTCGTGGAACACTCTCCTTCCCTTCGATCCGTAGGAAGTCCCCTCCTACAACAAGACCCTCGCTGATCGCTTTCTGGATGGCCATATCTAGTGCCGTCTGAATCCTTCCTCCTGAGCGCAGGAGATTCCAAGCCGAGCGGATACGAACGACGACCTCGTCACGATGTACAGGACTTTCAACCGCGACGACATCTTCCACAAACTTCGCCAGGAGCGTTAGCGAGGTAGACGGAGGATCTTGATAACTGGGAACTGCCGTTAGCGTGGCTTCTTTATAGAAATTGGCTTTAATTTCGGGGATAGCTTCCAGGCTCAGTTCGGCGATGTCTCCGCGTTCGATCGTAACAATCTCTACAGATATGGCCACGTCACGTTTTTGAACCCCTTCGTTTCGCAGGGCCTCTTGTGCGTCCTCGATTGCCTGGAGGAGCTTCTGTGCTTGCTCTGCAGGACGTTGTAACCAATCCATCGCCCAGATCCGATGGAGTTGCCATCCGTGGTCGCGTAGTACGGCATTTCTGAGGCTGTCACGATCCCTTGCAGACTGAGCACTGGCGTACAAAGGGCCATCCAGTTTAACACCGAGGACTCTGCATTGCATCTCCAAGCGAGCCATTCCACTCAAACCAGTACTGGCTGGGGCAACTATTGTCGGCGCAACCCTGTCGCAACACGTCCTGGCCGCCATTTTCGTCCCAAAATCTTGTGTGGGCTGCTATTGGTGCGTAGCAAATAATGAATGGCTTAGAGATCCCAGGCTGATAGAGAGACAAGCTATTATCGGCGGCGGAAGCGCCAGCAGGCATTGAGGCACATCCGGAGACATCAGCTGATGCGACCGGTTTTAGGATTGTCCGGTTGGCAGTGTCGACCCAAGCAGTTGGAGTATCTGTGAACGAGTTGCCATCAAGGGCTATCGCATAATCCGACCGCTCTGGCAAATGGAGCCATTGCCCCAACATCAATAATGAGAAGAAGAAAAGAATTGCCCCCGCGAAGAGGACAGCTGCCCAGATCAATGATCGCAACCATAACCATTTTCCTGGAGCTAAAAGGACATGTTCCCCAAGTTGGAGTGCCCAAGGCTCATTTCTAGAAAGCATCTTTGTTTCTCCCGGTGTGCATTGTGATCACAAAGTTGTATTTCTGACCCGAACCCCACCAAATGTATGCGGTTAATGGGTGATAGTGAACACGAGCGCGTAAGAATCCGATCTATTGAGCTGGTCTGGAAAAATCCGAATCTACCGTTGCAACCTGAATCTTTCTCCCCACCGCATTGATCGATGTAATGCTCGGATACACTGTTCCATCCGCCAACTCGGAGAGTCGGACCTCGGCTGTCAACGTGTCTTTCTGATTATCGAAATACGTTTGGACCGCGATCTTCTGAATCTGCAAGGTATTGGGGTTCAGCGTGATGCGAAGCTGGTCTCCAAGCTTCGCATAATCGTTTACGATGACGGTGGTCCCCGACACTTGATCATGCTCAAAATCAACTCGCCGGGTGTGCAAGGCACTCTGAAACTGCTGGCTGTTGAGCGGAAGATACAAGGCGGTAAGGCCACTTACTTCGGCCATCTCCTGCTGAAACTCTTAAATTTTTTTCTTGATGATGTGTTGCTTCAGGGGGCCGCCGCTGATCTGAGGACTTGTTGACTCGCCGATCGGGCTCTTGATCAATTGCCCGTCGGTGGAATAATGACAAATGGACTGTTTCGGCTGTTTCGCCTTCCCATCTATCGTTAGAGTGGTTGACTCAAGCCTTGATAGGCGCGAATTTGCTGCTGACTCTTCGCCGCCGCCTGTTGCATGACTTGCAGCTTCTGCTGCAATGACAAAGGCTGTGGTTGTTGTGCTGTTTGTCCAAAAGCGGTCGTTAGAAAGCAAAGCGGGGTTACGATAAAGCGACGGTATTACTAGACATAGTTTTTCCCTTGCTCGTATTCATTGGTTGCGATGGTGGTGGGAAAGCTCCGAAGTGCTGAGCGGACGCTGTATGGCGCATAGCCGCCGATTCCTCTGCCTGGATGTGGACAGTCTGGGTAGACCTTTTCCAACTGAAGGACGACGTCATCGAGCGATCTGCTGCCTTGAGAAGAGAAAAGCGCGAACGTGGTGCATGCAAAGATGACACATGTCACCGCGCAGACAAAGAAGATCATTGCAAGCTCCGTATCGAGAAAGAATGTTGTCCATGACTGGGATGGCTAAATCCAGTTAATTTCGTAAGTTCTTTGCTGCATCCTCAATCAATCGAACAACTTCTTTCGGGTGAGACTCGTACACCGAATGGCTCGCCCCCTCGACTTCGCTGGTATAGCTGTGAGCACGCTGAGCATACCAGCGCTCGAGATCCGGACTGATGATCTTATCTGCTCCCGCGACAAGCATCCAACTAGGTTTGTTTTTCCAGGCAGGTGTAGTGATAACGCCGGAGAAGACCCCTTGAGCCGTCTCGATCTGAGAGCGAGCTTCAAAGGAAGCCTGTTCACGAGGCAGATCGGCTGCGAAATACGTGGGGAATGCGGCTGGTTCAAGAAAGGTAAAGCCGTCGGAAGACTTTGTAATGACGTTTGCCGAACTGACGATGCTCGGGAAACGCTTGCCGTCTAGAGCTTCGCTCTCACCTGCGTCCGGCATGTGAGCAGCTATGTACACCAGGCCAACAGCATGAGAGTCTGTCCCGGCTTCGGTGATGATAGAGCCTCCGTAGCTATGGCCGACGAGAATGCATGGCCCCTGCTGTTGACTCAAGACCCGCTTCGTCGCGGCAACATCATCCGAAAATGACGTGAGGGGTTCCTGGACCAAAGTGACTGTATAGCCATCCTGAACAAGCCTGTCATACACAGGCTTCCAGCCCGAGCCATCGACCCACGCGCCATGCACCAGAATGATATTTTAACAGGTAGGGGTGCCGTCTGGGAGATGGCCATGTCCACCGTCCCCAATATACCTAGTGCTGCGATTCCTATTTTCAGAGCATTTATGCTCATACGTCTTCTCCTTGTACTTCGTTGGGTTATTTGTTCCTGAGACTAGTGAGCGTTGCGACGCCGAGTTCCTATCTGCCAACTCCGGACTTGTGCAGGTAGACATGCCGTGTGGCGGCAACAAAGAACTGCCGCACCTCCTCATTGGTGGGAGACCCTTGAGAATAGTTCCCATGAAAGGAAGATCCCTCCAGGGGAAAGGCGGTGTCGACGTATGTACCTATAAGACAGAGAAAAGTTGCTGGGATAGCTCCTTCGTTTCTCAGTTCATGGAGAGAGCCTGCGGAGATGCCAACGATAGAGCCGGCGCTAGCGCTCGTCCATTTACCTGACCGAAAGACTTCGATACAGCCTTCAAGAAGGTAAAGAATCTTTACGCTGTCGTGACGGTGGAGCGAACTCGCAACTCCGGGCGGCACCACGCAACGCTCGACTTTGAACTCGTTTCGTAGATATTTCGGGGTCGTTACGAACTTCAATAAAGGAGAAAGAACGCAGAAGTTCTCTTTGTCAGCACTTGCCAATCCGACATCGCTTCGAATTTGGTCTTCGATCTGAATCATTGTTCGCTCGGTATCCCGTTATTAGTTTGTGAGCGGTCACCCGACCGCCTTAGCGGCAGCTCGGATTGTCCGCATTGAGAAGTGCAAGAAAGGTAATGCTTGCCGGAGCGAGGCGAACTGTACCGACTGGAGTGTGTGCTCCCTGAATTACGGGCAGATCGCCGTCCTTACTCAACTTCAGATCGACTCCATTCAGTTGCACTTCGGTGCCAAGAAGTTCTGGAGCGCTGAGCGTATAGCGGGACGAAGCTGTTGGCAGCCTCAACTCTCGCTCAGCCGCACGATCGGCATTGGTGGCCAGCAACGCAACGCCTCCAGGATGGCCGTTCAGGCAATGCGCATAGAGATACAGGTTCGGCGCGGGAGACGATCCGGCATCCAGGACAGTGGTTCCCATCAGCTTGTACCACATGACAGCAGCCCAATAATTCGGCCTAGGCGTAAGCGTATCGCGATCGATGAGGCCATAATCGCTGCCGGTCAGAGTGTTGTGCATCACGACTTTAACGCCCTGCGTGGCCAACGTTCCTAACTGATTCAGGTAGCGGAAGCTATCAATGAAGGTGGCAGCCCAAGGATTGCCACCACAGGCAGCGTCGGCCGTCTCGCTCAGCCATAGTGGCTTCCCAGGCTCATAGCGATCGCGGAGCTTGCCATAGAAAGCCGCTTCCGCATCCGTGGCGAAAAGCCACTCTTTTGTCAGCGCAGCGTCCGCAGTGGTTTGAAACGCAGCACCCATCGACGTGCAACGCTGTGACACTGCGCCGTAGAAGTGGTACGAGACCGCATCCAGCCCTGGCCCCTCCGCCTGCAGCATATCTTCCGTCTTGATGCCGGAAGGCATCTGGCCAAGAACTCTGCCCTCGCCTACTGGACCGGGCCCCAAAATCATCATCTCTGGATCGGTTGTTCTAATGTAGGCGCGAAAGACTTTGAAGTCTCGACCGTAATCGGCAGCATCGTAACCCTTAGGTGCGCCTTCAATCGCTGCCATGTTTGGTTCGTTGAAGAACTCCGCCGCGGCAATGCTACCGCCGGCCTTCCTGGTAAATGCAAGAACCTTTGCCGCTTCTACGGGTGTCCAGACTCCGGTCTCATCCCGAACTCCGGCTCCTATTGAAAAGGACGTGACGATTTTCGCGTTGGTGGCTTTCGAGAACTCGATGACGCCCTTCCATTCCGGACCGGTCAATACCGATCCGAATCCGGCGGGAGCTGGGCCCGGCTTTGTCACATCCGAATCCTGAAAGTACATCGTGTTAGCCCAGGTGTCGCTAACTCTCATGTAGGCCGGACCCAGTGCAGCGGCCAGCTTGCGCAGTCGCACGTTGGTTAAATCAATCGGCGGCTGGTAACGAAGAGGTGTGGCACCTATGCTGGACTGTGCCCCAGCTTCAGAAGCCAATCTGGAATCCGCCGCGGGCGGTTGCGTTCCATAAGGCGCCCACCACTTGCCACCCATGATTTCCACCATCTCGAGGTTGTAAGACTGATACCGCTCATCAACAGTGCCGATCGTATTCATCTTGGCGGGCTCAACAGATGTTGTTTTAGATGCCGTTATAGAACGCGTCTGATTGGATGTTTGCGCCGTCAACAAGCCTCCAGTGATGAGCACCGGTGCGATAAACAAAAGGCGGTTCAAGAGCATTTTTCTACCTCTTCCAGTTTTGGCACGTCTTTCGCGCATGGCCTGGTTCTTTTTCGTTTCGATATGAATCTGGTCGGGTAGCCTAGCTCGTCTGCGTCTTGCGCAGTTGTGCTCTGGACTTCTTGAGGTTCTTGATCACCGCTTTGCTGACCACTTTCGTAATGTTCAGGCTGTCAGTGTCTGATCCTTCGGACTTCTTCAGGCCCACGTTGAGATTTGCCCTTCCATCCTGATTGGAGATCGTCAGGTGAAAGTCGAGCTTCGTGGTTCCGACGAAATGACCCAGGGGACCAACAGAGGCGCGAGCCGCCTGATCTCCTTTGCCGAAGGCGGTGGCTCGCACTGTGACCGTGAACTCCGCGCAGTTGGCCTCCGCACTCTGGTCGCCAGCACGATAGACGTTCAGGATGGTCTTCTCCGACTGAAGCTGCTGCACCAGGTGCTCGTAGAGGAGTACACGATCTTCCGCGGGAAAACCGATCTCCCGATCGGCATCGACCGGCTGTACTCGCACTGCGTTTGATTGGATCTTCCACTCAGAGCAGGCCACAGGGGCTGCGGTTCGCAAGGTGGTGCCCGCAGAAGCCCGAAATGCGATTTTCTCAAGCGTGGAGGGAATATCTGTCGCTTTGAGCTGAAAGACTGCACCATGGTATTCGCCCGATGTGTCGAGAAATTCGATGGTGAGCAGGCCGACCTTCTTGTGCGTTACCGCGCCAAGCGCCAGTCCGCCTCCATAAGGAATAACCACGCGCGCGATTCTTCCAGTCGTACCACCGGTCTCGATCTGCTCGTCTCCGCTGGAAACTGCTATGATCCGCGATTTAGAAATTTCGCCTGAGCTGCGCTCATTCGTGAAACTCAGACTCTTCGTGCCAAAAGAAAGATCTCCCTTGGTATCAGGAGCGACACCAGGCCACCCGATCAGCACCTTTGCCGATACAGATGGGATAGCCCCAAGCTCACTGCGAGCTGTGCTGGCATTTGACTGTGCATACAGCGATGCGCTGCCGACAAAGATCAGGATTGCGCTTTGCAAACTGGACCGCGTCAAGGAGGAAAACATGAAGGCCTCTTTTCTGTACTGCTTGATTGTCAGTTTGCGCCAACTGGCAGTAACTGTCAATAGGCAGGACATGCCTTATTGGGGTAAATTCTTGATATGGGCATGAGAGAGAAGAAGATTCAACGCAGTCGGGAACGGATCACCTCTGAAGCGATGGCGCTGTTCGGCCGCAACGGGTACGAACAGACCACGATGGAGGCGATTGCGGAGGCAGCGGATGTCAGTCCAAGAACTCTCTATCGCTATTTTCCCAGTAAGGACTTGATCGTTCTTGCGAGTTTTACCGCGAATACGGCCAAATTCTCAGAGGTGTTTGCCCTCAGGGTCAAAGAGATGCCGATAGAACGCGCGTTGGCAGAAGCTATCTTTGCGGTTCTCGCAGTGGAGGACGAGGAACCTAAGCACGCACTCCTTGTTCGGTCCATTATTGGACAATCTCCCGTGACGCGAGCTCGTCTCTGGGATTACCTTGGAGAACAGCAACGTTCCCTGACGAAACAGCTCGCTGAGCGTCTTGGTGTGGATGAGAGTGACCCGGCTGCGATCTTGACATCTAGGGTCGCGCTGGAAGTACTTCTGGCTGCCGCGGATATTTGGAGAGCCAGCAAAGGAAGTGCTTCCTCTCGTGGTACCGCAGAGAACCTTATGCGGCTTCTAAGAAACGGAAGTGTTCACTTTCCTGATCCTGGGATGGATGTTCTTCCAAAGCCATCCGGACCTAATCAGTCGATCAAGAAGTTTCTCAGCGGAGGCGCTAACCGGCGTGCTACGGGGAGGATGCATGCCGCAAGAAAGGGCCGTAGTGCGGACGATTGAACCAGCGCGAGCGCAACTGCACCGCGCGGAATGCGGAGCATCGGCGAGATCGTCCTGGCCATCGGCTTCCAGTCCTCGAGCGTGTTCAGTACAGCGTTCTCCTGATCTGTAGGATGTTCACTGAAGCGCTTTTCGGTTTTAGCACGTCCCGTTGACTGAGATGGAACAAGGCTCGCTGAGTGACTCGGCCAGTTCCATGGGGGCGGATTGATCAATGCCGCCGACTTCCCGATAGCAATCGGCCGTCTAGGCTTTTGCGCGAGAGGAGCGTGGAGAACAGAATTTTCTTAAAGCTTTCCGTCGGGAATGAACTCCGTTCTGCTTTGGCCATGAGGATGGCACCTTCAAAGGCGGCGTGAATGAATCCTGCCAGCTCATCGCATTTCGTCTTCGGCGGCAGCTCCCCGGCCTTTACCGCTGCACGCAGACAGTAGGCGATGTTTTTTTCGCTCCTCTCGAAACGCCTCGGCCACCCGCTGCTGAATAGACTCGACTTCAGAGTTTGCTTCCGCCCCAAAGTTTCCCAGGAGGCAACCGTTCCAGTGACCGTTCTGATTGAGGGAGTCTACACCGCCTTCTGCCCAAAGGCGCAGACGCTTCAGCGGCGGTAGCGCGTCATTGAGAAGCGTTTCTGCCATGAAGCGCTCAATATCCTTGTAGTAGATATTGACGAGCTCAAGCCCGAAAGCCTCTTTCGAGACGAAGTGATTCGTAAATGAGCCCTGCGGAACGCCTGCAGCCTCGATAATGTCGCGGACGCTGGATGCTGCGTATCCATGCTCATGGACGACCCTCAGGCCGCTGGTCAAAATCTTTTCTTTGTGGGAAGGTCTTGGCATTGATTCACTCTGTCCGAACGTACTGGTTATCTGTTTCAATGATATTCCACAGCAGTTGCTGTTCTGAACGAAGAGCCCTGCATCGAGAACGTCGATGCAGGGCGTGAGGCGAGTAGATGTTGCCGAAGCAAAGGCCTTAGAGGGTGGGATGACGCTTGTGTGCGTCTGTCGCTGACTCAATCAACTGGCCGAGACGGAGGATGGTCGCTTCATCGAACCACCTTGAGACGAGTTGCACGTTGATCGGAAGTCCTTCTGAGCTGAAGCTGAACGGCACGGACAGCCCCGGCAGACCAGTAAGGTTGAAGGGCACTGTGGCGCGCATCATGTGTGTTGACGGAACCTTTTCGCCATCCATGATGTACTCTTCGAGGCCCGGCGGCGGCGCAGTGAATGGAATGACGGGGAGAAGAAGAACATCGTATTTCTGAAAATAGGTGGCAAAGGCTGACTTCAGGTCATCGACCTTTCGTTCGGCTGCGAGATAATCCGCTAAGGGCGGTGGCGGCAAAGTGGCATAGATTTTGCCGATGAAGTGGAGATCGGCTAAACGGTCGCCGACAAAGGGAGGAACGTATCGTCCCAGTTCTGCTCCATAGAGCACCAGAGCTATGTCGACGTAGTTGTTCTGCTCGAACGCGGGAATGCGGACGGCTTCGACTTCGCAACCGAAGCTCTTCAGCAAGTCCGCAGCGGAAGCTACCGCGGAGGACACCTCAGGATCGACCGGTCCGAGGCCAGGTTCCACCAGCCAGCCGACTCGGATTGGCTTACCAGCAACCGGCGCATTGGCAGCGACAGCATCTATCGCGTGGACGGCGAGGCCATCGATACCGTCAGCTCCCTGTAAGATGGAAAACGCTGTGGCGATGTCCCGTATGCTTCGCGCCATCGGACCGATGTGCCAATAGCGGTTGAGCACCTCCGGCCAGTGGCCAGTGTATGGAACGCGGCCATGTGTGCCCTTAAGGCCGACAATACCAGTCAGTGCGGCAGGGCCTCGCACTGAGATGGCGAGGTCGCTACCGATACCGATGGGCGAGATGCCTGCGGCGATTGCTGCTGACTCTCCACCACTCGAACCACCGGGGGTACGATCGAGATTCCAGGGATTGCGAGTAAGGCCGGTGAGAATGTTGTCCGTCTCCTGCCATGCAGAGAATTCCGGAAGATTGGTCTTGGCGAGCGGAATGCCTCCCGCAGCTTTGAAACGAGTGACGACGGTAGCATCCTTCGAAGGGATGTTTCCTGCAAAGATTCTGGAACCCCGCTGGGTCAGTACGCCCGCAGTATCGATTGCGTCCTTAATCGTGAACGGAACGCCATGGAGCGGGCCGAGATCCGCGCCGTTCTTTACTGCCTTGTCGGCTGCGTCTGCGCCTCTTAGGGCGTCTTCGGCCATGAGGGTAACAATCGCGTTCACCTTCGGATTTACTGCCGCGGCACGGTCCAAATGCGCCTGGACGATCTCGCGGGAGGATAACTGCTTCGTCCGGATTAAAGTTGCCAGTTCGGTTGCGTCCTTGTAGTAGATCGCGTCGCCGTCCTTCGCGACCAGATTGTTGTTCGTATTGCTCATGGCATCACTTCTTTCTAAAGCTGGGTATGTGCATCGTTGTGCTCGATGGAGGACCGGTTTGCGGAGAGCCTGCCCAAAGAATAATATGTACACCCGTATTGATTCCCGTAACACCCAGACTGATTCAAAGAAGCTTGCCAAATCTCCAAATGGGGTCTACTGGCGGACTTGCGATAAGGGGTTCAGGTGGCGGCGTCATTGCGATGGTTCGTTCATTCCGCGCTTTCGAATGACGCAAGCCCCAGACTAGTCTCTGGCCGATTCGCCTAATCCAGACCGAGGAATGAGGCGAAGCGTAACGGTTGTCGGCCGGTTGCCTGCCTGAATCCGTCCGTCACTGCCGCCGTTGTTTGATTCCTAAACGCCCTATACAACGTCAAGCCATATTCCACCGGTTTCGCGGGAAGGCCTTTTGAGGTGTAGACGGCCAAAAGCTGCTCCTCGGCAAGCGGCGTATATGTAATCTCACGCTTCATTTTTTTGAAAGCAACCGTGCCACTTCGTAGTAGTCAAGGGCTTTCGGGCCAGTGACAAGATATTCCCCTGTCAGTCCTTGACGAAGTGCTTCGGCAACGAACTCCCCGACGTCGCTCGCTGCAACCAGCGAGGACTTGCCATCTCCGGTTGCGAGCGTGATCGCACCACGATCCACCATAGGCGCATAGAACCCTGTTGTGAAGTTATCCATGAAGAAGCCGGCACGTACGATCGTGTACTTCAAGCCAGATGCAATGACCAACTTTTCAACCTTGCGAATGGGCAGGCCCTCAAGAGTCGCTCCCGTCATTCCTGAAAGGTAATTGCCGGAGATATATAATTGTCGGAGATATAGACGATGTGCCCGATGCCCTTTTGAGTAGCCGCTTCAATGAACGGGGCGAGCTTTTCGTGAACGCGACCATCAAGTGGCGGCCCAACAAGGACAACATCGTCGATTTGATGGAATAGCTGATCAAAGTTCGCAGCCGCGTTTGCATCGTATGCTCGTCGCTCTACGGGCTGAGAGAAACTCAGCTTGCCTGGGTACCGAGGTGTTGCTACTACATTGAAGTCCTTAGTTAGTTAGAGCTTCCACAATATTGCGGCCGGCGTTGCCACTTGCCGCGGTAACGAGAACTACGCTTCTTCATGATCTCTCCAGTCGCCTACGAATCGGACCGAAGCTGGGCTCCCGCGTGACCGAGCCCAGCTCCAACGCGGATCGGGCATTATCCTCGTGTACGGGGTGCGCCCATGGGCGCGCCAGTCAGGCCGCCGTCGACGAGAAGCTCGATGGCATTCACGTAAGAGGAATCGTCTGAAGCCAGAAACAGTACAGCCTTTGCGATCTCCTGCGCCTCTCCCCACCGCTCTAACGGAATCATCGACGAGACGAATGCAGCAAGCTGGCCACTTTCTTCCGTCGAAGCCTTGGCCCGCTGGCCACGGTTCCAGATCGGTGTTTTGGTTGCGCCGGGGGAGACGACGTTCACGCGTATGCCGCGTGGCGCTAGATCGGCGGCGATGGACCGGGCCATCGACCGAAGGCCACCTTTGCTTGCCGCATAGGCGGCCATGCCAGGCTGGCCAAGATAGTTGTGGACGGAGGCGTTGAAGATAATCGAGCCGCCATCATTAAGGAGGGGAGCAGCCGAGTTCGCCGTAAAAAACGCACCAGTCAAGTTAATGTGAATGATGTTTTCAAAGACAGATTCGTCGGCTGTACCGGTGGGCGCCTTCCCCGAGATTCCAGCGTTGGCGAAGACTATGTCCAGCTTGCCGAAGTCGTTTGCCAACTGTTCGAAGAGGCGCTTGCGCGCAGTTGCATCCGTAACATCAGCGCGATATGCGCGGGCCTTAGGCCCAAGCAAAGCGACTGCTTCATCCAGCGTCTTCTGGTCACGGCCAGTAAGCGCCACCTCCGCACCTTCCTGGACGAATATCTGTGCCGTCGCCAGCCCTATCCCGCTGTTGCCTCCAGTAATGAGAGCCTTCTTGCCGGCAAGTTTCATCTGTACATTCTCCTTGGCGATACATTATGTCTGTCATGTATGATGGCCGTAAGGAATCATCGATTCATTATTAGGAGGTTTTCCGGAATGCGCTATCCAGCCGAAGAGACCGCGGAGAAACATGAGCGAATCCTGCAAGAGGCTTCGAAGATGTTTCGAGAGCGTGGCTTTCAGGACGTTACGGTTGCAGGCGTGATGAAGGCTGCGGACTTGACGCACGGCACCTTCTACAGCCACTTCGAGTCGAAGGAAGCTCTCATGGCGGCAGCAACGGAATACGCAATGGAGACCACACTTGCACGATGGCAGAGGACATCTGCAACCGCGAAGGCGCGCTCGGCCTGGGTCGGTCGCTATCTGAGCACGGAGCACCGAGACAATCTCGCGACCGGATGCGCGATCGCCGCCCTCAGCGGCGAAATACGGCATGAACCAGCGGTGAAGGAAGTGTTCACCGCTCAACTGAAAGCGATCATTGACGAGGTGGGCGGCGATCGCGCAGAAGCGCTCCTGAAACTGTCGGCGATGGTTGGGGCGCTTGCGATTGCGCGTGCCGTGTCCGACCCAGACCTCTCCCAAGAGATCCTGCAAAAGGTTAAGAAGGAGCTAGAGCGCAAACCGGCTTAGCGCTGGGGTAGCTTGGGGTCCCAATACGCTAGAGCCAGGAGAACCGCTTTGGTTTCTCCTGTGTTTCCCCCATTTCCTCTCCGGCCTCCGCTGGGCGGCAGAAAGGTTCTCACTCCGGTCCAATCTTGTCGCGAGTTGCGGTTAGGGAAGCAACCCGTTTCTCGAAGGAACAGGCTGCTGCAGGCAGTCGCGGACCGGGTAAATAAGGAGTCTGAATGAGCAGTGAGCCGCGTAGTCCAAGAAGAGTCGTTGTAACCGGTGTCGGTCTGGTTAGTCCCGTGGGTATTGGCACGGAAGAAACATGGACGGCGATTCGCCGGGGCCAGTCGGGCGTTGCGAGGATCACGCTCTTCGATCCTGCTGAATATGCCTGCCAGATCGCTGCTGAGGTGAAAGACTTCCAGCCTGAAGACTTCATTGACCGCAAGGACATCAAGAAGACCAGCCGGTTTATTCAATTTGCTATTGCGGCCACAGCCATGGCGGTGAATCAGGCCGCTCTCGCAATGGCAGACGAAGATCCTGAGCGCGTAGGAGTCTATGTCGGCAGCGGTATCGGGGGCTTCGAAGTCATTGAACGTGAGCATGCGCGCCTTATGACTGGCGGGCCGTCCAGGGTTTCCCCCTTCTTCATCACAGCTTCGATTGCGAACTTGGCCGCCGGTCAGATCGCGATCCGCCATGGCGCCAGAGGTCCAAATCACGCGCCCGCAACGGCATGTACCACCGGTGCGCATGGAGTGGGAGAGGCTTACCGAATCGTTCAGCACGGCTACGCGGATGTGATGATCTGTGGTGGCAGCGAAGCCGCCGTCACACCACTTTCGATCGCTGGTTTTTCGGCGATGAAGGCGCTCTCCACGAGAAACGCCGACGCTTCCCACGCATCGCGTCCCTGGGATCTCGATCGCGACGGCTTCGTGACCGGTGAGGGAGCGGGAATTCTGATTCTCGAAGAGTACAGCCACGCCGAAAGTCGAGGGGCTGAAATCCTGGCCGAGGTGGTTGGGTATGCGGCGAACGCCGATGCATTTCATACCAACGCACCACCCGAGGACGGACGAGGTGTGCGCCGCGTGATGGAGCTGGCTCTTGCGGATGCGAACCTCGCTCCACACCAAATCTCCTATCTCAACGCACACGCCACCTCGACTCCATTGGGTGACCGCGCTGAAGCAAACGCCATTCGAGAAGTGTTTGGGAATAACCTGAGCGAGTTGTTGGTCAGCTCCACCAAGTCAATGACAGGGCATCTGCTCGCTGGGGCGGGGAGTTTGGAGGCAGGTCTGACTGTCCTGGCGCTACGGGACCAGATTGCCCCGCCGGTGACAAATCTTGAAAACCCTGATCCAGCCTGCGCCTTCAAGGTGGTGGTGAACACTTCGATGCCGCTCGACATGGAGTATGCCATGTCAAATTCCTTTGGCTTCGGTGGAACCAATGCGTCCCTGATCTTTCGCAGAAAGACCACACAAGACTGATCCAAGTGATTGCGTTATCGCCACATTACCTCGGTGGAAGCCTGCTGATGTTACGTCTACCGTCTTCATTAGGTTGATGCTTTTCGGCACTGAGAGGCATTCATTCAGTAACAGTCCGGACGGCTTCACAACAATCTGGTCACGGTAGCAACCGCTTCAAATCTCGATCATCCCAAGTGCACCACTCTGGAAAAGATGAATCATTTAGATGGCGAGCAACTTCTAACTAAGAGATGGTTAGCTAGTGTTTTAGAGCCGAATAGGCTAAAGGGAGTCCCATGACGAAAAAGTATTTTGTGACCGGGCCTACCGGATCAACTGGAAGCAAGACGGTAAAGTTTCTGCTCGCAGCAGGAGCAGAAGTGCGAGCGTACGTCCATCGTCAGGATGATCGCTCGGAGGCATTGAGCGCTTTAGGGGCCGAGTTGATTACCGGCGATCTGCTGGATTTCGAGGCGGTCCGAAGTGCACTCGAGGGAACGGCAGGAGCCTACTTTGTCTATCCGATCAAGCCCGGCATTCATCAGGCCACTGCGTACTTTGCCCAGGCGGCGAAGGAAGCAGGCGTCTCTGCGATCGTCAATATGTCCCAGATCTCTGCACGCCGCGAAGCCAGGAGCCATGCGGCCCAGGATCACTGGATCGCGGAGCAGATCTTCAACTGGTCTGGTGCCCCTGTCACCCACCTGCGTCCTACTCTATTCGCGGAGTGGGCTCTGTATTGGACCGATCAGATCAAAACCGGAACGCTGCGCCTCCCGTTCGGAACCGGCAAGCATGCTCCCATTGCCGCGGAAGATCAGGCGCGCGTCATCACCAACATTCTGCTTGCACCTGAAGAGCACAAGGGCAAGGTGTATCCGCTGTACGGTGAGAAGGAATACACCTTTGCCGAGATCACGGCTGAAATCAGCAAAATCACCGGCAAGCCATTGGTTTACGAACAGATCGACGCATGGGATTTGAAAAAGCTGGCAAGCAAGGGAGCTCCAGCCCCGGAGGAGCCTGAGAACGTCCACTCGTGGCGCACCCACGAGACGGATACTATCTGGCAGCACTTCCAGGAGATCGCGAAAGACCATCAGAACGGAGTCTTTGCAGGCTCAAATGATCTCGTCGAAAAGATCGGAGGGAAACGTCCGATCACCTTTCCGGAGTTTCTGCAGGCAAACCGGAGTGCGTTCCTCGCATAGGCTCCGTTGCAGCGTCGCTAACTGATGCTTGACTACCCGACTCCTCGTACGAGGAGTCGGGTTCCCACGCTCGTATTGGCCAACGCCAGCGCTCGAGTTCATCAACATTTGCTTACACAAGGAGTTCTCAAATGTCACACAATTGGCTTATCACAGGAACGAGCAGTGGTTTCGGGCGTATCTTGACGGAGCTTGCGCTTGAACGCGGCGACAACGTCGTAGCCACAGTGCGAAAGCCATCGGCGCTCGACGATCTGAAAGAACAGTACGGGAGCCACCTTCGAGTAGCGATCCTGGACCTCACGGACGCAAAGGAAATCACATCCGTGGTCGATCAGGCCTTTGATGCGTTCGGCTCGATAGACTTCGCCGTCAGCAATGCTGGATACATCATGGTTGGCGCGGCCGAAGAGGCGGAGTTGCCGAGAATTGAACGGCTGCTTGATACGAACCTGTTAGGAAGTATCGTCTTCGCCAAGGCTCTTATCCCCCACATGCGCAAGCAAGGCGGTGGCCGCATTCTGCAGATCTCGAGCGAACAGAGCCAGATGGCTTATCCCGGCATGAGCATCTATGCCACGACAAAATGGGGCATAGAAGGGTTCTTCGAGGGTGTCATCCCCGAGCTCGCCAAGTTCGGAATAGAAGTCACACTGATCGAGCCCGGTACGGCCAAGACGAACATAGCGACCTCTTCCGATGACACCACCCCCATGGATATTTACGAAGACACGCCAGTGGGTGATTTCCGGCGCGCAATTGCCATGTATGGTGACAAGATTCTCATCGGCGACCCGGTCAAGATGGTGAAAGCAATCATTGCTTCGTGTGAGGAAAAGCCCGCCGCCCGACGCTTGGTTTTGGGGAGTGATGCCTACAAGCACATCGAGGATGCTTTGACCGAACGTCTGGCTTTGTTGCATTCACAAAAGGATCTTGCGTTCTCAACGGACTTGAGCTCGTAAGCGAACCCCGGGAATTAATCTGTGCTGCCGTGACTGTATTTCTGAATCGGCATCGCCGCCACGGAATCAGTACGGGTGTACGTATTAGTTAGAACAGGCCCATTTCACGAAGCAGTAGACCTGGAGATCACACAGTGCTCAGACGCACATTCATCAAAGCTGCCGGAACGGCAGCTCTCACACAACCCTGGCTGCAATCGTTCGCCGAGCAGCCGCAACCCTTAGCAAGCATGGATCAGGAGTCGAGGACAAAGGATATGAGCAACTACACCCACAACACCGCTCCCACACAGTTCGTGAAGACCAGCGGTACCCTGCAGTCCGGCCATCTGTCGATGCTGAGCCACACTGCTGAGGTCACAACTTTCGTGGAGAAGGCAGCCAGTTCGTTGAAGCCATAACCGACGGGACCGAATCACCCTGCTGAAGCCAGGAGGCTTTCCGGATGGAGAGCCTCCCGCTCATTACGGGTTGAAGCAACCTGCGGAAGACAATCCTTCAGTGCGTTGGGGCAGCGTTTGTTAGAAGACGCAAGGGGGCGAGCGGTCCGAGAGGAATGTATTCGAACTCCATGAGCTTGGCTTTGCCGAGCGGCAAGCTCTCCAACAGAGTTCGAGCTTCATCGACTGAGGTGACGTTCATCAAGAAGACCACACCTTTGCCATCCTGACGGAACCACCATTGGTCGATCTTCCCTGCTAGATAGAGTTGCACCGTCGCCGGCACTTCGTGCGGAAGAATGGAAGTTCGTTGCTCCGGTGTTAATTGAACGGGAGTATTTCCAATTGCAAGGATTTTTGTCGTGGGGACTGGCGCTAGTTTTGCCGCAGTTGCGTCGCTTTGAGCAAGCGTCGCAATCGGGGCAAGAATCCCAAAGACAAGAGCAGCGACGTGAATTCGTGACATAGTACCTTCCGACGATCAACTAGTTTGTAAGATTAGATTCCGGGTCTCTGCGAGGATTGAGTTGGACCATTGATCATTGTTCGCAATTCGAGAAAGCATCATGCCGCCAACCATTGCAGCAACGGTCGCAGTGGCTCGCTTCCGAGCCTGGTCAGGTGTCATCTTCCCCGTTATCTGCCTGGCGACCAGTGCAATGAACTCTTTAAGGCCATCTGCAGCCACTTGCCTAGAATTTTCCTCCAGCCTTTCAAGCTCGGTTCCTATGGCCGACAGTGGACAGGATTCAGCTACACGGCTGCGATGCTTCGGAGAGAGATACTGCGATACGATCGCCTCAAAGCCACCCTTTGCCTCCGCTTTCTTCGCCGCATTTCCCAACCTCTGCAGGCTTTCAGCAAAAGCATAGACCAGGGATTCGTCAAGGAGCTGCTGCTTCGACTCGAAGTGTTTATAAAAGCCGCCTTGCGTCTCAAGCCCTGCCGCCCGCATGAGATCATTCAGGCCAGTTTCGGCAATGCCGTTCTCGCGAAACCGATGAGACGCTGACTCAACGATTCGCTGGCGTGTTGCCGCAGCCTCTTCTCTTGATTTTCTCATCTCAATCCCCTCACAAAGTTCGCACATATTAGATGGTATACGGCATCTAATCGATGTCAAGAGATGAGACTTCAAACGATCCAACTAACCCGCTGACGCGGATCAACAGCAATAGAGGAGACTGCATGGGAAAGCTGGACGGTAAAATCGCTCTGGTCACAGGTGGTAACAGTGGCATCGGATTAGCAACAGCAAAGTTATTCATCGCAGAGGGCGCTCATGTTTACATCACAGGACGCCGCCAGGAAAAACTCGACAGTGCCGTGAAACAGCTCGGACCGAACGCAACGGGTGTTCAAGGCGATGTAGCGAGCCTGGCAGATCTTGATCGGCTCTTCGATCAGATCAAACGCGAACATGGCAAGCTGAATATTGTCTTCGCAAACGCTGGTGCCGCGGAACTGGTACCTCTTGAGCAGGTAAACGAAGCGCACTTCGATCGCATGTTCGACGGCAACGTCAAGGGTTTGGTTTTCACCGTACAAAAGTCACTCCCGCTCCTCCCGAACGGCGCAACGATTGTCTTGAACGCATCGGTTGTAGGCAGCAAGGGCCTACCCGCGAATAGCGTGTACTCAGCCACGAAGGCGGCTATCCGCTCTTTTGCCCGTACCTGGACAACGGATCTCAAGGAGCGGCATATTCGAGTGAATGCCGTGAGTCCTGGCCCAATCGACACAGAAGGGCTCAACGATCTCCTTGGTGATTCAGATCAAGGCAAAGCGCGTAAAGCGGGCTTCGGCCAGATGGTGCCGCTAGGGCGTGTAGGTCGGCCCGAGGAGATCGCAAAGGCTGTGCTCTTCCTTGCTTCAGAGGACAGCAGCTACGTAACGGGAGCTGAACTGTTTGTCGATGGAGGGATGGGACAGGTCTAAACGCTATGAAGATGGGGCCGCCCCGGCCCCGTCTTCGCATATTGCTCATCTTTCGCTCCGAGAAGCGTCATTGACGCTCGTGGCTCACAGTTCGGCAAGGCGAGTAAATTTGGGTTTAGCAACAAGCTTTCCCTCGAGAGCGGAAAAGAACGTTTTCGCATATTCCTGCCGCATATGGAATTCATGCGCTTCTTGTGAGGCGAATACCTCCAGAAAGACAAGCAGGTTAGGGCGTCAGCGTGGGCGGTTTGATAGAACGCCTCGACACCTTCTTCCGCACTGGTATGTACCAGACACGTTTGCAACGCTTCTACCACCTCTTCGCGGTACTGTGGGAGAACCTCAGTTTCTACGAGCAGGATGTACTTATCGTTTGCCATGTTGGACACCTTTCATTGCGCAGGAACGCTGGAATGAAGCTGAGTGGGTAGAGCTCAGCAGGACTGCCGCATTGAATCCGATGTGGTCGCTTACGTAACTCTCCCATAAGCCTTCCAATGCATAACGATGATCCCTTGCTTCTCTATCGATCGACCGCACTCGCTGCCGCAGATATCCATAGGATTCCCAGGTCATTTAATTGATTCATTTAGATGGTGATACGCATCTTAATGTTGAAGAGAAACTTGCTGTGACTCAATCCTGGCTTTATCGTCACTATTCCGACCCGGGTGAATCGGATATCGAGCTGGGCAGCTAGTCTCGGCAACCCGATCTGTTTTGGTCGAGAAACTTTGAATCGCACGCGGCGAGCCGCTTCGGTTTTTACACATCACTCTATCCGGGTTCCCAAACAAGTTATAGGACCCTCGATCTGCCCACCCCCTAAAGGAGTAATCATGCCCGCAGTCTTCATTCACGGTGTCCCGGATACCTACGAAGTTTGGAATCGACTCCGAGCTAAACTTTCCAGAACCGATGTAATTGCGCTCGCCTTACCTGGTTTTGGTAGCCCCCTTCCAAAGGGTTTTCGAGCAACCAAGGAAGAGTACGTCGACTGGATCATCGGTCAGATCGAACAGCAAGGGGAGCCTGTCGATCTTGTAGGACACGACTGGGGCTGCATTTGGGTTGCACGCATTGCTTCACTCCGGCCAGACCTCGTTAGGACCTGGGCGGCGGGAGACGCGCCTGTGAACCGAGACTATGTATGGCATCCTCTCGCCAAGATATGGCAGACACCTCTCATAGGGGAGCAATGGATGGCTGATCTTAAAGATGAGGAATTTGCCTCACTGCTTCGGGACCACGGCGTACCGGCCGAGCTCGCCCCAGAAATTGTGAGCAAAATGGATGCAACGATGAAGGGCTCTATCCTCCGGCTCTATCGCTCTGCCGTAAACGTAGGCAAGGAATGGCAGCCAGGGTTGGCCAACATCAGATCACCAGGTCTTGTGTTCTGGGGCATACATGACATTCCCTGTCCGGTTGAGTTTGCTGACCAGCTCGGAAACGACTCCGGTGCTTCTCGAGTACTGAAGATGGATAGTCAGCACTGGACACCTCTTGAACGAGCGGACGAGCTGGCGTCAGCGCTCGAACAACACTGGGATCAACCGATTGCTCAATAGATCAATGGAGGGATATTTACGAAAATAGGAATCATCGCGTGTCCGTCCGCTAAGAAGCCCCTTCGAGATTCATTCGCGAGTTACCTATGCTTAGTAGGCTCTCACTTGCTGACAGTTAAATCGGAGCCAGTAGAACAACGTGGTTCGATCCGAATGAACCATACCTAATTGTCAGGAGACTTCATGAACCTTATTCGCAGAGTTCTAACTGTCGCGACGCTGGCCGCGATTTTCACGGGTGGGTCCGCCTTTGCTCAGGATCACCATGACAACAACTCTTATGTCCGTCACGATGAGTGGAAAAAGGGCGCGCACATCAATAAGGACGATTGGGGACGTGGCGACCAAGTCGACTACAAACAGCACCATCTTAAATCGCCACCTCGCGGCTATGAGTGGCGCCAGATCGATGGAAACTATGTCATGGCCGCCGCTGCGACAGGAGTGATAGCCTCCGTTATCGCAGCCTCGGCCGCGCATTGATTGAGCGGCATCCGAACACCTTACACCGGGGCGATCCGCCCCGGCGTTTTCATGCAAGAAGAGCAATTTCGCACATATTTAAGAGTGCCCCTTCTTCACTCCAGAGGGAGAAAAACGTCTCTGGGCTGTCTGATTCCAGCGCGTCACCGCTCTACGTCTCTGTGAACGGCTTCTCCTGGGTATATCGTCCACCCGCCCCGCTAGCGGCAAATAGCGAGGCCCCGGACCTCCATCCCGATCATTCAGCCCGAGAAGTCGCCTCCCGGTCGGCTAATGTTGCGACCGACTTAAATCTGTCGCAACATTAGCTTTTAGGCGAAGCAGGTGAAGACCTAAAGTCGCCGATCCGGCTGTCGCCCTACGTGGTGGCAGGGGCACCGCATCTAGCGTGGGCTGAGCGGCGGCCCTACGAATATGCAGCCATACGGCCGCATAATGTCTTCGACCTGATCCAGAGGAGCGCCGATTACGGCCTCGAACATTTCGTCGGCCCCACCAGGCGTCAACAGGCCCAGTAGATGAGCAGGCTCGTCTGAATTGTTCCTCCAGGTATGGGGACTTCCCTTTGGGACGACAACGATGTCTCCGGCTTCGGCGTCAAACTCTTCGCCGTTGCAGATAAAGTGCAGTCGGCCTGCCGTGATCTGAAAGATTTCATCTTCGCGCTCATGGAGATGCAGTGGCGGACCAAAGTGTGGGGGGAAGATCGCTTGGATGATGGTATAGGCGCCACCGACATCCCTACTTCTTACGCGGATCGATAGACGTTCGCCGAATGCGGTTTCCAGCCACTGCTGCTGCTCGACTCGACTTATTACACTATTTCTCGTTGCTACTTCTGCGACTAGCATATGCGCTCCTTTGAGCTTGTCACTCTCGTGATGGCTATTCGTAGCTCATACGGACGTTGTCCGCGAGTCACGCTGGTTGAGGAAGACACGGAACCTCAATTCGTTCCATGCACTAAGGTTGTTTTGAAATGCACAAACCCTCCTTACTGACCCTGATCCGGGCGAGTCGCAAGCGCAGATCGTATTGCCTTGAGTAAGGCGTCACTTCGCACGGGCTTGCTCAGGAAATCGATGACGCCCGCTCTCATGGCAACATCGCGAAGAGACGCATCGGCGTGACCGCTGATAAATATGATTGGCATCCAGCTGTGGTCAGCGAGCAGCCGCCTCTGCAACTCAATACCGCTCATGCCCGGCAAGCGGACATCAAGGATCAAGCAAGCCGTAGTCTCTCGATGGGGCGAATTGAGAAAATCTTCTGCGGAGCAGAAAGTGCTGATCGGAAAACCAGCTGCTCTCAGAATGCTTCCCAGCGCTTCATGAAGCGGTTCGTCATCGTCGACGATAGCGATAACGCCGATTTTAGGAGGATCGTAGTTCAACTTATGCGTCCAATCCGCTGCCTGAGTAACCGGCTGCTAGATAGCAGCCTAGCTTTTTAGGAGACCGAAAACCATCCTGCTTTAGCAGGAGACGGCTCCTTACTTTAGTAAGGAAGAGGTTCTTAGTCGCTCTGTCATCCGAACAAGATGTGCCAGAGATTCCGCACCCGTCTTTTCCATAACGTGGAGACGGTGGGTTTTGACGGTGAGTTCGCTGGTCCCCAATTCAGCTGCAATCTGTTTATTTAGAAGGCCGGCGACAACCAGGTCGAGCACTTCATTCTCGCGGGGAGTGAGGGACTTGAATCGCGCGCGAATGTCGCTTAGCTCGGTGCGATCTTTGCGGAGTTCGCGATCATGGGTAATGGCTTTGTGAACAGCATCCAGCAGATCCTGGCCGCGAACAGGCTTGGTGAGGAATTCATGCGCGCCACCCTTCATCGCTCGGACCGACATAGGGATGTCTCCGTGACCTGTAATGAAGATAATCGGGATCTGGACGCCGGCATCACTCAATTTGACCTGAAGCTCAAGACCGCTCAGGCCCGGCATCCTGATGTCAAGCACAAGACAGGCTGGAGCATTCGGGAGCGTCGCTATGAGAAAATCCTGAGCACAAGTGAAGATCTCTACGCGCAGCCCGACCGCCTGAATCAGGCTGCGCAGTCCGTCACGAATCATACGATCATCGTCGATGACGAAGACTACAGGATCCTGCTCTTTCATACGGCAAGCTCGCTGGGTAACGTGAAGTAAAAGATCGACCCGGTAGAACCATCGGACTCAGCCCACAAGCGCCCACCATGGGCCTCTATGATCGAACGGCTGATGGACAATCCCATTCCCATGCCATTGGAGCGGGTTGTGAAAAAGGGCTCAAACAAGCGGTTCATGACTTCCGGATTTACACCAATGCCGGAGTCCTGGACTGAAATCAGAATCTGGCTGCCGTTTTGGAATTTCGATCGTATTGCCACTGTCCTGAGTCGATCTGTCGTGCTGATTATTGCATCGATCCCATTCATCAGAAGATTTATAACTACTTGCTGCAATTGGATACTGTCACCGAAAACATGCGGTAAATCGGGCGAAAGCTCGAGTTCGATGGTCACGTTGTTCACGGATGCCTGGGCTGCGGCGAGTGCGACCGTCTGCTCGATTATCTGATTAATTTGGATAGCCGACTTTTCAGGTGTTGTCTTGGTGATAAGTGATCGGATTCGGGCAATGACTTCTGATGCCCCCGTGGCGCCCTGGGCTGCCCGCTCCGCTGCGGCTCGTGCTTCGACAAGATCCGGATGCGCACGCGACAGCCAGGCCACGCAGGCGTCTGCGTTCGCTGCGACTGCGGCGAGAGGCTGATTTACTTCATGAGCTATGGATGCTGTTAGTTCGCCGATAGTCGTGATACGAGCTACGCGAGCCAGTTCAGTTCGTGTGACCTGGAGGCTCTCTTCAATCCGCTTCTGTTCCGCCATATGTTGCAGAATTGCATTGTGGGCATTCTTGAGTTCGGCTGTTCGTTCTGCGACTCTTACCTCTAGTTCGTCGTGTGCTCGCTGCAGAGAATCTTCCGCTCGTCTACGCCATGAGATTAGCTGTGTTACACCCACTTCACATCCGACAAAGGTCAAAAAGTATGGGATGTCACTGGACTTCATGGCAAAGCTGCGAAGCGGAGGGGTGAAAAAATACACTACCGAAAGTCCGCTGCAGACAACAGCGAACCAGCCAGCGCCTGACCGGCCAAACCATGTGCTGAGAATCACTGCAACAGAAAAGATGAACCAGAAAGGATTGCCAAACGAATGTTCCAGCGCGAGCGAGGTCAGCAGCGCGAGCGCTACGAAGACGACCGCGAGGCCATAGCTGTAGACGAGCGGCAATGATGGCGCGGAATGGCTTTGCATCCTCAAGCCGACCAAACCCCAAATAGGAAGACATCTGCATTGTCCCAGATTCCTTGCTCAAGAGGATGAGGAATAGATCGAACTCCTCGATGACGGTAACTAGGACCGATAGCTCTTCGCTCGTCGCCTTTCTTGTTCCTGCCGGGAATGGGAACTGCTATGGCGAAGACAATCGCGGAACTGCTCAATGTTCGGCATCCGATTGAGGGCGAGATTGAGCGAAACGATCCTTGGCAGGTCGTGGGCCGCCACAACGATAAACGAGGCGATGCACATCAAATAGCCTGCTAGTCTGCGACCTAGCCCCTCTACAAAAAGGCCACCATCACTTCGGAGGAGGCCACAACTGACGCTCTGATTTATTCTCACCTATTCCCCGCAAACGAGACGCCGCTGCGAAGGAACAAGCCTCATTTCATCAATGATCTATGCCAGCTCAGTCGGGGTTATTGAGGCGAGGATGTCATAGAAAATTAATTCTGTTGTCCCCACAAAGGCATAGGTTCGCACACGCACACAGATATCTAGCGAACCGACGATTGACACAAACTTCGGCGGTTCATATCCACAGAAGTAAAAGATTTGCCTAACCGGGAGTGCAATGCTTCAATAGAAGCATTGCGGAAACTTCTCGCCATTACGTTGCTGGCTCTATTGGGTCTGCCACTTATTCAGCCACTCTTCGCCTTGACAGCCAAGAATGAGGCGAATCTGTCTGCGTGCTGCCGCCGTGGTGGAAAGCATCAGTGCATGGGGGACCGCAGCCAATCTACCAGCCGTGATCCGCAGTTCCAGGCACCTGCCGAGAAGTGCCCTTACTGCCCGGCATCCATTGCTATAGTCCAAGGCAATGCCTTCGTTCCACCGACGGCTCAGGCAATCTTTGCAGAATTAATCGCTCACCCGGCAGTCGTGGCGCAGACGGAATCGAAGCTCCGTATCTCGCGCAACCATTCGCGTCAGAAGCGCGGTCCTCCCGCCTTTCTCTCCCTCTAGCTCTTTTCTCAGGAAAGATTTCCAATGGTTTGCTTTGCTGTCGCCTTTTTTGATCGGCAGCTATAAGCCGTTGTCTTTCCGCATGACGCAATGGCCCGATTGTATTTTCGGGCTGAGTGGGAACCGCTTCTACAGAAGGCGAATACGTGCGCATAGCTTTAGGACAAAGGGAACACCGGTGGTTTGGTCAGATGAGCGTCCTGCTCCTGATCGTCAGCCTGCTTTTGCCCTTAGCGCCGCTTGCCTTCGGTTTTTCCGAGAACATCGACGCTTCGCTTCCAGCGTGCTGCCGCACACATGGGAAGCACAAATGCGCCGTGCGCATGTTGGGTCATGCGGAGCAACAGTCTGAGCAGATTTCTTCTTCTCCACGGCTCGCTCAGGTTACCGAAAAATGCCCGTACACGCCTAGAGTAGCGGCCTCCACGCACAGCAACTCGTTATGGAATCAGCCGCAGGAGTCCATACAGTTCGATATAGAGAACAATCGGACGGCAATTCGGATCACCTCCAACCATTCGCATTCCATTGGCCGAGCGAATCCGAAACGCGGCCCACCACTCTCCAGCGAAATCGCCTAGATTCCGATCTTTTGGCTTGCAGCCGCATTGAGCTGACCAAACGCTGGAGATAATCATGGTCCGATCTGTACGATTCCTTGTTGTACTTGGCCTGACGGCGCTCGTTGTTATTCCCTGGACAATGCGTGCGCAGGAAACCTTAACCAATGCCTCCGTCACCGGACGCGTGCTCGACCCCACCGGCTCTGTGGTCCCTCACACAACGGTCAACGCCGTCGCAACTGCAACGAACCAGACTTACACTGCCGAGACAGACAATCAGGGACGGTTTCGCCTGCCTTATCTGCCTGTCGGCGAATATCGGATCAGTGTACATCCCAACGGGTTTGCAGAGAATACGCGCGTAGTGCAGTTGACAGTAGGTTCTGCTTTCGACGTAACATTGCAGCTTTCCATGGCCTCTGCTTCTACCAATATTCAGGTGACGGCGGAGCCTCCTATGCTCGAAGAGAACCGCAGCCAGATCAGTCAAACCGTGCTTCAATCCGAAGTGACAAACCTTCCTTATGAAGGGCGCAACTATCTGGATCTCGCTCTTCTTCTGCCTGGTGTGTCGCCGACCAATACAGCCAGCACGCAGACGCTAGCGGAGACCTCAGAGGTCGTAGGCCAGGGATATTCCGTCAACAGCCAACGCAACTTCTCGAATAGCTTTGTCGTCGATGGCTTGTCCGATAACGACGACGCGGCGGGTGTCGCAGGAAATGCTTTCAGCATGGACGTTGTCCGTGAGTTTCAGGTCGTCACCTCTGGAGGACAGGCGGAGTTCGGACGTGCTCTTGGCGGGTATTTCAATCTCATCACGAAGAGCGGTACCAACCAGCTTCACGGCACTGCGTATGGCTTTCTCCGCAATCAGCGGCTGAACGCGAACAATGCACTTTCGGGAAGCAAGCTGCCTCTGACTCAGGGACAATACGGCGCGAGTCTTTCCGGCCCGGTACAAAAAGACCGCACCTTCCTCTTCGGAAACTTTGAAGAAGGACGGCTCAACACAGCCGGGGTTATTACCGTCAAACCCTCGGACGCCGCTGCGATCAATGCTCGTCTGGTTACCATAGGCTATCCGGCTCCTTTATTGCCGGTCGGAACGGGCTCTACCACTCTCTACCCGACGACACTTCACACCGATACTTTTTTCGCGCGCGGTGATCATCGCTTCAGCCAAACAGATCAATTCAACATGCGGTACAGCTTTTACAAGCTGAGCAGCACAAACGCTCGCGGTGTAGGTGGTCTGAACGAAGCCAGCAACGGCACCTCCGTCTATGACACCGACCACACCGTGGCCGCCAGCAATATCGCGACGCTCTCTCCTAGCACCTTCAACGAAACACGAGCGCAGTTCAGCTATGACGATCTCAATGCTCCTCCCAACGACCAGATCGGTCCTGCTGTCACGGTTTCAGGCGTCGCAATCTTTGGCCGTTCTACCTCTTCGCCGACAGCGCGGTTGAATTACCTGGGAGAGATTGTTGATAACCTCGTGGTGCAGCGGGGAGCGCATACCTTCAAGACCGGTGTGGACTTCCTGTACAACAACGACACCATCACGTACCCTCAATCTCTTCGGGGCAGCTATAGTTTCGCCTGTATCTTCGACAATTCCAGCGAAGCACCCGCGGGATATACGGGTTCATTTTGTGCCAACAGCCTCTACTCCGGAAAGTACAACTCTCAGGGCTATACCCAAAACTTCGGCAACGACACAATACAGCAGAACAATCCCAACCTCGGCTTTTATGCGCAGGACGAGTGGAAGGTCGCTCCGGCCCTTACTCTGAATCTCGGCGTGCGCTACGATCTGGAGTGGCTCCAGACGATCAATACGGACACGAACAATGTGTCTCCACGTATCGGCATAGCATGGTCCCCCTTCGGAAATCGGGGCACGGTCGTCCGAGCAAGCTATGGCCTGTTTTATGATCGTGTGCCGCTGCGTCCATTGGCGAATGCTTTGCTCTCGGCGAACAATACTACCGACCCGGCGCAGGCACGCTTTTTTAGCTATTCCTTTTCGCCGACCGATCCGAACGCTCCCGTGTTTCCAGCAGTAGCCACAACGCCAGCGGTAGGTGCGAAACCCAATTACTCTACGATGCAGCGTAATATCCAGAGCCCATACTCCCAACAGGCGAGTCTGGAGGTGGAACAGCAACTCACACAGACCAGTACCCTGGGAATCAGCTATCAACATATCCGTGGACTCCACCTCATTAGCTCCATCAACACAAACATCAATCTAGACGGCAGCCGTCCAGACCCGACACGCGGCAATATCAAGCCCTACAGCTCGGCATTTGACTCTTATTACGATGGCCTGGCGGTTTCGTACCTGCAAAGACCTGTGCCGTGGGGGTCTGTCCGGCTTTCCTATACCTGGTCGAAAGTAATCGACGATGTGGGCGAATTTTTCTTCAGCTCACCCATCAATAACTTTGATCTGAGGGTGGACCGCAGTCGCTCCGACGACGACCAGCGCCATCGTGTCGTTTTCAATGCGATCGTGAACTCGCCAACCTCTGAAGTTCATAACTTCGCCGATCACCTGACGCACGGCTGGAAGCTGAGTGGCATTCTTCAGTACTACTCACGCCTCCCCTTCAACATCACGACCGGCGCAAACACGAAACAAGCGACTTCACAGCGGCCCTGCGCTCCAGGCTTCAGCCTCGGCGCGAATGGTGGCTTGAACCCTTGCACAGAAGCGTTGCGGGGAGCAGTAATTGGTCGCAATGCTGGCATCGGGTTCGATTTCTTCGGACTCAATGCCCGTCTCAGCCGAACCTTCACTCTCACAGAACGCGTGAAGCTGGAAGGCATCGCGGAATCCTTCAATGCGCTCAACCATCGCAACGACATGATTCCAAACGCCACTTGGGGAACGCAGCCGTATCCCGCCACTCCAAACTCCACGTTTGGACAAGCTACGGCTGTCGGCGATCCAAGAAATGTCCAACTGGCAGCTAGAATCACTTTCTAAACGTGCGGGTGCGGCCACGATTATCGGGTCGCACCCCACAAATAGTCGGGACTATGGCTACCGCATCGTTCGCATCATCTGAAACTTTCAAGGGCTGGACTATCGTGTCGTTTGGCGCTGGCACTTCTATGCAGGTCTTTTCTGCATTACCATTCGTGCTATGGCTGTCGGTCACGGGTACCGCCTTTCTCTTCCACCCGCAGATTCAATTGATGCGTTTCTTATCATTTTTGGCATCTATATGCCGTTCCTTGGTGGATCGATGATTCTGGTTGCCCTAATCGAACGTTTTGTATTGCGGAAGATCGCAGTGACACGGCTATGGCTGGGATTGCAGGCGTATCCTAGCCGATAACAAACGCAAAAGGAACCACAACCTTTCCCTTTAGAATCGAGTTGAGGCATGACTCGATGGCAGAGCTGAGCAGAACAGGTATATCGCTTGAACAGGACTTATTGGTGGGATTCGATAAGTTGATTGCGCGCAGAGGGTATAAGAATCGTTCCGAGGCGTTGCGGGACATGATCCGGGATGCGCTCCTCTCGGACGTGATCGACTCAAACAAACCCGTGGTCGGCACATTGACGCTGGTATACGACCATCATGTGCCTAACCTCTCGCAGAAACTCACCGAGATGCAGCACCACGCTGGGACGATGGTACTGGCGGCGACACACGTCCATCTCGACCATCACTACTGCCTTGAGGTCATTATCATGAAGGGCAAGAGCAAGGATATTCAGGAGATGGCCGACCGCATTCTGGCGACACGCGGAGTGGAGCTTGGCAAACTGGTACTAACCAACTCGGGTGTAGCGCTCAAGACGCAGAAATAGCATCGACCTGTACTTCCAGTTCGTCAAGCCGGTGCCATCTATAGAAGGCTATTGACAGAATCCAGCTCAGCACGAAGAAGCCGATAATGAAGTACCCCAACATTCCAAAGTTGTCATTGAGCCTTCGCACCTCTTCCCAAGCCCCTCCGCTGAAGTGAAACTGATTGGCAATCAGTCCCAACGCTTCGATTCCACCGACGACTAGAGCCACAACGATGGAGACAAACGTAATCGTCATGTTGTAGTAGAGCTTGCGGACGGGCTTCACGAAGGCCCATCCATAGGCTCCAAGCATGAGGATATTGTCGGTCGTGTCGATAAGGGACATGCCCGCTGCGAAGAGTACCGGAAAGACCAAGATCGACCACAGAGAAAGTCCTTTGGAGACCTCCGCGGCGGAGATGCCAAGAAGTCCAATCTCGGTGGCGGTGTCGAAGCCCAACCCAAAAAGCAGGCCCAGCGGATACATATGCCAGCTACGCTCAATCATGACAAAGACGGGGCGCAGGAACCTTGCGAGGAAGCCGCGACCCGCCAATAGCAGATTCAGGTCTTCTTCCACATAGGGCTCTCCGTTGCGGACGCGAACAAAGATGCGATAGACCGAGCGCAGGACGACCAGATTGATGACCGCAATTCCCAGCAAAAAGAGCGTCGATACGAGCGTTCCAATCATTCCACCGATGGCGCGAAAGGCGTCCAAACGATGCTGGAGCACCAGTGCTGTCGAGGCAATCAGCAATGATCCAATGACAACAATAGTTGAATGTCCGAGCGAAAACATGAACCCGACAGCAACCGGGCGCTTGCCTTCCTGCATGAGCTTGCGTGTCACATTATCAATGGCAGCGATATGGTCGGCGTCCACGGCGTGCCGCAGTCCAAAGCTGTACGCGAGAAACGCTGTTCCAAGCAGCAGCGGATAATGACGGAAAGCCGCGACGGCCCATAGCCATGCACCTGCATTGAATGCCAGCAGAATCCCATAGATTCCAAGTACCTTCGTCCGGGTGTTGCCGGGAGCGTCATTCAACAGGCCAAGCATTCCGTGCTCCAGCGATACCAAATTTGGGATTCTCGCAACGATAGCAAGCTCTTGTCATATTACCATTCCTAAAAACGTGTTATCAATGATAGGGATAGGTTGTTGAATTTGGCGGAGCGCCTGTCACCGATTTGTCATCTTGACCATCCACCCTGCCGTCCAGCCATGCAGCATGCAGCATGCAAATCGATTCGCTCAGGGAGTGATCATGCACTTGGGTAGCACGATTATGATAATCGTGCTACGTCTAATATTGGCCGCGACGTTATTTGATGCGGCGGTGACAGCTCCGGCACAAACGGTGGCCACGAGTAACAAGAATTTTCAGCTTCAGCTATCAGGAACTGTCGTTGACACATCTGGCGCGGCGATTGTTGGGGCTACCGTACAAGTACGGAACGCGAACGGAACTGCACAAAAAACCATACAGTCGGACAGGAATGGCTCCTTCATTCTTTCGGGACTCCCGGCAGGCAAGTATCGACTCGTGGTATCAAATCCAGGTTTTGAAATCAAAGAAGTCCCCGTCACCATCGGGACCACTGAAGCACCGGCCCCGCTGCGTATCTCTCTGGCGGTGGGCTCCGTAAACACCACCCTCAACGTGCAGGGCCGGGAGGATGACCTGATCGGAATTGCTAATTCCGCCACTCAGGGAACGGTGGGCGCGAAGGAGATCGCGAATCGTCCGATTCTTCGTTCGGGAGAGATTCTGGAGACGGTTCCCGGCGTCATCATCACGCAACATGCAGGTGGTGGAAAGGCCAATCAGTATTTTCTTCGCGGCTTCAACCTCGACCACGGTACAGATTTCGCCATCTTCATCGACGATATGCCGCTCAACCTGCCATCGCACGCGCACGGCGAGGGCTACTCGGACATGAACACCGTAATTCCAGAGTTTGTGCAACGGATCAATTACGAGAAAGGTCCTTATTACGCCGATGTGGGCAACTATGGCTCGGCTGGCTCGGCGCATCTGGAGTTTTTCAGGACTCTGCCCCGGAACTTCTTTCAGGTGGAAGGTGGCATGTACGGCTACGGGCGAGGGGTTTGGGGCATGTCGCAAAAGCTGGGTGCGGGCAACCTGCTGTTTGGCGGCGAGGTGTATCACGATGACGGCCCATGGAAGCACCCGGACAATTACTTTAAATACAACGGATTGCTGACGTACAGCCAGGGTTCGGAGGCGAATGGCTTCAGCGTCACGGCCCGCGGCTACCATGGGAAATGGAACTCGAGCGATCAGATCGCTGCAAACGCTGTTCCGCTCGTTGGCTTCTTCGGCGCTCTGGACCCGACGGATGGTGGCAGGTCGGAGCGGTACAGCCTGCAAGGGGAGTGGCATCACCAGGATGCAAACTCCCTGACGAAGATCACGCCCTACCTGTTTTATTACGATCTCAATCTCTATTCAAACTTCACCTACTATCTGACAGACCCGGTTCTCGGCGACCAGTTCAATCAGAACGACAGGCGCTGGGTGTCCGGGGTGGATGCGCACCATACGATTTTCAGCGAGTGGGGTGGCCACAAGATGGAAAACACTCTCGGCTTCCAGTTGCGCAACGACTGGATCGGCAACGGCCTCTACCAGTCGTCGCAGCGCGTGCGCGTGAACAAGACAGATTCCGGCACTGGCAACACTTTGCCCGCGACTACGCAAAGGGATAACTTTACGGACACGCAGGTTGGTTTTTATGCGGAAAATAAGATCCGGTGGACGGAAAAATTTCGCTCGGCCATCGGGATGCGCGGTGACGTGGAACATTTTGACGTAGCCAGCCTGGTCACCTCGGCCAATTCCGGCACAGCAACCAAGGTTCTGCCCAGCCCCAAAGTGAGTTTGATCTTCGGCCCGTGGGTCAATACGGAGTTCTACGTGCAGGGTGGATTCAGCTTTCACAGCAACGACGGGCGCGGCACAACGCTGAGGGTGGAACCGATTTCGGCGGACTATCCTTACCCCAATACGCCCGCAACGCCGATTCCCCCACTGATCCCGACCAAAGGAGGAGAAGTCGGCATTCGTACAGCGGCTGTGCCCCACCTGCAAAGCACCTTTTCGCTCTGGTATCTGCACAGCGCGTCCGAGCTGCAGCAGGATGGTGACACCGGAGGTACTGTCGCCTCCCAACAGCCCAGCGAACGCTATGGCATCGAATGGGCGAACTACTACACGCCGGCAGAACATCTGGCTTTTGATTTTGACCTCGCGAATTCCAAAGCCCTCTTTACCGAAACAGACGAAGACGATGCTGCGCCGGACAGTCCAGGCGGAAAGCGTGTGCCCGAAGCGGTTGGGCTGGTGATTGCATCGGGTGTCACACTACATGATCTCAACAACTTTTCGGGAAGCCTGCGCCTACGCTACTTCGGTCCGCGCGATTTGACCTCCGACGGAATTTATCGCTCCCATGCAACGGCTTTGCTCAATGGAGAGATTGGTTATCGAATCCACGAGAATTGGGGTATTTCCGCCGAATTTTTGAATTTGCTGAACCGCCGCGACCATGACATTGACTATGCCTATGAATCCCAAATAACGCCAACAGCCACGCCGGCATTCACAGACGTTTTCCACCCCGTCGAACCGTTTCAGGTGCGATTCTGGCTAAGAAGAACCTTTTGACAAGTGCCGCGATTGTCGCTCTTGGCAGCGTTGGGACCAATAGTTGCTGCTGACCTCCGTACGCCGACCAAGCAGGTCTCAAATAGCTACCATGGTCTGACGTCGCCGATACCGAACATACTGAGCCCGCTTCCCTTTCACTCCGGTGCTGTCGACGATCTCCTCATAGAACCTGCTCTGGGAGCTTACAATTCAGCCTTGCTTCGCCAACCGCATCCTGGCTAGCGGAATCAGCATTCGCTCCGGATGCTCCGTCAACTGGGCTGCCGTCATGCTTTCCAGCCGCGTAATGAACGTCGCACATCTCCCAACTTCGCCGTCACTGTTCAGCGCCTCTGCCAGTGTCGGAAAAACCGAGGCTCGCGAAAACGCTGCCCACCGTGCGCCAAAGGACCTCGGATCTTTATCACGCTGATAGTCGCCCCAGATGTGATCTTCGCTTAGAAAGACCTCTGCTTCTTCCACACGCAGCCCGGCAAAACTCCCCTCCGCAGCAAACGGGGCCATCAACTCTTCCAGGCTTCTTCCAACGGTCGGAATCACCATCTGACGCAGCTCTTCTTCGCTCAGAAAACCGGTTTCCACCATCTTCACCAGTGAGGCGTACATCGCTTGCAGCAACGCCCGGTAGCCGAACTCGCCATGCTCATCAATGGCCATAGTCAGCACTACCAACCTTCCGCCTTCGCACAGCTCTTGCCCACGTGCCACAAGAAACTGCTGCCAGTCTTCCGCCGCCTGCCGATGAAATGCGTTCTTTACCTCCGCATCGCTACTCAACGCCACCTGCACCTGGTCGGGAATCACTGCCGGAGTCTGGCTCAACCATTGCAAGGCCCACGAGCTCCAACCCAGGGTAACGGTTTCAGCCGGAAGAATCTGCTCATAGAACGATCGACCTACTGCCGACGCGAAGACTGCCGCATCGCGCTTGAGATAAGTCTGCGGGTCACTGCGGAGCGTCTCAAAGAGCGCTGTAAAATCGTTTTCCGGCAGGTCCACATGCACTACCGAAATCGCTCGCTCCAGTCCGGCCCGTTCTCGCAACACATCGATCGCCGTGCTCACTGGAGCCAGCGAATTATGCCCCTGGGATGACCCATAGTCAGCAATCACAATTGGCATCCACTCACCTGGCAAAGGGACTGCCTGTGCCGCACGCTCTAGCATTGGCACAGCCGGAGACAACCCTGCCGCCTGCACTTGCGAGTTACGGTTGTATCGTCCCTGTCCTTCCATCGCCGCCGATGTCACCACTTCAGTCACAATCCATCCTTCTGCGCCAATCATACTCAACAAGACCGTCAGCCTTGATTAGGTTTCCGGTGGCGAATGACTTCGTGCAGTCTGGAAACTGAGCATGCGCGATTTCACAGGCAACGGAATATCGCGCTCATCCACACTTTGGAGATGCCATGGATTGTGAGAGCTTGCCGATCCTCGATTGTCACCAATATTTCTTTGACACGCGATGCCTGCACCAGGCCTTGGCGAGAATGTTAGCTGCAAAACAAGAGGCCGGGACTTACGCCCGGCCTCTTGTCTCGTTCCTCTACAACCGTCACTGACGCCGCAGTCTTCGGCGAGCCGCCTCGACGACTCCGACCAGCCCGGTTCCCATCAGCATCAGGCTCCCCGGCTCTGGCGTAGGCTGTGGCGCACTCCACGCACCCACCACACCGTTTGTGGACGCGGCAAACTCCCCATCCTCAACGAACACCGCATCCTCCTCAGTAGGAGGAATACCTGATGCGGAGGAGAAGGCAATCATGTCGTTATCAAAACCGACGCTCCAGGTCTTGATTGCTCCTGTCCCATCTGTCGTGATCGTGAAATCCGACAGCGGCGCCGAATCCAGATTGGTGATCGTGGAGATACCGTCGGAGAAGCTATAGGAAACGACGTCCGACGCGCCGAAGGTAGCGTTGTCTCCCAGCGGCCCGCTAAATGTGATCGTACCCGTGAGGAAATCGCCGTTGCTCACAAGCATCTGGCCATACGGCGAACCTTCTTCGGCGTTGGTGAATACCGCTCCGGTATAGGCGTAGGTAACGTCCGCGTGAGCGACGGCGGCAGACAGGACGCAGCTCACAGTGGCGATAAGGACCGCCTGGACAAATCTCTTCTTCTCGACAAAGTATGTATGAGACATCTCAGCTCCTAACCAGGGTTTAGAAACATAGGCGTTGTACATCCGGCAAGATCGACGGGATGCAAAGATATCCAAAGATTCCGAAGGCAGGAAACAATCACGCCCGCGGGATAAAAAAGGACATGGGACTCGTCTCGAAGCGCTTGTTACATTCACACGCGGCCCTGCACCTTCTTGCAGGTTTAAAAGAAAATCGTGTTCACGGAAATGACTTCCGCTGGCCCGTTTTGATTCTTCGTCCCAGGCGGCGGTCAAGAAGCTTGCGACGCGCTACTCCTGTCAGGCCGGGGACACCGGTGCAGAACAGGGCGAGGGTCGATGGCTCAGGGGTGGGGGTTGGTGGAGAGTCCGGACCGATAGTGCCCACATCGGTAATCGTGAGGGTTCCCTCGTCGAAGGGTACTCCTCCTTTGTACTCCAGAACTCCACCGAAGGTACCGATATTGAAGGTTGGCATGTCGGGGTTCCCGCCTTTGAGGGTATAGATCGGCGAACCCTGAGTTAGAAAAATATCATTGCCTAGGTGGAGACCCTCTATTTCAAATATGACTTCGGTCGGGAGCGGACCGTTGTCGAATGTCCCCTGTAATTCATTTGGAAAGAGAAGAAAAGAACTCGAACTGACGATCAGCAGGTCCGTCGGCGACAAAGGCGCGATGAAGCTAAATGTATCTTCGGTACTCTGAGTGAAGGAGAACTGGACAGCATCGGCGTGTCCGGCGAGAGTGGATGCAATCAGGATGGCAAAAGCGAACAGGCGGGAACGAATCGGCATGATACCTCCTGCGTTGCAAATACATAGATGAGATGAGAGACCATGGCAAGCAAAAGTACGTCACCAGCCCAAACAAGAGCCCGCAAAAAAGATATTCCGGCCCTTTTCTCATCTACGGAGTTGAGCGACGCGCCACATGCACTTGCGCTTCGCAGATCCAATTAGCCTCATAGTAGAAGGCAGTTTGGAAAAGAGATATAGAGGAAACTACACAAGTGATAGTGTGGCACCACACAAAGGAAGTTGGTCTGTTTTCCGATATTCCGATGATAAGGTGAAGTGGTTTCACTTCAAAAAAGGAAAGCGGACACATGTATTGGGTCTACGACTTACCGAACTGGCTTTTCGAATTACTGACGATTGGTCTTTTTGTTGCCTTCAGCGTGGCAGGCGTGCTTCCCACTCGACGATGGATGAGTCGTATCCACGTCCAGCGCTCCCATAACGATATCGTCGGCTTTTACCTGGCTGGAATAACCGTACTCTATGGGGTTTCGTTGGGCTTGCTCGCCGTCGGGGCCTGGACGACTTATACCGACACGGAAGCCAAAGTGTCACAAGAGGCAGGTTCTTTGTCCAGCCTCTATCGCAACCTTAGAAGTCTTCCAGAACCGGCGCGCAGCCTGTTGCAAAGTGACCTCCGCCGCTATACCCGCCAGCTTATCGACGTAAGCTGGCCTGAGCAGAACCGCGGCGTCCTGCCGGTTGAAAACAGTGTGAATCTGGATAAATTCCAGGAAGATCTCGAGTCGTTTGGGCCTGTTACCGAAGAACAGAAAACCCTGGTGGCTGACATTTGGCGAGAATTCGACGCCCTGGAGAAGTCGCGGAGCATTCGTCTGGACACCGTCACTACAGAATTACCATCACCGCTATGGTCGTTGGTCCTGTTAGGAGGATTGATCTGTATTGTTGTCACCTGGTTCTTCCATATGGAGAGCCTCAGCATGCACATCTGGATGACAATCCTTTACGCTTCTCTCCTTGGATTGATGGTCTTTATGGTGGCTGACCTCGATAATCCTTATCGCGGAAAGATCAGCGTCGGCTCTGAACCTTTCGAGCGTGTGTTCAGCCAGATGGCAAAGCCAGGTAGTTAACGCTGCAACTATTTTGTCCCTGCGATGATCCGCCGCACATATCGAATCTGGCTCACTCGTTACCGGATCGCCTTGGAGCAGCATCGGTCGCTGGGTTCCGGCTTGACGAACAAGAATAATTATCGTTTACTAGCTCTTGATGCAGACCTCTCCCCGCAGCGTCGAGACCCGTCCTTTCCGCGAACTTTGTGCAGATCACGGGCTCGCCGTGACTCACCAACGCCAGGTGCTCTATGAGGTCATGCAAACGATGCCTGGCCACCCCAGCCCGGAAGAAGTCTACGAGCGGGTCAAAAAACGTATACCCGCAATCTCCCTCGCGACCGTTTACAAAAACATTCATCTCTTTGTCGAAAGAGGCGTGCTAAAAGAAGTCAGCATGCACCACGGCTCTCTCCGGGTTGAGCTGAACAGCCACCTCCACCATCACATGGTCTGCTCGCATTGCAAGGCCATCACCGACATCGAAGAAAAGGATCTCGGCGTCCTCCCTGCACTGCAACAATTGCCTGGAGGCTTTCGGGCGGAACGCTACGCTATCGACGTCATCGGAATCTGTGCCACGTGTCAGAAAACAAAACGCAGCTAACACCATCCACTCACTAACCGAACTGAAGTAGTTGCAATATGGGCGAAGGCCGCAAAAGCAAATATCTGACGACCGGCGCGGCCCTCCCATAGATGACAACCAGAACTTGCTAACTGTCCGCGGCCCAATCGTCGGATAGGGTCTCCCGGCAATAAGAACGAAGGAGCGAAAATGTCGAACGAAATGAAATGTCCTGTGCCGCACGGCAACAACCCCTCCCCCAGTACAGAGACGGCCTCACCAATGCACGGTGCCGTCACGCTCAACTCGCGCAAGATTACGCGCAACGAGCATTGGTGGCCCGACCGCCTCGATCTCGCCGTTCTGCACCAGAACACGAAGCTGGCCGATCCCATGGGCCAGGACTTCGACTACGCGAAAGAGTTCAAGACCCTCGACCTCGACGCCGTCATCAAGGACCTTCACGCCCTGATGAACGATTCGCAGAGCTGGTGGCCCGCGGACTACGGCCATTACGGCCCGTTCTTCATCCGTATGGCATGGCACAGCGCCGGCACCTACCGCACCCATGATGGCCGCGGCGGCGCGGGCATGGGCACACAGCGTTTTGCGCCGCTCAATAGCTGGCCGGACAACGTCAGCCTCGACAAGGCTCGCCGCCTGCTATGGCCCATCAAGCAGAAGTACGGCAAGAAGATCTCTTGGGCCGATCTCATGATCCTTACCGGCAACGTCGCGCTCGAATCGATGGGCTTCAAGACCTTCGGCTTCGGCGGCGGCCGCGCCGACGTCTGGGTTCCGCAGGAAGACATCTTCTGGGGCTCGGAGCACACGTGGCTCGGCAGCGACCGTTACCAGGGTGATCGCAATCTCGACAATCCCCTCGCCGCCGTGCAGATGGGCCTCATCTACGTGAACCCGGAAGGCCCCGACGGCAAGCCCGACCCCGTCGGCTCCGCCCGCGACATTCGCGAGACCTTCGGCCGCATGGCCATGAACGACGAGGAGACCTTCGCTCTCATCGCCGGCGGCCACACCTTCGGCAAAGGCCACGGCGCATACGACCCCGGCCCCAACGTCGGTCCCGAGCCCGAAGGCGCGCCCATCGAACAGCAAGGCCTCGGCTGGAAGAACTCCAAAGGTAAGGGCAACGCCGAGGACACCATATCCTCCGGCCTCGAAGGCGCCTGGACCACCAACCCCATCAAGTGGGACAGCGAATACCTCGACAACCTCTACAACTTCGAGTGGGCGCTGAAGAAGGGCCCCGGCGGTGGCTGGCAGTGGTACGCCGTCACTGAAGGCGAAATCGTTCCCGACGCGCACGTCAAGGGCAAGAAGCACCTGCCCATGATGTTCACCTCGGACCTCGCACTCAAGTTCGATCCCGAATACGAAAAGATCGGCAAGCGCTTCCAGGCAAATCCAGCCCAGTTCGCGGAGGCCTTCGCGCGCGCATGGTTCAAGCTCACCCACCGCGACATGGGGCCCATCGTCCGCTACCTCGGACCTCTGGTTCCCAAGGAGCAGCTGATCTGGCAGGATCCCGTCCCCGCTGTCGACCACGAACTCATCGGTGAAGCTGAGATCGCCACATTGAAGACGAATATCCTCGCCTCCGGCCTATCCATCTCCCAGCTCGTCTCGACTGCCTGGGCGGCGGCGGCGTCCTTCCGCAGCTCCGACAAGCGCGGCGGAGCCAACGGTGCACGCATCCGTCTCGAGCCGCAGAAGAACTGGGAAGTCAACCAGCCGCAGGTCCTCCCCAAGGTTCTCACCGCGCTCGAAGGTATCCAGAAGGCCTTCACCGAAACCACCGGCAAGAAGGTCTCCCTCGCAGACCTCATTGTTCTGGGCGGTTGCGCTGCCGTTGAAGCGGCTGCGAAGAAGGCCGGATACGATGTCACCGTCCCCTTCGCGCCCGGTCGCACAGACGCTTCGCAGGAACAGACCGATATTGCCTCCTTCGCTCCCCTCGAACAGACCGCCGACGGCTTCCGCAACTACCTCCGTCTCGGCCACAGCGTGCGCGCCGAGGACCTGCTCGTCGACCGCGCCCAGTTGCTGACCTTGACGGCCCCGGAGATGACCGTCCTTGTCGGCGGCCTCCGCGTACTCGGCGCCAACTACCGTGGCTCGAAGGACGGAGTCTTCACCGACAAGCCCGGCACCCTGACCAACGACTTCTTCGTCAACCTGCTCGACATGTCAACCGAGTGGAAGGCATCTTCTACTTCGGAAGGCTCGTTTGAGGGGTTGGATCGCGCAACGGGTGAGGTCAAGTGGACTGCCACTCGCGTCGACCTGATCTTTGGTTCCAACTCCCAGCTCCGCGCCCTCGCGGAAGTCTACGCATCGAGCGATTCGAAAGAGACGTTTGTAAAGGACTTCGTAGCCGCGTGGAACAAAGTGATGAATCTCGACCGCTTCGATCTGCGCAAAGCGTAGTTCGTCAGTTGTACCTCAGCTCACCAATCAAAGGGCTACCGCAAGGTAGCCCTTCTGCATATCCCGCCCTCAGAACCGGGCTTTCTGGACGAAAGCACACGGGCCCAGTGCTCAATTCGGGGAGCGTTCGATCACTTGAGGATTCGTCAAAGACCCTATGCTCTTGTGGCCACTAAGGAGACACACCGGATCTTTGCTGCGGATATGGGATCAACCGCGTACTCCGAAACTCACCGTTTCATGAGCTCGGAGTTCTTTATCTAGCATCGGCCGGGCTGCGTTGAGCCAAGCCTGTCTGGATGGCATTCAGAAGCACACCTGTTGGGTCTCCGGCGTAATCCCAGAACATGATTCCCCCCAAATGTTGGTCCACAACATAGCGCGCCTTTAGCGTAACCGACTCGGCGTCTTCATAGGAGACGAAGATCTTCTGCTGCGGGTTATAAAGATATGGAACCGACGAAGACTCGTCCCAATAGCGGTCGAAGCCGTTGTTCAACATGGTCGTCGAGATGAGGCTGTACGGCGCATACCCGTGCAGCAGAGGCTTCCCAGTCTGAAAGAGACCGTGATGCGTGTCGGCGACATCGGCCCACTGGTGTCCATAAAATGGCACGCCAAGGACGATTTTTCCAGCGGGCACCCCCGCCTGCTCGAACTCATGAATGGAGCGGTCGGCGGAGATCTTTTTCGGGTCGTCAGGATCAGTGAAGAGCGGCGCATGATTACCTGTTGGTCCACTTGGCTCGTAGTAGTCGTAGGCCATGAGATTGACCGTGTCGATGTACTGTTGCACTTTATCCATCTCGGTCTGTGCGAGGTAGCTCGACGAAGCCCCGGCAGCAATGGTCAGGTACAGCGGACGATGCAGCTTGCGCTGGCGTTGCTTAAATTTAGTGCGGAGCTCCTTCAGCAGCAACGTGAAATTTTGCTTGTCTTCCGGTCGAAAGTGATTTGTAGAGCCCGCCTGGCCAGGATACTCCCAATCAATATCCAGGCCGTCAATCTGGTGGCGCTCAATGTAGCTGATCACGCTTGCGATGAACACATCGCGAGACGTTTTAGTCAGCGCCATATCGGAGAAGCCGCCGGACCAGTCCCAGCCACCGACGGAGACCAGCACTGTAAGCGAAGGATTTCTTTGTTTCAGCGCAACCAGCGTAGCCAGGTTTTGGTCGTCGTACTTGAAGCCATTGACGATGCGGCCAGCCTGAATATTGGCAAAGGCGTAGTTGATGCGAGTGAGCTGACTCGCACCGATTTCCTCCTTCTGGAGTTCGCGGTCCTGGGGGAAGACGTAGGCAATGACGGCCTTCTGCATGGGGAATCCCGTCTGGGCGTTTGAGTCAGGTTCATAGATCAGAGTCAGTACCACGAATGCGCCCAGAATCGCCACGTAGATGAGCAACCAGAAACGCGGGAAGCCGCGGGGTCTTTCGGCGATAGACAAGCGTTCTCTCCGTGGAGCGATGTGGCGTCAGTAGCCCTGTAAGGACATCATATTGGTGAAGGATTAACTGAGCTTCTTGTTCAGCCCCCATCATTCGCGGCTCGTTGCCGTGGGCGCTCTGCGTGCCGTAGCGAGCCCGCCGGGCCACCAGTTCCAATCCCCTGCAACACGAAGGAGCGCGGGACCGATCACAATACGAACCAGCGTCGCGTCAATAAATACGGCTATCGCAAGCGTAAATCCTATCATCTTGACCACAAGGAAATTTCCGAAGGTGAAGGCCGCGAATACCACAATCATGATCGCGGCGGCGCTCGTAATCAGGCCTGCGGTTCTCGCCATCCCTTCGGGAATTGCGTCCCTTTCCCTTAGCCCGTTTCTCCTGGCTTCGAGAACCCGCGCGACCAAAAACACTTCGTAATCCATGCTGAGTCCGAAGACGATGGCAAAGGCAACGATAGGAACTAGGGGGAACACGCTTCCCGTTCCCCCACGAACTCCTAAGAAGCTGCTTCCGTATCCGAACTGGAAGACCAAAACCAATGCTCCGAACGAGGCCGCAACGGAGAGGAGGTTCAAGAGGATGGCCTTCACGGCGGCGAAGAGCGATCGGAACCCGGCCAGAAGCGCCAGGAATGTAGCCCCTACCACCATCGCCATTACGGGTACAAAGCGGTCCGAGACAATTGTCTGATAATCGGCATTGAGTGCAGGTATGCCGCCAATTTGTAGCGTTGCTCCGGGCACTCCGGTGAGAGCTGCCGCGCCGGTCTTCCGGAGCTCCCGCACCCAGTCGACTTGCTCGCGCAGGGAAACTGAAGTCGCGGGCAGCACCTCAACGAGTGCCGCCCGTCCGTCACTACTGAGGAACGTACGCCGCGTCTCGCGCGAGATATCAGTAAGGGAGGCGCGGTTTCCCTCCGCGATCGTCGTGATGGAGATGACGCGGGCGGCACGAGGGTCGCTCGCGAGGCGCTTGCTGAGGCGATCGAGCGCGTTCCATCCCGCGTCGGTTTGCGCGATGGAATCCGCCGGCAGGTCGACAACAATGCGCAACGAATAAACAACGCCTGCCCGATCCATCTGCTCCAGCGTATGCAGCGCATGGACTGATTCCGCTGACTCCGGGAGCCAATTTCCCTTAGGGAGACTGGTATCCAGTCGCTTAGCCTGCCAGGCGAGCAGGAGCAACGGGGTGCCTGCCAGAAGGAGGGCAAGCAAGGGATGCGCGACGATCACCTTTCCCCATTGCCGCCAGCGATTTCCCGTACGCGCGGCCCGATTCAAATCCAATTTCGGAGTAAAGGGCAATCGGCCGGCATCGATCCGTGGACCGAGCAACGCGAGCACTGCGGGAACGACAGTATTTGTAAGCAATATACTCATTGCCGCCACCACGAATCCCGCGACACCGATGGAACGGATTTCGCTGATGGGAACCGTCAAGAGGGCCAGAAATCCGATAGCCACTGTCGAGGCTGAGATCAAAAGCGTACGACCTGCCTGATGTGCCGCTATGACCGAGGCTGCGCGTGGGTCGGACCCGGCAGAGATCGCTTCGCGGAAGCGGCTGACCATGAGGAGTGCGTAGTCAATTCCCAGGCCCAGCCCAAGCATCGTGGCCAAATTCTGAACCAGAATGGACAAGTGCCAGCGCTGGGCCAGTAATCCAGTAATCGCCAGAGTAGCCGCGATAGAGAGTTGGCCCACGGCCAGTGGAATCAGAGCGGCAACCAGGCTACCGAAGGCTACCAGCAAGAGTGCGAGGGTCGCGGGAATGACCAGACTTTCGCCGCGTCGCACATCATCCGCGCTCGCCTTCCGAATGTCGAAATTCAGTGGAATCTCGCCTGTCAGTTCGAGCTTCGCGGCCGGATAACGTCCTCGCAATTGATTTTCGAGAGAGCTTGCCAGCTCGTGAAGCTTAGGAACGAGCGACTCCACCGGACCCTCAGTTGACGAGAGCCCCACCAGAACGAACGTTCCACCTCCCTTACCCAGGAAGATAGGATCTCGCAGCTCGAGATGGGAGACGACTCCGGATACACCTGGTTCCTCTCTCAATCGCGCCACAATGGTTGCTAACGCTTGCTCGCCTTCCTCCGAATCTGCGGGTGGGAGTCCCTGGATCACCAGGACAACGCGGTCGACAAATGGTGAATGAAAACGACTGCCCAGCTCCTGCCGGACAGTTTCCGCTTCGCTACCTTCGACACGAGTAGCCGTCTCCAGATGGCGCTCGGCGTGAAAAGAGAATGGTAAAAGAGCAATGGCTGCGGCAAGGACTACCCCAGCCACCCAGAAGCGGCGCACATGCATGAGACCCATGATGTCATACAAAATCGTTGCCAGCTAAGTGGCTTTTTACATCCTCCGTCGGCAACGAAGGTTCAGATGTCAAATCGCTCGTGTGGACCGTTCATACAGCCGCATTTTGTATTAGCGGGTATGGATACATCGTCGCAGTAGCCGCGTACCCGGCTATTCGCATCTGCTACATTGAGGGAAGCTTCCATGGGTTTTGGCAGACCAATTCGTGCATTCCCGCTGCTTGCGCTGGTTGCCGTCATTCAAGTTGGAGCCGCTGACCTTCGCGCTCAAGATCCCCGCATCGGTTCCTGGACGCTCCTCTCTGCGCAGTCCACCTTGGACCCTCCCAACAAACTCTCCATCACATCGCTGCATGACCGAGTACATGTCGTCATGTCAGGCGACACTCACCTCGATTTCACAGCGAAACCGGACGGGCACGAGGTGTCGGTGCCGGGCAATCCGGCGTTCAATCAAATCGAACTACGCAGGATTGACAAGAGGCAGTCCGAGGTCAAGGAGATGAAGGACGGAGCGGTCGTGGCAACGGTCCGCAACAGACTTTCGAGTGATGGGAACGAGTTGACTATCACAACAGCGAACAGAAGCCGGCCCGACCAGATCACTGTGTGGATGCGAAGCGGAGGAGCGAAGATTGCAGGCGACCCGCTCTCCGGCGAGTGGACACAGGATCCCAGCAAGACGCGCTTGCGGCAAGGATTGGTCGTCAAGATCGAAGCGGACGGGAAGGATGGGGTCCGTTTTTCGAGCGAGTTCAGCTATACTGCGCATTTTGACGGGAAGCAATACGATCTGAAAAACTCGCGCAATGATACCGTAATGCTTCAACTCGTCGACCCTCACACAGTGGAAGCGATTTACCGGCGGGACGATCAAGTGACACAGAAAGACAGGTGGGCGGTTTCCGGTGATGGGCAGCAGATGACGCTGACCACCACCGGCACGTTGGAAACCGGCCAGCACCTAACGGAGAACCTGGTATTCAAACGGCAGTAGCGGATGGTGCATCCGTTAAGGCCAGGTCCCTGCTTGGTGGCGGCTCTGGAACATGCTCACGGGCCGCAACCGAAATAATCCCTTTGCGGTACATGAATTTCAGAATGCCGTTGACTGTATCTTCGAGAGAAGGATCCGCTTTGCCCCACTTAGAGGCATCCCGTGCTGCTTGATAGCAGGAATTGTCATAGCGTTTGAACTCCATCGCGGAGATGTTGTCCACCGAGCCCACCAGAAAATCCAATAGCGGAAAGAGAAGATCTTCCTTTCGGCATCTTCGGATCAGTTCGGGAACGAAATCGGAGATGCTGAATATTTCGAATTGCCTGCCGGTCGCCTTGGTAATGAGTTCAGTAATGTCCAGCATGTTCGCATAATCGTCGCGCACTACGTGGTACGTCTTATTCTCAGTACCGGGAGTAGTTGAAATCGCGACGATGTTATTTGCCACGATGTCCGCGGGGACGAAACTAACCTGGTTCAGAGCATCCACCCCAATGCCGTGATTCACCATAAACGCAACCAGGCGAACAGCGATATCGAAGTTGTTGCCTCCTCCGGCCACCGAGGGGCTTACGAGAGCGGGACGAAAAATCCGCGTGGAAAGCCCCTTGCTGCGGGCGTCTGCAACTACCTGCTCGGCTACCCATTTGGTCTGACTGTATCCGAAGTCGAGAAGCTCCATGTCCTGGTTGAAATCGGTCTCCCAGAGAGTGCTCTTGACTGCCCAGCCAAACACGAAGGTCGTCGAAACGTAGTTGAACTCCTTGGGCCGTCCTTCGAATGCCAGTCGTAGGACCTCGTTCGTTCCGATCACGTTCGCATCGCGCATCCGGTCGTAGTTGAACAGGTAGTTCACGGTTGCTCCGTTGTGAAATACCGTGTCGACTTCATTCGCGAGGAAGTTCCAGACCTCGTCGGTCAGACCCAGATTTGCCTGTCCCAGATCGCCGCAGATGGGAACGATGCGAGCTTCGAACATCTGCATCAGTCCAGCCGGGCAAGGACCCATCGACTCCATCGCCGCCCTGAGCCTTTGCCAGCCCTGTTCTTCGTCGGAAGATCTGACGAGAACATAGATCTTCGCGCGGGTCTGCTCCAGAAGGCTCTTCATGAGGAACGGTCCGATGAAACCGGTGCCGCCCGTGAGCAGGACATGATTAAGGACCGGCACCACAGGCAACGGCATAGGCATGGAAGGCTCGAAGATGAGCTTGCGGTCGTCGCTCATCATCTGCTTCTCCGTTGCCCGCTGCTCATCGCGGAAAGCAGCCAGTGCATGACGGAGTTGAATCAGCGCTTCCTCGGGAGCGCTCTCCAACTGCTCGGCCAGTCCAAAGAGTTCGGCGACGCTGACACGCTGGATGACGCCGATATCGACTTGCCGCGCCAGCATCTCGGCGCCTTTATCCTTCAAGAGCTCCTTGAGCTCATGCATGAACACGACGAGATCCAGTGAATCCAACCCGGCTTCAATGAGGTTGTAGGATTCCATGCCAGTCAGGTTGTATCTGGCTTTCAGGACATCAAAAGACGAGCGGGCTTCAGAACCACAGGCGGAGGCTCCGGCGTCCTTCTCCCGCGAGAAGTCGGAGAGGACGGTGAATTCCCCTGCCAGCCACATCTGCTTGGTCTTGTGGCGCATGATCTTGCCCGAGCTGGTTCTCGGAATTGCACGAGGCGCGATGAAAGAGATCAACGCCACTTCCACATTGAGATAGTTACGGACCGCCGTGGCAATCTTTCGCGCATCCGGAAGAACATTAGGATTTTTCACTTCAGCCACGATAGCCAATGCGGGTTCGCTGTCTTCGTGAATCTGGAATGCAGCGACGCAATGGGTCCGGATCAGGCTGGACGCTCTCTCCACAATACCTTCGATATCCTGCGGGTAATAGTTTTGCCCGCGAAGGATAATCATGTCCTTGATGCGACCGCACACGAACAGCTCGCCCTTGTGGAAGAAGCCCATGTCGCCGGTCCTGAGGTGGCCATCGTCATAGGGACTGTCGTCCACCAGACGCGCGTGAAACTGCTTCAGCGTCAGCTCCGGATTATTCCAATAACCCAGGCACTTTCCACTTCCGTCGATCCAGATTTCGCCGATCTGGCCTGGCTTCAGAGCGACGTGCCGTTCCGGATCCACTATCTTAACGTCGATGCCGGGGAGTGGAGTTCCGCAACTGACGATCTGCGCGGATGCCCCTATTTCGGAGACCTCGGTAGTCATGCGGGCGTTCCCCAGCGCGATAGCATGCTTGTTGACGGAAACGATATTGCGGCCGCCAAGCGAAACCGCGAGAGTATTCTCGGCCAACCCGTAGGCGGCGTAAAAACTCTCCGACTTGAGTCCATACGGCTGAAACGCCTCGAGAAACCGCGTAAAAGTATCCGCCTTGACAGGCTCCGCGGCGCACATCAACACTTGGAGCGAGCTGAGGTCGCAGTCTTCCAGACTATCCTTGGAGAGTCTTCCCGCACGCAGACAATAGTCATATGCAAAGTTGGGCGCCGCCGTCGCGGTAGCCTGATAGGTTGAAATCGCCTCAAACCACAGGATTGGGCGCTGAATGAAATCCGTGGGAGCGAAGCCGTACGTCGTACCACCTTGCAATGCAGGATAAAGGTAGCACCCGATCAGCCCCATATCGTGATACTGAGGAAGCCACGATACGACTACCGGATCGGGATGATCAATCACGAGCGGACTGGTCTGCAGGATGTTTTCGTGGGTGACCATGACACCTTTGGGCTCCATCGTCGACCCCGAAGTGTATTGGAGAAACAGAATCTCCGAAGTGCCGAAAAAAGGTTCGCCTGCAACCGGATCCACGAAGTCTTCTGTGACGATCCACGGAAGAGTTGAGATGTAGTCGACGTCAACGCCGGACGTTGAGACTCCAGTTCTGGTGAGATTCGTCTTCAGGGAGGCGTAGTAGTCTTTGCTCGTTAGAATCCCAGATGCTTGGCAATCCTTTGCGATGTGCACCATTTTGTACAGGGCGCTCTGGAAGCCACGAGAGCTGGGGGGATAGACCGGCACGGGGATCAATCCAGCGCGCACACAACCAAAAAACGCGCAGATCATTTCGAGTCCCGGTGGGTAGGCAAGCAGAAGCCGGTCCTGCGGCGCGAAACGACCCTCTTTCAGCAAGTGCCCAGCGATCGCTTTCGTACGGCGGAGAAACGACGCGTAGGAATAGCTTTCGAGTGGATTACCGTTCAGGTCAATGTACGAATAAAGGAGTTTGTGCGGGTGCTTGTCGCCCAGCCTGTCCAGTCTTTCTAAAATCGACGCCATAATAGACAGCGATACCCCCGAGGTTGAATAGGAAAACTAGTACGTCAGTACCTATGAAAACTAAACATCTTGCGACTCCCCGTGTCATGGGGAGGTGAAAATATGGCTGGGTCTCGGAAGTTTAAAAAATTATAGTGTAGACCAACTCTGAGAACAAAGACATAAACGTTCTGTTCCGATGTGTCGCTCAGTGCTGTCGAGGGCAAGAATTCCAGATGGCCTGACGCACGAAGCGAGGAAGCCGCGGTGCCACGCTGAATGCCTATCGTCCCATTCAAAAGGTCTTCGTTCTATACGATCCATCGAACCATGTTAGCAGAGCCAGGAAACAATGCGGCGACTCGTCCTCGCCTCCAAAAGCAAAGCGCACCACGCACGCTTCGTCAAATTCGAATTCCCTTGATTCCATATAAATTTTCGCGCTAATATCGACTTTGACGCCGTTGGCCAGGGTAATAAATACACTGCTGGCCACTGTACCTACCTGCCGGGTTGCCCCGAGCTGAATTGACACGTTTGCGGAGGCGTCGGTGACATCCGAAACAGAAGCGGTAGTTACACTAAAGCCTGATATGGATGATCTCGTACTTTCTGAGGTTTCGCCGCGGCATGTAGCTGGCGACCCGGCCGGTGTCGCTTCCTTCCCCAAAGTCCTGCGGCGGCGTCTCGACAAGTTCTTTGCCGACAGGAACATTTCCCCCAAAGCCGACCGCATGATGTGGGTCAAGATCGCTGCGGGGCTGGCAGTGCTGTCGGGCAGCTGGATTGCTCTCTACGTACTTAGGCCCGATTCATGGAAGTTTGTTGCCCTCTATCTCTTGGGCGGTCTTGCCCAGACATTCCTTTTGCTGAACATCGCCCACGACAGCAACCATAACGCAATCTCGTCTGTGCCGTCCATAAACAAAACCCTGAACTACGTCTTCGATGTTTGCGGAATCAACTCGTACATGTGGAGAATTCTCCATCATCGAGGCCACCACTCCTGCGTCAATGTCCAGGGGGAAGACGACGCCCTTACCGGGCGCGGCATCCTTCGGTTTACGCCCCATGAACCCCACAGACCCGTGCAGCGTTTCCAACACATCTATGCGCTGTTTTTATATGCGCTCTTCTCTCTCGACTATGTCTTCGTAAGAGATTTTGAGTGTTTTTTCTTCCCGACCCACGACTATCTGAAGCGCACCAGGCATCCGCTGCGGGAATACGTCATCCTCTTTACGGGAAAGGCGTTCTACCTCACGTACATGCTCATTTTGCCGGTGGTGATATTGGGGAAGTCGCCCTGGCTGGTCGCTGGGGCGTTCCTGCTGGTTCATCTGGTCATCGGTTTGTCCGTAGCGCTTGTGTTTCAGACCACGCACACCATCGACAGCACATATTTTCCTTTGTCTCGCGACGAGTTTGATAACAGCGTATATCACATCTTCGCGACAACAGCCGATTATGCGACGAGTAACCCAGTTGTAGGTTGGTTCGCGGGGGGACTCAACCATCATATCGTCCACCATCTGTGCCCTTTCGTATGTCACACCCACTATGCTCCGCTGACCCGGATTGTGAAGGAGACCGCCGAAGAGTTCGGAGTTCCCTATCGGCAGCATCCCACGATGACGCGCGCGGTCTGGCATCATCTGATACTTTTGAAGCAACTCGGCAACGAAAACTAATTGCGAGCGTTTCGTCCTTACCTATGACTACCCTACTGCTTCACGCAAACCACCAGACATCTCCCACTGTTCTGTGCCGGCAGCCTGGCCGCGAGGTGTAACGTTGCCCTCATCCGTACCTGCTGTTTCCCGGCTTCTCTCCTTTGCGGATTCGCCTGCGATGGCCCGCAATCCCGTACAGGTTTTGTCCAAGTACACCGAACGCCTCGGCGACACATTCCGGTTCTACCTGGGTGGCATTAAAGAGGTCACCATTACGACCAATCCCGCTGTCATTCAGCATGTGCTGAAGACCAATGCGGAGAACTACCAGAAGTCCGAAATTCAAGTAAAGCGAATGGGCCATTTCCTCGGGAAGGGTCTTCTCACCACCCACGGGGAGCCCTGGCGCACTCAGCGACGCCTGATCCAGAAGGGTTTCGATCGCAGACAACTTGATGCGTTGGGCTTGATCATGCAGGATTCCCTCAATGAGTCGCTGCAGGATTTTGACAAACAAGTCCGCGGCGGCCCTGTCGATATCTACACCCACCTGATGAAGATGACCTTCGCAATGGTCGCCCGGTCACTGTTCGGCGCACGGCTTAAGGACGAAGACATCGAACTCGTCAGCCACACCATCTGCACCGTTCAGGAATTCATCGTTCGGCAAACCCTGCAGCCCTACCTGAATCCCTGGTTTGCCGCCTCAGGGGAACTCCGCCGGCATGAAGACATGCGAGCCCGCGCGGATAGCGTTCTCCTCGAATACATCAGGAAGCGCCGCAACGAAGCGCCGGGCAGCGATCTGCTGCAGACTTTGATGGATGCCCGCTACAGCGACGGCGAAGGCATGAGCGATGAGCTCGTGCTAAGTGAGAGCATGCAACTGCTGGTTGCCGGCCATGAAACATCTTCGAATGGCCTCTCATGGCTTCTCTACCTCTTGAGTTCGCATCCTGAGTGTCTCGAAAAAGTCCGGCAGGAATTCGATTCCGTGCTGGGCGGCGCACCTTTGACCCACGCGGACATGCCGAAGCTTGAATTCACCACGCAGGTCATTCAGGAGGGCCTCCGCCTCTATCCGCCGTTCTGGATGATCGACCGCATGGCCGTGGCCGACGATCGCGTAGGAGACATCGACATCCCCCGAGGCTCGACGGTCATCGTCTATGTGTACGGGGCACACCATGCACCGCGTTATTGGGAGAATCCGGAAAGTTTCGACCCGGAGCGCTTCATCAAAGGGAGCGAGAAGCTGCGCACGCCTTTCACCTATCTGCCCTTCGGGGGCGGCCCGCGGGTGTGTATTGGCAATCACTACGCGATGCTGCAGATACTGATGATTCTGAGCGATCTGCTTAGAAAGTACGATTTCCAGCTGGCTCCTGGCCAGACCGTCGAAGCACGTCCGATGGTCATCCTGCGACCGAAGCACGGAATCCGCATGACCTTCACTGAGGCAACCGCACGACAGCACACACTGACGGCGGTCAGTCAAACTGCGGATGCAGGGTCGCCAGTCTAAAGGCGCAACAGTTAAAGTACCGGGAAAGCGATTAACAGGGTTTCCCTGAACAGATCATCCAGCAGCGGCGGTTCGACTCAATGAGTCGGATATTGTCCTGGGCTTTACCAACTCGATGCGAGACACCTTCTGTGCTTTTCTTGAGAGTCCCAGTTTCTGCATTCTGGAGATGAGCGTCGTCCGTGGTAATCCGAGCCGGAAGGCAGCGCCATCTCGTCCGCCAATAACCCAGTTTGTTTCGACGAGCGTTCGCGTTATGTGCGCTCTCTCCGCTTCTGAAAGTGTCTGAGGCTCGCGGGTCGGGCGGTACCTCAACAGCTCTTCAAGCTCGCCGGCTCGCGGACTTAGAGTATCTGCCGGAGAAGTAATAATTGCGCGTTCGATGAAGTTCTCTAACTCGCGGATATTTCCGGGCCAATCGTGATGGCTCACCATGTCTAGCACCGCGACCGGAATATTGTTAATTTGCTTTCCCAGACGTTCGGATAATTTCCTGACAAAGTGCCGAACCAACAGTGGAATATCCTCTTTCCTGTCGCGCAGCGGAGTAAGCCGTATCGGGAAAACATTCAACCGGTAATACAAATCGGCACGAAACTTCTTCTCCTCCACCAGCTCTTGGAGGCGCAGGTTCGTCGCCGCGATGACTCTGACGTCAACATTTGATGTTCTTGTACTGCCCAGACGCTCAAACTGTCGTTCTTGCAAAACGCGCAGGAGCTTCGGCTGCAATTCGAAGGGGAGATCTCCGATCTCATCAAGGAAGAGCGTCCCGCCATGCGCAGCCTGAAATCGTCCTGAGGTTTGCGAAACAGCTCCAGTGAATGCACCTTTCTCGTGTCCAAACAATTCAGTTTCGAGCAGAGCAGATGGAATAGCTGCGCAATTTATAGCTACAAACGGCTTGCCGCGCCGCGGCCCTTCATCGTGGATTGCGCGGGCAACCACCTCTTTACCTGTACCGGTCTCGCCCTGGATTAGCACGGTGCAGTTGATCGATGAGATCATACGGATCTCTTCGATCAGGTTTCTAAACGCTTTGCTTGAACCTATGAGATTACTCGCGACCATCGCTCGTCTCCGTCTTATGTCAAATGAACGCTGATGCTGTTCGCAGTTTGAGAGCTACCAGCGCCCCATGCAGTATTTTTCTTCTGGTCAAAGTGTTGTCGACAATTGAAACTAAACTTTGCCTGGAGTCATAAAAATTTGGCGCGTGACACACCAGCAGGAACAGAGGTCATTATCCATTGGAATACCTCACTCCGGCACTCTCGCGAGAAGTAGTCAATTGCTCTCTTGTGATTTCGGGCATGTTCTTCTTCAACGTAAGTGTGAACACCGTCTTGCCTCGATTCGAGCTCTTCAGATAGACACTGCCGCCGTGTTCCTCAGCTACTTGGCGCGCCATGGCAAGACCGAGGCCTGTGCCGTTGTGTTTCCCTGAGGTAACGAATGGATCGAACAACGTTGTTTTGATGGAGGAGGGCACGCCGATGCCATTGTCGGTTATCGTGATGCAGATATAGTTATCGATCTCTTCGACGTCGACAGCCACCGCTGGCGCGTTACCAGCGCATATCGCAGCCTGACATGCATTGAGCAGCAAATTATAGATGGCACTCTCAAGCCTCTTCATATCGATGCTCGCTTCAGCCATGGAAGGCATCGCCCGAACGATTGAAACACTCTGTCCCTCGTGACGTCTTTTCACCAATGTGATCGCATTGTCGATAACTCGAGATATCCGCTCACGGACAAGAGGGCTTCTGCGTCCATCATTTGCAAATTGCAACAGCGAGTCAATAAGTTCGGTCATTGATATGACTGCCTGCTGCACCTCATGGATCAGCTCCGCCTGCTCATGTGCACAGATGTTTGGCCGTTCCATTAACTCGGCATTTGCATAGATCGCGGAGAGGGAATGGCGCAGATCGTGAGATATGGAACATACCGTCTCACCAATTGTCGCCATTCTCTCCAGTGCGGCTTTTTTGCGTTGAGTGTGCTGATACAAGCTACTTCGCAAACCCCGATCACTCTCGATCATGAGAACCTCGCTATGCGCCAAGTACCCCGTCGCTTTTCGATTGATTCTCACGTATCCTCCGTCTCGTCTCTGTTAATGTTGTTCGAGGCAGGCAGCAGGTTCGAAGGGAATAGAGCTTATTTGTTTGCTGTCATACGATGCGAAATGCGTCTAGTAGCCGGTAAGAACGCTGACCTCACAGGATTCTCAGATCAAGCGGGCTTCTGGTTTGCTTTTTATAGCTTCTACCTAGGAACGGGGTGCTCACTTATAGAGAAGAGTCTAGGGCCGCTGCGAATCTCTGTACACCCCAGGAACCACAGCACACGCCCTACATTTTTCTGTAGGTTTTGGCCAACCCTAAAAACAAGGACACACGACCCGCTTCGTGAAGCATTTGGCGCATACATATCAACGGGTTATGACAGGATGCGGAACGACTAGCGGTTCAATCTGCATCGGTCGTTCGCTCCGGTATTCTGAAGATGCTCTTCAGCATCGCAAACAGAGATTGCATCGGTTTTCGGCCCTGGAAGACGACCCTGCCTGGAACCGTTAATTCAACTCTGGTTCCAAACTCTGAGGAACTGGAAAGCGAGAGCTCTCCGCCGATGCGAATGGCTCGCTCACGCATCCCTTGGAGACCGAAGTGACCGGCTTTCCCATTGGCCAAAACCTCCGGATCTATCCCTTTGCCATTATCCCGCACGCTGAGATAAAGATCCTGCGCGTAGCGCAGATGAATCTCCATGCGGGTCGCTTCCGAGTGCAGGCATGCATTGCGGATCGCTTCATAGCCGATACGATAGATCTCATCTCGTACAATTGGGTGCATCTCCTCCGCCTGGCCTTCAACAATAAAAGAGCTCGCTATCGATCCTCGAACGAGGCAATCGCCTACAACTCGCTGAATAGCTTCCGCGAGATCGTTCTTTTCCGTGGTCGACGCGCGCAGAGAATGCAGTGCCGCCCTGCCTTCCTGCATGGCCTGCCCAAGCCAGTCCGATAAGCGCTCCAGGGCATGGCGCATATGCATAAGATCATTCGGCTCGTCGAGCGCATCATCTGCCACCATCTTGCTGCCCTGAATCGTCTGGAGGAGCGTGTCATGAAGATCCCGTGCAAGCTGAGTGCGTTCATTCAATCGCTCATCGAAGCGAGCGCTGATGGCTGCCGCAATTTGCCGCATCCTCAGCCGATGAAGGGCCCACACAATAAAGACCGTGGAAAAAATGCACAAAAACTGGAACCAGTTTGTCTGATACCAGGCTGGCGCGATCGTAAAGTTGAGCATCATATCTGCGTCGTTCCAGACGCCATCGTTGTTGCAAGCGATCACGTGAAACGTGTACTTTCCCGGAGGAAGATTGCTGTAGAAGGCTTGCCTCCGCATTCCGGGTTCCTGCCACGCTCGATCGTGGCCGTCAAGCTTGTAGCGAAAGTGAACTCTCCGAGGTACAGGAAAGCTGAGTGCTGTGTAATCGATCTCCAAATCGCGGGTTAATGGGGGAAGGCGAAGTTGGTCTTGAGGTTGATATTTCTTGTGATCGGCAACTATCTCCTCTATATGAACGGGTGGCGGAACGCTATTTCGATATAAACGGCCGGGGTCGATCATTTGCAGAAAAATGCCGTTCACAAACCAGAGTCGCCCGTCTGGTGATTTGGAGGCCTTCGGCTGGGCGTCCGCGGTTCCGGGTTGCGCGGCGTCAAGAGCATCGAAAACCTTCACCGCTACTTTGCCGCTAGGTTGAGCCCGCCAACCGGCGAGTTCTGATTCTGCGATCTTCAGAAGACCACATTGTGTGGAAAGCCACAGAGAGCGATCGTTATCTTCAACCACAGAGAAAACTGAGGTGCACGGGAGACCATTCCGGGCGTCAAGGGTGTCCACTCGGTTATCGTGCCATCGAAATAGGCCATCATTTGTCGCCACCCACACGGAATTGTCGGAATCGACAAAAAGGTTTCTGATTCTTAGTGCGTTTGTGCGGGCCAGGGAGATCGTCTCTAGATGACCCCCTCGGTAACGACTCAGCTTGTCGCTGTAAGAGCCTATCCAGACGCCGGAATGCGGATCTGCTGCAAGCCAATTGGGAGCGCGGATACCAGGCAGCGGAATTGCTTCGCCGGCTTTTTGATCTCTAATGCGAAAGAGCTGATGGGAGCCTATAACCCAGATATTCTGATCGACGTCCTCGGCGATAGCGGAAACCTCTTCATCGACTCTGAAGACGCTCCCATCTGATCTTTTGACGTCAATAAACTTGCCATGCTCATAGATCACCAGCTTCTGATCTACTCCGATCCACAATCGATGAGCGTGGTCTTCAAATAGTGCCGCGACATCTTTCCCTGGCAAGCCTTGGCGGGCAGCGATGGCTTCCATCTTGCCTCCACGAAGAACATTCAAGGCCTCCTCATTCCCAATCCACACTGCCCCGTCGCTGGATGCAAGAACCGAGCGCGCAGCATCGGCGGACAAACCTTCATGCATCGAAAAATTAACGACCGGAGTATCCCGGAAAAAATCAACTCCCCCGGTCGTAGCCACCCATAGATCCCCCTCTTTATCCTGATAAAGACTAGTCACCGAATCACCTGATAGACCATCCGCACTCCGATAGTGATCGGCGATTCCATCATGAATTCGATAGAGTCCCTGAGTCTCGCCGCCAACCCACAGAGAATGATCACGATCTATGAATAACGAATGTCCTCTAACGAGTGCGCCGTCGAATCCCTGCGCCACATAACTAGTCCACCTTCCCTCGGCGTAGTGACGTACCCCCAATTTAGGCCCTACTCCTTCCAGTGCCGCCCAGACTGATCCAGACGGTCCAGCGGCGATATCAATCACGCCAGGCTCACCCTTGAGATGCTTCAGTTCATCCTCAAAAAAAGTGCTTGAAGACCCTGGCCTCCAACGGCAAAGCATATAGGAACCAATCCACAAGTTCCCCAGGCTGTCTTCACTCAAACCGACGCCATAGTTAACTGGAATGCCATCGGCCTTTCCATAACACTGGAGTTCTTTACCTGCCACCCGGCATAGCGGCCCTTTCCCGTCCGAGACGCGATAGCGAGTGAGCCAGATTGTCCCTGCATGATCCTCAATGATCGTGCTGATACCTGCAGTCATGCTCGAATAGTTGATCACCTCACCGTCTTTCAGGCGACTTATGCCACTTACTGTCCCGATCCACAGGCTGCCATCGCGCGCGCCTAGAATCGACGTAATTCTGGTATCCGGCAGAGACTGACCTTTAGGGGCTGTCCACGAGACAAACCTGATGCCATCAAAGCGCACCAGGCCGTTCAGTGTTCCAATCCAGATGTATCCATCCGCAGTCTGGGTGATCGCATTTGGAGCACTGAAGAAGCCGTCCTGTGTTCTCCAGGCGGTGTGCGCATACTGGGAGATGTGCCGGCTCGGATCAAGTGCACAGACCGAGGCTACGGTGACGAACAGAAGCACAAAGACGAGCATGGCCGATCGCAAGTTCTTCATCTTCTCCGCTCTTGCAGCAAACTTGCGCGTCGCTTTGCACCCCGGATTCATACTCAATCCTGAGTTGCTTGCCATTGAAGAACAAACTGCAAGATCAACCCGGGCTCCTTAGTATGAACATTGCCGTAGCGCCATAGTACGATTTACGTCTTAGACGATAGGGAGTCAGGTACCTTCTGGCAACACCAAAATCTTCAGCCACTCACCTATAGATTTCTATAGGCTATTGCGGGAATCAGATTTGAAGAAGCCCACGCCGCAGCGCAATAATCACTGCGTGGGTCCGATCATTAGCTTGAAGCTTATCGACGAGGTTCTTGATATGAAAGTTCACCGTAGTCTCAGAAATAGCCAATTCATCAGCTATCTGTTTATTACGACGACCATCTCGGATCAGTCGTAGAACATCGAGTTCTCGAGATGTCAGGCCGCTGTCGCCAATATGCTCGGCGAGCCGGGCTGCCACATCCGGCGGAACATGCCGTCGGCCGCTGTGAACTGACCGAATCACCGCAAGCAACTCATTCTTTGGCATGCTCTTGAGTATGTAAGCTGCGGCGCCAGCTCGCAACGCCCGCTGAATATCTCCGTCGCCATCGGACGTTGTGAGCATAATGATACGAGCCTGCGGGAACTCTCCCCGAATCGAAAGGAGGGTATCTGTGCCGTTGATTCCTGGCAGTCGAACGTCCATCAGTGTAATGTCGGGCCTGTTTTTGCGAAATTCCGCTATCGCCTCGGCAGCATTGGATGCCCACCCTACAAGAAGCATGTCCTGCTGCGAGCCAATAATCGTACTAAGCCCTTCTCGGAATACCGGATGGTCTTCTACGCTCAGGATACGGATTGGCTTGCCCGAAATCATGGCAAGCACATTGTCTCACCATCGATACTCTGAAAGCGATCCCCGCATGAAGGATCGGTGGAGACGTTGCAACTGACGAAACAATCGAATTGCGATGTCGATGACCGCGTGAGGAGACTTCTTTCCAGTTGCCTGGTTCACCAGATTTTAGAAGAGCAGCTTGAGTGAGAATTGCGCGATGCGAGGATCATTTGCATTGGCGCCGTTTTGCGGAGTAGTGCCGGTAATTTCGCCAAACGACCCGCCGAGGGACGTGGTCGGATCGCCAAAGTTCGTGTGGTTGAAGAGGTTGAAGTATTCTGCGCGGAACTGCAGCGCAACGCTCTCACGGATCGGAAAGTTGCGAGCGATGGAGCCATCGATGTCAGTGTAGCGAGGGCCAACGAACGAGCCCTTAACGATACTGCCATAGTTCGGAATGGGGTTTGCTGCAGTCGCTGCGGGATTGTTCTGAAAGCTGGCTGGGTTCAGGTAGGACTTACAGTGCGCGCCGGCAGGGCATGCGCTTCCGCCGTAGGGATTGCCGATAAGGATAGCGCGATCGCGCATCTGGCCGGAGCCAGAGTTATTGTTCGCGCTTGAAGTTATGGTCAAAGGGTCGCCGCTGCGGGTCTGAAAGATCCCGGAGGCCTGCCAGTTATTGACCAGATAACGAACCACTCCCGGGGCGTCCTGCAGCACCTTGGGAAGCACATACACAAACGAGATGGAAGCGACATTCCTGTGATCGAAGTCCGAAGGGCCACGATCCAGGCGTTTGAAGTTGGGTTCGTAGATCGGGAGGACATAAGAGTTATTGGCTGCGATCGCAGTGGACGATTGGTTGTACGGCGTGTTGTCGATCGCCTTCGACCAGGTGTAGTTTGCCAGGAGCGTGAGCCCATTGCGCACGCGTTGCTCCACGGAGACTTGCAACGAATTGTAGCTTCCGTTACCACCCATGTTGGCCTCGGTGATGTTCTGGGAGTAGCAGTTATTGGCGATACAGGTACTACCGTTGTAAAGATTGGCGCCGTTATAGAGGCGCCGGTTGTAGAGATTCGTGTTGGTGGGGGATACGGCATCCGCGTTCAAAACCGGGTTGATCTCCACCGGCGTCCACTGATGGCTGCTATGTGATCCTACGTAAGCGAGACGACCGAGAAGGTTGTCGGTGAATTGCTGTTCCCCCGTGAGATTCCACGAGTAGGTGATCGGGGTCTGGAAAGAGCGGAAGGGGTCATAAGTAAGGAACGCCTGCGGCGGAATCGGCGACGTATTCGCTGGAGGCTGCGGTGCCGGGAAGGGATTCGGCGTGCCAAAGCTGGTATACGGATTAAGGAAGTTGATAGATGGGCCGCCCAGCGCCGAGTTGATGTTTACATTCGTAATGAACGGCGAAGTATTGGTGTAGATGTTATAAAACACACTGCTCATGCGGCTGTCGAAGAAATCTCCGGCGCCGCCACGCAGACTGGTCTTGCCCGTTCCGAAGACATCCCATGCAAAACCGATACGTGGCATGAAGTGGGAATAAATATTCGCGATGCCATTGGGATTGAAACCTGGATCACCAGCGAACTTCAGGCCGGCAGGAGCGAGCGGAAAGAGGGTGGAGTGAGTTCCGGCCGCATAGGCTGCCGGGAAGAAGCTGCCCATGCGCCCCTGGCTCTCATGCCACGGGAGGAACGGTTCGTAACGCAAGCCATAGCTAATGGTGAGCCGCCGAGTCAATTTCCAGCTGTCCTGACCATAGACGCCGTAGAAGTGGCCGCGCAGGTTAAGGAACTGACCTGATGCCTGGGCAAAGTTTTGTACATAACCTAACAGGAAGCTGGCGATTGCGTTGTTCGTGATATTCGCGTTGAAGGTAAAGAGACCAGGCTGCTGAAAGAGATTATTGACGTCGACCCTTGCATCTTCGCCATGGAAGCCGAAGGTAAGATTATGGCTGCCGAGTTGGACATGAACATCATCGCCGAGTGTGTAGTTGTTTCGCTGGAAGGTGGCCTGTGGATTGGCAGAAATGGTGAAAAAGTTAGTCACCGCAATCTGGTTAAGCTGCTTAAAGGCCGGCTGCCAGATGTTGACACCAAGGTCCGCAACGTCTATCGCTCCGGGCAGCGGTCCGCGGACGGAGGTTTCGAGCTGATAACTGACGTTCAGGTTATTCAGGACATGGCTATTGAAGGTGTGGGTCTCGGCGACCAACGCGTTGTAGTAGTGAAGATCCGCGAGATCGGCGTAGGTCAGCAGGTTTTGAAGATTTAGTACGCCGTCCAGATGATAGCTATCGGAGAAGTAGCGAGCGGTGAGCCTGTCCTTTGAGCCGAGATCCTGGTCGAACCGGGCCGTGACTTCGCCATAGTTGGTAAAGCTAGGCTGCACGAACGTGAAGTTACCGGTGGTGCCACCAGATGGCAGGTACTTGAGCAGCGCCAACGATGCTGAGTTGTAGGTGTTTGTCGGAATAGTCGATGTATAAGAATTTCCTCCATTGGAAACAAAGGGATAGCATTGTCCCGCATTCGCCGGATTGGTAGCGAGGAGCGGATTTGCGATACATGCCGCGTTGAAAGCTGCGCTCCCCGGAGCAGCAGCAGTCGTGAAATTAAAATTGCCCGCTAGCTGTGCAGTCGTTGGAAGAACCGCCGCCGTGGCGCTGGTCGACGCGGTGTGGACGATCGTCTTCTGATAGCCGACGAAGAAGAAGGAGTGATTGGAGTGGAAGAGGCCTGGGATCGCAACCGGCCCGCCCACGGTGCCCCCGAACTGATTTCTTTTGAGAGGATCGACGATCTTTACGCCATTGACGTAACTGAAGTAGTTCGCCGCATTGAAGTAGCGATTGCGGAGAAACTCGAACAGGTCGCCGTGGTATTTGTTGCCGCCGCTCTTGGTGATGATATTGACCACGCCACCGGCGTTCTGACCGTACTCGGCATTGTAGTTGCTTGTCTGTACGCTGAACTCCTGCACCGCATCGGGCATGGGGAAGGGCGCGTTAACGTTCGTGTATTCATCGATGTTGTTGCCGCCGTCGAGGAGATAGTTGGTCTGTCCGACGCGAGTTCCGTTGGCAGTAATCGTTACGGCAACAGGGAATGTTTTCGTGTTTCCCTGATCAGCCTGAGCATTCGGCGCAATCACGACACCGGCCACTAGCGTCGTCAACGCTGCTGCGTTTCGGCCGTTCAACGGCAGTTCATTTACCTGCTGCTGCCCAATGACCTGAGAAAGTGAGCCGGTAGTAGTGTTGACCTGAGGAGCACTGGCTTCGACATTGACGGTGACCTGTTCCGACCCAACCTGCAAGCTCACATTGAGCGTGAGGCTCTGGTCTGCAAGAAGAGTAATTCCCCCCTGCTCGTACTTCTTGAACCCTTGGGCAGTCACGTCGATCCTGTAGTCGGCCGGGGAAAGCGAGGGGAAGACATAGAGGCCGTCGGGATGCGTCTGAACAGCAACGGTCTCGCCCGTCTTCACTCGCGTCAATACGACGTTCGCAGACGGAACAGAAGCGCCTGTGCCGTCAACGACGGTGCCTGAAATTGCCCCCAGCCCTTGAGCCGAAGCCACCCCGGCACCACAGAGAAGAGCTACGCACACCACAATCAATCCACGAGCCTGCCTGAGAAAAGAGTTCACGATGGTCTCCTAAATGTTCCTGAATGCGTCGTTGAGGCTTGGTAGCCGCATATATATCTTGCCGATCTCTGTCGCGACCCCTTGAACCACTCGAATCTCCTCTCAAACTTCGTGACACAGGAAAACCGATGTGCGGATCGCGCAGCTTTGTATCGAGGCAAATAGACAGGAGGATAGACAGATACCGTCCATGACCGTCAGGAATCGAAAACATCCATCCTGTTTTCAGGTGTTTACGCCGTCAGGAAAATGCGGCACGAACAATCGGCAGGCGCTACTCTACCGACACCGCAATAACCTTGGGCGGGCCCGGAGTATCGTCGGTAACCGTGGTTTCCAGAACAATCTGCAAGTTTTGGTGAGACGAATCGAGCTGGATTGCCTTGGCGATTGCCTGCATTAGCGATGGATCCGTCAGGAACTCCCCTGCTGCTTCCGTCCCATAGGTATAAAGCCCTCCGACCGCAACGACAACGTGCCCTGTCTCCGAGTTTCGGATGCGGGAGATCAGCGCATAGTCCTTCAAAACCGGGCTGTAAGCACCCACATGATGGATCGGCGACTGATCGGTCCTCCAGCTCCAGCTTCTGGAGGTTGGGTCCTTGACGTCCTTTATATAGATAAGGTGCTTTTCGGCATCTAATGCCAGGCTATAGCGCAGCGGATGCGTCAGGCGCAGACTCCACTCATTATTGAACGCGCCAATCAAGACAACTGGCCCTTCTCTAAGATCCGAAAAAGAGCTCGCACTCTCTCTCCGGATGAGGACCTTTTTCCCATTTGCCTCCAGCGCACCCACTACCCGAGCTATCGTGACGGCGTCGGCAAAGGGTACCGTCGGCGACGTTGTCGAACGAAGAATTGGCGTCGGAAAATCTCCATCAACTCCAGGAGCCGAGGGCATCGGTGGGCCATTCGGGACGTCGCCTACCGCGAGAAGGACTGAGCCAGGGGTATCCAGGACGGGCCTCCAAAAGAGGTCCTGTGCCGTCTCCCGATGGAGCCATCTATACCCGGTAAACCCGGCAACCAAAAGAGCGGCGCTCAGGGCAATTGCCAAACTGAATCTCGATGGACGCCCCCCAGCCATCTTCCATCCGGGAGGTCTCTTCTCAAGCGGTTCCGGATGAATCTCCTTGTTCAGGCGGTCAGTGTGAGGCGCTACAACCACCACCCCCGACGTGACCTCCGGTTCGCTCACACTGGATTGGGCATGCATTGGAAGCGTGAACCGCGGTATGTAAGAACCTGGGGTCAGGCTTATCCGAAGCTCGGAACGGTGGCTCTCTTCACCATAATAGATTGCGAGCCTTTTCCTGAGCTCCGTCGCTGCGGTACGCACCACATGGTCCAGATTGGTATCGTACGAAGGCTCTCGCTCAAAAACCTCAACACCAATCGTTCGCTCTTTAATCTGATCGGCCGAACCGCTGATAGTCTGCTCCACCACGTAGCGGAGGAACGCGACAGACCTCTTGCTCGATCGAAACGCTTGGTCGCGAACCAGGAGATCAAGCTGTTCGAGGATCTGCCCCGAGCTTATCTCGACTCCCGGGCCGTTCTCTATTTCAATCCCAACCATGGCAATTCCAGTGACAGCGATTCTAGCATTCGGACTGAAGGATGGGCTGTCCAACAGATTCTCGCAGTAGTCGGTCGACCGACCACAGCTAGCGAAAATAAGGCGAACCAGCACTTAGCTGCGGTGAGCGCGATGAATCGGTCTCTCAGGTATCGTCATCAATCAGAGACTGCCATTACAAAGCGGGCGTACCGATTGACCGATTCCATCGAAAATACTTCGAAGCCAGTAGCCACATCAAGCCTGTGGCGACCACTGCGTGTGGTTACCTTCCGAAAACTTTTGATTGCCAACACTGTCTCCGATATCGGCACGTTCATGCAGAGCGTCGGCGCTGCATGGCTGATGGTATCGCTCGGTGCCGGACCGATTTACGTCGCCCTCACGCAAACTGCTTCTTCCCTGCCCTACTTCCTGCTGGCGCTTCCGGCGGGGTCCGCCGGCGATATCTTCGATCGACGCCGCCTGGTTCTGTTTACTGAATCGTGGATGGTGGTTGTCGCGTTGATTGCTGCGGCCTTGACCGTGAGCCACCTGATGTCGCCCTGGCTGTTGCTGATATTGACGTTTGCGCTCTCCGCAGGAGACGCATTTGAAACCCCGTCGTGGAGCGCCATTCTGCCGGAATTGGTCCCCAGGAAGACCTCGCATCGGCATCTGCGCTGAACGGAATCGAGTTCAATCTCGCCCGCGCGGTTGGCCCTGCCCTCGCTGGCGTAGTCATCGCTGCTGCTGGCGTCGCCACCGCATTTGTCGTCAATTCCGTATCGTTCTTGGGCGTCATTCTGGTCGTTGCAAAATGGAAGCGGACGGTTCGCAAGCGGACAACGCCGCCGGAAACCTTCACAGGAGCCACCGTCGCCGCGATTCGCTATGTTCACAACTCGCCGGCAATCCTCACAGTAGTCGTGCGAACAGGCATAGTGATGTTCTTCTCAAGTGCAATCTTCGCCCTGCTGCCGACGGTTGCCCGAAGCGTCAGCAATTCCGCGGTCGGCTATGGCCTATTGCTCGGATGCTTTGGGGTTGGCGCAATGATCGGCGCTTTGATCATGCAGGCAGCACGCGCCAGATGGTCCACGGAAGCCGTTGTGTCGACCGGAGTAGCGGTTCTCGGGTTCGTGATTGTGGCGATCAGCAGTTTACATAGATTAAGCACACTCGCGCCTGTCATCCTGGTTGGCGGAGCAGCATGGGTCGTCTTTATTTCAATCATCAGCGCCCTGATCCAGAACCTTGCGCCGGATTGGGTGCGGGCGCGGGTTCTCGCCGTCTTTGTCCTGATTTATCAGGGAAGTTTCGCACTTGGCAGCGCCACCTGGGGAGCAGTTGCTCAACACGCAGGCATCCGGACTGCCCTCGTCTTAGCCGGCATTGGAACATTCGCAAGCACCGCGCTTGCGCTGTTCGCAAAACTCCCTGATTCGGTCGAAGACCTAAGCCCCTGGAACCACTGGCGCATGCCCGCCGTCGTCGAAGAAGTTGGGGACGACCTTCAACAGGGCCCGGTGCTGGTTTCAGTCGAATATACAGTCCTTCCTGAGCAGGAAGCGGAGTTCGTGAAGACCATCCATCAATACGCTCGCATCCGGCGGCGCGACGGCGCCTATCGGTGGGGAATCTACCGCAATACTGAAGCCGCGGACCACTATCTTGAAATATTTCTGGTCGATTCTTGGGCAGAACATCTGCGGCAACATGAGCGCCAAACACACGCGGACTCCGAACTGCAGCAGCACTTAAACAATCTCGTGGCCGCCGAACCGAAGGTGCATCACCTGATCTATGCGTATGCAAAAGAAACATAGAGCCACGTTATTGTTTACTGCGCAAGAGTGATGGTCGCACTACTGGCCGACCCCGATTGTATGGCTTCCAGCGGACAAGCTCATCGTCGTGTAGCTGGCTTGCCCACTGCTGTTGACCGGAACGGCAGGCAGCAGCGTGGTCCCGTCATAGAAAGATATCGTGCCGTTCGGTTTTGCTGCTCCTGCGCTCCACGATGTCAGCTAAATTCTTTGCATTCCGTTTTTCCGCGCGATATCACAAAATCATGAATTTGCAGGGGACGATTGCGGACTTGGGTGGTCCATCCATTGAAGTGCTTTTGGAATGTGTTGTTTGTCCAGCGGGAGAAAAGAAAAAACCGCCGGATCGCTCGGATTCCACCCACCGAAAACGCTCTGCGAAGTTCGAAAACAGACGAAACTATGACACCGGAAACGTTTTATAAAAACTGTACTGGATGTACAGTTTAAGAAGAGCAGATTGCGAATCGTCCATTTGCGACTTATCGATCTGCCGGTCTTAGGCAAACAGAAGCGGTAGGCTTGGAAGGGACCAGTTGGTAAGAACATCTTATTTGCGTAGGAGCAGTCACGCACAGAAGTCGCGCAAGCTTCAACTTATCGGTGAGCCCAAGACTCGCGGACGACAGCGCAGCCTGGAGGCAGAAGCATCGATTCTGAAAGCGGCACTCTATCTCCTCGAGCGGAAGCCTCTGCGCCAGGTCACCACAGACGCCATCGCAAGGCGAGCAGGCGTAAGCAAAGCGACCATCTACAAATGGTGGCCAAATAAAAGTATGGTGGCCTTGGATGCCTACCTGGGAGGCATGACCGAACGTGTCATCATGCCGGATACAGGCTCAGCCGAGCTGGATTTTACTGTGCAATTGAAATCGGTAACCACGTTCTATAAGTCGTCTCTCGGACGCCTCTTCTGCCAGTTCATTGCCGAAGGCCAAAGCGACCCGGGCTTTCTCGCATTGTTTCGAGAGCGGTTTCTGTATGCAAGACGCGACGCAGCGCGTGTCATGTGGCGGCGCGGCGTCGACCGCGGCGAAATTCGCAAGGAAATCGATGGTGAGATCGTCCTCGACCTCATCTACGGACCAATGGTCTTTCGCCTCCTCGCCGGACACGGCTCTCTGAACGACCAGGAGTCCGAAGCAATGATCGAAGCCGTCTTCGGGGGCCTTCGCCAACCCGGCCATGTTTGTTTCAAGGATGCCATTCAGACAAATGAGTCCTTAGTGGACTCAGAATCGTCTAAATAATGAACTGAGGGTTCAGTATCAACCGGCCGCGGATTAAAGCGGCCATGTTTTTCCACCTCAACCACGTTGCGACCATCACCGCCACGTAGGGGAACACGCCAAAGGAGTATCGATGTGGATCGTCCGTCTCGCACTTAGGAGACCTTACACATTCGTTGTCTTGTCACTGTTGCTGTTCATCATTGGCCCCGTGGTCATGCTCAGAACGCCGGTCGATATCTTTCCCAATATCGATATCCCGGTCGTCTCTGTCGTCTGGAACTATGCCGGCATGTCTCCCGAAGAGTTGAGCAACCGGATTGTGTTGCCCTTCGAGCGCAGCCTTACGACAACAGTCAACGATATCGAGCACTCCGAATCGCAGACGCTGAACGGCGTCTCGGTCGTAAAGATATTTTTCCGCCCCGCGGTTAACATCTCGCAGGCCGTTGCACAGGTCACGGCAATCTCACAGACCGCCCTACGCCAGTATCCGCAGGGAACGACCCCGCCCCTCGTCATTCAGTACAGCGCCTCCAGTGTGCCGGTGCTGCAACTCGGGCTCTCCGGCAATGGCCTGACCGAGCAACAGTTGAATGACTTCGGACAAAACTTCATCCGTACTCAGCTTGCGACCGTGCAAGGCGCAGCTCTTGCATTTCCTTATGGCGGCAAGCAGCGCCAGGTGCAGGTCGACATCGACACGCAGAAACTGCAGGCGCACGGTCTTTCCGCCTCCGATGTCGTCAATGCGGTCAACGCACAGAACATCATTCTCCCGGCCGGCGATGTCAAGATGGGCAACATCGACTATCCGGTAGAGACCAACAGCGCACCTACCTCCATCGCCGCGCTCAACAATCTCCCCATCAAAACCGTCAACGGCGCCACCATTTACATTCACGACATCGGCTATGTTCGAGACGGCTTCCCCCCTCAGACCAACATCGTGCGCGTCGATGGACAGCGCTCTTCGCTGCTGAGCATCCAGAAGACTGGCAACTCCTCGACCCTCGACATCATCGCCAACGTTCGCTCGCAACTACCGTCGATCCAGGCCCAGCTCCCTCCGGCATTGCGTATCACGCCCATCGCGGACCAGTCGATCTTTGTGCGGGCAGCGATCAGCGGCGTCGTGCGCGAGGCGATCATCGCCGCATGCCTCACAGCGGCGATGATTCTCATCTTTCTCGGAAGCTGGCGCTCAACACTTATCATCGCCGTGTCGATCCCGCTGTCTATCATCTGTTCTCTGTTGATGCTGGCGGCGCTCGGTGAAACCATCAATATCATGACCCTCGGCGGTCTCGCGCTGGCCGTCGGCATCCTGGTGGACGACGCAACGGTCGAAATCGAGAACATCAACCGCAACCTTGAAGAAGGCAAAGAGGTAGAAGACGCCATCCTCACCGGCGCCGCGCAAATCGCCGTTCCGGCCTTCGTCTCGACCCTCTCCATCTGCATCGTGTTTGTCCCGATGTTCTTCCTCGGCGGCGTCGCCCGATATCTCTTCGTGCCCTTGGCCGAGGCAGTCGTCTTCGCGATGTTGGCCTCCTACTTCCTCTCGCGAACCATCGTCCCCACCATGGCAAAGTACCTGCTGAAGGGGCACGAACACGATCGCGTGGATCAGGCGAAGGCAAGCCGCAACCCTTTCATCCGCTTCCAGATCACCTTCGAACACTACTTCGAAAAACTGCGCAGCTGGTACTACGGCGTCCTGGGCTTCTGCATGGAAAATCGTGCTATCTTCCTGGTTGCGATCGTCGCTTTCTGGGTTGGTTCCATCGCTCTCCTCTATCCATGGCTGGGACAGGACTTCTTCCCCTCGGTCGATGGCGGCCAGTTCAAGCTTCATGTGCGAGCCCACACCGGCACGCGCATTGAAGATACCGCCCGGCTCTGCGACGAGATCGAGGATGTGATTCGCCAGGAGATTCCTCAGGCGGAGATGGGCACGGTCATCGACAACATCGGCATTCCTTACTCGGGTTTGAACCTCTCCTATTCGAACTCTGCAACGGTAGGCACAGGCGATGCCGACATCCTCGTAACCTTGGGAGAAAAGCATCGTCCAACTGCGGAGTACACCCATGCTCTGCGCGACAAGCTGACGCAGCAGTTCCCTGGTACGGAGTTCTACTATCTGCCGACCGACATGGTGAGCCAGATCCTGAACTTCGGCCTTCCAGCGCAGATTGACGTGCAGGTCGTCGGCAGTGCCATCGACCAGAACCACGATCTGGCCGAGCACATGATGGAACAGATCAGCCATATTCCAGGCACCACCGACATGCGTATCCAGCAGCCCTTCAATCTGCCGAACTGGACGATCAATGTCGATCGGACTCGCGCCCAGCAGGTCGGCTACAGCCAGCACGACGTGGCCAACTCCGTGCTCACCAGCCTGAGCGGCAGCTTCCAGACCTCTCCGACGTTCTACCTCAACCCGCAGAACCACGTCAGCTACAATATTGCTGTGCAGACGCCGCAGTACGAGGTGCGAAACCTGCAAGAGCTTCAGAACTTCCCCATCGCAACCAATGGTTCCGGTCTGCCCACGCAAATTCTGGGCAATCTCGCATCGATCGATCGCGGCACCGAGCAGGGCACCGCCAGCCACTACAACGCCAGGTCGGTTATCGACATCTACGGCTCGGTGGAAGGAGCCGATCTGGCCACCGTCGCCCGCGGAGTCGACAAGATCGTCAAAGACAACACCGGCAAGCTCCCGCGAGGAACCGAGATCTTCGTCCGCGGCCAGATTCAGACCATGCGCACCTCGTTCGTGGGACTCGTCTCCGGCCTGCTGTTTTCCATCGTCCTCGTCTACGCTCTCATCGTCGTCAACTTCCAGAGCTGGCTTGATCCCTTCATCATCATCGCGGCGCTTCCGGGCGCGCTGGCCGGAATCGTCTGGTTCCTCTTCCTCACCGGAACCCATATCAGCGTACCTGCGCTCACCGGCGCAATCATGTGCGTCGGCGTCGCCACGGCAAACTCCATCCTCGTCGTCAGCTTCGCGAAAGAGCAGATGGAAGCAGGCTTGAACTCAGTCGACGCCGCGCTCTCCGCCGGTTTCACACGCTTCCGTCCGGTCATCATGACGGCTCTCGCGATGATGATCGGCATGGTGCCGATGGCGCTGGGACTCGGCGATGGCGGCGAGCAGAATGCTCCGCTGGGTCGAGCCGTCATCGGCGGCCTGCTGCTCGCAACCTTTGGAACCCTGACTTTTGTCCCGGTCTTCTTCTCGTTTATGCACCGCAAAGATCCTCCAGGCATGAAGCCGTGGACGGACAACTAGGTTCATGCCAATGAGAGACTACCGCGAAACGAATTCCACCGAACAACGCGCCACTGGCGCACATGGAGATAGGCGATGAATGCCGAACAACCGAATCACACAACCACCCATGTACCGGAACTGCTCAAGCACGAGCCGCCGCCGAAGGTCTCGCGCATCTCGGTCCTGACGCCGGTTGTCATTGTCTTTCTCGTAACCGTCGTTCTCGCTATCGTCGGCATTGTGCGCCGTCAGCACGCGAGTACCGTGCTCGCAAAATACACCGATACAGTCGCGGCCCCGACCGTGTCCATTGAGCAGCCTGTGTTTCAGAAGACCGCGCAGGAGATCGTATTGCCCGGCAACATGCAGGCCTTCACCCTCGCCCCCATCTACGCGCGAACCACAGGCTACGTCAAATCCTGGAACCACGATATCGGTTCGCACGTCGCCAAGGGCGAGCTTTTGGCCATCATCGAAACCCCAGAGTTGGACCAGCAGCTCGCACAAGCGAAAGCCGACCTCGCAACCGCGCAGAGCAACGCGGCTCTGGCGAAGATCACCTCCGACCGATACGCCGATCTCATCGGCGACAACGCCGTCTCGCAACAAGACACCGACAATGCCATCTCGCAGCTCAAAGCGACCACCACCCAGGTCAACTCCGCAACGGCCAACGTGCACCGCCTGGAGGAGCTCCAGGCCTTCGAGCGCGTCGTAGCGCCCTTCGACGGAGTTATCACCGCGCGTAACATCGATATCGGCCAGCTCATCTCCGCAACCGGCAGCACGACAACCGCCGGAGCAGGAACAATCGTAGGTAATAAGGAGATCTTCGACATCTCCGCAATCAACACGCTGCGTGTCTTCGTCAATGTGCCGCAGATCTACGCTCCCGACGCAAAGAACGGAGTCATCGCCTCCCTGACCCTTCCACAATATCCTGGTCGCAAATTCGAGGGCACACTGGTACGAACGTCGAACGCCGTCGATCCCGCGACACGAACCCTCCTCGCTGAGGTTGACGTCAAAAATCCCACCGGCGAACTTTTGCCTGGCAGCTACACCGAGGTTCATCTCCACACATCGAACTCAGCGCCGGCCCTGATCGTTCCCGTAAGCGCGCTGATCCTGGAGCCGGATGGCTTGCACGTCGGCACCGTTGATGCGAATGGCATCGCGCACCTGACACGGGTAACCTCAGGCCGAGACTTCGGCACCACCGTCGAGATTCTGAATGGCTTGCAGCCCGGCCAGGGCGTCATCGCCAATCCGCCTGACTCACTGACCGACGGGGAGAAGGTTCGCGTCATGAATCCGAACCATCCAGCCGGAGAAAAAAAATGAAAGCCTACAGCCTCCCAACGGTAGGCGCATTGCTTGCATTGCTGGCGTTGGCGGGATGCAAGGTCGGCCCAAACTACAAAGCGCCGGCCATGCCCGCACCGCCCGCCTATAGCGACAACGGCCACAATGGAAACTGGTCAGTTGCCACTCCCGCAGATACAGCCATTCGCAGTGATTGGTGGACCATCTACCAAAATGCCGAACTGAACGATCTCGAGCAGCGCTGTGCGAACGCGAACCAGAACATTGCAGCAGCTCTGCACGCCTACGAGCAGGCACATGATCTCGTGCGCGAAAACAAGGCATCGCTCTACCCCACCGTCTCGCTCGGCGCCTCTGCAACACGCAACCGCATCTCCAATACCAAACCGCTGCTACGCACATCGAGCATAGCCACGAACTATTGGGATTTTCTAATTCCGGTAAACGTCTCCTGGGAGCCCGATTTCTGGGGAGGCATTCGCCGGCAGATTGAGTCCAGCTCAGCCAGCGCACAAGCCAGCGCAGCCGATCTCGCCAACACCCGTCTCAGCCTTCAGGGAATGCTCGCCGTCATCTACTTTCAGCTTCGCGGCATTGATCTGCAGGCACAGCTTCTTCGCTCGACGCTCGACTCCTTCCAGCAATCTCTGGAGCTCACACAGGTTCGCCTGAAGGGCGGCCTCGCGTCAGACAGCGACGTAGCGCAGGCACAGACACAGCTGGAACAAACCAAAGCACAGTTGGTCGACCTTGGCGTGCAGCGCGCGCAATTTGAACATGCGATCGCTGTGCTCGTAGCAGAGCCCGCAACCAATTTCCATATAGCGGAAAACCCTCTGGTCGGCGATCCGCCCAGCATTCCCACCGGCATTCCCTCTGAACTACTCCAGCGCCGTCCGGACATCGCTGGTGCAGAGCGTCGAGTCGCCTCGGCAAACGCTCTGATTGGCGTCGCCAAATCTGCCTACTACCCCAGCATCGTGCTCGGCGCGAGCGGAGGCGTGGAAAGCGATCTCATCAGCCAGCTCTTCAAGACCGGCAGCGCCGAATGGAGCGCCGGTCCCTCGGCAAGTGAAATCATCTATGACGCCGGCCGCCGAAAGGCACAGGTCGATTTCGCCGTCGCTCAACGCGAACAGGCCACCGCGCTCTATCGCCAGCAAGTGCTCTCGGCATTTCGCGACGTCGAGGATCAGCTTGCGGCCTTGCGTGTACTCGAACAGGAAGCTGCGGTAACGGATCGTGCCGTCACAGCAGCGAAGCGCAGCACCCAGCTTTCCACAATGCGCTATAAACGCGGCCTCGCCCCCTACCTTGAAGTGCTGACGAACCAGACTCTCGAGCTGGCAAACGAGCGCACGGCAGCATCGCTGACAACGGAACGCATCGTCGCCAGCGCGCAGCTTCAGATAGTGCTCGGCGGAGGATGGAATTCGGCGCAGCTTCCACGCAACTAGCTATGGCGCAGGAATGGGGCGAGCAGATTGTCTATGATCTCTCGCCCCACTCCCGGGCAAAGCCCTGAAGCCATACCTCTAAAGCAGACGCAGCAGCAAATTCGGGAAGCAGCCGAGCAACACCACGCCGAGTGCAATCAAACACAGGACAATCTGACGGAAGATTGAGACGCGAACAGGGAGCAATCCCTCTGGCGGCTCGGCAACATAAATGAGCTTCAGTACCTTCAGATAGTAGTAGAGCGACACGGCACTCATCGCGACAGCCAACACCACAAGCCACAGCAGCCCGAGCGATCCCGGCGTAGAGTTCAGCACGGCAGAGAACAGATAAAATTTGCCGAAAAATCCAGCCAACGGCGGAATGCCCGCGAGTGACAGCAGGAAAACGAGCATACAAAAAGAAGGAATAGGAGCACGTCGGCTGAGCCCAACGAAATCAGCAAGAGTATCGCCGCCCCTTCCCTCCTCGACGATCGCAACAACCCCAAAAGCTCCCAGCACCGTAAGAGCGTAAGTAAGAGCGTAATAAAGTAACGCAGTCAGGCTTTGGTTGGTATGCGACACAACGCCCAGCAACATATACCCTGCATGTGCAATCGCTGAGTACGCAAGCAAACGCCGCACACTGGTCTGCTGGATGGCAGCCAGATTTCCGAGCACCATCGAAAACACCGCGATAATGGCAACAACCGGCGCCCAACCGGGCGCATAGTTCCGCCACGCCGCGCTTCCTTCCGCTCCCGCCAGCCCAACAACCATCACTTGGTAAAGAATGAAAAAACCTGCAACCTTAGAGCCCGAAGCAATCAACGCGGCGCTAGATGCAGGCGCGCCCTGATAGACATCCGGCGCCCAGAAATGAAACGGGGCAGCCGCCACCTTGAATCCCAGCCCAACCAAAGTCATTACAATCGCCACAATCAGCAAAGGATCCAGCAGGCGCCCCTGAACGCTCGCACCAATAATCTGAAGATTAAGCGAGTTCGAAAGTCCATACAACAAACTGAATCCAAACAACAGAAACGCCGCAGAAACCCCTCCGAAGACAAAATACTTCAACGCCGCCTCCGCCGACCGCGCCAACCCTTTGTTGAAAGCCGTGAGGACGTAAAGCGACAGACTAAGCAACTCAAGCGATAAAAAGATCACCAGCAGATTCTGCGTGCTGACAAGAAACATCATGCTCGTCGTCGCCAGCAGAACAAGAGCCAGATATTCGCTGACATGAAGAATAAACGTCGATCTGACAAAGACCGCAATCATCAGCATCGTCAGAACGAGCAGCGAAATCTGAACTCTCTGCGCCACTGGATTCAGCACCAGCATCCCATCAAGGACATTTACCGATTGAGGAGCATACAGTATCCACGCAATCGCCGCCGCGCACCCTGCAAGCGACACAATAGTAGCCGCCGTATGCCGGAACCTGACCTCAGATCCACGCAAAAACATAAGGTCCACCGCAAGCACACAGAACGCCGCAACCACAACGATCGCTTCCGGCAAAACGAGACGCAACAGGTCCAGATAGCTCACGCCGCTCATCGGCCGCTCCCCCTCCATAGGCCATCGAACATCGCCGCGTGGAAAGCCGGAACAATCAGGCGCATGAGCAGTTGCGGATAAAGCCCTATCACCACACTGACTCCCAAAAGAATCGCAGCCCCAAGGCGCTCCGGAATGGAAATTCCCGGAAGAGCAGCATGAGGCGTTGTCTCTCTCTCATCTGGCCTGCCGAAAAAGGCCTTCTGCATGGCCCGCCAGGTATACGCAACACCGATCACGATCCCGAGCCCGGCGACGACCGTGGCGACCGGAAAAGCACGCCACGCGCCGATCAGAATCTGCAGCTCCGCCACAAAGCCGCTGAAGCCGGGCAACCCGATGGAAGCCATTCCAGCCAGAACGAACGTGACCGCAGCAAAGGGAATCACCTTGCCCAGGTGCATCTTCTCCAACTCTGATAATTGGCGCGTATGCACGCGGTCATAAACCATTCGTCCCACCACGGCGAACAGCAACCCCGCAAGAACGCCGTGCGAGAACATCTGCAGCACTGCGCCGCTCAAGCCAATCTGCTGTAAAGTCATCAGTCCAAGCAGGACGAAGCCCATGTGGCTAATGCTCGAATAGCCAATAACAAATTTGAAATCCTTCTGCACCAGCGCCACCATGGCCCCATAAACAATTCCGGTAAGCGCGAGCAACGCAAAAACATCACGCCAGGAACCAAGACCAAGAACGTGAAATCCCCATGCGTCGAGCCCGTGCGGAAATAACATCATAGCCACGCGCAGGCACCCATATGCGCCTAACTTCATCACCACGCCGGCAAGCAGCATCGAGGCCGCCGTGGGAGCGGCAACGTGCCCCGTAGGCGCCCACGTATGGAACGGCCAAAGCCCGGCGAGAATTCCAAAACCCACAAACACCAGCGGAAACGCCCACATCTGAAAGTGAATAGGAAACGGATAACTGGCAAGCTGCACCAGATCCATCGTCTTTGCCCCCGCAACGACATACGCCGCAATCAAGCCAACCAGCACCATCGCGCTTCCAACAAAGGAGTAGAGCGCGAGCTTCATCGCTGCATACTCGCGACGCGTCGATCCCCAGATTGCGATCAAAAAATACTTGGGGATGATCGCGATTTCATAGAAGACAAACAGTAGCAACAGATCGAAGCTGAGAAAGACGCCGTAGACGCCCCCGATCAACGCAAGATAGAACGCAAAAAACTCCGCAGCGCGATGCTCAATGTTCCATGAGAACAGAACTCCTGCAATAGCCACCACTCCGGTGAGCAAGAGCAGCGTAATACTGATCCCATCCGCCGCAAGATAGTACTCAACCCCCGCTGACGGAACCCAGGGCATCCGTGCAACAGTCACAAGTTCGCCCGATTGGTGCTGGAGAAACACGCAGAAAATCAGGGCAAATCCTGCCGCCGCCGTCAGCAGTGCAACGATGCGCGCCGCCCCCACAGCGCTCTTTGGCAGGAGCATCAGCAACAGGACGCCGAGAAACGAAATGTAAATAGTCCATCCAAGCATAGATAAAGTAGTCACTAAAACCTTAGCTGCCGCACCATCTGAACAGCCGTATTATTCAAAACGCCAAGCACCAGTTGCGGATACACTCCCAACACAAACATCAGCGCGATCGCAGGCGAGAGAGCAAGCATTTCCCCCTTGCTGAGATCTGGCATGCCGAGCCATCTCTCATTCAGCGGCCCGGAAAAGACTCGCTGCAAAATCGTCAGAATAAAAACCGCCGTCATCAGAAGCCCCAGGACGGACACCGACGCTGGCCACGCAGCCAATGGAAAAGTGCCTTTGAAGATAAGAAATTCACCGACGAAGCCATTGAGCCCTGGCAATCCCAGAGAAGAAAATAATGCGATTCCCATGAGACCGGAGAACACTGGAATGACCTTCCGCAAGCCGCCAAAATCGTTCAGCCCGCGCAATCCTCCGCTGCGTTTCTCCAGCAACGCCACAAACCAGAACAAGGTCGCAGCCGTAAGACCATGATTGAAAATCTGCAAAAGGACGCCGTTGAGGGCTGCAGCCTTCTCATTTGCAAGTACAGGATCATCTCCGGTGAACTTCAGAATGGAAAATATTCCAAGCATGCAGTACCCAAGGTGATTGATCGAAGAGTAGGCAAGAATGCGCTTCAGATCCTTCTGCGCGAACGCTGCATACGCCGAAAGCACAATCGTCGCGACCGCAAGCCACAGCAGCGAAGTTCGCATCACACGCAGCTGCACATAGAAGATCGGCAGCAATATCCGCAGGAACCCATAGACTCCCATCTTCGACATCGTTCCGGTCAAAAGCATCGTCGTTCCCGTCGGCGCCTCCGCATAAGCCGCAGGCAGCCATGTATGAAAGGGAAAAAGCGGCACCTTAATAGCAAGCCCGAGGAAAACTCCCAAACAAAGAAGCAGCGCAGCCTTCTCCGTCGTGAACCGCTGCCATCCCAGCTCCGTTGCGAATGAAGGCAGGAGTTGCCCATTCCTCGCCATCTCGCCCAGACTCATAAGGTCAAACGTCCCGGTGCATAAAAAGATCGCAAGAAACGCAAGCAGCAACGCAACGCTTCCAACCATCGTGTAGAGAAAAAACTGGGTCGACGCCGCTGCACGTTGCGGCCCACCCCAAAGTCGAATCAGGAAAAAGGCAGGGATGAGGCTAAGCTCCCAGAAGAGAAACCAGTGAAAAAAATTCAGCGCAGTAAAGGTCCCGAATAACCCCGCCTGGAGCATTAACATCAGCGATACGTAAAGCGGAACGTTCTCTCGTATCTGCCCTGAGGCCGCAATCGCCATCGGCGTGACGATTGCAGAAAGTAGCAGCATTAGCAGCCCCAGGCCATCGATACCAACGTGGTACTGCACGCCCAGCGCGGGAATCCACTCATGAACTTCCTCAAACTGCAGGCCGCCGGAAGCCGGATTGAACCCATGCCACAAAACCATCACAACGATGAGCGACACGAAAGTAGACGCGAACGCTAATCCACGTGCAAGCTTGCCATTTTTCGTAGCGAGCGCAAGCACCGCCACCGCTCCAATCAGCGGCACCGCAGTCAAACACGATATCGGTGAAAGCAGCGCGCTCATCTCCCTCCATCCCAGAGCAGGAAGATCACCAGCACAGCAAACGCAACACCAACCAGGCGCAGATAGTTCTGCGTGAGGCCATCCTGCAGACGAGAGAAGGCCCGCCCACCATCCCTAACCGCCTCACACCCTTCATCAAAGCCGGGATTGACCACATAAGTATCCGCAGATCGCGCAACCCACGACAGCCCAAGAACCACATAGGAAACAGCCCGCACCGCTCCACTCCATATCCAGCGATCGAACCAGTCACTAACCCGCGACAACCACGCATTCCAACGAAGGAATGTAGCTTGATACAACTCATCCACATAAAACTTATTGCGCAAAATTTTAAAGAGTTGCGGCTGCATATCTTCCAGCACATCCGCAGAGCCCATAACAATCCTCTCGCGCCCATAGAGCCACCATCCCAGCCCCAGGCCAGCGAAAACGACAAGGGAAGATGTAAGCATTACCAAAAGAACGCCACCCTCAAAGAACCTCGAACCGTTCACCGTCGTCGGTAGCGCGTTCAAAAAAGAATCGAACCAGGGCCATGCTGGCGTACCGATCACTCCCAGCAAAATCGCGCACGTTGCCAGAATAACCAGTGGCATCGTCATAATAGTCGGGCTTTCATGCGGAGCATGCTGTTGAAGACGAGCGTCTCGCGCATCCTCTCCAAAAAATACATAACAAACTTGGCGGGTCATGTAGAAAGCAGTCAGCAACGCACCGAACGCCCCAAAATAAAATGGCACGCGAGAGATGCTCCATTCCTGCGCGGCATGCAAGATGGCATCCTTACTCCAGAAACCCGAAAAGAGCGGAAACCCGCACAGCGCCAGCATACCGATCGCGTAAGTTGCGAACGTGATCGGCATGAACCTCTTCAAGCCCCCCATGCGACGAATATCCTGCTCCCCATGGCAACCGTGAATCACCGATCCTGCGCCGAGAAAAAGTAGTGCCTTGAAGAACGCATGCGTAATCAGGTGAAACATGCCGACCGCAACTCCACCTACTCCAAGCCCCATCATCATGTAACCCAGCTGCGAAACGGTGGAATACGCAAGGATGCGTTTGATATCGTCTTGGGCAACCGCAATCAATGCCGCAAAGACAGCTGTAATCGCACCGATCCACGTAACCACCTGCAGCGCAGTGGTTGCTGAAAGCGCCGATTCGCCACCTGCATGCGCCGACATCAGCGGGTAAACGCGCGCCACCAGAAACACGCCGGCAGCAACCATCGTCGCCGCATGAATGAGCGCGCTCACCGGTGTAGGTCCTTCCATGGCGTCCGGCAACCAAACATGCAGAGGCACCTGACCGGACTTCCCCACAGCTCCCGCAAAGATCAGTAGCGCGATGCCAGTCGAAGCACTTACCCCCAACCAGGCAGACTGCGCAACCAAGTGCATAAGCGCAGTCTGCTCCATGCATCCGGCACCATGATCGTAGAACAGCAGCGTACCCGCCTGGGAATACAGCCATACAATTCCTATCAGGAATGCCAGGTCGCCAATGCGCGTAGTGATGAACGCCTTTTTGGCGGCAGCAGCCGCGGCAGGCCGCTGATACCAGAATCCTATAAGCAGATACGACGTCAGTCCCACAAGCTCCCAACACATGAACAGCAGCAACAGGCTGTTTGCGATCACCACACCCAGCATGGCAGCCGCGAACAACGATAGGAAGCAGAAGAAGCGAGTGAAGTTTTCGTCATCGGCCATGTAGCCTGCGCTGTAAATAAAGATCAATAGACCAACGAACGAAATCATCCCAAGCATCACCGCCGTAAGCGGGTCGAGCATCCAGCCGAGCTTCAGCGGCTCACTCCCGTACTGAAGCCATTGGAAATTGACTACCTCTCTCACCACCCCGGCGTGGCCGCTCAATGAAATCGCATGCCAAAGCGCACATACTGAAAGAACAAACGCGCCACCCATCGAGCCGATCGCAAGCGACGCCGCAAAATTCCGCTGTCGTTGTTTCGCAACAGCGCTCAGCCCCGCGGCAAGAGCCGGAAGTACGGGAATCAGCCAAAGATTTCGAACAACCCAGCTCATGTCTTCTCGCAAATCTATAGCTGCGCCGCTTACCCTCTCATGGAATTTAGCTTGTCGACGTCAGTAGTTCTGGTGTGTCGATACAGAGAAATGATTAGCGCAAGACCGACCGCCGCCTCTGCCGCGGCAACGCCGATCGAAAAGATAACGAACATCACTCCCGTCAACGCTTCAGCATGGGAACCATAACGCCAGAATGCAATGAAATTGAGGTTCGCGGCATTCAGCATGAGCTCTATTCCAATCAGCACAAGAATTGCATTGCGCCGTACCAGAGCGCCTGCCAGGCCGATGGAAAACAGCAGCGCCGAAAGAAGGAGGCAACTCGTCAGCGGAGTCATCGTCTCCCCTCCTTCTCCTGCATCGCAATGGTGACAGCGCCAATCAGCGCCACAGTCAACAGAGCGCCGACTATCTCCAGCGGAAGCGCGAACCGCTGCATCATAACGTTGCCTATCTCGTAGATAGAAGTATCGTGCGAAAGATGCACGGTGTGTCGGCCGACAGAGCTATGGCAGATCGCCCAGGCCAATACTCCGAAGACAGCGAAAACCACAATCCCGCTGCCCCTCAACAATCTCCACGAGCCGCCCGAAATTAATGGGACAGTTCCAGAGTCCCGCGTCAGCAGAATGGCAAAGACAACAAGAATGGCCACCGCTCCGACATACACCAGAATCTGCGCGAGTCCAACGAACTGGGCGCCCAGCAGCAGGTACACCGCAGCCAGGCCGGAGAAAGCAACGGTCAGCGCCAATACGGAATGTACAAGGTTGCGGAGGCTCATCGCCGCCACCGCTCCCGTCACCGTCAGTATTGCGAAGATCGTGAACAGCAAGATAATCCTTTCGCTTAAGTCCTTCGGCATTTCACAGGCATCCTGCCCGTCGCGACTGTCAATAGCTATTCGGCAAATCGATAAACGCGCTTTTCAAGCTTCCAACCCTGCATCAACCAACGGCTCAACAAAACATAAGGAACAACAACCAAAGCACCGCAGACAAACCATCGCAGCGCACCTTGCGGCAGAAAGTGCCACACACCGGCGGTAACAAGATCGATCAAGGCCATCGGCAGCATGAACTTCCAGGCGAAGTTCATCAACTGGTCCATACGTAGCCGCGGCAGCGTCCCGCGCACCCAAATGAAGAGAGCGATCATCGCAAGCAGCTTCGCGAAAAACCAGAGATAGGAGGGAATCCATGTCAGAAAAGAAAGCGGAGCCGCCCATCCCCCGAGAAACAGCGTGATCCCCAATCCACTGATGGCAAACAGGCCCAGATACTCTCCCAGAAAAAACAACGCGAATTTGAATCCGGAGTACTCGGTGTAATATCCGGCCACGATCTCCGATTCGCCTTCAGGCAAATCGAAGGGAGAGCGGTTGGACTCCGCGGTAGCCGCAATCATAAAAAGAACAAACCCGGCGAAGCCCCACGGTGTAAACACGTACCAGCGCGGCAGAACTCCTATATAGCCGGCTTGCTTCTCGACAATCGAAACCGTAGAAAGAGAACCAGCCGCCATGATAACCGTGACCGATACGAGGATCAGTGGCACCTCGTAGCTGATCATCTGCGCGATAGCACGCATCGCGCCCAGTAAAGAATATTTATTGCGGCTCGACCATCCAGCCATAAAAATCGTCAGCCCCATCACAGAGCTGACAGCGAAAAAAAACAGCACTCCCGCATCCAGATCGGCCAGAACCATATTTCGGCCAATGGGCAAAACCGCATAAAGCGAGAAAGCGGCAAATACCAGCACAAGGGGCGCGAGATAATGCACCACTCTATCCGCCGAGTGCGGAACAATATCTTCCTTCGTCAGCGACTTGATCCCATCCGCAACCGGCTGCAAAAAGCCGAAAGGCCCCACGCGATTCGGACCATATCGATTTTGGATTCGACCCAGCCCCTTTCGTTCAAGAATAGTAGTCACGGCAAACAGAGATGCGAACACCGCAAGAATCGCAACGACCGATAGAAGTGAGGACAGGATAGGAGCAACCCCGGCAGGAGCGTGGTCCACAAGCCGGTGCAGCAGGTTCACAAAGAACTGATCCGCGGCCTCACCCATAGTGCTCCACCGAATTGGAGAATTGGTTAATCATGAAGTCGATGAAGCAGCGGCTTGGGGCTGGTTGGAAATCGTGGCGCTCCCCTTCGGCTCCGATGCGGCCTTCGCCTTGGCTTCGACCTTAGCCTTCTCTTCCGCAAGCAGTGAATCCGACATCGCGGCATCGGTAGGATGAATCTCGCGGTAATAAGAATTGGGCTTCGACAGACGCTCCTTATCCCAGAGCAGTCCGCTAAAACGGTTATCAGTGCTCAATTCAAACTCAGTGTCCATCTTGATGGCTTCAAACGGACACACCTCGACGCAGATCTGGCAACTCATGCAAACCGAGACATCAATATTGAAGACAGCCGGATAAAACTGCGGTTTTCCTACCGCGTCCGGTTTCTTGTCCTTGCTTTTTTCGATGTAGATGCACTTTGGTGGACACTCCTTTTCGCAGATCTGGCAGGCAACACAGCGCATCCCCGGCTGCCAGTCGTCTCCGTCGTAAACAAGAAACGGAAAGTCTCGCGTGGCTTCAATCGAAGGCAACCGTTCTTCCGGAAACTGCACTGTAGTCAGGCGGTCTTTGCTGACATAGCTGCCGAAGAAGTTCCGGGCCGTCTCCACCAGACCTTTCGCGATGCCTTCGCCCAGCATGGTCCCCGCCTTTACTTAAAAATCCAAAGCAAACTCAAGCAACACAAAAACCGCCGGCCTTCCGCATCGGCAGTCTACCGATCCACTTCGCCCAACACAATATCGATCGTGCCGAACGTGACAATCGTATCCGCTACACTCGATCCAACACACATATCTTCCAGCACCGTCAGATTAATCAGGCTCGGTGGACGCACTCGGTAGCGATACGGATTCCCCGTTCCATCGCTGATCAGGAAGAACCCAAGCTCTCCCTTCGCCGACTCGATCCTCCCGTACGCCTCACCCGCCTTAGGCCGAAAGCCCCGAATCTTCGTCTTCGCATCCATAATCGGCCCGTCCGGAATATCGCGCAGCGCCTGGTTCAAAATCTTCAGCGACTCCCGCATCTCCAAAACCCGGACCATATAACGGTCATAAACATCGCCATGCTCCCCAAGCGGCACTTTGAAATCGAACCGCTCGTAGATCCCATACCGATCCACCTTGCGAATGTCGTAGTTCACTCCCGAAGCCCGCAGAATCGGCCCAGTCACCCCGCCCTGCACCGCAAGCTCCGCCGACAGCACTCCCACTCCCTGCGTCCGCGCCATCAAAATCTCATTGCCCGTCAGCAACTGTTCAAACTCATCCAGAAATCGCGGAAAATCCCCCACAACCTTCCTCGCCTGCTCCATCCACCCGGCAGGCAAATCCACCCGGCACCCCCCAAACCGCATGTAGTTGCACATCATCCGCGACCCGGTCAGCGCCTCAAACAAATCCAGAATCTTCTCCCGCTCACGAAACGAATACATCAGCGGAGACCCGCTCGCCCCCATCTCCTGCGTCAAAAACCCAATCGTCGAAGCATGGTTCTGCAGCCGCGTCAGCTCCGCAGTAATCACCCGGATATACTCCGCCCGCTCCGGCACCTCAATCCCCGCCAGCTTCTCTACCGCCAGCGCATAAGCCCAGTTATTCGTTAGCGACCCGATGTAATCCAGCCTATCCGTATACGGCATCGACGCCAGGTACGACGCACCCTCCGCAATCTTTTCGTGGTTCCGGTGCAGATACCCGAACACCGGCTTCAGCTTCATCACCCGCTCGCCATCCAGCACCACATCCATGCGAAACACGCCATGCGTCGAAGGATGATGCGGCCCCAGCGACAGCTCCAGCAGCGCATCCTCGCCCTGCCCCACTGCTTCGCTCGCAGCCACGTCCTCGATCGCCGGTCCCATCATCTCCCCTCACTCGCGCGAGCCTGCGCAGCCTTCGCAATCACAGCATCATGCGGAGTCGGCTCATACTCATAATCATTCGGCTCCACATAATCCTTCCGCATCGGATGATCCTCAAACCCATCCCACATCAAAATCCGTCGCAGGTCCGGATGCCCCTCAAACACAATCCCGTACAGATCAAAAACCTCGCGCTCCTGAAACTCCGCACTCCGCCAAACCGGAGTCAGCGAAGCCACTGCAACCCCATCCCCACGATTCTCTGTCCTCTGCCGCAGCACCAGCGGCCCATGCTTCTTCTCCATCGAATACAGGTGATACACCGCCTCCAGATACCCCGGCGTCCGCGTCTTCCTCACCTCTTCTATCTCTTGCTCGACACCATCGACAACTCGCTTCACCTTCACCTTCTCCGAAGTCTCCGCATCCAGCCAATCCACTCCGGTCACATTCGAGCAGTAATCCAGCCGCAGTCCCGCATCATCTCGCAGATACCGCGCAACCGCCACCGCATGCTCACGCTCCACCACAAGCGAGTGCTGCGCCGACACGCTCGGGTTCATCGCCATCTGCAACCGGCACCCCGGCACAGCAGCTTCAATCGCGGATTTAATCTCTTCCAGATTCATCCTCACCCGCACCACGCGCCTCGTTAGCCTTCTTATAAATAATGTTCCAGAGCTTCACATTCTTAGGCGGCTCCAGATCGTGCGCGCCATACTCCGGCACCGGAAACTCACTCGGTTCATCCGCATGCAGATACCGCGGCCTGTCCGCTCCCGTCAGGCTCTGCGCAGAAATCTTCTTCTGCAGCGTGATAAACGCATCCATCAACGCCTCAGGTCGCGGCGGACACCCGGGAATATGCACATCCACTGGAATGTACCGGTCGATTCCCTTCAGCACGTTATATCCCTGCTTGAACGGTCCACCCGAGATCGCGCACGCCCCCATCGCAATCACGTACTTCGGCTCCGGCATCTGGTTATAAAGCCGCACCACCTGCGGAGCCATCTTCTTCGTCACGGTCCCCGCAACAATCATCAGATCCGCCTGCCGCGGCGAAGGCCGAAACACCTCCGCGCCAAACCGCGCCAGATCGTATCGCGCCATCGACGTCGCAATCATCTCAATCGCGCAGCACGCAAGCCCAAACGTCAGCGGCCAAACAGAGCTCCTCCGCCCCCAGTTGTAAAGCTCCTCAAGGGTCGTCGTAAAAATTCCCTGCCGGCTCAACTCGTCTTTCAGTTCAGCATCCATCGTCACGTCCGCTCGCGACTCTAAAAAGTTAGACGAACCCTGCCTTGATTTGCCGCAACCCGTCATACCCAGGTCAAAACGCCCTTACGCCACATCCACACCAATCCCTCAGCCAGAAGCAACAGAAAGACCAACATCGCAATCGACGCACCTACGCTCAACCCGTTAAACGCCACCGCAAACGGCAGCAGAAAAATCGCTTCAACATCAAAGATAAGAAACACAATCGCGTAGAGGTAATACTCTGGCCGGAACGGCAGAGCAGCCTCTTCCTTCGACGCCAGCCCACACTCATACGTAGCGTTTTTGACCGGTCCCGGCTTTCGAAGAGAAAACCTCTTCGCCCAAAGCCGCGCCAGCACCAGCGGAAAAACCGCAAACCCTATCGCCGCCACCATAAGGATGGCGATTGGTTGATAGGTTTCGACGAAGGTTGAATTCATAGACGCTCAGGCCCGGTTTTTTCGCTCTTTTTATCTGGCAACAGCTTACGCCTCATCGCCGCCCTTGACACATCAAATTCGCAGGCTCACCCAGCCATACATCGCGCACATTCTGGTATTGTGGTCCCGTACATCTCGCGAAGACCAGCCAACCCCCTGGCCGCGCACGACTCTCAAACACTTTATTCGCCACTGCAGGAGCCCACATGACCGACCGCTCAACCACTCGTCCCGACGAAGGAATGCAAAAAGGTGCGGTAGAAGACGACACCCCGTACCCCGGCAGCCAAGCCAATCCCCAGAACACCTCCCTCTCGGGCCAGCTCGGTCACCGCGACCAGGACGAGATGCTCAAAGACGCCGACACCGACTTCCCCGAGCCGGACGCCGAAGGCGAACACACCGGCGGGTAAAACCAACGCAAGCAGCTTCCCGCTCGTGACTTTGCCGTCGCCATGCTTTTGCTTGCTTCTGTTTCTGCTTTTGTCGTTCCCGTTCCCGAATCAAGCTACATCAACCGCTGCATTACCTCATCCAGCACCGCACGGCTAGGCCGCACCCGCTCAATCGGCAAAGTCCCCAACGGCTCTTCCACCAGGTTCAGCATCTCCGTAAAGCTCGGCTTCTGCGTATCAATATAGAAGACGCCCGTCAGCACCTCTTCCTTCGCATGTGCCGACATCAGCGCCGAAACCGCGGCCACCCGGTCCGTCGGATCGTAATCCTCATGCAGCTTGCGCAGCCGAAGGTGGCTCCCGTCATGCATCTCCACATTGATCGTCGTGCCCGGATCGTACTCTACATCGATCTCCTGAAAGTGCGGCACAAAACCCACCTCCGAGATCGCCTCCTCATGCTCCTGCATATACTTGTAGCTTCGCGTCGACCCTTCATGATCGTTGAACGTCACACAGGGCGAAACCACGTCCAGCACCACCGTGCCGTTGTGCGCAATCGCCGCCTTCAGCATAGCCAGTAACTGCTTCTTGTCGCCCGAGAAAGACCGCCCCACAAACGTAGCGCCCAGTTGAATCGCCATCGCGCAGATATCGATCGGCGGCAGATCGTTGATGACGCCCGTCTTCAGCGTCGACCCGATATCGGCCGTCGCCGAAAACTGTCCCTTCGTCAATCCATACACGCCGTTATCTTCAATCACATAAATCACCGGGACATTGCGCCGCATCAAGTGTACAAACTGCCCCATGCCAATCGAAGCCGTATCGCCGTCGCCGCTCACACCCAGCGCCTTCATCGTGCGGTTCCCCAGCAGCGCACCCGTCGCCACCGAAGGCATACGTCCATGCACGCTGTTGAACGAGTGCGACCGGCTCATAAAATACGCCGGGCTCTTCGACGAGCAGCCAATCCCCGACAGCTTCATCAGCCGCTCCGGCTGCACGCCCATCTCGTAAAACGCATCGATAATTCGCTCGGAGATAACATTGTGGCCGCAGCCCGCGCACAGCGTCGTCTTGCCGCCGCGATAATCCAGCACCTGCAGGCCAATCCGGTTCGTCTTCACCGCCGGCTTCGGCGCATCCCCGTTCGTCGGTGTTACAGGCGTCGTCCCCATCTAAATTCCTTCCTGCATAACAAGCTCATCCGTAACCGATCGCGCATCGATCGGCAATCCATTGAAGTGGCGAATACTCCGCAGCTTCACAACCTCCGCTGCCGGAAGATCCAGCTTCAGCAAACTCATCATCTGAGCATCGCGGTTCTGCTCGATCACATACACGCGCTCATGCGAGGCCACAAACTCATGCACTTCGCGCGAAAAAGGATAAGCGCGCAGCCGCAGATAATCCGTCTCCACGCCATATTCCTTGCGCACTTGGTCGCGGCTCTCGCGCGTCGCATAATCCGAAGTCCCAAACGCAATCAACCCAATCTTCGCCTTGCCGGTCTGCACCACCTCCGGCCGCGGAACCATAGAGCGCGCCGTCTCAAACTTCTTGCTCAGCCGCTCCATGTTGTTGAAGTAGTCGTCCGGCCGCTCCGTATACTGCGCCTTCTCGTTATGTCCCGAGCCGCGAGTGAAGTAAGCCGCCATCGGATGGTCCGTACCCGGCAGCGTGCGATAACCCACACCATCGCCATCAACATCCTTATACCGTGCAAACCCGCCCAGCCGAGTCAGGTCCTCCGCGCTCAGCACCTTGCCGCGATTCACCGGCTTGTCAGGATAAGCAAACGGATCCGACATCCAGTTATTCATCCCCAGATCCAGGTCCGACATCACAAACACCGGCGTCTGCAGCACCTCCGCGAGATCGAACGCCGCCTGCGCCATCTCGAAGCATTCGTTCACACTCCCGGGAATCAACATCACATGCTTCGTATCCCCATGTGAAAGAAACGCAACCGACAACAGGTCGCCCTGCTGATTCCGCGTAGGCATCCCCGTCGAAGGCCCCGTCCGCTGAATATCGAAGATCACGCCCGGAAGCTCCGCATAGTAGCCAAGCCCGGCAAACTCCGCCATCAGCGAAATCCCCGGCCCCGAGGTCGCAGTCATCGCGCGCGCACCCGCCCACCCCGCTCCAAACACCGCGCCAATTGCGGCCAATTCATCCTCCGCCTGCACCACCGCAAACGTCGCCTTGCCATCCGGCTCAATCCGGTAGCGCTTCGCGTATTCGATAAAATTCTCCACCAGCGAAGACGAAGGCGTAATCGGATACCACATCGCCACCGTACAGCCCGCGAAGATGCAGCCCAGCGCAGCCGCGGCATTGCCGTCAATAATGATCTTGCCCGCCGTCTCGTTCATCGGCTCCAGAACAAACGGATCGCTCTTGGTCAGGCTCGTCTTCGCGTAGTCATAACCCGCCTGCACAGCGCCCCAGTTCAGGTCCGCCGCCTTCACCTTCTTCGCAAACTGCTTCCGCAGCGCAGCCTCCACCGCGACCATATCCATCTTCAGCAGATGCGCGGCAACGCCCACATAAATCATGTTCTTGACCAGCTTGCGCAGCTTCGCCTCAGGACAAACCGCAGCCGTCAACTTATCGAAAGGCACTGGATAACAGGCCACATCATCGCGGTACTGCGCGAGATTGGCCGTCTCCTCGTAGATCGCCGCAGCCCCCGGAGGCAACGACAGCATATCCTCCTTCATCGTCTCCGGATTCATCGCAATCAGAAGATCGATCTCCTTCTTCCGCGCAACATATCCGTCTTTGCTCGCACGAATCGTGTACCACGTCGGCAAACCGGCGATGTTCGAAGGAAAAAGATTCTTGCCGCTCACCGGAATCCCCATCCGGAAGATCGACTTCAACAGAACCAGGTTCGCCGACTGCGACCCCGACCCATTCACCGTCGCAATCTGAATACTGAAATCGTTGACAATGTTCTCCCGCGGAGCCGTCTGCTGCCTGTCTGGCCTGGCCAGCGTCCCACCTTCCGCGCCTGCCGCCAGCGCGACGTCCTCTGTCGCCATGTGTTGCACTCCCGAAGCTTAGACTTAGCGTTTCACGAACGAAAACACGATATCATACTCCGCTCAGGGCTGGTCGGACCAGCAACGCGAGGGTCACCCTCACGCTCAACAAAAATAAACTTCAGAAAAGTGGCATTTTTTCTAACTCCAAAACCCACCATCAACCAGCCACGTTCTCACCACAAATCCATCACAACTTCACCACGAAAAACCATCAAAAAAAGACACGTTTTCCCGAGACCCCCCTTAAAAACACCGGCAAATCCCCCGAAAACACCCTCTGCCTCACCCGCCAGAAATTTTCCCCACAAATTGCAGATTCAAAACGCCGAAATCCCCGTAATGCTCTGCCCGATGATCAAAGTGTGAATATCGTGCGTCCCCTCATAAGTCTTCACCGACTCCAGATTCATCATGTGCCGCATAATCGGATACTCATCCGAAATCCCCGCCGCCCCCAGAATATCCCGCGCCATCCGGGCACACTCCAGCGCCATCCACACATTGTTCTTCTTAGCCATCGAAATATGCTGAAACCCCACATTTCCCTTATCTTTCAACCGTCCCACCTGCAGCGAAAGCAGTTGCGCCTTGGTAATCTCCGTGACCATCCAGGCCAGCTTCTCCTGCACCAGTTGATGACTGGCAATCGGCTGCCCGCGAAACTGAATCCGCTCCTTCGCATACTGCAGCGCCATGTCATAGCAAGCCATCGCCGCCCCAATAGCCCCCCAGCTAATCCCATACCGCGCCTGGCTCAAACACATCAGCGGAGACTTCAGCCCATCCGACTTCGGCAGCAGATTACTCGCCGGAACCCGCACATCCTGCATCGAAAGCCCCGACGTCACCGAAGCACGCAGCGACCACTTGCCATGCACATCATGCGCAGCAAACCCCGGCCTATCCGTCTCCACCAGAAACCCCCGCACCCGCCAGTTCTCCGGTGCAACCCCAGGCTCCTCCACCTTCGCCCAGATCACAGCCACATCGGCAATGCTGCCCGAAGTAATCCACATCTTCTCGCCATTCAAAATATAGTCATCGCCATCCCTGCGCGCCCGCGTGCGCATCGCCCCGGGGTTCGAGCCGAAGTCAGGCTCAGTCAACCCAAAACACCCTAGCTTCTCTCCAGTCGCCATCTTCGGCAGCCAGAAACTCTTCTGCTCCTCAGACCCAAACGTATAGATCGGATACATCACCAGCGCAGACTGCACACTCACAAAGCTGCGTATGCCCGAGTCACCCCGCTCCAACTCCTGCGTCAACAAACCGTATTCAACATTGCCGATGCCCGCGCACCCATACCCCTCCAGCGTAGCCCCAAAGAAGCCAAGCTCACCCATAGGCTTCACCAGTTCTCTTGGAAAGCGACCCTCGCGGTTACATTGCTCGATGATCGGAATCAGCTTGTCTTCAATAAAGCTGCGGGTATTCGTGCGAACCAGAAGTTCATACTCTGTAAGCAGCGAGTCGAATTCGATAAAATCGACGCCTTGAAACCTGTATGCCATCGCCCGATTTTAGTCCAAAACCAGGCAGTTATTCTCCATACGGAACCCAGATGTTCTTGACCTGCGTAGCATGCCGCATGTAATAGCTTCCCTCACCCTGCCTCGCGTCGAACCAGTCGATATCGTACTTATCGTTCGTCCAGACCTGTTTCAAATTGCCGATGGACGCAGCCTTCACCAGCGTCGAGTCCGCAGGATCGCGGAAGCACCAGATCGCATCCACATCATCGTGCTCCGCCAGCGTCTTCGCCAGCTCCGTCGGCCGGCCGGCAACAATATTGACCACCCCATCAGGCAAATCGCTTGTGTCGAACACCTGGTAAAGATCGCCGATAATCGTGGCGTATCTCTCCGAAGGCACCGCCACCACCGTATTGCCCGCAGCAATCGCCGGCATCACAAGCGAAACAAACCCAAGCAGCGGTACATCCGTCGGGCAGATGACGCCCACCACACCAATCGCCTCGTTCATCGCGAGCGCCACAGTGCGCATCGGCGGATTGTGCACCGAACCGTCATACTTATCCGCCCAGGCCGCATAGGTAAAGATACGTGCAATGCTGCCTTCCATTTCAGCAAATGCCTGTTCTTCCCCCACCACCCGCGCCAGACGGCTACTAATCTCCGACCGCCGCTGAATCAGGTTCTCCGCAATGTAGTAAAGAATCTGAGCCCGCGTATGCGCTGGAGTCTTCGCCCACTTCTCAGCCTTATGAGCAGCCTCCACCGCGTTACGAATATCCTTGCGGCTACCCAGCGGCGCCTCTCCAATCAGCTTGCCATCCAGCCCATAGACAGGAAAGCTGTATCCCGAATCCGGTCTTGCCTGTTTGCCGCCGATGTATTGCTTCACCGTGCGATCAATCGTGGTCAAAGCATCCCCGCTTCTCTCAGTAACCTGCGGGACAGCTTTCACCGGATGCTTTTCCTTCGCTCGCTCATGCAACCACGTCGGCTCGAGATACTCATACATCCCTTCGCGGCCACCCTCTCGCCCGTAGCCACTCTCGCGATAACCCCCGAAACCACAAGCCGCGTCGAAGAGATTCGTGCTGTTCACCCACACCACCCCAGCCTTCACCTGCGAAGCCACATCCAGCGCGACATTGATGCTTTCACTCCAGATCGAAGCAGCCAGGCCATAGGTCGTGTTGTTCGCAAGCTCCACCGCCTCACTCGGCGTCCGGAACGTCATCGCCGCCAGCACCGGTCCGAAGATCTCCTCCTGCGCCACCATCGCCGTCGGAGCGACCCCAGTCAACAGAGTCGGCGGAAAATAGAGCCCCTGCTGCGGCATCACGGACGTCGGCTGCCAGCAGGTCGCGCCATCCGCCACGCCCTGATCCACCAGCGACCGTATGCGCTCCAGTTGTACCGGCGCGACAATCGCCCCTATATCAATCGACTTATCCAGCGGTGGCCCAACCCGCAGAGTCTCCATACGCGCGCGCACCTTGCCGTAGAAAACCTCCGCGATGCGCTCCTGCACCAGCAGGCGCGAGCCGGCGCAACAAACCTGACCCTGGTTGAACCAGATGCCATCAACCAATCCCTCAACCGCCGAGTCCAGATCCGCATCGTCGAACACAATAAACGGAGACTTCCCGCCAAGCTCAAGCGACAGCTTCTTCGAAGAACCCGCAGTCGCCTTGCGAATGATTCGTCCCACCTCGGTCGAACCCGTAAACGCAATCTTGTCCACATCCTCGTGCTCGACGAGAAGCGCCCCCGTCCGCCCATCGCCATTAATAACGTTCAACACTCCCGCAGGCAGTCCAACCTCGCTCGCAAGCTCTGCAAACGCAAGAGCAGTCAACGGGGTGTACTCAGCCGGCTTAATCACCACTGTATTTCCCGCCGCCAGCGCAGGAGCGACCTTCCACGCGAACATCAGCAGAGGAAAGTTCCACGGAATTACCTGCCCGACAACTCCGCACGGCGCATAACCGGGAAACTCGCTCTCCATCAGTTGCGCCCACCCGGCATGATGATAAAAATGGCGCGCAACCAGTGGAATATCAATATCGCGGCTCTCACGAATCGGCTTGCCATTGTCGATCGTCTCCAGAACAGCCAGCCGCCGCGAGTGCTTCTGTACCTGGCGAGCCAACGCATAGAGGTACCACGCTCTCTGATGCCCGCTAAGCCCCTGCCACGCTGGCAGAGCCCTACGCGCAGCCTTCACCGCGGCATCCACATCCGCGGCATCTCCATAAGCCACCTCGGCAATCTTGTCTCCATTCGCAGGATTGCTCGTAGCGAAGTACTCGCCGGAAGCAGGCTTCTTCCACTCACCGCCGATGTAGTGCCCAAAGCTGCGTCGATGGCCCTCAAGCCAGCGATCCACCTCTTTCGGATCCTCCGGCGCCGGTCCATACTCCATGCTGTAAAACTCTTCGACGATAGAGTTGCTCACTGATTCTCCTTACGCAATCGGGTGACGGTAAGCGGCAGAGTAGCGGCCGGTAACATAGTGCTCCAGTTGCCGCTCGATATCGGCCAGCATGCTGCTCGCGCCAAAGCGGAACATGCTCGGCTCCAGCCACGGCCGCCCGAGCTCATCCTTCATCACAAACATCCACTCCAACGCCTGTTTCGCCGACTTGATCCCACCCGCAGGTTTGAACCCCACAGCCATTCCCGTCCGCTCCGCATACTCACGAATCGCACGCACCATCACCAGTGAGACCGGTATGGTCGCATTCACCGCTTCTTTCCCCGTAGAAGTCTTAATAAAGTCAGCACCCGCCATCATCGCCACAACACTCGCACGCGCGACATTGCGCAACGTCAGCAAATCTCCTGTGCCTAAAATCGCCTTCATGTGAGCAGCACCGCACGCATCCTTGAATGCTGCAACTTCGTCATACAAAGCCTGCCATTCGCCATTGAACACATGCGCCCGCGTGATGACGATATCAATCTCCTGCGCTCCCGCCTCCACCGAGCGGCGAATCTCCTGCACCCGCTCCGCCAGCGGCGAAAGTCCCGCCGGAAAGCCCGTCGAAACCGCCGCCACCGGAATCTTCGTACCCTCCAGCGCCTTCACCGCCGTCTCCACAAACGCGTGGTAGACGCAGACCGCCCCGGTCGTCAGCTCCAGCTCCTCAATCCCAAGCTTTTCGACAAGACCCTCCTGCAGCGGACGCCTCGCCTTCGCGCAAAGCCTCTTCACCCTCTCGACGCTGTCGTCTCCGCTCAGTGTCGTCAGGTCCATGCACGCGATAGCGCGAAGCAGCCACGCTGCCTGCCATTCCTTTTTCACCGTGCGGCGCGTGCCAATCGTGTTCGCCCGCCTCTCCACCGCGCTTGTATTGATGCGAATCTCCTCCACCCACTCGAGGTTAAGCGGCATCCGGCGATTCGGCTCCAGCCGTCGCCCGTTCAGTTCAATTGGCACAGAATGATTGAGAACATCGTATCGATCTTGTTGCTTCACTGCCATAGCGCATCTCCGCTAAAAACACCTGCAAGCGGAATCCCCCAAACCAGCGTGGTTCAATTCCAGCCATACCAACGATGTTAAACCCTAGGAATGCACCTCTTGAAGCTCCTGATACGCAGCCGTCTTCGCTCCCAGCCGCTGAACACGAAGCACAAGGATATCGTCTGTCTGCCCGAACGTCTGCGCGGCAGTCGCAATCACTTCCGTCGTCGCCGAGTTGCGAAGCATCTCTTCAATGCGCCCAAACCCGAACAACTCCCCTTGTGCGTTCTGCGCCTCAGCCACTCCGTCCGACATCATCAGCAGCGAGTCGCCCGGATCGAGCTTGAAGGTGGTGATAGGAAAATCGATGCCCTGGAGGATTCCCAACGGCAGCGCGCCTTCAATCTGCATCTCCACGCCATTGAGATACGGCGGAAGCTGTCCCGCATTAGCCAGCTCCACTTCGCCGTCCGTGCCAAAACGCATCACCATGCAGGTCGCGCTCGCCGAATCCCGTTCCGTCAGCTGCTCATTGAGCACCTCCAGCATCCGGCGCGGATCATTATCGTGCTCTGCCGCAGCACGAACCGCTCCGATGATAAGAGCCACCAGCATCCCGGCCTGCAATCCCTTACCTGTCACGTCGCCGAACGCAATCAACGACGTGCCGTCTTCATTCGGCACAATCTGAAAGAAGTCGCCACCCACCTCCCTCGCCGGACGGTACTCGCTTTCCACCTGCAGATCGTTGAGCGTAGGAAGCTGGTTCGGAATGAGGACCTGCTGCACATGCCTTGCCTGTTCAATCTCCAGTTTCCATTGTTCTTTCTTGCGCTGCGCAGTAATAAATCGCGCCAGCAGCATCACTGTGATGATCAACAAGGACAACATGGTGGACATGGAGCCAAGCGATATGGCGAAACCGAGAATAGTAAATGTCGTCTTGACGTGAATCAGCGGAAGCTCATGGTTATAGATAGCGATGACGGTCAAAACAACGGCGACAGTAGCAATGCCTCCCTCTCTTCTGTTCTTTCTGAAGCCGCGGTAAACCACCAGGAGCAGCAGAACGCCAAGACTCAACTTAACAATGAGCACAAAAGGATGCAGATACGCGCCAAGCTGAATCGGAACATGCTCGCCGTAGAGTGGTGGGCGAATCATCGCGGTTCCGATAGCGAGAATCGCAACCAGCGACCACACCGCTATATGCAAAGCGCGAAGGCGCGCCAGCCGGAACCAATATCCCCAGAAGAGTACCCACAAACCGATTCGAATAGGAGTCGCAACGACGTTGTTGAGAATGATGTACTGGGTAAGTGCGATCCAGGTGGTGAAGTTGACCAGTACATCCAGACCCACAATAATCAGGGACATTTCGCAGACAAGAGCAAGCCAGAGATACGACCTCTCATTCCGGTCAAGCCAAAAAAGCGCCAGCGCAATGACCAGCGCCATCGTCAGGATCAGCAGCTCCAGAAAAGCGCTTCCGAAGTAGTGCCCTGCGTCATCCCAATCGAGACGGAGCTCGTCTGAAATCGCGGAGGCATAACCAAGCCCGGGCGGCTCGCGAAGACCGCCTGCATCCGCACTGTTGAACGGAGTGGCGCTGTCCATCCATGCGCGAATGGCGATGGTCACCTTGCCATCGCGAATGTTTTTGGGAAGACGAAAGGCAGTGGGAATTGCGGCGTATGCAGTAACGTGATGGTCCGTGAACTTTCCGAACTCCCCAAGCTGTTGTCCATTGACGAATAGCTGGTAGGCGTCGTCAAAGTTGTCAGGCATCTTCAATGCGAGAGAGTGTTTTGCTCCCTCCACATCAACCTGGAGCCTGTACCACGCAAAGCCGGAGTATCCCGCATGCCCACGCGCGGTCCAGCCCAGCGCCAGTCCACTCTTGCCGGGGGTCAGATCCATATCCTCCCAGCCCGAATCGTCGAATCCCGGCTGCGCCCAGTCAGGATTATCCCCGGTATGGAACTTCCAGGGACCAGTGAGTTCCGTCGTCGACTCGCCAAGCCTTATTTGGATTAATTGGTCCGCCGGGGCATTGACGCTCTCAGGCTTCTCGACTGCGGGGTCGGCATAGGCAAGCAGCGGCAACAACAGGAGAAGGAGCAGCAGTGAAACGCGACGCATAAGCACTCTCACGGCGAAGATGTACCGATACTAGAGAGTACACGACCCAACGGATACAAGCCTTGCGGAAGCCGAAGTGGCCCAAAGAGGACGCAGGACGAAAGCCGCGCCGGTCAAAAAGCCGAAGCCCACATCCGCAGAAGGGTGTGGGCTTCGCCAACTAGGAACTAACCGTTGAACTCTACTTCTTTCCGAACGCCGACAGCAGCGGCCGCTTCGTCAGGTACAGACCAGCCATCATCACACCGGTTCCGAAGAGCAGAAAAGAGTCCGGCTCGGGAGTTGCTGTAACCTCAATCGTGACGCCACCACCAGGACCATCCGTAAGAATGGAGGGATCATCTAGGCCAAGCACATAGATATCTTCTACATCGGTGGGCCCAAAGGGTTGACCGGGAATGCCAGTGAAAGTTAATATCACTGAACCGTCTGGCAACGTAGTACAACTGCCCAGAAAGGTAGACGACGAATCGCACGTAGGTTCCTGACCGTCCAAGGCATCACTCGATAAATCTAGAGTGATCGAAGTAATGACATCGTTTAGGCTTCCATTGATTAGTTCAAGGCAAAAGGGTGTGCCCCCTGTGGTCGGGACACTGCTGTTACAAGCTGCACTTGTGAACTGAAAATCAGTGAGCGGACCATTTCCATCAACGATGAAGCATATTGAAGGGTTGGCTGGACCGCAGGCAGTTGGGTCAACTACCCCTACATGAAAGCCGGCAGCGTGCGCATGGCTTGCAACTCCGAAGAACAGAGCCAAGACAAACAGGATGCGAAGAAGATGTTTCATCTCTAAAATTCCTCCAAAGATAAATACGGCAGCGAAAGCCGGTCACAAAAGAAAGGTCGGAAATACCTGACGAAGATCAGACAAGAGACTTTCAGCTTGTTAACTCTCTTAGCACGTATCTGGCCAAACTAATCCGGCCAAAATCGCGACATTGGGACCAATCCACAGCCAAGATATGCAAAACATTTCACAGCAAAGGGAAGTCCAGGTGTGTTTTGGGAAATGAATTTCCCTGTCCCTTCAATATGTTCTAGCTATTTGCTCGACCACGCACCCTCGGCCGCCCGAATCCGCCGAACCAGCTGGGCTGGAACATGAAGCTTATTTGAACGTGCCTTAATCGCACGTACACGATAGACTCGGAACCACACCGCCATGCCTTCCACCGAACAGTCCGAAACCCTCGATCAAAGCAGCTTATCCCTCGCCGAACAGGTTGTCCGGCTCCAGGCCCTGCTCGAAGCCTCCCGCTCAGTCCATTCCACCATTGAGCTGACTGATGTGCTTAAACAATCAGCAGTTATCGCGGTGCGCGAACTCGAGCTGGAAGGTGCCTACTTCACTCCCCAGGATGTCAGCTATGGCACCGTTCCCCCTCACGCCATCGCTCAGCCCTGCGAGGAATGCCCCCGCTTCAAGCTTCTTTCCCGTGATGGCAAAACCCTGTCGGAGCTGATAGTTGCCACCCCGGAAGGCCGGCCCCTCACCCTCTACGAACGAGACTTCCTCGAAGGCCTCGCCCTCCAGGCTGCCGTCGCGGTTGAAAACGCCGTCAACCACGAGCGCCACGTCGAGTATGCTCGTCTCGCCCAGGACCTCGATGCCGCCCGCGCCATCCAGCAAAGCCTTCTGCCCCAGGCCATGCCTACCATCCCCGGATACTCCGTAGCCTCTCGCTCGCGGGCATGCTACCAGGTGGGAGGAGATTACCTCGACGTCGTCACCGAACCCGACGGATCTCACCTGCTGGTCGTCGCCGATGTCGCGGGCAAAGGCCTGGCATCCGCTCTCGTCTGCACCGCCTTCCGCTCCGCCTTTCGAGCCCTCGCCCGCCAGTCTCTCACTCTCCGCGAGCTCGCCGGCCGCCTCTCCCAGCAGCATTGGGACGAGGGCGCCGAGGCCCGCCGCCGCTATGTAACTGCCATCTTTCTGCGCCTCGATGCCTTATCCGGCGAGCTGGAGGTCGTCAACGCCGGCCACAATCCTGCCTTCCTGGTCTCAGGCAATAGCCCCATTCGCCTCGTCGAAGCCAGCGGAACCCCGCTCGGCATGCTCCCTGGCTCCCGCTATGCCGTCGAGCGCGTCCCCATCGAACCCGGCGCCCGCGTCCTGCTCTACACCGACGGACTCACCGAGATCTTTCGAGGCGAGGAGGAGTTTGGCCAGGAACGCCTCATGCAGGCCTTTCATGACATGGACACTACCCCGGCCGCTCCAGACATCCAGCCTGCCGAACAGGCACTCGCCAATCTGTGGACCACGCTTGATACCTTCTCAGGCGGCGCTCCACAGCAGGATGATATGAGTGCAATCGCTCTTTGCCGCCTTACCAGCAAATCCAAGGAGAAGGCATGACCGTGTCCACTGGGAGTAAGGTTGAGGTGCGGCTTCCTTCGCGTCTCGGCTTCGAAAAAGTCGCCATGAGCACCGCAGCAGGAATGGCCAAACTGATGGGATTCAGCGAAGACCGCATCGAAGACCTCAAAACTGCCGTCGCAGAGGCCTGCATCAATGCCATGGAACATGGCAATCAGATGAATGCATCCATCCCCGTCAGCGTAGTACTCTCTATGAAGCCCGATGAACTAGAGGTCAAGGTCATGGATAACGGGGTCGGCATCGATAAACCTACCCCAGCGCCGGACATCGACCGCAAAATGGCTGGGGAAGAGGAAACTCGCGGTATGGGAATGTTTCTTATCCAGGCGCTCGTTGACGAAGCCGAATGGGTCTCCGCCGCCAACGGAACGGAAGACCAGAGCTTCGTCCGGCTGGTGATCCGGATGAATAAGGAGAATGAATAAGGTGCAATCAGCGAATAAGGTCTCCCAGCTGCAACTCCAGGGTGCCAGTGGCCGCGAAGTCACCTGTTTCCGTTTCACAGGAGACATATCTTCCGCTTCAAAGGATGCGATCGTCGACACGTATCACTCTCTCGATAAAACAGTCCACAAATTAATCCTGTTCGACTTCAAAGGCGTTGAGTATCTCAACTCCTCAGGTATCGCGCTCGTCATCCAGGTGCTGATGGAGGCCAGCAAATCCGGCCAGACCATCGCTATCTGCGGACTTACCCCTCACTTCACCAAGGTCTTCACCATGGTAGGAATCACCAAGTACGCCTCGCTCTATCCCGACGAGCTGGCCGCACTTGCCGCTCTCTGACCTCTGGCTCTTCCACAATCCGCTTGCACCCGGGCAAACAGCTGCGTTTGATCCATCCGCTCGTGTACGCCATGGCGCACACGAGAGCGGGCTGCGTCAGAAAGCAAACAAGCCTCGAACAAGCGCTCCCACCTGGTGAATCATAATCAGGCGCAGAGTCAGAATACGGACCGAATAAGCCCGTATTACCTGCCATCCCGCGCAGGCTCCCCACGGAGTCCGCGACCGTATTCGCACGCGAGCACGGAAAAGCCACTCGGCAAGAAGAAACCACACGACCGCCGGCACAGCTTGTAATTTAAATGTCTCCCGCTAGCATTTCTTCACAGGACGGGAGTAAAGTACTTTCGTTCAGGGAAATCGATACCCTTGTCTTCTTTGCTTGGAAGCTCAGAAATCGTCCGACGAAAGTAAGAACCGGGAAAAGCGACAAATTAGCATGGCTCGAGTTTCGGCCGCGCTGGACTCTCAGTCCCTGGATTAGGTGCGGCCCACCTGGTCCAGGCAGGCCCGAATCTCTTCACATCATGAAATAGACGTCGCAAACCTCGCAGGTTCTTAAGAGGTATCCGCCGATGAAGCGCCTTCTCCGCACGTATGCGATTTATGCAGGTTCTCTATGCCTGTGTCTTTGCTCCTCTGTCATCTCCGGCAAAGCCATCCACGCGGCTCCCTTGCAACCGCACGCCTCCAGCGCCGCCGCACCACCGGTAGAGACCGTCACCATCCCCGGCCCGTTGCGGTCTTTCATGCGGATGGCCGCCATCAGCCAGAAAGTCCCCAACGACGAGGTCCTGCCCTTATTGGCCCGCAATATCTTCATGCAGGGCTACCAGCGCAACACTCCCACCGAGTACCTCCGTCTGGTCGATCGCTACGTCCAGCAGGCACGCGAGCTTCAAATCCTCGCCGGCCCGTCGGAGACCCTCCGCATCACTAACTGCGACGACGCCGGCACCCTCGTTCAAATCCTCGGCTATCGCTTGCGCGAAGCATGCGGACAGAAAAACTTCTTCCTCGAAACCGCAAATCCCGAACGAGCCTTCCTCACCATCGACTCCGGATTCCCTCTCACCGATCTCGAGGAGGCACTCCAAAAGGGAGTGCCTTTCACCTATGCCTATCCAGCCTCGCGCGTCCCTGTGCTCTTTCACGAGAGCGACTGGATCGCCCTCAGCGCGGGCCAGAAAAAAGGCTACACCAGCCTCGTCGATCTCCTCATCAACGATCCCTTCGTCGCTCGCCTCTACTGGGCTCTCACCAAAAACGACGCCGAAACCAGAACCGCCCTGGTCAGCTCTCCTGGACTCAGACGCCTCCTTCCCTACGCCGCTACTCTCGACTTCTACGGCAGCCAGATCTCCATTCGTAACAACCGCGTCATCGTTCCCGGAGGTTCCTGGACCCAGGTCAGTTGGAAAGATCTCGCCGGAGCCAGCCCCGAAAACCCAGGTGAGTTCGTCGCCCACCTCCTCGCCAAAGACAATGGCTGGCTGGCCGTCTACTTCGACGTCCTCTCCCGCGTCAGCGACTCCCAGCGCGAGCACCTCCTCGAAAACGGACGCCTCAAGCGCTTCTACGACGACCTCCGCGGAACCGACCTCCTTCCTCCGCCCACCCGCGGAGTCTTCCGTCAGGCTCCCGAGCTGCTCGTCCTCTTCACTCGCCTCGAATGGGAACCCAACGGTCAGCCCCACGTTCCCGGAAACCTCGAGACATGGCGCGACATCCTCCATCAGAAGACCGATTCGAAGACCATCCACGAGTGGAACAAGCGTTATCGTGATCTCGAAACTCCGGAACAGCTTCTCGACGCCATGGTCGCCTTTTCCCGAGTCATCACTGACACCGGCCCCCTCCAGATCTACCTCACCATGTGCGAGATCGACCACGGCCGCACCCCCGAAAAACGTCTCTCGCCAGAAGCAGTCAGCCTGCTCGCCGGCCAGTTCTCTCAGTTCAATAACTGGTATCTCGTCTTCGCCGAATTCCCCGATCTCAGCGGCGAATCCGCAACCCGCTTCGTCAGCGTAGCCGGCTCCATCGACAAAATCTCCAACGAATCCCTCCGAGGCAACACCCTCGGAGCCTTCCAGGCCAACATCGGTCTCTGGCAGATCCTCGCCCGTCAGGGAGAAATCCCCTCCGCCGCCCTCAATGACTCCTGGCAAAAGATGATGGATCCTTTTGTCAAAATCTCCTCCTCCACCCAGCTCTTCGACGCCACCCGCAAGTCCCTTGGCGAGCTCCTCGCAGCCAGCGGCCAGCCCAACGCCTCTCCCGGCGCCATCGTTGATCTCCTCGCTGGCCCGCGCCAGGACACCCCCGACGGTCAGCGAGTCCACCAGGAGCTGGCCCGCAGAATCCGCGCCGTGCTTGAAGATCAGCATCTCGTCTCCCTCGACACTCTCTCCTCCCTCAGCGATGGCTTCGCCGACATGGAGCAGGGAAAGCCCGCCGGTGACGGTATGCTCGCCCTCGCCGGAGAGCTCCGCGAGTTCGAGATGCCCCGCCCCATCTTCACTCAAAGCGAGAAGATCGACTGGGCCCCTCGCGTCTACACCACTCATCACGCCGAGCTGCAGGTCCAGACCGACCTCACCAAAATCATCAAGGCCCCCGCAACCAAGGCCCAGCTCGAAGCCGCCCGCGGACAGCTCGCACCCTTCCTCCGCGACACCCTCGTCGGTCTCAACTACGCCTACTACGAGCCGCCCGGCGCGCAGATCCTCCACAACAATCCCCTCTTCGTCCGCTCCCATGACTTCACCGAAATCTCCGTCATCGGCACCGAGCAGTTCTGGCAGACTCCCATGCTCCTCGGAGTCGGTTCACCCGCTGGCGGCGGAGCCTATCTCATGGGCTCCCTTACCGACCTCTCCTACGCCCTCGCCACAACCGAACAGGACTTCATCGCACCCGAAAACGTACAGGCCCTCATCTGGAAAGAGCTCGTCCCCGACCTCCTCGTCAGCGCAACCCTCCCGCGCTGGTGGTACATCACCCCCGGCGAGCTCCATGCCGTCGCGCTCTACCAGCGTTCAGGCGAAGAGATTCTAACGGCCTCCGTAAAGAACCCTGCAATGCGCGCCAAAGCCGTCGAAATCCTCTCCAGCCGCATGACTCCGCAACGCCTCGAGCGCGTCCAGCAATCCCTCCAGCGCGAAAGCGACCTCACCGTCATGATGCCTCGTCTCATGCCCGTCGAAACCTTCTACCTCGCCGCCGAGTTCCACAACAAATATCCCGCCGAGGCCGCCTCCGCAGGCTCCGCCAGTCAACAGTTGCAGACTCTCTCCGCCAGCAACCCCGCCGAAGCCGACCCCGCGCGCATCTCCAAAGACTTCGGCGTACCCCACCCCACGCTCGCCCGAACCAACGGACGCGAGCTGCTCAACGTAAAACCGTTCCCCTTCTTCGGAGGCTACTCCAGCCGCCTCTTTGGCGAGTCCTGGGAATCGAACAATCTCTACTGGGCGCGGCTCGCCGACGAGATGGGCTACTCGCCCGTCATGCTCAACCGCCTCGTCCCCGAGCTCACCCGGCGCATGACCGCAAAAATCTTCGCGACTGATCTTGAAGATTGGCCCGCCATGCTCCGTGCCATGCATGAGGCTGGAGACGAGCTGCGGCAAGGCAAGATCACCTCCCTGCCCGCAGCCGGTACCACCGCACTTCGTCAGGAGCAGGCTGTCCGCGAAGCAAGCCTGCAACAGGAGAACTAACGTGAAGAGATACCTTTTACTTCTCTGCTTCCTCGCCGTTCCTCTTTGTGGCGGCGCCGCCCAGGACGACAACTCTCGCATCCGTGTCAGCGTCGTCCTCGTTCAACTCAACATCGCCGTCACCGACGGCAAGGGAAACTACATCAGCGGCCTCAGCCCGGATGACTTCGTCATCACCGAGGACAAGATCCCTGAAAAACTCGCGACCTTCGAAGAAGGCAACGGCCCCACGCGAAGAGTCCTCGAAGGCGCTTCCGCCGACGACAAAACCCTGGCAGCCACCGCAGACAAAACCGCTGCCGCTTTTGACCCACGCGATGCAAGCAAGCGCTTCGCCGGAGCAAACGTCTTCATCCTCTTCGACACCAGCAACTACATGTATCGCGGCTTCGTCTTCGCTCAGGACGCCATCGCCGACTTCATCCGCTCGCTCGAAGGCGTCAGCAAAGTCGCCCTCTACTCCTATAGCCGCGATCTCTCCCGCGTAGCTGCCCTCACACCCGACCGCACTCAGGTTCTACGCGGCGTCCGCAGCACCGTAGCCGGCGACGACGCCGCTCTCTACAACAGCCTCCTCCTTACCGTGAAGGACGCAGCCGGACTCACCGGCCGCAAAGCCATCGTCGTCTTCTCCAACGGCCCCGACAACGCCAGCCTCGTCCCGCCTGAAGACGTCGCCGAGCTCGCCCAATCCACCGGCACCATCATCTACATGATCAGCACCCAGCAGGCCGAATCAGAACCCATCTCCACCGCAGTCTTCGAGCGCATGAGCAAGGCCACCGGCGGCAAAGCCTACTTCTCCAAAGACTGGCAGGACGAAAAACAGGCCTTCAACTCCATCCGCGAAGACCTCGCCCACCTCTACGCCATCAGCTACTACCCCTCCCCAAACCCTAACCACGGCTGGCGAGCAATCTCAGTCAAGCTCGTCGGCAAAAACATGCAGAAATACCACATCCGAACCCGGGCAGGCTACCGCCTCCTCCAAACCACCCAGGTCCAGCAACAAACAGAAGAAGCCTCCTCAAAATGACCACCCCGCAGCGCAACGGAGGAATCTGCTGTTGACCGTACTTTTAGCTGTCATCCTTCGCCGAAGGCGGATGACCTGCTTTTGCAGTTGTTGCTGCGGTTGCTTTTGCTTTTCTTGCTTGTCATCCCCGAAGGGAATCTGCTGTTAGCGTTGCCGGTTTTTGCGGACGGCCAGTCGAAGGACCTGCATTCTCTTTTTCCACTAAAAACACAGCCTCCATCACTTCGCGGGAAAATCAGTGGTGGGAACTCAGAACACCGGATCGCTAAACGCGAACGAGTTTAGGAGTTGTCAATGAGCAGCGTACAAATCGAGCAGAAAAGCTATGAGATGCCCCCGCTGGATGGGATCAGCATCGCGCATTTTCTCACCGTCGCTAACATCGAGCGGTCGGCTCGCTACTACGAAACGGTCTTCGGCGCTCGCATTCTGAGCATGGGTGATGGCAACGCGCCTGCGTACCTTCAGCTCGCAAATATCTGGATGATTTTGAACGTCGGGGGAGGACCGACACCGGACAAGCCAACAGTAACCCTCAGCGTTCCCGACCCGAATCACATCAACAGCTTTATGAATTTCCGTGTTGCGGATATTCAATCCTGCTATGAACTATGGAAAAGTCGAGGGGCCGAGTTCATCACGGGACCGATCCCCAAGTACGGCGAGATACGCTGCTACATCCGCGATCCTGACGGATATCTCATCGAGGTCGGACAGAGCACCGATCTCACCTACGGCTAAAGCTAGGCCCGCATAGGATGCGGGTTTCAATGCTTACGAATCATTAGTCCGTGAAACGCCTTCTCACCAGTATGAATCGGTGGCGTGCACGGTCTTATCAAGACCAAGCTGGCAATTGATCCAACGGACACAGGCCACGTCAATGAGCGCTTTGGCCTGAAGGCAACAGTTTGAGCCAAGGGGCCACTTATCTGGAGAGGCGACTATTCGGCCGAGCGGCGAAAAGCCTGTTCTAACCAGGCCTTCGCCGCCAGCCTCAGCTGTATCTCGCGCACGACGATCGCCAGAACGTCAACTTCCTATTTCGCCTGCGCCAGCCCGGCAATAACCGCAGCCATTTTATCGAGTATCTGGTTCCAGCCCTCCACCTGACCGCTATCTTTCGCGCTCTCCATGGGTTCATTTCCAATGAAGGTTAGTTTCGTCCGGCCGTCTCCGAGATCCTCAAAGAGGGTCACGTCGTATGCACCGTCTATGGCCTCATGTTCTATTCCTAATTGCGCAGGGTCAATCTTGTTTCCCTTCGAGTCCGAAAAGTACATCAGGGAAACGATCTTCTCGTGCAGAACGATCTCGTGGTATTCAACCGCATTCCAGAACTCCTGCCCATCCGGCGCCTTCATGCAGCAGAGAAGTTTTCCTCCAACGCGAAAATCCATCTCGCAAAAAGGCGAAGTAAAGCCCTCCGGTCCCCACCACTGCATGATGTACTTCGGGTCTGTCCACGCCTTCCAAACCAGCTCGCGTGGGGCATCAAAAACTCTTGTAATGACCATCCGCTCAATTTCGCTAACCGTGTTTTCTGCCATCTCCGACCTCCTCTTTCTTCATTTGATTTACAACTACTTCCAGCTTGTCGAAGCTCTCTTCCCAGAATCGGCGATAGCTGATCGCCCAGTCGCTGACTGTCTTAATCGCCTCTGGCCTGAGCGTGCACACACTCTCTCGTCCACGCTTCGTCTTGATCACAATCCGCGCCCGCACCAGGCAGGCGATATGTTTCGAAATCATCTGCTGCGAGAGTGCGAATGGTTCCGTCAATCCATGCACAGAGGCAGGCCCGCGTGAGAGTCGTTCGATCATTGCCCGCCGGGTTGGATCAGACAAAGCCGCAAATGTTGTGTCCAGTTTATCCACAACCGAATGGTAGTGGATTGTCGCTCAATGTCAAGTGTTGAATTTTGCGATTCCTGTTCCCTGATCTCTGATCGCGGCGAACGGTAAATCGCTGAGTCACTCATCGAGGCGGCGGACCATCGGTTTTATCGGAAGTTGTGAAGAGACAGCTAAAATCGCTCGTCCCGCAAAATGGGTTTCAGTAACCATCGCAAGACCCTCCGCAACCCAGGCGCTGTCAACCACTTACAACTTTTCACCCCAAAAACAGCCCGGAAATCCCTTGTCAAGCCCCAAAACCACCTAAACCCAACAAAAAACAAGAGATCCGGGTGGCATTTTAGTTACCCTCAACCAGGTATAATTAACTTATAGATGAGAAAAACGAAAGCCCCGGCCACCCGCCGGGGCTAACTTGTTGATATAGGCTATTTTACCCGCAACCCCTTTGTTATGATGATTTTGCAGACCAACTCGACCCGTAAATCAATGAATACAGGTTACTTACGCGAAGTAATGGGGGAGGGGGGGTACCCCCGTCTATCCCTTCGTCAGATACCCCATACCCGCCAGTACTCCGCGCATATAAGAAAAGCTGGCAGTCACCCCCGGCATCGGATCATCCCCATGAACCTCATACTCCAGGTCCACAAAACCTTTGTAATTGATCGCAATCAACGCCTCGAAGATCTCACGCATCGGCATGATCCCGTCCCCGGCTGCCACCTGGCTCTCCTTGCTCGTAAAGTTGGTCAGGTCTTTCGCATGCATGTTGTACAGCCGCGGCCCAACCTCGTGGATCGCCTTCACCACATCCGTGCCTGCCCTCACCGTATGTCCAATGTCGATGCAGCAACCCATCCGCGGGTCATACTTCTTCACTTCCTTCAGCACATCCAGCGGCGAGTGCCAGATCTTGTCCTCCGGCCCATGGTTGTGGATGGCCAGCCGGATGTCATACTCCTTCACAAATTTTTCGATACGCGGAAGCGTCTCAGGCGTCGGATCGCCCGCAACGATCACCGAGATGCCCGCCCGCTTGCAATACTCAAACTTGCTGCGAATGTCGTCATCCTCGTCCTTGGGAAAATAAAGCGTCCCCGCAGCATGAAGCTTGATGCCAGCCGCAGCATAGTCAGCCAGAGCCTTCGCCTCACCCTCCGGATCCATCGGAAGATGGTCCTTCACGTCCTTGCAGTTCAGGTCCTTGACGTTCAGCTGCTTCATGTACCCGATCATCTGGTCCCGGGTAAAGTTCCGGAACGTATAGCTGGCCAGCCCCAGATGAATCGGCGAAGGCTTGCCGCTCGCCGGTGCCGGAGCCTGCGCGAAAGAAGGAACCGTCTTTCCGGCAACACCGGCCGCCGCAAGCAGCGCACCGGACTGAACAAAACTACGACGCGAAAAAGTATTTTTCATAACCATCCGTAACTACAAGTTAGGAAATTCTGTTTTCTATCGATTTCGGCGCAACTCCTACACATGAGGAGCCCAGCCCTTCTCGTACTCGCGACCCCCAGTACTTCATCGCGTGAGCATCATCCTTGATCTTTCCGTCCGTCGTATCAAGTTCCAACTCACGATTCGTCTCCCAGGCAACATTGGAGAGCTGAAGCATCGTAACCGCGACATTGCCCACAGCAATCGGAGCATTCAGCTTCGCTCCCTTCTGAACCGCCGCAATAAAGTTCGCAAAGTGAAGATCGGTCATCGAATCCCGTCCCGTCAAATCGGACGATGAAGTCTTCTCCCTGCTCGCCTTGAACTCGTCCGTCTTATTTCCCTTCAGGTCGTAAATCTCATATCCATCGCGATCGACCAGAACCGTCCCGGTCGTTCCCACAATCGTCGACCCGCGATCGCGTCCGTAGTACTTCATTCCGTTACAGGACTTGCCTTCCCAAGAGATCATCTTGTCGTCGTAAGTAAAGCTGGTCATCAGCGTGTCGTAGAACTGCCAATCGTCCTTGAACTGATATCTTCCACCGCTCGCAGTAATCCGCTCCGGATAATCCACGCTTAGCGCCCAGCGGCAGACATCCACTTCATGCGTGCCATTATTCAGCGCCTCGCCCGTTCCCCAGATCTTGAACCAATGCCAGTTATAAGGCTGCACATTGTCCTTGTAAGCCTGACGCGGAGCCGGTCCTTGCCACAAATCCCAGTCAAGCTGCGCCGGAACAGGAGCCTCTTTCCCAACCCCAATCGACTTCCGCACAAGGCTGTACCAGGCTTTACCGAAGTACGCTCTGCCAATCAGCCCATTGTGAATCTTGTCCACGATCTCAATGGTGTGCGGAGACGATCGCTGCTGCGTCCCCATCTGCACCACCTTGCCATACCTCTTCTGCGCCTCCACCAGCATCGCCCCTTCCGCCGGATTGTGACTGCAGGGCTTCTCCACGTACACATGCTTTCCCGCCTGCAATCCCGCAATCGCCATCGGAGCATGCCAGTGGTCGGGGGTAGCAATCGTGATCGCATCCACGTCCTTCAGCTGAAGAATGTGCCGAAAATCCTTTTCAGTCTTCGGAGCCTCACCCATCTCCTTCTCGGTGTTGTCGGCAAACTTCTTCAGAATATTACTGTCCACATCGCAAACATAAGCAATCCGCGCAGAATTTTTGTTCGCCTTCAGCGCCGAAAGATGAGCATAAGCTCGCGAGTTCAGCCCGATGACCGCAAAGTTAAGCCGGTCGTTGGAGCCCATGATTTGACCATAGCTCTTCGCCGTAGAACTGACAGCCAATCCAGCCGCGCCAACCGCGAGTGTGTCCAGAAACTCACGCCGAGTAACCATTCCCTCTCTCCTTCGAACCATCGCGGCAGCCGGTTTCCTCGGCCACGAAGTTCTTTCAATCAGTAATCAACATCTTTAGCCGGCGAATTACCTACCCACCGAAGATACATCAATTTCTCATCCTGGAACGTTCCCTTGGACGTTGACATTGGATGGCTGCGAACGCACAGAAACCCGTGAACTTAGAGGAGAGGCGGCCGGTGAACACATCGACCGCCTCGTAAAGTGGGTAGAAAGTGAGTCTGCGCGGGTTCGATCTAGAACGTCAGCCGACCTCCCAGCTGGATGACACGTTGGGTGCCCTGCGCCGAAGTGATCTTGCCGTTGTTGCCCGACGTGACCTGCGCTGTAGGATTGGCGAGACTTACCATGTTGAAGGCATTGGTGGCTTCAGCGCGGAACTGGAAGACGATTCCATGCTCGAAGGTAATGCTGCGGAAGATTCCCAGATCGATATCGCGGAGCCCAGGCCCGATCAAGGAGTCGCGAGTTACATTGCCGTCGGCACCACCGGGGCCGATGCCCCCAGGTTTACCTGGTCCGTTGGCAGTGAACGCTGCCGTATTGAACCACGCCGACAGCACGCTGTTCGTGGCGCAAATCCTGCAGCGGTGAGGATCGAGGCCGGGGCTCACACCTGGAACGGTATTCGGTCGGTTCTGTCCTCCTCCGGAAATTGCTGTACTGTCGAAGTTATTTGTGTTTCCTGTGGTCATCGTAAACGGCGCGCCGCTCGTCAGATAGACAATCGGCGATATCTGCCAACCGTTCAACGTCTGCTTCAGGAACGTGTTCGACCCGCGGAAGTAGTCGATGTTCCATATAGCGGAGATCGCCGCGTTGTTGGTCCGGTTGGCATCCATCGGACCCTTTTCCTCCGCGAGGCCGCCGCCAACGGCGCCCAAAGAATTATTGGAGGCGGTGAAGGGGTCGCCAAAGTAACCAAAATCCTGCGCGGTCATCTGTCCGATCGCCGACTCGTTGGAGCTTTGCAGCGCACGGCTCCAGACATAGAAACCACTGATAGTGAAGCCATGCGACAGCTGCTTCTTCGCCGAGATCTGAAGCGCGTTGTAGTTAGCGTGCTGGTTTGTGATCAGATAGATGTTCTGTCCCCAAAGTGCCAGTGTTGATGCCGGCCGGACCGCTCGGACAAGGCCCGACACAAGGGTCGAACTGGCGCCGATTGGCGACGCTTTGCGCTGAGCCGCTGGGTGTACCGAAAGCGGTCGAATAAGGAGCGTAGTTGCCGTCGATCATCGTGGGCACGTTATGCGAGAGCGTACCGACATACGCCACCGTCAGGCTTATCTGGGAAGGCAACTGTCGCTGCACGGACGCGTTGAACTGGTAGATATAAGGATATTGCGCGTTCTTGTCGATAGTCTCAATTTGTGCCGACGGGAAGAACTTCGGCGCGCTTGGCGAATAAACGTACGGGAAGATACCTCCACCCGGCGCCGTGGAGGGGAAATCTCCCGGGGTCGAGTAGATATTAGTGATTGAATTGAGAGGACCGAAGGACTGGCGTATGGCGAACGGTGCGCCATTGCCGGGCTGGTTCCACTCGTTGCCGCTAGTGGTGCCGTAGAAGACGCCCGCGGCGCCGCGAAATGCGGTTTTGCCGTCCCCATAGGGGTCCCATGCGAATCCGACACGCGGCGCAATATGATGGAATCTCGTGCTGATGATGCCCCGACCCACGCCCGGGTCCCCCGGAAACAACATGCCCTTCGGCGCAATCGGCGTCACGGTGGATTGCACCCCGGGGCTGAAGGATGCCGTCTTGTTCAGGGACTCGACAGGAGGCGTATCGATGTCCCACCGGATTCCAAGATTTGCTGTAAACCGGGGTGTGATCCGGTAATTGTCCTGCACGAACGCCGCAACATGCCAATAGCTCAGCAGAGTTGTATAGGGCGTGTCCTGTTCGAAGGAGGAGGCCTGGCCTGTAACCCAGTCCGAAAACACATTGCCTGTGGACGTGGGTGCGGAGGTCGCAAAGTTGATAACGCCAAAGTTCAACAGATCCGCCCAGAACATCGTCTTATCGAGAGCAAACTCACCGCCGACGGAGAGGGTGTGTTTCCCCTTGACCAGGCTGACCATGTCGCGCAGCTCATAGTTATTGGAGCCCGTGAAGGGACCGGCGTTCGTCGTGCCCGCGTTAAAGGCCCCGGATGGGACGAAATTGGGCAGCGCATTCGGCCCCTGAATTTGGAAGTTGGAGCCGTAAGTGGAAAGGTTTTGCGTCGACGGCCCAAACTGTGGCAGGTTGACTCGTCCGCCTGCTGCCCGCGTGAACGTTAGCCAGAACTGATTCGCCGTGGTGGGGCTGAAGGTGTGAACGTCGCTGAGGTTGATATTCCACTGATTCGCAGCGGACTGATTGATGGTCCACGGGATGTTTCCGCCTCCGTTGGGACCTGCAACGGTCCTGATGAAGAAGAAGGTCGCTGTCGCATGATCCTTGTCGCCGAGAACCTGATCATACTTGCCCAGATATTCATTATTTGTTGTCGGGGTGGAGTAGGCGCCCGTGTAACCCGCGCCTCCGGTCGAGGGCTTCGGAGCGCCATTGGGCAGCACGATGGACGAGCCCAATTTGTTGTTTACGTTGTCGAAGTTTGCAACGGTCGTATCCAGGAGGGCTTGGGGGATGCAGTTCTTTGTGGCAACCTGGCAATTTGGGCTGGTGTTCGTTCCCATCACCGGGGTCTTGGTGCCCGGCATGTTGACCGTGAAGCCGGTGTCCGCGGTAAAGTCGCCCAGACGCTCGGCAGCCGTGGGCACGATGCCGCCAGTGAGCAGTGATCCGACCGTTTGACGCAGACCGCCATAGCTGAAGAAGAAGAAGGCCTTGTCCTTCTTGATGGGGCCACCGATGTTACCGCCAAACTGGTTGCGGTGGTAAGGCAGCCTGATGGACGTGGAACCCGGTGGGGTCCAGGGGTAGGCGTTGAAGTCGGTATTCCGGTTGAACTCAAATAACCCGCCATGAAACTTATTTGTTCCCGACTTTGTGATAACGGTAATGACCGCAGCGGAGAACTGGCCGTACTGTGCCCCGAATGCGCTGGTCTCTACGCGAAACTCTTCGAGTGCGTCGGGGTTGGGTGCCGGGTTTCCGTAGTTGCGCATACCGGTTATGTTGTTGCCGCCATCCAGGTAAAAGGCAACCTCGGGATTGCCGCCGTCAATGGACCCGTTGATCTGGACATCCGCTGACGGTAGACCGACTGTGAAATTTGGGGAGCCGCTGGGGTTCGAGGTGGGGCTGTTGTTATTGGCCATTACGCCCGGCGTGAGAGAAATTTCGGAGTATGCGTTGCGATTGACCAGGGGCAGGCCAATGATCTCGGACCCCTCGACGGTTCTTCCCAACACCGCATCGGTCGTATTGACCACCGGCGGAGCATCCGTGACGGTGACAGTCTCAGTTGCAGCACCCACGGACAGTGCGATTTCAACCGTCACCGTCTGGTCCACGTTGAGGACGATATTCTGTTGCACAAAGCGTCTAAAGCCGGTAGCCTCCAGATCGATGGTGTACTTGCCTACGGGCAGGTAATCGATGCGGTACTCCCCATAACCATTGGTCGGCGCCGACCGGGAGAATCCGGTCTCCACGTTGGTTGCCTTAACGGAGGCCGCGGGGACTACCGCGCCGGTTTGATCCTTCACCGTACCTACGATGGAACCTGTAGTCTGCTGCGCGTGGATTGACGCGACGCTCGCAAACATCAGGACAGCCAGCACCCACGAGCATTGGGCGAAAAGGCGTCTTGCGTAGTGAACAATCTCATTCCGGCTGTTCTTTTCAATTGGATTCGTCATAAGTTTTTCTCCGTCACTGGTTGCATTCCAAAAGTGGTCGACAGTCACGCTATATCTTTCGGGCGGCATACCAGCGAAGTGAGTTGCCGCTCTCGTTCGTAACCGATTCATGAATCAGCCGGTCGGCGCTTCGGTAGCGGTGACCTTTGTGCGCCAACAACTGCGACAGAGGGATCCGTCACCGTACCAAGCAATGTCGCACTCACTGCCTGACCGTGGAGTAATGGCGAAAAACTCAACACCGGCACGGTAGTTGCAAGGGCATACCTAAAACGTTTTAGCGAAGGCATGTGAACCTCCAGAAAGCGAGTCAGTTTCGGGACCAGAAGCTTTATTGTTTGAAGAGCGAACGAACCTTATCAGGCCTAATTCAAAATAGTCAACACATTTCAAAAAAATTTGCGCGCCCAGGTTCTCCGCGATACACCCGCAATAGACCCACGATCAGCCCGCTCGCCTAGCACAAAGAATAAACTCGCGCAATCCGGTGTAAATTGCTGATTTAACGGGACAAATTCTCTCGCCGAAAGTACAGCCCCAGCGCATGGAAACAAAATGTTTATGGATACCGGGTGGGTTTGTTATAGGTTTGTTGCATGAAAACACCTCCAGCCTCTTCCCCCGTCCTCAGGAAATCTCTGCGAACTCGCGCCTCCCTCGCGAGTTTGCTCGTCGGCTCCCTTCTGCTAGCCCTCAGCCTCGCTCTTATCCGCACAGACCAATCCCCCCAAACAGGCCAACGATGAGGAATACACCAAAAAGATCAAGGCATCTCCCCGCATCGTCCAGGATCCCCACTCCTCTAAAGTTCCTCGGCACTATGCCTGGCCAACCGGGCGAGCTCTACTACACTGCCGACATCAACCGCTACTATGAAGAGCTCGCGAAAGATTCGCCCCGCGCAAAGTTCTGGAAGCTTCCCATCAAGTCCGAAGAAGGACGCGACATGGTCGTCCTCGCCCTCGGCAGTGAAGAGTCCATCAAAAACCTGGACAAATACAAGGCCGATCTCGCCGCCCTCACCGATCCCCGCAAGACCACCGAGGAGCAGGCACAGAAGATCATCCACACCAGCAAGCCCATCTACTGGATCACCCAGCGGCATTCACTCCCCAGAGACCGGCGGCCCTCAGATGCTCGTCGAGCTCGCCTACCGCCTCATCGTGGAAGAAACCCCGTACTCCAGGAGATTCGCAACAACGCCATCGTCTTCATCACACCTGTCGTCGAAACCGATTGGCCGCGACAAGGAAGTCGACACCTACTACTACGGCAAAGAGACGAAGAAGCCTCGCCCGCCTCTAATGTACTGGGGCAAATACGTCGCGCATGACAACAACCGCGACGGCATGGGCCAATATCTCCACCTCACCCAGAACATCACCAACGGCGTTCTCGAGTGGCACCCCACCGTCCTCCACGACCTCCACGAAGCCCAGTCCTACCTTTACGTCTCAACAGGAACCGGCCCTTACAATCCCTCGCTCGATCCCATCGCCGTAGACGAGTGGTGGATGTTAGCCGAAACCGAAGTCATGGAGATGGCCAAGCGCGGCGTCCCCGGCGTCTGGACCTACGGCTTCTATGATGGCTGGGTTCCGAACTACCTCTTCTGGATCGCCGAAACTCACAACTCCTTCGGCCGCTTCTACGAGGTCCAATCCTACGGACCCGATGTAACCGAAAAAACTTCAGCTCCCCGCAACCACCACTAGCCGCGAGTGGTACCGGCCCAATCCTCCGCTTCCAGCCATCAAGTGGGGGCCACGCAACAACACCAACATCCAGGAGTCTGCAATCTTTTCGCGCTCGACAAAGTCGCGAAAGAAAAAGATCTCTACCTTGAAAACTACTGGCTCAAAAACAAGCGCTCCGTGCAAAAAGGCAAAGACGGCCCCATCTACGGATGGACCATCCCCGCGCAACAGCTCCATCGCGTGAACACGGCCGAGATGGTCAACGATCTCCGTCGCCAGGGCGTCGAAGTCGCCGTCGCTGACAAAGACGCCACCTTCGGCAACCTGAAGGTCTCCTCCGGCGATTACATCATTCGCGCCGACCAGCCCTACCGCACACTCGTCGATATGTACTTCAGCCTGCAGAACTACCCTGCAGCCAATCCCATCCCCTACGACGACACCGCATGGACCATGCCGCTCATGCGTAACGTCACCGTGAAAACAATCACCGACAAGTCGCTGCTCAATCAGTCCATGACCGCGGTCTCCAAAGATGTCGCCGTGCCCGGCATCATCCACGGAACCGGTGACACTCTCGTCGTCGAAAACACCACCGACAACGTCCTCGCCACCTTCCCGCTTCCGCAACGCCTCAGTCAAGATGGAAGCCGCAGAAGATGACTTCGACCTCGAGGGCCATCACCTGCGCGCAGGCGCCTTCATCATTCGCGACGGGGCCGACGCGAAGGTTCGAGCCTCCATTCAGGAGCTCGGCCTCACCGCTTACGCTACCTCATCGCCAACCGTAAAAAACTCACCCACTCACCATTCCGCGCATCGGCTACGTCCACTCCTGGCAGCGCACGCAGGACGAGGGCTGGGTCCGCGCCGCGCTTGACCACTACGAAATCCCCTACACCTACTTTGCCGATCAGAAACTCCGCGACGGCAATCTCCGCTCGAAATACGATGTCATCGTCTTCCCCAGCATTGGCGGCACCTCCGTCTCGCAGGTGAACGGAATCCCCAAGAACGGCCCCGACGCCATCCCCTACGAGAAGACCAAGCTCACTCCAAACCTCGGCGTCGAAGACTCCAGCCCCGACATTCGTGGTGGCATGGGCATCGAAGGCCTCATGGAGCTCGTCAAGTTCGTTGAAGCCGGAGGTACGCTCATCACCGAGGGCTCAACCACAACCATCCTGCCCGACTACGGCATCACCACTCACGTCTCCGTAGAGCACCCCGGAACCATGTACGCCCGCGGCGCTCTTATGCGTAGCATTATCGTCGACAAGAAGAGTCCCATCGTCTACGGCTACACCGGCCGATCAGATGCCCGTCTACTTCAACCAGGACCCCGTCCTCAACGCCCGCGGCGGCGGCTTCGGTGGAGGCGGTCGCGGTGGACCCGAAGTTCCCGGCGTAGGGGGAAGGCCAACATCACTCCCAACGCCGTACCGGTCGCCCTCTCTCCCTACGAACACGACGACAGCGCAGAGCCAAAAGGATTGCCCTCGCAGATCAGCGATGCAGCGGCAATGCGGCAGGCCATGCGCCAGTTCGGAATCGTGGACGATGCGTCCACAGCCCCACGCGTCGTCCTCCAGTTCCCGGCCAAGTCCGACGAAATCCTCCTCTCCGGAGAACTCGCCGGTGGTCAGGCGCTTACCAACCGAGCTCTGGCCCTCGACCAGCCCCTCGGCCAGGGACACGTCGTCATGTTCGCACTCCGTCCGTTCTGGCGTTGGCAGACCCAGGGCACCTTCGCCCTCGGCTTCAACACCATCCTCAACTGGGATCACCTCGACGCAGGCAAGAAACCAACCAAGCCTGAATCTGTAGACTGATCTTTCGCCTCAACCCAGACAAATGGCTCCGCCAATCGGCGAGCCATTTGTTTGTGCTCCAAAATCGGAACTTTGGCTGATTGGTAAGTCCAATCTGCGATTTCAGAAGAGGACTATGCCGTTTCTTATAACCCGTAGCGATAAATCTTGACAATTGTTCATTGAACGAACTATCGTGCCGTCCGATTAAATTAAATGAGAAGGCTTAAAACGCTTGAGTACTGCGCTTCGGGTAAAGTGCCCATCAGGAAAAAGCAATCGCCCCACATTCAGGACGAGCCGCCATCGCCTCTCGCACCACACCTCGAGCCTCCTCAAGTTCATCTCCAATCAATTCCATCCGAGGCGCCACGGACCCGCGCGCTCCCCACCCCAATCTCCTGCTGCACCAGCTTGATAAGTTGCACGAACTTCGGAACCGTATCCATCCGCAGCAGCGGCAGAAACCACCGGTAAATCTCGAACGCCCTGGCGCCATCGCCGCCAAGCGCCGCCTCAAACAGCGCCACCGACTCGCGCGGAAACGCATTCACCAGCCCGGCCACCCATCCCTTCGCCCCTGCGGCAATCCCCTCCACAATCGCGTCATCCACCCCAACGCAAGTCGTCAGCCGCTCCGCCGTCGTCGCACGAATCGCCGTCACTCGTCGTACATCCGTGCTCGACTCCTTCACCGCATGCAGATTCTCATGCTCCGCGGCAAGCTCCGCAATATGGTGCGCCTCAAAATCCGTCCCATACGCCACCGGGTTGTTGTAAAGCATGCTCGAAAGCGGCGAAGCCTTCAGCACCGACCCCACATGATGCTTCATCTCTCGCCAGTCCCGCGATAAACGTACGGCGGCAGAATCATCAGCCGGAACATCCCGCGTCCTCCGCCGTCTTCGCCTGCGTCACCGCATCCCGCGTCGACAGCGCAGAGATCGCCGCTACCACAGGCACCCGCCCCTTCACCGTCGCAACCATATTCCTCAGGATCCCAGCCTTCTCCTCTGTACTGAGCGTCGCAGCCTCGCCCAGCGATCCCAGCATGATCAGTCCAGTGCACCCGTTCTCAATCATCCACATCCCATGCCGCGACATAAACTCCGCGTCCACACGTTCTCTCTCGTCAAAAGCCGTTGTCATCGCCGGCATCACACCATTCCAGTTCATCTTCATCTCCTCAAGTCCTTCCGTATTAAGAATCTCTCGCGCCAATCCCCACCAAATTACCCACCGAGGGTCGGCTGAATCGGCGGCCGCACCGACTCCATACCCCATCCAAACAGAAACTCGCAAGCCGCGCCACAAACTCGCCCCTGACAAGCGCCCATCCCCATCCGCGCCTGCAGCTTCGCCTCCCTCCACGATGAGTGCGCTCGCACCTCTCCCATCGTCACATCCTCGCACCGGCAAACAATCGTCTCTGCATCAGCCAGCTTCCGTAGCTCAGGATTCAACCCATAGGCACGATCCAGCAATCGCGCAAATCTCCTCGTCGCGTCTCTTCGCTTTAGCAACACCCTAGCCTTCTCAGCCACTCCAGCCGCCGCCAACCCCGCAATCTCCCCCCTCCACCAGAGCCGCTTCCACCCCACCAATCCCCGTAGGCTCGCCCGCGCAAAATACATCCTTCACCGAACTCCCCTGCCACTCATCCACCTTCACAAATCCGCCATCCACCGCACATCCCATCAGCATTGCCAACTCGCAGTTTGGCACCAGATGAAACCCACAAGCCAGGTAGTCCACCTCAATCTCCCGGCCATCGCTCAACAAAACCCTCTCCAGCCGCTCCCCTCCAAACGCGGCTCGTACCCAGCATCCCGTCGACACCCGCACACCGCGACTCCTCCACCCATACCGCACCGCATCCGCCAACTTCGAAGAATGCCCCGCCAATCCCACGCCAAGCCTAACCAAACTTCCCAGCGAAGCCTGCTCACAAACCGCCAAAACCTCAGCCCCGCGCTCCACTAGAAAAGCCGTCACCGCGATCAGCAGAGGCCCCAGTCCCCGCAACCACCACCCGCTTTCCTGCAATCGGGCAATCCCGCCTTCACCATCGCCTGCAAACCACCCGCTCCCATCACATTCGGCAGCGTCCATCCCGGAAACGGCAAAAGCCGCTCGCGCGCCCCCGTAGCAATCACCAGCGCCCCAAACTCAAACTCCGCCGCCTCAAATCCTCCTCCGCCCGCAAAACCCCAGGCCGCAGGCGCGTCCAAAAACATGCCACCCAAAAAATCTTTCCACCCCACTCCGCTCCAGCCTCGCCATCCACTCACCAGCCGCCGCATACTTCGCCTGATCCCCTCCCCCAAAGCGACCCTCGCCAAATCTGCCCACCCGCCAAAGCATTCCCATCCACCAAACCCACTCTGCGCCCTTCCTCCGCAGCCCGAACCGCCGCCGCAATCCCCGCAGGTCCCGCTCCGACCACCAGAACATCCACCCGATGCCTCATTGTGTCCTCACCTGCATCCCCGCCTCACAAGCCATCTGGCAAGTCCTCGAGTGCAGCACCCCATCCACCTCCGCCCGGCACTCCATACACACACCCATACCGCAAACCGGTCCTCGCGGCTCCCCACTCACTGACCGCCGCGCCGCTGCCCCCGCAACCACCAGCGCCACAGCGAACGAGCTCCCCCCTCGCCACCCCGCACCGGCGCTCCATTCACCATCACCACCACCGAATCATCCATGCCGCACCTCGCAACTTACCCGCGTAGGCAGATAAGGCTCCGCAGCAATCGCCGTCTCCCGCCCAATCACACGATCCGTAATCAAACGAGCCGTCCCCCATCGACGTCGTAATCCCCAGCCCCTCATGCCCCGTAGCCAACAAAATCTTTTCATCCTCAGCCGAAGGCCCAATCAGCGGCAGCTTATCCGGAGTCCGCCGCTCGAAAGCCTGTCCAAACCCGCAGCGCCGACAGCCCTCCAATCCCCGGCACATACTCGCAAGCCCGCTCCACCATCTGTCTGCACCAATCCCTCATTCACCGCGGCGCTCTCATCGTCATACTGCCGCGAAGATCCAATCAAAATCTGTCCCGTAGCCCGAGGCTGCAGATTAAACGCCACCGAATCCGCCCGTCACCGAATGCGCACTCTTCAAATACCCAAGCTCCCACCACCTGGTGCCGCAAAAAACCCCGGATACCGATCTGTAATCACCAGATGTCCCTTCCGCTTTCTCATCACAATATCGGCGCCAACTCAGGAGCCCAGCATCCGCAGCATTCACCACAAACCCCGCCGAAACTCTTCGCCCGTCCTCCAGCAAAACCCCCACTCCCATCCACCGACACCACCCGACAGCCCAAATGCAGCGCACCCTGAGCCGCAACATCCCGAAGCAGAAAACTGCGCAGCAGCCGGCGGGATAAATCACTGCATCGTCCATCACTCGCAGAGCCCCCGCCAACCCCCGCCGCAACTGTGGCTCCGCCTCCGCCAGCGCATCCCCATCCAGAACCTCGCACGCCAGCCCAGCCGAACGATACACCGCCTCCTTCCGCAGCACCTCCTTCATCTCGTCCCTCATCCGCCGCAACCCACAGCGTCCCCGTCTGTCGAAACTCCACCCCCACCGGCAGCTCCGTCCGCAACTCACTCCACATCGCAAGCGACAACTTCGTCAACGCAAGCTGCGCCGGCGAGTCGTCCATCGCTACCAGATGCCCCATCCCTGCGGCAGTCGCCCCACCGCCGACAATCCCGCGCTCCACCACCACCACCCGCAGCCCTTCTTTGCCCAAAAAATAAGCGCAAGCCGCACCGACAATCCCTGCACCCACCACCACCACATCGCAGCTCGCGGTCATCGAATGCCCCCAGCGAAAGGGATCCTTCTCCGCAAAAAAACAACCGCGCCTCCGCCGTCACATGAGCCTCGCCCGTAATCGAAGGAATCACTGCACCATCCTTCACCGAGACACTCCCATCAAACCACGTCCCCCAGAATCCCTTCCTGCCGCCACACCTCGCCCTCAACCAATTTTCCGTCCGCATACAGGCAAGCCATCTTCGCGCTCGTCCCCGTCCCGCACGGCGAGCGGTCATACGCATTCCCCGGGCACAGCACAAAATTCCTGCTCTTCGCCTCGCGCGACTCCGGCTCTCCGAACAGCTCAATATGATCGATCTCCGCCCATCCGCGCCCGTCACCAAGTCGCGCACCAGCGCCGCCTTAATCGCCTGCGCACACTCCGTCAACTCCCCAACATTCGCCAGTGCCAGCGACAGCCCAGGCACACTCGTCAGAAAAAACCAGTTCCCGCCCCACGCCACATCCCCTCGCACCGAGCCATATCCCGGCACATCCACCTCAACTCCCTGCCGCAGCCGGTACGCCGGCACATTCTCCACCGTCACCCTCTCCCGATACGTGCAGCGGTCGTCTTCACCACTCCCGCCGGCGTCTCAATCCGATGCTCTCCCGGCCCAATCCTGCCCCATGTGCTCCAGCGTCTGCACCAGCCCAATCGTTCCATGGCCGCACATCCCCAGATAACCCACGTTATTGAAATAAATCACCCGCCGCCTCGCACGTCGCATCGTAAAGGCTCCAGCAGAATCGCCCCCACCACAACATCCGATCCCCGAGGCTCATTCACCACCCCTGACCGGAAGAAATCAAACTCCTCGCGGAACCGCGCAACCCGCTCCGCAAAGGTCCGCGCCCAAGATCGGGCCCCTCCCTCAATCACCACTCGCGTCGGCTCTCCTGCCGTATGCGAGTCAATCACCTGAACCGAAGAAAAAGTAGGCATGGAGAGATCATTCTAAGCAATTTCTATCCGCGCTACCGGGCCATCCCTCCACCGCGCCGCATTTGCCAAAGCCATACCCCATTCACTAGATTGGTTGACCAAGATAGTTCGCAAACAAAACAAATCGTCTCAGGGAGCACCCTCCATGCAGAAAGATGGTCTGAACCGGCGTCTCTTCCTCAAATCCATGAGCTCCACCGGAATGTTAGCCGCACTTCCCGAGGCAGCCTTCGGCCTTGCGACTCCCAGCGGCCCAATCCTTCACGAAATCGCCGCACCCAGTCAGGAGACCGTCGCCCCAGCCGAAGTACTCCATCAAATTCTCCGTCTGCGGTATGAGCCACGACCACATCTACGGCATGATCGGCGCCGTCCAACGCGGCGGCGGAACCCTCGTCTCTGCCTGGGGAGGCGAACCCGACAAAATCGCCGCCTTCAAAAAACGCTACCCCGACGTCAAAAATCGTCGCTACTCAGGACGAGGTCATCAACGACCCCTCCACCCAGCTCATCCTCACCTCGCAGATTGCCAACGAGCGCGCCGCCATCGGAATCCGCGCCATGAAGCACGGCAAAGATGTCCTCAGCGACAAGCCCGGCGTCACCACCCTCGAAGACCTCGCCGCCATCCGCAAAACCATCGCCGAAACCAAAAAAAATCTACGCCATCATGTACAGCGAGCGTCTCGAGGTCAAAGCCGCCGTCAAGGCAGGCGAGGCTCGTCCAGGCCGGAGCCATCGGCCGCGTCATCCAGACCATCAACATCGCCCCGCACCAGATCATTCAAGGCCACGGCGACGCTGGCGGAGGCGGCGGCCGCCCCGACTGGTTCTGGAACCCCGTACAGTACGGCGGCATCCTCTGCGACATCGGCTCCCATCAGGTCGACCAGTTCCTCTACTACACCGGCTCCACCGAAGCCGAGGTCGGCGAATCCCAGATCGCCAACGTCAATCACCCCGACCACCCCAACTTCCAGGACTTCGGCGACATGGTCCTACGCGGCAATCGCGGCTTCGGCTACGTCCGCCTCGACTGGTTCACCCCCGACGGCCTCGGAACCTGGGGCGATGGACGCCTCTTCATCCTCGGCACCGAGGGCTATATCGAGGTCCGCAAATACACCAACGTCGCTGTCGGCAAACAAGGCAACAACCTTTTTTATCGTCGACCAGAAGCAGTCCCGCTACATCGACTGCAACAACCTCGACCTCCCCTTCGGCCCCCAATTTGTAGCTGACATCGTCAACCGCACCCACACCGCGCAAGACCAAACCCAATGCCTACTAGCCGCCGAGCTGGTCATCAAAGCCCAAAAGAACGCAAAACTCATTCACCTCCAGAGCTGAATCTGGAGTTGAATTTCCAATTGAATTTGCCGTTGCCTTTTAGTTGTCCATCCTTCGCGAAGCGGAGGATCTGCTTTTGCCTTTGCTGTTGCTTTTGCTTTTGCTTTTGCCGTTGCTTAGTTCTGTCTTTCAGGATTAAGCGCAGGGCTTCAGCCCTGCGAAAAAGAACCACCAGGAAAAGGGGCTTTAGCCCCGGGCCTTTCGCTAGGAGCACCCATGAACATCTCCCGTCGCAACTTCCTTAAAACTGCGGCAGCCGCAGGCTTCCCCACCATCATCCCCTCCCGAGTCCTCGGCCAATTCGCTCCCAGCAAACAAATCAACATCGGTGCCATCGGCGCAGGCCGCATCTCTCGCGGCCACGACATGCCCGCCATCCTCAAGGTCGACACCGCCCGCATCACAGCCGTCTGCGATCTCTCCGCCGACCGCGGTCGTTCAGGGCAAACAATTCGTCAACGACTACTACACCAGGAAGAACGGCAAAGCCCTACGACGGCACCCTCGGCTACGCCAACTACAAAGACCTCCTAGCCAACAAAAGACATCGACGCCGTAGTCATCTCCACCCCCGATCACCAGCACGCCCGCGTAGGCGCCGACGCCGTCCGCGCAGGCAAAGACGTCTACCTCCAGAAACCCGCGTCCCTCACCATCGCCGAAGGCCGCTACCTCTCCGACGTCGTCCAGTCCACCGGCCAGATCCTCCAGATCGGCAGCCAGCAGCGCTCCTGGAAGCAGTTCCACCGCGCCTGTGAGCTCGTCCGCAACGGCCGTATCGGCGAAAGTCCAGCACGTCGAGATCGGCCTCCCCGGCGACCCCGCCGGTGGCGACCCCACGCCCATGCCCGTCCCCGCAGGCTTCAACTACGACGCGTGGCTGGGCTCCACTCCCGACGTCTACTACACCGTCGATCGCGTCATGCCCCTCAAAGGATTCGACCGTCCCGGCTGGCTCCGCATGGAGCAGTTCGGCGCAGGCATGATCACCGGCTGGGGCGCTCATCACGTCGACACCGCTCACTGGGGCATGAACACGGAATACACCGGCCCCGTCGAAAATCTGGGGCACCGCCGAGTTCCCTACCCACGGCCTCTGGGATGTACATGGAAAATTCCTCACCCATGCCCGCTATGCCAACGGCATCACCATGGACATCTCCGGCGACTTCCCCAATGGCATCAAGTGGATCGGCACCAAGGGATGGATCTTCGTCACCCGCGATGAGATGACCACGCCGACCTCAAACGGCGCGCCAGCCGCGAAGATCGAGCCGCTCATGGCCAGCGATCCCAAAATCCTCGACTCGGTCATCGGTCCCCGACGAAATCCATCTCTACACCGCGACGGAACAGCACGCCAACTGGATCGAGTGCATCCACACCCGCAAACCACCCACCGCCCCGGTCGAGCTTGGCCACCGAGCCTGCTCCACCTGCCTCCTCCATCACATCGCCATGAAGCTCCCGCGCCACCTCCACTGGGACCCCGTCCTCGAGCGCTTCCAAAACGACGACGAAGCGAACAGTATGCTCTCCCGCCCCCAACGCTACCCCTACATCGAAACTTAAGCACTTTTTTTTTCTGGTGTGGTGGAACCCTGTTTTTTCAAGGGGGTTTTGCGAAAAACGGTGTGCAGAACGTGGTTTTTGGATGGTTTCTTGTGGTGAAGTTGTGGTGAAAACGTGGTTCTGAGATGGTGGTTTTACAGCGTCAAAAAAAATGCCACTTCTTTGAGATTTATTTTTACGGCGGTTCTCATGTGGCCTATTCGATCGGCGAATCAAATTCCTGGAACCTTGAGCGTGATTCTATAAATGCTGCTGCTTGCCGTGATGTAAAGGGTCTTGTGATCGGAGCCAGCCCAGTTCAGATTGGCAGTTCGTTCGGGAATCAGAATCACGCCGAGCGGCTTGCCCTCCGGAGAGAAGATCCAGATGCCGCCGGGGCCAGTGCTGTAGACATTTCCGAGGCTGTCGACCTTCATGCCATCCGGACCGCCCTGGCGCTTGTCGGAGGTCGCATCGTAGAAGACCCTCCCATCCGTCAGCGACCCATCTTTCTGAACCCTGTACCGCATCCACACCTTCTGCGGCCCAGAGTTATCGACATAGAGGTACTTCTGATCCGGCGAAAACGCAATCCCATTAGGCCGAGGCAGATCCTTACTCACCAATTGCAACTGGTCCCCGCGCAGGAGCAGCACCGGGCTTCTGCTGCAAAGCCCGTGGAATCCGATAGACCCCATTCACCTTCAGTTCTTTGATCGGATCGTCATCACCCTGCGTCGGCAGACCATACGGCGGATCAGTGAAGTACAGCGAACCATCCTTCGCATACACGAGATCATTCGGACTATTCAGCTTTTTTCCCTGATACGAGTCCGCCAGCACCGTCACCTGCCCCTTCGGATCGAGCGACTCAAACCGATAGACATCGCGCTGCGCGTGACCCGCGACGGTCAGCCGCCCCTTCGCATCCAGCGTCATGCCGTTCGACCCCGCTTCCTTGCCGCCATAGGGTGCCGTCCCTTTGTATCCGCTGGGCTGCAGAAAGATGCTCACCGTCCCATCCGGCATCAGCTTGCGAATGCTGTTGCTCGTAATCTCCGCAAACAGAAGATAGCCCGCGGGAATCCACACCGGACCTTCGACCCAGGTAAACCCTGTCGCAACCCGCTCCACGGCTGCGCCGACAGGGACGATCGCATCCAAACCAGCGTCCATTCGATCGACCTTCACAGGCGCCGAGCTTACATCCGCCGCTGCAGCCGCGCCTGCGTCGACGACCGAAAGGCTCTGGATAAGTACACCTGCCAGCAAACAACCCTGTAGCATCTTCACGTAGCGCATTGATTCTCTCCAGTACGGCACTTTGGGCACCAGGACTACTCCACGATGAAAACCATCCCGCCGAGTTCTGTCAATGATGCAACAGAACAGGCAACTCGTGCGCAGTCGGAGATGCGCAAGCGCTGGCTCATTATTTTGCCTGCGGTCTTCATCACCTACAGCCTGGCCTACGTCGACCGGGCCAACTACGGCTTCGGCGCCGCAGCCGGACTCGCCCAAACCCTCCACATCAGCAACTCCCAATCCGCATTGCTCGGCGCACTCTTCTTCTTCGGATACTTCCTGTTCCAGGTTCCCGGCGCAGCCTATGCCCGGCGCAGCAGCACACGCATCCTGATCTTCGCCGCTCTCATCACCTGGGGAATCCTCGCTTCGCTTACGGGAGTGATTCGTAACTTCTGGCTGCTCGCGCTCGACCGCACGCTGCTGGGAGTGGCCGAAAGCTTCATCTTCCCGGCGATGTTGATCCTCCTCACAAACTGGTTCACCCGCGCCGAGCGGTCGCGCACCAATACGCTTCTGCTTCTCGGCAATCCCGTCACTGTGCTCTGGATGTCAGCCGCGACCGGCTACCTGATTCGCAGCTTCGGCTGGCAGATGGCCTTCATCCTTGAAGGCCTCCCTTCAGTCCTGTGGGCCTTCGGCTGGCTCTTCATCGTGCGTGACCGGCCGCAGGCCGCAGGGTGGATGAGCGACGCGACCAGCACAGAACTGAATCAACAGCTCGAGCGCGAACAGTGGCTCCTCCCGCAGGTTGCCAACTTTAAAGCGGCCCTGCGAAACCCCAACGTCATCCTTCTCTGCCTCCAATACTTCTGCTGGAGCGTCGGGGTCTACGGTTTCGTCCTGTGGCTGCCGACGATCATCCAAAGCGGCGCGTCCCACGGAATCGAGATCGTTGGGTTGCTGAGTGGAATGCCTTACTTGTTCGCAATCATCCTGATGTTGGTCGTTGCCCACCATTCCGACCGCAGCTTTCGCAGGCGCCGCTTCGTCTGGCCGTTTCTTATTCTCTCGGGCATCGCTCTGTTTGGTTCGTATCTCACCGTCTCCACCGGCTTCTGGTCGTCTTATGGCTTTCTGATCCTCGCGGGAGCTTGCATGTATGCGCCCTACGGCCCCTTCTTCGCGATCATGCCGGAGATGCTGCCGAAGAACGTCGCCGGCGAGGTGACCGCCCTCGTCAACAGCGGCGGGGCCCTCGGCTCTTTCATCGGGGCATGGTTTGTCGGTCTGCTCCAGGCACGCACCGGCAACTCACGCGCCGGTTTTCTGCTGATGGCCATCTCACTTGTCACTGCGGGCATCATCATTCTTTGTCTGCGCGGCCCATCCAACGACACCCTCGCCACGCTTCCAGAAGACGCCGAACCAATTTAATCTTCATTCGTACGACCAGGAGCGCATCATTCCGGAAATCTCCCTCAAATCCGTTCTCGAAACCGCAGGCTTCGAACTCGCCGCCGTCGCGACGCACGCGCCCGGCCCATCGGGCTTTCTCCCCATCACGGCTGAGATGCTCCTCACCCAGCCCTCCGGCAATCTCTTCGGTCTGACACAAAACGCCGGGATGGGATGGGACCCGGCGCGTCTGCTCGGCCCGGAGGTTTTAATCCTCAGCACGCACGGCGGCGTTCGCGCGCCTGACGGCACTCCGATAGCACTCGGCTTCCACACCGGACACTGGGAGGTGGGCTCGCTCGTTGCCGAGGCCGCCCGCGAGTTGAAAGCTCTTCACGCCGTGCCCTTCGCAGGAGCTGTCACCGATCCCTGCGACGGTCGCACGCAAGGTACAGCAGGCATGCTCGACTCGCTGCCCTATCGCAACGATGCTGCGATCGTCCTTCGCCGTCTTATGCGCTCGTTGCCGACACGCGTGGGAGTTCTCGGCGTCGCTACGTGCGACAAAGGCCTGCCGGCGATGATGATGGCGCTCGCGGCCTCCGGTCCGTTGCCCAGCGTTTTGATTCCCGGCGGAGTTACGCTGCTTCCCGAAAACGGAGAAGATGCGGGAAAGATACAAACGATAGGCGCGCGCTATGCCCAGCACCAGATCACGCTGGAAGAAGCCGCCGAGTTAGGCTGCCGCGCCTGTGCCTCGCCTGGTGGAGGCTGTCAGTTCCTCGGTACTGCCGCAACCTCACAGGTCATTGCTGAAGCCCTCGGCCTCGCGCTCCCGCACTCTGCACTCGCACCCTCAGGTCAACCTATCTGGCTCGATGCGGCGGCCCGCTCCGCCCGCGCCATTCTTCGGCTGCGCGAACTTCGCCTCGGCACGCAAGACATTCTTACCGACGCCGCCATCCACAATGCGATGGTCGTTCACGCGGCCTTTGGTGGCTCGACGAATCTCCTGCTCCACGTTCCGGCCATCGCTCACGCCGCGAAGCTCTCGCGCCCAACCGCCTCCGATTGGGTTCGCGTTAACAAGCAGGTGCCTCGCATCGTGGATGCTCTTCCCAACGGTCCGGAAAACTATGCTACGGTTCAGGTCTTTCTCGCCGGAGGCACGCCCGAAGTTATGCTGCATCTACGCCGCGCGGGCCTGCTCGACACCAGCGTAAAGACAGCCACCGGCGAAACCCTCGACACCAACCTCGACTGGTGGGAGCAGAGCGAACGCCGCCACGCGCTGCGCAAAAATCTCCTCGAGCAAGACAGCATCGATCCCGACAACGTTATCCTGTCGCCGGATCGCGCACGCTCTCGCGGCCTTACCTCGACGGTCTGCTTTCCCGTCGGCAATCTCGCGCCTGAGGGCTCAGTCATCAAGAGCACTGCCATCGATCCCACGCTGATTGATGCCGACAATCGCTACCGCCATCTTGGCCCTGCCAAAGTCTTCACCACCGAGGCCGCTGCTATTCAAGCCATCAAAACCGGCCACATCAAAGAAAATGACGTCATGGTCCTTACCTGCTGCGGCCCTCTCGGCGCGGGCATGCAGGAGATCTATCAGATCACCTCCGCGTTGAAGACGCTGCCCTTCGGCAAACACGTTGCTGTGCTCACCGATGCGCGCTTCAGCGGAGTCTCTACCGGAGCCTGCATTGGCCACATCTCTCCGGAGGCGCTCGCGGGGGGCGCACTGGGCAAACTTCTCGACGGCGATGAGATAGAAATCATCATCGACCGCAAAAATCTTACCGGCTCGATCGACTTCGTCGGCACAGCAAACGGCACGATGAGTCCCGAGATTGCCGCCCAGTTTCTCGCTGAGCGTGGACCGCGTCACGACCTCGCGCCTCACCCCGACCTGCCCGACGACACGCGCCTCTGGGCCGCGCTCGTTCAGGCCAGCGGAGGCATCTGGGCCGGATGCGTCTACGACGTCGACGCCATCGTGTCACGGCTCGAATCCATTCCGGCACCCGCCACATCCATGTTTAGCGAAAGGTTAGAGCCGTGATTCTCTACCGAACCCAGGAAACTCTCTTCGTCCACCACGAAGACCACGCCTATCCGCTGCACGAGACGCTCGATGCGCTCGTCGCACATCACGATCTTCATACGCATCTCGTCCACGCCATCAACCACCATCCGCCTGCCGATCATCTTCTGCATGCGCCGCTGCTGGCGCCTGTGAGCAATCAGGAGGTCTGGGCCGCGGGCGTTACTTATTACAGCAGCCGCCGCGCACGTATCGCAGAATCGAAAGACGCAGGCGGAGGCGATTTTTATGATCGTGTCTACTCCGCCGAGCGGCCGGAGCTGTTCTTCAAAGCTCTCGGCCCCAAGGTCGCAGGGCCTGACAGTATGGTCCGCATCCGCCGCGACGCCACATGGTCCGTGCCGGAGCCCGAGCTTACCCTCGTCATCAATCCTCGTGGACAGATTATCGGCTACACCATCGGCAACGACATGAGCTCGCGCGACATCGAAGGCACCAACCCACTCTATCTTCCGCAGGCCAAGGTCTACGACCGAAGCTGCGCGATTGGCCCCGGCATTCTCATTCGCAACACACCTTTGCCGGCCGCCACACAGATCAGCCTTGAGATTCTAAGATCGAACCAGACTGTATTTTCCGGCACTACTACCTTAACCGAGTTGAAACGCGATCCTGCCACGCTGGTCGAGTACCTCTTCCGCGACCAGACATTTCCGCATGGATGTTTTTTGCTGACAGGAACCGGCATCGTTCCGCCGGACTCCTTCACATTGCATAGCGAAGATGTCATTCGCATCAGTATCGAAGGTATTGGGACGCTTGAAAATACAGTCGGATAACCCAATGGAGAACGCAATGGATGTAGCGAAGGTATTGATTGACGGCAAATGGCGCGCTGCGGACGCCGAGGGAACGTTTCAGGCTGAGAATCCCGCGAAGGGCGAACCGCTGCCGCAAGCCTTCCCCATCAGCCGCTGGGCGGACTGCGACGCCGCCCTCAATGCCGCCACCACAGCCGCCGCGAGGCTTCGTACCACTGAGTCCGCGAAGATCGCTGACTTCCTCGAAGCCTACGCCACCAACATTGAAGCTGCTTCGCCTGCGATCGTGGCGGCCGCTGCCGAGGAGACCGGGCTCGCGATTTCTCCTCGGCTGAAGGATGTTGAGCTGCCGCGCACAACCAACCAGCTCCGTCAGGCCGCCGCGGCGGTGCGCGAAGAATCGTGGCGCAATGCGACGCTCGACCTCGAAAAAAATATTCGCTCCTGCTATGCGCCTATCGGCCCTGTCGTCATCTTCGGGCCGAATAACTTTCCCTTTGCCTTCAACGGCGTCAGCGGGGGAGATTTCGCCGCAGCCATTGCCGCAGGCAATCCCGTCATCGCCAAAGCGCATCCGCTTCATCCCAATACGACGCGGCTACTGGCGGAACAGGCCTCCAAGGCGCTCGAACAGACCGGCCTTCCTCTCACTACTGTCCAACTCATCTACAACATCAGCAACGAGAGCGGCCTCAAGCTCGTCAGCGACCCGCGCGTCGGCGCCGTCGCCTTCACAGGAAGCCGCAACGCGGGGCTGACTCTCAAACGCGCCGCCGAAGAAGCAGGCAAGCCGATCTACCTCGAGATGTCGAGCATCAACCCCGTCGTCTTCTTACCCAACGCACTTGCGGAGCGGCCCGAACCCATCGCGCAGGAGCTGGTCGACAGCGTTCTCGCCGGCTCAGGCCAGTTTTGCACCAGCCCCAATCTCTTGCTCGTCCTCGAGACGCCGGAGACGAAATCGCAGGCTGAGTCTTTTCTCGCTCAAATCGCAAAGTCGTTCACCGACCGTCCCACGCAGCCGCTTCTCTCTGCTGCAGGGCGCAGGCAACTCCAGCAAGGTGTCTCCGCGCTGCGAGACGCTGGAGCGCAACTCGTCACCGGCGGAGACAATGCTCCGGGCGAAGGCTATCGCTACGCCAACACTCTTCTGCACGCCAGCGCCGAACAGTTCCTCGCGGCGCCACGCGACCTTCAGCGGGAGGTCTTCGGCAACGCCACCCTCGCCGTCACCATCGACAACCAGAAGGAGCTCGAAGCCATCCTGCGTCTGCTCGAAGGCAATCTCACCGGCACGATCTATTCCGCAAAGTCCGGCGCCGACGACGAGCTCTACAACGCCATCGCCCCGCTCCTTCGCGAAAAGGTCGGACGCCTCCTTAACGACAAGATGCCCACCGGCGTCGCCGTCAGCCCGGCCATGAACCACGGCGGCCCCTATCCCGCCACGTCACATCCCGGCACCACCTCGGTCGGTATACCGGCCTCTATCCACCGCTTCGCCAAACTCGACTGCTACGATGCTGTCCGCCCGGAGCGTCTCCCCGCTATCCTCAAGGACACCATCACAAACCCCAAAACTTGGCGCTCGATCAACGGATCCTGGGTTCAGGGATAGCCACCGAACTTCACAAAACACCATCGCCGAATCAGCTCTTAGCGACGAACGTAGAGGCTCGCAGAGCGCCGTTCGTGCAAACCATCTCTTTCTTGTGCTTCTGAATAAAATGACCGAGGTGTCGGCAAAAATCCCAAAGCACTCGCTATGCTCACGGCCATGCCTCAAGCTCGCTTGCCTTCATAAACAATTTATAATCAGCTAAATACGAAGACAACCTGCCCTTGCCACCACTGCAAACCATACGGGATTCGTGACATCGCGATTTTATTGGTGTAAAACTCCTAATGGCTCAACAAGGACCGCAAAAGTGGTACGGAGGGCCATCGCTCGATGTTTAATCTTGCTGGAAAATGCGCCGTGGTTGTTGGTGGAACCTCCGGTATCGGGAAAGCCATCGCCCTGGGTCTGGCCTCGCAGGGGGCCGATGTCGTCGCCTCCTCGCGCTCCAGGCAGACCGTCGACGAAGTCGCCTCCGCAATCGAAGTCTTGGGACGCAAGACCCTTCGCATCACCTCCGACGTCCTCGACCGCAACTCCCTCCAGCAGCTTCACGACACGGTCCTATCTTCCTTCGGCCACATCGACATCCTCGTGAACTCCGCCGGCATCACCAAGCGAATCCCCACACTCGACTGCTCCGAAGAGTTGTGGCAAAACATCATGAACGTCAACCTCAACGGCACGCTCCGCGCCTGTCAGATCTTCGGCCAAACGATGCTGAGCCAGCGCAAAGGCCGAATCATCAACATCGCTTCGCTGGCCACCTTCGTCGCCTTTCACGAGGTCTCGGCCTACGGAGCCAGCAAAGCTGCCGTCGGCGCTCTCACCCGCTCGCTCGCGGTCGAATGGGCGTCCTCCGGCATCTGCGTCAACGCCATCGCTCCGGGCATCTTTCCCACCGACCTTAACCGTGACCTCCTCGATTCCCCTCGCGGCAAAGAACTTATTCTTAGAACTCCGATGGCCCGCTTTGGTACCGTGGAGGAGGTCGTAGGCACCGCTGTCTTCCTTGCCTCCGACGAAAGCGCCTTTACGACCGGGCAGATCATTGCAGTCGACGGCGGTTTTCTCGCAAGTGGAGTGAACCAGTAACCATGAAGTCCAGCCAGCACGCGAAGAACGGCGCCCGCGGCATCAAGCGAATCGACCTCGCCTACGTCGAACTCGCCTCGAGCGAGAACGCGCGCGATATCAACCGCGATATTGTCCTCGAGATCATCCGCTCCAAACAGCCCGTCGCCCGCGCCGATCTCGCCCGCTCCTCCGGCCTTCAGCCCAGCACCATCTCCGCCATCGTCGAGCAGCTCATCAGCGAAAAGTGGGTCTCCGAAGGCGCCATCGCACGCCGTCCCCGCGGTCGTCCGTCCACTCTTCTCTCGCTCAACGACGCCATGGTGATCCTCGTCGCCGATCTCCGCCCCCACCAGGCCATCGTCGCGCTCGTCGATCTCAACGGACGCTTTCTCGCACGCGAGGCCGTTCCTCTTGTCTCGGACGCCGCCCGCTCCATCGTCAAGATTGTGCAGTGCATGCAGGCCATGCGCACCGCTCACAGCGACCGTTCCTTCGAAGGCATCGGCATCAGCATGCCCGGACGCGTCGACCCCGAGACCCAGCGGCTCATCCTCGCACCCAACCTCAAATGGTCCGATTACGACATCAAGGGCGTAGTCGAGCAGCAGATGCAACTCCAGGTCGAGCTGGCCAACGCCGCCAATGCCTGCCTGCTCTCCGAGCTATGGTCCGGCCGCCTCGATGGCATCCGCAACGCCGTCCTCATCACCGTCTCCGAAGGAATCGGCGGAGCCATCCTTGCCAACGGCCAGATCATCACCAGCCGCAGCGGCCTCGCGGGGGAGTTCGGCCACAGTCCCATCGACCCCACCGGCCCCGTCTGCGGCTGCGGCCAGCGCGGCTGCTGGGAGGTCTTCGCCTCCTCCACTGCTGCCCTGCGTTACTACACGGAACTCGCCCCCAAGAACCGCATCCACAACATCCACGAGCTCCTCCGCCTCGCCGAGGAGGGCGACCCGAACGCCGTCGCGGCCATCACCAGGCAGGCTACCTACCTTGGCCGGGGCCTCCGCCTTGTCACGGCAGCACTCGCGCCCGAGGTCGTCCTCATCACCGGCGACCTCACCACCTCGTGGGCACGCTTCGGCCCCATCATCCAGAAGGAGATGGCCGCCACGATGCTCGCCGGTACGCCGCCAGAGCTCGGCATAACCAAAGATGGCGAGCTCTCCCGCCTTCGGGGTGCTGCCGCCGTCGTCCTTCAACGTCACTCTGGTTATCACACATCCACCCATCTCGCGCCCTCGGGCAAACGTGGCCGACGCAAAGCAGCCGCCTCCAGATAGCCATCGCCTGAACGCCCTCCATCTTGACAGCGCTCTCCCAAATCCGATAAATTTCGCGTCGCGTACAAAATATGAAAATCTGCCGCATCCTACGCATCGCAACTCGTAAAAATCTCAAATTTCAGCCGAAATAGCCGTTCCGGAGGTCTTCCCGATCATGCAGCTTCAACGATTCGCTGCTCTTCTGCTCGCCGCTGCTATCCTCTCCTCCGCCGCCCCGGCGCAAACGGCTAAACCTGCGCCCTACCTCGACCCCTCGCTCCCCACCCAGCAGCGCGTGGACGACCTCGTCTCCCGCATGACCCTCGACGAGAAGGTCGCGCAGCTCATCAACACCACGCCAGCCATCCCGCGCCTCGGCGTCCCCGCCTACGACTACTGGAGCGAAGGTCTCCACGGCATCGCCCGCTCCGGCTACGCAACCATGTTTCCTCAAGCCATCGGCATGGCCGCCACCTGGGACGCGCCGCTAATCAATCAGGTCTCCACCGTCATCTCCACCGAAGCCCGCGCGAAATATAACGAGGCCGTCCGCAACGATGTCCACTCCATCTACTATGGCCTCACCATCTGGTCGCCCAACATCAACATCTTCCGCGATCCACGCTGGGGCCGCGGCCAGGAGACCTACGGCGAAGATCCCTACCTCACCGCCCACCTCGGCGTTGCCTTCGTGAAAGGCCTGCAGGGCAACGACCCCAACTACTTCCGCACCATCGCCACACCGAAGCACTACGCCGTCCACAGCGGCCCCGAGTCGACTCGTCATTCCGCAAACATCGACCCCACTCCGCACGATCTCTGGGACACCTACCTGCCCGCCTTCCGCGCCACCATCGTCGATGCCAAAGCCTACTCCATCATGTGCGCCTATAACGCCATCGATAACTACCCCGCCTGCGCCAACAAGATGCTGCTGGAGACTATCCTCCGCGGCTACTGGAACTTCCAGGGCTTCGTCACCTCCGACTGCGGCGCGGTCGACGACTTCTTCGAAGCCAAAGCCCACCACACCTCGCCCGATAAAGACTCGGCCGCCGTCGCCGGCATCGAAGCCGGAACCGACACCAACTGCGGCTCGACCTACCTCGCGCTCACCGACGCCGTAAAGAAGGGCCTCATCACCGAAGCCCAGCTCGACGTCTCGCTCAAACGCCTCTACCTCGCACGCTTCAAGCTCGGCCTGTTCGATCCACCGGAAAAGATGCTCTGGTCCAAAGTCCCATTCTCTGAAGTCAACTCGCCCGAGCACGCCGCGCTCGCCCTGCGCACTGCACGCGAGTCCATGGTGCTTCTCAAGAACAGCAACAACATCCTGCCGCTGGCCCCGGAAAAAATTAAAACCATCGCCGTCATCGGTCCCAACGCCGCCGAGCTCTCCGCCATCGAGGGCAACTACAACGCCGTCCCCAAGAACCCAACCCTGCCCATCGACGGCATCATCAAGCAGTTCCACTCCTCGAAGGTCCTCTACGCTCAAGGCTCGCCCTACGCAGAAAACGCCTCCATCGTCATCCCGCGCACGCAGTTTCGCGCCGCAGCCGGCTCCAACGAAGAGGGTCTGAAGGCGGAATATTTCAACAACGACTCGCTCACCGGCCCACCTGCCATGACACGCGTCGACAAGCAGATCGACTTCGACTGGAACTCCACCTCGCCCGATCCCGCGAAGCTCAATCCCAAAGCCTTCTCCGTTCGCTGGACCGGCACCATCCAGGCCCCCGCACCCGGCGACATCGAAGTCACCGGCATCCTCGCCCACTGCTACCCCTGCAACAACTCCGAGCACTACACCATCCGCTTCGACGGCAAAGACATGCTCGCCTTTCAGATCAGCGAAGATAAGGCCCAGCATGGTTCCACTACCACCGCCGTCAAGCTTCACTTTGAAGACACCAAGCCACACACCTTTGAGGTCACCTACGCCCACCGCGCCCGGCTTTTCGGCGCAGGGCTCTCTCTGCAGTGGACGGCCCCTGTCGAACCCCTCCGCAACCAGGCCATCGACATCGTCAAACGCTCTGACGTAGTCCTGGCCTTCGTCGGCCTCTCGCCCAATCTCGAAGGCGAAGAGATGCCCGTCCACATCCCCGGCTTCTCCGGCGGCGACCGCACCGACATCACTCTCCCCGCCGCGCAGCAGCAGCTCCTCGAGGCCGCCAAGGCCACCGGCAAACCTCTCGTCGTCGTCCTCATGAACGGCTCCGCTCTGGCCGTCAACTGGGCGCAACAAAACGCCGACGCAATCCTCGAAGCCTGGTACCCCGGCGACGGCGGCGCGCAAGCCATCGCCGAAACCCTCGCCGGAACCAACAACCCTGCAGGCCGTCTCCCCGTCACCTTCTACACCGGCCTCGACCAGCTTCCCGCCTTCGACGATTACTCCATGGCTCACCGTACCTATCGCTACTTTGACGGCAAACCTCTCTACGGATTCGGCTACGGCCTCAGCTACACCACGTTTGCGTATTCCAACGTGAAGCTCTCCGCCAGTACACTCCGCGCTGGTGACACCCTCACCGTCGAAGCCGACGTCAAGAACACCGGCAGCCGTGCAGGCGAAGAGGTCGCCGAGCTCTACCTCACGCCACCCCACACCAATGTCTCGCCGAACCTCGCGCTCGACGGCTTCACCCGCGTCCAGCTGGCTCCCGGCGAGACCAAACACATCACCTTCACGCTCGACCCACGCACGCTCTCGCAGGTCGATGACAAAGGCGTGCGCGCTGTAACCCCCGGCAGTTATAAGATCGCTGTAGGCAGTGCGCAACCAACCGAAACCACCAACACCCAGACGGCTACCTTCTCCATCGAAGGCACCTCCGAGCTTCCGCGTTGATGCCTTTGCCTTTGATATTAAGCGTGGGGCTTTAGCCCTGCGATAAGCAGAAAATTACGAGGGGCGTTAGCCCCGGCATTTTTCAGACGCCGCTTTGGCTTAAGGACGAAATGCGACTCTCCCGCCACCTCGAACTCCTGCTCCTCTCTGCCTTCGCCGTCGCCTCCGCACACGCCGAAGACGGCTACCAGGGCTGGCTGCGTTACGCGCCCATCGCCGACACTGCCCGCTACGCAACCCTCCCAAACAAAATCGTCGTTTTGGGTAACACTCCCACCGAACAGGCCGCGGCCAGCGAGCTTCAGCGCGGCCTCACCTCCATGCTGGGCCGCCCATTCACCATCTCGCACGAGACAGAAGACTCGACCAGCGCCATCGTCCTCACAAATCTCGCCGCTCTCAGCAAAGTCCTCACCGTCACTGGCGACAAACTCCCACCCGAGTCCTTTACGCTCGGCGAAAAAACCGAAGGCAAAACCCACCGCTACCTCATCTTCGGCGCCGACCCGCGCGGCGAGCTCTACGGAGCCTTTCACCTCCTCTCACTCGTCGGCACAGAGCAACCTCTGCCGACCAAACCCACAACCGAATCCCCCTCTTCGCCCATCCGCTGGGTCAACCAGTGGGACAACCTCGACGGCACCATCGAGCGCGGTTACGCTGGCCGCAGCATCTTCTTCGCTGACGGCCATGTGCGCTCCGATCTCACTCGCGTCCACGACTACGGCCGTCTCCTCGCCTCCATCGGCCTCAACGGCGTCACCGTCAACAACGTCAACTCCGACCTCCGCACCCTCGAACCCGACATGATCCGCGAGTTGGCCCGCATCGCCGACCAGCTTCGTCCCTGGGGCGTCCGGATGTCGCTCTCCGTCGATCTCTCCAGCCCGCAAGTCGTCGGCCATCTCACCACCTTCGACCCCGACGACCCCACCGTCATCGCCTGGTGGAAGACCAAAGTCGACGAGATCTACCGCGCCATCCCCGACTTCGCAGGCTTCGTTATCAAAGCCGACTCCGAGGGCCGCGTTGGCCCCTCGCAGTACCACCGCACACCCGCCGAAGCCGCCAACGCCGTAGCCCGCGCGCTCAAACCCCACGGCGGCCTCGTCCTCTATCGCGGCTTCGTTTACAACAACCACCTCGACTACAACGACCTCAAAGCCGACCGCGCCCGCGCTGGCTACGACAACTTCCACGCCCTCGACGGCAAGTTCGAATCCAATGTCGTCATCCAGGTCAAGAACGGACCCATCGACTTCCAGGTCCGCGAGCCCGCATCCCCACTCTTCGCCGCGCTCCAGCACACCTCGCAGGCCATCGAGCTACAGATCACGCAAGAGTATCTCGGCCAGCAGCGCCACATGGTCTTCCTCGTCCCCATGTGGAAGGCCACGCTCGACACCGACATGCGCGCAAACAATCAAAACACGCCGGTAAAAGAGATCGTCGAAGGAAAATCCTTCCACCAGCCACTAGGCGGCTTCGTCGGAGTGGCCAACGTCGGCCTCGACACCAACTGGATGCACCATCCGATGGCCATGGCCAACCTCTACGGCTTCGGGAAGCTAGCCTGGAACCCCAACCTCACAACAGATCAGATCCTCGAGACCTGGACCCGCCTCACCTGGGGCAACAACCCCACCGTCGTCTCCACCATCGACGAACTCCAGCGTCACTCCTGGCACGTCTACGAGCAGTACACCGGCAACCTCGGCATCGGTACGCTGACTAACATCCTCGGCTACCACTACGGCCCCGGCATCGAATCAGCCGAGCGCAACGGCTGGGGCCAGTGGTTCCGCGCCGACGCGCAAGGCATCGGGATGGACCGCACCACAGCCACGGGCACCGGCTACATCGGCCAATACCCACCCGAACTCGCCAAGATCTACGAAGATGTCAACAGCTGCCCCGACGACCTTCTCCTCTTCATGCACCACGTCCCCTACACCCACGTCCTCCACGACGGCAAAACCGTAGTCCAGTACGTCTACGACGAACACTACGAAGGCGCAGCCACCGCGCAGACCTACCCTACACGCTGGCAAACCCTCCACGGCCTCATCGACGACGACCGCTACAACGAAACCCTCAAACTCTTCACCTACCAGGCTGGCCACGCCATCGTCTGGCGCGACGCTGTCACCAAATGGTTCCAGAAAGAATCCGGCATCCCCGACCAGCAAGGCCGCGTAGGCAACTATCCCAACCGCATTGAAGCCGAAAACATGACCGCCGAAGGCTACACCCCCTTCGACGTCAAACCCTGGGAGACCGCCTCCAACAGCAAAGCCGTCGTCTGCACTCAACCCACCGGCTGTACCCTCACCACCACACTCAATAAACCAGCAGACACCTACAACATCGTCGTCCAATACTTCGACTACTGGTCCGGCAAATCGAAATTTACCCTCGACCTCAACGGCAAACCAATCGGCAACTGGCTCGCCGACGACACGCTCCCACCCGCGCGCGCCGATCTGCACCCCGATGGCGAAACCAGCACCCGCATCACCTTCCCCAACATCACCCTGAAACCAGGCGACACCCTAACCCTCCACGGTATCCCCGACAACACCGAACCAGCACCCGTTGACTACGTTGAAATCACAAAGTAACGGACAACATCCTGCTAGCATGAACCACCATGGGACACCTCTTCGTAGTCGTTGCATTCGCGCTACTCACATCGATGGCTTTTGTGTGGCTTTCTTTCCACGTGTTCTTCCGCGACTGACAAACTCCTACTACTCACTCATCGGAATGAAGACGAGAGTCGCCGAGGAAGACTATTTGAAGCTCGGCACACGTTTAGCGGGTGGCATAATCCTCGCTGCAGAAATTTGTTGGCTATTCATCAGACTTAGTCGTAACTAAAAGTGAATCCCATGAAAATCACCGCCGCCAAACTAATCATCTGCTCCCCTGACCGCAACTTCGTCACCCTCCGCATCGACACCGACGAAGGCATCTACGGTCTCGGCGACGCCACCCTCAACGGCCGCGAGCTCGCCGTCGCCTCCTACCTCGAAGACCACATCCTCCCCTGCCTCATCGGCCGCGACCCCTTCCAGACCGAAGACATCTGGCAGTACCTCTATCGCGGAGCCTACTGGCGACGAGGCCCCATCACTATGTCCGCCATCGCCGCCGTCGACGTCGCTCTCTGGGACATTAAAGGTAAAGCCCTCAACACCCCCGTCTACAACCTCCTCGGCGGCCAGTCCCGCCAGGGCTGCCTCGTCTACACCCACGCCAACGGAGCCGACATCGCAGAAGCCCTCGACTCCGTCCGCAAACACATGGACGAGGGCTACCTCGCCGTCCGCGCCCAGGCCGGAGTCCCCGGCGTCGCCTCCAGCTACGGCGTCCCCAAAGCGGGCAAGCCCTACGAGCCAGCCGAGCGAGGATTGCCCTCAGAGAGTCTCTGGTCGACAGAACGCTACCTCAACTTCGCCCCCACACTCTTCGAAAAACTACGCGTCGAGCTCGGCCCCGACGTCCATCTCCTTCACGACGTCCACCACCGCCTCACGCCCATCGAAGCCGCGCGCCTCGGCAAATCCCTTGAGCCCTACCATCTCTTCTGGATGGAAGACCCCTGTCCCGCCGAGCTGCAGGAGAGCTTCGAGCTCATCCGCAAGCACACCACCACGCCCATCGCCACCGGAGAAGTCTTCAACTCCCTCTGGGACGCCCACGACCTCATCCGCCACCAGCTCATCGACTACATCCGCATGACCATCGTCCACGGCGGGGGCATCACCCACGCCAAAAAGACGGCCGACTTCGCTGCTCTCTACAACGTCCGCACCGGCTTCCACGGCGCCACCGACCTCTCTCCCATCACCATGGCCGCCGCGCTCCACTTCGGCCTCGCTATCCACAACTTCGGCATCCAGGAACACATGCACCACTCCAAACTCACCGACGAAGTCTTCCCTCACTACTACACCTTCAACGCCGGCTACATGCACCCCGGCGACGCCCCCGGCCTGGGCGTCACGATCGACGAAGCCCTGGCAGCCAAGTACCCGTACCAGCGTGCCTACCTGCCTATCGCGCGCAAACTCGACGGCACCCTCACCGACTGGTAGAATCCGCCGCACACGCACGTACGCGAGATGCTTAAACCTCAACTCACCCTGCTCGTCGCATTTCTTATCCTGATAACCCCTCGCGCGCACGCCCTTGGCGAAAAATCCTACGTCTCCTTCACTCCCACGCCTGACGCCTTCGCTCTCTCTACCCCCACCTCTGCTCCGCCCATCTACGTCGATAACGTCGACTGGCCCGGCGTCCAGCGCGCCGCCTTCAACCTCGCCTCCGATATCTCCCAGGTCACCGGACGCGGCCCCGAGCTCATCCATCAGAACCTCACCGGCGGAGAGAGCATCATCCTCATCGGCACCATCGGCCACAGCCCGCTCATCGACAAGCTCATCGCCAAACACAAGCTCGACGTCTCCGCCATCACCGGCCACTGGGAGACTGCCATCACCGAGGTCGTCGTCAACCCCTTCCCCGGCATCCCCTCCGCCCTCGTCATCGCCGGAGCCGACAAGCGCGGCACCATCTTCGCCATCTACGACCTCTCCGAGCAGATTGGAGTCTCCCCCTGGACCTGGTGGGCCGACGTCCCCATCCGTCATCAGGATGCCCTCTACGTCCTTCCCGACCCCGTCATCCAGCCCGAACCCCGCGTCCGCTACCGCGGCATCTTCCTCAACGACGAAGCCCCCTGTCTCACTGGCTGGGTCAACGAAAAATTCGGCGGCTACAACCATCACTTCTACGAGCACGTCTTCGAGCTCCTCCTCCGCCTCAAAGCCAACTTCCTGTGGCCCGCCATGTGGAACTCCGCCTTCGCCGCCGACGACCCTCTCAACGCCGCCCTTGCCGACGAGTACGGAATCGTCATGGGCACCTCCCACGAAGAGCCCATGATGCGCGCCGAAAAAGAGTGGACCCGTGGCAATTACGGTCCCTGGGACTACACTACCAACGCCAAAGCCATCGACGACTTCTGGCGAACCGGAATGGAGCGTGACAAAAATTATGAGCAGGTCGTCACCCTCGGCATGCGCGGAGCCAACGACACCCCCATGGCCGCCGAGACCAACACCCAACTGCTCGAAACGATAGTCGCCAACCAGCGCGAAATCCTCACCCAGACCGTCAACCCGGACATCACCAAAATCCCCCAGGTCTGGGCCCTCTACAAAGAAGTTCAGGGCTACTACGAACGCGGCATGCGCGTCCCCGACGACGTCACCCTGCTCTGGTCCGACGATAACTGGGGCAATCTCCGCCGTCTCCCCACTGCCGAAGAACGCCAGCGTCCAGGCGGTGCCGGAATCTACTATCACTTCGACTACGTCGGCGGCCCGCGCTCCTACAAATGGCTCAACACCAACCCCATCCCTAAAATCTCCGAGCAGATGCATCTCGCCCTCGACTACGGAGCCGACCGCCTCTGGGTCGTCAACGTGGGCGACCTCAAGCCCATGGAGTTCCCCATCGAGTTTTTTCTCTCCCTCGCCCGTACCCCCGAGCGATGGGACCAGAACCACCTCGCCGAGTTCACCCAGCTCTGGGCCACACGCGAGTTCGGTCCTGACCACGCCGACCAGATCGCCGAACTCCTCTCCACCTACGCTAAATACAATGGTCGCCGCAAACCCGAGCTCATCGAGCCCACCACCTTCTCCCTCACGCAGGACCGCGAAGCCGAACGCATCGACGAAGAGTGGCGCACACTAACGTCACGCGCAGAAAAAACTGAACAACCAGCTTCCCGCCAACCAGCAGCCCGCCTTCTTCGAGCTCGTCCTCTACCCGCTCAAAGCCTCCGCCATCGTCACCGAGATGTACATCGCCGCCGGACGTAACAACCTCTACGCCCGCCAGGGCCGCAGCATCGCCAACCAGTACGCCGACGAGACCCGCGAGCTCTTCGCCCAGGACGCAGCCCTCTCCGACGAGTACAACCACAAACTCCTCAACGGTCGCTGGAACCACATGATGGACCAGACCCACATCGGCTACACCTTCTGGAACGAGCCGCCCGTCAACGCCATGCCCGCCGTCCAGCAGGTCCAGCCCCTCGCCGGCGCGCACATGCTCGTCTTCCCGGAAAACTCCGCTCCCTTCCGCCCTGCACTCCCCGCCTTCGACTCCATCAACCGCCAGACATGGCGCATAGAGCTGGCCAACCGCGGCACCGCTACCTATGAATTCACGGCGACACCGAGCGCCCCCTGGATTCACCTCAGCAAAACCACCGGCACCGTCGACACCGGCGCACGCCTCGACGTCACCATCGACTGGAACCAGCTCCCCGCCGAAGACAACACAGGCAACATCGTCATCACCCAGCAAGGACACGACGCCGAACATCCCGTCACCATCCAGATCGAAGCCACCAGACCATCCTCACCCACCATCAACGGCTTCATCGAAGACAACGGAGTCATCGCCATCGAAGCCGAGCACTTCACCACGAAGCGCAACGCCGCCAAGGTATCCTGGGAAAAACTCCCCGGCTTCGGCGAAACCCTCTCCGCCGTTACACCCTTCCCCACAACCGCGGACAGCGACGACAGCCCCAGCCTCGAAACCTCCGCCTGCCTCGACTACCAGCTCTACCTCTTCCGCCCCGGCAACTACAAACTCGAAACCGTCCTCGCGCCCACGCTCGCCTTCGTCCCTGGCCGCGGCCTCCGCTTCGCCCTGAGCATCGACAAACAACCGCTCACCCCCATCGACATCTGGTCCAGCAACTCGCCCACCAACACTCCCGACTGGGACAAAGCCGTCAGCGATGGCGTCCGTCGCATCTCGATCCCTGTCACCATCGACCATTCCGGCCCCCACACTCTCCACCTCTGCATGGTCGACCCCGCCGTCGTCGTCGAACGCCTCATCCTCCGCGCCAAACCTGCCCAGCCCCCATCTCCCCGATCACCCATCCAGCAGGAAAGCTATCTCGGCCCCGTCGAAAGCACCTACATCCCCCTCCCCACTGCCACGCCAGCCTTCTCTCTCCGCAAATAACCAACGCCTCCGTGGATACCCGACACGCAGACGAGCGATATCGCGCAGCATCGCAACTCGAAATTGCGTCATCTCCTCTTGACAAACAATAACCAAATGGTTATGGTTTGTCCGTGAAGTTGGCCAACACCAATCACGTCTTTCGCGCTCTCGCCGACCCGACCCGCAGGGCCATCTTCGAGCAATTGACCCGGCAGGGCGAGCAGACCGTCCACGCGTTGACTAGCTATGCGGGCATCTCCCAGCCTGCTGTCTCCAAGCACCTGACAGTGCTGAAGGGGGCAAAGCTGGTACGGCATCGCCGCGAAGGGCGCGAAACTCACTATCGCGCGCAACCCGATGCCTTGGGACCGATGGTGGACTGGTTGCGACACTACGGCGCCTTCTGGCGCGACCGGTTTGACCGTCTCGAAACCCTTTTGGAAAGGATGGAGCCATGACACAGGAATCTCAGGGATCAAAGCAAAAGACCGGCACAGCAGAGAGCACTCGTACTCTCGTAATCGAGAGGGTATTCCCGCACCCGCCAGAAAAACTGTGGCGAGCCCTCACAGAGAGCCCACTGCTCGCGCAATGGATGATGAACAACGACTTCGAGCCGGTGGTCGGGCGGAAGTTCCAGTTCCGGGCCGACCCCGCGCCCAACTGGAACGGCGTTGTCGACTGCGAGGTGCTGGTCGTCGACCCACTCCAGCGCCTGTCCTATAACTGGGGTGTCGGTGGAAGCGAAAGCGGGCTTCAATGGGTCGTGCTCTGGACATTGACTCCAGCGGAGGGCGGCACCCACGTTCGCATGGAGCAGTCCGGTTTCGGTCCCGATCAGCAGGCAGCCTATCATGGTGCAAACTACGGCTGGCAAAGATTTTTCGCTAATCTGGAGCGTGTCATCGGAGGGATGGAATGACCCCGAAAGCAAAAAACATCGCCTATTGGACAACGACAATTCTTACGGCGTTTTTTATGAGCGGCGGAATCGCGCAGATCGCACAATATCTCGGCGACCCCCATGGCGTCGTGCCCCTCCTTGGCTACCCAATGTACTTCTTCGCCATCCTGGGAGTTTGGAAGGTACTTGGAGCCATTGCCATCCTCGTGCCCCGCTTTCCGCGGCTCAAGGAATGGGCGTATGCCGGCATCTTCTTCGACCTGACAGGCGCAGCCGCATCCTGCGCTGCGGTCGGCAGTTACGGTGCTTATGCCTTTCACGTCATCGCCCCGCTCGTTATTGCCGGTCTTACTATGGCATCCTGGGCGCTTCGACCGGAAAGCCGCACCATCGGCATCCTCTTTCCTGAGGCAAATGTCAGGCCGGTATAAATATGTGAGCATCGGCATCGTGTTCCGTACAGTCGCCGGGAATCTGTTGGAGCTATCACATGAAAAATCCCGTCCCAATAGAATCTGCCTCTGCGCTCATCGACGCGAAGATCAACGAACTTGGAGATTGGCGCGGGAAGACGCTCGCGAAGGTGCGAGCAATCATCCACAAGGCAGATCCTGAGATAGTCGAAGAGTGGAAGTGGATGGGGACTCCTGTCTTCTCCCACAGCGGTATCGTCTGCACAGGAGAAACCTACAAAACCGTCGTCAAGATGACATTTGCGAAGGGAGCTTCGTTGGAGGACCCTGCTGGTCTATTCAACTCCAGCCTCGACGGGAATGTCAGGCGCGCCATCGACATCCACGAAGGCGAAAAGATAGATGAGGCAGCCTTGAAGGATCTCATCCGCGCGGCAGTGGCTCTCAATCTCGAGCTCAAGGCGGCTAAGAGCAAAACCAGGCCAAAACCGAAGTCCCGGCAAGCAGGCAGCAGGCACGCCGACTAATTTCATCAAAGATCTGGGTAAAGATCCGGCCATATCGGCCAAAGCGAGGAGGAATATGTCACGCCGCGAAGGAAATGCAGAGGGACGATATATCACCTTACACATGGTCTCCAGTCTGGACGGTTTCATCGCGAAGAAGGACAATAGTGTCTCCTGGTTGGAGAGCACTGGAAGCGCCTACGAAGCCGGAGTTTCCATCTCGGCGGAAGAAGCTGCCACCTTTGTCAAAGCGATAGATTGTTATGTGCTCGGTTCCCGCACGTATGAACACGCGCTTGAGCTGGGCTGGCCCTATGGTGATACTCCGGTCGTAGTGGTAACTCGCAGAGAGTTGCCGCCGGCGAGGAAGAGCATTGAGTTCTATTCAGGCGATCTCAAGACATTGGTTGACGTCCAGCTCGGACCTCGATATCGAAACATCTGGCTCGTGGGCGGGGCCATGTTGTGTCAGCGTTTTCTCGAACTCGGCCTGGTGGACGAAATCAGGTTGACGATAGCGCCTGTCCTGTTGGGTGAAGGACTCCGGCTGTTCGGTGGTTCCCTGACTATGGAAAGATGGAATTTGAAGAACGTCGTCGCTTACAAGAACGGCTTTGTTGAGCTATCGTACTCCGCCCCTATCGCCTGAAAGCAGGCGCCGCATCCTGTTTATTACCATACACTTGCAGATTTTCCCTACAAGAACAACCGGAAAGAGCGTGTCAAGCCCCAAAACCATTCAACTCCAACAAAATAAGCCAGATCGAAGTGGCATTTTAGTTAGCGTCAATCAGATATACTAAATATATAGATCAAAGAACGAGTTAGCCCCGGCCACCAGCCGGGGCTAACTCGTTTAGAAACAATACTTTTGCACTTAACCCATTTATTATGAATACTTTGTGCATTTTAGTAACCCGTAAGCTCCTGAATCAAAATACTTTGTACACAGATAGGGGGGGGTGCCCCCATGCTCAACGGAGGGCGTTAAGGCCGGCGTGTTGCAGATCTAGCTTGTCCAGTCGATTCCCGCACCACTAACTCAGGGTCGACCTTGATGATATCGGGGAGCTTCTCATGTGCCAGCTTCCTAAGCAGCGAGCTCGCCGCCAGCGAGCCCATATGCTGCAATGGCTGCCGGATCGTCGTCAGGCTCGGAACGATATACGAAGCCGCTTGAATATCGTCAAAGCCAAACACGGAGACATCGGCCGGAACCTTGAGACCCGCATCATGCAGCGCTCTGATACTCCCGATCGCAGAGACGTCGTTGAAGCAGAGCACAGCCGTAAAGTCTCTGCGGCGCAGCAGAAGCTGATGAATCCCCGGATACCCAAGCTCCGGAGTATTCAGATCGCGGTCCAGTTGAATGATGAGCTCCGGGTGAACCTCTAGAGATAGCGCCCTAGCCACCTGCATGATCGCCTGCCACCGGCTCTGCGAGTCCGAGCTGAAAGGCTGGCCATGCATATACGCGATCCTTCGATGTCCAAGCCGGTACAGATGGCCAAGCGCAAGCTCGGCGGCGCGGTGGTGGTCGAGAACGACGTTGGTCACGCCCGGAACTGCTGTATGGCCCGCAACCGAAACTGTCGGAGCCGGCAGTACGCCCTCCAGTTGGGTGTCAATCGCCAGAATCCCGTCGACGCCCCGCGCCTGCAGCAGACGCGGATATTCGGTCACCAGATCCTTCCGGTGCCGGTGGTGCGCCGTAAAGAAAAAATAACCCTCCTGCATCAGAACATCCGCTGCGCCGCTGAGCACCTGCGAGTGATACCCCTCGCCAAGCTCCGGAAGCAGGATTCCGATCGTCTGCGTCTTCAGACCCTGCAAAGACCGCGCGATCAGGCTGGGCTGATAGCCGAATTTCTTCGCTGCCGCCTTCACTCTCTCCCGCGTCGCGGGCGGAATCGAGCGGCCCGGAGCGTTGTTCAGTACAAACGAAACAGTGGCTGGACTCAGATCCAGATGTTCCGCCAGCATCTTCAGGCTGACTCGGCGCGCGGCTGTTGGAAGGGACGACGGCTTTCTAGGCATGGGTGTTCGATCAGCAACCAGTCTAGCTGAGACCGAATCTTATGCGCGCTTCTCCCTGGGCGGCTGGATGCATGTTTATAGACAAACGATTGTCTTTAGTCGAAGATGACAGACGAGGAAATTTGAATGTCACTTCGCAAACTCGTCTTTGCCGCGATTCTTTCTGGTCTCTTTATCACGAAGGCGGCTCAATCCCAGTTCGCCCACACCGAAGGCAAGGAGATCGTCGACGGGAACGGAAACAGGCTCCTGCTACGCGGCACGAACCTCGGCAACTGGCTCGTCCCGGAAGGCTATATGTGGCACCTGAACGGAGGAGGTCCCGAGTCTCCCCGTGAGATAGAGGCGCTGATCACGGAGCTCGTGGGTCCCGAGAAGGCGAAGGAATTCTGGCACACATATCGCGAGAACTACATTACCCAGGCAGACATACACTTCATCAAGCAATGCGGCTTCAACTCCATCCGGGTGCCGTTGCACTACAAATTCTTTGAAACCGACGATGCGGAGGGCTTTCGGCTTCTTGACCGCGTCGTTCGCTGGGCCGGCGAGGAACATCTGTACCTGATCCTCGATATGCACGCTGCCCCCGGCGGGCAGACCGGCAAGAATATCGACGATAGTGACGGCTACCCATGGCTTTTCAGCGATGCAAGCGCCCAGCAACACACTATCGAAATCTGGCAGCGCATCGCACGCCGCTATGGCAATAATCCGGCAGTCCTCGGCTACGACCTGCTGAACGAACCCATCCCAAATTATCCGGGACTGGAAAAGTACAACGCGCTATTGGAGCCACTCTACAAACGAATAGCAGCCTCAATTCGCCAGGACGATTCGCACCATATCCTTATCCTCGGCGGCGCGCAGTGGGATGGTAACTTCTCCGTCTTCGGTGCACCCTTCGACAAGAATGTGGTTTACACGTTCCATCGCTATCACGCTCCGGCGGAGCAGGCGACTGTCCAGAACTATGTGGACTTCCGCGATCGATACCAGGTCCCAATCTGGATTGGTGAATCCGGCGAAAACCCTGATGAGTGGATTGCAAAGTTCGTAACGGTCCTCGAAAAGAACGATATCGGCTGGGCCTTCTGGCCATACAAGAAGATGCAGGCAACCACGTCCGTAGTGAGTTTCGCCGCGCCGGAGGGATGGGACCAGATCGTCCAGTTCAGCAAGTTGCCTCGAGCCACCTCTGAAGAGGCTCCTCGTCTAAAGGTCCGCCCCGAGCAGCCGGTCATCGACCGTGCGCTTGCCGGCATACTGACAAACATCCGTTTCGACGAGTGCACGCCGAACCAAGGCTACATTCACGCACTCGTGCCCACGTCCCCTTCCCAGACCGAAGCAAAACCAACAACCCGGTAAGCACGCCGCATCCACGATACGACTTCTTTACATCATTTCTACATATTCTTTATGCAGCGCCTGTTTGAATAAAAAATAGTGTTTTGGACAAGGTCAAAACACCCCTGCCAGGCAGTTCCGTGGGGTATGGCCATTGTCCAAACACTATCGCTTTCTCGAGAGCGGGCGTAAGCGGGAAGGAAAGAAAATGTGGGATGTAGTCTGCGTGGGCGTAAGCGTGTTGTTCTTTGCGATCGCGATTGGATACGTCATTGGGTGTAGGCGATTGAACGCGATCGAGAGGCCGCGATGATCGAGACATTGGTCTTGGGCATAGTCACGGCAGCATTGCTTGTGTATCTGGTTTACGCACTGCTGCGCCCGGAAAAGTTCTAACAAAATAGGAAGTTTCGATCATGACGGCAAACGGTTGGTTTCAGATCTGCTTTTTTTTCGTACTCGTCTTACTCTTCGCCAAGCCCCTTGGCTTATATATGGCTCGCGTCTTTGAACGCGAATCTACCATGGTGGATGCCATCTTCAGGCCCATTGAACGGTTCATCTATCGACTGGCAGGAATTGATGAGACGCGCGAGATGGAGTGGACCGAATATGCCATCTTGATGCTGCTCTTCAGCTTCATTTCGATGATCTTAACTTATACGATTGAACGGCTGCAGCATGCATTACCTCTTAATCCGCAGCATCTCGCGAATGTAAATGCTGATCTCGCACTTAATACTGCAGCATCGTTTACAACCAACACGAACTGGCAATCCTATGTGCCGGAAATAACGATGAGCTATCTCACTCAGATGCTTACGTTGGCTTATCATAACTTCTTTTCCGCTGCTGTTGGCATCGCATTGGCTGTTGCGCTGGTTCGCGGCATCGCACGGCGGGAATCCAGGACGCTCGGTAATTTCTGGGTAGACACAACACGCGCTTCGTTGTGGGTTTTGCTGCCCGGCTGTCTTATCTATGCATTGCTTCTTGTCTCTCAGGGAGTGGTGCAGAACTTCCGCCCTTATGATCAGACACGGTTGTTACAGCCTCAGTCGGTTTCCTCGACGGGGCCAGATGGAAAGGCGACGACGCAGACGATTACGACACAAAGTATCGCGCAGGGTCCGGTCGCCTCGCAGGAGGCCATTAAGATGCTCGGCACCAACGGCGGCGGCTTCCTCAATGCAAACAGCGCCCACCCATTTGAAAATCCGACGCCGCTCACAAACCTGATGCAGATGTTTTCGATCTTTTTGATTCCAGCGGCATTGACGGTGACTCTTGGGAAAATTGCGCGGGCTCCCAAACATGGTTGGGCGGTATTCGCGGCAATGGCTGTCCTCTTCTTTGTCGGCGTCTTTGTTGCTTATTACGCAGAAGCGCAATCCAACCCACTTTTGCACTCAGTCAATCAACACTCTGCAGTTACACAGGCTGGCGGCAATATGGAGGGCAAAGAAGTACGGTTCGGCATCGCCAACTCGGCTCTCTTCGCCACTGTAACGACGGACGCGAGTTGTGGCGCGGTGAATTCCATGCATGATTCCTTCATGCCTCTGGGCGGTCTGGTGCCGATGGTCAACATCATGCTGGGCGAGGTAATCTTCGGCGGTGTTGGAGCCGGGCTCTATGGAATGTTGATCTTCGTTGTGCTGACAGTCTTCATTGCCGGCTTGATGGTCGGACGCACACCGGAGTATCTGGGTAAAAAGATCGAGTCCTATGACGTGAAGATGGCAATGCTCTATGTGCTCATTTTTCCATTATCAATTCTAGTTTTTTCGGCAGTGACGCTGATGATGCCGCAACTGGGTCTGTCGTCGTTAGCAAATGGCGGCCCGCACGGACTATCAGAGATTCTTTATGCGTATACTTCGGCAACCGGCAACAATGGCTCTGCCTTCGCGGGGCTGAATGCGAATACCCACTGGTATAACTTCTCGTTGTCTGCAGCCATGTTGATTGGCCGGTTCCTGATGATTGTCCCTATGCTGGCCATGGCGGGCAATCTTGCGCGGAAGAAGTTGGTGCCGCCGTCTCCTGGGACTTTTCCTGTGCACATCCCACTGTTCACGGTGCTGTTGGTTGGCGTGATTCTGATTGTCGGCGCATTGACGTTCTTCCCTGCGGTCTCGCTCGGTCCCATTCTTGAACACCTGTTGATGCATGCCGGCAAGAGTTTCTAGTTGGCAAGAGGAAAGCTATAACAATGTCACACGCTCGCAAACGTTCCCTTTGGGATGCCCAGATTGTCCGCCGTGCCAGTGTCGATGCACTGGTCAAGCTCAATCCTCGCACCATGATGAAGAACCCTGTCATGTTCGTGGTGGAGATCGGCAGTGTTATCACGACGGTTTATCTCCTGCGTGATTTGATGGCGCATCACGTCACATTCCGCTTCGATCTGCAGATAACGTTGTGGCTGTGGTTTACGGTGTTGTTCGCCAACTTCGCCGAGGCGATGGCGGAAGGCCGTGGGAAGGCGCAGGCGGACGCTCTGCGGCGGGCCAAGTCTGAGACGAGCGCTCAGCGCATTCGCGTGGACGGAGGCACGGAGGAGGTTGCGAGTTCCGATCTGCGAGCCGGTGATGTTGTTATCGTTGTCGCGGGCCATATGATTCCAGGCGATGGAGAGGTGATTGAAGGCGTTGCTTCGGTGGATGAGTCGGCAATAACAGGTGAGTCTGCGCCGGTGATTCGGGAGGCTGGTGGCGATAGGTCCGCGGTTACAGGCGGAACGCGAGTACTGTCGGATCAGATCAGGGTGAAGATCACGTCGAATCCTGGGGAGACGTTTCTGGACCGCATGATTGCCCTGGTGGAAGGAGCGGAGCGTCAGAAGACTCCTAACGAGATTGCACTGAACATCCTGCTTGCGGGACTGACGATTATCTTCCTTCTGGCTGTTGTCACGCTGCAACCGATAGCGATTTACTCGAGCGCTCCGCAGACTGTGTTTGTGCTGATCTCTCTGCTGGTTTGCCTGATTCCGACGACGATTGGCGGATTGCTATCGGCGATTGGGATTGCGGGAATGGATCGTCTGGTGCAGCACAATGTGCTGGCGATGTCGGGGCGCGCGGTGGAAGCGGCTGGAGATGTGAATACGCTGCTGCTGGACAAGACGGGAACGATTACGCTGGGGAATCGTCAGGCTTCCGAGTTCATTCCTGCTCCTGGAGTTAGTAAAGACCAGCTTGCGGATGCAGCGCAGTTGTCCTCGCTGCCAGATGAGACTCCGGAAGGGCGGAGCATTGTGGTGCTGGCGAAGGAGATGTATGGACTTCGCGGGCGTGAGCTGAGCGAGTTGCAGGCGGAGTTTGTGCCGTTCAGCGCGGTGACGAGAATGTCTGGCGTGAATCTCGATGGGCGCGTAATTCGGAAGGGTTCGACCGATGCGATTGCTGGTTTTTTGAAGGAAAATGGCGGTGTTTTGCCGGAGGAGGTGCGGGCGGCGGTGGAGACCATCGCGCGGAGTGGTGGCACCCCGCTTGTGGTGGCGGAGAACCGGCAGGCGCTGGGCGTGATTCACCTGAAGGATGTGGTGAAGGGCGGGATGCGGGAGCGGTTTGCGCAGCTCCGGTCGATGGGGATCCGGACGATCATGATCACCGGCGACAATCCGTTGACGGCGGCGGCGATTGCTCGCGAGGCTGGCGTTGACGACTTCCTGGCGGAGGCGAAGCCGAAGGACAAGATGGACCTGATTCGCCGCGAGCAGGGTGAAGGCAAGCTGGTCGCGATGACAGGCGACGGGACGAACGATGCTCCGGCGCTGGCGCAGGCCGATGTGGGTGTGGCGATGAACACGGGCACGCAGGCAGCAAAGGAGGCGGGGAACATGGTCGACCTCGACTCGAATCCTACGAAGCTTATCGAGATCGTGGAGATCGGCAAGCAACTTCTCATGACTCGCGGCGCACTGACGACCTTCTCGATTGCGAACGATGTGGCGAAGTACTTTGCGATTATTCCTGCGATGTTCGCAGCTACTTTTCCGGTGTTGAATGCGTTGAACATCATGCATCTGAAGACGCCGCAATCGGCGATTCTTTCGGCGGTGATCTTCAATGCAGTGATTATTATCGGGCTGATTCCGCTGGCGCTGCGAGGAGTTGGCTACAAGGCGATGTCGGCGGAGGCTCTGCTGCGACGCAATCTGCTTTTGTATGGTGTTGGCGGTCTGATTGCTCCTTTTATTGGCATCAAGCTCATCGACATGTTGATTACGGCCGTTCATCTGGCCTGAAGGATTTTTTATGCTTCGGAATCTGATTATTGCTATTCGCTTTACTGTGGTGACCACGGTTATCTTCGGGCTGATTTATCCGCTGGTGGTTACCGGGCTGGCGCAGGCGCTGTTTCACGACAAGGCCAACGGGCAGTTGATCTATCAGAATGGCGAGCTGCGCGGCTCGCGGATTATCGGTCAGGGCTTCACGGCTCCGCAGTACTTTCACTCGCGTCCATCGGCTGCGGGGAATGGGTATGATGCGGCCAATTCCGGGGGGTCAAACTATGGACCGACAAACAAGAAGTTGATCGACCGGGTTGCGGGCGATGTTGCGGCTCTACAGGTCGACCATCCGGGTGAGGATGTTCCGATCGATCTGGTGACGGCTTCGGGTTCGGGGCTCGATCCGCATATCACCCCGGCTGGGGCTGAGTTCCAAGTGGCGCGGGTCGCGCGGGAGCGACATCTCTCCGAGGACGCTGTACGAAAGTTGGTGGCAGCGCACACGGAAGGACGGCAGCTTGGGTTTCTGGGGGAGCCACGAGTGAATGTTCTGCTGTTGAATATGAACCTAGATGCCGTGAGTTCGACTAGATAGGCTGGGAGGTACCCCCCCCCACTTATCTAGTCGTAAATTATTGAATCCATGCATCTTAGACAGACCATTGGCCTGCAAAATATTCATTACAAAGATAGTTACGGGTAAAATCCTCTTTCTAAAAGAGTTAGCCCCGGTGGTGGCCGGGGCTAACTTTATTTTTCGTTCTATATCTTTATTATAGCTGGTTGAGCGTAACTAAAATGCCACTCGGGATGTGTCTTATTTTGTTTGAGTTGAGTGAATATGGGGCTTGACACGCTGTTTTTGGGCTGTTTTTGAAGAAAAAAGTTGTAAGCAGTTGATGAGATTGGGAAAAGTGACTATTCTGCCTCGCTTTGGCAGGGAGCCAGGAAAAGTAAAATGCGGGGATCCTTCACTGCGCTCAGGGTGACGGTGCTGGGTTGGGGAGCACTTTTGGGGATCCCAAGCAAGATTTCTCCGCTTTGGTTCTCTCAGGCTTGGAACAAGGAACAAGGAATACTGTCTCCAACATGGTTACCTTTGATTGCTTGCTAATATTGCAAATCGTGATATTGTTATCGCAATTCGCAATATGAAGCTGAGCGACAAAATCCGATACCTGCGCGAGGTGGAAGGAAACCTTCGCGGACTGGGACGTGCGATGACGCAGCAGGAGCTGGTGCGGGCCATCAAGGAGTCGAACCATGCCAAGGGAGCGCGAGGTAAGCGCGGGGCGACGATCAGCCAGTCCTATCTCTCACAGATCGAGAGCGGCACACGGCCTCATCTGACGAATACGACGCGGCTGCTGCTGGCGAAGTTCTTTCAAATTCATCCAGGTTATCTCGTGGATGATCCGGAAGGTTATAACGCACAGTTGATGGCCGACATCCACACCCTCGAGGACAAGCTGGACCTTTGGCTTATCAGCGGGGCAGAGCGGTTCCGGCGTGATCCGGAGCTGTGCCAGGCGTTGTTGACGCTTGCGCAGAATAAAGATTCGCGGCGCTGTCTTCTTTTGCTTGAGGCGGTGCTGGAGACGCCTGCGCTGGCGGACCGCCTGCTCCAGGTATTGCGCCCGGAGAGCGCGACTGCGCAGACAGCGACATCAACTATTACGACCAATAACCCCGTCGGCGCGGGCAAGTATGCGAAACGCCGCACCCTATGACTATGGACAACTTCTATCTCATCTGCTTCGTCACTGGTCTCGTCCTCAGCGTGGCTACGGCGCTGGGTGGGTTTGGACATCTGCACCTGGGACATTTCGGGCGCTTTCATTTTGGCCACTCCGTCCAAGGGCATCACGGGATCTCTGCCTTCAACGGTTTTACGATCACTGCTTTTCTCTGCTGGTTTGGCGGCGCGGGTTATCTGCTGCACCATTACAGCGGCTTGATGGCTCCGCTGATTTTTCTTCTGGCGGTATTGAGCGGCGGTTTTGGCGCTGCGATGATTTGGGCGTTGCTTTTCAAAGTGCTGCTGCCTCGTGAGCGCGTACTGAGCTCCGAGGATACGGAGATGACGGGAGTGCTGGCACAGGTGAGTGACAGCATTCGCAGCGGCGATGGTATTGGCGAGATTCTCTTCGTGCAAACGGGAGCGCGGCGAAGCTCCGCGGCGCGCAGTGACGACGGCCGCAGTATCGAGCGCGGGACCGAGGTTGTTGTAATCCGCTATGAACGCGGCGTTGCGTATGTGCGTCCGTGGGCCGAATTGGATGGCGATCCTTTTAAGAGCCTGGCTGACAGGCCGTGAGATTTTGCGAGCACGATCGATCTGCAGCGGCCTCTCTTGCCCGAGGGTTTTCAACCGCCTTGTATTGTCCTGAGGCAAGCAGATAACAGGTTCTCTGTCGCTACTAAAAAGGAACGATTATGCAGAATCAGTTCGTTGTTATTGTTGTTGGCCTGGTCGTCGTGGGGACGCTGTTTCTGGCGATGTTTGTTGCGAAGCTGTTTCGCAAAGCGGGTCCTAACGAGGCCATTATCGTCTACGGATTTCGCGGTCCTCGCGTGATCAAGGGCGGCGGCGCCATTATCTTTCCTGTTGTCGAAAACAGCCGTCAGCTTTCGCTGGAGTTGATGAGCTTCGATGTTGCTCCGCAGCAGGACCTGTACACGAAACAGGGTGTCGCCGTAACGGTGGAGGCGGTGGCGCAGATCAAGGTGCGCTCCGATAAGGAATCGATCCTTACGGCTTCCGAGCAATTTCTTACCAAGTCTCCGGATCAGCGCGAAGGGTTGATTCGTCTGGTGATGGAGGGCCATCTGCGCGGCATCATCGGTCAGCTCACTGTCGAACAGATTGTGAAAGAGCCGGAGATGGTGGCGGAGCGAATGCGCTCTACCTGCATGGACGACATGAGCAAGATGGGGCTGGAGGTTATCTCGTTTACGATTCGCGAGGTGCGCGACAAGAATGAGTACATCACGAATATGGGCCGACCGGACATCGCGCGGATTAAGCGCGATGCGGAGATTGCTGCTGCGGAGGCAGAGCGGGATACAGCGATTCGCCGCGCGAATGCGTTGCGCGAGGCTGCGATTGCCAAGGCTGCGGCGGACCAAGAGCGCGTGATCGCGGAGACGGCTTCGCTTGCCAAACAGGCGGAGGCGCAGCGCGATCTCGATATTCAGAAGGCGCAGTTTACCGAGCAGAGCCGGCGGCAGGAGGCTCAGGCGGACAAGGCTTATGAGCTGCAGACGAATGTGATGCAGCAGAAGGTCGTCGCAGAACAGGTGAAGGTGCAGCAGATTGAAAAGGAACAACAGGTGAAGGTGCAGGAGGCAGAGATTCTGCGGCATGAGAAGGAGTTGATTGCGACGGTGCTGAAGGGCGCTGAGATCGAACGGCAGCGTATTGAGAATATTGCGGCTGCCGAGAAGTCTCGGTTGACAATTGAAGCTGAGGGTCGTGCGGCTGCGATCAAACTGCAGGGCGAGGCCGAGGCGAACATCATCTTCCAAAAGGGAGACGCCGAGGCGAAGGCGATGAACGTGAAGGCGGAGGCGTACCAGGAGTGGTCGCAGGCTGCGGTTGTCGACAAGCTGATTACCAATATGGCCGATGTAGTGCGAGCGATGGCGGAGCCGTTGAGCAAGGTGGACAAGATCACCATTGTTTCTACGGGCAACGACGGAGCAACCGGTGCGAACAAGATCACGGGCGAGATGACGAAGATCGCTGCGCAGGTGCCTGCGCTGTTTGAGGCTCTTTCGGGGATGAACCTGCAGGAGCTGATGTCGAATGTGAAGGCGATGAAGCCACGCGCGAATGGAGAGAATGGATCGGCCAACTAACCAATCTGTCTGGCGTGGAGCAATCTGCGCCGGACAGCAATTGCTGTAAGGAGGGCATTATGGCGTTACTTGAGCGTGTCGGGACGTTGTTGCGAGCGAATGTGAACGATCTGATTTCAAGAGCTGAAGATCCGGAGAAGTTGGCGCGGCAACTGGTGCTGGATATGGAGAATCAGTTGCTTCAGGTGAAGACGCAGGTGGCGATTGCGATTGCCGATCAACATTTGCTGCAGAAGAAAAAGAAGGAGCACGAAGATGCCGTGCAAGAGTGGCATCGAAAGGCGGAGCTGGCGGTGGCGCGTCAACAGGATGATCTTGCGCGAGCGGCGCTGGAACGTAGTCTGAGTCACCAGGGGCTGGCGAACAGCTTCATGCAGCAACTGGAAGATCAGACGGCAGAGGCGGAGACGCTGCGGAATGCTTTCTCGAAGCTGCAACAGAAGCTGGCGGAGACGCAGTCGGCTTGCGAGATGCTTGTAGCGCAGCATCGGCGAGCTCGTGTGGCGGGTAAGGCTAATTCCGCGCGCGCCATTGTCGGATTGCAGCAGAAGGCCAACACATTGAACCGGCTGAAATCGACGATTCTGCAACAGGAAGCCAATAATGTGGCCGCTTACAGCCTTCTGGAGGATGAGAGTCTTGAGGATAAGTTTGCTGCGCTGGATCGCGAAGAGAAAGTAGAGCGGCTGCTGCTTGAGTTGAAGAACAGGCAGCCGCGTTTAGCTTGAGAGCGCGTGCAGATTTGTTAGCTGGAGTGATTCGATTTCCTGGTGAGGTCGATGTGCTCGCGGAGGAGGTCGTCGACGTCGCCGATCTTTTCGTTGAGCAGGTTGAGCTTGCTGGATAAAACCTGGATCTCGGATTCGGCGCGAAGGTTGACGTCGTAGTCGAGCTCGCCGCGCACACGGTCTTTCGTGTCCTGGCGATTCTGGCTCATCATGATGACGGGGGCCTGGATCGCGGCGAGCATTGAAAGGAACAGGTTGAGAAGGATGAATGGATAGGGATCCCATGCCTTTCCTCTCAGGATGACGTTCACTGTGGTGTAGACGAGGAGCACGACACCGAAGAGGATGATGAAGGCCCACGAGCCACCGAACCTGGCGACGGCATCCGCGATGCGATCTCCGAAGCTCATCTCCTCTTCGATGACGTCGTTGGAGTTGCGGCTGGCACGAAGTTGAACGAGGTGCTGGAGAGCGTGAAACTGGCGGCTGACTACGGTGAGCATGTCCATTCCGGCCATGGGTTTCTGTTGCAGCAGAGCTACGATGTCGTCACGGCTGACTTCGAGGCAGATGGACTCCTCGATTGCGAGGGCAGTGGTTTGGTGAGGCGAGTCTTCGAGCATGGAGGCGAAGCCGAAGAAGTCGCCGTGCAGGGGCTCGTCAACGAGGACCTCCTGATGGCTGTCGTCCACGGTCGTGACCTGGACTTTGCCCGACATCATGACGTAGGCGTGTTTGCCGGAGTCGCCGATCTTGTAGATACGCTGACGTGGAGCGAATTTTTTGATCTCCACCTGCGCGGCGAGAACGGCCATTTCGTCGTCGTCGAGCAGCGCAAAGAGTGGAATCTGTCTCAGGTCTTCCGCTTTACAAGCCATGGTTCACCTCATCCGTGTCTTGAGATATTCTGCATGGCGCGTGTGGGATTTGGCACTCTTTGTTAGGGCGCGAATATTAAGAGGAAAACAAAATTGATACGATTGGCCGTTGCGAAGTCAGGCGAGGGGAAGCCTGAGGTCGGCCCTGCAGCCGGGAAGACCGTCGGTTCTGTTAGCCAACTGGACGGACCCTCGATGGGCCAGTGCGATCTGTTGCGCGAGGACGAGACCGATGCCGGTTCCGCCGGGCTTGGTCGTGTAGAAGGGGACGAACAGATTTTCTGCGCTGGTCAGCCCGGGACCGTTGTCCAGGACTTCGATTACTACTTCAGCTCCGAGTGTGCGCCAGGTGATCTCTACTGTAGGTTCACCGGCGGTGGCGTCGGGACTAAGTGCGGCGTCTGCCGCGTTGCGGACGAGGTTGATGAGGGCCTGCTCGATGTGGTCGGCGTCGGCCTGGAGGACTACATCGGCCTCTCCTGTCACTGCGACGGATACTCGCCGCTCCAATTGGGCGACCCTATGAACGAGGGGAGCCAGCGCAACGGCAGCTAGTTTTGGGGCGGGGAGACCCATCAGTTGGCGATAGGCCTGGAGGAACCGGTTCAGGGACTCGGAGCGGTTTTCGATGACCTCGAGCCCACGCTCAAAGTCGACCTTTTCGCCGGTTTGGTCGCTCCATGCAGAGAGCCGGCCGCGCAGGCTGCCTGCAATGGATTTGATTGGAGTGAGAGAGTTATTGATTTCGTGCCCAAGGACGCGAATCAATCTCTTCCAGGCGAAGCGCTCCTCTTCGCGCAGCGCCGCGCTGACATCGGAGAGCACAAGAAGGGTGTGGGGAATGCCGCGGAGACGGAAGTTTGTCCGCTTCACGATCCACCGGATGGGCTGTTGCTCATTGCCAAGCGAGATGACGCCGTCGTCTTCTACATCGAGAAGTTCATGGAGGTTTAGCTGTGCCGCGGAATGACCTAGCGCGGTTTGAGCGCGCAGATTAAACTCGCGTTCCGCGGCGGCATTCAGCAGCCTCAGCTTGCCTTCCGGATCAAAGGCGAGCACCGGCGACTGCATGGACCCCATGACACGCTCCACCAGCGCCATGGCCTCGAGAGCACCCGCACGCTGAGCCTGCAACATGCTTGCCAGCCGGTTTACCTCGAGCGCCAGATCGCCGATTGCGTCGTTCCGCTGTCCGCCACGCGCGCGGAAAGAATAGTCATCCTCGCGCAGTGCAGCCACCACATTTGCCAGTGTTTGCATCGGCCGAATGATCTGATCCATGAGGAGAGAGACGGCGAACACCCAACCCAATACCAATGCGAGGATGATAAGAAACTGTTCCAGCAAATCTGCTGAATATCGATGCAACAGAAACCAGCAGAACAGAATCATTGGGAGGCCGAGCAGATAGAGCCAGAGGCGAAGGCGCTTTTCGAAGCTCAGCCGGCGGCCGGAGCCGCGCAAGGGCACACGTCTACGGTGTCTGCTGGGAGGGGTTGCCGCTGGTTCTTCAAAGCCCATATTTTTCGATGCGGCGATAAAGCGCTCCACGGCTTAATCCCAGAGCATCCGCAGCATGACTCACATTACCATTGGCCCGGGCCAGAGCTTTGCGAATCAGAACCGCCTCAACCGCTTCGAGGCTCATTTCATCCATGCTTTGCGATACGGCGCGCTGTGTATTGAGGCCCAGGTTCGCGGATTCGATCCGTTCTCCCCTCGCCATCAGGACTGCGCGCTCCATCGTGTGGTCAAGCTCTCTCACGTTGCCAGGCCAGCCGTATTGCAACAAAACCTGTAGTGCAGTTGGCTCGAGTCCCTGAATCGGTCGACGATATCGTTCGGCGTAGCGGGCCAAGAAGTGCGCCGCGAGCGCTGGAATATCTTCGCGCCGATCGCGGAGTGGAGGCAGACTGACCTCGACAGTGTTCAGGCGGAAGAGGAGATCTTCGCGAAAACGGCCGGCGGCAGACTCGGCACGCAGGTCGGCGTTGGTTGCCGAGAGCATGCGAACATTTACCTTCTGGGTCTTCGAGGAGCCTACACGCTCGAGTTCGCCGGTTTCCAAAACACGCAGCAACTTTGATTGCTGCCGGATCGGGATATTCGCGATCTCATCGAGGAAGAGGGTGCCTCCGTTTGCCAACTCGAAACGGCCGATGCGGTCGGTATGCGCGTCTGTGAAGGCGCCTTTGACGTGGCCGAAGAGCTCGCTCTCGAAGGTGCCTTCGGGGAGCGCGCCGGTGTTGACGGCGACGAGCGTCCGGGACGCGCGATTGGAGAGGCGATGAAGGGTCTGGGCAACGACCTCTTTGCCTGTGCCATGCTCGCCTGTGATCAGGACATTCGCATCCGATGGACCGACTCGCGCCATTGTTTCGAGTACAGCGCGCATGGAAGGGGCTGTGGCGATGAAGTCAGGAGCGCCCGTTGCCCTGAGGATACGATTCTCCGCTTCCAGCCATTGCGTTCGCTTCTGGCTACGGTGGAGCTCCATCTGTGTTCGCAGGATGCTGAGCAAGCGGGCGTTTTCCCACGGCTTCTGAATGAAGTCACCGGCGCCGCGTCGCATTGCCTCCACCGCCAAGTCGATATTGCCCCAGGCGGTCATTACGATGATTGGAAGCTGGGGATCTATCTCCCTAATCTGCGCGACGAGGTCGAGCCCTTCTTTGCCTGACGTAGTGTCACGGGTGTAATTGAGATCGATCAGAACGCCGTCGAAGCTCTCGTGAGACAGGGCTTCAAGGACGAGCGCAGGCATTCGCACCATCTCCAACTGGTAGCCTTCCGGCTTGAGGAGAAGACGCAGCGCTTCCAGTATGTGCGGTTGATCATCCGCAACGAGGAGCTTGTACGGGACCTCTGTTTCTGCTGTCGCCAATACGTCTTTTTCTGTTCGTTCCACCAACATGATGACCTGTTCTCGCGCTATTGCACGACCGGGACAAGACCCGTCTTTGCTGATTCTATCGAAATAGAGTGCGCGTCGAGAGTGGACCCTATCGAGCGATCCAATTCTATCTTCGCTTTTTGATACGCCGTCATCGCTGCCACAAGAGCAGATTCGGTTACTGAGAGATCGCGCTGCGCCGTCAGAGTCTGATAGTTGGAACCAGCACCGAGCTCCTGCTCCTTCGCGGTAATCTCGAAGGTCTTTTGGGCAAGGTCGCGTGCCTTGCGGGCCGCGATCACCCTCGCCTCGCTCTGCTCGAGAGCATATTGCGCGTTGCGGACCTCGATGCGTATTTGTTTTTTCAACTGCTGCAGACGGAGCTCGGACTGCCTTGTCTCAAGCTCCGCACGATACTGGTCGGATTTAGCGACGCGATTGCGAATCGGAATGTTGACGGAGAGCCCGAGGTAATAGTCCGGGGCAGTGTTGTTGAATGCGTTCTTCACTGCACCGCCGAAGTCCAAGGGTGCGGTAGAGACGATGTCTGAGCCTGGGTTAGGTGGCCCTGCGAGGCCGGTACCGCCATAAAACGCAGTCGCCGTTACGGAGGGAAGAACGGCATTTCGAGCGGCGTTCTGACTAACGCGCCTGTTATCGAGATCGAGATTGGATTCCCCGAGCTCAATCCGGTCGCGTAACGCGCGCGCAATCATGTCTTCCGTGGGGCCTTGCGCCGTGGCGGGCTCGAGTGTGCCACTCTGATCGGTCGGGTGTACGGGCATTGCCTCAAGAATTGGATCGTCGAGATTTTTCGTCAGCGCATTTTTTATGAGGAGTTCCTGAAATTGAAGGGTGGTCTTCGCGACGGTGAGATCCTGTTCGCGATTCGCGACTTCAGCCTCGGCTTTCATGACATCCATCGCTGGAATCGCCTGCAGGGAGAGCTGTTTGCGGTCGCTCTCCAGGGTCTGGTTAGCAAAATCGAGTGAACGGCTCTTAACCTGTTCATCGTCGTAGGCAGCAACGAGATCCCAGTACATATTTGCTATCTGGGTGACGGTTGAGATGACCTGAAGCTTGAATGCCTCGTCGGAGATCTTTTGATTATTCTTTGCGATCCGGAGAAAGCGAAGGTTCGGCCCCAAACCGAAGCCAGCGAGAAGCTGCTGCTGGAGCACGATGTGATAGTAGGAGTTGAGCGTTGGATTCAGAAAGCTGTTTGGGCTGTTCGTTGCGCCACGACTATTTTCAAAGACAGCCGATAGCGAGGTCCCGGTAGGAAAGGCCTGCGCATAGCTGATATTGCCGTTGGTAGTGTTCTGTTGGAGAGTCGGAACTCCATAGATCGCGATGTTCGACAAAGGCTGCGTGTAATGCTCGTTGTTTAGAGCTCCAGTGATAGATGGGTCGTAGGAGGAGACGTTGGTTCCGGTGCCTAAGGTTGAGGACACGAGACCCGATGCACCCGAACCGGCACCACCTGCGCCACCCGATGTTCCGCCTGCGCCTGCACCCGCGCCACTTGAGCTTGAACCGAATCCACCGACGCCGCCGCCAGGAGTGTTCTGTACTACACCGGTGTTGACGCCGCGGAAGGATCCGCCAGCCTGTGTGCGAAGTACGTCCGCTGCGGCGATGGGAAGATTGTAGCGAGCGATTGCTATGTCGAGGTTGTTCTCCAGAGCGAGGGAGATTGCGTCCTTCAAACTGAGTTCCAACACTCCGTTATTAGTCAGCGCATCGATGCGTGACGAGTTCGCAAGGTTGGGCTGCGGCACCAGCGTCGGCATGTAGGCACGAAATGGATTGTTCGAATGAGGGATATCGAGGCGCAGAGCAGGCAGGGCGGGCGCGGTGGGGGTTTGGGATATGACTGCCTGCTGGGCCTGCTGGGTTTGTGTCTGCTGGGTTTGGGCCTGCTGAGCCAGAGAGAGTATGGGCATCTCTACTAACATGACGACGGTCAGGCAACGGAGCGAAAGACTTTTCTTCATGCCTTCACCTCTACTCCGGTTGCGAGACCCGCTGTATCGCGAGAGAGCCATCCGTCGCGGAGCTCGATCGTCCGAGTGCCGTATGCGGCGTTTTCTTCGGAGTGCGTGACCTGAACTACAGTGGTTCCCTGTTCGTTCAACTTTCTAAACAATTGCATGATCTCCTTTGCCTGCTCTGAGTGCAGGTTGCCGGTTGGTTCGTCGGCCAAGAGCAGGTCGGGCTTGTGGATGACTGCGCGGGCGATGCCGACGAGCTGCTGCTGGCCGCCGGAGAGTTGATTGGGGAAGAGGTCTTTCTTGCCGACGATGTTGAAACGGTCGAGGGTGTCGGCGACGAGAGCCTGGCGTTCTGATTTAGGGATGTCTTTGTAGGAGAGTGGGAGGTCGATATTTTCGGCCACCGTCAGGTCGTCGAGCAGATGGTAGCTCTGGAAGACCATGCCGATGCGGCGGCGCGCGAGATCCGCCCGCTGCTTGCGATTCATTGTGTGGACAGGTTGGTCGGCGAAGTGGAACTCTCCTTTCCATTGGTCGTCGAGCATTGCGAGGACATTCAGGAGGGATGACTTGCCTGCGCCCGATGGACCCATCACGGTTACAAATTCACCCTGGCGGATGGAGAGATTGATCCTGCGGAGAACCCATGTCTCTGTGTGTCCCGTTTTATAGCTTCGTTCCAGATTTTTCATGTCGATCATTGAGTAGTTACTCCAAGGTTCAAGACTTGTGATGGCGTGCGCTTTGACGGCTACACAACGGATACCGGCGCTTTTGCGTGGCAGGCATTTTTATTCCGTCCGCAGCGCCTTGACGGGATCGATGGAAGCTGCCCGTCGTGCTGGAATCAGCCCTGCTGCGAACGCCGAGGCCGCGAGAGTCGCAATTGCAATAGCCAGGACTTCCGCATCGTGTCCCGCGACGCTGTATAGCTGTGACTGCACGTAGCGGACACACAGGAGAGCAACGGGGACTCCAATCGCGAGGCCGATACCGGCCTGCAGCATGGTTTCGCGCAGTACCATGCCGACGACGCTGCTGCGACCAGCGCCCAGCGCCATGCGGATGCCGATCTCGGGCGTGCGGCGTGCGACGGCATAAGCTGCTACTCCGTACAAACCGACGGAAGACAGGACAAGAGCCAGCACGCTGAACATCAACGTGAGGCGGGCGATGAGGCGCTCCTGGTTGAACTGACCTTTGATCTGTCCTGAGAATGTCTCGTAGCGGGAGACGGTCAGGTTTGGGTTAATGCTTGCGAGTACCCTTCGTACTTGCGATTCAAGGCCGTCGACAGGTCCCTTGGTCTGGAGCATGATCGCCCCGGCGAAGAGAGAGCGGACATCGCCTGGGGAATCGGTATGGGCAACCTGGAGGAGCGGGCGGAAGTACATTGCCCTGACAGGGCGCCGGACGTTGTTGTATTTGACGTCAGAGACGACGCCAACAATCTCAAAGTCGCTGGAGCTTTTGACGCCGGATACACCGAAGTGCATGCCGATAGGGTCTTCGCCTTTGGGGAAGAATTTCTTTACGAATGCCTGATTGACGACCGCGACAGGAAGCGAAGTGGCTGTATCGTGCTCGGTGATTCCGCGACCGCGGAGGACGCGCTGTCCGATGATGTCGAAGAACTCCGGGGCGACGCGCACCCAGGAGGCGCCGACAGAATCGTTTGGTCCTGGCTCCGGGCGGCCCTGAATGGAGACGCCCTCACCCCAGTTGTCTCCTTCGAGTGGCGTGTAGAGCGAGAGAGCAACCTTCTGGACTCCCGGAAGAGCGCGCAGACTTTGATCGATTCGCTGGTAGAGAGGTTCAAGCTGGTCGGTTTTGTAGCCAGCGTTGTCGGGACTCATGTGGACGACGATGCGGTTTTCGGTCTCGACTCCGAAGTTCTGGTTCTCGAGATTATTGAGGCTCTTTGCCATAAGGCCCGCACCAACCAGTAGGATGACGGAGAGCGCCGCCTGCAGGACTACCAGCGAGCGCTGGACCCAGCCTGAGTGGTCGCTCGTCGAACGGTTGGCACCTCGCAGCGCTTCAGCAGGATCGGAGTGGGAGGTGATCCAGGCAGGAGCGATTCCGAAGATGAGACCGGTGATCAGCGACAAGGCAAACGCGAAGGCAAGCACGATGGGCGATGGAGTGGCATGGATTGGCAGGCTGGTTGCGTCCGGGAATGCCATCGTCAACAGGACTTTGGTTCCTGCATAAGCAACCACGAGTCCGGCGAGCCCGCCGATGCAGGACAGGACGACACTTTCGGTGAGCATCTGGCGGATAAGTCTTTTTCTTTGGGCGCCGAGGGCCATGCGTATGGAGGTTTCGGCTCGGCGCGCCATGCCTCGGACCAATACCAGGTTTGCGATGTTTGCGCATGCAATCAGAAGGACCAGAGCTGAGATCCACATCAGGAACTTCAGTCCTTTGCCGTACTCCTGCTGCATGTTTGCGATTCCTATCCCACCGGGGATGAGAACGACATGCGACTGCGCGAGGTTCTTCTTCTCATCTTCTCTGTGATAGAGCGGGAGCTGGGTCAGAAAATCACGAAGCGAGGCGCTCATCTTCGCCTGCAAGGGCGCAAGGGGGGTTCCGGGTTTTATTCTGCCGAGGATATAGACCCAGTTGGAGCTTTGGTTATCGAGCAAGCTGACGGGCACCATCACCGGTTCCATCACCATGGGAATGTAGAAGTCAGGGGGAGAGCTGACCATGCGATCGCCATAGAAGCCGGGTGGCGTGATGCCGATGATCGTCACAGGATTGGTGTTCAGCGCAAATGTGCTGCCGACGATGGATGGATCCCCTGCGTAATCTCTTTGCCAGGTTTGATAGCTCATGACGGCGGCCATTGGAGCGCCCTTTACGTCATCGGTCGAAGCCAGTAAACGGCCTGCGTAGGGTTGGAGTCCGAAGGTCTGGAAGTAGGTGCCGGAGACGAACTCGCCACGAAGGGCTTTTGGGAGGGCGTCGTGCTGGCTGCTGCGCGCAGTTACCGAACCATAGCCAATTCCCGCCTGCATCGCTGCGAGCTGCTCGAACTCCGGCGTATTGTCGCGAAGGTGCTTATAGAGGTTGTAGGAGAAGAGCGAGTAGTCGTTTTCGTCGGGGGTTCCTCCATTGACGCAGCAATCGTCGGTGTCGCCGACGCGCACGAGCGTACTGGGGTCGGTTACGGGAAGATTTTGAAGGAGCACTGCGTGGACGAGCGTAAAAATTGCCGCGTTAGCCCCGATACCCAGAGCCAGCGTCAAAACCGCCGTTGCTGTGAATCCCGGGGCCTTACGCAGTTGCCGCAATGCAAAGCTAACGTCCTGCATCAGTTGATTCATTTTCCTGTTCCTTACTCCGCCCGCAATGCCTGCACAGGCTCGATTGTTGCTGCCCTCCGCGCTGGGGCAAGGCTCGCAAGAACACCCACGGCGATCAATGCCGCAGTGAGTGCCGACAAAATACCAATGTCATGGCTGGGGTGCATCTCCACGACTGCAGTCAAGACTTTCCTTAGCGCCAAGGTCAGGAGCCACCCGATACCTACCGCGACAACCATCAAGGTAACTACGCGCCGCAGGACTCCAGCCACGACGAGCCCACGCGTAGAACCGAGCGCCATCCGAATACCAATCTCACGCGTCCTTAACTCCACTTCATGATTGATCAATCCATAGAGTCCGATGACAGCCAGTAGAAGCGCGAACGCCGCGAAGGTTCCGAATAGCCAACCCTCCATCCTCTCAAAGACGAGCGAGTCACTAACGATTTCGGTCATTGACTCGGGTGTCTTGAACGGCACAGTTGCATCGACCTCGCGAAACGCGTTGTGCAGCGATGGCACAAGAGATTCGAGGTTCCCGCTCGAACGCACGACGAGCGTCATGTTTGCCAGGTTCCCCAGGCGGTCTTTCGGCGCAATCTCGTCGATGAGCCAGTCCATCTCTGCCAGGGGGGCCTGGTTCAGGTCCTGGCGCACACTGGTTACAACGCCTGCAATGCCGGTCTTCAACTCAGCTTTATCGTTGTCGTCTATATGCGCCCCAACAGGATTTCCACCAGCTGAGAAGAACTTTCGTTGAAAGGCCTCATTCACGACAACAGTGCCGCCAGGACGGTCTGGAGTATCCAGTCCCTGCGATAGCATTCTTCCGCGAACCAGATTGATGCCCATTGCGTCAAAGTATCCAGCTGACGCTAGACGATTTTCGGCAAGCATCTCCTTGCCGGGGGGATTCGGCGGCTGACCTGCAATGTGGACATCCGAGTTGCTGCCCCAGTTCTGGATGGGCAGTGTATCGATGACTCCGGCAGCCTGGACTCCTGGAAGGTGAGAGACTCGTTCGAGCAGTGGTCGATAAAAGGTGACCAGTGGATCGCGGCCCTCGTATCTTCCTGGCGAGAGATCAATTTGAGCAGTCAGAATCGTCTTTGGATCGAAGCCCAAATTTGTTCTGAGCTGGGCCTGGAGATTCTTAAGCAGTAACCCGGAGACCATCAGCAACACCAGAGACAGTGCCACCTGTGTCACAACAAAGATCGACCGCAGCCGATGTTGGCCGGGAGATGTACCCGCTGCCCCACCGGCGCGCAGCGCACGGTTAGGGTCGGCACCGGAGAGTCGAATTGCGGGGACAAGGGACGCGAGAATGCTTGTCGCCGCAGACAATGCGAGTGCGACAGCAAGCACCGCCCCGTTCATATGAACGTCGGCTCCACGAGCAAGCGCCCGCACGAGAAACGTGCGCATTGCGGCCATCAACGCCCAACTTACAAGCATTCCGCCAGCAAGCCCGACTATGCTGAGCACCAGGCTTTCCGTCACCAACTGACGCAGCAATCGAAAGCGGTCGGCGCCCACCGCGGCGCGCAACGCGATCTCCCGCTCTCGCTTGACTCCACGGGCCAGCAATAGTCCCGCAACGTTGACGCATGCAATCGCGAGTAGCGCCACCACAGCGAGAGCGAGGGTCTTCAGCGGGCCGTTTGCATTGGCGCTGATCTGCGACTTTAGCGGGACGATGTCGACCGTCCTGCCTGCGTCCGTGTCCGGAAATGCCCTGCCAAGGTTGGCCAGGACGCGGACAAAGTCTGCCCGCGATTGCTCCCTCGTCACGCCTTCTTTAAGAAGACCCACCGTGCTCATCCAGTGCGACCCGCGACTGTTCTTCCATCGCGGATCCGGGTGCAGCGGTGTATAGATTGCATTCCGTACCGACAAGGGAAACCGGAATCCCGCCGGCATGACCCCAATAACGGTATAAGGGGTGCCATCCAAACGAATGACCTTGTTCAGAGCGTCTTTTTGCCCGCCAAATTGGGTCTGCCATACTTCATAGCTCAGCACGGCGATATCGTCCTTGCCAGTCTCGTCTTCTCCTGGCAGATAGGTCCGTCCGAGAATTGGCTTTACGCCGAATACGGTGAAGAAATTGTCGGTTCCCTTTACCGTCCGAAGTGAGATGGGTCCCGATGGACCTTCAAGATTCATCTCGGACGTTTGATATCCCGCCAAAGCATCGAATGTCTTCAAATCCGGCCGCGCGTCTTTGTAGCTCTGATACGACCATGGCTGGATGTAACCTTCACGCGCTGTTGTGTTTGGGAAGACCAACCTGTCCTGCGCGGCGAAGGGTAACGGCCTGAGCAGAACAGCATCAATCACGCTGAATACTGCTGCCGCTGCACCAATGCCCAACGAGAGGGTCAGTACAACGATCACCGAAAATCCGGGGGAGCGCTTGAGCTGCCTCAATGAAAAACGAATGTCCTGCACGAATTGATTCATCGCTTCCTCGTTCCCGTCGCTTTGTGCTTCCTTAATCAATGCGCAGCGACACTAGCACTGCACGACGGCAACCATCCTTGTCCACGCCGTGTTTCCCAGAAGCTTTATGCCACAGTCCTCGTTGGGGGTGGAGGGAGCCCAGACGACGCCAACTTCGACGTGGTAGCCGTCGATTTTCTTCTGCCCATCCTTCACCCATTGCTGAGTCCTGCCCCATCTTTGCTGGGTAGCATTGATCTTCCTGATCGCCGAGTGAACCACGATCCGAACTGCGTTGAGTTCAGTCCGGGCTGCATTTCGTAAGGCGGAATGCTGATGAATTGGCCTTCCGCCATGACGCACAAACTCTGTTGCGCTAAGGGCGGCAAAGTTAAGCGCGAGCCCCAGTACGACCAGCGGGACTGCCGTGACCGCAGTTCCTTCGCGGCCAAATTCACTACAGATCTGCCGCAACGCGAGTCTTAGATCTTCCAACAGGGTCATCATGCCTCTACCTCCGCCAACAGCTTGTTGAGCTCGCCCTCCGCTACGACCTTTCCATCGAAGAGATGAATCTGCCGCTCTGCGTGGGCAGCGAACCGTGGATCGTGCGTCACCATACAGATGGTTGCGCCTTCCTGATGAAGCTCCTGGAGAAGCTTCATGACCGCTTCACCGTTTTTGGAGTCCAGGTTTCCGGTGGGCTCGTCGGCGAGCAGGATCGAGGGGGAACCGGCGAGTGCGCGGGCGACGGCGACTCGCTGCTGCTGACCGCCGGAGAGCTGCGCGGGATAATGACGCATGCGGTGAGCCATGTTCACTCGCTCGAGCGACTCCTGCACGCGACGCTTGCGCTCGGCTGAGGGCATGCCCGCGCGATAGGTGAGCGGCAGTTCCACATTTTCGGCCACGGTGAGGTCGCCGATCAGATTGAAGCTCTGAAAGATGAAGCCGATCTCCTGATTGCGGATGCGCGAGCGATCGGCAAAGTTGAGGTTTGCTACCTCTTTGCTATTCAACGTGTACCGGCCACCTGTTGGGGTGTCGAGCAGGCCGATGATCGACAGCAGCGTTGACTTTCCGCATCCGGAGGGGCCCGACATGGCGACGTATTCGCCGCGGTTGATGCTGAGGTGTATGCCGGACAGGGCGTGGGTTTCGATCTCATCGGTATAAAAGATTTTCGTCAGGTCCTCGATCTGAATGATCGTTTCGGCTGTCATCATCGTTGCTCTCCCTTTATCAATCGTGATTAGTTCAGGCGAATCCGGTCGGTGTTGTCCCATCGGCTCATGTCCGAGAGAATGACGGTGTCGCCTTGCTGCAATCCTTCCAGTACCTGAATGCTGTTGACCGATGCGCGGCCAACTTTGACCGGGACTCGCACCGCTGTCTGGCCATCGGGTCCCAGCTTGAAGAGGCTGATGGTGCTGTTTTCGTTTCCGAATGCGGGGCGGCCTACATAGAGCACGTCCGTCATCCGGTCCAGATCGATAGTTCCGTCGACGCTCAGGTCGGGACGCGCGCCCAACGGCATGGCCCCAGAAAGCTCTACGTCAACCGTCACCGTTCCGTTCACGACCGCGAGATCAATTCGCATTACTTTGCCTTCGATTACGCCGTTGTGGGTATCGACCTCGGCCGGCTGCCCGATCTGGATGTCACGCGCCTGCGTCTCGGCGATCTTCAGGGCGGCCTTCAGTTGATCCGGCTGTACCACCTTTGCCAGCATCGTCCCGGGATCCACATGCTGCCCCACCTGCAACGGGACGTCCGGAGCCTCCAGCACTCCGTCGATTCCCGCGCGCACCGTCAGAGCCTCCTTCTGCCGCTGTTTCAACGCCAACACGGCCTCGGCCTGCTGCACCTTGGCCTCCTGCACGCCAATCATCGTGGCGATGGCCTTCTGATTCATCTCCAGCTTCTGCTGCTCGATCTGCTGGCGTTTGCCCATCTCCTCGGCCTTGCCCCCTGAGGCAGTCGAAGTTAGTCCGCTGACTACGCCCAGATCGTACAGGCTCTTGTCCGTCTTGGCCTGCAGCAGCGCCTGCCGGGTGTCGTCGTCCAAGGTCGCCGACTCCGCGCGCAAAACCATCATGTTGCTATTCACCGTGGCGCGTGTATTTTCCAAGTCAGCCTTCGCGCCCTTCAGAGCCAGAGTCGCATCCATCATCTGCTGGTCTACCGTTGGGTCAACCATGTCCATGATGATGGTGTCGGCCTTCACCTGCGTACCCGGAAGCACGCGAATCCGCGAGATTGTCGCCTCGGTCTCCGCCGGGATAACCCGTATCTTGTCCTCGCGCGCAACGAGCGTCCCCGGCCCGCGCACCTGACGCAGCAGCGGACCACGCTTCACGGTATCGGTCCAAACGGTGGCCCGGTCGACCTCGGGAGCAGCCGGCTTCAGCCGTGTCACGAGAAACGCCACGATCGCAAGTAGAACAACCGCGCAGCCAGCAATGATCCATTGCCGACGCATCTTTTTCTTCTTAATGTCTGGTCTAGAGATATCCATTGCGCCTATGCAATTGCAAACGCGCAGCCAATCTAAGGCTTCCCATTTTCAGTTACTTAGAAGGCATTGGCAGTGCCAAACCGTCCACTCCTAGAAAAATCTGTCCGTATTCGGACACCGATTAGGCGCAAAAAAAGGCCCGCAGCGGTTGGCTACGGGCCTTTGTGTTTTGTGACGCTGGAACGAGGATGAAGCGCGTCAGAACGTGAACTGGAGCGACATCTGGATTTGCCGTCCGCTGCCGATGGTGTGGGTCACAGTGCCGAGGCCAGCCGGACAATTGTAGAACCCAGCGTTGCTGGCATCGCAGGAGGTGGGAAGAACTGGTGTTCCGGTGACCGGAAAACCGTTGTAGTTCTCGTTCTGCGACACCTCGTTGCCGGGCACGTCGAAGCTGGTGGTGTTGGTGAGGTTGAATACGTCGAAGGAGTACTTGAGCGCGTAACGCTCGGTGAATCTGGTGACCTTGACGAGCGAGGCGTCGGCGCGCTTCTGGAAGGCCTGCCGGAAGATGTTGCGCTGGCCGGTGGTGAAGTTGGTTTCATAGGGGTCAGTGGCAGGAACGGCACCGCCCAGACCGCCAGCACCGATCAGAGGTACGGTAAAGCAGGACGCTTTGAGGGCTGGCGTTCCGAAGGCTCCGGAGTGACCAGTCAACGCGTTCTTTGCCGTACAACCCTGAGCGAGGGGCACGATGGGGTTGGTAATTCCGTTGCTGACACCATAGTAAACACTGGCAATCGCGCCGCTGAAGTCGATGACACTGTAGGGCTGACCACTCTGCAGGATGGTCAGGCCGACCAGAGACCAGCCATTGGTGAGGTAGCTGGCGAGATTGTGCTCGTGGATGAAATCGGGCAGGCGGTAGACGTAGTTGAAGTTGATGACGTGGGTGCGGTCGAAGTCGGCAGAGGCGTATCCGTCTCGGAGGTTGAGGGGGTTGTTGCCGTTGTAGAAGAGGCCCAGGCCGCTTTGCTCATCGAGCGCGTGGGAGAAGGTGTAGGAGGCCGCGACCTGCAGGCCGTGGCTCATACGTTTTTCGACGTGAGCCGTGAGCGCGTTGTAGGCATCGATACCAGCGGCCTTGTAGTCGATGGATTCGGCGGCATAGCCGATGTAGGGGACGCGGTGGTCGACGTTGCCGCCTTCGTAATCTTCGGCGTAGGGATTTCCATTGGGCAGGTTGATTGGGCTGCAGGAGAAGGTAGCAGAGCATCCTGTGGGGCCCTGTACGTTGTAACCGTAGGAGTAGATTTCGCCATGGATGCTGTGGCCGGGTGAGGCAATTCCCGGTTGATTGAAGGGAACTGGGATGACCTGATGGCGGCCGAGATTGCCGACGTAACCGAGTTCGACGACCAGGTCGTTGCGTGGCTGCCACTGAATGTCCAGCGTGTAGTTGTAGGTGTAAGGGAGCTTGTTGGCGCGATCATAGACGCCCAGCGATACGGGTTGGCCGCCGTCGTTGATGGCCGCGAGATTAGGCAGGTATTTGCTAAGGTCCGACGATTTGGGACTTGCGGAGACAGGATTCAGCAGATTCGAGGTGTACGGGTTAGCCAGGTTGCCGGTTGCCGCATTCGCAGACGTCGGAGCTGCAAACGGGTCGTTGGTGCCTCCGGGGCCAGCGGTGTTCTGGCCGCAGGTCGGAATGTAACCATCGTAAAGAGTGTTATTCGGGCAGCTTGAGGCGGTCACGAAAGGAAGCTGCTGGTTGACGCCGAAGGGCCCGCCGGTGACGGTGCCGATGGCATAGCCGGGCGAAAAGTAGCTGAAGAGCTCGCCGCGGTCGTAGTACATTCCGAACCCTGTGCGGACAACAACCTTGTCGTGGAACATCTCGGGCTGCCATGCTGCTCCCAGTCTGGGACCAATGCCCCACTGCCGGCCGGTGAGTGTGGTGGGGCTGATGCCGGGAGTGCCGTTAGCGTTGTTGCCGGCAATGATGAAGCCCGGGTTGGCGATAGTGTCGGATGCCTCGCTGTAGCTGTAGAGGGAGGGATCGAAGTTAAAGATGCGGCCCTGCTTCTCAGTGAGGCCGCCATCCCAGTCGTAACGGACTCCAGCGGTAAGCGAGAGGGTTGGGGTGATCTGGAATTTATCCTGAATGTAGCTGCCGACCTGGTTGGCGCGATAGTAGCGGCTCGCATCACCTTGAAGGAAAGAGCTGACGTAGAAGGCGGTGGAGGAGCTTCCGGGAGTGACATAGCCCTGCGCATAGGCGCTCAGGTCGTCGGCGGCGACGGTGCCAGTGCCGGTGCGCTTGTCGATGGTGTTGAGCTGAGTGTAGCTATAGCTGAGACCGAAGCTGACAGTGTGTTTGCCGAGTGTCCAGATGGCGTTGCCGGAAGGCTGCCAGCGATTCTGGAAGGCTCCGGTATTAGGAGACTGGCCTTCCGCGTTAGGTCCGATGTTCAGGATGCCGGTGCTTTCAAGTCCCGCGCTATAAGCAGCGTCGCCGAGCACGTTCACGATGGAGACACCGGGGAAATAGTTCGAGCCGAATTCGTTGATGGAGACAGTTCCGAGAGAGCCGCCGGGGATCGCGCCGGGACCAAAGGGCTGCTCATTGTCCATCCAGGTCTTCTCGCGGATGAAGCCCAGGGTCTGCGTGGTGCTGAGGTTTGATTTGACGAGGTAGGTGTTGATGATGGAGAAGACCTGCGCGCCAGAGTCGAGGTGCTCGGTGAATCCGGGGACACTGGAGTAAGCGTAGGGCGCGAGGGTGGGGTCATGCTGGTAGTAGTACTTCAGAGCGAGGGTGTCTTTGGATGTGGCGTTGTAGTCGATGTTGGCAACCGCCATGTCCGCCTTGAAGCGGCCAGTGCCGGGAAGGAAGGCATTGAAGGGATGGCTGGTGGTGAGGCCGACTCCGCTGTCATTGGGGATGAGCCACCTTCCGGGTTCGCCGGGAAGTGAGGGGGCGTTGAATAACGCGAGAGCTGTACGGTCGATATCGCCCGAGCCGAGCGTGGTGCCGTAGTTATTGTTGACAATGTTTGCGAACGAGCCGGCGGTGCGGTTGGTATCGGAGAGGCCAGCGGGGACGTCGAGGAAAGAGTCGCCGATCTCCTGGTCGGAGACCTGCAGGTGCTGATAAGAGACGAAACCAAAGAGTTTGTTCTTGATGATGGGACCGCCGAACGTGCCGCCCACCTGGTACCGGTGCAAACCTGGATTTACCAGCCTTGGATCGCTATTGATCACGGGATCGTTTTTGAAGAAAAACGGCGCTGCGTTGAGCCAGTTGGTTGCGCGCATGCCGTAGACCGATCCGTGATAGGCGTTAGTGCCGGAGGAGGTGCTCATGTCAATGTGCGCGCCGGATGTCGAACCCTGTTGCGCGTCGTACATGGAGGCGTTAACGCGGACCTCCTCGATGGTCTGCGGAGCCGGGGTTGGGATCGCGTTGCCGATTGAAAGGTAAACGGAAGCAGTGGATTGAATGACTCCGCCACCGCCTGTGCTGGTGGAGGCACCCGTGCTATTGATGACGCGCGCTGAGGCGACCTGGCTGGTGCTCTTGCCGTTGAAGAGATTGCTGGCGTCGACACCGTTGAGGGAGAAGCTATTGCTGGTATCACGTTGTCCGTTGGCCCAGATGGGTGCATTTCCCAGGCCCGAGAGAGCGCCGGTCCCGCCCGGCAACTCGGCGTTGACTCCGGGCGAGAGGATTGCGAGGCCGGTGAAGCTGCCCGTCGGCAACGGTATGGATTGGATCTGCTGTTTATCGAGTACGTAACCATTCGTCGTGTCGACTGCGTTCATTAAAGGCACAGCCTCTACGCTCACAACTGTGTTGACAGCGCCAACCTTCAGCTGCACGTTGAGAGTAGCTGTGCGGTCGCTTTGAATAGGGATGGCGGTCATCTTCTGCGTCTCAAAGCCATCCCGCGTGAAGGTGACGGTATATGTTCCGATGGGCAGATTGGCAAGGTCGTAGAAGCCGTTGCTGCCGGAGATTTGTGTACGCGTCAATCCCGTCTGGTCACCGATGAGTGTTACGGACACGCCCGGCAGGATGCCTCCCTGCGTATCGGTGACTACGCCGGTAAGTCCACCGAGCGTTTGCTGTGCAAGCGTCGAACTCGCTGACAGACAGCCAAACAGAATGAAAACGAGGGTAAAGATGGGGAGGCGGAAACGCGTAGTCATAGGTCTGGCTCCAAAAAATGATGCAGTTAGGGTGTTGAATACGGCGTTTTAGTCGGAACGATCTATTAGAAAAGACACTGATGCGACGATGCAGCGCGGCGAAAACCACGGCACCTGGTTCAGTCAGCTAAGGAGGTACAAAATCTGAAACCTGGCAGATTCAGTTTTGATACTGTACTTGGAATGGAAATCAGCATATCCGAAGATGTCAAAATGAGGAAGAGAATTCTTCGCTTTTGTGACGGGCGCCTTATTTTTTGGTGAATTTCCGCGCGAAGGTTAGTCGAACACAACAAAAGCCCGCAACTCCTCGGGAGCTGCGGGCCTTTCTGATTAGTCTTCGAGTTCGTCGCGATTGGGTTGCTTCGCGGTAGCCAGGATCTTTTCAGCAAGCGGTGGAGGAACGACGTCATAGTGGTCCATCTCCATCCGGAAGCTGCCGCGGCCTTGTGTGATGGAGGTCAGCGTCGTTCCGTAGCTCAGCATCTCAGCCATGGGAACCTCGGCGCGAAGAGTTGTCCCGGTCAATCCGCTCTCCATGCCCTGGACTCGGCCGCGACGCGAATTCAGGTCGCCCAAGAGCGCTCCGGCAAAGTCGTCCGGCGTTTCGATTTCGACCTTCATGACAGGCTCCAGGAGCACGGGCTTTGCCTGCTCCATGCATTTACGGAAGGCGAGGCGCGCGGCCATTTTGAAAGACATCTCGCTTGAGTCCACTTCGTGATAACTGCCATCGAAGACAGTCACCTTGATATCGACGACAGGATAACCAGCCAAGAATCCACGCGCGGCGGATTCGCGGATGCCCTTCTCGACTGCTGGCACGTACTGGCGGGGAATGGATCCACCGAAGATGTCGTTTTCGAAGACTACGCCGCCGCCACGAGGCAAGGCCTCCATGCGAATCTTGCAGTCTCCGTATTGTCCATGGCCGCCCGTCTGCTTTTTGTAGCGGCCCTGAGACTCGGCCCGGCCTCGCACTGTCTCGAGGTATGGAATCTTCGGGGCTTTCAACGTGACGTCGGTGTGATATCGCCTCTTCAGCTTGGCGACGACCGCTTCGATGTGTTGTTGTCCGGCGCCGGCAACCAGAAACTCGTTAGTTTGAGGATCGCGGAAGAACCTTACCATTGGATCTTCTTCCATGACCTTGTGCAGGGCCGGCGCCAGCTTGTCCTCGTCGGCTCGCGTCTTCGGTTCGATCGCATAGGTCATCGCGGGTTCGGGCATTCGCACCGGCTCGAGGAAGATTTCGTGAGATTTTTCGCCGAGTGTGTCGCCAGTCAGAGTCACACGCAGCTTTGCGACCGCGCCGAGATCGCCGGCATGCAGCTCCTGCACTTCAATCGCTTTGCGCCCCTGCATAATAGAGAGATGCGCCAGCCGCTCTGGCTCCTGGCGAGTGAAATTCAGCACCGATTTGTCTGTCTTCATCGAGCCGCTGAGGACTTTAAAGAACGATATCCTTCCTGCGAAGGGGTCGGTCATCGTTTTGTAGACATAGAGTGCGAGCGGCTCTGCGTCGTCGACCTTGCGCATCACGATCTCATCCTGCACCTCGAGCATTCCGCCGCCGTTAGGCAGGCCGTTTATTGAGTGGAGAACGCCATGCGCGGCTACCGGCTCCCGTTCCGTGGGTGCAGGTGCGTACAACTTCAGGAAATCCAGCAAGTGATCGGTTCCCACATTTCTCAACCCGCTGACGTAGAGCACTGGAAATATTCGGTCTTCGCGGATGGCTTCGTGGAGTGCGGTGATGAGGTGCTCTTCGGGGATTGTGCCTTCGCGGAAGAACTCCTCCATCAACTCGTCTTTCCCCTCGGCTACAAGTTCTACAAGTGCCTCGTGAGCGGCCTTGGCGTCGGCTTTTACCGCATTCGGAATCGCCGCGATCTCTCCCCGGCCGTCGCCGTCGGGCTTGTACAGGTGGGCCTTCATAGTTACGAGATCCACCACGCCGTGAAAGCCGTGCTGATCGACGATCGGCAACTGCACGGGTACAACCTGGCGTCCCCACTTCTCCTGCATCAGTTCGATCATTTTCTGGCGGCCGGTTCTGCTGTCGGCCTTGGGATGGTCCACCTGGTTGATCGCTACGATGCGCGGCAGATTGACCTCAGCTGCATACTTCCACACGCGGTCGGTGATTGCCTCGATGCCGGTTTGCGCGTTTACTACGACGACTGCGACTTCAACCGGCAATAGCGCGGCACGGGTTTCGTGAGCAAACATGTGAAAGCCCGGAGTATCGATCAGGTTGACCTTGACGCCGTTCCATTCGGCGAAGGCTGTGGCATTCGACATCGTGGTTCGCCGGGCTACCTCTTCTTCGTCATAGGCTGTTACCGCAGATCCATCTTCCACCCTGCCTTGTGTCGCCGTCATCTTTGCAGCATGCAGCAGAGCAGCGACCAATGTCGTCTTGCCGCAATGTGCATGTCCTACTACAGCTACGTTACGGATATTACTTCCCAGGTAGACCTTCATAGAAGTTAGTCCTCCTCCGTGATTTAGAGCCTTTACGGAACTCACTAAGCTCGGCGGGAGTGGGTTCTTGAGGGGCCGGCACAATACTTCGCCAGAGGCCAGCTCGTCGGGAGCGGCAAGCAAGCCGTCGGTGACCGTCGATTTTCAGGCCCATTTCGGGCCATCATCTCGAGGAACAGGGATGCTATCACAAACTCTTAGGGCCTTCCGCTTTGAAGTTTTTTCCGGGGGATGGATCGTCGAGTCGATTCACAAAATACAGGCCTAAATAGGTGTCTCTTAGAGACCCGGATATATGTTTCAGAATGATGCGCCGATTCAATGAGATAGAGATGCCCGATGTTGGATCGCCTCGATTTCCCACCTGCCAATTGAGAAGCAAGCTTTAGGCGGGCTGTCCCAATATGCACGAGGTGAAGTCCTGCATATACCCTTGAATGATGATCTATGTTCAGAGTGCGCGCCTGGTATCCAGACTTTGCGGTCTCGTTGCCGTTGCGTTTGTATTCTTTCCCACTCTTCCTGTCGCTCTTCACGCTCAACCCAACCCTGAATCGCAGGCCATCACTGTCGATACACGAGATGCAGGGACACCCTTCCCTCACTTCTGGGAGCAGATCTTCGGCTCCGGCCGAGCCATCCTTTCGCTGCGGCAGAGCTATCACGACGATCTGCTCACGGTGAAGGCCGCTACTGACTTCGACGCGGTACGATTTCACGGCATCTTCATGGACGACGTGGGTCTCTATGATCCGAATGCTCAGACCCAGAACCCTGGGCAAGCCGCGGTTGCCGCGGGACCGGGACAGTCCCCCTATAACTTTTCCTATGTCGACCAGATTTACGACGGTCTGCTGGCCAACCACGTTCGACCCTTCGTCGAACTGAGCTTCATGCCGAAGAAGATGGCCTCTGATCCTGCCGCGCTGCACGCCTTCTGGTACAAGCAGAACGTCTCGCCACCCAAGGACTACGCGCTGTGGGATGCGATGATAACGGCTTTCACGCAACACCTTATCGACCGGTATGGCATCGATGAAGTAGCAAAGTGGCGCTTCGAGGTTTGGAACGAGCCCAACATTGATTTCTGGGTGGGCCAGCCGAAACAACCGACTTATTTCGAACTCTACGACCACACGGCTCTTGCTCTAAAGAAGGTTAGTCCCCGCCTTCGTGTGGGTGGCCCCTCTACAGCACAGGCGGCCTGGGTTGCGGCGTTCCTTCAGCACTGCAAAGAGAAAAATGTCCCCGTGGACTTCGTCACCTCGCACGTTTACGCCAATGACACTGCCAAAGATGTCTTCGGGACGAACGAGCAGATCCCGCGCGACCGAATGGTCTGTCGCGCCGTCGGCAAAGTTCATGACGAGATTGCCGCATCTCCGTTTCCCAACATGCCGCTCCTTTTTAGCGAGTACAACGCCAGCTACGCCAACGAGCCTAACGTTACCGATACGGTCTATATGGGTCCCTGGCTTGCCGCGACCATCAGCCAGTGCGACGGGCTTACAGAAGCCATGAGCTACTGGTCGTTCTCCGATGTGTTTGAAGAGCAGGGCGTCATTAGAACTCCTTTTTATGGCGGGTTCGGCCTTGTCGCCGAAGATGGAATCCCGAAGCCGGCATTTAATGCGTTCGCCATGTTGCATCAACTCGGCGATCGCCGCTTGAAGGTCGACTCCGAATCAGCTCTTGTGACGCGAAGAAGCGACGGATCCATCGCGATTGCGCTTTGGAACTACGCTGCACCTTACGGAACCGGCGCGACCTATACTCCTCCTCCAGCAAATGCCGGTGCTACAAAAAACTTCATAGTAAAACTGACTGGAATCTCACCGAAAGCCCCAATTAGGATCTGGCGACTGGACGCTGATCACGGAAACGTCATCAAAACCTATGATGAGATGGGCAGGCCGGCTTTTCCAACACGCGATCAGATTCTGCAACTCCGTGCCGCGGGCCAGCCGTCCCCTCCGCAGAGTCTTTCGCTTACAGATGGCACCGTTACGATTAGTATTCCTCCACAGGGACTCGTTCTCCTCACGCTACCGGGCCATTAATCTTCTGCGATCCTCGAAGCAGATTTCATTGGAATCACAGAACCTTGCGATCGATAACGAATGAGTGAAAGCTCCCTGACTCCGCCTTGTCTCACGCGACGCGACGCGACGAAGTTACTTGGCGGAGCGCTTCTTTCGACGCTGCTTCCCTCTCAATCGACAGAAGCACAAACTCAACCAGCCTCAACCGGGCTTACACGGCTGCTCAGCGACGACGATCTCGCCTTCCTGGAAGAGATGGAGCACTGTGCCTGTCTCTACTTCACCGAGCAGGCAGACCCGGCCAGTGGACAGGTCCTCGATCGCGCACACAACAAAACTTCTACAGGCGAATTAGACTCACATTTTGCCTCGAGCATTGCTGCCACCGGGTTCGGTCTTACAGCGCTCTGCATCTCCGACCGCAGAGGCTACTACCCAACAGACCGTATTAAGAAACAGGTGATCACCACGCTTGATTTTCATCTGAACAAGATGCCGAATGAGCATGGATTCTTCTACCACTTCAACGATGTGAAGACGGGCAAGCCTCTTACAAACGTTGAGATCTCTTCGATCGACACGTCTATTCTGCTTTGCGGTGTCCTGACTGCGCGCGCTTACTTCAACGATCCAAAGATTACCGACCTTGCCACACAGCTCTACAATCGAGTCGACTGGCCGTGGATGCTCAATGGCGGGAAGACCTTTTCGATGGGCTGGCGGCCTGAGTTTGGCTTCATTTCAACTCGGTGGGACCATTATTCCGAACTAATGATGCTGTATCTGCTCGCCATCGGCTCTCCCACCCATCCAATCCCAGTGGAATCCTGGAACGCTTTCACGCGTCCACTGATGACCTTCGGGCCTTATTCCTACATCAGCGGAAAGGACCCCCTTTTTGTTCATCAGTATTCGCACGCGTGGTTTGACTTTGCCCGGCAACATGACGCCTACGCTAACTACTTCGTCAACTCCATTGCCGCAACACGCGCTCACAAAGCATTCTGCCTCAGCCTCAATCGTGGCTACAGCGATGATTACTGGGGCGTCACCGCTTCCGACTGGCAACACGGATATACCGCGTGGGGCGGCCCTCCGCTGCAGGGCCCCGTCGATGGCTCCGTCGTTCCGTGCGCCGCTGCCGGGTCCCTGCCTTTTCTTCCTCGCGACTGCGTTCACGTCCTTCGCGCCCTGCGTGACAAGTTCGGCAAAGATGCGTGGGGCCGCTACGGATTCTGCGATGCGTTCCATCCGGATCTCCAGTGGTACGACCCTGACGTGCTCGGCATTGACCTCGGCATTGGACTAGTTATGGCGGAGAACCTTCGCACGGCGTTCGTCTGGGAGACTTTTATGCAAAATCCTGAACCCGTTGCCGCGATGAAAGCCTGTGGCTTCCACAGCGAAATACGCAACAGCCCTGCCGAACCAAAGACCACGTCACCTAAGCCTTAGGCGGGCCATCCTCCAGCAACTGCAGCAACCCGGGCTCATCGAGCACTGCTACTCCCAGCGATGCTGCTTTATTCAGCTTCGATCCAGCCTCTTCCCCCGCGACCACGTAGTTTGTTTTTTTGCTTACGCTGCCTGAAACGCGCCCGCCTGCGGCTTCGATCTTCTCCTTCGCCGACTCGCGCGTGAGGTTCGGCAAGGTTCCTGTCAGGACGAACGTGAGCCCTTCGAGCGTCGAGGTCGTCACTCGTTTCTCAGCGGTCATCGTCAAGCCCCGCGCCTTTAGATCGTTTACCAACTGTAGATTTTTTTCGATCGAGAAGAACTCGAGAATTGCCTGCGCTACGCGCGGGCCAACTTCATTGACCGCCTCCAACTCATCAGCCGACGCCTTCTCTAAGGATTCCATCGAACCAAAATGACTGGCCAGCAGCTGCGCAGTACGCTCGCCGACGAATCGAATGCCTAACCCAAGAATCACCCGCGCTAATGAAGCTGATTTCGACCTTTCGATCTCATCGAGCAGAGCCTGTGCCGATTTTTCTCCTACGCGCTCCAGAGTCAGGAGCTGCTCCTTTTTCAAACGATAAAGATCGGCGACTCCCTTCACCAATCCAGCAGCCAGTAACTGCGCGACCATCGCGTCGCCGAGCCCTTCAATATTCATCACACTGCGTGCGGCAAAATGCAGTAGTTCTTCCCGTACACGCGCAGGGCAGCTCGCATTCACGCAACGCCAGTCCACTTCACCTTCAGCCTTGACTAGAGCGCTGCCGCACTCCGGACACTTCTCAGGAAAGACAATCTCCTTCTCTCCACGTGGATGCGCTTTATCCTCGACGACCTCTACGATCTTCGGAATTACATCGCCGCCGCGCTCTACCGAGACGAAGTCGCCGATGCGAACTCCCAGGCGTTCAATCTCGTCCGCATTGTGCAGCGTCGCCCGCGTTACCGTCGTCCCGCCGATCAATACTGGAGTGAGCGCAGCCACAGGCGTCACCTTTCCGGTCCGGCCCACCTGGAACAACACGTCTTCAAGCTTTGTGATGCCGGCACGCGCAGCAAATTTATAGGCGATTGCCCACCGTGGCGCCTTGCCGGTGAAACCCAGGCGACGCTGCTGCGCCGTGGCATCCACTTTAATCACCACACCGTCGATCTCATAGCCTAGCGTGTCTCGCAGCGGCTCTGCAGCGGCAATAAACGCGATCACTTCGTCGATGTTCAGCACAGTACGCGCGTATTTGTTGACTCGAAAGCCAGCCCCTCGCAAAGAATCCAGCGTTGCTGACTGCAGCGGCAGCAGAATTTCTCCATCGCGCAATAGAGAATAGGCATAAAAATCCAGACGACGCTGCGCCACGATGTTTGGCTCGAGCGTGCGAATCGTCCCCGCCGCAGCGTTGCGGGGATTGGCTGCGGGAGCAAGCCCTTGTGCCTCCCGATCTTCGTTCATCTTCACAAATGCTGCTTGGGGTAGCACTACCTCACCACGGACTTCGAAGCTTTGAGGCAGACCTGCGGCCTTGAGCTTTGCCGCCGCAATGCTCAGCGGCACCGACCGGATGGTGCGCACATTGCTGGTGACATCTTCGCCGATAGAACCGTCTCCACGCGTCAAACCACGTTCCAGGTGAGCCGAACCGTGAGCCCCCGGTACATAATGCAATGCCAGCGACAGACCATCCAGCTTTAGCTCGCAGACGTACCGCACCGTTTCGGCACTCGGCAGCGCGTCGCGTACCCGCTGGTCCCAGGCTCGTAGCTCCTCTTCGTTGTAAGCGTTGTCGAGCGACAGCATTGGACGCGAGTGCGCTACCTTTGCGAAGCCGTCCTTTGGTTTGCCGCCCACCCGTTGCGAAGGAGAGTCCGCTGTCACCAGCTCCGGATGTTCTTCCTCCAGCTTTTTCAGCGTATTCATCAGCGCGTCATATTGCGCATCGGTTAGTTCAGGAGAGTCCTCGACATAATAAAGATATTCATGATGGCGCAGCGTATCGCGCAGCTCCTGCAACTCCTGTTCAAGCGTAAGTTTCCGCGTCATAGGGAGGATTATAAAGAGGCCGCTCTGCTTAAAATTTTGTGCAGCCAAACGCCGCCCTATCTGTGCGGTAGACCCTTCTGCGTCCGACCTGCGGCAGGTGCATCCAATGAAGAGAAGTAACAATTCTGAGGAGTATGCATGTCTGAAACAGTAAAGATCGTCCGCTTCCACAAGGCCGGCCCGGCTGAGGTCCTCCAGTTCGACGAACTCCCGCTCCCCGAGCCTGGTCACGGCGAGGTACGTCTACGCGTTAAAGCCCTGGGACTCAATCGCGCCGAGGTCATGTTCCGTAACGCTCAGTATCTCGAAGATCCTGTCTTCCCTGCAAAAAATGGTTACGAAGCCGCCGGAATCGTGGAGGCCATCGGGCCGGGTGTTGATCCTTCCTGGATTGGCAAGACTGCCAGCACTATCCCTGGCGTCTTTCGTCTTAACGCGCATGGAGTTTATGGGGAGACTGCTATCGTTCCCGTTGCTGCGCTCGCTGAATATCCCGCCAACTTCACCTACTCGCAAGGCGCCGCCATCTGGATGCAATACCTCACCGCTTACGGCGCGCTCATCATGCTCGGTCACGTTGTCAAAGGCGATTTCGTCCTGATCACCGCTGCCAGCAGCAGCGTAGGCATCGCAGCCATCGAGATGGCCAAAGCCGAAGGGGCCATCAGCATCGCGGTAACTCGCACAGCGGCAAAAAAAGCTGAGTTGCTCAAGCTTGGGGCCGATCACGTTATTGTCAGCGATGAAGAAGACCTTGTTGCACGCGTCATGCAGATCACCTCAGGTAAAGGCGCTCGCATCGTCTTCGATCCTATCGGCGGCAAGATCGTCGAGTCCCTTGCTGAGGCGGCCGCTACAAAGGGCATCATCTTCGAGTATGGAGCGCTCGCACCGGAGCCTACCCCCTATCCTCTGTTCACTGCGCTGAGCAAGTTTCTCACCATCAGGGCATATACCCTCTTCGAGTTCGCCTCGGACCCGGTTGAAGCTCCAAAGGCAAAAAAATACATCTTCGACCATCTGGCCGCTGGAGATTTCAAACCCGTCATCGATAAGACTTTCTCCTTCAGCGAAATCGTCGAGGCGCACCGCTACATGGAGTCGAACGCGCAGGTCGGCAAGATTGTTGTAACTGTCTAAAAATTTGAATAGACATAAAAACAGAATGGGGCAACGCTTCGGCGTCGCCCCTTTTCTTCGCCCTTGTCCGGCTTCAGTTTCCGGAAGGACTCTTCGACGTCACGACCGGCTGTTCCGGCTTGACATACGTATCCAGCCAACGATCGATCTCCCAAAGCACATGCTGCTTGGTCTCAAGCGCGCCATAAGCATGTGGTTCCAGCGGCAGAAACACCAGCCGGACCGTCGCTCCCTGGCCCTTAAGCGCCGCATAAAAACGTTCGCTCTGGATCGGATAGGTGCCCGTGTTGTCGTCCGCCTCGCCATGAATCAGCAGGATGGGTGTCTTGATCTTGTCCGCATAGCTGAATGGCGACATATCGAAGTACAGCTTCGGATCCTGCCAGTAGGTTCGCTCCTCATTCTGGAATCCATAAGGAGTCAGCGAACGGTTGTACGCGCCGCTCTCTGCAATGCCCGCGCGGAACAAGTCCGTATGCGCCAGCAGATTCGCCGTCATGAACGCGCCATAGCTGTGCCCCATCACCGCAACCCGCTTCGGATCGACCACCCCCAGTGACGCTCCATAATCCACGGCAGCCTTCGCCCCGGCTACAAGCTGCTCCACATAAGTATCGTTCGGCTCCTGCTTGTCCTCGCCGATGATTGGGATAGTCGCGCTGTCGAGAATCGCATACCCCGCCTGAACTAGGTAAAGATGCGACCCTCCACCGAACACCGGATAACGATTCGGCGATCCGCTCACCTGGCTGGCCGAATCCCGCGTCTTGAACTCCGCCGGGTATGCCTCCATCAGCGTCGGCAGCGGACCCTGGCTCTTGTCATACCCTGCCGGCAGCCACAGCGTCGCGGTCAGGTCCACCCCGTCCGCGCGTTTGTATTTGAGGAACTGCCGCGTCGGCATCTTGATGTTGTCGTAGCGCCCAGGGAAGTGCGTCAACTGCACCGGCTCTCCACCAGTAAGCGGAGCCGAGAAGTAGTTCGGAGACATCGTCTGGCTCTCGCGGCGAATCAGCGCCGTCGAATCCGACAGGAGCGCGATCGGGTCATCGTAGTAAGGATCTTTCGAGCGATAGAGAATCTTCTCTTCTCCGCCGCCCACCGGCATCACCGCCACAAACGGCTGGTCCCCCTTCGGCGACGCGCCCGGCGAGAGGAAGTACACGCCCGTCCCGTCCGCCGTCAGCTTCAACACCATCTGCCCCGTCGAATTCATCGCCGTCAGCGGCCGCCCAGGATTGTGATACCGGTCCTGCGAAGAGCCCGAGTAGAGCGTCGTGGTCTTCCCGGTCGATGGATCGAACGCCAGCATCATCGACTTGCGATCCGAGAACCTCGCCACCGACACAATCGCCAGGTGTTCGTTGCCCCACTCGATCCCACGCGGCGCACCCGGCCCAAAGCCCCGCGCCAGACGCATCGGAAGCTCCAGGATCGTGCTCGGCGACCCGCTGAACGGAGCCGGCAGCGCCATCACCTTATCGACGATCGCGGCATGCTTCGTCGGGTCGCCGCCGTCGGCAGCCTCAACCCAGACCACCGTCGCCGGAACATCCCCGCGCCACTGGTAGTCCCTCGGCCCCGGCTCTACCGCATCCCGCGAGATCGGTAGATTATCCACTGCGCCGCGGTCGGACAACAGCTTCACCGCTCCCGAGCCCTTCACCGGCACCACCTCCGTCTTCAACGGAAAGCGCTCATAAGGAAACGTATAGCTGAACGGCCGATGCACGATCGCCACCAGCGCGTACTCGCCATTGGGTGATGGGGTGGCACGCTCTATCAAACCCTTCGCCGACAGAGGCTTCACCGCCCCACTCAGCGAAACCACCGCCAGCTCCGACGACGCGTAATACTCGAAGATGCTCTCGTCGGTCGTCGTCTTCAGCATGTCTTCATAGGTCGGCGCGGGACTCACCTTACCCAGGCTCTCCTCCACGTCCGGCCCGGTCGGGATGTCACTCACCTTCGGCGCAGGTCCGCGGTTCGCTGGCACCGTTTTGCACAGCAGCGACGCACTGTCCGGCATCCACTCGCACGGAGGACCCAGCACCGCATTCAGCTTCACCGTCCCCACCCGGTGCGCATGCGAAGTCGCCACATCGATCACCCAAAGCTCCAGCCCTGTCGCCGGAGCAGTCGCGTGCGCCACAAACGCCGCATGCTTCGAATCCGGCGACCACATCGCGTCCACTGCCTTCAACTTCGCCGGTAGACCTGTAATTGTCTTGGGAGCACTAGCGTCAACGGCCTGCAGTTGCAACGCAACGTCGTACCGCTCCACGCTCGGTCCATTCGACGAAGGATTGAACCGGATCCCCGCCAGCCGGTACCGCGGCTGCGCCACATCGGCAATCGTCGGGAACGTCGCCGGCTGTTCCACCAGCATCATCTTGCGGTCCGGGGAGAGCCGCACTATCGGCGTCGGCGGCGCCTCAAGAAGCTGCTCGATTGCGGCAGGCGGCTTCTGATACGTTAGCGCCGTCTGCGCCATCGCCGCCTGCACGCCTAAACACCCAACTGTCGTCACAACGAAAATCGCGCCAAGGAAAGGCTTCCGCACTCCGCACCTCGTATTCAGTTTTAGTGATGCAGTTGGAGACGGGACTCTCCCCCGCAAAGACGCACGAGGTCTTTCCCATCAACATTGGAAATAGTCTCCACCGATGTGAGCTGCCAGTTTGCTGCCTGTCTCCGCAAGCTCGGATCGAGATTTGTCTTATCTACCAGCCCGACTCCCGTATCGATGAATGCCGGAAAACGGAGAGCCCTCAAGCTCTGAATACCGCCGCTCAACTAAAATCAATTTAACATGGTTCTACCCTTCGTCCGCGAGCTCCTGGCGGACCTGGAGCACTCCGAAGCCTTCGAGCGTGTACGCCGCCACCTAAGCGGAGGCACGGGGCGTCGTCGTGTCTCTGGGCTCACCTTTACCGCGCGCGCCCTCTATCTTCCCTTCTTCGTCCGCGCCGCCAATGCGCCTTGCGTCATCATCGTCGCCGACAACAAGGCAGCCGAGGCGCTTCACGCGGCAGTACTTAGCGCCTGCGAACTTACCGGCGCTTTGCCAGCTGAGTCCATCCTTCGACTGCCCGCACACGACGTTCTGCCGTTCGAAAATCTCTCCCCGCATTCTGAGATTCAGGAGACTCGCGCCGCCACTCTTTGGAAGATCTGCCAGCCCGCCTCGGGACAGGCGCGGTTGATCATTGCGCCCGTTGAAGCTGCTTGCATGAAGCTCTTCCCGCGCGACTTTTACCGCGCCCTTGCCCTCCACCTCAAAGTTGGCGAGGAGTATATGCCCGACATGCTGGTCGAGCATCTCCTCTCCGTCGGATACACCAAAGTGGACGTAGTCGAAATGCCCGGTCAAGTTACCCTTCGCGGCGGAATTCTGGATGCGTATTCGCCTGAGATGGATCGTCCCGTCCGTGTCGACTTCTTCGGCGATGAGGTTGAGTCCATCCGCAAGTTCGACCCTGAATCTCAGCGCAGCAGTTCCACGCTTGACCACACATTGCTCCTTCCTCTCACCGAAACTCCTATCACTGAGAAGATCCTCGCCGCGATCAATGCTCGTCTCACCCGTGCCGGCACAGCAGGCGCGGCGCTTGAAGGAGGCGAAGAACCTAGCGAACTGCTTACCCACGTCAGCACGCGAACCGGCGAGGCAACCGTCTTTCCCGGGTGGGAGTTCTTCGCCCCTGTTGCGGGCGCCAATCTGACTCTTCTTGATCTTCTTAGTTCGTCCAGCTCCATTGCTCCACGCGTTTTTATCGAAGAACCCTCCATGGTGAAAAACCAGGGCGAGCGGTGGTGGAACAAGATCGAGCAACGCCATGATCGCTCCGGCATCGGCAATCTCATCCGCCCGGAAGACATTTATCTTTCTCCCTGGGATCTCGATGACCGGCTCCACAAGTTCTCCGGCCTTGAACTCGACCAGCTTGGTGCCGTCGATGTCCTCGACGCTGATCGCAGCGATCTCTCCGAGGTCGACTTTGCCACTCGCCCGACCATGCGGTTTCATGGTTCGATTCCCGCTCTGATTGACACGCTGAACGGGCTGATGAAGCAGGAGGCCCGTATCCTTCTCACTGCGCCAAATCAGGGCGAAGTTGAGCGTCTCGCCGGCCTCCTGCAGGAGTACCAGATTCCTTACCGGCTGGGCTCGCGCAGCGATCAGTCCGGAAGCGCCACGATCTACACCGAATCCAGCTACCTTGCCGGAAGCACTGTCGACCTTCGCACGCCGGTCATCGTCAAGACTCAAATTGCCATTGGGGTTCAAATTCTTGACTTGGATAAGACGACCGCTCGTCAACTCATCCTGTTCGGCGCACAGGATCTTTCAGATGATGCGGATGTCACGGCCAGGCCCGTCCGTCGCGGCAAATCCAAGGCCGCGGCTTTCATCTCCGACTTCCGCGATCTTGCTGTCGGAGACTACGTCGTTCATGTCGAGCATGGCATCGCCCGCTACTGCGGCCTGCGTGTTATCGAAGAAGAGTCCGGGATACCCCTCGAGCTGATGATTCTTGAGTTCGCCGACGAAGCAAAACTCTATGTTCCGCTGACACGGCTCGACCTTATCCAGAAGTACCGCTCGTCCGAGACAGGGTCGCCTCCAGAGCTAAACAAACTCGGCACGCAGGGCTGGCAGAAGACGAAAGCCCGCGTAAAAAAGGCGATGGCCGATATGACGGCCGAGCTCCTCAAACTCTACGCCCAACGCCAGGCCGCGCAGGGCACGCCTTTCTCGCCCGACACCAACATGCAGCACGAGTTCGAAGACGCCTTCGACTTCAACGAGACCGACGACCAGCTCACCGCCATTGCGGACATCAAGGCTGACATGGAGTCCACTCAGCCAATGGACCGACTGCTCTGCGGCGACGTCGGCTACGGCAAAACCGAGGTCGCCATGCGCGCTGCCTTTAAAGCTGTGCAGGATGGCAAACAGGTCGCCGTGCTTACCCCGACAACAGTGTTGAGCTTCCAGCACTACGAGTCGTTCAAAAGACGCTTCGCGAACTTCCCCGTGAATATCGAGATGATCTCCCGCTTTCGCACCCCGAAGGAGCAGAAAGCCATTCTCGAAAAGGCCGAACAGGGCAAGATCGACATCCTCATCGGCACTCATCGCATTCTGTCCAAAGATTTAAAGTTTCAGGATCTCGGGCTACTTGTTGTGGATGAAGAACAGCGCTTTGGCGTTCGGCACAAAGAGCGGCTCAAACAGATGCGCGCGCACATCGATGTGCTCTCGATGTCAGCCACCCCCATCCCTCGCACCCTTCATATGTCACTCATCGGTCTGCGTGATATGTCGGTCATCGAAACGCCGCCAAAAGACCGGATGGCTATCCAGACTATCGTCGCCAAGTACGATGAAAAACTCATCCGGACCGCTATTGAGATGGAGCTCGAGCGCGGTGGCCAGGTCTACTTCGTCCACAACCGCGTGGAGACCATCTATGACCTTGCCAGCAAGATCCGCGAGCTCGTTCCGCAGGCACGCATCGTTATCGGGCATGGCCAGCTTCCGGAGACCGAGCTCGAGCGTGTCATGCTCGCCTTCATGAACCACGAGTACGACGTTCTCGTTGCCACTTCCATCATTGAAAATGGCCTGGATATACCGCTCGCCAACACCATTATCATCAACCGAGCCGACCGCCACGGCCTCAGCGAGCTGTACCAGCTCCGTGGCCGCGTCGGCCGCTCGAATCGCCGCGCGTACTCGTACTTACTTATCCCACCCGAAACCGAACTCACGGAGATCGCCCGTCGACGACTGGCCGCTCTCAAAGAGTTTTCCGACCTCGGTGCCGGATTCAAGATCGCTGCCCTCGATCTCGAGCTGCGTGGCGCTGGCAACATGCTCGGCGGCGAGCAGTCCGGCCACATCGAGGCCATCGGCTTCGAGATGTACACCACCATGCTTGAAGAGGCCGTGCGCAAGATGAAGGGTGAAGAAGAAAAGCCAGCCCATGCCTCGACGACCATCAATCTTGGTGTCTCGGTTCGCATCGACGCCGACTACATCCCGGAAGAGAACCAGCGCCTCCGCATGTACAAACGCATCGCCGGTGCACAGAGCCACGCCGACCTCGCCGATATCCGCGCGGAGCTGCAGGACCGCTACGGCACTCCGCCGGAAGCAGTTCTCAACCTTCTCGCCGCGGCCGAAATCCGCCTTCACTGTGAGCAGCTCGGCATCTCTCAGCTCGACCGCAAGCGCACCCAGATCGAACTCCCCAGCCCCAACGGTAATAAAAAGCAGTCCATCAAGACCTTCGTTGAGATGCTTCACCTGAAATTCGCTGCCGTCAATGCCTTCCCCGACGAACTCGCCCACGCAACTATCAACCCAGCCATACTCATGAAGCTCGTCAGCCGCAACTCCAAGCGTGGAGCCCAGTTCACGCCACAAGGCACCCTTCGCTGGCCCCTCCCCTCCGCCAAAGCAGAGGACGTTCTTGCAGAGACCCGGGCCCTGCTCGATTCCCTCAGCCCCTCCAACGAAATCTCGACAAATTAAATTATCTTCTGCACGGAAACCCATCTCCGTTATGATTCCTCCAACAGGAGCCCGAATGCACCCTACCATCCGCGTCGGAGAGATGAGTGTCACCTTCATTAAGACGCGCCATGAAACTGCCGGGGCGTTCGATCTTTTCGAACTCACTATTCCGCCCTTTGGCCGAGTGTCGATGCCCCACATTCACCGCAAGTACGACGAAACCATCTTCGGCGTAGACGGAACGATGATCTGGACGCTCAACGACAAACCCACTGAGATTCGGCGCGGCACCACACTCTTTATTCCGCGCGGCACGCCCCATTTCTACGCAAACTGCAGCGGCAAGACCGCGCGCATCCTCTGCCTCCAGACTCCGGGCATCATGGGGCCGGAGTACTACTGTGAAATCGCGGCTCACTTCCACTCCGACGGCCCAAACGTGGCCGGGATTGCTGCTGTTATGAGCCGCTACGGCGTAGTACCCGTCGCGCAGAACGACTAACCAAAGCCACAGGTCGGGAGCATCGCCGCGTGCCGCCTGATTTCCCCTCAGGCTTACCGCGACTTACACTATCTCCAGACCATGCGTTCCTACATCCTCGCCGCCGCTGCTCTTCTCGCCCTTATGCCATCCAAAGCTCCAGCCCAGCACCTCTCTGCCGACGGCGGCGTACAAACGTTCAACTACATCGCCGATCAATACTTCTCGGACGTTTACTATCACTTCTCTCCTACCGCCGGAACCCAGAACGGACTCCACCAGTACGATACCCAGCTCGAAGATTACTCGGCTGCTGCGGTTCAGAAGGAGATCGCGGCGCTCCACGTCTACGAGAAGAAGATAGAAGCCATTGACCCTTCGGCGCTCGACGCCTCCGTCGCTGGCGACCGCGAGATTCTGCTCAACAGTATTCGCAGCCAGCTGCTTACGCTGGAAGTCATTCGCCCGTGGGAGAAGAATCCCGACCTCTACTCCTCTGGCATCACCAACTCTGTGTTTGTCATCATGGAACGCCCTTACGCCTCCACCAACACACGCCTCCGCGCCGCGGTCGAACGCGAAAAGCTGATGCCGCAGGTGCTTCTCGAGGCCCGCAAAAATCTCAAAAATCCCCCGCGCATCTACACAGAGATTGCTCTCGAACAGATTGACGGCAACATCAGCTTCTTCCAGAACGACGTTCCGTCAGCCTTTTTCTCCGGCCCCGACGCGGCCACTGACGTCGAGGCCAAAGCCGCCTTCGGGAGATCCAATGCCGCTGTCATCGAAGCCCTGAAGTCCTATGGCGCATGGCTCAAGTCCGATCTTCTTCCCCGCTCCAACGGCGACTACAAGCTGGGTCCCGACACCTTCGCCAGGAAACTCCACTACGATGAGATGGTCGACATCTCCCTCGACAACCTTCTCCAGGTAGCCTTCGACGATCTGCACAAGAACCAGGCTGAGTTCGCCCGCATAGCCAGGGAGCTTGATCCTTCCAGAACCCCGCAGCAGGTCCTGTCCGAGCTAGCCACCATCCATCCCGCACCGGACAAACTCCTTGGCGCGTTTCAAGACACCTTTGCCAGCCTCATCACCTTCATCGATACCCACCACATCATCACTATTCCCTCCAAAGTCGAGCCCACTCTTGAAGAGACGCCGCCATTTATGCGCGCCACTACACAAGCGTCGATGGACCCCCCAGGCCCCTTTGAAACCCACTCCACCAAGGCTTATTTCAACGTCACCCTCCCGGAAAAAGACTGGACGCCACAGCACATCGCAGAGCACATGGCCGCGTTCAATGTTGGCACCGTCATCAGCACGAGCGTTCATGAGGCATATCCCGGCCACTACGTGCAGTTCCTCTGGATGCCGCAGTTTCCATCGACCGTCCGCAAGGTTCTTGGCGCCAGCACAAATATCGAAGGCTGGGCCCACTACACGGAGCAGATGATGCTCGACCAGGGCTATGGCCAGCCCGGCACCGGCGCAAAGGACGAACGCGAGGCTAAACTCATTCGCCTCGGCCAGCTTCAGGATGCGCTGCTTCGCGATGCCCGCTTCGTCAACTCCATCAAGCTGCACACTGGACAATTCACCTTCGATCAGGCTGTCAACTTCTTCGTCACCGAAGGCTATCAATCCCCATCCGTCGCTCTGGTCGAAACCAAACGTGGCACCGCGGATGCCACTTACCTTTACTACACTCTCGGCAAGCTCGAGATTATGAAGCTACGCGCTGATCTGATGAAAAAAGAAGGGGCAGCGTTCAACCTGCAACAGTTCCACGATAATTTCATGCGCCAGGGTTTTGCTCCCATCAAAATTATCCGCAAAGCCATGCTCCACGATGACTCGCCGGTCCTCTGACCCTGTGAACCTATCCCTGCGACGCGCGCAGTATTGTTGACCATGCCAATTCCGTGATGGATTTTCGCTTGAATTTAGATGATTCGACAAACATTACATCCTGACGACTTTATTCGGCCAACCCCATGGGTTCGCTTCGAATCTCTTTGCTACGATTGACCATAACGATTGAAACGAGAAAACCTTCCAGACCATGACTCCCCAGAAAATCCGTAAAGCTGTCTTCCCAGCCGCAGGCCTGGGCACGCGCTTCCTTCCTGCCACCAAGGCCATGCCCAAGGAGATGCTCTGCCTCGTCGACAAACCGCTTATTCAATACGGCGTCGAAGAGGCCGTTGCTGCCGGCTGCAACGAGATCATCATCATCACCGGCCGCGGCAAATCTACCATGGAAGACCACTTCGACGGCAGTCCCGAGCTCGAAGCCAACCTTGCCGCAAAGAATAAGACTGCCCTGCTCGAAATCACGCGCGCCGTCGGGAAGCTGGCCCGCGTCACTTACACCCGCCAAGCCGAGCCGCTCGGCCTCGGCCACGCCGTGCTGCAGGCCAAAGAGATCGTCGGTGACGAACCCTTCGCTGTCCTTCTGCCCGACGATATTGTCGATGCCGCCGTTCCCTGTATGAAGCAGATGGTCGAAGCCTTCAACGAGACCCAATCCACCATTCTCGCCTCCGAGATCATCGAAGGTCCGGCCATCTCTGCCTATGGTGTCCTCGATTGTGTTCCCGACCCGAAAAACCCGCGTCTCCTTGACGTCAAAAATATGGTGGAAAAGCCAAAATTCGAGGATGCCCCTTCAAAGAACGCAATCATCGGCCGCTATATCCTCACGCCCCGTATCTTCGAGATGCTTGAAACCATCACCCCAGGCGCAGGAGGCGAACTCCAGCTCACTGACGGCATCAAAGCCCTGCTCAAGTATGAAAAGGTCTACGGCTTCCACTACGAAGGCAAGCGTCACGATGCCGGGGACAAGCAAGGCTTCCTGCGCGCGACCGTCGAGTTCGCCCTCAAACGCGACGACCTCGGCCCCCCCTTTCGCGAATGGCTGAAAAATCTTCCGCTCTGAAATTCACACCAAGGATCTCTCAGCCCCCACGGCAGCCACAGAATCGTATCTCTTCTCACAGTCATCCAATGCCTGATGACAACTAGACCTAGTCTCTTCGATCCGATTCGGTTGGGTGACCTTCAGTTACCCAACCGCATCTTCATGGCGCCTCTCACGCGCCTGCGTGGCACTGCAGACCACGTCCCCACTCCCATTCAGGCTGAGTACTATGCGCAGCGGGCCTCCGCCGGCCTCATCCTCAGCGAAGGCATTCCCGTCGATCCGCTTGGCGTAGGCTACGCCAATGTTCCAGGCCTCTGGTCGCGCGAACAAACCGAGGCGTGGAAGCCCATCACCGCGGCCGTCCACGCTGCGGGCGGACACATCTTCGCCCAAATCTGGCACGTCGGACGCATCTCCGACCCCGAGTTCCTCAACGGCCAGCTTCCCGTTGCCCCCAGTGCCATCGCGGCCTCCGGCACGGTTAGCCTGCTTCGCCCTCAACGGCCATTCGTCACTCCACGGGCGCTAGAAACCAGCGAGATTCCCGGCGTCATCGAAGCCTTCCGCCGCGGAGCTCAAAATGCTCAGCTCGCGGGATTCGATGGCGTCGAACTTCATGGTGCTAACGGCTACCTCCTCGATCAGTTCCTTCAGGACGGCTCCAACCACCGCACCGACGAGTACGGTGGCTCCATTGAAAACCGCGCCCGACTGCACCTTGAGTGCGCCGAGGCGGCTATCTCCGTCTTTGGTGCCGGTCGCGTCGGCATGCACCTTGCACCGCGCGGCGACGCCCACGGCATCTCGGATTCCAACCCACACGCCACATTCACTTACCTCGCTCGCGAGCTCGGCAAACGCCATCTTGCCTTCATCGCCGCGCGCGAGCATGTTGGTCCTGACAGCATAGGCCCGAACCTGAAAGAAGCCTTCGGTGGTGTCTTCGTAGCCAATGAGGCTATCGATCAGGCAATGGGCCAGCGGCTCCTCGACGAAGGCAAGGCCGACGCTGTGGCCTTCGGCAAGCTCTTCATCGCCAATCCAGACCTGCCCGCTCGCTTCCAGAAAGGCGCTCCACTCAACCGTCCCAACCCGGCAACTTTTTATGCTGCCGGACATGAGGGTTACACGGACTATCCGGCGCTGGAAGGCTGATTGGCTGCAAGGCTTCGCAAGAAGCTCTCAAACGGATACATCTGTCACAAACTCCAGTTAGAATTCCGGCATCTGAAACCTCTGATACCGCTATCCAAGGAAAAACTGGAGAAGACATGGCCACAAAAAAAGTAAGTCCTGCAGGCACGACGCTCACCCGGCAGAAGCTGATCGAACTTCTGAACGAAGATCTCTCACGCGAATATCAGGCCATCATCGCCTACGTGAACTACTCCCAGGTTCTCAAAGGCGCTGCTTATATGAACATCGCGGGCGAGCTCGAGATTCACGCGAAGGAGGAGCTGGCTCACGCGATCGCCATCGCCAATCACATCGACTACCTCGGCGGGATGCCGTCCGTCACACCGAAGCCGGTCAAGACGTCCGAAAAAGCCGAGGACATGCTGCGCTTCGATCTGGCAAATGAGCACGAGACCATCCGCCAGTACCGCCGCCGGGTAAAGCAGTGCGATGAACTCAATGAATTTGCCATTGGTGAATCCATCCGCGAGATTCTGATGCAAGAGCAGGACCACCTTATCGCCCTCGCCACCGCACTTGGCATTGACCCGCCTAACCCTGGCATCGCCGACTAAGCGGACCACCCGAAACGATGAATGGCGCTGGATCCAATGATCCAGCGCCATTACCAGCCTCAGAAAACCCTACTTTTCAATCTTCAAATTGATAACAAATTGGCTCTTGCTATCGAACGAGCTGACGGTCTTCACCGCGCTCTTCTTCCCGTTGTTCTCGGCCCAGACCTCGTAGTCAGTGTTCTGCGAGAGCTGCCCAAATCGGTAGCTCCCCTCACTATCAGAGAAGTAACTCTTCACCGAGAGGCTGCGAGTGTCCTTCAGATAGACTACTGCGCCTTTAATCGCAACGTTTTCGCCATCGGTCACTTTACCCTGAACAACTCGCTGCGCCGGGCCGCGTTGCTGCGCCAACACATCTGCACCTCGCACGGCTACCGAAAAGGCAGCCACGCAACAGACGGCAAAGAGAACTCGACTGACAAAAGCGCGGAACGAATCGGGAATGAGCTTCATCGTTTCAGTATAACGAGCACCCCTTGAAATACCTCAGCCTTTACTCCTCATCCTCATCGTCGGCATGCATCGGATCTTCGTCGTCATAGCCGCCGTTATCGATAACTGCGACCTCCACCGGATCAACCGAGACAACTTCCAGATCTACCCCGCATTCATCGCACTGGACCGTTTCGCCTTCTTCCACTTCGTCGGCATCCACGCTAATCGGGTTATCGCATTCGGGACATACAACAGACATTTTTTCCAACCTCCAGCATGATTCGTGTTCGCCCACCCACCTATAGCAATTTGTTTCCTTATAGGATGATGAATACAGCACTCGCGGACACCCTGCTAATTATTTAGCGGCCTTCCCGTCCATTCGTCAAGCATGCATGTGCTGCCATTTTTTGCTTTTCCCACAAGGAGAATGCTCGTGATCGCCGGACCTCGCTTCCTCTCTCATTTCAGCCATTTTATCGTTGCCTCTTCCCTTCTCGGTTCCGGCATTCTTCACGCACAACAACAACTTCCCGTCGGCCAACCCATTGCACCCGCACCAGCCGATCCTGCTATTGCCGGTGCGCTTCAAAAGGTCTCTCCAGACAACATCAAAGCCATCATCTCCAAACTCGTCACCTTCAATAATCGCAGCACACTGTCGAGCGAAGATACCGACCTCGCTCCCGGCACCGGCGTCAGCGCTGCCGCTGACTGGATCGAATCCGAGTTCAAACGTTACTCCGCAGAGTGCGGCGGCTGCCTCGAGGTGAAGCGCGATGACTTCGTCGAGCCCGCCGCTGCGGGCCCTGCCGCGCGCATCACCAGGCCGACAAAGATCACCAACGTATACTCCATCCTCCACGGTACCGATCCTGCACAGGCCGCGCGGATGGTCCTCGTCACCGGTCACTATGACTCCCGCAACTCCACGAATGCGAACACCCACGACCCTGCACCTGGGGCGAACGACGACGCCAGCGGAACTGCCGTCTCGCTCGAGTGTGCCCGTGTCCTGAGCAAGCTCAAATTTCCATCCTCCATCGTCTTTGTCGCCGTGGCTGGTGAAGAGCAGGGCCTCAACGGCAGCCGCCATCTCGCCAGGCTCGCGAAGTCCGAGGGCTGGCAGCTCGAAGCTGTACTCAACAACGACATCGTCGGGGGCGACACCACGCCCGGTCTCACTGGCGCTGACAAGACTGCCGTCCGCGTCTTCTCCGAAGGCGTTCCCGGCCCTGCCACCCTCGAACAGCTGCGCCAGATTCAGACTATCGGCGCGGAAAACGACTCGTCCGCCCGCGAGCTGGCACGCGCCATCGTTGACGTTGATCACACTTACTTCCATCCCACCTCCGAGCGTCTCTCAGCCGGCACGCCGCCAAACCAGCCCCACAATATGGCTATGCGCATGGTTCCGGCCTTCCATCCTGTCATGATCTTCCGCCGGGACCGGTTTGGCCGTGGCGGCGATCACACCAGCTTCTCGCAGGAGGGCTTCGCCGCGGTTCGTTTTACGGAGTGGCTGGAGAACTTTAACCACCAGCATCAGGACCTCCGCACTGAAAACGGCGTTGAGTACGGCGACCTCCTCAAATTTGTCGACTTCAACTACGTGGCCAATGTGGCTCGGCTCAACGCTGCGACGCTGGCCACTCTCGCCTCTGCGCCCGGCCAGCCGCGCAACGTTGCGGTTCTCGATCCGCCCTACGATACGCGTACGACGCTTCGCTGGGAGAAGCCGCTTGGCTTCCCTGCAGGGGCCACGTTCGAGGTTGTCTACCGTGATTCCAGCCAGCCTGACTGGACTAACAGTGTCTCTGCCGGGGATGCGACCTATGTTGCGATTCCTCTTTCCAAGGACAACTTTATCTTCGGCGTTCGGTCCGTCGATGCGGCCGGCCACCGCAGCGCCGCTGTGTATCCCGTGCCGCCACCTCGACAGCCGCGAACCTCTGCCGCTACAACGTCTGGCAACTGACAACTGCTTACCCTGATGCGCCTATGATGAAATAAGAGAAGCAGCCATGCCTCGGTCGAGCCCCATTACGCTAAGCCTCCCCGCCTTCTCCGGCACTACCCGTAGGCTGATCCTCGCGAATGTTGCGGTTTTTTTCGCGTTTGGGTTGATGCACTGGGTTGCGCCCCAGATAGAGTTCTTCCTTGAAGCCCATCTGCTGCTTGAGCCTCTGGCTGTGGTTCGTGGAGAGATCTGGCAGTTGGTTACGTACTGCTTTATCAATTCGGGGATACTGGGTATCCTCCTTGGAATGCTCACTTTGTGGTATGTGGGGGCGATGCTGGAGCCTTCTTTTGGGGGGCGGTGGCTAGGGGAGCTTTACTTCACTTCGGTTGTTGGTGGGGCGCTTCTGGCGACGGCTATCTCGTTTACTCACATCTTTGGGCTGCGGCCTGATGTGGTAGCTACGGGGGCCTGGACGGGGATTTTTGGGCTGCTGGTGGCGATTGCCATGTTGTTTGGGGATCAGGAATTTTTGCTTTGGTTTCTGGTGCGAATCAAGGCTAAGTATATGGTGGCCATATACATCCTGATTGCGATTGCAGTGCTTTTGAAGCAGTACGACAGCTTTGGGGCTTTGTTGCAGCTTTCCGGGGCTCTTTGTGGGTATCTGTTTGTGAAGTTTGCTCCGCGGAAGGGGTTGGCTTTCGGGCTTTCTGAGCGGTATTTCGGGGTTCGGAACAACTATTACCGGTGGAAGCGGCGGCGGGCGGCTCGTAAGTTTGAGGTTTATATGAAGAAACAGAACCGCGAGGTCCATTTCGACAAGGATGGGCGGTATGTGGACCCGGATGAGCTTAGGAAAAATCCGAATGACAAGCGGTGGATGAATTAATTTCTCCGGCGATTTCCACAGAAATATTTTCAAGAAGTGGCATTTTTCAGGCTCTGTTTAAGAACCACGCAAAAACCACATCCCCACCACAAAAACACCACAACTTCACCACAAAAAACCAGCAAAAAAATACAGTTTTTTCCAAACCCCCCATTAAAAGACCAGCAAAGACAGCCCTTCCAGCCACCCTGGACCACCCGGAATTTTTTTGCAAAACCCACCGACTGTTTGTGGTTATTTGGAGCGGGAGGACAACGGCAAAAGCAACTGCCGGGGAATCGGAACGTTTACTTCCCACCCTTCGCGATGAGGCCGCGAAGGATGGGGCACCCGAACTGTTTGCAACAACAAAAACAAATGCGGAGCCGCGCTGATGTTAAGTGCGGGGGACGATTTTCAGGTGGAGTTCTTTTAGCTGCTGGTCGGTGGGGTGGCTGGGGGCGTCGACCATCAGGTCTATGGCTTTGGCGGTTTTTGGGAAGGCTATGACTTCGCGGAGGCTGGTTGCTCCAGCGAGGATCATGACGATGCGATCGAGGCCGAGGGCTATGCCGCCGTGTGGCGGGGTGCCGTATTCGAGGGCGTCGAGGAAGAAGCCGAAACGTTCTTTAGCTTCGGCATCACTCATCCCTAACGAACGGAAGATTTCGGCTTGCACGTCCTGGCGGTGGATTCGGATGGAGCCTGAGCCTAGCTCGGTGCCGTTTAGGACGATGTCGTAGGCGAGAGCGCGGACTGCACCTTTGTCGCTGGTGAGGCGGCCGGCCTTGATGTCCTCTTCGTGCGGGGAGGTGAAGGGGTGGTGGGCGGCGTCCCAGGTCTTGGTCTCCTCGTTCCACTCGTACATGGGGAAGTCGGTGACCCAGAGAAATTTGAAGTCGGCTGCGGTGCCGGTCTGCTCGAATGCCTTGTGTTTGTCGGCGAATTTGTGCGCGAGTTGCAGGCGGAGGGCGCCTACGCGCTTCCAGATCCACTGGGGGTCGTAGTTCCACTTTTCAGGGGTGCCTAGTTTTGGCGTAATGACGATGACCAGGTCTTCCGCAGTGACTCCGGCTTCGAGGGTGGGCTCGGCTGCGAGTTTTCCTTCGATGGCTTCGGCCAGCGGGGCGAAGGCTGGGTTGGTTTTGAGGCGGGCTACGTCGAGGGAGTCGAGACCGCTGGTGCCGAAGGTAGTGCGGATTTCTTCGGTGAGTGCTCGGCGCTGGGTGCCGCTCAGGCCACCGGCTTTGGGGATGACGAAGCCGAGAATGGGCAGGTTCTGCTCGATCTTTAGCTGGTCGCGAAGCTCGGGGGTGAGCTCGCCGGTGAGGTCGGTGAGTGCGGGCAGGCGCATGTCCGGCTTGTCGATGCCGTAGCGGCGGATGGCCTCGTCGTAGGTCATCTGGATGAAGGGTGGTTCGAGGGTGATACCCGCGGTGGCGAAGGCTGCACTCAAAAAGCCTTCGACTACGCGGAAGACCGTTGCCTGCTGGGGGAAGGTCATCTCGAGGTCGATCTGGGTGAACTCGGGCTGGCGGTCGGCGCGGAGGTCTTCGTCGCGGAAGCAGCGGGCGATCTGGAAGTAGCGATCGAAGCCGGAGATCATGAGGATCTGCTTGAAGATCTGCGGGGACTGCGGGAGAGCGTAGAACTGGCCGGTGTGGACACGGCTGGGGACGAGGTAGTCGCGCGCGCCTTCGGGGGTGGAGCGGGTCATGAAGGGGGTTTCGATCTCGAGGAAGCCTTCGCCGACGAGGTAGTTGCGGATGGCCATGGCGACGCGGCTGCGGAGGGCGAAGTTGTGCTGCATGCCGGTGCGGCGAAGGTCGAGATAGCGGTACTTGAGGCGCACCTCTTCGTTGGCGATGGCGTCTTCGGCGGGCGAGAAGGGCGGGGTTTTGGACTCGTTGAGGAGGAGAAGGTCGTGGGCGACTACTTCGATTTCGCCGGTGGCCATGTTGGGGTTGGAGAGGCCTTCGCCGCGGCGGCGGACTTTGCCTTTGACGGCGACGACGTACTCGGAGCGCGCGGCTTCGGCCTTTTGGTGCGCGGGGCCGGAGATCTCCTTGTCGAGGACGATCTGGGTGATGCCGGTGCGGTCGCGGAGGTCGAGGAAGATGAGGTTGCCGTGGTCGCGGCGGCGATTGACCCAGCCCATGAGGACTACGTCCTGGCCGGATTGTTCCATGCGCAGTTCGCCGCATTTGTGCGTGCGCTGTAAGCTGCCTAAAAAGTCTAGTGTCACGATTTGTCTATTGTATGGGGGCGCATGGGGTGGGGCAAAGTTTGATGGGCTGCATCAGTTTGTGATGTTACGGGAGAGCCATATCAGGAGGAGAGCGACGGCTCCGCCGACAAACCACCTCAAGATTCTCAAAGGGGATTTTATTTGTGCGTCGGAGGCACTATTTCGTTGAGGGTTTGATGGGGCGAAGAGTATCTCGAATATATGGCCGTCTTCTTCAGGTGAGCCTGCTTTGTAGGTGTCGAAATAAGTTTGACCCTGGGCTGAATAGGAAAAGGTGATCGTGAATTCTGCAATTTCGTAGCCTGATTCGCACGTTGTGGTTTCGTCGATCATCGACGTTGCAAATGTTCGTTTGCAACTGGTCACAGCTGCGATGGTCCGGCACCATTGCGTTTGGTCGGGCACGGAGCCATGCTCTCACAAATTTGGCTTTATGGACCATCGATGATGATTGCCGAATCGACCGAAAACATACCCCAGGGGCTAAAGCCCGATTTGTGTCTTGGGGAGCGAGGCCCAAGGCTGAAGCCTTGGGTTACCTAGAAGCAAAGGCAAGAACAATAGCAAAAGCAAGTGCAAAGGCAAAAGCAACAGCAAGTGCAAAGGCAAAAGCAACAGCAAGTGCAAAGGCAAAAGCAACAGCAAGTGCAAAGGCAAAAGCAACAGCAAGTGCAAAGGCAAAAGCAACAGCAAGTGCAAAGGCAAAAGCAACAGCAAGTGCAAAGGCAAAAGCAACAGCAAGTGCAAAGGCAAAAGCAACAGCAAGTGCAAAGGCAAAAGCAACAGCAAGTGCAAAGGCAAAAGCAACAGCAAGTGCAAAGGCAAAAGCAACAGCAAGTGCAAAGGCAAAAGCAACAGCAAGTGCAAAGGCAAAAGCAACAGCAAGTGCAAAGGCAAAAGCAACAGCAAGTGCAAAGGCAAAAGCAACAGCAAGTGCAAAGGCAAAAGCAACAGCAAGTGCAAAGGCAAAAGCAACAGCAAGTGCAAAGGCAAAAGCAACAGCAAGTGCAAAGGCAAAAGCAACAGCAAGTGCAAAGGCAAAAGCAACAGCAAGTGCAAAGGCAAAAGCAAACGACAAATACAGGGATCCTTCACTGCGTTCAGGATGACGACGTTTTTAGAGTGGTGGCCGCTGTCAGTGCAAAAGCAGGTCCCCTTCGGGGGTGACAAGCAAGAAAAGCAACGGCAACGACCCGGACTAAGTAGTGCGCTTGAGCGAGGTGGGTAGTTGGCTGCGAGGGATTTTGGTTTGTTGGGTGGTGGCGAAGTTTTTTACGGTGAGGATGTTGGTGGCGGCTTCGTCTTCGCCGATGATGATGATGTTGCGGGCTAGCTTGTCGGCGATTTCAAAGGATTTTTTCAGGCGGAAGGTGCCGTCGCCTACTTCTGCGGAGAGGCCGGCTCGGCGGAGTTCTTGCGCGAGGGCCAGGGCGGCGGCGTTTTGAGGCGTGCCCATGGGGGCTATGAAGGCGTCTAGTTTCGTGGAAGCCCAGGTCCCAGAATCGGGACCCGGGGCACCCGGTTTGTCTGCTTCGAGCTGCGCCTGGAGGGTCAGGATCAGGCGGTCTTCGCCTATGGCGAAGCCTATGCCGGGGGCTTTGGGGCCGCCCAGCATCTCGGAGAGGCCGTCGTAGCGGCCGCCGCCGAGGAGGGCGTTCTGTGTGCCGAGTCCGCTGCCATCGGGAATGGTGAACTCGAAGGTGGTGCGGGTGTAGTAGTCGAGGCCGCGGACGAGGCGGGGTTCAACTTCGTAGGGGACGCCGCAGGCATCGAGCGCGGCTTTGACGTGGGCGAAGTGGGTGCGGGAATCTTCGTCGAGGTAGTCGGCGATTTTGGGGAGCGCGTTGATTAGGTCCTGGTCGTTGGGGTCTTTGGAGTCGAGGACGCGGAGGGGGTTGGTTTCGGCTCGGCGCTGGTTGTCTTCGCACATCAGGTGCTTGACGGGGGCGAGGGCTTCGCGGAGGGCGGCGCTGTAACGGGCGCGGTCGGCGGCGGAGCCTACGGAGTTGAGGGCTAGACGCCAGTTCCGGATGCCGAGCTCGTTGAGGAAGGCGGCGAGCATCTCGAGGACTTCGGCGTCGCGGAGGGGGCTGTCGGAGCCGGAGGACGGGGGGCCAAGGACTTCGGCGCCGATCTGCCAGAACTGGCGGTAGCGGCCGCGCTGGGGGCGCTCGCGACGGAACTGGGGGCCGATGTAGAAGAATTTCTGGAGCTGGCCGGTGTCGGCTAGTTTGTGCTCGATGTAGGCGCGGACTACTCCGGCGGTATTTTCGGGGCGGAGGGTTAGGGACTGACCTTTGTCGCTTTCGGCGCGGCCGCGGTCTTCCCATGTGTACATCTCCTTGGAGACGATGTCGGTTTCTTCGCCTACTCCGCGGGCGAAGAGCTCGGTGGATTCGAAGATGGGGGTGCGGATTTCGCCGAAGCCGTAGCGGGCGAAGACGGCGCGGGCGGTGGTTTCGACGTGGTTCCAGAGGGCGGTTTCGGGAGGGAGGAGATCCCGTGTGCCGCGTACTGCTTTCAAAATGGCCATTGATTTAAGTGTAGCGAAGATGACGCGCGGAGTTATTTGCCGGAGGTCTCTTTGAGATAAATGGCGGTGTAGTCGAGGTAATTTGTGGCGTATTTGAGGATGAGGGCGCGGTCTTCGTCGCCGAGGGTGCGGCGGATTTTGCCGGGGACACCGGCGACGAGGGAGTTGGGCGGGATGATGGTCTGTTCGGGGATGACGGCTCCGGCGGCGATGATGGAGCCTTCGCCGATGCGGGCGTTGTTGAGGATGGTGGCTCCGATGCCGATGAGGACGGCGTCTTCGAGGACGCAGCCGTGGACGGTGGCGTTGTGACCGATGGTTACCATTTCCCCTACGATGACGGGGTAAAGGTAGCGCATGCCGTGTAAAACTGCACAGTCTTGCACATTGCTGCGGGGTCCGATGCGTATTGAGTTAACATCGCCGCGGACGACGGCGTTCATCCAGACGCTGGAGCGCTCGCCGAGGACGACGTCGCCGATGATCTGGGCGGAGGGATCGATGTAACAGCTTGTTGGAATAACGGGGGTTATTCCCTGGTAGGACCGGATCATAAAAAAGATTTTACGCTTTAGGGACAAATGGATGGAATTCGGATTGATGAGGTCATAAAGCGGGTTCCAAATTACCAAGGATTTATGTGTTTTGGGTACGAAACAAGGTATTCTTAAGGTACCCGATTGGGAAGGTTTGGAGGTGTATTTTCTTGGCAGAGGTTCGAGTACAGGAAGGCGAACCCCTTGAGAATGCGTTGCGCCGCTTCAAGCGCAAAGTGCAGACGGAAGACATTATCAAGGAAGTAAAGCGCCATTCTTTTTATCTGAAACCAGGTGAGAAGAAGCGCGTGAAAGAAGCGCTGGCACGTAAGCGCAATCGAAAGAAGGTCCGTAAGGAGCAGGATTAGCGTTGCAGGCTCCGTAACCCATGGCGGGTCGTCTCCTCTTCGATTTGGAGAGTATGAAAGAGACGGCCCGCTGAATCGTCAGAGCGATGGAACTCCCGCCATTGCAATGACCCCGGCAGAGAGAGCTGTCCGAACAGCTCACATTGACCGGCACAACGCAGTAGATTTACGCATCCGGGCCCCCTTCAAAATCCAAGAGGCAATGTTGACGTTCCAAGGTTGATCTTTTACCGGCGGCTCATCGATCAGGCTACCTTCAAAGGTTCTTCCTTACACGTCAATACGGGAGAAGTGGCATGGAATTTATCGATCGGCTCTTAACATGTGCAGATTGTGGCGGTGAGTTCATTTTCACCGCTGGAGAACAACTCTTTTTCTTCGACAAACAATTCAAGAACGATCCGAAGCGCTGCAAGCCTTGCAAGTCGAAGCGGGCGGGCGTGGGCCTGAAGGCGGGTGCGGGCCCGGCGGCTGCAGGACTTTCGAGGACAGAGACGCGGACTGAGTGTTCGGCGTGCGGCATTGACACGACGGTGCCGTTCAAGCCGACGCAGGGGCGGCCGGTGCTTTGCCGGCAGTGCTTCCAGGCGAAGCGCGCACCGACGACGGGCGCTCTGGTGACCGCTGCGGCGACGGCTGAGATGGTTGCCGGCGTGGGCGGAGAGCATAGCTCGGTGAGTGCGGAACTGTTAGCCGCGGCACACTCTACTCACGCATAAAGGTTTCTGGCTACGTCCTCTCTCACAGTAGGATTGTGAGAGAGGACTGCCATGAGCCAGGACGGGAGCGCGCCGCTGCTGGAGGAGTTGGGTGGGTTTGCGGGGCTGGTGCGCGCGCGGATGCAGGTGGGGGAGCTTGAGGTCACAGTCTGTACGGATGGGACGTACCTGCTGGACGGTGGGGCCATGTTCGGGGTGGTGCCGAAGCCGCTGTGGGAGAGGCGCGCGCCCGCGGATGAGCAGAATCGCATCCGGCTGGGCCTGAATACGGTGGTGGTGCGGACGGGCGCGCAGACGGTGGTGATTGAGACCGGGATAGGCAATAAGCAATCTGCAAAGATGCGGGAGATTCAGGGCAACCAGGAGCTTCTGCCGCGATCGCTGGAGGCGGCAGGGGTGAGGCTGGCAGAGGTCGATGTGGTGATCAACACGCACCTGCACTACGATCACTGCGGATGGAATACGACCTTGCAGGCAAACGGCTCGGTGACGCCTACTTTTCCGAATGCGCGGTACTTTGCTCACCGGGGCGAGGTGGAGCATGGGCGGATGCAACTGGACCGGGACAAGGTGAGTTATCTTGCGCCGAACTATGAGCCGTTGATTGCTTCGGGGCAGATGACGCTGCTGGATGCGGAGGGGATTTGTGCGAATCCGGAGATCTGTCCGGGGATCAGTGTGGAGGTGTTTCCGGGGCATACGGCGCAGTTGATGGCAGTACACATTGAGTCGAAGGCGCTGGGCGGGGCGGTGGAGCATGCCTGCTATATCTCTGACCTGATTCCTACGACGGCGCACCTCGATCCGACGTGGGTTATGGGGTATGACCTGGATCCGGTGGAGTCGATTGCGCAACGGAAGCGGTTTTATAAGCGGGCGATTCCTGAGGGGTGGGTGGTTTTGTTTACGCATGACCATGAGGTTCCGGCGGCGCGGATTGGGGTGAATGAGAAGGGTCGGCCGGTGGTTATTTAGAGATGTGAGGACAACTGCAACAGCAAAAACAACTGCTGGGTTGATCGAAAAGTTTACGTCCCACCCTTCGCGATGAAGCCGCGAAGGATGGGGCACCCGAGCATAAGTGCGCGAACTGCTCCGCTCAGGATGACACTTTTTAGTGGAGCAAAAAACAAGCCGCAGGGGAGAAGTTGAGGTAGAAAGGTTCGGGACGATGGATGTCTGTGGAGAGGCGAATGGGCTTGAGATTTTCTGGATGGGTGTTGGGATCGGTTCTGTGTGGAGTGGTGACGATGCCGGGTTTGGTGGCTAGCGCGGCGGTGCCGGAGGCGGTGACGATTGATGCGGGGTGGCAGCTTCAGGATGCGGCGAAGGTGGCGGATGGCGGCGCTGCGGTTTCTGCAGAGAAGTACAAGACGCGGGGATGGTATGCGGCTACGGTGCCGGGGACCGTGCTGACCAGCCTGGTGAACGATGGGGTTTATCCGGAGCCGTTGTATGGGGAGAACAATCGGCCGGACAAGATTCCGGATAGCTTGTCGCGGACTCCTTTCTGGTACAGGACGGTGGTGAAGGTTCCGAAGAGCTATAAGGGCAGGCGGGTCTGGCTGAACTTTGAGGGGATTAATTTTTCGGCGCAGGTTTGGGTGAACGGGCAGCAGGTGGGGACGATGAAGGGTGCGTTTGCGCGGGGGATCTTTGATGTTTCGCCGATGGTGAAGGCGGGCGGGAAGATGGCGGTGGCGGTGCTGGTGTCTCCGCAGCCCCATGCGGGCACGCCGCATGAACATACGATTCGCGATGGCGTGGGGAAGAATGGCGGAATTACGGCGATGGACGGGCCTACGTTTCTTTCGACGATCGGATGGGACTGGCTGCCTGCGATTCGCGACAGAGATACAGGGGTATGGCAGAAGGTTTTTCTTTCGGCGAGTGGGCCGGTGGTGATCAAAGATCCGCTGGTGACGACGGATCTGCCGTTGCCGAAGACGGATTCGGCGGATGTTGCGGTGCAGGCTCGAGTCGAGAATGTTACTGATGCTCCGCAGCAGGGTGTGTTGAAGGGGAGCTTTGGCGATGTGACGTTTGAACAGAGTGTGGAGGTGGCTGCGCATAGCTCGCAGGTGGTGAAGTTCGATCCGAAGACGACGGCTGCTCTGCATGTAATGAATCCGAAGCTGTGGTGGCCGAATGGATATGGGCCGCAGAATCTTTATCGGTTGCGTTTGAGTTTTGTGGTGGAGGGGACGGAGTCGGATGAGCGCGAGGTGGGGTTTGGAATTCGGAAGATTACTTACAGCGTGCCTGAGTCGGAGAATCTGACGATCTCGGTGAATGGGGTGAAGGTTTTTGTGCGCGGAGGAAACTGGGGGCTGGATGAGGCGATGAAGCGCAATCCGCGAGAAAGGCTTGAGGCGCAGATACGGCTGCATCAGTTAGCGAACCTGAACATGATTCGCAACTGGGTGGGGCAGAGTACGAGTGAGGATTTCTACGAGCTGTGCGATGAGTACGGGATTCTGGTCTGGGATGAGTTCTTTCAGCCGAATCCGGCGGATGGGCCTGATCCGGATGACTTCGATACGTATATGGCGAATGTGCGGGACAAGATTTTGCGGTTCAGGAACCATCCTTCGATTGTGTTGTGGTGCGCGCGGAATGAGGGGTATCCGCCGAAGAATATTGATGACGCGCTGCGGACGCTGATGGCGGAGCTGGAGCCGACGCGGTTGTACCAGGCGAACTCGGCGGATGGACGCGGGGTGAATTCGCATGGGCCTTACCACTGGAGGACGCCGAGAGAGTTTTATGTTTTTGATGAGGCGTTCAAGACGGAGGTGGGGAGTGTGTCGGTGCCGACGATTGAGTCGGTGCGGGGGATGATGCCGGAGAAGGATTGGGAGACGATCAACGACGGCTGGGCGGAGCATGACTTTGCGAAGGGAGCGCAGCAGGCAGACAAGTATCCGGGGATTATTGCTGCTCGGTATGGGAAGGTGGCAAACCTTGCGGACTTCGTGAGAAAGGCGCAGATGGCGAACTATGAGGCTTTTCGTGCGATGTATGAGGGGCGGAATGCGAAGTTGTTTGCTCCTTCGACGGGCGTGCTGACGTGGATGAGCAATCCGGCGCAGCCTAGTTTTGTTTGGCAGATCTATCACCATGACCTGGAGCCGAACTCTGCGCTGTTTGCGGTGAAGAAGGCGGCGGAGATGGTGCATGTGCAGATGAACGAGCGCAATGGCGATGTGGAGGTGATTAATAATCTGCCAGCGGCTGTGGAGGGGGGACGGGTTCGGGTGACGGTGTATGGGCTGGATGGGACGACGGCGTGGCAGAAGGATTTTGATGTGACGGCAGCGGGGAGCGCTGCGACTCGCGTGGGAGCGGTGGAGTGGCCGACGAGTTTGTCTGCAGTGCATTTTGTGAAGCTGGAGCTGCGGGATGCGGCGGGGAAGATGATTTCAGAGAATTTTTACTGGCGTGGGATGGCGGGGCATCCGGATGATCTGACGGCGCTGGAGACGATGCCGGTGGTGAAGCTGGAGGCGAAGGTTGTGCGTCGGGATGCTGGCGGTAGAAGTTATTTTGATGTGACGTTGCGGAATCCTGGTGAGGCGATTGCCATGATGGCGCATGTGCAGTTGCGGAGGAAGAAGACGGGGGAACGGGTGTTGCCGGTTTATGCGAGCGACAACTATGTTTCGCTGATTGGCGGTGAGACACGGACATTGACGCTGGAGGTGAGCACGGCGGATTTGAAGGGTGACGAGGGTCTGGTGGTTTTGGATGGGTGGAATGTGGGGCTGGCGGAGGGTTCGCTGAGCGGCGGCGGGGTTGCGCTGAATGTTGGGGCGCAGGTGGAGCACTGGCCGGTGACGGGGTTGCCGATGATTTCTGCGGCTCAGTGATGCGCGTAAGTACAACCATTGGGGGATTATTGCTGCCGGCGAAGGAAGGCTAGGGTACAAAGTGCGGAACTTCCTCGCTGGCCGCGTGTCTGTATGGGAGGAAATACAACGGGCGATCATGAGGATCGCTCGCTAACTTGAGGCTCCGGCAGTTTGTCGAGAGTCGAGGCTAAAGGCAGGCATGATGCTAATTTCTAATTTTGTGCGAAAGCTCGTTGTCGGTGCGGCTCTTGCGGTTGTGCCTGCGGCTTCGTTTGCGGGCGTGTTTGTTTCGGTGACCATTGCGCCTCCAGCGCTGCCGGTTTATACGCAGCCGCTTTGTCCGGGCGATGGATATTTGTGGAATCCCGGGTATTGGGCTTATGGGCCTGAGGGGTACTACTGGGTTCCGGGTGTTTGGGTAAGGCCGCCAGCCGTTGGGCTGCTTTGGACTCCGGGCTATTGGGGCTGGGGTGGTGGCGCTTATATCTTCCACGCTGGATATTGGGGACCGCATGTCGGGTTCTATGGCGGTGTGAACTATGGGTTTGGGTACGGAGGTACGGGCTTTGTCGGCGGGCGCTGGGAGGGTGGACGGTTCGCGTATAACTCCGCGGTGCTGAATGTGAATACTGCGGTGATCCACAACACGTATGTGGACCGGACGGTGATTGTGCACAACACGGTGTATAACCGCACGAGCTTCAATGGCGGTGCGGGGGGCATTCAGGTCCATGCGAGCGCGCAGGAGAATGCGTTTGCCCGCGAGAATCATGTTGCGGCTACGGCGGAGCAGCAGAATCATATGCAGATGGCGCATGCCGATCGCAGCAACTTTGCTTCGGTGAATGGCGGACATCCGCAGAATGCTGCTTTTTCGCGGCCTGGCGTTCGGGCGGACAACCAGCAGGCTCGGATTGCGCAGGGAGTGCGGTCTGGGCAGATGACTGCGGGTGAGACGAGGAATGTCGAGAGCCGCGAGGCGAGCATCAATCACCATGTTGCTGCGGACCGTGCGTCGAATGATGGGCATATGACGCAACCGGAGCGGCAGCAGGTTAATCAACGGCAGAATAATGTGAGCCAATCAATCAATAACGATAGGCACAATGCGAATACGCAGGAGCATCCTCATGCTGAGGCTCGTGAGGGCGGTGGACACGAACCAAAGAGGTAAGTTTGCGAATAATGGTTAGGACGCGCGGCTGGCGAGAAGATTCGCTGGCCGCGATTTTTTGTGGGTGCGCCTAGAATCTTTAGGAATGAGGGATCGGACGGAGTTGGATCGAGTTGTTGTGGTGCTGGTGCGGGCACGCAATCCGAATAATATCGGCGCGGTGGCGCGGGCGATGCATGATTTTGGGTTTCGCGACCTGCGGGTGGTGAATGAGTATGCGGTGCCGTTCGAAGCGGCGCGGTCGGCGGTGGATGCTTCGACTGTGCTGGCTGAGGCTAAGGCTTTTGGGAGTGTGGCTGAGGCCGTTGCGGATTGCACGCTCGTGGTGGGGACTACTGCGGTGGGCGAGCGAGATTTGGAGCATCCGCTTTATGGGCTGGCGTCGGCTGGGGATTTCGTGGGTGAGGAGCTGGCGCGGGAGGGTGGGCGGGTTGCTCTGATGTTTGGGTCGGAGAAGACTGGGTTGAGCAATGAGGAGTTGAGTCACTGTCATTGGCTGCTGACGATTCCGATGGCGGAGCATGAGGGGGTGCGACATCCTTCGATGAATCTGGGGCAGGCGGTGGCGGTTTGTTTGTATGAGCTGGTGCGCGAGGCGGAGACGAAGGTTGCGGGTGGGGTTTCGGCTGGGGCCGATGCGGGTGAGGTGGAGAGGCTGACGGCTCTTTTGAATGAGGTGCTGGAGACCACGGGATATACGAAACGGCATCCTTCGAATTGCGATGAGGGGCAGATTCGGCGGCTGGTGTTGCGGATGGGGAATGCGCGGGAGGATGTCGCTGTCTGGATGGGGATTCTGCGGCAGGTTTTGTGGAAGGTGCGAGGGCGCGGTGGGGATTGAACTTTCGTGAGACGTGCGAGGGCGATAGACTAGGCGACACTCACCTACTTTTTAAAAAGTGTGTGGAGACCGGGAGGCTGGAGTATGTTCGTGCGTCGTGGATTGGTAGCGGTGGCGGGGATTTTTGTTGGGTGCGGTTTGACTGTGGGCGCGATGGCGCAGGGGAAACAGCTTACGACTGAGGACTATGCGCGGGCGGAGAAGTTTATGGGGTACAACGTGAATTCGCTGGTGTATCACGGCGTTTCGCGAGTGAACTGGATGGGGGATGGGCGGTTCTGGTATCGGGATAACGGACCGGACGGCGCGACGTTTGTGGTGGTGGATCCAGCGAAGGGGATGAAAGGACCGGCGTTTGATCAGGAAAAGCTGGCGGCGGCTTTGACTGCAGCGACAAGCGGGAAGATGAAGGCGGATGCGAATCATCTGGTCATTTCGGAGCTTGAGTTTTCGGATGGCGACAGGACTGTGGTGGTCGGGAATGGTGGGCGCAAGTTTCGCTGCGATCTGAGCGGGAAGGGTGTGTGCACGGAGATCGCGACTGCGGGCGGGAGGGGGGACGAGTCGGGCGGCGGAAGGAGTCGCGGAGGAGCCGATGTCTCGCCGGACAAGACGAAGGCCGCGTTTCTTCGGGATTGGAATCTTTGGGTCAGGGATTTGAAGGCGGGAAAAGAGACGCAACTGACGACGGATGGCGTGAAGGACTACGGTTATGCGACGGACAATGCGGGATGGCAGATGAGCGATAACCCGATTCTGGTGTGGTCGCCGGATTCGAAGAAGATTGCCACGTTTCAGCAGGACCAGCGGAAGGACGGTGAGATGTACCTGGTGCCGGTGACGAATGGGCATCCGGAGCTGAAGGCGTGGAAGTATCCGCTGGTGGGGGATAAGGATGTGACGATGATCGAGCGGGTGATCATTGATTTGAGTAAGGCGGATGCGGGAAAGGTGAAGGTGATTCGGTTGAAGATGCCGCCTGATCAGCATCGCTCGACGTTGTGCGATGACGTGAGCTGCCGCGGCGGGATTGGGTGGGATGATGTGCAGTGGAGCGACGATGGGGAGAAGCTGGTGTTTGTTTCGACCTCTCGCGATCACAGGGAGGAGACGGTGCGGATTGCGGATGCTGCGAGTGGCGAAGTGATGGGAATGATGAACGAGACTGCACCGAAGTTCTTCGAGAGCGGCAACGGAAAGGTGAACTGGAAGTATCTTTCGAAGACAAACGAGCTGTTGTGGTTCAGCGAGCGCGATGGCTGGGGGCAGCTGTATCTCTACGATGCCGCGACGGGGGGTCCGAAGAACAGGATTACCCGCGGCGACGGAAATGTGACGCAGGTGCTGCATGTGGATGAGAAGACGAGAACTATTTATTTCCTTGCGGTGGGTAAGGAACCAGGGCGCGATCCTTATTTTCAGCACTACTACAGCGTGAAGTTCGATGGGAAGGATTTGAAGCTGTTGACGCCGGAGAATGCGGACCATGCGATTACGCCTTCGCCGGATGGGCGCTATTTTGCTGACGTGTATTCGACGGCGACGGAGCCGCAGACGGCGGTGGTTCGCGACGATACCGGCAAAGTTGTGGTGGAGGTGGCGAAGCAGGACATCACGAAGCTGAAGGCGATGGGATGGGTACCACCGGTTCCGATTACGGTGAAGGCTCGTGATGGGAAGACCGATCTGTATGGCTATATGTTCAAGCCGACGGACTTTGATGCTTCGAAGAAGTATCCGATTGTGAACAATGTTTATCCGGGGCCGCAGACGGGGTCGTGCGGTGGGCGCGGTTTTTCGGCTTCGCACAGGGATTGGCAGTCGCTGGCGGAGCTTGGGTTTGTTGTGGTGTGCATCGATGGGATGGGGACGCCTTGGCGGTCGAAGGCGTTTCATGAGGCTTACTACGGGAATCTTGGAGATAATACGATTCCGGATCAGGTCTCGGGGATGAAGGAACTGGGAGCGAAGTATCCGTGGATCGATCTGGACAAGGTTGGGATGTATGGGCACTCGGGCGGCGGGAATGCTACGGCGGCGGCGATGTTCCATTATCCGGACTTTTTCAAGGTGGGGATTGCGGAGAGCGGCAATCATGACCAGAGGGACTATGAAGATGACTGGGCCGAAAAGTGGGCGGGGTTAGAAGCTAAGAATCCTGATGGGACTTCTAATTACGACAGCCAGGCGAACCAGAACTTCGTGAAGAATCTGAAGGGCAAGCTGCTGCTGGCGCATGGGACGATGGATAACAATGTTCCGTTGAACAATACGCTGCTGGTAGTGGAGGCCTTGATCAAGGCTAATAAGGATTTCGATCTGCTGATCATTCCGAATGTTGCGCATGGCTATGGCGAGGCTTCGCAGTACATGATGCGGCGACGATGGGATTATTTTGTGAAGAATCTGGCGGGAAATACTCCTCCGCATGAGTACGAGATGAAGGCTTATTCGGCGGTGATGGCGGCTCAGCGGAATGGGCCTGAGGATGGGGACTATCTGGATGATGAGCAGTGATGCTACTGCTTCGCCTTTTGTCCTGCCGGACGGGCCCGCTACGCTTGGTCACCCCGCAAACGAAGACCTGTTTGCGGGGACCCCGATTCGTGCGGTCACTTCGTGACTTGTATACCTTTTCGTGCGGCTAGAGCCAACCTTTGGTGCGGGCTATACGGGCGGCGTCGATGCGGTTGGCGGCGCCTAGCTTGGCGATGGCTTCGGAGAGATAGTTGCGCACGGTGCCTTCGGAGAGGTGGAGCTCAGCGGCGATGTCGGTGCTGCTGCGGCCTTCGCCTGCTCGCTGGAGGATCTGTCGCTCGCGGTCGGTGAGAGGGTCGGGTTCGGAGTTCCAGGCTTCGGTGGCGAGGGCGGGATCGACGACGCGAAGGCCGCTGTGGACTCGACGGACGGCGTCGGCGAGCTCCTTTGCGGGGCGGTCTTTGAGGAGATAGCCGCGGGCTCCGGCGTCCATGGCTCGGCGGAGATAGCCAGGGCGGGCGAAGGTAGTGAGGATGATGGTGCGGACGGTGGGGTGGTCGGCGCGAAGAGCGGCGGCGAGTTCGAGGCCGGTCATTTGGGGCATCTCGATGTCGGTGACGAGAACGTCTGGGGTGAGGCGGCGAATGGAGTCGAGTGCATCGCGACCGTTGGCGCTGGTGGCGACGACGGTGATGTCGGGCTCGAGCGCGAGAAGAGCGGAGAGAGCGCCGAGGACCATGGTCTGGTCTTCGGCTAGGGCCACACGGATGGGGGGATTGGGGCTCATTGGACTACGCAGTGCGCTTTCTGTTGGGTGGGTGAGGATTGCGGGAGCTCGATGAGGAGGGTTACGCCGGGGTCGGTGGAGATGGAGAGGCGACCACCGAGGGACTGGACGCGCTCGCGCATGCCGCGGAGGCCGTTGCCTTCATTCAGGATTGGAGACGCGCCGTTGTCGGCGATGAGGAGGGTTCGGTAGCCATCGGGAGATGTGGCGAAGCGCATGGTGCAGTGGGTGGCGAGGGCGTGGCGGACGATGTTGGTGACGGCTTCGCGGAGGGCGAGGCAGAGAACGGTCTCTTCGGTTGCGTGGAGCTGCGGGAGTGGGGATTCGCAGGCGAGTGTTACGCCGGCGGATTGGAGGGTGTTGCGAGCCTGCTCCATTTCTGCGGGCAGGCCTTGAGAGCGATAGCCGCCGATGGCTTCGCGGACTTCGGTGAGGGCGGTGCGAGCGGTTCTTTCAACTTCGGCAATCTCCTGGGCGGCGCGGGCGGGGTCGCGTTCGATGAGGCGGCGGGCGAGCTCGGCTTTGAGGACGATGACGGAGAGAGTGTGGCCGAGGACGTCGTGGAGGTCGCGGGCGATGCGTTCGCGCTCGGCTACGGCGGCAAGGGCGAGGTTTTCTTCCTGGGCTCGGCGGAGACGGGATTCGGAACGCCTCTGTTCGGCGAAGAAGATATTGCCGCCACCGATGATGCAGATGAGGAAGATGGCGATGAAGGTGTTGGGCCATCCGATGTAGAAGAGATGGCCGTGAGTTCGGAAGAGGTAGCCTTCGGCGAGGATGATGACGATTTCCGCAGCGAAGAGAGCGAGAACGATCCGGATGGATTTGATGCTGAAGGGCAGGAGGGCGGCGGCGTAGACGAAGAAGGTCGACGCGCCGGAGTTCCAAGGGAAGGTGACGACGCCCAGGAGAAAGATTGCGGCGATCATCCAGAAACGCGCTACGTGGTTTCGGTGCGTGTAGCGGACGTAGCCAGCGAAGAAGACGAGAAAGATTGCGAAGACGACGAAGGTACCGATCCACCGGTAGAGACTGTGATCGAAGATGGGATCGATGAAGATGAAGGCGGAGTAGCCGACCCAGATCCATGCCCAGTCGCGACGCTTCGATTTGGCGGTAAGGTCATTCATGGGTGGTTCCAGAGCAGTTTACGCTGCGGGGTTTGCGGTTGGCTTCGGCTATGCGTTTTGTTCTTTGCGCTGGAAGATGAGCCATGCGAGGCCAAGCATCAAGAAGCTGAAGCCGATGAGCGCGTTCCAGTGGGCGGTGCGGGACATGGAGTCTCCATAGCCGAAGATGTCGAGCATGAGCTGGGAGAGATGGTAGGTGGGAAGAATGGGTGCGATGCCCTGCAGCCAGTGGGGCATGAACCGGATAGGCACCCAGAGGCCGCTGAGGAATGACATCGGCAGATAGATGAGATTGACGATGCCGGTGGCGGCGTTGGCGGGGGCGAGTAGTGCTATGAGGAGTCCCATGCTGGCGAAGCTGATGGAGCCGACGATGGTCATGCCGAGCATTTTGGCGAACTCGATAGGCGAGAGTGAGACACCACCGAACAGTGTGGCAATGAGTGTGAGGATGCTGACGATGATGAGGCCGAAGGCTGCGGCGGAGGCGCATTTGGCGAAGAGGTAGGCCGGGGCGGGCATGGGACTCGCGCGTTTGAGCTCGAGCCAACCGGCGGCGAGCTCTCCGGAGAGGCCGGCTCCGATGCCGAAGAGCGTGGCGCCGATGAGGCCGAAGCAGGCGTATCCGGCAAGCATGTATTTGGCGATGTGGATGCCGCCGGAATAGGCGTTGTGGTTGGAGAGGCCGAAGATGACGTAGAACATGATGGGAAAGCCGATGGTGGAGAGCGAGAAGGCTCGGGTACGCATGAGTTTCAGGAATTCGTATTTGGTTTCTTTGCGGAAGATGCTCAGGGTTTGATTTAGGGTGCGCGGGGCGGGGATGGTTGTGAGGATTGCAGTGGTGGCCATGATTTTTCTCCTTGGTTGGGAAAGTAATGACAAATGCGGGGATCCTTCACTGCGTTCAGGATGACGACAAGAGATATCCGGGCTGACGATGAGGCTGATTAGTTTTTCGTGAGGGCGAGGAATGCGTCTTCTAGGGCTGGGTTGACGATCTCGAGGTTGCTTAGGGTTTCGTCGCGGAGGAGCATCTCGCGGACTACAGATTCGGCGTGGGAGGCGATGATCTGGGTGGTGTGATTGTCGAGCGTTGCGCTGGTGACGGTGGGGAGGGTTTCGAGGAAGTCGAGTGAGAGGCGGGTGCAGCAGCGGATAGTGCGGGCGCCGCCGATACGCTTGATTTCGGCTGGAGTGCCTTCGGCGATGACGCGGCCTTTGTTGATGACGATGATGCGATTGGCGAGAGCGTCGGCTTCTTCGAGATAGTGCGTGGTGAAGAGGATAGTCTTGCCCTGTTTTGCGAGGTGGCGAATCTGATGCCAGAGGGTGCGGCGGGATTCGATGTCGAGGCCTACGGTGGGCTCGTCGAGGAAGATGAGGTCGGGGTTGCCGCAGAGGGCGAGAGCGAAGAGGACACGCTGCTTCTGGCCGCCGCTCAGCTGGCTGAATGGACGGTCTTCGATGCCCTGGAGCTGGGCGATGCGAAGGATCTCGGCTACGGGTAGCGGGTTGGGGTAGTAGCTGCGGAAGAGGTCGAGGTGCTCGCGGACACGGAGGGTTTCGAGGATGCGGGCGACCTGAAGCATGGCTCCGACGCGGGTGCGGGTGGTGGCTTCGCGGGGGTTGCTGCCGAAGACGCGGGCTGCTCCTGAGGTGGGAGCGATGAGACCGAGAAGGATTTTGATGGTGGTGGATTTGCCCGCACCGTTGGGGCCGAGGAGGGCTACGATTTCGCCGGGGCGGAGGGTGAGGCTTAGGCCGTCGAGGGCTTTGGTTGTGCCGTAGTTCTTGGTGATGTTGGTGAGGGTGGCGACGGATGGCAGCGCTGATGCGTGGGTCTCGGCTGGGAGGGTCTCGGTCTCGTAGGCGATGGCGCTGAGGGGCATGATTGGCTCTCCTTTGTGGCTACAAGAGAGATCATGGGCTGGATTGCTCGGCAGAGGTAGTGTTGTGCGTCAGGAATCGGAGGTGACAGATGTCATGTGGAGGACTTCGGCGGGGGAGAGGCCTTTTTCGCGGAGGGTGCGGATGGCGAGGGCGTCGTGGCGCTTGGAGAGGCGGACGCCGTGTTCGTCGGTGAGGAGTTGGGTGTGGAAGTACGCGGGGGTGGGGAGATTGAGGGCGCGTTGCAGGAGGATTTGACGGGCGGTGGACTTGAGGAGGTCGCGGCCACGGACGACTTCGGTGATGCGCATGGCTGTGTCGTCTACCACGGTGGCTAGCTGGTAGCTGGGGATTCCGTCTCGGGACCAGAGGACGAAGTCGCCGAAGTCTTCTCCGGCTACGAAGCGCTGCGGGCCGAGGTTGCGGTCGGTAAAGGCGATGGCTTCGGCGTCGGGGACTCGGAAACGATAGGCGGTGTTGGGGAGTGGCTTGGTTGTGGTGAGGAGATTGGGGCGGCAGTGGTTGTCGTAGATGGGCTCGGCGTCTTCTTCTTCGTGTGGGGCTTGCGCGAGGCGGGCGAGGTCTTTGCGGGAGCAGGTGCAGGCGTAGATGTGGCCTGCTGCGGCCAGGGTTTCGAAGGCTTCGAGATAGAGCGGGAAACGTTCGCTTTGGTTGATGACGGGGTTTTGCCACGCGATGCCTAGCCAATGGAGGTCTTCGAGCATCGCTGTAGCGAATTCGGGGCGGGATCGGTGCGGGTCGAGGTCGTCGTTGCGGAAGAGGAGGGTGCCGTTTTGCTCGCGGGCTCGCTGGAAGGCTTGCCAGAAGGTGGCTGCGTGGCCGAGATGGAGGAGGCCTGTGGGGGATGGGGCGAGACGTCCGATGTAGGGCTGCCGAGTCAACGCTGGATCTCGATTAAGAGTACCCATGCGTCGAGCACGGCGCTGGCGAAGGAGACGATGACGGCGGGGACCAGCCAGTAGAGGCCACCTCCTCTGGCAGAGAGAAGAGACGCGCCGCAGACGATGATGGGGAGAGCCGACATTTGAGCCATCAGACTGTAGAGAAATTTCTGGTAGCCGCGGAGGTATGGATTGCCTCGGGAATGGGCACGTTGTTTGAGAGTGATGATGAGCCAGAGAAAGATTCCGAAGGTGATGAGCTCTATGCCCAGCAGCTTATTGGATTGGCCCGGGACAAGGCACAGACTTGTGGCGAAGAGGATGCCCATAAGGGTGGCAAGGGCCTTGATGATTCTGGGCGTGAGCTGAGGGTAGGTAATGATCCTCTGGAGATTGATGGAGACGGCTACGAAGAGGAGGCCAGTGAGGGCGGCGGCCGCGCCTGCTTCCGTAGAGAGGAAGGTTGACCATTGCGCGGGTGCGTAAGCGACGTCAGGGTCGAACAATTTTTCTCGCTTTCTCTGAGATTCCTGAGGTTCGGTAGAGCAAGTTTAGCCGTGGGGTCTTTGCCGGGAAGAGAAAATTTTGCGTCGGGATATGGAGAGCTTGGTTTCAAAGGCCTTTGGCTCGGCTGGCGGGCATCCACCCGATGAGAGGACGGGTAGAAATGCCGTTACCAGGCGGAACCTGATGGCGACAGTATGAAATTATCCTTTTATAGGCAGCAAGGACACATTCTTTTGTTGACGCGGGCCTTGTGTAGTTGTAAACAGAGCGAGCACCACTTTCAATTATTCGAGGGCGATTCCCGATGAGACCTTTGATTCGTTCCGTTTTGTCAGCTTCCTGCCTTGTGTCCACGCTGTTTTTTGCCGTCTCTCCGACGATGGCGCAGAACTTCGGGGCTCGCGTCGTAAAGAGTTTTTACGGCACTACTTCAACCGGCGCGTCGATCGACCAGTACACATTGACGAACGCTCATGGGATGGAGGTGACGATCATCACCTATGGGGCGATTATCACTTCTGTGCAAAATCCTTCACACAAGATGCCGGATATTGTTCTTGGCTTCAATAATCTGAACGACTACGAGACGAAGAACAGTCCTCACTTTGGCGCGACCATCGGGCGCTATGCCAACCGCATTGCCAATGGCGTGTTCAGCCTTAAGGGAGTGACCTACTGCCTCGACGCGAACAATGGTCCGAACACGTTACATGGCGGTTTTAAAGGATTCGATACCAAGGTGTGGACGGCGACGAAGGTGATTAATGACTCATCCGAGGCGGGTGTCGAGCTCAATTATCTAAGTCCCGCAGGGGACGGCTGGACCAACACTGCTCCCAATCCAAACTGCCCCAGCAACGCCGTGAAGGGCTTTCCGGGGAACCTCAATACCTTTGTGACCTTTACGCTGAACAATAAGGATCAGATCACGATCAACTACAAGGCGACTACGGACGCGCCGACGGTAGTCAACCTGACCAACCACTCGTACTGGAACCTTTCCGGCGAAGGAACGGGCACAATCTACTCCGATGTGGTGACGCTCAACGCGAATCAGTTCGTACCGGTGAACACGGTTCAGATTCCGTTCGGCACCATTCTGCCTGTTGCAGGAACGGTGCTCGATTTTCGGAGGGGTAAGTCTGTCTCGACCGATATCCGGAAGAATGATCCCCAACTGATCTCCGGCGATGGCTACGACCTGAGCTGGGTCGTGAATTCTTCCAACTCTTACTCTCAACTGAACCTGGCGGCGACTGTCCATGATCCGTCTTCCAACCGCACCCTTACCGTGTGGACCGATCAGCCGGGCGTTCAGTTTTATTCAGGCAATTCGCTGGATGCGTCGCTGTATGGAACGAGCAACCGGGCATATCGGCAGAGCGATGCCCTCGCGCTGGAGACTCAGCATTATCCGGATTCACCCAATCACCCGAACTTTCCTTCGACGGTGCTTCTGCCCAATCAGACTTATTCAACCACGACGATCTTCGATATCTCCGGCTGCTATACGTCAGAGTGGTGGTAGACCGGGCCGGCAGCCTGGAAGATGAGCTGCCGGCAAATCTCTCTGTTTAATCGATCAGAAATTCGGGGTCGACGGAGATTTGGAGTGCGGTGGCGAGGGCGTTGGTTTCGGAGGCCATGCCGATGACGGCCAGGAGCTCGGCGTACTGCTGGTCGGTGAGGCCTTTCGCGCGGGCCGCTGCGGTGTGGGAGTGGATGCAGTAGCTGCAATTGTTGGTGACGGAGACGGCGATGTAGATGAGCTCTTTGGTGAGCGGGTCGAGGGTGCCGGGGGCGATCATGACCTGCTTGATGCTTGCCCAGGTTCGTTCGAGGAGGTCGGGGTGGTTGGCCAGGGCTCGCCAGAAATTGTTGATGAAGTCGGATTTTCGGGTGGCGCGGATGTCGTCGAAGACGGCCTGGATGCGTGGGTTGGCGGAGACTTCGGCATCGGTCCAGAGTTTTACTGTGGGCATGGTGATCCTCGGATTTATGTTATTTGTAATGAGCTAACTGCTTGAGAGATGACGAGTCAAATATTCGTTCGAATCAATTTCTATAACCATGCTTGTAAAAAGCCCGAGCGCGTAAGAAAGGACTTCCGGTGCTCTGTTCAAATATTCTGAACAAACGTTCCAGCAAGGAAATTTTTTCGATGGTGGGGAAGAGTATCCTGGCAGCACTGCTTGCATGCGCAGCCACGCAAAGAGCTTTTCCTGCTCCTATGAGTACTCAGGAGGAGGCTTTGCAGCAGGTTGTGGAGCGATTCACTCAGGCCCAGGTTGGTTTTGAACCTTCGGTGCTGCGAGATCTGACAGCGGCCGAGTATATCGAAGTCTCTCCGCTGGGCGAAGTCGATCCTCGTGAAAAGATGCTTGGATTCTATGCTGTCGAAAATAAAGTAGAGGCACCTGCCGCGACGGTCTCGGAGTTCAATGTACGCGTTCTCGGTGAGACTGCCGTGGTGATTGCTAAGGTTACCTTTGAAATGAAGGGTGCGGCTGCGAAGATGCCGACGCATGCACTGCGCGAGACCTTTGTGGCACGGCAGACAGCGGATGGTTGGAAGCTCGTCTCTGCCCAGTACACGGCTGTTCAGACGAAGCAGTAGCCGCTGCTAAAAAGCGCTTAGTGGTTACATGTAGTCGACGCCGTATTGGACGGGGATTTGGGTGAAGGCTATGCGGGTGGGGGCGGATTCGCGGGCAGGAAGCATGCCGGCGAAGTGCAGGGTGGTGTGGCCGTATTTGAGGTTGAGCTTGTCCATGGTGGTGGAGAGCAGGGCGCGGTTGCCGGGGTCGGCGAAGAGTTCGGCTTGATGCTCGTCTTCGGGGATGAGGTTGCGGAGGGTGATGCCTACGAAAAAGGGGCGGTTGAATTCGGGGCCTTGTGGGCTCTGGGACCAGAGTTGGCGGAGGATGTTGAGTAGAGTGAGGGTGTCCTGGCAGTCGCGGAAACGGGCCTCCATGCCCCAGCCAGAGTTTTTGATGCCGGAGTAGTGGCGTTTGACCTTGCTGTGGGGGGCGCGGGCTTCGGCTTGTTCGCGCGTGAGCTGGTAGCGGATGGTGAGGGCGAGGGAGCCGGCGTAGAAACGCTCCATGCGGAGGCGCATGGCGGCTTTGTGGAGGAGCTTGTGGGCTACGGCCCAGGAGCCCTCAAGGGTGCGGTGCTCGGGGGCGAGGACGTGGGAGTGGCCTAGGGATTTTTGCACTTCGGCCTGGGGCGAGTTGTTGCCGTGGGCGTCTTCGGTCTGGGCTCCGCGGAGCCAGTGGTACATGCGGTTGCCCCAGACGGAGTCGAAGAGCTTGTTCATCTGGTTGTGGTCGAGGGCGAGGAGCTGCTCCATGGTGGTGATGCCCTTGGCGTTGAGGCGGATTTCGGTGCGGGCGCCTACGCCAGGGAGATCGCGGAGCTTTAGGTGGGCAATGGCTCTTGGGAGTTGGGACGGGAGGAGGCCGATGAGGCCGTCGGGTTTCTGCATGTCGCTGGCTATTTTGGCGAGATAGCGGTTGGGGGCCATGCCGATGGAACAGCGAAGGGCTACGCCGACGTTTTTGTAGATGGACTGCTTGATGTCAAGGGCAATCTGGCGGGCGCGTGGGGGCTCCTGCTCGCGACCAAGGAGCTGGCAGACCATCTCGTCGATGGAGGGGTTGTGGGAGACAGGACAGGCGAGATTGACGGCTTTGGTGATGCGCTCGGAGTATTGGGCGTACTCGGTGTGGCTGCCTTCGATGAGGATGATGCCGGGGCAGAGTTTTTTGGCCTCGCCAACCTGGGTGCCGGTTTTGACGCCGAAGGCCTTGGCCTCGTAGCTGGCGGCGATGCAACAGGTGGTATCGGCCATGGTGGGGACGACGGCGAGAGGTTTGCCTCGGTATTCCTCGTGGAGCTGCTGCTCGACGGACGCAAAAAAGCTGTTGAGGTCGATGTGGAGGAAGGCGAAGCGGTCGGGATGGGTGGGGGTGGACATGAAGTGCGGTCGACCGCGGATTTTAGGATAAATAGGGATTAAGACAAGAACGGGTTTACGGCTTCAGATGTCTTGGTCATTATATTCGCTTTTTATTTGCCCTGGATTTGGAGAGAATCGAGGTTTTGCTTTGGGGAAACGATGAGAGGGGATGCGCTGCTAGAATCACGTTCTATGGCCACAGCCGAGCGTTTCGTTGTGCAAAAAACCGAGTCTGAAGTGAAGATTGATGCCCATCAGCGTAACCTGGCGGAGCTTGCGGCCCGGCATGCGATTGCCGAGGAGGGTGGCGGGGTGGAGCGGCGGGCAAGAGAGCATAAGGCCGGGAAGCTTTCGGCTCGGGAGCGGATTGATTTTCTGCTGGATGAGGGGACGTTTGAGGAGACGGATAAATTTGTAACTCATCGTGCTACAGATTTTGGCATGGCGGAGCAGCGGGTTCCGGGGGATGGGTTCGTTACCGGGTATGGGCGGGTGCATGGGCGGGTGGTGTTCTGTTTTGCACAGGACTTTACTGTGTTCGGTGGGTCGCTGTCGGAGGCTAATGCGGCGAAGATCGTGAAGATTATGGATATGGCAATGCGGGTGGGCGCGCCTGTTGTTGGCTTGAACGATTCGGGTGGGGCGAGGATTCAGGAGGGAGTGGTTTCGCTGGCTGGGTATACGGATATCTTTCTGAGGAATACGCTGGCGAGCGGGGTGGTGCCGCAGATCTCAGCGATTCTGGGTCCTTGTGCGGGTGGGGCGGTGTATTCGCCGGCGATTACGGACTTTACCTTTATGACGGAGAAGACGAGCTACATGTTCGTTACCGGGCCGGATGTGATCAAGACGGTGACGCATGAGGATGTGACGAAGGATGCTCTTGGCGGGGCGGTGACGCACAATGAGATCTCGGGCGTGGCGCACTTTATGGCGCATGACGATCAGGAGTGCCTGGCAATGGTGCGGGAGCTGTTGAGTTTTCTGCCTTCGAACAATCTGGATGAGGCTCCGAGGAAGGCAACGCAGGATGATCCGGGGCGCGCGGATGTTGCGCTGGATACGATTGTGCCGGCGGAGAGCAATCAGCCTTACGACATGGTCGATGTGATTGCGCGAGTGGTGGATGATGGATATTTTTTCCAGGTGCAGGAGCACTTTGCGCGGAATATTGTGGTGGGGTTTGCGCGGATGGCTGGGCGGACGGTGGGGGTGGTGGCGAACCAGCCGGCGTTTCTGGCGGGTGTGCTGGATATCAACGCTAGTGTGAAAGGTGCGCGATTTGTGCGGTTCTGCGATGCGTTCAATATTCCGCTGATTACGTTTGAGGATGTGCCGGGATTTATGCCGGGGATTCAGCAGGAGCATGGCGGGATTATTCGGCATGGGGCGAAGCTGCTGTATGCGTTTGCAGAGGCTACGGTGCCGAAGCTGACTGTGATTACGCGGAAGGCTTATGGCGGGGCTTACTGCGTGATGAGCTCGAAGCATCTGCGGACGGATGTGAATCTGGCTTGGCCCACAGCGGAGATTGCGGTGATGGGCCCGGAGGGTGCGGTGAATATTGTTTATAAGCGCGAGCTGGATGCGGTAGTGCGGCGCGCGGAGGCGGTGATGCCGCAGGGTGTTTCGCTGAGCGAGGAGCAGAAGATGGAGATTCTGGCCGAAGCTCGCAGTGAGAAGGTGGAGGAGTTTCGCGAGAGGTTTGCGAATCCTTATGTTGCGGCAGAGCGGGGGTATGTGGATGCGGTGATCCGGCCGAGCGAGACGCGGCGGCGGCTGAATGTGGCGCTGGATATGCTGGCGACGAAGCGGGAGAAGAATCCGGCGAAGAAGCATGGGAATATCCCGCTCTAGGCTGGCCTGAGACTATCTTTGGCTTAGGCGCGTCTTACTGGCTATCACCTCGTTCCGTTCATCCTTGATGGGAGCAGGCTTTGAGGCGTTTAGCGCCAACGCATGCTACTATCTTCGCAATCCCTTTAGCCTTTCTTCAGGAGATCGTCTCTGATGAGCCCTTCTGTTCTTCGACTTGCACGCGTGTCCGCCATTGCGGGTGTTTTTGCGGCCTCTTCGGTTGCCGTGTATGCCCAGAGTGCGACTGCACCCGCTGATCTGGTGATCAAGAATGCGACGGTGATGACGGCCTCGCATGGCACCATAAAAAATGGCAGCGTGTGGCTGCATAACGGCAAGATTGCCGGGGTAGGGGCGACGGTGAGCGCGCCTGCAGGGGCGACTGTAATCGATGCGACGGGCAAATACGTGACGCCGGGGATTATCGATCCGCATTCGCATTCGGCGCTGGGGGACGACGTCAATGAGGCGACGAGTCCGGTTACGCCGAGCATGATGATGATCGATGCGTTCGATAACCGCGACAAGGCTCTGTACCTGGCGCTGGCGGGCGGGGTGACGTCGGAGCTGCTGCTGCATGGATCGGCCAACATGATTGGCGGGCAGGCGGTGGTGATCAAGAACAAGTTTGGGTTATCGAAGGAGGAGATGCTGTTTCCTAATGCTCCCCAGTCGATCAAGTTTGCGAGCGGTGAGAATCCGAAGCGAGTTTATGGCACGCGGAACCAACTGCCTTCGACGCGTATGGGCAACTTCGAGGTGATGCGGCAGGCGTTTGAGGATGCGAAGGTCTATCGGCGGGATTGGGATGCTTATAACGATAAGGTGGCGAAGGGCGATAAGGACGCTAAACCGCCGCATCGGGACCTGAAGCTGGAGGCACTGGCGGATATTCTGCGCGGCAAACTGCTGGTGCAGATTCACTGCTACCGGGCGGATGAGTTTTTGACGGAAGAGGCGATTGCACAGGAGTACGGGTTCAAGATTCGGGCGTTCCACCATGCGCTGGAGATGTATAAGGTAGGCGGCAAGATTGCGGCGGACGGGACAGCAATTGCGACGTTCACGGATTGGTATGGCGGCAAGTATGAGATGTGGGATGGGATTCCGTGGAACGCTGTGATGTCGATGCGCGAAGGAGTGAAGGTCGCGCTGAAGAGCGACTCGAACGACCATATTCGCCGGTTGACCCAGGAAGCGGGCAAGATGGTTCACTATGGCGGCGCGACGGAGGACGAGGCAATCACGATGGTGACGCTGAATCCCGCGTGGATTATGGGGATCGACGATAAGACGGGATCTTTGGATGTGGGCAAGGACGGCGATGTCGTGATCTGGAATATGGATCCGCTATCGACTTATGCGCGGGCGGAGAAGGTTTATATCGATGGGGACCTGTTCTTTGACAGCAGTTTGCCTGGGTTTGGGACGACTCACTTTTCCGGCGTGATGCACGGGAGCGGGTTTGGCGCGGGCGAAGATGATGATGACACCGAAGGGGGCAACTGATGCCGGGGACTTTTTCTGAAGGATTTGCTGCGATGCGAATGTTTGGGATTTCGGCTTCTTTGGTTCTCGGTGCTTCCACTTCCCTTTTCGCACAGGCTCCGATGGTGGACACTACGCCGCCTGCCGGGACGATTGCTATTACCGGTGGCAAGGTCCTAACGATTACCCATGGGGTGATCGAGAATGGCGTGGTGTTGATTGAGGGCGGGAAGATTGCCGCAGTGGGAACGGCTGCGGCGGTGAAGGTTCCTAAGGGCGCTACGGTTGTGGATGCGAAGGGGATGACGGTTTATCCGGGGTTGATCGACGCGGAGACGCAGCTTGGGCTGTCGGAGATTGCGTCGGACCGGATGACGAACGATACGGTGGAGCCGAGCGAAGAGATTCTTCCGCAGATGCATGTGTATGACGCGTTCCACGCGGAGAGCGAGCATATTCCAATTACGCGCTTCAATGGGATTACGAATGCCATCGTTGCGCCAGCGAGCACGGATACGGTTCCGGGACAAGACAGCTTTATTCAGCTTGCCGGGCGGGATCGCGACTCTATGCTGATGGTGAAGGACGTGGCTCTGGCGATGAACTTTGGCGAAGCGCCGAAGCGGAATGGACGTGGCGAGGGCGGAGGGGGTGGAGGAGCCCGGTATCCGTCGACGCGGATGGGCGAGATCTCACAGATGAAGCAGGCGCTGATCGATGCGCAGGAGTATATGGCGCGGCGTGGCGGGACTGCGAGCACGGGTGAAGGCGCTGCTGGTGGACGCGGAGGCGCCGGCGGCGGAGCTTCGACTCTGCTGCGGAACGAGGCGCTGATTCCTTATCTGAAGGGCGAGAAGCCGGTGGTTCTGGGCGTGTATGACGGGCACGATGTGGAGACGGCGATGGCGTTTGCGCAGGAGTTTCACCTAAAGGTGATCCTGAGCCATGTGACCCGTGCGCAGGACGTGCTGGACAAGATTGCTTCGTACCATGTGCCGGTGATTGTGGGGCCTATTTACGATCTTCCGTCGGCGAATGAGCGCTACGACGCGGTGTACAGCATTCCGGGCGAGCTGGCGAAGCGGGGGGTAAAGGTCATTCTGGCTTCGTATAACGTCAGCAATTCGCGGAACCTGCCTTATTCGGCGGGCTTTGCGGTGGCTTATGGGCTGCCGTATGACGAGGCGATGAAGTCGATTACGCTGAATCCGGCGGAGGCCTTTGGGATGGGCGATAAGCTGGGTTCTCTGGATGCCGGAAAGATTGCGAATGTTGTGATTGCGGACGGCGATCCTCTGGATGTGAGGACCAGCGTGAAGCAGATCTACATCAACGGCGTTGCGATTCCGATGGAGACGCGGCAGACGAAGCTGCGGGATGAGTACTGGCCGAAGAAGTAGGTCGGGCTAGTAGCTGCGCTGATACATCCGGGAGATGCGGTCGTGCCAGCCGAGGCCATCGTCGTCGAACCAGGCCCACAGGAAGCCGATTCCAAGTGGACAGGCTGCGAGGACCGTGGCGAGGATGCGGCGGCGAATCGCAGGGCGGGTCGGGTTGTCGTCGCTGAGGGTGCAGAGGCCGATGCGAGCGTATCGCATTCCGGGAGTGGCTTCGGAAAAAGTGAAGAAGAGAAGCTGATAGAGGAGTGTCAGCACGATGAGCGTGACCGCCGTGCTAATCGCTGCAGTCTGCGCGGTGATGCGTGGCGCTGTGGCAGGGCCTGCGAGTTTCCCCACGATAAGGGCAAAGACTGCGGTGAACGCAAGGAAGGCTGAGGTGATGATGCAGCCATCGACGATACCGGCCATGAGGCGTAGCGTAAAGGGCGCGGTTTGAGGGGCCGGAATGGGTTGGTAGGGGGCTTCGGGTGCGGCCTGGACATGAGTCGAGACAGGCTGCGCTGGAAGCAGAATGGACGACCACTCGGGGGCGACGGATTCGATGGCGGGTGCGGTGGAGATCTGGTCGGGTTCGACCTCGAAGATGCGGAGTTGCGCGGTGTTGGGATCCTGGTGCGCAGCGTGTTCGGCTTCTTCGCGTAGAGGACCTTCGGCAAGACGCGGACGGGCCTTGCGCGGTGCAACTAGCTGGCGGGGGAACTCGATGAGGTTGGCGGGAATGTCGATGGGTGGGCCCATGTCCTCGAAGACAGGGGCCTGTCGGAAGGCGATCTCCTCGTCGAGGGCCAGGGCTTCGGACTCATCGAGGACAGCTTCGATCCGGCCGCGGCTTGAGATGTGGGGTGGCTCGGAATGGGCGAGGGTCACCTGATCTTCAGCGTAGAGTTTGACGGTAAGGTTGGCGGCTGGGGCCACGTGCGATTGAACTGGAATGTGGGATTCAGTGATTCTCGGCGGCGCAACAGGTGTGGGAGGAGTAAGGGCCCACTGGTCGAGCTCCGCGAGGAGCTGGTTCTGGGCTTCGGCTACGGCCTGGGCGTTGAGGGCGGCGATCTGTGCGGCTGCCTCGGCCTGGCGAATGGCGGCTTCGGCCTGCTCGGCGAGGAAGGCGCGGTAGCTCTGTGAGTTGGCGTAGCGTTCGGCGACAGCGGCGGCGATGCGGGAGGTGCGGGAGCCAGCGGGAGCCTTGGGGGGTGGAGTTTCGTGACCAGCTGCAGACTGATTGCGGCGGGCGCGATGCGCGGCGAGACGCTGGGCTGCCTGTTCTTTAAGAGCGAAGGGGGCGGCTTCCGTTTGGAGTTGGGGTTCGTCCAGTGGTAGCAGGTCACGCTGTGCGCTCATTGTGCTCAAATCCAAACTCGCTTCCGTAAAATCGTTTAGCCTCAAAGGTGTGGTGCGTCTGACAAGATTGCAATTGATCGAACTGGGTGTAATGGAACGCTTGATCCGAAGCGCGCTGAAATCTGTTTCGCTTCGCTCTGTTTACCTTCTGATAACTATCATGGTACCCGGGGCAAGTCATCCACATTTGGCTGCTCAAGAGGTAACGCTGAAGGCAACCGCGCATGAGAGCCTGCCCGATGAACCAGGAGCGCAACGATATCCGACAGCAGAGGTGATACCGCCCGCCGACGATACGACAGCAGTGGATATCGAATCGGATACGCAATCCAAGGTTGGAAGCGTGTATGTGCTGGATGGTGATGTGGTGATCAAGTACCGTGATCGCGTGATCGGGGCAGACCACATTGAATACGACACAGAGACCGGCGATCTGACAGCGACCGGGCATCTACATGCGAGCGGCGGCAAGAACCATGAGGACATCCGGGCGAGCCATGGGACGATGAACCTGGCGAAGCAGACGGCTCGGTTCTACGACGTGACGGGTTCCGTGGGGATGAAGGACGCAGGGCACAGCACGACGATGTATGCCAATAGCAATCCGTTTCTGTTTACAGGACGGATGGTGGTGAGAACGGGCCCTCAGGAGTATGAGATTTATGAGGGTACGCTGACCTCATGCCAATTACCTAAGCCGGACTGGATGCTCAACTCGGGCAAGTTCACGGTGGACAGTGAAAAAGCCAAGGCGCAGAACAGCATCTTCCGGCTGATGAATATTCCGGTGCTGTTTATGCCGTATGTGACGCATCCGGTCGATGCGGGGACGAGGCAGAGCGGGTTTTTAATTCCCGAGATTACGAACTCTTCCACGAAGGGACTTGTTCTTGGGGAGCAGATCTACTGGGCAATTAATCGAAGCACAGATTTGACGGTGGGGGCGCAGTACTACTCCCTTCGCGGGTGGGAGCAGTCCGGGTCGTTTCGCTATCGCGGAGTGGGAAATAACTTCGCGAAGGCGAGGTTCAGTGCATTGCAGGACCGAGGCATTACGACGAACGGCGTCTATCTGAATCAGGGCGGCGAGGATATTACTTTTTCAGGACGGCATGACTTCAGTCCGCAAACACGCGTGGTGGCCGATGCGGAGTATCTGAGCTCGTACATCTATCGGGAGGCGTTCGCGGAGAGCTTCAGTCTTGCCGTGTCGAGCGATATCCTTTCGATTCTTTACGGTGTCCATGAACAGAATGGATATGCCGAGTCGGTGCGCACGGACCGCTACCAGGGGTTGAAGATGGCTGCGGTGCCAGCAACGGCGACGACCCCGGCAACACCGGAGGAGGAGGTGCGAATCTTTCATGCGCCTTCTATCGATTTCAGCAGTACGGAGCATGCGTTGGGGACGAGCGGGTTGTTCTGGACACTGGAGGCGTCTGAGGCCGGGTTGTCGCGGGTGCAGCCTAACTTTTCGACGGGTGGGTTGACGCAACGGTTCGATATCCATCCAGAGCTTGTGTATCCGCTGAGTTTTAGTGGATGGCATCTGAGAGCGGCGGCTGGATTGAGGGAGACGATGTATAGCCGGAGCCGGCAGACGCCGTACGTGCCGGGAGAGCCTCCGGTGGAGCTGTCGGCGTGGCTCAACCGCGCTGACGGAGAGGTGGAGGTGGACCTGCGGCCTCCAGTGGTGGAGCGCACATTCGATTCGGCGAAGGTGGAGAAGTTGTTTGGACACGACCTGAGACATACGATCGAGCCGGAGTTGACCTACCGGTATGTAGGCGGTGTTAATAATTTTTTGAACGTGCTGCGCTTTGACAATGTGGACATTGTGAGCGACACGAACGAAGTGGAGTATGGGGTAACGCAGAGGGTGTTTCTGCGGCCAGTGAAGGTGCGGCCGTGCAGGGAAAAGGCGATGCCCAAGGAAACGGTGAATCCCAACCTCGATGAGGACGGGGACCAGGTGCAGAGGCGGGATGACGGCGTCGAAGACAAGAAGAAGGAGCCGCTGTGCGGCAGCCGCGAATTGATCAGCTGGCGGCTGACACAGAAAAGCTTCCTTAACCAAAACTTTGGCGGGGCAGTAATCGATGGGCGCCGCAATATCTTCGATACGACACTGAACTACTCTGGAATTGCGTTTTTGACGGAGGCGCGGGCAATTGCTCCGCTATTGTCGCGGGTGCGGGTCAGGACGTCGGAACATCTGGATGTGGAGTGGGACTTCGATCTGGATACCGGCGCGAAGAAGTTTACGTCCAACAATGTGATGCTCGATGTGCATGAGGGCAATCTTTTTGGTGGATTGAGCTATGCGAGGTTGAATGCGCCGGGACGTTTCTACACGGAGGGCGTGAGTTCTTCGGTGTCGGACTTCAATCAGCTGCGGCTGCTGCTTGGATATGGGTCACCGACGAAGCCGGGCCTGGGCGTGGCAGCGAATGTGGGGTTGGATTTGCGAGCAGGGGACTCTGGGCTGGTGCAGTATGGAGCGCTACAGGGCTCCTATAACTGGGATTGCTGTGGATTCAGCGTGGAGGTAAGGAAGTACGAGCTGGGCTCGGTGCGCAATGAGACGGCAGAACGGTTTAACTTCACGTTGTTGAATATTGGGACGGCGGGTAATCTGCGGCGCGCCGCGAGTTTGTTTTGAACCTTGCCGGAACGGGTTGCGTGAGCGTTCCGGCCTGTGGCAACAGTGGTTGCGTGAGATAATCGAGGTATTGTGCCTACTGTTTTGAAGCCGTTTCGAGCCATTTTTTTTGCATTTACGCTTGCTCTTGGGTGCCATGCTCAGAGTTCGGTCGAGGCTCCAGGAAAGCTTTCCCCTGAGCTGACGCGGCGTATTGAAGTGCTGATCCGCTCGAAGTCTTCGATCCCTGCCGACTTCGATATGCAGGTTGGGCCGCGGACGAAGAGTGATGTGCCGGGATTCGACCAAATCAGTGTGACTTTTACGGAAGGCGGGAAATCGAGCAAGCCGCTGACATTTCTGCTTTCAACCGATGGCAAGACGCTGGCACAGTTCAATAAATATGACATCAGCACGGACCCGAAACTGCTTGTTAACGGGGACGGCCGACCAGCGCGAGGCGGCCCCGCAAATGCTCCCGTGCTGATCGTTGGATTCGACGATCTGGAGTGTCCGTTCTGCGCGAAGATGCATCAAGAACTCTTCCCTGCCATACTCGAGCGGTATAAAGATCAGGTTCATATTGTGTATCGCGACTTTCCGCTGGACCAGCATCCGTGGGCAGTGCGCGCGGCGGTTGACACGAACTGCGTTGGAAGCCAGAGCCCGACGGGATACTGGAACCTGGTGGACTACATCCACGCGCACGCCGCGGAGATCGGCGGCGATGAAAGGAGCCTGGAGAAGGCGAACTCGATGCTGGATTCGCTGGCCCGCGACGAGGGTAAGCGGCAGAAGCTGAATGTGGACGCCTTGAATGCCTGCATCGCGAAACAGGACGATACTGCGATCAAAGCCTCGACGAAACTGGGCGAGTCGCTGGGTGTGGATTCGACCCCGGCGTTTTTCATCAACGGAGAAAAGCTAGAGGGGGCTCTCCCGCTTGAATATGTATACCGTATGATCGATAACGCGCTGATTGCCATGGGCCAGACACCGCCACCGCCACCGCCGACTCCCCCGGTTCCGGCGGCAGCCACAGACCCCGACGGCAACCAAGCCCGGTAACTAACGAAGATGCAGGAGATTTGAATGCGGGAGATGCTGGGCCTACAAGAATTGTTGATGAATCATAGTCGCTACTTCACTGCGCGGACTTTTCCTTTTCCCGTTGCCCTGGTTCTGGCTGCTGGATTGTTGCCTGTTGCGGGCTGCAATCGTGGCCATAGCGCCGACGTGGTAGCCACGGTCAACGGCCATGCGATTATGCGGTCGGATATGGATAGGCAGTACCAGGCACAGCTTGGTGAGGCCCCACAGCAGCGGCAGCTCACGCAGGAACAGGCCGATTCACTTCGATTGAACGTACTCCGGGTACTGATCGACGAAGAGATTGTCGAGCAGCGCGCTACGAAGATGAACCTGACGGCGACGAATGAAGAGGTTGACGCTAAGTTTGAGGAGATGAAGGCGCGATTTCCGCCGGACCAGTTCCAGGAGCGGCTGAAGGCAAGCAATCAGACAGTTGATGACGTGAAGCGCGTGGTGCGGAAAAATCTCACCATCAACAAGTTGCTGAACAAAGAGATCAACTCGAAGATTACCGTGACCGACGCCGATGTTGCGAACTACTACAATCAGCACAAGGCGGAGTTCAACCTGATCGAGACGCAGTATCATCTGGCGCAGATCCAAGTGACAGATATGCCGTCGGCGCAGTCGGGCAATCTGCAGAACAGCAAGGCGACGAACGACGCGGATGCCAGGAGAAAGATCCAGGCGCTGAAGAACAGACTGGATAGCGGCGAGGACTTCGGGACGATTGCGATGAACTTTTCTGAGCAGCCTGAGACGGCCCCCAATGGCGGCGACATGGGCTTTATCGGTGAGTCTCAGATGCATACGGACCTGGCTATCTACAATACGATTACGAAGTTGAAGCCGGGCGAGGTCACCGATATTCTGCCGATCGTCGATCCGCAGACCAAAAGGCCCGTGGGTTATGCGATTTACAAGCTGCTTTCGCGTGATCCTCCGGGACAACGCGATCTGAACGATCCGAGGGTGCAGCAGGCGATCCGGCAGCAGTTGCAGGAAGGTCGGTCCCAACTGCTGAAGGCGGCCTATCTGGAGATGGTGCACGATCAGGCTAAGGTGGAGAACTTCTTCGCTGAACAGATCTTCAAGAACGACGCTCACTAATTTAACGTTTTGGGGTGGTCATGACGGGATCACGGGTCCGCTTTGCGATTCTTGGCTTCGGGCATCATGCGGTGCGCCGCCTGCTGCCTGCGTTTGCACGGTGCGAAGAGGCTTCGCTGCATGGGATGTGGCGAAGAGATCAGGATGCGGCGCTCAAGAACTGCACTGAGTACAAGATCGCTGAGTGCTTCCCTTCCCGCGAAGCGTTGTGCTCGTCGCCTGATGTGGATGTGGTCTTCATCACTTCACCGGACGCGATGCATCTGGACGATACGCTGCTGGCCCTGAGACATGGAAAAGCCGTGCTCTGCGAGAAGCCGGTCGCGATGAACGCCCATGAGGCTGAAGAGATGAATAGAACTGCGAAGGCTGCAGGGATTCTGTTCGGCGTGGCGCAGAACTTTCGTTTCAATCGCAGCCTGGAGTGGATGCGGGATCAGATTGCGTCAGGACGCATCGGGAAGCCACAGCTTGCGCATGCACAGTACAGCTATCCGGCCGCGCAGGCGCCGAGAAAGTGGATTACGGATCCAACACTCGCTTGCGGAGGGCCGATCGCAGATGTTGGGGTGCACTGCATCGATGCGCTTCGCTTTGTCCTTGGGGAAGATGTCATCAGCGTCGCTACCTTAGCGAGGAAAGACGACGCTTCAGGGAAAGTGGAGGCAGCCGCTTCGCTGCAATTAGAGATGACGGGCGACATCTATGCAAATGTAACGGCGAGTGCGCGCGCGCCTTACCGCACGCTGGTTGAGGTGACGGGAAGCGATGGAGTGCTGATCGCCGAAAATGGTTTGACAGTGGATCGGCCTGTCCAGCTAGTCGTGCGCCGGGCCGGCGAGTTGGTGGAGACGGTGACGGTCGAAAATGGTGACGGATATACGCGGATGCTGGATGGCTTTGCGCGAGCGTTCCGTGGCCAGGAAGACTTCGCCGCGTCCGGTGCGGATGGCGTTCTCAACATGAAGGCATTGGATGCGGCGTACAAAAGCTGGCATAGCGGCCGGCGCGAGTCTGTATAGAGCTACGATCTTGATGCCGACTAGCGCATCGCTGCAGCTAGCGCGGTGGTTGCGTTGTGCCGCTGAATTGTACCGTCGCGGCCTGGATCCGCAGCGGAAGGAAGATACTGTTTGTAGACGCTGATGTGGAAGCAAGCCTGCTGGAACTCCTCCTCGACGTCGACTTTGCCCTCCTGCACGAGCGGTAGAAGGTACGCGCGCAGCCATGCAATCTCAGTGAGCGAGAGACCATGTTTCGCGATGTCGATTGCCTGGCCGGTGAGGTGAGGCGAAGCAGTGCCGCCTTCGGCTGGAGCTGCATTACCGTTGATGTGAATCAGATGCTGCTGGAACTCAACGGTGCGCACCGCGGAGTTAATCTGCAATGGCGTGTGGAAGTGCGCGTAATGGGCGCGGGCCAGCGTGGCAAGAAACTGAGCGGTCCATGGGCGACAGTAGCGACGATTGACGGGCAGGCGCTCGTCAACTTGTAGCGCATTGCTGACGGGCAGAGAGACCAGCAAGTGCCGGCTACGCATTTGGAGGAGATCCTCATCGTTCTGGATGCGGTCGAGTCCGTCGCGGTCGGCTACCTGGTTTTGACGGACGAGGATCTCGTGAGAGCCTTTGAGGGGCGGTGGAACAATGAGACGGCCTCGTTTGTTGTAGATCTCCGGCAGGATTACCGGTGTTGAAGCGGCCTCATCTACATCTGGAAGCCTGGGTCGTGAAGTTCCTTCGCCAAGAAAGACTGCCGGAGCTGGTTTGGATGCGGGTGAATGCTTATGCGCAGCCGAACGCACCAGTTCGTTGTTGTGTTTGCGAACAGATTTTGTGGAAAGTGCGACTGGGGCGATGGGGGAGCTTGTTGTGTGACGTGTGGGCGACGCTAACGTCTGGGTGCGGACTTTCTTTGTGGCAACGCCCTTCCTGTGAGTTGAGACCGTCTTATGAACAGAATGGTGCGGTGATTGCGCGAGGCTGTCGACTGAAAAAAGGTACAGAATTGCAAGAGCCAGAAGGGCCGTTATTGTGGCGTTCACACGCATCATGATTTCGGAGGCGCGGAACGCCAGAGCATCTTTTACACTAACGCTCGCCATGGAAGAGGGTAAGTAATCAGGTCGATTCCGTGTACTGTTCGATTAATAGAGCCGCCTTACCGCGGTTTGAATTTTATTTTTGCTGGACGGCCCAAGCTGCCAGGTCGGCTGGAGTCTGGATGCGATTTTGTATCAGCCCGTCAAGCAGGGCGCGAGTGTTAACGGCGGAAAAAGGCTGATCTATGCGCGCAGCGGTCTGCTGACCTGGGAGTTTGACTATATAGGCCGGGCGCGGATCGAACTCGCCGCCGTTGCTGGCAGCCTGGTCTTCGTCGGTCCACGTCATGGACTCCTTCCATATCTGGGTGGTACGCCAGGAGTGGTCGCCCATCACGATAATGGTTGAAGAGTCCCATTGGCCCTTCTGCTCAAGCAGGCGGCGGACGTGCGCGAGATAGCTATCCGCGAGAGCCAGGTTGTCGATGTAGGAGGTGTGCTTGCTGCTGAAGACTTTCTTGTTGCGGTCGTAGAAGCCGTAGGGATGCGGGATTGGCATGTGCAGAAAGAGGAAGTCGATGGACGAGTCATTGAGGAAGGCATCGCCAGCAGCAAGCAACTTCTGATAGTCGCTGGTGTGTTGACGAATGTCGCGATGTTCGTCGGTGGGGGAGCCGGGGCCGTATCCAAAGAGATGCCTGGCATCGAGCCAGAAGTAACGAAAGGGGCGAAGGAGATCTACCGCGAGAGAGCGATTGGGAGAGAGATTGGCGGGAGTCGATTCGCGGTAAGTCCAGAAGCAGTGATCGAGGACCTCAGGCATGATGCGGCAATATGGGTTATACCAGCCTGCGATACCGGTGATGTATCCGGCGTTAATGGCGTCCTGAAAGACCGTTTCGTGTTGGCGGAATGGCAACCACTTGCCCGTGGACGGGTCCTTCAGCGAGAGGAGCAGACCGCGAGCAGAGATGTCGACTGCGTTTGAAGGGACTCCGGTGAATAGTGTGGGAAGAATATAGCGTGTGTATAAGCCGGCAGGAACGACATGCGTGAAGATAGATGACTGCGCGGCCAGTCTGTCGAAGGCGGGGAGTTGGAGTCCGGGAAAACGCCGTTCGTAAAGTTGCTGGTAAGAAAGCTCATCAAGGAGGATCCACAGAATGCGATGGTGCATTTGCTGCATCCCAGCTGGCCGGGGTTGGTGAAGCGTCGGAGCTCGGTTCAGGTCACGAGCTTGCCAGGCACTCCAGACAAGCTGCGCGAAGATGAGAAGGCCCGTGAATGCGAAGAAACCGAGAATGGCCGCTGCAGCACGCTGGATAGCCTCGAAACGGGGAAGAAATCTTTTCCAGAAAAGCGAGATTGCGATGAGAGCCAGAAAGCATACGATCGCGACGGTGTATGTAGCCGCGTCGGGAATCTCAATGTCGGAGAAGTTGGCGATGGTGTGAAGAAAGATGGATGGTAGCGCAAGGAGAAATGCTGACCAGATGATGACGCGGAGTGGACCGGGGCGTGCGGCGAAGTACAGGAGCACAGCAAGGAGAAGAGAAAGAATGATGAGGTAGGCAATGATCGGAATAATAATGGAGGACGCCGATCCGACCAGGTGGTAGACGAGGTCGTGTTCGGTGGAGATGAGAGGGCCGGTGAGATCAAGCAGATACAGGTTTGCGAGGCCAAAGGCGACCGTGATCGGATGAGTCAGGGGCTTCACGACCTGTTTTTTTTCAGGACGAGATAGCAGAGTAGGCATGCACGCAGCCGTTCGGAATCAGAATTGAGCGAGGATGCGCACGGACGCAAAGCCGCCGAAGCCTTCCACGAGAAGGCTATAAGGCGCCTGTCGCTGATGTCAACGATAGCTTAGGAGGGACGGCTGGATTGCGGAATGCCTTTGGGAGTTCTAGTGAAGAGATTCTTGAGGCGTCGCCGGAAGTAGAACAGGGCTCCTGAGAAGACCGCGCTGATCCCCTGAAAGATCAGGAGTCCTGAGCCTGGATCGACGTATGCGTGAGCCCGGCCTTCCAAAGTGAAGCTGAGCGCGACGAAAAGCATGAACGTTAGCGCAAAATATTTCAAACGGTGAGCCATGTATCTTCCTCGGGGAGGGCTAATTGTAGGGAATACCCCTACTTGCATATTGAAGACGCGGTTAAAAGGCAAAAGTTTCGAGGAGATTGTCTTTTTCCTGTTGACTATCTGTCGCCTGCTGAATCATTTATGTTCATGCCGGACGGCGTTGGGGGCAGAAAGAGATTCATCGTTGTAAATGAGGCGGCAAACACTGGGTTTTTCGCGTCTTATGTGAGATATAGGGATGGTTGGAGGGCTGAAAATGAAGGTGTTTTTGTGGAGAATGAGTGGTGCTTTAGTGGTAGTGTGCGTGGTTTCGGGTGGTGCGGGGGCGCAGACGGCGAAGGCAAAGCCTGGGATGGCGGTCTGGTCTCCTGAGGTGCAGCAGACGCTGGGAGTGACGCAGGAGAACTTCAATGCGGAGGGGCTGAACAAGCTGACGAAGATGCAACTGATCGCGCTGGAGACTTCGGCGCGGATCGATCCGAAGAAAGGGCTGCTGAGTTGTCCGGTGAGCGGGGTGGTGCCGGGGGGGAGGATTCGTGTGCTGGTGACGGTGGATGGGGATGACTCGACCGGGGCGCTGGCGGGACAGATTCGGCAGGCGGTGGCGGGGTTGAATGGCGTGGATGTGGTGACTACGGCGGCGCAGGCGGATAAGGCTCTGCATGTGGTGATTCAGGAGCAGACGACGGCGAGGCGGACGATTGGGTTCACGGCTTCGTATGTGACGGCTACTCCTTGCGTGATGGAAAAGAATGGGAAGAAGACAGACGTGGAGTTGAAGGGCACGCTGGGGACTTCGACGGCAAACGCGAAGGGAGATGGGCTGGCGCAGAATCTGGCTTCGATGCTCGATCAGGACCTCAAGAGTCTGAGTGCGGGCTCGCATTAGGCCAGGTTTGGGCGTGGGGCGATGCCTTTGGCCCCCTCCCTCTGAAAGTGTGCAAAGTATTCATTCGGTGATGGTTAGGTCTGGACTTCGGGATTTGGGGAATGGATGAGAAGTGGGACCGGCGCGAAGATGCGGTGCCCGTTTGTGGTGATTCTGTCAAGTTTAGGCCGCCGATATCAATTGTTCTTGTCTGGTGAGGGCAAGGGATCGTGTGGTTTCCGGTAGTTGAAGAACCATCCGGCCGAGGCAGTCGAGAGGAAACCAAAGCCAACGAGAAGAATTACTGTAATCAGAACTCCCACAGTGAACGTAATCATGCTGCCCCCTTGGTCTTGGCTATTCTGTGTCCGGCTGCTGATGCCGGACAGCACACAGGAATGACCAATCAAAACTGAACTCTCAGGACACACATTACGCTTATTGCTTCAGAGTTAAATACCCCATAGGGGGCAGGGGGATGGACGGTAGTGCAACCATCCGCGACAATGGACCGCCTGATTGTGTTTATAAGACGTGACACTCATGTATGCTCTTGTATATACATATGTGTATGGACGGTCTAAGTGCTTTTTGAGTGGGACGACAGGAAGGAGGCTAGTAACCGGAGAAAACACGGAATCAGCTTCGACGTAGCCGCCGCCGTTTTTGACGACCCAATGCATGTAACGGCCCCGGACCGTGTGGTGGATGGAGAGTTCCGATGGAGAACAGTTGGCGAGGTACACGGGAGATATCTGTTGGTAGTAATCCATACGCTTATAGAGGAAGGCGAGGAGGTCGTCCGCATTATTTCTGCGCGAGAGGCCAGTGTGCATGAGAGGAAAGATTATGAAGAAGAGCCATATCGTTAGATACAGACGGGAACCGGGCACTCCGCTTACAGCGAAGCAGATTAGAGAGTTGAAAGCGCTGGAAGGGCGTCCGGTCGATACGTCGGACATTCCGGAGTGGACGGAGGAGATGTGGAAGCGGGCGGTGCGGGGGACGTTCTATCGTCCGGTGAAGAAGGCGGTGAGCCTGAGGCTGGATGCGGATGTGATCGCCTGGCTGAAGAAGGATGGGAAGGGATATCAGACGCGGGCGAACCGGGTGCTTCGGGAGAAGATGCTGAATGAGATGGCTGGGTAGGGCTCTCAGGATTGTCGCACCCCGCTAATCGGAGTTTGGTTATTTGAACCGGGTGGTGTCGCCTGAGGCCGAGCGGCTTGGGTGGGTTTTAGAGTATCGGGATTTTCGCTGCCGCGAAAATGGCCCACCTTAGTCGCGATAAGACCGAGCGAAGATGGGGCACCCGGTTGTGGTGGTGCGGTCAGATGTAGGTCACCTGTCCTATGCGGGTCACCCGCGCTCAGAAATAGCCCTGTTCCAGGACATCACGCTCCGCGGGCGCATCATCGTGGAAGAGCTTTCGGATGTGGCCTATGAATCGCTGAAAAACCTCAGGACGAAATGGATGCTCTTCGAGATATCCTTTATATCTATCTCGTACCCGAATTCTACCTTCTCTGGTAGCAAAGGCGCTGCGAACAGATGCGCCGATCCTTGTAGCTTTTCTCAGCAAGAGAATCTCGTCTATTTCGGTCGCAGCGGTGCTGAGCGGGATCATGTCGAGCCACTCGCATAAGAGAAAGTAAGAAGCTCCAGACACAGCAAACTTTGTGTCTCGTGCAGTAGCGCATGCTTCCTGAAACATCGTCTTATCAAGGTTGGTTTTGCATTCCGCCGCCACATACGTGATGCTAGTTGCGACTGTCTCAGTCTGCTCAGGTTCAAAAGCAGCTGAATGGGACGTTTTTATATACAGAGGTTTACTTAGCGCAAAGTCCTGATCTTTTTTTCGGACATTGAGACCACCTCCCGCTTTCGGGTCGGCCAGATTTGAAACGAAGAAGAGCGAAGAATAAGAGGATCTTGGCCCTGTCTGCATATCTATTCCTGTTAACTCTGGTATGGATGCTGGGCAAACTAATCTCGCCAAGAACTCTTCAATAACGCTGTTGTCCAGTTTTAATTGGCCCTTCTGCCGGTATAAAAAATCGTCAGGGCTATCGAAAATCAGGTCGACATCTAGATAGAGTCTGTAGTCGTTCAGAAGTTTTACCGCACCTTCGACAAAATCTCCTTCCGATTCTTTGAGGGTTTCGATAGCGGCGACCCATTTAGTGTAGCGTCCAATCGCCGCTTCCAATCTGGGACGATCCGCAGCGGGTAGCTTTTCATTCTTGAGCGCGGCAGTGAGTTTGTCTAAATGAGCATTGCACATCTAATTGGCGTCCTTGGGGGAGAATTGTGGCGACGGAGTAATTGTAATGACCTGCTGAATCGCAGCCTCTAAATCGGCGAACACTTCGATTGGTGAGATCTTTAAGGCTGCTTCTAAAGCTTGCGATGCTACTGTTCTCGCGTCTGCCAGTGGGAGGCCAGTATGGATGTTCGATGAACTTCGTCGAAAATGAAGTATATCTTCAGTAATTCGTTCGCCAAATCTGTTCGTAAAAGTTCTTTCCGCCCGCTTTTCGATTTCAAAATGTTCAGAAATGGCCGCTAACTGAGCAACAAGACCGCTATTGCAGAATGGTATACCTCGCACTCTAGACTCTCGACCTACCACGAATATGACCTGAGCATACGGTTTACATACACGAGCAAGTTCGACGAAGACTTCAGCGATATCTAAACAGTATTGGATAACCGTCAAGAAGCGATTTGTTCGATGCTTACGGTTAGAGCCAATCTCCGACTTTGCAACGCTTAACAGGTCCCAACCCAATGCTTCAGCAGACCCTCTATACTGCTGGTGATAGTTGAAGACATTGATGTATGGCGGGCTTGTTACAACCAGATCAACTATGGAGTCGCACAAAGGTGTCTTCCGAGCGTCACAATGGAAAGCCTGGATTGAATTCTTGGAATAGGGAATACTCACTACAATGCGGCGCAACTTTTCCCATGTACTAGGGATGTCCTTAGAAGAATGAGTTTCAGCGTCGTAGTCGACTAAAATCGCGAGCGCGCTGCTTAGCACACTACTTGCGTAGCATTTATTGCTATTTGCCATCTCAAATAATGCATATTGGATCATCGATCGAAAATGATCTTTACTTTTAGCCTTATTTACGTTTGTACCAATAGTCTTGTCTATTTCTTCAACGAGTTCTTGCCGTTCAACTAGGCAAATTGGTGCAAGCTCATATATGCGTGATAACAGGTAAGCAGCCGGATTGATCTCCGCCGCAAAGGAGCGCAATCCTAGATTTATACATTCACTAAGAACAGTTCCGCTCCCTCCAAACGGATCAAGGACGGTGTCACCCTCCTTAGAGTACTTTGTAAGAAGCACCTCAATAAGTTGTGGTGAAAACTGCCCCTTCCAAGGAAGGTTGTTACTGCGCACCTTGATCTCAATGTCAAGGTGGCCCTGTGGAATTTCGGTGTCGTCAACTGGTATCTCTGCCAAACGTTGGCGGCTCGGTTGGTCGTCACCAACTGAAAGTACGTCAAGATCCAGAAGCTTGGAACCCATAACGTTAATTCGCTCCAGTTCGATGCATAAAAGGCTTCATCTCACTGTAACAGCGTTCCCTCTTCGGGTTGGGTTTTGGCTTCTTCTGGGGGGATGACCACGGCGGCGGCTACTTTGTCCTGGTCTTCCAGGTCCAGGAGTTTGACGCCCTGGGTGCCTCGGCCGGCGGCGCGGATGGATTTGGTGTCGATGCGGATGATCTTGCCGAACTGGCTGATGACCATGAGCTCGCTGGTGTCGTCGACGAGGTTGATGGCAGAGACTTTGCCGATCTTGGGGGTGGCCTTCATGTTGATGACGCCCTTGCCGCCGCGGGACTGGAGGCGGTACTGGTCGACGCCGGTGCGCTTGCCGTAGCCGTTCTCGGAGACGGAGAGGATGAGGCAGGGGGTGAGGCCAAGCTTCTCGTCGAGTTTGGCGAGCTTGGCGGCTGCGGCTGCGTCGATGGGTTCGTCGCTGCCGAGGACCTCCTGGCCGTCGGGAGCGTCGGAAGAAGCAGGTCCACCCGCTTCGCGGAAGGATGACAAGGTTGAAGGAGTGGCTTCGTCGATGGCGGCTTCGACCTGCGAGGTGAGGCCCTTGGCGGCGGCGCGCTCGAGGCGGGTCTTGTTGCGGGCTTCGTTGGAAGGAGTGACGGCGGCCCCGATGACGTAGTCTCCCTTGCGGAGGGAGATGCCGCGGTTGCCGGTGGCGGGGCGGCCCATGGGGCGGAGATCCTGCTCGGCGAAGCGGATGGCCTGGCCGTCGTGGGTGGCGAGGAAGATGACCTGCTGGCCGTCGGTGATGCGGGCGGTGATGAGCTCGTCGTCCTTATCGATGTTGATGGCGATGATGCCGCGGGCCATGACGTTGGAGAAGTCCTTGAGGGCGGTCTTCTTGACGGTGCCGTTGCGGGTGGCGAAGAGGACGTACTTGGACTCCTCTTCGAGGTCGCGGACGGGGAGGATGGTGACGACTTTTTCACCGGGCTGGAGGGCGACGAGCGAGGCCATCGCCTTGCCCTTGCCGGCGGCGCCGACGTCAGGGACTTCGTAGACCTTGAGCCAGTAGACGCGGCCGGTGTTGGTGAAGCAGAGGAGATAGGAGTGGGTGGAGTCGATGATGAGCTGGGCGACGAAGTCCTCTTCGCGGGTCTTCATGCCGAGACGTCCGGTGCCTCCGCGACGCTGCTGGCGGTAGGTGGAGATGGGGGTGCGCTTGAGGTAGCCGGTGTTGGAGACGGTGACGGCAACCTGCTCGTCGGCGATGAGGTCTTCGAGCTGGAGCTCGGTGGTCTCGTCGACGATGGTGGTGCGGCGGGCGTCGCCGTACTTGTCGCGAATTTCAGTGAGCTCCTTGACGATGACTTTGCGGAGCTTCGCGGGAGAGGCGAGGATGGACTCGAGCTCGGTGATGTTGTCGCGGACTTCGGCGAGTTCTTTGAGGAGCTCGTCGATGGAGAGCTGGGTGAGGCGGTAGAGCTGCAGCTCGAGAATGGCGTCGATCTGCTTGTAGCTGAGGATGAGGGTGCCGGTGGTCGAGAAGGTCATGTCGACGCCGTACTTGGCGGGGTCGAGGGTGACGCCTGCGAGTTCGGTGCCGCGGAGGTTGATCTTCTTGCCGGAGAAGTACTGGAAGAGGTTTTCGCGGGCTTCGGCGCGGCTGCCGGACTGGCGGATGGTGCGGATCACGTTGTCGAGGTGATCGAGGGCGATCTGGTAGCCGAGGAGGACGTGCTCGCGGTCGCGGGCCTTGCCAAGGAGGAAGGCAGTGCGGCGGCGGACGACCTCAGTGCGGTGGTCGAGGAAGGCGCGGATGGCGGCGTCGAGTGGGAGCTCCTTGGGCTGACCGTTGTGGACGGCCAGGAAGATCATGGAGAAGGAGTCCTGCATCTGGGTGTGCTTGTGGAGCTGGTTGAGGACGATCTGGTGCTCGGCGCCGCGCTTGAGGCCGATGTGGATGCGCATGCCGTCGCGGTCGGACTCGTCGCGGAACTCGTCGCGGGCGATGTCGGTGATGACGCCTTCGTTGACGAGCTCGGCGATGCGCTCGATGAGGCGGGCCTTGTTGACCTGGTAAGGGATCTCGGTGACGATGATGGCCTGGCGGCCGCCGGAGATGTTCTCGATGGAGCACTTGGCGCGCATGATGAAACGGCCGCGGCCGGTGCGGTAGGCGTTGGGGATGCCGGTCTTGCCAAAGATGAAGCCGCCGGTGGGGAAGTCAGGGCCTTTGACGTGCTCGAGACAGATGTCGAGGTCGGAGCGGGTGTCGGACTTTTCTTTGGAGATGAGAGCGATGCAGGCGTTGACGACTTCGGTGAGGTTGTGGGGCGGGATGTTGGTCGCCATGCCTACGGCGATGCCGCCTGAGCCGTTGACGAGGAGATTGGGGATGCGCGCCGGGAGAACGGTGGGCTCCTGGGTGGACTCGTCGTAATTGGGGGCAAAGTCCACGGTGTCGGAGTCTATGTCTGCGAGCATTTCGCCGGCGATGCGGGTGAGGCGAGCCTCGGTGTATCGCATGGCGGCGGGTGGGTCACCGTCGACGGAGCCGAAGTTGCCCTGGCCGTCTACGAGGGGGTAGCGGAGGCTGAAGGGCTGGGCGAGGCGAACCATGGTGTCATAGATGGCGGCGTCGCCATGGGGGTGAAAGTTGCCCATGACGTGGCCGACGACCTTGGAGGACTTGGTGAGCTTCTTGTTGAACTGAAGGCCCATCTCCTGCATACCGTAGAGGACGCGGCGATGGACCGGCTTGAGGCCGTCGCGGACGTCGGGCAGGGCTCGGCCGATGATGACCGACATGGAGTAGTCGAGGTAGGAGCGGCGCATCTCCTCTTCAATGTTGATGGGATAGAGGAAGGCGGCGCCTCGGCCGCGGACGTTGTCTCCGGGAGGGCCGTCAGGAGGGCTGCCTGCGGGCGGAGGATTGTTGGAGTTGGCGTCCTGGGGGGAGGGAATGTCGGAGTTTTTCGGGTCCTGCGGGAAGAGATCGTCAGCCATGATTTATATCCCTATTATAAGGGTTTTGGCTGTGCAGATGGAGTGCCCTGGAAGGTGAGGCAGCAGCAAAAAAGGGTGCTCCGAAGAGCACCCTTTTTGCTTGGTTGATGTTGAGTTAGAAGACGATCTTGCCGGAGAGCTGCACTGTGCGAGGGTTATTTCCGAAGACCTTCTCTGGGTGATTGAATGAGGCAAGACCCACAGTCTGGAAGTTATAGCTCGCGGTGTAGCTGGTCGCATTGACGTTATCAATGGTTCCGGGGATGTACTGAGCATGGTTGAGAACGTTAAAGGCCTGGGCGCCGAACTCGAAGGAGTAGTGCTCGAAAACCGTAATGCGCTTGAAGGCCGATACATCAATGTTATTGATGGGACGGATTGGGAGCGTGTTACGAGCTGCGTTCGGCAGGGTTCCATTGCCAGCCTGGACATAGTAGGCATTTGAGGGAACAAAGACACCACTGGAGTTGAATTGACCGGCATTGTATCCAACAGTGTTGGCATCGCAAGCTGGTGCTTGAGATCCGCCTAACAAGCCTGTCCCTGTGATAAAAAACGGGCCAGGGATAGTTACAGTAGGATCGCAAGCAACAGAATTAAGCACCGGAATACTTGTTGTCGAGGTTCCCTTGATGCCGTTCGGGTTGATGAGAGGACGGTCAATTGCGGCACCGCTATCTCCGTTCAAGTTGGAATTGACGCCGGAGAGAGCGGTTGCGTACTCAGGCGATTCGTAGGTGTAGATGGGAGCAATCTTCCAGTTACCAACTATGTTGCGCAGGAGGAAACTATCGGAGTGTTTATAGTAAGGCAAATCCCAGAGTGCCTCGAGGCTGATGCGATGGGTTCTGTCGAGCGCCGAGCGGCTATAGTCGCACGCGACGCATTGCGAGTTCTGCGGACGACGAGGAGTGAGCACAGTGGCGAAGACCTCGGCAGTAGCATCGTCCATCGTCTTCGACCACGTGTAGGACAGATTCATCTGCAAGCCGCCCTGGAAGCGACGGGTTAGATTGGCAATCAATCCGTTGTAGTTGGACTGAGAATAGGGCTGGTAGGAGGTGATTGTCCCAGTGAAGCCGCCACCAGGGGCATTTAGCCACGCGGGAAGGACCTTGTTATAGACAGTGGGATTGTCATTGATATTAGCGAGAGTTGTCGCAACTGCGCCAGGTCCAACCAACTGGGAAGAGCCATTGACAATGGTTCCGAGTTGGTTGGCCGTCGTGGTCTTGGGCTGGATGTTAATCTGGTCCTGCGTGGCAAGATGGATGCCACGAGTTCCGACGTAACCGATTTCAGCCGTGTAGGCGGAGCCGATCGTGCGCTGCACCGTGAGGGTGTAAGTTTCGGCGTAGGGCGTAACCTGATCCGGCAAAAGAGCCGAGGTTGCGGCGCGCTGAGCCATCAGGCCGGCAGGTGTGTTGGGGAACTGGGTAATACCCGAACCTGTTCCGGGGGGCAGACCACCGTCCTTGAGGAAGTTCGCTTGGCCATAGACTGGCTGGCCGGGATCGTTGACATTGTTGGTGGATGAGTATTGAGGTGGGAACGAGAGGGTTCCGAGGTTGTCGAAAAGCACATCGTAGGCCATACCGAAGCCAGCACGGACCGAGGTTTTCGCGTCGGGAGCCCAGTTGACGCCGACGCGGGGGGCGAAGCTGGTATAGGTTGGCTGCGGCGCGTGGAAACTGACCAAGCCCGGTACAGATGCAGCTATGTTCAGCTGCTGAGCCCGCTCGCCGACTGGAACCGAAGTGAATTCGTAGCGGAGACCAGCGTTGAGAGTGATGGTGGGGGTAATGCGCCATGTGTCGTTGCCGTAGAAGTAAAGCGCGGTCTGGTCGCCGTAGTAGGTCTGCTGGCCAGTTGAGCGCTGCGCGAAGCCGTTTTGATCGGGAGCAAGGTCATGAAGATACTGATCGAGTGCCGTCCACTCATAGTCGCCGCGAGCGCGCTGCGTGAATCCCTGCGGAGAGATGTATTTGCGAAGGTCGGTTCCGATCTTCAAGGAGTGCTTGCCCTTTACCCAGCTAATGTTGTCCGTCAACTGATAGAGATTCTGGATGGTGAACTGAGGAGCATTGGGGTCAGGACCGACATTGATAAAACCCTGGTCATAAAACGTGAGGTTGGGAAACTGATCAAGTCCAGGGAAAGTAAAATTGCCCGAGCCCGTAGTATTGGCATAGCGGTTAAACCCGAGACGGAACTCGTTAGTCAGGTTAGGCGTGAAGGTGTGGTATTCAGAGAGGGCCACGAGGTGATATTTGAAAGGCTGGCTCGTGAAGAAGACCGGGAGATTGGCGGCAACATCCTCGGCTCCCTGGGTGTTGTAAACGTAGCGACCGCGGATGCTGTCCTTGGCGCCGAGGTTCCAGTCCATGCTGGTCGTCAAAGCGTCGAAGTTAGAGAAGGTGGGCGTGTTGACCTGGTAGTTACCGAGAGGGATGTTGGCCGAGTTAGTACCACCATCAGTAACAGTTAGAAATTGTGGTCCAGACTGCTGGTTGAAGCATGCATTATCATTAGCATCGGTAACTTGCGCACCACCGTAGAAATTAGCTGCGGGGACGTATTTCGTGTACTCGGTCAGATTTGTCGAGCTAAATCCGTAGGGGCCAGCCAAGCTGTTGAGCTGGGCCATACCGGCGGCTGTAGGACTGCAAAGAAAATACTGCTGGCTCTGACCGATGGTCTGACGCTCGTAGTTGGCGAAGAAGAAGAGCTTGTCCTTGAAGATCGGTCCGCCGAGCTGGCCGCCATAACGATTGTTGTCGTAGCGCGAAACCGGAACCTTACCGCCCGCAATACCTTCGGCCGCATTCAGGTCGCGATTCTGAAAGTACTCGTAAAGAGCGCCATGGAACTTATTTGTACCGGAGACGACAGTAGTGTTGAACTGACCGCCGGAAGAATGGCCAAACTCGGGCGAGAACTGGTTGGTGATGAGGGTGAAGTTACCGACGGCATCATTGGGAACATAGACTAGCGGGCCGGTGACTGCCTTATCGTTGTTATCAATACCCTCGATGGTGAAGTTGTTATTGCGGGGACGCTGGCCGCCGATCGAAGGGCCGACGCCGATGCCAACGCCACCAGTGGAAGCAACGCCGGGGCTAAGCAACGAGGTATTGAGAACGCCAAGGCCCGTGGTGGCGGTGGGCAGGTTGGCAAGTTCTTCCGTCGAGAATGTCGTGGTCAGGTTGGTGGTCGTAGTGTCAAGCATGACGCCCGCGTCTGCGGTGACTTCAACAGACTGGGTGGTGCCGACAGACAGGACGATATCCTTCGTTGCCGTCCTATTGGTTTCAACCTCGAGGCCCTTCAGCTTATAGGATTGAAATCCTGCGTTCGTAACTGCCACGTCGTACAGGCCTGCGGGCAAGTTCGAAGCATGGAATTCGCCAGCGGAGTTGGCAGTAAGAGTTGTGGTCACGCCGGTTGCTTCGTTGGTGATAACGACGGACGCGTGGGGGATGGAAGCACCCGTTGCATCCTTGACCGTCCCTGCGATGTCTCCGCTGGTGAGCTGCGCTAACGCAAGGCCCGTGGAGAGTATAGAGATACTCAAAACTGTCAGAAACTTACTAAACACCTTGTTCAAGGGGCATCCTCCGAGATTCATTGGTATGACTTGAGCAATTCTTGTGCCAAAGCTCGTAGTGCCTATACCCCTGAAGAGTCAAGAAACACGGGCTAGCGCACCTATGGAAAGCTGTATTTACATAAAACTAACCTACCTCTTACAGGATTTAGACAATCGAGGTAACCCCACCTTCTTATGGGGCTTGCGGGCGGGGAACACCCGTGTTAGCCGAGCCTGAGATTCCACCCTTTGGGACGGCGATGTTCGCACAGGAATGAAAATATTTTTACATATAGGACTAATTTTGTCGGATTCCCCCTTGATATCGGACTGACTTTGTCTTATATTCAGTCCTGTCAGAAGCCAATCCCGTTCCTGGACCCTTGAATCACTGACAGAGAGAGGGGCAGGGCCCCGAATCAGTCGGGATATTGAACTTAAGCGGTCGAAGACCTTGTGCGCCCTTTTTTCGCTTGGGAACTATTGGGAAGGTTTGGCGGATTGACGCGAGATGTGCACAAATGCGGTTTTTTCCGAGGTGATGCAAATGAAGCGACGGATGACGAGCAACGGCAAGAAGAGTGGGAAGTTGGCGACTATTGCGGGATCACGCGGCTGGATTGCCGCGGGAACACTGGCCGCCTATGCGATGGCCGGGGGAACGAAGATTGCTTCAGCGAGCGCAGTGAAGACCGATCCTGCTGGGGCAACTGGAGCTGAGGCGACTCTGCCGCTGAAGAAGTTTGATATTGCTGCGGGACCGCTGGATCAGGCGGTAAAGGCTTATGAGAAAGCGACCGGCTTGACGGTAAAGATTGTTCTGCCGTCCGGGACGCTGGCGGGGTTCGATACGAAGGGCGTAACGGGACTTTACCGGGAAGACGAGGCTCTGCGGTTGCTGCTGGAGGGGACGGGGCTGAACTACCGGGTCGAGGATGACGCGACGATGGTCGTGGGTGTGCAGGCTAAGGATACGGTATCGGTGACGACCTCTGTAGCGGATTCGGTGTCGCTGGGTGCATTTACCCAGCCGCTGCAGGATACTCCGCAGACGGTGGAGGTGGTGCCCGAGTTCATTACGAAGGACGAGGGAGCAACGACGCTGCTGAACACGCTCCGGAACGTTCCGGGCATCAGCCTAGCAGCGGGAGAGGGTGGGTCGCAGGGAGACAGTCTGACCATTCGTGGTTTTACGGCGAGAAACGACCTGTTTCTCGATGGAGTCCGCGACTTCGGAAGCTACTACCGGGACGGCTTCAATTATGAGCAGGTGGATGTGATGGAGGGACCGGCCGGCGTTCAGTTTGGACGCGGTGCGACGGGCGGAGTGGTGAACCAGGAGAGCAAGGTTCCGGCGTCGAAGGAGTTTGCGAATGTGCAGACGCAGTTCGGAACGGACCTGACGCGGCGGATTACGGCGGACATCAATGAGCCGATGCCGGAGATTGCCGGGGGGACTGCGGTTCGCGCGAACCTGATGGCGCAGGAGAGCGGAGTTGCCGGCCGGCCGTTTGCGGAGCTGCGGCGATTCGGAATCGCTCCTTCGGTGACGATAGGAATGAATACCTCGACGCAGGCGACGCTGAGCTACGTCCACCTGACGGAGAGCGATACGCCGGACTATGGAATTCCGTGGCTGAATAATGCTCCTGCGCCCGGGCCGATCCGGCATAGCTACTACGGGTTTCCCGACCAGAACTACCTGAAGACGAACGACGACATCATGACCCTGAAGGTGGAGCATGGGTTTTCGCCAAACCTGACGCTGCGGACGATTGCGCGAGCGGCGAACTATCCGCGCAATGCGCAGATTACGGAGCCGCAGATCTGCAGCAATGCCGGGGCCAGCGTACCGGTAGGCGGATTCGTCAGCTCCCTGCCCACTTCGTCCGTGAATCCGAAGCAGACCTGCACTTATACCGCAGCCACGGATCCGAGCACGATTCTGGTGAACCGGAACCAGATTATAGCGAAGAGTGTGGAAGGAATCCTGTGGGACCAGACAGAGTTCATCGCGCGCTTCAAGGTGTTCGGAGTGAGGAATGCCCTGGTAACCGGGGTCGAAGGCGGACAGGAGATTTCGAACCCGATCCGGACCAGCTACACGATCAACGGATTGAACACGGCCCCCTACACGACGCTGTTGAATCCGAACACTCAGGCGGTGTTCGGCGGAACTGGGTACATCTCCTCGATCGTGCATACGAAGTCGGAGAGCGTCGGTATCTACTTCCTCGACACGATAAAGCTTGGCGACCTGTTCGAGCTGAGCGGAGGAGTGAGATGGGACCGCTTCGATACGGGATATAACCTTTGGCAGCCGACTCCGCCTGCGGGTGGAGCGGTGACGGCTCCGGTGGCTCCGATCAGCCGTGTCGATGAGCAGCCGACGTATCGCGCGGCGTTTGTGTACAAGCCTTCGCACCACGGAAGCGTCTACTTCGACTATGGGACGAGCTTCAATCCTGCCGCGGAATCGCTGAGCCTGAGTATCGGGTTGGTGAACGGCTCGGCCGTCCCGGAAGAGAATGAGACCTACGAGGCCGGAGCCAAGTGGAGCTTCCTGAACGAGCGGCTGATGATGGAAGGCGCATGGTTCCACACGGAGAAGGACAACGCGCGTGAGACGGACCCGACCAACTCGAACAATATCGTCGCGGCGGGCAACCAGGTGGTAAAAGGCGCGCAGTTCAGCGTGGTGGGAAGAATGCCGGAGGGAATGGACCTCATCGCAGGGTACGCGTACCTCGACAGCTCGGTGATCTACTCGAAGTTCTTCCCGACGTCGGTGGGATTTCCGCTGGCGAATGTGCCGAAGCAGACGTTCAACCTGTTTGTGACGCACCGGCTGCCGTTGCGGCTGAACGGCGGACTTGGGGGGGAACTATGTGGCGAGCAGAACAGCGAGCTCGACGGTGCCGTATGTGCCGACCAGTTTTGGCCCGGCGCAGACGTTTCCTGCAGGAACAGCTCCATGCGGAGCGACCGCGACGACCTGTTACCAGGTGCTGACGACAGCGATGAAACAGATTCCGGGGTACTGGTCGTTCAATGCCATGCTGCGGCGGCCTCTCACGGACCGCCTGGAGCTGCAGGCGAATGTGTACAACCTGCTGAACCGCTACTTTATCGATCTGCCGCACCCGAGCCACCTGATTCCGGGTGCAGGAGTAAGCGCGCTGATCGGGGTCAACTTCAAGTTCTAACCGCCAGGTTGGGAGAGATTCGGTCAGGGAGAGATTCCTGACCGATCTATTTTTGCTGTTTTGGTTTTCAAGGAGCTGGAGATGTTGATTACGATTCCCAATATGTTGCCGGCGGCTGAACTGGCGGAGGCAAGGGCCGCGCTAGATGCCGCTGAATGGATAGACGGCAAGGTGACGGCAGGGTATCAGGCCCAGAAGGTGAAGGACAATCTGCAGTTACCGGAGGGCCATCCGGTGGCCGTACAACTGGGAGAGATGGTGCTGAAGGCGCTGGCGCGGTCGCCGGTGTTTATGTCCGCGGCGCTGCCGTTGCGGGTGTTTCCGCCGATGTTCAACCGGTACGCGGGCGGAGGGCACTTCGGCACGCATGTGGATACGGCGATACGGTCGGTCGTGCCTTCGGGACAGAGAATCCGGACGGATGTTTCGGCCACGCTGTTTCTCTCCGCACCGGAGGAGTATGACGGGGGCGAACTCATTGTCGAAGACACTTATGGAGAACATTCAGTGAAGCTTCCGGCTGGACATATGGTGCTGTATCCGGCGACGAGCCTTCATCGCGTGGAGCCGGTGACGCGCGGGGCGAGGGTGGCATCGTTCTTCTGGATCCAGAGCATGATTCGAAATGATGGCGACCGCACGATGCTGTACGACCTGGATACGGCGATCCAGCGGCTGGCTGTGGAGACACCCGGAAGTCCGATTGGCGTTCAGTTGACGGGGGTTTATCACAACCTTTTGCGGCGCTGGGCGGAGATGTAGTCCTGCATTTACGATAGAGCGGCGCCTATGATGATTGCTCCGCGACGAATCTACGTTCCTGTTGGTGTGTTCCTTTTGCTGCTGCTGTTCGGGTGGCAGCTGGCGTCTACGGTCAAGCAGGAGTCGCTGACGTGGGATGAAGGCGACCACATTTTTGCAGGGTACATGTCGTGGAAGACTCACGATTTTGGTTTGAATCCTGAACATCCACCCCTGATGAAGCTGCTGGCAACGACGCCGCTGCTGCAGCTCCCATTGAACGTACCGACATTACAAAACCGGTTCTTCAAAGACGAAGCCTATTTTGACGGGCGCGAACTGTTGTTTGGCAATACACCGGAGTTCAGTGCAGAGTCACTGACGTTTCGGGTGCGAATGGCGGCCGGGATTGTGGCGATCTTGTTGGGGCTACTGGTCTTTATTGCCACGCGGGAGATGTTTGGCGTCGGTGCGGCCTTTGTCGCGCTGGTGCTGCTGACCTTTGAGCCTACTGTTCTGGCGCATGGCGCTTTCGTTACGACCGACACTGGAGTTTCCTGCTTCTTCTTTGCAGCCGTGTATGCGTTTTACCGATACTGCCGGGTGGGATCGGCGGGACGGTTGGTCGTGGCTGGGATAGCGGCGGGACTGGCGTTGGCGACGAAGCACTCGGCAGTTCTCTTGCTGCCGATGCTGGTTGCACTGGCAGGATGCGAAGCCGTGTTTCGCCTGAATGGCGATGCACGCGGCAGACGTGCGATGCGCATGACCGCGTCACTGCTGGCAATTGGGGTGATTGCCGTGGGAGTGTTGTGGGCTTTCTATGGGTTTCGCTATGCTGCTCGACCAGCTGGGTTGAGGCTCGATCCTTCGCTGGCGGACTATGTACAGCCTTTGCGGCCGGCGGAAGCGAAGGGCATCCTGCTGCTCGCGCGATTTCATCTTTTGCCTGAGTCCTACCTGTATGGTTTGGCAGATGTGCGGGCGATGGCAAATGGCATGCCTTCGTTTATCTTCGGCAAGGTCTATGAGCATGGGGTGTGGTTCTACTTCCCTGCTGTGCTGGTGATCAAATCGACGCTGGGATTTCTGGCACTGGTGGCGCTTGCTTTTGCAGCGGTGGCGGCAGGGCGCTTCCGGCAATGGCGGGAGATTTTATTTCTGCTGATTCCCGCGGTTATATATTTCTGGGTCGCGATGGGCTCGAGCCTGAACATCGGCGCCCGGCACATACTTCCCGTTTATGTTTTTCTTTGCGTGTTTGCCGCAGGCGGAGGGTGGGCGTGGATTGAGTCTTCAGGTAGAGAGCGGAGCCGGGTTTGGGCGTGTGTAGTAGCGGGATTACTTGTTTGTCAGATAGTGTCTTCGGCGCGAGCTTATCCGAACTATATGGCGTATTCGAATGAGCTTTGGGGCGGGCCTTCGAAGACCTATAAATATTTGACGGACTCGAATACCGACTGGGCACAACAGCTGATTGCAGTAAAGCGATACACGGACGAGCACGGCATCAAAGAGTGCTGGTTCGCTTATTTTGCGGATCCGTTTCTTCGTCCGCAGGATTACGGGATTCCCTGCAAGCCCTTGCCTACAGCGGATACCTATTTCACGAAGGTACAGCGGCCGGTTCCGGTTGTGATTGATGGACCGGTGTTCATCAGCGCGGGAAGCCTGACGGGGTTTGAATTTGGCTCAAGCGCACTGAACCCTTATCGTCAGTTCGAGAAGCTTACGCCGGTTGCCTCTATTCAGGATGGCGTTGAGGTGTTTGAGGGTAGATTTGACGTGCCGCTGGCTTCTGCCCTGAGTTATGTCGCGCAGTCTGACCAGCTAATGAAACAGCGAGACTTTGAAGGTGCGGTTGCCGCGGCACAACAAGCGGTGACCATTGCTCCAAACGACTACGAACCGCAGGTGACACTGGGCGATGCTCTCCTGGCATCGGGACACAAGGATGAAGCTCGTTTGGCTTATGAGCGCGCAATGGGGAACGTGAAAGAGATGGGGCCAGACGAGCAGGAGACTCTCGGTCCCAAAGTCCAGAAGAAGATTGCGGCTTTAGGAGTTGGCTTGTACTGAATTGGCAGGTCGTAGCTTTGGTATCGCGAGAGGAATGAGGGGGATTATGGAGATCAATTTTTTGGGTAACGTTGTGCTGGTTGCGGGAGGCACTGGTGGTTTGGGTAAGGCGGTGAGTCTTGCGTTTCTTGAAGAAGGTGCGACTGTTGCGGTGACGTATCGCAAGGAAGAAGAGTTTGCGAGTTTGAAGAAGGCTGTAGGTGCGAGGGAGTCGGCGTTGGAAGGTTCGCCGGTCGATGTGACCGATGAAGGCGCTGTGAAAGGGTGGATTGAGGGGATTGTTTCGCGGCATGGAAGGGTGGATGCGCTGGTCAATACGGTAGGAGGCTATGCCGGCGGCATGAAGTTCTGGGAGATGGAGACTAAGGTGTTCGACACGATGCTGGCGCTGAATCTGCGATCGGGCTTTGCGCTGGCGCGGGGAGTGCTGCCTGCGATGCTGAAGAAGGGGCGTGGGTCGATTGTGAATGTTGCGGCAAAGGCAGCGGTCGATCATGGAGCAGGCGCGGCGGCGTATGCGGCGTCGAAGGCGGCTGCGGTGGCGATGATGGATTCGCTGGCTGGAGATTTGAAGGGATCAGGCGTGCGGGTGAATTCGATTCTTCCGAGCATCATCGACACTGCGCCGAACAGGGAGGCGATGCCCAAGGCGAATTTTGCAGTGTGGCCGAAGCCGGAGGAGATTGCGCGGGTGATTCTGTTTTTGTGCAGCGACGCGGCCTCGGTCGTGCAGGGCGCTTCGGTGCCGGTTTATGGCAATAGCTGAGTTGTCGCTGGTTTGGGGGATGTGGGCGCTGGCGCTTGTACTGGTGGGGCGGCTGGCACTCCGTGGGTAAGGTGCCTGAGGAGGAACTCCTGAAAGAGTGTGCCGATGGCGCCGGTTCCGATGCCGATGAAGATGTTGTCGACGGTTACCTGGGCGTCGTGCTTCTCGCTATTTGGGTAGTAGAGGCTTGAGACGCCACCCGCGGCGAGGTTGCCGAGGATGTTGGAATAGTTAGGCTGCCAGTGTCCGTTGTCTCCTTTGCATATGACCACGGTGGAGATGGCGTAGAGGGCGCGGTTGATGATTTTTCCTTTTCCCTTGTAGAAGTAGCGCGGGTCCTGGTGAAGGAGCGATGGGAGAAGCGCTGCGCCGAAGAAGGTTGAGGTGACACGATCTCCGTAGGTGGCTCCGTAACGTTTGGCGTAGCCGCCGAAGCCCTGACCGTAACCCTCAAAGTCTCCCTGCCATTGCTCGATGCCTGCGGTGACTCCGGTGGTGAAGAAAGTGACGGGGTCGACTGTGGTTTTGATGGCGAGCTTGAACTTCTGTTTGCGGGTGAGTGGAGCGGCGTTGGGGATGTAGCTCACGTAGAAGTTGGGAAGGACGCCGATAATGCGCTGCTTGACCTCCGCGCTGATCTGCTGCTCGGCGAGATCTTCCTGGGTGATGGCGTCGACGGTGGATTTAATGGATTCGACACCAAGGATAATAGGGGGAAGAACGAGGTCTTCGCCGTAACGAATGATGACGTCTTCGATCTTCCATGAGGCGAAGCCTGGAGCAGTGATTCTTACGAGATAGATTCCGGGCGTGACGGTTTTGAAGGAAAAGACTCCATTGCCGTCGGATTGAGCTGAACGGAAGGTTTTGTCATCGGTCTTTTCGAGACTGATGTTGGCATTGGAGACCGTTGCGTCCTGCGCGTCGGTGACAGTTCCGGAGAGGACAGAGGTGCTGGGTGCGTCGGGGAGTTGCGGGGGAGCTGGCGTAGGCTGCTGGGTGTGGAGGGTTGGGCTTAGAACAAGCAGCGCGCAGACGAGTCGAACCATGGCGGTGAGGTTGGGGTTCGAGTTGGTATACCGGATTGCGCTGCCCATCAAGGATAGTTTGTCACCTTGGGGGTGATGCGCGGAGAGATTGCTGTGGGACCGCCGGTATCGTTGATGACGTTACCGATTTCGCCCAGGTGTCCCAGGGCAACGGTGATCATGTCGTGGAAGCGAACGGTTGGATTGGTGGGGACTTCGATGGCGCGGCTGAGTTTGACGCCAGGTTTAAGAAAGACGCTGTAGATGCCGAGGCCCCAGGCTTCGTGGCTGGTGACGGTGTTGGCGACTTTGTAGGAGGCCCAGCCGTTCGTGTTCGGGGCGCTGGTGTAGCTGGGCTGGTCGGGTGGATCGTAAGGGATTTCGGATTGGTAGAAGTAGGTGCGGCCTGCGTTGCCGTTCCAGAGGACCTGGAACTGCTGGTGGTGCTCGACGAAGAGGCCGTAGATGGTGACGTTGTTGCCGTTGACGACCAGGCCATTCTGGCTGGTGTTACTGGTCCAGCCGACGCCAGCGCCGTGATCGGCACGCCAGATCCAGGTGTGATCGACGATGGTGTCGTTGCTGTTGATTTCGAGGTTGATGACGGCACGGCCGACGCCTGCTCCGCCGACGCGGAAGAAGACATCGTGGAGAGAGATGGGATTTTTCGCGTGGCTGGCCGGACTCTGCCTGGGACCAACCTGGACGAGGACAGGCGATTCCGTGGGGCCGGCGTCGATGAGGAGGCCGGAGATGATGATGCCGTCGGCGTCTGCGGTAGTGATGGCGGCTGTGCTGTTGACGGGACGCAGTGTGGCGAAGCCGAGGCCAAGAACGATTGTGTTTGAGCGGGTGATGTGGATGGGTTCGGTGAGATCGTAGATGCCGGGGGTGAGGAGGAGGTTCTTGCCCTTTGCGAGTTGCGCGTTGATGGTGGCAGCGTTGTCGCGCGCGGGGTGGGCGAGATAGAAGCTGCGGAAGGGGAGGGATGTTCCGGGTGTTGAACCAGAGTGCCATGTGATGCCTGAGGTATTGGCGGCGACCGAGGGAACGCGAACCGTGTAGTTGCCTGTGGAGTCAACCTGGAGGAATGGCTTTTCGCGGACGATTGGAGTTTGCGCGATTTTTGTGTAAGGAGGACTGGGCCACTCACCTTCCGGCGGTTTGGGAACGCCGACGAAGACCATGTTCCAATTGGCTCCGGTCCAACTGTGCCACTCGGTGTTGCGAGAGATCCATTGCTGTTGAGGACCGGCGGCGACGTTGCCGTCGATGAGGTCGTCGGACATCCAGCCTCCACTGGCCCAACCACCGTTTTGGTGGAGGACTATGTCGCCCTTGATGTGCATGCGGCGGAATGGCGCGGCCTGCGAGACAGCCCATTGCATCGTTCCACCGGAGGGAGTGACGGAGAAGTTTTCAGCGGCACGCCAGAAGGTTGTGGTGGCGTTGTTGTTGCGCGCGGCGGCGTCGGAGTGGACGTTGCCGGTGATGTTGACGCTGTCGGGGGATGTGCCGAGACCAAGGATCTGGGTGTAGAAGCCGATGGGGATGTCAACGTGATAGTCGCCGGGAAGAAAGAGGATGGCGTTGCGCTCGGGGCCGAACTCGTTGCGGCGCTGGGTGGCGTATATCTTGTCGATCTGGGATTGGATCTCTGCGGAAGGCGTGGATGGGCTGAAGATGAGGACTCCAGGGCCGAAGTCGGGCGCAACGGGGGTGGCCGCTTTTGCCGAAACAATCGCGAAGGTGAGCAGAACGAGTGAAAGACCGAATTTCATGGTGGCTCTACTCCGGTTTGCCTAGCGTTTTGTCTTTATATGCTTTTTGGAGGACAAAGAATGCTTGTTTTTTAACGCCCTGATCGGAGACGAGGCCCTTGCGGTTGAAGTTGTCCTGGAGGCCGGGGTTGACGCGGCGGGCGGAGCGAAAATCCATCAGGACCCAGGGACTGGTGCCGCGGAGCTGTGGGATTTTGTTGAGCATGGCGATTTGATGGTTGTAGATTTCGGCCTGATATTCCTCGGTCCAGAGAGCAGGATTCGGATCACCGACGGGTGCGTGGTTGCCGGCTTTGGCGTCTCCGCCCCACTCGGACATGATGAGGGGCTTCTGGTAGCGGACATCCCAGGTGGTCGTGTCGGCGCCTTCGGCATGTTGCTCATACCAGCCGATGTATTCGTTGGTGCCGATAACGTCGAGAGCTTTGCCGAGGGGATCGTCGATGATTTTGGTGGTGCCAGAGCCGTTGGGATTTTTCTCGGTACGGACGAGGAGAGCTGCGGTAACGAGGCGGGTTGAGTCGAGCTGGTGGGCGAGATCGGCCATGGTGGTGAGGTATTTAGTGCGGGCTTCGGTGGTAGGGGTTTCGTTGGCTACGGACCAGAGAATGATGGAGGCCTTGTTGCGATCGCGGCGGATCATCTCGGTAAGTTGCTGCTTAGATTTGGCGAGGACGGCGGGGTTGTCGAACTGGAGGGCCCAGTAGTCGGGGATTTCGGACCAGACCATGAGACCGAGGCGGTCGGCAGTGCGGGTCATGCGCTCATCGTGCGGGTAATGGGCGAGACGGACGTAGTTGCAGCCTAGTTCTTTGGCCCAGCCGAGGAGGGTATCGACGTCTTTCTGAGAGTAGGCGCGACCAGTACGATAGGGGGCTTCGGCGTGGATGGAGATACCGCGGAGGAAGATGGGCTGGCCGTTGAGGAGGATTTGGGTACCGCGGGTTTCGATGGTGCGGAAGCCTATTTCGTCGGTGAGTGTTTCGATGAAATGTCTGGGCTGACAGGGGAGATTCGTCACTCCCGGCGGAAGATTCTGAGATTGCGACGTAGTGGGACAGAGTTGTCCTAGCTCGATGCCGTTCGTGATTGTGACCTTGTATAGTTTGGGATTTTCAGGCGACCAGAGGCTGAGGGATTTTACCGGGATGCTAATGGAGGCACGGGAATTTTCATCTGTCTTTGCTTCCACGGCAGCGTTGAGTTCAGGGATGGCGACGCTGACGGTGGCTCCGGCGGGGGCACCTTCGACGTGGACATAGCCCTCGATCAGGGAGTGATCGGTGCGGCTCAGGTGGAGATCGTAGTCATCAATAAACTGAGCGGGCACGGTAACGAGGGAGACGTCTCGGGTGAGACCTCCATAGTTCCACCAGTCGGTCTGGAGGGTGGGGACGCCGTCGGCGATGCGGGTGTTATCGACGGAGATGACTACGAAGTTCTTGCCATCCTTCAGGACACTGGTGAGGTCGCAGTCAAATGGCGTAAAGCCGCCTTCGTGCTCGCAGATTTTTTTGGTGTTGACCCAGACGAAGGTGCGGTAGTTGGCAGCGCCGACGTGGAGAAAGGTTCGGGTGTTGGGTTTGGCGGTGTATTGAAAGTCCTTTTCATACCAAATGGGACCTTCGTAGTAGAGAAGCTCGGGACGCTGAGTGTTCCAGTCGCCGGGGACTTTGAGCGTGGAGGCCTTGGAGAAGTCGTAGTCCTGGGGGTGGCCTGTGGGGTCGAAGGGGGCATTCATGAAGAAGCCGTCTTTGCGGAGATTCTGATGGAAGTCGTAGAGGCCGGTGGCGTACTGGTCGATGATGGCGTGCCAGTCGCCATCGAGGGAGGTGGCTGGGCGGTGGTCGATATCGACGAGGAGCGTGGTGTTGGTCTGGGCTTGAAGATTTGAGGCGGATGCGGAAAGGAGGAGAGCGGTGAGGAAGAGGCGGGCTGTGAGTTGCGGCATTAAGGATCTCCGGTACTGGACGTTTCGGCGGGCTTTGAGCTGGGAAAAGCGCTCCGGAGACATAATACTTCGGTCTTTGAACAATTGCTTGCTTTCGGCCTATGAAGGGCAACAGCATGAGAAAAGCGAAAGCAATTCCCTTCGGGGATGACAAACAAAAACTGCAAAAGCAGCTTCCATGTGGCCCTGAATCAGCGGAGGCGGTCGGCGAGAAGATGGTCGGCGATGCGGATGGCGTTGGCAATGATGGTGAGGGATGGGTTGACCGCTCCGCAGGAAGGAAAGAAGCTGGCGTCGACGACATAGAGGTTGTCGAGGTCGTGAGTCTTGCAATGGATGTCCAGGACGGATGTTTTGGGGTCAGTGCCGAAGCAGCAGGTTCCGTTTTGATGGCCGACGCCTTCGAGCGGGATGCGCTTTTTGAAGTAAGCGTGGAAGGGGACGGAGCTCTCGGCGTGCCCGGCCTGCTTGAGGACGTGGATCCAGCGGTCCTTGAGCCGGGCAAAGGATTCGACGTTGTTGTCGGTGTAGGAGAGCTTGATCTGCGGGGTGCCGTCGGCGCAGGTAGTGAGGGTGACGCGATTATTGGGGTCAGGGAGATCTTCGGTCATGAGCCACCACGGGACGGAGTGCTCCTTCATGGTTTCGAGGACGAAGCCGGGAGTGAGGGGTGGGGCATCGTCCTTCATCATCTCGCGATGAAAGCTGCCGACGGGCTGGACAGAACCCATCGGGAAGTTATATTCCCCGTTGGGATCGCGGAGATAGAAGTCGTTGGTGCCCCAGGTCTTCATGTAACTGTCATCATTACGATTGAAGCTGAGGGAGAGGATAGCATCGGCCTGGTGGTACATGAAGTTTCGACCAACCATGCCTGAGGAGTTGTTGGCCAAGCCGTGGGGGTGTTTATCGGTGGCCGACTGGAGGAGCAAAGCGGCTGAATTGATGGCTCCGCAGCAGACGGCGATGATGTTGCCAAAGTAGATTGCGATCTCGGGTGTGGAGCTGGTTGGGCCGTTGTGTTGAACTTCTACAGAGGTGACGGCGGTTCCTGTCGGATTTGTGACTATTTTGGTTACTTTTGCCTCTGTCAGAAGAGTGACGTTCGGGAGATGCATGATCTGGCGGATGCAGTTGATGTCGGAGTCGGATTTGGCGTGGACGAGGCAGGGGTAGCCGTCGCAGGTGTCACAGCGAATGCATTTGGATTCGACGGGATCGGCTGAGTTGCGCTTAAGGCCAAGGGGCACGGGGAAGGGATGGTAGCCGAGTTTTTTGATGTCGTCGTGGATGGCTTGCATCCGGGGCTCGCTGGGGAGCGCGGGGAATGGATAGGGTTTGGAGTGGAAGGGCTCGGTGGGGTCAAGGCTGGTGAGGTCGTCGTTAAGATGGCCGTGGGCGGCAAAGAGCTCTTCGGCGCGGGTGTAGTAGGGTTCGAGATCTGCGTAGGTGATAGGCCAGGCGGGGGAGATGCCGCCTTTGTGGTGGAGGATGCCGAAGTCCTCCGCTCGAAGGCGGAAGAGGGCAGCGCCGTAGACCTTGGTCTGGCCACCGACATAATAAGCCTGTTGCGGGTGAAGCGGCTCGTCATATTTATCAAGCCAGACGTCTTTGGTGTGGTAGCGGTTGTCGAGGAAGACGGCAGAGGTGTCCCAGTTGAGTTTTTCCTGAGGAAGAAAGGGACCGCGCTCGATGACGAGGATGCGTTTGCCGGCCTGAGCCAGATGCAGGGCGAGCGTGCCTCCGCCGGCTCCTGTTCCAATGATGATGGCTTCGTATTGGTTAGGCATGAAGGTCCTGTCGATTAATTTGGTTGTGATCGAGGCCGTTCGTTGCTTTTACGTAGATTGGCTACCGTGTTTCGACGATGGGAACGGCATCTTCCGCCCTGGGGATAAAGAGAGAGAAGACTGTGCCGTGATAGAGGGGATGCTCTGAGCTACGAAAAGTAAGACGGCCGTGGTGACGATCGACAATTCCGGCGGATATCCAGAGGCCGAGACCAGTTCCGTTGTGATCTTTGGTGGTGTAGAAAGGCTCAAAGAGGCGGGCTTTTACAGCGCGCGACATGCCGTGGCCGGTGTCGGCAATTGAGATGCGAAGACCGGGACGCGCGCGGGCAGGGTTGCTGGTGTAGCTCGTGGTGTTGTGGGCGCGGACTCGCAGCTGACCACCTCCCTGGCGCATGGCGTCGATGGCGTTGGCGATGAGGTTGTTGAGGACCTGGCGAATGTCGCTTTCGAAACAAAGAATGGAGGTGCCGGGAGCGTAGGCGGCCTCGACCTGGATGTTGGAGTTGCTGAGCCGACCCTGGTAGAGATTGAGGACGGCATTGACGAGATCGGCGGCGCTGATGTGAGTTGCACGAACGGCCTGTCGGTGGAAACGCAGGGTCTGTGTAGCGATCTGGCAGACGCGGGAGAGCTCACTCTGTGCTGTCTGCACGTAGTTGCGGGCGCTTTCAGGGAGGTCGTCAGATAAGGCGACCAGATAGAGGAGGTTCGTGATGGCCTCGAGCGGATTGTTAATCTCGTGGGAGATGGAACTGGCGAGACGACCGACAGCGGCGAGCTTTTCACTTTGGATCAGCGCGGCCTCGGCCTTTTTCTGGGTGGTCACTTCGAGGATGACCGCGGCGATGGCCTCTACGACGCCATCGGCGTTATAGACGGGCGAATAGCTTACGTTCCAGTAACGATGCTCTCCTGGGCGGGTGGGAAGCTCGCCTTCGAGGAGAAGGTTTCTGACGGGATGCCCCTTGGCAACCTGCTCAAAGATCTCTCGGAGGCCCTTGAGTGGCGCGAGCTCGGTGATGGGGCGGCCGAGGATCTTTTCTCTGGGAAGGCCGAGGGTTTCGCACTGGCGGTCGTTGATGCGGAGGTAGCGGAATTCGACGGGATCGAAGAGAGCGAGGCCGATGGGAGCGCTCTGGTAAATGGTTTCGAGCTCGGCACGCTGTCGCTCGGTCTCCTCCTGGCGCTGCTGGAGGGTTTCGGCGAAGGTCTTGCGGTCGTCAATGTCGAGGGCGACGCCGAGCCAGTGTAGGATTTTGCCGGAGTCGTCGCGGACTGTCTGGGCACGAAGCCACCACCAACGCACATGGCCATCGCGGGCGCGGATCATGCGGGCTTCGAGGTCGTAGTCGACTCCTGTTGTGACGGAGTGTGTCCAGGCTTGAAGGACGCGTTGACGGTCGCCGGGATAGAAAGCTTCGAGCCAGGCGTGGCCACTGAGTTCGTCGATTGTGAAGCCGATGTAATCGAGGAAGTTCTGGTTGGCGTAGGTGATGCTGCCGTCTGGAGCTCCCATCCAGATAGCTTGAGGATTAAGGTCTGCGAGAACGCGGTAACGCTCTTCCGATGTTGCGAGCTCTTGTTCGTTCCGCTTGCGCCTCGTGATGTCGGAGGTCATGCCGCGCAGGTGAGTGGCAACTCCCGCGCTGTTGTAGACGGGAACGCGGCGGCATTCGACCCAGAGTGTTCCGCCCTCAGGAGTGAAGACCTCGTAGTCGACGATGCTGATGGTGTTGGTGTCGATCGCTCTTTTGGCATCCTGCTGGACGTGGATGAGGTCGGAGGGCCGGATGATCCTGTCCAGATCATCAATCGTAGTGAGTTCGGAGAAGGGACGACCGTAGACGGGATAGGAGCCCTTGCCGAATTTGACAGTGCGGTTGACGAGATCCATCTCCCATGTGGCGACGCGGGCGGTCTGCTGGACGAAGGCGAGGGTTGCCTGCTGATCGAGGAGGATCCGGCGGGAGACGCGCTCGGCAGTGATGTCGCGGAAGAAGAGGACGATTCCATCCTCGAACGGGCGGCATTGCATCGAGAGCCATAAGTTGAGAGGGTCCGGGTAGAAGGCCTCGAATTCACTGGGAACGCCTTCATTCATGGCGCGGACGAGATAACGATGGATCTCCTCATTCTGTACAGCGACGGGAAACTCATCCCAGAGGTTTTTGCCTAAAAGCTCACCTTTGGAGCTGAGGAGCTCTTTCGCACGGCGATTAAGGTAGGTGATCTTCCAGTTGCGGTCGATGCTGGCCACGGAGTCAGTGGTGGTCTCGAGGACCTGACGGAGTTGCCGGATCGAGGTATCGCGAAGAAATTCAGCGCCTTTGCGGTCGGTGACATCGTGATAGTAGAAGGCGATGCCCTCGTCGGTAGGATAGACGGAGACGTCTATCCAGGCGTCGATGCGATCGGAGTAGTACTCCATACTGCCCTTTTCGCCTGTACTCATTACCTTGCGGTAGAACCGCTCAAGCTCCGTGCCGGCCAGGTGGGGGTAGATCTCCCATAAGGTCCTTGTGCCTCCGATATCGGATGGATCGATGCGACCGCGGCGGCGCGCCTCCTCATTGGCGAAGGTGATGATCCAGTTTCGGTTGACGCAAAGAATCCCTTCTGTGATCTGACTGAGGAGGCGGGCAAAGCCCTCATTTCGCACGTCGTCCTCACGCCGGCCATGACCGCTTCGCGGTGCCTCTGAGTGAACGTGCGTGAGCGATTCTGACATTCGTGGGACCTGTCTTCAGTCAACTGGGTATGCAGCGCAAAGTTGGAACCATTTGAGCATATCGATCATCGGTTTGACTCCAGGAGATTAACGCGGGACTGAAGGTCTCGTAAAGCGGTTGTAAGTGCAGCGATCTCGACCTCCATTTGAGCAAGACGCTGGTTCGTTGCGGGATCAGAATTATCTGGTCGAAGATTTTCAGAGGTAGCTGCGGGCTCTTGCCGAGTTGCGGAGTGGTTTTGATCTCCAAGAAGATGAGCGTAACGAGACTCGCGGGAGCCCGGCTGGCGAGGAAGCATGATGGTAAGTGAGCCTGTTGGCGCTTCTCCCCCGGATTCGGTGGTGGCGGGGCGGTTGGCGAGGCGGTCGAGGGTGGATTGGACGGAAGCGAGATCGTCAAAGGTGTAGAGGCGGTCGGAGCGGCTGCGGAGCTCGCCGGAGGTTTGGGGGCCGCGAAGCATTAATAGACAGAGGATGGCGGTCTCGTCACGGCGGAGATTAAGGACAGTGCGGATGCGATGCTCGTATTTGGGAACTCGGGCGTCGTGGACGGTGGTGACGAGTAAGAGATCCTCGAGGATGTGGAGCGCCTGACGAACCTCATCTTCAGTAAGGTCGAGGACAGGATCGCGGCTGGAGCGCTGGTTGCATGCGTTGATGAGAGCGTTGAGGGAGAGTGGATAGTTCTCGGGCGTGGCGATCTCTTTTTCGATGAGGGAGCCGAGGACGCGGAGTTGAATGGGGTCGAGATGCATGATGATAAGGGTGCCACATCAAGATGAAGGAAGATGATAATGGAGCTTATCTATGGCAAATGACAAGCTAATATTTCTGACCGAGGAGCAGATTCAGGCGGTGTTGTCGTATGACGATCTGATTCCGGCGATCCGCCAGGCGCTGATAGAGTTTTCTAGCGGGCGAGTGGTCCAGCCTTTGCGTTCCGTGATGAAGGTGGCCTCGCATAGCGGGTGGTTCGCCGTGATGCCGGCGGTCTATGACGGGGTGATGGGGGCGAAGATGGTTACGTTTTATCCGGGGAACGTGGAGTTGAAGAAGCATACGCATATGGCGATGATTCAGCTCTTTCGCTCGGATACTGGGGAGCCGCTGGTGGTGATGGATGGGCGGCTCATTACGGAGATGCGGACTGCCGCGGTGTCGGCTGTCGCTGTGGACTGCCTGGCGGCGAAGGATGTAAAGGTGCTGGGGATTTTGGGGAGCGGGGTGCAGGCGCGATCGCATGTGCAGGCGCTGGCGCGGGTGCGTAAGTTTGAGGAGATACGGGTTTGGAGCCGGTCGGAGGAACATGCTCAGCAGTTTGCCGAAGAGGCCGGGGCAAAGGTGACTACGGCTGAGGGAGCTGTGTCGGAAGCGGATGTTGTTTTGACTCTGACCAGTTCGCCTGAGCCGGTTTTGCAGGGCAAGTGGTTGAAAAAAGATGCGGTGGTGTGTGCGGTTGGGGCTGTGACTCCAGAGCGGCGGGAGTTGGATGACGAGGCGATGCGTGGGGCCGTGGTGGTGGAATCGCGTGAAGCGGCGATGAAGGAGCCGGGGGATATTCTGTTGGCGAAGGCAGAGGTGACGGCTGAGATTGGAGAGTTGCTGAGTGGGGCTTCGCTCGACCGACGAGATCGGCCTGTTGTGTTCAAGTCCGTGGGCATTGCGATTGAAGACATTGCGGCTGCGAGACTGGTTTATGAGCGAGTTGCGGGCAGGCCGTGACTGCTCGATTAGAGCGTAAGTGGCTATTGGACAGGGTTTACAGGCCGTCAGGCTGCTCCCCGGACCAGGGCATCAAGTATGACGCTAAAGTTACATACCAAAGGTAGGCGATTTGGATATTGGTTGGGTAGACTGTAAGGAGCGAATGGGAGTTGGCGAATTCGATTTGGCCACGTACATTTGCAGAGACTGATGGGCCAGGAGTATGGATGCGTTTATTGAGCGTACGGGGCTTTGCTATGGTTGCGGCGGCGACGGTCGTGGTGTTTGGGGTGAGTGGGTCGTCATGGGCACGTACTGTGAAGACTCGGGTGCATGCCGGACTTAAGAGTTCGATGCATCTGAAGACGCATCCGGTGCTGATGTCGGGTGAAGAAGTTGTGGCAGGCGTGATGCCTGCTGAGACTCCTGTGGTGGCAAGTGCTCCGGAGGCGGTTCCCGCGGAGGGGAAACCCTATCAGTTGAAGATGTGGAATCTGCATACGGGAGAGAGCCTGGATGTTATTTACCGGATTGGGGATACGTATATTCCGGAGGCTCTGGAGAAGCTGAACTACTTTCTGCGCGACCACAATACGCAGGACGTGAGCAGCTATGATCCCAAAGAATTCGATGTGTTGCATGCCATGCTGGCGCGGCTTGGGAAGCTGGATAGCGTGATTAATGTTGTTTGCGGGTATAGGACGCCGGAGACGAATGCGGATCTGCGGCATCATTCGCCACAGACGGGTGTGGCTGAGCATAGCCAGCATATGGAAGGGCATGCGATTGATCTCCGGGTGGAAGGAGCTACGACGGCGCAAGTGCGCGATGCGGCTCTTTCGCTGAAAGCCGGTGGCGTTGGGTACTATCCGGTGAGCCAGTTTGTGCATGTGGATGTGGGGCCGGTTCGCCAGTGGGTGTTTGGGGCGAAGCAGAAGAGGGCGATTGTGGCTCAGACCCGGCGGGTTCATTCCAGCCATAGCTCGGGTGTTGCCGGGCAGTAGTTTCGGGTAGCCCCTCCCCGTCAAAATTGCGCAAAGTATTCGAAGTAGATACTTTAGGTCCGGACTTCCGTATGTGGAGGTCCGGACTTTTCTGTGTTAGCGCGGGGGGCCTTCTGAATTTGGGGGATTTTGGACCGCAGAGATGTCAACTGTGGCATTCCCGGTGAGTTCGGTGGCGGGTTTTGAATATACTTCGCGGCATGGGGTCTTTGGGGAGACGGCTGCGGAGTGGGGCTTGGGGGTTGGTGCGGGCCTGCACGATTGCGGAGGAGATTGGTGGGGACAAGGCTGGGGTTCGGGCTCTGGTGCGGGAGCTTTTTGGGGATGATGTCGAGGTGAGGAAGCGGGCGGCGGACGTGGCTCGACGGATCACGGAGCGGGATGGCAGCTTGCTGGAGCGATATGCGGATGAGCTGGCTGGGTTGCTGGAGACGCTGCCGGTGGAGGAGTCGCGGACGCGGTGGCATCTGGGGCTGGTGGTGCCTCGGGTAGCTCGGACTCGGGCGCAGCGGTTGCGGGTGGCTCGGACGATGTGGCTGTTGACTGAAGATGAGAGCAATGTGGTGCGGTGTTCGGCGGTGGAGGGGATGGGACTGCTCGCTTTAGAGGAGGCTTCGCTGCGGGATGAGGCGGAGGAGATGGTGGAGAAGTATCTGCGGGAGGGGACGACGAAGGCGATGAAGTCTCGGGCTCGGGGAGTGATGCGGATGTGGGCTAAGGCGGAGCGCCGGGAAAAATGACTAGTGTGGTCATTTTGACTAGAATGGTCATAATTGAGGTGCGAGATGGCAAATTGGGCAGTTGCGGAGGCGAAGGCGAAGTTCAGCGAGTTGATTGAGACGGCGCGTGCAGAGGGTGCGCAGGAGATTACGCGTAACGGGAAACTCGTCGGTGTGCTTGTGTCGCCAGAGGAATGGAAGAAGGCAAAGCATACTCCGGCGCAGAACGCTCGAACGATGTCCGACTTCTTCAAAAACTCACCGCTGGCGGATTCCGGCCTCGATCTGCGGCGGTCCCGCAGTAAGGCGCGGAAGGTGGAACTTTGAAGTATCTGCTTGATACGGATGTGGTGTCGCAATACACCAAACTGCCCCCTGACCCTCGTGTTGACGCCTGGGTGCAGCGCACAGATGACAGCGACCTCTATATCTCTTTCGTCACCTACACCGAGCTCTGGTACGGCGTTAACCTTCTTCCTGCGGGCAAGAGACGGACAGAGCTTGAGAACTGGGTTGAGGACGATCTCTACATGCAGTTCTTCAACCGTGTCGTGGGTTTTAGTCTCGACGTTGCGAGGCATTACGGAAGCCTAATGGCACGAGCGAAGAAAAATGGGCACAACCCTAATGCGATGGATGGCCTAATCGCGGCAACCGCCGCGGCAAATGGAATGGTGGTCGCTACGCTAAATCGAAAGGATTTTGAGAAGCTGGGCGTGGAGTTGGTGGAGTTTTGAGGTGGTTTCAAAGCTGCTGCGATGAATTTAGAGGCCTGAAGACCCTGCCCTATCCTAGTCGTCCCCATGCGAGGAACTCCGAATTCCTTCTCTAATTGAGAGGGCCGCCATTGCTGGCGGTCTCCTTGAGTTGGCTTCGATCGGCGGACAGCACTTCTTTCACAAACTGCTTCTTCTAAGAAGATCCTAAAGCGCGTAGATCGGGCTCGCAGCGGAGACACTCGATTTTGTTCAGGAGGTCATCGATCCTGATCTGCAAGCGCTCATTCTCCGCTACCAGCGCCGCGATCGCGCCATCCAGGGATAAAGAATAATCTCCGGTCATCGCATCGCGAAAGCAGGTTATCTCTCCAATCTTCTCGGCCCTTTCCATGAGATTGATCACGATCGCCTCCTTGTTTTACCCAACCAGCAGTTGGGATTCGTGTACTTCAAACACTCTCTCACCTTGCCTGCAAGAACACATCCCCAGAAGGAAGACTTTTGAGACAGTGGAGAACCCTTGCCGCTGAGTAACACTTTTGAGGTGGTCAAGATTGGGATTGCGCCCGGAGCGCCTGTTTGCGAGCGTAAGAAGGCCGCCATTGCTGGCGGCCTTTGTTAGTGTTTTTGCATGCGGAGCACACGTCTCGCTGGACGCGCAGTCTTTAGTCGCCGGAGACGGTCTCTTCGACCTTGGGCGCTGCAGGCTTGATGTCTCCCAGGGAGATGAAGCCGGCGGGAGCGTCGGGCTCCTGGAGGATCTCCTTGCGGTAGAGCTTGGCCATGCGGGCGTTTTCGGCGTCCTGCTTGATCTTCGCGTCGCGCGCGCGGATCTTTTCTTCGCGAGAGTTCTTCGCGATGCCGGATTTGTCGAAGGTGTCGTTGGCTGCGGAGTTGACGTGTGCCTCGTTGAGGACGAGGTCGTAGGTCGCTTCCTTCTCGAGGCCGACCTTCTTGCCGCCGGCGAAGATCTCGTGACGGCCGTGCTCCTCGTACCACTTGGTGAGGGTGGAGGTCATGTGCATCTTCTCGATGATGTTGCGCCAGCCTACGCCGGTGTTGTAAGCGCAGAAGCTGATCTCACCCTCTTGTGTGGCGTAGGGGATGATGCACTGCTCGGTGCGGCGGAAGTCGTAGTTGAAGAGGTCCTGGAACCACATGCCTGCGATGAAGAGGAAGTTCCAACGGTCGGCGCGGCGCTTGTCGATGTCTTCCTTGGTGCGATCAGCTTTGACGGAGCCGTAGTTGCGCTTGGTGGCACCGGAGAACTTGTCGAACTTCATCAACAAGTCGCTCATCTTCATGTGCGTCGGGGCCTTGGATGGGTCGTAGTTCTTGAGCAACGCAAGCGTCATGCCGATGAGCGAGAGGGTCTTGCCGCGGGCGGCGTCGTTGACCTTGGCTACGTCCTTGGCGAGCTGCACGGCGTCGAGGAACGCGGTGACGGGAACAGCTTCCTTGGTCTCCTTGTCGATCATGATGGCGGTGCCGATGCCGCAGTTGGGGTGGCAGCCGCAGGAGATCTGGCCCCAGTCGCGATCGGGTCCATGGACGAGGTCGGCGAAGTCGGAAAAGGTGCTGATGAAGCTGATGGGGAACCAGTCGCGGACGGGCTCGCCGATGCCGGTCTGGTTTTTGACGTCGTGGGCGAGGTGCGAGAGGGTGTAGCGCTGTGCGGCGCGGCGCTCGTCGGAGACCTCTTCGTCGCGGCCAGTAAAGGAGACCGGCTGGAAGCTGAGGAAGTTGATCTTCTTGGGGTTGTCGAGCGCGAACTGGATGATGCGGCCAACCTGCTCGTTGTTGATGCCGTTGACGATGGTGGTGACGGGGACGATGTCGACGCCAGCTTCGTGGAGGTTGTGGATGGCCTGGAGCTTCACGTCGAATGCGTTGCCGACCTTGCGGTGCGAGTTGGCGGCGTTGCCGATGCCGTCGAACTGGAGGTAGGCGTAGCGGAGACCGGCTTCAGCAGCGGCCTTCGAGAATTCCTTGGACTTGGCGAACTCGATGCCGTTGGTTGCGGCCTGGACTGACTCGTAGCCGAGCTTGCGGGAGTAGGCGACGGCGTCGAGGAAGTAAGGCGAGAGGGTGGGCTCGCCACCGGAGAACTGCACGCTCATCTGACGACGCGGCTTGATGGTGATGGCGTTGTCGAGCATGGTCTTGATCTCGTCCCAGGTGAGCTCGTGGACGAAGCCGACCTGGTTGGCGTCCATGAAGCAGGGGTCGCACATCATGTTGCAGCGGTTGGTGAGGTCGATGGTGAGGACCGAGCCGCGGCCGTGGGTGACGGTGGAGGTGCCGTGGTTGTGGAGCTTCTCGTCGTTGTGGGCGCGGATATCGCGGCCGGGGAAGACGTCTTCGAGGTGCTTCATCATGGCGGGGTCGATGGACATGACGTCTTCGAAGTGGCCGTGGATGGGGCAGTCCTTGACCATGAGGATCTTGCCGTCGCGCTCGATGATCTGGGCCTTGATCTCGCCGACTTTTTCGTTGAGGAGGATTTCGTGGGGGAGCTTGCCATCGACGATCTGCTGGCGGATCTCAGGGATGCACTTGGGGCAGAGAGAATCGGTGGTGCGGGGCCATCCGAGAGGCGGCTTCTCTTTCTGGTAGCTCTTGAGCAGCGGCTTGTCGCTCCACTTGGGGGTGAAGCTCTTGTTGGGGCTGATGGAATTCAGTCTGCTGAATACAGCCCAACCTGCTTTGGCTCCGTAGGTGAGAGATTTCTCGAACAGTTTGGCCTTCGGCATTAATTCGTCTCCTGTGTGCTTCCTGTGGTTCTTCGTCGATAGCGAACTGCAGCCATCTATTGGTTCTGTAAGAAGATGCGGGGCAGTAGTTCTCCGATTCCCTTTTCAAGGGTACGCACCTCGGAGGCCATCCCGAAGCATTGGTTATCGAACGGCGAAAATTTGCATTGAATGGGGATAACGGGGGCTGGATGGGACGGGGGTTACTGCCAAATTTATGGCAGACCGACGCCGCCGTTGGTGCTGGCTATGTTGTTGAGGATACGCTGGACGAAGATGACACGGACGTGAACACGGCTGGCGACGTCGGGGAGGAATTCGGTGAGCAGGTTGTTGACGGGGTCGAGAGCGTAGCCGGTCAGGATTCGGGAGGCGGTGGAGCCTCCGTCGGGATGGATGCCGGGAACATAGAGATTGTCGATTTCGGCGTCGATAGGGTAGGTAAGGAGAACGGAGTAGTTGGGCATGGGACGGCCGTCGTCGTGGCGCGAGACAAAGCTGCGGGTGACCGAGTAGACGATGCGCCGGGGAATGCTGGCGTGGGGCATGCGGAAGTAACGCGGGTCCTGGCGGGCGACGACGGGGATGGCGAAGACTCCGAAGAACTGGGCGGTGGCGTCCTGAAGGAGACTGACGCCGACGGTTTTGCCGAAACCTTTCAGGCCAGGGCCGTAGGCGGAGTCGGGATCGACTGCGACGGAGATGGCGGAGATGCCGAGGATGGTGCCGATGTTGGCGGGATCGGTGAGGTTATGGATAGCCAGATAACCCTTCTGCTGCCAGGTCATGGGAATGACGACGTTGCTGCTGAGGAATCGCTGATAGGGATAGATGAGCTCGGTGCAGGGTTTGGGAACCTGGTCGTAACGGTTGGGGTCGTAGTAGACGGTCTTCATCGCGCTGAAGACGTTGCAGGTGTGGTGGCCGCTGGTTGATCTTAAGGAGTCCTGGGCGGCGACGACGACGCTTTCCTGTGAGGCTTTGACCGAGCTGGGCGCGTCGGGGAGTTCGGTGGCTGTGGGAAGTTGTGCGGGTGTTTCAGGAACGGTGGGCGTCGGCGTCTGGGCGAAGACGGTCGTTGCCGATAGCAGCAACCCCGTGGTCAGCAACCGACGCATCCGAAAAGGCCTCCGCTTTATTCCATAGTACGCGGAGGAACGCTATGGTTGCGGATCCCTTTTCTTGAGGTGAAGATCGATGAGGGCATCGACGATGAACTCGTCGACGATGAAGCCGACTGCGGAGCCGCCAATAGATCCGCCGAAGGTCTGGGCGACTTCGCTGAAGGTGGTGTTCTTCGAGGGATAGTAGGGAATAGTCAGGGCTGAGCCGGCGGCATTGCCGAGGATGAGTGAAAAGTTAGGTGTGCTGCGGCCGCTATCGGTGCGGGTAATGAGGACGCGAGTGCCCGCGTAGATGGCCCGTTTGAAGAAGTTGTGGCCCGATCCCATGATGTAGTAGCGGGGATCTTCGTGAAGGATGGGGGCGAAGAAGGATTCGCTGAGTACTCCCTCGGAGATGCCGCGGATGGTGGCTGCACCGAGGCGCTCGCCGAATGCGCCGGAGTCGGTTCCATAGTTAGGGCTTCCATTGGTCAACTGCTCCCAACCTGCGGCTCCCAGCCATCCAGCCGCAGAGAAGAGAGAGACCGAGTCTTTGAGACCACCGACGATTTTGTCACGCACCGACATCGGATCGGCGATCTCCGTTGGGTAGACGGTCATCTGGAGGTGGGCCGAGTGCTTCATCAGTTTGGAGGATGGGGCAGCGGCCTGCGGGGCGCCGGGGTTCTCTGCTTCGGTTGCAGTCGAAGAACTGGCGGCGAAGCCTGGCGCGTCGGGCAGCTCCGGCTTAAGATTGGCCGCAAAAAGGTTCGTCTGGGGTTCGGGCGCAGACGCTGTCTGTCCAGATGCGAACGGCGCCAACATTACGAGGACGGCGAGCGTTACGCGGAGGGTGCGCTGGGTTGACGGCGGGAGAGACGGGTTCAGATTGCGTGTTGCGCTCAATATAGTCACCTCTATGAATTCCAGTCACGCACCTGCCAGATGACGGCAGAAGCGAATTCCTGACGTTACGTTTTATTTGTATGTGTAAATCCTATGCCTTACGAACGCCCGACGGAAGCTGCAAGTTGTATGAAGTAGGATGCGCCGGAGCTCGAACAGGGGACCTTTTTGAAGACGATTTCCTGCAGATGTTCCATCGTTACCACATAAGCACATGGGAGGAATCGACTGTGCTTGACGTTGACCGTGCCATTTTCGCGTCATCTAATCAAAGAAGCAGAGGTGCATGTATGCCAAGCGAAGTGCCGAAACGACCATGGGAACAGCAGCTGCGAGATGCTGCGGCGCACATCGAAACGGATCTGCGGAATGTGGTTCAGTATATCAACGATGAGGTGGTGCCAGAGGTGAGACGGAACGGATCGGAGGCCCTGCGAGCCGCCGCCGCTGAATTGCACCGGCTGGCGCAACGGATGGATGACCATGCGCGAAAGAACGCTGCCGCCAATCCTCCGCCGCCGAAGCCGTGATTCGGGGCAAGCTGGTTTCGGCTGCGGCGCTTTCGGCTTTGACGCTGATTGCGGGCGGGTGCCACCGGAAGACGACACGCGCCTATCAGGCTCCGCCACCACCGCCGGCCAGGGCAGGTACGAATCAAGCTGCAAGAGGTGCGCCGCCGATTGGCCAAGGGGATGCGCATGCTTCCACGTCAGTTCCCTCCCCTGCTCCTGCGCCGAGCGGCCTGGGTAGACCTGTCTCAACGGAGGAGGGGCTTGCGAGCTGGTATGGGCCGCCTTATGCAGGACGCAAAGGGGCCGACGGCACTGTGTATGACCAGAACGCGATGACCGCGGCCCATCTGACTTTGCCGATGGGAACGATGGTCCGGGTGACGAACCTGAGCACAAACCAGTCGGTGGTGGTAAAGATCACGGACCGGGGGCCGTTTGTGCGGGGGAGAATTATCGATCTGTCACTGGCAGCGGCGAAGGCTACTGGGGTTTATCGCGCCGGCGTGGCGAAGGTGAAGGTGGAGGCGTTTGCGATGCCGGTTCGCGCAAATGCGGATCCGGGCGGACGGTGGTGCGTGCAGATCGGAGCTTTTGCGCGGGAGTCGGATGCGGTGAAGTTGAAGGCGGACCTGCTGCGGCGATATACGACGGCAAAGGTGATCGAGTTTCCCGGGCCTACGGGATATTGGGTGCGGGTGAACCCGAGGGTTCCGGATAAAAAGAATGCGACCGAGGTTGCTGATGGTATTCATCCGAAGGATTCGGCGGTTGAGCCTTATCTGATTCGGACGGATTAGGTTTGTGGTTTGACCTGGAAGAGAGGGTCTGGCTAAAGAGAGTGCGAAAAAGCCTCGCTTGCCCTGAAATATTCCCTCAGCGGCTGAAGCCGCATTGAGCAGATCGAGCTTACGGCGCAGCTGAAGCCGCGCCCTTTCAAAACGATGACTTTTTCAGCACCCTCTGAAGCCGCATCCTTCAAAACCAGGTACGCAAACCCGAGATATGTCTTAGAGGAGCGGCTATTTTTCTGCGGCGGGCGGTGGCGGGTAGTAGGGGAGCTTCTGTTGCTCCAGGGTGGCTCGTTTTACGCCGATGTCCTCAAAGAGGATGCTGGGGGCGATGATGGTTTGAGGGACGACGCCTAAGGAGTTCGACACGTAGGAGTCGTTGCCCGCGGCGATGATTCCGGAGCGAAGACTGCGGTTGTCGAGCTCGTCGAAGGTGGCTCCGCGAACGAGCTGGCGGGAGCCGTCGGGGTGAACGCGATAGAGCAGCCGCGGAATCAGCTCGCCGCCGAGGGTTTCGACTGCGTAGACGTCTTTGCTTTGTTCCTTTGCCATGGTGAGGAGGCGCTTGTTGAGCTGGTCTTTGGTGAGCGGCTGGTCGACCTTGACGATGACGACTCCGGAGCGCGAGTGCGGGGCCTGCAGAGGTGCGGCGCGACCGTGGCCATTGGAGGTGGCGAAGTCCTTGACGGGCTCGCGGCCGATGAGGAAGTTTTCGAGCTTGCCATGAACGACGATATCGACCGATTGTGCGGGAACGCCTTCGTCGTCGATGGCGTAGGCGCCGAGGAGGCCTTTACCGTCGAACCTGGTCTCGAGCGGGTCGTCGGTGACACTCAGAAAGTCCGGCAGGACGCGGGATTTGTAACTGGATGAGTAGGCTCCGGTGGTGCGAGCGGTGGTTCCCATCTCGGGGCGATCTGCTTCGACGTTGGGGACGAAGAGGCGGGTGAAGACGTCCGCGGCGGCATCTCCACTGAAGAGAACAGGGCCGTGATAGTCATCGGCAGAGATGACGGGGGCGTTGCGCAGCTCCTCGTAGCTCTTGAGATCGTCGATGACGCGCTTGCGAAATGCCGAGGCGCTTTCGAGCTCCTTTGCTGTCGTGGCGACGGTGCCGTTATCGCGTCCGAGACGCATGCCGTCGGAGGCCTGGCCGCCGATGCTGATGGCTCCGTTGTAGCCGGTGTAGCCCTGACGCACCATGGTCCCTTCGGTGTTGACCAGATAACGGTTGAAGGCGATGCCGCGAATGCTTGCGGTCGAATATTGCACGTCGCCAGCGAAGGATTTTACGTCAGAGTCGGAGGCGTAGAGGCCGCTGGCTTCGACGATGCGCTTCCTCCATTCGTTGCGGTCAAGGTCAAGGGTGACTAACGGAGAGACCTGCACGACGGGCTTGGTCTGAGCGAAGTCCGCCTGGGCCTGGGCCGACTGGAACTGCTTCAGGGCCGCCTGTTTGGCAGAGTAGGCGCGGAGGGCGTTCTTGTAGGCAGCGTCGGTGGCAGTCCAGAGGGCGTATTGCAGGGCGAGAGGGCTGTCGTCGGTCGGAGCAAGCTCGACGGCGCCATCGCCGCGGGGGCTGCTGCTGTCTGTCGTGTAATTGCCGATGCGGACGGTGACGCGGACGACGCGCTGGTGATTGGCCTCTTCGCGGGTGAGTGCCCCGTAGTTGGCGATGGCCTCGTAGGTGTTGATGTCGTCGAGGCGGTACTCGACGAAATAGGGCGGCTGCATGTTCGGGAGGATGAGGCTCTTCTCGCGATCGAGCTCCTGCTGCATCGCGAGAAGAAGGTCGTCGTTGATTTTTGTGGGCGACTCGGCTGTAGCGGTTTTTGTAACCGCAACAGTGGCTAACAGGAGGGCGGCGCATAGAGCTGCGGAGGAGTGCATGATAATTTGTGACTTATTTCGGAACAAATTCATTACTGGGCCACCTTTCCGTCGGCTGCGGGCTTTCCGTTGGCCGCGGGCGCTCCGGGTGGGGGAAGGATGGGTGGCCTGGCGGTGCCTTGCTTCTGACGCTGGGTTTCGATCTCGCTTACGAGCATGGCGGGGGCGACGGCGCTGACGGGGATGCTGCCGGATTCGGCTCCGCAGATGCCGTTGAAGACGTCCTGGTGGTCGTCGGTCGCGAGGATGCGGTTGAGTGCGGCCTGCGGGGTGCCGACGATGCTGACGCCGCGGACGAGCTCGTCGGGACGGCCGTCGACGTAGACCCGATAGACGACCAGCGGGATGACCTGGAAGGCCTGGGGCGAGCTGCGAGTGGTGACGGCGAAGCCTGAGGAGATGTCTTCAAAGTAAAGGCCGTAGGCTTTGCCCTGTTTTTTGGCTTCGGCTTTGAGCATCTCGCGAAGCTCGGCGTCGCTGACGGTCTTGGAGGAGGTGACGATGAGGTTGCCCTGGCGACCAGTGGGCATGTGGCCTACTTCAGCGCGGCCGTGACCGTTTGAGTTGGAGAAGCTGGCGATGGGAAGGCGCGACATGAGGAAGGTGTCGAGGACGCCATCTTTAATGAGATCGACGCGACGGGCGGGCTGGCCTTCGTCGTCGTAGCTGTAGTGGCCGCTGAGAGAGACGCCGTCGAAGGTGGCGAGGGTGGGGTCGTCGGAGACGCTGAGGAAGGTAGGCAGTATCTGCTTGCCGAGGAGTTTGGTGAAGGTCTGGCCTTCGTCGTCGCCGCGCTGGCGCTGGCCTTCGAGACGGTGGCCGAGGACTTCGTGGAAGAAGACGGCTGAGGCTCGCCCACTGAGGATAGCAGGGCCGTCGAAGGGCTCGGTAACGGGAGCTTCGCGGAGGGCTTCGAGGTTTTTGGCCATCGCAGTGGTTTTGTCGACGAGGACCTTCTGGTCGGGTAGATGGGAGACGTCGTCTGCTTCGAAGGTTTCGGCGCGAAAGAGATCCATGCCGTCAGCGGCGCGGGTGCGAGCCACGATGATGAGGCGGGCGACGTGATTGGGCGTGGCGATTTTGGCTCCCTCGGAGGAGACGAAGTAATCGGTCTCGGTGGAGGCTTCGAGGGCTACGTTGTTGAAGAAGACGTCCGGATATTGCTTGAAGAGGCCGGAGAGCTCGCGCAGACGGTTCTCCCAGGCGGTACGGTCGACGACCAGAGCGGGCGAGGGCGGGAGGAGCGCGGTGGCCGGCTTTTCAGTAGAGAAATCGGCCGAGGTGTCTTCTTCTTTGGCGCGGACCTGCTGCTCCGTCTTGACCTTCATGTAGCTGTCGAGCGCCTGGCCGTAACCGCGATTGGTGGCGAACCACAGACTGCGGGCGAGGGCCTGTTTGTCGTCGGTTATGGGCAGCGGGACGGTGGTGAGGGCGCTGTTGCGATGGTCACCGTGGGTGTTGTCCTGGGCCGGGGCGCCGAGACGCACCTGCACGTCGACGAAGCGGCGGCGGCTCTGGCGGGAAGAGGTCATCGCGCCGAACTGGGCTGACATGGCAATGCTGTCGCCATCAGAGACGGCGTAGCTGAGGAAGTATGGCTTGGGTTGCTGATTCGCGTCGCCGGCGGAGCTGCCGAGAGAGTCCATCGCACGGTGCAGCTCGGATTCCATGGTGTCGATGAGGACCGTCGTGGTCGAGGGTAATGGAGTGGTGGTTGCTGCCGCTGCGATGTGGCCAATGGAGACGGTGACGACGGCTATCAGACCGGCAAGACCGGTGCCGGCGATTGCCATTTTTCTTCTCTTCATGGGAACGGGGACTCGTTTCGCCTGCAAAATACTTCTGTCGCTGAGTGTATCGGAAGTGTTGCCGATTCGCGCGAGCCAACATTATGGTCCGGCAGGAAGCTGCCAATTGGACGGATGAGCTGGCAATAAGTTGACAGTCGGCTAGCGCAGGCTGTGGCGCCGGAGACTCAGCCAGACCGTGAGACCGATGAACTGCGTCAGGAGCAACGTTTCGACGAGGTCGAAGGTGTGCTGGTTCCGGGTATAGAGGCCGAAGAGTGCGGCGAGACTGGCCAGGATGCCGAGAATCATGGCGTAATCGCCATAGTGGGTTGGAGTGGACGAGACCATGGGGCGCGGGGCTACCTGCGACGCTACGCGGGCCGCGAAGCCGGCAGGGATGCGGATTTCAGGGGCGGCCTCGAGGGCGCGGACCAGGCGCTGGTCCAGCTCAAGCGCAGCAGGTGACGAGTTATCCGGATTCAACTGTTCGTGGTCCATGCCGGGCTCCTTTCCTGGATGGGATGAGTTTTCAGAGCTTCCCGCATCTTTTTACGGCCACGGTGAAGATGCGTTCGAACTGTACCGATAGGCAGGTTGAGCGCGTAGGCAATCTGGTCGTAGGAACGCTCCTCCTGATGATAGAGGACGAGGACGGCCCGCTCAATCTGGCTGAGGCGCTGGAGGTGGTCTTCGACGGCCTGCTGGAATTCGCGCTGCTCGATCTGCTGCTCGGCGTTGTGGCTGGGATGGGGAAGACGCTCCTCCCAGCCTGAGGTGTCGTCGGACAGGGAGACGTGCGTGAGGTTGTCGCGACGACGGCGCTTCCACTCGTCCTGGGCGACGTTGACGGCGATGCGGTAGAGATAGGTGGTAAGGAGGGATTCGCCGCGAAAGCTGGGGAGGGCGCGGTAGAGGCGGAGGAAGACCTCCTGAGCGAGGTCATCGACGTGTTCCCTGCTGCCGGTCAGACGCACGAGGGTGCGGAAGACCATGGCCTGATGGTCGCGAACCACTTGCTCGAAGGTGAGATCGGTCAGCAAGGAGGATTAGACCAAAGGGTGCGGCTAAAGTTTCACTCCGGTGAATGAAACTTTGCAAGGGTGAACCGGTCTAACGCGGGCAGAAAGAGGAGAAACCATTATGGATTTCATGGCTAGTCCGTTTGTTGTCCCGGTGGCCGGCTGCATGGTCGGCATTGTCGCTATCGTTTCGGGTATCTGGCTGGATGCGCAGAAACGCCGGCTCAAGTCCGAAGAGCGCGTGGCGATGATCTCGCGGGGAGTGCCTATTCCGGAGATTGAACGACTGCTGGGCGTGGGCGAAGAGAAGCCTCCGGTCAAAGATCCGCTGCGGAGTCTCGGCAGTGCGCGGAGAACGGCGATTGTTCTGGTATCGGTAGGAACGGGGTTGATGTTGTTCTTCGGCGTTTTGAGCTACATTGTGCAGGAGCGCGACGTACTGGCGGGAGCAGCGGCCGGGCTGATTCCGTTTGCGATAGGCATTGGATTCTTCATTGACTACAGCCTGCAGAGGCGGGAGCTAGCCCGCTTCGGGCTGGAGGTTGGAGATGAGCCTGTTGGGAGCTCGCGGGGGAGATAGCGGGAGTTTCCGAGAGAGGCTTTGCTCTGCCTCGATGGATGAGGCACACTGGCCTTGTCGTCTTTCGGGAGTCCTGGCTTGATGAAGGTGCGTGGTTTTCTGGTTGTGGCCGTCTTTTTTGCGCTGATGTTTATGCTGTACCGGACTCAGGAGACGACTCCCACCGAGGCGTTGGCCTTGCGACAGGCGGCCCAGAATCACGCGGCTTACACGCTTCCCCCTGAAAAGCTTCACACCGCGCAGGCTTTGTTTCGGGAGCGCACTGCACTCCATTTTGTGGGCGAAGGCTGGGGGATTCTTCAGTTACTGATGCTGCTGGCGCTCGGCATCCCAGCCAGAATGCGGAATGTTGCCGAGAATGTGACGAAGAACCGTTGGGGACAGTGCTTCCTGTTTGTGTTTCTATTTCTGTTGGCAATTACGCTGCTGAATGCCCCTTTGCGGCTGTATGGGCATCATGTTGCGCTGGTGTATGGGCTGTCCGTGCAGGGTTGGGGGAGCTGGATATGGGACCTGACGAAGAGCTTTCTGCTGACATGGGGTGTCGCGGGGCTGCTGGTGATGCTGCTTTTTTGGGTGATCCGCCGGTCGCCGAAGAACTGGTGGTTCTGGTTCTGGATTCCGACGATGGCTGCGGTGCTGTTCGGTGTATTTGCGACACCGATCTTTGTCGATCCACTGTTCAACCGGTTCGAGCCGCTTGAACAACACGATCCCGCGCTGGTGCGGCAGTTGGAGAAGGTAGTGGCTCGGAGCGGGGTGAGCCTGCCTGCGGACCGGATGTTTTTTATGCGAGCCAGTCAGAAGGTGACAGGGATGAACGCGTACGTTACCGGGATCGGGCCATCGAAGCGGCTGGTGCTGTGGGATACGACCATTGCCGCAGCTACTCCGGATGAGCTGGCGGGCGTGTTCGGGCATGAGCTGGGCCACTATGCTTTGCATCACATCGCGATCGGCATGCTGTTTACCGCGGTTTTGCTGCTGCTGGGTTTTTTTGTGGGGCAGCGGGCGACACAGTGGCTGTTGAGACGGTACGGCGCGCGCTGGCATATTCGGTCGCAAGACGACTGGGCTTGTCTTGCGGTGCTTGTCCTGGTGCTGAATGGGTTGAACTTTTTGTCGGAGCCGATCGAGAATGCGTTCAGCCGTTCTATTGAACATGCGGCCGATGTTTATGGGCAGGAGGCGGTTCATGGGATCGTTGCCGATCCACAGGGTTCGACGCAGCAGGGATTTCAGTTGCTGGGCGAGAACTCGCTGGATGACCCCGCGCCGCATCCATTTGTGGAGTTCTGGACGTTCGGTCATCCTTCAACTGCGGACCGTGCGGCATTTGCGGCGGCTTACAACCCCTGGACGAACGGGCAGCATCCGAAATACTTTTGATCATGAAGATAATGCGCAGCACACCGACACCGGACTGCTTATTTTGCAAGATCGTTGATGGCACGATCCCTGCCAACCGAATCTATGAAGACGAGCTTTGTATCGGCTTCCCCGATATCAATCCACAAGCGCCCACCCATATTCTTGTGATTCCCAAGCAGCACATTGGTTCCATGGCGAAGGCGCTGGCCGAAGACACTGCTCTGATGGGCCATCTGATGGCTACAGCGGCGGTGATTGCGCGCAAAGAGGCGCTGGACAATGGTTACAGGGTTGTTGTGAATACGGGGGACGATGGCGGTCAGACGGTACACCATCTCCATCTGCACCTGCTGGGCGGAAGGCACATGACGTGGCCCCCGGGCTAGACCCGGTCCGTATGATTCTGGAGCAGGAAAGCCCGTGGCATGGTCGCCTCGGGCTTTTCTTTTGGTCTTTTACCTTTTTGTCTTTGTTTTCAGCTACTGGTTGAAGTTCGTCTCTTCTTCCTGCTCGATACCGTATCGACGGAGGAGGTTGGGAAGATTCTGCGAGAACGCTGCGCGCGGCATCACGGTATCGCAGCCGGCTTCGACGGCCTTGGCCTTCAGATCCCCTTGAAGATGCGACAGGAAGCCGACGATGGAGGTGCTGCGCTTCAGCTTGGCCTTGAGCTTGGGAATCAGCGTCAGGGGTTTGGCATTTGCGTTGTTGAGGTCGAAGACGATCAGGCCGGGCCTGTCCTCTTCTTCGCCGCTTGTCAGGGCAGAGATCGCCTCCTTCTCGTTTTTGACGAAGGCGACCTTCACACCGAGCTTACGGGCGGTCTCCTGAATCTTGGCGATGAAGAAGAGATCTTCAATGAAGAAGAAGATTTTCGTGGGGGCATCCGGAGGAATGGGGATGGCGCGGCCCTGCGAGTAGTCGATTGGCTGGGAATCGCCCTGGTATCCGCGATTGTTGTGGCCGTTGCTGCGGCCGTAGCTGGAGGCATCGATGGTCGATGGCGGGGCCTCGGCGAAGTTGCCATTGACGGCGCGATAACTGTGGTCCATCGGGCCGACGAATCCGCGTGGCCCGCGCTGCTGCTGTTTGCCGCCGCCGCCTTTACGCTTGAATGAATTGTTGCCAGGCTGGTGGGTGTCACGGTCGCGGTATCCGCCGCCATTGTTGCTGAACCCGCCGCCGCTGCTGGCGACGTTACCTGGATTGTCCTGCGCGGGGCGTTGCCGGTCGCGATCACGGAACTTCTTCTTCCAGCGCTTGCCGCTACCGGCTCCGTTCTGCTGCTGGCTGCCACTGGACTGGAAGTTCTGCTGGTGGGACGCCTGCGGAACTGCCGCGCCCTGGATAGAGCCAATGGGCTGGCCTGCGCTTTGGTCGGCGACGGGTTGCGGGCCTTGCTGGGCATCAACACCCTTGTTCTTCCGCTTGCGGCGACGGCGACGGCTGCTCTTAGACTGCCCCATCCCATGCTGCACAGACTGAGACGTAAAGTTCGCCTCCCCGTCCTGCTGGGCGGGTGACATTGCCAAACCCTGGTGGGACTCCACCTCGGGTGCATTCTGCTCTGAAGTCATGCTTCCACTTCCTATTGCTCTAGATCGCAATTAGCGGTTTACTCTCCCACGGCGCACGGTCTCGACTCTTCCGTAGGAACTACGGAGAACGAAGTAACCCGGTATTGCAGCGTCGGAGGAAACAGTCTCAAGTTGTACTCGAACGGACGTCTTCTGTGCTATTTGGCTGTCACCGAACCAGTAATTTACCGGCTACGCGCAACCTGGATCACCTGACAGCGGTAACCCGATGATTTTCACCCTCTACCTGTTTGCGACAGAGTCCGACGAATCGGCCTGCTGTAATCCCTGTGTCTTGCCAGTGAAGCTACTCAACAGAAGCTACCTGATGGCCACACAGTGATCGGCACCCACAGCCGGTTCACAAGGCAACTCCTAGCCTACGCTCAAAGACGGCTATTGGCAAGTTATCTCTTCTACGACTTCCTGGTCAACAGTTTAAGAGTGATTACGGAGAAGGGGCCGCTTCAAGAAGAAGCGCCCCTCTTACGTTTGATGGCCAGTCACTGGCCTCCTGAAAACTTCCGCTCGGGAAGCGATCTCGCGGCGTTAGGCGACACCATCGTTCGGGTGCAGCATCTTTTTTCGGCCGAGAGATGAAACGACACACACGGGTTCACCAGCGTGCTGATTTTACAGAGAGCAATCCAACTGCCAAAGGAGAATGACGTATTTCAGAGCAAATTGCGGGGTAACCCGGCTAAGGAGTCCGGAAAATCAGAGGACTGATGGATACATCTCCGCATTTTGGGAGGGGAAAGAGGTCCAATCTCTGCATTGACCCTTGGGACCGTGAGTCCTATAATCGGATTGTTCCGGCAGCTCTCTCGTTTTGCTGCCGATTTGCTGGTATGGGAGTCGGGTGGATCGAGGCAAATGGTGGGCGTGCTCTCTAAGCGCGTCGATCAGTGATATGCAGGATCGGCTAAGAAGGCACGCGATGGCAGGCCTAGAGCCGGATGGATCAGGATAATCCCCCCAAGGAGTACCACACACCGCATGAATCGTACCTTTGCATTAGTCACCGCCCTTGCCGCGGGAATGTCTTCCGCTGCTGGCATGGCGCAGAGTGCCGCGCCAACGACTCCGGCCCCTGCTGCAGCAACTCCGCCCGCACCAGTTCCTGTCCAGGTAGTGACCGCGAAGATTGCCCTTATTGAGTACGATCAGGTGACTGCCGCGACGAACGAAGGCCAGCGCGCCCTTCAGGCATTGCAGAAGAAGTATGAGCCGCAGAAGACCCAACTGCAGAACCTTCAGACCGAGATTGAATCGCTTACAAAGCAGTTGCAGAGCGCGCCCGCGACAATGACCGACGGAGAGCGTGCCTCGCGTGCCAGAACTATTGACACCAAGCAAAAGCAACTGCAGCGGGATGGCGATGACGCCACCGCGGCCTTCAATGCCGAGTTGCAGGAGACGCTCGGAGCCATTGCGAAGAAGGTCTGGCCGACCGTGAACAAGTACGTCCAGGACAATGGATATACGCTGCTCCTGGATAACACCGGACAGCAGGGCGGACTTGCCGTGCTTTGGATGCAGCAGGGCACGACCGATATTTCGCAGGCCGTGGTCGACGCCTATAACGCGTCTTCGGGAGTTGCAGCGCCAGCTATGCCTTCGGCGCCGTCGGCAGCTCGTCCACATCCGTCAACGACGACACCTGCCAAGCCAGCAACGTCTACCGCGCCAAAGCAATAAAAAGTTGAGTGGCGAGTTTCGTGCCCAGGCGAGGATCTAAACGAGATTTTCCTCGCCTGGGTACCGCAGAGACCGTAATTGTTAGTCAAAAGCCTTAGGTTGCACCGATCTCTTGAAGGAGTACCACCACCGCATGAATCGCACTCTTGTTCTAGTCTCCGCCCTCGGCGCGGGATTGATAACGGTAGCCGGCATGTCCCAGACACCCGCTGCTCCGGCTCCTGCCACCCCCGGCGCACCCACTGCTGAAGCACCGGTAGCGCCACAGGCCATTCCCGCGAAGATTGCGCTGGTTGCTTTCGAACAGGCCGTCTTTGCCACGAACGAAGGCCAGAAGGCTGTGCAGGATATTCAGCTGAAGTACAAACCGAAGAAGGACCAGATCGAAACCCTCTCGCAGGAGGTCGATTCGCTGAAGAAGCAGCTGCAGAGTGCGCCGGCTACGCTGACTGATGCGGAACGGGCCAATCGCCTGAAGACAATTGACACCAAGGAAAAGCAGCTCACTCGTGAGGCCGACGATGCTCAGACTGCGTACAACACCGATCTCCAGGAGGTTTATGGAAAGATTGCGGCGAAGGTCTCTGCATCGGTGAAGAAATATGTGGCCGACAATGGATATACGTTATTGCTGGACGTCAGCAGCCAGCAGAGCAACGTGATCTGGGCCAATCAGAGCACGGATGTGACGCAGGCAGTGGTGACCGCTTACAACGCCTCGTCCGGCGTGGCTGCGCCAGCCGCCGCCCCTGCTTCGGCCAAACCGGCCGCGGCAAGGACACCCTCTGCAGCTCCGAAACCAGCAGCGCCGAAACAGTAACGCTCCACCGAGTACCTCTTGAATGGAAGAAAGACGAAGCGAAGGCTTGACGGCCTTTTCTTCGTCTTTCTCGCTTATATATTTCCCTACTAGACGCGATCCCTGTGGAAAAACTTGTGGATCGCCGGTGAATGAGTACGCAGGATAGCTTTGGTGCGGGTGGCTTTTACTGGCGAGACGGTTTGATACTGGTCGTCTAACTACATGGAATTCAGTGAGTTGGCAAGGAGAACCCCTTGTTTGGCTTTCCAATTTCTTCAGTAAGCCGCCAACTATAGGTGTTTCAAGGGTTTCCACAGATCGTCATTACTACCAAGTTACAGTTTGGCGAATCTAATGGCTTTGGTTCCAATTGGGTTCTACGTGATCGAGAAGGAAAAGAAGTTTCAGGAGGAGTTTACCCTGGCTGATTCCCTTCGCAACTCCTGCGCCAGGATTGGAAATTACTCCTCACCCACTTTAAGGACTGCGAGGAAGGCCTCCTGAGGGATGTCGACCTTTCCGATCCGCTTCATCCTCTTCTTACCCTCTTTTTGCTTTTCGAGAAGCTTTCGTTTTCGGCTGATGTCGCCGCCGTAACATTTGGCGATGACGTTCTTGCGGATTGCCGTGACGGTCTCGCGCGCGATGATTTTGCTGCCGATGGCGGCTTGAATGGCGACCTCGAACATCTGACGCGGAATCAGCTCGCGCATCTTGGCTACAAGAGCTTTGCCTCGATCGTAGGCGAAGTCGCGATGGACGATGATGGAGAGAGCATCGACCGGTTCGCCTGAGACGAGGATGTCCATCTTGACCATCGGCGAGGTCCAGGTTCCGGCGAGGTGGTAGTCGAGTGAGGCGTAACCGCGAGAGACGGACTTAAGTTTGTCGTAGAAGTCGAGGACGATCTCGTTGAGCGGGAGTTCGTATGTGAGCAGAACTCGCGTCTCGGAGACATATTCAAAGTTCTGCTGGCGGCCGCGCTTGTCTTCGACGAGTTTGAGGATACCGCCGACGTACTCTTCGTTGGTGAGTATCTTGGCGGTGATGACGGGCTCTTCGATGGACTCGATCTCTGAGGGATCGGGCCAGCGGGAGGGATTGTCGACCTCGATGACGGAGCCATCTGTGAGCGTGATCTTGTAGCGCACGCCTGGGGCGGTTGTGATCAGGTCGAGGTCGTACTCGCGCTCGAGACGCTCCTGAATGATTTCGAGATGGAGCAGGCCGAGGAAGCCACAGCGAAAACCGAAGCCGAGGGCGACTGACGATTCCGGCTCGAACGAAAAGGATGCGTCGTTGAGGCGAAGCTTTTCGAGAGCATCGCGAAGCATTGCGTGCTCGTGCGAATCGACGGTGTAGAGGCCGGCGAAGACCATGCTCTTGATGTCTTCGAAGCCAGGGAGGGCTTCGGAGCAGGGGTTTTCAACCGAGGTGATGGTATCGCCGACTTTAGTGTCGGCAACGTTTTTGATCGTGGCTACGAAAAAGCCTACTTCTCCGGCGGAGAGCTCGGTTAGCTCTACCGGTTTGGGGGTCATGACGCCCATGCTTTCGACGTCGAAGACTTTGTTGTTAGACATGACTTTAATTTTCATGCCCTTGCGGAGTTTGCCGTTGATGATACGGGCGAGGACGATGACTCCTCTGTATGGGTCGAACCAGCTATCGAAGATGAGGGCCTGGAGCGGGGCTTCGGGGTTGCCTTCGGGGGGTGGGAGCAAGGTTACTACGGCTTCGAGGATGCTTTCGACATTGAGCCCAGTCTTGGCTGAGACGGCGATGGCGTCGCTGGCGGGCAGGCCCACGGATTTTTCGATCATCTCCTTGGTGCGCTCGATGTCGGCGCTGGGGAGATCGATCTTGTTGATGATGGGAATGATTTCGAGGCCGTTGGAGATAGCGAGATAGGCGTTGGCGAGGGTCTGGGCTTCGACACCCTGGGAGGCATCGACGACGAGGAGCGCGCCTTCGCAGGAGGCAAGAGAGCGCGAGACTTCGTAGGAGAAGTCGACGTGGCCGGGCGTGTCTATCAGGTTAAGCTGATAGGTTTCGCCGTCGTGGGCCTTGTACATCATGCGGACGGTGTGAGCTTTGATGGTGATGCCGCGCTCGCGCTCAAGATCCATGGCATCTAAAACTTGCGCCTGCATCTCTCTCGCAGTGAGCGATCCGGTAAGCTCAAGGAGCCGGTCGGAGAGAGTGGACTTGCCATGGTCAATATGCGCGATGATCGCGAAGTTGCGAATGTGACTTGGATCCATTTTTGTAGCTGGGTGGCCTCAGTCTTCATGTTAACACCGGGAGGTTCGTAGTGCTTGCGACGCGCGGGAATGGATTTGGGTTTCGCTGTGTGTCGCTATCTTGTGTGGCTATGGTCAAGAGCTCTAAGCCGGGGGCTGGTCCGGACTCGTCACGACTGTCGTTTCTGTCCACACGATAACGCTCTGGATGACATGGTTTCGCGTCGAGCCTGCGCGACACGATACTTGGAACGATCTCGTACCAATTTCCGTATGATGCGGGGATGCTAACTCTGCGAATTTTGATTTTTGGAGCGGTGCTTTCAGGATTTCTTACGATTGGTGCGTCCTCTGCGTTGCCGGAACAGAACGCCTCGATACGACGGCTGGATGGGACCACTATATCGGTTGCGGAGGCGGAAGAGTTTGCAAAGAAGACGCTGGCAGCGGCGCATGTTACTGGTGCGCAGATTGCCGTCGTTGAGTCGGGCAAGCTGGTCTGGAGCGCGGCGTTTGGGCTGCGCCGACGCGAGCCTGAGCTTGCGATGGATCGACAGACGACGCTGTGGGCCGCGTCGATTACCAAGAGCGTCTTCGCGACGTACGTGATGCAGCTGGTCGAGCGCGGCGAGTTTCAACTGGATGTTCCGGTGGCAAAGCAACTGCCGCAGCCGCTCGACCACTACGAATCGTACAAGGAGACCGCTGCGGAGCTCGTGCTCGATCCCGCATGGGCAATGGTGACACCGCGGATGCTGCTCTCGCACAGCTCCGGTCTGGGGAACTTCGCGTATATCGAACCGGATAAGAAGATGCACCTTCACTTCAAACCGGGAACTCAATTTCTCTACTCGGGGGAAGGCATCAACCTGGTGCAGTTTGTGATTGAACAGCAGAAAGGGCGACCGCTTGACCAGTTGATGCAGGAGGCTGTGTTTACGCCGCTGGGAATGACGCGGACGGGGATGATCTACCGGACTGAGTTTGAAGGGGACGTGGCCGACCGGTATGACCTGAACGAGAAGTTCGTCTCGCAGACGAAGCGATTTCCGGCTCGCGGCGCGGGTTCGATGACGACCAGCGCAGACGATCTCGCGAAATTTGTTATTGCGCTTTTCGATGGGAGGCTGCTGAGGCCGAAGACTCGTTCGCAAATGCTGAAGCCAGTGATCTCCATTCGATCTCTGCATGAATTTCCAATTGCCGCGAACGAAGGGACGGGAAAAGAGGCAGCCGCTATCGGCCTTGCCTATGGCCTGGGATGGGGATTGCTGACTCAGACGCGGTTTGGGCCTGCATTCTTCAAAGAGGGTCATGGGGATGGAGCGCAAAACTACATCGTCTGCTTTGAACAGAGGAAGGCATGCATGATTCTGCTGACCAACAGCGACAATGGCGAGCTGGCATTTCGTCCTTTGCTGGAGAAGATCTTTGGAGATACGGTCACTCCGTGGGAGTGGGAGGGGTACACTCCCACGTACATTGATGCGAGCCGCAAACTGCCTTAATTTTCTGGACGCGATATGTACTTTGCTGACGCCTGTCGGGGCGATTGCGGAATCGCCCACGGAATCGGGTGACGGGCGTCTTACAATGAGCAGGGACAATGGCTCGATTGGTTTTGGAGAAGATGGTGCGGCAGTGGGCACTCGCGGCTGGATGTGTCCCGCTGGTCGTGCTTGCAGGCTGTCCGACGGAGCCGCAGGCTGCTGCACCGGGAAAGGCGCCGGTGCAAGCGACCGCGCCGGCTCTTCCAACGACGCCCACTGACAGCACAGCCCAGGCGGCGAAGGCTGAAGCTGATCGTGCTGCGGCGGCTAAGGCCGCAAAAGACCAGCAACTCATCAACCAGGCGGAGGCGGCGTATCGCAGCGGCGTGGATAACTACCGAGCAGGACGCCTGGACGCCGCGCGCCTGGACTTTGACTCCGCAGTCGATGTGATGCTGACGAGCGGCATGGATTTGAAGGCCGATCCACAGCTTGCGGATGAGTTCGATCGTCTGTTGAATGCGGTGAACTCGCTGGAGATGGCGGCGTTGAAGCAGGGCAACGGATTTTCTCCGACGCTGGAGGCCGCTCCGCTCGATGCCGCGAATGAGGTTACATTTCCGGCGAATGCCGCGCTGACCGCGAAGGTAACGGCAGAGCTGAAGACGACGCAATCCGACTTTCCGCTGGTCGTCAACGACTATGTTGCGGGCTTCATCAGCTACTTCTCGAACTCTCCGGCGGGCCATGCGCATCTGCTGCGCTCCCTGGAGCGTGCGGGCAAATACAAGGAGATGATCTCAAAGCATCTGAGCGACGAGGGCGTGCCTCAGGATTTGATCTATCTGGCTGTGGCGGAATCGGGCTTTCAACCGCAGGCGCTGAATGCGCGATCGGGTGCTGGAGGGATGTGGCAGTTTATGCCTACGGGCGCGTATGGACTTGCACGCAATGGGTGGTTTGATGAACGATTCGATCCGGAGAAGTCGTCGATTGCGTATGCAAAGTATATGAAGACTCTGTACAACCAGTTCGGCGACTGGTATCTCGCAATGGCGGCTTATGACTGGGGGCCGGGCAATGTGCAGCGCGCGGTGATGCGGACGGGCTACGCCGACTTCTGGGAGCTGTACCGGCGCAACGTTCTGCCTGGAGAGACGAAGAATTACGTGCCGGGCATTATTGCTGCGATCATTATGGCGAAAAATCCGGAGCAGTATGGCCTGGATAAAGTAATGCCCGATTCGCCGGTCTTGTCCGATACGGTGGCGGTGGATTATCCGATCGATCTTCGCCTTGTGGCTGACGTAACGAATTCCTCATTACCGGAGATTGTGGCGTTGAACCCAAGCCTGCTACGGATGACAACTCCGCGGGATATGTCGTTCGATCTGCATATTCCGGTAGGGACACGCGATGTCTTCCTGTCGCGCATCAAGGATGTTCCTGAGGATAAGCGCACAGCGTGGCGCTTTCATGTGGTGCGGAGCGGCGAGACGCTGGATGGCATAGCGACTGCACTGCATGCTCATGCGAGCGATATCGCCAAGGTTAACGGATTGCCTGCGGATGGCGGCGTGGACATTGAGGATGAGCTGGTGATTCCGGTTGCGGGCGCTGCGCCGAGCGTCAATCCACAGCGGTACGCAGTCCGCCGGGGGGACACACTGATTACGGTTGCCGATCGGTTTGGGGTCTCGGTTGAAGAGCTGCGGCGATGGAATCGTCTGTCGTCGAATGCAGTAAAGCCTGGGAGCTCGCTCTTTGTTGCAGAGCCGGTGAAGCTTGCGCCAAGCGCCCGCGTGCGCAGTAAGACGACGCATACGAAGAAAAGTGCGAGCACTCTGGCGACCAATGTTCATGCGGCTACCACTCACTCCAACGCAAATCAAGCAAACGGGAAATCCGGTTCGTCTTCTGCGACGGCGAAGAAAAAAGCTGCGACCAAACCGAAATGAAAAGCTGCTGGACGAGCTACCTCATCAAAAAGATTGCTTGCAATTGGTGGCGCTTAGATACATCCTGTTGCTAGAATCTCGAGCCGGGATACAACGACGGTTTTTCGATGCATCGTACTTGCAGGACAGAAGCAAGAGCGGTGGGAAGCACAAAGCAGCGAGAGGAATAAACGATGATGTTTGACGACACGATCAAGCTTTATGCAGCGTCAGCCGACGATAACCACTACGGCGATGAAACAGACGACGACAACGACCTCAACCGTTTCGAAGATGACGAAGAGGAAGAAGTGACGATGACCTCGGATGATGACGAGGAACTTGACGGGGACGACGATGAACCGGTTCGCGAAACTCATATCGAGGAAGCAATCGTCTTCACACTGCCTCCGTCGCCAGTGACGAGCTACGAGCCTGCAACCAGGGTCTCTGAATTGCCGGTAAAGAGTGCCGCCGCGGCGAAACCGGCGAAGAAGGTTACGCCGCCTGCCAAGAAAGCTGTCCCACAAAAAACTGTGGCGAAGAAAGCGCCGGCGAAAGTCGTGGCCAAGAAAGCAGCCCCGAAGAAGGCCGCAGTTAAAGTGGTTAAGAAGGCTGCTGCGAAGAAGGCTAGTTTGGTTAAAAAGAAATCTGCCGCGAAGAAGGCTAGTGCTCATCGCGGTGGTAAGACCGCTTTGAAAAAAGTGGTGGTAAAAAAGGTCGCTGCTAAGAAGGCGGCTGCAAAAAAGAGCACTAAAAAATCAACGAAGAGAGGTATTACCTTGGCAACTAAGAAAGCAGTGAAGAAGGCTCCGGCAAAGAAGGCAGTGAAAAAGGCTCCAGCAAAGAAGGCAGTGAAGAAGGCTCCGGCAAAGAAGGCAGCAAAAAAGGCCGCAAAGAAGAAGTAACCAACACCCCTAAGGCAAGCAAATAGGCCCGGACTCCTCAATTGAGAGCCCGGGCCTTTTTGCGTCTGCTGGTAAGGCTACTTCTTGTTGGCTTCGATTTCGGCCAGGACATCGGTGCTGTGGACGTTGGGATCGACCTTCTCCCAGTACTTGACGACCTTGCCGGAGGGCGAGATGAGGAAGGTCTGACGAGCGGCGTACTTTATGTCGCCGTGGGTAATGACGGGAACACCGTTGGCGTCGACGACTTTGTGGTCGGGGATCATGATGGGAACACCGTAGGCGTCGACGACTTTGTGGTCGGGGTCAGCGAGGAGCTTGAAGCTGAAGGTGTCCTTCGAGCACCACGCCTTGTGACCTTCCACGGTATCGAGGCTTACGCCGAGGACAACCGCGTTCAAGGCGTCATACTTTGCCATATCGCGCTGGAAGTTGTGCGCCTCAATCGTACAGCCGGTGCTCTGATCCTTCGGATAGAAGTAAAGGACGACCCACTTGCCTTTGTAGTCGGTGAGGCTGACGGGCTTGCCCTCCTGTGAGGGCAGTGTGAAGTTGGGCGCTGTGGCTCCTACCTGTACTGCGTCTGCGGCTGCATGAGCCTTGATGCCGAAGCCGCAGGCTGCTACTACGCCGATGATTACTGCGATCCAAACTGCTTTGCGCATGGTGTTTTCCTTTGTGAACCTCTATTGGTAGACGAGTATAAGCCGCGTAAGACGCAGGCACGATGTGTCGCGTTGCAATTTTACGCTCCACTCATGGGCTCTTTACAAAACCTTGACAAGTTTCTAGGCATTCCCGAATGGAACTGTAGCGAGATCTAACCTGGCCTATGCCGAGGGACGAAGGCGAGCGCGAGCAGCATGTTTCGATTTTATTGGGCGAAATAAATGTATGTTAGGATGAGCATAATTTTTTTCCAATTCAGGAACTTCGGAGAGATGATGACGTTTCAGAACGCGGTGAAGCGGGCGCTGGTCCTCGTCGTCGGCACGGGCATGGCCGCAGCGGCCCTTCACGCACAGACGATCGTTGCCTCGACAGAGGATTCGTTCGGGTCGCCGGACCCTTACAGCGGACAGGCGAGAAGGTTTGTCATCGCCAACATTGTTCTGGGGACGACGATTAACGGCAGCACCGTGGCGGCCGGAGGCAATGTCTCCGTCGCGCGGGGGAGGGACGCGAATACAGGGGCTCCGGTTTTTTATATCGACAGCGTCTGGATCAACGGCGAGATGCACGCGGCGAGGAGCGATGCCGGGGTGCTCCTCGATAAGGCTCGCGTTCCGCTCACCCCGGAGGCGCAGCAGGCCGCTTTCGAGAAGATGACGAAACGGGGCATCATAGCTCTGCCGAAGAATTCGGTTCTCAGCTTTGCGCACGTGCGTCTCGTGCAGCCGGCGGCGACGGCTTCCGCGCCGTCGCCCGAACCCGGTCCGTCGTCGTCTGCACCAGCGTCGCTGCCTGCCGGCGCGGGTGGCGCTGTGGGGAGGGTCGCTGGCGCGGGCGGCCCCACGGTGGGGGCCGATGCGGGACCTCCGCGTACGGTCCCTGAAGATGCGCAGGACCCGACTGGATTCGACGTGCTGGGCGTGAAGCTGTACATGTCGGCGGAAGAAGCGATTGCGGCGATCAAGGCGAAGGTCAATTTCCAGATGCCCAAAAAGCCGACGGGGGCCAAGGACGCCAGCGGGTACACGCTATGCAGCAGCGCGAAAGAAAAAGATTGTTCGTACAGGCTGTGCAGCGACGATAGCAATCCGTCCAAAGGGTGCTTTGCCATCGAGAACCATTTGGGCGATGGGGCGCCAGTAGCGGGCTTTTCGGATACAGTCTTGTTGCCTGCAGGAGGCTATGCCGGCTATGGCTATCCCTATATTTCGAGTGTCGACTATGCGGACCAATCCTCGAGAATCCACATCGTATTTGTCGGCGAAACGCTTTCCCGCACCTTCGGAAAACCGGAGATCGCCACCAAGATTATCTATATCGCCCCCTACCCGAAGACAGACGCGGATAAGCCTTTGCTCCTCGAAGCGCTGCATCAAAAATATGGCCAGCCGCGCCTGACCGTAGGGGATTATGAGTCGAATATATCGCGCGATCATGGCTGGCCATTTCCTTCGCCAACGCGGCATGGAATCAAAGAAGTTTGGGACGCTTCTTCTGGAGAGCAGGCGACCACGATGTCTTCCTTAAATTGGGCTCTCGATTCCAGGATCGACTACGATTTCCGTCTGGATACGGTTTTTTACCCGCTTCTCACCACGGAGCGGTTCGAGGTGCCGAAGTCGTATCCTCGCGTATTTACGCTTGCGGCCTCACCTCGATTTCAACAGCAGCACGACCGAGAGATGGACGAGAAGAAGGGACAGATATTGAAGGACGCAAATCAGCAGAAGACGAACAAGCCCATCCTCTAAGCGGGTGCGGGAAGGTCCTGGCCGGATGAGAAAGGCGAAGATGCCATGGCGCATTGCAGAGACCTGATGCTCCGATTCGAAAGGACAGAAGCGGCGTTCTGGTGGTGAAGATTGCAGGGCGAAAGCCGCTGCTACTCCGTGGTGTCGATGCAGCTGGTGGACGTGGCGGTCTTCGGTGAGCTCGGAGTGGAAGGTGGCGGCGAGGATCATGCAGCTTGGGATGCCACCTTTTCGGCTCCAAGATCCGTCATCGCTCACAGCGCTCGGCAGGGATTCCATCGAAGCCTTCCGGCCTCAAATTGAAACCAACCTCTTCGGCACGATGCACACAACCAAAGCTGCGATTCCAATCACGCGGGAACAAGGGTCTGGGCATATTATTCAGTTCTCGTCTGTCGGAGGTGATCGGGACGCCAGCATACTCAAGCGGCAGGTCGGCTGCAGAAGATTGCAAACCGACGGGCCGGAAGGTTTCAGCAACAACGACAAATTCAGAGATGAAAGGAATGGACAAAAGCGCTTCCACCTGCTCTTCAGTCCTTCCGAAACTGGCGTGTTCACCTATCTCTGCCAATCCCGTTTCGGAGTCTCTAGGTTGCGACGATGGCGATGCCGGCGAGGTCTGCGGCTGCGATGATGGCAGCAGGATCGAACAGGAGTGTCTTCCCTGCTTCGATGGCGAGACAGGTTGCGCCTGCGGCCTGCATGGTACGCATGGTCGCGACGCCGATGACAGGAACGTCGAAACGCATGTCCTGATTGGGCTTGGCTACTTTGATGACGGTGAGGGAGCGGCGAAGCGTAGTTGCCGGACTGGTGGTTTCCGCCGCGAAGTCGAGGGTGCGAAAGAGTTCGCCAGCGCGAGTGATGGTTGCGTCGGTGCCTTCCATGGCCTCGACGGCGACGCAGGCCTGAGCGGCGATAACGACGGTCTGGCCGAGGTCGTAGGAGGCGATACCCCGAGCGACGGTCTGGCCGTAGGCGATGTCTTTCTGTTCTTCTTCATCTGGGGCGCGGTTGGTGAGGATGCCCGGTTTTGCGAGGAGTGGTTCGAGGTAGGTTGTGGAGGAGATGATCTCAATGCCCTCGTCGCCAAGGACTTTTGCGATTGCGCCGAGGAGCATGTCGGTGTTGCGGGTACGGAGGTTGAGGAGGAGCTTGGCGAGACGCCAGTCGGGGCGGATGCTGGAGAAGATCTGCTTGTGTTTGACCTGGCCGGCCATGACGGCTCGGGTAACGCCTTCTTTTTGGAAGGTTTCGATGAGGCGGGAGAGCTCGCCCAGGGAGAGCCAGTGGACGTGGATGCCGGGGTCGGCTGTGGCGCGGATATCGATCTCGGGATCAGTCTCTTCTTTGATGGCGGCGACGACGACGGTGAGGCCGTGGGCTCGGGCTGCGTCGAGCAGGAGGAAGGGAAAGCGGCCGTTGCCGGCGATCAGGCCGAGTTTGGACATTCGCTTTACTTTAGCGCATAGGGGCTCGCTGGCCAGAGGAAGGCTTAACACGGATAAAAGGGATAGAACCGATCAAGGCGGATTTTGCTGATGGGTGCTTCCGGGATGGAGGAAAGTCAAGGGTAGTGGTTGGACCAATTGACTGTGGAAGGAATGAGTGTTTGGGGTTTGTGGTGTGTTGTGGTGGGTTATTGGGTTTTATGGGGTTTCCTTCCGGGTCTGGGGTGTTTTTGTTGGGTTCCACCACACGAACTTGTGTGCGAATTCTCTGGTAAGAATGTGGTTTCTTGCTGGTGCGATCTGGTGCGGGTGTGGTTTTTTGCGTCGAGTTGAATCAACGGCTGGGCAAAGAAGGACGGATCGCGCTTTTGCGCGATGGCCCACCAGCGACGATGAGGCGTCGCGAAGATGTGTGCCCGCGTTCCATGGGCTCTCTTATGCTCGTAGCATGTTCGTAGCGGCAGTATGGTTATCTGACGGTTTTCGTTGAGAGGAGAGGGCGATGCGTGTATTTGTGGCAGGGGCGAGCGGGGCGATTGGCGCGCCGCTGATCGCAGAGCTGCTGAAGCAGGGACACTCTGTGGTGGGGATGACGACCAGCGAGGTGCGTGCGAAGGGTCTGGAAGACCAAGGGGCCGAGGCGGTGATCGTCGACGCGTACGATGCCGTGGCGGTGGAGGCTGCGCTGCAACGGTCAAGGGCGGAAGCAGTCATCGATGAGTTGACGTCGCTGCCAAAGGAGCAAAGCGATATGCCGAAGTATGCGGCAGGCGACAGGAAGCTCAGGATCGAGGGCGGAGGAAATCTGTTTCGTGCGGCGATTGCGAGCGGCGTGCGGCGGTATCTACAGCAGTCGAGCGGATTCTTTTTGAAGGCGGCGGAAGGGACGCTGGCGGATGAGTCCTCTCCGTTGGATGTGAATGCAAGCCCAGGCGTGGCGGCGAGTGCGCGGACCTATACGGAGCTGGAAGCGCGCCTGTTCAGCTCCAATGCGATTGAGGGCGTGGCACTGCGCTATGGGTTCTTTTATGGTCCGAAGACCTGGTACCATCCCGGCGAGGCCGCGGCAAATATGGTCATGCGACAACAGAATCCCGTGGTGGGCAGGGGCGAGGGAGTGTCGTCGTTTGTGCATATCGACGATGCGGCGATTGGAACGGTGGCGACGCTAACGGCAGAGCCCGGTGTATACAACCTGGTCGATGACGATCCATCGCCACAGGCGGTTTGGCTGCCGGCGTTTGCGAAGTTTTTGGGCGCTCCGGCACCCCCGCGCATGAGCGACGCGGAGGTTAAAGCAATTGCAGGGGAAGATGCGGTGTACTACGCGACGAAATTGAGCGGAGCCTCCAATGCGAGGGCGAAGCGGGTTCTGGGATGGAGACCGCGACGGCTGGAGTGGCTGGAGGCTGAGTAACCGTGGTGAAGCGCGGAGGCGATTTCTGTTTTCCCTGCGCGATTCCCTACTCATTCGATGAGACCGCATGAATGGGGCACACGGCACCCGAGCTAGCGCGGAACCCTTGGTTTGGTCCAGGGATTCTTGCGGCCGTCTCCGGCGTATTTCGATCGCGCTGCCTCAAATCTCTTTACATTCGTCACCGTCCAAAGCCAGACCGGGTGCAGCTGAACCAACAGGTCCTCACCGAGCTTCGTAATCTGATACTCCACCCTTGGGGGCACCTCGGGGAAGACCACGCGCGTGACCAGGCCGCCGCGCTCCAACTGCCGGAGGGTCTTGGTCAGAGATTTCTGGCTGATTCCTTCCACAGCTTCCATCGCCCTTGAAAAACGTATCGGTCCTCCGGCCCGGGCCAGCACCGACATCGTCCAAAGCGTCCACTTTTCGGAGATCTGGGTTACGATCTCTCGCACCAGCACATCCTGTTCGGCCGAGAGTTTGTCGCACATCGCGTCCGCTGCGGCCCAATCGACTTTCTTCATAGTTACCTCCTGGTAAGTACGCGCCATTAAGGTGCCTTATTGCCAATGGATACTGAACCAAGAATACTCTTCGTATGTCAGAAAGAAAGAAACAAGGAATCGAAAGAACGAAACGGTGGACCGCTGAGCTCATTCCATCGCAATCAGGCCGCCGGGTATTGATTACAGGCGCAAACTCCGGCATCGGCTTTGAAACGGCCCGCGAACTTGCCCGCAAAGGCGCTGAGATTATCCTTCCTGCCCGCACCATGGCGAAGGCAAAAGACGCTGTGGACCGCATCCGCAGAGAGATCCCGTCGGCGAGCGTTATTCCATGTGTTTTGGATCTGGGTTCGCAGGCCAGCGTGCGCGAGTTCGCTTCGTGGTTTTCGGGGAAGTATCCTGGACCGTCTATCGATCTGCTGATCAGCAATGCGGGCGTGATGGGAATCCCAAAACGCGAGTTGACAGTAGATGGTTTCGAGCGGCAGTTCGCGACCAATTTCCTTGGTCCCTTCGCCCTTACCGCTTTGCTTTATCCGCAGGTGCGACAGCGGGAAGGAAGCCGGATCGTCATCGTATCGAGCTCGATCACAAAGTGGGCGAAGATTGATTTCGCCAATCTCCAGAGTGAGCAGCGCTATAGTCCGATGTCGCAGGCATACGGCCAATCGAAGCTGGCCGACTCACTGTTTGCGCTTGAGCTTCACCGCCAATTGACGAAGGCCGGCTCTTCTGTGATCGTCACTTCGGCACATCCGGGTTATGCCATCACGAATCTACAGAGGAGCGGGCCTGGAGATGGGTTCTCTCCATTTCAGATTCTTGGAGCGATCTTGAAGCCGATTCTCTCGCAGGATGCGGCTCACGGCGCTCTTCCGACGCTGTTTGCGGCCATAGCTCCGCAAGCTGTGCCGGGAGGGTACTACGGTCCCGACGGATTGCTCGAGATGAAGGGATATCCAAAGACCGTCCCCATCCCGCCACGGGCACAGGATACGAAGGATGCCGAACGCCTTTGGAGCGAAGCTGAGAAGCTGACCGGGGTTGCGTTCCGCATCTGAAAAGGGGCGATTGAATTGATCTTCGCCTAGCACAGCTCAAGGGCTGTCGGCGTGGGAGCAGCGTAGCTCATTCGTGTGCTGCGCGGCGATATCGTCTCTGAGAAAAAATCCCCATTTATCAACGACTCCGAACTCGCGAGCAGGAACATAACAATATTGAAAGCCATCGACGATGGTGGAGTTGAGAAGAAGATTTGGCGTATGCCGGTATGAGTTTTCTCTTGTCTCCGGAAGGTTCGGGTCGATGGGGCCAGGCGGTACGATTGCCTGCGGCTTCCACTTTGCGAGAGTGCGGTCCAGATCCCATTTGTTATGGCCGGGAGCCCCCTGTTTTGCCTTCAACGTTGCGATCGCCTCGTCTGCCTTACCGAGGAAATCCGCGATCTCGAAGGAAGGAAGGTCATAACTGACTCCGAGATAAAAGAACCCGAGCGCACCATCCTGCGGGTGAAGGTTGGCGTTGATCCAATGGGCGATCACGTACTGCTGCGCGACTGCAGAGGTCTCCAGCCGCCGTGATGAGATTGTTGCCTCCTGCATCCTTTGCCGGATGGCCGTAATCATTACGCCAGTTGCAACCAGGGCTGCATATAGGACAAGGATTAGCCGCATCGTTGGGTGAGATCGCCAAGATGACGCGGCCTTGCCTAGTTGAGCCGCTTCGAATTTCGGGAAGCTCAAGGGTGATTCCAGACATGCGAAGGTAGCAGCGAGAATGCATGTCGACGACCACACCATTCGAGCTCCGGCAAAGTAGTCACTGTTATATAGCGAAAATCCGACCGTTATAACGCAGGCGAACACAATCGGGATTGCCTGGCGATTCGACGTTATGATGCGGGATCCGAAGGAGAGAATAAGCAGGACTACGAAGAGCGTCAGTGCGCTGTAGGAAAGAATTCCATTTGCCAGAATGTAGTGCAGGATATAGCCGAGCGGCGGCCCTCCTCCGAGCTTAAGCCTTGCGGTAGTGGGGGTCAGATGGCCAAATTGATGGTAGTTAATCGCCAGTGCTGCTGCCATCAGGATGAGGTAGGGGATCAGTCCTGACAGGAGTACTTTCCATCGATGTGTCGAAAACCACAGCGATGCGAGAATGCCAAGTGCAAGCAGAACTCCGTCCGGCCTGAAAAGCGTTCCGAGCGCCAACAGGAGGGATATGACGAGGGGTGTTTGGGGACGATCGGCCTTTCTAAGGCTAAGACATGTGGCCGCTGTCAGGAATAGCCCCTGAAATAAATGGTCCCAGCCCTTGAGGCTATAGAGAAGATGAGTTGTTGTCAGACAGAGGGCCGCGGCCAATATCACTCCAAGGACACGCGACTTGGAATACTGGACGAGACAACACATCGTCAGTGCGACGCATGCGAGACCCAGAAGCGCATAGAGATAGATCGCGAGGCCTTTGTCTACGCAATGGAGGAGCCATGAGAACAGATAAGGCGCGGCGTATGACGTTGATGGTTGTGCAAGATCGCTTCGGTTGAACGACGGCTTGCCTGTTTCCTCGATCATGTAGCCGGCACGCAACGAGATCATGACGTCGTCGTCCAGGCGTAGTGGTACATGAAGAGCCGCCCAGTGTCCTGGTGGATTCTGCCCTGCCGCAAAACGGTATAGCGCCGGCCAATCTGCAGTTGAGAGTGTGAAGAGGATAACTATCAGGAAGGTTGAAACTGCGAGGAGAGTCTTGTTGAAGAGATTTGAAAAAACTCCAGGCATAATCAACTAGCTGTCCGGGCAGTCATGCTGGTGGGCTGGGTCAGAGCCAGCGGCCGTTGAAATGTGATTCATAGGATTGATGCAATCGTAAACGACCCCGAGTCCTGCCGCCAGTCCACAGCAAGGAGCCGTTTTCTCGAAGGCTGCGGCTCACGGTGCTCTTGCCACTCTCCTGGTTATTCGGGACTTCGTGTGAGTCGGCTGTAAGAAGTATCCGTGGCGCGCTCTCCAAGTGATTCGGCTTGCGTCATTCAGGGAGGTTGGGTAGCGTCAAGTCTATGGTGAATTCGCGGGATTCAGGTGTTGCTCTGTCGCTCGAGGGTAAGGTTGCGTTGATTACGGGCGGTTCGCGGGGGATTGGCGCGGCTACGGTGCGGTTGTTCCGGCGGGCGGGGGCGAAGGTGGCGTTCAGCTACCAGTCGGCGGCTGGACGAGCCGAGGAGCTGGTGGCGGAGTGCGGGGGGGCGACGGTGTGTCACGCTATCCGGCATGAGCTGGCTACGCCTGAGGATGGGCGGTTGCTGGTGGAGTCCGCGGTGAAGGCGTTTGGGCGACTGGACTGCCTGATTGTGAACCATGGCGTGTGGCCTTCGCATGAGCAGCCGATTGAGACGATGGCGGCGGGGCAGTGGCGGAAGACGCTGGAGGTGAATCTGGACAGCTCATTTGGGCTGGTGCAGGCGGCGACGGCGCAGATGCTGGCGCAGCGGCAGGAGGGTGCGGCGCGGGGGCATATTGTGCTGATCAGCTCGTCGGCGGGGCAGCGTGGCGAGGCGTTTCATGCGGACTATGCGGCGAGCAAGGGCGCGATTATCAGCCTGACGAAGAGTCTTTCGACGGAGTTGATCGGGCGGGGGATTTATTGCAACTGCGTGGCCCCGGGGTGGACGGCGACGGAGATGGTTGCGGGGGTGTTCGACGACCCGGAGCGCGCGCGGGCGGCGCTGTCGCTGATACCGATTGGGCGGCCGGGACATGTGGATGAGATTGCGGGGCCGATATTATTCCTTTGCACGCCTTTTGCCGGGTTCATCTCAGGCGAGATTGTTAATGTGAATGGCGGCGCGGTTCTGGCCGGTTGAATGGAATCCGAATGAAGCGCATCGCAATTTTGCTCGCTCTTTTTGTTTCGGCTGCTCCGCTGCTGCGGTCGCAGGCGCGGGATATTCCGAGCGCTCAGCCGACAGAGCCTGCCGGTTCGACGCCGGAGGCGCGGGGGCATAAGCTGCTGGACGAGATGCTGGAGGCTCTGGGCGGAGAGACGTGGCTGGATCGTGAAAATGTGAGGGGAGTACGGGCATATTGCACGGTTCTTTCGGGGCGCGCCGACCGGGATTGTGATCGATTTTACGAGTGTGCGGCAGTTTGCGAAGGGTGAGCGGCCGGATGCTCAACGCATCGGCTTCATCACGGATAAGAGCATGATTCTTCCGGGGAAGAAGATCGATGTGGTGCAGATATGGATCGATAATTCGGGCCACGAGGTGACTTACAAGGGCAACATTACGCTGCCACAGGAGCAGATCGATGACTACTACCGGCGGCAGGACCACTCGATTGAGTCGATCTACCGGGTGTGGCTGAAGTCTCCCGGGGTGATGGTGATTGACGAGGGGAGCACGATGGTGGAGCGGCGGTTGACGGAGCGGGTGTCGATTCTTAGCGCGAACAATGACGCGGTGACTCTGGACATCGATGCGCAGACGCACCTGCCGCGGCGGCGGACGTTTGAGACTCGCAATCCGAAGTTCAAAGACATCGATGAAGATGCGGAAGAGTACGACGATTACCACACGATCCAGGGGTTGCCAACCGCGTTTACAATTACGCGATATCACAATGGCGATATGGACAGCCAGATCTTCTACTCGAAGGCGGAGTATAACGTGGATGCACCGCCGGAGATGTTTAATCCCAGTATTCTGCTGAAGAAGAAGGAAGAAAAGATTGTGAAATAGGCCTGTTCGATTTCAACGAAGGAGCCATCACGATGAAGCATGACAATATTCTGGGGACCGTCGGGAATACTCCGGTGGTGCGGATTAATAAGCTTGCGCCTGAGGGCGTCGATGTTTATGTGAAGATTGAGGCCTTCAACCCACTGGGGTCGGTGAAGGACGGCTGGCGCTGGGCGTGATTGAAGACGCTGAGCGGAGCGGCGCTTTGAAGCCGGGGCAGACCGTAGTTGAAGCTACGAGCGGAAATACGGGGATTGGGCCTGGCGATGGTGTGCGCGGCGAAGGGATATCCGCTGGTGGTGACGATGGCGGAGACGTTCTCGATTGAGCGGCGCAAGCTGATGCGTTTTCTGGGGGGCGAAGGTGGTGATTACTCCGGGGCCGGCGCGGGGAACGGGGATGGTGAAGAAGACGGAGGAGCTGGCGGCGAAGTATGGATGGTTTCTTACGCGGCAGTTTACGAATGAGGCCAATGCGGATTTTCACTCGCGGACTACGGCGCAGGAGATTCTTCGGGACTTTGAGGGCTCGCGGCTTGATTACTGGGTGACGGGTTTTGGGACGGGCGGGACTTTGAAGGGAGTTTCGCGGGTGCTTGCGGAGAAGCGTCCGGACACGAAGATTATTTTGTGCGAGCCGGATGCCGCGCCGATGGTTTCTAGCGGGATTGCGCAGCCGAATAACCCTGACCATACCCCTTCGGCGAGCCATCCTTCGTGGACTCCGCATCCGCAGCAGGGATGGAGCCCGGACTTTATTCCGAAGCTGGCGCAGGATGCGATCGATGCGCACCGGATTGCTCAGGTGGTGCGGATTACGAACCCGGAGGCGATACGGACAAGCCAGGAGCTGGCGAAGAAGGAAGGTATTTTTGTGGGCATCAGCTCCGGGGCTACTCTGGCGGGCGCGTTGAAGGTGGCGGCTGAGGCTCCGAAGGGGTCGACGATTCTGGCTATGCTGCCGGATACGGGTGAGCGGTATTTGAGCACGCCGCTGTTTGCGGATGTTCCGGTGGATATGACGGCGGAAGAGCTGGAGTTGTCGCTCTCGACTCCTAGTGCGCAGCTTCCGGCGGCGAGTTAAGAAGAGAGTTGGGAAAGTATGTTTGCTCGGGAATATTCCCTCGGCGGCTAAAGCCGCATGAAATAGATTGATCCTGCGGCGCGGCTGAAGCCGCGCCCTTTCAAAACGACAAGCGGAGTCCGTAGCTTGTCGTTGGCGTTTATACTCATCCATGCCATGACCGATACTCAAACCTCCCCCGGCGGCGAGGATGATTCCGCGCCTCCGCCTCAGACGATGGACATTCTCGAGATCATGTCCCTGCTGCCCCATCGTTACCCTTTTCTGCTGATCGATCGCGTGATCGAGATGGAGCCGCGGCAGCGTATCGTCGCTATCAAGAATGTGACGATCAATGAGCCTCATTTTGCGGGACATTTTCCGGATTATCCGATTATGCCGGGAGTGCTGATGGTGGAGGCGATTGCGCAGGCGGGCGGGACGCTGCTGCTGAAAGAGATTCCCGACCGCGACCAGAAACTGATGCTGTTTACGAGCATTGAGAATGCGCGTTTCCGGCGGCCGGTGACGCCTGGAGACCAGCTTCGCATCGAGGTAACGGTGCTGAACTGGCGCAGCCGCGTGGTGAAGATGGGTGGAGTGATTACCGTGGACGGCAAGGTCGTGTGCGATGCCACGGTGATGTGCCAGATGGTTCCGCGGGGCGGGAAGAAAGCAGAGACGAAGGTCGAAACGGCAGAGTGAGCGTACATCCCACAGCAATCGTCGCGGCGGGCGCGCAGATTCCTACGAGCTGCACGGTTGGGCCTTACTGCATTGTGGGCCCGGATGTTGTTTTGGGTGAGGGTTGCGAGCTGGTGTCGCATGTGGTGCTCGACGGGCACCTGACGCTGGGGCGCGATAACCGGGTGTTCTCGTTTGCCTGCCTGGGGATTGCTCCGCAGGACCTGAAGTATGCCGGAGAGCCTACGCGGCTGGTGATTGGGGATGGGAATTCGATCCGGGAGTACGTGACGATCTCGCGGGGGACGACGGGCGGGGGTGGGACTACGCGAATCGGGTCCGGGTGTTTGATTATGGCGTATGTGCACATCGGCCACGATACGGTGATTGGCGATGGGTGCATCCTGGCGAATGCGGCTACGCTTGCCGGGCACGTTACCGTGGAGGACTACGCAACGGTGGGGGCGCTTTGTCCGGTGCACCAGTTCTGCCGGATTGGGCGGTACAGCTACATTGGCGGTGGGACGACGATTACGCAGAATGTGCTACCGTATTCGTTGACGAGTATCGAGCGGAACAATCATGCTTATGGGCTGAACCGGGTGGGGCTGGAGCGCAGGGGCTTTACGGCGGAGCAGTTGAAGGAGCTTCGGGCGGCCTATCGGCTGCTGCAGGCTTCAAAACTAAATGTCAGCGAGGCTGTGGCGGCGATGCGGGAGAAGATTGCCGCGGGGGAGTTCGGGGAGCACGCCACGTATCTGGCGGACTTTATTGCGAACAGCCCCCGCGGAATTATCAAATAGCGGTACGATTTTTGGGATTAGCGGCCTCTTGGCTCTCCTCTTGGTTGGGATTGAGGTGCAGGCCTTGATTGGGGTTGAGGCGCGGGTCTCGATTGTGGTTGAGGCGCAGGTCTCGATTGCGGGGCTGGGCGTGATTGGGGTTGAGGCACCGGGCGGTACTCGGGCTGCGGGGCGGGACGGGATTGCGGTTGGGTTTGGGGAGATGGCCGATAGTCGGGTTGAGGTGTGGGGCGGTACTGCGGTTGGGTTTGCGGCGTAGGACGAGGCTGTGGCGTGGGGCGTGATTGTTGTTGGGGTTGGGGTGCGGGACGGTATTGGTTTTGGGGTTGAGTGGGTCTGGTTTCAGGCTGGGTTGGTCTGGTTTCCGGTCGTGCGGGTTGGGTTTGTGGACGGTTGTTGGGTTCGGTGGGGCGGATGGTCGTGTTGGGGCGGGCTATGCCGGGCTGGGCCGCGATGGGTCGTGGAGCGGCTACGATGGCGGGACGGCCGCGGTTGACGTTGTAGAACTGGGCACGGTTTTGTGAGGCTTCGCGCTGGTTCTGGAGCTGGGTTGTCATGGGCGGGACGCGGGGGCCGCGCATGGCGACAATCTCGGCGGGCCGAGGACGGACGGCGATGCCGCCACGGCCTCCGTTATAGGAGACGCGGGTGTTGTTGTTGACGACTACATTGCGGGTGTAGACGTGAGTGATGTTTACGTTGATGCGATTGACGGCGCTGTTGTAGTAGAAGGTGTTGCCTCTCCAATAGCCGCCATCGTAGCCGTAGCCGGTGTATCCGAAGCCATAGTTGATGCCACCGTAGAAGCCGATGTGGGGTCCCCAGTAGCCGCGGAAGAAGCCCCAGCGGTTGTGATACCAGCCCCAGTAGCCGGGGGTCCAGAGGGCTCCGTAGTAGGGCGGGGCGCACCATGCACCGGGGATCCAATAGTAGCCGGCGGGGGCCCAGTACCAGTAGCCGGGGGTCCAGATGTAGTTAGGCGCGGGAGCTATGGGCTGGTCGTAGGTGGGGAGCGGGGGTGGCGGCTGGTCGGCGTATTCGTCGGGTGGAGCCTGGCCCTCCTGGTCGAGCTGGTCGTAGGCCTGGGCGTCCTGGTAGGCCTGGGTGTCGGGATTGGCCAGGTTTTGATCGCCCGGGGGTGGAGGAGGCGGCGGGGTGTACTGGTCTGGCGGGGGCGGGGGGCTCTGCTGGGCTAGCTGCGTGGGCTGCGAGGAGAAAGCTACGGCCTGGGTCTGAGGGGCCGGCTGGACGCTGTCGACCGGGGCCATGTTGACGGCGGCGGGGTCGGGGGAGTTGTTGGAGGCTGCGGTGACGGTGGCCTGCTTGCAGCCGGTGACTCCGGCGAATAAGGCTGTGATTCCGAGCGAAAGACCCAGGAAAAATTTGGGGGCGAACGTTTGCATCTGTGCGTGTCTCCTTGCTGCCTGCTGGTGGTTTTAACCCGCAGTTTTGGAATGAGATGCGTTTTGGGGTCGGGGGGACTGGCGGGATGGGGTAAATAGGTGATTTGGCGGTGATTGGATTTCGGGATTCATGCAGTGTATGCAACGGCAAAGACCAAGGCAACTGCAGATTTCTCCGCTAGATGAGGAATGACAACCGGGACAAACGACAGCAAAACGAAATGCGGGGGGCCCCTTTCACTCCGCCTTCGGTTCCGGTCGGGATGACGATTTTTTTTGGGTGGGCGCGAAGGATGCTTTGGCGGAGTGAAAACCTGGGGATGCAAGAGGAAAGGGTTGGCGGTAAAATTGAAGCGATGGCTGGCCTTCCTTCTAATACGAAGCGCTTTCGCCACGGTCGTCCGGATCGCGGGCGCCGCTAATTCCCTTCTCTCCATTTTGGATTTTTACTCTGGCTGTCTTTCTGCGGCTGGAGTTTTGACGACGGCCCTACTACCTCGCGCCTGGTGAAAGGCGCAGTTCGGAGAAGATATCATGGCGATCCAATCGCACCCTGATTCGTTCAAGAGCAAGTCCACACTTACCTCAGGCAAGACGTCGTATGAGATTTATCGTTTGAAGGCGCTGGAGCAACAGGGCGTCGATCTGACGCGGCTTCCCTTTTCGCTGCGGATTTTGCTGGAGAATTTGCTGCGGCATGAGGATGGGCGGACCGTCACCGCGGATGACATTCAGTTTCTGGCCTGCTGGGATCCGAATGCGGAGCCTTCACGCGAGATTGCTTATATGCCGGCTCGGGTTTTGATGCAGGACTTCACGGGTGTGCCCGCGATTGTGGACCTGGCGGCGATGCGCGATGCGATGAAGATGCTGGGTGGCGATCCGGAGAAGATCAATCCGCTGCAGCCTGCGGAGCTGGTGATCGACCACTCGGTGCAGGTGGATGAGTTTGGGACGAAGCGCGCGTATGACCTGAACGCGGCGCTGGAGTTTCAGAGGAATCGCGAGCGGTATGCATTTTTGAAGTGGGGGCAGACGGCGTTCGATAATTTTTCCGCTGTGCCGCCGGGGATGGGCATCTGTCACCAGGTGAATCTGGAGTATCTGGCTCGCGTGGTATTTACGACGAAGCCGGATGCCAGCGGGATGGTTGCGGCTTATCCCGACACGCTGGTGGGGACGGATTCGCACACGACGATGGTGAATGGATTGGGTGTGCTGGGTTGGGGTGTGGGTGGAATTGAGGCCGAGGCGGCGATGCTGGGGCAGCCGGTGAGCATGCTGGTGCCGCAGGTGGTCGGGTTCAAGCTGACGGGCAAGTTGAAGGAAGGCACGACAGCTACGGACCTGGTGCTGACGGTGACGCAGATGCTGCGGAAGCTGGGCGTGGTGGGTAAGTTTGTGGAGTTTTATGGGCCGGGGATTGCCGAGCTGCCGCTGGCGGACAGGGCAACGATTGCGAATATGGCTCCAGAGTATGGGGCGACTTGCGGAATTTTTCCGGTGGATGCGGAGACGCTGCGCTATCTTGCGCTGACTGGCCGGAGTGCGGAGCAGATTGCGCTGGTAGAGGCTTACTACCGGGAGCAGGGGATTTTCCATACGGCGGAGGCGAAAGAGGCGGTGTATTCGGCGACGATTGCGCTGGATCTGGCGACGGTGGAACCGAGTGTTGCCGGGCCGAAGCGTCCGCAGGATCGCGTGAAGCTGTCGCAGGCGGGGGCGAGCTTTAAAGAGCAACTGCCTTCGTTGCTGGGGCCGGATGGCAATAAGAGCAGCGTGAGGCAACTGGTTCGGTGGGAGGGTGAGGGCGGAACGGCTTCGGCTTCCGGCGACTTGAGCAGCAGTGTCGGCGCGGCTGCGCCGGTGGTTGAGGCTCCCATGGTGTCAGTGGTGACGCTGGAGGATGGCACGCTCGAAGCTCCGCATGTTTCGATTCGGACGCGGTTTGGGGTCGATCCGGATAAGTACCTGGACCATGGGTCGATTGTGATTGCGGCGATTACGAGCTGTACGAACACTTCGAATCCTTACGTGATGATGGCGGCGGGATTGCTGGCGAAGAAGGCGGTGGAGAAGGGATTATGCACGCCGCCGTGGGTGAAGACTTCGCTGGCTCCGGGGTCGCGCGTGGTGACGGATTACTACGAGAAGGCTGGGTTGATGCCTTATCTCGATAAGCTGCGCTTCCAGGTGGTGGGGTATGGATGTACGACGTGCATTGGGAACTCGGGACCGCTGCCGACGGATGTTTCGAAGTCGATTGAAGACCATGGGCTGGTGGCGGTTTCGGTGCTGTCGGGAAACAGGAATTTTGAGGGACGGATTTCGCCGGAGGTAAGAGCGAATTATCTGATGAGCCCGCCGCTGGTGATGGCGTATGCGCTGGCTGGACATATTGCGCATGACTTCCAGACGGAGCCACTGGGCAAGGGGAATGACGGGAGTCCGGTGTTTCTGCGGGATATCTGGCCTTCGCAGGCGGAGGTTGCGGCGGCGGTGAACGCTTCAATTGATTCGGAGATGTTCCGCAAGCAGTACAGCACGGTGACGGACGGCGACAACAACTGGCAGAGCCTGAGGTTTCCGAGTGGAGACACTTATGGGTGGGAGAGGGATTCTACTTATATCCGGAAGGCTCCTTACTTTGATGGGATGGGCGCTGCGCCTTCTCCAGTTGAGGATATTCATGGGGCCCGGGTGCTGGCGGTGCTGGGGGATTCGGTGACTACGGACCATATTTCGCCGGCGGGATCGATCAAGCTGAATGGGCCTGCGGGAAAATATCTGACGGACCATGGCGTAAAGCCTTCGGAGTTCAACAGCTATGGCTCGCGGCGCGGCAACCATGAGGTGATGGTGCGCGGGACGTTTGCGAATGTGCGGCTGCGGAACAAGCTGGCTCCGGGGACCGAGGGCGGCGTGACCCGGCTGCTGCCGGAGGGTACGGGGATGTCGATTTATGACGCCTCGGTTGAGTATGCGAAGCGTGGAACGCCGCTGGCGATCCTTGCAGGCAAGGAGTATGGGTCGGGGTCTTCGCGGGACTGGGCGGCGAAGGGGCCGCGGCTGCTCGGGATCAAGTTCGTCGTTGCTGAGAGCTATGAGCGGATTCACCGGTCGAACCTGGTGGGAATGGGGATTCTGCCGCTGCAGTTTTTGCCGGGGCAGAATGCCGAATCGCTTGGTCTTTCGGGCGAGGAGGTGTTCCGGGTCGGCGAGGCGGGCGAGCTGAAGACGATGCTGGACGGCAAGTTTGCCGATGGGAAGACGATTACGGTGTTTGCGGAGTCGGACATGGGGAAGACGACGGAGTTTTCTGCGACGGTAAGGATCGATACGCCGCAGGAGATCCTGTACTACCAGCATGGCGGGATTCTGCAGTATGTCCTGCGGCAACTGGCCGGGAAGGCGTAAGGACCGACCGCGGATTGCGCGGATAAGAGCGGATTAAAGACAAAACGGGATTCAGGACAGGGCTTATCTTTTTTGCGCTTTCTTCTGTGTGCTGGGGTGGTGACCCTCCCTTCTTCGTTTTGGGAGGGGGCTATACTTTAGGGATTCGTCAGCCTTTTGGGTTGCCGATCTCGGAACCCTCGCGGCGCTTCGCCAAAAAAGACTGCTGCGAGGGTCCTCACGTTTATTTGGGCGGCTGGTTAGTGGGTCATGCGACTTTGGGCGCTGGTGGCGGCGGATTGAAGGGTCTGGGCGTGAAGCTTGAGGGCTTCGATGGCTTCGCGACACATCTCTGCGGTTTGCACGAAGGCTGCTGTCTCGAGACGGACGGAGACGCCGCCTACGTGAAGGCTGACGGTGCCGCAGGGGCAGAGGGTGACGCTGCCTAATCCGGCGAGAACGGCGAGGGTCTGGGTGCGGAGATCCTGATTGCACATGGCTATACTCCCAACTTTGCGTAGTACTCGGCTACCTGGCGCGGGTCGAACTCGAAGGGGATGTGCTCGGCGGTGGGGAGCATACGGAGGATGCCGTGATCGGTGGTGCCTTCGGTTGCGAATTGCAGATAACCGGGCAGGGTGAGGCGCGGGGATTGGCGGGATTCGAGCGTGGCTTTCATATCGCTGGCGAAGGCGGTGAGCCTGACGAAGTCGCCGACGCGGAGGACCGCGGAGCCGATGGTGAGGATGCGTCCGTTGACCATGACGTGGCCGTGGTTAACGAGCTGGCGTGCGGATGCGATGCTGCGGGCGAAGCCGAGGCGGAAGACGACGTTGTCGAGACGGCGCTCGAGCAGGCCGATGAGGCTTTCAATCCAGTTGGACTGCTGCAGGGTGCGGGCGTCGCGCACGAAGCGGCGGAGCTGCTCTTCGCGGAGGCCATAGTGGAAGAGGAGCTTCTGTTTTTCGCGGAGCTGTGAGGCGAACTCGGTGAGCTTCCTGTTTTTGGACTGGCCGTGCTGGCCGGGCGGGTAGCTTCGGGCGGCGAGCGCGCCGGGCTTGCCGAGGCCTGGCAGCTCGAGCCCGAGGGCACGCTGCATCTTGAACTTGGTTCGATTGCTCATCTGTCATCCTTTAGCTGCACCCTGGGTGGGTGGGTGGTTGATTGCCGATCTCGGACCCGCACCGGCGCTTCGCCAAAAGACAGCCGGGACGGAATTGTTATGCGACTGCGGATATAAGACTAGTTTAGTCCTAATTGAGATGCAATAGGTAATTTGATGTTTCTATGCCGGTGAGCGGAGGACGATGAGCGCTTTGGTTCTCCGGATAGAATCGGGAGCCAGAGGCGGGAGGCGCGGCTTCGGCGGGTTTGGTTCAGCCTATAATGACCTATGGCAATCGCTCATCCGGCCTCTTCGCAGGCTGGCCCGCAGCCTGAGCCGAACAAAAAGCCGAAGAGTCTAGCGGAGAACGAGTTGGAGTCAGGGATGGAGCTGGAAGCGGCTCTTCCTGCCTCAACTACGGCGCTGACTTCGGGTGCGGCTGCTCGTGCGGCGGAGGAGAGTGCGCGGGCGGAGATGGTGATTGCGGGGGTGGATGAGGCGCAGGTGGCTGAGGAGTCTTCGGCGAGCCATCTTCTGGGGATTTCGGCGGAAGACATCCATACGGTGGATACGAAGTTCAAGAAGCTGCTGGCTACGGTGCATGAAAACCGGCCGGCGGACGATCTGGAGATTATCCGGAAGGCGTGGGCGTTCTGTCTGCAGCAGCATGAGGGGCAGAAGAGAGCGAGCGGGGAGCCTTACATCATTCATCCGCTGGAGGTCGCGCAGGTTCTGGCGGAGCTGAAGATGGATTCGACGGCGATTGCGGCGGGATTGCTGCATGATGCGGTGGAAGACACGGATGTGACTTCGGCGGAGATTGCGAAGCGGTTTGGGGACCAGGTGGCGCACATTGTGGAGGGCGTCACAAAGCTGGAGAAGATCAAGTTTGCGAATCGCGAGGACCATCAGGCGGAGAACATTCGCAAGATGCTGCTGGCGATGGTGACGGATGTGCGCGTGGTGATCATCAAGCTGGCGGACCGGCTGCACAATATGCGGACGCTGGAGCATTTGAAGCCGGAGAAGCAGCAGAAGATTGCGCGGGAGACGCTGGATATTTTCGCTCCGCTGGCGCACAGGCTGGGGATGGGTAAGCTGCGCGGGGAGCTGGAGGATCTGGCGTTTCGTTATACCGATCCTTATGCGTATGAGCAGGTGTCAAACGAGGTGGATGCTCTGCGTGGGAAGGGCGAGGAGTTTCTGCAGAAAATTGTGAAGCAGCTGGAGACGAAGCTGAAGGAGTTCAGCATCCAGGGGCGGGTGGAGTCGCGGATCAAGCGGCTGTATTCGATTCAGCAGAAGCTGCAGGACCAGAAGATTCCGGTGGACCAGGTCTACGATCTGCTGGCGATACGGGTGATCTGTAATTCGGTGCAGGATTGTTATGCGCTGCTGGGGCTGCTGCATTCGATCTGGCGACCGGTGCCGGGGAGGATCAAGGATTTTATTGCGATGCCGCGGCCGAATCTTTACCAGTCGCTGCACACGACGCTGATTGCTGAGGGTGGGCATCAGTTCGAGGTGCAGATTCGGACGGAGGATATGCATCGCGTCGCGGAGGAAGGGATTGCGGCGCACTGGAAGTACAAGGCCTCGGACAATGTGAGCGCGAAGGACGAGCAGAGGCTGGCGTGGGTTCGGCAGTTGATGGAATGGCAGCGGGAGATGACCGATCCCAATGAGTTCATGTCGACGCTGAAGATCGATTTGTACCCGGAGGAGGTGTACACGTTCACTCCGAAGGGCAAGGTGGTGGTTCTGCCGAAGGATGCCAGTCCGATTGATTTTGCTTACGCGATTCATACCGAGGTTGGAAATGCCACGGTTGGGGCGAAGGTGAATGGAAGGATCGTGCCGCTGCGGACGAAGCTGCGCAATGGGGACATCGTTGAGATTTCGACGCAGACTGGACATGCTCCGAGCAGGGATTGGCTGAGTTTTACGAAGAGCTCGCGGGCTCGGAACAAGATTAAGCATTGGCTGAATGAACATCAGCGCGAGCGGGCGATTGAGATCGGCAAGAAGCTGCTGGATCGCGAGGCAAGGAAGTACAAGCTTTCGCTGAACAAGTTCGCCGAAGCCGACTATGCGAAGGTTGCGAGCGAGTATGGGCTGGGGACGCAGGCGGAGCTGCTGGCTGGCGTGGGGTTTGGGAAGTTTTCGGCGCGGCAGGTGCTGAATAAGCTGGAGCCGGGTTCGACGATGACGGCGGAGGCGGCGCAGCCGGAGGGTGGAGTCGGCAATACGGTGGGGCAGATGTCGGATGCGGTGAAGCGGGTCTTCTTTGGGAGAGGATCGGATTCGCTGCAGGTGGAGGGGCAGGACGACCTGCTGGTGTACCGGGCGCGCTGTTGTAACCCGATCCGCGGGGAGGAGATTGTGGGGTATGTGACGCGCGGGAAGGGTGTGGCAGTGCATGCGCGGAGCTGTCCGAATGTGCAGAATTTGTTGTATGAGTCGGACAGGAGGATTCAGGTGGAGTGGGCTCCGGTGCCGGATGAGCCGGGGATGGTGAAGCAACAGACTTATCCGGTGAAGCTGACGGTGATCTGCGATGACAGGCCGGGGTTGCTGAAGGAGTTTACGGCGATCATTTCGGATGACGGAACGAATATTCGCAGTGTGGAGACGAAGCCGACCGCGGAGGGGACGATGGTGGTGGACTTCGTGGTGGAGACGGTGGATTTGCGGCATCTGAATAAGCTGGTGCAGAATCTGCGAAAGGTTCCGGGGGTGCGGGACGTGCAGCGAGTGCAGAAGATTTAGGTTCTGCGATAGCGGAGATGTTTGCCAAGGCAGGCAGGCCGTTCGGGTTGTAGAAGGGTGACAACCTTATGACAATTAGAACCACAACAATTTTTTGCGGAACGCGTCCTAGTTATAAGAGAGTTCGATTGCCGTTGCGCGCCTTCTGCGCAACAAATCTGGTGGGAATCCTGAACGAGATTTAATTTCACAGTTTTGAGATTTCGGATACGATTGCTCGACCCCGAGGCTGCCCCCCGATGACGTGAGTGAGTGTGGTCTCGGTTTGGAAATGACGGTCGGTAGAGATGGAGAGCAGGTTATTTTGAACGGTGACAGTGCGGACACACTCCGCAGATTCTGTAGTCGATATCAGGTTTTTCTGATGGTGCTGGCCGCCTTTGTGATTCGGCTGGGAGTTGTTGCCTTTGGATTTCGCGACCAGATCGATCCGGCGGATCATCATGCGGCATTCGGGTGGGAGATGGGGTGGGTGGCGCGGTCGATCTTTCTGGGGCATGGGTTCAGCTCACCGTTTTTTCCCTTTGACAGGGCCGACGGCGATGGTTCCTCCGCTGTTTCCGTATCTGCTGGCAGGTGTGTTTCATCTGTTCGGGTTGTATACGGCTAAGGCGGCGTTTGCGATTCTGTCGATCAATAGCGTGTTCTCTGCGCTGACGTGCATCCCGCTTTACTTCAGCGCGCGGTATGCATTGGGCGAGAAGGCCGCGGCGATGGCGGGATGGGGCTGGGCGATCTATCCCTACTCGATCTATTTTTCTGGGGCGCGGGTCTGGGACTATGCCCTGACTGGGCTGCTGTTCACGACGTGCTTCTACTTCGCGCAGCGATTGCACCGGCAGCGGCCGCTGGTGTGGCTTGGGTTTGGGCTGGTTTATGGAGCTACCGTACTGGCGAACCCTTCGGTGCTGACGATGTTCCCCGTGTTTCTTTTGCTTGCCTTGCTGGAGATGCGTCGGTGGGATAGCCAGTGGGTGATGCGATGCGGTCTGGCTACGGTGGGCCTGGTCGTGATGCTGACGCCGTGGACGATCCACAATTATCGCGCGATGCATACGGTTGGGCCGGTGCGGGACAACTTCTGGCTGGAGTGCTGGGCGGGAAATAATGGCGACACGTTCGAGTCGAACGCAGTGTGGGCGCACCCTGCGAGCAATCCCGTGGAGATGCGGCGTTACGAAGAGCTGGGCGAGACCGGCTATCTGGCGGAGAAGAAGACCCTGGCGATGAATTTCATCGGACACAATCCTGCGTTCTTTGCGGGCCTGTCGCTGCGGCGTGCGTTCAGTTACTGGACGGGATTCTGGAGCTTCAGCCCGGCTTACCTGAGCCGTGAGCCACTGGAGATTCCGGATGTGTTTTTCTGTACGGGCATGACGGTGCTGATGCTGCTGGGCGCGTGGAGTTTCTGGCGGAGGGACCAGGTGGGGGCTTTGCCGTACCTGCTTTTGATCGCAATTTTTCCTGTTACGTATTATGTGACGCATGCGACGCCGGACTATCGCGAACCGATTGAGCCGGAGGTGGTTGTGCTGGCGGTGATGGGTATCCTGTCGCTGCAGAGGATGGTCGCGCCGATTGAGCGGATTGAAGAGACGGTGGAAGTGGAAGAGAGCGAACTGGCGATGACGATGTCCGGCGTGGGCTCGCTGGAGATCGGGTAGCGGGAGGCTTGCCTCATGCGACAGGGAGATGTATCTTGGAAGACAAGATGATTTCTTACTCCACCCGAATTAGCTTTATTTACCGCTACTGGCGCACGGTAGCGGCATCGGCGGAGTAGGTTCCTCTGAGAGATAGCTGAAACATTCAGTTGAAATCGACATCCACACGAGCCGCGACCTGACTGGGTTGCGGCTTTTGTTTTTGCTGTGAGGAGAATTGCTATGACGACGGCGGGAATGGTTAGTCCGGCGGGGCCGGTGAAGTCGGCGGTGGGGCGGTTTGGAGTTTATGGCGGGCGGTATGTTCCGGAGACTCTGATGGCGGCGCTGGAGGAGCTGGAGGCTGCTTATGCGGTGGCGAAGGAGGATGCGGCGTTTCAGGCGGAGCTGAGTGATCTGCTGAAGAATTATTGTGGGCGGCCTACTCCGCTTTATTTTGCTAAACGGCTTTCGGAGTCGCTGGGTGGGGCGAAGATTTATTTGAAGCGTGAGGACCTGCTGCATACGGGCGCCCACAAGATTAATAATGCGTTGGGGCAGGGATTGCTGGCTCGGCGAATGGGGAAACAGAGGATTATTGCTGAGACGGGCGCGGGGCAGCATGGCGTTGCGACGGCCACGGTCTGTGCGCTGCTGGGGATGGAGTGCGTTGTGTATATGGGCGAGGAGGACATGCGGCGGCAGGAGTTGAATGTGTATCGCATGCGGCTGCTGGGAGCGGAGGTGCGCGGGGTTTCGGGCGGGTCGGCTACGTTGAAGGATGCGATCAATGAGGCGATGCGGGATTGGGTGACGAATGTGAGGACGACGTATTACGTGCTGGGGAGTGCGCTGGGGGCGCATCCTTATCCGACGATGGTGCGGGACTTTCAGCGCGTGATCAGCCGCGAGGCGAAGGTGCAGATGCTGGAGCAGGAGGGCCGGCTGCCTACGGCGGTGATTGCGTGCGTGGGCGGAGGATCGAACGCGATTGGAGCGTTCTATGAGTTTTTTGAGGATAAGAATGTCGATTTAATTGGCGTGGAGGCGGGTGGCCGCGGGACTACGCTGGGGGAGCATGCGGCTCGGTTTCAGAAGAATGGCGGCGGGGTGCCTGGGGTGTTGCAGGGGACTTACTCGTATGTGCTGCAGGATGAGGCGGGCCAGGTAAGTTTGACGCACTCTGTGAGTGCAGGGCTGGACTATGCGAGTGTGGGGCCGGAGCATGCGATGCTGCATGATTCGGGGCGGGCGACTTATGTTTCGTGCTCGGATGATGCGGCGTTGAAGGCTACGGTGACGCTGTCGCGGACGGAGGGGATTGTGCCGGCGCTGGAGAGTGCGCATGCGGTGGCGGAGGCGATTCGGCTGGCTCCGACGATGACGAAGGAGGCGGTCCTGATGGTGAATCTGTCGGGGCGCGGGGATAAGGATATGGGGATTCTGGCGAAGGAGCTGGACTTGAAGGGTGCCTGAGACGGCGACCGCGGATCTTCGCGGATGGCTCGGATAAGGTAGAGGCGATTGATTTGATTTGGAGGGTTTGTGGCGATTGAGTTTCAGAGGAAGCCGGGGATTGTTGCTTATTTGACGGCGGGTGATCCAGACCTGGCAACTACGCGGGAGATTGCGCTGGCGGCCATTGACCATGGTGCGGATGTGATCGAGTTGGGTGTTCCGTTTAGCGATCCGCTGGCAGATGGGCCGGTGATTGAACGGGCTAGTCAGCGGGCTGTGGCGAGGGGGACTACTCTGACACAGGTGTTGGGCCTGGCGGCGGAGCTGCGGAAGGCTCGGCCGAGTGCTGGGCTGGTGATCTTTTCTTATTTGAATCCTGTAGTGCGGATGGGATTGAAGGCGTTTTGCGCGAAGGCGGCTGAGGCTGGAGTGGATGGCGTGCTGTTGACGGACATGATTGTTGAGGAGGCCGGTGAGTATCTGGCGGCGATGCGGGAGCATGGGTTGGCTCCGGTGTTTCTGGCGGCTCCAACGAGTCCGGATGCGCGATTGAAGGCGATTGCGGAGGTTTCGCAGGGGTTTGTGTATGCGATTTCGCGCGTGGGGATTACGGGGACGCAGCAGACGGTTGCGGGAGATGCTTCGGCGCTGGTGGGGCGGTTGCGGAGGTTCACGACGCTGCCGATTGCAGTGGGATTCGGGATCTCGAATTCAGAGCATGTGAAGGCGGTTGGTGAGTTTGCGGATGCTGCGGTGATTGGAAGTGCACTGGTTGCATTGATTGAGAGGACTCCGAAGGAAGAGGCGGCTAGTGCGGTTGGGCGTTTTGTTGCGGGGTTGCGGGCATGAGATGCGAGGCGAGAGAGACGTTTATGATTTGGAAATCAACTATTTCCGCAGCGAGTTGCGCCAGATGGCGCGCGGCTGCGTGGTGAGGCGAATGGATGGATATCTCCGACTGGAGAAAGAAGATCGATGAGCTGGATGTTGAGATTGTTCGCCTCATCAATCAGCGGGCCGAGGCTGCGCGAGCGATTGGCGAGATTAAGCGGACGAGCGATCTTCCGGTGTATGAGCCGAAGCGGGAGCAGGAGGTCTTCCAACGGGTCTGCGAGGCGAACCGGGGACCGCTGCCGGATGCTCAGCTGCTGCATGTTTATGAGCGGATTATCGACGTGATGCGGACGCTGCAGCGGCGGGATCTTTAGCGGAAGTGATTTTGTAACGGTTTTTGTTGCTTATAGGAAGAGATGGGAAACGACACGATGATAGTTGCAATGCATGGTCAGGCGACGGAAGAGCATATTCAGCTGGTGATTGAGCGGATGGTGGAGTTGGGATTCAACGTTCACCGTACGACGGGCACGGCACAGACGATTCTGGCGGGTGTGGGGACGCCGGAACACTTTGAGGTGGCGGAGTTCAAGGTACTGGCCGGCGTTTATGACGCGTACCGAATTACTTCGCCGTACAAGCTGGCGGGGCGGAGTTTTCGGCCGGAGGGAACAGTTGTCAGATTTCCGAATGGCGTTGTGGTTGGCGGGAACGAAGTTGTCGTGATGGCAGGGCCGTGTTCGGTGGAGTCGCGGGAACAGATTCTGACAAGTGCGAAGCAGGTTGCCGCGGCGGGCGGAAAGTTTTTGCGGGGCGGGGCGTTCAAGCCGCGGAGCTCGCCCTATAGCTTTCAGGGGATGGGTTTGGATGGGTTGAAACTGCTGCGTGAGGTCTCGGATGAGACGGGCCTGCTGGTGATTACAGAAGTGATGGAGATATCGCAGATCGAGTTGATGCTGCCGTATATCGACTGCTTCCAGGTGGGCGCGCGGAATATGCAGAACTTCAATCTGCTGCGGGAGCTGGGGCATGTGCGGACGCCGGTGCTGATGAAGCGGGGAATCTCGGCAACGATTGAAGAGGTGCTGCTGAGCGCGGAGTACATTCTTTCGGGCGGTAATTACAACCTGATGCTCTGTGAGCGTGGAGTGAGGACGTTTGAGACATATACCCGGAACACGATGGATATTTCTGCGATTCCGGTGCTGAAGAAGCTGACGCACCTGCCGGTGCTGGGTGATCCTTCGCATGGTGTGGGAATTCGCGACCTGGTTCCGGCGATGGCGCTGGCGAGTGTTGCAGCGGGTGCGGATGGATTGCTGATGGAGATGCATCCGAATCCGGACAAGGCGATGAGCGACGGGGCGCAGAGTTTGTATCCTGACCAGTTACAGAAGCTGATGGCGCAGTTGCGGCTGCTCGCGCCTGTGGTGGGCAGGACGGTAGCCTGATGGAACGGGTGTTCATCATCGGAACGGGATTGATTGGCGCTTCGACGGGTCTTGCGTTGCGTGAGGCTGGCTTTGCGGGACGGATTGATGGATGGGACTCGAGTTTGCTCGAGATGGCGGCGGCTTTGCAGATGGGCGCGATTGATGGGAAGGCTGCTAACCGGGAAAATGCGCTAGAGCTGGCGAAGTGGGCTAACGTGATTGTGCTTGCGGTCCCAGTGCTCGCTATTAAGGACTGGATGCAGGTGCTGGCTCCGTTGCTGCGCGAAGGACAGTTGGTGACGGATGTGGGGAGCACGAAGCTGGAGATTGTGGAGCTGGCGGAGCGCTTATTTTCGGGTGATGGAACGGCGAGTTTTCTGCCTGGGCATCCGATGGCAGGCAAGGAGCTGGGCGGCGCGATGCTGGCGGAGGCGAAGCTGTTCGATGGGGCGATGTGGCTGTTTACGCCAGTGCGTGAAGAGATGACAGCGATGGAGAAACAGTGGCGTGGCTGGGTGGGATGCTTTGGGTCGCGGACGCTGGATATGGATGCGGCGCGGCATGATGAGATGTGCGCGTGGGTGAGCCATCTGCCACAGATGCTTTCGACGGCGCTGGCAGCGCTGTTGGAGGAGCGGTTTGGGGATGCTCCGGAGATTGCGGCGATCGGTGGGCGCGCGCTGCGGGAGACGACGCGGCTGGGAGCGAGTCCGTACAGCATGTGGCGGGACGTGGCGATGACGAACACGGAGCCGATTGCGGATACTCTGCTGGCGCTGGAGCAACGGCTGCAGCATGTTCGGGAGAATCTGCGAACGCCGGAGCTGCGGGATGAGTTTGCGCTGGCGAACAAATTCCGGCAGCGACGGTGAGAGTTGGGAAGGAAATGGCTGTGAGTGATTCAACGAATCGTCCTGTGATTGGCCTGGCAGACGTGTTGGCAGCGCGTGAGCGGGTGAATGGGGCGATTTATTACTCGCCTTGCCCGCACTCGCAAATGCTGAGCGGGCTGACGGGACAGCAGGTTTATCTGAAGCTGGAAAATCTGCAGATGACGGGCTCGTTCAAAGAGCGCGGGGCGCTGAACCGGATTGCAATGCTAACGCCAGAGCAGGCGGCGAGGGGCGTGGTGGCGGCCAGTGCAGGAAATCATGCGCAGGGCGTGGCATACCACGCGACGAAGCGTGGGATACGGTCGCTGATTGTGATGCCGCTGGCGACTCCGCTGGTGAAGGTGACGGCGACTCGTGGGTTCGGCGCTGAGGTGGTGCTGTTTGGCGCGAACTACGATGAGGCTTGCGATGAAGCTACTCGCCTGTGCGCTGCGGGAGGGATGACGTTCATCCATCCGTTTGACGATGCGGCGGTAATGGCGGGGCAAGGGACGATTGGATTGGAGCTGCTGGAGCAGGTTCCGGGGCTCGAGGCGGTGGTTGTGCCGATTGGCGGCGGTGGATTAATTGGCGGAGTGGCTTGTGCGATCAAGGAGACTCGACCTGAGGTAAGGGTGATTGGAGTGCAGACGGCGCGGCTGCCCTCGATGCTGGCGGCGGTGGAGATGCACCGGCCGGTGACGATGGAACCGGCGACTACGATTGCGGATGGTATTGCGGTGCGGCGGGTGGGCGATGTGACGCTGCCGCTGGTGGAGCGGTATGTCGATGAGATTGTGACCGTCGAGGAAGATGAGATCGCTTCGGCGATTCTGGTGCTGCTGGAGCGGGAGAAGACGCTGGCGGAGGGTGCAGGAGCGGCAGCGTTGGCGGCGTTGTTGCAGAGGAAGACTTCGCTGAACGGTGCGCGGACGGCAGTGATGGTGTGCGGCGGCAATATCGATGTGACGCTGTTGAGCAGGATTATCGAGCGCGGCCTGGTGCAGGATGGACGGTTGATCCGGTTGAGGATTCATCTTCTGGATAAGCCGGGGGCGCTGGCGGAGTTGACGCGGCTGATTGCGAATCATCGGGCGAATATTGTAGATACGCTGCACAATCGCGCTTACTACGGCGTGAATCTTGGCGATACAGTGATCGACATTACGATGGAGACGCGGGGGCGGGAGCAGGTGGAGGAGTTGCTGGCTGCGCTGACGGCTGAGGGGTACAAGCATAGCCGTGTGATTTAGGCTGCTCAGGATTTTTCGTAGTGGAAGCGGAGCTCCTGCTCGCTGGCTATGGGTTGGCCGTCGCGGGTGGCGGGTTTGAAGGTCCACTGCTGGACGGTGGCGATGACGGTTTCGTCGATGCCGTGGCCCAGGCCGCTTGCCATTTTGATGTCGGCGATTTTGCCTGAGGTGTCGATGACAACGTCTAGGATGACGTCGCCCTTGGTGCCGCGGGGGAGGGTGGAGAGGTCAGGCTTGGGTGTGGGGAAGTAGCTGGCCAGGGCTATGTTGATGTTGCCGGAGCCGAGGGAGTCTGCTCCGGTGGTGGAGTTGGGATCCGGGCTGGAGGGGGAGTTGGTGTTGGGGGAGGCGGTTTCGGTCTTCGGCTTTGCCGTTGGCGGGGTGGGTAGCGGAGTGTTGGACTGGGCTTGTTGCGGAAGGGCTTTGGGGTTGGGTGTGGAGGCCTGGATGGGGGCTCGTCCAGGGAGATAGACGACGCTGAGGTTGGTGCCGTGCTCGTTGCCGGGGAGACGAATGGGCGCGATCCACGAGGTTCGCTGGTGAATGAACGCGGCGAGGAGAAGAAGGTGCAGCGCGATGGAGGCTACGGCGTGGCGGGGGTTGTTGCGCGCGGGGGAGGAGACGGGTTTGCCTATGGTTTCGATGGTGGCGCTCCTCCTTTTCTCGTTTTCGCGGGGTGGTTGGAGCAGGATAGCAAGTTGTTTGTTTTCCCAGTCGGGCTTTGTGGTTAGACGCGGCTGAAGGTGGTCTGTTGCTTTTCTCGATGGCGCTCCATGGCTAGGTCGATCAGGCGGTCGATTAATTGTTTGTAGGGGAGGCCGGTGGACTGCCAGAGTTTTGGGTACATGCTGATGCTGGTGAAGCCGGGCATCGTATTGATTTCGTTGAGGTAGATGCGGGCGGGCTTGCGCTTCCCTTTTTTGGATTTGGCGGAGGGTTCCATGAGGAAGTCGACGCGGGCGAGGCCGGCGCAGTCGCAGGCGCGGAAGGCGGCGATGGCCATCTTGCGGATTTGATTGGACTCGGCTTCAGGGATGTCGGCGGGGATGATGGGGAGGCTGGCGGCAGAGTGGTACTTGGCGTCGTAGTCGTAGAACTCGGCTCCAGGAACGATTTCGCCGACTACCGAGGCTTCCGGGGCGTCGTTGCCGAGGACGGAGACTTCGAGCTCGCGGGGTTTTGCGTTGGGGCCGCCTACGCCCTGCTCGATGATGAGTTTGCGGTCGAAGCTGGCGGCGAGCTCCATTGCGGGGGCTAGTTCGCTGCGGTCGTGGACTTTGCTGATGCCTACGGAAGAGCCTAGATTCGCGGGTTTTACGAAGATGGGGTAGGTGAGATTTCTTTCGATGAGGGTGGTGGAGCGTTTGGGGTCGGCGCGCCACTTGCTGCGGAGGAGGTTGATGTGCGGGGTTTGGGGGAGGCCGGCGGCGGCGAAGAGCTGCTTCATGATGGACTTGTCCATGCCGGTGGCGGAGCCGAGGACGCCGGAGCCAACGTATGCGATATCAGCGAGTTCTAGGAGGCCCTGGATGGTTCCGTCTTCGCCGAAGGTGCCGTGGAGGACGGGGAAGATGACGTCGAGGGATTGAGTTAGCGGGCTGGATTGCTGGACGATTTCGGCGCTGGCGCTTAGTTGGAGGAGTTTGGATTTGGGTGCGGGCTTTGTGTCGCCTGCGAGGAGTTGCTGGGCTTCGACGGGGGGGAGCCAGTGGCCTTGCTTATTGATTCCAATGGGGATGACTTCGTATTTGGTGCGGTCGATGGCTTTGAGGATAGAGGCGGCGGAGAGGAGGGAGACTTCGTGCTCGCCGGAGCGGCCACCGAAGAGAATGCCTACGCGGAGTTTCTTTTTTGGGTGCTTCTTCGTCATGTGTCTTTCAAGTTTGGACTAGTTTTGGGGGTTGGTTTGAGAAAAAAAGTCTGGGGTGGCTAGATGGTATTTTTTCAAGGGGTTTTGGGGATTTTCGTGTGTTTCGTGATGGTAATTCGTGGTGAGTTTGTGGTGTTTTGATGGTGAGTTGTGGTGTTTTGGGTGGTGGTTTTTGGAGGCTGTGGATTTCTCACCTTTGAGAAATATTTTTTGGGGAGATGCTGGAGACAGAAAAATGACAGCCAGCGGGAGATTTGGGATTGTTTGCGGGGCGTATACTTTGCGTCACCGAGGTTCGTCGCGGGTGCAGGTTTTTGGGGAGGCGTCTATGACGACTGGATACAGGGTGCTTGCTATTTTGTCGCTGTCGATGGTTGGGTTGGCGATAGGTGCTGCGCAGAGTGGGACGGTGGGTGGTTCGGTTGCCGCAGCGAGTCCACGCAATGTGGTGGATGGCTCGATTGACAATGGGGCTGAGCCTGGAGACTCGCATGTGCGGATTGTGCGGCTGAGCGAGGTGCAGGGGAAGCTGGCCCTGGACCGGAGGACGGGATTGGGGTTTGAGCAGACGATGCCGAATATGCCTATCGTCGAGGGCGAGAAGCTGCGGACCGGCGATGGGTATGCCGAGGTAGAGTTCGAGGACAACAGTACACTGCGGCTGGCTCCGGAGTCGCAGGTGAATTTCGATCTGCTGGCGCTGAGGAGCTCGGGCGCGAAGGCTTCGCTGATGGATGTGAGGCATGGGACCGTGTATGTGAACACGGAGAGCACGAAGGGGAATGAGTTTCTGCTGCGCGTGGGCGAGATGAAGTTGACGGTGGCGCCTTCGACGCATCTGCGGCTGCAGGTGGGCGATGGAAAAACGGTGCTTTCGGTGATGAATGGCAGCGTCGATGTGGTGCGCAACGGCGAGACGAAGACCGTCGGCAGAAAAGAGACGATGACGGTTGGCACCGACCAGGTGACGATGGCGAATAAGGTTGCGAGCGAGCCTTTCGATGCGTGGGACAAGGAGTCGAATGACTACCATCAGCGCTATGCGATGGCGAATACTTATGCCGGCGGCGGGAATGCGTATGGGCTGAGCGACCTGAATTACTACGGGAACTTTATCAATGCGGGCGGGTATGGGCAGATCTGGCAACCTTATCTTGCGGGCGCGGATTGGAGCCCGTATGGGAATGGGTTGTGGGCGTTTTATCCGGGGGCGGGTTTACTCGTGGGTGTCGCCTTATCCGTGGGGATGGCTGCCGTATCACTCGGGAGCTTGGAATTTCTATCCGGGATATGGATGGGGATGGCAGCCGGGCGGATCGTGGATGGGTTTGAACAATATTGGTGCGGCTGGTTTTGCGCCGGCGGGAACTACGCTTGCCGGTGGGACGCTGGCGAAGGGTGTGGTGCATGCTCCGACGCGGCCTGCGGGACCGGCGCTGGTTGCAGGGCAGGCGCGGCCCTCGATGGTGCTGTCGAACCAGACGCCGATGGTCTTCTCTCGTGAGGAGAGGGCCGGGGAGCTTTGTGTTTACGAAGAACTCGGCTGGGCTGGGGGTTCCGCGGGGATCGCTTGGGGATTTGAAGGGTGTTTCGAACGCCGCGGCGAAGCATGGGGTTGCGACGATGCCGGTGTTTGCGGCCGGGTCGGGCGGCGCGGAGGCTCATGGGATGAGCCGTGGGCCGGTGACGCTGCGGCAGGGATCGGCCTTTGGCTCAGGCGGGGAGAATGGCGCGTTTGCGGCTACTCGGCAGGGGGGGAGCGAATGCTTCGGGGGGTTTCGGGGGCTCGGGTTCGGCGGGTGCTTCGGCAGCTGGCCGCGGTGGCGGAGGGATGGGATCAGGTGGCGGCGGAATGTCGGCTGGGTCTGGTGGGGGTTCGGGAGCCAGCGGTGGGCATGGTGGGGGTTCGAGTAGCCCTAAGTAAGATATTGGAGATGGGAAAAGCCCTCCCTCTTCTCGTGGGGAGGGCTTTTTTGTGACTCTTTTGGTTACAGAAGGCCGCCTCGGGTCGGTCACCAAATGCGGGTGATGCCGAAGGAGTCGAGCTTAGGGTCGATGCTGAGAATCGGGATGTCCTCGGCGAGCGCCTGCGCGGCGAGGATGCGGTCGAAGGGATCGCGGTGATCGCCGGGGAGACGGCCTGCCCGGAGGGGCGTGGGCGGTAGTGATGGAAAGAAGAGTATAGCCAGCCGCCTGCACGGAGTCGACGAAGTCACGCTCGAGCAATTCGGCGCCCGGGAGCTTGCCGAGGCGGACTTTGGTTGCGATCTCCCATGCCGATGCGGCAGAGACGTAGACATCGCTTGATGGGTTAGCCAGAATGGCGGCTGCCCCGTTTGCCTACACGTGTGGGTGCAAGTCCGGCCCATAGAATAGTGTGCGTGTCGACTAGAACTCTCATCTAGAAGTCGTCGTCGACCTCGCCGTTCCAGAGGGCCAACTCCTCTTCGGGGAGCGGCTCCCAGAAGGAGTCGGGGATCTCGAAGCCTGGAGTCTCCATGAAGCCGAGGCGCTTTTTTGCAACGGGCTTAATGGCTTCGAGCTTAGCGACGGGTTTTTTGTCGCGGCCGGATGTGATGATGACCGTTTCGCCCTTCTGGGCTTTCTTGACGAGCTCAGAGAGGTTGGTTTTGGCTTCGAAGATGGTGGCTTTGACCATGGCTTTGCCTGCTAAGTTAGCTTAGCTAAGATGCGTGCAGGGTGTCAATCACCATGGTGAAGGTTGGGATTCCACCCTTCGCAAAGAATGCGAAGGATGGCCTACTCTTTGCTTTTCAGCTGGGCTTCGTTTTCGTTGATGAAGGATTCGATTTCGGAGGCCATGCCGAGGATTTTGCGCCACTGCTCCTTGTACAGAGTGACCGGGAAACGTCCTACGCCGTAGAGGGAGACGCCGCCCTTCTCGCTGACCTTGAGGCTGATGCCGCGTATGCCCTTGTTCTTCAGCTTGTCGTTTTCTGCTCGTAACCGCTCGATTTCAGCTTTCAGATCTTCATCCGACATGGGTGGTTCTCTCCTTCAATTCAGAGTACGACAGATGATGGCAATGTTGCGCGTTTGCGTCGCGCCTGGAATGTGCGTTGCTGGAAAAGTGTGAAGTGTGCAATATGGCACAGTATCGTTTCCGCGAAAAGATTACTCTACTGGTAGTCCTTTCCAGAAAGCCTAAAGGACACGCGAAAAAACCAACAGTGCTGAAGACCCTTCCGGAGGGGTCTTTTTTTTGTCGTCCGGTGAAGGTTATGTCCGCTGGAACGCTTTTTGTGATGCTCCGTCCCTTGTGACATGGACATACAGAGCGAGAAGGAGGACCACCACTGGGGTAATGATTTCGGTGATGAGGAAGATGCCGGAGTTGTTGGCGGCGTGGTTGTTGTTGAGAGTGATCTGGCGGATGTGGCCTATCGCGTCGCCGAGGAACCATACGCCGTTGCCGATGGCTGTGGCGAGCCAGAAGTTTCCTCGGAACCAAAGACACAGGATGCCAAGGACGCCCATTGTGAGATCGGCCATACCGACTTCATATTCGTAGGGACTTGTGACCCATCCGATGGATGCTGAGGTTTGGAGAGGACGGAAGACATGGGCATAGGCTGTGAGGAGTCCCATCAAACCTACGTAGATGAAGAGGAAATAAAGCAGGTAGGTTTTGGCGACTGCCGATCTGGTGCTTCGGCTGGCCGGTGAAAATGCCAGATGGATGGATGCGGCTACCAGTGCGAGGACTACAAAGATCACCTGGAACATTGGAATTCCTCTAGATCGAGATGGTGATTCCGACGCGATGGGAGAAGCCTACCATCTTTGCCGAGAGTGTCCCTTAGACGTTGAACTTGAAGAAGAGAATGTCGCCGTCCTTGACGACGTAGTCTTTGCCTTCGGAGCGGAGGAGACCTTTTTCTTTGACGGCCTGCTCGCTGCCGTATTTGAAGAGATCGTCGGAGGCGTAGCAGTCGGCCTTGATAAAGCCGCGCTCGAAGTCGGAGTGGATGACTCCGGCGGCTCCGGGGGCTTTGGTGCCGCGCTTGATGGTCCAGGCGCGGACTTCCTGCACACCTGCGGTGAAGTAGGTGATGAGATCGAGGAGGCGGTAGGCGGAGTGGATGAGGCGGTCGAGGCCGGGCTCGTGGAGGCCGAGGGACTCGAGGAATTCGGTGCGCTCGGCAGGTTCGAGCTGAGATATTTCGGCTTCGAGTGCTCCGCAGATGCGGACGACCTGTGAGCCTTCTTCGGCGGCTCGTTTTTCTACGGCTTCGGTGTAGGGGTTGCCGGTAGTGAGGCCAGCTTCATCGACGTTGGCTACGTAGAGCTGGGGTTTGGCGGTGATGAGGAAGAGCTCGCGGGAGAGGATGCGTTCTTCGTCGGTGAGGTCGGCGGTGCGGGCTGGCTTGCCGGCGTTCAGGACGGCGAGGAGCTTTTGCAGCATCGCGAGTTCTGCCTTGGCTTTGGGGTCTCCGGATTTGGCGGAGCGCTCGGCCTTGGTGTTGCGCTTTTCTACGGTGTCTAGGTCGGCGAGGAGGAGCTCGGTGTTGATGATGTCGATGTCGTGGATGGGGTTGACGCCTCCGGCTACGTGGACGACTTCGGGGTCGTCGAAGCAGCGGACGACGTGGGCGATGGCGTCGGTAGCGCGAATGTGGCCGAGGAACTGGTTGCCGAGGCCTTCGCCCTTGGAGGCACCTTCGACAAGGCCGGCGATGTCGATGAACTCCATGGTGGTGGGGACGAGGGATTTGGGTTGGATGAGAGCGGAGATTTTGGCGAGGCGGGCGTCGGGGACGGTGACGACGCCGGTGTTGGGGTCGATGGTGCAGAAGGGATAGTTGGCGGCCTGGGCTTTGGCTGAGGTGAGGGCGTTTGAAGATCGTGGATTTTCCGACGTTGGGGGAGGCCAACGATTCCGCAGTTCAATGGCATGGGGTGTCTGATTCCTTGTTACGAGGCTTGCTTGGCTCGTGGGGTGTCTTTAACAGGATAGTTCATTTGGTGGGGCCGGGGCGAAAGGCGTAACAGTGATAAGACTGATAAAAGATGATTGGGCATCTCTGTCGTCTAACCCTGAACAGGTATGAGGTTGGCAGCGGGAAAATTCGGGGTGCTGATTGGAGCGCTTGCGGGAGCGGGCCTCGCGCAGACGACGCTGCGGACTACCACTACGCTTGTTGTGGTGCCGACGCTGGTGCAGACCGCGGACAAGGACGCGGCGTTTTCGCTGACCGCCGAGGACTTTTTGCTGACGGACGATGGGGTTCCGCAAAAGGTGACGCTGGAGGAGGAGGCAAAGCGGCCGTTGTCGCTGGTGGTGCTGATGCAGACTGGTGGAGTTGCTCGTGGGCAGTTTGCGAGTTATCCGGGACTTGAGACGATGCTGGCTTCCCTGCTGGGTGGTGCTCCAAACAGGGTGTCGATTGTGAATTTTGATAGCAGGCCGGAGGCGGCGTCTCCGTTTACGTCGGATATTGCGCAGTGGAAGGAGGCTATCGATAAGCCGGACCAGGGGGACAGCGGGGCGGCGATCTTCGATGGGATTGCGTTCGCTCTTGAACTGCTGAAGAAAGAGCCGGCCAACAATCGGCGAGCGATTTTGCTGATCAGCCAGGAGCACGACGACGGCAGCAAGACGCCGATGAAGGAGATCGTGCGGGATTTAGGCGAGACGAATACCGCGGTTTATAGCGTCACTTTTTCCGCGGAGAAGACGGAGGCGAAATTGGCTCTCAAGGAGCCGCATGTGAATCCGCCGATCTCGATAGTTCCTTCCGATGGTTCGCTCAAGGCCTACGACGATCCAGCGAGGCCTACCCAGGGATACTTCAAGCTTGATGCGCCTTTGAGATTGATTTTTGGAGCGATGCAGAAGAATCTGTCGGCGGAGGTGGCCGATCTTTCGGGTGGTGAGGCGATGAGCTTCGATGGGCGTGGGGAGTTGGAGCAGGATTTGAGCGTGCTGAACAATCATATTCGGAACAGCTACCTTCTCAGCTTTACTCCGACTTCGACTAAGCCTGGGCTGCATGCGATCAAGGTTTCGCTGCCGAAGCATCCGGAGATGATGGTGTCGGCGAGAACGAGCTATTGGGCTGCGCCACAAAAATAGAGGTAAAACCGTGACGAAGTGTCTTGTGATGGAGCGCAGGGACGGTTAGGCTGGTGGTGATATCTGAGGAGAGTGCGATGCGGCGATGTTTTTTGATGAGTGCGGCGATGTTAGGGGTTTTGGGTGTGGCGTTTGGGCAATCCCCTGCAGACCATGACCACATGGCGATGGGACAGGCCGCTGCGAGCGGCGCGCCTGTGGCGACCGGACCGGCGGCTGAGGTGCAGCGAAGCTATGCGTCGGCGAAGGGGAATATTTTGAAGTCGGCGGACAAGATGCCAGCGGCGGATTTTGGGTATAAGCCGGAGCCGGATATCCGGACTTTTGCGCGAGTGCTGAACCATGTGACGGAAGGCACAGGCGCGAAGCTGCGGTGCGATGAACAAGACCGCTCCGGATGCGATGGTGAAGGTGCCTGCGGATACCGCGGACAAGGCTGCGATTGTAGAGGCGCTGAATGCATCGTTTGCGGAGTGCGATAAGGCGTTCGCAGCGCTGACGGATGCGAATGTGCTGGACATGGTGGACCCTGGGGAGGACGAAGCGGTCGCGGATTGGGCTGGCGTGGGGGACTGCTTCGCATGACACGGAGCAGTATGCGACTCTGGCGCTGTATCTGCGGCTGAAGGGGATCGCTCCACCTAGCAGCGAGAAGTAACGGGCCGGGTTTTTAGAACGAAAATCTGGAGGCGTGTCTTATGACGTGCTTTGTGAGGCGAGTGCTTGCTTGTCTGGTGATAGCAGCGCCGATGATGGCGTGCGCGCAACAGAATAAACCGATGACGCTGAAGGAGGTTTTGCTGGAGCAGTTGCGGTCGACGCATAACAAGGCGGAGTGGTTTGTGCCGGCGAATACGGCGGTGGCTGGGTTGACTCCGGCGCAGGCGAACTGGACGGACAAGAGTGGAAATCACTCGGTGGGGCAGCTTGCTTACCACCTCTGGTTCTGGGATAAGCAGAGCCTGATCAGCTTCCAGGGGGGAAAGCCGAAGAAGTTCGATGGGAACAACGACGAGACCTTCGACAAATTCGATGAGAAGAGCTGGGCGAAGACGGTTGCGGATCTGGATGCGGTGATGACGGAGTGGGAGAAGGCGGTGGAGGCGGCGGATGATGCGAAGATTTCGCTGTGGGCGTCGCGGATTGCGCATGTGGGGACGCATAATGGCGTATCACATTGGACAGATGGTTTATGTGCGGAAGCTGCAAGGGGTTTGGGACCCTGCGAAGGGTGTGAAGTAGCTAGAAAGATTTGGGTTGCGACCGAATGGCGTTCCGAGGAGTCTTAGTTTTGGCGAGGCCCGCTGCTTGCTCGCATGAGAGAAGGACCAGATGGCGAGAACAGGTTTTCGAGCGCTTGGTTGGGTAATTGTGGTGTTGATGGTGGGGTTTGTGGGGATGCAGTTTGTGCGTCCGGAGATAGGGAATCCTCCGGTGACGGCAGAGATACAGACGCCTGTGGAGGTGAAGCAGGTGCTGCGGAAGTCCTGCTATGACTGCCACTCGAATGAGACGAAGCTGGCCTGGTTCGATCAGGTTGCTCCGGCGTACTGGGCCGTGGCGAGCGATGTGAAGATGGCGCGAGCGCAGATGAATTTTTCGGAGATGGGAAAGCTCCCTGAGGCACAGCAGAAGGGGTTTCTGTTTGAAGCGGTGAACATGATTCAGCTGGGAGCGATGCCGCTGCCTGCTTATGTGAGGCTGCATCCTGAGGCGAAGGTTTCGGCGGAGGATCTGGCTGTGTTGCGGAGCTATCTTACGGCTCCGCCAGATGCTGCCAAGGCCGCCGATGCTGCTGCCTTGGCCGTTGAGGCGGCGAGTGCGGCGGATACGGAGTATGACGAGTGGGTGCATGGAAAGATTCGGACGCCCGCGGTCCAGCCGGAGTTCAATGGAGTGGCGTTTCTGCCGGATTACAAGAGCTGGAAGGCGATCAGCAGCACGGACCGGTTCGATAACCACACGATGCGGGTGATTCTGGGCAATGATGTGGCGGTGAAGGCGATTGCGGAGAAGCGGATCAATCCATGGCCGGATGGGACTGCGTTTGCGAAGGTGACCTGGATGCAGTCTGCTCCGGATGCGCAGGGGAGTGGTGAAGACGGGGAAGTTTGTGCAGGTGGAGTTGATGATTAAGGATGCGACGAAGTATGCGTCGACAGAAGGATGGGGTTGGGGGCGGTGGAGAGGGACTGAGCTCAAGCCCTATGGGAAGGATGCGGGATTTCAGAACGAGTGCACTTCGTGTCATGCGCCGATGCGCAAGAACGACTATGTGTACACGATGCCGATTGGAGGTCAGCAATGAGAGGGATCTGGGTGCTGGGTTGTGCGCTTGCAATTGGGCTGGCGGGATGCGAGGAGGGCGTGAATCCTCGAGTGGTTACGCGATTTAATACCGATGCAGAGATGACGGGCAATCTGCCTTCGAATCCGCTGGCGGGTGGAGTGATCACTTCGTGGATTGACCGGCAGGGCGGGACGATGTCGACGATGTTTGGAAACGATGTGGCGGTGAAGTATGCGCGTGGAAGTGCGGATGCAAATTATCCGGTGGGTGCGGTATTGCAGGTGGTGACGTGGGCACAACAGGAAGATCCGCGATGGTTTGGGGGAAATATTCCGAAGGGAACGCGGGCGGTGGAGTTTGTTACGGTGACCGGGCCGGGGGTGACGGAGTACCAGAGGTATGAGGGGTCGCCGCTGAAGAAGGTGGCCGGTGTGCAGGGAGTGGATCCGGCCAGCAGGGCAGCCGCGTTGATGGGGATGCGCGCGGCGGTGATGCCTTAGCGAGGCACTCAAGGCGCATTCCCAAAGATCGCGGACTGCTAGTTGGCGGAGGGTTTCTCGACATGGTCGATGACGAGGACGTCGGCTGGGGCCTTTGTGGCTTCGAATTTGAGGCCTAGCTGCTCCTGCATTGCGGTGGAGAGTGCTGGCGGTGCGTTGGGGTCTTCGGCCGTGGGCGGTTTGTAGCCTCCCATGGCTTCGAATTGCGATTCGTCGGGCGTCCAGTTGAGGTTGAAGTCGTAGCGGGCGGTGAGGCCGGTGTGGTCGACTACGGGCTTGTCCATGACTGCGCCCTGCATGCCGTTGCAGAAGTCCTGCATGGTGGAGTTGGTGACCATGAGGGCACCGAGTTTGCGGAAGAGGAAGTTTCTGGGGTCGGCGGGCTGGTGGATGGTTTCGGTTAGCTTGGGACCGCCCTTCGCGATTTCGAGGGCGTAGACGGAGAGCTCCTTTTTGTCGTGGTGGAAGGTGAGCTTGAAGCGGTCGGCGAGGGCGGATTGAACGAGGAGACGCATCTGCTGGGCACTGGGGCGGCCTTCGATGTCGGGGACGCCGTCGAGGTCGAATTTGTCGGTAGCGAACCATGCTGGAGCGTTGATGAGTTGCCTGGCGTGGAGGCTGTAGGCGAAGGTGACGAGATCGTTCTGTTGGTGTTGAACGTCATGACGTGACGGCCACGGACGGTGAAGCCTTTGCCTTGCCGGCTGGGGTCGCTGGGCTTGACGGTGATGACGTCGAATTTTGGAATGGCGTCGGCGGGCATGGATTTCGGCGGCTCGGGGATGGGCCAGGAGTTTTCGGGGGGTGACGTGCTCGAGGTTGAGAGTGTGGGTCTGGCCGTTCTGGGTTTGCGCTTCCGGCGATGGTGTTGCCGTCGGGGTTCAGCGTGCCGGCGTAGGTTACGTCGAGAGATTTGATGTCGAAGTTGACGGCCGATCCCTGAAGAGAGATGGAGGTGATGGGGATCGGCTGGCCACCCTGGTCGATGCTGTACATGACGGCTTTGAGCTTGCCGTCGTCTTTGGAGATTTTGATGAGGGTGCGGAGGCCCTGTCCGGCCTGGAGGGTTCCCTGCCAGTTGCCGGTGATGTCTTTGTCTTCCCTGGCCTGGGCCTGGAGGGTGGTTGCGAACGCTCCGAAGATGAGGATTAGCGTGGCCATCCACAGTAGCGTTCGTTTCATGTGCGATCTCCTGGTCAGGGCGCGGATAAATGCGAAAAAGCGAGGTTGCGCGATTCTATCCCGTTAGACCGATGGAGAAGATTACGGTTAGGTCTGGATGGAAGTTCGGCGACGGGAATGTATCTGCAGGTTTTCTATTTGGTGTAGACGAAGGTGCCGCAGAGATCGGAGGAGTTGGCGAGGGCTTCGAGGGTGAAGACCGGGGGCTTCTGTCCGGAGAAGAAAGCTAGTTTGAGGGAGCGGCCCTGGGCGTAGGCTGCCATCCACAGGATCTGTTCGGAGCCGCAGAGGGTGTTGCGGTTGAGGAACTGTTTTCCGCCGGAGATGTTGACGCTATAAAGGCTGCCGGCACCAGGGTTGTGGATGTCGGCGTCGAAGGCGGCGCTGAGCTCGGCGGGCTCGAGAGCGCGGATTCGAGAGACGGGGAAGCGGGAGAGGTTGATTGTGAGCTTTTCGGGGGGTGATGTCGACGTCGCCGGTGATGGAGCGCGCGGTGGAGTTGTAGGCGCGCCAGGCTCCCTGCTCCTGCGCGAGGGCGGTGATGGTAAGGAAGAGAGTGAGGGCCAGAAGCGTCAGACAGGGTGACCCCTCCCCCCGCCAAAATGTGCGCAAAGTATTCATTCTAATTACGTTAAGCCTGGTTTGGGACATAGGCAAAGTATTGATTTTGCTGGGTTTTGGCGTCGGCGATGTTGGTAAAGTATTCATTTTAGATAAGTAAAGCCCCGGCGGGTGGGTTCCCCTGGGGCTCGTGGTTCGTTTTCTCTACTGTATTAAGGTATAGAGGTTTTGCGGTAACTTAAATGCCACGGCTAAGCTGTTTGGATTGATGGAGTTGAGTGCTTTTGGGGCTTGACATGCGATTTTGCCTTTGTTTTTGAGGGTCTTGGGGGGAAATTTATTTTCGGTTGCTAAAAGCAGCAACGGTGAACCGTCGCAAGGGGGGGGCGATTACTTGCGGTGATATCATCGGTGTATATCATGGAGAGTGCGATGCGGACGCTGGTGGATATCCCTGAGGATGAGTTGGAGGAGTTGAATTTACTTAGCCGGTCGAGGAAGGTTTCGCGGGCGGAGTTGATTCGTCAGGCGGTGGCTGGATTTCTGGCGGGAGAACCGGGCTGGGCTCGAGGACTCGTTTGGGATATGGAAGAAGCGAGGGGTGGATGGGGTGAAGTATCAGGAGGAGCTGCGGGGTGAGTGGGAGCGGTGAGTGAACTCTTCGATACCAATATCCTGATCGACCATTTGAACGGAGTTGCCAAGGCTACGCGGGAGATTACGCGGAGCAAGAATCCGGCGATCAGTGTGATTACGTGGATTGAGGTGATGACGGGGGCCGCTTCTTCGAGTGAAGAGGCGATTCTGCGGGCGTTTCTGGCGAACTTTCAGTATCTGGAGATGACGCGAGAGGTGGCGGAGCGGGGCTGCGGTGATTCGGCGGCAGAAGAGGTTGAAGATGCCGGATGCGATTATTCTGGCGACGGCTGAGGCGGGTGGGCGGCAGTTTGTTACGCGGAATGTTAAGGATTTTCCGAGTGGGACTCGCGGGGTTCGGGTGCCTTATAAGATTTAATGCGGGGTACTGAGGGAAGCGGTTTCGCGATTGGCGCGGAATGCCCACCTTAGCGACGATGAAGCCGTCGCGAAGATGGGGCACCCAGATCTGTGGCTGGCCAGTCGTTCTCCCCTGTCGAGTGAATGGTATTCTGTGCGGTAGGAATTATTCCTACCATGTGGAGCGAGAGATGTCGACCATCGAAAAGATCAGCATTGCACTTCCGCGGGAGATGGCGGACCAGGTGCGCCGGGCCGTCGAGCGGGGAGAGTATTCGTCGCATAGCGAGGTGGTGCGTGATGCGTTGAGGGAGTGGACGCTGCGGCGGAACCTGCGCGAGGAAGGCCTGAAGGAGTTGCGCAGGATGTGGCGCCAGTCGGTCGAGACCAAGGCTCCGGGTGTTCCGGTGGATGAGGGTGTTTTCGCGGCTCAGGAAGAGATACAGCGGCGCCAAGAAGACGAGGCGAGCGGCGAAGTAATGCGCGTTGAACTATCGGAGTATGTTGAAGGCGATATTCAGCAGATCGCGGATTGAGTAGCGCAGGATAGCCAGGAGAGCGCGCTCCATCTGGTGGAGGAGATCTATGACGCGATTCTGCGAATAGGTTGCAATCCGCTGCATTATCAGGTGCGGGTTGAGATTGCGGACGATGCGCGGTTGGCGGTGGTGGGCCGTTATGTGATTCTTTTCCGGATTATCGAGGGTTGCGTCAGGAATTGAGCGGGTGGTCTTTGGCGGGGCGTGATCTGCCCGGGTTGTTGACATGAGGCGGGCGGCAGATCGGTTCGCGCTTGGCGCGAATGCCCCACCTTAGCGACGATGAGACTGTCGCGAAGGTGGGGCACCCGGATTTGCGGCTAGTCCAGATGTGGGCCACCCAGACACCCATTTGGTGTTCTGGCCATCCGCGAGAACCTACTGTCCCAGGATAGCTGTTATGTCAATCGCACTATTCTGCACACTATATCCAGTTCCGTTGGGGTGAAAATTATCTCCGGAGTTCAGGTTCGGAATCATGAAGTCAGGGTGAGCAGGATCGGCGAGCGCAGCGTCGAAATCGGCAATGGAAACAACCCCTGGAGTTTCGATCCGGTGTTGTGGATCCAGGTATTCAGCGCGCGGCGTTGCGTCGAACCAGGGTTCTCCGGGCCCGGACTGATGTCACCGGCGTAAGGATCTGCGGACGATGGCAGCGGGAGATCCTGTTGTGCAGTACTCGGAAGGAGGAAGCGTCGCCAGGATGACCCGCACTCCGGGCAGTGTGGGCCTTCGCGATGATTGCGGTGAGACTTCCCGCAACCGTGGTGGCGGCAGACAGCCGATCCGCAGGTCGATGCCCGCCGATATAAATCACGACGGCCTTGATCCCGGGCTGCTGCAGAACATCATGATCAATGCGGTCGACACCAGCCAGGGGGCTAGTACTGCCATCTTCGCCTGCAGGGTCTGCTTCCAGACCGGCGTTGAGAACACCTACAGGAATGCCTGCAGCATTCAGAGTTTTGCCCAGCCAGTCTGAGGGGCGTTCGTGGTCCTGCCCCGCGACTGGGACGTTAGCCGTGGGATAGGAATTTGTATCTCCGTAGTTGGAATGATTCCCATTAACAGAGGAGCTTCCGAAAACGGCCACCGTGCCGCTATACGGCCCGTAGACGTCCACGTTTGTGATCAGGAACCATTCCGTGGTGGTCTCAGTGAAAGAAGCGCCCGTGGAGTCATTCGTTGTATACCCCGCTCCTACATCTGTTGTGAAATTCGTTCCGGCCAGCGAGTCATGCTGCGTCAGGGCTGGAAACGAGCCCTGCATGTAAACGGAAACGGCAAGCTTCTGGCCGTAGGTATAGGTGATGTTTATAGGATCGGAATACACCTCCTGGTTCGGCTGAATCGTCACCGATCGGTTGCCTGAGAAGGTTAGCGATGCATCGTGTGCGGTATCGATTGCCGGACCTGAGCCTGAAAGCGATAGCCAGGGCGCGCTGAGCCAATGGTGATGGCTGTGGCACCGAAATAATTGGAGAAGCGTACGCGCTCCCGGTTTCCGCCGATGGTGGGCACGACGATGAAACGAAAGCTCTGCTCGCTGCCTCCTGAATTGGTTGATGTTGTCAATGCATCCTGCGGCGAAGCTCCCCAGCCGACGACCCATTGAGAGGTCGGCGGTGAGGCAATCAATGCGGTGGTGCTCCTGGAATCAGAGCAGCTGCTGAGCAGGAGTGGGAACAGAAGAAGGATGATGCAAGTCGTGCATCGAAAGCGTGATCGCAAGTGTGAACCGCCCACCATCTACGAGAAATAAACCATCGCTATCTCTGATGATCTTGCCTGTGGAGAGTTGCGGCCCTTCGCACGAAACATTCCCCACACCGAACATTTTTACGAAAGCATGACGATTTAGCGATATTTGCCTTACAAAATCCCTCAATCTATCGGACTCGTATCCTTTGCAAAGAACACTGATATACGCTCCCTCGAACCGTTTAGAAGCCACAGTCCGATACTCTTCGTGACGAATCCTCGGTCATATCTCACCGAAAGGCGCTACGGGTAGATTGCGATTAAGGGTTCGGGCGAAGGGGGAATGGTTTCTCGGACGTGGTCCAGGCCGCAGAGCCACGCTACCTACTCGCTCTATGCCCATGCCGAAGCCGGAGTGGGGGACGCTGCCGTATTTGCGCAGGTCGAGATACCACTGGAAGGCTTCGAGCGGGAGGTTGTGGTCTTCGATGCGCTGCTTGAGGAGGTCGTAGCTGTCTACGCGTTGGCTGCCGCCTATGATTTCGCCGTAGCCCTCGGGGGCGAGGACGTCTACGCATAGGGCTTTCGTTGGGTCCTGCGGGTCAGGCTGCATGTAGAAGGCTTAGATGGCGGCGGGGGTAGCGGTGGATCATGACGGGCTTGTCGAACTGGCTGGAGATGTTGGTTTCGTCGGGGGGAGCCGAAGTCGTCGCCGTATTTGTGGGGGTTTTCGATCTTGCCTTCGGCGTAGGCCTTTTCCAGCATCGCGTGGGCTTCGTCGTAGCTTAGGCGGGGGGAAGCGGCTTCCCTGCTCTGAGATATGTTGCGCTTCGGATAAAATGCGGGGGATCCTTCACTTCGTTCAGGATGACGGCATTGGAAGTTGAGGGCTGGAGATGGGGCCAGGACGGCTTCTAGTTTGGCGATTGTCTTTGCCTATGACTTTTAGGTCGGCCCGGTGGTACGTGAGGACTGCGGTAACTATGTGGGTGATGAAGGCTTCGGCGAGGTCCATGAGGCCGTTTAGCTCGAGGTGGGCTACTTCGGGTTCGACCATCCAGAACTCGGTCAGGTGCCGGCGCGTCTTCGACTTCTCGGCTCTGAAGGTGGGGCCGAAGCTGTAGACCTTGCCTAGCGCCAATGCTGTTGCTTCGACGTAGAGCTGGCCGGATTGGGTGAGGTAGGCCTTGTCGTTGTCGAAGTAATCCATCTCGAAGAGCTCGGAGGTGCCTTCACAGGCGTTGGGGGTGAGGATGGGCGGGTCGGTGCGGATGAAGCCGTTGGTGTCGAAGTACTCGGCTGCGGCGCGCATGATGGTGGCGCGGACGCGGAGGATGGCGGATTGGCGCGGGGTGCGGAGCCAGAGGTGGCGGTGCTCCATGAGGAAGTCGACGCCTGCCTCTTTGAGCTGGATGGGGAATGGGGTGTCTTCGGGGACCTTCTGGATGACGGTGACGTCTTCGACGTCAAGCTCGTAGCCGCTGGGAGCGCGGGAGTCGGCGCGGACTTTGCCGGTGACGGTGAGGCTGGATTCGAGGGTCAATTCTTTGAGGGTGTTGAAGACTTCTTCGGGAACGGCGGCTTTGGGGACGATGCCCTGGATGGTGCCGGTGCCGTCGCGGAAGATGGGGAAGAGGAGCTTGCCCGAAGCTCGGAGGTTGTAGAGCCAGCCGCGGAGGGTGACGGTTTGGCCTTCGTGGGCGGAGAGGGAGGCGATTGTGGCGATGGGTGCGGTGGTTGCTTCGTTCGACATGTCTCTAACAGTCTACTAGTGCGCCATTTTCTCGAAGAATGTCTCGTCGCGGACAAACAAAATTAGTGTTCCCGGTTCGGCGGTTCGCTTTACCTTCGGCTTGCAGATATTTTCGCTCACAACACCTTTTGCGAAGATCTCTTGCAATGAAAATGTTGTGGGTTTCTTCGCACATTGCCTGTGCCAATCAACGGCGACATTAAACGAACGTGTTTCAGAGGCAATTTGCGAGACAGTAAAAATGCCGTTTGCATCCGTGCTAAATCCTGGAATATTTCGGTTTCCAGCGGGGTCGGCGAAATCTCCATTTCGAAACAGGTTAACATGCTCATTGGCGACAGGCTTACCGGTTTTGCCATTGAGGATTTGAACTCTAAGAGTCTGCGCACTCGTTATGAATGTCGATGAAAACAGGAGGGTCAAAATAGAAGCTTTGAAGAGACAATTCATGCTTTGGAGGCCACGGCTTCGGTTGCTCGCTTGAGGAGGTCGAAGGCTTCGGTGGATTTTTTGGTGACGGAGTCGGGGGTTTCTTCGAGGTCGTAGGCGATTTCGAGGATGCCGGGTATGGCCGCGGGGGAGAGTGGCGATGTGACGGGCGGCGTTGGTCCAGTCGATGCTGCCGCTGCCGGGCCAGAGGTGGTCGTCTTTCTGGCCGTGGTTGTCGTGGAGGTGGAGCTGGGCGATGCGGGGCTTGAGGAGCTCGAGGGCTTCGTCGATGGCGATGTTTTTTTCGGGATTGGCGAGGTGGGCGTGGCCGATGTCGAGGCAGACTCCTACGCGGTCGAAGTGGCCTATATTGAGAATTTCGAGGATGTGCTCGGGAGAGGTGATGTCGTTTTGCAGGTTCTCGATGAGGATGCGGACGCCGAGGGGATGGGCGAAGGCTTTGAGGTGCTCGATGGCGGTGAGGGAGTTTTCGAGGGCGCGGGTGTTCCAGGGGTCGTCTTTGTAGCCGAGGTGGAGGACGCAGGCAGAGATGGGGATCTGCTCGGCGGACTCTAGGGCGCGCTTGACCTCGTCCATTGCGGCGATGCGTTGGGACTTGTCGGGGTCGATGAGGTTGAGATTGGGGGCGACGTGGCGGGACCACTGGGCGTTGCCGTCGGCGAAGATTTCAGCACGGTCGCCGAGGAAGAGGGGTTGGTGGAGGGTGGCGGCGATGCCGTTATCGCGGAACCAGAGGGCGATGTCGCGGATGGCGGCGCGATCGGTGTAGTCGAAGTGGTGGCGGGCGGCGAAGAGCTCGATGGTGGTGGCGCCGGCGTTGCGGAGGGAGTCGAGCAGGCCGGGGTGGAGACGCTGCTGGAGGAAGACGTGGGTGGACAAGGCAGGTTGCATCAACTCTTAAAGTACAGCAGCAGGGGCATTGTGGGGCATGTCGGCTAGAATCGGTACGCGAAAGCGAGGAGACGGCATGAGATTTCTGATGCGGATGGCGTGGCTGGGTTGTGTTGCGGTGGGAAGTGCGGTTGGATTGAGTCAGACGGCTCCGGTGGCTACGCCGCCAGCGACTGCCGCGGTGCCTGCTTCTACAGATACGGCCAAGCAGATGGCGACGATGGAGAAGAAGCTGGCGGATTGGCCGCAGCTGGAGCGGTATAGGGCAGACAACGCTGCTCTTGGGCCGGTGCCGGCGGGAGTGCAGCGGGTGGTGTTTTATGGGGATTCGATTACGGATGGGTGGGGGCGGCGAGATGGGACCGGGGCGTTTTTTCCGGGGAAGGATTATGTGAATCGCGGGATCAGCGGGCAGACGACGGCGCAGATGGTGGTGCGGTTTCGGCAGGATGTGATCAACCTGCATCCGGCGGCGGTGGTGATTCTGGCGGGGACGAACGATGTGGCGGGGAATACGGGGCCGATGACTCCGGAGATGACGGAGGACAACTTTAAGTCGATGATCGACCTGGCGAAGGCGAATGGGATTCGGGTGATCGTGGCTTCGATTACTCCTGCGGCAGATTATCCGTGGCGGCCGGGGTTGGCTCCTGCGGCGAAGATCAGGACGCTGAATAACTGGCTGCAGGGTTATTGTGTAACTCATTCGGTTACTTATCTGGATTACTACTCGGCTCTGGTGGGGGAGGATGGGGGGATGAAGGCGGGGTTGAGCTTTGATGGGGTGCATCCGAATGCCGCGGGGTACGCGATTATGGGGCCTCTGGCGCAGGCTGCGATTGATAAGACGCTGGGTGGGCGGTAGCGGGCGCTGAAAAGGTATGTTTGGCCGGGAACATTCCCTCAGCGGCTAAAAGCCGCGTTGCACGGATTGAGATTATGGCGCGGCTGAAGCCGCGCCCTTTCAAAACGATGACTTCGACTGCGCTCAGGATGACACTTTACCAAATCTTGCACTGATTCACCCTGTTAGTTGCCGACGCCTGACTACCAGTGGACTTTTGGGGTGAAGATGTAGTGGGTTTCGAGGAAGCGGGCGAGGACGAAGAGGGTGAGCATGATGCTGGTGGCCCAGGAGAACATTCGCAGCGGGAGCGTGGTGGCGATAGATGCATGGACGCGAGGCTCGGATTCGCGGAAGATGACGCCTCCGAGCAGGGAGATGGCGGCGGAGATGGTGATGAGGAAGAGGGCGTTGAGGAGATGGCTGGTGAAGATCTCCGGCGGCTGGAGGATGGTGTGGGGGACCTCTATGGTGAGGAAGAGAGAGCGGAAGACGACGTAGAGCGAGAGCATGCAGAGGAGGAGGGCTCCGAGCTTGGAGAATTCGAGGAGGGTGCTCTCGAGGACTTCGCCGGGTGGAAGCCTCTCGGGCCGGGGCATGGTGGCGTTGTCGGTCCATGCGGTCTGGAGGCGATTCCAGATGGCGGTGGTCATGGCGCCTCTGGAGATGCCGACGAGAAGGAGCGCGAAGGAGGGGTCGGCGTGGGCTTGCTGCTCGATGCGGGGGATGATGGCTTCGCCGTGGTAGCAGAGGAGCTCTTCGAGGAGGCCGGTGGAGAGGCTCTGCGTTGTGGGGAGGGATTGGTCGAGGGACCAGATGGTGAGGATGAGGTGCCAGGCTTCGGCAGGGTCTTCGCGGACGAGGTTGTGGGTCTGCCGGAAGGACCAGAAGAGGGGGCTGTACTCGGGAGCGTGCTGGGGCGTGATCTGGAGGGCGATCCAGGCTCTTGCGAGTTGGTTGCGCTCTTCGCTGGTCACGGCGAAACCCCTCTTACGGGAGGATATCGTAGCAGAAATTGGGTTGCGCTTTGCGCTAAGAGCCTATCCCAGACGATTGAAAGCACCCAATATTCAATAACCCGCGGCTTTGCCGAAGTTGCGACGGTCGTCGTGGCCGCTGAGGAGCTCATGGGTTTTGGGGTCTATGGCGATGAGCTCGCTGTCGCCCCAGAGGCCTGGGTTGCGGTCGTCGGCGGCCTGGTTGCGGTTGGTTTCGTAGCCCATGGCTTTGAGCTGGTTGACGACGTCGTCGGGGAACTGCTTTTCGAAGTCGAGACGGTCGGGGATGTACTGGTGGTGGAAGCGCGGGGCGTCGGCTACGGCCTGGATGTTGAGGTGGTTGTCGATGGAGCTGATGATGTCGTTAGCAACCGTTGTGATGATGGTGGAACCGCCGGGGGTTCCCATGACGTAGGCGAGTTTTGCGTGGTGGAAGAGGCTGCCGTGGGTGGTGATGATGGTCGGAGTCATGGCGGAGAGCGGGCGCTTGCCGGGGGCAATGGAGTTGGCGGAGCTTTGGATGAGGCCGAACATGTTGGCGACGCCGATTTTGGAGGTGAAGTCGTCCATCTCGTTGTTCATAAGGAAGCCAAGGCCTTCGATGAGGACTCCGGAGCCGAAGCCGCCGTTGAGGGTGGTGGTGCTAGAGACGGCGTTGCCTTCGGAGTCGACGATGGAGAAGTGCGTGGTTTCGGTGGACTCTTTTGTGGTGGTTGCTGATGGCGGAGGTGGCATGAAGCCTGCTGGGCGGACGAGGTCTTTGCTGGGTGTGGGCTTGTCGAGTGAGATGGAGGCGCGCCAGGCTGCGGCGTACTTCGGGTTCGCCATTTGTTTTAGAGGCAGGTTGTTGAAGTCGGGGTCGCCCAGGTAGTCGGAGCGGTCCATGTAGGCTCGGCGGAAGGCTTCGGTGATGATGTGGACCTGAGGAGCGCTGCGGTCTTTGGTTTCTGCGCCCCCGAGTTTGGTGAGGTCGTAGCCGGAGAGAATGTTGAGGATCTCGATGAGGACGATGCCGCCGGAGGATGGGGGCGGTGCGGTGACGATGTCGTAGCCGCGATATTGGCCGCGGATGGGCTCGCGCTCTTTGACCTGATAGGCTGCGAGGTCTTCGGCGGTGATGAGCCCTCCGCCTGCCTTTTCTGCGCCGGCGATCTGGCGAGCCATGGCTCCGTGGTAGAACTCGTCGGGGTCTTTGGCGATGCGAGTGAGCGTGGCGGCGAGCTCGGGCTGCTTGAAGGTGTCGCCTTCTTTATAGAAGTTGCCGTCGCGCTGGTAGATGTGGGCGGCTGCGGGGAAACGGGCGACGCTGCGGCTGTTCTGGAGCATGCGGGCTTCGGCGTCGGTAAGGACGAAGCCTTCGGTGGCGAGGCGGATGGCCGGGGCCATGTCCTGGGCGAGGGTGAGCTTGCCATAGTGCTTCTGCGCATAGGCGATGCCAGCTACGGAGCCGGGGACTCCGCTGGCCTTGTAGCCGATGAGGGACATGCCGGGGGCGATGTTGCCCTGGGCGTCGAGGTACATGTCGCGGGTGGCGGCGGCGGGGGCTTTTTCGCGGTAGTCGAGGAAGTGGGACTTGCCGTGTTTGTCGCGGATGAGCATGAAGCCTCCGCCGCCGAGGTTTCCGGCGAAGGGATAGACGACGGCGAGAGCGAAGTGTACGGCTACGGCGGCGTCGACAGCGTTGCCGCCCTGCTTGAGGATTTCGACGCCGGCGTCGGTGGCGTTGTGCTGGACGGTGACTACCATGACGTGCCGGGTGCGCGTGGGCTCTTCGGAGGTCTGCGCGATTGTTATGCCTTGCACGAGGATAGTAGTGGCGAGGACGGACCGTGCGGCCAGGAAGAATCGTGATTGATGCATTAGCGCTCCGTAAGGAGAGGGTAGTTTACGCGGGAGGTGATGGCTACTTGCGGTCTTCGTTGGGAAGCTTTTGTTCTACCTGGGGAGTGACGGGCTCTTGTGGTCCGAGGAGGACCTGGAGGCCGATGTAGGCAATCCAGCTGGCCTGGCTGTTGTTGGGCGTGATGGCCTGAAAGCTGCGGCCGCCCATGAGCATGAAGAGCAGAGTTTTTTTCTTGTTGAGGGCCTGACGGCCGCCGGCTCCGAGGGTGGTTTCGCGTTGCTTGGTCTGGCCGGTGGCGAACTGTCCGATGCCGCGACCTGCGGGGATGGTGTTGGCGTCCTGCTCGTTGTAGAACTCGACGTATGCCTCGGTGCGTTCAGTGAACTCGTGCCCGACGAGGAGACCGCGAATCCAGCTTTGCGGTACGCTCTGATTGCCGAAGTGGTAGCCGACTTCGCCGTCGAAGCGGATGGGGCCGATGCGCCCGTTGACTTCGAGAGGTAGAAGGAAGTCCGGGCCTGATGGAACGACGCCGCGGGCAACGCTGCGGGTGGGGTTGCTGAGCGTGAGCTGAGGGTAAGTGGAAACACTGAAGTCGACGACGGGTTCTCCTTCGGGTGCTCCTGACGACGAAATGACTGATTTGGACTTCGTGGGTTTGGTGGGGCCGAACCAATTGTCGCCGGGATGGTGCTGGTAGAAACGCCATTTGACCCCCATGAGACTGTTGCCGAGGCCGACGAGGACAGAGCCAGGTTGGGCTGGAGATTCGGGGGTTGCCGTGAGCGGGCGGACCTCTTCGATGGCGATGGGGAGCTCGTATTTGAGCTGGATGCGGTCGCCGAGGCCATAGTTGATGTCGAAGTCGGGCACCTGGTATTCACCGGCAGCGGGGTTGCTGTCGCCGATCCAGCCGAAGTTAATCTCCCAATGTTTGTTACCGGGGGTTTCGGGGTCGTCGGTTCGAAAGGGCGGTCCGCCCTGGGCGTGGGCACAGGTGGTGAGCACAGACAAGAGGACCGCAAAGCAGGCACCTCGAAGCAGAGAAGGAGAGACCGCCATCTCTGGGAATTGTATCGACATGAAGATTGATGGAGAAATTTGTGAACAGTTTGCGGATGGCGACGGTCTTAGGGATAGCAGAACAGGTCGGGCAAAACGGAAGAGGCGAGATGGGTGTTCGGGTTGGAGCCTTGACGGAGTATGTAGAGGACAGACGGGATGAGCCGCGCTGCGACGACGCAATACAACGCGATGTGCGATTTGAAGAGATGGTAGCGCGGCAGGCGAGGTTCATGTTTCAGGTTGCGTTTGCGCTGCTGCGGAATACGCAGGATGCCGAGGATGCAGTGCAGGAGGCGCTTCTGAAGTTGTACCGGGGCGAGGCGTGGCTTCGGATGGAGAACGAGAAGGGGTTTCTGGCGCGGACGGTTTGGAGAGTGGCTCTGGATCATCTTCCGAAGATGGTCGAGCGGATGTCGGATGTGTCGGAGATGCAGTTGGAGGCGGTGGGTGGATCGCCTGAAGCGAATGCTGTGGATGAGGATGAGCGCGCGATGTTGCGGCGGCTGATCGATGGCTTGCCCGAGGAGTTGCGACGGCCACTGGTGTTGTCTTCGGTGGAGGAGATGACTTCGCGAGAGGTTGCGGAGGCGATGGGAATTCCTGAGGGGACTGTGCGGACTCGGGTGATGCGGGCAAGAGCTGAGTTGAGGCGAAGGTATGTGGCGATGAAGGAGGGGCAGCGATGAAAGATGCGATGGAGTTCGAGATGCTGCTGGATGATGTGTTGCGTGAGGTTGCGAATCCGGAGCCCGGAGAAGGCTTGATGCAGAGGTTGGTGCTGCGGATGGAGGTCGCGGCTTCGCGAGTTTATGAAGCTAGAGGGGTTTCGTTGCTTGAGGGTGGCGCTAAGCCGGAGGGGCTGGTCCGTTCGATCTGGAGTGGCTTGCGGGAGTTGATGTCTCCGAAAGAACTTGCGCCGCTGGCTCTGGAGTCGCAGCCGGTTGCAGTGGTTGACCGGATGGGTGTGCGACGAAGTTATCGTGCGACCGGATGGGCAGTGGCTGCACATGTCTTCGCGATCTTGATGATTGGTTATGCAGCTACGACGCGGATTCATCTTGCGGCGCCTGTCGATCTGCGAACGACGGCGCTGGCCGATCCGCCGCAGAGCTTGTCGAAGGTTCGGGCGATGGGCGGGGGGGGTGGACAGCGTGGCCCTACTCCTGTAACCAAAGGGACGCCGCCGAAGTTTGCGGAGCAGCAGATTGTTCCGCCGAAGGCTCCGCCGCTGGATGAGCCGAAGATTCACATCGAACCGGCGGTGGAGGTTCAGCCGGATGTGAAGATGGCGAGCAGTCTTCCGCAGATTGGAGTGGCAAGCTCGCCTCTGGTGGAGATGTCGATGGGGGATGGGAGTGGGACGGGGCTTGGCCGTGGAAATGGCTCGGGAGTTGGGCTGGGTTCGGGTGGGAATATGGGTGGCGGAGTGAAGCAGATTGGCGGTGGGGTGAGTGCGCCGGTTCTGGTGTATGGATTTGAGCCGGAGTTTTCCGAGGAAGCTCGGAGGGCGAAGTTTTCAGGGAATGTGCTGGTGAGTATCTGGGTGGATGAGAAGGGGGTTCCTTTGCATGTGCATGTCATTCGCCCGGTTGGGATGGGGCTGGATGAACGGGCGGTGGCGGCGGTGAAACAGTACCGATTCAAACCGGCGATGGAGAATGGGAAGCCTGTGATGGTGGAGATGAATGTTGAGGTGACGTTCTCGATTTTCTGAGGGGCTTTCTCTTCCGGCATGAGTGGTAGATAGAATCGAAACGATGGCTACGTGTGTTCGTTCGTATTCGAAGATCAACCTTGGGTTGGCGATTGGGCCGGTGCGGCCGGATGGGTTTCATGGGTTGACTACGCTTTACCAGACACTGGGGCTGCATGATCTGGTGACGGTTTCGGCGACGCGGACGGCGGAGACTCGGATTGCGTTGACTACCAATCATCCATTTGTGCCCCGGGATGGGAGGAATACGGCCTGGCGGATGGTGGAGGGGTGTTTGGCTCGGCTGGGGGTGACGGCGGAGGTTGGGATTCATATTGAGAAGCGGTTGCCTGTGCAAGGGGGGATGGGGGCTGGGTCGGCGAATGCGGCGGCGGCTTTGCTTGGGCTTGAGCGGGAGTTGGGGGTGGCTTTGCCGGGGGTGGAGCGGTTGAGGCTGGCGGCGGAGGTGGGGTCGGATGTGCCTTTGTTTCTGTTGGGTGGGGCAGTTTTGGGGCTTGGCCGGGGGGAGCTCGTTACACCTATGCCGGATTTTCCGAGGACCTGGTGTGTGGTTGCGGTGCCACAGGTGGGGGTTTCTACTCCGGCGGCTTTTAAGGCCTGGGATGAGCTGGTGGCAACGGGAATCGATGATAATGGAGGACAAAGCGCGGCCGATACGTGGGAAGTGGAAGCCCAAGGAAGGACAAATGCGGGGATCCTTCGCTCCGCTCAGGATGACGACGTGGCGGAGGTCGAATTGACTTCCCTGGCTGGTTTGACTTTCGGGGCTAAACCGGGTAGGCTAGAAGAGTTGAGTCTTGCTTACTCATCCCTTTCTGCGAAGACTGGTGATGGGAGGCCCGGCACCTCCGGTATCGTTCGCGATCCTAATCCTGAGAAAAAACAGGGTTTATCTGGTGAAAGCCAGAGCTATGCGCTGAATGATCTGGCCGAGAATACCCCTCTCGCGCTTGTCCGCACCGGGATTGGAAACGGTGGTCTTCATAATGACTTTGAAGACGTTGTGTTTCCTCAGTATCCCTCCTTGCGAATAACCAAGCGTCAATTGATGGGTAGTGATTCGGATGGCTCCGATGTAAGTCGCCCTGCGATTTATGCGGCGTTATCAGGTTCCGGCTCTGCTCTGTTTGGACTTTACCGGTCTGAGCAGGATGCAAAGGCGGCTCAGCTGCGCGTCCAGTCTTCTGGCGTGGAGGCTCTTCTAACGGAGACCCTGCCGCGGGCCGAGTACTGGGAACAGATGTTCGCAGAGTGACCTCGCCGGGTAAGATAAAGATACCGGCGATTTACTGGGCGATCGACTAACGGTAGGTCAAGAGACTTTGAATCTCTTTGTCTAGGTTCGAATCCTAGTCGCCCAACCAAAGTCGACGCCAAATGCGAACCGAAAATTTAGGGTTATTTCGCGGCAACAATGTGCCGCAGAGTATGACGTTTTGGACTCCGCGAGAAACAGAGCGGAGGAAGAAGTGAGAAGTTCGAAAGACCGAAGTCTTTGGCTTTTTTAGGATTCGCAACAAAGGATTCAGAAGAAGAGCGGGGCCGCAACAAGGCCTTGCAAGACAGTGCAGCAGGAACAATTCAAGGTCAACCAACCTGGAGGGTTTCACGTGGAAAACAACAACACGACTGCGGTTCTTTCCCCTATTTCAGAGCAGGCTGAAGAGACAAAAGCGAGCTCTCAGCCTGCGAACGCGCTCTCTGGCCAGGACGGCCAGCAGAAGGCGGCGGAAAAAAAGCGCTCCGCCCGGCCTAGCGAGAACAAGCGCATGAAGATTTTTTGCGGATCGTCCAACAGGCCTTTGGCCGAGGAGATCTGCAAGTTCGTCGGTGTGCCGCTGGGCGAGACCCGGCTGCAGAGATTCTCCGACGGCGAGGTTCATTTTCAGCTGCTCGAGAATGTCCGCGGCGCGGATGTGTTTCTCGTGCAGCCTACGTCTTTCCCGGTAGATCAGCACCTGGTTGAGCTGCTGATTATGATGGACGCGCTGAAGCGCGCCTCTGCCGGACGAATCACGGTTGTGATTCCCTACTATGGCTACGCGCGGCAGGACAGAAAAGACCGTCCGCGGGTCGCCATTACATCGAAGCTGGTTGCGGATTTGTTGACGACTGCCGGGGCGAACCGTGCGCTACTCGTCGATCTGCATGCGGCGCAGATTCAGGGATTCTTCAATATTCCGGTGGACCATCTGTTTGCCAGCCCGGTGCTGGTGAGCTACTTCCGGGATTTGAATTTGCCGAACCTGACGGTGGTTTCGCCGGATGCGGGAGGCGTGGAACGGGCGAGATTCTTCGCCAAGAAGCTGGAAGTGCCGTTAGCCATCGTGGATAAGCGGCGGACCGATGTGAATGTGACTGAGGTGATGAACGTAATCGGCGATGTGAAGGGCCGGACGTGTTTGATCCTCGACGACATTATCGATACCGCCGGAACGCTGGTGAAGACGGCGGATGCGCTGCTGGAACAGGGCGCGGAAAAAGTTTATGCGTGCGCGACGCATGCCGTGCTCTCAGGCCCGGCGGTTGACCGCATTGCGAACTCACGGCTGGAGCAGGTGGTCGTGACGAATACCATTCCGCTGCGTGAGGATGCGCTGCGGGTGAGCAAGATCAAGGTGCTTTCGATTGCGGGGCTTCTGGGCCGGGCGATTGAAAGCGTTCATATGGAGACCAGCGTGAGCACGCTGTTCAATTAGTTCTCAGTTTTTGGGAGCGCGCAGGACATAACCGCGGCCGAGCCGCAAAGGGAGCAGAGATTGACTCTGTGCCCGAAAGGAAGATGAAGTCATGGCAGCATTGAAGAATACAGAAGCAGTGGTCGCAACTCCCCGCGAGGGCAAGTTCAACAAGAATGCCGCACGGCGTGTTCGCGTGTCGGGCAAGATTCCGGCTGTTGTGTATGGCGCGGGACAGGAGTCGGTTGCGGTTGCGGTCGACCCGAAGGTGATTACGCGGATTCTGCACTCGGATTCGGGCCACAACACGATCTTCGATCTGAACGTTGAGGGTTCGGCTATAGTGAAGGCGATGATTGTGGACTGGCAGCATGAGCCGATCAAAGGCAAGCTGCTGCACATCGACCTGAAGCGGATTGCGATGGACAAGGCGATGCGCGTGTCGGTGCCGATCCAGTTGGTTGGCACCCCGGTTGGCGTGAGGTCGCAGGGCGGCATTCTGGAGCATGTGCTGCGTGAGGTTGAGATCGAGTGCCTGCCTGGCGATATTCCGGGCCACCTGGACGTCGATGTTTCGAACCTTGAGCTGCATGGAATTATTCACGTTTCGGACCTGCCGCACTCGGGCAGCATCAAGTTCCTTGAAGACGAGGATGCCACGGTTGCGCACGTGACGATCATCAAGGAAGAGGCTGCACCGGCTGAAGATCTGGCCGCTGCACCGGCTGAGCCTGAGGTTGCCAAGAAGGGCAAGACGGATGCTGCTCCGGCTGCCGGCGCTGCTCCGGCTGGAGATGCGAAGAAGAAGTAACGGCGAGCCGGTTGGCTAGCGGGTTAGCGAGCCAGCCAGAGGTACCTGTGGCGTGAAGTTGATAGTCGGTCTTGGAAATCCTGGCATCGAGTATCAGTTCACGCCGCACAACGCCGGGTTTCTGGCGATTGATCGCATCGCGGAGGACTGCGGTGTGGTGGTTGCGAATCGCAGAGGCCGCGCGCTGACGGCGAAGGCGAAGTTAGCAGGGCAGGATGTGCTGCTGGCCAAGCCGGAGACGTACATGAATCTGAGCGGGCTTTCGGTAGCTGCTTTGATTCAGGAGTTGGAGATCTCGCGGGAGGAGTTGATTGTCCTCTATGACGAGCTGGCTTTTCCGCTGGGCAGGCTTCGGATTAATGAGCGCGGCTCGGCGAATGGGCACAACGGAGTGAAGTCGATCTCCGGTGCGCTCGGGACGGAAGAATGGCTGCGGGTCCGGATTGGCGTTGGGAGACCGGCGCTGCCCGACGGACGAGAGATTAAGGCGGGTGGCAGGGATTATCTGCTGACGCCGATGCGCAAGCAGGAGCTTGCGGTGCTGGATGAGGTGCTCGACCGGGTGAAGGATGCGGTTGAGGTGGTGTTGACCGAAGGGGTCGGCGCTGCGATGAACAGATTCAACCGGAGGCCGGATGATCCTGGAAATGGAGCTGACGAGCCGAAGGGAAAGTAAGAAGTAAGCGCAGATGTGGTTGCAGGATTAACGCAGTGATTTTCCAGACCGGGCTGGCAGAACAAACGCCGGCACGGTGCGAAGCAGAACTTCGCAGAAAGAAGCAAACGAATGAATCGTACTTATGAAGTGATGTTCATCGTCCGGCCGGACGTTGAAGAAGCAGACCTCGACAAGCTGATTGAAGGCTTCCAGAAGAACGTCACCGATGGTGGCGGCGAGGTGAAGAGCGTCGAGAAGATGGGCCGCCGGCGGCTGGCCTACACGGTGCGGAAGTTCAACGACGGATTCTATGTGCTGCTGGTGGTTGTGGCGCAAGGCTCGCTGATTACGGAGATCGAGCGCCGGTTGCGCGTGTCCGAGCAGGTGATCAAGTTCATCACCGTGCGCATCGACGAAGAAGAGAAGCGTCTGGCGAAGGTCAAGGCCATCCGCGATACGAAGGTGAAGCGCAGCGCACAGCCGCATGCGGCTCCTGCTGTCGAGGCAGCACCGGTTGAAGCTGAGGACGAAAAGAAGCCTGCTGCTGTGGCCGAAGCTGTTCCAGAGGAAGTCGCGCCGGCGGTTTAGTTTTCGCCTGACTGAGATTTGCGATGAGGGTTTCGACCGCTTCGCACAACGCAAGACAATCGCCGCACTTCGCTTCCATCGGATTGCAAAGAATCGGATGTTCAGAGACTCCAATGCGGGTCTGGAGCGAGGGAAGGCACAACGTAACTGAGAGGAAATATCATGGCTGACGAAATTAGCAGCACGACTGAGCAACACGTACCATCATCCCGTCCCGCGCACTCCGGCCCTGGCGCCGGGCCACGCACGCCACGCCCCGCAGGCGCACCCGGCGGCGGTCCTGGCGGCCGCAAGTTTTTCCGGCGCAAGAAGGTCTGCAAGTTCTGCACCGAGAAGATCGACGCTATCTCCTACCGCGACGTTCGCCTGCTGCAGGGTTTTGTGGCTGAGCGCGGCAAGATCGTTCCGCGCCGCTTGACCGGTGTGTGCACGCGTCATCAGCGCAAGCTCAGCCTGGCGATCAAGCAGTCGCGCAATATCGCGTTGCTTGCGTTTGCGGCTCGCTTCTAACTTTCTTCGCGCAGACATGACTGCGCGGATTCACAAGATCAGAGGACTGGCTGAGCCGTTTAGCCAGACAGGAAATCGGAGAACTGCAATGGAAGTTATTCTGAAGGAAGATGTAAATAAACTCGGCCATCGCGGCGATGTGGTGAAGGTCGCGGATGGCTATGGGCGCAACTATCTGCTCCCGGAGAAGCTGGCGATTGAAGCGACCGCCGCCAACAGGGCCGTCATTGAGCAGATGAAGTCTTCTGCCATACGCAAGTCTGCCAAGGAGAAGGCTGGAGCAGAGGAGTTGGCAACGCAGCTCTCTGCGGTCGAGCTGGTGTTCGAGCGCAAGGTTGGCGAGAATGAACATCTGTTCGGCTCGGTGACGTCGGGCGATATCGCTCACGAGCTGGAGGCGAAGGGCTACACGATCGACCGGCGCAAGATTTCGCTGGACGAGCCATTGAAGAGTCTCGGCGAATACCATGTCCCGGTGAAGCTGCACCGCGAGGTCACCAGCCATGTGAAAGTGACTGTGAAGGGCGAGCAGACCGAAGAGGTAGCTGTCGCGACTGCTTAGTTCCCATTTTCGATAAAGACTCAGAACGCATCAATCCTGCGGAGATTCCGCTACGGTTGATGCGTTTTTTTGTTGGTGTGAGGATTGAAATGGTTACTCGTATTTGAGGGTCTGGACGGGATCGAGCCGCGCGGCGCGGTTGGCGGGAAGCGTTCCGAAGAGTACACCGACGAGTACCGAGCTGCTCAGCGCGAATACGGGCGCCCATGGGTTGATCGGTATCTTGAACGGCGTCAACAGGCCCAGCGTCAAGGGCAGCGCCAGGCCGATGATTGTGCCGATGATTCCACCGCTCAGCGAGAGAAAGACCGCTTCGGTAAGGAACTGCAGCCGTATCTCACGGCTGGTTGCGCCCAGAGCTTTGCGGATGCCGATCTCCTTGATTCTCGACTGGACATTCGCGAGCATGCTGTTCATGATGCCAACACCGCTGACGATGAGGGTGATTCCCGCTCCAAGGGTGAGCACGATGGTGAGCATGTCGGCGATCTTCGCCATGCTGGCAAGAAGGTCGGTGAGTATCGCGGCGTTGTAAACCGAGCCCGCATAGTGGCGCGACCGGACGATTGCAAGAATGCGCTCGCTGGCAGGCACCACCATGGAGGCTTCGCGCATCGTAAAAAATATCTCTTTCAGGGTGTTGGTTCCGGTGAAGTAGCGCAGGACAGGATAAGGCACCAGCATCGTATGATCGCTGATCTCCGACTGCCCGTAGGTAGGGAAGGCTTCACGGAAGACACCGATGATAACGAACGGAATGCCTTTGACACTGATGGTCTTGCTGACGGCCACGTTTGCAGATCCGTAGAGCTCTTCGGCGAATGGCTGGACGATGACCGCGACCTTCTCGTGCGCCAGGTCGTCCTGGTCGTCGAAGAACCGGCCGGAGACGACTATGAGATTGCGTACGATCCGATATTGCGGGGAGACGCCAAGCAACGTGGTTTGCTTGGTAACGCCTCCGCCGAGACTCACGTTATCGTGGAACTCCAGCATGGGAGACGAAGCAACGATACCGGGCACCTGTTCGAGGACCGTGTGGAGGTCGTCAAGCGTCATGTAATCAGGTGTCGTGGTATTGTCCGGGCCGCTGACGGTGCCGCCGCCGTATTGCAACTCAATTTTGTTGGGGCCGATGCTGGTGAGCTGGTCCAGCGCGTATTGCTTGCCGGTTGAGCCAAGAGTCGCGACAAGAATAATGGAGGCTGAGCCGATGATCATGCCCAGCATGGTCAGCAGAAAGCGGGTTTTACTGGCCTTGAAGCTATCAACCGCGAGGCGAACGACCTCACTGAACATCATGGTGGAACGCGCACTGGCCAGGGTGCGGTCAAAGGAGGTCGGTTTGGGGAGGTTTGTGGTGGCCATCGGCTTGAGTTAACGATTAGACGCCTTCCAGTATCGCAGCGGTGCGGGGTTTCCTGCTAACCTTTAGGGAGACCCAGCCGCGGAGGGATGTGTGAGCGGTTGAAACAGGCGGTCTTGAAAACCGCTTAGCCTGAAAGGGCTACGGGGGTTCGAATCCCTCTCCCTCCGCCATTTCGCCTTCTGGGTCGTTTTCTTTGCCCCGATAAGCTAGAGCTCCCCTAATCGCTGAATTTATTATGTTTACTCGCAGGTAATAGGAGGGAGTACTCCCGGGAAAAAGCCTAGGAGTACCGGAACAGAGCCTTGAATCCATAGTCCATGTGCTGCTGGATATGGCAATGAAACAGGGTCAACCCCGGCTGATCCGCGGTGAAGTCGACCGCAGCCCGGCCGTAGTAGGGAACCACAACTGTGTCTTTGAGGATGCCGGAGGTCTTCATACCGTTGATCTCCGTAAGCTCAAGCTGGTGACGATGCAGATGCATCGGGTGGGCATCGTCGGTTCGATTGCGAAAGATAAGCCGATACCGCGCCCCCTGCTGCAGGACGAACTCGTTCTCATGAGGGTAGGGCTTGCCGTTCACCAGCCATGTATTGAACCTGCCCGCTCCTCCGAGAATCTTCTCGAAGACCATGTCAAAGGTGTGGTCAGGGTTCCGGGCCGGCTGGGCATCCTGAGCAGCGCCGAAGATGGTATAGTCCCACCGCAACGTCGAAGGCTTGACCCACTGCGGCTGGCGATGCTGGTTGGCATACTCCACCACAACGCCGAGTCCCGCTGCACGAATCGCATCTTCCGTAGCGCCCATGATCCAGACGCCCGGGTTGTTCATCTCCACCACGGCGTCGATGCGCTCTCCCGCGCCGAGGAAGAGAGTTTCGACAGCCTGTGGCGCAGGAACCGCGTTGCCATCGAGCGCAATCACCTTGAACTTGTGTCCCGGAAGAGCCAGACGCCGGTTCTCAATCGCGCTCGCATTCAAAAAATGGAGCAGGAGCCGCTGTCCCTCCTTCACGCGGATCGGTTCACCGAAGCCGAGCGACTTGTCGTTGATCGAATACGTCATCGAGTTCACCTCGAGACCATTCGGATCCGTGTTAAGGACCGCGGGCTTTTCCAACTGAGGATCGCTCTGGCCCTCCTCGTCGGTGTCCTCCATGTTCGAGGTGAAGTAGGGCTCCCAATCCCGTAGCGCAAGGAAGATCTCCTGGTCGTACTGCCCGGCGTCGCTGCCCGAGTCGATGTGGAGAAACCCAAACTGCCCGGTGTAAGAGCCGCGATGCAGATCCGAGTAAGCCATCGCATGCGAGTGGTACCACCGCGAACCCGCAGGTCGAGGCGTGAACTGATACCGCCGCCGTCCCTGCGGAGGAACGAACGGCGTAGCCTCCTCCTCCGTACCGTCCACATCGGATGGAATGAGCAGACCATGCCAGTGCACCAGCTCAGGAATGTCGGTAGCGTTGATTACATCGACGGTAACGGTCTTGCCTTCGCGCATCCGCAACACCGGGCCGGGCGAGACGCCGTTGTATCCGATGGTGCTGAGAATCCGCTCCGGCGATAGCTCGACCGTCACCGGAGCGATACGCAGTGTATAGTCGGCCTTGCCCTCCGGGGCAGCGCCGCTATTGTGCGAAGGCATCTGCACCATCTGCGCGGGCAGAGCTCTCGCCGCTGCTGCCTGGGCCAGGGTAAGGCTGCCGAACCTGAGGAAGTCGCGCCGCTGCACGAGCAAAGAGCTCCTGAGTGTTGGACGCACACTCTCGCCGTGCGCTTAGGTGATCCTCTCACGCAGAGCCAGAGCGTACAAGCTAGAGGCGGACGGACGGATTCGTGCACAATCCAGCGGGAAAGTTAGACTGCCAGTATGTCCGCAACCGCAGCAGTCCTGGGAAAGATCGGTCTCCCAGCCCCCGTCAAAGAACTGGCCGCCCGCCCATGGGACGCGATTATCGTAGGCGCGGGACATAACGGACTCGCCTGCGCCGCCTATCTCGCACAGGCAGGAAAGCGTGTCCTTGTCCTCGAAGGCCGGGAACGAGTCGGGGGCGCCTGCACCATCGAAGAGCCGTTCCCCAACGTGCGCATGTCCCCCTGCGCCTACCTCGCCGGCCTGCTGCATCCGCTCGTGATTAAAGAGCTGAATTTGCCTGAGCGAGGCTTCGAATGGTCGCCAGCCGTCAACGGCCTCTTCGTTCCCTTCCCCGACAACAGCAGCATCCAGCTTTGGGACGACGATGAGCGTTGCGAAGAAGAGGTCCGCCGCTTCTCCCCCAAGGACGTCGAAGGTTGGCGAGCGATGAACGATGTCATTCGCCGTCTCCGAGACACAATCCGTCCCGCAAACGGAATGCTTCACGATAGCCAGCAAAACGGCGCACGCGACCTGTGGATCGGCGATCCGCCGACGCAAGAGGAACTCGAAGGCCTCCTCGCGAACGACCCTGAAGCGCGCGATCTCCTCCTTGAGTGGTCGATGGCGGAGTTCGTCGAGCGCTACCTCACCGACGAGCGCCTCCAATCCGCCTATCTCGGACAGGGAGTCATCGGCACCAACGCCAGCCCGTTCGACGCAGGCACCGCCTCGATCCGTTTCCATCACGCCTCAGGCCGTCTCGGCGGAATGCCCGGAATGTGGGGTTACGTCAAAGGTGGAATGGGAATGGTCTCCTTCTACCTCTGCGACGCCGCTCGCGAAGCCGGAGCCGTCATCGCTACAGGAGTCAGCGTGGCCCGCATCCTTCCCGAAGAAGGAGTCCTGCTCGAAGGCGGAGAGCGAATCGCCGCTCCCGTCGTCATCTCCAACGCCGATCCGATCCGCACTCTGAGCCTGCTGGATTCGTCGGCAGACTCAGGCTGGGTCGCGAAGATACGATCGATCCCCATCGAAGGATGCACCGTCAAGCTCAACGTGCTCCTGCGCGAACCACCAGACTTCACTGCGCGCCCAGGAGTCAACGAACCACATCACTACGGCCAGATTAACGCTCCGCTGACGAAGTCCGAGTGGAAGAAGGGATATGCTGAAGCTCGCGCAGGCCGCCTGCCCGCCCAGCTCTGGTGCGAGCTCTACTTCCAGAGCATGCATGACACAACTGTCGCTCCTCCCGGCCTTCACACCATGAGTGTCTTTGCCCAATACGTCCCGTACAGCTTCGCCTCAGGCACCTGGGAGGAACGCCGCAATGAGGTCAGGGACTTGGCGCTCAGCTCCATCGGCCGGTTCTGCAGCAACCTGCCCGAAGCCGTCATCGACGCGCAGGTCCTGGGACCGCCGGACATCGAGCAGAAGGTAGGTCTCACCGGCGGACACATCTTCCAGGGCGAATGCCTTCCCGCTTACATGTGGAGCAACCGCCTTACCGCACGAACCCCGATGAAGGGCGTCTATCTCTGTGGAGCCTGTACACATCCCGGAGGCAGCGTTATCGGGATCAATGGCCGCAACGCCGCCATGACCGTCCTGAGCGATCAGGATCGCACCCGATGACGGACTCATGGCTCCGGACCAGTCCGCGCGGCATGGAGAATCGGAGCGGTTGTTCGTCCTGTGCGTTTCGCGCAAGTAACCAAAATGAAAGCACTTCAGGCTATACTGGCCACCTGCACGTTGAGGAAGTGATGGCCACGAGACGAAAGGGAGACCCTCCAAGGTTATTGTCATTGCCGATGACGCGTGAAGCCCGGCATGACTGTGACTCGGGTCTGTGCCATGAGTCGCTCTGGCCGGCAGGAACCATGCTGCAGCTCGCAACTGGAGACTGGATCATGCGTAGCTGCGGCAGCTACTATCGCCCTAAGTCCAAATGACTCCTGAGCTCTGGGAACGCCTGAAACCGCTGTTCCATGCAGCCCTGGAAGAAGGGCCGGAGAGTCGTGCGGCATTCATAGACTCCGCCTGCGGCGAGGATCTCGAACTCAAGAGGCAACTCGAGCAGCTCCTCAAGGCTGAACAGCAGGACACTGGATCCCTCGACGTTCCACTGATCAATGTCAACGGGTTTCTCGACAGGAAAGGCGCTCGCTTCCAGCCAGACGAGCTCGTCCTTGGACGTTTCCGTATCATTCGCCCCATCGGGAAAGGTGGAATGGGCGAGGTCTACGAGGTTGAAGACCTGCAGCTCGGAACCGTCGCTCTCAAGACGATTCGTCATAGCATTGCCTCTTCCTCCGACGCGTTCGAGCGCTTCCGCCAGGAGGTGCAATTAGCCAGAAGGGTCAGCGGGCCGCAGGTCTGCCGCATTCACGAGCTTTATCTTCTGCCCGCATCCGGAGGATTTGCGGCAACTGCTTTCCTGACCATGGAATACCTCGACGGGATTACGCTCTACGAGAAGATTCTGAGGGATGGCCCACTGCCGTGGAAGGAAGCACGAAACATCACGCTTGAAATCTGCGAGGGTCTGCGGCTGATCCACGAGAAAGGGATCATCCATCGTGACCTGAAGACCGCCAACATCATGCTGTGCAATCAGGATGGCGCATCTCGCGTCGTCTTGATGGACTTTGGCCTCGCGCGTGACTTCAGCATAGCCAAGGGCAGCAGTTCAGCTTCCGTGGAAAGACCTGCAAAGACGCTGCCGCAAACAATCGTGGGGACGCCGGAGTATATGGCTCCGGAACAGTTTGAAGGAAAACCTGTATCTCCTGCCACTGATATCTACGCGCTCGGCATCGTTCTGTACTCGCTCGTAACTGGCCTGCATCCTTACGCTGCCGACTCGCCCGCCGCTGCCGCGATTCGGCGCACCAAGCATCCGCTGCCGCCCTCATCGCTGCGACCCAGCATTCCTCGGCAGTGCGATCGCATCATCGAACGTTGCCTGGAGTACGACCCAGAAAAACGATTTCAATCCGCCAAAGAGGTAACTCGCGTCCTGGCGCCTCCAGACCGGCTCTCCGGTCGATGGCAAACAGGAATAGCTCTCGCTCTGATGGTCCTCGTCACGGCGAGCGGTATTTTTTTGAACCGCAATGCAAGAAGCCGTGTGACAGGGCTTAGCCAGCTAACGCCAGCCACGGACCTCTCCGATCATCCTACTCTGTCACTTGACGGGAAGGTAGTTGCTTACTCCTCTGATCGCGCCGAAGCAGGCAACATCGACATTTTCACGCAACGTCTTCCCGGTGGCCGTCCTGTCAGGATAACGACGGACACCGCGCAGGATGACGCTCCCAGCATGTCTCCCGATGGCACTTCCATCGCATTTCGTTCGGAGAGAAACGGCGGCGGAATCTACATGTCGAATGTAGACGGGGGGCAGGAGCATCTCCTCGTCCCGTATGGGAGAAATCCGCGGTTCTCCCCCGATGGCAGCAGCATTCTCTATTGGGTCGGCGACACCGATCCAACGGTTCCATCGGGCAAAATGTATCTTCTCCGTCTCGGCGAAGGACCATCTGTCCGGATCGCGGATTCTTTTGCCGACGCGCGCTTTCCCTTGTGGAGCGAAGATGGGCATTCCATCCTGTTCTCAGGCTGCCGTGAGGCGGGACTTCGAATGCCCGCGTGCTCAGACTGGTGGGTGATGAGTGCCGACGGAAAAACTCTCCAGAACACTCAGGTAATCGCTCTTCTCTCGCAGCACCAGATCATCCCATGGGAAGGCATCATCAGCGACTGGTATAACAATCGCCTTCTGTTCAGCGGAAGAAAGGGGCTACAGACAAACCTCTGGGAGGTCTCGCTGAATCCCCGGACCTTCAAAGCCACCGGCGAGCCGCAACAGTTGACTCTGGGAGAAGCCCGGGACATTTATCCGACAGTTTCTGACAGCGGCACGCTTGCCTACACCCAATTGGTGGGAGCGTTGCATCTTTGGCGGATTGATAACGCGTCGAACCCCGCGGCAGCAGTCCGGTCGAAGCTCACCGAAGATCCGTCCGTGGACGTATCGCCATTTATCTCCTCCAACGGTCGCTGGCTGGTCTTTTCACGGGGATGGGGCGATCACCGCGATGTCTGGCTGAAAGATATGAGCTCCATGACCGAGACACCGCTCATGGCAACAGGTCTTGAGATGATGTCGCCGATCATCGACGACACTGGAAAGTTTCTTGCGTTCGAAGCTCGCGAAAAAACCGGCCCCTCAATCTTCGCCTCTATAAAAGGTGGATCGCCAAAACGGCTGTGCGCCGGATGTAGTCTTCCCACCAGTTGGTTCGATACAAATCGAGCGATCCTCTATCGTGACGGGTCGCCATCCAGCATCTATATGATCGATCCGCAAACCGGAGAGCACAGATTGGTCCTCAAGCAGGACGGTATGTCTCTCAGCGAGCCAGGCTGGTCTTCCAAGACCGGCTATTTACTCTTTACGAGGCAAAACGCAGGTCTGGGCAAAAAACAAATCTTTGCCGTGCATCTTCCAAAATCGACTGCTTCAGCCGAAGGAAAGTGGATTCCAATTACCGACGCATCGGAATCGAGCGATCGGCCACGTTGGTCGGGGGATGGAAAAACAATCTTCTTCATCTCTAAGCGCGATGGCTTCTCCTGCATCTGGGGGCAAGCGTTCGATCCTGAAACCGAAGAGACTAAGGGTACTCCATTCGCTGTAATGCATTATCACAACCGCAGAAATTCCATCGACGTGGTTGCCCCCCGGTCGTTCAATCTCTCCGTGGCCGGCGATTCGGTCTACTTCAACCTGGGAGAGTCCAGCTCGAGTATCTGGATTGGGAAGTTAAGAAGAAAGGGCAATCTTTTGGATAACTTGTATTAGGCTTGCACAATTTGGCTGTGTCGTGCAAAATGGCATCCTGCAACCCGGTATGGAAATTTTGATCTCACATAGATTGGAGCTGCGTTATGGCGGAAGAGAAGAAGCGGCCACCTACCTCTCATTACAATGATGAGGGCATCGTCATTGAGGCCCCAACCGGCACCCCAAAAGAAGACATTGTGAAGGAAATTCAAAAGGCTCTGGCCGAGCGGCCAATGGATATGTTCGCCGGCAAAAAGTCCAAGCAGCTTGTTATCGTGGTGAAAGACGAAGGCTGGTAAAACGCGTGCCTCCTTCCTGGAGAGCAATTGATGCATGTCTGTCTTGTCACCGCTCCGACAGCTACTGAGTACATAAGTGCCGATGAGTGGAGTAGCGACGAGGTGCTTTCCTCGGCTGCGCGGCCCCAGCTTGGCATTCTCAACTTGGCAGCTGTGCTGGAAGGCTTGGGTGACTGTCCAGACATCGTAGATGTGAATGGAGCGTACCTGCAGTTCACCAGGACATTGGGGTCCGCTGCAGGCAACGCCGATTTTGCCGAATTTCTTGCCTCAAAAATTGCCGAGAACGACGCCGATCTCTACGGCTTCAGCTCCATATGTAGTACCTATCCCTTGACCGTTCGCGTTGCCGAATCGGTCAAGAAGCTGCGGCCCAACGCGACGATACTATTCGGCGGACCGCAGGCATCAGTAGTCGATGTAGCGACACTCACAGCCTTTCCGTTTGTTGACCTCGTCCTGCGTGGGGAAGCTGAGGTTTCGTTGCCCATACTCATCGCGGAGCTTGCAAACGAGGCTCGCCTCGATCAAGTTGCCGGGTTGACTTACAGGGATGGCTTGCAAGTCAGGCGCAATGAAAACGCGCCCGTTATCGCCGACCTCGATAGCCTGCCTCCTCCTGCTTACCACCTTTCCCGATATCTCGAAGGCGCCTCCATTGCCTACCTCGAGCTGGGGCGAGGCTGTCCGTTTTCCTGCACGTTTTGTTCTACCAACGATTTCTTCCGGCGCAACTTCAGGCTTCGCTCACCCGCGCGTATTTTGCAGGAGATGCGAGATATTGCCAAGACGTACTCCATCACGCACTTCGACCTTGTGCACGACATGTTTACCGTCGATAAGCGGAGAGTCGCGGCATTCTGCGAGACTATGCTCGCGTCCGGCGAGGGATTCACATGGTCCTGCAGCGCGCGCACAGACTGCGTCGATGAGCCTCTTCTGGAGTTGATGGCGCGGAGCGGATGCCGAGGCATCTTCTTTGGTGTGGAGGCGGGCTCGCGCAGGATGCAGAAGATCATCGATAAGCATCTCGATCCTCAGCGTGCCGAAGAGATCATCGACATCACCGAAAGGCTGGGAATCAGTACCATCGTTTCCCTGATCGCCGGATTTCCCGAAGAGACATGGGAGGATGTTCGCGAAACGCTTCGAATCCTCATGCATTCGGCCCGATGCCCGCACTCCGATCCGCAGCTCAACATCCTCGCCCCGCTGGCTGCCACCCCAATCTATTCGCTTTACAAACGCCAGTTAGTGTTGGAAGAACTTTGTTCGGACATGTCCCATCAGGGCTTGACCCAGAACGCCGCCGATCTGGATCTTATCCGAAACCATCTCGAAATATTCCCTAACTTCTATCTCTTGCCTATGCCACATCTGGACAGAGAGTCTCTTCTCGAGTTACGGGAATTCCTGACCATCACCGTTGAGTGCTATCGATGGCTGGTGTCTGCTATCGATCAGACAGTAGTCGATATGTTGGCCTTCTACTTCGAGTGGAGGACGCACCGAGTCCTGTTACATCCCGGCCTAGTCGGTATAGATCTCCGGCGCTACTATGTCGGACACGACTTTCGCTCTGATTTCCTGACCTTTGTGCGGGAACACCCAGTGGGTAAAGAGCCGATGGTAGCTCCATTGCTCGCGGCGGAATGTGCCTTGATCCAAAGTCCCCATCTAACAGCGCACTCTGGTCGACGAGTCCTCGCCGATCAGCCGTTACGATGGAGCGATGTGCCATCCAACACCAGGTTCACCGATGTCTTTGAGCTGCAATATGACCTTGAGCAAATTACCGAGGCGCTAAAATCGCGGACCGGGCCTCCCTTGCCGCAGGGAAGATGCTTCTATGCAGTTCGCGAATCCGCGGATGGCACCAGGAGCCTCACCAAAATCTCAGAATGGTTCGCCGCGCTCATTCGTGCCTGTAATGGCACCCGAACAGTTGACGAAGTCGTAGATCAACTCACGTTCGATCTGCAAGAGGTTAAAGACGAAGATAAGGGCTATGTCTTTATCAACCTGTTGCAGCAAGCCCAAAGCCAGGGAATCATCACCATCTATAGAACGAATCCGACTGACATTGCACCCGGTCAAGAGAACCTTGTCGAATCGTTAGAGATGAGAAGTCACATCTCTTAGAGAGCAGGTTCCCATACGAAGGTAGCGATGGATTGCGGTGTGGTGTGGCGCTCCTGCGCCTGCTCGGGCAAGCGTGTTAGCGCTCGACTTTACGACTCATCTCTCATACGGTCTGGGCATCTATCTCGGCATTCTGATTGCCGCGGGTATGCCCATGTAAGTCGAGTGCCGGTTGCCCTATGACATCTGGATGTTCATCTTCCGGCAGTTAGAGCTTATCTTTGCGCTGTCAGGCGGATGAAGAATCACGGGCTGTAACAACCTCTCTGCAACGCAGACCACATGCAGCCCGCTGGTGAACCTCGCCTGCGGGCCACTGTAGTTTGTGGCCGCCCAATGCGTCGATGGCTCTTTGCGAACGATCAGGGCGTGCGTTAGCACACGGTCCATCGTGTAGAAGCACCGATATCTTTTGCGACCGGAGAATTGCTATTCTCAGGCGCAATAAGAAATAAGACAGATCATTTGGAGATCATCATGCGCGCTCTCTCATGGATTGGATGTGCGGTTGTTGCGGTAATTGTTGCGGTCATGGTTCCTAGCGCCCATGCGGACACTTTCACCTACCAGTTCACCTCTGAAGCCCCGGACTTTCCGGGAAACTACATGTTCACCTACACCAGTCCAACCCTCATCACCTCTGATGAATCCGGCTTGCTCCCTTCGAGTTGTAGCGCACTCGGAGTCCCGTGCAGTTCCGTCAGTATTCTCGCAGCCACCGGCGAAATTCAAATCGAAGGGGACAACGGCCTCACCGTACCTGGTTTACCGGCTTCTTTCTTCAATGTCGGCACGAACGTCTTTGGCTATAGCTCAATAACCATTACCGACAATACCGGCGACATCAACTGTACCAGTCCTGTACCGGAGCCATCCACGGTGGTGCTGCTCGGCAGTGGCCTGCTTGGAGTCGCCGGCCTCTTACGGCGTCGCATCGCCTAGTTGGTGAAACCTGGATGTATCAGAAGGCCAGTACGGCAGAGATATCGCGTATGCTGGCCTTCTGAATCTGCATCTTTTTGTTTCGATGTATGAGGTGGGCGTTGGTTGCTCTGATGAGCAAGAGCATCTGCGAGCAGCACTGCTGTGGCAGCTTAGCCGTTAGCAATAGTTCGCCACAAATCTGGCGGTCGGTCCTAAAACTTATCTTTATGCTGGAGAGCGAACCGGAGTAGAGCACTGGTGCCGTCAATCTTCAATTTGCGGCAGATGTTAGTGCGATGGTTTTCTATGGTCCGATAATTCATGGAGAGATCTTCCCCTATCTCTTTACTGGTCTTGCCCGAGGCAAGGACTTTCAGAATACGCCGTTCTGTAACGGTAAGACTCTCGAACATGCGTGCTTCCGGAGAGGCGCTTTTGGCGGAACGGTCCTGAAGAAGGTGCGCAGTAACTGCTGAGCTTAGAAAGAGGCGGCCTTCTGCTACCGCTCTGACAGCAACAATGATCTCCTGTACTGCGCTGTCTTTAAGAAGATATCCTTTAGCGCCTAGCTCCATGGCGTCATGAAATATCTCTTCATCGTTGTGCAACGTAAGAAGAACGATCTTTGATTCAAGCTGCAGACGTGTGACTTCTTTGACTACCTCGATCCCACTGAGATTTGGCATATCGATGTCGATGACTGCGACATCTGGACGCAGCTCCTGGATGAGAGCAAGGGCGGTGGCACCATCGCTTGCCTGGGCAACTACTCGGATGCGAGAGTCCTTCTTAAGGCCTAATTTCAGGCCATCGAGGATAAGAGGGTGATCATCGGCAAGCAGGACGTGAATGAGCTCAGCCACGGTTGTTTTCTGTCAAGGGGATTTCCAATGAAATTATAGTGCCCCGGTGATGTTCCGAGCGAATCTTCAAAGTACCGCCAAGAAGAGCGGCGCGCTCGGACATGCCGGTAAGCCCGAAGCCGCCCTGGCGTTCCGCTGTCGAGCTCTCGGTTGAGAAACCATGGCCGTCATCCTGAATCACGAGCAAAATCTTGTGGTCGAGATGCTGGATACGGACGCTGGCCTTGGCGGCCTGAGCATGTTTGACGATATTGTTCAGAGACTCCTGAATGATGCGGTAAAAGCTAATTCGTTGATCTTCCGGAAGGAGTGTGTCAATGTCATCGATCTCGAAGGAGAAATGAACTCCGGACGCTCTACCGACCATACGTACCAGACTTTGTATGGCCTTGCGCAGGCCAAGACGATCTAATCGGAAGGGTCGCAGGTTATAGGAGATATTTCGCGTCTCCTCGATCGCGATCATCGTCTCTTTGCTGATCTCTTCAATGGTCTGGTAGTGTTCCTTGTCCGGATACTTTGCGGCAGCATCGAGGGAGAAGAGCGCCAGATTGTTGATGACGATAAGACGCTGTCCAAGGCTGTCGTGCAGCTCAGCGGCAATACGCTTGCGCTCATTCTCCTGCGAGCCTATCAGCTTCTGTGAAAAAGCCCGTTGAGTTGCACTTGCCTTCTCGTGCTGCACGATGCGGTAGTGTGATATCCCCAGGATCAACGCGACCGTCGCAAGCAACATGAGAAGGAGGAACCATCGCGTCTGGTAAAAGGGTGCGATGACGACGATGGGGAGGCTCTGTCCCTGGGTGTTCCATATCCCATCCCCGTTTGCGGCGACGACCCTGAAGGTATACCGGCCCGGTGGCAAGTGAGAGTAATAAGCCGTGCGCCGGGTTCCGACATCGATCCAGGCAGCATCCAGACCATCGAGTTGATACCGGAACCGAACCTGGTCCGGTCTGCTGAAGCTGAGTGCCGTGTATTGGATCTCCAGGCTTTTTTGGCCGGGAGCAACCTGCAGCAGGTTTGTCACAGGGACTGTCATCCGATCCACCATGGCAGACTCGATAACGACATTGGGAGGCCTTGAGTTGATTGGGACAGCATCTGGGTTAACAATCGCAACACCATCCTGTGTTGGGAACCACAACTTGCCGTCCGGTGCTTTGGCGCCGGCGGGCCACAGGCCACCATTGCATTCCACGTTGACCATGCCGTCGCCTCTTCCATAAGCGACCGATGAGATGGTCTTCACGGCTCCAGCAGCATAATCATTCAGATCGCGTTTACTGACCCGATAGATTCCCCGGTTGCAGCTTATCCAGAAGTTGCCGTGATCGTCTTCCAGAATTTGAAAGACGCCGTTGTTGAACAGGCCATTCTGGCTGGTGTATCGAGTCCACTCTCCATCTTTAAGACGTCCCATGCCATTGTCATAGGTTCCCACCCAAAGGATGCCTTCCCGGTCCTCGTATATCGACCGAATATTTTCGCTGGGAAGACCTTCCTGCTCTGACCATCGAGTAAAACTGCCATTGTGAAGCCTGGTCAGCCCTCCATAGCCGCCGATCCAAAGATCGCCGGCTCGGTCTTCAATCAGGACGTGGATATCATTCGTTTGCAGGCCTTCCTGTACGCTGAACCGTTTCGTCACGCCTTCCTTCATCGAGAATAGCCCGTTACGGGTGCCGAACCAGAGAGTTCCATCCCTGGCCTGAAGGATCGCCTGCACAACCGCATTGTCAGGCAATACCGGATCTTTTGCCTTCCGGAGTCTCCCATTGTCGAAAATGGCAAGGCCTCCATGAGTTCCTATCCAAAGACGGTGTTGACTGTCTTCGCCAAGCGCGCTCACCGGTCCGGGCAAACCGTCCTTTGGTGTGTAACGAGTGAATCTCCCCGCCTGATAACGCGCGAGCCCAGCTGGCCAGGAGCCTACCCACATAGCTCCTTCATGATCCTGGAGGATGGGATAAACATTCCGGCTCACAAGGCCCTGCTCCTGCGAAATAACCCTGATCGATTGCCGCTGTAAACGGTAAAGCCCGTTTCCCTCTGTACCCAACCATAGATTGTCATCCATATCCTCAAAGAGGCGAAGAAAAGGCTGGGAGATAACGACTCCGGAGGAAAGGTACTCTATGGACCGACTCAGGTGCTTCCCGATTTGTATTGTCCACTGGTGTCCCTGATGGTCGATATAGCTTGAGAGGAAAGGGTGATCTACACTCGTAACTTCATCGAGGGATTTTTCTGGGGCAAGACGAATATGTTTGCCGTCGAACGTCTCAAGAAGGATCGTTCCATCTTCATTGAGACCAACACCCCACAGAGAATCAGCGGTGAGCTTGGACAAGAATGGATAAAAAACAGTTCGGCCGCGGATAAAGCAGTGAACGCCCTTCTTGTCTATCGCCCAGAAACCGGAATTCTCCCAGGCAAAAGGTCGAAATTTCATTTTCTTGTCTGCCAGGTCTATGACCTCAAAACGCCCTATAGCCTCGTTCCAGCGTTTAATTCCCTCGCTGGTGAGAGCCCAGAGGTTACCATTTTGATCTGCAGTAACGCTGTCGTCATCATGTTCCAATAGCCCTTGTTTGGCGCCATAGGTTTGAAATGTTCCGCGATGATATCGGGTAATCTGGCCACTTTCGGTAAGCAGCCAGAGATCTCCGCCCGGCCCTTTTAGGACTGACTCAAGCCGGTTCGAAACGATTCCGGGAGTGTTGTTTTTATTGAATACCGTAAACCGGATACCGTCGAAACGTGCCAGCCCATCCAGCGTTGCTACCCAGAGATAGCCGTCAGGTGTCTGAACGATGCCGCGAACGATATTCTGAGGCAACCCGGATTCCGCTGTCCAAACGTCGGAACGGTATTGTCCATACCCATTTGCAGCCTGAAAGAGCAGGACGAAAGTTGCGCCCAGCAGGAAAAACGTGCACAACGAGTGGATCCGGCTAAATGAAAGGAGCGATCTCACGCAACTTACCTGCTTCGCTTTTGGAGGTATCACCGAAACGCAAATGGTTCTCTACAGAATCCGAACTCCTGCTATGTCGAGGATAAATCGGAAGATAGTTCCAATTCCGCCATAATCATTGGAGGGGTGCCCGCGAAGTCTCCACAAAATGCTGGACCAAAGCCGCCAGCCCCGTCAGGTTTTGCTTCAAGACATAGCCGCAGGCCCCCGCTTCACGAGAGGCAGCACGCAGTTCCTCATCATCGTAGTCAGTGAGCATGAGAATACGAGCAGCGGGATAAACCTTTCTTATCTCCTTGGTTGCTGCAAGTCCGTCCATCTGTGGCATTCGGATGTCCATCAGAACGATATCGGGACGGGATTGAGCGTAAGTCTCCAGCGCTTCAGAGCCATCTTCACATTCCCGAATATCGGCTGCAAGATAGCTGATCGCGCGGCGTACAAGGCGGCGAACCCCGGCGTTATCGTCTACTAATAGAATCGTCATCGTTTTTCATAAACCTTGATTGCCATCCCTAACCCTACCCTTAGCTGCCTCTGGATCTATCTACCGTCTTTTCGAGAGGGCGGCCGGGCTCACTTGAAGAATTTGAACTGTGCTGGCAGTGTCAGGCAGGACATCGATCTCCATTGTCGTGACGTTTGCCGGATTCAAAGCCGCCTGAACGGATTGCCAGCGGTCAGCAAAAGGCGACCCATACGCATCTGAGACGGATTGAAGATACGCCGCGTATTGATCGTAGTTAGGCGCGCTCGGCTGCAGGAACTGGAATGCCTTCGGTGATTTCCACCACAGATTACTCACCTCATTCTTGAAAGGATTGCCCGTATTAGGGTCTGTTACGCTGCTGTTCGCAAATCCGAAGGTAAAAGCGGCCAGCACATCACGCACGGCTGCCGCATAAACATCATTATCCGCGATATCCGCCGCATTTCCATCCACTGTGTATGGAGGGTTCGCGGAATAGATTCCATTGAGAAGATCGCTACTGTTGATGACGATTTCATGTCCCGGGCCGACGCTTGGGCCGTTGTTATAGGGGGTTCCGCCGCCGCTGAGATGCAGGTTGCCGCTGCTATCGAAGGACGTAGTGAAGTTATAGTTTTGTGTACTTGTTGCAGGAGTTGATCCGAGTTGGGAGTAAAGATCCACGATCTGCATCGACAAGCCCGAGGCCTGGGCTTCATTGAGATAAGACTGGAATGACGGATAGCTTCCGGCGGGAGCGAGATTGGGCCCCAGCACGCGAAGGAAGTTTCCTTCGGCATCTTTCAAAAGGACGTTAGGACTATTGCCGGCCAGTGCGGCTAGTGAGGATATAACAGTATTCCCCGGAACCGTGACCGTCAGCGTCTGAACAGGTGTTGTGAGGTCTGTGCCATATGTCTTGATTGCAAGGGGGATGGCAAAATAATCGATTGAAGTCAGGTCGGCAACGCCCGCGGGATTGGATGTGGAATACGTCATCTCCATCTTGTCGAACCGGGTTCCCCAGTTTTCTACACTGGGATTCACCGGCTCCGGCTCGCCGGTACCAACCAGCTTCTGGCCCAGAGAGAAATAGACTCGCCCGCCTGGAAAGCTCTGCAGGACTATCCCACTTCCGATGTCGGCAATGGAATACGGTTGATATTCGACGATGGGCTGGCCATTAATGGTTCCCGTAATTGGCGCATCGTAAAAACTGAAATAAACATTTGAGTCGTTATAGGCGCTGTTCTGGTTCTTGATGACAATCGCAAGTCCTGGTTGTGTACTTACTGGGGGATGGGTACTCATAGAACTCTTCGAGGATGCGCAACCGGTAAGAAATCCGAGAGTCATTAGAAAAAATGCTGTACCTCTGATGTTCAAGGGAATCGTCCTTCCTAGGGCACGATGACATGCCTCGCTCCTGTCTGGAGCGGGATGGTCTCAAGCCGGATCGGTTATTGGATGGTTACGGTTAGCGGAGTTTCTCTGGTGACAGAGGAGCTGGTCGCGCTCACCATGACCGTCCTCGTTCCGCTATCCTTCAAGGCAGGAGAGGGAGCAGGCGAGCCGTTGCAGCCTGTCAGGACATTGAACGCCGCGACCGTCAGAAGCATCAGGCAGAGAAGCGCCGGGACACTTCTTTTGCGGCTGCGGATACTCCCCAGAAACATCAGGGAGACAGCACAGAGCATCGTCCCAATCCCGCCCTTCCAGTACAGGCCGGCTGTCTGCGGGACGGCGTTTCCGGTGATCGTAAACGATGTGGTTACGTTGGCCCCGGAGGCAATCGTTGCACTGGATGGGGTGAAGTTGCAGGTCATTCCAACCGGAAGCCCCGAGCAGGCGAAGGTGACATCTCCCGCAAGTCCGGCCTGCGAGGTGACCTGCATCGTTACAGCAGGGGAAGCAGATCCATATGAGACGGACAGTGTACTCGCCGACAAGGAGAGCGTCATATCTGGAGAATTCGAATAAACGGTCAGCGTGCTGACTGCTGAGGCCGAAGTATTATAGGTGACGCCATCCGTAAGATAGGTTGCGGTCAGCGAGTGTGCCCCCAGAGCGAGGCTCGAAATCGACAATGTAGCATTGCCCTTTGCGTCCGTGGTGACGTCGCCAAGAGGAGTCGTTCCGTCTTTGAACCTGATGGTGCCGGCCGGAGTTGCATTCGTATTGGTGACGTCAACGACTGTCGCCTGGAGAGTTACATTTCCGCCCGACACACTGGAAGAAGGTGCAACGAGAGTAACGCTTGTGGAATCGATCACATTCGGGTTGGTTGGAGGAGCGCTGGTTGCAGAAGCATTGGTGCTGCTTATAGAGGAGTCTGAATCATTGACCGAATGAGGAGCGCTGGGAAAGGTATTCCCACCTTCATCCTGGTTCTGTTTTCCTGAACATATCGACTTGATCGAATATCCGGAGAAATATTTATTGTTAGAGGAACTGATCTGCGACATATCCGTATAGGAGAATGTTGTGGCGGGAACAGCAACAGGCGGGTTGTTCATTGGTCCCCCCGGAGCGACGAAGGCATTGAAGGGAATATTCAGTCCACCACTCTGATTCGAAAAGAGCGTATTGATAATTGTTGTGTCTGCATATGAAGCAGACGCATCCGTGTCACCTGAATTTTGAAACGGCAATGCCATCACCCAGTAGTTGATATTTTGTATTGTTGAAGGATTGGACGTGTCATTAGGAAATGGTGTGGGGCCACCTGAGAGGGTGGGAGCCCACACCGCCGCATATTGAGGGGGCGGTTGCGTATAGAACATCCCACAGTCGTTAGGATTGCCCTTGTTGTACTGAAACCACCCCATATCCGGCTGGTTGTTGCCATCGCCGTTCATCACACCGCTGTAGACACCGGGCCAATAGTGAATCTCGTACTTCACGGGCAGCAGCGATAGGTATATGCTGCGTTGGGTTCCCTGGTTGATCAGCCCGACAGCGGCAATCTGAGTAGACTGAGTGGACGTGTAAAAGCCTCCCTGGTTGGTGTTTGTCACAAGCGGCCCGATCTGTGAGAGCTTGTTCCAGTCCGAGAGGATGCTGTCGAGAGCCGCATCGAAGCCGGCGCTCATCTGCCCTTGCAGGTCGGTGTTCGCCAGATCTCCGATCGTCGTGAGATAGCTGAAATCGGCATTCGGAATGCGGCCGTGGGTTATCCCTCCGCCTAACGTGCTCGAGTTGCTCATCATGTCGCCAACGTGATCTAGGACTTTAGAGATATTGCTTCCCTGGTCCGGAATGTCTACTGCTCCGTCACTTCCGGCCAGTAAACTGACTCTGAATGCCGTATAAACCATGCCAAGGATGTTTCCGACCTGGAGCTTTATCTGTGACGTTGATTTCGGCTGTAGAGTGCTAGCCTCTACCGTCGAGGCCGCACCGATAAGGGCTAACGCCGTGTTCGACGAGCCGGAGGCCACGATATCCTTCATATTCGTGGAGCCGTCAACCATGTACTGCAACGTGTTGTACAGATAGATCAGCTCTATATGGAGTTGCACCGCCATCGTTTGAAAATCGCTCAGGCTGAAGGTGACTGACTGCCCGGAGACCGGGTCGGTCCATGTGCAGGATGTACTGGTCGAGGCTGAGCAATTCAGGTCCGTACCCAGCCCATTCGATCCGGTAGGAAAGGGAAGATACAGCGGGTCGGATACATGGTAGTCGAGAGACGTATTGAGCGAGCCGTTGTAGTAGTAGTGGATATCGTCTCTGTAACTTCCCTGTGAACCCAAAAGGTACTTGTAGTTGATCAGGAGATAGCTGATGTAGTTATAAGCACCCCATAATCCGGGATCGGGACTACTCTGACTTAGCCCAGGCCAATCTACCGGCTGCTGGGACGTGACCAGGCCAATCGTAAAGTCTGCAGTATCGTTGGTGGCAATCTCCTGGGACGTGGCTCCTGGTCGATATAGGCCGTTGGTGTTCCTGACAAGAATTCCGTGGACATAGCCAGTTTGAGCTTGCTGGGCATAGAGAGAGGTAGAAAGTACCGACATGCCCGACAGCGGGTTACCCAGACCTGGAGCCGTGACGTAGGTATACGTTTGAACCGGATTCTGAGGATAAAGAAACAAAGGATCAAAAGATGGAGCGCCCAGATTGGTCAGCGCCTGCGTAAAGCCTGTGGCGGAAGTCATGGTGTTGGCGACATCGTACGCCTGATTCGTAGTCGAGCTGCTGTATGCCGCGTTCCCCACGGTTGTAAGGATCGCAAGTTGATCGGGGTGGACCCCATTCAAAGCCGACGCGAGCGCAGTATAGGCGGACGTGGCGGTCGAGCCGGTACTGCTGCCTGTCGGATAGAATGTGCCGCATCCCGTAAACACCCTGGTAGAGCCAGAAACTGTACCAGAACAGTTGGGATTGCTCTCCAGGTCTTCACGTTGCAAAACCAACAGCCAATAGCCGCCCTGGCCGTTGGCCCCCTGAACTCCCGAGGTGTAAATGTTGGTGGTGACACCGCCGGTCTGCTGACTCGGTGGAATCGCGACTTTCGCGATGCTCTGATTGGGGTAGGAGGGATCATTGGGCGATACGGTGTACTCAATAGCATCCGAAGACTCGAAGTTGTAGTTCCCATTCATGTCTTCCACAAGCATGCCCGTGGCCATCGGCACTTCTGCAAGGGGGTTTGGGTTGGAGCTTGAATTCGTGTAGTAGTTCTCGTACGCCCCGCCCTGCGCTCCTAAAACTCCAATCGCCATGTAGCCCTGCGGCTGAGTGGCGGTCGGATAGTTTAAGTACTTTGTACCGCCGATGAGAGTGGTGTCGAGATTGTAGTCCGCATTTTGCTGGAAGATCGATCCCACGATGACCAGATAGTTTCCACTCTGCGGAAGGCCAGCAAGCAGGTTGTTGGAAAGATCCCCGGAACTTTCGGCACAAAAGGGTGAGGCGGCTCTTCCGCCACTCACTTGAAGAGACGTCTGCTCTACCAGAGTCTGACGATCCAGAACGATCGCTACGTATTGGTGCTGATTGGTGCTGTTAGCAGCGCAACTGAAGCTGGATGGATTCGTTGGATAAGTCTGTAGACCTATTTGTATCCACGGCTGTCCGCTTTGATAGCCGCCTGGGGTTTTGGTAATGAAAGCGACGGACGGAGGCAGATAACTTGTCGATACCGTGCCGGACTGATCCCGCGGCTGCGGACGCGCGACGGAGCTCCGCACAGCCGACACCAATCTGGGTGAACTACCGCTGACGAACCGGATGCGCGAGCTGGCAACCTTGCCTCCATCCAGTTTCGCGGTTGCATACAGGGTATTCTTCCCCGATTGTATGCCGTCCACCGCAGAAAGAATGCCTGTTTCGCACACAGCCCCAGGGCACGAGCTGCTGGCGAAGTTCGCTGTCACATTCTTACCGTTAAGGACAACTGTGATTGTCCCGGACTCCGCTCCGACCGGTAGCTTCAGAGCAATTGTTTGACTGACCCCGTCGCCTCCCGGTTGCGCCGTAATCGAGATGCTGTTGGTTACGTTTCCGGTGTTTTGCGCGGCATTGGAGGTACCTGCCGATTGTGCCGTTGCCAGGCAGGACAGATTTCCCGCTAAGATGAGACCTGCGAATAACGAGATAAATCGCGTGCACTTCATAATCGACTTTCTCCTAGGCCCTCATCATCAAAACCGGAGCGGAAATCTGAGGGCGCAAGATCTCCGAATGGCATAAATATCTGAAACGTGTGGAACGACTCACAGCGTAGATATCTTTAGGTGAGGAAACAATGCGCGCAACTACACGATGGGCCCTGTGCTTTTACACGGCCTGGATCGTGTGCTTCCACACGGTTCAGCCCAGCGCGTCCATGTGGACCATGGCAAGTATGGCTTTGGATGTAGTGAGATAGGCTCTAGATGTCACACGCCGAAGTGGATGAACTCGGGGACACTCTAGAACTTATGAAACATAAAGAAGGCCCCGGCAACCAGGCAGGCAAACGCGGCAAAATGGTTCCAGTGCAGCTTATCCCCAAAATAGAAGGTAGAAAACACTCCAAACACCGTCAACGTAATCACCTCCTGGATCACCTTCAACTGATCCGGCGAGAAGGTCTTCGCCCCGATCCGGTTTGCAGGCACCTGCAGGCAGTACTCAAAGAACGCGATGCCCCAACTCACCACAATCACCTTCCACAGCGGCACCTCACGAAACTTCAGGTGCCCGTACCACGCAAACGTCATAAAAATATTCGAGCCGATCAGCAACAAAACGGTCCACATCGACAACACGCTCCTGAAGTTCAATGATCGTTCAAAACGATAAGATGCAAACAGCAATGTCCATCACGGAAAATCTCGCTCTCCTCCACGAAAAAATCGCCGATGCCTGTCGACGCGCCAACCGCCCCGAAAGCGAAGTGGCCCTCATGGCCGTCAGCAAAGTCCATCCCGTCGAAATGATCCACGAAGCCTACGCCGCCGGCCAGCGGCTCTTCGGCGAAAACCGAGTCCAGGAGTTCCAGGAAAAATCCCCCCACATTCAGGACCTCACCGGGGCAACCTTCCATCTCATCGGCCCCCTCCAGTCCAACAAAACCACAAAAGCCGCCGAGCTCTTCGACGCCATCGACGCTGTAGACTCCCTCAAGATCGCCCAGCGCCTCAACTCCACCGCCCAAACCCTCGGCAAAAAACTCCCCATCCTTATCGAAGTCAAACTAAGCCACGAAGACACCAAGCACGGCCTCGCGCCGTCCGAGCTTCCCAGCCTCCTCGCCGCGACGGAAGAGCTTGAATCCATCGCCGTAGTCGGACTGATGACTGTTCCACCGTGGTCGGAAGACCCGGAGACAGCAAGGCCATACTTCCGCGAGCTTCGCCGCCTCCGCGACGAATCCTCCCCTCGCTTCCCAAACCTCACCCAGCTCTCCATAGGCATGTCGAACGACTTCACCGTAGCCATCGAAGAGGGCAGCACCTGCGTAAGAGTCGGCACCGCCATCTTCGGCCGCCGCAACCTGGAGGCCACCATCTGATGGCCGCAACCTTCACCAACGACCTCCCAGACGGCTGTACCATCACCATCCGCCTGCATCCCGGAGCAAGAAAAAACTCCGTAACCGGCATTCATGCGGACGCAGTCAAAATCGCACTCACCGCACCACCGGTCGACGGAAAAGCAAACGAAGCTCTGATCGCATTTCTCGCGGAAGCCTTGCATCTCCCGCGAGCGCGAATCGCCATCGTCTCTGGCCTCACCAGCCGCACCAAGCTGCTCCGCATTACAGGAAAAAGCGCAGCCGAAGTCTCAGCCGCGCTCTTCCCAAAAGAAACCTGTTGACCCGCTACTTCCTCGTCAGCGTCGCATTCGGAGCGACCGTGATGGACTCTCCCTCCGTCGCCGTCACCTTCAAATTCGATGCAGTCACCGTCGCATACGCAATCTGCAGCCCCTTCGTCGCCTGAATATCGACATTCTTCAGCACGATGTCCTTCACCGGAGACTCAGGCAGACCAACAATCACCCCTGCCCACGGGCTGTTCACCGACTTCACATTTTCAATCCGGATGTGGTGAAAAAACGGTGTCAAACGCTGCACCAGCTCAGCCGCAACATCCCCTTCAGGCATTGCCTTCGGATAATATTCGCTGATCAGAATCGAAGTCTTCACATCCTCCATCGTGATGTTCCTTGAACGAGATGTTGCTGACATCGTTCCCGCGGTCGCGATTCGCCTTGATCCGAATCCCCTGATCCGTTCCCTTGAAGTGAATCCGCTCCGCATGGATATTCTGCGCTCCGCCCGCAATCTCGCTCCCAATCGAAAGTCCATGTCCGTGCATGAACTCGCAGTCCGTGATCTTGATGTTCTTGCTCGGCGAATCGGGTCCAGGCGAATTGATGATTCCGCTCTTGATGGCAATATTGTCATCCCCGACATCCGCATAGACATGATCGATCACCATGTTCGACGAGCTGAACGGATCAATCGCGTCCGTATTTGGCGACTTCGCCGGAGCCAGAACCCGCACATTCCGGATCGTCATGTGATCCGTGTAATAAGGAACAATCTGCCAGCTCGGCGAGTTCTGCACCGTCACGCCTTCCATCCGCACATGCTTGCAGTGGTCGAACACCACCAGCCGCGGACGGAACTGAATCGTGCCGACAACACCAGCGCCGCGCGTCGCCCGCGCCTCGGTCCACCAACTGTCACCATTCCCGTCGATCGTTCCACCACCCGTAATCGCAACCTTCTCCGCATCGGTCGCGCTCACCAGCGACTGCGTTCCCGGCGCACGAAACTCCGTCTTCGCCGGATAGTCCGCATGATCCGCCGATCCCAGCAACGTAGCGCCCTTCGCCACATCCAGCGTGATCCTGCTCTTCAGCACCACGGGTCCGGAGACGAAAGTCCCACCCGAAAGCTCCACCGTTCCGCCGCCAGCCTTCGCGCAGTCGTCAATGGCCGCCTGAATCGCCTTCGTATCCTTCGTCGTTCCATCGGCCTTCGCCCCATAAGCCTTCGCGTCACACACCTTGCCGGCCGCAGCCGCAGGCAGAGTCATCGCCACCGTCATTGTCGCCCCAACCACAAACCGAATCATCCAGGAACTCATCCCGCCTCCAGAAGCGCATCTACGCCCTCTGGAATATTACCCCCAATTGGTCATACCACGCGCTCTCCCGGCGGGAAAGGCAAGGATTAGTTACACTTCGAGCCAGAGCCACTCTCGTCCAAATGACTCAGCCAGCAGAGAAGACCGCGCCGGAAAGCCCGCATCCGGGAACGAATGAGCTACGCCGCGGACTATCCACAGCCTCAGCCCTGAGCCTGAACGTCATCGACATGGTCGGAGTCGGACCATTCGTCACCCTCCCCCTGATCGTCGGCGTCATGGGCGGTCCTCAAGCTATCCTCGGCTGGCTCATGGGAGCCCTCCTCTCCCTCTGCGACGGTCTCATCTGGAGCGAGTTGGGAACCGCCTACCCTGAGGCAGGAGGATCCTACGCCTACCTCAAACACCTCTACGGAGAGAGAACCCTTGGCCGAACCTTCTCCTTCCTCTACGCCTGGCAACTGCTCATCAGCGCGCCGCTTTCTATCGCCTCCGGCTGCATCGGTTTCTCACAATACCTGTCGTTCTTCTTCCCGAATGCCGCCCATCCCATCGCCTCCACCACCCTCTTCGGAGTTCCTCTCGTCCTGAGCGAGCAAACTCTCATAGCAATGGCCGCGTGTTGCGCCGCGATCGCGGTTCTTTATCGCAGTATCTTCGCCATCGATCGAATCGTCCGCTGGATTGGACTGGCCGTGGGGCTAACGCTGGTCCTGATAATCATTGCGGGACTGACTCACTTCAACGCTCATCGTGCGTTTGATTTTCCACCAGGCGCCTTCCGCCTCAATCACGCATTCTTCGTGGGCCTCGGCGCCGGAATGCTCATCTCCGCTTACGATTATTGGGGCTATTACAACGTCTGCTTTCTCGGCGGCGAGGTTCGCGATCCCCAGAGAACCATCCCGCGTGCCGTGCTTGGCGCCATCGGAATCGTCGCCACTCTGTATCTCCTGATGAACATCAGCGTCTTGAGCGTGCTCCCCTGGCGTGAGATGACCCAGAACACCGATACCCACGCACGCATGTTCACCATGGCCGTGTTTATGGAACACATCTACGGCCACACCGCAGCCGCAGCAATCGTTGTCCTGATCGCTCTCGCTGCACTCGCCTCTGTCTTTGCTCTGCTTCTCGGATACTCGCGAATTCCTTTTGCCGCAGCACGCGACGGCAATTTTCCCGCCTGGTTCGGAGTCCTCCACCCCAGGCACCGAATCCCAATGCACTCGCTTTTGACTCTTGGCGGCATTACGCTGGTCTGCTGCGTCTTCCGGTTACAAGAAGTCATTACTACGCTCGTCGTAATCCGTATCTTGTTCCAATTCCTCCTGCAGGGAACAGCCGCTCTCTTGCCAAGGCATCGCCAGGAGCGCAAGATCAGGGGATTCCGTATGCCACTCTATCCCCTGCCGGTATTGCTCGCCCTTGCCGGTTTCGTCTTCATCCTGGTTTCGAGGCCCAATTTTCAACGCGAGATGGAGACTGCCGGGGTCATTCTGATTGCCGGCGCTGTGGTCTATGCGCTTCGATCCTCGAAGACCGCGAAAAGCAAAACCCTGTGACCGCATAACAAACGATTTCCCGGCCCCGCAAGCGCAAAATAGACGAAAATACTTTCCGTTAGAACCTAACCGGAGGTAAAACCCATTGTCTAATCGGCGAATGGATAAGGCGGAGAAAGAAGCGATCCGGGACGTACTCGCTGGCAACCGCGACGCCTATCGTGTGCTGATGGACCGTCATTTCGGCACCGTGACCCGTATCGCGTTCCGCATCACCGGCAACGAAGCCGACGCGGAAGAGGCCGCGCAGGAGGCATTCCTGCGCGCCTACAACAAGCTCCCGAGCTTTCGCCAGGACTCCGCCTTCTCCACCTGGATTACACGAATCGTCATGAACACTGCCATCAATCTCGTCGAACGCCGCAACCGCGATCTCTCCTACCAGGGCCCGCGGATTGCCGACGAACCCACCCCAGCCGATCACACAGTTCGAGTAGCCGGCAACCAGGCAAGCCCTGAAGGAGAGCTTCTCAACCGCGAAGCCACAAGCCTTCGCCAGGCCGCGATGGCGCAGCTCACCCCGATGGAGCGAACCGCCTTCACCTTGAGACACATGGAAGACATCCCCATGGCAGAGATCGCAATCGCCCTCAATGTGACCACCAACTCCGCCAAGCAGGCTGTCTTTCGTGCAGTCAGCAAACTCCGCCAGTCGCTTATGCCGATCGCAGGAGGCATCCGATGAAACATCTCTCTGAAGAAGATTTGATCGCTTACCAGCTTCATGAAAGCTCCAGCGAAGCCGCGATCAGCGGGCATCTGGAAAGATGCTCGGAATGCGCAGACCTTTCGGAAGCGATTGCCGAGACACTGCGGGTCTTCTCCGCGGAGCCGGTTCCGCAGCCCGACCTGGAGTACAACTGGCAGCGCCTTCGCGGAAATCTGAGCGTCCTCACCCCTCAACGCCGCAGCCCCTTCGAATTTTTGCGTCGTCCCTGGGCTTGGCCTGCACTCGGTGTAGCAACGGCCGCTCTCATTCTGCTTGCTGTCTTCAGCCTCCAGACTCATCGCCCGCACCCGGCAAGACCCAACTACGCTATCAACGGCCACGGACCTCTTACAACCCAGCCGATAGATTCGGCCCTTGCCAATCATCTCGACTCTGCAGAACGCCTGCTCACCGAGGTCAACAACTCCCCCGGCCCCCTCGACGACGTCACTCGCCAGCAGGCACATGATCTTCTGTTGAAGAACGCCAATTATGTTCAGCGCGCTCGAGACAGTGGCGATATCGCCGATGCTGTTGTGCTGGAACATTTCGGCCGCGTTCTTACCACTCTCGACAACGAGCCGCAGACGCCTCACAGCACCTGGCGTCTTCGTCTCGAGATGAATACGAGCGGATTGCTGCTCGATATCAGAATTCTGAGACAAAACGATGATATTTCCCAAGGAGTAGCACAATGAAGAACCTTATCTGCATCACGCTCTGCTCGACTGCCATGCTTCTTCCCGCGACGACGCGAGTTGTCCGTGCTTTGACACCTGAGTCTGCCCCGGCGTTTTATATCTCTGCTCCGAATGACGATGGCTCCTATGCCGCAGGCACCCGGGCCATGGATGAACACCGCTGGCCCGATGCTGTGGCCGCATTCGACAAGGTCATCAGCCAAAAGGGGGATCGCGTCGACGCCGCCCTGTATTGGAAGGCGTACTCCCTCAATAAGCTTGGCAAGACTCCTCTCGCTATCGCCACATGCGACCAGCTCCGCTCGCAGTTCGCCTCCAGTCCGTGGAACAGGGACTGCGGTGCAATCTCTGTGAATGTGCAGGTCGATGCTCAGGCTCTCGCTGACGAGAAAATAAAGGTCAAGATGAACAGTCCCACGTATATCAGGGTCGCTCCGTACGACCGCGACCGAGACCGTGGGGAGGACAGAGTTGCGCCCGGCTCTGACGAAGACCTGAAGATCCTCGCGCTGAACTCTCTGATGCACCGCGATCCCGCAACTGCACTCCCGCTCCTGCGCGGTATTCTCAGCGGCAATCAGTCCTTGAGCGTCAAGAAACACGCGCTGTTCATCCTTGCGCAGAACAAGTCCCCTGAAGCTGAAAGCATTCTGCGCGACGCCGCACTTGGAAAGCTGGACCCGCAACTGCAGCCGCAGGCAGTCCAGGCATTGGCAGTCTTTCAAGGCAAGAGTGCCAACGACACATTGGCCGAGGTCTACCGCACCACAACCGATCCGAAGATCAAGAAATCAGTCATCTCTGCCATGTTCATCACAAAGGACGCGCCACGTCTTGTCGAGATGGCGAAGAGCGAAAAAGACCTCCAGTTGAAGCGGGATATCGTCTCGCAGCTCGCCCTCATGAACGACCCTGCCGCGACCGACTACATGATGGAGCTGCTCAAGTAACTCAGAACGCATCGCCACCAATCGAACGCTTCACCGACCCGGATCTCCAGGAGAATCCCATGCGACCATTCTTGCGCACCGTCTTTGCCACCGCCGTTCTATCATCCACCCCGCTTCTGTTCTCTCAGCAGCCGGTCGTCCTCCACGGACAAGTCACAACCGAAAATGCCGGCCACGGGCTCAACTCAGCAATCGAAAGCGCTGAAAAACTCAGCGGCCCAACGTGGATCGGTTACTCCGTCCCCGTGGTAGCCAAATTCTCATCCGGATGGAGCTCCCCCAACATCGCTTACCTTGAAGGCAACAACAACTCCACCTTCGATGAATCCGACACAACTCGCAAAACCTTCGACCACGCCGTGATCCTCGTCCGCGTTGCGGATGGAGCCGTAACAAAGGTTCATGTCGAAGATCCGGACCGCCAGCTCGATGCAGGAGGAGCACGCTTCATCTGGCTTAACACCGTCGATCAGGATGATAGCGTTCGTTTCCTCACCGGCGTGGCCCAACAGGACAGCACCAGGCACCAGCGCGACAGCGCAGTCTTTGCCATCTCCGTGCATCAGACTAACTCGGCCACAACCGCGCTCATCAATCTTGCCGCTCCGGCCAACGATCTCGCATTGCGCGAAAAAGCGGCATTCTGGCTCGCTAACCAGCGCGGCCCGGAAGGACTCGCAGCTATCAAAAAGTTCGCCCACGACGATAGCGATCCGAAGTTTCGCGAAAAACTTACCTTCGACCTCACCTTGTCAAAAGACCCTTCAGCGTTAGACGAAATCATCCGCATGGCCCACGAAGACTCCTCTCCCCAGGTCCGCAAACAGGCCCAATTCTGGATGGCGAACAAGGGCGGCAAGCGAGTCACTGAAGATCTCAAAACAATCGCCACCAACGACCCAAACGAGCAGATTAGAAAGTCGGCAGTCTTTGCGCTTTCAAGACTGCCCGGCGACGATGCCGCTACCCAATTGATCGCAGTGGCCGACTCAACCAAAGATCCGGCCGTGCGCAAACAGGCCATCTTCTGGCTGGGCCAATCCAATGATCCGCGCGCGCTCGATTACCTCACCAGGCTGCTCAAACAGTAGCGAAGCTTAAACAAACCGCGCCGGATCCTCTCCGGCGCGGTTCTTTTAATCAACCTGCCCGTTAGAAGACCGGGTGGATGTTGTAGGTAACACCGACGACAACCCGAAGATTGTTCTGCCGGTCATTTGTAGCATTCGGAATTCGAGAATAGATCCAGTCGACTTCACCCAGTGTCAATCCAAACTTGGGGCTGATCCTCGTCGTCGCTCCGCCGCCTGCAAGAAACGACAGTGACTGGCGGTTGATGGTGAAATCGAAGTTCACATCCTCCTTCGCCCCGCCCATCATGCCCTGTGCATAAAACACATACCGGCTGCGAGTGCGGCGTGTGTATCGCCCTCCAAACAGGTAATCGAAGATCGTGATGTTTTGACCACTGTTGTCCACATTACTGGCGTGGCCGAGGGTCAGGTCCGCAACTGCAGCCCATTTGTCGGTCACGTTGTAGGTAAACGTCCCGCTGCCGCCGTTCATCATAAAGCAGCCGCATTGGCCCGGAGGCGCGTTGGCATGGAAGTAGTTGTAGTTCGCGCCGAATTCTATCCTGGGAACGTCCCCCTGGACTCCGTTCATCGATATCGCTTGAGCATGAAGCGCCCAGGGGAGAGCGATAATCAGAGCCAGAAATATGACATGACGGAGTCGCTTCATATTCTTCTCACTTTTTCTACTGCTCAACAATCAGGGTTGCAGTCGCCGCGTGCTGTATTGCGCTTTCAGTGCCGGTGACCGTTAGGGAGTAAGTTGTTGGTTTGGGTAAGAAGTATCCGCCGGCGCAACCGCTCAGAGCAGCAATTGGAAGCAGAGAACCAAACGCCAGCAAGAGAAGCATCAGCGAGCGGGGGATCCTGTTCCTCATCTTGCGTATGGTTCCAAGCCCCGCCAGGCCCAGCATTCCCAGAGCGATTGGCAGTTCATTCCGTCCGGCAGGTTTATTCTGCGGCAGGCTGTTGCGTGCACTCTGAGGTTTGCTCGTCTGAACGGTCAGCGTGACCTGCGTGGCTCCGCTTCCGGCTTTGATGGTTGCCGGAGAAAATGTGTAGGTCGATCCTGCGGGCAGCCCATCAATCGCCACCGTCACATCGTTCAGGAAGGTGGACGCGCTCACAGGAGTCAGAGTGAAGTTATAAGTGGTACTCGCGCCCGGAGAGATATTCTGGCTCGCGGGACCACTGTTCACGTTCGTGAAGTCCTCCACCATATCCGGCGTCGGAACCGAAGTACTCGGGGCAAATGTGGCGTCACCCGAATACACAGCCACAATCTGGTGAGGACCGGTCACGAGGCTCGTCGTTGCGAAGGCCGCATTGGCGTTCGTTGTCAGTGAAACAACCACACCGCCATTCCCGCTAAGTGCCGCCGTTCCCAGGACAGTCGTGCCATCCATGAACGTCACTGTTCCAGTCGCATTCGGGCTGGGAGCGGTCACATTCGCGGTGAAAGTAATTCCTGTGTGGAGCAGTTGGGCCGGTGTACTCAAAGTAATTGTCGTGACTGTTGGAATCTTTCCAACAACCTCCGCCAGCACAGCTGAGACAGCAGCGCCGTATGTCGTATCGCCACTATAAGACGCCGTGATCGAGTGGGTCCCGATCGTCAGCGACGACGTGGTAAACGATGCGACTCCTTTACTAATCGTTCCGGTGCCCAGGATCGTAGTTCCATCAAGGAACGTTATCGTTCCGGTTGCGCCTGCCTGTACCGTAGCCGTGAAGGTCACGGCCTGACCAGGTGCCGACGGGTTCACCGACGAAGCCAGCGTGACCGTCGCCGTCGCCTTCACCACCGTAACCGTAGTAGGCGGCGAAGTGATAGTTCCGTTAGTCGCGGTATTGATCCCCGTCGCCGTAATCTGGTTCGTGCCGACAGGCAGCGAAGGAACCGTCAGGGTAGCGACGCCGCCGGAGATCGTCCCTGTACCCAGCAGGCTGCCGCCATCATAGAAGTTGATCGGCCCGGTCACGCCTGAAGGAATTGGCTCGGTAATCGTCACCGGCGTATTCGGAGCAGGATTGTTCGGGGTAACGGTCGGTGCTACCAGGACAGGAGTCTGGCTCACAGTAACTGTCGTCGGCGCCGAGGTCGCTGGATTGTTATTAGTATCGCCCGACGTAGTCGCCGTGATCGGATTTGTGCCAATCGGCAGTGACGGCACTGTAATCGTCGCCGTACCACCCACGATGGGAGCCGTGCCAATCGTAGTCCCGCCGTCGGAGAACGTAACTGTCCCCGTCACGCCTGGAGGCACCGTCTCAGTAATCGTCTCCGGCGTGTTCGGCGGCACATTCGGATTCGAGACCACCGGCGGCGGTATCACGGGAGTCGCCTTATTGACGATCTGCGCGAGTGGCCCTGACGTCGCAGCGCCGTTGTTCGTATCGCCGCCATAGCTGGCCGTGATCGTATGTGTGCCTACGATCAAAGTGCTCGTCGTCAGCGTCGCCAGACCACTCGTCAACGTTCCCGTACCCAGAATCGTTCCTCCATCGAGGAACGTAATCGTGCCGGTCGCACTGGAGGAGGCCGTCGCCGTAAAAGTTACCGCCTGGCCCACAATCGAAGGGTTGAGCGATGACATAACTGTTACGGTCGGCGTCGGCTTTGCTACCGTCACCGTCGTCGGCGCGGAGGTCGCAGGATTGTTATTAGTGTCGCCCGACGTAGTCGCCGTGATCGGATTCGTTCCAATCGGCAGCGAAGGCACCGTGATGGTCGCCGTCCCGCCCACAATTGGAGCTGTGCCAATCGTCGTTCCACCATCCGAGAACGTGACCGTCCCTGTCACTCCTGGTGGCACTGTCTCAGTGATAGTCTCCGACGTGTTCGGTGGCACATTCGGATTCGAAACAACCGGCGGCGGTATTACCGGCGTAGCCTTGTTGACAATCTGCGTGAGAGGCACCGAGGTCGCAGCGCTATTGCTCGAATCTCCGCCATAAGCCACGGTGATCGTGTGTGAGCCGACAGTCAACGTGCTCGTTGTCAGGGCTGCCTGAGCACCCGCCAACGTGCCCGCCCCCAGAATCGTCGACCCATCGAGGAACGTGATTGTCCCCGTCGCGCCCGAGGGAGCGATCGCCGTAAAGGTTACAGACTGGCCGACAATCGAAGGATTGAGCGACGACGTAACCGTCACGGTCGGCGCCGTCTTCACCACCGTTACAGAGGCCGGAGGCGAGATCGCCGGGTTGTTGTTCGCATCGCCAGGCGTGCTCGCTGTAATCTGATTGGTCCCAAGTGGCAGCGTACTCACCGTAATCGTCGCCGTGCCACCCACTATCGGGGCCGTGCCAATCGTCGTCCCACCGTTAGAGAACGTGACTGGCCCGGAAACTCCAGGCGGCACCGTCTCGGTAATCGTCACCGGAGTCCCCACTACCGGACTCGTAGACGAAGGTACCGGTATCGGCAACACCGGCGTTGCCTTATTCACTATCTGCGAAAGCGTTGCAGAGCTCGCAGCGCTGTTATTCGAATCTCCACCATAGTTCGCCGTGATGGGATGAGTTCCCGCATTCAGCGTAGACGTCGTAAATCCTGCAACCCCGTTGCTGATCGTGCCCGTGCCAATCGCTGTCGAGCCGTCAACGAAGCTCACCGTCCCCGTCACGCCGGAAGGTAGCGTGGCAGTAAACGTAACGGACTGACCATAGGTTGATGGATTCAGCGAGGACGCAAGCCCAACCGAAAGAGTTGCCTTGCTGACGGTCTGTGTGGTGGTACCCGTCGCGGGACCATTATTCGTGTCACCGCCATAGGACGCCGTAATCGTGTCCGTGCCAACCGGCAACACCGTCGTTGAGATCGCGACTGTTCCGGTCGTCGAATTCACAGGTCCGCTACCGAGCGTTACACCCCCGCTCGTGAAAGTGACAGTCCCTGTAGTTCCGGGAGGAAGCTGTGCCGTGATCGTGACCGGGTTGCCGTAATTGCTCGGCCCGGAAGTGGTAACCGTAATCGTAGGCGTCGCCTTATTGACAGTCTGAGTCAGCGTTCCAGTTGCCGAACTATTGTTTCCGTCACCGTTGTAGGTAGCCGTAATAGGATCGCTGCCAATCGGCAAGGTGGTAGTGGAGACACTTGCCGTTCCGCCACTCAATGCCGAAGTACCCAGCGCTGTGCTTCCGCTTGTAAACGTAACGCTTCCCGTAGCGCCTGTGGGAACACTGGCGGTAAAGGTTACAGACTGCCCCGTAATTGATGGGTTCAACGAAGACGTCAAAGTAACAGCCGGGGTCGCCTTGCCTACACTCTGAACGACCGATCCAGTCGCGGGGTTATAGTTCGAATCTCCGCCGTAAGAAGCGAGAATCGTATCGCTACCCACCGGCAACACCGTCGTACTGATGACCGCCGTTCCTGTCGCCGGATTGATCGTCGCCGGAGTATTCAGCACGCCGGAGCTTGTAAACGTCACAGTCCCCGTCGTCCCTACTGGAAGCGTCGCCGTAATCGTAACCGATGCACCAAACGTGCTGGCGCCCGAAGTCGTTACCGTGACCACCGGTGTAACCTTGTTGACCGTCTGAGCCACAATCGCCGTTGCGGTGTTGTTATTGGAATCGCCGTTATAGGTCGCAGTTACCGTATCTACACCCGCAGGAAGCGTCGACACCGACAACGTCGCCACACCGCTGGCCACGTTGGACGTACCGAGAGTAGTAGCGCCGTTAGTAAATGTTACCGTTCCAGTTACATTTGTGGGAAGGGTCGCAGTGAACACCACCGCTTGATTCGTATTCGATGGGTTAGGGGAAGAGCTGAGCGTCTCGGCAGGAGAAGCCTTGGTAACAGTCTGCGTAGCAGTCCCTGTGGCCAAGTTGTTGCTTGCATCTCCGCCATAGGTCGCCGTAATGACATCCGCGCCCACAGGAAGTATCGCCGTAGAAATCGTCACGGTTCCATTCGTAGCCGTGATCGTTCCACTTCCCAGCGTTACCCCGCCACTCGTCAGCGTAATCGTGCCGGTAGGTCCGTTCGGAACCGAAGCCGTTATATTGATCGATTGGCCGAAAACACTAGTCCCGGGCACAGTGACCGTGACCGTCGGTGTCATCTTGTTGACCGTCTGAGTCAGAGTAGCGGTCGAAGAGCTGTAATTTGAATCGCCACTGTAGGTCGCGGTAATAGGATCGCTTCCCGCAGGGAGCGACGAAGTCGTCAGAGTCGCGACTCCGTTCGTCACTGTCGCACTGCCCAGTACGGTCGAGCCACTGGTAAACGATACCGTGCCGGTGACGCCAGTCGGCAAGGTGTCAGTGAACGTAACCGCATTGCCAATCGTGGAAGGATTCAGCGAAGAAGTCAGCGTCGACGCAGTGCTCGCTTTAGAAACCGTCTGAGTTACAGTTCCCGTTGCCGAGGTATAGTTTGCGTCTCCACTGTAGCTCGCTGTGATGACATCGCTCGGAGGCACCAGCACTGACGTCGTGATCGAGACCGTGCCGGAGCTGATCGTTCCCGAGCCCAGGTTCGTCGAGCCGCTACTGAAAAAGATCGTTCCCGTCGCGCCACTGGGAACCTTCGCCGTAATCGTTACCGGGCTGCCATACGTGCTGGGTCCCGAGGTGGTCACCGTAACCGTGGGCGTTATCTGGTTCACGACCTGAACCACAACATTGGAGACATTCGAGTTGTACTGCGAAGTGATATCGTGCGATCCGACAGACAGGTTCGAAACTGTCAGGCTTGCGGTGGTACCCGTGATGCCTACGCTGCCGATGTTATTTGTCCCGTCAAAGAAGCTGATCGTTCCCGTCTTGCCCGTGGGCACAGTCGTCGTGAACGTCACGGGTTGAAGATAAGTCGAGGGATTCAGCGACGAAACCAGAATGATATTTGTAACCGTCGCCGAAAAGGCGTTGGAAGTGCTCGGGTTGTAATTCGAGTCGCCGGGAAACACCGCGCTCACAAGGTCCGATCCCACCGGAAGCGCAGTGGTTACAAGCTTCGCCACTCCGTTCGTGAGAGTCCCTGAGCCAAGCAGCGTACTGCCGTTAAAGAAGTTGACGGACTCGCCGTTTGTAGTCGTGAACGGCGGCCCGACTGTATAAGGAGATAGAACCGCGGTTAGCGTCACGGCCTGTCCGGCCAGTATCGCTGTGCTCGGAGATGCCGTCAGAGCAAGAGCCGTATTCACCGGAGCGGCAGTCAACGGCACAGTCGAGGAGATGCTGCCTATGTAGATCGAGTCGCCGGCATAGCTTGCGTCCACGTTATGCACGCCGCTGCCCAGCGGAAACACCGCGACGTTAGCGAGAGCCGACGCCGTCGAATTCTGTAGGACCTGGCTAAGCGAAACTGCCGCGCGGGCACTGCCATTGTCCGTGCCGATCAGATCGGCGTTGCCATCGTTGTTGTAGTCCCCAGCGTTGACCGCATAGGTCAAGGCAAAGCCGCCGATCACAGGCTCGGCATTTGGCAGCGAGCCAGGTGCGTAAGGTTGAAATGTACCGTCACCCTTGCCTATGTAGACGAGGGCTCCGATACTCCCGCCGGCAATAATATCCGGGATACCATCGCCATTCACATCAGCCAGATTCGGGTCGGATGGAATATCTGAAAGATACGTCGTCGTCGTTGAGAATTTGCCCGTCCCATCCCCGAGAAGAACGAACATGCTGTTGCCAATCTGGGGTCCTCCGGGTTCAGTAATCGTGACGGAAACAATATCTGCATTGTTATCGCCGTTCGTGTCCCCTGCAGTAAGAAACTCGCCGATCTGGGTTGCAGCAGCCGGAGATGAAACCACGAAGGTGCCGTTAGGCTGACTAATCGCAACATGGAGATCGAACAGGGAGCCATCCGCTACCGCGTAGGCAACATCGTCGATTCCGTCATTGTTGAAGTCAGTCACAACAACACCGCGAGCCGCGGTACTGGTCGAAATGGTATTCGCCGTTTGCTGGGTGAACGTCCCATCGCCGTTTCCGGTGAAGAAAAGTACATTCTGCTGCGCATTATCGGTAAGCGCTATATCCAGAACGCCATCATGGTTGAAGTCGCCCGTAGCGATGCTCGCTACATCGCCCGTCGAGTAAAACGTAGGAGCTAGGAATGTGCCGTCACCCTTGCCAAGGATGATCACAAGTCCGCCGTTCGTGCCTCCGTTGCCATTGTTGAGATTCTTATTCGTCCTGTCGGAGCACCCAAGAGCAATGTCGGTGTTCCCATCCCGGTTGAAGTCGGCGAGAACAATCTGCACAGCGCTGCCTATGGTGCAACCAGGGTAATTTACCTGTGTCTTAAAAGTGCCGTCGCCTTTGCCCAGAAGCACCGTGATCGTCGATTTATCGGGAGGGGTTGGGCCGTTGGTGGCCGTGCTCACGGAATCCCCAGTGACAATGTCAAGATTGTTATCTGCGTTCAGATATGCGGAGGCAATAGCCAGCGACCTGCTCGTCGCACCGGGACCGCCGATGGCAAATGGCGGATCTTGAATAAACGTCGTCGCCAGGGTTGATACGACGAGATTTTCCGTCCCAAGAAGATTGTTGCCATTACTCGCATCCAGAAACGAGATGCTCCCGGTTGGTCCTGTCGTGAGATTACCGAGCCCCGCAACTGTCCCCTCGAGCGTATAGTTGCCGACCGTGCCCGATGAGGTCAACGAAGTCGAAGAATTGTACGTCCCTGTCACGGAATAGGTGACCGTGTTCGACAAGCTCGCCGAATAGGAATTATTAGGACGGTAGACAGCTTTGTAACTGTGATTGCCAATGGGACCGCTGCCCAGCTTCACCGAAGCAATCGCACCCGGAAAGGTAAGTTGAGCTATCCCCAGAGCGGAATTGTTTTCGCAAAAGGTAGCTGTGGCATCGCAGAAGAGAACCAGGCCCGTCGTGACAGGTGCTCCGCCTGAGGTAACGGTAGCCGTCAACGTAATAGGAGTTTTATAAGGAACTGAGGTTGCCGAGATCGCTAATCTTGTTATCGTCGGCTGAGCCGCAAAAGCCGCCGAAACCATAGCGGCCATCATCGCCACGACAAACAGCGTCTTGGAGCGATAGCTTCCAATCGAGAAAAGGTTCGATGGATTAGTTGAGCTGTGGGACAAATGTCTCATGGGTTCCCTCGGGGCTCTCTACTGCTGGCCGAACTTTAGTACCCACGGTACCCTTCAATAACAAGGAGAACCTATTACACGAAAGTTGCACCGCATGCGTTTGCCTGTTGGCACTCAACTACTTCATTGCTCATCGATGATGAGGCAGGCAGAATGCGAGCAGCCGGTTTTGTAGCGGAAGGTTGTTACAGGTTGTGACAGGAAAGAAGATAAAAAGTGAAACGCACCGGTACGGCGCGCTCACTGTCGCGTGTCGATAAAGCGCCGCGCTAAAGCGAAAGCTAAGATCGATAACAAAAAAGTGTTAGATCTGCCCGGAGCCACGCGGGCGATGAACTGCGATCTACTCCGCGACAACCGCCTTCACCAGGTTCCTGGGCCGGTCGACGTCGATGCCGCGGTTGATCGCAAGACTGTACGCAAGCAGCTGCAGAGGCACGACCTCAAGAATAGTCGAGAGAAGATCGCTGCTCGGCGGAATGAAAAGACAAGAGTCGCTGTACTGCGGCACCTCGCGATCGCCCTCCGTGGCCAGGGCAACAATCCGCGCTCCCTGCTCGCGCATCTCCTTCATCAGTTGAAGCACCTTCGAGTAGCGCAACACCGAGTCGGGATCCGTCGCATCCGCCGTCGCAATCATGATCAACGGCGCTTCCTTGCCAACCAGTGCGTTCGGCCCGTGCTTCAACTCGCCCGCGGGATATCCTTCGGCATTCAGGTAGGCGGACTCCTTCAGCTTCAACGCCCCTTCCCGCGCAATCGCATAGTGAGACGCCCGGCCAAGATAGAGAAGCGCGCTCGAGTCCGCCAGTTCCGGCGTCAACGCCTCGATCTGCTTATGCCATCCCGGTAGCGCGGCGCGAAGCAGCTCCGGAATCTCCAGCAGTTGCCGTCCGCGCAACTCCGCTGCCTGCAGAGTCATCCGTCCGCGGAAACGTGCCAGCGAAAGTGCAAGCGAATAGAGCACCGCCAACTGCGTCGTAAAGCTTTTTGTCGCTGGAATAGCCCGTTCAATCCCGGCAAGCGTAGGCAGTGAGACGTCCGCCTCAACCGCCATGCTCGACTGCGCATGATTCGTGATCGCAACCGTAGCCAGTCCCCGAGCCTGTGCCTCTCGCAACGCCGCAAGCGTATCCGCCGTCTCTCCCGATTGAGAGATCACCAGAACCCCCGGATTATGCAACGTGTGCGTCGACCGGTAGGTGTACTCGCTGGCATACTCCACATCGACCGGAATCCCCGCAAGGTCTTCCAGCATGATCTCGCCGGCCAACCCGGCATGACGGCTCGAACCGCTCGCCGCAATCACCAGCCTCTCCCGTCGGCCGAAAGCCTCTGCCACCGGTTGAAAAGTCTCTGCCGACGACACACCGCCCGGCACATACCGCTCAATCGTCGCGGCCAGCGCCTCTGGCTGCTCATAAATCTCGCGCAGCATCGCGTGAGGAAAACTTCTGGTCAACGGGGTGATACCTGGTGGTTCCGTCTTGCGCTCGGACATTCTAGTCATTTCCCATCATCCGGTTTATTACCATACCCAGCTATGAGCCGTGGCACCGGTTTGAGCGCCGATCCACTCGGTGACCCGGAAGAGAAATTCATGCCCCGTCCGAGATATCGCTAAAGTCGATGCCGAAATTCTTCTTCCCTGAACCTGTATGTACGACTATACTGGACAGGGAATTTCAAGGCAAGAGACTCGGCCGGTCACGCCTCGACGTTAATCAACATCGAAACCCGGCAAAAAACTCTTCCTCCAACAACGTTACGCTGCATCCCCGGCGTAGTTAACTAAAGCGTCCGCAATAACAAGGCGCAGAGCTCGAAAGGCAGCGATGATCAGCACGATAGCGGCGCGACGACTCATTGGCCCAGGCGGCATCGTCGAGCATCCTCTATTGACAGTAGAAGACGGCCGCATCAGCCGTATCGAAAGCCTCACCCCGCTCAAGCACCAGCGCATCTCCGCAACTCATCACTTCCCCGAAGCCACCCTCGTCCCCGCCTACGTCGACATCCACATTCACGGCTGCGCGGGACACGACGTCATGGAGGCCACCCCCAAAGCCCTCCACACCATCGGCGCCTATCTCGCAACCCGCGGCGTCGGAGCCTACTTCCCTACCACCGTCACCTCTCCCAAAGACGCCACCCTCCGCGCCCTCTCCGGGCTCGCCTCTCAGATCGAAAAACACGCCGACGCCGCCCACGGCATTGCCACCCCTCTCGGCATCCACCTCGAAGGCCCGTTCCTCTCCCATCTCAAGCGCGGCGTCCACACCGACGCCCTCCTCGAAGCTCCCTCCATCTCCCTCTTCGACCGCTTCTGGCAGGCCGCCGAGGGCAAAATCTTCCTCATGACCATCGCCCCCGAGCTCCCCGGAGCACCCGAGCTCATCGCCCACGCAACCGCCCTCGGCGTCCGCTGCAGCATGGGACACAGCGACGCAAAAGTCGTCGAAGCCGAAGTCGGCTTTGCCGCAGGAGCTGTCTCCGCCACCCACATCTTCAACGCCATGCGCGCCATCGGTCACCGCGAGCCCGGCATCGCCGCCTACGTCCTCGACAAAGGCCCTCTCTTCGCCGAGATCATCTGCGACGGCATTCACGTCGATCCCCTCATGGTCCGCCTCTACTTCAAGGCCAAGAACAAAGACCGCATCGTCCTCATCACCGATGGCATGAGCGCCACCGGCATGCCCGACGGCATCTACACCCTCGGCGGCATGGAGGTCGTCGTCCACAACGGCCGCGCCACCTCCGAAGGAACGCTCGCCGGCAGCGTCCTCACTCTCGACCGCGGCGTCAGGAACTTCATCCAGTTCACCGGCGCAAGCCTCGACACCGCCGTCGCCGCCGCCTCGCACAATCCCTCGCAGCTCATGGGAATCGCCGAACGATGGGGAGCCATCGAAGTCGGCCGCGAAGCCAACATCACCGTCCTCTCCCCCTCCGCCGAGGTCATCGAAACCTTCCTCCGCGGATGCCCCGCAAACGCTCTCGACAAGGTCCTCAGTTAAGCTTTCGGCAAGGTGGCAATGTATAGACAAGCAGCCGACGTACGACTAAAAGGGATAAGGATCAAATTTCGTATATCAGGATCCGTATCGAGTCCGGCCTGACCTGGACCCGAAACCCGCAACAAACCTGCCGCAAGAGGGACCTTCCCAGGAGTGAGTGTGACGAAGTCTCAGCCTCGAACTGCTTCCGCCGTTCGCCCGTTAGATAAAGGCGGTTTCATCCCGCTCTACTATCAGATCCAGCGCGCCCTCATGGAAAAGATCAGCTCCGGCGAGCTCATGACCGGAGACCCTCTCGCCTCCGAAGAAGAGCTCGCACGCCTCTATCAGGTCAGCCGCATGACCGCCCGCCAGGCCCTGCACGGCCTCAAGACCAGCGGCTTCGCCTTCAGCCAGAAAGGCCGCGGAACCTTCGTCACCCGCCCCAAGCTCGAAAAAAACATCATGCATCTGCGCGGCTTCACCGAAGACATGAAGCACCTCGGCATGGTCCCCAGCTCCAGACTCATCGAGCAGACCGTCGTCAAAGCCTCCGAAGACATCGCCGAAAAATTAAAAGTCGAGCCCGGCGAAACCGTCATGCGCCTTCGCCGCCTCCGCCTCGCCGACAGAATCCCCATGTGTCTCGAAGACTCCCACATCCCCCTCAAGCAGTTCCCTGGCCTCGAAAAGATCAGCTTCGCCAGGCAGTCTCTCTACTTCGTCCTCCGCGAAAGCTACGGCGTCCGCGTCGCCTGGGCCGACGAGGTCATCGAGGCCCTTCCAGCCACCCGCGAAGAGTCCGAGCTCCTCACCATCCCCAAAAAAGCCAGCATCCTCTCCATCTCCCGCGTCATCATGACCACCGAAGAGATCCCCATCGAAGCCGCCTGCTCCCGCTACCGTGGCGACCGCTACAAGGCCTCCATTCGCGTCCCCACCACCACCATCGAATAACTCCCCTTGCGGGCAGTTCGTCGCCATCCTGAGTTTCGTCGTCATCCTGAGCGAAGCGAAGGATCCCCGCATTTGTCTTTGTCTTTCCGATGGAGCGCAGGGCTTTAGCCCCGGGCTTTCTCGCAAACTCTCAAACCCTACTGAACCACACCCGGACTCAAAGCATCCACCTCAACCGCATCCATATTGCGATACCCGTGCAACGCAAAGAACAAAATATACAAATAACAAACCAGCACAATCGCAAAGCTCGGCTGATATCCAAACTTATCCGCAAGCAATCCCTGAATCTCCGGTATCACCGCGCCCCCCACAACCATCATGATCAAAATCCCCGAGCCATGACTCGTAAACCGTCCCAACCCCTCGACCGACATCGGAAAGATGCACGGCCACATCACCGAGTTGAACAACCCGCAAGCAACAATCGCCCACATCGCCACATGCCCATGCGACAGAATCCCCGTCAACACCAGCAGCGAAGCCGCTGACGAAACAAAAGCCAGCGCGCGGTGAGCCCGTACCTCCCGTAGAGCCACAAACCCAACAAACCGCCCAACCATCGCCCCGCCCCAGTAAAGCGACACATACTTCGCCGCCGCCTCATGGCTCAACCCGCCCATCGAAGGCTGCCCCAGAAAATTAATCATCACGCTGCCAATCGCGACCTCTGCCCCCACATAGAAAAAGATCGCCAGCGCCCCCAGCCGCAGATGCCGAAACCCTAGCGCCCGCCCATACGAGCTGTCCGCGCTCGATGCCCCGCTCTCAATCACGTCCGGCAGCCGCACAAAACCCGTAATCACCGCCATCGCAAACGCGCACACTGCCAGAATCACATAAGGCAGCCGCACCGAACGCGCCAGTTGCGCCGCCGAAGCCCCAGCCGCAATAAAAATAAACGCCGCGCCCACCTTGGGCGCAATCGTCGTAGCAAACGAATTGAACCCGCCGCAAAGATTCAGCCGCGAAGAGGCGGTCTCCGGCGACCCCAGCGCCCCCACATAAGGATTGATCGCAACCTGCAGCAGCGCCAGCCCACTCCCCACAACAAACAGCGCAAACAGAAACAAAGGATAAAAAATAATCATCGAAGCCGGCAGAAACAGAAGCAGCCCAACTCCCATCACCGTCAGCGCCACCACAATTCCGCGCTTATACCCAATCCGCCCGACGATCCTGCCCGAGGGCAGCGACATCACAAAATACGCCCCAAAGAAACACAGATCGACCAGCAGCGCCTTCACGTTCGTTAACTGGAACAGATCCTTGAAGTGCGGAATCAGAACATCATTCAACGCAGTAATAAACCCGATCCCGAAGTACAGCGACACCATCAGCGTCAGCGGCACTGTATAACTTTTCTTTCCGGTATAGCCCACCGCTATCGCCGAGTCGCTGGTAACTCCCAATGCCATTCGTCCATCCTGTAGTTCCACTTTATGAAGTCGTCATTCTGACCCCGAGCGAAGTCGAAGGTGAAGAATCCCCGCATTTTGTTTCGAAGCGCCTACCCTTGTCGGAGAAAACAACGCCAAATGTATAGATGACTATGCTAATCCTCCTGCTCAATCGGCAACACCAAATCCTCGCCTCCGCGCAGCCTCCGCAAACCGAGCCGTAATCGTCTCCGGCCGCGTAATCGCCGACCCCACCACAACCGCCCAAGCTCCCAGCTCAAACGCCTTCCGAACCTCCCCCGGCCGCGTAATATGACCCTCCACCACCACCGGAACCTTCACCCGCGCGACCATCCTCTCCACCAGCTCCCACGAAGGTGTGCGAACCCCCGCAGTCTCGGCAGTATACCCATACAGCGTAGTCGCCACCGCATCCGCCCCGGCACCTTCCGCCGCAATCGCATCGTCAACCGAAGCAACATCCGCCAAAACAAGCCGCCTCAGCTCCGAGTGAATCCGCTCAATCAACCCAGGCCAGGGCTCCGCCTCCTTCAACCGCCGGGCCGTACAATCGAGCGCAACAATATCCGCCCCCGCCTCGCTCACCGCCTTAGCCGATAGAAAATCCGGCGTTATATAAACATCCCCATTCACGTCATACCTCTTCACAATCCCGACAATCGGCAGATCCGTAATCCCACGAAACGCCGCCACCCGCTCCGCGCCCTCCGCCCTCAAACCACCAGCCCCACCCCGCAACACCGAAGTCACAATCCGCACCAGCGTCCCCACATCATCCAGCGGATCCCCCTCCGAAGCCTGGCAAGAAACCACCAACCGCCCCCGAAGCCTCTCCCAAACCGACTCACGCGACTTTTTCTGAATGGTTGTCACTGCGAAACAGCTTATCTCCAGAATTAACGATTTTGATGTCGTCATTCTGAGCGGAGCGAAGAATCCCGCATTTTGCTCGAACATTCAAAACCTTCGCCCTCTGAGGTACCCTTGGTGGAACATCCTCAAGGAAACCCCGTGCCCCAGATCACACGCCGCCAATTCCTCTACACCTCAGCCGCAGCCACCTTAGTCACCCGCCGAGCCTTCTCCCAATCACCCACCCACCAACTCCTCGTAGGAACCCAGACCCACACCGGCACCAGCAAAGGCATCTACGCCTGCTCCTTCCAGAACGGCGACCTCTCTCAGCAACGCCTCGCCGCCGAGACCGACAACCCCACCTTCCTCGCGCTCTCCCCCAACAAACGAGTCCTCCTCGCCGCAAACGAGCTCGACATCTACGAGAGCAAACCCGGCGGAGCTGTCACAACCTTCGCCCTCGCCAACAACCGCCTCACCAGAATCAACGTGGTCCCATCGCAGGGCGCAGGCACATGCCACGTAGCCTTCGACCACACCGGCCGCTCCGCCTTCGCCGCTAACTACTCAGGCGGCAGCGCAGCCTCATTCACCATCTCCCCCGAAGGGCGCCTCAGCCCTGCCGTCTCCTTCTTCCAGTACACAGGCAGCGGCCCCAATCAAGCCCGTCAGGAAGCCCCGCACGCCCACCGCGTCACCGTCTCTCCCGACAACCGCTTCCTCCTCGTCAACGATCTTGGCCTCGACTGCATCCACATCTACCACCTCGACTCAGGCACAGCCCAGCTCACTCCAAACGAGCCGGCAGCATGGCACTCCACTCCCGGCTCAGGCCCCCGTGCCCTCCAGTTCCACCCCAACGGTCGCGTCGCCTACTGCGTCACCGAAATGGCATCGACCGTAGTAGTCCTCCGATGGAACGCAAGGCCCGGCATCCTCGAAACCATCCAGGAACTCCCCATGCGCCCACCAGACTTTCAAGGCACAACCGCTGGCGACGACATCGTCCTCGACCCACACGCCCGCTTCGCCTACGCCACCGACCGCTTCGACGACATCATCGTCACCTTCGCCGTCTCCCCCACCGACGGCATCCTCACTCTTCTCAACCGAATCTCCTGCGGTGGCAAAGTCCCCCGCCACCTCACCCTCGACCCCACCGGTCAATGGCTCCTCGTAGCAAATCAAGCCTCAGACAACATAGCCATCTTCAACCGCAACCCCCAAACCGGCCATCTAACCCCCACCAAAACCCTCCCAATCTCCCGCCCCCAATGTCTCCTCTTCCTCTAACCTGATACCTGATACCCAATCCCAAAAAATAAATCTCAAAAGTGGCACAAATTAAGCGCTCAAAACACACCATCCAAAACGCCACAACTCACCACGAAAACGCCACAACTCACCACGAAAACACCACAGCTTCACCACAAAAAACCATCACAAAAACGCATGTTTTCGCAAAAACCCCTGCAAAAACGCTGTTTTGCTGCCCTGAGAAAATATTCCAAAAACTCACTTCAAAGGATGAGAAAAGGACCCCTGCAATCTCTTCCATTCCTCGCTCGAAAACAGCCGCGGCCCAGCCTCAATCAACCGGGGCATCATATTAAATACGGCAACCCGGTTCCAGGGCCGCCCATCCCTCATCCGAAAACCCTTTTCATTCAAATCACTTACGATGCTCGAGTAAGGAAAGTCCTGCCCAATCATCTCCATCATCAACATCAGGATCTTGTTCTCCGCAGGCTCCACCTCAAGCCGCTGGCAGTCATCCGAAATCCGCAGCCCATAAGGAATATCCTCTCCAAACGCCCCTTCCGTAGGTGTATCCGAGTCCGGCCGCTCCCGCCGCCACTCAATCGAAACCATCTGCCAACCCGCCGTAATGCGTTGAGGAATAAGGTCTCCGCTAAAAGGCCCGGAGATCACATCGCGAATCCGTTCGAAATATGGCATCGTACACCTCCCAAAACCTTGTAGAACAAGTGGCAATTTTCTAGCCATGAGCAGGTCTTGAGTTAAGCGAGCTAAGCACCTTTGTAGCAAGAGGATAACTGAACTCCCGTCTCGATACTTTCAAGAGGAAGTGTTCAGTTTCGCAAAATATTGTTCGGATGTGGACGACAAAGACTCTACGGAGTGAGGAGGACGCTGCCCCAATTGAATCCAGCTCCGAAAACGGCAAGAATGACAGGTGTCGCGGGTGGATTGGGGTTAGCCGCGCGCCACTCCGAAGCCGCAATAAGAAGAGATGCCGAGGAAGTATTGCCATAGCGGTCGATATTTCGAAAAAAACGATCTTCAGGCACTTCAAGGGCAGTCGCCACTTTCCGGATGAGGTTAACGTTGGCCTGATGCATCAGAAAAAGGCTGATGTCTGAGGGTTTGAGGTTGTTCTTTTCGAGGAGATCCTGAATGCTGCGGGGAATTTTTCGAGAGGCCTGGATGATGACGTCAAGGCCCTTCATCTGGATAGCTCCACCATAGGGGAGTTGCAGAGCATCGGCGTAGTTGCCATCGGTGGAGAGGGAGACGTCGACAATACGGAGACCATTGGGGCTGGCTTCGTTGCTGACGATTGCAGCACCAGCTCCGTCGCCGAAGAGAATGGCGGTGTCGGGATCGGTATCCGCGATGCGGCGGGACATGATCTCGGAGGCGACGACGAGGATGTTGTTGTAGCGGGGAGCGAGATCCGCGGCAAAAGCGATGGCGATGAGCGAGCCAGCGCTGGCTACGGGGATATCAATGGCAGGCGTAGTGGTGAGGCCAAGTTTCTGGGCGAGAACGGAGGCAGGCCCGGGGAAAGCTCGTTCGGCGGAGCCAGAAGAGAAGAGGATGAGGCCTATCTCGTTCGCAATGAGGTTGGCGTTGGCTAAGCAAGCGTTGGCGGCGGCGAGGCCCAGATCGGCCACAGTTTCGTTCTCGGCAGCGTAACGGCGCTCGAGGATGCCGGAGGTTTTTTCAATGGACGCAGGAACTCGGCCGGTGCGGATTTCGAGATCGGCGTTGGTGACGATCCGGGTAGGGAGGTGGTGGCCAAAGGCTCGCAGGTAGGGCATGGGGAGGCTCTTTTTTGAGAGAGTGTTGTGCGGTCCAGACAGAAGGCGACACCTTCATGAATTATGCGGGGTGGTCAGCTTTTGTGAGTATCGAGGTAGGCTTCGATCTTGGTTACAGTGTCAAAGCGTTCTGGGACGAGGTCGGCGTCAGGAATTTTTACGTTGAACTCTTTTTCGAGGCCGGTGACAAGATCGGGGAGAGTGAAAGAGTCGAGAGTGCCGGAGTCGAAGAGGCTCTCGTCAGGGTTAGGGTCGTTGGGGATGTCGGCGACCGCGTGAATAACTTTGAGGATACCTGCCTGGGTGCTCATGTGGTTCTACCTGCCTCGGTATTTTTGTAACTACCAGCGTTGCATTTGACGCGGATGGCTTTATTTGGTCACGCCTTCGGCGCGGGTGAAGGTGGCCGGGGAGTTGTCGTACTGCTGGAGGATGTCGCTGAAGAGGGCGCTGGCGAGTTCATTGTAGCCTTCGCCTGTGAAGTGAGTGTGATCGGGCTGGGCCCAGGAGACAGCGACCCATTCGCGTATGGAGCCGAACCCTCCCATGCGGGAGCGCTGGTCCCAGTAAGCGCAATGCATTTGGCGGCAGACGGCACGCTGGGCAGCGACGATGCGGTCGACTCCGGCGAAGGGAGCCCAGGCGCGGCGGCCCGCTCGAAGAGCACGGTCTGGCGGCCCGACGACGAGGATGGAAGCGGAAGGTGCGGCGCGACGAACGCGCTCGATGATGCGTGTGAACATGGCGGCGTAGCTCTCTTCAGTCCAGTTGCGATCGCTGGCCTCGTTGGTGCCGTAGGCGAGAACCACGAGGGCAGGATTGACGGCGGCGAGCAAAGGTTCCTGAAGGGTTTCGTTCCAGCGGAGGAAGAGCGAGGCTTCGGCTCCGTTAATCCCGGCGGCTTCATAAGTGACGCCGGAGGCGTTTTCAGTAGACAGGCCAAGGAGGCGGACGGGCGCATCATTGATGGTGAGGACTTCAACGTGGTGGGGGCCAGGAAGAAGTGCAGTTTTGAAGACAGCGGCGGCAGAGAGCGGAGAATCGGCGGCTACTTCGGTCTGGGTAGACCCCGGCTGAGACGCAGGATAAGCGGCGGTGGAGACGGTTGCGATAAGGGTATCGTTATCGCGGATTTCAATGGAGCCGCCGTCAGACTGGACGAGGTACTGGACTTCGAGCGAGGTTGCGTCGGCATCGACGGAGACCCAGTTTCCGGCTGCGCTGGTAGAAAGACTGACGCCCCCCATCCCGACTTTGCCGTCACCAATGTCGGCAAGGTGAGTCCCGAGGACGGTCCAGCCAGTAGATTGAGCGCGTTTCGTTCCGTGAATGCGATATCCGGCAAAAGGATACCCGGCATACTGGAAACCTGCGCCGCCGTCGCCAAATTTCTGCTGAAAGAGGGTGCGGAGGGCCCCGGTGAAGACGTCTGCTGCGGTATGGGAGTCGCCGAACTGAATAACGCGGACCAGGGATGCTGTGGGCTCGGATTGGAGCTGGTGGAGCTGAGCGAAAAAGGATGCGAGGGCATGGGGGTTTTCTATGCCCATGCGGGGAGTGGCCAGAGTTTGCTGGATGTGGTCGGTGAGGACTTCACGGCTGGGCAGAGTTGCGCTGGCGGCGCGTAAGGTTACGGCTTTCGTGTGGGTTATCGGAGCGGGAACGGTCGCGGTTGTGCCAGCGGATTTTGGGGGGATGGATTTTGCAGAAGTGGTTTGGGTGGAGGGCTTGGGTTTGCGGGATTTGGTTTTGGTCTTGTAGGGTTTGGCGACAGGGGCGCGTTTAATCTCGCCGGGAGTTTTGGCGGGGGATTTGGTCGCAGGGTGTTTTTTGGTCGTCGTGGTGGTTGGGTCGGTCGCGTGCGCGGCGGTCCCTGCAAGAAGAAGAGTCAGAAGCGCAGCGTGGAGGCGGCGAAGAGACATCTATTGCACCCCCTGGGGCTTGGCTCGCGAGGAGGTCTCTGAGATAGCAGGCACGGGGAGTTTCGGTGAGACGGGGTGCATTTGCATGTATCTCTCGTAGCCTATCAGGAGTTGGCCGGTGAGTAGCTGGGCAACGATGCGCGCGCCTTGCGGGGAGGGGTGGATGAGGTCGGCGCCGACGATGGCGGGATGACGGTTGTACCACTGACCCATGGTTCCAGCTCCGCCCATGGCCTGATAAGTATTGAAGAAGCCGCAGCCGGTCTGCTCGGCGACGCGCTGCTGGATGGCGACGATCTCAGGGATGGCGCGCATGGTGGTGATCTGGTCTCCGTTGCGCTCGCCGCGGTCCATGGGACTCATGATGAGGATGGAGGCGTCGGGAAGAGCCGTGCGGACGCGGCCGATGGCCCGGATGAGCTCGGGTTCGTACTGCTTTTCGACGTAGGCAGGGAAGCTGGACTCGTTCGTGCCATAGTTGATGACGACGAGGTCGGGATTGCGGTGCTCGAGGGCGGTGGCGAAGGTGCTTGGGTTGAAGGCGCGGGACATGACGGTAGTTGATGCGCCGTTGAGACCAATGCTGTCGTAGGTGAGGCCGGGGTTACCGCGGCCGAAGACTACGCCGAAGAGCTGAGCGGGACTGCCAATGACGGTGAGTTTAACCGTGCGGGTGCCTGCGGGGATGGGCAGGCTGGTGGAGTCGTTCTTTTTGGCGTCGGCAGCGGTAGAGATAGTGCCTGCGGGTGCGCCATCGGCAGAGATTTCGAGGCTGCCACCGTTGGGTTGGGCAAGGTACTGGACCTCGATGGAGGTAGAGTCGTGGGCGTTGAGGTGGAAGGTGCTGCTGGCACCGACGGGTCCGGTGAAGATGGCTCCGCCGAGGCCATAGTTGGCTTCGCGCATGGAGCCAACGGCGGTGTCGATCTTCCAGCCGTCGCCTGAGACGTCAACATTATGATGGCCGTACCAGGCCCAGGGCTTGGCGACGAGGATGAAGCCGGGGCCGGCGTTGCCGAAGCGCTCCTGGAGGAGGTCGCGGGCGTCGCCGGTGATGAGGTCGGCTGTGGTTGGGGAGTCGCCGTAATGAACGATGCGGACGGCACGGGCGGAGCGGCCGGTTTGCAGGTTGCGGAGAGCCTCATAAAAGTGGTCGAGGGCTCCGTTGTTGTCTACGAGGAACTGAGAGTCGAGGGTGGGATTGGACGCGACGGCGGCGTGGCCACGGATTTTAGGTTTGGGAACAGCGAGGATGGCTGGGACCGGCGGTGGAGGGAGTTTGACGATGGGGATGATAGAGGCTTCGCCCGAGGGGAAGTCGGCGATGGGACGAAGAGACGAAGGGTCCAGGCCTTTGGCGCTGCCGGTGGCGTAGTGGACAGCGAGCAGGATGGCGGCGAAGGTGGCCGCGGCGAGCATCGTCTGTGTAGGGAATTTTGGCATGGTTAGAAGTTGCTGTAGACGAAGGAAGTTGAGCCGCGGCCTGCGAAGAACTCAATCAGGAGGACGACGGTGGCGAGACCGGCTCCCTGAAGGACAAAAGGGGCACGGCCAAAGATTTCAACGGTGCGATCGAACCATTTGGGCGGGATGGCGTGGAGGGCAACGCCAAGGAGCATGACGGCAACCATCGAGAAGGAGATGTTGCTGACGGTAAAGGTCATGGAACCAAGGCGGCCAAGAATGGAGAGTGCGGTGGCAACGTCAGGCGAACGAAAGAAGATCCAGGTAAGGCAAACGAAGTTGAAAGTGACGAAGATGGCGACGTAGCGGCCCCATTGGGTAGTGGGGCGTTTGCCCTGGATCTTCTGGCGGAGGGTCTGGAAGGTGCGGAGGAGGGTAAGGCCGACGCCATGGAGCAGGCCCCAGAGGACGAAGGGCCAGCCGATGCCGTGCCACAGACCTCCGAGGAGAAAGACAAGGATGGGGTAGACGTAACCCGCACCCTTCCAGCGGGCGGCGTTGGGAAGAGAGAAGTAAACGTAATCGCGGAGCCAGTTGGAGAAGGTGATGTGCCAGCGTCGCCAGAAGTCGGCGAGGTTGAGGGACTGATAAGGGCGGTTGAAGTTGTCGGGGACATTAAGGCCAAGGAGAAGACAAAGGCCCATGGCAATGTCGGTGTAGCCCGAAAAGTCGAAGTAGATCTGGAGGGCATAGGCATAGAGGCCGATGAGAACCTCGGCTCCGCTGTAGAGGGTAGGAGTGTCGAAGATGCGGTTGGCGACGTTGTTGGAGAGGAAGTCGGCGATGAGGAGTTTTTTGATGAGGCCGGAGGAGATAAGGAGGAAGGCTCGGCCACCCTGGGTAGGGGTTAGAGAGAAGGGCTGTTGCAGTTGCTTAATAAGGTCGGAGAGGCGGTTGATGGGGCCGGCAACGATAACAGTGAAAAGCGAGGCGGAGGTGAGGTGGGTGAGATAGCTGCGGGTTCCGGGGCGAGTGCCGCGGTAGAGGTCAATGGTGTAAGTCATTGACTGAAAACAGTAAAAAGAGAGGCTGAGGGGGAAGACCCAGCGGTAGAGCTCGCCCAGGGTGACGGGGATGAGCTTGGTTGCGGCCAGGAGGCCTACGTTTAATATGACGCTGACAGAGACGAGAGCGAGGCGGGGTGCCTTGCGTTCGCGGGGGATGCGTTGCAGGTCCCAGCCGACGAGGAAGTCGATGCTGGCGGCGGCGAGCAAGAGGATGGGATAGAACCAGGCGAGGCGGGCGAGGAAAAAGATGTCTGCCAGCAATAAGATACAGAGCCGCGCCAGATTCCAGCGATAGCACGCCCAGTAAAGGGTGACGACGATGGCGGCGAAGGCGAAGTACGCCGGACTCAGGGGAGACATGGGTGCTGCTCCGGGCGGATCGGGAGTTGGGGCTGGAAAGAGGGTCTTCGTGCTTCCCTTTCCGATCGGCGCTGATAAGACGGTTGGCGGCCCGAAAGGCTCTTTCGAGAGAAGATTGGTGGACCGCTTTTTCCAAGCTCATCGTGACACGGCTACGGAGTGAGGAAATGGGTGGAAGAAAAACAAAAATTTAGGTAACCCCCGGAATTAACCGGCGATAGCGGGGAGGCTATTAACCCCTTTGTCACGTTCACTTGGGCGGATTACCTCTTTTCAGAATCTTTTTCGAGGGTTGGAGACAACCCAAAAGCTATTGACAACGGGCGGCTGCTGTGGTGAACCAGGCTCATTTTTTCGGTTGAAAAAGTATCGGTTAATCCTTGAATTTCTTATACTTAAGAGATGGATACGACTACCGGAAACGAACGTAGCGCAACCCTGACAGGAAGGACAAAAGCAGCCGTGACGCTCGCTACCATGGTCATCCTGTCGGCCTTTGCGACCGACACCGCGACTCCGGCGGCCGCAATGGCGAGTGATCCGGCTACGGTGATGAGCAATGTCTCCCCGGCTGAGATCGTGACGACCGTATCGGCACCAAGGATTACGGTCCTAACCAGAATCAAGAGCGGCATGGCGAGCTGGTACGGCTCCGTGCTGCAGGGACACCGGACGGCGAGCGGGCGGCGCTTCAATATGTTTGAGTTGACTGCGGCCCACCGCACTCTGCCCTTTGGCAGCAAAGTAAGAGTGACAGACCTGAGAAACCATCGATCGGTGGTGGTAACGATCACCGATCGGGGAGTTTTGGATCCGGATCGAGTAATCGACCTGTCCTGGGGAGCAGCGGCGCAGCTGCACATGGTCAAAATGGGCGTGGACCCCGTTCGGTTGGAGCTTATTACGGAACGCAGCTAATCCAGCCGAAAAGGCAATCCTCCAGGACGAATCTCCTGGAGGATTTCTTTTTGGATACTTGACAAACAACCGGCCCGAAATACTCTCACGCAAAACTTGAACCCACAAAGACCATCTGGCCCTGCATGGAAGTCCAGACTTAACTCACCTCTTTCGAATACTTTGGCAGATTAAGTACGGGGGGGAGCAGACCCAGGTCTCCATAACACCGTTGGAACGGTGACGCGGCGGAGTCGGCCTGTGAAGGGAATGCTGGATTCATGGTTTGAAGATTGGCGCGGGATAGTATGGATTTATGCCAGTGAATGCAAAGTTACAAGCGATTCTGGAGGCGCACAAAGCCCACGGTGTTTCGCCTCTCGAGACGATGACGGTGGAACAGGCTCGAGCGGAGCGGGCGTCGATGATGCGGCGGTATGTGCCGATGCCCGAGTACGCAGGAGTGCTGGTGGAAGAGCGGACGATCTCTGCGGGTGGGTGGGGGATGGCAGCACGGATTTATCGTCCGGCGAAGAGACATGGGGAGTTGCCGGTAGTGGTGTTCTTTCATGGCGGTGGGTTTGTGGTCTGTACTTTGGACACGCATGATCCGTATTGCCGGGCGCTGGCGACGGAGGCTGGTGTGATGGTGGTGTCGGTGGACTACCGGCTGGCGCCAGAGCATAAGTTTCCCGCTGGGGTGGAGGATTGTCTGGTCGCTGCGGAGTGGGCGTTGGCGCATGTGGGCGAGTTGGGTGGGAATCCGCGGCGGGTGTTTGTGGCCGGAGATAGCGCCGGAGCTACGTTGGCTGCTGTGGTGGCTCTGATGATGCGGGATCGTGGGGAGGCTGGGAGACTGGCTGGGCAGATTCTGCTTTATCCGGCGGCGGGATATTACGATCCGCCGACGGTTTCGTATCTGGAGATGGCGGAGGGGTACGGGCTGACTCGGAAGGCAATGATCTGGTTCTGGAATCATTATTTGAATGACAAGAGCGAGGCTAAGGATTTTCGGGCTGTTCCGCTGATGGCGGAGTCTCTTGCGGGCTTGCCAAGAACGTTTGTGGTAACCGCGGAGTATGACGTGTTGCGGGATGAGGGGCAGGCTTACGCTCAGCGGATGGAGGCTGATGGAGTGGATGTGACGCATGAGTTCGCGTTGGGGCTGAACCATGGATTTGTGGCTTCGCCGAATGAGTTTCCCCATCTGCCGCAGGCAAAGGAGTTGTTGCGGAGGGTGGCGGGGTGGATTGCAGAGTAAGGCCGGGCTTGTGTTCCGTTCGTGTGGCTTCTTTGGCGATTCGAATTCTTAGCCGCATGACCATTCATATCCCTGCAGAATGCAGCATGCTAGGATGGTCGACCGAGGGCTCTTCGGAAGCGCCCGGGGTCACGTCTGTTGGCCGCAACACTGCTACTTCTGCTGTCCCCATAGCGCGCACCCTTAGAATTGTGCGCCGATCGCACCAGCCGCCACCGGCGGCGTGATCACCGGCCCAAAATATCACAAATTATCTACGACGATTGGGACGTCCGCATATCCAAGTGGGTAGTGCTGAACGCAAGATATTGCTGAGGTGCCATCATGATCGAATCTCCTGATTTTCGGACTATGAGAATACCGCTCCACCACGGAGTGGGCGATATGCCCGTGCTCGGGTTTGGCACCCTGATTCCCGATGCGGCCGTTACGATAAGTGCTACCAGAGACGCGCTGGAGGCTGGATTTCGACACTTCGATTGTGCGGAACGATACCGCAACGAGCGTGAGGTGGGCGAGGCTCTGCAGGCAGGACTTGCCGCTGGAGGGATCGCGCGCGGAGACATCTTTGTCACCACAAAGTTGTGGAACTCCAATCATCGGCCCGAGCGCGTCGAACCGGCTTTCGAGGCGAGTCTGGACAGACTCAAGCTCAACTATCTGGATCTCTATCTCATTCACACCCCCTTTGCGTTCCAACCGGGGGACGAGCAGGATCCGCGGAACCAAAACGGCAATGTCATCTACGACAACGGAGTAACTTTACTCGATACTTGGAGGGCGATGGAGAGTCTTGTGGACCACGGCAGATGCCGAGCCATCGGGCTATCTGACATCACCTTGGACGGACTGTTGCCCGTCTACGAATCGGCGAGAATCAAGCCTGCCGTGGTCCAGGTCGAGTCCCATCCGTATCTACCGGAGACGGAGCTGCTGGAGTTCTGCAAGGAGAAGGGCATCGTGTTTTTGGCTTTTGCGCCTTTGGGGCACGGAATGAGGCCGGGGCCTCTCGAAGATCCAGTCATTTTTGCGATTGCCGCACGAGTTGGAAAGACGCCAGCACAGGTGCTGCTGGCCTGGGCGGCGCAGCGCGGCACGGCTTTACTCACAACGCCCAGGAGCGCCGATCGGGCGAGAGAGAATTTCAACATCTCTGCCCTTCCAGACGACGCGTTTGACGAGATTAATCGCATTCAGACCAGACAAAGACTCAATGACGTGGTGAATACCGGCAGTCCAGGTTTCATTCCACGAGTTAAATCATGAAGGCCAAACCGCACCTGGAGCCGTCCCATGCAAGAGGAACAGATACGTGAAGCCCTGAACGCGCATTGGCAGGCATCGGCAGCCGGGGATGCAGAAGCGGAACACGATATTTACGATGACGATGCGATCTGTGACTATCCTCAGTCGGGTGAGCGAATCCTCGGGCGAAGGAATTTGCAGGCCTTGCGGAGTCATCATCCGGGTAAGCCGTCGGGTTTCAATGTCAGGCGAATTCTCGGAGAAGGTGATCTCTGGGTTACGGAATACACGATCACCTACCAGGGACGGCCAGCATACACAGTAAGCGTTATAGAGTTCCGCAACGGTAAGGTCGTACATGAGACACAGTATTTCGCGGATCCCTTCGAGGCGCCGGCCTGGCGGAGCCAATGGGTTCAGCGGATCGCGTGAGACCCCGCATTGGCAGGAAAGGCTGACGGTTGAGGCTCTGGGCTCTGGAAGGGCGGAGTGGTTCTGAAGAGTTCAGTCTGGTTTCTTTGGTTGCCACTTTTTGCGTTCAGGAGTCACGGCTGGTGATGGCGGTTCGGGGGGCTTTTGGACTTCAGTCTGAGGGATGTTCTCGGATGAAGGTAGCTCGGGAGTTTTTGCAGCAACAGGGGCCATGGGTTTTGGCTGCCACTTTTTGCGCTCTACTGGCGGGGCTGGTGGAGTTGTCTGGGAGATCGTTGGGGATGGTTCGGTTCCGGCTGCGGATGGCGCGGCGGATGCCGTGACGGTGGGTTTTGTTTCGGCTGGTGTGGTTGGTTTGGTTTCGATGGTTGGGGTGGTGAGGCCTTTGGCGCGGCGGACGCCTTCGAGGAGAAGTTCGGCTACGTCTTTGATGGCGATGTCTTCTCGGGGGGCTTTGCTGGGGGTGCTGCCCAGCATGCTCTTGCAGAAGGGGCAGCCTACGGCGAGGATTTTTTCTCCAGTTGCGGTGGCTAGCGTTTGCTGGGCCTCGCGGAAGCGGTTGTCAGAGATGCGCTCGTCGCCGGGTTCTTCCTCCTTCCAGAACTGGGCGCCGCCGGCTCCGCAGCAGAAAGAGTTTTCCCGGTTGCGGGTGAGCTCGGGTGTGTTGTTCGAGAGGACGTGGAGGAGGTTGCGCGGAGCATCGTAGACGTCGTTATGGCGGCCCAGGTAGCAGGGATCGTGATAAGTGATGGTGGCTTCGCTCGGGGCGGGCTGGAGTTTTTTGTTGGCGACTAGGGTTTCGAGGTACTCGGTGTGGTGGAGGACTTTGTAGTCGCCGCCGATTTGTTTGTACTCGTGGCCGAGGGAGTTCATGCAGTGGGGGCAGCTCGCGACGATGAGTTTGGGTCGGATGGTGTTGAGGGTTTCGACGTTCTTGTCGGCGAGTTGGCGGTAGAGGTATTCGTTGCCGGCGCGGCGGGCGGAGTCTCCGGTGCAGCACTCGCGTTTGCCGAGGACGGCGAAGTTGATTTCGGCGTGCTTGAGAAGCTCGACAAAGGCACGAGCGGTTTTTTGCGCGACGGGATCGTAGCTAGCGGCGCATCCTACCCAGTAGAGAACGTCCGGGGTGGGGTTTTCGTCGGTGGTTTTGACAGCGAGGCCGTCGGCCCAGGCGAGGCGCTGCTCGTGATTGATGCCCCAGGGGTTTTGGGCGCGCTCCATGCCACGGAAGGCAGATTGGAGCTGGCTGGGGAACTCGCCTTCGATCATGACCTGGTTGCGGCGGATGTCGATGATGTCGAGCATCTGCTCATTCTGGGTAGGGCAGACTTCGATGCAGGCTCCGCAGGTGGTGCAGGCCCAGGCCGCTTCGGGGGTAAGAGCAAATTTTAGGAGTGGGTTGGGGCTTGGGGTTCCTTTTTCGAATGGCGCAGGGCTGAAGGCGAATGGGTTTTGTTGCGCGGCGAGATCGTTGAGCTCCATGCGCTTGTTGATCTCGAGTGCGGCGGGAGAGAGGGATTTTCCGGTGGCGGTGGCGGGGCAGACGTCCTGGCAGCGGTTGCATTGGATGCAGGCGTAGGCGTCTAGGAGACGGGACCAGGAGAGGTCTTCTAGTTTGTGGGCACCGATGGTTTTGGTGTTTGTTTCGGCTTGGGTTTCATCTTCGGTTTCGAGATTGAGGGTTGCGAGTGGGAGGGTGCCGGAGCTGGGTTCGCGGGCTACGAGGTACTTCGCCGGCGCCATGAAGATGTGGATGTGTTTGGTGTAGGGAAAGTAGGCGAGAAAGGCTAGAACGCTGCCGAGGGCTCCCCAGTAGCCGAAGATGCGGAAGACTTCGGCATTGGCGGGAGTGAAGAGATACGAGAGGGTGGTGGCGAAGGGCTGGAGCGCATCCGGACCTTCGATGGCTAGTTTTGCGCCGGCGCCGATGGCTCGACTGCCTATGTGGAAGAGGATGAAGGCGGAGACGATGAGCGAGTCGCGCGTGATTTTGGCGTGCTGGACGTCTGGGTGGAGGAGGGTGCGCGGGTTGAAGCGGAAGTCTCGGCGGCTGGGGAGTGCGAAGCGGCGGATGACAAGCGCGATAACTCCGAGGAGGACGAGGAAGCTGAAGATATCGGCGAGGAGGTTGTAGGTTGCGCCGATGGGGTCGGTAGAGGAGATGGTGAAGGAGATGTAGCCTTCCGCGGCGTCGACCAGGTTGACTAGGCCGTAGAAGACGAAGCCGTAGAAGATGAAGGAGTGGAAGAGGCCAATGGTGGGGCGCTTTTTGAAGGTGCGGGGTTGCAGGAGGGTTGTGGTGACGGCGTAGATGAGGCGGCGGGGGAGATGGTTGAAACGGGGTTCGGGGTCGAAGGTGCCGCGGCGGATGCGGAGATAGAGACGGTAGAAGCCTTCGAAGGCAAGCGCGAGGGTGAGGAGCGCGAAGAGGAGGAAGGCGATCTTTTGGGGAAGTGGAAGCATGGCCGTCACCGCTCGCGTTCGATCTTACCCTTATCTTTCCACGATTATTTTTTTAGTTCGACGAGGATGGCTGGGATGAGTTGGGTGACATCGCCGACGATGCCGTAGTCGGCGATTTTGAAGATGGGGGCTTCGGCGTCTCGATTGATGGCTACGATTGTTTTGCTCTTGTTCATACCGGAGAGATGCTGGACGGCTCCAGAGATGCCGACGGCTATGTAGAGCTTGGGCTGGACGGTTTTGCCGGTTTGGCCTACTTGCTCGGAGTAGGGCCGCCAGCCGGCGTCGACGATGGCGCGTGTGGCTCCTATGGCAGCTCCGAGCTGGTCGGCGAGGGATTCGACGTATTGGGTGAAGCCTTCGGCGCTGCCTACACCGCGACCTCCTGAGACGACGATGTCGGCTTCAGCGAGGCCGACGCGGGAGCTGCGCTCGGCGGTCTTGCCGGTGACCTGGAGGCGCGGGGTGGGCAGATTGAGATCGACGTCGAACTGCTCGGCGGCTTCGGTGCGGGGAGATGCGGGCGAGAAGACTCCGGGTTTGATGGTGACGACGGCGACTGGCGCGGTAGTTTCGATGGTTTCGGTGACGCGCGCGAGGTAGATGTAGTGCTGGGCTTCAATCTTCCGGCTGCCGGCGCCGGCTTTGAGGTTGATGACGTCTTCGAGAAGCGGGGCATCGAGTTTGACGGCTACGCGCGGGCTGTATTCGCGGCCACTGCGGCTGCCGCCGATGAAGATGACGGAGGCTTCGCCTTCGGTGGCGATCTGCGCTACAGCTGCAGACCAGAGCTCGGGGTCGTACTGGGCTAGCGCGGGCAGGTCGGCTACGAGGACTTGATCGGCTGCGCGGGCGATCTCGGCGGCGATGGGAGCGATGTTGCTACCAAGGACCAGCGCGGCTACAGGAGTGTCGCTTCCCTTTTGCTGGGCCAGTTCACGGGCTGCGGTGACCATCTCCCATGTGCTTTTGCTGACTTTGCCATTAGCATATTCGACGACCAGGAGAATCATGCGATCACCTTGGCTTCGTTGCGGAGGAGGCCTACGAGTTGCGCGGCCGCCGCCGGGGCGTCTTTGCCGTCGAGGATTTTGTTGAGGCGATTTTTGACCTGAATTTCTGCGCTGATGAAGCTGAGTTTCGGAGTGATGTTGAATTGGTCGAGCGAATCTTTGCGGAGCTCTTTTTTCTTCGACTTCATGATGTTAGGGAGGGTGGGGTAGCGGGGTTCGTTGAGGCCTTGTTGGGTAGTGATGACGGCGGGGAGCTCGAGGGTGAAGGTTTCGCTGCCTTCGTCGACGTCGTGTTTACCGGTGAGAGTTGTGCCTTTGAGTTCGAGGGCGCTGGTCCAGGTAGCCTGGGGCCAGTTGAGGCGCTCGGCGGTGGCGGCAGCTAGGGCGTGGCTGTCCCAGTCGGCCTGCTGGCCGCCGGAGAAGATGAGGGTGGCCTGTTCCTGTTCGGCAATTTGAGCGAGGACTTTGCTGAGGGCGATGGGGTCGAGGCGGATGTCGGTTTCGACGTGGATGGCGCGGTCGACTCCCATGGCCAGCGCGGTGCGTAGAGCATCCTGAACGCGGGCAGGGCCGACGGCTACTGCTACGATTTCGGCTTCGGTGCCAGCTTCGCGGAGACGGAGAGCTTCTTCGACACCGTATTCGTCCATGGTGTCCATGACGAGTTTGCTGTTTTCGAGCGCCACTGCGTTATTGGCGATGTGCACGCTCTCTTCCGCATCGAGAACCTGGCGAATGTACGTCAGTATTCGCATCTCTTTCCTATCCCATCCTTTGGATGATTCTCTTTGATCGTGGCCGCGCGTCGCCAGTTCAGAAGCTCCCTATCAAGACGATACTTGATTCAAGACGGGGGAATTGGCGCGCTTTCTGCGACTGGAGAAGGATACTGAATGACCATTCAGCAAGTCAACGACGCGGCTCTTGCATATTTTTGAGGGAAGCAAATCAGACTTTGAGGCCGATGAGGCGCATCAGCTCGATTCCGTTGCTTTTGGTGACGACACCTTCCTGAAGCTTGAAGTCAAACTTCATTTTGCCGTCGACGATGGTGTCCTGAAGATGGACGTTGTGAAGGCGATTGCCCTGCTGCTCACCGAGGTTGGTGAGTGCGAGATCGTGGGTGCTGATGAGGCCGATGGCTCCGGTGGCGAGGAGAGCGCGGACGACACCTTCAGCGCCGATGAGGCGGTCTTTGGAGTTGGTGCCCTGAAGTAGCTCGTCGAGGAGGAAGAGGACGGGAGGACGATGTTCGGCTAGGTCGCAGATATGGCGCAGGCGGTTGATTTCAGCGTAGAAGCGGGAGCTTCCCTCCTGCAGGGAGTCATTGACGAGAATGCTTGCGCCTATTTGTAACGAAGTTAGTTGCAAATTTTGTGCTCGCACGGGTGCGCCGGCCATGGCGAGGACAGTGTTGATGCCGACGGTGCGCAGAAGTGTGCTCTTGCCGGACATGTTGGAGCCGCTGACGAGCAGAAGCCGGGTTTCGCCGCAGATGTCGATGTCGTTGCGGATGCACAGGGCTGCGGGAAGGAGTGGATGGCCGATTTGTTCGGCGATAAAGCACGGCGGCCCTTCGACGAATTTCGGAAAGGGATCGGCGGGGTGTTCGTAGCTGTAGGCGGAGAGGGAGAGAAGCGCTTCGAGCTCGCCGGTTGCGCGAAGCCAGGAGCGGACGGCTACTGCGTGGGCTGCTCGCCAAGCCTCTGCTGCATAAGCTACCTGCACGGTATAGAGCAGCGGAATGTCGAGAGCTCGCATGACAGGATTGTCGAGCGAGCGGATATATTCCACGATCGTTTTCAGGCGGCTGATGGCCTGGGAGGCATTGAGGTCATGCGTGGAGAGCTGGGTCTTGAGGATCTGGAGGTGTGGGGATTCGAAGTGTTCACGCTCGATGCGGGTCAGGAGGGATGCGAGGAGTTGAAGATCTTCGAGGGCATGGTCGGTGGTGTGAAGAATGGCTGCGGTTTGTCTGCGCAGGGAGGCGGTAACGATGGTCTCGATGAGAAGGATCGCGAAGAAAGGCGCTTTGGTCCCGAACTCTGCCCAGACGATGGCGGCGGCAATGGCCGAGAGCGCGAGGAGAAGCGAGATCCAGCGCAGCCAGGGATGGGTGAGTTGTTTTGGGGCTTCGGCCCACTGGGTGAGCGGTTCAGGATGGATGCCGACTTTGAGATCTTCGCCGAGGACGGCGATGTCTTCACGGAGATCGAGATGAGTGCGGAGCTCAGCGACGGCTACGTGACGCTGCGTTAGATCTGCGACCGGCGAGGGGACGAGGAGCCATGCGGCGAGCGTGTCTTCCCCCATGCGCGTGCGGGCGAGGGAGAGAAGCTCAAAGAGACTGCCGGGGCCGAAGAGGTCGAGGTCGGTGGCGTAGAGGCTGGAGTGGATGTCGATGCGCTCGCCGGTCTGGCCTGTGCCGGTCCAGCGGTCTTCGATGCGGGCAAGACCGTTGCGGTAGAAGGCTGCGGCTCGTTCGGCGCAGGAGCGCTGGCGCAAAACTCTGGCATGAAGGATTGCGATTGTGAGGAACAGCGCGAGAAATGTGAGCAGCCACCATGGGGAGAAGGCGTCACGATAGAGAGAGAACCAGGCGGCGACGACGGTTGCGACGACGATGAGAAGGCGGAGGTTTCCGAAGCGGCGGTGAAGATTTTCGAAGTGCGCGACCTGTGTTTCGCGGGCTTGCTGACGTTGCTTGTACTCCTCGGACGGAGACGATGTGAGTGGCAGCACAGAGCCATTATCTCTTACAGGATGAGACCGGTCTTTTCTCACGATTGGATTGGCGGGGCAAAAAATGGCAACGGAGCGTGCGGTTTGGGCGCTTGCTCCCTTGCCGGATGAAGGTTGTGCTGATTAGAAGATGTACTTTAGGGCGAGCTGAAGGTTGCGCTCGTCAATGCCTTCTGAAAATAAAGCGCTTAAAGCAGTCACCGATGTGGAAGAGCTACCTGCCCCCGGTATGGGGCAGATAGGAGATCCAGCTTGATTTTTCCTGATGTAGAACTTTGTTAAATGGATTTGCCGGGCGGCTAGTTTGAGGTTTTGAAGGAAGCCAGGAGCCGTTCACGCACAAAGACGATGTGTTCCTGCATGGCGAGGCGCGCCTCTCGTTTGGAGTCCTTTTTGAGGGCCTGGTAGATCTTCATGTGGGCAACCGGTGCGGTTGTCGCTGAGAGCTCATACGATTTGGAGCGACAGAGAAGCGCTTTTTGCTGGACATTTTCGAGGATGCGGCAGAGCTCTTCGTTGCCGGTTGCAGCTGTGATCATGGCGTGAAAGCGCATGTCTTCCTCGATATGCTCGAGCTTGTTGCCTTCCTTGAGGAATTTTTTAGTTCGCTGAATGCTGGCGAGCAGATCACTAAGGAGCTTCGGCGTGATGCTGGCCGCCTCGATGGAGTGGACCTCGAGAATCTCGCGCAGCTCGTATAGGTCGCGAACCTCCTTGGCGGAGAACTGGCGCACATAGGCGCCGCGGCGCGGCTCGATGGAGACGAGGCCCTCCGCCTCAAGTCGGTTGAGCGCCTCACGCACGGGAGATTTGCTGATGCCAAGTTGAGTCGCCAGAGATTCCTCAGTAAGCCGCGACAGCTCGTCGAAGGTCCCATCGAGAAGATTCTGCTTAATGCTCCGATAGGTAAGCTCTGTAAGGTTTGGGATTTTCGCCAGCTTAATCATTGCTTGTAATAGGTCTCGTGGATTCTACATGACGCGAAAGAACCAAATGTTTTCGTATTGGAAGAGAGGTGTTTAAACAGTACCGGGCCGAATCTATTAAATCATTGTCCTAGAAGGAATCTGCTACCGGAAGGGACTCAAGGAATTTTGCCTAACCTCATCGATACGCAATGATGCCGACTTCCATGGATCGTCCGGAAAGTATCTGGCGATAAGAAAATTCTGCCGGAATTTGCTGAATGAGATAGCGGTCGAGCAGGATGAGACGCGGACCTGCGGAGACAGCTTCCTCAATCGGTATGGGTTGGAAGAGATATTTATCGGTAGTGGTGTGCGTGGGTAGAGGCTGAAGCTGAATTTGCTGCACTGGACGCTGAGAGTAGAAGACGCTAGTCGCGATGGAACGGGCATTTCCCTCCCACCAGACGAGGAGCGGGCCCTGGACTGGCTGGGGTTGGCGAAAGACTTCGCGAAGGAGTTGGATCGATTCCTTTTCAGAAGAGACGATGTCCGGGCCGACCTTTGCCTGATGGAGTCTTCGGCGCGGACCGTTTGTGAGCCACGCACTGAGCAGACAGGTCGCGACAATGAAGATGGCGGCTTTGGTCCAGAATGACGCGGAAGTTTGGGGGTGTCTTTGCTGCAGTGCTCGGAGGCGGTCCGCGAGGAAGACAGAGGTGATGATGGCAAACGCCGGGTATGCGGGGGCGATGTAGTGGGGCAGACGGGTCTGGATGATGGTGAAGAATCCGACGACCACCAGAGCGAAGACTGCCCAGGCGCGGAGTTGTTTTTTTCGGAGCGCGTCGATCATCGCGAACGGATATAGCAACACGAAAGGTGCGGCCGAGATGAGAAGCACCCAGAAGTAGTACCACCAGTGCGTGACGTGGTCTTCTATCTGGTGGGTTGCGCGTGCTACGACGTGGAAGCCGAGGTATCCGGATAGAAAGCTGTCGCCGAAGCGATAGGCCATGTAGAGATGCCAGGGCAGGGCGGCAAGAAGGAAGAGTGCGAGGCCCAGCCAAAAGGGCTTGCCGAGACGCTTTGTGTTCCAGCGCTCGAGAGCTGCGAAGAAGAGAACGGTGAGGATGAGGACGATGGAGGCTGCACCTTTTGTCATGAGGGCAATCGCTAGTCCTGCCCAGAAGAGGTACCAGCCGTTGCGGCTGCGATCCTGAATTGCGGTGAGACCGCAGAGTGCAAGGCAACAGCCGAAGGAGAGGAGTACGTCCATCTCTCCGACTCGACAGACGTGGAGAAAGCCAAAGGTGCTGAGAAGGATGAATGTGCTGAGCCACGCTGCGAGTGCATCTTTCCTGCCGATTAGCCAGGCGTGAAGAAGCGTCACTATGGCTACGCCTGAGAGAGCTGAGCTTGCGCGAGCCCAGAATTCGCTGATGCCGAAGAGCCGAAAGAAGACAGCTGTGATCCACGGCATCAGTGGAGGTTTTTCAAACCACGGCTGATAGTTCCAGTGGGGAACGAGGGGGTTGGATGAGAGCATCTCGCGCGATATTTCAGCGTAGATGCCTTCGTCCCAGTTGGTCAGTGGCTTGTGTCCAAGCAGAGTGAGGAGCACGATGCAGGCGAGAAGCGTGGCCAGCAAGGCGGAGACGATTTCGCGGTTGCGGCTACCGAGACTGTGGAGGTTGGTGGCGTGTGCGGGAGATGTGTTGTTGCTCATGAAGAGAATCAGCTTCCGGGATGGTATTCGCGCTCAGTGTGTCCTTTGAGATCGGAGCGGTAGAAGTAGACTTCGCGAAGATTGCCAGTGCTGTAACGCTTGGCCTGATCGTTGAAGTGGGGAGATGTTGGATTGCCACTTTCTCCACCTGCCGTGACGGCCTTGGCGTGAACTTTGTCACCGAACTCGACGACAGCGACGAAGCTGTTTCCGCTGGTACCATACCATTTCTTCGTTCCGGGATAGGGGCGCGCTCCGAAAGAAGCGAGTGAGCCCCAGAGCGACGAGGTGAAGCCTACCGGAATGCTTGGGCCGGCATCGTTGAAGGGTTGGACGATGTCTCCGGTAAGACGCTGGAAGCGATTGATGTCGCCCCATGGAGTCTTCCAGGTTCCGAAATCGCTGGTAAGGCGGTCGGATGCGGCGGCGAGTGATTGGAGGAGAAGCTGAACCGGAGCTTTGGCCCCGATGTACTCTTCGACCGAGACGCCGGCTTTGCGGGCGTCGTCTAAAGTGTGGCGACGGATGTCTTCGCCCCAGAAGACGGCGAGTGATGTGGGAATGGAGGCAGTGCTCCAGCGATAGTCCCATGCGCGGAGTTGTGCGATCTGATCGGCGAGTTTTGCTTTCAGGGGCTCGCGTGTTGGGGCGGCTTCCCACGCCTTCACCAATGCAGGTATGGGCTTTTCAAACCAGGGAAGGTAGCTGTCGTAGGCGGCGGCGATCAGGGAATCGAGAGTGAAGTCTTTCTTGTTTTGCAGTACGCGGATGGCGTGTAGACCGCGAGCGGACTCGATGCCGGATTCCACATAGGGTGGATAGTCCTGTTTACGCAGACTGCTTTCGCCGGCGCCAGACCAGGGCCAGTTGTTGCTGTTGTAGAGCCAGCCACTCCTGGGATTGAGCAGCTGTGGGAGCTCGTCGACGTTGAGGAAGCCTTTCCAATCCGTCGCGGGGTTGCTGCCGTCTACCGGTTTAGTGAAGTCGAAGCTGGTGTCTCGACGGGGGATGAAGTTGCCATGGAAGTAGGCGATGTCTCCATCGGAGTCGGCGAAGATGGTGTTGTTGGATGAGTTGGCTTTGAGCTCCAGGGTTTCACGGAAGGATTTGTAGTCCTTCGTTTTGGTGCGTACGTAGGACTGGGTGAGGGCCTCGACCGGCTTCTGCATGAGACTGATGCTGACCCACTTGCCGTTCTGGTCGCGGATGATAGGGCCATGATGCGTGAAGTAGACAGTGAATGTCTTTTCAGCCGTACCGTGGTCAGTACTGTAGGAGACCGTGATGTGCTTGACGATGAGGGACCGCTCTTCAGTTCCGTATTTATAGAAGAAGCTGTCTCCCTTTTTCGTCACGGTCTCAAGATATTCGTCGACGGCATCGACGCCGCTTGAGGTGTGCATCCAGCCGGTGTGCTCGTTGAAGCCCTGATAGATGAAGAATTGTCCCCATGTAACGGCTCCGTAGGCATTGAGGCCCTGATCGCTGGCCATTTGGAGTTCGGAGCGGAAGAAGAAAGAGGTGTGGGGGTTGATGAGCAAGAGAGCGTGATGGCTGGCTGTGTTTGAGGGCGCGATGGCCATGCCATTCGAACCGGTTGGCTCAGGCGGATCGCTATCGTGAACATAGGCGATCTGAATTTCGGATGCGGAGCGGTTGTTGGCTTGGATTGCCGGAGGTTGGCTGTAGAACGCTTTGAGCTGGTCGAGGTTGACACGCTCGATATCGCCGCCGATGCTGCCTTCGGTGAAGGAGAGCGCCATCCAGGGTTCAAAGTGATGGATGACTCGCGGCTTCACCTCCGGATGCTTATACAGGTAATAGTTCAAACCATCGGCGAAGGAGTCCATCAGCGACTTCAGCCATGGAGGGCTGGTGGCGTATTGGGTCTTCAGGACGGCAGGGTCGATGAAGAGCTTCATGCGGAGGTCGAGGTAGATTTTGGATTCGCCCTCGGTTTCGGCCAGACGGCCCATGGCGTTGATGTAGTTGGTCTCGACGCGGTTGAAGTCGTCTTCTGCCTGAGCGTATTCCATGCCGAAGACGGCGTCGGCGTCGGTTTTGCCATAGATGTGAGCAATGCCCCAGTCGTCGCGGATAATGGTGACGTTGGCAGCCTCTTGTCTCCACCGCTCGACTTCGGGCTTGCCGTCCGCGTGAAGAAGCGCAGCGGAAGAGGACAAGAAGATGAGAGTGAGGGCCAGGTTTTTCAGATGACGGCTGCTCTTCATGTGGCGCGTTTTTTCTCCGTTTAGAGAGGAATGCCATGTCGGGGGAACAGTCATTCCCTATCTTGTGGCGGCGTGACTATAGTCTACCTGCCAATTCGCCGGTGACTAGAAGAAATGCGGCCAAACGAATGATGGCAGAGGTCAGGCAGTCCGTTATTTCATTATGTTTTCGACAAAAGGGCCTTTACCGTGGTTAACTTGCAAGAATGTCGCAAGAGATCACCATTTCGAAGGAAGATTACCTCAAGGCAATCATTGAGGCGGAGAGTGAAGGCCATACGGTTATTCCCTCTCTTTTGGCTCAATGGCTTGAGGTCTCCGCGCCTGCGGTGACGAAAGCAGTCAGGCGCCTGCGAGAAGACGGGTTTATCGATGCGAACCGGCAAGGGGCCCTCAAGCTCACGACCAAGGGACGGGAGACGGCGCATCACACGGCGTTGCGGCACCATCTGGTCGAGCGGATGCTGTCTGAGATGTTCGGGATGGAGTGGCATCAGATCCATGCCGAGGCCGAGCGCCTGGAACATGCGATCTCGCCGGCTTTTGAGGCTAAGCTGATTGAAAAGCTTGGCGAAGAGGGTGACTGCCCCCATGGGAACCGTGTTCTTCCGGAGACGCCGGCGCAGATTAAACGGCGGGGGCTAGTTCCTCTGTCGGAGGCTCCTGAAGGAGAAGACTATGTCGTGGCGAGCATTTACGAGCGGGATGCGAGGCTGCTGGAGTTTCTCCATAAGATAGGGATAGGTCCCAAAGTGCCGGTGCGGGTTCTCGAACGGAACTACGATCAGACCGTTCAGATTGGAACTCCTGATGGAAAGGTCACACTGGGAGAATCTTCGGCGAAGAGGGTATGGGTGCGGCGCAAGGCTGGTAAGATAACCTCGGCAACCAAGAGGAAATAAACCTCGGTTAACAAATTATGGCATACTAGGTCTAAGCAAACGAGACTTTGACCGCCTATGCCATCCACATCGGAAATTGAGCTCGAGCGAAAGCCGTCGCTACCGGAGATGTTTTCTTCTGTCCTGCTGAGCCAATCCCCAAGTTTTTGGCGTAGAGTTCTGGGCTTTATAGGGCCTGGATTTCTGATCTCCGTTGGATATATGGATCCGGGCAACTGGGCTACCGATCTTGCCGGAGGGTCGCGGTACGGCTACACATTGCTGTTCGTCATTATGGTGTCGAACCTGATGGCGATTCTCTTGCAGAGCCTGGCGCTCAAGCTGGGGGTTGCGACTGGGCGGGATCTTGCTCAGGCGTGCCGGGAATCTTATAGCCGGCCGACGGCTATCGCCTTGTGGCTCTTTGCTGAGATTGCCATCGTAGCCTGCGATCTTGCTGAGGTGATTGGATCGGCTATCGCGCTGCAATTGCTCTTTCATCTGCCGCTCATCGTTGGCGTGCTGCTCACTGCGGGGGATGTGCTTCTTCTTCTCCTTCTACAGAACCGCGGGTTTCGCTATCTTGAGGCTCTGGTCATCACCCTGATCGCCACGATTAGCGCTCTCTTTGGACTGGAAATCTTTTTCTCGCGGCCCGAGTTGCTGCCTATCATTCAGCATCTCTTCCTGCCGTCAAAGACGATCGTTACCGATCCAGAGATGCTTTATATTGCGATTGGCATTTTGGGTGCGACGGTGATGCCGCATAATTTGTACCTGCACTCATCGATTGTGCAGACGAGAGATTACCCTCGTACCCCGAGCGGCAAGCGGGAGGCAATCCGGTTTGCGAATATCGATTCCGCTACCGCTCTGATGCTTGCGTTATTTGTTAACGCGGCCATTCTGATTGTTGCAGCGGCGGTCTTCCATCGTAACGGACGCTTTGAGGTTGCCGAGATCGGGGATGCTTATAAGCTGCTTTCGCCGATGCTTGGCGTCGCTGGCGCGAGCACGATGTTCGCAGTCGCACTTTTGGCGGCAGGGCAAAACTCAACCATAACAGGGACCCTCGCCGGTCAAATTGTGATGGAAGGGTTTCTCAACATACGGCTTGCCCCTTGGCTTCGCCGCCTGGTAACGCGATCTCTCGCGATCATTCCTACTATTTTTGTGGTGATCTTTTATGGGGCTCGTGGGACGACAAACCTGCTCATTTTGAGTCAGGTTGTCTTGAGCATGCAGCTTAGTTTTGCAGTCTTTCCGCTGGTGGCGTTCACAAGTGATCGCAAACGGATGGGACAGTTCGTCAATGCCAGATGGCTCAAATGGCTGAGCTATTTTATTGCGGTTTTAATCGCAGGATTAAATCTCTGGCTTTTAATCCAGATCTTTCGGGGTCACTGAAGCGATTGCATTTGACTGCGCCGACGGCGCGGCAGGGCCTGAGGACGAATGCGCTGGCACAAAGAGCAGGGTCCTTCGACTACGCCTCTCGCGATGAAACAACTGCGAGGCTCCGCTCAGCATGGCACTTCGTATAGGAAACGGGATTGCGCGGTAGCGGTGCTGTGGCTGGGCCTGTTCGTTTTCCGGACGATTTTGGAGACCAGATTTGTCAAGTGCGGTTCGGTGATTTGGGTCGGGAACACCGTCGATTGAAGGAAACAACCGCACAATAACAACAACGGCAACCCACCCTTCAGGATGAGACCGTGAAGGATGGGCCACCCAGGTTATGGATGACGCTGATTCGTGTTTGGTAGTTATGGTTCGTCGCCTAGCTCGATCTGGTCTTCTACGTCGTGGTCGATTCTGTGGGTGTTGAGGACGATCAGCGGCAGGTGCAGAGTTTGCAACTGCTGGTTGAGGGCCTTCAGGTCGGTTTTCTTTACGCCGTCCCATTGCTGCAGTAAGCCGGCCAGAGGTTGCGACGTGGCTTGTGCGGCGTCAATTTGTGCGGCGGTTGGGGCTGCGTCGGCGTTCTGGACGGAGTGTTCGAGGCGTGAGAGTTGAAGCCGCAGGGAGTTGAGGTTTGGTGGACCAGCAGGACCGCCGCGGCGGCCGCCTCCCTGCTCTGCTCCGGCGATGGCGTCGAGCTTGTTTTTTAGATCCTGCGTGGTGGCGTTGGGAATTGCTGCGTTCTGCGACTTCATCTGCTCGCGCAGGACGGTAATCTCGTGAAGAGCTGCGGTGGCCTTGAGCATGTCGTCATACATGGCCTTGGAGATGGTGAACTGCTGCTCGAGTTCGGCCATGGAGGTTTTCACGCGTGGATCCATGGTGACCTTGAAAGGCTGCGACTGGGTCTCGGTGCCGGCAGTGAGGCGGACGGTGTAGTCGCCGGGCATGATCCAGGGGGATGTGGGTACGGAGGGTGTGTTGTAGGGCACGGCTTCGCTGGCGTCGGGACCGGTGGACATGCCTGGGACGGCAGGATAGCGCATGTCCCAGAGGTAGCGGTGATGTCCGGGTTCGGTGGAGACGATGCGCGGAGGACGGGCCCAGAGGGTCGGGTCGGGATAACGCGGATCGAGCGGCGGGACGGGGTCGGTGCTCTTGAAGGCGCTGACGAGCGCGCCTTTGCTATCGAGGATCTCGAGCGTGACGACGCCTTTGAAGTTCGGGCCTATGTAGTAATCGAGCATGGCGCCGACTGGGGGATTTTCTCCGGTGGCCATGTCGGGTGGCCAGGGGGTGGGCGGGTTCATGTTGTTGCGAATGCGGATAGCGATTTGCGGCGCGTAGAGGTGCGCGTTGGCAGCGGCCATTTTTTCGGCGGCCTGACGGAGTGGGGTTACGTTGTCGAGGATGAGGTATCCGCGACCGTGGGTTGCGGCGATGAGGTCGTCGTCTTTGACCTCGAGGTCGCGGACGGAGCTGGCGGGCATGTTGAGACGGAGGGACTGCCAGTGGTCGCCGTCGTCGAAGGAGACATAGACCTGGGTTTCGGAGCCAGCGTAGAGGAGGCCTTTGCGTTTGGGATCTTCGCGGATCGCACTGGTGGCTGCACCATCGGGAATGCCGTTGTTGATCTCCTTCCAGGTCTTGCCGCCGTCGTGGGTGCGAAAGAGGTGCGGGCGCATGTCGTCGAGACGCAGGGTATTGATGGCGGCGTAGTCGGTGAGGGGATCGAAGTGGCCGGCGTCCATGTTGAAGACCTTCCAGAAGGGCTTCAGCTCGGGTGGGGTGACGTTGGTCCAGTGCGCGCCACCGTCGGCTGTGGTCCAGATGAGGCCGTCGTCAGTGCCAGCCCAGAGACGATTGACGTCGAGCGGTGAGAGACCGAGGGCATAGATGACTCCGCGACGTGTGGGCTGTGCGGCGGGCGTGTCTTTATAGGTGCCGATGACGGGCGGGATCTCCCAGGTCTCGCGGCTTAGGTCGGGGCTTATCTCGTTCCAGTTTTTGCCGCCGTCTTTGGTAAGCCATAGAGTGTTGGTGGCGAAGTAGAGACTGTGAGGGTCGACGGGCGAGAACTGGAGCGGCTGGGTGCGGAGGACGCGGTAGGTGCGGAGCGGCTTGGGCTCGACGTCCTGAATCTGGCCGGTGCGGCGGTTGTATTTTGTTACTTTGCCGCCGTAGACGATGTCGGGGTCGAGGGGATCTGGGGCGGCGTAGCCGTATTCTTCGATGCCGACGGGGTGCCAGTCGTGGAAGGTGATTCGACCGTCGTCACTGCGGCTGGGGACGCAGGCGCTGCCACTGTCCTGCTGGCCTCCGCAGACGCGATAGGGGAAGGCGTTGTCGGTAGTGGCGTGGTACATCTGTGCGGTGCTCTGGTTATACCACTGCGTCCAAGTCTCTCCGCCGTTCTGTGAGATGATGACGCCCTGGTCGCTGGCGAGGGCGATGATCTTTGTGTTGTTGGGATTGACGAAGACGTTTTGGTAGTCGTCACCGCCGGGTGCGCCGCGAAGACCGAACCAGGTGCGGCCTTTGTCGGTGGACTTCCAGGTGACGACGCTGGCTACGTAGAGGGTGTCGGGATCTTTGGGATCGACTTTGGGGACGGGTACGTCACCGCCGCCGATGCGGGCTTCGGGGCGCGGATCATGATCGGGAGTGTGTATCCAGTTGACGCCTTCGTCGTCGGAGCGATAGATGCCTACGGTATTGTGCGTAGTCGCGATGGCGGCGTAGATACGCTTGGGATCGGTGGGGGAGATGGTCATCTGGACCTGGAGGATGTCGTCGGGTAGACCATTGCCGGTGAGTTTGTTCCAGGTGTCTCCGCCGTCGGTGGATTTGTAGAGGCCGCCTTCGGCGCCGATCCAGGAGCCGTTCTCCCATGGGGCTTCCTGACGCTGCCACATGCCACAGAAGACGACTTTGGGATCTTTGGGGTCGATCTGAACTTCGGATGCGCCGGTGCGGTCATTCGTGAAGAGGACGCGCTTCCAGGTTTTTCCGCCGTCGGTGGAGCGATAGAGTCCGCGCTCGTTGTTAGGGCCGTAGGGATGGCCGGTGACGGCGACGAAGACGCGGTTGGCATCGCCGGGGTCGATGGCGATCTGGCCGATCTGCTGGCCATCGCTGAGGCCGAGGTGGGACCAGGTTTTGCCGCCGTCGGTGGATTTGTAGACGCCGTCGCCGGTGGAGAGGTCGGGGCGCTGCAGGCCTTCGCCGCTGCCGACGTAAAGGGTTTCGGGGTCGCTATCGGAGACGGCGATGGTGCCGATGGAGCCGGAGGGCTCGTTGTCCCAGACGCTGTGCCAGGTGGCTCCGGCGTCGGTGGTCTTCCAGACGCCGCCGTTAACCGCGCCGAGGTAGAAGGTAGCAGGCTGGCTGGGAACTCCGGCGAGAGCGCGTGTTCTGCCGGCGCGCATGGGGCCGATCTGACGCCAGCGCATGTCGGAGAAGAGCTGCGGTGAGTAGGAGGCGCTCTGGGCAAAAGCACTTGCAGCAGCGCAGATTCCGAAGATAGCAGAGAGGAGAAGATTGCGGCCATTCCTTGTCACGTTGACTCCTGGGAGATGCGAGATCGGAGCGCAAGCCTCTTTGCAGGTCGGCGCTCCTTCAGCTAGAGAATTTCTAAGTAGTGTATGGGAAACGAAGAGAAATGGAAGAAAGTCTCATATCGCGGCCGACCCCGGATGGCCATGCCAGCAAAAATAGGTCATCACTCTTAGGATTTGCGCTAATTAGAAGGCTACGAGGCGGGCGGTGAACTGTATTTCGCGCGGACCACCGAGGTGAGCCACGTTGGGAGCGAAGAGGGGTTCGCCTGCAGTGAAGACCGGTGAGCCGGGGAGGCCGAAGAAGCTGACGCCTTCGGGACCGAAGTTGCGATTGCCGGTTCCTATTACGTTGAAAACGTCCATGAAGAGGTCGAGGTGGTGGCCGACCCCTTTGAGGGTGAAGTCCTTGACGATGCGCAGGTCGAGGTTGGCGAATGAGGGTTGGCGCATGCTGTTTCGTGCGGCTTCGGCACCGTTGATGATGGCGCGATCATTCCAGTCGTTGGCATCGTTCTGCGTGTCGAAGCCGATGATCGGGTTATATGGCTGGCCGGAGCGTGCGACGAGAACGGGATTGAATTTGAATCCCACGGGAAGGTTAAGGACTGCGCTGAGGTTGAAGTTGTTACGGACGTCCTGGAGAGAGTTGGCTCGCTCGGCCTTGAGGTTGTAGGGATTCAGGGCCGACTCGATGCTGTAGGGACCGAGGTTGGAGTCGTCGTCGCGTATCCGGGAGAGCGTGTAGTTCGCAGTTACCGTTGTGCGGCGCGAGATTTGTGAAGTTGCGGTTAGGAGGAATCCGTCGTACGAGGAGTGCGCTGAGGACTGGTTGATGAGCAGACGGCCGATGGCTGGATTGGGGCGCGTGGTGGGGAATATCGGGATTCCCACGCTGTTGGTTGTCGGCGGCGCGAGATTCTGGTCGATGGCGCGCTGCAGATGCCAGGTGCTGTTGTGCAGGTAGCCCGCTGAGAGATTCAGTTTCGTTGTGACATCCCGTTCGATGTCTGCGGCGGCCTGGAACGAAGTTGGGTTCCGGAAGGCTGGCGTGATCCCGACGATGAGAGCTTCGGGAGTGGTCAATCCGGCGGGCGGTGCGGACAGGGCGTGCGGGGTCCCGGTGAGCGCTCCGGTTAGAGCGATGATTTGGGGATCGAAGTAGCTGTCGGCCACTTCGGTTTGGAGGCCGTTGTCCGCGGTGACGCGATGAAAGAAGGTCGCGGGAGTGGGGGCGGCGTAGAGTCCAGCGGAGGCGCGGACGATTGTTTTCGCCGTGGGGGTCCATGCGAGACCTGCACGAGGCTGCCACTGCAAGAGATCGTTGGGGATGATTTGGGTTTGTGCGATTGCGGTATTGGGATGTGGGGGCTGCGGGTTCCATTGTCCGGCCCAACGCAGGCCGGCAGTGAGAGTGAGGCGCGGGCGCAGGGTGACCTTTGCGTTGGCGAAGAGGCCTAGTTCGCGTACGGCTCCGCTGTAGAGGGTGTTGCCGGTGACGAAGGTTTGTTGAAAGCGGCGAGGGCGGAAGGCGAAATAGTCGGGGAGTGAGTTGTAGTCGAAGCGACCATTCTGATTTGCCTCGCGCTGCTCGTGGGCGGGATCGTAGGCGAATGTTCCGCCCAGCGTGAAGAGCGCGGAGCCACGGGTGATGGAGACGGTGTCGCTCAGTTGAAGCTGTTCGGAGGTGTAGAGATGCTGTCCCAGGGCGTTGCCACCGAGTATGCCGAAGCCGTTGATGTCGATCTCGGGAGCAGTGGAGTTGGGCGAGAGGTTTCTGTGGTCCTGCGACCAGGAGACGAGGGCTTCGTTGACACTGCGGCTGCTGAGTACGTGGGTCCATGCGGTCTTGCCCCAGATGCTTTGGCCGCTGAGGGATGAGGCGTGGTCGGAGGTGCCGAGGCTGCGGGTTGAACCGTCGCCAACATCGGAGGAGCTGACGCGGTTGAGAGCGAGTTGGAAGTTAAAGGTGTTTGTGGGGTTAACCACTTCGTCGATCCGCCCGAAGAAGGCTGTCGGGGAGTTCTTTTCGACGATCTGGTTTTGCAAGCTGGTGAGAGAGATGGGCACTGCGATGCCAGGTGCCTGGGCTGCGAATTGCGACCAGTAGGGAGCGTGGAGGAAGTCCTGTTCGATGCCGGTGTAGAAGAAGGCGGGGGTGCCGTGAATGGGGCCGCCTACGGAGCCGCCGAAGGCATTTTGGACGTTATCCAAGGAGTTGCCGAAGGCGTCGGCTGAGGTAAAGATGGAAGGGCGGCCGGTGTAGAAGGCTTCGCCGTGGTATTTGCCGGTTCCCTCTTTTGTGACTACGTTAATGAAGCCTGCGTTGGTGTTGCCGGTCTCGGCAGATACACCTGAGCGCACGATCTGGAACTCGCGGACCACTGTTTGGGGGAGGAAGAAGGTGCCGTCGCCGGCTCCTCTGCGGCCACCGAGGAGTGGATCGTTGAAGTTGACGCCGTCTACCTGGGTGATGAGAGCGGAGGAACGCTGGCCGGCGACGATAACTCCGTTGCTGTAGGCGTCTTCTTTTACTCCGGGTGCGAGTTGGCCGAACTGTGCGAAGTCGCGGTCGCGGTTGGGAAGGTAGGTGACCTCCATGCCGGGGAAGAATATCTTTGCGGCTGCGTCATCGGTATTGACGGGTGGGGCGACGGTGTTGCCTTCGGAGGTTGGTCCGCGTCCGGTAACAGTGGTGCTTTGCGAGACCGTGGCGACACTTAACTTCAGGGTCACCTGGGTTGTGCTGCCAAGGCTGAGGGTCAGGCGTAGCGGTCGGCGAGAGACGAGGCCTTTTCCGGTCGCCTCCACCGTAAACGCACCGGGTGCGAGGTTTGAGATGACGAAGGAGCCAGTCGAGTCCGCTACGGTGAGGCGTTTGGAGGATAGGTCGGTGTTGGTGGCAGTTACAGCAGCACCGGCGACGGGATGGCTTTGCGGATCGACGACGGTGCCGCGAATAGAAGCGGTATTCGTCTGGGCGAAGATTCGAGAGGCCCCGGCGAAGAGAACGACTGCCGTCAAAAGAACGACTGAACCGATGTTCCGCAGCATTAGAAAGTCGCCCTGGCGGAGAACTGGAAGGAACGTGCCGGAAGTTGGTTGGTTACACCTGCCAAAGGAGCGCCGAAGCCAGGTCCTGCGGTCGCGCCATTGCCCCACGTGCCGCTGTATCCGACGAAGTTGGCGTGATTGAGTATGTTGAACGATTCGGCACGCAGATCGAGTTGCAGGCGTTCGTGGATGATGGCGAAGTTGCGGGCGATGAACGGATCGACCGAGTAAATATCTCCGCCTCTGCCAGTGTTGCGCCCGACTACAGCTCCGTTGATGACGGGGCGGTCGGTGGTAGCTCCGGTATCTCCGCTATTGGTGGTGCCGGTGACGATGTTGTACGGCAGGCCGGTCGCCAACGTGGTAACTCCGCCGATACGAATCTTGAACGGTGCGATATAAGTACCGCTGAGCACGAAGCGATGGCGCTGATCGAAGATGGCGTTGCCGACCTCAGCCTGCCCGGTGAAGTTTGGATCGTTGGGATTTTGGCTAGGGATATCAGGGTCCACGTTAGCGATCGCGTGGGACCAGGTGTAGCTGGCCAGCATCGAGAGGCCATGCCTAAAGGTGTGGTTCAGGTTGACATCGAGCGCCTGGTAGTAGGAGTAGCCGTCGTTCACGTCGGATTGGATGACGCTATAGGGAGGCTGCGGATTGCTCGCGGTGGTTGTGCTGCAGGTCTTGTTAGCCTGCGCGTACCAATAGATCCAATAAGGACGAGTGCAATTGGCGGCCTGTGCGGTGCGCATCTGATTTGGCGCGGTGCGGATAAATGGAGAAGGTAAGTCGACATCCAGCGGACGATTAATATGGAGGGTATGGGTGCCGACGTAATCGACGGCCAGGACCCAAGTTGGTACAAGCTGCCGCTCGACTCCAATGGTCCACTGCTCCGAGTAGGGATTCAGGAGCTTACTGGGATAGCCAACCAGCGTGGATGTGGGGAAGAACTGGTTGAGATAGGCGCTTTGGCCGGGACGAATGTACAGGCTGCGGAGAGGCACCTGTGCTCCAGGAGGAAATGCCGGGAGCGGGGCGGCGGCAACCGATGTGGGAAAGCCGATCTGTCCCGGTGTGGCGGTGTAATTGAAGACTCCTGTTGGCCCAGTGAGCGCGTAGTTTGCTTCGGAGTTGTCGACGACCTGGGAGTAGTAGATTCCAAAACCGCCGCGGAGGACCATTTTGCCTTCGCCTTTGACATCGTAGACGAAGCCGACGCGGGGGGCGACGTTGCCGCGTGAATCGGTGAAGGTCTGCTGCTCGTAACGGAATCCGAGATTGACAGTCAGCTGGTTCGTTACGTGATAGTCATCCTGAGCGAAGAGCGCCCACAAGGTGTCGTCTACGGTGTAGGCAGCGTTTCCGTAACTTTGTTGGTAGTTGGCTACGTTGGCGATGTTGCCAAGGAAAGCCTGGCTCTCGCAGTAGGCGGCGCTTTGGGTGCAGGTATTGTAAGTAAATTTGCCGAGGTAGATGGGACCGCCGAACTCTTTGCTGTCCCCGCCGTTGTGAGCGTAGACCGCATCACCACCGAACTTAAACTGATGCTTCCCTTTCAAGATGGAGAGCGTCTCGGCGATCTCGTACTGGCGGTTCATCAGGAGCGCGGACTGCGATGTTCCCGAGGTGAAGGTTCCTCCGGAGGAGATGGGAACGACAAATTGTGTGCCATTGATGACGGGATCGAACTCGGTGATGGGGGATGCGAGTTGGAACTGCAGGCGGGCGCTGTTGACTATCGTTGGGCTCAAAACGGCGGTGTCTCCGAGCTCGACGGTGTAGGTCTTTCGGCGGAAGGTGCGGGCGACGCTGGGAAGGCTGCTGCCGCCGACGATTCCGTTGGGATTGGTGTCGTAGAATCCGTCCGCGCTGCCACGAAGAAATACGTTGTTGTTTGCTGTGAGCTGGTGGTCGAGCCGCAGCGTAGCGAGCCAGTCGCGATAGTGGCCGATGAAGTTTCCGGGGGCGAGCGGCGAGGTCACCGGAGAGGCGCGATCCTGACGACTATATTCTGCTCCCGCATAGAAGTGGGTCAGCTTTTTCTCCCCAATTGGACCTGAGATCGAAGCGGCGCTCTGGCCGAGTGTGTCGTTGGTGAGATCATTTCCACTGGTTGCGTTGCCGGAGTTGAATCCGGAGAGAGCAGCTTCGGTGGCTGAGGGACGCCAGAGCTCAAAAACTTGCCCGTGGTAGAAATTGCCACCGCTTTTGGTGACGATGCTAACGACGCTTCCGGTGCTCCCGCCGTACTCTGCAGAGAAGCTGTTGGTCAGGACGGACATCTGATCGACTGCCGCGACGGGAATGTTGGTGAAGATGGTCTGGCGTCCCCAGCTGTCGTTTGCATTGGCTCCATCGACTTCGAACCAGGTCTGCCGGCGGCCGGAGCCGTTGGTTGTGAAGAGATTCTGGTTCATGAAGATGTCGCCCTGGTTGATCGCCGGACGATTGGCTGCGCTCAGAAGAGGAAGATAGGTGATTTTGCTGCCATAGAGAGGGGTGTCCTGGATCTTTGCGGCATCGAGAAAGATTCCGAGTTGGGGCGCATCGGTTCTTGCCTCGCCAACCGTTCCGGTCACAGTGAGTTCGGTACTGCCGCCGGAGACATTCAGTTGCAACTCGATGGTGGCTGTGGTCCCACCCGACAGAGTAATGCCGTCGGCGTTGGCTGGTGTAAAGCTTGCTTTGGCGGCGGTGGCCTTGTAGCTTCCCGCAACCGGAAGACCGCCCAGATAGAAGTCTCCTGAAGCGTCCGTCTTAGTAACGTGCTGAAGACCTGTGAGCGTGTTGACGATTGTGATCTCGGCGTTCGGGATTCCCGCATGGGTCTGGTCGACGACTCGACCGTGCAGGGTGGCGGTATCTGGAGTCTGTGCAATCAGACCCAAGGAGCCGCAGGTGAGAAGAACGGCAAGCAAAGAAGAAAGCTTAAGCATGAATCTCCCAATAGGTTCCGGCAACGGGTGCTAGATGAAGATAGCGGTGGGCTAACTTAAGTCGTTGACTGACAGGTGGATAGATATACGGATACGATATTTTGCGAAGTACTACCAGCGGTAGTAGATGGGCGTGGACCGGCTGTGCGGGTGACAGGCGAACTACCGCAGTCCTCAGCGAAGAAGCGATTCGAGTAGACGGTAGATGCTGTGGGATACGCGGAGCTGTGGGAAGACAAATATATAGATGCCGAGGAGAGCACTCGGCACAATCCAGAGGAGTGACTGGGGGCCTGTTCGCACTTTTGCTTCCGGTTCCGATCGGAGGAGGCGCTCAACCCGAAGGTTGAGGCCGTCGCGGGTAGCGAAGAGTCCACTTACGAGTGGTGGTGGCGTCTGACCGCCTTCGAGGCGGGCCAGTTTGACCAGCGCTTCAGCGAGCGCAATGGCGCGGCCGGGTTGACCTCGGGTGGCGAGATCGTCGGCTGATAGTTCAGCGTATCGGTCCCAATAGCTTTCGATTGCTCGAAAGCTGCGTACAAAGGGAAGGACGTCGGGGGCTGAGAGGATCAGTAGCCGCTTGAAGTTGTCGCCGGAAGACCGATGTGCGCGCTCGTGCTCGAGGGCGGCGTGAAACTGCTCAGTGGTAAGTGTTTCGAGGACGCGAGGAGAGACGACAACCTTTGGTTTGAGAAGTCCGACGAGGCCGAGAGATGGAAACTCCTTTACTTCCCTGTTGAGATACCAGGCACTCGCGTCTTTTGCAGTGCGGAACCGGTTGCTCAGTGAGGATGACTGGATCACTGCGCGCATCGTTCTGAAGAATGCGATGAGGCAGATGAGGAGGCCGAGGCAGGCCGGCACGAGACACAGCCAGCCGATCTCTTCCGGAGTGGAATTTCCCTCATAGCGGAGGTAACTTGGGACGCAAATGGACAAGACTGCGAAGATCGATATCGAAGCGGAGCCGATTCTGAAAAGGAACGATAAGTTCGAAGCCCATTGAGGCGACATCGATGATGTGGTGAGTGCAACCCGGCGAAAGAGTTTGAGGCTCAGGAGGCCGAGCACTAGATGAATCAAAAAGAACGATGCGAGACAAAGAATGGCAAGCCTTACGGAATAGGTCGCGATCATCACTTTCCCTCCCGCTCGAACTGCTGTCGTCTTGCTGCGATTGTTTTTTCCAACTCCTGGAGGAGCGCTTCATCGTAGGTTCCGACCACGTCCAGGAGATAGGAGGCTAGTGGGATTCGAGAGACGGGATTAGGTTTTGCGGCGTCTTTGTTGCGATCGGAGTGTTCAAGGTTTCTGGGCGCATAGTGAAACCCGCGTCCTTCCTTCTGTCTGACAAGCAGGTCCTTCTTATAGAGTCTGTCCAACGTTGTCATGACTGTGGTGTATGCCAGCGGCCTGCTCAGAGAGTTGCAGATATACCGCACTGTCCCGCCTCCGCTCTCACAGACGAGGGTGAGCACCTCGCGCTCTAATGAACCGAGGAGGAGCAGTTTGAACGGGTTTCTGGACCGGCGAGGGTCTGTCATGTGGGGACCGAATGCACAGTTGAGTTAATAATGCGCCTGCGCCGAATCCGGATGGATGCGAGAGATGCGAGCAGAATCACCAGGAAACAGATTTCAACGAAGACTTTTTCTCCATCGAGCAGGTCGGCGCGGCCAGTTTTGAGCTCGGAGTCGGTAAACACTCCATGGATAAAGAGCAAAACCGCCGCGGGATAGACGAGAAGGTGGGTGCGCTTCCACCATTTTCTCCCGATGCTCAGACGATAGAGCGAGGTGATGACGACGATCACGATGAGATAGAGTGCGATGGCTCCGAGGGTATTCTGCAGCGGCTGCAGAGGGGACCGGATTGGCAGCAGGATATCCACGATGCGAAAGGGGACACGCCGTACAAAAAGGAGAATAAGCGGATGAATCAGGGTCAGTGCGATGGTGGTGTAAGCGGTAATGCGATGGGCGTGGAAGAGATTGAAGCGACGGTGCGGCCAGTATTTGACGGGACTATAGCGAACTGCCATCGACAGCCCGATGAGCAGGTTCGCCGTTGCCAGAGCAACAGCCGCCAGACCTGCATAAGCGCTGAGATCAATCAGATCCATGGGTCCCATCTACTGTTGAACGAGGTCTGCGTCGTTTTGTAAACGCAGACCTGATCGGATTTGCTGTCCCTATTTGATCCTCTATTCCGAGGACTTCATGGGCACAGCGGGTATGTTCTGATCGCGCACGACCTTGTTGAACTCGGCTATGTCATGCGTCTCTACTTGTTTGAGTTGATCGAGCTGAACCTGCAGTTGCCCAGAGAGTTCCTTAAAGACTTCGTAGCTCTGCGAAGTAGGTGCAATATCCGTTTCTGTAACAGTGGATAGAACCGCGGCAAGTTTGTTGTTCAGTTTGATCGGGAAATTGAGCGCATCTTCGCTTGCCCGAAGTTTCGTCTGATAGATTGCGTTCTCAATTGTGTCCAGTTTGGCGAGGATGGCTTTCGCCGAAGCTGAGATCTTCGCATCGCTGCTCTTCGCGTATTCTTCGAGTTGCCGTCGCGCCGTGCGGATGTTGATTACTGCCTGATTGGCCTCGGTGACCCGGTCCCGTATCTGGAGTGCGAGTTCGAGCTGCTTGTTGAAGTCATCCGGTGTGGTTGGCGTCCTGGGGTCTTTCTTGACGACAAACTTCTGCGTCTCGGTGTGACCATCCACTGTCAACTGAACCGCGTAGGTTCCCGGGACGATTTGCGGTCCACGAACGCTTCCGGCCCAGAAGATCATGCCAGGGAAGCTTGTGGCATCTGCATAGCGCAAATCCCATACGAAACGATTGAGTCCTGGTTTGGTAGATGGTTTCGGACCGGCAGGTCTTTCATCCTCTTCCATCCCTGGCGGCCCCTTGGGTTCAGGCTTCGAAGATATCTCCCGGACCAGCTTGCCGGAGGAATCTGTGAACTTGAGAACCACATCAGACGTGGGCTTGGTTTTGAGGTAGTAGTACACGACTGCGCCGCTGGGAGGGTTCTTTCCGGTGCCAGGTTGCGTTCTCTCGAAACCCCCGCCGCCAGCGTATCGATAGGCGGCCTTCGGCTCGAAGAGATGCACTGCATCGTCGGGAAGCTTTCCGGGAGCGAGCGCACGGATCAGAGCCAGATCGTCGAGAACGTAGAAGCCGCGACCCTGGGTCGCCACAATCAGGTCGTCTTCGCGCTTCTGGATGGTGAGATCCGTCATCGGCACGTTGGGGAGGTTGAGCTGGAACGGAATCCAGCTGTCGCCATCATTGTATGAGACATATAGATGGGCTTCGGTTCCGGCAAAGAGTAGGCCCTTCACCTTGGTATCAGGGCGAATGGTCCTCGTGAAGTCGTCTGCGGGGATTCCGTTGGTGATCTTCGTCCAGGTCTTGCCGTAATCCTTCGTCTTATAGAGGAAAGGGTGGAAGTCGTCGGACAGGTACATCGTTGCGGCAACGTAGGCGGTGCCCGCGTCGAGCGGCGAGGCGGCGATACAGTTGACGCGGATGAAATCGGGGAAGTCTTTGGGCGTGACGTTCGTCCAGGTCTTGCCGCCGTCGCGGGTGAGATGAATCAATCCGTCGTCGGAGCCGACCCAGATGAGGCCTTTTTCTATAGTCGACTCATCGATGGCAAAGATCGTGTCGTAGTATTCGACCGCGGTGTTGTCCTTGGTGATGGGGCCGCCGACAGGGCCCTGTTTCGACTTGTCATCGCGGGTGAGGTCAGGGCTGATTGCCTTCCAGTGCTGCCCTTCATCTTCCGTGGCCATAAGGACGTTCGCGCCTGCATAGAGAAGCTTGGAATTCCACGGAGAAAAGAGAAGCGGATAGCTCCATTGGAAGCGGTACTTCATGGCCTCAACACCTGAACCCATGGGGTTGTCAGGCCACACGGTGACGTTGCGGAGTGCGCCGGTCCTGTCATCGTAGCGGGTGAGCAGGCCGTCGTATGATCCGGCGTAGACGTAGCGGGAGTCGGTGGGATCGGGAGCAATCCATCCGCTTTCGCCGCCACCTACTTCGTGCCAGTCGGACTCGGTAATGGAGCCGGTGTTCGAGCGGCTCGTAATTTCGACGGTAGTGTTGTCCTGCTGGGCTCCATAGATGTGGTAGGGAAAGTCCTGGTCGGTAACGACGCGATAAAACTGGCCGGTGGGCTGATTCATGATTGTGCTGAAGCTTTTGCCGCCGTCGAAGGTGATGTTCGCTCCGCCGTCATTCGACTCAATCATGCGATTGGGATCGTCGTTTGCAATCCACAGATCGTGATTGTCTCCGTGGGGGGTGGGGATGGATTTGAATGTGCGTCCACCATCGATGGAGCGATAGAAGCTTGTGTTAAGGGCGTAGACGGTGTCCGCATTCTTGGGGTCGGCGAAGATGCGGGAGTAGTACCAGGCACGCTGCTTGACCTCGCGCTGGTCGTTCACCTTGGTCCAAGTTGCGCCTCCGTCGTCAGAGTGAAAGATGCCGCCTTCATCGGCTTCGACGATGGTCCAGAGGCTGCCGGCTTTGACCGGCGAAACTGCAATGCCGATTCTGCCGATGACTCCCTTGGGCATACCGGGGTTGCGGGTAATCTCTTTCCAGGTATCGCCGCCGTCGGTTGATTTGTAGAGTCCGCTGTCGGGACCGCCACTCTCAAATGTCCAGGGCTTGCGAATGACCTGCCAGATGCTGGCGTAGATTATGCGCGAGTTTGTGGGGTCGATGGAGACATCAATCGCTCCGGCGAGGTTGCTCTTATACAGCACCTTCTGCCAGGTTTTGCCTCCGTCTTTCGTACGAAATACTCCGCGTTCTTCATTCGGGCCTGCCATGTGACCGAGAGCGGCGACGTAGGCAATGTCAGGATTCTTCGGATCGATGCGTAGAGCGCCGATCTGCTGGGTATCTGTGAGTCCGACATGGGTCCAGGTGTGGCCTGCGTCCGTCGATTTGTAGACTCCGTCGCCGTGCGAAGCGTTTCCACGGATATCGCCTTCGCCCATACCGACGTAGACGACATTCGGATCGGAGTCAGCAACGGCGATTGCGCCCACGGAACCGAGTTTCAGCTGATCATCCGCGATGGGAACCCAATGATAACCACCATCTACCGTTTTGAAGATACCCCCGCCCGTGGCTCCCATGTAGAAGGTGAGCGGTTCGGACTGAACTCCCGTCACCGCGCCGGAGCGTCCTCCCCGGAAGGGACCAATTTGTCTGAATTGAATGCCACTGAACGGCGAGTCAGGCTTCTTCTCCTGCTTGTCCTGTGCCTGGGCGGTCAGGGGAAGACTGGATGCAATCAGGAGTACCGATAGGGAAAGGACAGTAGATTCGAAGCTCAACTTTACAAGAGTCTTCTGCATTATTTGATCTGACATGGTTCCTCAAGGCCGGTGGATTTCTAGAGCAAAGACAGCTTTGTCAGGCGCATCGGTAAGATGCCCTGCTTCCTTTTATAAGACAACGAAAATTGACGTGAATCAGCACCCATAGTAGAGCACGAGATGGGTTTGCTCAGCAAAATCAGGCTTTGCTCGGTGAAATCTACCTTGCTGAACTAAGCAAGGGAATGAAGGAGGGTCCCGGTAAAAATAAATTTTGGGCTGCCGAGTGCCATCGTGGATTACAAACGTCTTACAGTCAATTCTCCATTGAATTTTTACTTCGCGTCCCCCGCACTAGGAGTGCCCATCTCAGGAAAAGGACCGTCCGAATCCATGACCCTACGTGTTGTGTGCAGACGGAATTTCAGTTTAGGAACACTGCTGTTGGTAGCAGGATTGATGGCAGTAGATGCGCCCGGCGTGTTGGGTCAAGGGAGCGCAGCTTCGAGCGGGACGGCACCCTCGACTGCGACGGCAGAGGTCAAAGTACCAGCGTTCGATGTCGTGTCCATTAAGCCAAACAAATCCGGCAGCGGCGGGATCAGGATCATGAATAAGCCGGATGGCTATTCGGCCTCGAATATTTCGCTGAAGATGCTGATTCAAGGAGCTTATGGAATCAGAGAAGATCTGATCTCGGGAGCGCCGGGCTGGGCCGATTCGGCGCGATACGATATCGATGCGAAGGTGGCCGGCGTTGATGTGGATGCCCTAAAAAAACTCACCCCTGAACAACGTAGATCGATACTGCAACCGCTCCTCGCAGAACGCTTCAAGCTGAAGGTCCACACCGAAACTAAACAGCTTCCTGTCTATGAGCTTGTCGTCGCGAAGGGCGGCTCCAAGCTGAAGGAGGCAACGCCTGATGACACATACGCTACTGGGATCAAGGGGCCTGACGGCGTGGGGCGTGGAGGAATGATGAGGATGGGCCGGGGGCAACTTACAGCGCAGGGGATCCGCATGACGTCCCTGGTGAATATGTTGTCCCAGCAACTCCACCGCACTGTTATCGATAAGACAGGACTGACAGGCAAGTACGACCTAGATCTGAATTGGACGCCTGAGGAGGGAGAGATGGGGCCTCCACCACCGGGCGGTAGCCAGCCGCGTGCTGATGGGGCAGCCGAGAGTGCCGGGCCTTCGATCTATACCGCGGTTCAGGAGCAGCTTGGGCTAAAGCTCCAGGCGGCCAAGGGTCCGGTTGATACTCTCGTTATCGATCACGTTGAGATGCCTTCAGAAAATTAGCAGGGTACGAGAAATTGAATGCCATTGCGACGAACAAACAGGTGCTCCCGTCTCGTGTGCGTTCTTGTGTGCCTCGGTACGTGGCTGACGGCTCAAAAGTTTGCTATGGCGTCGGAGTATCACGGACAGGTCACGTTTGGTGGGTTGCCGGTTCCGGGCGCGACGATCACGGCTACACAAGGCAGCCGGAAGTTTGTCGCGATCTCCGATTCGCAGGGTAGCTATTCCTTTGCTGACCTGGCGGACGGAACATGGAAGATAGAGGTCGAGATGCAGTGCTTCTCGACAGTAGAACAGGCGGTAACTATTGTGCCGAATATGCCGGCGGCGAAGTGGGAGCTGAAGCTGCTCTCACTCGATCAGATCGTAGCTCAGGCTAAGACGGTCACAGCCGACAGCAAGCCAGTGCCTCATGCGAGTGCAGATGTTTCTCCAGAGAAGAGCGAAGCGCCAAAGCCGAAGGATGGTAATCCTGCCGAGGCTCCCAAACCGCAGGAGGATCCTGCTCCGTTACCATCTGATGGTCTTCTTATAAACGGCAGCGTGAACAATGCTGCGACTTCGCAGTTTTCGTTGGCACCGGCGTTCGGCAACAATCGAAGCGGGAAGAAGGGGTTGTACACGGGCGGAATTGGAGTGATTCTTGGCAATTCTGTGCTGGATGCCCGGCCGTATTCGTTGAGCGGACAAACTGCGCCGAAGCCGGAGTACAACCGGTTGACGGGAATTGTGACGTTAGGCGGTCCGTTGAATATTCCGCACTTGCTTCCCCGTGGGCCCATTTTTTTTATTGGCTATCAGCGGACTCAAAACGGTACTGCGACTACGTTATCGGGATTGGTGCCGACAGAGGTTGAGCGGAATGGAAATCTGTCGAACGGAAATGTAACCCCCGTCACGCAGGCACAAGCCTTGCTGAAGTTGTACCCTTTGCCCAATGTCTTCGGCAATTCGCTGTACAACTACCAGGTCCCGGTAATCAGCAACACCCACCAGGACGCGATGCAGTTGCGACTAGATAAGACCATCGCCAATAAGAATCAGATCTACGGCGGATTAGCGCTTCAAAGCAGTCGTGCGGATGGCGCCAACCTATTCGGCTTTATAGATACGACCGACACGTTGGGGCTCAATGCGAATATCAATTGGTCGCATCGATTCAGCCATCAGATCTTCCTCACTACCGGCTACCGGTTCAGTCGATTGAGGACTCAGGTTATCTCGAACTTTGAGAATCGGACGAACATCTCCGGTGAGGCGGGTATTACCGGCAACAACCAGGACCCGACAAACTGGGGTCCCCCAACGCTCATTTTTTCGAGCGGCATCGCCAGCCTCTCCGATGCGCAGAGCTCTTTTAATCGGAGCGAGACGAATGGAGTGTCCGCTTCGGCCCTGTGGAATCACGGACACCACAATGTTACATTGGGCGGAGATTTTCGCAGGCAGGAGTTCAACTATCTGTCGCAGCAAGATCCGCGTGGAACCTTTACTTTTACCGGTGTAGCGACGAGGGTCTCCGATTTCGCCGATTTCCTGACGGGCATTCCCGATACCAGCTCCATCGCCTTCGGTAATGCAGATAAATATATGCGGCAATCTGCCTACGATGCTTATCTCACAGATGATTGGAGACTGCGTCCAGAGCTTACCATTAACGTCGGCTTGCGCTGGGAATATGGCGCACCAATTACCGAACTGTTTGGACGGCTCGTCAATCTGGATATTGCTTCCGGGTTTTCTGCAGTCGCTCCTGTATTAGGGAGCAACCCGACTGGTACTAAGACGGGCGATAAGTATCCGAGTTCGCTGATACGACCTGACAGGTTGGGGATTGAGCCGAGGATTGCGCTCTCTTGGCGGCCGATCGCAGGATCGTCAGTGGTGGTTCGCGCAGGATATGGAGTCTATGACGATACGTCGGTTTACCAGGGGACAGCGCTGCAGATGGCGCAGCAGTCGCCACTGTCGACCAGCTTAAGTGTGCAGAACAGCGCCGCATGTCCACAAACTCTGGCGAGCGGATTCAACCCATGCTCCTCGACTACGCAGAATACGTTTGCGGTCGATCCGAACTTTCGCGTCGGCTATGCGCAAAACTGGCAGCTGGCAGTGCAGAGCGATCTTCCCTTCGCATTACAGATGACGGCAACCTATCTTGGGATCAAAGGAACACGGGGAGTGCAGGAGTATCTGCCGAATACCTATCCGGCAGGGACAACGAATCCGTGTTCGACATGCCCGGTGGGTTTTGTGTTTCGCGCGTCCAATGGCAACTCGACCCGTGAGGCCGGCAGCCTTCAACTGCGGCGGCGACTGCGGGGTGGCTTTACAGCATCCCTGCAGTACACCTACTCGAAGTCGATCGACGACGATTCCGTGCTCGGGGGCCAGGGACCAGTCGCAACTACAACTTCTACCGGGCCAGGTGCCACGACAGGACCTGCGAGTCCACAAAGCGCGATGATTGCGCAGAACTGGCTTGACCTTAACGCCGAGCGTGGACTTTCTACCTTTGATCAGCGGAATTTGTTGAGTGCGCAGGTTCAATACACATCTGGAGTCGGGCTTGGAGGAGGAGCTTTGTTGGCAGGCTGGAGGGGAAAACTGCTCAGAAGATGGACTGTGCTTGGCCAGATCACCGCGGGCAGCGGTCTGCCGGAGACGCCGATCTATCTTGCGGCGGTATCTGGTACCGGCGTAACGGGAAGTATTCGTCCCCGGATCACAGGAGCCCCAGTCTATGACGCGCCTGCAGGCTTTCATCTGAATGCTGCAGCGTATGCGTCGCCACTTGCAGGGCAATGGGGAGATGCGGGAAGAAATTCGATCACCGGCCCGGACCAATTCACCTTCAATGCCGCGCTGGCACGGACGTTTCGCTTGAAGGATCGCTACAACCTCGACCTGCGAGTGGACTCAACGAATCTGCTTAACCACGTCGTCTTCACGAGCTGGAATACAACATTGAACCCAGGGTCGAATCCGGCCTTGAACAGTCCGCTTTTCGGACTGCCAGCGGCCGCCAACGCAATGCGCAGCCTGCAAACTACATTGCGAGTGAGGTTCTGAGCATGCGATTACTACTAGGCATTCTTTTGCTCGCAACACTCGGCGCCAAAGGCCAAACGATCGGGCAGAACGCCGCCCCCGGCAGCAGCGACGTCACTACCCTGTCTGTGCGGTCGCAGATTGTTATCGAGACGGTCGTCGTAAAGGATAGGAACGGAAAGCCGATCGATGGATTGACGGCGAAGGATTTCACTCTTACCGAGGATGGCGTTCCGCAGAAGATTCGTTTCTGCGAACAACAGACTTTGCCATCGACTCTTAGCGAAGTTCCTGTGACTCCGTCCGGACCGGAGAACATTACGGTCTACAACAGGCTGACACGGACTCAAATTACGCCCGAGGGTCCAGGTGATGTTCGATATAAAGATCACCGGCTGATGGCGCTGTACTTCGACATGACGGCGATGCGGCCAGCGGACCAGCTGCGCGCGCTGTCCGCAGCGGAGAAGTTCATTCGGACACAGATGATGACGGCCGATCTGGTTTCCATCATGCGATATTCAGGAGGATCGGTCGACGTTCTTCAGGATTTCACTGCCGATCGTGGTCGGCTGCTGAGCATTCTTGAGACTTTGATTGTCGGCGAAGGTCAGGGCTCGGCTGAGTCGGTCTCTGATGCCAGCAGCGCCGATACCGGAGCTGCTTTCGGCCAGGATGACAGCGAGTTCAACATCTTCAATACAGACCGCCAGCTTTCGGCGTTGCAGACGGCCGCGAGGATGCTGGGGCAGTTGAACGAGAAGAAATCGCTGATCTACTTTGCCAGTGGCTTGAGATTGAATGGCGTGGACAATGAAGCGCAGCTTCAAGCCACCGTTGACGCGGCAATACGCGCGGGTGTTTCGTTCTGGCCGATCGATGCGCGCGGCCTGGTCGCACAAGCGCCGCTTGGAGATGCCACGCAGGGATCGCCGGGTAATGCGGGGATGTACTCCGGCGCAGCGGCGCTGGCGACAACCACCAATCTGCAGCAGTCGCAGGACACGTTGTTTTCGCTGGCTGGTGATACCGGCGGGAAGGCGCTGCTCGACTATAACGATTTGACGAAGGGGATTGTGCAGGCGCAGCAGTCTTTTTCCAACTACTACATTCTTGAGTACTATCCGACGAACATGTCCCTCGATGGGAAATTCCGGCGCGTGAAGATCTCGATCAATCCCGAACTTTCCGCGAAGCTGGACTACCGGCAGGGTTACTACGCCGGGAAAGAGTTCGCCAAATTTACTACGGTCGATAAAGAACGGCAGCTTGAGGATGCGTTGATGCTGGATGACCCCATTACCGAGCTGACGATTGCAATTGAGATCAACTATTTCCAGATGAACAGGGCGGAGTACTTCGTCCCTGTTGTCGTGAAGATCCCCGGGCGCGAACTGGCTCTGGCCAAAAAAGGCGGCGCAGAACACACGTTGATCGATTTTGTGGGAGAGGTGAAGGATCTCTACGGCGGCACCACGGTGACCAATGTCCGGGACAATGTGAATATCAGGCTGAGCGATGCCTCGGCGAGTGAGCTGGCCAGACAGCCGATTGAGTACGAAGCGGGCTTCACGCTGCTTCCCGGAAAGTACATGATCAAGTTTCTTGCCCGAGACGATGAGACGGGGAGAATCGGGACGTATCAGACTACCTTCGTGATACCGAATCTGAATAAAGAGGACAGGAGGGTTCCGATCAGCTCGGTGGTGCTGAGTGGGCAACGGGTCGATCTGAAGAGCGCGATCTACAACGCTGCAAAGACTAAGGATCAGGAGAAGGAGGCGACAGTCAATCCTCTGGTCCAGGATGGCAGGAAATTAATTCCGAGCGTTACGCGAGTCTTCAGCAGGGGGCGCGATTTTTATGTCTACCTGCAGGCTTACCAGCAGGATGCGGCGTCGGCGAAACCGCTCGTTGCCTTTGTGAGCTTTTACCAGGGACAAAAGAAGGTATTCGAAACTCAACCGATGGCGGTGACACCAGCACCGGCCAGCCGGCTGGGAACAGTGCCGCTTAGCTTCAGTATCGGCCTCAATCAGCTTCCCGCAGGTCAGTACGACTGCCAGGTGACCGTGCTGGATCCAACAGGGATGAAGGGGACGTTCTGGCAGGCTCCGATCATGGTTGTGCCCTAGCACACTCTACAGGCTATGCAATTCCAGCAGATGATTGACGGGCGATGAAGTTCCGCTGAGTGCTGTCAGAGGTGGGACACCTGTCCATTCCGTCTGTGGTGGCTGGGTCCGATCCGGGACGCCTGCCCTGAAGGTGATGGAGTGGTCTTCGCCTTTATGGTGGTGTTGCCTTAGTCCGGGCGGTATGGGTGAGTTTTAAAGTATCGGGATTTTCGCTGCCGCGAAAATGGCCCACCTTCGGCGCGATACAACCGCGCCGAAGATGGGGCACCCGTCCGTGGTGGTTAGTGAAAGCGATAGGCTACGCCGATACTGAGTATCTGAGGCGTCAGGCCGTGAGGGGGAAAACCAAACCATCGCTGGTATTCATAGTCCACTCGAGCGTTCAGGCCCGGCAGTAAGCGATAATCCAACCCGGCTGCGGCTGCTCCGATGTTGTAGGCAAGTGTCCCGGTGTGTGTAATCACCCCGAGGTTATTCGCGAGCAATGGGTAATTGAAGACACCGCGCCCGTAGAGGACCTTGGCGTAAGGGTTGAAGCGTTGATAGCGCCACACATATCGCGGGCCTATTTCGTAAGTGCGCTCGAAGCTCGCCGTGGTGGCAGGATCATTAACCTGATGGAATTCTCCCTCGATGCCGAGATGGTAGCGAAAGTCGAAGGTCGTGTAGAAGCCGTACCCTTTGAATTTCTGAGGGTAGTAGTCAGAGGATGCGAGATTGAACATGGCACCGATCTGCAGGTCTCCGTCGCTTGACGCGGTGGGGTTGGCCTGGGCATTGAGATGAGTGCCTGTTGCCGCTGCAATGCAGATCAGCAGGAGCATCCTCGATACCGCCAGGATATCTCTTGAACCATCTGCGAACCTTCTGAAAAAGCTCTTCATTCTCGTCATCTCTCTTCAATTTCCGACATCTATTGCGGCGACTGGTCAATGTGGTAATCGACACTGACGGTGTGCTGAATACCGTTGCTTGTTGCAGTGATGGTGATGGGGTAGGTGTGATCGGCGTAGCCGCTGCCGCAACCGGTCATGGTTCCGATCGCACCCAGAGACATCAGGAGGAGTGCGGAGTAGGTGAGGATCCGCGAAAGCTTTCCAGCTGAACGACGGGAGTACCGCAGGCCCAGAAGCGGAAGGAGGAAGAGCCCAAGAGCCACTGGGGATACTCTGCCAGGCCATCCCTTCGGCGACTCTGACGAGGCGAGCTTCCGGGTTGCGACCGTGAGGGTAACGTCCATCGGCCCAGCAACCTTGCCAATGCTGTTTGGGGAGAACGTATAGGTGGCCAGAATCGGTCCGGTTGGGCTTGCCGACAGTTGCACAACACCAGGGTAGGTTCCCCCAATAGGAGCGAGGTGGAAGGTGAAGGTGCGAGTGCTGCCGTAGGTTCCTTCGACAGTGGATGAGCTGGTGAGTTGGATGGAGAAGTCAAGCGGCGTGATAAGGACTGTGTTCGTGCCGGATGCCCCGGTGGCACTGCTTGAGGAGAAGTTGACATCACCGCTATACACAGCGGTGATGACGTGCGTTCCGACCGAAAGCGAGGTGGTGGTGTAGCTCCCAACTCCGTTTGAGAGAGTTCCGGTTCCCAAGGGTGAGCCGTTATCGAAGAAGCTGACGGTCCCAGTGGGCGTTCCGCTGGTTGTCGAAGCTACGTTCGCAGTGACTGTGACAGGTAAATCGTAAGCAATGTTTGTCGTGCTTAGAGTTGTTGTCGTAAGTGCCGGCGCCTTTGTGATGGATAAGGTTCCATTCTGGATTACCTGGGTGTAGTCGGCGAGGTCGGTCCCGGTGACTGAGGGGATGATCGGGTATTGGCCAACTGTTGATAGAGTAGTTGCGGAGTTGGAGAAGGATTCGGTGAAGATATCACCGTTTTGAGTGCCAGTGACACTGCCGGTGAAGACGGGGTTTGATGTGCCATAGAGACGACTGAAGTTGTTGGCTGCGACGGTGAGGGTGGCTTGCGTAACGTTGAGCGATACGGTTTTGGTCACCGTGGTGTAGTCCACGAGATCGGTCGGCGTGAAAGTTACAGAGAGTTGCTGCGGGCCAACCATCAACTCAGTTCCGGCGGGCGGGGTGTAGACCAACTTGCCGTCTACAGAAGCGGTCGCATCCAGTTGAATATTGCTCAGTGCAGTCCCGTAGACGATGCTTGCAGGATTCGCCCAGGTGATGACAGGAGTAGCCTGGTTGACGGTCAACTGTATGGATTTGGTGACGGGGGTATAGTCGATAGAGTCAGTTGGAGTGAACGTGACTGACAGCGTGTCATTGCCAGCCACAAGAATCGTGCCAGCTGCGGGGGTGTAGGCCAGAGCTCCAGGCACGGATGCAGTTGCGTCGAGTTGAGCAATTCCCAGAGCTATACCGTAGACAATAGGTGCCGGGCTGGTCCAGGTAATAGATGGAGTGGCTTGGCCTATGGTCAGAGTTCCGTTGTTGTAGATGACGGTGTAATCGCTCAGGTTGGTGCCGGTGGCTACGGGAACGATTGGGTAAGTACCGACCGGTGAGGTGGCAGTTGCGGTGGTGGTCTCTGCGAAGGTGAAGGTATCGCCGTTGACAGCTCCTGTGGCTGAGGCCGAGAAGGTTGGGTTCGGAGTCCCGTAGATACGGTTGGCGTTCGCGGCTGTGACAGTGAGTGTGGCTTGACCAACAGTCAGGGTGCCGTTGTTGTAGACGACAGTGTAATCACTCAGGTTGGTGCCGGTGGCTACAGGGACGATCGGGTAAGTACCGACCGGTGAGGTGGCAGTTGCGGGGGTGGTCTCAGTGAAGGTGAAGGTATCGCCGTTGACCGCTCCTGTGGCTGAGGCCGAGAAGGTCGGGTTGGGCGAGCCGTATGTTCGATTCGCATTCGCTGCAGTGACCGTCAGCATGGCCTGGCCGACTGTTAGAGTGCCGTTGTTGTAGACGACAGTGTAGTCGCTGAGGTTGGTTCCGGCGGCAACAGCGACGATCGGATAGGTGCCGACCGGAGAGGTGACAGTTGCGGGGGTGGTCTCAGTGAAGGTGAAGGTGTCGCCGTTCACTGCTCCTGTTGCCGAAGCAGAGAATGTTGGATTCGGCGAACCGTAGGTGCGGTTGGCGTTCGCGGCGGTGACCGTAAGGGTGGCCTGGCCGATAGTTAGAGTTCCGTTATTGTAGACGACGGTGTAATCACTCAGGTTGGTGCCGGCGGCTACGGGAACGATCGGATAAGTTCCGACCTGTGAGGTGGCAGTTGCGGGGGTGGTTTCAGTGAAGGTGAAGCTATCACCGTTCACTGCTCCGGTGGCCGAAGCGGAGAAAGTTGGATTCGGTGAACCGTAGGTACGGTTGGCGTTCGCGGCGGTGACGGTCAAGGTAGCCTGGCCGACTGTTAGAGTGCCGTTGTTGTAGACGACGGTGTAATCGCTCAGGTTGGTGCCGGCAGCTACGGGAACGATTGGGTAAGTGCCGACCGGGGAGGTGGCTGTTGCGGTAGTGGTCTCTGCGAAGGTGAAGGTGTCGCCGTTCACTGCTCCGGTGGCTGAGGCCGAGAAGGTTGGATTCGGAGAGCCATAGGTGCGGTTGGCGTTGGCTGCTGTGACCGTAAGGGTGGCCTGGCCTATGGTCAGAGTGCCATTGTTGTAGACGACGGTGTAATCACTCAGGTTGGTGCCGGCAGCTACGGGAACGATCGGATAAGTACCAACCGGTGAGGTGGCAGTTGCAGGAGTTGTCTCAGTGAAGGTGAAGGTATCACCGTTCACGGCTCCTGTGGCCGAAGCGGAGAAGGTTGGGTTTGGGGATCCGTAAGTGCGGTTGGCGTTGGCGGCAGTGACAGTGAGTGTGGCTTGACCAACAGTCAGGGTGCCGTTGTTATAGACGACGGTATAGTTGGTGAGATTTGTGCCAGTGGCTACTGGGACGATCGGGTAGGCTCCAATCGGGGATGTCGTGGTTGCAGTGGTCGTCTCAGTGAAGGTGAAGGTATCGCCGTTGACCGCCCCTGTGGCTGAGGCGGAGAAGGTCGGGTTGGGCGAGCCGTATGTTCGGTTCGCATTCGCTGCAGTGACGGTTAGGGTTGCCTGACCGACGGTCAGGGTGCCGTTGTTGTAGACGACGGTGTAGTTGGCGAAATTTGTACCGGTGGCCACTGGGACGATCGGATAGGTGCCGACCGGAGAGGTAACAGTTGCGGGGGTGGTTTCAGTGAAGGTGAAGGTATCACCGTTGACCGCGCCGGTAGCCGAGGCAGAGAAGGTTGGGTTGGCCACGCCATAATTTCGGTTGGCATTGGCTGCAGTGACAGTAAGGGTAGCCTTGCCTACGGTTAGGGTGCCGCTGACGTAAACCACTGTGTAGTTGGCGAGGTTGGCTCCAGTGGCCGTTGGAACGATCGGATAGGTGCCGGGATTTGAAGATGATGTCGCAGTAGTGCTGGCGGCCAAAGTAAAGGTGTCTCCGTTGACTGCTCCCGCAGAGGTAATAGAGAAAATTGGGTTGGGGGCGCCGTAGGTACGACTGGCGTCTGTAGCTGTGATGGTAAGGGTAGCCTGACCTATGGTCAGCGTCCCGTTGTTATAGACGACGGTGTAGTTGACGAGATTTGTACCGGTAGCCACTGGAACGATCGAGTAAGTTCCGACCGGGGATGTCGTGGTTGCAGTGGTCGTCTCAGTAAAGGTGAAGGTATCCCCGTTGACCGCGCCTGTAGCTGAGGCGGAGAAGGTCGGGTTGGCCACGCCGTAGGCTCGGTTAGAGCTGACCGCCGTCACCGTCAGCACCGCCCTGGTCACGCTGATGGTCGTGGTCTGGGTCACCGGAGCGTAGCCGGTGTCGGTCGGGGTGAAGGTCACCGACAGGCTATGGCTGCCGGCGGAGAGCACCGTCCCCGTCGCCGGGGTGTAGGCGAACGCGCCGGGTACCGATGCCGTCGCGTTCAGCTGCGTCGCCGACAGGGCCGTCCCGTAGACGATCGACGCAGGACTCGGCCAGCTGACCGTCGCGGTCCCCGTGGTGATGGTCAGGCTCCCCGTGCTCAGGTAGGTGAAGCTGTAGTTCGCAGCAGCCAGCGTCCCCTGGGCCGGGGTGATGGGGTAGCTCCCCACAGCCGTCGGGGTCGCAGGACTCGTCGTCAGGGACGGCGTGCCCGTCACCGCCGACGAGGTGTCCCCGTTCACATACCCGGTGATGGTCGCGGTGTAAGGAGCCGCCGTCGTCCCGTAGGCGATCGTCTGGCTGACCGCCGTCACCGTCAGCACCGCCCTGGTCACGCTGATGGTCGTGGTCTGGGTCACCGGAGCGTAGCCGGTGTCGGTCGGGGTGAAGGTCACCGACAGGCTATGGCTGCCGGCGGAGAGCACCGTCCCCGTCGCCGGGGTGTAGGCGAACGCGCCGGGTACCGATGCCGTCGCGTTCAGCTGCGTCGCCGACAGGGCCGTCCCGTAGACGATCGACGCAGGACTCGGCCAGCTGACCGTCGCGGTCCCCGTGGTGATGGTCAGGCTCCCCGTGCTCAGGTAGGTGAAGCTGTAGTTCGCAGCAGCCAGCGTCCCCTGGGCCGGGGTGATGGGGTAGCTCCCCACAGCCGTCGGGGTCGCAGGACTCGTCGTCAGGGACGGCGTGCCCGTCACCGCCGACGAGGTGTCCCCGTTCACATACCCGGTGATGGTCGCGGTGTAAGGAGCCGCCGTCGTCCCGTAGGCGATCGTCTGGCTGACCGCCGTCACCGTCAGCACCGCCCTGGTCACGCTGATGGTCGTGGTCTGGGTCACCGGAGCGTAGCCGGTGTCGGTCGGGGTGAAGGTCACCGACAGGCTATGGCTGCCGGCGGAGAGCACCGTCCCCGTCGCCGGGGTGTAGGCGAACGCGCCGGGTACCGATGCCGTCGCGTTCAGCTGCGTCGCCGACAGGGCCGTCCCGTAGACGATCGACGCAGGACTCGGCCAGCTGACCGTCGCGGTCCCCGTGGTGATGGTCAGGCTCCCCGTGCTCAGGTAGGTGAAGCTGTAGTTCGCAGCAGCCAGCGTCCCCTGGGCCGGGGTGATGGGGTAGCTCCCCACAGCCGTCGGGGTCGCAGGACTCGTCGTCAGGGACGGCGTGCCCGTCACCGCCGACGAGGTGTCCCCGTTCACATACCCGGTGATGGTCGCGGTGTAAGGAGCCGCCGTCGTCCCGTAGGCGATCGTCTGGCTGACCGCCGTCACCGTCAGCACCGCCCTGGTCACGCTGATGGTCGTGGTCTGGGTCACCGGAGCGTAGCCGGTGTCGGTCGGGGTGAAGGTCACCGACAGGCTATGGCTGCCGGCGGAGAGCACCGTCCCCGTCGCCGGGGTGTAGGCGAACGCGCCGGGTACCGATGCCGTCGCGTTCAGCTGCGTCGCCGACAGGGCCGTCCCGTAGACGATCGACGCAGGACTCGGCCAGCTGACCGTCGCGGTCCCCGTGGTGATGGTCAGGCTCCCCGTGCTCAGGTAGGTGAAGCTGTAGTTCGCAGCAGCCAGCGTCCCCTGGGCCGGGGTGATGGGGTAGCTCCCCACAGCCGTCGGGGTCGCAGGACTCGTCGTCAGGGACGGCGTGCCCGTCACCGCCGACGAGGTGTCCCCGTTCACATACCCGGTGATGGTCGCGGTGTAAGGAGCCGCCGTCGTCCCGTAGGCGATCGTCTGGCTGACCGCCGTCACCGTCAGCACCGCCCTGGTCACGCTGATGGTCGTGGTCTGGGTCACCGGAGCGTAGCCGGTGTCGGTCGGGGTGAAGGTCACCGACAGGCTATGGCTGCCGGCGGAGAGCACCGTCCCCGTCGCCGGGGTGTAGGCGAACGCGCCGGGAACCGACGCCGTCGCGTTCAGCTGCGTCGCCGACAGGGCCGTCCCGTAGACGATCGACGCAGGACTCGGCCAGCTGACCGTCGCGGTCCCCGTGGTGATGGTCAGGCTCCCCGTGCTCAGGTAGGTGAAGCTGTAGTTCGCAGCAGCCAGCGTCCCCTGGGCCGGGGTGATGGGGTAGCTCCCCACAGCCGTCGGGGTCGCAGGACTCGTCGTCAGGGACGGCGTGCCCGTCACCGCCGACGAGGTGTCCCCGTTCACATACCCGGTGATGGTCGCGGTGTAAGGAGCCGCCGTCGTCCCGTAGGCGATCGTCTGGCTGACCGCCGTCACCGTCAGCACCGCCCTGGTCACGCTGATGGTCGTGGTCTGGGTCACCGGAGCGTAGCCGGTGTCGGTCGGGGTGAAGGTCACCGACAGGCTATGGCTGCCGGCGGAGAGCACCGTCCCCGTCGCCGGGGTGTAGGCGAACGCGCCGGGTACCGATGCCGTCGCGTTCAGCTGCGTCGCCGACAGGGCCGTCCCGTAGACGATCGACGCAGGACTCGGCCAGCTGACCGTCGCGGTCCCCGTGGTGATGGTCAGGCTCCCCGTGCTCAGGTAGGTGAAGCTGTAGTTCGCAGCAGCCAGCGTCCCCTGGGCCGGGGTGATGGGGTAGCTCCCCACAGCCGTCGGGGTCGCAGGACTCGTCGTCAGGGACGGCGTGCCCGTCACCGCCGACGAGGTGTCCCCGTTCACATACCCGGTGATGGTCGCGGTGTAAGGAGCCGCCGTCGTCCCGTAGGCGATCGTCTGGCTGACCGCCGTCACCGTCAGCACCGCCCTGGTCACGCTGATGGTCGTGGTCTGGGTCACCGGAGCGTAGCCGGTGTCGGTCGGGGGTGAAGGTCACCGACAGGCTATGGCTGCCGGCGGAGAGCACCGTCCCCGTCGCCGGGGTGTAGGCGAACGCGCCGGGTACCGATGCCGTCGCGTTCAGCTGCGTCGCCGACAGGGCCGTCCCGTAGACGATCGACGCAGGACTCGGCCAGCTGACCGTCGCGGTCCCCGTGGTGATGGTCAGGCTCCCCGTGCTCAGGTAGGTGAAGCTGTAGTTCGCAGCAGCCAGCGTCCCCTGGGCCGGGGTGATGGGGTAGCTCCCCACAGCCGTCGGGGTCGCAGGACTCGTCGTCAGGGACGGCGTGCCCGTCACCGCCGACGAGGTGTCCCCGTTCACATACCCGGTGATGGTCGCGGTGTAAGGAGCCGCCGTCGTCCCGTAGGCGATCGTCTGGCTGACCGCCGTCACCGTCAGCACCGCCCTGGTCACGCTGATGGTCGTGGTCTGGGTCACCGGAGCGTAGCCGGTGTCGGTCGGGGTGAAGGTCACCGACAGGCTATGGCTGCCGGCGGAGAGCACCGTCCCCGTCGCCGGGGTGTAGGCGAACGCGCCGGGAACCGACGCCGTCGCGTTCAGCTGCGTCGCCGACAGGGCCGTCCCGTAGACGATCGACGCAGGACTCGGCCAGCTGACCGTCGCGGTCCCCGTGGTGATGGTCAGGCTCCCCGTGCTCAGGTAGGTGAAGCTGTAGTTCGCAGCAGCCAGCGTCCCCTGGGCCGGGGTGATGGGGTAGCTCCCCACAGCCGTCGGGGTCGCAGGACTCGTCGTCAGGGACGGCGTGCCCGTCACCGCCGACGAGGTGTCCCCGTTCACATACCCGGTGATAGTCGCGGTGTAAGGAGCCGCCGTCGTCCCGTAGGCGATCGTCTGGCTGACCGCCGTCACCGTCAGCACCGCCCTGGTCACGCTGATGGTCGTGGTCTGGGTCACCGGAGCGTAGCCGGTGTCGGTCGGGGTGAAGGTCACCGACAGGCTATGGCTGCCGGCGGAGAGCACCGTCCCCGTCGCCGGGGTGTAGGCGAACGCGCCGGGTACCGATGCCGTCGCGTTCAGCTGCGTCGCCGACAGGGCCGTCCCGTAGACGATCGACGCAGGACTCGGCCAGCTGACCGTCGCGGTCCCCGTGGTGATGGTCAGGCTCCCCGTGCTCAGGTAGGTGAAGCTGTAGTTCGCAGCAGCCAGCGTCCCCTGGGCCGGGGTGATGGGGTAGCTCCCCACAGCCGTCGGGGTCGCAGGACTCGTCGTCAGGGACGGCGTGCCCGTCACCGCCGACGAGGTGTCCCCGTTCACATACCCGGTGATGGTCGCGGTGTAAGGAGCCGCCGTCGTCCCGTAGGCGATCGTCTGGCTGACCGCCGTCACCGTCAGCACCGCCCTGGTCACGCTGATGGTCGTGGTCTGGGTCACCGGAGCGTAGCCGGTGTCGGTCGGGGTGAAGGTCACCGACAGGCTATGGCTGCCGGCGGAGAGCACCGTCCCCGTCGCCGGGGTGTAGGCGAACGCGCCGGGTACCGATGCCGTCGCGTTCAGCTGCGTCGCCGACAGGGCCGTCCCGTAGACGATCGACGCAGGACTCGGCCAGCTGACCGTCGCGGTCCCCGTGGTGATGGTCAGGCTCCCCGTGCTCAGGTAGGTGAAGCTGTAGTTCGCAGCAGCCAGCGTCCCCTGGGCCGGGGTGATGGGGTAGCTCCCCACAGCCGTCGGGGTCGCAGGACTCGTCGTCAGGGACGGCGTGCCCGTCACCGCCGACGAGGTGTCCCCGTTCACATACCCGGTGATGGTCGCGGTGTAAGGAGCCGCCGTCGTCCCGTAGGCGATCGTCTGGCTGACCGCCGTCACCGTCAGCACCGCCCTGGTCACGCTGATGGTCGTGGTCTGGGTCACCGGAGCGTAGCCGGTGTCGGTCGGGGTGAAGGTCACCGACAGGCTATGGCTGCCGGCGGAGAGCACCGTCCCCGTCGCCGGGGTGTAGGCGAACGCGCCGGGTACCGATGCCGTCGCGTTCAGCTGCGTCGCCGACAGGGCCGTCCCGTAGACGATCGACGCAGGACTCGGCCAGCTGACCGTCGCGGTCCCCGTGGTGATGGTCAGGCTCCCCGTGCTCAGGTAGGTGAAGCTGTAGTTCGCAGCAGCCAGCGTCCCCTGGGCCGGGGTGATGGGGTAGCTCCCCACAGCCGTCGGGGTCGCAGGACTCGTCGTCAGGGACGGCGTGCCCGTCACCGCCGACGAGGTGTCCCCGTTCACATACCCGGTGATAGTCGCGGTGTAAGGAGCCGCCGTCGTCCCGTAGGCGATCGTCTGGCTGACCGCCGTCACCGTCAGCACCGCCCTGGTCACGCTGATGGTCGTGGTCTGGGTCACCGGAGCGTAGCCGGTGTCGGTCGGGGTGAAGGTCACCGACAGGCTATGGCTGCCGGCGGAGAGCACCGTCCCCGTCGCCGGGGTGTAGGCGAACGCGCCGGGTACCGATGCCGTCGCGTTCAGCTGCGTCGCCGACAGGGCCGTCCCGTAGACGATCGACGCAGGACTCGGCCAGCTGACCGTCGCGGTCCCCGTGGTGATGGTCAGGCTCCCCGTGCTCAGGTAGGTGAAGCTGTAGTTCGCAGCAGCCAGCGTCCCCTGGGCCGGGGTGATGGGGTAGCTCCCCACAGCCGTCGGGGTCGCAGGACTCGTCGTCAGGGACGGCGTGCCCGTCACCGCCGACGAGGTGTCCCCGTTCACATACCCGGTGATGGTCGCGGTGTAAGGAGCCGCCGTCGTCCCGTAGGCGATCGTCTGGCTGACCGCCGTCACCGTCAGCACCGCCCTGGTCACGCTGATGGTCGTGGTCTGGGTCACCGGAGCGTAGCCGGTGTCGGTCGGGGTGAAGGTCACCGACAGGCTATGGCTGCCGGCGGAGAGCACCGTCCCCGTCGCCGGGGTGTAGGCGAACGCGCCGGGTACCGATGCCGTCGCGTTCAGCTGCGTCGCCGACAGGGCCGTCCCGTAGACGATCGACGCAGGACTCGGCCAGCTGACCGTCGCGGTCCCCGTGGTGATGGTCAGGCTCCCCGTGCTCAGGTAGGTGAAGCTGTAGTTCGCAGCAGCCAGCGTCCCCTGGGCCGGGGTGATGGGGTAGCTCCCCACAGCCGTCGGGGTCGCAGGACTCGTCGTCAGGGACGGCGTGCCCGTCACCGCCGACGAGGTGTCCCCGTTCACATACCCGGTGATGGTCGCGGTGTAAGGAGCCGCCGTCGTCCCGTAGGCGATCGTCTGGCTGACCGCCGTCACCGTCAGCACCGCCCTGGTCACGCTGATGGTCGTGGTCTGGGTCACCGGAGCGTAGCCGGTGTCGGTCGGGGTGAAGGTCACCGACAGGCTATGGCTGCCGGCGGAGAGCACCGTCCCCGTCGCCGGGGTGTAGGCGAACGCGCCGGGTACCGATGCCGTCGCGTTCAGCTGCGTCGCCGACAGGGCCGTCCCGTAGACGATCGACGCAGGACTCGGCCAGCTGACCGTCGCGGTCCCCGTGGTGATGGTCAGGCTCCCCGTGCTCAGGTAGGTGAAGCTGTAGTTCGCAGCAGCCAGCGTCCCCTGGGCCGGGGTGATGGGGTAGCTCCCCACAGCCGTCGGGGTCGCAGGACTCGTCGTCAGGGACGGCGTGCCCGTCACCGCCGACGAGGTGTCCCCGTTCACATACCCGGTGATGGTCGCGGTGTAAGGAGCCGCCGTCGTCCCGTAGGCGATCGTCTGGCTGACCGCCGTCACCGTCAGCACCGCCCTGGTCACGCTGATGGTCGTGGTCTGGGTCACCGGAGCGTAGCCGGTGTCGGTCGGGGTGAAGGTCACCGACAGGCTATGGCTGCCGGCGGAGAGCACCGTCCCCGTCGCCGGGGTGTAGGCGAACGCGCCGGGAACCGACGCCGTCGCGTTCAGCTGCGTCGCCGACAGGGCCGTCCCGTAGACGATCGACGCAGGACTCGGCCAGCTGACCGTCGCGGTCCCCGTGGTGATGGTCAGGCTCCCCGTGCTCAGGTAGGTGAAGCTGTAGTTCGCAGCAGCCAGCGTCCCCTGGGCCGGGGTGATGGGGTAGCTCCCCACAGCCGTCGGGGTCGCAGGACTCGTCGTCAGGGACGGCGTGCCCGTCACCGCCGACGAGGTGTCCCCGTTCACATACCCGGTGATGGTCGCGGTGTAAGGAGCCGCCGTCGTCCCGTAGGCGATCGTCTGGCTGACCGCCGTCACCGTCAGCACCGCCCTGGTCACGCTGATGGTCGTGGTCTGGGTCACCGGAGCGTAGCCGGTGTCGGTCGGGGTGAAGGTCACCGACAGGCTATGGCTGCCGGCGGAGAGCACCGTCCCCGTCGCCGGGGTGTAGGCGAACGCGCCGGGTACCGATGCCGTCGCGTTCAGCTGCGTCGCCGACAGGGCCGTCCCGTAGACGATCGACGCAGGACTCGGCCAGCTGACCGTCGCGGTCCCCGTGGTGATGGTCAGGCTCCCCGTGCTCAGGTAGGTGAAGCTGTAGTTCGCAGCAGCCAGCGTCCCCTGGGCCGGGGTGATGGGGTAGCTCCCCACAGCCGTCGGGGTCGCAGGACTCGTCGTCAGGGACGGCGTGCCCGTCACCGCCGACGAGGTGTCCCCGTTCACATACCCGGTGATGGTCGCGGTGTAAGGAGCCGCCGTCGTCCCGTAGGCGATCGTCTGGCTGACCGCCGTCACCGTCAGCACCGCCCTGGTCACGCTGATGGTCGTGGTCTGGGTCACCGGAGCGTAGCCGGTGTCGGTCGGGGTGAAGGTCACCGACAGGCTATGGCTGCCGGCGGAGAGCACCGTCCCCGTCGCCGGGGTGTAGGCGAACGCGCCGGGTACCGATGCCGTCGCGTTCAGCTGCGTCGCCGACAGGGCCGTCCCGTAGACGATCGACGCAGGACTCGGCCAGCTGACCGTCGCGGTCCCCGTGGTGATGGTCAGGCTCCCCGTGCTCAGGTAGGTGAAGCTGTAGTTCGCAGCAGCCAGCGTCCCCTGGGCCGGGGTGATGGGGTAGCTCCCCACAGCCGTCGGGGTCGCAGGACTCGTCGTCAGGGACGGCGTGCCCGTCACCGCCGACGAGGTGTCCCCGTTCACATACCCGGTGATGGTCGCGGTGTAAGGAGCCGCCGTCGTCCCGTAGGCGATCGTCTGGCTGACCGCCGTCACCGTCAGCACCGCCCTGGTCACGCTGATGGTCGTGGTCTGGGTCACCGGAGCGTAGCCGGTGTCGGTCGGGGTGAAGGTCACCGACAGGCTATGGCTGCCGGCGGAGAGCACCGTCCCCGTCGCCGGGGTGTAGGCGAACGCGCCGGGTACCGATGCCGTCGCGTTCAGCTGCGTCGCCGACAGGGCCGTCCCGTAGACGATCGACGCAGGACTCGGCCAGCTGACCGTCGCGGTCCCCGTGGTGATGGTCAGGCTCCCCGTGCTCAGGTAGGTGAAGCTGTAGTTCGCAGCAGCCAGCGTCCCCTGGGCCGGGGTGATGGGGTAGCTCCCCACAGCCGTCGGGGTCGCAGGACTCGTCGTCAGGGACGGCGTGCCCGTCACCGCCGACGAGGTGTCCCCGTTCACATACCCGGTGATGGTCGCGGTGTAAGGAGCCGCCGTCGTCCCGTAGGCGATCGTCTGGCTGACCGCCGTCACCGTCAGCACCGCCCTGGTCACGCTGATGGTCGTGGTCTGGGTCACCGGAGCGTAGCCGGTGTCGGTCGGGGTGAAGGTCACCGACAGGCTATGGCTGCCGGCGGAGAGCACCGTCCCCGTCGCCGGGGTGTAGGCGAACGCGCCGGGTACCGATGCCGTCGCGTTCAGCTGCGTCGCCGACAGGGCCGTCCCGTAGACGATCGACGCAGGACTCGGCCAGCTGACCGTCGCGGTCCCCGTGGTGATGGTCAGGCTCCCCGTGCTCAGGTAGGTGAAGCTGTAGTTCGCAGCAGCCAGCGTCCCCTGGGCCGGGGTGATGGGGTAGCTCCCCACAGCCGTCGGGGTCGCAGGACTCGTCGTCAGGGACGGCGTGCCCGTCACCGCCGACGAGGTGTCCCCGTTCACATACCCGGTGATGGTCGCGGTGTAAGGAGCCGCCGTCGTCCCGTAGGCGATCGTCTGGCTGACCGCCGTCACCGTCAGCACCGCCCTGGTCACGCTGATGGTCGTGGTCTGGGTCACCGGAGCGTAGCCGGTGTCGGTCGGGGTGAAGGTCACCGACAGGCTATGGCTGCCGGCGGAGAGCACCGTCCCCGTCGCCGGGGTGTAGGCGAACGCGCCGGGAACCGACGCCGTCGCGTTCAGCTGCGTCGCCGACAGGGCCGTCCCGTAGACGATCGACGCAGGACTCGGCCAGCTGACCGTCGCGGTCCCCGTGGTGATGGTCAGGCTCCCCGTGCTCAGGTAGGTGAAGCTGTAGTTCGCAGCAGCCAGCGTCCCCTGGGCCGGGGTGATGGGGTAGCTCCCCACAGCCGTCGGGGTCGCAGGACTCGTCGTCAGGGACGGCGTGCCCGTCACCGCCGACGAGGTGTCCCCGTTCACATACCCGGTGATGGTCGCGGTGTAAGGAGCCGCCGTCGTCCCGTAGGCGATCGTCTGGCTGACCGCCGTCACCGTCAGCACCGCCCTGGTCACGCTGATGGTCGTGGTCTGGGTCACCGGAGCGTAGCCGGTGTCGGTCGGGGTGAAGGTCACCGACAGGCTATGGCTGCCGGCGGAGAGCACCGTCCCCGTCGCCGGGGTGTAGGCGAACGCGCCGGGTACCGATGCCGTCGCGTTCAGCTGCGTCGCCGACAGGGCCGTCCCGTAGACGATCGACGCAGGACTCGGCCAGCTGACCGTCGCGGTCCCCGTGGTGATGGTCAGGCTCCCCGTGCTCAGGTAGGTGAAGCTGTAGTTCGCAGCAGCCAGCGTCCCCTGGGCCGGGGTGATGGGGTAGCTCCCCACAGCCGTCGGGGTCGCAGGACTCGTCGTCAGGGACGGCGTGCCCGTCACCGCCGACGAGGTGTCCCCGTTCACATACCCGGTGATGGTCGCGGTGTAAGGAGCCGCCGTCGTCCCGTAGGCGATCGTCTGGCTGACCGCCGTCACCGTCAGCACCGCCCTGGTCACGCTGATGGTCGTGGTCTGGGTCACCGGAGCGTAGCCGGTGTCGGTCGGGGTGAAGGTCACCGACAGGCTATGGCTGCCGGCGGAGAGCACCGTCCCCGTCGCCGGGGTGTAGGCGAACGCGCCGGGAACCGACGCCGTCGCGTTCAGCTGCGTCGCCGACAGGGCCGTCCCGTAGACGATCGACGCAGGACTCGGCCAGCTGACCGTCGCGGTCCCCGTGGTGATGGTCAGGCTCCCCGTGCTCAGGTAGGTGAAGCTGTAGTTCGCAGCAGCCAGCGTCCCCTGGGCCGGGGTGATGGGGTAGCTCCCCACAGCCGTCGGGGTCGCAGGACTCGTCGTCAGGGACGGCGTGCCCGTCACCGCCGACGAGGTGTCCCCGTTCACATACCCGGTGATGGTCGCGGTGTAAGGAGCCGCCGTCGTCCCGTAGGCGATCGTCTGGCTGACCGCCGTCACCGTCAGCACCGCCCTGGTCACGCTGATGGTCGTGGTCTGGGTCACCGGAGCGTAGCCGGTGTCGGTCGGGGTGAAGGTCACCGACAGGCTATGGCTGCCGGCGGAGAGCACCGTCCCCGTCGCCGGGGTGTAGGCGAACGCGCCGGGTACCGATGCCGTCGCGTTCAGCTGCGTCGCCGACAGGGCCGTCCCGTAGACGATCGACGCAGGACTCGGCCAGCTGACCGTCGCGGTCCCCGTGGTGATGGTCAGGCTCCCCGTGCTCAGGTAGGTGAAGCTGTAGTTCGCAGCAGCCAGCGTCCCCTGGGCCGGGGTGATGGGGTAGCTCCCCACAGCCGTCGGGGTCGCAGGACTCGTCGTCAGGGACGGCGTGCCCGTCACCGCCGACGAGGTGTCCCCGTTCACATACCCGGTGATGGTCGCGGTGTAAGGAGCCGCCGTCGTCCCGTAGGCGATCGTCTGGCTGACCGCCGTCACCGTCAGCACCGCCCTGGTCACGCTGATGGTCGTGGTCTGGGTCACCGGAGCGTAGCCGGTGTCGGTCGGGGTGAAGGTCACCGACAGGCTATGGCTGCCGGCGGAGAGCACCGTCCCCGTCGCCGGGGTGTAGGCGAACGCGCCGGGAACCGACGCCGTCGCGTTCAGCTGCGTCGCCGACAGGGCCGTCCCGTAGACGATCGACGCAGGACTCGGCCAGCTGACCGTCGCGGTCCCCGTGGTGATGGTCAGGCTCCCCGTGCTCAGGTAGGTGAAGCTGTAGTTCGCAGCAGCCAGCGTCCCCTGGGCCGGGGTGATGGGGTAGCTCCCCACAGCCGTCGGGGTCGCAGGACTCGTCGTCAGGGACGGCGTGCCCGTCACCGCCGACGAGGTGTCCCCGTTCACATACCCGGTGATAGTCGCGGTGTAAGGAGCCGCCGTCGTCCCGTAGGCGATCGTCTGGCTGACCGCCGTCACCGTCAGCACCGCCCTGGTCACGCTGATGGTCGTGGTCTGGGTCACCGGAGCGTAGCCGGTGTCGGTCGGGGTGAAGGTCACCGACAGGCTATGGCTGCCGGCGGAGAGCACCGTCCCCGTCGCCGGGGTGTAGGCGAACGCGCCGGGTACCGACGCCGTCGCGTTCAGCTGCGTCGCCGACAGGGCCGTCCCGTAGACGATCGACGCAGGACTCGGCCAGCTGACCGTCGCGGTCCCCGTGGTGATGGTCAGGCTCCCCGTGCTCAGGTAGGTGAAGCTGTAGTTCGCAGCAGCCAGCGTCCCCTGGGCCGGGGTGATGGGGTAGCTCCCCACAGCCGTCGGGGTCGCAGGACTCGTCGTCAGGGACGGCGTGCCCGTCACCGCCGACGAGGTGTCCCCGTTCACATACCCGGTGATGGTCGCGGTGTAAGGAGCCGCCGTCGTCCCGTAGGCGATCGTCTGGCTGACCGCCGTCACCGTCAGCACCGCCCTGGTCACGCTGATGGTCGTGGTCTGGGTCACCGGAGCGTAGCCGGTGTCGGTCGGGGTGAAGGTCACCGACAGGCTATGGCTGCCGGCGGAGAGCACCGTCCCCGTCGCCGGGGTGTAGGCGAACGCGCCGGGAACCGACGCCGTCGCGTTCAGCTGCGTCGCCGACAGGGCCGTCCCGTAGACGATCGACGCAGGACTCGGCCAGCTGACCGTCGCGGTCCCCGTGGTGATGGTCAGGCTCCCCGTGCTCAGGTAGGTGAAGCTGTAGTTCGCAGCAGCCAGCGTCCCCTGGGCCGGGGTGATGGGGTAGCTCCCCACAGCCGTCGGGGTCGCAGGACTCGTCGTCAGGGACGGCGTGCCCGTCACCGCCGACGAGGTGTCCCCGTTCACATACCCGGTGATGGTCGCGGTGTAAGGAGCCGCCGTCGTCCCGTAGGCGATCGTCTGGCTGACCGCCGTCACCGTCAGCACCGCCCTGGTCACGCTGATGGTCGTGGTCTGGGTCACCGGAGCGTAGCCGGTGTCGGTCGGGGTGAAGGTCACCGACAGGCTATGGCTGCCGGCGGAGAGCACCGTCCCCGTCGCCGGGGTGTAGGCGAACGCGCCGGGTACCGATGCCGTCGCGTTCAGCTGCGTCGCCGACAGGGCCGTCCCGTAGACGATCGACGCAGGACTCGGCCAGCTGACCGTCGCGGTCCCCGTGGTGATGGTCAGGCTCCCCGTGCTCAGGTAGGTGAAGCTGTAGTTCGCAGCAGCCAGCGTCCCCTGGGCCGGGGTGATGGGGTAGCTCCCCACAGCCGTCGGGGTCGCAGGACTCGTCGTCAGGGACGGCGTGCCCGTCACCGCCGACGAGGTGTCCCCGTTCACATACCCGGTGATGGTCGCGGTGTAAGGAGCCGCCGTCGTCCCGTAGGCGATCGTCTGGCTGACCGCCGTCACCGTCAGCACCGCCCTGGTCACGCTGATGGTCGTGGTCTGGGTCACCGGAGCGTAGCCGGTGTCGGTCGGGGTGAAGGTCACCGACAGGCTATGGCTGCCGGCGGAGAGCACCGTCCCCGTCGCCGGGGTGTAGGCGAACGCGCCGGGTACCGATGCCGTCGCGTTCAGCTGCGTCGCCGACAGGGCCGTCCCGTAGACGATCGACGCAGGACTCGGCCAGCTGACCGTCGCGGTCCCCGTGGTGATGGTCAGGCTCCCCGTGCTCAGGTAGGTGAAGCTGTAGTTCGCAGCAGCCAGCGTCCCCTGGGCCGGGGTGATGGGGTAGCTCCCCACAGCCGTCGGGGTCGCAGGACTCGTCGTCAGGGACGGCGTGCCCGTCACCGCCGACGAGGTGTCCCCGTTCACATACCCGGTGATGGTCGCGGTGTAAGGAGCCGCCGTCGTCCCGTAGGCGATCGTCTGGCTGACCGCCGTCACCGTCAGCACCGCCCTGGTCACGCTGATGGTCGTGGTCTGGGTCACCGGAGCGTAGCCGGTGTCGGTCGGGGTGAAGGTCACCGACAGGCTATGGCTGCCGGCGGAGAGCACCGTCCCCGTCGCCGGGGTGTAGGCGAACGCGCCGGGTACCGATGCCGTCGCGTTCAGCTGCGTCGCCGACAGGGCCGTCCCGTAGACGATCGACGCAGGACTCGGCCAGCTGACCGTCGCGGTCCCCGTGGTGATGGTCAGGCTCCCCGTGCTCAGGTAGGTGAAGCTGTAGTTCGCAGCAGCCAGCGTCCCCTGGGCCGGGGTGATGGGGTAGCTCCCCACAGCCGTCGGGGTCGCAGGACTCGTCGTCAGGGACGGCGTGCCCGTCACCGCCGACGAGGTGTCCCCGTTCACATACCCGGTGATGGTCGCGGTGTAAGGAGCCGCCGTCGTCCCGTAGGCGATCGTCTGGCTGACCGCCGTCACCGTCAGCACCGCCCTGGTCACGCTGATGGTCGTGGTCTGGGTCACCGGAGCGTAGCCGGTGTCGGTCGGGGTGAAGGTCACCGACAGGCTATGGCTGCCGGCGGAGAGCACCGTCCCCGTCGCCGGGGTGTAGGCGAACGCGCCGGGAACCGACGCCGTCGCGTTCAGCTGCGTCGCCGACAGGGCCGTCCCGTAGACGATCGACGCAGGACTCGGCCAGCTGACCGTCGCGGTCCCCGTGGTGATGGTCAGGCTCCCCGTGCTCAGGTAGGTGAAGCTGTAGTTCGCAGCAGCCAGCGTCCCCTGGGCCGGGGTGATGGGGTAGCTCCCCACAGCCGTCGGGGTCGCAGGACTCGTCGTCAGGGACGGCGTGCCCGTCACCGCCGACGAGGTGTCCCCGTTCACATACCCGGTGATGGTCGCGGTGTAAGGAGCCGCCGTCGTCCCGTAGGCGATCGTCTGGCTGACCGCCGTCACCGTCAGCACCGCCCTGGTCACGCTGATGGTCGTGGTCTGGGTCACCGGAGCGTAGCCGGTGTCGGTCGGGGTGAAGGTCACCGACAGGCTATGGCTGCCGGCGGAGAGCACCGTCCCCGTCGCCGGGGTGTAGGCGAACGCGCCGGGTACCGATGCCGTCGCGTTCAGCTGCGTCGCCGACAGGGCCGTCCCGTAGACGATCGACGCAGGACTCGGCCAGCTGACCGTCGCGGTCCCCGTGGTGATGGTCAGGCTCCCCGTGCTCAGGTAGGTGAAGCTGTAGTTCGCAGCAGCCAGCGTCCCCTGGGCCGGGGTGATGGGGTAGCTCCCCACAGCCGTCGGGGTCGCAGGACTCGTCGTCAGGGACGGCGTGCCCGTCACCGCCGACGAGGTGTCCCCGTTCACATACCCGGTGATGGTCGCGGTGTAAGGAGCCGCCGTCGTCCCGTAGGCGATCGTCTGGCTGACCGCCGTCACCGTCAGCACCGCCCTGGTCACGCTGATGGTCGTGGTCTGGGTCACCGGAGCGTAGCCGGTGTCGGTCGGGGTGAAGGTCACCGACAGGCTATGGCTGCCGGCGGAGAGCACCGTCCCCGTCGCCGGGGTGTAGGCGAACGCGCCGGGTACCGATGCCGTCGCGTTCAGCTGCGTCGCCGACAGGGCCGTCCCGTAGACGATCGACGCAGGACTCGGCCAGCTGACCGTCGCGGTCCCCGTGGTGATGGTCAGGCTCCCCGTGCTCAGGTAGGTGAAGCTGTAGTTCGCAGCAGCCAGCGTCCCCTGGGCCGGGGTGATGGGGTAGCTCCCCACAGCCGTCGGGGTCGCAGGACTCGTCGTCAGGGACGGCGTGCCCGTCACCGCCGACGAGGTGTCCCCGTTCACATACCCGGTGATGGTCGCGGTGTAAGGAGCCGCCGTCGTCCCGTAGGCGATCGTCTGGCTGACCGCCGTCACCGTCAGCACCGCCCTGGTCACGCTGATGGTCGTGGTCTGGGTCACCGGAGCGTAGCCGGTGTCGGTCGGGGTGAAGGTCACCGACAGGCTATGGCTGCCGGCGGAGAGCACCGTCCCCGTCGCCGGGGTGTAGGCGAACGCGCCGGGTACCGATGCCGTCGCGTTCAGCTGCGTCGCCGACAGGGCCGTCCCGTAGACGATCGACGCAGGACTCGGCCAGCTGACCGTCGCGGTCCCCGTGGTGATGGTCAGGCTCCCCGTGCTCAGGTAGGTGAAGCTGTAGTTCGCAGCAGCCAGCGTCCCCTGGGCCGGGGTGATGGGGTAGCTCCCCACAGCCGTCGGGGTCGCAGGACTCGTCGTCAGGGACGGCGTGCCCGTCACCGCCGACGAGGTGTCCCCGTTCACATACCCGGTGATGGTCGCGGTGTAAGGAGCCGCCGTCGTCCCGTAGGCGATCGTCTGGTTAGCTGCGGTGACGGTGAGGACGGCTTGGTCGACCACCAGAGTGACTGTGGCGGTCTGCGGAGCGTAGTCCGTTGTGTTGGTCGGAGTGAAGGTGACAGAGAGGGTATGAGAACCAGCGCTGAGGACAGTACCTAAAGCAGGCGAGTAGGAGAATGTTCCAGCGACTGAAGCGCTGGCGTTCAACTGGCCGGCAGTGGTTAGAGGGGTGCCGTAGGTGATTGCTGCCGGAGTGTTCCACGTGACCGTCGGGGTGGCCTTGGTGATGGTGAGAGTGCCGTTGACGAAGGTAAAGCTGTAGTTGCTGGCGGCGAGAGTGCCATTGGCAGCAGTGATCGTGTACGCGCCCGGGGCAGTGGGCGTGGTTGGGGCAGTGGTCAGCGACGCCGCGCCGGTGACCACGCTTGGAGCGTCGCCGTTGACAAAGCCGGTAATGGAATCGGTATACGGAGCTACAGGACTGCCAAATGCGATCGTCTGGCTGACCGCCGTCACAGTGAGCGGAGCCTTGGTGACTACGAGGTTGACTGTCTTTGTTGCCGTCCCGTAAGTGGGATCAGTAGCGGTGAACAAGACACTCAGAGGAACGGTTCCAACGGGAGGAACTGTTCCGGCGGGTGGCGTATAGGTGTAAGTGCCTGGTATCGCGGTTGGCGTCGATGAAGTGTCGAGCGACATCGCCACAATCACGATGTTTCGATTGTTTGGGAGTGTGACGCTTTGCACGACCTTCGTGCTATCAAGGGTTATCTGGTATCCGTACAAATAGGTGTTGCCAATCGTTCGACCTCCGCCGCCGGTATTTCGATACGGGGTGGTCGAGACGATCGATTCGCCGGGATAGCCCGCAGACTGCGTCCAACTGCTAAGGCTGATGTTTACGGTCGAAGTGGTGCCATCGGTGTAGGTAATCGTGAATGGCTGCGCCGTCTGCCCTGTTGTGGTAGCTGCACCAATCAGTGACATCTTAGCGAAATTCCCTTGAGGTAGTGCAATTGCCGTGCTCGTGACGGCACTTGGAAGATTGGCAGACCCTAGTGAAAATGTTTCGCCATTCCAAACGACGGAAGAATCCAGGAGGTTGGACGAGTAGGCATTTCCATTGTTGTCGAAGCCTCCAGTCGAGAAGATTGATCCATCACTCTGAAAGGCATTGACGCGATAATAGGACGAGAGCAAAACGGAGGTCGTTCCCGGTATCGTCTGGGCTACCGCGTTGAGTTGTGTCGAGCTGAGAGCTGTCCCGTAGGTGATCGATGCGGGCGTAGGCCAGACCATGTTCACTGTGTTCGCCGGGTTGACGAGTTCCTGTACGCTTGCGGTAGCGCTCGTAAAATCTGTCAGGTCAGTGGGAGTAAATGTAGCTGAGAGAGTATTTTCCCCGGTGGGAAGGACGGTGCCCGACGGCGGATTGTAGACCAACGTGCCTGGAATTGGCGGCGTGACAAGCGACATCGCGAGAAACACGTTGTTTCGTGTTCCCGGAAGCGTGACGCTCTGGACTATCTTTGTACTGTCGAGCGCAATCTGATACCCAAAGACGCACGTCAAGTGGGCATCCGTCGTTCCATTTGAGGTATTGCGGTAAGGAACGCAGGTGATTACAGTCTCGCCGGCGTAGTTCAACGGAAACACCCAATCGCTCAGGTGTTGCGATACTGTTGTCGTTGTTCCGTCGGTATACGTGACGACAAACGTGCTCGCCGTTGTGACATTACCGTTGACGAGCCCGCCGAGCAGGTTGAGGGTGGTGTAATGTCCGGCCGGGAGAGGAACGGTTGTATTGGCGACAGCGTCCGGCGCGTTGGTCGGTCCCAGCGGGTAGGTTATGTTGTTCCATGTGACGGATGTCCCCAGCAAATTCGATGAGTAAGCGGCGCCTGTTCCGTCAAATCCTCCTGTGCTGAAGCTCGAGCGGTCGGTATAGATACCGTTGACGTTGTAAGAGGAGGTGAGAGGAACTACGTTATAGACGGCCACAGTTGCATCAAGTTGAATTCCGCTCAAGGGCGTGCCGAAGCTGATGGGTGCCGGCGTCGGCCAATTGATCTGAGGAGTTGCAGGATTTACGACGAGAGTGACGCTGGACGTAGCGATCGTGTAATCGGTCGAGTCGGTGGGAATGAAAGTGGTGGAGATCGTGTAATTGCCGACCGGAAGCAAGGTATAGAGTGCCTGGCTGTAGGCAAAGGTCCCAGCTACTGTTGTCGTCGCATTCAGTTGTGTGCTCGACAGCAGAGTCTCATAGGAAATGGGACTAGGAGTGGGCCATGTGATGACGGGCGTTGCCTTGCCAACGATAACGCCCAGAGCAGGCGAAACGCTGGTAACAAAATTGGTGTCTCCCGCGTAGGTTGCAGTAATGCTGTGATTGCCCACCCCGAGGCTCGTGATGTTGAGTGTCGCTACTCCACCGGCCACGGCCACCGGGGTTCCGATTGTTGTCCCGTTGTCTTTGAAGGTGACGTTACCGGTTGGCCTTAGACCACCTACGTTTGTGGGAGACGTTTGTAGTGTCGCGGTGAGGACCAGTTGCTGACCAAACGTGGGGGACGTCGTATTCGCGCTGAGAAGTGTGGATGTCGGTACCTTCGATGACATCAACGATAACGTATCGGTACTCGATGCGAAGTTATGGTCGCCCGCATAGGAAGCTTCCACTGTGTGCTGATTGCCGTTGCCAGGAACAAAGATGCCCGTAAACGAAGCGCTCGCAGTGTCCGTGAGTTGGTTCAGCAGAATGCCGACATTATCCCTGCTGCTGTTTACGACTGCCAGGTCTGCGCTGCCGTCTCCGTTGAAGTCGGCTGCAGCTATTGCAACCGGACTGAATGTTGTATGCGAGTCTGTGGCAAACGGAGAACCGTTTGCAGCAGTGAACACAGTGCCGGTGCCGGTGCCCAGCATAATGGTCGTCGAGTTGCCTGACTGGTTTGTGACGGCAAAGTCAACTTTCCCGTCTGCATTGAAGTCTCCGGCGACAATGGACACAGGCTGGGTGCCGGTAGCGGTAGCGGGAGTCAACAGCGTGAAGGTTGCGTCCCCGTTTCCTTTGAAGATATCGACCCTGTTTTTGTTGCTTTCTACAACCGCGAGGTCAGGTTGACCATCTCGATTAAAATCGGCGATAGCGATAGCCGCCGGATTTGATCCGGCACCAGTGCTGAAAGGCGACCCTGTGGCAGCAGTGAACGTAGTGCCACCCTTCATCACGCTGATCGTATTGTCTGTAAGATTGGCGACGGCGAAATCCAGATTGCCGTCGCCGTTAAAATCACCTGTTACCACCGCTGACGGCCCGTTGCCAACGGCAATCCCGCCCGGGGTCACATTGGCGAAGGCTCCATTACCGTTGCCGTTGCCGTTGCCCTGAAGAATGTTTACTGCACCTGCGCCGGCATTGTTGGTAGTACCGGCCACAATAAGATCAAGGATGCCGTCGCCGTTGAAGTCTCCCAATGCAAGTGCAGTTAGAGATTTTGTAAGCGTCGGGGTAGCATAGGAACTACTACTCCCGCTGAACGTTCCGTTGCCGTTTCCAAGGCGAATCCATACTGTTTGGTCAGAGGAATTTGCCACGGCCAAGTCAAGATTGCCGTCGCCATCGAAATCTCCGGCCACAATCGCAACAGGACCGTTACCGGTTCCATAGGTCCGTGTCGCGGTAAATCCACCCGCACCGTCACCGATCAAAATACTTATTGTCTTGTCTCTGCTGTTTAGCACCGCGAGATCGATATTTCCATCATTATCGAAATCTCCAGCGACCACATCCTGTGGGTTATCGCCTACGCCGATCGGTGAGCCTGCCGCTACGACAGTTTGCTGCCCGAAGGTGCCTGCACCGAGCCCTGCAACACCCAGTAGTAGATTGCTATTACTCGTATCCAGAAGAGATACATTTCCAGTCGGTGAAAGACTGAAGCTGCCAACCCCAACGATGGTTGTGGTCAACGAAAAATTACCCGTCGTGCCACCCGTCTGGACAAGGCTGGCGACTGTTGGATAGACGCCTGTGGTTGTTGCCGAGACGGCTGCTGACGGACTGGGTGCAAAGGTCTTTGTGCCATTGAAGGTGGCTACGATGGAATGCGTTCCAATTCCGCCAAGTTGTGCGCGCAGAACCGCATTGCCTTTGGTGCCGTTTGCCGACTGTACCTGAACTGTGCCAAGCACCTGCGCGACGCCGCCGTAGGTATCGCGGAATGTAACCGTACCGCCCGTCAGGCGTGTCGTTGTGCCTGTCGTTACCGTGGCGGTCATGGTAAATACAGATCCGTTGGCCGCTGGCAAAGTAGGAGAGATCGAGAGTGAGGTTGAGGTCGTCGTCTGCGCCCCGGCTAGAGCGGCGGACATCGCGATGAAGATAGCGCCTGAAAGAGCGATGAGAGAGGTTTTTCGAGCAAGTAATCCGCCACGTGCCACGGAGTTGTTAGAGCCGTCTAATATCCCGTCGCCTCTGCCGAGGATTTGCGACAATCCAGGTGCTTCAACATGTCTCGCCGTTTGGAAACGAGGTTGCGAGAGCGAACATTGTGCAGCACCCAATAGGGCGGCCGATGCTGTTTGGCAGAAACGGAATGTGGACAAAGCACTCCGCAAAACACTCATCAATACAGGCATTTCAAAACCTTTCAGCAGATGCCGCGAAACGGGATTCTTCTCCGGGACAGGCCCTTGTTTTCGTTCCAGGCCGAGAAACCTCTGTGAAGGCTCTGGATTTTCATTGCAAAGCAAACTTTTTTGAACGGCGATCACTTGCCAACACCGAAAAATCTCAAAAAGAGGCTCGGAAACCAAATCTCAGGAAACTTCTGATTCTTCGAGCTCAAAAGCCTTCCGCCGATCAGTCAGTCGTGCACAGTTTCAAAACTTCTAGGTAGAGTTACTTACCGTTGAGGGAAAACTCCGATACCAAAAGCATCATGACTTGGCAGACAAATTGTGGGTATGGCACGTCGTGTGCATACTGCCCCTAGGAAGTTGTAGAAGGTGTCTGCAGAATGTAGAGAAAAGATGGCGCGACATGCCTTTGGCACCCGCATCGCTGTCAACCCATTTCATTGCCAAGGCGAGCGATGCATGTGATCGATGAGGGCCAACTGAGGCCCAATCCAATGGGAAGTTCACCAGCATTGGAATTTTGGTTAATGCGACGGTGCCGGAATGCACCACAAGAAAAGCTCTTCGAATTGGAGGGCTTCTAACTGTATTTGACCCCGAAATGGCACCTGCAGATCCCGGGGTCATCGCTGTGGGCGAATAGTCTGGCAACCGGTCGCAGGCATCGCCTGCACCACCATCACCGTTCCGTTCTTGAGACTAAAGCCGTAGGCGTGTGAATCGCCTAAGCCGAGGTCAAACAGGGACCCCGATTCGATCGGCAAAACATTCAATAGCTCGAACCAGCGAAGGTCGCGAGCCATGTGCCTCAAGGTTGGGTAGCTTGTCCACCAGCACGGTTGGCTTAGCAGAAAAATGGCGGAGAGTGAGGGATTCGAACCCTCGATAGAGTTTTAAAGCCCTATAACGGTTTAGCAAACCGCCGCCTTCAGCCTCTCGGCCAACTCTCCGCATCCTGTTTCTTCCGGCTTTGCAGATTATACCGTGAGGGTCGAGGTTATTCGGCTGCATTCAAGTAGATTTGTCTCTAACCGGATCAATGATGTCAGGGGGTGGGGTGGCGAAGAATTTGGGTGGCTCGAAAAAGATGCGTTTGCTGCCGCTGATTGCGGCAACTTATTTCATGGTCTCGGGTGGGCCTTATGGGCTTGAGGATATTATCGGCAAGGCAGGCTATGGCCAGGCGCTGCTTCTGCTACTGCTGGTGCCCTTGGTATGGAGCCTGCCAACGAGCCTGATGGTCGGGGAATTAGCTTCAGCGTTGCCGGAAGAGGGCGGATACTACCGCTGGGTAAGGCGTGCTCTGGGCAGCTTCTGGGGATTTCAAGAGGCATGGCTCAGCCTAGCTGCAAGTATCTTCGACATGGCTATCTACCCGGTCATCTTTGTGCTCTATCTCGGAAGAATTGAGCCGGCATGGACGGCTGGAGCGCGCGGAACCATGTGGGCGCTGGCGGTTGTGGTGTTGTGTGCTGCGTGGAATCTGCGTGGCGCGAAGGCAGTCGGGGATGGTTCCGTAGGGCTCTTTTGTCTTCTGCTGTCTCCGTTTGTGGTGTTGACGGCGGTAGGACTGTGGAAGGGGTTGGCGGACCGCTCCGGGCTTGGTCTGTTGCGGGCCACCCCGGCAGCCGGAGCTGATTTGGCGGGAGCAGTCTGCGTAACACTGTGGAATTACATGGGCTGGGATAACGCTTCAACTGTGGCCCAGGAGGTAGTCGAACCGCAGCAGAATTACCCTCGGGCGATGTTTGCCTCGGCAGTTCTTGTCGCGTTGACATACGTGCTGCCCTTGGCGGCGGTCGGGTTGGCGGGAATTCCCGCTGACAGATTTTCTACCGGCGCATGGGCTGATGCAGCGCGTTCGATGGTGGGACCATGGTTGGCGCTGTGTGTTGTAGTGGGTGGGACAATCAGCGGGTTTGGCATGTTCAACGCGCTGATGATGAGCTACACCCGTGTTCCGTACGCGTTGGCTGAGGAGGGTCTGCTGCCCGGAAGATTGACTCGGAAGACAAACGCAGGCGTCCCGTGGGTAAGTGTCCTGCTGTGTTCAGCGGCATGGGCACTTGCTCTCAACCTCTCGTTCGAGCGGCTGATCTCGATCGATCTGGTGCTCTATGGAGCGGCACTCGTGCTGGAGTTTGTGGCACTGGTGGTGCTGCGTGTGAAGGAACCGGGGTTGGTCAGGCCCTTTCGGGTTCCGGGAGGATTGTGGGGTGCGGTAACAGTAGGTGTTGGACCCACGCTGCTGATCGGGTTCGCGTTGTGGGCGGCGCGGGGCGAGCAGCTAGCGGGGCTGCCGGCGCTTGGATTTGCGGCAATTGTGGCAGCGTCAGGGCCTGTAGTCTATCTGGCTGCCCGCATGATGATGCGACGAAGGGCCGCTTAGTCTGAGGCCCTTCTCTTCTGCTCTGCAGTCTGCTCAATTTTATGGGGGACAGGCTTAGGTTTTGGGTTAATCTTGTTTTCGATAAAATTCTGCTGGGCTTCAGTGATTTTGGTGCGGGCAAAAGCCGCGTCGCGCCATCCCTTGACTTCAACGCGCTTGCCTTCGAGATCCTTGTAGATGGAGAAGAAGTGGGTGATCTCCCGGAGCATGTGGGGGTAGATCTCGGAGAAGTTCCAGACATCCTTGTAGCGTGGATTTCCTTTACCTACGCAGAGAATTTTCTCATCGCCGAGCCCTTGGTCCAGCATCTCAAGGACACCGATGGGACGGACCTCCATGACACACCCAGAAAAGCTGGGTGCGTCGACCAGGACAAGACAGTCGATAGGATCGCCATCGTCAGCAAGAGTACTGGGGATAAACCCGTAGTCGCCCGGGTAATGAACGGGGGAGTAGAGGTTGCGGTCGAGACGGAAGACATTCAGTTCCTTGTCGTACTCGTATTTGTTGCTGCCTTCGTAGGGAATCTCGATCACAGCGTTGATGACCTCGGGGCTCTTGGCCCCTATGGGGAGTTCCAGGTAATTCGTCATAAATCCGGCTTCTCTTCTCTGATGTAAAAATCGCGGTCGCAAATGTGATGCCGGCCATGGCCTCGGAATACTTTGGGGAGTGCCATGGAGCCGCGAGAGTGTAAAAACTGCGCCTTGTCTATAATCAGACAGGATGAAGGCTCATGTCTATGTCACGCTGAAACGAACAGTGCTGGATGCCCAGGGGCAGACAGTTGCAGACGCATTGCGTCGGATGGAATATCGCGGAGTTACCGACGTGCGCCAGGGAAAGTATTTCCAGCTTACGTTGGATGATGGGCTTGAACAGAACGCCGCACAGGCCGAGGTGGAACGGATTGCGCGCGAGGTGCTGACAAACCCTGTCATTGAGGAGTTTACGTTCCGGCTTGAGTCTTGAGCGGCTGTTTCTATTCGACCATCGGGACTGACTTTTGAGAAACAGTTTGTTATTCGTTGGCCGGCCACGAACCGTCGATCAGATGCACGCTCATGGGTGCCGGTGCTAGGCTCGAAACAGAGACTAATTTGAGCGACGCAATTTTAGACGATAAGACAGTGCAGGCTCCCAACAAGACAGCGGGCGAGAGCCGCTTTGTGCGGGCTTGCTTGCGCCTTCCGGTAGACCGGACGCCGGTGTGGTTTTTGCGGCAGGCGGGGCGCTACATGCCGGAGTACATGGCAGTGCGGAAGCATCACACCTTGCTGGAAATATGCAGAACGCCGGAGATCGCAGCAGAGGTGACCATTACGGCCGCGGAACGGCTGGGCGTAGACGCAGCCATCATCTTCGCGGATCTGCTTCTGCCGCTGACTCCCATGGGCCTTGACTTTGAGTTTGTCGCGGGCGAGGGACCGGTCGTGCATACGCCGGTGCGGACTCTGGAGCAGGTAAAAGCACTCAGGATAGATCGCACAGAGAATCTGAATTATGTAGCGCGGGCGATCGAGCAGGTGGCGTCCCACTTTTCGCGGCCAAGGGCCGACGGGGACGCGCTGGGAATCATTGGATTCTGCGGCGCTCCATGGACATTGGCCGGTTACATGATCGAAGGCGGAAAGCAGAGTGGTGGGGACCGCAATTACATCGCGACGAAGAAAATGATGTACTCGGATGGAGCGGCGTGGTCGTTGCTGATGGAAAAGATCGTCACTGTGCTGGTTGCGTATGCACACCAGCAGGTGGAGGCTGGCGCGGACGTCATCCAGGTCTTCGATAGCTGGGTTGGCAAGCTGAGTGTCGGCGACTACGTGCAGTACTGTCTGGAGTGGACAACTCAGCTCGTGCAGCGCATTAGAGCTATGGGTGTGCCAGTTATTTACTTCGGCGTGGAGACTGCTTCCCTCCTGCCAGCGATGAGCGAGACCGGCGCGGACGTGATTGGCCTTGACTGGCGGATTCCCCTCGATACCGGTTGGAAGGCTGTAGGCGCGGGCTGCGCAGTGCAGGGCAATCTGGATCCGATCGCTCTCTTCGCACCGGAGGAAGTGTTAAAAAAACGCGTGCGTGAGGTGATGAAGGCCGCAGGTGGAAGACCTGGACACATCTTCAACCTTGGCCATGGAATTGTTCCCGGAACCCCAGTGGACAATGTGATTCGAGTCGTAGAGTGGGTAAAGGAGCTCAGCACGCCGTGAATCAAGAGACGAAGTCCGTCAGAGCTGGCAAGAGCGCGGTATTGCTGCTTGCACATGGTACGCCAGACGTGCTGGGCGAGATGGCTGAGTATCTGAGCAAGGTAACAGGCGGCCGGGCACTTCCCCCTGAGGTAGTAGAGGAGTTGCAACATCGGTATGCCGAGATTGGATTACGCGAGACACCTGGTGCCGAGGCTCCTCCGCTGACAAAATGGACGATGACGCAGGGTCATCTATTGCAGCAGGCTTTAGGTGTTGAGCGGGTTTATGTAGGGATGCGGAACTGGCATCCGTATATTGCCGATGTGGTCGCTGAGATGCGAAGAGACGGCGTTATGCACATCAAGGCTGTCTGTCTCGCACCGCAAAACTCGCGAACCAGCGTTGGGTTGTACCGGCGTGCCGTGATGGCGGCTGCGGCAGGAATGGAAGTAGAGTTCGTTGCAGGTTGGGCGGATAACCCCATGCTGGCGCACGCGTTTGCTGAGCGGCTGCGGCCGGTATGGATGCAGGCCTGTGCGGAATTGGGCCGACGTGTTCCGGTATTGTTTACCGCGCATAGCGTACCGTGCCGGACGATTATGACAGGAGAGGCTTCTGTCACAGGTGCTAGGCCTGGAACACCCATGCAGGATTCCCCTGATCCGTATCCAGTTGAGGCAAAACGCACAGCGCAGATGGTGGCCGAGCAGATGGCTGCAGTTGGATTTAGCGATAAGGACTGGTACTTCGCTTTTCAGAGCCAGGGGATGAGTGGCGGTCCATGGATTGGGCCAACGGTGGAGGATACCTTAAAAGCAATCCGCGAAGAAGGACATGCAGGAGTTGTGATGCAACCGGTCGGCTTCCTCTGCGATCATGTCGAGGTCCTCTATGACATCGATATTGCCTTCCGTGAGCTCGCAACAGAACTGGGATTGAGGCTATGGCGTGCCGAAAGCCTCAACGACTCCGAGTTGCTCGTAAAGGCATTGGTCGAGGTTGTAACCGGGGAATATAAAGCAACCGTCGACGAGGTCACAGTGCCCGCTGGAGTATAGGCTATCGAAAGAGCCGGGCGTGGGAGCTTCGGCTTCCTTTTTCTGTTAGTTGTGGAGAGAAGATGAAGCGAGTGGCAGTCATCGGTGGTGGAGTAGCGGGTCTGACTGTCACGTATGAACTGGCCCAATTTGCTCGCGACGGATCCATGGTAGAGGCGGTGTTGTTTGAAGCCTCCACGCGCCTTGGTGGGATCGTAGAAACGGTGCGCGAAGGTGGCTTTGTTATCGAATGTGGCCCCGATGGATGGGTAAGCGAAAAGCCATGGGCGCTTGAGCTGGCAAAAGAGCTAGACCTCGGCGAAGAGGTGATAGCGTCCAACGACGCTGTGCGGAAGACCTACGTCCTGATCGACGGGAAGCTACAGGCGATGCCCGATGGGATGAGGATGATGGTGCCGGGTGATCTCGATGCGCTTGATGCGTCGCAGATCTTTAGCGCAGAGGCGAAGCAGGCTTATCACGACGAAATTGGACATGCGGGGATTTTGCGGAAACACGCTCCTGAGGCTGACGAAAGCGTAGCGACATTTGTTCAGCGACACTTCGGCAACGAGGTGCTCGAAAAAATTGGGGCTCCCCTGCTGAGTGGGGTATTCGGGGGCGACGTAGCGAAGCTGAGCGTCCGTGCGGTGATGGCTCCATTCGTAACTATGGAGCGAGAGTATGGCAGTTTGATCGCTGCCATACAGGCACGAACTACTGGCGCGAAGATAGAGTCGATCTTCACTTCGCTGCGAAGTGGCATGGGCACGCTCGTCGACCGCATGATCGCCGCGATTCCGAAGGAGTGGGTTCGACTGGCGTCGGAGGTGCAGTTCGTCGCTTATAACGACGATGGATGGCTGGTGGGCACAGCGAGAGGCGTGGAGCGGTTTGATGCCGTCATGATGGCGCCGCCGGTCGAAGTCGCCCGCACGCTTTTGCAACCTATGGATGAGCGCGCCGCCCAACTGATGGAAATGGATGCAAGCTCCGCAGTAGTTGTCGGATTTGGATTTCCAGATTCCTCCAAGCTCCTGATCCCTCCGGGATTTGGATTTCTGGTCCCACCAGGATCCGACAGCCTCTTACTGGCATGCACCTTTGTCGATCAGAAGTTCGATTACCGGGTGCCGCAGGACGGCCGACTAGTGCGGGCATTCTTTGGCGGCAAGGCGGCGGATCGCCTGATGGGCTGCGGCAACGACGAGACTGCCGCGGTTGCCCGGATGGAGCTGGCGCGCATTCTCGGCCCACTGCCCGAACCGCAGATCACCGTCATACGTCGATGGCCTCGCAGCCTTCCACAATATGCAGTCGGTCATTTGGAACGAATGGCGGAGCTGCAGACGCGAGTGCAGAAACTTGATGGATTGTGGCTTCTTGGCAATGGCTATCGCGGTGTGGGGATACCTGACTTAATCAGAGATTCTCGAACTGCCGCGCGGCAATTCGTTGCTATGGAAAAAACTAACTGACAGATTCGCCTGTCGGTCGCAGTTGACCCCGGGATGCAGGCGGGATAGTCTCTTGTAATCCGGTGTTGGGAAGACGGTGCAAATCCGTCGCTACCCCGTAACTGTAAGCGTCGAGAGCTCTGACAATTTTTCTAAGCCACTGGGATTCGTCCTGGGAAGGTGAGTCAACGCTTGATGAAGCGCAAGTCAGGAGACCCGCCGGAGAACTACCGGGCTAGGTTCAGCTTCGCTGGGAGAGCTGAAGAGCATTCTCGCAGACCCATCTAACCAAGAGGGCTGCACGAGCGCTACCTAAATTCATTTCCCGCTCTGCTCCATGTGCGTTCGCGCGCGTGGGTAAGGAGCTGACGATGCAGGAGACGCGCCAAGGTTCAGTGACACTCGTCCTGGGTGGTGCGCGCAGCGGCAAGAGCCGTTACGCGCAGCTACTCGCCGAGCAGTCAGGTCGCGTCATATTCATTGCAACCGCAAAGTTTTCGGATGACGAGATGCGCGCCAAGATCGAAAGACATCGCGAAGATCGACCGAAGGAATGGTTGACCGTGGAAGAGCCTTTGGAACTGCCTAAAGTGCTCTCGGACTATGAGCTTCATTGCGACATGATCGTTCTGGATTGCCTGACGATCTTTGCTGCGAACCTGCTCGATACGGGAGAGGACGACGATACAATCGATCGCCGGGTCGCCGCTCTGTGTGAAGCATTGCAGAGGGCACAATGTGCGGTAGTAGTGGTATCAAACGAAGTTGGCAGCGGCGTCGTTCCGGAGTATCCCGTGGGTCGCCGCTATCGCGACCTCCTGGGCGAACTCAATCAGAAGGTGGCAAGAATCGCAGACGATGCAGTGTTCATGGTTGCCGGCCTTCCGCTCGCGTTGAAGGGACACCTGGAGGTGATGCCATGAGGGGATTCCTGGTGTCAGGCACCGCAAGTGCGGTCGGCAAAACAACAGTTGCGCTGGCAATCATGTCCGGGCTTCGACGGCGCGGGCTCGTAGTGCAGCCGTTCAAATGTGGCCCAGACTTTCTGGACACCACCCATCACACCGGAATCTGCGGCCGTACAGCCCGCAATCTGGATACGTGGATGCTGAGCGCAGAGGCGAATCGAAGCGTGCTACGCAATGCTGCTCGTGGCGCAGATATCGTCATCGCCGAAGGCATGATGGGGCTGTTCGATGGGAAAAGTGGAAGCACAGAGCTTGGCAGCAGCGCAGAGATCGCCAAACTTTTGCGGCTGCCGGTAGTTCTTGTCATCGATGCCTCAAAAAGTGCGCGAAGTGTGGCAGCAATGGTCCTCGGATTCGAAACCTTCGATACCGAACTGCCGCTCGCTGGTGTAGTCCTCAATCGCGTAGCAGGGATACGTCACTTCGAGATGCTGCGAGACGCCATCGGATCATCCTGCAAGACTAAGGTTCTGGGCTGGCTGCCGTATGATCCGTCGATCGCGATTTCTGAACGCCATTTGGGCTTGCAGGGAGCGGCCGAGCTCTCCACAGAGAGCCAGAAGGCAGCGGCCGATACACTTGCGGAAATGGCAGAAAAACATCTCGATTTGGATAATCTGTTCCGCCTCGAATGTGGTCTTCCGATGGAAGAAGTAGCGTCTCCAAATACCCACACTTCCTCCATCGTCGATGCAGTTCGGATCGGTGTGCCTTCCGATCATGCGTTTTTGTTCTACTACGAAGACAATTTAGATATGCTGCGCGAACTAGGCGCCGAGATTGTCCGCTTTAGCCCGCTGCATGATGAGTCGCTCCCACCTGGGCTCGACGCACTCTATCTCGGAGGCGGATATCCAGAGTTACACGCTGAACAGTTGAGCGGCAATCTCAGCATGCTCAAGGCAGTGCGTGCCTTCGCTGCCTCGGGCAAACCCGTCTACGCAGAGTGTGGCGGCATGCTCTACCTGTCCGAGAGCTTGAGTATCGACGATCGAAGCTACGAAATGACCGGCATATTGCCTCTCTCGATCAAAATGACCGGCAGGTTGGTTAAGTTCGGCTATGTCACAGTCACATTCACGCAGGATTGTCTGCTTGGATCCAGGGGAACCATCGTTCGCGGGCATAGCTTTCACTACTCGCAGATTGCTTCGCAGGGCGACATGGAAACGAGCTACAACGTGCAATATTCGCTGTCCGGCAACGAAGAGCTAGAGGGCTTTCTGCAAGGCAACATCCTTGCAAGCTATCTCCATCTCCACTTTCGGGCGAACCCGGTATTGGCAGAGAATTTCGTTGCAGCAATTCGACAGGCGCGCAGCCTGCAGGTGGTGACAGCATGAAACAGCTTTTCTTTTCTTTTGTTCTAACTACGTTATTGGCAGCGCCTTGTTTCGCCACGCGCACGCTGATCGACGAAATGGGCCGCAAGGTAGTAGTCCCTGACCATCCGCATCGTGTGATCTGCCTGATGCCCAGCGTGACCGATACCGTCTATGCACTCGGTGCGGGAGACGACGTAGTTGCGATAAGCAATTTCACCAAGTATCCGGCAGCGGCGCTTTCAAAGCCGAGCGTGGGTGACCTGATCAACCCGTCGATTGAGACGATCCTCTCTCTGCATCCGGATCTTGTCATCGGCGTGCAACCGAAAGGACCGATGCAGGTGACCAGCCAACTGGAAAGGGCAGGCATTCCCCTCTTTCTGGTTAGCCCGCATGGCATCGACGGAATCTTTCATTCGATCGAAACCATCGGACAGGCGTTGAATCGATCTCCGCAGGCCGACGCGCTGATTTACAGCCTGCAGCAACGCGTGGATGCGGTGAAGGCTCGAACCAAAGATCTTCCCACGCCAAAAGTATTCATGCCGGTCTGGTACGACCCCATCCTCACCATTGGAAAGCATGCTTTCATCACCGAGATTATCGAGGCAGCCGGAGGACATTCAGTAACAGACGATATAGACAATGAATGGCCCCAGATCAGTTTGGAGATTGTACTGTCGCGTGCACCTGACGCCTTGATTCTGGTACGTGGCGGCAAAATCACAATACAGGTATTAGAGAGTCGCCCCGGCTGGAGCAGTGTGGCGGCGGTCAAACAGCATCGGGTGTACTACGTGGATGACAGGATTAATTACCCCAGCCCAGTAGCAATCGATGCACTGGAGGATCTCGCACAACAGTTTCATCCCTGAGCTGAGCCGTTCAGCTTATAACCATTCACCAACAACAAGGTGTCGGGAAGCACGGTGCAAATCCGTCACTACCCCGTAACTGTAAACGCAGAGAGCCAAGGCAGGGACGCGCAAAGTCACTGGAGAAATTCTGGGAAGGCAGCCACGGCTCGAAGAAGCGTAAGTCAGGAGACCGGCCTTGTTTTACGACCCGAGGGGGAAAATCATGAATCGTTCGCTCTGCAAATCGCCGACCGTCTTTTGGGCCGCGATACTGTTTATTACTTTGCTTTTTTTGTCCAGCATCCCCGCATTTGCTGTCGAGACCGGATTTCTGCATGGAACAGTTCGGGACCCGCTTGGAGCAATCGTAGTTGGCGCCAAAGTTGACCTCCTGAACGGAACGGTGGTCGTGAAGACAACCACCACCGACGCGGCTGGCAACTATGACTTCGTTGTCCCGGCTTCTTCGCGTTATAGCGTCCGCGCTGTTGCTCCAACCTTACAGGCCACGACGAGTCAATCGATCTACATTTCAGAATCGACTAGAGCAAATCTGGATATCACGCTTTCAACTCCGACTCTCACTCAAGAAGTCATCGTGACCGCCTCTGCCACACCAACGCCGATAGCGCAGATTGGCTCCTCAGTCACCGTACTGACCGCAGACGATTATCGGCTCTCCACCGAAGTACAGCAGCCTCTGCGTCTCGTACCCGGTCTGCAGATCACACAGGCAGGACAAGTCGGCGGCACCACGGGCCTGTTCGTCCGCGGTGGCAACGATAATGCGACCAAGGTTCTGATTGATGGCGTTCCCTCCAACGACATCGGCGGCGCAGTCGAATTCGCCAATATTGCCACCACTGGCATTCAAAAAATCGAAGTGTTGAGCGAGCCGAACAGCGCTCTCTATGGCTCTGACGCGCTGTCCGGTGTCGTCAGCATGACGACCGCACGTGGCACGACCAAACTTCCGCAATTCACCTACGCGGGAGATGGCGGAAACTTCAGCACCTATCACCAGGAGTTGACCGGCAGCGGCGCTTTGCGCCAGTTCGACTACTACGGCGCCTTCAGCCGGCTCGACACCAGAAACAATCTGCCGAACGATGCCTTTCACAACGGAACATATATCGGCAACTTTGGCTGGGCTCTAAACCCCGCGAATGACTTGCGCTTCATCGTCCATCACCTCACCGTCTCTGGTGGTCAGCCCAACGCTATTCTGTTCTTCGGCATCCCCGACAACACAGCACAGAAGGAGCAGGACACTTACTACAGTGCATCGTGGAACAACCAGGCAACAACAAATTGGCACAACCAGATTCGTTACGGCGGACTGCGTCTGCGCTCGCAGTTCGATGACTTCGAACCAACTGGCATCTACCAGCCCGACACCGACGTATATCTTGGAGCCCCGGTCACCATCAAGGGCGCAAACGGATACAGCGTCAGCGGTCAGGCTATCTTTCAATATGGGGTGTCGTACGGAGGGCCACCATACCCCAATCAATATCTCTCCCCGACCGATCGCGACTTCGTCTATGGACAATCGGACTACCGCATCGACAAAATCGGCAACCAACCAGTCAACATGGTCGCACTCGTTGGATTCAAATACGAAGCGGAGCGCGGCTCAACCGGCTATGCAGGAGCCACTCCGGAATCTATCTCGCGAGGCAACTATAGCTACACACTGCAGATTGCCGGCGATATTAGCCACCGCCTTTACTACAACGTAGGCAGCGGGATTGAAGACAATGGCCTGTTCGGTCTGGCCGGCACACCGCGCGCCTCACTTGCCTACTACCTCGTACGCCCCTCTGCAACGAGCTGGTTCAGCGGAACCAAACTGCATGCGAGCTTCGGCAAGGGTATCAAGGAACCGAGTATCTACTATCAGACCAACTCGCTCTACGATCTGCTTTCGAGCCAGCCCGATCTGATTAAGCAGTACGGCGTCAAACCCATTGGTCCGGAAAATTCGCGCACCTTCGATGTGGGTGTCGACCAGGAGCTAGGCAATGCCCGCGCTCGTATCGGTCTGACATACTTCCACAACGAATTCACCAATGGCGTAGAGTTTGTACCGCAGGCAGGTCTCCTGGAGCTCGGAGTACCGGCAGCCAATCTGGATCAAGTAGAGTTTGGTGCAGCAGTCAACTCTCAAGCATTCCGCGCACAGGGACTGGAATTCGTGTCGGAGTACAAGATCAGCAATCACTTCTTTGCGCGTGGCGGTTACACCTACCTCGATGCTGTCGTGCAGCGCTCCTTCTCAAGCGATGCGCTCTGCCCAACCTGCAATCAAAATCCCATTTTTCCTGGCATTGACATTGGTGCATTCTCCCCGCTAGTCGGCGCCCGGCCATTTCGCCGCGCTCCACACTCTGGCTACTTCGGATTGACCTACAATCGTTCAAAATTCTTCACCTCGCTGACCGGTACACTGGTTGGGCGAAGAGACGACAGCGACTTCCTCTCCGATGCAAACTTCGGGACAACATTGTTACTGCCGAATCGCAATCTGGATGGAGCCTATCAGCGTCTTGACCTGAGCGGCGGCTATCAGATCACCTCGCGTCTCACCGCTTATGCAAACATTCAGAACCTGTTGAGCGAGCATTACGTCGAGGCATTTGGTTATCCAGCCCTTCCACTTACCTTCCGCTCAGGAATCAAATTTGTCTTTGGAGGCGAATCCTGGGGACTGAAATAACTTCCGAAACAACTCGGATCACACCGTCTCTCTCGGCGGCTGCCTCTGATTCCTATCAGGGGCAGCCGGAGAGGGCGCGCGCCCACAACGAGATTCCGCCAAAGCGAAGAATAGGCTTTGTCACGCTGATCGCGCTGCTGGCCGTTGCGTTGGTAATAGTAGTTCTGCTCTCGCTTGCAACTGGTGCAGTTCACGTCTCTCCCCGTGCCATCCTTGCAGCCCTGGTCGGGCGACATCCCTTGACTACAACCGAACAGATCATCCTGATGCAGATTCGTCTGCCGCGAGTCCTGGCGTCAGCGTTGGTCGGCTCCGCCTTGGCGATCTCCGGGCTCATGTTTCAAGGTCTCTTCCGTAATCCGATGGCCGACCCATACGTCATCGGATCGTCAGGGGGAGCCGTACTCGGCGCTTGCATCGGCATTTTCTTTTTCTCGCAGATCTCCATCTTCGGCTTCAGCGCAACCGCGCTCCTGGCTTTTGCGGGATCGGTCCTGACAATGATCCTCGTCTACGCTTTGGCGCGCTCCAATGGTGGAACAAACGTAGTCACCATACTGCTCGCGGGATTTGCTGTTAGCACTATGATGGGCTACTCCAGCTACTTCTTCGAAGCACTCGACCGTAGCGGCACTTCAAATCAAAGCGTGCTGCTCTCATGGCTGCATGGTGTCATTGGAATTCCCCGGTGGTCACAGCTCCTGATCAGCGGCGTGCTCTTCCTGATCGCTATTGTGATTGCAACTCCCCTCATGCGCCGGCTTAACACACTCGCCTTAGGCGATGAATACGCTCACCAGCTCGGAATCAGGGTCGAGCACACACGTATTGGCATCATCCTGACTGGATCTCTGCTAACCGCTGTTGCTGTATCACTTGGAGGCCTCATTAGCTTCGCCGGGCTGATCGTCCCTCATGTCGCACGCCTGCTGCTCGGGCCAGATCATGTTCGTCTACTGCCAGTCACAGCACTGTCTGGCGCAATCTTCCTCGTGCTTGCCGACACCCTCGCTCGCTCTGTCTTTGCGCCGATCGAACTTCCAGTCGGCATTCTGATGGCCTTTATTGGGGGCCCGTTTTTCCTGTATCTCTTACGTAAGTCCAAACGGAGCTATGTGTTATGAACTCACTTCTAAGCTTTCACGACGTTAGCTTTGGGTATGGTGAGCTGGACGTAATACGCTCCTCAAACTTCAACCTGTGCACGGGCAGTTGCACGGCTTTGATCGGCCCAAATGGAGCAGGTAAATCTACGCTCCTCCGCCTTGCCGCAGGCACGTTGCGAGCAAGGTCCGGGGATGTGCTCCTCAACGGCATACCTCTCGACAGTCTTGCGGTGCGGCACGTAGCCCGCACCGTCGCCCTCGTTCCCCAACAGCTCGACGTGCCCTTCCAGTTCACTGTCAGGCAAGTTGTGGAGCAGGGACGCACGCCCTATCTCGGCCTTCTGCGTGGTCCCGGAAGGGCAGACAGGGAGGCCGTCGACCGGGCCATGGAACTGGCGGATGTAACCGGGTTGCAGCATCGCATCTTCAACGAATTGAGTGGCGGAGAGCGTCAGCGCGTCAAAATCGCTCTCGGCCTTGCACAGGAGCCGAAGCTGCTACTGCTCGACGAGCCTACACAGAACCTCGACATTGGGCGACAGGTCGAATTAATCGACCTGCTCCACTTTCTGGGCGAAGAAGGCATCACCATCTTCGCGTCCATTCACGATTTACAGTTGCTCGAAGGCAATTTCTCCTCAGTCCTATTGCTCAGCCCTGACATGCCTTTGACAGAAGGAACACCGCAGGAAATTTTGAAGCCATCTATTCTGGAAAAGGCCTTCAACTGCCCACCCCGGCGTCATCCTTTACTGCTCGAACGAGTCCAACATCACGCAAAGAAGGCTGGATGAACATAGCGAATTCGCCGACGCCAATTCTAGAAATCGCTTCCACTATCAAGTTGCCAAGCGAACTGTGGTATGCCCGAGCGCGCGCCCGCCTTGATTCGTTGACCAAGCCATTAGGCAGCCTGGGCATGCTCGAAGATCTCGCTGCGCAGATGGCATCCATTCGCCAGGAGAGATCGACTGAGCCATTGCGCAAAGCCGTCTACGTCTTCGCCGCTGACCATGGAATTATCGCCGAAGGCGTAAGTGCCTACCCCAGCGAGGTCACTCGTCAGATGGTGCTCAATTTTCTCGCTCAGGGAGCCGCCATCAACGTGCTCGCAAAGCTTCACCACGTTGACATCAACGTCATCGACGCTGGTGTCGACGCCAACTTTGGCCTTATCGATGGCCTGCGGAACTATAAGATACGCAAAGGAAGCCGCAACATGCTGCAGGAGCCAGCGATGAGCGAAGAGGAACTCGCACAGGCCCTCAACATTGGGCTTGAAATGGCGGCTCAGGCAAAATCCAGAGGCGAAACTTTGCTGGCAGTCGGAGAGATGGGTATCGGAAACACTACGGCGGCAAGCGCCATCACAGCCGCCCTGACCAGGACTCCTCCTGCCTTGGTCACCGGCAAAGGCACAGGCCTAAGCGCTGACGCACAGGCTCATAAACAGAGTGTCATCGAAACAGTTTTGCAAAAATATTTCGGGGCTTGCGAGCCCAATGCCATACTAGCCCCCCTCGAGGTGCTGCGGTGTGTCGGTGGCTTAGAGATAGCCGCAATGACAGGCCTCTTCATTGGCGCAGCACAACACCAGATAGCAGTGGTCCAGGATGGTTTTATCTCGACAGCAGCCGCAGCGATAGCATTTGCAATTGCACCCCAGGTCCGCGGCTACCTCTTCGCCGGCCATCAGTCCGAAGAACCTGGTCATCAAAAGCTGCTGGAGTACATCGGACTTAAGCCGATACTCTCGTTGAACATGCGTTTGGGCGAAGGAACGGGTGCTGTGCTGGCAATGCCGATCATCGAATCTGCTATGCATCTTTATAACGAGATGGCAACATTCGCATCTGCCGGCGTCAGTGAGGCTACCGAGTGATTGCGGAGCAACAAATTCGCAGGTTTGGCGGAGAGATAGCGACCGCATTCCAATTTCTTACGCGAATCCCTATGCCATCAACAAAATTCGAGCCCGATTCGCTCTCCCGTTCCATCAAATTTTTCCCGCTGATAGGTCTCGTCGTCGGTTCGGGCGCCGTGCTCCTGCAACGACTCACAATTCTTCATCTTGGACGCCAACTCACTGCGTTGGCAGTATTGATCTACCTCGTTTTGATCACGGGCTGCTTCCACGAAGATGGCCTCGCCGATTCAGCCGATGGATTTGGCGGCGGCTGGAACCGAAATCAAATTCTCCTCATCATGAAGGACAGCCGGATTGGCAGCTATGGTGCAACTGCTCTGGCATTGTCTTTGCTCGCCCGTTACTTACTGCTGGCTTCACTGCCGTTAGAGCACTTCTCCGCCTACGTGATTTCGTCGCAGGTGCTCAGCCGGTGGTCTTCGCTGCCCCTGAGCTATCTCCTCCCATCGGCCCGCGAGCAAGATGGACAGGGAGTGAAGATAGCAAGACTTACACCGAAATCTTCGCTGATATTCGGATCGCTCTTTAGCGTTATCGTAGTTGCCTGCCTTTTACGATGGTCGGCGCTCGCGCCTGTTTTGGTTGCAATTCTTACCACAGCCTTAACTGGATGGTTCTACTTCAGAAAGCTCGGCGGAATAACAGGCGACTGCTTCGGTGCCACCAATCAACTGACTGAAATCGCAGTCTATGTTTGTGGAGCGTGGATCGCATGAACGACATTCTTTTCATTCGTCACGCAGAAACCGATATGGCCGGGACTTTTTGCGGCCACTCCGACCCCGAACTCAATCCCAAGGGAATGAATCAACTGACAGAACTACTTCAGCTCCTCCGCAAAGAAGACAACATCGACACGGTCTATACCAGCGATCTTCGCCGGGCCCATACAACCGCAACTACAATCGCGAGAGAATTTAACGTCAGTTGCCACGTATCTTCGGCGTTGCGTGAAATTAATTTTGGTCAATGGGAAGGCCTCACATGGAAAGAGATCGAACTGAAAGACCCGATCTATTCGCGCCTCTGGACCAAGGAATATCCCAACCTGCCAGCTCCTGGCGGCGAGAGTTTTTGCGACTTTGAGTGTCGAGTGCTCGATAAGGTGAACCGTCTCGTCACTAAAGCTGAAACAGCCCACAGCTCCATCGCAGTCGTCGCTCATGCCGGCGTTCTTCGAATCGTCCTTACAAAACTCCAGGGATATTCCGAGGAACTCGCGTGGACTCTAACAAAATCGTATTGCTCGGTTGTGCGCTACACCAACGCAGACGCGCACAATGAAACAGAAAGAGGGAAAGGAACATGAGCATCGCAACAGCACATGGGGATAGGGGACAGACAGGACTGATCGGCGGCACGCGCGTCTCCAAGGCAGACCTCGTGTTGAAGTCTACGGGCCGTCGATGAGTTGAATAGCTCGCTAGGATTTGCCCGTAGCATTTGCACCAACCAGAAAATCCGAAGCTAGACCGAGGAGATTCAACGCACGTTATTTCGTGTAGGTTCCGCGCTTGCAGCTCTGCCGGAGAACCGAAAAGGACAGCAATCGATCACACAGGAAGACGTTGGACATCCTAACCAGGCTTGTCCCCCAGAGCGGAGCTAATGCCGTCCACCGACAGCGCGGTGATGCCCTACACCGTTTCCGAAGTCTCCACCCTCACCGGCCTCGCGTCAAACGGTCATTCGGGCAGGACGGAAATCCACGTAAGTTATTGATTTCATGGATGGTCGGGTCGGAGGGATTCGAAGGCTCCTACACCCGTGATCGCTATGCCGTTTTCTTTGTTGAATTTGACTGCAAAACCACTCAATTTGAAGGGTTTGCCAGAATTCTCAAGCGTACCCTTCCGTCCCGGATTTTCTCACCAATGGACAGTTTTTCGCAAGATTTTCGTATCACTTCGTATCACCTAATTGCACCAAAAATTGTGCAATTAGGCATAAACAGTCGGAGCGGAGAGAACCTGCCATCCGTCCTTAAAGACTCACTCAAAAGGTTTTGTTCATTTTTTATACTTGTTCGTGAATCACGAACGGTGGTAAATTTTGTACATAGAGAGCATTCTATGGACAGACGCCATACAGACCGTGAGGAAACCATCTTAGGAGAGGCATTCGCGGCACTTCATCGGACCGTCGGTCTTGAAGCGCAAATTATCGAGCGTTGTGATCCTCATGTGGCAGGGGATGCCATGATCGAAGTCAAAACAGCGACGAAGAAATATCAGTTTCTGGCCGAAGTTAAAACTGTCCGGCACTTCGCCACTATTGGCCTAGTAAAAGAACAACTCGAGCATTTGGATCGTGGTGTGTATCCCCTCCTGGTTGCGCCCTATATCACTCGTGCGTTGGCTGAACACTGCCGCACATTGCATCTTCCTTTTATTGATACGGCAGGCAATGCGTATCTCGATGTTCCAGGCCTCACAGTTTACGTGACAGGCGAACCGCGGCCAGAAGATGCTGGACACAACCCTCGTTATCGGGCTTACACCACAGTTGGAATGAAGGTCGTTTTTGCCCTGTTATGTCGGCCAGAGTTGGCCGAGGCAACCCGCCGCAATCTTGCCGAAGCCGCTCAAGTTGCACTCGGTACGGTTGGGCCTGTCATTGACGATTTAGAGAACCGTGGCTATATCGTGCAGCGCGACAAGAAAGTTCTCACCAATACGAAAAAGTTGATGGAGGAGTGGGTGGCCCGCTTTCCAGATGCGCTCCGGCCTAAATTGTTCAAGAACCGATATCAGGCCGATATGGATCGACTTCTCACCCTTGATTTACACGCGCAACAAGCTTTTTGGGGAACAGAGGTCGCAGCTCAGCGATTGACCGGATACCTCAAACCCGAGCGCTTCACAATCTATCTCCGCGGCGATGGGAAGCCCCTCCTCAATCAAGCCCGAATGCGTCTCGACCCCAAAGGAAATACCGAATTATTACAGGCATTTTGGGGCTTTCCCGAAGATCCCGCCCATCCAGATTTAGTTCCTCCTTTGTTGGCCTATGCTGATTTGATAGCAACGCAGGATGGACGTAACCTCGAAGCAGCACACCTTCTCTATGAGCAGTTTCTCGAACCCACTCATCGTCTCTGAGGATAGACCGCTCGATTCTGCGATACTTCACATCCTTTCCGTGGTTGATGGGGTGGCTGCAGAGCAAGCATGTCCATATATCGTTGTGGGCGCCACGGCGCGTGATCTGCTGCTCCATCATGTGTTTGGAATTCCCACGATGCGTGCTACCCAGGATGTTGACTTTGCCATCGCAGTGGAGAGTTGGGAAAAGTTTCAGAACCTCCGTACCGCTCTCCTCGCAACTGATCACTTTGTACCTGGTCGAGTTGAGCACCGACTCTTCCTCAATACGCCGCACGGCATAACGAAAATCCCCATCGACCTTATCCCGTTCGGAGGAGTCGCTGAAAAAGACACGATTGCATGGCCGCCGGATAGGGACACAGTGATGACGGTTGCCGGATTTGAGGACGCTCTAGCTGCATCGGTTCAAGTCCAGGTAAATGCAGCACTCTCGCTTCCGGTGGCCTCGCTTGCCGCCCTCGCTATCTTAAAGCTCTTTGCCTGGCAGGATCGAAAGACAAACGACAAAGATGCTCTCGATTTATACCGCGTGATCTCCACCTACGCAGATGCAGGCAATACTGATCGGATATATGATTCCGAAACTCCTGTTCTGGCACAGGTAGACTACGATCTCGAACTCGCTGGAGCGGCACTTGCTGGACGCGATGCACGGCAACTCTCCAGCCCAGCAACCCTGTCCAGACTCAGCATCTTACTCACGTCGGACTTTATGAATGCGTTGGCGGAACGTATCCGAGCCTCCCGTTGGCCCTTGGCACCAGAACAGTTGTCGCGTATTCGTACCACGCTTTTGGTGTTCCGTGGACATCTTCTAGAGGAATCTCTATGAACTGCCGGTTGTTGATCTAGATATGCGGAGGTTGCGGCAAGTGATCGACCAGGATGTCAACGCAGCTGCTAATCTGGCGACGTTAAGATCTCTTGAGCCAGAAGCAGTGACCGTCGCATAACATCACTCGTGAATCAAGAGCGCGAATCTCAATTTGGGGTTCGCGCTTTTTTCTTCCGCAATTTAGGAGATGCTTAGTCCTTGATAAACAACGAGCCTTTTAATTGCTCGATATTGGCAACTTCGATCTGGAACTCAGGTGGCTTCTCGTTCTCGGGGTTCGTAGCCGCGCGAAGTTCTTGAATCATGTAGTGGGCTAGGCTAGCTCGGACGGAGATGCGCTCACCCATGGTACCGGCGAACAATTCATCACGTACGACCTTCTGTTGCTCGAGTGATAGTTTTCGGTGGGGCACTAATCGAATTTGGACTATCTGATTCCACTTCTTATCTTCTTCGACAGGATGCTCTGACTTTGTTGGCGAATGGAGCACAGACCGGATCCGTCCAAGGGTGAAGTCTCTGAATTCTTTACGTTCCCCGCACCATGCCCTTACATGCCAGCGGCGGCCTACACGAACCATGGAATGCGGGAATACAAGCCGCTCCTCTAAGACTGGATTCTTCATGGAGGCGTACGCGATCACGATGCCAGTACGGTTCAATGCGGCTCGCCTGAGCAGGGAAAATACAGATGGCTTAACTTTCGTTAAATCAGCACGGACATCCAGGATAGAGTTTTCGCTGCTGCTACCGGATTGGATCCATCGGATGTATTCCTCAAGCGACACATCTGTGCTGAAATTCTTAGCGTCTGCGGGTTTGAATACTCTGCCCTTGCTGTCCTCTACGATGCGCTCACCCATGAATGTCCGGAACCCTAGGAGAAGACGGCTTGCCTGTACGGGCTTGATTTCAAATAGTTTTCGAACTCGGGCGTTGCCGATTTCGCCTTCCCAGGCAAGTACGCCCTCCATTATTCGGAATCTGTGGTCCCGCAGGGCAGGCTTATTCGCCATTTACGCTCCGATGCCAATTGTAATCGGCATTACCTACGTCTTATCTGGAATGATAATTTATCATTGACGATAACATGTCCGTCAACTATGAATAAATAGTTGTGACCAGTCTCTTCGACCGTCTGCCTGCCGGGCTGTTTGCGCCTTTGGCGTCCCCAAACCATCAACGGTATTGGGAGCTACTTCTGCGTCTTTACGACCAATTCTTCGGTCCGGAAGCCACGCCGCCAGAAGGTGAGGGTTTCCTTCAGCGTTCGATCACCTTAGAAATCGAGCGCCACATCATCGACGGAGCTGCATGGACACAAGAGGAAGGACAGGAGCCCAATACTCCCTTATCCGTCCAAGCTAACGTCGTCTATCGACGGCTAGTGGATTCGGGATGGCTGCGTGAGGATCGCATCGGGGTAAAGAAGTACGTCACTATGCCGACGCCAGTTCAGAAGTTTCTTGAGATCTTGCGGCAGTTCGCTGAAGAGGGGCCTCAGATCATTGGCGGAAAAGTGCTCATGATCCACAACCAGTTAGAACAAGTGTTGGCGGACCCCACAAAGAACGCTAGTGGATTTCCTGAAGCTGCCCTCCAGGCGAGACAACTGATTGGCGTCCTAAGTGCCACGACGATGCGTGTCCGAGAGGCGATCGAGCTGCTTTCGTCTCAGGAGACCACGGCCGGGTTTGTGCGGGCTTTCTTTGATGAATACATTGGCCAGTTCTACATTCGCGATTACCACGAGCTCAGAACCGAGAATCACCCTTTGCGTAATCGCTGGCGAATCGTCCAAGTAGCGCAAGATTTGCGTGACGATCCTGTTAAGCGAGAGGCGATGGTGTCTTATTACCACACTGCATTCCGATGTGCCAGTAAGGAGCAGGCGGAGAACCGTTTCGAAAAGGACGTAGCGCGATTCCTGATGTTTAAGGATATAGACGCCCATCTTAACCGCCTGAATTCGAGTGTCGAACGGGCCACATCGCGGGCGCTTGCCAATCTGCACTACAAGCTGAGAACACAAGACAAGTTGGACCGGCTGCTTACCGCATCGATCAGGTCAGTAACGAATTGTGCGCCGGATACGCAGTACCGCATGGACACGCTTCCCGGGTACTTACTATCGGAAACAAGGCTTCGCCCTGTCTACCGGAAGCCAAGTCAAACTATCCGAAGCGGGATTTCCAGGTCGGTCATGACAATAGAGCAGCGGGCGCAGATTGCATTGAAGCGCTTGATGAAACTGAACCGCGAGGTTTCTCCGATGCACGTCGCCGACTACCTGCAACGTCACCTCAAAGAGAGAGATTCAGTGAGTTCTGACGAGATGAGCATTACAGGCATTCATGACTTCTGTGTCTTTGTGTATGTTGCACGGCTCGCACTCGTCTCTAGAAATCATGCCGGAACCTTACAGAAAGGGCACCCTGCCCTTCCGGTATTCAAGGAATACAGATTCAATTGCTCGATAGACCAACTTACCGATAACGCGTTCATCCAGGTTCCACGTTTCACCGTGACCCGCAACAGAAACGGAGTAGTATCCGATGTCATTTAGCTGGGCCGATGTGATTAAGCAGGGCGACATCTACGAACCCTCAGATTTCAAGGCTGCTGCTTGCCAGTTGATCAGCAACCAGATCATCTACGAGAGCAATCATGGACACGCAGTCGCTTATCGGCTGATCGATCACTATCGCGATGCGTTTCGTGACGTATTCGACCTACTCGGTATTGCGCTGAAGTTCGACAGTACCTACCGCTTTATTGCAGCAATCCCGTACGCCGAGAAGCAGAAATATCTCTCCACCGAGGATTCGCTTCTCCTCTTGCTACTACGGAAGGCGTATCACGAGCAAGCTATTCAGGGAAACCTCGACGTAGGCACAGCGGTATTGTCGATCGAAGAGCTTCAGGAGTTATACAGAGCGCAAACCTCGCGTGAACTGCCTCACGAAGCTGGCGCCCTCAAGGAACTGCTCGGACGCATGAAAGCGTGCGGTGTGGTGAAGCTTCCACTATCGGAACCCGGTTCAGACCAGCCTTTTGACGTGGCTATCCTACCTGGCATCGTCGCTTTAGTCAGCGAAGCAGCTTTGAGCAGATTGACCGACTATGTCTCAGGCGCAGAGAACAAGGCCCAAGGAGAGACTGTCCAATGAAGAAGCTGCAACGACTTGTGCTGGTCCAATTCTTCCTCTATGAAGCCGAGGAACTGGACATTAATGGACACGTTGCTTTCCTCGGCAGCAATGGTTCCGGCAAGACTTCGCTGCTAGATGCGATCCAGATCGCCATGCTGGGCGGACATGGCAATTACTTGGCGTTTAATACTCAATCGGTCGGGTCTACGGGTGGTGGTAAGCGGAATCCACGCACCATCAAGGATTACTGTTTAGGCGTAGTAGACGACACCGGAGAAAATGGCGGGGTTCTCGATCGTAAACGCGACCGTTCGATTACCTACGTCACCCTAGTTTTTGGCGATGAGAAGACGCGAGAGCAGGTTTCACTCGGAATTTGCATCAGGGCCGATGCTGCCGAGCCGGCGCACGAGGTACTAGGACTGTATGTGCTCCCCGGAGTGGGACTGACTCTGTCCGACCACGTTGAACAGGCTAATGGAGACGAAGTACCACTTCTCTGGAATGACTTTGTAGCTGCTGTGCGATCGCGATCCAACGGAACCGACCGCACGCCTTACTTCACCACGCAGCCAACCAAGTACATCCAAGAGATGATCCACGCCTTGCAGCCCAAGGCTAAATCAATCGACGTGCGTGAATACCTAAAGGTGTTCAACAAGTCGATCCTATTACGTAACATTGAGAGCGTAGACAACTTCGTGCGCGACTACATTGTAGAGCCACAATCGATTGACCGACGTCGCGCTAAGTCCCAGATCGAACACTTCAAACAACTTAGCCTATTGCTCGAACAAGTACGCAAGCAGATTGCCGACCTAGCTGAGATCTCGGCTGCATATCGAGATGTGGAGAGATACACAGTCAGATCGAGTAGCATAAAAGCACTCGCCGCAATGTTCGCACATGATGAACTCGCGGATTCCCTCGATACGCTCGAAACGGAGATTCGTAGTACCTTCCAGTCTCGCCGTTCGCGTAAACGTGCAGCTAAAGAGATCGCGGCCAGATTGAACCTCGCTTCTGAGGCGCGCGACGCTGCAAGGGATGCATGGACGTCGAAACCGGGCGCAGATTCCATCAACGCTTACGGTTTTACGAAAACCAGTGCTCAGCGGTCGCTTGACTCGACCCGGCAGCGCGTTGAACGAGACCTCTCGTTAATTGCGGGCGTGGTTGACCAGCTGCTCAGACTCAATGCTCTTCCTCTTCACCAGGAGCGGCTCAGAGACCTTGACCGTTCGCTGGCCCAGTTTGCGGGACAGCTGAAACAAGGCGCGGTTGCTGAGATTGACTCTGCAATCTCAGACACGATTAACTTCTTACTCAGTGAGAGGGATTCATACGAAGCGCTTCTAGCTGCGGCGAGAGAGAAGCACGAAACCGCCGCAAAACGACTTTCGACGGTGATCGCCCTGAACAAAAATGCGGAGCGAGGTGGCGCACCAATCAGCGAGTCGGTCGCCTTGATCATCGCGCGACTGAACGAGTCAGGCATAGTAGCAGAGCCTGTTTGCAACATAGTCGAGGTGAAGGACCGCTCGTGGCAACCGGCGATCGAGGCGTTCCTGAAATCTAATCGCGAAGCTCTGGTCATTGCTGATGGTCGGGAACGCGAGGCCATAAGAATGATCCGTAACATGCCGGAGCGTGACAATCCGTTTGCGGCGCGAGTGATCCAGCCGTACCACCTGAAAGACCATCGATGGAACGAACGCGATGGCACGTTAGTCGGCAATTTGCTGACGAGCGAAAACAAGATTGCGCTTGCGTATCTTCGGTCCGTGCTTGGCACCATGAGATGCGTTAACACGGAAGAAGAGTTAGAGCGCAATCCCAGGGCACTGACTATCGACGGTATGCTCAGTGCCAATTTCTCTACTACTAGGCTCCGTCTCTACCCTACTGAGAAGCTGCTCTTTGGAAAGCGTCTGACGCAAGCAGAGCAGAAGGAGTTCCAGACTCAGTTGACGTCGGCATTGAACGAAGTACAGGTCGCCAAAGCCGAAAAGGACGCTGCCGAAAGCGCTATCTCCCGAATTGCGAAGATGGGAGACCTTGAGGCTATTAGAGCGCGTGTTGCGAATGATGTTGAACAGGCAGCGACGGAACTAAAGGCTATCAGGGATGTGGAAGCGCTGATTCGGAACGTCAATACCGACGAAATAGGACCGTTAAAGAAGATCTTCGACGAGAAACAGTCGTTACTTGAGGAGATCCAGCAGGAACAGCGCGGGAACGCCGGCACCATCGCGACCATAGAAGCTAACCTTCGTATTAGCATCGAAACCCGCTCTAAGCTCCAAAGGAAGTGCGCCGAGGCTGGCCATGCTGTTGATGTCTTAATAGCAAACAATAAAGACGTAGACATGGCCGTGATCGAACGCTATCGGAGCGAAATCGAAGCAGCACCTGCTGCTGGTGGATACCAAGAATATGCTGCGGCCTGCCAGCGAAGGATCGAGAGGGCCGACCACGACGCGGAGGATGCACGAGGCAAAGCCATCCAGATGCTTACTCGGTACTTGGACCGTCACGGCGTCGTGCTTGAAGACGAACTAAATGATTGGCGTTTGGCAAAGACATGGGTTGAGTCCGAATACGAGCGGCTTGACGGTACAGAATTGGTCAAACGGGCAGAGGATGTTCGCTCAGCACGCTTTGCGGCCGAGGAAGCTTTCCGCAACGATATCGCCGTGCGTATCCGAGAGAGCATCGAGCAGATGCGAACCACCATCTCGGATATCAATAAGGCTCTGTCCTTGTCGCCGCCATTCTCTAATGGTGAACGATATCGTTTCGTGTTGGCTCCAGCAGAGGCGCATAAACCCATCTATGACTACATCATGAATGTCGGAAAAGGTAGTGAGCGCGACTTGTTTACGCTTGGCAATACCGCGCATTCCGAGATCATGAGATTGCTCGAAGATCCCGGGCAGGAAGCGAAGGGGCCAGTGAACCCTCTTGACGACTTCCGCGTACTTTTCACGTTCGACCTTATGATTGACCGTGAAGGCAAGAAGTCACTGCCATTATCACGGCGTTTGGGGGTCGGCTCCAACGGCGAACACCGGACCCCTTTCTATGTGATCGCCGGTGCGGCTATGGCTGCCGCTTACCGCATTGACGCTTCAAAACATACCGGTGCTGGGCTCATCTTGCTCGACGAAGCTTTCCACGGTATGGACCAGCAGAACGCACTAGCAGCTGCACGTTTTCTCGATTCCATCGGCTTGCAGATGATCATGGCGGCTCCAGAAGCCGACCACAGCAAAATAGCGCCTAGCTTGGATACGATATTCGAAATCAATCGTTTCGATAAAGAACTCTTCGTTGAACGGACGATCATAAAGGAACCCGCGAAAGTTTTACTGACCTCTGACATGCCCTCCGAACATCCAGAGCTTCTGTTCGAGATGGTAGAAAAGATCAAGGCTACGACGGCATGAGCGACAAGGTAGTTGAGGTCACCAGATCAGCACTAAAGAAATTGCTCAGTAAAGCAGAACGAGCATGGGCGCAGCAGGCTGCCCGTGAGCATACGTTGGTCTTCTCTGAAGCTTCGTTCCCAGAGTACTTTCTCTTACCACGTCGCGAGGACAAGGATGCCGCCCACGCATTCTTGCGAAACCTCGAGAGATCAGGAGCTATCTCGATAGAGTGGGACCGCCGCGCAGGGGAAGACGGTCAAATAGTTCGCTTGCGACTCATCAATGCCGACGCTTTGGCTCAAGAACTGAACGAAAAACCGGCTTGGACCGCCTACCAGGAAGCCGAGCAACTGCTTTCTAAGTGGGCCGCAATACCAAACATTGCACCAGTATTAAACCGATGGCGCATGGGTAAGTTAGTGCGTTCGATGTCGCCCGACCGAGTTAACGACTTTATTAATGCGTGCCGGGTTATAGAAGCGTGCGAAAGCGGCGCGGAATCCGAAGACACACCGATTCGACGCCTCAGCGCGAAGCTTTTCTCGGACAGCAAACGAATCGAGGCAATCGGACCAGCACTTGATGTTCTGACAGCGGAATCGATCGATATCCCGTGGAGAGACCTCGAAGATGTTTTTGCTTCCATGGGGCTGGTGAAGTTGCCACAACCGGTCCTACTGTCCGGCCAAGGTTCCGTCGAACTTATCGATGGCACGAGACTGCCGATCGCAAGCCCCTACATTGGACTTCCACCGCAGAGTATCAAGCGAGTCGTCCTAGACGAAGGAGCGCGATACATCTTCTCTGTCGAGAACTTAACGACATTTCACGAGTTAGCACTCGGCAAGGCGGGCTCCGTCTGCGGCCTATTGATGTACACCGCTGGCATGCCATCTCCATTGCTTCTAAGGGTGTACCGGCAGGCCATGGAAGAATTCCTATCTTCGCCTAACCGCAAGCGCTTCCATTGGGGAGACATCGACCTGGGTGGTTTTCGCATTGCCGCTTGTCTGGCAAGAAAGCACTCATCTCCACTCCGGCTCTGGTGTATGGATCCCAGCGCCTTTCGTGAAGCGCCCGCGCGGAAGCAACTCACGCCTGATGAGGTGAGGGAAATCAAGCGGATCGCGGCTATACATGGATGGGATGCCGTAGCCGACAACGTCGCTATTGATGGCCGCGCCATTGAACAAGAGGTGCTGCCGCTAAGATTGCCAACGCTCAGCAGGGAGGAATGCGAAGACTACGAGGCAACATGGAGATAGCATTCGAGCCATTGAAAAGGGACGCAGAGGTAGGACTACTCGTGACCGCTAGGATAATGTGATCGGGTACCAGCACGAGGCTGAAGCGCGGCCAGCAATTCCTCGATAGATACTGCTGCGGCCCAAGCAGATGCAGTACGCGCGGCCGGCACAAATCGTTCTCAGCCGTCGTGTTGCGATACCAGAGCAATGCGCTCGTCGAAAAGAGGTAACCAGGTCACCGCGTCAGAAAGGGGACCGATTTCATATGAGCCGTTATCAAGCGGCAGGTCTTCTGATCCAGCGGGAGCTCTTTCTGGAGTCTAGGCCAGAGTGTCATCATTCTCTCTATGGTCTCGCGGGCGGTTTCGAGCACGAGCTTACTTGGAACCTGTGCTTTTCGTGCAAAGCGTTCCATCAATTCCCAATCCAATCGGCTGATGGCCTTCTCTTTGGCGATAGATAAGGCCAGACGATCATCTGCGATATAGCGCACGGTAGACACGAAATCGTAGGCCGGGGCGAGTTGTGGCGTGTGGCTGTCAAGGTAGATAAGGGACCAGTTCTTCAAGTGCATGTCATTGTTTCCGATGACTGCATTGAAGATGAGCCTTCGGACGAACTCGGTGAACTGCGTCTCATCCGTCAGACGCCATAGATCAGCGGCCATATTGGTGTAGCTGTAGTTCTTATATTTGGCTTCGGGAAACTGCCCATATATCTGGTTGAAATCCTCGATATGGATGCGCTTTCCTTTCGCGCCACGATCAAATCGTCTGATGTAATAAGCATCCCCCTTCAACTGCCGCCATTGTTCTGGAACGCCATCAATCCGGTCCATAGGGAGCAGGCCAACCTCGGGCACCTGTATGCCTACTTCGCGCGCGAATTGCATCATAGAGTATTCGTTTTCAGGTAGATTTGGATACGCTGGAGACGGCAGTTTTACGATCCAGTGTTCGCCCTGCTTGGAAGCAGGGATAGAGAGTTGCCGGTTCGGATTGCCGACCGCCGAGAGCTTCAACTGGACGCCGGCGAGTGAAAATCGCAGGACATCCCTGCCGACCTTCGTGCGCACTTCGGTGGGGGTGCCCTGAGCGGGCGGAAGCGCACGGCCTTCGATATCTTGAACGGTGACAGCTCCCGGCAGATCATTGCCGAGAAGCCATAGCAGAAAGAACTCTCTTTGCGCGTTCACATCGCCATGCTCGGCAATATATTGCCGCAATTGTCCTTCCGGCAGAAGATTGGAAAAGAACGGAGGCAACCGGCGCGTCACCAGCCGAACGTCAGTTCGGAGCTCCCGGTAGGCGTCATAAAAACTCAAGCTCAGAACAGGTCGGTTCTCGCCGGCGATATAGGCCGCATCGAAGACAAAAAGATTCTGGTCGTTGGGCAGATTCGTAATCGTGCCAACAACGGTCCCCGAGAGGCGTACCTCCAGGACGGAAGGCCGACGGGCGCTAGTAGCTTTCTTCGTCGGCATCTTCCGGCACTCCTCCGACTAGAGATGGGCTGCTTTCGGCAGGCACTTTTGAATGGCTTCCATCGGCTGCATGTTCGATTAATGCTCGCACGGCTGGTACAAGACGCTTGGGAATGAGCATAGGTTCGAGGTCTAAAACGCGCGCCATCTCCTGTAAAGTAGACACGCGGAGGTCGCCGCCGCGTTCGATTCTGGAAACGGAGCTTTGCGGTTGGCCTATACGCTTCCCCAGGTCGCCCTGGGTAAAGTTCCTAGCCTCACGAGCCTGCCGGATTTGATCCTGAATATATGCCATACGATATGTCCAACCAAAACATATCATAAAGCATATATACGCTATAGCGCCGCTTAAGTTCTGGAAGAATTCTCTATTCGGAGAAATAGCTTCCCACGGCGTATCGTCTGCTGTTTCCCACTCTGCTTTAGGTGGCTGAGCAGGCAGAGACGTTTCGACATCGTTCATGCCTACGCCGACATCGAACATTCAAACAGTAGTTTCCAGCGCATCTCGATGATGTTGGCGTTGAAGCGGACGTTGTTCCAGGTGACGTGCATTGCCTCCTGCTCTCGAAAGCCGCTCATCAGGAGGAAGTCGTAGAGCGTGCTGTGGTAAGGCGAGCAAACGGCATGGAGCTTCGACAAGTCCTCTTCTTCGTATATCGAGACCTCCTGCTCGATAAAGCGAGGATGGTCGTTCTTGCCAGTCAGCTTCGGCACGCCCTGGGCCTGCAGGAAGGTGAGCACATCGGCAAATTTGTTGTGCACGGTGCGCGGTGAGAGCTTCTTCGAATCGCGGAGGAAGGCCGCCAGGCGCAGGAGATCTTTCCGCTCCACCTCGTCCAGAAATCTCTTGCCGCAGGACTCCTGGAAATACCGCAGGGAGACGATGTATCCCATCCAAGTCTTCCTCTGTCGGCTGAGCTGTATCTCTTCAAGGAAGTCGTCTACTGCGGAGCTAATTCTTAGGCGAGAGTCGTCATCGATGGGATTGGCAACAATGAGGCCAGATGCGAGCGCATCCAGCTCTCTTTGCTTGCGAACGCGGCAGTTGTAAGCAGCGGTTGCGTCAGTGCCGACCGAAACACGCGTGCGCTTTCCGTCTTCCGTCCAGTCGAGGTAGTAGGCGCCTTCGGGATGCTTTTCCTGGCGTCCATCAACCATCACTGAATCGGGCTTGATGCGGCCGTTGGGACCGACGACTACGGGGCAGTAGCGCTTGCCTTCCGGGGTGTCGATACGTTTGGTGATATTCACCTGCATGGGACCTTCCCACGGCAAAGTTCGTATCACTTTTCGTATCACCCCTCCCATGCTCGGTCAAACGTATTGATAAGCAAGAGGTTAGATGGTCGGGGCGGAGGGATTCGAACCCCCGACCCTCTGCTCCCAAAGCAGATGCGCTACCAGACTGCGCTACGCCCCGACTTCTTTTAGTTTATCGCATCGTCTTTCTCAACGGCGTCAGATCCGATTGAACAAGCCATGCGAACCGGCACCAAACAAGGCATGAAAAAGTCCATCAAAGACCCACGTTAACAGGAGCATTGGCAGCAGAACCAGCGCAATCAGGATAAGGCACACCCCGCCAAGAAAGAGCCAGCTCTGCGCCGTATGTTTTCGCGGCTCATCCACGCTTCCAACCAGCAGGGCATAGTTGCGGCGATTGGCACGCCAGGCAATGTCGAACATATCGCCAAGAATCGGTACCGAACCGATAACAACCTCAATCGCCACATTGGCCACCATCCGCGTAACCGTGACGTACGAAACCCCACGAACCCACGCCGCCACAATAATGATGCAAGAAGCGATGCCCCCAATCAGATCGCCAACCCCCGGAATCAATCCCACAATACCGTCCAGGCCGAACCGGATCGAAGTCCCGGGAATCTTTATAAAATCGTCCAGCACATGCGACAACAGGTCCAGATTCTCGTCGTCGAATGCCTTCCCGCCGCGTTTCAATCGGGGAGATAGCACCTCGGGTTTCGCAGTAAACGCCATCACACTCCCAGACCCGCCTCCGGAATTGCCCGACGAGGCCCCAGTGCTATAATTCCAGTATACGGCGGCTATAGTTCAGTGGCAGAACGCCGCTCTGTGGCAGCGGATGTCGTGGGTTCGAAACCCACTAGCCGCCCCAAACATCTTCAATCCCTGCACATTGCGGCCACCCCTTGACCCGCACCTTCAAAGCCTCGCCCTCGTCTGTCCCGACCGAACCCTCTCTGCACCTATACGCCGGAACTTCGGGTTGGGCCTATCCCACGTGGAAGCCGGACTTTTATCCCCAGGGCACACCCGCAAAGCGCTTCCTCGAGTTCTACGCAACAAGACTCACCTCCGTCGAGGTCAACTACACATTTCGCGCACTTCCCACCACGAAGATGCTCGAGGGCTGGCTTGCAGCAACTCCGGCCAACTTCCGCTTCAGCTTCAAAGCTCCGCAGCGCATCACCCACTTCAAGCGCCTGCAGGATTGCAACGATGATCTAGCCCAGTTCATCGCTACCCTCAAACCGATGAAGCAGTCGAGCAAGCTCGGGCTGCTTCTCTTCCAGCTTCCTCCAAACTTCAAAGCGGATCTCGACCGCCTCACAAACTTCCTCAATGCATCGGCCCTTGGAACGCTGGATACCACTCCCGTCGCCTTCGAATTCCGCCACGAATCCTGGTTCACCGAGGAGACCTATTCCATCCTTCGCGAACACAATGCCGCGCTCTGCATCGCCGAAAGCGACGATCTCCTGACGCCGGAGATCAACACCGCACAGAATTACACTTGCTACAGGCTGCGGCGGAACGGCGGCTACTCGGCCATGGAACTCGAAGCGTTTGCCAAACGTTTCACAGCACTCGCTGCACAATCCGACGTCTACGTGTACTTCAAACACGAAGACGAACCCACCGGCGCTCTCAACGCAACTGCTTTTCTCCAATATGCTCAGGCAGGTCAGCGTTGATGCAAACCGCAGAAACCGGGTCCCTCCTCGAACACGTCGCAGATTTTATCCCCCGCCGTTTCCTCACTAACGGCCATGTGCAGACCATTGCTGGCAACTACCTCTCGCGAGCCGATAGTCTTCCGGCTCCAGAAGCTCAATTGATCGAGGTCTCTCCGGCCACCTCCAACCAGATCTCAAGCCAGGTGCTCTGCCACTCCCACTGGCAGCCGAATGATGTCCGCGCAACCCGGCCAACCGCCATCATCGTGCATGGCCTCGAGGGTTCGTCGAGCTCTCAATATGTCATCGGCAACGCCAACAAGCTCTGGCACGCGGGCTGCAATGTCATTCGCATGAACATGCGCAACTGCGGCGGAACCGAAGCACTCTCTCCAACCCTTTACCACTCTGGCCTCTCCAGCGATGTCCTCGCCGTAATGAACTTCTTCGTCGCCCAACATTCGTTGCAATCTGTCTCCTTGATTGGCTATTCCATGGGAGGGAACCTCGTCCTCAAATTGGCAGGCGACCTCGAAGCCTCGGCACCGACAGTACTCCATTCCGTCATAGGAGTGTCGCCTGCCGTCGATCTCGGCCCATCCGCCGACGCCCTCCATCTCCCGCAAAACCGCATCTACGAGCTCAAATTTCTCCACCATCTCCTGCGACGTTTCCGGCGCAAGGCCGTGCTCTTCCCTCGCGCCTACGATAGAAACCGCACCGTTGGAATCCACTCCCTGCGCGAGTTCGACGATCGCATCACCGCGCTCTACTCTGGTTTTGCCAACGCAGATGACTACTACCACCGCGCAGCCGCCGCACGAGTCCTCCATCGTATTACCGCGCCCACACTGATTCTCCACGCGCTCGACGACCCCTTCATCCGCCTGACTGCCGAAACCCGCGAAACCATCAACGCAAACCCCAACATCACCCTCGTTGAAACAAAACACGGCGGTCACTGCGCCTTCCTCGCCCAGCCCAACCCGGCCAACGGTTACGACGGCTATTGGGCCGAGCACACCTTGCTGCGCTTCCTGCTCTCTCACGGGTGAGAGGAATTCGCCACGCGCATCACCACTCCTGACGCTAAGATAGAAAAGAATGTTCTCTGAGTGGTCCGCCGAATGTGCTGCTGACGATCCTGTCCTGGTCGTGCCCTGGTCAGATCCCTCAGACCCAAGCCTTAGATTTATCGACCTGCGCGAAAACCCCTACGACCTCGACCATCTCCCCGAGGCCGAGCGCTATCCGCCCCTCATGCACGCCCTCCGCGCCCTGAACGCATCAAGATCGCCCGTCTTCACCGCAAAATCCGACGCATGGCCGCTCGATCCAGATGAACTCGACGCCCTGCGAATCAATCTCAGCGTCGAAGCCGAGGAAGCCCCTGCAGGCTTCGGCAGCTACATCGATCTCCTCTGGCGCGAACGCTCCCACTTCGCATCATTTCATCTTCAAGAGCAGCTTCTCCGCCGCCTCACTCGCCACGCCGAGCCGCTCCATCATCCCTTTGCCATGCTCGACTGCATCATTCGCCCCGCGGTGATCGACCTGACCGGCCCTCAGGAAGGCTTTGCCGTAAGCCTCTACATCAAATCCCTGGGCCATGACCCCGCCGCCGCCGAGCAAAACTGGGCCTCCGCCCTCGAAGCCATCGTCGCCCTCATCCGCAGCAAAGAACTCGTCTTTTCCTGATGGAGAAAATCGCCGTCCCAGCCACGCCACTCCCACATCCCCAACGCTCCCGCTACAATAACGACAGGCGCTTTCACGGGCGAGTAGCTCAATTGGATAGAGCATCAGCCTTCTAAGCTGACGGTTGCAGGTTCGAGCCCTGCCTCGCTCACCACTGTCTTCGGAAGATTTAAGCTTCCATGAGAACGTCTTCCGACGTCGTCTTGCTGTGATCCCCGGCATCGCGATGCCCCGTCGCATGCCACAGTGCCGCCAGCCCGATCAATCCCAGCGCCAGCAAGCACACGCCGTTCCACTGCCAATGTACCCACGCGATGGTCGCCAGCGCAGAACCCGCCGCAGCCCCGCTGAAATACACCGTCATATACACCGTATTCAGCCGGCTGCGCGCCGAAGGCACCAGGCCGAAGATCCGCGTCTGGTTCGCCACCTGCGTCATCTGCGCCCCCATGTCCAGAACCACGACGCCAATCGCCAGCATCACGATATGAAACACCGTCGCGCGGTGCGCCGACTCCTCCGCCCAAAGCAGAACATAAGACGACGCCAGCAATCCCATCCCTACTGAAATAACCCAGCGCGAACCATGCTTATCAGCCAGGCGACCAGCCAGCGGAGCCACCATCGCTCCCGCAGCCCCCACCACGCCGAACGTCCCCGCCACACCCGCACCCAGGCCATAGTGGCTTTGCAAAAGAAAAGCGAGCGTCGTCCAGAAGCAGCTAAACGAAGCGAACACCAGTGCCCCAATCACCGACGACTCCCGCAACAAAGGCTGCGTTCGAAAGAGCGTCCACAGTGACCGCATTGCATCGCCGTAGCCAAGATTCTGTTTCGGCGGCAACTTCGGCATCACCTTCCATAACAGTGGAACGAATGCGGCATTCATCACCGCAGCCACCACGAAAACCCACCGCCAGCCACGAATCCCGCTCACCCAGCCCGCAAACGTCCGCGCCAGAAGAATACCCAGAAGCAGCCCGGTCATCACCGTGCCAATCGCCCGGCCGCGCTTTTCATGCGAAACCAGGTCCGGTGCAATCGGCAACGCCACATGAGTCACCGAAGCCAGCATCCCAATCAAAACACTTCCCGCAATCAGCAGGTTGAGGCTCGGTGCCACCGCAACCAGCAACAGAGCGATCGCCACCGCACCGTACATCTTCATCATCAGGGCGCGGCGCTCCAGCACATCCCCCAGCGGAACGAACCCTAGCAGTCCCAACGCATACCCAACCTGCGTCGCGACGGCAACGAAACCTGTCCGGCCCGCCGTGGCGCCATAAGTCCGGCCCATCTCCATCAGCAGGGGCTGGTTGTAATACATCGTCGATACACCAACGGCACACGCCAGGCCCAAAAAAGCCAGGGGAGCATTCTGCACGGTCTTTGTCGAAGTGGTCATACCAAACCTACTTCCAGTGTAAGCCCCATCCGGCCCTGCACGAGTTGCGGGACGAGCACGCAGCGGACAGCTAAATCTTCCCCAGTGTCAACTTCGCAATCGTCGCCAGCTGCATAAACGACGTGCCCTCATAGATTTTCCCAATCTTCGCGTCGCGGTAGAACTTCTCCACTGGATAGTCCTTCACAAATCCCGAACCGCCGAATACCTCAACCGCGAGGCTAGCCACCCGCTCAGCCACATGCGACGCAAAGTACTTGCACATCGCCGCCTCTTTCAAAAATTCCAGCTTCGCATCCTTCAAACGGGCAGCGTTGTAGACCATCAGCCGAGCCGCTTCGATCTCCGTCGCCATCTCCGCCAGTTGAAACTGCATCGCCTGGAACTCCACCAGCGCCTTCCCGAACTGTCTCCGCTCCTTCGCCCACTTTGCAGCATGGCCCCAGGCCCCCGCCGCCAACCCCAGCATCTGCGCCCCAATCCCAATGCGCCCTTCATTCAGAGTCTCAATCGCAATCTTGTATCCCTTACCTGGCTCACCCAGCACCTGCGACGCTGGAACAACACAATCCTGAAATACCAGCTCACACGTGCTCGATGCACGAATCCCGAGCTTGTCTTCCTTCTTACCCAACGTGAACCCCGCCATTCCCTTCTCCACCAGAAACGCCGTAATCCCCTTGTACCCCGCCGAAGGATCGAGCGTCGCGAAGACAATAAACAACCCGGCCTCCTTCGCATTCGTAATCCAAAGCTTCTGCCCATTCAGCACATAGTCGTCTCCGCGCTTCGTCGCACGAGTCTGCAGTGCGAACGCGTCCGAACCCGACCCGGCCTCGCTCAACGCATACGAACCAATCGTATCCATCGCCAGCCGCGGCAGATACTTCCTCTTCTGCTCCTTATCGGCCCAGCGAACCAGCGCATTGATGCACAGCGTATTCTGCACATCCACCATCACGCCCACCGAAGGATCGACAGCCGATATCTCCTCGACTGCAAGAATGGCATTGAAGAACGTCCCACCTGCCCCACCGTACTCTTCAGGAATCTCAATCCCCATCAACCCCAACTCAAAGAGTCTCCGGATCAATCCCGCATCCATCTGCTGCGACTCATCCATCCCACGCACCAGCGGGCCGATCTGCTCCTCCGCAAACCGCCGCACCGAATCGCGAAACATCTGTTCCTCTTCACCCAGCTGCGTCAAAGCCATCGGCACTGCGTCCTGCGACATCCACTCACCTCGAGACGATAATCAGGAAAAGGTGAGTCTAGCACCTCGAAGCCCCAAATGAATAGCCATTCAGCTCCCGTGCCCAAGCGCAAACTCAGGAAAAATCTTCAGGCCACTCCTGAGCACCATGTATCACGGCAAGTATCTCGACCCTATCTCGGAGAACTCGATAGGGAAGCAGGAAAGGAGTGCCCGGCACGACAAGTTCGCGGGTCGAACCAACCCTGCCTGGTCTCCCCGTCTCAGGATGACTCGCCAATCCGTTCGCCGCACGGCGCAATCTGGCAGCAACACGCATGGCTGCGCCTCTATTATCTTTTTCGATATATTCACGTACGTGCAACAGGTCCCGCACCGCCTGTGCAGCCCAAACGACCTTCATCTCTGAGAACGTCTTCGCGGCTTAGGCGGCTGTAGTTCCTTAGGAGTGCCCCACGACGCCAACCACTTGTCTACGTCTTCCCCCGGGACAACTAATCCCTCGTCCGCCTGCTTTACACCCTTCTTGATGTGAGACACCTGCCAGGATTCAAGCTCGATATATCGTTCCAGAGCCTCCGTTGCCAGAAACGACTTGGACCGTTGCGTCGCCTCGGCAAGCGACTCGAACTTCTCCTTCAGCTCATCTTTCACCCGAAAACTAAAAATTGTAGACATTGTCATACTCCGTATACATTGTATGACAACGCCGCAGGTTCATCGGCAATTTCTTACCCGGCAACCTTGGCCGGCTGCCCACGCCGGCTCACAATGGATAGCTTCTCCGTGTTCAATATCTTGCGCGCCTGCTCCTTCGCATGCTTCGCCCACGGACCCACCGGGTCAAGCCGCACATAGGCGAGCCAGTGCCGCAACGCTCGCCGCCTCTGCCCCTGCCGTTCATAAGCCAACGCCAGGTTATAGTGCGCGTCTGCATACTGCGGAACCAGCGCAACCGCCTTTTGATAAGCGGCCGTAGCCTCGCTCAGCCGCTGCATCTCGTCCAGCACATTGCCAAGATCGAAGAACGCAAGCGCATACTCAGGATCCGCAACCGTAGCCTTACGGTAGTGTTCCTCCGCCAGCTCAAACCGCCGCTGATTGTAGTGAATCGTCCCCAGGTTGATCAGCGCGGGAGCGTGCCCTGGCCGGATCGTCAGCAGTGCCTGATACATCTCCATAGCCTGCGGAATCGTCGCCGGGTTCTCCTCCAGCTGAACCGCCTGCACAAACATATCCTGCACATCGACCGTCCGGCGTGCGGAACCGGCCGCAGCTGCGCCCACCACACTCAACTGCCGCGCAGGAGAAGTATCAAAATCGAACGCAAGCTGCTGACTCAGCGGATCCACCAGCGCGCCGCCATGCCGGAAGCTCAACCGCGAGCCACGCCGCACAAAACTCGTCTCCATCAGCGGATTCCGCATCCCCGCCACGCGCTGCATCGCATCCACCGAAGCCCGTATGCTCTTCGCGGAGATGCGCGTCGTCCCCTGCAGATCCCGCAACCTTCGCAGCTGGCTCAGCGACTCAAACGAATAATATTCTCTGAAAGTGATCAGTCCCGCTCGCTCCCACGCCAATAGTTGGCGGGTATGCAAGTGCAGGATCCGGATTACATCTTGACGGCTATATCGGGTCACTGTGCGTCTCGTGTTGCACCGTCTTCGAGTTCAATCCAGCAAACTCTTTTTGGAGTATGCCTTCAGACACCGTGCCAATCAAGACCATTTCACCCCACGCTCGCTAAATAGCCGTGGATAACACGTACCAAACATGGTTCAAACGCCGCGAACATTTTCCAGAAGAGAATACAAATCGCCGAAAAGAATGGAGCCGATGAGCGGAGTTGAACCGCTGACCTACTGATTACGAATCAGTTGCTCTACCAACTGAGCTACATCGGCCTTCCTCCTTATTCTAGCGGCTCAGCGGCTATCCGCCAAATCACCCAAAAGGAGCCTTCGCCTCTATCCAATCTTTCCCTCGCGAAGCGAGTGGAGGCGCACTGCCCTCACCCTCGCGGCGGCCAAGGCCATATCTCTCGCGCAGCTGCTGATTCGCAACCAGCAGCTCCCCAACCAGTCGCCGCAACCCGGCATTCTCCTGCCGCAGCTCCTCCATCAGCCGATTCGAATCCGAGCCCGTGCTCCCAAATGGAAACAGTGACGTAGCCGCAACCTCGTCATGCCCAATCCCCTCTGCCCTCACTCCGTCTTCCCTCTTCATCGCCAGATCCTCCTCGTCAAACTCAGGGGCCCGATGCATCCTCACCAATGTCAAAACTGCTCATCCGCCGACGGCCCATAGATCGCCGGCACGCTCGCCTCATTCAGCCGTAGATAGACCGTCAACTGCCCGCGATGATGTGCCAGATGACTGAACAGCGACTCGCTCAGCACGATGTACCGCGGCTTATTGGTGATCTCGTACCCGCCCACTCTGAGCTTCCACGGCTTCATCAAATGCGCCTCCGTCGTCGCCTCCAAAGCCTTCCTCGCTCCTGCCAATCCAGCATCCAGGGATTTCAGCAACTCTTCCCTGCTCCCCAGCGGCTTGGTCTTGAACTTCTCACTCGCCGGATCGTCCAGATTCAACTCATCCCGCTCCACCATCAGCGTCGCCCATCCCGGCATGGCCGCCACCAGGGCTGCCAACTGCCCCAGCGCCATTGACTTCTCATGCGGCCTCCAGTCGTTCCGGCCCTCCGGAACCCGCTCTACAACCTTCCGCGATGCCTCCGCCTCCTGCTCCAGCTTCTCCAGAAAAAAATCCCTGAGTTCCATAGCCAGTTCTCCTTTGGACGGGCGATACGCTCTCCCGATACTTCAAAGAATAAAATTCCATATATGACATCGACTGTCATAATTAATCGGACAAAATAAGAAAGTTCGAAGAAAGGGAGCCCAACCCGCCCCGTGAAAGCCGACCGGCTTCTCTCCGCGCTCCTCCTCCTTCAGGCAAAAGGCCGCGTCACCAGCCGCGAGCTCTCCGACCGCCTCGAGGTCTCCCAGCGCACCGTCCATCGCGACATGGAGGCCCTCAGCGCCGCCAACGTCCCCATCTCGGCTCTCCGCGGCTCCCAGGGCGGCTGGCAGCTCGAGCCCGGCTGGCGAACCCACGTCCCCGGCCTCGACGAAGCCGAGCTCCGCGCCCTCCTCATGACTCAGCCCCGCGCCCTCGGCGACCCCGTCATGCGCGCCGCCTCCGAGCGAGCCTTCGGCAAGCTCATGGCCGCCCTCCCCAGCCGCCTCCGCGAACAGGCCGCCGCCATCAGCGAGCGTCTCCACATCGACCCCACTGGCTGGCACGCCTCCACCGAAGACCTTTCCATGCTCCCCCTCGTCCAGGACGCCGTCGCCCGCGATTGCCGCCTCACCTTCGACTACACCCGCGCCGACGGGCAAACCGCCCCCCGCACCGTAGACCCTCTCGGCCTCGTCTCCAAAGGAGTCGCCTGGTATCTTGTCGCCCGCGCCCCCAACGGCTTCCGCACTTACCGCGTCTCCCGCATGCGCGCCGTCACCCCGCTCGCCCAGACCTTCGAGCGTCCCGCCAACTTCAAGCTATCCGCCTACTGGGAGACCTCCACCGCCACGTTCCAGGAAAACCGCCCCGCCTTCGAAGCCACCATCGCCGCCCATCCTCAGGCCGTCCGATCCCTCCGATCCTGGTGCGCCACCACTCCCTCAGAAAAACCACCCACCCAAACCCTCCCCGCCGACTGGGAGACCCTCGACATCCGCTTCGAAGGCGAGGAGCATGCCCGCTTCCTCATCCTCGGCTTCGGCCCTCGCGTCCGAGTCCTCTCGCCCACCACCCTCCGCGAAAAAATCCACGCCGAAGCCACCGCACTCCTCAACGCCTGACAACAATCTTAGTTTCGAATACTCACCATACGCACCCATCAGCAAAAGTGTCATCCTGGTGGAGCCGTATTTGCCGCCGTAGTCGAAGGACCTGCGGTTTGCTCATAGTCCCAACACCTTTACCTCGAAGGAGAAGCCCGCTTCTCACCGGGCCGCGTCACCACAAAAGATCCCAGCCTCAGCTCCATCGTGCGATACGCTACCAGCAAACCCACAAATCCACGGAGAAGAGTCATGACGACCCGGCTTTCGAAGTGCGCCCTTCTGGCTGCAATTGCTTTTTTCTACTCGCTGGTGGTCTTCAACAACCTCACCGACTACGAATCCAACCACCAGTTCGTCCAGCATGTCCTCGCCATGGACACCACCTTCCCCGAAAACCAGCTCATGTGGCGCGCCATCTCGTCTCCCCGGATTCAAACCATCTTCTACATCACCATCATCGCCTGGGAGTTCATGACCGCCGTCCTCTGCTGGTGGGGCGTTGCGCGACTCCTTCAGGCTCGCAAAGCTTCCGCCTCCAACTTTAATTCTGCAAAGACTATCGCGATCGGAGCCTTAACCCTTGGCTGTCTCATGTGGTTTGTCGCCTTCCTCATCGTGGGTGCGCAGTGGTTTCTTATGTGGCAATCCAAAACCTGGAACGGCCAGGAGGCCGCCTTCCGCATGTTCGCCATCCTCGGAATCGTCCTCATATATCTCGCGATGCCCGACTCCGACCCTATCCTCACTACTGCATAGGCACAAACTTCTCCTCGCAACTAAACGCCGGTGCCGCAACCGCCGCATCCGAAGTGCTAGGAGCTGGCTTAGGCTTCCCGGGCACAACCTTGATCTGCGTCCCGCTAAAATCCAGATTCGTCCCCAGCGGCCCCAGCGTCACCGTAGCAAACCGCCCATGCACCTGTGCCGGAGTAATCCCCTCCACCCGCACCCCATCCAGCGTCACCTCCGTCCGATGGTCGTCATTCAATCCCGCAATCAGCACATCCCCCGGAGTCGTATCGATCACATTCTGAATCGTGATCGCCTTGTAATCCGGAATCCTGTCCCCCGTATACTTCGGATCCTCAAACCCCTCCGTCGTCTGGTTCGTGTAATAGGGACTGATCGCAATCGGATTCTTCACCCCACGCATACAGATGTTCCGGTACGTCAAATCATGCACCGCCCCACCCCGCGTCACATTGCTCTTAATCCGAATCCCGCTCGTCGTATGGTCCTCCGTCAACCCATCCACCAGCAGATAGCTATCTCCGGTATAAGTCTCGCTCCCGATCGACATCCCATGCCCCGAATAAAAGTGGTTGTCGATCACGCTCATGTGCGTCGTGCCCGTCTTGATCGCGATATTGTCGTCGCCGTTATCAATCCAGCTATGCGCCACCGTCACATTCGTCGACGACCCCGGATCGATCCCATCCGTATTCCGCGCATCCATCCCCTTCGTCGTCGGAGTCAGCAGATGCACGCCCCACGCCGTAAATCCATCCGTCTGATTCACGCTGACATGAAAGTTCGTCGAGTTATGCAGCGTAATCCGGTACATCACCAGCCCATCGGCATGGCTCGCCACAATCATCCGCGGGGTAAAGTACCGTTCATTCTTCGGCTCAGCCTTCCGAGCCATCTCCCACCAGCTGTAGTCCTTGCCCAGAATCTTCGCGTAACCCCGGCCATCGATCACGCCATCGCCCATGATCCCGACATTCTTCGCATCCATGATGCTGATAAACGGCCGGCAACCCCCACGCGTCGGCGCCGGCCGCTGCGGCGCAGGAAATACCGCCGGAGGAGCACCCGCGGCAATCGTCCCACACAGTCCCGGAGTTACACCCTCCCCCTTCACCTCGTACTCTACGGCATCGCGCGACCCAAACAGCGTCACATCCTCATCGATCAGCAGAGTCACGCCCGCACGCATCTCCAACGGCCCGGATAGAAACGCATTGTTCCCGTTAGCAGGCATCAGCTCCACCGCCATCCCCGGCTTGCACTTATCCAGCGCGCTTTGAATCCGCGCCGTATCCAGCCTGTGCTCATCCGCCTCAGCCAGCTTATCGCTCACTGCACGTAGCTGCGCCGGCAACTGCACACACGAAGTAGGAATCGTCGGCTCTGCAACCTGCCGTGTATCCTGCGCCACTGCCATCGTCCCCACCAGCAGCCCCGCCAAAACACACCGCTCCATCACCCTGACGCTCAGCCTCATCTGGTCCAACCTCCTCAACCCGCTCAGTCAAACTAGCACATGCGGCCAAAGAAGGTCATCGCATCACACAACCCGGCGCCGTTCTCTTTCCTCTCTTTCCTTATCCTGGCTCGCAACAGAGCCCGGCCAGATCAATATCCCCAGACACGACAAAGAGATCGTGACCTCCAACGCAGTATGCAATGCATGAGACATAAACATCCTCTTCTACGAAGACCCCACAAGACTCTTCCTGATTCTTCCATCGGCAGAATTCGTCCGCGCTTCAAACCGCATAGCCAAATTCTTAGCAGCCATCTTCATTCCCGGAAACCGCATCCCCCAATCACTCAAAAGTTGTACCCAAAAACGCGAAGAGGCCGCCCGGCAACAGGGCAGCCTCTTCTTTAGGGAGAATAGTTCCAACGGAGGCAAAGCCATCAGAACTTTCTGGCGAAATACTAAGTTTGGCAAAATAGCGTGTCAAGGCTTAATCTGCCTAAATGTAAGTGCTTGATCAGATTACGGTTACGACGTTAACTGAATCGTCAACATCCACCCCTTTATTCGCAATATATTCGCTTTTAGCAGCGCTGGACACCCCCAAAACACCATCCTTTCAGCCGTTTAGCCCCGTCCCTGCACCGTTCCCAGTGCATAACCCAGTCCATCCTGTCGATTAAGCTATTGCTTCGCGGTAGACCCATCCGGTCGAATGTTCGCCGGACGGCCGCTCAGGTCGATCCGAAGGAACTCCGGCTCCGTCGCCGCAGGCTTGCCCTGCATCACTCGAACCGCAGCTCGCGCTCCGCCAAAGAACAGTGCGAGCACTACCGCAGCCACAGCACCCAACCCACAGAAAATCAAAATACTAGTCAACAAGCTAACCGTCTTGCGAACCTCAGAGTGAAACTCCGGCGGCATCGGCTTGTTCCAGGTCACCTGATCGCGCAGATGCACTCCCTCCACCAAAGCCTTCGCCTCCGTAGCACCCCAATCACCTGAAGCCATCAGCACCAGCGGTCCTTCGCGCCGCAGCATCACCGTGCCCGCCTGCGGACCTTGCTTGTTCATCTCCGCCACAATCTGCCGCCCATGGTCTCCCGCAATCTGCGGAGTCGGATACAGCAGCAGCGTCAGCGTGCCCTTCCCGTCATACTTCGCCGTCACCACCTCAGCGGCCTTATCGAATCCGACAATCTCCGCAGGCAACACACCGCTCATCGCCTGGTACCCCGCCGGTCCCAGCGCATACCTCACCGAATCCCTCTGCAATCCTCGTCCCGGCAGATAAGTAGGCAGCAGTGGAGTCAGTCCCTTTGTTCCGCCCACCTTCGGCAACTTCACAATCAGCTCGCGCATCGGCACATCCCCGCCGCGGTTGATATCCTCCACCACAACATTCACTCCGCTGCGAAACACAACGCCGTCCTTGGCGAAACCAATCTCGTCGCCAATCTTCTCGGGACGCGAGGCGGCCTTGGGACTCCGAAAATAATCGAACGCAGCCACCGCACCGCTCACATCGCCGAACTGATAAACCGTCACCGTCCCATGCTGTGTCGAATCCGCTCGCGACTTCGCCGCCGTAGCCTTGCCGCTCTCTGTGTACTCCGACCGGGCAAACCGCTTGATCCCATCCTCCATCAGCACGGCTTTCTCGGTGGCATCGAAGTCCGCAACGTTCAGAGCACCCAGCCCGTCACCCGCATCGCCATCAGCCACACGAGTCAGCTTCCCCAACGTCGGCGGCAGCAGCGGAGCCGGGGGCAGCGCCAGCACCGTCTTCGGCTCCTGCCCACGTACCTGCAGCCCACCAACCAGCATCACCCCCAAAACCAAACGCGACATCATCCGAAACCCAGTAGAAACGCCCATACGAAGGTCAGACTACACCACTTCTCAAAAGTAAGCCTACCCGCCACAACTGACAACCAAACTACTTCCCACTAGCCCGCTCCGTAGCCGTCCTCGCCCCGCTTAATCCACCCGCATACTTCGCCACACCTTTATACAAACTCTCCGCCACCCGCTGCCGGTACTCAGGCTCCCGCAACTGCCGCGAATCCTTCTCATTCGTCACAAAGGAGATCTCCGCCAGGATCGAAGGCATATTCGCCCCGATCAACACCACAAACGGAGCCTTTTTCACCCCACGGTCCTTAAGCCCCGCATTCCCCTTCTGCAGCCCGCCATAAAGGCTCGCCTCCACATCGCTCGCAAACTCACGCGACTCCTCAATCTTGTCCTTCAGCGCAATCTTCTTCACCAGATCGCTCAATTGATGTATCGACTGATCCGAAACCGCATTCTCCCGCGCCGCCGTCTCCAGCGCATCCGGCGACGAAGTAAAGTTCAGATAATAAGTCTCCACTCCCCGAGCACTCGCATCCGGCGAAGAGTTTGCATGGATCGACAAAAACAGATCCGCCTGCGCCTTATTCGCAATCGCCGTCCGCGTCTCCAGCGGAATAAACGTATCGTCTGACCGCGTATAGATAATCTCCGCCCCCAGCCGGTCATGCAGCAACTGCCCCACTCGCAGTGCCACATCCAGCACCACATCCTTCTCCAGAATCCCATCCGCCCCAATCGTCCCGGTGTCGTGCCCGCCATGCCCGGCGTCGATCACGATCCGCCCAATCTTCAACCCCAGGGCCCTCACCAGAGACGTCTCGCCATCCGCCGTAGGCACCGCCGCGCGCGCAGGCCCCGCATCTGGATCAACCGCCGCCTTTCCTTTCTTCGCCTTCTTCACACTCACCGGCGCCGCACTTGAAACCGGAACATCCGCCGCACCACTCGTCGCCGGATCCTTTACCACCGCCGAGATCGGCTGCGATGTAGGCTGCGTCGTTGCCTCTACCCTCCCCGGCTGAGCACTCAACGCCGCCACATCGAACGAACTCCCGGCCTTCACCGCCGTTGTATTCGGAACCGTAGGCGCCGCGCTCGCCACCTTTTGCATCGGCACCTGCACCACCGGAGCGCCCGCCTCCGCCTTGCCGCCATGAATATCAATAATCAGCCGGTAAGGATTCGGCAGCAAAAACGCCGAGTACTCTGTCACATCATTCACATCCAGCACCACGCGGGTCATATCATTCGAAAACTGCGCCGCGCGAATCTTCTTCAAAAAACCATCATCTGTCACCGCAAAACTCTTCCCCGCCAGCTCCGACGCCAACCGCGTCCCATGCAAATCAAAATAGATCCGGTCCGGCCCCGGCACCCGAGCCGCCTCATACGTCACATCATCCCCAAGATCGATCGCCACCCGCGTATAAGTTGGCGTCGACCAGTGCCGAATCCCCGTAACCTGCGCCAACCCCTGCCGCTTCCCAGCATTCTTCGCCACATGCAAAGCCACCGGAGCCGCAGTCCCCGGAGCATCCCCATTCTGAGCCGCAGAAGAAGCCGTAGAAGCCTCCAACTCCGCATCCACCGGCACCGAAACCCCACGCCTCTCCACATCATCGTTCGTAGCCGCAGGCGTAGGCGCAGCAACAGCACTAGCCTTCCCACCAGTCACCGGCATAGGAGCAAACGAACTCCCACCATCCAGGACCGAACTACCTTTCGCTCCAACCAACGAAGCCGCAACCGTCTGAGTCCCAAGCTCGCTAGTCCCTGTTCCCTGGGCCCCGGTCCCTGTCTTACCAGTCCCTGCACCTAAAGAAGCAATCCCCGCCCGAGCCTCCTCGACCAGCACACTCCGCGGATAATTCTTCAAAAACAGCTCATATCTCTCCTTCGCCGCAGCCGCATCATGCAGATCGTTCTCATAAATCTGCCCTTCCGCCAGCAGAGCCTGCACGCGCAAAGAACTCCCCGGATACTGCGTCCTTAAAAACTCATACTGCCCCACCGCCGCCTTCGATGACTTCGCATCATGCAGCGCTCTGCCCTGCTCCGCCAATAACTCCGCCACCGCGCTCACACTATCCGGAGCGTGCACATCCGCCGGAGCCCCGTGATACACCGAACGAAACCCATCCATCGCCCGTGCATAATCCGCCTTCGTCCGCGACCCCTCCGGAATCGCCTGCAGCTCCTCCAGTCCCTGCTCCGCCTGCTGCCAGGCCGACAACTCCGCCTTCCGTCCCGAAGACGCCGCAGCCTGCCCCGAGCCCTTCACCGCCCACGCCTGCCCCGTCGAGCACAATACCGCCGCGCCAAAACCAGCCGCACACAAAACCGCGCAAACCCCACCGAACCACCCGCTCCGCATTGTCGTCCTCAGGCCCATAAACAATCTAAGTTTAAGAGAATTCCCCCCTTCACCCCCGCCCGAAACCACCCACGGTTACACCCCGCGATACTCCCCCACCCACGCCAGCACCGCGCCCGGATGGATTGGCCGGATTTGGCGCGGAATACAGACGTCAGGGTCTGCGAACGCATCTTTGGTAGAGACACGAGTTTTCTGCCTGGTTTCCGTGTTGAGCTGTTGCGGTTTTTTGATGGAGTTATTTTCGCTATGCTGTTTGGCATGGGGATAAGGCGACTGGTGACAGCGGCGGCTGTGTTGTTTGCAGTCTGCCAGGCGGGTGCAGTGGAGAAGCTGGCAGAGACGCCTCCGATGGGATGGAACAGTTGGGATGCGTATGGGCCAACGATCAACGAGAGCCAGTTTCGCGCGAATATGGTAGTGCTGGCCGCGCAGTTGAAGGAGTTTGGATGGCAGTATGTGGTGATCGATGAGGGATGGTATCTCGAAAATCCCGAAGTTGCCTCGGTGCCAGACGAGCTGCGATATACGGTGAATGCGCGCGGGCAATACGAGCCTGCGTTGAACCGGTTTCCTTCCGCGAAGAATGGTGTGGGGTTCAAGCCGCTGAGCGATGCGGCGCATGCGGATGGGCTGAAGTTCGGAATTCATATTATCCGGGGGATTCCGAAGCAGGCGGTGAAGACGAATCCGCGCATTGGGAGAACGAGCTACCGGGTTGCGATGGCGGCGGATACGGATGATAAGTGTCCGTGGAATCCGGACAACTTTGGCGTGAAGGCGAATGCGGCCGGGCAGGCATGGTACGACGCGCTGATGAAGCAGTATGCAGCGTGGGGTGTGGACTACATCAAGGTGGACTGCATTGCTTCGCATCCATACAAGGGCGCGGAGATAGGGATGATCCATAAAGCGATTGCGCGGTCGGGGAGGCCGATGGTGCTTAGTCTGTCGCCGGGGCCGACGGCTCTGGAGAATGCGGCGGAGGTGGGGAAGAATGCGCAGCTGTGGCGTATCTCGGATGATGTGTGGGACCGGTGGGACAAGACGGATGGGAAGGATTGGCCGCAGAGCGTGAAGGGGCAGTTTGCGGTGATTGCGAGTTGGGCGAAGTATACGCGGGCGGGGAACTGGCCGGATGCGGATATGCTGCCGATTGGCCAGTTGCGGCCGGCGCCGGGTTGGGGGAGTGCGCGGGCCTCGCGGCTGACGGAGGAGGAGCAGAGGACGATGGTTACGCTGTGGGCGATGGCTCGGTCGCCGCTGTTTATCGGGGGAAACTTGACGATGATGGACGATGCAATGAAGTCGTTGCTGACGGACCCGGGGGTGATTGAGGTCGACCAGCACTCGATGGAGGCGCGTTTGTTGGGGCGACATGGGGATTTGGTGGCTTGGGCGTCAGTGTCGGCGAACCGGGACAGGAACTATCTGGCGCTGTTCAATGTGGGGGATGTTCCGGTGCATCTGAACAGGACATTTGCGGAGTATGGGTTTGTGGATCGCGCGGAGTATAAAGTGCGGGATCTGTGGATGCGGAAGGAGTTGGGGGCTCTGAATGCACTGACGGTGGAGATTCCGGCGCATGGGTCGGTGATGTATTCGCTGCGGCCTTAGAAACTATTTTTTGAAGAGTTCACCATGGGAGCCAAGGCGAGCGAGTTGAAGAGTTGCGTCGTCTGGCTTGCAATAGATAAGGACAAGATCGGGCCGAACGTGGCAATCCCGGAAACCCGCCCACTCTCCACTGAGGGCATGATCACGATGGCGGGCCAGTAATGCGGCATCGGACGCCAGCAGGTTTAGAAGCTCCGGTAATTCCGTGCGTATCGATTTGCCGTGTTCACCAGCCTGGATCCGTTTGTAGTCTCGCTTGAAGCGAGTCGATAGCTTAATCGTCCGCATTCAGAGCCGACATAAGCTGATCTACGCTAGCGTAGGTTTTGCCTCCACCCTTCTTTAATTCGCGCATAGCCTCAATCGTTTCCTTGTTCGGCTGTGGATTGAAAGGCAGAGTTTTTTCGGCCACTGTACGGATAAGGAACATGCGAAAGGCAGAAGAAGTGGTGAGGCCCATGCGCTTGAACACCTTTTCAGCCTGCTTCTTCGTCTTTTCGTCGATGCGGGCTCGGACTACGGTGTTGGCGGCCATACTATACCTCTGAGCTACATTGTAGCCCGGAGGCGCTGGGTCCGGCGTTTTGAAGCAGATGTATAACTTTGAAAATGCGATCTCAGGTGGAGTTGTATTTGCAGAGCAGGATCGACAAGAATTGTTCTCCTTATTGCTTGCTTTGCGATTTCGCCTTAGTATCGCCCTGAGTGGATACTTCCGGGAATAAGGCGAAGATGGATTTGAATCGGGCAACGCCGGGAGGCTCGAAGTCGGCTGAGGCGGATCGGCTGGTTTCGGCCGGGCGGGTGGAGGATGATGCGGCGTTTGAGCTGAAGCTGCGGCCTTCGCGGCTGAATGAGTTTATTGGGCAGACAAAGGCGAAGGAGCAGCTGGCGATTGCGCTGGAGGCGGCGAAGTCGCGTGGGGAGGCTCTGGATCATGTGCTGCTGTTTGGGCCGCCGGGGCTGGGAAAGACTACGCTGGCGACGATTATTGCGAATGAGCTCGATGTGGGGTACCAGCAGACCAGTGGGCCGGCGCTGCAGATTCAAGGGGATTTGACGGCGATTCTGACGAATCTGCGGGAGAGGCAGGTTCTGTTTCTGGATGAGATTCATCGCTTGCAGCCGGTGCTCGAGGAGAAGCTTTATACGGCGCTTGAGGACTATAAGCTCGACATCATTATTGGGCAGGGGCCGGCGGCGCGGACGCATGTGATGGAGATTCGGCCGTTTACTTTTGTTGCGGCGACGACTCGGCCGGGGTTGTTGTCGTCGCCTTTGAGAAGCCGGTTTGGGATTTTGCTGCGGCTCGAGTTTTATACGGATGATGAGCTTCGGTTTGTGGTGGAGCGGTCGGCGGAGGTGCTGGGGGTGCCGATCGATCGCGATGGGGCGGCGGAGATTGCGATGCGGTCGCGAGGGACTCCGAGGATTGCGAATCGCCTGTTGCGGCGGGTGCGGGACTATGCGCAGGTGCGGGCGCAGGGAGTGATCGACCGGGCTACGGCGCAGGCTGCGCTGGAGATGCTGGAGGTGGATGCGCATGGGTTCGATGAGCTGGATCGGCGGCTTTTGCGGACGATCATTGAAAAGTACGATGGTGGGCCGGTGGGTTTGAATACGCTGGCGGCGGCGCTGGCGGAGGAGCAGGATGCGCTGGAGGAGGTTTATGAGCCGTTTCTGATTCAGATTGGGTTTCTGGATCGGACTCCGCGGGGGCGGGTGGCTACGCGGCTGGCTTATGAGCATCTGGGGATCGAGATGCCTCGGAAGCTGAGTTTGTTTTAGGGATTTTTTCCGGGCGTGGTGGAGGGGCGTTTTTGCTGGGGGTTTTGAGAAAAGCAGTGTTTTTGTGATGGTTTTTTGTGGTGAAGTTGTGGTGATTTCGTGGTGAAGTCGTGGTTGTTGGGTGGTGGGTTTTGGGCGCTAAAAAAATGCCACTTTTCTAAAATATTTCTGTGGATTTTCGTGGGTGCGGTGGAATGACGTCTTTCTGAAAAGGTAAAGCGTGCGTGAAGCCTGAGTTGCGGGTGTATCGTCTTTGGGAAAGAGGATGGAAAACAAGCCGCAATCCGTGGAGGAGCTGTTTGGGGCCACTCTGGATCTACCGCCGGAGCGCCGGAGCGCGTTTCTGGACAAGGCGTGCGGGGGGATGCCTGAGGTTCGCCGGCTTGTCGAAGAGATGCTGGAGCGCGATGAACGGCTGAAGAGTTATCTGCCCCATTCTTCGGGGGCGGCAAAGACTGCAGTCGATGCCACCGCGACGATGGGCGATCTGACCGGGGCGAAGCTTGGCCGTTATGTGATTGTGGAGCGGCTGGGGTTCGGCGGGATGGGGGTGGTGTACCGGGCTCGCGATGAGAAGCTGGAGCGGTTTGTTGCGATCAAGATTCTGGCGCCGGGGTTGTTGATGGGGGAGGAGTCTCGGAGGCGGTTCCGCAGGGAGGCGCTGGCTCTGGCGAAGCTGAACCATGCGCATATTGCGGCTGTTTATGACGTGGGGGAGCAGGACGGGATCGACTACCTTGTGATGGAGTGCGTGCCGGGCGAGTCGCTTGCAGCGAAGCTGGCGGCAGGACCCATGACGGTGAAGGATGCCACCTCGATTACTCAGCAGATTGCGCAGGCGCTGGAGGAGGCGCATGAGCAGGGCGTGATTCATCGCGATTTGAAGCCTTCGAACGTGATGGTGACGCCGAAGGGCTTGGTGAAGGTCCTCGACTTCGGGCTGGCGAAGCTGCTGGATCTGGGAGGGACGGAGGAGACGCAGTCGATTGAGGAGACGCGGCGGCTGATGGGCACGGTGCCGTATATGTCGCCGGAGCAGGCTTATGGAAAGATCCTGGATACGCGAACGGACCTGTGGAGTCTTGGGGTGGTGTACTACGAGACGCTGACGGCGCAGCGGCCGTTCCAGGGGGATAGCGCGATTGGTGTGCTGCGTGCGATTACGGAAGAGGCGCCCAGGCCTGTGAGGGAGCTTCGCGTGGATGCGCACCCGAAGACAGAGGAGATTGTGGGGCATGCGCTGGAGAAGAATCCCGCGGATCGCTACCAGTCGGCGTCGGAGGTGGTGAGGGACACTTCGGACCTGCTGATACGGATGAGCGGGACTAGCGGGACAACATTGGAGCCGCTGGAGGAGAGGCCTGCGGTGAAGGTCTCCCGCTGGCTGGCGGTGTGCGGGGTGGTGGCGATTGTTCTGCTGGCCGGGGTGGGGGTGTGGCTTTATCATCGCGCGTCGAACCGGCGGTGGGCGCGGGAGGATGCGCCGGGGCAGATTGCGAACCTGATGGATACGAGCCGGCCCCTGGCGGCGTTTGGGGTGCTGAAGAAGGCGGAGGGATATCTGCCGGGCGATTCGCAGTTGAAGAAGATTGCGGATGAGGATACGTTGCCGGTCTCGGTTACATCGTCACCTGCGGGCGCATCGGTGGCGATACAGGATTATTCGGCTCCGAGCTCTGCCTGGCTGGCGCTGGGCGTGACCCCGCTGAAGGATGTCCGGGTGCCGAAGGGATACTTCCGGTGGAGGGTGGGCAAGGAGGGATCGGGCGAGGTGATAACGGCTCCGCAGACAGCGGCGCAGATGGACTTTGCGCTGGACGCGGATCATACGGCGCCGGGTGGGATGGTGTATGTGCCGGGCGGCGGCTGGGGGGACTACATCGGGTTTGTGGGAATGGTTGGGCCTTACAAGCTGCCGGCGTTTTATGTGGACCGGTATGAGGTGAAGAATCGCGAGTATCAGGAGTTTGTTGATGCCGGGGGATACGAAAAGAAGGAGTACTGGCCCGAGAAGTTTGCCGGCGATGGAAAAGAGCTCTCGCGGGCGGACGCGATGGCGGAGTTTCGCGATACGAGCGGGCGGCCCGGGCCTTCGACGTGGGCTGGAGGGCATTATCCAGAGGGCAAGGGCGATTATCCGGTGGGTGGGGTGAGCTGGTTTGAGGCGGCAGCCTATGCGGCGTATGCGAAGAAGGAGCTGCCGGCGTTTGCGCAGTGGTACAAGATGGCTCCGGAGGAGGTGGGGAGGTACATCGTGCCGATGAGCAATATTGCGACGAATGAGGTGGCGGCGGCGGGAAAGTATGGCGGGCTGGGACCGTATGGGACCTACGACACGGCGGGCAATGTGCGGGAGTGGGTACTGAATCCGGTGGATAAGGACCTTCGGTTCATTCTTGGGGGGGCGTGGAGGTCGCCCTCGTATATGTACTACACGCCTGAGGCGGCTTCGCCGTTTGACCGGTCGGAGACGAATGGGTTTCGGTGCGTGCGAAATCCGGCTCCGCTGCCTGCATCAACTTTAGGAGAGGTGAAGCGCACGACGCGAGATTTTACGAAGTTCAAGCCTGTGGACGACGAGGTATTTCATGCTTACCAGCTGCTCTATGCGTATCCGAAGGCTCCGTTGAATGTTCAGGAGCAGGGGCTGGTCCAGGAGACGGTGGACTGGCGGGAGGAGAAGGTCTCGTTCGATACGGGCTATCGCGGCGAGCGGATGACGGCCTATCTGTTTTTGCCGAAGAATGTGAAGCCTCCTTATCAGACAGTGTTGTTTTTTCCGAGTGCGCGGGTGGAGTTTCTGCGGGGGAACGATGGAGGACGCGCGCTGGGCGATACGCAGTTCTTCGATTACATCCTGCAGAGCGGGCGGGCGGTGATGTATCCGATCTATGAGGACCTCTATGAACGGCGGGTGAAGTTCTCTATGCCGGGCGGGTCACAGCGTATCCAGCTGACGACGGACTGGTACAAAGATGCGTCGCGCTCGCTGGACTATCTGGCGACACGGCAGGATATCGATAACGGCCGACTGGCTTTTCTCGGCGTGAGCATGGGCTCGGCTGACGGAGTGATTATTACGGCGCTGATGCAGGACAGGCTGAAGACTGCCATCTTTCTGGATGGAGGATATTTTCTTGATCCGCCGCCACCGGGTGGCGACCAAGCGGACTTCGCTCCACGGATGAAGAAGCCGGTGCTGATGGTGAATGGACGTTACGACTACACGTTTTCGGTGGAGGATGCGCAGAACCCGCTGTTCAGGATGCTGGGGACTCCGGAGGCGGATAAGAAGCATGTGCTTCTGGAGACTCCGCACGATGTGACGGAGGACCGGCCGCGGCTGACGAAGGAGGTTCTGGACTGGCTGGATAAGTATCTTGGGCGGGTGCAGTGATCTTTTTTCGGCGGCTGCGTGAAGGTTGTTCGGTGGTGGGGTTGATGGGATGGGGAGGGATTTCTGATTTAGGTATCAGGTATCGGGTATCAGGTATCGGGTTCGGGTTCGTGCGGCTCAGGTGGTGAGTTGGGCGGCGAAGGCTACGAGGAGTGCGTCCTGATTGGGTGCGGCGAGGAGTTGGGTGCCGGTGCCGTGGGGCTTGCCGGGGATGGTGATAGCGGGCAGGCCAGCGAGGCTCGCGGGGGTGGTGTAGCGGAGGATGGCCTTGCGGGATTCGGTGTGGTCTTCGCCCGCGATGAGCTGGTGGATGGGGGCGCAGGGGGCGATGAGAAGGTCTTGGGTTTCGAAGAGCGCGGACATTTCGGTGCGGAAGTCGGCGAGGCGCCGGCGGGTGCGGGTTAGTTCTTCGGCGGTGAGGGCGGCTCCAGCGGTGAGGCGTTCGGTGAGGATGGGTTCGAAGTGCTGATAGTAGCCGCGATGAATGGCGGCGGCTTCGCTGGCTACTATCGGCGAGTAGATCTGTGGGGCTTCTTGCCAGAAGCGGGCGTCGATGGGGGTCAGGGTAGCTCCGTGTTGGGTAAGGAGTTGTCTGGTGGCTTCGTAGGAGGTGAGGACTTCGGGGGTGCAGTCGTGGAGGTAGTCGGTGGGTAGGTAGCCGATACGGAGGTTTGTGGGTGCGGCGGTTCGTGGGATGTCGAAGATGTGGTGGGCGAGGAACTGGGCGTCGCGGAGATTGGGGAAGAGGATGCCGAGGGTGTCGAAGGAGGGTGCGAGGTGGTGGCCGCCTGCCCAGAGGGCTTCGGTGTTGAGGGCGTGCGAGGTGCGGTAGCCGGCGAGGCCGCAGAGTGCGGCAGGGATGCGGATGGAACCGCCGGTGTCGGTGCCGATGGCTACGTGGGCGGAGCCTTCCTGCAGGCTGGCGGCGGCTCCGCTGGACGAGCCGCCGGTGAGGAGTTCGGGATGGAGGGGTTGGAGGCAGTCGCCGTAGTCACGGTTTTCGCCGGTGATTCCGTAGGCTAGCTGGTGGAGGTGGGTCTTGCCGGGGATGGTCGCTCCGAGGTCGAAGAGACGCTGGGCGACCCAGGAGTTTTTTTCGGCGATGGGGTTGTGCTGCGCGTAGAAGCGGGAGCCTAGTGTGGTGACGGTGCCTTCGAGGTCGAAGCAGTCTTTGAGGGAGATGGGGATGTTTTCGAGAGGGCCTGGTTTTGCGGCCCGTGGGGAGAGTTTGGTGATGTAGGTGTTTTTGCCGGGCTGGGCCATTCGGTTAGTTTAGTGGACGCTGCCTTTGTCTTTGTGCGCCCTTGTCCGTCCCTTCGATGGCGCAGTTCGCAAGGTTTTTGTTACAGCGCAACTCGCTATACTTAATTCAAAGGGATGATACTGTTCAAGATTTTATATACGGGCAAGGAGGGGCACACCCCCTTCCAAAAAGAGGCGCCAAAACCATGAAGGTACTCGTCATAGGCGGAGGCGGCCGCGAACACGCTATCCTCTGGGCGCTCCGCAAATCCCCGCAGGTCACTGAACTTCTCTGCGCGCCCGGCAACGGAGGCACCGCCCAGATCGCCCGCAACATCCCCGTCGACCCAGGCAATCTCCATCTCCTTGTCGACATCGTCGCCATCGAGCAGCCTGACCTCACCGTCATTGGCCCGGAGCTTCCCCTCTCGATCGGCCTCGTCGACGAGCTCACCAAACGCGGCTTCCGCGTCTTCGGCCCCACCCAGGACGCCGCCCAGCTCGAGACCAGCAAGGCCTTCGCCAAAGAGTTCATGCAGCGCAACGATATCCCGACCGCTGCGCACGCGATCTGCACGACCCTCGAAGAGGTCCTCGAAGAGCTTCCGCGCTTCACTGTTCCGGTTGTCGTCAAAGCCTCAGGCCTTGCCGCTGGAAAAGGCGTCGTCATCTGCAACACCCACCTTGAGGCCGAAGAGACCGCGGCCCAGATGTTCTCCGGAGTCCTGCTCGGCACTGTCGAGACTGAGCTCGTGATCGAAGAGTTCCTCACCGGCGAAGAGCTCTCCTTCTTCGCCCTCTGCGACGGCACCCACGCCATCGAGATCGCCTCCGCGCAGGACCACAAGCGCATCGGCGAAGGCGACACCGGCCCCAACACCGGCGGCATGGGAGCCTACTCCACTGACGGCATCGCCACTCCGGCCATGCGGCAGTGGATCCTCCGCAACATCGCCCAGAAGACCGTCGACGGCATGCGCTCCGAAGACACTCCCTTCAAGGGAATCCTCTTCATCGGCCTCATGATGACGCCGCGCGGGCCCATGGTCCTCGAGTTCAACACCCGCTTCGGCGACCCCGAGACAGAGGCCATCCTCCTCCGCCTGGAAACCGACATCGTCGACCTCTTCCATGCCGCCATCGACGGCACCGCGCAACATCTGCACATCCGCATGAAGCCCGGAGCCAGCGCGTGCGTCATCGCCGCCAGCGCCGGATACCCCGGCAGATACACCTCGGGCTTTCCCATCGACGGCCTCGAACTTCCAGCGCCCGAAGATGTCGTCGTCTTCCACTCCGGAACCGCCATCAAAGACGGCCGGATCGTCACTGCCGGAGGGCGCGTCCTCGCCGTCTCCGCCGCTGCCCCGGACCTCCAGTCCGCCCTCGACAAGGTCTACGCCGAACTATCGAAGATATCCTTCGAGGGCATGCAATACCGCCGAGACATCGGCTACCGCGCATTACAGCCGGAGAGACAATGAGCGAGCCTGTCCTCACCGCGCAGGAAGTCCTCAAATGGAACGAGGCCACATCCAACTACTGGCGTAAATTCCTGGGAGAAAATCCCGCAATCCTTGCCATTCCCTGCGATATCGCCGGCACCAAATCCGTAGCCGAGCTGCTTCAGCACATCGTAGCCGTGGAGCTACGCTATGCCGAGCGCATCGCCCATCTCCCCGAAACATCCTACGAGCAGATCGCCCGCGACTCCGTCGAAGCCCTCTACGCCACCCACGACAAAGCCGTCGCGCTCTTCCGACAATCCCTCGCAGCCAATATCAACTGGGACCAGGCCATCGATTTCACCACGCGCTCCCAGGGAGCCATGCGCGCCTCGCTCAAGACCATCTACTTCCACGCAATCTTGCACGGCATCCGCCATTATGCGCAGTTAAGCACACTCGTCCGCCAGCAAGGCTACAAACCAAGCTGGCTCGGCGACTACCTCACCATGGGCGTCGAACGAATCTAGCTACTCCGACTCAGGCTCGTGCACACACCGTCTGCAGTCGCTGCAGAAGGTATGGTTCATCCGGTGCGCGGAGATCATCAGCACGCTTCCGGTCATCGTCACCGCAACCTCGTAGGCATGGGCCGGCAGACGATCGCCATAGAACGCGCCGGCAAAGATAAAACCAAGGCCAAGCGCCATCAGACCAAGGATGCGCCGCCGCCCATGCGTACGGAACCCCTTGATTAAAGCAACCGCACCCAGCGCCGCCACCCCGATAGCCAGAGTGCGATGCGTCTTCTCCTCACCGGGAAGAAAATGCGCGAAGACCGCAGAAGCCGAGAGAAGAACCGGTGTCACGATGCAGTGCACCACACAAAGAGCAGAAGCCCAGATACCAAGATTGTCCGCGGAAAGGGCCGGAACGCGCGAAGATGCAGTCATAAAGAAAGGTCTTTCAATTCGAAGTAAGAGGCACGGAACGCCACCACAACCGCGCTTCAACAATTCTATTGTGAATCGTCCATTTATCTCAACCGGGGAGCTGCGATCACACGCTCGCCGTGGCCGGCAGTATCTCCGACACATCCACCCACTGCGTCGGATAGTCCCCGGTATAACAAGCCGTACAAAAACTGCCTGGCGACAAGCCAGCCACCGGCTCTCCCGTAGTACAGGCATGAGTCAGCCCCACCAGCGACAGATAAGCGAGCGAATCCGCTTCGATGTACTGGCGAATCTCTTCGATCGAATTGTTCGCCGCAATCAAATCCTTCTTGCTGGGAGTATCCACGCCGTAAAAGCAAGGAGAGATCGTCGGAGGACAAGAGATCCGCAGATGAACTTCCGTCGCGCCAGCCGCTCGAACCATTCGCACGATCTTCCGCGACGTCGTTCCGCGAATGATCGAGTCGTCGATGAGGATCACGCGCTTGCCCTCCAGCAGCGACCGCACCGGATTCAGCTTCATCCGCACGCCAAAGTCACGCACGCGCTGCTCCGGCTGAATAAACGTCCGTCCAACATAGTGATTACGAATCAGACCAAGGTTGAACGGAATCCCCGACTCCGCCGCATAACCAATCGCCGCCGTCACGCCAGAGTCCGGAACCGGAACCACAAGGTCCGCAGCAACATGCGACTCGCGAGCAAGCTGACGCCCCATCTCTTCGCGGCTCTTCTGCACCCAGCGGCCAAATATCCGCGAGTCGGGGCGAGCAAAGTACACATGCTCGAAGATGCAGCTCGCCTGCCGCTGCGTCGTATCGAAGTACCGTGAAGTCACGCCCTCTTCCGATACCATCACAAGCTCGCCCGGCTTCACATCCCGCTCATACTTCGCATGCAGCAGATCGAACGCGCATGTCTCCGAGGCAAACACAACGGTATCCGGCCCGCCATTCACGCCCGGAATCCGCCCCATCGAGAGCGGCCGCAAACCATGCGGATCGCGCGCCGCGAAGATGCGGTTCCGCGTCATCATGACGATCGAGAACGCACCTTCAACCTGCGCCAGGCTCTCGGCCATGCAATCCACCAGCGTGGCATGCTTCGAGTGCGCGATCAGCTGCACGATAATCTCGGAGTCCGAGGTCGTCTGGAAGACAGCACCATCGCGCTCCAGCCGCTCCTTCGAGTTCCCCAGGTTCACGAGGTTCCCATTATGCGCAATCGCTATCAGGCCCTTGGTCGAGTCCACCGAGATCGGCTGCGCATTCAGCAGCGCCGAGTCGCCCGTCGTCGAATACCGCGTATGCCCAATCGCCATATATCCGGGCAGCTTCGCCAGCACCTCATCGGTGAATATCTCCGACACCAAACCCATCCCCTTGATGTCGTTGACGCCTTTCCCGTCCGCCGAAGCAATTCCCGCCGACTCCTGCCCACGATGCTGCAGCGAATAGAGTCCCCAGTAAGTCATCCGCGCCGCATCGGGATGGTTATAAACCGCCATCACCCCGCACTCTTCGCGCAGCTTGTCGAAGTGATCGTCTGCTTCGAGCAGAGTCCCGTCGTCCATTACGTCAATTGGATCACTCTCGAAAGTGGTCTCGTTCGTCATGCCGTTACCACCTCTGCCGCCAGCTGCACTGCCATCGCACCGGACCATGTCTCCTTCAACGACTCCACAGGAGCATCGATCACCGTCTTGCCGTTGATCTCAACGGTATAGTTTCCATCCGTCACGTCGCCGAGACGAAACGCCCACACACCCGAATGCTCCTTCAGCGTTGCCTGAATCTCTTCTATCTTCGCCGGATCGGCAGTGACAATCGCCGACGATCCAATCTCGCTGAACAACCGCTCCGTCACGAGGAACGGATCGTCCGAAGCCAATCCCATGACAATCCGCACTCCGAGGTCACGATGGAAGCAGGCTTTTGCGAGATTCACAGCGAAGCCTCCGTCTGAAAGGTCGCTGGCGGAAGTGAGTAGTCCCTTCTCAGCCAACGCCGCCAGAGCCTTATGAAGCGCGGCTTCTTCCTTCAGATCAAGTACCGGCGGACGACCCCAGAGCTCCTTCAGCACGCTCTTGGCGAAGTCGGTCGCTCCCATATCCTGCTTCGCCTTCCTGCCTTCTCCCCGAATTGCGGAGAGGAACAACACAGCGTCACCGACGTTGCGGAAACCTGCAGGTACAGCCTTTGTCACGTCTTCGATGATTCCGACAATGCCAACCACCGGAGTCGGATAAATCCCAACACCCTTTGTCTCGTTGTAAAGCGAAACATTCCCACCGGTAATCGGAGTCCCAAGCGCCGTACAAGCCTCAGCAATCCCATCAATCGCCGCCGACAACTGCGCCATGATCTCCGGCTTTTCAGGATTGCCAAAGTTCAGGCAGTTCGTCGCCGACACCGGCGTCGCGCCTGTGCAGGCGACTTTGCGTGCAGCTTCGGCCACGGCATGCATCGCGCCCAGCTTCGGATCGAGATAGCACCACCGCCCATTGCCCGCCAGAGCCATCGCCAGCCCGCGCTCACGCGGAGGAGATTTCTTTTCTCTGTCCTCGGTCACAGATAACGTCGAACCCTTAGCGCCTGTGCCCTTGATGCGCATCACGCCGGCCTCGCCGCCCGGCCCCTGCACGGTGTTGGTCTGCACCATCGAGTCATATTGCTCATAGACCCAGCGCTTGTCGCAGATGTTCGCGCTGGCCAGCAGCTTCTTCAGATCGGCAGTATAGTCGCGCGGCTTCGCAAGCTCTTCGAGCACATACGCCGGAGGATCGAGCGGCACCGGAGCCTTCCACTCGCCGACGGGACGATGATAGACCGGTGCATCGTCGGTCAGCGACTGGTTGGGGATGTCCGCCACCAGCACGCCTCCCTGAGTGATGCGCATGTGCGGCTCGGCGGTCACCTCACCCACAATGGAAGCATCAAGCCCCCACTTCGAAAACACATCCAGCACCTCGACGGCGCGTTCCTTATCAGCGACCAGCAGCATGCGCTCCTGCGACTCCGACAGCATGATCTCGTAGCTCGTCATGCCGGTCTCACGCTGCGGCACGCGGTCGAGCTCGACCGTCAGCCCTAGACCGCCGCGCGCGCCCATCTCGCAGGTCGAACACGTCAGCCCCGCTGCGCCCATGTCCTGAATTCCCAGCACCGCGCCCGTCGCCATCGCCTCAAGGCAGGCCTCGAGTAGCAGCTTCTCCATAAACGGATCGCCCATTTGCACGTTGGGGCGCTTCTGTTCGCTGCCTTCGGTGAACTCCTCGGAGGCCATCGTTGCGCCATGAATGCCGTCGCGGCCGGTCTTCGCGCCTACGTAAATTACGGGATTCCCAATGCCCACGGCCTTGGCATAAAAGATCTCGTCGATCTTCACGAGGCCAAGCGCAAATGCGTTCAGCAGCGGATTGCCGGAGTAGCACGGCTCAAACCGAGTCTCACCGCCAAGGTTCGGCACGCCGAAACAATTGCCGTACCCCGCCACGCCATGAACGACGCCAGTCGCGACCTGATGGTTCTTGCGCCGCAGCGCCTCGTCCGGCTCGGTTTCATCGAGCGGCCCGAAGCGCAGCGAATCCATCACGGCCAGCGGTCGCGCATTCATCGTGAAGATGTCGCGAAGGATTCCGCCAACGCCGGTTGCCGCGCCCTGATAGGGCTCAATGTACGAAGGATGATTGTGCGATTCGATCTTGAACGCGCAGGCCCAGCCGTCGCCTACGTCGATGATGCCCGCGTTCTCGCCCGGCCCCTGCACCACGCTTCCCGGCCCAGTGATGCGGTCCCCACGCGTCGGCAGGCGCTTCAGGTGTACCCGCGAAGACTTGTATGAGCAATGCTCCGACCACATCACCGAAAAAATGCCCAGCTCGGTAAGGCTGGGGGCGCGTCCCAGAGCCTCTTCAATGCGCTTGTACTCGTCTGCGGTGATGCTGTGCTGCTTGAGCAGCTCCGGTGTAATCGTAGCTGGGGAAGGGGTCTGAACTATAGGCTCAACGTGCGTTTTGGGCATGGCTCGCTATTTATTAAGATTGTCGCATGCCCGGCACCCTTCCAACGCATCTCAATGCCGCTCCAGCGCTGCCCGATCCCACTTCGCCGCGTCCGCTGCCGCTTCGTAGGCGCTTTCCAGAAATTCCGACAATGCTGTATCCGGCGAAGCCTCGGCCCGCACAGCATCGTATTTATAGATAAATTCCCCTAAATCCTTGTCCCACACCGCCGCCGCGGGCCGAACCTTTGCCTGCGCCAACCCCTCCGGCACTGGAGCCGCATAGCAATAGAACGCAGCCGCGCCGTATCCTCCGTTTCCCGGCCAGAACCCAGCGCTGATCACCTCATGCGAGTAGGCCTCCCGCTGAATCTTGTCCGCGCCCGGCCTGGGCGGAGCCACGCGTCCGGAAAACCGCGTCACCGCCAGATCGAAACTCCCCCAGAAAAAATGCACCGGGCTGACCTTGCCCAGAAACCCTGTCCCGAACTCGCGAAACACCTTCTCTGCCTGCACCAGAATCCGCCAGAACCGGTGCGCATACTCCGCGTCATAGGATTTGTGCACCGTGTCCAGATCGAACCGAATCGGGTTCTGTATCTCGACCGGTACCGGCCATATCTCCACACTCACTCCCAGCTCCGTCAGACAGGCGAGATACTCCCGGTAGAACTCCGCCACCGTTTGCGGCCTCAACTTCATCGACCTCGCCGCACCCGAGCCCAGCCTCATGTGCAGCACATGCTCGACAAAATCGAACTCAACATCCAGCACATCGTCGCCACAGGCCATCGCCGAAGTTCCCAGGCCATGCGCGGTCACATATAACGGCACATTCCACCAGTGGTTCTGCAGCGGAGTCAACGCCAGCCGTGTCTTCCCCACAATCTGTGTCCACATGTGCAGAGTATCGGCCGTCGTCGACCAGGCCTCCCATGGCAACGCCGGCCATTTGCTCTGATCTCCGCTCATCACACCTCCTCACTCTTCAGAAAAATCTACATCGAGCCCATGAATCAGCTTCCCGTGCTTCCAAATCCCTTCACCCCGCGCGGGGCTTCGACCAACTCCGTCACCTCTTCAAACTCCGCCTCAATCCGGCGCACAATCCGCAACTGGGCGATCCTGTCCCCGGCGTTAATCTCCACCGCCGTCGCGCCCAGGTTCGTCATCACGATCCTGATCTCCCCGCGATACCCCGGATCGATCACACCGGCCAGCGTCGTCACTCCACGCATCGCCAGCCCCGACCTGTCTTCCACCAGCGCCCCATGCGTCGACGGAAACTCCATCGCCAAGCCCGTCGCAACCGCCGCCGTCTCTCCAACTCCCAACGTTGTCCCCGCAAGCGCATACAGGTCCGCCGCCAAATCGCCGTAGCGCCCCACATGCGCATATCGAGGCAGCTGCGCCCGAGGTTCCAGCTTCAGCACTTTAATTCGAACCGGCTCCTCACCCTCTAAATCCATCCTGACCCCGTTCTTCTGACTTTCCTTCTATTCTGACCCACCCGCACAAGTCGCCCCAAACCGATATCCCACCTTTGGGGGAGAATCCGGCGGCCTCTTTGAAAACTTTTCCTCCGCTTCTCATCGTCCAATAACCATAACGAATGCAAGCCATAAGGGCCAATTTCATCCAGGAGAGTCGCATCGTGGCAACCAGCGCCGAGCATCCCCCCACGACCCCGCCCTGCCGCATATCCGAGCCTCTCCCAGGAACCCGCCTCCAGCAACTCATCGACAACGGAACCCTCTACGTTGCACAGGACCTGACCTCTCCGCAGTTCGCCACTCTCCAGGCGATTGCCTGCCGCATCTTCGGCCCACGCCATCCCGAGCATCTCCCCACGCGCGTCGAGTCACCCTTTGCCCCCGTCGCCGATATCGATTACAAGCTTGGCCTCGATGAGCTCGACACAATCTCCCGTACCCGTTCCGGCTATGCCTTCGCCGAGCTACCCGACGAGATACAGGACGCCATTCTCGGCCTCATCACCTCACGCGACCTCACCTCGCGCAAGCTCGACCTCGCCCTCTGGCTCGAACAACTCTACGGCTCAGCCGCCATTCGCTGATCTTCACCTCGCAGAGATTCAAATCTCTACGCACACCAGCTATCATCGTCTCCATCATGGTGAGCAGCCCAATCAAACGCCGCATCTTCCTCAAGCACGCTACCCAAACCCTCCTCGCTCTACCGGCCCTGAACGCGCTCGACAACCTTGGCTTCGCCCAATCACCCGCCAAAACCAAGCCTCAATCCGCAGACCAGGCCAAGCCCACCCTTACTCTCAACATCCGCGACTATGGCGCGACCGGCGACGGAACTACGAAAGATACCGAAGCCATCCAGCGCACCATCGACCGCTGCGCCGTCCTTGGCGGAGGCGAGGTCCTCATCCCCGCCGGCAACTATCTCACGGGAGCAATCCAGCTCCGCTCGCACACCCTTCTCCGGCTCGCACCCGACGCCGTCCTCACCGGCACCAACAGCATGGACGACTATCCCGTCACACAGGTCCGCTGGGAGGGCCGCTGGATTCCCGGCCACACCGCCCTCATCTACGCCTTCAATGCGACGGATACAGGCATCGTCGGCCCCGGCAAGATCGTAGGCAACGATGCCCTCGGCGGCCGTCCCCGCCCAGAAACTCCACTCCGCCACCCGGCCCTGATCGAGCCCATCAACTGCTCCAACCTCCGCTTCGAAGACTTCTCCACCAGCTACCACCTTATGTGGTCGCTGCATCCCACGCTCTGCCAGCACGTCACCATCAAAAATCTCACCATCCGCTCTACTGGCGGCAATGGCGACGGCATCGACGTCGACTCCTGCCAGCACGTCCTCATCGACCACTGCGACATCGCCACCGGAGACGACTGCATCTCGCTTAAATCCGGCCGAGGCGCGGAAGCCGCTTCGCAGATCGGCACGAACCCCGCCATCACCACCGAAGACGTCACCATCACCAACTGCACCTTCGCCGACTCCATCTTCGCCTGCATCGGCATCGGCTCCGAGACCTCCGGCGGCATCCGCAACGTCCGCATCAGCGACTGCAAATTCACCGGCGCGAAGACCTTCGCCATCTACATCAAGTCCCGCCCTGGCCGCGGAGCTTTCATCGAAGACATCACCGCCACCAACCTCGATGTCTCCGGCACCACCGGCGGCTTCCTCCGCTTCAACATCCTCAACTCCGGCCTCATGGGCGAAGACCCCATCCCCGGCGACGAAGGCATCCCGACCATCAGGAACTTCCGCTTCTCCAACGTCCGTGTCACCGATGTTCCCGTCCTCGTCGACGGCACCAGCATTCACCCGCACAAGCCCCTCGAAGGCTTCACTCTCGAAAACGTCACCGGCACCTGCGCCAAAGGCATCTTCCTGGCGAACATCAAAAACGCATCGATAAAAAAAGTCGAAGTCTCAGGCTTTACCGGCGCGTTTCTCAGCATCGCCAACGTAACCGGAACCGGCCTCGCCGGCGCCGTCACCATCGACCCGCCAAAACTTCCCGACCCAGTCCCAGTGCCAGCCACGCCGTACAAACTCCACTAAATCGCTGCCGAATTTGCGCTCAATCATCCCTCGGGATGAATCGCCTTCTGTTGACTCACAACCTCACCATCCCCCGCCTTCAAGCTGCGGAAGACCACGGTCGAAAGAATCGTCAACACCCCAAGCGATACCAGCGCCTTATGAATTCCATCGATCATCACTCCGGGGGCCGTCGAAGTACTCGGAACAAAGAACGCAGTGGCTAACCCCGCCGTCGCCACACCGAAGCTGATCGACATCTGTTGCATCGTGCTCGCGATTGAGCTGGCAGCGCTGGTCTCTTCTTCCGTCGTGTCGGCATACACAAGCGTGTTCATGCTCGTGTATTGCAGCGATGTAAATGCCCCATAGAAGAACGCCAGGATCACGATCACCCACACCGGAGTATGCTGACCGATCGTCGCGAACAAGAGAAGCAACACCCCAATGACGATCGTATTCGAGATCAGCACCACGCGATAACCCATGCGCCGCAGCAGACGAAGCATCACCACCTTCGTGCTCATCGCGGCCAGCGCCTGCGGCATAATCAGCAAGCCCGACTGAATCGGCGTGAACCCAAGTCCCACCTGGTAAAGAAGCGGCAGCAAAAATGGAATGCCGCCAATCCCAAGACGCGTAAAGAAACTTCCCCCGACAGCGGCGCGAAAGGTTCGTATCCGAAATAGGCTAAGCTGCAAGAGCGGAAAAGCAAGAGACCTTGCGTGAATCCAATACCCTGCAAGCAACGCCAGTGACAGCGCCAGAAGACCCAATATCTCCCGGACACTCAGCGTGTGCTCCCCGAAGACCTCGAGCACATACGAAAGTAAAGCGATCCCCGAACCAAACAGGATCAGCCCAACAACATCCAGCGGATGCGTGTTCTCCTCGCGATAATCCGGCAGATGCACATACACCAGAACCAATCCGGCAAGGCCAATCGGAATATTCACGAAGAAGATAAACCGCCATTGCAGATACCCGACGATCAGACCACCGAAGATCGGCCCAAGCATCGGAGCGACCAGTGCCGGGATCGCAACGAAGCTCATCGCGCGCAACAGGTCCGACTTCGCAAAGGTGCGCACCAGCGTCAACCGGCCCACAGGCACCATCATGGAGCCGCCTATACCCTGCAAAATCCGGCATGCCACCAGCAGATGAATGTTGCTCGAGATCCCGCAGAGAAGAGACCCCAGGGTAAAAAGGCCAATCGCTGTAGCGAACACCCGCCGCGTCCCATACCGGTCCGCAACCCATCCACTGATAGGAATAAACACCGCCAGGCTCAGCGTATAGCTGGCAAGCACCGCCTTCATGCTGAGCGGCGTTACATGCAGCGCCTCAGAGATGGCAGGGACAGCAGTGTTCAGAATCGTCGTATCCAGCGACTCCATGAAGAACGCAAACGCAACCAGCCAGGGCAGGATGCGTTTTGCGGCCTCGGTCGGAACCTGCAAAGGGGGAGCAGCAATCGATGAATCGGGCAAACTCATAACTCTCTATGATGATTGCACGCCCGGCGAAGTGTCCTGCCTCAACACTCCCCACAGCCTGTATTTGAAAAAAACTACCGCTTCTTCATCCGCAAACTCTGCCAGCTTCCATCGCTGGTCCATCCGCCATCCACCACCAGCGTGTGCCCATTCACAAATCCGCTGCGCTCCGTCTCCGCCAGAAACAGAATCGCCTGCGCGATATCCTCTGGCGTTGCAAACCGTCCCATCGGATTCACACCCTCGATATCTGCATCGTTATATGTCCCGCTAGCGGCTTGGTCTGCAATATCCATCTCCGTCTTTACCCACCCCGGACACACCGCATTCACCCGAACTCCACGCCCGCCCCACTCCGCCGCCAGCGTCCGCGTCAAACCCACCAGCCCGTGTTTCGAGGCGTTGTAAGCCGACCGGTCCGCCACTCCCACCAGACCGGCAATCGAAGCCACATTCACAATACTTCCGCTCTTCTGCTCCAGCATCATTCCGCCAAAAGCCTTCGCCAGCAGAAACGGCGCCACCAGGTTCACCTCCAGCATCCGCCGAAACGTCTTCGCATCCACATTCTCCGCCGGCGCAATAAGACTGATTCCAGCGTTGTTCACCAGCACATCCACCCGGCCCCACTGCGAACGAACCACCTCCACCGCAGACTCGATGACCAGCTCCTCAGTAAGATCGCCAATCACTTCTCCAGCCTCGGCTCCGGCGGCGTCCACCGCTGCCAGGGTCGCCGTGCAGGGCTGCACATCCATCAGGAGCAACCCATACCCTGCCTCCGCCAAAACCTCCGCCGTCCTGCGCCCAATCCCTTGTGCCGCCCCAGTTACGATCGCAATCTTCATCCAACAAGCCTCCTTGACTTCACTGACTTCACCGAAAGTTTTACTCGCATCGCTGCTCTTGACAAATCAACCCTCCAAAACTCCCCGCCCTGCATTCCATCGTATCTGGAAACTTTCAGAACCGCACATGGAAGTCCGGACTTAACATCAGCAATAACAATACTTTGCACACTTTAGATACGGGGGTGGGAGAGTGTACCTCAAATCCGTTGACCCCACACCCGGAACACGATACACTCATTAAGTTCGGCGCTGTAGCCCATTGCGTCTCCATCTCATGGGCTACCGGAACCACAAGTCCACGCGCCCCTTGCAGCACAATCCATTGGAAGAAAGCGGTCAGCGCGGCATAGCGCACGCTTTGAGGTTTCAGCCATGTACGCAGTTATCCGCACCGGCGGCAAACAATATCTGGTCTCGCCCGGCGAGCAGTTGAAGATTGAAACGACCGCCCACGAAGACGGCAAGCTCGAGTTCTCCGATATCGTCGCCGTCAGCGCCGAAGAGGGTAAGTTCGAGTCCGACCTGACCGGAGCCAAGGTTCTGGCCTCCGTCGTCAACGAAGGCCGCGGCGACAAGATTCTCGTCTTCAAGCTCAAGCGCAAGAAGCAGTACAAGAAGATGCAGGGGCACCGCCAGAACTTCGTCGAGGTCAAGATTAACGAGATCCTCGTCAATGGCAAGTCCTTCAAGGAAGAAGCAGCAAAGTAGGCCGCTTTCAGCAAATAATTTCCACGTAAATACACGCAGGCATCAAAGCCGGCGCAAAAGAGGCAATCGAAATGGCACATAAAAAAGGTTTAGGTTCATCCAAAAACGGCCGCGACTCAAACGCGCAACGGCTTGGCGTCAAGGTGTTCGGCGGCCAGACCATCCTCGGCGGCGGCATCATCGTACGGCAGCGCGGAACCCCGCTGAAGCCCGGCGCCAACGTTGGCCGCGGCAAAGACGACACCCTCTTCGCCAAGGTCGACGGCATCGTCCGCTTCCAGAACAAGGGCCAGCATGGCCGCTTCGTCAACGTGGATCCAGCCGAGCTGATCTTCGTCGCGAAGTAAAGTTTTTAGCTTTCTACAGGCCCTGCTTCGGCGGGGCTTTTCTTTTTTCAAATCCAAAGCTGCTCCTCCGGCATCTCAAAGATTCTCACTCTTGCAATGAAACGCGCAGATTGTCGCGCGTAAAGTAAAGCAACCGACGAAGAAGATGAAACGGAGATAAAGCATGCCCCTGACCACGGACGAAAAAACATTAGCCATTAGCCGAGATGCCATCGCAGCCTTCGATAAGGTGGACGGCGGCGTTCACCCAGGCTTCCGGCCTGCCCACGCGAAGGGAATACTGCTCACAGGAACGTTCACGCCCTCCGCAGAGGCCACTTCCCTCACCCGCGCACCGCACATCCAGCGGAGCTCCACCCCCGTGACGGTACGTCTCTCGGACTTTGCCGGCGTCCCCAAACATTCCCGACAATGATCCCAATGCAAGCCCACGCGGCTTCGTCATTCGTTTCCACCTCGACGAGCACGTCCACACGGACATCGTCGCGCACTCGGTGGACAGCTTCCCCGCACGCACGGCGGAGGAGTTTGTGGAGTTCCTCAACGCCCTTATCGCCACTGACTTCAAGGGGCCGCATCCGAACGCAATCGAGCAGTACCTGGGTGGCCATCCTGCGGCACTCGCGTTCGTGCAGGCACCCAAACCCTTCCCCACCAGCTTCGCGAAAGAGTCTTTCTTTGCCGTGTCGGCCTTCAAGTTCACCAACGCAAAAGGTGTGAGCCAGTTCGGCCGCTATCGCATTTTGCCGGTTTGCGGGCAATGAGTATCTGGATGACGCGGCTGCTGCGGCAAAGACACCCGACTATCTCTTCGACGAGCTCAAAGACCGTATCGCCAAAGAACCGGTAAAGTTCCACATCGTCATCCAGCTCGCCAAAGAGGGCGACACCACCGACGACGCCACGGTGCGCTGGCCCGAAGACCGTCCACAACTCACCTTGGGTGAGATCAGCCTCACAGCCATCGCCCCGGACAACGCTACCGACCAGCAGCGCCTCATCTTCGACCCGATCCCACGAGTCGATGGCATCGAAGCCTCCGCCGATCCGCTCTTCGAGCCCCGTGCCAACGTCTATCTCCTGTCAGGCAGGCGCCGCAGGGTATCCGGCACAACGGTAGGTTGAATTCAGGGGAGCGGGGCGGCAGGAATGGGTCGTAGTGCCGCCTCAATTCCAGAGTTCACCTCTGCCCTGCGCAAACTCCGCAGTCACGCGGACTCCGTTCATAATCGCCCTTTCGTTCGACGATCCATGCCCGATGATGCAGGCCCCGCGCACCCCCAGAAGCACCGCACCGCCATATTCCGAGTAGTCCAGCCGCTTTTTGAACTCATTGAACGCCTTGCGCGACAGCAGCGCGCCCACCTGCGAGGTCACCGTCGACTTCAGTGACTCCGTAGCGAGGCACTCAGAAGCTGAGCGGTCCCTTCGATCGACTTCAGCGCCACATTACCCACAAACCCGTCGCAAACAGCCACATCGCTGTGCCCATTGAACAGGTCGCGCCCCTCGACGTTGCCGATAAACTGAATGCCGGTCAATGCGCGCAGCAGCGGCAGCGTATCGCGCGTCAGCGAGTTCCCCTTCATATCCTCTTCCCCGATTGAAAGCAACCCGACTCGAGGATGATGTACCCGCAGCACGTTCTTCGCATACATATTGCCCATTACCGCAAACTGCACCAGGTTGTCCGGGTCGCAATCCACGTTCGCTCCGACGTCGAGCAGCAGAGAAGGCACTCCCTTAACGGTCGGCAGAATCGTAGCCAGAGCCGGGCGGTCCACCCCCGACAGCATACCTAACACCATCTTCGCCGTGGCCATTGCCGCGCCGGTATTGCCTGCGGTAAAGAATCCCGCCGCGCGACCTTCGCGAACCATCTTCAGACCCACGCGCATCGTCGAATCGCGCTTGGAGCGAACTGCCTGCGCTGCTTTGTCGTCCATCGTGATCCACTCAGTAGCAGGCACGATGAAGACCGGCAGCCGCTGTCCGCGCAGAGCCTGCCGCAGGGATTGGCCTCAGCTTGTCCTTCGGGACCAACCAGGTGCACCCGCACCCCATATTGGCGAGCAGCAAGGACAGCCCCGCGAACCTCAGGTTCGGGGGCTTTGTCGGAACCCATCGCATCTACAACGATGTCAGTCGGCATCAGGAAGGAAGAGCAGGGATTTAATTGTCAGAATCTAGCTTGCTTCTTTGGTCACGATAACATCGCGGCCCTTGTACTCGCCGCACTTCCGGCAGGCACGATGTGGCAGTTTGCGCTCGTGGCAGTTTGGGCACTCGGAGAGGCCGGTGGGGGTAAGAAAATCATGGCTGCGGCGCTTGGCAGTCCGTTGCTTCGAATGGCGCCGTTTTGGATTAGGCATTGCAGTATCCCTTTCAATCGGCCGCGGCGTTCACGCGAAAACACGCGGTCGGACGAGGCAAAACTTGATTTTTAGTGCTTCAGCTCGAGCTTGTCTGTCAGATTCCCCAGCCCTGCAAGCGCATTCCACCGCGGATCGGCCGGAGCTTCATCGCAGTTGCACTTGGCTTGATTCAGGTTCTGACCACAGCGCGGGCAAAGCCCCTTGCAGTCCGCCGCGCAGAGGGTGCGACTCGGCAGGGAGAGTAACACCTGCTCCCGCACCACGTCCTCCAGCAAAAGACCGCTCTCTTCATAATACCCGATTTCGGTCTCATCTGCCGTAATTGAGCGCTCTCCCGCCTCAGAATCCGCCGCCTCAGGCCGGAAGATCAGGTCAAAGTCCCCTTCAAGCGGCACCGCGACCGGATCCACGCATCGCGCACACAAAATCTCAAAATTCGAAGAATAATGAGCCCGCAGGCGGATATCGTTCACATGCGAGTTCGAGCTGCGGTGCTCCACAATCAGATCTGCCACACCCTCCACCGGCAAGGGACTTACCTGGCGAATATCCGGCGCATATTCCAGTTGCCCGGGAGGTATGACCTCATTGAATTCAAGCGGTTCATCGACGAGTTGAAGCGGTGTAATCAGCACGGTATTAAGCCAACCAATCTAGATCTTCTTTAAGGTTAGCAGGTTCGCCGCACAGATCAAAGACCCCGCATGCAACGCACACAATTCATAATAATTAGCGACTTCATTCCCAGTTCCTCGCGTCCAATATGGATGAGCAAGTCGGATTTGAACAAGACATGGCAGGCAGCCGACATTCCCTCTCTCGCCGGCAAGCGAGTCCTCATTACTGGTGCTAACAGTGGCATCGGCTATCACGCCGCATTGAAACTCGCACGCAAGGGAGCGCACGTCATTTTCGCCTGCCGCGATCAGAAACGAGGCGAGGCCGCCATCGCCCTTTTGCACGCCGACTCTCCCGGAGCCAATGCCGAACTCCTCGTCCTCGACCTCGCCGCTCTCGCCTCCGTGCGTGACGCCGCCGCGAAGGAAGTCGCAAGGCGACTCCCTATTCATATCCTCATCAACAACGCCGGGGTCATGACTCCGCCCAAACGCCTCGAGACCGCCGACGGATTCGAGCTGCAGTTCGGAACCAACGTTCTCGGCCACTTCGCTCTGACAGCTCTCCTGATGCCCGCGCTCCAGCACGCTGCAGCCGACTCGCCGGACCGTCCGCGCATCGTCACCATCGCCTCGATCGCCCACAAACGCGGCCAACTCAACTTCGACGATCTCCACTCTGCCCGCAGCTACAGTCCCTGGCGGGCCTACCAGCAATCCAAGCTGGCCAACCTTCTCGTCGCATTTGAGCTCGACCGCCGCCTCCGCGCCGCGAACATCCCCGTCATCTCCGTCGCTGCTCACCCCGGCGTCGCCAACACCAACCTCTTCCGCACAGGCGACTATCATCCCGTCGAGAAGACGATCCGCGAAATCGTCGGCCACGTCATCGGCATCGCAATGAATACCGACTCCGAGGGAGCCCTGCCCACTCTCTACGCCGCTACCGCACCAACCGCCCAGGCCGGAGGCTACTATGGCCCCAAGGGATTTCAGGAGATGCGCGGCCACAACGTCACCAGCGCACAAATTGCTCCGCAGGCGCTGAACACGGAGACAGCCGCACGACTCTGGAGAACCTGCGAGGACCTCACCGGCATCCGATTTCTGTAGCCCGTTCAAGCCCCAAACCCGAAAGGCAAAGCAACAGGAGAAGAACCACAATGAACGCTGCCGTCGTCCAGTCCTTCGATGCTCCACCTCGATACGGCGCCTTCGCCGATCCCGTCCCCGCTGAAGGAGAGCGACTCGTCACCGTGACCGCCGCAGGCCTTCATCCCATCGTCAAATCGCTCGCCAAAGGAACCCACTACGGCAGCACCGGAGTTCTTCCCTTCGTCCCCCGGGGTTGACGGCGTCGGCAAACTTGAAGATGGCACCCGAGTCTACTTCGGCGGCGCTCGGCCACCCTTCGGCACCTTCTCCGAGAAGAGCCTCGCCTCGGGCGTGATGTGCATTTCCCTGCCCGATGGTCTCGATGACGTTACCGCGGCTGCCATCGCCAACCCGGCGATGTCTTCCTGGGTCGCCCTCATGGCGCGCGCGAAGTTCGCCCCGGGAGAGAGCGTTCTCATTCTCGGCACAGCCGGAGTCGCAGGGCAGCTCTCCATTCAGGTTGCGAAATATCTCGGCGCCCGCCGCGTCATCGCCGCAGGCCGAGGCTCGCTCGAAAAACTGAAAGACCTCGGCGCCGACGCCATCATCCAGACCGACCAGGAACCAACCGCCGTCGTCGCCGCCATCCGCAGTGAGCTCACTGGCTCCGGCATCGACATAGTGCTCGACTACCTCTGGGGGCAGCCCGCCGAGCGTTTCTTCGAGGCAATCTCCCAGAGAGGGCTCAGCAAAAGCGCTCCTCGAGTCAGGTACATTCAGATTGGAGAGAGTGCAGGCAAGACCGTCCCGCTCTCAGCTTCCATGCTGCGCAGCTCCGGTATCGAGCTACTAGGCAGCGGCTTCGGCAGCGCCTCCTTCGACCAGATTCGGCAGGCCATCACAAGCTTCTTCGACGTTGCCGCGAAACACCCGTTCCGATTCCAAACGAAGGCCGCTTCCCTGCGCGACGTCGAAGCGCTCTGGAACACGGGCGAAGAAGGCGTGCGCCTCGTCTTCCAACCCTGACGAGGCACAGCCTCTTTTGTACTGCTAAAAGCGCCGGACGGAAAGCATCGTGATGTCATCAGACTGGGCGGCGCCATCGGTGAAAGCAGAGACCTTGCGCGTCATGTGGCTGATCAGATCCTGGCAATTTAAAGTAGCGCTTGCACCGAGCGCAAGCATCAGGCTCTCGTCGGTGAAATCGTCGTCCGCTGCATTCCGGGCCTCGGGCACGCCATCGGTATAAAGAAAGAGGGCATCTCCCGGTTGCAGATAGACAGTGTTGCCCGTGTAGCCCATTCCATCGAACATGCCCAAGGGTATGCCTCCGACTTCGGCAATTGGCTCCACGGCTCCCCCTTCCGCTCGAAGCAGATAAGGTAGATTGTGACCGGCGTTGCAGTAGTGAAACTCGCCCGAACGCAGGTTCAGCAGACCATAGAAACAGGTTGCAAACATTGCATTGACTCGCTCCCGAACCAGAACGCGATTCACCTCAAGGAGGCACTCCGCAGGCGTCATTCCGCGTAAGGCCGTGGTCTTGACTTGTGTGCGGGTCACTGCCATGTACAAAGCGGCTGGAATGCCTTTGCCCGACACATCCCCAATGACGACACCGAGTCTGTCCTCATCAATGAGAAAGAAATCGAAGAAATCTCCTCCCACCGCATGGGCGGAGGTCATCTGAGCGTGAAGATCGAAATCGGTTCTATCGGGAAAGGGCGGAAAGGTACGCGGAACCAGCAAATGTTGGATGGTGCGGGCCGTATCGAGCTCGTGCTGAATAGCGGCCAGTTTCTCGCGATCTCTAACAGCATTAACCATCTCTGCGCACAGGAGCGAGTTTTCAATCGCAGCAGCAGTTTGAAGAGCGATCGTGTTCAACAGCTTCAGGTCGGCCGCGGAATAGGACGCTCCAGCGGCTGCGTTGGCCAGGGCGATGACGCCGACCGTACGCTGCCCGGCACGCAGAGGAGCACAGATCAGGGCCTCCAACTCGCGCTCCGATCCGGCCGCGCGGGGATCAGATGCGCAGCCATTGATGATCTCCGCAATCCCCCGCTCCAGAATCGAGGTAGCGAAACGAGAGTCAGTAACGAGTGGCCCATGGTTGCCGTCGGAATCACCCGAAGGAGTCCCGAACGAAGCAGCGCTCCGGAGCGGTCCATCCGCTTTCTCCATGACGAGGATGCTGCCGTGAGTTGCGGGAATAAGTCGCTGCGCCTGAGCGAGCGCGGATTCACCCACTGCCGACAAATTAAGTAGCGCCGCGAGCTGTTCCGAGAGCTGCTCAATCAGATGAACTTCACGGTATAGATGAAGAACCTCCGAAGCGAGAGCGCGTCCCTCCGACTCGCGCGCCGCGAGATGCGCAAGAAGCGATGCCAGTGCAGTGGCCGGTTCGGTGGGGCCAAGGACGAAACCCAATGTTGCGCCCTCTAACTCGATTGGCGCACGGAACGTGGCGTCTGAAGTCTCCTCGGACTCGCCAAGCAATCGCTTTCCATTCGTGTCGACAACGCAAATGTTCTTGCCCACGGCTCGGCATACAGCTGTGAGAGCAGGGAATCCTCGGGATTTAGGGCTAAGAAGAGCTTTTAAGGTAAGACTGTGCATAGGTCATCATTTTGTGGCAGAAAGGCCCAGGACCGCTCGGGCTTTGGCGACGAGGGCGTCCGGGTCAAACGGCTTCGTCATATAAAGATCAGCGCCCACCTCCTGGCCGCGTTGCCGGTCGAACTCCTGTCCCTTGGCCGTGAGGAGGATGATGTGAATGTGGCCCATCCCTAATTCGTTCTTTACGGTGTTGCAAACGTCAAAGCCGTTTTTCTTAGGCATCATCACGTCGAGGAACACAAGGTTTGGCTGCTCCACGCGGATAGTCTCCAGCGCCTCTTCGCCATTGCTGGCCGTAAAAAGATCCACGCCTTCGTCTTCAAGTTCTTCCAGGGTCTGCTGGATCAGCGTGCGTAAGTGTGGTTCGTCGTCGACAATCAGAATCTTCATGGCATTCATTGGTAGATGAGGAAGAGAACGTTCTCCATACCTTTCTCGAACCGCAGCGCGCGAACCGCCTCGTCACTAGACAGCATCGAATTCAAAATAATGATGTCCGGCTTTGACAAAACAGCTCTCGAAACCAGCTCGGAGCCGTTCGATTCGACGACCTGGTATCCGCGAGTCTCGAGAACATCGGTAAGCGTGCGAATCGTGGAAGCGTCCTCATCAACAACCATCACTTTCTTTTTGGATTTGCCCTGATCCAGCAGAGTCCCTACTTCGTGAAAGAGCGATACCGTATCGATGGGTTTCGTGAGATAGCGGTCGACACCGAGACGGAACCCGCGTTCCTTGTCCTCGACAATCGACAGAATGATGATCGGGATGTCCATGGTCGCAGGGTCGTTTTTCAGAACAGCCGCCACGTCAAATCCATTCATCTCGGGCATCATGACGTCGAGGATAACCAGGCCCGGCGTCTCTTCTCGAATAAGAGCAAGCGCTTTGCGGCCGTCCTCTGCAAGCCGCACACGGTAGCCCGCTTCTGTCAACTCCTGTTGTAGCAGAGAACGGATATTCGAGTCATCATCAACCACGAGAACGGACTTGTCCCGAGGATCGTGCGTGGCCACTCTTTCGCGCAACTGACGCACCAGGGATTCGATATCGACGGAGCGCCGGGCAGGTAATAAATCGAGTTGCGCGGGCTCGCTTGTAATGGGAAGCGTGAAGGAAAAGGTGCTGCCATGGCCCGGTTCGCTTTCCACCCAGATTCGTCCACCGTGATATTCGACAATCTCCCTGCAGATGGGCAATCCCAGGCCTGTGCCTTTGGGCTTGTCGGTCAGAGTGTCGCCTACCTGCTTGAATTTTTCGAAGACCTTCGGTTGATCGTCGGGAGCTATCCCGATGCCGGAGTCCGTAACGCTGACGGTCAGCTCTCCCCCGCGCATGCCAGCCGAACAGGTCACCGATCCTGAGTCCGTGAACTTGATTGCGTTCGAGATGAGGTTGATGACGACCTGAATGAGTCTGTCCTGATCGCCAGTGATCGCAGGCAGATCTGGCTCGATCGCGCGGATCAGGTTCAACCTCTTTGCTTCGAATAACGAAGCGGTAGCGGCAATTGCTCTTTCTATTACCTCGGAGATAGAGACGCTGGTCAGGTTCCAGGTAAATTTCCCCGCTTCGATCTTGGCCAGGTCAAGAACGTCATCAATGAGTTTGGTAAGACGCTCTCCTTCACTGACGACGACGCCGAGATTTTCCATTACCTGTTGCTTGGCCTGCTGCACCTTCCGATCCGCTTCGGGAATGAGCGGGAAGAGGCGCTCCTCGAGGCGGCGGCGAATGATCTTGGCAAAGCCAAGCACGGACGTCAGCGGCGTGCGGAGCTCATGGCTCACCGTAGAAAGAAACGAGCTCTTCGCCGCATCGGCCTCTTCCGCAGCCGCTCTGGCCAGACGAGCGTCCTCAAAGAGCTTAGCGTTGTGGATGGCCACCCCGACAGCAGAAGCAATCGTCGACAACAGACGCTGATCTGCCTCGGTGAATCTCCCTTCCTGATCTGTTGACTGGACGCTGATAACGCCTATGATCTGGCCGCCGGATGGAATTGGAACACCAAGGTAAGAGGCTGTATCGCGGCCTATCTGCTCGATGCCCAGCCTGGCGCGGTTGCGGTTCATGTCCTCATTAATGAGTAGAGGCTGACCGGTACGAATGATCTGCGAGGTGAGTCCCGAACCGAAGGGCCGCGCCGGCGCGTCTTCGCCAAACGCATAAGGAAACTCGAGCACCATCGTCGTTCGGTCCAGCAGCGAGACGTAAGCAATGGGTGCGTGGAACAATTCGCGCACTTGATCTCCCACAAACTGGATCAGGCGATCCTTTTCCAGCTGAGTTGCAAGCGCCTGAGTGATGCGGTTGATCGTGACCAATTCTCCGGCACGTTCGCGTACCTCGTGCTCGCGTTCATTGATGACAAAGTAGGCGTTCGCATTGTCGAGCGCGATGGTAGTGTAGGCTGCCAGATTTTCAAGCAGGCTAAGATGCTGCTCCGTATAAGCATTCTTCTTGAAGCTTTGAATGCTGAGCACACCAAGAACACGTTCCTGCGCAATCAGCGGCAAATAGATCACCGAGGCGGGCGGCTGCGCTACGCTGCCGTCAATCAGTGCGCCTCCCGTATGTTCATACGAGGGAATATACTTCGAGAATTCCGTCGCGACATCGTTGAGCAAAACCGGCTTGCGATTATCGATACACCACACAGCGAGCTGGTTCTTATCATCCATACTCCTTATATAAGGAGCGTAGCGCTTGCCGTTTTCAATCGCGAGGCTGTATTCGATCAGGCGCTTCTCCGGTCGATAGAGACCAACGCCGAAGATGCTCGCGTCCACAATCTGGTTCACCCGCTCATACAGCTTAAACAGGATGGTATCGAGATCGAGCGAAGCCGTGATCTCTTTGCCAATCTCGCTGAGCAGTTCAATGCTGTCCTTCTGAGCGGCGATCTCGACAGCCTGGGCACGAATCTCCTGTGTGCGTTCGTTGACCGTGGCTTCAAGAGCCTTCGCCTGTGCTTCGAGCGCTTCCGTCTTGCGCCGGGCTTTTTCGCGCTCGTGCCTGCTGATGAGCCACCAGGCCGCGAGAGCCAGCAGCAACAAGAGAAGACCATAAAGCACATAGGCAAACGTGGTCCGATACCACGGCGAAATGATCGTGAAGGCGTAAACACCTTCCTCACCCGCGCGGCCATCGTCCGTACGCGATCGAACGCGGAACCTGTAGCTCCCTGGAGCAAGCCCGCTGTAGTTCGCTTCTTTCTGCCTGCCCCATGTGGACCAGTCCTTGTCTGCCCCTTCTAACAAGTATTGGTAATCGGTTTCAGCCGGGTTTCCATACGTGAGTGCAGCAAACTGAAAGCGGAGAGCGTTGCTGTTAGGCGGCAGGCGCAGCTCAGCTTCTCCTGCGCGGTCGGTACCTCCATAGACGACGCGCGCACCGGCATTCACCTGGCGTACTGCCGTCGGGAACGGCTTCGGTGCAGCTTGATCGACGCCAGGTTTATAACGAATGAGTTTTTCCCCGGTGAGCCATATCACCCCGCCGGGCTCAAAGCGCAAACTATTAACTCGAAACCGGGTGAAGATGCGATAGCGGTCCTCGTCGACGTGCCAGTTCCCGTCTGGCCCGCGGCTAAATAGACCAACACGCGCGCTGTCGGAAGATGACGTCGACGCCCAAAAGTCACCGTTCGCCGCAGGGGCAAGACCCGCAGAAGCGTCGGGCGCATCAATCGGAAGAAGGAACCGATTATCCACGACAAATTTTTTCGCCGCGTCATCCCAGCGGAATATATTCTTCGAGCGATCAGCTATAGCGAAAATGTTTCCCGCAACGAATTCGACATCGTTGGCTCCTTCGACGAGACCTTCTTTTTGCGAAAGAACCTCCACCTTCGAATCGCGCATGCCCGTGGGAGCAACTTCCACGCGAAGCACTTTACCATTGCCGCCGCTGACCCAGAGATTGCCCTCTGCGTCTTCGGTCAGGCCCCTGGATTCGTAGACAAGATTGGGAAGCCGCCCTTCGTCAATCCACGCGTGCCCATCCCAACGCATGGAGGCCACTCCATCCCCGTGTCCGATAAACACGCGGCTCGGAGTCTTACGAGATTGAATGAGGGTGTAAGCCTGCTCCGTCAAACCATGACGGTCGGGCATGGCTGGGACGAGGTCATCGCCCTCCACTCTCATAATGCCGTCGCTGGTCGCTGCAAGTAGTTGGTCGAGCTTGCCCGTGGGATCTTTGAAAAGAGCAAAAGCGAAGCCCTGGCTGGGACTCCCGTGCATTGTCACTAACTTCGGACGACCGGTATGTGGATCGGCTTCGATCCGCTGGGCGGCGGACTCGCCTCCTCCGGATACGGTGTAAATCGACCCATTGAACCGCGCCACGTCGAGGCTGCCCTGTAGCGAGAAGATGGAGATCGGAGAGTTGATCTCAACGCGAGCAATTCCGGACGAGAGCCCGAGCCACAGCGCGCCATCTCGATCCTCATACGCCGAAAGTGCGTCCGAACTCGAGAGCCCTGTGGCCTCATCGAAGATCTGGCGAACTTTACCATCGTGAGTGAGGATGACCGCGCCGCCATTCAAGGTCGTAATGCAGAAAGTTCCGTCAGCCAGCAACGTCGATGTGTAGGTTTTATGTTTGAGTAGATAATCATCCGCCTCCGTTGGGAAAGGAGTTGCCTTCTGACCGTCGTACAGCGTCAGTAACTGATCGCGCCCCGAGATGAGAATGTGCGTCTCATCAAATGGATGAAGAAACAGTTTGTTGGTAGCCCGATAGGCATCTCCACCCGGCAAATTGCGAAGCTCATCTCCAACAATCTCCTGAAGTCCGATTCCGTTCTGGGACGTATAAATGCGACCGCGAACGAACGAGAGCGCTTGAAATCTCGATTTCGAGTCCACCAGCCACATTCGCTGGCCGTCCCAGCGAAACAGCCGCTCAAACGAGCGAAAAAAGATACCCTTTGGAGTGATGAGAGTCTGCCAGACGTCCGTAAAATTGCGAGACTCTACCGGAACCTTGTCGAGGAGCGAGACGAACTGCAGTGAGCCATTTGCGTCCGGAGAGAGGTACCCAAAGTTGGCATCTGTCCCGACCCAGATCCTGCCGCTTTCGTCCATCGCAAGAGAGCGAACAACATTCGAGGAAACGAAGATTTTGCGCCAGGTTACGCCGTCGTACTCAAGGATCGAGCCGCTCGAATTGCCGAAGTACATAACGCCGCGGCGATCCTGCAGAATCGTCCATACCTGGCCAACACTGTTGTAGTCCCGGGGCGAAAAACTCTGGACGACCGGCATTCCCACTTCCGGCCGTTGCTGACCAGATGGAATCGTGCCTGCGGACAGTCCTATCTTCGAACAAGGCAGGAACACGAAAGCCAGTGCAACAAGCGCTGGCAGCGAGCATCGGCGACGAACGGCAGAACGTTGGGCCAAATGAATTTCCAGATTGCTGCAGGTGTCTAATAGGAGCGGTAGCGGCCCAACTCGACGCGAATTAGCAAGCAGCCAACGCCGTCACATCTTACCACGGCCTTTCGCCGCGCAAGTACCTAAATCAACCTCATTTACCCAGCAGAGATACCATCTTCTGAAGACCTGCCCGTGCGCACTCTTCGTCGCCCGCTTCACTGGGCCCTCCCGAAATTGCGATTGCTCCAATCACAGTGCCAGAACCATCTTTCAGCGGAACTCCGCCCCCATAGTAACTGTAAAGAGAGCTTGAAAGGGAAAACTGCAGCGAAGGGTCAAGCTTGGTTTGCGAGCTGGCTTTTTTGAAGGTAGAAGCGGTTCGCGCCTTACGCCAGGCAAGTTCGGTGGTAAGTGGAGGGGCGCCATCGCTCATCAGCGAGACCTTCAATTCCCCGGCAGAGTCCACCACCGCGACGCTGACCTTGTAAGCACTGCACGCTGCGAGCGCTGCCTGGGCGCCGGCTAGCGCAACGGCGAGACCCGGGAACGGCGATGCCGCTGGACGCTCAACCGGTGCGGAGCTCTGACCAGTTGCAGAATCCACAGACAGAGCACTGAGGGACACTATTGCAAGAAGACAAATACCTTTGATCATGGATGAATTTTCCTCTCCTGCGACTTCAGCGGAACTCCTCGGCCTTCTCGAAGATGATGTTTTCAACATCTCTTCCATTCAAGACATCGCGGGCGCGGGCCAGGTCGAACTGCCCCTCCCAGCGGGCGACCGTAATCGTCGCAACAGCGTTGCCAACCAGATTAGTAAGGGAGCGCATCTCCGACATAAAGCGATCAACGCCCAGCAGGAGGGTGATGCCCGCTACCGGGATCGAGCCCACCGCAGCTAGCGTTGCAGCCAGCGTAATAAAACCTCCACCAGTGACCGCGGCAGCACCTTTAGAGTTCAGCATCAGTATGAAAATGATGAAGAGCTCCTGCTTGACCCCTAAATGCGTGTTCGTCGCTTGCGCGATGAAGATGGCGGCAATGGTGAGGTAAATTGAGGTTCCATCAAGATTAAACGAATAGCCAGCCGGTATGACCAGACCAGCCACCATCTCGGAACAACCGAGGCGTTCCATCTTGCTGATAAGTCCGGGAAGTGCAGGCTCGGAGGAAGAAGTTCCGAGGACGATGAGTAACTCCTCTTTGAGGTAGACCAGCAGCTTCCAAAGGTTAATACCATTGAAGAAGCAGATCAGCCCTAGCAAAACCACAACAAAGAGGATGCAAGTAACATAAACGCAGAGCAGTACCTTTCCCAGCGAGAGGAGCGTTCCCAGGCCATATTTGCCGATGGTGAAGCCCATGGCTCCGAATGCGGCGAATGGAGCCAGCTCCATAACTAGAGCGGTAATACGAAAGAAAAGATGCGAAGTTGATTTTGCAAGCGAGAGTAGTCTCCGCTCATCATCAAACGCAACTAATGCAATCCCCGTGAGAATTGCCAGAAGCAGTACTTGCAGGATCTCACCGTTAGCGAATGCGCCCACGAAGCTATCGGGGATTATATTGAGAATGAAGCTCGTGGCATCCAGGTGTTTGCCCTGTGCCACAAACTGCGCCACGGCCTTCGGGTCAAGAGTAGCTGGGTCGATGTTCATTCCCGCCCCTGGGCGGATAAGACTTACCGCCGCAAAACCGATTGCAAGAGCGACCGTCGTAACTACCTCGAAGTACACAATAGCCTTGATTCCTACGCGTCCAAGCCTGCGCGTATCGCCCATACTTGCAATTCCAACAACCACAGTCAGGAAAATTATGGGCGTTACCAGCATCCGGACTAACTTAACAAAGGCATCGCCAAGAGGTTTAAGCTGCTCACCCACATGGGGAGCGAAATAACCCACGATGACTCCAGCAAGTATGCCAATGATGACGCGGAAGTAGAGAGTACGCGTAAAGCGAATCGATGTGCGATCCAGAATTGTCAATCGTTCTCCTTTACGGGCACTCATAGGTTGACGAACAGGGTGGCTGTGCAGGTCATCGGCAGTTTTCATAGCCTGGGTGCTGCTCCAACCTCAAACCCAGCAGCTTAAGTATCTCGACACAACTTGTTTCGCATTTTGATGGATGGCAGGGCTTTCGATGTCTTCTGCGCCGCCAGCACGAAGTCAACTACCTCCCGCCGCAACCAATTTTTCCTTACCCACGTAGATCACATGCCACACACTCTTCGTTCCGTCGTCGCTGACGAACAGTGAGCCGTCCTTGCCAACGGTTACCCCCACAGGTCTGCCCCAGGCCTTGCCTTCGGGGGTGACGAAGCCCGTCAGAAAATCCTCGTACTCGCCAGTCGCATGTCCGCCGCGCATCGGAATGCGAATTACTTCATATCCAGCAGGCTTCTGTTTATTCCACGAGCCATGCTCCGCCGCAAATCCATCGCCATGAAAACCGGCGGGAAACTGCGACCCCGTGTAGAAAGCCATCTCCAGAGATGCGAAGTGCGGCTGCAGCAATACATCCGGCGTAATAACTTTGGACTTTAACTCTGGATGCTTGCCCTCGTGTCGAGGGTCTTGATGCGGGCCTATATACCACCATGGCCAGCCATAGAAGCCATCTTCTTTTACGCTGGTGATATAGTCAGGAACCAGATTGTCGCCTAGCTTGTCGCGCTCGTTGGTAGAGCACCATAGTTGTCCAGTTATCGGATTAATCGCCTCTCCCACACAGTTGCGAATACCGCTCGCAAAGATCTTTACAAAGGTACCGTCGGGCGTATATTCCAACACATCCGCGCGGTGAAACTCGCGAGGATTGTTATCTGTGTCATCTACATTCGAACCCGAGCCAACCGACACGAACATCCGCTTGCCATCCAGCGAAAATGCTATGTCACGCGTCCAGTGTCCCCCGCCACGCAGTTGTGCATAACCCGGGAGCGTAGGCACAACCGTCTTCGCTTCGCCGGTGGCCTTAAGGTCGCCATTCTTGTAGGCAAATCGCATCACCGAAGTAGTGTTGGCCACATAAACCCACTCCGGATTTGGACCCAGTGGATAGAACGCAATTCCAAAGGGATGCTCCAACCCGCTTGCAAATATATCGCTCGTTACCACCTTGCCATCGGCGCTCACTCCGCGGAGGACTCTGATCTTCCCAGCAGCACTATCCGCGAGAAAGAGATCGCCGTTCGGCGCTGTTCGAATCAGACGTGGCTGTTCGAAGCCTTGCGCATAACGCTCTACCTTGAAACCAGCCGGAGCAATTGGCCAGGCCCCCTCTGGCTGTGCAACCACCTTGTCATGCCCATCGAAAGATTCATCCGGCTTCGGCTCGGGAAGATCGGCCACCGTAATCCGCCGACGCACTCCTGGGTGCTCTTGTGAGAAATCGGTGAACGCCGCCTGCCCTGTCAGAATCTTAGGGGCCGTTGTGCCGTTCTGAGCCGGAGTAGGTTCGGATAGCAAAAAAGGTAGTGTGGCGAAGCTTGCAAAGAGCCGCATTTTCTTTGTAAAAATCATTCTCGCCTCCAGTGAAAGCGTCGAGTGAAGTAATAGTTGCCAGGGTTGCATCGAGGGCAGTACCGCATTAGCCAAGGCACGGCTAACTCATCGTCACTTCTTGGCAGGAGTGAGGTCCGTAACAGTAATATCCCAATGGGCAAGTACGACATCGAAGCGTTGCTTCTCCTCTCGCTTAAACGTTTCCTGATCGGGCCACAGTTGCTGCTTCAGCGCCGCCTCCTGTTCGGCATTGTGCGCAGCCGGACTAACGGACTGGGTAGTTACCCGATAGTCCCAGCGCACATCTTCGGGCATGTAAACTGCGGGTGTCTCGATCTTCACTGATAGCAACCGTCCACTCTCGAGCCCTTTCTCGAGCAACGGATAATGATTCTTCATAAAGAGTTGCAGAAACTCCTGCTGATGTCCCGGAATTACCTTGTAGTAGTTCTCGGTAATAGTGGGATGAGCAGCAGACGGCTGGCCCGAAGGGGCCTGACTTAGCATCGAGCCGGTTGCCAGCAAAAGAGCGAGGCCGAACACAATCACTTTCATTCTTTTCTCCTCATCGTACAAAAAATCTTTCCAGCAATGATTCAACTTACTTTGGTGCTACAGGCTGCAGCCACGCTCCATCGCCTGCGGAGTCCCAGACGGCAAACCGCACCCATTTCTTGCCGGCGGCATTGAATGGGATTCTGAAATTTTTGGTGCCGAACGGAGTGGTATCGGTCAGATTAATAATCTGCCGATCTACCTTCGACCCATCGCTCCACACCAGTTCAGCGAACTCCAGCGGGAAGGTATATTCGATGCTCGCCGTATAGACGCTCTTCGCACCTGAGCCTTCGATACCCCAGTCATGAAAGAGAATCTCACCGGTGGTGCCGAAGAAATTGCCCTCGCGAAGTCCCTCAACAATTGGTTCCCAGCTCTCGTTGTATAGGGGAACCCTGTCAAGCTTCAGGTAATTTACTGCGAGATATGGATAGACGTCATAGTCTGGACGCTTCATGTATGTATCGCCCTCGGCGATCATGAACTTTGGCTTAGGTGCCCAGTTGCTCATGTCGTCGTTCGTACCGAAGCAACGAACCTCACATAGCCGCTTTTCCGATAAATCTACGGGAAGCGACTCCCAGGAAGCGCCGATAAAGCGATCGCTCAGAAAGAAGTCTTTATCCTTATACGCATCGGGATAGTAGGCAGAGCTCTTCGTACGCGGATGCGCAGTCCACATGATGCCATTCTCCTGATTGACCATCTTCAGCACATCGTCGGTCGAACGAATGTGGTAGACGTGACCATAGACAGGATCGGTCTCCTCAAAAGGCTGGTTCGGGACTGGCGGTTGAGCGTGGGAAAAGTAGACCGGCTTCGGCGTCATCACATACCAGTGGCCGCCGGAATAAGCATTTGCCTCTTCGGCAGGGACAACTAAAAAGTTCTTGTCCGACAGACGGCCTGCACCCTCGAAGTAGAGCTTCTCTTCCGCGAATTTCTTCGGTCCCGGGTCGTTTGTATCAGAATCGTCATGGAAATCACCTAAGTAGATGACATTCACCCCTAGTCCCCGAAACACGGGCACCCAGGTCGGCTGATAGTCCATAGTCCCACGGTCGCGGATCATCTCGTTGAGCTCGAAATGGAAGTGACCTGTAACTACCTTAAAGCCTGGCACCGGCTTATAGACATCGTCGTGCGTATAAGCCATGACGGCTCTTTGCGCAGGATGATCGCTCGTCGGGCTTAGATAGTAATAGACCGCCATGCGCTGTATAGTTCCGGGCGGTGCGTTGTAAAGTGCGTAATTCTCTACCTGCTCGCGTGCTACACCAACGCGCCGCTTCCATACTTCGTCCGAGACTCCCCACGGGGCATACCCTTCACCACGCTCTGGCTGCATTGCGCCCAGGGAAAATGAAGTGTTGTCATCTTTACGGTAGTAAACATAGCCGAGATTTACCTCATTCTCGCGAGCAAAGAAGAACTTATGGGGAGGAGGAAGAACGGCCAGCGCTCCGGGGTTTGCCGACCCCACGCCAACTTCCAGGACCTCTAGACGATTACGTGCCCGGAGGTTAACCGGCTCCTGATTCGGTGTTCCTCCAAACTCCTCCTGCTGCCACACCTGCGCCGTGTCGCGCCAAACCAGCTTTGAGTCGTTCGCAATCGAGAAACCCTTCAGCCCAGCCTTATAGATATAAGCCACCGAAGGTGCCTCGGTCTTCGCGAGTGCCTCCTGTCTCAATAAATTGGAGCCTTTGTACACTGTGAACTGGAGATCGCCAGCGAAGATTCCCAATGTAAGTCCATTAAATATGAGGCTGACGCGATCCCCATCAGTCTTCACCCGGCAGCTATCAGACTTGTAACTCACGGCAGCACGAGCGATCTCGTCGGCCTTGCGTGGGGGTCCTGACATCCGCTGTGTTCCTGGAACAGATAAAGGCGCATCCCAGAAAACATTCCACTTATACTGCTCAATCATTTCGGGTGTGTCTTTGTGCAGCTTTTTGAGTACGTCTAACTCGACCGAAGAGATCCGGCGCTGGCCCGTAGTTACCTCGAACTGCGGTGTCAGATTTTTGCCAAGGACAATCCATGGACCGTCACCCTTGCGCGCCGCCAACTCTTGCACCAGAGGCTGTCCATCCCGAAGGGTGAACTGAGCCCGCAACTGCGCTCCTGCCTCACCGTCCCATGAGAGTTCGACGGAATTGTGAACCGCTTCGGCTTTGACTCCATCGATGCCTTTGTAATCCTGCATATTGCAGTTTAGAGTTTGAGCCACACTGATTCCGGAAAACGCCAACCCCAACAACACTCCCCAAAGCTTCATTGATCTCTCCCTGCGTTCTGATGTCGTTATTCTTCATAGTCACTTACCATCTTGGTAAGTAGAGTCATCGGTGAAAATAGCCAACCCAGCTGGACGCACCTAAAATATGACCGTCGACTGCCTTCAAAACATCCGCCCGGGTCGCGTCGTCGGGCAAATCGAGCTTTGTATCTAGAGCATAAAGCTCCCAGACATAGTGATGGTTTGGCCCAGGAGGAGCGCATGGCCCATAGTAGGAATAAGGGGAACCCGGCGGGTTCGCTCGCGGACGTTTTAATTGGTGTGTCCCGTCAGGTAAAGTACTCCCTGCGGGTATGCCTTCTTTCAATCCTGTGGATGCTCCAGGAATATTCCAGAGCACCCAGTGCGTATTGTCCATGAGCCCTTTTGCCGGGTGTGGCTCGAGATCATGGAAGACAAGAGCAAAGCTCACGGTTCCTGCGGGGACCTGGCTCCATCGGATCTCCGGTGAAACCACCTCAGGTCCGGCCGTGCAGGTGTATTTGCCTGGAACGACGCTGCCGTCCGCAAATCCGGGCAGCGTAATCACCAGAGGAGGAGGGGCCGTGGATGGGGTAGCAGCAGCGGTTCCAGTTTGTTGTGCAACACATGAGAGAGTGGTGACGGCTAAAAATCCAAGCATCGAACTAGACCGGCAGTTCATAAAAATTGCTCCCTTTACTACCCCATCACTGGGAATATTCAAAAATAGAAAGTTGCACCAACTCGAGCCACTCGCGGTGAAACAAGGCTAGTTACCACACCAAAAGTTGTTGGGCCCGTAAGATAATTAGTTGCGACAGCGGCATTGTTGTTCAACAGATTGAACAACTGGAAGTTCGTCTCCAGATGATATTTATCCCGGAGTGTGAACACTTTAGCTGCTTTTATGTTCCACACGCTGACCACTGGACCTCTGTACTGCCCAAAAGGTCCCATCCTGATGGTGGTAGATCCCTGGGTGAGCGCAGAGCTGTTGAAGGCAGCGAGCCGCTGGCCAGGGTTGCCAGACTGCACGCGATAGAACGAGGAAATTTGAAATCCTTTCGGCAGGCGGTAGACCACGTTGCCTCGAGCCTCCCAGTTCCAGGTGTTGTCAATCGGGAAGGCATCGTCGTTGGGGCTACCAATAATTCCTGCCGTTCCCTGAAGCCATCTGTGGTTCTTCGTATCCCAGAACGACACTGTTCCAGTCCATTTGCTGGAGTACCGCTTGGTAACAGCAACCGCAAACGTGTCGTAGGTATCGGGGCGGTCGGATGGGTTGTTGACGACCTCGTTTGTATTCGTTCCAGAACCTTTCGCGTAGGTATAGACCGTGACGGGAGTCATCACCCCATTGAAGTTATCTACAAAAGGAACTGTGATGTTGTAGTTATGGCCGACATCAATTCCGTTGCCGACAACGTCCGCGGTCGGCAATACTGCTCCGGCATTGGTAGCAGAGCCATACATGTTATAGACGGCATGATGAAGATAGGTAAAATTCAATGCGATGTTGGGTAGAAGCTGGCGATCCGCTCTGACTGTATATTCATAGATCTTGTCCTGCTTCAGGTTAGGATTTCGTATCTGACTCGTCCCTCCTGTCTCGGCAGTCGGCGTCAGCGACGGAAGTGTCGCAAGGAACGCAGCAGTCACATCGCACTGGTATTGCACAGGAGCAAGAGGAGCCGTTGGAGCGCAAGGACCTGACCAGTTATAGGTGTTGCTTCGCTGAGCATTTGGGTTGAAAGTCTGCGCAAACACGTCTCCCATCGTGTCACCAAATATCCCGAACGATCCTTTCAGGACAGTCTTTCCATTTCCAGCGATATCCCAGGCCGCACCGACACGAGGAACGACGTCGCTCCATCTCAGGATGTTCTGTCCTGGAAAGGTTTGCGCAGGAAAGATGTCGCTAAACTGGCCATTGGGCTTACTCTGGGTGGGATAAAAGCTATTGAACGTCTCTCCTCGGATGCCCAGGTTTATAGCCACTCTTTTGATGGCCCAGGTATCGGTGATGAAGTAGGCCTGACTGTTAAGTCCATTATTAGAGCTAGGAAAAGGCGTGTTATAAATAACGATCTTGTTGGGCGCGCCGTTCTGGAACTGAAGCAGGTAGTTTCCGCTCGCGCTATTCTCTGTGACCTGGGTAGCGGCACGCTCCCAGTCCACTAAAGTCCCGAAAGCGAACTGGTGAGTCCCGCCTAAGTGTGGCTTAACCGGAATGTAAGTGGCGACGATTCGCATCTCCCAGCGGTTATTTGGTTTATTCTGCGGAAAATTAGGCTGTGGTCCGGTCATCAGCTTCGAGCTTAGCTCTTCTTCGCTGGGCGAACCGGCGAAGGCGCTTCCATTCGTATAGCCGTATTTTCCGATGTTGCTTGCAGGCTGAGCTACGTACTGCGCCGCATACCCGCCAAATCCAAAGGAGCCATCGAGGAGAAACCGGCTGCCGCGGGAATATTGCGCCTCTCCATGCCACATACCTCCAGGCTGGTGTTCATACTGGCCGGCAGGCAAAGGAACCGATGGGGAAGGCTGGTTATCGGAGAGAAATTTGGTGCCATGCATCTCAGCGAAGTTGATTCTGATGCTTTGTTTGAGTTGGTAGGAGATTTTGTAGTTGTACTCCGTAAGCGATGTGATGACGCTGCCTGGAACTGAGTCCGCGCATGTCCAACAGCCGGCAGCATCGGGCGCAGCTACGAAGTTGACCTGCCCGTTTTTTAGATACTGGCCGGCATATCCACCGTAAAACCATAGCTTGTTCGTAATAATGCGGCCGCCAATGTCACCCGAATAGTCATAGTACCCCGGGCCCTCCAAAGGATTGCCGACCGTGAGATTATTTGGCGGAGCCGCCAGCGCTGGCGAGATATTATTGCCCTGGAAAGCTGGTGGCTGATAATCCACCTGCAGATCGCCGTGGAAGGTATTTCCGCCGGACTTCATCACGGCGACCTGGGCTACACCGGGAAGACCAACCTCCGCGTTGTTGCCGCTGGTCTTGAACTCTACCTCAGCCAGCGCCGTCGACTGCAAATAGATGTGGGAATCAGCGCTCTTCCCGGTCAAAAGATTGATGCCTTCCACCTCAAAGGTAGGCTGAAGGACAGCTCCGAAGGTAACGGCGGTAGTTGTCGTTGCAAGGTTGCTGTCACCGACGTCAGGTTTGCCTTGATAGCTCACCCCGGCAGCCATGGGAAGCAGTTCGGTCAGGCCAAGACCCTTTGGGGCATCCTGGATCTCCTGTCTTTGCAAAGTGGATGAGCTTGCGGTCGATATAGTGTCAATCACAGGACCCGCTGTCGTGACCTCCACTTTTTCAGAGACGGATCCGACGACCATATTTCCGTCGATTTTGGCAGTAAATCCTACTCCTAGATTCACACCATCCTCGATCGCAGTGCGAAACCCCTTTGCTTCAAAAGTTATGCGATAGACGCCTGGCGCAGGTAAATCCACAAATCTGTATGCGCCTTGGGAATCTGTCGTAGCGGTCAGGCTTGGAACCTGCAGAGCCGGGCTGGTCACCGTGACGACTGCGTTTGCGACGACGCTGCCAGCCGAGTCTGTCAATATGCCGACGATGCTGGCGCTTTGGGTTTGTGCCCAGACCGACGAAGGGGAAATACTTCCTGCAACGATTGCTACGACGACAACAACCAACCGAAATACGAAACCAATCCTTTTCATCCTTGCCTCCAGCGGAACGCTTGACTTCATTAATGCTTGGGGCGTGGTCCGCGGTAATTTCTCAGCAGGTGCCGGCTGATCGCATCAGGATCACTGGCAGTTCGTTCATTGCGGAGATCAAGCCTTCAAACTGGGGAGAAGAGATAGCACCAGTTTTGAAGAACATGGAAGCATACACATGTAGGAAACCTGTATGTAACATGTCTCAATTCAGTGTGAAACCATATAGGAGCAGGCCATGAAGCGTTAGTTGCCAACTTCGCCTCTGTCTTGGACACCTACACCTGTAACTGCTATGGGGGATCAAAGCAACGAACGTAAGTGCGAGCCATTTGCCAGTCAACTCGACCTAGCTCGGCCTGGGGAGCTCTTCTGATTTGGATAGGCAGCTTGAAACCGTTAGTGGAGTTCACGACTCAAGACGTATGTTGTCTCAGTTGGTACGTCGTCCTTAAATCTCACCTTGAGGAGCACCTGATAGTACCGTGGCATGCGGCCACCGGTTTGGGCGGTCAACTTCTGCACGATAACCTTAGCGGATTCCGGACTGGTGAAGCATTGCACCGCACCAACATAACCGGCAGAGCGGTTACTGGTAAAACTCTCGACCTCATTACTTCCTATCGGCCCCGGCAGATGAGTAACGAGAGCATAGACAACACCTTGCTCCGTCGGCGCGGTGACATACTGGTCGGCAAAAAGGGTAGGCTCACCGGGCGCTGGATGTAGATTTCTTACGCCTTGAAGCTCCGGAATGAGCTGCGGCTCAATCGGCAAGCCCTGCACCTGTTCAAAGAACAGATTTTGCACTCCAACAAAGAGGACGTCATTGTCGGCGAGCTGCTGCCAGCTAAGCTGACTCGACTTGGACAACGAATACCGAACGTGCGGGCCAAGCAGGCGTCCCAAAAGAAAGGAAGCCTCCACTTCACCGAACGCCGTGTAGTACCGGCTGGGCTGAATATCCGGATTCTTGAGCGCCTTGCCCAGAATTTGGATCGGTTCTGACTTCTCGACATCCGCCCATTGGTTCAAAGAACGATCACGGTAATAGATGCCGGGATTCGAGCGAAGTTCAACAAAGAGCGGGTCTTCGATGGAAACGATGAGTGGCCGTCGTGAATTCATGAAGGGTGACCACAAGGCTTCGAGTTCACCAGACAACATCGTCTGAGAAGACGCTTCTTTTGAACGCACCCATGCCAGCAGGCCAGCCAGAAGAAGCAGCCCGACAAGGACTCCTAAATAAATTCCATTCTTGGAGGGAACGGATACAAAGTCTGCCTGAGCCTCCTTTTCCATATGGGCGTCTGGCAAAACTATCGGTTCCGGTTGAATTGCCTCTGGCTCCCGCTGCTGGTAGGTCAGCCGGAAATGGCCTTTAGGTAGCTCGATGACGATCGGATCGTCTTTGCCTTGACCACGATAATACTCAGTTAGCTTCTGGCGGAGTCTTCCTATCTGAATCCGAACTGCAGAACTATGTTGAGGATCATACGAGGAAGGTTTCCCCAACCCATCGATGGCAATGACATATTCCTTTAGCTGGTCTGCCTCCCCAGAGGCTGACTTTTCAGCTAGATAGAGCAGAAGGCGACGGAGCACCTCCGAATTACGAAATTCGTCACTGCGCAAAATACGCGCGATCTGGTCCTGGATAAGGTCCCCGGAAACAGCTTTGTCTTCTGCCAGCATCCCTGCCGGAATATCACTTTGAGAACATAGCTGTCAACATAAAGCAATACAGGGTGGTGAGTCAGTTTACCTATGAGTGCCCCGCTGATATGTGTGGCTTCGTCCAAAATGACGAAGCCGGCCACTCATGGTCTGCCAATAAAATGGTGCTTCGTTCTAAGTGATTGGAAATAAATAGTCGACTCCCATGGACAGTCGGTCGAATACACTGAATATCTTCGGAAATCTCGCTCACGGAGCCATTTTGAATCTCTCTGGAAGTTTCGCCCTCCTGTTTCTGATGCTCATAAGCGGCCTGCCTGCGAATGCCGACAGTCTTGGCGATCTCAGCGAGAGCTTCTGGGCATGGAGAGCACAAGAGCAGCCCTTCAGCAACGACGATATCCCTCGCATCGAAAGGCCGGATTCCTTCATAGTCGATTGGTCGCCGAAGACCGTCTCCGAACGGCTCGAACAACTCAACTCCTTTGAGCGGCGATGGCAGAGTATTGCACCCGCAGCCGAAGCTTCTGTACATGACCAGGTCGACTATCGTCTTCTTGGCTCGGCCATCGCCCGCGTCCGTTGGGAGTTGTCGATCGAACAGACCTGGAAGCGGGACCCAGAGTTCTATGTTGACCAGACCCTCGGCTCAATCTTCGCCCTGCTGCTGCAGCCACCGCCGTTCTCTCCATCTCGCCAGCAACAAATTGTAGATCGGATGAGGCAGATCCCCGCGACAATTCAGGCAGCCAAAGAGAACCTGACTGACATACGCCAACCCTTCGCGGAGTTGGCAATCGCGGCGCTCGATCAAGTGGCCGATCGTACCCGGCGGATGGAGACGGCCCTGGCTCCTCAACTCACTCCCGCCAATAATCAGGCACTTCAGGCTGCAACGCCCGCGGCAGTCAACGCACTCAATGACTATCGTGCATGGCTCCAGAAGGTTCTGCCGAACACCCGCAAAGACACCGCGATCGGCCGCGAAAACTACCTCTATTTCCTGCGAAACGTCGCGTTGCTTCCATACACTCCGGAGCAGTTGCTGGCCATGAGTCATCAGGAATGGAGCCGTTCGGTCGCATTTGAAACGTATCAGAAAGAACGCCTTGCCGGCCTTCCACCGGCTCCTGTCTTTCCAAGCGCGGATGCACAGATCCAGGCGGAGAAGGTCGACGAGGAGAAGATTCGCGCCTTCCTTGTCGACCAGAAGATCCTCACCGTTCCCGATTGGCTGCATCACTACCGCAACCTGCTGCTACCCGACTATCTCGAGCCCTACCAGGATCTCGGCGTCACCGACGACCTTACCGGACCAGGTCGCCTCGACCAGAACGGAACCAGTTACATCCGCAAGCCCAGCCCCGACCTGGGCTTCTTCAACCTCTCAACAGCGCGCGATCCGCGCCCCATCATTGTGCACGAGGGCGTGCCCGGCCATTACTTTCAACTCTGCCTCGGTTGGCACAACCCCGATCCGATCCGCCGCCACTACTACGACTCCGGCGCGAATGAAGGAATCGGTTTCTACGCAGAAGAGATGATGCTGCAAGCTGGACTCTTCGACGACAACGCTCACACTCGTGAAACAATCTACAGCTTCATGTGCCTGCGGGCATTACGCGTCGAGGTCGACGTAAAACTGGCGCTCGGCGAATTCACCCTCCAGCAGGCAGCCGACTATCTCGAGCGAACCGTCCCGATGGATAAGACCACAGCACTCGAAGAAGCAGCGATGTTCGCCAGCACCCCCGGCCAGGCCATCTCTTACCAGATCGGAAAGCTCCAGATTACCCAGCTCCTCTCTGACGCGCGCCGTACACAGGGTGCCGACTTTTCTATGATGAAGTTCAACGACTTTGTGTGGAACAACGGCAATGTTCCGATCGCGCTGCAACGCTGGGAACTGCTCCACGACGCAACCGAAGTCCCCGCTCCGATCCCGGCGCCTCAACAAAATAAGTAACTATAAAAGTTGCACTATTAGATTCGAACCTACAGACCCACTGGCCCATGAGAATTAACTTGAAAAAACAGGTGAATCAATCTGCCCTCCTCTGCAAAGCTCTCGCGCTCTGCATGTTTGCGCTCGCCACCAACGCATTTGCGCAAACTACTCCCAACCAATCGCCAAAGAGGCTGACGATTGAACGTCTGTACAGCCTTCCCTGGCTTATTGGAACCAAGCCCGAGAGCCCGCACTGGTCTCCTGACAGTCAACACCTCGCATTCCTCTGGAACGATGAGGGAACGAACTTCTACGACGTCTGGTTAGCGGATCGAACGACAGGCAAACCAGTCCGCGTTACCTCGATGCATCGACCGGCCAGCCCGGCAGATCCAGGCACCGACATCGCAAAGCTGGAACAGCAGGCCCGTGCCGAAACCGATCATGGTGTCTCCGATGTGATCTGGGCTCCCGATGGTCTGCATCTTCTCTTCAACTTTCACGGACAGCTCTATCAGGTAATCCCCGGACAAACTCCGCAGCGGCTTATCGAGTCCGACATCGCTCAAAATAGCGCCTCCTCATCCCCGCAGGGCAACCGTGTCGCTTACCTCTCCGGCGGCAATCTGTGGGTCATGACGCTCGACGGCAGCAAGCCCGCAACGAAACAAATCTACGCCTCGGGAAAAAATGAGGTCACCGTCGAAGAGTTTCGTTGGTCGACCGATGGCAAGCACCTCGCCTTTATCGAGGCTGATGCCAGTCACGTCCCCACCCGTGGCATTCCCAACTATCTCGGCGAGGAAACGACGCTTCCCCGCGTCAAGCGTCCCTTCCCCGGAGAGCCCTCCGACTCCCGCCGCCTCGGTATTATCTCTGCAGACGGTGGACCTGTACAGTGGGCCGAACTTGGCAGCGATCCTCTGGATCTCTTCTTCGGAGTCTCCTGGTCACCTGACAGCAAGACTATCCTTGTCGACAAAAGCGATCTCTATATTAAAGACCGGCGACTGCTTCTCGTCGATCCAGAAACCGGCCACGCCAAGCTGCTTCTGCGTGAAGCCGATCCGAAGAATGTCACTGCAGAGTGGTGGTCCGACTGGGCACCCGACGGCAGTGGCGTCTACTTCATCTCCGATCGCGACAACGACTACCATGTCTACTACGAGTCCATTGCCGGCGGCGAGCCGAAGCCAATCACTGCTGGAAAATTCGCCGTGTTCTCCGCTTCTATCTCGCCAGCTGCAAATGCTCTCTTTGTCGTTACAAATCAGGGCAAGGTCGAAGAGCGTCATCTCTTCCGCGTACCGCTCGCAGGCGGCGAGCCACAACGCCTAACCGAAACCGCAGGCACCCACTCGCCAGTGCCCTCACCTGACGGCCGATACTTCGCGGACATCTTCTCCAGCGACAGGACTCCGCCCGACCTCTACCTCATCAAAACCTCTGCTGCAGCTCAAGTCACCAGTTACTCCACGGAACAGATCACGCACTCCCCACTGCCGGAGTTCAACGAATATCACTGGGTAACCGCAAAATACGTCGACTTCCCCAACGTCAACGACGGCACGATGCTGCATGCACGCCTAACGCTGCCACCCGGCTTCGACCCCACAAAGAAATACCCAGCCATCCTCGGCTCCGTCTACAGCAACACTGTCCATAACCAGTGGGGAGGCCGCATCTTTCATCCCACATGGGGGCTGGACCAGTACCTCGCCCAACAGGGATACGTCATTCTCAATGTCGACATCAGTGGCAGCTCAGGGTATGGCAAAATCTTCCGCCAACGCATCGGCATGGACTACGGCGGCGTCGACGTCGACGATCTCTATAGCGGCGTCAGATATCTTGTAGGGCAAGGATTCGTCGATGAGCATCGCGTAGGAATCTGGGGCAGCAGCTACGGAGGCTTACTCACGACTATGTCTCTCTTCACCCACTCCGGTGTCTATCAGGCAGGAGTCGCAGGCGCACCTGCTACCAGCCTCTTTCACGCGCTAACCGGCGAGATGCGCACGATGATGGCCCCTCAGGACCACATGCAGCAGTACGCAAAGTCCTCATCCTTCCTCAAGTCCGGCGGCCTGCAGGACCACCTCATGATCATTCATGGCATGAGGGACGACACCGTTCTCTTCAAGGACTCCATCACTCTGGAGCAACGCCTCATCCTGCAAGGCAAAGACATCGATCTCCTCGTGCTTCCCAACGCGCCACACGGATGGGACACCGAGGGCCTTGCCCAAACCCGCTTCGCTTACCGCAAACTAGTCGATTACTTCCAAAAGTATCTCGGAAAGACCAACCCGTAATCCACGAGACAAACTCCACATGGCGAGATTCAACCGTATCTCCCTCCTTCACCAGATGGAGCTCGCGACCACGTGAGGCGGCCCTGGCTGCCCATCCAATATCTCGGTAGATAGCACCAGTTCTACATTCTTCCCACGCGGCACCTTCGCCTCAGCGAGCCACGTCTTCAGCTCCGCATCGCTTGTCAGGAACTCTGCGGCTGCCTGCGTTCCTGCTTTTCCAATCCCGGCAGCGACGAGCACATGCTGCCCAATCGTCGGATCGAAGTAACTCGCCACGATGGCATAGTCGTGGGAATCTCCCGATACCAGTTGCATATTGTCGAACTTCCAGACGTGAGTTGGATCTTTGTTATCGCGAATCTCGCTCTCCAGCTGGCTCTCTGCGAAGAAGTGATATCGCAAAGGGGCGACTAGTCGTTTCGTCCAGACATTATCCAATCCGCCGACCAGAATTACCGGTCCCTGCCGCAGGTCCTCGAACGCTGTATCCACAGATCCCTTGGTTCGATAGAGAATGGAGCGCTTCGCCAACAGGTCAGTCAGCTCGCTGTAGCTTACGATGTCGCTGACAGGAACCATATCGAAGCGAATCATCGAGGACAACATATTCTGCTGACCGTCTCGCGGGGCCCTCGCGCGAGTATTAGCCGGCTCATCCTGTCCCCTTTCATCGAGCGTGTGGACTCCGATCACAATAAGCACTGGCTTGCCCGACGCAATCACGGGTTGCCAAAAATATTTAATTCCCTGGTCTTTGAAATTGTTTCGCAGCATCACCGCTGCCAGAAGAACAGCCGAGACGATCAGAAACTCCAGGCCGACGAGAACCACTCGCTTCCATCGTCGCTTCCCAATAACAAGTTTCGTGGTCGTCGACGGCGCTGTTTCCGGTCCTACCACTTCATGGTCCAGCAGCGGCGTTACCTCGGTAGAGATAACTCTCAGGCCGTTGAGCGGATCGTGGTCCGGGGTGTGGTTTGCGTGATTGGCAGGAAGAAAATGCGGAACGTACGAGCCTAGAGGCAGATCAATACGCAGTTCAACGTCGTGTCCCGGCTCCTGGTAGTACTGCGCGATGCGTTTCCTTATCTCGCCGGCAGTGACTCTGACGATTGGATCTGCGTTGGTATCGTAGTCGTTTGGCCTGGCAAATACATCGACCCCGAGGGTGCGCTCCTTCAATTCTTCTGTCTTTCCGGCGAGCGTCTGCTCGACAACGAATTTCAGAAATGACGGGTAGCGTTTGCTGTTTCGAAAGTGTTTGCTGGTAACAATTCGATCGAGCTGATGAAGGACTTCAGATCGACTGAGCTTTCCTTCTTCAAATAATGCGCGGTCTTCGTTAGTAGGAATCAATTTGGCCGTTGGCATTTACTCATCTCTCAGATGCTGTTGGCTACGCACAAAGATGGCCAAGCAGGAGCGAACGTATTATACGTCCCGGTTACTACCTTGTGAATCTTCGTGAAATGAGCGGCTTACAGCCCTGGAAATACTTTTACCGTAATACCCCTATCCAAAGCTCATTGAAACTCCTTAGGTTGTGCCGAACTTAAAACACCCCCCTTCTGCGTGCCCTGCCGCGAGTTCTCAAGCCACGGGCCGCAGAAAGAATGCAACTAGCCAGGCGTCAACAACACTGCGACGAAATGAATTGACCCTGGAATCGTTTTTCTAACAGCAACACTCGAGGACAGAGACCATGAACTATGAAATGATGCATCCGAGTAGTAATGGAAGCTTCAGTCACCTATTAAGGACAACCAGGAACTTTATCTTCCTCCTGGCGATCTTATTTCTCTCCACGGCAGCGGCATTTTGCCAACTGACTACTGCTGACATCGTTGGAACTGTGACCGACGCTACAGGGGCAGTCCTTCCTAACGCTGCAATCACCCTTACCAATCTCGGAACGAACGAGACCCGCAACACGGTGTCCAACGGCTCGGGCGACTACAACTTCACGCTTTTGCCCGTAGGGCATTATTCCGTTTCGATCAAAGCCAAAGGCTTCCAGGAGTCCTTAACCAAGGATCTTAGCGTAGAGGCCGGCGACCGTGCCCGCAACGACGTTCACCTTCAGACTGGCTCAGAGACCACCATCATCGAAGTGACTGCAACCACGCCCCTCCTTCAGGCTGACAGCGCGACCGTCAGTTCGACCGTGACGGCCAAAGCAGTGCAGGATCTCCCCCTGAACGGACGTAACTTTGTTCAATTAGTTGCCCTCGTTCCGGGCGCCAACCAAGGCTCGGGCAACTCGCTCAGCAGCGGCGGCCGCCCCGATGATCGGCGCACCAATGCCGCTGGCCTCTCTGTCAACGGGCAGGACGAAAGTCTCAACAACTGGGTTGTCGATGGAATCGACGACAACGAACGTGTTATCGGGTCGATCGGAGTGAAACCGAACATCGAAGGAATCCAGGAGATTACGGTTCAGACCAACAGCTACGCTCCTGAAGCTGGCCGAACGGCAGGCGGCGTCATCAACGTGGTTACCAAATCCGGGTCCAACCAATTTCACGGCTCCGTCTACGAATACTTCCGCAACGATATATTTGACGGTCGCAACTTCTTCCAGAACACAGGAAGAAAGCCCGAACTGCGTCAGAACCAATATGGCGCCAGCATCGGCGGACCAATCTTCCGCAATAAAACCTTCTTCTACTTCGACTACGAAGGATTCCGCGAGGTCTCAGGGGTGACCGACACCGGCACAACGCTCACTCAGGATGAATTCAACGACATTCACAGTATCGGAGGTGCGAGCCCTCTGAACCTGCTCTCCACCAGCAACGGCACCGCTCAGGCACATGCCGGATTAATTCCTGCGACCGGTGGCCCAGTACCCATCAATCCCATCGCGTTGAACTATCTGTCACTGCTCCCGGCGCCCACCTGCGGACTCGCGCCCCTGCCGGCTTGCCCCGGAGGCAACTACCTCGCGAGCAACTTCACCATCAGCCCCAACAAGACGCAGAACTACAACACCTACGACGCCCGGATCGATCACAGCCTGAATGCACAGAACCTGCTCTTTGCTCGCTTCACCTATAACACTGTTGATACCTTTACCCCCCCCTGCTTTCGGAACACAGAATGGAATTCAAGTCAGCGGTGGCCGGTATAACTTCGATGGTCCTGCCACCGACATAGCCCAGCAATACGAGCTGGGTTACACCCACATCTTCACCCCAAGCCTCCTGATGGACCTCAGGGCTGGATTCACTCGCATCAACAATCTCTCCCTGCCGTTGAACTACGGCATCGGCGTCGATCAGAAGGTCGGTTTTTCCCGCAGCTATGACCAGCTTCAGTCCTTTTGCCGACTCTCTGACGCCGGTTTCCATTGGACCATTCGGTGACGTCGGTGACGGCGCGTATGTTCCTCTGCAGGACATCGACAACACGTTCCAGTATGTAGGCACTGTCAGCTGGACGAAGGGCAACCACAACCTCAAAATCGGGGCAGGCCTGATGCGCAGGCAGGCGCGCAATGTCCAGAGCGCGTCCGCAGTCGGTGCGTTCGGCTTCAATCTAACCACCGACTCCAACTCCAATCAAAAGACGCAGCAGGACCAACAGATCGCCTCGGCTCTGCTCGGCGCCTACAACAATCAGACCCGCAACTTCAACATTACGCCTCCGGACTATCGGAGTTGGGAGCCGAGCTTCTTCGCGCAGGATAGCTGGAAGATCAGCCCGAAGCTGACGGTCATCTACGGTGCCCGCTACGAGATATTCACTCCGTTTACCGAAGCACATAACCACATCTCGAACTATGATTTTCTGCAGGCTGTCTCCAACCCGGCTGCGGCAACATCGAGTTCATTGAAGATTGCCGGAGTGAATGGTGTCAGCGCGACAGCGGGAATCCCAACTCAATACAGCAACGTAGGCCCGCGCGTTGGTTTCGCATTCTCCGCGCGACCTTCCACTGTCATCCGTGCCGGTTACGGAATCAGCTACTATCCCGGCAATTACACCTCGAACGGCGACTTGAAGAATGCTCCGTTCACTTCCGTCAACAGCCCTGCCTGCCAGTCCACCCTTGCCGTGCAGATCGAAACGTACGTCAATGGCGGCACTCTTCCTCCAGGCCAAAACGGCGACTGCGCTCTCCAGGGTCAATATGGGAGCTTCAGCCAGGGAATTATCTCGCCTTCCGCTCCTTCGGCAGCCCAGCTCAGTAATCTGTCTCTTATCAATGGTCTTTCATTTGTAGCCGAAGCGACCAACTTCAAGAACGCACTCATCCAGCAGTACAACCTCCAGATCGAACAGCAGGTTGGAGCCAACGTCTTCATCATTGGCTACGTCGGCAACGTCGGCCAGCATCTGCCGGAATCGATCAACAACATCAACCAGCCGCTGCCGTTCAACCCCATCACCAACCCTGGTGGCTCCGCTCGCCCCCTGGATGCAACTTTTATTGCAGCCAATCCAGCGCACCCGACCAGCTCGAACCTGAGCGGCATCAGTTATCTTGCTACCGGGGGTATCTCAAACTACAACGGACTCCAGACCTCTTTTCAGCGTCGCTTCACCAAGGGTCTGGCGCTCGATGTAAATTACACCTGGTCCAAGGCATTGGCTGACACCAGCACCTTCTCCCAGCAGGGCGATCAGGGTTGGAGCAAACGCTCTTCCTACCAACATTCGGGCAACCGAATACGGCAACGCGGATACAGACGTCCAAAACCGTTTCGCCCTCCAGCTCAACTACGAGCTGCCGTTCGGTAAGAGCTTCACCGGCGCCAAGAAAGCGCTTATCGGCGGATGGCAGACGAATTTGATCGCCGGATGGCAGAGTGGAAAGGTCTTCTCGATCGTCAGCAGCGGCGCCGGTGCCGACAATCCTGTCGAAAGCGATGGCAAAACTCACGGCTTCAACAACCGTGCCGTCCCCCAGAACTCCGGCGGAGCGGATCGGCCAAATACGATCAAAGATCCTCGCCTGGCCCACCATACCCTCAGCAAGTTCTTCGATACGACAGCCTTCGCTCCTCAAACCCTGGGAACGATTGGAAACACTCAGCGCAATTCGATGTTCGGTCCTCACTTCCGCGACTTCGATCTGTCTCTCTTCAAGAACTTCCCGGTCACCGAGCGTGTGACCGTGCAGTTCCGTATCGAGAGCTTCAACATCTCCAACACTCCAAACTTCTACATAGCGAATAACAACAGCTCGAATCAGCAGTTCGGAAACGCTTCTTTCGGAAGCATCTCGGCGACCGATCCGAACTACAATCCGCGGCAGTACCAGTTCGCTCTCAAAGCGCTGTTCTAACCAAAGGCTTCATTCCATGTGGTGGCGGGGATATCTCTGCCACCACATACTTATCTTGACGCGACTATTCGCAGAGCACCTAAGATCTCACGGAGAGATACTGTCATGAACCGCCGAAGTTTTCTTGCTCAAACGTCTGCATGGGCCGCCGCAGCAACACTGCCAAAGCTCTCAAACGCTTCGCTCATTCCCGCACCCGGTACAGGCACCGAACAAATCTCCACCTCAGGCCAGGCGACATTCCCCAAAGGCTTTCTTTGGGGAAGCGCAACCGCCTCTTATCAAGTAGAAGGGGCCTGGAACGTCGACGGACGGGGAGAGTCTATCTGGGATCGCTTCAGTCACACTCCCGGCAACGTAAAAGGGGGTTGGACAGGAGACGTAGCCTGCGACGCCTACCATCGCTTCCCGGAAGATCTTGCCATCATGAAGCAGATGAATCTTCGCAGTTATCGCTACTCGATAGCGTGGCCGCGAATTCAACCGTCCGGATCGGGCCCTTCAAACCAGAAAGGGATCGACTACTACAAGCGTCTCACCGACGCTATTCTCGGCGCCGGCATGCGGCCTTTGGTCACGCTCTTCCACTGGGATCTGCCTCAACCTCTCGAAGATCAGGGCGGATGGCCCAATCGCGACACTGCTGCCCGCTTCGCCGATTATGTCGAGATCGTAGTTAAATCTCTCGGAGACCGGATCGATACCTGGGCGATCTTCAATGAACCCTGGGTCTTCACCTACGTGGGCTACGCCGAAGGCCGCCACGCGCCGGGCAAGACGGACTTCCACCTCTTCCTGAAAGCCGCGCACACTGTAAACCTCGCTCAGGGAGACGGCTTTCGGGCAATCAAAGCAATCGCCCCCAAATCAAAAGTCGGGTCCGCCTTTAGCATGTCGCCCGCGACTCCGCTCACCTCGTCTCCCGAAGACGCGGCCGCCGCAAAACGATTCGACGCTTTCAACAACGTCTGGTTCCTGGAAACAGCGCTCCGCGGTCGCTACCCGAAAGCCTTCGTCCACGACACTCCACTCGAAACCATGGGTTTCCAGAGCGGTGACGAAAAGCGCATCGCCGCTCCGCTCGATTACATAGGTATCAACTATTACTTCCGGCACCTCGTCGCTGCCCTACCAACGCCAGCTCCCTCCGGAGCCTCTTACAACGCGATGGGCTTCGCCTCCTCTACAGGCAAAGACGGCCCACTCACCGAAATTGGCTGGGAGGTCTACCCCCGTGGCCTGTATGACATCGTCCAGCGGGTCTCGAAAGACTACAAACTGCCCATCGAAATCACCGAAAATGGCTGCTCCTATGGCGATTACCCCGATGCCAACGGGAGAGTCGCCGACATCCGCCGCATCCAGTATTACCAGGAGCACCTCCGGGAACTAGCCCACGCAATCCACGACGGCGCCGACGTCCGCGGCTACCATGCATGGTCTATTCTCGATAATTTTGAGTGGGCGGAAGGCTATACCCAGCGCTTCGGCCTGGTCTATATCGACTTCCCCACCCAGCGCCGCTACATGAAGGATTCCGCGAAGTGGTTTGCGAAAGTTGCCTCAACCAACACCGTCTGACGGACGACTTGATTCGAACTAGCGACCTCACCCACCATTGTGCGAAGTTGAAAGAAAGTTGGTCGGGACGACTAGATTCGAACTAGCGACCTCACCCACCCCAAGGGTGCGCTCTACCAGGCTGAGCCACGTCCCGACTACTACTTCCGTCAGCCCAGGCGGGCCGCGGAGGGGTATGCAACAGCCTTAAGTGTACACGAATCAGCCCCGCCCGCGCCTACTTCGGAGCAACATACTCCTTCGGCAACTGCCCGCCTTCGCCGAAGAAAAACTCATTCATCTGTTCCACCAGGAACTCCTGCGCCTCGCGCGTCCACGGCTGCAGCCTGTACTCATTCAGCAGCATCTTCTGCCGCTCCACCCACTCGCCCCAGCTCTTCTTCGAGACGTTCTTGAATATCTTCTGCCCAAAGTCCGAATCGAACGGCGGCTCATCCAGCCCTTCCATCTCAGCCTTGAATCTCGTGTCGAAAACCATATGCGCCATTCGTATCAGCTCCTTCGGAACCTCTATTTTACGATGCTTCGTGAAATCTCGTGCATCGAATCTCTATGACAATAGCCTACGACATCGCAACGGCTGCCGTTGCAGCCACCATGGTCGGCAACGAATTCGCAGTCGCAGCCTTCGTTCATCCCCAGCTTCGAAGGCTCGCGCACGAGCCCCACGCGCAGGCCGCCGTTCCGCTCGCGAACTCCCTCGGCAAATGGATGCCTCTCTGGTACGCAGCAGCCCTCGCGCTCATCCTCGGCGATGCCTACCAGCACCGTGCCGATCCCTACGCTCTCGGACCGCTTCTCGCATCCGCCATCCTCTGGATCACAACCATTATCTTCACCACCGCGATACTTGTGCCCATCAACAACCGCATCGCAAAGATGGACCCCCAACACCCCTACGACTGCTGGCTCGAAGACCGCCGCCGCTGGGACCGTCTCCACAAGATCCGGGTCGAAGTCCTCATCGCAGCTCTGCTCCTTCTACTGCTAGGCCTCTTCCTCGGCGACTCCGCACCAACAATCCTCTAACGCCCGCTTGCCCTTCGATTTCTTATTCCGCTCGCGAGCCTTAGACTTCGTCTTCCCCCCTTTTCCCCGAGCGATTCGGACTCGAATAAGCCCCCTCTCCATCGCCACTCACACCTGCCTTCGTCTTGCGCAAACCCCGCAGAGACCGCGACGCCGCAACATCCTCTTCTCCCGGCACCAAAGCAAACTGCAGCCGCCTCTGCTGCCGATCGATCCTGTCCAGCAGCACATGTACCCGCTGCCCCATCTTGTAGACCCGCCCATTTCCTCCCGCCCACAATCTGCCGGTCCGTATCGCGAAAAAAGTATCGGTCATCCTGCAGCGAGCTCAGCGGCACCCAGCCCCTCAATAAACAACTCATCCAGCTCGACAAAAAATCCATACTTCGTGCACGACAAAATAATCCCGTGGAAGTCCTCCCCAACCCTGTCCTGCATGAACTTAATCTTCTTCCACTCAATCAGCTCGCGTTCGGCATCATCTGCACCGCGCTCCCCCGCTGACTCGACTCCGTCGCAATCGCTCCCAGCTCCGCCCCAGGAATCGGCCCCTCCAAAACTCGCCGCTCAACCTTCTCCGAACGCTCCTTACCCGCCGCCTTTTCCCCCCAAGGCTGCGCATCGCTCGATAAGATCGCCCCACCCCGCGTATCCGCTCCGCTCCCCAATCAAATCCCGCAGCAGCCTGTGCACAATCAAATCCGGATACCGCCGTATCGGCGAGGTAAAGTGCGTATAACTCGGAGAAGCCAGCGCAAAATGCCCCACATTCTTCTCGCTGTACCGCGCCTGCTTCAGCGACCCGCAGCATCAGGTACGACAAAATCCGTTCCTCCGCGCTTTCCCCGCAATCTTCGCCGTCAGCCTCTGATACATCTGCGGAGTCACCGGAATCGACTCCGTCACCTCATGCGTCTTCGCCTGGCGATTCGTTCCCCGCACATCGCGCCTGTCGCCTTTCGTCTGAATCCGCTTCACCGCAGACTGCTGAACCCCAGCGAATACCCAAACTGACTCGCCGTCTCCTCAAAATCCACAATCCTCTTCGGATCAGGCGTCTCATGAATCCGGTAAACACTCGGCACGCCCTGCGCCTCAATCCAGTGCGCCACACACTCATTCGCGCTCAGCATGAACTCCTCAATCAGCCGGTGCGACCACCCTCGCTCCGACCTTACAATCGCCTCCATATTTCCATCCGGATCAAACTGAATCACCGGCTCCGGCAGATCGAAATCAATCGACCCGCGCCGATGCCTCTTCGCATTCCAGCTTCAGCGCCAGCTCGTGCATCCGCTCAAACTCCGGCACCAGCTCCATAAACTCCGCGCGCGTCGCAGCATCCCCATCCAACACCGCCTGCACCTGCGTGTAAGTCATCCGTCGCGCACTGCGAATAATCCCTTCGCAGACTTCAAACCCCAACACCTCGCCGCGTCCATCAATCTCCATCACGCAGCTCAGCACCAGCCGGTCCTCATCGGGCCGCAGGCTGCACATCCCGCTCGAAAGCTGCGGCGGCAGCATAGGAATCGCGCGATCCGGAAAATAAACCGAAGTCCCCCTCAGCCCGCGCCTCCAGATCCAGCGAAGTCCCCGGCCGCACATAGTGGCTCACATCCGCAATATGAACCTGCAGCTCCCAATTTCCATTTGCCAGTGGCCGCACCAGCACAGCATCGTCAAAATCCCGCGCCGTCTCCCCATCAATTGTCACAATCGGCAACCCGCGAAAATCCCGCCTTTTGTTTGTCATTCCGTAGCGGAGCGGAGGAACCTGCTGTTCTTGTTCCATCACCGCCACTGTCTCCCTCGCCGCAACCTCCGCCTCCGCCAGCACATTCGCCGGAAACACATGCGGCAGATGATGCTTGCGAATAATAATCTCCACGTCCACGCCGAACGCATCGGGAGGCCCCAACACTTCAATCACTCTTCCACGCGCCGGTCTTCCTGGCGTTGGAAAATCTGTAATCTCCACATCCACGGCCAAGCCCTCAAGTGGCCGCAGCAGGTCCAGCTCCTCCGACCAGTGCGTAAGCGAAGCCTGCGCCTCCTCACCCATCACGCGATGCACCGAAGCCCTTAGGAATCGCCGAAATCTCCGCTCCCTCCGGAATCAAAATCGCCTGCGTCATCCGCTCATCCAGCGGCGTCACATAATCTCCCCCCACAATGTCAGAGCCCCTCGGAGCGTTATCCCACGCACTCCTCCGATGCGTCCGCGCATAATGAAAAAACCCCCCACCACCGTAGGATTCCGCCGCGTCAGCACCCGCACCACTCGCCCCGACCGCCGCCCATCCCGCCCCGGCGGAGCCTCATCCACCAGAAGTCAGGGGGCCCGGATCTTCAACGAAGTGATGCCGAAGATTGCGAAGGGGCTGATGGAGGAGATTCCGGGGTTGCGGATTCTGCACCAGGCAGGAGCGAAGTTCGCGGAACAGGTAGAGACGGCGTATGGAGCGAGTGGGGCGGATGCGACTCGCTGGGAGGTGGCGGTTTTTCTGGATGATATGCCGCGGCGGTTTGAGGATGCGGACCTGATTTTGTGCCGAAGTGGAGCAAGTACTGTGGCGGAGCTGGCGGCTGCGGGGAAGCCTTCTTTGCTGGTGCCTCTGCCTACGGCGGCGGATAATCACCAGTTGAAGAACGCCGAGGTGCTACAGAGGGCGGGGGCGGCAGAGTTGCGGGTGCAGACCAGCGATGCGTCGATGGAGAGTTTTCTTGCGAGTGATCTGTTGGGGTTATTGCAAGACTCGCCGCGGAGGCAGGAGATGGGACGACGGGTGAGGGGACTGGCGCATGCGGATGCAGTGAGAGTGATTGGTGAGATGGTGGCGGGATTGAGTTGATTCGGATCGCGAAAGTCGATGTAGGACAGCAGCAGCTACAAAAGCAGAGCCTCCGGCGCTGCGGAAGGATGACAACTAAAAGCAAAGCAGCGGCAAAGAAGAAGGGCTGAGAGGTTGTCTCTCAGCCCTTTGGATTTTGCGAGGCTAGTGGTTAGCGATGTCCGCCGCCGTGGGAGCCGCCGCCACCACCGCCACCACCGTGGAAGCCGCCGCCACCACCACTTACAGCACCACCGCCGTGATAGCCGCCAGAGGGTGCAGAGTAGCTTCGGGCCGCTCCACTATAGCCGCTGTAGTTGCTGCCTCCACCGTAGGAACGAGCGTTGCCGCTGTAATTCGAGGAGCCGTTGAAGGAGCGGGCACCGTTGTAGGCGGAACCTGTGTAGCCGGAGCGGCTTGCGCTCTGAGCGAAGTTCGCCGACCGGCCATTGACGGTGGAACCACGGAAGGCCGCGGAACCTGCTCCGCGATTGGCGGCAATTGCCGTGCTGTGGACGAAGCTCGCCCCGCCAGCATGTCCCGAATAGCCGTTGTAGGAGCGGCTATAGCCAAACCCGCCGCGGTAGTTGCAGTAGGCGCGGTTGTACCAGAAGCGGCCGCCGCCCCAGTATCCGCCGTAGAAGCCGATGCCGAAGTAGCCGAAGCCATAGTTGATGCCGCCATAGTAGCCGACGTAGGGACCCCAGTAGCCAGCGTTCCAGAAGTAGCCGTAGCCGCCGTAGCCCCAGTAGCCGGGAGTCCAGAGGGCACCGACATAAGGAGCAGCAACCCAGGCGCCATGAACCCATTCATAGCCGTCACCGGTCCAGGCCCAGTAGCCAGGCGTCCAGATGTAGCCGTCGCCGGGAGCGGGGGGCTGCTCATAGTCAGGAATCGGGGGAGGGGCTTGTTCGACCCCTTGAGGGGCGCCGTACTGACCTTGAGGAGCACCGTATTGCTCCTGAGGAGCACCATATTGGGCGCCGGCGTCTTGCTGCATTCCGGCCTGGGAACCCTGCGGATCGGCGTACTGAACCGTGTATTGAGGCGGGGGGCCGTCCTGTGCCATAGCGGCGATGGGAGTAGCTGCCAGAGCACCGGTAAGTAGAACAGCTGCAACCGAATTTCTAAACCGAGAGGACGTCATGGATTTACCTTCCTGCCCACCTTCGTTTGTCCGGTGCATCTCAGACCGGCGTTCGCGGGGAGCAAGGATGAACTCTCAGTCTTGGCAAGTTGCTCCAGGACAAAGCGCTCAGTTGATTAGACACGAATCTGCGCCAATTGTTGCACGAAAGCAAGGGGAATGGGATCGGGGTGGAGAGTGAGGTCGAGAAGTTGGATCAGGCAGTGACCAAAGTGCGGGGTTGTTGGGTGTTTTCAGCTACTTATGGCTGGTTTATCTTCCTCCACGGAAAAGACTGTAGATAAGGATAAGAAAGACTGTAGCGCTGATGGCGACGTAGAGTTTGTCACGCTGGCGGGCAAAGCCTCCAATGCAGAAAACGACGCGATCATGCTGATGGGATCAAGATGCGCGACACCATGCAGGATTGCGGATGGGGCAGGAATAAGGACAGGTTGGAAGTGGGAGTAGTCGGGAGCCGTAGCAGAGGCGCTGAATAGGTAGAGGATTCCCCTAGGGCTCGCTAAACCGGAAGGATCCTGCGCCTGGCGATGAGTTTGAAAAACTCGGCGCCATCCTTTATGCAACTCCGAACTCCAACGGCCATCATCTTTCGAAGCTTGTTGGAGGTTATCGGCACCGTTTGATGGAACCGAAGCGGAAGAGTAGCTCTGCGCTACCCCAGCTCAACCCATGGAATTGCGGATCGTCCTGTTTCATAAGGCTGCAAACGATGTGATGGCTTCTTTTTCTTCGGGGTAGACCTCGAACAATGGCAGCACGTTACACATCTTAAGAGTCTGCGCGACCTGTTTGGACGGATTCACCAGCTTCAGCGATCCCCCTGCCTCTTTCGTCGACGTGAGAATCATAACGAGCAGGCCGATACCACTGGAATCCATCTTGCTTACCCCTTCGAGATTGAAGACGAACTGCGACCCGCCGTGAGCCGCGAGATTCTCGACCTTCTCTCGGAGATCATTGACTGCGGAGCCCAGAACCAATGGGCCCTTGAGGCCAATTGCCTCGACCTCTCCATACTTCATGACATTGATCTCAAGTGTGTTCAATTCGGCTCTTTTCTTTTTGAGCGTTGCGGCGCTCGGGGGTGCGGAAAGGTTACACGAGATGATTGGTGAAAAGAAAGCTCTCCATATCGGCTTGCGGCAGGATAACATCCTAACCACAACACTTAACACAATGATGGAGACCTTGGTTGCCCGATTCGGCTGGTGAGTCTGTCCTTGTACGTCTTTCAACCTCTTTCCTGGCACAGTTGGAGAGTGGCCCTAGAGCGCGTGCCCTGGCTCTTGCAATCTCGGACCTTTTGCCGAGCTCCGCCGTCCTTGTGTATCTGGTTGAAGATGAGGCGTGGAAGGTTCGAGCAGTCGTGGGCGAGGCGTCCGTCGGCCGTGGCGCTATTCCCCTCGATTCCGGCACCCTCGGGGCACTGGCGAGCGAGCGAGCTGCGCTTCAATTTGCCGCATCCGAGCTGACGAGAGAAGACTATGGGCATCTCGACATCCGCCAGAGCCTTACCGCTCTCACCTACGTTCCGGTTCTGCTCGAAGACAAGCTGCTCGGCTGTGTAGAGATGGTGAGCGTTGCCGAAACGCCTGACGAAGACACGCTCGAGCTTATTGGGCGGATGGCAGACTGTGCGGCGGTTGCTTTTGGTGCCGCGCAACGTTACCAGGCGGAGCGCGGCGCCGGACTATCGTCCGTTCTTCGTCTGACTCAGCTATATGACATCGAGAAGATCTTCAACGCAACACTTGAGATGCAGGAGTTGTTCCCGATTATCTGCTCCAAGGTTCAGGATCTGTTGCAGGCCACCGCAGTGAATCTCTGGATGGTGGACCGCGATGATCTTTTGCTGGTTGAGCAGGTCGGCGAAGACAGTGTGGCTGCACCCGGTGATCGTCAGCAGGAAGGCGGCGGCATCGTAGGAGATGTTGGCGAAACCGGCGAGGCGGTGCTGTTTCAAGCAGGGGATGATGCGCTGGAACGACGCAGGTCGCCCTCTGATGGAGCCGCGCCCATGTCGCTGATGGCTGCGCCGCTCCTTGACCACGAAAGCTTAACCGGTGTGCTGGAGGTGGTCAGTTACGATCCCAACCTTCGTTTCAGTGACGACGAGCTCTTTACCTTAACGCAGGTGGCTGCCTCTGCGGCGCAGGCGCTTCACAACTCTTCTCTCCTGCAGGCGGAGCGCAAGATCGAGATCCTGCGGACGCTCGTCAGCGTGAGCCAGGAGATTACGTCAACGCTCAACCTGCAGCGTGTCCTCGAAGCGATCGTCAACCAGCCACAACTGGTGATCCCGTATGAGCGAGCCGCGATTGCTCTGGAACAGAGAAACAAAATTACCGTGCAGGCCATCTCCGGAGTGACGAAGCTCAACCCTTCGAGTCCGGAGGTGGAGACGCTCAACAGCATGCTGAACTGGGTCGCCGGGTTAGAGACTGAGGTCTACGTAACGCAACAAGGGGACGAGATCAGCGATCCGCGGCCGGAGACCAGAGAGAAGTTCCGGCGCTACTTTGAGAGCACTGGCTCGCGCAGTTTCTATGCAACTCCGCTGAGCGACGACGAAGGCAGGCTTGGGATTCTCTCTTTTGAGAGCGCAGATCCGGAGTTCCTCAACTCTTTGCACTTTGAGATCATCAAGGTTCTGGCGAGTCAGGCGACTCTTGCGCTGCGCAATGCTTCGCTTTACAAGGAAGTTCCCTTTATCGGCATCCTTGAGCCGCTGATTGAAAAAAGACGCCGCTTCCTGGCGATCGAGAAGCGCCGGCGAGCTTTGATCCTCGCATCGATTGCGGCTGCGCTGCTCGCACTGGTCCTCGTACCTTTTCCTATGCGAGTCTCCGGACAGGCACAGGTCAGCCCCTCACAAACGCAGTATGTGCATGCCGAAGAAGACAGCGTGGTAGAGAAGGCGTTCGTCCACGAGGGAGACAAAGTGGTGCCCGGCACTCCCTTGTTTCAAATGGCTGACTGGGGACAACGGGCCACTCTTGCTGCTGCTCAGGCAAAGTACAACACAGCCATGGCCCAGATGACTCGCGCTCTCATCAACAACGATGCGACGGCGGCGGGCCAGCATCAACTCGAAGCCGACTATGAGCGAGGCGAAGTGGGTCGATTGGGAGAGAAGCTCTCTCGCATGACGATACATGCGGAGATAACAGGCGTGGTGGCCACTCCACATGTTGAAAATCTGGTGGGCAAAAAGCTATCGAACGGAGACCCGCTGGTAGAACTTGTCAGCACTGACAACGTGATCGTGGATGTCGCCGTGCCCGAACGGGATGTCGAGCTTCTGAAACTCGGGGCCCCGGCCAGCGTGAAATTGGAGTCGTTTCCTGCCATAACGTTTCGCGGGGACGTTCGTGTTATCAGCCCCTCAGGACAGGCCGTAGGCGACAACCGGTTCTTCTATGCTCGAATCGCATTACCGAATAATGAAGGAGATCTTAGGCCAGGGATGCAAGGTGCAGGCAAGATCCGCGTTGGCCTGCGTCCGCTGGGATATGTGCTGTTTCGTGATCCGGCCCTGTGGGTTTGGTCGAGGCTCTGGAGTTGGTTCAGTTGGTGAGGATTGGTATGAAACGCCTTTTTGCGGTTGCTGTTGCATCGGCTATAGTCTCGATGAATCTCGGTTGTTCGCCGAATCCGTCTCAGGTTGTCGCAGCGCCAGCTCGGGCAGACCATTCTGCTCCGGCAGTAACTCCTGGCCCGGTCAAAGAAGCGGCGCCGGCGAAAGAGATCGTCGTCTCTGGGCCCATTACAGTGGAACAACAGCTCGATGTCGTCGCTCTTCGTTCCGGAGTGATCGTAGCCCTGCCTGCCGATGTGGATACGGTATTGCACAAAGACGAGGTAATGGCCAGGCTGGATGCCCGCCAATTGGAGGCCGACCGCAGCAACGCTGCACATAAGGTAGAGAGTCTGAGCGCCGACCTGAAAAATTGGGAGTCCGAACTGCAGGTTCGCGAGGCTGACATGCGCCGGGCAGAAGCAATGCACAAGGAGGGAATCAACACCCAGGAAGCCTACGACCACGCACGCTACCAGGTCACTGCAAGCGAATACGAAGTGGAAAGGCAGCGCGGAGAGATGCTAAGCGCGCAAGCCAGTCTCCAATCAATCGATCTGGAGCTTGAGAAGACGAAGCTGCTGGCGCCGTTCAGCGGAATCGTGTCGCAGCGTTACGTTCGACTCGGCCAGTATGTGACGACTGGGGACAAGCTTTTTCGAATCATTGGCACATCGCCGCTCGAAGTGAGATTTACGCTCCCCGCCGCGGAGATGGAACTCTTGAAGCGGGGCGACATGGTCACCGTGTCGCCTACGCCTGAATTTCAGCAGACGACAACGGCCGCGGTGACGCACATCAGCCCCGTTGTCGACCCCGGGAGCGGCATGATTGAAGTGACCGCCGTCTTGAAAGGGAAGCTGCCAGGGCTCATTCCCGGCGCGATCGCCTCCATCCGAATTGCGAGCGCAAGATGAATCTCGCAGAAGCACTCACCGCGGCTCTTCCCGATCTTCCGGCGCGCAGGAACAGGACGACGTATCCAAGACTCGACCCGGAAGCGATCGCACGGAAAAATGTAGAAGACGGAGAGCCGGTGATTGTGGTCCTGCTCCGCGGCACGGACCGGCTCTATCGCTTCAGCCCGGAGCAGTGGCGCCTTGTGGAGCTCTTCGACGGGATCCGCTCCTATGAGGAGATTGCGGCTCTGCATAGGGAGCTTTATGGCGTGGTGTATGGGGTGAATGATCTGAAGGAGTACGCCAGCGGTCTGGCCGACGTCGAGTTCTGGTATAGGACTCCACTGGAAAAGAGCATTGCGCTGCGGCAGAAGCTTGAGAGTAGCCGGCATCAGCACACACACCGCAAATCGAAGTGGGGTGATGTAGCTCACATGCAGTTTTCCGCATGGGATCCCGATCGCTACTTCAATCGCATCTATCCCTACACAAAGTGGATCTACACGGGATGGTTTACTACTCTGACGCTTCTGCTCTTCGCCTGCATGGTGTTATTGTCCGCGGCGAACTGGACGCAGATCCAGCAGGACACGGTTCAGTTCTATAACTTCACGCAGAAGAGCGGGGTAGACCTGGCCCAGTTCTGGATTATCTTTCTCATCCTCGGGTTCTTTCACGAGTCCGCGCATGGGCTCACCTGCAAACACTACGGCGCAGAGGTTCACTCCATGGGGTTTCACCTGATTTATCTCACCCCTGCGTTCTTCGTCGATGTCAGCGAGGCGTGGGTTTATGCAAGCCGATGGCAGAGATTGGTGACCATTATCGCGGGTGTGTGGGTCGAAATGATCTTTTGTGCGATTGCGACGATTGTGTGGTGGGGAACTCCGCCAGGCAGCGACGCTCACAATATCGCCTACATGTTCATGATGCTGACGGGGCTGGCGGTGGTAGTTATTAATATGAATCCGCTGATCAAGCTTGACGGATACTACGCCTTCTCCGAAGTGATTGGCTTCTCAGATATCAAGGAGAAGTCCACGGCATATCTCTCAGGCCTGGTCCGTGGCAAAATCTTTCAGCTGCCTGTTGAGATGGATTTCGTCCCCCGTCGCCGGCGGGTGCCTTTTGTGGTGTATGCAGTCCTGTCTGGAATCTACAGCTATGGACTGTTGTATACCGTGGTCCGTTTCAGCTACAACGTCTTCTTCAAGTACAGTCCGCAGTGGGCCTTTCTGCCTGCGCTGATTCTGGCGCTGATTATCTTCCGCAGTCGCATCCGGACGTTCCTGCGATTTGTTCAGACGGTATATCTGGACAAGAAGGATCGCGTGAGATCGTGGCTCGGCACCTCACGCGCTGCGATCACTGTATGCATATTGCTGGTTCTGTTGTTTGCGCCGCTGTGGCAGGAGACCGTCAGAGCGAAGTTTGTGCTGGAGCCCAGCAGAAGAGAGGTGGTGCGAACCATCGTTCCGGGTCGCGTTACAGCGGTATTTGTGCGTGAGGGGCAGACGGTTGCGGCGGGAGAGCCATTGATCCGGATGGAAAATGTTCAGGTGCGGTCCAGAGGAGCGGTCGCACAGGAGGACTTTGCGATGACTGGCCTGCAGGGTGTGCAGGCGCAGCTCTCACATGCCGATCAGAGTTCCGTATTGCAGGAACATCGACGCGCCGGAGTGGAACGAGCCGTTGCGCAGGAGGAGGCGGATAAGCTTCGACCGCGGGCGCCGATTGCCGGAACGGTGATGACAGCTCGCCTGCCGGACCTTGAGGGAAGCTATCTCGACGCAGGAACTACGGTGGCTGAGATCGGTGAGACATCGCAGATGCGGGCCCGGATATATGTGCTGGAATACGCTGTGCCTCGCGTCCGCCTAGGCGCGACGGTGCATCTTTTGCCAGATGGCTGGTTCTCGTCGATCCCCGCGCGAATCGACAAATTGGAGCCTGCGCCCGAGGGACTCGACACAGTGCCGGAAGGTGGCGGAAAAACTGAGGGCGGACACACTCTGAACTACTATGTTGCCGATGCTCTCCTTGCCAATGACGGCTCCTTGCGCGAAGGGATGACCGGGATCGCGAAGATCGCGGTACGGAACCGAAGTATCGCGGGCATTCTCTTACGGGAGATACGCGAGTTTGTTCAGCGCAAAGTTTGGTGATGGCAGGCGATTAAACGCAACAGCAGGAGTTCGGAGCTCCTGCTGTTGCAGATGAGAGACGAAGGCAGGCTGTAATGAAACAAGATTGTGTAGCGGTAAATCTCTTAGACAGAGGGGGTAGCCCTGCGGCTGGCCACGGTCTTGGAGAGCATAGTGCGGCTCGCAACAGTCTTCGAGAGTACGGCGCGGCTGGCTACTGTCTTGGAGAGCATAGTGCGGCTCGCAACGGTCTTCGAGAGGGCCACGGGGTTGCTGGACGTGGGAACCTCAGTGGCCGCGTTTTTGCGGGCTGCGGAAGTCTTCTTGGTGGAATCCATGTTGCTGATGAGGGACTTCTTCTGAATGGCCATCGTGATTCTCCTGAAAATCGTTTTGATCCAGCCTGATTGATCGCTCTGATCGCTGCCACGAGCTGTTGTCCCTCGGGCGCGTGTCCGTAAGTTAGAAGCGCACTCTCGCGCTGCTCGCGACGGTCTTGGAAAGTACCGCGCGGCTGGCGACAGTCTTGGAGAGGATGGCGCGGCTCGCGACGGTCTTCGACAGGGCGACAGGTTTGCTGGAGGCTGGAGCCTTCGTGGCGGCGGTCTTCCGGGCTGAGGAAGTCTTCTTGGCAGAGTTCATATTGCTGATCAGTGATTTCTTCTGAGTTGCCATCGTGATTCTCCTGAAAATCGTTCGATTCAGCTTATTGATCGCTGCCATAAGCTGTTGTCCTGAGTAAAAAGCAATCTTCATGCCAAAGCTATGAAGATCTTGAAATCGCGGGGAAATGGGCTATTTCTGAGGTTTTGGCCACCGCTCGCTCGGGGAGTGGTCACGGGCGCAAAGGATTAGGGGTTAAATTTTCACCTCAAGGGGTTAAATTTTAACCCTCAGCTCAGATCTGGTGTTTGCGACAGAGGTACTTCATCTTCTCGACCGGGATCCGCAAAAGAGAGGCTGCGGCGCTCTTGCTGCCCGCCCGGCGCAGGGCCGCCTGGAGGTAAGCGATCTCGATGCGGGTTAGTTCATCTTCAAGATCCACGCCTCCTGCTGGCACGAGGATATCGTCGTGGTTGGTAGTGCTCTCGTAGATCACTTTTTCAGGGAGATGCTGCACCGTAATCAGGTCTTCGTCGACCATCAGCGCGAGACGTTGCGTAAGATTTTCAAGCTCGCGAACATTTCCGCGCCAGGCGCTTGTCTCCAGAATCTGCAACGCCTCCGGGGAGAAACGCTTCGGTGATAGATTGCCGGCCGAACAATACATCTTCAGGTAATGATCGAGTAGCAACGGAATATCGCCTTCGCGCTCCCGCAGCGGGGGCAGCACGATGGGAATGACGCAGATGCGGTAGAACAGGTCTTCGCGAAACTGGCCGCTCTTGACCATTTGCTCCAGGTCGTCGTTCGTCGCGGCGATCAGCCGAAAGTCGATCTTCTTCGGACCTTTGGCGCCTAGCCGCTGAACCACCCGCTCCTGCAGAACACGAAGCAGCTTGGCCTGGAGCGGCAGACTGAGCGAGCCGATCTCATCGAGAAACAGCGTCCCCCCATCGGCAAGTTCTATCTGTCCGGGACGAGTCACATGCGCTCCGGTGAACGATCCCTTCTCGTGACCAAACAACTCCGACTCCATCAGAGTCTCCGGCAACGCCGCGCAGTTGACGCTGATAAAGGGACCATCGCGCCGTGGGCTCAGGGAGACAATAGCCCGCGCGGCAAGCTCTTTCCCCGTCCCGCTCTCTCCTCGCAGCATGACGGTGCTGTTACTCGGTGCGACGCGCCGTACAGCTTCGTACACACGCTGCATCGCCTCGCTGCCGCCGATCATGTCGCAAAATGAGTTCTTCTGCGCGATCTCTCCGCGTAATTGTTTGGACACATGCTCTCTGCGGTGCCGTTGACCAGCATCGAGGAGATACTCTCGCAGCTCGGGAAAATCGACTGGGGCAAGAAGAAATTCATCTCCGCCAGACCTTTTGGTACGCTGACGGGCATTCTTCAGCGGGGTTCGCGAGATGACGAGGAACAGAATCTGCGGGGCCGCTGCACGCACCGACTCGATGTAGGCAAAGACGTCATCGCCATCGGGCACAATCGTATCGAGATCGATCACGACGATCTCAGGCGCATGTTCCGCAAGGCTTTGGAAAAGGGAGGCCGAGTCGGGAGCGAGGCGCATGAAAAAGGAAGAGGCGAACACCTGGCTGATATCGAGAAGCGCAGCGTCATCGCTCGTTGCGAACAGTAATTTCAGCCCATCATGCGAATCCGTTGCGGTTGCAATGGTTGTCACGCGAACCCCAGTCTAAGTAGATGAATCGAAATTATACGGAACTAAGCCCGGTTCGCAGCTCTCTCGCGAATCCGCCTTGGAAACACGCTTCGCAAGAGCATCGAGTCATTTAGCTTGTAGAGTTAAGAAAGGTCCGCCGAGGTCAGGTGCATGCAGAGCAGCTCCACGCCGCGCTATATTCAGGTCCATCCCTCCGACAACGTCGCGATTGTCGTGAATGAAGGTGGCCTGCCGGTCGGCGCGCGATTCAGCTCCGGGCTGGTTCTTTTGCATCCCGTGCCCGAGGCTCACAAGGTTGCGCTGGAGGCAATCGCCGAAGGCGAGCCAATCATTCGCTATGGAGTGCCCATCGGCTACGCTCGGCAGAAGATCGCAGCGGGCAGTTGGGTGCACGAGGGCGTCCTCGATCTTCCTGAACCGCCGGCGCTTGATCGAATGCCCGCAGCTAACAGTGCTCAAAGCACACTGGAGCCACTCGAAGGGTTTACCTTCGAAGGCTACGTCAACGACGACGGCACAGTAGGGACGAAGAATATCCTCGGCATCAGCACGACCGTGCAATGTGTCGCTGCGACTGTTGATTTTGCGGTAAAGAAAATCAAATCGGAGCTGTTGCCGAAGTATCCCAACGTGGATGATGTCATCGCCATCACGCATCTGTATGGCTGCGGCGTTGCCATCGACGCTCCGGGGTCCGAGATTCCGATTCGCACTCTGCGAAACCTGAGTTTGAACCCAAACCTCGGCGGCGCCCCCTTGGTAGTGAGCCTCGGGTGCGAGAAGCTGCAGCCCGCGCGAATGCTCCCCGACACCACGTTCCCGATTTTATCGACGCACCCCTACGTCGTGCGTCTGCAGGACGAACAGCATCGCAGCTTCGGCGACATGGTACAGGCGATCATGACGATGGCGGAGGATCGTCTGACGCAGTTGAACACCCGCCGCCGGCAGATACGCCCCGCTTCGGATCTCGTGGTCGGTCTGCAGTGTGGTGGCAGCGATGCCTTCTCCGGAGTCACAGCGAATCCTGCCGTCGGTTACGCGGCGGATCTCCTCGTGCGAGCGGGTGCGACCGTGATGTTCTCTGAGGTGACCGAAGTTCGGGATGCAATCCACCTGCTTACTGCGCGCGCTGCTTTGCCTAAGGTGGCAGAGGACCTTATCCGCGAGATGTCCTGGTACGACAACTATCTTCAACGCGGCAGCGCCGACCGTACTGCCAATCCCACCCCCGGCAATAAGACCGGCGGTCTGACGAATATCGTCGAGAAGGCCATGGGCTCCATCGCCAAGGCAGGCACAAGCCCCATCAGCGGCGTCTACGGACCGGGAGAGCGCGTGACAAGCAAGGGCCTGGTGTTCGCCGCAACCCCCGCAAGCGATTTCGTCTGTGGCACATTACAACTCGCAGCTTCGATGAACATGCATGTGTTCACGACTGGCCGCGGAACTCCCTACGGTCTCGCGATGGCCCCGGTCATCAAAGTCTCTTCGCGCACGAGCCTGGCCGAGCGCTGGTCCGATCTGATCGACATCGATGCCGGAACGATTGCAACGGGGGAAGCGAGCATCCAGCAGGTTGGCGAAGCGATCTTTCGCCTCATCCTCGACGTCGCCAGTGGCCGCAAGCAGACATGCGCGGACCATTGGGGCTTGCACAATGAATTCGCACTCTTCAATCCCGCGCCGATTACGTAAACACACTCAGCAAAGGCATGGACGCTTCGGATCGAATTGCCAGTTCGGTCTCAGGTACTGCATCGCCATAGCATCGTCCCGAGCCCCAAGCCCCTGCTGCAGATACAAACGGTGAGCAGCCTCCACCTGCTCCATATCCAATTCGATTCCAAGTCCAGGCCTTTGCGGCACGGTCAACTTTCCTTCGGCAATCTTCAGTGGTTCTTTCGTCAGGCGCTGGCCGTCCTGCCAGATCCAGTGCGTATCAATCGCCGTCACTTTGCCCGGAGCCGCAGCCGCGACGTGAGTGAACATCGCAAGCGAGACATCGAAGTGGTTATTCGAATGCGATCCCCATGTCAGGCCCCACTCGCGGCAAAATTGTGCGACACGAACTGAACCCTGCATCGTCCAGAAGTGTGGGTCGGCCAACGGAATATCGACGGCGTGCAACTCCGCCGCGAATCGCAGTTGACGCCAATCGGTAGCGACCATATTCGTCGCGGTGCGCAGGCCTGTGGCGCGACGAAACTCCGCCATGATCTCCCGGCCGGAGTAGCCCTGCTCCGCGCCACAAGGATCCTCAGCGTAAGCCAGAACATTTTGCTTACCGGTGCACAGTTTCACTGCTTCTTCGAGCGGCCATGCTCCGTTGGGATCAAGCGTAATGCGAGCTCCAGGGAAGCGCTCGGCCAACGCGGCAACCGTCTCCATCTCCTGCGCCCCCGCCAGCACTCCGCCCTTGAGTTTGAAATCGCGAAAACCGTATCTCGCCTCAGATGCCTCTGCCAATCGCAGAATAGCCTCCGTGGTAAGTGCCTCCTCATGCCGCAGGCGCAGCCAGGAGTCCTCGTCATCTTCGGCGCTCGAGTAATCCAGATCGGTCTTCTTTCTATCTCCCACATAGAACGGGTAGCCGAGAACCTCCACCTGATCTCGCTGCTGACCATCTCCCAACAACGCTGCAACTGGCATCTCCAAAAACTGCCCCAGCAGATCGAGAAGCGCCGATTCGATCGCCGTCACGGCATGCACCGTTGTTCTTAAATCAAAGGTCTGGACTCCACGTCCTTCAGTATCACGATCTGCAAACCGCGCTCTCACCGTGTTGAGAATGTGCTGATAGCCTGCGATCCTCTGACCTTCCACCAGAGGCTTGCTCTCTTCGAGAACCGCGCGAATCTTCTCTCCACCAGGCACCTCGCCAACGCCGATATGGCCAGCATTATCCGTGATGACGACAAGATTCCTTGTGAAAAAAGGCGCATGCGCACCGCTGAGATTCAAAAGCATCGAATCCCTGCCGGCGACGGGAATGACACGCATTCCGGTGACGATTGGTGTTTGATTCGGCGGGATGTCCAGTGCTGGGTTCATCGGGTTGAGTTGAAGGCAGGGGGAAGCACCAGTCGTTTGATATCGCCCACAATGACGACGTAGCTGAAGATTGCCATCAGCGCTGTCAGGCCAACGAAGATGAGGGCGTCGTTAAAGGAGCCGGTTTTAGTCACGAGGAAGCCGATAATGGTAGGCGTCGTAATGGTAGAGAGGTTGCCGAAGAGGTTGAACACTCCGCCGTTGACGCCGACAAGCTCCTTGGGCGAGGTATCGGCGATGACGGTCCAGCCGAGCGCACCGAAGCCCTTGCCGAAGAAGGCGAGAGACATCAGGATCATCACCACCGACTGCGTATTGGTGTAATTGCATGCGATCATCGTGACGGAGAGCAGCATCCCGGCGATGATGGGAGCCTTGCGGGCAAAGGTGAGCGAGTGGCCGCGGCGGAGAAGCCAGTCGGAACAGACGCCGCCGAGGATTCCCCCCACAGAGCCGCAGAGAGCAGGAACAGCGGCGGCGAATCCGGCCTGAAGGATACTCATGTGGCGCGCGCGCACCAGGTAGGAAGGGAACCAGGTAAGAAAAAACGTGGTGAGGGTGTTGATGCAGAACTGGCCGATGTAGATACCGACAAGCATGCGCTGGCTGACGAGTCGCTTGAAGGTAGACCAGGTAAGCGGATTGCGGCGCGCGCCGGTAACGTGGTCGACGTGGACGAGTCCGCCGCCGCGCTCGATGAGCTCGATCTCGGAAGAAGAGATCATGGGGTGCTCAGTGACGTTGTAGACGAGCTTCCACCATGCGAAGGCGAGGGCGAAGCCGGCTGCTCCCATGAAGAAGAAACAGCTTTGCCAGCCGTACTCGTGCGTAAGCCATCCGAAAAGTGGCGCAAAGGCGACGAGAGCGAAGTATTGCGAAGCATTAAAGATTGCAGAGGCCCGGCCGCGCTCGGCGGTAGGGAACCAGGCTGCGACGATCCGGCCGTTGCCGGGGAAGACGGGGGATTGTGCGAGCCCGGAGAGCAGACGCAGTACAAAGATAGTGGTGAACATCAGTGATGCGGCCAGGTGTCCGGTGAAGCCGATGAGAAACGCGCAGATGGACCAGCAGATGATGCTGATACCGTAGACGCGTTTCGAGCCGAAGCGGTCTAGCAGCCCGCCGGAGGGGAGTTGTCCCAGAACGTAGGCCCAACCGAATCCGGAGAAGAGGATGCCCATCTGCGCGGCGCCGATGGTCTTTTGCATGACGGCGCCGGCGACGGAGAGTGCGGCGCGGTCTCCATAACTGAAGCAGGACGCGATGAAGAGCATCGCAACGATGAGGTAACGGACGTGCGTAGTCTTCGGTTCGGAGTGGGCGCCTTCAGCATGTGGGGCAACGGGCATCAGCCGCGGTCTCCGATGAGTCTCTTGAGATCGGCCAGTTCAGCATCCGTAAGGTCGACGAGCGGCGACCGAACCGGCCCCGCCGTCCGCCCAACCGCGGTCATTCCTGCCTTCACAATCGAAACCGCATATCCTTTGCGGCGATTTCGAATCGCAATATAAGGCAGCACGAACTCTCGCAATTCGGAATAGACTTTTTCGCGGTCACGCGCTCTCACCGCGGAATAGAAGTCCTGAGCAAACTTCGGCAGAAAGTTGAAGATCGCAGACGAATAGGTCGTCACGCCCATCTCAAGATAAGGCAAAGCAAACGTCTCCGCCGTCGGAAGGCCGCCGATATAAGTGAGCCGGTCGCCGAGTCGCGCGTAGATGCGAGTCATCAACTCAATATCGCCGACACCATCCTTGAAGCCGATGAGGTTAGGGCAGCGTTCACATAACCGCGCCAGGGTTACGTCATCGATGATGGCATTGTCGCGGTTATAGAAGATAACGCCCAGCTTCGTTGCCGCGCATACAGCCTCCGCGTGGGCCGCTAAACCTGAACCCTCCGAATTCACCAGATAAGGAGGCAGCAGCAGAATGCCATCCGCACCTGCGTCCTCAGCAGCCTTGGAAAACTCCTTCGCCATCGCCGTTCCGTATCCACACCCGGCCAGCACTGGCACTCGCCCAGCCGTCTCGTGCGTTGCGGCGCTCACAACGGAGGAGAACTCTCTCAATGTCAGTGAGAAAAATTCCCCTGTGCCACCAGCGGCGAACAAACCGGCCGGTGCATATTCGAGCAGCCATGAGATATGTTGGCGGTACGCCGCCTCTTCAAATTCAAAATCCTTCGTAAAGTGTGTGACCGGAAAAGAAAGCAGGCCTTCGCCAATCTTCTTTGCCAGCTCCGACGGGCTCATCTTCGACATCCCTGCACCCAGCATCGAAAAATCGATTCAACAAACTATAACGCACTGGGCTTAATCACTCGCTCAATCGGAGTATGTCTTCAAAAACAACTCGAGCGACGTTTTGCACGAAGCCACAGTCGCGATACGCTAAATTGATCCATTGAATCAAACCAGGCATGGAAGTTATCCGTCAGCCCGTCTCGCGAAGCGAAATCGAGTCTCTCTGGGATTCCGTCAGGGCTCAAACATCCAATCCGCAGGCGGGTATCTTCGGACCGTCCTCCGTCAGTTGGAAGGTCAATCGCGAGTCCGCGTTGTTTCTGGGAGCGGGACGCGCCGCGTTGCTGCAGTTGGCGCACCCATGGGTTGCAACCGCGCTCGATCACCACTCCAATCTAAGAAACGATCCACTCGCCCGGTTTCACAACACATTTCGCGTCGTATTCACCATGATCTTCGGGACGCTCTCGCAGGCATTGGCCGCCTCCCGCCAGCTCTACAACCTGCACACAAAAATCAAAGGAGAACTTCCCGAGCAAGTCGGCGGTCATCCGAAGGGATCACCCTACCAGGCCAATGAAGTCAATGCACTGCTCTGGGTGTACGCTACCTTGCTGGAAAGCGCGCTCCTGGCATACGAGACTGTGTTGCCACCGCTTTCAAACACCGAGCGCGAGGCTTACTACTCCGAGAGCAAAACACTGGCCGGCCTCTTCGGCATCCCGGCCACTGCTTTGCCTGCGAACTGGAGCGCCTTCGAAGCCTACAACCGGGCGATGCTGACATCGAACATGCTGGGCGTCAACACACTCTCCCGAGAGATGGCGCATCGTGTCCTTCATGGCCGCGGATCATGGGTGCCGGTTCCTGATTGGTATCGTGCGCTTACCGCATCCTCGCTGCCCGAGCGGTTGCGTAGCGAATTCGCACTGACCTATGGCAAGCGAGAAGAGGATGCGGCTACCACAGCAAGCAAGCGGCTCGCGAAAATCTACCACAGAGCCCCCGCAGCCCTGAGATTTGTAGGCCCATATCAGGAAGCCAACGCTCGCCTGCAAAAAAGTCATGTCAACGCGCTGACCCGCGCCAGCAACCGGTTCTGGATGGGGCAGCCAAGAATGATATACGCGGAGCTCGCATCCGATACTGAGCCGCGCAAGTCAGGCTAAATTTTTGGAGCACCGGATGGGAGTTGAACCCATGAATACTGGTTTTGCAGGTGCGAAAACCTTCCTATTTTCAATTACTTACGAGAACTAACCCATTCTAAAAAGCCCTGAAAAACACGCAAAGGAAGTCGCTTTATGGGTTGAAAATGGGTTGAAAAAATCACGATAAAAACACCATTTTCGACCGTGCGGCCCGCTCTTATTGCTCACGAGCCTTGCTTCCATCGGCAAGTTCATTCTACAGCGCGTCCACAATTTCACTCATCTACGAGCAATATGTTTCTGTGATTGGCGCGCTCGACGTGTCGTGCAATCTGCGTAGGAACCCCGCCTTGCTTATCGCAAATCACTATCAGAACCATGCACGCTAATGCGCTCACACTTGGCGCGAACAATGCGTCTTATTCTCTTCCTGAATAATCACCCCGTTCTTATTTATTGGACTTCATAACGGACGTGACTCTACGTTGGCGCATATCGCAACCGAATCCACGGTTGATTGAGGTGCCCAATGCAGATCAAAGTCAGGCTCCATTCCAGGCCCATCCAGAGGTGGGTACAACACTTCTCCAAACAGAAACTACTCCGTGCCGCGCGGGTGATGGGGCCGACTCTGGTCGCTCTCACACTCGCCGGCGTTGCCCACGCGCAAGGGACGATGGACTTCTCAGGAGCGCAGACGCTCATGGGCTCGTTCAAAACTTTTGCCATATACGCAGGTGCTGTCATCTGTTTCGGCGGACTCATTTTCGCGGGAATCCGCATGATGAGTGGGCGTTTTCAAGATGCTATACCCGGACTCTTCGGTGCGCTATTCGGTGCCGGGGTGCTGGGTTGGGGAGCTGGTTGGATAGGTTCTCTCACCGGGCAGACGATGTGAGGCTGCCATGCAAACGACCAGGCGGGGAGAACCGTTACCGATCAATGGCGCACTGAACCGGCCACGGACCAAGTTGGGTCTGGAGCTATCAGCGTGGATGTCCATTGTGTTTGTGACCGTAACGGTCTTCCTTGCCGGGTTCAAATGGCTCGCCATTTTCACCTTCCCTTGTCTCGTGCTCGGCGCATGGCTGGTCGTCCGCAAGCACCCCAAGATGTTCCAACTCTGGACCCTGAGCCTCAAGCAGAGGAGCTACTATGACCCGCGCAGATAACGCTCCCTGGTTCACTAAAGCGGGTGCAGCCAGCAGTATTGTGCCCCTTTCTCACTTCGTCGGCACCAGCATCTTCGCGCTCAAGGGCGGCGGATATGGGTGCCTATTCTCTTTGGACGGGATCGACCCAGAGAGCCGCACTGACGACGACTTAGACGTTCGCGTTCGCGGCGTCGAAGCCGCCTTGCGTGGACTCCCGCAAGGCTCCTGTCTCTACCAGTACACCCGTGTCATTGCCGGATTCAATCTGCCCAGGCAGGAAAAGTATACGGATTCAGTTACCGAATCTTTTGCCAGCGACCGCATTCAGTTCCTTGATGAAACCGCCCGCTTTCGTCGCATCGACCTGCACTGGTGTCTGACGATTGAACCGGACACCAGGAATCCGCTTGGCCGGAAGCCGAAGGAACAGAGGTTCGAGTCAGACCGGCAGCTATTCGATCTTGAGAAGGCCGCCACGATCCTCGAATCCCATTTGAACGATTCCATCGCCCTCAAGCTGCTCGGCAAAGAACAGGCGTTCCAGTTCTTCGGCTATCTCTTCAACCTTGAGGAGTGGGCTTCCGACATTCGTCTCCGTTCGGACGCTGGCGTGGACCGCCAGCTCGTCCACGCTCCTGTGCAGTGGCACAGCGACCACCTCCGCATCGGGCGTCGCTACGTCCAGATGTTCCCATTGACGAATACGCCGGAGATTTCTCGCCCTTGCCTGTTTACGAACCTGATGGAGCTTGATTGCGACAGCATCCTGTGTTCGGTATGGCGTCCGCAGCCGGACAACGCCACGCGCAAAGAGGTATCGAACCAGGAAAAGTTTCTGGAGTTCTTCAAGCTCTCGCCCTTCCAACGTCTGATGAGTGGCAGAAATACCGCGCCGCTTGAAAACACGGCCACGGCGAAGGCCGTTGCCGGCAACGTGGACAATCTCTCCGAGGTCGTCTCTTCCCTCGACAAGCTGGCCCAGGGAGATTATGCACTGCGTCTGCTGCTCGCCGCGAACACCGCCGCGGAGTTGCGCGCCGCGACGCCCTCCGTCCATCGCCTCTTTGTGGACGCGCGCGCTCCCATCATTGAGGAGACTTACGGCAATCTGTCCTCGTTCTACGCCATGTTTCCGGGCAACCGGCAGTTCAATGTGTACCCCTTGTGGCTGCGCGAAGACCATCATGCGCGCCTGTCGAGCATCTTCGCGCCGCATCTCGGTCATCCTCATTCGGATGACCTCGACGCCGAGTATCTCAACATCTTTGAGACCCGAACGCGGACACCTTATTTTCAGGATGCCTACGTTAACGGTGTCAGAGTCCAGCTCATCATCGGTCCAACCGGTTCGGGTAAATCCGTGTTTGCGAATCAGAGCGTTGCACTGGAGCAAAAGTATGGCGGCTTCACCTTCATCTTCGACATCGGCGGCAGCTATGAGAGCGTGGTCGAACTGTACGGAGGCCGGATCGACCGGGTAGGCAAAGACGGCCCACGTATCAACCCCTTCGCGCTTGAGCCGACCGAGACCAACATCGCGTTCCTTCACTCCTTCGTCAAGCTGCTCCTCACCAACGCGGGAGCAAGTATCGGCCCCGAGGACGATGACGATGTGTTCAAGTCCGTCAAGGGGATCTACAACCTGCCGCAAGCCATGCGGCGACTTGGCAATCTCACCCTGCCCAAGCATCTCGACCGCTACATGGCGAAGTGGAAGGACCAGGGCGTCTATCACGCTGTCTTCGACAACGCCGAGGACAGCCTGCGTCTGTCCAGGCTCCAGTGCTTCGACTTTCAAGGAATCAATAACAAGCAGTATGCCGACCTCATTGAACCCCTGATGGTCTGGATACTCCGCCGCATTGACGAGATCGTGTATGACCCCAAGAATCTTGGCGTCCCCAAGCATGTCTTGATCGAAGAAATCTTCTCCAACATGAAGAACAAACAGTTGCTTGAAGGAGCACTCGCCTCCATCAAGACGGTGCGGAAGAATCTGGGCGGCGTGACCATGATCGGCCAGTCCGCCAATGACCTCGGCGAGAATGCGGACTCGATTGTGAACTCCTGCACCTCGTTTCTCTTCCTTCCCGACGCGACGTTCAACCGCAGGTTCTATGGCGAGCTGTTCAAGCTGAGTGAGCAGCAGTTGGACTTGTTCGAGGGCCTGCGTCCGCGCGAGGGGCTGTATGTGCGGCGCGACGGCATCACGAAGGTCGTCACGTTGAATCTCGACTCCCGCAGCTATGCCAAGTTTTCGACCAAGCCGAAGGACCGGGTACGCCGTTCCAAGCTGGTCGAGATGTACGGGCTCCATGAAGGCATCGAGCGATTCGCACAAGGCGAGATGGCTTAGCAACACACATCACTTACAGAGGATTAACCATGACTCCACGTTTCTTTGTCTTTGTGACTGCCGTAGTCGTTGGCACTGCGGGCAACGCTCAAACACCTCATCTTGAACCCAGCGCGCCGCGCACGGTCGTCACCGCCGACTCCTCCGCGCCGCCTGTGGTCCGCGCCGGCCTGCTGCAATCGACATTGATTGAGCTTCCCGCTCAGGAGAAGGTCGCCACCGTGTTCGGCGGCGATACCGTCAGTTGGGTATTCGACGCCGGCCACGTCGCCAGCCGCTACATCTCGATCAAACCCAAGGTGGCCGACAGCACCACCGATCTTCACATCGTCTCCGACCACGGTAACGAATACACCATTGAGCTGCGCGAGATTTCGGGAGACAAGGAGAACCCTCACTTTGACTCCAAGGTGTATGTCACGTCCAGCGATCCAAAGGCTGCCGAGAACATGGCGAAGCCTCCGGTATTCGTGCCCGCTGCGGAGGCGGAAGCGAAGGAAGCGCAGTTGAAGAAGGAGGCCGAGGACGCGCGCAAGGCAGCGGAGGCGGATCATAAGACCCTCGCTACCGCCGTCGAGACCTATAAGGCAAATTACCCCGGCACCCTGCACTTCGACTACACCTGGGATCAGAAAAAGGGCGCGGCGCTTGGCATTCAACAGATATGGGGAGACGACAAGTTTACCTATGTGCGCGGCCACTTCCAGGAAACCCCGGCCCTCTATGAGCTGAAAGATAAGAAAGGCTCGCTCATCAAATACGACTTCGCCAACGGTCTTTATACGATTCCGAAGGCAGTTGCGGAAGGGTATCTCTCCATCGGCAAGCAACGTGTGGACTTCCACCAGATCAAGGCGGGGAGCTAGTCATGGCCGAGACTCCCGTCACTCCTCCCGCAACCGTCCCCGAGCAGCCGGAGGCATCCACGCCGCTCAACAAGAAGCAGCCTTTGCTGATTCTGCTGTTCATCATCCTGCTGGTCTTTGTCATATCGAGCGTGGTCAACGCGGGCAAGAAGGCCGCGCCGATTAAGAGCGCGATGGCGGCGAAGCCAGCCGCCGCGAACCCGCAGCAAGTCACCGCCTTTGAGACGCAGCAGGAGCAGGCTGCGAAGAAGGATCTGGAGGAGCAGCAACAGCGTGCGACCACCGCCGCACTGTTGGCCCAGATCCAGGCAGCGGAGGCCGCCCCCGGCCCGGAGGCACCGGGGGCTCCGCTGATGACACCCGCCCAGCGTGCCGCCATCTACGGGGTGAACAATCCGAACGCACCCCAGGCAACGTCAGAGGAGGCCCAACGGCGGGCCGAGGCGAAACAGGCGGAGCTGGCGCGGGAGAAGCAGCATCAGGATGCAGTCAACAGCGACACCGTGGCCGTCGATTTTGCGCGACCGACTGTGGAGGTTGCTCCCATAGTCACGCCTTCGACTGCGGCTTCCGCCTCTGCCCCGAAGACGGATAAGACAGAGAAGGCCGAGTCCGATGACTCCAGTCACAAGCCCGAATCGAAGGATGCCGCGATCAATAAATACGATTTCGACGGCTACACCGGGAAGCTCTATCGGATCTTCGAGGGTGACACCCTCGAAGGCGTTGTGACCAATCATGTAGACGGCGGCCTCGCCGGGGCTGTGATGCTGATGCTCACCACCGACTACTACTCCCACGATCACCAGCAACTATTGCTGCCTCAGGGCACTCGCCTTGTCGGAAGCGTGCAGGCCGTGAACAGCAGTCAGGCCCGCAAGATGGTCGTCTCGTTTCATCGTGCGATATGCCCGGACGGTTTCTCCATCGACCTGGATAAGTTTCCCGGCCTGGACCCGCTTGGCACCACCGGCCTCGCAACCAAGGTAGACAATCGCTATCTCCAAACCTTCGCCGTTGCTGCGGCGGTTGGCGGCTTAGGCGGGCTCGCGCAGATCGGCAACAACAACATCCTCGACCCCTCGGCGCAGATACGCAACGGCATCTCGTCGCAGTCGAGCGAGGAGGCCGAACAGATTCTTAACCACTTTCTTAATCGCCTTCCGATTATCACGTTGAAGGAAGGCTCCAGGGCACGGCTCTACATTGGCCGTGACCTTCTTCTCCCAGCCTACGCAGAGCATCGCGTCGAACCCACCATGTAACCCCAAGGAGCGAATCATGCAGCTACTCAACAAGTATCGGAACGGAGGGCTTGTTGCCTTCTTCCTCTTGCTCACCGCCCTGCCCGGACACGCGCAGTTCGGCGGTGTATTCACGGACCCAGTGCAGTCAGCTCATGCCCTGCAACAGATCGCCCAGAACGTCGAAAACAGCGCGACCTGGCAACAGCAACTCGCAAACACCATCCAGTTGCTTGCGACCGCCGACAAGGACTACCAACAGGCCATCACGACCTACAACACCATCTCCAATAACCTGAAGAACTTCAGCAGCAAGTCCATCTGGCAAACGATCCAGTCCCAGCTCACGATGGCGAACTTCGCTAACCAGTATGGCGAGACGACGGGCCTCCAGTCGGCGATGAGCGGTCAATCGCCGGGTACGGGGAGCATGGTCTGGAAGCTGATGAACCTTGGACTCAACTCCACATCGTCGTCTTTCCTGAGTGGGCAGATTCTTGGATCGAGTCACGCCCTGGCGACGCTCACCCGCATGGAAGCAATGGATGGGGTCTCCAGCCAATGCCTCGATTCGGTCGGCTCTTATAACGGGATGCGAACTGGAAATATGCAGGCCGTCGGTTCGCTCACGCAGTCGCAGTTCGATACCTCCGCCTTCACCAGCACCGAACTCCAGCAGCTCAATCTCGTGAATATGGGCAACGCCCACCACCTGAATGAGACGCAGGCGCAGGGCGCGCTTCATGCTTGCCAGGCGGCGCAGGCCGCGGTGCAGAACATGGCACAGCGGACGGCGGCGGCGGACGAGATCAACAACGCGGCGTTCGTGCAGCAGCAGCGGGCGGTCTTCTCCTCTGCTCCAGCGAACAGCTCTTCGACCTGGGCCACCTACCTACCGTAACAAGGAGCCATCATGCAGCAAGCGCTCAGAACGAAGGTCTTGATCGGGATACTTGCCGCCTTGAGTGCTCTTGGCGTCGTTCTCGCTCACGAGCTTCGCGTGAACCAGCAAACAGCCGCAGCGACTAAGAAACTCGCCGACGAGCGGGACAAGGCCAAGCAGATCGACGATGCCGACAAAGCGGCGATCCAGAAGATACGGGAACGCAACGCACAAAAAGCGGCGCAGTCCCCCAACCAGTAATGCCCTTACTTCCTGAACAGAGGAGATACCACCCATGATCGTTCACAGCCTGGCCTCCTCTGCTTTTTTCTTGCAGACCACAGCCCCCGGTGTGGACTGGCTCTACCAGTTCACCAACAACCTTACCAACCTCACCACCGCGAACGGCGACGCACTCTCGTCGGTCGGCATGTCGCTCCTGGCCTTTGTGAGCTTGATGAAGCTCGTCCGCATGGTTGCGAGCTGGAATATCTCGACCATGACGATTAGCTGGAGCGCCCAGCCGGTGCGCGTCGGCGACCTGGTGGAGTTCCTGATGCAGATGATTATTTGCCTGCTCATCATCAACTACTGGACGACGCCGATCCCTGGCGCGAGCTTTGGGTTCAATCATCTGTTTTCGTACTTCGCGCAGGTCATCGTCTCTGCCCTCGATCAGAACTCGCTGACGCAGCTACAAAACGCCTTGAGTACGGCCCTCAACGGCACGCCTCAACCCAGCTATCTTGCGCCGCTGGAGATATTCACGTACCTGCTCGTCTACGTCTTCGTTGGTCTCGCCGGTGGGATTCTCTTCCTTATTAATTGCTCGTCCTTCATCTTCTACGGCGTCGCCGCGCTCTTTGGACCCATCTTCGTGCCGCTCCTGATGACGCGCACCTTTCGCGGCAAGTTTTACAACTTCGTGGATGTCCTGCTCAGTTTCGCCATGATTCGCGCCGTCGCCGCCGCCTTCATCTTTGTCTGGTCTGGGTTTCTCATCACCTTCCTGCAACAGACCTTCAACGGCGACTACTCGCTCCCCATGTGGATTGCGAACCTGTACGGTGTCATCGCCGTTTTCATTGCCTTCATTCTCAACATGACGATGGTTCCCACCATCACGCAGACCTTGTTTGGCGGTGGCTCCGGTGCCGCTGGACGAGTCATGCAGGTAGCCGAGGCCCTACTCATCCGAGCGGCAGCGGTGGCGGCGGCGGCCTGATGCTCGCCCTTCTCTACGCCTACCTCTGTGTCCCTCGCCGACTCCGATTCATCGCCCGATGGCTTGCCGCGTGCTTCGTCCTCGTCGTCCTCGCACTGGTGCTCATCCTCTTCGCGCGGATTCTCAACACATTGCCCAGGCATCACGGATATTGGTTTCAACCGAAGCCGCATCAGCCGATGTCCCCGGACTTTATCAGCTTCCCAAGGAGGGTTCGTGAAGACTGACGACCTCACCCCAGAACAGGTCTTGCTTACCGACGAGATCGCCAACGAAAAGTACGTTGGGTTCTACTCGGAACGCAAGATGAGTCGGATGGTCATTGCCGCAGGAAGCGTGCTGCTTCTCGGCTCCTTCGGCGTGATCGTCTCGCTCGCCCACCGGCCCGTTCAGAACCGCTACATACGAATCGACGAGATGGGGAAAGCGACGGCCATCCAGTATTCCGACCTCGCCTACTCTCCCCGCGAAGGTGAGGTCCGCACCTACCTCACGGACTGGGCCAACTATCGCTACACCATCAACCGGGAGACCATCTCGAAGAAGTACCCGATGAACTACTACTTTCTGTCCACCCAACTCGCCAATCAATACATGGCCGAAGACAACGCGGCCCATCTCGTCTCGCAGGTACTCGGCAACCAGATCGAGCAGAGTGACGTGGAAGTCGATGGAGTCACCATCACCTCCATGTCGCAGGAGACCGTCAAGGATGCGCCCATTGCGCGCGGCACGGCGCTGGTCAACATCACGAAGATTTACTCTCCGCGTAACTCCCGCCAGCCCCGCAAAGAGCATTGGGTGCTCTCCGTGACGTACTACCTGAATCCCGCGCAAGTCAGCGTCGCGGCGCAGACCTTCCCGCAGTTCGAGACCATCAACCCGCTTGGCCTTACCATCACGGAGTTTCACGAGAACAGGCTGTCGGTCGAGGCGATTGATCCTTCGGCTCCTCCGCAGACGGCGGCTGCCCCCGGCGTGTCCGTTCCCACGACCAATGCGCGGGCGACCGGAGCGGCCCGATGAGCTGGGATCTCGTCCTTGGTTTCTTCCCGGAGGAGGTGCAGCAGCTCCTCCTCGACACCACCATCTCCGACCTCATGATTAACGGCACGACCGGCGTCTATGCCGACCGCAATGGCATCGTGCAACACATCCCACTCGCCTGCGCGTTGACGACCGACACGTTGCTCGCGGCGGCGCAACAGATTGCGCGGAAGCTGGGACAGAATCTCTCCGATCAGAACGCGATTCTTAACACGCGGCTCCCCGATGGGTCGCGCGTGGCCGTCGTAGGCCCCCCGGCCTCCATCAACGGCATCACCATGACCATTCGCAAATTCAATCGCTGGTACACCAGCGATGAATTGATTGCTTCGGGCAGCTTACCGGCGCATGTTCGGGATACAGTTGTCGGCCTCGTCAACCAGAAGAAGAACGGCATCATCAGCGGCGGAACGGGCAGTGGGAAGACCACGCTGATGAAATCGCTTCTCGATCACATTCCCCATCACGAACGACTCATCGTGATTGAGCAGCCTGCCGAGTTAAAAGTAGCCCATCCCAATGCCGTTCGCTGGGAGGCAGTCGAGGCCATCCCCGGCCAGGTTGCCATCACGCCGAGCCAGCTATTGGCCGCTGCTCTACGTCATCGTCCCGACCGCATCATCATGGGCGAGATACGTGATGAGTGCGGTTATGACCTCTTGCAAGCCATGAACACCGGCCACGGCGGAACCCTCTCGACCATCCACGCAAAATCAGCATGGGACGCTCTCAATCGGCTGTCCGATCTGGCCCTGAGTGCCAGGCCCAACCTCAACCATGCGTTCGTGCGTTCGGAGACGGCGGAGGCCATCGACTTCGTTCTGTATTGCGAGCGCGATCACACCGGGCGTCGCCGCGTCCGCGAGCTGATTACCGTCACCGGCTACGCCCATGCGGATCAGTCCTTCCAAACGGAAGAACTATACCGGGCGTCAACAGACGCCGCATGAAGTTATGGCTGACGGAGGAGAAGAGATGAGACAGCTTTCCAGAAGCTCAGAACGCGATGACCTGAAGACCGGGGATCAAGCGGAAATGGCGAATGTTGACCGTTGCCATCGCGTAGCCATGCTCCAGGGCGGTCGCTCCGATCAGCAGGTCAACGGAAGGAATCGTCACCCCCTGGGAACGCTGTTCTCCGTCAATCCTACCGGCAAGCATGGCTGTGTCCTTCGTGTAAGAAACCACATCCATATCGGCCAGCAAATCCTCAATGAAGCGTTCCCGCTGGCGGCGTACTTCAGGCGTCTTAGAACGCCAGGTAGCATGGACCAACTCCGTCAGACCAACCGCGGAGAGGACGGCCCGCTGGTCGCCGGCTACGGCAACGATCTGGCCGAGAAGTTGGGCTACGGTAGCACCTCGCCGTTCCGCAGCAATCACAACACTGGAATCGAGGATCAGTCCCACTGGCTCTCAAGCGGCTCGCTATGGCTATTCACGGCCTCTTCGAGATCCCTGCCGAAGTCACCATCCAGCGTGGCCGTCGAGCCGCGCTCCTTGGCGGAGGCCAGAGATTCGGACAGAAGGCGACCGGGGCCAGATTGGGCCGCAGCGGGACGCACCACCGCGACGGCACGCGCGTCGGATTCGATCACGACCTCTGCCCCAGCTCGGACACGAGCCAGTAGACCGGCAAAATCACGGGTCGCCTCGGCTTCCGAAATGTGGATGATCGCCATTTTTCCCATGATACCCCCAACCAGTCGTGGTTGCTACATGGAAGCGATGCGCCGCCAGCGTCACCTATGTCTTCCGCGTGAACGTGAGGAGCAACGGGCTGGCTGTCAATCCTCTCGGCTTGACCTTCATGCGCTTTCGCGCAGACCAGGCGTTCCGCTAAATCGAAAGGAGCAGAACAGAATGAAATCACCAGAAGAAACCGCTATTGATCGTCTGGTCGCCATCGCGCAATGCGATACCGGACAAAGCCGCAGAGTAGCCGACTTTCTGCTGGCATGGTGGAACGCGGGCGAGTGCGGAGGATTCGACCTTACGAACCTGTGGGGCGTCGATGCTTCGATTGCCGCAGACATGGTGATCGTCTTCGGCTACGTCGCCCGCACACACTCCTATCCCGACGTGCTTGGGTACAACGACCAGTTCCAGTCCATCGTGCGGACCTGGCGGCCTGAGTTGGCGGATTGACCCGAACCGCTATGACACGTCTTTCGCCCACTTCGGAATGGAATCTCTCCGCCTCAAGCTGCGCGCCGGAGCATGGCAACAGCTACCCGAAGACGCGGTGTTTCACTCGGCATCATGCCGGTCTCTTCGCGGGAGATTATGGCGCGGAAGGTGGGACTGTTTTGCCGGTCGAACGCATCGTCAGGAAGGGTATGAGTTTCTTGGCCGTGCAATGTGTCTCCCCACTGCATCCCGCTTCTTTCTCGGTCACTGCTTCGGGGTCAAACCGACGCCCGGCGGCACGGCGCTCTTCTGCTTTTACGGCTTCCATCGAAATCTTGTTCGGAAAGTACACCGAAAACATTTCGACAAACCCACCGTAAATGCAGAGCTTGGCACTTGGGAGTCGGACCCACTTCGCTTAATAGTGACCCGAGCAAGTTTCGGGAATTCAAAAATGGAGACACAAAATGCACAAGAACAAAGTAGAACTCATGGGCTTCCTCGGCGGCGATGCAGTCATTCGCACGGACAAAAACAACAAGCAGTTCACCACCCTCCGCCTTGCCACCACCAAGTCCCGCAAGGACAAAGAGACCGGCAAGTACATCGAGCGTACCCAGTGGCACAACCTGATCGTCTTCGGGAAGCTGGGAGAGTTCGCCGCCAAGCTCAAGAAGGGCGCACACATCGAGGCCGAGGGCGAGCTTCAATACTCCGAATACAAGGGCGTAACGACCGCTTCGATCCGGGTCTACTCCATCCTCAAACTCGACCGGGCGGAGAAGGCCGCCCCCGAGGAGCAGGAACTCGATGAGCTTGTATCCGACGACATCCCTTTCTAGGGCATGTCCTCACCACTTGGAAGCCCGGCATTGCCGGGCTTCCTTCGTGTTCTTTCCGAGGTCCAACCATGAATCAGCCCGCAGCCACTTTTCTTACCCGTTGCTTCGTCCCCGGTGAAACCATTGCTCTCCTGCTCCGCAGCGAGAGTGCCGCCACTCCGACGCAGCGCGTCGTCGCTCTGGAGAAGGCGCTTGCACCGCGCTATCTCGCCTGGCTCGCGCATGAGAACCGCACCGGCGCGAACGTCTACGTCGCCGCCAATCCGCTCCGTCCCGGCAGCCGCCGCCGAACCAAAGAGAGCATCGCTTCTGTCCGGCATCTGTATATCGACATCGACACGGATGGCGATGCGCGACTTGCCGCGCTCCGCGTCTCGGATGACGTGCCGACGCCCACGGCGATCCTCTCCACATCGCCGGGTAAGTATCAGGTGCTTTGGCGCGTCGATGGCTTCGACTTCGAGCATCAGGAACAGACGCTCAAGCTGCTCGCCATCGCCTTCGGCGGCGATCCCGCTTGCACGGATTGCAACCGAGTCCTCCGCATCCCCGGTTTCCTGAATCGTAAGTACGATCCCGCCCACCGCGTTACGGTCGAATATCCCTGCGATTCTGTCTGGACTCCCGCCGACTTTCGGCTCGATAGCGGCAAGGTCAATGCCATGCTCTTTGACCATGCCATCCCATCGCGGAAGCAGCCCGATAAGCACAGTCATTCGGAGAGCGATTGGGCCTGGGTATCGCATGAACTCACCCACGGTAAAGACGCCGTGAAGCTGACGCGCGAGCTGGCCGCGCGTCGTTCCGACAAGCCCAACCCGCTCTACTACGCGCAGCGCACGGTCGATGTCGCATCGGCCCGCCTTTGGTTCATCGAAGGAATCACCATCGACGACGTAATCACCACGCTCGAATCCCGCCGCCGCTTCGAGCTTCCCGCTGCACTTTGCTCCGCTCGTGCGCGGGAGATTGCTACTACGGCGCAGCGCATGGTCAAGAGAGAAATTGGTGCGACAAGGACAAACACAGCCGGGAGGTTAGTGCAATGCGAGCGTTGAAATATCTCTCTGTATGTTCCGGTATCGAAGCTGTTTCGGTCGCGTGGGAACCGCTGGGTTGGCGGCCCGCGATGTTCGCAGAGATCGATCCTTTCTGCGCATGGCTACTGCACTCGCGCTATCACGCATCGCGGCCCATGCACATGCCGAGTCCTCAAGACGCGTCCACGCGGAAAGAAGCTAAACAGCGTGCGGCAGCCATTCGCAACGTCGTTGCTCTACCCGCCGATGGCGCGGTCATCAACGCCGGAGATTTCACGAAGATAGGAGCAGACGATGTTGGAGCAATCGACCTTCTGGCCGGAGGAACACCTTGCCAGTCTTTCTCCGTCGCCGGTAAGCGAGCGGGACTGGATGACCCGCGTGGCAACCTCACCATCGAGTTTGCTCGGCTTGCTGGCCGACTTAGGCCCTTATGGGTGGTGTGGGAGAACGTCCCCGGCGTTCTGTCGATCGACGGAGGACGGACGTTTGGAGCCTTCCTCGGGATGCTGGTCGAACTCGGGTACGGGATCGCCTACCGAGTTCTGGACGCTCAGTATTTCGGAGTACCCCAGCGACGGCGCCGCGTCTTCGTTGTCGGACATCTTGGAGACTGGCGAGCGGCCGCGGCGGTATTACTTGAGCAGTCGAGCCTGTCGGGGTATCCTCCGCCGCGCCGAGAAGCGAGGAAAGGTCTTGCCGGGGAGTTTGCAGCAAGCTCTCATGGCAGCTACACAGCGGGAGGAAGCGGAGTCCTTCGCAGTAATGGCGGAGACATCGGAGGCGGATCAGAAGTTCTCATTACCAGCACCGGCGACACATCCCATTGTCTGAACGCCGGAGGCATGGGCCGACAGGACTTTGAAACCGAGACGCTGATCGCTCACGCACTCTCCGCCGATGGCTTCGATGCCAGCGAAGACGGCACCGGGCGCGGCGTACCGATGATTCCCGTCGCCATCAACACAGCCCACACACAGTCAAATGGTAGTGGATTCTCCGATGATCTCGCTCACACACTCGAAAGTGGAGGCGCGCAGGCTGTAGCTTTCTCACAGAACCTTCGCAACGAGGTACGGCTGTGGGACAGGGACGGCAAAACGATCGGTGCTTTGGCAGCGCAGCCAGGTGCGAAACAGCAATCGTATGTCGCGTTTTCCGCCGTTGATTACGGCGGAGATGTCGGCGAGATAGCGCCTACCTTGCGCAGCATGAACGACGCCAGCGGCCATGCGAATGGCGGTGGACAAATAGCGATCGCCTTCGCACAGAGCCAGGATGGGGATCTTCGGAGCGGTGAGATCATGCACTCGCTGGGGACCAATGCCAATGCGACGAGCCGCAATGCGCCAACGGTTGCCTTCACGCTCCACGGAAGCGACGGAACAGTGAGCGCAGCCTCATCCACCGAAATCGCAGGAAGCCTGCGCACTCGCGCTCCAGGCAGCATCGAGAACAGCTCGACGACCGCCGTGCTCCAGCAGCGGTCCGTCGCATCGCCACTCACTGCCTCCTATGGCAAACAGGTCGATAGCTCCGATACCAGCAATGGCCCTCCAAATTTGCTGCATTCTCAGATGGCCGTGCGGAGACTCACGCCGCGCGAGTGCGAGCGGTTGCAGGGATTCCCCGACGATTACACGCTGGTCGAGTATCGCGGCAAGCCGGCAGCCGATGGACCGCGCTACAAGGCGCTCGGCAACTCAATGGCTGTGCCAGTCATGGGATGGATCGGCCAGCGCATTGCCGCCGTGGATGCGGTTCTTTCCGAGCACCAGGTCCCGGTAACACAGCGAAAGCCCACGATGTCCGTTCGCGCATACGAAACACCACTAAAGGAGAAAACCGATGCCACTGCTTGAAGTCACCCAAACCCGTCACCTCAGCGCCTCGATCCGGCTGACAGATACGACTGCTACGCAGGTCGATCAGTACGCCGCTTTCATCCATGCTTCCGCCGATGATGTCGTAGAGCAGGCGCTTGCCTATGTCTTCTCCAAAGACCGCGACTTTCAGGAGTTCCTGAAGTCGCCCGAAGCGCAGCGCATCACGCCCACCCTGCGCGTCCGCAGAGCAGCCGTCAATGATGCGGCGGAGCCGCCTGCGAAGAAGCCTGCAAGCGGGGCGCAGTCTCCGGTACAACCCCCGGCAGTTGTGGCGGGATTGAAGGCATGATCCTCCATCAGAATCCGTGGCAGGACCACAGCGATGCTTCGCATCGGAGGAACTTCGACACTCCATCCCTTGGAGGGAGCTGTTTAGTTCCTTCCGGGAGCTAATGGGTTCCGACAGAAATGACACAGGTTATGAAATCGCGGGAACTTATAAGCTCCACGCGATTTTGTCAGAAGGAGGTTATCCGGCATGGCAGTTCTAAGTGTAGAAACCACTCGGCGCAAAGGCACCGTGAAAGGCCGCGAGAGTCGTAATCAGACCCTCAACACCAAGCTCACGCCGACCGAGGCTGCCGCAGTGGAGGCAGCTTCGGAGGCCGACGGGAAAGCAGTAGGCGAGTGGCTGCGCGACTTGGCGCTGCGGGAGCTTTGCAGTGGCAGCCGTCAACTGCCGCCTCTTGCCCTCATGGGTGAGATCACCGCGATTCGCTTGATGCTGATTAATGCGTTGGAGCCGCTGTTGCGTGGAGAAATGATGACGCCGGAGCAGTTCAAGGAAATGCTCCGGTATGTGAAAACCAACAAGCGCAAGGCGGCGACAGATATGCTCGCCAGCTATGCGGAAGGGACTACGGAACAATCATGACTACAACCCAATGGGGACGCAAAGAGACCATCGTCCGCCCACCGCACGCCCCGGTGTATGCCTTCGCCGCCACCTTCGCCGCACTCATTCTGACATGCCTCTTCATCGCCCTGTACGTCGGGTTTCTGATGGCACCGTTGCAACGCTGGTATCTGCCTCTTTACCTACGGACGGGTGCGGTCGGCATCGTGCGGAAGGTGGACACGTACCAACTTCTGTACGTCGCGGACGCGCATCTGCGCGCCCGGCCCGCAGTCGAAGCGGACGTGGAGAAAGGCTCCACGCCGCAGCCCAATCGCCGGCCTTTACCCCTCGCACTGTCAGATTCAGGCCGCGCCTCCGGCTTGGCCTACCTGTATCCCGGCCCGAAAACCAGTTACCGCGATGGGCCGCTCCATGACTACCTGCAACGCTTCGTCTATGACGGCCACGGTGTCGTCAGCGCCCTGCGCTGGCCGCTCCTCACGAGCCTCATTGCATTCCTCGGATTGCTTGTCTTCGCTACGCGAAAGGACGTTGAGCGGTTGAAAGAGATGAAATATGGCCGCCTGCTCAAAGGGCCGGTGCTGGTCTCGCCGAAGGGCTTCCATCGTGCCGTCAAAGGGGATGGCGTCGGCTTCCAAACCGTTGAGTTCAAGCAGCTCATGCGGATACCGCAACGGGCCGAAGGACAGCACATAGAATTGATGGGCGACTCCGGGGCTGGGAAGACGCGCCTGATGATGCAGCTCCTCTTGCAGATCAGGGACCGCGGCCATTCCGCCATCGTGTACGACCCTGCCTGCGAGTTCGTCCAGCGGTTTTACGACAAGGATCGCGGGGACATTGTTCTGAATCCGCTCGACGCCCGTTGTCCTTATTGGGGACCATCCGAGGAGTTGCGCCGCCGCGCCGAGGCCAAGGCCATCGCCGCCTCGCTGTACCAGCCGACCACCGACAAGAAAGGTGAGTTTTTCACCGAGACGCCGCAGAAGATTTTCGCTCATCTGTTGACCTTCGGCCCGACACCCCAGGAGCTTGTCGAGTGGATGGCGAACCCCGATGAGATCGACCGCCGGGTCCAGAACACGGAGATGGCGATGATGATTGCGAAGGGCGCACAGCAACAGCGCAACGGTGTCCTGGCATCGCTCGGTTTGATCGCCGACAGTCTCCGAATGCTGCCCCGGAAAGATAGAACCGCGCATCACTGGAACGCTACCCAATGGGCCGAGACGCGCAAAGGTTGGATCTTCCTTACATCGAAACCCAGCGAGCGCGAGGCGTTGCGCCCGCTGCATAGCCTGTGGATTGATTTACTGGTACTGCGGCTCTTAAATGAACCGAAGGAGAGCCAGCACCCGGTATGGTTTGTGCTCGATGAGCTGGCGAGCCTGCAACGTCTCCCGCAACTCCACACCGCGATCACGGAGAATCGCAAATCGAAAAATCCGCTCGTGCTCGGCTTCCAGGGCAAGGCCCAGCTCGAATTCATCTACGGCCACATGGCCGAGGTGATGCTTTCGCAGCCGGCGACGAAAATCTTCCTGCGCATCACGGAGCCCAAGGCCGCCGAGTGGGTGTCGAACGCCATCGGCAAAGTCGAGATCGAGCGGCTGCGGGAGACACACTCCACCGGCTTAAGGGCGGGCAACAACTTCAGCATGGAACGCCAGATCGAGCCGCTGGTCATGGACTCCGAAATCGCCGGCCTGCCCGACCTGCACGCCTTCCTCAAGCATGGCAATCACGTTGCCCGATTCTCGTTTGCGTACAACGATGTTCCTGCCACCCAGCCTGCTTTCCTTCCGCGTCCGCTGGAAGACGACGACCTCGCGTTCGACCCGAAGACGCTGGCGAAGAAGCCGCCGCAGACCACGATTGCCGAGGACGGCGGCGAGTCCGAGCAAGCGGGATTCTCCCTGGGAGATTGAGTCATGCTGCGAATCTCGAAAGCGCTCTCCGCGTCCCAGGCACAGACCTACCATGCCCGCGAGTTCACCTCACCCGATCAGAGCTATTGGAGCCGTGGGCAGGAGGTTCCGGGGGAATGGCAGGGGCGGCTCGCGGAAAAGTTCGGACTCTCCGGCCCTGTCGGGGCGGAGGAGTTTGCCCGGCTCTCCGAAGGACAGCATCCAGTCACCGGCGACCAGCTTATCCAGCACCGGCAGGCTTACGAGTACCAGAACGCGGACGGCAAAACCATCAAGTCCGTCGAGCACCGCGCCGGGTGGGATGCGACCTTTTCCGCGCCGAAGTCCATTTCTCTCACGGCGCTTGTCGGCGGCGACGAGCGGATACGAGACGCGCACCGTCAGGCCGTGACCACGGCGTTGACGGAGTTGGAACGCTACACGCAGGCCCGCATCGGCGGCAACAACCCGGCAGAGACCACCGGGCAGTTCATCGCCGCGAAGTTCGAGCATGACACCGCCCGGCCCGTCGATGGCTACGCTGCGCCGCAGCTCCACACCCACGCTGTCCTCTTCAACGTCACCGAACGCGACAACGGACAGACCCGCGCCTTGCAGGAGCGCGGCCTGTTCGACTCGCAGCAGTTCGCGACCGCCGTCTATCAGTCAGAGTTGACCTACCGCCTCCGCAATCTCGGCTATGAGATCGAGGCCGGGAGGAGCGGCGCGCCGGAGATCAAGGGGTACACACAGGAGTATCTGGACGCCTCCAGCCCGCGCAGCCAGCAGATACGCGACCGCATGGAGCAGAGCGGCTTTCACGGTCACGAGGCCGCAGAGATTGCAGCGCACTCCACCCGCGACAAGAAGCTGATTCAGTCTCCCGCCGAGGTGCTGGGTGCGCATCGCCAGATCGCAGCCGAGTTCGGCAATCAGGCGGATAAAATCGTCGCCGAGGCACGGGCGCGGAGTCAGGAACAAGGCGCGGAGCGCGTTCCTGAAAGAAGGCAGCAGGTCGCGCAGGAGGCCGTCACCTTTGCCCGCGACCGCAGCTTTGAGCGCGAGGCCGTCACCGATGAACGCGACCTCTTCCGCGACGCCTTGCGGCGCGGCATGAGTGAAACCACCTTCGCGGAGGTGCGCGCCAGCTTCGCGGCGCGGGTCGCGTCCGGCGAGTTCCAAGTCATGCCGGGGCAGAAGCACGATACGGGCCGCCAGTTCACCACCGCGGAGACCATCCGTGCCGAGAAAGAAGTCCTGCGCCGCATGGCGCAGGGACGGAATCAGGCTGCGCCGATCCTGTCGATTCAGGACGCCGTTCGCCGTACCGAGTCACAGCAACAATTCAACTCCGCCCAGCGCATTGCCGTCGAGGAGATACTGACCTCCCGCGACACGGTGCAGGGCTTGCAGGGGCGGGCTGGCTCAGGCAAGACCAGCGTCCTCCGCAGTATCCGCGAAGGCGCGGAGCAACGCGGCTATGTCGTCGAGGGCTTCGCCCCGACCTCCCGCGCCGCGCACCAGCTCCGCGACGCCGGCATCGGTGCCGACACCTTGCAGGGCTTCCTCGCACGCGCCAAGCAGCCGACGCCGGAACGTCACCTCTATCTGCTCGATGAGTCGAGCCTCGCCAGCACCAAACAGATGCGCGACTTCCTCCAGAAGATCGGCCCCGAGGACCGGGTGTTGCTCATCGGCGATACCCGCCAGCATCAGGGCGTCGAGGCTGGCAAGCCCTTCGAGCAGATGGTACAGGCCGGGATGCGTGTCTCCGAGCTGGACCAGATCGTGCGGCAGAAAGACCCGGAGTTGCTGCGTGCGGTCGAGCACCTGTCACGCGGCGAGATCGCCGAAGGCATCGCGTTGTTGGGACAGCAAGGCAGGCTGACGGAGATTGCCGACCCGCAGAAACGGATCGCGGCGATAGCCCGCAGCTACGCCGACAACCCGGACAACACCCTCGTCGTCTCGCCCGACAATGCTTCGCGCCGCGCCATCAATCAGGCCGTCCGCGCCGAGTTGCAGGCCCTCGGCGTAGTCGAGACGGAAGACCACGCTTTCCGCGTGCTCGCCGCGCGCTCCGACATGACCGGCGCGGATCGCACCTGGGCCGCACGTTATGAAGTCGGCGACGTATTGCGTTACCAGCGCGGCAGCAAAGACCTCGGCATCGAGAAGCAGAGCTACGCGCAGGTGGTCGCCGTCGAACCCAAAGAGAACCTGCTGACCGTCGAGAAACCCGATGGCGAACACGTCACCTACAATCCCGCCCGGCTTCACGGCATCAGCGCCTACCGCGAGATCGAGCGGGAGTTTGCCGTGAGGGACCGGCTGCAATTTAATGCGCCCAATAAAGAGCTTGGCGTTGCCAACCGCGACCTCGGCACCGTCGAACGGATCGGAAGCGACGGCGTGCTCACCGTTCGCATGGACAACGGCAAATCCGTTGCCTTCGACGCCCAGGAGATGCGGCACTTCGACCACGGCTACGCCGTTACCAGCCACAGCTCCCAGGGACTCACCGCTGACCGCGTGCTCGTCAACATCGACACGCAGATTCATCGAGACCTTATCAACCCGCGCTTTGCGTATGTTTCGGTGTCCCGCGCCGCACACGACGCCCAGGTCTTCACCAACGATGCGTCGTTGCTGACCTCCGGCCTCCGCCATGACGTGACCAAGACCTCTGCCCTTGAAATGGTGTCGGGTGTGGCGATCTAGGATAGGCGTGTTTCGGGGAAGCTGTCGCCAGGAAGAAACACGACAAACCATTGATGCTCTTATGGTTCTGCCCGATAGGTGTCAAGTTTTATCGCAAAAAAACTTGACACTACACCTGGACGCCCTTATCTGGCTTGGGCATCGTGCGGGCGCGTTTTGTGGACCTTCGCAATCTTCTCTCAGTAAGAATGGCATGGGTAACGGCTAGACCAACTCAGCCGCCGAATTGTCGCGACACTGTCACGACAATTTGCTCGCCGCAAGCCGTGCGTTCGCTGCCCAGCATAGTGCCCGCGTCGGAGGGACAGACCAACGCACAATTCACGATTAATTTTCCGACAATTCGCCTTATCCGTGACCGAATTGCGCTAAGTTGGTTTCTGCCAAGACAGGACACTTATGTTTGAATGCAAGGAACTTGCCGGTAAAGTCGTGCGTTCACTCACGCTATATCACGATCGCAGCGATGGTCCCGAGGTCTGCATCGAGTTCACCGACGGCGTGGTCTTCTCCGCCTGCCTGAAGACCGGCCTCGATGCCAAGTGTTCGCGGGACGAGGGCGGACAGCCCCAGATTCTTACCGACTACACGCCTTTTCTCATTCGCTAAGGCTGACCCTCCGCGAGCGGTAGAAGGTCTAGTAGACGGTGTCTATCAAGTAGCCCCGACGACCAGAACATGCCCAACCATGTTCCGTCTTGTGTGAATTCAACTGAGGATTGCGGGTCTTGTGGCGAAACTCCTTCTGACATATCGGACATTGATACACATAGATCGGCCCCGAGTGAGTGCGCGCTCGGGGAGCAGCAGTATGGCCCCAGTGCAGCCGGCCTCGGCTTGTCGGCGGAATGGCTCCGGTTTCGCCGGCGGTCAACTCAATAGCGTACACCGGCGCGAACGCCTCCTGGCTGACCTCGACTCGCTGGATACGATCAAGCCGATAGGATCGGACTTCACGAGTCGCTGTCTTGATGGCGTAGACCAGAATATGACCCGCGCGTGAGCGGCGAAGAGAATATGGCTCGATCATCCGTGTGCTGCCCTCATACGTGAGTAGGACCCGAAGACGATTGACGCCTGCAAAACGGATGGATTCAATGAACGACGATCCAAAGATGCCTTCACGCCGTAACGCACCGACAGCGGGACGGTAAAACTCTTCATCTTCCGCGACAGCTCGGATGGAAGCTAGCACACCGGGGACAGCGTCCTGAGCAGCTTCCGGTGTGTTCAGCCAGGTAAAGAATTCGGGCAGCGCGTTCCAGAAAGACTCGAAGGGAGGAAGCACTGGAAGCTGATGACCGAGCATGTGCTGCCAGTCGGCGGTTAACTCCTGGAGCTTCCCCTGGAGGCTCTCGAACGTCGGAATCGGAATGCGCTTGTAGGCGCACTTGCGTCCCAGGACTTCAATCAATGTTGCGGCAACAGGGCGGAACTCTCCGTGACGGAAGAGATTGATGACATCGTAGAGATCGCGAGGACGCGCCCGCTCCCCAAGCGCGCGAACCTTTTCGCCAAAGACTTCTTCATAGGCGTAGCAGTTCGCGTTGATCCCTTCATCGGGAAGGTCACTGTACGGATGGCCGACAGGACGAGTCACCGGCGGAAGAGCAACCAACTCATCGACGGTGAGATCAAGTTTGATCCGTGGGAGTGTTCCAGGGCGGGGACGCGGCCCTGCGTAGTACACGCGTCCTTCGCAACTGGCACCGCCGCGCGGGTTCGTATAAACCTCGAAGCGAAGTTGATCGGCTGGAATCCGTATGCCCGCGCGCTCGTAAATCCACGCGGACACCTCCGCGAAGGCAGCCCGCAGAAAGTCAGCGTCGAGGTGGGTTGCGTCCGTAAGCGTAAAGTCGAGGTCTTCGGAAAAGCGATAGGTCTCGAAATAACACTTCTTGAGGCAAGTGCCGCCCTTGAAGACCCAACTCGTCGCCAGCGCCGGATGCGCAGAGATGCCTGCTAACAGCCAGCCGAGAACATAGTCCTTCTCGACGACCTCGGGCGATAGCCCGAGGTCGGTGGCGATGGCCTGTATCTCTGCAACATCAATCATGCGATGGAGCGTCCTTCCAGTTATCCGGCACCGCTAAACGCCAACGCTTCACCAAACGGGGCGCGGGCAGCGTCGGGTCGAGCTTAGCATTTCCTTTGGTCAATCGCCGGGCACACGCCTCAAGGAAGTCTGCCGGGGCATGGAATCGTTCTCCCAGGAATCCAAGACGCTTGAAGACCGCGCCGTTTCCGAAACGCTCCGCGTAATCGAGCACTTGGGAAAGGTCGGCCTCCTTCGCCCGTAGATAGGATTCAAAGCAGCCTGCGACATGACGGATACCACCGCCGGCAGAGGGATCGTCAACCAGGTCAACCACCGTGCGATGCACGTCCGAGAGGAGAATCTTCGTGCGCCCCCGCCAAAGCGTGGACGTTCCGAACATCCGGTCCTGCCCGATATGCCGAAGACGGAAAGGGAAGGACTGAATTGTCTCTTCCTTCGCTCGTACATGACGGGTGGTATAGACAAACACCGTGCGGAAAATCTGTTCCGTCAGATCCCAATGATGCGCCGCCGTTGCGCCTCCGATGTAGCCCGGAGCGAACAGCTCAGGAACGAGTGTCCAGGGGTCTTCCAGTACATTTTCTTCCGCCGTCAGGCTGAGGGGAATCGGAGCGTAGAGGCCACGCCGCAATCGCTTCAGCCAGCGGCGGTCTACCCACCGCGCAAGGGATTTGGCAGCCATGTGGCGGGATACCCCGAGCACCTTGGCTGCGTCTTCAACCCGCACCAGATCGCCAGCCGTCCGCAGGACAGCCGCCAGTTGGTCGCGGGAGGTTGCGTTGGTCATTGGGTTCACTGAATGCACGGTTATTCCCTCAATATGGGAACTATAACGTGTTCAGTATACCGTCAAGGGTACATCCAAATGCAAGAAATAACCCTTACAGCGGAACTATTGTCAATGCAATAGACCCATAAGCCCCTAGAACCGTTACCTCAGCCTTCCGGCTTGAAATTCAACCTCAGCCCATGCCCATGCTGATGCTGCATCCGGGAAATCCTTGACGAGTTTATCTTCGATTCCAGGCGGCATCGCCTTGGCAATCTCTACTCTGTGGGTCTTCGGGTTGTGGTTGATGTAGTGGTTGGTAGGTATTCCACCGATATAGATGCTCGAAGAGAGTGGCCCGGCTCCGGGTCGATTCATGTGACCTGTGGCATCTGTCATGCGTGAGTCCTCTCCGCTACTTATATCCGGCCACGTTCAACGAGTTTCCGGTAGTGTTCCCCAAGCACAGTGAGCTTGCACGATTTGCTCCCCATTGCTGCGTGATACATATGCGGGGCGTCTACAGGAACGATCAAGTTGACCCGGTTGTACTTTTGCAAAACAGCGAATTTCTGTGTGTTTTCAGGATTTGGGGTTTCGCTCTCGGGCTCAAAGGAGGGATCAAGCTGGAATTCAAATCCTGGAGTTGGGAAAAACTCAGTAATCCTTTGGAGGTCGCCTAAACTGATGGGAGGTTGAACCTTTCGCAAGGACACGAAGCTCGTTACATTCGTTTTGAACACTGGGCGCTGGTCCCACGGTCCGAGCGACTGGTCAATGTGGGCGTAGACACTGCCTGGGGTGACATCTCCGACCAGATTCCCCGCGCCTCCGTTCAAGGCATCGACCAAGAGCGTGGTGAAGACCCCTGCCCCATTCTCTTCGCTGGCATACTGCTCTTTGGTGGACGCTGTGAGGATCGTAAGCCCCTCGGAAAGTTCCGCGGTCTGTGAGGCTGTGGGCGGTGTTCCGGCAGCGCCGGAATAGCAACTATCGAGCAGGACAATTTTGTTTCTCGCCTTGGATTGATTGACGAATGTCAAAATGTCACCGAGCGGGATGCCATCATGCCCCGTCCGGCTGTCGGTCGGCACGATGTATCCTCCGGTCGCCTCGATATGGCCGTGCCCGGCGAAATAGAAGAGAGCTATCTCACTATCGTCCGCAAACAAGCTCTGGATGTTTTGTCTCAAGTCTTCCCCGGAGACGATCTCATTCGGTCCAGTGCCGGTGAGCAGCTTGACCGCAAAATTGACCGTTCCATCGCTGTTTCTTTCCAGAACGCTTTTAACAGAGTAAGCATCGTTGACGCAACCATGCAGGGCAGTGGCTTTCTCGTAGTAGTCGATCCCAACAACCAGAGCTTTTCTCATGGTTCCTCTACAGCTTGCTGACGAAGGTCTCTAAGTTATCCCAGCTCCAGACATTGATCCGTTTGCCGCTGATCAGAGCAGGGACAGACGGACGTTCATCGTTGATCCACATAAGCATCGTGGGAACCTCTTCATCGTAGGCGCACTTAATCTCCCAGAGTTCTCCAGTGGCCTTAGCAGTGTTTTTGGAAATCAGCGCGATCAATCCATCGCATCCTTTGATCCGCGTGCGACACTTTGCTTTCCATTCCTCGCTCCACGGTTCCTTCACCGACATATCGGTAAATTCAAACGGTATCTTTGGATTCTTGGAGTGGCCTACAAGGAAGTCTCGATAAGTCTTATCTTCGACAGCGAACGCAATAAAGACACGCTTATTTGCCATGTGTTTTCTCGGTGAGTTGATTTGGTGGGGCGTATCGACATTACTCCGAGTCACCCCGCGAAGCAAACCTAACTATTGATTCGCCATATTCCTCGCTTGCGGGGAGGAAGTCTCCTCCCTGCCTCCAGCCGCTTCGCGTCTTCCGCCAACCAAGCCATCATCGGAGGCGCCGGGTGCGGGTTAGGGCCAGCAGCCGCAGCGAAGCACCACTTCCGTCCTCCAAGCCGATGCCAGTATCGTTTTGCGATCCAGGCAGAGGTCTTGTTTGGATGGCGGAACTTCGCCCATCGCCAGAGCGAGTGCCAGAGGACCATTCCCGTCTTCCGGTACGCTGAAGACGCCGAGATATGACGGTGATAGTTTGCCCATCCACGGATGATCGGGTTGAGCATCCTGATCAGACTTTCCTGATTTGCGCTGCGATTCTGACGAATCACACCGCGCACCTTCTCCAAGAAGGCATGCATATTCTTCTTGGACGGTGTGATCAGGAACTTCCCGTCGTACTTTCGCACGTTCTGCCCCAGGAAATCGAAGCCATCTTCGATATGCGTGATGCAGGTTTTCTCAGGTGAGAGCTGCAAGCCACGTTCGAGCAGGAAGCGCTCGACGAGTGGCTTGACCTCATCCTCCAGCAGCTCTTTCGAGCTTCCGGTGATGATGAAGTCATCCGCATAGCGTACGAAGTTCACCTTCGGGTTGTCGGCTTTCCATCGTGCGGCCTTCCTATCGAAGGTCGCCTTCAGAAGGCGCTCCAACCCATCCAGTGTCAGGTTGGCCAGCGTGGGCGAGATGATCCCGCCCTGTGGTGTACCTGCTTCCGTAGGGAACAACGTTCGATTCTCCATGAAGCCCGCCTTTAGCCATTTCCGCAGCACATCTTTGTCAGCGGGTATGTGGTCGAGCATCCACGAGTGGCTGATGTTATCGAAGCAGCCACGGATGTCGCCCTCAAGAACCCACTGCGCACTGCTCTTGCGAGCCAGCACGAGGAAGCACTGGTTGATAGCGTCGGCGGTCGAGCGTTCCGGTCGAAAACCATAGGAGTTGGGATCGGCTGTTGTCTCCGCGATTGGGAGCAGCGCAAGCAGGTATAACGCCTGCATGGCGCGGTCTTTCATCGTGGGGATTCCCAGCGGTCTCAACTTCCCGTTGGTCTTCGGGATATAGACCCGCCTCAGCGGTCTCGGCTTATAGCCGCGCCGTTTCAGCGTGTCGATGGCCTTGTATCTGGACGCCGGTGTGCTCCAGATCGCTCCGTCCACTCCCGGCGTGTTCTTGCCCTGATTGTGCGCCACTCGTTTCACAGCCAACGCTCGGCCATGGAACGAGTGGGTCAGCAGCCATTGCAGGGCTTTCACCTTGCCGTGACGGCCTTCCTGTGTTGCCTTGACGATACGCGCCTGCAGTCTCCTGACCTTGTGCTCGCAGCGAGACCAGTCAACCTGTTCCCATTGCGCCGCAGGGTCGGAGGCTGCACACATGGATCGCTCCATATTCATTTGCGTTTCCTCCTTCGAAGATTCCGTAAGTTCTTTCGTCAACCACGACCTGCTGGAAGTCTGCCTGCTTTCGCAGCGGAGTGATCTACTCCTATCCGCTCCATTACAGAACGGCATTCGCTTTCTCCAGCCTCCTTTACCCGCTGCCTCGACAACTTGCCTTGCGGCACAGCTTGCCCCCGAGAGGGCGAAGCATCGGGCTTACCTTGTTCCGTTTGAACGACACGAATGACTTAGTCTCTGCCTGTACACCGGCGGCCTTTCTGTCCGTGTGCTCCAAGTGCAGATGGAAGCAACCGGCCGCATGCCTTTTGGCTGGAGCCTGACAGCGCCTTTGGCTCTGTGGGGATGACGGTGCCTACGGCAGTTCACATGTGTTGGACATATCATTCAGCCTGCCCCTCTCACCTCTTCGACGCTTGCAGTGCGGAAGAACGCCTCACGGAGTTCTTCCTATCCAAAGGAAAGAGAGTGGTTGTCTCGACAGCTATTCGACCCAGCCGTTACCAGTCACGCCGATGTCGATAGGCTACTGCGGACGGAACCGCAGGTTCAGCTCACGAATCCTCCCGTATTGAACAATCATTCAAACGACTTCAAGTCGCACTGCACCTTCCCCTTTGCTGCCTGCGGCGCTCTAAGTGAAGTGAGCGACGTTTATGGGATCTATCCTGCGTAGTTCGCCGTGGTCTCAAAAAAGCGAACTGCAGGAGCTATACGCCACATCGAATGCTTAGGAAGGTACGGCTTCCCCGCAAGTCCCTTTCTTTGGGTTGCTTCTGCCGCTAAGCTGTACTATTGAAATCGTGTTGCAAAACGAACTCTTATGATGAATTACCGCCAAAAAACGCTCCTTGGTCTGCTCAGCGCCTTCGGCGGCCATTTGGCTAGCACCGACTTCCAGAAATATCTGTTCTTGTATACCCAGGAGTTCCAGCAGGAGCCGTCCTTTGAATTCGTGCCATATAGGTTTGGCGGCTTTTCGTTCCAGTCCTACGCCGACAAGCAGCGTCTCGTCGAGATGGGCGCTTTAGCCGATGCTGAGGATTGGCAGTTGCAGGAAGGGTTTGCGACGGACGGGTTGTTCGATGAGGCGGCATATAGCCGATGCTACGGAAAATACTCACACCTGCACGGCACGAAGCTCTTGCAGGACGTCTACCGTCGGTATCCTTATTACGCCATCAAGAGCGAGCGCGCCGCCAAGATCATGAATGAGCAGGAACTCAGTGCGATTACTGCTGCGCGTCCCGCTGCATCTGCCGACTGCTTTTTTACCATCGGCTATGAGGGTTCTTCACTTGAAGGCTACCTGAATCGCCTCATCAAAAACAACGTTAAGACCCTCGTAGATGTGCGGCGCAATCCCTTAAGCCGCAAATATGGGTTCTCCAAAAAGACGCTCTCCGATACCGTCAAAAAGCTCGGTATCGGTTATGTACATATCCCGGAGCTTGGTATCGCGTCGGACAGACGACAGGAGTTGAATACTCAGGCCGATTACGACCGTCTGTTCAATTCTTACGAGAAGCAGGAACTGAAGCAGAACGGAAGGGCTCTGCAGGACCTGTTCGATCTCTTTCTAAAAGACAAGCGCGTTGCAATCACCTGCTTTGAAGCAAAGGTCTGCATGTGCCATCGAGGGCGGGTTGCGAAAGCGATGTCCGCGCTCCCAGACTGGAAATACGACATCCATCACATCTGAACTTCCTTTAAGAAAATGGCAAAAGAGAAAGTCCTGATCGCCGTCAAAACCTATCCGACCATCTCCGAAAAATATAAGGAGCTGGCTTGCACGGCGGGTTTTCGTGAGGACGGCTCGTGGATTCGCCTCTATCCCATTCCTTTCCGGCTGCTCGATGAAGAGCAGCAATACAAGAAGTATCAATGGGTCGAGGCCGACATCGTCCGAAACTCGGCAGACCCGCGACCCGAGAGCCACCGTGTCGTTGGCACAAGTGAGATCAGACTCCTGGACGAAGTCAGCACAGACCGTGAATGGGAAGATCGCCGAAAGCTGGTTCTTGGGAACCAAAGGATTTATACGAACCTGAGAGAGATTATTGATCTAGCGCACGACAATAAGATCTCGCTTGTTGTGTTCAAACCGGCTGAAGTCCTGGCATTCGTTGCTGAGGACGCCGAGCCTGAATGGCCTCAAAACAAAATCAATGGGATTCTGGACAGCATGAAGCAGGGACATCTTTTCGGGGATCAGAGCCTCGAAGATTTCAGGATCATGCCGAAGCTCCCGTACAAATTTTCGTACCGCTTCAAAGATGACGCTGGCGTCGAAAGCAAACTGATGATCGAGGATTGGGAAATCGGCCAGTTGTACTGGAACTGCGAAAAACGTTACGGCAAGGATGAGGCCGTCCAGAAGGTACGCCAGAAATATATGGACGACTTTGTCAAAACCAAAGACCTGCACCTGTTCCTTGGCACAACCTACGAATGGCACGTCCGTAAAGCAAGAAATCCTTTCGTCATCATCGGCACATTCCATCCACCACATATCACTCAAGACAGCCTGTTTTAGATTATGTAGATTCAGGGAACAACCCGAAGAGGTTACTGCATGATCCATCTGGAGCATCCTTCAAACGATATGTGGGAGGAGCGCCGGGACTGGTTTGAGCAGAGAGCGGAACCACCAGACGACGGCGGATACCTGCTGAGCGAACACGCCTGCGCGGTGGTAGCTGATTTGCAGTGTGCATTTTGCGCGGGAGCGTGGATCGCGGTCGTCGTATTGGCTGCTGCAGCAATCGATGCACATCTGCACGATGCGGAAGGTTTCACCGGGAATGCTAAACGCGCTATCGATGAAGCCGGTGCAGATCCCCTATTGCATACTCTGAGAAAGCGCCGCAACACCCTCATACATTCAGATCCTGATAGTCCCGCGATCACGGTCGACCAACAATGGTCCGAGCGTGTGGGGCTCGAAGAGGATGCCCGGCTCGCGGTTGAATTGGTCTTTCGTGTGTTCTATGCCAACCCTTCAGTTTGAGTGTCGGAAAGATTCGTAATGTGAAGTCGGCTTCTCGTCCCTGATCCGTTGGAACCATTCGGATCGGCGGTACGCCGAGTTTAGTAGCAGCCTTGTTCCCCCTCCTGCACTTTCCCCTTGACCGCCTGTGGCGCTTAACGGCGGCGAAGCCCGCTTGCCACGACTCCTCCACCGGACAGTGAGCTTCTACCTAGAATCAGCAGCTTGAACGAACCTCCTCGTAGATAGCCCTGGCGCTTCTATGAAAGTACGTTGAATTGTGCAAATTTGAAGGGACGAAAGCGGATTTTCTGGAAGGTATAGGTATACGCCTATGTTTCTGGTCAATCCCAATCAGACGAAGTCTGTCGCCCTTGAGTCGATCTTTGCGGCGAAGTACGACTGGCTCCTTCAGTGGGCTCTCCACTTCGCGCACGGCGACCGCGCCGCCGCCGAAGACATGGTGCAAGATACCTTCGTCCGCTTCATTACTTCGGCCCAGGACGTGAAGGATGCGGAAAACGCCGAACCGCTCCTCTACACCTATCTCAAGTTCGTCCAGTTATCGCGTCAGCGCCGCGAGCGCCGCTTTCCCCTCGAAGAACTGTCGCTGATCGACTTCGATTCGGTGCAGCTCGCTATCCGCGAGACTTCGTCGCTTGATTCCATCGAGCTTCAGGACACGCTACGCCGCCTCGTCTTCTATGTAGTGTGGCGCAAGCAGAGTTCCAAGTCTGCCAGCATTCTCCTGTTGCGCTTCCTGCATGGCTATCACAAGGAAGAAGTCATGCAGATGACGCTCCTCTCCGATCATCGCGTGAGGAACAGTCTGATGCGCGCACGCGATGAGGCCAAACAATATCTTGTAGGCGATCCCGCTCGGCTCAGGATGATGGGCCAGCAAATCGCTCCGCAGATCGTGCCGCGAAATATCGCGGTTCCTCACGACCAGCTTCTCGACGAGTTGCGGCAGACCGTGCTGGCCGCCCGTCAAGGCGATTGTCTGCCCAAGGAAGAACTGCTCAAGCCCTATAAGTCGCTTAATCCCAAACCCATCTCCTGCGACCTGCTCGCGCATATCGTGAGCTGCGAACGCTGCCTCGACATCATCGGCAAGTTCTATGGCATTCCGCCGTTGAGCGGGCGCAGCCACGAAGTCATCGCCCTCGAACGGCGCGTCAAGCCGGGGTCGAAGCGCAAGGATCAGGGCGGAGAGAGCGGCCTGAAGCGCACCCTTCGTCTCGGCCATGAGCGCCTGCGCGATCTCTACGACCATGAACCGAAGCGGCTGATGCTCGTAGTCAACGGCCATGTCATCGCCTCGCGCGATGTCAGCGCCGCGACTAACAAGCTGGAAGTCGAAGTGAGCGCGGAAACACGTCTTGAGTTCATCGAGGTCTTCAGTGAGCAGGGCATCTGCCTGCTGGCGATGCCGGTGCTCGCGCTGCCCCCCGAAGCCCCACCGCAGTTACACCAGATCATCGACCTGACCCGAGGCCGCTCCATCGAGCTGCTGGTGCGCTTCACCACGGGCGGGCCGCTCTTGCATGTGACCTATCTTGATCCGTTTCTGGCGATGATGGCCGTGCCTCTTCTGCTCGACGAGGACGACTCGCCAATGGAGCTTGCGGCGGGACAGGAGCCGCAACTCGTCGTCGCGGAATGGCCCGGCGCTCGCGCAGGTCTCCCGTCATGGCTCACGAGCTTCATTCGCCATCTTCGTCGCAGCATCTCGGCTACCCACATGAATGCTTTGCTTGCCAACGCCGTCACGTTCGCTGTTCTGTCGATCATCTGCCTGCTCATCTGGTTCGTGCAGCGTCCCCCGGCGATCACCGTGAACGCGCTCCTGGTACGTGCGGAGGCATGGGACGCGGCTGGGCCGGTGGCCGGAAAGACCGGCGTCGTCCGTCAGACCGTCCGTATCCGTACCAGCAAGAACGCTATCGAGCGCAAGATCTACCGCGACACGCAGCGGGTTCGCGTGCCGAAGCCCGCGCCGCTCACCACGGCGGAACAAAAGATACAGCAGCAGTTCGCGGCGGGGGGGGTCGATTGGAACGAGCCGTTGGCGGCGTCGTCCTATCAGGACTGGCACGACCATCAACACGTTCGTCAGGATCAGGTTAAGAATGCCAGCGGCAGTCTCCTTGTCCTGACGACGACGATCCCCAGCGGTCCCGTCGCCCAGGAGTCGCTGACGGTGCGGACCTCCGACTTCCATCCTGTCGGGCGCACGGTCTCGCTGCGCGATAGCGACACCATCGAGATCGCCGAGCTGAGCTTCGACGTTCTCCCCTGGGGACCGGACACGAACGCGCTCTTTGAGCCGCTGTCCACGGTGATGTCATTGCCGCACCCGGCGATCCTGCCCCATCTGCCGCATTCGCTGTCCGATGTTCAGTTGGATGAAGCGGAGCTGAGCGCGCGTCTCGTTCTCAATGAGCTGGGCGCGGATCGCACCGAGCGCATCGACCTCGTCCGTATCCCGGACGGCGTTCAGGTGAAGGGCATCGTTGCTACCGAAGACCGCAAGCGCGAGATCGAAACGCGATTGCGACTCGTTCCGCATGTCCTGCCGGCGATCTTTACGTTTCAGGACTTGCAGACCGGCTCGCAACCCGAGGAGCCGGTCAAGAGTGTAAGGCAGTCCTCGGTCGTTGCTGAGTTGACCCCGCTGGAGCAATACCTGATGCAGAAAGGCATGAGTCGGGAAGATGTGGGGCGCATCGCCGATCAGCTCTTTGCCAACGCCGCCTCCATCAACCAGGCGAGCAGAAGCCTTGAGATGTTGACCCAGCGTTTTGCGGCTCAGGGAAACCTGACGCCCGCCGCGACCGATGCGCTCGACCAGTTGATTGAGAAAAATACCAGGCGCGTCCTCGACACCGTGCAGAGTGAGCAGAGCTTGATCGCGCAACTCGGTCTCGCCAAGACCGACACCGTTCCGTCTGCGAACGACAGCTCCGCTGAACCGCTTAGCGAGGCCGCCAACCGAAACGTCGCGCTCTGCCGCGAGTTGATCGTCAACGGAGTTGCTTCTCCACGCGACGCGCAAACCATCGTTACCGAGCTGTTGCAGTCCGCAGCCGGTCTGCATCAGGCAGCACTTCGGATTCAGGGCACTCTCACGGGGACCGTTCAGCAGGACTCCCAACACGACAACAAATTGTCCCCAAGGATCAAATGAAGATACTTGCTTTACTCAGAAGGGTTCTCCTTGTCTGCTTCATGCTCGGTGCTGTCAGTCTCTCTTGGGGACAAACCGGGCGGTTCGTAGGCCACGTCACCGACTCCCAGGGAGCTGCCATCCCTGGAGCCGACGTGCGCGTGGTCAATAAGGACACCGGCGTCATTATCAATACGAAGACCGACGGTACGGGCACCTTCTCGGTTCCGTATTTGATCGCCGGCCACTACCAGATCGAGGTCGGAGCGACTGGTTTCAACCGCTCCGTGAACAACGTGATCGAGCTTGGCATGGGCCAGGCGTTTGTGTACGACGTGCAGCTTACCGTCGGCTCCGCGCAATCCACCGTCAACGTCGATGCCGGGGCCGCCTCAGTGTCACAAGTGAATACCGAGAATGCCGAAGTAAGCGACACCATCACCGGCAAGGAAGTGGCAGGCATTCAGCTCAATGGGCGTAACTTCTCCCAGTTGATTGCCCTTGCCGCAGGTGTCAGCAATCAGACGGGGCAGGATGAAGCCCGCGTCGGCATGGCAGGCAGTGTCTCCTACAGCGTGAACGGTGGACGCACCGAATACAACAGCTTCCAGGTCGATGGAGGCGAGACGTTGAACGTCGGCATCAATAAGGACCACACCTCCCTTGTTGTCACGCCGAGTATTGATGCGATTCAGGAGGTCAAAGTCCTCACCTCGAACTATGGCGCTCAGTATCCGAGCACAGGCAACGCGACCACCATCGTCACGACGAAATCCGGCACGGATAAATACCACGGCAACCTCTACGAATTCATACGCAATGAGATGTTCAACGCCAAGGGCTACTTTGATGTAACCAATGGCGCCCCGCTCTATCGCCGCAATGACTTCGGCGGCACCATCGGAGGCCCGCTCTCGATTCCGCACATCTATAACGCGAAGGGCAAGACGCATTTCTTCTTTTCCGAAGAAGCCCGCATCGAAAAAGATCCGTATGCCTATCGACAGGCCGTGCCTTCGTTGGCCGAGCGCGCTGGAAACTTCAGCGATGTTTGTCCGGCAGCAGCTTCTGGACAAACTACCGGATTCAACCCGGCACAATACCCGGATTGCCCGCACCCCCAAGGCACCTTTGCAGGAACCTTTCCGGGAAACAATATCGAATCTCCTGCCGCCGGATATGTATTGAATAGCAATGCAGTTGGGATCTTGAACTCTGGTGTTATACCTGCACCGAACGCGACCAGCGGTTGCAACTCGACGGTTGGCTCCTGCTACAACGCCGAGGTCTACCTGCCGACCTATTGGCGTGAGGAACTCTTCAGAATCGATCACCAGATCAACGAGAAAGCGCAAATCAGCTTTCGCTATATCCACGATGAATGGGACGAGACAACACCGATTCCGCAGTATGCGTTTCAGACCAACAACTTTCCCACCATTCAGAACAGATTCTATGGTCCGGGTTTGAGCCTTGTCGCACGCGCGACCTACATTGTTTCGCCGTCGCTGCTGAATGAATTTGTTGCCAGCTACACGAACTCGTATCTCACGCTAACGAACATCCCCGGCCAAGGAGTTAACTTGCAGCGCCCACCCTCACTGGATGCGCCGTGCGCGTTTGATCCTACGGCTCTCGCCGGCGGCTCTCAGGTGCAACAGTGCGGCATGGGATCAATCTTCCCCGGCAACAACAATGCAGGCACCAACGGGATTCCGAAGATGCCGGGCATCGCCATAGCCGGCAACAACGCCGAGTACGGTGGCAACGGCTTCAACGTCGATCCGGGATACACACCCTGGGAACATAGCAATCCTACCTACAGCTTCATCGACAACGTAACCAAGACCTGGCGCAAGCACATCTTTCAGTTCGGCGCGCAGTGGATGATCTTCCAGCGCAATCAGACCAACGGGCCCATTGGAGCAGCAACGGGAGAAACCCAGGGCTTGCTTACCTACAGCAATGTCAAGAGCATGAGGACGACCGGCAATTCGTTTGCGGACTTCCTGTTTCATAAGTCAGGGGGATCAACTGCACTCGGCTTCCAGAACCAGGACGACATAGCATCCTTCCAGCAAGATAGCGCTCAGGGAAAGTACCGCCAGCGTTATCAAATCGTCGAGCCGTACTTTCAGGACGACTGGAAGGTTACTTCGCGACTCACAGTCAACCTTGGCGTGCGCGTCAGTCTCTTTGGCACGTACTACACGGCCAATCAGAATGCGTATAACTTCGTTCCATCCTTGTGGAACCAGGCGATTGCGACCTCGGTGTCTGTTTCGCCGCTCCAGGGCGAACTGGTTGACAAGCTCACCCAGCGACCCATACCACTGAGTCCGACCAATCCGTCTACAAACCTCGATCCACGCCTTCTAAACGGCTTTGTTCGCTGCGGTGTGAACGGTGTTCCCGCTAGTTGCATGAGTGGCCACCTGTGGAATCCAGCCCCGCGCATCGGCTTTGCCTGGGACCCCTTCGGCAACGGCAAGTATTCAATCCGCGCTGGCTACGGAATCTTCTTTGAGCATGGAACGGCAGACGAAGCCAACACGGGATCTCTCGAAGGCAGTGCCCCGATGGTCCTCGACATGACCCAGTACAACCCAACTACTTTGCAGTCGATTGGCACCGCCGGTATCAACTTTGGGCCGGGAGGCGGGAATGTTGCATTCCCGCTGAACGTAACCTCCATTCCGACGCACGCTGTCTGGCCTTACGTGCAGCAGTGGAGTCTGAGTATCGAGCGTGAACTCCCCTGGAAGATGCTCAGCACCTTTGCTTATGTCGGCAGCAAGGGAACGCATCTCACAGCGGAAGAGCAGATCAACCAGCTCAAGCCAATTTCCAGCGGATTGAACCCATATGGGCCACATGATCCATTTCTTACCTCGGACTGCGGCCAGGTTGCTGTTCACAATGGAAATCCAGTCAGCAACATAGCCCAGGTGAATCTTGATGCTGCCTGCAACGTAGACCCCAACGTATTACGCCAAGCCTTTCCGGGGATGGGCCAGGTCTTCTCGCTCCAGAATGTGGCGACCTCGAATTACAACGGATTTCAGGCGACGTTGCGTCGCACCCAAGGACCACTGTTTCTTGGGGCTTCGTATACCTATAGCCACTCACTCGACAACTCTTCGGATCGTAGCGATGCGACCTTCGTCAATTCGTTCGACCTGCGAGCCAATCGCTCCAGCTCCAACTACGACCAGCGGCATCTTCTCCACATCAGCTACATCTACGATCTTCCGCTGCACCATGCGATCCAGAGATTGTTTGCCAATCTCAATAGCGACCCCGACTCCGACCGTCATGCCGTCAATAAGCCTTCCTCCAGCTATCTTGGCTCTCAGTTTGGCAAGGCGCTGGTGGACCACTGGCAGTTGTCCGGGCTGACGATCTACGAGACCGGCACTCCGTTTTCCGTGGTGAATAACGGAAGCGCTTCCGGCATCTCGACACAGGACAATGCGGGCGTTGCCAATGGAACTGGTTCCGGGTCTTATCCTGACCTGTCCGGCATCTCCGCGCACTCCAAGGTCCCCACGGGCGGCACCAACAGCCTGAGTATCGGACCACTCCTCATGAATCCGGCTGCCTTCGTTGCACCGCGCGGCTTCACCTTCGGCGACGCTGGTCGCAACTCGCTCAACAACCCTGGACGACTGAACTTCGACATGGCGCTGGTGAAGCTCTTTCCCCTTTCGGAAGGACGCGGCTTCGAGTTCCGTGCGGAAGCCTTCAACGTCTTCAACCAAACACAGTTCCGCATCTACGACCCTACCCTCGGCAACCAGGCGAACAACACCGTGAGCTGCTACGCCGGTTATGGAGCCAACTACTCAGCCGCTGGCGGCGGAGGTACGAATTGCTTAACAGGAAGTTCCTTCCTGCATCCGATCGACGCGCACCGTCCACGCACCATGCAGTTCGGGCTCAAGTATGCGTTTTAGTCGGATGGGATGGAGAGATTTCATGAATGAGTTCGAGACCGCAGAGCGTAACGAAAGCAGAGCAACGATGAAGAGAAGCAACACAACCTTGGCCAAAACCAGAAGCGTCAGGACATCGACAGGAATGCTCTTGCTGTCGATGCTTCTCGGTGGACTTTTTCTGACCGGGTGCGCCGGAGGCACATCCACATCCACACCGCCTCCGGTGAGCGGCACTGTGTACACCTACCAGGGGGTCACCAATGTCTCGCTCAGTCAGACGTATATACCGCTGTCGAGCTTTATCCTGGAAAGCGCTGAAGGTTCTTTCAGTTACAACTCCTACGGCGGTCAGGCTGCCGTTGTACCCGCACTCATATCAGGAACGTACTCCTCCGACCACGGCTATCTTGATCTGACCGCATTTTCTGGGCAAACCTCAACGACACCCGCAGGTCAGCTCGCGAATGCGGGTTACGCACTTACCATTCCGGGTGAGGCTGCGCTGTTGCGCCCCGGCAACAATACAACGGCGCCCGTCATCGCTGCGGGCATGAATAGCTGCCCCCTGGTCTCCAGCGGAGAGACCCTCCTCTTCGTCGCACTCCCCAGCGGCTATTGGAGCGCCGCTGGTTCCGCCGCCTACGGAAGCATCCAGGCGAGCACCAACGCAACCGGCGAGACATGGACCTTCAGTAAACAAAGTCAGTCGCTCCTGGCGGGGAGCGGATCGCCGCCAGCTTATCCCACATCCTTCACCGGCACCTGCGGCCAGGGAGTCAGTGGTTACAGCATTGGCGTTTTGCCCACGGTTATGTGGGGCTCCTACGATCCGCAGATCTTCGTCAGTCCCAGCGGCTTCTTTACCGAAGAGACCACCGGATCGCCTTTACAGGCAGGCAGCGGGGCCGTTGCCTCCGAGGTGCAGCAACCACTTGTAGGTGTGATCGCACCATCCTCCGCGTTGGACACGACTGCGCTTGTGGCCGGCAAATATCTGGGTCTTATGTATGATGCTCCCCCAGCAATCGTAAGCGGGGCTCCAACGGAGACCCAACTCGTTTCTTTTGGTTCAGCGGTAGCCGGATCAGGAACCACGATGACCGGCGGCGTCTTTCCGAACGACGATCCTTCGCAGACGCCGGCAGCCAACATCACTGTGAACTTTGGCGCTCAAAGCGCCACACAGAATGGTCTCTATACCGGCGTTACGGTCACTACCCCGAATACCACCGGCAATGTAGCTAACTGTACAAAGAATGGCGGAACTGCGGGTACAGGCGCGAACGGAAGTCTGACGTGCAGCTTCCAAGCCGTCGCCATTGCCGGCAATCCCAATAACAAGTTCGCCATCTTCCTCGTCGGCGTGGACCCGACGCAGAATGGTGCTCCCTTCGGCCTCTACCTCTACCAGCAATGAAGCAATGAAGCAATGAAGCAGTGAACGGTGACTCGTGGCGAGTGAACGGATGCGATCAAGCAGTGAACAGACAGGAATAGCAATGAAGACGAAGAACAAGACGACGAAAGCGATCAGAGCGATGGGTGCGGGCCTTCTCGCCGTGGCAATGGGAACTGTGCTCGCGTTGACCGGTTGCAGCACCGGGGGAGGCTCCTCGAACGCAGCCTCTACATCAACATGGCCGTCCGCCGCTCCGCCGCCGACTTCGCAGACCAATACCTATGTCGGCACGCAGAGTCCCGGTCTATACACCGTCACCATCGACCACACCAACAACACTTACAGCTACCAGAACCTCTCTACAAAGACTGCCGCTGTATCCGGTACGTTCACCACGACGGCGAATGGATTCCTGGCGCTCAGTGCGGGGGGGTATGCGCTGGAGCAGCTTAGCCGCGCTGTGGTGCTGGTTCCGGCAGCAAAGCTCAACCAAATTGGCCAAGTTCCTCTTGCCGGTAACGCCGTCTTCGCTATCGCCGCGCCCTCCTGCCAGGTGATTCCAGCGAAAGCGGAGTTCGAGTACATCGAAATGGCCAATCCATATGTCGGGATACCCGATGTAGTCACCGGTAGTTCCGGCTTACTCTACGGATCGACCGACAGCAACGGAACCAACTGGACCTTCGGCGGGGAACTGCAAAACGTCACCGCTTCCGGCACCGGTTCTTCTCCTCTGCCCGATCCTTTCACCGCCACATGCGCGGCCAGCAGCGCAGGGCCGGCGGTCATCCAAACCACCCTTACCACACCCACCTCGGTCCCGGCGAACTTTGTCGTTGGTCCCACAGGCTTCTTCATGGAGGACCGCTATCAAAGCGGCAGTAACATGATCATCTACGGCCCCTCCTTCATCGGCGCCGTCATGCCAGCGTCGCCCGTGAACCTGAGCGCGTTGAACGGGGCCAACTTCCTGGGCGTGAGCGTTACCGGCGGCGTCGGCACGGCAAACGGGGCCGGCGCGGGAAGCAACCCGGTCGTAAACCCTCCTCAGCTCGTCTCTGTCTCTGCAGCGCCGGACAACTCCGGATCGTTGCAGTTGACCGGGGGACTCTTTCCCTCGAGTGGTCCGACGCAGGCGCCGGGGACTGGCGTCGCCTTCAACCTCGGCGCGCAAGCCACGAATAATAACGGCTACTTTCCTTCGGCCACGACCACTCTCACCGGCGCAAATTTTGGAAACGAGGCTGGGACCAATAGCAGCTACGCGCTGGTCAGCGATGCCGGAGGCAAATACACCATCTTCGTCTTTTCCGGCGCCGGGGCCGGATTCGCAACCGGGTGGATTTTCTTTCAGCAGTAACGGCATGAGCAAAGGGGCGCATGTTCAGAAATTCAGCATTAGCGGCATTCAACGATTTCAGGAGGGTAAGTTTATGCAGAACATTTGGAAATTCGTAAGGCGCCGGCTCGCGCAGGTCGTCACGCTCATGGCATTGGTTGGACTTATACAAGGTGTGGGCCACGCGCAAACCCTCGCGGTCAGTCCAGGGCTGAGCAGCGCTATAGCCGGTGATCCAGCCCTCCTTATAGACGCTAGCACTACGATTCCCAGTCCTCCGACATACGTTGGACCAGCCTCCGGGCTTGTGCCCGACGAGGATGGCTTCAGCCAATCTGCTGTCGTCGACAAGTACGGGAATGTCTACGTCGGTGAACTAACCGGCAACATTATTCGAGTTATTGCCTCGGGCAACGGTCCGATTCCGGTTCTAGGATCATCCGTGACTCCCCAGGCAGGCTATGTATACACGGTTGCCGGGACTGGCATTGATTCTTCCAGCAATGCGAATCCAGTCTCTTCAAACTGCACCACGTCTACAGGCGAAACCGATTCGCTAGGAGACGGCTGCCCGGCTACGCAGGCAGTTTTTGGGCAGGGAGTGGTCTTAGGAATTGCAGTGGATTCCAACGGAAACATATACATTCCAGACTCTAGTGTCGGCCTCATCCGTGTCATTTATGGAGGAGGGACAGGGACCCTACCTGGGCTGACCTCCCCCAAAGTCGGATATATCTATTCGATCGCTGGAGTCTACGGCAACACCACTACGGTCTCTGGAGATGGTGTACAGGCTACGAGCGCGCCCATTAATTCGCCACAGTATCTCGCAATAGATGGAAATGGCAGCATCTATTTTTACGATGGTTCTAAGAAGGTGCTGCGCGTGGTCGCCAACGGCAGCGTCCCCGGCCTCCCTAATATCCCGACCCCCACGGTCGGTTACCTTTACACCATCGTTGGCTCTACAGGGACGGTGAAAGACGGGGTCCCGGCATCCATGTCTAAAATCAACTCGGCTGGAGGCATCACTGTTGATTCTTCCGGAAATATTTACATCGCCGATACCGGCGACCATGAGGTTCGGGTCGTCTCCGCCGGAGTCTCTGTTCCAGGCTTGACCGGCCTCACTCCTGGCAACATCTACGATTTTGCCGGCGGAACAACCGCTACGAAAGTGCCTCTCTTCTTTACGCCGGCCCTGGCATCGACCGTGCAAATACAGATGCCAGCAAGTGTCGCCATCGATCCCGCTGGAGAACTGTACATCGTAGATAGCCAAAATAAGCGGGTCATGAGAGTCGATTTATCGGGCAATCTCACCGTTGTCTATGGAAAAGCTACGGACGCGAGTTACACCTGCGACGCCGCCACCGATCAAGAGGTTGGCGGCTGCATTTCGGTTGCTATTCCGTCGACCAGCGTACCTGCCCCAACAAACGTTGCAATAGACCAGCAGGGCAATCTGTATATGACAGATGGTGGATTGCTCGTCCTGCGTGAATCGAACGTATCCACGGCTTCGCTGTACTTTACGCCGGGGCAGATGCAGCCGGTCATTCTGTACAACACTGGAACGGCGGCGCTGACACTGAGCAGCTTCACCCCGTCCTCTCCCTTTACCGTGGTTCCATTGAGTAGCACGCCTCCGGCGGGCATCACGGCGGATTGCAACGCTCTTCCCACGCTTCAGCCCGGTGAGAGTTGCGAGTCTCAGCTCCAGTTCCCATCAACTACCAACACCGCAGCGGCCACGGGAACCCTCACTGTCGGGAGCAACACTCCAGGAGGGACGACGACGATCCAACTGACGGGCGAGAGCGCGGCCAATGCTGCTCTGACAGGGACTTCTCTGAGGTGGAACCCCGTTCCCACGAATACTGCGGCCGTGGGAACTCCAGAGAGCTTTAAGTTTCTTCTTCAATGCTCAACAGGCTGTGCCAGCAACGGCGCCTTTCCAACGGGTTCGCTCACACTGTACAGCGGCAGCACCGTAATTGCGGGGCCGCAGCAAGTCACTTTGACAAGCAGTAATGCCAACCTGCCCATCAACGGTGTAACACTGCCGACCGGTAACAACCTGCTCTATGCCGTGTACGGCGGCGATGTCAATTATGCCTCGTCGCGGTCCCCGCAGGCGGAGATTACCGTCAACGGCACGGCGTCGACGACGATGCTTGCGGCGTCTGCTTCGACGATTGCAACCAATTCGACCGTGACTCTGACGGCCACAGTTGCGTCATCTTCCGGCAATCCGAGCGATGGCACCGTCACCTTCAAAAACGGCAACGTCGTAATCGGCACGGCTCCGGTGAGCGGCGGCACGGCCATGTTGACAACCCCGAACCTCACCACGGCTGGCACGGACACGTTCACCGCCAGCTATGCAGGCTCTACCACCTACAATCCTTCCACCTCTAACGCCGTTCCAGTGACCGTCGAAGCACCGATCGGCACCGCGACGGCTGTCAGTGCAATGCCTACCGCTCCCGCCGCGGGTGCGAGTGTTGCCCTGACCGCAATGGTGACGGCTGCCTCCGGCACGACCGCTCCCACTACCGGCACCGTGCAGTTTTACTACGCCCTCAATGGCGCTCCTGCGATGGCGCTGGGTAGTCCCGTCAATGTAACCGCCGGCACCGGAACCACGGCCACGGCCACGTTGAACAGCGTCACTACTTTGCCCGTGGGCACGGACACCATCACTGCATCCTATAGCGGCAGTACCGACACTCTCTTCCAACCGTCCTCCACGATGACAGCAACGTCCGCTACGGTCAGAGTAGGTCTACCTGGAACGACGACGACCATCACACCTCTAACCGGCAGCACCACCTACGGCAGCAGCTACACGTTCACAGTGACGGTCGCACCGCAGGTTACAGGCAACACCACTCCGAGCGGAACAGTGACCTTCACCGCTGGCACCACAAACCTGGGCTCCGCCACAGTCACCAGTGGCAATGCAACCTTTACCACCACCCAACTCCCCGGTGGGTCCAGCACGGTAACGGACACCGTGACCGCAACCTTCAACGATCCAACCAACACCTTCGCTTCCTCAACAGGTACAGCTTCGGTATCGGTATCTCCATTGGCGACAGTGACCAACACGCCAACTTCGTCCAACCTCAATCCTGTCTCCGGGCAGACGTTGACCCTCACGACCACGGTCACAGCAACGGGAAGCAGCGCACAGCCGACCGGCACGGTGACGTTCTACAACAACGGAGCCCTTGTCCTGTGCAGCGCAACGCTGAGCAGTGGTTCAGCCAGTTGCCCGACTTCCTTATTGCCGCAAGGTGCGGATATGGTGACGGCGGTCTTCGTGGGAGGGAATGGCTTTACAACCTCTACGTCCTCGGCGTTGTCGCTGACCGTCGCACCCCCGTCCGCATCTACCGCCACGGCGCTGACGGCTTCTACGACATCGGCATCTACCACCCAGCCCGTAACCTTCACCGCAACGGTGACAAACACTACAACCGGATCAACTGGGATTCCCACCGGCGTCGTGACCTTCCAGTCGGGCTCGACAGTGCTGGGCACCGGACCGCTGAGCGGAAGCGGAGTGGCGACATTCACAACCACCTTCACTAAGACCGGAGCTTATCCCGTGGTAGCTATCTACCAGGGCAACTCCTCTTACACCGGCTCCACTTCACCTACCCCTGTGACCGTCACAGTGACACAGGCGTTAGCGATGAGCACAACTTCGCTGACCCTTTCGTCCTCCGCTGTGCAGCAGGGCAGCAACGTGACCTTTACTGCGACGGTCGCGCCCGCCTCGACATCGACAACAATCACGCCGACGGGAACCGTCACCTTCTACAACGGAGGTCAGCAGATTCCTAGTTCGACGAGCACCCTGAACGGTGGAATCGCAACCTTCTCCATAGCGACCCTCAATGCGGGCACGTACTCGGTGACGGCTGAGTATTCCGGCGATGTCAACTACAGCGGCTCAAACTCGACCGCTACACCCTTGACGGTCGGAGCGCCGACACCGTCCTTCACGGTGAGCGCAACGCCGACCAATCTGACGCTGACCAGCGGACAGAGTGGGGCGGCGATCATCACCCTGATTCCGACCTTTGGCTACACAGGTACGGTGGCGCTGAGCTGCGGAACTCTCCCTGCGAATGTAACGTGCAGCTTCTCGCCAGCCAGCCTTACGGCTGACGGCAAGAACGACACGGTGCAGAGCACGTTGACGATCTCGACTACCGGAGCGGCTACCGCAACAGCATCGGCGGCTCACCCAGATGGTCCCGAACGGAACGGTTCGATGCGATCCCTCGCATTCCTCTTCGTTCCAAGCGGCTTGCTGCTGTGGGGCTTCGCGGGGCGCAGAAAGCGGCTTGTCCGGTATCTGCCACTGCTGATGCTTGGCCTGCTGACTGCGAGCCTTGTCGGACTCTCTGGCTGCGGTGGTAGCAACGGCGGCAGCTCGCAAAACGCCGCCACCGGTACGTCGAAGATCACGGTGACGGCGGCAGGCTCAGCCGGTAGCCAATCGCAGACGGTCAACCTCAACATCACGATTCAGTAGGAGTGGGTGGAGGCTCCTACAGGGGTCTCCACTTGTTTTTCTCCGCTGAAGAAAGGCCAACGATGTTCGTTGCTGGATTCAAACTCGGGCTTCACTGCTGGCTGGCAACCGTAACCTCTCGTCTCATCTCGACGGGGATGTTGAGCACGATCTGGATTGGCATTGCCGCCTGTGCCGTAACGGTGTTGTTGCCGGTCTTGATCGGGGAATGGGTCAGCCGTCACGCTTTCCTGTTGCGAGTCCCTGCATCGTCGAATCCCTTCCGGCTGCAAGGAGCCCTGTGGTCGAGGGCTCCCGAGTCCGATGAGTTGGAGGGTGACGGAGTGGTCTATCCCCCTCCCGAGCTATTGCTTCACGAGTTTCCGACTCCGGTATCAAGTCCCAACAGGGAGTGTAGAGAGACCGTAGAAAAAGTCTCCGCATAGAACCTCCACTGCGGCGTCGTACCGACCCCGGCGCGACGCCGAATTTTCAGGGGTAAGTCGTAAGCACAACTCGACGGTTTACAAGCTCGGCTCGCTGACCCATGTCAGCGACTACGGGAGAGCCTTTTGTTTTTTCAATCGCACGACAAGGAGAAAGAGACGATGAAGATGAGCAAGAGAGCATTAAGCGCATTGCTGCTCGCGGCAAGCGTGGTTGCAGGGCAGGCACAGAGCACCACTCCAAAGAAAGAGAAGCCGAAGACCGAGGAGCAGATTCATCTGGAGACCATGACGGAGCAGATGTTGCAGCTCCAACGCCAGATGGACGAGATGAAACAGCAGTTGCAGCAGGCTAAAGATGCGGCTGCCACAGCACAGGCCGCGGCGGACCAGGCAGCGAAGAAGACCGACGCCGTCCAGCAGGGACTTGGAGAGAACACGCAGGCGGTGAGCGGTCTCCAGAGCACCGTGAGCGATCTCAAGACCAGCACCTCCGCGACCGTCCAGCAGGTCGCAGACGACCAGAAGAAGATTCTGGACGAGCAGAAGAAGACGAACGAAACGCTCGATCATCCCGACGTGTTGCACTACAAGGGTGTGACGCTCTCTCCGGCTGGAAGCTACGTTGCGGGCGAGACCGTGTGGCGCGCGCACTCGACCGGCGCGGACATCCCGACGCCGTTCACCTCGATCCCGTTCCCGCAGGCCGAAGGCTATCACCTGAGCGAGTTCGACGGCACCAGCCGCCAGTCGCGCATCGCGCTGATGGGTGAGGGCTCGACCGGTTGGGGCAGGATGCGCGGTTACTGGGAGGCTGACTGGCTCGGCACCGGCATCACCTCGAACAACAACCAGTCGAACAGCTACGTGTTCCGCCAGCGCGTCATCTGGGGCGAGGCTGCTCTGAACACCGGCTGGAGCGTCGCAGGTGGCCAGATGTGGTCTTTAGCCACGGAAGACGCCAAGGCGATCTCGAACCTCTCCGGCGACATCCTGACTCCGCTGACCATCGACCCGAACTATAACGCCGGATTCGTGTGGACTCGTCAGTACGGCTTCCGCGTCACCAAGACCTTCAACAACAAGGCAACTTTCGGCGTCGCACTGGAGAACCCGCAGGTGCTCGGTCCCGGTGGAACCATCAACCTGAACACCGGCATCTCGTACATCTATGCGAACCCCGGCTCCAGCTCCGGCCTGACGAACACCGGCGGCACCGACACCACCGGCTCTCTGGGGCAGGCGACACAGTACGCCATCAGCAAGACTCCTGACTTCATTATCAAAGCCGCCTTCGATCCCGGCCTCGGCCACTATGAAATCTTCGGTATCGGTCGCTCTTTCCGCGATCGCATCTACAACAGCACGACCTCATCGGCCTCCACCAGCACGGTCTGGGGCGGCGGCATCGGCGCGAGCGCCCGCGTTCCGGTCCTCAACAAGAAGCTCAACCTCGGCCTCAAGGGACTGTACGGTCCCGGCATGGGACGCTACGGTGATTCCACCATCGCGGACGTGACGGTCAAGCCTGACGGCACCTTCGAGCCGCTCAAGAGTCTCTCCGCTCTGGCCACGCTCGAATGGGCCGCTACGCCGCGTCTGACGGTCTACGCCAACTATGGCGGTGACTACATCGGCAAGATGACCTACATCGGAGCCCAGGGAAAGTATGACGGCTACGGCGTTCCCGGCAGCGAAACGAACTCCGGTTGCGGCTCAGAGAACCTGACACCGGGCGGGCCGACCTTCCCATCGAGCGGCGCAAGCTGCACCGGTACTACCCGCGACGTGCAGGAAGCGACGCTCGGCTACTGGTTCGACTTCTACCGTGGCTCGAAGGGCCGTCTGCGCCAGGGCTTCCAGTACAGCTACACCTCGCGCGGCATCTGGGCCAACCTCCCCGGCTACGCTCCGAAGGCCATCGAGCAGGGAGTCTGGACCTCGTTCCGGTATTACCTGCCATAGTCAACCCAACGTCAACGGGTGGAGGGTGACTCCACCCAGAACCGAGGCAGCTTGTGTTTCTCCAGGGATTCTTATTCGCGCTGGGCTTTGGAGCAGGCTGCTTCGTCTTTGCCTTCACACTGGTAACAACGCTTCTGGTCCTCGATAGAACCATGCTTCGCTTCCGGCCACCGAAGGAGATGGACGGGACCGTCGATATTCGCCGATGGCAGCAACGAACGACCGCCAGAAAGAGCGGACACGACCATCCTCGCAACGCAGGTTAGACATTCCCATCGTGGCTTCCTCCACGGCGTTAAGACCTGGCAAACCTTGACGCCATCTTTTCAACCTGTAAATCCAACCTGATGAGACGAGCCGACTATGTTGAAAGCCAATCGAATGGGACCGAACGCAACGCTGGGTGATTCCAGTTCGCTCGACTCGTCCGTTCGTCTGCGAGAGATCGTCAAGGCCGGATTGACTTCGAGCTTCCAGCCCATCTACGAGGTCGGTGAGAAGATGCCGTTTGCCATCGAGGGATTGGTGCGCGGGCCTGTGGGAAGCGTCCTTGAAACTCCAGACGGCCTCTTTGAGGCCGCTCACAACGCAGACGTAACGCTTGCCTTTGATGAGGCCGTCTCTAAGATTGTGCTCAATGCGTTTGCCGAGCTTCACTGGCCCGGCAAGCTCTTTCTTAATCTCCGGGCCAGTTCGCTTCAGGCTTCGCCGCGCGCCGTCTCCAATCTGCGCCGCGCCATCGACTATGCCTGCCTCCATCCCTCGCAGATCGTGCTGGAGTTGACCGAACACGAGCCGATCCCCGATGCGGCCTCTCTTCTCCGTGCGCTTCATCCACTCTTCGATGACGGGATGAAGCTCTCCCTCGACGATGTGGGCGCGGGCTTCGCCAATATCCGCGCCATCTGCGAGCTGCAACCGCACTTCATCAAGGTAGATCGCTACTTCATCCGGGGCATCGCGGAGAGCGTAGTCAAACGAAGCGCGGTCCAGAACTTCGTCAATCTGGCCTCCGATGTTGGCGCGATGCTGGTGGCCGAAGGTGTGGAGCAGGAAGAGGACGCGCTGGCCCTCATCCAGATGGGAGTTCGCTTGATGCAGGGATACCTCTTCGGAAGGCCAGCGGCAAAACCCATGCTCGTGCCTCTGCGCGGGAGATTTTGGGACGGGTTCGTGTCATGAGCGCACATCTTCCAAACTCGGGTGAGAGAAAGCACTGGGAGAGCGTTCACGTCTGCCCAAAATGCGCGCACGTCGTCAACCTCGCCGAGATCGACCTGAAGACGATCACCACCGGGATTGTCTCGTGCCCAAATTGCGACTGGTCGGGGCCTATTGAGATTCGCATGGTGGATGGGACAGCTCCACCGGACTCAGGCGAACGAAGCTAGATGCAGGTTCTCGCTACGCGGGGATGGGCAGCGCCAGTTGCCGATGCTTGTTCACATCGCCTGCCTTCCGCATAAAGGCTCGCAGCAACTCGCTCGCCACCTTGGATTCGTTGTCCGCCCGCGAGACCATGTAGGTTTTCAAATGAAGGTCCGGCTCCGCCAGAGGGCGCACGGTAACGCCGTTGCGGGCCAGGCGCAGCGCGCCGGCCTTGACGACAAACGCGAGGGCCGTCCCATCGGCCACAAACGGGAACGCTTCTTCGGGTGCGGTGACATGCTGGATCTTCGACGGGCTGACCTTCCGTTGTTTCGCAAGGTGCAGGATGGAGTCATAGAGCGGCGGGTGCAACCGGCGTTCGAACAGAATCCACCAGCGATCCGCCATCATGTCGAGCGTCACAGAAGGATAGCCCGCCAGGTCATCGCGTCTTGCCATTGCAATGTAGAACGGAGACTCTGCGATCTGGACCTTCGAGAGCATGGGAGACTCCGGCGGCTCGGTCGCGATGGTCAGGTCGAGCACGCCGGCCAAAAGGTCATGCACCAGATCGAACGAATACTGACTCATCAATTCGATCTTCATTCGAGGATATAAAGGAAGGTCGATGGAGAGCAGCGTCGTCACGAGGAAGGGATCGGTATACGGCGACCTTCCGATATAGAGAGGGACGTCCGCTTCCTGCATCACGGCGCGGGCCTCCTGGACAGCCCGTTCACTGTACAGGAGCGAGAGAACCGCTTTGGCGACGAACGCTCGACCGGCGTCCGTCAGCTTAACCTTCTTGCGGTCTCGCACAAACAGCGGGCCGCCGACCAGCGCCTCCAGGTCTTGAATGTTCTTCGTCAGCATTGGTTGGCTAATCCCCATCCTGATCGCGGCCCGCGAGTAGTGCAGCTCCTCGGCCAAGACCACTGCGGATTCCAGATACTTCGTCTCATTGCGCGCCATACTTTACCTCCCACCCTGCTCGGCGGTTGTTGGGAGATGGGACGCAGATGCGACCAACCTGCAAATGCGATGCCCACTGAACTCAAGACGAGGGTGTCCCATCGCAACGTGCAACCGAATTATAGTTCTATGCAGCGGGCGCGGCGTCAAATGTTTCGCAAGGGTGCTCGCAAATTCCCCTCTTATCAATTCCACGAATAACCAGCCCATCGAAATTGATTGGACATGGACCGGCTTTCTAAGCCATCGTGTGCCAACGGTCCTCATGGGCTCTTTCACGGATGACAGTTCCAGAACAGGAACTCCGCCACCCTCCAAGGCGTTCACGAAGCCCGCTCAATCCACCCCAACGTCGCAGCAAGGGCGATGGCAGCGAACCGAAGAGGATTCTATGCAGACGCAACCGAAACCAGAGAACACGGGGAAGGTACTCAAGCTCACTCAGGCAGCCGCAGTCTTGCAGTGCCACCCGAAGACGCTCCGATTGATGGCCCAGGCGGGGAAGATCCCCGCCCGGCGCGTGGGCAAGCTATGGCGTTTTTCAGCGGATCGCCTTCGCGAGTGGGTAGACCAGGCTAGCTAGCCGCCGCCTCGGGTGCCGCCAACGCCGGAGGCGGGGGCAGCAGCATCTCCACGACCTTGCGATTGCCTTCGCGCTTCTCGGGCGCAAGCGCCCGACCATAGACGTTGAAGGTGGTCGAGATGGCGGAGTGCCGCATCAGGTCTTTGGTGACGCCGGGCGCTACGCCTGCGGAGTCGAGCCAGGAACGGTACGAATGACGCAGGGAGTGGAAACCCAGCCCCTTGATGCCGATGGCCTCACCAGCGGGCCGTACCCAGCGTTGCTGGAGGCTCGGCGACATATAAGGCATCCCGGTATAGGGATTGGCAAACAGCCACTCAAACACCATGTCGTCATCCATGCCGTTGTCTGCGAGACGCTTCCTCTTCTTGCTCTTTTTTGGTTTGACATTCTCGCACTTGAACTTCCATGCCAGCAGCAGCTCCGCCAGCGTCGGATGCAAGGGCAGCCTGGCCTTTGAGGGCGTGTTCTTGGTGTCGTCGATGGAGCCGCGATAGGCGCTGCGCTTGATCGTGACGATCCCCGCCTTCCAATCAATATCTTCCCACTTCAGGCCCAGGGCTTCGCTCACGCGCAGGCCAAGACAGGCGGCGGTCATGGCGATCATGTTGACGTGTTCGGGAAGCCGCAACACGACCTCGCGGAACAGCTCCGGCGTCAGGACAATCGCCTCTTTCTGGACTTTGGTCACGTCCTTGATCTTGACGATCTCCACCGGGTTGCGTCGTTCGAGCGGCAGGTACTCCCACAGCGTCGCCAGGTCGAACAGCTTGTGCATGAGGCTACGGATGTGTCCCTTGGTGATCGGCGCAAGCGGAAGCGTCTTGAACCATGCGTGCATGTCCGCTGGTCGGATGGCGGTCAGGTACTCGTCTCCCCAGCGGGGCCGCAGATGGACATTGATGATGGAGGTGTAGCCGTCCTTGGTCGCGTGACGCTCCGGCATCTCCTCTTCGATGTAGCGACCCAGCAGCGCGTTGAAGGTCACGTCCTTGCCCCGCGCAGACTCGGTGCCGTCGTTGAGCTTGAGGAGCTGGCCTTCGACCTTCTGGCGGACGGCAGTCGCCGTCTTATAGATTTCGCCGTCGAAATACTGGCTCTTCGGGGTTCGCTTGCCGCCCTCTTCGACGTAGTAGCGAAACTCCCAGGCGTACCCTTTGGCTCGTTTGACCTTGCGAATCGACCCTTGCTGATACCGTTCCCGACGAGTCTGCATAGCCCCTCCAGAAGTGCGTTCTGAGGGTCATTTTACCTTATCGTGGGTTATTATGGGTTGGAGCGGTTTCTGATTTTAGATGTAAGTGATTGATATATTTGGAGCACCGACCGGGATTTGAACCCGGGAATACTGGTTTTGCAGACCAGCGCGTTAGCCACTTCGCCACCGGTGCTCATCTCCGCCGCGCAACCTGAACCGCCGCGCAACGGATATCTTCAACTACTTCGGTTGCGCCGTCGTCCGCAGGTACGGCTTCACCGTCTTATAGCCGGGGAAGATCTTATCCGCATCTTCGTTCGAAACCGCCCCGGTGATAATCACATCTTCGCCCTGCTTCCAGTTCGCCGGCGTAGCAACCTTGTGCTTGCTCGTAAGCTGCATCGAATCCAGCACGCGAATGATCTCATCGAAGTTTCGCCCGGTTGTCATCGGATAAGCCAGCGTCAGCTTGATCTTCTTGTCCGGCCCAATCACAAATACCATCCGGACGGTCGCGTTATCTGCCGGAGTGCGTCCTTCGCAGCTGTCACCCGCATCGCCCGGCAGCATGTCATACAGCTTCGCCACCTTCAGCTCTGTATCTCCGATGATGGGATAGTTGACCGTCGCGCCGGTCACATCCTGAATATCTTTGGCCCACTTGCCATGGTTCTCGACCGGGTCAACACTCAACCCAATCACCTTTGCGCCGCGTTTGGCGAACTCGCCCTCGAGCCCCGCAACCGCTCCCAGCTCCGTCGTGCAGACCGGCGTGAAGTCCTTCGGGTGCGAGAACAGAACCGCCCAGTTATCTCCAATCCATTCGTGAAAATGAATCGTCCCATGTGTCGTCTCGGCAGTGAAATCAGGTGCAACATCGTTAATTCGGAGTGACATTATCCTATTCACTTTCTGTGGGGTAGTTCCCCGGGTTCCTTGCTGCATTATCAGCCCTGCAATTCTACAGAACGTAAAAAACCCACCCGGCTCACTGGCTTCGGGTGGGTCTGTGCTGCTCGAAGATGCTTACTTCGATCCGCTCATCCACGCACCCGTGCTGGGCTACAGCAACAGCAGCGATGTGTGGTGGCCGAACTGAGTATCATTGTCATCTTCAAATCTTTTGTACCGCCTGCCAGCTAAGCTAGCATGAGGAAGGTTGGCCTCACCGCGGTCTGTCCAAACCATACGTCTCCGGGAGACTCCATGTCAACTGATCCCCGCTCCACCCCGCCTGCAACTTTAGCCTCAGCCCCGTCCACGGCTCATTGCGCCTACGACTACGCCCAGGTCGACGTCTTCGCCGAAAATCCTCTCGAAGGCAACGCCCTCGCAGTCTTTGCCGATGGCCGCGGCCTCTCCACCGAAGAGATGCAAGCGCTCGCCCGCGAAACCAACCTTAGCGAGACCACCTTCATCCTCCCGCGCGCACCTGAAATCGAACGCGAGAGCGGCGTTCAGGTTCGCATCTTCCTCACCACTGCCGAAGTTCCCTTCGCCGGCCATCCCACGCTCGGCACCGCAAGCTGGCTCTATTGGAATCACCCCGTCCTCTGCGGCGCGGAAGAGATCGTCCTCGACCTCGGCATCGGCCGCATTCCTGTTCGCTTCAAAGCCCCTCAACCCAACGAGTGCGGCGTCTTCGGCACAATGCAGCAGAAGGACCCAACCTTCGGCGAAATCCGCAACAGCAAAGCCGACCGCGAAGCGCTCGCCGCAGCAATGAGTCTCTCGCCCGAAGATCTCGACCCCGAACTCCCCGCGCAGCTCGTCTCCACCGGCATGCCGTTCTGTATCGTTGCGCTTCGTTCGCTTGATGTCGCCGCACGCCTGCGCATCTCGCCGCAGCTCTCACGGCCCTACCTCGACAGCATCGGAGCGCGTTACTTCCACTGCATCACCCGCGCATCCGCGGACTCCGGAGCGGACTGGCATGCACGCATGCAGTTCGATGGCGGTGAAGATCCCGCGACAGGTTCCGCCTCAGGATGCGCCATCGCCTATCTCGTCCGTCACGGAGCTGTCGCCAGCGGTCAACAAGTCATCCTCGAACAAGGAGTCGAGATCCTCCGGCCAAGCCGCATTCACGTCAGCGCCTCTCTCGAAGACGGCCTCGTCAAAAAAGTGTTCGTCGGCGGCCGCACAATTCCTGTTGCATGCGGACGTTTTTTCCTGCCGTGATGCACCCGATTTCAACAGGAGCGCCTCGTGAATCCCCAATGAATTCGCGCCGTTTTTATCCAACGGTGGATGCGCAAGCGCAAAGATTGTTTATCTTCGCTCAAACTTCGCCGTTGCCAACCTAGCCAACCGTTCGTACTGTTGGAAAGCGTTGACGACGGCACGGCACGCAATGTGAAGCGTCGTTCGAGATGAAAATTGCTTTCGCCTGTTTTTCTGACAACTTGAGTTGAGAGATGCTTGACTGCTTGCAGTCGCTCTCCTGAGACTGACCTCTCTGCCTGCACACGCACTGGGGCTGTTGCCGCATTCCTGCGACACCGCCTCGTTGTAATCGCAGCGGACCGTTCTATCTCCAGGAGTCGCGTGGCAACCTGCACGGCATAAGCTCTCTCGCACCCCGCGGTTCGGCAGCGTTCGCTCGCCGGACAGGTGGCGCTGATCCCTGGTGGAGCAGACAGGAGAGCCTTGCTCTTTTTGTCCGCAGCCGCTGCGGAGCAGACGACCCATCACGCACTGACGAGCCGTTCCGGCTGAGCCACGGGGCATTCTTGAACACCCCAGGCCGGCGTGTCTGCCAACCAGCGGATGCGCCTGACTGGCCCATCGGCCGCGATCCGTCACAAGACGGCATCCGGCAGAAGCGAGACTGCATGCGCCCTAAGAAAACGATCCTCTGCGTTGACGACAATGAACAAGTCCTCTCTGTCCGCTGCTTCCTGCTCGAAACTCGCGGTTATCGCATCATCGCGGCTCAGTCCCCGCAGGAGGCCATCGAAGTTCTGGAGCGCACCGCGCCAGGCTCGCTCGACCTCATCCTGAGCGATCTCCTCATGCCGCAGATGGACGGCAACGAGCTCGTTCGCCGCGCCAAGCAACTGCATCCCGGCCTCCCCGCGATGATCGTCTCCGGCACCGTCAACGCATTCGATCGCGCCCTTCACGCCGATGTCTTCCTGCCCAAAGGCGCCAGTTCGCCGGCCGAGATGATCGAGCGCATCCGCGTCCTCGTCGCTCGCAAGCGCGGACCCAAGAAAGCAATTCCGGCAGCGTCTACATCATCCGCAGACCTCGGATCGTTCGTCCACGCGACGGCCAGCTGACAAGCTCTCCCACAAGCGGAGCGTATGGCGCTGCGAGCATCACGCCTCGACTAACCCATACCTCCGCTGCCACTGCAGCTTCAACCGCGCCCACACCGCATCTCGTTCTTCGGCAGAAACCGCCGGATCGGGAGACTCGACGAACCCGGCAGCCTCTGCCTTTGCCAGCTCCAGCACTGCGCGATCGCGTAAAAGATTCGCCACGCGAAACTCGGGCAGCCCAGCCTGCCGCGTGCCGAAGAACTCGCCCGGCCCGCGCTGCTGCAGATCGAACTCAGCCAGCTCGAAGCCATTCTGTGTCCGCACCAGCGCCTCCAGCCGAGCCTCGGCTTCCTCGCTCACTCTGCCGCCTGTCATCAGAATGCAGTAGCTCTTCGCCGCTCCACGCCCCACGCGCCCGCGCAGCTGATGCATCTGCGCCAGCCCGAAGCGCTCCGCGTGCTCAATCACCATCACAGTCGCGTTGGGCACATCCACACCTACTTCGATCACAGTCGTAGCAATCAGCACATCAATCTCGCCACGCTGAAACCGCCGCATCGTCACCTCTTTGTCATCCGCGCTCAGCCTGCCATGCAGCAACCCCACTCGCAATCCCGCCAGCGGACCTTTACGCAGCTCCTCATACATATCCGTAGCAGCGCGGAGAGCCTTCTTCGCCTCAAACAGCTTCTCCGTCTTCGCACCCTTGTCCTTCGCCTTCTTCGCACCCTTCAAAACTTTGTCAGCCCGACCGGACCCTGAGCGAGTGACGCGAGTCGAAGGGGAAGTGGAGGGAACTGCTGTTTTCTTGCCAGCCGCGGTATTCGAAGAACTGGCGACCTCCTCATCCACCGGAAAATCCAACTCCGGCTGATCGTCCTTCGCCCCCTCAATCACCGGATAAACAATATAAGCCTGCCGTCCACTCTCCACCTGCTTCCGCACAAATCCCCAGACATCCTCAGCGCGTTCCTCCGTAGTACGTCGCGTCACAATGGGAGTGCGTCCCGGCGGCAGCTCATCGATCACGCTCGCATCCAGGTCCCCATAGATCGTCAGCGCCAGCGTTCGCGGAATCGGCGTCGCCGTCATCACCAGCACATCCGGATCAAGCGCACCCGGCTTCTTCATCAGCCGAAACCGCTGCTGCACGCCAAACCGGTGCTGCTCATCGACCACAACCAGCCCAAGGTTCCCGAAGTCCACCTTGTCCTCAATCAGCGCATGCGTTCCAATCGCCAGGTCAGTCTCACCGCGAAAGATCCTCCCTCGTGCCTCACGCTTTGCAGCCTCATCCAGCGATCCCGTCAGCAAAGTCACTCGATATGGCTTGCCTGTGCGCGGCGAAAGCACATCCCCCAACAGCTTCCGCGCCGAAAGATAGTGCTGCGTAGCCAGAATCTCCGTCGGAGCCATCATCGCCGTCTGATACCCGTTCTCAATCGCGACCAGCGCAGCCTGCATCGCAACAATCGTCTTGCCCGAACCCACATCCCCTTGCAACAGCCGCCGCATCGGTCGCGGCTTGCGCATATCATCCACAATCTCGCCCAGCACACGCTTCTGCGCCGTCGTCGGATGGAAGGGAAGTACCTGTTTGATCGCCTCGCGCACCGTTGCATTGGTAGCAAACGCCGTACCTTCGCGCTCGCGCATCCGCCGCCGCTTCAACTCAAGACCCAGCTCCAGGTAAAAAAGCTCCTCAAAGATAAGCCGCCGATGCGCCGGAGTTGCCGCCGACATCAACTCCGCCATTGGCGTCCCAGCCTCCGGAAAATGCACCGCCTTCAGAGCCGCCAGCCGCGTAGGAAACTTCAGCCGCTGAAGCAATGCCGCCGGAAGCGTCTCAACAGCAGCGATCTCCCCCGACCCCCGTTGCCCCGGTCCAGACAGTCCGGGTTTCCCCGACCCCTCTTGTCCCGGCCTAGATTGTTCGGGTACCCCATCCTTCGCAGTCTCACCGCGAAGGGTGGGACGTAAACCGCCCGCACCCTGATTCTCCAACTCCTCCAGCAAACTCCAGATCACTCGCCGCAGCCACTTCGACCCCAGCTTCGCCCCCCAGGCCGTAGTACCGCCGAGCGTTTCATACACCGGCACAATCCGCCCCACCTCGAGCATCGCAAACTCGATATCCGCATCTCCATGAGCAGGCAGAATCTCAAACTGCGGCTGAATCATCTTGAACTTGCCCGCGCTCGACCGCGAAGCCTCAAGCTTCCCATACAGCGCCACCATCCGCCCCACCTGAAACCGGTCCCGCAGATAGCTCCCGTGAAACCACATCGCCTTCACGGTATCGAGCCCTTGCCCCACCGTCATCTCAAACAGAGGCATGTGCCGTGTCCGCAGCAGGACCGTCCCACGCACCTCGCCGATCACCGAAGCCATTGCCCCCGCCTGCAGCGCACGGATTGGCACCGGATTCAAACGGTCTTCATACCGAAACGGCAGGTGGTACAGCAAATCCTCAACAGTCTCGACGCCGCGTTTTGCCAGCTCGGCAGCAACCCGTTCGCCCACCCGCTTCACAAACTTGATCGGTGTAGAAAGTTCCAGCACACACCGATGCTACCAACATCGAATCGCCCGAGCCTCTTGCCTCCGATAGCAACCTCGCCCTGCTAAACTGGCAACAACCCTCAAAAACACGAGAACCCATGCCCATCGTAGAACTGCAACATGTCCGCAAGGCCTACGACACCAAAATCGCTGTCGCAGACCTTAGCTTCAAGATCGAACCCGGCAGCATGTTCGGTCTCCTCGGCCCCAACGGCTCCGGCAAGACCTCCAGCATCCGCATGATGATCGGCATGACGGTTCCCGACTCCGGCACCGTCAACCTCTTCGGCCAGCCCTTCCAGCGCGATCTCCTCACCCGCGTCGGCTACCTCCCCGAAGAGCGCGGCCTCTACAAGAAGATGAAGGTCATCGACCAGCTCATCTTCCTCGGCGAGCTTCACGGCCTCGACGCCGCCACCGCAGGCAAGCGCGCCCACGCATGGTGCGAGCGCATGGAGATCTCCGAAGCCATCGAGAAAAAAACCGAAGAGCTCTCCAAAGGCATGCAGCAAAAGATCCAGTTCATCGCCGCGCTCCTCCACGATCCCGACCTCATCATCATGGACGAGCCCTTCAGCGGCCTCGACCCCGTCAACGCCACCCTCCTTCAGGACACCCTCGTCCAACTCCGCGACCAGGGCCGCACCATCCTCTTCTCCACCCATCGCATGGATCAGGTCGAAAAACTCTGCGACGCCATCGCCCTCATCAACCGCGGCGATCTCATCCTCTCCGGCAGCATGCGCGAGATCAAGAGCCGCTACCCTCGCAACCGCGTCGAGGTCATCTTCGACGGCGACGCCCGCTTCCTCGACCACCCCACCATCGCCTCGGCCAAAAACTACTCCGGCCACGCCGAGATCAAGCTCCACGACAACGCCTCAGCCCAGCATCTCCTCGCCGCCGCCATCGAAAACGGAACCCAAATCAACCACTTCGAAGTCATGGAACCCACCCTCGAAAAGATCTTCATCGAAGCCGTAGGAGGCAAAGCCGATGCGTAATATCTGGCTCATCGCAAGACGCGAATATCTCGAGCGCATCCACGCCAAAAGCTTCCTCATCATGACGATCCTCATCCCGATCCTCATGGGCGGTCTTCTCTACGGCTCTGCGATCGTCAACAGCCGCATCGGCTCCAACCACATCGCCGTAGTCACCGACAACCCGCAGTTCGCCGCGGACCTCAAAACCGAGCTCTCCGCCAAAAACCGCAACGCCGTCGTCGACGTCTACTCTCCCAGCGAGCCCAACCTCCGCGACCTCCTCGACCAGCGCATGCAGAAGCGCAGCATCGGCCTCGGCGGTTATCTCTGGGTCACTCCACCCGCTCCCGGCGAATCCCGCGGCACCTACGAGTGGGACCCCAAGGCCAAAGCCGACATCGTCACCAAATCCCGCGTAGCCGACGCCGTCCGCGGCGTCCTCGCCCGCGAAACCCTCGCCCAGAAGGGCATGAGCCCCACCGAAGTTAACGACCTCCTCAAGCCCGTCGACCTCAAACCCCCGCCCAAAGACCGCAAAAACTCCGACGCCGCCTTCACCAGCGCCTACGGCCTCTTCTTCCTCATGTACTTCGTCATCCTCTTCTACGGAATGAACGTCGCCCGCTCCGTCATCGAAGAGAAAACCTCCCGCGTCTTCGAAGTCATGCTCTCCAAAGTCCGCCCCTCCGAAATGATGGCCGGCAAAGTCATCGGTGTCGGCTCCGTCGGCCTCACGCAGGTAGGCATCTGGATCATCGTCGCCCTCATCGTCGCCAAGCTGGCCCTCGCCGGAACCGACATCGACATCCTGCCATCCCCTGGCCAGCTCGCCTGCTTCGTTATCTTCTTCATCCTCGGCTTCGTCCTCTACGCCAGCGTCGCCGCGGCCCTCGGAGCCATGACCAACTCTGAGCAGGAGCTCCAGCAGATGAATATGTTCCTCATGCTCCCGCTCATCGCCTGCACCGTCGTCATCTTCCGCGTCGTCACCGACCCCGACGGTCCCATCTCGGTCTTCATGTCCTTCGTCCCCTTCTGCACGCCGCTCATCATGTACACCCGCATCATCGTGCATCAGCCGCCGATCTGGCAGATCGTCCTCAGCATCGTCCTGCTCATCGTCACCATCTACATCTTCCTCTGGATCGCCAGCCGCATCTATCGCGTCGGTGTACTGATGTACGGCAAAAAACCCAACCTGCCGGAGATCCTCCGCTGGCTCAAGTACACCTAGTGGAAATCGCGCTCTCTTACCAGACCCCCTGCTTGCCCCCGTACCACCAGACCATCCCTACCCCCAGCGTAGGCTGGCTCGAAGCCAGCACACCCGGCTTGTTCGTCAGGAAGAACGGCACATTGCTCCAGTCCCTCCTAAACTCGACACGCGCCAGAAATCCCTCGCCGAACTTGTACTCATACGTCCCCGTAAACTCCTTCAGCGCCTGCGTTGTCCCGCTGTAGAGCCCGCCCTCGTCGTTCAGATACTCGCCTCGTCCCGCCAGCGCCATCCGCGGAGTGAGCTGATACCGTGTATATCCCGCGCCGCCATAAACCTCCGAAGGAGCCGAAGACCGCCCCGGCCCCGCCTCTGCCCACAGCCTCTGGATCACATAATCGCCCTCAAGCGAAAACGTTAGCTTCGGCGAAGCATTCCACGTCACGTAGCTGTCGAAGATGTGTGCCTTGCCATCCGGAGCCGGTGTAATCGGCGAGAGGCAAAGCCCTGGCTGCACCTGAGGGCCACAGCCGGTCGCAGGCATCACATCCGGGTGATCCTGCCCAACGTAGTAGTTGAAGTTCCACAGCACCGTCTTCACAGGCTGCGCAGTAAATCCAAACAGCTCGTCCTTGTAACTATTCGTCGGCTCCGACTGGTTGGTCCCATTAACTAACCAATAGTTAGCCGTCAGCTTGTCGTTCACCTTGTAGCTGGCGCGAACCCCCTGATGATAAAACGGCAGATAGTCAAAATAAAACGAGCGCGAATAATTTATCTGGTCCTTCGTATAGTTGCCTTCAATCCCCAGCGAGCTCGCCCACTTCCCGACATCCACCGTCAATCCCTTGCCCAGCGGAACCACATACGTCCCATACGCCTGAAAGATATTTCTGTAGATCTCCGGGCGCGGTTCATTCGCGGGATTTCCCTGCAGCGTCTCGGTCGCCTGCCCAAACTGTAGATCCAGCCGCATCCCATAACGTCTCCCGCCCGCCACGTCCGGATCCCACGCGAACACGACATCCGCCTGGTTGAGGCTGAACGCGTTGCTCAGCACATCGAACGGGCGCAGATACTGCACCCTGCCGATCGGGTGGTTGAAGTCGTATTCGTAGTAGCCGTCCATCGCGTAGTTCAGCGTCGCCCCTCCCGGCAGCGTCGCCGGAAGCACAGGAATCGCAGGCGTACTCTGTGCCGTTGCAGCCTGCGCACCGGCAGTAGCCACCCCGCTGCTCGATACGCTCTCCACGCTGCTCCGGATATTTGCCGCTGGCAGGGCAAGGACGGCTGGCTTCAGCGAAGCCGTATCCATCACCGTACCGGGCCTCTGCTTATTCAACTCCTCCTCCAGCGCACTCACACGATTCGCCAGGTCGCGCACCGTCTGTCGCAGCTCTTCGACCTCCTCATGCGAAGCCGGCTTGGTCTCGGCAACGGCACCATTGCCTGCACACATAGTTACGAAAAGAAGCAGAACGACGCGCAGCCTGAGAAAAAATCGCATGGACGGAACCTCGAGTGAGAGTCATTAAGCAGACCACAGAAGGCATCAAGAAATCGTAAATGCTCCTTATTTTGGCCCGCCCACCGCACCGCCGGGAAACATCCGTCCTCCACTCTGCGTCTTTATCTAAAGAACGAACCTCGAGGACTCCAACACGGTGACGGCACCTGCAGCAGAGATAACATCCACCACCCCCACGCCTCCGGCATCCTCCACCCGGCGCGATCTTCTGGAGCTTGCCGTGGGCTACACCCTCATCATGGCAACCATCTGGACCCAGAACCCCACCCAGAGAATTCTCTACTGGCTCGCCTTCGCATGGATCGCCGGAACCACATGGTCGCGTCGCGAAGGATGGGCCGCCCTCGGTCTGAGCCGCAAAGGCTTCGTCCCTTCGCTTTGGATAGCCGCAGTCGCCTTCCTCCTATCCGGTCTCACTGTCTTCCTCGCATGGCGAACCGGAAGACTCCATCCTCTGCACGGCAACACGCCATTGTTCTTTCACGGTGGCGGTTACATCGTATGGGCCCTCATGCAGCAGTTCATTCTGCAGTCCTATTTTCTGCAGCGCCTCCTGCGTCTCCTGCCCGGCACAGCCCTCCCCGTCATCGCCGCCACCATCATCTTCGCCGTCGCCCACCTGCCCAACCCCGTCCTCACTCCCCTCACGCTCATCTGGGGAGCAATCTCCTGCATCCTCTTCCTCCGCTACCGCAACATCTACTCTCTCGGAATCGCCCACGGAATCATGGGTCTCTGCGTCGCCGTCACCGTGCCCAACGCCATGCACCGCCACATGCGCGTCGGCCTCGGCTACCTGCGCTACTACCGTCACCATCAGCACGACCGCTCGCCCAGCCCTCCACTTCAGCGCAGCCAGAGCGACCAGAGCGTATCGACCGAGGCATGGGTAATCGCCGAAGCCCCAACCCGCCGCTCCTGACGCCACGCTCGCCCATAAAAGATACCTGCCAGCGCGGCAAGCACCACATACCGCCAGTTGAAGTGCACCGCCCGCTTATTGAAGTGCGCCAGCCCAAACAAAATCGCAGTCACACCCAGTGCCCATCCTCGTCCCAGCCGCCGCTCCAGCAGGTTCTGCATCCAGCCGCGAAAGAAAAGCTCCTCCGGCACCGCAATAAAGAAAAAAGTAAATAGCCAGCCCAGCACAACATGAGCCAGCGTCGGCATCTGCGCATGGTAGTGGAGAAACCCAAGCCACAGCCCAAACGCAATCGCCGCCGGTGCATAAAACACCATCTCCCGCACCCCAATCCGCACATCAGCCAGGCGAAGCCGCAGATCGAAGCCCACGCCCTCCAACCGGCGAATCGCAAGAAACCCATAGATTCCCGCGTCCAACAGAAGCATCTTGTTGAACACCGCCAGCCGTGGCGGCCAGGCAGGCTCAAACCATCGCAGATCCACAGCCAGCCCAACCACGGCAAGAACGACAAAGTCCCGCCAGTCGCCACGCTGCTCCGGGTCCGCCACACTCGCGAGATAAAGCAGCCAGCTCACCGCCACAGGCAGCAACAGATAAACCGCGAACCATCCCCACTGAAACTGCCCATACGAGACCGCCACAATCGCGTAGGGGACACACAACACCGCAGGCCGCAGAATGCGAACCGCAACAGGCAACCGCCGCGCATCCTCAAGGGGCCGGAAGGCCGCATACAAAAAAGGCAAAAGCGTCAGGAGCGCCGCAACAACCACCGAAATAGGAACATGCAGGTTGAGCATCATCCTCGAGAATATTCCTCAAAAGTTCCCAGAGAAAAACCTGATACCTGATAGCCGATACCTGATACCTGACAATCGACAACTCATAAGCCAGCCCATGGTCCCATGGGTCCGGAAGGTAAACTCAACAGGTGGCATCCACCTACAATCTGAAACAGCGCCTCACACTCGCTATCGTCCCGCGCCTCGCGAGCCTGATCATCCGCTGCCTGGGCGCAACCCTCCGCTACGAAGATGTCTGCGAGCCCGGCGCAACCCCCGGCTATGACAGCCCTCCGCCGGCCGTCTACGCCTTCTGGCACCGCTGCCTCCTCACCGGCGCATGGCGCTTCCGCAAATACAGCCTCACCATTCTCATCAGCCGCAGCTTCGACGGCGAGCTCATCGCACGAACAGTCGAGCGGCTCGGCTACATCGCCATCCGTGGCTCCAGCTCTCGCGACGGAGCCCCGGGCCTGCGCAACATGCAGCGCGCCTATCTCGACGGCCACTACTGCGCCTTCACCGCCGACGGCCCTCGCGGCCCAGCCATGGTCGCCAAACCCGGAGCGGCCCAGCTCGCCCAGCTCGTCAACACCACCGTCCGCACCTGTTACATCCATCCCCACCGCGCCTGGCAGCTCCGCTCCTGGGACCGCTTCCTCATCCCCAAACCCTTCTCCCGCGTCACCATCGCCTGGACACGTCCCGCGACCGCCGACCTGCCCTCCGTCCAGGCCGCTCTCGATCGATCGGTCAAACTAGCCGAATCGGTGGAAAAATAAAGTTGGAAAAAGTGGCACATTTTAGGCGGCGAAAAATCACCACGCAAAACACCACAAACTCACCACGTTTTACCATCCAAAACACCACAAATTACCATGCATTTTTGACCTGATTTGCGCGTATCCGAATTCAATTTCGATCTCCCCGAAGAGCTGATCGCCCAGTCCCCACCGGCGATTCGCGGCTCCAGCCGCATGCTCGCCCTCGACCGCGCCACCGGCGGCTACCAGGACAATTTTTTTCGCAATCTTCCCCATTTTCTGCAACCTGGCGATCTCCTCATTCTCAACGACAGCCGCGTCATCCCCGCCCGCCTCTACGCCACCCGGGCCGGCCTCCACACTCAGCAAAACTCCCCCGATCCTACAGGCCGCATCGAAGTCCTTCTAACCCAACAGGTTAGCGGGAACGATTGGACCGCCCTTGTCCGCCCCGGCAAAAAAGTCCAACCCGGCGAACACCTTCACTTCCGTGCCGAAGACGACCCTAAACCATTGCTGGAAGCAGAGATAATCGCCGCTGGAGACTTCGGCGAACGCACCCTGCGCTTCCAGCCCACCCCGAACTTCCAGGCCATCCTCAACAAAATAGGTCACATGCCGCTCCCTCCCTACATCCACCGCGACGACACCACAGAGGACCGCGACCGCTACCAGACTATTTACTCCCAAACCCCCGGCAGTGCCGCCGCCCCCACCGCAGGCCTCCACTTCACCCCCGAAATCCTGAACAAAATCAAAGACATAGGCGTCCGCATCGAGCACATCACCCTGCACGTAGGCCTCGGGACCTTCCAGCCCGTCCGCGCAGAAAACGTGGAAGACATCCACCTCCACGCAGAACACTACACCCTCCCCGCTGGCTCGGTTGACGCCATAAATACCGCATTACAAAGGGGTAACCGCATCATAGCCGCAGGCACAACCACCACCCGCACACTCGAGCACTGCGCCACCGTCGCTCAAGGAAAACCCCTCCAACCGCACTCCGGGCAAACCAGCATCTTTATCAGCCCAGGCTATAAATTTCAATTAGTTAGCGGCCTCCTCACCAACTTCCACCTCCCAAAATCCACTCTCCTGATGCTGGTAAGCGCCTTCGCCGGCAAAGATCACGTTCTGGCTGCCTATCATCACGCAATCTCACAAAAATACCGGTTTTTCAGCTACGGCGACTGCATGCTGATTCTCTAACCGCCTTATTTGCAATACTTCGCCTGACACTCGCCTGGAACCGCAATCAACGCGCTACCATCAAAAGGCCATGGCTAAAACTCCCGCTCCGTCCGAAACAAAACCGCCAATCTATCTGCTCGACAGCATGGCCTTTATCTTTCGCGCCTATCACGCGATGCAACGCCAGCGGCCCATGTCGACACGGACAGGAATTCCCACGGCTGCGACGTATGTTTTCGTCAACATGATCAATAAGTTACGAAAAGACTTCTCGCCGCAGTACCTCGCCGCAGTCTATGACGTCGGCGCACCGGTTCATCGGAATGAGCTGGCAACTCAACTCAAGGATGTGCAGAAGTTCAATATCAAAACACAGCAATTCGAGACGATAGAGTATGGCGGATACAAGGCAAATCGGACGGAGACTCCCCCCGATCTGATTCAGCAGCAACCCTACATCCGTCGCGCGCTGGAGGCGTTTCGCATTCCAATCCTTTATTATGAAGGATTTGAGGCCGATGACGTCATCGGAACGCTCTCCTGCAAGCTCGCCGCGCTTGGCCACCACGTTTATGTGGTGTCGTCAGACAAGGACATGATGCAGTTAGTCAACAAGGATGTGTCCATCCTCAATCCGACCAAAGACAACCTGATTCTTGATCCGGCAGGCGTAGAGGCAGCACTAGGCGTTCCGCCCGAGCGAGTAATCGATGTGATGGCGCTGCGTGGAGATTCCATTGATAACATCCCGGGAGCGCCAGGGATCGGTGACAAGGGTTCGGTTGAGCTGATTCAGCAATTTGGCACCGTGGAGGCAGCACTGGATGCTGCGACAAGTAATCCCGAGCTGATAAAACGCAAGACGTATAGGGAATCGTTGCAGAACAACCGAGAAAATATTCTCCTATCGAAGGAGTTGGTGACGATTCACACCGGCGTTCCGATTGAGTTCTCGCTTGAGGCGATGCGGACCCAATCGCCGGACAATGCGGCCTGCCGCGCGCTCTTCGCCGAACTGGAGTTCACAACGTTGCTTAAGGAGCTTGCTCCTGCGGTTGATAACACCATCATCACTTACAATCTCAAGCCCACGGCGAATGAGATAGATCAACTCCTGAGCGAGGCGCGCGCTATCAATCCTGAGACAAATCGCGCTCGTGGGCTTGCCATAGCTATCTTTGAAGATGCCCGCGCAATTGCTGAGGAGACCGCAGCTGAGCCATCGGATGAAAGCGTTGAGCCCGAGCCGCCTCCGGCTGAGAATATGTCTCTTTTTGGAACCGTTCCTCCTGTAGTTTCGAATTCGGCGGTCATTGCCTCGAATCAAACAGTAGATCCTGCGTGTCGGCTTGGTCTTGCGGTCTCCGACAGCTTTGCGATGGAAGTTTCTCTTGATTCGCCAGGGGTGAGAGAGGCGCTTGGAGACGCGAAGCTTCCGAAGGATGTGCACGATCTGAAGGCGATTCTACGTGCACTGGAATCCCACAAAGTGGCCCTGCAGAGTGTTCGAGATGACGTGATGCTGCTGAGTTATCTGGTTAATCCCACCCATGGTTCGCACACATTGCCGGATATCGCTGCACGCACTACAAGCCGAGCGCTGGTTCACCAGCTTACGAAGGAAAACCCTGCCGATCTTCAGCGTTTGCCGGAAGCGGCAGCCGCCATCGTTCGGCTCGCGGCTGCGATTGGAAAGCAGATCGCGGAGTCAGGACCGATCGAACACCATATTCCCGCTGATAACCCGTCGCTTGGCGGCGCGGTGACGCCCGAGATGCTGTTTGCGTCTCCTGCAAGTGCAACGGCTGCCGCAACAGCCGAGTCTGCTCTGCTTAATGTGTACGAGACGATCGATAAGCCGCTGGTTCATGTTCTGCTGCGCATGGAACAAGTAGGGGTGCGAATCGATCCAGAGTTTCTGCGGGGGATGTCGACGCGGCTGGCTGTTGAGATCGATGACTTGGCCGAGAGGATTTACAAAGAGTCGGGGCATCGGTTCAATATCAATTCGCCTAAACAGCTTGGCGATGTTCTCTTCAACAAGATGCTGCTGCCCAAGCCGATGAAGTACGGCAAGGGAAAGGTGGTTTCGACCGCGCAGGATGTGCTGGAAGAACTCGCGGAGAATCATTCGATTGCTGCGCTGGTTATCGAGCATCGGCAGTTGCAGAAGCTGAAGTCGACTTACCTCGATCAGCTTCCAGCGCTGGCAGATGTGGATGGGCGCGTGCACACAACTTTCAACCAGGTGGGAACGGCGACAGGACGACTCTCGAGTACGAACCCAAATCTGCAGAACATTCCGGTGCGGACTTCGGTGGGACGTGAGATTCGCGCGGCCTTCATTGCTGCGCCAGGCAATGTGCTGATGTCGGCCGACTATTCGCAGATTGAACTGCGGCTGATGGCTCATTTCTCGCAAGACCCATTGCTGCTTGACGCGTACCGCACTGGCAAGGATATCCACACGTTGACGGCGAGTGAGGTCTTCGGCGTTGATGCGGAGACAATGGACAAGGAGACACGCAACCGCGCTAAGGCGGTGAACTTTGGGATAGTGTATGGCATTAGTCCGTTTGGGTTGGCAGCGCAACTCAATATCGATCAGAAGACCGCCCGCGAATACATTGAACGGTACTTTGAAAGGTATAAGGGGGTGCAGCGATTCATCGAGGAGACGCTGGAGACCGTGCGTCGCGAGCAGTCTGTCAAAACCTACTTCGGCCGCGTTCGGCCGATTCCGGATATTCAGTCGCGCAATCCGAATATGCGTGGTTTTGCAGAGCGTACGGCGATCAATACTCCACTGCAGGGAACTGCGGCAGACCTGATAAAACTGGCGATGCTGAGGATCGATCAGTCTATCCGTGATCGCAAACTCAAGTCGCAGATGACGCTTCAGGTTCACGACGAGCTGCTCTTCGATGTCGTCCCCGAGGAGGCTGAGGAGCTTCAGAAGTTGGTTAAGCATGAGATGGAGCACGTTGCTGAGTTTTCTATTCCAATCGTCGCGGAGGTTGGCCTTGGAGAGAACTGGCGCGACATCAAATGACAGGTTTTTTCTTCGGCCCGTTTTGCTCTACCATGCTTCATGAGAATTCCGGCAGTTTTGCTCGCCCTTCTGTTTGCCTCACCCGCGTTAGCTCAACAGCAAACTCTCATGCTCTGGCCGAATGGCAATCCAGAGCCCACGAAGATTACCGGGCCTGAGATTGACCCCACCACCGATGCCAATCGCATTGTCTCGGGCAAAGTGGCGGTACGAGTTACAAACGTCAGCGAACCAAGCCTGACGGTCTTTTCACCTGATCCTCAAAAGAACACAGGTGCGGCTGCGCTGGTTTTTCCTGGAGGCGCCTATATTCGGCTTTCCTACAATCTTGAGGGGACAGAGGTGTGCGACTGGCTTAACTCGCTTGGGATGACATGCATTCTGGTGAAATACCGCGTTCCGGAGGAGGGTCGTTTTCCGGAAAACGTTGAAGACCTCGAAGATGCGCAGCAGGCAATGCGTTTAACCCGTGCCCATGCGGCTGAGTGGTATATCAATCCTAACCGCATCGGCGTGATCGGCTTTTCTGCAGGTGCTCATCTGGCTGCCGTTCTCAGCACACATCCTGATTTTCAAGGGAAGAATGTTCCGCCATCGGCAATCGATGCTCGCCCGGACTTCCAGATGATCATCTATCCAGGTTGGACGAGTGGCGCCGACGGTAAAGTGAATCCTGCACTCGCGCCAACTCCGCAGATCCCTCCGACCTTTCTGCTGCAGGCGGAGAATGATTACACGGCACGTGTTGAGAGCTCGCTTGTTTACTTTCAGGCGCTGAAGGACGCAAAAATTCCTGCGGAGCTGCACGTGTTCACCCAGGGGGGCCATGGGTTTGGGTTGCGCCCGACTGAATTGCCTATATCCCATTGGCCAACGCTGGCAGAGACCTGGCTGCATACGATCCATATCCTGGGACCGGGGGGGCGGTGGGTCGTCCCTGAGGCGGATCAGGCGGCGGTGGCGCGAGTGTGCCAGACCTCAAGAAGAGTGTCGGCCACGGTAAAGAGGACAGGACCGAGTACGATGCCGATGGGGCCGAAGAAGGCAATGCCTCCGAGGATGGAGAGCAGGATGGTGGTGGTGTGGGCTCGGAGGTGAGAGCCGACGAGGATAGGGTACAGGACGTTGTCGATGGTGCTTACGATGAAGCCTCCCCAGATTGCCAGGAGTGCGGCTCTACCCCAATGGCCGGAAAAACCGAGATAGATTGCGACTGGTCCCCAGATGAGAAAGGCGCCGAAGGCAGGAATCATGGCGCAGGCGATCAAGGTGAAGGACCAGAGCAGAACGCCGGGAACGCCAAGAATCCAGAAGGCAAAGCCGGCGAGGACGCCCTGAACTCCGGCGATGGTGAGGCGTCCGAGCGCGGTGGCAAGGATCGTATCGCCGACACGGTGGAGAAGTTCTTCGGTCTCGTCTTCGCGGAGGGGGATTAGCGCGCGCAATGAAGCGAGGGCAATCGCGCGGTCGCGGAGAAGGAAGAAGAGCAGGAAGAGCATGACAACCAGCTCCGTAATGAAGCGGACAGAGTTGCCGACGAAGCCGGCGAGGTTGCCTCCCAGAAATGCAGCGGTGCTGCGCGCGGCGTTGTTGAGGTCGATGGAGCTGGTGAATGATTGGATTTGCGCGGCGAGCGCGGGACGGTTGGCAATAAAGCTGCTGAACCTGTCCTGATGAGCCCCGTTACGGAAGGCACGAATGAAGTCAAGTGCCTGCTGGCCCAATTCCTGCGCGAGAAAAAAGAGGGGAATAATGAGAGCGAGAATAATGATGAGGAGCGCTGTGGTTGCACATAGGGAGCGGTTTCTGATCTTAGAGGCTAGCCAGTCATACGGTCGTCTGGTGATTACGGCGAGGACGACGGCTCCCACGATGGCTGCGAGGAAAGGCCGCAGGACAAGGGCACAGAGAACAAGGACGCCGAGAGTAATGAGGAAGAGAGTAATCTGCCTCCAATTTGTTTCCGCGCGGCTATCCTGCATGTGGCGGTGGTCCCCTTTCCCCTGCTTGTCTGCAATGCCGATACTTAACAGGGTAACTCCTGCCTATTCAGGGGTCAGCGTCTTTTGAGTGCTTCCAACTCGTCCAGTGTCCGGGGCCAGTCTGCGCCGAGAAGGCGGGAGAGGCTGCGGTCTGCGAGGATTTTCCCGTTGGTCTGGCATTGGGGGCAGTAGTTGGTTTCGTTGTCGGCGTAACGGATGCGTTGGATAGGCGCGTCGCAGGTCGGGCAGGGCTGGCCAAAGCGGCCGTGGACGGCCATATCTTTCCGGAAGGCTGTAACTTTTTCGGGGAAGACTTCCGCGGCTTCGGTGCTGAGCCGGTCGATCCAGAGCTGGAGAGTTTTGCGTGTTGCGAGGTAGAGGCGGTCCCATTGTTCGGGAGTTAATTTGTGGGTTAGGAGGATAGGGGAGAGTTGGGCCGCATGAAGTATCTCGTCGGAGTAAGCGTTGCCGATGCCTGAGAGGATGCGCGGGTCGGTGAGGGCTCTCTTCAGAGTGCGATTTTCTGCGGTGAGTGCTGCGCGAAAGTCGTCGAGTGTGCTCGAGAAGACGTCGATGCCTCCGGGATCGATTTCTTTGGCGGCGGCTTCGTCGGCGAAGAGGTGGAGGGAAGCGCGGCGTTTGGAGCCGGCTTCGGTGAGGACGAGGGAGCCGTGGGGGAAGTCGAAGGCGGCGAGATTGTTGCGGCCGCCGAGTTTGGCTCCCAGTGATCGCCAGTGGAGGCGGCCTGCGATCATGAGGTGCAGGACGAGCCAGAGGCCATTGTCGAACTCGATGGCGATGCGTTTGCCAATGCGATGGAGGGAGCACGCGGTGTGTCCTTCGACGTCTTCGATTCGTGGCTTAACTGTGCGGAGGAGGAATGGGCTGGCAATGCGAATGTGCGTGAGGGGTTGGCCTACGATGCGGGGTTCGAGGGCGGAGAGATAGGCGGAGATGTCTGGGAGTTCGGGCATTGGGACAGTTTGCGGAATCATAACTGATGCCGGGATGGGAGAGCGGTCTGCTCACCACATATCACGGGCGCTGTGTCGGGTAGCGGTTTACTGGCGGGGATCTGGCAAGCCCCACCCCCTCTCCCGTACTTAAGGTCCTAAAGTATTCTAATAAAATGGCTTAAGTCTGGACTTCAGTGAAGACGGGTTTAGGTGAAGATGGACGGTGGGTGGGGATTTTTCTGCTCTACTCCCCGTTTAGGGCGCAGGTTTGTCAAGTGGGGTCGACGCATTATCGGAATGTAAAGAGCATCCAGATGTAGGATTCTTCCATCAAGGAGGACTTATGGTGCGTCGATTATTCCTGTCACGATTTGCGCAATTGGCGGCGTTGCCTTTTGCTTCGGCTGGTCGTTCGCTTGGAGGTCAAGCTGCGCACAAGACGCTGAAGATCATGATGAAGAGCGCGTGGGGTTCCGACGATCCCACCAAAGCAGGGTTTCCCTTTCTACATGGGCTGGCGCTCGCGGAAGCTGGACACGAGGTACAGTTTTTCCTGTTGGGGGAGGCAGTTGGATTGATGCGAAAGACGCTTGCCAACGCGGTTACGCCAGTCGGCTGGCCGCCTGTCGGGGAGACGCTGGATAAGCTCGCCGCCAAGCATATTCAGATCTACGCTTGTGGGACGTGCTCTCGTGCCAGAGGAGTGACGGAAGCGGATCTGAATAACTATGGGGCGAAGTTTGGTAACCCGACGATATTTGTATCGCTGGTCGAGTGGGCGGATCGGGTGATCACGGAGTAGGTGCCGGAGTTGGAATGCGGTCGTCCTTCGGGCAAAGCCCATACCTCAGAATCGAGATATGGGACATCAGTGAAATAAGGAATGTCCGGCACCAGAAGAGGGGGCCGGTCGATCCGGATGTACCAGACGATATGAAACCGTAAAACACATTACGAAGAATATGACGACGCTGGATATCGTGAGACAGATGGCCACCCGGAACTTGGCAGTGCGACGGATAACTTCACATATAAGCGTTTTCACATAGTCCTTCTCAGCGGCATCGATCCCAGCGTCACTGATTGCCTGTTGGGTGCTATCGACCTTAGCCCCTAGATCTCCCCATTCGAGACGGTAGACGCCTAAGAGACAAAGCATCGTAGCGCCGAACCACGTAAGACTCAAAACGATGGCCGGCCCGTAAAAGTATGGGTTTTGACATATAGCGGAGTCTGCTCGCGCCAGCAGTATACCGATCGCTGTTGCCAGGAGCGCTTGAAACTGAAGGTTCATTCCGATCTTTCGATCAAGTATGTCCAGATGGTCGATGAGGAACTTTATGCGGTGCTCGTGCCAGAAGAGACATCCCTCTTTTTGTTGCTCCGACGGCATTAGCTCTTCTGACTTGCCTGGCTGGGGCTCGGTCAATTTCACCCGGATGAAAGTGTCGACATGAGTTTCCCATGCCTGGTATCGCTGATTCAGGCAGGAAGCGAGTTCAGGGGGTGGAGGTGCGTCGGACGAATTGCTGATTTGAGAGGGGCGGCAACCGTAAAGGAAAAAAAATTCTAGATACCAATCATCCTTTTTACAATCCATGGGATTCCCTCCGTCTCCTCAGACTCCTGCAAATGAAAGGGCTCACTTTTCTTTGAGAGCTACTCTACCCTAATAAATGCAGTAAATCCAATAGGCTGACAAAGCTGACTAAAGTTCCATGGCGAATTGGTGGGAGGGGTCGTAGGGGGTGGGTTTGGGTTCGGTGGAGAGGTCCAGGATAAGGCGCTCGAGGACGAGGAGTTTGTTGGCGGGAGAGCTGCGGAGCTCGAGGTCGGCGCGGGCTACGAGGCGGATGGCGCGGGTGAGCTCGCGGCGGGATTTGTAGCGGCGGGCTTGCTTGATGAGGTCTTCGGCGGCGAAAGGCGGCATGCGGAAGCCCTGCCATAGAACCTGCCAGATGGCTCGTGGATCGCGGACGTTCTTCTCCGAGATGATGAGCATCTGGCGGAAGGTGCGGGCGAGCATGTAGAGGTGACCGATGCTGGAGTCTTCTCCGCCGTCGCTGGCGTTGAGGAGGCCGTGGAGGAGAGCCAAGGCCCGGGGGCGGTCTTTGGCGCTGATGGCGTCGGTGAGCTCGTAGAGGCTGCGCTGTTTGGCGGCGAGGACCATGGTTTCTACGTCGCCGAGGGTGACGCGGTTTTTGGTGAGGGGCGACACTAATGGTATGGGTGGAAAAGCGGGTTTCTCCACTGCGGCGGCAGGCGCGCCGCCTCCGGCCGAAATGGCAACTTCTTGATTTGAGCTGGAAGGAACTGGGGCGGAGACGTAGAGGAGGAGTTTTTCGAATTCACTGGAGATGAGCATCATGTCGGAGCCGAGGGAGTCGACTAGCTCGCGGGCAGCGTCGGGGTCGAACTTTACGTTGCGGGATTCGGCGGTGGTGAGGACCCATTTGATGGCGTCGTTTTCGTCGACGCGGGCAAGTTCGACGATGCCGCACCAGTCGCCGAGGGTCTCGCGAATCTTTTCGAAGCGCTCTTTGTCCTGGTAGTCCATCTTGCGGAGGTCGGTGGGAATGCGGAGATGGTCGGCTACGAAGAGGATGAGGGCTGAGGGGTTGGGAGAGCGAAAATAGGCGTCAATTGCGGCGAATTCTTCTTTTTTGCTGCCGCGACCGTAGAGGGTTTTCAGGTTGCGGACGAAGAGGACCTGGAAGGGCGCCATAAGGGAGGGGGTCTGGGCGCGGTCGAGGACTTCGAAGATGCTGGTTTCGGCGAGGTCGAGATCGTGGAGGGAGAAGTCGCGGTTTTCCGGCGGAGTGAGAGTGGCGAGGACGGCTTTGCGGCAGCGGTCGTAGAGGAAGACCTCGTCGCCGAGGAGGACGTAGCCTGGGCGGATCTGTGGGGAGGCTATCTCGTTGATAAAGCGGTCGACGGAGGCGAAGGATTTGAGCGCGGACATTAGAAGGACTCCAGCATATCGCTAACGATGGCGTGGGCGAAGTCGCGCGCGATGCGCTGGACGGCGTAACCGTCCTCCTGGATGAAGCCGCTAAGGTCTTGAGTGGATTGGTATTGTTCGCGGTAGACGAGAGAGTCGTTGCGGTAGAGGACGTGGCCGTCGTGGGCGGTGAGGAGGACTTTGGCGGTGATGGTGACGAGGTAGCTGGAGGACTGGCCGCTGGAGGCGTCGTAGGTGAGCGGGGCTACGGACTGGGCGAGGATGGTGCCGTGCAGGGTGGCGTCGGCGTCGGGGCTATCGGTGTTGAAGATGCGGTACTTCGTGCGGGTGTTGAGCTCGCGGATAGTGGCCTGGGTGAAGGCCATTTCGGTGTGGTAAGCCTGGGCGTTGGTGGTGAAGATGGGGACCGCGAGGCTCTGGACGTTGGCGGGGATGTGGGTGGCGGAGCCGGCCTGGTGGTAGCCGCATCCGGTGAGTGTGAGGGCAAGGAGCAAGGTGAGGGGGCGGATGCGCATTCGGCTGATTTCTATTGTCGCATTGGGGTTTTTTGCGCGGAATTTATTTTGCGGGGAGAATCGTGGATTTTACGGGGGGTTTGGGGGATTTTGCGTGTTTTTGTGATGGTTTTTCGTGGTGAATTTGTGGTGAGTCGATGGTCTTTTGTGGTGATTTGCGTGGTGGTTTTTTGGGGTTAAGAAAATGCCACTTTCTGAAAATATTTCTGTGGATTTCTTGATCCGGGGAAATGAGGAAGGTCTAAGCCCTGAGCGTTGAGGCCTGATCTGCATCGAACAGAGGGTACGCAGAACGGAAGAACGAAATTTTGAATTTGAGGACTTCCTATGTATCACCATGTGAAGAAGATGATGTACACCGTGAATATCGGAGAGCCGGACGTTCGCTTTGGAAATATGCTGCTGGAGCAATTCGGCGGCGCCAACGGAGAGCTTGCGGCTGCAATGCAGTACACGATTCAAGGATGGAACTGTACGGATGATCTGGGGCGGCGGGATCTGCTGCTCGATATCGGTACCGAGGAGTTGAGCCATCTGGAGATTGTGGGGGCGCTGATTCGGATGCACCTGAAGCCGCTGAAGACCAACCGTGAGGCGGCCGAGGCCGATCCGCTGGTAACGATTGCGGGCGGCAGAGGCGTGGCGCTCTTCGATTCGATGGGGAATCCGTGGACTTCGACTTATTTGAAGATTACGGGTGAGCTGGACGTGGATCTTCGGAGCAATATTGCTGCGGAGGCGCGGGCAAAGATCGTATATGAGCGGCTGATCGACCATACGGACGACCCTGGGACCATCGATACACTGCAGTTCCTGATGTCGCGGGAGATTACGCATATGAAGGCGTTTCAAGCGGCGTTGGAGAGCATTGAGAAGCCTATGTTCTCGATCGGGCTGCTGAAGCCTACTCCGGGAATAGTGGATGAGTACTACAACGCGTCGACGGGAGATGGAGACGAGGGCGACACGGATATGCGTGGGCCGTGGGAAGCGTCGTACGGACTGCATGTGGTCGAGGCGAAGATGGATGCGCCGGGCGGCGGTCTGTCGGTTCGGGACATCGATGGGAAGATCGATGGCGAAGAGCGCGGGAAGCAGGATGAAGCCCAGAAAGCAACGACCTCGGCGGCGGATGAGGCAATTGGGAAGAAGATTGCCAAGGGAGTGAATGGGAGGAGTGCTACGCGACGGCAGGCTCAGTGAGTTGAGTGCGCTTTGGAGGGAATGAGGGCGGCCGATTGGCCGCCTTTTCCCTTCAGGCTATGTGCTGCAGGTGAGTGTCCTTGAAGAAGGTGGGGTACTTGAGGCCGTAGCCGAGGAGGCGGTCGAAGGCGATGTGGGCGGTCCAGATGAGGGCCAGCCCGGCGGCTACGTGCTGGTGCTGGATGTAGGCGGCGAGCAGCAAGGCTAGTGGGAGGGTGAGGGTGTGGGCGAGATTGTAGAGAGCGGCGCCTACATGCTTGTTGAGCAGGTAGCCGAGCATGGAGAGGTCAGGAGTAAAGAAGAGGATGGCGAAGAGGAGCCAGCTCGCTTGGAGGTAGTGGTAGGCGTAGAGGGTGAGAGTGAGGAGTGTGGCTTCTTCGATGCGGAGGAGGAGGGATGGGCGGGTGAGCATGGATTGGTTATACGGGTTTTAGGGGTTCTCCGGCTTGTGGTGCTTCGGACGAAATGCGGGGGCACTTCACTCCTCTGGTTGGGATGACGCAGATTGGGTGGGAGCGAAAGGGAAACAAAAAAGCAACTACAACAGCAGGTCCCCTTCGGGGAGGACAACTAGAAAAGCAAAAGCAACGGCAAAAGCAGGTCCTTCGACTTGCTGCGCTCGCTCAGGATGACGCTTCTTATAAGGGTTTTTATAAGGGTTTTTCGGGGGAATGGGAGGGGGCAAAAAGCAGAGGCAGCCACGGGGGCTGCCTCTGCTTCGATGCTGGGTTAGAGGTTATGCGGGGGAAGGTTGGCCTTCGCCGAAGCCGGGCTTGCGGCCAGCTTCCGGTTTGAGGATCTTCTGGGTTTCGCCGCCGTTGCCTGGGTCTACGCCCGAGAGCGCGGACTTGGCGATGGGGAGCTCCTTGCCTTCGATGATGAGCTTGATCTCGGCTGCGTCCAGGGTCTCACGCTCGAGCAGGGCGGCTGCCATGCGGTGCATGATGTCCTGGTTGGACTCGAGGATCGAGTAGGCCGATTTGTAGGCGGCGTCGACAAAGGTGCGGACCTCGAGGTCGATCTGCTTGGCGGTGTCGTCGGAGAAGTCGCGGTGCTGTGCGATCTCTCGTCCGAGGAAGATCTGCTCTTCCTTCTTGCCGAAGGTCATCGGTCCAAGGCTGGACATACCGAACTCGCAGACCATCTTGCGGGCGAGGTCGGTGATGCGCTCGATGTCGTTGCCGGCCCCGGTGGTCATCTGCTTGAGGAAGATCTCCTCGGCGCAGCGACCGCCCATGAGGGTGGCGAGACGGGTTTCGAGGTACTCCTTGGTGACGGTGTGCTGGTCTTCCTCGGGGAGGTAGACGGTGACGCCGAGAGCCATGCCGCGCGGGATGATGGTGACCTTGTGGAGCGGGTCGGAGTGCTTGCTCAGCGCGGAGACGAGGGTGTGACCGGCCTCGTGATAGGCGGTGACCTTCTTCTCTTCGTCGGTGAGGAGCATCGACTTGCGCTCGGCGCCCATCATGACCTTGTCCTTGGCTACTTCGAAGTCGTACATGTGGACCGACTTGCGATTGAAGCGGGCGGCGGTGAGGGCGGCCTCGTTGACCATGTTGGCCAGGTCGGCTCCGCTGAAGCCCGGGGTTCCACGAGCGAGGACGTTGAGGTTCACGTCTTCGGCCATAGGGACTTTCTTCGAGTGGACCTTGAGGACTTCCTCGCGGCCACGGATGTCGGGACGATCGACGATGACGCGGCGATCGAAGCGGCCAGGGCGGAGAAGCGCGGGGTCGAGAACGTCGGGGCGGTTGGTCGCGGCGACGAGGATGACGCCGTCGTTGGACTCGAAGCCGTCCATCTCGACGAGAAGCTGGTTGAGGGTCTGCTCGCGCTCGTCGTGTCCGCCGCCGAGGCCTGCGCCACGGTGACGACCGACTGCGTCGATTTCGTCGATGAAGATGATGCAGGGGGCGTTCTTCTTGCCCTGCTCGAAGAGGTCGCGGACGCGCGATGCGCCTACGCCTACGAACATCTCAACGAAGTCAGAGCCGGAGATGGAGAAGAAGGGGACGTTGGCTTCGCCTGCTACTGCGCGGGCGAGGAGGGTCTTGCCGGTGCCGGGAGGCCCGACGAGGAGAACGCCCTTGGGGATGCGGCCGCCGAGGCGCTGGAACTTCTGAGCCTCGCGGAGGAACTCGATGATCTCCTTGAGTTCTTCCTTGGCTTCGTCAACTCCGGCGACATCCTTGAAGGTGATCTTCTTCTGCTGCATGGAGAGCAGGCGGGCGCGCGACTTGCCGAAGCTCATGGCCTTGTTGCCGCCGGACTGCATCTGGCGGAGGAGGAAGAACCAGAGGAGGATCAGGACAGCGAAGGGCGCGATGGAGATGAGCAGATTGAGCCACTGGTTCGGGCTCTGATTCTTGATGTTGATGTTGACGCCGTGGTCGCGGAGCGTCTTGTACATGTCGGGGTAGTTAGCCGGGATGGTGGTGACGAAGACATTCTTCGCGTCATCGCGGTATTTTCCCGTGACTTCAGCACCGTCGACGGTGACTTCGGCGATTTTGCCCTGGTCTGCGTCGTTGAGGAGCTGGGTGAGGCTGATCTTCTTTTCCTGGGCGCCACCACCGGTTGTTTTGACGACGACCTGCCAGAGGAAGATCAGGCAGGTGATCATGAAGACCCAGATCAGAATTTGTTTGACAGTCGAGTTCAAAGCGTATTTCCTCATTTTCCGGTCTGCAGTTGCTCGAAAAACCCCACTGGCTTCTGCGACCCGGCTGCCATGCGTCCAAACGCACGCGAGCCTACAACAGTTAGACGAAAATTAATGCCGAACGGTTCCGAGCCGAAGCACCAGCGACGGACCTTAATTACAGGTACTTAGATTCTACTCTTCAGATTGTGGATTTGGGGGGGCGAAATGCAGGGCGGGATGTGACTTTAGGGTGATGGTGTGGAAAGGCAAAAACCCTCCCTTCGGCTTCGCTCAGGGCAGGCTCTTCGGGGATGACAAGCAAGAAAGGCAACGGCAAGTGCAAATGCGGGGATCCTTCCCCTTAGACTTCGCTCAGGGTCAGGATGACGGCTCAATTTTGAGATTGTGGAGGTAGAGGCGGAGCTCGCGGGGGGTGCGGTCGGCTCGGAGGTTGTTGGAAAGATGGAGGGTTGCGCCGGTTCTGGCGGCTACGGTGGGGCCGGTGGGTGGGGATGGCTGGAGGCCTGCGAGGGCGAGGAGGCGAGCGGTTTCGTCGAAGCTGAGGCGGGCTCCGAGTTGGCGGGCGGCGGCGCGGAGGACTCGGCGGCGAAGGGCTGGGTCAAGCGCGCGGAGACGGTCGAGCTCGATGGAGACGGAGGTGTCGCCGGGGGTGGTGGAGACGGCGCGGCCACCTCCGCGGACGGGTTTGCCGGGGAGCAGAAGCTGGGGGAGGAGGCGGGTGAGCTCGGTTTGCCAGCGGGATTCTTCTTCGCGAGCGAGGTCGGCGAGGTTGGCGAGGGTCTGGTCGATGGAGGGGTTGAAGGTGCGGAGCTGGGGGATGAGCTCGTGGCGGATGCGGTTGCGGGTGAAGGCGGTGTCGGTGTTGGTGGAGTCTTCGCGCCAGGGTTGGTTGGCGGATTTGAGGAAGGACTCGATTTCGGCGCGGCGGGTCTGGAGGAAGGGGCGGAGGATCTTGCCTTTGGGCTGGGTGAGGACCGGGTGGATGGCGGAGAGGCCTTCGGTCCAGGCTCCGCGGAGGAGCTTCATGAGGACGGTTTCGGCCTGGTCGTCGAGGGTGTGGGCGGTGAGGACGGAGTCGGCGTGGCCGGACGCGAGGAGGGTGGAGAAGAATTCGTAGCGGGCGTTGCGGGCGGCTTCTTCGATGCCTTCGCTTGTGGTGGCGATGCGCTCGGGGATGTCGGCGTGGTGGAGGTGGAGGGGGATGTCGAGGGCGATGCAGAGGTCTTCGACGAACTGCTGGTCGGTGTTGGATTCTTCGCCGCGGAGATGGTGGTTGATGTGGACTGCGCTGAGGCCTGCGCCGAGGGCGTCATGTTTGGCTGAGTTTGCGGCGTGGAGGGTCAGGAGAAGGGCTACGGAGTCGGCTCCGCCGGAGATGGCGATGGCGAGGCGGTCGCCGGGGTGGATATGTTCGTGTGAGAAGGGGAGGCTCGGAGCGGCTGCCATAGCCTCATGTTACTGCGGGTGATTTTTTCAGGTCTCGGCGATGGAGTTTGAGTGGGGGAAGAGGCTTGAGGGGTAGTGTAGCGGTGAATGGATTGCCCGGGACCTCTAGCTCAATTGGAGGCTCTGGCGTGAAGCAGACCATGCATACTGAGTTGCCAATCAAGAGAACTACATGTTTGGTGAGGTTTGTTGTTTCTGCAAGAGAGATTGGTTCACTGAGAGGTCTAAATCCTTGTGCGGAGATGTTGAGGGTGTATTCGCCGGACCAGGAGTCAATCGCAAACTGGCCATATTTATCGGTCCTGGCTTCCAGTGTGAACCCCTCTGCCGACTTTAGAGTGATGATGGCGTCCGGGATGGAAGCACCGGTTTGATCCGTTACGGTTCCGGTTACGACCGCGGTCCTGGGTGGAGGAGTGAGTTGCGATTGCGCCCGCGTTGTCGTAATTGCGAGAGTGAGAGCGAGCGCGCCAAGGCATTTGCCGACTTTGGGAGTGTGATGGAAGAGAGCGGCCAATCGCATGTCGTTCGCCTCGACGGTTACGATCATAGCGCAGGAAGGGTTGCAGTCCGGATTGGCGGAGATATCTTGTATACTTCGCAGGTTATGCGAGTTTTTGTGATTCTTCCGGCGGCGGGGATTGGGACGCGGATGGCTTCGGCTGGTGCTCCGAAACAGTTTTTGGAGATTGGCGGAGTGCCGGTGCTGGTGCGGTCGGTGAAGGCGTTTCTGGCGGTGCCGCGCGTGGATGCGGTTTGCGTGGCGGTGAGGGCGCAGGAGCGGGAGCGGGTGGAGGCTCAGATGGCCGAGTATCGGCTGGGGCCGAGAGTGCACATGGTGGAGGGCGGGGATCACCGTCAGCAGTCGGTGGGGAATGCGCTGGCGGCGTTGGAGTGCGATGACGACGACGTCGTGTTAGTGCATGATGCGGTGCGGCCACTGATCGATGCGGCGACGATCGAACGGACGATCGATGCGGTGGTGAAGCATGGCGCGGCGATTGTGGGGCTTCCGGCGGTGGATACGATCAAGCAGGTGGAGCGGACGGCGGATGGAGCGATTGTGACGGCGACGATTCCGCGGGAGAGGATTGTGCAGGCGCAGACTCCGCAGGGGGCCCGGTTTGGGTTGCTGCGGCGAGCGTTCATCGAGGCGGAGACGGACGGATTTGCAGGGACGGACGAGGCGAGTCTGCTGGAGCGGGCGGGGATTGAGGTGGCGGTGGTGGCGGGGTCGGCTAAGAACTTTAAGATTACGCAGCCGGGGGATATTGAGCTGGCGGAGTTTTATCTGACTCGGGCGACCGCGGATTCTCGCGGATGAGCGCGGATTTAGGGACAAATACTGATGAAAGACAACGGGCTCCCGGAGCTTTTCATGGACTACATTCCGAGGTCACGGAGAAGATGATCGGAGTGTTCTTTGAGGTTTATAACGAGCTGGGCGGCGGTTTTCTGGAGAGCGTTTATCAGGAGGCGATGAGAATTGCTTTGCTGCAGGCGGGTCTTCGGGTTGCAATGGAGGTTCCGGTTCCAGTGTATTTTCGTGGTGAGGTGGTTGGGAACTTCCGCGCCGATGTGGTCGTCAACGATTGTGTTTTGCTGGAACTGAAAGCGATCTCTGGCTTTGACACTGCGCATGACGGACAGGTCTTGCATTATCTTCGGGCGACGAGGTTCGAGGTGGGCCTGCTGCTGAACTTTGGCCCCAAGCCGCAGTTCAGGCGGTTCATACTAGAGGAAGAAAAGAAAAAGATCCGTGTTGCTCCGCGTAAATCCGCGGTCGAAGCATTGAGGGATTGTTGATGGGGATGAGAATTGGTTATGGGTTTGACTCGCATGCGTTCAAGGCCGGCGTGCCGCTGGTGATTGGCGGGCTTGCGATTGAGCATCCGGAGGGATTGGCGGGGCACTCGGATGGTGATGTGTTGCTGCATGCGATTACGGATGCGCTGCTGGGTGCGGTGAGCGCGGGGGATATCGGGACTTTCTTTCCGCCTAGCGATCCGCGGTGGAAGGGTGCGGCTTCTAGTGTGTTTTTGAAGACGGCTCTGGAAGAGGTGGCAACGGCGGGATACAAGATCGTCAATGTGGATACGGTTCTGGTGATGGCTAAGCCGAAGATCGTGCCGATTGCCGGGGAGCTGCGCGAGAGTGTGGCGAAGCTGCTGGGTGTGAAGCCGGGTGAGGTTGGGATCAAGGCGAAGACGCCGGAGGGTTTGAACCAGGATGGCGTGGCGGTGGCGCATGTGACGGTGCTGCTGGAGAGTCTGGGGATTCCGGAGTCGGTTGAGGCGCTTACGGCTGTGGCCGATGTTGAGGATGAGATTGATGTGGTGGTGAAGACGCTGGTGGGTGGACCGAGGGATGTGTCGGCGCTGGGGCGGAAGGTTACTCCGTTCGATACGGACGACCTGACTTAAACGCGACCGCGGATCTTCGCGGATAGACGCGGATAAAAATGCTGGATGGAATGGAATGCCGAGTCGGTTAGACTTCGAGTACTCCATTTTTCTTTTTACTCTTTTCTTTCATTTCTTTTTCTTTCATTTCTTTTTTTGAGGACTCGATGAAGATTCGACTTGGGCTGTTGGCGTGTTTGTTTGTGGTGGGCGGTTTGCGGATGGTGGCGCAGGCTCCGGTGCCGAATGAGGAAGAGTTCATCAAGACGCACTATGGGAAGTATGAGTACCGGATTCCGATGCGGGATGGGGCGAAGCTGTTTGTGTCGGTGTATGTGCCGGTGGCGGGAGCGTTCAAGGATGCGGGGCCTTATCCGTTTTTGATGACGCGGACTCCTTACAGCTGCGGGCCTTATGGCGAGGACAAGATGCCCACGCGGCTGGGGCCGAGCCAGGAGCTGCTGGAGTCGGGTTACATCTTTGTCTGCGGGGATGCGCGTGGGCGGTATGAGAGCGAGGGTGTGTTCCTGGAGATGAATCCGCATATCGACGACAAAAAGTCGAATAAGGATGTGGACGAGTCGACGGATATGTACGACACGGTGGAGTTTCTGCTGAAGCATGTGGAGAACAACAACGGGCGAGTGGGGATCACTGGGATCAGCTATCCGGGTTTTTATACGTCGGCTAGCATTATCGATTCGCATCCGGCGATCAAGGCTGCGAGTCCGCAGGCTCCGATGACGGACCTGTTCTTCAACGATGACGGGTATCACGGCGGGGCGTTTATGCTGTCGGCGAACTATGGATTTTATGTGGGTTTTCTGCCGCAGAAGAATCCTACGCTGCCGACCCCACGGACTCCGTATAACTTTGGGACGCCGGACAGCTATAAGTTTTATCTGCAGGCTGGGCCGACGGAGAATCTGGATAAAGCTTTCAATGGGACGAATTTCCTCTTTCACGACCAACTGGTGCACACGACGTACGACGATTACTGGAAGAAGCGCGATCTTTCGCGGCATATGAAGAACGTGAAGGCCGCCGTGATGACGGTGGGCGGGTGGTTCGACGCGGAGGATTTGTCGGGGCCGTTCAAGACGTTTCATGCGATCGACGAATTCAATCCCGGTGCGGTGAATACGCTGGTGGTGGGGCCGTGGACGCATGGCGGATGGTCGATCTGGGATGGGGACAAATTGGGCGATGTGAACTTCGGCTCGAAGACGGGCGTGTTCTTCCGGTCGCAGATTCAGTTTCCGTTCTTCGAGTACTACCTGAAGGGACGGAATGGCGCTCCGCTGCCGAAGGCTTATGTGTTTGAGACGGGGAGCAATGTCTGGAGGCGGTACGATGCGTGGCCACCGAAGTCGGCGGAGAAGAAGACGCTTTATTTTCGTGCGGGCGGGAAGCTGAGTTTCGATGCTCCGGCGGAGAAGGCAGGCGTGGATGAGTATGTGAGCGATCCGGCGCATCCGGTGCCGTTTGTGAACTTCACAACGGATACGGTTCCGCAACGATATATGGATGACGATCAGCGGTTCGCTACGCGGCGGCCGGATGTTCTGGTGTATGAGACGGAGCCGCTGACGGAGGATGTGACGCTGGCGGGGCCGGTGCGGCCGAAGCTGAAGGTGGCTTCGACGGGGACGGACTCGGATTTTGTGGTGAAGCTGATTGATGTGTATCCGGAGGATTTTCCGAATCCTCCTTCGGATGCAGTGGGGAAGCGGGTTTTGGGTGCTGCTCCTGTTTTGATGGGCGGGTATGAGCAACTGGTGCGCGGGGAGCCGATGCGGGCGAAGTTCCGCGATAGCTGGGAGAAGCCGACTCCGCTGCCGGTGGGGAAGATGGTGGAGGTGAACGGCGAGATGCCGGACATCAACCATACTTTCCGCGCAGGACACAGGATTATGGTGCAGGTGCAGAGCTCGTGGTTTCCGCTGGTGGACAGGAATCCGCAGACGTTTGTGGATATACCGTTCGCCAAGCCGGAGCAGTTCGTGAAGGCTACGGAGAGTGTGTATCGGAGTGCCGATGCGGCGAGTGGGGTGGAGGTGCTGGTGGTGCCGCAGCACTAAGCAACTCTGCGAGTATGCGGTTGCATCCGTGGACCACGAGCTACCAGACGCGGATGCGGTCTTTTGGAGCGAGGTAGAGTTTGTCGGTGGGTTGAATGTCGAAGGCGGAGTACCAGCCATCGTTATTGCGGACGGTGAGAGCACGGTACTCGCCTGGGGCGTGGGGATCGGTGAGGATCTGCTGGCGAAGTGCGGCGTCGCGAGTGACGGAGGCCCAGTTTTGTCCAAAGGCGATGAAGAACTGTTGGTCGCCGGTGAAGGTATCGACCCTGGGGGCTTCGTGGCCTTTGAGCGAGGCGTGGAAGGCGTCGAAGGCGGCGGCGAGGCCCGCTACATCGGCGATATTTTCGCCTAAGGTCTGTTTGCCGTTGACGTGCAGGTCGGGAAAGGGCGCGTAGGCGCTGTACTGTGCGGCGAGAGCGGCGGTGACGGATTCGAAGTGGGCCAGGTCTTCGGGGGTCCACCAGTTGCGGACGCGGCCCTGGGAGTCGAAGGCGGCGCCCTCGGAGTCGAAGGTGTGGCTGATCTCGTGGCCGATGATGGTGCCGATGGCTCCGTAGTTATGCGCGGCTGGGCCTTTGGGATCGAAGAAGGGCGGCTGCAGGATCGCAGCGGGGAAGTTGAGACCGTTGTCGAGGGGAAGATTGACGGCGTTGACTGTCTGCGGGGTCATGCACCACTCTTTGCGATCCGTGGGCTTGCCGATGTGGTTGAGGGAGTAGTGGTATTCGAAGAGACCGGCGTTCCAGAGGTTGGCGAAGAGATTATCGGGAGTGATGTTGAGAGCAGTGTAGCTGCGCCATTGATCGGGGTAACCTACGCTGACCTTGAGGGTGCCAAGTTTCGTGATCGCTTCCTTCTTCGTGGCGGGCGCCATCCAGGTGATGTTTTCGAGGCGAGCGCGGAAGGCAGTGATGAGGTTGGCGACGATGGCTTCGGCCTGGGCTTTGGCTTCGGGAGAGAAGTAGCGTTGAGCGTAGATCTGGCCGACGGCTTCGCCGAGGGTGTTGGAGACGAGGACGTCGCCGCGGAAGTCGCGCGGGCGCGGCTTCGGTGTTCCGGAGAGGATGGTGCCGAAGAAGGCGAAGCGCTCGTCAGCGAGGGCTTTGGAGGTGGCGGTCGCATACTGCTCGATAAGGTGATAGGCGAGGAGGTCTTTCCAGGCTTCGATGGGCTGTGAGGCGACGAGGGCGGCTTCGCCGGTGAAGGCGGAGGGTTGCCAGACGATGAAGACCTGTTGCTTGTCGAGGCCGGCGGCATGGAAAAATTCCGGCCAATCGAGACCGGGAGCTTTGGCGGTGAAGTCAGCGGGATGCCATGGATTGTTGGCTTTGTGGATGTCTTCGTCGTCGGCCAGCGGGATTTGCACTTTGGCGATCTCGGTTTCGAGAGCGACGACGCGGGTGGCGCGGGTGTCGGGGTCGGAGAGGCCAGCGAGACGGAACATGGCGGCGACGTGTGTCTGATACTTCGAGCGGATGTCCTTCACGCTGTCGCTGGTGGAGAGGTAGTAGTCGCGGTCGGGAAGCTGGCCGCCACCCTGAAGGAGATAAGGAGCGTAGTGGTCGGGATCGTTGAAGCTGGGGGCGACCCAGAGACCGAAGATGTTTGCGGCATGGAAGTTGGTGACGTTGAGGGCATCGACGTCAGCACGCAGCGAAAGGCCGAGGGCGTTGGCGAGCTCGTGCTGGGTGTGGATGGTCTCGATGAAGGCGAGATGAGGTTTGAGGGAGTCGAGGCCGTGGGATTCGATGGCCGCCTCGTCCATGTAGGAGCGGTAGAGGTCGGCGATCTTGCGCTCATTGGAACTCGCGGGGGCATTGGCTTTGGTTGCGTCCTGAATAATGGTGGCAACCTGGTCGAAGCTGCGATCGGAGAGGGTATTAAAGACGCCTAGGGCTGCGCGGTCGGCGGGGAGTTTGGTGCGGGCGATATAGCTTCCGTTGGCGTAGAGGTAGAAGTTGTCGCCCGGACGGACGCTGGGGTCCATGTTGGGGATGGAGATGCCGGTGTCCTGTGTCTGGGAGTGCGCCGGGATCGCGAAAGCGCAGAGAGCGAGGGGGAGGATTCTGCGGGCGAGGCTTCTCATATTTCTAAATGCTCCAAGGCGCGCGATTGGTTACGAAAAAAAAGGCGTTGCGGTTCCGCATCATTATCGCTTATGCGGTGGCAAAGGGGTGTTCGAGTGAGGGACTTTGCGGGGTGAACATTTTGCCGCCTTCTTCAGTGAGGTGCCAGTCGTCTTCGAGGCGCACGCCGAATTCGCCGGTGATGTAGATGCCGGGTTCGTCGGAGAAACACATGCCGACCGCTAGCGGAGTGGTGTTGCCGCGGACGAGGTAGGGCCATTCGTGGCCGTCCATGCCTATGCCGTGGCCGAGGCGATGGGTGAAGTGTTTGTAGTCGGGGCCGAAGCCGGCGGCGGTGATGAGGTTGCGGGCTGCGGTATCGATGGCCTGGCACTGGACGCCGGGATGCGCGGCGGCGAGAGCGGCGGACTGGGCCTGGTGGACGATGTCGAATACTTTGCGGGCCTTGTCGAGTTTGGGCGAGGTGGCGTCGCCGAGGACGAAGGTGCGGGAGATGTCGGATTGATAGCCTTCTACGGTGCAGCCGTCGTCGATGAGGATGATCTCTCCTTCACGGATGGTTTGGGGCTGCAGGGAGCCGTGAGGGAGCGCGGAGTATTCGCCTACCTGACAACTGGCGTCGCCGGAGACGCCGCAGCGGGCGTAGGCGAGTTCGACGAGCTCGGAGAAGTGGCGGTTGGTTATGCCGGGTTGGGTGGATTCATAGCAGGCTTTATAGACGGAGAGGGTGATGCTGTTCGCGAGCTGCAGGAGTGCGAGCTCGGCTGGGGTCTTGATGCTGCGGCAACCATAGGTAACGGGCGTGGCGCTGGTGGCGGTGAGGGTGGGGCTGGCGTGGGCGATGCCGTCGGCGAAGACGAACTGCGTGCGCTCCTCGATGCCGATACGGCCGGTGGAGATGCCAGATTCTTTGAGGGCTTTGGCGAGGAGCTTGTAGGGATCTTCGTCTTCGTTCCAGGTGTAGACGCGCGTGGTGGAGGCTGATGGGAGGGTTGCGGGTTGGGCGTCCATGCGCTCGCGGACGCGGCCCTCTTCGAAGACGGGACAGACGATGAACGGTGCTCCCTTGGCGGGGAGGGCCCAGCAGAAGAAGCGCTCGGACTGGCCCCAGCGCAGGCCGGTGAAGTAGTTGAGCGAGGTGCCGGTGGCGATGACGATGGCGTCGATCTTGTTCTGGTGCATGAGGGCGCGGGCGCGGTCGAGGCGCTGCTCGCGCTCGGCGAGGGTAATGGGGACGGCTTCGTTGCGTCGGTTTGTGAGGGCGGCGATGGAGGGTGGGAGTTTGGCGTCGGAAGATGGCGCGGGTGCCGGGCGCTGGGCTTCGAGGGTGAAGGACGGGGCTGCGGCTGCTGCAGTGGCTGCCAGGAGGAAGCGTCGACGTGAGGGCATGTGCGGATTGTAACTTGGAGTTTGCATGACGAACAGTGGTTGTGAAAGCGATACTTGAAGGAGAACGTCGAGTGAGAGGTGGAGCGGTTTCGGGATGAGGGAGTTTGCGGGCGTGGTGACGGATATTCGTGAGGAGTCTCGTGTGGCAGGGAAGCAGCGCTGGCAGATGGCGCTGGACCGGACGGAGTTTGCCGTGGGTGACGGTGGGGTGATTGAGGCAGTCGCGCGGAGTGGGGCGAAGCTGGTGGTTCCGGTGCTTGCTGTGGTGGTGGATGGCGTGGGCGAGGTGTGGCATGTGGTGGAGAAACCGCTGGCCGCGGGGACTGCGGTGCGGGGGCGCGTGGAGCGGTTCGCGAATGAGACGCGAGGGCCGAATTCGGGCTTGTAAGTTTGATTGGGGAGTTTGAGCCGGAGGGTGCTTGCTGGTACACTCGAAGAGGTTGTTCGACGGCGTTGTGCCTGCGAAAAGCGGTGTGCGATGCGTCTGGTGGGGGGCTGTAGCTCAGCTGGGAGAGCGCCTCGTTCGCAACGAGGAGGTCAGCGGTTCGATCCCGCTCAGCTCCACCAAAGAAAGACAATCACTTGGCCCCAAATAACTCTCGCGGCGCGTATGCTACTATCTCGGTCGAACCACTCAGCAGCCGGGAGAACGACAGATGGCCGAGCACGACTGGCTTAACGGAAGCGATCCGGGCGCACAACCTGCCCATGGGCAGAAGTACGCCGCGCCTGTGCCGACGGTTCGCCACGAGCTTCGTCCTCTGACCACAGGCGAGATTCTCGACCGCACTTTTTTCCTGTACCGCTCCAACTTCTGGCTCTATGTCGGGCTCGCATCGATTGCGGCTGGCGTGAGTGTGCTGACATCAATCGCCCGGATTGCTTATCTCCATTTCAAGAATGTCCCCGTCACCTCGCCGAATGCCGTGATGGTGGGAAGTGCTTTCTCCGTCGTTGGAGCGCTCATCTACTTTGCGGTCTACAGCGTAACCCACGCCGCGACGGTCTCTGCGGTCTCTTCGATCTACCTGGGCGAGCCGACATCGATGGACCGGGCCTTCAACGCTGTGAAAGGACACTGGGTGCGGTATTGTCTCATCGCCTTGTGGCAGACCTGGAGCGCGGGTTGGATCTTTGCCCTGCTGATCGTGCCGGTGTTTACGATGACCGCTCTCGGCATCAAGAATATGACCGGGCTGATCGCCCTGCTGGTCTTCCTCGCGATCGGCGGCCTCGTCTACGGGTTGATTGCTTATATTCGCAATTCACTGGCAGTTCCGGCGGCTGTCATTGAAGACTTGCCGGTTCGCCGGGCAATGAGGCGCAGCAAGCAGCTGGTCGCCGGCGGCAAGGGAAGAATCTTCCTGCTGCTGCTGTTGTTGTTCGCGCTGTACTTTGTTGCGGGTGCGCTGCAGATGCCGTTTGCTCTCTTGTTGCTTCGGTCGCGCTCGGCCGAGCACATCATCGAGCAGTTCATCTCACTGTTTGTGGCGTTTCTGTGCAGCTCGCTCATTGGGCCGGTCGCGTCGATTGCGCTGTGTCTCTTTTATTTTGATGAGCGCGTTCGCAAAGAAGCCTTCGACATTGAATTTCTGATGGACAAGACGCTGGGCACTGGAGCTGCGTCAGGCGGCGCGCCGGGTGATGCAACCGCGGAGCTGGCCTAGAGCGATGCCGCTGCAGCTTAGATTGTTTCTCACGGTCGCACTGCTTCTCGCGCCACCGGTATGGGCGCAGACAAAAGATGATGCCGCGGAAGACAACGCGGACGTTCATTCGGCGACTGTGGTGGAGTACAAAAGCCATCTCGAGAACCTGAAGACGCTCGTCGCGGCCTGCGAAAAAGACGCTGCGGCCTGCGATGCGAAGAAGGTGGGCGACGACGAGCGCGTGGAAGGTGGCGGCTTTCAGACGCGCTGGTCGTGGTTGCGCGGTGCACTGACGAGTGCCCACAATCCGGCGCTTCCTGACAGAGAAAAACTTCTGCAACAGACGGCGGCGCGGCTCGACGAAGATACTGCTCTTGCCGATGGATATGCTACACAACCGGGAGATGCGTTCGGCCGCGCAAGAAAACAGACCGACGACGTTCTTTCTCGGCCGGAGTTTCGCACTATCGAGGAGCAGTCGTACATCGAGCGCGAGATCGCGAGGTTCTGGCAGTGGGTGGATAGTGTCTTCGGCGGTGTCTCGCGGTTTGGAAAGCGCTCGCCATGGCTGATCCCGCTGATGGAATGGAGTGCGATGACGCTGGCGGCTGCGGGTCTGCTGACGTGGGTCTTTCGCAGCATGCAGAGGCAGCGGCTGGCAGTGCGCATCGAGGTCGGGGCGAGCGCTGAGGTCTGGCAGAAGGAGTCCGATAACTGGGCAGAGCTTGCGCGAGCCGAAGCAGAAAAGCAGAACTGGCGCGCCGCGGTGCACTGCCTCTACTGGGCCGCGATTGTGATGCTCGAAGGCCGCAGGCTGTGGCGGCAGAACCGCGCGCGCACTCCACGGGAGTATCTCCTGCTGCTCGAGCCGGGATCCGGCAGGCAGCAGGCGCTGCGCAGGCTTACGCAGATCTTCGAACGCATCTGGTATGGGCTCAGGCCCGCGGGCGAGAGTGATTACACCAGCGCGCTCTCGTTGTTCGATGAGCTGAGGAGCGCCTGATGGCTGGCTCGCGCGACCGGCGGATTGTGTTGTGGATTCTTGGCGGAATGATCGCTTTTCTCGTCGTCTTCAGCATCTTCTCTCCTGCTAACGATGACTCGGACCCGGCACCAACCACCTACAACAGCGGTTCAGCCGGTACCAAGGCAGCCTACCTGGCGCTGGGCGAGCTGGGGTATGGAGCGCAGCGTTGGGAGACTCCCTCCTCCGATCTGAAGAAGGTCGATGCAGCAAAGACGACACTCATTCTTGCGGAGCCGAACTTCCCGACGGAAGGCTCGAAGCAGGTGCAGGCCGATATCGCAGACTTTCTCTCGCGCGGCGGCCGCGTGCTCGCAACGGGGAGAGAAGGCGCGTACTTTCTTCCGGGAGCAAAGACGGATGCGCCGACGCGTTTCTACGGCAAGCTGTGTTTTTCGACGCCTGAGGGACAGGATGCGCTGGCACGATCCGGCAAAGTTTCGATCGCGGATAACGTTCGCTGGACAGCGCTCGACCCGACGTTTCGCGTCTCGCAGCTTTGCGGGAAGGATGCGGTCGTCGTCAGCTATCGCCACGGTGCGGGCGAGGCCATCTGGTGGAGCTCGCCGATGCCGATGTCGAATCGCGGACTGAAAGAGGATGCGAGCTTGAAGCTGTTGCTCGCAAGCATCGGCGGGGCAGACCGGCAGGTGCTTTTTGATGAATACTTTCACGGAGCGCGGGCGTCGTTGTGGGATACGGCGAAGGGTTTGCCCATACGGCAGATCGCGTGGCAGTGCGGTGCTGTGGCGTTGCTGTTGATCTTCAGCTTCGGCAGACGCAGCGGGCCATTGCGCATGCCGGTGCATCTGCCGCGAAGCTCACCGCTCGAGTTTGCGGAATCGATGGGGCGGCTCTATCAAAGAGCGGGAGCAACCCAGGCTGCGGTCGATAGCTCGCGTCGCAGATTGCTGAAGTTTCTCGAAGAACAATGTGGCATCCCGCGCGAGGTGCTGCGGTCCACGCCTGAGACGATCTCGCAGGCCGTCGAAGAGAGGCTGGGAGGCAGTTGGGCTGCGCTTCGCGACCATCTGAGTCAGGCCGAAAAGTCAGAACACGTCTCTGCAACTCTGGCGAGTACATTGGAGTTAGTGAAGGCGCTTGACCGCGACCAGCAGCAGTTGGAGGCGCGGATACGCAGCGGAGTTTCTTTGCAGGAAGTTTCGAAGGGAGCGAGTAAGTGAGTGAACCGGGGATGGTGAGTGGCGAAGTCCAGCAGGTGCAGGCAGCGCTGCAGTTGTTTGAACAAGGGCGGCAGCAGATCGGGCGCGTCATTGCGGGTCAGCAGGAGCTTGTGGAGCAGGCGCTGCTGACGCTGCTCTGCGGGGGCCATGCGCTGGTCGAAGGTGTGCCCGGCGTCGCTAAGACGCTGGCCGTCAAAACGCTGGCGCGGTTCCTTTCGCTGACGTTTCGCAGGGTGCAGGGCACGCCGGACATGATGCCTGCCGACATCCTGGGCACGACTGTCTTCTCGCCGAAGACGAATGAGTTTTCCCTGCACAAGGGTCCGGTGTTTACTCAGTTTCTGCTGGCTGACGAGATCAACCGCATGCCTCCGCGCACGCAGGCTGCGCTGCTCGAAAGCATGGAGGAGCGGCAGGTGACGATGGATGGCGAGGCGCATGCGCTCGATGACTACTTTACGGTGTTCGCGACGCAGAATCCTCTGGAGTTCGAAGGGACCTACCCGCTGCCTGAGGCGCAACTCGATCGCTTCCTCATCAAGATTAAGGTGGGCTATCCGTCGCTGAACGATGAACGCACTATCCTTGAGCGGCACCACGCCAGCGCCGAAGCGAAGGACCTTGAAAATGTGATTATCGAACCAGTGGAGTTTTCTTTGCTCGCCACCGCGCGGCGGGAGATTCGTGCGGTGAAGGTCGAACCCGCGATCTTCGACTATCTGCTTTCGGTCGTGCGGCGCACTCGCGAGTGGCCTACGGTCTCGCTTGGTGCTTCGCCTCGCGCCTCGGCTAGTCTGCTCATCGTTGCGAAGGCTTATGCTGCGCGGGATGGCCGAGACTTCCTGATTCCGGACGATGTGAAGCAGGCTGCGGTGCCAACGCTGCGGCATCGTTTGGTGCTTCGTCCTGAAGCGGAGCTTGAGGGCTTCGACACAGACCGGGTGATTGCCGACGTGCTCGCCGCAACGGCGTTGCCGAAGTAATGCAGACGCTGATTCCAGAACCGATCACCGCACGCGCCCGCTACCTTGGACGCATGGGACGGGTGCTGGGCTACGGATTGACGGCGCGTACGCTACTGCTTCTTATCGCAGGCGTTTTGTGGTCGATCCCTGCGTTTTTTCATCCTCACCGCATCTGGCTGATGCTCGTCTGGGACGCACTCATCGCGCTGCTGGTGATCGCCGATGTCGTGGGTCTTCCGTCACCTGCGGCAATCGAGGTGACGCGGCGATTTCTCAACTCCCCTGCTTTGGGAGAGCGCACGGCGATCGAATACGAGGTTGTGCAGCAGTCCAACGGAATTGTAACCGTAATGGTTACCGATGATCTGCACCCCACGCTCATTCCCATACCGCGGCCTGTGACCGTTGTTGCCTATCCGCGGGATGCTGTCCGCGCGGTGCTGGAGTGCTATCCGGGGCGGCGAGGCGATCTGCGGCTGGGAAAGATCTACCTCCGCTATCGCACGGGGCTGCGTCTGGTCGAGCGCTGGGCGGTCTGCGATGCGGAGCAGGAGATTCGTGTCTTTCCCGCGTCCGAACAGAGCGGAGACAATGCGGCTTTTTACCTTATGCGAGCCCGGCAGATTGAGCTGCAGAAGCGCCGCCTTCGGCTCCGCGGAATCGGCCGCGAATTTGAGAGTCTGCGCGACTATCAGCGCGGCGACGAGCTCAGAAACATCTCCTGGACTGCTACCGCACGACGTGCCAAGCTCATCACCCGCCAGTTCACCACCGAGCGTAGCCAGCAGGTGTGGGTCGTTCTCGACGCCGGGCGCCTCTCTCAGACTGCGTTTGAGCTACGCAAATCGCGCGCCACCGCCGTGGGCGAAAGCGAGCTCGAGGCCGCTGAAAAACTTCAGCTCAGCGTGACACAGCTCGACCAGGCGACCAGCGCGGCGGTCATGCTGGCACAGGTCATCGGCGGCTCCGGCGACAAATTCGCGCTCCTCACTTACGGACGCCGCATCCAGCAGCAGCTTCTTCCCGGCAACGGCCCCGTTCACCTGCGCATAATGATCAACCTTCTCTCCCAGGTGCGTAGTGAGCCGTCCGAGGCCAACCACCTGCATGCTGCCTCGCGCTTGAAAAATCTGCAGCACCGACGCGGCCTCGTCATCTGGATTACCGAGATGGCCGAGAGCGCCGGGCGCCCCGAGGTTGTCACCGCTGTAGCCGAACTGGTCCGCCGACACCTCGTCGTCCTCGTCCTGCTCGCGCACCCTGAGCTTGATGCCCTCGCCGCGCGCGAGCCCAAAAACGCCGAAGAGATGTTTGCTTCCACCGCCGCACAGGAGATGCTCGAGCGCCGCCGTCAGACCATCGCCAGGCTTCGTCAACAAGGCGTCCTCGTCGTCGAAACCACCCCGGCGGGCGTTGGGGCCAGCGCCATCAGCAAATACCTTGAAGTGAAAGCGCAGGGCCTGCTCTAGGCCTTCGCCAGCGAGGGTTCCTCGACTGCAACTGAAGCCGTAGCCTTCTCTCGCCCACCCTCGCTCAGCCACAGGCACAGCCCTGTCAGCAGCACCGCGCCCACAGAAAACTTCAGCGCCGCTGGCACATGCGTCGGCGAAAGAAATGCTTCCAGTGTCCCTGCAACGATCAGCATCGGAACTGTCCCTGCCAGCAGCCGGATTGACTCGCTTCCCGCCAGCGCGAGCGCATCCCTACGCCGCAGCATCCCTGGAAACAGCAGTCCCGAGGCCAGCCGCAGACCTGCTCCCCCAGAGATGAAGATGCTCGGCAGCTCCAGCGCACCATGTGCCGCCACAAAGCTCCAGATACTCAGCGCCATGTGGTTCTGTGTGCATGCGGTGGTAATCACACCGACGCTCATCCCGTTGGTGAACATCAGCAGAATCGTTCCCAGCCCAGCCACAATTCCGCCCGCATAGGTGTAGAAGCACACCGCGATATTGTTCGTCATGATGCGGCTCGACTCCTGCGGTTTCGCCGTCAGAATCGACTCCGTCCACATCTGGTGGTGCTCGATCTTGTCGACCATCTGCGGCCCAAGCATGGCGTGCATAAACTGCGGTCGAGCCACTGTCAGCAGCGTCCCCAGCACAGCCCCCGCAAGAAAGATCGCAAACGCAGTCGCCGTATACGGCAGCAGCCGCCGAAAGATTCTCGGGTAGCCCTGTGACAGAAACCGCCACACACTCGCCAGGTTCATCCTATCGCCAGAGTAGATGTGATTATGCGCGCGGCTCACCAGCCGGTTGAGGTATGCTTCAAGCGTGCGCGAGCCCTCATCGGTCCGCACAGCCGACAGGTCCGCCGCGCTCTGGCGGTACAGCAGCCCGAACTCCCGCAACTCCGCCGGCGACAGCGTCTTCAGGCCGTTCGCTTCTACCTGCTGGACCAGCGTCTCCAGCCTGCTCCAGCCTTCTTTACGCAGTGCAATCCAGTGGTTTGAGATCATAGGCTTATGTACGACTACCAATCCAGGGGCTACGCAGACCAGCTTAACATCGAAACGCCGGAGCAGGTCGATCTGCGCTTTCCCATCGCTGGAATTGGCAGCCGCTTTCTCGCCATCCTCACCGACTCCGTCATACAAATAATCGTCTTCTGGCTGACGATCTTCGTCTTCGCTCTTGTCGTCAGCGCGGCCCCCCATGTTGGCGGAAGCACGGCATTCGTCAACACCGGGGCCAAATGGTTCGTTGCTGTTGTATTCCTCTTCTACTTCCTTCTTTACTGGGGATACTTCTCGCTGTTCGAAGCCTTCTGGAACGGCCAGACACCCGGCAAGCGCCTGCTCAAAATCCGCGTCATCAAAGACTCAGGCCGCCAGATCACACTCTTCGAAGCCCTCGCCCGCAACCTTATCCGCGTCATCGACGCGCTGCCTTCGGTGTATCTCGTCGGCGTCATCACCATGCTGTGCAATCGCGAGCAGAAGCGTCTCGGCGATCTCGTCGCGGGCACTATCGTCGTCCACGAGCGCAGCACAGAGCAGCCTCTGCTCGCCCACAACAGCCGCACCTTCACGGCATCGCTCTATCCGCAGCCTCTTGAGACGCCGCGCGAACCCGCAACGCCGCTCGTCCCCGCCGACGGCATCGCTCGCCTCGATGCAGGCGACCTCAACATCATCGATACCTTCTTCAGCCGGGCGCTCGACCTCGACCTCGACAAGCGCGCCGAGATCGCCGGCAGAATCGCCCAGCGCATGAGCGCAAAGATGCAGGTGCCTCTCCCCGCCGATCAGGCACCGGAGCGCGTGCTGGAATCGATCGCTCATGCCATGAGGGCGCAGTCCGGGCGATAGGCGCATCTGCCCTTTACTAACCTGCACGAATAGGATGGGTGACATGAAGAAGATAACGCGGCGCGAGATGTGTGCCGGACTGCCTGCTTTGGTGGCGGTTGCAAGCGTGGCGCAGGACCAGGCTGCAGCTCCTGACGCGCTCACACAGGCGCGGGTGTACACGATCGACCAGATTCCCGCGCGCAAGATGGCCAACGGTGGTCAGAGCCGCGACGTCCTGCGAGGCACCCTGCCAACGGGCGAGGTCATCAACGTACACGAATCCGAACAGCCCGCCGGAACCACGCCAAATCCGGCCCACACCATCCAGCACACCGAAGTGATCGTCATCATGCAAGGCACGGTCGTCTTCGAACACGATGGCCAATCCGAAAAGGCCGGCCCCGGCGACATCCTCTACGTCGCGAAGGGCACGCTGCACCAGCTCCGCAACACCGGTCAGGACACCGCGAAGTACTGCGTCGTACAGATCGGCGGAGACACGCGAAAATAAAACCTGCCCCAGAGGTGAGGTGCCAAACAACGCCGCCAGCGCGTACTATTTCGTCATGAAAAATCTCAACCGTCGTGAACTTTGTGTCGCGCTCTCGGCACTCGCTGCGATGAGCGGTGAATTATCCAATGCAAACGCAGAAGCCATGGCCAACCCCGGCGACACCGATCTCGGTGGCTCGCGCGTCATTGCCTACGACCAGCTTCCCGTCCATAAAAACGCCAACGGCGGCGAATCGCGCCAGGTCATGTCAGGCGTTGTGAAGACCGGCGAGTATCTCGAGATTCATGAGACCATGCTGCCCGCTGGCCAGATGCCGCATCCGCCGCACAAGCACCCCAATACCGAGGTTCTCTTCATCCAGACCGGCAACCTCGAATACCTCAACGACGGCAAGCCCGAACCGGTCGGCCCCGGCGGCATCATCTTCACGGCCTCGAATGTTATGCACGGTCTGAAGAACGTCGGCACCACCCCGGCTACGTATATCGTCGTCTCCGTAGGGCGGCAGCTCCCGCACGAATAAGGAGTCTTCTCCACGGCAGGGATCAGGTTGCGTGAAGAGGCGATTTCTTCCGCAACCTCAGGGCCGCGAACCCCACCAGGCTAACCAGCCCCGTTGCCACCAGTGCCATCGTAGAGGGCTCCGGCGTAGACGCCGCTTCTGGCGTGATCGTCAGGGAATATGACACAAACGGAGGGTTCCCTTGAGTCGTCTGACTCAAGAGGAACGGCCCATCGGTGAGGAACGTCGGGTTGGCGGCGTCTGGCGTAAAGAGTTGAGCTCCGAACAGGTCCAGTGGATCCTCCGGAAACAGAATCTGCAGGCCGCCCCCGAACCTGTTCGTCGGAAATTCAATCGTCTCCGTCGTCTGCGCGTTGTTGAGCGTCACCATCGTTGAAACACTGAAGGCGGTCTCGGAGCCGGGCAGGCACGACGGAGCATTCGGCGGGCAGGTCATCATATTGCCCGGAGGGGAAGCCGGGAGCGAAAAAGTAATCGTATTTCCGTCACCCGTCAGGACAAAATCATCCATCGTGTCGGCGAAGGTGGAGTGAGAGAGAATGAGACTGGAAGAAAACAAGGCAAGGGGGAGGAAAGCTTTGCGCATCGTAGATCCCTTCAGGTCGATCTCGTGCTCTTTGCGAACTAAGAATCTGTCAAAAGACGCGCGAAGGTCAAATGAATTAATCCTTTATTCGACCACCCCGCAAATCATTTTGATCGCGCAGTGATGCCGCCTGACTGATCAAGCAAAATCAATCGCTTGGCTATCTTAGTCGCGACCCCAGCGCAATCTCTTCCCCAAACGTCGCCAGCACAGGCTTGCCATTCTCTCCATGGCTGGCTGCGAGCAACATTCCATGTGACTCCAGCCCACGCATCTTCCGCGGAGCCAGGTTCGCAATCACGACGATCCTGCGCCCGATCAACTCCTCCGGCGTATACCACTCCGCGATGCCGGAAAGAATCTGCCGCTTCTCGTAGCCAAGATCGACTTCCAGCCGCAGGAGCTTGTCGGCCTTGGGAATTCGCTCGGCGACAACGATCTGCGCTACGCGTAGATCAATCTTCACGAAATCGTCAATCGCGACCTGAGGAGTATCCGGAATCTCCGACCCTGCAGCCGAAGACGCGAACCCCTCAGAAGCCGGAGCCTCCGTATGCGGCGCGGGTGGTTTGGGAAGCGCAGGCGTAGCCGCCCCCGAGATGCCTACCTGTGCCGCAGCATTGGGCTCAACAAAATCCGAAGTGCGCGGCGGAGCATCTGGCGCTGTGCTGTCGGTTGGATCGGGCTTCGCGTTGGTAGTTGACTCGCCAACGAACTTAGGCGTAGGTGCAGAGGGTGTCTCCATATCAGTCATAACCTGTATCAGCTCCTTCGGTGCGCGGGGGAAGATTGGCCCAAGTTCGCCAAGTTTTGTGCCGGGCTTCAAACCGCCCCATTCGAGGCTTTTTAGTTCGCCTTTGCGTGCGGTATCTTCGATGGTTTCTTCGAATCCCAGTTGTTGCCAGACTTGGGCTGTGGTGTAAGGCATGTACGGGTGAAGCAGTGCTGTAGTAACACGGATGGCTTCCGCGGCAGTGTAGAGAACTTCTTTTAGCTTCCTTTTGTCAGTCTCATCCGTAGATTTTGCAAGAAGCCATGGTTTGTGCTGTGAGATGTAACGGTCGACAAACGAAATGCGAAGGGATACGCCACCCAGATCAAACACATTTCTTTCTACGGATGAAGGTTGTAGGCGAATAAGATCTTCAAAGTGATTTTGGATATCCCTTGTACCGAGAAATGCATCTTCGACCGGCATTGGTTGATTGCTTGCCCAAGCTTTTCCACTCTGCTGAATTAGATAAGGCTCTACGGGGCTGTCAGGTATTTGGGATGCAAAAGATGTTTCTATTAATTTGAGCGTTCGGCTAACCAGATTCCCGTACCCATTCGCTAGATCACTGTTATACCGCTGCACCAGCGCATCGAAGCTGAAGCTTCCATCCTGCCCGAACGGGATCTCACGCAACAAAAAGTAACGAATCACATCCGAAGCAAACAGGTCCTGCTCATGCTTCCAATACTCATCGCTCAGCTCCGGTCCTGGAGCATCGAGCGGCTTAGGCTTCAGCGTGCCGAACGCATCCAGAATCGTCTCCGTGCGGACGATGTTGCCGCGCGACTTCGACATCTTCGACTCTTCAAACAGCAGCCAGCCGTGCGCCGTGACAGCCTTCGGTAACGGCAGCTTGGCAGCGAGCAAAAACGCCGGCCAGTAGACGCAGTGGAAGCGAATAATCTCCTTGCCTACGAGTTGCAAATCAGCAGGCCAGTATGTTTTGAACTTCTCCTGCTCGACAGGATCGTCGGAGCCATATCCAATCGCCGTCATATAGTTCGCCAGGGCATCGAGCCACACGTAGATGACGTGCTTCTCATTGCCGGGAACAGGAATCCCCCACTTGAAGCTCGTGCGCGAGATGGATAGGTCCTTCAGCGCGCCGGGAACGTAGTCCTTTCCTGCTTTACTTTGCTTGATCTTGTTTTCCGCCCGCGCCCAAGAGAGCACTGTCGTCGTCAACTTCTCGGTAGGCGCAAACTCAGGCGCAACGTCGCTCTCAATTTCGCTACTCTCCAGCGGGGGATACAGCTGCAAGTACTCTTTCTCAAGATCCCGAACGTCGCCGCGAAGAAAGCTAAGGACTTCGTTCTTGCGGACCTCAGGCTGAATGAGCAACTCATTGCTCTCAATGAGGTTGATAAGTTGTTCTTGGTATACAGACAGCCGGAAGAAGTAGTTCTCCTCCGTCACCGTCTCGGTCGGCTTGCCATCCGGCCCAATCGTCCCCGGAGGCCCGTCGACGAACATCTCTTCGCCCACCGAATACTGCCCCGTGTAGGTGCTCAGATAGATTGCGTCGCGGTCGAGCAGATCCTGAAAGAGCTTCTGCACAGCCCCTGTATGCCGCGGCTCAGTCGTCCGGATGTAGTCGTCGTAGGTAATGCCCATCCGGTCCCAGAGGGCCTTGAACGACGCCGAAACCTGGTCGGCAAACTGCTGTGGAGAAAGCCCGGCGGCAGCAGCGGAGCGCTCCACTTTCTGCCCATGCTCGTCTGTCCCAGTCAGGAAAAACGTGTCGTCGCCCAGCAGACGGTGGCGTCGCGCAATAACGTCGCCCACGATGGTTGTGTAGGCGTGGCCGATGTGCGGACGCGCGTTGACGTAATAGATAGGAGTAGTGAGATAGAACTTCTGCTTGGACATGGGGCCAAGGGTAAGTTTAGCAGGAGCACTGCGTCTCGCCGCCTGCCCGCACGAGCCGCCGCTTGTCCAGATCGGGACCTGTTGAAAAATAAATCTCAAAAAAGTGGCAGATTTTAGGAGGTCAAAAAGTGACCGTCAACTTCCCACGTTTTACCAGCAATCCACCACAAAATTACCAGCAAAAACCAGCACGGAAAATGCGTTTTTCGCCAAAAACCCCTGCAAAAACGCACTTCCACCACAAACAAAAAAATCTCAATATCAAAATCTAAAATTGGGGACTTTTTTTAGCTCGACTGCTCCACTGACTCAGCAGCCTCAACCGGCGTCGTCTCAACCCCTGTAGCTGGCAGGACGAGGTCAGCCTCCGCCGCCTGCGCCGTTCGGGCCAGGTTCAGATGCTGCTCCATCGCAATGCGCGCCTGCGTAGGATTATGCGACCGGATTGCCCTGTAAATCTCCCGGTGCATCTCCGCCGACTCCTTCAGATCCTGCGCCTTTGCAACGGTTTTGCTGCGGTACTCATAGAGATTTGCAGTAATCGTCTCCATCAACGCGCCAAGAATAGGATTCCCCGAAGCCCGCGCAATCGTCCGGTGAAACCGTACATCGTGAATGAGATACTCCTGCGGATCGGTCAGCGCGGCATACATTTCCGCCACCTCCTCGGCAAGCTCCGCGATGTGTTCGTCGGTCGCCCGCTCCGCCGCCAGCGCAGCGACATTCGACTCGAGCACCAGCCGCGCCTCAAACATCTGCCACGGCAAAAAACCATGCAACGCACCCAGCACCGAAAGCGAACTGGAATCAAGCGCCGGAGGGCCTGAGGAGACGAAAGTTCCTGCACCGTGGCGGCTCTTGAGCACGCCCATGGCAGACAGGAATCCAATACCCGCGCGAAGGCTGGACCGGCTGATCTTCAGCTTGCGCGCGAGCTCGCGTTCCGGGGGAAGGCGGTCGCCCGGATGGACTTCACCGCTGCTGATGAGAGAGCGGACGTGCTCGACGACCTGCATGGTGAGCTGGCTATGGCTGGTGACCTCGTCCTGCGGCTCTTTAGGCTCTTTTTTCACGCTGAATGGAACTCCTTGCGCTCGAGTGGAAGAAGGGTAACACGGTTGAAACAGTTCGTTAAGCCTGTGGTGTCAGGCTTTGCCGCCCGAACCAAAGGTGTCGTAAAAACTGCGTGATCAATGCATTGATCTTCAGATGCGAGACTGTAGCCATCAAGTGGTCTGAGGTGTTCCGAGTCTTGGCACGAGTAGCTGGAAGATCGCCAGCGAGGTCACATAGGCGAATCCAGCAAGCGTGAAGATCAGTAGAGGATGCAACGAAAAGTAGTGCGAGACGATCCATGTGAATATGGCTCCCCCGGCTGCTCCGGCTGCTCCGCCGAGTCCGACGACGGTGCTTACGCTGGTTGAGGGGAACATATCCGTGGGAGTCGAAAAGAGATTGGCAGACCAGCCCTGGTGGGCCGCAGTGGCGAGGCAGAAGAGGCCAATCGCCGGCCAGGCGTTGTTGGGAAACAGCGTGTGCATGTGGGGAACAAGCATGATGGGCATGACGCAGATGGCGCAGATTAGAAGCGCAAATTTGCGACCTGAGTTCACGCTATGGCCATGCTTCATGCGGAATCCGGAGAGCCAGCCGCCGGCGATGGACCCGAAACTGGCTGCGGTGTAGATCACAATAAGCGGGTATTTGACGTGGTTTAGGTCGAGGTTGTAGTTGTCGTTTAAGAATTTGGGGAGGTAGAAGAGGTAGAACCACCAGATGGGATCGGTCAGGCCTTTTGAGATAAAAAAGGCCCAGAAGCCCCGATGACCGAGGAGGATGGAGTAGATCGATCCACCCTGCGTGACGGGAGCGAGGTTGACCTGGGTCTGGGTCGAGGCGCGGCGGAGCTTGTTGTACGGGAAGATCAGCCAGATGACGAGCCAGATGAGCCCCATGGAGCCAGTGCAGATGAAGGCTGCATGCCATCCCCAGCGAAGCGTAATGGCAGCGATGAGCAGAGGAGCGACGAAGGCGGAGGCGTTGGAGCCGGAGTTGAAGAGCCCGGTGGCGAGAGCACGCTCTTCGGAGGGGAACCACTCGGTGGTGGCTTTGATGGCGGCGGGGAAGTTGCCGGATTCGCCGAGGCCCAGGAGAGCGCGGCAGATCATGAAGCCGATGACGCTACCGACTAAGGAAGTGCTGATGGAGGCGCATCCCCAGATGAGGATGGCGAGGGCATAGCCTTTTTTTGTGCCGAGCTTGTCGATGATGCGTCCGGCGAAGAGGAAGCCGACGCCGTAGGCAATCTGAAAGGCGATGAGGACGCGGCCGTAGTTGATGTCGTAGAGGGGCTGCTGGGTGTGGTCGAGGCCGGGGATCCAGCCCATGAAGGGAAGATGGAGGAGCGGCTCGATGAGCGAGAAGACCGAGCGGTCCATGTAGTTAATGGTGGTGGCGAGGAAGAGGAGGAAACAGACAAACCATCGGACGTTGGTTTTTTCCGGGGCTGAAGTGGTGTAACCAGAGCCGGATAGGCCGGTCGCTTGGGTCGACATTAAGGTAAAGACTCCCGCTAGAATGTTGGTCTGACCGCTTGCTGCAGCGGTTTGCGCCCGAGGTTGAGGATAGTCTTTGTTGCAGCTTTTGTCTCAAAAAGATGGATTGGGATTGTGGGCAGGAGGGTTATGAGCCGGGTATCACGATGGAGTGCGGTTTTGGTGGTAGCGTGCGGGACGCTGTGGGGCCAGGGGCTGAAGACGATTACGGTGGGCCCGGTCGGCGCGGACTTTACGACGATTCAGGCGGCGGTGACGGCGGCTCCTGAGGCTGGAGCTGTGATCAAGATTCAGCCGGGCGTGTATCGCGAGGTGGTGCATGTGGACAAACCAGGGATTCAGCTGCGCGGGCAGGGGGATGACTGGACGAAGGTTGTGCTGGTGTACGGGAACAGCGCGGCTTCGACGTGCGGGACGAGATGCTCGGCGACGCTGTTTGTGACGGGCAACGATTTTTTTGCGGGAAACATGACGATTGCAAACGACTACAGCAAGACGAGCGATGTGCCGTCGCAGGCGGTGGCGCTGTCGGTGCGTGCGGACCGGGCGGTGGTGCGGCATGTTCGGCTGCTGGGGGCGCAGGACACGCTGTATGCCTCGAGCATTGGGTGCATGCAGGGCGCGTTGCCGGGAGACAACTGCGTGACGGGGCGGCAGTACTACTCGGACTGCTATATCGAGGGGCATGTGGATTTTATCTTTGGGGACGCGAAGGCGGTCTTTGAGAACTGCGAGATTCGCAGCATCGCGCATGAGCAGGGAGGGTATCTGACGGCTCAGAGCAATACGCGGGCCGGGCAGGATGCGGGGTATGTCTTCAATCACTGCAAGATAACGGCGGATAAAGGGGCGGGGGATGTTTATCTGGGGCGGCCGTGGCGGGATTATTCGACGGTGATCTTTATGAATACGGACATTGAGGCTCCGATTATGGCGGCGGGATGGTCGGACTGGCAGGGAGCTCCACAGCCTCGGCTGCCTATGGCGACGTATGCGGAGTTCAAGTCGACGGGGCCGGGAGCGAATCCGAAGGCGCGGGAGCCTTATTCGAAACAACTGACTGCGGAAGAGGCGAAGAAGTATGAGACGAAGGTTTATCTGGCGGGGTCCGATGGGTGGGATCCTACGAGGGTGAAGTAGGGCAGTGTGGACGCTTACGGCGCGGCTAGAAGGCGCGCCCCTTCAAAACGATGCTTAGGGTATTTCGGGCGAGGGAATAGTCAATGGCGGTGGACGGACCACCTGGCTGTGGATAAAACAAGTCTTTGGGGTTTGCCGGGTCTTGTGGTGAGTTGTGGATGTTTTTTGGGTTTTCAGGTTGTTTGCATTGGTTTGCCTGCCGTTTTTCTGGGGATCCGAGGGTCGGAAACGGGATATTTTTTGTCGCAAAAACGTGGACAGAACGTGGTGATTTGTGTGGCGGTTGTGGTTTTCTTGCTGGTAGTTTTTCGGCCGGACTCTGGTTTGCCGACCGCATATTGTTCTTAAGAGTCATTCAGGCTGGCTGGCCTGCCTCGCCGTAAGGGAGGCAGACTAGCGTTATGCAATCCTGCTCTATCAATTGACCTGGAACGTCACAATAGCCGGCGCCGATTCAACAGCTCCCTGGACGCCCACATACGTTATTGAATCGAGGCCGGTGTAACTATCCAAAGGTCTATAGACGAACGTCCCGTTGACGAGATCCCGGTCGTCGAGATATCCGTGATCAGGGACATCAAGAACTCGAAATCCAGTAGCGAAGTTGCAATGGACCTGAAACCGTACACCCGGACTGTTGCGCGGAACCTGGATGGTTTGGTCACCGCACGTCGGTTGGGATCCGTTGTTCCAGCTTATGGTGATGATGCCGTTGCCGTCGTCGGTGACGCCGCGGGCGATCGTCGAGTCGTGCACCAAGCCTGTGATCTGCGAGGACCCGGCGCCGCCGCCACCACCACCACCAGCACCGAAGCCTCCGCCGGTTCCACCCTTTCCGCCAACGAGACCTGCGCCGCCCCCACCACCAGCCCCACCGACGTGGGTCCCGTTCCCGCCGCCACCACCTTGCGGCACACCGTTCGCGCCGCCTGCGCCGCCCTTGCCTGCCTTTGGCCCTTTGCCGTTTTGCCCTGCATCGGCTGTGCTGCCGCTGCTGCCTCCTGTGCCGGCATCATCCGCCGGGGGAAGGAAGCCAAAGCCACCCGCGCCGCCGCCTGCGCCCGCGATCACGAGGTTCTCATCTCCAAGGGCAATACCGCTTGCACCACCGCCACCGGCCCCGTCGCGAGTGGAACTGCCGCCGCCCCTCCCGCCCCTGCCGGTTATCCCGATGCCTCCCGCACCCGGGTTCTTGTTATTATCCCCATCGCCGCCGTATCCACCTACAAAGACGGTCAGAGTCTGGCCGGGAACCACCGAGATTCGTCCGGTAATCTGAGCTCCGTCCCCGCCCGCATACCAGCTTCCATCTCCCCCACCCTCTGTGCGGCCACCTTTAGCTCCGACAACCCGCAACACTGCTTCGTTCGCCCCCTGGGGGACTACAACTGCCTCTGCTTCACCCTTGAACCTGAATGTCACTATAGGGTCTCCCTGTATCTGTGGAGGCCGATCCCCGGTTTTCGGATTCCTCTGCGGATTAAAACCGGCGTCACGTTTTCCTCCCACAACACGCACGACCGGGAGGTCCGTTGATGGGGAAGCAACGTTGCTCTGCGCGCAAAGTACAGGGGCGGAGGCAACCAGTAGAGACGCCGCCAGCAGCTTAGCCGGAGAACCAAAGGGGGCAAAATGGCGGGGTTGCAGATTCCCGCTTACAGGCTTGTGGAAGATGGACCGTTGCTTTTGCATGAATGCTCTCCTAAGTGCAAAATTTTCACCTGTAGTTACTCGATATGTGAAAACAACAGCGGGGAGGCGAGAAATACCAGAGCTCTTATGTCTGCTCCGTACCATACAAAAAGACGTCAAAACACAACTTCGACCAGATGCAGACTCGCGAGCCGGACCATGGCCGAGAAGCGGAAGATGAGGCAGGCGAAAGCACGACGTGCTCACACCCTAAATAATTGTTGATAGAAAGCGCACCAATCATACCCCCGAAGCGGGGGCGTGCCAAGACAAAAGTTGAATCGTGCGGGCCCTGTCAGCACGATTCGAAAATTGTTCAGGGATTGCCCATTCATCGGGTAGTAACCAGAGCGAACCGGGGCAGCTTCCTCTTATGACGGCTTTCGATGAGCCGGTCACTAGTGTTAAGACAGCCTCGACACCATACGTTCGATCTTCGGATCTTCCGTGAATCCAGGACAGGGATGGCGCTGACTGGCATGCCAGGGATTGAGAAGCGGGTCGTGAGATCCGGCAGTTCTACTTACACATCAGCTTTGCTCACGAAACCCGCGTTCTCGTAACCCGGCAAACCTACTTCTCATCCTGACACAGCCTTAGCGATTACCGCCGGCTACCTTCAGTGCCTCGCCCGTTACCCAGTGCGAGTCATCCGAAGCAAGGAACACCGCAACTTCGCCATAGTCACCCGGAGCGCCCACGCGACCAAGCGGGGTGTCCGCCTTGATCTTCTCGTAGAAATCTCCTTCATGCATCCCAATGGTCTTGATGCCTTCGGTCAAAACCAGGCCCGGGTTGATCGAGTTCACGCGGATGCCGCGAGGCCCCAACTCACGAGCCAGCACGCCGGTGATCGAGTCCACCGCACCCTTTGTCGACGTATAGATCGCGCTGTACGCGGGGTGGATATGGCTTACCACGGAACCGATGTTGATGATGCTGCCGCCGGATTCTCCAAAGTGCTTCACCGCTTCCTGCGTGGTCCGGAGCAGGCCGCGAACGTTGGTGTTGAACATCCAGTCGAAGTCCTCGTCAGAGAACGCCTCGATTGGCGCAAACTTATAAACGCCGGCATTGTTCACCAACACGTTGACCTTACCCAGAGTCTTTTCGGTCTCAGCAAAGATGCGCTCAACATCCGCGTTCTTCGCAACGCTGCCCTGTACGGCAAACGCCTTGCCGCCAGCCTGCTTGATTTTTTCCACGACGCGCTCGGCGCCTGTCTTGTCCGAAGCGTAGTTGACAGCGACGGCCGCACCTGCCGCGCCCAGCGATTCTGCAATGGCTGCGCCTATGCCCTTCGATGCGCCAGTCACCAGTGCGACTTTTCCTGAAAGCTTACCCATGATCGTTCACCTCCTGATTTTGTCAGCGATCAATAGAATCGACCGCCAGCAATAAAAATCAGATGCGCGTACTGAACCATGCGGTTCATAAAAAGTTTTATGAGAGAAGCGGGTCTTGAGATTCGGCAGTTCTACTATGCATCAGCTTCGCTCATGAAACCCGCGTTCTCGTAATCCGGCAAACCTACTTCTCCATCTCTGGATAGGGCCCGATGCCTCCGCCTTTGATCCAAGCTTCGAGGTACTCGTCGAGCACCGGCAGGGGGACGCCGCCCGTTGCCAGAATCGCATCATGGAAGGCACGGAGATTGAACTTCGATCCCAGCACCTCCTGGGCGTGCTTGCGCTCCTTCATGATCTCGGTCATCCCGAGATAGTAGCTGAGCGCCTGCCCGGGCCACGAGATATACCGGTCGATCTCTTCCTCGATGTCGTGCTCACTGAGCACGGTGTTGTCGCGCAGATACTGCTGCGCCTGCTCGCGCGTCCAGCCCATCGCATGCATGCCTGTATCGACGACCAGGCGCGATGCCCGCCACGACTGGAAGCTCAACATTCCGAACTTCTCATAGGGGGTGTGATACATATCCATCTCTGTGCCGAGCCGCTCGCAGTAGAGCGCCCAGCCTTCGCCAAAGGCTGAGCCTCCCCCGCGGAAGCCATCGGGGTCCATGTGCTCCCGCGCGATTAAGCCAGCCCAGGAGTGCCCGGGCGCTGCCTCGTGCAGGGTGAGCGCGGGCATCCCAAAGAGCGGCCGCGACGGCAGGTCATACAGGTTGATTGAGAATCCGCCTGGGCCGCCGAACCCCGCGGGCTGGTACGGCGCGACCTCGGCCGGTACAGGGTGGATCCCGAACCGGCCCCGCGGCATATAGCCGAAGTAGCGGTCCGCCTTGTCGTCAAACTCCTTCATCATGTAGGAAACCTTGCCCAGCAGCTCGTCGTCGGTCTTGGGATAGAATTGCGGGTCGGTTCGCAGGAACTTCAGGAAGGCTGGAAAATCGCCCTCGAACTTCGCCTCAGCCATTGTGTCCAGCATCTCCTGGTGGATCTTCGCTACCTCGGCCAGTCCGAAGTTGTGAATCTCCTCGGGCGTCATATCGAGTGTCGTGTAGCGCTTGATCTGCGCCTTGTAGTAGGCCTTTCCGTCGGGCAGCGACTCTGCCGCAATCGACGTCTGAGTGTGCGGGGTAGTATTCGTCATTCCAGAATGCCAGCAGAGGCTTATATGCCGGAATTACCTGCGCCTCGATGATCTTTTTGCCCTCAGCGCGCAGCCTCGCCTGTTCGGCTGCGTTGATCGTCGACGGCATTTTGGTGAACGGCTTCCAGAACGGCGTCACGTCGGCGGACTTCGCATTCGCGATCGGTGCGATGGTCTGATCGCGCCCGGTCAAGGTTATTTTGGGCGGCGTAAACCCGCGCGCCAGGCCAGCCCTCATGTTGGCGATGTTCTCGTCGTAGAAGCGCGGAATATCGGTCAACCAGGTGAGGTAGTTCAGGTAGTCCTGCTCCGTCCGAAAACCACGCTGCCCTGTCCCCTGGACGCCGGACCAGAACGATTCCAGCGAGGTCACGGGCTTCTCCCACTCCTTGAACTTCTGCGAGTCAATTTGCGTCTCGATCTGGTAGCGATAGATTTGCAGGTTGATGCGCTCCGATTCGCTCATCGCGGCCTGATCGAGTTTGTCGACCTGCTCCTTCACACTTTGAAAATGCTCGAGCGTCTTCTGCTGGGTGGCCGGATCCACCGATCGCAGCATCGCTGGCTGTACTCTGCCCATCAAGCGCAGCGGCTGTGCGCCTCGCTGCGACTCCCGCCACTTCGTATCCGCCTGGTGGATGGCCTTCAACTCCAGGCCCGCCTTGCTCGGAGGCGCTGTGGCAAAGGGCGAAACTGCAACAGGGTTGCCTTCGGCGGTGTTCGCGGCGGCAGGCGCTGTAGCTGCCGCCGGTTTAGCTGCTGCCGGTTGGGCTGTCGCCGGTTTGGCAGTCGCAGGCTTCGCTGCCGGAGCCTGAGCTCTCGCAAGCCCCATCGTTGACAACATCGACATCGCTACAGTCGACACCGCTACCAAAGCACGTACTACGCGCATGATCTCTCCAGGAAAAAGGGGTTTCGTACCAATGTAAACCAGGCGCCGCCTGGTCCTGCTAAGCGCCTGGTCTCTGCTAAGTACGTTCGAAGTGGAACAGAAGTTGCTGCTCGCTCGCCACAGCCTTGCCAGCCTTGGTCGCGGGCGTGAAGGTCCAGGTCTGGATGATCGCCATCACCGCCTCGTCCACTCCGTGGCCCAGTCCCTGATCGACGTGAGTGTCGACGACCTTGCCGTTCGTCCGATCACAATGTCGATGACGACATCGCCACGTGTGCCATGCGGAAGGACCGAGAGATCAGGCTTGGGCGGCGGGGTAGAAGTTTGCCATGGCAACCGTGACATCGGCCTCGCCCGACGGGTCGCCGCTGCTGGGCGGCGGGGGCGGCTCAGGCTCCTTCATTGCAAGCTTCGGCTCTTCCCTGGGCGGCATGGTCTTTGGCTTCGGCGGTTGCACCGCGGCTGTGCGGCCGGGAGCATAGGCCTTCAACATGCGGGCGGTCCTGTGCAGAGGAACTTTGGCAACACCGCGAAATTGGTATGTGATCGCCGCAAGGAAAAGAACATGCAGCACTACCGACCCCATCTCTTAAAAGACATCCGCCGGTTATCAGGGTGCGTCGTATTAAGAGAAACCAATTCCATACGCCATTATGGCTATCTCTCGCCCCTTTGTCGTCAAAAAAGTTCGACTCGCTGGGGGAAAGCTATTTTGCGAGCTGCTTCAGGATGAAGTCCGCGATGATGTGATTGGCTTCAATGGATTCGGGCAGGGCGGAGTTGTACCAGAAGGCGTGAGGGAGAGCGTCGAAGAGGACGAGGCGTGCGTCGACGCCGGCGCGCAGATAGGCTCGGTGAAGGTTTGCGGTTCCGCTGAGCTGGGCGTCCCGGCCGCTGGTGAGGAAGAGGGTGGGGGGCAGACCGTGCAGATCGGCGTAGATGGGGGACAGCACCGGATCCCTCGGATCGGTTGACCCGACGTAGTAGCGGTCGCGAATGCCGCCATCGGGTGGCTCGAGATGGCCTGCCAGCCCAGGAAAGGTGAAGATCGCCTGAGAGTCGACCGGCTCTGCGAAGCCGTCGACGGTGCTGAATATGCCCAGGGCCCCAGGCATGGGGAGGCCAAGGGTTTTGATTTTCACCGCAAATTCTGCGGTGAGCACGGCTCCCGCGGATGTTCCATAGACAGCGATGTGGCTCGGCTTGTGGGTTTTGATGACTTCCTTGTAGACGGCGACGGCGTCGTCAATCGCGGCGGGAAACGGATGCTCGGGGGCGAGGGCGTAGAGCACGACGATGATTTTGATTCCGGTGTAGCCGGCGATGGGGATGGACTCGGCGTAGGAGTTGGAGTCGGCGTTGAAGCCGCCGCCATGCAGGTTGATGAGGATCCCTGTCGTCGCTACTGCTGGACAAGGTGGATGGAGTGACGATGCGGACGGGAATCCGCCGATGGTTGAATTGGCGGTGGTGTTTGGGCAGAGCTTGCTCCAGGCTTCGTTCGCGCGTGCGGCGGCCAGCTCCGCCTGGCCCTCCGGTGTTCGAGAGTCTCCGGAGGAGCCTGGTCGGGGATGGTTACGATGAGAGATTTGCGGGCTTCGGGGCTGAGGTCGGGTGGAATTGGGACGATGCGAGTGATGTAGGCGGTGCCCTGCGCGTCGATGTAGCCCGAGTCGCGCGTAGGGGCTGTGGCGGCGGTGGTGGGCTGCGGGGTGGATTGGGCAGCAAGCGCAGTAGAGAGTGCCAGAGGAAGGGCGATGGGGTAAAGACGGAAGCGCATGAAGCGGGCTCCTGTGTGGTTGGGCAATTCCAGCTTCGACAGAAGAACGAAGCTGGAGGATGCTCGAGATTTTAGTTGGTGTTGAGGACCAGGACGGTGGCGATGGGGTCGAGTGGCTGGGCAGGAACGGCTATGTCGATGCCTTCGCCGACTTTGGTGATCTTGAGGGGCTTGTGGGTTTTGTCGGCGAGGAGATAGGCGCCGGTTATGTTGCGATGGAGCCTGGTTATGTTGTCCAGATGGAAGGTGCCGTTGGTGGGCCACTGGAAGATCTCGAGGTAGATCTTGTTGGGGCTGGTGGTGGAGCGCCAGTTCCAGTTGGGGATGAATTTTTCGCGGCCGTGGCTGTCTTTTTCGCCGGTGAAGGTGCCGGTGGGAACGTCGAAGAGGGTGGCTTTGGTGTTGTAGATGGCTTCGCCGTTGACGCGGAGCCACTGGCCCATCTGCTGGAGACGTTCGACCTCGGGCGCGGGGACGATGCCGTGCGAGTCGGGGCCGATGTTGAGGAGGTAGTTGCCGCCTTTGCTGGCGATGTCGATGAGGTTGCGGAGGAGGGTCTCGGTGGATTTGAAGTTAGTGTCGAAGGATTTGTAACCCCAGGTGTCGTTGATGGTCATGCAGGACTCCCAGTCTTCGCCGGGGAAGCCCTGAGGGGGAATGAACTGCTCGGGGGTTTCGGTGTCGCCTTTGTAGTCTCCGCCGAGGCGGTTGTTCCAGATGAGGTTGGGGTGCTTGTTGAGAACCTTGACGACTTCGGCGGCGCGCTCAGGCGTCATGGTCTTGCCGGGGGTGTCGAACCAGACGACGACGGGGTACTCCTTGTAGTTATTGAGGAGCTCTTCGATCTGGGGGATGGATTTTTTGTGGAGGTAGTCGTCGAAGCTGCCGTCCTGCGCTTTATCCCAGTGGCCTGTGTCTTTGTTGTGGTTGCCGCGGACGGCTGCTGCTCCGCCGGGTGCGGTCCAATCCTGCGATTGCGAGTAGTAGAAGCCCAGCTTGACGCCTTGTTTGCGGCACTCTTCGGCGAGCTCGCGGAGAGGGTCGCGTTTGAAGGGAGTGGCGGCGACGATGTTGAAGGGGTCGACCTTGGAGTCGAACATGGCGAAGCCGTCGTGGTGCTTGGCAGTGATGACGATGTACTTCATACCGGCGGATTTGGCGAGGGCGACGATGTCGTGGGCGGAGAAGCCGGTGGGGTTGAATTGGGTAGCGAAGGCTTTGTAGTCGGCGACGGGGATGGAGAGGTCGTTCATGATCCACTCGCCGATGTGGGTGGTGCGCTGGCCGTGCCACTCGCCTGCGGGAATGGAGTAGAGACCCCAGTGGATGAACATGCCGAAGCGGGCTTCGCGCCACCACTCCATGCGGGCGTCGCGCTGGGCTGGGGTTTCGGTGTCCTGGATGGAGGGGATGGGATGCGGGGTGGGCGGGGCTGCGGCTGGCGTTTGCGCGAGGGCGAATGGAGAGACTACGAGGAGGGTTGTGGCGATGATGTGGTGCTTAAGGTTCACGGTAGTTCCTTGGGGTGAAATGACGGCACAGGAATTGTAGGTGAAAATAGGAGTTCATGGGTGCAAAAACGATGGAGCTGCCGGATTAGATAGATTGATTGGAAGAAGCATACTCCAGGGGCTAAAGCCCCCATCCCCGTCAGTGCGGTGTGAGGACCAAGGCTAAAGCCTTGGCTTACCTGGAAGCAAGGGCTCAGATATCTCGTGGGAGTTACTGAGTGGGGATTGCTGAATAAGAGAGGTTACGATGTTCGCGGCGGTGCGCGCGATATCATCGCTGACGTGAGTGTGGATCGTTTGGAGATAGCGGGGATGGTGGAGCGGCTGCGGTCGGGCGATGTGCGGGCGCTGGCTCGGGCGTTGTCGGTGGTGGAGGATGGCGGGGAGGCGGCGAGGGCGTTGGTTGCGGCTTGCAGGGGATTTGCCGGGGGCGCGCTGCGGGTGGGAGTGACGGGTTCTCCGGGAGCAGGGAAGAGCACGCTGGTGGACCAGATGGTTCGGCTGCTGCGCAGAGAAGGGCAGACGGTGGGAGTGGTGGCGGTGGATCCTTCGAGTCCGACTACGGGTGGGGCGCTGCTGGGGGACCGGATTCGGATGCAGGGGTTTGTGGGGGATGATGGGGTGTTTATTCGGAGCATGGCTTCGCGGGGGGCTTTGGGTGGGGTGGCGCGGGCTGCGGAGGATTTTTGTGTGGTGATGGAGGCGGCGGGACGGGAGACGGTTGTGATTGAGACGGTGGGGGTGGGGCAGGATGAGGTGGCCGTGACCGGGCTGGCGGATGTGACGGTGCTGGTGCTGGTGCCGGGGATGGGAGATGAGGTTCAGAGCCTGAAGGCTGGGGTGATGGAGGTTGCGGATATTTTTGTGGTGAATAAGAGCGATCGCGGGGGCGCGGAGCTGGTGGAGCAGGAGCTTGTGGCGATGCAGGGGTTGGCTTTGGAGCATGGTGGGTGGGTTGCCCCTGTGGTGCGGACGGTGGCGACTACGGGGGAAGGTGTTGGGGAGTTGATGGCGGCGATTGCCCGGTGTGCGGCAGCGAAGCGGGGGCGGCGGTTGCTGCGTGGAGTCGGGGGGAGTGGGTTGCGGCTGGATCATCTGGGAGTGGCGGTGAAGAGCATTGCTGCGGCGAGGGGGTTTTATGAGGCGCTGGGGATGGTGGTGAGTCATGAAGAGACAGTGGAGCATGAGCAGGTGAAGACGGCGATGCTGCCGCTGGGAGAGAGCAGGATTGAGTTGCTGGAGGCTACGGAAGAGGATTCGGTGATTGGGCGGTTTGTGGCGAAGCGTGGGGAGGGGTTGCACCATGTGGCGGTGCATGTGGATGACGTGGATGCGATGTTTGCGCGTTTGAGGGAGCAGGGAGTGAGGCTGGCCAGCGATTCGGTGAAGGTGGGGGCTGGAGGGCATCGGTATTTTTTTGTGCATCCGGCTAGTACGGGCGGCGTGCTGCTGGAGATTGTTGGGGATGCTGCTGAGGGTGGGGAGTGATGCGGATTTTGTTGATTGACACGGCGGGCGCGGAGGGGAGTGTGGCTCTTGCGGATACGGAGAGTGCGCCGGTGGTGGTTGCGACTGAGATGTTGCCGGGGAGGACGTCTTCGGAGCGGCTGGTGCCGGCGGTGCGGCGGCTGCTGGAGGAGCGGGGTTGGCGGCTGAGGGATCTGGCGGCGGTGGTGGTGGTGCATGGGCCGGGGTCGTTTACCGGGGTGCGGGTCGGGGTGAGTGCTGCGAAGGGTTTGAGCGAGGCGGCGGGAGTGGGGTTGATTGCGGTGTCGCGGCTGGCTTTGCTGGCTGAGGTGGAGGGTTCAGGTGGGACGGTGAGTGCGGTGCTGGATGCCGGGCGAGGGGAGTTTTATTTCGGGGAGTATGTGGGGCGGCGATGTGTGCGTGAGGTGTTGATGAGCGAGGAGAGGGTGCGCGCGACGGTAGGGAGTGGGGTGGTAGTGGTTTGCGAGGCGAAGGTGGGGGAGGCTTTGGTTGGGTTGGGTGTTCGGATGGTGAGAGAGCCGCGGGCGGACGATGCTTTGGGGATTGCTCTGGAGCGAATTGCGGTGGGGGAGTTTGATGATGCGTCGACTTTGGAAGCGAATTATCTGCGGCGGACGGATGCGGAGATTTTTTCCAAGGCTGCTGCGGCTGCGACTGCGGAGAAGCGATGAAGGGCTTGGGGTTTCGGGTTCGGGTGGCTGGTGTTGGGGATTTGAGTGGCGTGGTGGAGATGGAGCGGGGGATTGCGTGTGCCCCGCATTGGGCTGCGGCTGAGTATGCGGGGATGGTCGGTGCGAGTGGTGGTGCGGTGAGGAGGTGTCTGCTGGTGGCGGAGTCGGAGGATGGGTTGGTGGGGTTTGCTGTGGGGAAGACGATTGGTGAGGGTGCGGGGAGCGTGGCGGAGCTGGAGAGCGTGGCGGTTCGGGTTGAGGCGCGTCGAAGCGGGGTGGCGAAGGAATTGTGCTCGGCGGTGGTTCGCTGGAGCAGGGAGTGGGGAGCGGAGGCTTTGGAGCTTGAGGTCCGGGAGGGGAACGAGGCGGCGATTGGGTTGTATGCCGGGTTGGGATTTGTGGTGGTGGGGCGGCGGCGGGGGTATTATCGTGAGCCCGTTGAAGATGCTGTGCTGATGCGGCTGGAGTTGGACCGGAATGACGAAGCGGCTGGGTAATGGGCAAAAAGGGCGAGAATTCCACATTGCCGGTTTTGCGGGGTGTGTGATAGCTTTTTCGCCAGCCGGTGAGATGTGTTTTTTGCTGGAGGTACTGCCCTCGTGCAAACCGCAAAATTTACGGAGCTACCAAAGACCGCATCGCTTCCCACAATCCAACAATTGATGCAGGAACACAGCTTGTATGACCGCAGGCTGGATACGCTGCGCTCGAAACTCTTCCTGACGGATTCGGAGCAGTTGGAAGAGGTGCGGCTGAAGAAGCTGAAACTGAGCCTGAAGGATGAGATGGAACGACTTCGCCGCCTGGGAGCGTCTTAGCCTTCGAGCTTTCCGACGCAGGCCCAGGCATGGCAGAGCTCGCGCGAGAGCGGGATGCCTGAGGTGTGCTTGGCCGTATAATCGACTCAATTATGGTGCGAGACGGTTTTTTGTATGCCCTGGGACTTGGGGCCGTGGCAGCTGCGCTTTGGTGGTTCAGTATGCCGGGTTGGCTGGTGGCGGTGCCGATTGTGCTGGCGGCATTTTTTTATGGTTTTTTCGCGATCCGAACCGGACGATTCCGCAGGAGCCGGGACAGGTGGTTTCGCCTGGCGATGGGGTGGTGACGGAAGCGGAGTGGATTGAGACGATCAGCGGCAGCCGGTTGCGACTAAGCATTTTTCTGAATGTATTTGATGTGCATGTGAACCGTTCGCCTGTGGGGGGCGTGGTGAAGGTGTGCGAGTTTCGCAAGGGCGAGTTTATGAATGCGATGAAGCCGGAGTCTGTGCTGAATAATGAACAGACGCTGATTACGATCGATACCGGCGAGTATGAGGTGAGCTTTAAACAGATTGCGGGTCTGCTGGCGCGGCGCATTGTGTGCAACCTGAAGGTTGGCGATAGGGTGGAGCGTGGGCAGCGGGTTGGACTGATTAAATTTGGGTCGCGGGTGGATGTGCTGATTCCCGCGGCGGCGAACCTGAAGGTGAAGACGGGCTCGCGCGTGAAGGGCGGCTCGACCGTGCTTGCAGTGATCCCCATGCAGGCGGAGAAGATTGCACCGGCAAAGGTAGCGTAATGGCGGATGAGACGCAGACCATTGGAAAGGTAAGGCGTCAGCCAAGCCGCGGCATGTACCTTCTGCCGTCACTGTTCACCGCGGGAAATATGGCGGCGGGCTACTATGCGATTACGCAGACGATTCAGGGGTCGGCCGCGGACCAAGGGTATTTTGACCGCGCGGCGCTGGCGCTGGGGATCGCCGTTTTGTTCGATGGGCTGGATGGGATTATTGCCCGGATGACGAATACGGCGAGCGACTTCGGGCGGGAGTTGGACTCGCTTGCCGATGTGATTACGTTTGGCGTGGCGCCGAGTCTGCTGGCGTATCTGTGGGGATTTCGGATGTTGCCGGAGATGCAGCATCCCGAGATGCGCGGGCAGTTGATGCATATCGGAATTTTCGTCTGCTTCATTTTTCTGGTGTGCGGGGCGAGCCGGTTGGCACGGTTCAACATCAGCATCAATCCGCAGCCGCGAAACCCGGGGCGTCCGGGCAAGAAGTATTTTGTGGGGATGCCGATACCGGCGGGCGCGGGGGTCATCAGCTCAGTGATTCACCTGCAACGGGGCTCGCCGATTGATAATCCGTGGATGGCGCTGGTGTGGTTGTGCCTGCTGCTGTTCACAAGCTTTTTGATGGTGAGCAACTGGCGGTTCTGGAGCGCGAAGGAGATTACTTCGGGCGGAACGCATCCTTTTCAACTTGTGGCGGTGATTGCGGTGATTGGCGCGCTGATTATTTTGTATCACCAGTACGTGCTGTTCGTTCTTGCGATGGCGTACCTGGTGTCGGGCGTGGTGGCGCGACTGGCTTACTCGTGGAGCAGGGGACGGCGCCACTCGACAGTTGCGAGCGAGCCATAACGGTTCCCTGTTATAACAACGTTTCATGCTGCGATGTGTGCAGACTCCAGAAGAACTTCAGGAAGTCATGGCGAACGATATGTATCGAATTGGAGTGGTTGGGGCTTCTTCGCTTGCGGGGAAAGAGCTGAGCGAGGAGCTGGCGTCGTCGTCGCTGGCGGCGGCAGATATTGTGCTGCTGGATGTGGAGGACGCTGTCGGACAGATAGCAACGGCAGCGGATGAGGTTTCGTTCATTCAGCGGCTGGAGCCGAGTTCGTTCGAGCGGATGGACTTTGTGTTCTTTGCCGGGGACCGCGCGACGACGAAAAGACATTGGCAGGACGCGCGACGGGCGGGAGCGAGCATTGTGGATCTGACATACGCGCTGGAGGCGGAGAAAGGTGTGCTGGTTCTGGCGCCGTGGGCCGCGGAGGTCTTAGGAGAAAAGGCGGCTGCGCTGCCGGATCTGAGTACGCCTGCAGTGGTCGCTGCGCATCCGATTGCGTTGATGCTTGCTCTGATTAGTGGAAGGCTCAAGGCGAAACTGGCGTTGAAGAGTGTTGCGGCGACGGTGATTGAGCCTGCTTCGGAGTATGGCCGGGCGGCGATGGATGAGCTGCATCAGCAGACGGTGAATCTGCTGTCGTTCCAGACGCTGCCGCAGGAGCAATATGATGCGCAGGTTGCGTTCAATGTGCTGCCAGCGTTGGGTGAGGCAGCGAAGGTTGGGTTGAGAGCGACGGATGAGCGGATTCGCCGGCACTACGCTGTGCTTGGAGATAGGGTGTTGCCCGCGCTGGCTCTGCAGGTGGTGCAGGCGCCGGTGTTTCACGGATATGTTTTGTCGATGTTGATTGAGATTGGCTCTGCGGCTACGGTGAACCAGGTAGAGACAGCGCTGGCTGGAGATCACATCGATCTTGTAAGCGGGGAGTCTGATCCGCCAAGCAACCTGAGTGCGGTGGGGCTGCAGGAGATTATGGTGCGGGTGCGACAGGACTCGGATGATGGGGCAGGAACACGGTTCTGGATATGGATGGCAGCGGATAATTTGAAGCTGGCAGCGCTGAATGCGATTGCGTGTGCGACGGAGCTAAGACGGCTGCGTCCTTCGGGGAAGGTGCAGTAGCGCGTCTGTTGCGGTGGTGGCATCTGGGATTGAGAGATGAGAAAGGTTCGATGACAGATTCGAGGATGCGCATTGGGATTGATCTTGGCGGGACAAAGATTGAGGCGCTTGCTATCGATGGAGACGGGGTTGAGTTGGCGCGGCATCGCGTGGACACGCCGCGGGATGATTATGACGGGACGATCGCGGCGATGGTGGGCCTGGTTCGCCGATTGGAGGAGGAGACGGGAAGAACCGGCACGGTGGGCGCGGGGATTCCAGGATCTGTTTCGCGGATAACGGGGCTGGTGAAGAATGCGAATTCGACGTGGCTTAATGGGCGGCCGCTCGACCGGGATTTGGCTGCGGCGCTTGGGCGTGAAGTGAGGGTGGCCAACGATGCGAACTGCCTCGCGGTTTCGGAGGCGACGGATGGTGCGGCAGCGGGTGCGCATGTTGTGTTTGGCGTGATTCTTGGGACGGGATGCGGCGGGGGAGTTGCCATTGGCGGGCGCGTTCACGCTGGTCCGAATGGTGTGGCTGGGGAGTGGGGCCACAATCCTTTGCCATGGCCGAAGCTGGAAGAGTCTCCGGGGCCGGCGTGCTACTGCGGCAAGCGAGGGTGCATGGAGATGTGGGTCTCCGGTACGGGGATTGCGTTGGACTACGCGACCGCTACGGGGAGGAAACTTACGACGTTGGAGATTGTTCGGCACTTTGAACGTGGTGAGGAAAAAGCTGCCGCGGCGATGGAACGGTTTGAGGATCGGCTTGCGCGGGGATTGGCAGAGGTGATCAATATTCTCGATCCAGATGTGATTGTGATCGGCGGTGGGGTTTCGCGTGTGAAGCATATTTACGAGGCGATGCCTAAGCGGCTGCCTGCGTATGTCTTTGGCGGGGAGGCGTCGACGCCGGTTGTGCAGGCTAAGTATGGGGATTCGAGCGGAGTTCGCGGTGCGGCGTGGCTGTGGCCGAATTGAGGGTTGGGCTCGTGTTGCGGGTTCGGTATTTGCGGGCTGCGGCAGTTGGAGGCAGTGCAGCAGCTATGCGATACTGGGTTATCCCAGTGCAGCGCAACTGTTGGGCAGCTGCGTGCGAAGCCTCGGGAGATGAAGGCTGGACTGAGCTTCGGCAATAAAGTATTTGGCTCTGATTGCCGGGATGGCGGAACTGGCAGACGCAGCGGACTCAAAATCCGCCGAGGGCAACCTCGTGGGGGTTCGACCCCCCCTCCCGGCACCAAGATTCTAAAAGACTTATAAGTGAAATGGCCTCTCTGTCGCGAGAGGCCATTTTCGTTGGTGGCTGTTCTGGTGGCTGTTGGTTGTCTGCGCACCGAGGGCGAAGCTGTCTCTTAGGCGAGTGCGCTATTTCTTGTTCGGAAACAGATCAGGGAATGACCGCTGCTCCGCATAGAACTTGCGAACATCATTCTCGGCTTGAGAACAGTCTCAACTGACTCTGAAGTCAGGGCTGCGTACAGCTTTGCTGGAGAGTTGTTAGCATTGGACAAATGGCAGCCGTTAGAGATTTGAGACGCCTCTTCGAGGCGATAGCTCGTAAGGATTGGATGGGTGCTCAATCTGTTGCAGATCTATTGACCGAGGCCGAAGAAAAGCGCGGCAATCGCGATGCTGCTCGGTCACTGCGTGCGGCGCTCCAGCCCCCCAAAGTTGCCGTCCCTGCTCCCTCATCTGTACTGGAGCTAGGCCTTACGCCTCGATCGGGACAGACTCGCCTGAGTGAAGTCCGACTTCCTCAGGCGCTGAGACGAGAGTTCAATTCGCTTGTGGATGAGTTTCGGCACCGTGAAGGACTAGCTAGCCAAGGTTTTGGGGTACGGAAGAGGCTGATTCTCACAGGTCCGCCAGGATGCGGTAAAACTCTGAGTGCTTTGGCCATCGCTAATGAGATAGGCCTGCCCCTTTACACCGTTCGGTTCGACTCTATCATCGGTTCGTACCTGGGACAGACTGCAAATAATCTCCGTCAGCTATTCAAATTCTCCGAAACTACGCCGGCGGTCTTGCTGTTCGACGAAATTGATGCGCTGGGCAAACATCGGGGGAACCCAACGGAAGTAGGAGAGTTGGATAGGATCGTAATCGCACTGATGCAAGAATTGGAACTCGCGGAGCCGCTTGGCTTGATCGTGGCGACATCGAACCTTCCCGAACATCTTGACCGGGCGCTCTGGCGGCGATTTGACATAAGGCTCAGATTTCCGTCGCCGAAGAAACCGGATCTCCGAGCGTTCGCTTCGAGCTGTGCGGTGAGATTTGATACAAAGCTTCCACTTCAGGTCTTGCGGCAAGCCGAGGCCTCAAAAAGCTATGCCGAAGCAGAGAAGTCCGTCCTGAATCACTACCGCGAAGCAGCACTCTCGAAGCTGAAAGAACCCAATGGCACCGATTGACGTTAAAGCTCTTTCATTCTTTCTCAATGAACAGCATGAGCTTTCCCGCGACGAGAAACCGGGCGGCGGAAGCCTTCCGAAGTATGCCCCTATCGACTGGACGAAAAAAGGTAACCGAATCCACAGTACATTGCTCGACGCACGCAAGAAGGTTCAGTCTCTCCCAGATCCCACGAGGGGCCAGCACTATTTTCTTCTCGCCAGGCCAGAGACTAGCCTAAAGAAGGAAAGCGTTAACAAACGTAAAGCACCTTCTGGAGAATTCGATGAGCCCACGATCTATGCGGGAAAGGACTCGCGTGTATTTACTCGTCTTGGAATGGATCTTCTGCGAGTCGGCGAAGACGGGACTGCTGTAGTTCACATGACGCCCGAAAGAGCAGACCAATTCGAATCATCGACATCGGCGTTGGCCGATTCTGGTGTTCGAGAGCAAGTGCGGTGGGCAACGGTTGAATCTTTCGATCTCATACCCCTAGCAATGAAGATAGATTTGCCTTGGCTTGAACAGGTAGCCCGCGATCAAAGCGTTGACTCAGTTATCGAACTTCACCCGCTCCTGAGCCGCTTTGAGATCGATGAGGTCTTCCGCGCAATTGTCTCTACCGTGCAAGTCAATGCACCTCGCGGTCAAACGATCAGAGGCACAGGGGCAGATTTTTCAGGACGACAGTGGTTGCGCGCTTCGCTTTCTGCTCAAGCGTTGCGAGCCATCGCCACGTCGTTTTCGTCTGTGCAATCGCTCCACTCGCCATTGATCTCAACAGTCGCTATGGGAAGTTCCCCAACCATGAACCCTAGCAACGTCGCGGCGCTTCCTCAGCTGCCTCAAGACCTCAACAGTCTGCCCACGGTAGCGGTAGTAGACACAGGAATCCCAACTAATCACCCTATCTTGTCTCCATTGCGAAGAGGCGGGTACAACACTGTCCAGAACACTGGGGGAGTTGGCTCTCATGGATCGATGGTTGCTTCTCGGATCGTGTTTGGTGATTCCCCGAATCCATCTGCATTGAGTTCTACCCCAACTCCTCAGGCTCGCTTTTTCGATGTGAACGTTGCCCTGGGACCAAACCAGATTGACGACAAGGAGTTGTTGCAAGCTTTAGAAGCGGTTGTTCGGACCACTCCGGATGTCCGTGTATTCAACCTAAGTTTTGATAATGATCCTCTGCAATTGATGCAGCCCGTGAAGCGCTACGAAAGCCTCGTGCTAGCTCAGGACCTCGACAACTTCATTTTTCAGTATGACGTGCTAGTAGTGGTTGCTGCTGGTAATAGTCCGAAAGGGATCACGCCACAGGTCGCCTATCCTAACCATTACGAGGACCCCTCTTGGCGGCTTGGCGCATTTGCCTCAAGCTTCAATTCACTGACCTGCGGGTCATACGTTTCTCAGTTGTCTGCCTCTGGAGCCGTTAAGCAGTTGGGCTGGCCGAGTCCTTTTTGCCGCGTCGGTCCTGGTATAGGCGACTCGACAAAACCAGACTTTTCAGCTGCTGGTGGCAACCAAACTGATGCCTACACGCTCGCTGCAGGATTGGGCGTATGGGGAATCGATTCCAGTGGTTTCTGGCGAGAGAGTTGTGGCACATCGCTTTCCGCGCCGCTGCTCTCTCGTGAGGCGGCATTTGCATTCCGGAAGCTAGATAGTGTGTGTGCGTCGGATGCCAGACCTTATGCTGCACTTGTGAAAGCGTTCCTGGCACTCACCGCCACAGAACCTATTACCCCTCCCGGGATAGCACAATTATGCAAAAGAACACTTGGATACGGTACTGCCAGTTCGGACAGGCTTGCCACACCTCTGGGTGAGTCAGCCGTTCTATTGTGGCAAGGCGTTCTGGAAGACAAAAGCGATGTGGCCAGGGTGCAGATTCCGATTCCGAAAGCATGGCTTGAAGGTGCGTCCAAGCCTTGCTTGAAGATCTTCCTATGTGGGGACGTACCCGTTAACGCCGCAGCTTCTGATGTCTGGTCGAGTCGGAAGCTCTCAATGAAGCTCTTGCCACACGCAGAAGCGAATGCATTGCGCGCTAAAAACCTTACCACCAATGAGTATTATCCCCTCTTGTCACGAAATTACAGCCTGCAAGGCAGAAATGATCAAATTGCGGGAGATCTTTGGATGGTAGAAATCAGCTATGGAGATGCGGCAGGCCTTCTCGACGGTTGCCATAGTGGTTTCAAATATCATAGTGATCTCATTACAGGGGCAAGAGGAACTGATTTGGAGGTCAGAACTCGTCTTTAGAGCTTGTCCCAGCCCGGAGACAATCGATTGAGATTGTCGAACGCCGCCTGCAACGAGTCCTTGGTTTCGAATCCATGATCGTACGGGCTTCTCACCTTCCTGAGGCACATAGCGAGTAAGCCGCTAGGTCCGACGCTCCAGTCGTTCAGCGCGTATCGTTCCTCCATGTGGCGATAAGTCAGAAAAGCGAGCAGATCGGCAGCCTGTAACTCCGGTGTTTCCTTCGCTAGAGGAAATTCGACGGTGCCGAGGCGGTCTCGCGTCTGCCATCCGAAGCCGCGCAGGGGGTGTCCCTTGATCTGTTCGAAGAAGACCTCGGCATATTTGGCGACGGGTTGATCGACTCCGAAATAGAACTTCGCCGTACGTCCAGGTTTCGCATAGGCTGTCACGTTTTCGAGAATCTTCTGAAATGGGACGAAGTAAGGCCTGTTCGGGGAGCCGCTGTATTTGGCTTTACCGCTCGGCATCGCCATAGCGCCCGTCAGCCATTTGCGCTGCTTCTCGCTGAAACTTTTAAAGTCGGGGACGATGATGCCCGAGGAAACGGGGTATATCTCCGATCTGGCTACGGCATCGGCGAGTGCTGCCAACATCGGCTCATGCGCCCGCTGCCTGATGAGGTCCGTGGTATGGAAGTCCTTGAGCGGAAAGTCGAAATCTCCCATGACCTTGAGCCACTTCTTTCGAAAGGCTTTCCACTGCGCAGTCGTTCCGAAATATCCCGCAATGACCAAGGCATTGGAACCTTGATGGATGCCGCTCTCATCAAAATAGGCCTGGATCATCGCATAGAGACCTATTCGGGAGTAGCAGAGCGTTTCACGATCCTGTCCACAAACTGGCGACGCTCCTCAGCCTGAAGGTGAAGGTTGGTGAAAATATATTCGAAGTCCTGACGGAGATCGTCGAATATGACGATGCACTCCTCGTCGGTCTTATTATGCAAACCAATGCTGGTGTGTTTGTAGAGTTGGCCGAGCGGGTTTACTCCTCCTGGCCTGAGCGCAGCCGGTATCAGTTCGGCTGCGACCGACAATTTCTCTTTATACTGAACTTCACTCTTTGCTGCTAAGAGCTTTTCTATATCTTCTTTGGGAACTGAGTAGGTACGGGACAGGTCAGCCAGCACATCGATGAGATTGTCGGTGTGCTCATCGACTACGCGGCGAAGGTACGACATCGCCCCTATGCCAAAGTTGGAATTCCGGCAGATCAGCGCGTTTTTGTAATAATGCGCGCTTGTCCCAAGACGTTCGGTCAAGGCCGGTGGCACGGAGATGCTCGCTGGCGGAAGTTGGCCAACCTTTCGCACGGCTTTGTGACTGTATTGAGATGGGCCACCCTGCGACCATTCGAGGAGTTCGTAGATAACGCCCATGCTATTTGCTTCGCACAGACCGCATTTATAGGCGACATGGTGTAGGTCGATATCAGGTCTTGTGCCTTGGAGTTCGGTCCTGAGATTGCCAGTCTTAAACCACGTCGTCTCTCGCTTGCACTTCGCGTTCTCGCACATCCGCATGATGCTGCCGGGAGGCGTGAAGCTCTGAATGGGTACTCGGGTATAGAGCGGGGCTTTTTCTATAAATTCTTGAGCTGTCATAGATATGCAGGATCGACTTGAAAGTTCCGAAAACCCATTCTAATTGTCCCGCCGCATCTTCATTGAAATCTTCCATCAAGCACGGGCAAAAGGATTCTCCACGTGCGCTTTGAGTTTCGCGCGGGCCTTAATTTCTTGTGGTTAAGCTTGAGCTGCTTCTTCCGTGTCAGTTGACACTGAGGTCATACCCGCGCCCAGGTTATATAAATATGTTCCCGAACGGGAATTAATTCGCTAATTTCGGCTTCTTCCTGGCAAATATTCCCGTTCGGGACATTCATGCCTGAAATCCATACAATTTCTGCTATTATTCCCGTACGGTAACGTATAGGAACGCGAATGACGGTTGAACAAATTGGGGCGCTGATTCGATCTACGCGGAAAGGTCTCGGCGTCACTCAACGGGAGTTGGCCTTGACCTCGGGTACGGGGTTGCGTTTCGTTGTAGACCTCGAACGAGGTAAGGAGACGTGCGAGATTGGGAAGGCACTGACCATCCTCCAGACTCTAGGAATCAAGCTCACGCTCGTTCCGCCTTCAGCGGCAGGGAAAGGAGGATAGTGCATGACTAAGACGCTGGATGTTTACCTGCACGGCGAATTCGTTGGCCACCTGATTCAGGACGATGGCGGTCAGATGATCTTCCAGTATGCGGAGAGTTGGTTGGAGACGCCTGGTGCGTATCCTCTGTCCCAATCGTTGCCACTGCGCAAAGAACGCTTCTCACGAAACGAGTGTCGCGGATACTTCGGCGGGATTCTGCCGGAAGAGAGCAAGCGCGAGATCATCGCCCGCAATCTCGGCATTAGCGCCCGCAATGATTACGCCATGCTGGAGCAGATCGGAGGTGAGTGCGCAGGCGCTGTCACCTTCATTCCAACAGGCGAAGCGCTGCCGGAGAGGGACTATCGCTACCGGATGCTCTCCAGCGAAGAACTTGCCGCTGTCCTAAGAGAGCTTCCCAAGCGGCCTCTGCTCGCCGGCGATGAGGGAATCCGCCTCTCGCTTGCCGGGGCACAAGACAAGGTTGCAGTGCGAGTCGAAGGTAATGAGATCTCGCTTCCCCTGGGCGGAGCGCCCAGCACCCATATTCTGAAACCAGGGGGAGATCGATTCGAGGGAGTGGTCGCAAACGAAGCGCTCTGTATGAAGCTCGCTGCCACTATCGGAATCCCGACAGCGAAGGTGGAGGCGCGCACCGTTGAGGGCATGGAATACCTGCTGGTGGAGCGGTACGACCGTATATACCGCGCGGACCCTGGACAAGAGCCGGTTCTTCAGCGACTGCACCAGGAGGATTTCTGCCAAGCGCTGGGGATCGTCTCGGAGATGAAGTATCAGAAAGAAGGTGGGCCGTCGCTCAAGCAATGCTTTGCGTTGCTCCGCGAGGTGTCGAGCACACCCGTCATCGACCTCTCTCGCCTGCTTGATGCAGTGATCTTCAACTACCTCATTGGAAACAACGACGCCCATGGCAAGAACTTATCCCTGCTTTACCGGGGTATTGCAACGGACGATATTGAAGTCAGTTTGTCGCCTCTCTATGACAGCCTCAGTACCGTCTACTATCCCGAGATCAGTCGAACCATGGCGATGAAACTCGGCGGCGAATATTCATCCGAGAAAGTCATGCCTCGCAACTTCGAGCAGTTTGCAGAGGAAGCGGGACTCGCCAAGCCGATGGTGCGGCGGCGCGTGATGGAAGTGATTGAAGCGGTATTCTCCGCGCTTCCTGCGTTGGAACTTGTGGATGGCACCGCCGAGGCGGTATCGCGTCTCATCGGAGCACGGTGCGATCAGGCAAAGCGATTGTTACTAGGCTAAGCGCAGAATCAGTCATCAAGTAGACTAAAAAGCACTCCGAGCGACAGTCACAACTTCAAATCCAAGGAAACACGGCTCCTACATAACGTCATCATGGCTGACACCTGGTTTACATCCGACTTTCATCTCGGGCACTTCAACATCATTAGATACTGCAACCGCCCGTTCGCGGACACGCAGGAGATGAACGAGGCGATCGTCGAACGCATGAATGCGTCGGTGAAGCCGAACGACGTGCTCTATTTCCTCGGGGACTTCTGCATGGGAGGACCAAAAGCAGTTGCCCTCTATCGCAATCAGATTGCCAGCAAGACGATCCACTTCATCGACGGAAATCACGACAATACGACTCGAAAGGTACAGCACCTGTTCACCTCTTGGAGTTCTCTCTCCGAAATTCGGGTGGGTAAGCAAGGAATCGTTCTCTGCCACTATGCCATGAAGGTCTGGCCGCAACACTCGCGCGGGACGTGGCAGCTCTATGGCCATTCACACGGCAACCTGCCGGATGATCCGCTGTCGCTCTCGATGGACGTCGGAGTGGATAGCCACGACTTTCGGCCCTGGCATTTCGATGAGATTCAGGCCGTCATGAAGGTCAAGGCGGAAGCGAAAGCGAAAGATATTGAGATGAGGAGTCAACGGTAGGAAAGGATGAATCGTAGGGGCCCGACGATGGCAAAAGTGCGAATCATCTGTATCAGCGACACGCACGGACAACACGCCGGCCTTCGTGTTCCCGATGGCGACATTCTGATCCATGCGGGCGACTTCATGACCTATGGGAACGCGCCGCGCGAGATCATCGACTTCAACACATGGCTTGGTCGTCAGCCTCATGCACACAAGATTGTCATCGCTGGAAACCATGATCGGTTGTTCGAGTCACACCCCATACCGGCTCGTGCCCTCGTCACAAACGCCACCTACCTGGAGGACTCGGGCGTCGAAGTGAAAGGCCTGAAGTTCTGGGGATCACCAGTGCAGCCGCCGTTCAATAATTGGGCATTCAACGTACAGCGTGGCCAGCCGATACGCCAGTATTGGGACAAAATTCCGATGGGGACAGATGTCCTGGTGACCCACGGCCCGCCTTTCGGGATTCTCGATCAATCCCGTCCGATGACCGACCATTTAGGTTGCGAAGAGTTGGCCGAAGTTGTCGAGAAGATCGCACCCAGGCTCCATTTGTTCGGGCACATACATGGCGGTCAGGGACGCGTCCATGGTAGCAATGGATGTGAATTCGTGAATGCTTCGGTGCTGAATGAACACTACATGCTGGTGTCTGAGCCGGAGATCGTTGACCTGGAGATTTGATTTAGGGTGAGCCAAGCCCAGAGTTGTCAGAGGTGATTGATTGGAAGCTCCATTGGCATTCGAACGGTACGTCGGAGTGGACTACTCCGGTGCGGAAACCCCTGTGGCGAGCCTCAAAGGTTTGCGCGTTTATGTCGCGGACAGGGACACTCCGCCGGTAGAAGTGCAACCTCCAGCAAGTACGAAGAAGTATTGGACTCGACGTGGGATCGCGGAATGGTTGGCGGAAATTCTGTCCGAAGAGACGCCGACCCTTGTAGGTATCGACCATGGCTTTTCCTTCCCTCAGAGGTACTTTACAGAGCACGGTTTGCCGCTCGATTGGAGAGCATTTATCGAGGACTTTCAACGTCATTGGCCGACAGATGATGACCACACCTACGTCGACTTTGTTCGCGAGGGAGCCTGCGGCAATGCGACCGCGCGATCCGGCAAGGCGAGGTGGAGGCGTGTGACCGAAATCCGCGCTCGGGGTGCAAAGTCTGTCTTTCATTTTGACGTGCAAGGGTCGGTTGCGAAGTCTACTCACAGCGGTATCCCTTGGCTGCGGTATATCGATTTCAAGGCAGCCGGTCGCATTCACTTCTGGCCCTTCGATGGATGGCAGCTGCCAGTGGGGAAATCGGTTGTGGCGGAGGTCTACCCAGCGCTTTGGAGTCGGAGCTTTACCCAGGGGGGCCGCGACAGTCATCAGCACGACGCCTACTCCATCGCAGCATGGATGAGACAGGCAGACAGCAGCGGCTCGCTAGCGATCTTTGCCAGTCCGCCTCTTTCTGAAGCAGACCGCGTGGCTGCACAGATCGAGGGGTGGATTCTTGGCGTCATGTGACTAGTCCTCCCCGCACAATAACGGAGCAAGCTTTCTCCTGTCGATCTCGTTTGCTTCTGCATAGCTAGAGACGAAGGGCACGCTGCTACGCAGCGGATGAAGGCTGACACGTCATCCCCAAATGGGTGCTGTGAAGCGACTCCGGGGCGCATTCCGTTAACTTCTTTTCTTGCAATAGATTGCCGTTTTGTGTTCACGGACGTAAACGAGCGGCCTCGTTGCCGTTTACGCGTACCAGATACCCCACCGGAAGCGTAGTTATAGAAACTACGCCGACAACAAACGCATCCAAGCAGACATTAGAGAAGTCTCGATAGGTGGTACCGTTCATGGTCTCTCCTGATACCACACCGCAGCAAATCGCAGAACAAGCTCCTGCCAGTCCGGCAGCGAGCGATGTCTCTCGGGTGAAATCCATCGCAACTCGGCTCACAGAAGCAGAGCTTGGCGAGATCGAAGCGGCGGCCTCCAAGGCCGGGAAAAAAGTATCCGAATGGCTGCGCGACACTGCGCTCGCATCTGTTCGGTCGCCACAGCAAGAACACACCGATGCGGTTCTCTTGGCGGAGATCATCGGGATGCGGGACCTCATGCTGAACCTATTTGCCCAGGCATCGAAGGGGCCGTTGAGCACGGAAGACATGCGCAAGATGTCTGCTTATGCAGATTCAATTAAGGAACAAAAGGCCCGTGAATTCCTGTCCCGAAAGCGGTCGCAAACCACCACTAAATAAGAGGGGAAAGCATCATGCAATGGCCGGTTCTTCGCACAGCGCTTCCGTGGAGAACAGGACTGCTGATGTGCTCGATTCCGGCGCTGGCGTTGGCTATATTTCTGGCGTGGTTTCGGTGGGAATTGCCGCCGCTCGAACGCTACTATTTGGTGACTTATTGGGACAGTTCTAAGCACGCTGAGAGTCCAGCGAGTACGACCCAAATTGAGTGGCTTTACAAGTCGGTTGCGGGACGGAAAAGCGAGATCGTCATTCCTCAAGATGTCGATTCAAAAGGGACCGGGTTTTTTCCGATTGGACTGTCTTCTTTGGCTCGCGAGCGAGGGTGGAATGAACTTGTAAAGGTACCAGCCCAGAGATGGAAGTCATCCGAATTGGAAAGCTTCCTGCAAGAGGACTTCTACGGCAATCGGACCTTCGGAGAATTGATCGCCGAACCGCTCTCCTTCATCTGTGTTATCCCGCTTCTTGTCCTCTATGTCGCAATCATGATCAGACAGGAGTTGGCTAGTGAATGGAGACGGCTTTATGAAGAGATTTATGGAGTCGAATTCGCCTCCGATTGGAATGCTCTTTGGGGCCAGTTTGGAGAGAAGATTGAAGAGTGGAAATATCGTCTCTTTGCCGAGACTAAAGTGAGTCTTTCAAGACGCCAATTAGAGCCCAAAGAACAGCCCATTACGGCTGCCGATCAAAGACCATCTCACGCTGAAGATGGCACACCTTTGAAAAGTGAAAAGCCGGTTGTTCCGGTAGCCTCTCCTGCGATGCCAAAGCGCCATATGATCTTTCCGGGAGCAGCTATTCGCAATGGCGATATACCGCCTAAGCCGTGGGATAAATCGCAGTGGATCGACTAACTTCGCGGTACTCAAAGCACCTCCGTTTCTGCCCGCCATATCCCTTGATATCGACGCTCCCAAGAGACCTTCATTGACCTTGTTTGTGTCTATGCATTCGCGTGCTTCTTCGTTCACTAGAAGAGGTCATATTGGCCTAGCTATATGCGATGAATTAGATGTGCAATAACTGTTTCATTCAATATCCATAAGGGTATTCGCAACTATCGCGTCGAAAATATTTCTTAAAATTAGGCCCTACATTTCCACATTTGGAGTTACGCTATGCAGCAAGCAGTTGCGAGATTCTGCGGTTCACGTGTTGAGGCTTCTACGCATGTTGACTCTTTCCAAAGCGCTGTCGGCCAACCAAGCCCGCACATACCATGCGCGAGAGTTCACGTCAGAGAAGCAGAACTACTGGAGTCGTGATCGCCAGGGGCACAGCGAGTGGCAAGGAGAGCTTGCGCATGAATGGGGTCTGCATGGCTCCGTCGCTGACGAGCAGTTCGCGCGGTTAAGCGAAGGGCAGCATCCAGTAAGCGCCGCGCAGCTCGTTAAGCATCAACCGGCGAGAACCTATGAGAACGAGTATGGCAAGCAGATTACCAGCGCGGAACATCGCGCAGGTTGGGATGCAACGTTCTCTGCGCCGAAGTCCGTATCGGTGACGGCTCTTGTTGGCGGTGATGAACGCGTGCGTGAGGCACATCGTGAAAGCGTTCGCGTTGCGCTGTATGAATTGGAACGTTACACGCAGGCTCGCATCGGCAATGTTCATGCACCTGAAACAACCGGCAAGTTTGTCGCAGCAACTTTCGAGCATGACACCGCACGGCCTGTAGATGGCTACGCAGCTCCCCAGCTTCATACCCATGCTGTGATCTTCAACGTCACCGAGCGCGAGAATGGTCAAACCCGTGCCTTGCAAGAGCGCAGTCTCTTTCAGACTCAGCAATACGCAACGACCGTGTATCGCTCAGAGCTTGCCATGAGGCTGCAAGGACTTGGGTACGAGATTGAGCGTGGTCAACATGGGCAGCCAGAAATCAAGGGGTACTCACAGGAGTATCTGGAAGCATCGAGCCCACGGCGCGCGCAGATCAAAGAGCATCTTCAGGAGATCGGGCGCGAAGGCGCTGGAGCCGCGCAGGTTGCAGCGCATCGAACAAGAGACAGCAAGGATCTTCTTTCGCGCGAAGAGGTGCTGGAACGGCATCGTGATCTTGCGGCAAAGTTTGGCAATCAGCCGGATCATGTTGTAGCCCAGGCACGGGAGCGCGAGCACAAGGTCGAACAACAGCCCGAGAAGGCCGCGCAGCAGTCAGTGACTTATTCACGCAACCATGTCTTCGAGCGGTCAGCAGTGCAGGATGAGCGAAGCATCTTGCAGGCAGCAATGGATCGCAGCATGGGCCAAGCGACGTATAGCCAGGTTCGACAAGAATTCGAGCAGCGCGTGCGGAATGGAGAGTTCCGCAAGGTTGAGCGATCAGACGGAAGAGCCGCACCGCAGTACACGACAGCCGAGATGGTTCGTTTGGAGCGGGAGATCGTCGGCCTTGTGCAGAAGGGCAATGAAAGCCGGTATGAGAGTTCCATGCTGGTATCTCCGATCTTGCGCATACGCATCGAAGATGCCCATCCAGAGTTGAGCAAGTCTCAGGTTGCAGCAATGGATGACATCTTCCTGTCCCGCGAAAAGGTTGTTGGGCTTGACGGTGTTGCAGGCGCGGGTAAGACGACCACGTTGTCAGTCATTCGTGAAGGCGTAGAAGCACAGGGCTACCGTGTCGAGGGATTTGCACCCACAAGCCGAGCCGCTCAGAAACTTGCTGAAGCTGGCATGGCCACATCGACGCTACAACATTATTTAGCCAAAGGCGAGCGACTCAATACAGGAGAGAAGCGCCTTTACGTGCTGGATGAGTCCTCTCTTACGTCCACACGGCAGATGCACGAGTTCCTTTCGCGCCTTCACCGGAATGATCGGGTATTGCTGGTTGGCGATGTGCGTCAGCATGAAGGTGTGGAGGCTGGCCGCCCCTTCGCGCAGCTTCAGGAAGCGGGAATGAACACGGTAAAGCTGGATGAGATTCTGCGGCAGCGTGACCCAGAGTTGAAAGAAGCGGTTGAGATGCTGGCGCGCGGTCATGTCGCAGCGGCAATCGAAAGCCTCGACATTCAGGGCCGAGTGCATGAAGTGATTGGGCGTGAAGCGCGAATATCTGCAATAGCGCGGGAGTATGCAGCCTCGCCGGAAAGCACGCTTGTCGTGTCACCGGATAATCGCTCCCGCGCAGAGATCAACAGCGCGATTCATCGAGAGCTACAGAAGCAACGCGTCGTTGACAAGCGGGAATATGCCATGCAAGTGCTTGTCCCACGGCAAGAGTTGACCGGCGCCGATCGCAGTTGGGCACAGCGGTATCAGCCCAACGACGTAGTACATTATTCGCGGACATCGAAGGAAACCGGCATGGGTAAAGGAGAGTATGCGCGTGTTCTCGCTGTGAACGGCCAGGAGAATTTGCTTACGGTGCTGCGTGGCAGCGGGGAGCAGACAACCTACGATCCACGACGTCAGATGGGCGTCTCCGTGTATCGAGCTGAAGAGAAGGCGTTTTCCGTCGGCGATCGTATTCAGTTCACGGCACCCAATCAACAACTGAAGATTGCCAATCGTGAGCTTGCCAGCATTGAGGACATCGGTGCGAACGGTTCAATGCACCTGAAACTTGATAGCGGACGCAATGTTGAAGTCGGTGTGCATGGCTTCCCGCACATCGACCACGGTTACGCTGTCACCAGCCATTCGAGCCAGGGACAGACAGCAGAACGTGTGTTGATTCATGCGGACACTGAGCTTGGAGCCAAAGACTTGCTGAATCACCGCATGGCTTATGTGTCCGTCTCTCGGGGACAGTGGGACGCGCAAATTTTCACCAATGACCGCGACAAGCTGGTGCAGGCCTTGAGCCACGATGTTTCACACAAGAGCGCGCTCCAGCTGGAACAAGCTATCTCAGGAGGACCGAAGATCAGTCCAGCTTCAGAGCATGTGGTGGAGCGAAGCATGGGATACGGATTGGGTTTGTAGGCAGAACAAGTTCTTGATCAAAGGAGCAGACAATGCAGGCAATCGACACCGCATACAAGAAGCCACCAGCGCGAGCCACAATTCCAGCCGAGGAGAAGCTGCTTGTCAGTCGAGGTGAAGCGGCCCAGCTACTCTCCATCAGTCAGCGTGGGCTTGATTACCTGATAGCGAATCGAAAATTGCCGACCAGAAGAATTGGTGGAAGGGTTTTGATTCCTGTGGCCGACTTGCGGAAGTATGTGCGTGGCGACCATCCCGAACGGATCGTTGGGTGAGTAGGCAAACGGACCGAAACATCGCCTGCTCGTGGAAGGAAGGCGCAATACCTCAAAATATTTGAGGTATTGTGTACTGGCGCATCCATCAGGCTTCAAAGGCTGGAAGGATGCTACCGGCCTGCAGAACTCCGGCCTTGGACATCTTCCATAAAGTCCTATATATTGGTCCATATAAGGCCATAAGGCTTTATGTATGGAGCCTTATATGAGATCGAGTGTCTCAGATGTTCTCCCTCCCGCTGTCAGGCGGTCGTTGACCAAGTTCGGCAGCGATCTTGCGACCGCGCGGCGTAAACGGGGACTTACGGTCCTTACTGTAGCCGAGCGAATGGGTGTCTCCAAAAACACTTACCTCCGCGCTGAAAAGGGAGACCCCGGAGTCGGTCTCGGCGTTTATGCGATGGCGCTCTTCGTCCTGGGCTTTGGCGATCCTCTGAGAAGCCTTATTGATGTGAGCCGCGACGATGTCGGCCTTCTTCTGGATGAAGAACGTCTGCCCAAGCGCGTGCGCATGAAGAAAGCGCGGGTGCCAAGGCCATGAAGCGCACCATTGACGTAGTGCTGGGAGATGGTCCGCAGATCGGCACTTTGCGTTACGACCTGCAAGGACGCCGCGAAAACGCTGCTTTCGAGTACGCAGCAGGCTGGCTTGGCGACCGCGCGCGTTTCGCTCTCGGCCCGACGCTCCCGCTCCAGGCGGGACCACAGTTTCATCGCAAATCCAAAGAGGGTTCTCTATTCCATGCCGCGATTGCGGATACCGAGCCCGACGGGTGGGCAAAGCGGGTCATCATGCGCGATCACGTCAAACATAGACAGGAACTGCGACGTGAAGGAAAGAAAGACGAGGCACAGCCGCTCAATGCTCTTGATTATTTGCTGGCTGTGGATGACATCAGCCGCGTCGGCGCGCTTCGTTTTCGCGACGAAGACAATGTTTTCCAGCGCGCACACGGAGAAGGACGCCGGAAGGCTCCGCCACTCATTGAGCTTGGGCATTTGCTTAGCGCGTCGCGCGCCCTTGAGGCCAACAGAGAGACAGCGGCAGACCTGGCGTACTTGCGTGGGCGTGGCACGTCACTTGGCGGAATGCGCCCTAAATGCACGGTCGTTGACGAAGATGGCGCACTTTCCATTGGAAAATTCCCGAGTATCACAGACGAGCGCGCCGTCACCAAGGGCGAAGTGCTCGCTCTCACCCTTGCCAAGCAGGCCGGAATCAATGCGGCCGCTGCGCGCATCGTAAAGAGCGAAAATCTGCCCGTGGCACTGATCCGCCGTTTCGACCGGCGAGGTCGCGGAGATCGAATTATGTATATCTCCGCGGCGACAATGCTAGGTCTTGAGGTGACGGAAGCCGATAACCATACGTACACAGAGATCGTGGATGCAATCCGCGTACATGGGGCCGAAGTACAAACCGATATTGAAGAGCTGTGGCGGCGTATCGCTTTCTCGATTCTGATTACGAATGTTGACGACCATCTGCGCAATCACGGCTTCCTACATGAAGACCGGGAATTCTGGCGGTTGTCGCCTGCCTTCGACATCAACCCGTCGCCCGAGCGCGTGCGCGAATTGAAGACATGGATCTCCGAGGATGCAGGCCCCGAGATGACCATAGACGCCCTTATGTCCGTGATCGCTTATTTTCGAATCAAGCCCGCAAGAGCCAAGGAAATTCTGAGTGAAGTTGTCCACGCCGTGGACAACTGGTACGAAGCAGGCCGCGACCTTAGCATGAGTGACGACGAGCTTGAGCCCTTTGCAGATGCCTTTGAACATTCCGAACGGGCCGCCGCAAAGAAAGCGATCTGACGATATCTAAATGGCATATTGAAAGAACAGCCACCAACCAGCCATCGACGCGCAAGCGGCGTGCCGCATCTCATCTATTTTGAAATCTTCTGATTCGGGGGTGGAGCCGTGAAGGCACCAAAAAAGATGGACGTAAATAGGGTAGTCCGGGCAATCTAAGGCGATGCGGGGCATGCGCTGCCGGGTCTGCGTGAGTCCCTGGCACAAGCCAAGGCGGGCAGTTTTTCGCGGGTTCACACGCCAGAGCAGATTGTTGCGCGCCGCCGAGGCCGTCCCAGGGGAAGCAAAAAGAGGTCACCAAAGAGGCCGTCAAAGTCCGGTTGGGATGCCGACGTCGGACCGAACAGCCACCACGTCAGAGTGGCGGATTTGATGCCCGGAAACGATCGAATTGCCCTAAAATGTGTGCAAGTGTAAGTGTTTATTTTCCATCTTGTTACAGCGCAAACAGCCATCAAACAGCCACTGAATGTTCGAAAAAAGCACTGAAGGTAGGGCAAATCCGAGCGAGAGCCAGATAAAAATCCGCCGGAACGAGTCAGTGGCTGTTTTGATGGCTGTTCGTTTCCAACTTTTCTGCTTTTGGCTGCGTCATATTGCAACCTCAAATATTCCTATATCTATATGCAAATAAAACACTTGTTGCGATTTACTGCGTCGCGATGCAACACCCTGCAAAGTGTCTGAAATCAGACTCAAAATCCGCCGGCCCTTGCGGCCGTGGGGGTTCGCCCCCCCCCTCCCGGCACCATAAATACAACAACTTACATCATCGTCGGTTCCTCTGGCGAATGCGTTCCGGCCATTCGGCATCAAGGTGAATTCTGCCGATCCGGGCTACGTCGCGACTGACCTCAACGGCCACTCCGGCCCCGGGACAGTCACTGAAGGTGCGGCGCCGGCTGTTCGGCTTGTGATGATCGAAGATGATGGGCCGACCGGAAAGTTTTTCAGCGAGGCTGGTCTCGAAGCATGGTGACTTCCGCAACTAGTCAACTGTCACTGGTTTGTAAAGATGTAGTAATCCTAAAGAGTCCAAAACACCGAAGCACTGGGTTTATTGCTCTTCCGGCGGTGGCTTTTTTGCAAATCTGACGCTAGCCGGATGTAGGTGCAGTTGTCTATTTCTCATACGGCCAATCGGCCCGCTTCCCGATACTCGGGGCACTCCTTGATTCGGTTCGACAATCAACTGAAGGGCACCTTACAGTGCTGCTGTATTGATAGAAGATGCGAAAGCAACTACCGCAGATGGATACGACCTTTTCCGGCTAGGCGTCTCGGGCGAGGAGCTCCGAGACTGAGTGTGCGATGCGTGCGCCGTGGGGATCGTCGATGGGGTTCAAGGGAAGAAAGATCGCGGTCTCTTCACGGCGGCAGAGGATGTTGCTTGCCACGAGGCGGCGCATTGTTGTGATCGCTGATGAGACGCTGCCGCAGTCCAGGCTGATCCAGTTGGCGTAGCTGTGGTCCGTGGTCCGAAGGCCCGTCGCGCCTTCGATCGCGCCTTGGATGCGTCTGCGGGCATCTTGATTCTCGCCGCCGGGCGTCCATGCGGGTTGCAGCAGCGGAGCTTCGCTATCGAGCTGGTGGAAGAGATTTGCGATCCCAAGCTGCTGGAGGCGTATCAGGTGGCCGCTCCAGTAATGGGTCGTCTTGGCGGTCACGGTGATGACGTTCTTGATCTCCTTTTCCACGCGAAAAGCAGGACCCGCGGGCAGCAGGATGGCACTCTCCTCGAGACGCACGGAGATGTTCTCCATGGTGATCGCGCGTAGCAGCCACTCCGCCATAGTGTGGTTGCTGCATTGAATGCGCATCCAGCCGGGCGAGGAGGATGGCGTCGCTTTCAGGCGCGCTGCGAGTTCGATACCGCGCACGATCTCGTCGCAGACCTCAGCGTATCGGACGGGCTCTGCGAGGATCTGCTCCGGCGCGCCAGGTTCCAGCAGTTTGCCCTTGTGCGGCGGCCCCCCTGCCATAGCGAGGTCACAGAACGAGGCCCACATGCGGTCCCATGCGACGTTACCGTCTATATCGAACGCCAGCGGCGCCGAACCCATCGACACGGGCTGCACCTTTTCTGTTTGGTAGATACTGGGCAGCAGCGTCTGCAGGCGCTCTTCGGCCTTTAGGATGGCGACTGATGTCATAGGTTGTGTCCTGGTTTCGCTCATGGTCATCGCTGCGGTGCATTTTCCTCTAGGATCGTGTGTAGTATCACGCGTGGTCGGTTATTGCTAATATATCTGTTTCAGTTTACTAACTTCCGCCGAACACGGAACTCGCCTAGAGACTGTGCGCAGTCCCACGGTCAAGCCTCAACACCTATGGAATAGCGGTGTTCATTTTTGGTGCGCTGGTGAGGTGGTGTAAGGCTGTCAGCAAGGCTCATTTGGTGCACTCCTGCTTATAGCAAATCCGGCCAGCTCCTGGTATGGCGCAGGTTTCGATATCGACGACGAAAACGTGTACAGGGGAGTTACAACATCACGATAAAATCGTACGTGATCGCATCGAGCAAGCTCATCTCTTGGGCACAGTTCCTCGGATAGCCCCACCAAAGTGGGGCTCCACAACCACCATAAAGCTTGTTCTTCAAGCTGCTATATTTCATTACGCTTCAAAATAGCCAAAGGCTTCCCTCCAGAGACGTTCTTCGGGGAAGATCACGTCCACGCCGGTCGAACCTAAAGAAAGGGGGAATAATGATGATCGTCCGAAGAGCACACATGGAATCGAATCTTTGCGCTCGCCATCTGACACGGCCCATCTCGGTTGTGTTCGTGGCAGGTGAATCAGTGTCCTTGGCCGGCTGTGGTGGAGCGCCATCGATCACGATAGCCGGCGCCTACTTTCCAGCATGGCTTCTGTGCGCTCTCATAGCAGTCATTGTCGCGGTGATTGTACGAGGTTTGATGGTGGTTACGGGACTTTCAAACTATATCCCCTACCAGCTAGCAGTTTGTTCATCAATAGGTGTGATTGTTGCCCTCGTCGTTTGGCAGCTCTGGGTGGTGCATTGATGACGGAAGCTCGTGGAATTCGTAAGCGCAATCCTTTAGGCGCGGCTATTGCCCTCATTCTTGTTGTTCTGGCTGCCCTTTTCTGGGGCCGGACGTCGTTAAGGGCGAAGCCCAGCACCGATGATGCAAGCATTGACGGGGAAGTTGTGCATGTCGCGCCTCTGGTCGGCGGACGGATCATTGAATTAGCGGTTCACGAAAACGCACTCGTGCACAAAGGCGACCTATTGTTCCGGATTGATCCGGTTCCATATCAAATCAACGTGGCGGCGGCCGAGGCCAACCTGGATGTCGCGCGCGCGACCGTAGGCTCTAAAAGACGTTTTGTCGCTACACAGCGCTTGAACGCGGATATTGCAACTGAACAAATTGACCGAGCGAAAGATAACCTGGCCCTCTCGCAAAGAACGCAAGAGCGTCTCGGACCGTTGGCGGCGAAAGGATATATTCCCCAGCAACAGTTCGATCAGGCGAAGGTTGCGACTCAAGACGCGACGACCTCACTCGCACAAACGGAAAAACAACAGCGCGCAGCTGAAGGCGCGGTGGACACGGACGACGCTGCGGTTGCGAGCGTGCGAGCCGCCGCTGCTGCACTTGCCAATGCACGTCGCGCCTTATCGGACACGGAAGTGCGAGCCCCACATGATGGACGCATCGTCGGATTAACTATAGCCACGGGCGAGGTTGTTGCTCCATCGCAGGCGCTCTTCACCCTCATTAACACTGAAGAGTGGTTCGCTTCAGCAAACTTTCGAGAGCTCGACCTCGATCGAATCGAGCCTGGGGCTTGTGTGACCGTCCATTCGATGATCGATCGCCGTGTGCCGATAAAAGGTGTCGTGGAGAGTATCGGATACGGGGTGCTTGACGAAGACAAGATCAACCTCCCGAGAAACGCTCCATACGTACAACCTTCACTTAATTGGGTCAGGGTGGCACAGCGGTTTCCGGTGCGCATTCGCCTGGAGAACCCGCCCGAACGTCTGGTCAGGCTTGGCGCCAGCGCCATTGTGGAGGTTGCACATGGCCGTGCGTGCAGATAGCGGTATCCGATGGGCATCCGTATGGCGGCTACTCGGGGAACCCTCCCCGGGGCGGTTAGCATTCGCCGCGCGCCTCGCCTTGATTTGCACGCTCGTGACTATTTTCGCGGAAACCTATACAACTCCTGAGATCGCCCTCACTGTCTATCTCGTATTTTTCCTGAATAAACCAGACCGCATGTCCAGCATGGCTCTGACCATCGCGATAACAGTACTCATAACTTTAATTGTGGGACTTCTACTGGTTCTCGCGGAACCAGTCTGGGCAAGTCCGGCCGTGCGAGTGTTTGCGATGGCATCGATTTCGTTCGTCATGCTGTTTCTTGCTTCCGCGAGCAAGCTAAAGCCGTTGGCTTCGACCATAGCGCTCATTCTTGCATATGCGCTTGATGTATTAGGCTCGGTCCCTGTCGGGGAAGCGGGAACCCGGGCTCTGCTCTATGCGTGGCTCTTTGTTGGAATTCCTGCACTTATCTCAGCCGTAGTTAACCTGCTCATTGCCCCGTCTCCGCGCAGCATTGCACAGAAGGAAATCGCGGAGCGGCTTCGCGCCGCCGCGAAACTCCTGATCGAGAATGATGGTGCTGCGATCAGTGAGCCAACGCGTCTGGCGCCAATGGATGACGCTGAAATGCAGGCTCACCTCAAGCTCGCCAGTCTCGAAAAGACAAGCAGCGATGAGGATATTGCTGCTTTGAAAGGTGCCTCCGATTGCGTTGTCACAGTGCTCTCCGCAGTACTACTTATGCTGGACGAGCCTCAGGCAATGCCTCCAGAAAATATCAGGCGGACGATCGAGATCAGGCTGCTGGAGGTAGCCTCTATCTTCGCCGCCGGTGGCTATGCGGCCAAGGTCGGTCCGGTAAGCGTCGATGACGCTTGCACGGATCTCGCCATTTCAGCAGTGGCCTTTCTCAACGCTGGGCTCACACAGTTCGGCGACTTGAGGCCAGCCCGGAGTTCCGAGAAGCCAAAGGAGAGCGCAGGATTTTTCTTGCCAGATGCATTCACAAATCCCGTGCATATACAGTTTGCGTTCAAGGTCACGGCCGCCGCTATGCTGTGCTATCTCCTCTATTCCATCCTTAGTTGGCCCGGTATTCATACGGCACTGATCACATGCTTTATCGTCTCACTCGGAACAGCCGCGGAGAGCGTCGAGAAGTTGACCCTGCGTATTCTTGGATGTCTGGTGGGTGCGGGGCTGGGGCTACTTGTCATGATCAAGGTGATCCCTTTGGTGACCAGCATAGGAGGCCTGGCAGTGATTGTTTTTGCAGGTGCGTTCCTTGGAGCGTGGATTGCGGCCGGAGACAAGCACATTTCCTATGCTGGATTTCAGATTGCGTTTGCGTATTTTCTTTGTGTAATCCAAGGGCCATCGCCTTCGTTCAACATGGTGGTCGCCCGTGACCGTGTGATCGGTATTCTTCTGGGAAATGTAGTTTCGTATTTTGTGGCAACGCGGATTTGGCCGGTCAGCGTTGGTCCGCGTATCGATGATGCTCTTCACAGAGTCAAGCACAATCTCGAGAGCATGGTCGAAGCGATTGATAGGTGGCCGCGGCGGCGTCTGGCCGCTGAGACATACTCGATATTGGACGAGATTGAGAGCGATATCCATTTGGCCGCTTACGAGCCTACATCGATTCGGCCTGGAAGTACCTGGCTCGATGCCCAACAATATGCGGTAGAAGCGGCACAAAGGCTGGAACCGGTGCTTTTCGGTATTGCAGAGTTGGCACCCGAACAGGAGAGAAGTCGTCTTCGCAGTCTCCTGGACCGGCGGGCTTCGGCAGAGTTCCACGCCAACCCGAACAACCAAACTGAAGCTAAATCACTTGTGCCTCTGGAAAATCTGGTGCGCGTTCGAATCAGCGCATTCCAGCAGGCCTTGTCGAACCTCAAACCGGCAGGACAAGATGAATAAAAGACTCTTTATCCCGATCGCACTCTTGCTTCCGCTCTCTGCATCTTCCCTTCATCCGCAGAGTGTGGACCAAGGCTCATCCTCGTCTAAGACCGCTATAGCAGATCGTGCAAGGCCACTGAGCCTTCCTGACTCGCCATTTCGACAAGGAAGTTTTGTATTGCCGCCGAATCGAGATGCAGGGCGCATACCGGTACCTCGCGTGGCACTTGCCAAGGATCATGAATACGATCTAGCCGAGTTGATAGATGTTGCCGAACAGGAAAATCCAGAGACGCGGGTAGCATGGGAAAGAGCCCGTAACGTGGCCATCGGTGAGGGCATGGCCGCGAGCACCTATCTGCCTGTTATCACCGCCAATGTGCTTGGGGGATACCAGGGAGTGAATGGTCAGAACAGCAGCTTCGGGGCCACCGTTCACAGTTCCGGAAATGTGTTTGGCAGCGTGGAGGCTGTATCGGTGGAGTGGCTCCTTTTCGACTTCGGCGGGAGGAAGAACATCGTAGGTGCAGCAAAAAAGTTGTCCGATGCGTCTAATATCGCTTTCACCGGCGCTCATCAACAAGTCATCTATGCTGTCTCAATTGCCTATTATGCGTATGTCGCGGCGGGAGAACGCCATCAAACCGCAATAGAGGCACTGACTAACGCCAGGGAAATCGAGGCTGCGGCCGAGGCACGTTACAACCATGGCGAAGGTACGGTTATTGAAACCACCCAGACTCGGGCCTTAACTGCACAAGCACAATTTTCTGTGGTGAACACGCAGGGGACCGAACAGCAATCTTATGCGGCGCTGCTTGCAGCAATGGGGGTCTCGCCACTGGAAACGATCCGGATTGCGCCTGTGATGCGTCATTCGCTCTCGAAGGACGATCTGGCGCCTGTCGATCAGATTGTGAGGGACGCGCTGACCCGTCGTCCGGATGTGCTTGCAGGTTACAACGCGCTGCAAGCAAGTCAGGCATCCGTGAGAGTAGCTGAAGCCCAGAACCGCCCGAAGATTTTCCTCGCGGGCACTGGCGCTTACGTGAGCGGTCAACTAGGACTCACAGCAGTTCCATCGGTAGGAGAACAGTTGCCGACCCTGAATATCACCGGCAATCAATGGAACGGCACGGTCCTGGTGGGAATGTCCGTTCCGATCTTTGATGCTCACCGGCGTGCCAACGCAATTCGTCAGGCGAAGAATGACGAGGACAAAGCAGCGGCGACTCTTGATCAGATCCGTCTGAACGCCATGCGGGAGATTGTGTCTGCACAAATTGCGCTGCGGACCAGCCTGGAGGCAAACGACGCAGCACTAGCTTTGAAAGCTGCCGCGCAGACGTCCTATGACGCGACGCTGGATTCCTACAAGCAGGGAGTCGGCACAGTGACAGCAGCTGTCGACGCCGAGACACACCTGTTTCAGGCAGAGCTTGCCGAAGACGATGCCTACACATCCGCGTTGTCTGCCGCTGCCACGATTGCCTTTGCGACGGGAACTCTCGGAGCAGCTCCCAAGTGAGTGACTGCCACCGGAAGTTGCCTAACGTCAGGCGAGCAGGAATGAACCTTCTCTCACTTGAGTCACTGGATAGGAGTCAAATGCGGCCATTGAATGATATGTGTTCGAAAGGCAAGATGTGGAAGACTAGCGTGTACATTGCACTATCTATCGTCGGTCTCTATATTCCGGCCGCGAACGCTCAAGCCGCTCGTGGGGTTGATGACCATAACGTGCCGGAGGCAATAGCACCAAGCATATTGCCGTCGGCTGACCGACCCCGGATTGGTCTCGCCCTCGAAGGAGGAGGCGCTCTTGGTATCGCTCATATCGGCGTTCTCTTATGGCTACATGAGCACCGCATCCCGGTCGATGAGATCGCAGGAACAAGCATGGGGGCTCTGGTTGGCTCTCTGGTCGCCTCGGGACACTCAACCGAAGAGATCGAACACTTGGTAATCGATACAGATTTCAATGATCTCTTCACATTGAAGCCCTCCATGAGCGACCTCAGCTTCAGAAGGCGCGCGGATCAAAATGAGCTGCCCCAGGCTATATCGATAGGCCTGCGGCACGGAACACCGTCAATCGGGAATGCGCTAATAGCGGATGGGAGATTGAACGCATTTCTTGGTCGGCAACTGGATGCATATAACAGCGAGAATCTGGACTTTGACACATTGCCCATTCCGTTTCGCTGCGTCGCGACAAACCTAACGACATTACAGCCTGCGGTGTTTCGCTCCGGGTCGCTTCCATTTGCCGTACGCGCCTCCATCTCCATCCCGGGAGTGTTCCCACCTGTGCGGAGGGGGCAAGATATTTTGGTTGACGGAGCGATTATGGACAATCTGCCTACAGATGTGCTCCGTAGCGAACTGCATTCTCAGATTGTCATTTCGGTGTATCTCGGTGACTCACCATTTCCAGAACAGGATGCAACTTCTTTGGTGGGAATTTTCGCGCGGACGCTGTCGGCCGGGACCAGCCGGAATGTCCAACTGAATCGTTCCCGCGCAGATATCGAGATTGCTCCCCAATTAGACAACTTCTCGGTGACGGATTACAGAAAGGGGAGAGCTCTTATCAAAGCTGGCTATGATGCGACTGAAAAGCAGCGAACCAAACTACTTCCATTAGCAATATCTGAGTCTGACTGGCAGGCCTATGAAACTATACTAACGGCGAAGCTGAGACCGCTGCCGGCTTACATCCGGACGACCAGCGTGTCAGGGCCAGACCCGTCGGTCTCTGCGCATGTGGCCGCGGTTGCGAAACGGTTACAGGATCGTCCCTTTGAACCAGAGCGGGCGGAGGCCGTTGTCTCGACTGTCAGAGGTAACGGAGCTTTGGATGCATATTATGAGACCTTCCAGAGTTCGGCCGCGGGGGCGAACTCTGCCGACAAAACCGCCGGCTTGCCCGATGACGGGGTCAAAATCTATTGGGACAAAAAGGCAGACGGGCCGCCCTACCTGCTGTTGGGGGCTGAAGTCGTGGCTGCTACTTCGAATGTTGCCAGCAGCATTTTCGACATTCGATTCGTCGATCAAAACTTTGGCGGCTACGGCTCGGAACTGCGCTCGGATGTTCGTATTGGATACCTCACGCAGGCAGGCACTGAATACTATCGGCCACTGGGTACCTCAAGGTTCTTCATTCAGCCTAGCGTGCAGATTCTCCGGGAGCCCGTATACCTCTGGGAGGACCAGAAACGAGTGTCGGAGCGGTTCCTCCAGCACGCGGGTGGCGGTTTCGACTTCGGTTTGGCAGTCAGCCAAAACCTGCAGGCATCACTGGAGTATCGGGCATCGACAATTCGGTGGAAACTTGTCCTCGGAACAGACTCGAGCCCCACACCGCAGCTTTCGGGACGTGTGGAGAGCGCAGCGGCGCACTTTGTCTACACCACAAGGACTGCAGCAATCGCTTCGCCCCATGGCACCCAGGTGGATTTTACGATCGGCCATCTTTTCGATACTTCAGCGAGTACGGATGCACCCTTTTCCAAACTGAGTGCGAGACAATCGTTTACCTTTGCACGTACCAATCTCATTAGTCTCTCGACTGAGGTGAATACGTACTTTCGAAACAATGTGGCGGACCCGCTGCGTTTCACGCTTGGTGGCCCCCTGCGTCTCTACGCATCGTCTGTCGACGAGTACCGCGGCACTGATATCGAGCTCGTACGGGCGATTTATTTGCGACGCATCGCCTCGCTCCCAACTGGCATTGGTCAGGGAGTTTATCTGACGGGAGGATACGAGCAAGGTAATGTCTGGTCACCTGAGCACCCGGCTATTTTCCGGCAGGACGGATTTGGAGGAGTCCTATTGAGCACGCCTGTCGGCGCAATCACATTCGGCGGCGCTATAGGAGATGATGACCACCGGAAGATTTTCTTTACCTTTGGCAAGCTATTTTAGGGTGGCGCCTGGAAATGGAGTTTCCATTGAGTCTGAATCCAGCCGCGGTGATCTATGCATCTGCTAATGCGTTGCCGCGGGAGCGGTGAAGAGGACTTTAGGGCACATGACGTGGACGCCGCTCTTGGTGTCGACGAGCTGGGTGATGTCGACGTCGCAGGCTACTGAGATGAGGGCGTAGGCGTCGTCGCGGGTCATGTGGGGAAGGTTGGAGTTCTGGTCGGAGAGGAAGGCGATCATGTTGCGGATGGCCATCTCGGTGGCGGTCTTGAGATCTTCGTCGAAGCCCATGGCGATGTATTGGGTGGGGGTTTCGCCGCGGGGCCAGAGGAGATGGGCGTTTTTATGGACGATGAACTGGAATGTCCCGGTTAGCTGGGTTTCGAGCGCCGTGATGTCGACTTCGCCGTTGCCCTGGCCCGCATGGCCGTCACCGACTTCAAAGTTTGCGCCCTTGGAGTTGACTGGGATGAAGAGGGTTGTGCCGGCGACCATCTCCTTATTGTCGATGTTGCCGGCGTGCATCCAGGGCGGGGCGGAGTTGTATTTGCCACCGGATGCTGGAGCAATGCCCATGCTGCCGAAGAAAGGGTGCAGGGGAATGTCGATGCCGGGTGCGAAGTGGCCGATCATTTTTGCGCGGTCGAGCGGGATGATGCGGGTTTTGCTGTAGGGGAAGTCGTTGGGGAGGAAGCCGCGGCCTGCGCCGAAGGAGTTGCAGGCCCAGGGGACATCAATGTCGATCTTCTGGATGCGGACTTCGAGGACGTCGCCGGGCTCCGCTTCTTCGATCGCTACTGGACCGGTGAGGATGTGGCCGCCTGGTCCTTTTTGATCGGCGGGATAGTTCTTGTAGATGTCACCCACGTAGGCGGGGATGTCGGCTTCGGCTACGCCGAGGGACTTGAGGCGCTCAGGCGCGCCGCAGGTGGAGAGGGTCTGGATTTTTACGGTGTCGCCGGAGTGAACGGTGAGGACGGGCTTGGCCTGCGCGGAGTAGAAGCCCCAGGCTACGGTGGTGGGGGTGGCGAGGAGGGTTTGGGTTTGCTGGGCGTGGAGATTCAGGGCTGAGAGACACACGATCAGAGCCGCGCTAAGTCGGCTGGAACGAGTGAGAGTGATTCGGGGTGTGAACTTCATTTTGGCCTCGCGCTGCATGGTGCCCCTCTCCCTGTTTTGTGTCAAAGTATTCAAACTAAAATACTTAGTCCTGGACTTCGGGTGAAACTTATCCTAAAAGTCTTCCTTTTTAGGGTAAGCGTGTCGCAAAGTATTCCATGCAAGGGGCTTAGCTGCTTACAGCCAGCCCGAGAATGTGGATCCGATTGGTATTGCCACCTGTATCTATTGTATATGGGCCGTCAAGGGTGGGAAAGGGTTCCGATTTTCCCGTCAACCGGGGCAGAATCAGGTAGTTGGAGAGCCGAAACCGGAGATAACTTCCGCTAAGACGACTTCTCAGGACTGATTCTGTAGCTGGCCCCTTAGTCTCTTCTTCGTCACTGTCCGAGGTGCCGACTTAGCGAACAAAGCAGAGCCAGATCCCTTTTCGGACGTGGGCACGGCACGAAACCGAGAGGGTGTATAACTCGGCATGGTCACCGTTTCGAATAGATGGAAATTGTGCAAGTGGGCGCTGACCAGCCTGCTGGTCATATACCTCGTCCTGCTTGCGGCTGTACAGATAAGCCAGCGGATTACGCGGAGACGGGCTGAGCATTTGCTCTCAGACCTCCGAGGGCTGCAACTGGAAAGGAGTTCCTGGAGCGATGCCCAGGCATTGATGCAGCGTTGGGGCAGGTGGGGTGGCTACAAAGGCACCTGCGACGCGGATCATTGTGAATATGAGATTCAGTTCGACTGGACAGGAATGGTGCCAAGGCCAATCGTAATTTCGGAGCCATTTTTTGACCTCTTCAGTCGATCTGTCCAAATGGCAACGTCGGTCTTGGGCGCTCGCCTGCCCTATGTCGAAGGTGGGTTCCGCCTTCAGAATAATTTGGTTGTCGGGACTTGGTTTTCGCTCGCAACGAATTTACCCGGAACCCCCGGATACCCACTCTTTAGCCGCGTGGTAGGTACACGCACACACGATCTTGAGCCGTACAATCTCTGGCCGGAGAAAGATCCGCATCCGGAATATCGCACAGTTTTAAGGACGGGAACCATTGGCTATTTCTTCACAGAATTCACCGGGGCAACGAAACCAGAAGATGTTGAATGGCTCACTGCGTTCAACTTTTCGTGCATGACGCGTTGGGTTCCATGTAGAGAGATGGGAGATTTGCTGCCCACCGCCTGGGCAAAAAACAGAGCAGAGAGTAAGCAGGTTTCCGCAACCTGGGAACGAATCGGTAATTGCACGTACCCGATTAAAGACCTGGTAGAAGCTTCGGAGCGTGTCGCCCTTGTGCATGTTGAGAAACCCACCAACCAAAAGCAGCAGCAGTACTCCCCGTACCACGCCCGGTTAGTTGAAAGCCTGAAGGGATCGAGTTCGTGGCACCCCGGCGACGCCCGTGCCATATGGTCGGGGACGGATCCAATCGCACCGACGGAGATATTGCTTTTCCCGGAGGATTCTGACCCGGTCACACCGCATTACTGTGGCGTTATTCCCGCTACCCCTGAAAATTTGCGGACCGTCAAAGCAGCCGTCGAGGGCGCTCATTGACGTTCCCGTTCTGTGCCTTCGTCTCCCAATGCTTCTAAAGATCGACAAAGTCACATGTCCATCGTGCGCAGCCTATCTCTAACTGAGAATTCATAACTAACGATAAACGCCGTTCTCGTCAGTTGATGATTCCTAACGATAAGGCACTTTCCCAAGGCCAATCTGTAAACGTTATTTGAGCCATTCCCAAATGGATACCTATCTAAAAGCACGGACCTCCATTTGCTGGAAGCACTCTATGCCACGTTATTTCTGGACGCTCTCATCCACAGAGGGAAGTGAACCCAGGTAGCGTACCAAATCGTCCAGGTCCTCTCCTGTGATCTTTCCTTCGAACGAAGGCATAGGATTGGTGTCGATCGTCGTGAACTGGCGAAGTTCCGGCTTTGAATAGGTCGTTACTTTTCCTGATGGATCGATGACGCGCACGTCGTGATCGTCCTGGCTGAGAATCCTGCCAGTAAGTGTCGTTCCATCCGCTGTAGTCAGTCGAACGAAGTTGTTACCCGGGTCAAGAGTTGGGTGGGGAGTAATAATTGCCATTCGTATCTGGTCCGTGGTGCGTCGCGTTCCCACACCATTCAAGGCCGGCCCGGTATACATCCCCTGTTGCTCGATACGATGGCACTTGAGACAGCCGTTCTGGGCGATAACACGCTTCGCGCGCTCGACCTGCGAGGAGTTCAGTACCGGCGGTCCGATCGCTGGCCCCCCCGAGGTCGAAGAAGGTGTTGTCGTGACTGGACCGGCGCTGTCTGTTGCAAAGTATTTGTCGAGATAGAGGACGATTTTGTCCATATCTTCCTTCGATCCGTCCGTACCGCGAGCCGACATGTCGTCGACGTTTTTTCTCCAATCATCCGGAGTTTTCTTCGCACGGAGGACCATGCCCACCGAATGACAGTCAAGGCAGTTGTGTACGAACTCCGGTTTGCCTGGGCCGTCCGGCAGATTCTGGGCAAACGCCGCACTGGCCAGGCAAAGCCCGCACAATAATGCACGCATACCCTTAGACACTTTAGACGTTAATTGAAGTTTCCGGTCCATATTGTCATCGCTCTTCAGGTTTACAGACCACAAGGAAAGACCTGGCTTATTTGGGCGTCAAGCGAAAGAGACCGCCAGCCTTCGAGTCCTCGATCATCCACAGCGCGCCATCAGGAGCGACTTCCACGTCGCGGATTCGATGACCTACATCCCACCGCTCGGCAGTCTGCGCTCCGCCCTTTCCGTCGAAGGTGATGCGGATGAGCGCCTTCGAGACGAGTCCGCTTGCAAAGGCCGAGCCATTCCACTGGGGGAACATCGCACCTTTGTAGAACATGAGGTTGCCCGGTGCGATGACCGGCGTCCAGTAGATGACGGGCTTGGCGAGGTCAGATCGCGTGTCCGGGCTTGGGATTGGTACGTCGTTGTAGTTAACCGCATAGGAGGTCAGAGGCCAGCCATAGTTTTTGCCGGGTTCGATCAGGTTCAGCTCATCGCCGCCCTTTGGGCCATGTTCAAGCTCCCACAACCGTCCATCGGGCGCAAAAGCCAAACCGTAGGGAGTGCGGTGTCCCGTGCTCCAGGTCTCCGCTGGCGTGAGATTAGGGCCGGGAAAGGTGTACGTTCTTATGACAGGGGCCGTCTTCGCGGCTTCGGTATCTTCAGGTGGGTTAATAACGGGCACAGTGGGCGTGCCTGTCTTGCCGGCCATCGGATTACCCGGGGCCGGTTTGCCATCGAGTGTCAGACGCAGGATCTTGCCAAGTGGCGAGTTAGGGTCCTGGGCCGGCGTCATGCGCTGCCGATCTCCAGAAGAGAGGAAGAGATACTTGCCATCCGGAGAAAAGGCAACCTCAGCGCCGAACTGTCCGCCATTTCCTCTTTCGCCGTCGCGCCAGATCACCTGAAGCCCCTCGAGGCTCGCCGTATCCTTGTCGATCTTCAACTTCGCCCGCGCAAGTGCCAGGCTTGAACCTTCCGGCTCACCAGGCTCTGAATAAGTGAGGTAGATATTGTGGTCTTTGGCGTAGTGCGGCGAGAGATAGACACCCAGCATTCCACCCTGACCTTTCCAGAGAACAGCTGGCGTGCCCGTAACGGGCGTCTTTGCGCCTTGCTGGGTGACGAGCTGCAAACCACCGACCTTCTCGGTAATGAGCATCCGCCCATCGGGCAGGAACGCAATCTTCCAGGGCAGGTTGAACGTCGTTACCTGGACCATGTTGAATGGCAGGTTCGGGTCGGACTTCTGCAGTCCTGCATTGATCTGTGCCGATGCGCTGCTCGCGGTCATCGCTAAGAAAAGTCCCGCGATCACTAATTGCTTCATCTCGTTCTCCCTTTATCGATAGAGTGACCTGACATCAAAAATCTTCTTACGCCAACGTTGATCGTCGCAATATTGGCCATCTGTTATAGAGTATTCCTCCTGGAAAATTGTTCGATTAGCGAACGTGTCTGAATGATTCCGAAGAGTCGACTTCCAGACTCGATGAGGCGGAGACAGGTTCGACATTCGCGGAAAGCCCGGAGGATTGCGCTGGTAAAGTTGATGGATATGTTTTTGCCTGGGCACTTTTTGTTTGCGCCGTCGCAGCGGATTCACTTTATCGGGATTGGCGGCATTGGGATGAGCGGGATCGCGGAGGTTCTGCTGACGATGGGGTATACGGTTTCGGGATCGGACCTGAAGCGGTCGGTGGTGACGGACCGGCTGGCGGGAATGGGTGCGAGGATTTTTGAGGGGCATGCGGCGTCGAATGCGGCAGCGAGCGATGTGGTCGTGACGAGCTCGGCGGTGGCTAAGAACAATCCTGAGGTGGTGGAGGCTCGGGAACGGAAGATTCCCGTGATTCAGCGGGCCGAGATGCTGGCGGAGCTGATGCGGCTGAAGTATGGGATCGCGGTCGCGGGAATGCATGGCAAGACGACGACGACCTCGATGGTGGCGGCGGTGCTTGCGGGGGGTGGGCTTGATCCTACGGTGGTTGTGGGTGGGCGCGTGGATGCGCTGGGGTCGAATGCGCGGCTGGGGAATTCGCAGTACCTGGTGGCCGAGGCTGATGAGAGCGACCGGAGTTTTCTGAAGCTGTCGCCGGTGCTGGCGGTGGTGACGAATCTGGATCGCGAGCACATGGATTGCTATCGCGATATGGCGGATGTGGAGGGGGCGTTCGTCGAATTTATGGATCGGCTGCCGTTTTATGGTGCGACGACGGCTTGTGTTGATAACGAGTTGTTGCGTGGGGTGCTCCCGCGAGTGCGGCGCAAGGTTTACACCTATGGCGAGAGCGCGGATGCGGACTTTCGGGTGGAGATGCTCGCGAAGGAAGAGGATTGCAACTCCTGTTTTGCGGTGAATTACAAGGGATTGGTGCTGGGGAAGTTTCGGCTGCATGTTCCGGGACGGCATAATGTGTTGAATGCGTCGGCGGCCGTGGCGGTGGGCGTGCAGCTGGGGGTGGCGCCGGATCAGATTGCCGCGGGATTAGAGAGCTTTCGTGGGGTTGACCGGCGGTTTCAAATTAAAGGCGTGGTGCGCGGCGTGACGGTGGTGGATGACTATGGGCATCATCCTACTGAGATTGTGGCTACGCTGAAGGCTGCGCGGGAATGTGGGTACAAGAGGGTGCATGTGTTGTTTCAGCCGCATCGGTTTACGCGGACTCGGGATTTGATGACGGAGTTTGCTGGGGCGTTCAAGGATGCGGACACGGTGGAGGTGCTGGATATCTATGCGGCAAGTGAAGAACCGATTGCGGGTGTGAACGCGGAAGCACTGGTGAAGGCGATGCGTGGGGCGGTTGGAGAGCGAGTAGAGTATGCGGCTTCGGTGCAGGACGGGGTGAGGGCATTAGTTGAGGAGGCAAAGGCGGGCGATGTGATTCTTACGCTGGGGGCGGGAAGCGTTTCGCAGGCGGGGTCGGTGTTATTGGACGCTTTAGCGGCGAATGGGTGAGTTCCTGAAAGGGTACATGCGGAAGAAGATGGGCCGGCGCGAGGTTTGGGCGGGTTATGCTCAGGATGGCGATTCTCGCGGCCTTGCTCAGGCTTGCGACAAAGCGATGTGTTTTCGAAGCGCGGGACAGCGGTGCTAGAGGCGCCTGAGGAGACGTATGCCTCGGAATCTGGCCGGCCGCGGCGGGTCTCTGCTGCGCAGAATCGGAGGCTGCGGCGGGATCTGAGTGAGGATTTCGCCGATGACTCGTATGAGGATGAGGCCCCATACGCTGGACGGCGTCGTGCGGGTGTGCGGATACGTTTTCGGGGGCTTCCTGCTACGAAATGGGGACGAATCTTTGCCGGTTGTTTGTTGTTGCTTTGTGCGGGAATGGGATTTGCCGCTTATCTGATGGCGAAGAGATTTCTACTGCACGATGAGCAGTTTGTCATCCAGTCGTCTTCGTCAATTCAGTTTGAGGGCAATGCGCATGTGACGCGGGCTCAGCTGCTGGGAATATTCGGCGAGGATGTGGAGCGAAATATTTTTACGGTGTCGCTTGAGCAACGTCGGGCCGAACTGGAGAGGCTGCCGTGGATCGAGCATGCGACGGTGATGCGCCTGCTGCCGAACAGGATGCGGGTTTCGATTGTCGAGAGGACGCCGGTGGCTTTTGTGCGGCAGGGGAGCCGGATTGGGCTGGTGGATGCAAACGGTGTGCTGCTGGATATGCCGATGGACACGAAGGCGACGGATCACTACTCATTTCCAGTGGTGACGGGGGTCTCGGCGGGTGATGCGCAGTCGACTCGTGCGGCACGGATGAAGATCTTTGAGCGGTTTACGTCGGAATTGGATGGGTCGGGCGAGAAGATCTCACAGGAGTTGAGCGAGGTGGATCTTTCCAATCCTGAGGATGTGAAGGCGCTGATTCCGGACCACTCGGCGGAGATTCTGGTTCATTTTGGTGAGGACGATTTCCTCGACAGGTATCGGCGATTCAAGGAGCATCTGGCGGAGTGGAGAACGATCTATCCGAAGCTGTCTTCGGTGGATATGCGGTACGAACGTCAGGTGGTTTTGGAGATGCCGCCGGGCTCGAATACTGCGGCTACGCTTTCGGCGAATGTAACCAGCAATGATACAAATGGTTTTGTCTCGCCAGATAAGAAGAGTGGCGCGAAGATGACATCAGCGGAGGCGCGAGCTGCAGTTGTTCCACATGACGCTCCCGTGAAGCTATCGGCGCATGCTGCCGCTCCGAATGCTGTTGCCGCCGCGTCTGCGAAGAAGAGTGTGCCGAAGGCGAAGCCTCATGCTGCGCCTGTGAAACATCACCCGGTTGTGACGAAGACTCCGGACGGCACGATGCAATATCATCCTCCACAGGTGGTTCATCCATGAATCAGAAGCAGGACAATCTGATCACCGTGCTCGATGCGGGCAGCACCAAGAGCTGCGTGCTGGTTGGCGAGTTGCAGGATGGCGTGCTGCGTTATCGCGGGCATGGGGTGGAACCGTCGCGCGGGATGCGCAAGGGTTTGATTGCGGAGTTAGGGCCAGCGGCGGAGGCGATCAATCGCGCGGCGTTGACGGCGGAGCGCACGGCGAAGGCCGCGATTGAGACGGCAGTGGTGGGGATTGGCGGGACGCATGTTCGTGGAGTGAATTCGCGGGGCGGGATCAGCATGGGCAGCCGGATGCGTGAGATTACGCGTGAGGAGGTGAAGGCTGCGGTGGATCGGGCGCGGAGCGTGGCGCTGCCGCCTGATCGCGAGGTGCTGCACTTGTTGCCACAGGAGTTCATTCTGGATGACCAGGCGGGAATTCACGACCCGGTTGGAATGGTGGGGAACAAGCTGGAGGTGAATCTGCATCTGTCGACGTGCTCTGGAGGTGTCGCGCAGAGCGTGATTACATGCGCCAACCGGGCCGGGCTCGAGGTTCAGGACACCGTGTATGAGGGAATTGCGGCGGCGGAGGCCGTGCTGAGCGCGGATGAGCGGGAGCTTGGGGTGTGCATGGCCGATATCGGCTCGAGTACGACGGAGCTGGCAGTATTTTTTGAGGGGTCGATTGCGCATACTGCGGTTCTGCCGATTGGCGGGGACCACTTCACCAACGATCTTGCGGTTGGATTGCATGTCACGGTCGAAGAGGCTGAGTACCTGAAGAAGATCTACGGGCATTGCGTGGTGACTGCAGTGCCGCAGCTCAATGAGATTGAAGTGGGGGGAAATCTTGCCATCTCCGGCGGCCAGCCAGCGCGCATGGTGCGGCAGCGGTTTCTTGCGGAGATTCTGGAGCCGAGGGCGCGCGAGATGTTCACGATGCTGCGGGACAATCTGAGGCATGGAGGAGTGCTTGAAGCGCTAGGCGCCGGGTGCGTGCTGACTGGTGGTGGCGCGACGCTGGCCGGGCTGTTGGATAATGCGGAGAGCCTGCTGCGGGTTCCGGCGCGGGTCGGATATCCGGTGCCGCTTTCGAGGATGCCCGCGGAGCTGGCTACGCCGGAGTTTTCCGCTGCGATCGGGATGCTGCTTTATACGCACCGAACGCAGGTGCGGCGAGCGAGTGAGGAGCAGGGATTGCGGGCCAAGCTGAAGGCGATCTTTGCGGGAAGTTTCTAAGCAGGATGAGACTTTCTAATAAAATCCATTACTTACCCTCAAGCTATATATCGATACTGTCCAGGGCTGGCTTCTCGCAGAACTAGGTGGTGAGCGCGGCGTCGAGGCTTGGGTCGATGGGCAGGAGAGAATCGGTGTGGGTCATCTTCAGGATGTCCAATACTTTGCTGCTGGGCGCGACGAGACGGAGCTGGCCGCTGCGAACCTTCATGTTGCCGTAGAGGATCATGAGTGCGCCAAGACCGGCGCTGTCGAGGTATTCCACTCCTGAAAGATCGAGGATGAGTTTCTGGACTCCATGGCTGGTGGCTTCGCTGATTTTGGATTCGATCTCGCGCAGCCGCATGCCGAGAGTCATGCGCCCGGTCAAGCGGAAGACGGCAGTGGTTGGATCGACGCGCTCTAACTCCGCTTCGAGGATCATGTGGGGCGTTCTCCTATATAGCTTGCAAGCATATCAGCAGATTTTGTCGAGGTTGCGACAGAGATTTTGAGAGCGTCGAAGCCATCAGAGAGCAGGCTGGCCTGCAAATCCGGAACCATTGATGGTACGGGGAGTGGAAAACGAGGGTCGAATGTCGGACGCGGAGATGTGAGAATTAAGAAACTTGAAGGAGTACCTGCTGCCATGCCGAATCTGCCCAACGACGACATTCGAATCCACTACAACGATGAGATACCGCAGGGAGCGCGGATCAAGGTGATCGGCGTGGGAGGCGGCGGCAACAATGCGGTCAACCGGATGATCGCGGCGAACGTGGTCGGCGTGGAGTTCATCGCGGCGAATACGGATGTTCAGGCGCTACAGGTGTCGAATGCTCCGGTGAAGCTGCAGCTTGGCGTGAAGCTGACGAGTGGGCTGGGCGCGGGGGCGAATCCTGATGTTGGGCGACGGGCTGCGCTCGAGGATTCGGACAAGATTATCGAAGCGCTTGAGGGCGCGGACATGGTGTTTGTGACTGCCGGGCTTGGAGGGGGCACGGGAACTGGCGCGGCTCCGGTGATTGCCAGCCTGGCAAGCGAGATGGGCGTGCTTACGGTGGCGGTGGTGACGAGGCCGTTTGCATTCGAAGGGAAGCGACGGATGATGCAGGCCGAGCGCGGACTGCAGGAGCTGCTGGAGTCTGTCGATACTGTCATTGTGATTCCGAATGAGAAGCTGCTGGCGGTGGCGAAGGATGCGGGATTTTTTGAGAGCTTCCGGATTGCGGACGATGTGCTGCGGCAGGGAGTACAGGGAATCTCGGACATCATTACGATTCCCGGCGTGATCAACCGCGACTTTGCCGATGTTAAGACGACGATGGCGGGGATGGGTTATGCGGTGATGGGGACGGGAGTGCGGACGGGCGCGAATCGTGCGGTGGAGGCTGCGATGGCTGCGATGGCGTCGCCTCTGCTGGAGGCGGGCGCGATTGATGGAGCACGCGGAATTCTGATCAATATCACCGGGTCGAGCACCCTGAAGTTGAGCGAGGTCAATGAGGCCTCCAGCCTCATTCAGAATGCTGCGCACGAGGATGCCAACATTATCTTTGGCGCGGTGCAGGATGAGTCGATGGGCGACGAGGTGAAGATTACCGTGATTGCGACGGGCTTCAAGCACCAGGAGATGCCGCTGAGGCGGGAGCGGATGCTGGGCGAATCGCTGCTGCACGATGTGCCGATTCAGCCGCGGGTGGTGATGCCGGCTCCGCGTCCTCGATTTGCGAGTGAAATGGAACAGATTTCCACAAAGGGCATTTCCAATGAGACAAAGATTGCACAGGCCCGGATTGATACGCCGGTGGAGCTGGTTCCTGTGCCGGCATCGGTATTTGACGATGATTTCTTCAAGGGCATGCCGTCTCCGGAGGAAAGAGCGGTTAGAGTAGAAGCGGTGGCCACGGAAATGCATGAAAGATATAGCGAACCGGCTTACGTACCTCAGGAGGAGTTCGTCCAAGAGGAGGGTGTTCGCACCGTTGTGGAGGAGTCACGGGTGGTTGAGGCGTCAGTTCGGCCCTCCTCATTTGGAGGGGTGGCGGCGGCGGCTGCTGACCCTGGAGAACTGGACGAATTGGATATTCCCGCGTTCCTGCGGCGGGGAAAGTAAATGATTTAGTGTGGCTTAGGAGGCAGTGGCCCGAAAGTGGGACGGTGGGTCATTATTTTTGGGGTTAAATTAGGGATTGTTGAGATAGTTTCTGAGTACATGGCACCTGAATTGCACTCAAATAAACAAGAGAGATCGCCGATGTCGGGATTGATAAAAATTTGTGGTGTAGTCCTCTTTGGCCTTGTTCTGGGAGCTGGACTTAATGGGAGTGCGGAGACGACTGCGACCGGCAAGACCAAGCGTCACTCCTCCGGAACGACTCAGGTTTCTACAAAGATCAAGGCTCATAGTAGTGCGACTTCCACGGCCAAGCGGGCGGCGGTGAGAAAGACGAGTGGGGCGGCGCACACTACGGCCAAGGCCCAGATGGTTCCTGCGAAGGGAACGGGTGCTCGCTCGACGGTTGCGGTCAGGCGCACGCGGTATTACGAACATTTCTCGGCGAGCTCGTTTGCGGACAATCTGACGCTTGGCGATGTGGTGGAGGGCGAGGATCCGGTGGTTCGCGCGGCGGCGATCGAGGCGCTGGGCAAGATGAATGGCACGGCGATCGCCATCGATCCCTCGACGGGGCGGATTCTGGCGATGGTGAATCAGAAGCTGGCGTTGTCGCGTGGGGCGGAGCCGTGCTCGACGATCAAGTTGACGGTTGCGCTGGCGGCTCTGGAAGAGGGAATTGTTCGGCGGGACACTCCTGTCAATCTGGGCGGGCACTTTCACATGACGATGACGGATGCGCTGGCTCACTCGAATAATCTTTATTTTGAGACGCTGGGCCGGCAACTCGGGTTTGAACGGGTGAAGCATTACGCGAACGAGTTCGGCCTTGGTGAGCTTGCCGGGTATCACATTCAAGGGGAGCAACTGGGAACCTATCCGGATGAGGAGTTGCCTGCAGCGCTGGGTGGCGTGGGACGTATGTGTTCGTTTGGAGAGAGCGTTTCGATGACTCCGCTGCAGCTTGGGGCGCTGGTCTCGGCGATTGCGAATGGCGGCACGCTGTATTACCTGCAGCACCCCGAGAACGCGATCGATCTGGCAACCTTTGAACCAAAGGTGAAGCGAACGCTGGAGATTGCTCCGTTGATTCCGGAGATCTCTGAGGGGATGGAAGGCGCGGTGCAATATGGAACTGCGCGGTCTCTGCGGGCGAACTTCAGCCAGTTTCCGGTGATGGGGAAGACAGGAACCTGCTCGAATAACGGGACGCGATTTGGATGGTTCGGATCGTATGCCGACACGCCGAACGGACGGATTGTTACCGTGTTCTTCCTCGAGGGTGGGCGGCCTACTTTTGGACCGAAGGCGGCTGAGTTGACGGGAGAGTTTTACCGGGCGCTGTGGGACAAGAGCTACTTCATTCAGAAGCCTGTGACTGCTTCAACCGACGTTGTGGGCAGTAGCAATTAGGCTGCAAATATGCGGTTCCTGACAAGCTGACGATGTCGTTCGGATCCGGGATTATCGGATTTCCGAAGACTTGTGCGCTGCGGTTGATATTCCCGTTCGCGATTTCAGAATCTCAAGGATTTGTTTGAATTTTTGATGGCCCTTAGTCTCGAGCCATGGATTGCGGAATAGCATAATAGCAAGTGATGAAGATTCTTACGGCAGAAGAGATGGGAGCGGCGGACCGGCTCTCCGTGGAGAGATTTGGAGTTTCGATTGAGACTCTGATGGAGGCGGCGGGCCACGCGGTGGCAGCGTTCTGTCTGCGGCGGTATCCGGCTGCGTCGCAGGTGGTTGTGCTGTGCGGCAAGGGGAACAACGGCGGGGACGGCCTGGTGGCTGCGAGGGCGTTGGCGCAGGCTGGAAAGGCCGTGCAGATTGTTTTGCTGGGCCGGAGGGATGAGCTGAAGGGAGAGCCCGCTGGGGTGATGAAGCGGCTTGAGCAGGAGTCATCGGTTGTGGTGAATGAGGTGGTGGATGAGGCCGGTTTGGAGGGCTTTGCACGGGTTTTGGGGAAAGCGGATTTGCTTCTCGATGCCGTGGTGGGGACCGGTTTCAAGCCTCCTTTGCGAGGGCTTGCGGTTTCGTTGCGGGAGAGGGTGGAGGGGCTCGATACACCGATGATAGCGGTGGACCTTCCTTCGGGGTGGGATGCGAATTCGATGGCGCAGACGGCGGAGGGGTCGTTTCGTGCTGATGCGGTTGTGACCTTTACCGCTCCTAAGTTGGCGCATATGTTTGGACATCTCACTCGCAATGAGACGACTGGCAGCGCATTTAGACCGGTGGTTGTTGGGCAGATAGGATCACCGGCGGATGCGGTGGTTTCAGCCACCGGGCTGACATGGGGCGGGTCTTCAAAGGCGTTGACGGAGAGGCCGCGCGATGTGAACTCGAATAAAGGCAAGTTTGGCCATGTGCTGGTGGTTGGGGGAAGCTATGGGAAGGCGGGGGCTCCGGCGATGGCTTCGCTGGCGTGTCTGCGCGCCGGCGCTGGGCTGGTTACCGCGGCCGTACCGAAGAGCATCGTGGATACGGTGACACTGATTACGCCGGAGTTGATGATGACGCCACTGGCGGAGGGAAGTAAGGGAGCGGTGTCGTTCAAGAATCTGGATGCAGCGAAGCTGGACGCGCTGGTTGAGAAGATCAGTGTGGTTGCGGTTGGGCCGGGGCTGTCGACGGAAGGCGATGCCTCCGCGTTTGCGCGGCATGTGGTGGAGAAGACTACGATGCCGGTGGTGATCGACGCTGACGCACTGAATGCGTTTGCGGGAAAGACGCGGCTTCTGAATGGCAAAGGCAGAGTGATGGTGTTGACGCCGCATCCCGGGGAGATGGCTCGTCTGGCGGGATTGACGGTGAAAGAGGTTGAGGCTGACCGCATCGGTCTGGCACGGCGATTTGCCACGGAGCATGAGTTGACCCTGGTGTTGAAAGGGTGGCGGACCCTAGTTGCCCATCCGGACGGGTCGATTGCGGTGAATACTAGCGGGAATCCGGCGATGGCGAAGGGTGGGAGTGGGGATATTCTGACGGGAATTGTCGCCGCGATGCTGGCGCAGTATCCAAATGATGTGGCCCGGGCGGTGGAGGCGGCGGTTTATCTGCATGGGCTGGCGGGGGACTTTGCCGCGCAGGCGATGGATGAGCACACGGTACTTGCAACCGATACGGTTACACATCTCTCCGATGCGTTCCGCTACCGGGTGACCGATAGCGACGGTTTGACCTGGATCTGTGGTTTGCGCAGATGAGGGAGAAGCGTTTCAGGACGCGGAGCGAGGCGGGAACGCTGGCGATGGGGGAGCGGGTGTCGGAGATTCTGCTCCCGGCACCGAAGCTGATTGTGCTGCGGGGGGACCTGGGTGCGGGAAAGACGACACTGGTGAAGGGGATTGCCGCGGCCCTCGGAGCGGCAGAGGCTTCCGATGTGACGAGTCCGACGTTTACGCTGGTACATGAATATGCCGGGCCAAAGGTGCGGCTTTATCACCTCGATCTTTACCGCCTGGAGACGGAGCGGGAGTTGCTGACGCTTGGTCTTGAGGAGATGGCGGAGGAGCCGGATGCGCTGGTGCTGGTGGAGTGGGGTGAGAAGTTTCCGAGCGTGGTGGCGCGGGCGGATGGAGAGATCCACATTGAACATGCGGGTGGGGATGAGCGGATGTTTCTGGTGCGGGTGAAGACTTAGAGTTATTTGCCGCGGCCGGTGAAGCGGTAGATCGCGCACTCTTCGTCGCCGGTTGAGCCGTATTCTTTTTGCTGCGCGATGGCTTCGAGATCGGCGGCGTGGTCTTCGGGCGACATCGCTACAGGGCCGAGGAAGAGACGGGTGAAGGCGGGGTGGTTATCGAGAACATTGCGGCACTCGGAGTTGACGTAGAGGAGGTCGAGTGGGGGTGAGGGGGTGCCGGGGCGCTTTGCGAAGCGGGCTTCGATGCGGCGCAGGAGGAGCTTGAGGACTGGGGCTTCAAAGGGGTGGAAGAGGAAGGCCAGGGTGGGGGTGCGGCGGAGGTCGAAGGTGAGGGCGTCCTGCTGGTAGAGGCGAGTTGGGGCGAGCGGCGGTGAGGTTTTGTCGGTGGCATGAGAGGCGATCCAGTGGTCGAGGTTGCGCTGGGCTTTCTCGGCTAGTGTGGGGTTGAGCTCGATACCGATGACTTCGCGGAATGGGAGCTCGCTGGCGACGAGCATGGCTCGGCCTTTGCCTGCTCCGATGTCTAGAAATGTGTATTTTTCGAGGGGGTGGGGCGGGGTGGTGGCTTGCCAGAGGCCGATGAGGGTGCGGAGGATGCTGGGGGCTACGCCGTAGTAGGCGGTGACGTGGGTATCGTTCTCGTGGCCGGTCTTGAGGTGTTTGGAGGCGATGAGGCCGCTGGTGTCTACGCCGTGGATCTGGTCGAAGGGGTGTTGCGGCTCGGGTGCGGATTTACGTGGCGGCATGATTAGCGTATCTGGACCAGATTGGGGTTGCCGTCGAGGCCGAGGGTCTTGCGGCCTTTGGGGGTGATGTTTTGCGGGGTCCAGGCTGGCTCTTCGAGGAGCGTGATGGCGGTTTGACTTACTGCTTCGAGGCCTGCCAGGCGGTTGACGATTTGAGCGTGGAGCTGGGCTTGTTGGGTTTCTTCGGATTGGGTTGGGGTTAAGGTGATGGCGATTTTGTGTTTTTGGGGGACGCCGGGGATGTCTTGGCCGGGGGCTTCGGGGTCGGGGGTGATTTTGATGGAGCGGATGAGGCCGAGGTCGACTATGTTGCAGGGTAGGACGGGGTCGTAGCAGTCTCGCAGGGCGGAGAGGATGTCGGCTTCGGTGAGCATCTGTTCGATGATAGCGGGTGGTACCCCCCGCCCCCCGTCAAAAGTGTGCAAAGTATTCGATTGAGATAGTTTGGTCTGGACTTTGGGTTGTGCATTGGTTCGGTGCGGGTTTAGGGCTGGGTTCCGGAGTGGGGCTTTTGTCAAGGCGGCCCGGCTTGGGTGGAAAGCGGGTTTCTCCACTGCGGGACTCGCGGTGAGGCTGCGAGTTCCTTCGGTCGAAATGATGGTTGTGTGGGTTGGGGAAGAAAAAGCAGATTCCTTCCCCTTCGACTTCGCTCAGGGTGCGGAATGACAAGGCAAAGAGCGTGCAGCAACAACGGCAGGTCCCCTTCGGGGATGACAAGCAAAGAAAAGCAAAAGCAGATCCTCCGCCTTCGGCGAAGGATGACAACTAAAAGAACTAAAAGAACTAAAAGAACTAAAAGAACTAAAAGAACTAAAAGAACTAAAAGAACTAAAAGAACTAAAAGAACTAAGAACTAAGAACTAAGAACTAAGAACTAAGAACTAAGAACTAAGAGCAAAGGCAACCCACCCTCCACGATAGAGCTGTGAAGGATGGCCACCCAATGTAGGAGATTATTGTTTGGGCGCTGCGAGGGCTTTGCGGATGAAGTCCATGATCTCGGGTTTCACGGAGTGTTTCTGGCGGCGTTCCTCGGGCCAGTTTTCCTCGTCGTTGTACATGGCGTTGAGGCCTCGCTGGACCTCTGGGTTGCCGCCGGTGAATTGTCCGACGAGAGCCTTCCATTGTGCGGCGAGGTTTTGAGCTTTGGGGCTGGTTGGATCTTCGTTTGCAGCAATGGCGGCTTCTACTTTGGCGAAGAGCTCGTTCCATTGGCGGGTGTACTGCTTCTGCAGTGCGGGCGACCACTCGCTGGTGCGCTGGTCGATGGCCTGGAGAGCCGATTCGCTGTAGTACTTGTTTGGCCATTCTTTGTTTTCCTGCATGGAAACCTCCTTGACGATGGATTGGAAGAGCTGCCAGTCGGGTGTCTGTGCCGCATCGAGCGATTGCGCAGCCTGTTCCACGGCTCGGATGACGCGGGAGATGCGCTCGCGTTGCTCCCTCAGGACGATGGCCTGAGTTTCGAGTAAGGCGGCGAGGTCCTGCTTTCCTGTATGGGGCTGGGAGAGGATTTCCGCGACCTGCTGCAGCGAGAGGCCGATGTAGCGGAGAACCATAATGCGTTCGAGCCGGACGAGGTCTTCGTTGCTGTAGAGGCGGTATCCGCTCCCGGTCCTTTGCGTGGGCGAGAGGAGGCCCAGGCGGTCGTAGTGGTGCAGGGTTCGCACGGTTACTCCGGTCAGGGCTGCGAATTGGCGGATGAGGTACATGTGCGACTGGCGACTTCTTCAGGAAAGAGTTTGGGGTATGACGTCGCGTCAGGGTCAAGGATTATTTTTGCTTTGGGGGTAACGGTAAAAACAAATGCAACGGCAATCATTCAGTCGCTTCGCCCTTTCGGGCTTCACTTCGGCCTTCGGCAGAGCGGTATTCGCCTTCGGCGTGGCTTTTTTCGTGGGGCTAAAGCCCCACGCTTAATCCTGAAAGGCAAAGGCAAAGGCAAAGGCAAAGGCAAAGGCAAAGGCAAAAGCAAAAGCAAAAGCAAAAGCAAAAGCAAAAGCAGATCCTCCGCCTTCGGCGAAGGATGACAACTAAAAAGCAACAAGAGCAAGAGCAAGAACAACGGCAAAAGCAAGAGCAAGAGCAACGGCAAAAGCAAGAGGCAAAGGCAAAGGCAAAGGCAACGGCAAAAGCAAGAGCAACGGCAAAAGCAAGAGCAACGGCAAAAGCCAAATGCGGGGATTCTTCGCTACGCTCAGAATGACGGCTTTTTTGCGTTGTTCCCGTGCAATGCTCTGTTTTAGTTCTTGCGTTCGACGAGGTAGTGGGCGAGGGCCTTTAGGGAGTCGGCGGCTTCGCCGAAGGGGTCGAGGGCGGCGAAGGCGTCGGCGATTAGCTCTTTGGCGTCGAGGAGGGAGCGGTCGATGCCGAAGACTGCGGGCCAGGTGGCCTTGATGCTGGCGGTGTCTTTGCCTGCGGTCTTGCCTAGTTCTTCAGAGCTTTGGGTCATGTCGAGGACGTCGTCTACGATCTGGAAGGCGAGGCCTGCCTTTTCGCCGAAGGTTCGGAGGCGAGCGATGGAGTCGGCGTAGCGCTCGAAGGCTGCGCGAGCGGCTTCGTGACGGGCGCGGGCTTCGGCGGCGTGTTCTCCGCTTCCGGAGCCGAGGCTGGAGGGTGCGAGGATGGGGCTGAGTCCGAGGAGGCCTCCGGAGACGATGCTGGTGGTGATGAGGGCTCCGGTTTTGGCGCGGTGGATGGCTTCGACGAGTGCAGCAGTGGGGGCTACGCCTTCGGACTCGATGTCCATGACCTGGCCGCCGATCATGCCGGGAGGTAGCTGGGTGTTGAGGTCGCCGACGCGGCCGACGCCGGTGCCGATGGCGAGGGAGACTTCGCGGAGGATAGCGACGATGGTGACGGGCGGAGTGGGGAGCGCGGCGATGGTCTGGAAGGCGAGGGTCTGGAGGGCGTCGCCTGCGAGAATGGCGGTGGCTTCGCCGTAGACGACGTGGCAGGTGGGCTGGCCGCGGCGGAGGTCGTCGTTGTCGAGGGCGGGGAGGTCGTCGTGGATGAGGGAGTAGGTGTGGATCATCTCGATGGCTGCGCCGAGGTCGGCTGCGCCTTCGGGAAGATCGCCTGCGGCGTAGACGTGGGGGAGGGTTCCGGCGGCCATGCGGGCGGCTTCCATGCAGAGGATGGGACGGAGACGCTTGCCGCCGGCGAAGACACTGTGGCGCATGGCCCGGTGGATGGAGTGAGGGAGGGTGTCGGGCGAAGGCAGAAGGCGTTCGAGGGCAGCATCAGTTAGCTGCACGCCGGAGTGGAGCAGAGTTTTTACCTGGGAATCCATTTGATGTTGATGATAAATGCTTTTGAGACCGCGGATTTTACGGATTGAGCGCGGATGATTGTGTGGCGGACTTCCTGATTCGTGTGCGAATGAGGATGAGAAGAAGAGCGAACGATGCGAGAGAGAGGATGTCGCCGAGGATTTGATCGAGGCTATGGATGTAGGTGATGTTGAGGGTGTAGTCGGCGGCGTAGTAGAGGCGCAAAGCGATGAGGCCGTCATCGCGTCGTATATGTTCGGGACGATGAAGCTCCATGCTGTTCGGATCTACTGTGGTGACATCCCATGACGGGTAGTCGCGGAGGTTGAGGATGAGGAATCCGGGCTGGGTGGCTTTAATGGAGAGGTGGGCTGGGGCTGGGCCGGGTTGGGTGTTTGTTGGTGCTGGGGCGTTGGGGTTTAGGGCGAGCCAGTAGGGTGGGTTGGTGTGGGCGAGGAAGTCGTTGTCTGGGGTGGTGGGGGTGTACTCGTCGGTGGGGTCGGTGCCTTGATTGGAGTGGAAGAGAGCTACGCGGGCCTGGACGGTGTCGGCGGGGTCGCAGGGTTGATGGAAGATCTTGTAGGCGGGGTAGGTTATGGCTGCGGCAATGATGAGGGTGACGATGGCGGTGGTGGCGGGTTTGAGTTTGAGTGGGGTTATGGCCAGGGCAATGGTTAGTCCGAAGACTGCGGCGAGAATGACGAGGAGGCGCCAGGGGAATTGGAGGAAGGCCAGCTCGGGGGCGTGGGTCCAGATGAATTTGGTTAGTGGGGTCTGGAGGAGGGTGATGGCTATGGTGAGGGCGAGTAGGAGAGGTGAGACTTTTACTTCCCACCCTTCGCGATGAGACTGCGAAGGATGGGGCACCCGGGCATTTTCGTTTCGTCGAGTGATGACAAGGGTGATGGTTGTGGCTGCGATGAGGATGACGGCGATGACTGAGGCGGTGTGGAGGACCTGGTCGTGGGGGGCATCGGCGGTTTGGTGGAAGAGGAAGTTGTCCTGGATGCGGTAGAAGGGGATGATGGCCATGGCTATCTGGACGAAGCGGCGCTCGTAGGCGGCGGGGATGATGTAGAAGGCGGCCAAGCCAAGGCCCAGTGCTGTGCCGGTGATGGTTTTGAGGGCTAGCTGGAGTGGGGTTTGGGAGTTGCTGTTGAGAGGTGGAGAAGCAGGTTTCTCCACTGCGGGACTCGCGATGAGACTGCGAGTCCCTTCGGTCGAAATGACAGCTTTGGTGAAGGGGTTGGTGTGTGAAGGAGGATTTTTTGCGGAATGGATAATGCGGATGAGGGTCAAGAGGGCGAGGGCGTAGCAGCTCATGACGGCGGCGGGGGCGTTGGTCAGCCAGAGGAGCGCGATGGGGATCGCAATGCGTGCGATGGTGATACGTGGGCGCAGGATGGCCTGGAGCAGGAGTGGGATGAAGGCGGAGGCGAGAAGCTCGGCGTAGGCGGTGCGCTCGTAGGCGGTGAAGAGCATGTAGGGGTTCACCGTGTAGAGGACCGCTGCTATGGTGGCGGAGGTGGTGGGGGTGAACTCGCGGGCTAGATGGTAGAGGCTAATTCCTGCAGCGGTGAGGACTAGCCACGTGTATGCGATGGGGGTCCAGGTCCAGGGAAGGATGAGGCCGAGGATGGCTCCGATGGTCCAGGAGAGAGGTGGGTAGAAGACGAAGCGGGGCTCTCCGGCGTTGTACGCGGGGGTGTAGGCCCAGTGTGGATGGAGGTTGCCGTGAGTGAACTGGCGGGCGGCTTCCAGCCAGCTTAGGAAGTGGAAGTCGAAGTCGTGACCGCAGGAGCAGCCATTTGTGAGGAGAGGAAGGATAGCGATGAACGCGGCCAGGGGGATGAGGAGGTAGGGCAGCCGAGTTCGGGGCATGGAGAGAGTATCGCAGATGGGTTTTTGCTGAGGGTAGAGAAGCGGGTTTCTCCACTGCGCTGCTCACGATGAGGCTGTGAGCAGCTTCGGTCGAAATGACGTTCTTTTCTTGGAGGAAAGGAAGGCAACTACAACGACAGAAGCAGATCCCCTTCGGGGTGACGAGAGACAAAAGCGAAGGCGCGGGGATCGCCTGATTCTTAGGCTTAGTGGGCTCCGGCGGGGCCTTTGCCTGGTTTTACTTTTTTGAAGGTCCAGACGATGCCTACGCAGACGAAGCAGAGGAGCGAGAGCCAGCGGAAGACGTCGACGAAGGCCCAGTTGGCGGCCTGGCGGCCGAGCTCCTGGTAGAGCGTCGCCTGGGCGGGGGCGACAGCATTGGATTTGCCGAACCAGCTGGAGAGGAACTGAGTGGTGGATTGCATCGAGTTTTGGAACTGCTGTCCGGTGATGGGGACGGAGTTGATGATCTCATTCTGGTGGACGGCGCTGCGGCGGGTAAGGAGAGTTTCGGCGACGGAGATCCCGATGCTGCCGCCGATGTTGCGCATGAGGTTGAAGAGGCCGCTGGCGTTGCCGATTTGTTTTGCTCCGAGGGTGCCGTAGGCGGCGGTGCTGATGGGGACGAAGACGAAGCTGAGGCCGAAGCCGGTGATGAGGATTGGCAGGAGAAGCGTGGTGGGAGAGAGCTCAAGGGTGACGTTGCCGAAGTAGAGAGTGGTGAGGCCGAAGGTGAAGAAGCCGAAGGTGAGGAGATAACGAGGGTCGACCTTATTCGAGAGGTAGCCGATGATGGGCATGCCGCAGATGGCTCCGATGCCGCGAGGCGCGACGACGAGGCCGGCGGTGAAGGCGGTGTAACCGAGGAGCTCCTGATAGAAGAGCGGAAGGACGGTGACGGTGGAGTAGATGCCGATGCCGAACATGAAGATAAGGATGGAGCCGATGCGGAAGTTGCGATCTTTAAGGACCTTGAGGTCGACGATGGTGTCTTTATCGCGCCAGCAGTGCCAGCAGAAGTAGAGAAAGGAGACGACGAGGAAGAAGGCGGCCCAGCGGATCCAGGTGGCGCCGAACCAGTCGTCCTCCTGGCCCTTGTCGAGGATGATCTGAAGGCATCCGGTCCAGACGATGAGGGCGGCGAAGCCGTAGCGGTCAAGCGGGGCGACCTTGGCTTTGCTGATGTAGATGGGATCGTGGATGAAGCGGTTGATCATGAAGAGGGCAAGGAGGCCGATGGGGATGTTGATGTAGAAGGCGTAGCGCCAGGAGTAGGTGTCGGTGAGCCAGCCGCCGAGGGTGGGGCCGAGGACGGGGGCGACGACGACTCCGAAGGCGAAGACGGCCATGGCGGCTCCGCGCTTGGCGGGCGGGAAGGATTCGAGGAGGATGGCCTGGGAGAGGGGCTGGAGTGCTCCGCCGCCTGCTCCCTGGATGACCCGGGCGATGAGGATAAAGGCGAGGCTTGGGGCGGCTCCGCAGGCGAAGCTGGCTGCGGTAAAGATGGCGACGCAGGTCATGAGGAAGCGCTTGCGGCCGAAGCGGAGGGAGAACCAGTTGCTGGCGGGGAGGACGATGGCGTTGGCAACGAGGTAGGAGGTGAGGACCCAGGTGGCTTCGTCGGTGGAGGCGGAGAGGGAGCCGGCGATGTAGGGGAGGGCGACGGAGGCGATGGCGGTGTCGAGCACCTCCATGAAGGTGGCGAGCATGACGGAGGCGGCGATGAGCCAGGGGTTGACACCCTGGGCGGCCTGAGCGGATTGGTCGGGAGGTGCAACTGCTGCGGACGCCATGGATAGGAGCAGATCCTCTTGCTGAGTGATTGTCTCCTATCAGAGCCGGAAAAGCATTGAATGGATGCCTTTATCGGTTAGTTTACTGGTGGTAGAGCAGAGGCGGAGCTCGCGTGTTGCGTAGCTGCCGCCCCTGGCGGGTCAAATTAAGTCAGGAACTTTGTGGAACTGACGGCGTCTTAGGAGTGACTGTGGCTGGGCAGAACGGTGGCCTGCGAAACGGTGCGCACTGTTCCGAGCTGGAGGCTGCGGGATGAGGGAGGGTGGCGGAGAGCTGGGATCTGGGTCGCTTCGATGCTTTGGGGAAGCTGGGTTCGCTGTGAATCGGTAGAGATTTCGGTTGAATTGCGGGCGGCGGTTTTTGGGGTGTCGTTGCAGCCGGCGAGCAGACCGGCAAGGAGGCCAGCGAGGCCCAGGGAGGCGATTTTCATGAGACGGCGTTTGGTACGTGAGGCTGGCAGGAAGTGCATGAGCGACGCTCCAGGTGGTGCACTGTTTCTGGACGAATTGAGGTCAGCGTATCCGGGGGAATCAGGAGCGGCAATGACACCTTCGGGGGAGGGGCTCCGGGTTGGTTTGGAAGGGCATTTGCCCTCGAATCGGATTGATAAAAAAGAGGTTGCGGAGATTTGACCGGAAGGGCTGGGTGAGGTCTATGTTGCGGCCTTTCCAGAGTCAGCCGGGCCTGCAAATATCTCTGGAATCTAGAGATATTGGTGAATCCATAAAGGGATAAAGGGCATCAGAATACTTGACAGTAAGTGACTCAAGGTGAGAGCCTAGGTCAGTCAGACATTATGTGGGCTTAGCCCGGAATGAGGTTGGAGATGGCGAAGATTATTGGAATCGATCTTGGAACGACGAACTCGTGCGTCGCGGTGATGGAGGGCGGCGAGCCTAAGGTTATTCCGAATGAAGAGGGCGGACGGACGACTCCGTCTGTTGTGGCGTTCACCAAGAGCGGCGAGCGCCTGGTGGGGCAGGTGGCCAAGCGGCAGGCGATTACGAACCCGGAGAACACGGTTTATTCGATCAAGCGGTTCATGGGGCGCCGTTATAACGAAGTGAACGACGAGATGAAGATGGTGCCCTACAAGGTTGTGCAGCAGGGCGACCATATTGCGGTTTTGGCGCAGGGCAAGGAGTACACCCCGCCTGAGATCTCGGCGATGATTCTGCAGAAGCTGAAGAAGGCGGCAGAGGACTACCTGGGCACGAGCGTGTCCGAGGCTGTGATTACGGTTCCGGCTTACTTCAACGATGCGCAGCGGCAGGCGACAAAAGACGCCGGCAAGATTGCGGGCCTTGAGGTGAAGCGCATTGTGAACGAGCCGACGGCGGCTGCGCTGGCTTATGGGCTCGACAAGAAGAAGGACGAGACGATCGCGGTGTATGACTTCGGCGGCGGCACGTTCGATATCTCGATCCTAGAGGTTGGCGAAGGCGTGATCGAGGTGAAGTCGACCAATGGCGATACGCACCTTGGCGGCGACAATCTCGACCAGCGCATTGTGGACTGGCTGATCACGGAGTTCAAGAACGAGACGGGTCTTGACCTGACCTCGAAGGGCAACGAGATGGCGCTGCAGCGGCTGAAGGATGCTGCCGAGCGCGCGAAGATCGAGTTGTCGACGGCGCAGGAGACGGAGATCAATCTGCCCTTCATTACTGCCGACGCGAGCGGGCCGAAGCACCTGGTGCGGAAGCTGACGCGGGCGAAGCTCGAAGGGCTGGTGGATGATCTGCTGCAGAAGTCGGTTGGACCTTGCAGGCAGGCGATGAAGGATGCGGGCGTTGACGCGAGCAAGATCGATGAGGTTGTGCTCGTCGGCGGACAGACTCGTATGCCGAAGATTCAGCAGCTGGTGAAGGACCTGTTCGGCAAGGAAGGCCACAAGGGCGTGAACCCGGATGAGGTTGTCGCGATCGGCGCTGCGGTGCAGGCTGGCGTGTTGGCTGGCGATGTGAAGGACCTGCTGCTGCTGGACGTGACTCCGCTGACGTTGTCGATTGAGACGATGGGCGGTGTGGCGACACCGATGATCAACCGGAACACGACGATTCCGACAAAGAAGACGGAGACGTTCTCGACGGCGGCGGATTCGCAGACCGAGGTTGAGGTTCATGTGCTGCAGGGCGAACGGCCGATGGCGGCACAAAACCGGACGCTGGGCAAGTTCAAGCTGGCTGGAATTCCTCCTGCTCCGCGTGGCGTGCCGCAGATCGAGGTGACGTTCGATATTGACGCGAACGGCATTCTGAATGTGACGGCGAAGGACAACGCTACCGGAAAAGACCAGAAAATTACAATTACGAGTTCTTCTGGTCTGAGCAAGGAAGAGGTTGAGCGGATGGCGAAAGATGCCGAGGCTCACGCCGCTGAGGACAAGGAGCAGCGCGACACGATTGAGGCGCGAAATCAACTCGATTCCATGGTTTACAACGTCGAGAAGATGCTGAAGGACGCGGGCGACAAGGTCTCTGGTACGGATCGCGGCGACGTGGAAAATGCACTGGCGGATGCGAAGACGACGCTGGCGGGAACTCCGAAGGCGAGTGAACTGAATTCCTCTCGCGAGCGTCTAACTACTGTGAGTCATAAGCTCGCAGAGGCGATGTACAAAGCGACGGCAGCTTCGGCGACTCCGGATGGTGCGACGGCTGCGGCCGGAGCGGCGGAAGAGCCGAAGAAGGATGAAGGCGTGATTGACGCGGAGTACGTGGACGTAGACGAAAAGAAGTAAGTGTAATCCGCGAGCGTTGCGCGGGCGTATTAAGAGATGAGGGGTGTTCCTGAGTGGGTGCCCCTCATTTTTATAAGTTGGGGTTGGGTGCGATTGACGTGTAGAGTGCGACATATCACCCGGAAAGGTGTTCAAGTGAATAGTGGCAAGGGACAGGATAGATATGCGGACTTAGTTTGGCTGGAGAACCTGGAACTCAATCGACTGCTTGGAGGTAAGGCCATGACCGAGACGATGTGGAGATGCGACCAGGTACGCGCAGGACAGTTGTACAACCGAATGATGTTCGACACGCGGGAAGAGGCCGAACAGTTTGTACAGCGTATGCAGCAGATGGAGCCGGATCAGATGTTTTCAATTGAGCCTGTGGAGGCGAAACAGGTCTGGAACTAAGTTCGATTTGATTTGAAGCGGTGATTTTGTGACGGTGGCGACGGTGTGATTCCGTCGCCATTGTTTTCTGTTTTGGAGGATGGTGCGGGATGCCTGAGGGAAATGAGATTCATCGATGGGCTGCGAGGCATGAGGCGGCGTTTGGTGGAAAGACGGTTCGAGTGGACGGGCCGCAGGGGCGGTTTACGGATTCCGCGGTGATCGACGGGCGGAAGCTCGAGCGGGTGATGGCTGTGGGGAAGCATCTTGGGTATGACTTCGGGAAAGACCGGATTCTGCATGTGCATCTGGGGCTGCAGGAGGGGGATTTTACTGAGGGCTCGGGGCCGTTGCCGGAGGTGCGCGGGGCGTTGCGGCTGCGGATGTGGAATGCCGCCGCGGTGAAACTGCCCGCGGGGCCGGATGCCAGCAAGCCGCATCGGTGGTATTCGGAGGACGATGGGACGGACAATCTTGCGCCGGAGAAGATTGCGTGGGTGGAGTTGCGCGGGCCGATGGATTGTTCGATCTATTCGCAGGAGATGTGGGAGAAGCTGCTGGAGCGGCTTGGGCCTGATCCGTTGAACGGGGATGGGGCGGAGAAGTTTGTTGAGAGGGTGGCGAAGAGCAGGAAGACGATTGGCGAACTGTTGATGGACCAGTCGGTGGCTGCGGGCGTGGGGAATGTTTTTCGGGCCGAGCTACTGTATCGGGCTCGGCAAAGTCCGTTTACGCCGGGGCGAGAGGTAGAGGAGAAGACGCTGCGGTCGATATGGAAGGATGCGGGTGTGCTGATGAAGGCGGCGATGGTCGATCGGAGAATTGTGACGACGAGGCCGAAGGACCGGCCGCATAAGACGGGCCAGGCTCTGAAGGAAGAGGCCCATTATGTGTATCGGCGGCAGGGGCGGCCCTGTTTTGTGTGCGGGACTAAGATTTTGACGAAGGAGATGGCGGGGCGGAATCTGTTCTGGTGCCCGGTCTGCCAGGCTGATAAGAGCGGTATAACGAGAGGCGTATAACGTGAAGCGTGATAGGCTTTAATACATGGTCGGCAGCTTTGCGGATGAGGAGGCGGAGAAGATATTTAATCGGCAGCCATGCCGCCAATATAGTGCGCTGCAGAAGATCATCCTGAGAAAGCTGCTTATGCTTCATGGTGCCCAATTGCTCGCAGATTTACGCAACCCTCCCGGAAATCGCCTGGAGATGTTGAAAGGCAATCGAAAAGGGCAGCATAGCATTCGCATCAACGACCAGTATCGAATATGTTTTGTGTGGAGAGAACCTTATGCCGACGACATCGAAATTACGGACTATCACTAGGTCTGGGAGCGGCCGCCGCGGGCGGGGGAATGCTGAAAGCCGCCTGCCGCCGATTCATCCGGGGGAGATGCTGCGCGAAGAGTTTCTTGTGCCGATGGGACTTAGCGCGAATGCGCTGGCGTTGGCCATCCGGGTGCCGGTGACGAGGGTTTCGGAGATTGTGAATGAGCGGCGCGGAATTACGGCGGACACTGCGCTTCGATTGGGGAGATATTTTCGGATGACGCCGGAGTTCTGGATGAATATCCAGAGCCACTATGACCTGGAGACGGTCCGGGATGCGAAGGACCGGATGATTCGGGAAAGCATCAAGCCTGCGCCGCAGGACAAAAAGACCGGTGCTTTGAAGTTAGCTGCGACTGCTTAGGGGATTTGCGATGGCGACACAGACGAAGGACTATTACGGCGTATTGGGAGTGAAGAAGTCGGCGACGGCGGATGATATTCGCAAGGCGTTCCGCAAGCTGGCGCGCAAGTACCATCCGGACGTGAATCCGAATGACAAAAAGGCTGAGGAGAAGTTTAAGGAGATATCCGAGGCGAACGATGTACTGAGCGACGAGAAGAAGCGGAAGATCTACGACCAGCTCGGGTTCTACTCGGACAATATCGATCCGGCAGCGGCGGAGGCTGCGGCTCGGGGAGGCTATGGCGGCTCTGGAGCGGGGGGGGGCGCGGTCTTCGGGGCGTGGCGGCCAGGAGGTTCCGTTTGACTTCGGCGGGTTCGATTTTTCGGACTTTCAAGAGAGCGGGGGGGGAGCCCACCAGGAACAGGGTGGGGGATTTGGCGGGAGCTTCCGGGATATCTTCAGCGGGATGTTCAATGGCGGGAAGCAGGCCGCTACGCGTGGGCCGCAGGCTGGAACTGATCTCGAGTATCAGGTTGGGATCGATTTCTGGACGGCGGTTCGGGGTGGTGTGACTCGGCTGGAGATTCAGCGGCAAGAGATCTGTCCGACGTGCAAGGGCAAGACGACGACCGGGGGCAGTGTGGAGTGTCCGGAGTGCCATGGCACGGGGCAGGTGACGCAGATGGGCGGACGGATGAAGTTCAACATCCAGTGTCCGCGGTGCGGCGGGACAGGGAAGGTGCAGCATACGTGTCCGACGTGCGATGGCGAGGGCGTGGTGTTGAAGCGGGAGCCGCTGGAGTTCCGGATTAAGCCGGGGACTCGGGATGGGCAGAGGATTCGGCTGGCAGGGAAGGGAAATGCCGGGGTGAATGGCGGGCCGGCGGGGGATTTGTACCTGATTATCAAGGCGGGGCCGCATCCGGTGTTCACGCGGACGGGCGACGATATTTATGTAACGGTTCCGGTTACGATATCCGAGGCGGCGCTGGGCGCAAAGATTGATGTGCCGACGATCGATTCCCATGAAGGTGGAGCGCGGACGCAGCTGAAGATTCCGCCGGGGACGCAGACGGGGCAGAAGCTGCGGCTTCGGGAGAAGGGTGTGCCTTCGGCGTCGCAGGAAGGCAAGCGCGGGGACCAGATTGTCGAGGTGAAGATCGTGGTGCCGAAGGTTCAGGATGAGCGGTCGAAGGAGATTTTGCGGGAGCTGGCGAAGCTGAATCCTGAGGAGCCTCGGGAGGGGCTGTTTGAGTCGGTGTGACGGCCTGATGCTGTTTTGTGACTGAATTCACGGAGAAGTCTTCGTTTCTACACGGGATGTTTGCACAAGAAATGGTGCAGGCGTGATGGAATCGCCTTAGATTTATTGGCCCGGAGGTGATTCCATGCGGCAGCTAAGCGGGAGGCTGGTGTTTTGTGGGGTTGTGGTCTTCGTGGCGTTGCTGAACGTGGAGTGGGTGAAGGCGCAGAGTGCGACGGGACCGGCGGCGAAGGATATTGTTGCGCGGATGCTCGAGAAGAATGAGGAGAGGCGCGCGGCTCTGGAGCACTACACGTCGGAGCGCCGCTACAGTGTGGAGTACAAGGGGACAGGCGGGGAGCATCGCGGAGAGATTGTGGTGCAGGCGGAGTATGCGGCTCCGGACCAGAAGCGGCTGACGATTGTGTCGCAGTCGGGATCGAAGGTTATCTGCGAGAAGGTGCTGCGGCGGCTGGTCGAGAGCGAACAAGAGGCCGGGCAGAAGGCAAACCGGATGCAGACGATGCTCTCGGAGGAGAACTACAACGTAGAACTGGCGGGCGAGGAAGTGGTGAACGGCACGCGTGCGTGGGTGCTGAAGGTCTCGCCGAAGGTCGAGAATAAATTTACGTATAAGGGACAGGTGTGGGTCAGCGAGGAAGACTATGCGACGGTTCGGGTGCAGGGCGAGCCGGCGAAGAGTCCCTCGTGGTGGATCAACCGGGCGAGCTTCGATTCGCGCTATGTGCGGCGCGGGGAGTTCTGGCTGCCGGGGAAGAACGTTTCGACGAGCCATGTGCGGATTGGCGGCGAGGCTACGCTGACAATTGACTATGGGGAGTATCCGGTGGTGACGGCGCGGACGGCTTTATCCAAGGTCGACAAGACGGGCGTTGGGGGCGAGATGACTGCTGGTGACGTGGGGACTCGGGTGCGTTAGTCAGGCTGTCAGGAGGCGGACTCGGGGTCGAAGAGTGTTTCGCTGGAGACTTTCTGGGCGAAGCCGAGAGTGAGCTGGTTGCCGAAGGATGGCTCGGGCAGGAGCAGACGGTTGGCGAGGCTGGCGAGATACTGGGTGGTTTCGGGGGCGAGGCCGGCGATGCGGGCGGCTAGCCAGGCCTGCGGGGTGATGGTGATCTCGGCGCGGCCATCGGCTACGGCGTCGTAGATTTTGCGGGCGGCGTGACGGACGGAGGCGGCGAGGATCGGGGTTCTTGCCGCAAGAGTGAACCAGCGCTTTTCCTGTTCCTGGTTGCCGGTGAATTCGGCGTGGACTTCGCCGCCGGTGCGCATGAGGCCGGGGCAGACAGTGGTGACGCGGACGCCTTTGTGGCGCAGCTCGGCGTGGAGTCCTTGCGAGAAGCCAACGAGAGCGAATTTGCTGGCCACGTAGGGGAGCATGTGGGGCATCGCGAACTTGCCGCCGATGCTGGCGATGTTGACGATGGCGGCTTTGGGTGCTCCGGGTTGGCGGTTCAACAAATGAGGAAGCGCGGCGTGGGTAGTGTGGAGCGCGGCGAAGAAGTTGGTGGCCATGGCGCGGCGGTAGGCAGCGAGAGGCTGGTTTTCGACAGGGCCGACCTCGATGATGCCGGCGTTGTTGATGAGGATGTCGAGGCGGCCGAAGTGGGCGACGGCGTGGTCGACGAGCATGGCGGCCTGGATGGGGTCGGTAAGGTCGGCGGGGATGAGGAGAGCATCGTCGGGGGAGTCGATGCCGCCGCGGTCTAGGAGAGTGTCGCGGGCGCTGAGGAGCTCCTCGAGGTCGCGAGAGGCGAGGACGAGGCGTGCGCCGGAGCGGCCGTAACGCTCGGCCAGGGCGAGACCAAGGCCGCGGGAGCCGCCGGTGATGAGCACGACTCGTCCGGGGTAACGTTTGGGTCGAGTTGCCACAAAGACGCAGGCCGCGGTTGCGACGGCGATGCCGGTGAAGAGCTGAGCGGTGTGGAGGATGACTCGGGACGTTTTCATGGGTTCTTGGATGCTGATTTGGCCTTTGAATGACAGGCTGGTGGATCGGTTGTCTAGAGTTTTGGTGGGATAACGATACACTCTCCCGAAGGAGCGGTATGCGCAGGATTGTATGGGACGAGCATAAAGATGCGATCAACCGGAAGAAGCATCGAGTATCCTTCCCGGAGGCGAGTGAAGTCTTCTTTGATCCTCTGCTGGTGACGATAGTGGATCATCGCCATCCAGCCGATGAGATGCGGTTCTTTAGTCTGGGAGTGACGCGAGCGGGACGCCTGCTTGCCGTTGCGCATAACGGAAGACGATGAATTGATTAGAATAATTACCGCACGAGATGCCATTGCGACGGAGAGGAGAAGATATGAAGAAGGCGAATGACGATGTATTTGACGATATGCCGGACGAGATCGACTTCTCCAGCGGAGTGCGCGGGAGATATGCGGGCTCGATTGAACCATTGAGCAATCTGGTTTTGATTGAGTTTGAGTTGTTTGAGACATTTCCCAGCGCGGAGGCGGTGAACGAAGCTCTGCGTCTTCTCAAAAAGGCGAGCACGGAAGCGACGGCTGCGGGCAAACGGCACGATCAGGCGCGGGCCAGTTAGGACAGGGCAAGATGGCTACGAAGCGGAAGTCGAAGGGCGCGTACATGATCTCGGCGGTGGCGGAGATGTATGAGATCCATCCGCAGACGCTGCGCCTGTATGAGCGGGAGGGGCTGCTGCGGCCCTCGCGGAGTGAAGGAAACACACGTCTTTATACCGATGAGGATCTGGAACGGCTGGAGTTTATTTTGAACCTGGCTCGGGACCTGGGTGTGAATATTGCGGGAATCGGGATTGTGCTGCAGATGCGGGAGAGGATGGAGGAGATGAACCGGCAGATGCAGGGGTTCGTGGACTATGTGCGGACGGAGATGCTGTCGCGAATGCAGCAACAGCAGCAGCCGGGGACGGGACTGGTTCGGATGCGACCGCCTATGGGAGCGCCGACGATCAAGGTAGTCTCGGTGAAGACAGGGAAGAAGAAGTAGACGACCGCAGATTGCACGGATAAAAACAGATAACGGTATAGACGATCGCAGATTGTCCGGGCCTTCCCTGGACGGGCTATCCGACTCCCGCTGGTCGCAAAGTGGGTCAACGGCTTCGCTCAGGATGGCTACCAACCAGACTGATAAACTGAAGTCTGTGGATTCCCACAGGTTCCCCGGCAGGCGCAGGGTTGACGCAAGGGCGTAATGAGTCTGTTTCTCCAGGTATTGTTTTGGGTCGCGATGTGCGGCACGGTGACCTCCACGATCTATTGCCTGATGGTGATCGCGGCGGCAGTTCGCTTTGGCTTGCGTAAGCGCAGGGAAGACCGTGAGTCAGCGACGTTTCTGCCGGCTGTCAGCGTGTTGAAGCCGCTGCACGGGATGGAGCCGGGGCTGGAACGGAATATCGAGTCGTTCTTCGAGCAGGATTATCCGGAGTTTGAGCTGTTGTTCTGCGCGCGGCACTCGACCGACGCGGGGCTGCAACTGGCGCAGCGGGTTGGGGAACGCTATCGGCATGTGGACGCGCACTATGTGACGTGCGGCGAGCCTACGGCGGAGTTTCATAATGCCAAGGTGTACTCGCTGGCCAAGCTGGATACGGTGGCAAAGCATGGGCTTTATATCACCAGCGATGCGGACGTCCGGGTAAAGAAGGACTATCTGCGGCGCATGGTGCAGAACCTCAGGGATCCGCAGGTTGGGCTTGCTTCGTGCGTGTACCTGGGGACTACAGACCAGGGGGCGAAGGCGGGTTTTTCGTCGCAACTGGATGCAGTGGGCAAAAGCGTAGAGATGACTTCGGGCGTGCTGGTGGCCGATATGCTTGAGGGGACGAAGTTTGCGCTTGGGGCGTCGATGGCGGTGCGCAAGGAGTCGTTTCAGAAGGCGGGCGGCTTCAGCGAGCTGGGGCAGTTTTATGCGGACGATTTTGTTTTGGGCAACCGGCTGGCAGCGCAGGGAGTCGGGGTGCGGATGGCGACGCATGTGATCCGGCTGATGGTGCAGGACACTCCGTTTGGGCTGTCTTTCCGTAATCAATTGAGATGGATGCAGAGCACGCGGCGATCGCGGCCGCTGGGGCATCTGGGGTCGGGATTGACGTTTGCCTTGCCGTTTGGCCTGCTGGGGCTGGCGTGGGGTCTGTTGAGCGGCCATGCTGGATTGGGCGTGGCGTGGCTGATGGGAATGGTCCTGAACCGCTGGCTGCAGGCAGGGGCGATCCTGCTGGTGATGGGAGATGAGGAGTGGCTACGGGGTATGTTGGTGTATCCATTGAGGGACCTGCTGGGAAGCGTGTTGTGGCTGGGCAGTTACGGCGGCGACAGATTTTATTACCGGGGGAAGATCTACCGGCTTCGGCAGGGAGGTCGGGTGGAGGAACCGCAGTAGGAATCGCCGAACAATTTGGATGGCGCAACTTATTTAGCGGTTCGCAGTTAGCAACAGAAGCATCATAAGCAACGTACGGTTTGCATAGGGCAATTTCGTATAGCTGAGAGATGGCCGAATCCGGCTCTGTACCCTGCCTGGTTTGGTTGTGTCTCTTGATGGGCTGGAGGCCTTTTGATGTCTGCGATAGCGTGGACTCTGTTGATCATCGGGTTATTTGGCCTGATGACTTCGAGCATTTTTCTCGGAATGGTTTTGGCGGGTGCGCTGCGGTTTCGCCATGAGGCAGCGCGTCAGGATGTGCAGCTTTCTGCGGAGCCGGAGTTTCTTCCTGCGATCAGTCTCTTTAAGCCGCTGCATGGGCGTGAGGTGGGGTTAGAAGCGAATCTAAGGACTTTTTTCGAACAGGATTATCTGGACTATGCTGTCCGCGCGGGAGAGAGCGCAGTCAGCGACGGGGTTTCGCGGATCGAGGTGTTGTTTTGCGCACGCGACGAGTCGGATGAGGGGTTGAGGATCGCGCGGCGGGTGGCTGCGGAGTTTCCGGAGATTACGGCGAGGTTTGTGACGAGCGGCGAGCCGTGGGCAGCCAATGCGAAGGTGTGCTCGCTGGCTGCGATGGCGAAGGTTGCGACCCACGATGTGTGGGTCATCAGCGATAGCGATGTGCGCGTGACACCGGATTATCTGCGCCGGGTGGTTCAGCCGCTGGCGGACGACAAGGTTGGCTGCGCGACGTGTCTTTATCGCGGAGTGGTGCTGAAGGGAGGGCTGTGGTCGCAGCTGGAGGCGGTGGGGATGACGATCGAGATGAGCTCGGGCATCTGCGCGGACAGCCTGATCGAGCCCGTTCGGTTTGCGTTGGGGCCAACGATGGTGACGCGCAGGGAGCGGGTGGAGGAGATCGGCGGGTTCGAGAGCATGGCGGAGTATTGCGCCGATGACTTTGTGCTGGGGAACTGGATTGCGAAAAAGGGACACAAGGTGGTGTTGAGTGGGCACGCCATCGATCACATGGTGCTGCAGGCAGGGTTTGTGGACTCGATGAAGCACCAGGTGCGGTGGATGAAGAGCACACGGTTTTCGCGGCCGAAGGGGCACTTTGGCACGAGTCTGACGTATGGGGTTCCGTTTGGCGTGATGGCCTGGGTTGGCGCGCTGATGCTGGGAATGCCTTTGCTCGGATGGTGTGCGCTGATTGGAAGTGTGCTGGCACGCAGCATCCAGGCGTGGGTTGTGGGGACGTGGGTGGTGGGCGAGAAGCGGATCGGGCTGGCGATGGTTCTGTTCCCGCTACGGGACTTTATCGGGCCGCTGATCTGGGCGATGAGCTACGCGAGCAACCGGATTCTGTGGCGCGGTGAGATGTATGAGCTGGTCGATGGAGGGCGTATGCGGCCGGTCTTCGAGCGGGCGACGTTGTATCGCAGCAGCGGGATTCGCGTGGGGCAGCAGATTACGCGTCGCGATGGCTAGTGGTTGGTGAGGACGGTCTTGCCGCCTTCGCTGGCGAGGGTGTGCGGTGTGCCGTAGGGAGCGAGGTCGCGGGTGCATGCGGCGGGGTCATAAGTGAAGAGGAAGATACGGCGCGGGCTGGACCAGAGCCGGCGGATTGAGTCTTCTGTTTCGAAGATCGGTGGGGAGTCGGGCCAGAAGCTGCCGAACCAGAGGCCGTTGACGCGACCATTGATGAGATGGACCTGCTGGCCGGTGTAGAAGATCAGAGTTGAGCCGGCGGTGAGCTCGCCGTCAATCACGATAAGGTCGTCGGGGCGCGGTGAGGCTTGTTCGGCGTTGCTGATGGCTTGCGCGAGACCCTTCGAGCCGAGGATGGGATAGAAGCGGACAAGTCCTTCGTGCGCTGCGAGGAGGATGACGCTCATGAAAGCTGCGAGGGTGAGATTTGCCGCGTAGGTGCGGCGGGCGCGTCGCAGCAGGTAGCTGCCGAGGCCGATGCCGAGCATGCCGAGGGTGGTGGCGACGAGCGGACCGCGGAAGAAGCCCATGGCGGCTCCGGTGAGGTCGGAGACGTGGCTGAGGGAGAGGTTGTAGGCCTCGGTGCTGCCGGCCATGGTGAGGAGCGAGACAATGTCGGCGCCGGGGGCGGGGTGGGGCGCGGCCACGGCGTAGTATCCGCAGAGGATGGCGACGAGCGTGGTGAGCGGGACGAGCGCGTAGAGGTGCCACCTTAGGGTGCTGCGTCTGGCTGCTTCGTTCGCGGTCACGGTGTCGTCTGCACGGGCGAGGAGGCTGCCGATGATGAGAGCGAGGGCTGGTAACGCGGGGAGGCTGTAGTACTCCTGGCGGTTCGAGAGGGTGAAGAAGCCGAGGACGAGGAGTGCCCAGAGCAGGAGCGAAAGGGAGGCTTCGTTTGCGTGGGCTGTTGCCGCTGCGCGGTTGCGGAGTGTACGGATCTGGTCGAGGACGGCAGTGGGGAGGAAGATGGCCCAGGGCATGATCCAGAGAACGAGGTAGAGCCAGAAGAGCCAGACGGGGGTTAGGCCGTAGTCGTGGGGGATTCGCTTGGAGAGGAAGCGGGCGATGTGCTCGTTATAGAGATAGAACCACGCCCAGCCTGCTTTCGCGGGTAGGCCGAGGCCAGCGGGCATCGCGATGGCTGGATTGCGCAGGGCTGCGAGGATGTGCCATGGAGCGGCGATGACGAGGAAGACTGCGGTGCTGGCCAGGAGGTGGAATTTGAAGATAAGGCGGAGTTGCTTCGTGATGGCAAGGTAGAGGGCGACAAAGCCGATGGGGAAGACGAGGCCGATGAGTCCCTTGGTGAGGACATTCAAAGCCATGACTGCTGCGAAGGCCAGACAGGGGAGAAGTGCGCTTCGTGATGTTGGTGCTGTGATGCGGTCGAGGACGATGAGGAAGAGATGGACCGCGAGAGTCATCCATAGGGCGAGGAGGATGTCCGGGATGTAGAAGCGGGTGTAGAGATAGGGGCCGATGCTGGTGGCGATGGCGAGTGCGGCGTAGAAGCCGGCGCGGTCGGGACTGGATGCTGGAGAGATAGCGGCGAAGAGGCGAATGCCAAGTGCGTATACGGCGAGGATGAGCGCGAGGACGGCCAGGGCGAGCGGCAGGCGCGCAGCCCAGTCGTGAATGCCGAAGAGGTGCATGGAGCCGGCGGCCATCCAGTACATGAGGGGCGGCTTGTCGAAGAAGCGGATGCCGTCGATGAATGGCGTGACGTAGTTGTGGCGGAGGAGCATCTGGCGGGCGATCTCGATGTAGACGGAATCGACGTCATCGAGCAGGCCGGGGGTGAAGAGACCTCCGATCTGAAGGACCAGCCAGGCGAGGAAGAGGATGGCGAGGGAGCGTGGGCTCCAGCGGCGAGAGGCGGTTTGAGTGTTCGTTGTCAGTTCAGTTCTCAGGACTTGGGTTCGTTTCGTGACGTGTCTAGATTATTTGTCGAGCGGGCGGTCGGTGTAGAGGACTTTGCCGGAGCTTTCTTTGAGGACGAGTTTGTTGCTGCCGAGGAGCTGGTCGGCTTCGTCGCGTTTTTCGATGGGGACGAAGAGGATTTTGCGCGCTCCTTTGCCCCAGGTGTTCGTGAGGTCCTGCGCAGTGAGGAAGATGGGTGGGGCGTCGGGGAAGGTGCTCCCGAAGAGCATCGACGTGGAGCGTCCTTCGACGAGATAGACCTGTCGGCCGAGGTAGAAGCCGATGGAGGAGCCGTAGGCCTGGTCGCCGTAGAGGAGAATCTGGTTGTCCGGCGAGACTGCGTGCTCGGCTTCGAGGCGCTGAATGGTGGCGGCGAAGGATTTCGAGGAGAGCATGGGTGCGAAGCGGGCGAAGGCGATGTGTGCGGCGATGAGGAAGGTCGCTGAGGTGAGAGCGATGGTCGTGGTGGCAGCTAGATGTTGCTTCTTCGAACGCAGCAACCAGGCTGTAGCGGGACCGACGAGGAACGCGAACGCTGCAAGTGCGGCGGGCAGGCGGAGCGCGGCGAAGGATGGGCCGGTGAGGTCGAAGAGGCTCGCCATCGAGAGAGTGTAGTTGCTGACGTTGCGGTGGGCGAGCAGATCGCCTATGTCGGGGACGAAGGCGATGTGGCGTGAAACCCAGAGGCCATAAGCGAGGACGATGGCGATAGCGAGACCGAGGATGGTGAAGGTTGCGTGGGCGAAGATGGTCCAGCGACGCGCGGAGTTGTCTTCGGAGTAGGTGCTTTCGGCGCGGACGAGAGATGCGGCGATGAGGATCAGCAGCGGGAGGTACGCGGGGAAGGTGTAGTACTCCTGGTTGGTGGAGAGAGAAAAGAAGAATAGGACGAGGGCGGCGAAGAGAGCAGCCAGCAGGATAGTGCGGCGACCGAAAGAGTGATCGACTGATGAAAGCCCACGTCGATTTTTGATCGCTTCGCGAATTGCCACTGGTAGAAAGAGGCTCCACGGGAAAAGCCAGACGAGGTGGAGGGTCCAGAAGAGATAGCCGGGGAGTTTGTTGTAGTCCTTGGGGAAGCGTTTGCCGAGGAAGCGGAGGAAGTGCTCGTTGACGAAGTAGAACCAAAAGAAGCCGTGGCCGTTCATGCCTCCGGTGTTGCGCAGGCCGGCGAGGATGTGCCATGGGGCTGCTATTGCGAGGAAGAGGAGGGTGCCAGTGATGGGTTTTAGCTGGCGCCATTTTTTGTACCCGCCGGTGAGGGCCAGGTAGACGATGGCGGTTCCGAAGAAGAAGACGAGGGCTACGAGGCCTTTGGTGAGAACGGCGAGGGCGAGGGCCGTCCACATGAGGTAAGCGTGGGTTGCGGGGGAGAGGCGAAAAGCAGGTTTCTCCACTGCGGCGGCAAATGTGCCGCCTCCGGTCGAAATGACGACTTTTTTTTCATCTCTTTCCTTCAGAGATTGGAGGAAGCAATAGAGAGCGGTGCAGAGGAAGAGGGAGAGCAGGACTTCGGGGATGAAGTAGCGGGTGAAGAGAAAGACTCCGGCGGAGGTGAGGACAGCGAGGCCGGTGTAGAAGGCGGCGCGGGGGTTGAAGGCTCGTTCGGCCCAGAGATAGCCGAGGAGCGCGAGGAAGAGGACCCCGATGGCCTGCGGGAGGTGGGCGGCGAAGGTGTTGAAGCCGAAGACACGGAAGCTGAGGGCGACGAGCCAGTAGGGAAGCGGCGCTTTTTCGAGGTAGCGGACACCGTCGACGCGGAGGGTGACGAGATCGCCGGTGAGGGCCATGTGGCGGGCTGCGCTGGCGTGGGTGGCGTCGGCGTCGTCGAGCAGCGGCGGGGTGAAGAGGGCGGCGAAGAAGATGACCAGCCAGAGGCCGAAGAGGATGAACAGTGCCGTGGAGCGCCGGGGTGTGCCGGAGTCGAGCGTTGGCGGGAGGGAGACAGGTGGTTCGAGGAGGGTCTGGTTGGTCATGAGGTGCGCAACTTTAAGCATAAATGGGAAGGTGGGCCGGGATTCGACTGGAGGCCGGAGTCATGGGCAAAAGGACGCCGTTTCTAGCGAGGAAGAATTTTGACGTTGATTTCATGAAGGTCAGGGGCGGGTTGCTATGACACTGCATACAGAACTCCAATAACTTCAGACAGGTCGATTCGAGGAGCGAGTGATGAACAGATACCGTGTTTTGTCGCTGGACGGCGGCGGCAGTTGGGCGTTGATTGAAGTCAAGGCGCTGATCAACCTGTTTGGAGAACAGACCAGCGGGCACGATGTGTTGCGCGAGTTTGACCTTGTGGCTGCAAACTCCGGTGGGAGTATTGTTCTGGGTTGCCTGGTGGAAAACTTTACGCTGGGGGACATCCTGAACAAGTGCTTTCTGGACGAGACGAAGCGGCGGTCTATCTTCTCGAAGACGAATCTGATCGGCGACCGGGTTCTCTCGGATCTGACGGGGCTGGGTCCTAAATACAGCGCAAAAAACAAGCTGCCGGCGCTGCAGCGCGTGCTTTCGGGGCAGGGCAATAAACCGCTGGGAGAGGCGATCGACGGCGTATTGGGGCACCGAGGCGTGGGTGACACGGTGCGTCTGTTGATCACCAGCTTCGATTACGACCGCTGCCGGGCGACCTTCTTCCGCTCGAAGACGAGCGGCGGCCCGGCATATGGGACTGGCGCTTCTGCGACGCTGACGCTGGCGGAGGCGATCCACGCCTCGACGAACGCTCCTGTGAATTATTTCGATGGTCCGGCGGAGTTTCCGGACAGCCCTGACCGGTACTGGGACGGCGCCATCTCGGGATGCAACAATCCTGTGCTGGTCGGCGTGACCGAGGCCATCACGACGACACAGGAGTTTGAGCAGGTGATAGCGCTGAGTCTGGGATCGGCGTCGGTTGCCTTGCCGTGGCCGCAACCTGGCCAGGAGGGGTCTCCTTATGTTCAGCAGCGCAGCGCGGAGGGCCTGGTGAACGATCTGGAGAAGTTGTCTACGGCGATTCTGGACGATCCACCGGACATGGCGACGTTCCTGGCCCATGTGATGACAGGCAGCGGCGCCGGTGTGAATGCGCCTGGCGTCGCCGACAGCCAGATTGTGCGCATGAATCCGCTGATTAGCCCAGTGTGGGATGGTGCCGCGCTGCAATGGACGGCTCCGGCAGGCCTGACACTGGCGCAGTTCCACGCTTTGGCGGCGCTGGGCATGGACGCGATTGAACAGCATGATGTGGAGACGATCGCGGACTATGCCGACCAGTGGCTGAAGGATCAGGTGCCGAACCAGCCAGTCCGCATGGATGGAGATACGCTGCACCGGGAGATCGGACAGACGACCTTCAGCGCAGCCAGGGCGGCCTGGAATGCGATCAGTTAATCCAAGATTCTCTTAGGGCCAACACGTTACACGAAGCATGTATTGTTCTTAAGTATGTCTACGTTTGCCGCTGTCGATATTGGGTCGAATTCTTGCCGCTTGAAGATTGCCACGGTGCAGCAGCATCGTCTGAAGACATTGCATGAAGACCGCGAGGTGACGCGGCTGGGAGAGAGTGTCTTTCAGACGGGCGTGATCTCGCCGGAGGCGATGGCATCGACGATTCGCGCGCTGAAGCGGTTTCACAAAGCGGTTCAGCTGCATGTGGTGGATAAGGTCCGCGTGGTGGCGACGAGCGCCATGCGCGATGCGAGGAATGCGGCGGCGTTTATTGAGTGGGTGAAGTCGACGACGGGATGGAGCGTCGAAGTGATCTCGGGGCTGGAAGAGGGAAGGCTGATTCATCTTGGCGTGGTAACGCATGAGGTGGGGGCGCGGGGACGGTGCCTGCTGATCGACCTGGGCGGCGGAAGCTGCGAGGTGACGCTCTCCGACGGCGGGCGCATCAAGACAATGGTGTCGATGCCGCTGGGCGCTGTGCGGTTGCAGGAGGAGTTTCTGCAGAGTGATCCGCCTGCGAAGGAGGATGTGGCCAGGCTGAAGCAGTTCATTGACCGCGAGCTGCGGCGTGCGGAGAAGAAGCTTGGGGCGCGGCGCATCGGGCTGGTGATTGCTACTTCGGGAACTGCAGCCGCGCTGGCGGAGGCGAGCGGACATGTGCGCAAAGGGCGTGCCGGGAAGAAGTCGCTGGCGAAGAAGCGTGTGGAGCGTGTAGGCGTCATGACGGCGGATACAGCCGACGTCCGCAAGCTGGCTGACCGGCTGGCGAAGATGAACAACGCCGAGAGGGAGGCAGTTCCGGGTATCGGGCCGCGGCGGTCGGAGATTATTGTCGGCGGCGCACTGGTGTATGCGAGCCTGCTGGAGCGGTTGGGACTGAAGGGATTTCGCTACTCGCCGCTGGGGCTGCGGGATGGCATGCTGGCGCAGATGCTGGCGGAGGTCGATCTGCGAGCGGCGGTCCACCAGAAGATCGAGAGTGAGCGGTGGGCGGGCGTTCTGGAGGTTTGCGAGCGATACAAGATTGAGCAGCGCAAGGTGGAGCCGGTCCGGCAGCATGTGGTGGAGCTGTTCGATGCGCTGGCGCGGGTGCATGAGCTGCCGGAGGAGTACAGGCTGTGGCTCGAGGCTGCGGCGATGATGCAGGATGTCGGCAAGTTTATGAATCACCAGGGCCACTACCGTCATACGCAGTACATCATTGCCAACTCGGAGATCTTCGGGTTCTCGCCGGAGCAGCGCATGATTGTCAGTGCGATTGCTCGATACATGGGCAAGAGCCGGCCTGAGCCGATGGATCGGCCGATGCGATGGATCCCGATTGAGGAGCATGTGAATGTGACGCGCGCGGTGGTGCTGCTGCGGCTGGCAGTGGCGTTGAACCAGGACCGGGCGAGCGCGGTCATGCAGATGCGGACGCATGTTTATCCGAAGCGTGTGCTGCTGGAACTGGTTCCAGGGCGTGGTGGGGCGGAGCTGGAGGCTTGGTCGCTGAAAAAAGAGGCGGATTATTTTCGCGAGATCTTGCGGCGAGAGCTTTTTGTCGAAGTGGCGTAGAGGGCGCGGACAGTGCGCGGTTCCAGTAGCCACTGAAGTGTTGCAGGGCCATGGGTTAGCACAACCCTGGCAAGGGAGCCCTTGCGCAGGCGGACCTTGGCTTCGGGGCTGGCGGCGGGGACGAGGAGCGCGCCTAAGAAGCTGGTGAGATTGGGGTTATGGCCGACGACGAGAAGGTTTTCGCGGTCGGAGTAATCACGTAGAAGCTTCTGGAAGTCTTTGAGGCCGGCTTCAGGGGCGAGCGCGGTGGAGCTGAGGACAGGGGCTTCGTAGCCGGTTTCGGTGCCGACGAGAGTGGCCGTCTGGAGACAACGCTTGAGTGGGCTCGAAACGACGAGGTCGAACTGTATGTCCATTGCATTCAATACATAGGCGAGTTGGAGACAATGCTTTTTGCCCTCCTTGTCGAGTGGGCGCTTTACGTCGAGGAGGGGATTGGGGCGGCGCATTCCAGCACTGGCGTGGCGAAGAATAAACAAATTCATAATCTATTCACATTTTACCGTAGGCACGTTTTTGCGCCGTCATTCGGTGGTAAATGTGTGGTGATTTTGATGGTTCGTTGTGGTGATTGTGGTGGTTTTATTGTGGTGGCTTTGTGGGGTCGTGGTGGAAGACTCCGGGGTCGGGCTCGTCCAGGGAGGGCGGGGCCGGTTCGGGATTGGAGATGGGTTCGGGAATGGGTGGAGGCGGAGGAGGATAGCGGCTCGGGTGGATCGGGTCGATGGGGTTGACCGGGGCGGAGATGGGGAGGATGGGTGGAAGGGCAGTTTCAGCGATGGGGTTCTGGAGGGCGAGGGCGGTTTCGACGCCGCGCTGCCAGAAACGGGTGAAGAGCATGAGGAAGAGCCCTAGCTGGGCGAGCAGGAAGGTGGGCCACACGCGCGGTTGAGCGAGCATGTGCACCATGGTGCGAGCCGTGAGGCCGACGGCGGCGATTCCGAGGACCGTGAGGAGGAGGAAGATGGGCCAGAGCCGCGAGAAGTGGGTGCGGAGGGTTCGCCAGGCGGGAATGAGGGTGCGGCGGACGCGACGATCGGGTTTGGGCAGCAGACCAAAGACGCCGGTGCGCCGGTGAAGGCCTAGCTGTACGGTGTAGACCTCGACGAGATCGAAGTAGAGCCGCAGGATGGAGGCGATGAGGAGGAGGATGATGTCGGCGGCAAGGGTGAGGAGGAAGCCGTTGCGGCCTACGACGTGCTCGTCGATGTAATCGGCCCATCTGCCCTGTAGGCCGGAGAGCGGACCAAGGATGAGGCCGCAGACGATGAGGGCTATGAGAGTGATGCGGACGAAGCGCCAGAAGTGGAGCAGGCCCTGATGGAGCAGGGTGCTGAGGCGGGCGGGAGTGTTGGTCTGGTAGACGAAGAGGGTTCCGGGAACGAGGAGGAAGTAGATGAGGAAGAAGAGAGGGATGGAGGCGTGGCCGAAGCTCATGCCCGCGTCTCCGGTCGGGCCCTGGTGGAGGTGGAGATAGGTTTCGGCGACGGTCCCGAGATCAAAGGCCGTGGTGAGGCGCTGGGAGGCGAGGGAGCTGCTGAGGAGGGTGGAGACCTGGCGGTGGAAGGGAATGGAGAAGAGGAGCGCGAGGCCGAGATTAAAGGCGTACGTCCAGAGGAACGCGGGGAAGCGGCGGAGGGTGAGGCTTAGGCCGTGCAGGAAGATGGATCGGCGTTCGGGCATTTGTTCCTCGGGTGCGGTGGCTGCCAGTTCAGGCAGAAAGCAAAAGCAGGTCCCCTTCGGGGATGACAAGCAAGAAAAGCAAAAGCAACGACAACTACAAAGGCAGAATGCGGGGATTCTTCGCTGCGCTCAGAATGACGACTTCTTCTTGTACGTGGAACTGAGATGCGGTGCTAAACGAGCCATGCGACTGCTTGTGCGACGAGTTGATTGAAGCTTAGCCAGAGGTTGGTGAGCTTGCGTGCCGGGATTGGGTTCCAATTCGTAGTGAAGCTGTTGTTGAAGAAGTTTGCGTCGAGAAGAATGGTGTGGTCGGGGTCGATTTCGGCGGAGACTATTTGGGCGTTGCGCGTGTAGGTGAACTTCGTCCAGCGGTCGACTCCGTCCCAACGCTCGCGGATGCGGGTGCCGTCGTCGAAGACGATCTCTACGTTGACGGGAAGGATGAAGTCGCCCTTGCGGTGGAGGAAGACGGTGGAGAGGTATTGGGTCTGTTTTTTATCTTTAGGTTCGGGGAGCCACCACTGTGTGCGCGCCGAGGAGATTTTGTCGACGGTGTAGTCGAGGATGCTGGTTCCGTAGACAGCTTGATCGAAGTAGGGGCGCAGGGTTGAGTTAGTAATGGGTGCAGTGGCATAGTCGGGATGCCCGGTGGTGGTGAAGGGAAGAGGCGCGGGCATGGCGAGGGCCGCGGTTGCGAATCCATCCTGTTGCAGGAAGGTTTGCGCGGGGCCGGGCGATGGTCTGGGAGCGGTCGCGATTGCTTTGCCTCGGGCGATGGCTACGTCCTCGATGGTGCGGAGGAAGTCTTCGGTGGTGGGGTGGGTGAAGCGGTAGCGCTGGAAGTAGGTGCGCATTGCGGCGTCCATGGTGTCGGTACCGATGATGCCTTCGAGCGTGGCGAGCAGCGTCGAGGATTTGCCGTAGGTGATATCGCCGTAGGAGGACGCGTTGCGGAACTTGAAGGCCCAGCGGGTGACGGGGTCGAAGTCGGGTTTACCAAGGTATTCGAAGCGCTGCAGCTCGAAGTCGCCAGCGTTGGCGTAGGAGCGATCGAGGGCGGAGTTGTAGGGGCCGAGAATGGCTGCGAGAACTTTAACTTCTGTGTAGGAGTTGATGCCTTCGTCGAGCCACGCGTCTTCGAACTCGTTGGTGGCAACCATGCCGTACCAGTACTGGTGGCCGAACTCGTGCTCGGCGGTTAGCTCGGTGATGTGGGTGGGCTCGTACCAGGAGGTGTCGCCGGTGAAGAGAGTGGGGTACTCCATGCCGCCGATCTCTGAGCCGGGTTCGGGGTCGATGACGGTGACGATCTTGTATGGGTAGGCGCCGTATCGTTGATCGAACTGCGCCATGGTCTTCTGGATGATGTCGAGATAACGTGGGCCTGCTTTGGGATGGGCCTTGAGCGCGAGAACGTGGATCTTGACCGGGCCCATCGAGGAGAGGAAGGTGCCGTCGGTAACGGTGAAGTTGGGGCTGGCAGCCCAGGCGAAGTCGCCGATGTCTTCGCCGTAGAAGGTTAGAGTTTTGGTGTTGTTTGGATTGACGAGCTCGCCGATGGGGACGCCGCTGGCTCCGACGACGTAGCGGCGCGGGAGGGTGAGCGAGACGTTGAAGGTGGCGAAGTCGGAGAAGAACTCCGTGGTGGCGTGGTACTGATGGCAGTTCCACGCGCCGTGCCAGAAGACGCCGGGCTTGGGAAACCACTGGGCGCCCATGATGAAGTCGCGCTTGTAGCCGTTGCGCGCGACAGAGAGCGGGAACTGGTCGTGGAAGGCGAGGTGGAAGGTGATGGAGTCGTTGGGAGCGAGCGGATGAGGGAGGGGTATCTCGGCTACGGTATGGTCTTCGGCGTTGCCGTCATCGGGTGCGATGAAATGGAGCGCGGCGGTGAGGTCGCCGTAACCGTCGGCGTCGATGTGGGAGATGGTGATGTTGCCGCGTTTCTCGGGCGGGTATTCATCTTCGACTTCGCTGTCACGGATGCCTCCGCCGAAGTGGGTTTCGCGGGTGAAGGTGGACTCGGGGCGGAAGGCGTTGAGATAGAGGTGGAACGGGATGGCGTCGAGGGATTGGCCGGTGAGGTTTTTGTAGGTGAGGATCTCGGTGGCGTCGAGGGATTTTTTGTCGGTGTCGAGGTGGGCGTCGATGGTGTAGGCGACGACGCGGGTGGAGAGCGGCTGGCCGTTGGGGGCGTTGGTGGCGATGCTTTGCGCATGCAGGGCGAATGGCACGAGGAGGAGTGCGGCGGCGAAGAGAGGGATGCGCAGCATAGAAGGAATTGTAGGGTGCTTTTGGGTTGGATGGGGGAAGAAGCGTTTTGGGTGGCTGAGCCTCGTTCGTGCCGTTGAACGGTTTGGGCGCTCCAAACGAAATGCGGGGATTCTTCGCTTGCGTTCAGAATGACGACTTCTTTTGATCGGATTCTAAATTTTGCCAGAGTTCGGTGGTGAGAATGCCGACGAGACGGTGGTTGACTGCGATGCGCGTGAGGCCGGATTGCCGGAGTGGCGTTGCATGGTCGGGGAGGTGGGTGGTGCGTAGGTTCGTGAGGAGGCGGAAGCCGAGGTAGAGGGCGCGGATGAGCAGTTTCGCGGGGAGTTTTGCGAGGTTGGCGGGGATGCGAAAGTCAGAGACGAGCCAGAGGGCTCCGGGCTGCATGTGTTTTGCGATGCGGGAGACCAGGGCGTCGAGCTCGGGTTGGGTGAGACAGTCGAGGAAAAAGTGGGTGACGATGAGGTCGTAGTTTTCTGCTAGCTGGAGGGTGCGGGCGTCGGTTTGTTCGGTGCGAAGGCGATGTGCGGCGTTGGGGATTGCAGCTTCGCAGCGGTGGCGTAGGAGTTGGAGCATCGTGGCGCTGGCGTCGATGGCGAGGACGTTGATGTGTGGATTTGTGGTGAGGAGCGCGGCGGTGAAGCGGCCGTCTCCGTCGCCGAGGATGAGGGCTTTGTGGCTGTGGCGTAGGTCTGCGAGATAGTGGAGACGGGTTTTTTCGAGAGTGTTGCCGAAGGTGAGGAATTCGAGCCAGCGATAGGGTTTGGCGATGCGGTCGAAGTTCGCTTCGGGGTCGTTCATCGAACGAGGAAGGGAAGCAGGAGAAGTGGAGTGGTGAGGGCGAGGTCTGCTGCTGCTCGCAGCGTGATGGGAGCGAGCGAGCGGCGGTTGCGGTGCAGAATGAGCAGGAGAATTGCGGCTATCGCGATGGCGCAGGCGATGGGCCAGGAGGCGTTGTGGTCGAAGATCGAGAGGGCGGTGCTGGCGAGGACGAGGAGGAAGGTGAGTGGTTCGAGATGACGGAGCGCGACGGTAGTGATGGCGTGGGTGTGCACGTTGCTGCTATGGTCTTCGTGCTCCCATGCGTAGATGTAGAGGCAGTTGAGGCTGCAAAGTGTGGCAAAGAGCAGTGCGGAGGGAAGCAGTGCGGCGCGGATATCGGGGCGTCGCGCTACCGTTGGGATGAAAGTTGCGGCGGCGAAGCAGAGGCCGACAGCGATCTCTTTGGGCAGGCGGTGTGCGATATGTTGGGCCGCGGCGCTTCGCGTGGTGTGGATAAGGACGAAGTATCCGAAGACGAAGGAGCCGAGGATGAGGTAGAGATGAATCGCGGAGGTCTCGAGATGTGGGAGAAGCAGTGCGAGGGCGATGGAGGCGAGGAGAATTCCTGCGAGGAAGAGAGTGCGGTAGCGATGGTGGAAGTAGTGGCGGGATTCGAGGTCTGCGAAGAGATGGGGTTGCGTGTCGAGGGTGCGGGCGTCCATCAGGCGATCGGCTGCGTAGAGCGTCCAGACGGCGAGGGCCATGGCGAGCGCAGAGGCGATAGGAAGGTGGATTCGGTTCGCAGCGGCGATGTACCAGGTCCACAGGGCAGCAACGGTTGGGGCGTCGAGTGAAAGAAGATGCCAGCGCGCAATAAGATTGTGGGGGCTGTCGGGATTGCGTGATGGGACAGTGATTCGGGAGTGCGTCCGGGTTGGAGTTGAGGTGGACACTGGATTCCAGTTTAAACCGGACAGCAGAATCAATCTCCCGAGTCGATACATCATAGGGACGTGTCACAGGAGGGAATCGATGAGTGTGCAAAGTGCAGTGCCAACTTTAGTGCCGCCGTTTACGCATGAGACTGCAGTCCTGAAGGTCCGCAAGGGGGAGGATGGATGGAACACGCGCGACCCGCAGAAGGTGTCGCTGGTGTATACGCCGGACAGCGTGTGGCGGAATCGCGCGGAGTTTGTGACGGGGCGCGCGGAGATTGTCGAGTTCCTGACGCGGAAGTGGAAGCGCGAGCTGGACTACCGGCTGATCAAGGAGCTGTGGGCGTTCGATGGAGCGCGGATCGCTGTGCGATTTGCTTATGAGTGCCATGACGATTCGGGGAACTGGTACCGGTCGTATGGGAATGAGAACTGGGAGTTCGATGAGGCGGGGTTGATGCATCATCGGTATGCTTCGATTAACGATCTGCCGATCAAGGAGTCGGAGAGGAAGTTTCACTGGCCGCTGGGGCGACGGCCGGATGATCATCCGGGGCTGTCGGAGCTTGGGTTGTAGGACTAGAGGCCTTCGAAGAGATCAGTGGTTTGCTGTGCGGGCTGCAGGTCGGCCGTGGCGATGAGGGTGTAGAACTCCTGCGCGCCATATTTGGCGAAGACTTCTTTGGTGCGCTCCATCAGCGAGGCCTGCGAGACGTGCTGGCGGAAGGCTTCGGTCTTTTGCTCGCGCACGGAGGAGATGTCGAGCGTGACGGTCCAGGGCATCGTCATCGCGGGTGGGCGGTCGGGGATGTGGAAGTTCGCGGTGACGTAGTAGAGGCGCTTGGCGCGGTGAGGCTGGCCGAGGTCTGGATAGCGCTTTGCTTGTCCGGCCCAGTGAAAGGCCGCGGTGGCGAGGAAGGACGCCATGGCGTGGTCGGGGTGGGTATTCTGGCCGCCGTCTCCGCCGAAGGTGAGGACTACGTCGGGTTGGTAGCGGCGGATTTTTTCTACGAGGCGGCCGGCGGCGTGGGAGAAGTCGACGTTTTCGAGTTGGGCGTCCTGATAATCGAGGAGCTCGGGGTGGGTGACGCCGAGGACTTTGCAGGAGGCCAGGAATTCTGCGCGGCGCATCTGGCCGAGGGCTGCTGCGGAGGCTGCGTCACCTCGATTGCTCGCGGCCTGCCCGTCGGTGAGGCAGATGACGTTGGTTTCGATGCCGTGTTTTGCCGCGAGAGCCAGGGCTCCGCCAAAGGCATAACATTCATCGTCGGGGTGGGCGACGATGCACATCAGCTTCAGGCCCAATCGGCTGCCTCCAGATCCTGTTCGAGGTCGGCGTCTTCGAAGAGGAGCTCGGCGGAGAGCTCGTCCAGTTCGTCGTCGACTCCGCGGCATGGAGCGAAGCTGCGGCGGTGGAGCGGGCAGGGACCGATCTCGGCGAGTGCTCGGCGATGTGCAGGAGTGGCGTAGCCTTTGTGCGAGGCGAGGCCGTAGCCAGGATGCAGTGTGTCGAGCTCACGCATCATGGCGTCGCGATGAACCTTGGCGATAACAGATGCGGCGGCGATGGAGAGGCTGAGCGCGTCGCCGTAGATGAGCTTGGTCTGGCGGCAGGGGTGGTCGAGGCGCATGGCGTCGATGAGGAGGTGGTCGGGCTCAAGGGTAAGGCCCTGGACGGCTGCGAGCATGGCCATGCGCGAGGCTTGGTAGATGTTGACGCGGTCGATGGTCTCGGCGTCGACGGCGGCGATGGAGAAGGCGAGCGCCATGCCGCGGATCTGCTGGTCGAGGGATTCGCGCTCTTCGCGGGTGAGCTGCTTGGAGTCTTTGAGTCCGGCGGAGGCAAGCTCATCGAGGCACTCGGGCAGGATGACAGCGGCGGCGACGACAGGGCCGAACAGCGCGCCGCGGCCCACTTCATCGACACCGGCGATACGCTGGAAGCCGTGGTAGCGAAGGGCCTGCTCGGGTGCGTCGCTGCAGACGAGCAGCTTGAGCATGCGCTGTTTCGCGGTAGCGGCGGTGACCTTTTTCTTGAGGACGCGTTTTTTGGGAGCCTTGGCCATGCCCGTCAAAGATGAGTGTAAATCGACGGACAAAGGTAAGCCACGACCGAAGCCGTGGCTATGAGTGGAAACAGGGAAGTAAATTCTTAGCTGGTGGCGCGCTCGACCTCGCGGAGGCGGGCAGCCTTGCCACGCAGACCACGGAGGTAGAAGAGCTTCGAGCGGCGAACTTCGTAGGAACGAATCTTCTCGACCTTGTCGACGACCTTGGAGTTGTAGGGGAAGATGCGCTCGACGCCCTGGCCGAAGCTCATCTTGCGAACGGTGAAGGAGCCCTGCGCGCCCTTGTTGCAGGCGATTACCATGCCTTCAAAGGCCTGGAGGCGCTCTTTTTCGCCTTCACGAATCTTGACTTGAACTCGAACGGTGTCGCCGGGGGCGAACGCGGGGAGATCTGTCCGCTCCAGTTTGGCGGCCAGCTTCTGCATTATCGGATGAATGGACATGACACAACTTTCCTATGTTGGACTCGTCTTTCAGTGTACACGAAATCCTTGATTTACGGGCCAAAACCGTGGCGGAAAGACGTAATTTCAGCGGTTTATCGATCCCAGTTTTCCTGCCAGCCGAACTCTGACAAGATCTCACGGTCTTCGTCGCTCAACTCGATGCCTCTGAGCAGGTCGGGACGGTTCTGGAGGGTTTTTTTGAGAGCCATGCGGCGACGCCAGCGCCGGACGGTGTCGTGGTTGCCGCCAGAGAGCACTTCAGGGATCGGAACGCCCATAAAGTCGGCAGGGCGAGTGTAGTGGGGATAATCGAGCATGCCTCCGGAGCCATGGGTTGAGCGCGGCGGACTGTCGTTGGTGGTTTCGTGGGTGCCAGTATCGTCTGCGCCGAAGCTCTCGAAGCGCGAGGAATCGGGGTTGCCGAGGGCTCCGGGCAGCAGGCGCACGACGGAGTCGACGATGACGGCTGCGGCCAGCTCGCCGCCGGAGAGAACGTAGTCGCCGATGGAGAGCTCGCGGTCGCAAAGCAGCTCGTTGACTCGTTCGTCGACGCCCTCGTAACGTCCGCAGATAATGACGACGCGCTCGATCCCGGCAAGCTCCTGCGCCACGGTCTGGTTGAAGGGACGGCCTTGCGCGGAGAGCAGAACGACGGTCTCTTTGCCTGGGTCACGTTCTGATTTGGGAGTAATAGGGATCGACTGCAGAGCATCGTAGACAGGCTGCGCCTTCAGCACCATGCCTTCGCCGCCGCCGAAGGGACGGTCGTCCACCGTGCGATGGCGGTCGTGGGTGAAGCTGCGGAGATCGTGGGTTGTGATTTCTACCAGACCCGTAGTGCGTGCGCGCTTCAGAATCCCGTAGTCGAAGGGGCCCCGGAAGAAATCAGGAAAGATCGTGATGATATCGAAGCGCATGATGTGGATTGTCTTAAGCCGGGTGGAGAAAACCCCGCTGATGGCACCTTATCATTCGGGCTTTTCGTCAGTGCGCGAAGAGGCCGTGGGGTGGTTGATCTCAATGAGGCCTTCGGGAAGCTTCATCTCGATTCGTTTTCTTTCGGGGTCTACCGCGACCAGAAAATCCTTTACGAAGGGGATGAGAATCTCGTCTCCTTCGGGCGAAGTGACCTCGAGCAGCGGCGCGGCGTCTTCGAGCCTGCGGCTGCCATCTGCTGTGGTCGCAAACTGCACGTCGTCGACGATGCCGATTGCCCGGTCGCCGTCATACACGGTCGAGCCGACGAGCTCGCTGATGTAGATGGAGTCGTCTTCGAGCGGAAGCCGTTCGTTTGCGGGGATGAGCACATCGTTCCCGGCGAGCAGCTCCGCGGCGGAGATGCTGTCGATGCCCGCAAAGTGGAGCACGATGCGGCCTTCGTTCTTTCCCACTGGCAGCCAATGGGCCACGACTTCGATCGCGCGCGCCTCTTCGGGATCGCCCTGAAAGCCGGGCGCGGCAAGAAACACTCGGCTGCGGTCTGTGAAGCGCTCGGGAAAATCCGTCAGCAGCTCCGCCAGCAGCTCTCCCTTGCGGCCCTGCGGGCGAAGGAGATGCGCCAAAACGATCCATGGGGGAGCGACTTGCGTCATAGGGCAGAACTCAGCGGGTGGTGCCCGGCAGAAGGTTCAGCGCAGGAGGCCTGGCTGTCGAGGAGTCAACTCTTCGGCGGGGCGGCCCCTTCGCTATGTTCGACGATGTCCAGCGAGAAACGATGCCTGAACTTCATGCTCGCGGCGCTGAGAATCGTGCGCATCGACCGTGCAGTGCGACCTTGTTTTCCGATGACTTTACCGACATCGCTCTGGGCGACGCGTAATCGAATCACGGTGGAGTCGCCATCTGCTATCGCCTCGACCGAGACACTGCCCGGTTCATCGACCAGGGCGCATGCTATCTCGGTTACAAGGTCTGTCATGTTCTTCACAGGGTCTTCCCCTGCAGGAAACTGGGCCGCCTGAGTCATTCCATACCTTCGATTCTGGGAGTCACGAAGAAACGCCCAAAGCCCTTGCCGTCTTTCTCGTCTGATGCGAGATCTTCCGGGAAGTGCGAAAACGAGCGTTACACCGGTCGCAGAAGGTCCGTTACCGGACCACCGCTTTACAAAGCTGAGATAACTTTCTTTGCAATACCAAGGAGTCTACGTGAAATGGTGCCCAGGACGTACACAGGGAATCTAGTGCGGCAGCTATCTTTGGGAACCACTTTTCTAGTTCCCAAAGATAGGGTTACCAGTAACTATTACGCAGCGGCGGTCTCTACTGGTTTCTGGGCCATCAGCTTTTCGACGCGGTCAGAAAGCTGGGCGCCATTTTTGGTCCAGTAGTCGATGCGGTCGCGCTTGAGATCAACGGTCGCAGGATTCGTGCGCGGATTGTAGGTGCCAACCACTTCGACCGAACGACCGTTGCGTGCGCGGTCCTTCTCGATTACGACGATGCGATAGTGGGGTTGCTTACGCGCTCCAACGCGCGCCAAACGGATCATCAACACGGTAATGCCTTTCAAAAACTTTTGAATTGAGTTACAGATGGCCCCGTCAGTCCGCCAATCTGGACAGAGAACCGACATGGTTAATCCAACACCTAAGTATCGCGGAAAACGCGCCTTTTCGCAAGGTTAAGGCGAAGAAATGCCGCAGATCAGGCGGGAAAGAGAAAGCGCAGGACATCGCCGAAACGGCCGGACCAGGCACTTTCGGTGTGGATAGCTCCCGGGGCCTTGGTGTAGGCGAGATCCACGCCAAGACGCCAGCCGCGCTTGAGGAGCAACCGCTCCAACATGTCTGCATCACGCAGATGCTTCAGGCCTTCCGCGGTTCCCATGTCCAGCCAGATGCGCAGATCCGGTTTAGCTGCCTCGCAGTTGATGGCGTTGAGGATGCTGCGGTGATCCCACCAGAGAGATGGGCTCATGACGGCGATTCTGCTGAAGGTCTCCGGGTGCTCGAAGCCGAGATAAAGCGAGATCAGTCCGCCGAGCGACGACCCGCCGAGGCCGGTGTTCTTCGCGTCGGGCAGCGTGCGGTAGCTGCGGTCGATCAGCGGCTTCAGCTCCTCGATGAGCAGGCGGCCGTATTTGTCTCCTTCACCGCCGCCCATCTTAAAGTCGCGCGTGGGAGTGTACTCGGCCATGCGGCGAAGGCCGGTGTTGGCGATGCCGACGAGGATGACCGGCTCTATCTCGCCGGCCTCGGTCAGGCGGTCCGCCGTGGTGTGGGCGTTCCATGTCTGTCCGGCGATGTAGGAGGTTCGGCCATCGAAGAGATTCTGGCCATCGTGCAGGTAGAAGACAGGGAAGCGGCGGTCCGGCTCGGTGAGGTACTGGGGGGGAAGATAGACAGAGACGATGCGGTCGTCGGGCTGGATCTCGGAGTGGAAGGGATGCACGCTGTAGCGCGGGTTGGTGTCAAGGGGATCGGAGATTGCCTGGGCAGGCTTATCGATGGAGGCGGTCGAAGCTTGAGCGGGCTCCGCCGGCAGAGGCTGCGGCTGGAACGGAGATGGTGTGAATGTTTGCAATGCGATGACAGCGGCTCCGGTAAAGTACGATTGCAACAGACTAGCAGAGGGCGACGCATCAGGCGGAGGGCGAGACGATGAAGCGCGACTACCACAAATGGTTTTCCCCGGCTCTGGGGCGCGATATGGAGATGCTGGTCTTCGGGCATGATGGTGTGCCGGCGCTGGTGTTCCCCACGTCGTGTGGACGCTTCTTTGAGTTCGAAGATCGCGGGATGGTTTCAGCGATTTGGGAGAAGCTGGAGCATGGACGGCTGCAGCTCTACTGTGTGGACTCGGTCGATGCGGAGAGCTGGTACAACCGCGCTGTGCCGCCGCGCTGGCGTATCGCGCGCCACATGCAATATGAGCAATACGTGATGCAGGAGGTGCTGGCGCTGATACGGCGTCAGAACCAGTCGTCGGAGCTGGCCGCGATGGGTTGCAGCTTTGGCGGCTACCATGCGACGAACATCTCGCTGCGTCATCCGGATGTCTTTACGGCGATGCTCTCGATGGGCGGGGCGTTCGACACGTCGAGCTTCCTGAACGGCTACTACGACGACGATTGCTACTTCAACAATCCCATGCATTATCTGCCGAATATGAGCGATCCCTGGTATCTCGATCTCTACCGGCGCAGCAGATATGTGCTGGCAACCGGCGTCCACGACATGTGCTGGGACGATAACGAGCGTATGGCGCGGGTCTTTCGCGACAAGAACATTCCTGTGCGTCTCGATGTCTGGGGCGACGACACCGGCCACGACTGGCCCTGGTGGCAACGCATGCTGCAAACTTATCTCTGATTCTTCGGGTTCAACTTTTCGGTCCCTGACGGGCGCACATTTTCGCATATTGGTAACCAACTGGAGGATTACGTGAAGAAGATCGGTGTTCTTTTTGGAGTGGAAAATACCTTTCCCGGTGCGCTCGTCGACCGGATCAACGCGATGGAGATCGATGACATCCGGGCTGAGTTCGTGCAAGTGGGCGGTGTGAAGATGGCAGAGCCCTCGGGCTATGCGGTGATTGTGGACCGCATCTCGCACGACATGCCGTTCTACCGGTCATTCCTGAAGAATGCAGCGCTGACGGGCACGCAGATTATCAACAACCCTTTCTGGTGGTCTGCGGACGACAAGTTTTTCAACTACTCGCTGGCCACAAAACTCGGCGTGGCGGTGCCGAAGACAGTGCTGTTGCCGCACAAGCAGTTTCCTCCGCAGATTACCGAGCGCTCGCTGCGCAACCTTCAGTTCCCGCTCGACTGGGACGGCATCTTCGACTACGTGGGCTTTCCCGCATTCCTGAAGCCGCATGACGGCGGCGGCTGGCGCGACGTTCATCACATTCACAGTCGCGACGAGTTCTTCGCGGCTTACGATCAGACGCGCGATCTCGCGATGACCCTGCAGGCCGCGGTGAACTTCAAGGAGTACTTCCGCTGCTACGTCGTCGGGCAGTCAGAGGTGCGCATCATGCCATACGATCCGCGCCGTCCGCACGAGCATCGCTACGTCCTCGACCCGCCGGAGTACGACAAGAAGCTGCTGAAGCGCGTTGAAAAAGATGCGCTCACCTTGTGCAAAGCTCTGGGCTATGACCTGAATACGGTTGAGTTTGCCTGCGAAGACGGGATTCCCTATGCCATCGACTTCATGAACCCGGCTCCGGATGCGGATTTGAATTCGGTGGGTAAAGAAAGCTTTGAGTGGATCGTCGATGCGGTGGCCCAACTGGCGGTGAAGAAAGCGCAAAAGCCCGTCAGCCCGCAGTTGAACTGGTCATCGTTCCTTTCGGCTTCGTCGACGAAGGCGGCAGCCAAGCCAGCCGCTAAAGCGGTGCCGAAGAAAGCCGTCGCGAAGAAGGCGGCTAAAAAGACTAAATAATTTGCTGGACGGTGAAGCTTCAAATGTTACGCTTCTGATTCACACAAGGGAGTGTCCATGCGCCCCACCTTCACGCTAGGCATTGAAGAGGAGTACCAGACCGTCGATCCTGTGACACGCGATCTTCGCTCGCATATCGCGACAGAGATGCTGGCCAAGGGAAAGCTTCAGCTGGAAGAGCGGGTGAAGGCCGAGATGCATCAGTCCGTCATCGAGGTTGGCACCCGCGTCTGCAGCAATATCCAGGTCGCCCAGGAAGATCTCTTCGATCTGCGTCGCAATATGATCGGGCTGGCGGAGGAGCATGGGCTTGTGCTCATCGCCGGCGCAACTCATCCCTTCGCCGACTGGCGTGTGCAGGAGATCTACCCTGATCCGCGTTACGCCCAGGTGGTCGAAGACCTCCAGCTTGTGGCGCGCGCCAATCTTATCTTCGGGCTGCATGTTCATGTGGGCATCGAAGACCGCGAGGCGGCGATCCGCGTGATGAACTCGCTGCGATATTTTCTGCCGCACATCCTGGCGCTCTCGACCAACTCGCCTTTCTGGCTCGGCATGGAGACGGGTTACAAGAGCTATCGCGCCAAGGTCTTCGAGAACTTTCCTCGCACCAATCTTCCTGACAGCTTCGCCAGCTACTCCGAGTTCGAAAGCTATGTTGCACTGCTCATCAAGACCAACTGCATCGATAACGCAAAAAAGATCTGGTGGGATGTGCGTCCGCATCCGTTCTTCGATACGGTCGAGGTGCGCATCTGCGACATTCCGCTGCGCGCGCAGGAGAGCATCGCTATTGCCGCGCTTATCCAGGCGACGGCGTGCAAGCTCTGGCGGCTGCACTCGCGCAACATCGACTATCGCCAATACTCGCGTGCGCTGTTGATGGAAAATAAGTTTCGCGCTGTGCGTTACGGTCTCGACGGCAAGCTGATCGACTTCGGCAAGCAGGAGGAGGTTCCGCTCCGCGAGCTCATCCTCGAATACCTGTCTTTCATCGACGACGTGCTCGACGAGCTCGGCAGCCGCAACGAGATCGGCTACATCCACACGATGCTCGCGCAGGGCTCAGGCGCCGACCGCCAGCTTAATGTCTATCGCGAGACTGGCGACCTGAAGGCCGTCGTCGATTACATGGCCGCGGAGACGAAGGCCGGCCTCTAAAGTATCTTTCCGACTCTCAGACGCTATTGCGGCTCCGCGTCGAACCAGTATCCGTTCCGTGCAGAGACCCTCAGGTTGTTATAGTCCGTCATCGTTACGCCGATTGCGTGAAAGCCTGCATGCGGCGTCTGCGGATGAAAGCTTAATATATAGCGGTTTCCGACGTGATTCGAGAGTCGCGCGAGATCCTGCTCCAGAGCTTTTTCGCCGCTGAACTTGAAGTACTCACCTCCACTCACGCGTGCGACAGTCTCAGGAACATTCCTGCGAAAGCCATTCATCGCCGCCGTGACTGCAGCCTTTGCCAGAAGCAACGGAGGCAGCAGGACCCCAGCGCAGTCCATCACCTGCTTGGCCTTCGTCTGTGTGGGATCGTCGGCTTTGTCCGGGTCCTTCGCCATGCAGCCACCCGGCGGGCCAGGATCGACATCGCCGCCCGAGTGTGGAAGATTAGCCGCGGAATCACGCTTGAGCTCACTCCTGGAAGAGGAAAAGGCCACGCTGTAGATTGCGGTATTGGTATCGCTGATGGTTTTGAGCGCATCGGCAGCACTGAGCTTGCTGCCGTGGTCGACAGTCTCGCTGATCAACAGAACAGCGCGGCGATAGGTGCTGGGTTGTTTGCGAAGCATCTTCAACGCGAAGCCGACTCCATCGAAGATAGCGCCGCCGCCGTCTCCAGGCTCGAGGTTGGCAATGGTATCTCCCACCTTGTCGAGGTTGTCGGTGAAACCAAGCCGCAATGCCGGCTCGCTATCGAAGTCCACCACGGCGACCTTGTGTGGAACGCCTCCGACCATGGCCTCAACCATCGTCCCCAGGCGGCGGTATTTGTCAAGCTGCTGCGCCGCCGGGCCGCCCGTCTGCACGACGACCACCAGCGCCATCGGTTCGCCATCGAGGTTCTCCTCGAGCGTGACCTTCTGCGGCACGCCATCATCGGTCACGACGAAGTCATCAGCCTTCAAGGTGTAGACAGGCGCTCCCGCTTTGGTGGTGACCAGCGTCGGCACCAGCACCAGCGTCGCGCGCGCCGTAAGTGTCGTCGTCTCCTGAGCGTCTTGGGACTCTTTTGGCGCAGGCGTCTCCTGTCCACGCGCCGCCGTCGCCAGCGTCATCAGAATTACGCATCCAGCCAGCACCTTTTTCATTACGGCCTCAAGGCCAGCCTAACATCTTCACTCCACGGCATTAGACTCGCAAATCACCCGGAAGTGCAGGCCTCTGCATGGTTCCCAACGCGCGAAGAAGGTGTCACTCTGCGAAAATACACGGTATTCTTATGCCATGTTAACCAAGGCGTCACAACCGCGGCAGGAAATCCAATGACCTCGTTCCAGACCGAAGCCCCCGTATTGAACACCCAGGCCGCGCTCAGCCGGACGCCGCAAAACGACATCCTTCGCGCCACGAAGTTTCCAGCCGAGTTCACCGCCGGCGCTCGCAACGCTGTCACCACCTGCCTGCGCATCCAGCCTGCCGAAAAAGTCACGCTCATTACAGACGAGCGCTGCCTCACCATCGCGGCCTCCATCGTCGCGGAGCTCGACCGCATCGGCTGCACCTGGAACGGCTTCGTCCTCGAAGCGCTCGCGTCACGCCCGCTGACTGAGATGCCGAAGGCCGTGCTCGCCGACATGGAGTCCTCCGAGGTCAGCATCTTCGCCGTCGAGGTTCAGCCCAACGAGCTCCAGAGCCGCATGCAGATGACCGATGTCGTGAACCGCCGCCGCATGCGCCACGCCCACATGGTCAACATCACGCCGGAAATTATGACGCAGGGGATGCGCGCCGACTTCCTCGCCATCGACCGCCTCTCTCAGGCCGTGCTCGACAAAGTTCGCGCGGCGACGTACGTTCGCGCTACAACTCCGGCGGGCACGGACATTCATGCGCAGCTCAGCCCCGACTATCGCTGGTTCAAGACCTCGGGCATTATCTCGACTGAGAAGTGGGGCAACCTGCCGGGCGGCGAGTGCTTCACCGCGCCAGCCGAAGTAAACGGCGTCTTCGTTGTCGATGGCGTCGTCGGCGATTACCTGTGCGCTCGTTACGGCATCCTCCGTGACCATCCACTGACGATCAACATCGAAGGCAACCGCATCACGCGAGTGACGAGCTCTAACAAAGCCCTTGAGAAAGATTTCTGGGATTACACCCACACCGACGCCAACTCCGACCGCGTCGGCGAGTTCGCCATCGGCACAAACATCGGTGTCGACCGCGTGATAGGAAATATCCTGCAGGACGAGAAGTTCCCCGGCATCCACATCGCATTCGGCGACCCCTATGGTGCGCACACCGGCGCGCCGTGGAAGTCCTCGACTCACATTGACGTTGTCGGCCTCGAGTTCAGCATCTGGCTAGGGGACGCCGATGGCGAAGAGCAGATTATGCGCGATGGGCAATTTTTGATCGAAGCGTAATCATTGCTGCCGAAAGGGTAATCTATCTAATGTCTTGTGGAGTTGTCGCACTGACGCAAAAATAGAGCCTATGCAGGACAGCAAAAAAATCCTCGCGATCTTGCGTGACCATGCCCCTGAGTTGAAAGAAGCGGGCTTGGTCCATCTGCGTCTATTTGGGTCCGTAGCCCGCGGTAAGGCAGACGACAAGTCTGACATCGATCTGCTTGCCGACTTCGATCGATCCAAGCGGATCACTCTCGTCACCCTGGGCAATCTCGAGAATCGCCTGAGTAATTTGCTTGGCACGAAGGTTGATCTCTCCTCGCCGGAGTGGATGAAGGAGTCCGTTCGCCGGGAGGCATTGCAGGAGGCCATCGTTGCCTTTTAGAGATGCCCGGACGCATTTTCAGGACATCCTCGATAGCCTTGCCCTCATTGACATGTTCCTGAAGGACTTTAGTTTTGAGGCCTACGAGAGTGACCTCAAGACCAAATCCGCAGTGGAACGCCAGCTACAAATCATTACGGAAGCATCATACCGATTGGGCGATGACGCAGAGAGACTATGTCCAGGCCCGGACTGGAGGGGATTCATGGGTATGGGAAACATTCTCCGCCATGGATACCACAAGGTCGACGACAGGATTGTCTGGGATACTGTGAAGACTGAACTTCCGGAGTTACGTGAAGCGGTGTCGCGCTTTATGGCGCAGGATGAAAAGAAGGATAAGAATTAGCCTCCTTCTGAAGCCTCGAGCCCAGCTCAAGCGTCCAATCCTGCTATGGAAACCAGACAGCTCGGCAACTCAGATCTACATCTCTCTCCCATCGGCTTCGGCGCGTGGGCCATCGGCGGCGGCGATTGGGCCTTCGCCTGGGGCCCGCAGGACGACAATGACTCCATCGCCGCGATTCACAAGGCTCTTGATCTCGGTATCAACTGGATCGACACCGCCGCTGTCTACGGACTCGGCCATTCGGAAGAGGTCGTTGCGCGAGCGCTGAAGACCACTTCGCATAAACCCTACGTCTTCACCAAGAGCACGATGGTGTGGGACGACAAGCGCGAGATTATCAACTCGCAAAAACAGATTCGCCGCGAGTGCGAAGACAGCCTCCGCCGCCTGAACGTCGAAGCTATCGACCTGTACCAGGTGCACTGGCCCAAGCCTGACGAGGATATCGAAGAGGGATGGTCGGCGATGGCTGCCCTGCAGCGCGAGGGCAAAGTTCGCTGGATTGGCGTCTCGAATTTTTCCGTCGAACAGATGGAGCGGGTGATGAAGATTGCTCACATCACATCGCAGCAGCCGCCGTATTCGATGCTCAATCGCACTTACGAAGCGGAGAACCTGCCGTTCTGCCTCAAGCACAACATCGGCGTCATCAACTATGCGCCGATGCACTCCGGACTTCTTACTGGAGCGATGACGAAAGAGCGTGTCGCCGGTTTTCCGCCGAATGACTTCCGCCGAAACGCGAAGAACTACCAGGAGCCGCTGCTCTCGCGCAACCTCGCGGTGGCCGACTTCCTGAAGACCATCGGAGCGCGCCACAAGGTCAGCGTGGGAGTGATTGCCATTGCGTGGACGCTGCACAATCCCGCGATAACAGCGGCGATCGTCGGTGGCCGCGATGCGCAGCAGGTTGAAGGTGTGATCCCAGCCTCAACGTTTCGATTGACCGAAGCCGAGTACGCTGAGATAAACAAATTTCTTGCGGAACACCCGTGACGCGCAGTTTTTTTAGGATAGCTTCCGAGCCGCAACGTTCGGGAGCTATTATGCCCCCATGGCAAAGCGAAACTCTCTCTATTCGAGCTGGCTTCCCGAAGCGAACAAAGCCGACGCCGACTTCCCGCTTACGCATCTGCCCTACGGAGCGGTAGAGCTTGAGGGCCAGCAGCATCTGTGTGTCGCCATCGGCGCGCATCTGCTCGATCTTTATGCCTGCGCTGACTCGGGGCTGCTTCCGATATCGCTGGTTGAGGCCTGTCAGGTGCCTACGCTCAATCTACTCATGTCGCAGGGGCATCGTTCCTGGACGCTGCTGCGCGAGACCCTGACAGCTCTCCTCCATGCAGACACAAAGGCCGGCGACAGGCAATCCGCCGAGGCCGCGCTGCACTCCATCGCCGGGTCGACGCTCGTCAAACCGGCCCACATTCCTAACTACACGGACTTCTACGCCTCCCTCCACCACGCCACGCGCGTCGGGGAACTCTTCCGCCCTGAGCAGCCTTTGCTGCCCAACTACAAACACATTCCCATCGGCTACCACGGCCGCGCCTCGTCGATTCTTCCCAGCGGAATTCCCATCATTCGTCCCACAGGACAGTCACGCCCCGCATCGCCGGAGCAGGAGCCAGGGTTTGGCCCGACGAAATCGCTCGACTACGAGCTCGAGCTCGCGCTTTACATCGGCCAGCCAAACTTTCTCGGAACCCCAATCCAGATCGCCGATGCGGATCGCCACCTCTTCGGTGTAAGTCTGCTCAACGACTGGTCGGCGCGCGACATTCAGTCGTGGGAGTATCAGCCGCTCGGGCCATTCCTCGCAAAAAACTTCGCCACGACCATCTCTCCCTGGATCACGCCCATGGCCGCGCTCGAGCCGTTTCGCATTGCAGCCGCACCGCGCCCAAAAGGCGACCCGAAGCCATTACCTTACCTTCACTCTTCGGCCGACCAGCAGGAGGGAAGCCTCGACATCAGGCTTCAGGTCTATCTCTCCACTGAAACAATGCGCGCCAACAAACTCCCGCCATTCCTCCTCAGCGAATCCAATCCACGCGATCTGTACTGGACACCCGCGCAGCTTATCGCTCATCACACGAGCAACGGGTGCAATCTGCAGACGGGCGATCTGCTCGCAACTGGAACCATCTCCGGCCCGGCAGAGTCCTCCGCAGGCTGTCTGCTCGAGCTCACGCGCAACGGCGCCGCGCCCATCCTCCTGCCCACCGGCGAATCACGAACCTTCCTCGCTGATGGTGACGAGATCATCCTGTGTGGTTGGTGCGAAGCTTCCGGCCATCCCCGCATCGGCCTGGGCGAGTGCCGCGCAACCATTCTCCGCGCCCGCAACTGACATCGCTGCAACACCGTCTGAGCCGCTAGCCAATCCTCCGGTGTGTGAACTATCCTCATTGCTGCAACGAACTGGAGACTCCCCATGGCCACACACGCTCCCACGCTGACCCGGAACGCCACGCAGTCCGCCGATTTCCTTCCCCTCAAAGGCACCGACCACGTCGAGTTCTTCGTCGGCAATGCGCGCCAGTCCGCGCACTACTACCGAACTGCCTTTGGCATGTCGCTCGTCGCTTACGCAGGCCCCGAGACCGGCCAGCGCGACCGTGCCAGCTACGTGCTGCAACAAGGGAAGGTGCGCTTCGTTCTGACCACCGCGCTCCGCTCCGACTCCGACATCGCCCGTCACGTCGCGAAGCACGGCGACGGAGTCCACGCTATCGCTCTCTGGGTCGACGACGCGCGCAAGTCGTGGGAGGAGACAACAAAACGCGGCGCCCGCAGTATCCAGGAGCCTAAAGAGTTTTCCGACGCCGATGGCCGCGTCGTCACCTCCAGCATCGCCGCCTACGGAGACACCGTTCACACCTTCGTCGAGCGCTCCGGCTATAGCGGCACCTTCTTCCCCGGCTACAAAACCATCGCCCATGACACGGTCGCCCGTCCTGTCGGCCTGCTTCACATCGACCACATCGTCGGCAACGTCGGCTGGAACGCGATGAACCAGTGGGTTGACTTCTACCGCGATGTGATGGGCTTCGGACTCTACCAGCACTTCGACGACAACGACATCTCCACCGAGTACTCAGCACTGATGTCGAAGGTTATGGCCAACGGCAATGGCTATGTGAAATTCCCGATTAATGAGCCAGCCGAAGGCCGCCGCAAATCGCAGATCGAAGAGTACCTCGATTTCTACGACGGTCCCGGTGTCCAGCACCTCGCGCTTGCCACCAACGACATCCTCTCGACTGTCTCGAAGATGAAGCAGCAGGGCATCGAATTCCTCACTGTCCCCCACTCCTACTACTCCGAGTTGGAGAAACGCATCGGCAATATCGACGAACCCATCCACGAGCTCGAAAAGCTCGGCATCCTTGTCGACCGCGACGACGAAGGCTACATGCTGCAGATCTTCACGCGCCCCGTCGAAGACCGGCCCACCGTCTTCTACGAGATCATCCAGCGCAAAGGCAGCCGCAGTTTCGGCAAAGGCAACTTCAAGGCCTTATTTGAAGCAATCGAGCGCGAGCAGGCTCTCCGCGGCAACCTCTAAAAGTGCAGCATTCGCGCGGGCGCGGCGTTCTTTTCGATGTCGCGCCCGTGGTGCATAAATATGCTCTAAGTCCTGAATAATCATTCCTGTAGACGATCTCCCTAGCGTCTGCCAGTCTTATGGCCAGAGGTCCCCATGAGCACCGGCCAGATTGAGTTCACTCGCTCCCATCCGCTCACGCTCACTCCTACCCGAGCCACGTTTCTGATGTGCCCGCCGACGCTCTACGATGTCAGCTACGTCATCAATCCATGGATGGCTGGCAACATTCACACCTCGTCGCGCACACGCGCCGCCGAGCAGTGGAGCAATCTCTACAACGCCCTGACCCGAATCGCCGAAGTCCAGCTCATCGACCCGCAGCCTGGCTCGCCCGACATGGTCTTCACTGCCAACGCCGGCCTTGAGCGTGGCGGCATCGTCGCCATCAGCAGCTTCCTCCATCCCGAGCGCCAGGACGAAGAACCGCACTTCCGCCGCTGGTTTCACGAAGCCGGCTATACGCTCGTCGACATCCCACGCGCAACGCCCTTCGAGGGCGAAGGCGACGCTCTCTTCTCCACCGATGGCACACGCCTCTGGGTCGGCTACGGGCCACGTACCCTCGTCTCCAGCCACAAGGCGATCGAGCGCGTGTGGAAGATTGAGGTCGCCTCGCTGCACCTCATCGACCCGCGCTTCTATCACCTCGATACCTGCTTCGCTCCGCTCGAAGGCGGCTATCTGATGTATTTTCCCGAAGCCTTCGACGAGGCATCACTCAAAAAGATCGAAGCCTTCTATCCGCCGGAAAAGCGCATCGTCATCAGCGAGATCGACGCCGCCTGCTTTGCCTGCAACGCCATCAACGTCGGTCGCACCATCATCCTCAACCGCATCAGCAGGGAATTGCGCGAGCAATTGGAATCGTTCGGCTTCGAAGTCGTACAAGTCGCGCTAAGTGAGTTCCTCAAAGCAGGCGGTGCGGCGAAGTGTCTCGTGATGAAGCTGAGCGGATCGCCGCAACCCTCGTAACCGGATGCTTTTTACAATCCCTCAGCCAGCACACGTTCATAAGCCGGCACTGTAAGGAAATCAGTAAACTTCGGAGCCCTCACCAACTCCTTCATCAGCTCTGCCGCGCGCGTGTAGGCTGAGTAGCGCGGTGCATCCACGCTCTCCTTCGCTCGCCCCAACTCATCGGCAATCACCTCATCGATCATCTCGACAGTGACAGGCAGGCCGTCATCCATCACCGCGCCATGATGAACCCACTGCCACAGTTGCGCACGGCTGATCTCCGCAGTCGCTGCATCTTCCATCAGGTTGAACAGCGGCACGCAGCCGATGCCGCGCAGCCATGCCTCTACGTATCCCAGGCCCACCGCGACATTCTGCCGCACACCCGCCTCCGAGATCGTCCCCTCGGGAACCTGCAGCAGATCCGCAGCCGTCGCGTGGTAGTCCGGCAACTGCTTGTCGATCTGGTTCGCTTGCGGCATCACGCGATCAAAGACCTCAAGCGCCACCGGCACCAGTCCCGGATGTGCCACCCACGTCCCATCGTGCCCATCGGTGGCCTCGCGCTCCTTGTCGGCTCTCACCTGCGTCAGCGCCTTCTCGTTCGCAACCGGGTCGCTCTTGATTGGAATGTAGGCACTCATCCCACCCATCGCGCTCACCTTGCGGCGATGGCACGTTTTGATGCACAGCTTCGAGTAGCTTCGCATGAAGTGCGTCGTCATCGTCACCTGTCCGCGGTCCGGCAACAGCACACTTTCATCCGCTGCAAATTTTTTGATGAAGCTGAAGATGTAGTCCCACCGCCCGCAGTTCAACCCGGCCGAGTGATCCTTCAACTCCCACAAGATCTCATCCATCTCGAACGAAGCCAGAATCGTCTCGATCAGCACGGTTCCCTTGATCGATCCCGCAGGAATCCCCAACTCGCTCTCGGCCTTAACGAACACATCGTTCCACAGCCGTGCCTCAAGATGGCTCTCTATCTTCGGCAGATAAAAGTACGGTCCAGACCCGCGCGCCAGAAGCTCCTTCGCGTTGTGAAACGCGTATACTCCGAAATCAAACAGCGAACCCGACATCGGCTCGCCATCGACCAGGATATGCCGCTCATCGAGATGCCATCCCCGCGCTCGCACGAACAGCACCGCGGGCTTCTCAATCAATCTGTAACTCTTTCCGGTCTTCTCATCTTCAAACGTGATCGTCCTTCGCACCGCATCGCGCAGGTTGATCTGTCCATCCATCACGTTGTCCCACGTCGGTGTCGTCGAGTCTTCAAAGTCCGCCATGAAGACCTTCGCGCCGGAGTTCAGCGCATTGATGATCATCTTCCGGTCCACCGGCCCCGTAATCTCTACCCGCCGGTCGAGCAGGTCCTTCGGCAGCGGAGCCACCGTCCACTCGCTCTCGCGAATGTGTTTCGTCTCCTTCAGAAAATCCGGACGCTCTCCCGCATCCAGCTGCTCCTGCCGCGTCCGCCGAGCCGCAAGCAGCTCCTTCCGCCGCGCGTTGAAAGCCCGTTGAAGACCCACCACAAAGGCCACAGCCTCGGGGGTCAAAATCTGTTCGTACTTCTCCGTCACGGGAGCCAGAAACTCTACACCTTCGATCGACCGCATGATCCCTCCTGAAAACCTTGTCATTTCTTCGGCCTCAATCAAGAGACCCGAACTTCCTGCTCTACTCAAATCGTAGATGAACCGCACCGGCCGTAGAAAAGTTCACGTCCACGCGCGCGCCCGTCATTCCAGGCTCTAATCCCGTCCAGCTTCCTGTCGTGATCCATTGGCCAGCCTTCAGTCCGCCGGTGCGTGCCGCGCCTTCGTTGGCGAGCCATGGCAGCAGACGCATCAGGTCACCCGCAGTATTCGACCCCGTCCGTTCCACCCGCACCACGCTGTCGACAGCGAGCACCACATGCTCCCTCGAAAAATCGATGTTCTGCCAGTTCGCGACCGCTGCGCCGTATACAAACCCGCCATGCATCTGCAAGTCAGCGATCATCGACAGCCGCGCCGCCTGCAGCGGGTCCGTCAAGCCGCTCTCAATCACCTCGATCGCCGGATGGCAGCTCGCAATCGCAGCGACAACCTCGTCACGCGAGTAAGGTTTTTCCCGTGGTGGCAGATCGCTTCCCATCAAAAAACTAATCTCCGCCTCAAGCCCGCGAAACCTGTGTCCGACATCAAGGGTCGCGTTATTCGAAGCCATCCACCCACGCGGCATCGGCGCAAACATGGGCGTAGCGTCCGGCGTAGGAGCGCCGACCTTCCATCCGCCGATCTCGCCATAAGCCAGCGCCAACCGGCCCTGAATGAAGTAGGATTCCTCAACCGTTACCGGCCGCAGCGGCTCCGGCAGATCGTCGATTGTTATGTTGGTCCTGCGGGCATCCATCAGCATGGCTGCCGCGGCCATCAATTCGTCTTCTCGTTCGCCTGTCATCTTGCCAGTGTCTCGCAACTACACGGCTTCTGTCTCGCGCGGCTACTTTGCAGCCTTGCCTGCGCTCAGCAGATTCGCAAACAGGCGGTAAGCTCCTGGTACTCCCTCAGGCAAGTCACGATAGAGCGCCAGCCCTTCGTAGATGTAGAGGCCTTTCCCTGTCTTCGCCACCAGCAGCCCGCCCTTCTGCGGATCCTGGTCAGGATCATGCGTCTCCACCAGCGCCACGTAGTGCGGATCCCAGCCCTCCATGAATCCGTGTCCGCGCTCCTCCACCCACCCATCGAAGTCCCGCGTCGAAATCTTGTTCGGCCAGTTCAGCACGGGGTTCTCCGGCGCCAGCAAGACAACCGGAGCCGCTTCGTCGACCACCTTTTCCGCGCTTCCCATTGTCAGCGGGTACGGCCCGTAGTCGAACTGCCCCACGTTGTACTGCACAATCACCACGCCACCGTTCTTCGCATACTCCAGCAACTTTCCATTCGCCGCCGCCAGCCCGGAGTGCGTCGCATAAGCCCGCACGCCCAGCACCACCGCGTCGTAGCCCGCCAGTTTGCCTGCGGCAACATCCTCTGCAGACAGCGTCGTCGCATGGATGCCGAGATTTTCGAGTGAGGCCTGCACCTCATCGCCAGTTCCCGGCAGGTACGCCACCTTCAATCCCGGAGCAATCTTCACATCCACGCCGCTCGTCCTGTAGGTCGCAGCAGTGTACATGTTGGTCGGCGTCAATCCCTTGTATCCGACTGCGCGAAATCCCTCGCTGGTGGCGCCGTTCGTGGTCTCGGCTACAGCCTTCAGCGTATAGCTCGTCTGCGCCAGCGCCATGGGAGTCACCCGGAACGAGAGCATCTTGCTCTCACCCACATGGCTGAACGAAAACCCCACGTTCTGCGGCTCTGATCGCCATCCCTTCGGCAGCTCCAGACGAACGTTGCCCGAGATACCTCGCTGCTCATCGCCACGAACCGCAACGTTCACCATGAAGCTCTTCTCGGTTAGCGGAATAATCCCCGCCGAGGGACGAATCGCAACGCTCAACGAAGGAATCACAGCCAATTGCTTGTCCGCATCGAAGCTCTTGTCTTCGGGTGCCAGCACCACCTGCCCCAGCAGCAGAGGCACACCGTCGTAGCTCGCCCTCACCCAAAACGCCTCTGGAGGAGTCTGCGGAGCCAGCCGCAGCGCGGGATCGCTCACATCGTAATAAGGCTGTTCGACGTTCTTCCGCGTGAAGTACGGCCGCGTCGTCGGATCTTTCTTCGCCGGCGAAGCTCCCTCCATCACTACGGCTCCCGAAGGCCAGCTGCGCTCAAAAGATGAGTCCAGCGCCTTTCCCGGTTCCACCTTCGCCGTCTCCGCTGCCCATGTCCGCTCTTTGCCTGCGCTGACTCCCGTCGAGGAGACGAAATCCGAAACCACCGTCACCGGCAGCTTGCCGCCGTTCACCAGCTTCGTAGGCACATGCGCGACACAGCCAGGGCTCAGCGCACTCGAACACGCGTTCGAACCGGACCCATCCATCCGCGCTTCAACCCGCAGTCCCAGCGCCTGGACCAGCGCATCGTTGAACTGCACACGTTTCACCCGCAGTTCGTGCAGCACGTTTGTCTTCTCCGTCTTCGTAAGCGAGCTTGCCTCAACCTTTGCGATCAACGCATCAACGCCCTTCAATCCATCACGCAACTCAGGCGCGCACTTCTCAGGAACACCTACGGAAAATACCTTCGCCGCCGCCACTGCATGATCATCGATCGTCTTCAGCGCTGGCCTTAGCCACTCCGCACCCGCTGGGGCAAGCACAGCGATTCCCTCGAGCGTCACATCCACGCCATCAAAAAAACTCTGCTCCGTCTCCGCGGTCTTCACGCGCGACCCATACCGGTGGTAGCTCACATCAAACGCTCCTGCCGAAGCCATCCGCACACCTTCGCCAATCTGCGTCTTCTGCAGCGCCAGCCCCATGCGCGCAAACTGCAGGTAAGTCATCCCCAGCACCGGGCTCTCTTCCCCCTCATGCACTACCACATTCGCACTAGGGGTCTCCGTCGACCACGTCTTCGTCACATAGTTGTAAAACCGTGCAGGAATCGACTTGTTCGTCGCATAGTCGTACATCTGTCCGTTCGACACCCGCGCAAACGGCACCCGCGCATACACCTTTAACGGAGACCAAGGCTCCAGCCCCATCTCGGGAAACACCTTCGGATCGCCCGCAGCATTAAAAACCTCCTGCGCCATCTCGCCCGACACCTGGTGCTGCCCATGCCCGTCCGTAGGTCCACCCTCAAATACACTCATCACCACCAGCGGCCGGAACAGCCGCACCGCACGCACTGCGTCGTACAGCACCCGCTCATGCGTCCACTGCGCAAACGCCTCTTCCTTTGTCTTCGAAAACCCGAAGTCCACCTCAGTCCCGAACATCTGGTCCACGCCCAGATACCGGTCCGCCGCCAGCAGCTCCTGCGTCCGCACCAGCCCCAGCGCATCGTCAAAGTCGCCTGACATCAGATTCTGCCCGCCCTCACCACGCGTCAGCGTCAGCATTGCCGCCCGCACCCCACGTCCGCGAGCCTCATACGTCAGCATCCCTCCATCTTCATCATCCGGATGCGCCACAATCATCAGCAAACTCGCCCGAGTCCGCAGCTTGACCAGACTCTGCTGCAACGCCAGCACACCTTTGTTCGCCGGAATCGGATCTTCCGTCACCGAAGCCCGCACACGTTCTCCTGCAAGGTTTGCCGGATCACGCAGCTCCTGTCCCCAAACGAGCGCAGTCGCCGCCAACACCACCCCAAAGCCAGCCAGTTTCTGAAAAGGAGTCATTAACTTCTAATCTCTCACACCCTCCCAGCTCAAATCACGCACCAAATCCCCTATCCACACGCCTCGCCGCGCCGTATCCTAACCAAAGGCAGCCCAGGAAGTCCTATCATTAGGCCATCCCTCTGGCCCAAGGAAGGGAAATCGCGCAAATGCTTCTCCGCCGCTCCGTCAGCCGGAAGTCCGTCATCCGCTCCTCTGACATCACCCCTCAGCACGTCTTCGAGCAGCACCAGCAAAACCGCCGCCGCTTCCTCACCGGAGCCGCCGCCCTCGGAGCAGGCGCCGTCGCAGCGCGCTATCTTGGCAGCCTCGCCGACCCCGCGACCACCGTCGAGGCCGCGACCAATCTCCCCACCGTCCCCAGCAAATACACCGTTCCCGACGCGCAGACCCCCTTCAACAAGGCCACCTCGTTCAACAATTTTTACGAGTTCGGCACCGACAAAGCCGACCCCGCCAAATACGCTCATACCCTCCAGATCCGCCCCTGGACCGTGCAGGTCACCGGCATGGTCAAGAAGCCCCAGACCATCAACATCGACGACCTCCTCAAATACCGCCCCATCGAGTCCCGTGTCTATCGCCATCGCTGCGTCGAAGCCTGGTCCATGGTCATTCCCTGGGACGGCTACTCGCTCTCCGAGTTCATCAACTTCTGCGAGCCGCTTCCCAGCGCAAAATACGTCCAGTTCTTCACCCTCAACGACAAGAAGCAGATGCCCGACCGCCCCTCCGCCTACGACTGGCCTTATCGCGAAGGCCTCCGCATGGACGAGGCCATGAACCCGCTCACGCTCCTCACCTTCGGCTGCTACGGCCAGGTCCTTCCCAACCAGAACGGTTCGCCCATCCGTGTCATCATCCCCTGGAAGTACGGCTTCAAGTCCGGAAAATCCATCGTCCGCTTCCACTTCCTCGACAAGCAGCCCCAGACCACCTGGAACGAGATCAACAGCAGCGAGTACGGCTTCTACTCCAACGTCAACCCCAACGTCGACCATCCCCGCTGGTCCCAGGCCCGCGAGCGCCGCATCGACTCCGCCCTGCTGCCCCACTACGTCCCCACCCTCATGTTCAACGGCTACAGCGATCAGGTAGCCAGCCTGTACGCCGGCATGGATCTCAAAAAGAATTACTGATCTTCCAGGAAGCTGGCGACCTGCATAGACCCGAATATGCCATCGATGGTATATTCCCTCCATGGCATTTGAGGTCATCGTGACCGAAACCTTCAGGGATTGGTACGAAGACCTCACAGAGCCCGAGCAGGACAGCGTCGGTTTCGTTGTCGATCTTCTTCAGGAGGCCGGTCCGGCTCTCGCTCATCCATATAGCTCCGGTATCAATGGATCGAGGTTCCAGCATATGCGCGAACTGCGAATCCAGCACAAAGGACGCCCCTTTCGCGTTCTCTATGCCTTCGATTCCGTTCGTCGGGCGCTGCTTCTCATCGGTGGCGATAAGACCGGCAACGATCGATGGTACGACAAGGCGATCCCGAAGGCTGACGCGCTCTACGCAGCTCATCTCAAGGATCTGAAACAATAGGCGTGAACCCGCACTACGGCTACGCAATGGAGTGCAAAGCAATGGCCATCAAGTGGAGTGACCTCAAGCACAAGTCCTCACCCGAGAGACTTGCCGACCGCCGGCAGCAAGCGAAAGCGGAACTCGAACGTATCGGATTCGATAAGCTGCGCCTGGCGCGGCAGCAGACGCAGTCGGCTGTCGCCGAGAGGCTCCATATTCCCCAGGGGGCGGTCTCCCGAATGGAAAAGCGCTCCGATCTGTTGCTTAGTACCCTGCGCGAGTACATCAATGCGCTCGGCGGCAGACTCGAACTGCGAGCAGTGTTTCCCGACGGCGACTTTGAGATTGAACCCCTGGCGCCATTAAAAGCAGCGAAAAAAGGCCCAAACCAAATCACGGCACCATCGAAACGAACCGTAGGCAGCCGCCGATAATGTCCAAACGCGCCATCATCGCCCTGAAAACCATCCTGCACGTCCTCTGCCTCATCCCTTTCCTCTGGCTCGTCCATCTCTTCACCACACCCACCGCCCTCGCCAACTACCCCGACCCCATCAACTACGTCACCCACTTCACCGGCGACTGGACCCTCTATCTCCTCTTCTGCTCTCTCGCTATCACGCCCATCCGCCGCCTGTCGCCCCGTATCTCCTGGCTCATCCGCTTCCGCCGCATGCTCGGCCTCTACGCCTTCTTTTACGCGACCCTCCATCTGGCCACCTACATCTTCCTCTTCTCCGGATACGACATCGCCACCGCCCTCACTGGCCTGCGCACCGGACACCCCGGCGAAATCATCACCCAGTGGAAGCTCATCTGGCCCCACATGGTCGACGACGCTGTCAAGCGCCGCTTCATCCAGATCGGTCTCCTCGCGTGGCTGATCCTTCTCGCCCTCGCCGTCACGTCACCCGCCTTCATCATGCGAGCCATGGGCGGCAAAAACTGGCAGCGCCTCCACCGCCTCGTCTACGTCGCCGCCATCTTCGGCATCATCCACTTCTGGTGGCTGGTCAAGAGCGGCAACTACGCTCCATGGAAGGTCACCGCCGTCCTGACCATCCTTCTCCTGGCGCGCGTCGTCTACGCAATCTTCAAAAGTAACCGCACCCTCCCAGCCAGCTCCTCGACCGCGAAGACCGCTAAAACGCCCGATGCCTGATACCCGAAACCTGATACCTGTATCCCAATAAATCTGAGAATTCCCCTTACCTTCCAGTCACTTACAACTTTTTTCTCCAGATTCGGCCCGGAAATCGCTTGTCAAGCCCCAAAACCATCTAACCCAATAAAACGAAAGGAGATCCAAGTGGCATGTTTCCCCTCTCCTATTCGCTATACTTAAATTAGGGGGAAAATATTCCGTTCATCGGAGATCGCTGAATAGCTAACTCCTTTGTTTGGAATATTTTGGACGTAAGCCATTTGTTTTGACTATTTTGCAGGCGATGATAGCCCGTAAAAGCATGAAAATAAATAGTTTACGCGCGGGTAATAGGGGGGGGGGTACCTCATGGACGATTTAGCAACTTGCACCACCATCTCCGGTCTAACCGAGAGAGGCATCTCCATGCGTAGAACTGCTGCGGCTCTCGTCCTGCTCTTCACCATGCCTCTTTACGCGCAGAAGAAGGCGGCCAAGCCCAAACCACCGGCCGCGGCGAAGCCAGCGCCGCTCATTCCCCTCACCCCGCAGGAACGAGCCCAGCAGATCCTTAACCGCTTCACCTTCGGCCCGCGACCCGGCGACGTCGAGCAGGTTATAGCCCTTATGCCGGAGAAGTGGTTCGAGCAGCAGCTTAACCCTGCAGCAATCCCCGACGACGCCCTCAATAAACGTCTAGCCGAGTTCCAGACCCTAAATATGCAGCCCGACCAGGCTCTCCTCCTCTTTCCCGACCGCTTCAACCTCCAGCAGGTCGCCGAGGGCAAGCGCCCTTACCCCGTCGACCCCCTCCTCGCGGCAATGTACGAGGTGCAGGTATTCAAGTACAACCACGACCTCGACACCAAAAAGGTCAACGCCGATGGCAAACCCGCTCTTACCCCGCCGACGGACGAAGAGCTCGCCGACCAGAAGAAGACCGACCAGGCCACAGCCGCCCGCATCGCCGGACAGCTCTTCGGCCTGCCGCGCGAACAGCGCATGTCCACTCTGATTCAGCTTCCCGTCGCCGACCGCATCGCCTTCGCTACTTACGTAGCCGGCGACCAGAAGAGCTTGCTGCTCTCCCAGTTCAATCCTCGCGAGCGCGCGATCTTCAACGGCATGGCCGCAAACATTGGCTCGTCCTACCAGATCGTCAACGAGCTCTCACAGGCGAAGATTCTTCGCGCCATCCTCTCCGAGCGCCAGCTCCAGGAGGTGATGACCGACTTCTGGTTCAATCACTTCAACATCTACATCGGCAAAGACTCCGACCAGTGGTACACCACCAGCTACGAGCGCGACGCCATCCGCAAACATGCCCTCGGCAAGTTCCGCGACCTGCTCCTTGCCACGGCAACCTCGCCGGCAATGATGGTCTATCTCGACAACTGGCAGTCCATAGGCCCTGACTCCCTGGCCAATGGCGTCAACCCTGCCAATCCCAACTCGAAGAAAGGTAATCGCGGCCTCAATGAGAACTACGGCCGCGAGGTCATGGAGCTCCACACCGTAGGAGTCAACGGCGGCTACACCCAGGCAGATGTCACCGCACTCTCCGCCATTCTCACCGGCTGGACGGTCGACCGTCCCAACCAGGGCGGACCCTTCCAATTCGATCCGAAGAAGCACGAGCCCGGTCCTAAGCAGTGGCTTGGTCACACCATCGCGTTCCCACCAGCGAGCACCCCCTCTGACGATATGAGAGAAGGCATGGAAGCACTGACCCTCCTCGCAGCCGACCCGCACACGGCACACTTCATCAGTTGGAAACTTGCCCAGCGCTTCGTCGCCGACGATCCGCCGCCAGCTCTCGTCGACCGCATGGCCGCTACCTATCTCGCGACTGATGGCGACATCAAAGCCATCCTCCGCACTCTCGTCCAGTCACCCGAGTTCAACTCCAGAAAGTACTTCCGCAACAAGGTCAAAACTCCGATGGAGTTTCTCGCCTCCGCGTTTCGTACCACAGCGACCGACCCCATCAACCCCGGCGCTCTTGTCAACACCATCAACACCATGGGTATGCGCCTCTACTACGCTCTCCCACCCACCGGCTACTACATCACGGCGGATCACTGGATGAACTCTACCGCTCTGGTCGATCGTCTCAACTTTGCCTATGCCTTTACCGGCAGCAAATTCGCGAATCAGAAGTTCGACTCTGCCCGCGTGCTCGCGCTTGCCCTGATGGCTCAACCGGCTAGCCCCGGGCCGAGCCAGTCGGCTTCGTCCAGCCCCGCGCGGCCCAAACTCTCCGAAGCCATTCTTACCTCGGAGAGGACGACCTCCGCAAACCGGCCATCGACGGAGAGTGTAGGCTCAGATATTGCCTTGCATGTCGTGGAATCCGCACTCGTTGGAGGCGAGGTCTCCGCCCAGACCAACCGGCTCATCCACAAACAGCTCGCCGATCTGCCCGCTGCGAACTCCACCGATACGCTCAACCTTCTCACGGCCCTCGTCATGGGCAGTCCGGAGTTCCAGCTCCGTTGATTCCCATGCCTATAGACTTGGAAACGAAAAATCGAGGACGCAAGTATGGAAGATAAGGACATTGAACCCTTGCCCGACCCGTTGGAGCTGTTCGGCCAGTGGATGAAAGAAGCTGAAGCAAGCGAACCGAACGATTCCAACGCAGTCGCCTTGGCAACAGCAACGCCCGAGGGAATGCCAAGCGTTCGAATGGTGTTGATGAAAGGCGTTGACGAGCGCGGCCTCTCCTTCTTCACTAACTCAGAGAGTCAGAAGGGCGAAGAGTTGAGCCGGAATCCAAGGGCCGCCATGTGCTTCCACTGGAAGTCGCTGCAAAGGCAGGTGCGCATCGCCGGTTCAGTGACCGAGCTTCCGTCGCTTGAAGCTGACCGCTACTTTTACAGCCGCCCGCGACTCAGCCAGCTCGCCGCAACCGCCTCGCAACAGAGCCGCGTGCTGCCGTCGCGCGAGTTGCTCGCCTCGCGAGTGAAGGAGTTGGACGCTGAATTTTCCGGCGAGATTCCTCGCCCGGCGTACTGGAAGGGATTTGTGCTGCGCCCGGAACGAATAGAGTTCTGGAAGAACCGCGAAGGCAGACTGCACGACCGGCTCTTGTACCTGCGAAACGGGGACGCATGGAGGAACGAGCGTCTGTTTCCGTGATGCCTTACGAGAGATCCTAAGCAGTGGTTTCGGCATGCGCCGCAACCGGCGATTCCTGCCGAGTCTCTTTCGCGCCGGCGACCCAGAGACCAGGATCAATGTCAGGGAAGACACCGTCGCGGCGCTGAATTTCAGTCAGACGCGTCTCCTGAGCCTGCGTGAGGGCTCCAACGGACTCGTAGCTCTGCCAAATCGACTTGACCTCGTTGAACTGGTCGTTGTGTGTCAGGAAACGAATCTCGGCGTAATCGCGAGCCGCGCCTGTCGTGATAAGGAACTGCCAGTCGGAAGACTCAAGCAGAAGCAGCTCGCGGCAAAGCTGCTGCATGATGCGCTTGCCAAGAGCGGAATCCCGCCAATGCCCCGCAGTGCAGACCTCACGCGTGTAAAGCTCCGCCGGATAAATGTGCGTATAAGTCCACGACGTCTCCGGATTCATCCACACCTGGTTGTCGCCGCCAGCTCCCCAGAGCCTTCGTGCATAGCAAGGAAGCCCGCGCGAGGATATCGATCAAGATACTCAGCGCAGCTGATGAGTTGCAGCTTGGTGTCGTATTCGTGAAGGATGCGCGCGATGGCCTCAAGCCACAGAGTGCCTTCGAACCACCAGTGACCGAAGAGCTCCGCATCGAATGGCGCGCACAGAATAGGAGGAATCTGGTCGTCGAGGCCGGACTTGAGAGCCTCGTACACAAGATGGACGAAGTTGGAGGCATGAGATTGCACGCGCTCAGCCGCCTGCTGCGGATAGTAAGGCAGCTTATCCCCCATATCGACCTTCGGACCCGTCACTCGCCAGTAGCGATGACCTCCAGGCCAACGCTTCTTGTGGAAGTCCAGATAAACACCATCGCCCGGATAGCCTGTGTCGCCGGACCAGACCTGAACCCCGGTGCGCGGATCACGGGGAAAGATCGTCGTCGCATAGCGCTTATCGTATGGACCATCGACGTAATAAGGCTGGTAGAGCGAACGATGGCCCGCATGGGTCATCCGCTCCGTCTGCTCATCGGTCGGAACAGCACCATTGCGGAGTTCGTACGGCGATGGCATCCGCTGACCCTCTTCGACGAGGTGCGTATCGACGAAGAAGAACTCGATGTCGGACTCGGAAAGCGCCTGCTCCACACCGATCCGGTCGAAGCCCGGCGCCATCGGTGTGCCATCGACGTTGGGCACCGGATAGTTCCAGAAACCTGCAGGTCGATAGCCGCATTCAGGAGCCCAGATGCCGCGCGGGTGCTTGCCGATATGGCGAATATGGGTGTCGACGGCGGTGCGTATCTGCGCCCGTACCGATTCATCCGTACCCAGGAGAGGCATATAGCCGTGAGTTGCGCCGCAGGTAATGATTTCGATGAGACCGGTATCGTTGAAGTGTCGGAACGCACCAATCAGATTGCGATCGAAACCCTCGAAGTCCTGGAGGGCCAGGGAAAAGAAACGCTGCCAGAAGCGGGCCGTCTCGGCGAGGTGAGTTTCGCCTGACTGAAGAAAATAGGCTTCATCTTCACGGGCCGCGACGATCTTCCGGTTGAGGTAATTGGGGAATTCAGCGATGAAAACAGGATGCGAGAGCTGCTCGAGCAGGATAGGAGAGAGGTTGAGGTTGCAGTTGAAACGAATCTCGTCGCGCTCTAGGTTTTTCAACATGCGAAGCAGCGGAAGGTAGGTTTCCGCGGCAGCTTCATGAAGCCACTCCATCCCATGAGGCCATGTGCCATGATTGACCACATAGGGCAAATGCGCATGCAGGGTGAAGGTAAGAAATCCTGCGGGGCGGTTTGCCGATGCCTTCGTCAAGACGGAGTACCTCAGGTGGTCATTTTTGTAGGGGCAGGGTGGGTAAGGGCTGGCGCCCACCTGCTGCCTCGAGTTTACACCAGCTTAAGCGGAGGTGCTTTTCAGTTTGAAGACGGCAAAGTTAAATGATCTGCCGCCGGATGCTTTGAAAGCAGTCGTGCTACGGCTGTGGTTGATTTGTGGGGTGTTGCTGAAGAGCTGGGCTAGCTGTCGTGCTGTCGGTGTCCTTGGTGGGGACTTTGAGCGAGAGCGTATTAGTTAGGTTGAAGCGGATGAGGGTCTCCGAGGGAATCTGAACCTGCTGGCCGCGTGTGATGGTGTTGACTCCAGCCCCGGCACCACCTCCCGCTGCCGCGCCAATAGCTGCGCCTTTGCCTCCTCCCAGGATGCCGCCGAGAATAGCTCCAACTGCGGCACCGCCACCGACCTTCTCCGCGGTATTAGCACCACGGCCCTTGCCTTGGACGCTATAAGGGTCGGTGGTGACTGTAAGCTTTTCGCCCTGGCGGGTGATGCTGGTAAGTTCTACGGTCAGCAGAGAGCTGCCTTTGTAGTGTGCCGCTTCCTGTACGGCGACGACACGGCCAGTGACTGGAGTCCCTTGGCGAATCACAACCAGGCCATCCGTAATAACGTCCGCGGCGATCGTGCCGGAGAAGGTCTCCCCTTGCTGAGTGGTGGCGCTGTCGAGAGTTTGAGTAATTCGGATGGGAATTGTTGTACCAGCCGAAACAGTGATGTTACGGAAGGCCGGTGGGGGCGGCGGAGGTGGGGGGGGAGGAGGAAGTTCCTGCGCAGGGGCAGGTGGCGGTTCAGCAGGTGGAGGCGGGGTCGGAGTTATGTCAGCAGGCGGGGCCTGACGGACAATCTGAACGGGTTTTGGCTTGCTGCTTGCTACTGGTTTGGGTTTGGGTGCTGGTGGCGCGATGGGTGCTGGTGCGATCGGCGGTGGCACAGCGGCTGCGATCGCAGGTGCGGGTGCTTGAACTGTAAGGTTGTTCACTACGGTCTTGATTCCCGCTACTTGAGCAGCATCTGAGGCGGCCAAGGACCTGGCAGCTTCGCTGCTTATGTTTCCGGCAAGAGTGGCAACACGGTCCTTGACCGACGATTGGATAGGTTCGCTACTGATTGCGCCATCGCTTGCGATGCGGCTTTGGACGGCAGCAGTCAGACTGGCGTCGTCGACCGGGGCTGCGGGCGGGGCACTTTTACACCCGCTCAGCTCCAAGCATAGGGCGAGCGTTGTCATTGTCAGGGAGTGGAATAGACGATTCTTGACGTGCATAGATCCCCCTTTTTCCTTACAGAAGCACTTATACTGTCAACCAATGTAAATCACTGATATTGATATCTAATGCACCAGCGAAAACCGAGGCTTCAATTTTTTATGCTAACGAAAGTGAGCGTGGAAATAGGACGTAGCTGAAGGGGAAAAGTTAATGGGTATGGAGAGGGATTCCTAACCGGGGCTTGATTAACCTGACGCGACTGACATTGACACTAACGTGAAGACGCAACCTAATCTGAGAGGTCGGCATCTTCCTGAGAGAGCGCATATCGTCAAATATAGAAGCAGTCTCAACTCTGGTCGGCGCGAAACGGAAAGTTGAGTTATAAAAGGCGGAGGAAGCAGATTCCGCAGTTGAACCAAAACGGAGAGCGAATCATGTCAGATAACGACAACGATAGTGGAATTAGTGGATTGGGATGGTTTCTGGCGGGTCTGGGCGTAGGGGCACTCGTAGGAGTGCTGTATGCGCCGAAGGCTGGTAAAGAGACACGTGAGGACCTGGTGGCTAGTGCTTTGGATGCCCGGGATCGGGCGGCGGTGCTGGCGCAGCAGGCACAGGACAGGGCGGCGGAGTTGGCGGCTCAGGGCAAGCAGCAGGTGAATGAGTATGTGGATCGCGGGAAGGAGTACTATGACCGCGGACGGACGCAATGGGCTCAGTATGTGGAGAAGGGCAAGGGATTAGTGCAGGAGCATCAGGACAAGGTTGCTGCTGCGATCGATGCCGGCAAAGAGGCTTATGCCAACACGACTCATCAGTCGAACACCTAGGTTTGCCTGAGGTGGAAAGGCCCGGTCAGCTTGTGCTGGTCGGGCCTTATGATTGTGGGGTAATGGTTTCCGGAGGCGAGAGACGATATGGAAGAGATACGAGTCGTGATGTCGGCAATGTGGATGCAAGATCCTGGATCGCTTTCGTCGGGGAACTCAAAGCTGCTGATGGTGTTTGTCGCGATGGTGGCGATTGCGCTGAGCGTTCAGGCGGTTGCGCTGATCCTAATGGCTCTTGGCGCGGCGAAGGCGCGGAAGCGCGCTCTGGAGATTGCCGAAGAGGTGCGGGCGAAGGTCATGCCGATGATCGAGTCGACTCATGGAATGGTTCATGATCTGCGGCCGAAGGTGAAGGTGATCGCGGACAATCTGGTGGAGACGAGTTACATTGTGCGGAGCAAAGCTCAGGAGTTCGATGTGACTGCGGGCGATGTGAATGCTCGGACTCGCGCGCAGGTTGCTCGCGTGGATGGAATGGTGACTTCTGTGCTGAATACGACGACTGAGATCACGGATAATCTGCAGAAGGCTATTAAGGTTCCGGTTCGGGAGCTAAATGGGTTGGTGAATGGATTTAAAGCGGGGCTGGATGTGCTGGTGGGGCGGGCTAAGACGTTTGGACGGCATAGTCAGGATGGGGTAAAGAACCGCGATACGGAGTGGTAGTCAGCGGTTTCTGTCGAAGTTTCCATCGAAGGGGATGATCCAGCCGCCACCGACGACCTCGTCTTCCTGGTAGAAGACGGCGGACTGGCCGGGGGTGATGGCTCGCTGGGGATCGTCGAAGCGGGCGTGGACTGTATCGTCGTCGACGCGGGTGAGGGTGGCCATGGCGGGGGTGTGGCGATGGCGGATCTTGGCGCTGACGCGGATGGTTTCGCCTTCGGCGATGTTGGGTATAGAGATCCAGTTGAGGCGATTGGCGTAGAGGTCGCGGGAGAAGAGATCCTCGTCCGCTCCTACGGTGACTTCGTGGGAGTCAGGGTGAATGACCAACACGTAGAGCGGGTTGGTTGAGGTGAGGCCGAGACCCTTGCGCTGGCCTACGGTGAAGCTGTGGATGCCTTCGTGACGGCCGAGGACCTCGCCTGTGGTGGTGACGAGCTCTCCGGAGGAGTCGGGGAGTGCTTCATGCTGCTCGTCGAGGTAAGCCTTGAGGAAGGTGCTGTAGTCGCCGCCGGGAATGAAGCAAATCTCCTGGGAGTCGGACTTGGTGGCTACGGCGAGGCCAGCGTCGGCGGCCATCTCGCGGACTTCGGGCTTGCGCATCTCGCCGAGGGGGAAGATGGTGCGGGAGAGCTGGTCCTGAGTCAGACCAAACAGGAAATACGTTTGGTCTTTGGACTTGTCGGCGGGGCGGGAGAGTATCCAGCGGGCTCGCTTCTCGTCGTAATGGTTGCGGGCGTAGTGGCCTGTGGCGATGCGGTCTGCGCCGATCTGGCGGGCGGTGATGAGGAGCTGGTCGAACTTGAGGTGGTTGTTGCAGAGGGTGCAGGGGATGGGCGTGCGCCCGGCGAGGTACTCGCTGACGAAGGGCTTGACTACTTCGGCCTCGAAGCGGTCCTGCTGGTTGACGACGTAGTAGGGGATGTCGAGCTGCTCGGCTACGTGGCGTGCGTCGTAGACGTCGTCGATGGAGCAGCAGCGGCCCTGAACGGCTTCGGGCATGCCCTCGTGTCCGGCGAGGCGGCGCTGGTTCCAGAGCTGGAGGGTGAGGCCGATGATCTCGTGGCCTTCGGAGCGCAGGAGTGCGGCGACGGCAGAGGAGTCGACTCCTCCGGACATGGCGACTGCGATCGTGTTGTTAGGCTCGTCCGGCATGGTTTTCCAGGGGGGGTACCCCTCCCCCTTGTTTCGCGTAAATTCGCGAAAATAAATGGGTTAAGGTGGATGGTTCCCGCTAAAATCCTCCAAACAAAGGGATTACGGCCAAAATCGTCCAAAGAAAGGACTTAGGAGCGATTTCGTGCATTGATCCCTGAGTTTTGTTGATTTTTCCTCCTATTTAACATTATAGCTAGTTTGGATGGGGTTTATGCCATTTGTATGTTGTTGGCGGGTAATGGGTTAAGTGGTTTAGGGGCTTGACATGCGATTTTTGGGCTGTTTTTGAAGAAAAAACTTTGAGCGGAGAAGGCGCTGGTCGATAGCTAGCCAAACAAGCGAGCCAAACAAAAGGCGTTGCTCACTGCAAGTGCGTTTGGGTTACCTATCGCCTTCGCCAGGGTCAAGGCCAAGAACCTGAAGGATCGCTGCAGTAAGGAATCCTTTTCGCAAAGGTCCTTGTACGCTCGTTCTTTGCAAAGAGAGACCCGTGGTCAAAGCCATGATGATGTCGGCAAGATCCTTTGGATCGGATGGAGGGGGCCGATGAAGCTTGGCGAACAGCCTGGTAATCAATCCGGCCATGGTGTCCACATGAGTGCGATGCAGTCTGGCATACGTCTTCGCGAACGTTTTATCGCGGCAGGCCTGCAACTGAAACTCAGCCGAAAGTAAACCGAAGTCGAAATCAGAGACACGGCTACTTTCAGAGCTGCGGATCAGTGAGACAAGCTCCGACGCGGGAACGTCCTGCGCCAGAAGCTGGGCCAGCGCATCAATCTCGCGCCGCTTATGGACGTCGAGAAGCTCCAGGAAGATAGCTTCCTTGCTCTCAAAATTGGAGTAGAACGCTCCCTTGGAGTAGCCTGCGCTCTCCGCAATCAGATCGACAGACGCGCCCTCATAACCGCCTTTTGCAAACAGTTGTGCTGCCGACTCCAGAAGCTTTGTTCTGGTTTCGAGGCGGCTCTCCTGACGGGTCAATCGCTGCTTGATCACTTTAGGCACGTCTTCAGGATAGCGCACAAAAACTATTTGCAACTCAAATACCAATGGGTATATCTATACTAAGAAGAATGCGAGAACCGGCACTCGTATCGCGAATTAGGCGTGACGAACCGGGCAAACAACGCGAGGAGTTTTATGGCAAAGACAATTTTGATCACGGGTGCGTCCAGCGGCATTGGACGGGCGACCGCGCTTTACTTCGCCGAAAGAGGCTGGAATGTGGCTGCAACCATGCGCGACCTGAGCAAGGCCGACCCCGTGCTTCACCATCCGCGAATCAGTCTCTTCGCGCTGGATGTGACGGATGCAGATTCCATTGCACAAGCGATAGCCGACACGTTGACCCGTTACCGGAAGATCGATGTGCTGCTCAACAACGCAGGCTACGGACTGTTCGGGCCGGTCGAAGCATTAGCAGGTCAGCAAATCCAACAGCAATTCGCGACCAACCTGTTCGGCCTGATTGGCGTTACGCAACAAATTCTTCCAGCCATGCGGGAGGCGGGCGAAGGTTTGATCATCAATGTCTCTTCCATTGTGGGCCGTTTTGCCCTTCCGTACGCCTCGACGTATGTCGCGACAAAGTTCGCAGTGGAAGGTTTGAGCGAATCGATGCGCTACGAGTTGGATCCGTTCCGTATCCGCGTGAAGTTGGTCGAACCCGGCAGCATCGCTACCGAATTCGGCAAGGGCAGCAAGCAAATTGCGGTGAGCGACCCGTACCGAACAAGCATGAATGAGTTTCTGGGTGTCTTTGCGAAAGGAAACTCAGCAGGGGCCAGTCCGGAAGAGGTGGCGAAGGTCATTTATGGCGCTGCGAATGATTCGAGCAATCGGCTACGCTATCTCGCCAAGCCTGGCCCATTTTTCTGGATGAATCGATTCCTGCCGGATGCGGCATGGCGACGGTTGATGGTAAAAGCAATGGTGAAATAGAAAGAAGCTCGACGATGAAGATACTGTTACTAGGCGCCACGGGCCTGGTGGGGAAGAATGTGTTGGCGCAGGCTCTTGCGCATCCTGCCATCACGGGTGTTGTCGCGCCCACGCGCCGAGCATTGGCGCCGCATCCAAAGCTCATCAATCCTGTGTCCGATCGCCTGGAGTCGCTGCTCGGCGTAACCCAGGGAGTTGACGGCGTCGTCTGTGCGCTGGGAACGACGATCGGCAAGGCTGGTTCCAAAGAGGCATTTCGCGAAGTGGACTACGTGCTGCCGCTGGCGTTCGCGCGATCTGCACATGAATATGGGGTGGAGATTTTTGTCCTTGTGACGGCGAGCGTTGCCTCTGTCCGCTCTGCGATGTTCTATCCGAGAATCAAAGGCGAGATAGAGCGAGACATCGAGCTTGTGGGATTCAGATCATTCACCATCGTTCGACCAAGCCTCATCGGAGGAGAGCGAGACGAACCGCGGTTCAGTGAAGGTGTTGCACTGCGATTGATGAGCGTCCTTGCGCCGATTCTCCCAAAGAAGTTTCGTGTCAATCCCGCGCCCACAATCGCTGCGGCATGCTTGAGTGCTGTCACGACGGCCGAGCCGGGCCGTCATTTTCGTTACTCCGAAACCCTGGTCTGATGAACTGCTGGCGGATGCGCGAACTGCTTCGCCCAGGATGACACTTTTTGGGGGATGCGAGCGAAGAGCCCACAACAGCAACGGCAGAGGGGTTGCGGCGGCGAATTACTTCGCCGCTGCGTTGTGGGGGTAGGTGGCCTGGATGGTTAGGATTTCGTAGGGTTTGATGGGGACGGTGATGATGTCGCCGGAGACGGTGAGTGGCTGGCCTTCGGGTTTTTCCATCAGGTTGGTTTCGGTGGCGGCGGTGGCTCCGGGGGGGACGTGGAGTTTGACCTGGGTAGGTTCGCCGGCCCACTCGTACATGCGGAAGATGAGGGCGTCGGAGTCTTCGGCTTTTTTGATTGCGGTCAGGGTTACGTTGGGGTTGTCGATGCTGGCAAAGGAGTGCTCGGCTGGGAGGGTGCCGGTGTGGGGGAAGACTTGTTCGGCTTTCAGGGGGTCGTTGAGCTCGTAGCCGCGGCGGACGGTTTGGGCCTGCTTCCAAGAGCCGGTGTGGGGGTAGAGGGCGTAACGGAATTGCTGGCGGCCTTTGTCGGCGACCTCGTCGGGCCAGGTGGCGGAGCGGAGGAGCGTGAGGCGGAGGGTGTTGCCTTCGGCGTCGTAGCCGAACTTCACGTCGTTGAGGAGGGAGAGGCCGTGGGTGGCGTCGCCGAGGTCGGCCCAGCGCTGGGCGGGGACTTCGAATTTTGCTTTTTCCCAACTGTTTGTGCGGGTGGTGGTGCGCTCGATGGAGCCATAGGGGATTTCGTAGGTGGCTTTGGGGCCTGTGGCGGCAAGAGGGAATGCGGCTTTGAGGAGGACGTGGGTTTCGTGCCAGTCGATGTCGTTGTCGATGACGACGGTGTCGGCTCCGGCGTCGAGGGAGATGTCTTGAATGAAGTGCGAGGATTGCCAGGTGCGAGTGACGCGGATGGTTTTGCGGAGCGGGCCGTCGGCGAGGACGGAGATGGAGTCGACTTTGTCGATGATCGTTGGAGCTTTATCGAGTGTTCCTGGGTCTACATTCCATGCGTCGTAGTTCTTTGGGTTGTCAGCGAAGGCCTGTAGCTGATTTCCGCATGAATTCGGGGCAAGGTACTGGTTTCTATCGGCCGCTCCAATCGCCTGCATCAGTCGAGTAATACAGCCAGTTCGTTTATCGATGTCGAGCCTGATCCGCAAATTCCAGAGGCTGATGCCGTTCGCGTCTTGCGAGAGGTTGAGTGGCATTGGTCCGCTGATCCGCGCCGGAGGTGACTTCGGACGCTCTGTGTGAAGGACTTTGTATCCCAGGGCCGGTACATCGGTAGCCCACAAGAGCAAGTTGTAAGTGTTTGTTGCCTTGTCTTCGTTAAGCACCTGTGTGTTCATGTGGTGATTCGCGTTGTCAAAGATGTCGAAGGGAGTGGCCGAATCGGGAAGCTGGATTGTGATCGGCATAATTTCCGAACGAGTCCAGGCTGTCGGGTTAACAACGATGATCGGCACTCCAGATTCAGTGCGAGTATCGATCGCCTCGGTAAGGGTTTTCAGGGACGCTTCGGTGATGAGCTTATCTGCGTGGAAGACTTCGGTGTAGTCTTTTTGGGCGTCTTTGTAGATGACGCCGATGCCGGAGCCTGCGGCTAGATCGTGGAATTGGTTGAAGGTGATTTTTTTCCAGTTTTCGGTGAGCTGGTCGGCGGGGTATGGTTTGCCATCCAGCCATGCGAGGCTTGCTAGTTTTTCGGCGTCGAGGGTGGCGGTCTCGCTGGTGCGCATGTTGCGCTTGTGGGCTGCCTGTGTGGTGAAGACGCCGCGGTGGTATTCGAAGTGAGAGCTCGTCGTTCCAGGTTGGGAGGCCCATGGCTCCGGTGGAGGCGGGTGGCGGTGGGGTGTAGCCCTTGGCGATGGAGTCGTAGTTCCATGTGGGGGAGTCGGGGTTGAGGTTTTTCTCTACGGCGGAGAAGTAGGCTTGCGCGGTGTGGTAGCGCATGGTGGGGACGGCGTCAGTTTTGTCTGCGGCGATCCAGTGGTCGGCCTGGTCTAGCATGGCGCGGGTAGGGCCGCCGCCGTGGTCGCCGATGCCGTAGAGGTCGAGGATCTCGGTGGTGCCGGGGTTGCGCTGGGCGGATTCGGCGAAGTCGGCGGAGATGCGGGTGGGGTTGACGTCGGTGTGGACGTAGTCGGTGGGGAAGTAGGTGAGGACTTTGCTGCCGTCGGGGGACTGCCACCAGAAGAGGCGGAAGGGGAGCTGGTTGGTGTCGTTCCAGTGCATTTTCTGGGTGACGAAGTAGTCCATGCCGGAGCGTTTGTAGATTTGCGGGAGCTGCCAGTTGTAGCCGAAGGAGTCGGGGTTCCAGCCGATGCGAGCGGTGACGCCGTACTCTTTCTGGAAGTAGCGCTGGCCGACTAGGAGCTGGCGGACGAGGGATTCGCCGTCGGGGAGGTTGAGGTCGGGCTCGACCCACATGCCGCCGACGATCTCCCAGCGGCCCTCTTTGACGCGCTGGCGAATCTGGTCGTTCATCTGGGGATATTTTTCGGCGATCCAGGCGGTGTATTGTGCGGCGGATTGCGAGTAGGTGTAGCTGGGTACTCGTCCATGAGCTGGAGTGCGGTGGTAAAGGTTCGCTTGACGACGTCGATGGTTTCGCTACGCGGCCAGAGCCAGGCGGCGTCGATGTGGGCGTTGCCTGCGAGGTCGATGGTGGCTTGTGAGAGGACTGGCTGAAGGGTGGTGAGGATGTCTTGTGCTTTGCGGAGGGATGCGTCGAAGGCGGATTGGGCGGACTGAACAGACTGATCGGGGGCTTCGAGGGCCTTGGTATCGATGGCGGCTACGGCTTCTTCTACTTTGGGCAGGAGGTCTTTGCGTGGGGTGGGTAACGCAGGAAGGATGTTCGCCGCGGTGATGCACTGGATGCGGATGTCGTCAGGGTTGGGGCGATTGGTGGAGGTGGCGTTGGGTTCGATCTTGAGATTCACGCCAGAGAAGGTTTTTTCGTCGACGGTGTGGAGGAGTTTTACGGCTACCAGGATCTTGTCGCCGGGCTTGGCGGGGTCGAAGAGGACGATGGGTTCGAGGTCATCGCCGAGGGCCACGCGGCGGCCGTTGAAGTAGATGATCTCGGGCATGGGGCCGTTGGCGTCGGCTCGGAACTGGAACCAGATGCGGGAGCCGGTGAGGTCGTAGCCGTTGAGAGTTTTGGGGACTTCGATGGTGCGGCGATACCAGACGGCGTCGGTGGGGGCTTTGGACCGTGGGGCGACGAGCTGCCAACTGGAGTCGTCGAGTGTGGGAGATTCGGCGTGGGGAATGTCTCCGGCGTGGAAGCGCCACTCGCCTGGGGGGAGGGAGTTGAGGAGCTCGAGGGTGTGGAGCTTCGCGATGGCGGCGGGGGTGAGGTTTTTCTGCTCGCGGATGGGGGTGAAGGACTGGGCTAAAGCGATTGAGGAGGTCAGTGCGAGCGCGAGCGGGACGTGTCTTAATTGCATGGGCGCAAGGGTAGCAAATTCGTGGGCGTTCGCGAAATCGACCGCGGATATTCGCGGATTGGCACGGATACGGCGTAACAGTGATAAGGAGGATAAAACCGGATTAGAGCTGGTGGTTTTCGGAGGATTATTCTTAGCTGACCTGGTGGTGGGTTGGCTGGTAGTCTTGCGGGCATGAGAGATTTTCGCGTGCGTTTGATGGGTGTTTTGGGATTGGTTGTTTGTTTGCTGCGGGTGTGCCGGCAAGGGCTCAGAATGCGGTGTCGCCGGAGATGGCGAGTGGGATTGATGCTGCCGCGGCGGATGTTTTGAAGGCTACCGGGGTGCCCAGTGCTTCGGTGGCGGTGGTGGAGGGTGGCAAGGTTGCTTATGTGAAGGCGTATGGGTTGGCGCGGCTGGACCCGGCGATGAAGGCCGAGGCGGGGATGCAGTACTCGATCGGTTCGATCAGCAAGCAGTTTACGGCGGCGGTGATTTTGCTGCTGCAGCAGGATGGGAAGCTGAAGCTGGATGATCCGGTGGGAAAGTATCTGCCGGGGCTGACGCGGGCGAATGAGGTGACGATACGGCAGGTGTTATCGATGACTTCGGGGTACCAGGATTTCTGGCCGGAAGATTATGTGATGACGACGATGATGAAGTCGACCGATCCGCAGGGGATTCTGGATGTGTGGGGGAAGAAGGCTCTGGACTTTGAGCCGGGGACGGAGTGGCAGTACTCGAATACGAACTATGTGATTGCGGGACGGATTGCGGAGATCGTAGGCGGGAGGCCACTGATTGAGCAGTTGCAGTACCGAATATTTAAGCCTCTGAAGATGACCGGGGTGTTCAATTCGGATGCGAGCCGGTTGCCCGCGACTGATCCGACTGGGTATTACCAGCATGCACTGGGGCCGCTGCGGCCGGCGCCGCAGGAGGGCCAGGGGTGGATGTTCGCGGCAGGGGAGCTGGCGATGCCGGCGAGCGACCTGGCGCTGTGGAATATCAGCTTGATGTACAGGACGCTGCTTTCGCAGGCTTACTACGACGAGATGTTTACGGAAGTAAAGCTGAAGGATGGCAGGGGTACCGGCTATGGTCTGGGTGTGCAGGTCGGTGTGCGGGACGGGCACAGGTATGTGGCGCACAGCGGGGAGGTGTCGGGGTTTGTGGCGCAGAACATTGTCTTTGTGGACGACAAGGCGGCTGTGACGGTTCTGACGAATGAGGATGCTTCGAGCGCGGCGGGGGCGCTGGCGCGAAAGATTGTTCCGCTGGTGCTGGGTGGGGGTGGTGCGATGGCCTCGACTAGCGAGACGGTGGCGGCAGAGAAGAGGGCGCTGGAGATCTTTACGGGATTGCAGGATGGGAAGCTGGATCGATCGCAGCTGACGACGCTTTGCAGCGATTACTTCACGCCTGAGGCGGTGAGTGATTTTGCGATGAGCCTGAAGCCGTTGGGGACGCCGACCAGCTTCAAGCAGACGGTGGAGGAGAAGCGCGGGGGTATGACATTCCGGGTGTTTGATGTGGAGTTTCCGGCAAAGAAGGTGCAGGTGACCGTGTACGAGATGCCGGATGGGAAGCTAGAGCAGTATCTGGTGGGAGCGGTGGGGAGTTAGGTTGGTTTGCAGCGTGGCGTTGAGGAGTGAGCCGCGATAGACGATAATGGATGACTGGTGGCGGGTGCTCAGGTTCGGGTGCGCGCCTTCCGGGTTCGGCTGCTGTGCTTTGCCCTTGTGGCTTTCTTCCTTGGTGATCATTCCCAGGAAGGAAGTGAAGCATGGATCTATGGACAGAGTATGAAGGGCGAACGATTGGCGGGGTCTACCCACTTACAAAACTGATACGGCCTGAGGGCAGGAGCGCGTTCTTTTCTACGTCGAATGGGACTGGCTCGCCCACGGTGATTCGGCTGATCGAGTCGCATTTTGATGGGGACGAGATTTTGATGCGGTGGAGGGCGATGGCTGCTCTGAATCATCCGAATCTGGTGAAGCTGAAGGGATTCGGGCACCAGGTGGTAGACGAGACTTCGCTGGTTTATGCGGTGATGGAGCCGGTGGATGCGAACCTTGCCGAGATTGTGAGTGAACGGAAGCTGACGGTGGAGGAGGCGAGGGAGCTGGCGACGAGTCTGCTGGGCGCGATCGGTGCGCTGCATGCGAACGGGTTCGTGCATGAGCATGTGGAGGCGTCGAATGTGCTCGCGGCGGGTGAGATGGTGAAGCTGAGGAGCGATTGTATTCGCGAGACCCCTGAGGGCGAAGATGGGCGCGCGTTGAAGCGGAAGGATGTACACGATTTCGCGGCGGTGCTGCTGGTGGCGTTGACTCAGGGGAAGGCTCCGGCGGGAGTGCTGCCTGCTCCGTTTGAGCAGATTGTGCGGAAGGGGATGAGCGGGGAGTGGGGCTTGTCGCAGATCGATGCGGCGCTGGAGGGGAAGACTTCGGTCGTGGCTGCTCCTGTTCGGGAGGCTTTGCCTGCTCCGGTGATGCGTTCTGCGGCTGCGGCGGAGGTTTCGGCTGAGAGCCGAGTGGAGGCGATTCCTGGGCCTGCGCCTTCGGTTTCACGACGGATTCGCACACGGGGTTGAGGAGCGGCGACGTGGACCTGGGGCTCGAGGAGTTGCTTATCTTTTGGGGATTGTCTTTCTGGTGCTGCTGGGCTGGTTTTTCATGCGAGGGCGGTCTGGGGGGCCGAGCGAAGCCTCTCCGGTGAAGGCTCCGGCGGTTAAGCAGAATGCGGCGGCGACAGGGAGTGCGCCAAGTGCTGCATCGAGCGGACCTCCGAAGGCGGCGATTGATTCTACGGCTATGGCGGCGAGTTCGCCGAGTGCTGGCCGGTGGCGGGTGATCGCGTTTACTTATAATTATGAGGAGCAGGCTCGGCAAAAGGTTGCGGAGATTGCCGGGAGTCATCCGAACCTGAATCCCTCGGTGTTTACGCCAACCGGGCGCGCTCCGTTTCTGGTGGCGCTGGGTGGGCCGATGAGCAAGCAGGAGGCGTTCGCGCTTTCGGGCAAGGCGAAGCGGGAAGGTTTGCCGAGGGATATTTATGCGCAGAATTACCGGAATTAGGCTCGGAGAGAGCAAAGGCGAAATACAGGGATCCTTCACTCCGTTCAGGATGACGACTTGAAATGGGATACGTTTGTTTTGAAGTGGCTTATGTTGTAACTATACGGGTTACTTTTTATCGGTCCGGGCCAGGAAGTCGATGAGGTATTGCTTCCAGACGGCGGCCTGGGTGTGGGTGCCGTGGCCGCGGGTGGCGTCGGAGATGGGGATGAGGATGAACCTGGCGTGGGGGATCTGGGTGACTAGTTTTTCGGCGATGCCCAACTCGGGCGGGTTGATGAAGTCGTCGGCGGAGTTGATCCAGAGGACGGGCGCGGTGATGGTTGAGAGCTTCGGCGAGGGGTTGTAGTTGCGCGAGGCATTGATGTAGTAGATGAAGTTGTTGGCGTCGGTGTGAGCGATGTCGTCGGCGATGGTTTTGTCGGCGTAGGCTTCGATCTGGGCTCGGGTGGGGTAGTTTTTCTGAAGCTGAAGCGGGGCACCACCGGCGACGATGAGGAGGTCCATTGCGCCGCGGAGGCCTTCTACAGGTTCTGTGGCGTAGTCGCCGTTCTGCCAGGCGGGGTCGTGCTTGATGTCTTCGATTGCCATGTAGCGCCACAGGCGATTGCGGCCGGCTAGTTCGATGGGAAGGCAGGCGAAGGGCGCAAGGGCGTCGGCGAACTGCGAATAGGTTTCGCCCCAGACGAAGGACTGCATGCAGCCCATAGAGGTGCCGAGGATGAGGCGGAGGTGATCGACGTGGAGGCCATCGACGAGCATGGCGTGTTGCGAGGCGACCATGTCGTCGTAGTCGTATTGGGGGAAGTGCATGCGGAGGCCGTCGGAGGGCTTGGAGGATTCGCCGTGGCCGATGTCGTCGGGGAGAATGATGAAGAATTTTGTGATGTCGAGGGGCTGGCCTGGGCCGAAGAGGAGGTTGGAGAAGACGGGATTGAGGAGAGAGTGGGCACTGCCCCGGTGCCGTGGAGGAGGAGGATGGCGTTGTCGGTGTGGCCGGCGGCGTCGCGGTGGGGAGTGCCGAGGGTGAGGTAGTGGAGGTGGAGCTTTTCGATGGTTTCGCCGTCTTTGAAGTGGAAGTTGGCGATGTCGTAGGCGCCATCGTGCGTGGGCCATTGGGTGGGAGCGGCCTGAGCGTTGGCGGCTACCGTTGCGGATGCGAGAAGGCCGAGAAGGGCGAGGCGGGTGAACATGATGAGCGGGTCTCCGTGAAGCTGGAATTGGCTGAGACGCATGCTGCTGCGCAAAGTTTAGTCCAGCATGTTTTGCTGCGCTCTGACGAAGGCGTAGTTGTCGATGCCGACCCATCCCCGGAAGGGAAGGTTGACGTCGGCGATGGCGAGGAGCACGAGCGTGATGAAGACAGTGAAGAAAAAGACGTGAAGTCCGTGAAGAGTTCGGTTGGCGGAGCCGAAGAGGGATGCGGAGGCGATGGTTACGAGGCCGCCAACGAGCAAGACGGCCCAGAAGATGACGGGAAGACGGTATTGGCTCTGGAGCAGGCGGGTTCGGCGATGCTCGGTGAGCGAGCTGAGCTCTTGAATGGCGTGATCTTCGGCGACGAGCTCGGAGGGGGTGGCGGTCTTGACCGACATCAGCGTCTTCCACATGCCGCGATTGATATTGTGGCTCTCTTCAGGAACAAGGCCCTTGCGCATGGCGGGCCAGTCCTTCGTAAGGACGGCATCGGCATAGTCACGGCACTCTTTTTCGAGCTCGGCCCGCTGCGTGGGAGGAAGGCCTTCGGCGAGACGGTATACGTTGCGCAGGGCGTTGGCTTCGAGGTCGACATTGAGAGTTGCGTCGCCGAAGTTGGTCCAGACGGTGAAGAGCATAAAGCCCAGGATGACGGCGTAGGCAGTGCCGAGGATGCCGAGCTGCCAGCCGATAAGGTCGGTATGAGGGACGCGCTTTTCCCGAGGCCAGAAGCGGTCGAGCGCAGCCATGAAGACCATGGAGCTGATGATCGTTACGACGAAGATGACGATGTTCTGAGTGAGGGTAAGCATGACGACAGCAGATGTCTCCCGGTGTCAGACAGAGTATCAATATTCGATAAGGCGCTGACATGAATTGAGGCGTACACCAGAGTGCGGGGTGATTCGTCCGAGGGTTTTCCGGTTTCGAGAGACAGCAGATTCCTCCACTGCGCCGCGGAATGGCAAGGGAGAGTCAAGCGGGATGGCAAGACAAGATTATGTTGGCAAAAAACGCCGCCTTCGAGTGATGACGGCGCCTTGGGTTTCGAGGTGGAGATTAGTTTGAGGCTTCGCGGTCGGATTTTTCGGACGGGGCTTTTTCTGGAGTGGTGAGGGGCTTGGTGATGTCGTCGAGGTAGTCGGGGGTGCCGTCTACGCGGACGAGCGAGGGGTAGCGCTCGCCGTCGTGGTAGTCGATGTCCGTGTTGGTGACGAAGGTGTCGGACTGGAGGACGAGGTGGATGGGTTCGGATTTGCCTTTTGCATCCTGGATGGCTGACTTGAGGGCGTCGCCGGAGAAGATGTTGCCGTTGACGGCGATGATCTTCTGGCCAGGGAAGAGCTGGGCTTTGTCGGCGGGGCCATTCCAGCGGACGTCGGAGATGTTGCCTTCGCCGTTGACGCGGATGCCGATGGAGTACCAGACGTCGATGCCGCGGCGGCCACCTGCCGAGGCTATGGTACGGGAGGATTTGGTGGGCTTGTCGGTGAAGACGAGCTTGTAGCCGCCCTGCTCGATGCCTACGAGGTCTGCGTGGGGGTTGATGGCGTCGACGCGGTCGTGCATGAAGGTGGCCCAGTCGTATTTGACGACCTGGTTGAGGTCGGCGATGAGCTCGTCGCGGTTGTAGGTGACGATGAGCGGGCCAGTGTTGCCGCCCTTGGCCAGGAAGATGTGGAGGAAGTCGGTGAGGGATTTCTTGTTGTCGGTGAGTTTGCGGATGGTGGTATCGGCGTCGAGCCAGAAGAGCTCGCCCTCCTGGTAGTAGTCCTGGCCGCGCTTCCAGTTGGACCAGGTGGGGTTGCCGCCGCGGAGGATGCTGGCGGCGATGGCGGTGTCTTCGGTGCTGCGCCAATCGCGGCCGGGGCGGTAGTCGAGCGCGGCGGCGGACATGGCGAGCATGTCGCGGTACTGGTCCTGGGACTTGAGGCCGGAGCGGGCGGCGAGGACGTTGCCGAGGTATTGCGTCATGCCTTCGTAGACCCAGAGGAGCGAACCTTCCTGCATCTTGGCGAAGTTGTCCTGATAGAGGTTGAAGGGACGGCGATATTTTCCGTTCCAGGAGTGGGTGAACTCATGGGAGAGGAGGTCGGCTACTGCGAGCTGGTGGTTTGCGTCGGAGAAGTCCTTTTCGTCGACTCCGTTGTCGGAGGACTGGCCGTGCTCGAGGCCTTCGCCGCCAGCTACGTTCGAGAGGGTGAGGAGGAAGTGATAGACGTTGTAGTGGCGGGAGTCGTAGGCGGCTCCGGTTTCGCGGACGAGGTTGTTGAGCTCGACGAGGAGCGCGGGGCGGAGTTGGGAGTCTTCGGCGGTGTCGGCTACTACGTCGATGTAGTGCCTGGGCGTGACTTCGGGGGCGAGGGGGAATTCGTGGAAGTACTGGCCGGTGATGACGGGTGAGTCTTCCAGCTGCTCGACTGTCGTTGCGGCGAAGTGCGTGGTCCCGCCTTTGGGATTTTGTGGGTCGTAGCCATCGGCGGGTGCGAGTGCAGTGCCGATGCCCCAGCCGGTTGGGACTTTAACGCTGGGTTGGATGGCGATCTCTTTGACTGGTGTGTTGGCGGGATAGAGGAGAAGTTTTTCCCATTCGAGCACGGCGAGCTTCTGGCTGATGCGCTCGGTGACGATGCAGTCGATATGCGCGTGGAGGGTGGTGACTCCGGCGGGGACGGTGACGTGGAACTGGTAGAGGTCTTCGTCATCGCGGCGCCAGGTGAGGACGGTTTTCACTCCGCCCGGACCATTGACGGTGAAGACTACTCCGGTGATGTCTTCGACCGGACCGGTGGGGCGGTGGTTGCCGGGGATCCACTTAGGCGTGGTGAGGGAGACGGGGCCGGAGGTAACGGGGATGTCGATCTCGGCGTGGTAGAGCTTGCGGGGAGCGTCGGTGAGGTCGGCGGCGATCTGGATCGGGGGCTTTTGGGCGAGCGCGCTTGTCGCGAGAAGAGCGAGCGGCAGAATGGCGGCGGTGCGGATGTGCATGAGTGGGCTGATTCCTCTCGGTGGGGCTGTTTTTATGTGGAACGGGTGAAGGACCGGCGGGAACAGAGATGCACCGCAGGTTCCTTCGACAAGCTCAGGACAAGCTCTTCGACTCCGCTGCGCTTCTCTCAGGATGACACATCCATCGGGGCGTCGCTGTCATTTTTTATGTATTGAGGGCGGATTCTATGGCGGAGATGACGGCTGGGTCGTCGGGTACGACTTCGGGGGAGAAGCGGGCGACTACTTTGCCGTTGCGGTCGATGAGGAACTTTTCGAAGTTCCAGAGGATGCCGGGCTCGGGGTTGGTGGTGGAGTTGTGCTTGTCCTTGAGGAAGCCGTTGAGGCGCTCGCGGAAGGTGTCGCGGGTGGGGCCGATGGCTTTGGGCTGCGCGGCGACGAGTGTCTGGTAGAGAGGGTGGGTGTTGGGGCCGGTGACGGTGATCTTGGAGAACATGGGGAAGTCGACGGCGAAGTGGTGGTGCAGAAGGTCTGGATCTCTTCGTTGGAGCCGGGTTCCTGGGAGCCGAAGTCGTTGGCGGGGAAGCCGCAGACGACGAAGCCGGAGTCTTTGAAGCGGGAGTGGAGCTTCTGGAGGGCGTCGTACTGCTTGGTTAAGCCGCATTGCGAGGCTACGTTGACGACGAGGAGGACCTGGCCGCGGTGGTCGGCGAGCGAGGCGCCTTCTCCGGTGATGCGATGGACGGGGATGTCGTAGATGGTTTCCATAAAACCAGTTTATCGCTACAGATTCTTTATGCGGAGGACTAGGCTGGGAAACTGCTGCTTCTGGAGCTGGTGGTGCAGGACTGGTGGGAGAATGCGCTGCATAACCAGCGGGTGCAGTTGCTGAAGGTGCTGCTGTTATTGAAGGGAAAGCAGCAGATCGTGGTGATCAATATTCCGTGATACCTGTAGGGCGAGGCCCGTCCGCGAAGAAGATATATTCATGGAGTTTGCGGGAAAGAGACGGTAGGATTCTAACTGCATGTCTCTCACCGATTCGATTATAGGCAGACCCCTCGCAACGAATGAGGAGCGGGCCGAGCATATTGGCGTCGCGGCTGGAATACCGATCTTCGGCCTGGATGGGCTGACGAGCGCGGCTTATGGACCAGAGGCAGCGATGACGCTGCTTATCCCGCTGGGGGTTGGCGGTGTCGAGTACGGATGGAAGATCATCGCGGCGATCCTGGTGCTGCTGGCGATTGTGTACTTCAGTTACCGGCAGACGATTGCGGCGTATCCAGGGGGCGGTGGAAGCTATACGGTTGCGACGGAGAACCTGGGGGAGAAGCCGGGGCTGCTGGCGGCAGCGGCGCTGATGATCGACTACATTCTGACGGCAGCGGTGGGGATTTCGGCGGGCGTGACTGCGTTGACCTCTGCAGTGCCGAGTCTGCAACCGCATACGCTGCTGATCTGTCTGGTGATTCTGGCGATTCTGGCGATCGTGAATCTGCGTGGGGTGAAGGATACAGGGACAGCGTTTATTCTGCCGACGTTTTTGTTTGTGGGGACGCTGTTGGCACTGATCGTGGTTGGGATATGGAAGACAGTGCATGCGGGTGGACACCCGATGCCGGTGGCTCCTGTTCCTGCGCCGCTGCCGGCGACAGTGGGCGCGTTGGGGACGTGGATGCTGCTGAAGGCGTTTGCAAGCGGGTGCGCGGCGATGACGGGCGTTGAAGCGGTATCGAATGGAGTGATGGCGTTTGGCGAGCCGAGGGTGAAGCGGGCGCAGCGAACGCTGACGGTGATTATCGGGATATTGATGGTGCTGCTGTTCGGGATTGCGTGGCTAGCGAAGGCGTACAAAGTGATGCCGATGGATCCTGATGTGAAGGGCTATCAGAGTTTGTTGAGCCTGCTGGTAACGGTGGTGTTTGGGCGCGGATGGTTTTATTACCTGACGATGGGGAGCGTGCTGCTGGCGCTGGCGTTGAGCGCGAATACTGCGTTTGCGGATTTTCCGCGGCTGACGCGGGCGATTGCAACGCATGACTATCTGCCGCATGTGTTTATTATTCGCGGGCGGCGGCTGCTTTATTCGCATGGAGTCTATGCGCTGACGGGATTTACGGCGGTGATCCTGATTCTGTTTGGCGGTGTGACGGATCGACTAATTCCGCTGTATGCGATTGGGGCGTTTCTTGCGTTTACGCTGTCACAGTCGGGGATGGTAGTGCATTGGCTGCGGATGGAGAAGCATCCCGGGCGGCTATGGCATGCGTTTGTGAACGGCATTGGCGCTGTGGCGACGGGGCTGACGACGCTCGTTGTGCTGGTGGCGAAGTTCAGGGCGGGAGCCTGGGTGACGGCGTTGCTGGTGCCGTCGCTGATCGGGATCATGGTGTTGGTGAAGCGGCATTACTCTCGCGTTAAGAGAGAGATGGCGGACATGACCCCGCTTAACCTGGTGAACCTGGAAGAGCCGATTGTGGTGATTCCGATGGCCCGGTGGGACCGGATTACCGAGAAGGCGATGCGGTTCGGGTTGTTGATGTCGAAGGAGATCAAGGTGGTGCATGTGCATTCGGACGACGAAGAGGGTCGGCTGGATGAGATATGGGAGGACTTTATAAAGGGTCCAATTGACCGGGAGGGGTTGCAGGAGCCGGAGCTGGTGGTGATCCCGTCGAATTACCGGTTTATTATCAGCCCGTTGATGGATTACATCCTTGATTTGGAGGTAAAGAATCCCGGGCGGAAGGTGGCGGTGCTGCTGCCGGAGCTGGTGGTGAGGCATTGGTGGGAGAATGCGCTGCATAACCAGCGGGTGCAACTGCTGAAGCTGCTTCTTCTGGTGAAGGGAAATCAGCGGATCGTGGTGGTTAATATTCCCTGGTATTTGTGATGCTGGTGGGAGGGGCGTAAATACAGGGGGGCGCAGGATTTTGTGTGTTTTTTGGATGGTTTTTTGTGGTGAAGTTGTGGCGTTTTGATGGTGGGATGTGGTGTTTTGTGTGGTGATTTTTGGTGATGAGAAAGATGCCACTTTTTAAAGATTTATTTTTGGGGTGGTGGCAAAATGCGAGGAAGCGTTCCTTGCAGGTGGCAAAGAAGACAAAGACAAAATACAGGGATCCTTCCCCTTCGGCTTCGCTCAGGGTCAGGATGACGGCTTCCGAAGGAACGGAGAAGCTCAGGACGACGACTTTCTAAAGGAAACGAGCCAAGGCGATTTGTCCGGAAGCAGGGTCAGACGGTTTGGGGTTCGGGGCGGTGCCATGCGGGGGAGAGCTCGCGCAGGCGGGATACGGCAGCGGGGATGACTTTCAAGGCTTCGTCGATCTCTTCCTGCGTGGTGAGGCGGGAGAGGGAGAAGCGGATGCTGGCTCTCGCCCGGGCGGGAGTTAGACCCATGGCGGTGAGGACGTGCGAGGGCTCGGCGGCGCCGGACTGGCAGGCGGAGCCTCCGCTGACGGAGATGCCCTTGAGGTCGAGGGCGATGACGAGGGCTTCGGCTTCGAGATGGTCGAAGTAGAGGTTGCTGGTGTTGGAGACGCGTGGGGCACCGTTCCCGTTGATGCCGGTTTCTTCGATCTGGGAGAGGATGCCTTGTTCGAAGTGGTCGCGGAGCGCGGCGAGCTGGGTGGGGCCTTCGGTGTTGAGCCATTCGGAGGCGAGCTGGGCGGCTTTGCCTAGGCCTACGATGCAGGCTACGTTTTCTGTTCCGGCGCGGCGTTGGCGCTCGTGGGTGCCACCGTGCATCATGGGGGGCGAGGCGGACGTTGCGGCGGACGAAGAGAACTCCGATGCCTTTGGGGGCGTACATCTTGTGGCCGGAGAAGGTGAGGAGGTCTACGTTCTTGAGCGGGCCTTCGGCGGAGAGATCGAGGGGGAGCTTGCCGGTGACCTGGACGGCGTCAGTGTGGAAGAGGGCTCCGGCTTCGTGCGCGATGGCGGCCAGTTCCTGGATGGGCTGGATGACGCCGGTCTCGTTGTTGGCGTACATGATGGAGACGAGCCTGGTGTTGGGCCGGAGGGCGGCCTTCAGGGCTGCGGGCTCGATGAGGCCTTTGGGTGTGACTGGGAGGAAGGTGGCTTCTACTCGGTTTTTGCTTTATCACTTGCAAGGGCTTCGGCGGCGTGGAGGACGGCGTGGTGCTCGATGGTGGTGGTGATGAGGTGGGCGGGTTCGCCGTGGGTGGATTCGGCGGAGAGGACGCCGAAGAGGGCGAGGTTGTCGCTCTCGGTGCCGCCGGAGGTGAAGACGATCTCGGAGTTGAGGCAGCGGAGGAGGCGGGCGATGGCGGCACGGGATTGCTCGACGGCTCCGCGGGCCTGCTGGCCGTGCTGGTGGATGGAGCTGGCGTTGCCGTAGTGCTCCATCCAGTAGGGACGCATGGCCTCGAATACCTCGGGTAGGAGGGGGGTCGTGGCGTTGGCGTCTAGATAGATTCGGTGCATGTGTTTATTTTAGCTTGTTGGGCTCCGCAGCGAGAAAAGGCATACCCCAGGGGCTAAAGCCCCTTCTTGTGGATGGGCTGAAGAGGGCCAAGCCTGAAGGCTTGGCTTACCTAGATGCAACGGCAACTGCAAACAGCAACTGCAACTGCAACTGCAAACGACAACTGCAACTGCAAACGACAACTGCAACGGGGACTGCAACCGACAACGACAAACAGCAACTAGAAGACGACAAACTGCAACTGCAATGGCACAACTACAACAATGAAAAATAGCCCATCCTTCGCGATGAGACTACGAAGGATGGGGCACCCGAGCTGTTTGGCCTGATTGAGTTTGGTAGAGGCTATGGCAACTGCAAGAGCAATGGCTACCCGGTTTGGGTGGCCATTGCTCTTGATGTGTGACTATTTATTTCAACGTGGTTGGGGTTGAGGGGCCGTAGAGGATTCCGTTGAAGAGGAATTTGAAGGTGGCGTGGGGTTGGCCTCGGAAGGTGATTTCGGGGGCCGTAGAGGACTAGCTGGCCTTTGCCGATTGGAGCTGCGGCGACGGCTGTGGTGTGGTTGATGTACTTCTGTCCCCAGGCCCAGCCGCTGGCGAGGAGGTTGTCGTCGTCGTACCAGGCGATGGCGTGCAGGCCGGAGAGCGAGGCCTGTGGGTCGAGGGTGAACGTGGGGCTGCTGTCGAAGTCCACGATGACGTTGGGTGCGACTCCGTAGGCTATGGGGTCGGTGTCGTCGACGTGCGCTTTGAGCAGGGAGCCGGGGATGTAGAAGCGCTCGGGCGGGACGGGCTGGAGCTCGCCTTTGACCATCTCCATGGGCGCGTTCACGAGCGGGAGCTTGAAGAACGAGGCGATGGAGGTGGAGGTGCCGATGGCGAGCAGCGTGCCACCGTTCGAGACGAAGGTTTGGAGTTGGGGATAGGTCTTCGCCGGAGTGATGCTTCCAAGCCAGGGACGGAATTCCGCCGGGATTTCGTCGGGCTTCATGTCGCGTCCGAAGAAGCCGCCACCACCACGTCCGCCGGGGCGAGGCGCGCGGATGATGCCGTCGGCTGCGACGATGACGTCATACTTCGCGTTGAGATTGCCGGCGTCGAGCTCCTGCGGATAGACGTTGGTGAAGGGAAACTCGAACTGGTCGAAGAGCCAGCGGATCCAGCCCGAGGGCATGGAGCCTCCGTAAACGTCGAGGAGCGCGATGCGGGTGGGGTGAAGCTGAATGGCTGCTCCGGTGGGGGCGGATGAGACGGCGGTGGCGTTGATGCCGAGCGTTTTGGTTGCTATTTGCAGTAGCTGGGCTGTCGTTGCGGAGTAGGGCAACCACAGCGCGCCGGGTGGGAGCTGCTTGTTGTTTGCCGTTACCGCGTCTTTTAGCCAGAAGACCGGCTGGTTGGCTTTGAGGAGACGGTTGGTAAGGGTGTAGGTGTCGTTGTATTCGTGGCTGACGAGGTATCCGGCAGGTGTGCCGCTGACGCCGGCGATGGTGCCTGGGAGCGGTGCGGCCAGATCGGTTTTGACGGGTGCGAAGGAGCCGGTGAAGGGCTCGGTGTAACGGTCGAAGTGGACACCCATCTGGTAGGCGAGGGTCCAGCCGGTGGTGTCATAGGGCCGGTTGGGTGGGCCGCCGGGGTAGGGGAAGTCGTTGGGGTGATCCTGCGGCTCAAACATGTCGAGGACCTGGGGACGGAAGGCCTGCGCGGCGTAGACGATGTAACTGCCGGCGGAGTAGTGCTTGCCGAAGACTTCAAAGTCCGAGCTGGCCTGCTGGACTTCGACGCCGGTCTTCATGAGGCTGTTGATGAATTTAGTGGCGGTGGGGAAGTCGGGCTGGTCGGAGGGGATGATGTAGCCGCGAGCGTCCTTGAGTTTGGGATCGTGCAGGACGGTGTCGTAGAGCTCTGCGGGAATGCCCTGGCCGCGCGGGCCTGCGGCGTTGCTGATGTCAGGCGAGAGCACACCGGCCCGGTTGACGCGTGCGCCGTTCTTTTCGGCTGCGGCCTCGAGGGCTTCGATGCGCTTGGGGGTGACGGTCCAGTGGTCCTCGCTGCCGTTGGCGACAGAGTTCTTGCCCATCAGATAGAAGTTGTAGAGGAGGTGGGTGCGCTCGCGGGAGGCGTAGTCCATCACGGCGCGGTTGTTGGTCTGCTCATAGGCGATGGATTGGGCGTTGTGCCAGAGCTGGGGCTTGATGGGGTCGACGAGGTCGTTGCGCGGAAGCTGCTGACCGGCGAGCAGAGGCAGCGGTTCGGGTGTGGGGCTGCCGATGATCTCGGTCAACAGGCCGATCTGGTTGTGGAAGTAGGAGACGGTGCGTAGGCTGCCGTTGAACCAGGTGGAGTACGGCGCGCCGCTGCGCGAGGTGGAACCGGGCTTGCCTTCTTCGACGAGGCGCTGGTGCATGGATGTGCCTACGGCTTCGATGCCGAGGACGACGAGCGGATCGTAGAAGTAGCTGTTGGGGGTCGCGGAAGGGCGGCATGAAGATGACGGTGCCTGCCGGGCCTGCCTGGTGATGGTTGTAGACGATCTGCGGATACCAGACGCGGGAGAGGATGCGGTTGACGTTGGTGGTCTCGGGCTGGTTGCTGGCGAAGAAGTCGCGGTTGTCGTCGTGGCCGATGTACTTCTGCCAGAGGCGAGGGACGCCTTCCATCGAGCGCTTGGTCGGGTCGGGCTCGCGCATGTACCAGTTGGAGACGAGCTCCATGCCGTCGGGGTTGGCGAAGGTGCAGAGGACGATGTCGTCGTGCAGGAAGCGCATGGTCTCGGGATCGGTCTTGGCGTTGAGCTCGTAGATGGTCTCGACGAGCTGCTGGGCTCCGACGGTCTCGGATGCGTGGAGGCCGCCGTCGATCCAGACGATGGCTTTGCCCTCCTCGGACAGCGCTTTGGCCTGATCGTCGGTGAGGCCCTTGGCCAACGCGAGCTTCTGGCTGATCTCGCGGTAGTGGTCGAGGTTCTTCATGTTCTCGGGCGAAGAGATGATGGCCATGTACTGATGGCGGCCCTCGGCGGTGAGGCCGATGTCGACCAGCTTCATGCGGTCGGATTCTTTGGCTAGCTTCTGGAGGTACTCGCTCTCCCTGGTGTAGTTGACGAGCTGGTAGTCGTCGCCGATGTTGAAGCCGAACTGCTGCTTGGGAGTGGTGATGTTGCTTCGAGGAGCTCCGCTGACCTGGGCGAGCGCAGGGGCTATGACGAGAAGAGACAGTGCGGAGAACAGAGACAGGGTACGCGGCTTCATGAAGGCGTCTAGCTCCTTGGAAGGTGGGTTGTGGCTGTTATAGCAGGAGACGAGGGATGAAGCGAAAGAGTTTAGGGATAAAGAGGTTTTTTTGTGTGACCGGCGCACTGCGGAAGGTGGTTGAAATCTGATAGGCTTGGCGGCACTCGGGCTCAATTTATCTGGAGGATGTGCGATGAAGATGCGAATGCTTGCGGTTTTGGCGCTGGTTGGTTGTTGGGCGACAGTGGGAATGGCTCAGATGGGCGGGACGGCCCCGAAGGTTCCTGCGGGAACGATGATTGAGCCGGGGAAGTCAATGGATGGGCTGCTGAAGATTTACGAGGAGCAGATTATGGGCGCTGTGAATGCGATGCCTGCGGAGAAATACAATTTTGCGCCGAGCCAGGCGATCTTTGCGCCATCGCAGAAGGTGGATTTTGTGTCGCCAAAGAGCGTGAACACCTTTGGGCAGACGGTGGCGCATGTCGCGCAGGCGAACTACTCCTTCTTCAGCGCGTTGGGGGGCGGGAAACCGGATGTGGACTTGAAGGGGATGGGGGATTTGACGTCGAAGGAAGATACGGTGAAGGCGCTGGCGGGGTCGTTCGCGTATGCGCATAAGCAGCTGGCGACGTTGACGGCAGCGGACGCGTGGGTTTCCGTGAGAGGCGATCAGACGAAGACGAGCGTGGCGGCTTTTGGGATTGCGCATATGTGCGACCACTATGGGCAGCTGGTGGAGTATCTGCGGATGAATGGGATTGTGCCTCCGGCCAGTCAGAAGTAGCGGCAGTAGTCGAGAAGCAGGTTTCTCCACTGCAGCCGCAAAAGGCGCGGCTTCCGGTCGAAATGACAGCCTGCCATGTTGCATGGGGGATTTAGCGGAAGAGCTCGTCGGTGGTGGTGTCTTCTTTGTCGTGGGTGGAGCGGAGGACGTAGGTGATGCCGATGGCTGCGGTGTCGGTGTGGAGGCGGAGGCTTCGGCTGTAGTAGCCGGAGAGGGTGATGTTGCCGGTGAGGGGGATGTCGAGGGAGTTGGTGAAGCCGTTGTCTTCGGTGACGTTGTGTCCGGTGACGACGGTGGCTTTGCCGTTGCGTGAGGGGCCGTAGATCTTCTGGTCGCCGATGGGGAGCTCTTCGTAGGCGTCGCTTTCGAAGGAGATTCCGTGGGGGAGATCGACGCCGAGGCCGATCTGGAAGTGGGCGAGGGGGCCGAGCGAGGTGTAGTTCTTGGTGACGGTCCGGTTGACGAGGGTGGTGGAGTCGCCGGCGCCTAGCTCGACGGTTGGAACGATGTGGCCGAAGGTGCGCTCGAAGTGGTTGTTGATGTCGAAGGTGACGCGGCCGGTGGTGAGGCCGTATTTTTCGTCGCCGGTGGGTGCGGTGAAGGCTCCGGTGAGCTGGTATTGGAAGAGGCGCGGGGCGAAGTCTGCGTGGAGGCCGAAGACGATGTCGCCGAATTCGCCGCGACGCGGGACGAGCTCGGCGTTGGGCTTGGGGTGGGTGGAGAGGGTGTCAGCGAGGCGGAAGAGATAGATTGGGATTTCGGCGTCGATGGAAAAGATGTTTTTGAAGCTATAGCCGATGGCTGGTGTGGCGAGGGTGGCCCAGCCGGTGACGGAGGAGTGAACGCCGGCGAAGGTGACGCCGGCGTTCCAGCCCTGCTGCTTTTCTTCGAGACCGGGGACTTCGGGCACGCTTTGGGCTTCCGGCAGCGGGGGTTGGGTGACGGAGGCTTGCGACGGCGGCTGTTTGGGCTCGACTTGAGCGCAGGCCGGCGCGGCGAACAGAAGCAAGAGAGACCAGAACGCGCGGCGGTGAAGTTTGAGCGGCACGCAACCTCTGAGGTGAGCTATCGGGTGAGCATGACAGCTTTGAGGGCGTTCGCCAAACTGTTTTGTGCGGAGCGCTGCTACCTCGGTGGTGGAGGTTGGGCAGGGAGCTGAACTGCGTGGAAGGCTAGCGCTCTCCGATGGGAGTGTAGGGTGCGGGGTAGGCGGGGCCGGTGTAGTCGGCGCGTGGACGGATGAGGCGGTTGTCATCATGCTGCTCGATGACATGCGCGGCCCAGCCGGAGATGCGGCTGACGGCGAAGATGGGGGTGAAGAGGTCGATGTCTATACCGAGGAGAGTGTATGTGGAGGCGGAGTAGAAGTCGACGTTGGCGTTGAGCTTCTTCTCCTGCTTGACGAAGAGCTCGATCTTGCGGGACATGTCGAACCACTTGGTGTCGCCGGAGGTTTTGCTGAGCTCCTCGGACATGCGGCGGAGGTGGGTCGCGCGTGGATCTTCGGTGTGGTAGACACGGTGCCCGAAGCCGGAGATCTTTTTCTTCTCGGCGAACATCTGGCGGACGTATTCGACCGGGTCGGCACCGGCTTTGTCGATGGCGTAGAGGAGGCGCATGGTGGCCTCGTTGGCTCCGCCGTGGAGTGGGCCTTTGAGGGCGCCGATGGCTCCGGTGATGGCGGAGTGGATGTCGGCGAGGGTGGCGGCGATGACGCGGGCGGCGAAGGTGCTGGCGTTGAGCTCGTGGTCGGCGTGGAGGATGAGGGCGATGTCGAAGGTGCGGGTCGCGGTGTCGGAGGGCTTCTCGCCAGTGAGCATCCAGAGGAAGTTGGCGGCGTGGGAGAGCGAGGGGTCGGCTTCGATGATGGATTTGTCTTTGCGGATGCGATCGAAGACGGCGACGATCATGGCGATCTGCGAGGTGAGGCGATAGGATTTGCGGACGTTGGCGTCGTGGGAGCTGTCGGCTTCGTCGGCGTCGTAGATGCTGAGGAGAGAGACGGCGGTGCGGAGGACTTCCATCGGCGTAGCGTCTTTGGGGACGCTGCGGAGGAGGTCGATGATCTTGGGGTCGAGCTTGCGGGCGGCGGCGAGCTTTGCGGAGAAATCGGCCAGCTCGGATTTAGTGGGGAGCTTGCCGAACCAGAGAAGGTAGGTGGTCTCTTCGAAGGTGGAGCGCTGGGCGAGCTCGTGGATGTCGATGCCGCGATAGGAGAGAACGCCGGCGTCGCCGTCGATCCAGCAGATTGAAGAGGTGGTGGCGACGATGCCTTCCAGGCCTCTCGATGCGACAGCGGTGGACATAATGCGCTTCTCCCTGGGAAAACTTAGTACCTCTGGTTATAGCGCAGCGGAGAAACGGTTGTCACGGCGGGCTGCGCGAATATCGGCGGGTTTGTGCGACTAAGGTGTTAGCGCGTTGGAGTTTCGGCGCGGGCTTTTTAGCGGTTGGAGAGTTGGATGGGATTGCCGTCGGGGTCTTTGCCGTCGCAGAGACAGAAGATATCTCCTTGCCTGACTTTGCCGAAGCGGGCACCGCGGGCTACTAATGCTTCGCGTTGGGTGGGGACGTCTTTGGCGTAGAAGACGATCTTTGGACCCTTGCGGCCGGGAGAGGATGGGCCGGAGTGGAGCGCGATGTTTGCGGAGCCGGCGGCGAACTCTCGCCAGCCTTTTTCGTTGGTGATCTGTTTCAGGCCGAGGACTTCTCCATAGAAGTTAGTCATCTTGTCCATCTGGCTGGTGAAGAGGATGATGCGTGCCATTTTCATTTTTGGGCCTCGATGGTGGTTCTGACAATTTTATCGAGCGTGAGGCTGAAGGAAATGAAATTAGAACGGCAACGACAATGACGTGGGCGACGAAAGGTTTGCTCTCCCACCCTTCGCAAAGGCGCGAAGGATGGGGCACCCGATCTTTTTTGGGCGCGTGGAGAGTGGCTAACGGCAAAAGCAACAACTAGAATGCCGGGATTCTTCGCGTTGCTCAGAATGACGGCCTCTTTGATCCTGCTGACTCACACTAAGTTAGCGGGTTGGTGAGAAGGGTGTGAGGTTGATGGAGGGGGGTTCGTTGGTGAGGAGTTGCGCGATGAGGTGGGCGGTTGCCGGGGCGAGGAGGATGCCGTCGCGAAAGTGTCCTGTGGCTAAAAGATGATGTGGCTGATTGGCGAGGGGACCGAGGAGGGGTAGGCCGTCGGAGGTTGCGGGGCGGAGTCCTGCCCAGGTTTGGAGTTGAGGGGCTGTGGCTAGTGGGGGGAGGAGTTCGGCGGCTGCGGCGTGGAGGCGAGCGATGTTGACAGGGTGGATGGTTTTGTCGAAGCCGACGTTTTCGATGGTTGCTCCGATGACGGCGTGGCCGGTGTTGGGGCCGGTGGTGCGGGGAACTATATAGATGTCGGGTGTGCGGATGACGAGGTTGAGCGGAAGGGTTGGAGGGATGGCTACGGAGAGCATCTGTCCCCTGCGTGGGGCGACTTTGATGTTGGCGAGGTTGGAGGTGGCTGAGGCCCAGGCTCCGGTGCAGTCGACGAAGCGTGAGGCGCGGAGGATTCCGAAGGTGGTTTGGAGCTGGACGTGGTGTTTGCCGGAGAGGGCGTGGAGGACAGTAGTGTTGGAGCGGAGGTCGATGGTGGTGCTGCGGACGGCGGCGAGGAGCGCGGGGGCGAGTTGGCGGGGGTCGATGCTGTGCTCGTCGATGAGGGTGAAGCGGCGTTGGCCGGGGATGAGCTGGGGTAAAAGTTTTGCAAAATCTGCGGGGGAGATTTCTGAGTGCGGGGTGGTGGTTTGGATGGAGAGGGATTGGAGGGTTTTGTTTGTCTGGAAGGGGACGCGGATACCGGAGAGGGTGTGGATGCGGTCTAAGTAAGCGGGATAGAGGGCGAGGCTGAGGCTGGAGAGAGAGTTGAGCGGAGTGGGGTTGTGCGGATCGTCCGCGGCGAGCATGCCTGCGGCGGCGATGGAGGCTTCGGTGAGCGGGAGGGTGCGGTCGAGGACGAGGACGCGGGCTCCGCGATGGTGCAGCTCGAGGGCGAGAGAGAGGCCGATGATGCCGGCTCCGGCGATGCAGACGTCGGGTTGTTGCATAGAACAAGTCTAGATGGGGGGCTAGAGGTTATAGTTTGGAGTAACGGTTTGCCGAGGGCGCGATTTGCGTCTGGTGGCCTAAGCAGAGATAGTGCGTCAAAAGATTGTGGGACGAGGAGAGTGGAATGAGTGACGAAGAGTACGTAGAACAGAGAACAGTTGGAGGAGCGTTGCTTGGCGTAGTGGCGGTAGCATTACTGGCCGCGCTGGGAGGGCTGGTTTGGTCCTACGGTCTTCAGAACCACCTGGCGGAGGCGGAGAAGAAGATTGCCGCCGCGGACCAGAAGAACACGGAGCTGGCGCAACAACTGGAGGCGACGAACGCTCGGCTGCGGGCGACGAGCGAGACTCTGGGGCAGAGCGTGGGCATGACGCAGAAGCAGATCGAGCTTCGGACGCAGAGCATCGTTGCGGCGCAGAGGGCGGAGGCGGCGAAGCTGGAGGAAGAGCAGGCGGCGACGAACAAGCAGATTGGAGCGGTGTCGACCGATGTTGCCAGCGTGAAGACAGACGTGGGCGGCGTGAAGACGGACGTTGCGACGACGAAGACCGATCTGGAGTCGGCGAAGGCGCAGATGCAGCGGATGATGGGCGACGAAGGCAAGATGAGCGGGCTGATCGCGACCAACCATGACGAGCTTGAGGTTTTGAAGCACAAGGGGGATCGTAACTATCTTGAGTTCACCCTGCAGAAAGGGGCGAAGCCGACGCTGCTGTCGACGGTGAAGCTGCAGTTGAAGAAGGCGGATGAGAAGCATTCGAAGTACACGCTGGAGGTCAGCTCGGACGATCGCACGATCGAGAAGAAGGATAAAGGGCTCGATGAACCGGTGCAGTTTTATAACGGCAAGGACCCAGTGCTGTACGAGATTGTGGTGAACGTGATCGAGAAGAACAAGGTGTCGGGATATCTTTCGACTCCGAAGAGCGGGGCGAAGGCCGGCGGCGCCGAATAACGACGCGGGTTTCGTTGCAGCAGACACAAAGAGGGGGACGCTTATCGCGTCCCCCTCTTTGTTTGCCTTGGTTGGATTACTTCTTGGTGGCCTTCTTTGCTGCCTTCTTCGCTGGTGCCTTTTTTACGGCTTTCTTTGCTGCTTTCTTAGTTGCCATTTTGCCTATTCTCCCTAGTGATTAGACATTGTCGTTACAACACGCTGCATAGCAGCTAACGAAGGTATAGATTTACGAAATTTCACTGTCAAGAAAAAAATGAACGAAAACGAAAATCTTTTTCAGCTGAAGAGTGGGATGGGAAACGATTTTGGTTTTTTCGCTGGTGCGATTTGGAGAGATGATGGCGCGCGCGAGAAGAAAAAGGTGAGGCGTGAATGTCTTTGTTCCTCTCCTGCAAGGTGTGGACTATAGTCATGGAAAGCGAAAAATCTGATGGCTGTTGTTGGCAGCGGGCTGATTCCGGCTTTGGATTCTGGTCTTTATTCTTCCAAGGGAGAGCACTGAAATGCGCGCGAAATATGTGATCGCAACGATGGTCTGTTTTGTTCTAACGAGCGCACTGGTTGCGCAGAAGCGAAACATCACGGAGAAAGATCTCTTCAGCTTCGTGTGGATTGGCGATACGCAGCTCTCTCCGGATGGAAGCCGGGCCGTGTATGTGCAGACGACGGTGAATGCGAAGCGCGATGGGTACGACACGGCTCTTTACCTGCTGGATACGACGCTGCCGATGGCGGCTCCGCGGCGGCTGACGAACGGACCGCACGATGGACAGCCGCGGTGGTCGCCGGATGGGACGCAGATTGCTTTTGTGCGCGCGGCGGAGAAAGACGGCAAGCCGCAGCCGGCACAGATCTATTTGCTATCGCTGGGTGGCGGGGAGCCGGTGCAGGTTTCGGCGCTGGAGAAGGGAGCGAGCTCACCGCTGTGGTCTCCGAACGGAAGTTGCATTGCGGCTATGAGTGAGACGGCGATTGTTCCTGAACCGAAGAAGGATGCCGAGGAGAAGAAGGAAGGCGCCAAGGTTGCGGAGGAGCACAAGAGCGATGTGCGGATTATTACGAAGGCTGTCTATCGGATGAACGGAGCGGGTTTCCTGGATACGAAGGATGTGTCGCAGCTCTATCTGTTTTATGTAGCGAAGATGGGAGCGAAGCCGGTAACTCCGTGGCAGGTTACTGCGGGACGGTTCGGAGTGAGCGATGTTGTGTGGAGTCCGTCGTCGAACGATATCTATTACACGGCGGAGCATACGGACGAGCCTTACTACGATCTGCCGCACAATGAGATTTATATGGTGAGCACTCCTGCCGATGCGGCGACGAAGGGTGAGAAGGATGCTCCGCCGATGAGCACGCTGGTGGCGAAGCTGACGCTTGGGGCTTCGGGCCTGACGATTTCGCCGGATGGGAAGAAGCTGGCGTTTCATGGAGACGATCAGCCGCTGGCGAAGCCGCGGTCGCATCAGCAGCCGGATATGTTTGTGCTGGATCTTGGTACGCCTGGAGCTGCGCCGAAGAATCTGACGGCGAACTATGACTATGAAATAGGCGGTGGAGTTGGCGGGGACAATACGGCTCCGCGTGGGGCTGGACGGAGCGGGCCGGTTTGGACGGCGGATGGGAGGTCGATTATTGATTTAGTGGGCAAGCAGGGAAGCGCGCTGCTGGTGTCGATCGATGCGTCGACGGGTGCAGTGAAGGAGCTGACGGCGGAGAAGCAGGCCGTGGTTGGGTTTGCAGTGAAGCCGGATGGGACGAAGATGCTGGCGCTGATCTCGACACCGATTGCGATTGGAGATCTGTTTTCGGTGGCTCCGGATGGGTCGAAGCAGCAGACGCAGTTGACGGATGTGAATAAGGAGCTGTTCTCGAAGCTGAACCTGACGATGCCGGAGGATATGCAGGTGACGCCGACGGCGAATCCGAAGGATATTCCGGGGAGCAAGATTGAGTCGTTTGTGCAGCTGCCTCCGGATTTCGATAAGACGAAGAAGTATCCGCTGATTCTGAATATTCATGGCGGCCCGCACTCGGCGTATGGGTGGGTGTTCGATCATGAGATGCAGTGGATGGCGGCGAAGGGATATGTGGTGGTGTATCCGAATCCGCGCGGGTCGACGACGTATGGTCAGGTGTTCGCGAACATCATTCAGCACAACTATCCTGGGGATGACTTCCACGACCTGATGGATTCTGTGGATGCGGTGGTGAAGCTGGGCTATGTGGATCCGGCGAGGATGGGCGTGACGGGAGGAAGCGGCGGCGGTCTGTTGACGGACTGGGTCGTGACGCATACAGACCGGTTCAAGGCAGCGGTGGCGCAGCGGGATATCACGGACTGGTCGAACTGGTGGTACACGGCGGACTTTACGCTGTTCCAGCCGACATGGTTTGAAGGTGCGCCGTTCGATAAGGTCGACGAGTTCAAGAAGTACTCGCCGATTACTTATGTGACGAATATCAAGACGCCGATGATGTTCATTTTGGGGGATGCGGATTACCGGACTCCGCCGACCGGTGGCGGTGAGGATTTCTTCCGCGCACTGAAGTACAGGCATATCGATACGGTGATGGTGCGGTTTCCGGGTGAGAGCCATGAGTTGTCGCGGAGCGGGCAGCCGTGGCATCGCGTGGAGCGGCTGGAGAACATCATGAACTGGTTCGATAAGTATCTGATGGGAATGCCGGAGCCGCAGTATGACATTGTGCCGGCGGGAGCTACTCCGGCTAGTGTGAAGATGAACTAGTAGAGTAAAGTCTTCATCGAGGGGATTGAGTCGATGAAGGATGTGGTGATTGTTTCGGCAGTGCGGACGCCCGTTGGAAAATTCCAAGGGGCGTTCGCTGATTTAACGGCGGTACAACTTGGGGCGATTGCGGTCCGCGAGGCGGTGAAACGAGCGAGGATTGATCCGGCTATTGTGGATGAGTGTTTGATGGGGTGCGTGTTGCCGGCTGGGCTGGGACAGAATCCGGCGCGACAGGCGGCTTTACAGGGTGGGCTGGCGGATACGGTTTCGGCGATGACGATCAACATGGTTTGCGGATCGGGACTGAAGGCTGTGGGACTGGCGGCGCAGGCGGTGATGGCGGGGGATGCGGAGATTGTGGTTGCGGGCGGGATGGAGTCGATGACGAATGCTCCGCATTTGTTGCCGCAGGCACGGCGCGGGATTCGGATGGGTGATTCGGTGGTGGTGGATTCGATGGTGAAGGATGGGTTGTGGTGCGCTTGTGAGGACTATCACATGGGCGTGACGGGGGAGAATGTCGCGGAGAAGCACTCGATTACACGCGAGGAACAGGATGCTTATGCGCTGGCTTCGCACAGGAAGGCGAGTGCTGCGTGGAAGGAGGGAAGATTCGATGTGGAGGTTGTGCCGGTGCATGTGCCGGGGAAGAAAGGCGCGGTGACGGTGGTGCTGCGCGATGAGAGCGTGAGAGACGATGCTTCGATGGAGGCGTTGGCGGGATTGAAGCCGGCGTTCAAGAAAGATGGGACGGTGACTGCGGGGAATGCTCCTGGGGTGAACGATGCTGCTGCGGCGGTGGTGGTGATGTCGGCGGCGAAGGCGAAGGAGTTGGGGTTGAGACCGCTGGTGACGATCAAGGCGCAGGCTACGAGTGGAGTTGCGCCGAAGTGGGTGATGCTGGCTCCTGTGACTGGCGTGCAGAGAGTGCTGAAGCGCGCGGGCTGGACGCGGGATGAGGTGGATTTGTTTGAGTTGAATGAGGCGTTCAGCGTGCAGGCGTTGGGAGTGATGAAGGAGCTGGGGCTGGATGCGGCGAAGGTGAATGTGAATGGCGGGGCGGTGGCAATTGGGCATCCGATTGGTGCGAGCGGGGCGCGGATTCTGGTGACGCTGATTCACGAGATGATGCGGCGGGACGCGAAGAAGGGTGTGGCGGCTTTGTGTCTTGGGGGTGGGAATTCGGTGGCGCTGGCGGTGGAGCGGTAATGGAAGGGTAAGTCCAGAAGTTGGCCCCGAAGCATGGCGTTTAGCGCATTGATGAACATTCGTAATGATTTACGAGTGAGGGGGCGTGCTGTCATAAATGACAGCTGACATGGGTTTGCGCCGGGTTGAGGATAGCGGTGTAACATCATCCGGCAGTTTGCTTTCGACTAAGTGCGTTCGGGCCAGACAGTCAATTTTGATCAAGAAACCTGATTCAAAAAGGAGCGTCTATGGCAGGTTCAATCTTGGAGAGTTTAATGAGCACCCTGGGGCCGCAGGTCGTTGGCCCTTTGGCTTCGAAGTTGGGAGCATCCCCTGATCTTATACAACGCGGTCTGCAGAGCGGTTCGGCCGCCATGCTTGCCGGCATTGCGGCGAAGGCGGATCAACCTGGATTCATGAGTCAGATATTTGGCCTTATCAACAATCCGGCGATAAGCTCCGGCTCGTTTTCGAGTCTTGTTTCCAGTATCGGCTCGGGCGCTCCGGGAGGTCTTACGGATCTCGGCAGCAAATTCATGTCAACAATCTTCGGTTCCGGAACGTCCGCGGTTACGGATGCTGTGGCTCGCACGTCGGGCCTTGCGGGCGGCAGTGCAAGCAGCCTGATGGCGATGGCGGCTCCGCTGGTGCTGGGATTTCTTGGGCATCATGTCCGGGACAGTGGAATGAGCGCGGGAGACCTGGCGAGTGAGGTGAAGTCGCAGGCATCGGGCTGGCAGCAGTATCTGCCGAGCGGCTTCCGGTCGCTTCTGGGCCCGCAGACTGTTCCTCCGGTTGCCACGGCGGTTGTTCCGGAGGCGAAGCGAAGCTGGCTGTGGCCGCTCCTTCTGCTTGCCGTGCTGCTGATCGCTGCATTGTGGTGGTTCAATCGGCCGAGGGCGCCTGAGGCGGTTCAGACTCCGACTGTGCCTACCACGAGCTTCTTCAGGTTGACTCTGCCGGATGGCACGGTGCTGAATGTTCCGGAGAACGGCATCGAGAACCAGTTGGTAAAGTTCATCAACGATCCATCGCGGCCGGTGGATTCGACGACGTGGTTCAACTTTGATCGGCTGTTGTTCGATACGGGTTCGGCGACGTTGCAGCCATCCTCTCAGGAGCAGCTGAATAATGTTGCGGCGATCCTGAAGGCCTATCCGAATGTTCATGTGAAGATTGGCGGCTATACGGATAATGTCGGAGACGCTGCATCGAATCTGGCGCTTTCGAAGGCGCGTGCGCTGAACGTGATGAATGCGATTGTGGCGGCGGGGATCGATCCTTCGCGGCTGGAGTCGGAGGGTTACGGCGAAGACCACCCGGTGGGGGATAACTCTACCGAGGAGGGTCGAGCGCAGAATCGGCGGATTGCTTTGCGGGTGACTGCGAAGTAAGGGATTATCTGATAACGCTTCGTGCTGAGCCGGTGCGGGAGACTGCGCCGGCTTTTTGCGTGTCATTCAAGAAGGGCGTGGTTTTCACGACGGAATCGCGGCATTCTAAGAAGTATGAGCGAAAACACAGAGCGGTTTACAGGGAGAGTGGAAGATTACGAGCGATATCGGCTGCGTTATCCGGTGGAGGTGATTCGGATATTGACGGCTCGGTGCGGGTTGCGTCGTGAACACCAGATTGTAGATGTCGGCGCGGGTACGGGAATGCTTGCCGAGGTGTTTCTGGAGAATGGGAACGCGGTGGTGGCGGTAGAACCGAACAATGCGATGCGTGAGGCTTGCGAGAAGCTGGCCGCGGCCTGGCCTGGGCTAACGGTTCACAAGGGGACGGCGGAGGAGACCGGGTTGGGGGATGGTTCGGTTGACTTTGTTGCCGTGGGGCGGGCGTTTCACTGGTTCGATCCTGCACGGACGAAGGTGGAGTTTCAGCGGATTCTGCGACCGGGAGGGTGGGTTGTGCTGGTGAGCTACAGCCGGGTGCGAGATGATTCACCGATGTCAGTTGAGTATGAAGGGATATTGCGAGAGCATGGCACGGATTATGCGGCGAATCGGGACCGGTACGAGATCGCTCCGAAGGTGGATGCGTTTTTTGCTGGAGGGGAGCTGCTTCGCGAAGAGAGTCATGGAGAGCAGCGGCTGAGTCTTGAGGAGTTGGTGGGACAGACGCAATCTTTGTCGGTGGCTCCAGAGCCCGGACATGAGAAGTACGAGGGGATGCAGCGTGCTTTGCGGGAGTTCTTTGCGAAGTGGCAGGTGAATGGCGTCGTGACGATGAAGACGGTCTTGCGCGTGGCTTGCGGGCGATTCGCTGGTTGAGCAGATTGGGTGTTCAGACAGCTTGCGGGGTTGCGATGCATCTAACGGAGCGGCGAGATTTTCGCGGTTGATTCCGAGGAGGAGTGATGCGTCGTTTTTTTGCTGCGTGGCTTTTGGGTTTGGTTTGCGGATCGGCGGGGGCGCAGGAGAACAACAGGCCGAGAGCGTTCGATGCGATTCGGAGCAGTGATTCTTACCGGCAGGCGGTGTTGGGGGCGTACCAGGAGTATGAGAGCAGTCTGTCGACGCATTGCCAGAAGATCGATATCAACATGAATACGAGTGAGGCGAAGGTTTACGGGACGATCCAGACGGATGCCGGTGGGAATATTGTGAACGGGCACTGGAAGGAGATGACGGATGGGGTGGCATGCGGGGAGAAGCGATCCTATGCGGCTTCGGTGACGATTCAGAATGGGAAGACGGCTGTGTTTTCGTTGTTTCCCGGAAAGTCGGCGGCGGGGCCGGTATTGCAGCATGATGCGGTGCAGTATGCGGCGGTGGGTGCGGGGGCGGGATCGTGTCCGGTGGATGTGCTGGAGACGTCGCTGCCGAATGGAGAGCCTAGCGGTCCGGGTGTTGCCTGGGATGAGAAGTGGGTGGTGAGGGCTTGCGGAAAGAAGTCGGTGGTGACGATGCACTTTGCGCCGGATGCGACGGGGACTACGGTTAGTGTTAGTCCGAAGGAGACGGTGGCAGCGCCTTAGGTGGCGGGGTTTGCTAGTATCGGAGCCATGTGGCGTGGCTGGCATTTCTTGTTGAGTGTTTCTGTGTTTGTCGTTGCTGCGGCGGCCGTTGGACAGGAGATTCCGGTTGACGATGGCGTGAGGGTCGCCGAGTTTTACCGGCTGGCCCCGGCGATTGAGGATGGGATATGGCCTGGGTGGAGCAAGGTGCTCTCACCTTTGCTGTTGATCACCGCGGAGAATGAGTTTCTCACGCATCATCCGGCTCCGCCTAAGGATTTCAAACCGGTGGGGGATGGATTTTATGTGAGGGCGCGGACGTTTCCAGTGCAACTGGAGGCGACGTTTCCGGCGTTTGGGCCGCCGGCAGTGATTGTGATTGGAGAGCCGAAGAGTACGGCGAGCAAGACGAGCACTCCGTGGCTGATTGTGGTGATGCATGAGCATTTTCACCAACTGCAGGATGCTGCGCCGGGTTATTTTCATGCGGTGGAAGAGTTGGGATTGAGTCACGGCGACGAGAGCGGAATGTGGATGCTGGAGTATCCGTTTCCTTATAAGAAGCCGGAGGTGGCGCAGGCGTTCGCGCGGCTTCGGGATCTGCTGCTCGCTACGGTGGGCGAGACGGATGATGTGAAGTTTCGGAAGGATGCGGAGGAGTATGTTGCGATGCGGCGGAAGTTTTTGGCGCAGCTCTCGGCGGACGATCATAAGTATTTAAGCTTTCAGCTATGGCAGGAGGGCATGGCCCGGTATACGCAGATTATGGCTGCGGAGGCCGCGGCGAGCTACAAACCGACGGAGGCGTTCGCGGCTCTTGCGGACTATGAGCCGTTCAGTGCGTATGCTTTGCGAGCGCGGGCAGAGACTCTGGATGAGTTGCGGAAGGTGGATCTGGCGAAGGCACAGCGGGGAGCGATCTATCCATTTGGGGCGGTGGAGGGTTTGCTGCTGGATCGATTGAATCCTGGGTGGAAGGACGGATATTTCAAGCTGCTGCTTTCGACGGATGATCTGTTTGTGGTTGCTACGAAGAAATAAGGGGTCGAGGTACTCAGCACTCGATGACGTTGAGGGCGAGGCCGGCGAGGGAGGTTTCTTTGTAGCGGGATTGCATGTCGAGGCCGGTCTGGTACATGGTGGCGATGACTTGATCCAGGGAGAGCTTGTGGTCTCCGGATTCGTGCATGGCCATGCGACAGGCGTTGATGGCTTTGACGGCGCCCATGCCGTTGCGCTCGATGCATGGGATCTGGACGAGGCCGCCGATGGGGTCGCAAGTCATGCCGAGGTTGTGCTCCATGGCGATCTCGGCGGCGTGTTCGATCTGGGCGTTGGTGCCGTTGAGGGCGGCGACCAGGCCGCCCGCGGCCATGCTGCAGGCTACGCCTACTTCGCCCTGACAGCCGACTTCGGCTCCGGAGATGCTGGCGTTTTCTTTGTAGAGGATGCCGATGGCGGCGGCGGTGAGGAAGTAGCGGATGATGCCTTCCTGTTTTTCTTCGGGTGTTCCTTCGATGAAGTGGGTGTAGTAGTTGGCGATGGCGGGGATGACTCCTGCTGCTCCGTTGGTGGGGGCGGTGACGACTCGGCCACCAGCGGCGTTCTCCTCGTTGACGGCCATGGCGTAGACGGTGACCCAATCGATGGGGGCTAATGGGTCTTTGGAGCCGATGGTGTTGAGGCGCTCGGCTAGACGGTGGGCCCGGCGGCGGACGTTGAGGCCTCCGGGGAGGATGCCTTCGGTGGCTATGCCGCGCTCGGTGCATTGCTGCATGGTCTGCCAGATGGCCAGGATGCTGGTGCGGATTTTTTCTTTGGGGGATTGTGGTGCTAAAGACTGGCGCTCCGAACTTTCTACATCCCACCCCGTCGACAGGCTCAGGGCAGGCTCTTCGCGATACAACTGCGAAAGATGGGGCACCCGGGCTTCTGCACAGTGGCTGGAATTTCCTTTTGGGCGGTTGATGGTTAGGTTGGGGTCGTTGAGGAGGGCGACCTCGTTGGCGAGCATGAGCTCGGCGATGGTCATGTTGTTTTGTTTGGCGGTGGAGAGAAGGTCTGCTGAGCTGCGGAATGGGTAAGGGACGGTGCGAGTGGTGGTGAGGGTTTCGGCGGTGCGCTCGGCTTCGGAGACGATGAAGCCTCCGCCTATGGAGTAGAAGACCTCTGTGGTGAGCGGCGTGCCAGTCGCGTCGAATGCTGTGAAGCGGATGCCGTTGGGATGGGATGTGGTGGCAGGGTCGGGGTACATCTGGTTGCGGTGGAAGAGGAGATTTTCGGTTTCGATGAAGGAGATGGTTTTTGCGCTGCCGAGGGTGATGGAGTTTGTGTTGCGGATTGCTGCGATTTTGGTTTCTACGGTGGCAGGGTCGATGGTATCGGGGGCTTCGCCGAGGAGGCCGAGGAGGATGGCGCGGTCGGTGCCGTGGCCGATGCCGGTGAGGGCGAGGGAGCCGTAGAGGTCTACGGTGACTTTGGAGGTTTTTTCGAGGAGATTTGCAGAGGCTAATTCGCGGGTGAAGCGAAGGGCGGCGCGCATGGGGCCGACGGTGTGGGAGCTGGATGGGCCGATGCCAATTTTGAAGAGTTCGAAGAGGCTGGTGTTCACATGTTTATTCTAGGCTTCTGCGGCGGGAGTCGGCTGGATGGGCGGATGGCGCGGATTTTTTTGCGGGTTTCTTCGTGGATTTCTTTTGGGATTGTTTTGCCTGCAGGGTCTGGTATGCGGTTTTGAGAGCGCCTGCCATGATGGACTCGTCGGCTTCGTTGAGGATGATGTAGGTCATGCCCATGCGGCCCCATCCACCCTGGACGGGCGAGAAGATGCGGGGCTGGTCGGCGACAAAGGCGGCTTGCTGGTCGAGTGTGAGTTTGAGGACTCCGTAACCGTTTTTCTCGCCGGAGAGGGTGGCGAAGATCTGGTTGTTTAGGCGGAAGTCGGGATGGTTCATGTGCGAACTCTCGACGGCTCCGGGGAGTTGGAGAGCGAGGCGACGAAAGAGCTCGACGTGGGCATCCATCGTGGAATGATCGTACGCGATTGCAGGTTTGCGAACTATCTGGGTGCGGGGATTGACATGACCTTGCCGGTGGCACGCTCGGTGAACCAGAGGGTATCGCCCGCAGGTTCTACTCCGGTTGGTGTTTTGAGTCCTTCCTTGAGTACGATAACGCTGGCCTTGTCTCCGTTGATGGTGAGGACGGAGATTTTGCCGCCGCCATTTTCGGCGACGATGATCTTGCCGTTTGCGGCACGCATGCCGTCAGGTCCCTTGACCGGCTGGTCCATCCAGATATCTTCAGGCTGCCCCGCTTTTCCGACGGCATCGACCGGGATGCGATAGAGCTTGTTGAAGACTACGTTGTTCACGTAGAGCGTGCCATTGAGGAAGGTGATGCCATCGACGCCCGCGAGCGTTCGGTGCTCGAGGAAGAGTTCCGCAGCGGAGGCGCCGGCCGGCAGCCTGTAGATTTTGCTGTTGGCGGTGTCGGTTATGTAGAGGGCTTTGTCCGGTCCGATTGCAAAGTCATTGCAGGTGCTGTTGTCTCCCGGGAGGTTCCAGCGGGTCTTCGGCGCGCCTGTGGAGAGGTCGAAGCCTCTGAGGGCGGTGTGTCGCCGCACCGGAGCGCTGTCCGGCACCGGGGTCAGCTGACAGGTCCACAATGTGTTTGTGGAAGGGTCTGCGAGCATGCCGAAGAAGAATGTCCCAGGGCCTTCGGCGGTGGCGTCGATGAATTTCTCGGCGGTAGAGGAACCAGAGCTCACCTTATAGACAAATGGGGAGCTGGCGCTGCCGACGATCAGCACGCCGCCCGGCGCTACGGTCATACTTTCCGGCTGTGACTTTGCGTCGCCGATCAGGATCTCCGCGGCGGACGCGGCTTGGGCAAAGCTTATTGCCAGAGCAATGCAGGTGGCGAGGCGCCGAGCGTTTGAAAGACACATCGTCAAGTCTCCTCAAGGTAGAACAGAAACTATCTGCGATTGGCCGATCCAGTATACGGAATGAGCCGGCTGAGACGAGTGCTATACTCGGCAAAATCTTCCGCCCCAAGGACTCATCAGGCTCAGAATGCTTTTTACGGCTCGCAGTGCTGCAGTTTATGGAATTGATGCCCACATTATTGAAGTCGAAGTTGATTTTTCCGGGATCAAATTAGACAAAGAACATTTCAGCACGGTGGGGCTGCCGGATGCGGCGGTGCGGGAGAGCCGTGACCGGGTGCGGTCGGCGATTAAGAACTCGGGATTTGATATTCCGACGACGCGGATCACGATCAACCTGGCTCCTGCGGATTTGAAGAAGGAAGGGTCAGGGTTCGACCTGCCGATTGCGATTGGGATTCTGGGGGCTTATGGGGCTCTGCATATTAAAGACCTGAGCGATTATTTGCTGGTGGGGGAGCTTGGGCTGGATGGGAGCCTGAGGGCGGTGCAGGGGATGCTGCCGATTGCGGTGGCGGCGCGGGCGCATGGGATTTCGAATCTGATTATTCCGGCTAGCAATGCTCGGGAGGCTGCGGTTGTCGAGGGAGTGAATGTTTATCCGGTGCAGTCGCTGCTTGAGGTGCGGGAGCTGTTGAACTCTGCGGCGTTTGGGACGATGAAGGCGGCTCCGCTGAAGGTGGAGACGCAGAATCTGCTGAATGCGATGCAGCACTTTCCTTTCGACTTCAAGGATGTGCGGGGGCAGCAGACGGCGAAGCGGGCGCTGGAGGTGGCGGCTGCGGGCGGACACAATATTCTGATGATCGGGCCGCCGGGGTCGGGCAAGACGATGCTGGCCAAGCGGCTTCCGTCGATCCTGGCTCCGCTGCGGTTTGAAGAGGCGCTGGAGACGACTAAAATCCACTCGGTGGCGGGGGTCTTGGATGCGGAGCAGGGGCTGGTAGCGCACCGGCCGTTTCGTTCGCCTCATCACACGATCTCGGATGCGGGGTTGATTGGCGGAGGGATGATGCCGCGGCCGGGTGAGGTTTCGCTGGCGCACAACGGGTTGCTGTTTCTGGATGAGCTGCCGGAGTTTCCGCGGAATGTACTGGAGGTGCTGCGGCAGCCGCTGGAGGATGGGAATGTGACGATCTCGCGGGCGGCGATGAGTTTGAGCTTTCCGGCGAGGTTCATGCTGGCGGCGGCGATGAATCCTTGTCCGTGTGGCTACTTTAATGACAAGAGCCGGGAGTGCATGTGCACGCCGCCCATGATTCAGCGGTATGTGAGCAAGGTGAGCGGACCGCTGCTGGATCGGATCGATATCCATATTGAGGTTCCGGCGGTTCAGTATAAGGAGTTGCGCGGTGGGGCGGCGGCGGAGGGTTCGGAGCAGATACGGGAGCGGGTGCTTGCCGCGCGACAACGCCAGCATGAGCGGTTTGGACAGGCGGAAGAGCGGACGAAGGGGTCTGCGAAGGGGGCTTCGCGGCAGATATTTGCGAATTCTCAGATGAATACGCAGCAGATTCGGGCTTATTGTGAGTTGTCGTCGGATGCGGAACGACTGCTGGAGAGGGCGATGCAGCAGCAGGGGCTGAGCGCGCGGGCGCATGACCGGATTTTGAAGGTGGCCAGGACGATTGCTGATCTTGGGGGGGAGCGGGATATTGCGGTCAAGCATATCGCCGAGGCTATCCAATACCGTACTTTGGACCGGAGTTATTGGTCTTAGGACTTGTAAGGCTTTTAGAATGAGTGGTGGAGCTTGGTGTGTGGGGGCCAGAATTATTCAGTTTCTGGAATATATTTGTTAATCGGGTTCCCAAAAAAAGTATTGACCTGAGCGACTGAACGGTTTACTTTTGCCTATGTCGGAGTTGCTCCCAGCCAATTGAAAGACACTGAACGACGGCCGGGACATTTGCGATGTAATTCGGGCTAGCTGGGAGACTGGCTTGCTTTCTGTTTCAAGCCTTGGGCGCGGTGAGCGCTGAATTCCTACGCAAGAGACAGTTTGCAGAAGACGTTGGCTTTTAGCCAGCAAACGGTTTGTTTTGTCTGCTGATGCTGGCGGGCCATCTGATCGAAATGAAAATTTCAATTCGGATTGCAGGAGTCCCTTGGGACTGTCTTGCGTCTAATAGATAGAGCCGGAGAAGGTAGTCAGTCAATTACGTGTACCAGCAGTATTCGGGCGAGTGAGCGCTACCTAGACGCTTACGCCTTGTAAAGAGAAAAGGAGAAACTTATGCGCTCAGATCTTATTTTTGGAGCTCTCACGCACGTGAACAATCGCTACGAACTTTGTCAGCTGGCGTCGAAGGCAACACGGAAGCTGCACAAGCCGAATACGCGGCTTCAGGATACGACGAACGAAGTATTGGATCGTTTTCGGGACACTGTTCCAATGAATGAGTCCGAAGCAGTCGTGGAGAAGGTACAATTACAGGAACGCCGCGCAGCTTAGTGCGCGGCAGTTTCTCTTCTTTTGTTTTCTCCTCTGTTGTCCAACCAATCACCCGCAACCTAACCCCCCGCAAGAAAATCTCCAAATTACGGCCTTCCGCACGACCCCCTCGTCAAGCAGATCCCGCCTCAGTTGCAAACAAATCCCTCCAAAAATTTTAAATCCCAGGTAAAACATGACAATTTCTGAATTAAAAGAACACAACATCGCGGAGTTGAGCAAACTTGCGCGCGGACTCGACATCGCCGGCACCAGCGGCCTGCGGAAGCAGGATTTGATCTTCAAGATTCTGCAGGCGCAGAGCGAAAAAGAAGGGCACATCTTTGCCGAAGGCGTGCTCGAGATTCTGCCGGATGGTTACGGCTTTCTGCGCTCCCCTGATTACAACTACCTGCCTGGTCCCGATGACATCTATGTCTCGCCCTCGCAGATTCGCAAGTTCGACCTGAAGACGGGCGATACGATCAGCGGCAATGTGCGGCCTCCGCATGAGGGCGAGAAGTACTTTGCGCTGGTGAAGATTGAGGCGATCAACTTCGAGTCGCCGGAAGAGACGCGGAACAAGATCCTGTTCGACAACCTGACTCCGCTGTATGCGCAGGAGCGGGTGAAGATGGAGACGGTGCGGGAACATATCTCCGGCCGCGTGATGGACCTGCTGACTCCAGTGGGCAAGGGGCAGCGTGGGTTGATTGTGGCTCCTCCGCGTACCGGCAAGACGATGCTATTGCAGTCGATTGCGAACAGCATTACGTCGAACCATCCTGAAGTTGTGCTGATTGTGCTGCTGATCGATGAGCGTCCGGAAGAAGTGACGGATATGCAGCGGTCGGTGAAGGGAGAAGTGATCTCGTCGACGTTCGATGAGCCGGCGGCGCGCCACGTACAGGTTGCCGAGATGGTGATCGAGAAGGCGAAGCGGCTGGTGGAGCACAAGCGCGATGTGGTGATTCTGCTGGATTCGATTACTCGTCTTGCGCGTGCTTACAACACCATTGTTCCACCGAGCGGCAAGGTACTCTCAGGCGGTGTGGATTCGAATGCGCTGCAGAGGCCGAAGCGGTTCTTCGGTGCGGCACGCAATATCGAAGAGGGCGGTTCGCTGACGATCATTGCTACTGCGCTGGTCGATACTGGTTCGAGGATGGACGAAGTGATCTTCGAGGAGTTCAAGGGAACGGGCAACATGGAAGTGATCCTGGATCGCAAGCTGGTGGATAAGCGCGTGTTTCCGGCGATCGACATTCAGCGCTCGGGCACTCGTAAGGAAGAGCTTCTGATTCCGAAGGAAGACCTGCAGCGGACGTGGATTCTGCGTAAGGTGCTGAATCCGCTGTCGCCGGTTGAGGCGATGGAGTTGCTGACGGATAAGCTGGCGAAGACTCGGAATAACCAGGAGTTCCTGCACAACATGAGCTCGATTTAAGCAGTTTCCGGTGATTCCGGGAGTGAGAAACGCAGCCCCTTCGGGCTGCGTTTTCTTTTTGACGTCATCGTGGGATTTGGTTTGAGCTGGCGGTTGTGGAGACTCGTGGCGGCGCGCTTTGGATTTTCTGCATCCTAAGTAAAGAGCTGCGTGGCTGTAAAACAGCCAGTATTCGTTAACTCCTCAGAACTGGCATTTGTGCCTACAGCTTGCTGATAGGCCATTGATTCACGCAAGCAGCTTCATAGGATCTGGTCTGTTCCACGTAATGCCGAACGGTTACGGCGGGAGAGTGATCTATGAAGCGTTACATCATGAATCTTGCGATGTGGTTCCTGGTCGCATTGGCTGCTACGGGAAGTGCGCATGGCAATGTGGCGCTGTTGGTTGAGGAGCCGTACGGATTGTTTGGCGGTATCAATCCGACGGGGCATTCGGCAATTTATCTCAATCGTGTTTGCGCAGAATCGCCGACCGTGTTGCGCCGATGTCGGCCGGGCGAGACGGGAGTGGTCATCAGCCGCTATTCGGGGATTCGAAAGCTTGATTGGGTGGGCATACCGTTGCTTCCATATCTCTACGCCGTGGACCGAATTGAGGATGTGCCCGACTGGGCTTCAAGGCCAGTGGTTGAATCGATGCGGGAAGAATATGCGACGGCTCATCTGGGCGATCTAGCTTCGGTGACGAAGGGCGCGGATAAGAAGAAGGTGTGGCCACAACTGTTGGGCGTGGCATACATCCGCAAGATATACAGCTTTGAAGTTGTAACAGACGAAGAGCAGGATGATCTTCTGATTGCTGAGTTCAATAGCCGTGTGAATGAGAGCCACTTCAATCTGTTTACGAAGAACTGCGCGGATTTTTCGCGTAGTGTACTCAATTTCTACTTTTCGGGCGCGGTGCGCCGGAGTATCACAGCGGATGTGGGGATCACGACGCCAAAGCAGATTGCCAAGGCATTCGCGAACTACGCGCATCATCACGAATCGCTTGAATTGAGGGAGTTCGTGATTCCGCAGGTGCCAGGAGACGCATCGCGAAGTCATAAGCCTCGAGGCGTGCTGGAGTCACTTTTGAAGACGAAGGGTTATGTGGTCCCCATTGCGATCCTGAACCCGTATGTTCTGGCAGGCATTGCGATCACTTACCTGACAAGCGGCCGCTTTGAGATGGCAAAGAATGCTCCGGTGATTGCGTTGACGGAGCAGGTGGGCACGCTGGTCAATGGCAAGCCGGATGAAGTTGCGGCCTTGATGCCTCAGTAGCCGTTGGCTATGAGGTATTGCTCGGTGAGAGTGAATTTTTCTTGCTTCTGCTGCCTGCGTTCGGCGTATTTGCCGAGGACGTCCACCTCGATGTTGAGGGGGGGCGCCGGGTGTGAGGGAGTGGAGGCTGGTGGCAGCGTAGGTGTGGGGGATGATCGCTACCTCTACTTCGTCACCAACGATGGAGGCAACAGTCAGGCTGATGCCTTCGATGGTGATGGAACCTTGCGGGACGACGTAACGGGTGAGGGAGCCAGGGATTTGAATGCGAAGGCGCCAGTCAGAGGTATCGGGTGCGGATGGCGTGATGGGTGCGAGGGAAACGAGAGTGCCGGTGCCGTCTACGTGGCCCTGGACTACGTGGCCACCGAGGGGTGATCCGGCGGGAGTGGGGAGTTCGAGGTTGAGGATGGCGTCGGGGCGGAGGTGGGAGAGCGTGGTGCGAGCGATGGTCTCGGCGGCGAGGTCGGCGGAGAAGCGCGGAGGGAAGGCGTTGGGCTCGATGCTGAGAGCGGTGAGGCAGACGCCGTTGACTGCAATGCTATCGCCGGTGTTGAGACGTGAGGTGAGCGTGGGCGAGGCGATGGTGATGCGGGTGGCGCCTTCGGTTGGTGTGACGGCGAGGAGGGTGCCGGTGGTTTCGATGAGGCCAGTGAACATAAATACAGGGTATAGGGAATGGGGCCCAGGGACTAGGGGTTCGGATTAGCTGTGGGCCAAGGATTATGCAGGTAGCCGGTTACGCTGAGGTCGGGGCCGTAGCTGGTGCGGGTGATGTGGGTTAGGGATCGCTCGAGGAGATCGGGTGCGATGTCTTGTGCGAAGGGGATGGCCTGGGGGCCGAGCTCAGTGGGGGCGTAGAGGAGGACGACTTTGTCGACGAGGTTCTGCTGGAGGAAGGATGCGTTGAGGTGCGAGCCGCACTCGAGCAGGAGGCTGAGGATGTTGCGGTCGGCCAGGGTGGAGAGGACTGCGGGGAGGCTGAGACGACCGGCATGCTGAGGGAGGGTTTCAACCTGGGCTCCGCGTTCGGTGAGGGCATTGATTTTGGATTCTGACGCGGCTTTGGCGGTGAGGATGAGGAGATCGTTTTCGGCGGAGACGACTAACTGTGAGGTGAGAGGGATGCGGAGGTGGGTGTCGAGAACTACGCGCAGGAGGGGGCGTCGGCGAGGAAGCATGCCGGGGCCGAAGAGACCGCTGCGGTCGGTGAGGAGGGGGTTGTCGGCGAGGACGGTGCCGATGCCGGTGAGTACGGCATCGCTGGCGTGGCGGAGGAGCTGGACTTCGTGGCGGGCGGCGGGGCCGGTGAGCCAATGAGGCTGGTTGGGAAAACGCGATGCAGGCGCGGGAGCGACTTTGCCATCAAGCGAGAGTGCGGCTTTGAGGGTAACGAAGGGTGTGCGGTGTTGGATGAAATGAGCGAAGGCTTCGTTGAGGTCGCGAGCTTGTTGTTGGAGGACGCCGAGTGTGACTTCGATGCCTGCTGCTCGGAGTTTTTCGATGCCCTGGCCGCTGACCTGTGGGTTGGGATCCTGCGTGGCGATGACGCAGCGGGCGATGCCGGCGGCGATGAGAGCGTTGGCACAGGGAGGGGTGCGGCCGTGGTGGCTGCAGGGCTCAAGTGTGACGTAGGCGGTAGCGCCGTGAGTGGAGAGGTTGCGGGAGGCGGCTTGCTTGAGGGCGACGATTTCGGCGTGGTCGCGGTTGTCGTAGATGTGGGCGCCTTCGCCGATGATCTTTGGAGTGCTGTCGTTTTTCGGGGTGAGCGTCAGGACGCAGCCTACCTGGGGGTTGGGTGAAGCGAGGCCTGTGGTTTCAGTGGCGAGTTTGAGGGCTCGCCGCATGAAGGCTTCGTCGTGGGTGGGTGCTGCGCCGGGCTGCATGATGTTAAGGATAGCGGGTTGGCGGATTGCATGCTCAGGTGCTACAACAGAGGCCATGCGGACCGAACCCGCCATGTTGACTCCACGGGAAGCGGCACGATTGCTGGGCGTGAGCTATGCGACCGTGAAGCAATGGATACTGAGCGGCAAGCTGAAGACTGTGCAGACGCCGGGAGGGCATCATCGTCTGCCGGAGTCGACACTGCGGCCTTATCTGATGAAGGACAAGATGAAGACGGCGGCTGAATCGCGTGAACGGTACCGAAGGGTGAGTGGGAGGAATCAGCTTGCGGGCAAGGTGGTGAGCATCCGGAGTGAGGGCTTGCTGGCTGAGGTTGTGCTTGCGGTGGGGAGTACGTATGTCACGGCGATCATTACGGCGAGTGCGGTTCGGGAGCTTCAGTTAAAGAAGGGTGATAGTGCGGCGGCTCTGATCAAATCTACGGATGTGATGATCGAGCGGCTGGATGAGGCTTGATGCATCGCCTCGATTGAAGCCAGCAGCAACCGAGAGAACAGAGAATTGGAGAGGAATGCGCGCGATTGCGAGGTTTGCCTGTCGCGTCTGAGTCGTTTGACTATACGAATTGAATCGACTAATTTCGACTATTAAGCATTCCGTTTAGCTGCTTTGTTTTCCGGCCCATTGAATCTTTTGTGTTTTCAAATTATTCAGCCGCTGGTTCTACGTCACAGCGAGCTGCTGGAGTGTGCTCCATGAAGCTATTCCGTGTGTTGCTCGGGATTTGTTGTTTTGGGTTTCTTTACGGGTCACTTGCTCTCGCTCAGATTGCGGCGGATCTTCGGGGGCGTGTGGTGGATCCCTCGGATGCAGTTGTAGCGGGTGCGCGGGTTGAGTTGACGGAGACCGATACAGGTATTCGTCAGGCGACGGTGACTTCGAGCACGGGCGATTTTCTGTTTTCACATCTGAATCCGGGGACGTATAGCGTGTGCGTGACGGCGAGTGGATTCAAGACGCTGGAGCGTTCCGGGATCACGGTTATTCTGGGGCAGACCGTGACGGCGAACCTGGCGTTGACGCCTGGGGGCGACCAGCAGACGGTGACGGTGAATAGCGATTTTCCGTTGTTGCAGGCCGGGACGAGCAATATCCAGACGAACATTGCGTCGGCAACGATTGAGGCGATGCCGCTGAATACGCGCAATTTCATTCAGCTTTCTACGCTGGCGCCGGGAGTGGAGCTTCCGCCGGGGACGCTGCTTCCGCGCATTAATGGCGGGAGGCCGAGAACGAACGAGTATATCTACGACGGGATTTCGGCACTGCAACCGGAGCCTGGACAGGTGGCTTTCTTTCCGATTCTGGATGATATCGAGGAGTTCACGATTCAGTCGAACAATGTGCCGGCAGAGTTTGGACGCTTCAACGGCGGTGTGGTGAATGTGGCTACTCGGTCGGGCTCGAATGCGATTCATGAAAGCCTGTTTGAATACCTGCGCAATGAGAATTTGAATGCGCGGAACTATTTTGCTCCCACTGGGCGCAAGCCGGAGTACAGGCGCAACCTGTATGGGGCGACGCTGGGCGCTCCGATTGTGCATGACAAGCTGTTTTTCTTCGGCGACTACCAGGGCGTGAAGCAGTTGATTGGCGTAACGCGGATCTCGACGATACCGACGATGGCGCAGAGGCAGGGAATATTTACAGGAGTGTCGAAGATCTATGATCCATCGACGACGCAGACGATAGGCGGGAAGTTTGTGCGGCAGGAGTTTCCGAATGATGTGATCAATACGCCGTTCGATCCGGCTGCGAAGACGCTGCTGGCGCGATTTCCGACGCCGACGAATACGTCTGCGGCGAATAACTACACGCGGACGGCGAATGACTCGGACCATCAGAACCAGTTTGATGTGCGCGTAGATGGAGTGTTCCGCGACCGCGACCGGGCATTTGGGAGGTACACGTACTACAACGAAGTGGAGCTGCCGGTAGCTCCGCTGCCCGATGGCGGTGGTGTGATATCAGGGGCTGTTCTGGGGACGGGCGGAGTTACGGGACTTTCGAATGTGCTGGGGCAACAGGCGGTGTTCAATGAGACGCATACGTTTTCGGCGCGGGTGCTGAATAATTTTGCGCTGGGTTACACGCGGAGAGGCAATACTGTGACCGGTCCGACGCTGTTGAGCACGGCTTCGCAGGCACTGGGGATTCCGGGGATTCCGACGAATGCGGCGTTCAACAACGCGCTGCCGCTGTTTACGCTGACGGGGATTCAGCAGCTGGGCCCGAGTGCGAGCACGTTTGCGGCGTTTCAGACGGCGGTGTGGCAGATAGTAGATACGGTGAATGTGACGCGGGGAGCGCACGCAATCAAGACGGGCGTGGACTTTCGGTGGTATCAGTTGAATACAGTTTCGCCGCCGAACCCGACGGGGTCGTTTGCATTTACGACGACGGGTACGGATCAGCAGGGTTTGACGAACAGCGGGAATTCGATTGCGAGCTTTCTGCTGGGACAGGTGGATACGTTTTCGATCGATCTGCAGGAGAGCAAGATTCGTCCGCGTGACATGATCGAAGAGTATTTTGTGCAGGACGATTGGAAGGCGACGCAGAGGCTGACGCTGAACTTAGGGGCACGGTGGACGCTGCACTTTCCTTCGGTGGAGAAGAATAATCAGGGTGCCGTGTTCAATCTGGCGACGCAGCAGTTGGATTACCTGGGACAGAATGGCAACCCGCGGAGTGCGAGAGAGCTGCACTATGACAATGTTGCGCCGCGCATTGGATTTACTTATCTGGTGACTCCGTTGACTGTGGTTCGGGCAGGGTACGGGATTGTGTTTATCGATCAGTCGGGGATTACGACTCCGTTTACCACGCCACAGTTTCCGTTTATCCAGAATGTGCAGCAGAAGACGCAGGACAGCGTGAATGCGGCGTTTGCGCTGTCGGGCGGGCCGTCGGTGGTACCGATTCCTTTTACGCCGGATGCTGGGTTGGGGCAGAGCGTCTACACGGTGAAGAGGACGGCGGGGTCCGGTTATGTGCAACAGTGGAATGTGGCTGTGCAGCGGGCGATCACGAATAATATGTCGGCGGAGATTGCTTATGTGGGATCACACATTGTTCATGTTGGGATTCCGGATTCGAATCTGAATCAATTGACAGCGGCGCAGTTGGCTCAGGGATCGCCGCTGTTGACGCAGGTAACGAATCCTTACTATGGACAGATTCCAATATCGAGCTCGATCGGGACGAAGACAGTGAGCGAGGCGCAACTGCTGAAACCGTATCCGCGGTTTTTGAATGTCGCGACTTACCGGAACAACAGCGGTACGACGAACTACAACGCAATACAGACGAAGGTGGAGCAGAGATTTTCGAGCGGGTTCTCGTTCCTGTTTGCGTATACGCACTCGAAGCTGATTGATGATGCTTCTTCGGTGTTTTCTTCCACGGTGCTGTCGTCGCCGAACACGAGCAGTTTGATTGCGGCGGATACGTTTCGGCCTTATCTGGAGCGGGATTCTTCGAGTGGCGATATGCCGAATGTGACTTCGTTCAGCGGGATTTATGATCTGCCGGCAGGGCGAGGGCATAGCTTTGCTTCGACAGGAATCGGGAATGCGATGCTGGGAGGATGGTCGTTGAATGCGATCCTGTCATTGCAGTCGGGTATGCCGGTTACTGTGACGCAGGCGACGAATAACAATTCTTTTGCAGGATTTGCGCTGCAGCGGCCGAATATTGTGGGGAATCCGAGCCTGTCGCCGGGACTGCGGACGCCTGCGCACTATTTCAACACGGCGGCGTTCGCTACGGCCCCACAGTTTGTGATCGGAACCGCTTCGCGGAACCCAGTGCGTGGGCCTGCGTATCGTGATCTGGATTTAGCGTTGGTGAAGCGCACGTCGCTGCCGCTGGAGACGCAGCTGGAGTTCCGTGCAGAGATGTTCAACATTACGAATACGCCGGAGTTTTCGCAGCCGAATGGGAGTTTTGGCTCGGCGGCATTCGGGAGTATCACGAGCACAACGACGGATCCTCGGGTGGTGCAGTTTGCGCTTCGGCTTAGCCGATAGGGCTTAGTCAAGGAGCGAGTTGATGAAGGAGTCGCTGTCGAAGGGGATGATGTCTTCGAGCTTTTCTCCGGTGCCGGCGTAGACGACAGGGAGCTTGAGCTCGGTGGCGATGGCGAGGACGATTCCGCCTTTGGCGGTGCCATCGAGTTTGGTGAGGACGATGCCGGTGACGTGGGCGGCTTCGGTGAAGAGGCGGGCCTGCTGGAGGCCGTTCTGGCCGGTGGTGGCGTCCATGACGAGCAGGGTCTGGTGAGGGGCGCCGGGGATGAGCTTGTCGGCGGTGCGGCGCATCTTGTCGAGCTCTTTCATGAGGTCGGTTTTGGTGTGGAGGCGGCCTGCGGTGTCGACGATGAGAATGTCAATGGAGCGCGATTTGGCGGCGGCGCAGGCATCATAGAGCGCGGCTGAGGGGTCGCCGCCCTGCTTGGTCTTGATGATCTGGACGTTGGAGCGCTGGGCCCAGACTTCGAGCTGCTCGATGGCGGCGGCGCGGAAGGTGTCGGCAGCGCAGAGGAGAACGGAGCGTGCCGGCCCATCTTTTCCGGCGGTGAAGTAGGCGGCGAGCTTGCCGGTGGTTGTGGTTTTGCCTGTGCCGTTGACGCCTACCATCATGATGACCTCGGGTGGTGCGTCGGGGTGATAGATGGGGCGAGTGACGTTGTCGAGAATCTGTTTGAGCTCGATCTTCAGGAGTTGCTTAAGCTCTTCGCCGCCCTGGATGCCGGTGCGGAGGGCCCGCTGGCGGAGGTTTTCCATGACAATGGCAGTGGTAGGAGCTCCGAGGTCGGCTGCTAAGAGGAGCGGCTCGAGGTTGAGGAGGGTGGTCTCGTCGACTTCACGGGTGAGGGCGACGATAGAGCTGATGGATTCAGTGAAGGACTCGCGAGTGCGGGAGACCGCCTGCTTCATGCGGTCGAAGAACCCTAATTTTTGCGCGGGGGGCTCCTGCTGGGACTGGGGTTCGTCCGGGGTTTCCTGTTTATCGCGTTTTCCAAAGAGAGATGAGAAGACCATGCTTGGTCTAGTTTATCGGATTGGCGTAGGGATTCTGATTTGCGGCAAATTAGAAGCCAATGCGAGCGATAAGAAGAAGGTAGATCAGGAGGATGGCGATGAGAACAAGGCCTCCGATGATGACGTGGAGCGGGCGGAAGCCTAGGATGCGCTTTTCAGCATGATGGGGGAGATCGGGTGGAGGGATGTGGTCTTCGCCGTGATGGTGGCCGTGATTGGTTTCGGGCATGGTTATGAGGTCCTCAAAGGCGCGATGGCCACAAAGGAAGAGTATCTTATCGAGCATGACGAAGGCGGAGTTATTTGCATTTCTATCGAGCTGCAGACTGGGAGTGCTGGGGAGCGTTTCGCCAGAGGGAGTTCCGCAGTCTGCGCTGGTAGGGATTGCGGTGACAGACGAGCTTGAGATTATCTTCGACACTCTGGATACGACACGGAAGTACAGAAACCTCGTAGCGAATTGCAGAGCGAGCTTTGTCGCGGGGTGGGAGGGTGAGAGGACGGTGCAGTTTGAGGGAGAGGCTTTTCGACCCGAGGGAGACGAGTTGGCTCGCTACAAGGTTATTTACTTTGCGAGGTGGCCGGATGGTGTGGCGCGGCAGAGTTGGCCAGGAGTGGCTTATTTTGTTGTACGTCCGCTGTGGATCCGGTATAGCGATTTTGATCGAAGTCCGCCAAGAGCTGAGGAATTTTCTTTTAGAGAGATAGATTGAGCGGCTCAGGAGTTCGAACGGGATTTTTGGTAGATGCGCAGACGGACACAGCCGGCCTGAAGCAGTGGAGTTTTGAGGTTGCGAGACTGACCGCGCTTCAGAAGATCGCCGAGGATGGATTCTACTTCGACATTGGCTCCGTTTCGCATGTCACGGAACATGGAAGAGTCGAGTCTGGAGTTTTTATCAATACCGATCTGACGGATTCGGGCGAGGAAAGGCTCGGGTATAGGGAAGCCTGAGGCGTTGGCGACCGAGGCGCACTCGTCAAGACATTGGAGGATGGCTGGTTCACCATCGGGGACAGAGTTGATCTGGCCGATGTCGCCGTTGAAGAGGCACGTGCCGAGGCCGATGGTTGCGATGAAGACCCACTTGTTCCACATGTCCTGGACTATGTGAGTGGAGAGCTCGGTGTCGAAACCAGCGTGGCTGATGGTTTCGTCGAAGGACTGGATACGCGGGGTGATCTCTCCGGTCAACTCACCGTAGGCGAGCTTCTGGGTTGGGTTGAGCTGGATAATTCGTCCCTGTTGGTCGAGGGTTGTGGATACCATGCAGACGCCGCCGAGAATAGCGTGCTTGCCGAATGCCTGGGCGAGTGCGTCCATGTGGCCCATGCCGTTAAGTGCGGGATAGATTATCGTCTGGGGGCCGACGGCAGGCTTCATGTCGGCGATGGCACTATCGAGAGCGGGAGCTTTTACGCCGAGCAGGATGATGTCGTAAGCGCTTCGTATCTCATTTGCAGCGATCGTGCGGGGCTGGATGGTCAGGTTGCCGATTGGGCTGACGATCTGGAGGCCGCCGCGCTGGAGCTCGAGTGCGCGTGAGCCTCTGACGAGGAAGGTGACATCGCGGCCAGCTTGTGCGAGTTTCGCTCCGAAGTATCCGCCAATGGCTCCTGCTCCGACTACGAGAATTTTCATCTGGGCTCCTTGGGCTTTTCGATGCGGGGGCTGTTGGGAGGGATTTGAATTATTCGTCGCGGCCGGGGCGGGACATAAGTTCGCGAATGGCCTCCTGGGGCGACTTGTTGCGATGAAGGATGGCGTCCATCTGCTCGGTGATTGGCATTTCGACGGCGTAGCGGGCGGCGAGACCGAGCGCGGCGGCGGTGCTGCGGACGCCCTCGGCTACTTTACCGTGGAGGCTGGCGATGATGTCGGGGAGTTGCCGCCCCCGGCCCAGCTCGACACCTACTGTGCGATTACGTGAGAGGGAGCCAGTACAGGTAAGGATGAGGTCTCCTATGCCGGAGAGGCCGGCCAGGGTCTGGCGGCGGCCGCCGCAGGCTACGGCGAGCCGTGTCATCTCAGCGATGCCGCGAGTGATAAGAGCTGCGGAGGAGTTGTGGCCAAGATTGAGGCCGCTGGCGACGCCTGCCGCGAGCGCGATGACGTTTTTGAGCGCGCCGCCTAGTTCGACGCCGGGGACGTCGTCGTTCGTGTAGATGCGGAGAGTGGATGAGGTGAGATCACGCTGGATAGCCTGCGCTATCTGGGGGAAGTTGGAGGCGACGACGATGGCGGTGGGCATGCCGGCGGCGACTTCCTGGGCGAAGGAGGGACCACTGAGGACGGCGAAGGGATTGTCGGCGACTGACGCGACTACCTGCGACATGCGGAGGAAAGAACGTTCTTCGAGGCCCTTGCTGGCGGAGAGGATGATCTGATCGCGCGTGAGCAGAGGGGCGATATGGGTGATGACTTCGCGGAGGTGTTGCGACGGCGTGACGCAGAGGAGGATTTCGGCTTCGAAGATGGCGCGGGGGAGATCGGCGGTGATTTCGATGTCGACAGGAAGAGTAAAGCCGGGAAGGTAAGGAAGATTTTCTCCGGCGTCGGTGAGTTGTTCGGCGAGTGCGGCGGAGTGAGACCAAAGGCAGAGCTGGTGGCCTCCGCGGCGCGAGAGAGAGAGTGCGAGAGCGGTACCCCAGGCTCCGGCGCCGAGAATGCTGATGCGGCTCATACTGTGGCCCTCTTCTTGCCGAAACGGCTTTCGGTGCCTGCGAGGAGGCGGCGAATATTTTCGTGATGCTTCACGATGACGAGCAGGGGAATGAAGAAGAAGCCGATGACGACAATGGGGGTTCGTTGCCGCACGAAGTAGAAGCCGAAGAGCGGAAAGAAAGCAGAGCCGACGATTGAGGCCAGCGAGACATAGCGTGTGATGAGAAAGACGATGAGGAAGATGGCGAAGGTGCAGCCCGCAGCGGCGGGAGAGAGAGCGAGAAAGACGCCGAGAGCGCTGGCGACGCCTTTGCCTCCGCGAAAGCCAAGCCAGATGGGGAAGACGTGGCCGAGAATGGCGGCTACGGCTGCCGTTACGGCGAGGTCATAGTTGCCGGGATCAAGGTGCTGGGCGATTTTGACTGCGAGAAAGGCTTTGCCGCAGTCGAGGAGAAGGGTGAGGATGCCGAGGCCTTTGGCTCCTGAACGCGCCACGTTGGTTGCGCCGATGTTGCCGCTGCCAGTAGTGCGAATATCTTGCTTGCGGAAGATTTTGACAAGGATATAGCCGAAGGGAATGGACCCCAGGAGATAAGCGAGCGGGATGGAGAGCAGCCAGGGGTTCATAACTATGTGGATGAGTTTAGCAAGTCAGTGTGCTGGCTCGCTCGGCGAGTGGTGTTGTCGCTTTTGTTGCAGAGATGTTAGAGCAGATGTTGACGAACGAGTTCGAGGGCGTGTTGGCTGGCCCACCAGCGGATGCGTTCGCGGTCGCCGGTGAGGTTGAGCTCTTTGATCTGTGTGTGCTGGGCGCTGGCGAGTGCGATGTAGACGAGGCCGATGGGTTTGTTGGCGTCAGGGCCGGGTGCTCCGGGACCGGGGCCTGCGATACCGGTGATGGAGATGCCGAGGGACGCACCAGTGCGGGAGCGGATGCCTTCGGCGAGAGAACGCGCTACTTCGGCTGAGACAGGGCCTTTCGTGGCGACCAACTCGGCGGGAACATCCGCAAACGTGGTCTTGAGTGCGTCGCTGTAGACGACGGCGCCGCCGAGAAAATAGCGCGAACTTCCAGGGATGGCGGTGAGGCGTTGCGCGACGAGACCGCCGGTGCAGCTTTCAGCGGTGGCAAGGGTGAGGTTGCGGATGCCGAGTTTTAGCAGCACGACCTCTTCGAGGGATTCGCCGTGGGAGGAGAAGATGGCATCCTCCATCTCGGCTTCGATCTTTTCGACAAGCTCGTCGACGCGTGCCTGGGCCTCGGTCGCTGAGGATTTGGCGCAGAGGAAATGAAGTTTAATCTCGCCTGATCCGGCGAGGATGGTGGTCTCGACGTCGGGGTATTGACGGTAGATGGGAGCGGTGCGGGCGTCGACGTGCGACTCGGGGATGAGCGCCATGCGGAGCAATCGCTTGGCGAGGTGACGGGGCGGAAGCGAGGCGGCGAGTCGAGGTTTGACTTCGCTATCGAAGAGTGGCTTGAGCTCTTTGGGCGGGCCAGGGAGAAGGATGATGATCTTACGGGTGGGCTGAGCGTTGACGTGGATGATTGCGGTGTCGAGATACTGCGCGGGTGCACTCCCGTTTTTGTTGTCGAGTACGGTGGCGCCATCAAGGATATCGGCTTGTTTGGCGTTGTTGGGCGGCATCACCATCTGGCGCACGGCGAAGCGTTTGTAGAGGGCGGTGAGGACAGCGTTATCGGTGTAGAGTCCGATGCCCAACGCAGCGGCGACGGCATCGCGGGTCAAGTCGTCCTCCGTGGGGCCGAGGCCTCCGGAGAAGAGGATAATGTCGGCGCGAGAGATGGCGATTCGGGCGGCTGAGGTGAGGTAGGCGAGGTTATCGCCGACGATGGTTTTGAAGGCGACCTGAACGCCGAGCTCGTTGAGCCCATCGGTGAGGAAAAGGGAGTTGGTGTCCTGGCGAAAGGGCGTGAGCAGCTCGGAACCGACAGCAATGATTTCAGCGATCATCTCTTTCCTTTTCCTAGCCATCAGTGAAACAGAACGGGCTCCAGCGTTGGTCGTTTGGCGGTTGCTTTTGCGATCTCGCCGGGAACAAGTTCCGGTTTTCTCAATGATAGAGGTTTTCCCTGGGATTACGCAGATGGAGCGATTGGCTGAGCAACCTGCACATTGAGATTTATTTGATTTCTGTTCCTAACTGGATGCGAAAGCCATTGTCTAATCGGCGAAGAAAGCGGACAAGGTCGTGAGTGGATCGATTCGACTCAGGACGATTGTCTGGGGTCGATCCTGAAAGATTCGTGATGCAGTGCGGCGTTTGATTGGACGAGACGCTGCTCCAAATTGCGAATGCCTGAACGGCGAACACTGTTGCGTGTCCCTCTTCCTGAATGTGACCGGTTGAGATGAGTTGATTGCGGCGGCGGCGTGATGCGATTTCGTCTGCGTGACGCGATGGGAGAGATGTGTCTTCAGCAGTTGGGTCCGGTTTGTGATTTCCAAGATAGCTGCAGGAGGAGGTTGTGATGAACGTTCGTCCTATCATCGGCGTTTGTGTTTTATCGTTTTCCTTCAGTATGGCCGGTCAACAGATTATGCAGGAGACCAGCGAACGTGGTCAGCCGGTCGACGCGGCCGCATTCAAGCAGAACCTTGAGAGTCGCATTCGGGGCTTCGAAGATGCTGTGCGTAAGAATGAGGCCAACCACGCCTCGAATCTTGAGCAGGGCAAGGTCTATGCACATCTGGGATTGTTGTACGAGGACGTAGCGCAACTGGAGAGGTCGGAAGTTGCATTAGAGCGCGCAGTTTCGTTGCTCCGACGGGATGTGGATTCGAAGAGAGAATTAGCGAAGGCTTTGAGTGAGCTCGGGAGTCTGCATGTTGTGATGGGGAAGCTTCGGAAGAGTGAGAAAGAGGAGCAGGAGGAGCTTCGGCTTGGGAAGGAGTTGGGGGACGAGCTGCAAATCGCGCAGAGCTGGGATGATCTCGCCGCTCTTTCGCTGGCACGGCACCAGTATGGCAAGGCAAGGGACTTTGCGCAGCGGGCGGTGACGGGGTTTGTTGAGAATAAGAGCGCAGAACGTTACAGTGCGATATTTTCGCGGTACACGCTTGCTCTGGCGGACTGCCACCTCAAGGACTATGCGAGCGCTATTCCCTTGCTGGCGTCGGCGATCGATGAGGCGAGGGCCACCAGGCAGGCAGGGGACCTTCCCATCGGGTTTGGTGAGTTTCTACTTGGGTATGCTCTTTGGAAGTCGGAAGATTCTTCCGCGGCGAACGGGCATCTACAGGAGGGGGTTGCTACGATGAGGGGCCAACTGGGGTGGGGACACCCGGCTTACCTAAAGATGCTGGGGTACTATTCCCAGTTTCTGCGCGAGAGCCGGCAGGTGGAGGCGGCGAATGATGTTCAGCGGCAGATACGGCGTGCGGAAGCTGTCGTGGACGTTCGTACACTTGGGACCCGTGCAGGGATTAGTGGTTTTGATGGTCTACATTAAGTTTTGCCGCTGAGTGCATCGCCGTTTTGTGCGGCATTGCGGGAGAGACTGGCAGGCTGGCGGTGTCCGTTCTGGGGCAGGAAGATGGAAAAGAGGGTGCCGCAACGTGGACTGGAGGTTCGGGAGCGAACACGCAGCGTGCCGCCGTGTTTCTGGACGAGCTCGCGGGAGACCCAAAGGCCGAGGCCTGTGCCGGTCTCTTTTTTTGTGGTGAAGAATGGCTCGAAGATGCTTTCGAGATGCTCTGAGGGGATGCCGAAGCCTGTGTCGGCGATTGTGATGCGCACGCCGGGATAGAGATTGCGCGGGTCGGTGGCGGAGCGCACATGAATGCGAATGGTGGATCCACTTGCGCAGGCGTCGAGGCTATTTGTTAGAAGATTGGAGAGGATCTGCCGCAACTCTCCGGAATTCCCGAGAACCTCTCGTTCTGTTGTCGTGTCAACGACGAAGGACACACCCTGGTTTCTTGCGCGCGCTGAGTAGAAGTCGACAACCTCGCGGACGATGAAGGTGGGTTGAAAGTGGGACGGCGTGGAGGTCTCGCGATAGAAGCCGAGGGACTGGCGAGTGAGATGGGCGATGCGTGCGAGTTCGCCTTCAGCCTGCGAGAGAAGATGACGAACCTCGTCGAGGCTGTCCGAGCGCCGGGCGATGTAGACGAGATTGGTGAGGCCTTCGAGGGGATTATTGACTTCGTGAGCGACGGTTGCGGCGAGGCGCCCTGCGGCTGCCAGTTTTTCCGCGCGCATGAGAGCGCCTTCAGACATGCGGCGTTCCGTGATGTCGCGGAAGACGAGGACGACGCCGATCATCTCACCGGAGCTGTCGCGGATGGGGGCACCGCTGTCGTCGATGCAGATCTCGGCGCCATCCCGGGCAACGAGGAAGGTATGATTCGCGAGGCCGACGACAGTACCGAGACGGCGGACCTTGTCGACTGGATTTTCTACAGGCGCTCGGGTCTCTTCGTTGAAGATGGGAAAGATTTTGTGGAGGGTTTCTCCCTTGGCTTCGTCTTCCGGCCAGCCGGTGAGTTGCTGGGCGACCAGGTTCATAAAGCTGACGTTGCCGTCGACGTCGCACGCTATGACAGCGTCGCCGATGCTACGAATGGTGATGTTCAGCCACTGTTCGCGCGCATAGGACTCCTCGCCGCGGAGTTTGAGCTCTCGTAGCTGTTTGTTATAAACGACGGTCAACTGGTGAAAAACTCGCTGCGTCTCCAAGGCAAGGATCGCGGCGATCAGGGCGAGGAGGAGCACCATGACGATTCTGGCGTTCCGGTTGAAACGAATGTCGTCGGCAGAGTGTTCGGCACGACGGCCAGCCACGACTTCGAGGAATTCATCCATCTGAGCGCGCAGGCTATCCATCTCCTGTTTGCGTTGCACCATGTGTTCAGCGAGGATGCCGGGGTCTTTCGGCGGGGATTGAATCTCCTGGTAGGCCCATTGCTCCCATTGCCGGTGTCCCTCCTGGAGGTGCTTGAGCCGTTCCACCTGATCGGGGCGGCGGACCAAAGAGAACAGAGTGTTGAATTCGACATCGATCTGGTTGTCTGCCTCTCGCATGGGCTGGAGAAAGACAGGGTCACGAGCGAGGAGGTAGCCGCGCAGACCAGTCTCTTCATCGATGATGAGTTTGATCAGGCGATTGGCATGAACGGTGACGACGTCGGCGCGGTCTACGAGGTCGGCACTGGTTTGCAGGCGCTGGAGACCGTATCCGAGGATAAGTGCCAACAGAGCAAGCGCTGCAACGGGCAAGGCCAGAAGACGAATCAGAAGTCTGCTATAAAGCCGGGGATCCACAGTGCCTTCCTCATCAAGGTGAAGTGTTTGAGGTCTAGCGCAGACTGGAAGCAACGTCGGCGAGGATGATTCTACGTCATCGGCAATTGGATGCCGCCGGTTAGATGAGTCTGCGACCCTCGATATCGAGAGCGATATGGTAAAGAGCGTCGCGGGTGGCCAGGGCTGCATTGCCGTCTTCGAGGAAGGCCAGACCTACGAGATTGTTGCCGGAGACGGTAAGGCTGGCTTCGCGGTTCGGAGTGATGCGAATGATGCCGCGCTGACCATGCAGGCTGGCGGCGACGTAGAGGTTGTTTTCCGAGTCGAAGGCCATGCCCTGTGCGCGGCCGAGGCCCTGGAAGAATATGGTGGTGTTGCCGTCGCGGTCGATGGCATGGATGGCCTGATTGCTGGAGGTGGTGGGGCCGGTGACGAAGAGGGTTCCGGCGTCGTTGAAGGCGAGATGGTAGGCGGCGATGGAGGGTTCGAGCGTGGCGTAGACGAAGATTTCGCCGCTGGCACCGGGGGAGGAGCCGGGGGCTATCTTGAAGATGGTGCCGGAGCGGTCGCCGACGAAGAGATTGCCGTCGCGGTCGAAGGCGATGCCGGTGGCTATGCCCATGCCCTCGGCGTAGGTGGAGATGGCTCCCTCGGGGGAGATGCGGTAGACGGTGCCTTCGGCGCGGGAGCTGGCGTAGAGGAAGCCGTCGGGGCCGAAGGCGAGGCCAGTGGCGTTGAGGAGCTCGCGGACGAAGGGGCGGACCTGGAAGTCGCGCTGGATTTGAAAGATGGAGACGGGGACGGACTGGCCGCGGGCTCCGGAGACGGTGGCGTAGACGTTGTTGTCCGCATCGACAGTGGGGTTGGCAACGGGGTGAAGATTTTCGGCCATGGGGACGGCGACGCGGAGTACCAGGGGGTTGCTGTCGGATGAATTGCGATGAAGGATGAGGTCGCCGGTGATGGTGCCCTCGGGGATGCGGATGGTGGCACGGGTGGGGCGGCTGAGGATGACGGGGGCGGGGATGTCGCCTATGGTGGCATGGGGGATCTCGGCGGACCGGGGGTCGAGGTGGTGACCGTGGACGTCGACGGCGCCTCCTGGCATGGCGGCGATTGGGGTGACCCGGTCGAGATGTGGGGCGTCGGGCTTGTCGGGAGTGAGGAAGGAGCGGAGCGTGGTCATGGCCTGATGGCTAGCGTAGACGGGTGCGAGGGGAAGCGCAACCTCGGGCTAGAAGCGGAGGTGGATGAGTACGAAGACGGCAAGAGCGAAGAAGCCGGCGGCCACGTCGTCGAGCATGATGCCGGTGCCTTCGGGGAGCTCTTCGAGGAGGCGGATGGGCCAGGGCTTGAGGATATCGAAGAGGCGGAAGAGGAGGAGGGCCAAGATGGCGTGGGGCCAGTCGGGGGGGCAGAGGATAAGGGTGATGAGCTGGCCCGCTACCTCGTCGATGACGACGTGGCCGGGATCTTCGCGACCGGATTCGCGGGCTACGATGGTGGCCGCGGGGATGCCTATGAGCGTGGCGAGGATTGCTGCGATTAGGGTTAGGAAGGGGAGATGGGCTGGGTGAAAGATTTGCGCGGCAGCGAACCAGAGGACCAGCGCGGCGGCACTGCCCCAGGTGCCGGGGCCGGGTTTGAGCAGGCCGGCGCCGAAGAAGGTGGCGATGAGCCAGGCCCAGAGGGTCTTCTTTGGTGGTGTGGAAGTGGGCATGCCGAGTTCAGTGTAACCGGGTACCCCCACTCCCTCCGAAAAGTGTGCAAAGTATTCGATTCAAATGGGTTAGTCTGGACTTCGGGGTCTGAAAGCTTGTTTTTGTGTGTAAAGTATTCGAATCAGATGGGTTATGGGGGACGGGGGAGGCACTTAATTTTGCATTGAGCTGAGTGCCGGAGCGGGCAAAAGAGATACTCCAGGGCCTAAAGCCCCGATGCCCGCTGCGCAGTGAGAGGGCCAACGCTAAAGCCTTGGCTTACCCGGAAGCAAGAATCCGGGGTGTTCTCAAGGCTTTAATCTTCGTCGTTTCTTTTGTGGCCGTGAGCTTGGGAGCGGGCCAGTTCTTCTAGGAGATCGGGGTCCTGGATGGGAGTGGAGATTTTGTAGTCCCCGGAGGCCCATTTGCCGAGGTCGATGCGGCGGCAGCGGTCGGAGCAGAAGGGGAAGTCTTCGCCTGTGGCTAAGACGATGGTGCGGCAGGTAGGGCAGCGTAGGGATTTCTTTGTGGCCATAGCAATCTCTATTCTAAAAGAGGATGCTCTGTGGTCATGGCATTCGTTATGCCGGGTAGGAAAAAGAATTAGCGGCCATGTCTTTGTTGGGCGATGCGGCGCAGCAGGTTGTTTGTGACTCCGATGTAGAGTGTGCGAGAGCGGCTGGCCAGGTAACGGCAAAGGCAAAGGCAAAAGCAAACGACAACGACAACGACAACGACAAAAGCAGATCCTCCGCTTCGCGAAGGATGACAACTAAAAGGCAAAGGCAAGTGCAAAGGCAAAAAGCAAGTGCAGATGTAAAGGCAGTAGCAAGCGGTAGAAGGGGTGGGTTCACGAGGGCTATGATGCAGGTGTGAATCTGCCGATCAGTCCGCCGGTGTTGCCTATGCTTGCGAAACGGGTGGCGGAGATTCCTGCGGGCGATGCGTGGATCTTTGAGCCGAAGTGGGATGGGTTTCGGTGTCTGGTGTTTCGGGATGGAGACGAGATCTTTCTGCAGAGCCGGGATGGCAAGCCGCTGAACCGGTATTTTCCTGAGGTAGTCGAGGTGCTGCTGACGCAGTTGCCTGAGCGGTGCGTGCTCGATGGCGAGGTGGTGATTGCTACAAAGGATGGGCTGGACTTCGATGCGCTGCAGCTTCGGCTGCATCCGGCGGCTTCGCGGGTGAAGATGCTGGCCGGGGAGAGCCCGGCTTCGGTGGTGTTTTTCGATCTGCTTTGGATGGGGGATGAGGATCTGCGGGAGGCGTCTTTTGAAGTGCGGCGGCGGAGGCTGGAGGAGGTGCTTGGCCATGCGAGAGCGCCGGTGCATGTGACGCCGGCGACTAGGGACAAGGCTGTGGCGGCTGATTGGTTTAAGAGATTCGAGGGTGCGGGGCTGGATGGGGTGATGGCGAAGCCGGTGGACGGGACTTACCAGCCGGATAAGCGGGTGATGCTGAAGGTGAAGCATGAGCGAGACTGCGATTGTGTTGTTGCAGGGTTTCGGTGGCATAAGAATGGCGAGGGCGAGGCGGTGGGGTCGCTATTGCTTGGACTTTATGATGCGGTGGGTGCGCTGCAACATGTTGGAGTGTGCGCCAGCTTTACGATGCCGAAGCGGCGGGAGCTGGTGGAGTTTCTTGCGCCGTATCGGGTGGATGTTTTGAATGGGCACCCCTGGGCTGGGTGGGCTGAGGCGTCGATGCAGGGACGGATGCCTGGCGGGCAGAGCCGATGGTCGGCGGGCAAGGACCTGTCGTGGGAGCCGCTGCGTGCGGAGTTGGTGGTCGAAGTGGCTTATGAGCACATGCAGGGCGACAGGTTTCGGCATATGGCGCAGTTTCGGCGATGGCGAACGGATAAGAGGTCGCGGGACTGCACGTATGAACAGCTTGAGGTGGTGGCTCCGCAGGAGTTGATGGAGATTTTTCCGGAGCTGAAGTGAGGGATGTGTGAATAAAGGTCGCTTCTTCCGCAAAATGATACCCGCGATTACCTACCGTCATCCGGACACATCCAATAGGCCTCATCGGATAATGTAAACACCATTTACAATGATTGGCAGGAGGCTCTTTGCCCGTCAAAAAGGCTATAGTCCAGCGTAAGGCGAAAGGCGAATACCATCACGGCGACCTGAAGACGAGTCTCAAGCAGGCGGCGCTTCGTCTTGTGCGGGAGCGCGGCCCGAGGGGTTTTTCACTGAATGAGGCCTCGCGGCTCGCCGGTGTTTCGGTTGCCGCACCGTATCGTCACTTTGACGATAAAGACGCGTTGCTCGCCGAGATCGCCCGCGATGGATATGAGCTTCTTAAGCTCGAAATATACAAGTCGGTTGAAAAGGGCGGCAGCCTTCGAGACCAGATTATCGAGTCTGGAATGGCTTATTTGCGCTTCGCGCGAAACCATGCGGATTACTTCAGTGTGATGTTTCAGTCTGGCCTGAATCGGTCGAAATATCCCGAGATCGAACGCTTGGTAAAGGCCGGTCTGGGTGTGATTCTCGATCTGGCGAAGCAGTATGAACGCACGCCTGCACTGGCAGAGGTGCGTGCTGTCTCCACCTGGGCGCTTGTCCATGGACTGGCAATGCTCGATCACGATGGCGCGCTCAGTGCCGCCGCAGGGAAGGCCCGGAGTCCGGAACAACTCCGGCCGGTCCTCGAGCGCTTTGTGGATCAGCCTTACAACTAACCTGAAAAACTATACAAGTTTTCCTGCGACCGGCGAAGACACCCATGCATCCAATTCAATGTAATCGACATTAACATTGAATGTCGAAGGAGCGACAGTATGTATCACGCCATCGTGAAGCAGATTGCCAGGAAGAACTTTGAGCGAGTCAACCAGAAGGACTTCGACGCCCTGGTCAAAGACTGCGTCCCCGACGTTCATCATCGCTTTTACGGATCGCACGCCCTGAGCGGTGAGCGTCATGACCGTGAGGCAGTTCGCCGATGGTTCGAGCGTCTCGGACGCCTGGCCCCCGGGCTTATTCTTACCGTCCATGACGTCTGGGTGAAGGGGCTGCCCCATGACACCACGATCATCATGAGGTGGTCCGCAAAAGATACCCTTATCGACGGTTCGCCATACAGGAATTATGGCGTACACATTCTCAAGATGCGCTGGTTCAAGATCGTCGATATCGACGCGTATGAGGATTCTCAGGCGGTAGCAGAGAATCTCAAACTCCAGGCGGCCCATGGGGTACAGGAGGCTGCGGAGCCACCGATCGTAAGCTGATGCTCCTCGAGATTGTTGTTGATCGCCGTCTCGTTCTTCGAAGACAGCCAAGGCATCGACAATGCCGCACCCAAGTTTGCCTAAGCACAGTCTGTCTCTGTGCTCAACGGGGCCTGCTATCTCTCGCCCTTCAACCTCAACACAACCCCGAAGGAGTAACTGCATTATGAAAACGACCGGCAACTATTCTCATCATCGGAGGCGGCTCGGGCATTGATCGAGGCCTCGCAGAAACCGAGTCGGCCAGTGACCGCCTCCGCCCTCATACAAAACGATAATTGCGGGTGGTAAAGCAACTGTCTATTTTAGGGATCAAGGCAGGCTTCGCGGTCAGTCTGGAGTGCAATTCTTTCTTTGCCTCGGTGTGGCCCATTCCTTCCGACGAAAGAGCTGGAGAGCACAGGCCACCCTCGACAGGCGCATATATCAATGCGCACATCAGAGCGATTGAACGCCGAACTTGCTCAGGACTTCAATGTCCCTCAATCCGGCACGAAAGAGTTGGCAACGGTACGTGTTCAACGTTTCGCCACGAAGGTCCTCACGGGCCTGATATCTCTCGCCCTTCAACCTCAACACAACCCTGAAGGAGTAACAGAATTATGAAAACGACCGGCAACACCATTCTCATCACCGGAGGCGGCTCGGGCATCGGCCGCGGTCTCGCGGAAGCCTTTCACAAGCTTGGAAACAAGGTCATCATCGCGGGACGCCGGAAAGACGTCCTGGACCAGACGACCAGCGCGAACCCCGGCATGAGCTCAATTTCCCTGGATATCGATGACCCAGCGGCCATCCTCGCGTTCGCGAAGAAGGTTGTTGCCGAGCATCCTGCACTCAATGTGCTGATCAACAATTCGGGCATCATGCGTCTTGAAGACCTGGTCAACCACCCCGAAGATCTGTCGGTGCCCGAGGCCACCATCACCACAAACCTGCTGGGCCCCATCCGTCTGACCTCGGCCCTGCTGCCTCACCTCACGAAGCAGAGCGACGCGGTCATCGTGAACGTGACGTCAGGATTGGCATTCGCACCGTTGGCGTTTGCACCTGTGTATTCGGCGACCAAGGCCGCACTTCACTCCTGGACGGAGTCGCTGCGCTACCAATTGGGCAGGACGGGGACGCAGGTCATCGAACTGGTGCCACCCTATGTTCAGACTGAGCTTACCGGTTCTCGTCAGGCAAGCGATCCGATGGCGATGCCGCTCAATGACTTCATCGCGGAGTCGATTCAGATTCTCCGGTCTCAGCCAGGGGTCGCTGAAGTCATCGTCGAAAACGTCAAGCCGCAGCGCTTTGCCGCTGAAAATGGAACCGAAGGCTACAACGCCATGGTGAAGGGCTTCAACGATGCAGTTGCCAAGATGATGTCGGCATAACTGCTCCCACAAGAAGGTCCGGATGTGTCCAGCATTGGCGCATCCGGCCTCAACTGGGCGTTGCCTTCGCAAGCAGAACCGCAGTTTGGATAGCCGGCTGGAAGGAGGCATTGGGCTTACTTTGAGGCTTCGCGCCAGGCGCGGGTGGGGTCGTCGTCGGGATCGGGTGTGGATTGCGCGGGGCGCTGATCTTCGGGGATGTTGCGGAGGTTGAGGCGAATGCGATACCAGATGGCGGAGCTGCCGCGCATGCGGTCGATGAGGATGTCGTCTTCGGCAAGATGGGCTGCGGCTTCGGGGTGGTTTTCTTTCCAGCGAGTGAGGCCGGCTTCGGCGGCGGCTTTGTCGGGTGATTGAGCGACGATGATGAGTGGATGTTTGGGGGTGCGGCGGGCTGGGGTTTTGCGTGGCGTGGATTTCGGTGTGGGTGGTTCGGTTTCTGTGGAGGCGGTTTCGGTTGCGGCTTTGGAGCGTTTTTTGAAGCGATGGGCTCCGAAGCCTTCGGCGCTTTGCGCGGAGAAGGATTTTGCTTTGGAGGGTTGGACGCGTTTGGCTTCACCTTCCTGCTTGACGAAGTGTGGGGGCCAGGGGGCGTCGCCGAGGCCTTCGGCTTCGTCGCGGGCTGCGAGGTCGAGGAGCTGGTTGAGCGAGCCGGGGGAGGCGTCCATGGCTTCGTGCGGGTTGCCGCGCTCGGCGAAGAGGTGAGGCATGGTGAGGACGGTGAAGTCGGCTGGGTTGGCGTCGGGGACTTCGTGCCAGTGGAGTGGTGCGGAGACGCGGGCGTCGGGAAGTGGACGGACGGAGTAGGCGCTGGCGGTGGTGCGGTCTTTGGCGTTCTGGTTGTAGTCGAGGAAGACGCCGTGACGTTCTTCTTTCCACCATTTGGAGCTGGCCAGGGTGGGGACGCGTCGCTCGACGGCGCGCGCGAGGGCCAAAGCTGCGCGGCGGACTTCGGTGAAGGTCCAGCGAGGATGGATGCGGACGTTGACGTGCATGCCGCGGGAGCCGCTGGTCTTGGGCCAGCCGGTGAGGTTGTTCTCTTCGAGGATGGCTTTGACTTCGAGAGCTACGGCGCGGACGTCGGGCCAGTCGATGCCGGGGCCGGGATCGAGGTCGATGCGGAGCTCGTCGGGATGGTCGAGATCGGAGGAGCGGACGGGGTGCGGGTGGAACTCGATGCAGCCGAGGTTGAGGATCCAGGCGAGGCCGGCGGGGTTGTCGACGACGAGCTCTTCGGCAGTGCGTCCGGAGGGAAAGGAGAGAGTGACGGTGCGGAGGAATTCGGGAAGGTCGGTGGGGGCGCGCTTCTGGTAGAAGGGCTCGGGCTGGCTGTCTTCGAGGCAGGCTCCGTTGACGAAACGCTTGAGGACGATGGGGCGGTCGCGGATGCCCTGGAGTGCTCCGGGGGCGATGGCGAGGGCGTAACGGACGAGGTCGAGCTTGGTGAGCTGGACTGCGCGGGAGAAGTAGAGTTTTTCAGGGTGGGTGATGCGGACGGTGTGGTCGCCGACGCTGAGGAGCTCGGCGGTGTCGTCTTTTGCGGTGGGCTTCACGGGCATAGGGTATACCGGCATGAAGTGAGATGCGTTTCAGCGGGTGATGGGAAACCAGATCTCTAATGGGCCGCGGGTGACGGGATCGAAGCGGTGGTCGTAGCGCTCGAAGTCCGGGGTGTGCGCGGCTTTTACGCCGGAGGAGGGCAGCCAAGTTTGGAAGACAGACTGCCAGAAGGGGCGAATGTCTTTCACGGCGGCGATAGGGAAGACGGCGTACTCGGCAGCAGGGACGATCATGCGGCCGATATCGGCGGGGAGGTTGTCGAAGCTGGGGACCTCGTAGCCTGAGAGGTACTCGAAGCGCTGGTTGGGCATGTCCATCTGGCAGGTGGTGCCGTAGCTGACCTTCGCCTCGGCTCGGCCGGGGAGCGGGAGGGTGTTGAACTCGTTCCATTGGGGTGGGATGGTTTGGGGGGCAGTGGCGAAGGTGTGCCAGCGGCGGATGCCGGCTAGGTGGAAGGAGGATAGGGATTGGTAGATGGGAGTCAGTGGCGAGTTAGGCGTGGTCATATCCAGCCCATCAATTGACTTTGAAACTGTGGAAGGTCCCGCAAATTATGGCATCGGGGTTGATCCTGGCGCGTTCGATCATCTCTGCGAACTCATCATTATCGTAGATGAAATTTTCTCGAATGGGAGCTGCTTCTTCGACTCCAATGATGTGCCAATTGAATGTTGCGAAGTAGGCCTCGATCTTTGTGCGCGCTGAACCTGCGGAATCGGCCCACGTGATGATGTTCATGAATCCGACTGTGTCTCCGGAAGTGAAGTCTTGAGGTTCTACCATGATCTCGGCTCTTAAGTTCCAAAGCTGTTGCATATGACCCTCTAAATTTGCGTTTGGGATAAGAGAGCATACCCAAGGGGCTAAAGCCCACATTGTGCGGTGTCGAGATGCCAAGGCTAAAGCCTTGGCCTACCTAGAAGCAACAGCAAGGACAAAGCAGGTCTCCCCCTTTTGGCAAAGGACAGATCTAATGGGATTTAGCGGGGGTAAAGACGTGGCGCGAATTTTCACTTTATTCGAGGATGCGGGCTACTACGTCGTAGTCGTGGGACTCGGTGATTTCGGCTCGGTAGAAGGTGCCGGGGACTAGTTCTTCGTGGGGGCCGAAGTCGTTGATGAGGACTTTGCCGTCGATCTCGGGGGCGTGGAGTGGGGTGCGTCCCTCCCAGAGGAGTTCGGTCTCTTCGGATTCGCCTTCGACTAGTAAATCGATTTCGCGGCCTACCCATTCGGCTTTGGATTTGGTGCTGATCTTTTGCTGGAGCTTCATCAGCTTGTTGCGGCGGGACTGGATGGTGCGCTTCGGAACTTTGAGTTCGTCGGCTAGTTCAAAGGCTTTGGCGCCCTCTTCGTCGGAGTAGGTGAAGACGCCTAACCAGTCGATCTTTGCGGCTTTGATGAAGGACTCGAGTTCGAGGTAGTCGGCTTCGGTTTCGCCGGGGAAGCCGACGATGAAGCTGGTGCGGATGACGATGCCGGGGACGATGCGGCGGGCTTTGGCGATGAGGTCGAGGAAGATCTGTGCGTTGCCGCCGCGCTTCATGCGCTTGAGGACGCTGGGGCTGGCGTGCTGGAGGGGGACGTCGAGGTATTTTGCGATGGTGTCGTGCTTCGCCATCGTTTCGAGCAGGCGCGTGGTGACCTTGTTGGGGTAGGTGTAGAGGAAGCGGAGCCAGCGCAGGCCAGGGAGGACGGCGAGGGCGTCTAGAAGCTGGGCAAGGCCGTCCGTGAGGCCGAGGTCTTCGCCGTAGCAGGTAGTGTCCTGGCCGATGAGAGTAATCTCGCGGACGCCCTGGGCGATGAGGTTTTCGGCTTCGTGGACGATGGAGGACATGCGGCGGGAGCGGAATTTGCCGCGGAGCTGCGGGATGATGCAGAAGGTGCAGGGGTGGTCGCAGCCTTCGGCGATCTTGATGTAGGCAGAGGCTCTTGGTGTCGTGAGGATTCTTGGTGTGGCTTCGTCGTAGAGGTATTCAGGGAGGGTGGCGGTGGCTCCGTCCCATGCGGCTCGGGAGAAGCGGCCGGATTGTTCGCGGGCGTTGCCTTCGGGGCGTGACGCGTGAGGCGCAGGTGCGTCTTCGAGCAAAATGCGGGGATCCTTCGCTGCGCTCAGGATGACGACATCACCGGGTCTGACATCATGCTTGTTGTTCTGAAGCTGCGAACCTACTTCCGTGGGGTGGGAGTGCTGGTGGACGGCGCTGGGGGCTCGTGCGGCGAGGGATTGCGGGAGGATGTTGAAGGGGCTGTCCGATTTTGCGTGGCCGGTGGGAGTGAGGCCGGCGGCGGCGAGGATGGCTTCCAGCTCGCCGGTGCCGACTACGGCGTCGACTTCGGGGATGTTCTTTTGAATTTCGTCGCGGTAGCGCTCTACGAGGCATCCGGCTACGACGATGCGGCTGGCTTTGCCGCCGTTCTGCTGCTTGTGCTGGACCATCTCGAGGATGGTGTTGACGGACTCCTGCTTGGCGGAATCGATGAAGCTGCAGGTGTTGATGACGATGATCTCTGCGTCTTCGGCGTTGGGGGTGAGCTGGGCTCCGTTGTGGTGGAGCAGGCCCATCATGACCTCGGAGTCTACGAGGTTCTTGGGGCATCCGAGAGAGACGAAGCCGACCTTGGGTCTGGTGGACACAGGGGCGTCGAGAACAGCCGTCTCTTCGGTTGTTGTTGGGGGAGTCACAGAGTTCTATTCTAGCAATTTTGTGCGGTTTTCGCGCGTCCGCAAGGGTGGAAGAAGAGCGCAAATAGGTCAGGCAGAGCAAATGAAGACGGCCCATTCGTTTGCTCTGCCCGCAGATCCTGAGATTGTGTTCAGTACATCAGTGAAACTGTCAGGCCATGTGACGTTTAGCTAATCCTGCGAGAGCAAGAAGGCCGGTGCCCAGAAGGGCGAGGGTCGACGGCTCGGGAACAGATGGTGTTGGAGCGACAGCATCAACGGTGGCAGAGAAGGTGGTGGTGCCATTTCCCTGGGTGGAGAAGAACAGATCGCCGACGGTGGCATCAAAACCAGCGGCTGTGATGGTTCCGACGCCGATGAAGTTGGTGAAGCCGGGGTTGTTGCTGGGTTTTTCCGAGAACGACGTGATGTCGAAGGTTACGGCTGAGGGGCCCGTTCCGAGAACGATGGAGGCTGAGCCCGGAGTGTAGGAGCCATAGTTGATGGGCGAGGTGATGGTGCCTGCTTCGTTCGCCGTGAGAAGCGAGAGGAACGAGTCGGTAAAGGTGCCGGTGGCGCCGTTGTTGATGGTGTTGGGGACGATGGTAAGGATGCTACCGTTGTCGGAGATAGAGGAACCAGTAATAGAAAACTGGCCGGTGATTGGAGTTGCGTGCAGGGCAATGGGTGCGGCAAGGACCGCAAGAATTGCCATGGAGGAGAGCAGCTTCAGCATCGGAGAACCTCTTAGTTAAATTTTGAGACAGCACCTGATGTGCCGAGGAGATAGATGCGATGTTGAGGTGGTTTCTTTCCAGGGAATATTTAGTCCACCGCGTGTGCATTTTGTTGCATGCAGAATTACTTCTTTCGTAGCTATCAGTTCGGGAGTTTCAGACGCCGGCGTTCATCGGAAAATAATTTTGCGTGTGTGCAAATATTTGCAACATGATTATGAATGCATTGTTACAGGGGAGTGCCTTGTTGCATGTAAGTGGGAGTCGGCGTTGACTTACAGCCTTCTGTCGGAGTGCTTCCCTGACGCGTTTGATTGATAGCAGATTCTCTTTTTGGACTGCGATTTCAGCACCGAAGAAGTTACAAATTCAAGTGCGATCCCCCATGAGAAGGCGGTGATGATGTTGAATTTATTTTCAAGGTGGTGGCTGCCTCGGCCTCCGTTTGACGGTGGCTTTTCGAGGTTTTGATTACTCCATGGTGGTCTGAACGGCAGACCAGCTGATGGTCTCGATATCGGGTTCGATGGAGAGGCGGACGACTATCTGCTCGACGGCCTGATTGTTGTTGCCGGGGGTGGCGATCTCGGCGCGGAGATGGGTGAGGTCGCGGGGGCCGTCGACTTCCTCGCTGTGGATGCCTTGAAGGGAGATGGAAGATCCGGCGAGGGTGGAAAGGAGAAGAGAGCGGAGGTGCCCGATGGCCGCGGTGCGGCAGGTCAGGCGAACTTCGTAGAGGGTTTCAAAGGGCGTGGCGATGGGGAGGACTGGGTGAAGCCGGTAGGCGAGAGGGCGGAGGAGGATGTTGGTGAACAGTACGGCGATGGCAAGGATGAGGGCGTGGGGAAGGGCTCCGAGACCAGTGAGAACGCCTACGGCGGCGGAGCACCAGATGGTGGCGGCGGTGTTGAGGCCGCGAACGTTGCCGGCGTCCTTGAAGATGACTCCTGCGCCAAGGAAGCCCACACCGGAGACGACGTAGGAGACGATGCGGCCTTCGGCGGTGGCATCGTCAGGGACGAGCAGGCCGCACATGACGAAAGATGCCGCTCCCGCGCAGACGAGGGCATTGGTGCGGGTGCCGGCCATGCGCTGACGCCACTGTCGCTCCAGGCCGACGAGTGAGCCAAGGGCAATAGCGATGAGGAGATGCAGTGCAAAGTGAAGAGGCGAGATTTCGCGCATGATATCGAGTAGAGCTAGTTAATAGAGTCGCTGGATGGGAGAAATGTTTCTGGCCAACACTGGAGAAAGTTCGGGAACGAAGTGGTGACCTGGGACTGTCCTGCATTAAACGCGTTGGCCCGGTCCAGGTGGACCAGGGAAGTCTTGCGGCTCGGGGGCAACGGGTCGGAGTCGACGGAAAGGTGTCGGACCTGAGCTATTTTGCTGGGGGTGGCGGGTAGTCTTTTAGGAGCTTGGCGACGGCTTTCGTGAGATTCTTCTGCTGCTTGTCGGGTTTGGCCTTGGGGTCGAGGGTTTTGCTGACGACGCCGCGCCAGACGAGGTCTTTGCCGGCAGAGTTGTACATGTCGAGGTCGAGCTGGCCGATGTAAATCGTTGTGGTTTGACCTGTGGTCATTCCACCGCCTCCGCCGTACCAGCCACCACCGTACCAGCCGGGGCCAAAGCCCCAGCCGGGCCCCATTCCAGTGCTGAAGGAGCTGAATTGTTTTTCGGTTCCGACGGCAGTTTGGTAGCCGATGTAGAGATCGGCGTTGTCGGTATCGACCTTGCTCAGGCCTTTCATCAGAAGCTCAGAGTCGATGGTGGACTTGATCTGTTTGTCGACGAGCTGGTTGGGCATTTGTGCGCCCTTGATGAGGACCCATTTGTACGTCTTGAATTTGGAGAAGTCCGTGCCTTTGTCGTAGTTGTAGCGAACGTCCTGGCAGAGAGCACTGGTCGCAAACATGAGCGAGAGAGCGATCCAGAGAAACGAAGTCTTTTTCATGTCCAGTCTCCTATCGTGATCGGTTCCTGAGTCCGGAAGCGTCGGAGTTTATCCGTCACGGTTCAGGGCGGATGTTAGGCGTTTGACAGGGGTGCCGGATACTGTCAGTTTTGACAGCCGGTCAGGGGAGTCTGGCGGCTTCTGCTTCGGGGTTCCAGTGGTCTTTGCCGCTGAGGAAAGATGCGGGCAGGTATTGCTTGGCTTCGGCTGGGGTTAGTTGATGGGACCAGGGGACTCGGGTTGTGGGGTTGGCGCCGGGGCCTGTGGAGTTGGATTCGGCGTACCAGGCGGTCTTTTCGTTGGCGGGATTGTTCCAGTTGTTCCATCCGGCGGGGTTGAGATCGGCGGGGAGCTCGGTGTTGATATAGATGACGCGGGAGTAGGGGCGCCAGGGTCGGCCAAGGCCGGTGGTGTTGCGGGCGGAGGCAGTGCTGGCGGCTCCGGGAGTGGCGGGGTTCATCGGGGCGGCAGTGTGGTCGATGCTGCTGGTGACTCGGCTGTTGAGGATGACGTAGCCGGTGGGTTGGTCGGGCGCGGTGCGGGATTGGGCGGTGAGGTAGCCGGGGCCGTTGGCGTGGAGCTCGGAGTGGTCGAAGACAGCGGCGGCGTTGCCGAAGATGAAGTCGACGCCGCCTTCGATGTAGGAGTCGACGTAGTACTGGCGGCCGTAGTCGGCGAAGAGGGTGTCCTGGTGGCCGAGGAAGCGGCAGTGTTTGAAGATGCTGCGGTCGGCGCGGTCGGCTACGGCGACGGCCTGACCGGTGTTGCCGGCGGCGTTCTCGAAGGTGATGTTGTCGGCTTCGAAGCCGGTGCCGTTGATCTCGACGGTTTCGGTGAAGAAGGTTCCGCCAGCGGTTTTGGCGTTGAGGGAGTTGGTGATGACGACGTCTTCAGGGGATTTTCCTTTGCCGATGAAGGTGATGTTGGGATGGTTCTGGGTGACGATGACGCGCTCGTTATAGGTGCCGGGGGCGATTTCTATGTAGACACGTCCGCCTGGGCCGGGCCAGGGGTGATGGTCCATGGCGTTCTGGATGGTGGGGAAGACGGTCAGATTTTCGTTGCCTGGGTTGGCATGCGGGGCTGAGGGGTCGACGCGGACGTGAACGTCTTGTGCGTGGGCGAGGGAGGTGAGGAGAGCTGCAGCGAAGAAGACCGTTGTGCGCATGGCAGCTAGGTTAGATGGAGAGAGTTGTGCTAGCAAGTTTTGCACTGGAGTGGTTTGCGTGTGAGCCGCGAGGTGGTTTTGAGATGGTAAAATAGTTCCTGTGCCGGGTCCTACGCGACGTAATCCCGCCAACCCCGCCAGGTCCGGAAGGAAGCAACGGTAACGGGTAATTATGGGCGCAGTAGGTCGCCCGGTGCACAGACTTTGCTCCGGTCAGGTGATGCGGTGATTCCGCGCAATGGCGCAGTAGGTCGCCCGGTGCACAGACTTCCTCCTGCTGATTTACCCCCTCCAGAGACGAGTTGTCGGTTGTCCGTTCTCAGTTGTCTATGAGAATCGAGCGTCTTTTCTGGCAACGGACAACTGAGAGCTGACGACCGGGTACGTGACATGGATGCGGTTCTCAGAGAGAATGAACTGCGACAGATGAACGGCTGTTCATTTGTACGGAACCAGGTGAGGTGAGAGTTTGAGTTTGACGTTGAAGCCGCGGACGCAGGTGCGCGCGAAGATCAGTTCAGTAGGGACCTATGTTCCACCCCGGTTGTTGACCAATGCCGATCTCGAAAAGATGGTCGCGACCAATGACCAGTGGATTACGGAGCGGACCGGCATTCGGGAGCGGCATATCGTCGACGAAGGCGTGGCGACGAGCGACCTGGCGGTTGAAGCGGCGAAGAAATGTCTGGCGGTTCGTGGCATAGATGCAAGCGAGATTGAGGTGATCATCGTGGCCACTGTAACTCCGGATATGTTTTTTCCGGCTACGGCGTGCCTGGTGCAGGACAGGCTGGGAGCAAAGGGAGCCTGGGGGTTCGATCTTTCGGCGGCCTGCTCGGGGTTTCCTTATGCGCTGCAGGTGGGAACGAAGCTGGTTGAGAGCGGAATGCATAAGAAGGTGATGGTGATTGGGGCAGATGTGATGAGCTCGATCATCGACTACACGGACAGGGCGACTTGCGTGATCTTTGGCGATGGCGCGGGGGCAGTCCTGCTGGAGCCTTGTGAAGGCGACGAAATCGGATTGATCGATTATTTTCACGAGATCGACGGGTCGGGTGCGGCGGCGTTGAATATGCCCGGGGGTGGGAGTCTGCATCCGCCGACCGCGGAGACGGTAGAGAAGAAGATGCACTATGTGCATCAGGATGGGCAGGCGGTATACAAGTTTGCCGTGCGCAAGATGGCTGAAGCTGCGGAGACGATTCTGTCGCGGAATGGGGTGGAGGGTAGAGAACTGGGGTGCTTTATTCCGCATCAGGCGAATAAGCGAATCATTCTTTCGACGGCAGAACGGCTGGGCATGCCGTTGGAGTCGGTGATCATCAACATCGACCGGTATGGAAATACGACTGCGGCGACGATCCCGCTGGCGATGCAGACGGCGCTGGATGATGGACGGCTCAAGAAGGGCGATCTGGTTCTGCTGGCGAGCGTGGGGGCCGGGTTTACGATTGGGGCGACTTTGCTGCGGTGGGAGTTTTAGAAGAGGAAAAGCTTATTGACGGAGGCGGGCTTAGGCTCGCCTTCGTCGTTTCTGGGAAGAAGAGGAACTGCGGAGGGATTTAGAGCGTAAGAATCAGAACAGGAGGCGAGTATGCACTCAGCCGATCCGTTGTGGGTGAAGGTTTTTCTTACGATTCATATCGCGGCTGGTGCGACCGCGTTTTTGATGGCTCCGATTGCGCTGGCTACGGCGAAGGGTGGAACGCAGCATAAGCGCTGGGGGAAGATTTATCTGTACGCGATGGGCGTGGTGGCTGCTACTGCGGTGCCGATGGCATTCTTCTTTCCGGTGCGGTTTCTGGCGCTGGTGGCGGTGTTCAGTTTTTACTTTGCGTTTTCGGGGTACCGGGTGCTTCGATTGAAGGAGTTGGCGAGGGGCGGCAGTGCGGAGCCGATTGACTGGATTGCCGGTGTAGCGACTTTTTCAACGAGCGCGTTGCTGGCGTGGATGTCGTGGTTCCGGCCGCATACGATTGAGGTGCTGCCAGTGGTTGGAGTGATCTTCGGGCTGATTGGGATGCGGGGTGCGGCGGGACAGTTGATCTCGTTTGTGCGGAAGCCGAGGGAGAAGATGTTCTGGTGGTATACGCACCTGGGAAACATGATCGGGAGCTATATTGCGGCATGGTCGGCGTTCAGTGTTGTGACGCTGACGCGAGTAATTGGCAATCATTGGTGGGTGTGGCTGTGGCCGGTGATGGTTGGGGTACCGGCGATTGCGTTAACGGTTGCGTATTACAAGAGGAAGTTTGCGCCTCGGCCGAGGGTGGCGGCTTAGGCTGCGGTTTTGCTTGGCCGCGGGTCGGAGCTGACAGTGCGGGTGGTTTTGTAGAGCTTCCAGAAGGCGTAGGCGCAACTGATCGTGATGCCGATCCAGATGAAGGCAAGGATGGGTGTGGCGTATTTGGCGGAGAGGCCGTTCCAAAGGCGGATGATGTGGCGGCCATAGTGCATGCCGAGCCATGCAGCGATGATGTGGCGCGCGGCGCGGCTGGTGGTGAAAGCTATCATGAATTTTTTCCGCGACATCTTCAGCGCGCCCGCGGCTAGAACGAATGGACTGAGCGGCATAGGTGGAGGAAGGATGGCTGGCAGAGCGACCGAGAGAATGGCATGGTTCTCCATCCATTCGCAGACGCGCCGCAGGATATTGGCGGGAACGTGTTTTTCAAGGAACGCCATGCCGCCGCGATGGCCGACCTGATAGCTGAACCAGCCTCCGAGGGCAGAACCTGCGGTTGCAAGAACGACCAGCAAGAAAACATTTTGATGCTGGGCCGACATGACGATGAGCATGATGTCGGTAATGCCGGGCAGAGGTAGCGGAACGAAGGAGCTGTCGACGATGGAGACAAAGAAGATGCCGATGATGCCGAAGCTGAAGAAAAAATGGAGGAGAGGATTGCGAGCGGGGCGAGTAGCGGCGGCGGGTGCAGTTGCTGCAACCTGTTTCGCGATGCCGAGGAATGCCGCGAGGAACGCCATGTTGATTTGACGTGATTCGATGGGGTGAAGTCGCAAGGACGGTGGAGATTGATGGATTAAAGTGCAAGTGCAAAGACAGGTCCTCCGCCTGCGGCGAAGGATGACAACTAAAGGCGAAAGCAAAAACAACAAATGCGGAAGAGGTTGTCTTAGAGGAAATGCAGGCGCGGGAGGGGTGGGAGAATGTCGAGTTCGGCGGCGAGTTGGCGGAAGAGCTCGATGGCGCGAGTGCAGTCGGTGTTGAGAACGTAGTGGATGTTCGAAGAGAGATAGTGCCGGATGGTGGCCGGTGGGACGAGGATGCGTGGGGTCCAGTCTTCGACGAGCTGTTCGATGTTGAGAAGGCCGTGGTTGCGCGAGGCTTCGAGGTCTTCTACGAGCTGGGCGGCGGTGATGCCGTTGGGTTGATTGAGGGCTTCGGGACGGGCGGCCCATACGGCGGCGACCCAGGGGAGATGGGTGCGGATGTGCCACTCGTGGGCGAGGTCGAACCATTCGCAGGGGCCGATGGCGGCTTCGATCTGTTCGCGGGATTCGAGGGCGAGAAGTGCGGGGTCGCCGATGAGGATGGCTGCGTCGGCTTGCTGGAGCATGGCGATGGGATCGGCTGTGGCGGGGAGAAAGGCAGGGTGGTTCTTCGCGAATTTGCGGAGGAGGATCTCTGCGTAGGCGAGGGAGCTGCGGGATGCGGTGTCGGCGGCGATAGTGCGGATGGTGCTGAGGGTGTGTGGGCGCTTGACGATGAGCTGTATGGAGCGGACTTCGTTGAGCGAGGCGATGGTGCAGCCGGGGACGATGGCGAGATCGGGCGTGAGGGAGGCGATGGGGATGAGGCCGAGGTCGGCGCGGGCGGCGAGGAGCTCTTCTGCGCAAAGCGATGGGAGAGTGTAGTGAAGGGAGTAGCGCTGGGCTAATTCGGCGGCGAGGGGTTCGTGCTCGAAGTCCCACATGAGTGGGGCGGGGTTGAGGAAGTTGATGGCGGCGACACGAAGCATTCGGAGTGAGGATGAAGTAGTCAAAGGACTAGTGTATTGGATGTGTGCGGAGTGTGAGCGATGCAGAGGGCGGTGGCGGGTTTTTATCAGGATGAGGAAGGACATTGGGCGGCTCGGCTGGAGTGCGGGCATGGACAGCATGTGCGGCATGATCCGCCGTGGACGGTGCGGGAGTGGGTGTTGACGGAAGAGGGAAGAGCGGCGCGGATCGGATGGATGATGGAGTGCAAGAGATGCGATGAGAGATGAGTGTGGCAGATGGATCGAAGCAGGCGGTATAGTTTTTGTTGATTCTGGAAGTGACTATGATCTGGAAATGACTAGGACCTCTTATGAGAATGCGTTTGGCTATCCGCCTGTTCTGCGTTGTTGCTGTGCTGGTGCTCTTGTCTTCGCAGTGGAGCGAGGGGCAGGCGGCGAGCGTTACGTGTTTCCCAGCTAACAAGGCTGCGGGGGTGAATCCCGATACGCATCTGGTGCTTACTTTTTCGAGTGCGCCGGCGCTGGGCAAGTCGGGTCAGATTCGCATCTACGATGCGGAGGGTCATCAGCTGGTCGATACGCTGGATATGAGCATTCCGGCGGGGCCTGATCCTGCGCATCGCGTGAATCCTCCGGCGCAGACGATCGATCCGAATCCACCTACGCCGACGACCACGACGCCGGCGGTGAAGATGGTTCCTCCGGACCTGCATGATTATCAACTGACCACGATTGGCGGGCTGGCGGACTTTCATTTTTATCCGGTCATCGTGCATGGAAATGTTGCGACGATCTATCCGCACAGCCATGTCCTGCAGTATCACCACCGATATATCGTGCAGATCGATCCAGGGGTGTTGACGCCTGTCGCAGGGTCGTTTGCGGGGTTTACGACGGATGCGGCGTGGACTTTCGGCACCAAGGCTGCGCCTCCGTCTGGCAGTGCGGCGCGCGTGGTGGTTGCGGCGGATGGGAGCGGCGACTTCAACACAGTTCAGGGCGCGGTGGACTTTGTCCCGGCGAATCCTGCGCAGCGAGTGACGATCTTCATCAAGAACGGCACGTACGAGGAGATTGTTTTCTTTCAGAAGAAATCGAACCTTACGATTCGTGGCGAGGACCGCGAGAAGGTGCAGGTGGGCTATGCAAACAACAGCGGCTTCAATCCGCCAATGCCCGGGCCTTCGCGGCGGTGCGCGTTCTCTGTGTACGACTCGACGGGGATTGAGCTGATTAATTTTTCGGTCAGCAACTATGCGTATGGGCAGGCGGAGGGGCTGCTGATCTTCGGGTCGAAGAACATTGTGAGCCATGTGAACATCAAGGGATCGGGCGATGCGCTGAATCTGCGCGGGCCGGTGTACCTGACCGACAGCAGGATTATCGGGGACGGAGACACGATTCTTGGGGTGGGGCCTGCGTTCTTCAACCGGTGCGAGGTTCAGTCGATGGGGCCGTATATGTGGATTCGCAACACGGAGGCGAACCACGGGAATGTGTTTGTGGACTGCACGTTCGTTACGCGGGAGAGGCCTGTTTCGCAGGCTCCTGCTGCCCCGGCAGCACAGGCGGGAGCGCCTGCTCGCGCGCCGATGTCGGCGGTGCTGGCGCGGCTGCCGAATAATCATGGGCTGAACTATCCGTATGCGGAGGCGGTACTGATTAACTGCAAGCTGAAGGGGATTCCTGCTGTGGGCTGGGGACCGATCGAAGACGATACGGAACACCTGCATCTGTGGGAGTACAACAGCACGGATATGGATGGGAAGCCGATTGATGTAAGCCAGCGCCATGCCGCTTCGCGGCAGCTTACGAAGCCGCAGGATGCGCAGATCATTGCGGACTATAGCAATCCGGCATTTGTGCTGGGTGGATGGACTCCGGTTGTGGATCAGTGAGATTGATCGCGCGAGAAACCCGCGGGTGATTGACAGGGTTCTGTGTCGTGATAGTCTCCAGCGGGTGTGGGGATTCTGAAGAGGAGAGTTGGAGCGGCGAGAGACGATGAAGATGAGCAGCGACGCAGAGCAGTTTGCGCTGAACAGAGTTGATGTGGGGAAGATGGCCTGGATGGCGTTGACGCTGACGCCGGGGATGGGGCCGACGCGAATATGGAGAGCGATGAACCGGCTGGAGTCGGCGGAGCGTTTGTTTGAGGCTTCGTTGACCGAGCTTGAGGGGCTGGGGATGCCAGCGGCTGCGGCGCAGTTTTGTTTTGAGGGGAAGGCTCGGGCTGCGGCTGAGGATGAGATGAAGCGCGTGGCTGAGGCTGGCGGTACGGTGCTGACGCCGGAGGATGCGGAGTATCCGGAGAGGCTGCGGGAGATCTATGATCCACCGGCGGTGCTTTGGATTCGGGGAGACGTGACGCTGCTGGCGCGGCCGGGGATTGCAGTGGTGGGGACGCGGCATCCTTCGCCTTATGGGGTGGGGATGGCGGAGTTGTTGTCGCGGGATCTGGCGAATCGGCGATTGGTGATCTTGAGTGGGATGGCTCGCGGGGTAGATACGGCGGCGCATAAGGGAGCGCTGGATGCCGGAGGGAAGACGGTTGCGGTTTGGGGGACGGGGATTGATGTGATCTATCCGAAGGAGAACAAGAAGCTGGCGGAACAGATTGTGGCGACGGGCGGGGCGATCGTGAGCGAGTATCCGCTGGGGACGTTTCCTGCGCCGCAGAACTTTCCGATTCGGAATCGGATTTTGAGCGGGATGAGCGTTGGGGTGCTGGTGATCGAGGCGGCGGAGTACAGCGGGACGCGGATTACGGCGCGGTGCGCGATGGAGCAGAACCGGGATGTTTATGCAGTCCCGGGGAATGTGACGAACAAGAATGCGTGGGGGCCTAATACGCTGATAAAGCAGGGCGCTAAGCTGACGGCGACGTGGGAGGATGTGTGGGAGGATCTGCCTTCGCAGATTCGGCTGGAGCTGGAGGATGAGCTGGCAGGGGATGGGCGGGGTGAATCGAAGGCAGCGGGGACTGCATCTCTATTTAACGATACGCCCCTTCCTGAGCATGAGCGGATCGTCTTCGGCAAACTGCGGCATGACGAATCGACACAACTGGACGATTTGATTGAGCAGTTGGAGGCGGAGTTGGGTTCGGCGGAGATCTTCACGGCTCTGTTCGAACTGGAGCTTGCGGGGCGTGTGCGGCAGCTTCCCGGAAAAAATTATGTGCGGGCATTTTGAAGTGCGGTACCCCGGCTGATTTCAACAGCGGGAACCGGGCGGGTGGCATTTGCGTAACTTGCGGCTGTCGTTTGATTTGACGGCTGGTTCGACCTGTGGATTTTCGCATGGGTTGCGGTGATGCGAATGTGACCTTCGCAGGCCGTTTTCGTCAGTTGAGGGATTACGGAAAGATGACGCGTTTGCGAAAACCGTGTTAGGTTCGCAAGGGACACAAGGAAGAATGGAACGTTTCGCTTCGGCGATGCGTTCTGGTGCATGAAGGGAACGAATGAGTAAATCACTTGTGATCGTGGAGTCGCCGGCGAAGGCGAAGACGATCGGGAAGTATCTCGGCAGCGATTACGTGGTGGAGGCCTCGATAGGCCACATCATGGATCTGCCGAAGAACGACATCGGCGTGGAGCTGAAGAAGCGGACGTTTGAGCCGACGCTGATCGTGTCTCCGGGCAAAGAAAAGATTGTGGAACGACTGAAGAAACTGGCGGCGAAGGCGGATACGGTTTACCTTGCGCCCGACCCGGACCGCGAAGGCGAGGCGATTGCCGCGCATCTTTCGATGCAGCTGCTGCCGATGGTGAAGGACAAGTCGAAGGTTCGGCGAGTCACGTTCAACGAGATTACGAAAAAGGCGGTGCAGGCGGCGTTTCTGCATGCTCGCGATATTGATGAGAATCTCGTGGATGCTCAACAGACGCGGCGCGTGCTGGACAGGCTGGTGGGATACCAGGTTTCTCCGCTGCTTTGGGATAAGGTGCGGCGTGGCTTGTCGGCTGGGCGTGTGCAGACCGTTGCGCTGCGGCTGATTGTGGAGCGCGAGCAGGAGATCAACGACTTCAGGCCAGTGGAGTACTGGACGATCGATGCTCTGCTGGAGCCGACGGCCAACAAACAGAGCTTCACGGCTCGATTTGTCGGTGTGAATGGTGTGCCATCGCGTGTGGCGAATGGCGTCGATGAGCAGGGCAAAGAACTTTATCTTGCGAATGCGCTGCCGGATAAGGAAGCGGTCGACGAGGCGGTTGGAGAGCTGGGGAACGCGAAGTGGAGCGTGCGCTCGGTGGAGAAGAAGGAGCGGCGGAATAATCCGAAGGCTCCTTATACGACGAGCAAGCTGCAGCAGGATGCTTCGGGGCGGCTGGGATTCAATGTTCGGCGCACGATGGGCGTGGCGCAGCGGCTGTACGAAGGCGTGGAGATTGGCTCGGAGGGCACTGTTGGTTTGATTACCTACATGCGTACCGACTCGACGCGTGTGAGCCCGGATGCGATTGCTGAGGCCCGGCAGTTTATTGGGAAGCTGGGAGCTGCGTATCTGCCGGCAAGTCCGAACGAGTATGCGGGCAAGAAGCAGGAGCAGGCTCAGGACGCGCACGAGGCGATTCGGCCGACGAATGTGGCTTATACCCCGCAGTCGATACGGAAGTATCTGAGCGACGAGCAGTTCCGGCTGTACAAGTTGATCTGGCAGCGGTTTGTTTCGAGCCAGATGACGCCGGCGGTGTTTGACCAGACTACGGTGGATATCGTTGCGCAGGCTAAGCAGGCTTATGACTTCCGCGCGACGGGTAGTGTGCTGAAGTTCGATGGGCACCTGAAGTTTGAGGAAGAGGACAAGCGTGCTCGGCTGGCTGCGAAGGAAGAGGCTAAGGCCGCTGCTGAGGGTGAGGAAGAGGAAGATAGCAGGCTGCCGGAGTTGAACGATGGCGAGGCGCTGCGTCTGGAGAAGCTGGATCCGCAGCAGAAGTTTACGCAGCCACCACCGCGTTACAACGAAGCGAGCCTGGTGAAGACGCTCGAGGAGAAGGGAATCGGGCGGCCTTCGACGTATGCGTCCATCATTAATACGATTCAGGATCGTGACTATGTGAAGAAGATTCAGTCGCGGTTTGTGCCGACGGAGATCGGCATCGTCGTGACGAAGCTGCTGGTGAAGAATTTCCCTTACATCTTCGACACGGCTTACACGGCGACGCTTGAGGGCGAGCTGGATGCGGTGGAGGAGGGTCATGAGAAGTGGACCGATCTGCTGAACGGCTTCTATGGGCACTTCGAGAAAGAGCTTCACGTCGCCGAGAAGCAGATGGAAGACGTCAAGCGGATGGAGGAGTCGACCACGGAGGTTTGTGATAACTGCGGCGCTCCGCTGGTGTTGAAGTGGGGCAAGTTCGGCAGCTTCTATTCGTGCTCGAACTTCTCGAAGGCCAAGCCGATGACTGTAGCGGCGGGGACCGTGGAAGAAGGACCAGAAGGCGGTGCTGAAGAAGGTCACGAGCGCGCTAAGCTACCCGGTCATCGTGAAGGCTACGACTGAGGATGTGGTCGAGTACTCGAAGGAGACCAACGACGCGAAGGAGTTGACCGCGGCGATCGGCGAGGCGATGACGCAGGGCAAGAAGGTGACGGCGGAGGCGTTCAGCTGCGACTTTACGAAGGAGAACTTTGCGGCTAAGCCTGACCTCAGTGCTCCTGGGGCCGATGAGGCTCCTGAGGAAGAGGCTTGCGACAACTGCGGACGCACGATGGTGCTGCGGAATGGGCCGTGGGGGCCGTTTATGGCTTGCCCAGGGTACAACGAAGATCCGCCGTGCAAGACGATCCGCAAGCTGAACCAGAAGGTGCAGCAGAAGCCGCCGACGCAGTTGGACGAGGCGTGTCCGAAGTGCGGCAAGCCGCTACTGCTGCGGAATGGGCAGTATGGCGAGTTCATCAGCTGCAGCGGATATCCGAAGTGCAAGTACATCAAGCAGGAGCTGCTGGATGTGAAGTGCCCGAAGGATGACGGCGATATTGCCGTGAGGAAGACGAAGCGTGGGGATGTGTTCTATGGCTGCGTGAACTATCCGAAGTGCGACTTTGCTTCGAATCTGAAGCTTATCGATAAGACGTGTCCGAAGTGCGACAGCGCGTACCTGCTTGAAGTGAACAACGACAAGGGGACGTTTCTGGTATGTCCGAACAACCGGGAGGCTTTGCCGAAGCGGCGCAAGAAGAAGGGCGCGCCGGAAGAGGAGCCGACGACTCCGCTGTGCACGTATGAGAAGAAGATTGCAGGACCGACTCCTGTGCCGGAGCTTGAGCGGCCTGACCCGGAGAAGACCCGTGCGGTCGTCGAGAGCGTAGCTTAATTAAGGACGAGGTTGGAGATGGCGACTGCTGCAGATGCGGAACTGATTTTGAGGCTGTATGAGCTTCGGCGGGAAGAGACGATGCGGAAGGCTCGGCGGTTTATGATCTTCGAGTTCAACCCGAAGACGCTGGAGGAGCTGCGGGCAGTCTCGCGGGATACGAAGTCGGAGTTCAACCCTTCCTGGCGGCAGATGGTGTCGTTCTGGGAGATGGCGGCGTCGCTGGTGCTGCGGGGCGCTTTGGATGCCGATCTTTTCCTGGACTCGAATACGGAGGGAATTCTTATCTATGCGAAGTTCCACCACTTCCATGCCGAGACGGAAAAGCAGAGCGGGAACCCGTTTATGGGGCAGACAGCAGGACTGATCGCGAAGTATCCGGCGGCAAGGGCGCGATATGAGGTGTTTCTGAAGAGCTTTGGGGTGGCGAAGTAATTGCTGCAACGACTTAGGCGGATGAGGCCGACGAGGCCCTTCCTTTTTTGCATCATTTCTGTTACAGTCCTGTTATAGACTTTAGGGTTGGACCCTGCGCGGCTATGGCCCGCCGGAAGACGAGCCTGCCGTAACTTATTGAAAAGAATGTAGGTAGTGAACCATGGCGAAGGCGGTTTGGAATGGCCAGACACTGGCCGAAAGTGAACTGACAGAGATAATCGAGGGAAATCTATACTTCCCTGATGAGACGGTGAAGCGGGAGTTTCTCAAAACGAGCTCAACCACCTCCAGTTGCCCTTGGAAGGGCCAAGCCCGGTACTACACAATCATTGTGGACGGTCAGGAAAACCCTGACGCGGCCTGGTACTATCCTGATCCGAAGCCTGCTGCGCGCAATGTGAAGCATCATGTGGCGTTCTGGCGGGGTGTGGAGATCATCAAGTAAGACAACAAATCATTTGTTGGCAGAGGTTTGGAACGGGAGCGGCTTTATGCCTCTCCCGTTGCTGTTTTTAGTAGGCCTGGGCGAGGTCGAGGGGGAGCCGGACCTGGAAGCAGGTGGCGCCGGGTTTCGAGTCGACCGTGACGAAGCCGGAGTGCTTGTTGACGATGCGCTGGACGGCGTCGAGACCGAGCCCGAGTCCTCGGCCGGGGGCTTTGGTGGTGAAGAACGGCTCGAAGATGCGGGAGAGGATCTTGGGGTCGATTCCCGGGCCGTCGTCCCATACCTCCACCAGCGCCATGGAGCCGTTGAGCTTGGTGGTGAGGCGGAGGGTGCCGAGGTTGTTCATGCTCTCGAGAGCGTTTTCGATCAGGGCGGTCCATACCTGGTTGAGCTCGCTGCCATAGGCGCTGATTGGAGGCAGATCGGGGTCGAAGGCGAGCTCTACCTGGACGTTTTTGAGGCGGGAGTTGAACATGATCAGCGTGTTTTCAAGGGATTGCGCGAGATCGACTTCCTGGATGGGCGCCTGGTCCATGTAGGAGTAGTCCTTGATGGCGCTGATGAGGTCGAAGATGCGCACGGTGGAGTCGACGACGGTCTCGGCGAGGCGCTCGACGCGGAGGGAGCGCGAGACGGTAGACAGGGCGACGGGAAGGACTTCGGGCCGGGTGACGGCGGCGAGGTCGTCGAGCAGGTCGATGGGGAGGTTGGTCTCCGAGAGCGCGGGGGCGATGTTCCAGGGCTCAGGAACGTTGTGGTCGGTAAGCCAGCGAACCATGGCCTCTTCGCGGTCGGTGGCAGCGAGCGGGCTTTGCGGACCGGCGTGCGTGTAGGCAGACATGCGGGCACGGGCGTTCTCGATCCAGTTGCGGTATCCGGCGATCTCCTGTTCGGAGAGGCAGAGATTGCCGAGGCGGTACTTCTGATCGCCGTACTCGCGCAGCTCGCCGAAGAGGCTGGCGGCGCAGCGCTGGGCTGCCGATGCGGGGTTGTTGAGCTCGTGGCTGAGGTTGGCAGCGAGCTTGCCTAGGGCGTTGAGTTTTTCCGACTGCTGCTCGATGCGGGTGACCTCGCGGACGCGGTCGAGCAGCACGGAGACGCAACGCTGACCCATGGAGGGGATAGCCGCCAGCATGCTGTCAAAGAGGGTGTCGGGAATGTCGAGTGACCAGACTGGACCGACAGCAAAGCCTTCGCCGCCATAGTTCTTCATGCGCGAGAAGGGAAGCTTGCCGGTCATAGAGCCGGCGCGGCCGATGAAGAGCGCAACGTTTCCGGCGTGACGACGGCGCACCTGCACCTCTCCGCGGAGGATGAAGTTCATGTTGTGGGCGGGGTCGTTGTCGCGAAAGAGAATGGCGCGGTCCGGGCCGACGCGTTCGGTGCCGTGGGTCGCGAGCCAGAGATATTCCTCTTCAGTGAGGCCGTCGAGCTGGGCGACGGCGCGGAGTGCGGCGACGATCTCCGGAATCGGTGTGGGCTTTGCCGGGGGACCGGCCAATACCGGCTGGTCTGCTGGCGCGAACTGCTGCTCAGGTAGCAGACTTTCGTAGCTGTTCAGGGTGGCCATCTTTGGGAGCTCCTTCGGGGGCTTGGTCGCGGCTTGGCTTAATTGATCTACGTCTCCATTGTGACAGGAGTTCCGTCTCTGCCGATTAAACCCGAGGTAATAGCTAATAGATGCTCTATAGACGAGTCCCGGACCATTCCAGGTAGGACTTAAATTCAGAGGTCCCCGGAGGTGCAAACTGGAATTTTCCCGACATGATCCCGCCTTCGAAGTGATAGACCAACCGGAATTTAGGGCCCGGGGTGTTGGAGAGCAGAATCACGGTGTTGGGATCGGGCGCGGAGACGTCGTAATGGATGACATGACCTTCGCTGTCAGCGTAGAGGGCATGGGGTGTGGTGTCGTCCGTGTCGTGGTAGATGGTGAGTGAGTCGTGATGCTGGCAGTCGAAGTTGGACGGACCTTTGCAGGCGTCGGTGGAGCTGGTGCGCGTGATGACGTTGCCATTGAGGTCGGATTGGAAGGTGTAGGTTCCGACAGATTGTGCGCGGGCTGCGCCCTGTGCGCTGGTCTGGGCCTTCCAGGTGCCGAGGAGAATATGCAGCCGCTCCCATGTGCTGTTTGAGGCGGGAGCGGCTGGCGTTGTCTGGGCAAATGCAGAGAGCGTAAGGAGCGAGCTGAGGATCAGTGTGCGCATCGGATTCTCTCCGCAGGTGCGTTAGGCTTTCTGGACCTGACCGTCTTTGACGACGACGGGGTCGAGGAAGGGCATGGACTTGCGTAGCTCGGCGCCGACTTTTTCAATCTGCAGCTCGGATTCGGCTTTGCGGATGCGAGCGAACTCGTGGCGGCCGGTTTCATTTTCGGCGATGAATTTTTTGGCGAAGCTGCCGTCCTGAATGTCGTTGAGGAGGGACTTCATCGCTTTTTTGACCTCGGGCGTGACGATGCGCGGGCCGGCTACGTAGTCGCCCCACTCGGCGGTATCGGAGATGGAGTGGCGCATGTAGGCGAGGCCTCCGCGATACATCAGGTCGACGATGAGCTTGAGCTCGTGGAGAACCTCGAAGTAGGCGAGCTCGGGCTGATAGCCTGCTTCGACGAGGGTCTCGAAGCCTGCCTTGACGAGGGCGCTGGTGCCGCCGCAGAGAACAGCCTGCTCGCCGAAGAGGTCGGTCTCGGTCTCTTCGGTGAAGGTGGTTTCGAGCACGCCGGCGCGGGTGCAGCCGATGCCTTTGGCATAGCTGAGAGCGAGTGCGAGAGCGTGACCGCTGGCGTCCTGTTCGACGGCGACGAGGCCGGGGATGCCGCCGCCTTCGGTGAAGACTTCGCGGACGCGGTGGCCTGGGCCTTTGGGTGCGACGAGCGAAACGTCGGCTGTGGGTGGCGGCGTGATGGTGCGGAAGCGGATGTTGAAGCCGTGGGCGAACATGAGTGTGACATTGGGCTTCATGTTGGGCTCGATCTCGGCGTGGTAGACCTTGGCGGCGGTCTGGTCGGGGGTGAGGTTCATGATCACATCGGCCCATTTGCTGACGTTGGCGACAGTGTCGACGACGAGGCCGGCTTTGCAGGCGCGCTCGGCGTTGGGCGAGTCGGGGCGCAGGCCTACGCGGACGTCTACGCCGGAGTCCTTGAGGTTGAGTGCGTGGGCATGGCCCTGCGAGCCGTAGCCGATGATGGCGACTTTCTTCGCCTGGATAAGAGAGAGGTCTGCGTCTGCGTCGTGGTATGCCTTTGCCATTTCTCGTTCTTCCTTTTCTTTTTGCGTAGTTAAATTTTTAAGGCCTAACACCGATTTGCACTGATTTCACCGATGTACGACTGAATGTTTCGTGACAGCATGGCCGTCTTTGGATTTTCGATCGGTGGAATCAGTGTTGATCGGTGTTAAGTTTGTTTGCGAAAGTTTGCGTTGCATCTAACGTTAGGTTTCGTCCTCGGCGAACTGGTTGGGTAGCTCGTCCGCTTCAGGACGGTCGGAATACGAGGGTTGGGCGGGGTTATTGGGATCGGGGGTGCCGAGGGCTTTGAGGACGCGGCTGGTGTGGTGGCCTCGGCGCATGGCCATACGGCCGGTGCGTGAGACCTCGAGGATGGTGTAGCCGCTCTCGGTGATGACCTGGATAAGGCCTTCGATCTTGGAGGAGCTGCCGGTGAGCTCGAGCATGATGGACTCGGGAGCGAGGTCGACGACTCGGGCTTTGAAGACGGTGGCGAGCTCGAAGATCTGCGAGCGGGAGTGCTGGCCGAGAGGGTGCGAGGGGCCGGCACCTACTTTGAGGAGGCAGAGCTCGCGGATGACGGCGTCGGCACGGCCAACCTCGTCGACATCGACGGTGATCTCGAGTTTGTAGAGCGAGGCGCGGATGCGGTGCGCGGCGTGGTCGGGCGCCTCGCAGACGATGGTCATGCGGGAGACGTCGGCACGCTCGGATTCGCCTACGGTGAGCGAGACGATGTTGATGTTGAGGCGGCGGAAGAGCGAGGCGACTCGCGTGAGGACGCCGGGTTTGTCTTGCACCAGGGCTACGAAGGTGTGGAGCATTTTTACCTGCAGGGATTAGTGGTTAGGTTGTGGCGGTGGCTGGTGAGGGTTCTCGTCGGAGTGGGGCAGGTTGCTGTTTGGTGGGGCCGGGTACTGGGGGATGTAGCTCTTGGGAATCTCGTAGAGCAAGAGGGTTCCGGGCCGTGGCGAGGGTCTGGCGCTGCTGCAGAGATTGCCGGTGGTGATTCCGGTCTGTCGGATGGTGGCGATGGAGTAGTCGGTGTAGAGCTCGCCGCGCGGACGGCAGTCGGCGTACATGTTGGAGAGAATGCGGATGGTGGTGGCGTCGCCGGTGTCGACGAGGATGATGCCGTTTTTGTCGGTGGGCATGGCGACGGAGCCGATCTGATCGGCTTGGAGGGCTACGTTTAATCTTTCGTTGGTGACCGGTTTGTTGGTCTGGGCGTTGATAATGCGAATGTGAAGTGGTGGGGATTGAGCGTGAGTCACGGCAGATATTGATGCGATGACCAATAACCAGATAGAGGCATTCGTTAGCTTCATCTATTCATCCTCTGCGGTTTCGAGTAGCGGATCTTTCTGCGGTCTGCGGACCATCTCGTGTAACGCCGAGCCGGGGGCGATCATGGGGTAGACGCCGTCCTCTTTTTCTACCTGAAAGTTAATTAAGAAGGGTTTGCCGCTGGTGCGGGCTTTTGTAACGGTGGGGATTACATTCTGGCGTTTGTTGACGTGCGCGCCGTCGATGCCGTGGGCCGCGGCGAGCAGGACGAAGTCGGGTGAAAGGATGGGCGAGGCGGCGTAGTTCTTGTCGTAGAAGGCCTCCTGCCACTGGCGGACCATGCCGAGGAAGCCGTTGTTGATGACGGCGATGTTGATGGCGAGGTTTTCCTGCACGATGGTGGAGAGCTCGGCTGCGGGTCATCTGGAAGCCGCCGTCGCCGGCGATGACCCAGACATCTTTCTCCGGGCAGGCGACCTTTGCGCCGATGGCGGCAGGCAGCGCGAAGCCCATGGTGCCGAGACCGCCCGAGGTGATGAGCGAGCGCGGAGTGTCGTGCTTGTAGTACTGGGCCTCCCACATCTGGTGCTGGCCGACGTCGGTGACGATGATGGTGTCGAGCTCGCGTCCGGCGGCGTAGGCTTCGCGCCAGATGTCGTTGATGACGTGGGCGGCGTAGAGGTGGCCGTTGTCCGGCAGGTTGATGATGTCGCGGACGGCTGCGTCGCCCTTCATGGTGTTGATCTCGCGGAGCCAGGGAGAGACGAAGTTCTCAGCTTTCTGTTTTCCGTTTTGTGTTGACGCAGGGAGAAGAGGGAGCAAGAGTTCGAGGACTTCTTTGAGGTCGCCGATGAGGGCGACGTCGGCGCGGACGTTCTTGTTGATCTCGGAGGGATCGATCTCGATGTGGATCTTCTTCGCGTTGAGGGCGTAGTGGGCAAGGTTGCCGGTGACGCGGTCGTCGAAGCGCATCCCGAAGGCGAGGAGCAGGTCGGCCTGCTGAATGGCGTTGTTGACCCAGGACTCGCCGTGCATGCCCATCATGCCGAGTGAGAGCGGGTGGTGCGTGGGGACTCCGCCGAGGCCGAGGAGCGTGCTGGCGATGGGGGATCTGCCGGCGTTCGGCGAAGGCGATGACCTGGGCTTCGGCTCCGGAGTGCGTGATGCCGTGGCCGGCGAGGATGACGGGCTTCTTTGCGGCTTTGATGAGCTCGATGGCCTGCTGGATCGAGGAGGATTCGGCACGCAGCATCGGGTGCGGGCGGTAGGGTGGGGGGGCCGCGGCTTCGAAGTTGAACGGTGCGGTGTTCTGCTGCGCGTCTTTGGTGATGTCGACGAGCACCGGGCCGGGGCGGCCGGACTTTGCGATCTGGAAGGCCTCGCGGATGGCGGGGGCGATGTCTTCGGCGCGGGTGACGAGGTAGTTGTGCTTGGTGATGGGCAGGGTGATGCCGGTGATGTCGATCTCCTGGAAGGCGTCGGAGCCGAGGACTTTGCTGCCGACCTGGCCGGTGATGGCGACGATGGGGATGGAGTCGAGCATGGCGGTGGCGATGCCGGTGACGAGGTTGGTGGCGCCGGGGCCGGAGGTGGCGATGCAGACTCCGACCTTGCCCGAGGCGCGGGCGTAGCCGTCAGCCATGTGTGCGGCGCCCTGCTCGTGGCGGACGAGGATGTGATGGATGGGGAACTTGCGCAGGGCGTCGTAGGCGGGGAGGATGGCTCCGCCAGGGTAGCCGAAGACCTTGTCCACGCCTTCCCCGGCAAGGGTGGCCCAAATAATTTCGGCTCCGGTGAGTTGGGGGTGATGTTGCGAATTTGGTTGGTTTTTGTTAGTCATATTGCCCCCTCCTTCAAATGATCTCTTTTAGTGCAATCAGTGAAAATGTTCGATCTGACGCAAAATGCAGATAAGGCCGATTGTGTAGTGAATCGTATGAAACCATCTTTTTCTGGGTAGGCCCAAACTAATGTGTCTTTGGGAATTTGTGCGTCTTCAGTCTCAGCTCCGAATACAGAAGAACAAGGTTCAAATTCGCCAACCCTAGTCGCATCGAATGGTGTTGTGACCAGATAGCGCTTTTTGCCAGGTGTCATAAATGTCTTCGCCCGAAATTTGCTAATGCTGTTCAATATTTGCGTACAAAACGCGTTTAACCGATTCGCCTAGTGAACTGATTTCGTTATAAACATAAGTCGACAACGGGCTTCCAAATAAAAAGCTCGTTCTCTCAACAAAGTCACCGTTATCTGAGATTGCGCCCAAGCCAGCTTCTGCACCATCGAAGCGAGGTCTCTTTGAGACGATCTTTGTCCTCTTTCTTAATCGCTTCGCTAATACCGCGCTCGAGTTCTTTTGCCAGGAGAAGCAAATCTTTAATGCACGCGGTCAACTGCGCATGTTCCTCAAATGGAAGTTCGGAGAAAATTTCTTTTCAAATGCGTCAGCAACTAAATATGGTCTACAGTCCGGTGGCCCATTTCCTGCTTCGCGGCGCAGAGAGCTAATGACTATTGCTGCTTTAGTCAAATAAATGAGAGAGGTAATCGCTTGTGTAGTCTGAGGATCCCCCGAGATCTTAGCTATGTAGTCGGGAACCGCTTGAGATTTGGCGTAGACGAACAATTCTTTTCCAGCCGCTTCAGGCGTTAGTGGTCTCCTAGCAAGTGGATTTTTGAAAAGACGCATCATGTTGTGACTGCTCCTTCGCTGGCGCTGCTTACTGAGTTGGCGTATTTAGCGAAGACGCCGCGTTTGAAGCGGGGTTCGGGGGCCTTCCATGCGGCTAGGCGTTTGGCGATCTCGGCTTCGGGGACGTTGAGGGTTAGTTTGCGGTTGGGGATGTCGAAGGTGATGGTGTCGCCTTCGCGGACGGCGGCGATGGGACCGCCGAGTTGGGCTTCGGGAGCAACATGTCCGGCCATTAACCCACGCGTTGCACCGGAAAAACGGCCGTCGGTGAGGAGGGCCACGGTTTCGGAGAGCGCCGGGATGCCTTTGATCGCTGCGGTGACGGCCAGCATCTCGCGCATGCCGGGGCCGCCGCGTGGGCCTTCGTAGCGGATGACGAGGACGTCGTTTGGGTTGATCTTTCCTGCTTCGACGGCGGCGTGGCAGTCGTCTTCGGACTCAAATACTCGAGCGATCCCCTGATGAAAGATGCGCTCATGGCCGGCGACCTTGATGACGGCGCCGTCGGGTGCGAGGTTGCCGCGCATGATGACGAGGCCACCAGTGGGGCTTGAGGGCGTTGTCCCAGGTGTGGATGACGGGCTGGCCGGGGGTCTCGACGGCAAGCGCAGCCTCTTCAGCGAGGGTCTTGCCGGAGACGGTGATGCTGTCGCCCTTGAGCAGACCTTTCTCGATGAGACGCTTGGCGAGGACACGAGAGCCGCCTGCGTCCTGATAGTCCTTGGCTGCGTATTTGCCCCCGGGAGAGAGGTCGCAGATGAAGGGCGTGCGCTCGGAGATGCGATCGAAGTCTTCCATCGAGAGTGGAATGTCGAGCTCGCTCGCGATGGCGATGAGATGAAGGACCGCGTTGGTGCTGCCGCCCGAGGCGGCGACGGCGGCGATGGCGTTGTCGATGGCTTGGCGGTTGATGATCTTGCGTGGAGTGAGGCCGGCACGGGCGAGGTCCATGACGAGGCGGCCAGCCTGACGGGAGGCTTCATGTTTTTCCGGGGACATTGCGGGGACGCCGGTGATCTGCATGGGCGAGATGCCGAGAAACTCGCCGGCCATCGCCATGGTGTTGGCGGTGAACTGGCCGCCGCAGGCTCCGGGGCCGGGGCAGGCGGAGGCTTCGAGCGCTTCGAGTTCGTCGTCGCTAATCTTCCCAGCGGCGTGGGAGCCCATGCCCTCGAAGACCTGAAGGATGGTGATCTCTTTCGTGGTGCCGTCGGGTTGTTTGAGTGCGCCGGGGGCGATGCTGCCGCCGTAGAGCATGAGGCCAGGGATGTCGAGGCGAGCGAGGGCCATGATGGCGGCGGGCATGTTCTTGTCGCAGCCGGCGATGCAGACGAGGCCGTCGAAACTGTTTCCCCCGCGTCACGAGTTCGATGGAGTCGGCGATGACCTCGCGCGAAATGAGGCTCGCCTTCATGCCTTGCGTGCCCATGGTAATGCCGTCGTGGATGGTGACGGTGTTGAACTCCATGGGCGTGCCGCCGGCTTCGCGAACGCCTTGCTTGACGGCTTCGGCGACGTTGCGGAGATGGAAGTTGCAGGGCCCGATCTCAGCCCAGGTGTTGGCGATGCCGATGATGGGCTTGTGCAGGTCCTCTTTGCTGAAGCCCACGCTGCGCAGGTAAGAGCGGGCGGCGGCGCGGGATGGGCCTTCGGTGAGGACCTTGGAGCGGGATTTGGGATCGACGTTGCTCAAGTGTGATATTCCTTCCATTGCGTGCCGCGTGCTACGGGCAGATTGGGGATGATCTCGGCCATGGCTTTGCGAAACCGTGGCTGGTTGCCGAAACCCGGATAAGGTGTGCAGAAGGGATCGTAGGATATGCCGGCCTCGCGCATTGCTTCGAGAACCATGGGTTTGATGGAGTACAGCAGAATGACAATCGCCTTGGGCTTGTAGAGCTTCAGGCGATCGACAAACGATAAGACCGACTCCCGACAGAGCAAGCGGCGATTTTTATTGTCGAGATGATTGACGGGTTCGAGGACGAGGTCATCCAGATAGAAGCCGTTGCACTTGAAATTTTCGAGGAAGCGTCCGTTGCCTTGAAAGGATCTGCGAATCTCGCGGAAGAGGCAGCTGTCCCTGGTTGTAGAAGAACGTGCCACCGTGCGGCGCCGATTCGCCTACAAACAGTGTGGTGATGGGATCGGGCCGGTAGCTGGCGCGGGTTGCTTCGAATTTGGTTATGCGATTCATGCGGTAATAGCCTTTGGTGCGGACCAGAAGTCCTTGTCGTGGTGGCTTTCGAAGTGGTCGATGGCATGGGCCTGGCGCAAGGTGAGGCCGATGTCATCGAGGCCATTCAGCAAGCAGTATTTGCGGAAGGGGTCGATATCGAAGTGTGCGTTGAGGCCCAGGTCGTCGATGACGGTTTGAGCTTCAAGGTTGATGGTGATTTTGTGATCGGGGTCTTTGGTGCAGCGGTCGAGCAGGGTTGCGACTTCTTCGTCGGTAAGGGCGGCGAGGATGAGGCCATTCTTGCCGGCGTTCGAGAAGAAGATGTCGGCGAAGCTGGGTGCGATGACGGCGCGGAAGCCATATTGATGGAGAGCCCAGGCTGCATGCTCGCGGGAGCTGCCACAGCCCGAAGTTTTTCTCGGCGATGAGGATCTTTGCGCCGTGGTGGTGGTGCTTGTTGAGGACGAAGTCAGGATGGGGCTCGCCTGCGTTGGGGCCTTCCTGGATGCGGCGCCAGTCGTAGAAGAGGAATTCGCCGTAGCCCGTGCGCTCGATGCGCTTGAGGAACTGCTTGGGGATGATCTGGTCGGTGTCGATGTTGGGCAGCGGCAGAGGTACGGCTTTGCTGGTGAGGACGTTGATGGCTTCCATTAGCGTGAGGCTCCTTCCGTCTGCTTCCATTTGCGGATGTCGGTGAAGTGGCCGGTGATGGCGGCTGCTGCGGCCATCTCTGGGCTGACGAGGTGTGTGCGGCCTCCGCGGCCCTGGCGGCCTTCGAAGTTGCGGTTGCTGGTGGAGGCGCAGCGTTCACCGGGTTGCAGGATGTCTGGGTTCATGCCGAGGCACATGCTGCAGCCGGGCTCGCGCCATTCGAAGCCTGCGGTCTTGAAGACGGTGTCGAGGCCTTCCTGCTCGGCCTGACGCTTGACGTGCTGCGAGCCGGGGACGACCATCGCGCGAACAGTCGTGGCAATGTGATGACCTTTGACGACGGCTGCGGCGGCACGAAGATCTTCGATGCGCCCATTGGTGCAGGAGCCGAGGAAGACGGTGTCGATTTTAATTTCTTCCATAGGTGTGCCGGGCTTCAGACCCATGTACTCGTAGGCTCGTGCGAAGGACTTTCGGTCAGCCTCGGATTTTGCGTCATCTAGCGTTGGAACTGTGCCGTTAATGGTGGCGTGCATGCCGGGCGAGGTTCCCCATGTGACAGCAGGAGCGAGGGTTGCGGCATCGATGTGGAGTTCACGGTCGAAGATTGCACCTTCGTCGGTGGGAAGGGTCTTCCAATGGGCAACGGCTTCGTCCCACGCGGCATCTTTGGGCGAGAAGCGACGGCCTTTCAGGTAGGCATAGGTCGTCTCGTCGGGAGCGATGATGCCGGCGCGTGCTCCTGCTTCGATACTCATGTTGCAGACAGTCATGCGGCCTTCCATCGAGAGCGCGCGTATGGCGGAGCCGGCGTACTCAACCGCGTAGCCAGTCGCGCCGTCAGTGCCGATCTGGCCGATGATGTGGAGAATGATGTCCTTCGCGGTGACGCCGAAGGGAAGCTTGCCATCGACGGTGATGCGGAAGGTTTTCGGTTTGCCCTGCGGCAGCGTCTGCGTAGCCATGACGTGCTCGACCTCGCTGGTGCCGATGCCGAATGCGAGTGCGCCGAAGGCTCCGTGCGTCGAGGTATGCGAGTCGCCGCAGACGATGGTCATTCCGGGCTTGGTCGCGCCCAGCTCGGGGCCGATCATGTGGACGATGCCTTGCGAAGCGTCCTGCACGTCGAAAAATTCGACGCCGAAGTCAGCGCAGTTCTTGCGCAGCGCGTTGACCTGCGCGGCGGCAACCTGATCGACGATGTGGAGACGATCCAGCGCGCTGGTGGTGGGGACGTTGTGGTCCACTGTGGCGATGTGGCGGTCGGGGCGGCGGATCTTGCGGTCGGCCATCCGGAGGCCATCGAAGGCCTGCGGGCTGGTGACCTCGTGGACGAGGTGCAGGTCGATGTAGAGAATCGTCGGCTCGCCCTTTGGCTCGGTGACGATGTGGTGGTTCCAGACTTTTTCAAATAGAGTGCGCGGTGCGGTCATGGCTGTGCCTTCTGTTCGGTCGGTAGTGGAAGAGTGAATGTATTGGCGCCCAGGGTGGCTGGCGGAACGTCGTGCGGTGTACCGTCGGGATCTACCATGACGGCGTTGCGAATCTGTTGAATCTCTTTGTTGCCCTGCGGAGGATGCGCGGTCCAGCGCGCGATGCTGTGAACGAGCGCCGCGGGGATGTGGTCGGGGTCGATTGAGTGGTTGGGGAAGACCCAGAGCGTGTACTGTGCGCCCGGCTGATCGGGTGTCTTGCTGTCCTTGACCCAGTCGATGGCGTTGAAGACGACGAGTGGATGCGCACCGTTGAGATCGACCCAGAGCAAGCCGCGCGCGGGGCAGAAGCGGAAGACGCAGCCGGTGATGGAGAGATAGCGGTTGTCGTCGGCCAGAACTTTGTCGGGGACGGAGAGGAAGTCGAGCGCGGTATCGGCGAGCGATTTGTACCCGGTCCTGGGATTGCCCCAGAAGGTCTGCTGCGTGGTGAGGTACTGCGCGAGAAAGGGTTGGAAGCGCGTATCTAACACGAGCTGGTTTTCGCGGCCGTCAGCGGGGGGCGGGCTGTACTGCCAGAGCCACTCGACGTTCTCTTTTTGCGGCTTCTTGTTCTTCTGAATCTGTGGCGACGAGGTTTGTGGCGGTGGCGGCCCAGGCGTAGGTATCTGCGCAAACATCCGGACAGACAAGGCCATCGTTGCCAGGAGCGATGCAGAGGCGGCGAATTGGAGCATGCGGCGCATCGGTGTGTTAGCGCGATCGTCTGGGCTGGTTGTAGCTTCGCTGGCTGAGCCAAAGCAGGCCATTGACCAGCGGGAACATGATGAGCGCGGTGAGGAGGAGCGCCATCGGCGGCGAGCCGTGAAGCCAGCGATAGAGCAGAGCCGCGGTGACTGCGAGGTTTGCCAGAGCCATCTTGAATCTCGGGTTCATGTTCATTTAGACGGCGTGCATCGCCTGGCGGCGGTCGATGGATTCGGACAGGGCCTGGTGAACGAGCTTGCCCATCTCCTGCGTGCTGACTGGCGTCTGGCCGGGCTGCTGGCCGCGTGCTATGTCGGCGGTGCGGTATCCGGCGTCAAGAACCTTGTGGACCGCTTGCTCGACGGCCTTTGCGTCCGACTCAAGGTTCGCGGAGTGGCGAAGCACCATCGCGGCAGTGAGGATTGCGCCGAGAGGGTTCGCCTTGCCGGTGCCTGCGATGTCGGGCGCACTGCCGTGTACCGGCTCGTAGAGATTGACCTGGCCGCCGATGGTCGCAGACGGCAGCATGCCGAGCGATCCGGTGATAACGCCCGCTTCGTCGGAGAGAATGTCGCCGAAGAGGTTTTCGGTAAGGACGACGTCGAAGTTTCGTGGGATGTTCATGATGTGCATCGCCATGGAATCGACGAGCTGATGCTCAAGCGTGACGGATGGGTAGTCCTTTGCGACCTCGGTGACAGTGGCGCGCCAGAGCTGCGAGACCTCGAGGACATTGGCCTTATCGACCGAGGTGACTTTTTGGCGGCGCTTGCTCGCAAGCTCGAAGGCGATGCGGGCGACGCGGACGACCTCGGCCTTGGTGTAGCGCATCGTGTTGATGGCTTCGTCGGTCTCCTTGTTCCACCAGCGTGGACCGCCGAAGTAGAGACCGCCGAGGAGCTCGCGGACGAAGAGAATATCTGCGTCCTTGATAACCTCGGGCCGCAGCGGCGAGCTTTCGGCGAGCGCGGCGTAGGCAATCGAGGGGCGAAGATTCGCGAAGCCGCCGAGGGCCTGACGGATTTGCAGAAGTCCGGCTTCAGGGCGCTTGTCTGGAGGAAGGGAATTGAACTTGTTATCGCCGACTGCGCCAAGCAGGACGGCATCGCATTCGAGCGCGGCATCGAGCGTGGCTGTGGGCAGCGGAGAGCCGGTCTCGGTGATGGCGATGCCGCCGATCAAGCCTTCGATGAAGGTGAAATCGTAGCCGCCAAGCTCGGCCACCGCACGAAGGATGTTGGTAGCTTCGCGGGTGACTTCAGGGCCGATGCCGTCGCCGGCCAGAACTGCAATTTTGAGATGCGTCATTCTTTCCTCTTCGATAAAAGGCTAGTGTGCGACGACAGAGGATTTGTCGTGATGTATCAAAAGGCCGAGCAGATCCTGGTCGTAGATGTTTTTCTTGTGGTCGGCAAGTTCGGTGAAGCGGTGGTAGACCTCGTCGAGCTGCGAGCGGGTGAGTTTGTGGCCCAGCTCTCGGAGACGCTGTTCAAGCATGCGGCGGCCGCTGTGTTTGCCGAGCACCATATTGTTCGTCGGGACGCCGACGGACTCCGGAGTCATGATCTCGTAGGTGAGCGGGTTTGCCATCACGCCGTGCTGGTGGATGCCGGACTCGTGCGCGAAGGCGTTGGCCCCGACGATGGCCTTGTTGGGTGAGCAGGCAAAGCTGATGAACTCGGCCAGCGTCTTGCTGGTGGGGTAGAGCTTCTCCGTCTTGATGTTGTGGGTGTAGGGGAGTTTGTCGCGGCGGACCATGAAGGCGGCGGCGATCTCTTCGAGGGCAGCATTGCCGGCGCGCTCGCCGATGCCGGTGATGGTGCACTCGACCTGGCGGGCCCCTGCCTGCACGCCGGCGAGCGAGTTAGCGACGGCCATGCCGAGGTCGTCGTGGCAGTGCGTGGAGAAGATGACGGTCTCGGAACCGGGAACCTTCGCGATCAGCATGCGGAAGGTCGCGGCGTACTCTTCCGGAGTGGTGTAGCCGACGGTGTCGGGGATGTTGATGGTGGTGGCTCCGGCCTGGACGGCGACGGTGACGATCTCGACGAGGAAGTCAGGGTCGGTGCGGGTCGCGTCTTCGGCGGAGAACTCGACGTCTTCGACATAGGTGCAGGCGAGGCGGACGGACTCGCCGACCTGGTCGAGAGCTTCGGCCCGGCTGATCTTCAGCTTGGCTTCGAGATGGAGGTCGGAGGAGGCGAGGAAGGTATGGATGCGCGAGCTGTGAGCCGGCTCGATAGAGTGGGCGGCGGCTTCGATGTCCTCGCGTTTACAGCGGGCGAGGGAGGCGATGCGGGAGCCACGGACCTCGCGGGCGATCTTGCGGATGGAGCTGGAGTCGCCTTTGCTGGCGATGGCGAAGCCGGCCTCGATGACGTCGACACCGAGGGCTGCAAGCTCGTGGGCCATGCGCAGCTTCTCTTCATGGTGCATGGTGCAGCCGGGAGATTGTTCGCCGTCGCGAAGGGTGGTATCGAAGAAGACGATATGGTTAGAGGACATAGCGGCTGGTACTCTCGATCTGGACTTTATCATAATGCATGCTTATGATGGTCGGCAGTGTTATCACAAATTCTAATTGCGGTATTCGGTGCATCTATCGTGCGCCCTGGCGAGGTGAATGTTGGACTTAGTCCAGATGGAGACGTTTCTGGCGGTTGCTGAGGAACGAAGCTTTTCACGGGCGGCGGCACGGCTCCATCGTACTCAGCCGGCGGTCAGTCAGGCAATCGCGAAGCTCGAAGGCGAACTGGGCGAGGTGCTGTTTGAGCGCTCCTCGCGCGACGGCACGCTGACCGACGCGGGCGAGGTTTTGCGGGAGTATGCCGCTAAGTTGCTGAATCTTCGCAATGAGGCGTCTGGGGCCCTGACCGAGCTGCGGGAATTGCACCGGGGCAAGCTGAACCTGGCGGCAAATGAGTACACCTGCCTCTATCTGCTGCCTCTGCTGGACGAGTTCCGGCGGCAGAATCCACGGATCAAGCTGGCGGTGCAGCGGACGCTGGCCAGCCGCATCTCCGACGAGGTGCTGATGCACTCGGTCGAGTTCGGCGTGCTGTCCTTTCGGCCTGACGACGCGCAGGTAAAGTCCACGGTGGTGTATCGCGATGAGCTGGCGTTTGTCGTCAATCCGAGACACCCGCTGGCCGGGGCAGGGAAGGTGTCGATACGGCAACTGGGCGCGCAGAACTTCATTGCACACAATATCCCGTCACCACAGCGTCAGAAGGTGATCCAGACGTTCAAGCGGCACAAGACTCCTTTGCAGATGGGTGTGGAACTTCCTTCGCTTGAGGCGATTAAGCGGTTTGTCCAGATGGGCAACGGTGTCGCGCTGGTGCCGGGTCTGACGGTGCGACCGGAGCTTGAGAGTGGTGCATTGGTGCGGGTGCAGGTGCCGGAGCTGCAGATCGAGCGCAAGCTGCGCCTGGTCTATCGCAGACAGGCAAGTCTGTCGCACGCCGCGCTGTCGTTTCTGAAGGTGGTGGAGTCCTACGCAGCCTTGCACGGCGATCCCTATTGTTTCCAGGTGGAACGGGGAATCTGACGAATTTTGCGCATATTTTTTTGAGAGTGGGGGAGTCCTCCGCGCAGAGAGCTCGTCTGTAGCAGTAGAATTTGCCACCGGAGACGACCTCTCCGGCGAGATGATGGAAGAGGTGTAAATCCGATGAAGATGACGATGGTTCGTAGTTCAATCGTGCGCGCAGTTGTTCTGGCACTGGGCGTGACCGCGCTGGGTGCTCTGCCTGCGATGGCGCAGGATACTCCGGCTGCGCCGCCGAGCGGCCAGATGCGTGGTGGTGGTGGACGTGGGATGGAGGGGCATCAACTGGACTTCCTCACCAAAAAACTGAACCTGACACCGGACCAGGTGACGCAGGTAAAGGCCATTGATGAGGACACGTTAAAGCAGGCCAAGGCCTTGCGCGAAGACACCTCGATCGCCGGGCCCGACAGGCGGGCAAAGATGATGGACATCCACAAGGCGTCTGAAGAAAAGATTCGCGCGCTGCTGACCGATGACCAGAAGACCAGGTACGATGCGCTGCAGGCCGAGATGCGCGAGCGCATGCAAAATCGCAATGGAGCTGGTGGACCGCCACCGCCACCACCGCCTCAGCTATAACATCGAATCGTGGAAATCGCGAACGCAAAGGCCGGAAGGGAGACAATTCCTCCGGCCTTCTTGTGTCCCTGACCCTTCTTCAGGCACCGGTGCGGTTACAATGAAGAAACAGACTACGGTGCTCCGTAACTCTTGCCACTGCGTTGCCTGCGGGGCAGCGAAGGGGTACGGACAATTTGGAAGGGATCCAGCGAAGAATGAAGAAGACGATGTTGTTGGTTGGTGCGCTGATGCTGTCTGCAGCGGCCGGTTATGCGCAGGAGAGCCGGCAGGACGTGAGCGTAAGCGCCACCGCCCCGTTTGCTCCGCAAATCACAGGAAACAGTGTGCAGAAGAACTCAAGCATGACTCTGGGATTTGTGGCTGCTTACCGCTATCTGTTGACCCCGCGGAGCGGACTCGAGCTGAACTACGGATACCAGCAGAACACGCAGTATTACCAGGTGTTCGGAAAGTTGCAGGGTGGCATCCACACGCTCCAGCAGGAGATCAGCGGAGCATACGTCTTCAATCTCAACTTCAGGAACTTCAATCCCTTCATTGAAGCCGGCCCAGGCGTGATGATCTTCAATCCGTTGAAGGATGCGGGGACGACAGCGACCCTCGATGCGAAGCGGAACACGAACATCGGCGCCCTGTTCGGCGCTGGCGTCGCGTATGAGTTGAGCCCCAGCTTCGACATACGCGCTGAATACCGTGGATTTCTGGTGAAGACGCCGAACTTCAGCCTTCCGAACAACACCTTCAACACCAACCGTTACGAGGTCATTTCGACACCGTCGATCGGCATCGCGTATCACTTCTAACCGAAGCGCAGACTGAGCTGGAAGAGCCCCGGAGACCTCCGGGGCTTACTATTTGCGGTGCGGCTGGAAACGGTAGGCAGCGCCCACGGTGAGGATGTTCGGTGAAAGGCTGGAGTTCATAAAGCCGAGCCAGCGCTGATACTCCCAGTCGGCGCGGACAACCAGGTACGGTCGCACGATGTAATCGGCGCCGACTCCGCCTGCCGCCAGGTTGTAGCCATCATTCGGGTGCTGTCCGTTGCCCAGAGCAGGGAAGTTGAACACTCCGCGCCCATACATTGCTTTGGCGTAGGGTAAAAGTCTGCCGTGATGGAAGAAGTAGCGGCCGCCGACCTCGTAGGTCTTCTCATAGAGGTCGTTCGGGTCTTTCACGAAATGAAACTGGCCCTCGACTCCGATGTGGGGGAGAAAGTCGAAGTCAACGTATGCGCCGCCGCCGTTATATCGATCCCCATAGTCCGACGCGGCGCTAGCGAAACCGCCGCCGATCTTCAGGTCCCCGACGCGGGAGGCTGTGGGTTCAGACTGAGCCTGGGTGAGGCAGCTGGCGCTCAGCAAACCGATCAGAATGGCAATTGTTCTCAGCACTTGAAATTCCCCTAAAGATATTGATCGGATCGACTGCGAAAAACTTTGGCAGCATTAAGAATGACAGCGATCGATCAAATGCGAAATGCGTCTTTAGTGGAAGACATAGGAGACGCCGGCTGACCAGGAGATTGGCGTAAGACCATGTGCGCCGAAGCTTGGCCACTTCTGAATTTCAATGTCGCTCACACGAACGTTGATATGGCGGGTCGCATGATAGTCCACACCGGCGCCGGGGGCATAGGTAAAGTAACTTCCGGTCTGTGGGTTGACGAAGCTGCCGGATTGCGTTCCGAAGCGGCCCAGGCCAAAGAGCAGTTTGGCATAGGCATCGATCTTCTTGTAGCGAAAGATGTAGCGTGGGCCAGCCAGGTAGCTATTCTCGCTGATGTCGGACGGGGTCCTTACGAAGTAGTGAATCTCCCCTTCCACGCCATAGTGATACAGGAAGTCGAAGTCACCCCAGAATGTCAGGCCCTCAAGATTGCTTTGACCATAGTCCGGATTCGTCACAACCCCGCCGATACCGGCTTGTATGGAGCCAACGCGGGAGGCGGTTGGAACGGCTTGACCGCGCGCCCAGGTGACGAGGCTGAGGATACAAGCGAAACAGCCAAGGAGATTACTCTGCTTCACCAAGCTGCCTCCAAAAAAACAAGATCATCTTACATTCCATCGTCATAACTGAAAACTGGCCCAGTGCAAAAGTGCGGCAGTCTCACAGGTTTTTGAGCACTGCCGCGATGGAACGATTAGTTTATCTGCGGTGTAGTGGTTGGGGGAGGAGTGGTTGGAGCCGTCGCTGCTGCAGTGGGTGCAGCTGCTGGTGCAGCATTGTTGTCGGCCGGAGGAGTGGACGTTGTTGCGGCAGGTGCAGCTGCTGGTGCTGCATCCGGAGCCTTGTAGTAGCTGAGCTTCAGGTAGACAGGCTCAACCTCGAACGGCATCTTGTCGGCTGCCGTCAGAAGAGGTTCAAACGCCGAGTGCATCACGAAGACCTGGTCAGTCCACGGATCGAAGCGAAGGAAGCTGGCCAGCGGCATCGCTGCCTGCTGCTTCAGGTCCTTCATGTCCAGCTTCGGTCCCTTGGCCATCATCGCAGCCATCCAGAAGGTCGGATCTTCGTCGCTCTTGACCAGGCCATCGCCGATCATTGGCTCGTTGAGCGCCTTCAAGCTCTTGACACGCTGCTGCAGCTGCTGCAGGTAGAGGCTGAAGTACTGCTGTCCGCCTTCGAGTTCCTTGGCGCTCAACAATTCCATGGCCTTCTTTGCCGCCGCGGTGTTGTCCGGATCGGTGTGGTGCATGGGAATGCGGTTGAAGACCGAGGTCGTTGGGAAGAGCAGGCGATCGTTGAAGGCGTACTTGGTATCGAGCCGGTGAGCCAGGATGATATGAGCGATCTGGAACGCCAGGATCGCATTGAGATTGCCCATCTGCTGGGCACCATCCTGCGTCACCACACCGGTGGTATCGAGCAGGCTCTTCGAGACTACGATCGTGTTGCCGATGGCGAGGGACTCCAGTGGCTCGGTCAGCAGCGTGCGGCAGCGGATCGGCCTGGAGAGTGTGATGTTGTTATAGGCCAAAATGTTGTTCGCCAGCGCCTCCAATGTTTTGTCGAACTCACTGGGGGCATCAAGCAGACCGGCCTGGAAGAGCCGCTCGACCACGTTGTCTTCTGCCTGCTGGACCCATGCGCGCTGCGCTCCCAGGGGGCTGACGTCCTGCGCATCGTTGCTCACGTCGGTTGCGCCGACCACGTCCATCGAGGTCTCAGCGGCCTCCGGAGGAGGAACCTTCAGCACATAACCCCAGATGTGGTTAATCGCTTTGAACTTAAGGGTGCGCGAAACGCTCTTCGGATCGCTCTCCTCAACATAGAAGGACGTCGGGAGCCACAGGTCAGGCTGCACATTCGTGCGCCAGCTATCGAAGTGGTAGAACTCCTTCTGGTCTTCCTGGGTGCCGGCGAAGTCGCCATTGAAGCGGACGACGTTGCCGTTGCGGGTCTCAATCCAGATGCGGCCAAAGAAACGGCCGAAATCCTTCTTGCCGGCGATCGGCGTCACGTCGAAGACTGCCGTCGGCGTGTTGCCGAGGAAGTCATTGCGCACATAGCCGAAGTTATAGTGCTGCCGGTCGAAGTCCTTCGAGTCCATCAGCAGCATCTGCACGAATCCCGACTCGTGAAAGCTCAGGTGCAGGCTGCCGCCGAGACCGCCGATGTAGGAAAGGGAGTGCTTGAAGAAGCCAACCTTGCCGGTGCCCTGCGAGGTATCTTTATTCACCGCGTAGGACTCGTCGCCGATGATGTTTTTAAATTCGACGCGCGCCAGGAAGTGCTGGTCGGACTCCGGCACCTGGCCCAGAACCGGATCCGGCTTCATGTTCTGGATGTAGGTTTCGACGAGCGGAGCTCTCTCCTTGACCGTCTTGACGACGACCTTTTCGCGGACGATGGCTTTATCGATCAGGGCGTTCTGCGCAGCCGTTGGCTTACGCGTGGTCGACATGTCGTCGTCCTTCTTCTTCTTGCTGTGCAGGAGCCCTGCCTCAGCCTGAACGGGGAGAATCGTAGCGACGGACAGTGCCAGCAGCATACCGGCGATGGACTGTTTCCCGAGAATCATGATGTACCGCTCCTGCGGTGCCCGCTGAGGGCACCTCTATATGGACTTGATGCTAGTGCATGCAGCGACCGCCGGATAAAAAATTGTTTTCTATCCTGCGAGTTGAAATTGAATATTGACGACGCCTTCCCAATCGACCGGACGGCCCGTGTCGTCGGTGGCGGGGGAGAAACGAGTGGCCTCAACGGCTCGGACGGCAGATTCGCCAAGACCGTGACCGAGATCGCTGATGACGCCCAGCACTTGTACCGTGCCGGTGGAAGAGACCCGAATTCTGACAGAGACGCTTCCTTCAATATGAAGCTGTTTCGCCTCCGCGGTGTACTCTGGCTTGGGTTTGAAGAGAACCTTCGGCGCAGACTTCGATGTCGAAGTCGGACCCACAGGCTTAGGCATCGGAGGCGGTGTATTTTGCCCGAGGTTGACCGGACCGGCAACCGTGCCCTTGGCGTTCAGCGGACCGGTTCCTCCTACAACACCGTGCGGAATACCGGCCACTGCCACTGGACCACTGCTCTTCATGTTTTGTCCCGTTGGCGAACCTGAACCAAGACTGACAACAGAGGGCCCGGCGCCGTTATTGGAGGCAGGCATGCCTGACATTCCCTTGTTGCCAAGGTTGATCGCGGTCGTCGACGGTTTGTTCGACACGGCGATGGGGTTCGTCGTCGAGCCCAGCGCAACCGCGGTCGGATGCGGAGAATTATTCGGAACCGCAGCCGGCATCGCCTGAGCGAGGCTGACGACCTTCGGAGCCGGTGGAGGCTGCACGAGCTTCGGTGGCGCCGGCGCTACGACCGGTACCGGCTGAGTCATCTTGACCTCTGGCGGTTTCGGAACGTCGGGCAGCTTCACATCAGGAAGCTTGATCTTGGGCGGATCGATCTTCGCAATCGGCGGCGGAGGCGGCAGCTTGATCTTGATCTTGGGTGGTGGGGGCGGCTCTTCCTTTTTCATCGGGATCGGCTCGTCCAGGTGGGTCAGTTTAATACGGTTGTCGATCGTCTTCTTCGCGGCAGCGCCAATCACGATGGCGCAAAAGGCGAGCAGAATATTCAGCGCGACGGAGGTGAACAGTGAGCCTTTGCTCTGGTTGCCGTCGTTCAGGACGCCAAAGTGGGCGAACTGCATATTCTGCGGGCTGGGATCGTCAGTGCGAAGCGGCTTAGCCATGGAAAATCCTTGTAAGGCCTCTATCGAAGAGGCGGGATAATAAGACCGGCGCTGACAATCTGCCAGAGACCGGGTTCGGTGGATATTTTGCTCCGAAGAGCTTTAGCCAAAAGCACCGTTGTAGAGATCGAACTGATGACCCGTCTTCTATTTCGACCAAGGGGAGCGATTTGGAGTCTGCGTTGGTTCGTCTAAGACAGACGCGTAACGCAGAGAAAAAGGTTGTAGCAGGTACCGTGCACCGGGGAGTCGCTTCTGTTTATGCTGCCGGAACTCTGCCCATCACTTACTGCAAGTATATTGCCGTAAGCGTAAGTGATTGACACTGGTACTTTTGTGGTATCCAAGTAGGAACAAAGGAGTTCTAATTCATGAAGATTCTGGTGACAGGCGGAGCAGGCTATATCGGAGGCACGGTGACGCGCCTCTTGCTCCAGCAGGGACATGCGGTAACCGTGTTCGACAACCTTTGCCATAGCAAGCGCATAGCGATGGCTCCAGACGCTGATTTTATTGAGGGAGACGTCGCCGACCGCACGTTGCTGGAACAAACCCTCACTGCGGGACGCTTCGACGGAGTCATGCATTTTGCCGCATTGATCGAAGCCGGCGAGAGCATGAAGCATCCTGAGGTCTATTTCCGCAATAACACCGCCGCGACACTCACGCTGCTCGAAGCCATGCTGGCCACCGGGCATAAAAGGCTTGTCTTCAGCTCCACCGCAGCCTGTTATGGCGAGCCCGAGACCGTCCCCATCCTTGAGGACGCAAAACTAGCCCCCACCAATGCCTATGGTGAGAGCAAGCTGCTGGTCGAGCACATGCTTCGCTGGATGAACCAGATTCACGGCTTCCAATACGCCAGTCTGCGCTACTTCAACGTCGCCGGCGCCATCGAAGGCTACGGCGAAGCGCACGAGCCCGAGTCGCACCTCATCCCGCTCATCCTTGACGTGGCGCTCGGCCGCCGCGCGAACATCAAAATCTTCGGCCGCGACTACCCCACAGCGGATGGCACCTGCGTCCGCGACTATATTCATGTGCGCGACCTCGCCGATGCCCATCTGCTGGCGCTCGCCGCTCTGAACGAATCGCGCAGCCGCCTCATCTACAACATCGGCAACGGCCAGGGATTCACCGTGCTCGAGGTCATCGAGTCCGTCCGCCGCGTCACCGGAAAGACAATCACCGTGGAAGAGTGCCCGCGCCGCCCCGGCGACCCCGCCGTGCTCGTCGCAAGCTCAGAGAAGATCAAGGCCGAGCTGGGATGGAACCCGCAATTCGCCGAGCTCGACACCATTATCGCCAGCGCCTGGAAGTGGCATCAGCAGCGATACGCATAAGCATAGAAGGAGACCGTCTTTGATTCAGAGCATGTTTCACCTACCCCTTCCGATTCTCGAAAAGATCCTGCGCCCAGTCATCGTTTATCTCTTTCTCATCGGCTTTCTGCGCCTGTTTGGAAAGCGCGAGCTGGCGCAGTTGAATCCCTTCGACCTCGTCGTGCTGCTGAGCCTCTCCAACACCGTACAGAACGCGATGATCGGCGACGATAACTCGGTCTCGGGTGGCGTCATCGGTGCGTTCTCGCTGCTCACGATCAACTGGCTCCTTACTCGTCTGCTCTTTCGGTCGCCCACGCTGAGTCGAGCTTTCGAAGGCACCAAGACGGTATTGATACGGCATGGAGTGGTGGACTGGAACGCGGCAAAGAAGGAGGCTCTTACAGAGCTCGAACTCCGCTCTGTCCTGCACAAGCAGGGCTTCGACCGCTATGAAGAGGTCGAGAAGTGCGTCCTCGAACCCAACGGCAACTTCTACATGGAGGGCATCAAGTCCATGAGCGACGACGCTCAGCGCGCCAACCTCATGCAGGCGATCGAGGCCCTTGCTCACGAAGTGAAGGAGATGAGAGCCGAGCTCGCGGCCCGTTAACTTGTTAACTGGCTTGGTTCGCAGTCGTAGGTCAGGCCTGGCGCCTCAATCCTTCGAGCCCCGCACAATCTTCTCCAGCGTCTTCCGGTATCGTTCCGGCGGGGCAGGCAACTGCGAGTCCCGAACCGCCGCCCGGTACCCGCCCATGTAGATGGAGTACATCACGGCCAGGGCGCACCCCACGCCAAAGCCGAAGCCGAAGAAGAATCCGATGATCTCGGGCCAGTAAGAATTCACAATATGTGGAGTCTACAGGTCCAACCATGTACAGTTCAGTACATATCACTTCAGGCAATCGGAGAGTGCGATGCAGGCACGGCAGTGGATGGCAGTGTGTGGAATCACGGCAGGTTTAACTTCTACGGCAATAGCACAGGAGGTTCCTGCGCTGGTCGACAGCCAGCTACCCAGCCTGGTCACAACTTACCAGCAGCTTCACCGCACCCCGGAGCTCTCTCACTTTGAAGCCAAAACCTCCGAATGGCTCGCCGGGGAACTCCGTGCCGCCGGCTACACCGTCACCGATCACATCGGCAGATACATCGACGGCTCTCCGGCTTATGGTTTGGTCGGAATCCTGAAAAACGGCGCTGGCCCTACCCTCCTCATTCGCACCGACATGGACGCTCTCCCCGTAGAAGAGAAGACCGGCCTCCCCTACGCCAGCACCGTCAGGATGAAAAACGCCGCGGGACAGGAGGTCTCCGTCATGCACGCCTGCGGACACGACATCCACATGACCACCATGCTCGGGGTAGCGCGCGTGATGGTTGCCAAGAAAGCCAAGTGGCATGGAACGCTGATGCTCGTCGGTCAGCCAGCCGAGGAGGTAGGCGAGGGCGCAAGGGCGATGCTCTCCGACGGCTTTTACAAGAGGTTTGGTCGCCCGGACTACGCCATCGCTCTGCACGACAACGCCAGTTTGGCAGCCGGTAAGGTCGGCATTACATCAGGCCCCGCGATGGCGGGTTCGATGACAGTCTATGTAACCATTCGCGGGGTTGGCGGACACGGCGCGATGCCCGCATCAACCAAAGACCCCATCGTGATGGCTTCGCAGTTTGTGCTCGCCCTCCAGACGATAGTGAGCCGTCAGACCCTCCCGACGCACCCGGCAGTCGTGACGGTGGGGATGATCAACGGCGGCACCCAGGCGAACATCATCCCTGATGAGGTCAAGCTCGGACTCTCCGTGCGTTTCATGGATGAGACCGTGCGCAAAGAAATTCTCGCGGATATTCAACGTATCGCGGATGGCATTGCGATGGCGGCCGGAGTGCCTCCAGACCGCAGGCAGACCGTGGAGGTCGTGCAGTCCCGCCTCGGTGCCGTGACATACAACGATCCGGCCCTGACGGCGCGAGTTCGAAGCGCATTAGTGGCCGCTGTGGGTAGCGACAACGTCGTCGATCTCGAACCCCTTATGGTCTCCGAAGACTTCGGCAGCTTCGGTCTCGAAGATCGCTCCATCCCCACTGTGCTCTTCTGGATCGGCGGAGTCGATCCAGCTAAAATTGCCTCGGGCGAGCCGCTACCCTCGCTCCACTCCAGCTTGTGGGCACCGAAGGCGGAGCCCACGCTCCGCACAGGCGTCATCGCCATGTCGGACACCGCGATCAGCCTGTTGCAATAACCTACTTCGCCGGAGCAGCAGCCGCAGGAGCAGATGCGGTGAACAGCTTCATCGCATTCTTCACGGTGTAGTTCAGCCCCCACGCCGTGGGAACGATAACGATAATCCATGCCGCCGCAATCAGCACCGGCGAAGACTTCTTGACGCTGGTTGAATCAGCCATACGCTTACTCCTAGTGGGCCACGCCCTCGGGCACGACGATATTTTTGTCCTTCAGCCAATACTTTTCGGCAACCGGGCGAACCATCAGGTTGGCCAGGAATCCCACCACCAGCAGCCCGCACATGATATGCAGAATCAGAGGATAAGCGTCCTCTTTGTTCATGTGGTTCTCCACGTAGTGGTCGAGGATGCCGTTCACGATCAGCGGTCCGATGATGCCCGCCGCCGACCACGCCGTCAGCAGCCGTCCATGAATCGCCGAGACGTTGTACCCGCCGAACAGGTCCTTCAGGTACGCCGGGATAGTCGCAAATCCGCCGCCATACATCGACAGCAGCACCACCGCAATTCCCACAAACAGCGGGACCGAATTCAACCGGTCCTGCCTGGTCAGCGGCAGCACAAAATAAAGAATCGGGCCAATGGTGAAAAAGCAGAAGTACGTCGCCTTGCGTCCGATGAAGTCCGACGCCGAAGCCCAGAAGAACCGCCCGGCCATATTGAAGATACTCAGCAGCCCCACAAAACCAACCGCGGCCGCCGCCACGACGGAGCCTTTGAAGAGGTCCTGAATCATCGGCGCAGCCTGCTCCAGGATTCCAATTCCCGCAGTCACATTGACGAACAGCATCACCCAGAGCAGCCAGAACTGCGGCGTCTTCCAGGCCTCGTGGACAGCCACGTTATGGCTGGAGATCAGCGCCGAGTGCCTGACCGCCGGAACCCATCCCGCCGGCTTCCATCCGTCGCGCGGCACGCGAATCGTAAACACGCCGAACATCATGAACACGAAGTACAAGGCGCCCATGGTGAGCATCGTGTAGGGAATCGACGGATCGCCCTGGCCCTTGAAGTAAGCCATCAGGTTGCTCGCCAGCGGACCGCCGATCATCGCGCCTCCGCCAAATCCCATGATCGCCAAACCCGTCGCCAGTCCCGGCCGGTCAGGAAACCACTTGATCAGCGTCGACACCGGCGAGATATACCCCAGCCCCAGCCCTATGCCTCCGATCACGCCGTAACCCAGGTAGATCAGCCAGAGCTGATGGTTGCTCGCTCCAAATGAGGCGATGACGAACCCCAGTCCAAAACAACAGGCCGCATAAAACATCGCCCGCCGCGGTCCGGCCTTCTCCAGCCATGCGCCAAACAGCGCCGCGGAGATGCCGAGAAACGCGATGGCGATCGAAAAGATATACCCCACCTCTTTCAGGTTCCATGCGGCACCGTCAGCGCCATGCAGAGCCAGCAGGGGATTCTTGAATACGGAAAAGGAGTAGACCTGGCCAATCGAAAGATGGATGGCAAGGGCGGCGGGGGGAGCCAGCCAGCGGCTGTACCCCTCAGGAGCGATGGAGCGGTCACGATCGAGAAAAGCCAGGGCCATAGCGAAAACCTCGGAGAAATCGTCCAGTTCGAAGCTTCAGAAGATGTCGAAACAACAACCAAACACAATATCTAGATGCGCAGAACACATTACATGATGCGGGGTGCACTATGTGTCACTTACTTTTATGTGTCACTTCTTTGTCTCCTGCTCCCGGTTGCCCAGCCGAATTGTATAGGGTACCTTCGTCTACTGGAACTCAATCTCGGAGGTTGGTGCGTGTCGACGGCGGAAAACAATGTAAATCTGGACTCAACTCTGCGGGAAAACCGGCTGTTTCCTCCCCCTGAGGAATTTGCCGCCAAGGCCCACATCAAGAGCCTCGCAGAGTACGAAGCGATGTACCGCCACAGCGTCGAACAGCCGGAGGAGTTCTGGGCAGAGGCCGCGCAGGAGCTCGACTGGTTTGCGCCATGGACCAAAGTCATCGAAGGCGAGGCCGCCCACGCCAAATGGTTTGTCAATGGCAAGCTGAACCTCTCACACAACTGCGTCGACCGCCACGCGCTCGGTGCCCGCCGCGACAAAATCGCCCTCCTCTGGGAAGGCGAGCCCGGCGAAGTCCGCAAGCTCACCTACGCCGATCTCTTCGCACAGGTTCAGCGCTTCGCCAACGTCCTCAAAAATCTCGGCGTGAAGCGCGGAGACCGCGTCGCCATCTACATGGGCATGTCGCCGGAGCTCGCCATCGCTCTCCTCGCCTGTGCCCGCATCGGAGCCGTCCACTCGGTCATCTTCGGAGGCTTCGCCGCCCACGCCATCTCCGACCGCGTCAACGACTCCGCCTGCATCGCCGTCATCACCCAGGACACCAGCTACCGCCGCGGCGCAGAGGTTCGCCTCAAGGACATCGTCGACCAGGCCCTCACCCACTGCCCCACCGTAAAAAATGTCGTCGTCTTCCGCCGTTCCGGATCGCCAATCGACATGCACCCCGGCCGCGACCTCTGGTGGCACGAAGCCATGGAAAAGGCCGCGCCCGACTGCCCGCCCGAGTGGATGGACGCCGAAGATCCGCTCTATCTCCTCTACACCTCCGGCACGACCGGCAAGCCCAAAGGCCTGCTCCACACGACCGGCGGCTACTCCGTCCAGACCTATCTCACCAGCAAGTACGTCTTCGATCTCCGCGACGACGACATCTACTGGTGCACCGCCGACATCGGCTGGGTCACCGGCCACAGCTACGTCGTCTACGGCCCGCTGCAAAACGGAGCCACCGTCATGATGTACGAGGGCGCTCCCAACTGGCCCGAAAACGACCGCTTCTGGAAGATCATCGACACCCACAAGGTCACCGTCTTCTATACCGCCCCCACCGCCATCCGCGCCTTCACCAAATGGGGCGACTCCTTCGTCGAACCGTACTCGCTCGCCTCCCTCCGCCTGCTCGGCACCGTTGGCGAGCCCATCAACCCCGAATCCTGGATGTGGTATCACCGCATGATCGGCAAAGAGCGCTGCCCCATCGTCGACACCTTCTGGCAGACCGAGACCGGCGCCATCATGATCGCCCCCATCCCCGGCGCGATTGCAACCAAGCCCGGATCGGCCACGCGACCCTTCTTCGGAATTGTGCCTGAAATAGTTACAAAAGAAGGCGAGCCGGTCCCCGACGGCAAGGGAGGCCTTCTCGTCATGCGCAAACCCTGGCCCTCCATGGCCCGAACGATCTACGGCGATCAGGAGCGCTACGAAAAAACCTATTGGAGCGAGGTTCCCGGCAGCTACTTCACCGGCGACGGCGCGCGCCGCGACTCCGACGGCTACTACTGGCTCATGGGCCGCGTCGACGACGTCATCAACGTCAGCGGCCACCGTCTCGGCACCATGGAGGTCGAGTCCGCTCTCGTCGCTCACCCGAAGGTCGCAGAAGCCGCCGCCGTAGGCCGTCCGCACGATATGAAGGGCCAGGCAATCGCCGTCTTTGTCACTCTCGAAAGCGGCCACGAGCCCAGCGAAGAGTTGCGCCAGGAGCTCCGTCACTGGGTCGCGAAAGAGATCGGCGCGCTGGCCCGCCCCGACGACCTCACCTTCACCCAGGCCCTCCCCAAAACCCGCAGCGGCAAGATCATGCGCCGCCTCCTCCGCGAGCTGGCCACAACCGGCGAGGTCAAAGGCGACACCACCACCCTCGAAGATTTCTCCGTCATCGCCAAATTGCGCGAGGGGGAGGAGTAGCTGCTATCGTGCGGTAAACTGTCGCCATGAGCATTGAACTGAGGCCGGAACTCGAAGCTCTCGTACGGAAAGACGTAGAGCGCGGACCATATCGGAGCATCGACGAATTCGTTGAGCGAGCCGTAACGATGCTGCACGAACAGGAAGAATATCTCGCAGCACACCAAGATGAAATACGGCTTGCTATTGAAGAGGGATGGGCTGAAGCCGAGCGCGGTGAATTGATCGCCGGGGAGCAGGTAAAACGCGAGATGGCCGTGATGAAGGCAGAATGGTTGGCCAAGCGTAAAGGTGCCTGAAGACTTCGTCGTAACCCCACGAGCAAGAATTGACCTGAGACGAATCTGGCAATATATCGCGGCGGACAACCCGCGTGCGGCGGATGACGTTGAAGCCGCAATCTACCGGGCCTTCGACCTGCTTTCGAATATCCCCAGCGCAGGCCATTGGCGCAGGGATCTGACGGTTCGCCCACTGCGGTTCTGGCCCGCGAATCCGTACGAGAATTACCTGATCATCTATGATCCCCAGGCTCGTCCAATCCGAATTATCCGTGTGGTGCATGCGGCGTTGGATGCGAAGCTACTTCTGAAGTGACTGCTTCCACGTCTAGCGCAGATTCGTATTCGGCTTCGTCGGCAGCGTGAAGTGGAATGTCGTCCCCTTGCCCTCAACGCTCGTAGCCCAGATGCGGCCGCCATGCTGGTTGATGATGCTCTTGCAGATCGCCAGCCCCAGCCCTGTGCCGCCGGAAGCGCGCGAGTCCGAGGCATCCCCTTGCTGGAAGCGGTCGAAGATATGCTCCAGCTTGTCATCAGGAATGCCTCGGCCCTGATCGCGAACCTCGATAATGGCCTCGCCGTCGTCCAGGTTGCGTGCCGTCAGATGGATCTCGCTGCCCGCAGGCGAAAACTTGATCGCATTCGACAGCAGGTTATTCAGCGTCTGCAGAATGCGGTCGCAGTCAGCCCAAACGTTCACACCGTGCGCCGCAAAGAAGATGCGAATGTTCGGCCTCGGCGAGCGCGCCTGCTGCACTCCGGCCGCGCGGCGCAGCAGATCCTCCGCGCTGCACATAGTCCAATGCAGCTCTGTCTTGCCGCTTGAGATTCGCTCGAGATCCAGAATGTCGTTCACCAGCCGCACCAGGCGGTCCGAGTTGCTGATCGCAATCTCCAGCATCTGCTGCGTCTTCTCCGGCCGGTTCACCAGCGCTCCACCCGCAAGCAGCCCCAGCGCGCCACGCAGCGAAGTCAGCGGTGTCCGCAGCTCATGCGATACCGTCGAAATAAACTCATCCTTCATGCGGTCCAGCGCGCGCCGCTCCGTCGTATCCGTAAATGCCACCACCACGCCCAGCGGCTTCAGCCCATTCGACTCCGGCGACTGCGAATCAATCTGCGGACGCGCCACGTACTCCACCGGGAAGCTCGTCCCATCCTTGCGCCAGAACACTTCGTTCGCAACCCGCACCGTATCGTGGTTGATCACGCTCTTGCGAATCGGCGAATCCGCCGAATCATACGGCGTCCCATCGGCCTTCGTATGGTGGATGAGGTCGTGCATCACGTGGCCAAGAATCTCTTCCTGCTTATACCCAAGCATCTGCGTCGCGGCTGCGTTGACGAACGTCACCCTCCCCTCAAGATCGATTCCGAAGATGCCGTCACCCACCGACGCCAGAATCGAATCCGACTGCCGCGTCAGCGTGCGCAGACGGCCTTCCGCGCGAACCTGCTCGCTGATATCGACGCCGAATCCCAGAACATAAGGCGCGCGCCCCGGAACCACGATCAACTTGTTCCTGTAAGCCACGACGCGCAGCTCGCCATCGGCATGCGACAGGTGCAGCATTCCCTGCGCCTCGCCTGTCTCGGCAATCTTCTTCAAATATGCGGGCAGAGCCTCGCGCTTCTCCGGAACGATGAACTCCGTGAGGTTATGTCCCGTCATCTCCTCGACCGTGCGGCCGACTGTCTCCGCTCCGTGCGTGTTGATCGTCAGCAGATTGCCGCGCAGATCGTGCGTGCACACCATACCCAGCGAGCCTTCGACCAGTTGCCGGTACCGTGCCTCGCTCTCGCGCAGCGTAGCTTCCGCCGCGCGCTGAATCGTCACGTCAATGCCCGTAGCGATGATGAATGCAACCTGTCCCTGCGCATCCGTCAGCGCCGTCGCCGACCACGCAATACGCCGCAGCGTACCGTCGCGGTTCAGCCACTGGTTCTCAAACGTCGTGGGAAAGTGTCCAGACCGTAGCCGCTCAAATGCCTCAATCGCCTCCGGAATCTCCTGCCGCGGAATCAGCTTGTCCCACGCATACCGTCCCACCAGCGTCGCAAAGTCGTAGCCTGAAGCGATCTCGCACGCACGGTTGAACCGCACAATCCGCCCTGCCGGATCGAACACGGCAACCAGCGCGCCGACAGTATCGAGCACCGCAGAAACGAAGTTGCGCTCTACCGTCAGCGCCGACTCAACCCGTTGCCGCGAGCGCGCCGCGCGATCCATCTGGTGGATGCGGCTGTTGAACTCCAGCCGGTTGATTACCTGCCGTGCCAGCACGCTCAACGCCGACTCTTGCGCAGGAGTCAGCGTCCGCGGCGTTCGATCCAGCACCAGCAGCGCGCCAAGGCTCACGCCCGTCGGCGTCGTCAGCGGAGCTCCCGCATAGAACCGGTACGAGCGCCCTTCCAGCAGAATCCCATCCGGTGCATAGTCGGGGTCAAGGCGAGCGTCCGAAATCTCGTACACCGTGTCGCCCAGAATCGTCGTCTCGCATGGCAGGCTGCCGAGCGACAGCTCCGTCGACTCCATCCCCACGCGCGACCGAATCCAGATTCGATCCGCTCCAAGAAACGACACCGCAGCAACCGGAGTTTCACAGATCTGTGCCGCCAGCCGCGTCAGGTCCTCCAGCACCGGATCGGGCGCCGACTGGACCACCTCGTACTGGGCCAACGCTTCGATCCGCAGTGCTTCGTCTTTGACCATGAGAGCATTCATCTCGATTGAGACAATCGTAGGGATGTGCAATTCTTTGCGCACTCCTACTTTTGTGGCAGCAATAAGTTACGGCTTTGGCAAAGCGCAGCAATCGCCTGCGGCCGGGGGCTCGTCGGCACCCGCGTCCAGCGCCACTTTCCACGTTCCATCGGGCATCTTCTTCCACACCGTGAAGTACCGCCCCGAGGTCACCACAGGCTCTCCATTCTTGTCCTTGGATCGTCCTTCGTAGTGGCCCCAGGTAAATCCCATATCGTTCGAAGGGCCCATCTGCGCGCCCTGCGGAATCCATGTCAACTGGTAGGTCTTTGCGTCCCACAGCGCCTGCGCGGCAATGGCGCTGCGTCCCAGCACCGCTGGCTTTCCGTTGTTCAATGTCACGGCATCGTCGGCAAGCCATTCGACGAACGCCTTGCCTCCACCGGCGGCAACCGCCTTGGAAAAGCGTCCGTCCAGCTCCAGCAGCAGCAACGATCCAGGGCTCAGCGTCGGCTGCACCAGGGGACTTACAACAGGGCTTATGGATTGTGCCAGCGAGTCAAGCCCAGGCACGGAGCTGCTGCTCCCGGGGCTCTGCGCGGTCAGCGGAAGAACCAGAGAAGAGGCAGCAAACACGCACAAACACAGGAGAAATACAGAATAGCGAACCATGATATTTATGCTATCAGCGCTTGAAATTGGCGGGCCGGAGGGGTTGTTCGCGTTGAAGACTGATATCCTTCGCACTTAATGAATAAGACGAAGACGGAACGTTTATTGTTGCTTGCGGCGATGGTTTTCCTCGCTGCGGGAATCGCCTTAGGCATAATCCACGGAGGTGTGCCGCACGCCGCCGGGATCGCCTTTCGCTGCATCGCCATCTTTCTCCTCGCGGCCTTCGCCCTGCAACGCCGCTCGCTCACCGCATGGATCTTCGTCGCCATGGTCGCCGGTGCCGAGATCGGTTTCGACGCCCCCTCCGTTGCCGTCAACCTCCGCGTCTTCAGCGACATCTTCCTTCGCCTTATCAAAACCATCGTCGCCCCGCTCATCCTCTCCACGCTCATCGTCGGAATCGCAGGTCACGGCGACCTCAAAAGCGTAGGCCGCATGGGCATCAAGAGCCTCATCTACTTCGAAGTCGCCACCACGCTTGCGCTCATCATCGGCCTCATCGCCATCAATTTCAGCCGCGCCGGAGTTGGCCTCACACTCGCCGCCTCGTCAGCCTCCACCGAGACCATCGCCGCACCCGCAGCCACTCACTGGCAGGACTTCCTCACCCATATCTTCCCTGAAAACATCGCCAAATCCATCGCAGAAGGCCAGATCCTCCAGGTCGCCATCTTCGCCATCTTCTTCGGCGTAGCTCTCGCCTGCCTTCCGCGCGAAAATCGCAAGCCCATGCTCACCTGGTTCTCCTCTCTTAGCGAGGTCATGTTCAAGTTCACCAACCTCGTCATGTACTTCGCTCCCATCGGTGTCGGCGCGGCGATGGCCTTCACCGTCGGTCAGATGGGGATCGGCGTTCTCATCAACCTCGGCAAGCTGCTCCTCACGTTGTACGTTGCCCTCATCGCCTTCACTCTGCTCGTTCTTCTGCCGTCCGCTCTGCTCTTTCGCATCCCGCTGCGCCGCTTTCTCTCCGCCGTCGCCGAGCCCGCCACCATCGCCTTCGCCACCTCCTCCAGCGAAGCCGCGCTCCCCAGCGCGATGGAGTCCATGGAGGCCTTCGGTGTCCCGCGCCGCATCGTCGCCTTCGTCATTCCCTCGGGATACAGCTTCAACTCCACTGGCTCCACGCTCTACCTCGCCGTCGCCAGCATCTTCGTCGCGCAGGTCGCCGGCATTCACCTCTCGCTCGGCGAGCAGGTCCTCATGCTCCTAACCCTCATGATCACCAGCAAAGGCGTCGCCGGCGTCCCCCGTTCCGTGCTTGTCCTCCTCTTCGCCACTGCCGCTACATTCCACCTGCCCACCGAACCCATCTTCGTCATTCTCGGCATCGACGCCGTAGCCGACATGGGCCGCACCGCCATCAACGTCGCCGGCAACTGCCTCGCCAGCGTCATCGTCGCCAGGTGGGAGGGAGTCTTCGGCTCCGAACCCGCCTCCGCCATCGTCCTTGAAGGCGTAGCCGAGTAGCCAAGGCACAAAAAAACGAGCAGAAGCCGAAGCCTCTGCTCGCTCATTGTCTGTAACTCGTTCCGTTACATCGCTGGCGGATGATGCGGGTCCACACCATCCTCTTTCTTTGCAATCGGCTTCGACTTCACCGCGCCGTTCGGGTTCACCGAGTCGCGCAGCTCCTTCGAAGGCTTGAAGAACGGGACCCGTTTTGCCGGAACATCCACCTTCGCTCCGGTCTTCGGGTTGCGGCCCGTCCTCGCGTTGCGCTGCCGTGTCCGGAAGCTGCCAAATCCGCGAATCTCGATCTTGTCCCCGGACTTCAGGGCGCCAATCACGGCGTCAAAAAGCGTGTCGACGATGACCTCACCGTCGCGACGGGTCAGGTCGCCTATTGCGGTCACTTGCTCTACGAGGTCGGCTTTTGTCATGGTGTGGTCCTTTCCTGCTTTGGGAGGGCTGGTTGTCTATCGGGCCGAAATCCTGTCTTCTTGTTGATTGTAGACGGGATCGAGGCTCATTAAGTTAGCGACTTCCTCAACTTTGTACCGCATCAACATCTCTTCCGTAGAGCGCAAAAAGAAGAATTGGTCAGACCAATCATTTGCGCCCGGAAATCCCAATCTCGTCCTCGTCTCACCGTGCAAAATCCTGTTCAAGCTAAATGCTGAAAGACCGAGCCTTACTTCCAGAGAAAGTAGAACCCAGGGGCCCGGTTCAGGAGCTGGCCCGGATTCGGAAACAGGTCGTCGGCATCTCCTGTCAGTGCTCCCAGCAGCCCTTTTTTCGGTTTGGCAGCCCGTACCACGTTAGGTTCCCCGCGGATTCCCACAGCCTTTGCCGTATCCATCAGCGCTACCCGGTACCCTCCCGGCTTGTCGATCAGGCCTAGCGGGAGAGCCTGTTGTCCAGTCCACACCTGCCCTGTCGCCAGCGGTCGTATCTTGTCGTCCGAAGTATGCCGCCCCGAAGCAACGTCATGTACGAACTGACCGTACATGTTGTCCACCAGCGACTGAAAATACGCCTCTTCCTTCGGTGTCAGGTCCCGGCTCGGGTCGCCTGCATCCTTCAGCTCCCCGGCATGGATCGTCACATTCTTCAGCTTCGCCCATCGCATCAGGTCGCCGTAGTTGGTCCACTCCATAATCACGCCGATCGACCCCACCACCGAAGCGTCATTGGCATAGATCGTGTCGCACGCGCTCGCAATGTAGTACGCCCCCGAAGCCCCCACCGACTCAATCGATGCCACCACCTTCTTATGGTTCTCCTGCCGCACCCGCAGCACCTCGTGATAAAGCTCCTGCGAAGCCGCCGCATCTCCGCCCGGCGAGTTGATGTGCAGCAGAATCGCCTTCACCGAGGCATCGTCGCCAAACTTCCGCAGCTGCCCGCCCACCGTCTCCGGCGACAGAATCACCCCGCTCACATCGATCACCGCAATCCGGTCCCCATCCAATCCAAACCCATCTGCATTGTTGCCGCCAAACGCTCGCGCCGCGCTCCACACCATCGCCATCATCAGCAGAAACAACGCAGCCAGCGAGCCACCGATCACCGCGACATAGAACCATGCCGACCGTTGCCGCGGAGGCATCATCCCATATCCGGCAGGGGCGGCATAGGGCGACCCATACGGCGGAATCCGTCCATAGGGCATAGCTGGTGGAGCAGGTGGTGGAGGTGGCGGCGGCATTGGTGTTCCATACTCTTCCGGCATATTTTGGAGTGTAGCAGCCAGCCAAAAATCCCGCCCGCGCGAACCGTCTGCCCCAAAAACAAAGCATCCCGCGCAAACCATGAAAAAATGTGACAAAAAACTACTCAGCTACGTCAAACAAGTGAGCTATCATAGTCAACGGAGCCCTCCCAAAGCATCCCACAAACAGACTGAGAAAGCTTGGAAGAAGGGGCTTGTAATCTGCCATGTCGCATCCGCAGTTAAGCATCGTCATTCCCGCGTACAACGAGAGTGCGCGTATCGAGAACGCACTCGGTCGGGTTCTCTCCTGCATCGCCGAGCGCGGCTGGGACGCGGAGGTTCTCGTCGTCGACGATGGCTCCAAAGATGACACTGCCGCTATCGTGCAGCGCTGGATGGCCACCCATCCCCGCCTTCATCTCATTCAGAACCCTGGCAACAAGGGCAAGGGCTACTCCGTCCGCAACGGCCTCCTTCAGGCCGCCGGCGATGTCGTCATGTTCACCGACGCCGATCTCTCCGCCCCGATGGAAGAGGCCGAGCGCCTCCTCGCCGCACTCGAATACGGCGCAGACGTCGCCATCGGCTCGCGCTGGATGGACCGCACCCGTCAGACCATTCACCAGCCGCTTTACCGCCAGTTCTTCGGCCGCTGCTTCAACTGGGTTACCCGCACCATCATGGGCCTCCCGTACAAAGACACCCAGTGCGGCTTCAAGGCCTTCAAGCGTTCCGCCGCCCAGGTCATCTTCCGTCTCCAGACCATCGAGCGCTGGGGCTTCGATCCCGAGATTCTCTTCATCGCCCGCAAGCTCAAGTACGTCGTCCGCGAAGTCCCCGTCACCTGGGGCCACGACGAGCGCTCCCGCATGTCCTACCTCAAGGACGGCATGAAGATGCTCGAGGACATGGCCCGCATCCGCTCCAACTCAATCCGCGGACGCTACGACGAGGCCATCGCCGCCATGAAGGACACCAGCTCCATGGTCACCCCGCCGGTCGAGCCCAACGTCAAAACCCCCATCAAAGCCGCAGCCAAAGCCACCCGCTAAAAACGCAGCCAGAGTCATGCTCTAAAACTGCAGCCAATCTCTGTCGTAATCTTTCTTTTGTCATCCCCGCAGGGATCTGCTTGCCGTTGTGTCCCCCTCCACCCTCGCACAGGCAAGTGGCCACCGGCAGCACAAGCCCTCGTGCGCATTAAAAATTTGTTTTTTTCGAGCCCGCCCGTCTTACCATGAGACTCCCATCCAGCCGCCCTCATGAAACAATAGCCAGGGCGTCATCCCGCCTTTGAAGGGGAATTCCGTTTGCTTCGATCGTTCTTTATTGGTCTCTCTCAAAACAAATCTCTGCGTTCCTTCTCCGAGCGCTCCTCCCTCGGCGGAAAGCTCTCCAGCCGCTTCGTCGCCGGCATGTCCGTCGAACAAGTCCTCACCACCTGCGATAGCGTCAACAAAGAAGGCATCGCCGCCACACTCGACTCTCTCGGCGAGAGCGTCACCACCGAAGCCGAAGCCCGAAAGTCCGCCGACATCTACCACCAGCTCCTCGACGCCATCGAAGCCCGCAAGCTCAACGCCAACGTCAGCGTCAAGCTCTCCCAGATCGGCATGGACTTCGACCCTGAATTAGCCGAGCGCATCGCCGGAGAGATGGTCGCCCACGCTCACCGCGTCAACTCCTTCGTCCGCATCGACATGGAAGGCTCCCTGTACACCGAAGCCACCATCGCCATGACCGAGCGTCTCGCCAGACAATACCCCGGAGCCGTCGGCACCGTTCTCCAGGCCTATCTCTACCGCACCGGCACCGACACCGAGCGTCTCTTAGGGCAGGGAATCCGCATCCGTCTCTGCAAAGGCGCCTACAAAGAAGGCCCCGACGTAGCCTTCCCCTCCAAAGCCGACGTCGACGCCAACTACGTCAACCTCATGAAGCGCGCCGTCACCTACGTCAACCCGCAAACGCACACAGGAGTCTTCTGCGGCATCGCCACTCACGACGAGGCCATCGTCAATCAGATGCGCCGCTTCGTCAACGACAACAAAATCGACCAGCGAGCCTTCGAGTTCCAGATGCTCTACGGCGTTCGCCGCGACCTTCAGCGCCGCTTGGCGGGCGAGGGCTACGGCGTCCGTGTCTACATCCCCTTCGGTCCCGAGTGGTACCCGTATTTCATGCGACGTCTCGCCGAACGCCCTGCCAACGTCCTCTTCCTAGCCAAAAACTTCTTCAAAAACTAACGACATCCTCTAAACTCCACTCATGAGCTCCCTTCGCCAGGACGCCCTCTACGGACTCCGCGCCTTCTCGCGAACTCCCGGCTTCGCCTTCACCGTAGTCCTCATCCTCGCCGTGGGCATTGGAGCGGCCATCGCCGTCTTCACTGTCTTCAATGCGCTCGTCTTCCGTCCGCTCCCTCTCCCGCACCCGGAGCAGCTCGTCGATCTCGTCGGCATCTACCGCAACAACTCCAGCATTCCGCTCTCCTATCCCTCCTATGCCGAGCTCGAACGCCGGCAGCATGCCTTCGCCGGTATCTGCGGATGGAGCGGCGGCGCCGACTACAACGTCGAAGCCAACGGCTCCGTCCTCGTCTCCCCCGTACACTCCGTCACCGCAAACTACTACTCTGTCCTCGGGGCCAGCCCGCTCCTCGGACGCCTTATCTCTCCCGCCGACATCCAGGGAACGCAGATATCTCAAGTCGCCGTCATCGGCTATGAGTTCTGGAAGCAGCACTTCGGCGGCGATCCCAACATCGTCAACAAAGACATCCGCATCGACGGAAAACTCTTCACCATCATCGGCGTCACACGCCAGTGGTTCACCGGAATGATCGTCGGCGCACCGCCTGAGATCACCATCCCCGTCGGCGCAGGCCAGCTCAACGATCTCGAAAACCGCTCTCTCCTCTGGCTCTTCGTCACCGGTCGCCTGCAACCCGGCTCGAACATTCAGCAGGTCTCCTCGCAGATTCAGTCCTTCTGGCCGCGCCTCCTCGAAGACACCGTTCCCACCCAGGCCGCAGGTCCGCGCCGTCAATCCTGGCTGGCCATGCGCTTCCGTCTCGACCCCGCATCCACCGGCACGAACCGCGAGCTCCGCACCCGCCTCCTCAAGCCGCTCAATCTCCTCCTCGGCATCGTTGCGCTCATTCTCCTCGTCGTCTGCGTCAACCTCGCCAGCCTTACTCTCGCCCGAGCCTCAGCGCGCCGTCACGACATCAACACCCGCATCGCCCTCGGAGCCACGCCCTGGCAAGCCGTCCGTCAGCTCGTCGTTGAAAGCGTCTCCCTCGCCTCCATCGGCGCGCTCGTCGGCCTCGTACTTGCCTGGTGGAGCAGCCATCTCCTCGTCACCCTCCTCGCCAAAGGCGCAGACGCACCTGTCCTCCTCGACCTCCGCCCCGACTGGCGTATCGTCGCCTTCGCCGGTCTCACCGCTCTCTTCACCGGATTCTTCATCGGCCTCATCCCCGCATGGCAGCTCTCTCGCCGCGCGCCCGGAACCGCTCTCCGCATGGACGATCAGCGCACCATGGGCTCAGGCCTCGGCACCTTGGGCAAAGCTCTCATCGTCTCCCAGATCGCCATCTCGCTCATCCTTCTTCAGGCCGCGGGACTCTTCATCCGCACCCTCGAAAGCCTCCGCTCCTTCGACCCCGGGTTCGAACGGGCCAGCCTCCTCGAGGTCAGTCTCGCGCCCATGCCGCAGGGCTACACAAAGATCGACATGGCCGACTACCGCCGCCAGCTCCTCGACGCCATGGCCAGCCTGCCATCCGTTCACTCCGTCGCCTTCTCCGCGCTCGCCATCCCTGCCGGAGAAAACAACGGCTGGAAAGAGACCGTCGCCGACACCACCGATACCAATCCCTCCAGCAACGCAACCACAACGCTCGCCGCCGTCTCGCCCGGCTTCTTCAAAACCCTCGCCATCCCTTTGCTCTCCGGTCGCGACTTCACCTGGTCCGACGACAAGCAACATCCTGCCATCGCCGTCATCGACGCCCTCACCGCCAAACAGCTCTTTCCCAACACCAATCCCATCGGTAAACATCTCCGCTTCGGTGTCCAGCCCGATATGCAGAATCTTGAGATCGTAGGCGTCGCGCAAAATGCACGCATCCTCGACGTTCGCGACGGCAACGCTCCCATCCTCTACGTCCCCGCCATTCAGGTCCGCGACTTTGGGACCGGCGGCCACATCGTGCTCCGCGGCGCAACCTCCACCGGCATCACCAAAACCATCGACGAAGAGGTTCGCTCCTTCGGCCACGAGTTCACCACGGCGACTGCCACCTTCGAAGAAAAGAACGAGCGCTCCTTCGTCTACGAGCAGATGTCCGCCACCCTCTCCACCCTCTTCGCCGCCATCGCTCTCCTCGTCGCCGGCTTCGGACTCTTCGGCCTGATGTCCTACGCCGTCACCCTGCGCACTCGCGAGATAGGCATCCGCATGGCCATGGGGTCGCAGCGAGCCGCAATCCTCCAGCTCATCCTGCGCGAAGCTGTTCTGCTCACACTCGCCGGAATCCTCATCGGCGTCCCATGCACTCTCGCCGCAACCCACCTCGTCGCCCGCATGATCTTCGGCCTCTCCACCGCCGACCCCCTCACGCTCATATCCGCCTCCATCATTCTCCTCATCGTCGGCATCATCGCAGGCTACATCCCAGCCGTCCGCGCCATGAAGCTGGATCCCATGATCGCCCTAAGACACGACTAACCCACCAAAACCCGATACCCGATACCTGAAACCCGATACCTAAATCTGAAACCTGAATCTGAACGCCCCACCAAATCTTCCAAAAATAAATTAAAAAAGTGGCATTTTTTAGCGGCCAGAAAACCACCACGCAAAACACCACAACTCACCACACATCCACCACAAAATCACCACGAAAAACCATCACAAAAACGCACACTTTCCCCGGACCCCCCTTCAAAAACCCGCGCCAATCCAGCCCGAAACCGTTCTCACCACGCTCTGAAAAAAATCACCGCAAAACCGCCTCCCGAGCCGGAACCGGCTCCGCCAGAAGCTGCTCCACCAGCTCCGTCGTCTCCTTCACAAGTGCCTCATGCGCCTGAGGATTCGCCGGCCCAGCGAACCCCGCATGTACCTCCCGCACCCGACCATCTCTTCCCAGAAAGAACGAAGTAGGCCAGCAATTCAGGTTCTCCGCCTGCGGAACCTTCGCATTCAGCTCGTCCGTATCCCCAGCAACAAGAACGGTATACGTCAACCCATACCGCGCAATAAACGCCCGCAGCCGCGCCGGATCCTTCAACTGATCCCCCTCCTCAAACGAGAGATTCACGATCTCCAAACCCCTGCTATGAAACTGTTTATAAAGGCTTTCCAGAAACGGAGCCTCATCATGGCAGTTTGGGCACCACGACCCGCCAATCGCCACAATCACCACCTTCCCATCGAACTGCGGATCGCTGTTCGAGATCACCTTGCCCGTAAGATCAGGAAAACTAAAGGCAAACCGCGCCGAAGGGTCCTTCATCCGCGTCTGCTCCGTCGGATCAGTAGGCCCCGCCAGCTTTGCCGCCCGAGCCTGCGCCGGCCGCCGCGCCACCAGATTATCTTGATCCGTCCTCAACAAATTAGAGACCAGCAAGGTCCCATCCGCCTGGGGAGCCAGCGAATAAAGCGCCGCTCCAGCCGCAGTGAAGTGACTGATTCGATAGTCCTTACCCGTCCATTGCCCATACAGCGAACCGGTATCCCCATCGATCCGCTGAATCACCGCCCGAACCTCCCCGCCACTCTTCGCCGGTTCCACACGAAGTTGCCAGGCCGACTCGCCCTTAGCCGACTTCACCGCAATCTCCCAATCCCCGCCGATATCCTGGGCCGCCCCCGAACTCTTTGCCGCCGTTCCGTCATGCTCCGTTAAATCAATGGGATACCGTGTCGTCGTCGTACCAAAACTCCCACTCAGATGGCCATCCGTCAGCGTCGCATCCAGCGTTTTGGCGTAGTAATTGAACGTCAGCAAAAGGTGGTTGCCGGAAAACACTGCGCTGGACGCAGCGCTGCTCTCCGGCCCATTGATAAGCGCGGCCTTCAGCGAGTCCCCGCTGCCGCTAACCTGCAGCACTACAGTGACTTGCTGACCATGGACCGTAGCCGTCCCCTCCCATGTGCCGGCGATAGAGGGTTGATGGGGCGCTTCGGCCAATGCCGACGTGACGAGCAGAAAAATGCCTACCAGGAGCTTCATAAATAGCTCATTCCTTTGGAATTGTGAAAGGGAAGAAGAGAACGCCAGAGATTAGGCGCAGCAGGGAGTCGTTGTGGGGCAACAACAACAAAAGGTGCGCTGCGAAGGCATGAATTCAGAGTAGTTCGACCGGACTCTATGGTCAAGTAATTCAAGCTCAAGGGTGGCGAACCAGGAGCCTCCTGCAAAAGTTGTATAGGCAAACGCAGGACTTAGGGGCACACTACGGACACTAAGAGGGAGGAAGACCGTTCAGGTGATATTCCGGACACTTCGATTTCTGCGATCACTTCGCCGCCCCTCCGATTGGCTTGATCGCTAGACTCCGTGAGTATCCTCTGAAAGCTGGGCCAAAAAGCAACGGTGTTCTTCCCTCATAGCCCTACCCCCTCCCCGCAACAAAAATAGCCGCCTTCGGGCGGCTACATCTTTCTGGATAGGAAGGGCTTACTGCTTCCCAACCGCAGGGCCGTCGTTTGGATGTTCCACCGGAAGATAGGGTTCCACCGACAGCAGATTCGAGAGCGTGCCGCGTTCCTGATCGGAGAACTGGCTGCGAAAATGGTCCGAGTTGAGAATCGCCTGCCGTTGCGGCACTGGCATCTCGCGCAAATCCCGGAAGGCCCGGGCGACCAGCCGCCGCCGGTCCTCGGGAAGACTCCGATACTGCTCCGTGGCTGCGCGAAACTGCTGGCGTTGCTGCGGCGTAAGTCGTTCCATTACTTCGGTATGCTCAATCATGCGGCGGCGTTGTTCTGGCGGCATGTTGTTGAGCTGAGTCAGGCGGTCACGCATAGCCTGTTGCGTCTGGGGCGGAAGATCGCGGAACCCCGGCTCATTCTCAAGTGCACGCTGCTGGTCTGCCAGCGGCATGTTGCTATGTCGCTCCATCCATTGGCCAAGATGCTCTTGCTTCGGCCTTTGAGCAGGCGCCTGACGAGGAGCATTCATCGAAGGTCGTGCTTGTGCCCTATGCATGAACGCAGGCTGAACCGCAACCATCATCGTCGCTGCCGAGAGCAGCAGGGCAATGATGGCTGGCCGCAGGATGCGCCGCAAATGGGGATGCGAGGTCATGGTATTTCAGGCCGGAGAAAGAACACACTAGCAAAACTTATTCTGATACAGCAGCTTACCGCGCTTTTCCCTCCTCCCAACCTCCATTTCGCCTGATGGTCCGATTTTCAAAACTAACTGCTGGGCGGTCCGGATGCATCTTCAGCCGCTCCATCATCTTGCAAAAGCTGATCCATCGTCTGCAGAGCCTGATCGTTTTTATCCAGAATCTGCAGGTCCTGCACGGTAGCTGAGATCTCCGGGGCCTGGTGAGTAAAGGTCGAAAGATTGGCGAAGGTGCCACCCCCGACCACAAGAATCAACGCCAGAGCACCCGTCAGGGCAGGCCGAAACTGCCGTCCCGTATTGAATAATAAGCGGATCTTCATCCGCTCAAACCAGCCGGCCGGCGCTAAAGCCTGTTCTTCGCGCAGGCGCACCGCCAGCTTCTGATCGAAATAAGGCGATGGCTCCGGTCCCTTCCAGGCATCGAGCAAAGCAAAGGTCGCAGCAAGCGACTTGAACTCGCGATTGCATTCATCGCAGGACCCGAGGTGGCTGCGTGCGGCCGCATTCGCGGTTGCATCAGCATCCAGCAGCAGATCGAGGAAAACGGATTGGCAGTCTCTGCAAATCATGGTGTAACCCCTTCAACTTCTTACGTCGCGCGCGCTTTGCAAATTCTTCACGCGCTTTCAATCGCTAAATAAAATCTTTCAACTTCTCCCGCAAAGTCTGGTAAGCGCGAAACAACAGTGATTTGGTGGCGGATTCGCTCAGCTTCAACACATCGCCAATTTGCTTGTAGTCCATGCCTTCGTACTTGTGCATCAACACAGCCATGCGTTGGCGTTCCGGCAGCGACATGACATGTTCGCGAATTGCATTCAGCCGTTCCTGCCGAAGCATCTTCGCCTCAACGTCAGGGGTTGTATCTGCCACATCTGGAGTCGTTCCTGTCTCCGCGTCTGTTTCGTCCAGGTAAACGGTCGAAGCCATACGCTCATGCCGGTTATCTCGCGCATAGTTCACGCCCAGATTCGTGGCGATCCTGTAGAGCCATGTGCTGAATCTGGCCTCGGCCCGGTACGTCTCTCGCGACCGGTACACCCGGAGAAAAACCTCCTGGGCCAACTCTTCTGCGACGGCCTGATTATGTACCATCCGGTACATGAAATGAATAATCGGCTTGCGGTACTTCTGGATGAGAAAGTCGAATCCCGCCATGTTGCCGCTGCGCAGTTCCAGCATGATCGCGGCGTCGTCCATCTGTCCGAAGTCGCCCGCTGCATGATGTTTTTCGGCGGTTTGAAGCCTCTCAAGCAATCTCGGATTGATCGCAAGCGTAGCCATACCCTCAATAACCCCGTCATCGCCTTCATGTTGCGCTTTTTCGTCGATTTCGAGGTGAAAGTCATCCCCCGCTGAGGCGGCCGGCTCAACTACCCCGCTTTCGGGGTCTGGACGGCGGGGGTTGGGGGAGGGGGCGGGCATCCTGCTGCCCGATTGTATCGCCAACGAAACCCGGCCACCAAGCTGTCTTGGAAAGACTTGCGATTACCGTTCGACTACCCGCGAACCGTTTGATAGCCACAAGTGGAGATGCTATTCTTGACCATAGCTAACCAAGCCTCCGGTCACCTCTTGATCAGGTTCAGGGCGCATAACTCAGCGGTAGAGTGCCACCTTCACACGGTGGAAGTCGTAGGTTCGAATCCTGCTGTGCCCACCAAAAAATCTATAAAAATCAATAACTTATAAAATGACGATCAAGGTTTCGTCACGTGACACGTCATAGGCACGTCATAGAACCAATCAGTGCTGTAGGCATCTTGCATGACGCAACAGCATCTAAACTATTGATGTCACAAGTGATATGCATGTCTGCTGTGTTAGTTTTTCATTCACGCTATCATGCGGGTGCGTATAGCCACGATCTGCCCATGTGTACCCGCTGCGTTAGTTTCTGTGTAGCGTGACGTGTCATGCAGAAAATGATGCATTGCAGATTTTGAACTGCATTTTTATTGGCACGCACGGCCTATAGCGATAGATTTCCTAATCACCAATCTCGACACGATCCCGTTCAAAGACACCACATTTTCACTGTTGCCTATTGTCGCCTTTGACGTGGCTTGTCGTCTTTGTCCAATCAAAGATTCCTATAGAAGACCAAAGGCAACAATAATATGAGTGGAGTCTTTGAGGAGGAGTTGTGGACTTTCCGATAGTTGTTTCCACCGCCGGTTTGGTCAACAATGCGATTGGTGCGATCAAGTCAGCACGTGAATTAGTCAAAGATACGTCGGCGACTGAATTGAGAGAGAAGATTGGTGCTGCGTATGAGACGTTGCTTGATTTGAGGGAACATGCGCTGGCACTTGATGAAGAGAATAGGCAGCTAAAAGCACAACTCGCTAAGAAAACGGCCTACCACGGTCCTGTTGCTCCTCACGGCTATTTTTACCTAGCTGACGATGACGATGGAGATGATCCGATCTGTCCTTCGTGCTATCAAGCAACGCCTCAGCGGATCGGTTATATGGGTGCCGCTCACGATTGGAACGGCGGTATTCGCCGCGAGTGCAAACTATGCGGCAAGCATGTGTATGAGAAGGAGATGGACTTGTCGAGGCCCGCCAGAATCGTCCCAAGACGTTCGCCCTACACTTGATAGCTCCAAACCCATGCACCTTGATAGCCCGCTTTGGTTGCGACGATGCCCATTTTCTCGCGGGCACGTTGCAATGAGCGTTCATTGATCCCAAAATCGCGTTTGGCACGCTCGATCAAATCACGCGCTGGGACGGGGCCACGCGCTATCTCAGTGCGCAAGAATTGCATAGCTTCCTCGACTCTGTTGATGGGCTTGAATTCATCGTTTTGACCCTCGACGCTCGACAAAATAGATCGCGCGTTACCTTGCATTGCGTCGCCCCATACGACGCGAGTGGTATTGATGTTTCGGCCTGAATGATCGCGAACACCCAACTCCTGAATTGTGTAATGAAAACCGCCACCGTCTAGCGAGATGTTCGATTTGGCGCGAGTGAATACCCGCTGTTCCGACTCTTCTTCCTTCGCAGTTGCCAACACCATACGTGCGAGTGCTGCGAAGGCCTGCGATCCAATGACGCGCTCAGTTGTGTTGTTGCCGCCTGTATTCTTCGCAAAGTGGGTGATGCCTAGCACTGCGCATCCCTGTTCGGCAGCAAAGTCAACAATAGGTTGTAGGCTGCGTCGCACATCATTGGCACGATGCATATCACCGCTGACAGCACTTACGATTGGATCGACGATTAGCAGTGACACGCCACCCGGCACTTGTCTAACCTGTTGGCGCAAATCATCCATGTGCAGCGCCGGATCAAACGGTAAATTCAAGCCGCGCTCGTCAATCGTCCCTTCTACCGATGCGATACGGGTCAAATCTGCACCAGCAGCAATGAGACGTGGGACGATAGTGCGTGAAAGATCGTCTTCGCTACTCCACACAAGCACATTCCCCGGCGTCGCGCAGCGCGTTCCATCAGGCCAGCATCCTGCCGTCGTGACCGTGGCTGCAAAAGAGAAGGCAAGAGTGCTCTTACCCGTTCCCCCGGCACCGGCAAGTAAGGTGAGCATCCCGGCTGGGATGTAGCCCGTCCAGTGCCAATCGGTGACCATAGGGCCAATATCGGCTAGACGCGTGAGTACGACAGCATTCTTGGTGGCATCTGCGGCTAGGGCTTTGCTGGCGGGCTTGTCACTCACAACGAGACGGGAAGGATCGATCAAAGTGCCCGGCGCGTCTACGGGCAACGGATCGCGCGGCTTGCTCATCCCAGCCTCGATCCCCGATGCGATGGTTTTCTTAGCTGCTTCCTCCCCACGCTTGGTCACGTAGCCGTTTCGCTCTGCGGCTTCATAGAGAGCACTGGCGACAGTCACGGCATCAATCCATCCACTACTCACCATCGTTCCAAGGCTATGTGCAGATACATTCAATGCGTTGTTGCGGTGCGATCCCGCACGCATCGCTAACAGCTTTTCGACTTCATTTCGAAGCGCAGCTTGGGCGTATTCCGACTCATGCCTAGTGGCAGGTGCGCGCTCTGCTATCGGCGCGAATCCTTGCGGGGCATCGCATGAAACGAATGTAGTAGTCGCAGGCGCAACATGGGAAGACTTTGCACCCAACAGTGCAATCAACTGTTCGCGGAAATGACTGACATCTCGGAATGTGACCGCTGGCAATGTTGCACGCGGGATCGTCTTCAAGTCGAAATCCCACTTGTATTCTTCGCCACTAGGATGCGTGCCGTAAGCCACGAACTGCTTATTGTTTGTCAGGAAATCGACGTTTCCAAGCGATCCTTCAACCGCACTGAGCCGTTGTTTCTTATCCCAATCGCTCACCCGATAGAGCGTAAGCACTCGTGTGCTGTTGTCTCGATATCGTATTGGAGCATTGCCGAGTAGTTGCCGGGCTAGCTCAATCACTTTGCTGACTAGTTCCCGATTGTCGTCAACATCAATGTCGATTGCGCACAAGTCGTCAGCTAAGACGCCAGTGTTGAGGGAGCCTGCGTCCGGCCACTGACTCGACACCTCCTGCAACGTCACGTTGCGCGATTTATCAGGCCATGATGCTTCAATAGGCTTCTTCCCATTGGTTTCCACGACGACACGTGCGTAACCATTGGCCACAAGCGCAATGCGCTGCTGCTGAATAAGTGATGGGGAGAGCATTTTCAGTTGAGTTTCCCCGCACGATTCTTCGCAGCGGTAGCCGCCTGCAAAGCAAGCTGCGTCTTGTGCGTGAATTCAAGAAATTCGATAGGGTCGAACCCGTTGTTGTGATTGATGTGATGCAGGATCACTTGCAACGCGTCGTCACTCTCACAACTGTCATAGCGTGGAATCGAGTTATCGGTTGGGAAGCAAGCATCACCAAGCCAGACGGGGATTATCAGATGGTTAGCCGCACCTGTTCGAATGACCATTGACCAAAGTTGAGGCGGATGCGGTAATCCCAGCGCTCCGCACGCCTGCCATGTCTCAAACGTGTTGAATTCTGCGAAGCTAGCTTTGCGGATCACCTGATGTCTATACTTGTGAGCCTTGAACCATGCTGCGTCGGATTTGAAATCATTCTCTGCACCATCAGTACAGTTATGCGGCGTGGCCCAACGCATCAAGTTCGTCATCAAGAGGGACGGGCGGAATGTAAATAGCTGTTGCATGTTAGTTGCCCTCCCCACTGGCTTGGTAGTTCAACTGATCCGTCAGCCATTCATAAATTGACGCGACGATAATCAATCGCTTCTTGCCCACCGTAATGCTTGCAATGGTTTCGTCATTGATAAGTTCGTACATCATTGTGCGACCTATACCTAACGCAGTCATTGCCTCTTCAACTGAAACTGTAATCCGATCAGATAGTGCCGTCGGTGCGTTGAATGTATGCACAATGCGTGCAGTTGGTGATGTGAATGTCTGCACGGTTGGTGGAATTGCAACTTCGCTGGAAGCCGCGTTGTTGTTGGTTTCTGTGTTCATTCGCGCGAGTCCTCTTTCGGTTTGTCTCTAGGACTTATGCAACTTATCATGCGGTACGTTCAGGAAGTCAACTACTAGTTGACACTCTCAACGGAGGGCATGTTAGGTTGCATTTGCGAGGTGATACGTGTCGTCGGAGAATTCGGAAAAGATCGAAACTGTAGGAAGAAGCAACAAGACTGAAGCCGTGCAGATCAGGTTCGACGCAAGACGCCGATTCGTCTTGGAGATGGCTGCACGTCGGTTCAACATGCCGTTATCGACTTTGCTTGAGGAAGTCGCAGCCGACTGGCTAGTGAACAGTCAGCCCACAATTCTCAGAGAAGCTGAAGAAGCATTCTCACCCTTTGTCGCGGATCGCTTCGTCATGCAGGCGACAGTGTTTCCAGACACGTTGACCGATCTGGAAAGGCTGCTGTGGGCGCGGATCAAACGCGAGGATTCACTGTGGTATGGCGAAACTACCCGGCCTTGCCCACAAGTGACGCACGATAATTTCGATTTCGAATTGCTGAGAGGCAAATGGGAAGAGTTCGTCAACGACACACTCCAATGCAAGGAAGCGCAAGAGTTTCACAATCATCTACTCAAGTCACTAAAAGTGAGGATTCGACATGCCTGACCCTAACGATCAACCGAACAATGACAACACAGCCGAGCTAGAGACGCTCAGACGGGTGAACGCAGAGCTTTTGCAGACTAAGCACACGCTGAAAGCCCGGATCGAACACCTAGAGGGTAATGCGGCAACGCTTGAATCACGCGCTGAGAAGGCAGAAGCCACGATGCGGGCTGCTGTGATTGATGTACCAATGCGCAGATTGTCAGAAGGAATCGCGCATGTTCCATCGCTATTTATCGCGGAGTTGGAGAAGGATTATCGCGTTGATGTGGATGCTGATACTGGTGAGCTACGCCTATTGACCAAAGAAGATGGGAAGGTGGTGATAAACGGCAAAGGTGAGCCTGTCGCGATGACCCACAATGCACTCTATCAACTGTTAGCTGGATCACCGCAACAGCAGAAGGAAGATGCACGTAAGAAGGTGTACGCCACTCTGATGAAGTACAGCGGCGCTACGGGCGGTGCGGGCCGCAAAATTTCCTCCCCATCGCGGTCTGTTGAAAATGATCCATCGAACCCCTTGCCCTCATTCGGGCTTCGATGAGATAGTCGCATTCGGCGGTGAGTGCAGGGCATAGTTCATTTCCTAGAATGATGAGCTATTTCCGGGCCTCACCGTCCGGTTGTGATCCGCAGTCGCGGACAGTGTTACGGCAGTCGCTCTAACCCTGATCGATCAAATTCCCCATCCATTCACATTGATTCAGAGAGAAAGAGAGCTACCTATGTCCGTAACTCAGATCGCAGACGTAATCGTACCGCAGGAATTCACAACGTATCAGATTGAGAACAGCGTTGTGACAACCGCATTGTTTCAAAGTGGCGTGCTCGTAAAGAACGGTGTTATTGCCGACCAATTGCAGGCAGGAGCGCAGTCATTCAATGTCCCATTCTGGAAGGATTTGGGCGAAGCTGAGGCCGATATCACCAGCGATGATCCTGCTGTGTTGTCAACACCACAGAAGTACAGTGCTGGGAAGCAAGTTGTCCGCAAGTCTTTCCTTCATCAAAGCTGGAGTGATATGTCACTCGCCAGCGAATTGAGCGGTGATGATCCATTGAAGGCATTGCAGGGTCGCGTGCTGGCCTATTGGGATCGTCAGTGGGAGCGGCGACTGATTGCCAGCTTGCTTGGAGTGATGGCGAGTAACGTTGCCAACAATGCGGCAGACATGGTGAACGATATCAGCGGTGCATCCGGCACGGCTGCTGATTTCTCCGCTGAGGCTGTCATTGATGCAGCCGCAACGCTGGGCGATCACTTGGATGATGTCAAGGCCATTGCCATGCACAGTGATGTCTACACAGAAGCATTGAAGGGGGATTTGATCGAATTCATTCCGCAGAGTCAGGGCTTGCCAATACGCACATTCCGAGGTTTGGGAGTCATCATTGATGACAACCTGACGCCAGCAACCGGCGTCTATACGACGATCCTTATGGGCAATGGTGCTGTTGGGTTTGGAGTGAGTGAGCCGCGCATTGGCTACGGTAGTGAAATCTTCCGTGTGCCTGATGCGGGTAAAGGCGGCGGTCAGACCGTACTTCACAGCCGTATGAATGTCGGAATCCATCCTGTTGGCTTTGCATGGAGTGATGGATCAGGCGGAGCAGCAATCGCGGGCGATTCGCCGACGCTTGCCGAGCTTGCTGCTGCTGCGCATTGGTCGCGAGTGGCTACGTCGCGCAAGAGTATCCCGCTTGCGTTCCTTGTCAGCAAATAAGTTTCCATCTAGTGCCGTGATGGAATCGGTGAGTGGTGGTGTAGTTGGTGCGCCACTCTCACCAAACACGATGGGCAGATACCGGCTAACCCGCTGCTATCTGCCCATTAGTTTTATGAGGTCGTAATGCAAGTCAAAGACGCACCCGTATTCTTCGCCGCGCAAGTTGCCGCGCTTGCCAGCACTGGCTTTAGCAAAAAGGGCATAGCACGGCACTTTGGAGTGCATCTCGCCACGTTGGACAAGTGGCTTGATGCTGATGAGGATGCGCGTGAAGCATTCTCGCAAGGCCGCGAATCCGAGCGGCAAGCCTTGCACAACATGCTTTACAAGCTGGCTATCGAGGAGAAAGACAAGGTTAGCGCAATGTTTCTGCTGAAAGCGCGCCACGGCTACCGGGAAGGCGATCAGCAGGATCAGGCTAACAAGGTCTCAGTCACGTTCAATCTACCCGGCGCGATGACCGCAGAACAGTACAAGACGATTGAAGCTGTCACCAATACGAAAGAACCTAAGAGGATCGAAGCCAATGCCGATTGAAACACTGCAACTCAACCCGTTCCAAGAGCGGCTTCTGAGCATACCGGAAGACTTCGATGTGTTCCTTGGTGGTGGACGCGGCGGCGGAAAAAGCTACGGGATCGCCTATCTTGCTTTACGCCATGCAGAGCAATATGGTGTCAAAGCCCGCATCCTCTATCTGCGCAAGAGCTATAAGGGACTTGCTGACTTCGAACTCACGACACGGGAAGTGTTCGGTATGGTGTACGGCACGGCTGCAAGCTACAACGCTCAAGAGCACGTGTGGCGCTTCCCGAATGGCGCATATATGGAACTTGGCCAGCTTGAAAGTGCTGCTGACTATGCGAAGTATCAAGGACGTAGCTTTACGTTGTTGATCGTGGATGAGGCTGGGCAATTCGCCACGCCTGACTTGCTGGACATGATGCGTTCGAACATGCGTGGATCGAAAGATGTTCCCGTGCGCATGGTAATTGCCGCCAATCCGGGTGGTGCGGGACATCATTGGCTGGCGAAACGCTACGTCTTCGCTGGCGTAGCACCGTGGGAAGTGTTTCATGAGGCCCGTAGCAAGCGCAGATGGGTCTATGCGCCATCCACCTTCGCAGGTAACAACCTGATTGATCGTGAGCAATACCGCGAACAACTGGAGTCATCCTGCCCGGATGATCCAGAGTTGTTACGTGCCTGGACGGATGGGGATTGGGCTATTTCGCGTGGCGCGTACTTCGCATCGTGCTTAGAAGAGTCGCGCAATGCTGTTGATCCGTGGCAATCGATGCCCGATGAACCCGGCTGGAGTACCTATCTCGCACATGACTTCGGATCGTCCGCCCCATCCGTGACGTACCTGATTGCCCGCAGCCCCGGCGCGACGCACGAAGGTAAGTTCTATCCCAATGGATCATTGATCCTTGTAGATGAGCTTGCAGCCGTCTCGCGGTCGAATCTGAATATGGGGCTTGGTTGGACAGCGGCGATCACGGCTGAGGCGATCCGGCGCGATTTATGCGCCCCGTGGGATGTTGAGGCGTCCGGCGTAGCTGATGACGCTTGTTTTGCAAAGGCTGGCTATTCGAGCGGATCAATCGCAGATGAATTCCAGCAGCACGGTGTTACCTTTCAGCCTGCGAAGAAAGCGGATCGTGTAACAGGCTGGCAGACGATGAAGCGGCTGCTGGCCGATGCTGGCAAGCCCGATAAGCCCGGCCTATACGTGTCACGCGCCTGCGAATACTTCTGGAGTACCGTGCCCTATCTCAGCCATGATCTAAAGCGCCGTGAGGACTTGGATACAAAGCAGCCGGATCATGCCGCCGATGCGTGCAGGTATGGTTTGATGGCTGAGGTTTGGGCGCGTGGGCTTGAAATTAGCTGGCCGGCGTGATGGTCAATCCGTGTAATGCTGTCGCACAGTTACGCCGGTCGTCTTTTCTATGTATTGATACCAGTGCGTCCGCATTGCGAGCATGAACGCTGACAACTCTTCATTCTTGTTGTCTGGTTCCTCGATATGGAATGGTGCCCAAAACGGCATCTTCTCAGCACGACTTGGCAGCTTGTCAGAGAAGTAAACACCGCCGTCGATGTTTGGGTAACGCCGCTCGCCACTCGCATTCTTCTTTACAGTCAACACGCCCAATAATTCGCGATACGCTTTCGGGTTGTCGTGGTATGGATTCGATGCGTTCGAAATAAGGATGATGCCCTTGTTCGATGGAAGGTTGAATCGATCTTTCGTTTGCGCGATTTGCTCGTCAGCAGCTCTTACATGCTTTTCAACTTCGGTGAAGTGCTTGGCAAGCCAGCGCTTACTAATCTCTTCTGGTACTTCCGTCACATAATGCAGGCCGTTTTCGTCAGTCGCCATTGGAATGGTGCGCGGATCGCCACCCCATTCTTTGATCGCTTCTAGCATCATCGCGTTCATCTTCGCCGTGCTGTCCTGCATTAGCGTTTTCAACTCAGCAATGACGTTGTGCGTTGGGAAGTGGTAGTCAGCAGTGCGCACGCCTTCCTGATCGCCGGTCGCTTCAGCGAGCAACGTGCCTCCGAAGTCTTTGATGAATCCTTGGAAGTATTCTTCGAATGGATTGGGCTTATTCACGATGAAAGTTTACGCTAAGTCATAAAGCGGGAGCGTAAATTAGACACATGAGCCATAAGACTGAGTTTGCATCAACACGTTTCAAAGCGTCGGATAATCCGCCGGGCACAGTGCAGACTATTGGCACCCTCGAAAACGGCTCGGATAGCAATACTGTTCTACACAGCAAGCTCGATTTCTACCTTCGTCTCAAGCCCGGAATCGACTTCCGGGAAGCTGAGAAGATCGCTGACTATCTGAACAAGCATGTAGACGGCATCTCCGTTACGTTTCCCGTCTAGCCCACCTTCTTTACAAGTCGCGGCCCCGGCTTAGGCTTCTTCGGAGCGGTGTAGACAGGTTTGTTCGCTCGGATCGTCGCTGCCACGTATGACGGGGAGAAATGTGCATAGTGCTTTTCAGCGATGCGCGTACCGGAGTGGCCTAACTGATTGGCGATGAGTTGCAGTGATGTTCCATTCATCACAAGCAACGTTGCGAATGTGTGCCGTAGATCGTGAAAGCGAACGTGGCGATTGATCCCCGCAGCTTTCAACACATCCTCCATGCGTGATTGCTGGTGCGACTTGCCCCACGCTTCGCCGTCACCGCGCCGGAACATTAGCTCATCCTGTTTCTTCCCATCTGTGTGCTTGTCAAAGAATGCGGCTTCATCCGACGTTAGAAAGATATCTTTCTTCTTGCCAGTTTTGCGTTGAATGACCGACACCGCGCCAATGCTCGAATCATAATTAGCCGCTTTCATCCGGCATAGTTCACCGTATCGGCATCCGGTAATCAGCGCGGCTTGCACCAAGTCTCGGAAGTCTTCGGGGCACACAGCAATAAATCGCTGCGCTTCATCCAACGTCAGATACTCGTTCTTAGCAACATCGACATTCTCGAATTCCTTGACCGTTTCCCACGGCGCTTTGCTAGCGACGTGCTGATTGTCGTATGCGCGATTGAGCAATGCCCGTAGATCACGAAATACTCGATTGGCCGAATCCTTGCGTTTGCGCTGCGTCTCAGGATCGTTCGGATCGTAGACAATCTTGCTTTGTCGCGATGGTGCCAGCTTCTTTGTAGACTGTTGGCGTCGCAGCACCTTGAGTGGTGGTTTCTTCGCCTGCTCATGCAACCATCGCTCGATTGTTGGGCGATTCAACTTGTCGATTTCGATGGTGCCCAACGTGGGCAGGATGTGCATGTCAACGTTTGCCTGAGACGTGACCTTCGAATCTTCACCCCCGCGCCAAACCTTGAGCCAATCGTGGGCTGCATCCGCCACGGTGTACTTGCCGATCCGTACCCCGGCACCGTCCGCGCGGGCTGTACGGACGATCCATGCATGCGCCGCGTCTAGTGCCTGCTGGAAGCTGAGGACGTGCGTTCCGTCAGGCTGCGCGCACCTTCTCTTCTCCTTCTCGCAGGCGTACTTCTGTTCACCGCGTGCGATAACGCCAAAAAGCCCAGCGACGATCACTTCAGAAAAGCGATCGACCAGTACCTCTCAAAACACGGAGAGACTTGTACAGGGACAGGCCGGGAGTTTCCCGTCGATGTCTCTGAGGCCGAGCAGAAGATACAGTCCGGCACTGCATCTCAGATGGCGGCACTGGAACAGGCCGGTCTTGTACATTCGACCGACACGACGGCAGTTATCCACGGAATGCTGGACGCCCTGCGCGGCCCGAGTCCGCCACAGCCGGTGAAGCACTACGAACCCACTGACGAGGGGAAGAGATACCTTCGTCAGACTCCCGGCGCCTTCGGGCAGACCGCCAGCTTCTGCTATGGAACGATGACAGTCGATTCGATCGTCCGATGGACCGAGCCGGTGACCGTTGGATCAACTCCTCAGACCGAAGTCACCTACACCTACAGAATTACGAACCTCGCTCCGTGGGCGGAGAGGCCGGATATACAGCGCACGTTCGGAGATGTTCGGACCACCGTAGAGGGTATATCGAAAGCGAACGAGATCGCAGGTCTCCAGTTGACCAGTCAGGGCTGGCAGGTTCCCCAGCCGTGACGCTCCCGATGTGCCGATGCTATGAGGAAGACCCATGAACTTCTCTTTCATGGAGCACCCCGCTTCCGGTAGCACTTTTGCAGGGTCGGGAAGAACCCGTCAAGGCTTCCCGCTACGCGGCGCACGCGGCCTTGACAGAACCTCCCTCGTCCCCGCCGTTGCTCCAGAAGCCATGAAGCGGGGCACTCCACGAAAGAAAGTACAGTTCGAGAAGCTGCTCCCCTCATGCAAGCAAATCGCCCCACAGCGGGCACATCAGGAGAAAGCAGTCATGACAGAACAACAGAGAAGACAACGAGCGAGGTTCGTATTCAACGGTGCAGCCGTGCTGGAGTTGGTCACGCACGCCAAGGCAGCTCCGCGGAACATCTCACCGTATGGACTGACAGAAAACCCCGGCCCAGGAGTGATGCTGGTCAAAGACGACGGTGTCTATCTCATGTCGAACGGGGAGCCTCCGCTACCTGGTACGGACACAGCCAACAAGGTTGTCTACGCGCAAGGGTACGAAGCGCTTCCTGCTACAGCCAGCGTGGAGGAACGGATGGCGCAGTACGACAAAATCCGCGACGCCGCGGGTGGTGACGATTTCGCAGAGTTCATTCCGGCGAAGAGTTTGTCGGCCCTTGAGCCGGAAGGGGAGCTTCAGATCGAATTGAGCGTGGACAAGATGACTGTTTCCGTCGTCCGTCCGCCCCTGGCACCCATAGCAAACAAGAAAGGAAAGCGGAGATAAGCCGCATTCCATTCTGGCGGAGCCTGTGACAATAGGCTCCGCTTTTTATGAGTATTCCTTATCGCAATAGCGCCTGAAAGTTTGCCTGCTCGAAGTGGCGGTCATAGGTAAGCGCGGCGCCGATTCCATATTGGCGCATAATCAGGAAGCTCGAACAGTCTGTAACGCTCCAGCCTTTATCGGACCGGTCCTGATAAAGCTGAAAAGCATCCTCGAAGGACGCGCTGGTCTGCGGAACGACCGTAACGCCCGGATTGCTTCTAAGCGCCGTAACCGTTCTCGACACTATGGTCCGGAGCTGCACACCGCGCTCCGCGAAGCTGTTGAGCAGTTCCGTCAGAACCCATTCACTGGTAACAATCTGCGCAGGCCCCAGCGTGGCCGAAATCTCCTGCGCTCGATTGTGCAGCTCATCGCGCGGATTCAGGAGAGCGATCCAATAGCCGGTGTCGGCAAAAATCTGGTTCATTCCTCTGTCTTCGCGGCCCCATACAGATGGTGGTCAAGGTCGCGGGCAAGATCGGACGGCACCTGTGCCCATTCCTCTTGAGAGACTTCCTGACCCAAGCCAGCGATAGTCTCCCATACGGGACGCCCCTCTGCATCGGGGGCTTTCTGTACCCCGGCATCTCGGGCTTCCAGCAACTCAAGACTAGCCTGAATGACCTCAGCCGGAGAGTGGTAACGGCCGCTTTGGACTTTGACCGTAATGCGGCGTTCGAGATCAGGATTCAAAGTGATGCCCATTCTGCCCTCCGCTTCTGAGTCCTCAAGGATACGCCAATCAACGCATCCTAGCCCCCAACAACCCTATTTAACCATCGTACCAAATGGCAATACCAGAACCGGATGTGGCTGTCGCCCCGATGCCCATGAACCTGCTGGAGGCTAAAAAGACAAGCGCAGACCCAGTTCTATTCGCCTCGCAGTTTGCGCTGCAATGGACTGTCCGAGGGCCGATGACGACACAATCGTGTTCACGGCGGTGACATTCGTGTGGTTCAGCAGGTTGGCGCTGCGCGCATTGAACGTCAGAGTCCGGGGATGTTGCTTGTCTTTCGGGTTCAGCGTGAAGACGCGGCTCAAATTCATGTCCAAATGAATCACTCCTGGCATGGTTCCAAGATTGGCAGGCACATTTCCGTTAACCGTATTCGTGGTCAGCAGGCCAAATCGGGTGCTATAGACACCTGAACCGGGGGCTGATGCATACGCGGGGCGATCCGTAAAATTTCCGTCCCCGTTGTTATCCGTGCCAGTAGTGACGTTGTAAGGAAGACCACCGCCAGCATCAAATTGGGTTGTCGCTGCAATTCGGTAAGGAAGGTTGAGGTTGCCGACAAAAGTAACACTGTTTTTTCTCTCCCAATAAACACGCGCCTCCTCCCCTTTGTTTGAATAACTGGACTGCGGAGTCTCATTGCCCAAAGTGTCAGACTTGAAGTTCATGTGCGCGTAGCGCGCGGAGAAGCCAAACCGTTTGTAACTATGTTGATCGAGGCCGAACGAAACCGAATTGCCTCCATAGTGGCCGGAATTTTGATACTCAATCAAATTCTGATCCGGGACAATCGGACGCGGCGCGAGCAGAGCCGCCGTAGGATCAGGAGCGATGCCGATACTGCTGGCGACCAACGGAGCATTGATGTTTACGGTACGGATGAGACCATAGTCGTCTCCCCAGTAAAAGTTGCCAGTGGCACGCCAGTGATGGGCAAACTCATGCTCCACGTTGAAGTAGCCTCTGAACGTTCGGGGCTGAACAGGAGACGACGGAAACAAATTGGTCGTGGTTGTCGCAATCGATCCGGCAACCGGCGTAAGAGGATCGCTATAGCTCGGTGAATACACGGTGGTCTGTCGTTGCAAGACGCCATTCAACCGATAAACATTGGTTGGATAGCTTGGGTCAATCGCTCGACTAAAGAGTCCGGCACGGGCATGAAATACCCACGTTTGTTTTTTGTCGGGCGACCATGCAAGACCTATTCTCGGGTTGAAGTTGGCAAAGGTTCCTGGCGTGGTCTGAAGCTGATAGCGAAAGCCAGCGTCCAGAGTCCAGTGCGGTGTGAGCTTCACGGTGTCCTGCGCATAGAGACCGAGTTGCCATTGCGCCAGCGAAACCAGCGGTGTTCCCACAGTGACCTGATACGTCGTCGGCGAGCCACCGGGGAGGTTATGCACGGCTCGCCAGTACTGTTCGATGGGTCTGATGTTTTTCGTCTCGCTGGTGGGATTGTTGTTCGCATCGAGTACGGGCGCACTTCCGCCGCCAAAGGCGTAAGCACCATTGAACGTATTCGGGTCGTCGTCATGCACGAAGATGCCGAATGACTGTGCGCCGAATGCGATCGTGTGCTTTCCGCGTATCACCGTCATTTCGTCGTCCACTTCAAGATCACGCTCTCGGTCGTTCAGGTTTTGGCTGGCCGCGCCTCCCCCTGTGAAGTATCCAGAAACTTGCACGGAAGGAGTGTTTGACAGCGGTGTTTGTGCTGTCCGTTTCCAGCTATATCCGATGCGGGTCTCATGCAGGGCATTCGGGCTGATCGTCTGCGTGTTGTGGAGTCGCAGGTCATATTGGCTGACCAGGCTCGAATACCCGGCATCGGCAAGTGTGAAACCTCCGATGCCTTGATTGCCCGCATTGTTTGTATTCGCGGAGAAGGAGAGACTGGCTACGTCACTCGGAGTCACCTGCCAGTCGGCGCGCGCCGACGCGATCCAGAGCCGCTGCGGAGCCGAAACCGTCTGCTGCGTCGGGACACCGTTCCCAGTCGGTCCCAGTCCACCATCCGCGTCGAGCCCGACTGCATTCACGACGTTGAACTCGTCAATGTCGCGCTTTTCGAGCGCGAGCGAAAAGCCGCTTTTCTTTGAGATGATCGGCCCACTCAGTTCAAAGCCATAACGCCTTCGTCCGGCAGGCGTGGCGGTAACGGAAAACGGATTGGTGGCATTGAAGATGCCATCGCTGTCCGTGAAGAAGACGGCACCGTGCAATGCGCTGGCCCCCGGCTTGGTCGTAAGCTCAATGAGACCGCCGGAAGCGGGTGGCCGCTCGTATTTCGCCGAGAAGCTATCGGGATTGATACGGATGGATGCGATGGAACTCTTCGGAGGAAGTACGCTCGGGTTCTGAAAGCCGTCCACCATAATGACCGCAGTCGTTGGATCACCGCCCCCTACGGAAGCCAGCACTTGAAGCTCGCGCAGGAAGTCATCCGGGTCATCAGCAAGGGCCTGCACAGCCTTGGTATCCAGGGTTGTTGTGTCACCCCCAGCATCATTGTCCGAGTCTCCGTTCACTTGAACATCCGTTTGGACTGACGCCACTGTCAACTGGATGTTGAGATGGATCGTTCTTTCTGAGCGAGTGGGTATGCGGACCATACCGTCAGCAAACCCGTTAGCCTGCGCACTGATAACAGCATTCGCAGTGACGCAAGCGAGGACGTAGCGCCCTGCTGTGTCCGTTGTCGTGCTTCGTCCCACCGCCCGCACACTAGCTCCGGGTATGACAGCTCCCGTTTGATCCGTAACCATGCCTTCGACACGAATGCCTGTTGCACAAGGCTGCTGTGACACTCCCACGGAGCAGTAAAGCGAGACAAACAAGATTCCCACTAGTTTCCAGGCGGTATTCATAGAAGTGTCCTCGCGGCTGGGCTCTGAAATTAACGCGCGTTCGCGTTGACATCATCTGATGGGAAGGTGTGAGTTGATTCCAGCGGTTTGAGGTAGAGAAACAAAACAACGCGGTGGATGCCGGATTTTGCACGGTGAGAAAATGACCGAGCACACCAGTTTGGCAACTGGCGATTCCGGCGCGGGCAGTAGCAACGCTTCAGCGGGAAAAGCGCGGAAATTTCACCGCTAAATCATGCTGGCTTACCGCAGAACCCACGGAGTTCGCCGAATCCGACTTCCTACCCGGCGCTCCGGCGGACTAACATGCATTCAATACCGCGTTGCTGCAATCGGGCTGGTCTGGAATGAATATATGAATCACCAAGCAAAACAGCAAGATCAAGACCGGGCAATGGAATCAATCGATGGGGAGGAAAGGCTCTTTGGCCTTAGCGCGGGTTGGATCTTCTGGGGACTGGCAACTCTGCTTGCCATTGCAACAGCAATTCAATGCCAAGCCAGTGCCGCGACTCAGATGCCGAATCCGGGCTGGACGCCCTCGCTCCTCTATGGAGCGGTGCTATGGCTCTGGTGGGCGGTCGTCGGATCGTTTTTATGGAAAGCAGGAAATCGGTGGATGGGGCTCTGGCATATTTCGCTGCGCCACGCTTCATTGCAGGCGGTCGTTGGAGTTGTTGTAGCCCTGGCTCACGTTGGACTGCTGCACGAGACAATCCACTGGATGGTCTTTGTTTGGCCCTACCTGAAGAAACTCGGCTTCGAGAGATTAGTGTTTTTTGAGCCTGGACGTATTGCCCTTGACCTACTTCTTTATATGGTCGTGTGGGGAGCTTGCGCAGCGTCGCGGACGCAGATAGCGCGACAGCGTGAAGCAATTCAGACCGCTGAGTTGAAAGAGCAGCTTTCCGCAGCACATCTAAGCGCGCTTCAGATGCAATTGGAGCCGCATTTTCTTCTCAACACACTGAATGCGATTACCGCGCTGGTAGAGGATGGATGCCAGAAGGAGGCCAGCCAAACGTTGGCCCACCTCAATGAAATCCTCAAATCGACTCTCGGGCGGGAGACACCGGAAAAAGTAACCCTGGCTCAGGAGTTGGCTGTCGTGGAGCACTACTTGGCGATTGAGCAGATTCGATTTGCGGATCGACTTCGCGTGGAGATGTCGATTGATCCCGGCGCACTCGATAGCATGGTTCCATGCTTCCTGCTCCAACCCATAGTGGAGAACGCGATTCGTCATGGCATCTCGCCGCTTCAGAACGCAGGCGTAATTCAAGCCTCCATAGAGCGTGATGGGGACATGCTGCATCTGTCTGTGCGCGATAATGGCCCTGGTCTGACAAGCAAGGCAAACCGAGGGCATGGGATTGGTCTTCGCAATACGGAGGGCCGTCTCGCCCACTTCTATCCCCAGCAATACAAGATGCGTTCAGGAGATAGAACATCTGGAGGGTTTGAAGTGTCCATTACCATTCCCTACGAACGGGCACTCCCATGACAATAAAAACCCTCATCGCCGACGATGAGCCACTAGCCTGCAAACGGCTACGTCAGCTCTTGGCTGCTCATTCCGATATTCAAATCGTTGGAGAATGCCGAAGTGGGAGTGAGGTTGTCGAAGCTCTCAAGACCAAACCTGTCGATCTGGTTTTTCTCGACATCCAGATGCCCGGCAATACAGGCTTCGAGGTGATCGATGCTATTGGGGTCATGCACATGCCGCTGACCGTCTTTGTCACAGCCTACAATGCCTATGCTGTGCAGGCGTTTGAAGTCCATGCGCTCGATTACCTCATTAAACCTATCAGCCCCGAGCGGCTTGCATCTGCCGTTGCTCATATCAGAAAGCGGCTCGCAGCAAACTCTGCACTGACTGTTCAGGCGCAGCTCAGTAGCCTTCTTCAGGACGCAAGCGCAGCTCATTCAAATACGCCTGCCTATCCTGAACGTCTCCTGATTCCAAATGGATCAGAAGATGCGTTTATTGCCATCAACGACATCGAATGGATCGAAGCGGCTGATGATTACGCCTGCATCCATGTGGGCAGCAAAGCATTCATGCTGAGGGAGACAATTCGCCAACTAGAGGCTTCTCTTGACCCCAAGCGATTTGTTCGTGTCCACCGATCTGCCATCGTAAACATAAGGCAGGTGTCGAAAGTCCTGCGAGAAGGCCGCGCCGACGGATGGTTGATCCTGACGAATGGCACACGAATCAAGATGAGCAGAATTGGCTGGCAGAATTTGATGGCGAGCACTACCCCCGGTCTGCAATCCAAACTCTCGCAGGATAATCGGGATGTGTGATCGCGTCGAAATGGAGCATTGGGTCCGAGCCGCATGTCCTCTGTTGCGCGCCGAATACCAGATCGGGCAATTCAGCGGATCATGAAAAGCCCGCGTCGAATCGTGTTTGGAATCGCTGGCGAAGAGGGGTGTTCGCACTGTCCAATAATTTCGTCTTCAATTTGGAAAGATGCGCTTTGAGTACCTTCGGAAGTCGATCTGGACTGATGATGGCCTTCCGGGCTCCGGGGTCGTGAGCGATAGCCATTCCATTATCAGGCTGCCCGAGCCCGACAGGGCCACCCGGCCTGGCAGAATGATACAAGCCGCAACGAGCCGCTTTATATAGGAGCTTCAAGAGAGCGTCGTCCTCGGGAGTTCCTTTGAACAGTCCTGGAAGTACCTCCCTCATCCCAGCGTGAAACCTTTTAGTGCTGCCTGTCTCTGAAGAGACGATAGAACCGACCAGCTCAAAATAGCTCACGCATATATGCAACACTGCAAACCCGGAGTGTCTGATTGAAGGAATCTCATATCCCGGTTGAGAGGTGTTGATTTGCTCGAAGGTCATGCCTCCGTTCGCAATCAAGTCGGCTATGTGTAACTGCCAGCCGAGCGTCTGCTCGTAAAAGATTTCGACCTTCTCCTCGTAAGAAAGCAGCCTGCCGAAGTCCAATCTTTGATGCTTCCAGCTAATCCACATTCTTCAATCACTCCTCATCCCGTCATGTAGTTTTAGCACCTAAAAAGTGTCACCCGTCAGAGCGGACCACTGGTGGGCCGCCAAAGCTGTTCTCGCTCTTGCAGGAGTGTGTCGATTAAGTTGTGGCAGCCACAGGAGGCTTCCCAAAAAGCTCGTTATAACAAGCCATAATCGTAGCCGACCTCGGCTCCTGGTCAGGTTGCCCCCCTTCTACGATTTGACACCATGCCACGGCAAGCATCACGAGATAGGAGGTCGAGGCACTGATTACTTCCGTCTTTTCGCCATCACGGTAGGCTGCGCGCACATTGCCTTGGTCGTCGAAACGTCGGCCAAGCTGCTCTAGCCCCCCATGCGTGTACCCATGCAGCGCGGTAATGAAGGGTTTAATTTTTGTGAAAAGCCCGTCTGTATAGCTCATGCGCTTTTCTACTTCATCGGCCATATTCGGGAATGGAGGATACTGAAACTCTCCTTTCCGAATCGCTTCAAGATGCTTCGGCTTGGCACAGAGATGAACCCAAAAGGCGCGATAGACAGCGTCAACTAAAGGGCGGGCAAGGGCGAACGCGCTTCCATCGAACCGCCCGGAACGCAACAGATAAAGCATTGCACCGTGATGCTCAATGGCCAAAGAAAAAAGGGCGACGATGATTACTTTTTGGTCGGTGTCCAGAAGAAGTTTGTCTGGCACGTTCGCCAGCACGAAGTTGTGCATGGTCTCAGCTACACCGATATGGTCTAGGATTTCTTTGCTAACCTCTGGGCAATAGGTGGGCATCGCAGGAAGATTATCACCCGCCTATTGGTCATAGACAGAGCGAAGGCTGTGGGCATCCATAATCGGGCACGCCGGCCACACCTGCTGCAGCATCAACGTATGTGCCTTCGCCCGCGTTACGGCAACCATTAAGATCTTCCGGCTTCTTCGATAAGGCGGCCGATCGCCGCGCCAAATGAAATTTGAAACCACAGTCTGACCGTTATGTGTTTGGCGACGAAGGACGATGACGCCATCGAATTGTTTGCCTTTCGCTTTGTGCACGGTCATAATCTGAATCCCATCGGGATCATCCATCCCGTCGAGCATCAAATCTTGCTCAAGCGCAGTGTCCAGTGTTTCGCGGGCGCAAAGGTAGGTCGTTGTGGACTCCCAGGCTGCACTGAGGTTCGCGCTGATCCTCTTTCCACGATTAAAGGCAACCAGATAGTCTAGGTGTTGGGCTACTGTGATCAGGACCGGATCGCCTGACGCTCGTAATGCCTGCTTGACCATCAGCCAATCCTTTCCGGGGTCTCCTGAAAAGGCGCTGGTCTTGAGTTTGGAAAGAAGCTCTCGCACCGCACGGACCTGCGCCGCACTGCTGATATTTCCAGCGCGACATTTCGCCGCCCAGCCGAGAAGCTGTTTTACAGCGGTAGTGGAGCCTGCTGCTTTCTTCAAATCTGCCAGCAGCGTTAGTGCTTCAGCAATCGCTGTTGCTTCGGTTAAGTGCTCGCGGGGCTCCAGCAAGTAAGCAGCAAACCGAGCCGCCAGGCGTGCAACGTCTTCATCAAACATCAGTTTGTGAGGTACTGGCTTGCCACCGTTGAGACTCGCCGACACCTTCGCTGCCTCGTGGCCAGAAGGCACGAGGACCGCAATGGTTTTGGGCCACGAGCCGGTTTCTTTCCGCACTTCACGTTTGAGGCAGCCGAGAGCACGGCGCATCGTTTGACCTAGATCGGAGTTTGGACTGAAAGAGAGCGTGGAGACCCCTTTGTATCCCCCTCTTCGTGCGTTACCGGAAAGGAGGTCTCTCCCAAAGTCCGCGATCTCGGAACCAGGGCTGCGCAGGTTCTCGGAGCCAAGTTCGATTTCGAGCGGATGCAGAGCCGACTTGATGGCTTCGATCCTCTCTGGTCCGATACCGGGTAAATGATCAAAGATCTGTTGCTCCAGGTCGGCGAGGCAAATAACCTGTGTCTCCGCAGCGAGAAGTTCGATGCAGCGCCAGGCGTCAGGCCCTGTATCTTGCGCTTCATCGACAATAATTAAAGGGAACCGCTCTGCGATCAGGCTGCGGATCAGCGGACTCTGTTCCAGAAGACGTGCAGCCTTCGGGGCAAAGAGATCAAATGCAATCAGGCCTTCGGATGTAAAGAGCTGCTCCCGCGCTCGCAGCCACGCTGCCCATTTCTTCGGCTCTTTGTCCGCCTTAATGCCTTCGCTCCGCACACGCTCATCTTGCGGCATCAGGATGCGAATGAAACGGGGCGCACCGAGCAGATAGGAGTGTGTTTTGAGCAAATCCCAAAAGAACGAATGAAAGGTCTGGACGTTGAGCAACGTCCGCCCCTCCTTGTTCAACTGAAGGCGAGACGCCTGGACGATGCGGGCGACCGCTGCGCGCGAAAAACTCAAGAACAAGACGGATTGCCCTGGCTTGAGTCCCATTTCGATGCGAACAAGCGCCTTCTTCAGCGCGATCGTCGTCTTTCCGCTGCCCGGCCCGCCCGTGATCATCGCGTGGTCATCGCAATCGAGAAGCTTTTGACGCTCCGCGCATATCTTCATGGTTGTGCCGGGGTCGCCGGGGGCGGCGGAGTTATCACTGGCGGCGGGAAATATCCGTAGACCTTCTTGAGAAACTCGACTGCCGTGGTAGGCAGCTCGTTCGGCTGACACTGCTCTAAGAGACGCATTGCCCATCCAGCCCCTTTTGCGGACGAGAGCAGGACGATAATCAATTTAGGAATTGCTTTGTCATCCGCAGGTAACGTGGCTGGAATCTTATAGTGCGCTGCATCGAGTCCGTTGTCGAGCAGATCTTGCAGGAACGCTCTCAGCCGGGCGACTGGCACTTCGACTGAGAGGAGTTGCTCAAAGCCTTTATAGGGATGCTCCTCATTCACGTCGAGAAGGCTGGCGAACTTTGCCTGTTCTGCGGCATCGCGGTTCTTCTTGTCATAGAAGCCGAAGGTCTTCAGACCTAACGTCTGAAAGAATTTTGCAAACTTTGGAATCTGGCCATCACTCTCCGCGTCAAAGATGGTCACGCCGGCGAGATCGAGTGGATTGAGCGAAGCGTCCTGGCCCTCTAAGCACCGAGCTAATGCCGGCAAGGCGTGAGACTCGGTCACGCCTTCTACGAGGATCACTCCTTTGCCCAACATGCACTCGGCCAGGCCACGCCGCGCATAGCGTTTGTAGTCATTCTCTTTGAGTCCCGTAGCGTCCGCGACACAAACGGCCTGCAACGTAGCACCGCCGGCACGGGTCAATAGGAATGTGTTCTCTGCCGTAAAACGCTCAATGACGTATGGCGAGTGGGAGGTGACGAAAGCTTGCGTGGTATGAGCGAGCAGGTAGTCTGCGATGCGCCGCTGCGTATGAGGCTGCACGGCGATCTCCGGCTCTTCCATCGCAAAAATGACAGAATCGGGCTTGAGCTCGGCGATGAAGGTCAAGAGAGCCAATACCAATGTATTGAGCGTTCCGGTTCCTGCCTGCTGAAACGGCACGGGCTCCTGATCGTCGCGCAGAGCCAGGAAGAAGGCCATCGTCTTCCGCAGATGCTCGCGCGTAAGCTGCGAGACGAACATCTTTGTCTTTCTGCCCGGATTGCTGGCTGCAACATAGCTCGTTAGTTTCTCCTCGATTGCTTTGAGTACAGGCTCCAGCTCTGCGGCGTCGTCCTCGATGTTGAGCTTCTTCAGTCTTGCGATCGCCTGCTCCCAAAGTCCTGTACGGACTTTTTGCAAGCGGAGCAATATATCGAGCAACGACCCGCGTTCTAGGCTCAAGGCACGAGTTCCTGTCCGCAACGCTCGCAAGTACAGGAAACCGAACAGCCGCTTGATCGGACGAGATACTTCCTGTTTTTCACCGTCTATAGCATCCGGGCTGTGGGTGTAGAAGGTGGTCGCGGTGAACTCATCCTCAGCCGGGTCGTATACACCGATCGTTTCCAGACGCAGGCAAGGGACGGAAATACCGGGGATCGCGGCTGCAATCTCACCCTCCGTCAGAAGGCGCTTGTCCGCGACATGCCAGAACTCCAGATGCTTTGCACAACGCTTCTGGACCTCGGAACTCAGATCGAGCAGGAGAACTTCGACCCGAATCTTTACTGGCGTTGGTTCTTCACCCTCAGCTTTCGCGGGTTCGAGATACTTGCCATTATAAAAGTCATACTCTTCAATAGGTGGAAAGCGGTTCAATCGGTCCGGCCCAAGCACGAGATCAAGCGCCTCGCAGATGGTGCTCTTACCGACGTTATTGGCTCCGAGCAGAAGAGCATGGTTATCAAACTTCAGTTCCGCGCACTCGATTCCGCGGAAGTTCTCGATCTTGAGCTGAACAACCTTCACGGAGACCTCGAATGTTTCTGTAAAACTATGATACGAGGCAATTTCCGGTAATAAAAGCGGGAGGAGGCGGTTCTCCCTATCTCCGAGGGCACAAAACCCGCCCGCGAGGGCACAGAAAGGACACAAAACCCCCGTTTTCCACGGTCTTACAAGGTCTTAAATAGCGGCTAAGTCCTTGTATCTACGTTCGATTAGCGGATTCACACGGTGGAAGTCGTAGGTTCGAATCCTGCTGTGCCCACCAAATAAATCAGTTAGTTACAGCCTTTCTCACGGAAAAGGGTACAAAAGGGTTCAGGACCCCGATGATCGCCTGCGGTCCTTCTTTCGAAACTCCGAGCACGTCAGGATTCAAACTGCAACACCATCCTGAGTTGGAAACCACAGAAACCCGTGCTTATCGACTGCCCCACCAGGCCAAACACCGCCATTGCATTCGATATTCAGCATGCCATCTGCTTTGCCATAGCCAACAGACTGGATCCGCGCCTTTTTCCCACAGACGATACATATTGTGGGGGATGGCGCGACCAAGGCCCTGTTGCACTATATATATATTATTGGCGTGGTCATGGAACATGTCGTAATCCTTTTTTTATCACGTTGATGCGTCAGATTTGCGTTGCCTCATGTCGATCGCTGCATATCAGAAATCTTCCTGCCGATCACCGTGTGGTTCCACATGATGCAGGCGTGTGGTCTCACAGATTGGATAAGAATCCCATTCTTTCTAATATCTTCTTGAAGGACCACTGATTGAAGGACCACTGAGATGGATGCGAAATGTATCAAGCTCCATGTGGCTACTATGACTGAGACATCAATTTCATCTGATATCAGCTGGATCGGGCCAGAAAGGCATTTGAAGTGTCGAAAGAAAATAGTGTCCCACGAAGAGTTTCTCAGCCGATTCTGCGTGCAGGATTACTTTTTGCTACTGCTTTTTTTATGGCACTAGCTATCGGATGCGGTGGCCACCCCGCCGTATCAACTACAGATACGCCACCGCCGGATTCGCCGATCGGCATAGACGGTGATCAGGTGGAGACGTGCGCTGGCGGTATCTTACCCGCCGGAGATGCTGACAACCCCATCGATCTGCAGATCAGCGGTATTACCTGCACCGTCGACGGCAGCGGTAGTTTAAAAGGTGTCTCCGGTTCGTACGCCTATCGGAATGTAAACATCCTGAACGGCGGAACGCTCAAGTTCACGGATACCCCGATAGATCCAAATAATCCACAGATCGACTTCCATGCGCACTCCATCCTGGTGGAGATGAACGGAACCCTTCAGGCTTCAAGCATCAACTATCCACTGACGATCTGGCTGTGGGGAGCTCAGGACGACGGCATTCCGGCTATCAAGTGCCTCAGCAGTGACCAATGCGGCGTCTCAGAGGCTGATTGGAATTCCAATCCCAATGTGCCCATGAAGATGATGCCCGGTTCCATGAAGTGCACACCGGCATCCTCGCAGCTCAACCTGAACAAGGACTGCTTCTATCAGTACGAGGCAATCGAAGCGAGCGGCGATAATCCACATACAGGGGAATACTTCGGAAACAAGGTGCTGGCAGTCTCGGCAGGTGGCTCACTCATGCTGAGTGGCACCAAAGGTATGAGAGCCGGTCCCATCGAGACGAACCCGGCGGACTCCGGCACAAGCTGGGGACGGCTTACCAGCACGCTTAAGGGCGTTCACGGCGGCGGCAACGAGCAGTCTTTCACGATCGATCGCGCCGTGCCCACATGGGCGCCTGGCGACCACATCATCGTCACGACGACAGACTACCTCCCCAGCCACACGGAAGAGCTGATAATCAGCAGCATTTCTGGCAACCAAGTATCCGTCACAACGCCTGTTCAATGGCCTCACAACGGCCAGACGTACGACTACAGTGCCGTAGCCGCGGCGAACCCCAACGCGGGTCCCGCGCCTGATCCGGCTGTGACGAATCTGCCCGCTCATAACATTGAGACCCGCGCTATCGTAGGCCTGCTTACCCGGAACATCGTCATCGCTTCGGAGGGGAAAAATGTAATAACCGATCGGAACGTGGACGGGGGGCACTTTCCCGTGTCGCAAGGCTACTATGGCGGGCAAGTCCTGGTGCGCCAGGGGTTCTCTACCGTCCAGCTCCAGGGAGTTGAGTTCTACCAGCTTGGCCAGGGAGGTCACATCGGCCATTACCCGATCCATTTCCACATGGACCGCACTGTTCCTCAGCCAGGTGTGCCCTTCCCAGGCTTCCTGGGAACCTACGTCGCAGACTCCTCCATCGTGGATTCGATGACACGTTTCATCACCGTGCATGCTACGCAGGGCGTTACTTTGGCCCGCAATGTCGGCTATATGTCCATCGGACATGGTTTCTACCTGGAGGATGCAACGGAGACCGATAATAAGCTCTACTCGAATGTCGCTGTCTCGGTGCGAGGAGCTCTTGCCGACAGCAAGACAAACCCGCGCATGATCCCAGGCATTCTCTTCCAGACCGGCGGCAGCGGCCAGATTCCGGACGACGCGCGGTTCCATACCGATGTCACTACCCCTGCGGCCTTCTGGATTATGAACACCTGGAACGACTTTAAGTACAACGCCGCAGTCGGGGTAGGAACCTGCGGGGCCTGTTACTGGATGGTGCCTGCGAGCATCAGTGGACCTTCGCAGTACGAGACGTGGAACGGCTATGCCGGGATGCAGGGTGTGAGTAAAATAGTTAACGGCCAACCAATAGTATCCCTCCCGGGAGGGGTGCCTTTGTTTGCATTCAAAGGCAATTCGTGCAGCGCGGCCATGAACTCCCTCATGACGGTCGGGCAGACCGCCCCATGCAATGGGGTAAACTTCGGCCCTGGCTCGGATGACTCCCAGTTGTATGCCGTTCAGAGTAATCCGAACCAGTTGGATCCGGGTAGCTACCCAATAGAAACTAACCTACGCTCCAGGGCTACTCTCTGTGATGACACGAATCCACCAGGTAATAAGGATTGGCCGAACCCATGCGCCACCGCTCCTCCGTGCACATCTACCGCTCCCGGCATAGCCGGTTGTGCGGCTACCGTCATTGACCATTACACGACCTCGTTCAACTGGGCGCAGACGAACATCGCCGCCATCTGGCTGCGAGGTGCGTGGTTCCTGCTCGACAACTCGTCGATCACGGATGTGCAGAACGGCGGCCTGACCTTCATCAGCGGTGGCGGCTACTCCCGCTCCGATGCTCCACAGGGGTACTGGTCGGTGCTGAAGAACAGCGTTCTGGTGGGAAATACGCAACCGACCGACCCCAGCGGCAACCCGTATGCGTCCAATGCTGGGCCGTTCAACCCAAAAGGCTTGACAAACTGCTCTTCTGGGCAACCAGCCTATTGCGTCTCGCAGAACGACGGTATCAGCTTTCAGGGCTCCGACTTCGCCGTCAACCAACGGCTCTTCAGCATCTACGACGGACCTACAAACCAGTACAACAACATCTATTCCGATATCCATCCGACAATTCTGGGAACGCTTTCAGACTGTAAATCGGGAGGGAGTGACCCAGGAAACTGCAGCGCGCTGCAGTGGTTCAGCGGCTACAGCAACGGCGTCCTGCAACAGCAGCCGGTCAATGGGAATCCACAGGCCAGTCCCAACTGCTTTCTGCCGAATGCCGCAATCGCGTGGAAGCAGCCGAACGGCTTCTATTATCCGCCCGCGTTCAACTCCAGCAACCTGGTCTTCAACAACGTCGACATCCGGCACTTCGTCATCGAGCCGCTTTATCGTCCCGGTGGCGGCTACATCCCCAATCTCACAACGGTGAAGAACACTTATTGCACCTGGGAGAACGCCATCGAAAAAGGCTTCACCGACATCGATCGTCAGACAGAGTTGACCGACAACGATGGAAGCCTCACCGGACTCACCTCCAACAACACACTGAACGATCCTTCTACCGGGCCTGCAATTTCCATCACCAAGGGCTCGTACTTCAATACGCCGCTGAACCCCGACGAATGTGCCAGCGGACAGTTGCCTCCCGCAAAGCCCACGGATACCGGGGCTGGCGCGACCGTCACCAGCAGCCCCTATGAGTACGTGACGACCGCCCTCATCCCACCGTGCGCCGCTAATGGAAGCTGCGACCCTCCGTGCGACGCTAACGACCCTCATGGAAGCTGCGACAACATCCCACGCTGGGCCGCCGCATGCGGCGACCCGCAATGTTACGGAGTGCCTCTCTATCGGCAGACGGTGACAGATGCGGAGTTGAATAATATTAAGACCCCGGATCCCACGGATCTAACCAAGCGGCCTGCCGTGCGCATGATGGGACAAGGTACCGGTCAGCGCAGCACACTTACCCTCAACCACGCCCACTACTACATAGATACATCCCTCTCTGGGAAGACCCAGTTGACTCCGCCTGCCTTGCCTGGCGACCTGCCGCCGGACGCCGGACCGCAACAGGTACTCAACATCAACGTATTCCAGCCGAGCCAGACCTATACCGTGTTTTTTGTCTTCGGCTCAAACTCCACGAAGCAGAGCTACAGCATGTTTATCGGCACGGGCCTGAGCCCGACGGATGCTCAGAATGTGATGGTGCCTGCTCGCGTTCTCGTTCCTGGCGGTTATCAGGTGAGTCCGTCTCCGGGGGGAGCATGGGCGACCTTTGGCGGCTACGACCCCGGCACCGGCGTGTTGACGGTCAATGTGGATCTGAGCGGAGCAGACGACCTGGAACCGAAGAATCGTTCAGACTCTTGTCAGCCCGCCAATTTCTGCACATGGAAGACTACGAACTCCTGCGGCTGTAAGGCAGGAAGTGCGTGCAGTGACGACAAGGTGTGTTCCTACGGCCCGAAGAATATGGATTGCCCGACGATCGGCGGCTGCTATGGCTTCAACCTGACTTTGCCGGCGAGCTTCCAGGCAATCGATGCTGGCGTAACGCCTCCCACTCCACAGATGACTGATCTGTTTGAAAACACCGACCCTTACTTCCAAAAGGGGACCGTAACATTTACTAGCGTGCCGTCGAGCGTCGGGGGCGCCTGTTTCTATAAAGCTCCGCCTACGCCTGATGAGATGATTAAGGGGCTGCAGAATATGAACGGGATAATGCTACCGTTTGCGGATCAACATATAACTCGCTAATTGGAAAACTGAAGTAGCGTGGTGGCCGTGGCCACTACGCTACTCAATTGATGTCTGTACGCCGGAGGACTGCCCCAGTTATGACCGATTCGGCTTCGAATGCCAGTAGAATCACACGACGTGACTTTCTGGCAACCGTATCACTGCTGCCGTTCGCAACTCCCTGGATCCCTCGTGCTGCCTTTGCCCAAAACGCCCGCAACAGCAGACCAGCCGACACTGCCGTTGCCCGCTTGGCGATCTACCCGCCGCTCGGCATCTCTCGTATCGGGAATAGCAAGGAATGGTTCCTGGCGCCTGAGGTTCCGGGGCTGCCGCCTCTTCCCGACGGAAAGTACAAAGATGGCCCGCAGCAGGTGAAGAAGCAGGTACAACGCTTCCGCATCTACGCGTTCAACAAGGCCGGCGAAGTCATCCGTGAGATCACAACAAAAGAGGCGCGTATCGAATGGACGGTCCATGTCGCCAATACCAAAGCGGCTTGGTATGGCTTTAACAATCCACTTGATAATGGTCCGATCGCGCCCGGTTTGCCGAGTCAGCGGCGGAATGCATCGGTAACGGGCAAAAAAAACCGTGCAGAGATGCTGGTGATCGATCCTGGGGCGAAGACAATTACCGGCGCTAATACCAATGTCGAGGGCAGCGACCCGTCCTTTGACATGGTAGGGCGTTTCTGGCGGACGCTGGACGTCAAGCTTGGCCACCTACAGACCGACCCGGCCGGGCGGTTGTTGATCTTTCCAGGAGACGGTGTCTCGCGTTCAGCGTATCCGGACAATCCGATTCGGAACTTCTCTGACAATGACGGCTGGCACGACGATTGGTGCGATGGCGTCGTTCAGGCGAAACTGACTTTCACCGACGGCTCCCCGATGATCGCCGAGGACGCATGGGTTGTTTGTTGTGGTCCTGACTTTGCGCCTGACATTCAACCGTTCATCTCGCTCTACGATGTGATGGCCGATGTCGCGATTGACGCAGGCTGGGCGGAGGCGCCGAAACCGCCGCTTTCATTCCAGAAATATATCTATCCGCTCTTCCGAAAGCTCGCGTTCTTGAGTTGGGTGAGTGCGGCGCATCATCTCAAGGCTGGGTGGCTTGGTGTCGGCGATTTCTCCGATCCTGCTATGATCTCCCGCCTGAGCGATCCCAGCCCAGCGAACGCCGATTTCCGAAAGCGCATACTCTCCCTCTTCCGCGATCCTAACTCGGACGCTATTCAGCAATACAAGCTGCCTTATATGCTGGGAGACGGTATTAATTATGCCGAGTCGCCTGTCCGGTGGTTCCGCATTCCCAACCATCAATATGCGATTCTGCAGCTCTGGGCGGAGGGCGCTTTCATCAGCGATCTGGACAGCCATTCGGGCCACGAGATCGCCACCTTCGAACAGATACCTCTCAGCGAACAGCCCGACGCGCTGACTCGTGCAGCGCTTGAGCCCTGCTCCGGAGGCGCCTTCCATCCCGGGGTCGAGCTGACCTGGCCGGTGCGTCATAAGGAACTGTATCGAAGCCTCTGCCGCATCGCGCTCGCAACCGACCGAACGCCGGACCTGATCCAGGACCTTGGCCGGCTACTCACGCCCGATGAGGCATTTCACGGATATAACGGGACACCGCCCGCGATCGGACCACAGATGCCGGGTGACCTCACGCGCTGGATGGGGTTGCCCTGGCAATGCGACGCGTTCAGCTGTCAGTACGTGGCCTTCGCCAATGACTTCCCCAACGCAGCATGGTGGCCGGCGCTGCTGCCGATCGACGTCCTGCCTGAGGCCTTCTACCGGATTGTGATGGACCCGAAAGAACCTGCCGAAGAGCGAATGCGCTTCTTCGAGAGCCGCGTCTCATGGTCGCGCGGCGCTGCGGGCATTGGCTATCATGTGGAAGCGAGCTATAGCGATGGTCTCGAGCGGATGATCTATGTCTGGGACCGCATGGGCTTTGTAGTGCGCCGTCCTGGTCCGACCGATGCAAACCGGCCCACTGAAATCCCACCAGTACTCTATGTCGAGGTCGATCGTGGCTCACTGGAGCTCTCAGGCGATCCAGCGGTGCCAAGGCCTCCGCATGCTACGGTAATCTCCCCGGAATGAGCGATCGTTTCTTCGACGTTGCCATCATTGGCGGTAGTGTCGCCGCTGCAGCTGCCGCCTTGACCTTGGCGGCCACCAGCCGGTCGGTCGTTCTGATCGCGCCAGCACTGGACGAAACAGATCGGATTGGCGAGTTTCTCTCGCCAGCAGCAAATGCATTACTCTCCGAGCTGGGGCTTGCCGAGGCTTTCGCCTCTGGCCCGCACCGTCCGGCCCATGCCACCTATGCCGCGTGGGGAAGCGTGCTGTTGGCTCAACGCAACTCTATCGGTCTACCCGATGGCCCGGGACATATCCTGGATCGCGCGGCCTTCCTGCGTATGCTGCGTCAAGCGGCAGCGCGTAGCGGTGCGACAGAGATCCGTGGCAACCTTGCTGACGTATCCTATGATGCGGACCTTTGGTCGCTCCGGCTCCGCGGAGGCGAGGCTCTCGCGGCGCGCTTCGTTCTGGATTGCAGTGGACGCGCTGCAGTAGTTGGACGAAGATTTGCGACACGTTATAGGAGCGACCGTCTCATCGCAGTGAGCGCCTTCCTCCACCAACAAGACAATGATGTGGAGCCGACTCCGGCCACAATCATCGAGGCGGTCCCACAAGGCTGGTGGTATGCGAGTCTGCTCCCTGACCGGCGGCTGGCCATAGCTCTTTTCGGCGACCCAGACACGCTTCCCCGCAGCCTCTCGCGTGATAGTGCCGCTTTCTCTTGTGCCATCGCGGAAACGCAAAATCTGAAACGCTGGATCGAGAGTGCAGGGTTTGCCATCAGCGCACGTTCGCGGGTCGCAAGCGCCGGAACAACCTGGCTGGAACCCGTCGCCGATAAAGTCTGGGCCGCAGCCGGCGACGCGGCTACGGCGTTCGACCCCCTCTCATCGCACGGGCTGACGACGGCGCTCTGGAGTGGACGTCAGGCAGCTTTGGCCGCCGCCGCGGCGCTGGCGGGCAATGACACTTTGCTCGCGCATTATGCGGCGGCGGTGCGTGCCTCCATCAGCAGATTTTTAGTAGAGCAACGCGCAGTTTATGCCCTGGAACGACGGTGGCCGTCACTGCCTTTCTGGAGCCGCAGGAACTCGCTGGAACGGAACGTGTCGCAAACGTTTTTGGATAGTTATTCAGAACCTGGGCCTAGGGATTGCAGGCATTGAAGGAGCAATGCCCGGCTGAGGCGCGATCCGAGAACCCTCGCACATCAATCATGGAAGATTTGATGAGTTTTGGGAGGGTAGTTGTGTGCGGTGAATGGATCTCTACTGTGATCTGGCAGTAGCTGTTCTAGTCCAAGTGTCGCGAGATGAATCTGTTAGAGGTTGAAGTTTGACGGGCTGTTAGCGAAGGGCAACGAAAATCTGCGTGATCTGCGATGTCCCGTTATTGATGACATGCCGCAAGTGATCTGATTGATCCAGGTGAGGCCGAGGGGAAAGATGCCGAAATTAAGGTTGCCCTTGTCGTTGTTGATGTTGGCCTATCCGCAGAGCCATCCAGCATCTTACTGGAGCGGGAGACACGAATACTGCCGCCCCGGTGGTAGGACAGCTACAGGCGATGAAACCTTCTCAGGTAATGTCGGCGACCTTCTTCTATCTTCCTGCCGGGCTTGCCGGATTCCTGTTAGCGTTTCGCAGAAGACAGATTGCGAAGCACCTGAAATCGCATCCGTGTTTGGTGCTGTTGGTACTGCTGGCAGGAGCAGTGGAGCTTACGGCCTGTGGCGGAGCTTCGATGTTATCGAGCAATAGCTCCGTCGCTGCTCCAGGCAATAGTGTGATCACGTTGACTGCGATGGATTCGGCGGGCAGCTCATCGCACACCATCAGCATCGGTCTTAAGGTTCAATAACGTAAATCGGGCATAAGCTCGACTTGCATGGGTCGCTGACTCTATCGGCGACCACAGAAGGCTTTGTGTTTTTCAACCGAGGATCAAGGATAAATTGGTCGTACAGCCAAAAGAACAATAAGCAACTTACGCGGGAGAAGGGAGGCGATGAGCGCCAAACCCCTGTATCTGTCGTCGGCTGGGACTGGTCCCCAGTGAACCGGATCTACGATGGTTTGAGAAGTGGATCTTACAGGTCGATCCGTTGATACGGCGTGTCCGTGATGGTTCTGAGTCGGCATCTGGCTCAGTCTGTTAGATACTAATGATTATGTCGGATACCCAACCTTCTACGATTAGATCTGCATTGCTGAAGCGATTTAGCCAACTCACCTCGTCCGCCGGTTCTTTCACTGCTTTGCAGCAAGCCGTTGTCGAAGTGATAGCTCTTGAACTTCCTCATTACAATTGGACTGGCTTCTATATGCTCGACCCAGAGGACTCTGAAACCCTCGTCCTCGGACCGTTCGTTGGCGATCCTACGCCGCATATTCGTATCCCCATAACACAGGGTATCTGCGGAGCTGCAGTCGCAACCGGCGAGACAGTGATCGTCGATGACGTCAATTCCGATCCTCGTTACCTGTCCTGCTCAATCAAGACCAAATCCGAGATCGTCGTCCCTATCTACGCCCACGGAAAGGTCATCGGCGAGATAGACATCGACAGTCACAACCCCGCCGCGTTCACCGAAGAAGACAGGATATTCCTGGAGGAAACGGCCAGCATCGTCGGCAAATACTTCGAACAGCACCCCGCCTGACGGGATCGTCTGGTAAACCGAAACCATCCCTCCATCTGTAACCTATGTGAAGGTTATTTCGTCTGACTTTCAGTAAAATGCCGACCGCCTGTTTATTCGGGTGTCACAGCTTTGTATAAGAAGTAGGTGAGCATCATGCTTTTGCTTTTCCTGGCATACATCGGTGGAATCTTGACCATACTCAGCCCATGTATCCTCCCGGTGCTGCCTTTTGTATTTGCACGGTCTGACCAGCCGTTCCGCAAGAGCGGTCTGCCTCTATTGACCGGAATGGCTGTGACGTTCGCGCTGGTCGCAAGTCTCGCCACTGTAGGCGGTGGATGGGCCGTACGTGCTAATCAGTTCGGGCGAATCGCCGCGCTGGTCCTCTTTGGAATCTTCGGTCTTACCTTACTCTTCTCGTCGCTTGCCGAACGCATCTCCCGCCCGTTCGTCCAACTCGGCAACAGGCTTTCTCGAAATACAGGCTCTGGTCCAGGCATAGGCAACTCCTTCCTGCTCGGCGTTGGAACCGGCCTGCTCTGGGCACCTTGCGCCGGACCGGTTCTCGGGTTGATCCTGACTGGCGCAGCTCTTGGTGGCGCGAGCGCTCATACGGTCTTGCTTCTCCTCGCGTATGCCGCAGGTGCGGCCACCTCCCTTACCGTCGCGCTGCTCGCTGGTGGCCGAGTGTTCGCGGCGATGAAGAATTCACTTGGTGCAGAGGAATGGATTCGTCGCGCCTTGGGCGTCGCCGTCCTGGTGGGCGTTATCGCCGTGGCGTTGGGTCTTGACCGAGGCGTCCTCACTCGGCTCTCACTTTCCAGCACAGCGAATCTGGAACAGCAACTCGTTGATCGCTTCCATCCTCATATCCTGGAGACAGCTTCCAAAAACCAGATGATGGTTCCCAGCAATGCGATGATGGCCGGGAGTAATGCAATGACCTCCGGTAATCAACCTGCAATGGCGGGTTCAAACGCAATGATGGCTGGCAACCAGCCTGCAATGCCGGCAAACAATGCCATGATGGCGGCTGGAGGCGCTTCCCCAGCCAATACATCCCCGACCATTAATCTTTCCGGCGCGACAGCGTGGATCAACTCCCCGCCACTCACGCCGGCGTCTCTGCAGGGCAAGGTTGTGTTGGTCGACTTCTGGACCTATTCCTGCATCAATTGTTTGCGGACGCTGCCCTACATTAAGGCCTGGAACGAGAAGTACAAAGACAGCGGCCTCGTGATCATCGGCGTTCACACGCCAGAGTTTCCCTTCGAGAAAGATGAGTCGAACGTCTGCAAAGCTGTTCGAGATCTCGGAGTCACCTATCCCGTCGCGATGGATAACGACTATCGCATCTGGCGCAACTTCAACAACGAATACTGGCCCGCAGACTACCTCATCGACGTTACCGGAAAGGTTCGTTACCACCACTTCGGCGAAGGCGGCTATGAGGAATCAGAGAACTGGATTCGCAGCCTCCTCGAAGAGGCCAATCACCGGCCGCTCCCTGCCAGTGCTACACAGATCGCCGCCTCCGGCGCTGAAGCCGCAGCCGACTCTGGTGATGTTCGATCTCCGGAAACCTACATCGGCTATCACCGGGCTGAAAACTTCGCCTCCCCTGGCGGTTTCAATCAGAACGAGCCGCAAGTCTACGAAGCGCCTGCCAATCTCAAATTGAACGAGTGGGCGTTTGCCGGCAAGTGGCAGGACGAGCGCCAGATTGCTACTTCGCTCGCTCCCTCCAGTGCGATTGTTTACCGCTTTCACGCCCGCGATCTTCATCTGGTTCTCGGGCCATCAAATACGGGAAAACCGATCCGCTTTCGCGTTACGCTCGATGGCAAAGTCCCGGGTGCAGACCATGGGGTGGACACGGATGTGGATGGCTACGGCACGGTAAGCGAAGACCGCCTTTACCAGCTGATCCGGCAGCACGGCGCAGTGCAGGACCGTACCTTCCGTATTGAGTTTCTTGTTCCCGGCGTTCAGGCGTACTCATTTACCTTCGGGTGACACATCCGTCTAACTATCGTGATCGTATTTATAAGGGAGCCATTATGATCAACAATCTGCCTGAGCAATCCCAGCTTTCGGATACCGATGCTCAACGACCCAATCGCCGTACGTTCCTTATCACGGCGGCCAGCGCAGTTGGTGTTGCCAGCCTTGCGGCATGGCGTCTGTCTTTCGCGTCTGGCGCAAGTGCCGGAACCCCGGGAACTGTCACAATCGTTCAGTTTTCCGATGCAGGGAAACCCACCGGAAAGATCTCTGTTCCGCGGGTTATTCAGTCCGAAGCAGAATGGAAACAGAAACTCGCCCCAATCTCATTTGAAGTGACACGGCGCGAAGGCACTGAGCGTGCCTATACCGGTAGTACCTGGAATAATCATGATCACGGTTTTTACCGCTGTATTTGCTGCGATAACGCCGTCTTCAGCTCGGAGACCAAGTTCGAATCCGGTACCGGCTGGCCGAGCTTCTGGCAGCCCATTGCCAAGGAAAATATCGTCGAAATACGTGATACGAGCCTGGGGATGGAGCGAACTGCTGTTTCCTGCCGCGAGTGTGACGCTCATCTCGGCCACGTGTTCGATGACGGTCCCCGCCCGACGGGCCTCCGCTATTGCATGAACTCAGCTGCGATGCGCTTCGTGAAGACGTAAAATTTTCGTCGATTGATTTGGAGGTCTGCCTGCGTCCATAATGATTCATGCCGACCTCCACATCCTTCCTTCCGGCTTCTGAACTTCAGGGCTCCAATCTGCCGAGAGCAGCCCTTCCTCTGGAGTGCACCTTCGCCGAGTCCGACTGGCGAGCGCTCGCGCCCTTCTGGTACCCGGTCGCACACTCGCATGAAGTGACGAATAAGCCCCTTGCCACGCGGCTGCTGGACCAGCGCGTAGTGGTCTACCGTCTCTCAGACAACTCAGTGTCGGCTGCTCGCGATATCTGTTACCACCGCGGAGTTCCGCTTAGTCTCGGTTATGTCGAGGGCGATGAGATCGTCTGCAAGTATCACGGGTTACGTTACGATCGCGAAGGACGCTGCACCTGTATTCCTGCTCATCCCGGCGGGGCCATCTCTCCCCGGCTGCGGCTCGATATGTATCAGACGCAGGAACGTTTCGGCTTGGTATGGGTCCGTTTAGTCGATGATGGTCCCCGGGCCCTGCCGGAGATGGACGAGTGGTACGACCCGGAGTACCTGCAGGTGCGTCTCGACAGCGTCGACATCAACGCCGCGGCAGGACGCCAGATCGAAGGATTTCTTGATGTCAGCCACTTCGCCTTTATCCACAAGGAGAGCTTCGGCGAGCCGGATAACCCAGTAGTGCCGAACTACAAGGTGACGAAAACGGAGCGTGGTTTTGTGGCCGATTACATCAGCACCGTGAGCAACTACGCGCACGGCTACAAGCATTTGGCCCCCTCGGACTTCCAGTGGCACAGGCGATTCGAAACATTTCTGCCCTTTGCTGCGAAGCTCACGGTGACCTTTCCCAGCGGCGGCCAGCTCCACATACTCAATTTGGCATCGCCGGTTTCTGCCCGCAAGACGCGCCTCTTCGTCGCACTCTGCCGAAACTTCGACAAGGACTCGCCGATCGAGCGAACGCTCGACTTCAACTACCAGGTCTTTGCGGAAGACATCGAGATCGTCGAGAGACAGTGGCCGGAGGATCTACCGTTGAATTTGCATGACGAAGCGCATTTCCCTGCGGATCGTAGTTCCGTGGCCTACCGCAAGGGGTTGGCTGGGCTGGGACTAGGCCGAAGCTATACCTCATAAGGATCGGTCACCGGCCGTTGCCGCTACTGCTCGAAATAGAAATGGTAGTGGCTTCGGCATCCCGGATTGAACATCGCGCCGCAACTGGGACACTGGTTGGAACACTCCAGATACTGCCTGATAGTCAGTTCCATTTTGCAGGTCCCGCACAAGACCGCAGGCTGGTCCCAGTCGTTCCGAGGCCACACTTCAATTGCATGGCCGGCCAATGCATCGTGACAGTCCTTACATGCATAGTAGACGTTACAGCACTTCATCTTGATCGCGATGACATCTACTGGTTTGTTGTAATGAGCGCAGCGGGTCTGGGCATCGAGGCCAATTCCGTTCACCTGGGGTCGAAGATATGACATACCTATTAGAGTAGAACCTGAGGCTGGGATGCCATCGGCACGGCCTGGACAATCCCTTGGCGGAGTTGAGAATGGAAGCAACGGAAGAGCAACGCGCAGCGGAGCTTCTGGAAGCTCAAACTAAAGCGGAAGCACTATTTCGCGAGGTAGAAACTCGCGGTTTGATTCGTCATGGCATTACCGAGAGCAGGCTCAATGCGGACATTTACGCTCTTGCAAAAGAGATGTATGGAATCACGACATACTGGCATAAGCGAATCGTTCGCGCCGGTAGGAACACCCTCCTTCCGTACAATGAGAACCCGCCAGACCTCACCATTGGTGAAGACGAAATCCTCTTTCTCGACCTCGGACCGGTTTTCGAGCAATGGGAAGCGGACTTTGGCAGGACGTTCGTTCTCGGCTCCAATCCCCTGAAACTCAAGATGCAGCGTGATGTAGAAGCGGCATTCGCGGACGGTAAGCGTTACTTCAAGGACCAACCTGCCATTACGAGCCGAGAACTATTCCATTATGTCGAATCTCTCGCTGCGAAATACAATTGGAAGTTTGGTGGACCTATCGCCGGCCATCTCATCGGACAATTCCCTCACGAAAAAATCGCTGACGATAAGGTGACACTTTACGTTCATCCCAAGAGTAACCTGCCAATGCGGTCGCTCGATGAAGAAGGCCGGCGACGCCATTGGATTCTGGAGATACATTTTGTTGATAGGGAGCGAGAAATCGGAGGATTTTACGAAGAATTGCTCACCATCTAATCAGCAATTCCATTGTTAGATGTCGACTAGTTCGGCTCAGTTGGCATATGGAGTTGACGCTCCCTCCCGCGTGACGGCGGGTTGAGGCGAGAGTCAACTAGCCGCCCGCAAGATTACACAAGACTTGCATCATGCAGACAGAGAAGCTTTCGTACCTTGAGGGGTATTGCCTTCATCGTCGCTGCGGTCGAGAACAGCCGGTCGTGCATAGGAACGCCGAGAAAACGCACCTCCAATTCGAACTTTCAAATCCTGAAGGCCATCTTTTGGGTGAGATGTTCAATGGGGTAAGGACGATGGAAGGTTGCAACATATAGTGTCTTGTAAGAGTTGCTAAGGACTGCGCGCGAGGTCGAAGTTGACGAGCGGATCGAGGGAATGGGTTCGCTTGTATCGTCTCAAGCCTCCATATGGGGCGGAGATGGTTCACGCGCATTACGTTGAGCACCGTTTTCGTGCGTCATTTACACGAGCAGTTTGTCGTAGGCCTCGTAGAGGAAGGCGTCCAGCAATACACATATCAAGGTGCAAGCCATACCACTTCCCCTGGGTTGCTCGACGATCCGCCCCTGCTAATTCCAAATGCCGATGGACACCATAATGGCAATCGCTCCTACGCGTGCTTAGGCGCGAAACTGACGAGGGATTCCGCTAAGGCCGAAATGAGACGAGCGTTCTCCTCCTCGGTGCGGACAGCTGTGCGAAGGTATCCATCAGCCAGGCTATCGTAGTTCGCGCATGAGCGGAGGACGATACTGTGCTCGACGATCAGGTGCCTCCAGAAGGCTCCAGGATCGATTGTTGAGGGCAGCCGGAAGAGAATGAAGTTGGCGGCGGCCGGATACACGGTAAGCCCCAGTTGCCGCAGCTCATGCTGTAGAGAGGTTCGGCGTCCGATGTTTTGCCCTCTGGAATGTTCAGCATAGGCGAGGTCGTCGAGGGCCGCGGAGACAGCGCGAGAGGCAAGAGTTGTGACGGGCCATGGGGCCAGATTGCGCGTGATTCTTGAGGAAAGGGTAGGATTGGCAACAGCGTAGGCAACACGAAGCCCGGGGATGCCGTGAAATTTCGTGACCGAGCGAAAGACAATCAGATTGGAAAGCTCGGTGGTTTCTGTTGAGAGGGTGTGCTCAGGAATGTAGTCGATAAAGGCTTCGTCGAGCAGGACGTAGATGTTATTTGCAGAAGCCCTCGCGACGAGATCGCGAATCGATCCAGCGTTATGACAGACGCCGGACGGGTTTTGAGGATTTGCAAGCAATATGGCATCTTCGCGCTTCCCGGCCAACACGGCCGGATCGTAGGCGAAGTTCGAGGCGGGATCCAGCGGAGATAAGACCACCTCTACGTCAGAACGCTCAAGAACTCGGCGATATTCAACGAAGGCTGGAACCGGGAGCAGGCAGCGGCGAATTCGCAGCGTACGTAAAACGGCTTCGAGTAGCGGGACAAAGCCGTTGGCCACGGTGATGCTCTGCGTGTCAACACCCACATAGCGTGAGATAGAGATTCTCAGATCGGTCAATTGAAGATCGGGATACTCCGTCAATGTCGAGGGGTCGTCCAAACTCGCGCGCAAGGTGGATAAGACTGAAGGTGGCGGTCCCTCGGGGTTTATATTGGCGCTGAAATCCAATAGCTCCGAGAGAGGCACGCCGAACCGCTCGGCGATCTGCTGAAGCTGCCCTCCATGCAATGGATACGATTCGATCTTCGTCATATCAACCGCTTCCTGGGCTGTATGACAGCCGACAGGAGAACACCGGCCGCGAGGCCAATAAGGGACGCAACGGACACCAGGCGAAGTGCATGACTTGATTTATCCGGCGTGGGCGGAGGAAATTCCTGGCCCATGCATTGCGCCGGAATGAGTTCGCCGGCATAGATATTGTCGCCGCCAAGCGCAACATGAAGAGCACCTGACATTGCACTCTCTGGTTGTCCTGCGTTTGGGCTTTTGTGTTTTGCGCCGTCGCTACGCCAGGTTTGCCAGGCGGCCTTCGGGTCTGAATGGCTAACGAATTGCGATGCCGCGACGATAGTGAGGGCGGTGATCCGGGACGGCAGGAAATTAGCGACATCGTCGAGACGAGCAGCGGCTTTGCCGAAAAAAAAGTATTTGCTGTCCGCGTGACCAATCATAGAATCAAGCGTGTTCACTGCCTTGTAGGCCATCGCGAGCGGAACACCGCCGAGCGCCATGTAGAACAACGGCGCCATGATGCCGTCAGAGGAGCTTTCCGCGACCGTCTCGATGACAGCGCGGCTGATCTCCTGTCCATCAAGATCTTCCGTGTCTCTGCCAACGATCCGTGAGAGCCGTTTTCGTGCGAGTAGGAGATCGCCGCGTTGGAGCGCATCGATGACGGCGGTAGCTTCCTGCTCAAGATTGCGAGCTGCGAGACAAGTCCATGCAAGAACAATCTCTGTGATATCCCCGGCAGAGATAGAGTAGCGGCGTGCGAGCCGGATGGTTGTTGCGGTGAGCCAGTAGACCGATCCTACAATTGCGATTGTGAGGGTCGCACCGGAAGCGAGTTCGACCCGATTAGTTTGTCCGGGGCGGCGGAGTGCGGATTCGCCGCGCGAGATTCCTGCGCCTATAAGGCGAACTGGATGAGGAAACCATTCGGGATCGCCGGCGACCTGATCGAGAATATATGCCGCGGGAAGTAGCGCACTCCGATTCACGGTCGAGCCTCCACGCTCCCGGCGGATCGAGCTTCATAGCTGAGGCCAGCCCATGTGAAGATCTTTTCCAGGTCCAGTGATGACCGCACGGTATCGGAGAGACGATTGAGTGACTCTTTCCGTCTCCGCTTCCAGTCTTCCAGGCGAATGGCAGGCGCCAGATTATAGTAGGCGCGAGCGGCAGTGAGAAATGCATGGCGAAAGCCATCGTCGTCGAAGAGGCCGTGCAGATAACTTCCGAAGACGAGACCGTCCGGAGCAGTGCATCCGTCGAAAACGGTTCCCTCATCGCCTTCGGTGGTGAGTTGAGCAAAAGGCTCCGCAGCTTCGAGATAGCGTGTCTCGCCGATGTGTATCTCATAGCCGCTGACGTTTAGCGATGCCATAGGCTGGCCGAAGAGCGACGCTGCGATAAGACGACCGGCACTGATCCTTGTTACCTTCTGCGGTTGCATCGTTGTTTGAATGGCCAATAAGCCAAGCCCCTGAATGGTTTCGCTGTACTCCATCGCTTGTGGATCAATGATCTCCTTGCCTAGCATCTGCATGCCCCCGCAAATGCCTACGACCGGGCCCTTACGGGAATGATCGATCAGTTGGCGATCCAGGCCTTGCGAACGCATCCACAAAAGATCGTCGGCAGTCCGCTTGCTGCCCGGAACAATGATGATGTCGGCGTGGATGAGTTGCTCTGGAGTACGGCAGAAGTGCAATGAGACAGAGGGCTCGCTCCGCAACGCATCGAAGTCCGTGAAGTTGGAGAACGAGGGCAAAGCAACTACGGCTATGCGTATTGATCGCGTGGGGGCATCGGAAGGTTCCCACGAGGTTCCGCTCTCAGGGCCTAGGGGGGATAAGCCAAGGCTGTCTTCTTCATCGAGAGTGAGCTCCGACAGGTATGGCACTACGCCGAGGCAAGGCTTTCCGAGACGATCTTCCATCATGCGTAGACCAGGCTCAAGGAGCCGAACATCGCCACGGAACTTGTTGATGAGGAAACCCTGAATGCGCTTCTGCTCCTGTGGGTCGAGCAGTTCGACCGTTCCAAGCAACGAGGCAAAAACGCCTCCGCGATCGATGTCGCCAACCAGCAGGCAGGCCGCGTCGGCGAGGTCTGCCATGCGCATGTTCACAATGTCGTGTTGTTTGAGATTGATTTCGGCGGGCGATCCCGCGCCCTCAAGGATGATGACGTCGTGCTCTGCCGCGAGACTTTCGTAGCTTTCGCGGACGATTGGCATCAGTTCTTCGACGCGGCGGAGATGATAGTCGGATGCCGTCAACCTGCCCCAGATCTTTCCACGAACGATAATCTGCGAGGTCATGTCTCCGCACGGTTTGAGGAGGATGGGGTTCATGTGAACCGAAGGCAGGATGCCGGCGGCTTCGGCCTGTAGAGCCTGGGCACGGCCGATCTCCAGACCCTCCGGAGTTACGGCCGAGTTGAGCGACATATTTTGTGATTTGAAGGGAGCAACACGGTAGCCTTCCTGCGCGAAGATGCGACAGAGAGCCGCAGTCAACAGGGACTTGCCGACGTGCGAGCTGGTTCCAAGCACCATAATGGCGCGGGCTCTCACGATTCGTTGTCCTCGCCGTAGACCTCGTAGCAGATTGCGGAACGAAGAGGTACACGTTTTTCCCAGCCGGCGCGTTCGAGCTCGGGCTCAGAGGCGAATCTGTCAACGTAGCCCAGGCACAGGTAGGCCACGGGAAGAAGGTGCTCAGGAATTTGGAGTAGAGTTCGCAGGCGAACGGGATCAAGGATGCTGACCCAGCCCACTCCAACTCCCTCCGTTCGTGCGGCGAGCCAGAGATTCTGCACCGCACATACAGTCGAGTAAGCGGCCGTCTCGGGCATGCTATGACGACCAAGTCTGTGGCCGCGTTCACTCTGGGTATCACACACGATGCATAGATTCTGTGGCGCCTCAAGAATACCTTCGAGCTTGAGCGCTGCGTATTTTTGTCCCTGCTCCTCCATGTAGGTTGCAGCCGCTTTGGCGTTTGCCTCTTTGAATATGTCGTGTACGGCTTTCCGTGTAGCGAGATTGCGGATCACGATGAAACGTGACGGCTGCATGAGACCAACAGACGGCGCGCTGTGCGCTGCGGCCAGCAGCCGCTGAAGCAATTCGTCAGGCAAAGGACGATCTGCAAAACCGCGCCGGACATCGCGGCGCGTAGCGATAGCGCGATATACCGCAGCGCGTTCGGGTTCGCTAAAAGCCGTGTCGGCTGGCATTACCAGGCTCTCGACCATTTCGGACCACCTTTGGTTTCGGAACGGAGGCGTGACTCGATCCCGGCTTTGACCTCGATGAGTCGGCCGAAAAGCCAGATGACATCGGAGAGGCGATTGAGATAAGGAAGAACTGTGGGCTGCACGACTCCGCCATTCTCCACGAAGCGAACGGCCGCCCGTTCTGCCCGGCGACAGACCGTGCGAGCTACTTCGTACGCCGCAGACTCTGTATGAGCGCCAGGCAGCGACCAGTCGGAGAGAATGCCTTCCGTAGCTTCGATCTTGTATACGAGATCGGTAAGCATGTCGATGTCTTCCGTAGAGACGACAGGAGGTTGTTTTTTGCTTTCTAGCGGCGTCGCGAGTGCCGAGCCTACGCGAAAGAGTGTGCGTTGGATGGTTTCAGTCCACTCCGCAATCTCTTTGTCCTGGCAGATACTGCGTGCAAAGCCAAGCACGGTGTTCAGTTCATCCACTGAACCGTAGGACTCGACCCGGAGGTCTGCTTTGGAGACGCGGATTCCTCCGGCAAGGCCCGTTTGGCCGCCGTCGCCGCGTTTGGTTGAGATGCTCATGGTTGGTCTCCTATGGATGTTGCGGGTGCTTCGTTCACCACCGTCAAGGCTTTCCACTGCGAACGTCGCCGAGTACGGGAGTTACGGTTCCGGATTAGTGTTTGCGGCATACATCGCTCCTTGCGTCCGAATTGGGAACTCACCGGATGCTGAGCGGGAATGAATAGGCAGCTGCCACGGCGCTCACGGATGGCGCGTGGGTATGCTCTTCAACTCTCCCAGCGAAGTTGAATTAAGCCCAATACTCATCTGGCCGGTCTCCTGACTTGCGCTTCATCGAACTTGGGCGGCCTTCCCGGGGGGACACCCCAGTGACCCGTATGTGCCATGTTCTCAACGCTTACAGTTACGGGGTAGTGACGGATTCGCACCGTCTTCCCGAACACCAGATAACCGAGTTATACCGTCCACACAGGACGTGGGTCAATTGCGAAACCGATCACCGGGTTGCGCGATTGGCGCACCATGAGCCGACAGGCCGCGCGGTCGATCGTAGCGAATCTATATGATTTAAATAGAGATCATCATTCCATGATTCTTCGACATCTCGAATTCCTGACTGCCCTGGCGCGCGAGCGGCACTTCGCCCGTGCCGCAACTGCCTGTAAGGTCACACAATCGACGCTCTCCGCAGGCATCAAGCAGATGGAAGAGAGCCTCGGAGTCCTGCTCGTCGAACGCGGTCAGCGCTACGTCGGCCTCACGCCCGAGGGAGTAAAGGTTCTGGAGTGGGCACAGCATGTCATCACAGACTTTGAAGGACTGCAACAGAACCTGACTGAAATGCGCCGTGGATTGGGGGGCCAACTGAAGATTGGGGCAATTCCTGTCACGTTGCCAATCATCTCGCTGCTCACCACTCCTTTTGCTAAACGTCACCCCCACACGACAACGGTCATCCGCTCGCTGAGTTCGATCGAGATCCAGCGAGGCCTGGACGATTTCAGCCTCGACATCGGTATGACCTACCTCGACAATGAACCACTCGTGCGTGTGCGCAGGTTGCAGATATACAGGGAGCGATATGTTTTTCTCGCACATGACACCGAACACCTGAAGAATCGCAAGACCATCTCATGGTCGGAAGCGGCCACTCATCCCTTATGCCTTTTAACCTCCGACATGCAGAACCGCCGCATCCTCGACATGCACTTTCGCGAGGCCGGCGCGGAGGTCCGCGCGGTAATAGAGACGAACTCGTTGATTACTCTCTGGTCTCATCTCCACTTCGGACGCTGGTCAACAGTTGTGCCACAGTCGTTCCTTCCTCTCATCGGCGAGATGGACGGCGTAAGCGTTCTTGAGCTTGTAGAGCCTGATGCGACCCACGCCGTCGGCCTGGTGGCGTCTGACCGTGATCCTCTGCCACCGGTAGCGCGCGCCTTTCTGGATGTGGCAAAGCAATTCGATCTGAACCACGAGATTGCCCGTCGGCTCGGATAGAGCATCGTCCTTTGACTAATCTACGTGCTCATATGATTCATCGAAGCCTTCGATTGGCCCATTGAGATAGTTTGTTTGACCACCGTTATTCGAGCTTGAGACCGTTGTTTCTGTAAGTGGAGGAAGCAATGGCAAAAATACTCTGTGTTCTTTATGACGATCCAATCACTGGTTATCCAAAATCGTATGCACGCGCCGACGTGCCTAAGATCGATCACTATCCCGGTGGCCAGACGGCCCCGACTCCCAAAAACATAGACTTCACTCCAGGAGAGCTGCTGGGCAGCGTCTCGGGCGAACTCGGTCTGCGCAAGTATCTCGAAGGTCTGGGGCACACCCTCGTCGTAACGTCGGACAAGGAAGGCGCGGATTCCGTCTTCGAGCGCGAGCTTCCCGATGCCGAAATCGTCATCTCTCAACCTTTCTGGCCTGCCTACCTCACGCCGGAGCGCATCGCAAAGGCGAAGAAGCTCAAGCTGGCTGTCACCGCGGGTATTGGCTCCGATCACGTCGATCTCGAAGCGGCGATCAAAAACGGCATCACCGTCGCAGAGGTCACGTACTCCAACAGCATCAGCGTGTCCGAGCACGTCGTCATGATGATCTTGTCGCTGGTGCGCAATTACATCCCCTCGTATCAGTGGGTGATCAAAGGCGGGTGGAACATTGCGGACTGCGTCGAGCGTTCCTATGACCTCGAAGCAATGCATGTGGGCACTGTGGCGGCCGGCCGCATCGGACTAGCCGTCCTCAAGCGTCTCAAGCCGTTTGACGTGAAGCTCCACTACTTCGACCAGCATCGCCTGCCCGAGAGTGTCGAGAAGGAACTCGGCCTCACCTTCCATCCGAGCGTCGAAGACATGGTCAAGGTCTGCGATGTTGTTACGATCAACGCACCGCTGCATCCCGGTACGCTCAATCTCTTCAATGAAGAATTGATCGCAAAGATGAAGCGTGGAGCTTACATCGTCAACACAGCACGCGGCTTGATCTGCAACCGTGATGCGATTGTGCGAGCTCTCGAAAGCGGACAGCTGGCTGGATACGCAGGGGATGTTTGGTTCCCCCAGCCGGCCCCGAAGGATCATCCGTGGAGGACGATGCCCCACCACGGCATGACTCCCCATATTTCGGGCACCTCGCTCTCCGCGCAGGCGCGCTATGCAGCAGGTACGCGCGAAATCTTGGAGTGCTGGTTTGAAGGCCGTCCCATCCGCGACGAGTACCTCATCGTTGATGGTGGGAAGTTGGCCGGCACCGGCGCTCACTCTTACACGGTAAGCAAGTAAATCTATTGCAAACGTCAAATGGGCGGGGCGTCAAGCTCCGCCCATTGCAGTTGACCAAACGACATAAGGAAAAGCAATCATGGCAACGAGAGAAGAACTCACACTTAAAATTCAAGACGGGAAGCGAAGCAGGGGACTGACCTGGAAGGCGATTGCGGAAGGCATTGGCACCGGGTCTCCGATTCTTTACACAGCGGCCCTGCTCGGACAAATGACGCTCACCCAGCCCGAGGCGAAGAAGGCAGCAGAGATACTTGGGCTGAGTGAGGCGGAAGCTGCCCTCCTGACCGAGCCGCCTAATCGCGGTTCATTGACGACCTTACCTCCGACGGACCCTCTGATTTATCGCTTCTTTGAACTCGTGCAGACCTATGGAACGACATGGAAGGCATTAATCGAGGAGGAGTTTGGTGACGGCATTATGAGCGCCATCGATTTCGAGATGCAGATCGAGCGTGAACCAAACCCCAAAGGTGATCGCGTCAAAATCGGCATGTCAGGAAAGTTTTTGCCCTACAAACGCTACTAGAAGCTTGGGTTGCAAATCGTACCGAAGCCTCGACCCAGGTCTCTGCTCGACAGGTAGAGGCCTGAAATCAATTATTGACGGACAACAGAAAAGGCGTTCATGACGACTCAGTAGAACTTCAATTCCTGGATCTCAACCATCTTGAAAAAGTCGATGTGGGCAGACAAGCGTCAATATCCTCACCCGGCGTTGAGTCGGCGTTCAAGAAAGAACCGATGCACCGGATATGAAATGTTCCATTCAGTGGGCTGATCAGTTTATCGGAGACCGGCCACAGCTCTAGTCCGCAACCATCGACTCGCCCGGCACAATAGGGCGCGTCCGCGGGAGCACGCCACGATACGCTGCAAACCCCATCAGCAGCAACGCAAAGAGGAAGATGCCGAGCTTCGCGAGACTTGCCATGCGGCTTTCGGGCAGCGCCTTCCAAAGAGCCAGCAGCAACGCCTGCGAGACTGTTACCGCCCAAACCGAACCGTAGAAGTACCGCCTCTCTGTGCCCTCACCTTTCGTTGAAAGCTTCACGCGCGGCAATATGCCCGCGGCACCCAGCAGCAGAATGGTTCCACATATCGGAAAGTAGACGTAGCGATAAATTTGCTTCATATACCAGGTGCCGGTCGCGGCCGCGATCAGAAGCCCGGCGAGGTTCAAAAGGGAAAAGCTCAGGACTGCATTCCACGCGAAGGTATAGCAGACGCGCCGATAGAGTGGATTCGGCTTGTCCTCATCAAATCGAAGGATGTAGGGTCGCGGCTCGACGCCCGGTAATTGCCCGCGCATACCGGCAATGCCTGTCCCGATCAGTACGGCTGCCAGCCACGCCAGATTGCCCGGTCCGAACCCATGCGCGAACAACGTGAACGTTAACGGTCCGGGCGCAAGAAAGAACACCCAGATCCATATCGGCCAGTGTGCCAGCCTGTAGAGATTCGTATTCCACTCCCGCATCTTCCTTGCCTGGGCATATTCCACCTTTCCCGTGTATCGCATACGCGAGTCTCGCAGAGCAACGGCGAACGCGTCAATCTGAATGGTGGCTTCTGGGGAACGCGGGACAGTTATGATGGCGGTGTGCGTCCTCATTTAGCCAGCCTTGTCGAAGACTTTCGCCAGCATGCGTCGGAGACCGCGGTAGTCGCCCATCGAGGCAATCGGCGCTATGCAACCACGTACGGAGAGCTCGCGGAGCTTGCAGGACGATTCGCTGCCGAACTCGATAGGCGCGGCGTAGCAGCAGGTGACCGCGTTGTGTTGTGGGGCGAAAACTCGGCGGAATGGATTGGCGTGTTCTTCGGCTGCCTGTTGCGCGGAGTAATTGCCGTTCCGCTGGACGCCGCAGGTTCGAGCGAGTTCGCGAACCGAGTCATGAGGGATGTTTCACCAAAGTTGATCGTAGGCGACAGTGTGCTCATCGCCTCACTCGATGGAGATCTCCCGCGAATACCGTTCTCCGAAGTGGATACCCAGTTACCGGCCGAGCCGATGTTCGCTATTAGCGATGCTGTTAATGCGCAGGCGCCGTTTCAGATCATCTTTACGTCTGGCACAACTGCTGAGCCGAAGGGAATTGTCCTCACCCATCGCAATGTTCTGGCAAGCTTGCAGCCGATCGAGAATGAGATCGCCAAATATCTTAAATATGAGCGGTGGGTGCACCCGCTGCGGTTTCTGCATAGCGTGCCTTTGAGTCACGTCTTCGGACAGTTCATGGGCCTCTGGACGCCTCCTCTGCTGGCAGCGGAGGTCCACTTCGGCGAGCAATTCGAGCCATCCCGGATGACGGAACTGATACGGCGCGAGCGCATCTCGGTTCTGATTGCTGTGCCGCGCGTGTTGCATCTGCTGAGGATGCATCTGCTGGCGCGTTATGAGACGCTCGCACGCGATCTGGAGCAGGCGAAGGACCTTTCAATCTGGAAGCGATGGTTACGATTTAGGCAGGTCCACAGTGCCCTGGGCTGGAAATTCTGGGCGGTCATCTCGGGAGGAGCGACGTTACCGCCTGATCTGGAAGAATTCTGGAGCACACTTGGGCTCGCTTTGATCCAGGGTTACGGGATGACCGAGACAACTGCTCTCGTGACGTTGAATCATCCATTCCGCATTGCGCATGGAACGATCGGCAAAGCTCTTCCTGGACGAGAAGTCCGAATCAGCGAAGAAGGCGAGCTCCTTGTGCGTGGAGATATGCTGGCAACCGCGACGTGGCAGGGTGGCGCCATCCGTCCACGCCAGGACGAGTGGCTGGCGACAGGAGATTTAGCAGCGAAGGATGACTCCGGCGACCTTCGGTTCCTAGGTAGAAAAGGAGAGGTGATCGTCACAGGAGCAGGGATGAATGTGCATCCTGCCGATCTTGAAGAAGCAATGATGAAGCAGTCTGGTATCCGCGGATGCGTCGTTGTGCCGTGCGAGACCAAAAGCGGCCCCGAGCCGGTTGCAGTAGTGCTTTCTTCAGCGAGCGAGGTGGAGATTCAAACAGCGGTCGAGCAGGCGAACCGCGGACTCGCAGAGTTTCAGCAGATTCGGCGAGTGCTAAGCTGGCCGGATCTGCAGTTTCCATACACCTCGACAGGAAAGCTGTTGCGCAGAAACGTAGCGGAGTGGGCCTGCACAGCTCTTGCTGCCCAGCAGGAAGGAGCAACCTCAGCAGCGATTACGGGAGGGAACGTCCTGCTCCGAACAATTGCGGAGATTACAGGTGAGCCTGTCGTGGCTTTCGACAACCAGCTGCGGCTCTCGGAGGATCTGCATCTCGATAGCCTGGGCAGAGTGCAGTTGCAGTCGGCGCTGGAGCAGAAGTTGGGCTTGGAGTTCGAAGACGACGCTATTGCCGGCATAAAGACGCTTGGAGATCTGCGTGGGTTGTTGGAACACACAGCAGTTACAAGTGTTTCGTCTCAGACGGAGAACCCCGCGGCGCCGGTCATTCCAGCGTCGGAGAGTGAATCCGAAGTAACTGCGACATCCCAGTACAAAATGCGTGAAGCAGGAGAGCCTGCGCCGGTTTACCCGCGATGGCCATGGAGCTGGCCGATTCACGCAATGCGCATTGCTTTTGTTGAGCTCGTAATGCGCCCACTCGTTTGGCTGCTAGCCGCCCCTCGAATTGTGTATAAACCGGCAGAACTGCCCCCTGGGCCGGTATTGGTGATTGCAAATCATGTAACCGCGTACGACGGTGCCTTGGTTTTGTACGCTTTGCCGGGAAGGTTGCGAAGACGAATGACGATTGCGATGTCGGCTGAGATACTACTGGACCTTCGAAAAGGACGAAACCAGCAGAGCACGCTGCGGAACCTTCTGGCTCCCATTGGGTACTGGCTGATCACCGCCCTGTTCGATGTATTTCCGCTGCCTCGGCAGCGAGGCTTCCAGAAAAGCTTCGCACATGCAGGCCAAGCGATGGACCGTGGCTACTCTGTAATGATCTTCCCCGAAGGGACTCGAAGCGCGGACGGTAAGCTGCACTCGTTCCGTGCTGGGATCGGTCTTCTCGCGCAGCAGTCGCGCGTGCCGGTAGTGCCGGTAGCGCTCATCGGATTAGGTGCAATGCTTGCACGCAAGACTCGATGGTTTCGTTCGGGACAACTTGAGGTACGCATCGGTAAAGCTATTCCAGTCGAGGAAGGTCTCGAGCCTGCGCGGTTGACTGCGAAGCTCGAGGACAACGTTCGTCAACTTCTATCCGAAGGGTAGATTTCAGTCTCCCGCAACAGCCAGTTCGTATCGGTCCCTTGGCTGGGTGCGCAGCGACTGCTCAAAAGCCGCCAGTTGGGTTTCGATATCGTTTTCGGCTTTTCGCCGCTTGATGACATCTTCGCGATAGCGGCGCAGGAAGTAGTCGATGGTTTCAACACGAATGCGGATGGAACCGGATGGCTTATTCTCGTCGAGATCTTTGAACGAGAAATAAGGCGTGCCCGAACGTTCGATAATGCCTTCGATGACTCCATAGATGGGAGCATCATGGCCGCACTTGAAGCTGGAGACCTCGAGAGCAACAAGATTGGGGTGGCGAGCTGTAAACTTTGCAGCCCATACCTTGTGGTTTGTGCTGGTTGAGTAGCGGTTCTTCCAGACGTCGCTGATGTCGAGCGGGTGAGTAATCAAGCCTGCGCGGACCTCATCGCCAAACAGACGGTCAAGGATGTCTTCGTCCAACGGCAACGTGCTTTGAGAGAAGACCGGATAGCCGAGCTTCTGGAACTCCTCCATAATCTCGTGGTTGAGGCCGGGGTCGTGATGATAGACGCGCCCGAGCATCACGATGCCGATGCGGTCTTCGCGTTCGAGTTGATCGAGCGTCTCGCGTGCCTGGCGGCGGATATCACCCTCGCACTCATGCAACGACTTGAAGCCAACGGCGACGGCGCGCTCGTTTTCCTCTCGGCTGAGGCCGAATATGGGGCCCCATGCTTTGAGCATTTGATCCGCGCAAATCTTCTCGTCTTGAAGGTTCAAAATTGGATCCATATAACTAATGCCATTCTCGGAGAAGATATCGCTTTCCTTGGTGAAGGCGGCTTTGACCACCTCGGGCGTTGCTGTCACAGTCGGGCACGCGTTAGAACCAGTGAGGTTTACAAGATGAGAGTGCAGCACGTCATACATCGGGAACCAGATTGCGTTGAGCGGCTTCTTCGTATGCTTGGTCGCAAGCAGATTGTAGACATGTGCGATCCCGATCTTTGAGGGATAGCAGGGATCGATAGCACCGCGGCTCGCGCCCGCACGATAAAGTTCGGGCGTTGTGTAGTCCGAGTAAACAATGTTTTCCGACTCCAAACCCAGACTTGCAAAATATGCATTGAAGAACGGTGCGTAGGTGTAGGTGTTCAGAAGGCGCGGAACTCCCACGCGAAAATTCTTCCGTTGACTCATAAGCGATGCGCGTTCTTTGGCCGCTTTCGAAATGAACAGTCCCTTGGTATTTGGCACGGAATCGGAGATGATCTCTACGTCACGGGGACGGAAGACATCGCGCGCTGCTATATCCACATAGTTGGGGTTGACGGCTTTGATCTTGTCAATATCAGCCTTGATGTCCTTCATATCGCCGAGATCTTCCACTGTACCTTTTTCGCAAGTGGCAATGATTAGGCGTTGTTCACCCATTCGTAAGGGCACCTTGGTTTTCCGTGGTTGAAATTCAGTCGGTTTCGGTAACTCGACAACCTTGTTCGATCCGGGTGCCAGTTGAATTTGAACCAGTGGCTCTACCTTCGCCTTGAAGACATTCGTAGAGCTGTGTCCTCCTCCGGTGGAACAAGACCCGTGTGATTCGACGGGCGGTAGGTTCGCCTGAATTTGCTCGAGCGAGGGTAGATTAGTTACAACTTGGGCTATCTCTTCTGGTGTGGCAGCGCGGTCTTCCGCAACGGCATGGGTGTGATTCGCCTCGGGGCTATCGCCGCTTACATCGACGTCGATGAAGGTGCGCAGGCAGTTGTTCTTACAGAAATAGCAGCGTGTGTCTTCATTGCGGGTCGTGCGATAGTGGATATTTGCAACGGCTTCAAGACCGATGAACGTTGTCTCACGTCCGTTATTCCAGAGACGGAGAGCCTCCTGCGCAGCCCCGATCGCGCCGGACTCACCGCAGTGTTCATGCACGATAATCTCTGGTTCCTTGCCATTTGCGCGGAAGCTCGATTTGATGAAGTCGACCTCTGCCTTGACGACGGCAAGGTTATTCTGCGTGCCTCCCTGGAGGACAAAGCGCGTGCCCAGTGCCGCCAGATTTGGAATGCTTGCGACATACAGGAAGACATTCTTCGGTAGCACGTCCGCGAGGCCTGCAAGAATCTCCTCCGACCGCCAGCCTTGGCGCTGGAAGTTGACGATATCGGACTGCATGAAGACAGCACATCCATAGCCGAATGACGGCATGGATTTAGCAGCAAAGGCAATGTCCGCGAACTCTTCGACCTTCATGCCGAAGCCTTCGGCGGTGGACTGCAGGAAATAACCGTTACCTGCAGAGCACTGAGTATTCAGCTTGAAGTCCTTGACTCTGCCGTCCTTCAGGACGATGAGCTTGATGTCTTGGCCACCAACATCGACGATGACGTGGGGGTCATCGTAGAACTTCAGCGCCGATTCGGTGTGCGCGACGGTCTCCACCAACGCGACATCGGCGTTCAAAACATCTTTGAGAATATCTTTGGCATAACCGGTAGTGCCAACCCCAAGCACCTCGAGAGTCGCGCCCTTCGTCTCGATCTGACTTCGAAGCTTCCCAAACACCTCAATTGTGTCTTGAATCGGGTTGCCGTTGGAAAGCTGGTAGGTCTTGCAGAGGATGTCACCTTCCTGGTTGAGCACGACAGCCTTGGTCGAAGTCGATCCTGCGTCGATTCCAATAAAACCAGAGACTTCTTGCCCGGGATAAAACTCCGCGGCATTGAACCGCTTCTTCGCATAGGCCGACTTGAAAGCAACAAGCTCAGCATCCTCCGCGACGAGTCCTTTGCCGCCAGCCGTTGCTTTTTCTTCAGCTCGGCCGTAGTCAATGTAGTAGAGGAGTTTCTCTGTGCCAAGGTAGCGGCCGATCGCCGGCTCTTCCTCCTTGCCGAACTCAACCGATCCCAGCGCTGCGAAATATTGAGCATTCTCCGGAACCTTGATTAGCTCCTCAGGCGTGGTGCCCTCAGGAATCTCAACTTTGCGCTCCTTCCACATGCGCGGAATGTTGGCTTGCCATGCCTCACGCATGCCCCGGATAAATCCATTCGGCCCGCCCAACAACAGAACGTGCGGCCGCAGCGTATGTCCGCGAGTCAGCACGCTCAGATTTTGCAGCACGATTGCCTCGAAAAGAGAAGCCATCAACTCGTCCGGTGGAGTACCGGTCTTCTGAAGTCCATTGATGTCGGTCTCAGCAAAAACGCCGCATTTGCCGGCTACCTTGTGCAGCTTGACGTTGTGATAGCCCTGATTAGCCAGCTCCACGGCGGGAATTTTGAGCTTCGCATTGATCTTGTCAATGACTGCACCTGTTCCGCCGGCGCACTTGTCGTTCATCGAGGGAATCTTCTTTTTGCGTCCCGTCTCTTCGTCGTCCTTAAAGACGATGATCTTAGCGTCCTGACCTCCCAGTTCGATGACGGAGTACACCTCGGGGTGAAGTTTCTCAACCGCAAGTGAAACTGCATGTACCTCCTGAACGAACTTTGCCCCGATCATTTCAGCAATAGTTCCGCCCCCTGATCCGGTGACGAAGATGCGGGTATTTCCCACAGCGATTCCTGTGTCCGCTTCCATGCGGCGCAGAAACTCGAGCACCTTTTCCGGTTGCCGCGTCTCATGACGCTGGTAATCCTGCCAGATGGTTTTGTCCGTTGCCGCGTCGACCACAATCGCTTTGACTGTGGTGGAACCTACGTCCAGGCCAACCAGGAATTGCTCCATTACCATCTCCTCATCGACAAACCATCGGTACCGGGAAGAAAAGCTGGGCGTTTAAGTTGCTCGCTTCGGCCAAAACCAGTGCCGGGAACAACCCATGAGTCGGATACTCGTCCTTGCTGTTGGGCGAAACGCCATACAAAGTGACGCAGTAACACAATGAGCACCACAATTGACAGCAACCCCAGGACGAAACAAGCTTCCAGCAGCACGCCCGAGAGCACGCGCATTATGCCACCTGTCGAACTGGGACAGAGGTTCGAGTACGTCGGCGATATGCGCTGTCTTTTTCCATGAGATCGTTTACGTGCAAGGCAAATTGCGCCGCAGTTCCCGCGATCCCTTTACGATGAGGAAATTTGTAAAGTGCTTGTTTGAGGAACGGATGCTCGTCAACGTACTCTTTCAGCTCCTCAAGTGATCTCCCTGTCTGCTGCAGAACGCCGTCGAACTCCGCGCGGGCCTTGGCCTTGGCCTCTGCGAGCGCCATCTGGACCCGGCTATGGGCATTCACTTCTCCCTCCCCTGAAGTTTCGATTGGCAGGAAAATCATGTCCTTGAATTTATTCACGACGCGCGACTGGACTCCGTCCGACTGTGTCGACGGCATGCAGCCGAAGGGCTTGAGTGCCAATACCATGTGACAGAGATGATTCACGGTGTAGTAGACATTCTTGCCGACTTCCATATAGCCTTCACCGCCACGCGCAAGCTGATGGTAGAAAGGATGCGCCAGCCGCGAAAGCTCCTTTTGAGGAATCAGGTGATGGGCCGTATCGCCCATGTGTTTGATGGTGCGGTGATAGAAGTACGTCCACATAGCGCTGCCGGCGTTTAGCCCGCCAGTCTTCTTGAACACCTTAAACTCATTCGCGAAGCGCTTCTTCACCTCATACCACTTCGGATCACGATATGGAGCTTCAGCGTCCGCCCGCGCTTTGGCTCCCTCTTTGGCTACGTACATCATGTATGCGATCCATGTAGCGATCGGTTCGACCAGTACCTGGGCACCCTCCTTTTCGAGGAAAGCAAACATATTGAAGTTTCCGTCGCCTTCGGTCGTCTGTGCCCAAAACTCTCCGGTGATCTTGATGACAGGTTTCACACGCAAACGGTCGACTTCGATCGCGTTGATGCTATCGCGACAGGTATGCAGCGCGTCGACGTATTCCTTGCCATAAAGGTTGTGACCTATCTTTCCCAGCGTGCAGCCAATCCCACCAAGCTTGTTCTCAAGATACGGCTTTGCCCAGTTTGGAGCCACATCCATAATGTGCCAGCGCTTTCGGTCTCGCAAAGTATCGGTCAATGTTTTCACCGACTCGCGAATGACACGATCAGTCTCGCCTTTGTTCACCTCAAATGGGCGCACCTGGTAGACGAGCTCGTTGATGACATCTCCAAGATTCAGTGCGTTCAGCATCCCCATACCGAAGTCGACGGAGAATTTCAGTCCAGGCTCGCCACTCGCTGCCTTGATGCCATCGGTCTGTTGAAATAACAGGACGCGGAAGCCGTCAAAACCGGCATTTTGCAGCGCAAAGCGATATTCAGCCTCGTACATCCCGAAACGGCACGGGCCGCAGGATCCGGCCGTGAAGAAAACGTAATTATCAATGATCTGTTGGCGTGTCTCTCCCAGTTCCTCCAGCTTCTGAAGATGGCGAACGAGATTGCCCACAGTGAAGTAGGTCGGGTTGCACTGACCGTTGTTCCCAAACTCCTTCCCGGCCTGGAAATCATCGACGACCGGAGTAGGAATGTTTTCACAGCGATAGCCGCTGCCGTGAAAGACCGCTTTGATCATCTCCTCGTGCTTCCACGTCAACCCGCCAAAGAGAATCGTTACATAGTCGCGCTCCGCAGCCGTGAAGGTACGTTCTACAGGTTTTTTGAATTCACGCATGCGGGCCAGTCCCGCTTCGGCTCGAAGGCGAGCCCGTTCGGCGTCGATACGTGCTTGTATCTCAACTTCAAAGTCCTTCTGGACGATCTCTTCGATTACCGGCATTTGCATCTCCTTGAGGTCTTTCGCACTTGGTTTTACATCTGTCCCTTCATGCCTTGGAAGCCATGGGCGAGTTGCTTGAAGAAATACTTGATGACGCGCTGGTCGTTATAGCACCAGCCCAGAATGTGGTTGAGGGTGGAAAAACAATGAGTTTGGCAGCTCTCTTTCTGATGGTCGAGCTGTTTTGTGTCGAACTTGTGGTCGCCAACGACTCCCCAGTCATAACTCGCCGTATACATCGGAAAGCACGGAGCCAGAGTTCCGTCGACCCGAATGATCATCGAGTTCTGTCCTGCTCGGCAGTTCCAGGGAAAGTGCTTGCCTTTCATAAACTCGACCATCTGCCATAGCCGGGTGTTGGAATTCACCATCTTGTATCCGGAGTCCTGTTTTTCCGTCAGCCACTGAATCGTCTCCTCCACCGCCGGCCAGTCGTCCTTGGTGATATAGGTGACATTGTTGTCGGCGTGTTTGAAGTGTTCATCCTGCGCCAGGAGCGGAGATTCGTTGATGTGATAGTCGGTTGCGATTCCGTTATCGTGAGCGATTTCGGTGAGCTCCCGAACATCGTCCAGATTGTTGCGGCAGATGTTGATATTGAGGAAGACCGAAAAACCATACCCATACTGCTTGCGAATCAGGTAGTCGAACTGTTCGCGAATCGGCGCTAGTGCTTTGGGAAGACCCGGCTTCAGATCGACAGCGTCCACCGCAATGTTAAAAGTAGAGATTCCGGCATCCGCCAACTTGTCGATTACGTCAGTGCGCAGCAGCCGCGCATTTGTCGGCAAATAAATCCAGAAATTCTTTTTCGCTGCATAGTACGTAGTTCGATGAATCAGGTCCGGGCGCAACAGCGGTTCACCGCCCATGTAGGCCAGCACGCGGCAGCCCGTGCCATGTAACCAGTCGATCGAGCGCTTCGCCGTATCCTCCGTCATCCCCTTGACCTTGTTGTCAAAGGCCCAACAGTAGTGGCAATCTAGATTGCACTTGAACTCTGTGAAAAGATAGGCAATGAGCGGATGGAAGTCTCCAGAGGTAACCCTGGAGCGCACGTAAGGAAAGAGCCACCCCTGCATCGCATGGTAAATCTGTCCTGGAGTCCACTTACGTTTTTCAGGCGGAACCCAGCCGTTCGTTACATCAATCGGGCCCATTAGCTCCGGATGTTGAGGAAAAACAGGGTCAGGAAACTTCTGAGGCACGCCTTTAGGTTGCAGCCCAGACAGTGGTACCGTAGGTTTTGTAAGCAGATCGTGCAAGGGAACATCTAGCCGAAAGCTAGGCTGCTGTTCAGTTTGCTCTTCCAGATACATCGAGCCCCCCTCAAACAGAAATACCAGTCTCCAAACAGATTCGCGATCTAGATATCGCACTAATTGCAAGTTCCTGGCCACTGCGCGACGACGGTAACGAGTTAGGACAAATCACTCATATGAAAGAGGAAACCCACAGTAGTCTCATAGTCTTTCCGGTTGAGTAAAAGTTCCTCGCTGCCAACCCATTGACTCAGTGCCAAACCCTTGGCAGCTAGCAGATCAAAATGGATTTGCACTCCCCGTCGCCCAAATTGCACGTATCATTGATACCTTCAGACCCAAAACTTCATCTATCTGTTATCCGGGAAGGGAGGGAAATGGCTCAGCCGAACATGAAGTTGCATCCCATGCGCATTTCCTCGGCCTACGCGAATCTGTGGACCGAACAAATTGAACAACTTGCGCGTTTCGCGCGTGCTTTGGACGCTCACTCCGATCCCAAACAGCTGGTGCGGTCCTTACCTTCCGAACTATCCAATCTGGTCATCTTCAATACCACCGCCCTCATCCTCTCGAAGGAGAGTCCCCTTTCTGGATATGTGCTTGATGGGCATGGATTCGCAATTCCCTCAGGGACTGGAGAGTCGTGGCAGGAAGAAATCTGTCAGGTTATCTCTAATCAATCCCATCCCCTGGTCATCCCTGCGCTGGATAGGGAGTTCCGGTTCCGTCAGGTCGTCCGGTTTTTCCTTGAACGTGAAAATCAGTCGTTGTGTGCGCTTCCTCTCAATACGGCGCAACGTCAGCTGGGTGTTCTCTGTTTTGCCAGGATGTCCCCGGATGCCTTCTCGAAGAGCGAAATCGATCTTCTATGCTTAATTGCCGACTACGTTGCGTTGGCAATTGATGACCGCCTGAACTTCGCTCATTCCGAAGTTGTCCGGGTTCAATTGGAGAGCGAACGGAAGAAGTTGCAACTCCTGCTCGACCTGAACAACAGCGTCGTCTCAAATCTTGAGTTGCGAGAAGTTCTGCGCGCTGTCTCTCCAAGCATTCGCAAGACGATGCGTCTGGATGGCGTGGCTCTGATCTTGCCCGACGCCGCAAACAGACAACTGCAGCTATATGCGCTTGATTTTCCAGATGGTAAAGGCGTCCTGCATCAGGAGATGTCCAAGTCTCTTGATGGCTCACTGGCCGCCGAGGTTTTTCGTACAGGAAGGCCATGGGTGGGCGACATTGAGCAGTTGAACGGATCCGTCTTTGGTGACTTACATCTCTCGGAAGACTCCGTAGAGACAATCTGTATGCTCCCTTTAGTGCGCTGCAATATTAGCCTTGGAGTTCTCTGCCTGGTGCGTCTGGAGAAAAATGCTTTCACCCCTCCCGATGTCGAGTTTCTATCACAGATTGCTGGGCAGGTTGCGATCGCCATCGATAACGCCTTTGCCTATCGCCGGATTACAGAACTTTCCGATCAGCTCAAGCAGGAAAAACTCTATCTTGAAGATGAGATTCGTAGCGAGCTGAATTTCGAAGAAATCATCGGGAACAGTGCAGTGCTCCGCCAGGTGCTGCGTCAGGTGGAAGCTGTCGCGCCAACGAATTCAACCGTTCTCATTCAAGGCGAGACCGGCAGCGGGAAAGAACTTATCGCTCGTGCCGTCCATAATCTTAGTCAGCGCCGGAAGCATCCTTTCATTAAATTGAACTGCGCGGCGATCCCAACCGGCCTGCTTGAGAGCGAGTTGTTCGGACACGAGAAGGGCGCATTTACCGGAGCTATAGCTCAACGCACGGGCCGCTTCGAGTTAGCGTCTCAGGGAACCATCTTCCTTGATGAGATTAGCGAGATCCCGGTTGAACTGCAGCCGAAACTGCTGCGCGTTTTACAGGAAAGGGAGTTCGAACGCTTAGGCAGCTCGCGAACACTTCGTACCGATGCGCGTCTCATTGCCGCCACCAATCGGAAATTAAGCGAGATGGTGGAGGAGCAGAAGTTCCGCGCTGACTTGTTTTACCGCTTGAATGTCTTCCCGATCTATGTCCCTCCGCTCCGCGAACGAAAAGAAGATATTCCATTCCTCGTCAGGCACTTCGCACAGCACTATGCCCGCAATATGACGAAGGATATCGACACTATTTCGGCGGAAACGATGAACGCTCTCGTCCATTACTCGTGGCCGGGAAATATTCGCGAGTTGCAAAATGTTATCGAGCGGGCAGTGATTCTGTCGAAAGGTCCTGTATTGAAAGTTCCGTTAACCGACCTGAGATCGAATGGTTCTGGTGCCAGGGCATATACGAATGGAGCTTCGACACTGGCAGAGATTGAAAGAAATCACATTCTGTCGGTTCTGGAAGAGACAAACTGGGTGTTCGCCGGTCCGAACGGAGCAGCTGCAAAGCTTGGAATGAAACGTCCAACGCTGCAATTTCGAATGCAGAAACTAGGCATCTCCCGCCCGCAAAAGTCCTAACTCCAAAGAAGCACGCAGTGCCAACTGTTTGGCAGACTGCCAACCTGTAAGCATCCCCATATTTATTTTCTTCGATGAACTCCCATGTCGTCCTTGTATTTTTCAATGTGATTATCGAAAGTTTGAAATGCATTTCAGGCATTTCAGGTGCATAGGCACGGTAATTGCTAACCAACACTATTGAGACCAGAACCAGGCTAAGGCCCATTGCAGGGCAGCCTGTTCGTTATGGGTTCCGTATTCCCTCAGTGGCAGAAAGTTTTGGGCCGGATATCGACAGTCGAGCTGTAAGGAACAGCAACATGCTACGAATCACGGTGACCGAGAACGCATCCGGGCAAAGGTGGGTTCTTCAAGGTCGTTTGACGGAATCCACCATCGACGAATTGATCGCAAATTGGCGCGCAAATCGACATTGTCCGCCACTTCAGAGCTGCGTTGTCGACCTTGACGAAGTAACTTCTATCGACAAAGAGGGAGAGCAGGTCATCTTAATGATGATCAGGGATGGAGCAAAATTTGTTGCGAGCGGGCTTTATACAAAACATCTCCTGGAGTCGCTCTCTGCGCGAACTGCGATCCGACCAGAGTCACCCTGACCTTTGACCTGCACTACCCAATGTTTGCATTCTGGCGATGGATGCCTTGCTAGAAAGGAATATCTTCGTCAGTAATGCCTACGTCGGCATAGTCTGATTGACTCGCCGGAGTGCGCTGGTCGAAGCTCGTGGTGTTGGATCTCGAGTAGCCTCCGGCACTGGCACCTTCGCCGCCGGGTTTGCCGCCAAGCAGAGTGAGTTCGTTGCAAAGGATCTCAGTCTTGTACTTTTTTTCGCCGCTGGTCTTGTCATCCCATGAGCGGGTCTGGATCTTGCCCTCGATGAAAAGCTGGGTACCCTTCTTCACATAGTCGCGGACGACCTCGGCGGTGCGCTGGAAGCAGACAATATTGTGCCACTCGGTCTTGTCAGCCCAATTGCCCTGCGCGTCTTTCTGCCGGTCGGCCGTGGCGAGAGAGAAGCTGGCGACGGTCATGCCGCCGGCAGTGGCACGAATCTCCGGGTCTTTGCCGACATTGCCAAGTAGGAAGACTTTATTAACGCCTTTTGCCATGAGTTGAATACTCCCAGTTTGTTGCTGTTTTGAAGGTTGAGGATAACAGATAGATGACTGTGGAGGGGCGAGTTAGCGGCGGCGGTCTCCGATGAGCTTGACCGCGCCCAGAAGGAGGGTAAGGAAACCTGTGGGCAGGCAGCCTATGGCAATCATGAGCGCGAGCCAGCCAAGATTGGTATGCGGCCCCTGCCGGCGGGTGATGCCGCCGAAGCTGGTGAAGATAAGCGCGGCGGCGATAGCTCCGGTCGCGAAAATGAGGAGGCCGGTACGAAGAAGTTTGCGTGTATCTGACTGCATCAGCGGTAGGCGGCGAGCATGGCGTAGACAATGACCCCGGAGACCGAGACGTAGAGCCAGATTGGGTAAGTCCAGCGCGCAAGCTTTTTATGGGCGGGGAAGCGTCCAGTGAGCGAAAGAAAGAAGGTGATGAGGATCATCGGCAGGCACACTACGGCGAGCAGGATGTGTGGGGTGAGAAGCACCCAGAGGTAAATGAACCGCGCAGTGGGATAGGCCTTGGGGAAGAGCATGTCGCCGTGAAGAATGTGGTTGACAACATAGGCGACAAGAAAAACGCTGGAGACAACGAAGGCTCCGAACATGCTGTTGCGGTGTTGAATGATCTGACGGCGGCGAATGTAGCGATAGCCGATGACCAGGAAGACGGCGCAAAGAGCATTAAGGATGGCGTCGAGAGCAGGCAGGAAGGCCAAATGAGTGCCTGCGACGTCGACGGGCGGGTGATAGTAGACCAGCCACGCGAGAAAGAGGGACGCGACTGCGCTGATGCCGATAATCGCTGCGATGACGGAGGGTGGCGTTCGATAGTTCGGGCTGTCGTAGGTGGCGGGAGCAGGCATTTTGGGAAAGTTCTCAGTTCTCGTATTTTAGTTTTTAAGGTTAGGCCTTTAGAACAGCAGGCGGCCCTGCGCATTGAGGATCATAGCGAGCATTAGCAACGGCAGGTAGATGACGGAAACTTTGAGGAGATTGCGCGCGGAGCCGTTGCTTTCGGGCTCGTCGGAGCCACGGGCAATGCTGGCGAAGCGAATAGTTGCGTAGAGGTACCAGAGGCCGAGCAGCGAAGCAACGATCGTGTACGGAACTCCGGTGACGTGCAACCAGCTGAGCGAGAGGCTTACTGGAATCATGAGGACAGCGTAAAAGAGTGCCCGAATGACCGAGCTTTGCGCGGCATGGCGACTATCGGCCTGGGTTGCGGTAAGCCGGATGCCGCCCCGGGCATAGTCTACGCGATACATCCAGCCGATGGCCATGAAATGCGGGAACTGCCAGACGAAGAGGATGGCGAAGAGAGCGACGCCGGGCCACTCAATCATGCCGCGAGAGGCCGTCCAGCCAAGCAGCGGAGGCAGCGCCCCGGGAAATGCGCCGATGAAGGTGTTGAGCGTGGTGATCCGCTTGAGCGGGGTATAGATAGCAACGTAGCCGATAGCCGTGAGGAGCGTCAGGGTTCCGGTGAGCAGGTTAGTCGTATAGGCGAGGTAGAGCGAGCCGAAAAAAGTCGCCGCGAAACCGAGAACGAGACCGTGCGTGAGGGAGATGCGCCCTGCCGCCATCGGGCGGTCGGCGGTACGGTGCATCAGGCTGTCGGTGTGGCGCTCGAGCGCCTGGTTCAACGCGCTGGAGCCGCAGGTGACGACGGCGATGCCGAAGAGCGCCTGCAGCATCCCGGCGTGGAACGGGCTAATGCCGCTCTGTAGGCTTCCGAGATAGTAGCCTGCTCCGGCCGTGATGATGACCATGACGGAGATCCGGACTTTGAAGAGCGTGGCATAGTCGCTCAGCAGAGAATGAGGTCTCGCTGGCGCGAGAATGCGATCGGTAGTCGCGGAGGTAGCCACAAAGTAAGGATAGCGCGTTTGCAGACCTCTGGAGGTCTGTCGAGTCGCGGTTTTTGGCCGCTATTCGACAGACTCTCCGTGGGGTTCGGCCTCTTTTGCGGCAACCTGCTCCGCGGACCTCTGTTGCGGACGCATTAAAGGAAAGAGGATAACGTCGCGGATAGATTTGGAATCCGTGAGCAACATGGTGAGGCGGTCGATGCCGATGCCTTCCCCAGCGGTGGGAGGCAAACCGTAACCTAGCGCACGAACATAGTCCTCGTCCATGTCCATGGCTTCCTTGTCGCCGCGATTCTTTTCGGTCATCTGGGCTTCGAAGCGGGCGCGCTGGTCGTCGGGGTCGTTGAGCTCGGAGAAGGCATTGCCGACTTCGAAGCCGCCGATGTAGAACTCAAAGCGCTCAACCCAATCGGGCTCGTCGGGTTTTTTCTTGGATAAAGGAGATACAGCGAGGGGAAAGTCGTAGATGGTAGTAGGCCAAATTAAATGCTGCTCGGCTAATCCTTCGAAAAGCGTGGAAATTGCCTTGCCAGGATAAGACCTGTCAGAAGGTAAATCTGCTTTCGCATTTCTAATTGCATTACCAAATTCGCGTCCGGCCTCGTTGGAAGCGAAAGGCCCCTTCGGATCAAAATTGAATTCTTCTCGGAATGCCGCGTCTAAAAACGAAACAAAGGTATCGTAAGAATCAAACGTATGGTTGTCGGGTTTAGTTGTGAGTTCTTTAGGCCAAAACTCACTTATGGCTTGCCGCATCGAGAGTCTTTTCCATCGGCTGAGATCGATCTCAACAGATAAATCAGGATCGGCTAATCCGCGCATCGGTATTCGTACGCTGGTGTTTCCATTGACTTCTTTCGCGACGAAGATGATGAGCTCTTCGGTGAGCTTCATCAGGTCGTGGTAATTGGCATAGGCCTGGTAGAACTCGAGCATAGTGAACTCGGGGTTGTGTTTGGTGCTGATGCCCTCATTGCGGAAGTTGCGATTGATCTCGTAGACGCGATCAAGGCCCCCAACGACGAGGCGTTTGAGGTAAAGCTCCGGCGCGATGCGAAGGAAGAGGTCCATATCGAGCGCATTGTGATGCGTCGTGAACGGCTGTGCAGCCGCACCCCCGGCAACCTGATGCATCATCGGAGTTTCCACTTCCAGGTAGCCGCGGGCATCGAAAAATCTGCGAATGGCTCGAAGCACGGCAGCACGTTTGACGAAGACCTCACGGACATTTGGAGTCTCTGAGTCGCTCGATTCGGTCGTTGTGGCTGACTCCGCCGGAGGGCAGGGAACTGCCGCATCAGCCGGCGCAGCCTCCGTTCCTGTTGCTGGCTTGTTCGGCGCCGCCGGAGGCTTAGTGCTGCCCGTGTTCATGAAGAGGTCCACGTAGCGCTGCCGATAGCGAAGCTCAGTGTCTTCCAGGCCGTGATATTTATCGGGTAGGGCGAGCATGGCCTTCGCCAGAAAAGTAAGGGCAGGTCTGCCGTCAACCGAGCCGACATGGACAGTAAGTTCGCCCGTCTTTGTTCGGAAAAGATGGCCGCGGACGCCGATATGGTCGCCAAGGTCGAGGAGTTTATAGAGTGCAAAGAGTTCGTCGCCAACGTCATCTTTGCGGACGTAGATCTGAAAACGCTGTCCGCCTTGCTGAATCTGCGCAAACCCCGCCTTGCCCTGGACGCGAATCGCCATGATGCGTCCGGCAATAGAGACGGTAATCGGCGTAGGGGAGCACTCAAGCTGTTCCGAGGTCAGGCAGTCGTAAGCCGCGCGGAGCTCGGGAATGGTGTGAGAGAACGAGTAGCTGTTGGGATAGACGGCGTGGCCGAGGGCGGCAATCTGCTGAAGCTTGTCGCGGCGCTGCTGATAAAGGTTTTTCTCGAACTCTGACTCGTACACGGCTATTCCTCGCATAATTTGCGTTTGATAACTCAGTATAGAGGCACCGAAATACTGTAGTTCAACACATGCAGGTGCCTCCGTGATGTAATGGTGCTGCTATGGCGGACGATGAAGCAGGAAAGACCGGCGGAAAAGGCCCTTTAGGCGACCTCGTAAAGGCTGAGTCGATGATTCAGCTGGCGATTGCCCTGCCGGCGGGCTGCCTCATCGGATGGCTTGTGGGAAGCTGGCTGGACAGGCACTTTCACACCGGATGGATTGCGATCGCAGGTATCCTGCTGGGGGCGCTGGGAGGATTTGTGCAGATCTTTCGGACGGCGGCGCGGTATCTGAAGAATGACCGCTCCTGATGGGATGGAGAGCACAACGAGGGATGGTTTTGTGAAAGCGATGGACAGCTTCACCGATGCGGACTTCAAGCGGACGATCTGGAGCGCGCTTCGTCTACTGGCAATCATCACAGTCGTTGCCGCTCCGCTGGTATGGTGGAAGATCGGCTGGCAGAGCGCTGTGTTGCTGCTGGTGGGAGCGGTGATCTCTGGGTCTGGATTATGGGAGTGGCTACGCCTGATGACGGCCGTAATGGTGCGGATGGATGGCGGCGAAAAGGCACGTCCGCTGGGGATGGTTCTGCTGGGTTTCTTCCTCCGCCTGGGGCTGACCGTGGTGCTTCTTTATGTTAGCCTTAAGGTACTGAATGGTTCGGTCTACGCGCTTGCCGCTGGCCTCGCTCTGGGTGTGTTTGCCCTTACGGTAGAGGGTTTGAGGCTGATGAAGGCGTGGACGGTTTAGGCCGGACGGGACCTTATACGCAAAAAGCAACACAAGATTTTTCTGATTTTTCTATATGCCGACACAGTTACTGTTGACCAGAATTTTGAATGAGCACTTTGCTGCGCCGGTGACGGCGTTCCTGAATGCTCTGCATATACACCCTGCTTCGCCTGAGGCGCCGATTACCAATGCCTTTGCAATGGAGCTGCTGGTGTTCGCGGTCCTTCTCGCGTATTTCATCGCGGTGCGGCTGACCCTCAGCGTGGAAAAGCCCGCAGCGGTGCAACACTTGGCCGAGATGACAAATGAGTTCGTCTCCGAGCAGGGTGAGTCGATCATCGGTCATGGCTACGAGCGATTCGTCAGCTACCTGACAGTGCTGGTGCTGTTTATCCTGTTAGCGAACCTGATGGGATTAGTCCCCGGCCTGGAGTCACCCACTGCGAATCCTGTGGTGCCGCTTGGCTTCGCTCTGGTGACGTTTCTCTACTACCACTACCACGGTGTTCGGGAAAACGGTTTCGCCTACGTCAAGCAGTTCCTCGGGCCGGTGTGGTGGCTATATCCGCTGCTGCTGCCGATTGAGATCATCTCGCACCTTGCGCGTGTGCTTTCGCTGACGGTTCGACTTTACGCGAACATGTTTGCCGGAGACCTCGTAACGCTGGCGTTCTTTTCACTCGTACCCATCGGAATTCCGCTGATCTTTCTGGGGCTGCACCTTGGCGTGGCGGTGGTGCAGGCCTATGTGTTCTTCCTGCTGGCGGCCATCTATCTGTCGCTCGCAGTAGCGCACGATCACTAGCAATTTTTAGTTTGCTGCGAAGGGGCCTCCTCTTCGCGGTATGCAACAACGCCGCATAGCGTGAGGGTGCCAGCACGGTGAGCATCAACCACCCACTGGCGGCGTATCTGACGGAGGCAGGAGTAACACGATGAAGAAGCTGCAATATCTCTTTATGTCGTTGGCCGCGATGCTGCTCGCAACGCCGGCTTTTGCGCAGACCACAGGCGGAGACACAAGCCACTGGTATGTCTCGATCGGTGCCGGTATCGGCATGGCTATCGCCGCGGGTCTCTGCGGTCTGGGTCAGGGCAAAGCGACCGCTTCGGCAACCGAAGCTCTCGCACGTAACCCGGGCGCACGTCCTGGAATCTTTATCTTCCTGATTCTCGGTCTGGCGTTTATCGAGTCGCTGGCGCTGTTTACCTTCGTCATCATCTTCCTGAAGGTTCAGTAACCGCCTTTGTATTGCATCAGAAGCCTCCGCGATTGCGGGGGCTTTCTGCTTTTGACAGCAATTCAAAGAAGAGCAACCCGGTCCCGGCCCTGCTCTTTGGCCAGATAGAGAGCACGATCCCCGCGGCGTAGAATCTCATACCAGGAAGTATCGGTGGGGAGCAAGGTGGCGACACCGAAGCTGGCAGAGAGACGAATCTGCTGGCTCAGGTATTCCACAGTAAGGTTGGCAAGGCAGTGGCGTAGGCTCTCCGCGATCTCCGCGGCGCGGTCGTGGCTGGTGCCGGGCAGGACGGCAACAAACTCTTCGCCGCCGAGACGGGCGATGTGGTCGATCTCGCGGAGGTTGTCGCGCAGGCAACGTGCTGCGCGGGACAGGACAGCGTCGCCGCCATCATGGCCATGCTCATCGTTGATGGCTTTGAAGCGGTCGAGGTCGAGGATGATCAGCGACAGGTGTGAGCGATGACGCCGGGCATCTTCAACCGCATCGGCCCCGATCTGCTCGAGCGCACGGCGGTTGAGAAGGCCAGTAAGCGAGTCCGTCTGAGACTGGGCCTCGAGCTCAAGCTGAAGCTGCGCCATCGCAAGCCAGATAACGCCGAGCGCGCTCATGACGCCGATGAGGATTGGCGTGAGGAAGGCGAAGTTGCTGATGGGGGCGGAGCTTAGCAGGCTTCTCGGGTCGTGCAGATGGGCTTCCCAGGCGCGATATAGGTTGATGGCAGCATAGAGGACAAAAAGCGCGGAGAGCCCGCGGCGCGGTCTGTGCAACCGTCGCGGGCTCGGACCAGAGAGTAGGTGCACGATAAGGCCATATTGCGCGACGGCAATAAAGCTGATGACGATAATGCGGCTAGAAACGTCAGGCCGCACATAGCTGGAATACAGGCTGATAGCCGCAGTGGGTATGACAGAGGCAGGAAGAACCCATCGTTGGGGCCTGCGCAGATGGAGCAGCTCTGCGATGCCCCAGTAGAGGAACACGTTGATGAGGATGAGGAGGCAGTTAGCTACGGTAATCGAGAGGAAGTCAGGGATGCGGCCACGAAGCGCAAGCAGCTCCGCGCCGACGGCGAAGGCGGCGTAGCCATAAGTGATCCGCAGCACGCCACGCAGGCCGGGAGTGCTGCGGTGGATCAGCAGCATGTACAGGCAGAGGCATGCATAGATGGCAGCCGTAACGTGGATGGTGCGAAGGTCGATCAATAGCGATCCTTCCACTGCTCTTCTGGATCGGAAGATGTTTTTTCCGGACCTTGGAGATTAAATTTGCACGGGGCCGGGTTTGTGGAACGAAGAATACACAAGGATTGACGCCTTGTCTTCAATCAAGTTGCTATACAGGTGTCAAGAAAGTGTCGGGGCAGGAGATTTCAATGCACGTCGAACTGGAGTTGGATATGACAGTCCTCAGGGTGGGCGGCGCACTCCTGTCTGGCCTGTTCGATGAGGGTGGAGTGGCTGGCGTACTCCGCAAATCGAACGGCGCCGTCGGGCAGAATGCCCAGGAAGACTGTGGCGATTAAGGCCATGGCAAGGCCGATGGCAGCAGGAACGCTGACTGGACGAAGTCGGTCGAGACGGGCGGCTTCGGCGCCGGGTCTGGTATAGATTGCAGCCAGCAGGCGGAGATAATAGAAGCAGGCCACACCGCTGTTCAGCAGGCCAATGACGGCGAGCCAGACATGACCGCCATGGATCGCAGCGCTGAAGACGTAGAACTTGCCGAAGAAGCCGCCGGTGAAGGGGATTCCAATAAGCGAGAGCAAAAAGAAGCCGAGGAGTGCTGCGAGGATTGGACGTTTCTGGCCGAGGCCGGTGAAGTCGTCGATGGTGCGGGCGCGCTCATCGTAGCCGGCGACCTGGGTAATGACGGCGAAGGCCCCAACGTTCATCGCAGCGTAGGTGGCGGTGTAGAAGCAGGCGGCGGCGATGCCGTCGAATGGGAAGGCGGTGAAGGCAACCAGCAGATAGCCCGCATGAGCAATCGACGAGTAGGCAAGCATGCGCTTCACGTCGCGTTGTCCAAGGGCTCCAAGGTTGCCGACGGTCATCGACAGCGCCGCGAGGATCCACATCAGGATGGTCCAACGATGCTGATAGGTCGGAAAACCAGTGAAGGTAATTCGTAGCAGGACGGCGAAGGTCGCAGCTTTGGGCGCGGTGGACATCAGACCGACAACTGGAGCAGGTGCGCCCTGGTAAACGTCGGGTGTCCACACGTGAAAGGGTGCGGCGGAGACCTTGAACCCGAGCCCGATCAGGATCAGAGCCAGAGCGGTGAAGGCCAAGGCTGGGGTTGTAGTGATTTCGAGACCATGGGCGATAGCGTACAGGTTGGTCGACCCGGTCGCTCCGAAGGCCAGCGCAATACCGTAGAGGAAGAAGGCAGTGGCGAAGGAGCCCAGCAGAAAGTACTTAATGGATGACTCGGTGCCAGTAGCCTGGCCTTTGCGGAACCCGCAGAGAATATAGCTGGAGATTGAGGAGATCTCAAGCCCGATGAAGACCATCAGAAGCTCGACAGAGCTTGCCATGAGCATCATGCCGACACAGCCGAAACAGAGCAGGGCGAAATACTCACCAGCATGGCTGGCGTAGCCCTCGAAGTAATCGAGCGAGCCGAGCAGAGTGACGAGAAGGATTGCTCCAATGACGTAGTGGAAGAGAACCGAGAAGGCGTCGACCTGAATGGTGTTGGAGAAGGCATGAATCGTAACGCCAAGGGAGACTTGGTACCACGCAGCTACCAGCGAACCTACGGTTCCGGCCACGGCAATCCAACCGAGAGGCTTGCGGCTGGAGGCAGGTTTGAGGCACGGCTCGGCGAGCATTATCAGTACGCCGGTGAGGGTAAGAATAATCTCGGGCAACAGGGCCACAATATTGGTGGACATTTACTTCCTGGCCTCCGTCGCTGGCATGGTGAAGTTGGATGTGCTGTTGCTGACGACTTCGGGGGTGATGGAGGTACGCGCCTTTGCCGCGGGCTCAGTTGCGGTAGCTCCATCGGCGAGCGCCGTTCCAGCCGTATCAATAGCACGCATCCAGATGGGCGAGGCGACGCCCATAGCTAACATCAGCGCGACCATGGGCCAGAGCGCAAAGTGTTCGCGAGCGTCGATATCTGGCGCGGCAACATCTGCGGTGTTGAAGTTCGATTCGCCGTAAAAGACACGCTGGATCATCCAGAGCATATAGGACGCGGTGAGGATGACACCGGTGGTGGCAAACACGGTCCAGCGGGTGTGATGTGTGATGGCTGACTGCATGCTCCCGGTGAGGACGAGAAACTCGCCAACGAAGCCGTTCAGCATAGGCAGGCCGATCACCGAGAGCGTCGTGATGACGAAGAAAGTGACCATCCATGGCAGCTTGGCCGCAAGACCGCCATAGTCGCGCATGTCGTAGGTGCCATAGCGCTCGTAGAGTATGCCAAGCAGCATGAAGAGCGCGCCGCCGCCGATGCCCTCATTGAGGGTGGCGTAGATTCCACCATCCATACCGGCAATGGTGAAGGTAAAGATCCCGAGGATAACGACGCTGACGTGTCCTAGAGTTCCATAGGCGGCGAGTTGCTTCAGGTCCTTCTGGACAAGGGCGATAAGCGCTCCATAGACGATACCGATAGCGCCCAGGGCGATCATCAGTGGCGCAATGTGACGCGACTGCTCCGGGAAGATGCTGAAAGAGAAGCGAAGAATGGAGTAGAGCCCAAGCTTTCCGGCGAGAACCATGACTGCGGCGGTGGGGGCTTCAGAGATTGCATCGGCGAGCCAGCCGTGGAGCGGAAAGATCGGGACCTTGACCGCGAAGGCGACAAGGAAAGCGAGCGAAGCGAGCCACAGCGCTGCGGAGTCCGATGAGATGCTGTGAGTCGACGCTAGCTGTGCGAGGTCGGGAAGTTGGAAGGTGCCGGTTTTGGAGTAGACCCAGAGCATGCCGACCAACAAGATGGCCGATGGGATAAAGGTGTAGAGGAAGTATTTGATAGCGGCGCGGCGGCGATTGACGGTACGTCCGAACGTGGCGATGAGCAGCGTCATCGGAACCAGCGATAGCTCCCAGAAGGCGTAATAAAGGAAGAGGTCGAGCGAGACGAAGATGCCAAGCATTGCGACCTGCTGCAGCAGGAAGAGGGTGTAAAAGAGTCTCTTGCGGTCGGCGATGACGTTCCATGAAACGAGAACGCCGAGCGGTGCAAGGAATCCGGTAAGCACGACCAGCCACATGGAGAGACCATCAACCCCGAGATGGTAGCGGATGGCTGGTGAGGCGATCCACGAAACATTCTGCTCAAACTGAAAGCTGCCCGAAGCGGCCGAGTAGTCGTAGTGGAAGGGAAGATGCAAGGTAAGGGCGAAGGTGACGAGCGTGACGGCGAGTGCTCCCCACTGCATGATCCTGCCCCTGTCGGGCAGCAACGCCAGCAGGACCGCGCCCGCGAGCGGGACGAAGGTGATGACGGTCAGGATGGTGTGGTCGATGTTCATCGTTTCCTTTTTGTGTTCCGAAAAACGGTGATGCAAATTGCAAAACCCTGGTGCTACCAGATCGCCCGGCCGAAGACCATTACGACGAGCACAGCGGCTGCTCCCAGAGCCAGCCAGCCTGCGTAAGAACGGATGTTGCCGGACTGAACCTTGCGCACAAGCGCCCCAAGACCGCTGGCAGCGGCTCCAGCGGCAGCGCCACTGCCGTTGACGATGCCGCCGTCGATCAGGCCTCCGAGAATGAGCCGCGAGAACATGAGCACTGGCGTAATGATGACGGCGCTATAGATCTCGTCGATGTAGAACTTGTTTTCGACGAGGCGATAGAGCGCAGGCGCTCGGGCTGCAAGAGCGGCTGCAGTGCGAGGCTTCTTGTAGTAGAAGACATAGGCAACGTAGAGGCCGAGCAGCGCCACAAGGACAGAGACAGCGGCGAGGCCCAGCTCAAGCCCGTGACCCACGGCTGTTGTGGCGGCTTCAGTCGTTACGCCAGTGCTGAAGACCGGTTCGAGGAAGTGCTCGATCTCATTGTGGCCGCCAAGAGCCGCCGGAACGCCAACCCATCCACCAATAATCGAGAGAAGAGCAAGAATGGCAAGCGGGATAGTCATGATCGCAGGCGACTCATGCACGCCATGCGAGTGATGTGCCGCCTCGTCATCGTGATCGGCCACCATGACAGCATGACCGCCCGAGTGAGCGTGAACCGCGGCACCATGATCGTGAAGGTCGTCATGTTCGTCGAAGTGCTCAGGACCCCAGAAGGTCTTGAACCAGAGCCGGAACATGTAGAACGATGTCATCCCCGCAGTGACGAGACCGACGAACCAAAGGAACTTGCCGAGGCCACCAGAGACGAACGCCTGGTAAAGAATCTCATCCTTCGAGAAAAAGCCCGCCCAGGGTGGAATCCCTGCGATTGCGACGACGCCCATCGTCATGGTCCAGAAGGTGATAGGGATGCGTTTGCGCAGCCCGCCCATCTTGCGCATGTCCTGCTCGCCCGAGAGCGCGTGAATCACAGAGCCAGCGCCGAGGAAGAGGAGCGCCTTGAAGAAAGCATGGGTAAGCAGATGAAAGATACCAGCGGTATACGCGCCCACGCCGCAGGCCAGAAACATGTAACCAAGCTGAGAGATAGTCGAGTAAGCAAGCACTCGCTTGATATCGTGCTGCACCATCCCGATAGAGGCGGCGAAAATCGCGGTCGCCGCTCCAATGATGGCGACGACGCCGAGCGCATAGGGACTGCGATCAAACAGCGTATGACAGCGAACGACCATATAGATGCCAGCCGTAACCATCGTCGCCGCGTGAATAAGCGCGGAGACGGGCGTGGGCCCTTCCATAGCGTCGGGAAGCCAGACATAAAGCGGAATCTGTGCAGATTTGCCCGCCGCGCCAAGAACAAGCAGCAGCGCGATAGCCGTTAGGACGCCCCCACGCCAGTCCGGGTTGACGGTAATGGCGTTGAAGACGTGGCTAAAATCGAGCGAGCCGAACTCGCGGACAAGAAGGAACATCGCCAGCAGGAACCCGAAGTCGCCGACGCGGTTGAAGATAAAAGCCTTCTTTCCGGCGTTTGCGGCAGAGTCCTTCTGGAAGTAAAAGCCGATCAGCAGATACGATGCAAGGCCGACGCCCTCCCAGCCCACAAAGAGCAGCAGAAAGCTCTCTGCCAGCACGAGCACCAGCATAAAAAACATGAAGAGGTTGAGGTAGGCGAAGAAGCGCCAGTAGCCCTCCTCGTGCGCCATATAGCCAACCGAATAGACATGAATGAGGAAGCCAACCCCGGTCACAACGCCCAGCATGATCAGGGTAAGGTGGTCGACCGTGAACGCAAAGTTGATCGTAAGCCCGGTGATCTGAATCCACGGCTGGCTGACGATCTGCAGGACCTCGGGCGCGCCGGGAGCCCTCATCCTAATCCACAGCCATGCGACCAGAATGGCTGGGATGGCTGTGCAAAGAAGCGCTACAGCCGAAACCAGCACTCGCGGAAAGCGGCGGCCCATGGTTCCGTTGATGAGGAAGCCGGCGAAAGGAACAAGCGGAATCAGCCAGAGATAGTCAGAAGGCATAGAGGTCACGATTTCATCAGGTCGACGGAGTCCACGTTCAGCGTCTCGCGGGTGCGGAAGATGGCGATGATGATGGCAAGGCCGACGGCGGCCTCAGCGGCAGCGACGACCATCACGAAGAAGACAAAAATCTGGCCGGAGACCTGATGCCACATGTGCGCGAAAGCAACGAAGGTCAGGTTGACCGCGTTGAGCATCAGCTCAATCGACATGAAGATGGTAATAAGGTTCCGCTTGATAAGAAACGCGGCGACCCCGATAGAGAAGAGCACGGCGGCAAGGATAAGGTAGGCAGACGTAGGAACCATCGGCTATTGCTCCTTTCGCGCGAGCACAACGGCTCCGAGGATAGCAACCAGGATGAGGACAGACGTGACTTCGAAGGGGAGCAGCAGTTTGGTAAAGAGCAGCGCGCTGATCTCCGAGATGTTGCTGGTGATGTGATTCAGATAGCCGCCGACACTCGAGGAGCCGAGAGCATGACTCTCTTTCAGAAAGACAAAACTCAACAGGCAGAAGATGGCCGCTGCGCCGGGGAAGCCAACAAGGTAGGCAGCGCGGCTTCCTTTAGTCCGTTCCTCTTCGCCCGCGTTCAACAACATAATGACGAAGACGAAGAACACCATGATCGCGCCCGAGTAGACAATAACCTGCGCTGCGGCAAGAAACTCCGCCCCAAGCGACCAGTAAAGGACAGCCAGCGACATCATGACGACGACCAGCGAGAGCGCGCTGTTAATAGGATGGCGTTGCAACAGGAGATTGAATGCTCCTGCTACTGCCAGCCCGCCAAAGATGATGAAAAGTACCAGTTGCATGATGTTCTGCTTGGTCTTTCGTGAGTCTGTTTTTGCTTCAATACATTTGAAACAGTGCAGAGAACTTTTTCGGGCTATCTGACGATTGTAAAACAGCTTGCCGCAGTGGTTATGAAAGCCTCACATTAGCTGCGAAGAGCCATGACAAGGCTGGTGACAACGATGTTGGCCATGGCGACCGGCAGAAGAAACTTCCAGCCGAAGCTCATGAGCTGGTCGTAGCGGAAGCGAGGCAGCGTGCCGCGCACCCAGATATAGATCAAGAGAAAAAAGAGAACCTTGCCGACAAACCAGAGAATTGGAAAGATGGCCGAGAGAACAGCGCCGCCAAAGTTGTCCGGCAGCAGATGGCCCAGTGGGCTGGAAGCTCCGCCAAGGAAGAGCAGTGTGGCAACGCAGCTCACGGTAATCATGTTGGCATACTCCGCCATGAAGAACATCGCAAACTTCATGGAGCTGTATTCGGTGTGGTATCCGGCAACTAGCTCGGATTCGGCCTCAGGCAGATCGAAAGGCGCGCGATTGGTCTCGGCGTAGGCCGCCATCATATAGATGAAGAACGCAACGAACTGGAAACCTCCAAAAACATTCCAGCTGAGAAGGCCGTGCGCCGACTGGCTGTTGACAATATCGCGCAGGCTGAGCGACTGCGCCCGCAGAACCACGCCGACCAGCGAGAGGCCAAGCGCAAGCTCATAGCTGATCATCTGGGATGTGGCACGCAGCGAGCCGAGCAGCGCGAACTTGTTGTTCGATGACCATCCAGAGAGCGCAATCCCATAGACCCCGATCGATGTGATCCCAAGGATGACAAGGAGTCCGATGTTGAGGTCTGCCACGTTGAACATCTCGACGTCAGCGCCATTCACTTTAACCGTCTGCATTCCGCCAAACGGCACAACGGAGATTGAGATCAGCGAGCAGGTGAGCGCGATGATGGGAGCGATGATAAACAGCGGACGCTCCGACGCAATCGGGATCAGCTCTTCCTTAAGGAAGAGTTTGATTCCGTCTGCAAGCGGCTGCAGCATGCCAAAAGGACCAACCCGCGAAGGCCCCCAGCGGTTTCTGAATGCGACCGAGGGAATTTGCGCTCGAGAAGAACCGTATAGGAAACCGCCGTCAGCGTAATGACCAGAACGACGACGACCTTGAGGATCGAGAGCAGCAGGAATGTCTGAAATTGAGTAAGGTGGCTCATTGTTTGTCTTAGTCTGCTGCAGTCTCAATCTGGGTAAGGCCAGTAGGTGGACGGAGGCTCTCGTTATGCTGCAAGTCGGCGAGCATGGTCGAGTAGCGGCCCGAGCGTACCCGAAGTAAAGAGCGAGTCATTTGCGGGGGAGAACGAGATCCCGACGTTTGCCAATCTGAACCAGCTCTGAAGCAGCGGGCTCAAGATGCTGATCGTTGCCGCTGAGAAGCTGAAGGCGCAACAAATTGTAACCAGGGACGACACGCTGAATCTCATCGAGAATTGCAAACGGGTCAAAGGGGCTGAGCTTTGGCTCGAGATGGTTGGCGGTCAGCCATACAGCGTGACGGTCGGCCTCCCCGGACTGCGCGCCCCCGGCTCTGGCCCATGTCGGCACGAACTCCTTTGCCGAACGGAACCAGCGACCGGACATCCCCACCCATCTTGTCGGCAATGCGAACGATCATCTCGAAGTCGGTGCGGACCCCCGCGCGGTCACCAGCCTTGCTGACGAGCTGTAGATCGCCATAACTGTTGGTGATCGAGCCAGACTTCTCATAAAGATTCGCTGCGGGAAGGATGACATCGGCCACGGCGGCCGTCTCCGTGAGGAACATGTCCTGCACCACAACAAAGGTATTGTCGAGTGAAGCAGGATCGACGCTGTAGCGGGACACGGGATTCGAGCCAACGACGTAGAGAGCCGAAAGCTCTCCCTTGCTGGCCGCTTCGAAGATCTCAACCATGTCGGGAGCCCGGCTTCGGCCGGTCCGCTGAACTCGCTGGAGCCAAGAGGAGCGTAGCCAGGAAGCAGGTCGGGCAACAGGCCCATGTCGGCCGCGCCGCGCGAGTTGGCGTAGTCGGACAGAAGCGCGAACCTTGCGGTTCGGCAGCGTGGTGCCCGTAGTCGAGCAGCCCGTTTCAGGTCGGTGCCGCGGAACTCTGACCCAAGCAGGACAATCAGGCTCTCTTCCGCGCGCACCGCGTCACGGAATTTGTGGAAGGAGGCTGCGTCTGCCCCTGGATGTATCAAAGCCTCGACCGCAGTATCGTCCCCGGCGATGAAGCTGGCCAGCGCGCCGTAGCTAAAGGGAGCGATGTGCGCGAAGGCCTTGGCCTGGCGCCGCAGTTTGATCTCCGCCGAATTCGCAATATACAGACGGCCGCGATTATTGCGGACGTTTGTGCGGAGGTTCCACGCGGTGGCCGGTGCCTGAATGGTCGGATCGCCGCCGAGAATCATGATGGCAGGAGCAGTGAGGGTTTGTCGCGCAGCGATGCGGTGTGGTTCGTCTTGCCGGCCAGCGCGCGCGGGGCAAACGCCGCATAATCCGCAGTGCGATGATGATCGATGTTGTTGGTGCCAAGAACCGTGCGGGCCAAACTTCTGCAGCAGGTAGGCCCTCTTCGTTCGTATTGCGGTTTCGAGCCGATGGACACCGATGCTCTTGCCGCCGCGCGTGTCGCGAACCTCGCGCAGTTTCTTGCCGACGTAATCGAAGGCGACCTCCCACGACACCGGCTTCAACTCACCGTCAGGCTGGCGGACAAGTGGCTGGGTGTGATGCGGGTCTCATTGTTGGCAAAGTCGAAGGCGTAGCGTCCCTTGTTGCAGAGGAAGTCGCCGTTGATGCCGCTCTTGTCGCGGTTTGTCGCCGCGAACGATCTCGCTGCCGTCGGAGGTAGAGCGCACCCCGAGCGTGGTCTTGCATCATCCCCGCAGTGCGTGCAGACCGTGGAGACGTGGTTCATCTCCCACGGCCGCGTCTTGTAGCGATATGTGCCGGAGGGTGAGCGCGCCGACAGGGCAGGCGTCCAATACACATGCCACACTGCTCGCAATCCACATGCGCCAGGTGATCGGGAGACAACTCCGCGGGAATATTCGGAGCAATCACCGAAGAGGCCCCGCGATTCTGGAATGCCAAGTGCGAACACATCCATGCCTTCGCCGCACATGCGAACGCAGCGATAGCAGAGGATGCAGCGCGGACGGTCGAAAATAAACCACCGGCGACCACTTTTGCTCCTCGCGATGGTTCTTCGGCTCGGTATAGAAGCTATCGGCCGCGCGCGTACTTGAAGGTCATGTCCTGCAGCTCGCATTCGCCGCCCGCGTCGCACACGGGGCAGTCCAGCGGATGGTTTGCCCAGCAGCAGTTGCAGCGTAGCCTTGCGAGCCTGGGCGATCTCGGGCGTCTCCGTAGCGACCACCATGCCCTCGGCAACCGGCGTGGTGCACGCAGTCTGCAGCTTCGGCATCTTCTCAATGCGCACAACGCACATGCGGCACGCAGCCTGTAGAGATAGTCCCGGGTAATAGCAGAACGCAGGAATCTCAACACCAGCGGACTTGCAGGCATCAATTAACAACGTGCCCGCTGGCGCAGTGAGTTGTTTGCCGTCTACAGTGAATTTTACGTCTGCCATTAGTGATTCCCTTATTGTTCGCTTTCCGCTTCCGTTCGGCAGTGCCTCTAATGCCTCTTTTGCTGCTTGCATTGCGAGCGGCTTGAGAATTGAGCCAATACGACTGACGCTGTCAGGTGGTTCTGAGACAAATACCTTTAGATGCCGCGTCTCTGGCTCGTATTTGAATCTAAGGTTCGCGCTCCGTAGGTCTTCCTCAAACGGAGAATTTTTGTGAAGAACAAAAGAGCATTTGATTTCTCCTTTTTTGTCCCAAACGGAAACGAGATTCCTTCGACCGTTCTCGGTTTGAACTGGAATGTAGCTCATTTTAGGACAGCCTATTTTGAAGTGAGGACCAACTTCGTTCGCGCACACGAGAAAGAAGTTGAGCCAAGCTTCACGAAGGGGTGACGGATTTCTTTCTTGCCCGATAGTCGCTTCTACACTCATCAATGTGCTCCGACCAACTGTTCGATGGTGATGATCGGCGTACCGGCCTTGTTTCCTGCGATGTAGTCTTCAAAACTCTTTGCGGAATTTCTTCACGAACCCCAAGCGTAGGCATAGCCGCCGCATCCCCGAGCGGGCAGAACGTCCGGCCCAGCATATTCTCCGCAAGGTACTGCACGTTATCGACATCCTTCTTCGAGCCGCCGCCGTTGTACACGCGCGTTCAATGTCTTCTTGATCCAGTCCGTACCCTCTCGGCAGGGAATGCACCATCCGCAGCTTTCGTGTTGATAAAAAGCAATTGTGCGCAGCGCAAATTCGACAATCGAAACCGTCTCGTCCAGCACCACAATGCCGCCCGACCCAAGCATCGTGCCCGCCTTGCCCATCTGGTCGAAGTCCAGCCCCACATCAATCTCATCCGCTGTAAGCACCGGGCAACTCGCACCACCCGGCACCACAGCTTTCAACTTCTTGCCGTCCCTAATCCCTCCGGCAACGTCATAGATCGCCTTCTTCAGGTTGTAGGCCCATAGGCAGCTCATAGGACACCAGGACGCTCGACATGCCCGGATATCCCAAACAACCGTGTCCCGCCATTACGCTCGCTGCCGAGCTTCGCATAAGCCTCCCCGCCCATCAGCAGAATATGCGGGGCGCTGGCAATCGTCTCAGCATTATTGATAACCGTAGGTCCGCCATACAGCCCAACGACAGCAGGGGAAGGGAGGCTTGATGCGCGGCACGCCACGCTTCCCCTCCAGCGACTCCATCAAGGCCGACTCCTCGCCCACCTCATACGCCCCAGCGCCGGTCTGCGTGACGATATCAAAATCAACGCCCCGAGCCGAAGATATTCTTGCCCAGAAAACCCTTCGCATAAGCATCGGCGACGGCCTCTCCACGATCTTCAGCAGGTAGCGATACTCGCCGCGCAGATAAATAAAGCCCCAGCTTCGAGCCAATCGCCCAGCCCGGCAATCATCGTGCCTTCAATCACCGCATGCGGATCTTCGAGGAAGATGATGTGGTCCTTACATGTCCCAGGCTCGGACTCGTCGCCATTCACCAGAACATACTTCGGCTTCTCGCTCTGTTTCGGCACAAACGACCACTTCATGCCAGTAGGAAATCCCGCTCCGCCGCGTCCACGCAGCCCGGAGGCTTCATCGTATCGATAATCCAGCCGGCCATCTTCTCCGGCCCTTCAGCGATGGCCTTCTGCACGGCCTTTATATACCATCAAGCTCGATATATTTATCGATATTCGCGGCGCCCTGGCCGAACCGGCGCGACAGCACTCTCACTTCATCGGGATGGGAGACAAGAGTAGGCATTATTTTTCGTCCTTTCCCTTGCCGTCACGATACATCTGAAAGATCGCGTCGCACTTTGCAGGCGTAAGGTCTTCATGAAAGTCGTAGTTGACCTGCATCGCCGGGAGCCCAGCAGCAAGCCCCGATGCACTCAACCTCTTCGAGCGAGGAACACTCCGTCCTTCGTCACTTCCTTGTGCCCGACCCCGAGCTTCTCCTTGCAGTGGCTCAGAATCTCGTACCCGCCGCGCAGCATGCACGAGATGTTCGTGCAAACCTGCACGTTATACCTGCCCGCCGGTTTCGTCCGCAGCATCGAGTAGTAACTCAGCACATTGCGCACATCCAGCTCCAGCAGGTCGAGCCGCTCGGCAATCTCCGTCACGACGGCATCCGAGACATAACCCACCTCATCCTGTGCGTAGAGCAGCATCGGCACCAGCGCGGACCGCTTCATGGATAGATGGTGACGAGTTTGTCGAAGCGTGCAGCCAGCTCCGGCGAAAAATTGTGTTGGCGATCTCACTCACTTTGCATCATCTCCCGCGCCAGCCGTTCAGCAGCAAGGTCCATCTCTTGGGCGATACCATCCAGTTTAAACCGTTCCATCCTCTTCCAAACTGAAGCCGGCCCGGTGTCCTTCACTATCCTCAAACATCTCGTGCGTGAAGCGAACCCATCTGCTCGCAACCCGCAACGTAATCTCGTCTGCGCCAACCTCAACCACTGCATGATGCCGGCTGTTCAATCCGTGGGCCGCCGAATAAGAGCGAAGCAACGAGGCCCATGACGTCCATAGTTCGGTCCTGAGGCGCGCGTCCATTACCTCAGAGGAGTTCATTAGCGATCAATCGCTCCAAGCACAATATCGATGGACCCGATCACAGCAACCACATCCGCCAGCAACCTGCCTTTGCACATCGTCTCCAGCGCCTGCAGATTCGCATAATCGGCATTTCGCATGTGGACGCGATACGGCTTGGCCGTCCCATCCGAGACAACATAGTAGTACATCAAGCCGTGCGCTGCCTCAACCGAGCTGGTGGCCTCGCCCGCCGGAACGCCGAAGCCCTCCGTCACAATCTTGAAGTGATGGATCAGCGACTCCATCTGCGTCTTCATCTGTTCGCGGTCAGGCAGGATAATCTTCGGCGCGTCGGCGACGATGCGGCCCTCCGGCATGCCGTCCAGCGCCTGCAGGCAGATCTTCACAGACTCCCGCATCTCCTGCATGCGGACGATATAGCGTGCCCAGACATCGCTCACCGTCGAGGTCGGTACGTTGAACTGAAACTTCTCGTAGCTCGAGTACGGCATGTCGCGGCGCACATCGAAGTCGATGCCCGCAGCACGCAGCGGAGGACCCGAGACACCAGCGCAATCGCGTCTTCCGGCGAGATATAGCCCAACGCCCTTCAGGCGGTTCATCCAGATCGGGTTGTTCTGCAGCAGGCCCTCATACTCGTCGATGTGACCAGGGAAGTCCTTGAGAAAGGTGCGAATCTTGTCATACAGATCGCGCGGCGGCTCCAGGCTCAGGCCACCGATGCGGACGTAGCTCGTCATCATCCGCTGCCCGCTCACAGCCTCGAAGATACGCAGAAGCTGTTCACGCTCGCGAAAGCAATAAGAAAGACCGTCAGCGCGCCAATATCCATCGCATGCGTTCCCAGCCACACCAGGTGCGAGTTCAGGCGCATCAGCTCGTTTGAACAGCACACGCAGCCACTGTGCCTTCGGTGGAATCTCCAGGCCAAGCAGCTTCTCCACCGCCAGCGCGTAGGCCGTGTTATTCGTCATCGGCGAGAGATAGTCGATGCGATCGGTCAGCGGCACCACCTGCTGATAAAACTTAGCCTCGCAGGTCTTCTCGATGCCCGTGTGCAGGTAGCCGATGTCAGGAGCGAGCCCGACGATGGTTTCCCCATCGACCTCGATGACAAGACGTAGCACGCCATGGGTCGAAGGATGCTGCGGCCCCATGTTGATGACCATGGTCTGGTCGGCGGGCGGAGTGTTCCCGCGATTGACTTCGGAGTGGCGACGACGTCTTCAATGCCGGGATCAACCGCGGCGATGCCGGTCAGCTCTTCAACGGTGGATGCCATTAGCGGTAGCCCTCCACGGGGGTAGTCCTTGCGCAGCGGGTGGCCCTTCAATCCTCAGGCATCATAATCCGGCGAAGATTGGGGTGTCCGCCAAAGTGAACGCCGAAGAGGTCGAAGATCTCGCGCTCGTAAAAATTCGCCGCCGGCCACGTCGGAGTGATGCTGTCGAGGCGAAGCATCCTCGCCATCCAGCCGGACGACCAGGCGCACACGCTGTTTGAGCGAGAAGGAAAGTATCGAATAGCTGATCTGAAACCGCGGCTCGGAGGGATACCAGTCGACCGCGGGTGACGTCTTCGAGAAAGGTATAAACCAGCCTGTTTGATTGCCTGAGCGGCGGCGATGATGCTCTCGCGAGCCACGGTGATTGTCAGCTCATTGCGGTCAAACTTCGCATCGGTGGCAATCTCGGCAAGGGCTTTTACGGCAGCGTTCAGGATGTGCCTCAAAGACGGCCTGTTTGCCCTTGATCGCGGAGGCGGGATCGTACATCACAGATCTCCCTTATCGTTCGCCCAGTTGAGGATACCTTTCTTCCACACGTAGAACAGGCCAACAGCGACAAAACCGAGGTAAACCAGCATCTCCCAGAAACCAAAGAATTGCGAGCCGGTCAAACCGGGCAGCGTTTATAGATCACCGCCCATGGCAGCATAAACACAGCTTCGACATCGAACAGAATAAAGAGCATCGCGACCATGTAGAAGCGCACCGTGAAGCGGCCACGCGCGTCGCCCGATGGGGTCCATGCCGCACTCGTAGGCGCTTTCCTTGGTGCGTGAGTTCTTATGTTTCCGATGAAATACGACGCCCCCACCATACCGCACGCCAGCCCAAGAACGGCCAGAACCTGAAGCACGAGGGGAATGTAATTCCAGATGTATGGATGACTCTGCATGGCCATCTTCGACTCTAAGAGTGCGGCTGGCAAGTGTCAAGCGAACGAGCTATCAATATGCGTCTACTGAAGTAACGCTATATACATGTTGATAAGGCGATTACCGTACACGCAGCAACAAGCCCGCCAGCACAAAGAAAGCTGCCGAACGGCAATTTTGATGTGGCAATCACACGGCCCCGAATCAGCAGGAGTCCTCCGTAGAGGCTCGCCACGAGAACCCCGATAAAGAGCGAAAGAATCGCAGGCCAGAACCCAAGAAACGCCCGCAATCATGGCAAGCAGCTTCACATCGCCCAGCCCCATGCCCTCGCGATGACGCATCGCCGGTAATCCAGCGAATCGCAAGAAGCAGAAACCCCACCCCACAAACGGCAACGATGCGCCCGAAGATCAGGCTCTCAGGACCCGTAAGAAAGACATTGCCATGATCGGTGACGCCGCCGGGACTGGTGAGATGCAGGCTGTGTTTGTGTGAGCAGAACCTGATCTTCGTTTAGGACCAAGGAAGATCGCCTGTGTGCAAACCAGAAACAAACCAATCGCAATGCCGGTCACTGTGAATGCATCAGGCAGCATCATCGTCTGCCAGTCCATCACCATCAAGCCGATGAGTAGAAAGCCGAGAATAGCAGTGCCGAGCACCGCGAGGAGATAGATGATGATCTGGTTCTCAGACGGAAAGGTTGTCGTCGAGGTGGCAATTGCCGGGTCGAGATGCGTAGCGTTCCAGAACAACTTAGCCGCGTTTAGAAACCAAAGTCCCACGGCTAGCTCCACAAGCGCATACCGCCAGGGAATTGCAACTTACAGTCCCGGCACTTCCCCCAAAGCAAAATCCAACTCAAAACGGGGACATTGTCGTACCAGCGAATAGGTTTTCCACAGTTCGGACAGTGCGATCCGGGTTCGAACGATGGATTCATGCTTAGGCAAACGCGAAATGCAGACATTCAAAAAGCTGCCAAAGAGAAGCCCCACCAAAAAAGCCGCGAGTTTCAACGATCCCGGACGTACCCACTTGACAAGTATACGGTCTTTAAAATCCAGCCCTAATGTCGGGCTCAAAACCGAAGTCCGGACTTTAAAGTGTCTGAATCGAATACTTTGCGCAAAAAAGATACTGGGGGGATGACAGCCTAGAAGTCCACATGCATCCGCACCGACTCCACCAGAGCCGGCCCGCGATCCTGGTTATATCCAGGGTGGTTGACGTACTGCAGATCGAGCGCATAGTAAACCCCGCGCCAGGTATGCAGGTTGTAGTACGCCTCCACAATGTCCTCCCGCGCATAGTTCAGCTTGCCGTCACCCAAAGAAACCCCAGCCCACCCAGCTTCAGATAATCCTGGTGATCCTTCTTGATCGCGTTGGTGACAAACGTGACTCCCACCTTGTCGAAAGGTCGCCCCCACTGCCGCCCCGCGTAATCCCCGCCAAACTCGAAAGTTTGATCGACTTCGGTATAAGCAAACGACTCATGCTGCCCCTCATTCCAGCCAAAGCGCGTGAACGCGCGTAGATTTTCCGTAATCTCTGCTCTGCGTTCAGCCCGAAACCATACTTTACGGATCTGAAGATCGCATGCTTCGAAACGTCAGGCGTTGGATCTTCCCCAGAAAGAAAAGCCTTGTTGGCGTCACGATAAAGTCCCATGTGCGCATGGTTCACAAAGCTGAGAAACCGCACCGTCCCCTTGCGCTCCGCCGGAAGCAGCCTGCCAAGCAGCGGCTTACGCAGCTCGAACTCCAATATTCTGCCGCTCGCACGGCGCAGGTTCCAATCCAGATCAATTCCATTTGCCACCGTCGGCATCAGGGCCAGCGCATAGCGAGCCGACCAGACCTTATCGTCATACTCGGTGATGATGGCGTAGGTATAACCGCGAGTGTCCGCCGCATAATCCCATGCGCCATTGTTTGTCGACAGTCCAGTTCATGAACTGCAGATGGCTGTCCGAGCCGATGCTGTTGATGTCGAGATAGTCCGGCAGGCGTCATCTTCCGACAAAGAACTCCAGCCGGCGTTTCCGGCACCTGGGTAGCAAGGGAAAACGGGCGTCCGCGCGCTGTCGACAAGATGATTGGTGGAAACCAATGGTCTGGTGAAGCTGGACGCGGGCCATATAGGGCACCGAGCCCAGGTTGGGGTTTGCGGACTACGTCCAGATTGGTAAATCCAGCAAGACCCAGTGCCTCGCTAAGACCGCGTCCCCCAGCCGCTTCAAGGTTGAAGAAGGCGTCAGTCTCAGTTTAGGATCGCGCCGAACCTGAGCTCCAAGATAGAGCGTGCCTAGCAGCGACCGTCTTGTACTCGCCGCGGCCCAGAAAACTGTTGGTCCCCTCATAAGGCGGAGTGGAACGGCCCATGCGCCTGAAAAATTATATTCGCCTGCCCCGAGATGTAGTACCGCGACGTATCCGAATGAGGAAACATCGTCGGCGATGTCTCATCCGTCGGGGACGGGGGGCCTCAGGCAACTTGACGGGGCGGTCATCTGCCAACTCCTGTTGTGCGCACCAGCAGACATGCCGGCCATCAACAGCACCAGAGCTGCGATCGTTTGGATGGAGTTCTTCAAAAGTGGGGCCAAAATTGATGGTGCAGGAGAAATATGAATAACATGCAAATAGCCTGCCTCCAGCCGGAACCGGGGAGAAGGCAGGCCATAGTAAGTCGCACTCGTCGTCCTCGTCCGAAACGGCTTCGGGCAGGGCAACCAGACGCAGGCAAGCGGGCAACGCTCGTCCGCAGTCTCTACCCACCGCTGTATGATCTCGAAGCGAGGACGATTCACCACGGTTCGCGCATAGGGACGTTGACGCAGCATCTGCAGAGTCATCGGCTGTCTCCTCCTTTCTGCTTGGAAGAAGTCTTGGGACAATCTTCGGTTGCGGGCTGACGGGCTGGTATAGTATACCCCGGGTAGGGTATAAGGGACAAGAAAATGTCGCATGAAAATCGGGAGAAAGGTAAAGCTGCTCAACCGGGTGAAGAGAATCCGCGGACAGATGGACAGCGTGGAACGTGCTCTCGCATCTGAAGATCACGACTGCGCCGACGTGCTGATGCTATTAGCGGCAGCACGCGGTGGAATCAATGGACTGATGGCCGAGGTGCTGGAAGATCATATCCGCCTGCATCTGCTCAGGGACGGGCACGCTCCTCTGACCCCGGAGCTAGGCGAAGATCTGATCGACCTCGTGCGCGCTTATCTCAAATAGAAAGCCGTTTCAATTATCAGAGAGACTTCATTTAGCTCTTAACCCCACGACCACCAACCCCAGGCCACCGACAAGTAAAACTGTACTCAGAATCGGCGAAAGAGGAAGCGTGTCCTGGGTCTTGTGTGCGATCTGGACCGATCCCAGGTCGACAACCTTCTTTTCATGTGTGAACGATAGCCCTCCCGTAGCGTAGCCGATGATTCCCAAAATGATGAGGAGGATTCCGATAATGGTGACAGGCTTCATCCGGTCCAGCCTTTCTGAGTGACAACAAACACAACCTGTCGTGAGATGCCTTCGTCGCGACGCCGGATGTACACCCGCCGTGTCTTCGCAGGCACTTGCTCGTTATTCCGCTTCGGAGTAATCTGCGGTTACACGGGAAAGGAGGATGATCCAGCCTATGAAAATTGACAGTAATAGTTGCACCACAACACGTGAGGTGACTGAGGCTTAGAGCGTCCATTGCTCTAGTCCTGGCGGTAATTTGAAGTTCCACGCCGAGGCCAAGTCCAAGTGATGGGCGCCTCAGGTCAATCTCAACAGTTCACCGCCAAACGGCTCGCGACTCTTCAGAGAAGAGTGCGAGCCGTTTGCGTTTCTTGCCGCATCGGAAGCGGTTAGGATATTAACCATGAAACCTTTGGTCATTGCGGGCAGGGCCTTTCAATCGCGGCTTATCGTGGGCACAGGCAAATACAAGGATGGCGCGGAGACGCAGGCCGCCATCGAGGCCTCAGGCGCCGAGATGGTCACAGTCGCCGTTCGGCGGGTGAATCTGGACCGCTCGAGCGAATCCCTGCTGGACTACATCGACCCGCAACGATACTTCCTGCTGCCCAATACCGCAGGTTGTTACACCGCGGATGAAGCCATCCGCGCTGCACGTCTCGGACGCGAAGTCGGCCTCTCAGATTGGGTCAAGATCGAGGTCATCGGCGACCAGCAGACGCTCTACCCGGATATCCAGGCCACGCTGGAAGCGACACGAGTGCTGGTCAAAGAGGGCTTCACCGTGCTTCCTTACACCTCCGACGACATCGTCTTCGCAAAGCGCCTCATCGATGCAGGAGCAGCCGCAGTAATGCCCCTCGGCGCCCCCATCGGCTCCGGACTAGGCCTGCAGAACATCGCGAATCTTCGCATCCTTCGCGAACTGATCACCGAAGTGCCCCTCATCGTCGATGCAGGCGTCGGGACCGCCTCAGACGCGGCCATAGCCATGGAGATGGGCTTCGACGCCGTCCTGATGAACACGGCAATCGCCGCCGCCAAAGACCCGCTTCTGATGGCCGAAGCAATGCAACATGCGGTTCTTGCAGGCAGACAGGCATTTCTTGCAGGCAGAATGCAGCGCAAGCTATATGCTACGGCCAGCTCCCCACTGGAAGGGATCAGCCGTTAGGCGGACTCAACCTTGATAGTCCGAACGCACAGCCGCATGCAGTAAACTTCGCCCATGCGAGTCTTCGGCGTCGATTGTGGAACGGAGTTCACCGGCTACGGTGTGGTGGAGGTAGACTGCGGCGCCCGGATGCCGCGTCTCGTTCATCTCACAGCCGGCACGATTCGCCTCAACAAAAAAGAAAAGACCCCACAGCGGCTCGCCCAGGTCTACACGGAGCTGACCGCTCTCCTCGCGCTCCATCAGCCGGAGGTCGTCGCCATCGAGGAGGTCTTCTTTGCCGCGAACGCGAAGTCTGCTCTGAAGCTCGGACAGGTTCGTGGTGTCGCGATGCTGGCTGCGGCAAGCTGCAATCTGCCCGTAGTCGAGTATGCGCCGCTGTCGATCAAAAGCTCCGTCGTCGGCTACGGCCTCGCTGGCAAAGAACAGGTGCAGTTCATGGTAAGACGCTTGCTCGATAACGAAAATGCCTTTGATTCGCCAGACGCCGCCGACGCACTGGCCATCGCCATCTGCCACATCCACACCACGCAGACCCTCGAACTGCAGGGCGCTCGCTGATGAGTGCTGTCATCCGCATGGTGTTTGCAACTGTCCTGGTGATCTGCCCCCTCTTTGCATTCGGTCAGACATCTCCAGCGCCCGCCAAAACACAGGCAGAGGTAAGCTTTCACTTCGAGCGCGTTGGCCTGCCGGTCCCAAAGTTCACCCTGAGCCTCAACGAAGATGGAACCGGACGTTACGAGGCCGATCAGGCAGAGATACCAGCCACGGCAAACTCGATGCGTGGCCAGGCCGCCCAACATATCGACCGCCCAATCACGCTGACCTCCGGCACGGTTGCAAAGATCTTCAAAGACGCGCGGGCGCTGAACTACTTCAACCTCGACTGTGCCTCCAAAGCGAAGAACATAGCTAACAGTGGCGATAAGACGCTCAGCTACAAAGGAACAGACGGTTCGGGATCCTGCACCTATAACTACTCCGAAAACAAAATAGTGGAGTCGCTGACAGACACGTTTCTCGCCATCGCCTACACCATGGACGAAGGCCGGAGATTCGAGTTCTTGCATAAGTACGACCGTCTCGGGCTCGACGCCGAGATGATCACCTTCTCTCAGGAGATCGAAGCCGGACGAGCGCTTGAGCTGGAAACCATCGCGCCCACGTTGGCATCTCTCGCCGACGACGGAGCGCTCATTCAAAGAGTGCGTTTGAAAGCCCAAAAGCTGCTCGAACAGGTATCAGCGGCCAATCACTGAGACCTGAGCCGTCTTCAGTGCACGGTAAAACTCCGCCATAGCCTCCAGCCCCAGAGCCTCCGCGCGCGCCTGCGCCGGTACACTCGCTGGCCACACCGCGGCAAGCTGTTCGGCACCGTATCCGGCCGCGCGCAGGTTATTCTGCAGCGTCTTCCGCTTCTGCGCGAACGATTGCTTCAGGAAGACATCGAATCCCTCAGGATCGACCCCTAGTTCGTCAAATCGAGGCGCAAAATGCAGCCGGAGCACAGTCGAATAGACCTCCGGTGGCGGCGAAAATGCCGACGGCGGCAGTGTAAACAGCTCTTCCACCTGCGCGTTCATCTGGGCCGTGGCCGACAGCAATCCGTAGTCGCGCACCCCGGGAGCCGCAGCGACCCGTTCCGCGACCTCCCGCTGCATCATCAGGACGGCGCGGGAGACCAACCCCGCACGCCCGGCAGCAAAAAGCTGCAGCAGAATATCCGAAGTGATGTAGTACGGCAGATTGCCGATCACATCCACAGTCTCCCCCCTCGGAACGAGCGCCCGCAGATCGGTCTTCAGCACGTCGCCCTCGACGATCCGGACACCGGTTTGCTCTCGAAACCGGAAGGTCAACTCCGCGGCAAGGGCGCGGTCCAGCTCCAGCGCAATCAACCGTTGCGCACGCGTAGCCAATATCTCCGTAATCGCGCCATGCCCTGGCCCAATCTCGATGACGGTGCGCTTGCCAATATCGCCCAGAGCGTCGACGATGGCATGGCGGGCAGCATCATCCACAAGGAAGTTCTGGCCGAGTTTTGGCTTCTGTTTCATCTGCATCCAATAATGTGTATCTTGCCGCGTGCTCTTATAGACTAACGGTTTGGTTTAATAGAAAAGGACGACAGTATGCATATCGTGTTTGCAGCATCGGAGTGCGCTCCCTGGGCCAAGACCGGCGGCCTCGCGGACGTGGTCAGTGCGCTCCCCCACACCCTGGTCAAACTGGGCCATAAGGTCAGCGTGTATATCCCGTACTACCGGCAGGTTGCCAAGGCCGTCCCCAAAGCTCCCGTCGTTCTTTCCAGTGTGACCATCCCCTTTCCCTCCTACAATCGCTTTGTCCGCATCCTGGATGGTGGCGTCAACGACGGAGTGCAGGCCTATTTCGTCGACTGCCCGGAACTGTTTGACCGCGAGAGCTTCTACGCCACGCCCTCGGGCGACTATCCGGATAACGCAGAGCGATTCGGCCTGTTTAGCCGCGCCGTCATTGAAGCTTCCAAGGTCATCGGCATTCCCGACGTCTTCCATGTGCACGACTGGCAAGCCGCAATGGTTGCCGTGATGCTTCGCTCCGTATACTTCTTCGATCCCGTCTTCCGCCACATTCCCGCCGTGCTGACGATTCACAACGCCGGCTATCAGGGCTGGTTTCCGCCGCAGACGATGGAAAAACTCCTCCTTCCATGGGACATGTTCACCTTTGACAAGCTCGAGCACTACGACACGGTCAACTTCCTGAAGGGTGGTGTCGTCTACGCCGATGCGATCACCACGGTCAGCCACACCTACGCAGAAGAGATTCAAACGCCGGAGTTTGGCAACGGGCTTCAAGACGCTTTTCGTAGTCGAAGAGGCGATCTCCTCGGCATTCTGAACGGCGTTGACTGCGACGAGTGGGATCCCGCAACCGATTCGCATATCGCAGCCCACTACTCAATTCGAAACCTTGCTGGCAAAAAAGAGTGTCGTCGCGACCTGCTCCACGCATTCGGCTTCGAAGGCATCGGCGATAACACAGCCGTCATCGGAGTCGTATCCCGCTTCGCCACACAGAAGGGCATCGACTTCATCGTCGACATCATGGACAGGCTCTCTCAAGAGGACATGGTCCTGGTGATGCTCGGTAGCGGTGAGGAGTACTACGAGCGTCTTCTGCAGGAGATGGCCAATCGCCATCCCGACAGGGTAAAGGTGCAGGTCAGGTTCGACGAAGTAATGGCCCATAAGGTCGAAGCAGGCTCCGACATCTTCCTGATGCCCTCTCGCTATGAACCCGGCGGCCTGAACCAGATCTACAGCCTGAAGTACGGTACGGTCCCGGTGGTTCGCGCCACGGGCGGCCTTGAAGACACAATCGACGAACAGCCCAACGGCGGCGGCAACGGCTTCAAGTTCTGGGGGTACAGCCCGGACGATCTGCTGGATGCCTTGCGGCGCGCGCTCGGGACCTTCCGCAATAAAGAAGAGTGGACCACCATGATGAAACGTGGCATGGCGCAGGACTTCTCCTGGGACAAACCAGCAGCCGAGTACGTTCGCGTCTACGAGCGCGTGATTCAGAACCGCAGCTAGACAACTTGCCGCCGCCGAAGCAGATAATGCAGCGGAATGCCAAGCAAAATAATTACCGTCCCGATCAGCGAATTCCGCGGCTGGTCGGCAAAGGAAAACACCAGCAGCACCGCGGCCGCCAGAATAAACAGAGCCGGCAGTACGGGATATCCCCAGATGCTGTACGGTCGCGTGGCGGCCGGTTCACGGCGTCGAAAGACGAAGATCGTGCTTGCCGTAAGCGCGTAAAAAAGCCACTCACTGAAGATTGCCAGCGAGAAGAGAGCCTGAAATCGCCCAATCGCGAGTAGCAGCAGAGAACTCAGCACTGCCTGAAGGATTAACGCGTTCGAAGGCGTCTGGAACCGCTTATTGACGTGCGCCAACTGCGTGAAGAAGAGTCCATCGCGAGCCGCGGCGAACGGTACGCGAGCCCCGGACAGCGACGAGCCAACAAACGTCGCGCAGATGCTAACAGCCATACCGATGGTGACTAGCATCGCTCCCCAACTTCCGGCCACCACTCGCATCGCATCAGCCGCCGGGCGCTCCGCTCCTGCGATAGCCGCAGCAGGCAGCACATATTGAATAGCCGCATTGGTCAACATATAAAGCAGACCCACAATGGCCACCCCGCCCACCAGCGCAACCGGCATGCTGCGTTGTGGCCGCTCCACTTCACCGGCCATGGTCACAACATCGCTCCAGCCGTCGTAGGCCCACAGCGCTGCCACCAGCGCGATCATGAAGCCGGAGAAGCCCCCACGCGCTCCAGTAAACTCCGTAGCGAAGTTGTGCCACGAGCCGTGGTGACCAGCCGCTCCAAAACAAAAAGCGGCGATCACCACAATCAGCAATCCCTTGAGCCACGTCAGCAGAAGCTGCACATTAGCCGACCTGCGTGTCCCAAGGATGTTGAGCCCTGTGATCAGCCACGTCATTGCAATCGCGAAGACCTGGCTCCAGAGCAGATTCCCAAACGCTGGTCGCGCAAAGAAACTCAGAAACGCAAACGTCCCCAGCACACGCGCCAATCCTGCCGCAATCGTCGCGAGCGAAGATGGTTTGGCCACCGTAATCTGCGTCCACATGTAGAGGAAGCCCGCCACATCGCCGTATGCCTCGCGAAGAAAGGCGTACTCCCCGCCATATCGAGGATGCGCCGCGGCAATCTCGGCATACGTCATCGCGCCAAATAGCGAGAGCAAACCCCCGATGATCCACACCGAATACACCACACGCGACGAACCCACCGCCGCCATCATCTCCCGTGGCACAAGAAAGATTCCGCTGCCGATAATAATGCCCACAACGATCGAGGTCGCGTGGGACGCGTTCAGAACGCGAGGCAGTTCAGACTTGGGTTTCGGCATCGGTCTCCGGAGGGTAACATATCCGTACAACGATTCCGCGGCTAGTGAAAGTGCTCCCTCAACGACGAAATGGGCTACGCTGCGAAGACGAATGAAACGGAGTAAACCATGGATTGGACTCCAGGCGGACTAAGCGATGATGTCGAGGACCGGCGTGGTTCCGGAGGCGGTGGTTTCGGTGGAGGGGGCATCGGAATCATCGGCTTTATCTTTCTCCTCGTCATCAGCCTTATCACCGGCCGAAACTACATCGGCAGTTATCTCGCTGGTGGAGGCGCGGTCGCCAATCCTTCTACGGCAAACCAGTCCTACGCCAGAACAGCACCGGTAATCCCCGGCTCCGATCGTCCCGCCGAGCTGGTCTCCTGGACGCTCGACGACGTGCAAAAAACCTGGGAGCAGCTACTCCCCGAGCAGACCGGCCATCCATATCGCCGAGCCAAGCTCGTCCTCTATGACGGCTACACTTACTCCGGCTGTGGCACCGCCCAATCCCAAACAGGCCCGTTCTACTGCCCCGCCGACGAGAAGGTCTACATCGACCTCAGCTTTTGGAACGAGCTCAAACGGCTCGGCGGCAGCAACGCGGAGTTCGCCCAGGCCTACGTCGTCGCCCATGAGCTCGGTCACCATGTACAAAACATCCTCGGCATCGAACAGCAGGTACAGCATCTTTCAGGCCAGGATCCCTCCCAGCGAAATCCCCTCTCGGTCGATCTCGAGTTACAGGCAGACTGCCTCGCTGGCGTCTGGGCGCACAGCACCGAGCAGCGCAATATCGTTCATGATGCCGATATCGCCGCCGGTCTTCAGGCTGCCGCAGCCGTTGGTGACGACCATCTGCAGCGCATGGAGCGCGGATCGGTAAGCCCCGAAAGCTTCACCCATGGCTCCTCCGCACAGCGCGTCGGCTGGTTCAAACAAGGACTCAATCAGGGAACCATATCCGCCTGCAATACCTTCAAAACGGGCGGAGCCGTGCCCTCTTCTTCCTACAGCAACCAATATTGATCGGCTTCATTTGAGAGCCGCTAGTTCAACACCGGCAGAAGCGGCCCATCGGCAGTCTCCGCTTCAAAGTGATCGCGAATCTTCTTCGCAATCGCTGCGCTGACTACCGCAGTCAACGCATCCGGTGCAGCCTGCCTGATCCCGCGCACACTGCCGAAATGTTCCAGCAGCCGCTGCCTCGTTCTCGGCCCCACGCCCGGTATCGACAGCAACTCGCTGTCACGATCGCGCATCTCCCGTCGCTTGCGATGGTACGCAACGGCGAAACGGTGGCTCTCGTCGCGAATCTTCTGCACCAGGTGCAGCACCGGAGATCGCCTGTCCAGCACCACCGGTTCGTTCTCCTGCCCATAGACGTAAATAATCTCCTCGCGTTTCGCAATCGATGCCAAAGGCTGCAGCGTAACCCCAAGCTCCTCAAGCGCCGAATACGCCGCATGTAACTGTCCAAGCCCGCCATCGATCAGGATCAGGGAAGGGAAGGGCTTTTTATCCTCAAGCAGCCGTTTGTAACGGCGATGAACCACCTCGCGCATACTGGCAAAGTCGTCGACCCCCGTGACGGTCTTCACCTGAAACTTGCGATAGTCGGACTTCTTCATCGCGCCATCCTCCCACACCACCATCGAAGCCACTGTCTCCGCACCCTGAATGTGGGAGATATCGAAGCATTCGATGCGCCGCGGCAGTTCCTCCAGCGTCAGCGCATCCTGCAACGCCTCCTGAATCGCCTTCATCCCCGGTTGCAGCACGCGGAACCGCTGATCGTACGATTGCTTCGCGTTCTGGCACACCAGGTCCACCAGCGACCGCTTCTCGCCACGTTGCGGAACGAGAATCTCAACCCGCCGCTCCGTTCGTTCGCTCAGCAACTCCGCCAGCAAAGCTCGATCGGGGAAATCGACCGGCACCAGAATCGATCGTGGCACATAGCTCTGGTCGAGATAAATCTGCTTCAACAAAGCAGAGAAGAACACCGCAGGACTAAAAGTAGAACCTAACTCCGACATCGGCGAGTGCTGCACAACAGGAATCCCCTCACCAATCTCAGGCGCTGGGGCCGAAGGATCAGGCTCCATGCGCTGCGCCGTCTCCGCTTCGTCCGCCTCAGAGACTGCCTCCGTCACCGCGTCCACCAGAGATTCCGGCAAGTCCTCCCAGAACAGATCTCGCCGGTCCACAATCTTCCCACCTCGCATGTGAAACAGATTCACGGCCAGCATCTCATTTTCGTAGTGATACCCGAAGACATCGGCATCCTCGTTGTCCGTGGTCGCCATGCGCTGTTTGTCCTGCATCTGGTGCACAGTAACGATCTGGTCCCGCAGCCGGGCCGCCTGCTCAAACTGTTCCGTCGCCGCTGCCGTCTCCATTCGCGTCGACAGGGAATGTTCCAACTCACTCGGCCGCCCTTCAAGAAAAAGCTGCACATCGCGCACTGTCTCGCGATATCCATCTGGAGTCGTCAATCCTTCGACACAAGGTCCCAGGCAGCGTTTGATGTAGTACTGCAGGCAAGCCCGCGGATGATAGCGCGACAGGTCCACCTTGCAGCTGGGAATTAGAAAGCTGCGGTGAATCAGGTCAACCAGGCGATAAGCCAGATTCCCCGGAAAGTACGGCCCATAGTACGCCCCGCCATCCCTGCGCAGCCGTCGCGTCACAAAGACCTTCGGGTAGCGATCGTTCATCGTCAGCTTGATGTACGGATAAGTCTTGTCATCGCGCAGCAGAATATTGAACCGTGGCTTCTTCTGCTTGATCAGGTTATTTTCAAGCGCCAGTGCCTCGTGCTCGTTCGCGACCGTGATGTACTCCACGTCGACCGCCTCGCGCATCAGCGACCCGGTCTTCGCGTTCGCCTGCGACGCCTCCAGAAAATACGACCGCACCCGCGCCCGGAGGTTCTTCGCCTTCCCGACGTAAATCACCTCGCCATCGGCATTTTTGTAGAGATAGCACCCAGGCTGAGTAGGTAGAGTCCGTATTTTCTGCTGCAGGTCCATGCTGTTCATCGAGGGCAGGCATGACAACGCTTCAGCCGAGCCTCCAAACCTCAGTGTAGACGCTCGGCGGACCTGTACCTGTCATATTGCGTGCTCAGTAGATTTGACGCGACTCCCTATCAAAAGTTCCCGGCCAACAACTTCGCCGACGGGGTAAAGAATCAGCCACTCACTTCAATTATCTGAAAAATAATGGGTTACCGGAATCGATAGTTTGGCATAGTGATTGCTGTAAAACGTTATGTTGCTGCACTTCCCCAGGAGAGTGAACCCATGAGTTCCACCAATTTCCCCCAGGTCTCAAGCCTCAAAGTCTCGAGCATTAAATCTGCCTGCACGGCAGTGGTCACTGCAGCTCTCGCCATCGCTGGCACAACCGGGTGCTCAACCAAAAATTACGTGCGCTCCCAGACCACTCCCATCATTCAGCAGACGAACGATCTGGATACGAAGACCGCCGCCGACCACCGCAATATCGTTGACACCGACGAGCGCGCAAAGACCGGCATCGCGACCGCGCAGAGCGCAGCGAACACCGCCGATCAGCATGCCCTCGCAGCCGGACAGTCGGCCGATGCCGCGAATAAGTCGGCTCAGGAAGCATACAACCGCGTCGACAGCCTCAGCGGTGTCGTAGCAAACCTCGACAACTACAAGCAGCTCTCCGACGTCAACGTTACCTTCGCCTTTGACAAGTACGTTCTCACCGCAGATGACAAAAAGCAGCTCGACGATCTCGCCGCAAACCTGAGCAGCACACGCGGCTACATCCTCGAACTTACCGGTGGAACCGACTCTGTCGGCGATGCGACCTATAACTATCAGCTCAGCCAGCGTCGCGCCGATGCCGTCGCCAACTACCTGCAGAGCAAGTACAACATTCCTCCGCACAAGTTCTACCTCGTTGGCATCGGCAAAGATCAACAGGTCGCCAGCGACAGCACAGCCGCAGGCCGCGCCAGGAACCGCCGCGTGGACATCAAGCTGCTCTCGAACATGAGTGATCAACCGGCCACCGCGAGCGCTTCCCGGCCAAACGGTCAGTAGACTCCCGCACGACAACCCGCAAAGCAATACCCACCTGCTGGACGGCGCGCCGGAATGCTGCTGACGCGTCGTCTCCACTCTCCCAGGGCGACAGGGCAGCATACGTCAATCCCTGCCGGCTACCTCTCGCGCAAGCCTTAGTTCTTCAGCTTGTGGTAGGTAACCCCCAGCAATGCGGACGCCGCAACCACCCAGAAAAACTGATACCAGTAGAAGAAGGGAAATCCCCATAGTGCAGGTGTGGAGCGCGCATAGATCTGCGGAAAACACAGTCCAAGGTACGGCAGAACAAGCAGCAGAACCCATGGGCTTCTGCGTCGTTTGGGTTCAGGATTAGCTTCGGGCGGAGGCACCATGATGCTGCAAAGCATAATCCATTCGCGCCGCTTCGTGAAGCGGATTCCTCCAGGTAAAATCGAGTAAAGTTGAGAACATGGCAACTTCCGCATCCGCAGAGTCTCAGTCCAACACTGTGCCCGATCCTCTCGCAGAGTCGATTGCGATCATGGCGCGGCTGCGCGGACCGGACGGTTGTCCCTGGGACCGCGAACAGACCTTCGACACCATCAAACGCCACACGCTCGAAGAAACCTACGAAGTCTTCGACGCCATAGAGCGCCGCGCATGGCCCGATCTGAAAGATGAGCTGGGCGATCTGCTCCTTCAGGTTCTCTTCTACGCTCAGATGGCCTCTGAGGCTGGTTATTTCACCATCCAGGACGTCGCCGCCAACCTCAACGAAAAACTCATCCGCCGCCATCCGCACATCTTTGCCGGAGCCCAGGCAGCCGACTCCACCGCCGTCCTCCGAAACTGGGAGCAGATCAAGCAAGCCGAGAAGAAATCCGTCGCAGCGTCCCAGTCCTCCATGCTCGACGACATTCCCCGCACCATGCCTGCCTCAATGGAGGCAACCAAACTCGGCTCCCGCGCCGCAAAGGTCGGCTTTGACTGGCCGGACGCAAACGGCCTCTTCGACAAACTCGACGAGGAGATTCACGAGCTGAAGGCCGAGCTGGACCAGCCCCAGGGCGCACTACGCAACTCCGCAATCGAAGCCGAGTTTGGCGATCTGCTCTTCACCGCCGTCAATCTCGCTCGTCACCTCAAAATTGATCCCGAATCAGCGCTCCGTGCCACCAACGCAAAGTTCCGTCGCCGCTTCGCCGCCATGGAATCCGTAGCAGGCGGCAGGGACGCTCTGGCGGCCTCCACGCCATCGGAGCTTGATCAGCTATGGAATCAGGCGAAGAACGCCACCAGCGAACTGCCAAGGCCATGAACGCAAGCCCGCACACCAGCATCCGCATCGAGCCCCTTACCGCCCTCGAACAGTTCGAGCGCTGCGTCGTCATTCAGCATGAGGTCTGGGGATACAGCGACGGCGACGTCATCCCCCGGCGTGTCTTCATCGTTGCGCACCGCATCGGAGGCCAGGTCATCGGTGCCTTCGACGGCAAGACTCAGATCGCCTTCGCCATGTCTTTGCCGGGCTACCGTAACGGCCAACCCTATCTCCACTCGCACATGCTTGCTGTTCTGCCGCAATACCGCAACGCGGGGATTGGCCGCCGTCTCAAACTAGCCCAGCGCGATGATGCGATCGCTCGCGGCATCAGCCTGATGGAGTGGACCTTCGACCCTCTGGAGATCCGCAACGCCCACCTGAACATCGCCCGTCTCGGCGTCATTGTCCGGCGTTACCAGCCCGATTTCTACGGCCCATCCACATCCCCCCTGCAGGGCGGTCTCCCGACCGATAGGTTATACGCCGAATGGTGGCTGCGTTCTGGCCGGGTGACGAGTATACTTCGCGGTGAAGCCCAAACAGCAGAAATCCTGGAACGTGTCACCGTCCCGCACACCATCTACCAATGGAAGCAGGATGACCGGCAAAGAGACTTGGCACGCGATCTTCAAACTCGCAATCGCGAGGCTTTGGAGTCAGCGTTTCACCGTGGCCTCGCTGTAATCGGCTACGATCGCGACGCCCAGGGCAATGGCAGTTTTCTTCTCGGGCCATGGAATGAAACCTTGAGCAGGTAGCAACGTAATACAGGTAGGCCGAATCTTCCCCACGGCAACTTGAATCAATAGAAAGACAGGGACGGTACATGCTTAACATCGATGCCATTCACATGCGAGAGATCAATATGCCGCTGGCCTATCCATTTGAGACCAGCTTCGGATTGACCACCGGCCGCCGCATTCTTCTGATCGAGCTCGAATCCGACGGCCTCACCGCATGGGGCGAGTGTGTCGCCGGTGAGCACCCATACTTCAGCGACGAAACAATCGACACCGCATGGCTCATCACCGAGAGCGAGCTCGCTCCTCGTCTCCTCGACGCCAACGTCGAGCGCGGTGGAAGCTGTCCTGATATCTTCCGGCAGGTGCGCGGTCATCGCATGGCCAAGGCCGCGCTTGAAAACGCAGTTTGGGATCTCGAAGCCCAGGTCGAGCGCGTCTCTCTCGCCGAGCTTCTCGGCGGAACCCGCACCTTCATTCCCTGTGGCGTTTCCATCGGCATTCAGCCCTCAATTCCGCAGTTAATGGATAAGATCGCCACTGAGCTGGCCTCTGGCTACCAGCGCATTAAGCTGAAGTGCAAGCCCGGCTTCGACAGCAAAGTCTTTGAAGCCGTCCGCAAGCGCTGGCCCGATATCACCTTAAGCTGCGACGCCAACTCCGCATATCGCATGAGGGATCTTGACCACATCGCCGCCTGGGATGAGTTCGATCTGCTCATGATCGAGCAGCCGCTCTGGTACGACGACTTTTACTTCCACTCCATGCTGCAGAAGCGGCTCAACACCGCCATCTGCCTCGACGAATCCATTCGCAACCGCCGTGATGCCCTCGCCGCGATCGACATGGAATCCTGCCGCATCATCAACATCAAAGTAGGTCGCGTCGGCGGCTTCAGCGAAGCAATCGGAGTCCATAACGCAGCCGAAGAGCGCGGCATCCCCGTATGGTGCGGAGGAATGCTCGAAACCGGCATCGGCCGCTCGCACAATATCGCTCTATCCTCGTTGCCGAACTTCTCGCTTCCCGGAGACGTCTCTGCCTCCAGCCGTTACTGGGAGCAGGACATCATCGAGCCCGAAGTCACCGTCAGTTCTAACGGAGAGATCACCGTTCCCACCGCCGTCGGCCGCGGCTTCGAGGTGCAGCGCGATCGCATCGAAGCCCTCACCGTTCGCCGTCAGACGCTCTACGCGAAGGCGCGCGTCACCGCCTGAAGTAGCTCTACTGCGGCAGCGGCGTCGCCAGCAGCATCCGAATCGCATCCTGGTAACTTATCGGCTCCAGCACCTGGAACCCGCTCGCCTTTACATTTGAGTGGATGTTCAGTGTCTTCACCATTAGCGCCCGTACACTCAGCTGCATGGAGAAATTAGTGAAGATCCAGCGGTCGTCGCCCACTTTGGTCTGCTCCATCATCAGCTTGCCCCCCGGATAGATATGGGCCAGCATCCCCCAGCCAAAGTTCACGCCGTGCGATATCGTGCCTTCCATGCGAACCAGGTAACGCGTCTTCGCGTCAATCCAGATGCGCCCTTCAAGCCCGGTCAGGGCCTCGGCCTCCGTCGTCGGCGGAACCCACTTCGGATTCGGCTTGTAGTCCAGCACGATCTCCAGCGCGCCCCCGTTCTTGCCCGACTGCGGTTGCCCTGGAGTGTAGGTGTTAATCATGGCATCCGGCATCATCGGAGCCAGTGTGTCCGCCATCCTCTTCTCCGAATCGCTGCTCTTGACATGCTTGTAGTAGGCCGAAGGCGAAGCGAGCATGTCGTTCAATCGCTGTCGCTCCGCTTTATCCTGCTCTTCGGTCAGCGGCTTTCCATCCTTCGAGATCAGCCGCGCAACCGTGCCATCCTTGCTTTCGATGATGTCGCGAACCTGCGTGCCCTTCTCGTTCGCAGTCTCCATCCGATACCGCAGATAAGAGTTCTTATGATGAAGCGCCACTAACTCGTTCGCCGCTGCCGCAGCAGCCCAGGTGCGCGGAGGAATCGCCAGCAGCGAGTCTGCCGCGGCGCCCCCCTGCGTTTCGGGGCTTTGAGCCGGCCCACGCGTACCCGAAATTGTGCTCAACAGGAGGAAAACTCCAACCGCATGCGATATCCAGCCTTTGCGTTCTGCAACTCCTGTCCGAAGCGCACGGCACAAGGATCTGTGTGCTCGCGATGCAATTGTTACCAACCCGCACCTCTCTCCGGCGTCATCTGGTTATCTTACGTAAGAAGCAAAAGTTGCGCCAAAGTTTAGGCAGGTTGCCTCCCAAGATGAGCTTGCGTATAGTTCGGGCAAGACGCATCGAAAAGTAAACAGGACCAAGGGAGAGAAAATTTGATGAAGCCAGCAGAAGGTTCCACAGTCATCGGCAAGTCGGTGATCATCCGGGGAGAACTCTCCGGCCAGGAAGATCTATACATCGACGGAGATGTCGAAGGAACCGTCACCCTCCCGGATAGCCGCCTCACAATCGGCCCCAACGCCAAGGTTCGAGCCGATGTGAACGCCAGGGAAGTTATCATCTTCGGCAGCCTCACTGGAAATATCACCTCTACAGGCCGCGTGGATCTGCGGCAGTCGGCCGTCGTGAAGGGAGACATCCTGGCCAACAGGCTCTCCATCGAAGAGAGTGCTGTTATGACTGGACGTGTCGAGCTGAAGAACGCCCCCGAGCCGGCAAAGCCTTCAGCGTCCGTTCCCGTCTCTGCACCCGCCGCCACACCAGCCCCAGCTCCGGAGAACGCCTCTCTCTTCTCTCAACCCAAGGTATAACAGGCTATTGAAAAATTCGTTGTTTTGAAGGGGCGCGGCTTCAGCCGCGCCGTTAGTTCAATCGATTGAATGCGGCTTTAGCCGCTGAGGGAATATTGCAGGGGCAAATAAGACTTCACCCTCAAAAACCAGAAAGGGTAGCAGGCGGATGCTTAGCCGTTTCGGCAGTAGCGATAGTTCAGGGAGTTCCCGTGGAAGTGCGTCTGGCCGTATGCCGCGCCACTCAAGCGGGTGGAATGAGTTATTGAAGCACCTTCGGTCGCAGGATTCCTTACGCATCCTCGACATCGGACCTACCTCCTCCACCAACATCAACTACATCACCGACCTCGGCCACAGTATCTACATGGCTAACCTTGTCGAAGAGGCGTCCAGGCCGGAATGGCGAGTCGCGCCAACCGACGGTGGAGAGCCCGTCTTCGATGTAGAGCGTTTCCTCGAAGCCAATCTCAACTTCTCAGGCCGAGTCTTCGATGTCGTGATCTTCTGGGATACCGCGGACTATCTGCCGGAACCTCTCGTCGCTCCGGTACTGTCTCGTATCCACAAAGTCCTGCAGCCCGGTGGCCTCATGCTCGCCTTCTTCCATCAGACATCCACTCCGGACGCCCACTTCTGCAGATATCACCTTACCGATACGGATGTAGTTGAAATGCAGCGGGCAGGGAACTACCCGGTGGTAAATATCTATAACAATCGCAAAATTGAGAACATGCTAAGTGAGTTCAGTAACTACCGCTTCTTCCTCGCGAAAGATAGTCTTCGCGAGGTCATCATTACGCGATAACCCCTTCTGACATCCGGTCTATCCGGTGCAAACAAGGACGAACTAAAAGAGCATGGCCGCCACAAACCTGGGCGGCCATGCTTGTCTCGTCACTGTCCAGGCAAAAAACTAACTCTTCCCGCTCTGCTTCCTGCGCTCGGCCCAGCGTTTCTTCATGGCATCGGCAATTCGCTTTCGGCCCTCGGGACTCAGCTTGCGCTTCCGTGGCGCTGCGGGGGCAACATTTTTGCTCCCCTTGGGACGGCCGCGCCCACTGCGCGCAGTCGGCGCAACTCCGGCCAAAAGAGCGCGAGCCTGCTGCAGTTTTGATATCTGGGCATCAATCTCCGCAATAATTCGGTTAACTTCCACGTAGTACCTCCGGTTAATTTAGAAAAGTTGAGCTACTCGGCCGATGACGTAAGTTCTTCTTTTAATGCCACCATAAAACCATACAGAACGGACTTACGACATGGCAAATAATCAACGCCGAAGGAACTAAGTTACTTTCGTCGAAGCAGCGACTTTATCATCTTCTTCCTTTGGGTCGGAACGTGGAGCCTGAATCGCATAACCCGGTCCCACTTTGTCCAGTTCTTCATATCGCAGACTTCCTAGGCCATGACGGTGATGGCTCTCCTCCATGCACTTCCGCAAGCCTTTCAGCGTCCCCTCTTCATCGCGCGCAAACTCCGTCGCCATCCGGGTAAGTGCGTACGACAAGATATCGCTGTGGTGCAGATCCTGCATCTGCGGCGACCGTCTTAGATTGAGCCACAGGCGATGAACCAGCTGCACTTCATGAGGCTCAATCGCCGGAGCATGGGGGCCGATATGAAAACTAAGCGACGTGCCATCTGGCTTCACAACATAAAAAGTAAATTGCCGTTTCGGCTCAGGCAGCGCCTCCCATGCCTGCCCCACATGGTAAGCCTGTTCCGCAGCCGTCAGCTTGGTCGACAATCCGGACACGACAGCCGCAGCATCCAGCGAATTCGCCGTCTGCACCAGCGCCGCAAAGATATCTCCTGCCGGAACTACCAGCAGAGAGATATGCTTTCCAAAACTCTCGGCCACCGAGACAGCTTTCGTAAAGAGCATCTGCTCGTGCTCGCTGAATAGTTGCTCCGAAGCATCGACATACTCCGGTCCGCCGGCACCCATCATCCGCGCCGCCAACACCACAAGGTCCTGATCGTCCGTATTTGTGTGTGTCAGAGCCCACTTCAGCGCGAACGGAGCCGCTGAATCCCTCATCGTCACAACCACGGACCCCGGACGAATCTCCAGCGACTCGCGTCCAACATTATCCTGATGCTCCAGTTGAAAGTGCTCCTTCATCTGGAGCGTAGTTAGATCATGTCTGCGTTTGTTATCCCTCTCCGAAAGAGAAAAAATCACAAAGAAAGCAGCCGCAAAGATGACTCCACTTACTGTAGCTACTGACTTAGTAAATAAATTCACCACCGCCGTCGTAAGTAGAACCAGAAACACGGAAAGCAGCCCAAGTGGGATCTCGGTCTTCCCGAACCGCAGATTAAGTGGAACCTTCCAGCCGCGCTCCCCCTTGTACTTCCAGCGAAGAACCAGCATCGCCAGCGCATTGAACGTAAAGCTCCAGATCACGCCGAAGGCATAAGCTTCGCCCAGCGTAATAACGTTGCCGCGCGTCACCATAATCGTGAACATCTGCAGCCCTGTTACGAGGTTCACAATCCGGTAGCTGGTCCCAAACTTCCGCTGCGGCTTCCGAAACCAATCCGAAAGCACGCCGTCCTCGGCAACTCGCATCAACACGCCGGTCGAGCCCACAATCGCCGTATTCACCGCCCCACCCAGAATCAAAAATCCGACGATCACGACAAAGATGCGGAAGGCGATCCGCAGAGCCAGAGGCCCCACCATAAACATCGCCATCCCGGCGATAAGGTTGTCGCGATACAACGGCACCCGTACCGAGTCAGGAATCAGCATGACCGCGAGCAGCGTGCCGACACCGGTAAAAATAAAGCTGTAGATCGCAATCACGATCGCAGCGCGCTTCAGGTTCTTCAGCTTGGGGTGCTCGATCTCGCGATTCACCTGTGCCAGCGACTCTTCGCCGCTCATCGCCAGCACCGAGTGCCCAAACGCCATCAGCACGCCAAACAACCCCAGCGACCGCGCAAATCCCGTCCCCTTCAAAAAGCCCAGCGCATCGTTACTGAAGTGGAGGTTATCCGGTGTAGGCAGAGGCGGAAGATGCACGCCTTTATGAATCGCCGAGAAGAACCCCCATCCCAGCAGGATCACGACCATCACTGTCGTAATCTTCATCACCTTCAGGGCCTTGTCGCTGGACTCCTCGATCCCCTTGGTGTTCTGCCACCAGAAATACACCGTAATCAGCCCGGCAATCACCGCGGAAGTCCCATCCACAGGCAATTGTCTCGGCGCTCCATCGGGATGCATCGCAAGCATTCCCACCCAGTGGTGCGTGGCGAAAAGCCGCAGCAGTTCATTCAGCAATCCGACAATATACTGCCCTGCCGAAACACCCGAAATCGGCCCCGTCAGGATGTAATCAAACATCAGCGCCGACACGCTCAGCTTTGCGAACGTCCCGCCCAACGCCTCTTTGACGATCCGGTAGACGCCGCCCCGCGTGAACATGCTGCAGCTTTCGACATACACCGCCCGCACCGCAAAGCTGAACAGCATCACGCCCAGGATGAACCAGGGCGCAGCTTTCCCCACCGCCTCTTCGGCAATCCCACCCGCATAGAAGGCTGAAGATCCAAGATCGTTCAAAACAATTGCCGCAGCTCGCCAGAAAGAGATGAAGGTAAGCATCACCGACGAAGCCACCACCAGGCGGACGCGGTTCGATTGCGGCAAAGAGATAGTTTGTTTAGAAGCCATTATCGTTTCTTAGTTAACCCAAGCGTTCCAGCCACAACATCCAGAACCGGGCAGGAACCTGTCCCCGAGATGAGACTCCCGCGCCCACGATCAACCAGAGAAGCTCCTTTGCCACCATGGTTACTCCTCATCTTCAAAGAGCTCTTTCAGATCTTCCGCAAAACTGACGACGATCACCACGGCAGAGCCTGCCATCCCGATAAAGAAAAGTGGCACCACAATTTTTGCGACAATATGAATGATCCAATCCATCAACGTAGATTGTATCCCCGAAACGGCTGATAAATAACAAAGCAATCATTGGGCCTCTCATCGCGCAATGTTAGACTTCAAACGCGATGCGACAAATCCCCCCGCGGCTTTGGGCCCTGTCCGTACTATCCGGAATCCTTCAGTTTTTACCCTTTCCTATCGCAGGCCCCACGCCACTTTGGCGCACAGCCTTCTGCTGGATCGCTCTCCTGCCCCTTCTCTGGGCACTCCTCGCTAACAGCAAGACAAAAAATCCACTTACCGTTCTTCAGGGAGCCGTCCTCGGTTACGCCTGCGGCATCGTCTGGTACTTAGGCAACTGTTACTGGATCTACCAGACCATGTATCTCTACGGAGGGCTCGCCAAACCCATCGCCGCCGGTATTCTTCTGCTCTTCTGCCTCTATCTCGGCCTCTACCACGCCCTCTTCGGAACCTTGATCAGCAACTTCCACCGCTGCTTCGGCCGCCAGGCAGCGCTTCTTCTGGCTCCCTTCGCCTGGGTAGCCGTCGAACTCGCCCGCGCCCGCATCACCGGTCTCCCTTGGGATCTACTCGGCATCGCCCAGGTCGATAACCCCCTCCTCACTCGTCTCGCCCCCATCACCGGAGCCTACGGTCTCTCCTTCGTCATCGCTGCCGTCAACGCTCTCTGGCTGATCCGCATCAGCATTCGCGAGCGCCGATTCACGCGCCCCATCCTCTCCATCGTCGGGGTTGCCATCATCGTTGTCTATGTCCTCGGACTCCGCACAATCACCACGCCGCCGCCGTCTCCCACCACTGCCACCGCCACTCTGGTCCAGGAAAACCTCGAAGTAGGAGCCGCCAACACCGGCCCTCAGTTCTCCACCCAGCAACTCCTCGATTCCTTCACTTACCTCAGCCGCTACCCGTCGGCGCGATACCTCCTGGGCATTCCCGAGCTGCCCGGCACGCCTTCCGTCTTGCTCATCCGGCCGCAGCCATCCACCGGAGCTGGCAATCCCGCTGGCCCAGCCCCAACGCCGTCCGACCTGATCGTCTGGCCCGAAGCCCCTTCAGGCTTCTTCACCACCGACCCCAACTTCCACCAGCGCATGACCGAGCTTGCCGCCTCCAGCCAGGCACTGCTGATCATTGGAAGCATCGGCATCGTTCCAAATCCTGATCCACAAAGCGACCGCCCTTACTTCAAATACGACTCAGCAGCCATCTTCACTCCCGATGGCTCTCAGGCTCGTTACGACAAGATCCATCTCGTCCCCTGGGGAGAGTACATCCCCTTCAAGAACTTCTTCTTCTTCGCCAACAAGCTCACCGCCGGGGCCGGTGACATGGACCGCGGTTCCACCCGCACCGTCTTCCCCTTTCGCGGCCACACCTACGGCACCTTCGTCTGTTACGAGTCCATCTTTGGGGACGAGGTCCGCCAGTTCGTCAAAAATGGCGCGGAGGTCCTCGTCAATATCTCCGACGATGGCTGGTACGGCGATACCAGTGCCGGTTGGCAGCATCTCAACATGGTTCGGATGCGAGCTATCGAGAACCACCGCTGGATCCTGCGCTCAACAAACACCGGCGTCACCGCCGCTATCAATCCCTACGGCCAGGTCACCGCCGCCGCGCCGCGCCACCAGCGCACCAGCATCCGCGTCCACTTCGGTTACGAGCACGACCTCACCTTCTACTCCCGATACGGCGGCCTCTTCGCCTACACCTGTGCCGCCATCACCACCCTCGCTCTGCTCTTCACCTTCAAGCGCAGAATTGCCGTAAACTAGAACCATGCTTACCGATCTCGAATACTCTTACTCCCCGGTCCGCGACAGAGTGCGCGATCTGCGGGAGTATCTTTGACTCCGCACGACTCCGCCGCGAACTAGCCGCCATCGAAGAAAAAATCTCTGACCCCACCGTCTGGGCCGACGCCTCGCGTTCGCAGCCGCTCATGCGCGAGCGCAAACGCCTCGAAACCCTCCTCGCCGACGACGCCGAGCTCGCTCGCCGCTCCGACGACATCGAAGCCTACTTCGATCTCGCCCGCGAAGGCGAAAACACCGAGCCCGACCTCGAACGCGAGATCCCCGCGCTCATCGACTTCAGCGAGAAGCTCGAATCCAAAACCATGCTCTCCGAGGAGACCGACCCCCTCAACGCCATCGTCACCGTGCACCCCGGTGCAGGTGGTACCGAGTCCCAGGACTGGGCCGAGATGCTCATGCGCATGTACATCCGCTGGGGCGAGCGTCAGAACTTCAAGATCGAGATCAACGAGATTCAGGATGGCGACGAGGCTGGCATCAAATCCGCCACCTTCACCATTACCGGCGACTTCGCCTTCGGCCTCCTTAGCGGAGAGACCGGCGTCCATCGCCTCGTCCGCATCTCGCCCTTCGACTCTGCCAAGCGCCGCCACACCAGCTTCGCCTCCGTCTTCGTCTCGCCCGAAATCGACGACACCATCGTCATCGACATCAAGCCCGAAGACCTCCGCATCGACACCTACCGCTCCGGCGGCAAGGGCGGCCAGCACGTCAACACCACCGACTCCGCCGTCCGCATCACCCACATCCCGACCGGCCTTGTCACCGGCTGCCAGAATGAGCGCTCCCAGCACAAGAACAAAGAGCGCGCCATGAAGATGATGCGCTCCAAGCTCTACGAGTACGAGCTCGACAAGAAGAAGGCCACCGCCCGCAAACTCGAAGATTCAAAGCTCGACATCAAGTTCGGCTCCCAGATCCGCAGCTACGTCCTCCAGCCCTACCGCATGGCCAAGGACCTCCGCACCCGCGTCGAAGTCGGCGACGTCGACAAGGTCCTCGATGGCGATCTTGAGCCCTTCATTCGTGGCTATCTCCGCATGCGCCGCGAGGGAAATCTTCCCGCCGCGGTCGCCGCGGACGACGACCTCAACTAAGGCATATCCGGCTCACCTGAACGGGGGATACATTCTCCCCGACAGCCAATGCCATTCTGAATCGGTAGTTATCACCCGCTCGCACCATCCTCCCCATAGCGGATGCCCTTCACGGAAGGTTCAGAATGATTCACAGCGCCTGGTTGCTCTTTGCAATTCCGATCGTCTGCATCTTTGTCGTCGCATTCGCTCAGTTCGGCGACGAGATGTTCAAGAGGAAGTTCGTCATCGAGCGCCGCACCCTCAAAGAGAACAATTCGGGCTTCCGCCGCCGTCACACCGACGCAGACCAGCAGGCCGGTCACGCGCAAGCCAAAGACGACTCGATCCTCGAAACCTCCGGCAATCGCCGCTAACGTTCATTTCCTGGAAGTTCATGGACCTCTCAGGCTCCCATCGCATCCAATCACGATAGCGAAGGGAAGGTTACATGAGCGCAACCAGAACATCTGAGAAGTCCCAAACGAAAGACGAGCAGGCGCTCGTACGCGAGCAGCTCATCGCTCTCCTCCGCGGAGGCCAGGCCCACACCACCTTCGACGAAGCCGTAAAATCCTTTCCTGCAAAACTCCGCGGCATCGTCCCGGAGCACCTCCCCTACTCCGCGTGGCAACTCCTCGAGCATCTCCGCATTACTCAGTTAGACATCCTCAACTTCTCCGCTCCACCCACCGGCGGCTACCAACACATCAAATGGCCCGATGATTACTGGCCCAAATCTCCCGAGCCACCTTCAGAAAAAAGCTGGGACCACTCCATTGCCGCCATCCGTTCCGACCTCAAGCGCTTCGAGGCCATCATCGAGAACCCCGCCGCCGACCTCTACAAACCCTTCCGCTGGGGCGACGGCCAGAATCTCCTCCGCGAAGCAATGCTCCTGGCCGACCACAACGCCTACCACCTCGGCGAGCTCATCGTCCTCCGCCGCCTCCTCAACGCCTGGCCGAATTAATCCCCTTCTAAAGGTAATGTTTTGAAGGGGCGCGGCTTCCAAGAATGCTGAAAGAATCGCCTTTTTGAAAGGGCGCGGCTCTGGAGGATGTTGACAGAGTCACCGTTTTGAAAGGGTGCGGCTTCAGCCGCACCGTAAGCTCAATCGATGATGCGGCTTTAGCCGCTGAGGGAATATTCCCAGGACAACATACTTCTCTTTAGCCCGCTGGTAGAGCCACACTCGCCTGGTTGGTACCTTAAAACTTGAATCATCAGGAAGCAAAAATGAACGAACCCACTCTTATCCAGGAAATGCTAGGCGCCACCACCCCTCAGGCCCCCCCGCACCATAGCCGTCATAGGCCTCTCCGAAGTCCCATCCAAACCCAGCCACTACGTCTCGGCCTACATGCAGCAGCACGGCTACAAAATCTACCCCGTCAACCCCTCCATCCCCGAAGTCCTCGGCGAAAAATCCTACGCCACCCTCTCCGACCTCCCCATCAAGCCCGACATCGTCAACGTCTTCCGCCTCCCCAAATTCATCCCAGCAATCGTAGAAGAAATGATCCAGCTGAAACTCCCCAACCTCTGGGTCCAGCAGGGAATCATCAACCTCGAAGCCGCCGCCCGCGCCGAAGCCGCCGGCATTCACGTCGTCATGGACCACTGCATCATGGTCGAGCATCGCCACGCGACAATTCGTTGACAAGCCAACCCCAGGCCAAGCCCTACAATTGAAAAGAATGAATATCCTCCGGCCCATCTCCGCGCTGCTTCTCGCCGGCGCACTCATCTTTCATCCCAGCGCCGACGCCCAGCTCCAGGTCGTCGGCGACGGCGGCCCCGGCCCCGTCAAGGCCCAGCACCTCACCGCCGAGCTCGTCTCCCTCGCCCCGGACATCGCTCCCGGCGGCACCCTCCAGGTCGGCCTGGTCCTCACGCTTGAAGAACACTGGCACGTCTACTGGATCAACGCAGGCGACTCCGGCGAGCCACCCAAAGTCACCTGGACCCTTCCCGACGGCATCACTGCCGGCCCCATGAAGTTTCCCATCCCCAGCCGTCTCCCTCTCGGCCCGCTCATGGACTTCGGCTACGAAGACGAAGTCGCCTTCCCCATCCAGCTCACCGCAGCCGGCACCCTCAAGCCCGGCCCCCATCCACCTCGACGCCATCGTCAACTGGCTCGTCTGCCGCGAGGTCTGCATTCCCGGCAAGGCCAACCTCGGCCTCAACCTGACCGTCTCCCCCACCGCCCCCCGCCGCCACCCAACCCGTAGGTGCGCTCGGCGAAGCCCTCACCCTCATCCCCAAATCCCTGCCATCTGACGCCAGATTCACCGTCACCGGCGGAGCCACCGACTTCGTCCTCACCCTTACCACAGGCAAGCGCGAGACCAACGCCGAGTTCTACCCCTTCGACCAGGAACAGATCGCCAACGCCACTCCCCAGCAGATCGAATCGCTCTCCGACGGTGTTCGCCTCCGCGTCCGTCGCTCCGAAGACCTCAAAACTCTCCCCGCAACCCTCCACGGTGTCTTCAAGCTCTCCGACAAGATCGCCTACGACGTCACCGCTCCGGTAGTTCCCGGCGAGATCGCGCCCGCAGCCCACTCCAACAACCCCGGAACCGCCCCCAGCAGCGTCACCACCCTCACCGCCATCGGTCTCGCCTTCCTCGGCGGCATCATTCTCAACCTGATGCCCTGCGTCTTCCCGGTCCTCTTCCTCAAGGGCCTCGCCCTGCTGCAATCCTCCAGCCAGGAGCGCAAGCACATCCGCAGCCACGGCCTCGTCTACACTCTCGGCATCCTCGTCTCCTTCTGGCTCATCGTCGCGGTTCTGTTAGCCCTGCGCGCCGGAGGCAGCCAGGCCGGATGGGGCTTCCAGCTTCAATCTCCAATCTTCCTCACCTTCCTCGCCGCCGGCATCTTCTTCTTCGCCCTCTCGCTCGCCGGACTCTTCGACATCGGCCTCTCTCTCACCAGCGTAGGCGGCGATCTCGCGCAAAAACAGGGCTATACCGGCAGCTTCTTCACCGGAGTCCTCGCCACCGTCGTCGCCACCCCATGCACCGCGCCTCTCATGGGAGCGGCCATCGGCTTCGCTCTAGCCCAGCCCGCGGCCATCACCTTCGCCGTCTTCACCGCACTTGGCCTTGGCCTCGCCACGCCCTACCTCCTGCTAAGCCTTCAACCCGCGTGGACCCGCATCCTCCCACGCCCCGGCGCCTGGATGGAGATCTTCAAGCAGCTCACTGCCGTCATCTTCTTCGCCACGGTCATCTGGCTTACCTACGTCTACGGCTCTCTCTACTCCGGAGGATCCTCCAGCAACCAGGGTATCTACCGCATCGCCCTCCTCCTCGGCTGCTTCCTCATGCTCACCATCGCCGGATGGGTTCTCGGCAAGTGGCCCGCCCGCTGGACCAGCACCATCGCCGCAATCCTCATCGCCGCACTCGGCCTCGCCATTCCGCTCTACCAACCCAAAGACACCACCCTCGTCTGGGCCCCCATACTCCCAGCAAGCCCTCAATCAAGCCCGAGCCGCCGGCCATCCCGTCTTCATCGACTTCACCGCCGCCTGGTGCCTCAGCTGCCAGGTCAACGAGCGCCTCGTCCTCAATCCGCCGACGTCCAGCACCAGTTCAGCAAAAACAACGTCACCCTCCTTCGCGCCGACTGGACCCAGTACGATCCCGCGATCACCCAGCAACTAGCCGCCGTCAATCGCAGCGGAGTCCCCACCTACGTCATCTACCCCCGCTCCGGTAAACTCCGCCCCCGACGTCCTCCCCGAGCTCCTCACCAAGGAAATCGTCCTAACAGCCCTCGAAAAGGACACCAAAAAATAGGCCGCGCCCAGACGGCATCCGCATTGGCCGTTGCCTCACCTGTCTTACACAGCCCCAAAAAGCCCGGGTGCCCCATCCTTCGCGCTGTTTGCGAAGGGTGGGACGTAAAACCCTCCCGCGCCGCTTCGCCGCAACCTCAAACTTGCATCCCAGCCCAACTCATCGCAAAATATCCCCAGAAAGCAGTTGTGGAGGCGCCACCATGTCCCACCGCAAACTACTAGCTCTAGCCCTGACCCTCACCGCCATCCCAGCCATAGCCGTAGCTCCCGGCACCACTGCCCCCGACTTCAAAGGCACCGACTCCAACGGCGCCCAGCACAGCCTCTCCGAATACCGCGGCAAATACGTAGTCCTCGAGTGGGCCAACAAAGGCTGCCCCTTCGACCAGAAGCACTACCTGAGCGGCAGCATGGAAAATCTCCAGAAAGAATGGACTGCCAGGGGAGTAGTCTGGCTCTCCATCATCTCTTCAGCTCCCGGCGAACAAGGCTACGTCACGCCCGCTGAAGAAAACACCTACCTAAAAACCATGCACGCCGCGCCCACAGCCGTGCTCCTCGATCCCGCCGGCTCCATCGGCCGCCTCTACGAAGCCAAAACCACCCCACACATCTTCGTCATCGACCCCACCGGCAAGCTCATCTACGCCGGTGCCATCGACAACAAACCCACCACCGACCAGGCCGACCTGAAGGGCGCGCAAAACTACCTGAACGACGCCCTGAACGCGGCCATGGCTGGCAAGCCCGTAGCCGTCGAGAGCACCCGCCCCTACGGCTGCAACGTCAAATACGCCCACTAGCACCGCGCAAAGCCGCAGAAACAAACTAAATCTTGAACCAGAACCGCGCAGCCTCTTTCAACTGGTCTTCGCTCAGCGAAACCTTCGTGTGCCCAATCGACCACTTATGCCCGAACGGGTCCTGAAACTGCCCATAGCGGTCGCCCCAGAACTGATCGGCCAACGGCATCGTCACGATCACACCATTCGCCACCGCACGCTCCCAGAACCGGTCCACATCGGCCATCTGCAGATGAATCGTTACCGGCGACCCGCCCAGCGCCTGTGGCGTCGAAGGCTTGCCTCCCATCATCTCCGAGAAGTCATCCGAAAGCATGATGCTTCCATCATTGATCACCAGATGCGCATGGGTAATCTTGGTCGACTCCGGCGCGTGATGCCGCACAATCTCCATCGCCCCCAGGGCAACCTTATAAAAGTCGATGGCAGCAGCGGCGTCAGGCACAACAAGATAGGGAATAACTGGGGGATACGATTCCAAGCAGCACCTCAGAAGAGTTAATGAATCGAGCTAAATTACCACGTTAGGGCTTCCGCTTTCGTCCCTTAATCTGTGAAATCTCCTTAATCCGCTGCGCCGACAACTAACATCTACGCCGCCTAACACCGAGGATCGTACTCGCAATTTATCTGTTGTCATTTCGACCGGAGCGCAGCGCAGTGGAGAAACCCGCTTCTCTACCCCGACTCTCTCACTCTCGTTTCTTGGCTTTTATCTTCGCAATCTCTTCCATCCGCTGCGCCAATAGCTTCTCCCGCCCCTCATTCGTAGGCAAATAATACTTCCGCCCAGCCAGCGAAGGCGGCAGGCACTCCATATCCGCCACGCGCCCCTCCACATCATGCGCGTACTGATAATCCTTGCCGTAATCCAGCTCCTTCATCAGCTTCGTAGGAGCATTCCTCAAATGCAGCGGCACCGGCTCCGCCGCCGTAGCCTCGATATCCGCCTGCACCGCCCCATAAGCCGTATAAACCGCATTCGACTTCGGAGCCAGCGCCAGATAAACCACCGCCTGCGCTAGCGCCAGCTCGCCCTCCGGATGCCCCAGAAAGTGCATCGCATCCTTCGCGCTCAAACAAAGGTTCAGCGCCTCCGGTGCCGCCAGCCCAATATCCTCCACCGCCATCCGCACCACCCGCCGGGCCACATACATCGGGTCCTCGCCCGCTTCGAGCATTCTGCCTAACCAGTAAAGCGAAGCATCCGGATCGGAATTCCTCACACTCTTATGCAGCGCCGAAATAATGTCATAGTGCTGCTCGCCCTTCTTGTCATACAGCAACACCCGCCGCTGCAAAGCCTCCGCAGCCAGCGCCTTCGTAATAACTTTCTCCCCACGCCCCTCAGCTAACTTAGCCGCCACATCCAAAGCATTCAACGCATTCCGCGCATCCCCACTCGAATAGGAAGCAATCATAGCCAGCGCCTCCTCCTCCGCGCTAACCCCACCAGTCCCCAACCCACGCTCCGAATCCGTCAAAGCCCGCCGAAGCAGCGAAACGATCTGCTCCTCCGTCAGCGCGATCAAGGTATACACACGACACCGCGACAAAAGCGCAGCATTAATCTCAAACGAAGGATTCTCAGTCGTAGCCCCGATCAACCGAATCGTCCCGCGCTCCACATAAGGCAAAAAAGCATCCTGCTGAGCCTTATTGAAACGATGAATCTCATCCACAAACAAAATCGTGCGTGACCCGAAATCAGCCGCCTTCTCCGCATCCACCATTACAGCCTTGATCTCTTTAATCCCGCTCATCACCGCCGAGAACTCAATAAAACTAGCCTGCGTCCTCTCCGCAATAATCTTCGCCAGCGTAGTCTTCCCCGTCCCCGGCGGCCCCCAGAAGATCATCGAAGTAGCATCATCCCTCTCAATCGCCACCCGCAGCGGCTTCCCCGGCCCCAGCAGATGCTCCTGCCCAACAAATTCATCCAGCGTCCGAGGCCGCATCCTCTCCGCCAACGGAGCCGCACGCATCCCACGCTCTGCAGCAGCCCTCACCGGCGATGTATCAAACAAACTCATCTTATCAATCCTAGTTCCATACCAAATAAAAGAAGTGTCATCCTGAGCGAAGTGCGAAGCACGAGTCGAAGGACCTGCGGTTGTCTTTGCTGTTGTTTCTTCGTCCTTAGCCCCCAGTCCCCTGCCGGCTCGCCTCATACAACAACAAACTCCCCGCAAGGGCAGCGTTCAAAAATCACTCTTCTCCTATCTTGATAACGATTAAGTGCGGGTTGGCAATATTCAGCGGCGTCCCGTCCTTGGTGAACTTCACTTCCAATACATACTTCTTGCCTACTTCAGCAGGAAACTTCCCAAGGAATTTGAAAATGCTCTCCTTCGTAAACGCGGCATCGGCTTTAGTTGTGCTCAATCCGCTCGAAACAATCTGGCCCTCGCTCCATACGGTCCAGTCTGCGCGAAGAAGAGGGTCTTCACTAGTACAGTTCTTTGATTCGAGCGGTCCTGAGGTTACGCCCATCATGCACATCATTTGCTCGAACGGGAGAGGTTTTTCTGCCTGAACCATGATCCAGTGCCAACTCGTCTTACGAGGAGAAAACTCAGGTGTTCGGACAGTTCCCTTCGCAAGCGATACAGGCACATCCACAATGGAATATCTGTACGGGTGATCAGGCCTTCGGGCGGAAATATCTGGCACAAAGAACAATACACCTACTGTTCCGCCGACTACTCCAATTAGCTTTCTTCCTGGCTTCCATTTCATACTCTAGCTCCGCTGCCTTGACGCCTCATACAACAACAAACTCCCCGCCACCGCCGCATTCAAACTCTCCACCGGCCCAGGGCAGGGAATAGTCACCCGAGCATCACTCATCTCCAACCACTCCGCCGCCAAGCCCGAACCCTCATTCCCAATCATCACCGCACAAGCCCCTCGAAAATCCATCTTTGCAACACCAACCACACCATCACCCTCACTACCCACCGCCGCGATCAACCGAACCCCCCGCCCCTTCACCTCGCTCAACTCAGATGCAGTCACCGAAACCACCGGCACCCGAAACACACTCCCCACACTAGCCCGCAGAGCCTTCTGGTTCCAAGCACTCACCGTTCCCGGAGTCGTCAAAACCCCCGTAGCCCCAAAAGCCTCCGCCGACCGCACCAGCGTCCCCAGATTCCCCGGATCCTGCAATCCAACAGCAACCAAAATCAAAGCCGCGGCCCCACCAACTCCCATCACATCCTCAAGCCCAAACACCGGAGGCACCAGCAGCGCAGCCACACCCTGCGGCGACTGCGTTTCCACAACACTCCCAAACACATCCTCAGTCAGACGCATCACCTCCACCCCACGCGGAACGACCTTAGGCACCTCCCGTCGCTCGCTGACAAAGACAGTCTTCAGCACCATCCCGCTCCGCAGAGCCTCTTCCAACAAATGCTCACCCTCAATCGCCACCATCCCACCACTCAACCGTGCCTGACCCGCAAACGCCGCCCGCAACTGCTTCACCCGCGCATTCGCTCTACTCGAAATCACATCCTCGCCCATCCGAAAATCTTACCCTTATCTTCCTTCCCACCTGTCGTTTACTCCTCTACCGTCACATCCAATAGAATGAACCGTGGCATCAAAAGAAAGTCCCATCTACAGGCAAGGTCAACTAGCCTGTCTTGAATACTTTGCATCAAAACGACGTACAGTTGTAGTGGAAGTCCGGACTTAAGTCACAACGATTGAATACTTTGCGCAAATAAGTCAGGGGTACCCCCACCCCCGAGGAGTCAGTACTTGACTGCAGAAACTCTCCGCATCCACCCCGACGAACCCGAAGCCGCGCTCATCGCTTACGTAGCCGCCAGCCTAAACAACGGCAACGTCGTCGCCCTCCCCACCGACACCTTCTACGGTCTCGCCGTCGACCCCGTCAATCTCCGCGCCGTTGACCGCATTTACGAGCTCAAAACTCGTGCCCGCCACAAGCCCCTCTCGCTCCTCATCGCCGAAGTAGCCCAGGCCTACGAGCTAGCCCGTAACATCGACTCCGCCTTCGACCGCCTGGCCGAGAAGTTCTGGCCCGGCCCCCTCACCATCATCGTCAAAGCCGGCAGCAAGCTCCCCCTCCGCGTCACCGCCAACACCGGCAATCTCGCCCTCCGCGTCCCCGAAGCTGCCATCCCCCGCGCCGTCGTCAAACAGCTAGGCCTCCCCATCACCGCCACCTCCGCCAATCTCCACGGCCACCCCGAATGCACCACTGCCTTAGGTGTACGCGAGCAGCTAGGCGACAAGCTGCCCCTCATCGTCGACGGAGGCCCTACCGCCCGCACCACCCCCACCACCATCGTCGACCTCTCCGGCGGAGGCAACTCCTGGATGATTCTTCGCGAAGGCGCCATCCCCACCCACGAGATAGCCCTCGTCCTCCAACGCTAGAAGGCGTTACCGCTCTTTTGTTTGTCATTCCGCAGCGCAGCGGATGAATCCGCTTTTGTCTTTTGCTTCGTCCCCTCTAACCCGTACACTAAGCCTTCTGTTCAACTCACCAGATCAATGATCGTCCCTCAATCCAACCTGCGAAACCGGCGCACCAGTCGAGCCGCCATCCTCCGCCGGATCGTCGGACTTATCCTGCTCATCGCCATCGCCTGGTGCATCTGGGTCTACCGTCAGATCGCCACCGTCGCCAGTCAGGACAACGCCCAACCAGCCGACGCCATCGCCGTCTTCGGTGCAGCCGAGTACTCCGGACGCCCATCCCCCGTCCTCCACGCCCGCCTCGACCACGCCGTCGAGCTCTATCGCAAGCAGATAGCCCCGCTCGTCATCACCCTCGGCGGAGGCACCGACAAAGACTCCGGCAACACCGAAGGTGGTGTGGGCCGTGACTATCTCCTGGCCAACGGCATCCCCTTCGGCAGCATCATCGCCGAAACCCGCTCCACCGACACCGAGCAGCAGGTCCGCCGCCTCGCTACCATCGCCCACGACAACAACCTCCACCGCATCGTCGTCGTCTCCGACGGCACCCACCTCTTCCGCATCCAGCAGCTCTGCCAGGACGCCGGCCTCGACGTCTACACCTCACCCCGCCCCACCCTCGGCCACATCAGCAACTACGACCTGGCCATGCGCTACGTCCACGAGATCATCAGCTACACCGCCTCCCGCCTCAACTTCAACATCGACTGGATCCACGGCTAGTAACGCAACAATTGCCCTCGCTTTTGCTTTTTCTTGCTTGTCATCCCCGCAGAGCCTGCCCTGAGCGAAGTCGAATGGGAGACCCGCTATCCCAGCCATCACATCCCCAGACACCTGTAAATCCCAATTGCCAGGCCCGCCGCAAACGCCGTCGAAAAAAAGTTCACCAGATCATTTCCGATCCATCCGCGCCGCTCCACAGTCGCTCCCAAAAAGCTGTCAAAGAACAACCCACAAATCCCTGCAAACAGCGCAATAGCAGCTTGAGAAACACTGAGCCGGAGTGCCCACATCCCCATTGCCGCAACCAAAGCTCCACCCACAATCCCAGCCAGTGACCCGAGCAGCGTTACTCCTCCATCCATACCTGGATCGACCCGCTGCATTGTCATCAACATGACAGGCCTTCCACCAAACACCTGCCCAATCTCCGAAGACACCGTATCCGCCGTGGCCTCCACCATAGCCGCAAGACACATCAGCATCATCGCAGGCCAGACCCAGGCCTTGTAATACGGCGTGCCACAGCAAAACCCACTGCCAGTCAACTCAAGGCCAGGCCCGGAGACAGCGAGCGCAGCAATCGAAAGATTGGCAATCACCTGTGCAGCGTTTCGCCCACGACGCTTCTCTGCCAGTCCAGCCCGCGTTTTTACCGTTCGGCCCGCGCGTGTAGCAACAAACGTAAGCGCGAAAAGTAAGATCAGCGGAGCAAGCCCGGATCGAAAAACTGCATATCGCGACGAGGCCGTCCCCGACACGAGAAGGAAGCTGATCATGCCTCCGAATAACGCTCCCGCCGTCGTAGTCGCCCGCAGTGCCAGCACAAGACCAGCGAAAACCGCACTTATCGCAGCAACCTCTACCAGAAGAATGTGCTCCTGAGAGTCCTGGTTGCTCCATAAGAAGTAACCCTGCCACAAAACGGAAAGGGTCTCCATCGTCAGCAAAAGACCCACCACCCAAACCAGCACCCGCGACTGCAACCGATCCCGCCCCTCCGGAATAGCTTTCCGCCACACATCCCGCACCATTTCCTCGCTCACAGCCAATCTCATCTCTCGCAGTGATTTACAATCAATCCTGAGCATAGCCAACACCAGTATCATCGTGGGAGCAGTTTTGCATTTAGCAAGAATCGAAGCAGAAGCAAGCACTCAGTCGCGGCCAAACCCGCGCGTCTCCCGGTCCGCAGCAAAGACCCTCCGGTCGGCATCCGGCCTCGCCCTGGCAGCCCTGACTCTGGCCTCTATCGCCGGTTGCGGCAATACCTACCGCCCGGTAGTCAGCGCCATCAATCCCGTCGGTCCCGCCGAGCAGCCGCAGAAGTTTGCCGTCGTCATCTCCACCACGGGCACTCCGGCTAATCCCACTCCGGGCCTTGTCACCTTCGTCGACTTCTCAGGCGACACGATTCTCATCACGGCACAGATCGGCGTGGATCCCTACTACCTCGTCCTGAACAGCGGCGGCACCATCGGCTACACGCTCAACAGTGACCACACCCTCACTACCTTCGGCATCAGCACCGCGCTCCTTCAGAGCCAGGTCCTCCAGACCACCCTCCTTCCCGGCGCCAATCCCGTCAGCATCTTTCCCGAGGGCGCCAATACCTACGTCAGCGACCCCGGCCTCAGCGCCGTCTCCCAGTTCACCGGCCAGCCCCTCAATCTCCAGCAGGAGCTAGCCATCCCCGCCGGCTTCACTCCGCTCTACGTCGTCGGCAACACCAGCACCCTCCGTTCCTATGTCATCACTCCCAGCACCAGCGGAGGCGCCGGTCAGGTCTCCACCATCGAGACAGCTAGCAACACCATCGACCCCACTCCGATTCCTGTCGGCCACGGTCCTGTCTATGGTGTCATGACGCCCGATAACCGGCGCGCCTTCATCATGAATCAGACGGACGGCACCGTCAGCGTCATCAACGTACAGACCAACCAGCTCGACATCGTTCCTACGGGCGCCACCAACCCCATCGTCGTCGGCGCCTCGCCTCTTTGGGCTGACTTCGCCCCGGCCCGCAATGAGATGGTCGTCGCCAATGCAGGGGATGGGGTAAATCCCGGTTCCGTCAGCATCATCAGCATTCCGCTCTGCTCGGCCAACGCCCTGCCCACCAATCCCAACTGCGATCCCAACAACCCGGTCGATGCTGCAGGTTTCGGAACTGTCCTCGCTACCGTCCCTGTAGGCGTCAATCCCCGCATGATCTATGTTCTCCAGGACGTGGTCAACAGCCGTGCCTACGTCGTCAACGGCGGCAATCCCAACCTCCCCTGCTCGGGCCCCGGAGTCATCGGCCCTAGCACCGGCTGCTCGGTCTCAGTCATCAACCTCACCACCAACACCGTCACGGCAACCATCCCACTTCCTCTCAGCCTCACCGGATCCGGTAACTCCAATGGTCATCCCGACTACATCGCCGTCACCAACGGAACCCCCACCGGCAAGGTCTACGTCACCTCACCCGACTCCAACTTCATGACGATCATCCGCACTGACATCGACGCTGTCGACACCACCGTCCCTCTCCAGGGCAACGGCGTCTCCGTCCGCGTGACCACACCCTAGTCCTCCACAAGCTCCAAAAGCAAAAAGCCATCCACAAAGGATGGCTTCTCTTTGCAACTTCAAGAGTGAACCTACTCTCCTGCTAGAACGATCGGCAGCGTAGGCGTGGCCGATCCGCCCTCAGCCTCGACCGTTACGCCAAACGCCTTTGCCTCGACTCCCTTTGGCAGCGGAGGCATAATCACGCTCGCATTCCCGCGCGCATCTGGCCGGAACGTCCCCGCTGGAATCGGATTCTGTCCCGCACCCGCCGGAATCAACCAAAGCTCATACGTTTTCTCTGGTGCCAATGCCTCCAGGTTGCTCGCCAGAAAGATCAGCGTGCCCTTGCTCGCCACATACGTCGCTCGCCCGGTCGGCAGCGGAACCGTCCCCGCCTTCGTCGTCAGCGTCACCCGCATCGCCGAGCTGTCCGTCATCGCATCCACTACCTGTCGGGCCGCCTCCGCATCTGCCGTCACATGGTCCAGCCTGCTCACCTGCGTCGCTGCCACAGCCCGAAGATCGTCCCGCTCGTGGTACAGATTGCCGGTCACCACCGCCAACCCTGCTGCCACAGCCCAGCCAATCCACGGGAGCACCTTTCCCACCGCCCCGAGCACAGGCTTTTCCTCCTCGGCCAGATAATTCTTCTTCTCCATTCCCCCAATGCTCTTGTAGTACTCCTCACTAGAGCTCGCGGCAGCATCAGCGGCGGACGCCGAAAGAACCGATCCCCCCCGCCCCTCCATCTCCGCTCCAGGCGCGCGGCTCTCCATCGCTTTCGCCGCCCGGTCAGTTGGGATACGGTCAATCGGGATCGCCTTCTTCTCCCGTGCCACCTGCCTCATCAGTCGCTCCCGAGCCAGTGCCGGAGGCGAATGCAACTCCACCGTATGGGCATACGCCGCCAGATCGCCCTGTACCTCGGCCAGCTCGCGCCGTGCCTCCGCTGAGCTCGCCACCACTGCAGCGACCTCTGCCATCTCCTCCTGCGGTAGAAGCTGCATCGCAAATAACGCCAGCTCCTCTGACGTAACCCGCCGCTCGTCGCTCATGCCGTCAACGCCTTTCTCAGCGAACCCAGCGCGCTGCGTATCCTCGTCTTCACCGTACCCAACGGGTCGCCCGTCATCTCCGCAATCTCCGAGTGCGTTAGTCCATCAAAAAATGCCATCTCCAGCGTCTTTCGTTGTTCCATCGGCAGCAGCACAATCGCCGCGCGTGCCTTCTCCATCATGCTATTGCGCTCGGCCTCATCCGCGAGGTTGTAGTTCGAAGCCATCACCATATCGTCGACCGGCTCGCTCGGCTTCTTCCTGCGCAGCGCATCGATCGACCGGTTCCGCGAAACCACCGCCAGCCACCCTCCCAGGCTGCCGCGAGACGCTACAAAGCTCGCCGGATTGCGCCATATCTGCATAAACACTTCCTGCAAAACATCTTCTGCCGATGCCGGGTCTCGCAGCACCCGCAATGCCACCGAATACACAACCTTCGAGTAACGGTCGAACAGCGTCGCCATCGCGTATTCGTCCCCGCGCTTCACCAGCCCAAGCAGGGTCGCGTCATCCTGGCCGGAAGGTGTCGTCGAGTTCACAAGTCCCGTTTCTCTATACATAGAACGCACCTGAATCTAAAGCAGATTGCCAAAACCTTATCTCTCCGCAAGCCACACCGCCCGCAAGCGCTACCAGTGTAACCTTACGCGAACCCTCAACTTCAGACACGCTTTTGCATTTCCATCACACACCCTCCAAAATCAAACAAGAACCAATGACCCCACCAACCCCCGAAAAAATTCGCCTCGACAAACTCCTTGTCGACCACGGCCACGCAGCCTCCCGTGAACGGGCGCAAGCCCTTATCCTCGCCGGTCGTGTCCTCGTCGACGAGCAGCGCATCGACAAACCCGGCACCTCCATCCCATCCACTGCTGCCATCCGCCTTCTCGGCTCCGATCTCAAATACGTAAGCCGCGGCGGTCTCAAACTCGAGCGAGCCCTTTCCTACTGGCACATCGATCTCACCGGACTCGCCTGCGTCGACATCGGTGCCTCCACCGGAGGCTTCACCGACTGCATGCTCCAATCCGGTGCAGCATCTGTCCTGGCCGTCGACACAGGCTACGGACAGATTGCCCAGAAACTCCGCGACGACCCGCGCGTCACCCTCCGCGAACGCACCAATGCCCGCCTCCTCGCCCAAGGAGAACTCCTCGTCCCCAGCCAACCCACTCCAGCCTTCCTCGCAATGGACGTCTCCTTTATCTCCGCCACTCTCGTCCTGCCCGCCGTCATCAAGGCCCTCAGCACCGATGCTCAAACCTGGCAAGGCGAGGCCGTCATCCTCGTCAAACCCCAGTTCGAGGCTGGTCGCGGCAACATCGGCAAGGGCGGCATCGTCCGAGACACCGCAGCACGACAGGCAGCCATCCGGCGCGTGCAGGAATCCGTCGCAGGAAACCGCGGCTCCAACATCGAAGTCATCGACTCCCCCATCCTCGGCATGGAAGGCAATCAGGAGTACCTTCTCCACGCACTCTTCGCCTGAACGACATCCCCGTGACCCACTCCACTGTCAGATGATCCGCTAATAGTTTGATTGTTGGAGTTAGCCGGGTATCGCTTTCATAGCGTAAATTAAACGGGATTTACTCTTGACAACGCGAAGATACCCCGATTATCGTTTGCGACGCGAATTAAATACCCGCAGCACCGCAAATCGATGCCTGGTGCTCAACAAGCTTGTCGTAAGCACCGGCCGTCACCGTACCGTACCGGGCGAGGCACGTCGAGCGCGTTTCGCCCCTAACCAGGACAGTGAAAGAGATCTCCCTGCCCTCCCCCAGTGAGGAAACTTATGAGAAGTCTTCGCTTGATATGGACTGTGCCGGCATCACTGCGGCTCGCGAACTTTGCTGTCAAAACATCTCTTGCCTTGATGCTGCTGGTGCTTGTGTCGGCCGCAACTCCAGGGGCATTCGCTCAGGATAGGGAGAAGACGTTTGGCGACTCGTTCACACCGTTGGTCTATAACGTCGAGAATACGGGTGCGCGCTACCCGGCCCCGAACTTTCCCTCCTTCGCGCAGCTCCCCATCATTCGGCCTTTGCCGGACGCGTTCCAGTTTTCGAGTGGATGGCGAGACGCCTCGTTCTCAAGCTGGGAGCGTCGGCGTAACGAGATCATCGCCGCGGTCGAAAAATATCAGCTCGGCCCGAAGCCCGACTGCTCGGACTGCACCATCACTTCTACGTATACGCCGCCGGCGGCAGGATCCAACACTGGCTCACTGACAGTGAATGTCACCAGGAATAGCAATGGGAAATCGCTTACTTTGACCTCAGGCATTTACATTCCAACAGGAATGGGCAGCGGCCCGTTTCCGGCACTGATCCCCATGGAGATCGCCTCTTTTAGTTTCGGTGGCATAACCATTCCCTTTCCTGCCCCTACCCCTCCCGACTACGGCAGTCTTCCAGCCAACGTCTTTCAGGGACTTCCCATTGCAACCGTTGGCTACGTCAGCACCCAGGTAGCCGGCTACGCCTTTACTTCGCCGAGCGACCATACCGGGGATCCCTTCTACCAGCTTTACCCTGAACTTTGCGAAGGAATCTGCACCGGCACCAGTAACTCGGGGGAATACGCCGCTTGGTCATGGGGTGTGAGCCGCCTCATCGATGGCATGGAAATCGCAACCCATCAGTCGGTTAATCCTCTGCCTGTCGACATGAAACATTTGGCCGTGACCGGATGCTCCTTTGCCGGGAAGATGGCGCTGTACGCCGGAGCCTTCGACGAGCGAATTGCTCTTACTATTGCTCAGGAAAGCGGCGGCGGGGGGCGCAACCTCCTGGCGCGTCTCGCACGACATCGAGGCCCAGGGCACTGTGGAAGATGTCGACGACACGAACTATGACTGGTTTGCCGGCCAGATGAACCAGTTCGCCGGCGCCAATGTATACAAGCTGCCGGTCGACCAGCATGAGTTAATGGCCATGGTGGCGCCCAGGGCGTTGCTGGAAACGGGAAATAGCGGCCAGTACTGGCTGTCGAATGGATCCAATTATGTTGCGTCACGGGCGACCCAGAAGATCTACGACACGCTGGGCATCGGAGACCGGTTCGGCTTCTATCTTGACGGCAACCACGCACACTGTGGAACGCTGCCCGCCGAATCTCCGGTAATCGCAAGCTTCGTCAACAAATTCATGCTCGGGCAGGCGACGGTCAAAACAGATGTTCACGTCTACCCCAACCCCGCTGACACGACCAACTATGGGTACCCCATTGTGGTCGCTGGCGGCAACTACGCATACTACTTTCCAACCATGAACTACCGGCGCTGGACCGATTGGTGGGGAACCAATAATCCGCAATTCCCGGATAATTGGAACACCGGCGGAACGGTCGTTATGTCCTTGGACAGTCTTCCTGCATTTCCAGGCCTTCCGGGATTCCCCGGTTTTCCTGGATCCCTTCGTATCAACTCTGGCGACACCGTTCAGGCAGGCTATGAGTTGACGCAGATCGGCAAACACCCGGCAACGACTGTATCTCTGGTGAGCGGAGCCAACATAACCGCCGACATCGTATGTCAGGGTGGCAACTCTTACACCCTCACCATTCCGCTCCCGGCCCAGACCTATTCGATTCCCGCCGGTTTCGTCAGCTCGGTTCCATCCAACAATCCGTTCAGCCCGCTAGCCTATCAGGGCTCGACCACAGCCGCGCCGCCCACTGGGATTCCAGCGTGCGTTGGAGGCCGTACGACCCAGGCCTACTTCAGCGCCACGGGGTTATCCGAAGGCGGCGATGGCAACCCTGGAGGACCTGGTTTCCTGACCACGGACGTCACGGATCCTCTCAATCTGATGTTCCACATTCTCGACAACAACACCAATCAGGGCACCGGCTACGGTCCGCCGATAACCATTCAATGGAACCCGCTTACCTCGGCGAATAGCACCAACCAAAACCCGGTTCAGCAGCAGTAGTGTAGGGAAACCGCGCGGGGTGGGACACGATTTTGTGTTCCCACCCGCGCATTTCCCTGGATTGGAATGTCTCGTAATGCTCTTGGACACTTGTGTCGGGGACCGGAAAGTATCCCTGCCGTTACACTAGACATCAATGCTCCAGGCCGCCATCATCTCCAAGCCCCAGAAGCCCGAGGTCGCAGGAATCCTGCGCGATCTCATCGCCTGGCTCGAAGCCCGCCACTATCACTACCTCCTCGATCCCGACAGCGCCGCCTATATCAACGCGCCCAATCCCATCGAGCGCGTCGACCTGCCCAAACACAAGCCCAACCTTGTCATCGTCCTCGGCGGCGACGGCACTCTCCTCGCTGCTGCCCGAGCCTTCGCCCGCACCACCACACCCATCCTCAGCGTCAACCTCGGCGCACTCGGTTTCCTTACAGAGATTCCCCTCTCCGAGCTCTACGCCACCCTCGATGCCTGGTGTAACAACTGCGCAGAGGTCGAAGTCCGCAGCATGATGCGTGCCGAGCACATCCGCAACGACATAGTCCTCCGCACCTGGGATGCACTCAATGACGTTGTCATCGCCAAAGGCACCATCGCCCGCATGGGCGACTTCTCCATCGAGATCGACAATCAGGCCGTAGCCACCTTCCGCGCCGACGGAATCATCGTCTCCACCCCTACCGGCTCGACCGCCTACAACCTCGCCGCCAACGGCCCCATCGTCATGCCCAGTGTCGATGCGTTGCTGGTCACGCCTATCTGTCCTCACCTGCTTACCATCCGGCCTATCGTTACCCCCGGCAGCTCCACCGTCAGTGTTGAGGTTGTTGGGGTTCCCAACGAAATCTACCTCACCGTCGACGGCCAGGAAGCCATCGAGCTTCAGTTGGGCGACATCGTCCACTGCCAGCGCTCCGAAGCTACCGTCCGGCTCCTCCGCCACCACCCCAACGGACTCTTCAGCGTCCTCCGCTCCAAACTCAAATGGGGCGAGCGGTAGTTTTTTCCACAGAAATATTTTCAAAGAGTGGCATTTTTTTAGCCCACAAAAGCCACCATCCAAAAACCACGTTCCCACCAGCAATTCACCACAAACTCACCACAAAAAACCATCCAAAAAACGCACGCTTTTGCAAAAGCCCCCTGTAAAAACGCACTCTCCACCACGAACAAAAAAAACGGCAGAACTACCGCCGCAAAGTAACCACCGGAGAGCCGATCGGGTGGCAGAAGACCTTGCCGTGGCTGAGGGCGATCTTGCGCTGGGCGAGCGCCGCCATCTCGGGGTCGTGGGTGACCATGACGATGGTGTGGCCCTGAGCGTGGAGGTTCTGGAGAAGCTCTGCGACGATCTTCTGGTTCGCTGCGTCGAGGTTGCCAGTGGGCTCGTCGGCAAGGAGGATGGGCGGGTCGTTGATGAGGGCTCGGGCGATGCAGACGCGCTGCTGTTCGCCGCCGGAGAGCTCGCTGGGAAGGTGATGGATGCGCGAGCCTAGTCCGACTTTTTCGAGCGCCGCTTTCGCTTCGGTCTCGTCCGTCATCGAGTGAAAGTATTGCGCAAGCATTACGTTTTCCAGCGCTGAAAGATAAGGGATCAGGTGGAATTGCTGGAAGATGAAGCCGATCTTGTCGGCGCGGAAGCGGTCGAGCTCGGTTGCGCTCATGGAGGCTACGTCGACGTTGTCGATTTTGAGCTCGCCTGAGCTGGGGCGGTCGAGACAGCCGATGAGATTGACGAGCGTGCTTTTGCCGGAGCCTGAGGGGCCGGTGATGGCAACCCACTCGCCGGCGACGATGGAGAAGCTGGCGTCTGCGAGGGCGCGGACGATGCTGCCGTGGCCGGTGTACTCGCGGGTGACGTGATGGAGGGCGATGACGGCGCAGTCGGGGCGTGTCGTCTGATCGGTCAGCGAATCGGTCTGCATGGCAGAGGCCGATGCGCCGAGCGGTCCGTTTTTTACTTCGGCCTGGCTCATTGTTTCCATCTTCTCATTCTCCCTTTAGCAGCGCAGCGGGCTGGAGTCTGCGCAGGACGCGCAAGGGCAGCAGGGCCGCGAGTGTGGCGATGACGAGATTCACGAGCAACACCATGGGCAGGACGGAGATGTGGGGGAGGGTTGCGGTGTGGAAGTTGCCTTCGCTGATGACCCATGCCGCGGCGGAGCCTACGACGAAGCCCGCAGCTACGCCTGCGAGTGCGAGGACGAGGGCTTCGAGGAGAAACATGGACATTAGCTGCATCTGCGAACCACCGAGAGCCTTCATGAGAGCGAAGTCGCGACGGCGCTCGAGGACTGAGGCGGAGAGTGTGGCGAGGACGCTGACGGCGACCGTGAGGGCGATGAGCAAAACCGCTCCGTACATGAGGGCATGGGTGCGGTCTACGATCCTGGACTCGCCTTCGACGAGCTGACGGACGGGCTGGACCTGCACTTCGGGGAGAGCGTTTTTCAGTTGGGTGATGGTGGCTTCGATTCGTTTGGTTCCGCCGGGGACTTGAAGCTCGATGACGCTGGGGGAGAGGCCTGTCCATGCGGTGAATGCGGAGAGCGGCATGTAGATACGGCTGTCTTCGTCGCCTCCGGTGGCGAGGCGGCCTGCTTTTTGGAGCATGATGGGCTTGCCTGCGTAGGTCAATGCGATGGCTGGAGTATTTCCGATGGCAGTTACTGCGCGCTGACCGACTAACGCTGCGTTGGATATTGCGGGATCGGGCCACGCGTCAACCTGCCACCAGGAGTTGAGTTTTTTGGCGGCGGCGAAATCGGTTCCGGCTACGACGATTGGGGTTCCGGTGCTGGTGGTGGCTACAGCGTAGGCGAACTCGGCGGCGGAGGCGTCGGGGCCAGCGGTTTGCTGGACTTGTGCGAGAGCGTTGGGTGGGAGTGGAGTGTTCGCGGGTGCGGTGAGGACGATGTTTGCGCCGAAGCTGCGGAATTCCTTGTGTAGTTTTTGGTCGAGGTCTGCGTAGAGGGTGAGGAGCGCGGTGGCTACGCCTGCGGAGACGGTCATGGCGATGAGTGCGGAGATGCTGCGGGCGCGGCGATGGATGAGCGAGCGGCGGAGGATGCTTGTGAGGGTGAGTTGCTTCATGCGGCGGCCTGCCGCTGCGAGATATTACATCCCACCCTTCGCGATGAAGCTGCGAAGGATGGGGCACCCGAGCATTTTGGGCGAGAGAAGGCGACTCTCATAAATTCGCCAGAATGTGTCATGCGTCCTCTCGCAGGATGGCTGATGGGTTCATGCGGAGCGCGGCGCGGATGGAGGGTGTGCTTCCGCCGATGGCTACTGCGAGGGCCAGGGCTACGACTACGGGGAGGAGGACGGGAATGAGGATGGCTTCGGGAGCTCCGCCGTCGCCGCGGAAGATGCGTGCTCCGAGCCATGCAGCTAAGCCGGAACCGGCGAGGTAGCCGAGAGTTCCAGCGAAGATGGCGAGGAGTCCGGTTTCGGCGTAAAAGAGGAGAGCTATAGCTCCTTTGCTGGCTCCGAGGGAGCGCATGAGGCCGATTTCGCCGCGGCGCTCGAGGACGGCGGTGGCCATGGCGGCGGAGACAGCGAAGCCTGCGGCTAGTAGCGCTGCGGCAGATATGAGCCACATGAGGCCGCTGATGCGCTTGAGGACGTTGCCTTCGGATTGCTCTACGCGGCGGACCTGTTCCGCTTGTGCTCCGGGGATGGCTTCGCGGATCTGGTAGGCGATGGAGTTGGCGTAGGGGCGGCAGTACCAGATCTCGTGGTCTTGGGGGGAGAGGGTGTCGGGGTCTTTGCGGGCGAAGGCGTCTTCGGGTTTGGTGCGGGCGGAGATTTCTACTCGGGAGATGGGGTTGTTCTCTGGACTGCCTTCTGCATCGAGAGGGACGAGAAGCTCGTTTTCCGTAGCATCCCCTGTAGACACGATGCCTGTTACATACCAAGGATTCGGCGTGATTCCTGCGGCGTGAGCTTCCGCCGATTCCACTGCGAAACTACTGCCTTTATGAAGGTTCAGTTTGTTAGCGAGGGCTGCGCCGACTACTACCTGTGTGTCGTCCCCAGGATGCTCGCGTACTGGCCACATTCCATCCAATTTCCACCAAGGATGCAGGGAGGGAGCGCCGGTTTTTAGTCCACCAAAATCGTGATTAAACCACATGGCGACTATCTGCACCGGAACTGGAGCTTGTCCTTGAACAAGCGCGCGATGCCCGGCAGGAAGATAGAGTGCTGGACTTACTCCGGTGATGTTGTTGGCCCAGAAGATGGTCTTTAGCTTTTCAAGGTCGGACTCTTGCAGGTATGCGTTGCTGGCCGGTTTGATGTCGACTCCGCCTACTTTGACTTCGAGCTGGTCGGCCTTTGGGTAGACGATGATGTTGGCGCCGTAGACGGCTAGTTCTTTGTGGATGCGGTCGCCGATGGTGGTGGCGAGGGCGAGCATTGCTGTTACCGCGGTTGTGCCGAGAAGGATCGCGATGCCTGCGAGGAGTTTGCGGCGGCGCTGGCGGCGGAAGGATTCCATCAGGAGGCGGAAGAACATTTACGCGGCCTCCTTTTGCTGGGGGAAGGTTTTACTTCCCACCCTTCGCGGTAAGGCTGCGAAGGATGGGGCACCCGGAATGTCGTGCTCCGGCGAAGGAGAACAGGCAACAGCAAAAGCAAAATGCGGGGATCCTTCGCTTCGCTCAGGATGACGGCGTTGAAGAAGATAGCCAGGATGGCGGTGTTGAAGGAGATCGCGCACGGGCATGGTTAGCGTTCGAAGACCGGGGCTAGTTCGCGGAGGTCGGCGGCCTGGATGATGAGCTGGTTGCCGCTGATGGTGGATTTGAGAGGGATGGGGTTGCAGCCGCCCTTCCGGCCCATGGATGCGGCGTTGAGGGGCGAGGCGCACATCTTGCAGGTGATGCCCTGGTCGCCGATGTAAAAGCCTACGGGGCCGCAGATCTGACAGGCGTCGGCTACTGAGACGATGTTGCCGTCGGGCTTCTTGAAGAGGAGGAAGCGGACTTCGACGTTGCCGCCCTTGCCGTCGTCGATATGGACGCCGTAGCGGTGGAGCTTGTCGTCGTTTACGTCGGCGGTGGGGAGAGTGACTTGCGAGCCTACAAGAGTAACGGCCGATGTGGGCGAGAGCGCGGTGGAGCTTTTGGCGTAGATGAACTCGGCGGTGGAGAGAAAGATGAAGAGGAAGCTGGTGGCTACGACGGCGTTCATCCACATCTTTTCGCGGCGCTGGGACCACTCGGCGCGGCGCTTGTCGGCGGGTGTGGCGTTGGGGCCGAGGGGGACAGGGGCGCGGCGCTTGAATTCGAGGAGCATCATGAGGCCGGCGAGAGCGAGCATGGTGACAAAGAAGAAGAGGTCGTTGCGGACGATGGGGCCGATGAGGTGCATCTCGGTGGTGCTGGAGGGAAGGATGCCGTTTTCTGAGAGCTCGTGGAGGCCGCTGACGATGAGCTGGAAGGCGACGAAGTAGAGGATGACGGTGGTGACGCGGAAGAAGCGCTGCAGGTTGATCTTGACGCTGCCGCGGATGAAGAGGATGCCGAAGACGACGGCGATGGCGATGCCGAGAAGGGTTCCGGTGAAGGAGAGGAGCTCGGTGGAGTTGAGGGTGACGGCGGAGAGGATGAGGACGGTCTCGACGCCTTCGCGGAGGACGAGGAGGAAGACGAAGAAGAAGATGCCTACTTTGGAGACTCCCGCGGGGCCGGTGTACTTTGCGATTTTTTGCTCGATGTCGCCCTTCATGGAGCGGGCAGCGTGGTGCATGAACCAGATCATGCTGATGACGAAGATGGCTGCGGCGAGCATGATCCAGCCTTCGAGGATGTCTGAGTTGTAGGGGGTGTGGGCAAGGATGATGGCTGCAGCAACACTGGCGGCTACGGCGGACCCGAGGGCCCAGAAGACGGTGCGCTTGAGCTCGGGGCGGCCGATTTTGCTGAGGTAGGCGAAGACGATCCCGACGATCAGCGACGCTTCCACACCTTCACGGAGGGTGATGATAAATGCCTGTAGCATAAGGTCTTTCTCTTCTTGGTGCAGGACCCGTCCCTAGGTTGAGAGTCTGTCGCCGGGCGGTGTCGGTGGTGGCGAAAAGCCGCTAATTGTCCTCTTCAAGTGTATTGCGGACTAAATTGGTCGTCAATCTTATAGGACGGATTGGCCGGGAATCGGTGGGTAGCTTCCGGGGTGGGGCGTCAGCCGAGTACGACTACGGGCTGCATGAGGGTTCCGGCGACGCGGCGGCCGATGGCGAGAAGATCGGTGGGGGCGGTAAAGATTTTGATGAGAGGGGCCTGGGAGAAGTCGGGGAGATTGACCTGCATGCCGTTGCGAAGGCGTCCGGCGAGCTGGTCGTCTACGGTGACGGAGGGCATTTCGGGAAGAAGTGTGCGGGGGTGGGGGAGGAGGGATTCGAGTTCTTCGGGTGTGGAAGCTTTGAGCTGGTCGATGGTGATGGCGTGGGCAAGGGTGAAGGGGCCGGCAAGGGTTCGGCGGAGGGATGAGAGATGGGCTCCGCAGCCGGCTAGCTGGCCGAGCTCGTGGGCGACGGAGCGGACGTATCCGCCGGCGGAGACGGACATGGTGAAGGCGGCGGTGTCGTGGTCGAGGGAGGTGAGCTGGAAGTCGTGGATGGTGATGCGGGCGGGTTTGACGGGGACTTCGGCTCCGGCTCGGGCGAGCTTGTGGGCGGGGGTGCCGTTGATTTTTTTCGCGGAGAAGATGGGAGGAAGCTGGTCGAGCTCGCCATGGAATTTTTGGCTTAGGGTGCGGAGTTCGTCGAGGGAGCGGGTCAGTGGCTGGGGAGTGGTGCTGGGGGTTCCTTCGGCGTCGAAGGTGTCGGTGGCGAAGCCGAAGCGGATGTGGCCGGTGTAGTGCTTGTCGGACTGGTTGAAGAACTGGGCGAGTCGGGTGTATTTGCCGAGGAGGAGAGGGAGAACGCCGGTGGCCATGGGGTCGAGGGTGCCGAGGTGGCCGATGGATTTTTCTCCAGTGGCGCGGCGGACGATAGCGACGACGTCGTGCGAGGTGATGCCTGCGGGTTTGTCCAGTACGAGAAGACCGTTCATGCAGCTACTAGTTTAGTGGCTAGAAGGAGCTTGCATTGCGGCGGACGAGAGAGAGGAACTCATTGCGGGTCTGGAGCTGGGTTTTGAAGACGCCAAGCATGGCGGAGGTGACAGTAGAGGAGTGCTGCTTTTCGACGCCGCGCATCATCATGCAGAGATGCTGGGCTTCGAGGATGACGGCTACGCCTTGCGGGTGGATGGCGTCGGTGATGGCTTCGCCTACCTGACGGGTGAGGCGCTCCTGGACCTGGAGGCGGCGAGCGAAGACGTCGACGAGGCGAGGGATTTTGCTGAGGCCGATGACCTTACCGTTGGGAACGTAGGCGACGTGGGCTTTGCCGAAGAAGGGAAGCAGGTGGTGCTCGCACATGGAGAAGAACTCGATGTCCTTGACGATGACCATCTCGTCGTAATCGACGTCGAAGAGGGCTTCGTGGAGCACTTCGTTAACGTTCATGGTGTAGCCGCGGGTGAGAAACTTCATGGACTTTTCCATGCGCTCGGGGGTCTTGAGGAGACCGTCGCGATTGGGATCTTCGCCGATGCGGATGAGGATCTCGCGGTAGAGGTCCTGAGTGGGGATGTTTTCGAGGGAGGGGGATTCGATGATGGCCGAGTTGACGGGCATGGTGGCCTTTCTTTAGATAGTGCCGGGCGCTGGTTGAACGAGACCGGCGTAGTCGAAGGAGTTGTTGCTGGTTTCTTCGATGTGAACCCGCTCGAGATGCGCCGCTGGGAAGCTCTGAAAGATGCGGTAGACCTCGATGCTTAGATTTTCGGTTGTGGAGACGCGATTGGCAAAGGCGTCGAGAGTATTGAGATTGGTGTGGTCAAAGCGGGAGAGAAGATTTTCTTGTGCGAAGGCATCGAGGTCGGCGAGATTACAGACCATGCCGGTTGCGGGATCGACCTGACCGCTCACAGTGATCTGCACGGTGTAGTTATGGCCGTGGCCGTGGGGGTTGTTGCATTTGCCGAAGAGAGCGCGGTTCTTCGCAGCATCGTAGGCGTCGGTTTGGAGGCGGTGGGAGGCGCTGAAGTGGTAGCGGCGGTTGAGATAGGCCTTCATGGCTCACCATAATAGTCGGCGAAGAGGTCGGGCATCTCGTAGACGCGGACGCGGTGCAATTTTGCGTTGGGAATTTTGTTGTCGAGGCGGCGCCAGATGGCGATGGCGATGTTTTCGGTGGTGGGGATGGCGGCCTTGAACTCGGGGACTTCGAGGTTGAGGTGACGGTGGTCGTAGACGCTGACGACCTCGCTCTCGAGGATGTCTTTGAGCTCTTTGAGGTCGACGACGAAGCCGGTGACTGGGTCGATTTCTCCCGCGACGGTGACTTCGAGGGTGTAGTTGTGGCCGTGGCCGTTGCGATTGGCGCACTTGCCGAAGACCTGCTGGTTTTTCTCGGGCGACCAGGCGTCGTTCCAGTAGTAGTGGGCTGAGGAAAACTCGGCTTTGCGGGTGAGGAAGATCATGAATATCCCATCTTATAGATGCTTTCGAGGAGGGATTCGTCACAAATGCGTGCGGCTAAGGTGTGTTGTAGCTGCGGCCCTTCCATGTGACCTTTTTTTTGATGCGATGGAGAATGACGCTGCGAATGAGAAGCCAGGCAAAGAGAGGAACGCCGAGGATAGAGATGGCGACATCGATTGCGGGGAAGTTGGAGCGGGCCACTCGGGCGTAGAAGCGCCAAAGGGTACGGACCCAGATGAGAAGAAGAGCCCAGCGCTGCCAGGGGACGAGCCAGAAGATTTCGAGCGCGAGAATGGGGAGACCGATGAAGAGGACGAGGTCGAGGATTCGCCAGAGGGCGAGAGCGATGGGATTAGGAAAGAGCAGGGCGAGATTTTTTGTCCAGCCCTCGATCATCGCCGAGGTTGTGCGGTACATGCGAGTGGAGAGAGCGTCTGGGGCGTAGCGAAAACGGATGGTTCGGCCGCTGCGTTTGACGTTGGCGGCAAGAGCGACGTCTTCGAGGATCTCGCGACCTACGGCGCGATGGCCGCCTACTGCGAAGTAGGCTTCCTGTTCGATGAGGAGAAACTGACCGTTGGCGGCGGCGAGGCTGCGGACGGGGTCGTTGACCTGTTTGGAGGGGTAGACCGAGGCCAGCTCAGAGAAGATGAGCGGCATGAGCGCGTGCTGCCAGAGGCCGGTGACGATCTGGCGCGGGGAGTAGGAGAGCAGGGAGGCTTTGTGCTGGTCGATTTCGCGGAGGGCGCGGGTGAGATCGTTGGTATTGTGGACGGTGTCCGCGTCGGTGAAGAGGAGATAGCGTCCCTGTGCGGTCTGGGCTCCCGTCCAGCAGGCGTTGTTCTTGCCGGTGAAGCCTCCGCGTGTGGTGAGATCGAGGGGCGGAGCGTCGAGGAGGGTGACTCCGTGGTGAGCTGCAGCGGCTTCTGCGGCGATGTCTCGGGTTCTGTCGGTGGAGGTATCGTTGACGAGGATAAGCTCCCATTCGGTGCCGAGGGCGAAGCCGGGTTCGGATTGACTGATAAGGGAGGCGATGCAGGCTGGGAGGGACTGCTCTTCGTTGCGCGCGGGGATGATGACCGAGAGCTCGAACTGGAGCGGTGGCGGCGGGTTCGAGCGTGGCTCGCAGGTGGGTTCGTTCACGACTTCGTATTATAGGAAGTGGAGAGTGCTGTGCGTCGACTGTGGGCTAGTGCAGTGTTGGGTTTGTTGCTGGTGACGGGATGCGACCGGGGAAGCCATCCGGAGAACCTGGGCAAACCCGCGCCACAGTTTGTGGTGAGCGATGGGACGAAGACGGTCGATTTGAGCAAGCTGCGCGGGAAGGTTGTGGTGCTGAACCTTTGGGCGAGCTGGTGCGCTCCTTGTATCGAGGAGCTGCCTAGTTTACTGGCATTGCAGCGGCAGATGCCGGATCTGGTGATTGTGGCGGTGAGCATGGACCAGGATGCGGATGTGTACCAGCGGTTTCTTGAAAAGAACCATGTGAACCTCGTGACAGTGAGGGATGCTGACGGGCGGATCAATGCTCTTTATGGCACGGCGCAGATTCCAGAGACCTATGTCATCGACCGGCAGGGGATTCTGCGGCGGAAGTTTGTGAGTGCGCAGGACTGGACCAGTCCGGAGATTATGGGCTATCTGGGATGGTTGTAGCGTGCCGCTTTTTGTTTCGGCGCTGGTATGATCAGAGCTATGACACAGCTTGATGTTCTTTACCGTTACGGTATTCCGCCGAGCGAGTCCGTTGCGCTGGCGATGGCTCGGGTGCGCGAGGTTTATGGCGTTCGGCACCTTGAGGTGAAAGAGGTGGAGAAGACGGTTCGGGTGGAGTATGATGCCAGCCGGTTGGCCGAGCCGGTGATCCATCAGCTCCTGCGGCGTGCGGGGTTGGATATTGTAGAGAAGATGCCGATGTTTGCTGCGCCGCTACCTCCGCCGGAGCCAGTGGCTGCGACTTAGGTGAAGCGAAGTTTTGTTGCGTGTTTTTCCGCGCCCGTAGCTCAGCTGGATAGAGCATCTGGCTTCGAACCAGAGGGTCGGAGGTTCGAGTCCTTCCGGGCGCACCAGTTTTGCTTTGTGACTCGCGTGGACGACGTGTGCGCGGCTTGATTCCACGGTCAAATTCTTATATCTTTAGAAGGTTGCCTCTTCTGCAATGTGCGCCCGTAGCTCAGCTGGATAGAGCGTTTGGCTACGAACCAAAAGGCCGGAGGTTCGAATCCTTCCGGGCGCACCATACATTTCCCACTGACAATTGAAAGTAAAAGCAGATTCCTCCGCTGCGCTTCGGAATGACAAGTCCGATGCCGAAGCATACCTATTTTTTGGGACCTACTTTTTCAGTAGTGGGAGGATGAGGGGGAGGACGTTGGTGGCTACGATCTTGTTGCCTTCGGAGGTGGCGTGGGTGTTGTCGCGCTGCATCATGCCCTGGACGCCGAAGACTCCTTTGAGAAGGAAGGGCAGGAGGGGGACGTTGTATTTTTTTGCGAGCAGGGTGTAGGTCTGATTGAACTGCTGGATGTAGTCGGGACCGTAGTCGGGCGGGAGGGTGATGCCGGCGAGGGCTACTTTGGTTCCGCTGGATTTCAGGGTGGAGACGATCTTGTCGAGGTTGGTGCGGGTGTCTTCGATGCGGAGGCCGCGGAGGCCGTCGTTGCCGCCGAACTCGACGATGACGATGGCGGGTTTGAGGGCCAGAACATCGTAGAGGCGTTCTACGCCGTCTTTGGTGGTGTTGCCGCTGATGCCGAGGTTGACGATGCGGTAGTGATAGCCGCGGGCGTCGAGGTCAGATTGGAGAAAGTCGGGATAGCTTTTGCCGTACTCGGCTCCGTAGCCGGCGGTTAGGCTGTCGCCGAAACAGACGATGATTGGGCGGTGGTCAGTGAGTGGCGCCGGTTGCGGTGTGGCGTTTGGGGCTTCGTCGGCTGCGGGTGTTTTGCCTGAGTCCCTGTCTGTGTTGGGGGATTCGGCCTGCTTTGCGGAGTTGTCGGTCTTGCAGCCGGTGAGAGGCAACACGAGGATGATAGGAAAGGCCGTTAGAATAGCGAGGAGTGCAGTTCTCCGCATGTCTCCACAGTAACAAATGCGAGCGGGCCGGTTACAAGGCTGGCCTGAAGCTCGGCAGAGGAACTTAATGTTGGTTGAAACCGTATCAAGCTGCAAGTGAGGAAGGGGAACGACCCAGTTGAGCCAACCGACTCCGATGATTTCTGTTGAAGGGCTTCGCAAGTCTATCCGCAATGGTTCGCGTACGGTGGACATTTTGAAGGGGATCGATTTTACGGTGCCGCAAGGGCAGTTTGTGGCGGTGATGGGGGCGAGCGGGAGCGGGAAGTCGACGCTGCTGGGGCTGCTGGCAGGGCTAGATAGTCCAAGCTCGGGAGATGTGCGGCTGAATGGGACGGCGATCAGTTATCTGCCGGAGGACAAGCTGGCGCAGGTTCGAGGGAAGACGATTGGGTTTGTGTTTCAGTCGTACCAACTGATTCCTACGCTGACGGCTCTCGAAAATGTTTTGCTGCCGTATGAGCTGAACTCGGAGTCCGGGGAGAGCGGGCTGGGACGGGCACGGGACCTGCTGCAGAGTGTGGGGCTGGGGGACCGAATGGATCATTATCCGGTGCAGCTTTCCGGTGGCGAGCAGCAGCGGGTGGCGCTGGCGAGGGCGTTTATTCTGCGGCCGCCGATTGTGATGGCGGATGAGCCTACGGGGAATCTGGATACGACGAATGGGGCTCATGTGCTGGAGCTGCTGCTGGATTTGAACAGGAGCGAAGGTACGACTCTGGTGCTGGTGACGCATGATCCGGTGCTGGCGGGGTATGCGGACCGGCGGATTGTGTTGCGGGATGGGCTGGTGATTGCGGATGAGATGAATCCGGAGCCGCAGGGCTCTCCGCATGACGCTGCGCTGGCGGAGGGTTAGATGGCTGCCCTGAGTTACCGCTCTGCGGCGAAGATTGCGGCGCGGGAGATGCATTCTTCGCGTGGGAAGTTTTTCTTTGTGATTCTGTCGGTGGCGATTGGGGTGGCGGCACTGACGGGGGTGCGTGGATTTTCAGCTTCGTTCCGGACGACGCTGTTGGATAAGGCTCGAAGTATTATGGCGGCGGATCTTTCGGCGCGGATGTTTCAGCAGCCTACGCCGGAGGAGCAAAAGGGGCTGGATGAGATTGCGGCTAGCGGCGTGGAGATCACGCCGGTGACGGAGCTGCTGTCGATGGCTTCGTCGGCGAAGACGCTGGATCCGCTGCTGGTGTCGATGAAGGCGGTGGATCCGACGAAGTATCCGTTTTATGGAACGGTGGAGCTGGCTCCGGCGAGCGGGTTGAAGGATGTGCTGGGGCCGGACTCGGTGGCGGTGGCGGATGATTTGCTGGTTCGGCTGAATCTGAAGGTTGGGGACGAGCTGAAGATTGGGACTAAGCTGTTCCGGATTGCTTCTGTGGTGGTGAATGAGCCGGACAGGCTGTCGGGGAGTTTCGCGGCTGGGCCTCGGGTATTGATCTCGCGTGAGGGATTGGAGGCTAGCGGGTTGCTTGCTCCGGGGAGCCATGCGGGGCAGCGATATCTGTTCAAGGTGCCGCGTCCGCGGGGTGGTGCGCCGATTTCGGATAAGACTGTGGCGGATTTGAAGGCGAGGCTGGAGAAGCTGCTGCCGGAGTCGCAGATTATCGATTATCGCGAGACGAATCCGGCGCTGACGCAGGGGTTGGACAGGGCGACGAGCTTGCTGTCGCTGATGAGTCTGGTGGCGCTGGTGCTGGGGGCGATTGGCGTGGCGATGGCGATGCGAGCGCACCTGCAGCAGCGGCTGGATACGATCGCGATTATGAAGTCGCTTGGGGCGCGGTCGGGGCAGGTGATCAAGATTTATCTGCTGCAGACTTTGTTGCTGGGGGCGGCGGGCGGTTTGCTGGGAGTTGCGCTGGGGGTTGGGGTGCAGCTTAGTTTTCCTTATGTTCTGGCGAAGCTGATTCATGTGGATACGGAGTTTCATTTATATCCGTCGACGGTTGCGACGGGATTGGCTGTGGGGATTCTGACGACGCTGCTGTTTACGCTGCCTCCGCTGCTGGATATTCGCGGAGTGAGGCCGATTTTGATTCTGCGGCGAGCAGTGGAAGATAATGACGATCCTTTTGTCGCGGGGGGCTTGCGGAAGATTACGAAAAACGCGGCGCAGATTGGCGCAGCGGTGTTGATTCTTGCCGGACTGGCGGCGATTGCTTCGACGCTGAGCGATTCGGTGGTGGTGGGGCAGGTGTTTTCGCTGGGATTGGTGGCCGTACTGGCGGTTTTGCTGGGTGCGTCTGCTGCTGTGCTGGCTGGGTTGCGGTTTTTCCTGTCGAAGACACGGCTGCGGCTGCCTTCGGCGGTGCGGCATGGGTTGGCGAATCTGTATCGTCCGGGAAATCCTTCGGCTGCTTTGCTGGCGGCACTGGGGATGGGCGTGATGCAGATCATGACGGTGTACCTGGTGCAGAAGGCGGTGGTGTCCGAGCTGAATATTTCGGCTGCTCCGAATCTGCCGAACGTGTTTTTGGTTGATATTACGAGCGGTGAGGTGAACGGGGTTCGGACGCTGCTGAAGACGCAGCCGGGGGTGATGGCAGAGGCAGAGCTGCTGCCGGTGATTTCGTCGCGGGTGATTGAGATTGATGGGGCTCCGGCAGAAGAGGCGAAGCTGAAGAACTTTCCGAAGCGAATGCTGCGGTCGATCAGCCTGACGTGGTCGGGGGGCGTGCCTCCGGGAACGAAGGTGGTGGAAGGGAAGTGGTGGAGTGAGGGTGAGCGCGGTGTGGTGGTGGCAATCGATCAGCGGCAGGCGCAACGGCTGGGGTTGAAGGTGGGGTCGCATATTACGTTTGCGGCGCAGGACTCACGGATTGCGGCGACGGTGGTGGCGCTGACGAAGGCGGATGGTCAGCATGCTTATTCGCGGGCGGAGTTTATTTTGCCGCAGGCGGCGATGGCGGGGCTGCCGGTGGTCTGGTATGGCGGGGTGCATGTCGATCCGGCGCGTGTAGGTGAGGTCCAGAGGGCGCTGTATAAGGCTTATCCGACGGTGACGGTGATCAATGTGGCGCAGGCGCTGGAGACGGTGCGGGCGGTGGTGGTTCAGATTACGTATGTGATTCAGTTCCTGGCGGCGTTCTCGATCTTCGCGGGGGTGATTATCCTGGCGAGCTCGATTGCGGGGACGCGGTATCGGCGGATTCGCGAGGTGGTGGTGCTGAAGACGCTGGGAGCTACGCGGCGGCGGATTGTTACTGTTTTTTCGATTGAGTTCGCGGTGCTGGGAGTGGTGGCTGGGGTGGTGGGGGTATTCTTTGCGAATGTGATTGCGCGTGTGCTGCTGAACAGGATGACTGTGGCCTATCACTTTCAGTGGGGATGGACAGCGATTGCGCTGGTGGGGACGGCGGTGCTGACGGTGGTTACTGGCTGGGTGGCGAGCCACCGGATTCTGGGGCGGAAGCCGCTCGAGGTTCTGCGCGAAGAGTAAGTGTGACGGTAGATGCCGTTGCGGGTGATAGATTGCGGTGGGTATCCCCACTCCCGTCAAAATGTGTCAAAGTATTCGAAACAGGGGGTTTAAGTCTGGACTTCGGTTTGCAGGACTTAAGTTTTTCCGGACTTCGGTTGCTGGATGGCCTATGGTGCGGGATGGTTTTTGGGCGTGTGTTTGTCAAGGGTGCGGACATCTTTGGATGAATGATGCCGGCTTCTGCGGCAATGATCGAAGAAGGATTGTGAGTTCCGAAGGGATGAGTGAGTCGAGCCCCGGGTGGAAGCCCGTCTGGGCGACAGGCTGACTGGGTTGTAGGATGAAGTGGTCTTGCAATTCCAACGATGCGGGTGCTGTAGATGAAGGTGGCCAGGGAAGAGGCGCTGCGTGTGCATCGGCAGCGCTTTGGGCAGGTGGGGCGGGCGTTCGCCGCTCCGGCACGAGTGAATCTGATCGGCGAACATACCGACTATACGGGTGGGTTCGTAATGCCGATGGCTATCGATTTTCAAACGATAGCCATCGTCAGCGCGCGGGAGGACGGGCGCGCGGTCTTCTACTCGACGAATTATGACGAAGAGGTTGCGTTTGAGGATGCGCCTTTGGCTCGTTCGCCAAGAGGGCATTGGAGCGATTATCCGGCTGGGGTGCTGTGGAGTTTGCAGCAGAGTGGGATTGCGCCGGGCGGATTCGATATGAGCCTGGCGGGAGATGTGCCGCTTGGCGCTGGATTAAGCTCGTCTGCGTCGGTGGAGGTCGCGGCTGCGATGGCGCTGCTGGGACTTGCGCGGGTGAAGCTGCCTCTCGAAACAATTGCGCCACTTTGCCGGAGAGCCGAGAACGAGTATGTTGGCGCGAAGAGCGGCATTATGGACCAGTTCGCGGTTGCGGGCTGCGTGGAGCATCGGGCGATGCTTCTGGATACGCGAGCGCTTACGTATGATCTGCTGCCTTTGCCTGACGAGGTGCGGGTGGTTATCTGCAACTCGATGGTGAAGCACGCGGTGGCGACCGGAGAGTATGGGGACCGGAGCTCCGAGGTGGAGGCGGGGCAGGCAGTGATTCAGCGAGAGCGGCCGGGCGTGAAGCTGCTGCGGGACTCTACGCTCGCGGACCTGGAGGCCTGTCGCGGCATGATGACGGTTGCGAGCTACAAGCGTTGCCTGCACATCATTAAGGAGAATGCGCGGGTGCTCGAAGCGCGTGAGGCCTTGTTGCAGGGTGATATGGAGCGTTTTGGAGCGTTGATGGTGGAGGCGCATGCGAGTATGCGGGATGATTTTGAGGCGAGTTGTAAGGAGGTTGATGTCCTGGTCGATATTGCGAACCGGCAGGCGGAGTGCTTTGGCGCGCGAATTACCGGCGGCGGGTTCGGCGGTTGTTCGGTGAATGTTGTTCGCGCAGAGGCGGTGGAACGATTCGTCGAGACGGTGCGGCGAGAGTATCGAGAGGCGACAGGGATTTCGGCCGATTGTTTTGTGTGTGCGCCTTCGGACGGGGCGTTTGCGCTGGCCGAGAAGGATGGTGAGAAGTGAATCCGTTGATGCAGCAGAACCCGCACCGGCGCTTCAATCCCCTGAAGCGGGAGTGGGTGCTGGTGTCTCCGCACAGGACGCAGCGACCGTGGCAGGGGCAGACGGAGAAGAAGGCTGCGCCTGCAGAGCTTGCTTACGATCCGGAGTGCTATCTGTGTCCGGGCAATATTCGGGCCGGTGGAGTGCGTACCGAGCGCTACACAAGTACTTATGTTTTTGAAAATGATTTTGCGGCGTTGAAGCTGGATTCGCCGAGATTTTCGAGCGATGAGCAGGGTAAGGGGTTGTTGGTGGGCGAGGGCGAGAGCGGGGTGTGCCGCGTGATCTGTTTTTCGCCGCGGCATGACCTTACTCTTGCGAAGATGTCTGTTCGAGAGATTCGCCTGGTGGTTGATCTGTGGGCGGAACAGTATGTCGAGCTGGGCTCGCGGGACGATATCGGATACGTGCAGGTGTTTGAGAACCGCGGAGCGATGATGGGGGCGAGCAATCCACATCCGCATGGGCAGATATGGGCCAGCCGATCTATCCCGAATGAGGTGGTCTCCGAGCTTGGCGGGCAGGAGGAGTATTTTGCGAAGAACGGCACGGTCTTGTTGTGCGAGTACCAGAAGATGGAGGAAGGGCTTGGAAAAAGGATAGTGGCGCGGAACGAAAGCTTTGTTGCGGTAGTTCCTTTCTGGGCGGTATGGCCGTTTGAGGTGATGATTCTTCCGCGGCGACATGCGGAGAGGCTTGAGGACCTGACGGATGTGGAGAGGTCGGATTTCGCGGCGATCTTGCGGGCAGTTACTTCAACCTACGACCAAGTGTTCGACACGCCGTTTCCCTATTCGATGGGGCTGCACCCTGCGCCCAGCGATGGGCAGAGACATCCGGAGTGGCAGTTTCACGCTCATTTCTATCCGCCGCTGCTGCGCTCTGCGAGCATACGGAAGTTTATGGTGGGGTACGAATTGCTTGGATCGCCGCAGAGAGATATCACGCCTGAGTCAGCGGCTGAGACGCTTCGGCAGGCCGGTCTTCGTGCTTCCGGCTAGTCGTTGGCAGGTTGCAGGATGTTGTGTCATTGAGGAGCTTCATGAAACGGATCATAAGGGTCGGTTGTCTCGCCGCGTTTGCCTTGGTTTCATGCACATTATTGTTCGGGGCTGGCCAGGCTCCGGTGGCGCAGGAGAGAGCCGAGCCTAAACTGCCGCTCTATCTGGGAGCGGCCTGGTATCCGGAGCAGTGGCCTGAGTCTAGATGGGATGCGGACCTGATGTTGATGGAGCAGGCTCATATCCATCTCGTTCGGATTACCGAGTTCGCGTGGAGCACGATGGAGCCAAGCGAAGGCCACTATGACCTGGACTGGGTGGAGCGCGCCGTTCGCATGGCGGAGAAGCATCATATTGCCGTGGTGCTTGGCACACCGAGCGCCGCGCCACCAGCTTGGCTGACATCGAAGTATCCGGAGACGCTGCGCACCGGGGAAGATGGCCGCAAGGATCAGCATGGCAATCGCCAGCAGTTCAATTGGGCGAATGCAAAGTATCGCGAGCTTGCGGGCAAGATGGCCGAACAGATGGCGATCCGATTTGGGCACGATCCCGATGTGATTGGGTGGCAGATCGACAATGAATATGCGCGGGAGTCATTCGATGCGGAGACGAAGGCGCAGTTTCAGGCGTGGCTGAAGGCTCGATATGGCACGCTCGATAATCTGAATACGCGGTGGACTACGAGCTATTGGAGCCAGACCTATTCGGACTGGAATCAGATTCCGATCGAGACGTCGTATGGCAATCCCGGGCTGCTGCTGAGCTGGCGGCGCTTTGTCAGCGATACGTGGCGGAGTTATCAGAGGGTGCAGCTCGACAAGATTAAAGCGCATAGCGATCCGCGGCAGTTTGTTACGACGAACATGATGGGGTTCTTCGATGCTTACGACCACTACACGGTGAGTCAGGATCTTGATATCGCATCGTGGGACGATTATGTGGGCACGGGACAGCTCGATCCTGTGTACAACGGCGCTGAGCATGATCTGACGCGGGGATTTCTGCGCAAGAACTTCTGGGTGATGGAGACACAGCCGGGGTTTGTGAACTGGTCGAAGGATAATAACGCGCTGAACAAAGGCGAGGTGCGGGCGATGGCGTGGCATGACATCGGACATGGCGCGGATGCAGTTGAAAACTGGCATGGGAGCAGATGGAACGCCGGTTCCTTTATATGACGAGGTTGCGCAGGTGGGGCGCGAGTTTGAGAAGGCCGGGCCGGTACTGAGCGGAACGGGGATTCACTCCGAGGTTGCTGTTCTGCATGCGTACGATAGCCGGTGGGCGATCAACTGGCAGAGGCACAATCAGGCCTTCGATCCGAAGGATGCGCTGATTAGCTACTACGGCCCGCTGCGAGCTTTAGTGCACAGCGTGGATATCGTTTCGCCTTCGGTGCCGCTGGATCAGTACAAGCTGGTGGTTGCGCCTGCGTTGAATTTGCTTACAGATGCGCAGGCGAAGAACTTAATGGACTACGTGCGGGCCGGGGGGCATCTTGTGTTGGGGCAGCGCAGCGCGATGAAGAACGACGACAACGGGCTACAGCCGGAGCGGCAGCCTGGGCCGCTGGCGGGGATGCTCGGCGGACGGGTGGAGCAGTTTTATGCGCTGGATCGGGACGTGCCGGTGGTTGGGGATTGGGGCACTGGGTCGGGAAAGATCTGGGCAGAGCAGCTCAGCGTGAAGGATCCGCAGGCGCGTGTGCTGATGCGGTATGGCAAGAGCAATGGATGGCTCGATGGCCAGCCTGCGGCGATTACGCGAGCGGTGGGCAAGGGGAGCATTACCTATATTGGTGCGTGGTTGGACGAGTCGACGATGAATGCTGCTGCGAAGTGGATGGTGGACATGAGTGGCATTCACTTGCTGCCTGTGAGTTTGCCGAAGGGAGTTGATCTTTATGTGCGGACCAAAGATGTGCAGGGAGGTGGCCAGAAGACGGTGTGGATTCTGGTGAACTTTGGAAAGGATGCTGCAACGGTTTTGCTGCCCGGGCCGATGACGGATGTGCTGGGTAGCGGGCGTGTCGGCTCCGTGAAGCTGGAGGAGTATGGCGTGGCGGTGCTGAGTAAAGAGTGATTGGCGATTCGGAGTAAGCTAGTGTCTTCGGGAGGAAGGCGTGCCAGTCGATTCGCTTCGAGTCATCTCCGATCTTCAGGAGCTTCGCGCTTTGACGGCCGATGCCAATGGCGCTCAACGCATTGCATGGAGCCCCGTATGGCTTGAGGCGCGGGCGTGGTTGCGGGGTAAGTTGAAGGATATTCCTGTCGAACATCGGTATGATGCAGCGGGGAACTCCTGGATGACTCTTCGGGGTGATTCGGAGCGTGCTCTGATTCTCGGGAGCCATCTCGATTCGGTGCCAAACGGCGGCTGGCTGGATGGTTGTCTGGGGGTGTTGGCGGGGCTTGAAGTGCTGCGGAGTTTTGCCGAGGAGTTTCAGGGCAGGCCTCCTATTACGATTCGTCCTGGTGGATTGGGCCGATGAGGAGGGTGCTCGTTTTGGCCGCAGTCTGTTTGGTTCCTCGGCGTTTGCCGGGACGCATAACATCGCTGCCGATCGTGTTCGTTTAGATCGCGATGGAGTGCCTTTGGAGGATGCTCTTCGCCGGTGCGATGTTGATATTGAGCGTATCGGCGATGCGGGAAAGGAGAGGGCGAACGCCGGCGCCTATCTGGAGCTGCATATCGAACAGGGGGCCGGTTCTGGAGAATCTGGGGCTGCCCGCTTGGCGTGGTGCTTGGCACGAAAGGGGTGGAGCGCCATGCGATTACTTTTTATGGGCAGGAGGCGCACTCCGGATCGACGCCGATGGCTGTGCGGCGAGATGCGCTTTGCTGCTTGCTGCGAAAGCTTGCGCTTGAGATTCGCCCAATTGCGCGGAAGCATGCGGATTGCGGTTGCGACGATGGGCAGCGTGAAGACTTTTCCAGGGATTGTGACGGCCGTGGTTGGCCGATGCGAGACGACTTTGGATATGCGGGATCTTGATCCTGGCGTTCTCGCTTCGATGCTGATGGAGGCTCGGGAGGCGAGTGAGCGATTCGCGGCCGAAGAGCGTTTGCACTGTCGAGTGGTCGAAGATATGGAGCATCGAGCCGATCTCGTTCGATCCGCGATTGATTGCGTTTTGTGAAGAGGCCGATTCGCGAGACTGCGGGCGCAGCTCACAAACTTCCTTCGGGGCCGTTGCACGATGCGGCGGAGGTTTCGCGTGCCGGAATTCCGACTGCGATGATGTTTACTCAATCGCTTGCAGGGCTTAGTCACAATAAGGCAGAAGACACGAAGACTGAAGATCTGAAGCTGGCTGTCGAGGCGTTCGGGCGGCTCGCGAACAAAACGATGATGTGGCTGAATGACCAGGAAAGCAAAGGCTAGCATCGATATTCGATGACGAGGTTTCGCCGTGGATAGTGGATTTGCCGCGATAGTGCATAATAGTCACTTCTGAATGCCAAGATGGATGGCACTGCACGGAGGTTGGTCATTTTCCTGAGAATACGATGGCGTTTGAGGTGACTGGGCGCAAAATGAGTTCCTTTCAAGAAACAAGTAATGACGCGGCCTGGAGTTGCCGAACGCTTCGGCGATTTGCACCCGCCCGTTGGATAAGCAGGCCGCGGTGCTTGAAGCGAATCGCTGTCTTTACTGCTTTGACGCGCCCGTGTGCTGGTGCTTGTCCGACCCACATCGATGTGCCGCGGTTCATCAAAAAAATAGCTACAGGCAATCTGGGAGGTTCGGCGCGCACGATTCTGGATGCAAATATTCTTGGCGCGAGCTGCGCACGGGCGTGTCCGGTGGAGGTGCTGTGCGAGGGGGCTTGTGTGATGCACCGATACAATAAGCAGCCCATCGAGATTGCGCGATTACAGCGGCATGCGATGGATGCGCTTTATGAAAGCGGAGCTCCGTTGCCGTTTGAGCCCGGCGCTGACACAGGATGGTCTGTTGGATTGATTGGCGCGGGGGCCGGCGTCACTGGCCTGCGCAGCCGAGCTTCGCAGGAAGGGCGTTCGGGCAGATATTTACGACGCGCGGCCGCTGCCTGGCGGGTTGAATACTTACGGGGATCGCCGAATACAAGCTGGCCTTTGGTGGAAAGTCTGCGTGAGATTGATATGCTTGCGCAGCTTGGAGTCAATTTTCAATTTGGTACTTGGGTTTGACGCGGGGAAACTAGCGCGGATTGAAGAGAAATATGACGCAGTATTTTTAGGTGTGGCCTGGGAGCGATCCATCAGCTTGGTATCTCGGGCGAAGAACTTGAGGGAGTGACGAACGCTCTCGATCTAATTGCCGGTTATAAGTCGGGCACGATAACCGCGGCGCCAGAGCGCGTTGTTGTTATCGGAGCGGGAAACACTGCGATCGATGCCGCGATTGCGGCGGTGCGTCTTGGCGCGGCCGACGTAAACATCGTGTACCGTCGTGGAGCGGAACAGATGTCGGCGTTTGCATTTGAATATGCGCATGCGAGAGACGAAGGCGTTAAATTTCTCTGGCATGTTCAACCTGTCCGGATTCGCGGGGACAAGTCCGTTGCGGGGATCGAACTCGTAAAATTGGAGGCGACGGAAGGTGGCTCGATTGTTTCGAAGGCGGGGTCTGAGTTTGTTCTTGGGGCCGATCTGGTTGTTCTATCGATTGGACAGGGAACGCATACTGCTTTTCTGGCTGGAACCGGAGCTCCTGGAACGAAGGTTCAATTGGAGCGGGGGCCGAGTGGTCGTCGACCGCCTGACGGGTCAGACTTCGAACCCAAAGTTTTTTGCTGGCGGAGACTGCACCAATGGCGGCCGTGAAGTTGTAGATGCTGTTGCAGAGGGAAAGCGCGCGGGCATCGGGATTGCCGCATGGTTGGAGGCGCAACGTGAGCAGGTCTAGGCCGACACTTGAAACGACGTTTTGTGGGATTCCCTGCATCAATCCATTCTGGCTTGCTTCGGCTCCGCCGACGAATTGCGGTGAGCAAGTTATGCGCGCGTTCGATGCAGGTTGGGGCGGGGCTGTGTGGAAGACGATTGGCGAACCGATCACGAATGTCAGCTCGCGTTATTCGTCGATCGATTGGGAGGGGCGCGGATGATGGGATTCAACAACATCGAGCTGATCTCCGACCGCCCAATCGAGGTCAATTTGCAAGAGATAACAGAGGTGAAACGGCGCTATCCCAAGCATGTCGTTATCGCTTCGCTGATGGTCGAGAGTAAACGAAACGCGTGGCATGAGATGGTGCAGCGCGCTGAGGATGCAGGCGCGGATGGGCTTGAACTGAACTTTGGGTGTCCGCATGGCATGAGCGAACGTGGGGATGGGTTCGGCGGTCGGACAGGTTCCTGAATACTGTGAACAGATCACGTCCGTGGGTCAAAGAGAAAGCGCGTACACCTGTGATCGTGAAGCTGACGCCGAACATCTCGGATATTCGTATGCCTGCTCGCGCTGCGAAACGAGCGGGCGCGGGACGCTCTTTCCGCGATCAACACGATTAATTCAATTACGGGGATTGATCTCGACACGTTTGAGCCTAATCCGAATGTAGATGGGAAGAGCTCGCATGGAGGCTATTGCGGCCCTGCGGTCAAACCGATTGCGCTGAATATGGTTCAGCAGATTCAGGCCGATGCTGCGAGCGTTCTTCCGGTGTCCGGCATTGGCGGCATCGGAAGCTGGCGCGATGCTGCGGAGTTTCTTTTGCTGGGTTGCAGCACGGTGCAGGTTTGTACAGCAGCGATGCACTATGGATATCGCGTTGTTTGAAGATATGAAGGATGGATTGCTTGCGTGGATGGCGGAAAAGGGATTTGCAACCATCGACGATTTCCGCGGATTGTCTCTTCCGAACGTTCGCGAGTGGAAGGAACTCAACCTCAACTATCAGATCGTCGCGCGGATTCATGAGGAGCTGTGCATCGGATGCCAGCTCTGCTATGTGGCCTGCTGGGATGGAGCGCATCAGTGTATTCATCTGGATCGAACGTCGTCTGCACCAGACACGGCGAAGACTCCTGGAATGGTGGAGACGGAGGCGGCGCAACGTATTTCTACCACTCCGATTGCCAAGCTTGATTTGGCGAAGGATGTGGGGTAACAGCACGCTGACTCCGCTGGAACGTATCCCGCGAGTGGATGAAGAACACTGTGTGGGTTGCAATCTTTGCTCGCTGGTGTGCCCGGTTGAGGGCTGCATCACTATGGAACGTGTTGAGAATGGACTGCCGTTCGAGAGTTGGGAAGAACGGAGCGCCAAAGGTGCGACTCCGCTCGGGGCGTAGGAGGCGATCGGAAGGAAATCGTTGAATGCGCTGTTCTGTTGGGAACAGTTTTGGAGCGAAGAATGGGAATTCTGATTCAGAACGGTACCGTTGTTACGGCGGACCGGATAGAAAAGGCCGACGTTCTTCTTGAAGGCGCCACGATCCGCGAGGTGCGGGCTGGTATTGATTCGAAGGGGCATTCCATCGTCGATGCTTCGGGGCTTTTTGTTTTGCCGGGCGGTGTCGATTGCACACACACATATGGATATGCCATTCGGCGGGCACGGTTTTCCGCGGGACGATTTTCTGACGGGAACGCGGGCAGCCGCCATTGGTGGGACCACGACGATTGTTGATTTTGCGATTCAGGGCCAAGGGGACGCGGATGCGAGATGCGCTCGACATCTGGCGGGCAAAGGCAGATGGGAAGGCGTGTATTGGACTATGGGCTGCATATGATCGTGACGGACCTTGGCTCTGAAAACGGCAAGCAAGGGCTGCACGATATGGACGATATGGTGCGCGAAGGCGTCGCCAGCTTCAAACTTTTTTATGGCGTATCCGAATGTACTGATGGTGGATGATGGAACGATCTTCAAGGCGTTGCAGCAGACGGCTAAGAATGGGTGCGCTGATTTGTATGCACGCAGAGAATGGAGGCGTGATCGATGTGATTGTGCAGCAGACTCTTGCTGCAGGCAAGACAGCGCCTATCTTACCATGCGCTTACGCGGCCGACGAGGGCAGAGGCGGGAGGCGGTGAGCCGCTCGATTGCGCTTGCGGAGATTGCCGGGGGTGCCGGTTGTACATTGTTCACCTTTCGAGCGAGGACGCGCTGAATCAGGTTCGTGAGGCTCGCGACAGGGGACTGCCTGCGTTTGCCGAGACATGTCCACAGTATCTTCTGCTTTCAATTGAGGATCAGATGCCTGGTAAGAGTTTTGAGGAGGCGAAGTATGTCTTTACGCCGCCGCTGCGAGAGAAGAGGAACCAACCTAAACTCTGGGACGGTCTTGCGACAGATAATCTACAGGTGGTTTCGACTGACCATTGTCCTTTTTGCTTTGAAGATCAGAAGCAGTTGGGCAAGGATGATTTCAGCAAGATTCCGAATGGTGGAACCCGGGGTGGAGAATCGGCTGCAGTTGCTCTTTCACTTCGGTGTGAATGCGGGAAAGATTAGTCTGCAGCGGTTTGTCGAGATTACGTCGACGGCGCCAGCGCGTATCTTCGGCATGTATCCGAAGAAGGGAACGATTGCTGCAGGCTCGGATGCGGATATCGTGCTGTGGGATCCGGGGGCGGAACATTTGATCTCTGCGGCGGACTCATCATATGCGCTGCGATTACTCGATGTTCGAGGGGTGGAAGGTGAAAGGCAATGCTCGCAATGTCTACTCGCGTGGAGAGCTGATTGTGGATGGAGGTAGATATGTCGGCGCGATTGGGCGGGGGCAATATCTGCGGCGTGAGGCTAGGGGAGGGGCATGGCAGTGAGTTTCAACTACGTCCGGCGCACTGGAGGGAGAGGCGAAGTTGGCAGAGCGTCATGATCCGCGTCTGTATAACGACGATCTTGCTCCGACAACGGCAGCACATCGGACCTGGGGCACTTATAACTACATTGCGCTCTGGTTCTCCATGTCGATGGAGGTGACGACTTACATGCTCGCCTCGTCGCTGATTGCCGGCGGTATGAATTGGAAGCAGGCTATCTTCACGATTCTTCTGGGGAAACCTGATTGTGCTGGTTCCGATGCTGCTGAATGCGCATGCGGGGGGCGAAGTATGGGATTCCGTTTCCGGTGTTTGTAAGGGCGAGCTTTGGCACGCGGGGGCGCTAATGTTCCGGCCCTGCTAAGGGCTGTCGTGGCTTGCGGATGGTTTGGAATTCAGTCGTGGATTGGTGGGACGGCGATTGCTCAGATGGTGAATGTGCTCTGGCCTGCGACTACTGCGGTCCCTTCGGTGACGTGGGTTTGTTTTCTTGGGTTCTGGCTGCTGAACATGCTCGTGGTTTGGCGAGGGGTGGGAGTCGATACGGTTTCTGCAGAGTTATTCGGCCCCGTTCATGCTGCTGATGTCGGCATTGTTTGCTCGACTTTATGCTGCATAAGGCGGGTGGGTTCGGGGCCGATGCTGGCAGCACCAAGTAAGTTCACCTCGACGGGCGCATTTTTAAAGTACTTCCTTCCAGCGCTGACCGGGATGGTTGGTTACTGGGCTACGTTGTCGCTTAATATTCCGGATTTCACACGGTATGCGAAGAGACCAGGATGCGCAGATTCTGGGACAGGCGTTCGGGCTGCCGGTGGCGATGACGCTGTACTCGTTTTTGGGCATTGCCTGCACCTCGGCTTCGAGCGTTGTGTTTGGCGAGCCGATCTGGTCGCCGGTGGCTCTACTTGGCCGCTTTCATCAGCCCTCTGCTGGCGTTTCTGGGGGTTGATTGCGCTGCTGGTAGCTACACTGAATGTGAACATCGGAGCCAATGTCGTTGGCCCTTCGAACGATTTTGCGAATCTGGCACCGAAGTTCATCAGCTTCAGGACTGGCGGGCTGATTACGGCGGCGCTGGGGCTGGCGGTTATGCCGTGGCGGTTGATGTCGAGCTCCCATAACTACCTGGGGTGGCTGGTGGACTATTCGGCTGTACTGGGGCCAGTGGCGGGGATTATGGTAGCGGACTACTTCCTGATGCGGCGGCGGGTGTTGGATGTGGATGCGCTGTACCGATGGAAGGGCGTGTACGAGTATCGCAACGGATTCAATGGCGTGGCTTTGATTGCGTTGACCATTGGAATTGTTGCTGCCTTGGTGGGACGGTTTGTGCCAGCGTTCGAGTGGCTGTTCAAGCTGGCCTGGTTCGTTGGTTTCTTTGTGGCGAGTGCGGTTTATCTTGTGTTGATGCGTGTTCGTGGCGAGGCGGCGGTGCCTGCGAGTGCGTTGGAGGAGGTGCTATGAGTTTGTTGAGTTCGCAGGACGTAATTGACCTGACACGCAAGTACAACTATGGGACCTGGCGGTTTCAGAAGAATTGGAATCCGATGCATGTTGCGGATGCGGAGGGGTGCTACCTCATTGATGGGGCGGGGGGAAGCGGTATCTGGACTTTTCGTCGCAGCTGATGTGCTCGAACCTTGGGCATAAGAATCAGGCTGTGATCGATGCGATTGCCAGGCAGGCCCAGGAGTTGAGCTATGCGATGCCGGGCTATGCGACTACAGCGCGCGCGGAGCTTTCGCAGCTTTTGGCGGAGATTCTTCCGCCGGGTTTGAGCAAGTTTTTCTTTACGACTTCAGGCACGGAGGCGAATGAGGCGGCTTTCAAGATTGCGCGCATGTATACGGGGAAGACGAAGATTATTGCGCGATACAGGTCATATCATGGGTCTACCTCTGGGTCGATTGCGGCGACGGGGGATCCGCGGCGGTGGGCTATGGAGCCGGGTGGGAAGGGGGCCAGGGGTTATCTTTGCGCCGGAGGTTCACTGCTATAAGTGCCCGATTCGGCATACCTATCCGGGCTGTGGGATTGCTTGTGCGGACTACATCGAGCACATGATCCGGAATGAGTCGGATGTGGCGGCGGTTTTGGTCGAGCCGATTGTGGGGACGAATGGCGTGATTGTTCCGCCGGATGAGTACATGCCGAAGCTGCGAAAGATTTGCGATGAGTATGGCGTTCTGTTGATTGCGGATGAGGTGATGACTGGGTGGGGGGCGTACCGGGGAGTGGTTTGCGATGAACCACTGGGGAGTTGTGCCGGATATTCTGGTCACGGCTAAGGGGATTACTTCGGCTTATGTGCCGCTGGGGCTTTGTGCTACGAGTGGGAGGATTGCGGAGTACTTTCAGGACCACTACTTCGCTCATGGGCATACCTATGAGGCGCATCCGATCACGCTTGCTCCTGCTGTGGCGACGATTCATGAGATGCAGCGGCTTGGGCTGGTTGAAAGGGCTCGGGAGCTGGAGCCTTACGTTGCGGGTAAATTGAATGAGCTGAAGGCGAAGCATGTGAGTGTGGGGGATGTGCGGGGGAAGGGGCTTTTCTGGGCGGTGGATCTGGTGAAGAATCGGGATACGAAGGAGCCTTTCAATACTTATGAGGACAAGGTTTCGGGGAAGGCTTTGCTGGTGGACCAGATTGCGGCGAAGATGCTGGGGGATGGAGTGACGATTCAGCCCTGGGTGTCGCATTTTGTGGTGGCTCCTCCGCTGATTGTGACTAAGGAGCAGATTGATTTGGGGATTGCTACGCTGGATCGGCATCTTGGGATGGCGGATGCGGCGGTAGAGTCGGCTTAGGCCCCCTCCCCGTCAAAAGTGTGCAAAGTATTCGAAGTAGAGACTTTAGGTCTGGACTTCGGTTTGGCTGAAGGTCCAGGGGTTCTCGGATTATGTCGGGGTGGTGGGTGTTTGGACCGCAGTTTGTCAAGGTTGTTGTTTGTTCGGACGGTAGAACATGCAACGACAAAGGCAAAAACAAATGCGGGGATCCTTCGCTGCGCTCAGGATGACGGCGGTTATGTGAACTCACAAAATGCCTCGGTACGCTAGCCGAGGGTGGGCATGGAGGTGTCTACTCCGGTGCGGATTCCGGCGGGCCAGCGGGAGGTTACGGTTTTCAGGCGGGTGTAGAAGCGGACGCCCTCCGGGCCGTAGATGGAGTGGTCGCCGAAGAGGGAGCCCTTCCAGCCGCCGAAGCTGTGGAAGGCCATAGGGACGGGGATGGGTACGTTGACGCCTACCATGCCGACCTGGACGCGGTGGACAAAGTCGCGGGCGGTGTCGCCGTCGCGGGTGAAGATGGAGGTTCCGTTGCCGTATTCGTGCTCGTTGATCATTTCGAGAGCGGTTTCGAAGTTGTTGACGCGGACTATTCCGAGAACGGGGCCGAAGATCTCTTCGCGGTAGATCTTCATGCCGGGCTTGACGTGGTCGAAGAGGCAGGCTCCGAGGAAGAAACCTTCGCCTTTGGGGAGCGCGGTTTCGCGGCCGTCGACGATGAGCTGCGCTCCTTCTTCTTTTCCGTGTTCGAGGTAGCCAGTGACCCGGTCGAGGTGGGTTTTTGTGACTAATGGGCCTAGCTCCGCGCCTTCCTTCATGCCATCGCTTATCTGAAGTTTTTCGATGCGCTGGCCGAGTTTGCCGATGAGGGCGTCGGCAGTGGCGCTGCCGACGGTGACGGCTATGGAGATGGCCATGCAGCGTTCGCCGGCAGAGCCGTAGGCTGCCCCCACGAGGGCGTCGGCGGCCTGGTCGAGGTCGGCGTCGGGCATGACGATCATGTGATTTTTGGCTCCGCCGAGAGCCTGGACGCGTTTGCCGTGCTTTGTGCCTTCGCGGTAGACGTACTCGGCGATGGGAGTCGAGCCTACGAAGCTGAGTGCCTGGATGGTGGGGTGGGCAAGCAAGGCATCGACGGCGACCTTGTCTCCCTGGACGACGTTGAAGACGCCATCAGGTAAGCCTGCCTCTTTGAGCATCTCTGCAAGGAGGATGGAGGGGCTGGGGTCACGCTCGCTGGGCTTGAGGACGAAGGTGTTGCCGCACGCGAGGGCGATGGGGAACATCCACATGGGAACCATGGCGGGAAAGTTTAAACGGTGTGATGCCGGCTACAACTCCGAGGGGTTGGCGGAGGGACCAACTGTCGATGCCGGGGCCGACCTGCTCGGTGAATTCACCTTTGAGCAGTTGCGGGATGCCGGTGGCGAACTCCACGACTTCGAGGCCGCGGGTTGCTTCGCCCCTGGCGTCGGAGAAGACTTTGCCGTGCTCGCTGGTGAGTAGCTGGGCTACCTCGTCGATGCGCTGCTCGAAGATCTCGCGAAAGCGGAAGAGGACGCGCGCTCTTCTTAGCGGGGGTTGCGCTGCCCATGCGGGAAATGCCGCAGCCGCGGCGGCGACGGCAGTGGCTACTTCGTCAGAAGCGGCGAGGGCGACGCGTGCCTGCAACTCTCCGGTGGCGGGATTGTAGACATCGCCGAATCTTCCGGAGGCTCCAGCTAACGTCTGACCATTGACCCAGTGGTGAACTTCGCGCAGTTTTTTGTTGGTGGAAAAGGACGCGGGCAGCGTAGAGGTGACAGACATGGTCAATCTCCTTTTGCGATGACTATGCTACCAGCTACGATGGCTGAGGGCTGGGGGCTAATTGTTGTTTAGTAGTTAGTGTGGGTTGCCAATGTAACGGATTTCCAACAATGTGCAGTCGTCCTGGGCATCGTTGGGCGCCTGAAAATCAGCGACGTGAGCGATGATGGCGTCGACGCCTTCATAATGCACGATGGCGTTCAATCCGGTGTCGCCAAACTGATTGCCGGCGGGGTCTTCTGCTTCCGTAATGCCATCCGTTGCGAGAAGGATCTTTTCCCCTGGCTGCAAGACATCGTGCGTGGAGGCGTAGGTGACGTCATGCAAGAGGCCGACGACGACGTTGGCTTCTTCGAGGCGTCGAATCTGCGTACCACGAACGACCAGCGGCTGGAGGTGTCCGCAGTTCATGTGTTCGATGCGGCCGTCGGGAAAGAGTTTTAGCAGGATCATGGTTGCGTATTTTCCGACGTTGCGAGTGACGAGAAACTGATTGACGATAGTGGCGATCTCGGGCAGGCTGCGTCCGGCGAGGAATTGCGAGTGGATGATGCCCTGGAGTGTTGCCGCCACAATTGCAGCAGAGACGCCTTTGCCGGAGACATCCGCAACGGTGACGCAGACGCAGTCGTCGAGCGCGACGGCATCATAGAAGTCGCCGCCGATGGCGAGGCAGGGAACACTGCGCGCGTGAATCTCCGCGTAGGGAAGGACGGGGAGCTTCATGGCCATCAGGCTGCTGTGGATATTGGCGGCGACGAGAAGCTCCTCGCGGGCATGCCTTGCCTTGGATTCCTCCTGTGCGAGCAGTGCATTGTGGAGGAGAGTTGCGGCTTCGGCGGCTATCGTGTCGAGCAGTTGATGGTCGATGCGAGTCAGATCCTTGAGACCCAGCTGGCTGTCGAGGTAAAGGAGCCCGAGCAAACGGTCCGGCTCGTCGACGGATGCGCGCTTTCGCAAGGGGATGCAGTAGATGCTGCGGATCTTGTTCACGAAGACGCTGGACCATCCTGAGGCCCTGTCGTCGGCGGTAGTGTCGCTGATAGTGAATTTCGAACCGCTTTCAATTGCCTTTTGAATTGCCCGGCGCGACAGGGTTGAGTCCTCTTCCAGAGTTTTCCCATTGGCATCGAGCCCGTGCGCATGGCGCATCTCGCCATTGGTTCGCAGGAAGACGAAGCCTCTCTCCATGCCGGTGAGTTGCAGGGTGAGGTGAAGAAAAGCGCTGAGGATGTCGTCGATGGCGCCGCCCTCGTTGAGCTGACGCGCGGCCCGGAGAAGCCAGTTGAGCTTCTCCATCTCGCGGGTGGAGGACTCGAGGTTGACGGAGGGCAGGCGGAATTCGCTGAGCGACGAGAGCAGGTCTGTGACCCGGGTTTGAGAGAGGGCACTGGTGGTGGGGCTGGTGTGCTTGAGATGAAATTGCAGAGGCTGGCTCTTCATGGAACCCAATTGGAGGACATCGCCGGATTTGAGGGATGCGCGTTCGATCCGGACGGAGTTTAAAAAGGTTCCATGAGTGCTTTTCTGATCGATGACAACGTAAGCGTCGTGTCTTCTTTCGATTACGGCATGGTGGCGCGAGACGCAGGCGTCATCGAGCACAATATCCTGGTTTGGGGAACGGCCAATGGAAGTGGAGTCGCGATCGAGATCGATGCGATATTGTCCGTCGGCGTCTGTATAGCTGAGAGTGGCGATATGCATGGCAAAAAGACCCTGTTCGGATGACAGTACACCATGTCCAAGTCCAGGTGTAGTGTTGAGGATCTTGATGTCGCGGGGAAGGCAGGGCATCTGGCCGAGCGTGGCCCGGCCAGATGCGAAGGATTAACGCGAAGGAGCCGTATTGAATGCAACCTCGGTGGTATCCGGAGTCTGCTTATTCTTTGCTTCGAGAGTCTGTTTCTCAGCGCGACTCTTCGGGCATTCAAGACCGCTGCTGTCCCCCTTTGTCCAGATCTGGCGGAGGAAGTATTTGTCGCCGTAGTGGTCGAACACCAGCATTCCGCGGGTAGGGGTGTGAGAGGCCACTGCATTGATCATCAGGACCATTCCTGATTTGCCGTCATTGCCTCTGAGGAGGATCAGATGATCCGTTTCGCGATCGATCCGGTAAGTTCCGGCGGGGAGGGTCTGGTTCGCCGTCTGGAAGGCGAAGGGGATGGTGGCTTCCGCCACTGTGGAGACACCTTGAGCCGCAGCAGATTGTAAAGAGGCAATGCTACCGATGGTCAAGGCGCCAGCAATAAGACCTGAGTGAAGAATGGAATTAAGCCGTTGGTTTTTCATGACTCGTCTCCTTCTTGAGGGCAGTGGGTTGTAACTGCCTTCACCGGTTAAAGCGGAGAGCGAGGGGGAATCGTGACATGCAAACCAGTTTTTTCGATTGTTGTCAAGGACTGCTTCGCGAGGGCGGGTCAACCTGCTGAGTTTTCAATACTCGGGGCATATTGGATCACGGTGAGAGCTCATTGCGCAGCCAGGCACGGGCCATGGTCCAGTCGCGTTTTACCGTTCGTGTCGAGATTCCGAGCTCGAGGGCTATCTCTTCGAATGTAAGACCGCCGAAGAAGTGCATTTCGAGGATGGTTGCCTGTCTTGGATCAAATTCGGCGAGGCGGGTGAGGGCCTGATCGATGGCAAGTATGTCGGCGGTTGAGTTATTGGTGCCTTCGACGAGGTCTTCGATGAGCGTGACCTGTACCTGGCCATCTCCTCGCTTTGCCGCGCGATGACCGCGTGCGTAATCGACGAGGATGTGGCGCATGACGTTGGCTGCGAGGCCCAGGACGCGGGTGCGGTCCTGCCACATGGAATCGGATTCGCCGACGAGGCGGAGGTAGGCTTCGTTGACCAGGGCAGTAGGTTGGAGGGTATGGTTGCCACGTTCAAAACGCATCTTGCCTACGGCGAGGCGATGCAACTCCTGATAGAGGCTGGAGGCAAGGTTATGGTCAGCCTCCGGCGTCAACGGCGATGACGGCAACCTCTGCGGGTCTTCCTCTCGTCTCGTAGACATACTTTCCCCAAGCTATGCAGATGTGGCCAGTATAGCCCGTTGACGGTGCAACTTCTTGTCAGGGAGCTTTCTGCAGGTTGGTTCACGGGTTCGCGTGGCAGGTCAGACCACCTTAACGCGTCGCGAAAAACTTCTTTGACGTGTTGCAGGTTGACGATGGATGCGGAGGAACATCTCCGGGTTGAGCTTTTCTTCGATCCGGGCCATGGTTTCCTCACAGCAGATGCGTCTCGTTGGGTGTGCTGATGCGAATGTGGTTTTCTTCGGAACTGCATTTGGTGGCGGGCGAATTCAGAGATCTACCACCACTTTCTCCTGCTATTCTTGCTTGTTTGTACAAGTAATGAGGGACTGGTTCGGGCGTTGCCGCTCGAATCTTTAAAGAGGCCATCTTGATTCGACCTTTCATCCGAGACCGCAGTGTTCCAGCGCTTGCGTTATTTCTGGCGTTCTCCGTATCGCATGCGCAGAGTTCGTCGGCGAGTGAAGCTCCGGGCAGTGTGGCAACCGTAACGGGGTTGGCCAATGGAATAAGGGTGATTACAAGCTCCGGCTGTATTGAAGAGATTGTGGCATTGCGTGAAGATGTGTTGAGGATTCGCGTCGGTCGCAACGGTGCGCTGCCTGAAGATGCGTCGTGGGCGGTGCTGGATGAGTCTCGTCATAGTACGGCTACTGTGGAGCGCGAGGACTCTGCCGACGCCGTTGGGTTTCGCACTGCGCGACTTCAGGTGAGCGTTCGTCGAGCTGATCTGCGAATGAGCATACGAGACGGCGGGGGCGTTGTGATTCTGCAGGACGCTGCTCCAGTGAGCTTCGATGGAACGGCCTTTCGAATTCGCAAAGTCATGCCTGTCGATGAGCATTACTTCGGGTTAGGGGATAAGACTGGCCCGTTGGACCGGAGGAATCATGCGTTTGCACTCTGGAACACAGACGCGTACCGATTTCAGGAGTCGACGGACCCAATCTACAAGAGCATTCCTTTTTTCATGACCTTTCGTGCGGGTGTGGCCGCGGGGGTTCTGCTCGACAATACGTGGCGCTCGAGCTTTGACTTTGGGAAGGATTCGCTTAACTCTTATTCTTTCGGCGCTGTCGACGGGCCGATTGATTACTATGTTTTTCTGGGCCCGACACCTCGAGAGGTTGTGAGCACGTATGCGTGGCTGACCGGCAAGCCGCCGCTTCCGCCACGATGGATGCTCGGTTTTCAACAATCCCGCTACACATACACACCTCAAAGCCGACTCATGGAAGTAGCGGAACGCCTGCGAGCGGATCGCATCCCGGCCGATGCCGTCTATCTGGACATCGGATTCCAGGACAGGAATCGCCCGTTCACTGTGGACAAGCAGGCTTTTCCCGATTTGAAGGGGATGCTCAATAAATTACAGACGATGAATTTTCATGCGGTGGCGATTACGGATCTGCATATCGCCAAGGCTCCGGAGCAGGGGTATGAGCCGTACGACTCCGGCATCGCTAAAGATGAATTCCTGCATCGGTCGGACGGATCGGTGTACGTCGGGCGTGTATGGCCGGGTCCCAGCGTGTTTCCGGAGTTCACGCGCGACGGTACGAGGAAGTGGTGGGGTTCGCTTTACAGACCGCTGGTGGAGATGGGATTCTCCGGGTTCTGGAACGATATGAATGAGCCGTCGATCTTTGATTCTTCGACTGGCACGATGCCGGAAGACGTAGTGCACCGCATCGAGAGGTCCGGTTTTGCGGCGCGTTCTGCGACACATGCTGAGATTCACAATGTTTATGGCATGGAGAACAGCCGCGCAACGTATGAGGGGTTGCTTCACATCGAGCCCGATGTTCGTCCTTTCGTACTGACGCGCGCAAGCTATGCAGGAGGGCAGCGTTATGCCGCGACCTGGACAGGAGATGACAGCAGCACATGGAATCATCTGCGGATGACTGCTCCCATGCTCAAGAGCCTGGGGCTGAGTGGTTTTTCATTTAGCGGCGCCGATGTTGGCGGTTATGCGGGAACAGCAACTGCGGATTTGCTGACCAAGTGGATTGAGATAGCCGCATTTCATCCGATCGATCGTGATCACACCGAGTTGGGAACAGGCGACCAGGAGCCATGGGCAGGCGGGGAGGAGCAGGAGGCGATACGCCGGCGTTACATTGAAGAGCGATATCGTCTGATGCCGTATCTCTACACGCTTGCGGATGAGACTGCACGCACGGGCCTGCCCATGATGAGGCCACTTTTTCTCGACTATCCTGATGCAACGCGCGACCGGCATCCAATCGACGATGATCCCGGAGTGGAGGGGGAGTTTCTTCTTGGGCATGATCTGCTGATTGCGCCATCGCCTTATCCTGAGGCCCCGGATCGCTACACGGTGGAGTTTCCTTCGGCGGGATGGTACGACTATTGGACTGGGCTTCCAGTTCCTGCCCCGCCTGTGGCGAAACGGGATCTCGGCGCTCCTGCTCCCGTTACAGACAGCGTTCCAGTATCAATTGAGGTGAAGCCGGAACTCGATGCACTGTCGGTCTATGTTCGCGGAGGCGCAATTTTACCGATTGCACCGCTTACGCAGAGCACAGACGAGACGCCAAACGGGCCGCTGACGGTGCGGGTTTATGTGGGCGCTGATTGCAACGGCAGTCTTTACCACGATGATGGAAAAAGTTTTGCTTATCGAACCGGATCGTTTCTCCGGATGCGATTCGGTTGCCATGTCGATGGGCAACGATTGACGATCACGGTCTCGCCCCATGAGGGAAGTTATGCCGCGTGGTGGCACGATCTGCGGATCGAGGTCTATGGGTGGACTGCCATGCCGGGAGCTGTGACACAGAATGGGCGGAGGCTTTCGCCGGTCGAACGGCAGAAGAATAGTCTCGAGTTCACAGTGGCAGATGATGGCAAGGGCACTACTTTGATCGTTGAATAGCTTTCATCTTTAGCCCAACCTAGTTGTGCGAAGGTGGGGGCGGCGGAGCAGTGGATGAAGGAGTCGGCTTGCCGGTGATCGTATTGGGCTCCATCAATTCAACTCGCGTTCCGTCTGGGTCGTAGAGATTGACCTGTCTCTTCTGGTTAATGCCGGTATTGATCTTGAGCTCTTTGCCATAGGTTTTGAAGGCGGGGCGGGATTCCAGAATGGCAACGGCCTTAGCAACGTCGGGGACTTCAAGCGAGATGTGATTTTTGCCGCCCAGGTTATCGGGCTTATCACGGTAGAGCATGAACTCCACATAGTCGGTGCCGTCAGGAACGCGCATGTTGATCCAGCTCAGCTCCTTCGGATTCGCACCTCCGCGCCACGTCTCCTGAAAGCCAAGGATTTTTCCGTAGAAATCCATCGACTGCTCGCTGTTTCCGACGACGAAGCCGAGATGATAAATCTTCGTGGAGATACGTGTGTCGGGATCAAACTTGCCTGCGGTCTTGGCTTCGAGGCCGTCCGGCAGGCTTTGCACGAATTCGACCAGCATGCCGTCTGGGTCCTTTATCTCGAAGGCGTAATCGCCCATGCGGGTCTTGCCGCCATTGCCTGGTTTCACGTCGAAGCCCCTGGAACGAAGATAGGTCCGCATCGCTTCGATGTCATCGACGGTGAAACAGAGGTGGCTCATCATGCTTGGCGGATGAGTCGGCGGCTCGTTGAAGAGTTCGATGTGCTGGTGGTCGTTGATCTTGATGAATGCGATGCGGACTTCGTTGCTGTCCTTCTTCTTCAGGTCGTAGGATTCGTCGAAACCGAGGAAATCATGCCAGAAGGCAATCGCCTTGGGAAGATCGGAGACGAAGTAGCCGACGTGAGAGATGCCGGTGATCTTCGGGCGTGCCGGGTTGGAGTCTTGCGCGAAGAGATGGGCTGGAACGAGCAAAGATGCAACGACAAGACTGACCAGCATGATGGAGAGATAGCGGTTTGGACTTGTCTTCAGATTCAAATTCGCAGGATTCGGATTAGCGGGATTCATGGAATGATTTGGTGTCCCCGATGGGATTCGAACCCATGTTATCGCCGTGAAAGGGCGGTGTCCTGGGCCGGGCTAGACGACAGGGACGATGACGGAATGAGGGTTTAAGAAGAAAACTCACAACCTCATCAACGCTAACAACATGACCAACTAGTGTCAAAGACTGGTCTGAGGCCGGTGCGCACGGCATACTGTATTCAGACCAGTGCCGCTTGACACGCTTCAACCCGACGCTGTGCGCTCGACCGCTCGCAGCTTTAAGTATCTTGACGCCCTTACCACTACATTTGTCGTCATCCTTCTGGTCTCGAACCTGATCGCCCAGAAGATCTGTTTTCTTGGTCCTGTTTTGATCGGCAGATGGTCGCTCGGGCCGTTCGCGGTCAGCGGCGCTGTGCTATTGTTCCCGATTACTTACATCTTTGGAGATATTTTCACCGAAGTTTACGGTTATGCCGCGTCGCGCCGAGCCATCTGGTTAGGCTTCTTCGGTACTGCGCTGCTCTACGTCATTGGGGCGATTGTCATTGCGCTGCCCTCGGCTCCGGGGTGGCGCAACCAGCAAGCCTTCGCGACGGTCTTCGGCTTCATTCCGCGAATCCTGGCTGCGAGCCTTATCGCGTTCTGGGCTGGTGAGTTCGCCAACTCCTATACCCTGGCGCGGATGAAGCTTTTGACCAACGGGCGCATGCTGTGGACGCGTACCGTTGGTTCTACCATTGTCGGGCAGGCGGTGGATACCATTCTGGTCATTACACTGACGTTTGGGGGGATCTATCCTGCCCGCGTTCTGGCGAATATCATAGTTACCGGCTACGCGCTTAAAGTCGGTTATGAGGTAATTGCGACGCCTGTGACTTATGCTGTTATTCATTGGCTCAAACGGGTGGAGCATGCCGACGCCTTCGACCGGCATGAGAACTTCAATCCGTTTTCTTTTGCTGAAAACCGCAGCGTGGACGACTGAGGGGTCTTCCCAAGCCATAGGAAAGGATTGGTTTGGCTATTTCCATGCAATTTTTTGCATCGCAGATTCCGAACCTTTGCGGGTTGTCTCTACATCTAAAATGGAACTCTTGAATCGTTTGATGGATATAGCTTTCATCCCCGGAACTTTGCGCTAGGAATCCCAGCTTCCACTGCGCCAGGTGCAACGCTACCTGTGACAAGAACACTTGAAGGAGAAACACCGTGTCCATGATCATCAAATTTCGCCGCGTTCTCCCACTGACTGCCTGCGCGGCTGCCTTGCTGATTGCAGGCTGTAAATCCGATCCGCCTGCCGCTCCTCCGCCACAAGCGATGCCGGTCCAGGTTTCACCGGTCGCCCTGTCGCCAGTTCCTACCTCCGACACTTATGTCGCCACGATAAAGAGCCGCCGGTCGGCGACGATGCAGCCACAGGTCGATGGCAACCTGGTCAAAATCTTTGTCAAGTCCGGCGATTTGGTTCAGGCCGGGCAGGTGCTTATGCGCATCGACCCGCTGAAGCAGATCGCGACGGTCGAATCGCAGAAGGGAACTCAGTCACAGAAGAAGGCCCTCTACGACTACACCAGGATCGAAGAAGAACGACAGCGCAAGCTCTTCGAGGCCGGTGTCGTCTCGCGCGATACTTACGATCAGGCCATCCAGTCCTACGAGAATGCCAAGGCAGACTACGAGTCGAACATCGCCCTTACGGACTCCCAGAAACAGCAGCTTGCCTACTACGACATCCGGGCGCCGTTTAACGGGATCGTAGGGGATATCCCGGTCCATCTGGGCGACTATGTCTCGGCCACGACTCTTCTGACGACGGTGGACGAGAATGCCGACCTCGAGGCCTACATCTATATCCCAACAGAGCGCGCCGGTGTGGTTCGCCAAGGGTTGCCGGTTGAGATACTGGATACTGCGGGCAACAGCCTGGTGAAATCGAAGATCAGCTTCCTTTCGCCGCAGGTCGATAACGGGCTGCAGAGCATTCTCGCGAAGGCGGAGATTCCCCGGACTGCGGAGCTGCTTCGCAACCAGCAACTGGTCAGGGCGCGCGTCACCTGGAGTACGGCGCCCGCCCCAACCGTGCCGGTTCTCGCAGTGAGTCTTGTCGGCGGCCAGACCTTTGTTTACCTCGCAACTCCTAAGGGCGACGGTTACACTGCCCATCAGGTACCGGTGACAGTGGGTGAGACGGTTGGGAATATCTACCCGGTTCTCGGCGGTCTGAAGCCTGGCGATAAGGTTATCATCTCCGGTCTTCAGTTCTTGCAAGAGGGTGCGCCGGTTAAGCCTCTGGGTTGAGTTAAGTGTTTTTTTGTCATTCCTGCGGAGGGCTCTCTGTCGCCGCATTGCATTTGGTTCGATTCCTGGGCCAGCCGCCCGGTTAGAGGTCACCTTTGTTTGTAGACTTTTTTATTCGCCGCCCGATCTTCGCCACGGTCTGCGCGCTTCTTATTGTGCTGGCCGGCGCTGTCTGCATCCCGACTCTACCGATCTCGCTCTATCCCCAGCTCGCTCCGCCGCAGGTCGTCGTCACCAGCACCTACATCGGCGCCAACTCCAAGGACGTCGAGTCCGCCGTTACCATCATTCTCGAGCAGTCCATCAACGGCGTCGAGGGCATGCGGTACATGAGCTCCACCAGCTCGAATGACGGCACCTCGGCTATTACGGTCACCTTCGACACCGGCTACGACCTCAACATCGCCGCGGTCGACGTGCAGAACCGTGTGGCTTCGGTTCAGGGCCGTCTTCCTGCCGTTGTTAACAACACCGGCATCACCATCACCAAAGCCAACCCCAACTTCGTTCTCGCCGTCGGCTTCATCTCGCCGGACAAGTCGCTCTCGCAGGCTTTCATCTCGAACTACATCGACGTTTACATTAAGGACGCGATCAAGCGTGTCCCTGGTGTCGGCGACGTCGTCATCTTCGGCGAGCGCAAATACGCGATGCGTCTCTGGCTTGATCCCAGCCGTCTCGCTGCTCGCGGCCTCACTGCGCTGGACGTTACCAATGCACTCGCCGAACAAAACGTCGAGGTCGCTGCAGGGCAGCTTGGCCTGCCACCCGCCGATCCGAATCAGGCTTTCCAGATGGCTGTTCGCGCTGTAGGCCGCCTCTCCGATCCCCGACAGTTCGACAACATCGTCATCAAAAACAGTACGACCGCCAATGGAATCGTCCTCGTCAGGGACGTAGGGCACTCGGAGATCGGCGCGGAGAATTACAACACCGATCTCAAATTCCAAGGTACAGGCTTTGTCGGCGGTGAGGCCGTCGGCGTCGGTATCGAGCAACTCTCCAACGCCAACGCGCTCGACGTCGACAAGAAATGCCGTGCCGTCCTCGCTGAACTCGAAAAGTCCTATCCGCCAGGGCTCAAGGGCATCATCGCCGTCGACACCACCCTGGTCATCGGCGAGTCGGTCGATGAGGTCGTCCGGACCATCGGCGAAGCCATCATCATCGTCATCATCGTCATCTTCCTTTTCCTGCAGGACTGGCGCGCAACCATCATTCCTGCCGTCACGATCCCGGTCTCGCTGATCGGAACCTTCGCCTTTATCAAGATCTTCGGCTTCAGCATCAACTCCCTGACACTCTTCGGCATTACCCTCGCCACCGGCCTCGTGGTCGACGATGCCATCGTCGTCATCGAAAATGTGCAGCGCCACCTCTCAGGCGCCGCACTGGTCCCGCCTCGCTCCGAGGCCGAACCCGATCCCTATGCTCCTGATGTCCTCGACCATCACAAGTCCACCGGCACAGGACGCGGCATGGAGACAGTCTCCTCCGATCCGCATGAGGCCACCAGTATCGCCATGGCCGAGGTCACCAGCGCCGTCATCGCCACCTCACTTGTGCTCATCTCCGTCTTTGTTCCAGTCAGCTTCTTCCCCGGAACGACCGGCATTCTCTACAAGCAATTCTCTCTGACCATTGCCTTCTCCATCGCGATCTCCGCCTTCAACGCGCTCACGCTCTCGCCCGCTCTGGCTGCCATCCTGCTTCGTGCCGAGAGCAAAAAGACCGGCCTCCTGGGCCTTATCCTCAATCCCGTCGAGCATCTCATCCAGTGGATCATCCGCGTCTACGCTCGTCTTGTCACCTTCGTCATCCGCATCCGGTACGTCATGCTGGTGGTCTTCCTCTGCGCCCTGGTGGCCACAGGATTCATGTACAACCATGTCCCCACGGCCTTCATTCCGCAGGAAGACCAGTCCTACTTCCTCATCATCGTGCAAACGCCTCCCGGAGCGTCCCTCAGCTACACTTCGGCCTTTGCGGACAAGGTCTCGGCGGAGGTCCGCAAAAACGATGGTGTCTTCGGCACCTTCTCCGTCATGGGCTTCTCCCTCGCTGGCGGTAGCTCACCGAACTCCGGACTTATCTTCGCTCCGCTCAAGCCCATCAATGACCGCACCAAGATGGGCCCCAAGTACACCGCCAAAGCGATTGTCGCTGACGTGGGTCCTAAGCTGTTCGGTGTCCCTGGTGGCATTGCCTTCGCGGCAGAGCCTCCCGCTGTTGCAGGCATTGGCACCGTCGGCGGCTTCCAGTTCATCCTGCAGGACTCAGGCCGCAATACCTTCGGCGATATCGATCGCATCGCCCACACCCTCGTAGGTGCGGGCCGCGCACCCGGCTCCGGCCTCACCGCGATGAACACAACCTTTACCTCGAACGATCCCCAACTGCTTATCTCCATCGACCGTGAGAAGGCTAAGGCGATCGGCGTGCCCTTCACCCAGATCACTGCGGCCCTTAATACCTTTATGGGTTCCAGCTATGTCAACGACTTCGACTTCAACAACCGCTCCTATCGGGTCTACGTCCAGGCAGACGCGCCCTATCGCCGTAATGCGCAGGACATTCACCAGTACTACGTCCGCTCCGACCCCGGTCAGATGATTCCTCTCGACAACTTTGCCAGTATCGCCGAGACGTCAGGTCCCCAGGTCATCAACCACTACAATCTCTTCCGCTCCGCCGAGATTGACGGCTCACCCGCGCCTGGCCTCAGCTCCGGCCAGGGCCTCGATGCCATGGTGCAGCTCTTCAACAAAAACAAGATGCCCGGCATGTCCTACTCTTGGACCGGCCTCGCGCTTGAAGAGGTCGAGTCCGCGGGTAAGGCCATCATCATCTTCGGCCTCGGTCTGCTTGTCGTGTACCTCACGCTCTCGGCCCAGTACGAGTCCTTCGCTCTGCCGTTCATCATCCTGCTCGCTGTCCCCATGGCGATTCTCGGTGCGCTCACTCTCGTTGACCTCCGTGGCCTGGTCGACGACGTGTACGTCCAGATCGGACTGGTCATGCTCATCGGCCTCTCCGCAAAAAACTCGATTCTCATCGTCGAATTTGCTGAGCAGCTTCTTGCGCAAGGGCGAACAGTCACGGAAGCCGCCATCGAAGCGGCTGAGCTTCGCCTCCGCCCCATTCTCATGACCTCGATTGCCTTCATCCTCGGCGTCGGCCCGCTCTACTTCGCGACCGGCGCAGGAGCTTATGGCCGCCACTCTGTCGGCACGGCGATCGTGGGCGGCATGGTCCTTTCAACGATCCTCAATCTCTTCTTCATTCCGGTCCTCTACGTTATCCTGAAGACCTTGCTTGTCAGGTTCTCGGGCGCCCATAAAGCTCCTGCGGCAAAGGCTGGACCATCCCCTGAACCGGCTCGCTGACGAGTTCAGAAGATACATCAAATCACGGCTGCAGCCTGGTGAGCGGTTAGACTAGCTTGCATGCTGCAGCCTCTTCGCGATCAATTCAACGCTCGATTCACCGAAGCCGACTACGACGGTCTGTTGTATCGTCTGAATCACCTTACGCGAACCAGCGTTGATTTTCGGGTCGCGGAGACGCCGTGCTTCTTTTCGCAGTCCCTGCTTGATGAGCTGGCGGAGACGGGGGCTACCCTCACGCGCCAGCTTCTCGATGATCCCGCGTACATCGAGGCCTCCAACCAGACCATCCCGCCGCAGTTCCGCGTTCCAAACGAAAATCCTCAGCCCAACTTTATGACCGTCGACTTCGGCCTCGTTCGCAACCCTGACGGTTCGCTCAGCCCGCGACTCGTCGAGATGCAGGCTTTTCCGTCCATGTTCGGCTACCAGGACCTGCTTGCTCGTCAATATATCGAAACTTACGACCTGGCTTCCGATCTGCAGATCCATCTTGGAGATCTCGACGACGAGACCTACTGGCAGCTTCTTCGCGAGGTCATCGTCGGCGATCACGATCCGGAGAATGTAGCGCTGGTCGATATCGAACCGGATCAGCAAAAGACACGCCCCGACTTTCGCATCTACGAGGACCGGCTCCACATCGCAACGGTGGATATTGCAAAGCTGCGAAAGCACGGGAATCGGCTCTCCTATCAACATGCCGGCCGTGAGATTCCTATTCATCGCATTTATAACCGCGCCATCGTCGACGAACTGGAGAGAAAAGGCATTCAACTGCCCTTCGACTATCGTGAGGAGCTCGATGTGGAGTGGGCTGGGCATCCCAACTGGTACTTCCGCATCAGCAAGTTTTCGCTGCCCTATCTAAATCATCCCTCCGTGCCGAAGGCCGTCTTCCTTGACGACTGGTTCGCGAATCGTTCCGAGGGCTTGCCGGACGAACGCGAAAAACTACTCCTGAAACCCCTGTATTCCTTTGCAGGCAAAGGCATTCAGTTCGCTCCGACAGATGACGAACTCAACGCAATTCCCGCAGACGACCGACGCCTCTATCTCCTCCAGGAGCGTGTTGCCTTTGAGCCTGTCATTCAAACACCTTGTGGTCCTACCCAGGCGGAGATTCGTATTATGTACCTCTGGCCCGATGGTGGGAACCTTCGGCCAGCCATGGCGCTGGTGCGTCTGGGACGAGGATTGATGATGGGTGTCGACCACAACAGGGACCAGCAATGGGTTGGAGGTTCTGCGGCGCTTGGTGTCCTGCCGTGAGAAAGATATTCCAAGTAGTTACTGGTGGGATACACTCCAAGGTGGTAGATTTTATGCTTTCACAGGCTGCAGCGAGCAAAGTTATTGGATAGGAGGAGTTGTGGCTCAATGGCAGATGCCGACTGGAGAGAATCCGGTTCGCACCGCGGTACGTTTTCCTATGAGACTCTCAATCCGGCTCCAGACCGACCAGGGCGAGATGGAGGCTATGACGGAAAACATCTCCGCTAATGGTCTGCTCTTTGTGGGAGAACGCCTTCCCGCTGTGGAAAGCAGGATCGAGTTCACGATCGCGATGCCTTCTGCCGTGATGGGAACGACAAAGGACGTAACTATCCACTGCATCGGGCGGGTCGTGCGCCACTATCTTCAGGAGGGGCAAAAGAAGGCCGCTGCTGTGATCGACGAGTATTCTTTAAAGGCTTGAGGCTATGACAGTCGTTAACATCGATCCAACCCGGGGTAGTGAAGAGAGTCCGGAAGAAGCGGTAGCACACGCGGGTATCCGCGTTATTCTTGCCGACTCGCAGGCGATCTATCGCGTCGGCATGAAGAAAGTTTTCGCGCTCGAGGACGATATTCGCGTTGTTGCCCAGGTCGAAACCCTCACCAATCTTTACGCTGCCCTTCAGCGCTACCCGACCGACGTGGTCGTTCTCGAAGGCCAACTCATCGCCGGCACTATCGATGCAATTCCAGAGCTTGTCCGGCAGGCTCCCGATGCGAAGCTGATCGTTCAGGTTACCGAGGCCGACGAGGCAAATACCGTTGAGCTCTACCGGCGGGGCGTTCGGGGCGTCGTGCCACGCTCCATCTCGCCTGATTTGCTGGTCAAATGCGTCCGGAAGATTGCCGAAGGAGAGACCTGGATCGACAATCAATCGATTAGCTGGGTCATTGAGGCGTATCGCGCACAGGCTACCAGCCTTACCGATCCCAAGGTTCAGCCGAAGCTATCGAAGAAAGAACTGGCGATTATCAGCTGCATCACCCGCGGCATGCGCAACAAAGAGATTGCTTATCAGATAGGGACGACCGAACAGGTGATTAAGAACTATCTGCGAAAGGTGTACGACAAGCTTGGAGTTTCGGATCGCCTGGAGCTCGCTCTGTACTGTCTCCACCACGAGCTGCTTAAGAAATACCTCGCTGACGAGCCTGCGGCGCCAAATCATACCGAGCCGATGCAGCCACTTCGCGCCAAGATGTAAATCGGTCAGGGTTTCCCTGGCTTCGACTGGCCCGTTCCGATTCGCGCCTTTACCCAAGATCAGGCTTAACCGCAGAATCACTGGCCGCGCTGCCCTTCTCGTTTAGCGTGCGGTTGATTTTCCCGCGTTACGACTATTTGCGTGATTCGATGGAAGCAGCCACGGATAAATAATGGCCAGGTTCGGTGGCACGATAGTGAGGAAAAGCAGGAAGATACCGACAACCTCCGGAATGTGGAGGGAGTTATGGCTCTTGAGAAAGTACGTCAGAATAGCGAGCGCAATTATGGTCACAAAGATGATTATCCGCGCTAACGTCTTTGCCCACGGTTTCTTGTCATGTGGAAGCATTCGGGAATCACCTCGTATCGTTGCAGCCGTAAACGCCATGCCCGCACAAACTTATTCGTTGCGGCGGGCGGCGGCACGCGCTATCAGTACCGCAGTGTAGGCCGCGCCGAAGCCGTTGTCTATATTTACTACGCAAACATTGGGGGAGCAGGAGTTTAGCATTCCCAAAAGGGCGGCTGCGCCGTCGAAACTGGCGCCGTAACCGACCGACGTCGGAACAGCAATGACCGGCACTCCAACCAAGCCGCCGACAACGCTGGGCAGAGCACCCTCCATGCCTGCGCAGACGATGATGACGTCCGCCTGGGCGATCTGGTCGCGGATAGCAAGCAACCGGTGCAGGCCCGCGACTCCTACGTCGTAGAGGCGCGTGACCTGCGCATGGAATAGCTCGGCGGTGATGGCAGCCTCTTCGGCGATGGGTTGGTCGCTCGTGCCAGCGGTGAGGATGGCGATCCGGCCGGAGGGTTCGGTGGCTGTGGTTTGCTTCAGCGTGATGGTGCGGGACGCCGAATGATAGATCGCTCTCGGCACTTCGGCTAGAACCATAGCTGCCGTGGCTGCGTCGGCGCGTGTCGCGAGAACGTCGCCACCGGATGCGGCCATGCGAAGAAAGATCTCCGTGGTCTGTTCGGGAGACTTGTTCTGGGCGTAGATGACCTCCGGCAGACCCGTGCGAAGGCTGCGGTGGTGGTCGATGCGGGCGTGGCCCAGGTCTTCGTACGGCAGATTGGCGAGGCGCTCGCTGGCTGCTGTTGTGGTGATCGTTCCGGATTGCACTGCGGCGAGGAGCTCGAGAAGAGTGGCTTTGTTCATGAGGCGTACTTAGAAAATCTTATCCGAGCCACTTGGGGTTTTGCGCGGTGCCATCAAATTGCGAGGTCGTCTTGAAGAGCTCGAACCTGCCTTCACTGGCTGCTACCGAGGTGCGGTCGAGGAGAGATTTGATCTCCGCTTCGTTCATAGGCTTGAAGGTCCTGACGGCTTCGAAGGCCTGGTCGAGCACCTGCATGTTGTCGATACCCGTAATGACGACGGAGACGGGCTGGGTAAGTCCGTAGTGGAGGGCCTCAATCGGCTGGACAGTGTTGCTGGTGAGGATGTAACGGTCGCCGAAGGTCTTCATGGCAAGGACGCCGATGCCCTGTTCGATTGCGACAGGCATGACCTGGTGAGTAAAGGAACGGAAGTGCGCGTCCATTACGTTGATGGGCATCTGCACAGTGTCGAAGTGGAAGTTATGTTTCTTCGCAGTTTCGAGCATGCGTAAGTGGACGGCGGGGTCTTTGTGCCCGGTAAATCCGATGTAACGAATCTTGCCCGCCTGCCGTGCGGCTATGGCGGCTTCGATAGCGCCACCTGGGGCAAAGATGCGGTCTGGATCTTCCATGCGGATCACTTCATGAAACTGAACGAGGTCGATGGTGTCTGTTTGAAGGCGGCCAAGAGACTCTTCAAGTTGCTTGTTGTATTCCTTCGTGGTGCGGCCATCCATCTTGGTCATGAGAAAAACTTTTTGGCGATATCCGTTGCGCAGCGCCTGTCCCATGCGGACCTCGGAGATGCCGTCGTTGTAGTCCCAGCAGTTGTCGAGGAAGGTGATACCGCGGTCAACCCCAGTTTGGATGAGACGGATGCTTTCGTTTGCGTCGCTTTGTTTGCCGAGATGGTAGCCACCCATTCCGATGGCGGAGACGCGCTCACCGGTGGTGCCGAGCTCGCGGTAGATCATGTTGGGGGATTCAGGGCGCTTGTTGGAAGTGCGGGCTGGACTCGTTTGCGAGGAGACAGGAAAGGTTGATCCGAGACTAGCGACGGTGGCGGATTTGAGGAAATCCCTGCGCTTCATGCGGCACTCCTTGTAAAGAGTTGGATGCAAATTTTGAATGTAGGTGATCGATCATCGAAAGTACGCTGCGATGGCCGTCTGCTGAACCAGCTTGATCGCGACTTGATGTTTCGCGGCGGCTGCTCTGCAGTCTTCGAACTCAGGGGCGGCGTTGAAGATTTCGCCGTTCCGGGAGCCGATCTTCATGCGGATGTCGCCATAGAGGGTGGTGACGGTCTCGTGGGTGCGGTCCAGGCAGGAGCGGCGTTCGTGGTGAATGCGGACGCCGAGGGTGCTGGTCTCGCGAAGCAGGAGGTCTTCGAGTACCGGAATTTGGGCATCGTCCGCGAGAATGGTGAGGAGGGTTCCGAGACGTCCCTTTTTCATCTGCACGGCGGTAGACATGACGTCGAGCGCGCCAATAGCCAGGGCTCGTTCGGTGACATGGGCGAGGATCTGGGGGGAGATGTCGTCGATGGCGGTTTCGAGGATGGCGACGGCCGAGTGAGTGGCGTCTGCGGTCTCGCCGATGCTGATGCGGAGGACGTTGGGGAAGTCTTTGGGATTGCGGGTTCCGGCTCCGTAGCCGATCTGCTGGACGCGCATGGCAGGTTGCGGGCCGAAGGAGGGAGCAAGCGTGCGAATGATGGCTGCGCCAGTCGGAGTGACAAGCTCTTTTTCAATGTGAGCAGAGTAGGTGGGGAAATCGCGAAGGAGATCGGCCGTTGCGGGAGCGGGCACGGGGAAACGACCGTGGGCGCAGTCAACCATTCCGCCGCCCACGTTGAGAGGAGAACAGTACCACTTGTCAATGTTGAAGGCGTGGATGCCGGCAGCGGCGGCAACGATGTCAACGATGGCGTCGACTGCGCCAACTTCGTGGAAGTGAATTTTCTCGACTGGGACGTTGTGGATTTTGGCCTCTGAGGCGCCGAGGAGCTCGAAGGCGTGGATCGCGGTTTTCTTCACGTCGGAGTTCAGAGGTGCGGCGTTGATTAAGTCACGGATGGTGGCGAGAGAACGGCCGTGGGTGTGGGCGTGTTCATGATCGTGAGTGTGGTGCTGGTGAGTATGAGTTTGCTGGTCAGATGTTTCGTGGCTGTGGGCATGAGCGTCTTCGGCCAGGTTCGCGCCTTCGTAGACGTGCACTTTTGTTGAAGAGATTCCGCTGCGGTCTACCTTTTCTATCTTGAGCGATGCGTTGAGGTTCAGGGCAGAGACCGCGTCTTGAAGGATATTGGGATCGACTTCCGCGTCCAGGAGAGCCCCGAGAAACATATCGCCGCTAATGCCAGCGAAGCAATCGAGATAAGCGATTCGCATGGCGTTATTGTTTCACGTTACTCGGAACGGATGATTACGAGGCGGGGCGGATGGCGGAGACGGCGAGCAGGCTCTGGTTCATCGAGCCGGAGCGGTAGCCTTCGGTGTCGATAGTGACGTAGAGGAAGCCGAGCGGTTTGATGGCAGCGGTGATCTCTTCGAGGACCGGCATTGAGAGGGCGCGCAGAAGATCTTCGATGGCGATTTCAATGCGGGCGAGATCGCCATGGTGGCGTACGCGGACCTGCGGGAAGCCGAGCGCGTGGAGGGCGGCTTCGGCTTGCTCGACCTGAGAGAGATTTTCGTGGGTGACCGGACGTCCGTACTCGATGCGGGAGGCGAGGCATGCGCTGGCCGGTTTGTCGGCGAGCGAGAGGTTTGCTTCGCGGGCTAGTTGCCGGATCTCGGTCTTCTTCAGTTGCGCGATGACGAGAGGAGCGACAGCGTGGTGCTGGGTTGCGGCTTGCTGCCCCGGGCGAAAATCTCCGTCGTCGTCGAGGTTCCGGCCGTAGGCGATGTGGGCGAAGCCCTGGACGACGCGGGCTTGCTCCATCTGGGTGAAGAGCTCGTCTTTGCAGTGGAAGCAGCGGCGGGCATCATTGCGCTGGTAGTCGGGACTGTCGAGCTCGTTGGTCTGAAGGATTTGCGTGGGGATATTGTGTTCGGCGGTAAAGGCGAGAGCGGCGGCGAGCTCCGCGCGTGGAAGGGAGGGTGAGTCCGCGATCACGGCGAGCATCTTGTCGCCGAGTGCCTGGTAAGCGGCGTAGGCCAGGTAGGCAGAGTCGGTGCCGCCGGAGTAAGCGACCAGAACGCTGTCCAACTCTTTGAGCGTGGCTTGAAGCTTTGCGGATTTTGCGGCTAAATCCATCTCCATCGATTGTAGGACAATGTGACCGAGGCTGGGCTAATCGGGGATCTGCCAACCCACTGCGGTTTGCGCGAGCGTTGCTTTCGCCGTGACCTGACTGCTGGTCGCTCTAGCCATGTCAGGGAAAGCAGCCTGAACGTCGTGGCTCAGGGCCCATACAGGAATTTCCTTCATCGTGTAGCTGTAGGCGACGGTGGTTTCCTTGAAGCCTTCGTTGACGGTTAGCGGAGTGAAGCTGTCGATGCTGGTGACTTCGCGGTGCCCGTAGCAGAAGTGCGGAGCGAAACGCGCGCCGGTCCCGCTGATTGTGTAACGGCTGACGTGAATGCTTGTCTCAACCGATTTTTCGAGTAGATGGGCCTTGGCCAGGGAGTCCATCTGTTTGGTCTTCTCCGGGTCGGTGGTCTCGAAGGGGAATCGAATATCCGAAAACAGACAGTCGCTGTGATCAAGAAAGTGGTTGTTGATCGCCAGCGTGAAGTTGGCTGGAGTAGGAGCGGATTTTCCACTATTGCAGCCGGAGATGAAGATAAGTGCGGTAACCGCGATTAGACGTAGCGTGATAGTTTCGATTCCTGCGATCTTTCTGTTCGTGACGTTCATGCATCTCCCAGTCTTTGACTAGTATTGGATGCGATCGCCGCGGAAGGAGTCGTTAGACGCCCGAATTCAATGGAGTTATTTTCTTCTTTTCGGGAGACAGCATGCGGCTCAACGATCATCGAGTGCTTCGGCAGGAAGGGAATCGAGTGTGCCGATGGTCTTCATGGAAGCGAGTGTTTTGAGATTCGTCTGGACCTCGGTCCACTCGTGAGGAGATTTTTTCGTGATGATGGGGGCATCCGGATCCTCATAATAGGCGATGAGGTCATGCTTGAGCTGGATAGGGACTTCGTTGGCCGGGTGTTTTGTGATCTCCTCGAGCAGCCTGGCATAGGTTTTGTCGGTGAGGGAGTAACCGCCGGGCTTGACGAAGTTTCCGGTGTCCAGATCGCGGTTAGCGAGGTAAAGATCAATGTGATCGTAGTCGGTCAATAGCTTGCGCAGGACTTTGATCGAGCGGTTGAGGCTCTTTACGTAGAGCTCCTCGGTTTGTTGAGTGGGGCCTTTGATGGCTAGGAGTTTGAGTGTGCCCACTTTGGGCAGAATGAAGATAAAACCTGCATAAAGATGGCTTCTGAAGCCGGGAGTTTTGCGGTACGCCTCCCAATTATTATCGGTCGAAGCCTGGAGAAGATCGTTTTGCAGGTCACTCAGATCGGAGCCGGATAGGTCTTCGGGGAAATTCTTTTTGTGAAGAATGGTTTCGGCGCGCGCGATGTTTGGAATGAAGCTGCGGACTGCAGAACGATAGACATGGATCGAGGTGTCTTTGTTGCCGATGATCTCGGACAGGTTGAGGCCGTAGGTTTCGAAGAAGGCCTTGCGGATAAGGAGGGGAGGGACCTCGAGGCCAACGTACTTGAGGTACGCGGAAGGGGCAAATCGGCCCTTGCTGAGCTGATTGATGTCGAAGGCGAACTCTGTCTGGACGTGGGCGTGCGGGTCTTCGGCGTAGTTCACTAAGGGGCCGTACCGATGTTCGAGCCTGGGAAACTCAATCGGCACCGAGAGGTTTACAGCGGAACTGTGGCCGATGTTGTCGCCGACGTAATGGGAGAGAGCACCTATGGCGAATGCGAGTTCGTCAGGGGTGTGGGCGTTGTGGAGAAGGCTCAGGACGAAGTCTCCGGCGCGGACATAGTGAGTGAGGTCGGAGAAGAAGGCATTGCCGAAGGGGTAGTAACCGAAGTCCTGAATGGCGCAGCCGCCGTAAGCGAAAGCGTGAGCCCGCTGGAGCTGTGTTTCGGTGAGTGTGGGGTATTGCTTGAGCAAGATGGGGCGAATGGATTGCTTCCATGCGAGGTCGATCAACTCTTCGTGGGTTTGGACGGAGTAGGGGACAGCCGGAACGGCAGTCAGCAGCATGCCCACAAACGCTATTGTCTTAATCACAGAAATACGGAGTGGTTTCGGGATCGTGTGCCTCATTCAGGTCAAGGACTCCCCACACTGTACAGATGCCATGTCCGGAAGAAAAGAGGTAGGCTGGGGCCTGGGTCCTTGAGTCCTTGGGGAGAGGGAATGCCTGCAGCTTTGCAGAGATGGATACGCTATGGCATTGCGGCGCTCGCGTTTGGAGTGGTGGCGGCTGCGTGGCACTATGGCACCCGGCAGTCGGGGGGTATCCGTCCTGCCAGTGAACGCAGGGCAATGCCTGATCTGATGATGACGGAGTTGAATGGCGAGACGTGGAAGCTGGCGGAACACCGTGGGCAGGTGGTCCTGGTGAACTTCTGGGCGACGTGGTGTGGGCCTTGCTGGGAGGAGACGCCGGGGCTAATCCGGTTGTCGCAGGAGCTGGGGCCGAAGGGGCTTGCCATCGTCGGTGTGGCGATTGATGAGGGAGGCCCGGAGAAGATAACGAAGTTTGTGAAGGATTTTGGGGTGCCGTACCCGGTGGTGAGGCCGGAGAGGATGTCGCAGATGGAGTACGGGATGGAGGGTGTGCCGACGACCGTGCTCGTGGACCGGGAGGGGCGAGTGGCGAAGACGTATGTGGGTGCGGTGCGGCAGACGGATTTTGCGACCGATGTCGAGACATTGCTGGCGGAGAGATGAGACCGGGACCGGCCATCCCCCTACCCCGTCAAAAGTGTGCAAAGTATTCGAACGAAATGGGATAAGTCCGGACTTCGGTCTGACTTCCTATGCTGAGGCCAAAGTAGCGTAGAAGGTAGACGGGTTTCCCGGGCATAGGGGATGTCAACTACCGGGAGTCGGATTTGGCGGGGATGGTCTGTGAGGTGGTGATGGGTTGCTGGGGCAGGATGGGCAGGGTTACAGAGTTGGTGGCGGTGGGGTCGTCGCGGAGGCGGAGGTAGAAGCCGGTCTTTGCCGGGCGAGCCAGAGTGAGGGTGTCCCCTACGAAGCCCTCAGGGACGGTGGTGGGGGCAGTGAAGGCGGAGTCTGCGGAGATGGAGTCGACCAGATAGAGAGCGCTGCCGGAGACGGTGCAGGGCTGGGTGATGTCGGAGGGGCAGTGCAGGTCTTTGAGGGTGGGGAGGCGGACGAGGTTGACCAGCGGGAGCCAGTCGCCGGGGGTTCCGTCCGGTGCGACGGGGCGCACACGCAGGGGACCGAAGGCGGAGTTGCCGAAGGCAGAGACCGGATCGAGGGTGACGAAGATGGTGCGCGGATTTTGCAGGATGAGGTTGCCCGAAGCGACAGTGAGCGTGGCGTGGAGGGTGTCGTCGGTGCTAGCAATCTCCAATTTTCCGGTTCGCGGGAAGGGAGCGGCGGATTTGAGCGAGAAGACAAGCTGCTGGGTGACGGGGAGGTCGTTCTGGTCGGCGAGGTGGATGGGGCCGTTGCCGGCCTGAACGACGCTTTTGCTAATCAGCGTGACGGAGGGACGCGCTGGAGAGACGGCGACGGGCAGGGTGAGGGTACGGCCGTCTTTGAGGGAGAAGTGCGCTGTGAGATGCTCGCCCACGGTGAATTTTGTTGCCGGGCTATCGGGCGAGAGGGTGAGGCGAAGGCCGGTGTCCGGGTTTGTGGCGGCATCCTGGCCAGATGATGCATTCGAGGTCGCAGGGGTGAAGGTCAGCTTGTCGAGGGTGAGCTGCTGCACCTGGTCGAGGCTGGTTCCGGTGAGCTCGGCGTAGGTGTCTCCGGCGTGAAATTCAAGGGATTTGAGTGTGGCGGGCTCGGAGTAGGTTTTGGTGGCGACGATATCCGGGTTGGGGTCGCCGTACTGATGGATAGCGAGGCGGAGAGAGCCGGGATCGACGGATTTCAGGGAGGCGGATACCTCGACGGAGGCTGGTTTGGCCTCGGGTCTCCACTGGGCTTCGATCGGTCTTCCGGCAACGTCGACGGTGATCTTCTCGATGCAGGCGGTGCCGGTGGAGGTGAGGGAGAGATGATTCTCCTGTCCCGCGATGAGGGTGTCGCTGGTGACGACCTTCCAGTCCTTGCCGGGGGCGTCCTGAAGGTTGACGACAGGGCCGGTGAAGGGGTCGAAGCCCCAGTAGCCCTTGACGACTCCGGTGATCGCGTTGGTGCCGGCGACGGAGGGGGACTGGGTGGTTGCCTGGGGCGCGATGGCAGGCTGGCCCGCCGTTGATTGGGTGTCGGCGACGGCGTCGATGGGAAGCGGCTTGCGGGCAGGGAGGTGCGCGAGGACGAGTCCTCCCTGATAGGGGTCGGCGGTGACGGGGATGTCGGTACCGGGGCCAGGGCCGTCGAGGTGGAGGACGAGCTCGTGGGCGAAGGAGGTGGAGAAGACCAGAGGCGCGCCTTCAACCGGAAGGGTTACGCCGGGTTTGAGGAGGCAGGTGATGATTTTGGGGTCGGCGGGGCGCAGAGGCGGCGGTACCGCGGCCTGGATGGCGGGGAGGCCGATGACGATGACGGATTTGGGGTCGTTGAAGGATGGCGGGGTGTTGAGGCGAAGGTTGAGCGCGTCTCCGGTGGGGAAGGCTATTGCGGGGATGTATTGATATTTGGCGGTGTGGAGGCCGCTCATGAGGCGGACGAGGTCGACGACGGCGCCGACGTAGGCGGAGTAGAGTCCTGCGCCGGCCATCTGGGTGTAGCTGGCCTGATTGATGAGATCGGAGCCGGGGCCGTTGGATAGCGCGGCAGCGACGGTGGTGCCGTGGCCATCGTCGAGGAGGCTTTGGGTACCAGCCTGAGTGAGGCAGTTGGCCTGGGTGTCGACGGGTTTCTTGAAGCAGTCGCCGTTGGGTTTGAGATTGAGGGTGCGGGCCAGGAGGTCGGAGTGCTCGGCTAGCGCCTTGCTGTCATCGGGAGGGACGCGGCGGATGTTAGCGAGGTAGGTTTCGATGCGTGCCTGCTCGAAGCCGGCTTCGAGGAGATCCTGCGAGGCACGGACGAAGACGCCGGGGCGTCCACGAACGGCAGAACGAAGAGTGGTGAAGTCGCCTCCGGTTTCGGGCGCGAGGAAGAGGATGACCTGCTGGGCCTCGTCGGGGACGGTGATGGTTACACCCTCTTCGCGGATTTTTTTGTTCCACGTCTGAATGTTGTAGAACCAGCTATCGGGGGGCGGGTTGGTGGTGCCGCGGAGGAAGGCAGCGACGAGGAGATAGTGGACAGATTGGGTGGGCGGGAGCTCGGCGCGGAGCCAGAGCTTGTCGCCAGGCAGAAGATTGGGGACTTGCGCGATGGGGAGGGTTCGACCGTCGCGGGTGACGTGGACGTCTACCTTGGGGCCTGCGAGGTCGAAGCGCGCGGGGTCGGCGTGGAGTGCGGTGCAGAGAAGAAGGGTGGCGAGAGTTCCGATGAGTCGAAGACTGCCAGGGACCGATGCCATCATTCCATTTTAGACGGGTGGGAGCGGGCTTCGGGATTGCCGGAAGAGTGTCTTGCGCAGGAATGGGCAAAGGCCGGGGCTGAAGAAGTTGCGCTTGCCCTGAAATATTCCTCAGCGGTTGAAGCCGCATTCCATAGATTGAGCCTACGACACAGCTGAAGCCCCGTCCCTTCAAATACGGCTACGGCGGGGTTTGCGCCCTTTCAAAACGGCGGCTTTTCAACTGCCCTTTGCGCCGATCCCGAAGAGAAAGGCCTATTGGGGGCGGATGCGGCTGGAGGGGTTGTCTCCAGCGACGACGCCATCGCGGATGGTGATGATGCGATGGGCGTACTCGGCGATGTCGGGCTCGTGGGTGACGACAACGATGGTGTTGCCGTTGGCGTGAAGCTCGTCGAAGAGGGCCATGATCTCGTCGCCGGTTTTGGAGTCGAGGTTACCGGTGGGCTCGTCGGCGAGGATGATGGAGGGCTTGTTGACGAGGGCGCGGGCGATGGCGACGCGCTGACGCTGACCGCCGGAGAGCTCGTTGGGCTTGTGCATCATGCGGGAGCCGAGGCCGACGGATTCGAGGACCTGCTTGGCGCGCTCGGTTCGCGCGGCGGCGGGGGTTCCGTTGTAGATAAGAGGCAGCTCGACGTTGTGAAGCGAGGTGGCGCGGGCGAGGAGATTGAAGGTCTGGAAGACGAAGCCGATCTCTTTATTGCGAATGCGCGCCAGCTCGTCGTCGTTGAGCTCGGAGACGTCGTGGCCGTTGAGCCAGTAGCGTCCCTGCGACGGGGAGTCGAGGCAGCCGATGAGATTCATCAAGGTGGATTTGCCGGAGCCGGAGGGTCCCATGATGGCGACGTACTCGTTGTGGCGGATGCGGAGATTGACGCCGCGGAGAGCGTTGACCTGCTGGTCGCCCATCTCGTAGGTCTTCCAGAGATTGTCGGTGACGATGACATCGCCTGGGGCTGGGCCTGCGGCGTTGGGCGTGAGGATCGGGGATTCGACTGCGGTTTCGATGGCCATCCGGTTCTCCGGTGAGTTGCCTGTTTCAGGATAGTACGTTTAGGCCGGGGCGATGGTTCCGCTGGGGTTAATGAACCATCTTCCGGCCTTCCGGGGGAGTGCTACTGGCCTTTGGACGAGGGTTAGCTTTTATCGTCTGGGTTGGTGTCGACGGAGTTATCGACTTTGACGGCAGTGCCGCTTTTGAGGCCACGCAAGACACGGTAGCGGCCGATGACGATCTGGTCGCCTTCCTTGAGGCCTCCAATGACTTCAATGTCAGTGGATCCGGTGATGCCGGTGGTCACTGGGACGAACTCTGCGCGGAGCTTGTTGTGGTCATTGTGGAGGATGTAAACGCCCTGGGTGACCTGGGATTTGGGTGCGGCTCCGGCAGGGGTGGCAGCGAGGCCGACGGAGGGCTTGCCTGCGTTGGCAGCGAGAATTTTTTCGGCGGCGGGATCGCGTTGAACAAGTGCCTGGATGGGAATGGTCAGAGCGTCGGGCTTGTGCGCGGCGGTGATTTTAGCGGTCGCGGAGAGGCCGGGGCGGAGGTCGTCGAGGTTGATGCCGGGGGAGGGATCGAGGGTGACGACGACTTTGAAGTCCTTGGCCTCTTCTGTGCCGGTGGTGGACTGGCTGGTGGCGATGCCGGTGGTGCGGAGGAGAGCCTGGTCGCCGACATTGGTGACGTGGCCTTTGAAGGTGCGGCCGGGCAGGGCATCGACGGTGACGTCGACGGGCTGGTTGAGCTTGACGTTGACGATGTCGGTCTCGTCGACTTTGACCTCGGCAGTGATGACGGACATGTCGGCGAGGGTCATGAGGGTGGAGCCTTCGGCGTTCTGAATGCCAAGGACGACGGTTTCGCCTTCGCGGACGGGGACGTTGGTGACGAGACCGTCGAAGGGCGCGCGGCTGATGGTCTTGTCGAGGGCGTCGTAGTTGGCACGCTGGCTGGCGACGGCCTGATTCATGTGGCCGCGCATGGAGTCGGTCTGAGCCTTGGCCTGGGCGAGAGCTGCCTGACGCTGAGTGAGGGTGGCTACGGCCATGTCATAGGCGGCTTTTTTGGCGTCGTAGTCCTGCTTGGCGATGAGCTTCTGCTCATAGAGGGCCTGGGCGCGGGTGTAGTCGAGGCGTTTCTGCTCGAGGTCTGCCTTGCCCTGCTCGATGTTGGCGTCAGCGGTCTTTTCGGCGGCGATGTAGCTGGTGATGTCGGTCTTGGAGGCGGCGATGGTGGCGTCCTGAGCGGCGACGGTAGCCTGGGGCTGGACGCTCTCGACGGTGGCGAGCGTGGTGCCGGCTTTGACGCGGTCGCCTTCCTTGACGTAAAGGTGCGTGATGCGGCCGAAGGCAGTGGCGCCGATGTTGACGTAGGTCTTGGGCTTGATCTGGCCGGTGCCGTTGACGATAGAGGTCAGGTCCTGACACGCGACCTTGCCGCTGGAGACCTTGGTGACGTTGGCTTGACCATGAAGAATGCTGCCGACGACGATGCCGGCGAGGACCAGGACGACCGCGGCGATGATGATGATCTTCTTAGCGCTCATTGCTGCTTTCTTCAAGAACCCCGGCGGTCGATTGCCAGGTATTCCGGTAGGAGTTTTGCCTGCCGAAGAGACAATACGCAGGCGCTGGCCTTCGGGTTCCGTATTTATTCCAGAAGCATGACTTACGCCTTTTCGCAGAAGGTCTGGCCCGGGGGGTGGAACTCCTCCTGGTGAAGCTTTCCTGATTCCCTAGAATACAGATGATGATAACAGGCGCGCTGGTGCGTCTACCCCTTGTAAGTGACGATGTGCGGCTCTACAATACAGGTTGGTTACAGGAGCAGACCCCTTACTATGATTACTTCTCGGCGCGTGATTTCCGGCACGGCTCTATTGTTCCTGTTTATGGGCGTGCAGGTACTTTCGGCTCAGGGGACGGCTGCCTCGCCGCAGACCGATGGAGTGGTCAAGGGGCCGGTAACGACGGAGAAGCCGGATCCTTTGCAGCGCCCGTTGACCGATAAGGAAAAGATCGAGCAGCGGAAGGCCGTCAAGAAGGAGTTGAAGGGCGAGTACGCGAAGTGGGTGAACGAAGATGTGCGCTGGATCATCACGGATGAGGAGCTGGCGGCGTTCAAGAGCCTGAGTAACGACGAGGAGCGCGACCAGTTCATCGAGAACTTCTGGCTGCGGCGGAACCCGAATCCGGATTCGCCGGACAACGAGTATCGCGAGGAGCATTACGCGCGCATTGCCTATGCCAACGAGCACTTCGCGGCGGGTAAACCTGGCTGGCGAACCGACCGGGGCCACATCTATATCGCGTATGGCAAGCCGGACAGCATCGACTCGCACCCTAGCGGCGGAAGCTATGAGCGGCCGATGGAAGAGGGCGGTGGCAACACCTCGACCTTCCCGTTCGAGATCTGGCACTACCGCTATCTTGAGGGGGTTGGCGACAACATCGATCTCGAATTTGTCGATACGTGCATGTGCGGCGACTATCACATGACGATCGACCGTTCCGAGAAGGACGCGCTGAAGTACGTGCCGGGAGCAGGCCAGACGCTGTACGAGCAGATGGGCATGGCGAAGCAGTCGGACCGCATGAACGGCGGCCTGGAGCAGCTCGGCAAAGGGCCGATGTCGGAGCAGAACCAGAGCAAGCAGTTCGACCGGATCAGTCAGTATGCGAAGATCATGGCCGCGCCTGAGATCAAGTACAAGGACATGGAGCAGTTCATGACGAGCTCCAAGATCCTTACCGGGCCACCTTTCCTGTTCGATGTTCGTACCGACTATGTGAAGGTGACCAACGACACGATCCTGGTGCCGGTGACGCTCCAGATCAGGAACAGCGACATTACCTTCGTCAACAAGGACGGGGTGGCTACCGGCACGGTGAATATTCTTGGGCGGGTGTCTAACCTGAACCACAAGCCGATCCAGACGTTCGAAGATCCGGTGAGCATCCAGGTGCCGAGCGAGCTTCTGGCCCGCAAGAAGAACGATCTTTCGGTGTACTGGAAGTCGTTGCCGCTACGCCCGGGCCTGTACAAGATCGACATTGTGATTAAGGACGTCAACAACCCCGACCATATCGGCCGCTGGCAGCGGAGCTTGAATGTTCCACGATATGACGATGACCGTCTTGCGGCGTCCTCGCTGATTCTGGCCGGGCAGATGGAGCGCGTTCCTTCGCGGGATATCGGCGCGGGTAACTTCGTTATCGGAGACACCCACATTGTGCCGCGGGTAGCCAGCACCGGCGCCATTGACGCGCCGGTGACGTTCCACCGGGGGCAGAACCTGAACTTCTGGATGCAGGTCTATAACCTGGGCATCGACGAGAAGAGCAAACAGAACGGTGCGACGATCGAGTACCAGATTCTGGACATGGCGACGAACAAGGCGATTCTCGAAAGCCAGGAGATGACGACGAAGTTGAATCCGAACTCGGATCAGATAACGATTGAAAAAAGTTTGCCGCTGGCGTCTCTTCAGCCCGGCAAGTACCAGGTCAACATAAAAGTGAATGATGGAATCACCAAGCAGCAGATTGCAGGATCTGCCGCGTTTATCGTAGATTAGGCAGATGCGACAAGGAATTGGCTGCATGGTCATGCGGATTGGGACAGGCGATGACCAGCGGCAACGCATTCTGTAATGCTGCTCCCTCATTTTCCGGGAGTTGCCTCTTTGGAACAGCCTCGACGCGCAGGATGGATTTGACTGTGCAACGACCCCAGGTGAAGATCGCGATTCTCTCGTTGGTGCTGCTGACCGTGGCCGCGCAGATGGCTGCCGCACAGGGCGCTGCTGTTACAGGCGTGGTTCGAGACGCGCAGGGTGTGGCGCAGCTTGGAGCGCTGGTTGAGGTGGTGGCCGAGAACTCAGCGGTGCTCGGGACGGCGTTCACAGACCTTCATGGCCGCTATCTGATCCTTCACCTGACTCCCGGAAGATATGACGTCAGGGCAAGTGCGGCGCTCTTTGTTCCGGCGCTCCGCGACAATCTGCAGCTTCGAGCAGGGGCACAGGCGGTCGTGAATTTGACATTGAATACGCTGTTCGAGTCCACGACATGGATTCCGGCGGAGCGGCGCAAGGCGGATGAGCCGAGCGACGACTGGAAGTGGACGATGCGTTCGGCTGCCAACCGTCCGATCCTCAGGATGACCGAGGACGGCGACGTAATTATGGTTTCGTCGAGCGTGACAGAGTCGCAGTCGAAGCACTCCGACCGCGCGCGAGCCGAGATGACGGCGGGCGATGGCGGCTTTGGCAGCAGTGGAGTCCATAACGTCTTCGTTCTCGACCGGACATTGGACGACGGTGCCGGACTGGCGCTGCGTGCAGACATTGGTAAGCAGCCCGGACCGGGTATGGTCGGCCCATCGACTGAGGTTGCGGCTGGATATGAGACGCGGCTTGGGTTTGCCGGCGCCGGGCGGTCGGTGATGGCTTATCAGACGCATCCTGAACTGATAAGCTCCGGCGGCGCCACTGGGCTGGATGCGATGCAGCTCTCCAGCGGGCAGTTGATGAAGATCGGGGACTTCGCCGATGTTGAGGCGGGAGGAACGATCTACGTCGTCCGCACGGCAGGATATGCGTCGGGGACTAGGCCGTTCTTCAAGGTGACGACTCACCCCGTAAAGGATTGGGCGGTTGGCTACCGGATGGCCACGTCGCAGGATCTGCAGTCGGTTGCCGGGCTTGATTCGCTGCAGCAGGAGTTGCCGGTAGCCGTGATGTACCAGGGGAAGGTGCAGACAGCGCAGGGGCTTCACCAGGAGTTTACGGTTAGCCGCAAGGCTGGGCAGGGACTGGTGCAGGTTTCTTACTACCGCGATTCTCTGGACCGTATTGCTGTCTCCGGCGGTGGCGCGCTTGGACCTGCGGATCTCCAACAGACTGCGCAGGCCGGGGTAAATGGGATTGTTGCGGATTCGACGACGGGGAGCTTCCGGTTTTTGAGCGGCGGATACAAGACTCAGGGCGTGAATGTGACGCTGACCGAGCCGCTTACCTCTGCGATGTGGATTGCCGCCGAATATGCCACGGGTGAAGGTCTGGCGGTAAAAGACGGAGCAACGTTGAGCCTGCCCAATGTCTCGACCGACCTGGCTCCAGTGGCCGCCCAGAGCGCGACAGTCGCTCTGCGCGGGAAGATTCTTCGCACCGGCACCAGGCTTCGGGCGTCGTACCGCTGGCAGCCGACGCGGCTGGTCTCGGCGGTCGATCCGTATGCTTCGTTTGGCGATCAGGCTTACTTCAGCTGCTACCTGCGGCAGGCGCTGCGGCTGGGCCATCTGCTGCCCGCGGGGCTGGACGCTACAGTGGATGTGACGAACCTGCTGGCCCAGGGCTATCGGCCTTTCCTTTCGGCTGACGGGCAGACGTTGTTTCTGGCGCAGTCGCCGCGTACCGTGCAGGCCGGACTCTCTCTTACCTTCTAATCTGATCTTCCAATTTTGATCTTCGCGACTCACTTCTTCGTGAGAATGCTTCATGTTCGCTGCTTTTCTGCGATGGCCTGCAGCTCGGGCAGGATGTCTCCCATGTGCGCCGGCTGGGCGTCTTTGGCACCGAGGGCGAAGTAGGCCTTGCGGTAGAGGGTGTAGAGGCGTTCGTAGATAGAGGCTGCTTCTTTGTTTGGCGTGAAGGTGCGGTAGTCGAGGCACATTGTTTTTTGCGCCTCTTCGATGGTCTTGAAGGCTCCTGCGGCCATGAGGGCCATGATGCCGGAGCCGAGGCTGGTGGGGGTTCCGCTGGGTACAAGCACAGGTTTGTTGAGGGCATCGGCGTAGATCTGATTGAGGACGTCGTTGCGCTGCGGGATTCCACCGGCGTTGATGACGCGCTCGATGGGGACGCCGTACTCGACCATGCGGTCGAGGATGATGCGGGTGTGGAGGGCCGTGCCCTCGATGGCTGCGTATAACTCGTCCTGCGCGGTGTGGAGGAGGTTCCAGCCGAAGGTGACGCCGCCGAGGAGGGAGTTGACGAGGACGGTGCGGTCTCCGTTGTCCCATGTGAGGCGGAGGAGACCGGTCTGGCTGGCGCGGTAGTTTTCGAGATCCTGGGCGAGTTCGGTGAGTTTTTTGCCTGCGCGCCTGGCTATGGCTTCGAAGATGTCTCCGGTGGCGGAGAGGCCGGCTTCGACACCTGCGTAGCCGGGATGCACGCTGCCGGGGACAACTCCGCAGACGCCGGGGATGAGAGTGGTGTTCTGCTGGATGGCGATGATGCAGGTCGAGGTGCCAACGACGTTGACGACGTCGCCTTCGCGGCACCCTGCACCGAGAGCGTCCCAGTGGGCGTCGAATGCTCCGACGGGGATGGGGATGCCGAGGCGGAGGCCGAGTTTTTCAGCCCACTCGGGGGAGAGATGGCCTGCGAGGTGATCGGAGGTGAGGCATTCGCCGGAGAGCTTGTCGCGCATACCGTCGAGGAGGGGATCGAGTTTGGAGAGGAAGCTTTGAGGAGGCAGACCGCCCCATTTGGGGTTCCAGAGCCACTTGTGTCCCATGGCGCAGACGCTGCGTTTGACGAGCCTCGGATCGCGAATGCCAGAGAGGGTTGCGGCGGCCATGTCGCAGTGCTCGAGTGCCGTGGCGAAGCGGGCTCGCTTGCCGGGATTGTGGCGGAGCCAGTGGAGGAGCTTGGCGAATCCCCACTCGTGCGAGTAGGTGCCCCCGCACCACTGGATGGCTTCGAGGTTTTCAGCGTGGGCCAGCGCGGTGATCTGCTGCGCTTCCTGTTTGGCGCGATGGTCGCACCAGAGGTAGTAGTCGTCGAGGGGCTGGAGATTTTCATCGACGAAGATGACGCTGGAGCCGGTGGTGTCGATGGCGAGGGCTTCGATTGTGGCGCCGTCGATGCCGGCGCTGGCGATGGCTTGCCGCATGGCGGTCGTGAGCGCGCTCATGTGATCGGCGTGGGATTGGGTGGCGTAGTCGGGGTCTTCGCGCCTGCGGTGGAGCGGGTACTCGGCCGATGCGGTGCTGAGGCGGCCGCGGGTACTGTCGAGCAGAGTGACGCGTACGCTCAGGGTTCCGTAGTCGACTCCGGCTACAATTGCCATTCGATTCTCCAGGCGGCCATGGCCAGTGGTCGGTGAGCGACGTCGCCGCCATCCATCTTATCGGGAGATCCGATGGGATTAGACTTATGGCCAGGCCATTCAGAGAGGACACGTAAAGTAACTGGATTTTATTGTTGTTGTTGCCGGGCAGTCTTTAGCATCTATCTCATAGCGGCGTTGGCACAAAAGCGCTCCCAGTTGTAAGAGCTTGCGATTCGGACTCTCCACCCGACAGGAATGAGGCACGTTATGCAAGAGCAGCCATCTACATTGCAAAACCAGACCATCCCGATCACCGATGACGATCGGACCAGTCTCACAGTTCCCGCTTTAGAACGGGCGATTCTGGACAATCTCTTCTACGTCGTGGGAAAGCGTCGCGAGGTTGCGACCGATATGGACCACTTCATGGCGCTCGCGTATACGGTGCGGGACCGGATTCTGGCCCGGTGGCTCACGACAAAGGGCGATTACTTAAAGCATAGCGTGCGCACGGTCTACTATCTCTCGGCTGAGTTCCTTATGGGGCCTCATCTTGCGAACAACCTGCTCAACCTTGGTCTGCAGGATGCTATTCGCGAGGCGACAACCGAACTCGATCTGGATCTCGATCGGCTTATCAAGCAAGAGAGCGAGCCCGGCCTCGGCAACGGCGGGTTGGGCCGGCTCGCTGCCTGTTACCTCGACTCGATGGCGACCCTCGGAGTTCCGGCGATGGGCTACGGCATTCGCTACGAGTTCGGCATGTTTCACCAGGAGATTCACGAAGGATGGCAGGTCGAACTTACCGACTACTGGCTGCGCTTCGGCAACCCGTGGGAGATCCGCCGCCCGCAGGCAGACGTCGAAGTGGGCTTCGGCGGACACACCGAGTCGTGGACCGATCCGTTCGGCCAATACGAAGTGCGGTGGATCCCCAATGCAGTCGTCAAGGGAATCCCCTACGATACGCCGATCCTTGGTTATCGCTCCAACATCGCCAATACCCTCAGGCTCTGGAGGTCCGAGGCGACTGAGTCCTTCTATTTCGAGCGCTTCAACAGCGGGGACTATCAAGGCGCAGTCGGCGCGAAGGTCTTCGCCGAAAATATATCCAAGGTGCTGTATCCCAATGACGAAGACATTCACGGCAAGGAGCTTCGCCTGCAACAGCAGTACTTTTTCACCTCGTGCTCCCTGCAGGACATGATCCGGCGGCACCTGAATGCCGGTCACTCGATTGAGAAGTTCCATGAACTATGCACGATCCAGCTCAATGACACGCATCCCTCCATCGGCGTCGCCGAACTCATGCGTCTACTGGTCGACATCCACGGTCTGGGATGGGATAGAGCGTGGGAGATCACCTCGCATGCCTTCAACTACACCAATCACACTCTTTTGCCGGAGGCGCTGGAGCGCTGGCCGCTGCCGATGTTCGCTTCGCTGCTTCCGCGTCACATCGAAATCATCTACGAGATCAATGCGCGCTTTCTGAATATTGTTCGCGAGCGGTTTCCGCAGGATGAGGCGCGAGTGGCTCGTATGTCTCTTATCGACGAGCACGGAGAGAGGTTCGTGCGCATGGCCCATCTGGCTTGCGTGGGGAGCAAGCACATCAACGGCGTTGCCCAACTGCACACCGAGTTGCTGAAGAGCGACGTGCTGCACGATTTCTATACGTTGTGGCCGGAGAAATTCATCAACGTCACCAATGGGGTCACACCGCGGCGCTGGCTTGCTGTCAGCAATCCTGAACAGGCGGGGCTGATAACCAGCAAGATCGGTGACGGCTGGGTTGGGGACCTCGATCAACTTACTCAACTGGAACGTTATGTCGAAGACTCAGCGTTTCGCGCCGACTGGTGCAAAGTTCAGTACGAAGTCAAGGTAAGACTTGCACAGTACATCGCTGAGGAGACAGGCATCTCCGTCGATCCCAGCTCCATGTTCGACGCGCAGGTGAAGCGCATCCACGAGTATAAGCGGCAGCATCTCAACGTCCTTTATATCCTTACGCTGTATCACCGGCTGAAGAAGAATCCCACCATGGAGATTACACCGCGCACCTTCCTGTTTGGAGGAAAGGCCGCGCCTGGGTACTTCATGGCCAAGCTAATCATCAAGCTAATTAATTCTGTCGGTGAGGTAATCAACAACGACCCCGAGGTAAACCACTGCATGAAGGTGGTCTTTCTTCCCGATTACAACGTCACCTTCGGACAATTGGTCTACCCTGCCGCCGATCTCAGCGAGCAGATCTCCACTGCCGGCAAAGAGGCTTCCGGCACCGGCAACATGAAGTTTGCCATGAATGGCGCTCTCACTATCGGCACCCTTGACGGCGCCAATATCGAGATACGCGACGCCGTCGGACACGAAAACTTCTTCCTTTTTGGCCTCACGGCAAACGAAGTTGCCGCGAAGAAGGCTGCCGGTTACCGCCCCCACGGTATCTACGAGTCCAACCCCGCTCTCCGCGAAGTGATCGATAGTATCCTCTCCGGCCATTTCTCACGCGGGGACCGCAACTTGTTCCGCCCATTGGTCGACAGTCTGCTATATAACGACCCGTACCTTTTGTTTGCCGACTATCAGTCCTATGTGGACTGTCAGGATCAGGTTGGCGCGACGTTCCTCGATCGGCAGAGGTGGGCGACAATGTCAATCTATAACGTCGCGCGCATCGGCAAGTTCTCCTCTGACCGGGCCATCCAGGAATACTGCAAAGGCATCTGGGACGTAAACCGATTTGAGATCGAAGCGATGCCTGCACTGGCAGGCAAGTAGGTTCTTACGAGTCGTTCGGCTAGTTGCAAACTCCTCTATCGAACCGCATGGGAGCTCCCAATACGGTTCGATAGGGTTTGAAGGCGACTTGCTATCTACGTTCCGGTCTCGCCGCAAAGACAGCGAAGGTTGTCAACACGCCGGTTAGCAGGTTACAGTTCATGGAAGGTCAGTCCAGAGCACACACCGTGCCATGTGCTGGTGATTTAATATGACTGGCCAGCTCCGAGATGGCTCCCGTAGTCTGCTGGATGAGGGATATTGCGGTGAGTCAACGAGCGAGGAACCGGCATCCAAGCTGAGGCGTCCGATCCGGAGAGGCAGCAATCCGTGAATGCCGGTGATGAACGACCTTCTTCTTTGTGACCCTCCGAGCGATACCTCAATCGAAACAGGATAGGGTCTTCTTTAGAAGGGGGCAGAGTCAGGAAAGAATAGTTCATGGAGATAACAGGAATCGCACCGCACGCATCGAGCAATGACCGGATGCAGAATGACTCAGGTCTGTTTTCCAGTTCGTCTGTGCTCAACATTCTAAGGTTGATTCTTGCGGGATCTCCATTGCCTGATGTACTTGCGATCATTGCTCAATTGGTTGAATCTCGCGGCGACGGCACATTGTGCACCATCTGGCTTCCGGAGGGTGATGGAAAACAGATTTATTGTGCGACCTCGCCAGGTATTCCCGGATTCGAGCATGTGGGGTCGATGCTTATTGGCCCCAAAGGCGGATCCTGCGGCACAGCCCTCTATAGGCGGGAGCCTGTGTATGTAACCGATATCCTCACGGACCCGGTCTGGGATCATTATCGTCATCTTCTGCAGCCCTTTGGAATTCGCGCAGTGTGGTCACGGCCCTTGTTTACGAGCGACGGTGAGGTCCTCGGAACTTTCGCCATTCATTATCGTGAAGTGCGCAGTCCTGACGCTGCCGATCTGCAACTGATCGAAAACGCCAGTCATATCGCCGGGATTGCGATTGAACGCCACCTGAATGAAGAGAGATTGCGGCTGGAACGGGATCGGTTGCGGTTGCTTCTGGAGATCACAAACAGCATGGCCTCGAAGTTAGACATGCGTCGTCTGGTGGAGACGTTGTCTACGGATCTGCTGAGAGTGATGCGATGCGACTATTGTGCTCTACTCCTGCCCAATCGCGAGAGTAAGGGCTTGCGCATAACGACACTGTACAACCCCGAGGCACGCGGTTCTCTGCGCGACGGGACGGTCATACCCAATGATGATTTTATTTGCGACAAAGCCTTCCAGATAGGCAAGAATCCACACTTTGATGGTTTCGAGGAAGACTTCTATGACCTTGAAGGTTTCGGCAAAAGAGTAGGTCAACGTATCTATCAACTTGTGATGGATGAAGGCCTGGTGTCGGGATGCGGTCTTCCACTTCTCGGCAGAAGCGGTGCGATAGGCATGTTGACAGCTCTCAATCGGTCGGAGAGAACGTTCGACCGCGATGAGATTGCCTTTCTCGAACAGGTTGCTCGTCAAGTTGCCATAGCTGTCGAGAATGCATTGGATTATGAAAAGGCCATAAGGGATAGAGACAAAGAGGCGAAACAGAGAATTTATCTCGAAGAGGAGATCCGCGCTGAGTTTGGGGAGATCGTCGGAGATAGTCCCGCGCTGAAGACTGCGCTCGATCTGGTGTCTATCGTGGCGCCTACAGATTCGAGCACCCTGATTCTGGGCGAGACCGGAACCGGCAAGGAACTGATCGCGCGCGCAATCCACAATCTGAGCAGTCGGCGGGGGCGGCCCTTTGTCAAATTAAATTGCGCGGCAATCCCGCTTGGGCTTCTCGAAAGCGAATTGTTTGGGCATGAACGAGGAGCGTTTACCGGAGCGATTGCGCAGAAGACGGGGCGCTTTGAGCTCGCGCACAAGGGAACGCTCTTCCTTGATGAGGTTGGTGACATTCCTCTGGAACTTCAGGCCAAGTTGTTACGGGTACTGCAGGAACAGGAGTTCGAAAGACTTGGCAGCAATTACACGCATAAGGTCGATGTTCGTGTGATCGCAGCCACACATCGCGACCTGGCTGCGATGGTAAAGCAGACCACGTTCCGCGAGGATCTCTATTATCGGTTGAAGGTATTCCCGATTCACGTTCCAGCTTTACGGCAGCGGACGGAGGACATTCCGAAGCTGGTTCGTCATTTCCTGAAACTCTATTCAAAGCGAATGGACAAAAGGATCGACCAGATTCCTTCGGAGACGATGGACGCATTGGTGCGGTATCGCTGGCCGGGAAATGTTCGGGAGCTGCAAAATTTTATCGAGCGGGCGGTGATTCTTTCTCCTCATACAGTGTTGCGCGCCCCGACCGCAGAGTTGGAACCGTTCAACGCTCATAAAGGATCGAACGCGCCGATGACGGGCCTCGAAGAGGTAGAACGAGATCATATTCTCCGAGCGCTTGATGCAAGCAACTGGGTTGTCGGCGGCCGGAGCGGTGCTGCGGAACGCCTGGGGATGAAGCGGACGTCGCTGGTTTACAAAATGCAGAAGCTCGGGATCAACCGTCCCGTCTCTTCTTCAAAGATGATATAGAGGGTCCTTCCAACACTGCATGCCGCGTCAGCCCTGCGACGGGAACCTGTCAGTGGCGGTCATCAGTCACGATTCCGTCAGTGACGGCAAGCTTTGCGCTCGATACTTGCTGCAATAGATCATTGCAAATAAATAGCTTCCGCTGATCGGAAGGTGCCTCTGTTTTTGGCACATTGCTTGCGTAATACATTCACGCTGACTTTGGAGAATTCAGATTGCGGTAGAGCCTCAGCAGATGAATTGACCCATGTCCACTCTCGAGTCGAAATACAAAGCTGTGCGGTCGATGACACGTTCTCTCGTCGCTACTTTATCTGCCGAGGATCAGATGATTCAGTCATGTCCAGATGCCAGTCCGGTCAAATGGCATCAGGCACATACCACCTGGTTCTTTGAAACCTTCGTGCTGCGACCATATCTGGCCGACTATAGGCCCTTTCGTGAAGAGTTTCATCGCCTGTTCAACAGTTATTACATCTCTCTCGGAGAAGAGATTCCCGACAAGAAGTCCCGCGCGTCGTTCTCTCGGCCCTCACTCGATGAGGTCCTGGCCTTTCGTGCGCACGTCGACCAGGAGATGGAGAGATTGTTTGCAGGTTCCATTGACGACGAAGCGTCACGCTGCATCATGCTGGGCATCAATCACGAACAGCAACATCAGGAGCTGGCGCTGACTGATATCAAGCATGCATTCTTCTCAAATCCGCTGCGACCGTCCTATGGATCGGCGGCCCTGCCAAAAGAACATTCCCAGCCGATCCCTCAGCTCAAATGGCTCAGCTTTGAGGGTGGACTTACTGAAATTGGTTATCCGCCGACTTCTGAAGAGCCTCTCGATTTCTGCTTCGATAACGAGACGCCGCGGCACAAGGTGTACCTGGAGCCATTTCAGATTGCAAACCGCGAAGTCACCTGTCGTGAGTATCTGGAGTTTATGTCAGACGATGGGTACGTGCGCCCGGAGCTCTGGCTCTCTGACGGCTGGGAGGTTGTCGAGCAGACGGGTTGGGAAGCGCCACTTTATTGGGAACGTGATTCTGGCGATGAGACGGGTTGGCGCGTCTTCACGCTCAAAGGATGGCATGAACTCTCGGGGTTGCTTGATACTCCCGTATGCCACATCAGTTTCTTCGAGGCTGACGCATTCGCGCGTTGGCGCAGCTCTCGCCTTCCCACTGAAGCAGAATGGGAGTCTGTCGCGAGCAAGGAACGCCGGCACGGAAATCTACTCGACACCGGGAGACTCCATCCTGCGAGGGCGAACAGCTCAGGTGTCGAGCAACTGTTTGGAGACTGCTGGGAATGGACTGCCAGTCCTTACACCGGCTATCCGGGATACAAAGCTCTTCCCGGCGCGGTGGGGGAATACAACGGCAAATTTATGTCGAGCCAGATGATTCTGCGAGGAGGATCGTGCGTCACAGCGGCGGATCATGTGCGCGCGAGCTATCGCAATTTTTTTCGTCCGGCAACACGCTGGCAGTTCACTGGAATACGGCTGGCAATTTGAAAGGCCTTCGCCCGTGTTACCAAATACTCTGATAGTCGAGTAGCGGAGAGCAGTATTGTGACGACGCCGCGACTGAATCCCGCCAGTGTTGGCAGTCCGTCACAGATTCGTCAGTTGGAGCGTGATGCTCTCTGCTACCCACATGAAGGTATCCTAATGCGCCAACACAGCTTACCCTGGGAACGATCTCGAAAATGAGATGGCATTATGGTTGCATCAGACCAGCGAGAGTAAGAAGGAGTTTTCCATGAGTCAGATCGCTTCAGGACAGACAGTCACGCAGGCCGCCATACCGGTGACATCCGTGCACAGAGTTGAGGCCGACGGAATCCAGGTCTTCTACCGGGAGGCCGGTGACGCGGCAGCACCTGTGTTGCTTCTGCTGCACGGATTTCCAACGTCGTCATTTATGTTCCGTGAGCTCATTCCCCGCCTGGCGGATCGTTACCGGGTGATCGCACCGGACCTGCCTGGATTTGGATTTACGGAAGTACCTGAAAAACGAAACTATACGTACTCGTTCGATGCGCTGGGCGGCACAATACAAGCTTTTACCGATGCGCTCGGCCTCAGCCGCTACGCCATTTATGTCTTCGACTACGGAGCTCCAACAGGCTTTCGCCTTGCAATGGGCCGCCCGGAACGAATCACGGCGATCATTTCGCAGAACGGCAATGCCTATGAAGAGGGCCTGGGAGATGCGTGGGGACCGATCAGAAAATATTGGTCTCAACCTACGGCAGAGAACCGAGAAGTGATTCGGCAGAACATCCTGACTCTGGAAGCTACCCGCTGGCAGTACACGCATGGTGTTGCGAACCCTGATAGTGTGCCCCCTGAGTCTTACACGTTGGATGCGGCTTTACTGGAGCGTCCTGGGAATAAAGATATTCAACTTGATCTGTTCCTCGATTACGCATTGAACGTCAAACTTTATCCCAGGTTTCAGGAGTATTTTCGAAAGTCGCAACCGCCTTTGCTGGCGATTTGGGGCAAGAACGATCCGTTCTTCATTCCCGCCGGAGCGGAGGCATATCGTAAGGATCTGCCGAATGCGCGCGTGCAGTTCCTGGATACGGGACATTTTGCAACGGAGACGCACTTCGTAGAAATTGCTACTGCGATCAAAGAGTTCCTGGAGGCGAATGACGTATCGCGAGGGAAAGGCAGCGGAGTATCGCAATGAATTCCTTTCTTCAAAATGCGACAGTCGTATTGGTTCATGGAGCCTGGGCCGACGGATCGTGCTGGCAGCATGTAATCCTGCCTCTGCAGCGGCAGGGTCTTAAGATAACGTGCGTTCAGATTCCTCTTACGTCCCTCACGGATGACATAGCAGCTCTCCAACGCGTGATCGAGAGAACTACTGGACCGGTACTACTCGCCGGACATGCGTACGGCGGTGCTGTGATCGCCGGACCACATGACGATCGAATAAAGTCACTTGTGTACGTAGCGGCATTGGCTCCTGATGAGGGAGAAACAGTCGCGGATGTGTTTTATCGCGCTGAACCACACTCGGACGCTCCCCGCATCGCACCCGATGAGCACGGTTTCATCTGGATGCCGGAAGAGGGCTTCCGCAATGCAGTCGCTCACAAGGCTTCGCAGGATCAGGCCGCGATCCTGTCTGCGGTGCAGCGGCCGATCTCGCTGCAATGCATTCAAGAAAAAGCCCCTGCACCCGCATGGAAGACGAAACCATCGTGGTTTCTCCTTGCGGAAGAGGATCGCATGATTAGTCCGGAGACTCAGCGTTACATGGCCAATCGTATGGGCGCCAATGTTCGCTCGCATCCAGTGGACCACTCCCCAATGCTCACGGCACCAGATCTCGTGACTGAGGTAATTCTGGAGACTGCGCGTCAAACGCTCCAATGACAAGGCGCGGGGCAGGAGGGTTACATGGCTTCTGATCGCGACAGAGGCGACATACGCGACGAGCTCTCGCAGCGGGACCAGAAAGGGACTCATGAGGCGTAACTCCATCGCTATCGTCACTGGCGCAAGCCAGGGTATCGGCCGTGCCACCGCAGTGCGGTTGGCGCGTGATTTTTCAGCCGTGGTCCTCGTAGCCAGAAATCAAGATGAGCTGCAACAAACCTCAGAGGCCGTGAACGCCGCAGGCGCAGAGTCGCTGATCTATGCGCTCGACCTGCGCGAGCCACAGTCGGCTGAGATTCTCGTCACAGGAACTCTGGAACGTTTTGGCAGAATCGACGCTCTCCTCAATATTGCCGGAGCAGTGCCACAGATCGATCTGTTCGAGATGACGGATGCTCAGTGGGAAGACGGTCTTGCGCTCAAGCTTCACGGCGCACGCCGCCTGACGATACGAGCCTGGGATGCGTTGAAGGCTTCGAGCGGATCTGTCGTTTTGATCTCCGGAAGCGCCGCCCTCGATCCCAAACCCGGCTTTGCAGCAGTCGCAACGATCAATGCCGCGATCGTCGCGCTCGCGAAAGCATTCGGCGAGCAGGGCATTAAGGACGGAGTGCAGGTCAACAGCGTAGTGCCAGGTGCGGTGATGACGGGGCGCAGGCGATCTTTCTTCGAGAAGTGGGCACCTGCACACAACCTCACGGTGGAAGAGGCGATGAAGAAGTTTCCGGAGGAAGCGGGCATCGCTCGCTTCGGGAGACCGGAGGAGATAGCTGACCTGATGGCCTTTATGGTGTCTCCCCAGGCGAAGTGGATGACGGGAGCATCTGTCCGCATGGATGGCGGTGAGATCAAAGGCATCTGAAGGACAGCTCTCCGGTGTTCTGAGCCACGGATAGGGTGGTGGAGAAGATATGTCTGAGCGAAAGACGAGCGTTGAACGATTGGGGGCGTTCTCAGACGGCGTGTTTGCAGTCATCATCACCATCATGGTTCTGGATCTGAAGCCCCCGGATCATCCGGCGTTTGCAGCCTTATTACCGCTGTGGCCCACAGCGTTGAGCTATGCGGTGAGTTATCTGTTTATCGCCATCGTCTGGATGAATCACCATCACCTGCTGCGGTTCACCGATGAGTCGACGCCACGGCTGATCTGGATCAATTTCGCTCATCTGTTCGCGCTTTCGCTGGTGCCGTTTGCAACAGCCTGGGTTGCGAGCACACATCTGGCCGCTGTTCCTGTCTTCGTCTATGCAGCGGTATTTGTCCTGGTGGAGTTGGCCTACCTTCAATTCGAGAATCATGTCCTGGCTCAGGCCCCGGTTGGGGATTTATCGCCTCGATCCCGTCGGCTCGCAAGAGTACGCTCTCTCTTTGCCTTTGGGCTTTTTTTCACTGCGATGCTCCTGTCATTCAGGTTTCCGCCGTGGGGCTTCGGGTTAGTGTGTTGCGCGGTACTTCTCTATCTGAGGCCGGAACCCCTTGGGACACGCAGAGACGAGGCAGATACGGTTGCACAAAAGCGCGACTAACATCCGTCACTGTCGGATACCCGTCGCAACTTCGTCAGTTCCGGTTGAGATTTATTTTGATGTTGCCAACCGGTTCTGCAGCAACAGAAAGAGCTTAGCTCAACAATCTGCCACAAAGGCAGAGTCACTGAGTTTGGTATTCCGGTTGCATTCGAACCATCGACGCGCGTCACGTCATTCCAGCATGAAGCGGCGTGAACGCAAGCATTTGCCAGATCGGCAGACCACCTATATGAAACTGCAACAGTCGTAGTAAGGAGAAGTAACTATGAGCCGGGTCCTGCCAGGACAAGAAATCAGCGCAGAGAAACGAGGCTTGGTTTCTTCTGCTGACCTCTCGAAAAGAGCCAGGAGCAATCTAACCAAATTGGCTGCATGGACAGATGATCGTAATATTGCTTTTCTAATCACAAGTGTTGGCATGATTGTTATGCTTCTTTGGGCCGGATCTTACAAAATGACTGCTCCAGGCGCCGAAGGTATAGTTCCCCTGGTCTCTAACAGCCCGCTGATCAGCTGGCACTTTAAGTTATTCGGCCCTTATGTCGGCTCCGATTTAATTGGTCTTACCGAGATCATTGCCGCCATACTGATGATCGTAGGCTACGTGAAACCTAAAGCCGGTATCATAGGTGGGTTTATCGCGTCAGGCATGTTCTTTATCACCAGCACAATGTTTATAACTACTCCTGGCACGACAATTTCTGTCCCCGGAATTCACGGGATGAGATACATGGGTTTATTGGGCCTGTTCCTTTTCAAGGATGTCATATCTCTTGGAGCGTCATTTTATCTGGTCAGCTATTTCGGCAAAAAGGCCATCCTCTCCGAGAACGGAAAACAGCGCATATGAATTTTCAAGCACAACCGGAAGTTTACGACCTCCTCATCCTTGGCTCCGGCGCAGGCGCGAAACTTCTGGCCTGGACCTTCGCCGCGAGCGGTCAGCGTGTCGCGGTGGTGGAGCGCAAATATGTCGGTGGCGCCTGCCCGAACATCGCATGTCTTCCCAGTAAAAATATTATTCACACAGCGCAGATCGCCCACTATGTTCGGCATAGCGAGGAGTTCGGAATCAGCATCGATCGTTTCCGCGTCGATATGCCCACTGTAAGGGATCGAAAGCGCGGAATGGTCCAGGGGTTAATAGATACGCATCTCGCTATCTACAAGCAAAGCGGGGCGGAGCTGATCATGGCGTCGGGTAAATTTGTCGGACCGAAGCTGCTTGAGGCGACGTTACCGGACGGCACGAAACGATTGCTGACCGGCAGGAATGTAGTGATCGGCACGGGAACCCATGCAGGTATTGAGAATATTCCTGGACTGGCATCAGCAAAACCGTTAACTCACGTCGAGGCACTGGAACTCGATGTTGTGCCTGAGCATCTGATCATCTTTGGAGGCGGGTACGTCGGGCTGGAGTTCGCACAGGCGATGCGCCGATTCGGAAGTAAGGTCACTGTCATAGAGCACAATCACCGTGTTCTTCATCGGGAAGACGACGATGTTACCGATGGCCTGCAAAGCCTGCTCGATGACGAAGGGATTGAGCTGCTTCTGGACGCCAGGGTAAAAAGTGTTTCAGGAGTATCGGGTCAGTCGGTGCATGTCACTCTCGAGCAAAATGGAATGGAGAGGGTGTTGGATGGCACGCATATTTTGGTGACAGCCGGACGCGTACCAAACACAAAGGACATCGGGCTGGAGCTCGCCGGGGTGGAGCTGGCCGAGAATGGGTATATCAAAGTAAACGAGCGCCTGGAGACGACGGCCCCCGGCGTATGGGCGGTGGGTGAGGTTGCCGGGAGTCCGCAATTCACGCACATCAGCGAGGATGACTTTCGCGTTGTCCACGCCAATATACTCGGCGGAAACCGGGCGACTACCGGTAGGCTGGTGCCCTTCTGTCTCTTCACAGATCCTGAATTTGCGCGTGTCGGTATCACGGAGAAAGAGGCCAAAGCCAAAGGAATTGCCTACCGTCTCTTCAAGGTTCCGATGACTTCCGTTCTGCGTGCGCGCGCTCTCATGGAAACGCGCGGATTCCTGAAGTGTCTGGTGGAGCGGGATAGCGATCGCATCCTCGGGTTCATGGCGTTCGGCGTAAGTGCAGGCGAGATTATGGCATGCGTGCAGATTGCGATGATCGGTGGAATGCCTTATACCGCACTCCGCGACGCGATCCTCACACATCCTACAATTCCAGAAGGACTAATATCTCTGTTTTCCTCCGCAGCGTCTTAACGAGACGTCGCAGGATCAAACTTCAGCGCAAAATTTCCGTAGCTGTTCACTTGCAGTCGGTTCTGAATGGAATTGAAGTGGTGATCGTGCCTGCTTATAGAAGTTGTCCCGCACGACAACCTTGAGTGGTTGCGCAGGAGGAGGTTCATTTTGCCGGTTGCCTCTGGACCGCGGCGTTCATAGGAGACAGCTTCTGGCAACAGGTATCATGGTGACGACTTGCGGCGAGCCTGCGGACAAAATGTTTACTCCCATGTCAGCGAGCCACCATTCTGATACTCGATAACCCGAGTCTCGAAGAAGTTCTTCTCTTTTTTCAGATCCATCGCCTCCGACATCCAAGGGAATGGATTCTCGGTCTCTGGGAAGACTGGTTCGAGACCGATCTGTCCGCAACGGCGGTTCGCGATGAAATGCATATACTGCTCGCACAGGCCGGCACTCAAGCCGAGGAAGCCGTTTGGCATAGTGTCGCGCCCGTAGGCTGCCTCCAATTCGGCAGCAGAACGCAGCATTCCCTGGATCTCTTCCTGGAACGAAGGGTTCCACAGGTAAGGGTTTTCATTCTTGATTTGATTGATGACGTCGATACCGAAGTTCAGGTGAATGGATTCATCACGCAGAATGTACTGATACTGCTCGGCGATGCCCACCATCTTGTTCCGGCGTCCAAGCGACAGAATCTGTGCGAAGCCTGTATAGAACCACATCCCTTCAAAAACAACGTAAAAAGCAATGAGATCCCGCAGAAACGCCCTGTCTGCGGCGGCAGACCCCGTAGTAAAGGAGGGATCGCTGAGGTGCTGCGTGTACCGGATGGCCCATGCAGCCTTCTCGGTAATCGACGGTACCTCGCGATACATGTTGAACAACTCACCTTCATCGAGGCCGAGACTCTCGACGATGTACTGGAAGGTATGGGTGTGGACGGCCTCTTCAAACGCCTGCCGCAGGAGATACTGACGGCACTCCGGATTCGTCAGGTGCCGGTAGATCGCCAGCACGATGTTGTTGGCGACCAGCGACTCGGAGGCCGCGAAGAAGCCGAGATTTCGTTTGATGGAACGGCGCTCGTCGTCTGTGAGGCCTTTCGGGTTTTTCCATAGCGCGATATCGGCCTGCATTGAGACTTCGGTCGGCATCCAATGGTTGTTGCATCCCGACAGGTATTTCTCCCAGGCCCATCTGTATTTCAGCGGAAGCAATTGATTCACATCCGCCCGGCAATTAATCATTGCCTTATCGTCGACGCGAACGCGCGCTGCGCCTCGTGCAATTTTGCCGAGGCCAGTGGCATCTGAGTCTTCCTTGATGGGAGGCGGGGTCAGGACGAGATTGGATGGTGTTTCCTCGACGGTTTCGTTCCAGCTAAGCATCGTAATCTCCACGGTATGATCGCTGCGACCTACTGGCAGGCCTCGCAGGTTGGATCGTTGATCGCACAAACTTTAGCCGCCACGGCATCAAGGGACACTGCGTTGAGTTTTCCGTCTGTTCGCTTCATGGTGGATTTCTCCACGTGGGTAGCGCTGCGCGATCGCAGGTAATAGGTGGTCTTAAGGCCTGCGTGCCACGCCTCGCGATAGAGAGCATCGAGTTTCGTTCCACTGGCCTGAGAGATATAAAGGTTCAGCGACTGCGCCTGATCGATCCACTTCTGCCGGCGCGCCGCTGCCTGGATGAGCCAGGTAGCCTCTACCTCAAAAGAGGTCGCATAAAGACGCTTCAGGTCCTCCGGAACGCGGTCGATGGCTCCGAGCGCCCCGTCAAAATACTTCAGGTCGCTGATCATCACCTCATCCCATAATCCACGCTGCTTTAAGTCATGCACCAGCGCTGCGTTGACTACCGTGAAATCGCCAGACATATTTGATTTCACGTAGAGGTTTTCATATGTCGGCTCGATTGATTGCGTAACGCCGCAGATGTTCGAAATGGTCGCAGTCGGTGCGATCGCAAGCGTATTCGAGTTCCGCATTCCGACAGTCTGCACACGGTCTCGCAGAGTGGCCCAGTCCAGCTTTGCTGTCCGGTCAACCTGCAGTTCGTGCTTGCGGTGCTTCTGGAGCAGCTCAACAGAATCGATCGGCAAGACGCCTTTGCTCCAGAGCGAACCTTCGAAGGTCGCATATCGACCGCGCTCTGCTGCAAGATCGACGGATGCAGAGATCGCATAGAAGCTGACCAACTCCATGCTTTCGTCGGCGAACTGGACTGCCTCCGCTGAGGAGAACGGGATCCGCATCGCGTAGAGCGTATCCTGATACCCCATGATGCCCAATCCGACAGGGCGATGGCGAAGGTTGGAGTGGCGAGCTTCTGGAACCGTATAGAAGTTGATGTCGATGACGTTGTCGAGCATCCGCATGGCGGTTGTCACCGTCTTCTTCAGCCGCTCCTCATCAATACCGGATTCTGTGATGTGGTTCGCCAGGTTCACCGAACCCAGGTTGCAGACTGCGATCTCGCGGTTATTGGTGTTCAAGGTAATTTCAGTGCAGAGATTCGACGAATGGACGACTCCGGTGTGCTGTTGCGGCGAACGCAGGTTGCAAGGATCTTTGAATGTGATCCAAGGATGTCCGGTCTCAAAGAGCATCGTCAGCATCCGGCGCCAGAGGTCCTGCGCCCGCACGGTGCGGGTCACCTGCATCTCACCGCGCTGCGCTTTGGCTTCATAGAACGCATACCGTTCGGCGAAGGCATCGCCATACAGATCGTGCAGGTCCGGCGCCTCATCAGGGGAGAACAGCGTCCAGTTTCCGTTCTCTTCGACTCGCTCCATGAAGAGGTCCGGCACCCAGTTGGCCGTATTCATATCATGGGTGCGCCTCCGGTCGTCGCCAGTGTTCTTGCGAAGATCGAGAAACTCCTCGATGTCGATGTGCCACGTCTCCAGATACCCGCATACGGCGCCTTTGCGCTTGCCGCCCTGATTCACCGCGATGGCCGTGTCGTTGGCAACCTTGAGAAATGGAACAACACCTTGCGACTCCCCGTTTGTTCCTCGGATGTGCGCACCCAGGCCGCGAACGCTGCTCCAATCGTTGCCGAGTCCGCCAGCATACTTGGAGAGCAGGGCATTGTCCTTGATGGCCTTGAAGATGCCGTCCAGGTCATCGGAGATGGTTGTAAGAAAGCAGGACGAGAGCTGCGGACGAAGTGTGCCGGAGTTGAACAACGTTGGCGTCGAGCACATAAAGTCGAAGGAGGAGAGGAGCTCGTAGAACTCGATCGCTCGGGCATCACGGTCGATCTCCCGCATCGCCAAGCCCATAGCTACGCGCATGAAGAATGCCTGCGGCAACTCAAAGCGCACTCCGCCTTTGTGAAGAAAGTAGCGATCGTAAAGTGTTTGCAGGCCGAGAAACTGGAAGTTCCCGTCACGCTCCGGCCTAAGCGCGGTAGCCAGGCGCTGAAGGTCGAAGTTTACAAGTTCCTTGTCCAGTATCTGCAGGTCGATTGCGCGTCGGACGAACTCAGGGAAATACTCCTCATACCGGAGATCGGTATGCTTTTGAGTGATCCCTATGGTCCCTGGCAGGACAAACGCCAAAGCTTCATCACGCAGGTTGTTCAGTAACAACCGTGCGCTTACATAGGCATAGTTCGGTTCCTGTTCGACGAGCGCACGCGCCGCCATCGTCTGCGCCAGGCCCACCTCGTGCAGCTGAATGCCGTCGTAAAGATTGCGGCGAACCTCTGTCATCACGGCTTCCGGTGATACGCCGTGGAGTCCCTGGCAAGCTGAGGCGACCTCTTGCTCAAGACGCGCTTCATCAAGCGCCTCCGCCCTCCCGTCTTTAAGTCGCACATGAATTTTCGACTGGATAGCAGGAATGCTTTGCTCTTCGCGTCTGCGGCGCTCCTGAGCGCGCTCCTCGCGGTAGAGCACATAGGCTCGAGCGATCTTGTGTTCGCCACTTCTCATCAGGGCTAGTTCAACCTGATCCTGGATGTCCTCGATGTGGATGGCTCGCGCAGGATCGGCGCGCCGGCTCAGCGTCTCCACGATGTGGTGCGTCAATGCCTCAACCGCTTCATGAATACGGCGGGATGAAGTAGCACCTGAGCCTTCAACAGCCACGAACGCCTTCGTGATGGCGACAGAGATCTTGCTCGCATCGAACGCCGAGAAGGAACCGTTTCGCCGAATGACCTGAAACTCCCGATCAACTTGAATCGATGAACCGCGATCGGCCGGATAAGAGGGAGGCGGAACGGGTAGAGCGCCGTTCAAACTTTGTGTAGCGGAAGTGGCCATGGAGCATCTCCTTGGCCTCGGAGTGATGCGAAGAAACAGCGGTGTGATTCCACAACGGAGCACAAACCACTGCTACCTCGCCTCCCCTCGGAGGCGCTAGCGTATGTTTCCGTGGCAGGTCTTCGGACTCTGCAGGTTCAACCCTACTCACCGGACTTCCCAGAGCCTCGCGGCACCAGTGTCATCTTGGGCTTTCGTACCTGCTTACCGCTGCGGGGCAGTCCCGGATTCTCACCGGATTCCCTTTTGATTCTCCTCGCGGAGAAACCATGGAGGAGACCACTATATCTTGGGCATAACGAAGGTGCAAGTCAATTCCTTGTGGATATCTTGCTGAAGCTCAGAATCAGCCGGTTTCAGCAAAGGCGGCCTCTATGCGCACTTCAAGAGTAAGGAAGGCTTGTTTCTTGCTCTCTACGAGATGAGGAACGCTGATTATCTGAAACGTCTGGATCCAGTTGTGCGGGCAAGACCACTACGGAAAAGAAAACGTGAGGCATATCGGGCGTTCTACGTCGACCTCGCGAACGATAAGAGCTGGGCGCTGTTGAGCCAAGAATTCAAGTCGCATGCTTTGCGTTATCCCGAAGCACGGCTGCGCCTGCGTGACATCGATGCCGCGTGTCGCATCGTTTGGTCCCCGTCTCCTACTCCACCCGCAACAGACGAGCGAAACGTTGCGACGTTTCTTCACTGTTATTGGTTGCATCTGTTGACTACTCCCCGTACTCTCTCTGACATGAAACTCATGAATCGTCGCAGCTTTCTTACCACAACCGCTGCCGCTGCAGCGACTCTCCCATTCCTGCGTTCTCTTGCGCAAGGCCAAGCTCTGGAAACCGCTACCCTCAAGCTTCACCTCGAAGAACACGGTCCCACCGTCCCGCGCAACTTCGTCGGTCTCTCGTATGAGACCCAGCAGCTCTCCGACCCTGCCTTCTTCTCGCCAGCCAATAAGGGTCTCATTGCGAAGTTCCGCGCACTCACACCCCACGGGGTCCTGCGCATCGGGGGCAATACGTCCGATGTGGGCTGGTGGAAGCCAACGCCCACAAGAGCCATGCCTCCTTTGCCCGGCAACGTCGTCCTCAGAACCCCGCCCGGCGAGCGCTCCCCGCTCGACCTCGCCTATGCCATCACACCTGAGGCTGTGCGCAATCTTCGCGCCTTTCTCGACGCTACCGGTTGGACCTGTCTCTACGGCATCAACCTCGGCACCAACACTCCTGCGCTCGCTGCAGAGCAAGCGGCATTTGTCGATAGAACCCTCGGTTCCACACTTGAATACTTCCAGATCGGCAACGAACCAGACAACTTCCACAGCCATTTTCGCGATAAGGCCACATGGAACGCCGAAGCCTACCTCGACCAGTGGCTCGCCGCCGCCACTGCCATTCGTGCACGCGTTCCCGCAGCCTGCTTCGGACTGCCCGATGTTGCCTACAACACGGAATGGCTCGCGCCCATCGCCGACCGCCTCAAATCCATGCACGATGCTCCGAACGTCGCTGCCATCACACATCACTACTACTTCACAGGGCCCCCCTCCAACCCGAAGGCTAACCCGGACGCATTGCTTCATCCCGATCCTCATGTCCAGCGTGACGCAGAACTCGCCCGGGCTGCGGCTTCGAAGCTGGACACCGCCTGGCGCATGACCGAAGGCAACACCTGTTACCGGGGCGGTAAGCCCGGTTTATCCGACGTCTTCGCCGCCTCGCTGTGGGCCGCCGACTATATGCTCACCCTGGCATCGCTAGGCTACTCCGGGGTGAATCTGCACGGCGGCGACGGTCAGATGGTTGCCAAGTCGCTCGGCGGCAGACTCCCCGGAGATGATATGGTGCACGATGACCCGGCCAGTCATCCCCACCCCTACTACACGCCCATCGCCCACATTGGCAGCGAGTACGTCGCTGAGCCTGTTTACTATGGAATGCTCTTCGCTCAGCGCTTCGTAGGTACGCAGATTATCCCCATCGATTTCGATCCGGGTCCAGTCAATGCCACCGCATATGCCGCGAGACGCCTCGGCGATGAGTCCGCCGCCGGAAACGTGCTTGTCGGAGTCATCAACAAGGACGCGACAAAGCCTTTGAGCCTGCGTCTACCCGTCGCAGCCAGCAGTATTGAAAACATTGACGCAACCTCCCTAACCGCCAGGGACGTGCGCGTGGGCCGCATCGGTCTTTCGCCGGGCGCTGATCGTACCGTCCCACCACACTCGATGGCGATCTTTACACTCACTCTCAAGACCTCGACGGCTGGATAACAGTGCCGGGCGACCTGTGGACACCCTCGAACCATTTGGCGCGATCAACACCCAGGTCACTCAGCTGAAGACCAGAGCCGCGCTTACGGGATACCATGGTGCCAGTCAAGCGCGGCCCATGACAGCACGAGGGCTATCGAACACTTGGATATGTCCGATATGCTTCGACAGTTGCCGTAATCGGTGTCCCGGTGACATGCGAAACTTTGAGTAAGAGCTCGAAATAAGAGAGCTTCGTGGTGTTCAGCAGCTTTGAAAGGCTGTTGAGCTGATCTTCGGAGAGGATGAAGTTCCCACAAGCTTCAGTAGCCTCCGAGGAGGTGCCCTGGATCAGCAGAATTCCGGTTCGGTCGGATTTGGGGAGATAAGCAACAACGCCGTACGCAATATCCTTCGTAGGGGTATAGGTGGATTGTTCATGGGCGCGCGGGGATCGATTGGTGATGACGCTCTCCTTCTGGCTTTCGGGCTGTTCCAGAAAGTTCAGGTGGTCCTCGAAGAGGTCGAACCAGGGATTCGAGGTCGGATTGCCGAGCAGGATCACATTGTCGCGCGTGAAGAGAGCGGGCGTATATTCGCGCGCGTTGTAGATGTGAAAGTTTCTGCCGGCGGGATCCATAGAGAGGATCTTCTGGACCAGTCGCACCTCCGCTGCACGGGCAAGCGTCTTGCCAGCAATGCCGTCTTTAATCTCGCGTATTTGCGGAGATAGCTGCGACGACTGCTGGCTGTCGAGATACGATCGCCTCAGATAGTCATTAAAGGAGTAGGTCTTCCCTTCGATGTTCTGCACAAGCAGAAAGGAAGAGTCCTCCATCACGATGTCGGTATCGCGGCCGTCGTCCACGAATGGTCCCCAGATCTCAGTCAACATCGGACTGGAGCGCGAGGGGTGAAGCGTGTGGGTGAGGCTGCGATTGGACATCCAAAGAGTGACGCAAGTAATCGTCAGAAGGACGATGACGGCCCCGGCCAGAGCCGCGGCGATGGAGATGGCCGGACGCGAGGCGGTTGGGGCGGCGGGGAGTTCCACGTGTGGAATGTCGGGAGGAAGCGACGGTGATGCCAGGATCGGTGCGGACTCAGGCATCTCCAGTGCCGATTCCGCAGGTGCCTCGACTGTGCGATAACGGAAGACCGGGACATATCTCCCGCGCGGGATATCCACGAGGAGCGGCTCATTAGAGCCTTCCGTGTCGAAATAGATCGCGAGGCGCTTCCTCAGCTCGGATGCATTGACTCGCACGATGTTATCCACATTGGTGTCGTAGCCGGCCGGGCGGCCATAAACCTCGACCCCAATCTCCTGCTCATGGATCTCATCGGAGCCTTCACGGATAGAACGCTTGCCCACATAAAAAAGGAGACTCTGCAGCCGGCCCGAACGCCTCAACTGCGAACTTTCCGCGATTCGTTCCAGCAATGCCCAACAGGTCTTTTGGCTCGGAAGCTCTCCTCCCCATTCCATCCGTTTCCGTCCGTTCACTCATCTGTGTTGCACACTTTTTCTACCAGAGTTTAAGCGGATTGGCGAATGATGCAGGAAGGCGCCATACGCAGAGGGGATAAAAAGGGTGTTCTGGCAATCGAATGGCACTCTCTTAACCGTAAACGGGAGAGCTGGCGGTGGCAGTCATGACTGCGAGGTAATTCCTGCGAAATCGCCATCAGAAGGATTCGCCTCACTGTAGATGCCGGCCGTACTGCTGTAAATTCACTTGACCCTGGCGCTGCGAGTGCCCGATGCTTCAACAACTCTGACGCGACCTCCGGTAACGCCTGGGCGTCTTTCTTGCCAGAGACACGCTGGAAGGACTTCGGATTGTTATGGATGCAAGCTTGCGGGGGTGTTGTATGCCGTTGTCGAACGGCAGGACCAGGAGAACGCTTGCGCTTCTATCGCTCTTGATCAGCACTATCTCCGTGGCGTTTGGGGCGACCGGCGACCTGGAGCTTCATTCTCCGCACGAAATACTTACAGTACACCTCGTGATCGACGCTTCGGGTGTGCCTCGCTATACCGTGGACCGTGGATCGGAGCCGGTGCTGTTGCCTTCGCGCCTCGGTTTCGGCCCGCTTTGGGCGGAAGGCTTCTCCATTGCTTCGAGCGAGAGGTCGCATCACAACGACACATGGATTCCGCTCTATGGCGAACGGGATCAAATGCCGGACATCTACAATCAGCTCACCGTTCAACTGAGTGGAAAGAGCGGACATGGATTGCTGATTGAGATCCGCGCCTATGATGAAGGGGTCGCGGTGCGCTATAGAGCTCAGGAGCCGATGCAGGCGGTGGTCGAGCGCACGGAGTTTCATTTTCCCGCAGGCAGCTTCGGCTACGAGGAGCATGAGACGGAGGGTGAGTATGCGCGCAACCCTGTTTCGGCGATTGCGGCCAACTGCCAGACACCGCTGACGGTCGAGCTTGCAGGCGGAAGCTACGCCGCAGTGCTCGAGGCCGCGAATGTGCGCTTTCCAGAGATGACGGTCGCGGCTGAGGCCAGAGTTCCGGATACGCTACTGGCGACACCAGGAGGTCCCGGCACTCTGGCGGCTGGCGATTACACGCCGTGGCGTCTGCTGCTGTTCGCAAAGACGCCAGGCGAGATGCTGGAGCACAACTACGTGGAGCTGGACCTGAATGCTCCGCAGGCCATCAGGAATGTCGCATGGATCCGGCCCGGAACTGCGATGCGGGAGGTGACACTTTCGGATGAAGGGGCGCGCCGGCTGATTGACTTCGCGGCTGCGCATCACATCCGCTATGCTGGCTTTGATGATGGTTGGTATGGCTCGCTGGACTATGCGACCGGTGACGCCACCCATGAGCGGAGTTTCAACAAGGAGGGCCAGCCGGCTCCGCCGTTGCATATCCAGCAGGTGGTGCGTTACGGGCGGGCGCACGGCGTCGGCATCTGGCTCTACATCGACCACCGCCAGGCGGAGAAGCAACGTGATGTCCTCTTCCCGTTGTACGAGCGATGGGGGGTCGCCGGGGTCAAGATCGGCTTCGTCGAGGTAGGCAGCCAGCAACGGACGGAGTGGCTTACCGAGACGTTCCGTAAGGCGGCAGAGCATCACCTGTTGCTGGATATTCACGACTCCTACCGGACGACCGGATACACGCGCACCTATCCGAACCTGCTCACGGTAGAGGGCATTCGCGGCAACGAGCACTTTCCGACGCCCGAGCATGATGCGACGATTCCGTTTACGCGCTATCTTGCGGGTTCGGCCGACTACACGATCTGCTACTACACGCCGCGGCTGCTGAACACGCACGCGCATCAGCTTGCGATGTCAGTGATCTCGTATAGCCCTGTCCAATGGATCTTCTGGTACGACAAGCCTTCGGACTATCATGGTGAGCCGGAGATCCAGTGGTTCGATCATCTGCCTACCGTGTGGAACGAGACGCATGTGCCTCTCGGGAAGATCGGCGAATACGCGGTGCTGGCCAGGCGAAGCGGAGCAAACTGGTATGTGGGGGCGATTGGTGATAGCCACGGCCTCACGCTGCATCTTCCCATGAGCTTTCTGCGAGACGGCGTGACCTACAAGGCGACGCTTTATACCGATGACCCTGCGGTGCAAACCGCAACGCATGTCGCCATCAGCGAGCGCGAGGTGACGAAGAACAGCATCCTCGATCTGCCGCTTTTACCACGAGGCGGAGCTGCAATCCTTCTCATGCCGATCTCCGGAGACTCACGGCGATGACCGGAATCGCCGGATGCACACCACATGCGGCATGGAAGAATAGATGCGAAGCGAATGGGAATCTCCATGAAGTGTTGTGCAGCGGTCATCTTGGGTTTATTCCTGTTTCTTAGCCTCGGCGGCGCAGTTCATGCGGGGGCAGAGGTCGGGATGCCTCAGATATTCTCGGATCACATGGTTCTGCAGCGGGAGATGCCTGTTCGCGTGTGGGGATGGGCCGACGCCGGAGAACAGGTGCGGGTCTCGTTCGCCGGACAGCAGGTTGAGACGGTCACCGGCGCCGATAAACGGTGGCAGGTCATGTTGAAGAAGATGCCGGCCGAGGCTGCGCCGCAGACCCTGACCATCCAGGGGCGAAACACTGTCCGCTTCACCGACGTACTCGTGGGTGAGATGTGGGTGTGCTCCGGCCAATCGAATATGGAGCGCTTGCTGGAGCAGACGGTCTACTCCGATGCGGATCTGGCCAGTGCGCAGGACGAGCAGATGCGCTACTTCCATGTGCTGCCGGCGACTTCCGTCACGCCACAGGAGGATGTGCAGCGCTGGGATCCCGAGGGGTGGACTGTGAGCACGCCGGAGCGTGCGCTGAAGTTCTCCGCAGTGTGCTTCTATTTCGGGCGCGAGCTGCGCAAGCATCTCGGGATTCCGATCGGGCTCATCGACTCGACGAAAGGCGGAACGCGAGCTCAAATATGGACCAGCCTCGGAGCTATCCAGGAGGATGTGAACGCCGACCCGCAGTTCAGTCAGTGGCTCGAGCAACGTGACCTTGTCGTGAAGAACCTTGCGGAGAGAAGCAGAGAGTATCCGGGCAAGAAAGCGGAATACGATCAGGAGCTGGCGACGTGGACGGAGAAGATCGACGCCGATCCGATCTACGTAGCCGAGAAAAAGCACTGGGAGGCCGAGCTTGAGCAGGCGCAGAAAAACGGCACGGAATGGCCATCGGAGCCCAAGCCGCCGCTGCCCAAACCTGTGGAACCTCCATTACCAGACGACGGACCCTATAGTACTTTCATGGTTGGTAACCTGTACAACGCCATGATCGCTCCGCTGACGAACCTCTCGATTCGCGGCGTGCTGTGGTACCAGGGCGAGACGAACGATAAGAACGCGCCACAGTACAAAGTATTGTTTCCGCTGCTGATTACCGACTGGAGGCAGCACTGGAACGAAGGCAACTTCCCGTTCCTGTTCGTGCAACTGCCGAATATCCATCGGCCGCAGACCCAGCCCGTGCAGGACGAAGACCTTTGGCCTTGGATGCGCGAGGCGCAGCAGGACGCGCTGGCGCTGCCGAACACCGCTATGGCCGTCACAATCGATATTGGAGATCCTTGGAACGTGCACGGCAAGGACAAGCGGGACATCGGCATTCGCCTCTCGCTGCTGGCGCGCCGGAAGGTCTACGGCGAGAATCTGGTCGCAGAGGGACCGATGTTCCGGTCCATGCGGGTTCGGGGAGATCACATCGAGCTGAAGTTCGGCGAAGCAGGCTCGGGCCTGGCCATCGGCGTCCCGCCGTGGACGCCAACGGCGGTGATTCCGCCGCCAGCGAGTGAGCTGCGCAGTTTTGCGATCGCCGGAGAGGACCACCGCTGGCATTGGGCCAGCGCGCGGATCCATGGCGATAAGGTCATCGTCTCGAGCTCTGAGGTGAGTCGGCCCATTGCCGTTCGCTATGCCTGGGCCGACAACCCATCCTGCAATCTCTACAACCGTGAGAAGCTCCCCGCGGCGCCCTTCCGGACTGATGACTGGCAGAATACCGCGACCGTTCCGGTCGTCCGGTAATAAACTTTAAGACCAATTTCGAATCCTCTGACCTACATGATGCCGCTCGAAAGGCATTCGTGGGCGGGTTCCGGTCCGGCACGGAGCCTTTCTATCTTTCCGCCTATGAACAGCAGATTTTGCTTTCGAAAGAGGCGACTTAACGGTATAGAGCAACACCCTTTACTGCGATGAGCGGGGGCCTCAGTATGCTTCGAGGCGATTCTATTTCATCGTGGGTTCGCCACCTAAGCCACGCTTTTAGAATAGCTTCGCCGATTGGCTCGGCGGACGTGAGGTCCTGGTCGGCGTGAGCGCCGCATGCTGCAGTTCTGCAAACTCTTCACCGTATTGTTGGGGGAAGAGGCTGTAAATAAGCTTGACTCCCGAACATCGGCAGCGCGAGTCTCGCTCGATATTTGAGCGCACATCGCTTGACGGCCGCAGCGTAGCTGGTTGCGGAAGACCTCCGGACCGACATAGGGCCATCAAAGGGGCAATCGATCGTTGTCCAGGAATACGAGGCCGGAGTTAGGAAATGGTTGAGCCGAGGAACGACTTAACGCAAGAGACGATTTGAAAGATTATCAGGAGGATAAGATGTCACGAATTATGGGACTCAATAGGCAAGGCGACAGGCAGAGGTGGGACAAGTGGTTTGCGTGCGCGGCCACCCTGCTGCTGGTGACGTTCCTGTCGGCGATGCCACAGACGGCCGAAGCACAGAACCGCAACGCCGGTGAGCTGCGTGGAACCGTGGTCGACAGCACGGGAGCGGCCGTACCGGGCGCCGAGGTTCACGCGACTGAAACCTCGACCGGTCTCACAGTGAAGTCGGTGACCGATAATTCGGGGTTCTACGATATGCCCTATGTTGAGGCCGGAACCTATTCCGTAAGCTTCATCAAGAGCGGCTTCAAGACCTTCGTTCAGAGCAGCGTTACGCTGCACGTTGATACAGTTACGGTGAACGCGACGCTCGGCGTCGGTGAGGTCGCCGAGCAGGTAGTGGTAAATACCGTCCCGCCGCTCCTGGACACAGAATCACCGCAGATCAACACCGTCCTGACGTCGCAGGACGCTACGCAGCTCCCGGTGCTCGGCGCCAGCGGCAGTGGCGGCGGCTGGCAATACCTGTTGACGCTGATGCCAGGTGTCGCGCCCGCCCGGGGTAATAACCAAACGATCTCCGCTAACAGAGACAGTTTTAATGGCAGTCAGTTATTCACGTCCTCGTGGCTGATCGATGGCGGCTCGGCGACGCTGCCCATCAGCTACAACCCGGACCGCATGATCGTACCATCTGAGGCTATTGGCGAGATAGACGCGGTCACACAGGGTTTGCCCGCAGACACGGGGAATGGGCTGTCCATGTTCAACGTGATCACCAAGAGCGGCACAAATCATATTCACGGCTCGCTCTGGGAGTACAACCAGAACACGTTCCTAAACGCGCCGCCAAAAATCTGGACCACCGTCCCGGTTAAGCCTGCCACTCATTTCAATGAATTCGGAGGAACGATCGGGGGGCCCATCCTCAAGGACCGGCTCTTCTATTTCTTCGGATTCCAACGCCTCCTGCAAAATTCACGCACAGGCCCTACCCTCTACACATTCCCGACCGATGCTCAGTGTGGGGGGAACTTTGCCGGCCTCAACACTATCTATGATCCTTCCACCACGGTGGGGACTGGAAGTGCCGCCACGCGGACAGCCTTCTCCGGCAACATGATTCCGTCGTACCGCATTGATAGCGTTGCGAAAGCGATCTGTGCGGCCCACCTGTTCCCGGAACCCAATCTACCGGGCGCAGCACTGGGCGCTCCGAACTATCAATTTGTCGCGCCACAGCCTACCAGGCAGAACTGGTATGACTGGAAGGTAGACGGCAACCTGAGCCCCAACAATCACGTGTACACCTCCGGACTTGTTACCGTGCAGAACGTGCACAACCCCAGTCCGGATGCCCCCATCGATGCCAGCGATGCCCACTACAACGAGTTGGCCAGCCAGTTGACCGATGTCTGGACCCTTTCGTCCACAAAGATCAATGAGTTTCGCGTGAGTTTTGCGAGAGAAGGGGAGAGGATCCTGCCCGATTCTTTAAACCTGAACTATCCGACACAGATTGGGCTTCCTCAACTGCCAACCAACATCTTCCCGCAACTCAGTACTTCCGGGGGGAATCTTCCTATCAACACGATAGGAAACAGTCAGTCGTGGACGACGCTTGGCGAGGACAACGTCGGCATCTCCGACAGCTTTACCTGGATTCGCGGCAAGCACACCATTAAAGCCGGTGGCGAGTACGACAACTGGACCGATAACTTATATAGCCCCAGCGGATCTCCTGCCGGTAATTTCACTTTCAATGGTATCGGCACGAAACAGCCGAGCGCGTCCAGCGGTACCGGCATCGGTTTCGCGGACTTTCTTCTGGGATATACGCAGTCCTGGAATGTAACGCTGCCTATCGAGCCAGGTCTTAGCGTTCATAACGAGCAGTTTTTCGTCCAGGACTTCTATAAGCCCTTCTCGAACCTGACACTGAACGCCGGCATACGCCTCATTCGTCAGAATGGCTGGAAGGAAGAACATGACAGGGTCTCTCTGTTTGATCCGACGCTGGTAAACCCGGCTACGGGCAATCTAGGGGGCCCTTGCTTATGCGGGCAATCAGATCCCCGAAGCCATCCGAGCATCCCACCTGTTCGCCGCGCCACGGCTGGGGTTTGCCTGGACTGTTCACGACACAACCTCCGTGCGCGGCGGCTTCGGCCTCTATCCCGCTCCCTGGGCCGGCAACGCCAGCCTGAATATAGGTCCTGGGCTGACTCCTATAGCCGGTACAGGATGGACGCCGCAGGGAACCGAAACCTCTACCGATAACATCACGGACGTCTTCCGGCTATCCTCCGGTCCGCCAACCGGTCCTCCCGGGTTCATTACCCCACTGCGGCAACGCGTACCCCCACGCTGCTCAACGGGCAAGCTGTTCCCTATGTTCCCTTTAACGCGCCGATGACCTACACGGAAGAGTACCAACTGAGCGTGCAGCATGAGTTTGGGAACTATCTGTTCGATGCCACCTATGTCGGAACCGCGACCAGGCATCTCAGTTTCGCGTCCGACATTAACCAGGCGACACCAAGCGCAACGGCCCTTCCACGTCCCAACCCGACGTACCAGGCCATCAACGCCACGCAGTATACCGGCATGGCAAACTACAACGCATTGCAGCTGACAGGCCGCTGCCAGCTGAGCCATGGCTTCTCGTGCCTCCTGTACTATACATGGTCGAAAGGCCTTGACACAGGCACCGGTACAGGCGGCAACGGCGGAGCATCCGATTTCCTGCAGGACTCCTATCACCCCGCAGCGAACTATGCCGCATCTGGTGCGGATGTTCGCAACGTTACCAACGGCACGCTTCTCTACCAGCTTCCTTTTGGCAAAGGACGGAAGTTCCTTAACGATGGAGGTGTCGTTGATGCGGTGCTGGGTGGCTGGCAGGCGAGCACTACATACACCTATCGCTCTGGGCTGCCGTTTACGCCGGTAATGTCCGGCGCGAATAACAGCAATTCGCTGGCCGGCAACTGGTACCCCAATCGTATACGATCCGGCAAGCTTGCGCATCCAACAACGGCGGAATGGTTCGACACCACTGCTTTCGTCACCCCTGCAACAGGTACCTTCGGCAACTCGCGGCGCAATATCCTCTATGGTCCGAACTTTGCCAATTTTGATGTGTCCATAGCAAAGACCTTCGCGCTCAGCCAGGCTCATGAGGCGTGGAAGCTGCAGTTCAAGCTGGATATGTTCGATGTTTTCAACCATCCAAACTACGGTCAGCCCAATGCGAACATCGGGGGTGGTTCTACGGTAGGCACTATAACCAGTAACGTTACCAACCGCCAAATGCAGCTCGCAGGCGTACTGCGGTTCTAATTTTCCTCGGGCGCACGGGCGAGCTATACTCGTCCGCGCGCTCTTTTTGTCCCTGCCGTCTGTTACAACTGGAGGCGTCCCTGACCGCCGATAGAGGTTATCGCTGCGCGACAACCTTGCAACTGGTGGCAGGCACTGGCGGTCTTCAAGTTTCACCACTACACGAAAGCTGGAGAGAGAGATGCGGAATTTTATCCGGGCAACAATTTTTATTTTGCTTGCGGCAGCACTATCGGGCTCGTTCACCATGGAGGCGCAAACCAACAGACTGGCGTCGCTTCCTCCCATGGGATGGAATAGTTGGAATCACTTCGGCAGTCGCGTAGACGACGCCACGATCCGCGCCCAGGCAGAAGCAATAGTCGCCAGCGGCATGCGCGACGCGGGATACATCTACATCAACATCGACGACACCTGGGAAGGCGAGCGCGACGCCAAGGGCTATCTCCATGCCAACAGTAAATTTCCGGACATGAAGGCGCTGGCTGACTTCGTACATAGCAAGGGGCTGAAGATCGGCATCTACTCTTCGCCCGGACCCAAGACCTGCGCCGGCTACGAGGGTAGTTACGGCCACGAGCAGCAAGATGCGGAGACCTATGCGGCATGGGGCATCGATTATCTGAAATACGACCTCTGCAGCTTCAATGACCTGATGAAGAAAGCACCAAGTGAGGCCGCGGCGAACCAGATGATGACCGACACTTACGTGAAGATGGGCAAGGCGCTGCGCAGCACCGGTCGTCCGATCGTGTACAGCTTCTGCCAATACGGCCGGAATGACGTGTGGAAGTGGGGCGCACAGGCGGGGGGGAACCTATGGCGGACCACCGGCGACATCAACGATACCTACACCCGCATGACAACCATCGGCTTTGAGCAACTCGGGCTCGCGCGGTACGCAGGCTCCGGGCACTGGAACGATCCCGACATGCTCGAAGTGGGCAACGGCGGGATGACCTTTGACGAATACAAGACGCATATGTCGCTTTGGGCTATTCTTGCCGCGCCGCTTCTGGCTGGTAACGACCTTATGAACATGTCCGCGGAGACCCGCGAGCTCCTCCTGAACAAGGACCTCATCGCCGTTGACCAGGATGCACTGGGCAGGCAGGGCGATCGTGTGAGCGCCGAGGGTATGGTGGAGATCTGGGCACGGCCACTTACCGGAGGTGCGAAGGCTGTGGGTCTCTTTAACCGAGATGATCAGGCGAAGAGTGTCACGCTCGAATTCAGCAGTCTGGGATTCACAGGCAATGTCAAAGTGCGCGACCTGTGGCAACACAAGGAGCTGGGTTTGATGAAGAACGAGTACACGGTAAGCGTGCCGACGCACGGGGTCATTTTTTTGAGGGTGGATAGGTAACCCCCAGGCGTCTGTTGACGATTCTACGGTCCTTCTCCAGGAAAGCGCCGATGCCGAGGCGGTTCGCCTGAGTCACATTCAGCATGGCCTGTGCCCTGTTGCTTATGCAGCGCGACACTGCTCCCCCTGTGTCCACTCTGACAGCGGGCGCGGCCTGGCGCTGCATGGCTGTTGGCAATATGGTCCTAATACGTCGGATCTTGCCTTCGAAGGCAATTATGTATTTGTGGGAGCTACAATTCTCCGATCCTCAAACCGGCGCGATCGAGGTTTCTTGGGGCAGTCATGGAGCCAACCCGCAGAATTGCGCGCCTAAAAGGCTTCACTCGTCTTCCATTCAACGGCGCGCTAGCAAAACGGCCCAGGTTCCAACCTTCGAGGGCACGGAGTTCGGCCGCGAGGAAAGAGCGCCAACCACATGAGCTTCTACGACGTACCAGGTACGAGGAAGAGGCTGTATCCGTGCTTGTCCTCTTCTTTCAGAAGGAGGGGCCGAAAATACCGACATATAATTCATGAATTGCCTCAATCGACGCACAACGCTCAGCCCAGCTTCGGCACAATTCTCGGGAGTTGGACGAATCCATAGTTCTAACCAAGTCTGTGTACGACTATGTCAAGTCACAGAAGTAGTCTTTGGATATTCTCGATTTTGCTTTGCTGCGCTCCATTGCGCGGCATCGATCGGGATCGCAAACTCGACCAGTTGCATCACACGGGCTGGACCTTCAAGGAGGGCGCCCCGAGTGAAATACATGCCCTGGCCCAAACTACGGATGGATATTTGTGGTTGGGTACCGCGTCCGGGTTGTTTCGTTTTGACGGTCTCCGGTTTCAGAAATATCAGCCTCCGCCGGGTCAGGATTTTCAACAGCGGCAAGTGTACTCTCTGTTTGCGACACCTGACGGCGGTCTTTTGGTCGGTTATTGGTTCGGGGGAGTCAGTTTTCTTAAAGACGGGAAAGTGATCAATTATGGAAAGCAGGATGGGCTGCCTTCTCATGCGGTGCTGGCGTTTGCCCGCGACCGCAACGGCACAATCTGGATAGCCGCCGGGCGAGACGGCCTGGCCCGATTGGAGGGGTCGCGGTGGAAAAAAGTCGAGGGCGACTGGGGACCGAATGAACCGGCTAACACCGTTTTTGTAGGTCACAACGGAACAGTCTGGGTCGGCACATCAACTCGAATCGAGTGCCTCTCCGCAGGCGCAACTCATTTTCAAATCGTTGCGAAGAACCTGCATACTGTTATGAAGTTTGCGGAAGCCCCCGATGGAACCGTGTGGATGGCCGAAACGGGTCGCGGAGTACGTCCTGTCCCGCTGCCCTGGAGAAAGAATTCGGCTCAAAATCCCGAGATAGTGGTTGGTTCGCAAGCAATCACTATCGACGATCAGGGTAGTCTTTGGATTGCAAGTCTAGGCGATGGAATTATTCGGGCTCCATATCCAGAGCACTTGACTCCGTCGAAACTGGAAATATCTGATGCTCGATTACAGGTGCTCACCCAGCGAACTGATTTGACTGCGGATTACGTCACCTGCGTACTGCAGGATCGGGAAGGGAACATCTGGTTCGGTACTCACAATGGCCTGGATCAGCTTCGACAGAGCGCCATTGTCTCCCTTCCCCTTCCTGGCGGCTCCTCGGCCCGTGCTCTGGTGCCAGGTAAAGAGGGGTCGCTTTGGGTTTCAAGTGTTGGGCCTAATTATTTGATCCGGTTTCGAAACGACGAAGTCAGTTCTCAGCGGCAGCCCTTGTATTTTGATAGCGCATACCGTGATCCACGCGGCTTCATCTGGCTTGCAGCGCCCGGAACAATTACTCAATTCGAAGATGAGAACTCGCGTCCAGGCGGGTCCAATCGCTCAGGAATAGCCTATCGCTATCACAGCGGTGTACCCGCTCTCTGCTATCAGAGGAATGCGGGCGAGTGCAAATTGGTCAAGTTACGCGTGCTTGATCTGCCATCCGCTAGCGGTGCGATTGTAAATTCACAATCTCGTGTAAGTGCGATGACCAGTGATGAATCTGGCAGACTCTGGATCTGTACGTCATCTGGAATTTTTCGCCTCGAAGAGTCGGGATGGACCAGCCTCGATAGTTTGGGAGGACCCCAGGGTACGGCCAGATTGGCATTTACTGATTCGGAGGGCCGCATCTGGTTCGGATTCAAGAACGAAATTGCGATGTTGAAGGCAGACAAGGTCACTCTATTTTCAGGTTCGGATGGCGTGCGGGTTGGTACCGTCGAATCCATTGCGGAAGAGGGGGCGAGGATTTGGATCGGGGGTGAGGCTGGCGTGCAGTATTTCGACGAGAGCCATTTTCAGTCTATCGAGTCGGCAGATGGCAGCGCATTAGACGGCGTTTTCGGAATTGTCGCGGATCCCCGAACAGGACTCTGGTTGGCCACAAACCAAGCAATAGTATTTCTTGCTCGGCCTGAACTGCAGCGTTTGAACGCTAATCAGCACCGAGTAACCTTGCGAACATTCGGCCTTCTTGACGGGCTGGCGGCGGCACTGCTGAGAAATCTGGCTTCGCCATCTTCGGCGCGCACGTCAGACGGACGAATTTGGTTCGCCACAACCAATGGATTGGCGTGGATCGACCCTAACCGAATTCCAAACAATACAGTTCCTCCGGCGGTCGTGATCGAATCGCTCGTCGCGAACGGAAGGCAATACGATACTTTTGCTTCCTTAACGTTGGCACCCCAAACAGAGAATCTTCGGATCGTTTATACCGCTACGAGCCTGGCGATTCCCGAAAGGGTCCAATTTCGCTACAAGCTCGACGGACAAGACAAAGCGTGGCAGGAGCCGGGAACACGCCGCGAGGCAATCTACACAAACCTCAATCCTGGATCGTATCGATTTCACGTAGTAGCCTGCAACAATGACGGTCTTTGGAACGATACCGGAGCAGCCATCGCTTTCACGATCCTGCCCACGTGGTACCAGATGGGCTGGTTCCGAACAGCTTGCGTTGCCTTGACGCTCTTCATGCTCTTGCTCGGGTATAGGCTCCGCCTGCAGGAGGTCGCCAGATCCGTGAGCGCGCGCTTCGACGAACGGCTGGCGGAACGTATGCTTATCGCCCGCGAGCTCCATGACACACTTCTGCAGACCATACAGGCCAGCAAATTGATTTCTGAGCATGCACTGGAGTTGCGCGACGATCCCCAACAGATGAGCCAGGCGGTCGAGAAGCTCTCCGGATGGCTGGGCCAAGCCGTCCTGGAAGGACGTTCCGCTCTGAATTCCTTGCGTAACTCCGCCCAGCCAACAAATGATCTTATGGCGGCCTTTGAGCAGGCGGCCCACGAAGGCATCGCTCCCGGATTGATGGAGATTGATCTCGAGGTTGTAGGTCAGTCTAGGGAGATGCATCCCATCGTTCGTGATGAAATCTATCGCATCGGGTGCGAGGCGATTCACAATGCCTTCCTTCACTCATCCGCTAGCCGACTCGAGATCAAGCTACAATACGGACGCGATCTGCTCATACAAATCCGCGACGATGGCATTGGAATGCCTTCTGACATTGCGTCCGCTGGTAAGCCAAGCCACTTCGGATTGACAGGAATGCGCGAGCGAGCCAGCAGAATTAAAGCAGATTTGCAAATTGCCAGCAGCCCCAGATCCGGAACTTCCATCAGTCTTCATGTGCCAGGCAACGTTGCGTTTACTGCTAAAGGATTTAGGCGCCGTCTTGTCTCGCTTATGAAGAGGATCAGAAGAAATCTAGATCTCTAAAAAGATCGATAAGAGGCGAGGGACCCATGGTCATAGTCGATCAGCAATCTCTATCTGCCTCGTCGGTCTTGGAGTTACATGAGGTTCGTGGCGTACCTCTCACTCCCGACAGATCGCGAGCACCCGAGATGGTATTAGAGACAAAGAACGTGTCCAGCAGGCACCAGTGTCTTCCATACTGTTCACAAGCCGAAAACTCAACCTTTCTGCAAAACAGAAGGCTAAGCTATATCTCGCGATGAAACGGCCAATGAAGTATCCGAACACATCAATGGCCGCCCTCCGGGAAGGGATTTGGCGCCAGTTAAATATCGGAGGAATTTGGAAGTAATCCACTGAACACTCCATGCCATCGAATCGACTGGTGGACGAGCAGATTCGTGTGGTTGCGAGGGCGTCTCGAATTTACTCGTCGTTCCGTTCGAGAGATCGCTGGCGATGATCGCTGCATAACCCTAAGTCAATCAACTATTCCTCATGTTCGTCGCCTGGTGAAAATAGATTGGCGCTGACTGTGGGATATGGGCATGGGTAGCGATCTCTTTGATATGAATCCACACGAAAGAGGGTCGATGGGCAGAATGATTCGATCCATCAATGTGTTGTTGGTCACAATGGATGATCACACCTGCAGATGCCGTTGTTGCAACGGGATTGTGTCGCAAGGTTTCTAGCCCCCAATGTCTTTCTACATTTCGAATCTACTGCCTCTCTTCTGCTATCAAAATCCTATTGCGACCATTGTTCTTGGCTGTATAAAGAGCCCGGTCCGCACGTTTCAAGAGTTCCGAAACCTGCTCTCCGGAAATCCATGATGTGATACCTCCACTCACGGATACATCCAACTCCTGCTTCAGCCGCAGAGGAAACTTCGTTCGCACTTCCTCCGCATACTGCCATGCGCTCTGCGCATTGTGTCCAACTACAAGAGCAGCAAATTCTTCTCCGCCGATTCTTCCCAATACTGAATCTGGTGGCATGCCTTCCCGGAGCGCTGCGGCGAATTCGACAATGACTCTGTCCCCCATCGCATGCCCATAGTTGTCATTGATCTTTTTGAAGAAATCTATATCGAAGATAGCTGCGGTCACGATTGCTTTCGTGTCGAAGGCATCTTCCAGCAACGTTGCGGCCTTGTGATCGAATCCACGGCGATTGTAAACACGCGATAATGAGTCTGTTTCTGAGGCCAGGTGGGAGTCCGTGAGCGCTTTATGGGATACCAGAATCAATAACAAGATTCCGCAGGCCAGCAGCAGGATACCAGTGGAAGCCTGCGAGAGTAGTGCATAAGCTGTCTTTGTGTAGACCGCCGTACCTCCGCCTCCATAACGGACAAGCAGGAACGGCTTGAGAAGGAAATGTAAGGCCGTCAGACCGAAGACAGTACCCGTGAGAATATACAGGGGCCGTTTTCGGGCGTTCCGCAGAACGACGAAGGTATCTAATTCAGAAGCCATCGTAAACGGAATTTGATATCCGAAGCCGTACGCCAGAGTATTCTGCGGCCAGAATGAGATGAGGAACCGCAACAGGAGTCCTGTGAGAAGCACAAAGACGAAAGCCCTCCACGGTACCGCCTTGCGGTGGAAGTATGCAAAGCTCAATGACATCGAGGCCAATCCTGATAAGAAGCCGAGATAGCTGATCCACTCCAGCATGGAAGAATGGCCGAAAAAAGGCGCCAGAAGATCTCCAGCGGGCTCTAAGGTTCCGATCAAATAGCAAACCCCAAACCAAAGAACTCTTCGCTGGCCGCGGTTGGCAAAGGCAACAACCGTATACGCAGAGGCAAATAAAATGCCGACTGCGATGTTGACAGCAAGCATGACGACTGCCCCATTCACCATGCGCTATCTTCTCGAAACAATCGTGCTTCTCTTCTCATCTGCTCTTCTCTCTCGCCCACGGAATCCGCAGGTTCACCTCATCTTTGTGGATCGGTCGAGGTCGGTCTGCCCAGATTATCCTCCCGCCGGTTCTGGTGCAAATAGGGTCTAGCAATGGGTGGAGTGGGACTTTTGTGGGAGATTAAGATTGGGGTGGGCGAGCTGCGGAGCATCGAGGGAGTTTTTTGTGGGGCGGCATTTTGATCACGAGGTCATTCTTCTGTGCGTGCAGTGGTACCTGCGCTACAAGCTTAGCTTTCGTGACCTTGTCGAAATGATGGAAGAGCGCGGGCTGCATCTTGCCCATACGACGATCCTGCGTTGGGTGCGAAGCTATGCTCCAGAGTTCATCAAGCGGTGGAACCGCTTTGGCAGATTCGTTGGCCGGTCGTGGCGTGTTGACGAGACCTATGTCAAAGTACGCGGCCGGTGGGTCTATCTGTATCGGGCAGTGGACAAAGTTGGGCAGACGGTGGACTTTCGGCTCAGCAGCAGACGGGACGTAGCGGCAGCCGAGGCCTTCTTCAAGAAAGCAATCCGGCATGAAGGGCGTTCGCCGCACACGATCACTCTCGACGGCTATGCTGCGTCGCATCGCGCAGTCCGTGAATTGCGAGAGGACGGCCTGCTGCCGAAACGAATGAAGCTGCGCTCTTCGAAATACCTGAACAACCTAAGGTTCGCTCAGCAGTCGTCAACCACTCCTGATGCCCCTGCAGGATCGTCCAAACTGCTCGCAGAAGCAACCAAATACCAATAGCATGGTCGCGCCAAATGCCTCGGGTTCGTTGAAACCTTAGCCATCACGCTATTCATGACTTGGGATTCGCTTATAAAGGGTCGATGCAATTATTCCACAAGGTTGCGATGTCTTCCTTCTTGCTTGGAGCAAGGAATATCGCTCCCCATAAACGTTAGGACCCTATCAGGGCTGCCCCGTGCATGCAGCCGGGACATGCTGCGCTTTCTTTCGGGGCAGTTTTGATAGGGCCGTTTGAAGGAAGCCGTTGGCGTGGCGGATGTGGTGAGAGCCTATGGGATTTGAATGGGGCGATTCGGTTCCCACCGGGTGTTTGCCATGGCTGAGCGAGACGCTGGAGTTCCGAAGTGTTGAGGCGTGAAGCCAGAAAGGGTCTGTTCAAATACGAAGACGTAGCAGCTCTGGAGTTGTTGCGGTGCAGGCAAGCGCGAGGATGCGTTGCGTGTGTGAGCACGGCTAGGTGCGACCGGGTTGAGAGCGGTATCGGTCATGTCTGGTCAGGAGCTATCGAGACGAGGCCTGGGCGGCGAAGTGGTGGACGGCACAGATAGAAGCTGATGACTGGTTATCCGTTCGACGACGAGCATGGGCTCGGCGCAGAGCGGACACTTGATCTGAGCTGTTGGAGCAGGCTGTGGTGGCGGCGCAGCGACCTTGAGCAGGAAGCGGCAACGCAACAGCGACGTGGACCGTTTACGGTTGGCGAAGAGTCCGAAGTGGCGGATGCGAACGAGGCCCTTGGGCAGGACGTGGATGAGGAAGCGTCGCAGGAACTCATCCGCCGAGACCGTCATGATCTTCTGCTTGCTGCCGGCAGCGTAGTCCTTCCAGCGGAAGGCGACGCGATCGTCCTTGAAGCTGATCAGGCGATGGTTGGAGATCGCCACGCGGTGAGTGTAGCGTGCGAGGTAGTTGAGGACATGTTCGGCTCCCCCGAACGGCGGCTTGGCGTAGACGACCCAGTCCTTGGAGAAGAGCTGCCGCAGGAACCGCTGGAAGCGTTCCGGTGCTGCAAGTTCCTTGAGCGAACCATGGAACTGCAGCTTGCCCTGGAGCAGAAGCTGCTTGAGTTCCGCGGTGAACTTGCCCCGAAAGACGCGGCTCAGAACATGAACGGGCAGGAAGAAGCGAGATGAGGTGGTGACCCATGTGGAGCCGTCGAGGGCGAGGCCACCGCCCGGCACCACGCAGTGGATATGGGGATGATGCTGCATGTTCTGTCCCCAGGTATGCAGGACGCTGAGCAATCCGATGTCGGCACCGAGATGCTTCGAGTCGCGAGCGACTTCGAGTAACGTTGCGGCACTGGTGCGGAAGAGCAGGTCGTAGAGCAGTCTCTTGTTCTGCAGCACGAGCGCTGAGAGCTCATGGGGCAGGGTGAAGACGAGGTGGAAGTAGGGCACGGGCAACAGCTCGGCCGAACGCGCGGCCAGCCACTTGGCGCGTGCGTTGCCCTGGCACTTAGGGCAGTGTCGGTTGCGGCACGAGTTATAGGAGATAGCCTGATGCCCGCAGCCGGAGCATAGATCGCGATGGCCACCGAGCGCAGCCGTGCGGCAACGGACGATGGCGTCCATCACCTTGCGGTGCTGGGCGGCGAGATGCGATCCATGCCGCATGAGGAAGTTGCTGCCGGAAGCACGCAGAATGTCGGCCACCTCAAGGGTGGGCCGGCTCATCCCTTCACGCGTCTCCTCGAATGCTTCGCCTCGTTCGTTGTCGAAACCGTGAGCGACTCCAGCGGACTGGCGACAGCTTGCAGGTGCCGACGCGATAGATGCAGATAGACCGTCGTGTCAGCCAGCTTGGCATGTCCGAGCAAGAGCTGAATGGTGCGAAGATCGGCGCCGGCCTCAAGTAGGTGCGTTGCGAAGCTGTGTCGAAGTGTGTGCGGCGAGACACGCTTGGTGATCCCCGCGGCCTTCGCAGCCTCGGTGACCGCAATCCACGCGACCTTCGTGGTGACCGGCACGTCGGCCCGCCAGTTGTTCTCCATGCCTGGAAACAGATAGGTCTTCGGCTTCATCCAGCGCCAGTACTCGCGCAAGGTCTCAAGCAAAGTGGGACTCAACGGGACATCGCGGTCGCGTCCACCCTTGCCTTGCTGGATGTGAAGCACCATCCGCCCGCTGTCGATGTCGGCGACCTTCAACCGGCACAGCTCGGCCCGGCGAACGCCGGTCGCATAGAGCGTCATCACCATCGCACGATGCATCAGGTTGCCAGTCGCGTCGATCAGCCGGGACACTTCTTCCTGACTGAGCACGGTCGGCAGACGCTTGTGCTGCTTCGGAAACGGGATCGCATCGGGCAGGTACGGGCGGCGCAGTGTCTTGACGAACAGGAACCGCAACGCTGCAGCCCGTCCTTCGATGGTGCGTGAAGACAGCTTGCGATCGCGAAACAGATGGACCTGGTACTCGCGTACATGGTTCGGTCCAAGCTGCTCCGGCGGACGTCGGAAATACCGGGCGAAGTCCTCAACCGCGTGAACGTAAGACCGCACGGTGTTCGGAGAGTAGTTACGGCGCTGAAGTTCGTCGAGCATCAACTGGCGAAGATGGGTCACAGGGGAATCCTCCTTGTGACCCACACCCTACGCCCAACTACCGACCGTCCAACCACTACTGCAGCATCCGCCGCGACAGCGGCTTAGTTCAAACGCCGATCTCGGAAGTAACGCATTTACATCTCCACTCGCTGTCCTGCTCAATGCCAGGCCGGTTACATTCTTGCCGTTCGGCCGATTGCCCCCGGCAGAGCCATAGAACTTGGCATCGCCAAAGACGAACACACCTCCGTTTTCTATGACGATGTAGTAGCCCTGACCGGATGGCGTGGGGACGATTGCGGTCGGCGTATCATTCTCGGAGCTTACGTCGCCGTAGGACAGCGCGGTGCCCCCGGCCCATACTGAGCCGTCTTGTCCCACGCCCACCACGCCCTCGTCCATCAGGCGTCACCGCTGCGCTCGACAAAGGTTTGTCTCCATGACCGGGACGAAAGTTGGAATAGGTGGTCAGATCTCCGTTGCAAATGGAAGCCGCGGCCCCGCGATTGATGATTTTTCCATTCGGGGTCACTATCCAATAACCGTTCACGCCGGGGCTCGAGGTGATAAAGCCGATGTAAGGGATGCTTTCAAATTGCGGCGCTCCGTTCAACGCAATCGTCTTACCGTGTCCGTAAGCATCGTAGATCTGAACCCAGTAGCCACCATTGGGCGCGACAGCAATCGTGGTGTAGTTGGAGGGGTCAACGGCCTTCGCCGAGGGCACGATCAACATGACAGCCAGTGCAATGAGGATCCCTTTTGCCATACCGGCTATGCTCGATACGGTCTGTGGCAGTCTTCTGCTTGAAGCAACTCTCATGGTCTTTCTCCGATCGACGTATTTGGGCCCTGGTTCTTGCATTTTCTTGCAGAAATCCATGTTTGAATTACGGGGAGAATATTAGAGCCAGTTAGGTGCCTTCTCCAATACGTGGCTCTACACGCTCCGTAGCATGTGGAACCACATAGTACAGAACCATAAGAATGAGACGGTTCAAGATCCATCACGGAGATACAACTGAAGCCGGATGCGGGCTAGATGAGCGGGACGCTTGATCTCCGGTGCCGACTAATGAGATGGTCTGCCGCTTGGTTCCTCAGCCATAGTAGAGGGATCGTGGTGGCAACTTCTAACAAGGAGGATCATCGGCATGCAGATACACTCAGTTGGCATCGATCTGGGTAATACCATCTTTCACCTCGTTGCACTTGGCGCAGCTGGCAAGGTGCCTTCTTGTCCAATTGGTACGGTCGGACATTTCTTCAATACGTGGCTCTCCATGTCACTCAGCATGTGGAACCACATGGTTGATTTGGCTTGGCAGATGGAATACTAAGTGTGCCGCTGCAATTCATTTTTTTGTTTCACAGGAGCTGTCTTGAAGAGTTTTCGTAGGATGGTATTTGTTCTTGAGCTTGTTATCTTTGCGGGGATTGGCTGGCAGATGGTGTCGGCGCAGAGCAGGTTGGACGATAAGGACCTGCAGCACATTCTTGAAAACCTGAGTAGCGACGCTAAATCATTCCGGTCGACATTTGACCAGGCTCTGAAGCAGAGCTCGATCCGAAAGACGAGCCGGCAGAAGGATGCCGAGAATCTGGCGATGACATTTCAGAAGCAGACTGCTGGAATCGCCGATCAGTTCAAGCATACGAAGAAGGTGCCGGGGCTTGAGGTGGTCTCAGCGACCGCGGGCCAGATCGAACTATTGATCTCCGAACTGCAACTGAGCGGCGAGACGACAGTCAAGTGGCAGAAGATCAAACAGGAGCTGGCGCAGGTCGAGAGCGCGTTCGACCTTTCACCGACCCCGCCGCCTGCGAGGTCTTCCAACGCTCAATCTTCGTCTCTTGGCAGGCAGCAGATAGGGACAGTAACAGCTCAAGATAATCCAACCGGCGTCACGCTTAAGTTCCAGAATCAGCGCCCTAACGCTGCAACCGTGCCCGCCTTTATCACTTTTGGCGGCGGTGGCCAGCTCACCGGTACCAACCTGGCCGATAACACTCCTCTCGTCAAGGGAACCTCTTACCCATTGAACAGTCTTGCTTCGGGCGTGAACATCACCACTTTTGACGATGGACGCATCTTTCTCTCTCTTGGGACTGGACTCACCTCTGCGAAGGCTAGTAATGGCTACTCCCCTAATTTCGCCAATCCGGATCCCAATGTCGGCGATTTCACTACCCGCTGGGACAAAATCGAGCTCACCATCGGGCCCAGCCCGACGGGTACCACAGGTGGCATCAATCTCACCTCGCAGGATTTCTTCGGTCTGCCTCTCGACGTTGTCACCTCCGGCGGCTCGAAAACCCCGGCACATCTCACGTGGAATGCAGATACCGCCACAGTCTTTACAAAGCTTGGCGTTCTCTCGAATTACGCCGTAATCACGAACGAGAACGCCACTGGCGCCCTCGGGATCGGCAACAACGGTATTACGGTTAACGGTATCCAAAACGTCATTCGTGTCATCAGTCCCGGCAGCGTCTCTCCCACGACGGCGGACGGCAAAACCGTCTATCCAAACCTCGCCGGATACGTCTCTTATCTTCAAACCGGCAATTCCGGCCAGCCGGTTCAGACTCAGATTGCCGGTCACAACGGTCAGATCCCCAACGGCGATCCCGATGGCGGCCCCTTCCAAACCTACAATTTGATCGCTACGGTTTCGAACAGCTCCTACACTGTCAACGGCACCAGCATCTCTCCCGGCGACCTTGTCTTCACCGGCCCCATCAATAGCGGCAATGGTGCTGTGAACTACACCATCCTCGTTCCCGCGAAGTACCTGTCCGACACGGCAATTTACGGCGCCAATCCTGGATGGTGCATCCTCGTTCCTGCCGGTCCTCCTTGCCAATATCCGCCCATTCCGAATCCGGCTACCGATCTGAATAAGATCGTGGAGAAGGTTACCGCAGACTATTTTGCGGCTCTGAACTTCGGTTTTGCCGGCAGCACTGTCAACAATGCCAACCAGAACGGCACCGCAATCGGCGCCTCGCCATCCTGGACTTGGTACGGCAATAATCTCAGCGGCCAGGCTGCTCCGAAACTCTCCATCAAAGCTGCCTTCAACGCCGCCCAGCCGGATACCACGAAGCCCTACTTCAACCAGTATGCCGATTATCTCGTCGGCGTCACCGACAGCTACGGCTTCGCCTACAACGACCGCCTCGAGCTCCCGCTTGCCCCCGTCAGCGACGGAGCCACCGTAGTAGTCTCCATCCTCCCAGATTCCAGATAACACCAACCAGAGATCAGGCTATTAAGCTTTATGCCGGCTGGATTTATCGAATCCCGCGTATCTTTCTGCGGGCCATCTCGGCGAAACCAGCCAGGCCTGTCCCAAGCAGAATAAGACTGGACGGCTCGGGCGTTACGGTTGTATCTCCGCTGACCTGGAAATCAAAAGCCTGCGGGAGCGTAGGGGGAACTGCCGTAGCGGGAAAGAAATCTGACGCAGGGGGAAACGCGGCTTCTCCGTCAGCGAATTCATCGGAATTATTCGTGCCACTCATTCCGGGAATATCGGCGTTGCCGCCGAAATTAACCCACGCCAAACCAGCAGGTCCCTCATTGTTGGCTGTGAAGAGGTAGTAAGTGCCCGGACCCAGATCCAGGCCGGAAAAAATATTGGCAGAGGAAGTATTACCCCACGCTGCCGTCACCGTGGTCTCCGCAATCACGTTCGCCGGAGTTGTGCCGGGTCCAATCTGATCGGTCAGATAGACAGTTGCCGTACCATCCATCTCGAACTGATTAGAGTCAAGAACCGCAGAGATAGAAACGTCCGTATAGCTCTGAGTCTGCGTCCAGGAAACACCTTCAGGATCGGCTGCCTCGCTCGATTGAAATGTTCCGCCAGCCCTGCCGGCGATGGTGTCTGCACGAGCCGAGGTAACGGTGAGAGGGATGATCGAGGCCGCAAGAATGTACACAAATACGCGCATGATGCACCATTTTTCCTTTTAAAGTGGGGTGAACCCAAATGGAATCAAGCAATTGAAAGACCAAAGAATGGCAAAACTCCCATTTATAAGCATTCTTGGGGTTTCTCAGGTCTGGTCTCTGCACCTTTTTGCAGGAAGGAAGTGGTGGCATGGCGAAAGTATTCTATAGGGGCTACGCTATGCTTATCTCCTGAAGAAAAGAAGTCATTTGGAGTGGCTCATTATGTCAGCAGGATCAACTCTTCCGAAAACTATGACCGCTGCGGTGATCGATGCTGCAGGACCGGCAACGGCACTCCAGATAAGGAGCGTGCCCACCCCGCAACCTATACCCGGCCATGTCATCATCGCGGTCGAGTATGCAAGTATCGGTCCCTGGGACGTGGAGCAGCGGGCGGGTACATTTGGGACGATTACGCAGGGAACGATTCTCGGCGCGGACGGAAGCGGAACCATTGCCGCTGTTGGCATGGATGTCGAAGACGTCAAGGTTGGGGATCGCGTCTATTCCTATAGCTATGGCAATCCTAACGGTGGGTTCAATGCGGAATACGTCAGCGTTCCGTCCGATCGGGTTGCCCTCGTGCCTCCTCATCTGGATATGGTCGTGGCTGGCGCCATGCCCTGTGTCGCATTGACCGCCCTTTCCGGCCTTGAGACCCTGAAGGTAAAAAGTGGCCAGACCCTCTTTGTGTTTGGCGCAAGCGGAGGTGTCGGCTCCTTCGCGGTTTGGCTTGCGAAGGAACAAGGAGCCACGGTGATCGGCACGGCTCGTTCGGACTCACAGGGTTATGTGGGCGACCTGGGCGCAGCTTATGCCTTCGATCCGAACTCCCCGGAGCGGGAAGCTGTCATCAGGCAGATCGCTCCCAACGGTTTTGATGCAGCGCTGATTACCACCAGCAGTGATACGCTCGCCGACATTTTGAGGCATTTGAAGACGGGAGCATCTCTGGCTTATCCCAACGGCGTGGAACCCACGCCGGTTATCGAAGGTCATTCCAACCTGGCTTATGACGGTGAGATGTCTCGTCAGGTGATGGAACGGCTCAGTGCGGCCATCGGCTCTCAGAACATTCCATTGAAGACCGAGGTCTTTCCTCTCCACGATATCGTTGAGGCTCATGAGAGGTTTGAGCGCGGGCACGTTGTCGGAAAGCTCGTGTTGCGTATCAAATCCTGATACGCCTTGCTGTTTACCGAGCAGCGGTTTTGAGGAAATGCCGTACTTGGTTGCCAGAAACCGCTGTAGATCGTCGGGAAGCGCTATTGACAGCTCTTGCCACGTGAGCAGTTTCGAGCGGTGTCGAAGCTCGAAAGGGCGGACGGCCCGCACGAGGCGGTACCAGGACTCGATGAGGTCGGGCCGGCGGCCGTCACACAGAACAGCAAATGAGCCACCGGTCTCATAGGCGGCCCGAGTTCCACGGATGAGCTGATAGCCAGGATATCTACCGTTTCGAGATGGAAGCTCCGAAGATCGAACATGGATTCCAGATCCCGATAGCGTGCAATGAGACCGAGTCTAGCCGATTGAAAATCCGACTCCGTCAGCTTCGCCTCGACCAGCAACTCGCCGAGTCTCATGTCGATCTCGGTATTGTCGCAGTTGCTGGTCGTTAGTGGCGTCCTCGGCTTGAATCCGAATTCCGGTTGCACTGCGGATTCGACGCCGAGCATTCCTTGAAGGACCGTTGAAGCCATCAACTCCGGATAGCAAAAGATATTCATGAGCAAGGCATCAGAACTGTTGGCGCAGTCCAGCTCTTTCCAGTTCCAGTTCGCCCGCACTCTGGATCGCTTGAATGCCGTGTGGACCTTGCCCAGCCGCCTTATCCATTGAGGATGTTTGGCAATCTCTCGATAGGAGAGAGGGTGAAAATTTCCATGTAGGCCGTCTCTGTCCAGACCGAAAAGCAAACCCGGAATAGCGCCGTCCGTCCGCTCGATGCAAAGCCCGTGAGCCTAGGCATAGGCCAAAGCGCGGAGACTTAGCTCGGTTCGCAGGCCAATGCGTTCAGGAATCTCGAAATTTAATGCCTTGTCCATCCGCGTTTGTTTCTATGCTAGGCGAAGAAGAGGCGAATACGATAGCCGGCAATGGATCAGGCACTGACATCTCGCAAGATCGTTCACATCGACATGGATGCGTTTTACGCGTCCGTCGAGCTGCGGGACGATCCGAACCTCCGCGGCAAACCGGTAGTAGTCGCCTGGAAGGGGAAGCGCTCTGTGGTCTGTGCAGCCTCGTATGAGGCAAGGAAGTTTGGCGTGCGTTCGGCGATGCCGGCGATCACTGCCGAACGCCTGTGCCCGGACGCAGTCTTCATTCCTCCTGATTTCGTGCGCTACAAAGAGGCGTCGCGAGCGGCGCGGGCAATCTTCGAGCACCACACCGATCTCATTGAGCCGCTATCACTCGACGAAGCCTACCTGGTGGGCCGCATCCCCGGAGTGGGGAAGATCACCGAAACCCGGATGAAGGCGATTGGGATTGGCACTGTCGGTAATCTATACCGGCTGGATTTATCTGATCTCGAAAATCACTTCGGCAGCTACGGCGCTCGCCTCTATCAACTCGCCCGCGGCATCGACCACAATCCGGTTGTCGCGAACCGGTTGAGTAAGTCCATTTCAGCCGAGGACACCTTTCCGGTCGATATTCCTCTTGAAGAGACCGAGCAGCCGATTCGGCGGCTTGCTGAAAAGGTCTGGCGCGCTTCTCGGGAGAACGCTCGCGGAGCCAGGACTTCGTCCTCAAACTTAAGACGAAGGAGTTCAGTTCGCTTACGCGCAGCATCACTCCTTCTATGCCGCCATCCTCGTGTGAAGCGCTGACGGCGATTGCGCTGGATCTACGAGAACGAGTCGAACTAGGACCGCAGCAACTCTTCCGGTTGGTCGGCGTGGGCCTCAGCAACTTTCAATCTGACGTGGAGTCTCCTCTTTTTGAGACTGAAGAGATCTCGCCAAATGTGGCGAAAATTTCTTAGGAAGTCTAAGCGAAACCGAAAGGTGCCTCTTGTCAAAACCAATTAAACGGATTCAAATTCAAGCGACAATAGCCGGCGAACGACTCAACAATACTCGCGCGGATTTAGAGTTAAGCGCCTCTTAAATGCGGGTCTTCAAGGTGGGCATAGTAGCGCTGCTCCGCTTCGCGGATCTTTGGCAATCCGACCAGCTCGTTGAATTCTTCAAATTCGATCATGCGGTCGTGGAAAGGCGCGGTCGTTCCGGTGCGAAGCAGTTCCGCGGCAATGTCCGTAGCCAGCCGGGCGTAAGCGTAAGTAAATAAGTTGGGAAAGACTACGGCGGCAAAGCCCATCGACTGCAGTTCGGAAGCGGGCAAGATCGGCGTCTTTCCACCAGGGATCATGTTAGCCAGGGTGGGCGCCAATACCAGTTGCGGGATCTGTTTGAGCTGCTCGAGCGTTTCCGGCGCCTCCAGGAAAACCCAATCGGCGCCTGCTTCGATACAGCGCTGCGCGCGATCGACCGCTTCCGAGAAGCCTTTGACACCGATGGCGTCGGTACGGGCGAGGATGGTGAGGTCCTGATCGGAGCGAGCGTCGACGGCAGCCCTGATCTTGGCTACGAACTCATCGTTGGGCACCACATGTTTGCTCGACATGTGGCCGCAGCGCTTGGGCGAGACCTGATCCTCCAGCATGATCGAGGCCGCACCCGCTTTTTCAAACTGCTTTACGGTCCGATGGACGTTGGTGGTATTTCCGTGACCGTTGTCGCCGTCGGCAAAGACCGGCAGATCCACCGCATCGGCGAACCGCCAGACAGCATCGACCATCTCGGTGAGGGTCATCAATTCAATGTCCGGCACGGCGAGCACGGCGGCAGAGTTGGCGTAGCCGCCGCAGCCCACTACCTTAAATCCCGCTCGCTCGATGATGGTGGCACCGAGCGGATCATGGGCAACGGGGATCATCAGAATCTCATGCGCCAGCAAATACTGCTTGAAAAGACTTGTTTTTCTCACGATTTCTTCATCTCCTTCATCGGTAGTTCACGCTTAAGGTTGCTTGCGAAGCGCGCAGCCTAACCACTTTTACCCTCAGTGCCTTAGATTCCGCGTGAGAGTTGGAAATGAGACAGCACACTCCCGAGCTGGCCTGGTGCGTGGCGCCTGCGGCTTCGGCATGCATCGGTAGCAATACTGAGAGTAAACGATCATGGCGCGGGCTTTTATTACAGGTTCTTCGGATGGACTCGGCAAAATGGGCGCAGTGGTGAGGATCGTCAACAAATCCAGCGGAGCATCGCTCGACCCTTATCAGTCCAAAGCATTAGAGGATTGGATCAGAAGTCACAGGAGCGGCCAGGCAACAGATCGTATTCGGGATGTTCATCTGCAAACTCACCTCGCGGTGCTGCAATCTTTGCTGGAATTCGGCTAACATATCTCCGACCCCACAATCTCACGGAGACACCCTATTCATGCCTCACACAAGCGGCAGCACAATTGGCAAGACCGCTTTGACAATTGGAGGTATGGGGCTAACGGCCCTTGCTGCACTGGCCGTTGGAGGGCCACTCGCTGCCGCCTCCGTGGCTGTGGCCGGACGCGTACTCGGTGAAGCCTTCGGCGAAACAAGCAAAGAGCTGCTCAAGAACTTCATTGAAAAGGCCAATGATTATTTTTTCGATGCTGCCGGCGAGCCACTCATCGATGGCTTCCAGGTCGCGCACCCAACCCTTGACGACCTCTACCGCCGTGCTTTCCAACTTAGTCTCCTCAGCTTAAAACCAGCTGGTCCAGAAGCAAAGAATAGAAAGAAGAAGACTACGATCGCGGAAAGCACAGCGAGACCGCGTTCCCCTGACCGACGCCAACTGCTTGCACAATTCTGCACTTAGGAAGAATGTGGACATGCCGTCGGCCTATTTGAGGTGATTAGTGTGCAGACATTTAGAAGACCCACGCTAAGCCAATATGTCCGCTAATAGATCGAAACTGATCCTTCGTCGAATTCACGACAGTCACGAGGAATTCAGGTTAAGCCAGAATTTTAATCAGCTCGACTCTCTCCTGAGCTGCACGCAAAAACAGGCCGAGCCTTTCACGCTGTCCCAGACGCGAGCGCAAAATCGCCACGCTGCGGCTGATTCCGCGTCGGTCAGTGAATCGAAATGTTCCAAATCAAAGGATGTCGTCGGTCGATCATAGTTCCTGGGATCAATGAGACGCTGTTCGGCGTGGGCGCGGTGAACATACACCGAGAGTTCTGCCACCGCGGAGCTTAGTGCGCTCATTTCTGGTTTTGGATACAGGCTGAGAGGGAGGACCCCACCGGCGTCAGGGATTCCAGGACGCACGAGAGTCTTACTCCAATCATTGATTGTCCTTTTTTAGCGCGTACCGCAGGACGTCAATTTCCGTCTGCCGGCATCTACGTCGCTTGAAGATCGAAGCGCTATTTACATAGTGGTATGACAGTGAAGCATAAAGCTGGACATCCAAGTCCTTATTCTGATTTGGGTATTGGAGTTACAGAAAGAGTCACTGCCGAAGGGTACTGAGTTGAGTGATGGATCTGCGTATGCGCAACCACAGTGCGGGTTTCGTCATAGTTATTTCCGCCGGTGTTGAGGTTTCGGTCAAACCTTGGAAAGTTGCTGCCGGAAACTTCGATCCGAATGCGATCCCCTGGCGCAAAGTAGTTACTCGTATTCATCGGAGTAAGGGCCACCTTATATACCTTGCCTGGTTCGAGCCAGACAGGAGGACGGTCGTATCCCTCACGATAGCGAAGACGCTGAATTGTCTCGTCGAGATTGTATGCAGTGCCGTCAGCCAGAACGTCGATCAACTTAACCGTAACGTCGGTGTCCTTGACGTCAGATGAGACATAGAGAGTCACATCGATAGGGCCGCTAACAACAAGGCCATTCTTCAGAGGCTCCGAGGAGTAGACAAGGATATTAGGATTCTCCTCGTTCTTTCGCTGGTCGAAAGCGCCGCCGCCGCTCGGAATGGCGTTTGCGTAGCAGCAGAAGTTGCCTCCGTACGAAGCAATAGGATGCAGAGGGTCGTAAGTGAACTTGTCGGGGTGATCGGCGGAGGGACTTGTGACATGAAGAACTCCGTCGCCGTACCGGGTAGGAGCATTCCCTTCGCTGGCGAGATAAAGCGTTACGGGTTTTGCATTCTCCGGCGGCCATGTGTTTGAAGACTGCCATTTGTTCAATCCCATGGTGTAGTAGCGCACCTTGGGCATCTTTTTCAGGATGCCGTTGTCCTCGCCCTTTAGAAAATGATCGAACCATCCATAGGTAAGCGCGTCATAATCCAGTCGAGCGTCGCCCATATCGCGCTGGCCCACCACGGTGTGCTCGGTAGCGCGTTTATAGCCGCAGTGCAAAGTAGGTGCAATTACGGCGTACTGCTCGTCAGCGATCTCTGGACTGGCGGTTCGACGTACAAAGTTATAGGCGGCTACATTGGGCCCAACGACATTGTCGTACCAAGCCATAAACCAGAAACCGGGAACGTTGATTTTTTGACTATCGTTCCAAAGTCCTCCCTTGTACCAGTCAGGATCATTAGGCGCTCGCTCAATCATGGAGCCGCCGGTGGGTACTGGCATGGGATCGGCAAAAATTCCTCGCGGGCCGCCGACCGCTTTAATGATGTCCTTCTCAGGAAGGTAGGTGAGTGCTTTTGCCCAATCGACAGGAGGCATCTGGGGAGCAAGATCAAATAACTTGGAAGCCTGTACGAGATCTTCCTGCGAAGTGTCTGGAGGAAACATGGGGCGAACCTGATTGATCTCACTGTAAATCCATGGGATGTAATTCATCTGAACGGCACCACCGCGATACCAGTTGCCTTGTTCATAAAATTGCCCAACACGGCCCACTCCTGCGCCATAACTCTCTGGAACAATTGCCGCCAGGGCTTTATTTCCGAGAGACGCCACGGCCAACTGCCACTCTGCCGTCGAGGAACAACCGATGAGCCCCACTTTGCCATTCGACCAGGGTTGGGCGGCCAACCAATTAAATTGATCGTCGGCATCGGAGAGTGGCGCTCCCAGAATCTCGTAATTCCCCTCCGAAAAAAAGTGGCCGCGTTCGTTCATTTCGACCAAAACATAGCCACGTTTGACAGCATCTAACTCCATCGTTAAATCGCGTGGTGCTCCTAGGCGAACATCCCAGTAGTTGAAGTTGTAGGGCGTACGGCTGAAGATGATCGGATACTTCCTGGAGGTGTCCCTGGGCCGATAGATGTCAGCGGCCATACGTTTACCGTCTCGCATCGGAACCATGACTTTACGGTCGATGATCGCCACAGATTCGAGTTCAGCTTCGATCGCATTGCGCTTCGCGATCTGCTCCTGACGCTGTTCAGGAGTCAGGTTCTGCTGGCGTTGAGGCAAAACACTAGGAACCAGGGCAAAACTGCAAAGGAGAATACCTATAGCTACTTTAAAATTAGGAATGCGCAAGTGATCGCTCCGTGCATAGTGGAAATTTAAGGAACCTAAAAATATGCTTGGGCTGACCGGAGATCACTCCGACGAACCCAAAAAGGATCAAAAACTGATTTTGCCCTTCACTTGCAAAATCCGTGGCGAGTCATCTCCGCTGACCCCGCTGAAGATCCCAGCGGAATTGCGCGTAGCAGTAATTGTTCCGAATGTAGATGAGCTTATGTTTGTCGTGTTTGGATTTGAAAAATTAGGATGATTCAGGATGTTATAGGCCTGAACACCGAAGGAAAACTTCCCTCCTTCCCAGTGAAGAGGGATCGTCTTGATGAGGCTGAAGTCAGTGTCGATGTAGTCAGGTCCGCGAAAAACCGGAACGGGCTGTTTTGGCGTGACACTGGTGGCAAGGCTGAACTGTGCTCTTGTCAGGCACTGTGAATGACCATTCGAGCATGACGCTTGACCGACGCCTGAATAATTATCAAAAAGAACGCCAGTGTAGTTGTTGCTACCGAGTGCGCTGGCTGTGGCGCTATCTGTAACCCAGAACGGAAGGCCGGAGCTCGCGAAGGCAGTACCTGAAACCTCCCAGCCACCGTAAAAGATGTTTTTGAACGGCAGTTTATAGACATAGCTGAGAACTAAAGAATGGCGGATATCGGTCGCGGCGGCATCATAGATGGCAACCGGGTGATATGGATCGCCGGGCGTGGCATAGGATGATAAAGAATTGCTAAAGGTATAGCCGACGTTGAAAATGCCTCCCGAGTGAAACCGCTTTGTCGCCTGAACAATTACAGCTTCGTAGGATGAATTTCCGCCAGAGAAAAGGTAACTGACAGTGCCGAAACGGGCGTCGGGAACTGTAGTTGGAAGGCCACCGACAGTCGAGGAGTAGGCATTTAAACCGGCGTTGGTAAGCCTGTTATGGTTTCCGCGGTCTCCAAGATAATTTGCGGAGAGGACGATGTCCTTGGGTAGCGATTTCTGAACTTCAAAGTTCCACTTATAAATTTCGTAAATCTTAAGATTATTTTGAACGTTATAGAGGTTGGGGGGAGAGACAAACTTCTGTAACGCTGGGGGCAGGCTTGCCTTGATGCTAGCCAAGGTTCCGCCGTTCGTTATTCCGCCAGAAAAAGCAGTGTTCAGTGCCGAAGCGTCATTGAAGAGATTTGCCGTCTCCGTTTGAGCGAGATTGTCTCCGGAAACTGTGAATGAAGGATGATCTGGAGGATTTGCCGAAATGCTGTCGGTTATGCTTCCAGGCAATCTATCCACAAAGGCCCCTATGCCGCCACGTAGCACAAAGCTTCCATGTGCGATCGGAGGGGTATAGGCGAAGCCGATACGAGGCTCCCAGCTGGTGCCTTGCAGACCACCTGGAAAACTCGACCGATTATTGAACGAAAGTGCCTGATTATAGGGAACACTGGAAGAATGATTGAGATCTGGGAAGGGTGCAACGGCGCTCGTGATGCAATTCTTTAAGCACGAGATATCTGATTGAACATCAACTCGCAAGGCCCCCGTCAGCGTAAAATTCGATCTGATCTTCCAGTCATCTTCCACGTAAACGCCAAGCTGGAAGTATGAGATAGGGTAACTGTTTGTAGAACTGAATGCCTGCGTGAAAGTTGTCTGCGAACCTGTTGAAGGATCGACGCCTCCGTTATAAAAGGCGGTCAGCGTGGCTGGTGATATCGTTGGCACATTGCCGGATAAAAATGCGTAGTCACTGACCTTCGACTTGTACAACCGTCCACCGAATTTCAAGGTGTGCCTGCCAAGGAACATCGATACATTGTCTTCCACCTGGCCGGAGGACACGATCCGTCCTTTTGTTGAGCTGGTTCCAGTACCTGTAAATGTGCTGTCCCCCAGGCTTATTGACGCCGGAAATACCGCAAGCGTTGCAGGTATATCAGCAGGGCCAAAAAGGGATTGGTACCAATAGCCTGTTGCCAGGAAGCTGTTAATAGCTCGGGAACCAAAGAGGTGCGTTTCGTTCAGTTGACCAGAATGAAGTGGCTGCCAACTGACTGTATTGAAGATCGGATTAATCTGTGAGGTGCTGGAGGGTTGTAGACCTAGGTCGGCACCAACGCGAGCGAACCCGCTGTCATGCGCGTTTATCACGAAGTCGCCTCTTACGTTAACCAGCCACTCGTTCGAATTGTTGGCAACATTGGACTGGAAGTAATTTGTGCAGACAATTCCGGCGGGAAGTTCAATAAGTTCGGCTGCAACTGTAGGGCAGCCGGTTGCACTGCTGCCATTTCCAGGCAATGCCCTTGATATGCCTGAGGCTCCGTTATAGAGCGCGAAAAGTTTTTGATAGAACGGAACAGAGTTGCTCAAGCCTTTGGCATTGAGATTTGCAATGGTCGCCTGCTGAAATGCCTGGGAAGGCACGATGACACGCGTGGATGTTGGAATTACCAGGCGAATGCCTTCCGTGTCCGCGTAAAGAAACAATCTGTCCCTAATGACGGGAAATCCTATATCTGCGGAGTACTGCGTGGCGTGAACCGGCGATCTTGGCGTTATGTTCGCTGGATTGGCCACATCTTTGTTGAACCAGCTATTCGCAATGAGAGCGCGGCCGGTCCACCAATAGTTAATATCGCCGTGAACGCGGTTGGTTCCCCCTTTAGTAACGAAGTTGACCTGTGGCCCTACCAGACCTCCAGCTTGTCCCGAGTAAGGACTGCCCGAAACTGTAGCCTCCTTCACTTCGCTAAGACCCAACATAAGATTGTTAGCTCCAGTATCTGGAGAGTTTCCATAAGCATCGTTGTTGAGCATGCCATCGACTGTGTATAGCGCTGTGCCGCCGCCGAAGCCAGTCGAGATGTTGTATCCAGGCACGATACGAGTCACATACTGCATGTTGTTTCCAGAGTTTGGAATTTCTTCAATCTGAGTCTGTGTCACGGTAGTAGAAACGTTACCGTCTTCGACCTGAAGAGGTGATTGCGCCGTAACATCAATCGATTGATTATTTCCTGCGACCCTAAGTTTGAAGTTAGCTGACGCAACCTGATCATTGGAAACCGTGACGGGAGAGATCTCGGTTGCAAAACCCGTTTGATTGATCGTTAAGGTGTAATTTCCCGGTTCAATCAAATCGAAACGATATGAACCAGCGCCATTGGTCTTCACATTGTGAATTGAGCCTGTCTCCACGTTCCTGAGAACGATTGGAGCACCGGCAACCACGGCCCCCGCGGGATCTGTAACAGTACCGGTAACGGCACCAGTGATGATTGTTTGGCTGAACGATGTACTGCTCCACAGAAGGGAGAGCGCGATAAGAACAAGAAAGCTGACACGTTTCATCCTGGATAACCTTTCGTGCAGGAAAATCTGGCGATTGGGCAGAACTACCTACAAGGAATTTCACCCGTAGCTTGCCGACGTGATGTGATCTCGCATGAACTCTTACATGCCGCAGCGTGAAGTGATCATTCCGTATGCGGAGCTAATCGATGGAATGACATCGTGACGCGCAAGAAATGATCTTCGAAAAGATCTTCAAGGGCATATCAAAGTTGCGAAGGATCCAAGCAGAGATGCTGAGTTGTCACCGACAGCGCAAATCTGTGAGGGCCAACAGAGGGAGGCCGCAACAACAGAATTGGTGAGTAGTGTGCATGAATGCGACTATAGACGAGAGGACAATTCGCGTCAAGATTAACCAAATTGTCGGGGACGAGGGCGGTCTTAGCGCTCACATTTCTATCGCCCTTCGCGAATTACAGATAGATCAACCGGGAGACCTACGGGAACACGAGCCCGGATTAAGTTCACTATAGTCTTCAAGCGCGGCTCATTATACAAGATGATGTCAGTGACACTAGGAAACTGCAGGCCCTTTGTGGAAGCCACTGTTCCCGCGATGATCGCTTGCTGTCGGCTGCTAACGGTCGAAGCGACCAGGCGGTCGATACAGCCTCCAGAAAGATTATGCTCTCATGCACTGCGACGAGGGGGAATGAACCAACGAAGTCGACCCGCATGGGAAAGACCTCGTCCGACCGCATGCCGCTGTCCTGCAGAATGACCACAATCAGCCAGGCCTGCTGCCTGAGCCGCCTGGTCCTGCGGTGCCTCACGTTCGAAATCCGGTCATCTCACAACGATCGCGAAGGGCTTTCAGGCAGCTAGAGGGAGGGCGGGGCTGGATAAGAAACCGGTCCTGTATTCAGCAAGGCACACGTACGGCACCTACACGATGGAAAAGAGCGGCAATGTCTTCGCGGTAAGCAAGGCAATGGGCCACGCCGACCTGAAATCGATGGAGCCGTACCAGCACCAGGAACTGGAACCACTGCGGATTGTAATCAATCAGCGCAACCGGCGAAAAAAGTTTGGTCAGGTTTTTGGTCAGGTTTTGGAAAATGCATCGTAGGGGCAAACGAACCGGAAACGGTAGGTGCCTGAAAGATTGGGAGTAAAGTGGTGGACGCGGTAGGGATCGAACCTACGACCAGTCGATTAAGAGTCGAATGCTCTACCAGCTGAGCTACGCGTCCTTTGGTTTTGCTCCTGAGGGAGGAGATCGGTGAGAGTCGTTGCGTGTGTTTTGACGCGCAAAACTGCAATCGCCGACTACTTAAAGATAACACAGCTTGGCGGGTTAAACTTCTGTGCCAAGCTGTGTTTGTGTGTAAGAAAAATGCGCGGAATCAGCCGACGAAGTCGACCTTGGCGCGGTGGGGGATGATGCCGCGGTCGTAGCCCATCTCGAGGAGTTTCTGGATGGCTTCGCGGCCGTCGGGACCGTAGTTGAGGGTGCGTTCGTTGACGTACATGCCGACAAATCGATTGGCAAGCGCGGGGTCGAGGTCGCGGGCGAACTGCATCGCATATTCGAGCGCCTCTTCGCGGTGGTCGAGAGCGTGCTGGATGCTGTCGCGCAGCGCGTTCGTGGTGGTGAGAAGGGTTTCTGCGCCCAGGGAGCGGCGGATTGCGTTGCCGCCAAGGGGCAGAGGCAGGTTGGTCTGCTCGCGCCACCACTGGCCGAGGTCGAGGAGCTTGATGAGGCCGTCGTTCGCATAGGTGAGTTGGCCCTCGTGGATGATGAGGCCGGCCTCGTACTCGCCGGAGACGACAGCGGGGATGATCTTGTCGAAGGGGACGACGGCGGTCTCGATCTCCGGCGCGAAGAGCTTGAGAGTGAGATAGGCCGTCGTGAGTGTCCCGGGAACGGCGATGCGCGTCTTCTTGACCTGGGGCAAGGTGAGCTTGCGGCTGGAGACGATCATGGGCCCGTAGCCTTCGCCAACACTGCCGCCGCAGGCCATCAGGGTGTAGTTGTCCTGCAGGTAGGGGTAGGCGTGAAAGCTGATGGCGGTGACGTCGTAGAAGGCCTCATTGATGGCGCGGTGATTGAGTGTCTCGATATCGGTGAGGGTGTGGGTGAACTTGTAGCCGGGGACGCGGACCTTGTTGGTGGCGAGGCCGTAGAACATGAAGGCGTCGTCGGAGTCGGGGCTGTGGGCGATGCTTATCTCTCGGATAGCAGTACTTGTTGCAGTCATGATGCGTTTAATCCTTGATAGCGGTGAAAGAAAGTAAGATGCGCCGAGACTGGAAGGTGCTCTGCGCGGGGAGGAGAAATCCGTGCGTTCCGCGGAACGCTACGATTGCCGCCAGCGCTGGAAGCTGCCGTAGATGCCAGCTGCGGTGGTTATTTTGACGATCTCGCCAGGGAGGAACGGAGCGACAGCCATAGCCCAGGTTGTCGCGACATTGAGATGAGCATAGAGGCCCAGCCAGACGGCTCCCAGCAACAGGATGGGCAGCGTGGCGGCGATGGAGGCGACTAGGGCGCTGCGGAAGCGCGAGGTGACGGGATCGAGCCTGCGAACCAGCCAGCCGGCCAACGCCGCTGCAAACGGATAGGCGAAGAGGTAGCCGCCGGTAGGCCCAAACAGATGAGCGATGCCGCCGGGAGCGTTCGGCGCAAAGACCGGCAGGCCAATGGCTCCTTCGGCCAGATAGAGGGCCAGCGCGGAGAACGCTGCCGCTGGTCCCAGAGCCAGGCCAACCAGCAGGACCGCGAAGTTGGAGAGGATCAGCGGCACCGGCGTGAAGGGAAGTGGCAGAGAGATATGAGCGCAGACGGCGACGAAGGCCGAGGCTCCGATGACGAGGAGCGCTTTGCCGGCGAGGGAATCCTGAAGGGAAGTGCGCTGTGTAAGGCCTAGCTGGGAGGGAATGGCGGATTGCATGGAGCAGGTCCTTTCTTGCTGGAGGGCTGGAGGGAACGTGACGACATGCCGAAGAGCAGACGCACCCGACATAATCAGGATATCAAGGCGGATGGCTTCGTGCAGCATATTCGGATTTGGCCCACTGAAGGGATCGTCGCGAGTATGAAGTTGATTCCCGTCCGCGGATAAAGGGGTTTTCCACTTGACCCTGGCCGTGCGGAGTTTTGTACTGAGGGTTGGAGATGACTGGTCCCAGCACAATGCGCACAGAGGAGAGGAAGCGTCCGGGCATATTCGCGCGCCTCTATCCGCACAGCCAGTTGGGCTGGCGCAAGGTCGCGACGTGCGCCGCGGCTGTTTTGGCGCTTGGATTGGGCTATCACGTCGTCTTCGGGCAGAATGGCATCACAGCTTACGAGCAGAAGCGGCAGGATGCGCAGAGCCTCGACCGTCAGCTGCACAGCCTGCAACGCGAGAATGAATTATTGAAGGGCCACGTCGAGCGGCTGCAGAATGACCCGAACGCCATAGAGCACCAGGCTCGCGAGGAGCTGCACTATACCCGGCCGGGCGAGGTGATCTACACGCTGCCCCCCGAGCCTGCCGCGAAGAGCACTGCAGTCCAGGGTGGAGAGACTAAGCGCTAGAGCAGCAGCGTGAGTTGTTCGCTATTCATCTCCGGTACAGCCCAAGTACACTTCATTTTCACAAGTCCGTCCAAGGTGCCCGTCCGGCGCAGCCGCTCCTGTTTGCGGTAGGCTGCATAAGGGAAGGTACTTCAAATGAATCTCGAGATGGAAAAGACCCCGGCACGGCAGATCTACAACCTGCTGATCGGACTAGTGGCTCCAAGGCCGATTGCACTGGTAACGAGCATGAACGAGCACGGGCTTTTGAATGCCGCTCCATTCAGCTCTTATAACTACCTCTGCACCGATCCCCCGATTATTGGGATGGGCGTAATGGACCGGCCTGCGGAGAGGTTTGTGCCCAAAGACACAGCGAGGAACATCCGGCGAACGGGCGAATTCGTGGTGAACGTGGTTACCGAAGACCTCCTGCAGAAGATGAACATCACGGCAACGGATTTTCCTTCCGACATCAGCGAGGTGGAGATGGCGGAATTCACGACCACGCCGTCCCAAATTGTCAAAGTGCCGCGAATCGCCGAAGCCCACGCGGCGCTCGAATGCAAAGAGTACATGACGATGGAGATTGGCCATTCAAGGATCGTGCTGGGCAGGGTCGTCGCGATGTACATCGAGGACAAATTCGTCGACCCCGCCGGCCCTTACGTGCGGGCGGAAGAGTTGCATGCGATCGGCAGAATGAACGGGCTCGGCTCCTATGTGAAGACTCGCGATTCCTTTTTGACGATGCCGCGCATCTCCTACGAGGAATGGAAGCAGGGCAAGCGCTAGCCCTCAGGAGAGGTATTCCTTCAGCCAGGGATCGGTGGAGTGGACAAGCTCCTCCGTGGTGCCGTCGAAGACGATCTGGCCTTCGTTGAGGACGAGGAACTTCGTGCTGTCGTCGATGCCGTTGTTGGGGATAGGTTCGATCTTGCCGGTCTCTTTGTCGAAGCGGTTGCGGGCCAGCAGGAAGGCATCCTGCAGACGATGCGTGATGACGAGCGCTGTCGTATGGCTCACGTCACGCTGCTTGATCACCAGGTCGATGATGGTGGTCGAGGTGATGGGATCAAGGCCCCCGGTAGGCGAGTCGTAGAGGATCAGGTCAGGCTTGGCGATGATCGCGCGGGCGATGGAGACGCGGCGGCGCATGCCTCCGGATAGCTCCGGCGGAAACTTCGCAATGGTGTGTTCCAGCTCGACGAACTGGAGAACTTCGACGACGCGCCGATGAGCCTCCTCTTCGGCAACGTGCTGTTCATGAAGGCGAAACGCAACATTATCCTCGACCGACAGGGAGTCGAAGAGTGCCGACTCCTGGAAGACCATCCCGATACGCCCGCGAAGCTTGAACAGGTCCGTCTCGCGCATGTGGGTGATGTCTTCGCCGAAGACGTGGATGGAGCCGCTGTCAGGCCGGATGAGCCCGTCGACCAGCTTCATCAGAACGGACTTTCCTCCGCCAGCGGGCCCAAGGATGATCCTGGTCTCGCCGTGGTGAACGGCGAAGGAGATATTTTTGAGGACGGGCTTGATGTCGAAGGTGATGGTGACGTCGTCGAAGACTACGACCGGGTCCTCGGCAGGGCTCTGCTCGCTTAGTGGTTGATCGGCGGTGGCAAGGTTATAGGCCATAAATTTATCTGCCGAAGATGCCGATCATCGCCCGGGTAACGAGTAGGTCGACGATGATGATGAAGACGGACGAGACGACCACGGCCTGCGTGGTGGACTTACCCACGCCCTGGGTGCCGCCCTTCGTGTTCATGCCGAAGTAGCAGCCGACCGTGGCGATGATAAACGCGGAAAACAGCGGTTTGGTGAGGCCCTGGACGATGTCGGCGTACTGGAGAGCCCGATAGGAGTTGTGAAAGTACGAAGAGGCGTTAAGGCCCATCAGTGCAATGCTGACGAGGGCGCCGCCCGCGATGCCAAACGCGTCCGACAGGATGGTGAGGAAGAAGAGCATGAAGACAGTGGCATAGAGGCGCGGAGTGACCAGCTTGCGGACCGGATCGGTTCCCAGCGCGCGCATCGCGTCGATCTGCTCCGTGACCTTCATGGAGCCGAGCTCGGAGGCCATGCCGGACGCATTTCGGCCGGACACCATGAGGCCGGTGAGCACGGGGCCGAGCTCCTTGACCATGGACAGAGCGACCAGGTTGCCGGTGAGGTTGACGGAGCCGAACTGCTGGAGCGAGGTCGCCGACTGCAGGGCAAGAACGCAGCCAGTGAAGAAGCCGGTTAGAACAACAATGGGCATGGACCCGACGCCGATGGAGTCCATCTGCGTGTAGATGTCGGCCCAGTATCTCGGGCGCGAAAACATGTTGGCCACAGCGCGCCACGACAGGATGGAGTAATCCTGGATCGAGGCGAGGGTTTGTTTGGCAAAGCTCTCTGGAGAGACGAAGGGCATGTTGTCGTTGGCTCAGGTTATCAGATGAAGATGCACATCTTTCAGATTGCTGATTTTTTGATAGCTTGCAGGGCAACAAGGGTGCATCGGAGTGGTGCTGAATGAGAAGATAGAAGAGATGATAGCTGAGATGAAAGCGGCGGTTCTGTACGGCAAGGAAGACCTCCGCCTGGAGCGGGTGGCCGTACCCCAGGCCGGGCCGGGGGAGCTCATCGTTCGCGTAGAAGCGGCGCTGACCTGCGGAACCGACCTGAAGGTCTATCGGCGGGGCTACCACGCCATGATGCTGAAGCCTCCCATCCCGTTTGGGCACGAAGTTGCTGGGAGCGTCGCTGAGGTTGGCCCCGGAGTGTCAAAATTCCGTGAAGGAGACCGGGTGGTGGCGTTGAACTCCGCCCCCTGCGACGTCTGTTTCTTCTGTCGGCATGGCCAGCAGAATCTCTGCGAAGATCTTCTCTTTAACAACGGTGCCTATGCGGAGTTCATCCGCATTCCAGCCCGAATCGTGGAGAAAAATACCCTTCTGGTGCCTGACGGAGTGCCACTGGAGCACGCTGCCTTGACCGAGCCGCTGGCGTGCGTCGTTCGCGGCCTGGAAGAGAGCGGCGCAAAGCCCGGCGACACCATGGTCGTCATCGGCGCAGGACCCATCGGGCTGATGTTCATGCACGCGGCTCAGTTGGCCGGAGTCAAAGTGATCGCTGTGGTCAAGCGCGAGGACCAGATCTCCGCGGCAAAGCTCTTCGGCGCGAGCGAAGCTGTGCAGATAAGCGCCGTAGACGACGTCGTCAGCACGACCCGAGCGCTCACACCGGACGGCCGGGGCGCCGATATCGTAATAGAGGCCGTCGCCACTCCCGCAACCTGGGAGTGGGCCGTCGATATGGTGCGCAAAGGCGGCGTCGTGAACTTCTTCGGCGGCCCTCCCAGCGGGACGAAGGTGCAGTTGGACACCAACCGCCTGCACTACGGCGACATCACCCTCAAGGCAAGCTTTCACCACACCCCGGCGACCTGCCGCACGGCGTTCGAACTGATCACCAGCGGCCGCTTCAAGTCCGCCGAGTACATCACAGGCCGCGCCACACTCGAAGATGTCCCGGGCCTCTTTGCAAAGATGATGAGCCGCAACGGCGGTTCGCGTGACATTAAGACAGCGGTCTTTCCTGGCGGGGTTCCACGGTGAGCGACGGGTTCGTGACACAGCATGCACTTCTTGGGGCACCGCCGGAGTACCTGACTCCTCTGGAGCGGCCATCGCTCGCTGAGGCCCAGGCGTGGTGCCGCAATCTTGCCTCGACTCACTACGAGAACTTCCACGTAGCGACGTTTTTTCTGCCCCGCCGCGTCAGGCCCCACTTCGAGAGCATCTACGCCTATTGCAGAGTCGCGGATGACCTTGGGGACGAGGTTGCCGACCCTGCCGTTGCGACCCGCCTCCTCAATACCTGGGGCGAGATGCTCGTGGAGTGCTACGACTCGCCCGAGAGCTCCATCCATCCCGTCTTCGTGGCGCTCAGCGAGACGATTCGCGCCTGTAATCCTCCGCGCGAGCTTTTTCTCGACCTTCTCCACGCCTTTCGCATGGACCAGATCAAGACGAAGTATGAGAGCTGGGACGAGTTGCTGGAGTACTCGCACTATTCAGCGAACCCGGTTGGCCGGCTGGTCCTCTGGGTCTGCGGATACAGGCAGGAGTCCCTCGCTCTGCTCTCGGACAAAGTCTGCACAGCGCTGCAGCTCGCGAACTTCTGGCAGGACGTCGTCGAAGATGCAGAGCGTGGCAGGCGCTATCTCCCCGCAGATGCAATGTGGAAGTTTGGCGTCGAGGAGGGTCAGATTGAGGGCAGGGTCTTTACGCCGGAGTTTCGCGCGATGATCGAGGACCTGGTAACGCGGACGCGCGCGATGCTGCTCCAGGGCGGAGCCATCAGCTCGCAGGTCGATAAAGAGCTGGCCGTAACGCTCGATCTCTTCCGCAAAGGCGGCGAGGCGATCCTCAACGGCATCGTGGCGGAGAACTACGACGTATTGCGAGGAAGACCGGTGGTGACAAAGACCCGGAAACTGGGCCTGCTATTGGAAGCGCTCGTCGGCAAGCTGCGCGCGGGGATGGCTGCGTGACCATCCCCGAAGCCTATGCCGTCTGCCGAACGATCGCTCAGCGCGAGGCGAAGAACTTTTACTATGCCTTCCGCGTGCTGCCGGAGCACAAACGAAATGCGATGTGCGCCGTCTACGCCTTCATGCGTCGCGCCGACGACATCTCCGACGACGAATCGCTCCCGATAGCCGACCGCCGCGTAGTCATGGCCACCTGGCTGGAGGCGTGGCGTGAAGCAAGGCGAACCGGCGTCTCCGATGACCCCGTATTTCTCGCCCTGAACGACACGCAGTCCAAATTCCGGATTCCGGAAACGTTGCTCGAAGATCTAGTTCGCGGCACCACCATGGACCTTGAGCCGCGCCCGGAGATAGCCGGTGAGCTACAAACCTTCGCCACCTTCGACGACCTCTATCGATACTGTTATCTCGTAGCGTCGGTCGTCGGGCTCGTATGCATCCGAATCTTCGGCTACACCGATCCGCAGGCGGAAAAACTCGCAGAGGAGACGGGAGTCGCCTTCCAGTTGACGAACATCCTGCGCGATGTGAAGGAGGATGCGGAGCGTGGACGCATCTATCTGCCGCTCGATCTGCTCGCCGAGTTTGGCCTGAGCGTTGACCGCGTGAAGTTGTTGGCCGACGGAGCGGCGATGCTGCCCAACGAGCGTGCCATGCTGCAGTCCCTCGGGGCGCAGGCGGAGAGATACTATCGCTCTGCGGATCGCCTGTTGCCGCTGATCGATGCGGACAGCCGCGCCGCTCTCTGGGTGCTCGTTACCATCTATCACGGCCTGCTTCACAAAATCCTGCAGGCCCACGGCGATGTCTTTACCCGCCGAATCAGTGTCTCGACGCCTGCAAAGCTGACCATCCTCGCGCAGGGCGCAGTCATGACGCTGCGGAACCGGGTGGCGTCGTGAACCGCGAGGTCTCGGACGTCATCGTCGTAGGCGCAGGTGCCGCGGGACTGTCCGCAGCCGCAGCGCTCACCGGGGCAGGGAAGAGCGTGACCGTGCTCGAGCGAAAGCCCTACGTCGGCGGTCGCGCCTACTCGTATGAGCATCCCGCGCTGGGCGAGGTAGTCGACTCACAGCACGTTCTGCTCGGTTGCTGCACTAACCTCATCGACCTGTGTGAGCAGGCTGGAAGCGCGGACAAGATCCGCTGGTACGACAAGCAGACCTTCCTCGAGCCCAATGGTAACGCCAGTACGATTGAAACCAGCGATCTGCCCGCGCCGCTGCACTTCGCGCCGAGCTTCGCCGCCTTGTCGACCCTCGGCTGGACGGACAAGCTGGGGATGGCGCGCGGCCTGATGGAGTTCTTCCGCGGTTATCCGGCCGAAGACAGCGAGAGCATGGAGCAGTGGTTCAAGCGGACGCGGCAGACGGAGCGCTCCATCCGCCACTTCTGGAACCCGATCCTGACGGCGACGCTCAACGACCATGCGGCTAACTGCTCAACGCGCTACGCAGGCAAGGTCTTCCACGAGCTCTTTCTCAAGTCATCGACAGGCGGACGCCTCGGGATTCCGACCGTCCCCCTCAGCGAGTTTTACGCCGCAATCGCTCGCTTAATCGAAGCACGGGGTGGAACAGTGCAGCTTCGCGCGAGCGTCGAGGCCATCACGCAGGAGCAGGATGGCCGCTGGCGCGTCAGCATCGCTGATCGCGACTATGTTGCGGATGCCATCGTGCTCGCGCTGCCGTTTGAGCAGACGCAGAGGCTCTTGCCTGCCGTCCGGCTGAACGACCGCTACGCAAACCCGGCGCTGAATACCCGCGACCAGCTCGAACTAAAGCTTGCCCGGCAGATTCATTCGCCCTTCACCTCCATCTTGCTCTGGTTCGACCGCGAGATTACCGACCTCGATCACGCATGGCTGCTCGACACGACAATCGAGTGGTTCTTCCACAAGTCGCGGATTCGTCGTTACGCCCCCGAAAAGGGGAGCTACGTTGAGCTCGTCATCGCAGGTTCGCGGGCGCAGTTGAGCATGACCCGAGAGGAGATTCTGTCGTCCGCTATGCGGGAGCTGCAGATGTTCTTTCCTGAAGCGGGCCGCGCGAAGCTTCTCAAAAGTGGCATTCTGAAAGAAGCGCGCGCCACATTTTCGGTTGTGCCCGGCTTGGACCGCTTTCGACCGAACGCCCACACAGATTGGCCCGGATTCTTTCTTGCCGGCGATTGGACCGCGACCGAGTGGCCGGCAACCATGGAAGGCGCAGTCCGCAGCGGCAGGCTCGCTGCCGGAGCTCTCGTCAACGACGCCCAGCGCTTTATGGCGCCGGAGATTCCCGCCAGTGGTCTGATGCGGTTGTTTGGAGTTCGCTAAACGCGAAGCCTGAGGCGAAACGGACTACTTTGCCAGCAGGACAACGCCGACGGCAACAAACAGCACGGCCGTCCAGCGGCGCCGGTCCACATTCTCGTGCAGAAAGAATTTGGCGGCAGCGGCGTTGCCAATGTAGGTAAGCGAAGCAATGGCCGGGATGGCGAGGGAGAGCTCGACGATGCTTAGAGTGAAGAGCATGGCGAAGAAGTTGAGAGCCATGAAGAGGGCTCCAATGAGGAAGAGAGGGTTGGAGAGCACGGCTCGAACGGGGCCGAGGTAGCCGCGCAGGCCAGGCTGCGTGCGCAAGTCATCCAAATCGCCCAGGCGACGCATGGCGGCAGCGATAAGGCACTCGCCGGAGATGGCCAGCGCGGCAACGACGAGGATGCAGCTCCACTCACGAAAAACATGCGCAGGGACGAGGGTGGCGGCAACAGCGGAGATCATCAACGGCCTGCTCCAGAATCCATCACGTCAAGCTCGTGATGCTCAGACGGATGCTCTGTTCGCGAAGGCCCACCGGCAACAAATCCCACTGCGCAGACGATGAGCAGAATGCCGGCCCAGCGAGACAGGCTGAGGTGCTCATGCAGCCAGAACCGGCTCAACAGAGCGACGACAACGTTATTCAACGCTGTCGCAGGCATCACGAACGTAAGATCGGCCCACGAGAGCGCAGTCATGTAGCTGGCAAAAAAGCCAATGAGCAGCACGATCCCCGAGACGATGTACGGATTGGCCAGAGCGTGCAACAACAGCGGAAGGTGGTGCAGGTCCACCGGCCCTACCTGGGTCATCCCGCGAGAAAGCAGGGTATCGCCCACGGAGGCGGTAAGCATAACGGCAGCGAGGATGGCGTACTGGGTGGGTTTTAGCGCGTGCTTCATGAAAAAGTGGACGACTTGCACGCCCACCTTAAGAGTATCAAGTGATTGACCTCTGTGACACGGGCGATGCTCTATCGCCGATGGCGGTGATCGCAGCAAAGCGGCCGGTAGCGTTCGACATCGGCCGCTTGTACCTGCGCGTTCCTCAGTGGCTGGTGCTCTCCAGTGTCAGAATTCCCAGTTGAGCTCCATCCGCCTCGATGGCGAACACTCTCTTACCGTCTATCGGGAAGTAGCTATAGAGCCTGGAGGAAGTGAACGAAGAGGCATCGAGGCCCGTAACGGCCAGGGTGCCTGCTGAGCTGTTTTCCGTTGCCGTGACGGGTGTTGCAGAGACCGGGGTAAGCTCTTGCGCGTTGTAGTTGGCCGCGCCGGTAAGATTGTCCGAGCTTACTGCGACTGGGCCAGCAGCGCCCCAGGCGTCGAGGTTTGTGTCGTTTATGATTCCGCTTCCCGATAGAGCGTAGGGGCCTTCGAAGTCGTTCGACGGGGCGGTCTTGAGGTAGGACGGTCCGGTTGTGACTTCGAGATTGTCGATACCAAGCGCTAAAGCATTGCCATTGCCGTCAAGATAGAGTTGGAAGGCAAACGGATCATTAGGGAACTGTGATGTGAGGATACTGGACACGGTGGCACGGCCGGTGGGATCGACGGTATAGCCGCCGCTGGTGATGCTGGTTGTCGTAAAGCTGCTTAAGTCGTTGATAGCGAGAGTGCCAGAGAGAGCGCCAGACGTGCCAAAAGTGAGATTTCCGCCGAACGTTGCCAGGTTGTTTACGTCTTCTCCTGAAGAAGCGAAGACGTAGGTTGTATTGGAGAGAGAGGCCAGGCTGAACGTGCCGGCATTGGAGCCCTGACCTAAGGCCATACCGCCAAGATCGTCGTTGAGAACGTCCGCTTGGCTTTCGACCAGTTGAATCTGGCTCGGGCTCAGGACATAGCCCGTGAGAACGAAGCTAGGCACTCCCGAAGCCTGCGTTGGCGCAAGGCTGATCGACACTCTGCCGAAGGCGTCGGGCCCGTTGAGGGAACCGGAAGTGAAGAGCTGCGCTTGCACGATCAGTGGCCCGTTGACGTAGTCTCCAAGGTTCAAGTCGAAGACGCTATTTCCAATGGTGAGCGAAGTCCCGTTGAAGTTGAGGACGCCTCCAATGCCCAGGGGAGTAACGGTGTTCGCGCTGGTATTGATATCCCAGCCGGAGACTGCGAATGCGTACCCGCCGGACGGAGGAGCCACCGGGGTTGTCTGGAGGTCGATGGACCCATTGCCGGTGCCGAAGGTGTCGAACTCCGTGATGAGGATGCGGGTACTGGACACAGCGGTGCCGCGGAGGGTTTCATTCCCGTTTACGCCAAGGGCCGTGTTTGAGGTTCCGAGCACAATCTGAATATTGCCGCCGACAGCTGTAAGGCTGCAGTTTGCCGGCACAAGAGTATCTAACGCGTAGCCGATCGATGCGTCAGAGAAGTCTTGTTCCCCGCCCGTGATGACTCCGCCTGAAACGGTAAATGCGCCGACGAAGAAGGACGGACCGGTGCTATCCCATCCGGAGAAGTGATAGACGTAGGTGCCATCGGCGAGGAAAGGAGTGATCGTGATGGTGGCTGATGCGGACTTGGTCGTGTCGGTGACGGATGTGACGGTGATGGTAACTGTGTTCGGGGTTGGAATTGTTGTGGGCGCAGTATAGACGGTGGCAGCTCCGCTTGCAGTTGAGGAGGTGCTGAAGGACCCGCAGGCAGAACTGCCGCAGGTGACGGTCCAGGTAACACCTTTGTTCTGGCTGTCGTTGCTGACGACCGAGGTAAGGCTGACAGTGGTGCCGACGATGAGTGAGGTGGGTGCTGCGGGATTGAGCGCCACGGTAATGGGCGCGATGGTGATAGTGGCGGAGGCGGTTTTGGTCGTATCGGCGACTGACGTTGCGATGACGGTAACTGTTCCAGCGGTAGGAAAGGCTGAGGGCGCGGTGTAGGCTGTGGCGGCTCCACTGGCCGTGGAGGTTGGGTTAAAAGACCCGCAGGACGAGCTGCCGCAAGTGACGGTCCAGGTGACTCCTTTGTTCTGAGCATCGTTGGTTACGACAGCGGTGAGGTTCGCAGTTGCGCCGAGGCCGAGCGACGTTGGTGGCGTGGGATTAAGTGCCACGGTAATGGCTGCCGGAGCCGTGATGGTAATGGTGGCGGAGGCGGTTTTCGTCGTATCGGTAACAGAGGTTGCGGTCACAGTGACTGTCCCGGACGTGGGAACAGTCGCGGGTGCCGTATACACCGTGGCGGTTCCGCTGGGCGTGGAGGTGGGGCTAAAAGACCCGCAGGATGAGCTGCTGCAAGTAACCGCCCAGGTGACGCCCTTGTTTTGAGTATCGTTGGCAACGACGGCGGTAAGGTTTGAGGTGGTTCCGATGTTGAGCGAGGTGGGTGCCGTGGGGCTAAAGGCGACAGAGATTGGTGGCGGCGCGGGAGCGGTGATGGTGATGGTGGCGGAGGCGGATGCTGCGGTGCCGGAGGAGGTTGTTGCCGTGACGGTGACCGTCCCTGAGGCAGGAACTGCCGAGGGTGCCGTGTAGACTGTGGCGGTGCCGCTGGCCGTAGTTGTGGAGCTGAACGAACCGCAGGGCGAAGTAGCGCACGTCCAGGTGACACCGGCACCGCTGCTTACGGTCGCCGTAATGGACGCAGTTGCACCAGTGGTAAGAGACGCGGGCTGTCCGCTCAGGGAGACGGTAACAGTCGGTGGAGGAGGGGGCGTATTCGAGCTGCTGCCTCCGCCGCATCCAGCAAGAGTAATGACAAATGCGGCGAGTGTGGCGAGGAGGGCACCGTTCCGGAGGTTCATTGCGCACCCCCGATCCGGCCGCTCCTGTTTTTTGTAGTCGCAGTTTTTGTAGTCGCAGCCGTTGCGACCGGGGGAGTATGGATCAGGGCCCCGTTGGAGCTTCGGATGTCAATCGTCTGGTTGCCGATAACGAGTTGGCGGGCGACCAGATAGCTTCGGCCACTGAAAGATCGGACAATCCCCACCACCTGAATGGCCTGGCCCGAGCTGAGGGATTGCCTGATATTGCCATGGAGGTTCGGCCCGAGGTTGACATACAAATCGGACTTGGTCCCATTCATCAGCAGGTTGAAGCCGGTTGGCGCGCCAGCGGGGTTCTTCGAGACGACAGCGCCGACGGTCCCGCCGAAGGTCATCTCATCAGCCGGCCGCCAATTGAGTTGTGTCGAGAAGGAGTGAGGTGCTGGTTCCTGAGCGGCAACTCGACGTTCTGTTGCTGCGTAAGAGAGGATGATGCAAAAGATTGCAGCACTAACCCTGCGGATTGCCACTTTATTTGCCTCCAGACCCGGCCTAAAGGTTGAATCCCAGTTACCCGACTGGGGGTCAGAGCAATTTTCATACCAACCGATCAGGCAGTTAAGCAATCTATGCCTGTCGGTGAACTAAGCCACTGCTCTCTCGCGGAAAGGCCCAAAAACTGAAGAAGCGGAATGCGACTGTCTGGACGGGATGCGAGGACGTTGGCTTACATCGTTCAGGGATTTATATCTGGTCATTCCAGCAGCGCAAAAGAGAACGGCCAGCACCTTGCAATGCTGGCCGTTCTAAAGGATTGTCTGGAGATCTACGCGTTCATGCTCACGGATTCCTGTGCTTTGAGGGCGGTCTCTTCCGCTTTGGCGCGGGCGGCTTTATTCCGCTGGCTGCGCAGCTTCATGAACGAGACAGCCTCGGTGTAGAGACGGGGAACGTCGCGGTTGACGATGGCCTTCCAGATGACACGAGCCGCCGCCTTGGGGCGGAAGTAGTACTCATCATAGAACTTGTGCACCATCTCCATCACGTACTCCGTCGGCAGGCCGGGGTATTCGATGTGCGCCATCTGGTGGCCGCCGCCGTCCTCCATCTTTTCGTTGGTGATGAAGCCGTTCCTCTGAGCGAAGTCGTAGAACTCGGTGCCGGGGTAAGCGTGCGCCACCGAAACCTGGATCGTCTCGCAGTCCAGCGTCTTGGCGAAGTTGATCGTGTTGCGGATCGACTCCTTCGTCTCGCCAGGCAGGCCGAGGATGAAGTCGGCATGAATGACCAGCCCAAGGTCGTGGCAGTCCTTGACGAAGTCGCGTGCCCGCTCGACGGTAGCGCCCTTCTTGATGTTCTTCAGAATCTGCGGATCGCCCGACTCGAAGCCCACGATCAGCAACCGGCAGCCCGCGTCTTTCATGGCCTTGAGGGTGTCGCGGTCGGTCGTGACGCGCGAAGTGCAGGACCAGGTGATGCCCAGCGGCTTCAGCTTCTCGCATAGCTCGATGGTGCGAACCTTCTGGATGTTGAACGTGTCGTCATCGAAGAAGAACTCTTTCACATGTGGAAAGTTCTCCTTAGCCCACTTCATCTCCGCCGCAACGTCATCGCTCGAACGCTTGCGCCACGCATGGCCCGAAAGCGTCTGCGGCCACAGGCAGAAGGTGCACTGCGCCGGGCATCCGCGCGTCGAGTAGAGCGAGATGTACGGGTGCAGCAGGAACGGCACGTTGTACCGTGTCACATCCATGTCGCGCTTGTAGATCTTCGTGGCCCAGGGCATCGCATCCAGGTCTTCCACCTGCGGACGGTCGGGGTTGTGCTGGATCATTGCCGCTCGCATCCTTGTAGCTGATCCCAAGGATTTCGTTCAATGGCTTGCCGTTCGCGTACTCGACGACCGAGAAATCGAACTCACGCCGGCAGACGAAGTCGAGAACTTCGCACTCATTCAAAGCGCGATCAGGGTCGGTCGTGACCGGCGGCCCGACAAACGCAATCTTGATCGAAGGATTCGCGCTCTTGATGGCCCGGGCGAGACCATGGTCGCCGCTCCAGCCCACGGTCGACGTGAACAGCACCAGAAAATCATAGCCCTTGGCGATCTCGATGGTCTCGTCGGCGGAGACGTGGTGCGGCGGGGCGTCCAGAAGCTTCGAGCCCTCAAGCATCCCGGCAGGATACGCGAGCCAGACCGGATACCAGTAGGACTCGATCTCGCGGGTTGCGGGCCAACGGGAGCTGGCGCCACCGTCAAAGTTTTCAAAGGAGGGCGGGTTCAGAAACAGCGTCTTGAGGGGCATAAGTTATATTCGATTTTACCATTCAGTAATAGGCTTAAGTGGCTTTTCTGGTGTTCTCTCCGTGATTCCATCCAGATGGGTTCACCGCGACGCAATCGCCTCATTCCGCGAAAGATAGTCCTGCGCTCAGCCATCAGGGTTTTACAGGTTGCGCACTCACCGAGGCCGCAAGCCACGCTTCCAGCCGTCCCGCGGTGCGAAGCAGGTTGATCTGGGCCTGTGCGGCTTCAAAATCGGCATTGAGTACGGCAACAAACTTCTCCCGCTCGGCGATCCGGGCGCTCTGTTCGTCCTTCGGAGTCATCTGCGGGCCGGAGAGGTTGCCGCTCCCGGTCTTCAGCTGCACCATCAGCACGTCGAGATTCTGTTTCGCCAGTTGCTGGTCCAGGTTAGCGACGTCGGCGCGGGCGGACAGTTCGGCGACGGTGTGGCTGGCGCGCAGGCTGGTGTCCAGGAACTGATCGCGAATCATATCGGCTTCGTGCAGCGCGTGCGAGGCGTCCGCTGCGGCCTCACGCGCCTTCGCGCGATGCACCATGTCGAACAATGGCACGTTGATCTGAACGCCGATGGCGGCGTTATTGTGCTGGAAGTGCGAGTAGTAGTCCTGGATGTTGGTGTAGGAGGCGAACCGGCTGTATTCGGCAGTGAAATAAATCTGCGGACGCCACAGGTAACGGGCCTCGCCGAACGCCGTCTCCCGCTTCGAACGCGCAACCGCATACGCAGAATCGACCGTGGGGCTCGTCAGGAGTGGGGAATTGGAGAGATTAGTAATAGACGGAAAAGGGGGAATGCTCTCGTTCGTGGTCGTGATGCCCCGCAGCGGCAGCCCGATCAGCCGCGCCAGGTGAGCCTTGTCGGTAACTGTGTCGTCTTCCGCGCGCAGCCGGGCCAGTTTGATCTGTGCGGCGGTCAGTCGCGAGGTCGTCAGCCCGATCGGCGTGTCCTCGCCCGCGTCCAGTCGCTGCTGAACGATGGCGACAAGGCGATCGGCGTAACCCTGCTGGTCGCGGAGAGCGGCCTCGCGCTCCAGGTCGCGGTTCAGCGCAAGGTACGTCACCGCGGTATCCTCGGCCACAGCCTCGCGAGCGTCCTTCAAATTAAGCTTGGTGGCATCGAGCGCGGCCTGCGCGGCGCGGAGATAGTCGTGCTGAGAGTAACTGAAGACCAGCGACTGCGAGGTGATGTTAAAGATCGAAGGCTGGCCGAGCGGAAAGCCATAAGACGGCGGGCCCAGTCCCGAGCCGCCGACGACAGTAGGGATATACGCATCCCGCAGCTGCTGCCAGGTGGCGAGGGCTTTATCCACATCAGCCTGGGCCATGAGCACCCGGGGACTGCTCTTCAGGGCAAGATCGACGGCGGTGATCAACGATATCTGCGCAGAGGCGGCAGCAGCCGCACAAGTGAGCGCAAAGCACGTGATGCCTGAACGAAGGATGCGAATCATACGGTGCGGAGTAGTCCTCGAGAGCGGCTTCTGACCATGGTATCGCTTTTCCTTCACGAGCCCTGCATCGCTTTGCGGGCAGGTGCATAGTTCGATGCGAGCGCAAGAGCAGCCGCATATTCGAGATGCGCACCGGCAGAGTCGCCTCGACGAGCAAGCAGGTCGCCAAGCTGCACATGAACCTTAAAAGCAGGGGCATCGTCGGTCTTCCCGCTCGAGGCAAGGTACGTGCGAAGCAAACTCTCTGCCAGCTCAGGTGAGGTCTTCGCTTCAGTAAGAATGCTCGCGGCGTCCACCAGCGGCGGTCCCTTGCGCCGATCGGCCTCTACCGCGGACTGCAGGGCGTCAATCATCCGCGCGGACTGGCGCTGGCGCTGGTAAAAGTAGCCCAGGTCGATCCATGCCTCCGGAGTCTTCCCGGCCGCTACCGCGTTGCGAAATTCAATCTCGGCAAGTGCTTCGTCGTTGTTCTTCTCCGCGATCAAGGCCAGCAGCCGGTGCGCCTCCGAAGGGAAATGCGGCTGCATCCGCGCGGCCAGCGCCTGCGCCTTGTCCAGACCGCCGCCGATAAGAGATGGCGCCGCAATATAAAACTGGCCCAGGTCGCTCATGGCGTGAATATTCTCGGGGTCCAGTTGCACCGCACGCTCAAATGAGGTCCGAACTTTCACGGCAAGGCCCAGCGCACTGATCGGATTCGCATGTTCGGCCTTGTATCCATAGGCGCGTGCCAGCCACATCTGGTTGTCGCTGCTATCGGGCGCGTTGGCTACGGCCAGCTCGCACTCGCGGATCGCCGGGTCGGTCATCTGCTCCGCGTAGAAGACACGGCACAGAAGCTGATGGGCAAGAGCATCCTTAGGCTCCGTGGCCAGAATCTCGCGGAGACTTGCTGCGGCCTCATCGACGCGGCCCTGCTGGAGCAGCGCGTTCGCCTGACTCGTATCTGCCACCGCCGCGCGGACGCCCACGAGCAGCAGAAACGAAACGGCGATGCGGATTTGTGCCTTGGGGGAGAAGGAAAACATGATCAGTCGATGATTTTTACCGGCAGGCCGTTAGTAAGCTCACGGTTATTGACGGCGTTGCGCGCGACAATGTCCTTCTCCGAGAGTCCGCCAGTGATTTCAACGCGAACAAGGTTGAGGAGACCGACCTGGACCGGCGTGCGGACAAGCTTGTTGTTAATGATGCGGTAGACGAAGTCGCCCCCCTCGGTGTGCAGCGCCTCACGCGGTATCGTCAGCGTGTTGAACCGCTGCGCCACCGTCACCGTAACGATGACGTTCGTATTGGGCAGCAGATCGCCGCGCGCATCGTCCACCGTGATAAGACACTCACCCACATTGCGCGTCCCATACGTGACGACAGTAGTCGGAGCAACCGTAATATGTCCGTGCCACGTCTGGCTGGGCTTAGCATCCCAGGTAATCTTGACAGCCTGCCCGACAGCCAGCTTGCCGATCTCCGGCTCATCGAAGTACGCATGCACCTGGATCTTGTTCAGGTCGGCGACATCGACGAGGTTTTCGCCCGCGGGAACAAAATCAAACGTAGAAACGGGAATCGAGTAGACCGTGCCTGCCTGCGGAGTGCGAATGTTATACGAGTTGTAAGCGCTCTGGGCCGCCTCGAGCGCCGCACGGGCATCCGCCACCTGTGCCTCCACGCGCGCCTTGTCCGTCGAGCTATACCGCTGCGTGGTCCGGTTCTGAATATTCAGCAGAGACGTATTCGCCGCCTGCAGCCGCTGCTGTGCCGCGATGACTTCGCTGCCCGAAGCCGCTCCCGTCTGCTGCAATTGCTGTAGCGCCGTCAGGTCCTTCTGTGCCTGCTGTTGCTGGAGCTGCGCACGGCTCAGATCTGCGGCCAGCGCAACGCGCTCCTCCTGCGAGCCGCCCTGTTGCATGTCATGAAGAGTCGCCTCCGCTGTCCGAAGCGCCGCCGTCGACGAGGCCAGCTTAGCCACCGCATCGGAGTCCTCCATCTTGATCAGCAGATCGCCCGCTTTGACCTTCTGCAACACCTCGACGTACACCTTTGCGATCACTCCCGCGGCGGGTGAGTAAGCCTGAAACTCGCCGATAGGCTCAACCTTCCCATTGGTCGAAATCGAGCTCACCATATTCTGGTGGTCGACCGTCGACGCGCGAACCTCCACCAGGTCCCGCGTCGTCGTGCGGAAGATGATGTATCCAATAACGATGACGGTGAGAAGAATGGCCCAAAGCGTAAGGGGAGTGACTCGTCTTGTCTCGGTTGTCGGCATCAGTCAAGGGTTCAGTATATAAGACGCCGAAGTACCGGAAACGGACCAGAAACTTGTGCGCGGCGAGCTGGTTAACTCGAAGTAACCAATGTACTGGACTCGCTCTCCACGCTCTGCGCAAGGTCCACCAGCTCCAGTTCCAGGCCCGGAAACTGCGGATTGCTCTTCTCCTTCAGCCGATAAGCCACATCGATCACCGAGCCCTTATCGAGCCCCATCTGCGCACACCGAACCACCCAGTCGACAGCTCTGCTCCAGCCAAGCGCACTGAAACGCCGCGATTCGCCTGCCTGTTCCAGCTCCAGGCACACATGCCTCTCCTTAATCGCACGTACCGCCGCCGCCAGCACCACCCTGCGCGTAACAAAGATGGGCTCGCGATTTCCCATGCCAAACGGCTCGCAGCGCTTAAGCCACTCATAAAACTCCGGCGTCAGGTCGGCGAAACAAACCTCCGCATCGCAGGCAAGCGGCCGCGCCATCATCGTTGCGGTCAACCGCCCCGCGCCATACAGACGCATTCGCTCCCGCAGCAGCTCGATGCGGGACGAAGGTAGCGAAAAGCCCACAGCATGAGCATGCCCTCCGAACCGGGTAAACAGCGCATCCGGCGTATCGATCTCCCCATGCACAGCCGTCAGCGCGTCGAGCAGATGAAAGCCCTCAATCGACCGCCCCGACCCGTGAGCATGACCCTCCTCATGAGTCAGCACCAGCGCAGGCAGCCCCGTCCGGTCCACAACTCGCGAAGCAAGAATCCCCAGCACCCCGCGATGCCACCCGGGATCGTCCAGTATCAGGCACTCGGCAACAGAATCGTCCGCATCCCCAAGCTGCGCATCGATAGCCTCGAGCGCAACCGCCTCCGTAGCGCGCCGCTCATCGTTCAGGCGGTTCAGCTTCTCCGCAAGCTCGCTCGCCCGCGCTGCATCCTTTGTCAGAAACAGCTCGACAACATCCCCCGCAATATCCATTCGTCCCGCTGCATTAATCCGCGGAGCAATCCGAAAGCCCACCTCGGTAGCCGTTGGCGCGCGATTCGCCGGAATCTGTGCCGCCTGCATCAACGCCCGAAGCCCCGGCTGAACCGGATTGCGCAGCTCACGCAGACCCAGCGCCGCAATCACGCGATTCTCTCCTTCCAGCGGCACCGAATCCGCAATCGTAGCAATCGCAACCAGCTTCAGAAACGAAGGAATCAGCCCACGATTCAGCCGCACCCTCTGCGCTTCGGGGTCAGGAGCGGCGTCGGCAGCCGCAAGCAGCAAAGCGTGCGCCAGCTTGAACGCGACCGCAGCCCCGCACAGATGCTTGAACGGGTAAGGACAGCCCGGCTGTGCAGGATTCACCACCGCAACCGCCTCGGGAATGCCCTGCGCATCATCAGGCAGATGATGGTCGGTAACGATCAGGTCCAATCCAAGCGTCTTCGCCTCAGCCGCAGCGGCAAAGGCGCGAATGCCCGTATCCACACTGATGACCAGCCGCACTCCAGCCGCCGCATGCTGCGCCAGAACATTGCTCTGCATCCCATATCCCTCGCGCAGCCGATGGGGCACATGGTAAGCGACCTTCGCCGGCGTCTCTGCCGAAGCAATGCGTTCGATGGCTGTCTTCAATAGAACAGTCGCGGTGGTGCCGTCCACGTCATAGTCGCCATAGATAAGAATCGGCTCGCTCGCACGAACCGCCTGCTGAATGCGCACCACGGCAACATCCATCCCCAACATCAGAAGCGGGTCGAGCAGGCCCTCAATGGAAGGATGCAGAAAGGTCTCGGCGGCTGCAGCATCGGCAACGCCCCGCGCAAAGAGAATCCGCGCAATCGCGGAGGGCAGTGCAACTGGTCAGCAAGCGACGCTATAGATAGAGGATCGGCGGAGGGCAGAACCCATCGCCGCGGCCCCACAGGTGCGGAGGACATGGAAATTACTCGTCGTTATCGCGGTTGTCGACGATGATGCCGCCGAGGTCGGAGACGCTCTCAAGAAGACTCTGAAAGCTGTCATACCAATCCGTCGCGACCTCGAAGATGAACATCACTCCCTGGTAAGGAAAGCCCAGTTGGAGATAGCCGATCTTGCCCACATGATTCACCAGGTATTCGGCGTCGTCGATCTCTTCCGAGGTATCGCCCGGAAAAGTCTCGTCGCGCAGCTGGTCCAGCAGCAGCGCCACGTCAGCCTTCTCCAGCACCACCTCGCTCATCGTGAGAAACGGTGCGCCCGCCGCCTTGGCATGTTCGACGAAGTCCTTCCAGCCGTCCGGATTCTCCTCTTCGAAGATGACCGTCGGCACCTCCTCGCTGATGTAGGCGTTGAGACGGCGCATGCCGTGGCCGGCGATGAACGCCACCATATCGTCTTTAAGCGAGATGAGATTATCGGGTTGCATGGATGGCTTATTGTCGCAGAAACCGCTGTGGGGTGCACACTGAATCGCGTAGGCCGTTTGCCGTGAAGAACCTTGGATTTGCGTGGTATAGTCGAAGGAAAGTCAAATGATTTTCTCTAAAGATTATGTTGGGTACCTGGCACGTCAGACGGTCAAACATCTGGCAGCCGAAAAGCTGATCCACACCGACAAACCGCAGCTCGTAAATGAACGCGTGGCCACGGCCATGATCGATGAGTTGTCCCTTGAAGACCGCATCAACGATGAGGTCCGCGTCATCCTCGAAGCCTTCCAGGAAGACATGCGCAAGACCGGCGCAAGCTACCCCGAGATGTTCAAAAAGGTGAAAAACGAGCTCGCCCGCAAGTACAAGGCGGTGCTGTGAGAATCTCGCGCGACAAACTCAACAAACTGGCCCACACCGTGGCCGACACCCTGGCAGAGATCAACGAAGTCGACTTCCTCGAAGACCGCAACACCATCCGCCAGGAGGCCCGCAAGGCCCTCGAAAAGCTGCTCACCGAAGAGACGAGGATCGACGCAGCCGCCCGCCTGAAGATCGCCTCGCAGCGAAAGATCATCGTCGAAGGCTCGCAGGAGTGGGACATCCTCTACCGCAAGTACTACAACGACGAAGTCAAAAAGCTGGGGATCTGACAGCCTTCGGCCACCCGCAATACCATCTCCTCGACCCAACAGAACTCCAGCCGGCTTTTGTCCTTCGGGATTAGCGCAAGGCTTTAGCCCTGCGAAAAGATCCAGCCAGATAAGGGGCTTCAGAGGGTGCTGAAAAAGTCAATCGTTTTGAAAGGGCGCGGCTTCAGCCGCGCCGCAACGCCAATCTATTAAAAGCGGCTTCAGCCGCCGAGGGAATATTTCAGGAGAAGCAAGACTCCTCAGCCCCGGGACCCTCTCCACAGCCACACAACCCAGAGGTTTAATTACCTGTGGGCGACCGGCTCATAGTAGCAATGAATCGTCAACGATCCATCTGATTCAGCAACCGCCGAACAACCATTGAGCGCAGTCCCGCTGATCGGATGAGAGGCCGGACAGCCAAACCATGTGCAGATTCCGGAGTTCATCATCGCCGGAGCGAGCTTACCCTGCGGCGTGGCTGGAGCTTTACCGGGTTTGAAATGCGTTTTGAGGAACTTCTCCCATTCGTCTGCGGGAACGTGACCATGGACAATGTGTTCCAGGCGTTTCGCTTCGTCGGCCATTCTGATTCTCCTTTTTGCAACCTTCAGAGTTGGCTACCCGGCCCGGCGAAAGTATACTCGCGCCACGCCCACCCTGGCAGGCGGCAATCTTCAGCCAGACCGGGAAACAAAAGGGAAATTCCGCAATTCAGGGCAGGGAATCCACGCTTCCGCCGCTTTGAATTGGGCCGGTAGCCTGTTATACTCATCGAAGTGCGCTGGAGAAGACAGCCTCCTACGACTCGTGTTTTGGCGTTATGGTGTAACTGGTTAACACGTCGCCCTCTCAAGGCGAAGAGTCCGGGTTCGAGCCCCGGTAACGCTACCAAACCCCAGTCTTACAGGCCTTCGACCAGCAGCCCCCGATAGATGGCTCCCTTGAATCTATGCTCGCGGACCTCGCGATATGCCGGGCTTTCGTACCAGGCTTTGGCTGCTTCCGTACTGGGAAATTCAGCGATAACCGTTCCCTCCGTAGGCGATCCCTCTAAGTCTTCGTGATACCCATAGGATGCCAGCACCCTGACCTCATGCCCGGCGAAGGTCGGCCGGACCTTGCTCCAGTAGATCTCCAGCTCGGCGGCATCAATCGTCTTCTCACGTATGAAAACTAGGTAGGCACTCATCTGCGCTCTCTCCTCCGGGATCGAAGTCGTATGTAGTTTTTATCTTATAAAGAAGTGCTTTCCGAATCTTGCCGCGTCTTGCAGAACCACCCCAACTCAGAAGCATGCGCGAAGTACCTCTGAATCATAGCCGCCTGCTCCTCCGCAGAGAAGCCGCTATCCCGGAAAGCAATCTCCAGTGCCTCCCCCAGCGAAACTCCTTGCTGCAGCGCAGAGAGCAGCCGAAAATTCTCCCTTTCGATTCGCCTGTAATACACCAGGTTGTCGTAACGATGGACGACCAGAAAAACCGCCGCGCGCGCGATCTTTGGAAGGCGGGTGCGCTTCACCTTTTTACGCTCAGACACGGCATTGCTGATGATGTCGCTTGGCCCACCCTGCCGATGCACCGCGAGCACAAGCTCATCGACGGGATAGTCAAGTTCCAGCAACTGCAGATGAGGCTGCAGAAAAAATCTGCTCTCCGGCCCAATATTGACGAAGTCCAGCACAGTCAAAGGCGCGGCATCGGCTCTGTCGAAAGCCTCGACATAGGCCCACTCTAGCCTGGCCACATCCAGCAAAAGCCGGTGACGGCGCGGAGAAAACTCCGGATGTCCCTCCAGCCACAGCGGCAGCTTCGACCCGAGATCTCGCAGCGTAAACGAAGTCGATGGGTTCTCCCGCAGATACCCCAGAACCAGACGGTCAAAAATCTTCTCTCCCAGCACCGCCTTCAAAGCAGGGAAGTCCTCCTCCACAGCTCCAATGACACGCAGCCAATACTGCCGGTTGTAAATTTCCAGCCGATCGAACGAAGAGAGCCGGTCGTTCGCCTTGATGTACCCGGCGGCGAGTTCATCCATCGCCTGCCCATCGTCCGTAGTTGTCCGCATCCGAAAATCATCGGTGAGAGGCCGCATCACATCTTCAGCCATGCGTCGTTGCAGTTCGAGGAGGTTCACGCTTAAATAGCCTCCACTGCCTGATTCTCTGCCAAACCGCCCTCCGCCAAAGCGCCAGCAAAACCCGCCAATTCCGCGGGCTCGAGGAACCGGTTCGCCTTCAACGCCTCGGCGTGAACCTCGTCGAACGAGGGAATATTATCGTCCCACTCCAGCAGAGTCGCCGTAGGCCCAATTCGTTCGATCGCCCGCGCATACAAACTCCACACCGGGTCGAGCACCGGATGATCGTGAGTATCGAGAATGTATCTCTCGAACCTGGAATGACCCGCAATATGAATCTGCGCCACACGGTCCGCGGGAACGCTGTTCACATACTCCATAGGATTGAAGCCATGGTTCTGCGACGACACATAAATATTGTTCACGTCGAGCAGAATCCCGCAGTCTGCCGCTTCGACAACCTCATTCAGGAACTCCCACTCCGTCATCTCAGACTCGTGAAACTCCGCATAGCTGCTCACGTTTTCGACCGCTATCGGAATCTCCAGGAAATCCTGCACCTCACGAATTCGCGCCGCCGTCGTTCGCACAGCCTCAAACGTGTAGGGCATCGGCAGCAGGTCATGCGTATAGAGCCCATCGACGCTTCCCCAGCATAGATGGTCCGAAAGCCACGGTGTCTTCGTTCGCCGCGTAAGCTCCTTCAGGCGCCTGAGATGCTCGCGGTCCACTGGCTGTGCCGAGCCGAAATACATCGACACGCCATGCTGAACGACCCTGTATCGATCGAGTATCTGGTCGAGTATCTGTAGCGGACGCCCTCCATCGACCATATAGTTCTCGGAGATAATCTCAAACCAGTCGACGACCGGCTTCTCCGCAAAGATGTGATCGTAGTGTGGTACTCGCAGCCCGATTCCTACACCGTACTCGCTAAACCCGTTGAAACGATTCGCAGGCATCCTTCACTCCCTGATGCGACGGCAATACACTCTGGAGGCTCGAAAGCTGCTCAAGCCTCCAGACAAAGCGATGGGCTACGCCTTTGGCGGCTTGGACCCGTCGGTAGCGCAACCACCCTTACCCTTGCAATCGTTCTTGCCGGCATTCTTACCGCCGCCCTGTCCCTTGCAATCATTCTTGCCTTTACAGGAGTGCTTGGTCGTGTCGGTCTGGAAGCTCTGAGCGCTGACAAGAACGCCGGCCTGCGAAGACTGGCTGGCGGCCGGGGTGCCGTTTACCGGCTGTGCATTCAAACGAACTGCGGTGCCGCCGAGCAAGCCTGCAAATGCGGCGGCCAAAGCGAGCGTCTGTGACGAATTCTTCATGGGAATATGCCTTTCTTCTGGTTGGGCCACACGCGAGTGCGCGCTGGACGTTAATGATGGCTACGCACGATCCGTAGCGGGCGGGGAGACATCACACTGCAGCATAGTCCCATGCAGGGAAACCTGTCTCCGCCTCCTCTTGTGCTGCATGTTGGAGCAGGAACCTACACAGAAGGTTACAAGTAAAAACAGGACCGGGAATTCAATCCGGCAAAACTTTTACATCTCGTTTCGTCCAATGAAAAATATGTATTATCAAGGCTCTCTTTTCTTTGCTTCCCATGGCGTATCCAGCGAAATTCCAAATAGATGCAAACGTTTTGCATCTCGCGTAACCAATTGGGATAGCCGGGGCTCTAACGTTGTGCAGACCGCAGAGGGCTTTGTTCTGAGGGTGCAATTTGTCAGGGTACAGGTTGCCCTTCGGTGCGCCGATACCCACCGAAAGGTGACATGAAGAATCTTCTAAAGTATGCGCGTTACTTCACGTTGTTCTCTTACCTCCAGTCGCCGTTTCTGCTTGCCGTCCGGCTCTATTGGGGATGGCAGTTCGCTCAGTCGGGCTGGGGCAAGCTGCACCATCTGGACAAGATCACCAGCTTTTTCGCAACTCTGAATATCCCGTTTCCCGCCGTCAGCGCACCCTTTGTGGCCGGTCTGGAGCTCGTCGGCGGAATCCTGCTGATCCTGGGCCTCGGAACCCGGTTAGCCGGACTTCTGCTCGCAGGGAATATGCTGGTGGCATACTGGGCCGCGGATCGCGAAGCCCTCTTCTCGATCTTTTCTTCCGATCCCACTAAGTTTTACGTCGCCGATCCCTACACATTTCTCTTCGCATCCGTCATAGTCTTGATCTTCGGCGCCGGGTTGTTCTCTGTGGATGCCTTGTTGGAAAAACGCTTTGGAGCACGGAACGAAAGCAATGACAGGAATCCCTGACGACAGAGACGAGGCAAAGATTATCGCCTCTATTCTTGCCGGCAATACCAACGAGTTCCACGACCTGATTCGCCCTCACGAGCGAAGCGTCTACGTCATGGCTCTGTCTCTGCTCCAGAATGAGGCCGATGCCGAGGAGGCTGCGCAGGAGACATTTCTCAAGGCCTTTCGCAACCTCGCGATGTTTCGCGGGGAGTCGAAGTTCAGCACCTGGCTCATAAGCATCGCGCTGAACGAAGCCCGAAGCCGTCTGCGCAGCAGAAAGTCAATGAAGACGGACTCTCTCGACAGCCCCCCGGAGGGCGAGGGGCACGTCACGCCCGCGCTTCTCCGCGACTGGCGAGAGATTCCCTCCGAGGTCCTCGAGCGCAGCGAAGTCCGTAAGTTGTTGCAGAACGCGATTGCCGATCTCCCCGTGATCTACCGCGAGGTATTTCTCCTTCGGGATGTGGAGGAAATGAGCATAGCCGAGTCCGCGGAGGCCCTGGGCATCACCATCTCATCGGTGAAGGTTCGGCTGCACCGGGCACGCATCATGCTTCAGAAGATGCTGGTTCCACAGCTGAAGCAGGTCAGTCCGAAGCGGAGGTGGTTCCAGTGGTCATAGAGTGCAAACACGTTTGGGACCATATCTCGGACTATCTCGATGGCACGCTCGCTCCGGAGGTCCTCAAGACGGTGCAGGAGCATCTGGAGCACTGCGAGCTATGTTCAGCGATCCTCGACTCGACGCGAAACATCCTGATCCTCACGGCGGACGACCGCGTGTTTGAGCTGCCGCTTGGCTTCAGTGAACGCCTGCACGCCAGGCTCGAAGCCGAGATACGCGCCATCGCCCCTGACCACGACGGCAGAAAAAATATCGCGGAAGAGAAAGAAGACTCTAAGGGACCCGATGAACCATCGGATGAGTGATCCACTCCGCGGCCACCAGCGCCAGCGTGACGATTGCCAACCCGATCTGAAGCCACTCCGACCGCCGCTGCCTCGGGGTCACGGCTTGCACTCTCCATTGCGAAGCTGGCCGCGCTCGAAGGCTCCGAATCCTCCAGATCACATACAGGTTGATCAGCGAGCCCACCGTCGCCGCAATCATCATCGGAATCCGAATCGCGTCCTGATGGAAGCCGCTCGCCGGCGCATGAATACCATACGTCGCCTCAGCAAGAGCGCTTAAGCCAATGGCGACACGAACACCGCTGATCGCAATCACAGCCGTACAGGCACTCTGCAGAACCATAAAAGCGAGACCCGTCGCGGTGACCAGCCACGTTCGCTTGCCCAGGGTTCTTTCCGGCACAGCAGGGACCGGATTCTGCACATCGCTCGTCGGCATCGCCATCTCTATATAGGTATAGACGCGCACAATCCCCGCCTGATTCATCTCGTAACTCATTTCATTGCCCCATCATGTTCCGTCCGCGCCAAAAAAATCACCGTCGCAAGCCATGCCGTTGTAAACTTCCCCGCAGCAGGTACGGTAAGGGGATATCGGAATGAAAATCGCGGCTCGCGTCCTGTCGATCGCTCTCAGTCTGACCCTGAGCCTGACACTTCTTGCCCCGCCGGCGCTTGCAAACACAATCCCCGCACAAGACGCCTCGCAAAGCACCGCCGCGAAGAATCGCAAGTCCTACCTGAAGCACCAGAAGAAGCAGCAGAAGCAGTGGAAACACCAGCAGAAGCAGGCAGGCAAGAACCTCATGAAGAAGCACCCCTCAAAATAGCTGAACTCCACGCCCGCCGTTTTGCCTAATGTCCGCAATCCATCTAAAATAAGAAGAGTGCTCTTTGGGTGAAGAGTCCGGATTCCGGTCTTCAGAAGTTGTCGGCCACAGTCTGAGCGGTAGGATGTTGTTGCGTATGTGGCGCCATGGTGTAACTGGTTAACACGCGGCCCTTTCAAGGCTGAGAGTCCGGGTTCGAGCCCCGGTGGCGCTACCACAAAATCAATAGCTTAGAAGCAATACAGAGTCGCTAGGGATTCTGTACGTCACTGGTATGTCATAGGGCTAGCCTGAGAACACCTCCCCCTTCTTACAGCCATCATCCAGCGGGGGGAGCGGATCTGTCCATCTTGGAATGAATCAGAAAATGCGGTCAGGGCCCGTATATCGTGGTGTGATACTTCATCATGACAGTGCTAACTAATACGCCGTGCAACCATGCCTGCTGGCATGCGAAGGAAGAGGCTTGTCGGTGTTCATGTGGCGGAGTAAATCATGGGTGCCTCAAAACGGCAAACGGTGTCATTCCAGTCCGCACCATTAAGCTTGACGGTACCGCTCATAAGCTTGTGATGGTGGGGGGTGATGAACTTTACAAGCACGCCGTCGAGGACGATACCACCCGCATCAAGGTCGCAACGAGGACGCAAATCGCCACGTGGCCGGAACTTAGAGCGTGGCGCGACAACAACCGCTGTGTCTTGCTGTTATGGAAAAGCGTCGAATAACGCTCCGTTTGTGCTGGGATGTTGCCCCACCAACTTGCAAAAGAATTCTATAAAGCACTGTCGTCGTTCAATGCACTTTATGTGGGGAGTTTCGCAGTTATAGGCCAAAGCGAGGTCTTTCTAGGCTTTCCAGATAGTCATCTAGCGCAGTATTGGATCAAAGGTGAAATTCGGGCCAGTATGCAAAAGTAGAGTGATATCGGAGGGAGAGAAACACAGAATCACCGAAGCGGCAGTTGAGGCAACAAAGACAGCCAATTACCGGCTCCCACTCGTGATAGGTTTTGTTGGCATACTATCGGGAATTACCCTTGAGTGGTTCAGGGACAATCGAGCATACAAGCGGGAGCGAGAGACTGGTAAGCACAAGAATCGTAGGAGTAATCCATTTGCGAATCAATTTTAATCTTGTACGTTTTTCCACACTTCTTTGCCTGCTTTGCATTTTGATGACTACAGCAAGCGCATATCCAACGATCATCCTCGTCGTGGTCAGACCCGATGCAATATGGATCGAAGCCGACAGCTTGCGAACCGATGGACGTGATTTTCAGACTGTTTGCAAAGTTCATGAAGAATATGGTGGAGTCTTATTGAAATGGGGTAATGTGCAAGATACCGCTATGGCCTATTCCACTGACGACGATGTGAGACTTCTTTTGAGTGCCAACGAAACCTTCGCTCAATTTGAAACGGCGTCGCCAGACGTCCTTAGGAGTCGAGTCGAAGAAAACATCAACGAAACGATAGTTCGGTGGAAGACCACCCATCCAGAAAAATTTGTCAGCGAAGATACGCTTCGCGAACCTCCGACTTTGGAACAAAATTTCGGTGTTGATATGGGACTAGTCTTTGTTACTGTGATCGACGGAAAGCCGACTCTGTACGAACTTTATGTTGGGCCGACTGCGCAACCTGTAACTAATTCCGATGGTTCGACAGGATATCGCTGGATCGTGGAAAAAGCCGTTTGGAAAAAGAGGGACTCGAAGGTCGAAGCGATTTACTATCCTTCAATAGAATTGGGATCGCAGGATCAAATTCGATTGACCAGCAATCCGAATCAAGAGATGCTTTCCTACTTCCGCGACCAAGAAGCAGGCTACCCGTGCGAAGAAGCAGCTCCTAACGTATTTTTGACCGTGTCGCCAGCAGTGGCCGATCCCAAAAAGCATTACTCACTATCAGACAGAAAAAAACTGAGCCAAACGGCGGCAATCAAGTATTTAGACTATGGTAGCTGCCCGTCATGGGAACAGAAACCGATATCCATATCAAATGCGTGCCTAGCTTCCCGCCGACGGCGTGCCTACTCCGTAATCCATTGGCCGTAGGGTCTTTCGCGATCAAGCACTACGGTATTGTCGCGTCCCCCTTTGAAATCGTCATCCACCAACGTCCATCGATATCCTTCTCTCAAAGTTCCTTGCATTATCGAGACATGCGCTATTGTCTATCAGACGCAGTCGCGCCACGCTCACACTAACGAGCGGGTCTAGCCAGTTGGCCAAGCCTGGATCAAGCAATTCACTTTGATTCGAGGTTGCCACATGGCGTAGACAAAAATTACAGTCCCGCTTCACAATTTCCACAGAAATATTTTCAGAAAGTGGCATTTCTTAGCGCCAAAAACTCACCACCCGGAAACCACAACTTCACCATCAAATCACCACAACTTCACCACAAAAAACCATCACGCAAACGTCACTTTTCCCCAAAACCCCCAGTAAAAACACCACTCCACCACGCGCAAAAAAATTGCAAAAAATCACTTCGCCCGGGGATGCGTCTCGTCATAAACCTTCTGCACCTGACCCACCGTCAGCTGCGTATACCGCTGTGTCGTCGACAGCCGCTCATGCCCCAGCATCTCCTGAATCGCCCGCAGGTCCGCACCCTCCTCCAGCATGTGCGTCCCAAAAGCATGCCGCAGCGTATGCGGATGCACATCCGCCGCCAGCCCCCGCGACAGAGCAATCGCCTTCACAATCCGCCCCACGCTGCGTGTCGTCAGCCTGCAATCCCCGCGCATCCGCAGGTTCATCACCAGCGGCCCCTCATGCGCCAAACCCGCTCTGCCAGCGGCTAAAAGCTTCGTCTCCCGCTGCGGCAGATAAGCCCGCAACGCCGCCGCAGCCTCATCTCCCAGCGGCACCAGCCGCTCCTTACGGCCCTTGCCGCGCACCAGCACCGCATCATCCCGCCACTTCACGCTCCCCATATCTAACCCCACCAGCTCCGAGTTCCGAATCCCGCACCCATACAACAGCTCAAAGATAACGCGGTCCCTCTCCGGCCAAGCCGATGCGTCTCCATCGGAATCGCCTATACCGTCCGGGTGCCCCATCCTTCGCGTACTTTGCGAAGGTTGGGAGAGCACGCCGCCCGCCCCGCCTTCTCGCTTTTCGCTCGTTCCCTCCAGCGAATTCAAAACCCGATTCACCTCTTCCACACTAGGCACGCGCGGCAGATGCTTCGGCAGCTTCGGAGTGCTCACCAGCAGCGCCGGATTCTGCGCCACCTTCCCCTCCTTCGCCAGCCATTTGAACCAGCTCCGCACCGCCGCCAGCGCCCGCGCCGCACTAGCCTTCGTCAGCCCACGCTCATACAGCACTCCCATATAAGCCCGAATATGCAGGTGCTCTACCGCACTTACCCGCGCATCTTCGCCCAGCATCTCCGTCAGATAAACCGCGAAGCTCCGCACCTCGCGCGCATAAGCCCGCACCGTATGCTCCGAAGCACCACGCTCATTCGCCAGCATCGCCAGAAATCCTTCGGCAAGGTCAGGTATCTCGCACGTCTTCTGCATTCGTTAGTCCCTAGGCGCTAGTCTGTAGGCCCTTTCTCTTCCCACGCGGATGATGCTCCCGATGCACCCTCTTCAAATGCCCCAGAGCGACATGCGTATACACCTGCGTCGTAGCAATATCCGCATGCCCCAGCAGCGTCTGTACGCTTCTCAAATCCGCCCCATGCTCCACCATGTGCGTCGCGCAACTATGTCGCAGCATATGCGGACTCACCTTCCTCCCCGCCGCTCCGCGCACCATCTCCCAAACCCACTGCCGCGTCAAAGCCTTTCCCCGGACACTCAAAAACAAAGCCCTCGTTACCAGACCTCCGGCCTTCACCAACTCCGGCCGTCCCAACGCCAGATATCTCTCCAATGCCTCCAGCGCACTTCGCCCCAGCGGAACAATCCGCTCCTTATCGCCCTTGCCTCTCACCTGCGCCCGCCCCTGATCGAGATGCAAATCCTCCACCCGCAGAACCACAATCTCTCCTACTCGCAGACCACCGCCATACAGTAGCTCTAAAATCGCATGATCTCGCAACGCCAGCCCATCCGCATCCGCCGCGCGAGCAGCCACACCCGTCCGCTCCAGCATCTCGCCCACTTCGCCCTCAGCCAGCGACTTCGGCAACACCTTCCAGATCGACGGAGTCTCCACATTCACCGTCGGATCGTGCGCAATCCGCTTGTCCATCAGCAGCCATCGATAAAACCCACGCAGACAGCTCAACTTCCGCGCAATCGACCGCGACTCCACCGCATGCCCTCGCAGCCCCTCCATAAATCCCCGCACATCTTCCTGCGTCGCCCCGACCAGCAACCCATCCCGCCCTTCGACATGCTCCGCAAACTGCTCCAGATCCCGCCGGTAAGCCTCACAACTCGCAGGTCTCAGACCCTTCTCCACTCGCAGATACGCCACAAACTCCCGAACCGTCCGCGCATTTCCCCCAACCTGGCCCGTCTGGAGCATAGACCTCGATTATCCCGCCCCACCGCCCCTCCCAACGCGCGCACTCGCAGGATGAACCAATCTGACCAGCACCTTCCGCATAACCCTCTTCGCTCCAGTTTCCACAGAAGGATCGGCTAAATCCCGAAGCAACCCATATCGTGCTCCTCACGAACCTTTCTGACCCTCCTGCAACTGAAACCCGTCTCCAGAGTCATATCTGTATGGTCAGTCTTCTCTCTGCCGCTAAACGGAACCTCTTTTACATCGCCACACTCCTATTTGTCACAGCAATCCCCACCCTCCAAGCCCAGCAAAAGCTCACCCTCGATCCCGCCAGCAGCGAGGTTCACTTTACCCTCAGCGACACCCTCCACACCGTCCACGGCACCTTCCACATCCAGCAGGGAGAGATAGCCTTCGACCCCGCCACCGGAAAATCCACCGGCTCCATCGTCGTCGACGCCCTAAGCGGCCAGAGCGGCAACGCCACCCGCGATCACCGCATGACCGACGACGAGCTCAAAGCCTCCACCTACAAGACCATCACCTTCGCCCCAACCAGCTTCACCGGAACCTTCAACCCCGCCGGCGACTCCACCCTCCAGGTCCACGGCACCTTCACCCTCCTCGGCACACCCCACGAGATCGCCGTCCCCATGAAGCTCCACGCCACCGCCGACCAGCTCCAGGCCACCGGCACCTTCGCCGTCCCCTACATCCAATGGGGCCTAAAAGATCCCGGCACCTTCATGATCCACGTCAACAAAGACGTCCAGATCGACCTCGCCCTCACCGGAACCCTCCACCACTAGCCGCCGCATCCCCACGCCCGCGCTGATAAACTTGAACCAGCATGTTTGAAAACCTAAGCGACAAACTCCAGCGTTCCTTCAAGACCCTCCGCGGCCAGGGCACCATCTCCGACGAGAACATCTCCGATGCCCTCCGCGAGATTCGTCTCGCCCTCCTCGAATCCGACGTGAACCTCGCCGTCGTCAACGACCTCATCGAGCACATCCGTGCCCGTGCCATCGGCGAAAAGGTTGCCACCGCCCTTAGCCCCTCCGAGCAGATCGTCAAAATCGTCCACGACGAGCTCATCAACGTCCTCGGCAAGGACACCGCCCGCTTCCAGAAATCCTCTCAGCCGCCCAGCGTCATCCTCATGGCAGGGCTGCAAGGTTCAGGCAAAACAACCACGAGCGGCAAGCTGGCCCAATGGCTTAAAAAAGCCGGCCACCGCCCCATGCTCGTCTCCGTTGACGTCTACCGCCCCGCCGCCCGCGAGCAGCTCAAGATCGTAGCAACCAGCATCAACGCGCAGATCTACGAAGGCAAGCTCGCCGAAGAAAAACCCGGCACCGACGCCGTCCTTCGCCTCGCCCGTGAAGCCAAGCGCGAAGCCGCCAACTTCGGCTGCGACATGCTCATCGTCGACACCGCCGGCCGCAACCAGATCGACGCCTCCCTCATGGACGAGATGGCGCAGCTCAAAAAGCTCCTCAACCCATCCGAGATCCTCTTCGTCGCCGACGCCATGACCGGCCAGGACGCCGTCAACTCCGCCAAGGCCTTCAACGATCTCCTCACCATCACCGGCTCCATCCTCACCAAGATGGACGGCGACGCCCGTGGCGGCGCGGCCCTCTCCATCCGCCACATCACCGGCGCCCCCATCAAGTTCCTCGGCACCGGTGAAAAGCCCGACGCCTTCGAGCCCTTCCACCCCGACCGCATCGTCTCCCGCATCATGGGCCACGGCGACATCGCCACCCTCCTCGAGCGCGCCGAATCCACCCTCGACCGCGGCAAAGCCGAGCAGTTCGCCAAAAAAGCCCTGTCAGGAGATGGTTTTACTCTTGACGATTTTAGAGACCAGCTCCGTCAGATCAAAAAGATGGGCAGCATGAAGTCCATCCTCAAGATGCTCCCCTCCGTCGGCCCCTTCGCCGGCATGTCGCAAGCCATCGACAACGTAGACGAAGGCCAGTTCACCCGCGTCGAATCCATCATCAACTCGATGACGCAAAAAGAACGCCTCGACCACGAGATCATCAACGGCAACCGCCGCAAGCGCATCGCCAAAGGCTCCGGCACCACAGTCCAGGACGTCAACAACCTCCTCCGCCAATATGCCCAGATGCGCAAGATGTTTAAGTCCATGGGTTCAGGCGGCGGCATCAAAGCCCAGCAACGCATGATGAGCCAAATGCAAGGCCGCCAAAAATTCGGCAGATAACCGTTCGGTTCCTTCTCGACTCACCCCACATACTTAACCCACCTCAGAAGTGTCATCCTGAGCGAAGCTGCTCGCGCAGTTTGCGACAGCGTAGTCGAAGGATCTGCAGTTGCACTTGCTTTTGCGGTTGCCTTACAAGCAAACCTGGCCAAACCATCTTTGATGCCGCACACTCGCCTACCCTACAGATGCCCCCAACGCCTCTCCCTCTTGCGCAGGCAGTTTCACTCCCTTAAACGCCAACCACAGCGCAGCTGATAGTTCCGCGAAGAAATCCGGCACTACAATTCCCGGGTCAAGCACAGCCCTGATCCCGGGGAAAACAAGGAAAGCGAAGCAACACAGTAGCATCTCAACCGACGCAAAGAGATACAAGCCCGAGATGATCCGCGGTATGTATCTCGACCGAAACAACAACCAGCTATGAACACCTGCGCCGAAGCAGAAAAACATAAGCCCCATCAGTGACAGATGGTGATGCAGGTCGAAAAACATCATTGCAATCGCATGCAGTTGATCCGGGCTCAAGAGCGATATGTAATGCGGATTTCCTAACAGGTCCAAGCCCACCAGCCTAGCGGCAATGCCGACCGCCAGCACAACCGCATTCGCAACACGCCAGAACGAACCGAGCAGAGCCAGCGTCGAGTTCACAGGCTTAAGCAACGCAAACAAAGCCAGTGCAAGCACCGCATCGCAGCTTAACATCACAAATTCGCAGACCAGCCCGACGCGGAACCCACGCTCGTGCGCCAGAATATCCCGGGCAGTCGCCGCTGCGTCCCCGGCAACGATATGGCCGCCATGGACAAACATCCCTGTGAAGCCACTCACCATAAGCAACAGAAGAGTGAACCCCGCAATTCGCGCTGCGATCCTCTGCGAGGCTTCCATTGTGCGATATGCCATAGTTTCCTGCTTAGTCGTGCTCAAGCCACCAGTCATCATGGCATGCCGTTCGTGAAGGCGAACGTCTCTATGGTTGGAATTGCCATCTTTCGATACGTAAGACGGTAAACAGAAGTTCCGGCTACGATGGGCGGGTGGCCCACATCTAAATTGAAGCCACAGAATAGGGTGCGGGTGCCCATATCTCGATTTTGAGATGTGGGCATTCGCGCAAAGCGCGAACCGCTCCTGCGCAAACGCACCAAGTGGTATCCTCACCCCATGCAAGTGTCCTTCGACATCCCGGATAACCTCGCCCAGCAGCTTCTTGCCGCGGGCAAGGAGCCTTCACGGGCCGCACTCGAGGCTCTCGCCGTCGAAGGTTACCGCACCCATAGCCTCTCCGAGAACGAAGTCCGAGTGATGCTGGGATTCGAGACCCGCATGCAGGTCCACGCTCTCCTCAAGGAGCACGACGTTTACCTGCACTACTCTCTTGACGATCTTCAACAAGACATAGCGGCTTCGAACCGTTCCCAGCCCACGCCGGCCTCAAATCCTCGGCCGAAATGATTGTCGTCGCTGACACCAGTCCGCTCAACTACCTCATCCTCATCGAACAGATTCACATTCTCGAAACTCTTTACCAGCAAGTCATCATTCCGCCCGCAGTTCAAGCGGAGCTTCTCAGCGAAGAAGCTCCGACGCGGGTGAGGACATGGATATCAGATCCTCCAGTCTGGATCGAAGTACGTTCTCCCGTACCAACCTATCGCGATTCGATCCTTCTCGGACCCGGTGAAAGCGAGGCCATCGCGCTGGCCGAACAAATCGGAGCACACCGGATCATGATGGATGAATCATTGGGCCGCATCGAGGCGCAGAGTCGTCACCTTGAGGTTATCGGTACCCTCGGCGTGCTACGCGAAGCGCATCAGGCAGGGTTGCTCAACTTGGCCCACGCAATAGAACGATTAAAGACCACAAGCTTTCGCATCTCCCCGAAGGTACTGCAGGCGATACTCGACTCGGTGTAACCATCGAAAAAGCGGTGGCGCTTTCTCTAAACCCCAGACATCGGCAACACAAATGTAACCGCCATCGTGGCGAAATGTCTGCGCTGTGTCAACCAAATATCAATACCGTGTCAACCAATCGACGCTCCTTCACAGCGCGGTTCTGGAATGTTTCTGTATATGTCAAATGCCTGTACATTCTGGGGCGATATCGACTCCTTGCCAATCTGGCCCTCATCAAATAGCCAGTTGCAGCAAGGAGAAACATGCTTAAGAAAAAACTGTTCTACTTACTCCCCGTTCTTAGTGCCATCCTCGTCGTTGGCGGCAGCAAAGCCCAGGCTCAAGTCATTGGTCGGCTCAAGGCACAAATTCCCTTCGAGTTCCATGCAGGCGGAGCCACTCTTCCCGCCGGTAATTACACTATCAGCGTCCTCGGTGGCATTGAGTCCCATCTGATTGAGATACGAAGCGCCGACAACCACTCCACCGCTCTCGTTCAGACGATGGCGGTTGACTTCGATAGCGTTCCGAAGACCTCAGAACTCCTCTTCAATCAAACGGGTGGAGATTACTACCTGGCGAAGATCTTCGACCAGGACGGAAGCTCCGGCATTGAAGTGGAAGAACCCGTCTATGCGAAGAAATATAAAGCGTCAATCGCCACTGCTGACCAGAAGCAGGTCGCGGTAGTCTCCAACGGATACTAACCCTATGGCTAGCGCGTCGGGCAGCTTGCCAAATGGAATTACAAATGCATGCGGGTGACCCATATCTCGACTCTGAGATGTGGGCATTCGCGCGAAACGCGAGCCGCCCTCACAATACCTTCACTGATTAGCCAGATACCGATACACAGCGGATCACACAAAAATATCTAGCCCTTCATGACCTTTCCACGCCTACCGGAGAAATATGTTTAAGAAAAAACTGATCTACCTACTCCCCGTTCTAAGTGCCATCCTCGTTGTTGGCGGCAGCAAAGCCCAAGCTCAAGTCATGGAGCTCAAGGCCAAAATTCCCTTCGAGTTCCACGCAGGAGCAGCCACCCTTCCCGCCGGTAACTACACCATCAACGTCCTCGGGGGCCTCGAATCCAGGTTGATAGAGATACGGAGCGACGACAACCACTCCGCTGCCCTCCTCCAGACGATGGACACTGACTTCTCCAGCGTTTCGAAGACACCAGAACTCCTCTTCAATCAAACGGGCGGAAATTACTACCTGGCGAGCATCTTCGACCAGGACGGAAATTTCGTAGTTGGAGTGAAAGAAGCCGGCTACGCGAAGAAATACCAAGCGTCAATCGCAGCTCCCGACATGAAGCAGGTCGCGGTGGTCTCCCAAGGTTTCTAACCCTGCGGCCGCTCATCGGCAGATCGCCAAAACGAACGACAAACAGATGCCCTCAATGCCGCCCATCTTGCGCCATCGAGGGCATCCGCGCATCATTGGGGCAATACAGGCCAGGCTCCCGTTCCGCCAACTTAAGCCAAAAAAACTTGACAGAACCCTCCAGCGAAAAAACAGGGGCCTCGCAATCCCGCGCGCCTCAACCTTGAACACCCAAGTCCATCCAAACAGACCAAACTCAAACCGAAGTCCAGACTTAAAGTATCTGTTTGGAATACTTTGCACACTTTTGACGGGGAGGGGGAGGATCGCCGGTCACTTAGCCTGACGGGTTGCGCATATTGCCGCTTGCTATTCAAAAGAAGCCGCAGAAGACCGTGGATTCAGCAAAGCCAGATGCAGATAAGCGCCGGCTGCGCGGAATCTCACCTTCTCTGCCTTGTCCGTAAAGAGCGGTACCAGAGCCTCGCGCAACCGGGCTCGAGCTGTATAGGCAATCGCCTGTGCTGCCGATGCGCGCACCGACCAGTCCTTGTCCTGCAAGCCCTGCTTCAGTAACTCGGTGGTCTGCTGGTTCTTCTCCGGGGACAACAGAAGCAGGCAGGAGGCCCGCGGCGAAAGGTCGGGATCGGCGAGAAGTCCCATAACGGCCGAAAATCCTTGCCCCATCCCAGGCACCGGAACATACCCAATCCCCGAAGTCACAATAAAAGTTCCAGTAGATTCTAGCGAGTGGAAGTTTCCCATGAACTTTCTCTTCTGACTTTCAAGCGCACTAGAGGCACCCTTCTCCTTCCCCGCGTACACGTCCAAAAGCCACGTTTTTCCAGCCTCATTATGCATGGCATAGAGGGCCTTTGCCGCAGCAAGCGAAACCTCCGGCGTGTTGTCCTCCTTCATCGTCTTCTGGAGTGCCGGGATGCTCGCCGTCGACTTCAAATCGGCAAGCGTTTTAATCGTCGCAATCCGCACATTGACATTTCCATCGCTCAGAAATTGCTCAAGGTGTTTCCTCAGAGCTTCATTTGGGCCAATTAACCCCAAAGCCTGGATCGCCTGAACCCGGACCGTCCAGTCCTTCGACTCAACCCCATCATGCAGAACGGCCTGCGCGCTCTGGACCTCGGAAGCGGGTTCCTGTCCCAGCAAGGCCAGACTTAAATTGAGCAGCATGCCAGCAGAGATAATCCATCGTGCATTCATCATTGGCTCCGTGCTGCCAAAGTATCTTATTTTTTCAAGAAGAAACAGAAAATAAGATAGATAACCCTCTAGCGGAGATTGTCAGTAGCGGGGGATCGTGGGATCGATGGTGCGGGACCAGGCATCGATGCCTCCAGCGAGGGATTGAGCGTGGGTAAAGCCCTGGTCGCGGAGCCATAAGGCAACGTTGAGGGACCGGGCTCCGTGGTGGCACATGACGACGATGGGGGCGTCGGGATCGAGTTCGGCGTGAGCGCGTGAGGGAACGTCGCCCATTGGCATAAGGAGGGAGTTGGGCAGGGCGGCAGTTTCGTGCTCCCAGGGTTCGCGGACGTCCAACAGGAGGGGGGAGCCAGGCTGCTGGCGCTGTCTGGCGTAGGCTTCGGGTGCGATTTCAAGTTCTGGCATGGTTCAAGGATATATCCTTAGATAAGGCATGAGAACCGGAAGAAGGGATGTTGCGGACGCAGGTTCCTTCTGTCGAATAATTTGACTCTTGCGAGCTTCGGGCCTGGGAACAGGGTTAGCTGAATTGCATCCAATTTAGTATGCGTGCACGCCTGGATCGAGTTGAAAAAGGACGGTGACTGCCTTGGAGAATGTGTTGGAAAAGGTTTTGATTGTTGAAGATGAGGTTCATGCGCGGAGCGGCCTGACAGAGTTGATTGAGAGCTGGGGTTATCGGGCAGAGTCTGCTGCGGATGGTCTGGAGGGGCTGGAGAAGGCGGTTGCGTGGGCTCCGGCCATGATCGTCACCGATCTGAAGATGCCGCGAATGGACGGGATGGAGCTGCTTTCCCGTATCGGCGAGCTGCCGCAGCGCATTGCCGTGGTGATGTTGACGGCGCAGGGCTCAATCGAGAGTGCTGTAGAAGCGATGCGGATGGGCGCGTACGATTACATCCCGAAGCCCGTCGACCCCGTACGCCTGAAGACGATCTTGCATAACGCCTGCCGCCAGCGGGAGGCGGATGTTGAGCTGGAGGCGACACGGCGCCAGTTGCGAGATACGGGTGTGCTGGGTGAGTTGGTGGGATCGTCGCCGCAGATGAAGGATATTTTTACGCTGATTGAGCGTGTGGCTCCTTCGAATGTGAGTGTGTTGGTGACGGGCGAGAGCGGGACAGGTAAGGAATTGGTAGCGCGAGCTCTGCACGATCTGAGCGCGAGGCGGTTGAAGCCGTTTGTTGCAGTGAACTGTGCGGCGATTCCAGAGACGCTGATTGAGAGCGAGATATTCGGGCATGAGAAGGGCGCGTTTACCGGAGCGCTGGAGCGGCGTGCGGGATGTTTTGAGTTGGCGGAAGAGGGGACGCTGCTGCTGGATGAGATTGGCGAGATGCCAATGGCAACGCAATCGAAGCTGCTAAGGGTACTTGAAGACAGGCGGCTGAGACGGCTGGGCAGCAAGGTGGAGACGCCGGTGGATGTGCGTGTGATTGCAGCGACAAACCGGGACCCGGAGCAGGCGGTGGCGAGCGGGGACCTGCGTGGGGATCTTTATTACCGGCTGAATGTCTTCAATATTCAGATGCCTCCGCTGCGAGATCATTTGATGGACGTGTCGGCGATTGCGGAGAAGATGATCGACGACATGAATGAGCGGCATCACTGCACGGTGGCGGGGATCAAGGATTCGCTTCTGCGGCGGATGGAGACTTATAAGTGGCCGGGGAACGTGCGCGAGCTGCGGAATACGATCGAGCGCGCGGTGATTCTTGCGGGAAGCGGAATGTTGGGTGAGGAACATCTGGCGCCGCACTTTGGCGAGGCCGGGTTTGCACCCTCCCCGGCGAAAGCCGGTGACTCCGGACGGCGGCCGATTGCGCAGATTGAGCGGGAAGAGCAGCCTCTGGATGAGCCGAACACAGTCCGGGTGCAGGTAGGGACGACGGTGGATGAAGCGGAAAGGCAACTGATCCTAAAAACTCTGGTAGCGACGCATAACAACAAGACAAAGGCGGCAGAGATTCTGGGGATCAGCTCGAAGACACTGCAGAATAAGTTGAAAGAATATTCGAATGCGGCTGCAGTGACGGAGTAGCGATGCGGCTGAAGACGAAGCTCGTGGCGGCGGCGACTGGGTTGACGTTTGCGATCGTCGTGATCCTGTCGCTGCTGTTTGTGAGCGAGCTGATGCGGCAGAGGATTGAGCAGACGGAGGCGGCCAACGATGTGTTGGCGCATCAGGTTTATCTCATGATGCGGCAGGCGCTCGAAGCGGGGTTGCGCGCGAATCCTCCGTCAGACAAGAGTGATGACGCCCTGCAAAGGGCGGTAGTGGATGCTCTGCGGAGTCATCAGCCGCTGACAGATGTGATGAATGCGATTGTGCGTTACTCGCCTTTGGTGCAGGACGTAAGCGTGACGGATGCACATGGGATGACGCTGTTAAGCACGGATCCGGATGCTTTGAACCAACCAGCGTCGTTCCGGTTCAGCTTAGCGAGTGTGCAGAGTGGCGGGCTGGCTCGGCAGTTGAGGGTGGTTTTCGGCAAGCCAAGGGTGCTGGATATCTCTCAGACGCTGGATAGGAACGGGGTGCCGTTCCTGGTGGCGCATGTTGGAGTGCGGTCGACGTTTCTAAAGAACTCGTATGAGCCGTGGCTCCAGGCGGCTCTGTGGTTTGCAATAGCGGCAGCGCTGGCGGCCGTTCTGTGTGCGGGCGTGCTGGCGAATGTGGCGTTGCGCCCGCTGGAAACAATCAGTGCAAGGTTGGAGAGCTTGACGCTAGCGGGAAAGACTGCGGGAGGTGGGGATTCGCCCCGGTTCCCGGCAGGTGGTCCAGGCAGCGATGCGATGGTGAGGGCGACGAAGTCGATCGACAGGCTGGGAGAGCAGATGCGCACGCAGGAGGCAGGGTATACGGCACTGCAGGCGAACCTGAATCAGATGTTGGATACATTGCGTGACGGAGTTCTGCTGTTTACGGCTGATCGGCGGGCGGTCATGGTGTCGGATGCAGTGGCATATTTTCTGCCGATACCAGTAGAGGAGGGGCATGAGGCGTTGGTTGGGAAGCGTTTGGATGAGATATTTGCTCCGGAGACGGCATTGGGGGCCGCGGTGCGGGAAGCGTTCGCCGAAGGTGGGCAGGTGAGCGCGGAGGGTGTGATATTGGAGGATGGGCGGCAGGTGCAGATCTCGCTGGACAGAATCGACGATGGGCTGGGCGGAGGGAGTATGGGAACCCTTCTGACACTAAGGGATATGGAGTCGATGGCGCAGTTGGGCCAGGAGCTGGAGGTTTCGCGCAGGCTTGCGGCGATTGGGAAGCTGACAGCTGGTGTGGGGCATGAGGTGAAGAATCCGATCAATGCGATGGTGGTGCATCTTGAGCTATTACGAGGGAAGCTGACGGCGGGTGGCGGAGAGGCATTTACCGGAGCGCAACGGCATGTGGACATTTTGTCGGGGGAGATGCAGCGGCTGGACCGAGTGGTGCAGACCTTGGCAGACTTCTCGCGGCCGATGGAGCTGCATCTGCGGGAGCATGATCTGCGAAATGTGGTGGGCACTGTGATGGAACTGACTTCGGTGGAGATGGATGAGCACGGGGTGAGTTCGTCGGTGACGGCTCCGCATGAGCCAATGATGGTGAGGGTGGATGCGGAGCTGGTGCAGCAGGCGCTGCTGAATTTGTTGTTGAACGGGATGCAGGCGATGCCGGAAGGCGGGTCGCTGCGCGTGACGATGCGGCGGGAGCAGCAATTTGCAGTAGTGGAGGTGGCGGATGAAGGAGAGGGTATACCGCCAGAGGTGTTACCGCGTATCTTCGAGTTGTATTTCACAACAAAGCCGAAGGGCAGCGGCATCGGACTGGCGATGACGTACCGGATTCTGCACCTGCATGGTGGGGCGCTGGAGGTCCGGTCGAATGCAGATGCGGGGTCATCGGAGCGCGGAACGGTGTTTACGCTGCGGTTGCCGGTCGCAGCAGGAATCGGAGCTGAAGGACGGAAGGTGGTCGCTGCAGGGGCCACTCACCGGGGAACAGGAAACGAGTGATAGGGGAAACGAGCTTGAACGAGAGAGTCCATGTGACGCGGCTGACGGGTACGATGATTTGCTTTGGCCTGGCGGTTGGACTAAACGGATGCAACAAGAAGCCGGTTGTGCCCCCATTGCCTCCGGTGCTGACTCCTGTGGCACTGATAGATATTCCGGAGCCCGATAATCTGCCGATGATTGAAGCTCCGCAGATTAAACTACCGCCGGTTCCGATGGCAAAGAATGTGGGACCGAAACGGCAAAGGAAGAAGCCTGCAGCGAAGCCTGCGGAGACTCCCGCGGCCGATGCGCAGGTGCAGGTGACTGCGGTTGCTCCGGTTCCTACGGCGGAAGAGACAGCGATCGGGTCCTTGACGGCGGGGGGAGAGGCGAATCCGCAGACTAAGCAGGAGGCGGCGGACCTGATTACTTCGAGTGAGAAAAGACTGAGTGCACTATCGCCGCAGAAGGCTGAGGAAGAGAAAGCGCAGGTGAGCAAGGTGAAAAACTTTTTGAAGGATGCTCAGGATGCGCTGAAGTCAGGAGATGCCGAAGGGGCGAAGACTTTGGCGACGAAGGCTAAGCTGTTGCTGGATGATTTGGAGAAGTAGGAGCTGTTTTAAGCTTCGGCGCCGTGACATTTTTTGTATTTTTTACCAGAGCCGCAAGGACAGGGATCGTTGCGGCCGACTTTTTCTCCAGTGACGCGCGGAGTGTTGCCGTTGGTGCTTGTGGCGGCGCCTACGGAGCGGGCCTGTTCGAGCTCTCGCTGCTTTTTCTTCTGAAACTCGCGTTCCAGCGCGTCAATTGTGGTAGCGGGCGCACGGTTAGAGACGGGCGCAGACTGGCGAGCGGCGGGCGCGTTGGTGTGTTGCGGTGGGGCTGATGGCGATAGAGTGTCGGAGCCACCGATCGGGAGCTGCTGCTGAACCACTTGAGCTTGCTGAGCGAGCGCGGCTGCGTGAGCCTGCGCGTTGGCAAGCTGCTCGGCGGACTCGATGGGAGTGCCGTCGGGGCCGATGATCTGCATGCGGAAGAGATGGCGGCAAGTATCTTCCTGAAAGCGGAGCATCATGCCCTCGAACATCTCAAAGGACTCTTTCTTATAAGCGACGAGTGGGTCCTGCTGGGCGTAGCCGCGGAGGCCGATGCCTTCCTTGAGATGGTCCATCTGGAGGAGGTGATCCTTCCAGAGGCCGTCGAGGACGGAGAGCATGACGATGCGCTCGTGATAGCGCATCTGTTGCGCGCCGAGGATCTGCTCCTTGACGTCGTAGCGGGCGCGAAGCTTTTCGAAGATGGTTTCGCCGAGTTCATGGCGGTTGAGCTGAGTAGCGTCGATCTCGGCTTCGAGGTGCGCGCCGAAGAGATCGTAGGTATTCGCAAAGAGCGGCTCGAGCTTCCACTCGTCGGGATGGGCCTTCTCGGGGGCATACTCGTCGAGGAGATTGGAGAGGATGGTGGAGAGGTAGTCGTCAGTGATGAGCTGCTTCTGGTCGACGCCTTCCATGAGCTGGCGGCGGAGACCGTAGACGGCTTCGCGCTGCTTGTTCATGACGTCGTCGTACTCGAGGACGTGTTTGCGGGATTCGAAGTTCTGGCTTTCGACGGCTTTCTGCGCGGCTTCGATGCGGCGGGAGATCATGCCGGACTCGATGGGGACGCCTTCTTCCATGCCAAGACGCTGGAGGAGGGTAGAGACCCACTCGCGGGCGAAGATGCGCATGAGGTCGTCTTCTAGAGAGAGGAAGAAGCGGGAGGACCCGGGGTCGCCCTGACGGCCGGCGCGGCCGCGAAGCTGATTGTCGACGCGGCGTGACTCGTGGCGCTCGGTGCCGAGGATGTGCAGGCCACCGGCGGCGATGACGTTGTCATGCTCGGCCTTGGCGGCGCTTTCGTGTGCTGCGACGGCTGTGTCCCACGCGGTCTGCGTTGTCTCGAACTCCTGGCCGGAGTAGTAGAAGCGGACCATGCCGGGGCCGGCGATGGGATTGATGGCGCCTTCGGCAGCGGAGACGGCGCGCGCCTGCTGCTTTCGGACGAGATCCTGGCGGGCCATAAAGTCGGAGTTGCCGCCGAGCAGGATGTCGGTGCCGCGGCCTGCCATGTTGGTGGCGATAGTGACCATGCCGAGGCGTCCGGCCTGGGCAACGATCTCGGCTTCCTTCTCGTGAAACTTGGCGTTGAGGACGACGTGGCGAACGCCTTTGCGCTTGAGAATCTCGGAGAGGAGTTCCGATTTTTCAATGCTGGTCGTGCCAACGAGAACGGGTTGCTTTTCCGCGTGTAGCTTTACGATCTCGTCGGCCACGGCAAAGTATTTTTCCTGCGCGGTGCGATAGACGACGTCGGAGTTTTCTATGCGGAGCATTTTGCGGTTGGTGGGAATGACGACGATTTCGAGCTTGTAGATCTTGTCGAACTCAGCGGCCTCTGTTTCCGCAGTGCCAGTCATTCCGCTGAGCTTTTTGTACATGCGGAAGTAGTTCTGGAAGGTAATAGTGGCGAGGGTCTGGTCCTCTTTGCGGACGGCCACACCTTCCTTGGCTTCGACGGCCTGATGGAGTCCGTCGGACCAGCGGCGGCCGGGCATGAGGCGGCCTGTAAACTCATCGACGATGATGACTTCGCCGTCTTTGACGACGTATTCGACGTCGCGCTTGTAGAGGGAGTGGGCCTTGATGGCGGTTTCGACGTGGTGCTTGAGGTCCCAGTTTTCGGGGTCGGCGATGTTGCCGATGCCGAGGAGCTTTTCGATCTTCTCCCAGCCCTCATCGGTGACGGTGATGGAGCGGGTCTTTTCGTCGACAACGTAATCGCCGGACCAGCTCTTGGTTTCGAGGGTTTCGATGAGCTCGCCGAGTTCGAGCTTGGGGATGATGACGTTGACGCGGAGATATTTATCGGTAGTCTGGTCCGTGGGGCCGGAGATGATGAGCGGTGTGCGGGCTTCGTCGATGAGAATAGAGTCAACTTCGTCGACGATGCAGTAGTAGTGACCGCGTTGGACCTGATCCTTGAGCTCGAACTTCATGTTGTCGCGCAGGTAGTCGAAGCCGAACTCGTTGTTGGTGCCGTAGGTGATGTCGGAGGCGTAGGCGTCGCGTCGCTGCTGGTCGTCTAGGTCGTGGACGATGACCCCGACCGAGAGACCGAGGAAGCCGTAGATCTTGCCCATCCATTCGGCGTCGCGCTTGGCGAGGTAGTCGTTGACAGTAACGACGTGGACGCCGTGGCCGGCGAGGGCGTTGAGATAGCAGGGAAGAGTGGCGACGAGGGTTTTGCCTTCGCCGGTCTTCATCTCGGAGATTTTGCCGGAGTGGAGGACCATGCCTCCGATGAGCTGGACGTCGAAGTGACGCATGCCAACGGCGCGCTTGCCGGCTTCGCGGACGACGGCGAAGGCCTCAGGGAGGATGGCGTTGAGAGCCTCCTTTTCAGCGGCGATCCGCTCGTCTTTGTTTTCCGGAGTGTCGGGGATGTCTTTGAGTGCGTCAGCGATGCGCAGGCGGAATTCTGCGGTTTTGTTGCGCAGCTGTTCGTCGGAGAGCGCCTGGATGGATGGCTCGAGGTCGTTAATCTGCCGGACGGTGGGCATGAGGCGCTTTACAGCGCGTTCGTTGCTGGTGCCAAAGACCTTTGCAATAGCTTTGTTGAGCAAAACAGGTATCCTTCGGGGCGCACGTTGTCCCATTTACTAGTGTAAATGGTATGGGGCAAATGCGGACTGGAGGGTTGAGTCGCGGCGGCTCGGTTTGGCAAAACTTGCAGGATGAATGGAACGTGCTTTCAGCACACTGACCGAATGCGCGGCTGACCACTGTCCGTAGCGTTGGCGGCGGAGGGCAATGACGACGGATTCGGCGTTGCGTTCGGCGCCTTCGGAGCGGGTATCAGGGTGATCTGCAGAGAGTTTAGTGGCCGCCCATGGCTTCGGGGTCGGGCTTTGCGGCTTTGCTGGGGAGCCGCATGATGAACGGCAACGGGGACAAGGCCAGGATGACGCATGAGAGGATAAAAAAAGCGTTTTTGTAGCCGAGCATGGAAGCCTGGCGCATCATCTGCTGGTAGGCTTCGCCGACGGCCATCTGCGAAGCCTGTGCAGCCGACATGCCACGGTCAATGAGCATCTCCTTCATCTGATCCATATAAAGACGGTAGGGGACGCTGCCGGGAATGATGTGGGCAGCGAGGTTGGCCTGATGGACCTGGGCGCTGCGTGCGAGGTAGGTGGTGAGGAGCGCGGTGCCGGCGCTGCCGCCGAGGTTACGGGCGAAGTTGGAGAGAGAAGAGATCTGGTTCATCTTGTTGGAGGGCACGCCGACATAGTTGAGCGTGCTGATGGGGATGAAGATGAAGGGCAAACCGACAACCTGGAGCATCCGCCAGAGAGTAACAGTTCCGAATGCAGTGTCGAGATCGAGACGAGTGAGGTTGTAGATGCCGGCGGCAGTGGCGATGTATCCCATGCAGACCATGAGGCGTGGATCGAATTTGCCGAGGGAACGTCCGGCGACAGCCATCATGATCATCATGACGAAGCCCGCGGGCGAGAGGACTTCTCCTGCGCGCTCGGCGGTGTAGCCAAGGAGAACCTGCAGATATTGGGGGATGAGGACGGTAGAGCCAAAGAGCACCATACCGAGGACGAGTTGAAGAAAAACGGCGGTGCCGAAGTTTCGGTTTTTGAGGAGCTTAAGGTCAACGATGGGGTCGGGATGACGCCACTCCCACCAGGCGAAGAAGATAAGTGTGGAGACTGCGAGGATGGCGAAGGTGACAATCATCGGGGAGCCGAACCAGTCTTTCTCCTGGCCCTTGTCGAGGGTGAACTCGAGACAGCCGACGCCCAATGAGATGAGGCCGAGACCCATGAAGTCGACTTTGAGGTGCTTAGCCTGCTCGCGGCGGCGTTTGAGGTGTGGTGGGTCTTCAACCATGCGGTTGGAGAGCCACAGCGAGAGGATTCCGACAGGGATGTTAATGAAGAAGATCCAGTGCCAGTTAAAGTTGTCGGTGATCCAGCCGCCAAGGGTGGGGCCGATGGCGGGCGCGATGACGACGGCCATGCCGTAGACGGCGAATGCCTGGCCGCGCTTTTCAACGGGGAAAGTGTCGGCGAGGATAGCCTGTTCGCTGGGAGCAAGACCACCGCCGCCTGCGCCTTGAAGGATGCGGGCGACGATGAGGAGCGGAAGAGTGTTGGCGATGCCGCAGAGAAAAGAGCAGACGGTAAAGATTGCGACGCAGGTCATGTAGAAGCGCTTGCGTCCGAAGCGGTCTGACAGCCAGCCGGAGATGGGTAGGACGATGGCGGATGAGACGAGATAGCTCGTAAGGACCCAGGTGGCCTCTTCCTGAGAGGCGCCGAGGGTTCCCGCCATGTGGGGAAGAGCGACGTTGGCGATGGAGGTGTCGAGGACCTCCATGAAGGTGGCAAGAGTGACAGTGAGGGCGACCGCCCACTTATTGTGGTGTGGTCTCCATACGGCTGGTATTGCCGGCGCAGTCATGGTCGCGGTTGCCATATCAGTCTCCTGATATAATATCAGGAGACTGATATGTGCGCCATCGCAAGCAACGAAAAAACCGGACAGGATGAAAGGCGGCTGGCCGCGCAGAGGATGAAGTGGATTCTGCTTCATTTTCGCGGGCAGATGGATGAGCGTCTGCGCCCTGAGGGAGTTACGGCGGCGCAGTGGGTGATGCTGCGGGCCATTGAGAAGGAGCCAGTGGCTTCAGGGGCTCAACTGGCGCGGGCGTGCCACGTGACGCCACAGTCGGCGCAGGCTTTGTTGAAAAGCCTTGAGGTCGGCGGGTGGATTGTTCGCACGAAGGACACGGTGAACGAGCGGATTCTGATTGCGAGACTGACTCTGCGTGGTGAAAAGCTGCTGGAGACAGGGGAGAAGCTGGTGCGGGCGATTGAAAGGAAGCTCTGGCAGGGGGTTCCGGAAGGGGATGTGGAGGCGTTGAATCGGACGCTGGAGCGATGCCTGGGAAATCTTGAGTCTTAGGTGATCGAATAGAGCTTTAGATAACAGGTATTAGGTTTACTGGATTAGGTTGCGGTGGCGTGGAAGCGAAGGCGGACGTAGTCTGCGGCCCAGTTGCCATCAGCATCTCGCAGAGTAGGTTCTAGTAAAGCGATTGTGTTGGTGATGGCTGTGGCCCGGTCGGTGGGGTTGAGCCGGTCGAGGACTCCGTTGCGGAAGGTATTGAGCCAGGATTCCATCCCGTTGGGGAGTGGGGTGGGGCGGGGGATGAGTTCGATGGACTGGATGGTGAAGCCCGCGGCTTCCAAAAGGCGACGGTAGAGGGCGGGTGAGGGGAAGAAGCTGGCAGCAGCCTTCTCCGCGTCGATTCCGAAGGGTGCAAGAGTGGCCTGCAGAGCGGTGCGGATGGCGGCGACGTTTCCCTGCCCGCCCATTTCAGCGACGAAGCGGCCATTAGCGCGAAGAGCTCGATGAATGCCTGCGAGTGCAGCCTGCTGACCGTTAATTCCGGTGATCCAATGGAGTACGGCGTTGGAGAAGACAGCGTCGAACTGGTGTTGGTAGGGAAGAGCGGTGGCGTCGTGTTGTTCGACATGGAGGTTGCGCTTGCGGGCGGCGGCGAGCATGGTCGGGGAGGAATCGACGCCCATGATGATGGCTCCAGTGGCAGCCAGTTGTTCGGTAAGTGCTCCGTCACCGCACCCGAGGTCGAGAATCTCTTCGCCGGGTTGGGGTTTGAGGAGCGCGACTACGTCTGAGGCCAGGGTGGCGACAAAGCGGCCGTTGGCAGCATAGGCTTCGGTGTTCCAGGTTTGCCCCGTCTTCGAGTTCATGGATCTATTGTCTCGCTGGTGGCTGGGATGCACGAGCAGGATAAGAATTTGTAACGGAGGAATAAGCGGCGCGCTTTAGCGGCTCAGGAGTTCATGGAGGACGACGGCTTCGTTGTGCTCGGTGTCTTTAGCTCCGTAGAGGAGGGTGGAAGGCCCCTTAGCGATGGCTTGTTTGAGGAGCGCGAGCTGGGCCGGGTTGTGTTTGAGCTCGGCTTTGTAGCGGGCTTTGAACTCTGGCCATTTTGCTGAATCGTGAGCGAACCATTTTCGCAGGTCGTTACTGGGGGCGACTTCTTTCAGCCAAAGATCGACACGGGCCTTCTCTTTGGTGAGCCCGCGAGGCCAGAGGCGATCGACTAGGATGCGGGTGCCGTCGGATTTTGCGGGCTCCTCGTAGACACGTTTCATCTGCAGGCTCACGGTGGACTCTCTTTGTGAATTGAGTTAGGCGCTGTAGCCGCAGTGCTTCATGGCTGCGAGCTCCTCAGTGCTGGGCCAGGAGATAGCCAACAGAAAGGCGGAGTCGCCTTTGGCTTCGACGTCGTGGTGGATGGAGTGGCTGCCGTCAGCGTGGTGCTCTTTCATGTGGGCGGCGTTCTGCATGGAGATGAAGACGACGCGCATATCATGCTTCTTGAACAGGATTTTAGAGTAGATGCGGATGGCCAGGGTTTTTTTCTGCTCAGCTTCGGCCAGTTCTTTGGGGAGATCGAATTGGGCGATCTTGTCGACCATGGTGCCGTCTTGCAGGGAGGTTGTCATGGGTCGCTCCTTTCGGCTTTGGCAGGAAGTTTACGCCTTTGTGGGGTTGGATGCGATGGGGACAGGATCGGATGGCGATGCGATACTTGTGTTCGTCCAGTTGATTCAGGCTTGAGAACGAACTGCGAATATCTCTTGAGGAGTTTTTGTGGCGACAAAGAATGTTGAAGCGGCGGTTGAGTTTGCACGGCAGAATCGCGCGCGGTTTGTGGATGAGTTGAAGGGCCTTGTTGCGAATTCCTTCGGTTTCGACTCTGCCGGAGCATGCAGGGGATGTAAGAGCTGCGGCGGAGTTTGTGGCGGCGGAGCTGAAGCGAATTGGGATGGAGAATGTCCGGCTGATTGAGACGGCCACGGAGAAGCATCCGGGTGGGCATCCTCTGGTTTATGGGGATTGGCTGCATGCGGCGCCACGGCCTCGGGAAAGCCAAAGTCCACGGTGCTTTGTTATGGGCACTACGATGTGCAGCCGACAGAGCCTCTGGATGAGTGGAAGTCGCCCCCGTTTGAGCCTACGGAGCGGGATGGGAATCTGTATGCGCGCGGCGCGGTGGACGACAAAGGGCAGATGTGGATGCATGTGAAGGCGCTGGAGTCGCTAATGGCAGCGGGTGGCGGGAAATTGCCGGTAAATGTACGGGTGATTGTTGAAGGGGAGGAGGAAGTTGGCGGGGAGGGGATCGCCGCTTTTGTCAGGACGCATCCCGAAATGCTGAAGGCGGATGTGGCTCTGGTGAGCGATACAGAGATGTTTGCTCCGGATCTGCCGACGCTTTGTGTTGGGCTACGGGGAATGATCTACACAGAGATCGAGGCGCGGGGGGCGCGGACGGATCTGCACTCGGGGATGTATGGCGGGGCGGTGCCGAATCCTTTCATCGCCCTGGCGCAGGTGATTGCGAAGCTCAAGGATGAGGAGGGAAGGATTCTGATTCCGGGGTTCTATGACGCGGTTGAGAAGCCTACAGATGCGGAGTTAAAGGCTTGGAAGGCGCTCCCGTTTGATGAGGAGCACTATCGCGAGACAGAGGTGGGATCGATTGTACTGACTGGCGAGCCGCGGTTGAGTGTGCTGGAGCGGACCTGGGCTCGACCGACGCTCGATGTGCATGGGATGCCGGGAGGGTTTATCGGCGCGGGTGCGAAGACAGTGATCCCGGCGAAGGCAGTGGCGAAGGTGAGTATGCGGCTGGTACCGGACATGACCCCGGCCGAGAGCTTCGCGAAGTACAAAAAATATGTGGAGTCGCTGACGCCGAAGGGGATTGTGCTGGAGGTGCGGATGATTCACTCGGGAGATCCAATTGTGGTGAGTACGGACAACCAGTTTGTGAAGGCGGCGACCGAGGCGATGCACGAGGTGTTTGGGAAAGAGACCGTGTTTGTGCGCGGAGGTGGCTCGATTCCGATTGTGGGGGATTTTGTGCGAGAGCTGAAGACGCCTACGGTGATGATGGGGTTTGGGCTGCCGGATGACAATCTGCACGCGCCGAATGAGAAGTTTCATCTGGCGAATTTTTATCGGGGGATTGAGTCAATTGTGCGATTCTTTGGTCGCGTGGGGGACTGATGGACTCCGACAAACGGGTCTCCGCGGCAGGATTTTTGTTGGCTGGAGGCCAGAGTTCGCGGATGGGACGGGACAAGGCGCTGCTTACTCTGGGTGGTGAGCCGCTGGTGAAGATCGGGCTTGAGAAACTGAGCTCGGTCTGCGAGGTAGTTGCGATTGCGGGCGGCGGGGAGGAACTGGCGGGGTTTGGACGGGTTGTTCCGGATAAACGTACCGGTTGCGGGCCTTTGAGTGGGATCGTTTCGGCGCTGGAGCAGAGTTTATTTGAGTGGAATTTGTTCTTGCCGGTCGATGCTCCGTTTGTGCCGGTATCCTGCCTGGAGGCGTTATTGCTTGGGGTTTCGGGGTCTTCCTGCGTCTGTGTGATGGCCGGAGTGGGGGATATTTGGCAACCTCTATGCGCGGTGTATTCGAGGAAGGCGCTGGGCGTGCTGCAGGGAGAGCTAGCTGAGGGTAGATGGAAGGTGACTGCGGCGATCGCGGCGGCTGGCGTGGTGAAGGTATTGGATTTTGAGAACATAGACTGGTTTGCGAATCTGAATACGCCGGAGGAGTTTGCGGCGGCCGAGCGGTGGCTGGAGTTGGATCGCGGCCGGAAGTAGTTGATAATTCTTCCGGTCATTCGGCGTCTGATGGGAGAATAGCTTCAGCGAGAGGGATGAGACACGATGGATGAGATGAAGGATGACCGGGATTCGCAGGCCCCTGATTCGGCAAAGCGGGACAAGCGAGACGTGGTGGAGTCGAAGGATGGAGATAAGCATGTCTCGGACGATCAGGCTGCTGTGCCGGCGAGCGAGTCGCTGACGGCTGAGGTTTCGCCGGATGTGGCTCCGACTGTGGGAGAGTTTATGGAGCAGGCGGCCCATCAGAACGAGGCTGCGGCGGAGGCTGTTCCGGATGTAAAGAACAAACCCGGCCCTTATATCTCGTTTGAGCATGTTTATAAGTCATTCGGCGATTTCGTAGTGCTGGAGGATGTGAGCTTCTATGTGCTGCCAGGTGAGACGTTGTGCATCCTGGGACGAAGCGGAGTAGGCAAGTCGGTTTCGCTGCAGATTTGATGGGATTTTTGAAGCCGGACCGAGGCGTTGTGAAAGTGGCGGGAGAGAACATCTGCAGTTTCAGTGAGCGGGAGCTGCAGGAGGTGCGGCGCAAGGTGACGATGGTGTTCCAGAACGGAGCGCTGTTCGACTCGATCACTGTGGGGGAGAACGTGGCCTTTCCGATGCGTGAGCGCGGGGAGATGGCGGAGGATCAGATACTGCAGGTAGTAAAGGGACTGCTGGAGATGGTGGGGGGTGGCAGGCATGGAGAGCCTGCTGCCGTCGGACTTGTCGACGGGAATGAAGCGGTCAATCGCGATTGCGCGGGCACTGGCATCGCAGCCCGAGGCAGTGCTGTATGACGAGCCGACAACGATGGTGGATCCATTGATGGCGCATCTTTTAGGCAGTTTGATTGAACGCCTGAAGCAGCAATTGCATCTCACTAGCATTGTAGTTACTCATGATATGCAACTGGCGAAGAAGCTGGCGGATCGGGTGGTGTTCCTGAGCGCCGGTAAAGCGATTTTCTTTGGAACGATGGAAGAGATGGAGCGTTGCCAGGACCCGATTGTGCAGGAATTCTTGACGCTTGATGAGCTTGTAATACCGCTTAATCTATCGATTAAAAGAAATATTTCTGGATATAACACAACAGTTGTATGCGTTGTTCATGGATAGAAGTCTTTCATTGCAAACGCAGTGTCCGATACGTATGCTGCAAGTAGTGATTCCGAAACGCTTTCGACAAGTTGACCTTGGTGGTTGTGAGATGGAGAGTTCGAGAGATCTGAGTGTGTTTTTTGCTGCTGTTCTTGTCGCACTTTAAATTTTGGAATCGGCGATGTTTCCTGGGACAGGATTCAGGCATCTCACCGATTTTGAGACCCAGGGAATATAAAGTTGAAAGGCGTTCGCGATGGCGACACCGGACTATCTACAACAAGTAATTATTTCGGGAAGAAACCATACTGGAAGTAGCCGGAGAGAGATCGTCGGCGAGAGCGGATGGTTTCGCAGGCCGTCTGTACTGAGTTCGGTCTGGGCCTCCGTGGATATGCTGACCGTTGTGGCGGCGGCGATGTTAGCGTTGCGGTTTCGTGTAGAAACGCCGCCGGAAGTTTCTACGTTGCACGTCCTTCCCCACCTTATCCATTCCTCGCCTGGTCTTCTACCGTTTTATATCGGATGGTTTGGGGTTTGCCTCGTCTTCTTTACGCGGTCGTATGGGTTATATGGGCCGATTCAGAATCGCAGTGGGTTACATGAACAGAGAATGACAGTGCAGGCGGCACTGACCTCGGGGTTGCTGCTTTGTGGAACGCTCTATCTATCGAGCGGTGAGGCGATTTCGCGAGTTGTTGTTGCGCTGATGGTGTTGTTTACAACGAGCCTGCTGTGTCTGCGCAGGGCGATGTGGCGAAAGATGGTATATCGGCGTTTTCGCGCTGGGGTGGAGACGCGCAATGTTTTGATCGTTGGTGCAGGACGGGTGGGTCAGGCATTACGGAATCATATCGACACTTTGCAGCATCTGGGTTTCCGGTTTAAGGGTTTTGTTGCGTTGAGCGAGCGCGAGGCGGAGTCGGGCGACATGGATGTAATCGGCGATGTGCGCAACTGCCTGTCCCTCGCGAGGTCTTTATTTGTCGACGAGATTTTCTTCTCGGTGCCGGCCGAGAAGAAGCTGGTCATTGGCATGGTGGAGGAAGCACGGATCGCAGGAATTGATGTTCGGCGTGGTGCCGGATATGTACGACGGCCTGGCATGGAACGCCAGGGTAGAGTATATCGGCCAGTTCCCGACAATTCCGCTGCATCGGAAGGACTTCCCGATTGGCGGCATTTTGGTGAAGCGGGTGCTGGATATTTCGGTGGCGTCTTTGACCCTTGTGTTGGGGGCTCCTGTGATGCTGGCGATAGCCTGTGCAATCCGGTTGGACTCTGAGGGGAAGGTGCTTTACAAGGCCAATAGAATTGGGCGCAAGGGACGAGCATTTCCGTGCTACAAGTTCCGGACAATGGTACATAACGCCGATACCTTGAAGGCCGAACTGGAGCATATGAACGAACGGGATGCGTGCTCTTCAAGATCAAAGAAGACCCGCGGATTACGCGTATGGGGAAGTTTTTGCGAAAGTACTCCCTGGATGAGTTGCCGCAGCTTTATAACGTGCTCAAAGGCGATATGAGCCTCGTGGGACCTCGGCCTCCGATGGCAGCTGAAGTCGAGCAGGTATGATGTGGCGCACCTACGGCGGCTGAATGTGTTGCCGGGGATCACTGGATTGTGGCAGGTGGAAGCACGTCAGGATCCTTCGTTCGATAGCTATATCTCGCTGGACACGGCATATGTGGAGAACTGGAGCCTAATGATGGATCTGAGGATTCTGGCGCGCACGGTGGGCGTGGTGTTGAGCGGGACGGGCTCGTAAGCGGTAGACTTAAAGGGTGAAGATCGCGCTGGCGCAGATTAACCCGACGGTCGGAGGACTTCTCCGGAAATACAACGAAGATACTTGAATTTGCAGCTCGCGCAGAAGAGTTGGGTGCGGAGCTCGTGATTTTTCCAGAGCTGGCGGTGTGTGGCTATCCTCCGGCGGATTTTCTGGAGAAGGCAGTATTTGTGGCGCGAGCAGAGCAGGCAGTGGATGAGATTGCCGAATGGACAGGTGGAGCAGGGCGTCCTGCGATCTTGTGCGGGTCGGTGATGGCTTCGGCATCGAATGTGGGAAAAACAGGTAAGGAATGTAGCGGTGCTGCTGGCTGCAGGTAAGGTCAGCTTTATCCAGCAGAAGATGTTGTTGCCGTTCTATGACGTGTTTGACGAGCAGCGGTACTTTGAAGCGGCGGCTGACCAGAAGCTGATCTGCGTGAAGGGGCAGGCGTTGGCAATTACGATCTGCGAGGATGCGTGGAATGATAAGGGCTTCTGGCCGCATCAGATGTACCCGGTCGATCCCGTCGAAGGGCTGATGACTCAATGGAACGTGCAGAAAACTGGAATAACTGGCCCGCGAATTATTTTGAATATCTCGGCTTCACCTTATTGGCAAGGCAAGCCGAAAGTACGAGAGAACATGCTGGCGGCGATTGCTTTGCGCCATCGTGCGATTGTCGCAATGGTGAATCAGGTAGGAGGCAACGACAGCCTGGTATTTGATGGATCGTCGGTGGTAATTGGACCGGATGGAACTACCATGCTGCGAGCGGCAAGCTTTGCCGAAGACCTGGTGGTTTTTGATACGGAGGAGAGTACAAGGCTGGCTGATCGCCAATGGCCAGACGAGGTAGCTGAGTTGTGGGGCGCATTGGTGCTGGGGACGAAGGACTATGTGCAGAAGTGCGGGTTCCACAAGGTGTTGGTGGGATTGAGCGGAGGGATAGATTCAGCACTTGTGGCTGCGATTGCGGTAGAGGCGCTGGGCGCGGAAAACGTTGTGGGAGTGGGGATGCCAACAGAGTATTCCTCACTTGGATCGATTGAAGATGCGCGCAAGCTGGCGAAGCATCTTGGGATAAGGTTTGAGCTGCTGCCGATTCACGACGTATTTGCGCAGTTTCAGGATGCTTTGAAGCCGCTGTTTCAAGGCACCCCATTTGGATTGGCGGAGGAGAACCTGCAACCGCGGATTCGCGGGACGTTGCTGATGGCGCTCTCGAATAAATTTGGGGCGCTGGTGCTGACGACAGGAAATAAGAGCGAGATGTCGACAGGGTACTGCACTTTGTATGGAGATATGGTGGGCGCGCTCGCGGTGATTGGAGATGTCATGAAGACGCGGGTGTATGCGTTGAGCCGGTACGTGAACCGCGAGAAAGAAGTTATTCCGTGGGCGACGATTGAGAAACCCCCTTCGGCGGAGTTGCGGCCGGGACAGAAGGATACGGATTCTTTGCCGCCCTATGAAGTGCTGGATCCTATTTTGGAGGCTTATGTGGAACGGTATCAGTCTGCTGAGCAGATTGCTGGGGAGCGAGGGGTTGACGTTGGGCTGGTGAGATCGGTCTTACAGTTAGTGGAGCGAAGCGAATATAAGCGGCAGCAGGCTGCTCCAGTGCTGAAGGTGACACGAAAGTCATTTGGAATGGGCCGCCGGTTTCCCATAGCGGTCAAAGTTCAGGTGTAATAGTGATGGCCGCGCAAATGCGCAGCAGAGGATGGATTCTTTGAAGATTTCGAATTGGATATCAGTTGGATTGGTTACGGCCCTTAGCATCGCAGCAGTAGCGGGAGCGCAGACGGGCAAGGCTCCCCAGGCTTCCACGCCGGCTCCTGCAGGCACACCCCAGCAGTCCGCTGCACCATTGCAGCTTCATAATATGGGTGAGATTCCCAAGGCCGATCCATTTCCGCAGCCCAACCCAAAGTACTTTACCGCCGATTCGCCTTCGGTGGATACGGTGAATGCATTTCTGAAGTCGTTGTGGGGGTATGACTCCAACCGCATCTGGCGAGTTGAGGCGATTCAGAAAACAACGGCGCCGGGCATGGCGAAGGTAGTGGTGTTCGTCTCGGACAAAACTCCGAATGCCAAGGTTCAACCCTCGGCGTTCTTCGTGACTCCGGATGGGAAACATGCGATTGCGGGTGATGCAGTGATCCCATTTGGCGCGATGCCGTTTGCGGACTTGCGGAAGACTCTACAGGCTCGGGCGGATGGAGCATCGCGTGGGGCGAGCGGAAAGGACTTGATGTTGGTTGAGTTTGCCGACATGCAGTGTCCGCATTGCAAAGAGGCTCAAGGCACGATGGAGAATCTCGTAAAGGATTTCCCGAACGCGCATGTGGTATTCCAGAGCTACCCTTTGGTTGAACTGCATCCTTATGCCTATAAGGCCGCGGCGTATGGATACTGCGTCCAGAAGCAGAAGAATGATGCGTTTTTCGTATATGCGGCGGCGGTCTTTGATACACAGGATGCTCTGACGCCGGAGACTGGCGATGACACGCTGAAGAGTGCGGTCGTGAAGGCCGGACTCGATCCGGCGGCAGTGGATGCATGCGCGGCGACTCCGGCGATCAAGGCGCAGGTGGATGCCTCGATCAAGCTGGCCGAGGAAGTTGGAGTGGAACAGACCCCAATGCTTGCAGTGAACGGGCACCTGTTGCCGTTGACTGGCGTTCCGTATGAGGTGTTGAAGAACATCATTTCCTATCAGGCTTCGCTGGATGGAGTCAGCACGGGCGCTGCAACTGCGGCTCCACGGGCGCTGCAACTGCGGCTCCGGCTAAGTAAAGCCAGTTTGGCAAGAGCCTTCTATTTCCTGCTCTGAATTTGCTGATGGACGACACCAAAGAGCGAGCCCCGGAAGGTACGGGGCTCGCTCTTTGGTGTTCGGTCAGATTCAGTTTGAGATGGGAAAAGACTGCACGTGGCCGTCGTGGTAGTAGAACTGGCGTGCAGTGGCAGCGACTTTTTCGTAGACGATGGAGTCCCGCGAGATTCCGGCCTGAGTTCCGTCGATGCTGGCATAGTGACCGGGAGGGAGGCGCCAGACGAGGGCTGGTGTGGTGGTCTGTGCGGGTGGGACGATAGTCTCAACGATGGTCTGATCCTTTTTCTCGGCGACGAGAACCACCTTTTCGATAAGATTTTTGGGGTCGTCTCCCTGGATTAGAGCCACGACGTAGGATGACTTCGTTTTGGGATAGAAGTTACCGACGGCAACTCCCGGGCATTGATCCTGGTGAGCGTTCTTCCAGAGCTTCCAGTCGACGGATGGAACATCGAAAGGGGAGAGGATCTTCCAGTTATCCTGTTCGACGGCAGATTTGAGCGATGGGGGCAGATTGCTGAGGCAGTCCTGAGCGCGGGCGGGGGTGGAGATGGCCAGACAGAGTGCGGCGAGGAGGAGATGGGTGTTATTTATCAGTTTCATGTTCTTCCTGAGTTGCCGAAGCGATTTTTGGCCAAGAGCCTTGCCGCTAGTTTCGCAACTCAAGGGAAGAGAGTGGAATACCACTTTCGATTCACACGATCAGCCCGACGGGAACCAGAACGGCGTCGATCGGAAAATCGCTATTTGTGGACGATGTAGATAAAGCGGAGCAGGAAGAGAGCGGCAAGGAGGTAAAGCATCCAGTCTTTGCGGCGGGCGCGGCCGGTGAGGAGTTGGAGGAGGGCGTAGCTGGTGAGGCCGAAACTGAGGCCATCAGCGATGGACCAGGTTAGCGGAATGGTCGCGACGATGAGGAAGGCGGGAATGGCGAATTGGGGGTCTTCCCATTCGATGTGGGCGAGGCCGGTGGCCATAAGGGAGCCGACGAGTATGAGTGCAGGGGCGGTGGCGAAGGCGGGAATAGCGCCGACGAGCGGGGCGACGAAGAGAGAGAGGAAAAAGAGAATTCCGGTGACGATGGCGGTGACGCCAGTGCGTCCCCCGGCAGCGACGCCAGCGGACGATTCAATATAGCTGGTGACGGTGCTGGTGCCTGTGAGCGAGCCGAGGATGGTTGAAGTGGCGTCGGCGAAAAAGATGCGGTTGAGGCGGGGAATGGTGTGGTCGGGTGCGATGAGGCCTGCGCGCTGAGTGACGGCGACGAGGGTGCCGATGTTGTCGAAGAGATCGACGAAGAGGAAGACGAAGACAATTTCGAAGAATCCGACGTGCAGAGCGGCGGGGATATCGAGGTGGAAGGCAGTAGCTTTGATGGCGCCCAGATTGTAGGGAGCAGGTTGCCAGTGGACCTGATGAAAGATGACTCCGAGAAGAGTGGTAGCCAGGACGCCGATGAGGATGGAGGCGCGAACCCGGAGAACCTGAAGGATAGCGATGATGAGAAGGCCAACGATGGCAAGGATGGTGGCAGGTGCGTGAAGATTTCCTAGCGTGACTGTCGTGGCGGAACTAGGGACGATGATCTCGGCGTTACGAAATCCGATGAAGGCGATAAAGAGGCCGATGCCCCCGCCGACGGCAGCGTGGAGTTGGTGCGGGATGGCAGCGACGAGCCGCTGGCGAATGCCGCCAATGGTGAGGATGAGGAAGATGATGCCGGAGAGGAAGACGGCGCCGAGGGCAGTCTGCCACGGAACCCCCATGCCTTTGACAACGGTATAAGTAAAGTAGGCATTAAGGCCCATGCCTGGTGCGAGGGCTAGTGGATAATTGGCAGCGGCTCCCATGAGGATGCTGCCGAAGGCCGCGCAGAGACAGGTGGCAGAGGTGATGGCGGCGAGAGGCATGCCGGTTTCGGAGAGAATGGCCGGATTCACGAAGATGATGTAGGCCATCGTGATGAAGGTGGTGAAGCCGGCAAGGATCTCGGTGCGCCAGTTGGTGGAGTGGGCGGCGAAGGCGAAGTATCGCTCTAGCTTTTCAGTAAGCGAGCGGGTTGGTGCTTCGACGGCTGGATTGTTCATGGAGTATGAATGGAGGATATTCAAGAGTAGAGATTATTCAAAGGAGTTTCGATGACGAGCGGAGATTTGTCTGCAGAAGAGGTGAAGAAGATATTGGGGTTGAAGCCGCATCCGCGTGAGGGTGGGTGGTATCTCCGGACGTATGAGGCGCCGGAGATGGTGGCGGCTGAGGCTTTTGCGGATGGGCGCTATGCGGGTGCGCGGAGGACGGGGACGGCAATCTATTATCTGCTCGAGACGGATACGTTCAGCGAGATACACATGCTGAAGTCAGATGAGGTGTTTCATTTTTATGCCGGAGATGCGGTGGAGATGTTGCAGTTGCGGAAGGGTGCGGGCGGGAGGATGGTGGTGATCGGGAATGATCTGGTGCGCGGCGAGCGGCCTCAGTTGGTGGTGGAACGTGGAGTTTGGCAGGGGGCCCGCTTGGTGGCTGGAGGGAAGTGGGCGCTATTGGGATGTACGGTGAGTCCGGGGTTTGAGTTTGAGGATTATGAGACGGCAGGGCGTGAGGAGTTATGTGCTCGGTGGCCGGAGTTTGCGCGGGAGATTGTGGGGCTGACCCGAGGATGAAGACGGTCGACCGCGGATTCCACGGATAAGAGCGGAAATGGAGAGACGCGCAAACTGGCTCTGTCCGCCTTCCAACGGTACTCGCATTTTGATCCGTTTTTATCCGCGGTCGATTGGTTATTTCGAGGGTGGTGCGCGTGTGTCGAGGTTTTTGTAGTTGAGGATAGTGTTGAACATCATGCGGAACTCGCCGATGTTCTGCCAGCGCCAGACGGGGTTGGTCGTGAACATCACGACCTCGCCTTTGCCGACAGAAGTTCTGACAACAGCGGCTCTCCCCCTGATCTCGTCGGCTCCATTCATCAGGCCGCTTAGAACGGCCTTATCGCCGCCGGGGTAGCGCATGAGAACGTCGTTTTTATTCTGATCCGGCTCCATGCGGAAGAGCGGGCCATTGGCATAGCGGACCGGAATCGTTGTGCTGGTGTAGCCGTAGAAGATTGGATTCGCGGGTTGTGTGATCTCAGCCTCGACGATGGGGCCGGGAGCGTAAAATCTTGGCGTGGTGGTGCCGGAATCGATTCGCGGGGTGATGCCAAAGTCCGGCGGAAAGAAGCTAGAGGTTCCGAGGGTCACGAGCAGGCCGCCCTGCTCGGTGAATTTTTGCAGTTCGGCTACACCTTGCGCTCCCATACCTCCGGTGATGTCTTCAGAGGAACCATAGTCGCCGAGGAATTTGAACTTGTCGGTTTTGGTGTAGGCGAGAGGGATCTTGCCTTTGGGCATATCGGTGACGAGGGCCTTGGCGTTGCGTGCCTGATTGGGGATGAGGATGAGGTCGTAGTCGGAGTGCAGATCACCTTTCAAAACGCGCTCTTTGAAGATGAGGTCGTATGGCACCTTGTATTGATCGAAGGCGTAACGAACCCAGCCGACATCCTGCGTTCCGCCCCAGGTGCTGAAGATGGCGAGGCGAGGCAGTCCGGCGGAGTGTGTCGCAACGGACGGTTGAGCCGAGAGCGCAACAACATCAAGACCGAGCTGCGTGGCTGAGGACTTCAGCTGATCCAGCGCTGACGCAGGAACGATAAAGGACCCAGCAGGCACTGAGAGGGTGCCGGCTTTGAACGGAGCCTCCGCGATCTGGATATTGACGTTCTTGAGTTGATAGCGAAGGGTAATGAGGTTTGGTGAGCCGTGGTCGGCGACGGCATAGGCGACAGCACCGGCCTGCGTGTCCACCTTTGCAGGCGGCGTGTATTCGTTGACGGGCTCGACGGCAGTCTTGAGGATGGTGTCGTCGGCGATGGGTTTGATCGTGGTGCGAGTCATCAAGCCCATGGTCCATGCGCTGTCGTCGTACGTGGTGAGTTCGGGGTCGGGATCAACCTGTTTGCCGAGAAGCGTCTTGGCGAGGCGTCCGTATGGTTGATTACACTTCACAACGAGCGAGCCCGCGGGATAGGTGGCATCCTTAAGTTTGATCTCGTTGAGCGCACGGCCGACCTCGATGCCCTGCATGCGAAGGATCTTGATGACGAAGGCGACGCGCGTCATGTCCTCCTGGTCGCTTGGGATGACGAAGGCATAAGGAGTCTGGGTTTCACCAGAGTGAATGGAATTTTTGCTTTTGGTGTAGAAGTTCTCAAGGATGATCTGAGGAAAAGCCGAAGTCATCTGCAGAGCTGTCAGAACCCCAGTCTCCGCGTAGTTGGTGTTGTTGCGCATGGACCAGATGACATCGCGATAGGGCGGGTCGGGTCGGTACACTGCGCTTGGTGACGTCGCCGCCGGGGCCTCCACCGCCGCCTTTGAGCTCAGGTTTGGATTCGGGGATGAAGCGGTGCATCGTCGTGGCGCCGCCGTTGCCCATGATCTCGTACATGCGCATCATGCCGTTGTGGTTGGCTGACATGATTGCGACATAGCCGGGCGACCAGCCGTCAACGTAGCCGTGTGTCCACACTCCCGGCATGCCGTATTTGGTGAGCTGCGCCCATCTCGAAGTTGGAGAACCAGGGAGCTCGCCCCACAGGATCGGATCGAAAAGAGTGTTTTGCGGAGCCTGCCCGCTGTACGTGTAGAGGAACCAGACGGACTCGTGGAGATCATGCATGATGGGCGGATGCCAGTCGAGATACCACTTGAGCAGATTCTGATTCGCGAGTCCGGCGTAGTTGATATCGCGGTTGTCGTCGTGTTGGTGTACTTGCCCCCAGTAGGGAACTCCGCCCTCGAAGGCTGCGTTGTTGTCGGTAACGTCGGATGAGATAGCGGTTGTACCAGTCGATGCTGCGGTCGCGTCCGTCAGGATCGGCCACTGGCATAATGGCGACGATGACCTCGGACCGAATCTTCTGGATGAGGGGAGAATCTTCGGTAGCGAGACGGTAGGCAAGCTCCATGAGCATCTCCGGTGGCCCAAGCTCGGCACTGTGGAGACCGCCGGAGAGGGTGTAGATGGGCTTGGTGTTCGCGATGATCTCCTTGGCTTGTTCGTCGGTTAGGCCTCGTGGATCGGCGAGGCTAGCCAGATTTTTCTTATAGGTGTCGAGATTTTGATGGAGTCTTCAGAGCCGACGAAGACCATAATCGACTCGCGCCCTTCCTCTGTCTTGCCGATATCGATGACTTTCACGCGCGGAGATTTTTCCGCGAGGGTGCGATAGTAACGCACGACATCAGCATAATAGGTGAGCTTTTTAGGAGCGCCGATGTAGTAGCCGAGAACGTCTTTGGGAGAAGGTACGTAGAGGATTTGGGCAGATGATCGACGAGAGGGCTCATGAACTCGGGCCGGGTCGTCCACTCCTTTACGCTGGCGGCGTAGTCCGGGTCATCGTTCTGTGCGTAGGTAAAAAGCGTGAGAAGAAAGATCGAGAACAAGACCGGCAAAACATACTTTTCAACATGAATAAGGCTCCTGGTGAAGCACATATAAGCCATGACGCACGATTTTACGGCGCAACGGCAGAGCTTTGGCTAGGACTGTTCGTAAAATTACATACGTGAGGAGGCCACCGGCGGAGAGTTGATCGTCGGCTGGACCGCGATAGAACGCAAGATCGTATCGCCAGGCTCGATGTTTGTGAGATTGCGCAAAATCAGTTCCGTTGGTCTATCCTGTCCGGGTCTGATGTCGCCACTCTAGATATCCAATACATCCACAATGGAAGACAACTTATGCGCGTAGAAGTTTTTCAATTCCGTAGAGCATCACTACGAGTTGGCTACTCGCGCCACGAGTAAGCAAGGCATAATGTTGACCTGGACTATCCAGACCGTTCCGCTTTGATCGCCCTGGCCGGTTATGCTAGTAGTAAATTATTAGATACGATGATTCGGTCCGTGCGTGCGTCTATCCGGTAGCTAGTGATGCAACTGTGAGTTTGACGCTTCCCGAGAAGCCTACGGCGTTCAGCGTGAAAGTACACCGTCTGGAACTAGGTGTCGCATAGAGTAATGCATGGCTCAAAACCTATACCTGGCTAGGAAAGAGATCTGTCTCAAAGATGCACTGAGTCACCTTCGACTTCGCAAGTCGAATAGGGTATTGACTCCTGCGTATTGGACGATGTTCAAGGCATTTGTCGCGGGTGGCGCGGAGCTCCAGACTCTTGCGTCTTTGAACGGAATCACCTTCGACAGGAAATATTGACATTCGTTGTGCCAGGGCGGGGATGGAATAGCGCGAAGCTGTACCGAAGTACTGGCCCGGTGCAAAATTTGTGGAGAATGCGGCGGTATTGAACCAGTGATTGATGTGGCTCCTCCCTCGCGAATGGAGGTTCCTGGAACGCGGTTGGCCGAACCGAGCCGTGGGTGCCGCGTTGAACTTCGGCGACTGACGTCGTGATTGCGGGCGTCAGTGGTACTCCGGTAGCCAGAATGAATTGCCTGTGATGGACCAGTTGCTCAAGGCATGCGATGCCAGCCAGTAACCAAATGCTGGCGATTTGGACCGAAGGGCAGGTCGTACACAAAGCTCCGATAATCTGTTGACGAACGTCGAAGCTGGAATTGCTCTCCTCGGCAAGGATGTCCTGCCAGTTCTGCGCAACTACAGGCGTGCCCGCATTGATCGAGGAAGCATCATCGATGGAGTGGGAGTAGGTATAGGTTGCCTGCAAGGCAAGGCCATTCTGCAGGCGCTTGTTGGCGCGGACAATGAGCGCGTTAAAGCTCGAGAATGCCCGGTATCCTCGAAATCAAAAAATGCGTTGGGGAATGCCTGGTTATTGTAGAATCCCGGCGCCGTGATGACATCGAGCCGAGTGCCCTTAGCTCCGCAATAACCTGCCTCCAGGACGATCTCCAGCGGTAGTGTTTGCTGCACCTCCAGGTTCCATATCTGCACATACGGAAGCCGGTAGTTCCTGTTCACAGCGTAGTTGCCGAAATCCGCCAGGTAGCCGTTGTCGAAGCCATTGCCGAGGGTCACCGTGCCAAGGTTAAAATTGGCCTGGGACATTTGCAAATGGCGGCTGGTATGCGAGACCCTGGACGAAGCTGGTGTATTGGCTGGTGGTGTAGTAGATGCCGTAGCCACCCCGCACCACGGTGTTATGGAGTGGCTGCCACGCCAGTCCGATGTGGGGAGAGACATTGTTGCGTTCTGGGTTAATCAACGTGCGCGGATATTTTGCACCCGTGATGGGACCAACGCCATTTGCCAGGACAGGTCCGACTTCAGTGAAGGTAGAGTTGTAGTCCAGAGTCGCGAGCCGGTCGCTTTTTTCCGCATACGGAGAGAAATAATCGTAAGCGCACTCCGGCGATAAGAGTGAGGTTCGGCAACACGCGCCAGTAGTCCGGACGAAGACATCCAGGCATTTTGGCGCATGTATGCCTTCTGGTATGGAGACTCGATGGTGGACTCCGAGGTCCAGCCAAGCAGAAAGTCGGCAAACGATGAGCCTGAGCCAGTAACCGGGCTGGCGTTGTCGAACGTTCCAGGCTCCTGAGTATACCCGCCGGTAAAGATGAAGCTTCCGGTGGCATTAACACCACCGAACACGTTGTACTCAACACGGCGGACGTCCCGCCGAAGCTTAGATTATGTCTTCCACGCGACCATGAACCGGACTCTGAGATAGTGCTTGTTTGAGTAAGCTGAAAGTTCGGCTGCGTCTGGCTCAATCCATTGAATCCGCTGAAGACCAGGTTTGGCAGGCCATAATAGCCGGATTCGGGTTGAGCGCCGTCATCGAGGGGCCCAGTACACCTACCTGGGTAGCGACGTCGTAAGCGTTCGTGAAGTGATTGGTCAGTCTCGAGTCGTTCCGGCTGGAGGTAAAGCTAATGTTGTTCGTCAAATTTCCTCTCTCGATAACATGCCCGGCAGTTACCGAATAGCCTGCGTCAGCTGCGCACCCGCCGAGATCCGGGAAGAGGTTGATGACATCGGTAGCGGCGTGGCTCAGGTTGAAGCTCAGTAAATACTCTGATTTGGCCCTTGAGGTTTATGAAAGGACTGCTGTTCGATGGCAGACTGAATCCCCGTCAACGCACCGAAGCTGTGAATATAATTGGTCGCCAGCGTATTTATGTGGCTGCCCTGGGTTGTCAATTGACGATAATTCAAGGGTGAACTCAGTAGATTTGGTTCGGGCAGGTAGTTGAGGAGTGCTTTTGCCACAGGGTTCAGAGTGGTATTGATAGTGTTGTTAGGATAAGGTGCGGCGCCAATCAAGCTATCTGGAGGGTAATCGGGATCAACGCGCCGGTGGGGCCTGCAAGTTTCGAAAATTGCCTTGGCGTTCAAGATCGGTGGGCACAACGCCGTATTCATTTACCAAGGACGTTGCTAACTGGCCAGAAAAAATTGAGAAGGATAAAGTCCTTGCTGCTCGGCTTGATTAGTCCTGAATAAATGGCTGCTGCAAAGGAAAGACCGTAGCCATTACTGTAGTAGCTGGGATCAGGGCTGGGCTGGCCAGCCAAAACATAGGGCGGGCATTCAACGCGGAGTTGCCACCGATCCAAAAGATGGCGCCGTGGGGACGATCAGCACTACTGAGATTCTGCACCCCAGCAGATACATCGGTACTCGAACCGCCTTTAGTTGATTCGGCATTCCCCAATGTGCTTGCAGTAGAGCCACCATTTTGAGGCGGTAACCTTAGCAGTCTCCGAAGTTCGTGCCCGTTTTCGAAATCTAGCCGCATCTGGTCGTTCATCTGAGCGAAGAAAGCGACCGTTGTGACCTGCCCGACGACAACGAAGAATTCGCCGGAGTAACTCAAATCACCGGGTAATAGCTGAAAATGCAGGTTGGAATCGCCTTCATTGCCACTACCCCCAAACACGCCGGGTGTTGTCCCAGGTGATAGTGGTCCCTGTGTGTTTCCAGGATGATCTAATCTTCCCTCGGGTTGTCTCTGCCGCGCGACATCCGATCCCAACACAAGAGAGAAATCTATTCGTTGGTCGCAACAGCTATCGCTCAAGAGCACTTCTTTCATAGCGGTAATGTAAGCCGCAAGCTCGGCGCGGATCACATAGCTTTTATTCCATGGCAGGATCACGGAAAATGCGCCGGTTACATCGGTGACTACAGTATTTCTTTCACCTGTCGACGTGTCAGTCACCGTCACACTGACCCCCGACAGCGGAGTTGTTCCTGTTCTAATAAACCCGTGAATAACTCCGCTATGAACCGACGAAGGTACTGACGGCAGCGATTGGGCGGAAGTTGGCTCGCCGGTTGGAGCCATCTGGGCGCCGGAGACGGTTTTTCCGCTCGATACCAGCGTCACGACAACCGTGAGTAACACTACTATCGAGCTCAAGTGATGCTTGCCGTGGCGCATAGTGATCCTCAAGCGCATCCGCAATAAACTTCTCTAAAGAAGAGTGGCAGACTGGTTGTTCGGTCGCGTCTAGCCACCCTTTTCCATTCGGTCTTGTGCGAGAGTCATTGCATTTCAGAACATCGACTGATCCATTTTCATCAACCCGCTACGAATGCAGAATCATGGGGTAGGCGGTCGCCGTCGGCAAAGCTAATCCTTTTCTGAGCGATCGTTTCGTCGATTATCATTCCGGCCGCGGAATCTGAATCCTGTCCATCTGGAGAGACTCCGGACCGGGGCGAGCTCTTGCCGGCCGGACAGACGGCGATGGCGCAGGCGGGGTGGGGTAGACGCATCCTCCTCCGACAGTTCCACCTCCGGCAATCGATGCAGGCACGTTGTAGAAGTCGATAGCGCCGGCCGCGAAGTAGGGATCGCCGCTGCCGGTGAAGGTGCCGGGATCAGGGGGCGGGATCGTAGGCGCTCCCGGATTTGCAGAAGCCGTCTGGAAGGTGCTCGGCATGGTGACGGAGAACCCAAAGCAGCCCTCGACCGGGCAGTCGATCTGCTTCGGCCCCCATTTACACACCGAGTTGGTCGGCACGCACTGGGGGTTGTTCGGATTGCATCCGCAGGAGCCGTCCGACTGGACGCCGCAGTAGCTGGTCGGCTGGCAGAAGCTTGGCGTCTCGCGGGCGAAGACAGAGCCCTGCTGGCTAAGATCGATGGTGACCGAAAGAATGCCGGTGCTTGAATCGTAGGTCTTCGAAGTAATCCAGTCCGAGGAGCTCATAACGGAGCTTAGGCCGGGGAGGAAGGTGACCACGTTCCCGTCATAGGGATTGACGATGCCGGTCGTGACCGCACTGGTAACATCGCTGCTCGATAGCCCCGTTCCAACGTACATGCTGTAAATCTGGTGGAGCGACGGACTCGCGTAGAGTACGTAGAAGTAGTAGATCTGGCCGGCGACGAAGACATTGGGATTGCTGGGCTGCAAACCGGCCGGTATGGTCGTGTCGATATAGTAGCTGACATGGTTCATCGTAAGGCTGCTGCGCTGTCCGGTGTCCTGGCCCATCATACGGATACTCGGGTGGGAAGAGGTATAGCCAGTCTTGTTGGCGGTGTATGTCTGCATCTCCGCGTCGGTCACATATTGCCGGTAGAGCGGGACGCCGCCACAGGCCTGGGTGCTGCAGGAGGCTGACCAGACGGTGTCTCCGCAGCCATTAGCGCCATTGGCCATCAACGGCGTGCATGCGGGATAGATGGCGGTCGTGACGTATTCATAGGGGCTGGTGTTCACCGTAGCTGTCAAACCGGGAACGTTGCTCTGGCACTCCGGGGTAATGACCGGAGCGTTGAAGAAGTTGTTGCCGGCGGGGTCGTTGTTGACGGAGATCGTAGGACTGGGGTTCGCGGCGCTTCCTTCAACCAGGCCGGTAAGCGAGCCGTCGAGGTCGGTCAGCTCGGTCTGCCGGTCCACATCGGTGAAGTTGCCGAAGTCGCCGGCCCCCAGCTGCAATAGGTATTCATAGCGGTCGTCGTATCCGGAGTGAACGTTCCAGGCAGCCAGAGCGGATCGATGACAAAGTGGCGGATATCGACCGATGGATCGAAGTAGAGGTTGCTGGAGAAGAAGGCAGGTGGGTAGTAGAAACCGTTGGGCTGCTTCCAACTGATGGCGGCGTTGGGAAGAATGCAATTCGGATTGCTGCTCTTTCCGCCGCCTGGACTCTGAAGCACGCCGGAGGTGTAGCCATTCATCCAGGTAAGCCCGTCGCCGCAGCTGTTGCCCGAGGTCGAACTGGCCGATGTTCCTCTGCAGCTTGCCAGAGACCCGATATTGAGCGTGTGGATGTCGAAGAAGGCATCGGCGTCTTCGAAGGTAGGGCCATCGTAGATGTTGAGCAACCTCTGCGAGTTGCTGAAGTTGGAATTCTCAAAAGCTATGCCTTGGGAGGGAGAGACGCAGAATGCGCCTCCGTTTGGAATGTACGGACACTCCGCAGACAGGGCATAAGGATTAAAGGGCCCGGCGTTGGAGGCGAAGGGATTGTCCGGAACCCCTCCATCGTTGGCCGTAGGAATGATGGGCTGCGTGTTGCCGACAAAGAGATTGTGGCTGGAGAGATTCCAAAAGCCCTGGGAGACGTCCGAGCGGCTGTAGCCGCCGCCGGTAACCATCTGGAGTCCGCCGTTCTGGACATCGGTGATGGAGCTGTTGGAGAACAGGTACCACCAGCCGCGCAGTAAGACCGAGGCAAAGTTCAACTGTGCCCAGTTGAAGGACGTGGAGAAATGGTCGATGACCGTGACTGCGCAGTTAGCCAGTGCGCTCCCTTCTCCGGCGCAAGGGGGCGTCGTGAGATAGGAGCAGTCGCCGTTTAGGTTGTTGCAGAGGGTCGCCTTCGTGCGCAGGCCAGTGATATTAGGGTACTCTGTCGGAGGCAGCGCGGGGGCCGGGTTCGGAATAGCCTGCAGTTTTCCGGCGGCTGAAGCGTCCGAGGAGGCCACGCCTTGACAGGGAGTGGTAACGCCTGTAGTTTCCAGCGCGGTCATGGCAGCGCTGCAGGAGTTGCCCACAAACTTCATCAACGGAACCGCACCTGCGAGAGGCGATGGAACGAGTTGACCAGGCTGCGAACTCTCTTGCATCGAAGCATAGGAGGTCCATGTTTCGTAGACGGAGTAGCCGCTGTTGGAGGCAGGAGGCATCCAGTAACAGACGCCGCAGGTCCCGGCGCCAACCGCGACGTTGTACTGGAAGTCATTCCAGGTATTCATGATCCAGAAGACCGAGGGATGGTCGTAGTCGGAGTGAAAGGGAGGGACTTCGGCCTCCGAGTCGCCGGGCCGCGAGAAGATGCCCGGCACGTTGCGTGGGTTCTGATCGCTCTTAACGGCTGCATTCGCCTGAATGCCGATGTTCGAGTACAGCTTGTTATTGATCTCGGTGGCGTCTTCGAGATAAAAACCATGGCCGATGGAGCGAAAGCCGACGTTGCGGGCAACGAGCACGCCCTGGGTCGCATGAAGCGTGACGAAGCGGGTGTTGGAGTCGTGGATCGAGTTGTCGACTAGGTACGTTCCGGCAAAGGCCGGACTAGACGTGGTATTGGGCTGGGGAACCGTCCGCGCCATGTGGAAGTGGACAGGATAGTGGCCGATCTCCCCACCTTGGCCGAGATTGGCGAACTCCACTCCCTGGACTTGGAACTCCGCAAAACCATCGCGCACCATCGTATGGCCACCATAGTAGCCGGCGTTGAGGGGAAAATGTGGATCATTAGGGCCGGTCTGCCGGTCCTGCAAAACCGGCGTCGGGATCTCGGACTCGATCAGAATGCTGCGGGTGAGCAGAGCGACGGCTGCGCGATTTTCAAGACGACGCGATTGTTGAGTTGCCGGGCGGTTCGGATCGTCCTGTGGACCAATCGTACTTGAAAGCTTGCTGTTGCTATAGTCATAGGCTTCTCCCCAATGCGGGTACTGAATCGGTGTTGAAACTGTGATCTTCGTCCCGTTCGAATCGCTGGAGATGTTGCTGATGGTGAGTTCTTCGCTGTGGCCAGGCAGATAGTCGGTTGACGTCAGGACAATCTGGTCGCCAGGCCCCCATGTGGGAACCGGCCGGTCAACGTAGAAACTGTTGGAACCGACCAGGCTTTTGGTGATGGTACTGGCCAGCCTTACCCAACTGGTGCCGGAGTCGGACGGGTTGTTACCGACAGGTATTCCAGTGGTCTGTGGATCGCGGATTCCCTTCTGGCCTCGGAGATAGAGGGTTCCACCGTAGGAGACGGCCAGGACTTTGTCCCCAAAATATGTGCCGGCGGCTCCTCCCTTGTCGAAGACTTCGTACTGGTAGAAGCAGTCGTTACCTACCGGAGTCTGCGTACCGGGAAGCACAGTCGTGGCCGTCTGGCAAGCAGTACCCATAGCTGGCATCGTCATGGTCGCGACATTAGGATTGGAGTTCCAGATGTCTGTGGGGACGCCGCAGGTGGGGCTGCTCTGACAGGTAATGCTTGGAATGCTGTCCATCGTAAGGCCGTCGGCGCTCCCTGCGCCGTAGAGCCAGATGGACAACGGCCCCACCAGAGGCGCATCGTAGCCCGCGACCATCGACCCGTTGTTTTCGATGAGAATGGAATGGGCGTGAAAGTTGATCTTCTTATCCTGGAACGTGAGGCTGCCGCCGCCCCAGATGTTGACGTTTCGATAGACGTAGTTTGCGCCGGGAGCCGAGCCATCGACCACGCAGTGCGTGCCGTTGGAGATCTGGAGATCCTCATATTGGCCATTGGAGTCCGGACCTCCGGGTGGCAGGATATTTCCTGTGTTATTGCACGTCTCGACAGATGCCCCGGGCGAGACCAGAATCGGAGGCGGGCGGTGTGGAGGAGATGGCGGCGCTGGGTGCCCCGGCGGCTGTGTTGGAAGATCTGGAGGAGGTGGCTGCGACGGTTGCGAAGGAGGAGACGGCGGCTGCGCTGTCGCCGTCTGGGACGGAGCCTGATCACCGCCACATCCCACTACCAGCAAGAGAACCACGACCGCCAGTAACGGTAAAACATTCTTTGAAACTGCCAAAGGCAAAATACTCCAATATTGTCGCAAAAGAGAACCCCTCCCACAGGCGTTCGTACATCCACCTTTTCGCCTTATGGTAGAGATCAGTTCGGAAAAGAGATATAGAGGAAACTACACTAGGGACTGTGTGGCACCACACAAAAGGATTAATCCGTTTTCCAACATCCAGATAATAAGATGAAGTGATTTCACTTCAAAAAAGGAACGTGGGCACATGTATTGGGTCTATAACTTACCGAACGGGATTTTTGAGTTGCTAACTATAGGTTTTTTTGTTGCCTTCGGTCTGGCAGGCATGCTTCCCACCCGGCAATGGATACGCAGTATCCATGTCCAGCGTTCCCATAACGATATCGTCGGCTTTTACCTGGCTGGAATAACCGTGCTCTATGGGGTTTCGTTGGGTTTGCTCGCTATCGGGGCTTGGACAACATACACCGATACGGAAGCCAAAGTGTCACAGGAGGCAGCTTCTTTGTCCAGCCTCTATCGCAACCTCAGAAGTCTTCCAGAACCTGCACGCAGCTTGCTACAGAATGACCTTCGCTACTATACCCGTCAGATTATTGACGTAAGCTGGCCCGAACAGAAACGCGGCATCCTGCCAGTCGAAAACAGTGTAAATCTGGATAAATTCCAAAAGGATCTCGAGTCGTTTGGGCCCGCTACCGAAGAACAGAAAGCCCTGGTGGCCAACATCTGGCGGGAATTCGACACTCTTGGGAAGTCGCGAAGCATTCGTCTGGACAGCGTAATTACAGAATTGCCATCGCCGCTATGGTCGTTGATCCTGATAGGAGGATCGATCTGTATTGTTGTTACCTGGTTCTTCCATATGGAGAGCCTGAGCATGCACATCTGGATGACTGTCTTTATCGCTTCTCTCCTCGGACTAATGGTCTTTATGGTGGCTGCGCTCGATAATCCCTATCGTGGAAAGATTAGTGTTGACCCCGAACCTTTCGAGCGCATATACCGCCAGATGACCAAGCCTGGTAATTAGTACTAATACGGCGACTATTAAATATTTCAGGAATGGACAGCACCCGTAGATGCCGCGTTCAAACGGAAGAAAATGCTACTCCGATTCATGCGAGGCTTTCATATAGCCTGCGATATATATCAGAAGTTTTGGGGCACCTTCACCAACCGCCGCCCAATGCCTGATAGAGTTGCACATAGCTTTGCATCTCTCCCTCCCATGCTTGCGTCAGTTGCAACTCGGAGTTGAAATACTGCTGTTGCGTAGTCAAAACTTCAAGGAAACTAGTTGCTCCTCCGGTAAAGCGCACATTGGCCAGACGCGACGTCTCTTTGTAGGTCTCCGTCTGCTCTTGCAATTTCATGCGAAATAGACGGGCTTGCCTATAAGCTACCAGACCATTGGATACATCCGTAAATGCCTGCTGCACAGTTTGCTTATAAGAGAGTTCAGCCTCGTCTCGTTGTGCCCAGGCCAGACGATACTGACTTGTGATTCTCCCTCCCTGGTAAAGCGGCTGTGCCAGTTGTCCACCCAACGCCCAGAATGTGGCTGGCCCTTGTAGAAAGCTCGTCAACGCTGTACTTTGCGCTCCAAAAGTCGCGGTCAAGGGAATCTGAGGAAAGAAGGCTGCCTTGGCCACTCCAACATTCGCATTTGCTGCAACCAACGCTTCTTCGGACTGGAGCACATCGGGACGGCGCTCTACGATCGCCGAGGGTAGCCCTACTGGAATCTCCGTCAAATGTGGCTGATCGATCAGTGGTAATCCGCGCGGAATACCACCTGGATTTCGACCTAGCAGCAAACTGAGCTGATTCTCCGTCTGCTCGATTGACTGCTTTAGCGTAATGACCGCTGCTTCGGCCTGCTGTACAAGCAACTGAGCCTGGTACACATCGGTAATAGCGTACTCGCCGCCTTTGAAATTGATCGTATTAATGCGGAGACTTTCCTTGTCCGATACCACAGTCTGCTCCGAGAACGCCAGTTGAGAATCGAATTGACGCAGCTGGAAGTAAGCGATCGCAACGTCGGAGATCAGGGTAGTTTCGACCATGTGTCGCGCGTAACGAGTTCCGAGAAGATCGGCTCGCGCTGCCTCGGTCGCTCTGCGGTATTGTCCCCAGAAGTCGACCAGATAAGTCAATTGCAGGCCAGCAGTGTCGAAGGTAGGAGATCCGCGATCCACGGCAGAACGCTCATTCTGAACTCCAAACGTTCCAGTCAAAGCCGGGAGCTGGTTGGAACGGGTTACCCCTAGAGAGGCTTCGGCCTGAACGATACGGGTCGCTGCAATGCGAATATCGTAATTATTAGTAAGTGCTTCCTTGATCAGTTCCTGCAGCGTCTTATCCTGGAAAACGGATTGCCACTTCATTTCGGCAAATGGTGTGCCTGATTGATCTCCCAAGTCAGGTGCCAGTCCACGATACTGGTCCGGTGTCGATAGCGCGGGACGCTTGTAATTAGGTCCGACTTTGCAGCCGTACAGTGGGATCAACAAAATAGCGGTAGTAAGTACGCGCACTCTCATTTGGCTGCCCCTAAATCCGATGAGGCATCAGGCTTGCTCTCTTTCCGGCTAAAGAAAAGGCTAGCCCTTTCCACAACGTCGAACGAAACCGGAATGAAAAAGATGGCGATCATCGAAGCTGCAAGCATTCCGCCAATAACAGCGGTTCCCAGCACACGCCTTGCAACAGCGCCTGCACCAGAGGCCGTCCACAGCGGTACGCAGCCAAGAATAAAAGCAAACGCAGTCATCAGAATCGGCCGCAATCTCAGTTGTGCGCCAGCAAGAGCTGCATCAAGCAGCGGCCTTCCGCGTTCATATTCGTCTTTGGAAAATTCGACAATCAGGATCGCATTTTTCGCAGACAGCCCAATAAGCATCACAAGACCGACCTGCGCATAGATATCGTTATCGAGATGTCGAAAGTACAGAGCGGCAAAGGCTCCAAAGACCGCGATCGGCGTGCCCAGAAGTACGCTGAATGGCAGAGTCCAGCTGTTGTATTGTGCGGCCATGATGAGAAAGACAATAAATAACGACAGGCCGAAAATAACGAGCGGACTGACCCCTTGTGCAGCTTTGACTTCCTGATACGTCATGCCCGTATAGTCATAGCCCATCTGCACCGGCATCGTCTTCGCAAAGACATCCTGGAGTGCTGCTATGGCCTGGTCGGAGCTGTAGCCGGGCGCGGGCGATCCGTTGATCTGGACGGCTTGAAACTGATTGAATCGCATGACAAACTCTGGGCCGCTGCGCCTGTCGATAGCGGTAAGCGCGCTCAACGGCACCATATCTTTGTTGGTATTCTTGACATAAAACTTGCCAACATTTGTTGCCGATCTTCGATAACTTCCCTCTGCCTGAACATAGACCTGCCATTGCCGGCCAAAGCGATTGAAGTAGTTCACCAGCGATCCGCCCATGAACGTTTGCAGAGTCTGATAGACATCGCTGAGGTCAACCTGTTGTGTCAACACCTTTGCGTTATCCACAGTGACCCCAACTTGGGGAACCCCAAAGAGCGCCGTCGTCATAACTCCAGCTAACTCCGGCCGCTTATTTGCTTCCGCGAGAAAGGTCCGCGTATTCGCCGCAAGAAAATCGGTGCTTCCTCCCGACCGGTCCTCCAGGATGAAATTAAATCCTCCTGATGTGCCAACGCCGGGGATTGCAGGCGGAGGAAAGGAATAAGCAACTCCCGAGCTTACCCTTGACAATGCCTGCGCGAGGTGTGCCTGGATCGCCGAGTAGCTCTCATCCGGGGCTGTCCGCTCTGCCCAATCCTTGAATGAGACAAAAAAGAACGAGCTATAAGTGGTACTCACCCCACTCAACAGGCTGTACCCCACCACAGAACTGACATACTTCACGCCGGGAGTATTCATTAAGATCGATTCAACCTCTTTTGAGGCTGCGGACGTTCGCTGCAGTGATGATGCATCCGGCAGTTGAAGTCCTACATACATAAATCCTTGGTCTTCGTTAGGCAAAAAGCTCCCCGGCACTTTTTTCCCGAAAAACGCAGCACCCAGGACAAGCAGAAAAAGCAGACAAAAAGCTATCCCTGATTTTCGTATCAAGTGACGGCAGGCACCCACGTAACCATCAGTGGCTTTGCCAAATAAGTTATTAAACCCTCGGAAAAAAGATCCTATTGGGCCGCGGGATTCTTTCTTCGGGCGCAAAAGCATCGCCGACAGGGCAGGGCTAAGTGTCAGCGCATTGAAGGCGGAGAAGGCCACAGAGACCGCTATAGTGACTGCAAACTGTTGGTACAACCTGCCAGTGATGCCCGGAATAAAAGCGGTTGGAATAAACACCGCAATCAGGATGAGGGCTATCGCCACAACCGGACCCGCGACCTCTTCCATCGCCTTTAATGTCGCATCATGTGGCGACATACCCTCCTCAATATGATGTTCGACAGCCTCGACTACTACAATGGCATCGTCAACCACCAAGCCCACCGCCAGAACCAAACCAAAGAGAGAGAGTGTGTTGATTGAAAACCCGAGCATAGGAAAGACAATGAATGTCCCGATGAGCGAAACCGGCACTGCCAGCAATGGGATCAGCGTGGCTCTCCAGCCTTGCAAAAAAAGGAACACCACGATGGTCACCAGTATCAGCGCCTCTATAATCGTGCGTTCAATCTCCTTAATACCCGAGGTAACGGCCAGCGTCGTGTCGAGCGCGACAACGTAATCCAATCCCTGAGGAAACCTGGCCTTAGCTTCTTCCATCACCTTGCGAACGGCAGCAGCCGTGTTCACGGCGTTGCTTCCCGGCGCTTGATAGATTGCCAGCAATGCGGCCGGCTTGCCGTTGAAGCGGCCGATCACGTTGTAATTCTGCGCCCCCAACTCTACGCGGGCGACATCCCTCAATCGTAGAACCCCCGCTCCGCTCTGTGCCCGTACGATGATCTGCCCAAACTCTTCTGCTGTCGGAAGACGCCCCGGAGCACGAACAGAATAAGTAAACTGCTGTCCCGGCGGGACAGGTTCGCCTCCAATCTGCCCCGCTGGGTTGACCGTATTTTGCGCCCGAATGGCACTGATAATCTCTGGAACTGTTATGCCCAGATTCGCCAGTTTGTCGGGATTGACCCAGCAACGCATCGCATACTGCCCCGCGCCAAAGATTGAGACCGACGCGACGCCCGGAACACGCGTAAGTGCATCATTCAAATTGATGATCGCGTAATTTGCCAGGAAGATGTTGTCGTAGCTATCTCCGACCGAAGAGAGGTCGATCAGCATCAATGGGGCTGCCGTGGATTTCTGTACTGTCACGCCATTGTTTAGCACCACATTCGGCAGCTGCGAATTGGCCTGTAAAACCCGCATCTGTGAGAGGATTTGGTCAGTATTCGTCACGGTGTTAATGTCGAAGTCCACCGTAAGACTCATTTGCCCGTTACTCGCACTCTGCGAGTACATATAGTTCATCCCATCCACGCCTGCCATCTGTTGCTCGATAGGAGTCGCAACCGATTGGGCTATGGTTGTTGCGTCGGCCCCGGTGTAATTCGCAACGACTTGAATCTGTGGATCGGCGATATTCGGGAATTGGGCCGTTGGAAGACGGAGCAGTGCGACGACACCGGCAATGACCATCAAAATTGAGATAACGATGGCAACAATAGGCCGATTCACGAAGAACTTTGACATAGTCAGTTAGCCTCCGCGGGAGCGGCCACGAATGGCTTGGGATCAACTGGTGTCCCCTCTCGGACCTTCATGAATCCTTGAACGATGACTTTTTCATTTGGTTTCAATCCGTCGGTAATGATCCAGTCAGTTCCTACCTGATTGCCCACCTTGACTACGCGAAAACTTGCTTTGTTGTCCGGGGTAACCACTGCGACCTGATAGATCGATTGCACCTCGATGACAGCAGCCTGTGGCACCAGCAGCGCACCTTTGTTCATCCCTGTCTGGAATCGAACTCGTCCGAATCCTCCGGGACGAAGCGCCGCACTCTCATTCGGAAATTCGGCGACAAGTTGTATGGTGCCGGTCTGGCTAACTACTTCTCGATTTACCAGAATGATCCGGCCTTTGTGGAGATAAGTAGCGCCATTCGCCTGAATAAAGTCCATCACCGGGCTACTTACCTGCCTTCCGCTGATGACTTGATAAAACATATTCGCTCTATTGAGATAGTCGCTCTCGCTGATGTTGAAGTAAGCCCATATTGGATTCACCTGAGAGATCGTCGTCATGTTCGTGCTCGTCCCCACAAGATTGCCGACCTGAGAGTTAGATATCCCGGCAATTCCATCAATGGGCGAGTAGACCTTCGTCCATGACAGGTTCAACTCAGCTTGCGTCAGCTCTGCCTTCGCTGCATCGAGCTGTGCCTGGTTCGCCGCCTGAGTTGCCACGTCGGTATCAAGTTGCTTTTGGGGAATAGCGTTCTGTGCTGCGAGCGGTCTATCCCGCGCTACATTGGTGTCTGCGTTCGAAAGGTTCGCTACGGCAACGGCAACCTGCGCCTTTGCTTGAGCAAGCGCGGCTTGATAGGGAAGAGAATCTATTTCGTACAGGAGCTGCCCCTTCTTAACAAAGAAGCCGTCACGGTAGTCCTGCTTGAGAAGATATCCCTGGACTCTAGGCGATATTTGAGCATTAGTAGGGCCGTTGAGCTGCGCAACCCATTCTTGATAAATCGGAACATCCCGTTGAACCACCTCCGTAACCTTGACCTCAGGAGGTTCCATCACAGGCTTTTCCCGTTTCGTCGTGCAGCCAATCAAAAACTGTGTCAGAAGCAGCAAAACTAGAACACCTGTGTAGCGTTCAAAGAACGATAATTTTTGAGATACTCTTGGCCCAAATTGAGATTGATATGTTAGGGCGCACCGCCCGGTTCCGACTAGCATGATCACTCCTGCCTAGAACAAGGTCTAATAATGGACTGCCATATTGCTTAGATTAGCTATCTTTGCCTGCAGCAGAACTTCAATACGTGACTTGAATTCCGACCGTGACCCAGATATCCCGAGTTGAGAAATCAAGGGTGCACCGGTGCACCCCCGCATTGAAGGTTGAGGGCGAGTTTGAGATGAAACTCAGCTTGATTCGTGCATCTCCTGTCCCACGGAATCATTCAATTGAAAGGGGAAAGCAAATCCTAACATCTTTTTTCTTGTGTTGAAACGTTGAATATTGTTAAAAGACTACCGTTTCAAGGTGAGTAGCTCTGCCCCTGGCTCAGGACGCAATACGTCCGCAGCAACTCTGATTCTCTGAAACTGGCATGCGCCCGAAGCAGATCCGTTTTCGACATTTTCTCCGGTCGGATTGCTAATCTACCGCATCCCGTACTTGGTATACCGGCCGGACACATTTTCATTTTTATTCTCGAAGGTCCTATGCGCGTTAGCTTCAGCATTGCTGCTCTGTTCTACCTTTTGCACGGGGCCGTGGTCTGCCTGCTGGCACAGGATTCGCGGAACGTGACCGAGGCGGTCTTTCCGGCGACCTGCGCGGTATTGCAGGCTCCGCTGCAGTCCACGACGACGAACGGGCCGAGTTTGGGAAACAGCCTGGCGGTGCAGGACGCGAGTCCCTGGCTGAGACCACATCGCGGATCAACCCTCTTTTGTGTGGTGCCACACTGCCTCTTGTGTAGTTTCCTCTATATCTATTCCCCGGACTGACTTCTACTATGAGGCTAATCGATCTACGAAGCGCAAGCATACAGCACGTCGCAAAACTCCGCTAGGCGAGAAAAAGACCGGAATCTCGTGCTTTTTTGCGCGCTCCAGCTTGGTTGGTAATGTGCTTTTACTTACTGCGGTCTTGCATCTCATCCAATTTATTGCACAACGCTGGAGATATCATGCCGATTCGTCCCCGCCTGTTCGCCTTTGCTGTCATCCTGATTGCATCCACGCTTGTCGCACACGCCGACACTGTGGAGTTCACCTTCACCCCGGCAGACGGAGCATCTGGCGTGGATTCATTTAGCTTCACCGCACCTGCATCGCCAACGACCTTGCCGGAACCTGGTCAGGGTCCGAATTCTTTTATTCTCTTTCCAAATGAATTGCAGGGAACGTTCGACAACGGTCCGTTCCCGACCGGGGCCATATTTGAATTAACGGGACTCATACTGGGCAGTGATCAATTTATAACTGGGGGTGCGCCGATCTATACCCTCAAAGGCGGAGATCCCAGCATGCCAACCTTTAGTACCGGCACGTTCGACGGCATTCAGGAGTTCGATGCAAACGGCCTTGTCGGTGAGGGAACCCTCACGATTACCGATCTGAGCACTATCGGTCTGGGCCCATCCCCAACCCCCACCCCTGAGCCATCGACCCTTGCCCTGTTCGGCACCGGCATCCTCGGCCTGGTCGGAGCAGCTCGCCGCAAGTTTCTTGACCGCCTGTAGGGATGAAGAATCGAAACGGGAAATGCCGTCTCTGCGGAGGCGGCATTTCCCGGAGAATTCAAGTATATAAATCCAAATTGATTCGTATCTATTGTTTTATCGTTCCCTCTCTATACATTCTTAGTCAGGCACTCTGAAAGATCCCGCCAATTCCATTGCAGATAAGAGCCTTCTCATGCGCTGAGGATGCAGGAGTTCCTTGGCCGAGCAATTTGTCTCCACGACAACCACGTCGCTGCCGAATCAGGACAGAGACCGGAAGCGATGGTTGGCGCTCGCGGTGTTGCTGACAGGCGCGTTCCTTCCCATCCTGGATTTCACTATCGTCAACCTCGCGCTGCCTTCGATATGACAGGGCTCAGGGCCACTTCTAGCGAAGTGGAGTTTGTCATCTCCGCCTACTCAGCTACTTATGCTGTCATGCTTATTACCGGAGGACGTCTCGGCGATCTCTTTGGGCGCAAGAAGATGTTTGTAATGGGCGTAGCCGGGTTCACCATGGCATCTCTTTTGTGCGGGTTCGCGGATTCTCCGACTGCGTTGATCTTTGGGCGCATCCTGCAAGCCCTGATGGCCAGCGTGATGAAGCCAATGAATTGACCTATGCCATTCAAGGCTCCTTCCATATCAGTTTGTCTCACTCCCACTGGTACAGAAGTTACCGGGCACTCCACCTGCCCGTCGTATTTTCTGTTCGATTGTGGGCTGGCTCGATAGTCCGCCCACAGTGGAGCTACATTTTGCGCTTTCTTTATTGCACAACCAAAGTGATCGGCACACTGGCAGTCTGAGTGCCATCCGTTGCCGTCACAGTGACAGTGCTTGTCGCCGCAGGGGTGCCGGGGTTACCAGGGTTACCGGGAGTGCCAGGGGCGCCGGTATTACCGGGGTTGCCACTGACTCCTGCACCGCACGCTGTCATCGCCATTCCTGCCGAGAGGAGCAGCAGCAAAACAAACAGCCGCCGCCATTGCCTCTTGCGAGTAGCGAACAATCCACCGATCGCCAACAGGCCTGGCAGCGTCAAAGCATACACGGTCTTCGCGTCGCCATGATTCGACGGCAGGGAAAGTGCAGCGCTTGGTGCAGCCGTAGTGATCTGGAGAGTCGATGTATTGGAGTTGCTCAAAGCGCCGGGATTGCAGGATGCTCCCGCCGGCAGACCAGAGCAGGTGAAGGTGACAGAACTGTCGGGGAAGTTGGATACGGTGAGCGTGGTTGAGCCGGAGCCTCCTGGCGAGGCGATGGTGATAGTGGTTGGATTTGCCGTCACCGTGGGAGTGAGGCCGATTGTCTGTGTGCCGATGATCAGCTTCCCACTGACATAGTTGAAGCTGTAGTTGGCAGCCGTCAGACCTTCCGTCGAGAAGGTGATCGGATAGGTTCCCGGTGTTGACGCGGTAGTTGCCGTGGTCGTCAACGTAGCTGTGCCCGAGACCACAGAGGACGTGTCTCCGTTCACGAAGCCGGTAATGGTATAGGTGAAGGTAGGGTTCGCTGCGCCGGAGGCACGCCTTGTGCTATTGGCCGTCACCGTCAATGGGGCCGGATTCACCGTGAAGCCGGTCTGTACGTTACTCCCCGTGTATCCAGTTTGAGCATACTGACCAGCCTGCACCGTAACGTGGCCGGTGCCGGTGATGGTAAGGATGTTTCCGGAGATGGTTGCCGGGCCGGAGAGCACCGAATAGATAATGGCTCCGGGGGAGTTCGATGTGGCGTTCAATGCGAAGGGAGCTACGCCATACATCTACTCGGGAATGGTGAGGGTGAGCAACGTACCCACGGTCGTGCCGAGACCAGTGAGCAGGATTGACTGTGTCGCCGGGTTGGCGTTCAGGGAATTATCCGTCAACACGGCTGAACCACGGTACACATTACCCTCCGTGGCCGTGAAGCTGATACTCAGGTTGCAGTTGCTCCCCGGCGCCAGCGAAAAGGCAGCGATGCAGTCCGCGGGTGTGCCGGTGCCTGCCACCTGCGCAAAAACCGTGTCCCCGGAAGCCTTGCTAATGCTCAAGCCGGGCGCAATGGCGCTCAGTGTTTGGTTGCCGATATTCTCCACCGTCGCCGACAGCGGGCTGTCACTGCTGGTTGTGCCCGCGACCGTATTGACAAAGTGGAACGCCGGCGGTTGTGAGCGCGGCAGTTCCACCGCGAGATTGGCCACATCGTCCGTGACAAAAAGATCGCCAGCTCCATCCAAAGCCAGACCAATGGGGAAAGAAACTCCGTTCGTGGGGACTATGGTCTGGACACCGGCAGCCGACCACTCCACGACCCGGCTGTTGCCGTGGTCTGCAATGAAGAGGTCGCCGGCTGCGTCCACCTTCACGTCGCTCGGGAGGTACAGGCCAGAGACGGGGACCACGACCTGAGCTTTCCCGAAGGGAACTTCCACGATGCGGTTGTTATTGGTATCGGCAATGAAGACATTCCCGGCTGCGTCCACCGCTATGCCAAACGCCTGGTTCAACTCGCTGGTGAGGGTGGTCTGGACACCGGAGGGACGAATCTCCACGGCGCGATTGTTGCCGCTATCCACAACGAAGAGGTCTCCGGACCCATCCGCCGCTATGCCCGTAGGAGAAAGCAGCCCAGCGGGTGAAATCGTAGTCTGGACGCCCGCCGGTGTAATCTTTGTAATTTGGCCGGATCCGGTATTGGTTATGAAGACGTCCCCTGTTCCATCCACCGCTACGCCCGAGGGAAGTGCCAGGGCGGTGAGCAACGGGGTCGGTGTCCCGCCAGGCGTGATCTTCAGTACCTGGCTGTTCGCGCTATCCACGACATAGGCATTGCCTGCTCCATCGATGGCCACGCTCGAAGGAATGCTCAGACCGCTGGTGAGTACCGTGGCCGGAGTATTGGAGTCGAAGACGATCTGCGACCCCTGGCCTGTGCCATAGAGCGGAGTCGTCGCCAGCACAGTCCCCAGGTCGTCCACGATCTGCACGGATCCCGCACGCAACCCGGGCGCTGTGGGCGCGAATGTAACCGTCACAGTGCAGGGACTGTCCGCCCCTGCCCCCCGGTGCAGGTCGTGCTGCCGAGGGTGAAATCCAGATTCGACGCGCCCTGGGTAACGACATTCACTGAATTGATGGTGTCAGCCTGGTTGATCGTATAGTTGAGGATAATAGTATGGTTGCACGGCGCGGGAGTGCTTTGCCCGGAGGGACAGACGTTGGTGTTGCCGACTTTCACCGCGTTGAGTTGCACCTCCACCACGCGGTTGTTATAGCTGTCCGCGATGAAGACATTGCCCGCTCCATCCACCGCCACGCCCTCGGGCAAATTCAGTCCAGTACCCACCGTGGTCTGAGCGTCGCCATTGGCAGGCACCTCCACCACACGGTTGTTCTGGGTATCTGCGATGAAGACGTTGCCCGCTCCATCCACCGCTACGCCCTCGGGCAAATTCAGTCCAGTACCCACCGTGGTCTGAGCGCCGCCGTTGGCAGGCACCTTCACTACGCGGTTGTTCCCAAAGTCCGCGATGAAGACATTGCCCGTTCTATCCACCGCCACGCCAAGGGGGTGATTCAGTCCTGTGACCGGCACCGCGATCTCGCCGCCATTGGCCAGCAGTTTGACCACGCTGTTCTTCCCATAATCCGCGATGAAGATGTTGCCCGCTCCATCCACCGCCACGCTCGGGATAGCTTGCAGTCCGGCAGCGACTATCGTGGTTGGGCCGTCGTTGGCCGGGACCTTGCCCACGACGCCGCCCTCCACGAGGAAGAGATTGCCCACTCCATCCACCGCCACGCCCGAGGCAGCATCTGAGTTCGGCACCGTGGTCTGAACGCCGAGAAAGGAAACCGCTTGTGCCTGCAGGCCAGCGGGCGCCATCACCGCGACCGCGGCGAGAAACAGTACCGCCAAAACGGTGCGGACCAGGCTCTTTGCCTGCCTCCGATCGAAGCTCCGGCTAGGGTTTGTCCGGCATCCCGCAACCGATACCTGGATGGCTTTAGCCGGAAGGTGCGATAGCAGCATAGGATTGACTTGCTCTCTCATGGTCGGATTATGTCTTTCTTGGACGGAGCTTCTCTGGAGTAAACGAGAGGGTAATCGTGAAATCGAGAATAAGGTGCTTGTCAGGGGAAGGAAATAGAGGCCACCACACAAAAATGCATGTAGTACTACACAGGCCGCTTATTTTAGTGCCGGATGCATATTGGTGGCTGCGAGCGCGGCAGTTCCGCTGCGAGATCGGCCACGTTATCCATGACAAATGCATTTGCCGTTCTGGTTGTTATCCCCGAAGGGGATCTACTGTTCTCCACTCCCCAATCCCAGATCCACTGCCTTCAGCCCAAAGCTTGAACCCGGATTTAGCAAACAAAAAAATCCACAGAAATATTTTCAAAAAGTGGCGCATTTTCCAAACCCAAAAAGCACCATACAAATCACCACAAAAAACCATCAACTCACCACGAATTAGCCAGCAAAATACCATCGAAAAACATGCACATTTCGCAAAACCCCCAGTAAAATCGGCAGCTTTCCCCGCGGGAGCTGGATACCCTCGCATGCTGCTCCGGATTCAGGCTAAAAAAATAAAAAAGCCGTCTCCGAAGAGACGGCCAGGGCAGCGTTGCGTCCCTTCTCTAAGAGGGAAGAAGCTTGCGGCGCAATGCTCCCGCACCACCAATCAGGCCGGTACCGAGCAGAGCAAAGGTGGAGGGTTCAGGAACAGGCGAGGGTGAGCCTAAGAGACTGGTGTCTGTGATAACGACTTCACCCAAATAATCACTACCGATATTTAGAAATGTTCCTACCGTAGTGAGAGGTGTACTGGAGAAACCCCATGCAGACCCATTTGAAAGATTGAATTCGACAGATCAATTGAAGTAAAAATGCGTCATTGTGATTCACCGCATCCTTCCTTTGATCTCATAATTAGGGGCTAAATTCGATGGAAGACGCCTAACTCGCCTCTCGTACGGTCAAGCGTCGTCGTATTTTTTTGCGTTAGGATCGCTTACTTCCGGCGCACAATGTGTAGCCAAATAGCGAATATATATCCCATACGCAGCAAAGGGCCAGACCAAGGATTCGGCAAATTCCTCGAACTGCACCCTGACTTCTGAGCAATCGCTCGATCCGAGCGCCCGGCAAACACCACAGACGCCGTACGAACGTATCGTCGTTCCGGGAATGAAGTATCCCCTCCGGCTTTTATGTCTTATTGGGCAATGGCAACGGGATATTCCAGCCGGCAAACTTTAATTGCAGGCCAGTTGCTACCAAGCCGCTGAACGAGATGCTGCATCGGCTCAAGCAATTCAAGACGAACTTCATAGGTGAAGGCATACCTCTAAAGCTGGAGGTGCCAAAAAGCTTTAATAAAGGGCAATAATTTTATGGGATACTAATCTCATAGCTGCAACTCATTTTCTTATTTCACGGGGCTGCCTTGAAAAACTTTCGCATGATGTTGTTTATCCTTGGCCTTGTTATCTTTGTGGGAAGTGGCTGCCAGATAGTAGCGGCCCAGAGCAGGTTGGACGATAAGGACCTGCAGCATATGCTCGAAAACCTGAGTGGCGATGCCAAATCGTTCCGGTCGACGTTTGTCCAGGCTCTGAAGCAGAGCTCGATCAGAAAGACTAGCCGCCAGAAGGATGCCGAGAACCTGGCGATGGCGTTTCAGAAGCAGACGGCTGGAATAGCCGATCAGTTCAAGCACACGAAGAAGGTGCCGGGCCTGCAGGAAGTCTCGGCCACTGCGGACCAGATCGAAAAGCTGATCTCCGAGTTACAACTTAATGGCGAGACGACGGTCATGTGGCAGAAGATCAAGCCAGAGCTGGCGCACGTCGAGAGCGCGTTCGCCCTTTCACCGGAACCAACGCCTGCAGGATCTTCTAGCGCTCTGTCTTCGCCTCGGGGCAGTTCATCTGCCATCTGCTCCGTTAGTTGGAAAAACATTAAAACTTCCTCAATCCCTGTAGCAGCCGACAGCCTGCAATCCGTCTCGTTGAGAAACGATGGATCTTACATTCAGGCATTCGAGTCCGGCAGCACCCACGGCAAAATCTCATTTATTCTCGGTAGAGTTGTGGCCAGTAATGACACCGTTGTGCCGACCTCCGCAACTGAATGACTCGGGCTTTTATCCCAGTGTGTCGATGATGATTGTTGTCCGAAGGACAGTGAATTTAGGCGGACACTCGGGTCTTAACTGGCGCATGGCGATTCGTGTGAGTTGGGTGCTTCGCGGCCCGCAGCGTGTTTAGCTCCGCCTCACCGAGTAAGCGCAAAGATGCAGATTTTGAGCACTGGTATGCTGGTCCTGCCTCAGATACCAAAATCGGAAACCATCATGTTCACACCCGACCCGCGAATCACGGTGAATCAGCTCCTGCATGCGCTCCTGAACGACGGAATTTACTTTTTTCTGGGCGCTGCGTTCGTGACAGTGGGCATCCTGACGGCAGCTATGTTGTTCCTTCGCCGCAAATTCGACGTTCTTCTAGCCTGTTTGACGCTGTTTGCCACCCTGGATGGCATTCGCCTTTGGCTCGAGTCGGCATCAGTGACCCTCTTGGTGGGAACATCCCCTTTCCTCGATAAGATCCGGGGCTCTCTTGCCCATTTAGTTCCGATTCCTGCACTTATCTTTGTCCTTGCTTGTGGCTTTCTCAGCCGGCCGGTGACCAAGATCGTTTATGCCGTCATTGCTCTTCTTCTCTGCCTGGTGCTTGCTACGGTTCTGGCCGGCCCCCTGCCGATCTTTCTGGTGATAGATCAGATCACCAAGATCATCATGCTGATCCTGGTGATTGTGCAATCCTTCCAGTCGAGAACGAGCGATAAAGATCTTATCCTGATACGCCGTGGCTTAGTTTTATATGCCGCGTGTGCATTGCCCGCATTCACTGTGGGGTTGCTTGGATATGGTTGGTTGCGGCTTGAACCTTTCGGATTCGCCATCCTGCTTGGGTTTCTAGGATACGTAGCGTGGCGGCGGGCATTCTCCCGGGAACAAAAGTTCGCTGAAATAGAGCAGGAGCTCGAAATTGCAAAGCGAATTCAGCTGTCGATTCTGCCGGCACGCTTTCCAGACTCCCCTCACTTCCAGGTTGCCGCGCGGTACGTCCCGATGACGATGGTGGCGGGGGACTTCTATGAATTTCCGATAGTCGAGGACGGCAGAGCAGGTTTTCTGATCGCCGACGTTTCGGGACACGGTATCCCGGCTGCATTGATCTCTTCCATGGTAAAGTTCGCTGCCACGACACAACGGGGCCAGGCTACCGATCCGGCGAAGTTTCTGTCAGCTATGAATACTATTCTCTGCGGCAACACCCAGGACCAATTCGTCACGGCCGCATACGTGTTTCTCGATACAGCGTCGGGTGAATTGCGCTATTCGGCCGCCGCGCATCCGCCTATGCTCCTATTGCGCAACGGGGCAGTAACTGCGATCGAGAAGAACGGTCTTATGCTGGGATTCTTCCCCGAGGCCAATTATGTCACTGCCGTTCACCCACTCAAGAGCGGAGACCGTCTCCTGCTCTACACCGATGGGATTGTGGAAGCTTTCAACCTGAACGGAGATGAATTTGGGCAGGACAATCTCTGCCTTCTATTGAAGCAAACAACCCACTTGTCTGTTTCCCAAACTGCCGACCGCATCGTCTCTTCAATCCATGAGTGGTCCCCGCACCAGGCAGACGACCTTACGGTATTGGTTTGTGACTACGTAGATTGACTTGACGGGCCGCTTGGAGAGGAGCAACGCTTCCATCACCGACCAGGATAAAAAGGACAGCAGGCAAGCGTAACTGAAAAGAAACAGCAGCCCGGGGGTAAACACAACCAGTCATGGCAGGTGGGGGTCGGCAGCAAAGGCAGGGAGTTTGTTCCCGCAAGGCATCGCGATCATCGGCTTTCTCTGAACAACACATCTCACGCCGCAGCAGTCATCTCCGCGATGTGCTTGTTCTCTTCGTGATTGTCTCAACCGTGTACTTCCTCTGAAGGTTGCCCTATAGTCAAAATAAATTGCCTCGTTAATCCAACAGACTCCAGAAGAGAAAAGGTTCGCTCATGATGCCCAGAAACTTAGCCAGTTTCACTGCACTTGTCTCACTTCCGCTGATCCTGGCTTCATGTAACGGGAACAAAAAGGACGTAATCAAGCTCCATGGTGCAGGAGCCAGCTTTCCCGCACCGCTTTATCTCAAATGGTTTAAGGCATACGGGGCCTCCCACCCCAACGTGCAGGCTGACTACCAGTCGGTGGGCAGTGGAAGCGGCATCAAGAGTTTTATTGACGGGACTGTTGATTTCGCCGCCAGCGACTCCGCGATGAAGCCGGACGATATAGCCAAAGTAGATGGCGGTGTTCTGTTGCTTCCCATGACCGCCGGAAGCATCGTGCTTGCTTACAATTTGGAGGGCATCTCCGAATTGAAGCTTTCGCGGCAAGCATATACCGGCATCTTCGACGGCAAGGTTAAGAGGTGGAACGACCATCTCATCGCGCGCGACAATCCGGGCATTAAGCTTCCGAATCTACCCATCCATGTCATCGTCCGAGCGGACAGCAGCGGAACGACCTTCGTCTTCACAAAGCATCTGAGTGCGATCAGCCCTGAGTTCGAAAAGGTCGTCGGCACCAACAATATGCCATCCTGGCCGGTCGGAACTCGTTCCAAAGGGAACGAGGGCGTAACTGCAAGCATTCTTAACACCCCGGGCTCGATCGGATATGTTGAGTACGGCTATGCGCACGGCCAGAACCTGCCTACTGCAGAGCTGCAAAATAAATCAGGGAGTTTTGAAGCTGCTACCACAGCTTCGGCGGAGGCTGCGCTCGCCTCGGCCGAGATGCCGCCCGACCTGATAGCCTGGGTTTCGGATCCGGAGGGAAAAGATGCCTATCCGATCGTTACTTATACCTGGATGCTGCTTTATAAGAAATATGAGGACAAAAATAAGCTTGAGGCGCTGCGAGGCCTCATCGACTACAGTCTGACGGATGGGCAAAAGGACTCTGAATCGCTGGGTTATGTTCCCTTGCCGCCGTCTGTCGCTGCCAAGGTCAAGTCGGCTGCCGACAGTCTCTAACCCGACTACTCTCTTCGCCGGAGGATTCTGCGTCTTCCGGCGCCAACATGGAAGGCGCCGATGGCTTCAGTGATACCTCCAGTTCCGCTCAAAGAAAAAGACGCGATGCAGGTATGGCGTCCTCCCACCGGATCTCAGGTATGGACGGATAGGCTTTTCCGGGGACTCTGTCTTGTCTTTGCCGCCTCAACCATAGTCTTGCTGCTCGCGCTCGTGCTCAAGGTCTGCCTCGCTGCGATGCCCGCATTCCAGCAATATGGGTTGGGTTTCCTTTACGGCACAGTATGGGACCCAAATGCCAATCGGTATGGAATACTGCCTGAGATCTGGGGGACGCTCTATACCTCGCTCCTCGCTCTCGCGATTGGATCGGCGTTTGGAGTGGCGGCTGCGATCTTCCTGAGCGAAGGCTATCTGGGCGAGGCGTTCTTCACTCTGCTGAAGAAGCTGAACCTGGACCTTCACCCGTTCTGGGGGCGCCTTCCCGAACGAGTGGAGGCGCTATTCAAGAATTTGATGGAGCTGCTGGCGGCTGTGCCGAGCGTGGTTTACGGACTTTGGGGGTTATTTGTTGTAATTCCCCTCATTCGTCCCGGCTGTAACTGGCTGCACACGCACTTCGGTTGGTTCCCGCTGTTCTCGACCGGTTTGAGCGGCCCGGGGGTCTTTCCAGCGGCGCTCGTTCTGTCGATCATGATTTTGCCGATGATTACGGCGATCAGCCGGGATGCGTTGGTGTCGGTTCCGCTGAGGCTGCGGATGGCTGCTTACGGCCTGGGCGCGACTCGCTGGGAGACAATTCTGGGTGTGCTATTGCCCACAGCGTCGACTGGGATCTTCGGGGGCATCGTTCTGGCATTTGGGCGGGCGCTAGGCGAGACGATGGCGCTGGCTATGCTCATCGGGAACGCCAACCGGTTTACCGTCTCTCTGTTTTCACCCGCCAATACCTTGGCGGCGCTTCTGGCCAATAGCTTTCCCGAGGCCGGGCACAAGGAGATTCCCGTGCTCATGTATGCCTCGCTCGTGTTGCTGGCGATCACGCTTGTGGTGAACATGCTGGGGGCCGCGGTATTGCAGCGGGCGTCGGCGCGAGTGGAGGGCAAATGAGCGTGATCGGTCCAGTCACTTCACCGGCACCGGATCCCTCCGCCAGCGTAGATCTGGCCGAACTGGAGTTGTCACACTATCGCCCGAGAACGTTCTTCAATACCGTTCTGAACCTGGCGGTTACCGGCATGACATTGCTCGCGCTGATGCCTTTATTCGCCGTGCTGTGGATGCTGATCTGGCGAGGTGGACGCAAACTCAGCGTGGCGCTTTTTACCGAGTTGCCGCCTGCGCCCCTCGAACACGGCGGAGGATTTGGCAATGCCATTATCGGCACGTTAGTGATGGTCGGGCTCGCCACTCTGATTACTCTGCCCATCTGTATTCTCACGGCAGTCTTTGTGGCGCAGTATAAGGACAGCTCTTTGGCCCGCGCAGTAAAGTTTTCAGCGAAGGTGTTGACTGGTTTTCCCTCCATCCTTGCCGGGGTGTTCGCCTATGAGGTTGTGGTGTTGGCCACCGACGGCTACTCCGCCGTTGCAGGGGGAATCGCTCTTTCGATTCTCATGCTGCCGACTGTTATCCTCACTTCGGAAAGCGCAATCTCAATGGTGCCGATGAAGATGAAGGAGGCCTCGATAGGAATGGGAGCCACCACCACGCAGACGGTGTGGATGGTGTTGCTGCCTGCGGCGATGCCTGGCATCCTGACTGGCGTCATGCTGGCTATAGCGCGCGCCGCGGGCGAGACTGCGCCACTGCTGTTCACGGCGCTCTTCAGCAACTACTGGCTGGTCACAAATGGTCATCCTGACCTGATGCAGCCGACGGCATCGCTGGCCGTGCTGATCTATAACTTCTCGGCGATGCCCTTCGCAAATCAGGTGGAGTTGGCCTGGGCGGCGGCTCTCGTGCTGGTGATTTTGGTCCTGGTAGTCAACCTGATCGGCCAGAGTTTCTCCGGCCGTCGGATCTCGCAATAGGAGTTGGATATGGCGGCTGGAATGGTCCCGAGTGCGCAAACAGGTGCAGAATCCCTCCCTCTGGCGCCATCAGGTACGCAACCCCCTATCGACATAGTCATCGATTGCCAGATTAAAGAGCTTTTTTACGGCGATTTCAAGGCAGTCCGCGATACGCATATTCCCATCGGGAAAAATGCCATCACGGCATTTATCGGCCCTTCCGGTTGCGGTAAAAGCACGGTCCTCCGTTGCCTGAACCGTATGAATGATCTGGTGCGAGGCTTCCGCCTTATCGGGCATGTCAGATACAGGGGCAAAGACATCTACGATCCGGCGGTCGACCCGGTTGCGGTGAGGCGATATATAGGCATGGTATTTCAGCAGCCCAACCCTTTCGCGACAAGTATCTTCAATAACGTTGCATTCGGGCTCAGGGTGAACAACTACAAGGGAAATAAGAAGGACAAAGTGGAGCAGGCCCTCCAGCGCGCCGCCCTTTGGGATGAAGTCAAAGATAAGTTGCACGCAAGTGGGCTCTCGCTCTCCGGCGGCCAGCAACAACGCCTCTGCATTGCTAGGGCGATTGCCACCGATCCCGAAGTCCTGCTCATGGACGAGCCTTGTTCTGCGCTGGACCCGATTGCTACCCGCCGGATCGAGGAGTTAATGATCGAGCTCAAGCAGCGGTATACGATCGCCATCGTCACACACAACCTGCAACAAGCGCAAAGAGTTGCTGACAAAACTGGCTTCCTCTACGTCGATACCTCCCAGGGGGCGCGAACCGGTTACTTGGTCGAGTTCGGAGATACAAAAGAGGTGTTTGAAAATCCGAAGGAGAAACATACCCGGGACTACATCGGGGGCCAGTTCAGTTAGAGGATCTGTGAATTCCCCAATCCTAAATCCCTCGTGGGTGTTGTCGACCCTGTTCCTGGCCCTAACCTTGATCCTGAGGATTCTATGACATGGAAAAACTGAACACCGCATCGCATCCATTCAATAGATTTCCAAATGGCAGAGGGAATATGGGTAATGAGCGGATGGATTTGTGCAGGCGAAATGTGTAGGTCTGAACAATCCTGATTGGGTTTCATCAACGCTTAATGGACCGGCGATAGCGTCCTCGCTAGTCACCCACAATTTTGCTGCCGAATAGAAGTACGAGGAGGTTGACAATGAAAGTCGGTTTGGCAACGCTAGCTCTCACCGCCGTTCTGCCTTGTGCGCCATTTGCGTTCTGCCAGAGCTCAAATGTGGTTGCTTTGCACTCTACCAACAAGACAACCACTCCCATCAAGCACGTCGTCGTTATTTTTGGGGAGAATATCTCTTTTGACCATTACTTTGGAACCTACCCAAACGCTGCGAATCTTCTTGGCGAGCGGCCATTTTTCGCGGCAAGAGGCACACCCAAGGTGAATGGATTCACCCCAGCCTTACTGACACACAATCCAAATCTAAACTCGCAGAACGGAGATGGGGCAACGAATCCGTTCCGGCTTAGCCGCAAACAGGCTTCGACCAACGATCAGGACAATGACTATTCGCCAGAGCAACAAGCCTTCGACGGCGGCAAGCTGGATCTTTTCCCGGAGTTCACTGGTGCCGGTGGCAATGCGCTGGGGAATACCGTCTCCAATGCGCCTGCCCCTTTCAATACCAATGGCCTGGCACTCGCATACTTCGACGGCAACACTGTTACGGCGCTCTGGAATTATGCCCAGCACTACGCGATGAGCGACAACTACTTTGAAACCACCTTCGGCGATTCGACCCTGGGGGCCATCAATCTCGTCTCGGGTCAGACCAATGGTATCGTGGACCTTATCAATCAGGATGATGAAGAGATAGATGGCGGCCACGGCTCACTCACATTGGTAGGTGAACCCGATCCTCTAGGCGACGTTTGCTCAGATCCAACAGAGGCACAGGCACGCCTTGGTGGAAAAAATATTGGCGACCTGCTCAATGGCGCCAGCGTCTCGTGGGGGTGGTTTTCAGGCGGCTTTGACCTCTCCATCGTGAATCCAAATGGGAGCACCGACTGTAACCGCAGCAGCTCCTCGAAGGTCACTGGTGTACTGGACGACAATGACTACAGTCCTCACCGCGAACCATTTCAATATTATGCTTCCACCTCCAACCTGCTGCATACGAGGCCAACTTCGATTGCCATGATAGGCAAACAAGGGGACGCGGCGAATCATCAATATGATCTTCATGATTTTTACGATGCTGTACGGGCAGGAAACTTTCCCGCTGTGAGCTTTTTGAAGGCTCCTACCATCCTTACGGGGCACTCCGGTGAGTCCGATCCGCTGGATGAGCAGACGTTTATCGTTCATGTGCTGAACTTCCTTCAGCAATCTCCTGAATGGGAAAACACAGCCGTTATCCTCACCTACGACGACTCAGACGGTTGGTATGACCACCAGGCAAGCCCCATCGTCAACTCCTCTACGGGCGCAGCCGATTTTCTGAACGGTAACGGGATCTGCGGAAACGGTAAAAATATTCTCCCCGGCATCGACACGAACAATCCCCACGCGCTTGGCCGTTGCGGCTATGGCCCGCGCTTGCCCTTACTGGTCGTCTCCCCCTGGGCCAAAAAGAATTACGTCGACCATCAGCAGACCGATCAGACATCCGTCATTCGCTTCATTGAAGACAACTGGCTTCAGGGAAAGCGAATCGGAGGTGGCTCGTTTGATGTCCTCGCGGGTAGCATGGACGGTCTGTTCGACTTCCGTAACGAACAGCCACAGAACAACGGGCGGATTTTTCTGGATCCCACTACAGGGGAGATCAGGCTTGCCGGCTTCCAACCGAATAGCATCTTTGATCTGCTCGATCCGTTTGCCGATCAGTTAGGACATGTAGATAAAAAGAAGAGAAGGTAATGGATGCGCGATGCAAGCGGAAGATAGTGGATAACTTGAGGTTCCACTTGCATCTTTCCTGAGTATTGCTTTCTGTCTTTATCTCATCCTTTGACTATGAATCGACGAATCTTTCTCAGCCGCGGCCTGGCGGGTCTTGGCTTATGGCACGTAAGGGTGCCTGACTCACTCTCCCAGCTACACGACTCCGGCATGCAGGGACACCATCCTGCGAACTACCGCATCCCGCTGATCATTACGCCATCAAGCCTGACCCCGTTTGTGGATCGGCTGCCAATCCCAGAGATCTTAAAACCCATAGGAGTTGCTCCCAGCCCGCTCGATATAAAAATGAATTTGGATCTCTATCAAGTTGAGATGAATGAGCGTGAAGTCAAGGTACATCGTGACATCCAACCGACAAAGATCTGGAGTTATGGGAGTTCATTTCCCGGTCCGACCTTCGAGACGCGCAGTGGAGAAGGAATTCTGGTGGATTGGAAGAATCAGCTTCCCACAAAACATTTCCTGCCTGTCGACCGCAATCTACACGGCGCAGAAGCGGATAAACCGGAGGTTCGCGCGGTCGTGCATGTTCACGGCGCCATCGTGCCGCCAGAGAGTGACGGCTATCCCGAAGACTGGTTTGTATCCGGCAAGTCTGCTCGTTACTACTACCCCAATCGTCAGGAGGCCGCGATGCTTTGGTATCACGACCACACTATGGGGCTAGAGCGACTGAATATATACGCAGGTCTCTTTGGTGCATTTTTCGTGCGCGATGCAGTTGAGGAGTCGCTGAATCTGCCCAGTAGAGAGTATGAAGTTCCTCTTGTCCTCGTCGATCGCATGCTCGATCACGAAGGCCAGCTGTATTATCCGGCCTCTATGAGCGATAGCGGTCCGTGGATTCCTGAATTCTTCGGCAATCTCTTTCTCGTGAACGGCAAGCTTCTACCGTACCTTGAGGTCGAGCCACGTAAATACCGTTTCCGCGTGCTGAACGCTGCAAATGCACGCTTCTTCCGGCTGACTTTGCCCGATGGGCCAACCATCCACCAGATCGGTACCGATCAAGGTCTGTTACCCCATCCCGTCGAGGTTAAGCGCCTCTCGCTTGCGCCCGGAGAACGAGCCGACCTGATCGTCGATTTCTCCGAGTATGCAGGCCATGAAATTGTGATGAGAAATGATGTGCTCCCCCTGATGCAGCTTCGCGTCTCGGCCCACAAGACTGCAGATACAAGCGCGTTGCCAGCGGCTCTTCGTTCTATTCAGCAACTCGATGAGTCCAAGGCTGTGACTACTCGCATGCTGACTCTCAATGAATACATGGACCCATATGGCCACCCCACGATGATGCTGTTGAATGGTCAACGGTGGCACATGCCCGTAACCGAGAAACCGATACTGAACACAGTGGAGATATGGAGTTTCGTCAACCTCACCTCGGAGGTACATCCAATCCATCTGCATCAGGCCAGAGTGCAGATTCTGGACCGCCAGAACTTCGATGCTCTGGAATATCTTCGTTCTGAAAAGATTCGTTACACAGGGCCTCGGACTTCACCGGAAGCCAATGAAACCGGCTGGAAAGATACCGTTCGCGTCAACGGACGCACTGTAACGCGCATCATTGTCCGTTTCGAAGGCTATCCTGGACGCTACTTGTGGCATTGCCACATTTTGGAGCATTCCGCAAAGGAGATGATGCGCCCGTTCGACATACTTGCGGCCGATTAGAGCGAAAGCACGCAAAGGCGGTTATGAGCTGCTCAAAAGAAATCACATCTACCAGCAAGCCACGCCTCTTATCCTCGACCAAATGAACAGCAATGGCCCCTCACCAGGGGCTATACCATCCAGTTCGGCGCCCACGACCAACGAGGCGGAAAAACGCGGCTGCAAAGTGGAAGCTTCGCAGAATTGAAGCGGTGCGTTAGTAAACGCAAGGTAACTTGCAGGTACTAATGCGCTTCTCGATTAGTGCATTGACAATTTGACCCCGCGCCTTTCCGAGAGCGTCGGCTCCAGGTCTTGGTGTGTCCATCAATTCGTGAAGTGCACGATCTTCGTAAATGGAGAATCAATCTCGTTCTTTCCCCTTTCCCGCAACTCTTCATGACAATCTCACTGGCTCAAAGCAACCGGGTTAGCCAGTGTAGTGAAACAGTTTTGCGGCAATATCGCACGTCCCAAACTGGCAGGAACAAGATCCCATCATTTATGGATTCTTCATCCACAGTTGGCTTGGGGTTCATTGGCGGGAACCATGCTTGGCGGGCACGATCTCTTTCCCCAAAGAGTATCTCGTGACTTCAAAAAGCCTGATAATGGGAGGTCTCTCAATGAATCAACGGCTCTCTGCGCTCAAGACCTGCAGGACGCTTGCCCAGCAGGGAATTGCGATGCTGGTTGCTTCCCAACTGGTTGTCGGCACGCTCCCCGCCTACGCCGCTCCCGCCTCCAACGACGGCAAGACCGCCACGCCCATCAAGCATGTGATCATCATCATCGGCGAAAACCGCAGCTTCGACCACGTATTCGCCACCTACAGACCACGAAACCCATTTGAATACGTCTCGAATCTGCTGTCGAAAGGCGTAATCAAGGCCGACGGGACCAAGGGCCCGAACTACGGGCTCTCCGCGCAGTTCAACCCGGTTGACAGCACTAATTTTCAGATCAATCCGACGACGGCCAAGACGGTTTACCGTAATATTCCTCCACCCGAAGCCGGTGGCAACGAATCCGCCAGCGACACCACGCCGGCTCCGTTTCTCACCCTCGCAGCAGCAGAAGCTACCAATCCGTTTCTTGAAGTTTCTTACGAGCCATTCCTGACTACCGGCGCTACCGGATTGGCCTCGGGTGCGGTCGATACTCGCGTCCATAATGTAAACACTCTGGGCGAAGGCGTCTTCCAGTTGACTCCCGGCGTTGCCTATGACGATTATGCAGCCAGCCCGGTGCATCGCTTCTACCAGATGTGGCAGCAGTTGGACTGCGACGCCAAAAAGGCTACCCGGTTCAACCCGAGTGGCTGCCAGGCCGACCTCTTCCCGTGGGTTGAAACCACGGTGGGTCAGGGAACCAACGGCGCAAAACTGCCCACCAACCTCAACACCGGCGAAGGCAGCGCTGCGATGGCCTTCTACAACATGCAGCAGGGAGACGTACCGTATTTCAAGTACCTGGCTGATAACTACACCATCAACGACAATTTCCATCAGTCGGTGATGGGTGGCACCGGTGCCAACCACATCATGTTTGGCTTCGGCGACGCCATCTGGTACTCGGACGGCAATGGCCACGCTGCCACTCCGCCGGTAAATCAGATAGAGAACCCCAATCCCCAGCCCGGCAGCAACAACTGGTACGACCAGGACGGCTACTCGGGAGGCAGCTATTCAGCCTGCGCCGATCTTTCGCAGCCTGGCGTGGCTCCTGTCGTCAACTACCTGGAGGCTTTGCCGCGGCCTATCGAGGCGCGCTGCGAAGCTACCCACTACTATCTGCTGAACAACTACAACCCCGGCTACATCGGTACTGGCCAGACTGTGGCCCAGGCTGCAGCCGCCTACGTCGCCACCTTCCCTGTTGCCGAGCAGCCAGCGGTAGCTGCTGAAATTGCCGGGACCGTCGCGTTCACCATTCCCCCGTCGAATGTTCCTCATATCGGCGACGTTCTCAGCAAAGCCAATGTTTCGTACACCTACTTCGGCGAGGGCTGGAATAGCTATCAGACCGATCCATTGGAGCTAAGTCTCAACGACAAGTACTGCACCATCTGCAACCCGTTCCAGTATGCGACGGATATCATGACCGATCCGGCGCAGCGCGCGGCACACATTGCCGATACAGATGCACTCTCCGTCGATATCGCCTCAAACAAGCTTCCCGCCGTTTCGATCGTCAAGCCGAACGGATACCTGGATGGCCATCCCGGCTCTTCCAAGCTCGACCTTTTCGAGGGCTTCTGCAAGAAGGTCGTCGATCAGGTGCAAGCCAATCCTGAAGTCTGGAAGGATACCGCGATCTTCATCACCTTTGATGAAGGCGGTGGTTACTACGACTCCGGGTACGTGCAGCCGGTGGACTTCTTCGGCGATGGAACCCGCATCCCGCTCATCGTTGTCTCGCCCTACTCATTTGGCGGGCACATCAACCACACCTACAGCGATCACGTTTCGCTGGACAAGTTCATCGAGCGCAACTGGCATTTGCCCACGATCACCAAGCGCAGTCGCGATAACTTCCCCAACCCGGACCACAGATTTGATCCGTATGTTCCGGCCAACACCCCGGCACTTGGCGATCTCTTCGACGTCTTCAACTTCTCTCCGTCCAGCTTTTCTCCGTTCAACTTTTCTCCGTTCAACTTTTCCCCGTTCAACTTCTCCCCGTTCAACTTCTCCCCATTCCACTTCTAGAACTCCACCAACCCTGATTTATTGGAGGTTGATTCACCAGCCGGCCCAGGGGCACACTACCTTGGGCCGGCGCAATTTTGGCGGGTTTTACACTGCCGCAATCCCGGGTGCGTATGCTCATGAAATCGCCGCTTCTTTTTAGAGGTTCTTGTTGTCACTCAATCGACGCGCATTTAGCCGGCTGGGGCTGCTGACGGCGGCTGAGCTATCTCTGTCGCGCCGGGGATTCGGTTCCGGCATGCTCTCACCGGGCAACCCAACCGCCGCACCGCCGAAGCCGGTTACGTTGGCCCCGTACGTCGATCCTCTGCCGATTCCGCCGGTGCTTTCCCAGGCTAGGACACCGGGCGAGCCGGCAACGATTCGCATGGCCCCCTTTCGGCAGAGGGTGCATCGGGATCTGCCGCCCACAATGCTGTGGGGATACAACGGAAGCTGGCCGGGACCGACCATTGAGGTCCGCCGCGATCAGCCATTTTCTGTGAAATGGGTGAACGCGCTGCCAACGCGCCACTTCTTGCCGCTCGACTACACCATCCATGGAGAAGAAGAGAAGGTTCCGCCAGTGCGCGCAGTGGTGCATGTGCATGGGGCGCAGACGCTGCCTGAGCACGATGGCTATCCCGATGCTTGGACTACCTCCGACAGCAAGACTGGAGCGCTGTACAAGGCAGGACCGAATCACTTTCCCAATGCGCAGCCGGCCTGCACGCTGTGGTACCACGATCACGCCATCGGAATTACGAGGTTGAACATTTATGCCGGATTGGCAGGGTTTTATCTCATTCGCGACGAGAAGGAAGCAGCGTTGAATCTGCCTTCCGGTGCTTATGAGATCCCCTTGATGCTGCAGGACCGGCTGTTTCTGGCTGATGGCTCGCTATTGTATCCGGCGGTGGTTGCGGGGACGCATCCGGTGTGGATACAGGAGTTTTTTGGGAATACAGTCTGTGTCAACGGAAAGGCCAAGCCTTATCTGGAGGTTGAACCGCGCAAATACAGATTTCGCATGGTCAACGGTTCGAATGCGCGCTTCTATCATCTGACGTTGCGCCCCTCCGACGCAGCAGGCACACCCTCGGGGAAGCCCGTGGACGCGCCACCGTTTCAGCAGATCGGCTCCGACGCGGGATTGCTGCCGGCTCCCGTAGCGCGGCATTTTTTGCTGGGCGCGCCGGGAGAGCGATTTGATTTCATCCTCGACTTTACCGGTCTGAAGGGCGCGCGTTTTGTCATGACCAATGATGCGCCTGCTCCCTATACCCGCGGCGGCGAGGTCGCGGCCGAGGAAGTGATGCTATTCAAAGTGACAAAGCCCCTGGCTGGCCCGGACCTGAGCTCACTGCCAGCTTTGCTGACGCCTTTTGAGCCGCTCGACCCTTCGCTGGCGGCTCGTGAGCGGATTCTCTCCGTCAATGAGATGGACAGGCCGTCCGACGGCTACACCATGATGGGTATGTTGGACGGCAAGCACTGGGACGATCCGGTGACTGAGGATCCCAAAGCTGGATCGACGGAGATCTGGTCCTTTGCCAACACCACCGGAGATGTTCACCCTATGCACCTGCACCTGGTGCGCTTTCAGGTACTAAACCGGCAGCCCTTCGATGTGAAGACCTTTCTTTCCACCGGCAAGTTGATGTATACCGGCATTCCAATTCCGGCCGAAGCCAATGAGCGGCCGGCATGGAAAGATACGGTCAAGACTTATCCCGGCTATGTGACGCGGGTAATTCAGCGCTTCGACCTGCCGCCTGGAACGCCGGTAACACCGGGGCAGCGCTTCCGATACGTCTGGCACTGCCACATTCTGGAGCATGAAGACAATGAGATGATGCGCCCTTACGATGTGGTGGGTTGATAGGCTATTGCTTCATTTGCTACCCGTCCGAAGTAACCAGTTGACCCTGTTGCAGGGGATGAGCGAACGGCAAGAGGGAAGGCCCCAGTGACTCGAAATAGAGCCAATGTGTAAACACCCCCCCCCACAAATGTTCCCATAGTCCATTGTGGGGAATTAGTTCGCATATTAGCCATATTGTTGAAGAAAATTGGAGGCGCGGGTCGGGATCGAACCGACGCATAAAGGTTTTGCAGACCTCTCCCTTACCACTTGGGTACCGCGCCTTGTGTGGGCTACCTTCCGCCCATGGAGTTCGTGGAGAAGTGTACCGCAGGCAGGAGCTATTTGGAGCGGGAGACCGGGGTCGAACCGGCGACATCTTCCTTGGCAAGGAAGCACTCTACCACTGAGCTACTCCCGCTCTTCCAAGATCAAGTATAACGGCATGGTTCTGTATGGTCAACGCAGCGAGAGCTATGAAGTTGTAGTTGACCTTGAGTGCGCGATGCCCATCACGCTAGCTGGATGGTTCGTGAAGACTGACCGGAATAAGTGGGCCGGATGAGAGGTTAGAGCGGCGACGAGTGATGTGCGGCGTGACGAGGAGTAATAGATCGCTGGCGTCCGTATTGGTAGTTTTGTCGGCAGTAGCAGTTTGAAATCCTGGAATTTCGCCAAGACCGGGCAGGCCATTCAGGCTGGCAGCCACACTTCTGGTGACAGTGCTGACGAGGAGTGCTGTGCCACCGTCGTTGACGGTGATGTCGGAGCCGAACTGCTGACTGTTGAGCACAGGAATATTGTTGACCGAGCCCCCGGTAAGGGCTTCAATTTTGAGTTCTATGTGCATCTTTATTGAACCGGATTTCTGCACGATAGGAGTTGCTTTCAAGGTGAGCCCAAGGTCTTCGTACTGAATTTGCGGGATGGTGATCGGACTACCCACGGCGGCGTTAAGCAGGCTGGCGGCGCTGACGCCATTGACAGTAACACCGTTGAGTGCAGAGGAGGCAGCGGATAGTCCACTGGAGTAGGTGGCGGTGGTGATGGGATAGCGCTCTCCGATGCGGAAGGTAGCAGCCTTCCCATCCATAACGCGAACCTGCATTTCATTGAGAGCCTGGGTGTCGCTTGCAGTGAGTTGCAGATTGAACACAGGGTTCTGGTTGGTGGTGACACCAGTTGTGGTCAACCCTCCGCCGAAAAAGCCGATGGTGTTGGAGAGCAGTGTGCTTTGAACGAGTCCAGAGGCAACGAGAGCGAGGGCGATGGCAATGTTGCTTGCACCAGCAGGAACAAGGCCTTGAGCGATTGCCTGGTTTACGAGGCTTTGGTTGGCGCTAACCAGATTCTGGGCGGCGGACTCTACGTTGTAGACGCCAATTTGTTGCGGAAGTGTAGCCCCGATGTTGCGTTGATTGGTACGGTCGACAGAGTAGAGCTTGAGTTCAATCATCACCTCGCTGCCGCCATCGATCAGATCGGCGAGAGTGAGGTTGATGGTCGAGAGCGTCTCCTCGGGAGCGCGGAGGACGAGGATGCCGGAACTCTTGTCAACGCTGACCTGTTTGATATCGAAGACATTTTTGACGACGTTGCTGAGCTCTTCCATCTGGTCGTTCGTCATGCCTGGTACGTAGATGGTCTCCTGCAGGAGGTGCTCAAAGCGTGTACGGTTTTCCGGAGTGTCTTTGACGAGCAGTACGCTCTTCGGGTCGAGCGGAACGGCGAAGAGATGGGTGATGGTGAGCAGAACGGGCACAGTCTGCTGGTAGTTAGAGTCATCGAGATCGAAGCGAAAGTTCTGGCGTTCCACGGACTCGTCGAAGGTTGCCCGGATACCGTAAGCGAAGTAGACCTGACGGAGGACGTCCTGCAGGTCGGTGCGGAGGTGAAAACTCTTCACCGCCGAACTGGGCTGGAGGGCGATACTGCCTGCGAGAGTTGGCCCATCGTGAATCCAGGGTTCGATCTCGGGATGAAAGACCTTGGGAAGTTCACCGGGCGCTGTGCTCTGGCTGATGAGGGGGTTTGCAGGATCGAGGAGACGGGCCTCCGCGAGAAGAGTCTCAGCTTTCTCGTTCTGTCCGAGCAGGCGCGCCTTGCCGGCTTGTTGCACTAGCTCGGCGATGTGGTGCTGATGAGTGAGAGCAAGCGCCCGGGCATAGTCGTTGTTTGCGGGATTGAGTTTCAGTGCGTTGCCAAACTCAGCTTCGGCCCCGCTAAGATCGTTATGTTCCAGCAGACGCGCGCCAGCCAGATAGTCATCTTCAGCGGCTTGAATCTGTCGTTTGGAGAGCGTGGAAGGTGGAGGTGTAATTGTCTGAGCGAAGGACGATGTGCAGAGTGCAATCGCGGCTGTGCCGCTGGCGATTCTAAAAGCACGAGAATGGAAGCTGGCTCGCATCAACTACAGATTAGACGAAGCCGCAAGCTAACGGGCGCTTGCAATACTTTGAACGCGGGGCCGCTCACTCACAGGGGGGCGGCGCATACCATTGCGAATCTGGGCGGTATTCATGTCTAGCTCAGCGAGAGTGCGGCTCAGGGTGTTGCGGTGCATGCCGAGTTCTTCGGCTGCCTTGCACTGGTTGCCTTTGTGCTGGGCCAGCACCTCAAGGATGTAGCGCTTTTTGAATTGACGAACGGCCTCCGTATAGGGGATGCCGGCACTGTGCATTTGTGTGATGAGTCCGTCGAGTTCGCGCTTCAAGGTTTATTCCTCGCTGGCGGTTCCTTGGTGAAACCACTCTTTCATTTTGCCCCTACGAGTTCGGTTTGATCCAATCGGTTGCGTTGTGCTTGATCTGTTCGACGCCATTCAGGATCAGATGTTGAAGATCGTGAGGTACAACGAAGGATACCGCATGCGCCCCTGCAAGGAAATAGGAAGATAAGCTGGAATCTTCGATCCAGGAGGAGTGCGGTTGAAAGGCAGCAATCGCGACCAGGATCGAGATCCCGATGAGGCAACCGCGGGCAAAGCCGAAGACCGCGCCTAGTCCCCGATCGAAGAAACCCAGCCCAATTGCATGTGCTGTGTGGTTTAGAGCTTTTCCGAGGATGGTACAGAGGATCATGATCCCGATGACAAGCAACAGGAAAGCGGCGATTTGGGCTGTAGCGGCCGTTGGGCCAAGACGTTCGAGAAGATTGGCTACCTGGCTGTAGTTCCAGCTGGCGATGAGGATTCCTGCGATAAGACCGCCCAGCGAGAAGAGTTCAACGATGATGCCGCGCACGAAGGCCACGACAGTAGACCTAACGACGATCGCGGCGAGAAGCCAGTCGAAGGGGGTCATAGCTGAATGTTGGCGAGATCGGTACGTCCGCTGATGAGACGAAAGGCCTCGAGGTATTTTTCGCGGGTTTGCACGACGACATCGTCCGGCAGGGAAGGCGCAGGGGCTTGTTTGTTCCAGCGAATAGATTCGAGATAGTCGCGAACATACTGCTTATCGAAGGACGGTTGCGGGCCGCCAGGATTGTAGGTTGCCGCGGGCCAATAGCGGGACGAGTCGGGCGTTAAGACCTCGTCGGCGAGGATGATTGTGTCGCCCAACAGGCCAAACTCGAATTTTGTGTCGGCGAGAATGAGGCCTTTGCTGGAGGCATGGCGGGTGGCGCTCTCGTAGATCTTCAGGGTGAGGTCTTTGAGAGCTTTGGCGTGCGTTGACCCGACGGTTTGCACGACGGTTTCGTAGGAGATATTTTCATCATGGCCGCCAGTGTTGATTTTGGCGGCAGGAGTGAAGATGGGCTCGGGCAGGCGATCCGATTCGCGCAGGCCAGCAGGGAGCTTGATACCGCAGATAGCGCCTGTTTGCTGGTAATCCTTCCATCCTGAACCGGAGATATAGCCGCGGACAACACACTCGACGGGGAACATCTTCGCCCGTTTGACGAGCATGCTGCGGCCATCGATCTGGCTGAAAAACGGCTGCAACTGGCTGGGAAATTGTGGTGTGTTTGCGGTAATGAGATGGTTCGGAACGATGTCTTTAAGGAAGTCGAACCAGAAGAGAGAGAGTTGAGTAAGGATCTTGCCCTTATCGGGGATTCCGCTGCCCAGGACATGGTCAAAGGCGGAGATGCGATCGGTTGCGACGAAGAGCAGTTGATCTCCGGGCAGGGAATAGATATCGCGTACTTTGCCCCGCGCAGTAAGAGGAAGGGAGCCGAGGTCGGTTTGAAGAAGAGCAGAAGACATCACGTTGACGGTACCACCTTGAAGAATGGAAGTGCGCTATTTCTCTCAATGCAGCTGAATGACTTTGTCATCGCTTCCGGGCGCCTGCGAAGGCAAATGTGGACAACGGGCAAGAACGGTTCCGGGATTGGGGCCGCTTTGAATCGTAGCCGCGGAAGCGCGGCACTGTGCAGAATTAAAAGGCTGTGTTTGAAGTTTACGGCTGAGAAAGGGAGCAAATGAGGGTCGGTAGTAGATTTCAAGATCGACCCCCGGGGTTCCAGTTGCATTCTCTTCCCAGAAATTTTTTATGTAGTAAAGATTATGGTCGATTGAAAATTTTTCTAATGAGCCGGACCGGAAGATAAGGGCTAAAGGCATCACGACACTTGAGGCAAAAAGTGGGACGATGAGAATGGCGGCGCTGAGTGACGTGAGCCATCTCGGCGAGAGGCGGGAGAACAGGACGAGGAGGAGTTCATAACCTGCGACAGCCAGCCAGTTGATGACGACATTGAGCCGGTCCCACGTAGTGCCCCATTTGGCAACGACAAAGAATCCGTGAAGCAGTATCAGGACGATAGCTGCTCGGGGAAGAAAAAATCTCAGCCTGGGTGGTACATGCGACCAGAACGCACCCAGAAGCACCATCGCAACCGTCATCAGAGTGAGAGTGGCGTAGGTTAGGGGGATAGACATGCCTCTCCATGTTGATGTTTCAGGCTGTACTTCGAGCAGGCTTCACGGCGATGCCTGCCAGTTGGGCGAAAAACGCTGGAGCGAGAAAGGATCGCTCCAGCTGCGCAAACTGATTGGACTCCCAACGCTAGGCTACTGCGCGGCGATTGTCATTGGAGTCGCGGCGGTTGAGGTTGACGCTGACGATCTTCGATACACCCGGCTCCTGCATGGTAACGCCATAGATAACGTCAGCCTGAGCCATCGTGCGCTTGCTGTGTGTGATGACCACGAACTGAGTGTTGGCACTCATGTCATGGATGAGCTTGGCGAAGCGGCCGACGTTTGTTTCGTCGAGAGGAGCGTCGACCTCATCAAGGATGCAGAAGGGTGCGGGTTGGAACTGGAAGATTCCGACCAGCAGAGAGAGTGCGGTAAGGGCCTTTTCCCCACCGGACAGGAGCAGGATGTTCTGCAGCTTCTTGCCCGGGGGCGATGCGACGATGTCGATTCCGCTCTCATTGGTGTTCTCCGCGTCAGTTAGCTTCATGAAAGCCTGTCCGCCGCCGAAGAGCTTGGTGAAGGTGATAGAGAAGTTCTCGTTGATCACCTTGAAGGCCTCGTCGAACTTCATGTGGGAGACGTCGTCGATCTCTTTGATGGAGGCCTGTGTGTTCTCGATGGAATCGAGGAGATCTTTCCGTTGACCCTCGAGGAAGCTGTGGCGGGTGACGGTCTCGTTGTACTCCTCGAGGGCCATCATGTTGACCGGGCCCATGGCTTCGAGACGCTGCTTGAGCGCACGGGACTCCTCTTCCTCTGTGTGCAAAGCATCGCCTTCAATCCGGACGATGGCCTGGTCTTCCCGCAGTGAAATTGCTTCGACGGCGAGATCATTGAGGCAGGTAGCGTCGATGTGCTCGATGTCGGATGCGAGTTTGGCGGCGCGTGCCGTCAGGTCGGCGCGTTGTTCGCGGAGAGCCTCGGTCTCGTGACGCAGGATGCGCAGACGCTGGTCGAGTTCGTCCATGGCGGTGCGTAGAGTGGCTGCTTCCGCGCTAAGGCGAGCCCCTTCAGCCATCGCTCTGGCGCGAAGTTCCGAGAGCTCAGTGTGCTGGGCTGCAAGGGTCGCAGTCTCCTCTTCGCGGCGTAATTTTTCCGTTGCCGAGGTGGCCAGTTGTTGGTCGAGCTGCTGAATACGCTGGCTCTGACCGTTGTAGATGCGGTTAGTCTGCTCGAAGTTCGAGGCAGCGTTGCGTCGTCTCTCTTCGAGGCCTGCGAGGGCAGCAGAGGCTGCGGCTGCGGCCTGCTGAAGCTCCTCGCGCCTGCTGCGAAGCTGATTGAGCTGCTCCTGCAGGTCACCCAGGCTGGTTTCAATGACCGCGCGTTCGTTCTCGAAGGCCTGCGTCTCCTGCTGACGCCGGGCGATGAGGTCGGCCTTCTGCCCGCGGGCATCGCGATTGCGCTCACTGGTGAGAGCCCAGTCTTGGAGCCGTCGTTCGATGCGGGCAACCTCCGATTCCATCTGGCGAAGGGCCGCGCCGGAGTTGGCGGACTCGCGCTCGGCGTCGCGTCGCTCATGGGTCTTGCCCTCGATGGTGGCGTTGAGAGCTGAAATCTGGTGCTGAAGCTCAACGGTGCGGAGGTCGGTCTGGGCCAGCTCCTGCTCGGCCTTCTCCACCTTTTGTTGCACCTCGCTGAGTTCGCGCTTGAGCGCCAACGGGCCCTGGGCGCGGGGACGTCCTCCCGTAACAGTGACGTTGTGGAAGGTTTCGCCGGAAGGTGCGAGGAAAAAAGCCTGCGGGTTAGAGAGAGCAAGCGAACGAGCTGTGTAAGAGTCTGGCGCGACGAACCCCTCGCGAAGCTTAGGCAGGATGACTTCGAGCGACTTGCCAAAGCCGTCGAGGACGCGAACACACTCCTTCAGCGGCACTACGCCTTCGATACCCTCGATATTCGTCTGTGCAGCGCTCTGCATCCCTTCTGCGAAGGCGAAGTTAGCCTGCGCATCATTGGGATGAACGAGGAAGGTAGCGCGTCCGCTGACGTCCGTCTGGAGAAGGTGCATGCCAGCGTCGGCTGCATCCCAGGATTTGACGACGATGTAGTTGAGCTCATCGCGAAGAAACTCATCGACGACACTCTCATATCTGCCATCGACCTCGAGGAAGTCCGCAAGAGTTCCTACGGCGGCCATCCCGTTCGTGTTCTGCTTGTAGGTCTCGGTCTTGAAGATGTTGCGGACAGTGTCGGTAGAGTAGCTGTGCTCCTTGATCAGTCCCTCAAGCGAATTGCGTCGACCATTGAGGGTCGCAACCTCGCCGCGTAGTTGATCGCCGCGGCGCTTCGAGGCAGACTCCTCCGCACGGGAAGCTTCAATCTGAAGACGGAGCTCTGCAATCTCGGCTTCAAGACGCTTGAGGCGCTCAGTAACTGACTCGAAGGTGAGCGCTACCTGCCCACGCTGCAGGCCGAGGGTTTCGAGTTCCTGGCGAGCGATATCGGACTCGGAGACAAGACGTTCGGCCTCACGCTCGAGACCGGCGAGAGCAGCTTCGGCCTGTGCCTCCTCATTGCGGGTCTGTCCGATGCGCTGCATCAGTTGCATGGAGGCACGGCGGTTCTGCTCAACCTGCTGCTCTGCAGCGGTGACTGCGCGAATGGCCTCCTGCGCCTGGGTCTGTTGGCTCTGGGCAGCGTTGCGCGAGGCGTCGGATTCAGCCGTAGCGTTCTCGAGGAAGCTGCGATGCTGCTCGAGTTCACCCGCCAGACTGGCAAGTTGTTCGCGGGCCAGCGCAAGCTCGTCAGCTCCCGTGGCAAGACGGCTGGTAAGCTCAGCGATGCGGTCGGCATTTGAGGCAGAGCGAGCAGTGATACGTTCGAGCTCGACTGCGGATTGATTGGCCTGGGTTGCAGCTTCACGAATCTGCTGGTCGAGGGTGTAACCGTTGCGGATCCCCTCGGAATGCTCTGCATCCATCGCTTCAACAGTGGCCGATTGGCCATCGATCTGCGAAGCAAGCAAAGCAATCTTTTCAGTAGTGGCGGCCTGCTCGGCATCCAGTTGCGACATGCGGCTGGCGAGCACCACGCGGAGGCGGGTCCGAAGCTCGTCTCGGAGTGAGCTGTAACGCTCTGCCTTGGCCGCCTGACGCTTCAGGGTGTTCATCTGACGGGTCACTTCGTCGAAGATGTCGTTCACGCGGGCAAGGTTCTGCTTCGCGGCCTCCAGCCGGAGTTCGGCGAGGCGCTTCTTCGTCTTAAAACGGGTGATGCCGGCTGCCTCTTCGATGATGGAGCGGCGGTCGTGGGGTTTAGCGGAGAGCAGCTGGCCGATGCGCTCCTGGCCGATGATGGCGTAGGACTCACCGCCCAGGCCGGTGCCCATAAAGATGTCCTGAATGTCGCGCAGCCGGCATATCTTCCCATTGAGCAGGTACTCACTGTCACCGGAGCGAAAGAGGCGGCGAGTGATGGTCAGCTCGCCGGCGCGGACAGGAGTGCGTCCGAACTTGCGGCGGCGAATCTTGAGAACGACATTATTGGGATTGGCCGGCTCTGTTCCCTCAACCGCTTCAGCGACTACCTGCGGACCCTTGGCTTCGCCTTCAACGACTGTGCCGGGTTGCGCTTCGGCGACGGCTTCCTCAGTCTCGGCGGCGTTCTGCTCGCGAAGGCTGGTCTCGTCCCAGTCAGTGGGCACCGACTCGTCGATGACGATCTCCGGTCCGGCGTCGAGGCTCGTGCCATCGTAGACCTCCGGATCAACGAGGGTAAGGGAGACCTCGGCCATCCCGGTGGGCTTGCGGTCGCGAGTCCCGGCAAAGATGACGTCCTCCATCTTGACGCCGCGCAGCGACTTGGCCGACTGTTCGCCGAGAACCCAGGTGATCGCGTCGGAGATGTTCGACTTACCGCAGCCATTCGGGCCGACGACGGCAGCGATGCCCTCTCCGGAGAGCTGGACCTCGGTGCGATCACAGAAGGACTTGAAGCCGAGTATCTGGACTTTCTTGAGCTTGAGCAATTGCGACCTCTTCGAGCGAAGGATTGGGAGACCTTTGCCTATTGGTATGACTGGGATAACTTTAGTCTCGATCCGGGGCGGAATCAACGGTTGCAGCCCTACATGTTGTGGATAAGAAGTCCCTAACACTATCAATGGGCCGAAGTGGCAAATAAGCGCACTTTTTGGTGGGATCTTTGGAACGAGTCTACAGTTCAGGAGTGTTGATAAGACGACCAGGAGCACCGTTTTTGCGCGAAATCTTAACACGCAGAAGCTCATTTCGTTGATGGGGCCGGAGTAGGGTCTCGGGAGCAACAAAATGACGTTTCACCGAGGTGATTCCATGGCACACGACGCACACAAGAAGGCAGCAGAACATCACGAGCACGCAGCGAAGGCACACCATGAGGCGGCTGAGCATCATGCGAAAGGCGATCATGAGACCGCACACGAGCATGCTTCGAAGGCCCATGAGCACTCGACGAACGCGCACCAGCACTCAACCGATGCGCACCACCTGTCGGCGTCGCACAAGTAGCGGACGCGTTTAGGCTGGGCATCCTGGCTTACGCGAGTCGGGCAGGGTGTCCGGTCAAGGTCGTTTTGGTCACGCAGCCTCTGTTCTCCGGGTTCTCCTGTCTTTCTGGTGCCAAAACTCCGAGAAGACTTGCCTTTGAGCAACGGCGTTTCTATAATCCGCATCATCATCCCCGTGATGCCACGAACACTTCAATCGCTCGACCTCAAAGTTGAGTATGGTGAGGACTACAGCCGATACACTATGATCGGGCTGTGCTTCGTCTCAGGTATAAGTGCCCCTGGAAGTATCGGTGACGACCCATTTTGAAAAAGATCTAAAGATTTATTGAGGAGTGTGGAATGAAGAAGGCAGTCGTCGCGTCTCTCCTGGTTGTTGCCGGCATGGCAAGCACTGCAGGCATCGCTGCAGCGCAGACCCAGGTCAATCTTGGTACCAACGCGCAGTCCAATAGCGGCGGCGTTCAGATGTCGGCGGCGGAGTATAACGCTTACACGAGCGCGATCGCCCAGACGGCTGCGCCAGCAAAGGCAGCGGCTCTTGAGGCTTACCTGGTGGCTTATCCGCAGTCAGCGGTGAAGGGCTCGGTGCTCGAACAGCTGATGGGAGCTTACAGCCAGATTCCCGACCCTGCGAAGACGCTGGACGCTGCCGACCGTCTGCTGCAGGTAGATCCGAATAACCTGCGCGGTTATTTGCTTGAGGTCTACTTCCGCAGATCGGCGGCGGAGCAGACCACCGATGCCTCAGCGAAGCAGGCTGGGTTGGACAAGGCCGCTGACTACGCTCAGAAGGGCCTTGCAGCCACCAAGCCGGCCGATATGAGCGACGCTGACTTCAGCAAGCTGAAGGCCGGCGCTTACCCGCTCTTCTACAGCGCGATTGCCATTGCGGCACTCAACAAGAAAGACGCTGCGACTGCAGTCGATAACTACAAGAAGGAGCTTGCCGTCGTGCCGCCGGAGCAGACGCAGACTCCGGGTCTGGTCCTGCAGGATATTTACTACCTTTCCATCGCTTATCTGCAGTCGACCCCTCCCGACCTTCCCAGCTGCGCATTCTATGCGGCGCGGGTTGCGGCTTACGCTCCGGACAACCTGAAGGCGCAGTATGAGCCGACGGCGAAGTATTGCTACAAGAAGTACCACGGTGCGGACGATGGTTACGACGCAGTGGTTACAGCGGCAAAGGCGAACCTGAATCCTCCGGCCGACTTCAAGATCAAGCCTGCTCCATCGCCGGCTGACATCGTGGCCAACGTAATCGCGACTACGCCGGATCTGTCGACTTTGGCGGTCAGCGACAAGGAGTTCATCCTGGCCAACGGCAAGCCTGAAGATGCCGCGAAGGTTTGGGACACGGTCAAAGGCAAGTCGTCGCAGTTTCCTGACGTGCTCGTGATCGAGTCCTCGCCTACGGTGCTGAAGGTCGCGGTCTCGGATGACGCGGTGCAGTCGAAGACGGCTGACTTCACGTTCAACATGGCTCCCCTTGACGAAGGCAAGACTCCTGCCCAGGTTGCTGCTGCCAAGAAACTGGCGGCTGACATCGCTGCGGCGACTGCCGTCGGTCAGAAGGTGACTCTGACGGGCACCTATGCTTCATACACTCCGAGCCCCATCATGATCACGATGAGCGATGGTGCGGTGGTCCTGGCGAAGAAGGCCGCTCCTAAGCCCACGGCGGCGCACCATCCAGCAGCAGCGCACCACTAGAGCGATCGGTTGTGCGGTCGAAGAGGCAGCCTTTGGGCTGCCTCTTCTGTTTTCAGGGTACCCCCCTCCCCCCTATTACTTTGGCTTAAGTCTTTCAGGATCATAGATTTACGTGGTTTGCGCGCTTGCAAAATAGTCATAGCAAAGGGGTTACGGGCAAAATCGTCCTTCTAAACGAGTTAGCCCCGGCCGCTGGCCGGGGCTTCCCGTCTTCTTTGATCTATATATTCAGTATATCAGATTGGGTGTAACTAAAATGCCAAATGGATGTTGTTGATGGGGCTTGGGTTAGGTGGTTTTTGGGCTTGACATGCGATTTCTGGGGTGTTTTTTGGGGATTAAGTTGTAAGTGGTTGGCGAGGAATGGCTTATGGATGGGATGCCTGAAGAGGGTGCTGGCTTGCCTAGATGCGAGGGCAAACCGCAACAGCAGGTTCCTTCGCTTCGCTGCGGAATGACAAAAAATGAAGGGACAGGCAACGGCAACAGCAGATCCCCTTCGGGGATGACAGCAAGAAAAGCAAGAACAAGAACAACAGCAACAGCAACGGCAACGGCAGCAGCAACAGCAACCGCACGACAACGGCAACAGCAACAGCGACGGCAACCGCAAAGGCAAACGGCTATAGCGACTGCAATTGCAACGGTAACTGCAAGGGATGGCTATGTGGTGAGCCAGGTCAGGGCGTTGGCCAGCAGGCGTTGCTGTAGGACGGGATGGAGTTCAGGGACTCGGTGGTAGAGGATTTTTGTGTTGGTTAGCCTGGTGGTGAAGGTTCCGGCGCCTATGTTGCGATCATGATCGCGGCTGTAGGCGGCGATGACCTCTACGTTCGGGCCGTCGACCAGGAGGCCGTTCGCCTGTCGGCCTTTGACCTGATAGTGGAAGCCCATCGCCTGATTGACGGGGAGGCCGGCGTAGATGGGGTGCTCGCGGAGGAAGTACCAGTTGCCCATCCAAGGGGCGCGGTAGTCGCCTACGGTTCCGTTGTAGGTGAAGGCTCCGGCGGCGGCAAGTTGTTGGGCGACTCCTTCGGAGAGGGCGTCGGCTTGCGGGATGGCGAGTAGAGGCGTGCCCAGGCGGACGACATCGAGTATGTAGGGGTCGATGTGACCGAGCTTGGTGGTGGTTTGGACGGCTCCGGTTTCGCGGCCGGGTTGGTTTTCGAGTCCTGTGGTGTCTCCGGAGTTTTGCGTAGAAGACGCGGTGGAAGTGAGGCCGGAGGTTATGATGACCGCAAATTCCTCGTTGTGTTTGAAGTCAACGACTTCGAATTGGGTAAAGTTTGCCAGATGCTCAAGCTGTTTACGTAGCTGCGGGGTGATACCGACGACTCCAATTCTCCTGCGAATACCGGCGATGGGCATCACGGGTGGTGCTGTTACCCAAATCTCTTTGGTTTGTGTCGAGAGTGGCGCGGAGGAGAGTGAGAACTTGAAGCGGTAGAGGCCTTCTTCGGTGAGGGGTGGGGTTTGAAAGGATTCCTTGACTAGATAGCTGAACCGATCGGGGACATGTTGCGGCGCTGGGAATTCGGCTAGCTTGAGGAGCTTGTTCGAGGGTGTGACGACGGTGAAGGTGAGGGTGCCGGTGGCGGGTTGGGGTGTGTCGTTGAGCAGGTAGAGATCGAAGATGGCGGATTCGCCGCGCGCGGTGCAGGCGCTGCGTTGTTTGGCCATGGGGCGGATCGGTTGGAGCGTGGCGCTGATGGGCGTGGGGTCGGATTTGAAGTTGCGGAGGTTATCGACGATGCCGGAGTGGTTCTCTATGGCGGTGGACTCCCATCCGGAGATGACGGCGAAGTCGAGGTCGTCGGAGATGCGGGCGTTTTCGAGGTAGTTCTGCCAGCTGTCGTAGCACTTTTTGCCGAGGGCGTTGAAGAGATGCTCGGCGGTTGGAAAGGCGCTGCGAAAGTTCCAGCGGTCGAGGAATTTGTCATGGGCGGCGAGGATCTCTTTGTGGTCGGTGAGGTCGTAGCTTTTCCCGCTGTACTCAAGGTAGGTCTGGGTGATCTGGTGGATCATGAGGGCGTGGTTGTCAGGCGTGGCGCAGCCTTCCATCTCGCCGAATTCGGTGAGGTACTGGCGGTAGGGCGAGCGATAGGTGAAGTCGGTGGGGGATTTGTAGAACTCGTCGTACCATTGGTCGCCCGCGCCCTGGTGATTGTTCCACCAGAGAGCGAAGGGTTCGCTGTCGGAGCGATGGATTTTGTCGTCCCAGGGTTCGTACCATGCCTGCGCCGCGTTGCGGGGCGGCGGAGAGAAGCCGTCGTTGAGGACTACGGCTCGGCTGGGGTCTTCTTTGTGCATGGCTTCGAGGATCTCGAAGACTGCTGGGTTCGAGAGGTCGGCGCCGATCTCGTTTTGCAGCGTGTATTGAATGACCGACGGATGCGAGCGGTAGGCTTTGACCATCTCGACGCACTTGACGAACATGAAGCGCTGGGCGAACTTGTCGGCATCGGACTCTGGTTTGGCGAGCTTGACTCCGGGGTTGGCGATTGCGCCTTCGCCGGTCGCGGTTGGAGCGGGTGTGCCGATGGCGAGCTTGCCTGCTCCGGGCTCGAGGTAGCGGAGGAGGCCGAGGCGGTCGTGGGCGCGGAGGACCTCTTCCTTGGCGAGGTTGCGGTGGAAGTTGAGGCAGTTGAGATTTAACTTTTTGGCTTGGGTTACTTCTTTTTCGGCTAGCTCGGGGGTGGGGAAGAGACCGTTCAGTCCCCAGAAACCCCAGGAGATGGAGCTGTAGAGCTTGATGCGGCGATTGTTGAGGCGGAAGATGGCGTCGGTGCCGAGGCCGGTGGGGGCGAAGGTGCGGAAGCCGAAGGCGATGGTGCGTGTGTCGGACTCTCCGTGAAGGTCAGTTTGTGTGAAGCGAAGCGAATACAGATTGGGCGCATCGAGATCCCACACTTTGGCGTCGGGCTTTGAAAGCGAGCATTCCCAGTTGAGAGTGAAGTCCTCGCCGCCAATATATTTGGTGTCGGACAGCTTGCAGGACTCCGGCTTTCCCTGCGCATCTGCCAGCTCGATTTTGACTCGCTTGCTCAGGTTGTCAAGTTGCGACTCGGTTAGATGGCCAGCACCATAGCCGAGTCCCACCTGGGCACGAACGCGGACAGTATGAACGTCCGCGGTGTTGAGCACCCAAGCATTCGCCACTCGTACACTCTCAACGTGCGTGCTGAGGGTCATGCCGCGATCCAGCCCGGCGAAGCCGTGGGAGCGGTAGAGTTTGACGGCTCCCCACTGGGCGTTGAGTCCGTCGACCCAGTCGTAGCGGCCGAAGGGGTTGGTGAGGCGAATGCCGAGGAGGTTGAAGCCGCCGGGGTCTGCTGCGTGGGTGAGGTCGCACTCGAAGGGGAGCTCCTCCATGATGGAGTAGCCGACGAGTTTTTTGTTGAGGAAGACCTCGGCGCGGAGGCGGGCTCCGCGGATGTGGAGGAAGATGCGTTTGCCCTTCCAGTCGGCGGGGATGTGGATCTGCTTGCCCCACCAGGAGACGCCGAGGTAGGCTCCGTTTTGCGGGATGGGGTCGTCGTCGGCGTAGCGGTACTCTTCGGAGGTGTAGGGGCGGCTGCCGAATCTGCCCCAGTAGTGCTGCTCGACGGTGGTGGGCAGTGTGACGTTGATGCCGGTGAGGTGGTCGAGGAGACCCCAGCCGCCAGTGGGTTCGTTGACGGGGAGCGGGGTGCCTTTGCCGTGGAGGATGCCTTCGTCGATGGTGATGTCTTCGGGAAGGAAGAGGGTGTCGTTCTTCCACTCGGCTTTTTCGTCGATCCAGAGACGCCAGTCGTCGTCGGGGATTAGGGTGCCGTTTTCCGGGTAGGGTGTGGTTTGGGACTGGGCTGGCACGGATTTGATTTGGGTGGCCAGGGTGGTGGCGGCTGCGGTCTGGAGGAAGGTGCGGCGCGAGAGTCGGTGCATGACGGTCGAGCCAGTTTAGCGCAGACGAAAATCGGCTGGCGGGTCGAGGTTATTGCGGAGAGATATGACCCGTTTGGGGGAGTGCACGGGGTGCAATGGGTTCTGCATCATCTGGGGATGGATAGGACGCGCGAGTTCTGGCTGCGGCTGGCGGTGATTGGAAGTGCGTTGCTCCTGAGTTCGGCATTGGCGGCGTTCTTCGCCTAGCAGTCGCCAACATGCTCGGAGATGGAGGTTCTCGGCGACTATTCGCCCAGCATGATGCGCTGGATGTGGTGGGCGCGGCCGGTGGCTCCGTCACAGGCGATGAGAGCGGCGCACATTTTGGGGTTGCCCTTGGCGGCTTCGAATTTTCCGGGCATTCCGGTGAGGAAGCGGTTGAGGATAAGCTCGGTTTCTACGCCGATGACGGAGTCGTAGGGGCCGGACATGCCTACGTCGGTCTGGTAGGCGGTGCCGTTGGGGAGGACGCGCTCGTCGGCGGTGGGGATGTGGGTGTGGGTGCCAAGGACGGCGGTGACGCGGCCATCGAGATACCAGCCGAGGGCTACTTTTTCGGAGGTGGCTTCGCCGTGGAGGTCGAGGAGGATGACTTTGGCAGCGGATTCACGGGCGATCTGGGCGAGGAGGTCGTCGGCCTTGCGGAAGGGGTCGTCGCAGGAGGACATGAAGACTCGGCCCTGGAGGTTCATGACGGCGTAGGGCTGGCCGGTGGGGAGCTCGCCCTGGTAGAGGCCGAAGCCGGGGGTGTTGACGGCGTAGTTGGCGGGGCGGAGGACGCGGCGTCCACGGGCGTGAGAGGCGGCGGGGACGGTCATGTACTCGAAGATCTCTTTTTTGTCCCAGATGTGGTTGCCGGTGGTGATGACGTGGGCGCCGAGGTCGAAGAGCTCGTCGGCGATGGAGGGGGTGAGGCCAAAGCCTCCGGCGGCGTTTTCGCCGTTGATGACGAGGAGGTCGACGGCGTTGGTTTCAATGACGTGCGGGAGATGTTCGCGGACGATGTGGCGGCCGGCGGAACCGAAGACATCGCCGACAAAGAGGATATTCACTGGAAGAGTTTACATCGGGTGTGGGTGAGGATTCTTCGAAGTGACGGGGTCGAGGGAGCAAAACCGGCCGGCGGTCTTTGGGGTGTGGTAGCTTTTTGAGCATGGCACAGAGTGGGCGGTTTCAACTGAGCGTGCGGGTATTGGCGGTGCTGGCGAGCGAGCCGGATGCGATGCATACGTCGGCGGCCATTGCGGAGGCGCTGAAGGAGAGCGCGGTGATGGTGCGGAGGACGTTTCTGCTGCTGCATAAGGCGGGGTTGATCGAGCAGCGGAAGGGGCCGCATGGAGGAGCGAAGCTGAAGAAACCGGCGAAGCAGATCGGGCTGGGCGAGGTGTTCGAGGCGACGGCGGGGGATTGGCTGAGCCTGGAGGACAAGGCGGTGAGCGGGTGGATGAAGAGGGTTCGGGAGGATGCGGTGAATGCTATGAACGAACACTCGCTGGCCGGGGTGGTAAAGAGGATGAAGAAAGGGAAGTAGTGACTGCCGGAATGGGCCCATCCTCTAAACTTATTTCTGTGAATCGTTATTTTGTTTCTTTGATGGGATTGCGGTCTGCCTTGGGCGTGGTGGCTGCGGGGCTCTTGTTGTCGACGATTGGCTGCGGAAGCAGTGTCACGTCGGACAATGGTGGTGGAAGTGGTGGCGGTACCGGAGGTGGCGGTACCGGAGGTGGCGGTGGCACTGGTGGCGGTGGTGCTACCGGGGCGGGGCTTAGTTTTGGTGGCAAGGTGGAGGTTGGTTCGTCGGTAAGTGGCGCACCGGTAAGTGGTGCTGCGGTGCAGTTGTATGCGGCGGGCTCGAGTGGTTATGGGTCGTCGGGGACGGCTTTGCTGACGAGTCCGGTGACGACGGACAGCACCGCCGGTGACGACGGACAGCACCGGCGCATTTACGGTGCCGGAAGGATATTCGTGCGCCAGCTCTTCGACGCAGGTCTATCTGGTGGCGCGGGGCGGGAATCCGGGATTGAACGGATCTGTGAATAACTCTGTGAATAACTCGGTGAATAACTCGTTGCTGGCGATGATGGCAGCGCTGGGGAGTTGTGGGAGCATTACCTCGGGTGAGACGGTAATAGTGAACGAGGTGACGACAGTGGCCTCGGTGGCGGCTCTGGCGGCGTTTTATTCGAGCGGCGGGAACGTTGGGACGAGCAGTACGAATGCCGCGGGGCTGGCGAATGCGTTTGGGACGGCGAATCAGCTGGCGAATATGGCGACTGGTGCTTCGCCCGGGGCATCGTTGCCCACGGGGTTGAGTATTCCCTCCGCGAAGATCAATTCGCTCGCGGACATTCTATATGGCTGTACTGCGACAGGCGGGGGCGCGCAGTGTAACGCGCTGATCGCGCAAGGCACAGTTCCGGGCGGTCCGGCTCCGGGCAACACGCTCGATGCGATCTACAACATGTTGCGGAATCCGGCCATTAATGTTCCTGCGGTCCAACTGGTGGTCGCTCCTCCGCCATTTACGCCGATGGCTGCGACTCCGGATTGGACTCTCGCGGTGACGTGGAGCGGCGGTGGGATGAGGCAACCTGGGGCAATGGCGCTGGACTCGAGCGGGAATGCGTGGGTTGCGAGCTATTTTAGTGCGCTGACGGAGCTGCCTGCGCTGGGGACGGGCGGCGCGGTCGAGCAGATTGCTTCGGCTTCCGCAGGGTTGAACGAGAGCTACGGACTGACGGTGGATGGAAGCAACAACATCTGGGTGTCGAATGAGCAGACCAGCTCCTCGATCAACGGCGGGGACGGGAACGTGGTGAAGTTCAGCAATACCGGGCAGGTGCTGTCGGGTGCCAGCGGATTCACGGGGGGCGGGGTGTTTTTCCCGCAGGGGCTGGCAGCAGATACGACGGGTAATGTGTGGGTGGTGGACTATGGCGATTCGATGGTAACGCTGCTGGGGAGCAGTGGAACGGCGGTCAACGGCAGTACCGGCTGGGGCGTGGGCCAGCTCTCGCTGCCTGTTGCCGTGGCGGTGAACGCGAGCCACAATGCGTGGGTTGCGAATCAAAGCGAGACCACGGTGACGCGCATCTCTGCCGACGGGTCGAAGGTGATGGCGATCGATTGTTGCAATGGCGCGAGCGGAGTAGCCGTGGACCAGGGCGGTAATGTGTGGGCGGCGAATTATTTTGGAGACAGCATCAGCGAGGTTTCGAGCGCGGGCGCGGTTCTATTGAACGGGCAGACGGGTGGGGGTGTCAGCCATCCCCAGGGAATTGCTGTCGATGGAGCCGGCAACGTGTGGGTGGGGAATCTGAACAAGGGAACTGTGAGCGAGTTTTCGGGAGCGGGTTCGGCGACGCCGGGGATGCCGCTTTCGCCGGCGACAGGGTTGGGAACGGATGCGCAGCTTGGGTTCCCGTTTGCGGTTGCGATCGATACGAGCGGGAATCTCTGGGTGAGCAACTCCGCGAACGGAGTCAATACGGTGACGACGTTCATAGGACTGGCTACGCCGGTGAAGACTCCGTTGTTGGGGCCGGCGCAGTTGCCTTGAGAGGGTGCTGAGGATTCCTTCGGCGGCTAAAAGAGGTTGCGGAAAATGAGGATTGCGGCTAGTGAAAAACAGGCCCGGGGCTAAAGCCCCCTTGTAGTCCACTCATTTTTCGTAGGGCTAAAGCCCTATGCTAATCCCAAATGTCCTAATGCCCTAATCCCAAATGCCAAAATGCAGCAACACGACTTTTCGGTGCTGCAAAGCTGCGGCCTTTCAAAATTGCGGGCTAGGGAATGTTCTGGATGAGTTGGGCGGTGAATTGGACCGTCTTGAGATATTTTTCGGGGGGGACGCGCTCGTTGAAGCCGTGGACCATGGAGAATGCGGAGGGATCGATGTCGAGGGCGAGGAAGCGATAGACGTTCGGCGTGAGGGCGGTGTAGAAGCTGGAGTCGGTGGCGGCGGCGAGAAGGTTGGGAGCGATGATGACGTCGGGAAACTCCTGTCGAATGGTGGTGGAGATGGTGCGGTAGCCGTCCGAGTCTAGCGGAGAGATAGGGCTGGGATTGCGGGAGGTGCCGGGGCTGGCATTTTCGACGGTCACGCCGGGATCGTTGACGACGGTGCGAACGCGGTCGAGGACGGACGAGACGGTCTCTCCGGGCAGGATGCGAAAGTTAATGACGGCGCGGGCGCTGGTGGGCAGAGCGTTTTCCTTTGAAGCCGGCGTTAAACATGGTCTCGGCGGTTGTGGTGCGGAAGTTGCCTGCCTGAAACTGATTTTCGATGCCTTTGCGGATGATGAGGGGCTTGAAGAGCCACAGATTGGCGAGAATCAGGCGCTTGGAGAACGGCATGTATGGCGCGATGGAGAGGTACTGGGCCTGCAGGACCGTCGGCATGGATGCGGGGAACTGGCTGGCTTCGAGTTTTGTGAGGGCTGCGCTCAGTTGGCCGATGGCGGTGTGCGGCGGCGGCTCGGAGGAGTGGCCGCCGGTTCCTTTGGTGGTAAGGGCGGCATCGAGGTAGCCCTTCTCCGATGTGCCGATGATGGCCAGCGGCTGGCTGAGGCCGGGGACCATTCAGTGACGATCATTCCGCCTTCGTCGATGACGAAGTCGGGTTGCACGTTGCGCTGCTGGAGGAGCTTCACGATATTCTGCGCGCCGTATTTGCCGCCGTTCTCCTCGTCGTCTCCGAAGGCGAAGAGAATGGTGCGGGCGGGAGTGTAGCCACGGCCGATGAGCGTCTCGGCGGCTTCGAGGAGGGAGAGGACGTGGATCTTGTCGTCGAGGGTGCCGCGTCCCCAGATGGCGCCTTCGGCGATGTCGCCGGAGTAGGGACCGTGCTTCCACTGGGAGAGGGTTTCGGTGGCGGCGGGACGACGTCCATGTGGCCCATGAGGACGACAGGGCTGAGGCTGGGTTGCGGCCTGTCCAGGTGAAGAGTAGAGCGCCGTCGGGGAGGACTTCGCGCTGCATGGTGGTGTGGACGCGGGGGAAGCTCTGCTGGAGATAGTCGCGCAGCTTGAGCATGGCGTCCTGGTCGGGCGGCTGGCCAGCCTTCGACTCAGTGGGGATGCGGATGGCTCCGACGAAACGCTGGATGGCACCGTCGTTGTCGAGCGCGATGGGAGTTGCGGGAGGAGCAGAGGAGGTCTGCGGTTTGAGGAGCACGGCACGGACCACTACGATGACGGAGACAACGACAATTGCAAAGACAATAAGGCGGCCAAGTCGTTTGAGCACAGGCAGGGGTCCTGATTTTTGGAGTGGTGGCGCAGTCGCTAACTGGTTTATAGCGAATGGGCGGTCCAAATGACAGAGTAATTTTCATCGTCCTGTCATATTTGCGCTTGGCTGGCTGGGTGTCGTGGATTGCTTATGGTTTGGGGCGGAGGTTTTTGAGGAGGGCTTCGGCGGTGGGCTGGGTGTTGAGGATGTCGGCGGCGGTGAGCAGGCGCGGCGTAGCTGCGTGATGCCGTAACGCATCTGGTCGAGCTCTTCGGTGGAGTGGGCGTCGGTATCGACTACGATCTTGCAGCCGTATTGTTTGGCGAGGCGGAGGTTGAGGTCGTTGAGGTCGGCACGGGCGGGGCTGCGTTGTGTTCGACGGCTACGCCTAGCTCTGCGGCGCGTTTGAGGATGAGGTCGACATCGATGGCGTAACCCTCGCGGCCGAGGACCTTGCGGCCGGTGGGATGGCCGAGGATGCGGACGTGCGGGTTTTCGAGGGCACGAAGGATGCGCTCGGTCATCTCGGCGATGGGCTGGCTGAAGAGGGAGTGGACGCTGGCGACGACGATGTCCATCTGGGCGAGGGTTGAGTCTTCGAGGTCGAGGGCGCCGTCGGCGAGGATGTCGACTTCGATGCCGGGGAGGATGCGGAATTTGCCCTGATACTGCTGCTGGAACTCGGCGTCGATGGTGCGGATGTTCTTGATGTGTTCGAGTGCGCGGGCGTCGTCCATGCCGGGCGAGGTTTTTGCTGTGGTCGGTGATAGCGATGTAGTTTAGGCCGCGGGCGAGGGCGGCTTCGGCCATCTGGCGGATGGTGTCGCGGCCATCGGTGGCGTCGGTGTGCATGTGGAGGTCGCCGCGGATGTCGGCGAGGGTGATGAGCTGCGGGAGGGTGTGGGTTGCGGCGGCTTCGATCTCGCCGGAGTTTTCGCGCAGCTCGGGCGGGATGTAGTCGAGGTCGAGGGCGTTGTAGATTTCGGCCTCGGTGGCGGAGGCGATGATGGTGTTGTCTTCGACGCGGAGGAGGGCGTACTCGTTGAGGGTGTAGCCGCGCTTGATGGCGCGCTGGCGGAGGGTCACGTTGTGCATCTTGGAGCCGGTGAAGTATTGCAGCGCAGCTCCGTAGCCGCTGCGTGGGAGGAGGCGGACGTCGACCTGGAGGTTGTTGCGGAGGGTGAAGCTGACTTTGTTCTGGCCCTTGGCGATGAGCTTGTCGATGAGGGGAAGGGCGGCGACGTGCTCAACCGCGGCAGAGACGACGCCGGGTTCGCAGGCGGGGCCGGTGACGAGGAGGTCGAGGTCGCCGACGGTCTCGCGGCCACGGCGGAGGCTGCCGGCCGGGGGTGATCTCGTCGATGCCGGGAAACTCGCGGATGAGGTTGGAGATGATGTCGGAGTGATGCTGGGCCTTGTCAATGCGGAAGCGGCTGGAGTTTTTGCGGTAGTCTTCGATGCCCTTGAGGAGCTTGGTGACGAACTTTTCGCCCATGCGCGGGAGCTTGGTGAGATGGCCGGCTTTGGCGGCGGCTTCGAGCGAGTCGATATCGCAGACCTGGCAGGAGGACCAGACGAGGGCTACGGTTTTGGGGCCCATGCCGGGGAGACGCAGGAGGTCGAGCATCGTGGGCCGATATTTTTGCAGGAGCTCTTCGCGGAGGGGGAGGGTTCCGGTGGAGAGGATGGACTGGATGTTGGCCGCCATGCCTTTGCCGATGCCCGTTGATGGCAAGGAGGGCTTTGGGATCTTCGGCGAGGGTGGAGAGCTGGGTGGTTTGCTGCTCGACGGCCTCGGCGGCTCGACGGTAGGAGCGAACACGGAAGGGGTCGGCGGAGTCGATCTCGAGGAGGGAGGCGGTTTCGTCGAGCAGGCGGGCGATCGAGATGTTGTCCATGAGGAATGGTAACGATCCACCGCGAAGCAGACCACCGCGCCAGTATGCAACAGGCCAGAGAGAGACTCAAGACGGGGAAGCGATGCAGCGTGCGGACGGGAGAGCCCGCTTGCGGAAAAGAATCTATGGATTTGCCTGCTGGTTGACTTCTTTAAGACGGAATACCTGATCGGCCTGAGGGCCCTTTGTCCCCTGAATGATGTCGAACTCGACCTCATCCCCTTCTTTAAGGCTTTTGTAGCCCTCTCGCTGGATGGAGCTGTAGTGGACGAAGACGTCGGCTCCTCCTTCACGACCCAGGAACCCATACCCCTTCGCGTTGTTGAACCACTTTACCGTTCCTTTATATTGTGCCAATGGAGCAACTCCCTTTCGTCTCAGTCTGAACAGGGCGTCTGCCGCGAAGTGTGAACACTGCAACGGTAAACGGCACCTTGAGGTGTGACGCAAAAGGGGGGGAAGAAGTTTTCTGAAGAAGTTAACCGGCTGAATTTTTCCGCTCGTATGATTTTCCGGCTACTTGTGCGAAGGCCGGAGGGCAGTTACGGAAGGCGGCCGGAGCGGCGGGCGGCGTCGTAGAGCATGAGGCCGATGAGGGTCTTTCCGTCGTGGATCTTGTTGCCGGCGGACGAGAGCGAGGGCCTCGGAGAGGGAGAGGCGGAAGACCTCGATGTTTTCGTCGGGTTCGGGAGCCGCGGCTCCTTCGCGGATTTCGCGGGCGAGGTATATCTGCATCCATTCGCCGAGGAAGCCGGGGCTGGCGAAGTATTTCGTGAGGAGGGTCCAGCGTTTGGCACGGTAGCCGGTCTCTTCGATGAGCTCGCGTTTGGCGGCGGCAAGCGGGACTTCGTGGGGTTCGCAGCGGCCGGCAGGGAGCTCAATGAGGGTGCGGCCGGCGGCGTGGCGGTACTGGCGCTCGAAGACGATCTCGGGATCGCGGGGATTCTTTGATTCGTCAACAGCGAGGATGACGACGGAGCCGTTATGGCGGATGACATCGCGGGTGTGAATATGGCCGCTGGATTCCTCAACCTTGTCGCTGACGACGGAGAAGACCTTGCCCTTGTAGGCCAGCTTGGAGCTGATAAGACGCGGCTTGGCGAGCGGCTTTTTCTTGCCCGCAGGGGACGAGGGCGATGGAGTGCTGGGAGTCTTTATTTGGGCAGCCATAGGGCTAAAGTATCATCCTGCATCTAGACTTGGGTGAAGGCATCCAATAAGTTGCGCGGAAAATTGTGTCAATAGTCTGTCGCTATCGCTGATGGGATTGAGGATAGGTTTTCGATGAGTTCTGAGTGTTTTCCGATTTCGGTTCTGCCGCACGTATCGAAGATCTATCTCGATTATCTGGCCATGTCCGACAGTGCAGAAGGCTCTGCGGTGCGACGGTGGTATGGGGCGGAGCCGTTTGGGGGGAAGTGGATCGGCAGAGGCGTTGCCGTGAAGGATTCCGGCGCTCTGGCTGATCTGCTGGGGCAGCAGGCGGTAGAGTTTGGCGCGAGCGAGGCCGCGAAGACGAATATTGCGAAGCTGCGCGCAGGGGCGCGGGCGGTGGTGACGGGGGCAGCAGGTTGTACTGTTTGGCGGGCCGCTGCTGACGATCCTGAAGGCGGCAACCGCGGTGGCGCGAGCTCAGGACGCGACAAGGATCACTGGCGTGGAGCATGTGCCGGTGTTCTGGATGGCGACCGAAGATCACGATCTGGCGGAGGTGGACCAGGTCTCTTTGCTGACGAAAACTTCGGTGGAGACGCTTCGGTTGGGATTGAAGCTGCCGCATGCGGTTCCTGTGGGCGGAGTGACGCCGGGACCGGAGCTGGATCCGGTGTTGGAGAGGGCGAGCGAACTGCTGGAGTATGCCCCGGTGAGCGAGTGGCTGCGTGAGTGTTATGCGCCAGGGGATGGGCAGAGGGCCACGCTCGCGGTGGCGTTTGGGCGGTTGATGGCGCGGATCTTTGCGGAGCAGGGGCTGATTGTGATGGATGCTTCTGCTCGTGGGTTTCATGCTCTGGGAGCGAGCACGCTGAGATATGCGATGGAATATGCGACGGAGCTGCAGACGGCGTTGATTGCTCGTGGCGAGGAGCTGGTGAGGGCGGGGTATCACGCGCAGGTGCTGGTGTCTGAAGGTGGTTCGATGCTGTTTCTGCTTGACGAAACAACGGGCGAGCGAGTGGCCCTGCGGCGGAATGGCGACGGCAACTGGAAGGCCGGCGGGAAGACATATTCGACGGCGGAGTTGCTGGGGATTCTGGAGAGCGCGCCGGAGCGGCTGAGTCCGAATGCGTTGTTGCGGCCGGTGTTTCAGGATACGGTGTTGCCCACCGCTGCGTATGTTGGCGGCCCGGCGGAGATTGCTTACTTCGCCCAGAGTGCCGTGTTGTATGAGGCGATTTTGGGAAGGATTACTCCGGTGCTGCCGCGGCTGAGCGCGACGCTGCTGGAGCCGGCGATTGCCGCGGTGATGGATAAAGATGAGGTTCAGTTGCCGGATGCGATGACGACGGCAGAGAATCTGGCGCAACGGCTGGGTGCGCGGGCCATGCCGATTGAGGGCAAACGGAAACTGGCTGCGGTGGGGAATGCTCTTGAGGCGGAGTTGAGTGCGCTGACGGAGTATCTGCGTGGGATGGATGCTTCGCTGGGGCGGGCGGCGGAGGTCTCGGGGTCGAAGATGAAGTATCAGATGAACCGGCTGCGTAGGATGGCAGCTACGTTCGAGGTGCAGAAGGAGGCCAGCCTGAAGAAGCATGCGGAGGCGATTACGCTGCATGTGTTTCCGGATGGGCATCCGCAGGAGCGCCTGGTTGCGGGTGTATGGTTTATGGCGCGGTATGGGGATGGGCTGGTGGAGAAGCTGGTAGGGGTGGCGGGAAACCAGTGTCCGGGGCATGTGGTGGTGCGCCTTTGATTGCGATTGCAGGTTGTTAGTTGCTGGGTGTTGGTTGGGTGCTGTGGTGGGTTTTAGAATGGTTGATTGAGGTGTGTTCCATGGGATTGAGCGATCAGCCGTTTGAGGTGATGTGTCCGGATTGTGGGGCCATGTTGAAGGTGGATCCGGTGACGCGGGCGATTATTTCGCATAAGTCTGCTCCGAAGAAAAAGATGTTTGAGGACTTTGGCGAGGCAGCGAAGGCCCTGCGTGAGGCAGATGCTCGGCGCGACTCGATCTTTCAGCAGAGCGTGGATGCGCAGAAGAATAAGGATGATGTGATGGCGAAGAAGTTCGCCGAAGCGGTGAAGAAGGCGAAGGAGAGCCCGCTTACGGAAAAGCCGCTGAGGGATTTCGATCTGGATTAGCGGCTGAAGGCAAGCGTTGTGAGCGGATTTGCAGTGGCTTACACGGTAAACTTGAAAGATGCCGCCTATTTTGAATGCGCAGGGGTTGACGAAGGCCTTTGGCGCGAATGCTTTGTTTCGTGAGATTGGTTTTACTGTTTCGGATGGAGACCGCATTGGGCTGATTGGGCCGAATGGCGCGGGGAAGAGCACGCTGCTGAAGGTTCTGGCGGGCGAGGAAGATGCGGATGCGGGCGATGTTGCGGTGCGGAAGCGGGCCCGCGTGGGGTATGTGGCGCAGGAGTCGAACTTTGCGCCGGGAGTGACGGTGCGCGGTGTGCTGGAGGCTGCTTTGCAGCGGGGTGGTGTTCCGGAGGGTGAGCGCGAGGGCCGGTTGCGGGAGACGGGTGGGCGGATTGGTTTTCCTGATTTGACTGCTGAAGCGGCGCGGCTGAGCGGAGGTTGGCGGAAGCGGCTGGCGATTGCGGAGGCGGTGGTGATGCATCCGGATGTGCTGCTGCTGGACGAGCCGACGAACCATCTGGACCTGGCGGGGATTGTGTGGCTGGAGGGGTTGCTGAATGAGGGTGATTTTGCTTGTGTGCTTGTCAGCCATGATCGTTATTTTCTTGAGAATGTTGCGACGGAGATAGTGGAGCTGAACCGCGTGTATGCGGATGGGCTGCTGCGGGTGAAGGGAAGCTATTCGAAGTTTCTTGAGGGACGTGAGGCTTATCTGGAGGCGCAGACGAAGCTGCAGGATGCGTTGAAGAATCGCGTGAAGGTTGAGGTGGAGTGGCTGCGGCGTGGGCCGAAGGCGCGGGCTACGAAGGCGAAGGCGCGGATCGACAATGCGAATGAGTTGATTGGGCAGTTGAAGGAGGTCAACGCGCGGGTGCAGACGGCGAGCGCGGGGATCGAGTTTTCTGCGACAGAGCGACAGACGAAACGGCTGGTGGAGCTGGAGGATGTGTCGATTGAGCTGGGTGGGCGGCGGATCGTCGAGGGGTTGAATTTTTTGATTACGGCTGGGGTGCGCGTGGGCCTGGTGGGGCCGAACGGAAGCGGAAAGACTACGCTGCTGCGGCTGCTGACAGGGGAGTTGCAGGCTGCGCGTGGAGAGGTGAAGAAGGCGAATGGGTTGAAGATTGTCTACTTCAGCCAGATGCGCGAGCTGGATGAGGGAGTGACGCTGCGGAGGGCGCTGGCTCCGGATGCGGACTCGGTTGTGTACCAGGGGAGGGTGGTGCATGTGGCGAGTTATGCGGCGAAGTTTTTATTTACGAGCGAGCAGCTGAACCAGCCGGTGGAGAGGCTGAGTGGAGGCGAGCGGGCGCGGGTTTTGATTGCTCGGCTGATGCTGGAGCCGGCGGATTTATTGCTGCTCGATGAGCCGACGAACGATCTGGATATTGCGACGCTGGAGATTCTGGAGGAGAGTTTGCTGGAGTACTCGGGTGCGCTGGTGCTGGTGACGCATGACCGGTACATGCTGGATAGGGTTTCGACGATTGTGCTGGGGCTCGATGGGAAGGGCGGGGCGGAGACGTTTGCGGATTATTCGCAGTGGGAGCAGTGGCGCGGAGTGAAGATCGAGGACGCGATCGCACCGGGGGCGGCGGGGAAGGCGGTGGCTTCGGTTGCCGCTACGGCTGCGGGTGGGAAGAAGAAGCTTTCGTATCTGGAGGCGCGGGAGTTTGCGGGGATCGAAGCTGCGGTAGAGGCTGCGGAGGAGCGGTTGCAGAAGGCGCGGCACACGATTGAAGATCCGGCAGTGGCGGTGGATGCAGTGAGGCTGACGGAGGCGCTGGCGGAGATGGAGGAAGCGCAGACGGAGGCAGACGGGCTGTATGCGCGTTGGGCCGAACTGACGGAGAAGGCGGGCTAGTCAACTCGCTTTATGGCTTTGGCTAGTAGTGTGGGCCTTTTTGCCGAGATCGTGCCAGCTGCTTTCGGTCATCTCGACGCCATAGTGTTTGGCTGCGGCTTTGATGTTGGCGAAGGCTTGTTCGCGCTCCTGGTCTGTCACGTCTTTGACCTGGTCGAAGCGGGCGATGGCGTTGCGGACGTGAGAGGCGTTGTTGAGCGGCTCTTTGCGCTTTTCGGGGAAGGCAAAGACTGAGGCGGGGAGTTCGTTGCGCTCGTTTGCGTCGAGGGTTTTATTGTCTTCGTGATGTTTCCAGGTTGCTTTCATAGGGGCCTCCAATTCTGTGGTCTGCCGCTGGCTTCCGGACCGTCTGGCTTGTTGGATGTGATCGGAGGCGTGGGTGTTGTGAGGACGCCTTGACGTTGTTTCGCGGTATGCTGCTGGAACTATGAAAAATCTGGTTTGCGGTTTGTTGGGGTTTGTGGCGGCGGCGTCTTGTGTAGCGCAGGGAACGGGTGAGGCGGGACATCCTGTGGTGTTGCATGCCGCGCGGATGCTGGATGTGGCGGGTGGAACGGTGGTGGCGCCGGGGGAGGTGTTGGTGCAAGGCGAGCGCATTGTTGCGGCGGGGGCGCATGTGGATCGTCCTGCGGGGGCTGAGGTGATCGACCTTGGTGACAAGACTTTGATGCCGGGGATGATCGATGCGCATGTGCATCTGTTTTTGCATGTGGGGGCGGAGGATCTGCAGACGATCCAGGAGAGCGTGCCGGAGAGGACGCTGATTGCGGCGGGCGCGGCGAAGGCGGATTTGATGGCGGGTTTTACGGCTGAGCGCGATATGGGAACTGAGGGCGCGGGATGCGCGGATGTTGCGGTGCGGAATGCGATCAATAAAGGGTGGATTCCAGGGCCACGGATGCGGATGAGTTGCAATGCGATTGATCTGACAGGCGGCCATGAGGATGCAATCGGGTATAACCCGGCGCAGAAGGTGCTCTCGAATGCTGATTATGCGGATTCTGCTGAAGAGATTGTGAAAGTGATGCGGGAGCAGCGGAAGGGTGGCGCGGATTTTACGAAGATTTACGAGACGGGGCGGGATTCGTTTCGTGACGGGGTGTTCAAGACGCCGTATCAGTACACGGAAGCGGAGTTGAGCGCAGCGGTGAGAGAGGCGGAGCGAACGGGCGGCGGGGTTGGTTCAGGACGTGGGGTTGCGGTTCATGCGACGGGCGAACCCGGGACGGGGTTTGCGGTGGCGGCTGGTGTGGCTTCGGTGGACCATGCAGATCAGTTGAGCGATGCCACGATGCGGTCGATGAAAGAGAAGCAGATTTACGCTGTACCGACTTTTACGATTGTGGAGTACTTTGCCGATCATGCGGCGACTCCGGCGAGAGCGGCGGCTGAGCGGGCGCAGCAGGCTTATCATGCAGCGGAGTTCAAGAAGCAGTTGGCGGCGGGGGTTCCGATGGCGGTGGGGAGCGACGTGGGGCCGTTCCCGCATGGGACGCAGGCGCGAGAGCTGAAGTTGATGGTGGAGTACGGGATGAAGCCGGCGGCGGTGTTGCAGGCAGACATGTTGAATGGGGCGAAACTGCTGGGCTGGGGCGGGCAGATTGGGGAGCTGAAGGCCGGGTATTTTGCGGACGTGATTGCGGTGCCGGGGAATCCGCTGGAGGATATCTCGGTGACGAAGAAGGTTTCGTTTGTGATGAAGGGCGGGGTGGTTTATCGGCGGGATTAGTACGGTAAATAATGAAGCCCGCGAATCGGATGGTGAGTTGTCCGGCTCGCGGGCTTTGTTTTTTTGTATGGCGATTAGTAGTAATTGCCGAGGTAGGTCTTGTCTGCTTGCTGGACGGCGTAGCGGCGGTTCTGGTCGAAGAGGATGCGGGCGATGCCGTCGCGGTAGTTGATGTCGATGATGAATTGGCGCAGGACATCGAAGCCGAGAAGGCCAGAGACCTCGACTCCGGTTGCATGACTCTTGGGGGTGAGGTCGAAGGTGACGGCGCTGCGGTTGGGGACCTCGCTGCCCGCGAATCGGTAGAGCGGGAATTTTACCGGACGGGAGACTTTGAGGAGTGTTCCGTTGGCGGAGTAAATATCGGCTCGGTTCAGATCGCCACCGCCCTCCTTGGGGATGAACTTGACGACGGTGCCGGAGGTGCCTTGCAGAGGGACTGTCGCGTCGCTGCTCTTGTCGAGGGTGCGGCTGGTGACGTCAGGAGAGAGGACCGTGCGTGGAGCGCCGGTGTCGAGGACAAAGAGGAAGGGACCTTGTTTGTTGATGAGAGTGGGAACCAGTATGTTGCTGCCGTCAACGTAGATCTGCGACCAGTCTTTGTCGGTGGGGGTGACGATAGACCTTTCGCCAGTGGGCTGGGCGAGTGGTTCTGCGGGCAGGGCGCTGAGAGTTACAGACTGGTCGGGATAGTCGATGTGAATAAGATGATCGCGGAAGAGGTCGAGGCCAATGAGGCCGTTTGCCTTGGCGAGTGTGGAAGAGTCGACGACTCGGACGGGGCAGTCGTGGTATTGAATTGAGCCGATCCTGATCTGATTGACAAAACCAGTGTAGGGCACTGTGGTTGCGCCGGGGGTGATTGGTTGAACACCGGCTTTGGCGGCTTGCTTCTCATCGAGGAGGATGCCCGAGACGCTGGAATCGAGCTCGAGCAACAAAGTGTCGGCGTTATTGAATTTCGTCGAGAAACCCCAGGAGCGAATGATCGTTCCGTTGAACATGACGGGCGTGAAGTTGAGTTTGGCAGTCTGGAAGGGCTCCACAGGGGAACAGAACTTATGCGCTTGAAGGATTGCCAGGTCATTGGTAAGTGCTTCGATACGGTCGGGTGTGAGCTGGGGCTTGGCGGCGAGGAAGGCGTTGAGCGGCGCGGCGCGGTCTGCCTCGGGAAGCGTGGTGATGTAGGCGGCCATGATCTCGGGGTCGCCAGGAGAGAGCTTGCGGGCGAGGTCGAGCTCGTGATCGGCGGCCGCGCGGCGCGAGAGGAGTTGGTTGACTAGGCCCATTCCGTAGTGGCCGCGGGCGGAGCAGCCGTCGAGTGCGAGGGCGCGGGTGTAGGCGGTTCCGGCTTCGGGAATTTGGCCAGAGCGGAGAAGGACGTCGCCGGTGAGCGACTGAACCTCGGCTGAGGCGGGCGCGAAGGCCAGCGCGGACTTTGCTGTGGAGAGGGCTTGCGAAAGTTTGTTTGCCGCGAGCTGGGCGCGTGCGAGGCCGGCATAGGCTGCCGGGGATGGCGAGGAGGCGACCTGTGCGGCGTAGAGGGTCTCGGCGCGGTCAGTGTTACCGGCTACGAGTGCGGTGAGAGCTTCGCCAGGAGCGGGTGGCGGCTGGATGGTGCAATGGACTTTACCATCTGCGGCGGGATGAGGTGCTGTGGGCGTTTGGGTTTTGGTTTGAGTTAGAGCTGCGGCTGGCAGAGCGAGAACTGCAGAGAGAATCAAAAAGCGCATGAGGGTCCCGGACAGAAGAATTGAGTACGCGCGCAATCGTAACAGACTGCGCGCTGAGTTCTGGAGGGAAATTCAATTGGCCGAGCGTGCGCTACATCTGCATCTGCTCGTCGGCGGAGGGGCCGTAGAGGGCAGGGACGGGGATGTCGTTGAGGCGCAGGTAGACGCCTAGTTGCGCGGTGTGGTGGATGAGGTGGTTGAAGCACATCTGGCGGAAGGTGAGGGAGCGGGGATTGTTGGAGATGACGTGTTCGCCGAAGCTGAAGCGCCAGGGGGCGGCGAGATGCTCGTCTGAGGCTGCGGCGATGGCGTCGCGGCAGGCTTTAGTGCTCTCATCCAGCGTCTGAAGGCAGTATTCGCGGGATTCGAAGACGAGGGGGACGTGAGGGCGTTTGGAGTTGGCCATGTCCATGCCCTCATCGAGCATGATGTAGGAGCCGAAGCGTGTGAGCGAGGCACAGTGCATGGCTAGTCTGCCGAGCGGCATAGATTTGTCGTGACACTTCCAGTCGTTCTTGGCTTCGGGGACGCGCTCGAGGGTGCGGCGGGTGTTGGATACCTCGATGTCGTAGTCCTGGAGGAGGATTTCAGCGATGGTCATGTTGAATGTTCCTTTCCTTAGGGAAGAAGCAAAAGCAAAAGACAAAGGTGAAATAACAGGGATCCTTCGACTCGGTGCTGCGCGCCATCGCTCAGGATGACGGCAGCGCGGGTATTGCTTAGAGGCCGGTGATGTTGAAGCCGGCGTCAACGTAGGTGACTTCGCCGGTGATGCCGCTGGCGAGGTCGCTTGAGAGGAAGACGGCGGTGTTGCCAACTTCGAGTTGATCGACACCGCGACGTAACGGGGCTCGTTCTGCGCCTGCGTTCAACATGCTCTGGAGATCGCCGATGCCACGGGCAGCGAGGGTCTTAATAGCGCCTGCGGAGATGGCATTGACGCGGATCTTCTTTGGGCCGAGAGACGCAGCGAGATAGCGAACTGTTGCCTCGAGGCCTGCTTTGGCTACGCCCATGACGTTATAGTTTGGGAAGGTCTTGGTGGAGCCGTGGTGGGTGAGCGTGAGGATGGAGCCGCCTTCGGTCATCAGGGGGACGGCGGCGCGGCTGACGGCGATCAGGCTGTAAACGCTAACGTCGTTGGCGATGCGGAAATCTTCGCGGGTGGTGAGGAGAAAGTCGTTGTGCATGGCAGCAGCAGGAGCGAAGGCGACGGCGTGGACGAGGATGTGGAGGGTGCCGTAGGTCTCTTTGAGGGTGGCGAAGAGGGCGTCGATCTCGGCGTCGACGGAGACGTCGCACTGGTAGGCTTTGGCGTCCTTGAGCTCGGGGATGAGGGCGTCGGCCTCCTTCTTGAGGCGCTCGTTCTGGTAGCAGATGGCGAGGGTGGCGCCGGCTTCGGACAGCTTCTGGGCGATGCCCCAGGCGATGCTGCGCTTGTTGGCGAGGCCGAAGACGACGGCGACTTTGCCTTTGAGATCGATCATGTTGTGCGATTGCTCCTGTTTAGGTTTCGCTGCTAAGGATAGCAGTGTGAGGCCTAACACCGATTTGCACCGATTGCACCGATTTGCTCTTGCGACCTGGATTCTTCGTGGATTGGGCGATTTTTTCTATGCGGTGAGCCAGTCGTATTGGGCTTCGGTGAGGGGGACTACGGAGAGGCGGAACTGGCGGAAGAGGATGGAGTCCTTGAAGACGGAGGCGTCGCGCATCTCGGCGAGGGTTTTTTCATGCTTGAGGCGCTTGACGGGGGCGATGACGACTTTGGGATTTTTGGGGTCGGAGGGGTCGACGGAGAGGACTTTGGCTGTGCCTACCGCGGCTTTGCCGACGTTCGAGTGGTAGATGACGAGTTTTTCGCCGGGCTTCATGCTGCGGAGATTGAGGAGGGCCTGGGGGTTGGAGATTCCGTCCCAGACGGTTTTGCCGTCGCGCTCGAGGTTTTCGAAGGAGTAGACGGTGGGCTCGGATTTCAGGAGGTAGGGCATTGGGTTGGGCTCCGTTTGGGAGGTGCCCCTCCCTGGTGGAATTTGCGCAAAGTATTAGAAAGATTTGGGTTAGGTCTGGACTTTGGGTTCGGAGTTGCGAAAAAGTCTTATTTTCTGGGATTGCTCGGTGCAAAGTATTCAAAAATAATGGGTTGCTGGTTGGAGCTTGTTCTTTGCGTTGCTTTTTCGACTATCAGTATAGCTATGCGGAGGGTGGGTTGTGTCAAGTGCGGAAGTTACTCTGGGAGATCGATGTGACGGACTCCTGTAACGGGTTGGCCGAGGAAGGTTGAGCCCAGGCGCTCGAATTTTTCTATGGAGTCGGTGGCGTAAAAGGTGCGGGTGGGGTTGGCTGTGGTGGAGCGGTTGGGGAAGTTTTGGGCTACCAGAGTGGCGGTGGCCTGGGCGGTGGACTCGGCGGAGTCGATGATGGTGAGGGGGTGGTTGAGGGCGGCGAGGGCTCGGCGGATGGCCGGCTCGAGGAGCGGGTAGTGAGTGCAGCCAAGGAGGAGGATTTGCACGTTGGGGGCTTCGGCCAGGGCTTCCTGCAGGTAGATTTTCAGGACTTCGCCGGTGACTGGGTGATCGATCCAGCCTTCTTCGACCAGAGGGACGAGGAGTGGGCAGGCCTTTTCGTGGGCTTCGAGGTTGAAGGCGTTCAGGGCTCGGGTGTAGGCGTGGGATTGGACGGTGGCCTGGGTGGCCAGGACCAGGACTTCGGGTTGGGAATTTGTTTCTGATTGAAGAGAAGACAAACGCAGGTCCTTCGATTCCGTGCTTCGCACTTCGCTCAGGATGACACTTTCTTTTGGTGCGAACTCATCTTGAGATGAGTTGAGTGGTGGTGGCAGATAAGCGGGTTTCTCCACTTCGCTGCGCTCCGGTCGAAATGACGGCTTTTCAAGGGGGGCGGCTGCGGTTGCAGTTGCGGCTGTGGTTGCTTTTGCTGCGGCCTGGGCGCCGGGTTCTACTACTCCGATAACTGGGATGGGGATGGCCTGGCGGATGTCTTCGAGGGCGAGGGCGGTGGCGGTGTTGCAGGCGATGACGAGGAGGTCTGCGCCTTGTTCCTGGAGGAATTTTGCGCTGGAGACGGCGTAGCGGGCGATGGTTTCGCGGGATTTGGAGCCGTAGGGGAGGCGGGCGGTGTCGCCCAGGTAGATGTAGTTTGCTTCGGGGATGAGAGGGAGCAGGGCGCGGAGGACAGTCAGGCCGCCGAAGCCTGAGTCGAAGACGCCGATGGTGAGTGGTGCTTGCGTTTTCAGTTTGCCCGGTCTCCGTTCTTGGGTTTTTGGGTTGGCTCGATCTTCAGTGTCATCGGTGATGGTTTTTATGAAATAGGTATCAGGTATCAGGTATCAGGTTTGTTTCAGGGTTGGGTTTCGGTTGGGGGTGTGGGTTTGGTTGCGGTGTCGGTGGCCGGGTAGGTGTGGAGGAGGTCGGCGTGGCCGGCTAGGGTGTCGTGGGGTTGGCCGTCTACGAGGAAGCGGATGGTGGTGACCTGCGGGAGCGCGGCGTGGAGGGTGCCGATGATGGATTGCACGGTCAGGGATTCGACCTGGATGCCGGAAGGGTGGTTGTTGACGAAGCTGCCGCGAAGGTTGATGACGGCGAGCTGGCCGGGCTGTTCGCCGGGGGCGGGTGAGGGGTCGGTGAGGAGGAAGACGTCATCGACGGCCGGGCCGGCCTGAAGGGGATGGGCGGAGTTGGGCAGGGCGTAGGCGGCGAGGAGGTGGTCGAGGAGGGCGCGGGCGCGGATGGCCGGGTCTTGGGGGAGTGAGAGCGATTCTGTGGTGGGGGTGATGGAGGCGTCGGTGTCGTTGGCGAGGTAGAGGGTGATGTCCTCGGTGCTGGCGGTGGTGGGAGCGGCGATGGGGGTGTCTGCGGTGGATGCGCCGAGACGTTTGCGCGCCTGCTCGCAGCCGTGGAGCAGGAAGGCGATCATGAGAAGGATGGCGGAGACGAAGGTCCAGAAGAGGATGCGCTGGTAGCGGGGGATCATTTTTGGCCTCCCGCAGAGGAGGCGTGGGCGCGCCAGGAGGTGAGGGCGGAGGCGATGGCCTTGGCGATAGTCTGCTGGTAGTTGGCATCGGAGACCGGGGTTGCGTCACCGTCGGATGGGGTGAGCGGGGCGATCTCGATGGCTACGGCAGGGCAGATGAGGTTGTCGAGGGGGCGAATGGCGGCTCGGCTGAGGATGACGGGGAGCTTGGCTTTTTCGAGGGCGAGGCCAAGCTCGTTGGCGAGGGCCAGGCTTTGGGGGATGGAGGCGGATTGGGCGGTGTTCCAGGGGATGGTGGAGTGGGGGTCGGCGAGGTCGTTGGGGATGAGGGACGATGTGATGATGTGGACGCCGGAGCCGCTGGAGGTGGCGTGAAGGATGAGGCAGGCGGCGGGATGGGCGTGGTTGGCGATCTCGGCACGCTGGTCGGTGGGGAAGGGGACGGCGGGGTCGGCGTCGCGGGTGGAGAGGAGGGTGAAGCCGGCGGTGGAGAGCTGGGCGCGCAGACGGGCGGCGAAGGCGAGGGTGAGGTCTTTTTCGAGGAGATTGTCGGGGAGGTGGGCTCCGGGGTCGGGGCCTCCGTGGGCTGGGTCGAGGAAGATGATGGTTCGGGGGGTGGGTTGCTGGGCGTTGGCTGCGCTGGTGAGCAGGGTGAGGAGCAGCGCGGCGATGGGTCTTAGCGAGGGCTTCAAGGTGGTCTGGTTGATTGTAAAGGGTGGGATGAACTTCGTGGTTTTTGGGGGGTGAGGGTATCGGTGGGGATAGGAAGGCGTACCCCAGGGGCTGAAGCCCCCTTCTTGTGGATGGGCTGAAGAGGGCCAAGCCTGAAGGCTTGACTTACCTAGAGGCAACTACAACTACAACGGCAAATGCAAATGCAAATGCAAATGCAAATGCAACGGCAAATGCGGGGATTCTTCGCTTCGCTCAGAATGACGACCTAGAACAAACAACAACAACAGCAACAGCAACAGCAACAACACAGCAACTGCAACTGCAACAACACAGCAACTGCAACTGCAACAACACAGCAACTGCAACTGCAACAACACAGCAACTGCAACTGCAACAACACAGCAACTGCAACTGCAACAACACAGCAACTGCAACTGCAACAACACAGCAACAGGTCCCCTTCGGGGATGACAAGCAAGAGATGCAACTGCAAAATGCGGGGGTCTCTCCGCTATGCAGCGGACGGTGAGGCTGTCCGCTGCTCCGGTCGAGATGACGTGGGTTTAGTTTCTTGCCAAAGAGCCTTAGTCGAGGGCGTAGATGGCGAGGCCGCTCAGGAGTTTTGGGTAGAAGTCGGTGGATTTTTGCGGCATGACTTCGCCTGAGAGGGAGACGTCTTTTAGCTGGTCGAGGGTGACGGGTTTGATGAGGAAGGCGATGTTGGCCTCGCCGGAGTCGACGAGGGCGACGGCTTCTTCGGGCTCGCGGAGGTACTGGATGTTGCCGGTGGCTCGGATCTTGTCTTCGGTCATGCCAAGGAGGTGGTCGAGGACTACGGCGTGGAGCTGGGCTACGCCTAGCTGGCTCTGTTTTGTGGGAAGGCCCTTCGTGAGGGGCGCGATGGCTTCGGGCTGGGGGGTGAGGATGTAGTTGCCGTCTCCGGTGACAGCGATGAAGGAGTCGCCGGGAGAGTGGTTGAGCTGGGCGATGAGGTCGGGCGCGGAGGCGGGTGAGGCGATCTCGTTGATGGTGTAGAAGGCGCTGGCTTTGGTGATGAAGTCGGGCGAGGAGAAGTTTTCGATGCCGGTGACGACGCGGTGGGTGGGCAGGATGGTGATGCCGGGGGCGTCCATGTTGACGAAGGTCATCATCATGGCGGCTTCGGGGAAGGGTGGGATGGGGAGGTGGTTGGAGTTGAGGCGCTCGTCTTCGTCGAGGAAGCCGTTGGGTTGGTTGAGAGGAAGCTTGAGCTGGGCGGAGCGCTCCTTGGCGTAGGCGACGGAGGTCTCGTAGCGGTGGTGGCCGTCAGCGATGATGAGCTTCTTGTCGCGCATGGCTGTGAGGAGGAGATTGATGAGGTTGGGGTCGGTGAGCTTCCAGAGCTTGTGGACTACGCCGTACTCGTCGGTGATGGCGAGGTCGGCTGGGTTGTCGTCGAAGCCGTTGGGAAAGGAGCCCTGGAAGATGAGCTTTTCGGCAGTGAAGGCGGGGTCGGAGTAGAGCATGTAGATCTGCTCACAGTAGGTGCGGGTGGCCTTGAAGAGGGCGAGGCGGTCGGATTTGTGTTTGGGGAAGGTCTGTTCGTGGCGGTAGACGACCTTGTCGGCGTAGTCGTAGAGGTGGCCCAAGGCGATGAAGCCCCGGCGTTCGCGGGTTTCGGACGTGCCGGGAACGATATAGGTCTGGGAGTAGCCGTAGACGGCTAGCCCGGGTTCTTCGGCGAGGATGGCCTCTTTGCGCCAGTCGCGGAGGTACTGGGCGGCTCGGGTGTAGACGTTGTGGGCCTTTTCGCCGGGTGGCAGGAACTCCTGGGGGTCGGTGTCGCCGGGCTCCTTTTTGCCGAGGATGACGCGGACGAGGTTGTAGGGGCTGGCCTCGTAGTAGCGCTGCTGCATGGCCGGGGTGATCTTGTCGTAGGGCTGGGTGACGACAGTCTCCATGTTGACGCGGGTGGGGTCGTAACGGAGGGCGCGGAAGGGGTAGAGGCGGGCCATGCTGTTTTCTGTCTCCAGACGTCTTAGATTTATAGCGATTGTACGGGGTGTGGTGGTGGAAGGAGGGATTGGGGGCTGGGGGAGTTGGCCAGAAGGAAAAGCTTGTCAAATCTGCGGAAACCGGCTGGAAGACAAAGGAATGACACAAGGGGGTTGACGCGGGGTCTATTATCTCTTGAATCAGCATCTGAGGAAGTAGTAGCGTTTAGGGCTCGATGGTTCCATGAGGGATGCGGCCGGTATGGCGCGGAACGGGCTTAGGTGCCAGTATGGATATCTGCATGAGGAGCAACGACCGCATGGTGGGGTGGAGGAACACGGCGCTGGCATTGCTGGTGCTGGCGCTTTGGGTGGGGGCCGGAACAAAGGCGGGATTCGCGCAGGAGAATCCCCTGGGCGAGGTGCACACGCCTGCGCCACCACCTCCGCCGAAGACTCTTGAGAATGCCAAACCGGTGATTGAAGGCGCGGACAACGCTGCCAAGCTGGCGACTTCGAGGCGGGATGCGCGGATACGGGTGGATGTGAATCTGGTGTTGGTGCCCGCGACGGTGACCGATCCGATGAATCGGCTGGTGACCGGGCTGGAGAAGGAGAACTTCGAGGTCTACGACAATAATATTGGGCAGGTGATCAAGAGCTTCTCGACGGAGGATGCGCCGGTGACGATTGGGATCATCTTCGACCTGAGCGGAAGCATGACATCGAAGTTTCAACGGGCTCGGAAGGCGTTGAGCGAGTTCATGAGGACGTCGAATCCGCAGGATGAGTTTTTTGTGGTGGGGTTCAACGACCGGCCAGCGGTGATTGTGGACTATACGTCGGACGTGGATGATGTCGAGGCGCGGATGGTGATGTTGAAGCCGGAGAACAGGACGGCGCTGATCGACGCGATCTATCTGGGCGTCGATAAGTTGAAGCAGGCGAAGTATGACCGCAAGGCGCTGCTGGTTATCTCCGATGGTGGAGACAACCGGAGCCGGTATACGGAAGGCGAGCTGCGCCGGGTGGTCCGGGAGAGCGATGTGCAGATTTACTCGATTGGAATATTCGATCAGTATGCTCCGACGACCGAGGAGCAGCTGGGACCGATCCTCCTGAACGACATCTGCGATATGACGGGCGGGAGAATGTTCCGGGTATTGGATATCAGCGATATGGGCGACATTGCGTCGCGGATCAGCGCAGAACTGCGAAATGAATATGTGATCGGGTACAGGCCGTCGGATGTGAAGCAGGACGGGAACTGGCGTAAATTGAAGATACGACTGGTGCCGCCTCCGGGACTTCCGGTGCTGACGGTTCACAATCGCCAGGGGTACTATGCACCTTCGCAGTAAAAGCTTGTGTCCGCTGATGGCAGCGGCGGGATGGTTGATGGTGGTGACGGGTGGGGTGGTCGGATGGGCTCAGCAGCCGCCCACGGCTCAGAGAGCCGCGACTCAACCGGCAACAGGACAACAACCTTCTCTGACGGTGGACCGCGATCCGGTGCCTTCGCCTGATGCGGACTCGCCTGCGCCGAGCAAGGCGGGGTCGACGCAAGGTGTGGGGATCAGCAAGATCGAGCGTGAGAATGGAAAGTACACGCTGCGCGAAGATGCTTACGAGGTCCGGCTGAATGCGACGGTGCTGGATGGCAGCGGCAGATCGGTTCAGACGCTGGATAAGTCGGCCTTTACTGTGTATGAGGATGGAGTGCCGCAGACGATTGCTTCGTTCCGGCATGAGGACCTGCCGGTGTCGATTGGTTTGCTGATCGACAGCTCGGGTTCGATGTATGACAAGCGGCAGGCGGTGGATAAGGCTTCGGTCGATTTTGTGAAGCTGTCGAACCGGGAGGATGAAGAGTTCCTGGTGGACTTCTCGTGGGAGGCTTTCATCGACCAGGACTTTACGAGCAGCATCGAGAAGCTGCAGCAGGGTCTGGGGTATATCAAGTCGAGCGGCGGGACGGCGATCTACGATGCGCTGGTGGCGTCGGCGGATTATCTGGCGAAGAATGCGAAGCATCCGAAGCAGGTGCTGCTGGTAGTGACGGACGGTGAAGACAATGCTTCGAGCGCGACGCTGGAGCAGACGATCCGGAGGATTCAGGATCTCGATGGGCCGGTGATCTATTGTGTTGGGTTGTTGTTTGGCGAGGATACGGATAAGCGCGAGTCGCGGCATGCGCGGCGGGTGCTGGAGACGCTGGCGGAGCAGACTGGAGGAGCGGCTTACTTCCCGAAGTCGCTGCGGGATGTGGATGAGATTGCGGCGGAGGTCGCGCAGGACATCCGGACGCAGTACACGATTGCGTATCACTCGACGAAGTCTCCTACGCTGGGCGGGTATAGGGAGATTCACGTAGAGGCGAAGGCGAAGAGTTTTGGAAGGCTGTCGGTGCGGACCAGGAGTGGGTACTATCCGCGTGTGGTTGCGAAAGCTTCGAATGGCGATGGGCCTGCTGCAGCCACTGGTTTTACAGCGGAGAAGAAGCAACCCTGACCCTCGCCGTGCCGGGTGGGCCGCCAGTGGGGCTGTAGATGATGTAAAAGAGCAGAGGTGTGGTGTGCGTCTCAGAGAATGTGAGACGAAACGATTGGTGTGCGAGGTTCTGGTTGATGAGGGTAGTTGAAAACGTATTGGAGCTGGTGGGGCAGACGCCGATGCTGCGGATGCGGCGGCTGGAACGGGCTTGCGGCGTCGGGTCGTGCGCGGAGATATGGGCGAAGCTGGAGTTTCTGAATCCGGGTGGCAGCGTGAAGGACCGCGCGGCGCTGGGTCTGGTGCTGGATGCGGAGCGGCGCGGGGTGTTGCGGCCCGGAGGCACGATTGTCGAGGCGACGGCGGGAAATACTGGAGTGGGGCTGGCACTGATCGGCGTGAATCGCGGGTACAAGGTGATGCTGTATGTGCCGGAGCAGTTTGCGGAGGAGAAGGTGAAGCTGATGCGCGGGCTTGGCGCAACGGTAGCGCGGACGCCTGAGGGAGAGGGCATGGCGGGAGCGATTCGGCGTGCGCTGGATTTTGAGATGGAGACGCCGGGAGCGTTTGCCGCGCTGCAGTTTGAGAATCCGGCGAATCCGGACTTTCATGAGGAGACGACGGCGGTCGAGATTTGGGAGCAGATGCAGGGGCGCGTGGATGCCTGGGTTTCGGGAGTGGGGTCGGCCGGGACGTTTACCGGCGTTGCGAGATTTTTGAAGAAGAAGCGCGCGGAGATTTTGACGGTCGCGGTGGAACCGCAGGGAAGCGTGCTGGAAGGTGGAGAGCCGGGACCGCACAAGGTGGAGGGGATTGGGGTGTCGTTTATTCCGGCGACGTTCGACCGCAAGGTATGCGACCGCGTGATGATGGTGAGGGATGAGCCGGCGATGGGGATGGTGAAGCGGCTGGCTGTGGAGGAGGGTGTGTTTGCGGGATCGAGCGCTGGGGCTGCGGTTTGCGCTGCGGTCGATCTGGCGAAGGAGCTTGGGGCAGGGAAGAGAGTGGTGACGGTGATTCCGGATTCGGCAGAGAGATATTTGTCGAAGGGATTGATGGGCTGAGTTGGTTGTTGGTTGTTCGTTGTTGGTTGCTCGTTGTTCGTTGCTCGTTTTTGTTGAGTGTTGAGGAGGCCGCGCCGATGGCGGAGAGTGCCGAGAAGCAGCTTGATCGTTTTCTGGATGCGCATACGCCAGAGGTTGCTCAGCTTGCACGAAAGGCGTTGGCGAAGCTTCGCAAACGGCTGCCGCATGCGATTGAGCTGGTGTACGACAACTACAACGCTCTGGCAATCGGATTTTCGCCGAGTGAGCGGGCTTTAGAGGGGGTCTTTTCTATCGCGGTGTATCCGAAGCACATCAATTTTTTCTTTCTGCAGGGAGCGAACCTGCCCGATCCTGATGGATTGCTGCAAGGCGAAGGGTCGCGCGTGCGACACATACGGCTGGAAGATGAGAGGACACTCGACCGGCCCGATGTGAAGGCGATGATGGCCCTGGCGATAGAGACGGCGAAGGTACCGTTCAACAAAGAGACGAAGTACAGGCTGGTGATTAAGTCGGTTTCGGCGAAGCAGAGGCCGAGACGGCCTGCAGCGGCCAAGGCTGTGAAGAAAAGGTAGTGGAGGAATGATGGATTCTGAGAAGAAGCTGGGGTTTGCGACGCGGGCGATTCATGATGGGCAGGAGCCGGATGAGTCGACTGGCGCGGTGAATGTGCCGATCTACCTGACGTCGACGTATCAGCAGGAGGCGATTGGGAAGAACAAAGGGCATGAGTATGCGCGGCTGACGAATCCTACGCGCGATGCGCTGGAGGAGAGCCTGCGCTCGCTTGAGGACGGGACGAGTGCGCATGTGTTCGCGAGCGGGATGGCGGCGATTACGGCGCTGTGCACGATGATGAAGTCTGGCGATCATGTGGTTTGCACGGACAACATGTACGGCGGGACAGGGCGGCTGTTCGACAAGGTGATGGCGAACTATGGGCTGACGTTCACTTATGTCGATACGAGCGTGGCGGAGAATGTTGCGGGAGCGATTACTCCGGCGACGAAGCTGGTGCATATTGAGACGCCGACGAATCCGATGATGTCGATTACAGATATTGCGGCGGTGGCGCGGATTTGCCATGCGAAGAGCGTGGAGCTGAGTGTGGACAATACGTTTCTTTCGCCGTATCTGCAGCAGCCGATTGCTCTGGGCGCGGATATTGTGATGCATTCGACGACGAAGTTTTTGAATGGGCACTCGGATGGGCTGGGCGGCGTGCTGGTTTGCACGAAGCCGGAGCAGGCGGAGCGGTTCCGGTTTGTGCAGAAGTGTACGGGCGGGATTTTGTCGCCGTTTGAGAGCTATCTGCTGCTGCGTGGTGTGAAGACGCTGGCTGTGCGGATGAAGCAGCATGATGCGAATGGGCGCGTGGTTGCGAAGTTTCTGCATGGACATAAGAAGGTGCAGAAGGTGTTTTATCCGGGACTGGCAGAGCATCCTCATCATGAGCTGGCCAAGCGGCAGCAGCATGGGTTCGGATCGATGATCTCGATGGAGCTGGGGTCTCTTGAGAATGCGAACGCTTTTGCGCAACGGCTGAAGCTGGGGTATCTGGCGGAGTCGCTGGGTGGTGTGGAGACGCTGATCTGCCATCCTGCGACGATGACGCATGCGGCTGTCGGAGCGGAGGGGCGCGCGCGGCTTGGGATTACGGATGGGTTGATGCGAATCTCTGTCGGGATCGAGGACGTAGAGGATATTGTGGCCGATCTGGACCAGGCTTTGGCGGGGATTTAGGAGATTTGTCCTGCCGGACGGGCCGCCTGCGCGGCGCGCGGCCACTTCGTGGCGGGTATACCTTTGCCCGGCTTGTGCGTGAGCCAGAGTATGCGTGGATGTGATAGATGTATAAGTGTTGATTATGATGTGCAGGAGCGCGAAATGTTTGGTTTGACCGAGGAGCAGAGGCAGTTGCAGAGCGCGGTGCGGGCGTTTGCAGAGGGCGAGATCGCTCCGCATGTGAGCGAGTGGGATGAGAAGAGCGAGTTTCCGCATGGAGTGGTGAAGAAGCTTGGCGAGATGGGGCTGCTGGGCGTGATCTTTCCTGAGGAGCTGGGCGGCGCGGGGATGGGGTACGTGGAATACGTGCTGGCGGTCGAGGAGCTGTCGCGCGTGGATGGCAGCGTGGGGATTATTGTGGCGGCGCACAATTCGCTTTGCACGAACCACATCATGCTTGCGGGGAACGATGAGCAGAGGAAGCGGTGGATTCCGAAGCTGGCAAGCGGGCAGTGGCTGGGAGCGTGGGGTTTGACGGAGCCGGGGTCGGGTTCGGACGCGGGCGGGGCTCGGACTTCGGCGGTGAAGAAGGGCGATAAGTGGGTGCTGAATGGGTCGAAGACGTTCATCACGAACGGGAGCTATGCCGACTGCGCGGTGGTGTTAGCGGTGACGGATAAGGAGAAGGGGACGCGCGGGGGGATCTCGGGCTTTGTGGTGGAGAAGGGGACGAAGGGGTTTCGGCCGGGACGCAAGGAGAACAAGCTGGGGTTGCGTGCGAGCGATACGGCGGAGCTGATCTTCGAGGACTGCGAGATTCCGCTGGAGAACATGGTGGGCAAGGAGGGCGAGGGTTTCAAGGACGCGATGCGGGTGCTGGATGGCGGGCGCATTTCGATTGCAGCGCTGAGCCTGGGAATGGCGCGCGGGGCGCTGGATGCGGCGATGAAGTATGCGCAGGAGCGGCGGCAGTTTGGCAAGGCGATCAGCGAGTTTCAGGCGATCCAGTTCAAGCTGGCGGATATGGCGACGGAGCTGGATGCGGCGTGGTTGTTGACGATGCGTGCGGCGCAGATGAAGGATGATGGCAAGAAGGTGACGCTGGAGTCCGCGATGGCGAAGCTTTATGCGAGCGAGGCTGCGTGCAGGATATGCGATGAGGGTGTGCAGATTCACGGAGGGTATGGATTTATCAAGGACTATCCGGCGGAGAAGTTTTATCGCGATGTAAGGCTGTGTCCGATAGGCGAGGGGACGAGCGAGATTCAAAGGATGGTCATTGCGCGGGAGTTGTTGGGGAGCAAGCCGAGCCGTGGTTGAATAATGGAATGAAGAAGCGAGTTTCGAGCCTGGATTGTTTGCCGATGAACCGACGGGAGTTTGCTGCCGGGCTGTTGGCGGCTGCTTCTTCTACAGTGTTTCCGGCCAAGCTATTGAGTCAGTCATTGGCGGCCGGGTTTTCTCTGGCGGATGGGGATGCGCTCCGCGCGAAGATCAGGAAGACACTTTTTATTCCGCAGCAACTGCCTCGGCTGGAGGCTCAGAGCTACGGCCAGTTTGCTCCGATGACGGGTGTTGTTGCGGAACGAGTGAGCTTTGCGACTATCTCCGGGATGCGGATTCCGGGGATTGTGTATCGTCCGGCAGCGTTGAGCGGCAAGGCGCCTGGGATGGTCGTGGTCAACGGGCACAGCGGAGACAAATCGACCTGGTATGCCTTCTATACGGGGATGCTCTATGCGAAGGCGGGCTGCGTGGTGCTGACGTACGATCCGCTGGGGGAGTTTGAGCGAAGCGAGGAGCGCAAGTCGGACACGCGGCTGCACGACACGATTCTTCCTGAGCCGGAGATGAAGCTGCGCGTCGCCGGGCAGATGATCGCCGATATTCTGCAGGCGGTGGAGTATGTTCGGCACAGGCCTGAGGTGGATTCGAAGCGGCTGGCGGTGGTGGCTTACTCGATGGGAAGCTTTCAGTCGGCGATTGCGGGAGCTCTTGACCGGAGATTCGGTGCGCTCATTCTGAGTGGTGGCGGCAATCTCGACGGTCCTGGCGGCTATTGGGATGTGTCGAAGCCGATGTGCCAGGGAGGCGCGTACCAGGCGCTGAGTTTTCTTGGCGATCGTGGGGCTGTTCTCTATGCGTTGAATGCACAACGTGGTGCAACGCTGGTGATGAATGGCGATGTGGACGGGTTGATTGTGAAGCCGCATACGGACGAGGCATTTTTTGTTTCGCTGCGCGATCGGACTGCTGCGCTCACGGGCAATCGGAAAAATCTGCCGGAGACGATCTGGTTCAAAGGTGCAGGGCATCGTCCTAGTTTTGTGACGCGGCCTGCTGCATTGTGGCTGGAGACACAGGTGAATCTTCCGTTGTGGACTGCGGCGTCGATTGAAGCGATGCCGGAGAGTCACGTTAGCGAGTGGTCCAGGAGAACAGGCACGCCCATCGCAGCAAACTTCGCCACGGAGTTGTCCGAAGGCGGATTGGAAGCGCTGCGAACCGATATCCCGGGTATTCCGCGCGAAGAGTTGCTGGCAATTCCTGAGAAGGAGTGGCAGTCTGACCGCGATGCCTACACGTATCAGAGCTGGGTTAAACGGGTTACGGGTACGTCTGCCGGAGCATAAGATCAACTCACGTCGAAGGGCCAGACGCTTTGGACTGTTTTGTAGAGAATTTGTGTGTGGTCCTGCGTGGGGAGGAAGTTCATGTGGTCGCGGTAGAGTTCGACTGCTTTCGCGTAGGAGAGTTGCTTGAGCGAGATGGGCCAGTCGGTTCCCCACATGAGGCGTGCGGCGCCGAAGGCTTCGATGAGGGTTTTGAGCTGGGGGATGGTATCGGCGTAGGGATAGGGCTGGGCGGAGAGCGACCACAGGTGCGAGATTTTGACGAAGACTTTGGGGTAGCGTGCGAGGGCCAGTAGTAGTTTGAGCTTGTCCGGCTGGTTGATGGGGCAGTCGGCCATGTGGTCGATGACGACGGTGAGGCCGGGGTTTTGTTCGATGAGTGGTGCGAGGTCGGGCATGCGGGTGACGGGCGCGAGGATGGTCATTGGGATTTTGAGTTGAGCGCATCGTCGCCAGAGTGGAGGCATGAGCGGGCTGCGAATCCAGTCGTCGGAGGGTGATGCCGAGGGGCTGAGACGCACGCCGTGGAAGCCGTCGATTTCGGTGAGGCGGCTGAGCTGGTCAGGAGCGGTGGGGTCCTGCGGATTGACGCGGCAGACGCCTTGAAAGGTGCCGGGGTAGCGTTTGAGGACGCTGGCGAGGTAGCGGTTGTTCCACTTGTAGTGGATGACCTGGATGAGAACGGTGCGGACGACGTTGTTGGCGTGCATCAGGTCGAGGAGTTGTTCGACGGAGGCGTCTTCGGCTGGGGGATTCGCTCCGGGAGCGAAGGGATATGCGGAATCGTGCTTCCAGACGTGGACGTGGGAGTCGATGAGCGGCGGGTCTGGGTTCGCGGGCCGCAGAGGCGCGATGGCAGCGAAGGCTGAGGTGGCTAGAAAACGGCGACGGCTCCACATATTGGCTGAGTGGATTTTAGAAGCTGCGAGATAAGACTGGCGAAGGCGCTGGGACTGTCCAGAGAGCGATGGTCGCAGGGGGGAAATACCTTCTGTGGCTGCAGTGAGGGTGATGGAATAAGAAGGCGCTTCGACCCTGATTTCTGTCCGGGCTACACTATGAACATGAGCCAATCTTCTGCTGTATCTCTGGACCTGTCGTTCGCCGGAATCGCCGCCGTGGTGGGGCGCGGTGAACGGATAGGACGTGCGGAGGCAGGCTGGCTCTGGCAGAATGCTACGGACGCTGAACTGCGCTCGCTCGCCCAGGTCGTGCGGCGCCGGTTTCATGCTGCGGAATCCGCGACATACATGGTGATGCGCATCATCAACTACACCAACGTCTGCGTGGCCCAGTGCGACTACTGCGCGTTCTACCGGCTGCCAAGCCAGGATGGCGGCTATGTCCTGAGCCACGAACAGGTCTTCGCCAAGCTGGATGAGCTGCTGACGCTGGGAGGCGATCTGGCTGCGTTCAATGGAGGGTTCAATCCTCATCTGCCGCTCAGCTACTACTGCGATCTGTTTGCGGCGATTCGAGCGCGCTATGGCGATGCGCTGGAGTTCTATGCGTTGACGATTGCGGAGTTTATGTACCTTGCCGACCATGCACAACTAAGCTATGGCGAGGCTGCTGCGCGTCTGAAGGCCGCCGGTGTGCGATGGATCACGGGTGGCGGGTCCGAGATTCTGACGGAAGAGTTTCGCGCACGGCATTCGAAGTTCAAGTACACGGTTGCGCAGTTCTTTGAGGCGCAGCGCGCCATCGTCGAGGCGGGGTTGAAGACGACGGCGACGATGGTGATTGGTTTTGACGAGACGCTCGATGAGCGGCTGGAGCACCTGGAGCGAACGCGGCAGTTTCAGGACCAGCTTTTGTCCATGAAGAACCAGACCGGCGGCCTTGCGAGTTTTCTCTGCTGGACCTTCAAGCCGTATTTCACGCAGATCGGCGGCATCGAGATCTCGACGGCGGAGTATCTGCGGCATCTCGCGCTGAGCCGCATCTATCTCGACAATATTCCGCGTATTCGAACCTCAGTGTTGACGCAGAACGAGCAGGCGCTCGAAGGGTTGAACTACGGCGCGGATGACTTCGACCTGCCGATTGAAGATGAGGTGACGCAGAAGGCCGGCGCGACCATCAGTCTGGACTTCGACCGGATACTCAACTATGCGCGGGAGCTTGGCTACGAGCCGAAGTACCGCCACGTCGCGCGTGGTCTGCCGGTTGTTCAGGAATAGACTCCGCGCAGGCGCGAGGAGCGATGTATCGGAGGGTTGCGTCTGCTGTGGCGGGCCAGCCAGTCTGCACCCGAGCGTGTGAGGAAGAGGTTGTCGGAGGTGTGCTGTTCCTCGCCGTCGCTGATCTGGACCAGCCTGCGCTCGATGAAGCCGCGGCGCTTCAACGCATTCATCGCGTGGCTGGTGAGATGGGCGGAGTCGTGAGATTTCATCTCCATCCCGAGGTCGCGTGGGCTTACGCCAGTCTCTGAAGCCCTTCGATCGAGGATGGTCAGCGCATCAATCTCATAAGAGACAAGATCGTCGGAGGGTCGCGGAACTTGGGCCTGCACGGCGGCTTCGATGACGGCGTGAGGCTGTGGCTTCGCGACTTCGATGCGCGGCATAATCGCTGAGATTTGCGTGGTGATGTTCTGCTGAAGCTGAAAGTAATCGCTGGGGAACGAGGCGGCGGGATAGGGAATCAGAGGCAGGTACTGGATTCCCATGGGTTGCAGGGACTGCGGGCTCGAAGAGATGAGGCAGAGCGGTTTCGCGAGGGAGACGGCAGCTCCTACGGCCAGCCAGATCTCAGGCGTATTCTCCGAGATATCGGCGAGCAGAGCGCCTGCCTGCTCGATCTCGTCGACGAAGAGATGGATCGGCTTCGGATATTGTGCGTTCTGTTGAATGCGATATGGCACTAGCCCGGTCTCGATGACGGCCAGCTCCAGGACTTCATCGAACAGGCGTGCGAAGCTGCGTCCCGAAGGGAGCATCACGATGCAGTGGCGCATGTTCAGGGTGTTCATCTCTACCGTCCAATCCTTCGAAACTTCAGGTGCGATGCCGCGACTCGACTCATGCCCTTACCAGAGAGCCGAGAGCGGACAGCGCCATCAGCTCGCCCTCCGCATTATGTAATCTCACTGCGCCGCATTCTTTCTTCATGCGAATCGAAAAATTCTGCATGTCCGCTATCTTGAGCGGACGTGAGTAGAAGTAGCCCTGTGCCTGGTCGCAGGACATCTCGCGCAGCATTTCGGCTTGCTGTTCCGACTCGACGCCTTCGGCGATGACCTCGATCTGGAGGCTGTGAGCAAGCGCGATTACCGCGGCGGTGACAGCGCGGCTGTTCTCGTCGACGTCGCAGCGCGAGATGAAGGAGCGGTCGATCTTGATGCGGTCTACGGCAAAACGGGTGATGTAGGCCATGTTGGAGAAGCCGGTGCCGAAGTCGTCGATGGCGAAACGCACGCCGAGTTTGCGAACGCGCCGCATAATTTCGAGCGATTCCTCGGAGTCGACCATCAACAGGTGCTCGGTGATCTCTAGCTCCAGTTGCTCCGGCTTGAGACCGCTGGTCTCCAGCGCGCGCTCAACGGTGGCAGGGAAGTCCTTCTGCTGAAACTGGCGTGGGGAGATGTTGACGGCCACCGAACATTCGGTGCCTATACGTCGCTGCAGTGCTGCAACATCCTTGCACGACTGCAGAAGAACCCACTCGCCGATCGGAACGATGAGGCCAGTCTCTTCCGCGAGAGGAACGAAGGTGGTGGGCCCGACTACGCCAAACTCGCGGCTGTTCCACCGCAGAAGGGACTCCACGCCGACCATGCGACCGTCGGCAAAGGAGATCTGGGGCTGATAGAGGACTTCAAACTCGCCGGCATCCATCGCATTGCGCAGGGCAGACTCCATCTGCAACTGCTGCAGGCCCTGCATGCCGAGGCCGGAGGCGTAGACCTGCGAGCCATTGCGGCCGCTATTCTTGACGTGATACATGGCGAGGTCCGCGTTTTTGAAGAGACTGTCGACATCTTCGCAGGCAGGAAAGAGGCTGATGCCGATGCTGGCCGTGACGATGATCTCGTGTTTGCCGATGCGGATGGGTTGCGCGATAGCTGCGAGAATCTTTTGGCTTACCTCGTGGGCGTTTTTGTCCTCGTGAAGATCCGGCAGAAGAACGACGAACTCGTCTCCACTCATTCGACCGACGGTATCGGACTTGCGAATACAGGTCTTGAGCCGCCTCGATATCTCACAAAGGACAGTGTCGCCCGCCTGGTGGCCGAGGGAGTCGTTGACCCGTTTGAAGTTGTCGAGATCGACCATCATAACCGCGAGCTCCTGCTGAGAGCGCTGCGCACGCTCGATGAGAAGCTCCAGGCGATCGCGCAGCAGCGTGCGCGTAGGCAGGCCCGTCAGGGAGTCGTGGTTGGCGACGTGGTAGATGTACTCGTCGGCGCGCTTGCGTTCGGTCAGGTCATAGGAGATTCCGACGAATCCGGTGATGTGATCGTCGCTGTCTCGCAGAGCGGTAACGACAAGCTGTACCGGAACACGAGAACCATCTTTGCGAAGGTAGACCCATTCCCGTTCGTCGATGAGGCCGTTCTCCGGAGGGACACGAAACACCTGATGATCGGCGGAGACGTCAATTCCGAATTGTGCTGACAGCTCCATCGCGCGCACGGAGAGCTCTTCATGATCGTGCAGGTCAACGCTGTTTCGGCCAAGCAGATCACTCTCCTGACACCACAGCAGACGTTCCGCGGCGGGATTGACCGATGTAATCAGGCCGGTTTTGTCCGTGACGATGATGCTGAAGGGAGAGCTGGCGATGATGGACTTGTTGAAGCTGAGGGCGCGGTTCAGGTCTTCCTTGTGCTGCATGCGCCGCGTGACGTCGGTGATCGTAGTTGCGATGCCGTCCTGCAGCTTCACCACCTGAATTTGAAATCTGCCGGTGGGGCCGCCGGAACGAAAGGTGTTGCTGGTGACTTCAAGCAGCGCCGGTTCGCCGGTTTCTACAACCTGTCTGTACTGTTCAAAGCGCTCTGCATTCCAGGTGCCCGGAAAGACATCGAAGAGAGTCTTCCCGATCAACTGCTTCCGGCTTTTGCCGATCAGTTGCTCCGCGTTTCCGTTGAGAAAGGTGAATTTGAAGTCGCAGATCTCGCCGTAGGGATCGCGGACGCTGTCGTAGAGGATGACGGAGTCGGTGCTGGATTCCGCGGCCGCGATGAGACGCTGCTCGTTGTTCCGCGAGCGCTCTGCCTCGCGCACGAGGAGCGTCAGATGGCGAAAAAAGACAGGCAGACCAACAAGAAAGATCGTCCCAGCGAAGCCGCCGGTGGTGACCATCAACTTCACTCCCCAGGGGTGATCGAGGGGAAATGTGGTGGAGGCAAGGTGGCGATTAAAGAGATCGATGGCAAGGAAGACCAGGAAGGCTCCGGCGACCCAACGGATCAGGATGTCCTTCCAGCACTCGTAGACGAGCACAATCATGGACACGCCGAGCGCGAGCCACGCGACCCAGACGATGGTCTCGAATGTCGAGCCTGTCAGCGCCGAACCCGGATGTTGCATCAATTGCACTCCGGACTGCAGAAACAGTGCGATGCAGCCAGCCAGCGTGAGAACGGTGGCTGAGGTTGCAATGATTCCGGGGCCCGTGCTTCTGTACCGTTCGATCAGTTCGGACATAGTCGCCTCTTACGGCTCAGCAAGGCAATGCAGTAGTAAGAGGGGTTAACCCAATACATACCTCGCCATATCAACTCTAGGTTTCCGGCGCCCATAGCACCAATACAACCAATGTGTTAGCACACTTCGATAGAAGCCGATGTTTCGCGCCGGGTACGGAGGGTTTTTTAGCCGTTCGTCGATTCGCGCAGGCCAAATAGAATAAGCAACGCATGTCCAGATCGACCCTCTCCGTCGCCATCATCACACTTAACGAAGCTGACAATCTTCCGCGAACACTCGCGAGCGTGCAATTTGCCGATGAGATTGTGATCGTTGACTCCGGCTCAACCGACGCTACCGTAGAGATAGCAACGCGGGCGGGAGCGAAGGTCTTCACGGAGGCGTGGAAGGGATTTGCGCTGCAGAAGAACTCCGCGATCGATCGATGCACGTCAAGCTGGGTTCTATCGCTCGATGCAGATGAGGAGCTGACTGCGGAGCTGCAAGAGGAGATTCGCCAGATGCTCGAGTCCGATGCGCAGACTATGCCGCAGGTCGACGGCTATCGGCTGCGGCTGCGCCATGTCTTCCTCGGGCGGTGGATGCGCTACGGCGGCTACTATCCCGATCTGAAGCTGAGATTGTTTCGCCGTGTGACCAGCTCGGGTCCAGCGCATTTCACCGACCGTCCAGTGCATGAGTCAGTGCAGATTGCAGGACGGGTCGAGACTATGCGGAACGACTTTCTGCATCACGGCTACCCTGAACTCGACCTCTACCTTGAACACATGAATCGCTACAGCTCGCTGGGTGCGCGTCTGTTGGCTGAAAAGGGGAGGACCAGCCGGTCATGGATGGCGTTTGTTTGGAATACGGCACTGGTTCCGCTGTTGACGTTTGTGTGGAACTACATCTTCCGCCTTGGTTTTCTCGATGGGCGCGAGGGGCTGCTGCTGCACCTCTATCACTCTGGCTATATCAGCTGGAAGTACGCGAAGGCATGGCAGATCGGCAAGACGGGAACTACGAAAACCACTTCAGGGCGCGAATAATCCCCATCGAAGTGGGCCGCGAGTGCGCCGAAACATCTGTCCGGGCGTGAATCTCTCTGCGGTTCTCGGCGTAATAACGATAGGCGCGAATCATCATCTCTTCGTTGGTCACTGTGGGGGTCCAGCCCAGCTCCGTGCGGATGCGTGTTGTGTCGAAGACGAAGCTCTCCGCGATCATGCGGTAGTGGTAAGGGCCTAGCGGCGACAGGTTCAGCTTATGAGCGAGCTGCATCGCGGCGATGGCCGGCGCCTTGGGCAGGGAAGCCACGCGCGATCTGCTCCCCGCGGCCTGAATGACCGCTTCGTAAACGCGCCGCAGCGAGACGACGTTCTCCGAGCCGATGTGAAAGAGATTGGAGCCTGTATAGTTCATCGCCTGCAGGCATGCGGTCGCGAGGTCCTGCGCATAGATGAATTGATAGCGGTTGCCTCCATCGCCTACGACCCAGACCTTCTTGCCGTCGTCGATGAACTCAAAGAGAATCGCGAGCAGGCCAAGCCGTCCGCTGTCGATGATCGTCGGGCAGCGAATGGTGACGACGTTGAGATCGGTTGCGTACTCGGCCAGCACCTGTTCTCCTGCAAGCTTGGAGCGGCCATAGAGCTCGATTGGATTGGGCGGCTCATCTTCTTTGACATCGTGGCCGAGATTGCTGGCCCAGAGGCAGTTGCTGGAGATGAAGACGAACTTTTTTACTGCGAACTGTCTCGCCGCTTCGGCCAGATTGCGTGTGCCATCGACGTTCGAGGTCCATAGAAGATTTTCGTCTACGGCATCGTGCGCCAGTTGCGCCGCGCAATGGAGGACTGCGGTGAAGCTGCCCTCCGCGAAGAGCTGTTGCAGCAGTGCTGTATCGCGAATATCACCCTGAATGCTGGTGAGGTTCTGGTGCGTGTCGGGATCTGCAACAAGATCGATGTTCGTGCAGGCGTAGCCCTCCGCAAGAAGCCTGCGCTTCAAAACGCCGCCGAAGAAGCCAGAGCCGCCGGTGATGAGTACGTGGTTCACGTCAGTTCGATACTACGTCGTTTCGCCGTTTTGTTGCCGACTGGAAGAGGTAGACGGCAAGGATAAGCATGATGGGCTCCAGCGGATGCCGAAAGCGCGCCTGCACCGTGATCAGGTAATACGTGAACGGCACCAGCGCAAACGCCCATGCAAACAGGACGGCGCCGGGGATGCGGTTTTTCAGGGCAAGCACCAGCCCGAGCAGACTCGCCAGGTTCAAAAAGAAATAGTCCGCCTCCCGCACCGCTTCAATGAAGACGCCTTTCTCCGGCGGCTTGGGAACACTGACCCAGAAGAAGTAGAAGCGCTTCAGGCTGTACTCGACGAACCGGAGTTTGTGCGATGCGATCTCTTGTTTGGCAAGCTCGCCTTCGCGGCGCACATAGGCGGCCTCGCCCATCTGACGGTACTGCTGGAAGACGGGGCAGACGTCGCAGACTGGTATCGTTGCACCCCAGGGGAAGCCGCCGTTCTCTGGTGAGATCGACTGATGCAGCTCCGCACCGAGGTTGCCGCGCATTGGGATGAATGTATGAAAGACGTGGTAGTTGCGAATCGTCCACGGCGCCAGGCACGCGAGCGTCACAGCGCAGGCCAGCAGACCACGCGCAAGTGTCGGTCCCACAGGGGCCTTTGCCTTCAGCACACCGGCGAGCATCCATAGGCCACACACCGGCAGGAACAACAGCAAGGTGGAGTTCAGCAGTGTCACTGCTCCTGCAAGCAGACCAAATGCAGCCCACCGCATCGTCGTGCTGCCTTCGCCATCTGTCGATTCTTCGCCGACTCCACGAACTCGCAGGGCGACGGCGAAGATCTTGCTGAAGAGGAACGCCGTGAGGCACATGTCCCAAATCCAGCGGACCGCAAACTGCATCGCGGCGGGGTAGAGCGCCCACAGCCATCCAGACCACAGGGCAATCTTTCTTCCGCGTCCGGTGCGATGAAAGCAGCGTGCGGCAATCTCGTAGACAACTGAAGAGGTCGCGGCGGAAAACGCGCTGTTGATCGTCAGCAGCACCCACGCTGAAGCCGCCGTATACACTCCGAAGACTTTGAAGACACCGGCAATCAGCAGAGGATAGAGCGGTGGCGACCACGCTGTCGGGCCCGAGTGGCCGGTGAAAGGATCGGCATATCCGTAACCAGTGGCCAGCGCCCGCGCGATGCGTCCCATCTCCCATCCAAACTGAAGATGATCTTCCTGATGACGAATCCGGTAGGTGTGAACGATCGTGATGTAGAGAACGCGGATGAGAAAGCCCGCCCAGAACATCGCCGACGGAGCCCGGAAGAGATTCGTGTCCTCCGATGGAGCAGGTTGCGAGCCGCGCATTTTGAAGCTCCGCAACTAACTTCGCCCCGCACGCGGTTGCGCAATTACCAGGCCGCGCGGCGTCGGCAGAAACACGACGGAGAGCAGCCCCTCGGCCTCCATCGAGCGCGCCGCATCGCGCACGACTTTATGGTGTGAGCTCGCATCGTGCATCAGGATCAGACCATTGGGATTAATCTGAGGCAGAAAACGCTTCACCTCCTGCTCGCGGATCGGCATATCGGAGTCGGAGAAGAAAAGATCGATGGTGCCGTCCACCTTCATCTCAAGACTCGACTGATTCCGCAGCTCGATGAACCTGCTCAACGGCGAGTTTGCCAGCCTCTCCTTTGCCCGCGCATAGACGACCGGGTCAAACTCGCAGCTGATGACCCTGCCGAAGCCGTTGCGTTCCATTCCACGCGCGATCCACTCCGTGGATACACCGAGGAACGAACCTGTCTCTACGACTAGTCGCGGCTTCATCGTTGTCACCAGCGTGGCGAGAAACTCCAACACCTCAACCTCTGCGGTCATGGAGTCGATCATGCTCCAGTGCTGCGGCTCCGGACACTCCGGCGTGGCGCGATGCGTCTCCTGCTGCAACGCGCCGGCTGCGCGGTCGTGCTGGAGCATCACCTTGTGTTCCTGCTTGATCTTCTTGCGGAATAGACCCATAGATACGCTTTAAATACTCCCAATCTTCCATTATGCGGGATAGTGGGCTTAGCGTGGAGCGGGCAGTCAACTACGCCATTTTTGACACAAATTCCCGGGCCTGTCGTATCGTTGGATGTTCGAGAAATCGCAAGTCAGGAGAACACGGTTCATGACCAGGTTGTTCGCAGGCCAACTCATCTCCGAAGCCATAGCGATGTTCCTCATCATCGCGTTTGGCGACTCGGTGGCGGCGATGTACACCCTTTATAGTCCGAGCCCTTATCAACAGGCATACTGGGGGGTCTGCATCGCCTGGGGATTGGCGGTCACCATTGCGATCTATACAACTGCGTCCGTGAGCGGATGCCATGGCAACCCTGCCGTCACGCTTTCGCTGGCTATCTATCGCGGGTTCTCGTGGCGCAAAGTCGTTCCTTACTGGATTGCGCAGATCGTTGGCGCGTTCCTCGGCGCGGCGGTTGTCTATATACTCTTTTCGCCGGTGATCGATCACTACAACACCATCAACCAACTCGCGCGCGCGTCCGGTGGAGCGGCGGGCGTCTTCTTTACCCACCCCGGCCTTGCAATCACACCGATGCACGCATTCGGCGACGAGATCATCCTTACTGCATTCCTCATCTTCGGCATCTTCGCTGTCACCGAGCAGTACAACGAGATGGCTCCCGGCGCCAACGGAGGCGCACTGATCATCGGTCTGCTCGTCGCGCTCATCGGTGCATCGATGGGGTATCTCGAGGCCTGGGCGCTGAACCCCGCGCGCGACTTTGGCCCTCGACTCTTCTGTTTCTTCTCTGGATGGGGTTCCGCGGCGTTTCCCTCGCCGGACAACTACTGGTGGATTCCCATCGTTTCTCCTTTGATTGGCGCAGTCATCGGCGGTGGAGCCTACCAACTGTTTATTCATCCCTTCCTTCCCGCACGAAACCGTGCACTTGCCGAGAAGCTCGGCGGGATCGATATCGTTGTGAAGCTTTAAAGCATCGCCGCGGTTCGCTCGCAAACATAAGGAGACCCGATGAAGTACGTTCTCTCGCTCGATCAGGGCACAACCAGCTCGCGGGCCATCCTCTTCGACCACGACGGCCGCATCGCGGGAACAGCGGCGCACGAGTTCCCGCAGGTCTATCCCAACAGCGGCTGGGTCGAGCACGATCCCTTCGAGATTCTTACCTCGCAGATCAGCTCCGCCGTCGAAGTGCTCGGCAAGACCGGCATCCGTCCGCGCGATGTCGCTGCACTCGGCATCACCAACCAGCGTGAGACCACCATCGTCTGGGACCGCGACACCGGCAAGCCCATCTATAACGCCATCGTCTGGCAGGACAGCCGCACTGCGCCGCTCACGAAGCGACTTTTCGATGAAGGGGCAGAAGAAAATGTCCGCCGCAAGACCGGCTTGCTGCTTAGTCCCTATTTTTCCGCGAGCAAGATCGCCTGGATTCTCGATAATGTAAGTGGGGCGCGATCCCGTGCGGAAGCCGGTAGGCTCGCCTTCGGCACGGTCGACACATGGCTCGTCTGGAACCTCACCAGCGGCAAGCGCCACATCACTGACAGGACCAACGCTTCTCGTACGTTGCTCTACAACATCGCCGAAGACCACTGGGACGACGACATGTTGAAGCTCTTCAACATCCCTCGGAGCCTGCTGCCAGAGGTCGTCTGGTCCAGCGAAACTGTTGGTCAGGTGACTACTACGCTCGGCCTTGGCGAGATCGACATTGCAGGCATCGCGGGCGACCAGCAATCGGCACTCTTCGGCCAGCTCTGCGTCTCGCCGGGCGACGCAAAAAACACCTACGGCACAGGCTGTTTTCTTTTGCAGAACATCGGCAGCGTCTTCACGCTCTCCACCGAACGCCTCATTACAACGCTTGCCTGCAGCCTCGAGCGCAAACCATCCTACGCGCTTGAAGGCAGCATCTTCATCGGTGGAGCCGTCATCCAATGGCTGCGAGACAATATGAAGTTCTTCCGCCACTCCTCCGAGGTCGAAGCCGTCGCCGATTCCGTCCCCGACTCCGGCGGTATCGTCTTTGTCCCTGCCTTCACCGGGCTTGGCGCACCTTATTGGGATGCGCAGGCACGCGGCCTCATCATCGGCCTTGAGCGTGGTACGCAGATCGGGCACATCGCCCGCGCAGCCATCGAGAGCATCGCTTTTCAGGTTGCCGACGTTCTGCGTGTGATGGATAAAGACTCATCCAGCCCGCTCAAAGAGCTTCGCGTTGATGGCGGAGCCGCAGCCAATGATGGGCTGATGCAGTTTCAGGCTGACCTCCTCGGCGTCCCGGTCCGTCGGCCCGCGGTCATCGAGACAACTGCGCTCGGGGCTGCCTACCTCGCTGGCCTTGCCACAGGGTTCTGGAGCAGCGTGGATGAACTCAAAAAGCATCGCGCCGCCGACACCGTCTTCGAACCCAAAGCCAACACGAAGCAGATGCAGCGCCTCAAGGACAACTGGAGTGAAGCTGTTACCCGTTCGTTCAACTGGAACAAGGAGACCCGATGAATCGCGACGAGATGCTGGTACGCGTTCGCAACCGCAAAGAGCCATGGGATATCGTCGTCATCGGCGGCGGGGCTACAGGTGCCGGAGTCGCAGTCGATGCCGCCACTCGCGGCTACGATGTTCTTCTTCTCGAGCGCGAAGACTTCGGCAAGGGCACCTCCAGTCGCGCCACCAAGCTCGTTCACGGTGGCGTCCGCTATCTCGAGCAGGGCAATCTCTCGCTCGTGATGGAGGCCCTCAAGGAGCGCGGTATCCTCCTTCGCAATGCGCCGCACATCGTTCGCAACCTGCGCTTCGTCGTCCCCAACTACTCCTGGTGGGAGGCGCCGTTCTACGGCATCGGCATGAAGGTCTACGATCTTCTCGCGGGTAAATACAGCTTCGGCTCATCCAAGATGCTCTCGCTCGAAGAGACCCTCGCGCTCCTTCCCACGATTCGTCAGGATGGCCTCCGCGGCGGCGTGATGTACCACGACGGTCAGTTCGACGATACCCGCTTGCTCATCCATCTCATGCTCACCGCTGCCGAGCATGGAGCTACGCTCCTCAACTACTGCGGCGTCACCGAACTCACCCGAGGCGATGACGAATTCATTCGCGGAGTCATTGCTGTCGACGGCGAAACCGGCGAGCGCTTCACCATTCCCGCTCGCTCCGTCATCAACGCTACAGGCATCTTCACCGACGAGACTCGCCGCCTCGCAGAACCCGCTGCTGAATCCATGATGGTCCCCAGCCAGGGCATCCATCTCGTCTTCGAGCGCTCCTTTCTCACCGGAGACACTGCTTTGCTCGTCCCACACACCGACGACGGCCGCGTCCTCTTCGCCGTCCCGTGGCACAATCGCACGCTCGTCGGCACGACGGACACTCCCATCGACTCCATCTCTTACGAGCCGCTACCGTTTGAGGAAGAGATTGAGTTTGTCCTCGAAACCGCAGGACGCTACCTTGCGCGCAAACCCACACGCGAGGACATACTCAGCGTCTTCGTCGGTATTCGCCCGCTGGCAAAGTCTCTCGGAGCCACGAGCGGCAAGACCTCAGCCATCTCGCGTGACTACTCTATCCACATCGACCATACCGGTCTGCTCACGATTGCAGGAGGGAAGTGGACGACATACCGTCACATGGCGGAGGACTGCGTGGACCACGCCGTCACTCTCGGAGGCCTCGACGAAAAGCCCTGCGTCACCGCCACTACGCATATTCACGGCTACTACACGGAGCCCGACGAGCTCGGCAGCCTCGCGGTCTACGGCACCGATGCCGCATCCATCCTTGCCCTCGCGCAATCAGATCGGAAGCTGGCAGAACCGTTGCACACCGATCTGCCTTACATCAAGGCGGAGATAGTCTGGGCCGCGCGTTACGAGATGTCCCGCACCGTCGACGACGTCCTCGCCCGCCGAACACGCGCACTTCTTCTCAACGCACGCGCGGCGGTCGAAGCCGCACCTGGTGTCGCTGCCCTGCTCGCAACCGAACTTCATAAGGATGCGTCGTGGACAGAAGCACAGGTCAAAGATTTTCGCGCTCTCGCCGCTCAGTACATTGCGCAGAGCAGTCACTACCCACCGATGCCAACGCCTTAGCCTTTGTGTCCTGAACCATAAGCTCATGCCGCGCCGCAGAAGGCAGATATCGAATTGGCATGCCCGGAGTGCCTGTTGCACTCCGGACATGAATGCAGACTAAGCCTGTCTCCGCGTATCCGGAGCCGGCACACGCTCCACGTCCACTTGCTGGCGGCGTACCGTGTCGTGAACTGTCTCGATGCGGTCCGTGCCCTTCTTACCGATGACAACCTCTTCAGCGATGCGTGCAGACTTGCTGACGACCGCCTGCTCCGACGTCTCAAGCACTTCGATGGTCTTGTCGGACCAGTCGATGTCCTTGATGTACGAGGGATCGGAGATCGCGCGGCGAACCACCTCCGCATGCTCTTCGTGCAGAGTCACCTGCGCTTCGACAGGCTTCTCGGTCACGAAGCGGCGGATGCGCGTCGTGCCCTCTTCCACCAGCCGCTTGCCGACCTCCAACTGCTCTTCGGCTAACCTGATGACCTGATCCTTGCTCACATCGCTCAGCAGCGGCCTGGCCGGTACTGCGGCGGCCACTGCAGCGGCAGGAGCTACAGCCGCAGCTTTGGAGAGCAGACCAGCCTGCAACGCGCGGTCCTGAACATCGACCACGTTGTGCTGGTTCAGAATCCCCATCGCCTTCGGAATATCGGCATCCAGCGTGCGCATGGTCAGAACAACACCGCCCTGCTCGACGGCTTTGCTGTAGACCTCTGCTTCATGTTGTTCGAGGTCGCTGCCGAAGAGCCGATGCCACAGCCCGGGCTCGCGCAGAGCTGTCACACTCTTCGGCAGCTCGTTGCTGCTTACGATGCTGATCTCGTCCGCGGAAAATCCCGCTTTGACCAGGTTGTTTTTGGCTGCCGCGGCATGGTCCGCGGTATCAAATAGCGTGACGATCTTTTCATAAGTCATGGATTTACTTCTCCTCTCAATTCGGTGTTGTGTCAGTTTTGGTCTCCGCTGCGGAGGCCGCCAGGGGGCGATCGGAAGCCGGGTGATAATTGCCTCTTGTTTGCGGAGCGTGACACGATCCTGAAACCGCTCCGTCGTTCGAATTCGCCGAATCCGCACCTCCTCCTTCAAGACAAGGTGCCGCTCGACTCGTACAACCTCCTCAACCACGGGGATGACCATGACATCCTCGTCCTGACGGATAGAGGGCATCGTGTCGATCACCTGGTCGATGGGAGTTCTTTGAATTTCGATCTCTTCTCGATTCAGCAGCTCGTCGATCAACTGCTCATGGCTATGGGTGACGCGAGACACCTGCACCCGGCTCGTCGGAACAACATGCTTCGAGACGGACATCGTCTCCTCAAAGAGCGGAATCTTCATCTCGCCATTCTGCTCAGCAAGAGGTTCCGCAACTGGATTCAGAGCGACAGGAATATCAGCCATTGGGTAACTCCTCGAGCCCGGTTGGAAGACTTACGCCGGCAACTTACTTCTGCACGTCAGCGTGGTCATGCGATGACGCATCGCGTGCCGTCCGGTGAACTGTTACGGAATCCTCTTTCTTCGTCCACTTCGGACAAGCGGGCGGAGAAATCCTTATCCATGAACATTGGCTTGTTATTTGGTTTGCTCTATCTCAAGAGAGCTTCAGATTCGCGTTGGGGGAGATTGGCCTTGCGGTTCCTGAAAGCAGAAGCACAAAACAAAGCAATGCGGCGGGGGCCCGAATTGACTCTCTGGAAAACAGACCCGGCCCATTCCGAAAGCGTCCCGATTTTACTCGCAGAATGCTACGCGCAGCATGACAGCCGCCATTGTGTGGCGCATTACCTGTGGATAACCGCCTTCATGCTACTTGAGGAATCAGTGCTCCCCGGTTGCAGGCACACGACTTCTCCGGAGAGCACCGCTCACCGCCGCCGCCGCAAAATTTTTAGAGAATCGGCCATCGGGGGAGCCAGCCAGCGATTTGGCCGGCTTCTGCGTTGCTGAGGTCAGACTGAAGGTCTTTTTTCTGGATTTTCTCAATATGTCCGCACATGCTACGCCCATTTCTGATATGTTATCTCCTTTCCAGACAAGGATATTACCGGCCCGAATACCGTGTTTGTTTATGGTTAACTTGTGCAGAACAGAAAGAGGTTGAGACTTGGCTCGCTTATTGTCACGACGTTCGTTTATCTCCTCCGGGGCCTGTGCCGGAGCGGCACTGCTCAACCGCCACGGCAATGCTTCCTTGCTGTCCGCAGATGACCCTCCGTTGTCGAATGCAACCAGGATTCGGGCGGCGATGCGCACGCTTCAGGTCAACGGCAAGGCAGCGACCCTTATGGGACTGGAGCAGACGAACGGGAAACAGGGGTTGAGCCTGGAGGTTAATCGGCCGTTTGACGTCCTGCTTGAAAATAAGCTGCCGGTCCCGACGGCGATTCATTGGCATGGCCTGCATCCGCCGAATAATCAGGATGGCGTGCCGGGGTTGACGGAGGAGCCTATTCTGCCGAATGCGAGCTACCGGTATTACTTTCCGGTGAAGCCATCCGGGACTCACTGGATGCACTCCCATCTGGGCCTGCAGGAGGCGTTTCTGCTGTCCGCTCCGCTCATCGTGCATGATCCGTCCGACCAACGTGCAGACGAGCAGGAGATCATTCTTTTTCTGGGGGACTTCAGCTTTATTCCGCCGACTGAGATCTATGCAAAGCTTCGCAAGCCAGCCCAGGCGATGGCGATGGGTGGAGGCATGGCCCAGGGGATGGCAGAGAAGCCCGACGCCAATGACGTGAATTACGATGCCTACCTGGCGAACGACCGTACGTTGAGCGATCCTGACGTGGTACGCGTGGAGAAGAATGGGAAGGTGCGTCTCCGGATTATCAATGGAAGTTCCGGGACGAATTTTTTCATCAGCCTCGGAGATTTAAAAGGCGAGTTGATCGCGACGGACGGCATGGCAGTCAAACCGCTTGGCGGCTCCAACTTTCCTCTGGCCATCGCGCAGCGCATCGACGTGAGAGTGCAGCTCCCGCGGGAGGGCGCGTTTCCCATCCTCGCATTACGAGAAGGCGCCGCGGAGCAGACCGGCATCATCCTGGCAACGCCGGGCGCTTCCGTCAGGAAACTTCCAACCAGCAATGCGGCCGCGGCAGGGCTGCTGTCTTTGGATATGGAGAGCCGGCTAATCGCTGCCAAGCCACTGGCTGCGAAGGCGATTGATCGAAGTTTCGACCTGCGATTGCAAGGCAACATGGCGCGATACGAGTGGCCAATCAATGGCGTTGTCTTCGATGTCGAAAAGCCACGCGGTCAGGCGGCCCAGATAAAGGTAAAGAGTGGTCAACGAGTCGCGGTGAAGTTCATCAATGAGACCGGCATGTCTCACCCGATGCACTTGCATGGGCACGCTTTTCAGGTGATCGAGATTAACGGCAAACCGCTGAACGGAGCGCTGCGAGATACGGTCCTTGTGCCTGGAAAGACGAGCGTAACGGTGGCCTTCGATGCGAACAATCCCGGCACCTGGTATCTGCACTGCCACATCCTCTGGCATCTGGCTGCCGGGATGGCGGTGTTGGTCCAGTACGAGGCATGACGGCGGGGTGCTGCTGACAACTTCCATCGAGGAGCGAGTTGTGGCCCGCACTTTCAGCATGCAGCGCCTCTCAATCGCATGGATAGGCGCCTGTCTACTAGCCGGCTCTTACTGTGCGTATGGGCAGACTCCTCCGACGAACCAGGCTTCAGTTCAACATAAATTCGATTGCCATCGTCCCGCCGATCCTCACAGGCGGCAGCATGGGTGCAATGACGAAGATTTTGGCTGGGACGAGACGCTGGCCGGAGGCTGGGACAAGATACGACAAGTGATGAAGCGGATCGGTATCACGCCGACAGCCTCTTATGTGGGCGCGCTCCAGACAAATGTGACCGGAGATCAGGATCAGGTATGGTCTTATGCAGGTCAGTTGTCGGTTGCCGCGAGCGCCGATTTTGGAGAGCTCCTGAAGATACCGGGACTGTCCGCCTATGTGGGTGCATCGTGGGGAACCGGCAGCAATCTTTCAGGTTCTCTGGAGACCGAGATACCCACCTCCGGACTGTATGCGCCTTCCTTCTACCTGGGAGAGATGTATCTGCAACAGAAGCTCGTCAAGAAAAAGCTGACGATCCTTGCCGGACGGCTCGCAGCTGCTAATACCTTTGCCTCGCTTCCCATATTCACAAACTATGTCAATTACGGAATCAATCCAAACCCGTACTCGCTCGGGGCAAACGATGTAACCTTCTTCGGCCCGCCAACCGGAACGGAGTGGGGAGCCCAGGCTGCGTACACAGTGACACCATCGATTCAGATTTCGGCAGGAGCCTTCAACACCAATGTGAATTCAGCAAACGGCGAAAACCACGGCGCCGACTTCACGCTTCAGGAAGGAAACAAGGGCGTCCTGGTTATAGGGGAGATTGATTACCTGCACAATCAGAGGGCGAATTCTACAGGCAAGCCAGGGCAGATAACGCTCGGCTTTCTCCATAGCAATAATTCCTTTCCCTACCTCAGCCTGCCAGGCCAGAGCGATGGTTATAGCGGCGCCTATCTGATGGGCCAACAGATGGTGTTTCGCCCTGATGGTCCCGGCACGTCGCGCGGCGCCACAGTCTGGGGGGCATGGTCGCACAACACCAAGGAGCTTATCAGCCCTGTTCCTGTGTTCTGGGGTGGTGGTTTCAGTTATGAGGGTCTCATCCCCCAGCGCAAGAGCGATGTTATTTCGGCCGGCCTGGTTCGTACCGAGTCAAGCAAATATGCTCTGCCGACGAACACGGAGAATCTACTGGAGTTAAATTATCAGTGGAACCACTCCCGCTATCTGTCGATCACTCCACACGCCCAATATCTATGGAAGGGAGAGAGTCCTACAGGTCGAAACGCAACAATCCTGGGAATTCAGCTGGCTCTCACGCTTTGACAGGGCGAGGTCGTTACTCAATCCGCTTGGTTCTGGAAGCGCGCTACAGTGGGCTGACCCGTCTGTTCGATTGCGTATCTTATTCTGTTCCACATACGTCAGCGGATAATTGCGCCACCAATCGTTGAACGATTCTCCCGAGTCAGGCGCGCACGCCGCAACATAGAGTAAGCCAGTGACCCTGGGATCATCTCTTCACTGACGAGCGATTGCCCGTTTCCAAACACCTTCCAGCAAAGCCGGAACCCACAGTGACGCTGGGCACCTGCTCCAGCTCTCTTCCATGAACACGAGTGTGTGACCATCCTCCATTCGACTCGCCTCTCCAATGTTGAGGACGAAAAGTGAGTTCTTTGGAAAAGGGCAGTCTTCGATCTTGCCGGGGCCAGTCGCCTGTCGATAGACGCTGACCGGCGCGAATAGGCATTGAGACGCGGCCGCCTCGGCAGATAGCGTGCTTCTCATGCCCACATCTGCGTAAAGCACTCGCATTCGGCGGAACCCCTTCACGACATTGTGCACGGCAATGCCGATGGCGTTGACTGCGGAGAGATCCTTGTCGACCTTCCCCGCCAAGAGACGTTTCGCGCGCCTGACCTTGCCCGTGACGAACCACCAAAGAATTTTGGGTAGGTTAGGTGAGCGGGGAGCCGAGACCAGAACTCTTGCGGCATCCCAGCTTTCAGCGGTAGCTGTGAAATCACTCTTGAATAGCTGCCCCAGCAACTGTTGTGCGAGAATTCCCACTTCCTCGTCCGATCCGACGCCTCGAATCCAGGTCGCCATTGGCTCCAACCCCGCAGGTCCAGTCCGGATGCCGGCAGAGTCATTGCTCAGCCTGCGCCATAAATCTTCTTGATGGCTCTCGCGCGCCGTAGAATGGCGAGGCATCATCGTCGGGAATCGCCGCTGCTCAAACGAGAGGACGCTCAAGGACCGTTTCAAGAGGAACCAATTGAAAGGACATGTCCGCGTCTCAAACTCACGGTCGATCACGGGATCGTTGCTTAGGGACTTGATCTCCCTGGGGTCGCTTACCTGAAACACGTTTATTATGCCCGGGATATATATCCGCTTCAAGAATCCACCTCAAACTCTTTCATCTGGTTTTTGACCATTGTCGATTACTTCATCTAGTTAGAAATCAATGAATGGTGCCAGAGTAACTACGAATTCCGCTCAACACAATCTGAACTCCGATGCATAATTCAGAGCAGATTCACCACCCCTCCTGAGATTCTGCTAAGACCTGATGAAGGGATATGTACGGCAATCCAATCGTTGACCACAGTGGAAGTAAGCCGTTTTTACATTAGCGTCGAATATTGGCGTCTGTCCTGAAGCACGCCTGCTAGAGTCTTTCTTCGCGCCGGGTCAGCTTTTCGATAAGCCGGTCGCACGACAAAACACCCGCGCCAAGAGCCATAATGGCCAGGGAGAGTGCGGCCCAGTAAAGATGGAAATTCACCCATCCCTCCGGATAGGTTAGTTGGATCACACCCGTCATAATCAGCAAGCCCCCGGCTGTAAAACGGGTCGCGAGCCCAAAGACGAGAAGAGTGGGAGCACAATTTCGGATATTCCGACGAGGTAAGCACAAGCGAGCGGAGCCGGAAAAGGATAAAGGTGTCCAAAGATATGTAGTTTGAATTGCTCTTCAAACAAGTAGATCGTTCCTTGAGAGAGGGACAGGAAACCATCCCAGCGGGTCAAGCCGGATCGGAAGAACGGTAGCGCAAGTGCGATCCTCAAGACCGGTGGTGCAGCCACCTCACCGATACTTCTCAGCGAGTTCGACAAACCAGTTATCGTACGCCATAACCGAATTGCTAACGATGGATCATTAGCGCTCTTCATCTTCGGCCTCGCTTGCGATTCGTCGAGCGATTCCTGCGGTGTGAGAATCCACGATGAGACCTGACCCGAACACCGCCACGAGAGCACTTGAAAGTATGAATTCCGGATCGGAGTCCAGAGCGATTTCTGCGGCCTCAAGAATCGTCGATTTGCTAGCTATCGCTTGAACGAATGTAAATGCCGAACGGGAGATGCTTCGTACCTCCACGTCGGCATGCGGGCGGCTAATGAGGACATCCTCACCTCCTGCCTGGAGATCGACAGGGATCGGCGTGCCGCCATCGATATTCGTCTTCCAGATCGTAAGAGCGGGGAACTTCGACCGAACCAATCGAACAGACGGATGAAGTCCTAGCCGGAGTGTAGGAATTTCAGAAGGTGAAACCGATTTGAGCTGAGACATCTCTATGGGGAGCGCTTCCGGCGCATGATAGGCCTCTAGCCACGCTCGCTCAATCCGACAAACATCGCTTAGATACGGAAGGCTGGATGCGGGTTCGAACTTTTCTATGAAGTTGGCGAAGCCGCCTCCATACTCGAGCAGTATCGGAGATCGCGGCGGATCCGACGCCACGTAGACTCGCGCCATAGCGGCAAAGAAGTCTGCTCCGACAATGCGGAGCGTCACCGGAAAAGTCTCCCTCAACGCGTCAATTAGCCCGGCCATCACATTGTTCCGGTAGACGGCGAATCTCTTCGCACTTGAATTCCCACCCGGTTCGATCAGGCCCTGCGGTATGGGAAGGACCGGATCAAGTAGCGCAGTCGCGAAGTCATCCAGCCAATCAGAGAGCTGCATAGGAAGGCCTTCTCGAAGCGGGCTAGCGACATCACCCTCTCAGCGCATTGCGCTTCGGCCTGCAGATCTGTCCAGGCCGGTAGTGCGGCGTCCCATTCGATGAGTGTCGGGAGCGCTCCCGTTTGTTCGATCGTGTGTTCGAAAAGTTGCCAGACAAGCTCGCTCACTGGCCGGTCATGTGTGTCGATCAGGAGGGGCTGCCCTCTCTCGTCTGCTTCTTCTTTATGACCGGCTAAATGGATCTCCTGCACCTTGTCGAGCGGATATGAATCGATATAGAAGAAGGGGTCCCATTGCTGGTTCTTCGAGGCGACGAAGACATTGTTTACGTCCAGGAGAAGGCCGCAGCCAGTTCGCATGACGACCTCCGCGATGAAGTCAACCTCCGAGTACGTGCTCTCCGAGAACGAGAGGTATGTCGAAGGATTTTCCAGGAGCATCTGGCGACCAATCTCGCTCTGCACCTCGTCGATATGTTCGCAGACATGCCAGAGCGTCTTGTTTGTGTACGGCAGAGGCAGAAGGTCGTGAAAGAAGCTTGTGTCGTGGGTAGACCAGGCCAGATGTTCTGAGAACAACACCGGATTGTATCTCTCCAGAAGGTACCGAAGGCGTCGCAAATGACTCTGGTCCAGAGCCGAGCTCCCTCCAATCGAAAGACCTACCCCGTGGAGCGAGATCGGATACCTCGCGGCGATTGCGGAGAGGTATCGGTGAGGTGGACCGCCCGGCCCCATATAGTTCTCTGCATGCACCTCAAAAAAGCCGATGTCCGGTTGCACCTCGAGGATGGTTCGGTAGTGTTCTGCCTTAAGCCCGACCCCAGCACGCGGTGGCATAGAAGGGGGGATCCGAGAGGTTGAGAGACCAGGCAATGTGCCTCCTTACTTGCAAGTAGACGGCTGAGCGGCACTCCGCCGCTCAGCCAGTAGTGCTTAGGCCTTGGGAGTGAGGCTGCCGTTCCCATTCGGCGTTGAGATTGTCGTGCAGGTTCCCTTGGGTACAAGCTTGAAAGCATTACCCTGATAATCTGCCGTGCTAGTGCCGGCACAGGTTGTGCCAGGTCCCGCAAAGCAATCGTTGTGGCCCTTGAGTGCCGTACCGAAACAGGGTTCAACCTTGCCGGACTTTACCTTGGCTGTGTTGCTGGCACGAATCTTCGCTTGTTGGGGTGTGGGCGCGTCCTGGGCGAATGCCGGTGCGGCCGTGAGGGGAGCTAGAGCCGTGGCAAAGGCGCCGAGGACCAGGGCGGACGTGATGCGATTGGACATATTTGTTCTCCTGTTGAGCCATGCGACCGAAGCCTTTGGCGGATAGCGAACGGGTTAGGGTTCGCATGTTGTCAAGATCGTTCTTAGCGCCCGGAGGACATAGGCATGCTCCATGGCGCTGAGACGAGTTTTGCTTGCTCGACCTCTGAGCACGAATGAGATTTAGAGATCTGAAGCAAAGCATAGAAGGGCGCTGCTCCCTGTGCCTTGAACGATCTTGCTGAATTTGGCCGTCCCTTGCGATGCTGCCTGCAAATTGAGTGGATCTCATTCCAAAAAGTTCACTCGGGGGCTTGTATCGCCAGATCAAGAGGGAAGATTTCCAAAGGGAGAGGCATCTCCGCAACTCAATTACTCTCAGCGAGGTTCAATGCGGAACCGGCAAAATTTGTGTTCGTCTTTTTTGTGGATAGGTCGAATATTGCTGGAACCGGAACGGGCTTGCGCTATTGGTTTAGTCGTTGGCGATGCCGCTGGTGCACCGGAATGGGGTTTTCACGTTTCCAGGGTGGAAAGAATGAATTCATCCGGCGTAGACGCCCTGGCAGAGTAGCTGCGCCGCGGTGGGCGAATGCCGAGACTAGATGCATAGTCGGAAGGCGTGCACCCAACATGCAGGCGAAAACGTCGGGTGAAATGACTTTGGTCCGCAAAACCCACGGCAATACCCACTTCTGCGAAGGAGAGCTCTGCCTTTTTGATCAGGTCCTGTGCTTTGCGAATCCGGGTTTGTTCCACATAGGTCATTGGCGTCAAGCCGGTGCTCAACTTGAACATCCTTGCGAAATGAAAACGGCTCACATTCGCTATTCCGGCAAGTTGATCGAGTGTCACGGTCTGTTGAGAATGATCTTCGATGTAGGACACAACTGAAGCTAGAGAGCGTGGTCCAAGACCAGTGAGCTTCGTCTCACTCCGTTTGAACGCATCGTAGTGACGCAGGAGATGAGCAGCCAAGAGCAATGAAGCGGACTCAACGATGAGCGGCTGTGCAGGATGTGCACTGCGCTCCAACTCGGACACGAGAATGGGAGCCAATTGACCGATGAATATGTCTCTCGTATGGAACATATCGATCAATTCGACCGGCCGACTTGTAGTTCTTCCAATTTCGGCGGCAGCATCGTTCAATAGCTTGCAGGGGATTCTCATTCTGAGGCTTGGAGGTGCTGTGCCTCTCCACGAACGAGAGTCTCCGGCCGCTATGACGATGACACTGCCAGCCCGGAGAACACTTTCATGGGTTCGACCGCCACGCCGCTGCCACCATCTTCCTGAGCCCTCAAGGCAGTAGGCCAAGGCGTGGTGATCAGACGGTGGGACATCCAGTTCTACATTGGAGACGGCTCCATAAAGATCGAAGGTCACGCCATTCCAGCCTCGTCCTCGACTGCTCGAGATCTTGGCCTTGCTCATGTAGGAAATGGAATTCTCGATTGTAAGAATCGAACCAGATGCGGAATTCATGCTTACTGGAAGCCTTTACGTGTGCAGGTTGTGCAAGAGCGTTCTAAACCCATCCCTCATCCGCCCATATCTAAAGATACCTTGTTCGCTCTCCTTAATCTGGAATTATCTTGCTCTTTTTGGACCAATCGTGCTGGTCGCCACTTTGCTGCGGGTTGCTGGTGGATGAAAAATTGCGACAGCTGGAAATGCATTGCTCAGATACGCAATATAAGGATCTGACAGACACCCACATGACCGTTAGAGCATTTTCCAAAAGCGAAAATAGTGCAGAAATCAGTTTTTTATTGACGAATGCATATTATTGCATATAGAAATACGCCGTGGACTCATTAGCGGACGATTCGATCTTTCATCCCCAGACTCCTGAATCGAAGACCGGACGATGCTCAGCAACAGTCTCTTCTATAGCGAAGGATGAAGTCGATGATCGGAATGATCTGAGTTCTTGTAGCGGTGCTTCTCCTCAACTGATGCTGATGAACATTGGCCCCATGCGTGGAACATCCACTAACCCTAAGGACGTGCCAGATGCTTTCCCGCACTTCGTCAAAGCTTGCGCTAGGTCTCTTCACCGCTTCACTGTGGATAGCCTCTTCTGCTTCTGCTCAAATGAAGATAGATAGCTTCAACGGTCCAGTTACTCAAAACGAAAGCAGCTCCTTCAAGGCGTATGTAACGAGTCTCACACCCGCGACCGACAATAGCCACAATCAATGGGCTCAGGGAACCAGCGGTGAAGCGACCAAAGCCATGGGACTCGTGTATCAGATCAACGGGGACGTCGGCACGTTAGACCAGATGATTCGCTTTTGTGATGCTGTGCTGTCGGAGCGAAACGACCTCGCTTTGCCGCCGTTAGGACAGCACGTTATATGGACCGGCCGTATCGATCCCGTCTGGCCAAATGTGTTAGATCAGCAACCCATTACCACCGGCGGCGAGCAAGGTGACCCTGTTGGACATCTTGGCAACTGCGCGGCTCGTATTCTGCAAACGCCGGCAATATGGACTAGAACAATCCCTTCCGGGGACCTTCATCACTACGGCGCAACCTACCTCGCGCGAGCGAAGACTTATGTGGCTGAAGCAGACGTAGCTATTGACGGACACATATTGAAGTCATTGTTGGACCTGTCCCATGATGATCGGCAATACTTCTCCGCCGCATCGCCTTACAAAGGCGGCACGCCCGTTCCCTGGAACCAGCAGATGATGTTTAACTATGCCTTTCAGAATCTGGTAACGGCACACGCCATTCTGAAGGACGACCCGACGCGGCTCGCACGATATAAAAAGATCGTTTCTACCAGCTTGGACTGGTTTTTTAATGAGAGCCAGCAGAGCTATACGGACAAGCTAGGGAATTTGGCTACAACTGGGGTTATGCGATGCCCAGCAAGAGTGGCGAAGACTCAAATCATGCAAGCCTGGATGTCGCCGGCTTCTATCGTGCTTTCATGACGAACGACTACGCCCTTACGCGGAGCATGATGACACCTTTCGCAAACATGTTTGTCGATGTGATGACTCTCGGACCGAAGAGCTATGCAGGACGTGTCGATGGCACCACGGGCACCGGCCATGCTGATGCAACCACAAATGTCCGCAGCGGATTTCTATTCCTTGCCGACTTCCGCCCCGATGCCTACTTGACTTTGGTCTCTGCGGATCTGACTGAGGGTGGTACGACCACCAGTCCCGATACCTTTTCGCGGTTTCTTTGGATCAAGAACAAGCGTGCCCATCGATGAAACGCTCCCTTCAGGTGATCGCGACAGCCTTGGGCCAGCTCACGTCATGCGTCATCAGTGCTAACGCACCGTCGATGTTTCGCTTGTTGAATGCGGAATACGCTTGCTTTGTACTCGATTATCGTCCTTCGATGCTGTAAGAGGATGCTGAGAAGTCATCGTTTTGGGAGGGCGCGGCTTCAGAGCCTGTCCTGAGCGAAGTCGAATGGCGCCGCAAGCTCAATCTACTCAATGCGGCTTCAGCCGCTGAGGGAATATTTCAGGACAAGCAAGACTTTTCAGCACCCTCTGTAAGCCAGTAGGTGACAGGAAATGCTCTTCTGTTGACTGATTCCTCGCGGTTCCTCAGTGCGCGCACGACGAGTAGCAGTTCCTGGTAGCAGGGCCAGTGGATGGCGTTCTATTTTGATATATAGATGGACTTAGAAGAAAAATGGCGGAGAGTGAGGGATTCGAACCCCCGATAGCCTTGCGACTATGTCTGATTTCGAGTCAGGTGCATTCAACCGGGCTCTGCCAACTCTCCGCGTGCTTCTATTTTATCTCACCATAACGAGTTGATGCACCTTGGTCTCTCTGCAACTCTTTGACAGCAAAAATCCGCGTTATCCACTCGCATATATCCTCAAATCAAGAGGGACGCAGTGGACCACCAATGGACTCCAGCGCACGAGCAGTGGTTGCGCGAGCAGGCAATCCACGCCGGTTTCGGACGCTGCGGGCATCGTCTCCGTTGACGGCAGCGAAGAACCCGCCACCACCGCCCTCGATGCCCAGCGCTTCGCCGATTGGATCGCCAAGGGCCGCGCCGGCGAGATGGACTACCTCAAGCGCCGCGACGACAACGGCACCCTCCTCCGCAGCGCCGTGCAGGTGGCTGTCCCCTGGGCCCGCTCCGTCGTCGTCTGTGCCCTTAACTACAACGCCGCCGCACCGCTCTCTATCGATCCCGCGCCACTCGACACCGGCTGGATCGCCCGTTACGCATGGAGTGGGCAACCTGATCCAGCCAACCCGGACGCCCTCCTCCCCACCGACTACCACAACCAGCTTCTTACCCGCCTTCGCAGCGTCGAGTCTGCTATCCAGCAGCGGTTCGCCGCACAAGATATCGAGACCCGCTGTTATGTCGATACTGGCCCTCTCGTCGAGCGCACCGCCGCCGCCCGCGCAGGCATCGGGTGGATTGGTAAAAATACCTGTGTCATTAACCAGCAGCTCGGCTCATGGCTCCTCCTTGGCGTCGTCATCACGTCCATTCCAGTCGGCGGCGACGCAGTCTTTTCCATTGCCGAAGATCGCTGCGGCTCCTGCACGCGCTGCGTTCGACGCCTGTCCCACCGACGCGCTCGTCGTGCCGTACCAGATGGATGCCTCGCGCTGTATCGCCTATCTCACCATTGAGAAAAAGGGCAGCATCCCCGAAGAGCTCCGCGCTCCATCGGCCGCCAGGTCTTCGGATGCGACATCTGCCAGGACGTCTGTCCCTGGAATCGTAAATCGTCGTCCCGCAATACCACCGCTCAGAAAAACGATGACATGCTCCCGCGCCGGCAGCTCGTCAATCCAGCCCTCGACTGGCTCGCCGGCATGGACGCCGCCGAGTTCAAACGCTGGTTCAAGGGCTCACCCATCGAGCGCACTCGCCGCAAACGCCTCCATCGCAACGTAGCCATCGCCATGGGCAACTCCCACGACCCGCAGTTTCTGCCTCAGCTAAACTCCTGGGCCACCGGAGAGGATCCGGTTCTCGCCGAGGCCGCCACCTGGGCCATCGCGGAGATTAAGGGCAGCTAGGCTCACTTTTCACCATTTTCAAGCCGAAATACCACCACCCATTCCACCCAGACCGTTTCCTCGCACAAGGGAGTCTTTCCTGACATACCCTCTGCTAGCATCTCAATAAGCCGCAGGGCCTTATCCTCTTTATGTCTTTTCTCATCCCCGATCAAGCCGAGACCAGGAACCCCGAGCTGCCGCCGAAGCCCATCGGGGAGGTTCGGTCGATCCTCCCCGATCAGGGCTTCCTCTCCGAAGTCGGCGCCCTCGTCCGCTACATGACCCGCACCGAGGTCCACACCTACGCCTTCTCCGTCGCCGCCAACACCATCCTCTCGCTCTTTCCCTTCATCGTTCTTCTCCTCACTGTCAGCCACAACGTCTTCCACTCCCGCGCCATGGAAGATATCGTCGGCGACATGATGAAGAATCTCCTCCCGGTCGGGCAGGACTTCGTCATGCGCAACATGCAGCTCCTCACGCACCCGCATAAAAACACGCAGCTCTTCTCGCTCGTCATGCTGCTCATCACCTCAACGGGAGTCTTCCTTCCTCTCGAAGTCGCCCTCAACGGCGTCTGGGGAGTCCGCCAGAACCGCAGCTACCTGCACAATCAGGTCGTCTCGCTTGGCCTCGCGCTCGCCGTAGGCATCCTGGCCATGGCGTCGGTCGCCTCCACCGCCAGCCAGCAGACCATCCTCTCCTGGATCTTCATCGGCCACACCGACAACGTCGTCTTCCACTTCATCTCCTTCACCTTCCTCCGCCTCTGCGCCGGCCTCGCCAGCATCCTGCTTTTCTTCCTGATCTACTGGGTTCTGCCCTATCGCAAAATTCCCGCCAGAGCGGTGCTTCCCACAGCCATCGTCGTCGGCCTCCTCTGGCAACTGGCGAAGGTCCTCTACATCCACGCATTGCCCTGGCTGGACTTCCAGGCGGTTTACGGGCCGTTTTATATTTCGGTAGGTTTAATGATGTGGGCTTTTCTCTCCGGACTTCTCCTGCTGGCCGGAGCCCATTTTTCGGCCACACGGTTACACCCTGAAGCTGGCCCGCGAGGCAGAAGCAGAGGAGGAGGCGGCAAACAATGCAAGACCAGAATAGTCCGGCCAGGCCGCTATCAGGAATCCTCTCGCGGCTGCCGACAGGCCTCACCGGAGCTGTCTTCTGGCTCGGACTCTGGTTCTGCGTCCTCTACGTCCGCAACTGGATCCCCAACGGCTTCGGAACCTTCCTCGGAATCGTTCAGTTCTTCGTCGGCATTGCGCTCATCGCCGTGCTTATCCCATTTCTCGCGCGATTCATACGTCAGCGCATGCTCTGGAGCCTGCGCAACAAACTCATCCTCACCTATCTGCTCATCGGTCTTGCCCCCGCCATCCTCTTCGTCACTCTTGTCTTCATCACCGCCTACATCGCTGCCGGACAGTTCGCCATTCACCTCGTCGACACCCGCCTTCAAACAGAGCTGGCCCGCATGAGCGCAGAGAGCCGGCATCGCGCCGACCTCGCCACCCAGATGCTCACCGAAAACCTCATCACGCCCGACGACTACGCCAACGCCGTCACACGTGTCGAAGCCAACGGCGAGCTCGACCAGACTCGCGGCCCGCTCCAGCGCGACACCCAGACCTTCATCAACGGAGTCCCCATCCCCTCCAAGCTCGGACGCCACGGCAAAACCCCATTCGGCCTGCCTCCCTGGGCCACCGAGCTTCCAGGCGGCGAATTCTCCGGCCTCGTCCTCGACAATGGCGACCTCTTCCTCGTCGCCATCCACCAAAAGCGGTGGGAGAACGGAAAGATCTTCAGCCTCGTCACCTCCATCCCTGTCGACAGTGCTTTGCTGACCATCGTCTCCCAAGGCCTGGGCCGTGCCCGTATGCTTCCGGAACGAGCCGGAAGCAGCAGCTCTACGTCGTCTCCGTTGCCCGGGCAGCGGAGGCTCTCTGCTCCGGCCGAAGGCCCTGGCGCAGCTCCCGCGCCTAAACCCGAGGTCCAGACAGCAACCGTCGCCATCGGCCCCTCCGGCGTCACCGGCCGTCCATGGATTCGCGGCGGCGCTGAGCCCCCACTCCGTTAACATCGTCGATGTTCCCGTCAGCTTCGCCTCCACCGAACCCATCTTCGACTGGGACTCAGGCCAGCGCGATAACTGCCTCATCGCAGTCGAATCCCGCCCGTCCCTGCTCTACAACCTGCTCTTCGGCGCGTCCCTCAGCGGCATCATCACCAGCGTCCTTCGCATTGCTCTCATTGTTCTCTTCGTGCTCTTCGTGGCCATCTGGCTCCTGGCGCTCTGGATGGCCATCCGCCTCAGCCGCACCATCACCAAATCCGTCGCCGACCTCTACCAGGCAACCCAGTACATCGATCACGGCGACCTCGACCACCGCATCACCGTCACCAGCAGCGACCAGCTCGCCGAGCTCAGCCGCTCCTTCAACACCATGACCGGCTCGCTCCAGCGCCTCCTGCAGGAGCAAAAGAAAAAGAGCGTCTCCAGAACGAGCTCTCCATCGCCCAGGAGGTCCAGGCCAACCTCTTCCCGCTGCAATCCACCGGCATCGGCCAGCTTGATCTCCATGGCATCTGCCGCCCTGCCCGCTCCGTCTCCGGCGACTACTACGACTTCCTCGTCTTCCACGAGAACGCTCACAACGGCGCAGCCAGCCCCAAAGAGACCGGAGTCGGCATCGCCATCGGTGACATCAGCGGCAAGGGAATCAGTGCCCGCGCTCCTCATGGCCACGCTGCACTCCGCCGTCCGCGCCTACCGCTTCGCCAGCGAAGAGCTCGTCTACAGCGAATCCCCCATCGCCGGCCTCTTCGCCAGCCGCGAAGCAGCAGGGGACCGCGATGAGCTCTTCCAGTCACCCGGCCGCATCCTCGCGCTGCTCAACCGCCACCTCTACCGCAGCACCCAGCCCGAGAAGTACGCCACCCTCTTCCTCGCCCACTACGACGCCGTCACCGCCAAGCTCACCTACTCCAACGCCGGACAGCTCCCGCCGCTCGTCCTCGCTCCCAACGGCAGCATCCGCCGCCTCGACAAGGGCGGCACCGTCGTCGGCCTCATCGACGGCATGCACTACGAAGAGGACAGCTTCCAGCTCCAGCCCGGCGAGATCCTCGTCGCCTACTCCGACGGCGTCACCGAGCCCGAGAACGACTTCGGAGAGTTCGGAGAAGAGCGCCTGATGGAGGTCGTCGCACGCTATCGCGACCAACCCCTCCACATCATCTCCAACCAGGTCATGCTGGCCCTCGACACCTGGATCGGCGCCGAAGAGCAACCCGACGACATCACCCTCGTCCTCGCCCGCCAACCCCAAACACCCGTCAACTAAGCGCTCTGCGGCAGACCGGGCCGTTTATTGCGGCAGCTCTCCTCCGGCCTGTTCGCGCACCATGTACTCGGCGTACCAGTCATGCCAGTTCGGGTCGGCTTGTCCCGTTCGCCCCTCGTGTTGACCATGCGCAGCCGCCGCGCGCCGCAGTGCCTGCGCAAGGTCGCTCGCTGAAGTGAACGTTGTGTCGCCCGCAACACGCCCGGGCAGCCGCGCCGTGATCTCCTGGAACAGCCAGCCGTTGCCGTCCGGATCATGGAACGAAGCGAACGAGCGATAGCTGCGATGGTCAGGATCAGGCCCGCTGATCCGCCGCCGCCCGAACAGGTAAGGCTCATCCGGCCCGGCATAGACGCCGCCCGCGTCATGGAATATCTCGCTGATCTCGACGCCGAAACCCCGCAGCTCCTCACGGGCGGCCGCGATGTCGGAGACGATAAGGTAGAGGCCCTGTGCAGAGCCGGGCGCGGCCCCCAGTAACGTTCTTGCCGAAGATAACCGAGCACCCTGACCCAGGCGGCGTGAACTGGATCACGCGAAAATCGACGCCGTTGTCGTAGTCGGCATCCAGCCGCCACCCAAGCCTGCTGTAAAACTCCTTCGCGCGGTCGACATCCGAGACGGGGATGACGACAATCTCGAGCTTTGTGTCGACTCGCGCACGAGTAGCGCTGCTACGGGCTTCAGCCTCGCTCATGACCTGCCTCCTGAGTTGTGTGGGGGGCCCGAATCGGTCACGCCAGTTGCGCGTTAGACAGATAGTTACCAGCCCAGCCCTGAAAACGCAAGCCGTTCACCGGACGATTCTTTAAAAATCCACAGAAGCGGCAAGGCAACCGGGCTTGCCAGTCCTGAATATCGAAATCCGCCGAATCTCGGGAACCGAAGACCGTCTGCTCTCGTACTGCGAAGGAAGCTCATAGTCCTGAACCGAACCGGAGGAACGAATGCTGGCTGATCTGCGCGACGCGCTTCGGCAACTGAAGAAAGCACCCGGCTTTACAACGACGGCAATCGTTACCCTGGCATTAGGCATCGGAGCAACAACGGCAATCTTCACTCTGGTACATCAGGTCATGCTGAAGTCGCTGCCGGTAACCAAACCGGAGGAGCTCTGGCGCATCGGAGACAAGATTCGCTGCTGCAACTGGGGCGGATACACCCAGGGGAATGACGGAAATTTCGCCTTGTTCTCGTGGGAGGCCTACAAAGTCTTTCGCGATCACACGCCAGAGTTCACCGACCTAGCAGCGCTGCAGGCGGGCAATGCTCCGCTCGGCGTTCGCAGGGCGGGCTCACAGTCGCCGGTCGATACGCGCAACGGAGAATACGTCTCCGGAAACTTCTTCCGCACCATGGGCGTGCAGCCGTGGATCGGCAGGCTGATGACCGAAGCCGACGATCAGGAGGGCGCACCCTCGGTCGCTGTTATGAGCTACCGCGTCTGGAAGGAGAAGTACGGCTCCGACCCCTCGGTAGTTGGAGCAACATATCAGGTCAACGGACACCCGTTCACCGTGATCGGCGTCGCCGCGCCCGGTTTCTACGGAGCCAAGCTCTCAGGCTGGGGCATGCCCGATATCTGGCTGCCGCTAACCTCGGAGTTATTGATCGATGGAGAGACCGCGCGGCTCAAAAGGCCGAACGGCAACTTTCTCGACCTCATCGGAAGAGTGCGTCCCGGAACCAATTCGAAGTTGCTCGAAGCGAAGCTGAGGGTGGAGTTTCATGACTGGTTAGCCAGCCACGTCGCCGACATGTCCCCCGGAGAGAAACAGCTCTGGCAGCAACAGACCCTCCATCTGATCCCGGCGGTGCTGGTGTAGCCGACATGCGGAACCAGTATCAGGATGGATTGAAGCTGCTGCTGGTCGCGGCTGGATGTGTCTTGCTCGTGGCCTGCGGAAATCTGGCGAACCTGATGCTGGCGCGTGGACTGAAAGACCGCGGCCAGACCTCCGTGCGCGTGGCGCTAGGCGCTTCACGGCAGAGACTCGTGCGCAAGGCGCTGGTGGAGTCTCTTCTGCTGGCCGTCATCGGAGGACTCCTGGGAATCGGCGTCGCCTATGCCGGAACAAGGCTGATTCTGCATCTCGCCTTTCAGATTGGCGGCTCGACGAACTTCATACCCGTCGATCCATCACCATCCTGGCCGGTCCTGCTCTTCACATTGGCAATCTCTGTGCTGACCGGAGTCATCTTTGGAATCGTTCCGGCGTGGATGACCTCACATGCCGACCCCATCGAAGCGTTGCGCGGCGCCAATCGTTCGGTAGGCACCAGCCGCTCGTGGATGCAAAGATCGCTGGTCATCGCGCAGGTAGCGGTATCGCTCGTGTTGCTGTCCGCCGCAGCGCTCCTCGGCCGGAGCCTTCGCAATCTTCAGCACCAGAACTTCGGATTCGAGACGGACGGCCGGTACATCGCGTGGATCAATCCGATGTTGACGAACTACAAGCCCGAACAGCTGGAGCCGATGTTCGAGAAGATTGACGACCGCCTCCGTCAGATCCCCGGCGTGCGCATGGTTGCGCCGGCTCTCTACGCGCCCATGACGGGCGATAACTGGGGCGAGGGGATTCGCATTCAGGGCAGGCCGGAGCCTGGGGCCAAGGAAGACACCAATGGGTCATGGTCCCGCGTCATGCCGGGATTCTTCGAAACCCTCGGCGCGAAGATGGCGCTCGGACGGCCTATTACCGAGCAGGACACCGCAACAACCCGCAAGGTCGCTGTGATCAACGAGGCCTTCGCGAAGAAGTTCTTCAAGGACAGGAACCCCATCGGAGAGCACTTCGGAATAGACAAGATCCAGTATGCGTCCACGTATGAGATCGTCGGAGTCGCGAAGGACATGCGCTATATGACCTACGGCTATAAGGAGCCGATCGTCCCGATGTTCTGGGTGCCCGAGGCCCAGACCGTGGTCTATGGCGAAAAGGCCTTTGATGCCGGTGAGCTTTGGTCGCATTACCCTCTACAACATCGTGCTCTGGGCGCCGGGAAATCCTCCAGGCATCGAAGATCGAGTGCGCAAGGCTCTGGCCGCAATCGATCCCGACCTCGTCCTCTATGGTGTCGACTCCTACGCGACCATCCTCAGCGGCGATTTCCAGCAGCAGAACATGATCGCAACGCTGACGAGCCTCTTCGGCGTCCTCGGCCTGCTGCTGGCAGCGGTCGGACTGTACGGCGTGATGTCCTACATGGTGGAGCAAAGGACAAGCGAGATCGGCATTCGCATGGCGCTCGGAGCAGATCGCTGGCGTGTGATCAGGATGGTGCTGCAAGGAGCCTTCTCGCAGGTAGGGATTGGGTTGGCTCTAGGCATCCCCGCAGCGGTCGTGGCCGGCAGGCTGATGAAGGATCAACTGTACGGCGTAAAACCGTGGGACCCGGTCATGCTCTTGCTGGCAACTCTACTGCTCGCACTGGCAGCGGTGTTTGCGTCCGTAATTCCGGCACGCCGCGCCGCCGGAGTCGAGCCAATGGTCGCGCTCCGAAATGAGTAGCTGGAGAGAGGCAGCGCGAATCCACGATGGATCACGATGGATGTTCTCATCCCTTTTGAAGTCGTCATCCTGAACGGAGTGAAGGATCCCCGCATTTGTCCTCGTTTTTCTGTCGACGACAGGGGGCACACTCAGTTCGTGAGAGAACCCCGAAACCCTGTGGAAAAATAAACTTCAAAAGAGTGGCATTTTTTAGAGCCGGAAAAACCACCACCCAATCCACCACAAAACACCATCAACTCACCACAAATTCACCACAAAAACCATCCAAAAAACATATGTTTTCCCACGACCCCCCTCAAAAACGCCCGTAAATTCGCAAAAAACCCGCCCCGTCACCGCCCGAACATTTTTTGTCAAACTCAAGGATTTTTCTTCAGCGCCTTCACCGCAATCGAATTCGGCGAAATCCCCGCGGGAAGAATCGTAAACAGCGCCGGCCCTTGCCCAGCCGTCCGAATCACCGCAACATCCCCGGAATGAGCATCTGCAGCCAAAAGCAAATGCTCATCCTCCGAAAAAGCGAGTGCCGTCGGCGCGGAACCAGCTCTCACATTGCCCACAAGTCTCCCATCATCAATGCTATAGACGGAGACCGAATCCGCCCCATAATTCGCCACCCAGAGCGTCCCATTGTCCCCGCTGACGATCCCGGCAACCGGCCTGCTTCCAATCACATAGGTCCCACCCACCTCATTGGTCCAGGTAGAAATCTCCGAGATGCTGTCCGAATCCGAGTTCGAACAAAGATCTCCCCTCCATCCGGCTTCAAAGCCAGATGAACCGGCGTCTTCCCCACATCCAGAAAAGCTAGTAAGTGGTCTGTCATCAATGCCGGATTCTGTTTCGCCGCCCACGACCCCGGCGCCGCAGCCAGTCCCACAGCCATCACCTGATGCCCCGTGGTACAAGCCACAAAAACCTTGGAAGAATCCGGCAAAATCACCGCATCCGAAGCCCCGGGGCACCCGGAAAACGCCGCCCGCAGCTTTGGGATATGAGTACCTGAAATCGCTGCATCATAAGGAGTTATCTCGAAGACCGAAACGCTCCCGCTCCCCCGGTTCGTCACCACCAGGCTACGCCCATCCGGCGAAACCCGTACCACCCCTGGCAGCTCTCCCGTCCCTGCCACCGCAATCTCCCGCCGCCGGTCCAGATCGAGAACACTGACCGTATTCGACCCCGAATTCGTCACATAGGCCAGATGCCCGGTCGGCTCAACTGTAACAAAAGAAGGCAGATGATGAACAGAAATCGTAGCGGCAACCCGGTTGGCATCCGCATCGATGACGGAGACCGTTCCCGACTGCGTATTCACCACATAAATCTCATCCCGGACAGGATTTGCGGCCACGTTCGTCGGATTGGTCCCCACCTGTAAAGTCCTGTCCTGCCTCAGATAGACGAGATCCAGAACCGAAACCGTGTTGGATCCGCCGTTGCTGATGTAAGCGAACTCGCGATAACCATCAGGAACATCCGGAAAGCTGCTTCTGCGGCAGCCAACGCCTCCGAGGAGAAGCGTACAGATAACGAAGGCGATGGGTCGCGTAAGAGGGAATCGAAGGGGCGTTGGCACTGTTCGGAGTCTATCGAGGCAAGGGTGGGAGCGGCAAGCAAAAGGCTTACCAGAAGAGTTTTGCGGGACTGCGAAACTTCTGATTGGTTTCCGTGTCTAGAAGAATCGATGCGGAACGCTGATTTCAAATCTATCGCGTCATTTGCATCTTATTCTCGGACAACGAAGCTACAGTTTCCTTGTAGCTTCGTTGATTTTTTTAACGCCGGATGCCTTTGATGTGTGCCCAGTTCCAGGCTATCCAGGCGAGATAAGCCCCTTGAGCTATCCATACGCCGGCATAGACGAAGACGATGTGCCGATGGCCCATAGTGCTGAAATCAAAGAACGAATGCCACGTCATTGGGGAATCTCCAGGGAGGCTTCGATAGCGTGCAGAGCTGCCTCCTGCTCGGCGAGTTGACGGCGACGCTCAAGCGCAAAGCGGAAGAGCATGATCAGGATGCCCCACATTAACCATCCAGCCATATTCCACAAGATTGCCGGATAGAAACGGGGATCGACGCCACCGCCGTTAGGTCCGAAGACAGGCGCGGGATGCTGGGTGCGCCACCACTGGATGGACATGTAAACGATAGGAACGTCGATTGCGGCGAAGACCGAAAGGACAGCGCCGAGGGTTCCAGCCTGCCCGGTGGGGGAATAACGGCGAAGGAGAAGATAGCTGACATAGAGCAGCCAGAGGAGGAGTTCCGAGGTTAAACGGGCATCCCACGCCCACCAGATTCCCCAGGCGGGTTTGCCCCATAACATTCCAGTCGCAAGACAGATGCCTACATAAAGAACTGTAACTTCGGCGGCCGCTACGGCAAGCGCATCGGCTGTCAGGGCGTTGAGAGGATCGCGTCGACGCCAGAAGAGAAAGGCGAGAGAAGCGATCAGGTTGACATAGGGGAAGATGAGTCCGAGGACAGCGTGGGGCAGGTGGTAGTAGAAGATGCGCTGGACATCGCCCATCGTCGCTTCGGCGGGGACGAGAAAGATGGCTTGTCGGAAGCCGACAACAAGCACGGCGATAGTAATGCCGAACCATAGCCAGGCCACGCTGCGGAGAGTGGGGGTGCGCTGCTCCATACAGCTAGTTTATCGCGAATACGCTATTCAGCGTTGAGAACAGTCTCAAAGAGAAGAATGCCTACCGTGGTGAAGATGATGTCGTAACCGGCCAACTGCTTGATCCAGGTATTGATCTGGATCGAATCGAGGTCCGCGGTGAGGACTCCTGTGGTCGCTTGAACCATCGCCAGAAGCGCAGGCAGCGATATGGGAAGGAGCAAGAGAGGGAGCAACAACTCGCGATTTCGGGCGCGCAAACCAAGCGCGGCGAAGAAGGTCCCGTTCACGACGAGAGCCCATGTGCCCAGCGGAAGGATGAGAGCGAGAAGCCAAATATTTCCGAGCACATGGAGATTGAAGAAGATGATGAAGATGGGAGCCAGGACCGCTTCGACCACAAGGACGAAGAGCATATTGGCGATAACCTTGCCAAGAAAGAGGGCGGAGGCTGGAGCAGGGGCCATGCGCTGGGCTTCAAGGACCTGGTTGCGCAACTCGCGGTTCCAGGCCTGATTGAGCGCGGTGATGGATGCAAAGAGCAACGCAACCCAGAGGATACCCCCAGCGATTTGGCGGGTTGTGGTGGGGTAGCTTGTGGGGTCGAAGGCAAGGCCGCAGATGACAACGACGAGGAGCGCGAAGAAGAGCATCCCGTTGATGGAGTCGCGGGAGCGCCATTCAAGGCGAAGGTCCTTGAGGAGATGGTCGAGGATATGGCGCAGGTAGGTCATGCAGGACTTTTGGTGAGATCGGCGAGGGTTGCGGCGGCCGCTCTGAGATAGTCGGCTGGTGCGAGTAGGAGTTGAAGGCCTCGTTGTCCGGCGGATACGGAGATGACGTCGAAAAGCTCTATCGTTTCGTCAGCGTATGCGGGAAAGGGCTTCTTTGCACCCATGACGGTGACGCCACCGCGGATGTATCCGGTGAGGGGTTCCACTTCTTTCAAGGAGGCTAGCTCTGTTTTTTTTGCACCTGCCGCGAGCGCGAGTTTTTTCAGGTCGAGTTCGGAGTCGCCGGGGATGACTGCAAAGAGATGGTCGCCTGCATTCGTTTGGGCAAGAAGTGTTTTGAAGACCTGCTCGGGCGGGAGACCGATCTTGCGTGCGACGGAGATGGCTGTTAGATCGTCGGGATCGACTTCGTAGGCGCGGAGTTCGTAACAAATGTTGAGGGAGTCGAGCAGGCGCGCTGCATTGGTCTTGGCTGGGGGAGCGATCTTCACCCGGCAGCCTCGATGATTTGGCCATTGCGCATGGTCAGTATGTTATCGGCTAGAGGTTGGGCGAGGGCGGCCTGATGAGTTGTGATGATAATGGTGCGGCCCATGCTGCTGCCTGCAATCGGCCAGGTGCGGAAGTCAGCGAGGAGCTCGACCATGTGTTTGGCGGAGGCAGCGTCGAGATTGGAGAAAGGCTCGTCGAGGAGAAGGAGTTGGGGATCGCTTTGGAGCACACGTGCCAGGGATGCGCGTTGTCTCATGCCCTGTGAGTACTGGCCTACGGGGCGCTTGAGGGCGGGGTCGAGACCGACGGCGCGGATGGCCATCTCTGGACTGCCGACACAGGCGCAGCCGCCGTCCCGGTGAAGACCGGCGAAGTAAGAGAGGTTCTCCATTGCGGTGAGTTCGTCGTAGAGCATCGGCGAGTGGCTCATATAAGCGATGCGGCTTCGCTGTTGACGGGGTGGCTCGGAGAAGACGGAGACGGTGCCGCGCGTGGGTGTGAGGAGGCCGGCGACGAGGCGCAGAAGGGTGGATTTGCCTGCGCCGTTTTCGCCGAGGATCACAGTGCAGGTTCCAGACATAAAGGTCGCCGTAACATTACGAAGAGCAGCGAATGACCCGTAGATTTTGGATGCTGATTCGAGTTGCGCTGCTGTCGTAGCGGTTTCGGTGCGAATTGGAGATGCTGTGGCCATGTCGAGAGTTCCGCGGCTTCAAAATACTTCCTTCATGCGAGTATAGGGCTATTGCTTCTGATTGGCACCCGAGAGATTTTGGGAGAACGATTACCTTGAAAATGATTGGCGCTTTTTTCTCTGCCGGAGTATTGGCTACGACTCTCTATGCGCAACAGGCACCCACGCTCGACGCTGCTTCGCGACAGTTGTCGCATGACATCTTCAAGCAGTTGATTGAGATTAATACGACGGATTCGGTGGGGAGTACCACTGTTGCTGCGGAGGCGATGCGGAAGCGGTTGGTGGATGCGGGGTTTGCGGCGGCGGACGTGGTGTTTTGGGGCCGAATGAGCGCAAGGGCAATATGGTGGCGCGATATCGCGGGCGGCCGGGTAGCGCGAAGAAGCCGGTACTGATCATTGGGCATCTGGATGTTGTGGAGGCCAAGCGCGAAGACTGGACGAGCGATCCGTTTGTGTTTACGGAGAAGGAAGGATACTTCTACGGACGGGGCACGCAGGATATGAAGGAGTCGGATGCCGCTTCCGTGGCTACTTTTATTCGGCTAAAGCAGGAGGGATTCGTGCCGGATCGCGACATTATTCTTGCGCTGACGGCGGATGAGGAGGGTGGCAAGTCAAATGGGGTGGACTGGCTGGTGAAGAATCACAGAGAGCTTGTGGATGCGGAGTTTGTGCTGAATGCGGATGCCGGCGGTTTGAATACTGCGAAGGGCAAGCCAGTGAGTCTGGGTGTTGAGGCTACGGAAAAGCTTTACGCAGACTATCAGTTGATGGCGACGAATCCGGGCGGGCATAGCTCGTTGCCGAGGAAAGATAACGCGATCTATCATCTGGCGGATGCGCTGGGGAGGCTCGAGGCGTACCAGTTTCCGTTTGAATTGAACGCAGTGACGCGGGCCTATTTCGAGGCGATGGCGAAGATTGAGACGGGACCGGTGGCAGGGGATATGTTGAGGGTGTTGAAGACGCCTCCGGATGCGGCGGCTGTGGCGCAGTTGTCGGAGAGCCCGTTGTACAACTCGACTATGCGGACTACGTGTGTGGCTACGATGGTGGAGGCGGGCCATGCACGGAATGCGCTGCCGCAGCGCGCAGTGGCGAACGTGAACTGCAGGATACTACCGGGGCATACTCCGGCGGAGGTGCGGGCGGAGTTGACGAAGGTGGTTGCCGATCCGAAGGTGGAGATAAAGCTGGTGAACGACGCGGGGGCGTTGAGCGACCGGGATGAGAATGAGATGTCGGTGACGCCTCCTCCTTGAATGAGGAGGTGTTTGGAGCGTTGCGGGCGGTGGTGGGGAAGATGTGGCCGGGGTTGGCCGATTGTGCCGGAGATGGAGACGGGGGCTTCGGACAGCAAAATCACCATGGCGTCGGGGATGCCCCAGCTATGGGTTTTTCAGGGATGGGGATTGATGGTGATGATGTGCGCGCTCATGGGCGGGATGAGCGGATTGGCGTGGAGTCGTTTTATACGGGTGGTGGAGTTTGATTACCTGTATCTGAAGGCGCTGACCGGCAAATAATTTAGCGGGAGGCGGGGAGTGCTGCTGCGGTAGTTGTAGGGGATGCGGATGGTGCGGCGGGGGCGTATTTGGAGGCGCACTTGGCCTGGAGCTCGGTGGCGTGGAAGACGCCGTCCGGCTGTAGGTGCCTACCGCCAGGGCCTGGGCGTCGTCCTTGAGGTGTCGGGTGGGGGTTCGGAGCCCTGGTAGACGACGGAGAGCTTGCGGCCCTGCTCGAGGAGGTCGAAGGTGGCGTTGGTGCCGACGCGGTGGATACTGCCGGGGGCGACGTTTCCGGCTACGCGGAGATGCCGGACGTAGGCCTTGTCGCCCATGCCCTGGAGCTCGCCGATGGTGACGTAGTAGCTCTTGGTTGTCGCGTCCGCCGGTGAAGGCGAGGTAGGCGACGGTGGCTAGGATGACTACGGTGGCGATGATGATTTTGGTCGGGCTCTTCCGGGCGTCTGCCATGCTCTTGGTTCCATTCCGCTGGGGTGGTATCCCCTCCCCATCAAATGTGCGCAAAGTATTCAAACGAGATACTTTAAGTCTGGACTTCGGTTTGCTATCCTGCAAGATTTCAGGCAAGAGTTGAAGGTCGGGGTGCCTGCTTGTCAACGTTTTGTCAAGTTAGCAAATCACCTTGTCCAAGTTTGATTTTATACCCTGGCGCTGACTTGGTGAGGCCTTTGGTGACGGACGCAAAAAAAGAGCGGAGACGCTGATGCCGCGTCCCCGCTTTTGAGTTGTTGGGCTACAGTCCTAGCGAACCGTTGAGTATGCGGTTTCGGCGCCAGTTGCGGCGGTGTTGACGGTGTCGGAGATGGAGGTGAGGAGCTCGTCGGCCTTCTTCTCCTGTTCGAGGATGGACTCCAGAGTGTCGGCAGCTTCGGTCTGGCCGAGGAGCTCGGCCCAGTTGCGAAGGGTTCCATAGACGGCCATCTCGTGGTGTTCGACCTGCTGGGCGGCGGCGATGAGGGTGATGTCGCGGATGCTGTCGTCGCCTGCATCCTTGATGCCGTCTTCGGCCTCGGTGATGAGAGAGCCGATGACTTTGCAGGTTGCGGTGTCGGCTTCGCCGGTGGCATCGCGGAGGAGCGATTCGACCTTGGCGACGTGGCCCCGGGTCTCTTCGAGGTGGTTGCTGAAGGCGGTGGCGAGCTGCTGGTCGGTGGATTTCTCGATCATTTTGGGCAGGGCTTTGGTGATCTTCTGCTCCATATCGAGGGCTTTTTTGAGGTTGTTGATGTAGAGGGTGCGAAGGTCGTCGATATTTTCGGAAAAGAGCTTCATGGTTCTCCTTTTGAGACGATAAGTCTCGTCAGCGCGCTGGCGCTGTGCGTGGATTTTTGAATGTCGGTGAGAGCGGCGAACGTTCGAGCCGAGGTACTCACGGTCGTTCTGCGTTCTAGTGGATAGGATGCGGTGGCGCGAGGCAGGTTGGCTGCGTTAAGGTTTGGTTATGAGGATTGTTCGAAACGGAGTGGAATGTCTTCTGGTGATTGTGTTGTTGTTGGCAATAGATTCAGCTAACGGGCAGCAAAAGGCTAACGTGCCGCAAAGGGCTGGAACACCGCAAACGGCCAATCCCAACACGGTTTTTCAACCTTATACGACGTGCAAGTTCGGTGACGGGCTTCAGGTTGTCGACACTTCGCCGCTGGCATTGGGGGTTACGACACGGACGGTCCCGACGATGAACGGCACGAGCGATGTGGAGGTTCTGGCGGGGCGGCGGGTACTGTTTTCCTACCCGGACAAGGATTACTACGCGAATGTGAAGGTAGAGGTTCTTTCGGGGAAAAACTATGCGGATGAGAAGCAGGCGTTGATTGGAAACTTCGACTACCTTCTGGCGACGGGCAAGGGCAACGGGCGGAACTACGAACTGAAGCCGACGATGCATGGGCTGGATGTTCGCGGGCTTGACCGTGACAGCCTGGAGGGTGCGGTGATCGGGTATTACCTGCTGTTTGACGATTCCTTGCATGTGGCGACTACGATTTATTTCCTGAATCAGGAGCCGAGTGTCCGGAGCTTTCAGACGATGGAAGAGTATCGAGAGATGCGGGACCGTTTTCTTGCGACGTACACGGTCTGTGCCGCGCCGAAACAGGATATTGCGCCGATGCCGGGTGTTTTGCCGAAACCGAGACCGAAGTGAGAACGTGCCTTCTCAACGGCTACGTGTTGCTCTCACCTCAGTGTGACGGCTGGAACCATTTCATCCATTCGAACTGCCAATTCCTGCCTTTTGAAGTTGGCGTTCGAATTCGTCCTCAAAGGCTTTCAAAGCACTATTAACAGCGGACGTTTGTTCTCGCATTACTGGTTCAAGTCGCTTAAGACTGGGAGCTGGCTTATAAATTGCAGCGTGCTCCACTTCCCAAAAGAGTCCAATGAGCGTGGATACAATTTGATACTCACAAATGAGCCTGCTTTTAGATTCGGTATAGGTCCCGAAGTACTTCGTTGCAAGCTGTTGCCCAGTTTCCTTATCAATAACCGGATCTGAGGTCCAGTCACTGAACTGTGAACGCAGATAAGAGTCAACCTGATTTGCTCGACTTGCCGGAAAAACCAGAACGCGAATTCCAACCAGGTCGTGTAAGGTGCGGAGGGTATAAATTTCAGGACGGTCCGGGTCAAAAATCGTCCCTGGATATCGCCTTCGCAATGCTTCGATTGCGCTGATACATTCTTTAACGCGCGATTTGACAACTACTGTCTCATGGCTTTTGAGTTCTTGAGTAATGGGCAGAAGACTATATTGAATCTGCGTCTTGAGGTGCTCTGCAGTGCGGACCATTTCTGGCAGCAGCCTGAAATATTCTTCGCGGAGTCGATCGTCGATCGTTCTTTCAGGCACTTACTGAAGCACCCTTTTTAGTTCTCTTCTGGTTCCTTCAGACAAGTCGGAATTGGTATAAAAACGCCAGTCATCTTCATCTGTCGGTTCTTGAATTTTCGAACGAATCTCCGTTTCAGGGTTATCGTCGATGAATTCTACGCTGAAAGCTTTTTTCGCTTCGCGGTTGATATACATCATTCGGTCGAAATTATAAGAATAGCCAGCGTCGTCCAGCAAATGTATCTTTTCGGTTTGTCTTGGCATCAATCTTTCTCCGATATCCAAGATTATAATCTCAAAGATTTCAGGGATTGTTTGCCAATCAGATGGTAAGGCTCTGATGCGACGCTCTGAAAATGTGATGCATCGTATACTTACTCGAAAGCATGCACGAAGGTGGTGGACAGATGATAAGTGAGAACGGCAGCAACGGCGCAGCTTCACACGGGAATGGCAATGGAGTGCACTCGAACGGCAACGGCTATAAGGTGCCGACGGGGCGGGCGGAGTGGATTGTCAAGCGCAAGGCGGAGGCGGAGCGGACGGGCGACTGGAATATGTCGCAGATGCACTTCGCGCGCAAGGGGATGATTACGGAAGAAATGGCGTTTGTGGCGCAGCGGGAGAAGATTGCGGCGGAGCTGGTGCGGAGCGAGGTGGCGAAAGGAACGATGATTATTCCCGCGAACATCAACCATCCTGAGCTGGAGCCGATGGCGATTGGGGTGGAGTCGCTGTGCAAGATCAATGCGAATATCGGGAACTCGGCGCTGGTGTCGAATGTGGATGAGGAGTTGCGGAAGCTGCACACGGCGGTGCACTTTGGCGCGGATACTGTGATGGATCTGTCGACGGGTGGGGATATTCCGATGATTCGGGAGCAGATTCTGCGGCATTCGCCGGTGCCGATTGGGACGGTGCCGCTGTATGAGGCGCTTTCGCGGGTGAAGCGGGTGGAGGATTTGAATATCGATCTCTACCTTGAGGTGATTGAGGAGCAGGCGCAGCAGGGAGTGGACTACTTTACGATCCATGCGGGCGTGCTGATCCAGTATGTGCCGATGGTGGCGAAGCGGATTACTGGGATTGTGAGCCGCGGCGGCGCGATTCTGGCGCAGTGGATGACGGCCCATCATAAGCAGAATTTTTTGTATGAGAATTTTGACCGCATCACGAAGGTGATGGCGAAGTATGACGTGAGCTACTCGCTGGGGGATGGGCTGCGGCCGGGTTGCGTGGCGGATGCGAGCGATGAGGCTCAGTTTGCGGAGCTGAAGACGCTGGGCGAGCTGACGCGCGAGGCCTGGAAGAGCGATGTTCAGGTGATGATCGAGGGTCCGGGGCATGTGCCGATGGACAAGATCAAGGAGCAGGTGGATAAGGAAGTGGAGATGTGCGACGGGGCTCCGTTTTATGTGCTGGGGCCGCTGGTCACGGATATCGCTCCGGGGTATGACCATATTACGAGTGCGATTGGCGCGGCGATGATTGGGTGGCATGGCGCGGCGATGCTTTGCTATGTGACTCCGAAGGAGCACCTGGGGCTGCCGAATGAGAAGGACGTGAAGGACGGGATTATCGCTTACAAGATTGCGGCGCATGCGGCGGATATTGCGCGGCATCGGCCGGGGGCGAGGGATCGGGATGATGCGATCTCGCATGCCCGGTATACGTTTGACTGGGATAAGCAGTTTGCGCTGTCGCTTGATCCGGATACGGCTCGGGGGATGCATGATGAGACGCTGCCGGATGACTATTACAAGGAAGCGGCGTTCTGCTCGATGTGCGGGCCTAAGTTCTGCTCAATGAACTGGTCGAGTAAGGTGGATGAGTTCAATAAGCGGGAGCATGGGCTGGTGAAGCCGGACCTGACTCAGATTGTTACGGAGCAGATGGCTTTGCGCGGGTAGGCGGTTTCGGTAAAAGTAAGAAATGCGGGGATTCTTTGCTTTGCTCAGAATGACGACCTCTTTTCTTTGTCTGTGTTTTGTCCAGAGGGCTTCCTCAGTGATCGCCGGTTAAAGACAGATGCCGCATCCGTGGACGGGTGCGGCATTTGGCTTTCAGCAGAGGCTTTTGTTTCTGACTCGGAGTGGAGGCTACGAGTCTTTTTTTTGCGGGAACGGGGTGGGGAGGAGATCCTGCTCCCGCAAAGATTGAACTTGGATCGAACTTAGAGGATGTCGTTCTCTTCCTTTTCGGAACGCATGGCAAGAAGTGCAGGCGCGATGATCATAGCGAGAAAAACCAATGCAAGAACGAGATCGTGGACCATTGGGGGGAGCTCTCCTTTGGGCGGCTTTGGCCGTCTGTGAAGTAATCTTGGGGCAGGTGACGAAAAGGTGACATCCCACTTCGGGGCGATAGACTGCGACGAAAGTTGTAGGGTGTGGATTTTTCTGACCGTTGCCGCGGAAGAGAGGTTGAAGTCCTTTATTTTCCGGCCGTTTCGAGGATGGCGGCGGAGCGGTTGAGGGCTTCGGTGAGGGCGGTTAGCTGGGATTGGGCGCGGGGGGCGTCGGCGGCTTCGATGGCTTCGTTTACGCCGGGGATGACGACGGCGGCATAGCCGGTGAACTCGCCCGGGGCGTAGATGGTGTGGCGGTACCAGGAGCGTTTCGGCAGGCCCGAGGGGTTGAGGAGGGCTTCTTCGGCGGTGCGGAGGGCGTGGTTGAGGGCAGTGGGGTCGGCGGGTGGGGCGGTTTGCGTGGCGCGGATGGCGGTGCCGGCTGCGGCGAAACGCTGGGCGGCGGCTAAGGCGGCGGTGAAGTCGAGGGAGAGTTTCTGTTCAGGGGCGCGCTTCTGAGCGGTTTCGAGGTAGCCGACGATCTCTTTGCCGTAGAGCTGGTAGTCGTAGGGGAGGACTTCCGTGTCCGCCATGTGAAGGATCTCGAGGCCGAAGATGCGGGCCTGCTGCTGCTCGTAGACGAAGTTGGGGTCGGCGAATCTGGTGAACCAGGTGTAGTCGTCGAAGGTGGAGTGGTAGACGCCGTAAGGGCCGTCAGAGCCGATGTCGGTGGAGGGGACGCCAAGGTGCTGGATGAATGGGGTGTAGTCGGAGCCGGAGCCTAGAGTGCCGATGCGGACTTCGGGGTCGGGGGTGGATGGGTGCTGGCGGCGGTGGTTGGAGCTGGCAGCCTGTTCGGTCTTCCACTGGTCGTAGACGGTGCCGCCCTTGGGGCTGGGGACTTCGCGGGTGACTTCGCGGACGAATTCCTTAAGGGAGGGGACGGCGGAGGCGGTGAAGTTGGGGCCGGAGACGGCGACATCGGTGTTGAAGTAGGCGACGGCATGACCGAGGATTTTTTCGTGCTGCTCGGCCCATTCGGTGGAGCCTATCAAGCCCTCTTCTTCGGCGTCCCAACTGCCGATGACGATGGTGCGCTGGGGGTGCCAGCCCTGTTTGAGGAGCACGCCGAGACCGTGGGCGGTTTCGAGCATGGCGGCGGTGCCGGAGTTGGGGTCGACGGCGCCGTAGACCCAGGCGTCACGGTGGTTTCCGGCTACGACCCAGTCGTCTTTCTGAGTGGAGCTGGTGCCGGGGATGGTGCCGATGACATCCCAGATGGTGCGGAGGGCGATGTCCTGCTCGAGGTGCATGTGGACGGTGACGCGCGAGGTGGAGATGTTTTTTGCGGCGGCGTCGGTTTTGTTGCCGACGGCTCCGAGGTGGTAGGTGAAGGGGAGTGCGCCCTGCCAGTCGCGGGGGGGACTCGTCGCCGCCGAGGGCTTTGAGGATGGGGGCGGCGTCTTTGTAGGAGAGAGGATTGGTGGGGATGCTGGCCTGGTTTGACTGGAGCTTATCGGCGGGGATGCGCCTGGAGGCGGGTAGATCGGGTGTGGCGGCGATGCCGGGGGTGGTGGGGTCACCGGGATAGATGGGAAGGAACTGGATGGAGCCGCGCTGGACGGCGGTTTCGGGACGCCAGGGGCCCTTGGGGTAGACATCGCCGCGGAAGTAGCCGTCGTCGGCGGGGTCGGAGTAGATGAGGACGCCTGCGGCTCCGTACTGCTGGGCGATATAGGTCTTGATGCCGCGGAAGTTTTCGCCGTAGCGGACGATGACGATCTTGCCTTTGACGCTGATGCCGAGTTTGGCGAGTTGCTGGAAGTCGGCGAGGGTGCCGTAGTTGGCGTAGACGACTTCGGCGGTGACGTCGCCGGAGGGAGAGGAGCCATTGAAGGCGGGGAGAATGCGCGGGTCGTTCTGGAAGGGGTCGCCGCCGAATTTGTTGTCGACGTGCTCGGGTGTCGGGCCGGACATGAGTTTGGCGCCGGTGGAGTCGAAGGCTTCGATGAGGATTTTGACGGGCTTGTTGAGGAGTACCTTGTAGGGGACTATCTCGGTTTCGAGGCCGGCGGCTTTGAATTTTTCGGCGACGTATTGGGCGGTTGCGTAGTCTTCGGGGGAGCTGGCCCAGTGGGGGGCGGAGGTGAGGGTTTTGAGGTGTTCGCCCGCGAGAGCGGCGTCAGGGACGGCGAGGAAGGTTTCATCCCATTTGGCCTGCCGGGTGAAGTCGCGGTAGCCGAAGACCTGCGGGGCGGGGGACTGGCCGGAGGCGATGAGGGCAACGGAGAGAAGGCAGGATACGGACTGGAATCGTGTCAAATCGAGGCCTCGGACTTATAGCGGATGTCTTCAGCGTAACGCAGATTGTTGATTGGAGCTCTATTGTTCTGCGATCGGAGCTTATTGCCGGGTTGCCAGGGGCGGTTTCAAGGATTGGAGCCGGATCGCCAGGGGACTCGCGGTTCGCTCAGTGCGCGAACCGCTCTTGCCTAGGATGACACTTTCTAATTTTTCGGGGTGCTAGACGGGCTGGGTGCAGAACTTGCAGCGGGTGGCGGCCGCGGGGACGTCGCTGAGGCATTGAGGGCAGGGCTTGGTGGCCGGCGCAGCGGGCATGAACTTTTTGATCAGATACTGGGTTGGCAGGACGAGGAAGAAGTAGACCACGGCGGCGATGAGTAGGAAGTTGACGATGGCGGTGAGGAAGTCGCCGTAGCGGATCTCGCCACCGTTGATGTGGCCGACGAGGTAGCCGAAGTTGGGTTTGCCGATGATGGCGCCAAGGAGAGGGTTGATGATCTTTTCAGTGAGAGCCGTGACGATGGCGGTGAAGGCGGCACCGATGATGACGGCGACGGCGAGGTCCATGACGTTGCCACGCAGAATGAAGTCGCGGAATCCCTTGAGCATGAGTCTCTCCTTGAGGTTCGTATTTTTTCGGAAACGTGGATTAGGTTAGCGTTTCCGGTTCGGCGAGTATAACGCGGGCGGGCGGGTTATTGTGGCGGACTTTGATGCGGTGAATATGGGCTGGTGGAGAGCCACTGCGGGCGAGTGGGAGCGTTGGCGATGGCGAGGGTGAGGGATTGATAGAAGGCGTTGAACTTTGCGGCTGCGGCCCAGTCGATCGGGGTTTTGATGTCGTCCTGGGGCTTGTGATAGCGGCGGGCGTACCAGTCGCGATAAGTGACCTCTTCGGGAGAGCCTTTGTCGTAGCCGAAGATGAAGCTGGCGATGGGGACGCCGATGCGGACGAAGTTGTAGTTGTCGGCTCGGGTGAAGAGCCTGCGCTCGGGTTCGAGGTCGGGGCGGATTTCGATTTTGTATTGAGCGGCGACGGTGCGGACGGTTTCTCCGAGGGTGGAGTCGGTGAGGCCTTCCATAGTGAGGATGTTGAGGGGGAAGATGGGGCGGAGCTGGTCGAGATTGAGGTCGGCGACGATGTTTTCTTTGGGGACGGTGAGATGTTGCGTGAAGTAGGCGGAGCCGAGGAGGCCTTTTTCTTCGCCGGTGAAGATGCAGAAGAGAAGCGAGCGGGCTGGCGGGTGATGCTGAAGATTTTTTGCGAGCTCGGTGAGGAGGGCTACGTAGGCGGCGTCGTCGAGGGTGCCGTTATAGAGGTTGTCGCCAAGGACGGGTGTGCCGTAGCCGTAGCCGTCGAGGTGGGCGGAGAGGGCCACATATTCTGAGGCGAGTTTGGGGTCGGAGCCGGGGAGGATCGCGAGGATGTTGGGTGCGGAGATGTCTTTGCTGGTTGTGGTCAGGCGTATGCGGGTGGTGAGGTTGAGCGGGAAGGTGGTTAGGGGTTCTCCTTTGCTTCCGGCAGTGACGATGTCCGAGGACTTGTGTCCGGATGCTGCGAAGAGCGCTTCGAGCGATGCGGAGTTGATGCGGATGACGACTGGGCCGTTGGCGGTGGGTGCGGTTGTTCCGATGATGCTGACGCTGCGCGCGTAGGCTGCGGGCCAATGGAAGGGCTCGGTTCCGGTGGGGTTGTCGATGGAGAGGATGGCGGCGACTCCGGCCTGAGTGAGTGCGCGGAGGCGGCGGGCGGTGAAGGTGTTGTAGTCGGAAGGAGGGATGCCCGCAGGGGTGTTGCCGAAGAAGACGGCGATCTTTCCTTTGAGGTCGAGGTCAGCGGGAGGCATGCCATAGCCGAGGAAGATCAGCGGGGCTTCGAGGGAGACTGAGGATTCGCGCGGGACAGTGGTGACCTCGGTGGTGAAGTGGAAGGTGGCTGTGACTTTGCCTTCCGGGGTGAGGATTTCGACGGACGATTTGTCTCTGTCCAGGTCGATCTGGTGCATGGGGACTCGCTGGAAGAAGGTTCCGTTGTCGCCTGCGGGTTTGAGGCCGGCGGATTGGAACTGGTCGGCGACATATTTTGCGGCGCGCTCGTAGGCTTCAGTGCCGGTGTCGCGGCCTTCCATCTTGTCGTTGGAGAGGGCTACTGTCTGGGCCCACCAGGACGCGGTCGCGGCGTCGGGTTTTTGTGTGGATTGGGCCGGGGCGGCGAGGGACAGAGAGAGCAGGAGTGCTGCGGTGAGGGAGCGGCGCATGGTCGTCGTTTTTTCTCCGGAGGGATGATGCGATTTTAGTGCGAAATCAAAACCGGCGTAGTTAGCGAGAAAAAGCAAGACGAATATGGGGATCCTTCACTCCGTTCAGGATGACGGTTTTCAAACAGTAGAGAGTTTTTCTGGTGTGGATGGTTATTGCGTGGAGACCATCCACTGGGCGTAGGGATAGAGGAGCAGGAAGAGGATCATGCAGAGAGCCATGAGGTCCATGTAGATGAGGAGGAGGACTCCTCCGTGATAGAAGCTCCAGCGGCGTTGCATGCAGCGGACAGTGTCGGCTGTGCCTGCGATGGCGGTGAGGGCGGGGAGAATGAGGAGTGAGGTGGGTCGGTTGCGAGGGAAGCCAGAGATGAGGATGGCCGCGCCGAGACTGGCTAAAACGAGGAGACTGGCGCGAATGAGGGATCGCTTGCGCGGATTGAAGAGAGGGATCACGCCTGGGTGCCGAAGGTACAGCTTCAAGGATAGGTGTCCGGCTTGTTTGGCGCTACCGGTCTTGGCGGATTGACCGCCAGGGTAAGGATTCTGGAGGAACCTACGGTATCTCCTGCCCGGAGAATCAGCCTTGCATCTCTTTTCAGGACTTTGATGGTTATGTGGTGGCTAGCTCGGGTTCGGAAGCCACTTGCCCGGCCATCTGCCTTATTGAGTCCTGGTATGGTGCGCGGAGGACGCCGCGTTCGGTGATGATGGCGGTGACGTAGCGTGCGGGGGTTACGTCGAAGGCGGGGTTTTCGATGCCGACGCCGTCGGGGGTCATCTGCTTGCCGTTGGCGTGGGTGACTTCGCGGGCGTCGCGCTGCTCGATGGGGATGCCTTCGCCAGTGGCGGTTTGGATGTCGATAGTGGACCAGGGGGCGGCGACGTAGAAGGGGATGCCGTGCTCTTTGGCCAGGATGGAGACGCCGTAGGTGCCGATTTTGTTGGCGACGTCGCCGTTGGCGGCGATGCGGTCTGCGCCGACGATGACGGCTTGGATGCGGCCTTTGCTCATGAGGTGGGCAGCCATGTTGTCGCAGAGGACAGTGGTGGGGATGTTGTCCTTCATGAGCTCCCATGCGGTGAGGCGGGCACCTTGCAGGAAGGGACGGGTTTCGTCGGCGAGGACGTCGATCTTGTGGCCCTGCTCAATGGCTGCGCGGATGACACCGAGGGCGGTGCCGTAGCCGCAGGTGGCCAGGGCTCCGGCGTTGCAGTGGGTGAGGACGGTTCCCTGCTGGGGGAGGAGAGCGGCGCCGTGGGCTCCCATTTGTTTGCAGGCGGCGATGTCTTCGTCGTACATCTGACGGGCGCGGGCCACGACGGCGGACTTGATCTGGGGGATGGGGGTGTTTTTGGCGGCGAGGGCGTTGTAGAGGCTGCGGATCTCGTCGATGCCCCAGAAGAGATTGACGGCGGTGGGACGGGTTTCGGCGAGGGTCTTTGCGATGACGGCCACTTCGGCGTTTAGCTCGGGGATGGTCGTGGCGGCGCTGCGGTCGATGCCGATGGCCATGCCCATGGCGGCAGAGACACCGATGGCTGGCGCTCCGCGGACGATCATGTCGCGGATGACGGTGGCGACTTGCTTATAGTCGGTCGCAAGGACGTAGGTTTCTTCGAGAGGGAGCTTGGTCTGGTCGAGGAAGTTTACGCCTTCAGGGAGCCATTCGAGGGTGGGAATCATGTAGCTATAGTTTATCGGAAAGCAGATGTTTCCTGTAGTCCGGCGTTACGCTACTTGAATGGATGGGGGTGTCTTCTTATGAAACACGGAGTGGTAACGAATCTTCTTCTACTGATCATCGCGGTCGCTCTCATCGCAATTGCAGCCAGGCCGTATGTTTATCCGGCTCCGGCAGAGGCGCAGTCGCTTTCTGCGCACAGTTTCTACATTGAGCCGGGAGTGCAGATGCTTCGGTATCCGGATGGCACGGGCCAGGTTTACGGTAAGGTTGTGATTGACCTGCGCAATGGAAAGATATGGGGATTTCCGACGGGAACGCCCGACCCCTATCCTTCTTATCCGATGGATAGCAAGCCGTCGGTGTCGCGTCCGTTTTCCCTTGGGAGATTTGCGTTCGAGGACACCGAGAAGTAGAGAGCCGGCAAGAAGTAGCGGTTGCTACTGGCCGGAGACGGTTGCGGCCGGCTCTATGGCCTTGAGATAGTTGCCGTAGCCTACGATGACGGTGGAGCCGATCAGCAGCAAGAGGCCTATGGCAACGAGAATCTTTGTGCGGCGGCTGGTGCCTCGCCACTCGTGCAGGAAGAGGCCCCAGAGAGTGGCGAAGATGATGATTGAGGCCATGTGGAGGGTCCAGGAGGAGAAGTCGTACTTGCCCATCCTGGTCTGGCCCATGGAGTAGAAGAAGAACTGGAAGTACCAGACGATGCCTGCGAGGGCTGCGAAGAAGTAGTTGGCGACGAGGGTTTTGGGTGCGATGCGGTCGTAGGTGGAGGGGTCGAGCGGGTCGAAGTCGACGAGGGTGTGGCCGGAGGCGTGGGTGGCGCGCATAGGGTTGAGGCCGGGTTCACCTGCGAATTGTTTTACGGAGCTGTTTTTGAAGATGAGGATGGCAGACCAGATGAAGTTGGTGAGGAAGCCTCCCCAGAGGACGACGATGAGAACGGGGAGATTCTGCCAGAGGTCGAGGCGATTGTTGGCGAGGAGCTGGGCTTTGGCGATGGCGCCGATGGGTTTGCCTGCGTCGAGGCCGAAGGCGAAGAAGCTGCTCATGATGCCTGCAAAGACGGCGACGGCCAGGCCTCTGCCGAAGTTGTAGTCGGTCTCGCCTGCTTCTGCTTTTTCTTCGGGGGTGACTTCGTTTTCTTTGGATATGCCGGCAGCACCATTGATGGCTACGCCAATGATGCAGACGAGGACGCCAAAGAGGATGATCTGGCCGGAGGTCTGGTGGAGGATGGCGCCGAATTCGTGGTGATAGATAGGTGGAATGATGGTGCCGAACGCTGCGCAGAGCCCGAGCGCTATGGCATAACCGAGTGCGATGCCGAGATAGCGGATTGCGAGGCCGAAGGTGAGGCCGCCCGCTCCCCAAAGGATGCCCCAAAGGATGGGGTAGTAGATGCTGCTGGGGTCTTGCGCGTAGGCGGTGTGGAGGATGGAGGAGACGTTGGGCACGAAGAGGTACGCGAGGACGACGGGTGCGACGATCCATGCTGCGAAGCCCTGGATGAGCCAGTAAATCTCCCACGACCAGCGCTTGATGCCGCGGAAGGGGATGAAGTTGGTGGCGGAGGCAAAGCCCCCAATCCAATGAAAGATGACGCCAAGAAAAGGGTTTGGTCCCACGAGTCCTCGATTACTGAATGATAATGAATTTTATCGCCGTACTATCGTACCTGACGTAATTGCGTTGGAGAAATATACTCTCTATTGAATTTCAATTGAGTCGCTCTCTGTGTGTGCGGAGGTTTGGTCTGCGAGTCTCGCTCTTTATTACGTGCTACAACGACACGCTGTTTCCTGAGACGGGCAAGGCTGTGGTCCGTGTGCTGGAGCGGCTGGGGCATACGGTCGAGTTTCCCGCGGGGCAGACTTGCTGCGGACAGATGCATTACAACACCGGGTACCAGAAGGAGGCGATGCCTCTGCTGGAGCGGTTTGTTGCACAGTTCAAGGATGCTGAGGCTGTGGTGGTGCCTTCGTCCTCGTGCGTGGCGATGATGCGGGATCATTATCCGAAGATGGCTCATGAGATTGGCGATGCCAGGTTGATTGAGGGAGTGAATGCGCTGTTGCCGAAGGTGTTTGAGTTTTCGGAGTTCCTGACGAAGCGGCTGGGCCTGGACGATGTGGGGGGGAGCTATCCACATCGGGTGACTTATCACGCGAGCTGTCATGGGCTGAGGAATCTGGGGCTTGGGGATGGTCCTTTGCGGCTGCTGAAGGCGGTGAAGGGAATTGACCTGGTGGAGCTGCAGGGGTTGGAACAGTGTTGCGGGTTTGGTGGGACGTTTGCGGTGAAGAATCCGGATGTTTCGGGAGCGATGCTTGCGGATAAGATGGCGGCAGTTCTCGCTACAGGAGCTGAAGCTTGTACTGCCTGCGATAACTCTTGCCTGATGCATATTCAAGGGGCTTTGCATCGGCAGAAGACCGGGGTGAAGACGGTGCATCTGGCGGAGATTCTGGCCGGGGAGGAAGGCGCGCGATGAGCACTGGTAGAGAAGCGGGTTTCTCCACTGCGGCGGCAAAGAACGCCGCCTTCGGTCGAAATGACAACATTCGAGGTAAGGAGAATTTGCGTTGGGAGTTGGGGCGATGAGCAGCGGTGTGTTGGACCCGAAGACGGCGCCGGTGTTTCCCATGGCTGCGAAGGCGGCGATGGGCAATGCGCAGATGCGGAAGAACGTTCGTCATGCGACGGATGTGATCCAGGCGAAGCGGGCGCGGGTGGTGGGCGAGATGCCGGACTGGCAGCAGCTGCGCGAGGCTGGCCGGCAGATTCGTCAGCACACGATGGAGAATCTGGATTTTTATCTGGAGGAGTTTGAGGCGAACTGCACACGGGCCGGCGGGGTGGTGCATTGGGCTCGGGATGCGGAGGAGGCTCGGAGGATCGTCGTCGAGTTGGCGAAGGCTAGTGGCTCGGACGAGGTCATCAAGGTCAAGTCGATGACGACGGAGGAGATTCAACTGAACCGGGCGCTCGAAGCTGCGGGAGTTCATGCGGTAGAGACGGATTTGGCGGAGTTGATTATTCAGCTTGGAGAGGATTGGCCATCGCATATTGTGGTTCCGGCGCTGCATAAGAACCGGCATGAGATTCGAGAGATATTTCAGCGGACGATGAACCTGCCGGAGCTGGGCGATCAGCCGCAGGATCTGGCGGATGCGGCGCGGGTGTTTTTGCGGGAGAAGTTTCTGCGGGTGAAGACGGGAGTGAGCGGTGCGAATTTTTTGATCGCGGAGACGGGCGGGGTCTGCATCGTCGAGAGCGAGGGCAATGGACGGATGTGTCTGACGCTGCCGGAGACTCTGATTACTATTGCGGGCATCGATAAGGTGTTGCCGCGGTATAGAGACCTTGAGGTGATGCTGCAGTTGTTGCCACGGTCGGCGACCGGTGAGCGGATGAATCCTTACAACTCGATTTGGACTGGGGTAGATAAAGGAGATGGGCCGCGGGTCTTTCATGTGGTGCTGATGGACAATGCGCGGACGGAGATTCTGGCGGACGAAGAGGCTCGGCAGACACTGAACTGTATTCGCTGCGCTGCTTGCCAGAATGCTTGCCCGGTGTACCGGCAGACGGGTGGGCATGCTTATGGGAGCGTGTATGCGGGACCGATTGGGGCGATCCTGACTCCGCAGCTACAGGAGATGCATTATGCGCAGTCGTTGCCGTATGCTTCGTCGCTTTGCGGAGCGTGCTATGAGGTTTGTCCTGTGAAGATCAATATTCCGGAGGTGCTGATTCATCTGCGGAACAAGGTGGTGATACAGAATACGTCCGGCGTCGCGGGATTTTTTGATGTGGAGGCGACAGCGATGAAGGCGATGGCGATGATCTTCCGGAGCGAACGGAGGTTTCGTGCGGCGCAGCGGCTGGGGAGAGTGGCGGAGTCGCCGTTGACTGGGAAAGATGGATGGATTGGGTGGCTGCCGGGGATGCTGGGTGGCTGGACGCAGGTGCGGGACCTGCAGGAGATGCCGAAGGAGACGTTTCGCGACTGGTGGGAGAAGCGAGGGAAGAATGGCAACTGAGATGGTTACAGATTCGGCTCGTGCGGAGATTCTGCGGAGGATTCGGGCGGCTAAGGGTGGGGCGGCGAGTGAGGAGCGGGTTCGGGCTGCGTGGGATGGGATTGAACGGAACTATCGGTGTAAAGGGACTCGTCCGCTGGACGAGGTAGTGGATCTGCTGGAGGACCGGCTTCGGGATTATGACGCGCATGTGATGCGGGTTGATGAGGCTGATGTGGTGGCAGCGGTTGCGAAGATGATGGGCGAGCGTGGGGTGAAGCGGATTGTCTTTCCGGCGAGTCTGCGGGCTGAGTGGCGGCCGGGAGGATTTGAGTTTGTCGTCGATGATGGGTTGTCGGCGGTGGAGCTGGATGGGGTGGATGGGGTGATGACGGGAGCTACCGTGGCGATTGCGGAGACGGGGACGGTGGTGTTGCAAAATACTGCCGGACAGGGAAGGCGGGCGGTGACGCTGGTTCCTGACTACCATCTGTGTGTGGTGCGGGTGGAGGATGTAGTGGCGACTGTGCCTGAGGCGATTTCCCGGTTGGAAGCCACGGCGAAGCTGGCTACGACTTTTGTTTCCGGGCCGTCGGCGACTGCGGATATTGAGATGACGCGGATCAAGGGAGTGCATGGGCCGCGGTTTCTGGATGTGATTCTGGCCGGGTAAGAGGCTCTCGGAAAATACCCTTTGGCAATCGGCGGGAAAGGTGGATTGTGCTGAATGTTTCAATAGGGAGTATATTTCTGTTTTGTAGCATCGATGAATGGGGATAGGAAGATGACGATCAACGGCAGGGGTACCGCGGAGCGTGAGGCGCAGAAGATCTGGCGTGCTCTTGATGGCTTTCGGATCGAGATTCCGTCGTGGGGATTCGCCAACACGGGGACGCGGTTTGGGAAGTTCGTACAGGCGGGGGCCGCGACGACGATCGAGGAGAAGTTTTCCGATGCCGGGCAGGTGAATGCGCTGACGGGAGCGAGTCCTACGGTGGCGCTGCATGTTCTGTGGGACCTGCCTGGGGGGAAGGCGGATGTTCCAGCGATTCAGGCGCTGGAGAAGAAGTATGGGGTGAAGTCGGGTTCGATTAACCCGAACCTATTTCAGGATGCGGAGTATAAGTACGGATCGATTGCGAACCCGAGCGCGGAGGTGCGGGGGAATGCGCTGGCACACCTGCTGGACTCGGTGGAGATTGGGCGGGAGCTGGGTTCGAAGGATGTTTCGTTGTGGATTGCGGACGGGTCGAACTATCCGGGGACGCAGAGCATTCGCAAGCGGATTGGGTATATGGAAGAGGTGCTGGGCGCGACGCATGCAGCGCTGGGAGAGAACCAGCGGATGCTGGTGGAGTACAAGCCGTTTGAGCCTGCCTTCTATCACACGGACATTGCGGATTGGGGAATGGCGCTGGAGCTGACTCGGCGTGCGGGGCCGAAGGCGAAGGTGCTGGTGGATACGGGGCATCACGCGCAGGGAACCAATATTGAGCAGATTGTGGCCTGGCTGCTGCGGCTGGGTGAGCTGGGCGGGTTCCACTTCAATGACCGGAAGTATGCGGATGACGATCTGACGCTGGGCTCGATCGATCCTTACCAGGTGTTTCGGATATTTCATGAGATTTTGAGTGTGGCGGAGGAGGACCGTGCGGGAGTCGCGTTCATGATCGACCAGAGCCACAACCTGAAGGGGAAGATGGAGGCGATGGTTCAGACTGTGCAGACGGCGCAGGAGATTTATGCGAAGGCGGCGCTGATCGATCAGACGCGTCTGGCGGAGTTGCAACAGGAGTGCCGGCTGGTGGAGGCTGAGGAGTGTTTCCGAGGGGCGTTCTGGCAGGATGTGCGACCAGTGGTGCGGGAGTGGAGGGTGGCGCGGGGGTTGCCCGCGGAGCCTTTGACGGCTCTGGCGGAGAGTGGGTACGTGGAGAAGATTAGCCGGGAGCGCGGGAGTAAGAATGCCCGGAGTGTTTCGAGTTATGCGTAGCTGTTAGCGCCTTTGGGTGGCGGAGTGGTCGTGGTGGGCATGCCATAACAGGTAGCGGCAAAAGCAAAAGCAGATCCTCCGCCTTCGGCCAAGGATGACAACTAAAAAAACAAAAAGCGACGGCGATGGCAGGGACAACGGCAACGCAAGGATAGCCGGTAAGATGGTCGCGTGTTTTTTGGGGGGATTCTCTACTGGATTCGGATTTCATTAACGAAACATGAGGAGTTGCTTCATAATGGAGCGGCTGAGTGAGGGGTCCTCAACGGGAGATTATGGCGGTTCGGAAGGCGACGAAGAGACTTTATCTGATTCCGGTGCTATCGAAGGCGCTGGATATTCTTGAGCTGCTGCAGGCGGAGAATCAGCCTATGACGCTGGAGGCGATTCATCGGCAGACGCGGATCTCGAAGACTACGGTTTATCGAGTGCTGAAGACTTTTGTGCATCGTGGATATCTTTCGCAATCTCCGGATGGGCTGTACCGGCAGGTGACGCGGCCGAAGAAGCTGCGGTTCGGGTTTGGCGGGCAGAGCGCGGATATGCCGTTTTCTATCGAGGTGATGGAGAGTTTGAAGGATGCGGCGGCTTCGGTGGGGGTCGATCTGCTGATTCTGGACAATCGGTATGACTCGGCCACGGCGTTGAAGAATGCTGAGGAGTTTGTTCGGAGCAAGGTGGACCTGGTGATCGAGTTTCAGGTGGAGCAGGAGGTTGCTCCGATGATCGGGGACAAGATTGCGGGGGCGGGGATTCCGCTGATCGCGATTGATATTCCGCATCCGCATGCGACTTACTTTGGCGTGGATAACTACCGGGTGGGAATTGAGGCGGGTGAGGCTCTGGCGGCGCATGCTGCGGAGAACTGGGGCGGCGAGATCGATTGGGTGCTCGGGCTGGATCTGCCGGAGGCGGGGCAGCTGGTGCAGAGCAGAATTACGGGGGCGTTTGAGGGAGTGCGGGCGGCTTATCCGGATTTGCCGGTGGAGTCGTTTGTGAGGATTGATGGACGCGGGATGCGGGACCGGAGCAAAAAGCTGGTTTCGGATTTTCTGCAGCGGCATCCGAAGGATCGGCATATTTTGATTGCGGCGGCGACGGATTCGAGCGGACTGGGTGCGGTGGATGCGGTGCGGGAGCAGAAGCGGGAGAGGCATGTGGTGATTGTGGGGCAGGACTGCATCGCGGAGGCCATGCAGGAGATGCGCCGGGAGCGGTCCCCATTGATCGGGTCGGTGTCGCATGAGACGAGTTCGTATGGGCCGAGTTTGATTCATCTGGGGCTTGCGCTGCTGAAGGGGCAGACAGTGCCGCCGTATAACTATGTGGCTCACAGGATGGTGACGCGGGCGTCTTTGCTGGCTTAGCGATGGCGGCGGACACTGGGTTTCTCGTTTAGTTTTCACATTGGAAATAGTTGCCGTATTGGTGTTGCCTGTGGAATGATAGTCGGGGCCATATTTTGGACGACCCGACAGAGGTAGACACAGATGAGTGGACAGAAAGGTCTTCGTTTTCTTGAGGATCGTTGGGATGATGCGGTAGCTGCGAAGCTGGATGAGCCGGAGTTGCTGCGGTACCGGTCGAACCTGCTGGGTTCGGACCTGCGGATTACGAACTTTGGCGGCGGGAATACGAGCTCGAAGCTGGATCAGGTGGACCCGCTGGACGGGCAGACGAAGAAGATTCTGTGGGTGAAGGGGAGTGGGGGAGACCTGGGGAGCATCAAGCGCGCGGGGTTTGCGACGCTGTATCTGGATAAACTGCTGGCGCTGGAGAAGGTGTACCGCGGGGTGGATCTCGAGGACGAGATGGTGGAGATGTATCCGCTGTGCACGTTTGGGAATAACCCTGTGGCGGCTTCGATCGATACGCCGCTGCATGGGTTTCTGCCGTTTCCGCATGTGGACCATCTGCACCCGGATTGGGGGATCGCGCTGGCGGCTTCGGCGAACGGGAAGATCAAGATGGAGGAGTTCAATAAGGAATTTGGACACAAGCTTGTGTGGCTCCCTTGGCAGCGGCCGGGGTTTGAGCTGGGCATGATGCTGAAGAAGATTGTTGCGGAGACTCCGGGATGTGATGGCGTTGTGCTGGGCGGGCATGGGCTGTTTACGTGGGGGAATACGCAGCGTGAGAGCTATCTGAATACGATTACGATCATCGATCAGCTTGGTCAGTTTATCGAGCGGCACGCCGCGTCCGGGTATGAGGTTTTTGGCGGAGGCGCGGTGAAGGCTCGAGAAGACCGCGCGGAGATTGCGGCAGGGATTATGCCGTATCTGCGCGGGGCGGTTTCGCGGAAGCAGCGATGGATTGGAAGTTTTTCGGATTCGTCCGCGGTACTGGAGTTTGTGGATTCGGCGCAGGCGGAGAAGCTGGCGCACCTGGGGACGAGCTGCCCTGACCACTTCATCCGGACGAAGATTCGCCCGATGTTTTTGAAATGGAATCCGGCGGGCGATCCTGCGGAGTTGAAGGAGCTGATTGAGGCCGGGCTCGAGACGTACAGAGCGGAGTATGCGGAGTACTACGGGAAGCACGCGGTGAAGGACTCGCCGGCAATCCGCGATGCGAGCCCTACGGTGGTGCTGGTGCCGGGTGTGGGGATGTTCAGCTTTGGCAGGAACAAGACGGAGTCCCGGATTACCGGCGAGTTTTACATCAATGCGATTGGCGTGATGCAGGGCGCGGGTGCTCTTGGAGCAGGGGTGGATTGCAGGGAGATTCCACAGGCCGGACCGGCGGCTTCGGCAGACCAGTTCACAACACATGCGAACTATGTTGCGCTGCCTCCGAGCGAGGCGTTTCGGATTGAGTACTGGAAGCTGGAAGAGGCGAAGATTCGCAGGCAGCCTACGGAGAAAGAGCTAAGCCGACAAGTTGCTCTGGTTGTGGGTGGCGGGAGCGGGATTGGGCGTGAGGTTGCTTTGCTGGCGGCTCAGCGTGGTGCGCATGTGATGGTTGCTGATCGCGATGTGAAGGGTGCGGAGGCGGTTGCTGCTGAGACGGCTGCAATCTCCGGGAAAGAGGCCGTTGGCTGGACGAGCATCGATATTCGCGATCGAAAGACGATCAAGGCTGCGTTGGAGGCGACGATTAAGCAGTTCGGCGGGATCGATATTTTGATCAATACTGCCGCACTGTTTCCTTCTTCGCCGGATGGGGTGATCAGCGATGCGCAGTGGGGGTTGACGCTGGAGGTGAATGTTACGGCGAATTATCTGCTGGCGGATGAGGCGGCGAAGATCTTTGCGGAACAGGGGATCGATGCGAGTGTGGTGCTAACGAGCTCGGCGAATGCGGTTGTGGCGAAGCGTGGTAGCGAGGCTTACGACGTGAGTAAAGCCGCGTTGAGTCACCTGGTGCGTGAGCTGGCGGTGTCGATGGCGCCTAAGGTGCGAGTGAATGGGATTTCGCCGGCTACGGTGGTGAAGGGATCGACGATGTTTCCGCGGGATCGCGTGATCGCTTCGTTGAAGAAGTACAAGCTGCCGTTTGAAGAGACGATGACAGATGATGAGCTTCGCAATGAGCTGGCGAGGTTCTACGCGACGCGCACGCTGACGCATCAGCCGATCGATCCTAAGGACTGCGCGCAGGCGATTATGTTTTTGGCAGGGCCGCTGGCGCGGTGCACGACGGGCCATCTGATTCCGGTGGACGGAGGATTACCCGAGGCCTATTTGCGATGAGGCGAAGGCCCGACATGTCGCTTGTGCCGGCGGACCAGCGGGCTTCGATTGCGGTGGACCTGGGGGCAGAGAACTGCCGGGTGTCGTTACTGCGGTGGGTGAAGGGGAAGGCTCAGATTCTGCCAGTGCACCGGTTTGCGAATGCTCCGCGAGAGGTGGGTGGAGCGCTGCGGTGGGATCTGGAGATGATTGAGGCGGGGGTGGACCATGGGGTTCGGCTGTGCGCGGAGATTGCGACGGAGGGTGTGCGGTCGATTGCGGTAGATGGGTGGGCGGTGGACTATGTGTGGGTGGATGAGGATGGGCGCGCGCTCGGAGATCCGTACTGCTATCGCGATGAGCGGACGGTGAAGTCGGAGCGCGCGCTGCATCGGAGGATTGGCCCGGAGCGTCTGCGCGAGCTGACGGGTGTGCAGCTGATGCGGATCAATACGCTGTATCAGCTTTATGCGGATGAGATGCGGGGATTGGCGGATGGACGGCAGTGGTTGAACCTGCCGGAGTATATTCTGTCGCGCTGGGGCGGCGGGCGCGTGGCCGAGTATACCAATGCGACGCATACTGAGCTGGTGGAGTTGTATCAGCGGCAGTGGTGCCGAGAGATTTTCAATGCAGCGCATCTCGATCTGGCGAGCGCGCCGAAGATCGTGCCTCCGGGGACGGAGGTAGGAAAGCTGGGCGGGCCGCTGGCGGAGCTGCCGGCGCTGCGCGACACGGTGTTGATTGCGCCGGCTTGCCATGACACGGCTTCGGCGATTGCGGGGATTCCTGCAACGGGCAATGACTGGGCTTACATCAGCTCGGGGACCTGGTCTCTGGTGGGAACGGTGCTGGAGCAGCCGAGAAATGGAGAGGCTGCGGCAGAAGAGAACTTTACGAATCTCGGCGCTGTGGGTGGGCGGATCTGTTTTCACAAAAATGTGAATGGAATGTGGCTGTTGCGGCAGTGCATTGAGACATGGGCGGCGGCGGGTCGTAGGTGGACGGTGGCGGAGCTTGTGGCGGCGGCGGAGACGGTCACCAAACCGCATGGGTTGCTCGATGTGGACGATGCCGATCTGCTGCTGGCAGGGCGGATGCCGCAACGTATCAATGCGCAAAGGGCGCGCAGGGGGTTTGAGGCGCTGGATGAGAGCTCGGAGCATGCTGCGGTGTTTGCGAGTTTGATCTTTCACAGTCTGGCTTCGCGTTATGCGAAGGTGCTGGATCGCGTCGCGCTGCATAGCGGGAAGAAGTTGAAACGGTTGTTTGTGGTGGGTGGGGCCAGCCAGAATAAATTCCTTAATCGATTGACTGCCGAGGCGACGGGGCTGGAGTTGTTTTGTGGCGCGGCGGAGAGCTCGACGGTGGGGAACTTTGCGGTGCAGATGGCGGTGCTCGAGGGTGCGCGCGATGGAATTACTGGAGCTTACGCAGAGCAGGTGTCGCGGTGGGCAGGGCTGTTCCTGGCGGCGCTGGGGCCTGTTTCCACGAAGTAGCAGGGCTGCGTGATAGGCTTCCCTTGCATGTCTACGACTACGTTTGATCTGGTTGGTGCGGCGTCTGCAGAGATGGTCCGCGAGGGGTTCAATCCTGGTTTCCCCGATGGAACGGATGCGCAGGTGGCGCAGATCCGGGCATCGTTGAATACGACGGTCGATGAGGATGCGCGGGATCTGCGCAGTTTGATGTGGTCTTCGATCGATAACGATACGTCGCGAGACCTGGACCAGATTGAAGTGGCGGATCGGGTGGACGGCGGCATTCGCGTGAGGGTGGGGATTGCGGACGTGTCGTCTTCGGTGCTGAAGGGCACTGTGATTGATAGTCATGCTGCTTCGCAGACGCAGACTATTTATACCGCAGTAAGGAATTTTTCGATGCTGCCTACGGAGCTGTCTACGGATATGACTTCGTTGAATGAGAACGAAGACCGTGCGTCGCATGTGCTCGAGTTTGTGGTCGATGCTGATGGCATGGTTGGACAGGGTTCGATTTATAAGGCTGTGGTACGGAATAAGGCGCAGCTCGCTTACAGCAAGGTAGGGCCATGGCTGGAGGGTACGGGTGGGGCGGATGCGAAGGTGGCAGCTTCGACGGAGCTGCAGGGGCAGTTGAAGCTGCAGGATGAGGCGGCAGTGGCGTTGCGGGCGCAGCGAGTGCGGCAGGGGGCGCTGGAGTTCAGCCGGAGCGAGGCCGATCCGGTAGTGGTGGATGGGAAGGTGCAGTCGATTGGGACAGCTTTTCATAACCGGGCGAGCGACCTGATTGAGGAGTTGATGATCGCGGCGAATGAGACGATGGCGAAGACGCTGCGTGCGGCGAAGCGGTCGTGCATTCGGAGGGTGGTGAAGTCGCCGGAGCGCTGGGCGAGGATTGTGGAGCTGGTGGGGAGATATGGAACGGTACTGCCTGCGGAGCCGGATTCGGGGGCGCTGAATGCGTTTTTGCAGAAGCAGCAGGTGGTGGACGCGGTGCACTATCCAGATCTTTCGTTGGCGATTATCAAGTTGATGGGGCCGGGGGAGTATGTGCTGGCCAAGGGGACGGATGAGGATGTGCCGGGGCACTTTGGGTTGGCGGCACAGGACTATGCGCACTCGACGGCGCCTAACCGGCGGTTTGCGGATCTGGTGACGCAGCGGCTGGTGACGGCCTGGCTGAAGGGTGAGGCGGCTCCGTATAGCGATGATGAGTTGGCAGCGATTGCGGCGCACTGCAATGAGCGGGAGGCAGCGGCGAGGAAGGTGGAGCGGGCGATGCTGAAGCGGACTGCCGCGGTGGCGCTGGCGGGGAGCGTGGGGAAGACGTTCCACGGAGTGATTACCGGGGCGAACGATAAGGGGACGTTTGTGCGAGTGTTCAATCCTCCGGTGGAGGGGAAGATTGTGCATGGGGCGAATGGGCTGGATGTTGGAGATACTGTGGATGTGACTCTGGTGCACACGGATCCGCAACATGCGTTTATCGATTTTGCGCATGGGGCGGGGCAGAGTACGGTGAAGGTCGACCACGGATCGAACGGATTGCACGGATAAGGCAATGGGTGGGCCGGGTGATTACTTTCTACCCTTCGCAAAGTCGCGAAGGATGATGGGGTACCCGGCGTGAGAGAGAACAGGCAATGGCAAAAATTCCGAATTGTCTGGGCTGGATTGTGGTTCGGATGGCGAAGCGGGTTTCTCCACTCCGCGCTGTGCGCTCCGGTCGAAATGACGACTTCTGAGGAGTGGGTTTAGAAGACAGGAAGGGTGGCCGTTAGAATGGGTGGCATTATGAAGCGTTTTGTTTTGGTTTTTGCACTTGGGTTGGTTGTTCCGGCAGGTGCGCAGATTGCGATGCCGTCGGCTGGTGCTACAGCGTTCAAGGATACGTCTGCGTTCAGGCCGCCGAATGGCGCTAAGGTGGCAATCATCGAGTTTGAAGACCTGGAGTGTCCGCTGTGCGCGCGGGTTTCTCCGATGGTGCGAGATGCCATGAGCCACTATGGGATTCCGCGGGTTCATTACGACTTCATCATTCCGGGACATATGTGGTCGCGTAATGCTGCGATCTATGCGCGGTATCTTGAGGACAAGGTGTCGATGCAGACGGCAGAACAGTTTCGCGGGGACGTGTTTGCGAGTCAGCGGCTGATTGCGAGCCCTGAGGATCTGCAGCAGTTTACGCGGAGGTGGTTTCAGGCGCATGGGCGGGCGATGCCTTTCGTGATCGATCCCAAATGCGCGGATGAAGTGGAGGCGGATTGTGCGCTGGGGAGACGGATTGGGATTGTCCATACGCCGACCTTGGTTGTGGCGACCGCGCACCGCTGGATTGAGGTGACGGAGCCGGACCAGTTGTATGCGGCGATCGACCGGGCAGAGGCCGAGGTTAATGGGCGGCCTAAGGTGCGGTGAATCCAGCAGTGACGAGAGCACCCGCGCCCTTTACATACGTAGTGCCCCGAGCAAAATGCGGTGATTCTTCGCTGTGCTCAGAATGACGACTTCTAAAGATCATTGGAGAGTCTGGGTGACGAGGTGGATGGTGCCGAGGATGCCTGAGGGGATAGGTTCGACTTTGTCCAGGTCCTGCATCTGGAAGCGGTCGCCGTATTTTTCGATGAGGGGTTTGTAGTCGTGGGGCGGAAGCGCGGACCAGGCGTTGAGGGCGGTGTTGTAGACGTGGATTTCGATGTGGTTCTGGCCGGGTTTCAGGAGTTCGGTGACGTCCAGGCGATAGGGTGGGTGCCAGAGGGAGCCGGCTCGCTGGCCGTTGATGTAAACGATGGCGGCTTCGCGGATGGGCGGGTCGTAGTAGGCGTGCATTCCGGGGCCAGGGCGGGTGATGAGTGGGTTGGGCAGGCCGTTGGGGCCAAGGGCTGGGTGTTCGGGTGGGGAATCGGGTGCTCCGGGGAGCGGTTTGCCGCCTCCAACTTCAAGGTAGATTGGGTTTTTTGGTGCGATGGTGATGGGGAAGTCTCGGCTGTAGATGACTTCGCCGGAGTAGTGGAGGGTGGCTGGGTTAGTAGTCCAGTCGGTGAGGGTGGTTTCGATGGCCGTTTGGCCTGTGCCGCTGAAGCGAAGGCTCCAGTCGGAGGATAAGTCCGTTGTGGTGGCGGGGCGCGTGCTGACTCCTGGACACAATTCGGTGCGGAATCCGGTTTTCTTTTCGCCCGAAAATACGATGACACGCGATTCGTAAGGCGCCAAGGGTTCGATGCCGCATCCCAGGAAAAGCTCATGAATCTGGGCCGTTTCAGGATTCCATTCTTCGGAGACCGAGAAGTCCGTCCTAAAGGCTATCCCCTTCAGGGACAGAGGCTCATTGCTGGTGTTTGCAATGAAGTAAATGTCGGCGTCAGGAAGCTTACGGCGGATAAAGCCGAGGGCTCTCTTTGTGGCTTCATCGGCGGAATTGAGGACCAGGTCGGGACCGGCGGCGTTGAGGAGGGCTTTGGCGAGGCTGGCTGAGTCGGGCACCAGGGCTATCTCGGCGGTGCTGGTGGTCAGGGGGGCACCTTCGGCTGTGAGAGATGGAAGATGGCCTATAGCGATGACTTTGCCACCGGCTGCGGCGTAGGCTGCGATCTTTCTGGCTGTCTCGACGGGGATGCGGTCGGTGGGGGGGATGACGAGGATTTGGTGAGTGCCCAGACCTACGGAGTTGATAGCTTCGGCGTCGATGTAGTCGACGTTGTAGCCGGCGGAGAGGATGGCGGACATGAGTGCGGGGGTGATGCGGCTTTGCATGGCTCCGGTGACAGTGACGTGGGCGGGGGTGAAGCTGGCCCAGGCGTCGTCGGTGGGGAGGAGGATGGCGACTTGATTTGCTGGTTCACCTTGTCGCAGTAAATAGCTGATGCGCTGGATGTAGCGGGCGACGTCGGGGAGGACTGGGTGCCAGGGGTTGTGCTCGTTGAAGGAGGCGGCGGCGTAGAGGCTCCAGCCAGGTTCGGGGACTTTGCCGGATGGCGGGGAGTAGGGCCAGCCGTGACCGATGATCTGGTTTTCGCCCATGATGAAGTCGATGTCGGCTTCTGTCTTCATGTCGAGCGGCGTGGCTCGGAAGACGGGGGAGTGGAGCCAGGTAAAGGTCTCGCCGGAGGTAACGTTGTTGCCGAAGACGTGGTTGGCGGAGGTGGCCCAGCGGAGTGTGGAAAACGCTCGCCACTGTGGACCTTCGCCTTCGGGGAGTCCGACCAGACGTTGGCTGGAAAATGAAACTGCTGGTTCTCCATAGGTTTGCGAACGAAACTTCGTGTGATGGGCGATAGACCAGTTATTGATTTGAGTCAGGTAATTTTCGTTGACTAATTCGGTAAGGGTCTGGCCCCAGTCGTGCCTTACCTTGTCGGCGGCGGGTGTTCCTCCGGCTACCAGTTCGGGGAGATGGGGGAGTAGATCGTAGCCTCGGCGCTTCTGGAACTCGGCGGGAAGGGTGGGGGTCCAGTCGGCTCCGTAGGCTTCGAGGGAGTCGGAGAAGATGGCGTAGGGCGGGGTGTCGCCGAAGGCTTTGACGAGGGGTTCGCCGACTTTTTGGAGGTGGGTAGCTACGGCCTGGTGGCTGAAGGGGTCGAGGACGTAGCCTTCGGCTCCTACGGCGGCTCGTTTGACCTGTTGCCTAGTATGGCTGGCGATGAAGAAGAGAGCGATGCGGGGTTTATCGGAGGTGGTGATGGTTGGGCTGGTGAGGTTGAGCGGTTGGGCGGTGGATGGGTTCCAGGTGATAGGCGGGGTGGCGTTTCGTGGCCGGGTTGCCGGGAGGGCGGGGCCTCCGCAGACGTTTCCGTAGGCGAAGCCGCAGGTCTGGGAGGTGCTGATGGGGAGGGTGTCGACCAGAAAGGCTGAGATGAAGGACTCGCCTTCTTCGAGCGGGGGTGGAACTACGGCCAGGGATTTGACGGGAACGGGAACTTCGACGGTGCGGAGCTGACCGGCGGCTTCGGCGAGGGTGGTGTTGGGGCCTCCGTAGGGCCAGCCGCTGCAGAGGGTGACGTCGATGCGCAGGCCTAGCTTGCGGCCTTCGGCCTGGGCGTAGTGGACGGCGTCGAGCATACCGGTGGAGAGGAAGGGGAGATTGGTGAGGCCCTTTGATGGATCGTCCAGGACTTCTGGGTAGACGAAGGCTAGTTCTGCTCCGCCGATGCCGTCGGATTTCATCTGCTGAAGCTCGTGGAGGATCTCGGGTTTTTCCACAGCGGTGCCGAACCACCACCAACGCATCATGGGCTTGGCATCGTTGGGTGGGTTATTAAAGTTTAACTTTAGGGTTTCTATTGGAGGCTGGGCAGATAAAGGGGTTGTGACCAAGCTTATTGTGAGTGCGGCGAGGAGAACGGCCTGTGGAAATTTTGAGGAAATGTGGCGCATGGTGTGGATTACTCCGGTGGATTGAACGGGGAGGTTTCGGCTACGGGGGCGTTGACAAGCTCAGGGCAGGCTCCTCGGCTGTGTAATTCGCAAGGTGCGCGAGCAACTTCGCTCGGGCTGACACTTTCCGTTCCTGCTAATTTCCAACAACTGCCTATTTAGGTTTTGGGGCGTCCTCCTGGGGGACTTCTTTGCCTTCGTTGGGGAAGGGCCAGTTGCGCTCGATGGGTTGCTGGGCTTCGCGGGTGGCTTTGGGGACGTTGTCGATACGGAGGTTTTCGAGGAAGTGGACGCCTAGTTTTCCGGCTACGGCGATGTCGAGGTCGCCGTCACGGTCCAAGTCGAGGACCAGGATCTGCGTGCCTACTCCTGCGGTGCCGTTGTAGGAGATGGGGATGCGGGTGAAGGTGGCTCCACCATCGGCTTTGGCTGCGGGGTCTGGGTTGATTTTGTAGGCGTAGACGACGTTGGGGTCGTAAGAGCCGGGGTCGTTGCCGTCGTGGCCGCGGTAGCGTTTGCCGGTGATGAGCCAGGTGGAGCCGTTGCCCTCGAGGTCGGCCAAGGCGAGGGCGTGGGATTGGGAGAAGGATTCGTCAATGGTGTGGCGGGTCCAGGTGCGGTGGTCGGGAGTGCCGCCTTGTTCGAGCCAGTAGAGGCCGTAGCCGTGGCCCTGACCATAGATGATGTCCATTTTGCCGTCGTGGTTGGCGTCGTAGGCGAGGATGGGGAAGCCGGTATCGCCGAGCTGCCAGTCGGGGTGCCACTGCCATTTGTCGTGGGTGGCGTCGATGTTCTGGAACCAGCCGTAGGGGGTGAGAATGTCGCGTTTGCCGTCGCCGTCAATGTCGGCGATGCCGATGCCGTGGCCGTCCTGCTCTTTGCCACCAACGTGGTGGGCGACGGGCTGGGGGCCTGAGAAGTCGATCCAGAGGATGCCGGAGTGGTTGTAGTGGGCGAGGGCGAGGTCGCGGAGGCCGTCGCCGTCGATGTCAGCGAAGGCTCCGCCCTCGGTGTCGTAGCTGTCGGTGATGAAGTGCTGCTTCCAGAGGGTTCCGGGAGGGGCGGATTTGCCTGGGTTTTCGAACCAGAAGACTCCGTTGGTAATCCAGCCGGCGGTGACGAGGTCGGGGAGACCGTCGTGGTTGACGTCGACGACCCATTCGCCGCAGTCGGAGACGAACTCGTTGTGGATGCCGACGGTGCGGAACTGGTGCTGCTTCCAGTCGCCGCCGTGGGGGCCGGGGTTTTCGTACCAGTAGGCTCCGCTGAGAAGGTCGGGGTAGCCGTCGCCGTTCATGTCGATGGTGGAGATGCCTTCGGCGTGGTCGGTGCCGAGGCGATGGACGAGATAGGTGGGGTTGGGAGCGCCGTTGGGGCCTGGGCCGGGTGTGGGTTTGCGGTATTCGGTGGCGTGGGCTGGGTCCTGGGCCTGGGCGGTGAGGGTGAGGGTGAGGGCGAGAAGCGGAATGATGGTGAGTCGCATGGGTGATCCTCGGACGTTGGGCGGCTTTTTTTGTTTACGTATCGGGTATCAGGTATCAGGTTTTTGGGGATCAAGCTAGCTTCATGGTTTCGGGGTTCCAGTGGACTACGTTGCCGCGTTCCAGGCTCAGGTTGCTGAGGAGTGCAGCTCCGGCGGCGCGGAAGCCGAAGGTGGCGTCTTCGACGGGTTGTTTCCGGGTGCGGACGGAGTTGAAGAAGTTCTGGAAGTGGTCGAAGCTGTCGGAGTAGCCACGTGGGGCGGAGAATTTTTCGACGGCGGTGTAGGGTGTGCCTGTGGGTAGGGTGGGTGGATATTTCTGGCGGTATTGTTTGAGGAATTCCTGCTGGGTGGCGTTGGCGAAGGTGCTGATGGTGTAGCCGGGCTCTTTTTCGAGCGGGGCGCGGGTGACTGTGACGGTCTGGCCGGCGATCTCCATAGTGCCTTCGGAGCCGGTGAAGAGGAAGCCTTCGCTCTCGTCGCCGCCATCGATGAAGTTGACGCGGAGGCTGAGGTTAAAGCCTTGCGGATAATCGAAGAGGGCGAGGAGGACGTCGGGGACGTTGCGTCCGTCTTTCCAGAAGCGGAGGCCTCCGGTGGCCATGGCTCGGGTGGGACCGTTGGAGCCGGTGATGAAGTGTGTGCCGCTGAAGAGATGGACGAAGAGGTCGCCAGCGACGCCGCTGGAGTAGTCGCTCCATTTGCGCCACTGGAAGAAACGCTCGGCGTTCCATGGGATTTGCGGGGCGGAGCCGAGGAAGCGTGGCCAGTCGCAGGTGGCGGTGCTGGCGTCGGGTGGGACGGAGTAGTTCCAGGCACCGATGGAGGAGTTGCGGTCCCAGCGTGCGGTGACTATGTTGAGCTGGCCGATGGCTCCTGAGGCGAGAAGCTCTTTCGCTTTGGCGTAGATGACGGAGCTGACGCGCTGGCTGCCGACCTGGAGGATGCGGTTGGTGGTGCGGGCGGTGTCGATGATCTCGGAGCCTTCGGGGTAGGCGTGGATCATGGGCTTTTCGAGGTAAACATCTTTGCCGGCGCGCATGGCGTCGGTGGCGGCTTGCTTATGCCAGTGGTCGGGAGTGGCGATGATGACGGCGTCGATGTCTTTGCGGGCGAGGATCTCGCGGTAGTCGCGGGTGGTGAAGATGTCTACATTGTTTGGCGTCCCGGCGCCCCAGAGCTCTTTGGCATGGGTGAGGCGGCCGTCGTAACAGTCGGCTACGGCGACGATTTTTGTGCCGGGGACGAGGGTGGCTATGGCGGCGTCGCCTTGGCCCTGGATGCCTGCTCCGATGAGGGCGAACTGGATGCGGTCGTTGGGTGAGGTGGACTGGGCGAGGGGCTCGGCGAGGGCTGCGATAGTGTGAACCTGTGTGCCGGCGACGGTAGTGGTTGCGAGCTTGACGAAGGTCCGGCGATCGATGGTCATGGTTGGATACTCTTTCGAGGATTTTTCTGCTGCCAGAGAACGGTATGCGATATAGAGAGCAGTGTCCAGAGGGATTCGGCCATCGTATAGAGCGGATGGTATAGTCCTATCGGTTCATTGCGGACGGAGAAAGGAGCCGGATGAAGAGGTTTGCCGGGATGCGCGGGCTTTTGCTGGCCGTGGCGATGGTGGCCGTGGAGGTCTGCGGAGCGCAGAGCGAGGCTGCTCCTTCCAGTGACAATGTCTGGTGGAAGCATGCGGTGATCTATGAGATCTATCCGCGGAGTTTTCAGGATTCAAATGGGGATGGGGTGGGGGATCTGAACGGGATTACTTCGCGGCTGGATTATCTGCAGGCGCTGGGAGTGGATGCTATCTGGATCTCGCCGATGTATCCGTCGCCGCAGGTGGATTTTGGATATGACATTTCGGACTACGAGAATGTCGATCCGCAGTATGGAACCCTGAAGGATTTTGACAGGCTGATGGCGGAGGCGAGGAAGCGGAATATCCGGGTGATTCTGGATATGGTGTTGAACCATACTTCGGACAAGCATAAGTGGTTTATCGAGTCGTCGAGCTCGCGGACGAATCCGAAGCGGGATTGGTATGTTTGGAGCGATGGTAAGGATGGGGGCAAGCCGGGGCCAAACGGGAGGCCGCAGCCGCCGAATAACTGGGTGAGTCTGTTTGGAGGATCGGCGTGGCAGTGGATGCCACAGACGAGGTCGTTTTATTACCACATGTTCTATAAGCAGCAGCCGGATTTGAACTGGCGGAATCCGGAGGTGGAGAAGGCGATGTTCGGGACGATGCAGTTCTGGCTGGACCGCGGGGTGGCGGGGTATCGGCTGGACGCGATTCCAACTCTGTTTGAGGATCCGCAGTTGAGGGATGAGCCGGCGCTGGGTGGAGTGAATGCGCAGGGCGATCCGAATTTGAGCGACGTTTATACGAATAACCTGCCGGAGGTGCATGACGTAATTCGGCGCATGAGGGCGATGGTGGGGAGGTATCCGGACACAAAGTACCCAGGAGACCGGGTGCTGATTGGAGAGACGTACCTGCCAAATACGGCGGAGCTGGATAAGTGGTACGGCGGGGCGAAGAAGGATGAGCTGCAGTTGCCGATGGACATGATTGTCGGGATGACGGACAAGCTGGATGCGAATACGTTTCGGGCGCGGCTCAATGAGGTGGAGACGCAGGTGCATGGGTCGCAGCCGCTGCTGGTATTTGATAACCACGACCGCGTCCGGAGCTGGGAGCGGTATGGAGATGGAGCGCACAACGTCCAGATTGCGAAGCTGATTGCGGCGATGCTGCTGACGACGCGGGCTACGGCGTTGATGTATTACGGTGAGGAGCTGGGGATGATGACTTCGACTCCTGCACGTGTGGAGGATGTGAAGGATCCGATTGGAAAGACGGGATGGCCGAAGGAGAAGGGGCGCGATGGGGAGCGTACACCGATGCAGTGGGATGCTTCGGCGCAGGCGGGGTTCAGTACGAACGCAGCGACGTGGCTTCCTGTGGCTTCGAACTACAGGACGGTGAATGTGCAGACGGAGCTGGGGAATCCCGATTCGCTGCTGAACTGGTACCGGAGACTGATTACGCTGCGGCGGGAGATTCCGGCTCTGCGGGATGGCGGGATGGTGATGGTGGATACGACGAATGCGAACGTGTTGTCGTATGTGCGGACGGTTCCGGCGGGTGGGAAGGCGGTGGTGGTGGCGCTGAATATGACGGGGCAGCCGCAGAAGATTGCGCTGGATTTGAAGCCGGCGGGGGTTTCGCAGAGGGCGGTGCGGAGTTTGTTGACGAATGAGGCTTCTCTGCAGGGAGTGACGACGACTACGATGGTGCTGCCTCCGTTTGCGAGCTGGGTGGGAGAGGTGCGGTAGTCTTTTTTGCCGGTTGCCGAGATGTAGCGACTTGAGTGGACGCATGAGGATAAGGACCAGGCATTCTCTGAGAGTGCAACCCGTTGTTGCCGGATAACATTTATTGTTGCCTCGACCAAAAGTGCTGACAGTGGTTACTTCGGATGAGCAGGCATTTAAACCAATAAGATCCATTGGATCTCGACATTTTTCCTGAAATAGCATTAGAAAGTACTTGACGACCCTCAAATAACCTATCTATAGTTCGCGACGCAAATAAAAGTCTTGCGGATGAGCGCCAACCCTCCCTGGGAGCTGCCGACACGTACGAACGCACGATTGCGTCGATGACTCCTTATGCTGAGTACGCTTTTCTCGAGGCGAATTGTTATGAGGAGTCGTGCGCATGAAAAACGTACATTGGCAGTTCCGCCATTGGGATTTACTTATCGCCTTCACGTTCTTCTTACTGTCGTCGTTGGCTGCCGGGGCGCAGACGATCGATTGCACACAGGCGCCCTACAATGTACCAGCTGGGCTGCCGACAGCTTCGATCACGGCAGCACAGGACCAGGCACAGATGATGTGCCAGCAGAAATTGCAATTTCCTACGCCGACGTCTAACCCGCCATTGACGGCGACGAGAGTGTCGGATCCGAATAAGCCGGTGAACGCGTTTCCAGGAACTGTCTCGAATCCCGAGGCTGCTAATTGGACCGATGCTCTGGGGCATACGATTGTGCGCTGGGGATGGGGACTGTGGACGACCTATGACGATTCGCAGAGCGGTGGTGTAGCGAATGTGTTGTGTGGCGGAGCGACTCCGTGTACGACCATGCAGGAGCTGGGAACTTCGACTGGTGGTGCGATGAGCGGCTTTGGTGACTACGGGCCGAAGGGCGGCAGGTCGTATCCGACAGGGAATGCTCCGCTGGGAGTTGGGGGCAATACTCTGTGCGTGGCTCCCGGCTGTCTGGCAGGTGCGACGTATTCGCCTTTGCCTACGCTGTCTTTAGTGAACGATCTTCCACCGCAGCATAAGGATTTTCAGTACGATCCGATTGATCTGTTCACGATGCGCAGCTCAGGAGAACAGATCAAGACGCCTGAGGACTGGTGGCTCAAGCGGCGTCCAGAGATATGGGACCTGGTACAGAAGGAGATTTACGGGTATACATGGCCGCAGAGCAAGTGGCCTTCGATTACGTGGACGATTGGGCCGGTTACGACCGGGACTCAAACGGGATCGATCAGTTGCATCACGAGCCCTTCGTGCCCAAATGGCGTGATGAGCAACGGAGTGACGTATTCGTATCGGCAGAAGACGTATACGGGGACGGTTTCGACTGCTGGATTTCCCGCGGTTCGGAACGCTCCGGTGATTACGATGACATGCCGCTTTCCCGCGAACCCCGCAGGCAAGGTTCCGGTGTTCATCAGCATCGGTGAGAGTGACAATGATTTTCAGTACACGGCGGTGGGAGGATTTGCGGCTTGCGGCTACACGCAAACGCAATTGCAACCAGATGCGGGAGGCGGGGTCACGTCGAGCTACCTTATCGGTCTGATCAACAAAGGGAACTGGCGAAAACCGACCGATCCTGGAGCGCTGGTGGCGTGGGCGTGGGGGATCAGCCGCATGATCGACGAGTTTGGGCAGGATCCCGACCCGCTGGGACCCGATCCGGACAAGGTCGCCGTGGAGGGCCACTCGCGCGACGGCAAGGCGACGCTGGTGACGGCGGCGTATGACGATCGTGTGGTTGCCGCGCTTCCCAGCTGCGGTGGCGAAGGCGGGACTTCGTGGATTCGGCGAGCGTACGGCGAGAGCATCGAGTCAATTGTGGGCAGTGGCGAATACTACTGGATGGACGGCTATCTGATGAACTATGCGGGACCTGCCTGCCAGAAGAATCCGGACGTCGGAGCTCCGGGATGCAAGCCTGCGTTCTTCCCGCGGAAGGTGGAGGATCTGGATGTCGATGTGAATGAGGTCATGTCGTTGATCGCCCCACGCGCCGTGATGACGAACGGCGGCACAGATACTCCGAAGGGGTTCGGCGATGCGTGGCAGGATCCGCGCGGGATGTTCCTTGCAGGTAAATTCGCGAGTCCTGCGTGGGAGCTGCTTGGCTGGAAGGGCCAGGTGATCCCTGAGGGCACCGTGTTTACGAGCAACCCGACACCGTACAACTCCGGCGAGTCGATTGGAGGAACACCGCCATTCGACACGGCGTTCATTGACGGCACGGTTGGCTGGAGAAGGCACTCGCAAGGGCATACGGATACTCCAGAGTGGCCGGTGTTCGTGACGTTCGCGTCGAAATACCTGAACGATACGAGGCCGGTGATCAAGCCGGGACAGACGTTTAAGATATTTGCGAATCTATTCGGACCGGTCGGACAGGTAAAAGCGACTGCTGGCGGTGGCGGCCCACTGCAGAACTGGCAGATCAAAGGCGGAACAGGCGCTTATATCTTTTCGATCGGCCGGGATAATGGCACGATCTCGGTGGCAGATCCGACGAAACTGAACCTGTTCACGAAGTCGTACACCCTCGTATTGATGGTGAGCGACGGGATTCTGCCAAGCCACGATGAGACGGTGACGATCGACATGCCGTTCAGCAATCTGGCATTGCGGTAAGAGTTCTCTTTGCATGGTAGGCCCTCGTTGCTGCGAGGGCCTTTTTTTGTGGATTATTTCTCGGTTATGGTGACTCCCTGGAGGGTTACTGGACCTTTGAGGGCGGCTTTTTGTTTTTCTACCATGGCGGCTACGTCGGCGAGGAGTTGTTTGTCGTCGTAGACGATGCCGTCCTTGATGGTGTATTTGATTCCGCCGACGCGCTCGACTTTTCCGGTTTCGTCGTTGAGGCGCATCCATCCGGTGGGGTAGAGGACCTTGAGGTTGGCGAGGGGGTTCTGGTCGACGAGGATGAGGTCTGCTCGTTTGCCGGGGCGGATGATGCCGAAGTCCACATCGGATTGTTTGGGGCTTTGGAGCTCTTCGGCGCCGTAGAGGGTTGCGGAGCGGATGACCTCGAGAGGGGTGAAGCCGGTTTCACGGAGGAGCTCGAGCTCCTGAATGTAGGCGAAGCCGTAGGTCTGGTAGATGAAGCCGGCGTCAGTGCCTGTGGTGACGTGTCCGCCTGCGTTTTTGAAGTCCAAGAGGAAGTCCTCCCAGACGCGGTAGTACTGCTTGTAGGCGTACTCGTCTTCGGTGGTCCAGTTGTAGTAGTAGGAGCCGTGGTTTTCGCGGTTGGGCTGGTAGTACTGCATGAGCGAGGGGAGGGTGTATTTGTCGTGCCACTCGGCGGTGTAGGCGCGCTCGAGATCGCGGCCGGCGGAGTAGATGACCATGGTGGGATTGAGGACGGTGCCCCCCTTGACCCATTCGTCGATGAGAGCGTTCCACGGCTCGCTGCCGCGTGGGTAGATCTTGTTCCAGTTGCGGGCGACCTGGCTGAAGCGCATTTGCTCGTCGTTGTAGTTCTGGTCGGCTGGGTAGTCCTGGACGGTGGTGTCCATGAGGAGTGATTCGAAGAGGCCGTAGCTGTGGGTCACGGTGCGGAGGCCAAGACGGGTGGCGTCGCGGGCGTTGAGGCGGGGTTCACTTTCCTGTCCGAGATGGGCGAGGGAGCCTAGTTTATATTTTTTGGCTTCGTCGAGGATGGCGGCGACGACGTCTGGGTCGCCACCGAAGAATTTGACTCCGTCCGCGCCCTTGCCGGCGAGGAAACGCACCCATTCGCGGCCTAGTTCGGGGGTGAGGACGGGTTGGGGTTTCCAGCCGTCTCCGGTGAAGGTGGGCTGGTAGACGTAGATGTGCGGAGCGGTGATCTCGTCTTTCTCGCTGCGCTCGCGTTCGTGGAGGGCCCAGTCGAGTGGGCCGGCGGGGACGCCGCGAACAGTGGTGATTCCGCTGGCGAGCCAGAGTTTGTTGCAGTACTCGGCGTCGGGAGCTTTTCGTGCGTCGCCGTAGTGGACGTGGGTATCGACGAAGCCGGGCAGGAGGTACATGCCAGTGCCGTCGATCTCGCGGGTGCCTTTTGCGGGGCGGCCCTTTTCGCGGATAGGTATGTGTGGGGTGCCGACGGAGACGACGTCGGCGATGCGACCGTGCTCGATGACGACGTCCATGGGGCCTGCGGGAGCCGCTCCGGTTCCGTCGATGACGATGACGCCGCGGATGACGAGCCGGTCGTAGGGGCCACCGCCGTCTTTGGGGGAGCGGTTGGGCGCGGGAGTGGGGCCAGCCTGGGCATAGATGAGCTGCGCGCTCGCGAGGAGGAGGCTGAGAGATGTAACTGTGAGCGTATCAATTGTCTTTCGGATCATCTGCTGTGGTCTCCATGCCGCATGCCTGAGACAGATGCAAAGCGGGCTGGCTTACGAGTGATTTTCAGTTGTGTAGAATTTTGGCTGAGTTTCAAATATAAACGCGGAAGTGCAGGGATGAGGAAGAAAGATGAAGCTGCTTCGTTTTGGGAGCCCGGGACAAGAGCGTCCGGGGATGTTGGATAGCAACGGCGCGCTGCGTGATCTTTCGGGTGTGGTGGGCGATATTGCGGGAGCGGCTTTGCTGCCGGAGGGGCTTGAGAGGCTGCGGGGAGTTCGCCCGGAGGAGTTGCCACTGGTTGATGGAGATCCGCGGATTGGCGCGTGCGTGGGGGGCGTTGGCAAGTTTATCTGTATTGGGCTGAACTACTCCGACCATGCTGCCGAGTCGGGGATGGTGGTGCCTGCCGAGCCTGTGATTTTTATGAAGGCTACTTCGTCGATTATTGGGCCGAATGACGATGTGATGATTCCGCACGGGAGCGAGAAGACGGATTGGGAAGCGGAGCTGGGGGTGGTGATTGGGAGAGAGGCGCGATATGTGGAGGAAGAGGACGCGCTTTCGCATGTTGCGGGTTATTGCGTGGTGAACGATCTTTCGGAGCGGGCGTTCCAACTGGAGGGAACGGGGCAGTGGGTGAAGGGCAAGAGCGCCGATACGTTTGGACCGATTGGGCCGTGGCTGGTGACGGCAGATGAGGTTCCTGATCCTCAGGGTTTGGAGCTGTGGCTTGAGGTTGATGGGCATAGATATCAGGAGGGGTCGACCGGGACGATGGTCTTTGGGGTGGCTTACCTAATCAGCTATCTGAGCCGGTTTATGAGCCTGCAGCCGGGAGATGTGATTTCGACGGGGACTCCTCCGGGGGTCGGGCTGGGGCAGAAGCCGCCGGTGTATTTGCGAGCCGGGAATGTGATACGACTTGGGATTGACAGGTTGGGAGAGCAGCGGCAGATTGTGGTTCCGTTCGAACTGCGATAGCGGGTTGTCTGGATGCGATTTTTTTCTTCAGTTTGACGAAGCCGTTTTCGACAGGTGCGCATCGAAGAAGCATCGGCGAAGTTGCGAACCGGATCGGTGTTGCAGGTGCTCTCCTGAGGATTAAGACCAGTCGGCATTAAATTGGTATTGCCGGATGAATCCGATGGGTAGTCACTAAAAGCAAAGATACGGTGTTAGTATTTTCGCAATTCCTGCTGCGCAAATGTTGTGTTTCTGAGGTGATCCGATTTCGGTGCTACTTGTGCTTGCGGTCGTCAATCATCTGTCCACTCTTGCGGGCAGCGGGTTGCTGCGTTCTCCGACGTCAATCTTCGATCCTGCGGGGACGCCTGCACGTTCCGCGTTTGGATTGTCGATGCTTGTGCTGGGTGTGACTGCGGTAATCTTTCTTGTGGTTGGGGGACTATTACTGTACGCGGTGATTCGATTCCGGCACCGGGAATCGGACTCGAAGAGAGAGCCACCGCAGATTTATGGCAGCAACCAGATTGAGTTGTCGTGGACGGTGATCCCGATCCTGATTGTGGTGATGCTGTTTCTTTCGACGACGCGTGTGATTCTTGAGACGGAGGCTGCGCCAAAGCCTGCAAGCGCGTTGGACGTGACAGTGATTGGGCACCAGTTCTGGTGGGAATTTCGCTATCCTAAGCTGGGAGTGGTAACGGCAAACGAGTTGCATGTTCCGGTGAGCGATCCGGCCAAACCGACGCCGACGTATCTTGAGATGACTTCAGCGGACGTGACGCATAGCTTCTGGGTTCCGAGGCTCGCGGGAAAGATGGATACTGTTCCGAATCGCGTTAATACGATGTGGATCGATCCGCAACAGCCGGGGCTTTACCTGGGACAGTGTGCCCAATATTGCGGGACGCAACATGCGAAGATGCTGCTGCGGGTGGTGGCGCAGACGCCGGAGGATTTTGCACGGTGGATTGATCAGCAAAAGAAGCCCGCTGGGACAGATCTATCGGGGAATGCTGCGGCAGCGGAGGGGCAGACGGTTTTTATGCACAGTGCCTGCATCAATTGCCACACGATTGCGGGGACGGTGGCGACGGGACGGTTCGGGCCGGACTTGACGCACCTGGAGAGCAGAGAGACGATTGCCTCCGGGCCGATTGAGAATACGCCGGAGAACCTGCGGAAGTGGGTTGCGGATCCGAATGTGATGAAGCCCGGTGCACTGATGCCGTCGATGCATTTGAGCGATCACGATCTGGATGTAATTACTGCGTATATGACAACGCTTCACTAACGCTGCAAGGTTCGACGAAGGCGCAAAGAGGAAGAGCGGCATGGCGAGTGGAAATCCAGTACTGGAAGCGGTCGACCAGACGCTGAAGCAACGGCGGCCGCCGCTTGATGTTGTGTATGAGTGGGTTTCGACGCCCGACCATAAGAAGATCGGCCTGATGTATATCGGGTATGCGCTGGTCTTTCTGGTGATCGCGGGGCTGCAGGCTGTGGTGATGCGGATTCAGCTTGCGGTGCCGAATAATCATTTTGTCTCGCCGCAGGTCTTCAACCGCCTATTTACGATGCATGGCACGACGATGGTGTTCTTCATGGGGATGCCGATCCTGTTCGGGTTTGCCAACTATCTTGTGCCATTGATGATCGGCGCGCGGGACATGGCGTTCCCGCGGTTGAATGCATTCAGCTTCTGGATTTCAGCGTTTGGCGGGTTGTTGCTTTACTTCAGCTATCTTGGCGGCGATGGGTTGTATGGAGCGGGGTCTGCGCCGGATGTGGGCTGGTTTGCTTATGCGCCGCTGACGGCGAAGGTTTTTTCTCCGGGGCACAGCACGGACTATTGGACGTTGTCGATTCTGCTGAGCGGAATTGGGACGACGGGCACCGCGCTGAACATTATGACCACAACAATCTGCATGCGCTGCAAGGGAATGAAGTTGTCGCGCATGCCACTGTTCGTCTGGCTGATGGCGGTGACCAGCTTTCTGGTGTTTGTCGCAGTGAGCCCACTGACGGCGGCGCAGATTATGCTGACGATCGACCGCTACCTGGGCGGGCATTTCTTTGATACGCAGGCAGGCGGCTCGGCGATTTTGTGGATGCATTTTTTCTGGATATTCGGGCATCCGGAGGTCTACATCCTGGTGCTGCCGGCGTTCGGATTTATCAGCGAGATGATTCCGGTGTTTTCACGCAAGGCGATCTTCGGGTATCCGGCGATGGTGGCGGCGTCGGTTGCGATTGGCTTTATCAGCCTGAGCGTTTGGGCGCACCATATGTTTACGGTAGGGCTGGGACCGGCGGGGAATACGTTCTTCGTGTTTGCGACGATGGTGATCTCGGTGCCTACGGGGATCAAGATCTTTAATTGGCTGGCGACGCTATGGGGCGGAAAGATTCAGTTCAAGGTTCCGATGATATTTTCGATCGCGTTCCTGTTTCAGTTTCTTGTGGCTGGTCTGACGGGCATCATGCTTTCGGCGGCGCCGTTCAACTGGCAGTTGAGCAATTCGTATTTTGTGGTTGCACACTTCCACTATGTGCTGGTGGGAGCGATTGTGACCGCGCTGTTCGGTGCGTTCTATTACTGGTATCCAAAGGTGACGAACCGAATGATGAACGAGACCCTGGGAAAGTGGCACTTCTGGCTATTCATTATTGGATTCCATCTGACCTTTGACTTTATGCACGTTCCGGGGCTGCTGGGAATGCCGCGAAGAATTTATACGTATGAGGCTGGGCGTGGGTGGGATACGTTGAATTTGATTGTCGGCATTGGAGCGATCTTCCAGGTGGCTGGGATTTTGTGTTTCGTGTGGAATATGTTGCGGTCGTATTACTACGGAGAGATTGCAGGGCACGATCCGTGGGATGCATGGACGCTGGAATGGGCGACGCCTTCGCCACCTCCGTCTTATAACTTTGCTGTGGAGCCGGTGGTGTCGAGCCGACGGCCGCTGTGGGATTTGAAACATCCTGAAGATCCAGACGAGAACTACGAATGATGGAGACGACGAGCACAATTCCGGTTAGAGCGCAGGGTGAACCGCCATGGGAGTTGCCATACCGCGGGATCGTGGGAATGGCTTGCCTGATCCTGGCGGAGTCGGCGATCTTTTTGATCTTCGTGGTTGCGTACATCTACTACATCGGCAAGAGCCTGAGCGGGCCGATGCCAGCGCAGGTGCTGGAGCTGCCGATTCTGGGGACGATTTGCCTGCTTTCCAGCAGCGTAACGATTCATTACGCGGTAAGTGCGTTGCGGAAGGCGAAGACGGGCCTGTACACAGCGCTTCTGGCGGCCACGGTTCTGCTGGGTGCGATCTTCCTGATGACGACAGCGCGCGAGTGGTATCACCTGATTCATGATGTGGGCCTGACGATTAAAACGAATCTGTTCGGGACGACCTTTTATTCGCTGGTCGGGTTGCATGCGACTCACGTTGTGGTGGGGTTGATTATGTTGACGATTACGCTTGCGTTGTCGTTGAGGGGACTCGTGACGGAGGAGCATGCGGAACGGCTGGAGGTTTTGTCGCTCTACTGGCACTTCGTCGATGCGGTTTGGGTGGTTGTTTTTACGGTTGTCTACGTTCTGGGCAGATAGGAAAGGAGGTAAGGCATGGCGGAGGTTGGCGGCGCGCATCAGCATAGACCGATGGATGATCACACACAACCGACAGGTACAGTGCAGCTTCCTGCGCCGACGGCTTGGCCGATGATTCTTGCACTGGGAATTTCGCTGATGGTAACCGGGATGGTGACGCACTGGGTGATCAGCGTGCTAGGCCTGATGATGGTGATACCGGCGATTGTGGGGTGGTTCTTTCAGGTGTTTCCGCATGAGCACCACATCTATGTGCCGGTGCATGCGGATGTGGTGGAGATTACAAGCTCGCGTGAGTCGCTTGCTCATCTGCCTGTTGGAGAGCGCCACCGCAAGCTGCTGCCTGTCGAGACGTTCAGCATAATGGCAGGCGTGAAGGGTGGGATTGCGGGCGGGATTGCAATGACAGTGCCTGCTGCGTTATTCAGTTTCATTCGTTATCACAGCGTGTGGTATGCGGCGAATCTGCTGGCGGCAGGTGGGTTTGTGAGCTGGGCGGGGGAGAGCGATGCGTTCCTGGCGGAGTTTCACCTGAAGGGATTGCTGGCCGCCGCGGCGATTCATGGGCTTACTTCTGTGCTGATCGGGTTGTTGTATGGAGCGATGCTGCCGATGTTTCCGAGAAAGCCAATTCTTACGGCGGGATTTATTGCGCCATTTTTGTGGACGAGCCTACTTTACTCGGCGATTGGCGTGATCAGTCCGATTCTGAATCAACGGATCGATTGGGTATGGTTTGTGATCTCGCAGATTGCCTTTGGCTTGGTTGCGGGATACGTCGTCAATCTTCAGGTGAAGGTGCGGACGCCGCAGTTTCGGGCTTTGCCTTTTTCGGTTCGGGCCGGGCTGCACATGGACAACGAGGACGAGGCTCCATGAGAGTGGCCAAAAGACGATTCTTCTTCGGGTGTAATTTTTTGGGAGCTGTCCTTGTGCTTGCGGGCTGTAGCCGCATTCCAGGACGGCCTGGGCCGGGGCCAGAGGTGGTGCGTCCGGATGAAGTGCTTAGCTTTTCGGCGTTGTATAAGGCTAACTGCGCGGCATGTCATGGAGCGAACGGCAGAGATGGGGCTGCGATTTCACTCGCTAATCCGGTGTACCTTGCTATTGCGGGGGAGGGCACGCTGCGTACGATTACCGCAAAGGGTGTGCCGGGCAAACTGATGCCGGCTTTTGCAAAGAGCGCTGGCGGCATGTTGACCGATCAGCAGATTAATGTGCTGGTGCATGGAATGATGCAGGAGTGGGGCAAGGCGGATATGTTTTCTGCCTCAGGTCTTCCTGCTTATAGCGTAATGTCCGCGGGAGATGCCGGTCGCGGGCAGGAGGCTTTTGGTGTTTTCTGCGCGCGATGCCATGGGGCTAATGGCGAGGGGTCTGCCGGTGATGCGAAGAGCGGAACTGGTAAGGTTGGATCGATTGTCGATGGCTCTTATCTTGCGCTAATCAGCGACCAGGGATTGCGCAGTATTGTGATTGCAGGGCGGCCGGATGAGGGGATGCCGGATTGGCGCTCAGATGGTTCGCAGCCGATGACGGAGCAGCAGATTACCGATATTGTTGCGTGGCTGGCTTCGAAACGAGTGGTGGATCCCGGGCAGCCGTATGCTGTGAAGCCGTAATTCTGTTGGAGAGATTGCAGGAGCTAAGATGATGGATGCGAACGAACAGAATACGCAGAGCACGGAGGTTGTACGGAGCGAACCTGAGAGTGTGCGCGCGGCGAAGCACTCGAGGCGGAGTTTTCTGTTCAAGCTTTCGCTGCTGGCCAACGGCGCGGTTGGAGCAGTGCTGGCGGTGCCGATTGTTGGCTATCTGCTTGGGCCAGCGCTGAAGAAGAGTGGAAGTTACGACTCATGGATTTCACTGGGGCCGCTGAGCGATTTTCCTGAGGGAGAGACTCGACTGGTGAATTTTCGCAATCCTGTGACGACCTCATGGGATGGTCAGACGGGCGATATTCCGTGCTGGGTGCGACGTGTTTCGGGGACTACGTTTCAGGTGTTTGCTATTAATTGCGCGCATCTGGGTTGCCCGGTGCGATGGTTTGCGCAGTCGAAGTTATTCATGTGTCCTTGCCATGGGGGCGCCTACTATGAGGATGGATCGCGCGCTTCAGGGCCGCCGGAGCGTGGGTTGTTTGAGTATCCGCACAAGGTGAACGGAGAGACGCTCATGATCAGCGCGGGCCAGATGCCGACGCTGGCGACGAAGGCGAGCGTGGAGAAGCCGCTGGTACAGCTTGTCGGGGGAGATTCTGCAGAGCGTTTGAAGAGCGTGGAGCGGACGGAGCCGAGGTGCGGATCATGCCAGGGCTAAAGGAGAAGGGAATCGCGCTGTATGGTTGGTTCGAGGAACGCCTCGGCCTTGGCGCGCCTGTTATCGAGGCTGCAGAGCATGAGGTTCCGGAGAATACCTCGAGCTGGTGGTATGTGTTTGGCAGCGCGGCGACGGTTCTGCTTGTGCTGCAGGTGATGACAGGAATCCTGCTTGCGCTGGTGTATGAGCCTTCGGCGAGTCATGCGTGGGGAAGCCTACAGTTTCTCGACCACAACGTGAAGCTGGGATGGTTTCTGAGGGCCATGCATGGGTGGGGATCGGATTTTATGATCGCCGTGGTGCTGGTCCACATGGCGCAGGTGTTTATGTTTGGCGCGTATAAGTTTCCGCGCGAGCTTACGTGGATCGTGGGGGTGTTTCTACTTCTGCTGACGCTGGGGATGGCGTTTACGGGGCAGGTGCTGCGCTTCGACCAGGACGCTTACTGGGGGCTGGGCATTGGCGCCTCGATCCTGAGCCGCGTGCCGCTGATTGGCGGGCCGCTGGTCAATATCATGCTGGGCGGGCCGATCATCGCGGGGCCAACGCTGACGCGGTTCTTTGCGCTGCACGTGTTTGTGATTCCGGGTACCCTGCTGGCGCTGGTTGGGGTGCATGTGTGGATGGTGCTAAGGCTGGGAATCAACGACTGGCCGATGCCCGGGCGTGTGGTGCGGAGAAGCACGTACATGCAGGAGTATCACGAGCTCACGAAGAAGAGCGGCATTCCGTTTGTGCCCGATGCGGCGTGGAAGGATGCGATCTTTGCGGCAGCGATTATGTTGTCGGTGATAGCGTGCGCTTTGCTGTTCGGGCCGTTTGGTCCGACGGGGCAGCCCGATCCAACGATTATTGAGACGGCTCCGAAGCCGGACTTTGCGTTTTTGTGGATTTACGCGGTACTCGCTTATCTTCCGCCGAGCCTGGAGACTCCGGTTCTGTTTATTGCTCCAGTGATTGGCATTGGAGCGATGCTGCTGCTGCCGCTGGTTGCGGGCGAGGGAGAGAAGCACTGGTCGCGGCGACCGGTCGCCGTGCTGATGCTCGCTGTGATTGCGGTGTCGCTGGGAGCGTTCACGCGTTTGGGCACATATACGCCGTGGAGTCCGGTGATGGATGCGTGGGCGAGCGATCCGACTCCGGTGACGTATCTGCGCGGGCGGACTCCGTTGGAGCGGCAAGGTGCGCTGGTGCTGCAGGAGAAGCAGTGTCGCAATTGCCATTCGATTGGTGGCGTAGGTGGGCTTCGTGGGCCGGCGCTAGATTCGGTTGCTGTGCGCATGACCGAGGACCAGATGATTCGACAAGTGCTCCAAGGCGGAGGCAATATGCCGGCGTATGGGAACGCGTTAAGTCCTTCGGAGACGACGGCGCTGGTGCGGTTCCTGACTACGCTGCGAGGCAATGATCTGCCATCCGCCGTGGATGCGTCGCGCAGGTTGGTTTCTGGGAGTGAGACTCCGGCGACGACGAGGGGGCATTGAGCGCGGCGCGCTTATTCTGATCTCATGCCTCCCGCGTATCGAGCTGTCTTTGCCGAGTGGTCGCCGCCGATTATCCTGACAGGAATTTTGATTGTCGTCGCGCTGGTGTATGCGCGGGGATGGTTTGCCATCCGCAGGACCCGCCCGGCTCAGTTCCCGGCGTGGAGGCTGGGATGCTTTCTGCTTGGAATTGCTGTGATCTGGATGGCAATTGCTTCGCCGCTCGATGGATTTGCTGATGCGCTGCTGAGTGCGCATATGGTGGAACATCTTTTATTGATGTCGTTTGTTCCGCCCCTGCTTCTGCTTGGGTATCCCGTGGTTCCTCTGCTGCGTGGACTGCCTCGCGGACTGGTGAGGATGCTTCTGGGACCGCTGATTCGCTTCAAGGGACTGCGGCAGTTGGGGCACTGGGCGATCACTCCGCTGGTGGCGTGGCTTGCAATGAACCTGATGTTTCTTGGGTGGCATGTGCCGGCAGCGTATGACTACGCGCTTGAGCATGAGCACTGGCACGAGTTTGAGCATCTGTGCTTTCTGGGGTCTTCAATACTTTTCTGGTGGCCTCTGGTTCGACCGTGGCCCACGCGTGAGAGATACGCAGGGTGGCTTTTGCTCGTGTATCTGGTGATGGCGGATATTGTGAATACGGTGCTTTCCGCGTTTCTGGCATTCTGCGACAGGCCGGTTTATAGCTACTACCTGAAAGAGCCGAATGCCTTCGGTATCTCTCCGCTTGCGGACCAGAGAGCGGGCGCTGTGGTGATGTGGGTGGTTGGGTCTGTGATTTTTCTGGTGCCTGCTGCAGCGATTTCCTTTCACCTGCTGCAAAATGAGGGGCGGAATCGTGCTTGAATCTGCGGGGCTGGGGAGGCTGCTCACAGGGTTGCGGCGGAAGCGGCCTTTTTTATGGGACCAGTGTTAAGTGCGGCGTATTCTTTCTGAGCGGCCTTAAGGGTGGGCAGGTCTTCATCTGCGTCCTTCCATATCACGAAGAGTTTTTCGTATTCCGATCTGCTTGCCTGCAGATTGCCGGCTTGCGCCTGGGAGCGCGCAAGCCAGAGGTGAGCGAGCGGGAGGATTGGGGATACAGGATCGAGACCCTGGTGTGCGAGGAGCTTTCTGTATTCGGCGATTGCGTCCTCGGGATGATTTGCTTTCATGTATGCCTCGCCGCGTTGTGCGAATATTTCGAGGCCTCCTGCCAACTCATAGGGTGTGGTCTCGAGATATGCGATCGCGTCTTGTGGTTTTGCGCGGTGAAGAGCGATCTCGGCGCGGAGACGGGGTAGCTCGACGTAGGTCATGAGAGTGTCGGATTGATTCGAACCGAGAGAGGTAAGGAAATGCTCGGCGAAGACGATGTCGCCTAGCCGGGCTTTGTTCCAGGCGAACTCAGGATTGTCGTTGTTCTGCGAACTAATGCGGCTCAGGGTGGTACGGGCAGCCTGGGGCAGGCCGGAGTCAAGCTCCATAGCGGCCTGTTTGACGAGTATGTCGTCGGCAGCTTCTGTGAGGTGTTCGCTCTCGGCGACGTTGTAGGCGGAACGGAAGAGGTCTTCGGCGTGTTTGTAGTTTCCCTGCGAGGCTGCAGCGAGCGCTTGAAATTGCAAGGAGTACCAGACGCTTGGGCGGCCCTGAGTCCACGCGGCTTCGGCGGCCATTGCGGCCTGATCGTGATTGATGAAGGCGAGTTGAAAGAGGATGGCGTGCAGGTTGTAGGAGTCCTTGCCGATTTTCACGGCCTGGAGCGCGGTGGATTTTGCCTCGGCGAAGCGGTTGGCCTGCATGTAGGCCTGGGCGAGAACGGTATAGTTGATTCCGCGGGTGGAGTCCAACCTGAGCGCCTGCTGGGCTGCGGGAATGGCCGATACATATTGACCAAGCTGTGTTTCTGCCTTGGCGATGTCGAGCCATGGTCCCCAGTCGCGGGGATAGGTTTCGGCCCAGAGTTGGTACTCCTTGATACCTTGCTCGAGATCTTTCTGGGCGTCGGCGTAGTAGTGGGCGCGAATGTAGAGTTTCTCCTTTTCGCTGACCTGTTCGCTGAGGTCGAATGCCTTCTGGTAATAGGGCATGGCCAGCTTCGGTTCGTTAAGGTTGTAGTAGTCGGTGGCGACGGCGACGTGGGCCATGGCGAACTTCGGATCGAGCTCGACGCAGCGAAGAAACATGGGGAGAGTTTCAGTTTCGTCTTTGCCGGCGCGGCTCACCATATATTCGCCGATGGAATAGGCCTTCAGAGCCTCGAGCGATGAGGTGGTCGCCTGCGCAATAGAGACCTGGAAGTGCTCGACGGATTGGCCGGATTCGCCCAGGTCGTGGCGAAGCTTGTCGGCGGCGTGATCGAGTGTGGATAGGACCTGCTCCTTGTCTGCCGCCTCGGCTTTTACTTCGGCGAGCCTGTTGCCGGAGAAGCAATCGACGGCCTGCATGGCGAGGAGATAATGGTGGCCGAGGCTGGAGATGGAGCCGTTGAGCACGACCTGCCGGTTCGCACGCTGACAGATCTCAGTCGCGATGTCTTCTGTGATTTGGGCGTCGGGTTTGCGGCCCATTCGTTGAAGCACATTGGAGGCGTCCAGGCCGCTCATCACATCAAGATACGGAGATTGAGTGAGGTCGGTCTCGAGCGCGGTGTCGAGGACGTCGTCGAAGGCAGTGTCGCCAGTCCGATTGTCGAAGTCGGCGAGGACTATCTTCTGACTTTGAGGTCGCTGGTTGTGCTTTTTCCACCAGAAGAAGGAGGCTCCGGCGACGGCTAGGATGCAAGTGGCTGCGAGAGCGTATCGCAGGCTGGAATGGCTGCGGGCCAGGAGGGTAGGGTGAGCCGGCTGGGTTTCGATCGGAATGTCGGTCGACGAGAGCTCTTCGGTTTCTTCGTGAACGATGGATGAATTGGTTGAGTGCTCCGGACTCAGGGTAGCGGCGTTTTCGTTGGAGAGATTCTCTTCCTGGGGAAAGTGGGTGATCAGCTCAACTGGTGCAGCGAACTGGTACCCGCGTCCCGGCAGGGTCACAATATAACGAAAATCTTTCTTCTTAGGGGTGATTGCTTTGCGAAGGAGAAAGATGTTCTGGCTGAGATTGCCCTCTTCCACAAAGCTGTCGGGCCAGACGGCGCGGAGGAGCTCTTCCTTGGTGAGCAGGCGGAGAGGGTTCTGGACCAGATAGAAAAGGAGGTCAAGAGCCTTTGGAGGGAGTGCAATTTTTTTACCATCGCGGCGGAGGACGCGTTGATCCGGATCAAGATCAAAGGGGCCGAAACGGTATAAGTACCTCATCATGGAAGACATAACAATCCTGAGAAACCCTGAGACAGAATGAACCAATTCTTGAAGACGAAATGGACCGGCAGGCTCATGATAAGGGTCGAACTTGCACTACCGGTTCAACTGAATGCGCCGGCAGCTTACCGGGAGAGAGGCTGCCGGTGCAGTCATGTTCCAAGACAGAAAATCTATCACGACTGGAAGCAAGAATACGACCATTCTTGACGATCAGGGCGAACCAATTTCACAGCTAGCTACAAGTCACGGTTAGCCTGGGATATTCACTGACCGACTCCCTTTAGAAGCGACAGCAAACCTTCCTACCATGTGATGACGGGCTCGTGACAATCCACGGCCACGCTTTGGCCTATTCTCGTCTCTGGATACTGTCAGTTCTGAACGGGAGGTCGTGTGCCATATCGTATCGCATTGATTCTGGGTGAGTTTCATAAAGAAGAGGGGCTAGCGATGAAGGAAGAGGCCACAAAGGCCGCCGAAGAGAACGATCTAACGATTGTTGACGAGGTCTGGATTCCAGGTTCGATGGAGGCGCCTCTTGCTGCAAAGCGCCTGCTGCAAAGAGATGGCGTGGATGGCCTGGTTGTTCTTGGGATTATCGAACGAGGTGAGACAGATCACGGCATTGTGATGGGGCAAGCCGTGGTAAAGGCTCTGATCGATCTGCAGTTGGAATTTATGAAGCCTATCGGCATGGGCATCCTGGGGCCTGGGATATTTCCCAGCCAGATTGCCTCTAGAGTGCGTCCCTATGCTCGAGCGGCGACGTTGGCCGTTTGCCGGATGCTACAGGAACAATGAATTTTCCGGATGAGCAGGATCTGTTTCCAGAGCAGGTATCCGGGCTTCTAATATGGCGATTTCGGATCCTGATCATACGGATTTCCGAATTTATTGGTATGAGCGGAGGCGGGTCCTATCGGGACTTTTATCTCGCCAAGGTCCAATGTCGCGTCCGTGATATGGATTCGGCGGCTCAACCCTGCCAGGAGCGATTGCGGCACACCCTCAACCCATAATTGGAGTCTGTAGTCGCCAGGCGGAATATTGTGAAGCTGCAGCGAGTCGTCCGCGTTGGCGACGGCATAGAGCGGTGTGGCGAGGCTTACGATGACCGCACTCATCTCCGGATGAATGTTGCAGAAGATGTAAGAAACGCCCTCACGGGAAAACGTAACAGCCTTGCTGGATCCTGCCTCATAGAGCCCGAGATCAAAGCGTTTGCCGTCGAAGAGGGAGAAGACATTGTGGAAGAAGGGATCGGCATTGGGAAATTGAACGATGCTGCCAACGGGAATGACCTGCAGATGGGGGATGAAGGTGCGGTTTTTCTGCAGGAGAGAGTAATGGCCCTGTGGCGTAAACGGGAGGGAGGGAGTGCCCGCGACTGGATCCAGCCATGCTACGGCCGGGACGCTGCGATGCTTGTCCTGTTGGGTTGACGCAATGCGAAGATGTAATTCACCTTTTCGGCCCGCCGCAGGTTGTTGTCCGCAAAGAGGCAAGGTGAGGAGGAGAAGCCCGCCAGAGATCCATTGTGTAAATCGCTGAGTCCTCATCAGAATTTGTATCCTGCGGCCAGCCCTATGATGTTTGCTCCGACAGATGACCCGAGGATAGGAGAGCTGTCCAAATGACGATACTCGAAGGAGAAGAGCAGATAGGCTTTAGGGCTATAGATTACGTTGCCAGTATAGGTGCGATTTCTCGCCAAATTCTGATACATAGTTCCGTTGGGAACAGCGTAACGCCGAAGGTCTCCTGCGAAGACGTTATCCATGCCGAAAGCGGCGTTGAACTCTAAGCGCTCGGTGAGTTTTTCTTTCAGTTGCGCCCACCCACCTACATCATCGAGCGGCCGGACGTAATATTTGTTCATGTTGTCGGGATCGCTCCGGTACACGAAATCCTTATATCCCCCACCTCCCAAGCCACCGAGTCCGAGACCACGATAGAGGCTTCCTGTGAATTCAAGGCGCGCCGGCAAAACCAGCCGCGTATCTACTGTGGCTGCCCATGAATCGAAACGCGTGCCAAACGGAGTGAGGTGCGGAGAGAAGTATCCGCCGATACCGAAATGGTTGCCATCTTCGTGGGCCTTCGAACCGAGTATAGCGATACGTGCTTCAACACCGGGCCAACGGCTTTGTTCTGCCGTGCTGGGAGGAGTTACGGCCGAGGTTGTCGTAGTGGGGACAACGGGCGATATTGGCGCGTCTCCGACGTCGACCAATGCAGCCTGTAGCCTGAGCTCATGGGAGCCAGCGAATGCAAGATCGTGGGTTACGCCCAGCTGCGGATTCCATGTCCATAGATTTCCCGACCATGCGAGCGCAGGCACTGCTACGGCCGCCAGCGAGGTTGGCGAATCAGGGCTGAAGATCGGTCGATCCAACGAAAAGTAGGCTTCGGTATGATCCCACTGCAGGCCAGCGTGTGCAGTGCGCAGCCGCAGCAGCGTCGTACTGCTGTTGTAATAACCAGTGTAGACTCCTGCTGTGCCGCCATACTGCGGGCTTCCGTCGAAGTCGACGCGCAGATCGGCATAGCTGTGAGCGCCAAACAGATGTGGGCCGCTAGCATCGAAGCCGAGCACCGTCTGACGGAGGGATGCTCCCGTGCTGCCCGGGCCGGGCATCGCGACAGTCGGAGTCGACGGCATATCGACTGCACTCGTATTCACAAATCCGTTGAAGAGCAGTAAGCCGGTGACTTTGAAGGGGTACTTCGACTCGCTTCCGACTTTCGTTTGCTCGTGAGTGGCGATCTGCGACTCCTGGACGGACTGGCGCTCACGAATGTCCTGAATTTCAGCCGCATACGTTGTAGCCGTGTTGTTCGAGGATGGGGAAGGGATTGCATCCGGGGAGGTTGAAGGTGATGTCTGAGCGTTGGATTGGCTTCCTGACATCTGGGCCTGCAATGCAGCTAATTGGCGGCGCATCTCGTTGAGTTGGCGCTGCGATTCTTCGATTTGGGTTTGTTCGTTCGCCATGGCGTCATTCAACTGCTGAATCTGCTGGGAAAGACTGCTTTGAGCATTTACCTGTGCGCGAACGATTCCCGCACCAGGACCGAGCAATGCCGTTAGTAGCAGTATGAGTAGCCAGAGACTGTGGAAAGGTTCAGGGAAATTCCGTCTGCGTTTATTTCCATGCGTTCTCATGTGCGTTGACCTTATCGGAGAGTTTCGGTTCGGACCCGGCAGTCTCGTTCCCTGTCCGAAGCTCCCGCATCACCCGCATCTGAAAGATCGTTTCACCGGGGCGGCTATTGGCGAGAACGACTTCTCCTCCATGTTCCTCTGCAATACAGTAGGCGAGGGTAAGACCGAGGCCCGTTCCTTTCTGCTTTCCTTCACTCACAAACGGTTCAAACAGGCTGTTGCGAATGCTTTCCGGAACGCCGAAGCCATTATCGACGACACTTACGACTATATCCTTCTCCTGAGCATCGAGGGCGATCGTGACGTTGGCGTCGGTTCCGTTCATCCGCGCTGCCTGACAGGCGTTGAGCAACAGATTATAAAGGGCACGCTCTATCCGCTTGCCGTCGACCTGCGCTATAGTTCCTGCCGGGTCGCCGTAATTGACCACGAACTTCACACCATCCGCGTCGGGATGTGCGCGAATCAGCGCAATCGCCCGGTCGATCAAGGTCGATATCAGCTCCGGCGATCTTCTTATGGTCGCCCCGCTTCGGCTGAAGATCAGGAGGGACTCGATCATGTCCGTCGTACCGTGCACAGCGGCGCGGATATCTCCAAAGATCTCGTTGCGCTCTTCTTCGGAGAGGCGGCCGGAGGCGAGGAACTCAGAGTTGGCGTATATGGCTGCCAGATAGTGGCGAAGATCGTGAGAGACGGAACTTGCCATCCGTCCGATTGTTGCGAGCCGTTCGGATTCGAGCAGCTCCCGATTTTTCTGTTGAATCTCATCGCGCATGCCCGCAAATGCTTCGCTCAACTGGCGCACCTCCTGGGTGCCGTGAGCGGGGATGCGGTATCGACTGTCGCCCATACCGAAGGCCCGGACGCTGTTGGAGAGCTCTTCGAGTGGACGTGTCAGCAGACGCGCCAGAGCAATCATCAGCGCCGTGCCAGATAAAAGCGCGAGAAGCCCTGTGCTCAAAACCATCCGATCAATACGACTGATCCATAGTTCGGCTGGTTCAAATGATTTCAGGAGCACCAACTGCAATGGAGAAGTCGCTGTATTTGAGAGGTTTTCTGTGGCAGCAAGAAATCTGGTGTCTCCGAGCTTGACCTGAGCAGGCGCACGAGGAGTGGCAGAGAGCAACACTGGATTTGAGAGACCCGCCTGTTTCGCGGGAGCAAGCGTGCTGGCCACAACATTTCCGTCGCTGAGAAATGTTGCTTCCACGCCGGTTGGCTGGCTTATCTGGCGTACTGTCCGCTCAATCGAGATACCGCTGATGACGTAGCCGAGCAATGTGCCGTCTTCAGAATTTCCGAAGTAGAGCGGGCGGAGCGAACAGGCATACAGTGATCTGCCATCAATCAGGTAGTGTTTGTCGGGCGAAATGAGCAAGTTTTTCAGGGCCCGGCGCAGAGAGGAATCGGGCGAAGTGTTCTTCGTGTATACCGCTACGACTCTTCCCGTTGTATCCGCTAGGGCAAACAAGTCGTCGCCACTCAGCTGCCAGAACTCCACGGCGCCATCCTGAATGGTCAGATCGTCGCCACTGGTCATCAGCGCTTTGAGGGTAGGAAGTTCCGCCAGGAGGGCATTTTCGCGATCAAGAGCCGCCAGCCGTTCCGCCTGAAGGTTCTCGAAGGTGATGACGGAGTGATTGAGGTCCTGAGATAGATCGTCCGTCACCTGCGCGCGCAATCGGTGTCGGAGCAAAACGAGAAAAAACGAGGTGACCATTACAATCACCAAGGTCATTGCAAGGACAAGCAGGATATGGGTTCGAATACCCAGCTTTCGATGGCTGGAGGTCACCGCTGAAGAGGTTCCGTGTTCTGCAAATGCGCTGGGTTGCGAATCATGGGACAAATTTGTACCCTGCACCATAAATTGTGAGCAAATGCTTCGGATTCGCCGGATCGGGCTCGAGCTTCTGCCGCAACTTCAGGATCTGATTATCTACAGTCCTTGTCGTTGGATAAGCATTGTATCCCCAGACCTCGTTGAGCAGGAGCTCGCGTGTAAGGACGCGATCCACATTGTCCGTAAAGAACTTTAGCAACTTGAACTCGAGAGCGGTAAGAACTACCGGAACACTGTCTTTTCGTGCAGTCATGCTTTTGAAGTCGATTTCGCAATCATCAAAGCGAAAAATAGTCGAGCTGGCGGGCTTACGTTGTCTCCGAATTGCGGCTTGAACACGGGCGATCAGCTCTCGCGGACTGTAAGGCTTTGTGACGTAATCGTCGGCGCCGAGCTCGAGGAGCAGAACTTTGTCGACAACTTCGCTGATCGCGCTGAGGACGATTACCGGTGTCTCGCTGGATATGTTCTTGAAGGTCTGACAGAGCTCGCGCCCGGAGATTCCAGGAAGAATGAGATCCAGGATGACGGCGACGGGGCGTTCGCTGCGGAATAACTCGAGGCCGGTTTGGCCGTCGGACGCAACGATGACGGCATATTGTTCCGTCGCGAAGCTCCGGCGAAGTACTTTTTGCATGCGCGGATCATCTTCGATGACCAGAATGGTGCCGCGGCTCGTCGACGGGGCTGGTTCGAATTCCAATTCATCTTCCATCAAATCTGTATCCGTAACCATGATTTTAGCCTCTTTACTATTCTGGTCGATGCGCCTCTATAATGACTACCCCTAATGGCCAGAAATGACAATCAGGTGACAATTCAAGCCATTATGTGCTGATTCGACACGCACTTGCCGGCCGGCACAGCAAAGTAGAGTTCCCCTTAATGCTCAGGCAGGGGATTCATAGCGCCGACGGACTGGATTCCATAAGGGGAGTGCAGAGATTCAGATTGCTCGCCTGGAAGAGAAGCGGGAGATTTGCGAGTGTCTGCGGCGAGTTCCAGCAAGAGACTGAACATGACGATCGCCCATAAAGGAAACGAGAAGTCGAATACCTCTGTATCGGCAAGTCCACGTACCAGAACGAAGAGCAACAAAGCGAAGCAGAAGGTTCTCAGGGAGCCGGTAGCGAAGCGGCGAATCTGCTGATAGAAACTGCCGTAAAGGCCGACCATGATGAAGATTCCGACGGCTCCGTATGCATAAAACTGCTGGAGCAGCTCGTTGTGAGCATGCCGCGCCTCGAAGTCGCCGAAGGGCGGGATTACCTTCCAGACGGAATGAAAGCCATGTCCGATCCATGGCTGAGTAATTGCTTCTTCAAAAACGAGCGCCCAGATACCGAGTCGTCCGGTAAGTGTCTCGGGACTGTTCCCAGTATTTGAGTAGATATCGAAATAAGAAAGCAGCAGACCGGAAAATGCGGCGATAACCAGCGCTGCAGCAGTGACGATGAGAAGCTTTGTTTTGCGGCTCATGGATTTGTCTCGCATGAGCAGAAATGCTTCTGCCAAAAGAAACGCGGCAATTGTTGTCTTGCTGAGGCTCCTGAGAAGTGTCACTCCGAGCAGGATCGCTGCGACGCCCCACTTTCCCGCCTTCTGCTGAATCAGGTACTGGGCAAAAAAGAAAGCGAATGCGCATAGGTAGCCGATTTGATTAGCTCCGAGCAGATCTTCATCGCCGAGCCTAAGGTCCGACTGCGCAGGCAAAAGCCATGCGATAACGGCGACAGCACATGCCCCCCATACGTATCCTTTGATCACGGCATGGATGGATTCCAGCGTCGGCTCAGCACGGAACAACACCACCACAATCGCCACATCGGCGACCATTCCACACCAGTATGCGATTGCCGCCGGTATAGATGCGGCGACAGTCCAGAGCAGGCTGCAACCGGAGAAGAGGATGTAGAGCATCACCCAGCGAATACTGGGAAGACGCAGCATACTCCCGAAGGTGCGTTTCGCCGCTCCCAGAGACAGGAGGGCGACCACAATGAGCAACAGGTAATTCAGCGTCAGGGTTATTTCGGATCCCGTCTGGGGATCTGTTCCGAGAAGGCGGACTGAAAGGAGCATAACGAAGAGCCGAAATGAAAAGAAGAGTCCAACGAGAAAGGGGATTCCCGTATCGGCGGTCAACGCCACCGGCCTTTCGACGAAATGAGTAAGCTCCGAACTCATATATATGCTCGTGACCGCATGAAACGCAGGCCGTAACCTTAGTGCGTGTATATGTCTGGAATGCCCTGGCTACCAGCGGGTGGAAGATGACGCAGGAATACTACGATAGACCAGAGCTCATCGTCACTCAACGTACCTTTAGAACCCGGCATTCCTGATGGGCGGATTCCGTTATCCAGAACCCATTTGAGCTGGCCGTCGGTATAGCTCTGCACGTCCTCGGAAGCAAGTGAGGGGATGGGTGGAGAGATGTGATCGACGAATGGGACGCCGGTGTTCTGTCCGTCCATGCCATGGCAGGCGACGCAGTAATGCGAGAACGCTTCCTTGCCGTCCTCCCAGTTTTCGTGGGAATACGGCAAGGGGTTCTTCTCTTTTTTGTTGCCGATAAAAAAGTGATGCTTGGCGAAGGTGATCGTCTTCGACTCGAGCTTGCTGGGAGGAGCGGCTTTACAACCGGCCAGCCCCACTACGCAACCGGCAACGATTATTGTTATGGGAAGGCGCATATTTTAGTTGACTACGTGAAGAGTCAGAGTCATCTCGCCATGGCCAGAACCACAGAATACTGAGCAGTGGCCGACAAAATCGCCTGTCTTGTCTGGTGTGAACTTCAGTTCCGCGGAACCGCCTTTGTCAACCTTGGCGTTCAGGTCAAGATCGCGAAAACGCAGGCCATGAGCTACGTCTGCGCTCTTGATAACAAGGATGACGGGCTCGCCTTTCTTAACGGTAATATCAGCAGGCTCGTATGTGAAGCGCTTGGCCGTTACTTCGATTCGCTTCGGCGCATCCTGGGCACGGACGGTACGAGTAGAGAACACGCTCGTGGCGATCATCCCCACACACAAAACCAGCATGAACTTCGTTTTCATGAAGACTCCTTTTGGGACATGTATTTTCACAATTCCAGCAATCCGCAAATAGTAATGGATGGACTGTCAGTGCTGCGACTTGGACCGTATCCACCGGCCATATTCAAGTTAGCGATTTGTCTGAAAGCAGTTGTCATACCGAAGTTAATGAATTGTCATGCGATTGTCTTGCTTCAAGAGGGATCTTTCTGGAGTGGGTCGATCCGAGATTCGGGGATAACTGCGGAGCTTCAGCAACTGAAGGGTGATGTTCCAGACGAATGCGGGGTTGTTACGGAGATAGCGACGCCACAGCCGCTTGGGATCCTGTGCCAACCGGTGCAGCCACTGGAGACCGGCACGCTTGATCCATGCTGAACAATCCTGAATGAGGCCTGTATGATAATCAAACGCTGCTCCGACGCCGACCAGCAAGGGAACCTGCAGCCGGTCTACATATTGCGCCATGAATCGCTCCTGCTTTGGTGTGCTTAGTCCAACCCAGAGAATATGCGGCCTGCAGTCGCGCACCTGAGCTAACAGAGCGTCTTCCTCTTCAGGGTTCAGATCCCTGAATGGAGGTGTGTATATTCCAACGATCTGGATGCCCGGGAACTTTGTCTCCAGCGATTGTTTCAACTTCGCCGCTACGCCTGGTTTGCCTCCATACAAGAAGTGTCGATAGCCTCGCTCGAGAGAAAGCTGGCACATCGCCGACATGAAGTCTGGACCAAAGACGCGGTCCATATCGTCAAATCCCTGGAGACGTCCCACCCAGGACATTGGCATCCCATCCGGGGTGTTCATTAGGGCGTGGTTCAGAATCTCGCGAAACTCAGGGTTCTTTTGGGCCTCCATTACTCCATGCACACCGGTCACGCAGACGTAACCGGATTTTCCGGAGCTAATCCACCGATCGGCCGCATCAACTGCGCCGCTCATGTTAATCGCGGACACCATCACGCCGAGGACGTCAGCATACTCGTGGCAGGCACAGCGAATCCGTGCGGTTGAATTGCTTACACGAGCTTTAAGTTGAGGGTGTGTCTTCATACTCCTCCGCGCATTGCAAAAAAAAGCGTATGGATGAGAATTGCCAGATCCATGGAAAACGTCCTGTGCCTGATGTAAGAGAGGTCGTGATGAACATTCTCATGGATTGGGTAGGCTCTGTCGGGGCTTAGTTGCCATAGTCCGGTAATTCCGGGGATTACCTGAAGTCTCAGCCGCTGACGCGCGTTGTAGCGTCGCACGATGAAGGGCATCTCCGGCCGCGGTCCCACCAGCGACATCTGGCCGAGGAAGACATTGATCAACTGGGGGAGCTCGTCGATACTAGTCCGCCTCAGAAACCTGCCGATTTTCGTGATCCGTGGGTCACTAGAGGTCTTCGGTGAGCACTCATATTTCCGTGCATGGCGAGACATCGACCGAAATTTATACATCCTGAACAGCGACCCGTCGCGACCTACTCGTTTTTGCACGAAGAATGCGGGGCCAGTTGAGCTCAGTCGAATGAGGAGAGCAATCAAAAGAAAGAGAGGCGAAAGCAATACTAAGAGAATGGAGGACACAATGATGTCAACCAACCGCTTGCCGAATGCGTAGGGCCACGGGACTGTGACCGCTGTCTCGTAAGTCAATATGAGCCCGTCGATCTCAATCGATTGTTTCGGTTGCGCTATCTCAACAAGAGATTCAGAGAGATGCGCGATTCGCGATCCGGCTTGTTCTGCAACCGCTCTTAACTTATCCCTCTGGCCTGCGGAGAGGCTCGTGTTTGTTATAACGAGCAGGTCACACTGGAGTGACTTTAGAAGATCAGCGGTTATCGGATGGCATTGAACGGCGATGCCGGGACACTCATGATATGCGAACTCCAATCTGCAATCGTCGATTGATCCCAGGTCTTCATCAACGATAGCTACGGGCCTGAATGCCAGACGAGGCGACGATAAAAGCGTCGAGGCAATACGCCGGCCCATCTCTCCCGCTCCGTAAATCACGACGCGTTCAGCGCTATGGCTTCGTTGGTGGTGCAATCTCTTGACTGCTGAAGCGAAGATCTGCTTCTGGAGTACCAGTATTGGCGGCATCAGCACGAATGCAAGAACGGTTGCGCTTCGTGGCAAATCGAACCGTAGGAGAAAACTTGCTGGCAGGATAATCGCCAGAGCCTGAAGGGACATGCGGACGGCGCCGACAGTTTCAATGACCGGATGAATGCTAGCCCATTCACTATAAGTGCGGTTTCGCCGTAACAGAACAGCGGCAATCAGCCCGGCGAAGACGCTGAGGCCCAGTGCCTTCTGGAGAGGATGTATCGCTGTACTGTCGATATGGAGCTGCAGCGAGTATGCCGCGAGCATCACGGTCGCACAGGTAATGAAGTCTGCTGCGAATTCGCAGGCTGCGAGGATCTGCAGAAAAGGTCTTCGCGAAATAGTGTGCTGCTGGCCAGTGCCAGAGGCTATCCGCGGTTCTGCGAGCATTTTTGAGACATAGGAATCAGACGTAATTACGTTCATTTCCCCTCCTCTCTGGCAAAGGTTTGTTTGCCTGGGTCATAATGATTGACTTTCGGGTGTCGGCATCGGGATCGAGGTGACACCCTGGGCGGCATGTAGGGCCTCTGTCGATGACGACAGTTGACGATAGAGATTGAGGTACTGAGCTCCCAACACCTCGGAAGAAAACTGAGGCAGAGAAAGAGGAGGTGTTGGAGGTTGATTGAGACTGGTTACGATGGCCTCTGCGAATTTCTCTTCTGCATTGAGACCGAGCGCTACAAAACGGCAGTGTTCTTCATCGATCTCTCGAAAGGAAGGAATGTCGGAGCAGACAACGCGGCAGCCTGCAAGCAGTGCCTCGGCAACGGGAAGTCCAAAGCCTTCCGTCTCCGAAGGCGCTACAAGTGCCTCGCAATGCGTGTAGCACCACTGCAATGCAGGTTCAGAAAGCCCTTGCAGAAAGATCACCCGCTCACCCAATCGCAGCTCAGATATGAGCTGACAGATGCGGGCTGTCTCCGGTCCAGCGATGCCGATGATCACCAATCTCATGTCTTCGTGAATCTGGCTGCTGTGAAGTAAGCGGTGAAAGACCCGGATAAGAAGAGGAATGTTTTTGTTTTTGCGATGCTGTGAAACAGAAAGCAGGAAAGGGATTCCATGCCAGTCCGGAATTGGCGATTGGTGCGTGCGCGCTGGATCGCCCTCGACACAGTTGTAAATCCGAATCGCCTTTCCCCATATCGACTGAGGCGTATATTGCTTCATCCGGAGAACCGTAGCGTCGGACACACAGGCGATTGCATCGACGCTGCGCAGGCATTGCTGCAAGATGAAGCGATTGAAAAATACCTTCGGAAAACCAAAGTTGCCTGGGATCTCGTAGGGATAGAGATCATGCAATGTCAGCACGATGGGACAGGAGATTGCAGAGGCATTCACGGGAACCGGATAGGAGAGATGAACGACATCAGGATTGATCCTGGTAACGAGTTCAGGGAGGCGACGGTAGTACCATAGGTTCCGGCTTAGCACGCTTCGATCCATGTCGGCCACATGGATTGTGACCCGATCCAGTTCGTGCAGCCCCGCGCCACGCACCAGATCGCTTTGCCAGGGAGCGAGGACAAAATGCACCGACGAGATTTCTGACTGTTTCAAAAGGCAGCGCACCACATTCAATGCGTGGCGCTGCAAACCGGAGATGTTGGATGAGAACTGAGCAGCAGTCAGCAGAATCTTCACGGCTGCGCTCCTTCCTGAAACTCCGCAAGGGGCATGGGGGCGATGGAACTACCAGTCTTTCTAGAAAACCCAAACTGGCGAATGAGAGGCAGATATACAAGTAGCGAAGCAGCGCCATAGCATACGCGAGCAATCGCCAGTCCTTGAAGACCAAGGTGATGAAGCAGATAGAACATCAACAGTAATAGGGAGCATCTGCTGCCGAGGCTAATGAACGCCACCATGCGGAAGAGGCCAAGCGCCTGCGCGGCGTAGGTGCCGGTGACGCTGAATCCCGATAATGCCGAGCCAATGACAATCAAAGGAAAAATGGGAGCAGCATTGTGGGCGACTGCGGCACCGACCCAGAGCCGGAGGAAGTGATTTCCGAAGACAAGCAAAAGGGTTGTGCCGCCCAAGACTAGGAGCAAATTGCACCCGAGGACTTTCAGAACTGAGCGTTGCAATTCGGCGCGGGAAAGCGTACTCGCTCGTCCCGAGAGATAGGGAAAGAAGAAGCTGAGACCGGACGCGGTCAGCCCGAAGAGTGGCTCCGCGACCTGAATGCAGACCGAGTAGGGAGCGACGGCCATCGCTCCGAGAGAGATGCCGAGCAGTATTCGATCGAACTGTCGAAAGACTACGCTACCTACCGCTTGGAGCCAGACGAAGACACCCGAGGACAATAGTGTGTGTGTTTCCTGAGGATGAAACGCAGGCCAGAGTGAGACAGTTCCCAGAAATGTTCGAAGATGCCAGAACTGAAGGCAGGTGCCCGTGGCAAGAAATACCGCTGTGGCAGCCATGATGCTTTCTGTTCTTTTGCCTAATAAGGCAAGTACTATGGCGCAGCTTAGAGTCAGAATGCGGACCGCTGTGCTGATCTGCACAGTGCCGCGGTACTGCTGAAATGCACGCTGGGTGGCCACGCTGACAGTTTCAGTTGCGCGCACGAGAATCAAAACACTTGCAATCCGAAGGCAGACGAGGCACTCCTGCATCGGGATTGCACGCGAAACCGCGATATGGCTTGCGGCATAAGGTGCTGCTATCCATGCCAGAAGTGCGATTACAAAACCAAGCGCAAGATTGATCGCAAACATGGAGCGTATTGTGTCCAGCATCGTCCCAGCTTCATTTGCGCCATGCAGCCTGGCTGTGCGCTGAATTCCGGCGTCAGAGAAACCAGAGGCGATAATGCCGCCTGCACTTACGATAGCGGTAGAGACCATCCACAAGCCGTACTCCGCCGCACCCAGCCTGCGGAGAATGATCGGTGCGGCGATAAGCATTCCGAGCGGATAAGAAGCGTAGTCCAGCGCACCGTACATGGCATTGGTGACATGCCTCTTCATGCAGCGTCCTTTCGCGTGGAGATAATGGAGTGCCACCGCCCGCGAATGGCGGGGACGACTTCATCGGCAAGCGTCTTGCGCGGATCGTTGGGGTTCAGCTTCGACCATCCCTCGCGGAAGATAATCAGCGCGGACGCTGCAGCGACGGAAAGCAATGTCAACAAAAGTGTAAGGATCAGGCGCGGCGGGAAGGACTTCTTCTCCGGTATCCCTGGTACGTCGATAACGTTCACGACTGGCGTGTCCTTAGCCTCCTGAATACGCGCCATCTCGTATTGCTGTGTGAGCAGCTCGAAGACTGTCTCCTGGACCTTTACGCGGCGGTAGAGATCCGCATACGGAACAGCAAGCCGAGGCAGCTGGCGCAAGGGAGGGTAGAGCTCTCCGTTATCGCCGGAACCGGATGAGCCTGTTCCATAGGAGACGTTTTCTTGCAATGGAGCCGATGAACCACTCATCTTTACAAGGTCTTTCTGCAGGGACGCTATGCGCGCTTCGGTTTCTCTTACGCGCATATTGTTGTCGCCATAAATCTGGCGCAGAGATTGCAGGCCCGACTGCTCAACGAGTAGTTCCGCCTGGACGCGAGCGCCTGTATCGACCATTGCGCGTGTCTGTTCTTTGATATCGATGGTGCTGTTCTTGCTCGAGAACTCACTGAGCTCAAGCTGCGCGCGCTCGAGATCATTCTGTACAGCATTTAGCCGATGCTCGATGAAGATGCGTTCCTGACGCGCGGTTGAAGTGCTGGTCTGGTTGAGGATTTTGTTCAATTCATCGAGATATGCCTGCGCCAGATCGCGTGCTCGCACAGGATCGGTGTCCTCTACTTCGAGCGTGATGACACCACTTTTTTTGTCGTCGGTGATCTTCGTGCGGTGAGCAAGACGCTTGGCGGTCGTTATTCTGTAGCGTGTATGGTAGACATGCTGGAGGTTGAAACGATCGATAAGGTGGCCACGGACCGTTCCGCTCTCCAGTAGATTGACGAACAATGCGGTTGTAGTGTGTCCACCAAGCAGACCGCTAGCAAGGCCGCCGAGAGAGCCCAATCCTCCACCCCGACCTAGAAGCGCCGCCAGCATCATGGTTCCAGAGCCCCCCTGCTGATCCGGCGGCATGATGCTCGCGGTGGCTTTGTATTGTTTTGGGATGATGAAGGCGAGCATCAGACTCACAATGAACGAGATGATTGTGACCCGAGTCAGCAATTTTCTATGGCGCCAGAGCAGGGTTGCGCGGACAGCCCAATTTGCCGGAATTCGTTGATTGTTTTCGACAGGCGCAAGCCTGGAACCGCTGGTATTCATTTCGTTCCCCCAATCGGCCTGTAGGAAAGCTGAATAGTGAATTCGTTATTTCTTTGTGGTTGTGGAGAGAGCAGAGGGAATTGCCACCACTCCTGCTGATCTTCGAGGTGAAGTTGCCAATCGTGATGAAGCGTGAGATCTGCAGCGAAACGGAGATCCCGCAGGGAGCCCCCGCCCAGAAACTCTCTGCTGACATCCATGTTGCGTCCGCTTACTTCGAGTGAGGAACGCGGGGAGACCTGCCAGGTAGCCCACAATTGCTCCCCCTGGCCCTCCCTGCCAATCCAACTGCCGATCAATTGGCGGTTGTTGGTGTAGCCGCTTAGGTAGTGGACATTGAAGTAGTAATAGCCGGGGAATTCATTGCGATGTGGGGAGACCAAACCTTCCGCGCGGATCGTCAAGCGAGGTAGTTGGGGAACGCAACGAAGCGCGAATCCCAAAATCCATGTGCTGCGCCTGGGGTAAAGCAACGCGAACGGCTCATCTTCGGTGAAGCCATCGAAGTATCCGGTCAGGCACTTTCGAAGCCCAGGAATTCGGTACTCCGCATCGACGGCGGAGCGCCGGTCGCCCGGGTCGTTTCCTTCGTTACCTGTTCCGGTAGAAAAGATGCTTCGCAGGAAGGTTCTGGTAGTCAGGGGTGCTCCTTGGCCGGCAAAGAGTACCGTGAGCGAAACGCCGAACTGGAAGTTTGGTGTTGGCTCAAAGGTGAATTTTCCACCGTTAATCCAGGGTTGATTTGATAGTGCAACGCCAGGACTTCCGAAGGTCATGTGATCTGTGTGAACATATTGCGCGCCAGAGAGGCGGCCCACAAGAAACTGCGCACGAATCGGACCGAGTAACTTCAGGAAGCTGGGCAACTCGAAGGGCCTGATGCTGTCATAGCGAAGCATCGTGATCGGCTCGGCGTTGTTGCTGAATAGAGTTGAGCCGCTTCGCGCGGGTCCCCACCAGAGGGTCTGTTTCCCAAAGGTGAATTGATTGTTTGCGAATGTGAATGATGCGTATGTATCCAGCAACCGTCCGCGAAGGAAGTTCGATAATGGTCCAGCCGCGCCCTCGGGGGTGAAGTCCGCGATGGCAATCTGCTGCTGTGCAAAAGCATTCGGAGCGGGAGTCCCAGGAACACGCTGAATCTCTCCGCTGGCGTAAAAGGCGAAAGGCCCAGCGGTCGCACGAACCGAAGCCCCTGAATAAAGGTTTGCTCCCTGGCCGAATGGGCGGCCATTATCGTCCACGAGGGTTTCGGCGAAATGGTAACCGTCGGTCAACGGCCTACCTGCGATGGACGTAACGCGTTGGTCTACTGATTCGACACGGAGCTCTGTATTGCGTTCGCCGGCACGTCTTTGGAGCTCTAAGGCGAACTCCCGTTTAAGGCTTCGCAATGTATCGGCTATCTGATTACTGATTGGTTGATCTGCAGTAAGGTCGTCAGCTTCTTCGATCAGGCGGGCACAATCAAGCCGTGTCCAGGGGCGCAGGTTGAAGAATGCGCTTTGGACATAGCCCTTTGCCGCGAGGAGCTCGAATGCCGGATATACCCAGCTATCTACAGGCACGTAAGGCGATGCCATGTTCGCGATATTGCGCTGCGATGTGTTGTCCTGCGGGCCAGAGTACCCTGTCGCGTGTTGAGTCGCAAAAAGCATAATGCTCATAAAAATCACCGTGAACGCGCATGAAGTCGACATTGCACCTACAGAGCGGCTGCCGCAATTCCTGCGGTAATGCCGATGGAAGAGGCTAGCTGTGCGGTTGTCAGCAGATTCCGCCACAGAAGGGAGGCGCCGATGATCTTCTGTGGCACCACAACTACATCGCCGGGATCCAACCTGGTGGAAAGAACATCAGGATCAAACCATCCACCTGAGTGCCGGCCAACGACTGAGCCATTGGCGCGAACGATGAATATCTCTTTGCGATCAGCAGTGCTGTTAGTCCCGCCTGCATGACTCAAATACCAACCTGCCGTCTTGTTTGGAGCAAATGTGAGCGCAGTAGCGTTGTAGACCTGGCCCGTCACGAGTACAAAACCAGGACGCTTCGGGATAGTCAGCATATCGCCCTGACGCAGTTCGACATCCGCTGGCGTATTTTCCCAACTATTGATGTCCGCGCTGATGTGGATCACCATGCGTCCAGTTGCGGGATGGCTTTTGAGTTGTTGAACGGCCTGTTCCTGTTGTGACTGGATCAGCCGCAGTGTGCCTCCGGTATCACCGGTGCCAACCGCGGGGCCGAGGCGTGCGGCTGCGGAGTTTGTTTCGATCTGCCGGATGAGCTCCTGGCGGCTGTTTTCTTCGACCTCGCGCACCTGCTCACGGATCAGTACCGCTCCCTCCGGATAAGCAGTGTCGCGCATCCCTCCTGCCCGACGAAGCACTGAGCTAAGGTGTTCCCCCTCACGGAAGCCATAACTGCCAGGGAATTTAACCTGACCTTTAATCGTTACTGACTGACCAATCTCGTTCCAGCCAGTAATCTGATGAATCGTGAGTATGTCTCCGGGCTTAAGTGAGACGTCAGCGTTCGGTTCTGTTCCATTGACGGCAGCTCCAATGTGGATTGTGGCGAGCTTCCCATCAACCCGGTTGCCGTCTTCGATGAGATAACTGGTGAGATCGGCGCTATCGAGCAGAGCATCGCGTTTAAATCCTCCGGCCATCCGCACAAGTTGAGCGGCCGTCATGCCCTTCGACAACGGATAAGTTCCTGGCCGAAGCACTTCTCCATGAATCGTGACTTTAGGTGAATCCACTTCATAGCGACCGAAGATGCGGATCGTGTCAAAAGGTTGAAGTGTCAAATTCGAGTTTCCGATCAGCGCTTCAGGGACATTGAAGGCGATCGTTTCTGCGTGGAAGTCCGGCGGCATGAGGCGCACAATCTCACCGTGAACTGCCGGCTCAGGCAACATGTCCTGATAGCTGCGCAGCACATCGTTGAGCTTCATACCATCGGTATAGGGCAGGCGGCCAGGCCGAACGACGTGCCCCTGAAGATAAATAGCGCGCTCACTGTAGGGAAGAATCGGGGAGATATGAATGCGGTCTCCATCTTTGACAGCAAATGCATCGATTGCGGTCCGGTCAGGCTGTGGATTCTGCCCGTCCGCGGTCTTGAGTGTCACTGTCTCGCGCTGCCGATTGGCATCGATGCGCTCGATCGTGATGTGGCTGAGGGACGCTGCAACCGTGACACCGCCGGCATCGTCAAGAACAGAAGTAAGCGACGATTCCCCGGGTTTCAGTTCATAAATGGCGGGCCGTTTTACTGCTCCGGAAACGGCAGCCTGGGGGCCTGCAGGAGGTACCTGCAGCGTGTCTCCACTTTCGAAGCGGGCACTGCTCTTCTGTACTCCATGAAGAAGGAAGTCGTAGAGATCAATGTCTTCGACCAGTTTCTGGCCGCGATAATGCCGGGCAACGCGCAGAGAGCCGACTGCTGTTGGGCCTCCGGCCGCATAAAGGGCACTAAGGGGAGTGGCTAATGAGCTGATGTCATATCCACCAGGCCGTTGCACGTCTCCGACCACGTAGATACGAACGGAACGCAGCCGGGAGACCGTCACGGAGACCTGAGCATTGCGATATTGCTGCTTGAGCGCTCCTTCGATCAGGTCTCCAGCCTGTTGAAGGGGAAGTCCGGCAACCTGGAGTGATCCAGCCTCGGGCAAAAGGACCTGACCATCACGGCCGATGACTCGCACCAGACTCTGAGTCATGCCACCCCACAAATTAATTGTGAGCGTGTCGCCTGGCCCGACGACATAATCCGGCCCAAGAGGCACATCGAGCGGCGTGTCAGAACTTGAGCTGCCGCGCGCCATAGAGGAACCGCGGTCCACGAAGACTTCCGAGCCGAACCGTTTCAGCGGTACCGTCTGTTCTGGGATCTGCGCGTACAGGTCATGCATGGAGCGCAGGTTGTAGGGAGTGGGCTGGTGAAGGACCTTCGGAGTATCGGTAGATGCATTCGTATCTTCGCGGCCCCGGTTTGCCGGGTTGTTTTGGCGGTTCTGGCCCATACCTGTGCGAGTCTGCTGTGTTCCGTCGCGATTAACATTCGTCCCGCTCATATCCAAGTCCGTCTTCGCAGACATCCCTGCTGAGCTTATGTCGCCGGATGGTGCCAATCCTGGCTGTACACCCGACAGATCATCCTGCCGGATTCCGGGGCTCATGGACTGGAGACCGCCTTGAGGGACATACCCTCGTGACTGCAGGAAGACCGTGATATTCGCGCGCACGCTGGCGCTCGTCTGTATCTGGTTGTAAAGCATTTCGTCTGTGATATCGCTCTCGTTGACTTGCGTACCCTGTTGCTGCAAGTAATCGGCAACCTGAGACTTCACTTCCATCAACAGATCGGGATTCTGCTGAAGTATCTGGATGATTTGACCAGCGGGAAGCGGCGCCACGGGAGCGTCCAGGTTGCTCAACGTCGAGGCGGAACCGCGGTCGTTACCCGAATCCTGACTACTACTGCTACCACCAAACGCTATCGCGGCTGCGCTGGTGTTTGCATCTGTCGAAGGCTGCTGCGATGGAGTCTGAGTCGGATCCGGGCCGAGTGATACCTGAGCTCTTCCATTGCTTGCGAGGAAAAGCGATATGCCGATGACGCCTACAAGCAGCAAAATCATTCGGCAGGCTCGTGGGAGATAGTTATTCAGGTACGCTTGTTGCCTTATAGTCATAGGGGTCACATTTGTGAAGTGGGCGCGTCGCGCCGACAGTTTCTCTTCACAATTGACCCTAGAGAACACAGGCAACCGCGGTGTCATAGGTGCGTCAGCGAATTGTCATTCTTTTGTAGCGTGGCCCCACTCTCAATCTCATAGGCCGCGTATTCAATATCGATTTCAAGGCGAAGTTCTCTTGTCATTCGGTCGGCCATGATACGGGACTGAATCGTGTTTAGCGAAAGTGACAATGGATTGACAAGTGACAGACGACCCAGAGACACACCGAAGAGCGCGCATCGCTAATGTGTCGATATGCGGCGTTCGAATATGTGGTTCCTACTCTCTAAAACGACACGGTCAACAAGGCTCGCTGCCTTGATTTTGGCCACGCTCTGCGTAGTGCGGTATAGCGCCGCACAAGACACACCGTTGCTTTCTGGCGGTGTCGGTTTCTTTACGAGCACACCTGGAGGGAGCACCAGCTACTCTCCAACCATTGAACCACTACTCGCTGCACCGATCGGAAATCATTTCCTCGTCGAGTCTCGAGCAGTTCTGAGCGAAAGCTTTTCTCCCATAGGGGGCGGGCAGCCGGGATACGACCACAGTCACTTCATTGCATTGACCTATCTTCAAGGTGATTACATTGCTACACCGCACCTGACAGTTGTAGGCGGTAGCTTTCTCACTCCTTTCGGCACATATAATGAGCGTCTGTCGCCGATCTGGATTGGAAATTTTCAGGATGGTCCGCTGATCACTGGGCTCGGCGCAATGGGGACAGGGACTGGCTTAGGAGGAGAGCTTCGCGGCTCTGCGATCTCACGGCGCAAATACTCGATTGATTATGTTGGATATTTTTCGACGCGCAGTGGCAACGAGCAATTTAATTCAGAGCGTTCTGCAGGTGGCCGTGTAAGTCTGTATCTACCGGAGATTCGCCTGGAAGTGGGCGCGTCCTATGGGCGATTGTTGCAAGGCACACAAGAAAATTTCTATGGCACGCATGTCTGGTGGGAACCGAAAGGCACCGCCTTCCGGCTTCGTTCGGAGTTTGCAAAGGGCCAACATGCAGACGGCTACTGGATCGAGGCGGACTATCGCACGCAGGCATTTGGCGGTTTGGATAGCTGGATTGGACGTATCGAGCCGGTATTTCGCATGCAGCAGACGTTTCGCCTCGACAATATTGCCAGCGATACTCTGCCGGCCGTGAATACGCAGCGCGCCGACTTTGGATTGGACTATAACCTGCCGCACAACACAAGAATCCTCACCAGCTACTCGCGGCGGTTTTCTTCGGCCGGCAACGAAAACATATGGGAGACCGGAATCGTTTATCGCTTCCTCTTCCCAGCATGGAAAGGAAAGTAATATGGCTTCGAAACAGGTCCTAGGAACCGCACTCGGTATTGGTGGACTTCTCGTAGCACTTGTCGCTGCTGTTCAGGCCCAGACAACGCCTGCACAACAACCATCTGCTCATACAACATCTAAGCCCCAGTCCGGGGCCCAACAGGCCGGACAGTCTTCCAATGATGGGGAACGCATCTTCGCCCAGAACTGCTCACGCTGCCACAACGCACCTGAGGGCTTTTCTCCTCGTATCTCTGGCACGGTCGTCCGCCACATGCGAGTGCGCGCGCAGCTAAGCCAGCGCGACGCGGAAGAGTTGCTTCGTTTTTTCAATCCATAGAGCGGACCAACTATTTTGGGTAGTTTGGGTAAGCCCACGGCAGGGAAGAGTCTTTAGGATCTGACCTGCGTGGGCTTACTTGCTTTCTTTGCGATGGTCGATTCGGTCATTGACTTTGGCTCCCTAAGCTAAACGTCAGAACAGGTTCATATTATGCCGTCGACATGCTGAAGAGACGCAGAGTGAAGGGGTGGACGATAGTACTGCCTCGATGATTAGACGGATTAGTAGTGGTCCGAGGAGATCGTAGGCGCGCCATCATCAGCTACAAGCTGCGGCGATCGCGTTATCGCCAGGTATCGTTGTAGACAATTTTTCCTGCTCAATCAGTTGCCCAGCCTCAAGGCGAAATTCACGATCTCCAAAACGGCGCGTATGAATACGATGTGTAACAAGCATTACGGCAAATCCATATTTGCTTAGGTTTTCGAGCACAAGAGTCTCGCTCTCTTCGTCCAACGCCGATGTTGCCTCATCTAGTAGCAGCAAGGTAACGCCGCGAAGGATGGCTCTTGCAAGCCCCAATCGTTGTCTTTGGCCACCAGAGAACAGAATCCCATTGTCCCCGACTCGCGTATCAAGCCCTAACGGCTGTGCAGCAACGAACTCATCAAGTTTTGCGGCAGTCAATGATTTCTTCAAATCCATATCGCTCTTATTGCTCATTCCGAACAGCAGATTGCTGCGGATTGAATCGTCGAGGAGCACAATCTCCTGTGGCACGTATGCGATTTTGTCTCGGTCGACGCGGATTTTCCCTGCGGCCGGTTGTGATACTCCCGCGATCAGGTTCAATAAGGTGCTCTTGCCGCTACCTGAGAGACCGCGGATCACCACAATCTCTCCCACGCGCTGCCGCAGATGAACATTTTGCAGGAGCGCTATGCTCCGATCGAACGCAAAGCTAATGTTCTCAAGTTCGAGGACGAAGCCGGCATTGGGCAATTGCTTCGGAAGAGTAGGGGAGACGTGGGTTCGACAATCAGACAACTCCTTATCGACTAGCAAGACGCTCTGGAATGAGCCCTCCATCTGTCCCGCCATAAACGTGATCTGACTGATGAGAGGAAGCAGTCTGCGAGAGAGCACGAAATAAAATACCAGGATCGACAGCATTTGGTGAACATCACCATGCCGCAACTCCACCGCAACAACCATTGCAAGAAAGGCAAGCACCACACCTTGATCGGACAGAATTTTCGCTACCTGGGGGAGTACCATAAGACGCAACGCCTCGCTTGCCATGGAATGTGCTTGCGTTCTCACCCGTTCATAGAAGAATCCCTGATTCGAATATGTTCGGAGCTCCTTGCCGGAGGAAAACATATCGGCCAGAGTTCGCTGCAAGTGCCGCGACGAATCCTCTTTCTTCGCCGCAGCCTCCCTGAGTCTTTCGCGGATGAAGAAGCGGTGTATTCCGTAGAACACCGATGCTGCCAGGATGAGACCACAGGCCGCAATGGGACTCTGGTAAATAAGAGCGCATGTCATCGCTGCGACAACCGTAACTGCCGCGGTCAGTTCAATACTGAGATGGTAGAAGTAGGACGCTTCGCGTGCGGTGTTGACGGTGTGGTTCAGAAGCTCGCTGCGATTGCGTTCGACGAACCTATCCCATCGCATCTCCGCGTACCCGCGCGTCAGGCGGAGGAGAAGGTTTGTATAGAAACTCTGAATGTATTCCACTACAGACTGTATGGAAACGATCTCCAGGAGAGATCGAAGAATGACGATAGCTGATGTAGCGAGTGCGGCTGCAAGGGTGGTTCGAGGGATCCACCAAAAGTGATGTGCCGAGGTACGCCCTTGCAGCAGAACGAACAGAACGTACATTGCAGCCGCGAGCAGCAGGTCACAAAGTCCAACGATGATTCGTAATGCGGTCAACCAGACAAGCCGAAACCGCTCACCACTTGACGCCTGGTGATAGGCCAGCCACAAGTATTTGCCCCAATGGCTAGCCCCGTGCAGGTTCCTCACACCTTGATCCGCGCTTCGGTATGGTTGCCTTGTCATAAACCGACGCTACAAGGTACACATCGCTTGATTGTCAGTGCTGCGTCGGACAAATGTCAGCAGATTGTCATGGGGAGCCCCCGGGCGAACGGCCAGGAGTGTCGAGGGGATTGCGCTGAACTACTTGCGGTCATTGAGTTTTTTAGCCAGTTTGATGGTTTTGTGTGAGGAGCGTGTTCTTTCACTGTCCATAGATACCATCTTTTCGCTTTGGATAGATTGAAGCAAAAGAACGACAAGCCGATGACAACTCCAAGTGGCCATCGAAACCATGATGTGATGAGCCACTATGGATACCCGCTCTGGAAGCACATCGGAAATGCGGTCAGGGTGAGCCAAACCAAGTGTTTCGGGAAGGAACGGATATGCCAACGCCATTTGCAACTGTGCCGGAGGCGCTTGAGGAGTTTGCTCAAGGCCGCATGATCATTGTGGTGGACGATGAGGGCCGCGAGAATGAAGGTGATCTTACGCTCGCCGCAGAGTTCGTCACACCTGAGGCGATCAACTTTATGGCGAAATACGGCCGCGGGCTCATCTGCCTTAGCTTGACCGAAGATCGTGCCAATTACCTCCGTCTGGGCCCGATGACTCAATCGAACACTTCGCGATTTGGGACTGCGTTTACCGAGAGTATCGAGGCCAAGGAGGGAGTGACGACGGGAATCTCCGCGCATGACCGCGCCCATACGATTCGTGTTGCCATCGATTCTCACTCGACCGCCCAGGACCTCGCACGGCCTGGGCATGTGTTTCCGCTTCGAGCACGCAAAGGAGGTGTCCTTGTGCGCGCTGGACAAACGGAAGCCTCTGTGGACCTGGCCTTGATGGCCGGCCTCAAGCCTGCGGGCATTATTTGCGAGATCATGAAGGATGACGGCACTATGGCGCGAGTGCCAGACCTCATCGAGTTTTGCGGCCAGCACGGTTTGAAAATGCTTACCGTCGCGGAGCTGATTCGTTATCGGCTTCAAACTGAACGCCATGTCCATCGTGTGTCAGAGGGAACATTGCCCACGCAGTTCGCGGACTTTCGCGTGATAACCTTCGAAAGCGAGATCGACCGCGGAGAGAGGCACACAGCGCTTGTACTTGGAGATGTTACGAGTGGAGCGCCAGTTCTCGTGCGGGTTCACTCTCATTGTTTTCATGGGGATGTCTTTGGCAGTACATTGTGTGACTGCCGGCAGCGCATCGACCAAAGTCTCCGTGCCATCGCGCAGGAGGGGATCGGCGCACTGATTTACCTGCACAAGTCGGGAGAAGACTGCCAAACAGTGGCAAGGACAGCGTGTTTGCGGTCTAATAAAGAGTGGGGTGGGAGTGCAGAAAAAACGCTCAGGCAGGTGGGGCTAGGCAGCCAGATTTTGAGCGATCTTGGTATTCAGAAAATTAGATTGCTGACTAATACACCAAAGCACGTCCCGGATCTGCATGGGTTCGACCTAGATATTGTGGAGTGGGTTCCACTGTCAACCGGAGATGAGATCAACATCCAGATTGGTGAGTCGACCGAAGTTCATGTATTGAGCGCGCTCTGACGGTTTACAACGCAATAATTGTGAGTGTGGCTTTCCCGCCGTTGGCTTCTTGATTGCTTGAGTGCACTGGTCCCAGACAAGTTCTCATCCAAAAGGAGATTTGGATGAGAACTGTAATGCATCGATTCCAGCAAGGCAGAGATTATGTGAGTTGATTGACCATGCGTGCATACTTTGCGCGTGCCGATGGAGATTCGGCCGTCACTGCGAGGTGCTCCAACTCTGCCTTCGATGGACTGAAAGTTAGTGGGATGCTCTTCCAATAAAATTTCAGACTATCTGATTGCCAGCCAGAGTAGGTTTTTTCCCAGGATTTTCCGGATTCACCAGAGAACACCAGATTCGAGGGATTAAGAACGCGGCGAGCATCCTGAAATCTGCAGTCAAGCGAAATCCGCATCCGATCTGACACATTTGGAGAGGCTGCATGGACCGTCAGACTGTGGAAGATCAACACATCCCCAGCATTGACATAGCCACCGACCCAATCAGTACCGGCAGCGGCGTCAATCGGGATCTCCGGGACGTGGAGATTCTCTCTCTGGTGCTGTTGAACACCGAAACGATGTGAGCCTTCAAGGATTCGTAAGGGTCCCATGTCGACCGGGCAATCGTGCAGCGGAATCCATACCGTGAAGAACTCAGGGTCTCCGCCCATGAATTCGTAATCCTGGTGTGCATGCACTACCAGGCGATCACAGTTAGGGAAGATCAGCCGGCCAATGGGCTTAGGATGAACCAGAACCTGATCGCCGACGAACAGCTTCATCACATTTTGCAGGGCGAGCTGGTGTGGTAGCGCATGAAGCGATTCGAGGTTGAAGACCTGCTGATAGACATTTTTAAATATAGGGTCGGGGTCGCCGAAGGCAACTCCCGGTTTGGGAAGGCGTTCTGTGGGGTTGGATTCCGGGCTCAGCCAATTTTCGGCGGACAAGATACTGGTCACGTCGGCCAACACGGATTGGACAGCATGCCGCGGCAAGAGCTCACGAATCAGCACATAGCCTTTCGAATCGATTTCATCTCGCAACTCGCCAGGTCGAAGATTACCTGCATGTAGTTCATGGAAAGCTTTCACTCGAAATCACCTCCACCGCATCGAGACGTCGTCGCGGCACTATAGCCACGATAGCGAGACCAGGGCTTTCGGGTGTCTGTCGATCGTCTGCTCTTTGTCACTTGATTGTCACGCAAAGTAGATGCGCAAGGTTCTTCGTGCTCTCCCAAGCAAAACACTAGAAACATATTCCGACAGAGACGGTGACAATTCCATGACCCATGGATGACAACCTTGGGCCTGCCAGTTCGCTAAGCTCCAGGTAGTTCATTCGTTGCTTGTACAAGGAAGTTCCTCAGATTCAGGCAACAGACGATTTTGGCCATTCGAGGAGAGCAGCCGGCTTCTGCTAAGAAGGCGGAACACAATGTTATGGTTAGCAATCTTAGCAGGCAGACAATTGACCAAAGTGCTTTTCAGCACGCAGTAGTAAGATCTCAGAATGAACTCTTCTCCGATATGGATTTACCTTTGCGCCGCACCTTCTATCCACTCGGCTTCGCTGTCGATATTTTAACGAACGACCCGGAGGTATTACAGGCGGCAGATGAAAGCTTCGGTCACCGGCGTCTACGGCATGGATCTGGCGCATTGGAGATACGCGTCGGCGTGACCGAGGGCGGGGGCAGGCAGTGTCCGCCAGAACCGACTCGTCGTGAATATAACCATCTCTATTCGCTTGTGGCTGACGTGGAAAACCAGGCGTTGCTCGATCTGCGGACTGGTACCAACTTTGTCTGGCTTAATGGAAGTGCGTTGAAGAACAGGCTTTATTTTAGGCATAACTTTCTCGAAAAGGTCGTGTACCTCCTACTTGGAGCGTCGGTGGTTACTGACTTACATGCAGGCTGCGTTGGTAAGAATGGGAAAGGCATTCTTCTGTGCGGAGATTCGGGGGCAGGAAAAACAACACTTTCTTATGCCTGCGCACGCGCCGGATGGACTTACACGTCTGACGACACGAGTTACCTTATCAATCGTTCCAGTGTGCCGCGTGTCATCGGCCATGCCCACCGTGTACGCTTTCGGCCTGCCGCCAAGGGGATTTTTCCAGAGCTAGAGCATCGGGAGATAACGCCACGCATGGAGGGCAAAGCATCCATCGAGCTTCCTATAAGCGATCTTCCTCCGATCAACACGTCTAGCGAAGCTACAGTGCGCTCTATCGTGTATCTCAGCCGTTATACTGGGGCAAAGGCAGCATTAATCCCCCTTCCGGAGGGCACTGCGACTGAGCGCATGGGCAAGGAACTTTATTCGGCTGGGGAGATCCGCACAAAGCATGAAAAGATCCTGGAGAAGCTCGCCGGCGTTCCAACGTTTGAGCTTCAATATTGTGAGTTGGATGAGGCAATTGAGCAGCTCGCACTTCTGGCGGGAAAGCTCTAATCTGCCTGTCGAGTTACGAAGAAACTATCTTTGTTAACATTTCCTTCCTTACCTCAATTAGGGCAGTACTCTTCGGCGAGCGATGGCGGTAAACCATACGCTCCTGCCGCAGTCGGTGCCATAAAGCAAGGTTTTTGAGTCGCTCTCCCAGGACGGCTGAATCTGGTTGCAAGGCACATCGGCGATCCTGCGCGACAAGCCACTATTTTGATCGCGGAGCCAAAGATTCCAAACTCCGTGATCGAGTTGGCTATAGGCCATCCATTGTCCATCCGGTGAGAGGGCCGGATAACGCGACTCTGCCACGGTGATCGGTGTGTTGCTATGTGCGGCGTCCGTCAGAAAGATTCTCGGAGGGCCGCCCTTCTCGTCGGCCGAGAATGCATATCTGTTATCAGAAAGAAATGACGCTTCGTACACGTTCAACTGTGAAGGGGTAAGGGGAGTCTCTGCCGTGCTGGATTGGAATGCTCGGCGGAGCATGATTTGGCCGCGGCCGTGATCGTCGCGCAGGAAGGCAAGGTCCTGGCCATCTAAAGAGAGCATCGGCTCGCGCGCATCGTCTACAAGTGTTTGTGCAGGGCTTTGCAGATCCACAATTCTCGAGCTCAAGCTGGATGCGCGTTCTACCAGGGTGTGTCCAAAACCGCTGGTAAAAGAAAGATCGTCGTATGTAGCATCAATATTTGGGTCGAGCTGAACACTATCTCGTTCCTGCGTGGTCAGGTGGTATCCCGTAAAGGTAAACGCAGCATAATGTAGGCCGTCATCTGTGGACTGAGGGCCTGAGTTGAGAAAGCCCTGCTCTTTTAGAGATAGACGGTATGGGTATTCCGCGCGCTCGCCGCGTTCCAGGTGAAGCGTTGAGCGTGTATTGAAGATGACAGCCACAGTCATCGCTGTAGCCCACGCATAGCGACTCCAATCCCTGGTAAAGCTCCGACTCGGACTATCACGCCATAGGATTGCGTAGATGCCGAAAAGCACAGCCATCATCAATGGAAGGCGTGGAACATAGAGCAAAAGCGCGAGACCTACCACTTCGTTTGGAACAGGAAGCGGAAAACCGATGCCAAGATACACAAGCATCAGCGCCGTCAGCCATCCATAGCTGCGAGTACGAAGCAATCTTGCTGCAAGTACGCACACCGGAAAGACCATCAGCACGAAGTTGTACGAGGCTGGAATTGTAGAGACCGCAAGAGATGCCGTCAAAAGCGCAGACCATTCCAGAAGGATTCGCTGATTGCTGCTGTCATCTCTGCGAATGAGCAGGATAGCGGGTGCCAGTGCCAGCATCTGCAACAAGGGCGCCAGCAGCGCAAAAGCTAGTGGAGAGTCGTGCCATGGATGCGGGTTCCACTGCGGCTCGGAAAGAAAGAGGCAATGGAGTACTCCAGAGATGGAGGCGGTTGTCGTATAAGTGCCGAGCCCTTCACCATGCATCACCCATGGCAGAATCTCCTGCAGCCAAGTACGGTGGGCATTCAAGCCGAAGACAGCGATCGAGATGGCGACAGAGGAAACGCCGGTAATCACTCCGGAGGTAAGCGCACGCCAATCTCTGCGCTGCAGAAAGAACACAAGGAAGAGCAACGGGAAGACCTTGCACATTGCGGCAATGGCCACCAAGGCACCGGCGAGAACCCGGTATCCCCGCAGATAACTGAAACACGCTGCTGTAATCATCAACAACAGCAACACATAGAATTGCCCATACAGCAGGTTGCGATGCAGTGGGAAACTAAGGAATATCACCAGCGCGATTCGTCGATAGCCTAATCCCGTCATGCCGCGCAACATCCAACTAATCGGGATAAGAAAAGCGAGATTCACCAGGATCCAGATGTGTTTCGCGGCAAGCGGGGTCAGGCCTGCCAAAGGCCACACTGCCAATGTCGAAAAAGGCGTTATCGGGAGCAGTCCAATGACTCGGATGTCAACGCCACGATGGTCTTTTTCGCGCTCAATCCAGGACCACTCGTACATTCGGGAGGTGTCATAGCCGTCATGCGCCAACCGTGCCGCCATGTAGTAGTTAGGAAAGTCTGTATTCAGTGTTCGCCATGCACGTGGCAGAGTATGCGCGCAGAGAAACAGCACGGCGGCGCAAAGTACCACGCGCTCAAGCCAATCGACGATAGAAAGATTCGATGCGGCAGTCACATCTCAGCGTAGCCGCGCACTACGAACTCAATTGTCATCTAGTTATCAGAGGAAGGTCATCAAGTATCGCCTGAGATGGCGTGTTATCCCGGCTTTTTGCTAACTTTTCTTCGATGATGTCTGCAGCTTGCTCTGGACCATGGAGGGACTGCAACTGTGCCTGTAGTCTTCTGGCGGCATTCCGGTAGCGCGGGTCCCTCTGCACCTTCAACAGCGCTGCGCGAAGCTGCTCAGTGGAGCGGTTTTCTGCCGAAAGCACCTCCGCAACACCCAATGCTACAAGGCGCGTGGCCACTGCAGGTTGATCAAGAGCCATTGGCAGAGCAAGCAGAGGCTTCCCGTGCATGAGCGTCTCCAGAACGGTGTTGGGGCCTGCATGCGAAATTACCATCTCAGCTCTCTTCAAAAGCTCGAGCTGAGGAGCGTTTCCTACAACCAAAGGATTTCCCGGTAGATCGGAGAACGTTGCCGGGTCTCTCCGGCCGCCAAGCGAGATCACCAACTGCAGGTCCAGACCGCAACATGCCTCTGCGATCCGATGAAAGATTGCAGCCCCGCTCTTCCGTGTCGTTCCTAACGAGGCATAGACCAAAGGCCGGCCGTCAAGCCGATACCAGGGAAACTCCACAAAAGCTCTTCCAGATTCATCGACGAATGGTCCCGTATAGAAAAAGTTGGCAGGTAACTTGGAACGGGGGAGATCGAGGCACTGTGGCCATTGGGTGATGTGCGCAAGTTCGGGAAAACTCTTGTCGATATTTCGGATTGATCCCAGCCCAATTTTTCTCCTGTATCGGTCGAGGCTGCGTCGTACGGGACCTCTCATGCGGAGCACGGAGACCTCAAGAAGTTCTTTCTGCAAACGGTCCAGATACGAGCCCGGATTCACTATGGATCGAGGAGCATCCCATCCAAAGTTGTGGGGGATGGAGGTGGATACGATGAAGTAGGGGAGGCCAAGCATCTCGGCCAACGTTGGGCCAGCCAAAGAAATCTCGCCCATGATGAGGGTGTCTACTCCGGCATCTCTAATTGCAGCGGGATATTCGCGCAGGAACGCCTCCATATCATCCGCAATGCGTCGCAGCCTGTAGGTTATCTCCCCGATCCGGGTCCGGGATTTATGGCTCGCGATTCCATGAGGTTGCACAGCGGATGACGAACGAGGCACATCGATCGGGAAAAACTCCAGTCCCCGCGCGCGCACATGCTGCTCTAACTCTGGATGTTGAAACAGCGTCACCCTGTGGCCCCGAGCCACTAACTGACGCGATAGAGCGATCAGGGGATTGAGATGTCCAGTTCCTTTGTATGACAACACCCCAAAATGTGACATCTCCGACTTTCTCCGAAAGAATTGAATTGACCTGGTGAAATGGCGTTCTTTATGCCGCGCCATATCGGGCTTCATCCTCAGCCCATTCCACTCTGCGGATCGGTTTACCTCCAAGCCGAACTTCGCCTGAACCCAGAATTGCCTCCGCACTCTGTAGTAGTTGGTTCACTGGAGCACGCAGCCATCGAGTTGTACCGTCGATCCATAGCGGCTCCAATCCTCGCTGCATGGGTACTGGCAGCCGTTCGAGGATTGCTTCCGAAGCAAGCTGAACGTGACCTCGGATCATGACGAACTCAACATCAGCTAGGGAAAGCGTACGCAGCCTATCGGCAGCATCGTGACCGGTGTCGCGAATGGCGATTAGATCCGCGGGGCAGGATGCTTCGATGGCTCCCTCTCCTTCCCGTAAGCGAAGAATTGCGGCAGGAGCTTCCGTTAACATGCGGTAGGCCACATCAGGATCGATGTTGCAGTACGCTATGGCAAAGCGAATCTCATCCAGCAGATCGCCTGTAGCTGTCAAAGGAGAATCGCTTCCGATACAAAGATTCTCAATCGTGCTGAGCAAAGCTATCTTGGGTAGGGTTCTGAAAAGGAACTGATTCGAGGACGGGCACATAATCAGAGAAGCCCGGCGCTGCCGCATAAGCGCGACGCCCGTCTCGTCGATGGCCAAACCGTGGACAAGGACGGTGTACGCATCCAGAAGGCCAAGACGGTCAAGATCGAAGAGCTCCTTTCTCGCTCGGCCGTCAATTCCTTCGCAGGCGTGCATGATGAATGCGCTTCCATCTGGTGTTACAGAACGTGCCTGGACTATATCCCCGCCAAGGCTAAGAGAATGGGCCCAACCAAACCTTTGCACCACTTTGACTGGGAATTCCTTCTTCTGCAATGCTGGCCACAAAGCATCGTGGTGGCATACGGTTGTAACCCCGCATAGCAGGTTTCGTATTCCACCCCACCAGAGACGGACGTCTTTCGAAACAGACTTGTGTTTTGCGATGACACCAGGAAAAGCGCAGTGTATATCTTCCCCCCAATCGACATAGTTTAGATACGGGGGATTTGCTAGTTTTGGATACAGAGCGAACTGCAGATGATCATGTGCGTTGATGAGCCCAGGCAGCAATAGGAAGCCGCCAAGATCAACGTCAATATGCTCACATCCTGGCGTGGAGGGTCGTTGTCCGTCAGATAAGATGTGGGTGAGACGACCGCCCGCGATCGCAATGGAAGCCTGCACGCTCTTTCGCGATCCGATGGCGCAACGTGCTCCATGAAGCGATGCTGTGTCGCAACTGTCCGGTATCGCGGTGGAGTCACGCATGTTTCCTCGCAACATAGATGCGAAATCGGGAGGGCTCTCGCCGGCCGCGCAGTTTCGCAATCCATGGACGCATCGCCCACCTCCATCCGTACCAGGGCGAATGCACTGTCCACTTGATTGAGAGTTTCTCTTCAAGGGTTCGCAACCGCTCGTCTGTCAGATACTCGAGGCTGTTTACAGAATCCGATGCTGTCCCGAAGCGCTGACGAAATGCCGCTTGCCGTTCTGCGACCATCCGTCGGCCGCTCTCCTCGCGCGAATACCAGGGGGTATCGCTAATAATCAGCATCCCTGCGGGTTTAAGGCAGCGAAGAGCTTCGCGGAGCGTGGCCTCATAGTCTTCGGAGTAGTGGAAGGATGCATTGAAGATGATTGCCTCAAATTGCTCATCACGGAAAGGGAGGCGTGTGGCTTCTGCTTGAAATCGTGGGATGGGAATTGGCAAGCGCGTATCAAAGTGCGCGGCGGCGCCTAGCCCATCATGTTCGTTTATAAGCAGGTCAACGGCAACCGAATCGTAACCAAGGAGCGATAAACGAAAACTCATCCAGCAGTTGCCGGCACCGAGGTCCAGAACTGGTCCGCGGTCGTGCAATGAATTCAGCACACGCGTGGCCAGGTAGTCATAGCTTTTCGATCTAATTTTCCATTGCTGGCTGTTCCTGCCACTCAAATCCTGATATGGGAGAGCAAGGTAAAAATCTTCGCTCTGACTTCCTCGGCCCTCTGCGGCACGGATCCATTCGTACTCGGCGATGAACTGTGCGTAATATGCAACTCGTTCCGGGCGCAAAGCGTGTACGATTCCGTCGTGGATCTCCATCAGGAATGCACACTCCGAACACCCGAGGCTATCCATCCCGGTTTTGCAGCGAGGGCACTGCAAGTAAACACCAAGATGAGAGGCAGGATTCATCGCAGTGCCACCCTCAGCGTGAGTGCGAACTGTTTCGTATGAAAAGGGAAGTGTCTGCATCTACGCTTTCCTGAGTGATGTTAGCTGCTCCACGGGAATAATTGAAGAGGATGCGATGATATCGATGGCGTCGGGGAACGTGAAAGCATCCGGGACCCGGCTCATGGGCTCTAGCTCTTGTACTGTTCGCCAGAGAGTGTTGACGTGATGGCCAAGTCCTTGCTGGCCCTTCGGTTGGTGCCATGAGTCAACTTCTGCATGCAACGCTTCTCGCACCGCCCGATAGAAATCAGTCGTGTAAGCGGCCTTGAACATGATGCAGAGGTCATCGCTGTCAGTCCAGTTGCGCTTCGTCCCAAGTTGCATCCGCACGCGTTCATAGAAGACGGTGCCTGGCAGTGGGTATGAAAAAGATATTCCAATCTCATCCGGTCGCAACTTCCGCACCAAAGCGATGGTCTCCTGGAGTTCAGTCCATGTCTCACCGGGATAACCGAATTGCAGGAAGAAGCATGCGCGGATGCCTGCGTTTCTAAGCCGCTCGCGGGCAACCATAACCGCATCGAGGGTAATTCCCTTATCCATGGCGTCCAGGATGGTTTGTGATCCAGACTCCACTCCCATCCATACTTCCGCACATCCGGCGGCCTTCAACTGGAGCACTGTTTCTTCGCGCATCAGATCGGCGCGGGATTGTACTTTGAATGGTACAGCCGCATTTCGCTTTGTGACCTCTTCAGCGAACTCTCTCACCCAGTGATGGTTCAGCGCAAAGACATCGTCGCCGAACCAGATATGTTCCACTCCTGCTTGCTTCAATAGCGCCATCTCTTCGGCTACTGCGGAGGCCGCTCGCAGATGGAAGCGATTGCCAGATATCGGTTTTGCGCACCAGTTACAGTGGAAAGGGCACCCGCGGCTGGCTACCATGTTCGTCGAGAAGTATCCATGCGCACCATGCCATGCAGCACGATAAGGTTCCAGATCGATGAGATCGCGAGATGGGAGTGAAAGCTGTGCCCACGCAGGGTTCTTTGCGAGGCGCTGTGGACTCTTGACGATCTCCCCGAATTCATCCAGCTTTACTAGACCGTCAAGTTCCGCGATCTCTGTTTTCTGGAGGATCGACGCGCACAGGCTTACGAGAACGTTTTCAGCTTCGCCGCAAAGCACGTAATCAAAACCATTCGCGAGAAAGAGCTCTGGATTGTCCGTGGAATCGGAGCCATGAACAACAACAACAGCGCCAATCTCGCGGGAAGCCTTCGCAATCTCCCAGGCCACCTCCCTCATTCGGGTCAGGCACATCTTTGAGAGAAAGTTGAAGTCGTCTTCATAGACGGCCACGATCTTCGGTTGCAGCTTTTGCAGCATTGCCAGAAATCTCTCGCCCGGCGATTCGAGCATCGCATCGAAGACCACTACAGACATGCCGCGATCGCGTAATGCGGTGGCTGCATAAAGTGTTCCTATGGGTGTATACGGCTGCATCTTGCGCAACTGCTTTGCGTCGTATGGGAGATGATACGAATGCGTCAGTAAGACATCAGACAAGGTCCACCCCGGTGATTGGCCCCCCGCCCGGCTAGAAAGATGCATGCCGTGGGGACTGGTACGATGCGGATTCGCCGCTTCATGAAGTTAGCGTAGCCTTGCTCTGACCATGTACTTGTCTCGGGAATGTCAACTCAATGTCATCCTTTGACTGGTCAATCCAGGGCTGCGTAGACACGCCCAATTGCTTGACTTAGTCGCCAGCAACGAAAGCACGTTCCGAGATGAGAGTGGTCTCCAGACTTCGTGTTACGCCGCCTGAAAGGTGGCCCAACTTATCGCGCTTGGTTGCGAGATAGTGAGCAGAGTGGGGGCTACTCGGCACGTCGGCACTCATTCGTTCGATAATCTCAATTCCCGACGCGAGTACTGCATTCACTTTCTCCGGATTGTTCGTCATCAAACGTACTGACGGAACTTTGAGGAAATGCAGTATCTCTGCTGCAAGACGATAATCACGCAAGTCAATGGCATGTCCTAGTTGCAGGTTGGCTTCGATTGTGTCGAGTCCCTGGTCCTGCAGAGCATACGCCCGAAGCTTCTCCATCAGCCCGATGCCGCGACCCTCCTGATGCTCGTAGAGCAATATTCCTGTGCCCTCCTCTGCGATCACTCGGAGTGCCAGGTGGAGTTGGTCGTGACAGTCACAGCGCAACGAATGGAAGACATCGCCCGTCGTGCACTGTGAGTGAATGCGGACGATGGGAGGCGAGCTATGAATATCGCCAAGCACGAGGGCGAGGGCGCTCTCCCGAGGTTCAGCCTTTTCGCTTTGCTTCTTGTTCACGTTCTCGAAACCCAGCAAACGGAAGTGGGCCCAATGTGTCGGGAGACTGACATCAGCGATTTGTCTCAGTGTGATCAATGTAGTTGTCCCTGTAAGTCATTGGCTTTGAAATCGCAGCCGCTGACGTTGCTTTTCAGCAAGTCTATGAAGTTGCTTCTGTGAAGGTGTCGTCAGAATGTCTCGCTATCGTCATCCCATTGTCGAAATGGCTCAACGTTCCGTTCGACGAAACTGATACAGTACGTGATCACCAAACATCGCCAAAGGCCGGGCAAGGATGCGATCGATCTTTTCCATGGCGGCGAGCAATTGTGGTTGAGTTGAAATCCACGGCTCTGCAGCGCTGGGTGGTACCGTCACGCCAATGCCTATCCGTTTTTCGAGCACGAACCTTGGGGCAAAGGCGCTTACTATCTCCGAACCGCGGTGATAAACGACCTGAAACTCGCGCTTGGCCAATCTCGCCGGCACGCTACCTGATTTGCGTCGTCGTAGCGCCTGATCTGGTCGTCCGCGAAGTGTTTCAACCACCACCTCTCCTGGACAGCATGTGCCAAATAGCACAAGCATGGCGGCTGCTCCCGGCTTCAATAGCCGAGCCAGACCGCTCGCCACAGGTTTCAGATCGACGACGCAGTTGAGTGGAGCAAAGTTCGAGAAGGCCCCATCGAATAACGGTCGCTTTGCGGCGAGATAGCGATCGGCGAATTCCTCCATCTCTTCTCCCGCGGTGATCTCTGCCGCAGACCCAAGCGGTGCCAGCTTTTCTGTAGCCAGCGTCACCATCGTTGGGGAAGGATCTGTCAGGAGTACTTCGAATCCGCGTCCAGCCATGAAGGTTGCATCTTCTCCGGTGCCCCCGCCAACCTCGAGTATTCGGCCGCCGGATGGAAATCGGTGAAGCAATGCTGCGCGCACTGCCCGTCGTTGTGCGGACACACTGGACCAGGCGCCAAACCGGGAATCGAACGCTGGGGCAACTGCGTCGAAGGCAAGAGCTGCGGGACGTAAAGACGTAGTCATGATGAAAGTCGATCCAGGTGTTGGCGCCAGCGGTATGATTCCAGTGTGTAGCGAACTCCCTCCACCAGATGAAAGCGGAAGCGCTCGAAGACGAAACGAACCTGCACGCGATACCGTGCGATTCGCGTCGAGAAGGGTTCTCCAGATGAACCTCGTATCACGACCGGCGGCAGGCGCGACGGCCACAGCGCCTTCTTGACCACAGTCCCTCCAGAAATACGCGCACGCTCAAGCTCCTTCTGCAGCAAGAGATAAAATTTGGTGCCTGGGTGATTGCCGAAGATGGTATGGCGGCCGTACCGATCGACCCAGAGACGCACAGAGGGAGGCAGGACTTCGGCTGTCCACACCGTGAGCGCGTCCGGAGCGAAATCGCCCATGATTGAGGTGACGAGATAAGTGGCTACTCCCATTCCGATGCAAGTCCCGCGGTCGCCTTCAGCCTGGGCACGAAGCTCCCGCCAAAACGCATCGTCATCGCGACGAGAGAGGACGTGCCGGTAAAACTCAAGAAGGTGTGCAGTTCGGGAGGTCCCGCAGCACACATCTTTGAAGAGATGCATCGCCTGACCCCGGAATATATCGACCGGTGAGAGCACAGGCATGTTGATGCCGAACATCTTTCGAGTAGTCGTTCGGTCGAGCCGCGAATCCTGACCATGTGTATCGGCCTCGGCCTCCAAATGCAGCTCTACGGAACGATAAGGCAGGTCTTTATAGAGGTCCTTGACGGAGACGTATGGAGTCTCGTTGATCTTGAACTCCCACGTCTTTCTTTTGAAGGCACGCAGACGATATCCTCTGCGCTCAAGAATCGAGCGAGCCTCCGGCGCGCTTTTTTCAGCAACGAGATAGTCGAGGTCGAACTGATGTCTTAGCTCCGGCCGGGGGACGGAGCCGGGAGAGAGCGATAGACCCTTTACTACTGCGTAAGAGAGGCCGGCTGCCTGAAAGTCACGCTGGATTGCGACGGACTCCTCGATCATGCCGCGGGTTCTTTTGGCGTTGTTATGGAGATTTTGTTGCAGGCGCTCGATGGCTGTCTTTGGCAGTGCATCGCGCAGTTCGAGCTGAGACAATCGATCCAGAAAGTAAAGCGCAAGCCCGCTGGCGTCCAGCCAGTTGAGCAATCTCCGCCATTCCGCAGGGGAGATGTGAGGCAGCAGAAGTTCAATGTGACTTACAACCGTTTCGGAAAAACTTAGCAGGACAGCCTCGTGCAGGCGCTGCTCGCGGCTTAGGCGCTTTATTGTTCTGTCAGCGTCGGGCCTATAGGTCGCCGTGGCTGAGATGGGGGCTGAGCGTGCGATGGAGGGCATAGGTTGATGGTGGGCCTCAGCTTGGCGCGCTAATACGCGACTGGAAAGCCGGGTCATACGACGCCTCCTGATCTCTGGCTGTCTCCCAGCGTGTTGCGTGTTGTCAGGACATCACTGGGAGATATTGTTGTGCTGAGATTAGCCAGATTTATGAGGCTGGGTGTCATCTCGTAGTCAAGCAATTGTCACGGTGTTGTCGGGCTGTGTGCGCCTGATGACACCCGCTTTGCGAAAGAGGAATGCGGCTACTAATTTAAGGCCGATGTCTCTTTTGTAGGCCTTCAGACCGATGCCACGGATATAAAAGTCGCGAACTGAAGGGCCGACGGCACCGTCGCAGTGAGCGACGAACGACAGGCCGGCTTCCATGGCGAGCTGGATGTGATTGTTGTGGATGTAGTGTTCGATTGCATGCACAGCGCCCGCGTTATCGGTGAGGGTCCTGCGATGCCCGGCTGCGGCAGCATCGGGATGAAAATCGGTGATGAAGACATATCCACCCGGTCTGCAAACGCGGAACATCTCACGATAGGCTCGGAGTGGGTCGGGAAGGTGGCCCAGTACGAGGCGGCACCACACCATGTCGAAACAGTTCGAATGGAATGGCATAGTCCGTATATCGCCAGTCATTACATTGCGCGCCCTGCCGGCGGCAAGCATCTCCGGACTCAGGTCTATGCCGATAGCGTTGGGAATGTTCTGGATGCGACGTCCGATTCCGCAACCCGCATCGAGCAGATGTGTTTGTGGCAAGCCACGAAGCATCGTGTTCGCCAATTCCTGATCGAGAGCGCTGGTGGCAGTTTCAGCTTCATAGGTGGGGGCCCACAGCCGATAGGCGTCGCGAACCCCTAGTTCGTCCACGACAGGATATAGTCCGGTCAGCGATGACGAGAGGTGATTCTCCGCGATCACGCGCTTCAGCAGGCTTCCGAAACGTCCCATGTAATGATCCTCAAAATGCGTTCGTCGCCGAGCAAGCCGATAACCTTCGCTAGCATAGCCAGCAGGGAACCGAAGAGTGTCACTCCATTGTCATCGGTGTGTCATCTCTGCATGAGAACGCGAGGCCAACACTTCTCACGTTGAAAGCGGCGCCTCGGGAAGATAACGCAACGGCAAATGCAGCTCTCTTCGACTGCCCCTTCGACTCGCTCCGCTCGTTCAGGGTTCGCTCAGGATGACACCTTCTTTCTGTCCTCCCTCTATTTGGATTGAGAGTTTCCTCGGCGGCTTGAATTGTGGGGAGGATGGTTGGTTCAAGGGACTGAGCGCCAGAGGAGCAGGTTTCTCCATTGTCTCCTCGATTCTCTGCGCTTACTCGGGGTTCGGTCGAAATAGCGGCGTTTTTAGAGGTGTCCTCGGTGGTTTGTTGTTTTGGTTTGTCGGTGTTTTTTGTGATTGCTTCGAGGAGTAGGCCGAAGGCGCTTTTTGGGTTGAGGGGGATTTCGTCGATGTCAGTTTTGGGTGCGAGGATGCCCAGGTCGGGGTGGGTGGTGATCTCTTCGATGGTTTCGGTTTTGCGGCTGCGTGGGGTGGTCTGGGTCTTGGGGAGGTTGAGGCTGGCGATCTGGAGGCCGTAGAGGAGGAGTCCGGCGCGGCGGGGGTCGATGTCGTTGGCGGCGATGCCGTGGAGGACTTCGACGATGGTGGACTGGAGGGCGGTGCGGTCGTTGGGGTCGTTGAGGGGGAGGTCGAAGGTTCCGCGGCGGGCTCGGCGGGCGCGTGGGTTGGGTGCGGGCTTGCGGGTGGTGTGGTGGTAGTAGCAGAGCTCTTCGCGGCGGAGGCAGATGCTGCCGCAGCGGTGGCCGTCGGCGAAGATGTGGCGGCACTGGTAGCGTTTGGGTTTTGTTTCGGTCTTTGTTTCGGTCATGGCGTGTTCCCTCCCCACTGGGTGAAAAGTGTGCAAAGTATTCAAAGGAAATGGCTTGAGTCCGGACTTCGGATCAGGTCATGTCCTTCCTGGCGGTTAAATGCGAAGGCCCGGCTTTTTGGCCGGGCCTTTGTTTTCTATCTACTCTTAATTGTAGCGAAGTGCGGGTAACTAAAATGCCAGTTTTTGGTGGTTTATTTTTGGCTCTAAGTGATTGATGTTGTTTTGGTTGTGGGTTTTGGGCGTGGATCTGGGGCTTGACAAGCTGGTTTGCTGGTGTTTTTGGGCGTTAGTGGGTGTAAGCGGTTGATTCGATGCGTGAGACGAAGACAACGGCAATAGCAATAGCAATCATTCAGTCGTATCCATAGATGATGAATCTCGATGTCGGGCTCATTTCGTTGTTGCCCTCGATAAGAGAAGCTGAAAGATGCCGTCGATGATCGGCCCGAGTCCACTTGCAAATTCTCTACGCCTCTACAACTGCAGAACGGCACTATATATAGTGGAGACATCAAGGGAGAAAATACGATGCGACCGCTCAAGGGAGTAGTGTGGCTGTTGTTCGCCGCCATCAGCTACCTGATCATCGCCGAAGCTGTGTATTCGTGGGTCAGGCTGCCGAGTGGGGGAAACATCCTCTTCACACTGGTCTTTGTGCTGTTCTCCGTCATGCACTGCGCGGCGCTCGAAGGCGCGAAGTGGACAGCGATCTTTTTCTTTGCGTCCGCAATTGTGACGTATGCGATGGAAGAGATCGGCGTGCGGACGGGATGGGTCTTTGGCGCGTATCACTACAGCGGCTTGCTGGGGCCGAAGCTGGGCCATGTTCCTGTGCTGATTCCGTTGGGCTGGTTCATGATGATCTACCCGTCCTGGATGGTGACGCGGGCCCTGATGCAGGGATTGAACAGGCGATCGGCGTTGGGTATCGTGCTGCAGGCAGCGATTGCCGCGGTTACGATGACAGCGTGGGATGTTGTGATGGATCCCGCCATGGCCGCGGCGCGCAACTGGGTGTGGGAGAACGGGGGAGCCTACTACGGCGTACCCCGTCATAACTACCTGGGCTGGCTGATGACGACGTTTCTTGTCTACGTGATCGCGGGCTTCGTATGGAAAACAACAGATCGCGGCTACGTGAAGGAACGCTGGTTCCCGCTTCTACCCGTGATTGTTTACGCGCTGTTCGCCGCGCGCTACATAGCATACAACCGCTTCGTCGCCCTGCAAATGGTCGCAATTTTCACGATGGGCCTGCCCTCTCTGCTGGCGCTGACGAGGGCGCTTCTGGCCCCCGAGCTTGAGACCGAACGTCCGGCATCTTACGCGTGAGCAAGCCGGCCTCTCCGCCAGAGACAAGCCACAAGCAGCAGCATCAGCGAGGCTGCAAGGTACAGGCCAGGAGTGCTCGACGTGGGCTGAGTTCCGATAAAGTCCAATTTGCGCATCTGGTGGAGTGGGCCGATGTACCACCAGGCTGTGTAGACAGCTTCGAACGGTTTGCGGCTTTCGGTGCAGACTCCAAGTGCCAGCGCCAGGGCTGGAATGAAAATCGCAGCCACAACCCAGCCGAACAAACCGTCCGTATCTCGTGCCAGCATAAGGCGCAGTCCGAGGCCTCCGCCGGTGAGCAGAGCCAGCACGACACCCGCCGCCCACGAGGATAAGAGCTGCCGCGGAAACGCATGCGGAGCGGAAAAGATAATGGCCTGCGTCGAAAACTGAGCTTCGCGCGTTCCCAGCTGCGACCATAAAAGTGCAGGCCAGAGCCACGCAACCAGGATGACCCCTGAGCGCGCACTGTCCAGCGGCGCGAACAGGCAGCCGACAAAAAGACCCGCGGCAACCGCATACCACCACCAGTGCTGGCCGCGCAGCAACAGACGCAGTTCTGCAAGAACCAAAGCCACAAAGCGAACATGCGACCTGCCATGCACGAGCGGGGTAAGGTCAGATGCGTGGAGTTGCGTCTCTCTTATATGGATAGGCAGCCGGTCCAGTTCGTCGGGCTTGGGAAGGACAGCCTGTTTCTTGCTGCGCTTCAACGATAGGGTCTCTCGTGCCGGATCGAAGCGATCGAAGAGACCGGCGGCAATCAGGGTGAGACAGAAAGCAACTCCAATCCAGAAGATACGGCTCAAAATGATGGTGGCGTTCCACTTCACGCCGGTCCACACGAAGGTTTTGGTGCCACGATGCGAGGAGCCGATATAAAAACCGGATCCTCCCTTGTACTCTGGGTCGAGTTGATGAAGCTGGGCCTGCATCTGCCCGGAGATCGTGGTGATGCCGGTGTAATCGCGCATTGAGGTCGAGACGCTTGGGGACTGTCCAGTCAATAGCGGCCTGATGCTTAAATTGAGCAGGAAGCACCACAGGAAGAAGTAAGCAATATTCCCAACTCCTCCACGCAGACCCGGAATCGTCTCGAAGAGAACGGCAATCGCGGCGGTCACACTCATCGCACAAAGGCCAAAGATCAGGATCGGCGAGAGCAGATCGAAGAGGCTAATGCGCCCCACTCCTCCGTGCGTCAATTGAATAACAATGGCTGCGCCCGCAAGGATCAAGATCATGGCCGAGAGCACCGCCAAATTGCTGAGAGCCTTGCTTAGCGTGTAGAAGCTTCTGCTCATCGGAGTGGCCGCGAGAATTCGGCCCACACGAGTCTCCCGATCGCGCTGTATGGTGTTCTTGACGACATAGAATCCGACGAGGCTCAGGAAGACCGAGCCAGCCAGGCCCACAACGGAACCAAGCCACGCGGAGTTGGCGACACCGTGATAGCTGCCGAGCTGCATATTGATTTTCCCGGAGTACATGGCATATCCGAGATAGATCGAGAAGCCAAGGGTAAACAGGAAACTATAGCGGCGGACACGCTCGAGAAAGTCGGCCCGGACCATGTGGAACAGAACGCGCGAGCGGTTCATGCGGCAACTCCGCCACGATGCCGTGAGAGGCAGAAGAGATAAGCATCTTCAAGACTAGGAGTCACTGGCTGCGCGCCTTGAGGCGGTTCATCGCCGAGCACGCGCACATGGACTCCGTCGCTGCGGCGATTGGTGCTGCTGATCTGGTGGCGCTGACGAACCTCATTCAGATCACCGCTCGGGACAACCCACTCCCAGACCTTGCCTTCCACCTGCAGCAGAAGAGCCTCCGGCGTAGCGTGCGCGACGAGAGTTCCATTTGCGATTAAGGCAATATCGGTTGCAGTGGCTTCGACATCGGAGACGATGTGCGTAGACAAGACAACGATGCGCTCGCCCGAAAGGTCGGAGAGAAGATTACGAAAGCGGACGCGCTCTTCCGGATCGAGCCCGGCCGTAGGCTCATCGACGATCAGGAGTTGCGGATCGTTGAGAAGCGCCTGCGCGATGCCGACTCGCTGCTTCATGCCGCCGGAGTAGCCGCCAAGCGCCCGCTTGCGAGCGTCCGTCAAATTCACCAGCTCCAGAAGCTCCGGGATGCGTCGCGCCGCGGTCGCCTTGTCCAGACCCTTGACGGCAGCAAGGTACTCAAGAAATTCGACCGCGTTCAGGTTCGGGTAGACGCCGAAGTCTTGCGGAAGATAGCCGAGCACGGAGCGGAGAGCGTCGGGATTCTTCGCGATCTCAGCTCCATTCCAAAGTACGCGGCCTTCCGTTGCCTTGGTGATGGTCGCAAGTATGCCCATGAGCGTTGTCTTGCCCGCTCCGTTTGGCCCAAGCAGGCCAAGGACTCCGGGCTTCATGGTCAGACTGAAATTACGAAGGGCGAGATGACCGCCTCTATATTGCTTGCTGACATCTTCGATGACAAGGTTCAATGCGGCTCCGAAAGAGGTTCTGCAACTCTGAACGTTCCTTAAGCTTCAAAAGTTCCCTCGCAGGTTCAAACTCTACCTTGCCCCGTTGACGAAAACCTCGGTAGCCTCGTAGCCGCCATGAATCTTCACGTCATTCCGTAAGGAGATCAGCATATGAAGCAGATCTTGCGTGCTACGCGGGGTTACCAGCTTGCCGATGGCTCCATTCTTCCGTGCTACCAGTTTGTGTATGTACTGTATCGGGATGTGCTTTATCAGAGGTAATCTCCAGGGCGCAGAGCAGATGGAGATGAATGGAGAACGCCTTCTCAATAGGAATGGAGGTTGTCGGTTCTGAGAATCCCTTCGGCGCATGAAGGCGTGTGACGGACAGTTCGGAGTGACCTGATCCGAGCTTCGCATATAACAGTGGCTGTGACAGGTGCAGATATCCGGCCATCCGTTCTCCGTAGGCTCCGCGCTCAACCATGACGAATCATTCCTTTTACCCGCAGGGACGATTCTCTCCAAAGACTCTTCTCAAAGAATCGCTTTTACCACGCCGCCATCTACCCGCAGTGCGGCCCCGTTCGTCGCCGAAGAAGCTTCGCCGGCCAAGTAGGTTGCCATCGCCGCAACCTCATCCACGGTGGCAAAACGTTTTAGTAAGGACGAGGGCCGCACATGCTCGAAAAACTCTTTCTCAATCGTCTGCTTTGACTTGTTCTGCTGCTTTGCCATCGCCTCGACGAAGGCGCCGACTCCTTCCGAATCGGTCGGACCTGCAAGAACGCTGTTGACTGTGACCCCTGTGCCTGCCACGGACTCCGCGATCCCCCGCGCAACGGCAACTTGAGCCGTCTTTGTCATCCCGTAATGCACCATCTCAGGCGGAATCTGCACTGCCGACTCGCTCGAAATGAAGAGAATGCGGCCCCAGTTTTTCTCCAGCATCGGCCCAAGATAGTGCCGCGCAAGCCGCACGCCGCTCATGACATTAACCTCGAAGAAGCGATACCAGTCTGCATCCGGAATCTCCGTGAACGGCTTCGGCTCGAAGATGCCGACATTGTTGACCAGCACATCCACCGCGGGCAGCTTCGCGATCACGGCTTCCGCGCCGGCTGAACTGGAAAAGTCGGCAACGATGCCATCGACCAGGATCGTTGCACCATGCGATCGTATTGCCGCCGTTGCCGCATCGACACGTTCCCGCGTGCGTCCGTTCACATATACATGCGCACCTTCGATAGCGAGCGACTGCGCAATCGCGAATCCAATGCCTGCGGTTGATCCGGTTACGAGAGCAACCTTGCCGGTAAGTTTCAGGTCCAAAACATCCTCCAAAAGAAAGCCAACAACAAATCTGATTCAACGCAATGTTAATCGACTCAACCGCTATGGGTCGTCCCCTGCCACCCCCTTTTCTTCTTATTCTTTCGGGTTCAGGACGATTGCTCCGGAGACACTTTGCTCTTCCAGGAGTCGATGCGCTTCTGCAACCTGGCTGAGGGGGAGGATCTTCGCTATATGAGATCGTATGGAGCCGTTTACAAATCTCTCCACCATTTCTTCAAGTCCCTTCCTGATGAGTTCTGGCCGAGCAAAATACACCGGCAAATAGATCCCGGTCATTGACTGGCACTTTGCCATCAGCCGTCGTGGCGGGACCGGCTGGCCGGGCCCTCGAGTCGATCCGAAAATGATATGGCGGCCAAACGTTGAGAGGCACTCAAAGTTCTTTTCGAAGGTCGTCCCACCGATCGACTCAAGAATGATATCGACACCGCGTCCGCCGGTGATCTTAAGTACCTCATTGGGCCAGCCCTCCATGCCGTAGTCAATCGCTTCATCCGCACCGATATCCCGGACAAACGTTCGTTTCTGCTCCGTGCTTGCCGTGCCGATACCCGAGCGCCCTGCCGCGTTTGGCGACACTGCTCAGCACGATCACGGTTCCATGCCACCCTGGATGGCTTCGCGGCTGGTCGCGAGAACATGGACGCCAGCGCACTCCCGCAAAATTTCTTCGATAAGGGAAGCGGCGGCTTCGACGACGTGCTCGCAGTTGTCCAGAATCAGGAGCAAGCTTCTATCTTGCAGGCATTCGATCACCGCGGTTTCGGAACTGGAGGAGGAGACGGGCAATCTGAGTGCTCCGGCAATATGATTTGCGAGCATGGATAGGGAGGTCGAGTTGGTAAAGTCGACGAAGACGGCCCCGTCTTCATACATTTCTGCGGCACGCCAGCCGCCCGCAATCGCGATGCTGGTCTTCCCGATTCCGCCGCTCCCCACAATCGTGACGAAGCGATGCTTCTCGACATCGTCTAGTAGTCGCTGAATGTCTGTCTCCCGGCCAACAAGTTCTGTCCATAGATGGGGGAGATTGGAACTTGCGCGTTGTTTCGTTGTGGTGCGATGCGAGCTGACCGAAAGATTGAATTGATAGCCCTGACCGGGAATGGTGAGGATCGCATTCGTCTCACCGGTGGCTGCGACGAGATGCTTGCGGACGTTGGCCAGATGCACCCTCAGATTGCTCTCTACGACCGATGCGTCCGGCCACACCTGTTCCAGCAAGTCCTGGCTGCTCACGACCTTACCGGCCTGCCGCACAAGTATCGTCAGGATCTTCATTGCGCGGCTCCCGAGTGGGACGGGAACGCTATCCAATAGAAGAACTCCGCGCTCGGGAATGAGCTCGAATGCGCCGAAGACGTATTTGTCGTCCAGTGCCGTCATGGCCACCTTCCAATCTACCCGTTGGCGATGGCTGGAGACATGATGAACGTGAAGCCGCTTGTATAATCGTGCGATTATTTTTTAATCTACTGTTTCTGGGCGATTTCGCAGTGATAATGCGCCTCGATGGCTTGCAACCTCACTCTTGAGGTCCGGTAGTCCCTTCCATTCGGTTCCCGCGATGAAGTGGCAGACCAAGTCAGCGCCGTACAATTCATCCGCCACGGCGAGGTTACCCTTGCTCCACAGCTCGGATTCGGAGCGGAGGATGATGGCTTTGTTCTGCGATAAAGTTTGATTCGGTTGGCTGGAGCATCCGACAAGGCTTGCAGCTTTCGGAAAGAAGGATATGCGACAGATTGACGCGGGAGACATTCAACGTTTCATCGCCGCATCTGTGGCGGAGGGTCTTGAACCTAAGACTGTCCGCAATCTGTGGGGAACGGCAAACCTCATTTGGAGTGCCGCTCTCGCTCAGAAGTACGTAGACGCAATGCTTCCGAAGTTGCCCCGCAGAGCTAAGAAGAGAGCGAAGTTCTACAACTTGAATGATGTTGCGAAGATCATCACAGCATCGCAAGGTGAGGACCGGGTTTTCTATTGGCTTGCAGCGGAAACCGGATTACGAGCGGGAGAGATTGCCGGACTCAAACTAACTGATATCGACGGCGAACGCCTAACCGTCAATCGGTCGATATGGGGAGGCAAAGACCAGAGTCCGAAAACAAACAGCGCAATACGGACTATCAGCCTTTCTCCACAACTCATCTCGCTACTGTGGGAGCAGATCGCACGGCAGTGGAAGAAGGAACACGAATACCTGTTCTCAGCTTCTACGGGCAGCCCGGTAGACATGAACGTATATCGCCGTCGCAAGATGACGGCGTTACTCAAGTCTCTGGGAATCCCACAGGCAGGGTTCCACGCCTTCCGACACTTCAATGTTTCACTGCTAGACGCATTGCGCGTTCCGCTGAAGACGATTCAGGAGGGGGCGGGTCATGCTCTCACTGGCGTATTCACGTTGGACGTGTACGGCGGATCGCCCGAATGGGAACGGAATCTTGAGGCCGGACGCTTGGCAGGTTCGGAGATAGAGAAGGCCGTAAGCAAGCTCGAAAACGAACGCAGTTCCGCTCTTGTTGGCAAGCTTATCGGATATTGAAGAAAAAGGCTCAGGAGCCACAATCTCCTAAGCCTTTTGATATCAGTAGATTCTTTGGTTGCGGGGGCTTGCAATGCACCGAATTTGCTCCCGCTACCCTTTGCTGTAAATATGATACGGCCTGCCGCGTAGCCAATCAAGAGGTCTTCTTAGGGGGAGACGGCCTATTTTGAATTGTTACGCTATTTTGCGTAATAGCGTAGGTGATATGCATAAGGCTCTGCTCTTGGCCGCGCCTTGCTTTTAGCTGCGGAGGAGGACATAATAGGTCAAGAAAGTTGACCTATTATGCAAACGTCGAACGAACGCCAAAGAGAGCTGTATCAGATTGCTGAGGCGCAGGGAGGGTACTTCACGACCAAGCAAGCTGCCTCACTAGGGTATGCCAGCAATAAGCGGGTCTACCACGTTCGAGTTGGTAATTGGCTCCGTGAGCAGCGCGGTATCTATCGGCTGGCGCTCTTTCCTGAGTCGGACCACTCCGACCTGATGCTGTGGTGGCTCTGGTCTCGTGATCGCAGTGATCAGCCGTCCGGCGTCTATAGCCACCAGACGGCCCTGAGTCTGCATGAACTCACCGATGTAAACCCCTCCCAACTCGATATGACCGTGCCCCCGTCGTTTCGCCGTAGCGTTTCGGTTCCGAGGATTCTGCGCCTCCACTACGGTCATGTATCCGAGGCTGAACAAGAGGTCCTGTTCAGCGTCCCTGTCACCGGCGCTCTGCGCACGATCCTGGATGTGTGGGAGGAAGGCTCGCTTCCAAAGGCCATACTCCGCCAGGCATTTCAACAGGCTAAGACAAACGGGAAGATTACCAGGAAACAGGCCGCGGACCTGCTGAAGGATGCTCGATACGTCTCTATCACGCGAGAGCTGGAGGCGGCATGATTGAGAAAGGAAAATATGCCACGGGAGCGGCATTGCGAGCTGCCCTGGAAGAGCGATTGAAGCAAATCGCCAAGGCGGAGAATGTGCAACTGCAAAGACTGCGGCGTCAGGTTGCTTTCGACCGTTTTCTGGCGCGTCTGTTTCCCGGTTCGGATACACAGTGGGTTCTCAAAGGCGGATATGCAATGGAGCTTCGCTTTGAGATAGCGCGGGCGACAAAGGACCTTGACTTCACTGTGCGCGCAATCTCTGGATCATCGAACGATGCGGTGCTCGGACATCTTCAGGAGGCCGGCAGGCAAAATCTAAACGATTTCTTTTCGTTCCGTGTCGGCGCTGCGATGGCGGACTTGGACGGAGCGCCCTATGGCGGCTCCCGGTATCCAGTTGACGCAAGGATGGCAGATCGCACATTTGTGAAGTTCCACCTGGACGCGGGGATCGGTGACGTTGTGCTCGATCCAGTGGAGAGGATACAGACGCGCGATTGGTTTGCCTTCGCGGAGATTCCACCAGCATCAGTGCCTATGATTCAGCGCGAACAGCAGTTCGCAGAAAAATTGCACGCCTACACTTTGCCCCGTGGTGGAGCGGCAAATAGCAGGGTCCGCGACCTCGTCGACATGGTTCTGCTGATCCAGCCTGGAACACTGGATGTCTCCATTGCGAGCGAAGCACTCCAGAGTACCTTTAATCGTCGTGGAACTCATTCTCTCCCAACCGCGCTGGAACCCCCTCCTGCCGACTGGAGTCAGCCGTTTCAACGATTGGCTGAAGAATGTCGCCTGGACCCTTCGATGAACGAAGCATTTGCGGTGCTGTTGCAGTTCTACAACTCGTTGGGGGGAACGCGATTTTAGGGGCGGATGGTAGATCAAGTCCGGAGCGCTTTCTGGAACCGCCTTCCCCACAAAATCCCTCTACGCTGACCAGAAAAACAACACGTCCCCGAATACCGGGTCTGCCTCATCCCGCTGATAAGGAGCTCTCACTGCCTCAAGGCGGCCCTTTCTTGTCACTTGGTTCGGCAAGACCTCGAAACCAATTTGAACATCGCCGCTGGTAGCCGCGCTGTTAACGATAGATTCCACAGGAAATGACTTATTCCAGCGAATCGTATGAGCATCGCTGCATGCTTCCGACAAATGGAGCGACTGCCGCCGATACTTCGGTTCCGCTTCTTCTCCGCCTCCGCTGGTTGCAGACGATGAAAAAAGGAGTGTTTGGGATATAGCCTTCTTGCGACGCTGCTCTTCGAGACGCAGGCGATAACGGAGCAGACCTGCGGCCGCGATACCCGGGTGGGCAGAGGCAAGGCGGAAAGCTGTCGCCTCGAACGAACTACCGAAAATTTCCATCAGCGTCGAAACCGCAGAGAGGGTGTAGCCGGTCGTGGCTGCCGCTCTCTGAAAATCGCTAAGTGGCATCAACAGCTCGGAGGCTCCCAGATCGCAAAGCCTCTCCAACTCGTTTGCTTCCCTGGATTCGCTGGCACAGATGTTGCGGAAGCGCGCCCCATTGATGCTATTGGGGGAAAATGTATGGATGATCTCGTGGGCGATAGAAAACGCCACTCGGGTCCGGGGAGCGGTAGGGTTGTAGATGATCGAGCGTCCGCCCGATATGTTAGGCACGAGGAGGGCATCTCTCTTATCGCCCTTCCGCTGTTCAATGTTCATTGGAACGACTTCAGCAATGCTGCAAATAGAAGCGAGGATGGTCAGCCGCTCTATCGGGTCTTTTGGTATGTTATGAAATTTGTTGAGTGTTTGGAGACGCTTACGAGCCTGCGTAAGCACAGAAGACCGCGGGTCAACTAGGCTACCGGTCGCCTTGATGAGGGAGAGAACATCGGGATCTGAATACCTCCTGCCGCCGACCCGTATTGTTTCCATCGTGCTATCGTTGTGCGGTTCGTTGACTCAGCATCTTGATCGCTTCGAGCAAGAATCGCCATCCTTCCATGTCTTTGGGTCTGTTCCCCCTAAAATTCACCTGAGCTAACATCTCTACTTCCGAGTCGGAGAGGTTCATCTCCATCTGCAACTCTTTCAGTCCTGGTGGGAGATCTTCTGCAGGTCGTTTCTTCCGTGAAGAATCGACCTGCCTCGGCGCTGCGTCGTCCAAAAGTTCGTCCAGCGTCACACCCAGCGCATTCGCAATAGCGAACACATATTGAATGTTTGGCTTGCCGGCGGCGCCGTTCTCCAAGTCCGAGATGTATGCCTTGCTTATCCCGCTTTTCTCTGCCAGATCATTCAAAGTCCAACCCTTGCCTTGACGCCGAAATCGGACGTTTTCGCCGAGCCGTTTGAGGTCGATGGCTGATTTTTCCACTATTTAGCAACCCGTCGTAAAAAAGTGTTGACCCGGACTGACTCTTCGTCGGATAATTACAACCAGTCGGATATACCCAACTGTAAAACGCCTTCGGGGGATTTGCAAGAGGATTCGATCTATGACAATTGGGCCCCGCTTCTGACTTAAATTCACTTCATGGAGCAGTAATGGCCACACATCGATTGAACTTCTTTCCCCTGGGTAATGCAGATTGCTGCCGGATTGATCTAGACAACGGCGATCAGATCCTTATCGACTATGCGGCGATGCGGGACCCGGCTTGTAAAGACGACCTGCGCATCGATCTCCCGTCCGAGTTGCGGAAAGACCTCGACTCCCGCAAGCGGGACTCTTACAAGGTGGTCATGTTCACCCATCTTGATGATGACCACATTCGCGGGACCTCGAACTTCTTCTACCTGCGGCATGCGCAGAAATACCAAGGCCAAGTCGACGGAAAAAGCCGCATCAAGATGGACGAGATGTGGGTGCCGGCGGCGGTGATCACGGAAGAAGGTTGCACGGAAGAAGATCGGATCATCCGCCAGGAGGCTCGCTACCGGCTTAAAGAGGGCACCGGAATCCGTGTCTTCTCCCGCCCGGAAGAACTCAAGAAGTGGCTCGAAGGTGAAGGTCTGTCGGTCGCCGACCGTCGATCTCTCATCACGGATGCCGGTCAGCTAGTTCCCGGCTGGCAGGCCGAGATTCAGGGAGTCGAATTCTTTGTACATTCGCCGTTTGCCTGCCGCACCGATGACGGCAGCTACGTCGAGCGCAACGACGGGTGCCTCGTTCTTCATGCAACCTTTTCCGCTGACGGCACCAAGACCAGGGTGTTCTTCGGCGCGGACATTCGGCAGGAACCGCTCAGCGAGATCGTTCGCATTACGCGCTCCAAGAACCGGGAGGAACGCCTGGAGTCGGATATTGTCAAGATCCCTCACCACTCCAGCTATCTTTCGCTCGGCCCCGACAAGGGCACGACGAAGACGAAGCCCACGGAAGATATCGCGTACTTCTACGAGAAAAAGCTCCTGTGGCGCGCCACGCTGATTTCGACAAGCAAACCAATACCGACCAATGATGATGACCCCCAGCCTCCCCACAGGCAGGCGGCAAATTATTACCGCGAGCAGGCAGACGCCCAGGGTGGCACATACGTTGTGACAATGGAGAATCCAAAGGCGTCGGCTCCGGAGACGCTCGTTATCGAAATTACTGGATCAAAAGCGAAGCAGAAGAAAAGCTACTCGGCTGGCTTGGTCTCAGCTGTAAGCCAGCCTGCGCCGAGGGCTGGCAACGGTGACTGACGCCCTTTTTGTGGCTCCCGGCGAGAGCGTAGCGGTGGATGTGCTCGTGGGTGGGCACGCACAAGATCTGGCGCACCATTTGGTGCGCCAGATCAATCCGTATGCTCGTTTTGTTGAAGCGAGGGTAGCTGTTGAGGGATCAGATCGAATCGAGACGATTGTTTTCGATGTAGATGTTGAGCTGAGCCAGATCACAAAGTTCGACATCCATCCAACGGAACGCATCAGTGTGTCGTTTCCACCGAAGAATGACGCCTGGCCTGAGGTGTTGGCATTGCGTCAAAACTTCCCCGTCGTGCCACACCTGTATCTGCGGCCAGTTGAGTTTCCACGCAGCCTCTGCCTCTATGAGGAAGCGTACTCTGAGGGTCGGCTTCGTTGGACGGTAGTCAGCATCGTAGAGCGCATTCGCATCTGGTTGAGTGAAACAGCGCAGGGAGCCTTACACAAAGACGATCAGCCGCTCGAACCACTGTTTCTAGGCACGCGCGACACGATTGTGCTGCCTGCCGATATCTATACGAAAACGGCACTGGGACCGACACAACTGCATATCGCGCGCGTCGACAGGAAACCGTGGGGGGAGATTTATATCGCAAGCTATCTCGCCGGTGGCGCTCAGGGGCAAGGAGCCGCATTTGTGGCCGCGACCTACTTCTGTCCACCGGTCTTACACGGCGTCATGAACTGGACTCCGCAGACTCTTTCCGATCTCCAGTCTGCTTCGATTGCGGCAAGAGGCGACTTGGTGGTCTCTCTCAGGGATCAGCTAAGCAACTGGCCGCGAGAGAGTTGGCTTTTAGCGTGCCACTTGGTTTTGATCGTCTTCTTCCCGAAGGCACGAGACGCGGGACATGCTGTCGAGGCATTAGAGACCCGAGTGTTTGTGACGAACCCGACTGTTGGAGAAATCGGCGAGATCTTGGGTATTTGGCAACTGAACAACGGAGTGCCGGGACATCTGATCGGGGGAACGATCGACGACCAGAGACTGGACCATATCACTCTCGTTCCCCTCAACCCAACGTTTGCGTTGGATCGGCAGCGAGCCGCATCGATGAATGGTTCTGCTGTCGATCTCAGAAGAATCACTGCTGTGGGGATGGGAGCGCTCGGATCGCAGACGGCCAATCTACTTGCGCGTAGTGGCTACGGCAAATGGTCCTTGGTCGATAGTGATGTCCTGCTACCTCACAATTTTGCTCGACATGCATTGGTTCATTCCCTGATCGGGATGCCCAAAGTAGACGCGATGAAAATGTACCTTGACGTGACTCTCGGGGAGCCAATCGTCGAGGGAGTTGTCTTTGCAGATGTGCTGAATGCTGGAGGGAAGGAAGATGATGTTAGTCGTGTTCTTGAGGCGGCCGACGCTATCCTCGACTTCTCGGCGTCGGTGCCGGTAGCCCGAAAGCTGGCCTTGGAGACGGTTGCGCAGGGCCGTCGCGCGTCGGCATTCATGAACCCGTCGGGTTCTTCTTCGATTCTTCTGTGCGAAGACTCTCAGCGGCTCACCAGACTCGATTCTCTGGAGATGCAGTATTACCGGGCAATCCTGTCCCGCACAGAGTTGGGCGATCACTTCGCAGTTGCTCCTGGGTCCATTCGCTATGGGACCTCTTGTCGTGATGTCTCCAGCACGTTGCCTGCTCATCGGGTAGCTCTTCACGCTGCGTTGACCTCGGCAGCGATTAAGAAGGCTCTTTCCTCTGACGGAGCATGCATACGCGTATGGACAGCCAACGAGGAAGAAGCAGTCCAATCGCTACAGGTTCCGGCAGAAGCAATGATCGAGCGCCGGATCGGTGATTGGAAGCTCGTAACGGATCGTGGTTTGTTGGACAAACTGAAGTTCCTAAGATTGACTGGCCTTCCCGCAGAAACGGGAGGTGTGCTTCTGGGCACATGGGATCTGGTCAGTCGCATTGTCTACGTTGCAGATACGATTCCGGCGCCGCCGGACTCGAAGAAACGGGTAACCTCGTTTATCCGCGGCTGCGAGGGGTTGTTGGACAAGGTGGCACATGTAGGAAGGGCCACGAGCGGCATGCTCCAATATGTTGGAGAGTGGCACTCACATCCGAAGTGTTTTGGAACCGGCCCCAGCGGCGATGATCGCAAGGTGTTTGAGTGGATTACCGAAAAGACCACTGAAGACGGCTATCAGCCAGTGATGGCCATTGTGGGTGAACTCGAAGCGAGATGGTTTGTCGGGTCAATTAGCTCGCAACAGAATGTAAATTTGGACACGGTCAAATGAATCCACTCAATTTAATTACGGACGGGTATGAACGAAAAGCCCGCCTCTATCCAGCATTATTGTTGGTTGCGCCGATTGTCATCACGATCGTCGGGGCGGCAGCAACGAAGCTATCCACGCTTGAGTCGCTTGCTGCGGCTTTAGCGGGATGTGGCGGCGCGTTCTTGCTGACTCAGCTCGCCCGTGATGCCGGCAAGAAGCGTGAGAAGCAATTCTTCGAGATATGGGGAGGGCTTCCATCGGTCGCGATTTTTCGGCACCGGGACAATCGGATCGATGCAATCACCAAGGCGCGCTACCACAAGCAGTTGTCAACTCTGGTCAAAGGCACGAAAGCACCTTCTCCGAAGGACGAAGCCGCTGAGCCGACTACGGCTGACCAGGTGTATAGCGCATGGTCGTCCTATCTCCGAATTCATACTCGCGATACGAAGAAGTACCAACTGCTTTTCCAAGAGAACATCAGTTACGGCTATCGCCGTAACGTTTGCGGCCTTCGGCCATTGGGCATCGTTGTGAGCTCTCTTTCATTCGTGGGTGGTGCCGTATGGCTCTATCACCTGTACTCAACCACAGGAATGGTCACCGCAGAATCCGTCGGCGCCTTGATATGCGTATTTGTGATTTTCCTGCTTTGGGCATTCTGGTTCACGCCCAACTGGGTTCGCATCCCCGCGGATGCATATGCAGAACGTTTGGCTGAAGCCACTGACTCCATGAGCAAGGTTCCGCTATCGAGCAAAGGACAGACGAAAGGAATAGCCTAAATGCTCACCTTCACTCTATTTAACGTGGGGCACGGATTCTGCGCTTATGCAACAACGCCTGGTGGCTCCGCCATGCTCTTTGACTGTGGATATGATGATGAGCTTCAGTTTTATCCATCTAGATATTTTTCTGATCGCAAGATCACTAACATCTCCGGTCTTGTGCTAAGCCATTTCGACCAAGACCATGTAGCCAATCTTCCTGCCTTGCGCAAGGTGGTTAATTTCAATTCGATCATGCGAAACGGTACTGTGCCGGTCGATTTCATCAGAAAACAGAAGGAAGTCGGCGGAGTGATTACTACTGCAATGGCCAGTGCCATTGATATGCATGAACACTGGACACATCCGGTAACTGTGAAGCCAAACTACGGGGGCGTGAAGGTTACATATTTCCGCAATCCGTATCCAACGTTTACCGACATGAACAACCTGAGCCTCGTTACATTTCTTGAATATGATGGCTGCGGAATTGTGATTCCCGGCGACCTGGAATGCGAAGGCTGGCTGGAGCTCCTGAAGCGTCCGGCATTTTGCCAGTGTCTGAGGGAAGCGAACTTTTTCATCGCTTCCCATCACGGCAGGAATGCTGGCTATGCTGAGGAAGTCTTCGACTATTGCGAGCCGCATATTGTGTTGTTATCTGACAAGAGCATCGTCCACGATTCTCAGGAGCATGACTACTCTAAGCATGCAAAAGGGATTGTGTGGCCCAACGGGCAGACTAGACGCGTATTGACGACCAGATGTGATGGCCATATCAGGCTTAGCAAACAGGCAGGGCAACCAACTTCGGTGTCGATCGGCGTGAAGCTTTGATGTGACCCTGCTTGCATGGGATGTGTTTGAAAATCTACCGCGGTTCATTGTGTCGAAGATGGACTCGCTCTTCGAGAGATAGCTAAAAGCGTTCATCGGCTTCAGCGTTCACCCAAGCCATCATCCATCCCTCTCTCTTGCATCCTGTTATCGACGATCTGAAGCGGCGCGCTCTGTTCTTCAAAGAGCGGCGATGGAGTATCTTCGTCTGCCTGGAAGTTGTTAAGGCCGACGCCTACCAATCGGTAAAGTTGCTGCGACCCAAGCTCGACGCGCTCGCAGAGCGAGAGTGCAATGTCGGTGAACTCGTCGCATGTGGAGGGTGGAGCGGCTGGTGTATTGCTACGCGTGAGTGTGCTGAACTCTCTCGTCTTCAGCTTGAGCACAACAGTTCGGGCGCCGCGTGCATTGTTGCGCGATGCGGTCCATACTTTCTCCGCCAGGGTGCGGATCACTGGCCTCGTATCGGCGAGAAGGATGTCCGCCTCGAAGGTGTCCTCCTTCGAGATTGACTTGCTCACGCGGTTCGGCACGACCGGATTGTGGTCGATGCCGCGGGCGAGCTGATAGAGACGGCCACCATAGCTACCAAATAGATCCTCAAGAGCCGAAAGTTCCAGCGCATACAGGTCGCCGACCGTCTTAATGCCGGCCTCCTTCATTCGGGCCTCGGTTACTTTCCCCACACCTGGAATGCGGCCCACTGGCAGCGGCAGAAGAAAATCCTGTACCTCATGCGGCTGAATCACAAACAGGCCATCGGGCTTCTTCCAGTCGGAGGCAATCTTTGCCAGAAACTTATTAGGTGCCACGCCAGCGGAAGCCGTGAGATGCAGTTCCTCACCGATCTCCTGCCGAATCACCTTTGCGACCCGTGTTGCCGTGGGCAGGCCGGTCTTGTTCTCGGTCACATCGAGGTAGGCTTCATCGAGCGAGAGCGGTTCGATAAGGTCTGTGTGGCGCTGGAAGATTTCGCGTATCGCTAAAGAGACGGCTTTGTATCGCGTGAAGTCGGGCGGGACGAAGATGGCCTCCGGGCAGAGACGTTCTGCGGTGATTGCTGGCATCGCTGACCGGACGCCGAATGTGCGCGCCTCGTAAGAGGCGGCGCAGACCACAGAACGCTTCCCCTTCCACGCAACCACGACGGGCCTGCCACGAAGCCTTGCATCGTCGCGCTGCTCGACCGACGCGTAGAAAGCATCCATGTCCACATGCGCGATTTTTCGGAGCACTGTCGATTCGGTCATGCTTCGTGCCACCTGATGCGCTGATCGCCAAACCTTCGCCTTCGATTATATGCAGAGACCCGCCGCAGAACAATCGCAAAACCTTATTGAAGGCGGAGCCTGTAAGTTCCAGACTCCGCTAGGGACAAGAGATGCTAGGTCACCTTATCTCTCTTATGAGCTGCTGATGTCAGCGGCGGCCTGACGATCGAGACCATCATCTTGTCGGCTCTGAGTTCGATCTGGACTGAGCCCTCCGGCTCCAGCGTGGTGAAGCTCCTGGCGGGAATCAACTCCGCGAAGTCGTCACCGCCTACGGCATCCCGCACCTTGTCATACCGCGCCATTCTCTCCTCCATGCTCGCCGTGCCGGGCAGGGCTTCGTAGCCTCGCGCATACACAACCCTGTTTGCTGTCTCTGTTCCGGGGAGGCCAGGCTCTCCGTTCGACATGAGATAGATGCCGTCATCTTTGACCAGCATCACGCCTGGGCCGGGATTCTCCGTCATGCCATAGGGTGCGACGGTGCGAGGTGCTGCTTTCGCGTGCGTGAGCTACTCTAGCACCGCCGCTCCATCGAATACCAACCGTGCCATTATTCTTTTCCCTCGTGCTGTCATGTTTCCTTCTCCTGATGTGCCCGCTACGGGGCGATTTGCCTGCATGAGGGGAACATGCTTCACCTGCTCTGCATTGGAATGTAGGCAGCGCGGCCTGGGGAGCGCGTGTCTCGGCATCGTAACTCCGATGCCTACTGTAAATAAGGTGTGAATGGAGGCGAATCAGACATGCAATTCGTTAAATTCTGGCGAATCGGTACAGGTCTTCGGGGCTCCTCATGGCTGGAACAATTCGTAGACCGCAACCCGCAGCACCTTCGCCAGCCGCTCCAAATTATCGAAGGAAGGTGCGCGCTGTCCTCTCTCGATCAGGTTGAGGAAGTTTAGCGAAACGTTGGCCTTCTCCGCCAGATGCTCCTGCGTCCAGCCGCGGGAGAGACGTACTTTGCGCACCTTTGCGCCGAATCGGGTTCTCAAGCTCACAGGTTGAGTCTTGATAACCAGATTCCACCTGAACACCAACATAAAGTGTGTGTATCTGACTTGCACACACATTAGGTGTGTGCTATCACACACCCAGACGAAGGCCAACGTCCGGGGACGCCCGTCGTTCTGGGGGAACAGGCGGCGGGCGGCCTCTTGGGAAGAGCGGCTGCCGGTCCGTCCATTAGAGGTTCATCGTCGCTGTGTAGTCTGCTGTTTTGTGGACAGGGATGCCTGGAAATGTTAAGAGACGGCTAATATCCGCCATTGCTATGTCTGATTCCCGTTCAAGTGCAGGTTGTTATGTGTAGAGCCGCAAAACTATGTCTTTATTTCACTCCAAACCCGACCGGAGAACGAACGAAGGTGTGTTCTTCGCCTACTACTCTCGTCTGCTGGAGTGGGCGCTTCAGATAACCCGCAACGACCGTTCGGAAGCTGAGGACCTGGTTCACGATTTCTACCTGCGTCTCACGCGGATCACCAAGTCCATCGATGAGATGGAACAGCTTGAACATTATCTGTTCAAGGTCTTACGCAACCTCTACTTTTCGCGGCTGCGCCGTGCCGGGCGTGTCCCACTCAACGATCTGACCATCGTGGACTATGACTCGGTGGAGCAGGGACTGGCGGTCGCGGATCGCCGGGAGTTGCTCTTTGCGCGTACCCATCTGAGGCAGATTTGCAGCCATGCCTGCCAGCGAAAGAGCACGGCGCGCTCGGCCAGCATTTTGATCCTGCGTTTCTTCCACGGCTACTACCCGATCGAAGTCATGAAGATTCTCAAGGCCAGTCGTTTCTCTGTGGATCGATCGCTTCAGGTAGCGCGGAATGAGGCGCGGCTCTATCTTGAGCGGCCCGATGTCTTGCGGTCGATCTCGCCAAGCACGAAGCCTTCGGTCTCTTTCTCGATGAGGGGAGAAGACACGCAACAACTCTTCTGGGAGTTGCAGGAAGCGATCTTCAGCGCCGCGGAAGGGGAATGCATAGACCCTGTTGCGCTCGCACAGAGATATCTCCCTGAGAGTGAAGCTTCGGGCATGACTACTCAGGAGTTGAGCCATCTGGTGAGTTGCAGGGTCTGCCTCGATCGGGTGAATACTATCCTGCATTTGCCGCTCCTGGCGGACCGCTCCCCCGAGGACAGTATTGATCGAGACAACTCTTCTGGTCCTGGCGCTGATGGTGGTTCACAGGTAACTCCAATTCGCAAGAAGGCATTGAAGAAGGGGCCATCGATCCGCAAACTGGAGCGTCGTGCCAGAGAACTCTTTGAGCATCGTCCCGGCAGCCTTGAGATCGTCGTGGATGGGGACGTGCGGTCCTCGCAGAAGATCACGGCGGAGATCAATGAATTCCGTCTGAAGCTGACGCGCAAGGAAGAGCCGTCGTTCATCGAGGTATTGAGTGAGCAGGGATTCTGCCTGGCCTTCCTCCAGGTCACAGAGCCTGTCTCGGCAGACAAACTGGAGCAGGTGGAAATTGGTCTGTTCAGCGATGACCGTTCGCTTGTCCTTACACTTACTTTCTCTGTCGAAGGGCCAATCGTTCATGTGCTTTACCGCGATCCGGTGATGGCGGAGGCCACTGCCGGGGATAGCATTGCAAAACCTGTGACGGGCAATGCACATGCCGGCAACGCGTTATTTGCACCTATGATTACCACCAAGCCGATCTTCGTTGGCCCACACAGTCGTCTTAGCCGCTGGGCTGGGCAGTTGATTGCATGGCTCGCAGGCCACAGCAAAGACCTCCTTGTTATTGGGAGGAATCCTCTGCTAGTGGGCGGCATTGCGATCGCTATCGCGGTATGCGTTTGGGTGTGGCCGCGCCAGAGTCCATCCACGTCGGCGATTGCGCTGCTCCAGCACGCCGAGGTGTCGGAGGCAGTGCCATTCTCATCGTCGAAGCCGCAGGTGGTTTACGAGAAGGTACGAATCAAGACGGCGAAGGGTTCAATTGAGCGGAGCATCTACCGCGACACGAGCGGGCGCAAAAAACAGAAACAGCAGCCGGTCGATCCGCAGACCGCCGCGCTGGAGACGAAGCTCACAAGCGCAGGGGTGAACTGGAACGAGCCCCTGTCGGCAGCGACCTATCAGGATTGGCGCGACCATGTACAGGTCACCGCCGATGCCGTGCAGGAGACGGGGCAGAGCCTTCTGACGCTCACGACGACCGTCTCGAACGCTGAGATCACGCAGGAATCCCTGACGGTCCGCGAGAGCGACTTCCACCCGGTCGCCCGTACCATCTCCTTCCGCGACACCGGCAAGGTTGAGATTGCCGAGCTGGACTATCAGGTCCTGCCGTGGAATGCCGGAAGCGAGACGTGGTTCGAACCTGCGGCGCTCTCGTCGAGTGACGTGGCTCCGCTACATCCTTCACTGCGCTTGCCGACTATGGAGGTGCTCAACGACAGCCAGCTCGATGAAGCGGAGTTGTCGGTGCGGCTGGCACTGACCCGCCTTCATGCAGATACCGGAGAGCAAATCGAGGTGGCTCGCGAGCCTCGCGGCATCGAAGTTCGCGGAATCACAGAGACCACAGAGCGGAAGGGTGAACTCGAAGCACAATTGCGCATGCTGCCTCATGTGACGACATCCATCTCAAGCATTGAGGAGTTGAAGGCGAAACCATCGCGGCCGGACGAGTTGTCCAGCGCAAAAGTAGTTGAAATGCAGGCGCAGACGACTCCGCTTGAAACCTACTATCTCGCGCACGGACGCAATGTTGCTCCGCTGGGTAGGCTCTCGCCGCAGTTATTGAACAGTGCCGATGTAATCAGCTTCGAGTGCCGGACGATCGACGATCTTCAGCGCAGGTTTGCGCGTGACGGGCATATGTCAGCGATTGCCTCGGCCACTCTTACCGATCTTCTGTTTACACACAAACATAAATTGTTGACCGCATTAGAGGATGAGGTGAAGTTGCTCGCCGACGCTGAGGTCGGGACTCCCCGCGCAAAACAGGTCACATCGATAAATGCCACCGATTTGGCTCTGACGGCTTTGGCGGAGCAGAATCTCGCACTTGCCAGGGAGCTGGCAGTGGGTAAAGGTGCGAGCAGCCGGCCTGCGGAAACGATTGCCTCGGAACTTACTGTATCCATCGACGAGCTAAACCTCCGTGCGCATGCAATGCAGGTTGTTCCGCAGAACTCCACGAACCTGGCAAAAAGGAAGTAAGGGTTTTCAGAAGACATGTCTCTTAATTCGAATGAGTCTTCGTGTGTTTGTTTGAGTCGCATTGATGGCCGCCGCCGTTTCTCAGTGTTGTGGTTTCTTGCGTTGTTCTCGATTTCTTTCGCGGTCATAGCGCTCCTGTCCGGTTGCGGCAGCAGCCTGCCGACGAAGGCAGGCACCATTTCCGTGACCTATCCAAGCGGAGCGACTGCGGCGCAATTCCCGGTACTGAGCGCCGCGGCGGTCGCGATGACGCCAGTCAATGACGAAGCCAGACTCGGTGTTGACTGGACACTGATGTGTGGAGGAAATCCTCTGGCTCCCCCAGTGGTCGGCGGAACGTCGGTGGGTTGCGGCACGGTGCTTCCTGCCCATACGGCGAGCGGGGTTCCAGCAACCTACACGGCACCTTCGCTGATCCCGGTGGGAACCACCGTAACGATTACCGCGACAGTGACAAGCGACCCGTCACAAGCCTCGTCTGTTGTGCTTACGATTGGGAGTCTTCCAGTCGTCGTATCGCTTGCGTCTACGCCAACATCGATGGCTGTGAGTGCCACGGCGCACTTCAGTGCTTCCCTCACGAACGATACCAGTCAGGCGGGAACTAAATGGACTGTAAGCTGCGGTTCGAGCGACTGCGGTTCATTCAATCCGGTGCAGACGGCGAGCAACGCCCAGACCGCCTACACGGCACCGGCGAAGAGTCCGGCTGGCGGAACAGTCACAATCACCGCAGCATCTGTTGCCAATTCAGCCGACGCGACGAGTGCGACGATTTCGATCCTGCCCATTGCAGTGAGCGTGTCGCCGGCGACCTATACCGTGGCGGCATCAGGAACGGCGAAATTCGCCGCGACCGTCACAAGCGACGTGAAGAACTCGGGTGTGGCATGGAGTTGCAGTCCTGGTGGATGTGGGAGCTTTAGTCCCGCGACCACTTCCAGCGGAGCAGCGACCACCTATACAGCCCCGGCCACCGCGCCGACTGGCGGGGTGGTGACCATCACGGCTACCTCGGTGACCGATGGCGCCACCAGCGCCTCTGCCGCCGCGACCATCACGGCATCTCCGGTTATCGACGTCATGATGACGCGCGCAGTACCAACGTCGCTGGCCGAAAGCAAGACCGCGACGCTGGGCGCCACTGTTACCGGCGACCTCACGAATGCAGGCGTGGACTGGACCGCCACCTGCGGAAGCAGCACACCGGGAGCGTGCGGCACCTTCAATCCGGCAACAACGGCCAGCGGATCGACGACGACATACACGGCACCCTTTTCACTGCCTCCAACGAATCCGGTGACCATCACCGCCACGTCGCATGCTTATAACCTCAACCCGGCGCTGGTGGCAAACGCAGCCTCCGCAACGACGACCATCACGGCACCGGCGTCGATCGCGTTTATTGAACAGCCGCCGACGACCATCGCCACTACCGGGCAGGCGTCGGTAAGCGCGTCCGTGACCAACGACGCAACTCCCGGTGGCGTTACCTGGTCAGTGCAGTGCAGTAATACTGCGGCGGGAGCCTGCGGGTATGTCACTCCCCACCAGACGGCCAACGGGATAACGGCCATCTATGTAGCGCCGCCTACGGTTCCAGGTGTGCCTGTACAAATTAGTGCTGCCTCGACAGCGTTTCCGGCTACCTCGGTTCTGTCGACTGCGGTGACGGTCGTGCAATCGACAATACACTCGATTGCGTTCGTTCCCTCTGCTCCGTCGCAGATCCTGCAGGGAACAACGGTGATGCTCAACGCTGCGGTCACGAACGATCCATCCCACGCTGGCATCGACTGGACAGTCTGTGCGAGCGGATGCGGGTTCTTCACCATCGTGCCGGGACGACCGGCGATCCCGGCAGTTCCTCCGAGCCCAGGAAATCCGGGAAGCCTCTATGTCCCTCCTGTGCAGGCAGTGACCGCGACCACCGCTCAGGGCTGGCCGAATGGTGTCCCGATCACGTATACCGCACCGGATCAGGCGCCGGAACAAGGGACCGTACTCGTCACCGCGTCGGCCACGACGGACCGGTTGAACGACGTAGTCTCTCCGGCGACCGTGGCTTCGCCCATTGCGATCACTTCGGCGGCAACGGGGCCTGATCTAAACGGAGTCGTGCAGGCCGGAACGCAACCTGTTGTCGGAGCATTGGTCTCCCTCTATGCGGCAGGCACGAGCGGTTATGCCTCGGCGTCGATACCGATCGCCTCGCCGAAGGCAACCGGCACTATCACGACAGACTCGACGGGCAGTTTTAAGATTCCAGCGGGTTACTCCTGTCCGCAACTCACCAGCCAGGTCTACCTGGTCGCGGTCGGAGGACAGATCGGCACGAATGACCCGAATCCGAATCTGGCATTGATGACTGCCCTCGGCGCGTGCAGCAATCTCAGCTCTTCTCCGGTCGTTGTCAATGAAGTGACGACGGTAGCCTCAGCCTCCGCTCTGGCTTCCTTCTCGGCCGACAACGCTCTGACCGGCAACAGCAGCTATCTCAACATCGGCGCCAGCAGCACCAACGCGACGACTGGACTGGCGAATGCCTTTGCGACGGTGAACAACCTCGTGAACATCGGAATCGGCCAGCCCTTGTATAACACCCTCGCCGGCAACGCCGCCGTGCCGTATATCGAGATCAACACGTTTGCAGACATCCTCAATGCGTGTGCCATTACTTCAGGAGGGTCGGCAGGAGACGGCTCGTCGTGCGGAAATCTCTTCGCCAACGCTAATCCACTTGCCAACGCAGATGCCGCAGCTGCGCCGACGGATACGCTCCAAGCTGTATTCGATCTTGTAAAGCCTCCCAATGCTTCCATGAGTGTGGCCCCCAATCTCACCGCGATCTATGGAACGGCAACAGTCAACGCGTCGTCACCATATCAGCCGATCCTTACGAGCGCGCCCCACGATTGGTCGATCACGCTGAACTATACCTCCGGCGGCGGCGTGGGCGGCTCGGGAGTAACAGGCTCCGGATCTTCCGCATTCGCTCTGGATGTTTCGGGGAACCTCTGGATCACGAATACGAATACGAACAGCGTCAGCGAATGGAGCAATCTGGGCGCTCCTATTTCTCCTGCAGTCTTGAGCCGTTTGACGGGCGGATTCACGCCTGCGGGCCTGAATGCTCCAGGACCGATAGCAGTCGATGACAACGGATACGTCTGGATCGCGAACGGCAATGGAAGTCTGGTGGAGTTTGACAATACTGCCACTCCGGTTACGGGCAGCCCCTTCCTCGGCGGCGGCTTAACCTCTACGCCCGTTGGCATGGCCATCGACGGGAGTGGGAGTATCTGGGTAACAAACGGCGGCTCTCCTGGCGACATCGCAAGGTTCAGCAACAGCGGAATCGCATCGTCTCCTGCCAACGGATACACCGGTGGAGTCTCGAATCCGCTTCCCATCGCTATCGACGGATCAAACAATGTCTGGATTCAGAACGAGAATCAGCAGCAGAGCGGTACGAGTTCCTTCGGGTTCGCGGAATTGAATGGTGCGAGTGGTTCCCTTACTGCTTACGGGGGTGCTGCCTCTTTCGGGACCGGTCAGCGACAACTGGCAGCTGACGCTTCGGGGAACATATGGGTGCCGAGTCATTGCGGCGCCTGGGAAGTAACACCTAGTCCTACAGTCCCCGGAACTCTTAATGCTACGGACAATGCCAATGCACAAACCGTAGCTGATCCACAGGCTGTGGCCATCGATGGAGCTAACCGGCTCTGGGTGGCTAGTGCTGGTGGCATAAGCTGCGGCGGCGGGGGAAATGGCTCGACACAACCTCCAAATGTATCGCTGATCGATACATTGCAGGGTTACGCCTTTGCAGACCAGAGTCTGTCGAATGGTCCGCAGTTTCTGGCCGTCGACGGCTCCGGAAATCTGTGGGTCCTGCTCAACAACAACACAGTGACGGAGTTCGTGGGAGTGGCGGCTCCGGCGGTAACACCTCTTGCCTCGGCTGTGAAGAACAACAAGCTCGGAGCGAAGCCCTAATGCAACCGAGGAAGGATCGAATGACAGGACTTGAGAAGGCCATGAGCATCAGAAAAGAATTCGAAGTATCGGACTCGTGCGGGATCGCGTTGACTTCGGAGACCTGCAAGGACTCCTGCGTGCGGCTGCTTTCAGGAGCGAACCAGAGGCTCGGCCGCGTGTTTATTCTCGGTTTTACGGTAACGGTATGTCTGGGCTTTTCCGGTTGTGGCAGCAGTCCGGTGAAGCCGGAAGTAGGCCCGATCATGGCCACGGACATCAATGGTGTCGCACAGCCCGCTATCAAAACGCTTACCGTTGGCAGCGGAACATATCTCGATGTGGCGCTCACCAATGACCAAAGTTTGCTGGGCGCCGACTGGACGGTGAGTTGCGGCAGCGCATTGCCCCCTGGAACTCCACTGCCTCCGGGCCAAACCATAGATACCTCCTGCGGCTTCTTCACCCCGATTCACACCGCAACTGCACCAGTCCCTGTCTATGCGCAAAATGCGGACGGCATTGTGACTTATTACACTGCTCCGGCTGCGCCACCCAAGGCAGGCACGGTCACCTTGTATGCAAGCTCATCGGCCGATCACTCGCGATTTTCGACCCTCACGCTGGTCGTCGCCGGCCAGCCCATTTCGGTTGCCATCGTGGCTTCGACACCGCCCCCTTTCACCCTTTCAGTCAGCGGAACGATGTCGCTCACCGGGGTACTGAGCAATGACTACACGGTTGGTGGGGGAAGCATCAGTTGGTCTCTGTCATGTCAGTCGAGCGATTGCGGCTCTCTCGGCGCGACAAAGACCGCGAGCGGGACAGCGATCACCTATACAGCCCCTGCTATAGGGCCTAAGGGGAACACGGTCACGGTTACCGCAACCTCGGTCACGGACCCGACCCAGTCGAACAGCATCATCATCACGATTACTTAGCGCCAGCACCTGAAGGCTAATGAGGTGTGGGCCGCGCGATCTAACGAGCTTCTACGAGCACTACCAGGAAAAAGGCCGAATGAAGGATGTAAATAACTCGGTCGGAAAACAGAACCAAGGAGAGATCAGATAATCATGGGCAGAAAATTCTTTGTCGTCCTTTTGATGGCTCTTAGCCTCGTGGATGCTCAGGCGCAGAACTCGGTAACTCAGGCTCAGTCGAAGCGCAGTCGAGCCAAACCAAAAACCGAGGAGCAGATGCTCCTCGAACAGTTGAGCGAAAAGCTCCAGACTCTTGACCGGGTGAGCGACAAGGTTGACGGCCTCGAACAGGAGGTCCAGGATCTGAAGCGTCAATTGCAGGAATCGAACAAGACTGCTGAAGCGGCCAAGGCCGACGCTGCTCAGGCGCGGAAGGAACTTGAGGGTGCGCAACAGGTCGTAGGTCACAATGACCAGCAGGTTGCGACCCTGCAGAGTGCTGTGTCAGACCTGAAGTCCACCTCGACTTCGATTGTCGAGACAGTTCAGGCTGAACAAAAAGCGCAGCAGGCACTCGAGCATCCCAATTCCTTGCACTTCAAAGGGATCGATTTAACGCCTGGAGGCTTCCTCGCGGCAGAAACAGTGGATCGCCAGCGTGGCGTCGGTGGCGATGTGAATACGCCGTTCTCCAGTATTCCATTTGCCGGCCAGACTGCCGGCGTACTCTCCGAGTTCAATGCCAGTGCCAGACAGTCGCGGATTTCTCTGCTCGCGGAAGGCAAGCTATCCAAGGCCACCGTGCGCGGCTACTATGAGGCCGATTTCCTTTCCGCCGGCACGACCTCCAACGACAACCAATCGAACAGCTACACGCTGCGCCTGCGGCAGGCGTGGGCGCAGGCCGCGCTCAACAGCGGCTGGACCATCACCGGCGGCCAGATGTGGTCGCTCGCTACCGAATACAGGCATGGTCTCGATCCTCTCGCGGAGGCCATTCCGCTGACCATCGATGCGCAGTACAACGTGGGTTTCACCTGGGAGCGGCAATACGGTTTCCGCGTGACCAAGAACATTGGCTCCAAATTCTGGGTTGGCGGCGCGGTCGAAGAGGCGCAGACTCTCAACCTCGGCGGACACAACCTGCCAACCATCGTCTACCAGCAGGCAGGCAATGGAGGTGGCCTCTACAACTCGACCGCGAACTATAGCTACAACTACGCTCCCGACCTGATTGCCAAGATCGCATACGAACCAGGCTTTGGGCACTACGAACTGTTCGGCATCGGGCGCTTCTTCCGTGCTCGGGCATTCCCGAACGCGCAGTTGCCCAGCGGCGCTTCAGCCCTTGACGCCTTCACATCGAAGGCCGCAGGCGGCGGCGTAGGCGCTAACGCGCGCATTCCCCTTTTTGCAAAGAGAGTGGAACTCGGCGCACACATCCTAGTCGGAGATGGGATTGGGCGCTATAGCACGACTACCCTGTCCGACGCGACGGCACATCCGGATGGTTCACTCGAACTCCTCCCAGGAGGCTCGGCGCTGGGGAGCCTCGAATGGCACACGACGCGTCGCCTTGATCTCTATGCCTACTACGGCGGCGAGTACGTGAAGCGAGCTTTCTATCCCAATGGCCTCTTTGTTACAACTTCTGGACCGACCTATGGGCAACCGATCCTCGTTGGTTATGGCGCCCCAAACAATGTTGTAAGCGGGTGCTACACCGAAGTTCCGCCTGTTACCTCACCGAACGGTGGCGGGTTTGTTCCGGGCGCCGCGGCAAACTGCGCCGCCGACAACCGCAACATTCAGGAAGGAACTCTTGGTTACTGGTTCCGCTTCTACAAAGGTCCTCGCGGGACCTTCCAACAGGGAATCCAGTACTCCTACGGGGAAAGGCGCACCTGGCAGGGGATAGGCGACCCGCTGACAGGTCTCGGCGGCTCACCCAAAGCTATCGACAACATGTTCTTTACCTCGTTCCGCTACTACCTGCCCTAAATAAGACGCATCACGTAGGCATTACTGAAGAGAGATACGGGAGTAAAACGAATGCTTCGACTTTTCGCTCGACTACTGATCACGGCGCTGGGATTGATCGCGCTTGGCGGCACAGTCGGCTTCGCACAGAGCGGCCAGATCTCAGGGCATGTCACGGACCAGCAGGGAGCGACTATTCCGGATGCAGCGGTTCAGATTGTCAACCAGGACAGAAATCTAAAGCGGGATACCAAGACCGACAGTGTCGGAGCCTACTCCGCACCCTATCTCCCGGCGGGCAAGTATGAACTGAGAGTTGAGAGGGAAGGCTTCAGCATCGCTAACAGAGTCGTTGAACTAACTGTGGGGCAGGCGCTTGTTCTTGATATTCAGATGGCCGTTGCGTCGGCCAACACCGAGGTGACGGTCGAGGGGGGGTCGTCCAATCAGATAGAACTTGGTACAGCCTCCCTTTCCACCACGATGTCGAATGAGGAGGTTGCCGCTTACGGTCTGAATGGCCGCAACTTCTCACAGTTGATCACGATGGCACCCGGCGTAAGCAACCAGACGGGGCAGGATGAGGCCAAGGTGGGCGTTGCCGGAAGCGCTAAGTTCAGCGTCAACGGAGGCCGCGTCGAATACAACACCTTCGAGGTGGATGGCAGCGATGTGCTGAACACCAGCATCAACGCCAGCCGCGGCCAGGGCGAGCCATTGATGGTGTATCCGAGTATTGACGCCATCCAGGAGATGAAGGTTCTGACCGGAGACTACAGCGCTCTTTACGGAAAAAGCGCTTCGGGCAGTGTGCTGGTCACTACCAAGTCGGGTGGACCTCAGTTTCATGGAAACATCTACGGCTTCGTCCGCAACGAAATGTTCAACGCCCGCAATTACTTCGACCAGCCGGGCAGAACGCCTCTCTATAGAAGGCAGGATTACGGCGGGACCATTGGTGGCCCGCTATACATTCCCGGGATATACAACACGAAGAAGGACAAAACCTTCTTTTTCTGGTCTGAGGAACTGCGCCTCGAAAAGACACCCGTGGACTATAACCAGGCGGTGCCAACCAGTGCCGAGCGAAATGGCGACTTCAGCGATGTTTGCCCGGTTCTGATCCCAGGCAGCAGCACCAATAATCTCGACATCACAAAATATCCGGACTGTCCTCGCATTCCGGCCCCCGATGTGGTTGCCGGTTCTGCATATACCCCAGGACGAAGCGTCAATGTCGGATATACGAGTGGAGCGATATTGAATACCGGTATTATCCCGGAGCCAAATTCAGTCTTCGGCTGCAACACGACAAACCCTACTAGCCAGCCACGCTGCTATCTCGCGGCAATCTCTCCCCCGACTTACTGGCGCGAGGAACTCTTCCGCATCGATCACGTTCTGACGCCAAACGAACAAGTATCCTTTCGCTACATCCACGACTCCTGGGATACGACTACGCTCGCGCCGCAGTGGGGTGTTGTTCAGAATAACTTTCCCACTGTGGAGAATCGGCTCTTTGGTCCCGGCCTCGATCTCGTCGCAAGTCTTGCTTCGACATTGCCGCACGGCGTGCTAAATCGCCTCACGCTCAGTTATGCCGTCGAGCACATCACGTTGACTCCGCAACCCGGTCCGGGTCTTACGCCATCGTCGTTGTCGCGGCCTACGCTTCTCGATGATCCGTCGTCCGTGCCCGGCAATACCCCCATAGGCAACACGACCTGCGGGACCGCGACCGGACTGACACAGAGAAATGGAACCCCTCAGACAATCACCGAATGCCCGATGGGATACATCTTCGCCAACGGTTACGGTGGAAACAAGATGCCTGGGCTCGTCTTCCAAGGCACAAATGGCGCTTATGGTGGCCACGGATTTGCTGCCGATACGGGCTATGCACCGTGGAACCAGGCGAACCCGACGTACTCCATACGAGATGATCTCAGCAAGACCTGGGGACGGCACACCATTCAGGTCGGCTTCGAAGTGACTTACGCACAGCAGAACGAGCTGAGCGCGGTGAGCGGCGCCAATTCCGGCGACCTGCAAGGGTTGTTGACCTACAGTAATCAGCAGTCGAAGTACACTTCTGGCAACGCCTTCGCGGACTTCCTTGCCGGGCCGGGGCTGCTATCCCAGGCCCAGACCAACTCAGGTTCCAGCACCTACGCAACCACGGCGATCAAGAGCTATACGCAGGATAGCGGGCAGGCAAAATACTATAACCGCTACAAGTTGGCCGAGATTTATCTTCAGGATGACTTTCGCGTAAACAGCCGTCTGACTCTGAATCTGGGACTTCGTGCCAGCCTCTTTGGGACTTGGTACAACCCAAAGGACACTGCCTACAATTGGCGACCTGAAGCTTACGACAAGTCCATCGGCGGTTCCATCTTGGTGGATGGCAACAACGGATATTTGGTGAACAAGGAAACCGGCACGCCTGTTCCGTTGAATCTTTCCAGTCTCAATCCATCGATCACGAACGGCCTGGTGCAATGCGGTAAGAACGGCGTGCCTGATAGCTGCATGTCGAGCAGCGTGTTCCATCCCGGCCCACGCTTCGGCCTCTCCTGGGACCCGTTTGGGAACGGAAAGACGGCGATTCGCGCAGGCTATGGCCTCTTCTGGGAGCATGGAACCGGCTACGAATCGAATGTTGGTTCCCTGATCGGCAGCGCGCCGCTGGTCCTCAGCGAGACCCAGTCCAATCCTGGCGGACCCATCATGCGAGGCACGGCAGCGGCCTTGGGCAGCTACAACACCATCGGGTATTCCTGCCAGGAAGGGGCCACTCAATGTGGCAGCGCCAGCACGGTGGGCAGCACGACCTTTCCATTGAATGTCACCTCGATTCCCACTAAAGCTACTTATCCCTATACGCAGCAATGGAGCGTCAGCGTGCAACGCGAGATCCAGAAGAACCTGATCGCGCAGCTCGCGTATGTGGGAACAAAGGGCACTCACCTGACCGCGGTGCGCGATCTCAATCAGTTACAACCTGTAGTGTCGAATCCCTTCTTGCGTGGACAGCCAATCACTGCGGCGATTTGTAGCAATGGAGCGCTCAGGAACTTTTTTCCCACCTCCATCACCGGAGCTATCAACGCCAGCACGCCCGGTATTGGTCCATCTTCGCCGGGCTGGATCAACATGGTGGTGGCCTGCACCGGCAACCCGGGGTTTGCCAGTGCAAACGGCACTTTGCTGGGAACGAGCGCCGATGCTGTGCGCCCCTATCCCGGATTCAGCAATATCATCTCTGTCGAGAACATCGCCAACTCTGCTTATCACTCGCTGCAGGGCACCCTGCGCGAGGTTACCGGGCCTCTGACGATCGGCGTGGCCTACACCTATAGCCACTCCATCGACGATTCGTCTGACCGCTCCAGCGCCAACTTCACGAACTCCCTTGACATCCGCACCAACCGCGGAAGTTCGGATTTCGATCAGCGCCACATGCTCAACGTCAGCTATGTCTACAGTCTTCCGCTGAACCACTGGATCGACGGTTTCGCTAACCTTTTAGGCACTGACGACTCCGAGAGCGGGTCGCCGGCAGCTTCGCTTTCCAATTCCGGACGCCAGCTTCGCAAGATCCTCTTCGATAACTGGCAGCTCTCCGGCATTACGGCCTACCAGACCGGTACACCGTTCAGCATCATCAACGGTGGCTCCGGAAACGGGACCGGAGCTTCGGACAACTCCGGTGTCGGAAACGGCCTGGGCGTGGGATCTTATCCCGATGTGATAGCGGGCCCTCACGGCCTCAAGCCCTCTGTCTCGAGTTCGGCGAACGGTTCAACCCTCGGACCTCTGCTCGGCAATCCCGGAGCTTTCGTTGCACCGCAGGGTCTCACCTTCGGCAACGCCGGTCGCAACTTCATGAACAATCCCTCACGAATCAACTTCAATATGGCCTTGCTGAAGCGCTTCAAGCTATTTCACGAGAACGACGTCGAGTTCCGGACCGAAGCCTTCAACGTCTTCAATCACACCCAGTTCCGTATCTACGATCCCAGCCATCCCGGCAATACCGGTAACAACGTGATCAATTGCTACGGAGACATTACGACACAGTACTCGGCTGGCGCGTCGAGTTGTCTTGCGGGAAATTCCTTCCTGCACCCGGTGGATGCACACGACCCGCGCATTCTGCAGTTTGCGCTGAAGCTGGATTTTTAGGGGAGATCGGAATGATGTTTTTGAAGCAACACGCATTGGTATCGAGAAGACAAGTCCCCCTGTCGCGGCTGGTGCTGGCATCACTTGGGGCCGCGCTGACCGTGATGTTGAGCGCCTGCGGGAGCTCGTCAGCTCGTATCCCGCAGGCTACCGCCAGTGGGCCCCAGGTCTATATGTCTCCAGTCGTTAGCAGCGCCCCGGCTACCGCGACCACAAGTCCCGCAATCTATTCCATCGATGACGCAAAAAAGACATTCGCGCAGACGACCTACAGCTTTAGCAGCACCCAGTCTGGAGGCCAGGTGCAGTATTCCGGAGAGCTTTGCCCCAATAGCTCCGATAGCCAATGTCCTAACGCTCCCGTGCTTCAGCGCGGATTTTTGGATTTGAAACTGGAATTTGCCTGCGGCCAGGCCACGATCTTCGGATGCGCGGGTGTTCCAAATCTACCTCAGCCGGGCGGTTGGGCATTCGAGCTGGCTGGCCAGGCTGGAGGCCTGGCTCAACTTCAGGGGCAGCCCTTCGCTCCGCTGGTGCCGGCGGTGTCGTGCCCAGGAGCTTCTCAACCGCAGACGTTTCTCTTCGTCACCCTGCCCAATCAATTGAACACAGGCTCCCTGACGGTGAAGAGTTGGAATCCCCAAATGGAGACCGCGTATGGAAGTGTGGACGTGAGCGCCAGTGGCTCGACCGTTACGTTGAGCAATATTACTCAGCACACGCTGTTATCAAGTGGTGCAAGCGGGGTTCCCAAAAATCCCTCGGCAGCAAGCATCACGGGCATCTGTTCCTCGACTGTATACGGAAATACCGTCAGCGTTCCGGGACAGATAACCATCACCAACCCCGGCAGCAGCCAGGCCGTAACGCCGCAGGCGCTCCTGGGTATCGGGCCTTCGGGACTGCTCGTGGAAGACAACGGCACCACAACCCTCGGTTCCGCAAACGCCGCACCTTTCTACCAAAACGCCCTCGGAGCAGGCACTGGAGCAATCGGTCTGCCGAAACCGTCCAGTGCGCTCGATACGAGCGCCTTGGCCAGCACGCAATATCTGGGCTTTTTCTATGGCAGCGGCCAATCGAACTCAAATTGGTCTACTGCGCCTGCATCGTTCGGGTTTTCCAGCCTGCCTGCAAGCTGCGCAGCGATCGCTCCACCGACCAGCACGATGGTCTATGGTGGAGACTTCCCCAACAACAATCCAACGGCTTCGACGACCGGCTACGGCAACTGTAATTTCGCCGTCGATCTCGGTACGCAGGATGCAGCGACCAACGGTCTCTATCCTTCTGCCACCGTGTATGTCGGTTCCGGATTTGGAACGAATACCACCGGCAAGACCTACAGCTTCCCGGCAGTCGCCATCGCCGGGCAATTGAATGGCAAGTACGCCATCTTCCTGATCGGCGTGGATTCCATAGGCTCTCCTAACCAGGCTTGGGGGATTTATCTCCTGCAATCGAATTGAAGCAAGCGCACGGCGCGCCTGGACGGATGCCGAGCCAAAGAAACGGATTGGCAGCACTTGTTCCCCTGAGTGCTCCCTAGAAGACAAGCGCAACTACAACATCATGAAAGGATACGGAACCGTGAATTCATCTGTCCTGGTAAAAAACGGAGGCTTTGTGCCCCAAAGTCTGCCGAAGCTGCGGAGGAACCGCCCTGGTGTGGTGGCCGCGCTGTTCGCAATGCTTCTCTTCATCGCCGGTTGCAGCAGTGGCTCGACAAGCGCGACGCCAACCCCGACCTTCACCCCCGGCGGAGGCCCTTACTCGACGACGCAGAATGTAACTGTCGCCGATACCAATCAGAAGGCGGTGCTCTATTGCACCACCGATGGCAGCAAGCCAACGACCTCTTCTCCGCAATGCGCCAACCCCATCAAGGTCTCTCAGAGCCAGACTCTTAACGCCATTGCCGTTGCTCCCGGCATGGATGCCAGCGCCGTAGCGACTGCTGCCTACACGATTGGGACTTCGGTCTCAGCCCCAGCGGTAACGGGCATCGGACCGGCGACCGGCCTGGCGGCAGGAGGCACCTCGGTGACGATCATCGGAACCAACCTCACCGGGGCAACCTCAGTTAACTTCGGTACGATTGCGGCGACCGGCTTTACGGTGAACTCCGCCACCAGTATCACCGCGGTCTCTCCTGCGGGTACCGGCACGGTGCATGTGACGGTTGTTACTCCGTCGGGCACCAGCGCGACGGGCAATGCAGACTTATTTACCTATGCTCTCGCAGTTACACCGACCATCACCGTTCTCACTCCGAACTCGGGTCTGGTAGGCACCTCCGTCGCGATCATCGGCACCAACTTCGGCGCGACGCAGGGCACCAGCACCGTGACCTTCAATGGGACGCCTGCGACTTCTATCTCGCTGTGGAGCCCGACATCGATCGTCGCGGTTGTTCCTGCCGGCGCGACCACGGGCAACGTAGTGGTCACGGCCAGCAATGTTGCCAGTGCGGGAGTTCCGTTCACCGTCACTGTACCTACGCCGACCATAACCCAGCTCACTCCGAACTCCGGCGCGGCGGGGACCTCTGTGGCGATCATCGGCACAAACTTCGGCGCGACGCAGGGCACCAGCACCGTGAGCTTCAACGGCACGCCTGCCACCTCGATCACAAGCTGGAGTCCGACGTCGATTGTTGCGGTGGTCCCCACCGGCGCGACCACGGGCAACGTGGTAGCCACGGTCAACGGAACGCCCAGCAATGGCCAGCCCTTCACCGTCACGCTCCCGCCGCCGTCCATCACCGGCCTGAGCGCGGCCACGGGTAAGGTGGGCGACTCGGTAACGATCACCGGCACGAACTTCGGTTCGACGCAAGGTTCGAACACAGTCGCCTTCAATGGAACCGCCGCGACGGTGAAGAGCTGGAGCGCGACATCGATTGCCGTAACTGTTCCCTCGGGCGCGACTACCGGCAACGTGGTAGTCACGGTCGGCGGTGTAGCCAGCAACGGTTCGCCCTTTACCGTCAACTCGGCACCCACCATCACCAGCTTCTCGCCAACGTCGATTCCCGCTGGCGGTTCAGCCTTCACGCTGACGGTGAACGGCACCAACTTCGTCTCTGGCGCGACAGTGAACTGGAGTGGCACGGCGCTGACGACGACCTTTGTCAGTGCGACGCAGTTGACCGCAAACGTTCCGGCGAATCTCACCAGCACAACCGGCTCCGCCAACATCTCCGTGACCACGCCGTCAGGCACATCGGCCGTCCAGGCCTTCACCATCAGCGCACCCGGCACCCCGTCCGTCTCCTCGCTCTCTCCTGACTCGGCGACTTCGGGTGGTACAGCCTTTACCCTCACGGTCAACGGAACGAACTTCGTCTCCGGCTCGGTCGTGAAATGGAACAGCACGGCGCTGACGACGACCTTTGTCAGCACGACGCAGGTCACGGCTGCCGTTCCTGCCAGCCTGATCGTGGCGGGAGGGACGGCGAGCATCACCGTGACCGGCGCGGCGGGTTCGGTCTCCGCGGCATCGACCTTCACGGTCAACATTCCTCCACCCACCATCAGCAGCCTTTCGCCCAACACGGCATCGCCGGGCGGCTCGGCCTTCACGCTCACCGTCAACGGCGCCAACTTCGACTCCAGCGCTGTCGTCAACTGGGGCAGCACAGCGCTCACCACCACCTTCGTCAGCGCGACGCAGGTCACAGCGGCGGTTCCTGCGAGCTTCATCGCAACCGCGGGCCAGTTCGATATCACGGTGACGACGACTGCGGGTACGACGGCCAGCACAACCTTCAACGTCGCCTTCAGCATCTCGGGAACCGTGGTCAGCGGTCCCGCGAGCGGTGGCGTGCCGATCAACGCAATGGTCCAACTCTATGCGGCGGGAACAACCGGCTACGGCACGGGCGCGCAGCAGGTAGCCAACGCGGTACAGACCAACTCCACGACCGGAGCGTTCTCGATCAGCTACGACTGCTCCACCTTGTCCGCACCGGGCGACCAGTTGTATCTGGTGGCCACCGGCAACAGCTCTCAAGTAGTCCTGATGGCCGCGCTGGGTTCGTGCAGCGCGCTCACCACCTCCGGCACGGCGGTCACCCTCAACGAGGCCACAACCATAGCCTCGGCCTATGCGCTCTCCGGTTTCGCCAGCGTCGGTACGAGCGGCATCACCGTGGGCGCACCCGCGACCGGTTCATCCTGCAACGCCACTGCCGGATGGAAGAGCACCGGCCCCTCCACCTGTAACTATATTGGCCTCAAGAACGCCTTTGCCACGGTCAACAACCTGGTCGATCTTCCGAGCGGCACGGCGCTTAGCGTCACTCCGGCGTATGCGGCGAACCCGGTGGCAGGGATGAATATCAGTCAGGTGCCGCAGGCGCGCATCAATGCGTTGGCTAACGCTCTGGCGGCCTGCGCCAATCCAACCACCGGCAGCAGCGCCAACTGCCAGACTCTGTTTGGCTATGCGACGGGGGCAGATACGCTCCAGGCGGCGCTGAGCATCGCGCAGCACCCCGGCAACAATGCCAGCCAGATCGCCGGTCTGATTACGGCCGTCCCTTCCTTCAGTCCATCCCTTACCTCCACACAGGCGTCAGCCATTACAGAGTGGTCGCTGGCGATTGTCTATATGGGCGGGGGGCTAAGCAACTCCGCAAACAGCGGACTTCCCGCTTCTAGCGCCGCGGCTATCGATGCGGAAGGGAACATCTGGGTAACCGCTCAGGATATCTTCACGTTGCCCAGCGGGAGCGGAAGCAACACCGGTGGACTGGTGGCCGTATTCAACAATCAGGGCGCGCCGATCTCGCCCTCGGCAACTTCTGCGACCAGCATCGGCGGGTATACGGCGAACGGCATCGCCAACCCGTTGGAACTCGCCATCGACCAGAACGGGTTTGCCTGGATCGGCAACTACGGACCAACCGGCAGCACAGGCGACAGCATCACTGTGCTGGATAAGAATGGGAACCCGCAGTATGGCACTCCTTACACAAACCCGTCGTTGCTTTTGGTCCTGAATCCGAATGGCATCGCAGTCGATGCCAGCAACACTGTGTGGGTTTCCTCGAACCCCGGATATGGTTGCAACTCCGGTTCCGGCCCATTTGGTGGCAGCATGCTGGGACTCGTCGGCTCCGGCAGCGCTGTGAGCACCAACGGCATCGCAGCGGATACATTCCCGGATGGCAGCGGCTGCCCGACATTCCTCGCCATGGACCCGAATAGCAACATGTGGACATGGGACCAGGGAGATTTTACGCGCGATGACGTGAACGCCTTCGCCGGCTTCGTGTTTAGCAGCGCTGATGGATCCCTGATAGGGGGGCCATATAACAATTCGTTCCCATTTTCATCCAGCCAATCTTTGGCGTTTGATAGCGCGGGGAACGCCTGGTTCACCAGCCAGAACGGGGGCTTCAACTACGAAGTGGGCAAGATGCTCAGCATAGACGGCATTACCAACCAGTCTGTGCTGGAGCCTGGAGGCCCTTATGCTGGATCGCCCGCAAGCATTTACGATCCGGCATACTTCGCGGTTCCCAATACTGCCTTTCTTGGGCAAGCCAGTCCGGTTTCGATCGATGGCGCAGGCCAGGCATGGCTTACATTGTCCACCAGCAACAACACCTTCGGCCCTACAGGCCCCATAAGTTTCACCAGTCTCTTCGAGATCAACAATGACAATAATAAGGTTCTGTCACCGGCGTTTGGCTATCTGGGCTACGACGGAACTGGTCTTTCCACGTCTCAGATCAACACTAGCGGCGGCCAGGTCGTCGTGGACAGTTCGGGGAATGTCTGGTCTACGGGCAAGATAAAGATTCCCTCGGTCACTACAACGGTCAGCGGACTGACGGAGTACGTCGGCATCGCTACCCCCGCGCCAACACCGCTCGCCAACGGTCTAGCAGCCGGCACAGTCGGCCAGAAACCGTAGAGGGATCGGTAAACAGATTCCAGCCTCCTGCCCGCGCCGGAGGAGGCTGGAATCCAAACTCCGGTATTACTTGCCATAGTCAACCAATCATCAACGGGTGGAGTGTCTCCACCCAGAACCGGGGCAGCTTGTGTTTCTCCAGGGATTCCTCTTCGCGCTGGGTTTTGGAACAGGCTGCCTCGTCTTGTGCTTCGCATTCGTAACCGTAATCCTGGTGATCGAGAAATCTATCCTTCACTGCCATCAAACGAAGGAGATGAATGGGACCGTCGATATTCGCCGATGGCAGGAACGAAAGATTGCCAGGAAGAGTGTTTACGACAGTCCTCGCAGTGCGGGTTAGAAACCGCATCGCTCTATCCAATGTGTTTCCTCCACGGCGTCAGGATTCAGGTATCCCGACACCGGCTTTTCCAACCCGCGAACCCAACCTTATGAGATGAGTCCCGGCCATGTCTGAAGCACATCGAAGGGGATCGAATACCGCATTTGCCGATTTGGATTCGATCCGTCAGTCAAGACGACTACGAAGAATTGTGCACAGTGAATTGATTTCGAGCTTCCAGCCCATCTATGCCGTCGGCCAGAAGACGCCATTTGCCGTCGAAGGATTTATCCGGGGACCGGTCGGAAATTCGCTCGAAAATCCCGACAAGCTCTTTCAGGCCGCCCACGAAGCAGATGCAAGTCTCGCGCTCGACGAGGCCGCCTACCGGGAAGTGCTGACATCCTTCCGCGCAGCGTGGCGCAATGGCCTCTGGATGACGCAGTCCGCTCACTGCATTGGAGAGTCCTTTGACCTCGTTGCGGGGATGTCCGCCGCAGCCTCCGCCGTGCAATCCTTTCTTGGCGGATGCGGCGATGAGGTACTTCTCCGGCAGCGAGAACTTGTACTGCGTCGGTGGTTTCGGTGTGGTTTTGGAGACGCCGCATCGCACCCACAGCAAACGGGCGAGGTCGATGCCCGCTGCCGCTGCGGATTCAGGAGAGAGCGCGTCCGACACATCAACCCACGCGCAGACTCTTCCTGCATGAGTGAGGTGCCGCAGGAAGGAAAGCGCAACCGCTGTCCGACCGCTTGCTTCCGGGCCGACCATCTCGGTGATGGAGCCGACAGGCAGGCCACCATCCAGCAACGCATCAATCTCGCTAACGCCGGTCGGCGAGACCGCTCGGATCACTCGCGGCGCAGGGGTCAGCGCCGAGGGAGCTTTGCGGGCAAGCGCCGCTTCGATCTGGAGTCGGATTGTGGCAGCGGAAGGCATCAAAGTATGTTCGCCTTATTTTCGCCTACCCCTACGCCTCCGAGTCAACTTCACGATGCCCTAGACGAGTGCAAATCCGACCTAAGTTATAGATTCTTAGCATCTAGAAAATCTTGGCGCTTTGGCTGTAATCCAAGCGACGACTTCCGCCGGTGGCCAGAGCGACAATTTCCGCCCGCAATACTTGCGCACCGCCCACCTTTTCAAGCACATGCGCCCTCTCGTTCCGTGGCGTTTCGGCAGCGCGCAAGAGTTGCCGAAAATTTGCTCCTCAGACTCTGCTGCAGGTATAGCCGAAACTGGCAAGTGTATGGAGAAGGCGCTCTTCGTGGCTGTGGCCCTTCGTTCTGATTACGAGTATGACGACAGCCGGTCTATAGGCAAATACTCCTGGTTCAAAGGCCAAGAACGACGATAGTCTCTCCTCATCGACATCTGTGATGAGTACGTGGCTCTTTGCGAGCAACTTGATGAGGGTTACAAACGATGGGCCGTGCTGTGGCAGTTCAACCTGCAGCCGGGCTCTGCGTCGCCATATCAGGTGCTCCCAAGCGAAGGTCATGACTTTGCTTCAACACCTAACGGCAACCTGAGTCCTTGATGCGGCTGCGCGACTCGACTCCGTTCGAGCCGCCCGAGTCGAACGATCAGGCGCCGGCGAACGCGAAACAATCGCTGGAACTCCCGCATCTGGCCTTCACCGAAGTTCCGGTTTGATCCGTAGCCCTGCAACAGTCGCCCAATCGCCGTGCTGTAATACTCGTCGATGGCCCGATCAACCCGCTGAAACTCTGTTTTGAAGCTGGTGCTCTGTCATGATCGTGTTGTATTAGAGACCTACAAACGCCACAACTATTAGTGCGGAACCTTAGATGTTAGGGAGCCTTCTGTTAGTCTGGCAGCTTTTTGGTCAGCATCGCGCAATTCACGCAGATGCTCCCAACGCTTGTACTGATCCGGGTCTTCTGGATCGGGACGCTCGTACCCTTGCAGCCAGAAACGAAACCAATCCACGTTATGTTCTAGCGATTCTCGCCTTGCAAGTGGAGCATCTGGCTGATGTCCTACATTAGGAAAGTAATAGAGTTCAACTGGCTTATTGAGTCGGGTGAGCCCGAACGCTAGTTCGCGAACTATAGCTAATCCAGGCGGAATCTGTCCTGGCACATTGTTATCCACGCCGTGTCCCATACGCTCAATGAGCAGAGGGGCATGAATCTTATCTAGATTGAAAGAGATCGAATATTTTATCCAGTTGTCAAGGGAAGGTCCGTAGGGCGGACCGCCATACATATTGTCGTAATCTCTTGATCCCAGCAACCAATATTCGCCAAGGCTGTACTGAACGTTGTCAGCGACACTTGCTGCGGCAAACGGAGTGTGGCTGTGAGTGAGTGTGTATTCGACATGCCACCCGGTGCGACTAAATCCGATAATGCCTACCTTCGACGGATCGATCAGCCCACGAGCACTTAGACTTTTGACGGCACTAGTCCAGATTTCCATTTGCTGAACCGCTTGGCCGATCTCTCCTGGGTAGCCTTTAGGTTGATGCGCGATGTCGATTTCCTGTTTGAAGTCTTCGGGAAATGTTCGGATCAGGTACATTATTCCGGCATTGGCTAGTGGCTGTGGGGCGAATGCGGGATCGTGATTCATACCGGAGTCGCACACGAAGGAACTCACTTCCTGTTGGCCCTTTGTCTGAATTACCAATGGATAGCGTCTACCAGGAACGTAACCTATCGGTTTGAACAACATGCCATGAATCTCCAGTCCATCGGGGGTATTCCAGCGGACCGGCATGGCAGGTGCCAACGTTAGCTTATCCATTTGAGGATTGAGATCAGTGATAATCTTCGCCCGCCCGGTATTAAGATCAAGAGAATATAGATTCGGTGGTGTTGTGGTCGCTTCATAGACTCCGATTACATGGTCTCCATCACTTGCGGCCGAAGAAAAAGGATAGGCTCGCTCAAATGGAAGCTGCACCGAGCGACTATTCACCCATTGGGTACCTGCACGATGGAATATAGAGATCGTCCCGTCGTGGGTCTTTACAACTAAGCCTCCATCGGAAGTCCACGCCAAAGGCACCTGATGATGGTAAGGCACCTTTGCCACGACCTCCTCAACCTCTCCAGACTTCAAATCTACCGAGAACATGTCAGCGTCGCTGTCCGCGGTTCTGTGCAACCTGGTATCTTCTGCAAGCCAGCGGCTGCCCACTGGTGCCGGGGCCACCAAGATAAGGGAGCGGCTGTCGTTCGACCAGAACGCGGGAGTACCAGCCCAGACCGTGTGCAGCGGCACACTTGTCTCGCCGTTATCCAGACTAACCACAACAGTTAGCATTATTGGAGAGCCATTACGAATCGAAGACTGAACACGGGGGTGAGTTCTCCAATCAGGAGGAGTGGTCTCTGAGCCGTAACTGAATGTTGCAAGCTGTCCGTCAGGGGACAAACTGAGTAGGTCTAACGAATCGACGTAGGGCAATATCTTCCGTGTAAACGGATCTTTAACTTCCACTCTACGTGGTTTTGACCATGTACCGTCGTCTTGCAATTTCGTGACGAATAGCAGTCGCCCGCGTCCTTGCGCAGCTCCGTGTTGCGGATCGGGGGAAATCAACTGGCTGAAACTATGACTTGATTTCGTTGCTGGACTGATCAACGACTCCCGCGGTCTGTCAGTGACATAGACAATAGTCTTTTCATCTCGACTTATGCCGTAGTCCAAAAGGTTTGTGGATGCTCGGACAACAACTTTCCGTTGCTTCGAAGCAACATCTATCGCCATGAGAGATACTGTATCCGTGTCCCGAGCCAACAGGTAGACTCTTGTCCCGTCTGTCGACCACCGAAGTCCTACGATGTTTTCTCCTTGATAGATTCGGTCGCCATTTTCTCGGTCGCTATCCTGTTCGAGTTCCTTGACGTACACCGAATAAGTGTTGCGATTTTCCTGTATATTCGCAGCCTTAACCTCATAGACCACTCGTGTACCTTGGGAATTGATTGCTATTGGTCCCCGGAGATCGCCCCCCGTAACATAGTTGACCTGTACGCAGTCACTAGCTGTTACGGGACGCCTCCCAACGTCAGATTTTGCATCGACCGCAAAAACAGATGCCGGCATGATGCCCAACATCGCAAAACACACAATTGAATGGCGAGATACAGCTCCGATCATTCTCAACTGCTCCTTCCTTCTGCTGCTCACGGCTCTTGGGTTGTGGGTTAGAACTGAATCTTGAGCGCCAGTTGCATAGAACGCGGCCACCCATTTGGTACAACGTATTCAAGCCGCCAAGCTGGCTATTGAGCGTGTTGTAGGCGTAGCCGAATTGGCTCGGAGATGACAAATTGTTATAGATTGCGCCAAAGTTCGGGTGATTGAACAAATTGAATGCTTCTGCCCGAAACTGAAGATGCGTATGCTCCCCCAGTGGGAACTGTCGCCGTAACGCCACATCCGCTTGCCAAGCAGCGAATCCCCGTAGGAAGTTTCTTGGTTCGTTACCTAACAGTCCTGAGGTTGGGGGGGAAAAGGCATTAATGTTGATGACCCGCCCTCCTGGGGCGTCGATCACATTTCTATATACTGCGACGCCGGGCACCATGTCGGCACGGGCATATTGGTACGTTCCATCAGGCAGCACGGTGTATCCGCTGATGACATCGACGGGAAGACTCGAACGTGCTGAAAGCCTTGTATCCCACGACCAATCTCGCGCAATGAACATTAGTGGGCTGCGTGAGGAGCTGAAAGGAATGTCGTATGTAACGGCAGCCTGAAAGTTATTGCGTATGTCGAAGTCTGAATTGCCACGGAGCAATCCCTCATACGTCGATGAATTTCCTGACCTGTCATCGATCGAATGGGACCACGTATGAGACAACAGCGCTTGCAGTCCCTTTGAGATCTGGCGCTTGTACTGCACTTGAAGTGAGTTATACGAGGAGAATGCTTGATTGCGAACTAGGTACAGAATGCCAGTTGACGTGAAGTTGTGATTTCCTAACGTTCCCGGTTCGAGTAGAGATTCGGCGAGAAGCCTTCGGCCATCGGCGCCAATATAGCTGAAGGTGATTGTCTGGTTCTCTCCCAGTCCTTGCTCCACGGCTGCACTCCACTGCACAGCAAATGGAAGGTTGAGGCTTCGATCAGATGTGCCGAATGCATAGACACTTCCCGAATAAGGAGCGGCAATGCTGGGGGTAGGAAGTGTGGTTTGCGAGTTTGATAGTGGGAAGCTGACACTGGTCAGCGATTTCGTGGCCGAATAACCAACGCCAGAGATACCTTGTGATCCAAGCGTGTTTCCTGTGTCATAGAACAAGCCGGCACCAGCTCGCAGGACTGTCTCGTGACCACGTTGCTGATGTGCTTGGTAAGCAATGCCGAGTCGCGGCGCAAAGTTGGCATGAGTGGTCTGCCAGAGAGGTGTTCCTTTAGGCGCCAGAACTGAGGTAGACAAATTACCTGTCTGGTCTAGGGTGTAGGGAATATTGCCGTATTCGTCTCCTGGCGGAGGATTGAGTTCCCACCGCACACCGAGCGATCCACTCAAGCGTGAAGTGATCTTCCACTCGTCCTGTACATAGAGAGAAAGGTTCGTGTAGATCGGCCTTGATGGGATTGCTGCGGAGGTCTGAACGCTACCTGATGCGGCAATATTAGAGAGGACTTGACTTTCGCTGGTATAGATCACCTGCTGAAGGAACGTGAATGGATACGGAGACGTCGTGATTCGACGCCAATCGACTCCTGCCTTCAAATTATGAGCACCTATTCTTCTTGTGAGTGCGTCGGTGATATTCCATTGCGTTTGCGACACAGGCAATGGTCGATAGTTGACACTGGCAGATCCACCGAAGCTGAGGAATACCGCCATGCCCCAATGAGGAGGAAGGCTCCCGCCCCCTGGACCAGAAAGGCTGTTGATTGGGAACGGTGTCGCACCACCGAATGGCGAGAATGAATAGAGAAGGCTTCCTTGAATCCCGGTGAAATTTGCACGCAGCTCGTTGTTGGTATTTGAGCCGAAGCTGTTATCAATTCCAAGGGTGAAAGGTTGAGTTCGAGCGGTTGATGTCTGAAGTTCGGCAAGATTTGCCGGGTAACGTTTCACGCTACTGGACGGGGAGTAGCTGTAGCGGGCGAATATGTGGAACCCGCTACGAAAATTGTGGTCCAGCCGTAGACTTGTCGAGTCGAGGGTACTCGGCGATGAATAGGCGTTGCTATAGGTTGCGAGGCCACTCCCAAGCTCGGGCCCATTGGGAAGGGGGAACGAATTCAAAATGGTCTGGATGCCAGCGGGAGCGTTCCGCCGCAGCGCGAGATCGGGAACATTGGTTACAGTGGCCGCAAAAGGGGTCGTTAGCCGCAATCCCTCGTAGGAGAAGAAGAAAAAGGTGCTATCTGTACCGTTATATAACTTCGGTATCCGAACGGGGCCGCCAAACGTACCGCCGAAATCATTTTGTCTTTCAGCAGTTTTGGGAGTGATCGGAGTGGTGTCGTCGTTGAACCAGTTATTCGCGTCCAAAGCATCATTTCGAAAATAATCGTAGATAGAGCCATGAAAATCGTTTGTGCCGGAGCGCGTGACGAAGGAGAACTGACCACCTGGCGTTCTCCCATATTCTGCGGAGTACGTTGAGGTCGTTGCTCTAAATTCCTCCAATGCGTCGATCGACACTAGACTCTGGGTTGTGCCAAGTGCAGTCTCCCCTGGAGTTGAGCCACTGAAGCCACCGCCACTTCCGGCAGCATTACTTCCATTAACCCCTGTATTCACGCTCACGCCATCGACAGTGAAATTGTTAGCTTCTGTTCGCTGGCCGTTTACAGTGATTTCTCCAGATTGGCCAACCCCGGACGATGGAACAAGTGCAGTGCCTGGAACGAGAGCTTCCAGTGATTGAAAACTGCGTCCGTTCAGGGGGATGTTTTCTACGAACTTGCGATCGATGACCGTACTTACCGATGCATCCGTAGTATTTATCTGCAAACCGCTCCCATCAACCGTAACAGTCTCGTTCTTAGAACCCACCTTCATCCGAATGATGACACTTTTATTATCGCCCACGTTAAGGGTGATTTCAGTGAGTTGGGTTGTGTCGAATCCATCCCGTTCGATCTGCAAAGTGTAATGGCCTGGCATCACATTCGCAGGGCGAAGTTGCCATCATTATTTGTTTGTGAATTGCTCTCAGTCCCGGTTTGCGTGTTGATCAGCTTGACGCTTGCATGTGGAATGCGCGCATCAGATGCATCCTGCACAATACCAGTAACAGCAGCGGTGGATTGGCCTAGGGCGGGCAACGCGATTGCGAGTAGCAGCACCAGGAGAAGAGACACTTCAGGTATACGGCATGAATCTGTCGAGACATTGGTCCTCCAAATTGTTTAGTCGTCTTACTGCTGCGGTCGGTTGGGGGTCTGTTTATCGGGCCGACTTTGTTGCCGGCTTATCGACGCTGTTCTCCCTGATGCGTTCAACTGAACAGCGAAACTTGTTAACTCCACTACTTCTTGGAGCGGGATCGCCTTGCTGGTAGTAGCTACCAACGATTCAAGGCGGGGGGCTGCTCCTCTGGCGATTGGCTGGAGGCGAAGATGCTGCCGACAGTTCGATTCAAGTTTTGGGTCTTGCCGAGAAGCTGGTTTGCTTGACGGGCAAATTGCGCGGGGTTCTCGATCGTGGAACCAGTCTGGTCGGTACTCGGAAGCTGATCGCGGAAGGGGGTCAGTGGGGCTAACTGGTCGTGCAGAGCGCGCAATTCAACTTCGAGGGCAGTGGCGTGCTTGGCCACCAGCTCCGTCCATTGTTGCTGGGAAGGGAGGCTGACAGATCTGAGTGCGAACATCGGGAACGTGCTGCCGAGACGATTCAGAGCGGAGGCATGCTGCAGTGCGCGTTGCGAGTGCCCCAGCGCATCACGCGAGAAACCAACGACAGCAGCGTCTAATGCAGTTCCCGACATGCCCTGCGCCTGGAAGAATCCGCGCAGAGCGGCATCTGCCGGGGCTTTCGTTTGGCCTACATCGTAAGTGTTGATCGTGTTACCGATGGCCCGTGGACGCTTGAATCCCGGTTTCTGGGCATCGCTTGGAGAGAATAGTTGTGCTTCGAGAAGCTGATGGTTCTCCAGCAGGTTGAGACGTGCGAGTATCTGCTGCTTGCGAGAGTCGTCCGCTACAGCTCCGGTGATGCGAACGCGCCCATCGGGAGTTTCTTCGACGTCGATGGGTTCACTTGTGTCGGCGCCGAGGTTATTGAGCTGATACAGCACAGCGATGTGCAGCTCGGCCAACTGCACATCGCTGATAACGCCCTTGGAGAAGAAGGGGTGCCGATCTACCTTAGAGCGCAGTCCTTGGTCTTGCGGATCGAAGATTGCATCAGGGACAGACGAAGACGGCCTGCGCTCATAGTCAGCCTGTGCGAAACGCACCTCGCGCACCTCGCTTCCGCTGCGCATTCGCATGACTTCCCGGATCGGGTGGTAGTGACGGTCGAGAACGAGAGTCGCAGAAATGAGCTGCGGGTGGGCGGCTCCCGTTTCGGTAGCTGTTAGCTCATATCCATCTTCCGTAGCGCGAATCTGAGCGTTCTCGCCGTTCAATTCGCGGAATGCGCTGGGTGAGACATCCTGTTTCCAGAGATCGTCGGCCAGAATCTCACGGTCTACACCAGAGGACTGCGAGTCCCCGGCCACTGGATACTCGCCGCGGTCGCCATTGCGCTGTGTCCATTCAGCAGCAATGAGGCGATGCTGTGCGTCATAGAGACGGCGCATGTACCTCTTATCGTCGCCATCTTTCCAGAGATCGATGGTTCCTTGTATGAGGATGCTGCCATCGGCAGTTGCTTCCTCAAAGCGGAATACCTGATGCTCGGTCTGTCCCTCTAGACTTATTGCTTCCGCCTGGATGGACCGATTGAGAACATCGCGGGCGCTTAGAACCGGCGCTGTCTTGTCGTTGCGAAGGACGAAATAGCCAGCAACGGAGAATACGCTGGCAATGACCAACGACCAAGCAATCACAGGGGAGGGCGTGATAGGACGAAGGAATCTGCGAACGGCGGCGAGCCAGGCCGAGGCACGGGGCCATGACAGTATGTTTCCGTCACCTGTGCGGTTCGGTTCTGGACGAGGCAGGATTTTTACAAACTCATCCGAACCATCCTCTTCGATCAGTTCAGGCGCCAGCGCAGGATCGAAGTAGACGACCTCGCTATTCAACCCGAGGCCATCGAATGAGAGGCTTAGATCCAGCCAGCGGTCGTCGCTGAGGTCTACGCGCTGTGTTTGTGCGTGCGGTCCTTCGGGGGGCAACTCGCCGATGGAGATCAGAGCGAGACGGATGCCTTGCTCGCTGAATACCTCGACAAAGCTGGCGTTCTCCGGGCGCTCAATCCGGGCTGACAGCACATTCCGTTGCGCCTGCACATCGTGCGACGCAAGAATCTTGCCGTCGACTGCGATCGACAACGTCCTCGGTCGATGTTCGAGAACCTCGGTCCTGTACCGTCGAACCGACCGCAGCAATCTCTCGCGGGACATTCCTGCGGGCTTGCCTACCTCAGTACCTACACCATCGGAACTGTCCCCAACCTCATCGAGCGGCTCACGATCCTTCAGCGTCGGGCGCTGCAGATGATTGTCAACGATTGCGAGGCAGCGTTCACAGCTAACGAGGTGGGACAGGAGTGAGCAGGAGAGCGGCTTTGAATGCTCAGAGGTGTAAAACGCAATCAGCTCCTCTTCAGGTAAACAATCCCCCCTCCGTGCATCGAGAATGCTCTTGCGCAGTTCTTTGAAGAGGTCAAGCGAAGACAGCGGAGTCCAGCGCAACGCTGGCACAGGCGGAACTTCGCGGCTTGTAAATTGCAGTTTTCGCGGCGCTTCGAGATAGGACCGAACCTCAACGCGAAATGCTCTGAACTTGTTGTAAATTGCGGCAATTGGCGTACAGGCGAGGTCAGAGATCTCCTGATGGTGGTAGCCGTGAAAATAACGGAGGATGAAATAGCTGGCGCTTTTGGTCTGAGTTTTACGCCAAACGGCGTAGCAACAGATTCTTCGCAGATCGTTCTGGCGCTGTAACGGGTCCCCCGCATGACGGGGCATAGCGGCAAGCTGGACCGAATCGTATTCGGCAATGTTTACGAGCTGTAAGGCCTCACGAGACGATTGGGCTAGCCCTGAAACATAGATATTCCGAAGGGATTTATAGAGGTAGCCGTCCATCTCCCGAACGGCGCTCAGGTCTGGTTTCGTAACGGTAAGGTGCAAGCAAAAATCGTGAACGAGGTCCTGAGCCTTGTTCTGATCGCCTCGCGTCAGAAGGGTGCCCCACTCTACGAGTTGACCGTAATAGCGTTCGAGGATTTGTTCAGTCCTGATCGCTGGCGCCGATGCCGGCGCTTGCCGCTGTTGCCTGTTTTGATCCATTTGCCCTTAAAGAGTGGTTTTTGGGAGCCAATCTACCCTCGCACCTTATAAATATTCTGTTACAGTTGCGCCGAAGACCAGGCAATTCGACCTCTCAGGGCGCAGTTCCAGCGCAACTCTCTTATCTACTTAGACATAGATAAGACTGGCAATGTGTGATGCGGAATGGCTCTCAGCCGCCACAATCGGCCTCTCTGCAAGTTTTTTCACTGGGCGAGGGTAGTTTAAGAGTGATTTTTCACTCTTTAATAATCGAGGAAAAGCATGTCGGGCGATCCCCACGACCGACCAGTGGCTGGCCTGTATCCATGTTGACCAAAACGCGCTCGGAGGTGAGTCCTTGCGAGCTATGCGAGGTCACGGCGTAGCCGTGGTCAAGGTGCCTCATTTCATTGGAGTCGAAGCGCACGATACGGTCTTTGTTTCCATCCATGCGAACGCTGATCTTGCCGTCCTCCCCGATCTGCTGGATGGTGCCGAGGTCGCGGTTGGCAACCTGCAAGTCCCTGTTCGGAGCCGTAAATTGGAACCGCCCGCTCATCATGCGGATTCCCGCAAAAATGAGTCCGCCAAGGCAGATGACAGCTCCGGCGTACATGGCAAAAGTTTTGAAGGTTGACATCAAGGTTTGAGCGCCCGAGAAGTCCATCGTTCCCTGAGCATGGGCAACGCTGCTGCCGACACCCGCAAAGGTGAGCGCAGCCAGAGTCGGTCCCATCAGGTGAAGGGCTTGGCGGAGAGTTTGTTTGGAGAGGGGTTTTGCCCACCGTTTGGCGGAGCGATTGGACGACCGATTGAGAGGCTTTCCCAACCGGATTGCGCGGCGGATTCTGAGCATCTTTGCACCTCCGCTGACTCGGTGTTGTCAGCTAGGCGCAACGCTAAGATCGTCGCGTGGAAACGTCCAATGACATTTCGAGCATTCGTCATGCCTGTTGGGCATGACGACGCCAGATTAATGAGGGGTCTACAGCTCGTAATCGCGAATGATTTTAGGCGTTCCGGCACCACCCTCAAACAGTGTTCCTTTCACTGTTGGCTGGTAGCAAACGGAACTGGAGAATGATGTGCCATCCGTGAACTCAATAAGGGTTTCACAACCCTCGGCGTCATCTTCATATAGCTTGAGCGTCTTGATGGTCTTTCCAGCTACTTCGGGGCATTCCACATAATCTTTTGTCACACTCGATCTCCTGAAGGGATTCGATGCAATCCAGCCTGTCCCCTATTAGGGGATTCGTCAAGCGTTTCCCACACTTGAAAGGTGAAGAAACAGAAAAGGTCTGAGACTCGCGTATCCCGCAAAGGCAGGACGGCGCAGCATCAGGCGCTCTACGATAGATTTCTCGAAAAACTGATTTCGGCCCGCGAGGAAGCGGGGCTGACATCGCGGGAGGTCAGCGTCCGTATGGGCAGAGCACATTCTTTCCTCTCGAAATGTGAGACGGGCGAACGCAGCATCGAAGTGTTTGAACTGATCCAGCTTGCTCAAATCTATAACAAGCCTCCGCAATACTTCCTGGCCCCTGATTGATTTCAGTATTGAGCATAGAGGCATTGTGGGAGATTAGGTTCGTATTAATTGGCAGGGTGTTGCCGATTCTCCATAGCAAAAGAAAAGCGCCGCACAAGGCGGCGCTTTGAGTAGCACGGTTCCGCGAAGGTCAGAGAACCGAACGCTTTCGACGCTCCGCGACATTTCTTTTCAGATTTTGGATCATCTCTTCGCATGATTGCTCTGCGAGTCGGCTGGCCTCAGCAGAGAGTTTGTGAAAGATATGGCTTTCATTCTCCTTCGAGCAAGGCTCCTTCATAGTCCTGGCCTCCATAGAAGACTCCAATGATAGTGACGCGATCGTCGTCTACATGGAATGCGATGGCGACGCGTTTTCGATAGCTGGTAACGCGGAGACCGGGGCGAATATCATCGCGCCTGTTTCCACGAGCGGGAAAGGTATTCAGGCTCTCACAGTACGTCACAATGTCGTCGGTGAAACGGGCAGCAATCTCAGGCGATGCTTCCGCAGCAATGTAGCCGTACAGCTCAATGAGCTGTGCTTCAGCTTCGGGCGTGAAGACAACGGTGTAGGACATTACCCCTTCTTGGCAAGCGCCTTCTTATGTTCGCTCGACAGTGCAGAGCGAACATGCTCTGAAGATACGACACGAGACGGGTCGGCTTTCAAAGCGTCGTAAGCAGGTGCCACCTTTTCCCGCAACCAGTCTTCGACGGCACGATCACGAGCGCGAAGGGTTCGCAGACCGTCACGGATGACTTCACTTTCCGTGGCGTATTCGCCCGTAGCGACCTTCCCACGAATAAAGTCGGCCATCTCGTTAGGTAGCGTAATGCTGAGTTGTTGGGTCGAGCGCATGGAAACCTCCAATCCAGAATAGGACTGAATCCTATTCCATCCTACTCCTTTAGGGAACGTCGGGACACGGCTTTAGAATCAGGAGACTTACCGGCGATGGTGAAAGGGTTGCGGTTTCGGCATATTGCCCATATAATGAGGGCAGATTGCCAAGGAGGACGCATGGCCCAATCTGCCGAAGTCGTTGCCACGCGGGAACCGGCGATGTTCTACCGCCGCATTGAAGTCAAGCTCGGCGTCACATCGTTGCGCTCCGACCGTGACCTTGCGAGATTGGTGGATGACCGTCTTCCTCTAACCTCAGTCGAGTCCCTTTCTCATCATGGAATGACGGATGAAGAGATTTACAACTTCATTCTTCCACGCCGAACTCTGGCTCATCGCAGGACGCGGCACGAGTCACTGACGCACGATGAGTCCGACCGCGCCGTTCGGATCGCCCGCATCGCATCTCTGGCCGAAGAAGTCTTTGGCGATGAAGCGAAGGCGGCCCGCTGGCTTCGCAAGGCAAAGTCCCGTTTCGAGGGACGCAGCCCGTTGGAGATGTTGCGTACCGAAGCTGGAGCGCGGCTCGTAGAAGAGATGCTTCTGCAACTCGATTACGGGTTCGTTGCCTGAGTGTGGCTCTGTGATTCTGTGGCGAGTTAGCAACTATCAAAGTCTGGATGGAGTAGGTGGCCTATACGTGGCGGGGCGCTGGCACACGAAAGGTCGTCCGGTTGTCTATTGCACTATGAACCCCGCCACAGCCCTGCTCGAAACACTCGTCCATATCGAGATTGACTCTGAGGACCAACCAGATCATTTTCAGGTGTTGAGAATCGAAGGGCCAGATTCGCTATCCATCGAAACAATCGGAGTAGATTCATTGCCTCAAAATTGGGCAGAGGATCTGCACATCACGCAAACAATTGGAGACCGCTGGCTTGCGGAGAAGCGGTCCTTGCTATTGCAAGTGCCAAGCGTTCTCGTGCCGGAAACATGGAATGTTTTGGTGAATCCACAGCACAGCGAAAGCGGCCTTCTGAAAATTACAACGGTCTATAAGCATCCTTTCGATGCCCGTCTGTTCTAAATGCCGATTTCCTGGTCATAGGCCGCCAGTTCTTCTAAAACGCGCCGCCGTTCCGCGATCATTTCCTGCGTCCATTCATTTGCCGCTGCGGGGGCCGGTTCCGGCGCGTCCGAAGCGGGCCGCTCATTCTTCTTTCGGTCCTTCGGCTGTTCTGACATGACGTAGTTCCTCTTGGATGATTCTCTCAGGAAGACGATCAAAGAGACCTTCTTGCTGGCCGGAGAACGCTTGAAACCTACGACCTTTGGGTGTAAAACCCAACCCTCAAAACGCGCTCCCAATAAGCTCCCACCAGGCTGTCTGGAGGGTACTTTTCCGTACTTCCGCGTGGCTATCCGTACCAAAGAAATCAGTTAGATACGCGAGTGCGCGGCCACTCATAACCCAAAGGTCGTAGGTTCAAATCCTACCCCCGCAACCATCCGAATTTGCGTAAGAGGTAAGTCGCCGGACCCGGCGCCATCTTGCTCATTTCCCAGCAAATTCCAGCGACCCTCCGCTACATAGTGAGGCTTCCCGTCTCCGGCCTGCGGAACCATCCGAATCTCAGATACGTGCTTATGCAATTCGCGGCGAGCGTCGGTGGGTTCCCCGGCCAACAGGCTGCGAAGGTCGTTTACCCGCTGGGTGACATACCTGCGGATCTGCGACAGGTGAGCATCCACGGAATCCGTCCCTCCGGCCAGAAGCTGTTCCGTGATCTCGCGCAGTTGCTGCTCTCGTTCGTGGATGGCTGCCACCAGAAAAGCTGAGGGTCCGGTTTCCGCCGCGGTAGCGGCCAGCCGCCGTAGCTCTCCTTCCAGCTTTTCCTTACGTTCACGCATCTGCCCCAACTGCCCGGAGAGCTTGGAAAGCGACTCCCTGAACTGATTGCCAAATTCCTCCAACACGTAGTCGATTGCCTCACGCCTCAGAACCTGATTCTGAAGTTCATCCAGCAGCCTCTCTTCAACCCAATCGCGCCGGATCACCACGCCGTTCAAGCAGGCGCCACGGTTGAAATGCTGAGAGCAGCCGTAGCTTGGGTAATGACCATAAGAGGTATACCCGGTGATGATGATGAGATTGCCACCGCACACCCCGCATTTCAGCAGCCCACTCAGAAGATAGGGACTGGTCACCGAGCGAGGCAGCAGCCCCTTACGCTTCGCGCCACCATAGGAAGCAAGCAGCGTCTGCTGCCGTTCCTTTACACGCTGCCATAGCTCATCGCTTACGATCTGCAACTCGGGGTGGATCACGATCCGCCATTCACTTTCAGGCCGCATACGGCGAACGCGCTTGTTTGTCCCCGGAACCTTCACGAAGCGTGAACTGTTCCAGATCACCTTGCCCACGTACAGATCACGCCGCAGCATGGCCCGAATACAGGTGGGGCACCATGTGGCGTATTTCTTTCCAGTACGCGGCCTCGGTGAAGGCACGCATTCGCGGTTCAAAGTCTTGGCGATGGTCTTGAGCGATTGCCCCTCCGCCGACATCTTGAAGATGCGGCGGACTATCGCCGCTTCGTTCTCGTTGATCACCAGTTGCTTTCCGGTCGATCCCTCCACCGGCACCGAGTCATACCCAAAGCATCGACCACCCGTGTGCTGTCCACGCAGCATGAGACCCTCAAGCCCACGGTGCGTTTTCTTGGCAAGCTCCTTCACGTACAGGCTGTCCACCATGCCGTGAACGGTCACAAGGACATGGGCCTGTTCATTATCCGAGTCGATGCCCTGACTCACAGCGATAAGCCGGATGCCCGCGAAGTTCAGCTTCTCGAAGAACGTCAGTGCATCCTTCGTATTTCGTGCGAGACGGCTGCTGTCATCCAGAAGGATGACGTCGAAGGGATGGGCTGACGACAGCGCGGCGTCCAGCAAGCGATTCAGCCCCGGACGATCCGCCCCGACGCCGCTCAGAGCTTCGTCAACATAGACGTGTTCTTCCATGAAAATGAATCCGTGGGCACGGGCGTAATCGCGGCAAATCCGAAGTTGATCTTCAATCGACCTTGGGCTCTGAAGGTCACTGGAATAGCGGGCATAGGCGGCACAACGCAGGCTCATGGGCTTCATCCGTCCTGCTTGGAAAGTACCTCTGAATCGCCTGTGGTTGCAAGGTTATTCCGCTTACCCATATCGGCCATATATTCCCGAACCAGAGCGGGAATAATGACGTTGTCCAGCCAGGATTTGAGCGCCGGATTTAGCTTCTTGCCGAGACGCGCCGACCGGGAGGACTTGGGCCGTCCCTCCAGCACAATTAAGTTCCCGTTTCTGGCGTCTTTGGTTCCCACGCGACTCCTCAGACAGGCGTTCTATCGCGGCCTCAGCGCACAAAGCTGAGTGGCGCTCACGAAGCGTCCGTGAGATCGAAGATACGAATTCTTGCGGGGCAACAGGTGTGCAGAATTCGAGGGGGATCTCCGGGATCTGCATTTCTCTCCACACGCCGTTTGCGAATGTCGGACAGTGGCCATTGGAAGGCATTCGCGTTCAGCGCACTTAAGGTCTGCGGTCTACGCTGACTCGGGCACGCGCTCGGGTCTTCACCGCCGCCCTGCGGCTGCACGGGTTCTGCTTTTTCGGCTTTCAGAAAATCTTTTGCAAAGAACGCAAAACATTTTCCGAACCTTCCGAAAATGCACCCGTTTGCCTTGGGAGGCTGGACCACTCGCGTCGCTTCGCGCAGTGTGCCCCGACTCATCGGGAGACCACACAAAACGGAGTGACATCATGAACACGATCCAACAGCAGCTTCCAGTCAACACGATCCTTCACGGCAACTGCATCGAGAAGATGCGCGAGATGCCGGCAAACAGCGTCGATTTCATCCTCACCGACCCGCCGTATCTGGTGAACTACCGCGACCGCGATGGACGCACCATTCAGATCCGTTCGCAGGCAGCGGCAGCTCCTGCGCGGCAGCGTTGCTGGGCCTGAACCTCGCCAACCAGATCGAGTCCGACCAGACTCAGCAGATCGCCGATGCCATCACCAACGAAGAACAGGAGCTTGGCTCGCCTCCGGGCAGCTTCAACATCCTCGAAGACCTCACCCTTCACTCGAACCCGTGCTCAAGCGCACGCTTGGCGTGCCGCTCTTTCAAGAGCAGCTATTGAGAATCGCCATGACCGTGGCCGACTTCTCTGGCGCCGAAGCCGACGAGCTACGCCGCGCTGTGGGAATGCGCCGTTCCTGGGAGCGCATGAAGAACCTCGAAGGCAAGCTGCGCGCGGGGATGACGCGCAAGGGTATCGACGCCAAGACGCAGGACACCATCGTTCAACACATCAGTTCCTTCGCGCTCTACGGCTTCCCAGAAAGCCATGCGGCCAGTTTCGCCCTTATCGCCTACGCCTCGGCCTACTTCAAAGTGAAATACCTCGCGGCGTTCACTGCAGCGATTCTCAATAACCAGCCGATGGGTTTTTACAGCTCTGCCGTGCTGGTCAAGGACGCGCAACGGCACGGCCTGCGCGTCAAACCCATCGACGTACAGGTTTCGGAGTGGCCCTGCACCGTAGAACACGAGAGCGATGGGACTATTTCGCTCCGCATCGGACTTGGCTACGCAAAGAGGCTGACAAAGGAATCCGCAGAAGCACTCGTGAGATCGCGCCGGCAAAAGGGACCCTTTCGCTCGGCAGAAGACCTTGCCCAGCGTGTTACCGCATCGTTGTTTTGCTCACCGGCACGTTAGAGAATCTTCGAAAGCAGACTCAGGAGCGCCTGGATGAAGGGTTTGTCGGACTTGCCAGTTCCGAGGCCCTACAGGCAAGACGTTTCGACAAGACGATCGGGGTAGGCGTACTCAATCCAGATCGGATGGCGACGGTATTTACTTCTGTATCCTCTGACTTTCGAGCCGCAACAATGAACCAGATTGGCTTCCGGCTCGCCTCAATAAACGATCCCGTTCTCCTCGTGGTCAAGAAGCATAAGGCAGTTTTGGAGAACCTCCGAAACTGGCTTCGAGACTACAACGCAGTTGACGGTACGATCTCGCAGCCGTTGCTCCTGGTCGATGATGAAGCCGACAATGCGTCCGTGAATACGAATGTCGTTGGAGCTGATCCGACACAAATCAATCGCTGCATTAGAAGTCTTCTGGATCTCTTCTCCCGCAATAGCTACGTCGGATTCACCGCAACACCGTTTGCCAATATCTTCATCAATCCAGACAGTGACTCCGCGATGGAAAGTGATGATCTGTTTCCTAGAGATTTCATCTACGCGCTGGAAGCGCCCACAAACTACATGGGCGCATCCAGCATCTTTGGAGACGTCGAACAGCGGGTGGTCAGGGATATTGACGATGCCGAGCCAGCATTTCCCAAGAAGCACAAGTCCTCGTTCCAGGTCGGAGAATTGCCACAGAGCCTCAAGGATGCGATCAACTCTTTCCTGCTCGCCTGCACAATACGTGACTTGCGTGGGGAGGGCCCAACGCATCGCTCAATGCTTGTCAATGTCAGCAGGTTTACCGATGTTCAGATGCAGCTTCAGGCTCTCATCGCGGCGCGCCTGGAAGACATAAAGCAGGACGTTCGTAGCTATGGCTCTCTTCCAATAGCGGATGCTATGCAAAACGGCAGCTTAAGCGCTCTCTACCTTTGCCGCCAAGATCGCGCTGCTGCCGACGGTCAGTTACCACATGACGGTATATCCGGGGGTAAACGATCAGGGGCGGGAGATTACAGGGTGGCCGTCTTACCTGCCGGCCAACGCTTCCATCGACGACTGCAATCGTGCTGTTACCGAGCGCATGCAACATTTTCATCTGGGATGCGGCCTGCCCTGTCGCATGAAGGTCGATGCCGCAAAGACCGTTGCCAATCTTCGGGCGACGACACTGCGGATGACCGGCGCCTCCGCTGCTGAGGAGGCCAAGATGCGCGGGATTCGGGATCGTCTGGTGGATGTGTTCGGCTTCCGGGACAAGAGCCACGATTCGTATGGCTTTCACATCACGCTGGCTTATCAGCTGACCCCGTTTACCGCGAAGGAGCAGCAGGAGCATCAGTCCATTTTGGAAAAGCATGTCCCCCGGATTGAGGTGGCAGGTCCAGTCTTCGAGTTTGGCAATCCCGAGTTCTGCACCTTTCCAGATATGTTTCGATTCGACATCCAGGTCCTTCTCGCCAGTTGAGTTTTGGGGAATGAGTAGTCACGTTTGTTCTCAGATGGCATTACGAGTGCAGTTTTGTTGGTGTAGCGCAGTGTTGGGGGAGCTTCTTCAACCGCGGATAACGAATAACAGTTCGGATAGCTCAGGAGCACGCAGTCATGGTCATTCAGCTTCGCAGCATATTTGTGTCAATTCTCCTATTCGCCCTTGGCTCGCTGGCCTTCGCACAAAGCGCCGGCGTGCAGGGCCAGGTCTCCGACACATCCGGCGCAGTCATTGCAAAAGCATCCGTCCGCATCGTAAATCAAGAGACAGGGGTGGAGCTTCATGTAAACACCAATGGAAACGGGCAGTATAGCGCATCTGCTCTGGAGCCGGGTATCTACAAGATATTTGTCCAGGAGTCCGGGTTCACAAGCGCAGTCAGCGATCCGATTACTTTGAATGTGGCACAGACTGCTGTACTCGATTTCAAGCTGAAGGTCGGCAGCGCGTCCGAGGAAGTTGTAGTGGATGCGAGCGCCACGAATATCAATACGTCCGATGCTACCGTCAGCACAGTAATCGACCGCGAATTTGTTCAGGAAATACCGCTGAATGGCAGGAGTTTTCAAAATCTGATTCTGCTTGCGCCGGGAGTGCTTACAGCGACCCCGCAGGGAGGAGATACTGGTTCCTTTAGCGTCAATGGAATGCGCACCGACGCGAATTACCATGTGGTGGATGGAGTTAGCGCCAATAATGGGGCTGCGCTGGCATCCGGTGCCGGCTCGGCCGGGATGGCATCCAACGCTACCGCGATTGGAACGACGCAGTCGATTCTTCCCCTCGATGCGCTGCAGGAATTCCGAATGTCGACATCTACCTACACGGCCGAATCCGGCCGGCAGGCGGGCGCACAGATCAGTTTCCTATCGCGGTCTGGCACGAACCAATATCATGGCGCGCTCTTCGACTACATCCGGAACACGGCGTTCGACGCCAACAACTGGTTCAACACATATAGCAACCCACCCATTGCGCGGCCTCCGGAGAGGCAGAACGATTTTGGCGGATTTGTCAGTGGACCTCTGACCATACCTAAGCTCTACTCCGGTAAAGACCGCGCTTTCTTCTTCTTTGCCTATGAGGGACTTCGCCTTACTCAGCCTCAGCCTGCAACCGTCTATTGGGTCCCCTCCAATGGGACGTACAGCTCCGCGGCGTATAAGAACGTGCAGCTGGCAAATGTAAGGAAGTATACCCCAGCGGCGTTGCAACCTGTAGTGAACGCATATCCTTTGCCCAATTGCACCGTGCAGCGGGACGCGCTGTGCGTAGACTACGGCGACGGATTATCTCCTTACCTTGCGACGGGATCCGCTATAAGCCCGGTCGATAGCGTCAGTGCCCGCATTGACTTCCAGGCATTTCGCGGAACGAGGGTGTTCGCGCGTTTCAGTGATACAACCAGCAACTCCACTGCCCCACTCACGACTGGTCCGGATACCGCGGTCAATGTCGTTCGAACAAGAACGTATCTCCTGGGGGCCGATACCGTTTTCCGCGCGAACATATCGAACGAGCTGCGTCTGCAGTATTCCCCCGCATCCATTGTTCAGTCCTATACTCCAAGTTCCGCGGGCGGTGCTCAACCGGTAAACCTGCAAACATTGCAAGGCCTTCCGGCGGTCGGCGGAGAAACCTTTGTCGAGTTTGAGGAGCCGTCCAATGGGCTCACCAACAAGATCTACTCGTTGAACTATGGGACCCTGCAGTTTCAACCAAATGCCGTTGACACGGTAAGTTGGACATACAGAAATCATTTCTTCAAAGCTGGAGTGGATTATCGTCAAACGACCTCGTATCTCAATGACGGTAAGTGGTCGCGAAGCCCAGGTTCCTATAACTATTACAAGTCTCCGAATCAAATTCTGAGCAATCAACCTTCAACCATCGAGACATTTAACCTGTTACGCCAGGACCCAACCACCAAGAATCTGGGCCTTTTCTTCGACGATGCATGGCGGATTCTGCCGAGGCTGAGCCTTTCCCTGGGGCTTCGCTGGGATCTCAATCCGCCGCCATCCATTTCGGGAGCACAACAATATTCGTATACGGGAAGCCCCATCGTAGCCGGTTCCATGGCGCTCTCGAAGCTGGGCGCTCCATTGTACAAGACAACCTACACGGACTTTCAGCCGCGGTTGGGAATTGCGGCAGTTCTTCATAACCAACCCGGCAATGAAACGGTACTGCGAGCTGGCGCCGGGCTCTATTACGATGCAGTTTCCGTGTTCGACGCAGTTGGCTCTGACGAAAGTCTAGGACCCGGAGTCAATCAATTCTTTGGGACATCCTATGGGGATACCCAGGGCTTCCCGGTCTCGGCCGATGTAATCTTGGCTCCCAATACGACTCCCACTCCGCCTTATCCTCTTGCTTATTTCGCTGCGCCCAACCTTCATCCACCGTCGGCCCTTCATTGGAATGTCAGCCTGGAGCAGGCCTTTGGGCAACGGCAAAGTGTTGTGCTGGGGTACGTGGGAAGCAAAGGGGAAGATCTTATCGATTTGAAGGAATACAACGTCACCCAGACGAATCCTCTCTTTACCTCGTTCTTTCAGGCTGAAAACGGACCGGGGTCCAGCTATAACGCTCTTCAAGTTCAGTACAAGCGCCGGGCGTTCCATGGCCTTCAATTACAGGCGGCTTATACCTGGGCACATGCTCTCGACTCCAACAGCGCGGATTCTACGTGGCTGCCCATTCAGCGAGGCGACTCAAATCATGATGTCCGGAATAACTTTACTTCGGCTCTGGTCTACAATCTTCCGACTCAGTATGCAGATCGTTGGCAGAGAGCCATTCTTGGTAGTTGGTCCCTGAGCTTGTGGCTTCTTGCTCGCTCAGCTTTCCCGGTGCAGGTGAATGGAGCGACGGTCGTCGTAGATGGGACGGAATATGCGACCCGCCTGAACTATAACGGCGGAAACCCATACCTGTACAAAGCAGGAGTGCCCGGCGGAAGGTTATTCAATCCTGCTGTTTTCAGCGTGCCGACCGCAGAGCAGGGAATCGATGGAAATGCGCCGCGCAACTTTCTCCGCGGATTCGGGGCAGCCGAAGCAGACATCGCTCTGCAGCGTAGATTTCCTCTACATGACCAAATGAGCCTGTCATTCCGCGCCGAGGCCTTCAACATTATCAATCATCCGAATTTTGGCGCGGTGAATAGCGGTTGCGGCGCCACCGCCGCAGGAGCGGTCTGCAACAGCCCAGTCATGGGAGAAGCGACTAACACGCTTTCAGTTGCCCTTGGGGGGCTGAGCCCGATTTACCAACACGGTGGGCCACGATCGCTCCAGTTTGCTCTGAGATTGCAATTCTGATGCGGCGCACATAGGGATGCAGCCCGAAGTTCACTCGGCCTCAGAGACCGAACCTTAACGGCTGTTGGGAAAAGAGCAATTACGGAAAAGGATTGCCAAAGGAGAAGTGTGTCATGTCTGAACGATTCGGTTGGTTAACCTCGATCTGTCTGTATGTTGCCCATAGTCGTCTGAAGCTTGGTCGGCAGGCATTTGAGACAATGTTTTGCAAAGCAAGGCTCGCACTCATTGCTTGTGGCATGGCGGCCCTGATGCCTATGCAATGGGCGTTTTCGCAGCAATTGACGCCGGTGTGGGTACCTGCCACGGTCGCTGGCAACGGCACTCAGGGCAATACTGGCGATGGCGGTCCGGCGATAAGCGCTGAGATCACCACACAATTCCAGATGGCTGTAGACAAGGCCGGAAATCTCTATCTTTCGGACCCGACCAACCATGTCATCCGTAAGGTCGATGTGAATGGCATCATCAGCACGGTTGTCGGCACCACCGGGAAAAAGGGCTACAGCGGTGACAATGGACCTGCCACCGCGGCGCTATTGAACACTCCTTACGGAGTAGCATTCGACAACAATGGCAACCTGCTGATCGCCGATAGAAACAATTACGCGATCCGTAAGGTAGATGCCGTCACAGGCATCATCACTACCGTTGCCGGCTCGGGAACCCTGGGCTCTACCGGCGATAACGGTCCAGCCACCTCGGCGACCCTGAATGGGGCATATACCGTCGCCTGCGACCGGTACGGCAACATATACATCCCTGACTACTCCGCGAACCTTGTTCGCAAAGTGGACACAACGGGCACGATCACCACGATTGCCGGAACAGGAAAATCGGGCTACACAGGCGACAATGGCCCAGCTACTTCGGCGACCCTTCATGGACCCTATGGGGCATTCTTGGACCTTTCCGGCAATCTGTATTTCAGCGACTACGGCAATAACGCCATCCGTGTGATCGATCTCAGCGGGAACATTCATACCGTTGCCGGAGGCGGCAAGCCGCCAACCGGAAACGGTGATGGCGGCCCGGCAACCAGCGCCTCGCTGAACGAGCCGCGTCCTCTGACGGGCGATAACTCAGGCAATCTCTATATTCCAGACGAACACAACCAGAGCGTTCGTTGGGTCAGTGCGAGCGGCATTATCAACACCATTGCCGGCAACGGTAAGGAGGGTGGCTCCGGTGATGGCGGCCCGGGAACCGACGCCGAGTTGTTGGACCCCTATGGCTTGGCCATGGACTCCAGCAATAATATCTATGTCGCCGATATCGGAAACTTTCGTATACGCCGTTTGTCGTTCAACGCTGGGCTGCCTTCGACAGCAGTGGGCGCCACTTCCGTAACGCAGAATTTTATTGTGCAATCAACTGCCGCAGTGACGCTGAACACGGCCACGGTCACTCCGGCGAAGCCCGCAGAGTTTACGCTGGGGGCACTGTCAGGCTGCACGCTTGGGACATCGCTGGCGGCGAACACGCCCTGCATCATACCGGTCACCCTTGCGCCGACTGCACCCGGATTGCAGATGGCGCAGCTAGCCATTACCGACATGAGCGGAGTTGTCTCGGCCTTTGGATTCACCGGCGTAGGCATCGCTCCTGAAACGACCTTCAGCCTTGCGGCTATCAGCACGATTGCAGGCACAGGTACGGCAGGAAATACCGGAGCCGACGGCCCGGCGGCTTCAGCGCAGTTGAGCGCGCCGCGTGGAGGCGTCATCGACTCAGCCGGGAACGTCTACTTTGCCGATAGCGGCAACAACGTCGTCCGTCGGATCGATGCTGTTACGGGCGTTATTAGTACAGTGGCTGGCTCAGGCGCTTCAGGTTATGCGGGCGACGGAGCAGCGGCCACCGCGGCGCAGTTGAATGCTCCGGCGAAGGTGGCAGTCGATGCTGCGGGCGACCTGTACATCGCCGATACGGGCAACAATGCTATTCGTTTTGTAAACGCGGCCAACGGTATGATCTCCACCATCGCCGGCACGGGCACGGCGAGCTATACGGGCGATCAAGGCCTTGCGACCTCGGCCACGTTGAATCATCCGCAGGGATTGGCGGTGGATCTGGCGGGTGGTGTTTATGTGGCAGATACCGGGAACAATACCATTCGCTACTTTGGGAAGAACGGCGTCATCGTTACACTTACCGGTGCAGAAACGGCAGGCTATTCGGGCGATGGCGGCAACGCTTTAAACGCAGCATTAAATGCGCCCGAGACCATCGCACTCGATCAGGCCGGCGACGTCTACATTGCGGATACAGGCAACGATGTCGTGCGCATGATCTCGGCGACCAACCAGATCTCAACTGTCGCCGGACAGCAGGGAAGTGCGTCGAACACCGGTGACGGAGGCGCTGCGACAGCTGCTACGCTTCTGAATCCTTCGGACATCGCACTGGATGCCGCGGGAGATCTCTACATCGCAGCCGGCGGACAGGTGAGGATGGTCAATATGGCTGGCATCATCAGCACGCTTGCCGGCACAGGCGCCACGGGCGGCTACAGCGGCGAGGGCGGCGCGGCAACCAGTGCGGTCCTGCCTTCACCGGTGAGGAACCTGATGCTGGATAGTACAGGCGACATCGTCCTGGGGGACACAGCCGCCAATCGTTTGCTGAAGGTATCCTCCGCGACGCCGATGTCCTTGAACATGGGCACTGTGGCCGCGGGCACAACCGGTACGCCGCAGACCTTCTCGGTATTGAACGCCGGCAATAGCACACTCAACTTTAGCGGCCTCGCCGCGACGGCGGGCTTCATCCTGCAGACCGGTGCCGCCTCGGCCTGCACTTCGACAACATCCTTGGCTTCTGGGCAGACCTGCTCGATCAGCATCGTCTTCAGTCCGCCCAGCAGTGCCAACGGAGCTGTCTCCGGCACTCTTACTCTGACCGACAACGCGCTGAACGGCACAGGTGTGACGCAGACCTTCGCGCTCTCAGGTTCTACCAAACTTATCTACAGTACGGCGACTTCCATCAGCGCTTCACCTGCCTCACCGGTCTATGGTGGGTCGGCGACGATCACCGCGACCGTGAGCAACGGCAGCTCGCCTACGGGGACTGTAAGCTTTACTGTCAACGGGACATCGATTGGAAATGCTTCGCTGAACGACAATCAGGTGACAATCGCGTTGCCCAAACTGTCCGCCGGACCAGCGCAGATTGCTGCCAACTATGCGGGGGATGCCAACAATAACTCCAGTACCGGCACGGCGACCGTAACCATCCAGCCCGCTGTGCTTACCGTGACGGCGATGAATGCGACCATGGCGCAAGGCAGCTCCGCGCCGGCGTTTACCTACATCATCACCGGGTTCGTCAATGGCGATACCAGCAGCGTCGTCACCGGCGCTCCTGCCGAAACCACGACGGCAACGTCATCCTCACCGCAAGGCACTTACCCAATCACCCCAACTCAAGGAACACTGGCCGCACTGAACTATACCTTCAGCTTCGTCAATGGAACGCTGACCGTTCAGCCGCCGCCGTCGCCTGACTTCACTTTGAGTGTGACTCCCGCATCAACGAGCGTCACTGCAGGACAGACGGGACTTGTCACGCTTACACTGGCGCCGCTCTACGGATATAAAGGCACGGTAAAGATCTCCTGCACCAGCACTCCGCAAAGCGTGAGATGTTCACCAACCGGTCCTTTGACATCGGATGGTCAGGATCCCGCCTATACGCAGCTGAGTATCTTCACCAGTGGTCAGAACGTTGCGACTGGCCGCAACAACCCTCCCGGCGGTGCACCGCGTGTCTGGGTCGCCATGGGAATGCCGTTATGCTTCCTCGGGCTGACACTGTACGGAGGCCGGCGTAGATGGACGGGACGATTGCTCAGTCTGCTCCTTCTTGCGGCGCTTACTGCCGGAATGAGTGCCTGCTCGCAGGGTAGCGGCGGCGCAACCGCAGCCACGGGAACATACCAGGTTGTCGCGACAGCCGCTGACACATCGGCCAACGTGTCACACACAGCCACATTCACTCTCACGATTCAATAACGCAGTCTGAGCGGCATCCGCCACGCGTTCGCAGATAGCGTGGCGGTTCTCCTACAGATGTAGGGTCCGGTCGGTGGATAAGAGATATCCTGAAACAGGAGAGCCTATGGCCAGAAGCAAGCAGTATCAGCCCGATCCTGCCAGGCTGGCGGTTCGCCGGAGTTGAATGCTGTCTTTCGCCGCGATGAACGCGGTGCGTCGCGCGTGAAGCTGGGGTTACGAATTGCGGGATTTGCATCGATTTGAGCCGGCGTTGCGGTCAAAGCACGGTACAAAACTCCCTTTTCCTCACCGTCCATGCGCAGAGTGAAGATCGAGCCAGGGGAACCAAGGCAGGATGAGTTGCAGGCGATGTACGGCGGTCGCAAAGGGGGAGGAATCCTGATTCCGCGCTCGGCCACCAGCAAGTATCTACTCAGCGGCATCCTGAAGTGCGGCCTGTGCGGCGGCAACCTGATCATCGTCACGGGGTATGACTCGTCGGGTCACCATCCTCGTTATGGCTGCTCCCAGCATTACAATCGTGGTGCCTGCTCGAATTCTCTGACCGTCCGGCGCGACTGGCCTGAAGGAAACATGCTGGATGAGCTAAAGAACGAGTGGGCAGAACCAGAGAGGAACATCTCCGCCTGTGCCAAACGATCTTCAGAAGAGGGTTCGCTCCGATTCCTTGATCGCAAGGTCGTTGATGCTGGCCTCTCGACGTTCCATCAGGCCGGAAGGAGCGAACTGCCACAGTTCGTTTCCGTAGCTGCGAAACCACTGGCCACTGTCGTCGTGCCACTCATAGTGGAATTTCACCGCCATTCGGTTGTTGCGAAAGCCCCAGAGCTCCTTCTTCAGCCGGTAGTCGAGCTCGCGGCTCCATTTGCGCTTGAGAAAGTCGACCACCGCGGCGCGGCCCTGAAGAAACTCCGTCCGGTTCCTCCATTGGGTGTCTTCGGTGTATGCCAGGGAGACCTTCTCTGGGTCCCGAGTGTTCCAGAGGTCTTCGGCGATCTGAACTTTCTTCGTCGCCAGTTCGAGGTCGTTAAAAGGAGGGGCGATGATCGTGCTCATCAGTTAATCCTAATCCTTGTCGGTTGTCGGCTGATCGTTGTATTACTGGCCCAACCGGAGTCCACGGCTTCCGCCGTGGACTCCTGCTGTCGCGTTTCGGTGGGTTAGGCAATCTCGGAGTACGAGATCTTCGGAAAGTCGATATCGACATCGGTGGCGATGTTGAAGTAGTTGGTGAAGACGTTCAGAGCGACGTGCGCGATGATTTCGGCGATCTCTCCGTCAGAGAAGCCGGCTGTGCGCACAGCATCGAGGTCTGATTCGCTGACCTGGCCCTTGGTATCCAGTACGCGCTTGGCAAACTTCAGCGCCGCTGTCGTCTTGTCATCCTGCCCCTTGGCTCCGCGGCTCGCGACAACCTGCTCATGATTCAGACCCACCATCTGGCCGATGGCCGAGTGCGCCGAGAGGCAGTAGTTGCAGTGGTTCTCCTGCGCCGTGACCAGAGCGATTTGTTCGCGGAGCTTGGCGCTCAATTGGCCCCCGGAGAGTGCGCCGCTGAAGTTCAGATAGCCCTCAAGGACTGCGGAGGAGTTCGCCATGACACCCGCCATGTTGAGATTACGTCCGAGCTTGGTCTTAACTGCGGTGAGAAGGTCTTTGGATTTGCCGGTGGCGGTGGTGGGATCGAAGGATTGGAAACGCGACATGGTGGTTCTCCTGTGGCCCGTAGGCCGGAATTGTTTGCTTCTGACTCTTGGATACCGACCATTCGGTAAAGATGCAAAGATTTGGGAAATAATTTTGTGAAAATGGAATGAATCTTTACCGAACGATTGGGAATCAACTCTTGGAGGTATTTATGGCACACCGCATGGTTAGCGACGAGGACTTCTACGACAGGGCGCTCGATCTGTTTCGGACCTATGGCTTTGACGGCGTCAGTCTGCAGCGGCTCGCGGAAGCCACTGGACTGGAAAAAGCGAGCCTGTACTATCGCTACCCTGGCGGGAAGGATGAGATCGCTCTCGCCGTGGCTCAGGGAGTCGTCACCTGGTTTCAGGCCAACGTGTTCGACCCGCTTACCGGCGACACACCGCCGAAGAAGCGGGTCGTGGTCGTCGCTGACAACCTGCGCACGTTCTACTCAGGCGGTAAGAAGTCCTGCATCACCGATGTCTTATCGCTTCCCGGTGGCTCGGATGCTCTCAGGGCTGGGCTCAAGGGCGCCATGCAGGCATGGATCAAGGCGTTCGCCGACATTGCTCGGGAGAGGGGGTTTTCTCCGTCAGCGGCCAAGGCCAGAGCAGAAGAAGCGATACTCCGTATCGAAGGCTCATTGGTCCTCGCCCGAGTCCTCGGCGACAACACCAACTTTGAACGCACCATGAAGCTCCTGCCCGATTTGCTGACGGCAGAGTGACCTTATCTTTTGAGTCGCGGCCTTCTGTCGTACCGAAGCAGAGGTCTTTGGTACCTAAGCTAGAAAGCGAGTCATGTGGAATGGTTGCGAGGGTGAATTGATTTGAAAAGGTTTATGGTTGCGGGGGCCTGCAACGTCTCGAATTTACTCGTAATTCCCTTTGAACGTCAAGTAGAGGCCTGGTCAAAGACGGCCTAAGACACTCTAGACCAATAGAATACGGGTAAAACCTTTATTGGGCATTTTCTCGTGGCCACCGTAGGTTGTGTGCGGGTCTTTTGCGTAGTGAACCACCGCAGAAAGCAGTTTCTTAGGACTTCCCGACCTCGGTTGGACGGGATACGAAACGGCTAAAAATGGGTGAAAATGAGATTAGGAACATAGGATGTCCCAAGTGTGGCTGGAATCGTTCAATTTCCAATTTCCAAATTGGAAATATGCCTCTATAATTGGCTCATGCAAGGGCAGGATATTGCGCTTCTCCTAAAACTCGCGATGCAGAATGAGCCGCAGGTACCCTCCAAGGACTTGGCGGAAAGCCTGTTCATCTCCCCGTCCGAGGTGTCCAAATCCCTGAAACGAAGCATAGAGTCGGGGCTGCTCCATATAGTCCATGGAGAAAAGAGGGTGAATCGATCCGCCTTGCTGGAGTTTCTGGCGCATGGATTCAAGTATGTATTTCCACCGGCAAAAGGATCTTTGGTCCGTGGCGTTCCTACGGCTTCTGCAGCTGAGCCCTTAAAATCCCGCTTTCTGGATTCGGGCGATCCTCCCGAAGTCTGGCCGTATGGCGAAGGGACGGTCCGCGGTATCGCCTTTGCCCCTTTGTATAAGGGAGCGCCCAAGGCAGCGTTGAAGGATGCCAGGTTCTATGGAGTTCTCGCGCTCTGCGACGCCATTCGCGGTGGAAGAACGCGAGAGCGAAATCTCGCTATAGAGTTGCTTGGCAAGGAGCTTCATGCCTGACCCGAATCTGCCTCTATTAGAGGATGCTGTACAGAAACTCGCTCCCTTTTTGGACGAGATTGTCTTCGTTGGCGGGGTCACGTTGGGACTCTTGATCACAGACAAGGCTGCCGCTCCGATACGCGGCACGAATGATGTCGATGTGATTGCCGAGATCATTACGTACGCCGACTATATGGAGTTCTCAGAGCGCCTTCGCGAGGCCCACTTCACGGAAGATGCCGGTGAGAAACCCCTTACCTGCCGATGGCACAATGGCGGACTGATACTTGATGTGTTGCCCCTTAGCACAGAGGCACTAGGTTTCACCAATCGCTGGTATGCGCTCGCACTCGAACACGCTTCGAGATTCACGCTACCGAATGGACAGTCGATTCGAGTAATTACAGCGCCATTCTTCCTGGGGACGAAGATGGAGGCATTCCGAGGGCGTGGCAACCTGGACTATCAAGCCAGCCATGATCTTGAGGATTTTGTCGCTGTGATTGAAGGACGAGACAGTGTGATTGAGGAAATCGCTGGATCACCACTGGAGCTTCGAGAATATCTTGCCGATGCTGCGCGGAGACTCCGTGCAGAGTCCAAATTTCGTGATGTGCTGCCGGGATTCGTACTACAAGACGAGCGAATACCTCTAATCGAGAAACGGTTGGAAACCATCGCTGAACTCTGATGACAAAGAGCTGGTCAGGGGAAGTGTGAAGTTCTTTGCTTCGGCGAACATTCATCGTGGGATGATGGACGAGCTCGATTCGTCGAGCTTTTCTAAGAGAGCATGGAATTGTCTACGTCACCGCTGACAAAACCCGGACAATTTCGTGAGGGGTTCCAATACCAAGATCTCTACGGAATGGATGTGGCCCTGTCATGGCTCGAACATCCAGCCAACTTCGTATGGGTTCAATTTGAGGCTGAAGAGTACGGATACCTCGATGATGTGGTGATCCTCAAGTCAGATCAGACCTTGTCTCTCGTTCAGATCAAACACGTTACCAGGCACCTGGACCGGGCAGCGTTCGCGTATGGTTGAACGTATATTCGCCGAGCAGGCGCTCAGCCCCAGCATCGTCGAATGCGACCAGCCGCGCGATCATCGTCTCTGAAGGCGCAGCCTTTGCGTAAGTGATGGGTTGCTGGAAGGCAATGTCCTCCATCTGGGAATGAAAAGGGATGTCCGTCAATCGGTGCTGCTCCGTTCCATGCGCATCGCAGATGCAAAGATCCACACGCCTCGCTCCGGCGAAGTTCGCCCTCAGGCGACCAATGAGGAGGTCGTCGGCGGCGGTTACGGTGCAGTCGATACTGCCTCCGGCCGGAGGGGCGTACTCCCGGACGCGCAAACCCTGCTCGGCGGCACGCTGAAGAAATGCGTCACTCACAACCATCATCAGCGACCCCTCGCGCGCCAGGCGGCGGACTCCTTCCGCCAACGCGATCATTTCGCGCAGGCGAGCCCCGCAGGCATCGCAGGCGAACACTCAAGCACTGCAACCTTACCTGAACACAAGAGAAGACTCGGTCTTCCGGTTCCTGGGTCAACCAACTGTCATGAGGTCCACAGGCGAAACCACAAATGGAGCCTTCGGCTTGATGGAGCACTGGAGCATGCCGCCCGGCTTTGCTTCGCCGTACCACACGCACCATCGCGAAGATGAGGCGTTTTACATTCTCGAAGGAGAAATGGCATTCGTCTGCGACGGCAAGTGGCAGCGCGGCGGCCCGGGAACCTGGGTCTTCGGTCCGCGCGAACTCCCACATGGCTTCAAAGTAGTTGGCACCACTCCCGCAAGAATGCTGCTCCTCTGCTCCCCCGCTGGGTTTGAACATTTCGTTCTGGAGCTCGGTGTGCCGTTCGACGACTTCACGCCACCCGACATGGCAAAGCTCATGGAAACGGCAGCAAAATACCACATCGACATTCATGGGCCGCTGCCGGAAGAGCCGGCGAATAATACCAGCCCGAACCAACTCCCCACCGACCTCAAAGGCCTCAACCATCGCTGGATTGACGCGTTCAACCAACAGGACTGGGCGACAGAAAGAGCCGTCCGCGGCCCCAACTTTCAGGCGTATCTATCCGGCACTCCGGAACCGCTCAACAACGAGGCCTGGTCGCAGTTCATGCTCCACTTCACCAGCGCATTTCCCGACGCGCATATCTCCGCTGAGGCCTGCATCGCGGAAGGAGACACCGTAGTCAGTCGCTGGGTCTTGACCGGTACGCATAAGGGCGTGTTTCAAGGCATTCCGCCCACTGGCCGAGCTGTCCGGTTCAACGGAATTGAGTTCAACCGCGTCATCGATCGCCAATTTGTCGAGCACTGGTCTCAGTTCGATCTAGCCAGCCTGCTCCAACAGATTGGCTCAATGCCGGTTTAGAGCCTCAGACTCGTATCAAGGACAGGTTCGGGAGTTCTGGCATGGAATGGGTGCCGCATGCACCGGTTCCATGCCTGTCCACGCTTATCTATCTCACGGAAGCGATTCGAAAATAGGCATTCTCGGAGGGTGCCGGTACTGCGAAGTCGGCCTGTATCCACCAATTATGACTTCGATTGGCGCCCACAGGGGCAACGCACTCATTGAACGAGTTTTGGTCCATGGATCATTAGTCCCGAGAAACGCGCTTTTCATCAGCAGCTCTGACCGAGTAGGCCCACTCCTTATGATTGATCCCGCCTGGAGTCCTGCAAAGAAAAGTCCAAGTAAGTGCACATGAAAAAAAGCAGCTCGGATGCCTGCCACGGGATCCGGCTCTATTCGGGATATTTGTTTATGTTCCGTGGTTTCAAACTCATATGGTCACCACGATACTGACCCGGCGGCTGCCCAAATTCGCGCCTGAAGGCTCGACTGAAGGCGGCCTCTGATTCGTATCCCACATCTCCGGCGATTTCCGACACTCCCCGTGACGTTCTCTCCAACGTTCTCGCTGCGAGTTCAAGCCTCCAGCGCGTGAGATAGGTCATGGGCGGTACCGACGGATAGCGCGTAAAACGATCGATGAGAGCCGATCGCGAAATGCCAACCTCCTTTGCGATCTCTGCAATGGTCCACGGATGAGCGATGCGGCCGTGGAACAAGCCTAGACATTTCCCCACGACAGGATCTCGCGTCCCTGCCAGCCATCCCAATTGATGCTGAGGCAGACCTGCAATGTAGCGTCGTAACGTCTCGACAAACAATGCCTCAGAAAGTTTAGCCAGCATCGCCTCGCTACCCACTTGTGCGGAAGAGGCCTCCTCTACTAGGTGTAGGATCGAATTTTCGAGCCATTCCCCGGCGCGGTCGGTTCTAAGGTTGACCTTGAATACCGGTGGAAGTCCGCTCAGGAGCGGTCGGCAGAAGTAGGGATCGCATGTCATGTATCCACACACCAGGCGGGAGACGTCCCCACCGCCGCCAGCATGAAGAGGGCTAAGATCACGCGACTGGATCTTGGCGCTGATGCCGTAGTTAGGGAATGGCCGGGTGGCTCCTTTGCCGCTGCTCATATGATGAGCGTCCGCACTGGGAAAGACGACGACATCTCCCGTATTCAATTCCAAAGATTGCCCATCGGTCAGCTCAATAAGGGCGCCTCCCTCAAGAACGAGATGGTACAGGATCAAGTGGTCGGCCCCGGGTGCCATCCTCGCAGTCATGATATTTGAGGCGGGAACGGTGAGTCCCCAGGGAGCCGAGAAATCCGCTGTGAAGTACACTGCACCTCGCAGTTTGACTCCGCTCAGAACCTCCGAAAATGCATCCATGTGGGCTTTCTGGACTTTCTGCAGGGTTTCGCGGACTCTGCGCATGGCTGACTGACTTGGAAAGGACGGTTGAGCATATCATAGCGACGCTCGGGCATGGATGTATTGGCGGCCTCAAAGCAGAATGAGAAGGCTGAATCAATCGGCAGGAGCAGCACCATGAACCAAGCCATCGCAAATCCGAACCAGACATTGTGGGAGAAAGGCGACTTCACTGAAATTGCGAGTTTCATGCGCCAGTCCGGCGAAGCCCTGATTGACTCCCTCAGTATTAGTCCCCCTCTCCAGGTTCTCGATCTCGGTTGCGGCGATGGGACAACGGCGATACCGCTGGCGAGGACAGGCGCAAACGTGACCGGAATCGATATCGCACGCAACCTCGTCGAGGCCGGCAACAAGCGGGCGAAAGCGGAGGGTCTCACGCGCCTGCAATTTCAGGAAGGAGATGCCAGCCATCTGAAAGATGTCGAGAATGAGTCCTTCGATCTGACGCTGTCCATCTTTGGCGCCATGTTTGCTCCCCGGCCTTTTGACGTAGCGCGTGAGATGGCCCGCGTAACCCGGCCAGGTGGCCGTATCGTCATGGGGAATTGGATTCCGAACGATCCGACATTTGTTTCCCAATTGCTGAAAATCAGCTCCGAATTTACCCCTCCACCACCGGAAGGATTTGTTAGCCCGATGACCTGGGGCGTCGAAAGCCACATACTCGAACGATTCGGCAACGCGGGTATCCCGGCTGAAAACATTTCCATGATTAAGGACACATTCTATTTTGCTTCTTCGGACAAGAGTCCGACCGAGTTCATTGAGCTGTTTCGGGATTTCTACGGCCCCACGATGAATGCATACGATGCCGCCCGCAAGAGTGGTAGAGAGCAGGAGCTTCACAACCGGCTGACGGAGCTGGCTCATACACAAAACAAAAGCGGCGATGCAGGAACCTTCATTCCAGCGACGTTCATGCGCGTGACAATAATCCTATAAATCAAAGGCGGTTCTAAGATGTCGATTTGGCGGCCCGATCCCTCGTTTTACCCTTCGCCCAAAATGGCGATGGAGGCGCCAGCTGAAAAGCTAGCCTACGTCGCAATGGTCAACGGCAAGGATGACGGCCGTCACGACGCGTTGGGCGTCGTCGACGTCGATCCTGCATCCCCAACCTATGGCAGTCTCGTCGGACAACTCGACATGCCCAATGCCGGTGACGAGCTGCACCACTTCGGCTGGAATGCCTGCAGCGCCTGCCTTTGCCCGCATGCTCCGCATCCGCACGTCGAACGCCGCTACCTGGTAGTACCGGGCATCCACTCCTCGCGCATTCACATTATCGACACCAAGCCCGATCCTCGCAGTCCGCAAATTGCGAGAGTTATTGAGCCGGAAGAATTGGCAGCACGCACCGGATACGCTTCGCCGCACACGGTACATTGCGGTCCCGATGGAATCCTCATAAGCGCGCTGGGAGCGCCAGATGGGGATGGTCCGGGCGGTATCTTCGTCATGGATCACGAAAGCTTCGATGTGCTTGGCAAGTGGGAACTGGATCGCGGAACTCAGCACCTCGCCTACGATTTCTGGTGGCATCTGGGCTTCGACACGCTCATCACCAGCGAGTGGGGGACTCCAAACATGGTGAGTAAAGGGGTGAATCCCGAAATACTGCTCGGCGGAGGTTACGGCCACAAATTGCACATCTGGGACTTGGTCAAGAGACGCCACCTTCAGGAACTCGATCTCGGTTCCGAGCACCAGATGGCTTTAGAACTACGCCCGGCTCACGATCCCACTCGCGCTTATGGCTTCCTCGGCGTGGTCGTTTCTCTCAAGGATCTATCCGCCTCCATCTGGCTATGGCATCGCGACAATGATGGGTGGGGGATCACGAAGGTCATCGAGATTCCTGCCGAGCCAGCCGATCCGGACACGCTGCCGCCGCTTCTTAAAGGCTTCAAGGCGGTTCCGCCGCTGGTGACGGACATTAATCTCTCGCTAGATGATCGTTTTCTGTATGTCTCTTGTTTCGGCACCGGAGAATTCCTGCAATACGATGTGTCCGATCCATTTCACCCACGCAAGACCGGTTCAGTACACCTTGGTGGAATTGTCCGTAAAGCCGCTCACCCCAAGCATCCGGACAGGCCTTTAAACGGCGCTCCGCAGATGGTCGAGGTAAGTCGCGACGGCAAGCGCATCTACTTCACAAATTCTCTCTACACCCCATGGGACGCGCAGTTTTATCCCGAAGGGATCAATGGATGGATGGTCAAGCTTGATGTCAAACCAGACGGAGGCATTGAACTCGATCCCAGATTCTTCATTGAATTCGACGAACTGCGTCCCCACCAGATTCGGCTTGAGGGCGGTGACGCATCCTCAGATTCTTATTGCTACGCATAGAGGTGATCCATGCACGAGCAGTGGACCGTCTGGGCGATGCTATTCCTGCTGGGTGCCTATCACGGGATCAATCCTGGGATGGGATGGCTGTTTGCTGTAGCCCGCGGCATGCAGGAACATCGTGCGCGAGAGGTAGCCTTGTCATTGCCGCCTATTGCACTCGGGCATGCCCTCTCTATTGCGGTTGTTGTCCTGGTTGCCAGTCTGATGCAGATCGTTGTGCCAATAATGTACATCCGCGTCGGCGCAGCGGCGACACTTATAGCACTGGGTATTTACAAGCTCGTCCGAAACAGGCATTTCCGGTGGGGCGGAATGCGTGTGGGATTCCGCGATCTCACGATCTGGTCGTTCCTGATGGCCTCTGCGCATGGCGCGGGCCTTATGGTTCTACCGATAGTGATGTCGGAGTCTCAGGGACATCACCACATGCCTGCCTCACAAAGTCTTGCGAGCAACCTTGAGGCCACACTGATCCATACCCTGGGTTATCTTTCGGTGACGGCCACCGTGGCGCTGCTCGTCTATCAGAAGTTCGGCCTGGCAATGCTGAGACGATCATGGTTCAACCTGGACCTCGTCTGGGCAGTCGCACTAATCATCACAGGGCTCGCAGTACTCGTCGTCTGAGTGGCATGGGGCTTATCACGTTACTGGTTGTGAAGGCCTGCAACGTCTCGAATTTACTCGTGATCCCGTTCGAGAAATCACTAGCTGACGTTGCGGCGTGAAGGCAGATTCGAACCGATAACCTCTTCCATGCCATCACGAATTCCAGACGTAACTTATTGAAAATGCATGGCACAGACCGCACTCTACACCACGCATTACACGGCTTTTTCCCGTTATTGGACCTTTGCAGGACCTCTGAATTTTCACCTCTAAAGTAAACATAAGCAGGCTTATGAGGACCTGGGATTAAGCCTCGCCGGCTGGAGGAACCGCCTCTCCTCCAACGAAGCTACGGAACAGAGCCACAACGCGCTCGCAGGCATCCGGTGCATAGAACATCTCCGTGTTCACCATTGTGTCCGCCGTCATGGATCGCATGCGGGAGAACATCTCCGTCTCGTAAACGGCGATTGCGTTACCAGGCGTGTCTTCGCTCAGGAGAAACTTTGACAGGACCAGAGCGTCGAGCATCGCCATGTTCACGCCTTCGCCCGCATAGGGCGGCATTACGTGCGCCGCATCCCCAATCAGCGTAGCGTTTGGCTTCGGCGTCCAATGCTGATCCGCCGGGCAAACAAGCAGGGGCCGCCAGACCATTGAGACCGCCTCCCTGAAGAGCGGTTCCCACAGGTCACCCCACCCTCTGAAGTTAGCGTGGAACCATCTCACTCGCTCGTCCGGACCGCTTGCCTCTTCAAGGCTTTGTCTGGCCCCAGGATCATTGGTCTTCAATCCCGCGTAGAACAGCACACTCCCATCTAGCTTGGTTCCCATGCCGATCGTCCGTTCACCTCCCAAAGCGATCAGCGCCGAACCTCCGAGAAGGGCCCACAACTCAGATATTGCGTGCTTTGCCATAGGAACGAGGCCCTCTACGAGCGACACTCCGACATACTGCGGCGGAATAGGAGTGACCAACTCACGCAAGCGAGAGTTTGCGCCGTCGCTGCCAATGGCGATATCAGCCACTGAGGCCTGTCCGTTCGCAAAATGTAATAGGATCTGCTCGGCGAGAAACTCTGAAGACTCCAGCTTGCAGTCCCACTGCACAGTACCGGGCTGAAGCGAGTCGAGCAGAAGATCGCGCAACGGACCACGTTCGATCTCAGGACGTTGCCCCGGACCGGACATCCGGCGGAGATGTTCGTGAAGAACCGTCCCTTTGGCATCGGTAAGGCGAAGGCTATCGAGATCTGGTCGATGGTTGGCCCAGAACGCTTCCATCAGGCCAGCGGCTTCCAATGCTGCCAGTCCAGAGCTTTCGTGGAGGTCCAATGCGCTGCCTTGAACTCGCGCACTGCGGCTCTGGTCGCGCTCATACACTGACACCTGCGCACCGCTTTGCTGCAGCAATCGAGCAAGCGTGAGCCCGCCTGGCCCCCCGCCGACGATGGCGATCTTCTTTCCGTGGACAGCGCTCATACTTGTTATCCGATCTGATTTACGCTCAAAACCTGAAGACTATTCCTGCTGATGGATTGACCTAGAGAGCGGCAAGTGTGAGATGACTTTCTGTGCTCGGCCGTTTTAGAAGTACGGTGTTCCTTCCAAGGCAGAACGCACCCCTTTCGTTCCTCGGTCAATGAGGCCGAGAAAGACACTATTCGCCTTCTCCACGTCGTGATCTTGCTGAAAGACTCGATGCGCTTCGACGAGAGCTACGGCCCAGGTTGCGACCAGCAATGATGCTGCAAGGCAGGCGACAGGATCGGGCAACCGGCGCTTCATCGATTTGGCGAGGGCGACGGTCAGATTATCCGTCAGCTCATCACGGATCGCTCGAGCTCGGGCTTTAAGGGCTTCACTTTCGTGAATCGTAGCCATGAACTTGGCGCTGCCTTCTTCAAAGAAGCGAACGTAGGGGCGCTGATTGGCTACAGCCCAATGGGCGAACAGTCGCAAGGCTTCCACGGGAGGCGTTCCTGGCTTTCTTTTCTGCAGGCTAGACAGCAGCTCTGCACGGCCTTCCTCGTCCAGGTCGAAGAACATGTCCTCTTTGCGAGGGAAGTGATTGAAGACGGTCATCCGCGAGACATCAGCGGCGTCCGCAATCTCCTCCACCTTCACCTTGTCGAAGCCACGCTCGATGAAGAGGCGGGTGGCAACGTCAGAGATGCGCTGCCGTGTGGCAAGGCGTTTCCGCGTCTGTCGATTGAGCACCGAAGCCATTTCGCAACCCCGCTCAGTTTACAGCATCTATATTTATACTTAGTATAAGTTTAGAGGGTGCATATGGACATACAGCGCAACGGAACACTCCCAACGAATCCGACCCCGAGTGTTCTTATCTCGGGAGCGAGCTTTGCCGGGCTGGCTGCGGCCTGGTGGATGAACAAGCTCGGCTACTCGGTGACCGTCGTCGAGATCGCGAAGGGACTGAGGAAGGGTGGAACCCCGGTCAACATACGAGACGGGGTCATCGACGTTGTCAGGCGTATGAATCTGCTGGAACGCATCAAGTCGGAGAGCTTGCCACCCAGGCCCATGACCTTCCTTGATGCCCACGGATCGCCGTTGCCGCTGGCTCTTTCGCAGGCAGAAGAGGAGCCGGAAGAGGAATACGAGATCGAGAGGGACGCACTTCTCGACATGCTCTTCGGCGAAGTCAGGGATCACGTGGAGTTTCTCTTTGCAGACAGCATCTCGGGCCTTGAGCAATCCGCAGACGAGGTAGCCGTCACCTTCGCGAGTGGAACAGGCCGGCCACTGGTCGGTCGTGGAAATCGCCCGACATGCGTTCTCGTATTAACAGAGCGTAAAATCCGCGCAAAACTTCCCTTGGGCGGCAAGAAATATTTTGAAAAGCCCTTTCACCTTTGCTACAGATACACGACGGAGTCCGGAGTTCTCGACCTTCCTTAAGCCGAAGAACAGCAATGCGTTGGGCTTTGAGGAGGCGGGCCGATGCGGTCTACTTAGTGAAGGAAAATAATTCCGCCAAAAAAAGGAAGTATTGGCCCGAAAAAACCTCTATGTGAGTAGATGAACCCAATCTCCAATACGAAGCCGCTGGCGCGGTCGTCTGCCCCGAGCCGGGACAAGCTGGTCGAACAGTATTACGACCGTCTGCAGGAGTGGGCACTGCAGATCACCCGCGGCGACGTTGGCAAAGCCCAGGACATCGTTCATGAATTCTGCCTGCACGTCACATTGAGCACGCCCGATGTGAGTAATGTGCAGAACCTCGATGGGTATCCGAACTGTGCGGCAAAGAGGACCGCGCCCATATCAGCTACATCCTCTCCGAGTCTTCCACCAACGCCAATGTCGGCTGGCTCAGTGGCCGGACATCGTCCAGCAAAGGTTCCGTCTCTGCCTCCAAGCAGTACCAGAAGCATAAGGAGCCGCTCTTCGAGGAGAAGATTTTCTTCGACCTCAAGAACGCTCAGTCCATAGTCGTCGCCTTCGACGGCGTCAGCCCGCTGCCTCCGACCTACTGCTATCTCAAGCCCGACTTCCTGCCCATTCAGATGAGCTGGTTCGAGCAGGAGCGGATCGGCTTCGAGCCTGCGAATGTTCCCCTCGTGAAACCTGCAACACAGGCGATGGAAATGACGGGCAGAGGAAAGCATGGAAAACGGTAGAGCTGTTTCCCGGCCCTTTCCTCTGCCCTTGGAAATCGCGTTGCGATTCCCACATTCCCAACGCCACGACCGCGACGATCACAATTTCATTGATGAGGTATACCCGTGAGTTTTGAAGTCATCATCCCGTTCCTGAAACCCATCGAGCATCTGCTCGAATCGCAGACCATCTCCGAGATTATGGTGAACCCGGATAGCTCCGTATGGATCGAGGAGAAGGGACAGATTCAGCGGCTCCCCGATGTTCAATTTGAGGACGGAGCTTTGCAGACCGGCCTCGAAGTCATCGCCAACCGCTTTGGCAAGAAGCTGGACGCGGACTCACCCATCCTGAACCTGCGTCTGCCCGATGGCAGCCGCATGGCCGCCATGATTCCGCCTGTGGTCAATCCCCGGCCTTTGGTCACGATTCGCCGCTTCACCTCCAGGGGCCTCACGTTGGCCGACCTGATACGAGTCCAGATGCTGACCGAAGAACAGGCCGCCGCCTTGACTGACGCCGTGCGCGACGGGCAGAACATCCTTATCGCCGGTGGGACCGGGAGTGGGAAATCGACGCTGCTTGGGGTACTGGCCGATGCCATTCCCGAACATGAGCGCATCCTGCTCATCGAGGACACCGCCGAGCTCCACATCCGCAAGCCGCATATCGTCTCCACAGAATCGCAGACCGATACTCACCGCAGCCAGATCACCTTCGACGACCTGCTCAAAGCCGTGCTCCGTCATCGTCCCGACCGCATCATCGTCGGCGAGGTGCGCGGCCCGGAGGCCCGCACCTTGCTCGACGCCATGAACACCGGACATCGCGGGACGCTGGCGACGATTCATTCCAGCAGCGCGGACGAATCGGTCCGCCGGCTGGCCAGCCTCGCTATCCGCGGCGGCACCAACATGCAACTTAGCGTGGCCGAAGACGATGTGATGCGGTGCATCGACCTGATCGCATACATCAGCAGGCATCAGGGCAGGCGTCGCGTGGAGGATGTAATTCGATTGCAGAAACCAGCGCAGATGTCGCCTCAGTAGGCGCAAGCCCTCGTCGAAGATCACTCTTCATTCTCGCTTGTAGCTGTATCCGGAGTTGGTAAGGGCGCGGAGAAGCCGCTCTTCCTGATTGCGGCTTTTCGTTCTGACTGCGATAGTGACGACTGCCGGCTTGTGAGTGAACATTCCGGGTTGAAAGGACATAACCGACGACAATCTCTCAACATCCACGTCGGCGATGAACACCTGCGCCTTCGCGATCAACTTGATAAGCGTTGCGAGCGGCGGACCGTGCAATGGCAACTCAACCTGCAGCTGGGCTGTGCGCCGCCATATCAGGTGCTCCCATGCGAAGATCATGACTTTGTTTCAACGCCTGACGACAAACCGAAGGCACGTTGGGAGTGTGTGACTTGGCTCCGTTCGAGTCGTGTAAGTCGAACGATCAAGCGACGGCGAGCACGAAACAGCTTTTGAAACTCGCGCATCTGTTCCTCACCGAAAATCCGGTTTGAACCACAGGTCTGCAAGAGCCGTGCAATCGCGGTGCTGTACTCGTCGATAGCCTGGTCAATCCGTTGGGATTCTTTCTGGCGCTGGATCTCGGTCATAGCATAAGAGGCTTGGCGTTTGGCGGAACCATCACCTCGCCATTTGGCATTTTCGTGAATGCGTGCAAAACGCGACCATCGCTATCCAAATGGCGGAGTATCATCTCATGAGAAGTAACTGACAGATGGCTGAAGCCATAGACCTTCTGCGCGTAAGGCCCACGCAGCGACGCGTCGAGCTTGAGGTCATACAGATCCGCGCCGCCTCCGCCCGAGAGGACGAAGCTGGTCGGGTGCCCCTCAAACTCCAAGTGTTGCATGTCGTGGTCGTGCCCCGCCAAATAAAGGTCGACCTTGTATTTGCGAAACAACGGGTCCCAATCCCGGATGAGCACAGGATGATCGCCGTGCATTCCATCGGAGTAAATCGGGTGATGCCCCATCACAACGAGATAGGGAGTTGTGCGAGGCCGTTTGAGTTCGGTTTCGAGCCAGAGAAGCTGCTCCACCTGCTGCGCGGCCGTTAGCGTAAAGTCGCGTCCGCGACTCGTTGCCCCATCCGCGAACGGCATATTGCTGTCCAGGGCAATAAACGTAATCAGCGGCTTCGTCTTTGGAAACTCGAAGCTGTACCATCGCGCCGGCATCGTCCAACGCGTTCCGCCCGCGCTCGCATAGGCAAGCTCGGCCTCTACCTTGCTTTCAGGCCAACGCTGATAATCGTGGTTGCCCAGGATCGCATAGGCGGGACAATTGAAGGTATCGGCCGGATACATCGACTCGAACTGCACTTGCCAGCGCGACGAGTGAACACCGCCGGCCATAGCTCCATACCAGTTGTCGCCCAACAGAAGGAGAGCCTGAGCATGCAGCTTTTGCTCGTGTGTATAGCGGCGCATCGCCGCTGCCACATCGGATTGTGCCGTATGGTCCTCGTAACCCCAATCCCCGATCATTAGCAACTCCGTGGACGATGGATCGGAGGCAACCGCAGCGACGCCGGGAAGGGAACCTAGCGCGGCTGCGGCACTAAAGGCAACGGTTTGCCGCAGAAACTGACGGCGATGAATGAAGGAGCGCTTCATGAACGGGTCCCTTTACCTGACTCCGAGGCCAAGAAGCCTGCGAATGTTTGTTTCGATCCCATCCTTAGAGTCCGCAGCGGCGTCCGCAAGTACCACTCTTCCGTGCTTGTCGATATAGAAGGACTCCGGCAGATAGGGCAACCCGCCGTATGCCTCGGCGGTCTTGTGATTGCAGCGGAGAACCGGATACTTCACGCCATACTTGTCGGCAATCTGTCGCACCTTCTCGTCGGTGGCTCGATCTGTCACTATGCCGATGATCTCGAAGCCCTGGCCGCCATACTCCTCGCGGAGTTGTGCCAACCAAGGCATCTCCAGCTTGCAAGCAGCACACCATGTCGCCCAAAAGCTCACGAGAACGGCTTTACCCTTGTAGTCAGCGAGAGAGATTTCGCGGCTATCAAGAGTTCTAATGACAAAGTCTGGCGCCGACTTTCCGACCAGCGCCGCCACCTTGAGATCGGGAGACGAATCGTTCACCGCCGCCTGAGCGAGCCCCGTATGCGGGCTCATCGTGCCGAACGAGTTGCAAACAGCGACGAGAGCGATCGTTCTTACCGATTTCGACAGAGTTGCCTTCACTTGCCATGCTCCGGTGCCCTCGGGATCGCTTGAATCGCCTGTCCTAGAACAATTGGAAGCATCTTCTCTCGATCGGTCTTCGGTAGCAGCTTCAATGTCGCCTCCTCTCCTTCGTCCTGAGCCGAGTCGTAGACCTCGGTAAGGAGGACAGGCCGCCCTGAACCCATTGCCGTAGGGAATTTGAGATCGATCGATTTGGTAGCTCGGGCATTGGTATCCAAGTTCCCAATCTGTGCCTCTAACCCGCCTCCATTAGGCGTCTGAATCACTCCAATCTGCACCGAATTAGTTTTCGCTTCGACGGGCGCCCCCAATTGGTACAGCAACACCTTCCATTGGCCGGCTTGCGGCATGTTGTATTTAAGTAGTCCGGGGTTTTCTTGGTAATCCTGTAGCGCGCAGTGCATCTGGCCGTTCTTATGAACGTCGGTGGAACATGCGTAGACCGAAGCCGCCAGCTTTGCGTTCGTCTTGCCCGCTCGGAAGTTGAGGAGCAACTTTTGTATTCCCGCTGCGACTTTCCAATCCAACTCCGCAGTTCCCCCGGCGGCGGGAATCTCGATAGTGTGCTCCTCTTCAAATCCGATCTGTGTCTTGACTACCGCCCCCTTCAGCGGGCTCTCTCTATTCGCGACGGCGATTTCCGCTCGTAATGTCGAATCGTCGCTGATGTCTTTCTGTACATGGATTTTGTCTAATTTCACGTCAACCTGAAGAGCCGTGAGCTTGATGCCGGCCTGAACATAGGCCACATGGTTCGCCTGCGGATCGCCCGCTCCTTGATGGTTTCGTATGCAGAAGGCCCACACACCTGGCGCAGGGTCCCTGAAAAGAACACGCTGACTACCTGCTTTCTTGAACATATCGCTCCTTATATCTTGATTTGGCAGGTATGAGCTCAGAAATGTCTGCTCTCCTCTTGAAGCAGAAGGCCCAGCCCACCAACCAGCGGGGCCGCCCTGCACGCCTATGTCCACTGCGAGGGCGTGGATGTTGGCCTGCACATCGAACATCGAACAAGCATCATGCGAAAGCGGAACACTTGCCTGCCACGCAGCCATCGGAGCATCGCTGCCCAGCGGCTGCGAAGCAACCACCGTATTCAGAAAACTGCGTAGAGTGTTTCCGCTCGCGGGATCGACGATCTGCAGGATCGCCTGATGAATTCCATTCTCCTTGAGCGCAAATTTTATGGCGATCTTCACCGGTTGATTCAAAGGAAGGTCAATCTCTCCTGGCGCGGCAAAAGTTCCGTCGTTGCCGCGCCAGGAGAGTTGGTAGCGATTTGCTTCCTTGCCACCAGATTGGCGCGTGATGGTGACCTCCCGTTCGCCAGACATCCCCGGATGCCAGTTTGCATATTCATATACCCCCACGCCCACATTTGGAGTTCTACGGTAACTCTCATGCGGACCATTGCTTTCTGAAAATATTTCGAAAACGGGCGTCAATTCGTCACTAGAGAGGAGCCTCCAAGCTGCCGCCACATTCGGAAGACCATAGCCTTGATAGCCAACCGCCTCGTAGGTCTGATCCAGGTATTTCGCGGAGCTATGCAACGCCCAAGTTAGGCGATACAAATCGTGGTTCTTTCCAGCTTGCTTTGCACCACTGATCAGTAGAGCAGCTAAGCCCGCAGCTTCGGGAGTTGACCCGGATGTCCCTCCGAACTGCACGTAGCAACGCGGAAGTCTGTAGGCCGCCCCAATGAAAGCCGAGCGGTGCTCCGCTTCATAAGAATCCGGTGCACAGTTACCGGCAGCGAGTTGATGGAAGGGCGTTACGAAGTCGGGCTTAAGCGCGCCACTAATTGCCGGACCATCGCCTCCTCCATCGGGGTCATTGTCGCGCAACGGCACTTTCACTCCATAGAAAGCGTTCCATACCTCGGGTGTCGTATAGCCCATGATTCCGAAAACATGCTCACCTGTACCCTGATCACTGATGTTGTCTGTGGTTGCAAACGGCCCCGCCGTCACGGTGAAGAACATTGGCTTTTGATAAACCTGCGCCAAACGGTCTAAGATCAGCGCTGTCACGGTCTCTCCGGAAATCATCGGCTTGATGACGAACGAGCAGGTGATCACATCGACATCCGAGCGGCTTGCCGCAGCAATAAAGGCTTTCAGATCGTCATGCAGAGAACCAGACCCACGCGTGACAAATAGTAGCCTTGCACCCGGTGCTACTCCATTGCCCTTCCCGCCGAGAAATCCGCTGCCTGCTGCGATGCTCGCCACACCGGTTCCATGATGATCTAGGTTAAGAAAGAACTTGATCTCGGAGCGGTCTTTGTCGATGGCAATCGAGAACGGCGTCGCACTCGCGAGCGACTCATTGGGCAGACCGTGTTCTGCTGGAATCTCGGCTGCGCTGAACTCCTGATTAATGTCCTTAAGCTCAACCTCGTCGGCGAAGTTGTGATTCTGATTCGTATCGACCCAGACGGAACCCTTTTCCTGTGACCATAACACCCAGAACGCCCTGCCTCCGTTTTCTAAACGGGCAATCCTATATCTGCCAGGAGCCGGAAGAGTAAGAACCGTTGCCTGATACTCGACGGAGCGGCTCTCGGCCGCAATCTCGCCTTCCATTTTCAATATCAGCGCCGCCGGGTAGTAGCCGCGGCCACGGTCGTAAAAGGCCTCTTCGTCGGAAGAGATATCCAGAATCCCCGCAATCTTAGGGATGTGCCGTCCATCCAACGTGAGTGCGTCCTGTAGCACTGGATGTAGCAGATCGCCATAGCCCTCCACCACTGCAATCGTCGTACCTCGTCCATCGTAGGTCGGGTGTTCCTTCAAGTACTCCGGAACACCTATTAAATGCCACGGAAGATATGGATTTACTCCCTCAAGATCTGCGGGCGCGAGCAGCGGTAGCTTGGCGATGCCATCGTCGACCGACTTGAGTGCCTTCTGCCGGTTCCAAACGCTATTCGGCTTAAGCGTCCCTAGATCGCTAGGCTTGTTATAGTCAATGCCTGAATTTGTCGGCCCATCCAGTTCAATGTCGACGATGTACTGAACCGCTAACAACTTCGGTAATTCGGATGTCGGAAGATTTCCCCAGAAATAGCCAACGGGGTCAGAGCGATAGCCGACTTTGCCGCCCGCTGCCTCAAACGCTGCAATAGCCTCAGGGTTTCTTCCCATCTTTGAAGCGACGAGTATATTCAGAGTCTCGACGTGATTCGCCAAAGCACTGTCATAACGAATGCGCGTGTCGAAGCCAAGATCAGGGCGCCGTGCGTCTCGTTGAATTATCCCCGTCTGGCAATGAGCGATTATATGTAACAAGCACGCTGTGAAGACAAACACACTCTTAGTTCGAAACATTAGAATCCTTAATCTCCAATAGTTGGCGATTGGCTAATCCGCGTGTTGGGCGCTCCTCTGCGGAAATGGCAAATGCGGGGTTGGGGTGGAGTCTCGACGAATTCGTCGACACGCCACCTCAGGCCGTCAGAACTTTATCTTGAGCGCTAACTGCAGGCTTCTATTGCCGCCGTTCTGGAACACGCTGAGTTGAGTTCCAGATTGCCCTAGATCTGACGGCGTGGACCCATTCGCACTTGCGTACGTAGAGGTCGCTACACCGAAGATGCTAGCACCAGTCGGAGACCACCCCGTGTATGGCTCAGCGAAATTGACTATGTTCAAGATGTTGAAGGCGTCGACTCTAAAATAGAGATTCACCCTCTCATAAATCTGCCATGAGTGACTCGCCGCAAGATCCCACTGCTTCAGAGCGAACAGCCTGTAACCGTTAGTAGGACTATTTCCTTGTCGCAGGATGTTTCCTGTTGAATCCTTTGGTGGGCTAATGAAGGCGTTATAGTTGATAAGCCTTCCGCCAGGGACTGCTACGCCAAAACTATTGTACTTTTGGTGCAGGACTATCGGTTGGCCGGATACGACATCAGCATTGGCCAGAAACGAGTTGGGATTGGTATTGCTGATGGTGACCGAAAAAGGAGGCGAGGTTTGCAGTCTCGCGATGGTATCGAACTGCCAACCACTAGTTAGGGCACGCACAATCCTCGGCCCTTTGATCCCTCCCGGTGTGTAGTGGATCGCGCCAGAGAACGCATGACGAATATCGTTCGCCGAATTGGCAATCGGATTGGCGGCCAAACCGCCTACGGAGCTGAACTCTGTCGATCCATTGTCCTCTGCATGCGCCCATGTATAAGAGAATAGGGCGTCGAATCGATTGGCCATTCTCCCCGTGAACTGCATCTGAAGCGCTTGGTAATTTGAATGAGCTTGGTTCCTAGAAAGATACAAGTATCCATTCTTTGACACCACACCAGTATTGACTGGATACGTCCCTTGGCTATTAGCCTTGTTGTAGTAGCTAGTGAGTCCGATCAACTTCTCGCCATCGTTTCCCACATAACTCGTCGACAACTTCGCTCCGGAGCCAAGGGCCTGCTCAAGAGTCAGACTCCACTCGTAGGTTCGCGGAGATGCGAGATTACTGTCGACAAGATAGACGGCGCTTTGAGGGAGCGTTGATGGTGTCAAGCCAGTCAACCCTGCCCAGTTGATTGATTGAAAAGCTACGTTAGTAGTAATTGGAGCCGTGGTTTGATAAGGGTAGGTTGAAGTTGCCGCCTGGGCGCCCGTTGTCGCTTGGCCAGTATCAAAGTAGATTCCCGCCCCACCGCGGAGGACCGTCGTGAATTTGCTCTGCAAAGGTACTGTCCAGGCAAAGCCTAATCTTGGCGCGAAGTTATCGTAGACCGTCTTATAGAGAGGCTGCTTGGACACCGAAGCAGTCACTGTCGCAGGATCTAAGTTAGCACCCTGCAGCGAGAGCACCCCCAGTGGTCCGACTGACGGTGGAGGGTTATATTCCCATCGGAGACCAATATTGAACACGAGCGAAGGAGAGACGCGCCAACCGTCATTTGCAAAAAGAGATAAGTTTTTGGCCGAGATGACAGGCTGGGCGTTAACAACGACATAATTGAAATCATCCACAATGCCGTTTTGAAAATTCGGAAATGGAGACGGCTGACCATAAGCCAGGTATACAGATGAACTGACGTGCGGTTGGTTTATCTTCGTCATCTTTGAAAGAAAATCGCCGCCAAATTTTAGAGTATGCCTCTTGAGTTGCCAGGATAATGTGTCAATGACATTCCACTGGGCTAGGATGTTATTCGCCTGTGGTCCCGACCCAGCTCCACCGCCAGCCTTGTTACCCACAACCACTCCCCACGCATAGATCGATGGATTTACGCCTGTTGGCAGATTATTCTTGATTGCGGCGGGATCATTTCCTCCAGTGGAACCTACATACACGAGGTAGTCAGCGTTGTTAGACGTGCGATTGATGCTGAAGTCATTTGCAAGATTGTTTTTGGAGTGTACCGTTATCCCCCCCGTATAAGTGTAGATATTGGCTTGCGAATCTAGACCGCTGACCTTCACTAATTTACTTGAGGACGGGGCGACGTTGGCTCGGAAGAACACGCCGATTGAGCGAGGGAGCCGCGAGTCAAGTCGGATTGAAGTGGTGTGGTTTCGAACTATAAATGGCTGAGATGCATTGTAAAAATCGAAGCCTGCATAACTTGGGTCTGCCCCTCCATTCCCAAGAGGATACGCGGCTAGGTATGGCTGAAAAACAGCTGCCGCGCTTTGACGGGTCGATTGGCTAGGCACATCGACCTTGGTAGAAGTGGTGGGTTGATTGAGTGCGAGCGTGTCATGTGCGACAAAGAAAAACAGTTTGGCCCTCATGATAGGGCCTCCAAACGTTCCGCCAAAGTCATTCATGCGTAGTTGTGATTGTGCGATGTTGTTATATTTCACAAACCAGTCTCTTGCGTCCATGACTTGGTTGCGAAAGTTTTCGAAGAGCGTGCCGTGGAACTCGTTGGTCCCACTGCGCGTTCTTACCTGGATTTGGCCTCCCGGAGTACGTCCATTCTCCGCCGTATAGGTTGAGGTGTCCATTCGGTATTCTTCAATGGCATCGATTGGCAGAATCCCATTGGTCCCCCCCGAAGCCGATGTCGCAATAGTCGATCCCATAACATTCTTGCCAAGGTTACCTATGGTTACATAAGCGTTCCCACTGGCGCCATCAATTGTGAGGTAATTTGCGGTCGGCCTTTGTCCATCGACCGAGAAGCCACCTCCGTTTTTGGCGGCCCCGCCAGCGTTAAGTATGGTGCCGGGTGATAATTCAAAAAGAGTCTGCATGTCTTTGCCGTTGAGGGGCATATTTTCGATAAGCTGACGATCGATCACGGTGCTAACAGTCGCATCGGTAGTATTCATGTTGATGCCACTATCCTCTACCGTAACGGTCTGGCTTGACGATCCAACCTTCATACGGATCAGTACGGCCTTATTGTCGCCAACGTTGAGAACGATTCCGGTGAGGGCCGTGGTATCGAACCCTTGCCGCTCGATCAAGAGCCTGTAGCGACCTGGATTCACGCTCGGAATCACGAAGCTTCCGTCTCCACCCGTCTTAGAATCACTCTCGGTTCCAGTGTTGACGTTGATCAACTTGACGCTTGCATCCCGGATGCGGGCGTCGGTGAAGTCTTGCACAATGCCACTAACGGCGGCGGAGGTGGAGGATTGCCCTAACATGCGCAGCCCGAAGGAGAGCAGCACGACCAGGGAGAAGAGACACTTCAGGCATACGGCAGGGATCTGTCGAGACATTGGATTCTCCAATTGTGTGTTCTGATTGGCTACGGTTACTGAGGGGGTTGTGCATTAGGTCGGCTATGCTGCCGGTTTATCGCTGCTGTCCGTCCGGAGCTGCTCAACTGGACGGCAAAACTTGTCATCTCCGCGGCGCTCTCAATAGGGATCGCATGACGGGTTGTCGCTAAGAACGACGGAATGTCGGGTGGTTGTGCATCCGTCGTTGGACTGGACGCGAAGGTACGTATGACGCTCTCGTCGAGATCTTTGGTTTTGACGAGAAGCTGATCGGTGGCCGCTGCGAACTGTGCCGGCGAGTGGATGCCAGCATCCACGCGATGGCCGCGGTTGTTGTCTTCGCGTGATTCGGCCGACGATGACAGGCGCATCAACTGTTCCTGTAGCGCGCGAAGTTCTGCCTCAAGCGCAGCCGCGTGTTTGGTTGCCATCTCCGTCCACTCCTGTTGCGAAGTTGGGGTGAGAGATGAGGTTGCCGAAGTCGGAAGCGTGCCGGCTAGACGCTTCAACGCCGAGGCATTCTGGAGAGCACGCTGTGCGTGTCCGAGCGTCTCGCGGCAGAAGTCGGCGGAAGCATTGTTCAAAGCTGCATCCGACAATCCCTGTTTCTCGAAGTAGGCACGGATATAGGACTGCTGCCAGAACGGTTCCCGGCCCTTGCCCCATATCGACGTGATGATGGAGGCGATGTTGAACGCCTGCGCGTAGGGATCGAGCGAGTTGTTCAGGGGGTTGTAGCGGATGTCGCCGTCTAGCGAGACCTCGACGTAGTCCCGTTCGCGTCCGCACCATTTAAGGATGCGCTGAAGCTGGCGGCAGAGATCGCCTTTGACTTCGAGAACGATGCCGGAGAGCTTCCGTTCCGGGTCGTCGGCGCGGTACGCGAACAACTGGCGCATCGCCGGCAGAATCAACCCATAGGTTTTACCGGAACCAATAGAACCGAAGGAGGCGATGCCGGTAGCCTCTCCGCAAAAGGCGAGAGACTGCGTTAGCCGTCCTCGCCGAAATCGACGAGCGCGTTGGGCCGGTCCAGCCGCTCAATGCGTATTGCATAGACGGTGTCGGCGGTTTTGCTGACCGTATGGGGTTCACCCTCGACCAGGACGATCCGTGGCTCGCCCTGATTGCGCAGCTCGCCTTCGACTTCTAGGTAGTCGCCACGCCTCATCCCACGAACCATCCCGCAGAAGAACGGGCCGGGGCAGATGATGCGATGCCAGTCGGTGCGTGGATGCCATTCGTTGGCTCCGAGATCCCACACGCCGGAGACGGTCGCCAGAAGCAGGACCGCGAACGAGTCCTCTTTGATGTGGTCGGATGAGGGAGCCTCGGCATTGCTGCCGAGGAACCCGCGGAGCTTGATGGTGTTCTCAAATAGTTGCATAAGTCACCTCCCGAGGGAGGACAACGCGGCCTAAGCCGCGTCGTCCTCCGTGAAGGGCTCGGCATCGGGGTTCTGGCCCGAGGCCGGCGGCGCCAGCTTCTTCACGATGCTGGCGCGCACCTCCCAACCGCGGTACTTGACCGTGGTCTTCTTCTTGCCCTCGCCGACTTCGGCGTCGTACTCGGTGCTGCGCAGCTCACCCTCGATCTCCACGTAGTCGCCCTTCTTCAGGTTCTTCGCGTAGTCGGCGGGCTTGCCGAAGGCGACGATGCGGTGCCATTCGGTGTGGTTCATGGCCTTGAATACCGGGCTCACCCTGCTATCCGCTGACTGAGACATGGATCACCTCCTCTCTTTCGTGGCCTAGCTGGGGAACAACCAGCTCATGAAGTTGACCGCGCCGATCGCCATGCCCACGCCGAAGACGATTCCAGCGATGGTCTTCTTGGACTGGCCTTCGCCGTAGGCGAACATCAGCCCTCCGACCACGATGGCGACCAGCGACAGCCCGGTCGCGATCGTGCCGGTGAAGGCGGTTTTGAGGACATTGACGGCGTTGTCCCACGGGTCGCTGCCAGTCTGGGCATAGACAGGCAGGGCAGTAAGGAAGAGCAGCGATGGACCGAGCCAGCGGATGGAAGGCCGGCGTAGCCGGCGGCGAAAGGAACGGAACGTCTTCACAGGGGATATCTCCTTGTTGGATTTGCCGGTCTGCTCCGGCTTGCATGTGAAGGTAGGGCCGTGGGAGACAAGAAAAATGGAAAAGTCAGACACCGGGTGTCCAAAACGGACACCCTGCGGTATCGGCGCGCAGACTGCGCGGATATGCTCATTCCCACGATGAGCAGGCAAAGACTCCGCGTGCGTGGCGCGGGTCAAGGCTGCGAGGATGACGACTCGGGACAATGGCTCGCCTTGAGGCGTGGCGGGCACGCGGGTACACTCACCGCGACGTGGGAATGAGTTCAGGGTAGGACCGCTTCGCAGCGACCCTACCTTTCACCCGCTCTAACCTGGCGCTGGCTTGCTCGAAATACTCGGCATCCATCTCTACTCCGAAATACCTGCGGCCCGTTAGCAACGCAGCGGCGCAAGTGGACCCGCTACCTGCGAAGGGATCGAGTACCAGCTCGCCCTGCAAGGAGAAGCTGCGAACCAACGGGGCCAGAGCAGCTACCGGCTTCTGCGTCGGGTGCAGCTTGTTACCGCTGTACGGCATATCCATCACATCCGCCAGCGGCTGCTTCGGAAGCGGCGGCCTGCCCTTTGCCAGTAGGTATGCCTGCTCGTGCTGATAGCTGAGGAACCTCGCCTTCGAGCCGTACGTCTTGCGGAAGACGATATGTCCGACAGGCCGAAAACCTGCCTCCTTCCATGCGTCGAAGAACACATCGACCTTCGTCCATCCGTAGAACATGATGGCTACGCGATCCTGCTTCAGTACCCGGTACGCTTGCTGCATCGCGGGCTTGAGCCAGTCGGCGTTCGCATCGTTCTGGATGGTGCGTCCCTCGCGATCGCGGTAGTTCACTAGGTACGGTGGGTCGGTGAGGATGAAATCGACGCTGTTCGCGGGCATCTCGCGCATCACCTGGATGCAATCGCCGTGCGTGATGCTATTGGTGAGCTGTTGCTGGACTGAGCTTTGTGCTTGCATGGTTTCGATCTCCTTTGTGTCCCGGAGTGATCTCTCAGGACATCCTCCCGCAAGGGCGCGAGAGAAGGCCGCTCCCAAGACCCAGCGCCGCATTTTCGGAAGGTTCGGAAAATCTTTCCTTTGCCGCGTTCTTTGCGGATTCTTAACGAAAGATTTTTTGAAAGCCGAAAAAGCAGAGGCGCGCAGTGTTGCCGGGCGCGGCCTGTCTTTCTCTCGCGGTGTCTGAGAGAACATGCAGGGCATAAGGAGGCCTACCGCTTTGCAAGCGCATGGTAGTTCAGGACAGGTGCAGCGGATTCGCGCCGGTACTCAGCCGCGGCGAGAACAACGCTGCATAATGGTAGCATTACGGATTCGGAAACAAGGTGGACACTATAGGAGGCGCTTACTTACCGGCAATAATCCGCTGTGCCCGCTCAAGAGAGGCGAGGGCGACAAAGCTGCTGAGGCTGCGGCGTTCCAACTTCGCCGCCTTCTCCAGCAACCGACGTTCTTCCTGGGTGTAGTAGGAGAACACTTTCGCTCCAAGTGGGGTCTTGCCGGTGCGCCGGGAAGGAATGTGTTCCTTTTTGGCCACCGGCTCTTATGGTACTACCGCACTGCATAATAGAGGTATTATGCGACACATTGTTTTGTATGCCTGGGCGGTTCCAGGGGTGGAGCTGCCATCGAGCGACACCCGGTCCGCCATCGACGGAGATCGGGTGCCGCATTTTTCCTCAGGATGGAGGGCGCTATGACAACGAGCAAAGACCAGGACGTGGTTCTGTCGTCCGATCGACCGTCCAGAGCGTTGCTGCTGGAGTTGAAGTCCGAGAGGCCAGCAGGGGATGGAACCGCAACGATCGCAACTACAGAGATGTTCGCCGCTCTCAGCATGGAGGAGGTGCTTGCCTATGTGCGAACCCGGCGGCAAGACGCCGAGATCACGGAACTGAAGGTGTTAGGTAAGGTGCAGGTGCTGTCGAGTTCGGAGCATTTGGAGTAACGCACTGGTCGGGTTTCCTTTTCGGACACCGAAGGCACAGTCTGGCTCCATTTTGTGGCGTCCACCTGTTCTACGCTTCTTCTCGGCAAGGATGATTCCGAGGGGCTGCGTGGCGGTCAAGACCATCGAGAGCGGGACTGAAACTGCAGAGGAGCGGCGGCGGAACGCTGCCCGGTCCGCTAGGCTTGGAAAGCGTCTGGACCCCGACCTCAAATCATGGTTGGACAATGTCATTATTCCTGCGCTGGTGCGGGAATATCTGGCCGCAATCAAGCAGCAGAATCGACTTGCGATCACAGGGCCTTCAGAGGTAACGTCCGACAAAGGAAGGTGAAAAGCCATGATCCTACGTTGCGCCGGTTACGCCCGCTATTCCAGCGACTTACAGAGTCCACGTTCGATTGAAGACCAGCTAAGGATTTGCCGCGAGTATGCCCATGCTCGCGGGTTCGTTTTTCTTGAAGAGCACATTTATAAGGATGAAGCCCTGAGTGGCGTCGGCGCGGACCGGCCGGGACTTGGCCGCTTGCTGGACGCCGCTCTGTCGGCCGCCCGTCCCTTCGATGTCATTCTGCTCGACGACAGCAGCCGTCTTGCCCGCAACACGAAGGATGCGCTGGGCATCTTCGAGCGGCTGAACTTCGCGGGCATCCGATTGATCGCCGTTAGCCAAGGGATCGACTCGGAAAACGAGCAAGCGCATGTGCTTGTCACTGTCCACGGCATGGTGGACAGCTTGTACGTGAAGGAGCTTGCAAAGAAGACCCATCGTGGACTCGAAGGTCTCATGCTGCGTGGTCAGCACACGGGCGGGCGCTGCTTTGGCTACGATTCGATCCCCGTACCAGGAACGACGGGAAAGCAACTGGTCATCAAAGAAAGCGAAGCAGCAGTGGTTCGTCGCATCTTCGAGATGTCGGCGGAAGGGCAATCGCTCAAGACCATCGCTAAGACTCTGAATAGCGAGTGCGTGCCTCCACCGAGGCCACGTTCCGGGAAGAAGTACGCCACATGGTGCCCGACCTGCATCCGGGAGATGCTCCGGCGCGATTTGTATCGAGGGCAAGTGATCTGGAATAGCTCGCGCTTCGTGAAGGTGCCGGGGACCAACAAGCGCGTCCGGCGCGCGAGGCCGCAGAGCGAATGGCGCATCGTTCCTCACCCCGAGCTTCAGATCGTCAGCGACGAACTTTGGCAGCGTGTGAAAGAACGGCAGGATGAGTTGCAAGCCATGTATGGCGGCCGGAAGGGCGGCGGGATTTTGATTCCGCGTTCGGCTACCAGCAAGTACCTACTCAGCGGCCTCCTCAAGTGCGGCCTCTGCGGAGGCAACCTGATCATCATTTCGGGGTACGACTCGTCGGGCCATCATCCGCGCTATGGCTGCTCGCAACACTTCAATCGCGGCGCCTGCTCGAATTCTTTGACCGTGCGGCGGGACTGGCTTGAAGGAAAGATGTTGGATGAGTTGAAGAACTATGTTCTTCAGCGCGATGCGGTCGAGTATGTTCTCGACCAGTTCGGTAATCACGTTAAGGACGCTTTTGCAGACCTTTCCAACCAGATGGCGCAAATGCGAGAGCGGAAAGAGAAGCTCGAAGGAGAGCTACGCAAACTGGCTGCGACGGCTGCGGAGACGGGACCGTCGGCGTTTCTCGTAGAGGCGATTAACGAGCGCGAAAAACAGTTGCGTGAACTCTCCGACCAGCTTCTGGCGGGAGGGACCAATTCGGTCGACGCTCACCTCGCGGATATCCGCAGTTTCATCCTGGGGAAGATGGGAGATCTCCGCGCGCTCATGGCGGGTGATCCTGCTCCGGCGAGGAAAGAGCTTTTCAAGCATGTTTCGGAAATTCGCATGATGCCCCGGCAGGTGGGGGAGGGTAAGGGGCACTATGTGGCGAAGGGAGAGTGGAGGCTGCTTGGAAATCAGCAAGATGCGCTAAAAGCGCTGGAGCCGGTCCACCGGGAAATTCGTGTGGTTGCGGGGGTAGGATTTGAACCTACGACCTTTGGGTTATGAGGGCGGTTAGAGACTGATTCTAAAAGACTTAGTGCGGTGCGGATGATACCCAAGCACCTTTTAGAATCTGCAAGATACGGAATCAGCTTGCTAAATGCGCCCGTATTTGCGCCCCCGTTTTCGAGGCACAACGTTCAATCAAACGTCTTCAGCATAGTGTCTTTTGACCAGCGTGGTAATGCCGTCTAATATTTAGATTGAATAGGAGGCGGTCTATGGCAATGGTAACCCTGAAGCTCAAACAGGCGAGTGCGATTTTGAAGATGCAGCCGAAGGAATTGCAGAATCTCGTTCAGTTCGGCGTCGTGAAGCCGACGCGCGTTGAGGGAACCTACTTGTTCGATTCCAAGACCCTGCTGACGGCGAAGGTCGCATTTTGCCTAAAGGAATCCCTGGGGACGCGCGCGAACGTGCTCACTAAACTCATTGAGGTGTTCCGGGCGTCGGAGGACCGTCTCAAGGCGGAGAACCCGGAGTACGTTGTCTTCACTTGCCGGTTCTCGGAGGGTGAGGAACCGATCAAGCTCGGTGTGCCCTTTCGGTCGTTGGGGGAACAGATCGAGCAGGGCCTGAGTCGGGCTGAGTTGTACCCGGACCTGCCTCGGGGTCGCAAGCGTCCGGGCTGGAAGAAAGAGTTTATGGAAACTCTGTCCGAGGCGGCGAAGGATATGGGCGACATCTCCGAAGAGGAGATCTTACGCACGATTCGGAACTATCGTCAGGAGCGTCGGATGCCGGAGATTACTGTTGCCGCGGAGAGCTAGAAAAAGGAAGCGACGCGCAGTCGTAGATACCAGTGTGCTGGTAGCCGGTATTGCAGGATTCCGGGAGTCTTCGGTGTATGGGAAAAACCCGAATGCCGATCTGCTTCACGATTGGGCCGAGGAAGACAGCTTTGTCTGGCTCTACTCAGAAGACATTTTGAACGAGTATAAAGTCGTCCTGCGGCGCCTTGGCGTCCGGCCCAGCTTGATCGGGAGGGCCATCAATCTGATCCGGGAGCGGGCTGACGCAGTGCAGGTTCGGTCTACAGCAGAAATATCACCTGATCCAAAAGACGATCCATTCTGCCTCTGCGCGGAGGAGGGTGACGCCGATCTCATCTTTACTCTGAACCCCAGGGACTTCCCACAGGATCGCCTCAAGGCAAAAGTCGTTCAACCGAAGTGAGCCTATATTCAGGCAATTCGGTTTTGTAATTCCAGCAAAGCGGAATCCATGAAATCGAGCGCATTCTCATCGCTATTTCGATACGAATCGGCTCCTCCGCGAGTGGGGTTGATACTTCCTAATCTTTTCCACAGAAAATCTTGGTCCGCTTGTCGTGAAAAAGACTCACACCAACCACTAATAACATGTAGCCACTTTGGGGTCTGCTAAATGCCACAAACCCAATATGGAATATCCCGGTGGGTTTCGACTCTCCGTAAGAGTTGGTGTGACAAGAATGGAGAAGACTCCCCCCGCGCCTACGAATACGCCCGCAACGTCTCGGGTTGCGCAATACGTGCGCATGTCAACCGAGCATCAACAATATTCCACTGAAAATCAGTCGGAAGTTATCAACCGTTATGCACAAGCTCGCAATATGGAGATTGTTCAGACATATTCAGATCATGGGCGAAGCGGTCTTAACATCGCTGGTCGTGGCTCCCTGAGTCAACTAGTGTCGGACGTAGAGAATGGGCAAGCGGACTTCTCTGCTTTGCTGGTCTATGACGTCAGCCGTTGGGGACGTTTCCAAGACGTCGATGAAAGTGCGTACTACGAATATGTCTTGAAGCGTGCCGGCATTCGCGTCCACTACTGTGCAGAACAATTTGAAAACGACGGTAGCATGTCCTCTTCTGTCCTCAAGACCTTGAAACGTTCGATGGCTGCGGAGTACAGTCGTGAGCTGTCCGTTAAGGTATTCGCTGGACAGTGCCGTCTCATTGAAATGGGGTTTCGCCAAGGCGGCCCAGCCGGTTATGGCTTACGGCGTCAGCTCATTGATCGCGATAGAACGTCTAAAGGGCTGCTTGGCCGAGGCGAACGGAAGAGTCTGCAGACTGACAGAGTCATCCTGATTCCCGGCCCGGAGCAAGAGGTTGAAGTAGTTCGTGAAATCTATGATCTGTTCGTAACGGGGAAGAAGAATGAACGCGAAATCGTGGAAGACCTGAAGGGGAGGGGGATTTCAGGGGAGCATGGCCGACTGTGGACACGCGCGACAGTTCACCAAGTGCTGACCAATCCGAAATATATAGGGGCGAATATCTACAATCGCCGCTCCTTCAAGCTCAAACAGAAACGCGTCAAAAATCCGTTGCAGATGTGGATTTGGCGCGAGGACGCATTTGAGCCGATTGTTTCAGCCGACCAGTTCTATGCCGCAAAAGCAATTATCGAAGCGAGGCACCATCACCTTTCCGACCAGGAGCTTTTAGACCGGTTGCGGCTGCTGCTGCAGCGCTACGGCCGTCTCTCCGGCATTCTGATTGATGAAAGTGAAGACACACCGTCGAGTTCCTGCTATTGCTCCCGTTTTGGAAGTCTACCGCGTGCATATGAACTGATCGGTTGGACGCCGGAACGAGACTATGCCTACATCGAGATCAATCGCAAGCTTCGGAGAAAATATGCCGAGTTGATTAGTTCCATCCTCAATCAGCTTCAATCGTTAGGTGCCACTGTAAGCAGAGATCCTATTAGCGATCTGCTCACGATCAATGCAGAATATACCGCGTCTATAGCACTTGCGCGGTGTCGTGAAACACATGGGGGAAGTCATCGTTGGCATATCCGATTCGATGGCAGATTGAATCCAGATGTGACGATTGCGGTCCGCCTTCAACCTGGCAATGAGGAGATTCTCGATTACTACCTCCTCCCCAGCATAGACATTCTGGCAGAGCGCTTGAGCTTTCGGCCAGAGAACGGCGTAATTCTGGATGTATATCGCTTCAATAACCTGAACTTTTTTATGGAGATGGCACGTCGCGTCCGAGTGGAGGGACCTGAATGAATCAACAGGGCATAGAGCGTATTCCAATTGTTCAAATCAATATTGCGAACCCCAGATCACGTAGCCAGGGAAGATGGCAATTCATTGTTGCCAGCATCCGAGAAGTCGGACTGAAGAAGCCAATTACGGTGGTGCGTCGCTCTGAGCCAGATACCGATGGGAAGTGCTTCGACCTTGTCTGTGGTCAAGGAAGAATCGAAGCGTTTCTGGCGCTCGGCGAAACAATGATACCGGCGATCATCATTGAGGCATCGCGTGAGGACCAATTCCTGATGAGTCTGGTCGAAAATATCGCACGAAGGCCACCGTCTAATAGAGATATCTTGCGTGAGGTCCGAAGCCTTCGAGAACGCGGATACACGATAACCGATATAGCCTCAAAACTTGGAATGGAGCGCAAGTACATTACCGGTATTGCACATCTGGTGGAACACAAAGAGGCTGCTTTAATTGATGCTGTCGAAGCAGGCAGACTACCGATTAGCGTCGCAGTCGAAATTGCAAATGGCAACGACCGGGAAGTATCGCAAGCTCTTTCTGAAGCGTATGAGACGGGACAATTGCGCGGCACGAAGCTTGTTGCTGCCCGTCGCATCATTGCACAGCGCATTGCAAAAAGACAGAAGGACGGGAAAGTCGAGGGGGATCGCCGCAAAGTAAGTGGTAATACGATTGTGCAGGTCTATAAGCAACGCGTGCGAGAACAAAACGCATTGATCGCAAGGTCTGAACTGACGAAGCAGAGACTTCTGCTCATTACTTCAGCTATGCGGCAACTTCTCGGAGACGAGCATTTTGTGACCCTGTTGCGTGCGGAAAACATCGACCACATGCCAGGTCAACTGATGACTCGGCTGGATTAGGGTCGACATGCCAGCAAACCCAGTAAAAGCAGCCTTTGAAAAGCATGTGGTGACCCTTCCCATCGGCATCATCGTGCCACAAAAAGAAATCACTCCTGAGCAACGAAGAGGAGAGTTTTACAAACAACTCACGGCTTCACTCAGGCATATCGGCCTCATTGAGCCTTTGGTTGTTTATCCGAGAGGACCCGGAGACTACTTATTACTCGAAGGACATATTCGTCTAGAGATCCTAAAGAAAATGGAGGCCAAAGAGGTCAAGTGTTTACTTTCAACAGATGACGAAGCGTACACGTACAACAAGCATGTCAACCATATACCTGCGATTGCCCAGCACTTTATGTTGCTTGAGGCGCTGAAGACGGGGCTTACGGAGGAACGGATTGCCACGGCTTTAGATGTCAGCCTGGAGTCGATCCGCGTTCGGCGCGACCTATTGAATGGAATTTGTCCCGAAGTCGTTCAGATATTGCTAAACAGGCACGTTAGTCCCAAGGTCTTCGCTATTTTACGAAAAATGAAAGCCGTCCGGCAGATTGAAGCGGCTGAACACATGGTCGCAAGCGTTACTTATACCGTTCCATTTGCGAAGGCGCTTCTTGCAGTGACGAAGCCTGAACTGATGAATGAGCCAGTTTCACAAAGAAAGCTGCAGGCCACATCGACGGCGGCACAGGCAATGCTCGAAGAAGAAAATGAGTCTCTTCTGAAAGATTTAAAGTCAGTCGAGGAATCGTATGGTACTGATGTTCTTGCTCTCACGGTATCTTGTGGCTATCTCGAACGATTGTTGCAGAATCCTAAAATTGAGCGATACCTTGCACGCCACCAAGCGGACGTCCTACAGGTACTGCAAAAGGTCGTGTCAGATATTAAATCGCCAACAGTACGTTCAGATTATGGCAAGCGGTAATGACGAAGTTATGTCTCGTGATCTCTCACCAGCAAGAATGGACGCCCTACAGATACGTTGTGATTGGTAAAAGGTCATGAATCGAGAAGAAGCATCCCGGTCCGTTACCGCTCTTTTTGAGAGTTGGTACTCGTCGCTCGTCAGATACGCGTTGCGAACAACCGGCAGCTATGAACTCGCTGAGGACCTTGTTCAGGAAGCGTTCATGCAGCTTTATCGAGCTCTGCGTGCTGGGAAGAGCATTGACTATCCCAAAGCCTGGACGCTGTGCGTATTGCGGCGATCGATGAATAGAGAGACGCAAAACCTGAGCCTTGTTCGTGCATTGCACGAACCGTTGGAAGAAACTGAGCTTGCTGGAAAAGCCGTAGCGACGGAATTTGAGGTGGATGAAATCCGCAGCTTTCTATCGGTGCTCACCCCACGCGAGGAAGAGGTTCTATTGCTACGGTTAGAATCACTAAAATACCGTGAAATAGCCGATCAACTCGGCATTAGTATGAACTCTGTTAACACTCTTCTTGCGCGCGCATTGCGAAAGCTTCAGCAAGCAACTGCCCGAAAGCACAGTGAAAGGAGCACGGAGAGCCATGGGGACCAAAATGCTTCAAAGGCACTACGGCGATGAGACATTACTTGCGTGCCTCGATGGTGAACTGTCCCAGTTCCGGGCGCGCGCTGTGAACGCACATTTGAAGGTTTGCTGGGAATGTCGTGCAAAACTGGTTCAACTTGAGTCTCAGGCGGGAACAGTTGCTCGTTTGTTTTTAGAGCAGGTTCCTTCCGACATTAGTCGGTCGGCGAGGGGGCTGGAGCGGTTCTTACGAGTGCAGGAGCGACTTGAAACCCAATGGTCTGCTGATCCAAGCTCTACAGCTTCGGACAGTGTCGAAGCGAGACGGGGCCTACGTGTTGCTGTTGCCATAGGCGTAGTTTGTGTCGTGGGGTTGTCCATTTGGCGTCTCACCTGCCGCTCAAGCTCTCGTGCAGCTGATGTCTAGGGATAGTGCTTTGCGCCGTGGCCTCAAATTTGTAGGCCCTCTGTCCGGAATCCCCAAGGACGTAGGTGAACATCGGACTAGGCGCAAACCTGGGCGCGCTTTCTGCATGCAAGCCTGCCCACGCTCAACGGCGTCTCCTGGCGTTCGCGCCTCGGTGGGACGGGCCTGTCGTTTATGTTCTTCGGGATTGGTGTGCTCCCGGCGCTCTTACGGTCGTGGCGGGACCGATCGATGTCTACTTGGGAGCCGGTTTTCTTAGGGGTGTTTGAAGTTGCCCGGTTAGTGAAGGTCAAAATCGTTGGGTGAACCTAATAGTTCAATTGGTTCATTTTTAGCGGGGAAAGCCCCTACAGGCAATTTGCAGAAAAGCAGATGAGAGCCGGTGCAGCTTGTTTGGCAAGTTACTGTCCGAGGGCAAAGATAGCCTGTAGGGGCTTTCCCTGCTAGGGATGGCCGGGATTCACCGCTCAAGTACACTGATGGAGTTGAGAATAGAGTTCAACGTAGCGCTAGGGATGGCCGGGATTCACCGCTCAAGTACACTTGGCACCTGTCGATGAGCGATATCGATGTGGCTAGGGATGGCCGGGATTCACCGCTCAAGTACACTGAACGCCGCTACGCGCCCCTCGCATCGCTCGCTAGGGATGGCCGGGATTCACCGCTCAAGTACACTTGGGAATGGTTACACCTCCGACGCAACATTGCTAGGGATGGCCGGGATTCACCGCTCAAGTACACTCAATCGATCCCGTCATACACCCCGATCCGCGCTAGGGATGGCCGGGATTCACCGCTCAAGTACACTTGAAGTCTACGCAACCGAGTCCACGGTTGGGCTAGGGATGGCCGGGATTCACCGCTCAAGTACACTGGAAATGCAATACGTGGGCTATGGCTGGTGCTAGGGATGGCCGGGATTCACCGCTCAAGTACACTCAAAAATCGCGTGAGCATTTGACCGATGATGCTAGGGATGGCCGGGATTCACCGCTCAAGTACACTACAGCGGACGTTTTACAGCGAGTCTATCGCGCTAGGGATGGCCGGGATTCACCGCTCAAGTACACTACAACACGGCATTCCTGATGCACCGCGCAGCTAGGGATGGCCGGGATTCACCGCTCAAGTACACTTCCGACACCCACGCGGTCTTTCTGGCGACAGCTAGGGATGGCCGGGATTCACCGCTCAAGTACACTAGGCCGCGTCGAACTTGCTGAAAAACAGCAAGTTGGCGCGGCTTCTCTCTTCAGAAAAGCAGGATTTGGTCGGGAACTTCCTCGGGTTCTCGTGGTTTTCTTCCATAGAACACCTCCATCTTGCCGAATTGGTGGTCGGTTACAGTCATCAAACGGACCTGTCCAAGTGGCGGAATAATTGCGCGAATCATATTCCGGTGCGAATCGGCGGCTTCCTCGCTGGGAAGATACCTTGCATAGATCGAATACTGCAACATCATAAATCCATCTTTGAGCAAGCCCTTACGAAAGCGCGTGTAGTTGCGCTTGTTCTCCGGTGTCTCTACCGGCAGGTCGAACATGGCGATAAGCCACAATGATCGATACGCAGAAAGAAGCTGCCCTTTCATGGCATTCAATGACCAGTTCTGTAAAGTTGACTCTAGCTTGCAGCGGTCGCCCTCACTTCATCAGCCTCCACCCTGCGGACTCCGCGTTTCATGGAAACCTCTTCTAGGCACGGAATGAGCAGGCTGGGTATCTCGGGATCGCGTGCGTCCCCGGTAATGCACTTTGCCAAGGAGTTCGCGGTTCGCAGAACGATGTCGAACAGGGATCGCTCCTCTCTGTCGAGGATGTAGCGCGAGGTCGTGGCTCCGATCATCCAACTCTTTGTCTTTGAGTCGAACGGTCCCTCCGCATCTTCTCTGGCGATCCATTGGCTGACACGCCTATCAACGAGCGGGCGGAACGGCTCCATGAGATCCGCCGCAAGACAAAACGCATCATAACGGTTCTTGTGTTGAAGGCCAATCGACGGGTGCAACCCAGCAGCGCATAAGGCTCTTGCAACTGCTGCCCGCAGTACTGTATAGCCATAGTCCAGATGGCGGTTTTGATCGGGCTTGTCAGAGCCGCGTCGAAAGGCTTTATCCCCAAAAACCAAGCCCCAATACTTACGAGCGGCCTGCGCCTCAAGGTTGCCCTGATCTCCGGTACGAACTCGTGCTGCCATCGCAATGAGTCCGTGATCGTTCCCGTGAAGTTCTCGTAGTAGTTCGCCCTGGGCCTTAATTTTGGCACGCACAATCTGTTGCCATAATCGCTTACTGGTAGGGAGAGAGAGCTGCATCTGCTTTGCGAATCGCTCCGTTTGAATGAAGTGACTTTGCATGGGGAGTAGCATAGACGCCGGCAGGAAGTTTCCGTCGATGGTGACGACGGAGCCACCGGCCTCGGCGATACGCGTGAGGACGGCCTGCGACAGGCTGATTTGCGGATGCGCGAGGAGCAGCACAGCGATCTCGCTGACCGGTGTGGTGAAAGGAAGCGTTAGCTGCTCTTCCTTCGGGCGCTCGATAACGAGCTGCGCATCGCGGATGCTGAGACAGGCCGGGTTGGCTATCTCTACGATTCGATCAATCATGCGTGTTGACCTCTTAACTAAGCGTGGACTTTGATGTAATGCGGATGTCCAAGAAGATCGACAAAGACCGGGCGTGGCACTTTGTCATCAAATGCACCCATTTTCAAGAACTCAGTGAATCCAAGACGAAGTAGACGGCCTGTCTGTTTCAGATCAGCGTGCTTGCCGGCGGCGTTGATCGGCGCGACCTGGATACGGCCATCAGACTCAAAACTGCGGACGACAAAAATGCTTGCTTTTTCATCATGCAGTAGTTCTATGAGGTCCCCCTTCATTAGCGAGAACCGGAAAAAAGCATCGGGGAAGTCAGGATGTGTCCGAGATACTTTTTCATAGCTCCGGTCGGCTTTACGCAAGGCCCGCACGCGCTGTGTCGCGTCGAATAAGGTGACGATGTCTGATTCCCACCGCGTCTTTTTGCCGGGGACGCTGAAGAAGCTGGCATAAGCAATCTCGCCCTCTTCTACATATCGTTCCGACCTGCCTTTGCCCAGGGTCTTTGCATTTTTTGTAATCTTGACCCGAACTTTCTTTATGACGATCGGAACTTTAGTCTTTTTGTTTTGCAATGTCGGCCATCCGTGTTTTTCCTCAGACCACTTGCTGAATCCGCCTATGTCTCTGCCGAACTGGATGACTGCCTTCTTGATCCCTTCATCGACAATCTTCTCGATTTTGGATTCTTTCAGGTCTTTGTTGATAGCTATGCGCTGGTGGCGAATTGGATCACCTTTTTTGTCGTATCCTCTGCATTTTCCGTAGAACGTAGCATCATGCAGTGCGCCACTCAGCTTGTGTTCCGGTCGTCTGGAGATGATTATTTCGCGGAAGATGTTGCGGAAGTGGTCGTCAATAAAATTGGGCCAGGGTTGCTGAAGAGATTTTAGATCCCGGTAGTTCAATGGCCTGTTTAGCTGACTATAAAGTTTGCCCGCCAGGGTATTGATCTCCCGAATAACTGTCTCTGATGTAAGAGCAATAACCACAGCGTCCACCGCATGGTGCCTATGATCGCAGCGGTCTTTCCTTTTGGGGCCATCGGGCCTTTTCTTCGCCTTACTTTCTTCGTCAGTATCCGCACTCTTCGCCGGACACTTAAAGGCGTCGTCGCCGATTAGCCCATTCAAATTGAGCAGCCATGCGTCTCGCAAAAGAGATGTCACCATACCGCTAGATACAGTGATTGCACGGCGGCCCGCGCGGTCCTTGAACTCATCGAGCTCTTCTTGGCTTGTGGGGGCCTGAATGTCGCGGCCTCCGTAGAGCGTCATGAGCAGACGTCCCGCAAGCTTGCTGGTGTAACGGGTGTCATTCAGTCGTCGGCTGGAGAAGCGTTGAATTTCTTCGATTGACCGCAACTGGAAGCGGGCCAATTTTGCATTGTTATCGAACTTCTTAACTCGCTCAATAATCTGTGCCCAACGATCTTCGTTTCCTTCACCAAAAGCCTTCCAAGGGGTGTTGTTGAGCTTTTGGGCGTTCACGCTTCTATAGCAAAGCGTCAGGTTTCCAAAGTCATTATCGACCATCAGACTTTGCGGAATGATGTGCTCCACCTCAACCTCGCCGCCGAAAAGGGCATGGTAGGGAATGGAATCCCCCGTGTAAGGGCATAAGCACTTGCACTCCATGAGCAACAGCATCTTGGTCACGTCATCGCGCCGTTCACGGACCAGCCTCTCAGGATCATTCGTGGGTGAGTTGTAGTTCTTGCACTCCTTCAAAATTTTCTTGGCTGCTTCTACCCTGCGCGCATGATTCTTTTCACTTGCTTCTGTCGCGTCGTGACGCTGTTTACGGTTCTTCCTTAGCTCTCGGGCGAGTTCGATGCGTATCTCGTAAGGCTTCTCCCCGTATGCCCGAATGATGGCATTAACAACTTTGCGTAGCTCCGTAAGTGCGCGAATAACCGGAGGATTATTTATTGATGGCAATGCCTTCAGCACAGGCGGTACAAATGGCTCAGGCTCCTTCCCGGCAAGAGGATTTCCATAAAGCTCAAGTTCTGCCGTCTTGTATGGCATTCCTTGTTCCATTTTTTCCAGTAACCGTCGTAGTGCTTTGCGCGAGAGCTTGCAATAGTCTTGGGGAGGCTTTTGATCGGCCCAAATCTGGGCTGATGCATGATCGAGACCCCAATGTGACATCGCTTCACTGATTCGGTCGGAGACATCGCCCGCGTTGCCCCACATATCTACTGCCGCAGTCTTCTCTCGTTCAGTGAGAGCATTCCAGCGGTTTCCAAATATCTGCAACATGGCTCGATTGACTCGATTACCTTCGATCTTGGTTTTCTTGCCGCGTTGCAAATTGAACTCCGTATTCGGAGGCATACGAAGTTCCTTGCGTATCTCTGCAAAAGTTAAATCGCCCTTCATCTCCAGTACGGCTGCGATGACTAACTGTTGTTCTCGGGAAAACCGTTGCTCTCGGTCCGAGCCACCAGGGATGAATGCCAGATCATTAACTTTCTGGAGAAGACGGAAGCGTTGCGCTTCGAGAGTTGACCACGGGGCGCGGCGTTCACCCGGCTCCAGTTCGCATCTGCCAATCAGATGGTCAGAACTTGCGAGGGGCCGCTGAAAGAAGAGGCAATCATAGATGCCCTTACGAAGATCGTCAGTGAGGAGATCAGGGTAAAACTCACATTGCTTGTCCCAGATGAGCCTGAATTCGTCGATGTACATTGTGCGCGATGTCCAGCGTTTACGGATGCGCTCTGTGTGAGGATCATTGTTCTTGAAATTGGCAAAATATGCGCCGAGAGTCGGCGCATGGGCTGCGCTCATTTTCTGCTGTAGCAGCGATATTCCCGCCTCGACCTTCCTGGGGCTTGTGTCCCCCTTGGCGTCGTCCTCCTTCTCGTTGTTTTTCTTTCCCTTGCGCAGAGTTTGTTTCTCTGTTTGCGTGGAATCCTCTTCCTCTGTCTCTTCCACCTGGCTCGGCCTGTATCCTCTGCGCTGACAAAGGTGATACAGAGCGCGTCCTAATTCATGCAGTTCGAGCTTGCGCTCAAGGGCTTGATTTCGAAGAACGTAAGGCAAAGCCTGATCTGCTTCGAGCATTACTGCGCTTTCGCCTGTGCTGCGTTTAGTTGCGCAAAGGGCATCAGACAAGTCCTTGTCCAAACGAGCGAAAGTCTTGCAGCGTTCGTCGGCAAGATCATCGATTTTCATATCTGCATACGTCGGCAGTAGAGAATTTGACTGGAGAAGTTTGAAGAGCTTTTTGGTACGGAGAGCTCGCCGGTCGATCTGTCTGCGTTGCTGGCGTGCGATACGCCTACCGACAGCTTTCGATGCATCCATGCCGCGGAATATGGCATCGTCTTGTGTCAACTTGCCTGCTGCTGGCGGAACCTCGACGCCCGGATCGAAGATGTGCGATCCCGCTGCAAGCAACGCACACGGATCGCCGTCCGCGCCCCGCTGTATGACAGCCCATCCGATCGATGCTGATCCAAGGTCGAGACCGAGGATGTACTTTCCCGTTGACTCCATGACAGAGGACATTTTTCACCTTGACGCAAGTTGCTGGAAGTTGTAGAAGAACAACAGTGTACTTGAGCGGTGATTCTCTCTATTCCTAGAACAGTTTTACCGTAAGGTATCTGAAGGCGACTTCAGTAGCCGAGCGACACCCACTTAGGTGGGTGTCCTTATTTAAGAGCAAAGCCGCTCCGCCCATTGAACGCCCCGAAGATGGGACATTCTTGTTTTGCCTTTGCGTCTTTCGTGGCTGGTCCTCGTTGCAAGCTGCCCGTGATTGTCGAGTCTGTAAAATCAAACCTGTGACCTCGCAGGAAATATCGAATCTTGTTCAGCTCGGTGAATCTGAGCAGCTTGAATTCAAGCAAAGCTCGGGCCAGTTCCCGAGAGCAGGCGAGACGCTTTGCGCCTTTATGAATGGTCAAGGTGGACGGGTATTGGTCGGCGTTGCTCCTGACGGTACGATCATCGGGCAGACGCTCGCAGATAAGACTTTTCAGGAACTCGCGCAGGTGCTGCGGCGTTTCGATCCGCCGATTCCAATTGAGAGTAAGCGGGTGCCTGCTGGGACGAGTGGCCTTGAGGTCTTGATTTTGAGTGCTACACCTGCGCCTGAAAGCCTGCCTTGCACTTATGACGGTCGTCCGTATCAGAGAATCGGTACGACCACGTCAGTCATGCCGCAGGAAACATATCAGCGCCTCCTGCTAGAGCGCACACATTCACGGCACCGTTGGGAGAACGAGATTGCCGACGTAACGATGGATGAGCTTGATTTGGATGAGATCCGACGCACAATCCAAACCAGCATTGCGAGTGGACGACTGCCCGCTGACACGTCGGCAGATGATCTCACTGATGTTATGGACAGACTGGGCCTTCGTGTCCGGGGTTCTCTCGTCAATGCGGCGATAGTAGCATTCGGTCGCAAATTCCTGCCTCACTATCCGCAGTGTCAGCTTAGACTCGCCAGATTCCGTGGCGTAGACAAGAACGAATTTCTGGATCAACGGCAGCTTCATGGGCATGCCTTCAGTTTGTTATCGGAAGCCATGCAGTTTTTGACTCGGCACTTGCCTGTAGCAGGCCGCATCGAAGCCGGATTGTTTGAGCGTGTGGATGAGCCGCTCTTTCCTCCGATTGCGTTGCGGGAAGCGCTTGTCAACGCATTCTGCCATCGGGACTATGCTCAGGCCGGAGGAGCAGTGAGTCTGGCCATCTACGATGATCGTCTTGAAATCTGGAGTTCCGGTGGATTGCCAATGGGGATGAGGGTCGAGGAACTGAAGCAGGAACATCTATCGCGGCCTAGAAACCCTTTGATCGCTGAGATTTTCTATCGACGTGGGTTGGTGGAACGATGGGGCCGTGGTACGCAAAAAATTGTTGAATTGTGTTTGCGCGCTGGCCACCCTGAGCCGGAGTTCCTGGAGGTTGCTGGAACGGTGGGCGTCCGGTTTCTGCCGAGCGGGTATGTGGCTCCTCTTCGCGTTGGCCACGACCTGACAGACCGCCAGCGGCAGATTCTTCAAGCTCTCGCCGGAGATGGAAGTCGGCCATTCGCTAATATTCGTGCCCAGGTTGATCCTACTATCGCTGACCGCACGTTGCGTGATGATCTCATTCATTTGAAAAGACTTGGCCTGATTGACTCCCGTGGACACGGGCGGGGAGCGGCGTGGTTTTTGGCTGCCAAACCGCAATCCGGCCATGAAAACGAATAAGGCGGAATAAGGCGGTCGAATAAGGCGGAATAAGGCGGCAAGGCCGCCTTATTCTTCTGTGCCGCTCTCTTTGGCGGCGTTCCTCCACTGTCTGTCTATGACGGATGCCGCGAAGAGCTAGTACGGTATGATGCCGGCTCGCTCACGATCCTGGGACCTCCCATCCTCTGTCGGTGAGCTGCAACCCGATGATCTGCTCCGTCTTAGTGGTCCCGCTGAGGGTGGCCTGAATATCGGGAAATGCCTGCTGTACATCAGGCCGCTGCGCCCACGCAGCGAGATTCACGATGCGGTAGGTGTATGTGGCCTCGGCTGCCGACTGCGATCCCATCGTCCAGTGAGTGATCGAGTCCACAGTCTTCTGCCCATAACAGAAACTACTGGTGGATGTGACGGCGCCGGAGACCTCCTGAATGTATTTCTCTCCTTCTGCGGTCAGCGCGTAGTGTCTGACGGGCTGCGGGGGAGATGGGCCACGCAGGGCGTCCATCAGTCCGTGAACGACCACCGTTGTGTCCGTTTCGGATACCAGGCCGGCGTGGTGGAGGGCCGACAGCTTCCCGCTGATACTGGACTGCTGCGAACGGGGTATATCGACGGGAAACTGAGGGCCTATCACTGTGCAGACGCGACCGTGGTATTCGAGATACCGATTGATTGCTGTTGTGAAGTTCTCACTGGTCGCCTTTCCTCCCTCGTTGCAGGCGGAGAAAAGCACGAGCGCGACTACTGCGATAAGACGAAGGGTTCGCATAAGGTGGTCTCCGTTGGTCTAAAACCTCACTGCAATTCGATCTTCAGCGATTGCAATTCCGTCAGCATCGAGTTCACGAAGTCATATATTTCGCCGTGCATCTGATCACGCCGGACGAAGAGCGCCGTTTCGATGCGGAGCAGCTTGTCGGTAAGGGGCTTGAAAAGCACACCGGGACATTGAAAGCGTGCGGCAGACTGCGGCACCAGAGCCACTCCCAATTTGGCCGCCGCGAGGTCGATGCCCAGGATGATCGCCCGCGCCTCGTGCAGGTTATGGAGATCATGGCCGACGCCGCTCAGGTAGTCCGTCACCTGATCGTACAAAGGTGGATGGATGTAGCGGGGCATCCAGTACAGGGTCTCGTTCCTTAGATCGTGGGCTGAGAGCCGTCCCTTGTCCTTGAACGGATGTGTGTCCGGGATGCACGCGCTGAAGTTCTCGTGGGCTATCGGCGCTACCCAAAGGTCTTTGTCGAAGATCGGCATGACGCCAAATCCCATGTGCAGCTCGCCACGAAGCACGCGCTTCTTTAGATGGAGGGTAGTGTCAGCCTTCAAAGCGATGCGGGAGAAGTCCGAGCCTGGGGTGGTCTGCTTTTCGAGGAACGGCAATACCTTTCCGTGGATGTAGAGCGAATGTCCGATGCGGAAGGGCCTGCGGTTTTTGACGGCGATGTAGATGGCGCGGTCGAATCCACGCTGGATATGCTCCAGTGACCTACGTACCTCCTGCATGGCGGACCGTCCCTCTTCGGTGAGTTCAAATCCGGTCATGGTCCTGCGGAAGAATACGATGCCCCAGCCCTTCTGGAGTATCTTCACCTTCCTGCCGACGTTGGTGTTGCTGGTATGGAGGCGCTCTGCCGTCCTTCCGAGATTGCCCTCTTCTGAAAGCACGAGGGCGCACACTAAGGCTTCTGTGGAGACATGGGGGAACATGCTTCACCTGCTCAACATTGGAATGTAGGCAGCGCGGCCTGGGGAGCGCGTGTCTCGGCACCGTAACTCGGATGCTTACTGTAAGTAAGGTGTGAATGCAGGCGAATCTCAGCCCGCCGCTTGTTAATTTCTGGTAAACGGGATTGTCCTGCGGATTGCCCTCACGGCTGGAATAACTCGTAGACGGGAACCCGCAAAATCTTCGCCAGTCGTTCCAGATTGTCGAAGGATGGCGCACGCTCTCCTCTCTCAATGAGGTTCAGAAAGTTGAGGGACACGTTGAGCTTCTCGGCTAACTGCTCCTGTGTCCAGCTGTGGGAGAGACGTAGTTTGCGCACCTTTGCGCCGAAACGGGTTCTTAGGCTCACATAGTTGAGTCTTGAGAACCGCCTCTCTTGTGAACACCAACATAAAGTGTGTGTATCTTACTTGCACACACATTAGGTGTGTGCTATCACACAGGCAGACGAAGGCCGACGTCACAGGGGCCACCTGCTGTTCCGGGGGAACGGCGGCAGGTGGCCTCTCTCAGGTCCGGAGTCGATGGCTTCCGTCCGTTAACGATTCATTTCGGCTATGTAGTCTGCAGTTTGATGGGGGGATGCCTCGGAATGTTAACAGTCCGCGAATATCAGGGGTTGCTTCCTGAGATTCGTCTTCCAGCAGACCTTTTAGTGTGTAGAGCCAAAAATTATGCCCTTTCCTCACTCCAAACTCGGTCGGAGAACAAACGAAGATGTGTTCTTTGCCTACTATCCGCGACTGCTAGAGTGGGCAATTCAGATTACGCGCGGTGATCGAACCGAAGCTGAGGATTTGGTTCAGGATTTCTATCTGCGTGTTACTCGGATCACGCGAGCCATCGGCGAGATGGAACAGCTTGAACACTACTTGTTCAAGGTGATGCGCCATCTCTACTATGCGCGACTGCGGCGCGCCGGTCATGATCCCATCCACGATCTATCCATCGTGGATTACGACTCTGTGGAACAGGGCTTGGCTGTTGCTGATCGGCGGGAGTTGCTATTTGTACGCGACCATCTCAGGAAAATCTGCCGCTATGCCTGTGAGCGAAAGAGCACGGTACGTTCGGCTAGTGTTTTGATCCTGCGGTTCTTCCACGGGTATTACCCGACGGAAGTGATGAAGATACTTCAGGCCGGACGGTCTTCGGTGGATATGTTGTTGCAGGCGGCGCGCAATGAAGCGCGGTTGTCACTGGAAAGACCGGAGGCCATCCGTTGCATCGTGCCAACCAGCAAGCCATCTATATCCTTCTCGAAAATTGGAGAGGATACCCAGCAGCTTTTCTCGGAGTTGCAGGAGGCAGTCTTCAGCGCAATCGAGGGGGAGTGCTTCGACCGTGTCGCGCTGGAACGACGGTATGCCGAGGGAGTCGAGCCCGCTGGCATGACGACCCAAGAGCTCAGTCATCTTGTAAGCTGCCGGACCTGTCTTGAGCGTGTAAACGCAATTCTTCATCTGCCGATGCTGGTGGATCGGTCCCCCGAGGATGGCATCGACCGTGACAGCTCCTCTGGCACCGGAGGGGAGAGCGGCTCCGGCAATACTGGGATGCGCAAGAAGCTCTCGAAGAAGGGTCCATCGATTCGTAAGTTGGAACGACGCGCCAGGGAACTTTTCGAACACCGCCCCGGAAGCCTTGAGATTGTGGTGGATGGGGATGTACGGTCTTCGCAGAAGATCACGGCAGAGATCAACGAACTCCACTTGAAGCTGGCGCATAAGGAAGAGCCAGCGTTCATTGAGGTACTGAGCGAGCAGGGATTCTGCATGGCCTTCCTTCAGGTGGAACCACCAATCGCAGCGCGCGATCTCGAACAGGTAGAAACTGCCTTGTTCAGCGATGACCGCTCGCTGGTGCTCACCCTCAGCTTTGCGGCAGAGGGTCCGATTGTTCATGTGTTTTATCGTGATCCGGTGATGGCGCAGGCCGTTGCAGGTTCTTCCGACGCGCGCAGTGCAGCGGACGCTGTTCCAGTCGAAACATCAAAATCTTTACTCGCGCCCGTTCCAAGGCCAGCCATCGTTCCTTTCCGGCATCGCGTCCGGCGCTGGACCGGCCAGTTGATTGCCTGGCTTGGGGGCCATAGCAAGGACCTCCTTGTTCTTAGCAGGAATCCTCTGCTAGTGGGCGGCGTTGCAATCGCTATCGCGGTGTGCGTTTGGATGTGGCCGCACAAGATCCAGTCGATATCGGCGATTGCATTGCTGCAGCACGCCGAGGTCTCGGAGGCAGTGCCATTCTCGGCGGCCAAGCCGGAGATTGTTTATGAAAAGGTCCGTATCCAGACAGCGAAGGGTTCGATCGAGCGGAGTATCTACCGCGACACCAGTGGGCACAGAAGACAGAAACAGCAGCCGGTCGATTCGCAGACAACCCAACTGGAAGGAAAGCTGGCGGACGCGGGAGTGAATTGGAGCGAGCCTCTGTCGGCGGCAACATATCAGAACTGGCGCGATCATGTGCAGGTTACGGGGGATGCGGTACGGGAGACGGGTAACAACCTTCTGATCCTTACGACGACCGTGTCTGACGCAGAGGTCGCTGAGGAATCGTTGACGGTCCGCGAGAGCGACTTCCACCCGGTCGCTCGTACCATCTCCTTCCGCGATACCGGTAAGGTCGAGATCGCCGAGCTGGACTATAAGATCCTGCCGTGGAATGCCGAAAGCGAGACGTGGTTTGAACCTGCGGCGCTATCGTCGAGCAATGTGGTTCCGGCGCATCCTTCATTGCGGTTGCCAACTTTGGAGATGCTCAGCGAGAGTCAGCTCGACGAAGCAGAATTGTCGGTACGGCTGGCGCTGACCCGCCTTCATGCCGACACCGGAGAGCAAATTGAGCTGGCTCGTGGACCTCGCGGCATCGAAGTTCGCGGAATCGCGGAGACCAAAGAGCGGAAGCATGAACTCGAAGCGCAATTGCACATGCTGCCTCATGTGAGCGTATCCATCTCAAGCATCGAGGAGCTGAAGGCGAAGCCTTCGCAGCCGGAAAAGTTGTCGAGTGCAAAAGTTGTTGAAATGCAGACGCAGCTGACTCCGCTTGAAACCTACTATCTCGCACACGGACGCAACATCGCTTCGCTGGGTAGGCTTGCGCCGCAGTTATTAAACAGCGCCGATGTAATCGGCTTTGAGTGCCGGATGATCGACGATCTTCAGCGCAGGTTTGCGCGCGACGGGCATATGTCAGCGATCGCCTCGGCCACTCTTACCGATCTTCTGTTCACGCACAAACATAAATTATTGGCCGCATTAGAGGACGAGGAGAAGTTGCTCGCGGACGCTGAGATCGGGACTCCCCGTGCAAAACAGGTCACATCGACAAATGCCACCGATTTAGCCCTGACGGCTCTGGCGGAGCAGAATCTCGCACTTGCCAGAGAGCTGGCCTTGGGCAAAGGTGGGAGCGGCCGACCTGCGGAAGCGATCACCTTGGAACTTACTGCATTGATCGACGAACTAAACCCCCGAGCGCATGCAATGCAGGTTGTTCCGCAGAACTCCACAAACTTGGCAAAAAGGAAATAAGGGTTTTCAGAAGACATGTCTCCTAATTTGAATCAGTCTTCGTGTGTTTGTTGGACTCGCATTGATGGCCGCCGCCGTTTCTCAGTAACGTGGCTTCTTGCGCTGTTCTCGATTTCTTTCGCGTCCATAATGCTCCTGTCCGGTTGTGGCAGCAGCTCAGCGGCGAGAGCTGGAGCTATCTCCGTGACCTATACGAGCGGAGCTGCGGCAGGCCAGTTTCCGGTCTTGAGTACTGCAACGGTTTCGATGGTTCCGGTAAACGACAAAGTCAACGCAGGCGTGGATTGGACGCTGACCTGTGGCGGGAGTCCTCTGGCTCCCCCTGTTTCGGGTGGAACATCGGTTGGCTGCGGCACGGTGCTTCCTTTCCATACGGCGAGCGGGGTTCCATCCACCTACACGGCGCCGGCGCTGATTCCTGTGGGAACCGCGGTCACAATTACAGCGAAGGTGACAAGCGCCCCCTCGCAAAGCTCGAGTGTCGCGCTGACGATTGCACCTCTGCCCGTCGTTGTCACGATTCCGACTGTGCCGAAATCGATGGCAGTAAGCGCGACGGCACAGCTCACCGCAACACTGACCAACGATACCAGCGCCGCGGGAGTTAAATGGACGAAGAGCTGCGGTTCGAGCGACTGCGGCTCGTTCAATCTCAATCCTGCACAAACGGTTGGCGGAGCGCCAATTACTTACATAGCGCCAGCGAACAGCCCGGCTGGCGGAACAGTCACGATCACGGCGACCTCTGCTGCCAATTCTGCGGACGTAACGAGTGCGACGATTTCGATCCTGCCGATTGCAGTGAGCGTGTCTCCGTCAAGCTTCACGGTCGCAGCGTCTGGAGCGGCGAAATTCGCCGCGACCGTCACAAGCGATGTGAAGAACTCGGGTGTGGCATGGAGTTGCAGTCCTGGTGGATGTGGGAGCTTTAGTCCCGCGACCACTTCCAGCGGAGCAGCGACCACCTATACAGCCCCGGCCACCGCGCCGACTGGTGGAGTGGTGACCATCACGGCCACCTCGGTGACCGATGGCACCATCAGCGCCTCTGCCGCCGCGACCATCACGGCATCTCCGGTTATCGACGTCATGATGACGCACACAGTACCGACGTCGCTGGCCGAAAGCAAGACCGCGACGCTGGGCGCCACTGTTACCGGCGACTCAACGAATGCGGGCGTGGACTGGACCGCTACCTGCGGAAGCAGCACACCGGGAGCATGCGGTACCTTCAATCCGGCAACAACGGCCAGCGGATCGACGACGACATACACAGCGCCCTCTTCGTTGCCTCCAACGAATCCGGTGACTATCACTGCCACTTCTCATGCTTACAATCTCAACCCGTCTCTGGTGGCGAATGCAGCGTCTGGAACGACAACCGTTACCGCACCGGCGTCAATTGCATTTACGCAGCAACCGCCTACGAGCGTTGCCACTACTGGCCAGGCGACGGTCAGCGCATCGGTGACCAACGATGCGCCGACGGGAGGAGGCGTGACCTGGTCTGCCGTGTGCAGCAATACGACGGCGGGAGCGTGCGGATACGTCACCCCTTACCAAACAGTCAGCGGGCAGACGGCCACCTATATCGCGCCGCCTACAGTTCCAGGAGTTCCGGTCCAGATTCGCGCCACGGCGACAGCATTTCCAGCGACTTCGGTCTTGTCGACGAATGTGACTGTTGTGCAATCGACGGTACACTCGATCGCCTTCGTCCCGTTTGCCCCGTCGCAGGTTCTCCAGGGGACTACGGTGACGCTCAATGCCGCGCTCACAAACGATCCTTCTCATGCAGGTGTTGACTGGACAGTCTGTGGGAATGGGTGTGGGTTCTTTACTATCGTGCCGGCACGACCGGCGATAGCGGCAGTTCCTCCGAGTCCGGGAAGTCCAGGCAGCCCTTACGTTCCTCCTGTGCCGGCGGTGACCGCGACCAGCGCTCCGGGCTGGCCGAATGGTGTTCCGATCACATACACCGCACCGGATCAGGCACCGGAACAAGGGACCGTACTCGTCACCGCAGCAGCTACGACAGACCGGCTGAATAATATTGCCACTCCAGCGACCGTAGCTGCATCCATTGCAATCACCTCGGAGGCAACAGGCCCCGATCTAAACGGAGTGGTACAGGCCGGAACGCAGCCCGTTGTAGGTGCCTCGGTCTATCTCTATGCGGCTGGAACGAGCGGTTATGCCTCGGCATCAATACCGATCGCATCACCGAACGCAACGGGTGCCATCACGACCAGTTCTACCGGAAGCTACAAAATTCCGGCGGGCTATGCGTGCCCGCAGCTCACCAGTCAGGTCTACCTGGTTGCGGTCGGAGGGCAGGTCGGATCGAGCGACCCGAATCCGAATCTTGCGTTGATGGCAGCTCTCGGCGCGTGCAGCAATCTCAGCTCCTCTCCGGTCGTTGTCAACGAAGTCACGACCGTAGCCTCAGCTTCCGCTCTGGCACCGTTCTCAGCCGACAATGCTATGACCGGCAACAGCAGCTATCTCAATATAGGTGCGAGCAGCACCAACGCGACAACCGGACTGGTGAACGCATTTGGGACTGTAAATAACCTCGTGAATATCGGGACTGGCCGGCCGCTGTACAACACTCTCGCCGGCAACGCCACGGTGCCATACGTCGAGATCAATACGTTAGCAGACGCGCTGAATGCATGTGCGATGAGCTCAGGGGGCTCGGCGGGAGATGGCTCTGCATGCGGGAATCTCTTCGCTGAGGCCAACCCACTTCAGACAGCTGACACTGCGGCTGCGCCGACGGACACCCTCCAGGCTGTATTCGATCTCGTGAAGCCCCCCGATCCTTCAATTTCCGTGTCTCCTCAGCTCACTGCAATCTACGGAATGGTCAGCGCATCGTCACCCTACAAGCCGATTCTGACGAGCGCGCCCCACGACTGGTCGATTGCACTGAATTACACCTTTGGCGGCGGCGTGGGCGGTTCCGGCATCACGGGTTCGGGATCTTCCGCTTTTGCGCTGGATGCTTCGGGAAACCTCTGGATCACGAACACGAATACGAACAGCATCAGCGAATGGAGCAACCTGGGTGCTCCGATTTCTCCAGCGGTGTTGAGCAGTACAGCGGGCGGGTTCACGCCCGCGGGCCTCAACGCTCCCGGACCGTTATCCATCGATGCCAACGGCTTCGTCTGGATCGCAAGTGGGAATGGAAGTCTGGCAGAAGTCGATGGTGTCACTGCTTCGCCGGCCAATGGGAGCCCATTCTTTGGTGGAGGTTTGGCAACGCCCGTCGGCATGGCCATCGACCAGAGTGACAGTATCTGGGTGACCAACAGCGGGTCTTCGGGAGGTGTAACCAAGTTCAGCAATTACGGCATTGCGCTCTCTCCGGCAGGCGGATACACCGCTGGCATCGCAGATCCGCTGCCCATCGCTGTCGATGGCTCGAACAATGTATGGATTCAGAACGAGATCCCAAACCAGCAAACCGCGACCGCAACCGACGGTCTCACGGAGTTGAATAGCGCGAGCGGCTCGGTCATTGCTTTGGGAAGTGGCAGCTTTGCGGGAAGCCCCAACGTGCGGCAGATCGCAGTGGACGCTTCGGGCAGGGTATGGGAGCCGAATACCACCTGCGGTGTCTGGGTGCTGACAGCCAGTACAACGCCTGGAGTTTTCAATAGCACGAGCGCGGGTGCTGCTACTCTCTCGGGTCCGACCGCCGTTGCGATCGACGGGGCCGACCGAGTGTGGGTGACTAATACCGGAGCCTATAACTGTGGCACTGGCACGCCCCAGCCGAGTGTGTCGCTGATCGATACGGCAAATGGGTACGCCTTTGTCCACACGAGTTTGTCGAACAGCCCGCTGTTTCTAGCTGTCGATGGTTCCGGCAATCTCTGGGTCCTGCTCAACAACAACACAGTGACGGAGTTTGTGGGAGTGGCGACTCCAGCGATAACGCCGCTTGCATCGGCTGTGAAGAACAACAAGCTGGGAGCGAGGCCATAATGCAATCCCTATCGCGGCAACCGAAGAAGGATCGAATGACAGGACTAGAGAAGGCTATGAGGATCAGAAAAGAACTCGAAGCATTTGAGTCGCATAGGATTGTGTTCGGCTTGGAAGCCGTGAGTGCCTCCTTTACGCGGCTTCTTTCCGGAACGAAGCAAGGGTTCATCCGCACATTCTTTTTTTGCCTTTCTGCTGTAGCGTGTCTGGGCTTTTTCGGATGCGGCAGCAGCTCTGTGAAACCGGACGTTGGACCGATCACGGTCACAGACGTTAATGGTGGTAATCCACAGCCCGCGATCAAGTCACTGACGGTTGGCGGCGGGACGTATCTCGATGTCACTCTCACCAATGACAAGAGTTTGCTCGGCGCCGACTGGACAGTAAGTTGTGGAAACGCATTGCCCCCGGGGACTCCCTTGCCTCCGGGACAGACCGTCGATACTTCCTGCGGTTCCTTCAGTCCTAACCACACTATGAGCTGCACACCGAGCGGTACACCAAGTTGCATACCAAGTTATTCAAGCAGCGCTGCAGGCTACGTGACCTATTACAGTGCTCCGGCCGCGCCGCCTAAAGCAGGAACGGTCACGTTATACGCAAGTTCGTCGACCGATCATTCGCGGTTCTCGGCCCTCACGTTAGTCATCGCCGGACAGCCCATTTCAGTTGGCATCGTGGCTTCGACACCACCACCTTTCACCCTCGCAGTCAGCGGAACGATGTCGCTCACCGGCACGCTGAGCAACGACTACACCGTTGGCGGAGGAAGTATCAGTTGGTCTCTGTCATGTCAGTCGAGCGATTGCGGTTCTCTCGGCGCGACAAAGACCACGAACGGAACAGCGATCACTTTCACAGCTCCGGCAACTGTGCCAACGGGGAACACCGTCACGGTTACTGCAACCTCTGTCACGGACCCGACGGTATCGAACAGCATCATCATCACGATTAGTTAGCGCAGGCACCTGAAAGCAATGAGATACGCAGGGCAGCCGAATGAACTTCTATGAGCGCTGCCAGAAAAAGGCCGAATGACGGATGTGAATCACTCGGTCGGACAACAGAACCAAGGAGAGATCAGATAACCATGAGCAGAAAAACATTTGTCGGCCTTTTGATGGCTCTTAGCCTCCTGGGTGCTCACGCGCAGACTCCTGCAACTAAACCTCAGGCGAAGCAGAGCAAGGTCCATGCAAAAACCGAAGAGCAGATACTCCTCGAACAACTGAGCGAAAAGCTCCAGACTCTTGACCGTGTGAGCGACAAGGTGGATGGCCTCGAACGCGAGGTCCAGGACCTGAAGCAGCAATTGCAGGAATCGAACAAGACTGCTGAAGCGGCCAGGGCCGACGCTGCTCAGGCGCGGAAGGAACTTGAGGGCGCGCAACAGGTCGTAGGGCACAATGACCAGCAGGTCGCGACCCTGCAGAGTGCTGTGTCGGACCTGAAGTCTACGTCAACCTCGATTGCCGAGACGGTGCAGGCTCAGCAAAAAGAACAGCAGGAGCTTAAGCATCCCAATTCGCTGCACTTCAAAGGAATCGAGTTGACGCCGGGTGGCTTTCTTGCGGCTGAGACGGTGGACCGCCAACGAGGGGTTGGTGCAGATGTAAATACTCCGTTCTCCAGCATTCCGTTTGCCGGCCAGACCGCGGGTGTGCTCTCCGAGTTCAATGCCAGTGCCAGACAGTCGCGGATTTCTCTGCTCGCGGAAGGTAAGCTATCCAAGGCCACCGTGCGCGGCTACTATGAGGCCGATTTCCTTTCCGCCGGCACAACCTCCAACGACAACCAGTCGAACAGCTACCCACTGCGCCTGCGGCAGGCATGGGCACAGGCTGCGCTGAACAGCGGCTGGACCATCACCGGAGGCCAGATGTGGTCGCTCGCCACCGAGTACAGGCATGGTCTCGACAACCTCGCCGAAGCCATTCCGCTGACCATCGATGCGCAGTACAACGTGGGCTACACCTGGGAACGGCAGTATGGCTTCCGCGTGACCAAGCACATCGGTTCCAAATTCTGGGTTGGCGGCTCTGTCGAAGAGGCACAGACCCTCAACCTCGGAGGGCACAACTTGCCGGCCGTCGTCTACCAGCAGCCAGGCAATGGAGGCGGTCTCTACAACCCAACAGCAAACTACAGCTTTAATTACGCGCCTGATGTAATCGCCAAGATCGCTTACGAGCCAGGCTTTGGTCACTTCGAGCTCTTCGGCGTTGGTCGCTTCTTTCGTGCCCGTGCATTCCCGAATGCGCAACTGCCCAGCGGTGCATCGGCTCTCGGTGCTTTCACGTCGAAGGCCGCAGGCGGTGGTGTAGGCGCGAACGCGCGCATTCCTCTCTTCGCAAAGCGGCTGGATCTTGGCGCACACATTCTGGTCGGCGACGGCATTGGCCGTTATAGTTCGGCAGGTCTGCCGGACGCGACGGCGCACCCCGATGGTTCGCTTGAGCTCCTCCCAGGAGGCTCGGCGCTGGGGAGCCTTGAATGGCACACGACGCGTCGCCTTGATCTCTATGCCTACTACGGTGGCGAGTACGTGAAGCGCGCTTTCTATCCCAATGGCCTCTTTGTCACAACTCCTGGACCGACCTATGGGCAACCGATCCTCGTTGGTTATGGCGCCCCAAACAATGTTGTAAGCGGGTGCTACACCGAAGTTCCGCCTGTTACCTCACCGAACGGCGGCGGCTACGTTCCTGGCGCTGCGTCGAACTGCAATGCCGACAACCGGAACATTCAGGAAGGGACTCTTGGCTACTGGTTCCGCTTCTACAAAGGTCCTCGCGGGACCTTCCAGCAGGGATTTCAGTACTCCTACACGGAACGGCGTACCTGGCAGGGGATAGGCGATCCGCTGACCGGTCTCGGTGGCTCACCCAAAGCTATCGACAACATGTTCTTTACCTCGTTCCGCTACTACCTGCCCCAATAAGACGCAGTGCATAGGCATTACAGAAGAGAGATAGGGGAGTAAACGAATGCTTCGACTTTTTGCTCGACTGGTCATCACGGCGCTGGGATTGATCGCGCTTGGCGGCACGGTCGGCTTTGCACAGAGCGGCCAGATCTCAGGACATGTTACGGACCCGCAGGGCGCGGCCATTCCGGATGCGGCGGTGCAGATCGTCAACCAGGACAGAAATCTCAAGCGCGATGCCAAGACTGACAGCGGCGGAGCCTATTCCGCGGCCTATCTGCCGGCGGGCAAGTATGAGGTAAGGGTTCAGAAGGAAGGCTTCAGCAGCGGAAACAGGGTTGTTGAACTCACAGTCGGGCAGGCTCTCGTTCTCGATATCCAGATGACCATCGCATCGGCGCAAAGCGAGGTGACGGTTCAGGCTGAGACCAACAATCAGATTGAACTCGGTACAGCTTCTCTTTCCACCACCATGTCGAACCAGGAGGTTGCCGCCTACGGCCTGAATGGTCGCAACTTCTCTCAGTTGATCACGATGGCGCCGGGCGTGAGCAACCAGACTGGCCAGGACGAAGCCAAAGTCGGTGTTGCCGGAAGCGCCAAATTCAGTGTCAACGGGGGCCGCGTCGAATACAACACCTTCGAGGTGGATGGTAGCGACGTGCTGAACACCAGCATCAATGCCAGCCGAGGCCAGGGTGAGCCGCTGATGGTCTATCCGAGCATCGATGCGATCCAGGAGATGAAGGTTCTGACCGGGGACTATAGCGCTCTCTATGGAAAGAGCGCTTCGGGCAGTGTGCTGACCACGACGAAATCGGGCGGACCTCAGTTTCATGGCAATCTCTATGGCTTTATCCGAAACGAGATGCTTAACGCCCGCAACTACTTCGATCCGATTTTCCAGAAGGCGAACGGGCAGCCTGACAAAAGAACTCCTCTCTACCGGAGACAGGATTATGGCGGAACCATCGGCGGGCCACTCTACATCCCCGGCGTATACAACACGAAGAAAGACAAGACCTTCTTCTTCTTTTCGGAAGAGCTGCGCCTTGAAAAGACGCCGGTGGACTACAACCAGGCAGTGCCGACCGTGGCCGAGCGAAATGGCGATTTCAGCGATGTTTGCCCGGTTCTGATCCCAGGCAGCAGCACCGATACTCTCGACATCACAAAATATCCAGATTGTCCGCGTATTCCGGTCCCTAATGTAACTGCCGGCTCCGGATATCTCCCAGGGCGAAGCGTCAACGTCGGATATACGAGTGGAGCGATGTTGAATACCGGTATTATCCCGGAGCCTAATTCAACCTTCGGCTGCAACACCACTAATCCGACTACCCAACCGCGCTGCTATATCGCAGCGATTTCGCCGCCGACTTATTGGCGCGAGGAACTCTTCCGTATCGACCATGTTCTGACGCCCAATGAACAGCTCGACTTTCGCTATATTCACGACTCGTGGGACACGACGACGCTCGCACCACAGTGGGGTGTCGTGCAGAACTCGTTTCCCACCGTCGAGAACCGGCTCTTCGGCCCCGGACTCAATCTGGTGGCGAGTCTTGTTTCGGTACTGCCGCACAGTGTGTTGAACCGATTCACGGTCAGTTATGCCGTTCAGCACATTACGCTGTCTCCTCAGCCAGGTCCCGGTCTTACTTCTCTCTCGCGGCCTACGGTTCTGGACAATCCCGCGGCAGCTCTTGGCGTCAACCCTGTGCCCGGCACACAGACGTGCGGGGTTGCGACCGGACTTACGCAGAAGAATGGAACCCCTCAGACAATCACCGAATGCCCGATGGGATATATCTTCTCCCCCGCCCAAACTAATGACTACGGTGGAAACAAGTTGCCCGGCCTCGTCTTCCAGGGCACGAATAGCGCCTACGGTGGCCACGGATTTGCTGCCGATACCGGCTATGCGCCGTGGAACCAGGCGAATCCGACGTACTCCATACGAGATGATCTCAGCAAGACCTGGGGACGGCACACCATTCAGGTAGGCTTCGAAGCGACTTACGCACAGCAGAATGAGTTGAGCGCGGTGAGCGGCGCCAATTCCGGCGACCTGCAAGGGTTGTTGACCTACAGTAATCAGCAGTCGAAGTACACTTCCGGCAACGCCTTCGCGGACTTCCTTGCCGGGCCGGGGCTGCTATCCCAGGCTCAGACCAACTCAGGTTCCAACACCTACGCAACCACGGCGATCAAGAGCTATACGCAGGATAGCGGGCAGGCAAAATACTATAACCGCTACAAGTTGGCCGAGCTCTATCTTCAGGACGACTTTCGTGTAAACAGCCGTCTGACTCTGAATCTGGGACTTCGTGCCAGCCTCTTTGGAACTTGGTACAACCCAAAGGACACTGCCTACAATTGGCGACCTGAAGCTTACGACAAGTCCATCGGCGGTTCCATTTATGTCGATGGCAACAATGGATTCCTGGTCAATCAGAACACCGGCGCGCCTGTTCCTCTGAATCTTTCTAATCTCAACCCAGCGATCACCAACGGCCTGGTGCAATGCGGCAAGAACGGCGTGGCCGATAGCTGCATGTCGAGCAGTGTCTTTCATCCGGGGCCGCGGTTCGGCTTCTCCTGGGACCCCTTTGGCAACGGGAAGACGGCGATTCGCGGCGGCTATGGCCTCTTCTGGGAGCATGGGACGGGCTACGAGGCTAATGTCGGATCGCTGATCGGCAGTGCGCCGCTGGTCCTCAGTGAGACCCAGTCCAATCCTGGCGGACCCATCATGCGAGGCACGGCAGCGGCCTTGGGCAGCTACAACACCATCGGGTATTCCTGTCAGGAAGGGGCCACTCAATGTGGCAGCGCCAGCACGGTGGGCAGCGCGACCTTTCCATTGAATGTCACCTCAATTCCCACGAAAGCTACTTATCCTTATACGCAGCAATGGAGCGTCAGCGTACAACGCGAGATCCAGAAGAACCTGATCGCGCAGCTCGCCTATGTGGGGACAAAAGGTACCCACCTGACGGCAGTACGCGACCTCAATCAGTTACCACCCGCTTCCCTGAATCCATTCGGACCCGGACAGCCGATTACATCCTCGGTATGCAATGGCGGTGCGCTGAACGGCTATTTCCCAACCGCAGGGGCGAACCCAGGCCAATCGAGGGGAACCGGGAATACGGCTGGGATCGGACCGAGCTCACCGGGCTGGATCAACATGATCGTGGCCTGCACCGGAAATCCCGGCTTCAACGATGGAAACGGTACTTTGCTCGGAACGAGCGCCGATGCTGTGCGCCCGTACCCCGGATTCAGCAACATCATCTCGGTCGAGAATATCGCCAATTCTTCTTACCACGCTCTTCAGGGAACGCTGCGAGAGGTGACAGGCCCTCTGACGATTGGACTGGCTTATACCTACAGTCACTCCATCGATGATTCGTCCGACCGTTCAAGCGCTAATTTCACTAACTCTCTTGATATCCGCACGAACCGCGGAAGCTCGGATTTCGATCAGCGCCACATGCTCAACGTCAACTATGTGTATAGTCTTCCGTTGATCCGCTGGATCGATGGTTTCTCGGACCTCCTGGGCTCCGACGACTCCGAGAGCGATTCGCCAACAACTCTGCGTTCCAACTCTGGGCGTCGGCTTCGCAACGCCCTCTTCGATAACTGGCAGCTCGCCGGCATTACCACTTACCAGACCGGTACTCCCTTCAGCATCATCAACGGTGGTTCCGGAGATGGTACTGGCTCTTCGGACAACGCGGGTGTCGGAAACGGGTTGGGAGTGGGATCTTATCCGGACGTGATCGCGAGCCCACATGGAGTCAAGCCCTATGTTTCCAGTGCTTCTAATGGATCGACTATTGGGCCTCTTCTCGGCAATCCTGGAGCCTTCGTTGCGCCGCAAGGTCTCACCTTCGGGAATGCCGGCCGCAACTTCATGCGTAACCCGTCGAGGATCAACTTCAACATGTCCCTCCTGAAGCATTTCAAGGCCTTTCATGACAGGAGTGACGTCGAGTTCCGCGCGGAGGCATTCAACGTGTTCAACCACACCCAGTTCCGTATCTACGATCCCAGTCATCCCGGCAATACCGGTAACAACTTGATCAATTGCTACGGAGACGTCACGACCCAATATTCGGCTGGCGCATCGAGTTGTCTCGTCGGCAATTCCTTTCTGCATCCGGTAGATGCGCATGATCCGCGCATTATGCAGTTTGCTCTGAAGATGAGCTTTTAGGGAGAGAAGGATGAGATTTTTGAAGCGACAAACAGTGATACTGAAAAGACGAGTCTCCCCGATACGATTTATGACGACGTCATTTACCGGGGCGCTGATCCTGGTGCTGAGTGCCTGCGGAGGTTCGGCTCATATTCCGGCGGCTACCGCGAGCGGACCGCAACTATACATGACGCCGGTGGTCGCGGGCGGCGACGCGACTCGCGCTACCGCCCTCCTGGCAACCTATTCCATCGACGATGGCCAGAAGACCTTCGCGCAGGCAACTTATTCTGCGAGCGGGAAACAAGTGCATTATTCCGGGAGCATTGCACCGTTTCAGCGCGGCCTCCTGAGTCTTGCCGTCACCAAAAGCGACAACCTTACGACCCGGGTGACCAACGGCTGGGCGTTCGAGCTGGCTGGTCAGGCCGGGGGGATGGTCGCATTGCAAAACCAGCCGTTTGCCCCGATGGTTCCCGCCGTGTCATGTCCCGCGATGACGAAGGCTGAGACGTTTCTGTTTGTGACGTTGCCCGCTCCGTTGACCACCACCCTGGAGTGGAATCCGCAAACCGAAACCGCCTATGGAAGCGTCGACATCGGCGCCAACGGCTCAACTGTCACTTTGAACAACATCAGCCAGCACACCCTGCCTTTGAGCGGGGGAACCGGAGCTCCCGCGAACCCATCCCCAACGAGCGTCACCGGAAGCTGCTCGCCCACACCCTACGGCAACACCGTCAGCATTCCCGGGGAAGTGACAATTACGAATCCCGGAAACGGCCAGATGGTCACGCCGCAGGCGCTTCTAGGCATTGGGCCGTCGGGGCTACTGGTCGAAGACAATGGCATGAATGTGTCCGCTACTCCGCTCTACGAGAATGCGCTCGGGGCGGGCACAGGAGCCATTGGACTGCCGAAGCCGTCCGCCGCAGTGGACACAGGCTCTCTTGTCGGTGCGCAATATCTCGGTTTCTTCTACGGCACAGGCACCGGTTCAGTCACCAGCCCGGACTGGTCCACTTCGCTGGCGTCGTTCGGGTTCTCCAGCCAGCCCGTGAGTTGTGCTTCGATAGTTCCGCAGACTAGCACGATGGTCTACGGCGGGGACTTCACGAACAACGATCCAACAACCTCAACGACAGGCTACGGCAACTGCGATTTTGCCATCGATCTCGGCGTCCAGGATACGAAGAACAACGGCCTCTATCCGTCTGCAACTGTGTATGTCGGTTCCGGATTCGGTACGAATACCACGGGCAAAACTTATAGCTTTCCGGCAGTCGCCATCGCCGGGCAATTGAATGGCAAATACGCCATCTTCCTCATCGGTGCGGATTTAGTTGGCTCACCAAACCAAGCCTGGGGGATTTATCTCCTCCAGTCGAACTGAAAGGTACGGTGCGCCTGAATGAATGCCCACCAAAGAAATCGAAATGGTGACACTTGCCTCCCGGAGTGCTCGCTCGAAGATCAGACCAACTGCAACAACACAATGAAAGGATGCGGAACCGTGAACTTATCTGTCTTAGTAAGAATTGGAGGTCTTGTTACTCAGGGCCTGTCAAAGGCGCGGGGATACCGCTCTGGTGTGGTTGCCGCGCTCTGCGTAACTCTTCTCTTCATGGCTGGTTGCGGTGGCAGTTCAAAGAGCCCGACGCCCACGCCCACGTTCACTCCAGCAGCCGGTTCTTATTCTTCGGCACAGAATGTCACTGTTTCCGACAGCGCTCAGGGCGCGGTGCTCTATTGCACCAATGATGGCAGCGTGCCTACCGCTTCCTCTCAGCAGTGCGCCAACCCAATCAAGGTTTCACAAAGTCAGACGCTGAATGCCATTGCGATTGCGCCTGGCATGAACCCCAGCGCCGTGGCGACTGTACAGTACACCATCGGGTCCACTCCGGCGACACCTACGGTGACCGGAATCGGACCGGCGACCGGACCGACAACGGGCGGCACTTCAGTGACGATCATTGGCACCAACTTTACCGGCGTGACCTCGGTCAATTTCGGCGCCGTTGCAGCCACCAGCTTCGTCCTCAACTCGGCCGGTACTATTACTGCTACTGCTCCGGCGGGGGCCGTTGGAGCGGTCAACGTTACGGTCGTCACGTCAGCCGGCACCAGCGCTACCAACAATGCCGATCTGTTCACCTACACTGTTCCCCCGACGCCTTCCATCACCAGCATTACTCCGAACTCGGGTATGCCCGGCTCCCAAGTCGCCATCCTCGGCACCAACTTCGGCACCTCGCAGGGCACCAGCACCGTGACGTTCAACAACGTATCTGCCGGCGCCGCTTCGCAGTGGACCCCGACCTACATCGTGGTCAACGTTCCCGTCGGAGCCTCCACTGGCAACGTAGTCGTCACCGTCGGAGGCGTCCCAAGCGCGGGACTGCCCTTCACGGTCGTGAGCTCTGCCCCAACCATCACCAGCCTTTCCCAGACCTCAGCAACGGCGGGCGGTGCGGGCTTTACGCTGACCATCAATGGAACAAACTTCGTATCCGGCGCAACCGCGATTTGGAGCGGAGCTGCGCTGACGACGACGTTTGTGAATTCGACACAGCTTCAGGCTGCAATTCCGGCCAGTCTGATTGCGACCGGGGGGACGGCCAGCATCACCGTTAATGACAGTGGCGGCACGTCGAGTGGCGTGCCCTTCACCATCAATCCCGGCGTCCCAACCATCACCAGCCTTTCCCCGACCTCGGCAACGGCGGGCGGTGCAGCCTTTGGACTTACCGTAACCGGAACGAACTTTGTCTCCGGCGCAGCCGTGAACTGGAACGGCCAGGCACTAACGACAACGTTTTTGAATGCGACACAGCTTACTGCGGCAGTACCAGCCTCTCAGATAACCACTGCGGGCACGGCGACCATCACCGTTACCGACAGCGGCGGCGCGTCGAGCGGAGCGCCCTTCACCATCAATCCCGGCGTTCCAACCATCACCAGCTTTTCCCCGACATCGGCAACGGCGGGCGGTGGAGATTTTCCGCTGACCGTCAATGGAACGAACTTCGTCTCGGGCGCAGCCGTGAAGTGGAACGGAACGGCGGCGCTATCGACGGCGCTCGTAAGCTCGACACAACTTATTGCGACGGTTCCGGCCAGTCTAATTGCCACTGCGGGCACGGAGACTATCACCGTCACCGATAGCGGCGGTACGTCGGCTGGAACGGCATTTACGGTCAGTCCTCCCGGGACTCCAACCATCAGCGGCCTTTCCCAGACCTCGGCAACGGCGGGCGGTGGAGATTTTACGCTGATTGTTACCGGAACGAACTTCGTCACCGGCACCACCGTGAAGTGGAACAGTACGGCGTTATCGACAACGGTGGAAAGTCCGACCGAGCTTCAGGCGGCGGTATCGGCTTCCCTGATTGCCACTGCGGGCACGGAGACCATCACCGTTACCAATAGCACCGGCACATCGGTGGGAACGGCATTTACGGTCAATGTGCCTGCGCCGGCCATCACCGCTCTCAGCCCCGCGATCGGAACGCCAGCCGGCGGAACCTCGGTGACCATCACCGGAACCAGCTTTACCGGCGCGAACGCCGTCAACTTCGGCTCGACCGCTGCTGCGAGCTTCATCGTGAACTCGGATACCAGCATCACCGCGGTATCCCCAGCGGGTACGGGTACCGTGGACATAGCCGTTGTCACGCCGGCTGGCACCAGTGCAACCGTCACGGCGGACCAATACACCTTCGCGTTGACGATCAGCGGAACCGTGGTCAGCGGGCCAAGCGGCGGCACACCGATCACCGATGCAATGGTGCAGCTCTATGCTGCGGGGACATCTGGCTACGGCTCGGCCGGAACGCCGATCGGCAGTTCAGTGTCGTCCGATCACACTACGGGTGCGTTTTCCGGCATCACCTATGATTGCTCGACTCTCACCGCGCCGGGCGACCAGCTCTACCTGACAGCAACCGGCAACACCGGAGTTGTCCTCATGGCCGCGCTCGGCTCGTGCAGCGCGGTCAGTACCTCCATCAGCACGGTCACCATCAACGAAGCGACCACCATCGCCTCGGCCTACGCGCTCTCAGGTTTTGCCACGTTCAGCAGTTCGGGCGGTGGCATCACCATCGGCGCACCCGCAACCGGCACGTCCTGCAATGCCGCTGCCGGATGGAAGAGCAGCGGTCCTGCCACCTGTAACTACATCGGCCTCAGCAATGCCTTTGCGACGGTCAGCAACCTGGTCGATCTGCCGAGCGGCACGGCCCTCAACGTCACGCCGGCATATAAGTCGAACAGCGTAGCAGGCTTCAATACCAGCATCGTGCCGCAGGCGCGCATCTATGCGCTGGCCAACGCTCTGGCGTCCTGCGCGAACCCAACCACCGGCAGCAGCGCCAACTGCGGCAGCCTCTTCGGTGACGCCACAGTGGGCACAAGCGTACCCGCAGATACGCTTCAGGCGGCGCTGAACGTCGCGCAGCATCCGGGCAACAGTGCCTCGCAGATTGCTGGCCTGGCTGCGGCAAATACGTCTTTCCCGTCAGCCCTGACATCTACCCAGCTTTCGGCCCTCACGGACTGGGCGCTGCCCATCATCTATCAGGGGGCGGGGATAGGCAATACCGCGACGCAGCCGACCGGCATGGCGATCGATGGTGCGGGAAATATCTGGATAACCACCCAAAACCCTTCCACGCTTCCGAGCGGAACAGGAACAGAAACCGGCGGACTGGTGGCGGTATTCAGCAACCAGGGCGCGCCGCTCTCGCCTTCGGCCACCTCGGTGAGCGGCACTGGCGGATATACGTCCGGCAACATCACCAATCCGCAAGCCATCGCCATCGACCAGAATGGGTTTGCCTGGATCGGCAACTATGCATCACAAGGCAGCACGGCAGGCAACATTACCGTGCTCGATAAGACCGGCACACCGCAGTACGGCACCAGCACCCCCTATACGCCCCCGTTGATGACGATCCCGAATACGTATGGCATCGCCGTGGATGCCAGTAACAATGTGTGGGTCTCCTCGAATAGTGGTGCAGGCCCCAATGGCGTTTGCGGCGGCCAGACCGGAAGCGGCCCATGGGGAGGCAGCATCCTGGGGCTTAAAGGCTCCGGCAACGTCGTAAGCAGTAACGGCATTGTCGCGGATTACTTCTCGGACAATAGCAGTTGCCCGACTTTTCTGAACATCGACCAAAATGGCAACATGTGGACCTACGACAACGGAAACTACAACCAGAACGATTCAATAACTGGCACCAGTCTGGCACTTTTCAGTACCAGCGATGGAAGTTTGCAAGGCGGCCCCTACTTCAACATGACCCCATTCGTCGGCCCTATGGCGTTCGATAGTGCAGGAAACGCCTGGTCTCATGAGCAGTTCACAGGTCCTTCTGTAATGTCGAAAATGCGGAATTTCGCGGGAACTGTTGGTAATGGTTCGGCTTCGGTAGGGTCCGATCCGACGGTCTATAGTCTTTCTTCTTCTGTCGGTGGTTTTAATGGACGTTTGGTCGCAGTCGATGGTGCTGGCCAGGTGTGGGCTGTGGGCAATCTCAACCTTAGTACGGGGGCTTACGGTGCATTGTTCACAGTCAACAGCAGCGACAACGGTCTTCTGTCTCCTGCCGGCGGCTATCTTGGCTTCGACGGGAGCGGTCTCGCTCCAATCGAAATCAATCTTGACCCAGGTGGCGGTGCAGCGGTAGATAGTTCCGGCAATGTCTGGGTTGTGGGTCAAGCAGTGTCGTATCCCGGCAGTAATAATCAGGGAGACGAGTTGACGGAGTTTGTCGGCATCGGCGTGCCCGCGCCTACGCCGCTGGTTTCCGGTCTCATCAACGGCAACACTCCGGCGGCCAAACCTTAGCCCGCAAACAGTAACTCTATGTCCACGGGTTCCATTCAAACGACGCTGGACCAGGCAAGGTGGTTTTCCTCCCAAAGGAAAGCCACCTTTGCCTTCTTACCTCATTTGTGTAGCAACAGGAATGGAAAGTGCTCCGCCGGCAATTCGATAACGATTGGATATGTAGCAGAGGGTAAGGAGAGATAGAGATGATGAAGCTTAAAGCTGTTCTTGGCATCCCGGTCGTAGCAGTATTGATGGCGGGGGCGACTTCGCTCCGCGCGGCTCAGTTGTCCACCAATACCCGGACAGCGATTCCGCATAATGTCCAACAGTTGCTCGTAATGGATTACAGGGCCATCCAGAATTCAACCGTCGCCACGAACCTGCGGGAGCGTGTGATGCCTCCCGAGCTCAAGACGTTCGATGAGGCTCTGCGCAAGTCGGGCCTGAATGACAACCATGACGTTGACCAGTTGGCTTTCGTGCTCTTCCGACCAAAGGATTCCGAGGACTGCCTGGAGAGCGTAGGGATCGCGGAGGGCCAGTTCGCAGTTCAGGAGATCCTCGCGGATTTCCGCAAGCAGAAGCTGAAGTCCACCTCTATCCGAACCAACCGCGTCTATCCCTTGGCGAAGACCGGCATGGTGGTGTGCTTTGCCGATCCCTCCACCATGATCTTCGGCGATGCCGATGCGGTGCAGCAGGCCCTCGATGCACGCGATGGCATTACGTCCAGCCTGCTTGCCAATGCACCCATCCTAAGTGCTATGCAATCGGTAGACAGCAAACCGCTCTGGAGCGTCCTTGATCCGAAGGGCACCCAAACAATGATGCGGCAGATGCTTGGCGGGGCCGCATCCGTTACCGACTCCGAGACGGTGCGTAAACGCCTGGGCGCCTCGTGGTATGCGATGGAGTTCCAGCACGGGGTCAAGTTCGACCTGACCATCGATACGGGCGACAACTTTGCCGCGGCAACGCTCGCCTCGCTCCTGAGCACCGCCGTCGCACTTCGCAAGGCCACAGGATCGGATGCCGAGAAGCAAGCTCTGGCGGCCACGTCCGTTCACGCTGATACCGGGAATCTGACGATAGCGTTTGCGGCAACAGACGAGGCGTTTCTCAGCCTGTTGCAATCGCCGCTCTTTCAGGGCATGTTGTCGTAAGAGAAGCAGTGGTGAGTGAGAAGTGGCGAGTGGGGCGGTGGGCGCGAAGCTAGGCCCCATGCCTATTGGCAATGCGAACCAGAACGCCGGTTCAGGGCTTCGAGAAGGAAGGTTTTGTTGATGCTGTCCGGAGCTGGGAAAAGACGAGCACCGGCGGCGAGTTTACCGCAGAGGCAGCCATGTTCATTGCAGGAATCAAATTCGGGATTCACTTCGGGTTGGCGATCGTCGTCTCTCGTATCGTCTCGACGGGGATGTTGAGCTTGCTCTGGATCGGCATTGCTGCCTGTGCCGTGACGGTGTTGTTGCCGGTGTTGATTGGAGAATGGGTCAGCCGTCACGCTTTCAGGTTGAAAGTGCCCCGGCAATCGAATCCGTTCCGGCTGCAAGGCGTTCTGTGGGCCAAGGCTCCCGAATCCGATGATCTGGAGGGTGATGGAGTGATCTTTACCCCTCCCGAGCTCTTGCTCCACGAGTTTCCGGTTCCGCTTTCAAGTCCCGACAGGGAGTGTAGAGAGACCGTAGAAAAAGTCTCCGCATAGAACCTCCACTGCGGCGTCGTACCGACCCCGGCGCGACGCCGATTTTCAGGGGTAACCCAACGTCAACGGGTGGACATATTCATCCAGAACCGAGGCAGCTTGTGTTTCTCCAGGGATTCGTATTCGCGCTGGGATTTGGAGCAGGCTGCCTTGTCTTTGCCTTCGCAGTCGTAACCGCATTGCTGATGGTGGAGAAGATCATACTTCTCTTCCGTCCACCGAAGGAGGTGGACGGGACCATCGATATTCGCCGGTGGCAGGAACAAACGACTGCCAGAAAGAGCGCACGCGATCATCCTTGCAACGCCGGCTAGACGTTACCCATTGTGCCTTCCTCCACGGCATTAAGACCTGGAAAACCTTGACGCCATTTTTTCAACCTGTAGATCCCAATCTGATGAGACGAGCTGACTATGTTGAAAGCCAATCGAACGAGACCGAACGCAACGCTGGGTGATTCCCGTTCGCTCGACTCGACCGTTCGGCTGCGAAAGATCGTCAAGGCCGGATTGACTTCGAGCTTTCAGCCTATCTATGAGGTCGGCGAGAAGATGCCGTTTGCCGTCGAGGGATTTGTTCGCGGACCTGTGGGAAGCGTCCTTGAAACCCCTGATGGACTCTTTGAGGCCGCTCACAACGCAGACGTAACGCTCGCCTTTGATGAGGCTGTCTCGAAGATTGTGTTGAACGCCTTTGCGGAGCTCCGGTGGCCGGGCAAGCTGTTTCTCAATCTCAGGGCGAGCTCTCTTCAGGCTTCGCCGCGCGCCGTCTCCAATCTTCGCCGGGCCATCGACTATGTCTGTCTCCACCCATCGCAGATCGTGTTGGAGCTAACCGAACACGAACCGATCCCAGACGCGGCCTCGCTTCTCCGTGCGCTCGATCCGCTGTTCGACGAGGGGATGAAGCTTTCCCTCGACGACGTGGGTGCGGGCTTCGCCAATATCCGCGCCATCTGCGAGCTGCAACCTCACTACATCAAAGTGGACCGCTACTTCATCCGGGGAATTGCGGAGAGTATGGTGAAGCGAAGCGCGGTCCAGAACTTCGTCAATCTGGCCTCCGACGTTAGCGCGGCGCTCGTAGCTGAAGGCGTGGAACAGGAGCAGGACGCGCTGATCCTCATGCAGATGGGCGTCCGGCTGATGCAGGGATACCTCTTTGGAAAGCCAGCAGCAAAACCCATGCTCCTGCCTCTGCAGGGGAGATTTTGGGATGGCTTCGTCTAAGACACTATTTGCGTCGGTTTCTGCAATCGAATCACGTTCTCTACGTACCGCTTTCCATGATGCCTGCTGATATATGCGACCAGATCGATGGATCGCATCACATCGTCTTCGGCTACGCTCAGTTGCAGGTTGGCGCTGCTGCGGATAGCAAGACTGGCCAGGCGGCGGACCGATTCCTCGGCGCTTCTTGCATGGATGGTGGCCAGCGTCCCGCGATGGCCAGTGTTCATGGCGTCGAGCAATGTGCGGGCCTCCGGGCCGCGCACCTCTCCCACGATGATGCGGTCGGGACGATGGCGGAGGACAGCTTTGAGCAGGTCATCGAAGGTGATCTGGCTGCGGTGAGTATCGGTCTGCGATTCCGTCGAGACGATATGCGGCTTGCGGATGTGCAGCTCGGCAGTGTCCTCGATGAGCAGGATGCGCTCATGTTCGGGAATGGCATCGGCCAGTACCCCAAGCAGCGTCGATTTCCCACTCCCGGTCCCGCCAGCAATAAGGATGTTCTGTCCCTCCCGCACCGCATCGGTCAACGTCACTGCCTGGTCTTCGGTCAGCATCTCGACCCGTATCAGGTCGGCCAAGGTGAGGCCCCGCGAGGTGAACCGCCGAATCGTTACCAAAGGCCGGGGATTGACCACGGGTGGAATCATGGCGGCCATGCGGCTGCCGTCTGGCAGGCGCAGGTTCAGGATGGGCGAGTCCGCGTCCAGCTTTTTGCCAAAGCGGTTGGCGATGACTTCGAGGCCGGTTTGCAACGCCCCATCCTCAAACTGAAGGCCGGTGAGATGTTGAATCTGTCCATTCTCTTCCATCCAGACAGATCCGTCGGGGTTGACCATAATCTCCGAGACGGTCGAACTGGCGAGCAGATGTTCGATGGGTTTCAGGAACGGAATGATGATCTCAAAGCTCACTGTCGTATCTCCTTCTGTATTGCGCTTGGCTCGAAGCCGATCTGCTCCTGCTCAAACCAGTTCATCTGGACAGGCAGAAAGTCCGGTTTCAGATAGCAGTAGGTCGGTGGCAATGGACTGACACCATCGAAGGCGACGACGATGGATTGTGCGTTCTGGAGGTCGAAGAAGACCTTCTCCTCGAAGAGCGGCTCCTTATGCTTCTGGTACTGCTTGGAGGCGGAGATGGAGCCTTTGTTCGACGATGTTCGGCCAGAGAGCAGGCCGACGTTGGCGTTGGTGGAGGACTCGGAGACGATGTAGCTGATGTGGGTGCGATCCTCTTTCCCGCACAGCTCGGATGCGTACCGCGCCGTCTCCGGGTCTGAGGTCGTAAGGAAGACTTTCGAGCGAAACGCTTGTAGCAGCGTCTTCACGCCTTCGTTGGGCAGAGCTTCCTTGAGGCTCGACACACTTTGTGTGGCGACGATCGGGATGCACTTCGGCTGCCGCGAGAGACTTAAAAAGCGTTCGTCACCTGTCGGATTATCACCGCCGACTGTGGCGAAATTCTGATACTCGTCGCAGATGAAGACGGTAGGGCGGTAGTGCCTATCGGGTTCTGCATCCATCCTTGGGATGCGCAACAGCACGGCACGCTGGTAGTCCACCTTCATCATGGTGCCGATAGTCTTTGCCAGCGCAGGGTTCAGGGCAACGGGAAAGTTCAGGCCGACGACCGCGCCGGATTCGATCAGCTCGTCGAACGGAGGCAGTACACGACCGTTGGGGTCCGTAGCGCATGGCTTGCCTTCGTACAGTTCCTTCGGCGGGCAGAAGACACGGCGGACCTGCGGGTCTGTCTCGAACAGGGAGAGGAATACGACGATACCCTGGATGATCGAAGTCTTGACCTCAGAGCGAAAGAATTTTGACCGCCCCTATAGCCATTCCCACCCCAAAAACAATGCCAGCGATGGTCTTCTTGGACTGGCCTTCGCCGTAGGCAAACATCAGCCCTCCGACGACGATGGCGACCAGCGACAGCCCGGTCGCAATCGTGCCGGTAAAGGCGGTTTTGAGGACGTTGACTGCGTTGTCCCACGGGTCGCTGCCAGTCTGGGCGTACACGGGCAGTGCCGTAAGAAAGAGCAGCGAAGGTATGAGGCACCTCCGCCAGTGCGCGCGCAGCGCCCGGAGGCGCGGACGTTTCGTTTGAATGAGTGATTGCATGTGCTCCTTTCATTTGCGTGTCGGTGAGTGGCACTCCCCGTTGCAATGTCTGGAGCGACAGTAAGGCGGAAACGTGGGCCTGCCTAATGCAGAATTGGAGGGGGATCACCGGATTCTGCATTTTGCTGCGAATGAGAGAAACACCCAATGAATGCGCGGCTATGCGTGTTCTTCAGCGCCTGGGAAGGAGACGAGGCAAGGGAAAAGAGACGGAGGATGGGGTGCAGGATGCACAGACATATTCATTCCCATAATGACCAGCAAAGAGCGTGCGGGACGGAGCTGGTCAAGGCCGCAACGATCACGACTCAGAGCAATGGTTCGCCTTGAGGAGGGCCGGCACGCACGCATCATGGATCGAACGTGGGAATGTAGAAGAGGACCTCCTTGCGGAGATCCTCTCGTTGACCCGACGCATCCGGCTCGCGGCCTGCTCGTAGTATGCGTCGTCGAGTTCTATGCCGAGGTACTTGCGACCCGTCAGCAACGCCGCTGCGCACGAGCTGCCGCTGCCTGCGAAGGCATCGAGTAACAGCTCACCGGGCAACGTGAAGCTGCGAACCAATGGAGCCAGCGTCTCCACCGGCTTCTGCGTGGGGTGCAGCTTGTTGCCGCTGTACGGCATGTCGATTACGTCTGCTACTGGTTGCTTCGGCAGCGGTGGCCTGCCCTTCGCCAGCAGGTATGCCTGCTCGTGCCGATAGCTGAGGAACCTCGCCTTCGAGCTATACGTCTTGCGAAACACGATGTGTCCGACCGGCTGAAAACCCGCGTCTTTCCAAGCGTCGAAGAACATATCGACCTTCGTCCAACTGTAGAACATGATGGCGACGCGGTTCTGTTTCAACACGCGGTATGCTTCGCGCATCGCAGGCTTCAACCAGTCGGCCTTCGCATCGTTCTGGATCGTGCGTCCGTCGCGGTCGCGGTAGTTCACCAGGTACGGTGGGTCGGTGAGGATGAAATCGACGCTGTTGGCAGGCATCTCGCGCATCTTCTCGATGCAGTCGCCGTGAAGGATCGTGTTGACTGGAAGCTGCTGTTGGATGGTGTTCGTGTTCATGATGTCACTCCGTTTTGTGTGGTCTCCCGATGAGTCGGGGCACACTGCGCGAAGCGACGCGAGTGGGTCAGGCTTCCAAGGTCAAGGGACGCTTTTTCGGAAGGTTTGGAAAATGTTTTGCGCTCTTTGCAAAAGATTTTTTGAAAGCCGAAACCCGCAGGGCGCATAGCGAAGCAGAGGCCCGCAGTGCCGCAGGACGCCGGTAAAACCCCGAGCGCGTGCCTGACTCAGAGAAGACCACGACCCTGGAGTGCGCTGGACACGGATGACTCCCAACGCGCCTGTCGGACGGGGATTCACGGCTCACGGAGAGAAATGCAGATCCCGGAGACCCCCCTCCGATTCTGCACTGCCCCGGCGACCGTTCCGGGCCTAACGTGGGCCTATGGATCGCTGCGGAACACCAGCGCGTTTGTCTCGCGGCGAATCGTCGAGGTGCAGATGATGACTCAATCCGAAACCGAAGCTTTCGTGACTCCAGAGGAAGCGGCGACCTTTCTCCATTACTCGCCGGTCACGGTGAAACGCCTGGCCCGCGAGGGGAAAATCCCGGCCCACTCGATTACAAATGGGGTGCGTAAACGCTGGAGATTTCTTATTTCGGAACTGGCGGACAGGATGCGGACAGAGGTATCCTTGACAGCATCATCCGCGCCGCTCAAACGAGGAGGAAGCGGCAAATGATAAGCAAAGAGCGGCAGACGTTCCAGTATGGCTGGATCGTTCGTAAAGCCCGCAGCAAAGGGCCTGACGTATGGGTGCTTCGCTGGCGGGAAGGAGATGCAGACAAGTCAAGGACCCTGGGAACAACGCAGCAACTTCCTACCAGGGCAGAGGCGCAGCGGGCAGCTTCCAAGTTCACTGCGGAGATCAACAATTCCATCGAAGTCGCAACCTTCGGTCAACTGGTGAGGCGCTACTTGCAAGAAGCAATTCCAGAACGTCAGTCCACAGCCAGCCCCCTTCGTTCCATGTTGAAGGCGCGCATTCTGCCCGAATGGGAGGACGTGCGCGTGGTCGATATGGCAAAGGACCCGATGGCGGTGGAGCAGTGGATCAAGGGATTGCAGACCACCCCCAGGAAGAAGGGCGAGAAGCCCCGCGACCTGGCTCCCAAGAGCAAGTTGCACACCCGCGCGGTGATGCACCGGCTCTTTGAGTACGCGATGCGCTGGCGCTATCTGGACTGCCAGCGTAACCCGATGAGCCTGATCGAACTGAAAGGGACGAGCAGGCGGATTCGTGTCATCTACCTGTTGACGCCCCAGCAGTATTACGTGATCCTCTCTCACCTGGCCCCGCATGTCCGGCTCATGGCGGTTCTTGCCATGAATACGGGGATGCGTATCAGCGAGATTTTGGGATTGCGGTGGCGGGATGTGAACTTCGAGCAGGCGACGCTCATGATCGAACGCTCGGTTGTGGGCAAGTACGAAGACGAGACCAAGACTCTGGCCTCGGCCTCCGTCCTGCCGCTGCATGAGTTGCTGATTCAGGAGCTTCGGGCATGGCAGGCGCGTGAACGGAACGTGAACGGCTGGCTGTTCGGGAATATCGACACGGGCCGACCGTATCACAGGGTTTCGCTCCAGAAGGGCCATCTGATTCCGGCAGGAAAGAAGGCGGACATCCCGAACCTGGGGTGGCATAACTTCCGGCACACCTACCGGGCGCGGCTGGGCGACTCTGGGGCAGCCCCAGAGGTGCAGCAGAAGCTCATGCGGCACAGCTCGATTGACATGACGATGAAGTATGGGCAGAACCACATGCTCAACTCGACCCGCCCGGCGAATGCCAAACTGGTCGAGGAGCTATTAGCGGCTGGGGCGCTGGCAGTAGATGCGCCCTTATTGCGCCCTCAATTTTCCTAAGTGGTTGCGGGGGTAGGATTTGAACCTACGACCTTTGGGTTATGAGGCGTCAACTGATTGATACTAAAAGACATTGCTCAGAGCGGCTGGCGTTCAAAAAGAGCAACTTAGAGTGAACGGTAGGTCTTGATGTGAGGACAAAGTGGGGCCGGTTTTCACGGGTCAGATTAGGCCCAGAATCTTTGGGGCGCTAAACCATAGGGGTGCTTCCGCTGCCCTCAAGCCGCTAATCTACAGCAGGATAGCGCTATGTTCATTTCCGTCTAGCTTGATAGCGTGGGATTGCGTACCGTCCTTGGAATTATTGACCCTCTACACAACCGAGTGTTCTCAAATCGAGTACAATTGTTCTCGTTATGGGAACGAACTCAAAGTCGCTGGGCGACCTGCTTTTTGGGCAGACCCGAGGTCGTGTCCTTGCGTTGCTCTATGGTATGCCCGACCAGACTTTCTTTGTTCGCCAGATAGCAAGGGAGATCGGAACCAGCGTCGGCAGCGTCCAGCGAGAATTGGAAACCCTATCGGAAGTTGGATTGCTCAATCAGACAACGATAGGGCGACAGGTCTTTTATCAGGCAAATAGTCACCACCCGGCTTTTGCAGACGTTCGTTCGTTGATCGCAAAGACTTCAGGCATCTTTCATCAGCTTCGTTCCGCTCTGGCCTCCCTCGCCTCACAAATCATCTTTGCTTTGGTCTACGGGTCGATTGCGCGAGGGGACGAAGATGCGGGAAGCGATGTCGATTTGATGATTGTGGGGAATGTGACTCTGGATGACGTGCTGGCTCAATTGACTTCAGTAGAAAACGCCATTGGACGGCCCATCAACCCAACCGTCTATTCTCTAAAAGAATTCAAAACCAAGATTAAAGACGGAAATCATTTCTTAACCTCGGTATTGCATGGCAAAAAAGTGCTCTTGATCGGAGAGGAAGATGAGCTTAGAAAAATGGGCTGAATACGGGTGGCTCAAAGCCGAACCCTCTAGTCCTGACGAGATCAGGGACTTGTTGGGGATTGTCACACGAGCTCTCAAGGACTCGAAGGTAGAGGCAATCTCCGACGATCTCCGCTTTCAGGCGGCATTCAGTGCCGCGCTTACGTCCGCGAATATCGCTTTGCGGGCAAGTGGCTACCGTACCAGAGTGCAGACAGGGCATCATCAGAAAATCGTCGAGTCACTGGAACTTACCCTCAAGAGCGATCCGAAACTGATTCAGAAGCTGAAGGTTTTCTCGAAAAAACGAAATGCAACAAGCTATGACGCGGCTGGAAATATCTCTGAACAGGAACTTGAACAGGCGATCAGTGTTGCGGAGGCATTGCAGCAAGAAGTTCTGGTATGGCTGAAGAATAATTATTCAGAGCTATTAAGCCGCTGAATATCCAGGCTACTCATTGTCATATCGATTGTGCGTTTAATAGCCGTAACGAACTCGGTGTTTGGCCAGATTTTGACGGTGAAGATTGGTCAGAATAATTGGCTTGATTGTATCGAGAGTTAATGCTGTTTCAGCTTCTTGAGTTAGAGAAGATGAACGAAGCGGGTATCCTTCATCGTTAAAGCTAATTAAACCGGCATCAAAGGCGGCATCCCATAGGGCACTCAGCAGCAGACCGTTGTGAACGTCGAGGCGCTGGGCGTCAGATTCGCAGTCGGCCCAGCGGACGATGTGTGAAGCACGCAGCAGGGCCGGGTCGGTGATGCCAGTCAGTGGGCAGCGGCCGTTCCAGTATTCCATCAGTGCTGCGCGGAAAACATCCTGCCCCACACGCTGAACTATCAGCCGTTCGACTTCGGTGGTGCGGGGCAGGGTTGCCGTGCGCTTGCGGAACTGGTCAAGCGGAGCTTCGGGCAGGCTGATGGAGAGCTTGTAGACGCGGGTGAGGATCTGATAGAGCGTGGACAGAGACGGGAGGGCCAGGGCCATAACCCCGGGAGTGTTGATTATGCTGCCGTGCCAACTCATCTCAGGTGCGGTCAGTACTTCCACCTGCTCGTAAGCGGCGTACTTATCCAATTCGCTCCATAACTCCTCCGCAACACCGGCATGGGTCAGGGCCAGCAACCAGCGACCACCAAGCCCGTGTGGCGTGGTTTCGCGGGCAAACCATAACTGCCCGCGAACAGTAGTGGAGGCATAGCCGAGCCAGCCGGGATAGGCAAGCGCAAAGATCGTGTCCGGTTCTACCTCGATGCGAAAGCCATGCTCGTAGGCGGCTTTATGGGCCTCTTCGCGAACCAGAAAACTGGGCGGATTTTGAATCTCGATCACTTTACAAATCCACCTTTAGCAGCCGCTCTTCTGCCGGAGCGCCTTTCACTTCGAGACACAGCCAAGGGGAGGTTTGATAATGCTCTGGAGGAGCGGTTGTTGTTGTGAGAATATATTGGAACAACGGCGCAGGCCCATATCGTTCCAGCTTATCGACAAACACAAAGAGTCGCTTATAAATCGCCTCACTCAGGTCTGCTTCGCGCGGACTGTCGTGAATCAGCATCCCAGGAAAGAAAAGCGACCGTTCCAGTGACATTGCCAAGACGGCAAGATCAAAGGTCACTACCTTGAGCGAATCAATCGCAACCGTTGAGCGAAGGCCGCCCAGTTCCACGCTCAATTTCAGACCATTTCCATCGAGCTTTGCACTCCCTCGAATGTCACCGGGAACTAACTCACGCAGAACGGTGTCGAACCAATCCGACAGGCGCGCAATGATTGCAGAACTCGATTCGCGGTATCTTGTAATATTGTCGCGAGTTTTTCCTAACTCATCCTCTGCCCTTCCATCATCAGTCTGCGCGCGGTCATGTTCGGCAAGAAGTTTTTCGTATTCCTCCACATCTTCGGCCAGTTTCTGGGCACCTCGAACTGATTTGGAAGAGGCATCCAGCGACTGCTCTATCTTGTGCAGGGCGTCATTTAGCTCGTTAAATAACTCCTGCGCTTTGGCGACCTCGGCTTTCAAGATAGGTTCTTTCGTGCGTAAAGATGATATCTCCTGATCCAAGACGCGAATCCGCTCTTCTTTCCGAGTAATCTCCATCTGCAAGCTGTGCAGATCGCACGTTTCCGTGGAGATATTACATCCCTTCGCAAGAATCTGGTCGATGGGTATTTTGCAAATGGGGCATACAGGATTCTTGCTGTTGACAAGTTGTGCATGTGCCTCCGGCAATTCTCCTCGGATATAAGACTGCTCGTGTTTCTTTGCCTGAATATCGTCTCCGAGTTGCTCGACCTTGCGTTGCAGCCCGTCAGTCTCATCTTTCGCTTGATCTCTGTGGCGACGCGCCTGTTCGACATCACTGGAGCTAGTGTGTTCAGGCACGTTGAGAGCTTGAGAGAGTTGATCGGCTGCTGCCTGTTTCAATAGCGCAACGTCGACAGGTGTTCCTGAGAGCACAGCGCCTTGTTTCTCAAGCCCGGTTTTTAGGTTTGGTCGAATCCTTCTAAGCTGCCATTCGAGATGTCCGAGGTAAGTCTTATTCCCCGCCACCTTCTTTTTCTGGCTTTCCTCTTGTTGCTGTGCCGCCATTTCATTGCTCGATAGAGCGCCAATAATGGCTCGAACAACGAGCAGCTTATCCTCTCCGGACCTATTCACCACCGGAGAAGAAGAATCGCTTTCGGATGATCTCCAATTCAAAACGTGACTGAAGCGGCACTCCTGATCCCTCGTAATCCACGCAAGCAGAGCTTTCCACGCGGCATCCGAACCAATGCTGCCCGGCATCAGCTTGGGAGAATCTCCCATGATGTTTTGGGTAAGCGCCTCGATGAGCGGCTTCATGCCTGTTGCTTCTCGTTCCTCAGCAAAGGCCTCGTCTAACGAACCGCTCTCCCAAACCACATCGCGGCGTTTATGGCCAAGCGACCGTAGAACTGTCCATACCTTACCGTCGAGGATGACCTCGGCGCCTACCCATCCTTTTGGGAAAACCTCTCCGATTCGATGGCGTAGATCATCGGGCGCAAATGTATCTTCTCCCAGACAGAAACGAAGCAGGCGGCAAAACGTCGTTTTGCCGCCTCCATGACCAATCGGTGCATCTTCTGTCTGAGAATCAGGCGACCAGACGATATTGAATCCGGGTCGCAATGGGACATCCCGGAGAACCACATTAGGCTCGCGCCAAATCACAATACGTCTAACCCATAGCTTGGGAGCAACACGTCCAGACTCCGGTGTGAGCGAGAATGCCGGACGCGGAAACAATTCAGGCGGCATGTACTTTCACCCAGGCCTGGACGTCTGCGGGAAGTTCGGCTATCGAGCTCTCAATCTCCATACCTTCCATAGCCTTCAATACAAATCCAGCGCGTCCGTCTGGCCAGCCTTCCGTCAAGAAATCTTGCACTACAGAACCAGGAGCCCAAGTACCGTTTGCGGCATCTTCTATGAGCGCGTGCATACCCCGCAATTGAGTATAGGCGTCGCGCCACTCGGTATTAATGCGAGGTATGAATTGGATCACATTTGCAGCCCCAGAGGTACGCGCACTATCCCCAACAAGGCGTTGCCAATCGTTGAGTTCTGCGCCCGAGAGGCGTGGCGTCAAATAATTCGGATGCAACGCATAGAGCACTGCTAGGCGAACTCGTGCTGCCGACGTTGGTCCTGATAGCTGCTTGAGGATTGCTGCAAGCTGAAGCTGAACCGAGATGGTGTTGTAGCTTGGCATCTTCCATGCGCCATCCGGGAACGTGGAAAGCTCGACATACATTGGTATAGCGACAGAAGTAGCTTCGATGCCTTCAAAGAGTGGGCCAGATCCCAGAAACGGGTTGTGGCTCAGGACATTCTGCTGGGCGGAAGCAACGGGGTATGCGATGTGCCGAGGCGTAGTTACATATGGCTGCGGACACGGCAGCTCTCCGCGCTCCATCTTGTCCCACGCTCCCAGGACAAGGATGCGAGTGCGGTATTCGCCGTTGTGTAGCTTCTCTTCATTATTCTTAAGCACGCGGAAGGTCTCGGAGGGGTAATCCGCGCCCATCACGTCTGCAGGGTCTAGGATGTAACGCAACTCGTCACGTGTGAGGCAGTAAGCGTGGGCGTACCAGGCGTCCAGTTCAGCGCGGAGATGGGCGCGGCGCTGAACGTCCCAGGCAAACGGAGCGCCATCTAAGCCAAGGTCGCGGACAAAGCCAGCCATGGAGTAGCTGGTGCAGGTGAGTTCGAGTACACGGGGAACGATGAAGTCGAGGTCAGTTTGTGTATAGGCAGAGGGTGGCAGTATCGGAAATTGATTGAGATAGCCGTAGGTAAGATGCGTACCCCCAATTTTTGTACGTGCGACATAATCGACTGTTATCGAATCCAGATTCGCAAGCAATGCAGCCAATTTATGCGTTGACATTGGACTCATGATGAGCGGAGATGTGTGTCCAACTCCATATGATGGAATGACCGAACAAATCACCGTGCGCTCGTCGGTTGCGCGGGCAATATCACGCCAGCCCATGAGCCAGTTGTGCGACCAGTTTTTCTGACTCAATCGAGATCGAACTTCAGCCTGCGGGACCCAATAGCGCGGGGTTACTTCCCAATCTGGATTCTGCTTTTCGGCCAGCTTAGCGTCTTGGCTCTCCACTCCATCGTAAGTGGCCCAGCGATGGTCGAATTGGTGGATCATCTTCGCTTCGTAGAGCGGCACGTAACGCTCTGGCGGCTGCGGCTCGGGATAGCGAAGAACCCACTCCGTACCTTTCCGCTCCGCACCCATTTCTTCCAATTGCCCCGCAGTGCGGAAGAGGCCGCTATCCGAAGTCATATTGAAGAGGCCTTGTCGGAACTCAATTTGCCATGGATTTCCCTCTTCGCCAAGCGTTTCATTGATGAGCACCGGCACGCGGTCGTAGATTTTGGCCGTCAGCTCGGCATCAAATTTGGAGCGGAAGACTGGGGCGGTCTTCGTATTGGGATTAATGCGGGCGATTTGTTCGGGCGAAAGCGTAAAGATGCGCTCTGATTGAGCCAACTGCGCTGTATCCGAAAGGAAGAAAGCGAAGGTCGCTTCCGCAATGCCGTGGCCCACGGTGAGCAGACTGAATTTATAACTGCGATGAACGGATGGGAAGATTGCGTCCCGGTTTTCAAAGTCGATGAGCCGCGCCAGCCGCTTGTTTTCAACCAGTGAGGCGAAGAATGGAGCCGTACTCGCATCCGTGGCGATTCCAGTGGGCACGATTACACCGGCCCGGCCCTTCTCACTGACTGCGCTTGAAAATAGTTCCGCAAAAAGAGAGTAGGTGTTTACTTTGCCGCGCGCTGTAAGGTCGAATCTGCCGGATGCGCGAGCAAATTCGTTGCTTGCCTCAAATCTCCGCTTCTCTTTTTGAAATTCGGCGAAGACCTGCGGATTAGTTTGTCGCAGTTCCGCGATGGCGCGCTTACGCGCTGCGCCAGCCAACTCCGCAATCTCCGGCCAGTGTTGCGCGAAGTACTCTTCCTCGCTGAGCTGCATCACCTCCCACGGGGGATTACCCAGCCTTCGGCGTAAAGCTGGCGGACAGATTCCGTTATCTCAGGTGGGTGAAGCAGGTTGCGATCTTCGGCAACGAGCAGGAAGATGAGCCGGTAGACCAGCCGGAGTAGCTCCTGAAAGAACTCCGGCAAACCGCCGCTAGCCGCGTATTCGCGCAATGTAGCATTGTGCGGATGTGAGAGGAAGCCGTTGCCGAGTGCGAGGAGCGCTTCCGTGACCCCACCTGACAGGCGGTTGCGTGCCGTGATGCCTTGCTTTGCGCCTGCTTGGCGCCATTGTTCAAGGATGCAATCCGTGACGGGAGTGTCAGGCTGGCCGAAGCGGCTGGCGTGGAGGATGAGCCAGAGGACGGCGAAGCTGGCAAAATCTTCGGCCTCGAAGATCTGGCGGAGGTTGGCCTCAATGTAAGCGGGACGAGTAAGGCTTTCGTTGTCGCGCAGCAGCCGCAACCGCTCTCCATTCACTGCCAGTCCCCACAGTGCGGCGTCTTCTACGTTGAGCCACTCCTGCACAGCGGAAAAAGCGGAGCGACGACGATCCCGCGACAGATGCACGCTGGCGTGGTCGAGGTCGTCGGCAGGCGGAGCGACAACAACGGGCACGCGGCCACTAAGTGCCTCCAGCGTGATGGGGAAATTGCGACCGTCGTGGATGTGCGGCTCGCGGAACTCGGTGATGCTGGAGAAACCAAAGACATCACGCAACAGCGCATGAGCAAAGCGCGTCGTGGCCGTGAAACCGGGCGCGGGGTTAGCGAAGAGGTCACGATAGAGCGCCTGTCCGATGCGAAAGTAGCGCGCCAACTCGTCGCGCAGAGTGAGACCGCGAGGAATCAGGTAGTCAGCTTCGGATTGCTTTTCGGCTTTGCGTAGAGCGACTTCCGCTAGTTTGGCGGGAGAGATGAGCGAACCTTCAATGGTGAAGGCGTCATAGGCAAATTCGGACTTGCGGATGCGTGCCATACTTAGTTCGCCCCTGGAATGAGAACGAACAGCCCGATGACATCGGCGGGGAGAACGGGCTCGACAGTGACGCGTGGACCTGTGTTGGCAAGTGCAGAGCGGACACGATTGTGGTCCTCCAGCAGAGCAGCGGAGCGGTCACGGCAGTAAGCCGCGATAGAGCCGTCTACCGCAAGTGCGGACTGGATACGATCACGCGCCTGGGCAAGATGGCGATCACGCGCCTGGGCAAGATGGCGATCGCGGGCAATAGGCGCGAGATTGCCTGTGGCTTCAGCTTCGAATAGCGCGAAGGCCGAGTCACCTGACATGGGAGTAACCTCGCTACCGAAGAATGCAAGTGCTCCGGCTTCTTCCACGAGTAATAGCGATTCGCGCCGCGTGTGTACGGTAAGTTTGAAGCGTAGGCGTAGAAGTACGAGCGTGGTAAGGGTCTGCACAGCATTTGTAAGCCATGCTCCAGTGCGGCCAAGCGGTTCGATTTCAGGAATGAATGCGGTCTGGCCAGTGTTGGAGCGACGCAGGGCGCCTTCGAGTAGGTAATCAGCGAGCGTGGCCGGAAGTGGATGATTGCGGACGATAACGTCTGTTCCTTCAGGGCCGGGTTCTTCAAAGGCGAGTTGGTGGATGCCTTCAAAACCGCGCGCGGCAAGACGCTCGCGGAGAGAAAGTGGCAGTTCCGCGATATGCGCGGATTGTCCGCGCGAACCAGGAGCGCCAAGGGGCGATTTCAGACGGCTCATGGCGCGGGTAAGGAATCGCTGTACTTCCGCCGGGCCACCGAGCTTCGAGCTGCGCGCTGTCTGCTGCAAGTTCTGGAACAAAATCGAAGCTGAATTGCTGCGGGCGGCCGCGGCGAAGGAGGACGGCGTTCATCAGCGCGCCAGCCACGGCGGTACGCTCTTCAGGCAATGGCACGGCAACGCCGGTGGCCTCGCGGATGGCTTCCGCCTTGCGAAGAATCACCTCGAGAACTGCGCCGTCAATGGCCGAATCCGGCGAAAACAGCAGGATGGAATAGACCGGCTTCGATTGGCCGAAGCGATCCACGCGTCCCTCGCGCTGTTGGTGTCGTGTGGGGTTCCACGAGAGGTCGTAATGAACAACTGTGTCGAACAGCCGCTGTAAATTGATGCCTTCCGAGAGGCAGTCCGTGGCGACGAGAATACGCTGCTCTGCTTGTGACATGGATTCGACGCGGACGCGGCGATCTTCAGGTGTAAACAAACCGGTGACTGATTCAACGAGAATCTTCGGGAACTCTTTGCGAAGCCTCTGGGCAACGTGTTCGGCTGTCGCGATAAAGCGGCAGAAGAGGATGGGATTTGCCCCATCGTTGAGCAGTGGGCGCAGGCGTGTAATAACAGCTTCAAGCTTGGGATCAGACTGTGTGACAAGCTTTTCTGCTTGCATGATAAGAGCGCGTAAGGCTGGATCATCGGCTGTTGCCACCCCGGGTTCAATATCGAGGCCGTCTGCTTCATCTTCATCACAAAGCTGCTCTTCGAGTTCCGCAAGATCACCGAGCCGTGTACGCAAAGCACTGAGCGCGGCTGCTGGAGATGAGCCCACGCAACGCATCAATGCAAGAGTGCTCCAGAACGCAAGACGGCGCCGATTCTGGTTCTGGCCCGCACCTTCGACAACGCCGAGGCAGTAATCAAGCATGGCATCATGAAAAGCCTGATGCCATGCGTTGAAGTTGTAAGGATGATCAGTGGTTTCGTGCTTTGGGAAGGTGCGATCCTCGCCCCACTCGCGGCTACGGATATCGATACGGCGGCGCTGCACAAAGTGTCGCGCGAGCTTGCGGCGGCCTGCATCGCTTTCAAGAAATGCCGTAGAGAATTCAGAATCAAGCAGGCCAAGCAGACGATTGAAGGCTTCCTCGTCGCCGCTATGCGGAGTAGCCGTAAGAAGGATCAAGTGGCGCTGACTGTCAGCAGAGATGTGACGGAGCAGTTCAAACCGCTGCTGGCGGCCCTGATACGTACCAACGCAGGCGTGCGCTTCATCGACAATGACAAGCTCTGGACAGGCCCGCCCAAAACTTTCGCGGCGTTTCTCGGCTTTGATGTAATCAAGACTGACGATTGTGTATGGATGCGCCTCAAAGAGAGATTGCGACGCGGCAAGTCCACGCTCGAGGCGTGCAGCCGACGAAGCAGTAACAGTAACAGCATCGAGATCAAATTTGGTGAGCAATTCAGTGGACCATTGCTCAACCAGGTGAGGCGGGCAAAGGATGGCGAAGCGCTCTATTTCGCCGCGATCAATCAGTTCACGCAGAACAAGGCCAGCTTCTATGGTCTTGCCAATACCCACATCGTCGGCGACCATCAGACGGACGACCTCCAGGCGCAACGCCATGAGCAGCGGGACTAACTGATATGCGCGCGGCTCAAAGGCGACGCGTGAAGCGGAACGAAAAGGTCCAGCACCACGGCGCAGTGATAGGCGCAGCGCTTCCGCAAGCAGGCGGGAAGCATCCTGCGTTGCAAGATCATTTGGTTGCGGAACGTCGAAATGGGCGGGCGCAACAGGAGTTTGCTCAAGCAGCGGATCAATGAGTTGAATATCGGACTCACTACCAGTGAGTGGACGCAGGCGCAGGAGACCCGGTACAGAGGAAGGTAATGCCACCCACTCCCGGCCACGTGCCTGAACTAGATCGCCCGGTGAAAAGCTAGCCGTCATTCCGTGCCTCCGAGTAACTCTGCAAGTTGAGCGAATGGAGATAGCGGAGGTACCGACGGAAGAGAAATAACGTCATAACCAAGCGATTCAAGTTGCGTAGTAACTTCTGCGGGCAATGTGCATGTGGATGCCACGACCAAATGTTCTCTCCACACAAGCGGCAGAATTGTTCCGTTCATATTCAGCGGCTCCGTGGATGGCCTGGGTAGGTGCCACGCTTCAATCGCGCTCACCCATGTCGCTGTTACGGAATCACTGTTACTCACACTATTCGCATGCTGCGCATGAATAGTCTGAACTTCAGCAGCGGCAAGTTGAAGCAGGATACGAAGAGCTTCAGGGTCAGTACGTCTGATTAATTCATGATCAGGCTGGTTGTAGTACGAAAGCAGGCAGCGATAGCACCCCTCAACGCAACGCGCCTCGGGATTGCTTTCCAACAGCCCTGCATCCTGAGCGGCAACCGCTTCTTCAATATGCTGATAGTGCATCAACCTGAGTGCTTCGCGCGCAACCTCTGCCAACTTGTGCGGTTCCTGCATAATGCGGCTCAGCACTCCTGCTCCGCCTTCGGTTGCTTCATATATAAGGATGGCATTCCGGTTATCCCGCGAAGGAACAGGCTCTGTGCTGGTCTCGCTCTCTTCCAGTTGGAAAATGAGTTCTAGTCCGCGCAGTAATGCGTGTTGTAGGGTTGTTGCCGTCACTTCCGTCGGCGCCATCCCTGGGAACCGCAAGAGAGCAGCATTTTTGTTGTCCTGAACAATCGGCACGATTCTTTGTATCGTTGGACCTTCTGGATCTCCGTTGTCGCCATCCTGCTCTTCGTCGCTTTTTGCCCAATACCCAGTGGCAGTATTGATGTTAAAACCAAGAATCTCTGGGTCCCGCCGACGCCGCAGTCCTTTGTTGATGCGACTGATCGTAGTGCCCGATGCATAATCGAGCCGCAGAACAGGGTTATCTGCAAACGAGGCAACCGCGCTCAGGAGATCGAGAGCGCCATCTCGTTCGGGCCAAGCAAAGACGGTTTGAATATCGAATCCTTGTCGCTGCCTGTCCTCATCGTTTGCTGTAATGCGAAGTGTGGCCTGTGTCTCTACATTTTCAATGCGCAAAATATCGTGAACAGGATCAACACCTGCCAGACTAGCGCCGCAATTTACGCATCGTTCTACTTCCTGCTTATGCGCGGCACCACACTGTTCACAAATAAAAAGTGTCTCCGTGGGCAGACGGCCTCCACCATCTGTCTGACGGCCAGCGGGAAGCTTTGCTTTAATGACTCGAAAGGCTCGTCCCTCATGATAAATAAGACTGCGCGGTCCGAACTCCGCAATGGCAAGGAAGCGTGCACGTTGCAAATATGCAGCCTTGCTCGCTGCTCCCACCCCAGCCGGCACATAAGCATAGAGCGGTAGACGCGGGAAATTATATCCGGGAAGAAAGCCTTCCGTAGCCAGGTAACGATATGTGTAGAAATCCGAACTTGTTGTCGAAGTACCACGTTCGAGCAGCGCAATTTGCTCTGAAGCTTGCGCGCTTTCTGTCTTCGCGTTTCTCCGCTCAGTCTGTGGAATTCCACGCATCTCCAAGCGCCTGTTCGCATCCGTCAACTGGCGATGCGCGCTCTCATAGAGAAGTCGCCAGCGGGAAAAAGCATGATGAAAACGGTCAGCCGATTTGCTGCTCACATCCGAGGCCAACAATACGCGGTCCTGGGCCCACGGAGCTTTCTCTGCTGGTAGTTCGCTGGCGACACTGGCAAGAATGCGCTCCATTGCAAACGCGGCGCGTGCAAGTCAGATCTGGCGCGACAAACGTAGTTTTCAATTCTTGCCGTATCGGTAAGCCCTGCTGATGAAGGTCCAAGACTTTGGGGATATTGCCATCAAGCGCTTTACGCGACTCTGCCAGCCAGACAGCATGAAGGTGGGCTTCTATCAGATCGCGGTTTGCAAGTTCTAGTGCCGGAGCCTTCACGACACCACTCACCATCTCCTGCGGATTCTCGAAATAGTGCTGGTCGTGCGGACTTTGTGCAGCACAGTAGGAAACGACGAGAGCAGCTTGCCCAGAACGTCCCGCGCGGCCCGCACGCTGCGCGTAATTGGCTGGTGTCGGTGGAACATTGCGCAAATACACCGCGTTCAGAGCAGAGATGTCTACACCAAGCTCCATTGTGGGCGAGCAAAATAGTACAGGGAGAAACGAGTTTGTTTCTTCAGGGAGCCACTTCTTCGGTTCCTCTGCGAGCTTTTCCCGATCTTTGCTTTCGTAGCGAAATCGAAACTCACGCCATTGCCGCCGTTCCTGATCAACCTGTGCTGTATGCTCTCGTCCCTCGTAACCAAAGAGAGCTTCCCCGCCTTGCACAAGCATGTCTGCAATCGAAGAATATAACTCAGCGAAATATCGATTACTTGTATCTTCGACAGCGCCTTCTCCAATGGCTAGCTGGACGGCACTTGCCTCAAGCTGCCATCCAGGAACATCAAATGTGGTGCCGACTTCACGGACGTAACCATGATGGGCAGCCGCACGCAACATGTCGTCCAATACGGTACGATACTCTCTTGCAGTTAGCCGTTGTCCCCATATCTCTGACCGCCTGAGCGAACGCGCCAGGCTGCTGGTCGCTCCAGCGCGCACAATTAGTCCTTCGTTGTCCTGATTACCCGCCTGCACTGGCCGAAGTATGAGCGATGCGGCACGATAGTTGTCTTGATTTTTAGCCAGACTCCACGGTTCGCGCAGATGCTCGCGCGAGCTGGTTTCGAGGCCTTCAGCGGAATCTCTGTGAAGAATCTCTGCTGTAACGGCCAATCCCTGCCGCAGACTATCGAACAGTGTCTTAAAAGCCCTCGCGCGAACTTTGGGGGATACGTTTCGCAGAATTGGCTCTCGGAAAAGTTCATTTTGCGCAGAAAACTCTTCGAGCCCAGGATAGACCGCCTTAATCAGCTTAAGTGCTTCAAGATTGGGGTTAGTGAAACGCCATCCACGACGTTGATCGATCCAGACTCTATGGGCGAGAACCTGGCCAATCGCGCGCTCCGCGTTGATCTGCTTGATCCCGACGGCATCGGGATCAGCCATCCAGTCTTTGCGACGTTCTTTGCGGCTGGCAACAAAACCTAGAAACTCACGAACGCGTGAGCCGAAGTCTTCGTGGCGTAGTCCTTCCGATCCAGCCCGGCGAACTGCCGCGAGAAGTGCCCCGCGCAGCAGCGATACAAAAATAAAGTCATTAAAGTGACCGGCCTGTAGGGCCGCATCTTGGCGATTGTCTGTAAACGCCAACAACTTTCGCTTTTCTGCATGGATATGATGATCTGCTTGCTTCATCCAGCGTAGTGCGCTCGCCATCAACACAGTCGTTGCTGAACTTCTGCCTTCAGCCGATAGGCTCGCTAGTTTGTTGATCTCTCGTGCTTGGCCTGCTGGCTGATCTTTACACAGAGGACAAAAACGAAACTTTCCGGGAATGAACCACGTCGCAATTCCTCCTTTCCCGATTTCGCCTGAAGGCGCAACGCGAATCGATTCAAGCTGGTATTTGCGCTTATCGCGATGAATTTGGGTGATTCCATTTGTGGTCACGTGCCATTCTTCTGGATAATCTTCCGGAATTCCGGTCAAGACGAATTCCGCGTCATTCTGTGGCGCAAAAAAGATATATCCAGCACGTTGACCGGTGAATTCATCTTCAAGTGGCGTCTCATCAATGGAGCGAGGAAGTGCAAATTCGCCCCCTTCCTGATTAGTCCGCGTCACCGGATGATATTCCTGCCCACATTTTCTGCAGAAGAAAGTTGGATAAAGCCTCGCATCTGGCCGATCTGGATCAAATTGCTGTCCATCGAGCGTGACACTGCGTTGGCCAGCTGGGTGCAGGGTTGCAAAAACCTGCCCTGCACCCGAAAGAAACTGATGCAACTTAAAGGCCAGAAAAGAGCGATCACTTGAACCTCCGCGCTGGCTGGCCGGCTTGCCCATCATGGCAAGCATCTTCTGGATGCTCTCTTTGCACAAAGCCGGAGCCACACCAGTGAATTCTGCTAATTCATCTGCCGCACAGGCGACCGTCTTTGGTGTGCGCCTAATGAGCTTTTGCCCATCTTCAAGCCCAATCCGCAACTCAATCCAGACCGCCAGCGGATGTACTTTAAGCTGCTCATCCGTCAGTACCGCATCCAAATTATTTTTCAGCAAGTGCTGAAGCTTAACCCGCAGACCATCATCTACACGCAAGCGCTCATCCGTTGCTCGCTCCAAATATTCATCAATCACGGAATCACTTTGAATGGAAGCGCCGAACAGGCGCGACGCAACTTTAGCAACTACTGCTGCGCGGCTTTCCTCGCTACCCTCACTTGCCATCGTTGCAGAAGTTCCGATACAGATAGGCTCGTTATCACGGCAAAGCCGGTCACGCAATCTGCGTATCAGCATTGCGACATCGGCCCCCTGCCGCCCGCGATACGTGTGCAACTCATCGAGAACAATGAAATCAAGGCCTTCTGCATTCGCGATCACTTCACGGTCGCGATCATTCTGCCGGGTTAGCAGCAATTCCAGCATCATGAAGTTAGTCAAAATAATATCCGGCTTTTTGTCGCGGATGAGTTCTCGTTCGTTGTTCTCATCCTGTCCCGTATAGCGCGCAAATGTCGGTCTTAGATCCTCTGAGAGCCCAGACTGCTGAATGTATCCATCCAATTCGTTCATCTGGCTGTTGGCAAGCGCGTTCATGGGATAGACCACAATAGCCCGCGTTCTCCGAGGTTCTCCTGCCATGCGTGCACGTATGGCCGCATCAACAATTGGAATGAAAAAGCAGAGAGATTTACCCGACCCCGTTCCAGTGGTCACAATAAAACTCTGCTTCGCTCGTGCCTTTGCAACCGCTATAGACTGGTGACGATACAAGGTCATCTGCTGGCCGTCTTTACGGAAAACTTGTTCAGTCTTGGGATGGAGAGTTCCTTCTCCAACGAGAGACAGTAGTGACGCACCCTTTTTGAAATTTGGATTTATGCTGACAAGCGGATCGGGCCAGAACTTGTTGCTGGCATATATCAGTTCGACCTGTTCACGGATGTCTGAGGCGCGGATAGCCGTGAAAGAACGTGCAAATTGCTCGTAATCCCTTACCAAGTTCCGATCGAGATCAAAAACATCCATCCTGCGCTCCTGGTCCGCCGAAAATCGCCTAAGCAATGGCAAATGGAGGTCTTCTGCCACGCCCAAAGTCTCAATGAGTTTGCTCAAGACAGGATAGCCGATCCCCTTCTTGAGGGGGATGATCTTGAGCTTGGCGATGGCGGCCAACGCCAGTTCGATAAAGCCCCGACGCGTTTCTGCATTCGATCTTTGTGCATAAACATCGACGTCTCCAGACGCTTCAACAGTAGCCTGCAAGCGCCTTTTGACCCCGAGGGTGAGCTGGGACAGCCGCCTTTGCTGGAGCCACCGGACGTGTTTACCGCCGTGCTAGATAAAGAACAGCAGCACGTTTTGGGAGACCTTGAAGCGCGCAACGGGAAGCGGCTCGACTCCGAGATCGAGAAATTCGACCGCTGCACTGAAGACCTCAAGCTTGGCCTTGAGCAGGAGATTCTTGACGTGTGGCGCGAATTCGTCGCCGCTGCTGGCCTCCCGCACAAGCTGGAGCACCAAGGTCCTCATCACAGCCAGGGATTAGCAAGGACCTCTTCATTGCCCAAGATGAGGTTGAGGTGCGACGCGATGCTTGCCGATATTGACGGCAAGCTGACGCAACAACAGACAACGCCGCTATTCACCATCCGTCGGAGTCTGACGTAAATAGGTACTGCTTCGGTGGACTGCGTTGCCCTGCTGCTGCCCAACCTGTAAACTTACGAGTGCTGTGTCACCTGACCGAAACATTAGAAAAGATGGATGATTTCATCAGTCCGAAGCTGGAAGGGCAGCGTTTTGCCGAGCATAGTGTACCACTCGACATGCTCAAGGACTTTGCTGCGCTTCAAGAGATGCTTGTTGAGGTGGCGAAGTGGCGCTTCCTTGCTGATAATCCGGACCGCCAGCGCACACCCCGTAATTTCACCGCTGATTTCGATCTGCGTCTCACCGGTATAGAAGACGGTAGTGCCATTCTGAAGATTTCACTGATGATGGCCTCCCTGTTTCCGTCTAGCCATCAGCAATATCTGCAAAAGGCCAAAACCGACATTGTTGAGGCAATTGCCGCAGCAGAAGCGGGGCAACAGCCAACATTGCCTCCATATCTGCTTAGTTACTTCGATCGGTTTGGCAGAGGGTTGAAGCCTGGCGAATCGATCGCCTTCGAGCGGAATGGCGGCACAGCAAGACTCAATTCGGACATCCGGCAACGTCTGGTGCGGTACTCGCAAGTAACAGAATTCACAGACGAGGTACTTGTTTATGCGCGTGTATACGAAGCCGATAAGCGCAATAGCACCTTCCAACTGGAAATCCTGAACGGGCAGCGCCTCAGCGGACCGTTGAGGGAGCCTTACGAATCAGTCGTTATGGACGCTCTAAAGACATACGGGAAGAAGGATGTTCAGGTGATCTCAGTTCAAGGAGTCGCGAAGTTCGACATGGGAGGAAGGCTGTCCTCGTTTGAGACAGTAGAGCATGTGACTCTCACCGATCCTTTGGACATTGATCGCCGGGTCGCAGAGTTGTCGCTGCTGAAAGACGGATGGCTCGATGGTCAAGGTAGCGCACTTGACCCAGAGAGATTGCGGCTCGCTGGAACGCAGTTCCGCACGCGGCTCGATCCGACGCTACCCCCTCCTTTTCTGTATCCCACTCTTGAGGGTGGCCTTAGAGCAGAGTGGAGCCTAGATGCGGCTGAGGTGTCTGTCGACATTAGTCTTGTCAATTTGGCTGGCCGATACAGTGCCTTAGATATTTCAAGCGGTGAGTCCACCGAGGAAGTCCTCGACCTGAGCAAAGATGAGAGCTGGACCACGCTCAACGAAGCTCTCCGCAGGCTTGTACCCGAGGATGCCGAGGGTTCCCGCGGATGAACGACGGAACCATGCTCCTAAGGCAGATTCATCCTGCATTCGTTCAGGCCGATCAAGCGACCTCCCAGGCGTTCCGGCCCACACCAAAAGACGACGGCAAGCTCTCCGTCTACGACGGAGACAAGATCACTGCCGAAAAGGCATGGTCACATTACACCAGCACCTTGGGTTACGAGTCGGCTGGCGTAATGGGATTACTGGTGGAAGAGTGCACGAAGGCGAACGTCAGTCCAGCATCTGATCCCGCTCCGTTCCTCGAGCACTGCGTTGTTGATTTCACAAAATTGACTACGAACAAAGAAATCGACAACACGGCGAAGATGCTCAAGAGAGCAGCCAATGCGCGCGGCTGGCTGCATCCCTAAGAGCAAGCCGCCGATCTGATTCGTGAGCACGGAGACCCGCTTTGAAAGCAAGCAAAACCATGACTGGAACTGACTTGGATTGTCACACGATCAGATTCAGGTAAACCGGATGTTTGTGAATCTCGTTGCATCTTTCAACAGTTCCGGGTGAGGTCACTCATCGGAGTCTTTCAGAGTATTTCCAACACCATGACATTCCCACGATGACCAGCAAAAGTCCGTCACTGTGATCGGGTCAAGGCTGCGCCTGCCAGCTACTGATCCGGTCCAATAGCTGGCGCACCGCCGACAGGCGGCACGGCCTTGACGCGAATACGGTGACGGGTAGCATCTCGCAGGCATGTGGGAATGTCACCCAGATGCCGTAGGACATAATCGAGCGCCATGAGCCGGAGCTTGATCTCGGCATCGCTTTTTCGGCGACGGTTCTGCGAGTCGGGATTATCGAGCAGCCTGTAGAACGGTTTGTAAAACAGGTGACCGGGCAGTCGATGTAAGGAGGTGCATCGACATGACCAAGCGTGGAGAACCGTTCTCGCCTTGGAGGAGCCCAAGTACAGCATCGAGCAGATTGCGGCTAAGGTGGGCAAAACACCCGTCTACATCGCGCAGCGGTTGAAGCTGACCGAACTGTGCGAGGCCGTTACCGATGCGTTCTACCGCAGCGACATTGGCGTGGGCCATGCGCTCATGCTGGCGAAGCTGCCAGCCGACCTCCAGCAGCAGGGACTCGCCGCCTGTTTCAAGGAGGTCTACACCAACCACGCCGACAAACCCGCAAAGATTCTCCTTCCTGTCCGCAACCTGCGTTTCTGGATTGAGACAAACGTGCTCTTGCTCCTCAAAGACGCTCCGTTCGACAAGCGCAACGCCCATCTCGTCGTCATCGCCGGAAGCTGCGTGGACTGCCCCAGCCGCACCGGGCGTAACAAGCTGCTGTTTGCCGACCTTGGCAAGCAGGACGCTTGCACCAATCCAAGCTGCTATCAGGCGAAGGTCGAGGCGCACGTCGCCGCCACCGTCGCCGCCAAACCCAAGCTCGTGCAGATCAGCACCTTGCAGGGACAGCAGCGCGAAGGAAGCCCCGTTCTCCCGCGTAACAAGTACGTGGCGATTCGGGAGGACAAGCCCGAGGACAAGGCGCGGGCGCAGTGGCCGGAGTACAAGACGTGCAAGTTCGTCACCGAGGCTATCGTCGCCGAAGGTCACGGACGGGGCACCATCCAGAAGGTATGCACCAACGCCGACTGCCCGGTGCATCACCCCAAACCGAAGAAGCAGACGCCGCATAACGTCGCGGATAACGCCAAGTGGAAGGCCGAGCAGGAGAAAGAACGCCGCGAGGCCGCGATTGCGAATACCACCAGCATCCGCGTCTTCGAGGCCATCGCCGCAGCCGTCCCGGTGCGTTTGATGAAGCGCGATCTTCTCTTCGTCGCGGAGCGGCTTGTCTCCCTGATGGACGAAAACCGTCTCGTCGCTGTGGCTCGTCAGCATGGCATCAAGAAGGCCAAGGACAACGACTCCATCGGCAAGCTGTTTGTCGCCTACCTTCGCCGTGCGGAAGAGAGCGTATTGGGCAGTGTGTTGGTGCAACTGTCCCTCGTGCTGGCAGCGTCGCGGCAGAACGGAGCCAACGTCCTCCGCGAAGCCGCCACGCTGTATAAGGTGGACGCCGACGCCATCGCCCTCAAGGTCAAGCAGGAGTTCGCCGCGAAGGACAAGGCGAAGGCAGAGCAGAAAAAGCAGCCCGCCAAGGCCGCACCCGCCAAGCTGAAAAAGACGGCTTAGTGGCTACCTGAAACACTGCGGGGTCTGCGATAGCAGACCCCGCTCTTTTTGTGTCGCTGCATTGCGGCATAGGCGTTCTATCCGTCCTTGGTATACGCGCGGTATCATAGGTCATGGCGAATGACCCGATTCCCCAAGATGGCCAAGTGTTGGTTTGTGACTGTGGTCGAAGGTGGCGAGTGCAGCACCGCACACCAAGCTATCTGCATCGTGGACGGGTTCATTGTCGTTGTGCTGCTTTACTGGGCCAAGACAATGAAGGTCAGTGGGATGCTGTCCTGCTTTCCCCACGGGAACACTTTGCTCCGCTTCGCAAGCTCGCCGCGTACGGCGGTTTGACGCTCTTGAAATTCGGCAGGAATTTCCGCATTCCCGTCTTGCGTGGGTTCAGCCTCTCCGGCCTCGCCCCACTTTTCAACCCAAATGTCGCTTCCCACTTACGGACAGAATCCACAGTTATTTCTGCAAGGGGCGATCGGTAATCTCTGTCCTCAGCCTCGCTAGGCCGGTAGTGAGCTTTCAGGGAGGTGGTGTAATATCCGAGCCATGTCCCATATGAAGGTACTCACAATTCTCTTAATCGCTTCGCTTTCCGTCACAACGATGACTGCTGCTGCGCAAGACGCTTCTAAGCCTGAACCGCGCGAAGCGGTCGCCGGGCGTCGGGTAGACGCGCCGGCGTGGAGTGCCGACTTCCAATTAGCTGCGTTAAATCCGTTGCCCGACGCTCCGTTTCCTGCGATGAAGACGCTAGCACCGAGCCGTCTTGCGTTTGCCGTTCCACAACAGCAGCCAGGAACCCCATCCCCGCCGGCACGGTATCCGAATCGCAACAGGCGGAAATATATTGTGATTGGCGTCATCTGTGCGGCGGCGATTGTTGGGGGAATTGTCATCGCCACGCAGCACGACTAAGCCCAAAGACGCGAAGGCTGCGTAGCCTTCTCCTTACCTTGAGGGATCTGCCGTCTGGCAGGCTCTTTTTTTTGCACTCCATTCTCCCCGTCCAGCCGTTGCTCCTGCAAACGTCACAGGGATTCGGCTCCTCAAAACGGCAGTGGCTCAGTGTTGAGTGCCAAGTGGCTCGTTCAACTGGCCCAACATGGGCTTCACAGTTCTCTCTGTTGGAATGGCAGAAATCAGTCTCGCCATTCGCTCTACGCATAGGGATGATTTGTCCGCGCAAAAGCGGTACCAACCACTCACCACTCGCCACTCGTCACTGCCCTTCGCACTGCCTCCGTGCGCCCGTCCTTCCCGCCCCGGACGTTGCGCCTGCATCGCAGGCGCCCCTATGTCCTCCCACCCGACGGGCTTGCAGTGCGTAGATAAGTATGTTGGGTTACTTACATGCCTTCGAAGGTACTTATCGGTCAGGGAAAGGAATTCATCGTCATGTAATCTGCCAGCGCGAGCGGTCGTGTAGAAAAGAACCTGTTCCCCGCAGTGTGCTGTATTGAACGCAGTTTGCGTTCGCGTGTATGTGTGTTTCCATCGCGTTTCGCACACGAAATCCCCTCACAAAACATTCACAAAATAAATTCAAATCTGCCGTTGAGAAATCGCGTGCTCCAACGGCTACCCAGTTAGGGGGAGTTCATTGAAACTCCTCTCTGCGCTCCTGCGCGCTCCGGTCGATGCCCATGGAAACTCGTGCGCGGCTTGGGAAGCGATGGCCGCAAACCGAAAAGTTCTGGAGGGTCTGTGCGCGTTCTGTCGAAGTTGGTTGGAGGCCGGTCAGCGGTACTGGCGATGGCACTTTCGAGTGCTCTAGCGATGGTGGGATGCGCGAGCAATGACTCGCCGTCTACTGGCAGCAGTACAACAGCGACGCCCACGTTCAGTCCAGGCGCAGGCACTTATAACAAGTCCCAGACCGTGACCATCGCGGACACGACCCAGGGCGCCGTGCTCTATTGCACGACGGATGGTTCGACCCCAACCACCTCTTCGCCGCAGTGCGGCCAGCCGACAACCGTCTACCAGACCCAGTTTCTCCAGGCCATCGCCGTTGCGCCAGGCAAGAGTGCGAGCCCTGTAGCTGCGGCTGCCTATACGATCACGCTGAACGCCGCGGCCACGCCGACCTTCAGTCCGGCTGGCGGCACGTTTACCGGAACGCAGGCAGTCACGATCAGCGATGCCACTTCGGGCGCAAATGTTTACTACACGCTCGATGGCACCGTTCCGAGCGCGAACTCCACGCTCTATGCGACGCCGATCAGCATCTCCAAAAACACTACGTTGAGTGCCATAGCGGTTGCGTCGGGTTATGCAAACAGCGGCATCAACAGCGCCACGTATACGATCCAGGCTCAGCTCCCCGCGCCTGTCGTCAGCGGTCTCTCGCCGACCTCCGCGAATGCTGGTGGCGTTGCCTTCACGCTTACAGTCAATGGCAGCAACTTTGTCTCGGGCGCAACCGTACTGTGGAATGGCGCCCCGCTGACCACGACCTTTGGCACTGCGACCCAACTGACGGCAGCAGTTCCCGCGAATCTGATCGCCAACGCCGGTACGGCGAATGTTGCGGTCTCGCAGCCTTCTGGCATCTCGGGCGTGGCTGCCTTCACGATCAATGCCGTTGCGCCTACGATCTCCAGCCTTTCGCCTGCAACGACGGCGGCAGGCGGCGCGGGCTTCACGCTTACGGTGAACGGCACCAACTTCGTCTCGGGTGCAAGCGTGAATTGGAACGGCGCTCCGCTGACCACGACCTTTGGCACTGCGACTCAACTGACAGCGTCGGTTCCCGCCAACCTTATCGCCACCGCCGGTACTGCCAGCGTGACGGTCACCGAGCCTGCGGGGACATCGAACGCATCGACGTTTACCGTGACTGCTGTCACTCCCACCATCAGCAGCCTGTCGCCCTCGTCGGCAACGGTAGGAGGAGTAGACTTCCCGCTTACGGTGACCGGCACCAACTTCGTGTCGGGTGCAAGCGTGAATTGGAACGGCGCTCCGCTGACAACGACCTTTGGGAATGCGACCCAACTGACGGCGTCGGTTCCCGCCAGCCTGATCGCCACGGTTGGTACTGCCAGCGTGACGGTCGTGGAACCCGCAGGAACATCGCCCGCCAAGACCTTCACCATCACAGGGCTGGGAGTGCCTACGATCTCCGGGCTCTCTCAGACCACGGCCGCTGTGGGTGGAGCGGGCTTCACGCTCACCGTCAATGGCACCAACTTCGACTCTACCGCTGTCGTCAATTGGAATAGCACGGCGGGCACCACCGCACTGAACTCAACCCTGGTCAGCGCGACGAAGGTCACGGCGGCGGTTCCTGCCAGCCTGCTCACGACTGCGGGCCAGGTCAATGTCACGGTGAAGACGGCTGCGGGCGAGACAGCCAGCATGACCATCACTGTGGCCCCGATGATCTCCGGAGTCATGGCCAGCGGCACCACGCCGATCACCAACGCTAGCGTGCAGCTCTGGGCGGCGGGTTCGACCGGCTACGGCATGGGGGCAACTGCTGTCGGTTCGCCCGTCACTACGAATGCCACCACGGGAGCGTTTGCCATCCCGTATGACTGCTCGACGCTCGTAACTCCAGGAGACCAGCTCTATCTGGTGGCTACTGGAACGCAGAGCAATGTAGTTCTTATGTCGGCGCTCGGTTCGTGCGCCACGCTCTCCGGCAGCTACATCGTCAACGAAGCGACAACCGTGGCTTCGGCCTATGCTCTGCAGCAGTTCATGGCAGCGGATGGCACGATTGGCGCGGCGGGCAACAGCGTCAGCTACAAGGGCCTCAGCAACGCCTTCAAGACGGTGAGCAACCTGGTTGACCTGCCGGCGGGCACGGTGCGCGACCACACACCGGATTACTCGACGAACCTGGCGGGTGATCCGAACATCCTCAACAACAGCACCGTGCCGCAGGCCCGCATCAATACGCTGGCCAACGCACTGAACGCCTGCACGTCGAACGGAAATGGATGCTCCGGCCTCTTCAGTGCCGCGACACCCGGCTCGGGTACGGCTCCAGGCAACACGCTCGCCGCCATTTTGAACATCGCTCAGAATCCCGGCAATAATCCCGGCGATATCCTTACGGTAGCAAACGGCAGCACGGCATTTACTCCTGCGCTGCCTTCGTCTGCTACACCGACCGACTGGACTCTGGCCCTCACCTTTACGGGAGGCGGGCTTGGGTTTGCGCCAAGCGTCGCCGTTCCGTGGGCGGATGGCTCTTCTACACCCTCCGGAAAGTTTCTGCACTCGGCGATTGCTATCGACTCCACGGGCAATGTTTGGGTAACGGGCTTTCATGTCAATCCAAACAATATCTCCTCCTCCAACGGAGTTGATGCGGCAAGCGGAATGCTCGCTGGATTCAACAACCTCGGCAAGCCTCTCACGAATGCCTCCAGTCTTACGGGATTCGGCGGCTTCATTTCGATCCAGAGCGTAGTCAACGATACGTTCCCGAACGGAGGCACGCAGGCCCCACACAGTATTGCTGTCGATCTCTCAGGAAACCTCTGGATAGAGGGCGGTGGCAACATCGGAGGTGGTCAGTCCGGTACAGGGACGGGAGGCGCTCTCTCGAAGATCAGCTATTCGGGATCGACTTTTTCAGTGCCGTTTTCTTACCTCCCCAGCGGGGCGAATCCAACTCCGGTGGTAGTGGATGGCTCAGGTTCTCTATGGGTGCTCTCCGATGCTGGCCTTGAAAAACTGGGCAGCAGCGGAAACGTGCAACTTGGCCCGGATTCAACATTCGGCAACAACCCACCGGGAAGCCCCTATAGCTACGGCACGTTGCAAAATCTTCAGCTGGATTCGACCGGGGCAGGGCTTTGGAGTTCGGACAGCCAGTATGGGGACCTCTTCCATATTGATGCTTCAACTGGCCTCTCAGTCTTCGACTACTTCGCGGCTAATCCGGGCAACTACACGCCTCTTGTCCCAGGTCCGTCTCAGTCCGGCGGCAACGTGGGAAATGTCTACGGGTGTGGAAGCAACACGCAATCGCTGGACGTCTACAACGAGGGTTCCACCTCTCCGCTCAATACCTTCCCCATTCCGACCGGTCGTGGGTGCGGGGTGCAGATGGTAATGGATGGAGCAGGGCATATCTTCACGATCACGGGAAGCACAGGAAGCACCGCAACGCCCGGCACTGTGGATGAGTTCAGCGTCGGCAGTTCGGGAATTACGCTGGTCTCGCCGGCGGCGACGGGCTACACCGGCACCAGCAGTACCGAATCACCTGTCATCAATCCCGATCCTGGCATTGTGATGCCGACTGCTGTCTGGTCCAACTTTGTCACTGTTTCAACGAACAGCGTAACGGGCGCAGCGCTCGATGGCTCGGGCAACCTGTGGGTGCTCAATGAAGACACCGGAACGACGACATCCCCAGGCAACGTGCTGGTGGAGTTCATCGGCATCGGCGCTCCAGTGGTAACACCCACATCGACTGCCTTGTCGTTCGCTCAGGTCGGCGTGCGCCCCTAACCCTTCCTTCACCCACACGGCGGTAAGCGCCGTGTGGGTGAAGCAGGCGTATTTCGATCAGAAACACAGAAATCAACTGCAAATTAACCGAAACAGAGAGGAGAGATAACGTGCGTGTTACAGCGATTTTGCATACTCAGTGTACAAACGCAGACTTATCTCTCCTCCGCATCCCTCTTCTCCGTGCTCTGTGGTCTGGCGGGGAGAAGCGCCTCTCTACCGCATTCGGGCAACAAGAATTGCGGCCCGCGCTTGCCTGCGGAGGAGTCGCAAGCGGTATGGACCTCACCGACGAATCGGACATCAGTCTCGCGCACCTCCTGCAGCGCAGATCGGCCAGTGCTCAACCGGTTGCGCCAGAGGTGCCTGTCGAGGGTCTTCCTTCTCGATCCCGATTGCTTGCTGCGAGTGTTCCAGTGAGTAAACAAGAGGACACGCAGGAGCAAAGGTCCGAGAACGACCCACACACGCAGATCCTCGTCCTCTATCGCGAGTACCGGCCACACCTCTTTGCCTACATTCGCAGCCTGTATCTCACTCGCGATGAAACCGAGGAGGTGATCCAGGACGCGTTCCTGCGTTTGGCGAACAAGCTGTGGGAGAAGGTCGAAATTCAGGACGCGCAGGGATGGATCATCCATGTGGCGCATGATCTCGCCGTCGATCTGATCCGGCGAAGAGAGCGCGACGCAAATCGCTTCCAAGAAATGACGGACGTTGAGTTCGCTAGCGTGCAGGACCGCGTGCCGGACCCCGAAGAGACGCTGCTCGAAAAGGAGCAGCGGGAAGAGATGGAAGCAGCCCTCGCCCGCATGACGCCGCAGCAGCGGCAGTGTTTTGAGCTGCGCACCGAAGGATTCCGCTACAAGGACATCGGCAAAGCGCTCGGCATCAGCGAACAGAGGGCGGCTTTGATCGTGAAGCAGGTAACGATTCGATTGGCGGCAATCTGTGGGTAAACCAATGAGGAAATTCTTGCGATTTATTCCGGACCTCCAGGACCACCTGACGGACAGCCAGTTGGCCAGCCTGTTCTGCGGCGAGATGACCTTCGTTCAGCGATGGGCCGCACGACAACACCTGAAGCAGTGCTGGCAGTGCCGGCTGCGAAAGGATGACCTCGAAGGTCTGCGCTCGGAGCGCATCTTCGCTCGTTACAAGAACCGCCGCAGGGAGTGGCTATCGGATGAACCGGAGCAGGAGTTCTCGCGCAGGCTTCGATTGCAGATGCAGAACTTCACGCCACCGAAGTCGCGCCGCGTCTTCGTTCCCAAGATCTCACTCCCCGGTTTGCCCCCCATGAATCCAGCGCTCGTCACTGCAATGGTCCTGGCCTTCGCCACGGTGCTCTCGTTCTACTTCTGGTGGCAGCAGCGCGCCCCGCGCATCACCTCCAATGCATTGCTGGTCCGCGCCGAGAAGTGGGACACGGCAAGCTTCAACTCCACTCCAGGTGTTGTGTATCAGGCGGTTCGCATCACGATGACCAAAGACCGGGAGAAGGAGACGGTCTCCCGCGCTATTTACCACGATACGCAGGGCAAGCGGAGACCGAAGCAGATCAAGCTGGATGAAAACGGAGAGCGGGTCCGCAGCATGATGATCACCGCGGGACTGGACTGGGATGAGCCTCTCTCTGCCTCCGGCTACCAGAACTGGCACGACCGCCAGCATGTACGCGAGGACCACATTGTTCGCGCCGGACGGCATTTGTTGAAGCTGACGACGATTGCACCGCAGGGTCCGGTTGTGGAGCAGTCTTTGACGGTGCGCGATACGGACTTCCATCCCGTCGAGCGAACGCTATCGCTGCGCGACAGCGGCACGGTGGAGATTGCCGAGGTCGACTTCAAGCTGCTGCCGTGGAGCGCGGTCGATGCCGGAGTCTTCGAGCCGCTGGAGACTATGCCTACCTCTCTAGCGTCAAGCCCCGCTCGCGTGCTTCCGTTCCCGCGTCTGCCGGAGGTCCTGAGCGAAGGACAGATTGATGAGGCAGAACTGGGCGCGAGGCTCATGCTTAACCAACTCCATGCCGACACTGGGGAAGATATTCAGATTCGCCGGCGCGCGCAAGGAGTCACGGTCGAAGGTGTCGTGGAGACCGAGGGGCGCAAGAGTGAATTGAAGACCCGCCTGCAACTGGTGCCGCATGTCACCCTTGCGATTCGCAGCGCGGAAGAGGCTGCGGCGCATCCCTCCGCAGCGGACGATGTTCATACGATTGCGACGGACTCGATGCCGGATCAACTGTCACCCTTGCAAACCTATATGCGGGCACAGGGCCGCAGCGTCGGGGACATCAACAGCCTGACACAACGCTTCTTCGAGACCTCGCTTGCCATCAGCCAGGAGAGCAAGGTAATCGCCGACCTGCAGAAACGCTTCAGTCCAGGCGAACAGCGGACCGCTATTGCGGATGCGACCCTCTCGGAGCTGATCTACAGCCATCATCAGCGCCTGGAAGCGGCATTGCGCCGCGAACGCGATCTGCTGGCGGAAGCGCGCGATTCGATCTCGTCGGGTCAAGATGCGAGCTCACCGCAGCCGGTGTCGCTGATCGATGCAGCCGAGCGAAACCTTCGGCTTACGAAGGAGCTAACCCAGACCCAACATCCTGCTGCGAGGACGGCAAACCAGATCCTCGCGGAGATGTCGCTTGCGATGGATGAACTCGTCGCGGGCGCCCACGACGCATACGGAAAGTCTCAGGGCAACACGAACCTGAGCGGAAAGAAGTAGGAGCTGCTTTGTTGTCCATCTTTTTTCACTCAGATGTGTTTCATACATCAGATCGCAAGCATTCCATGCAGCGGAAGACGCGCACCTCCACGCGCCATCTGACATGCAGCGGCACAATTCTGTTGCTTGTAGCTCTCGCAGGCTGTGGGCACGGCACAAGCGCCCGGCCCACCGCAACTCCAATCACGATGACCAACGGCAGTGGTCTGATGGCACAGTCTTCCGCGCTCTCCATCGGCTCGAAGATATCGCTGAATATGACACCGTCGAGTGATCCTAACGGCCTTGGTGTCGATTGGACCGTGACCTGTGGCGGCAATCCCACGACCGGGAGCATCGCTAACGGATCTTGTGGCACATTTACTCCGGCTCATACACCGGATGGAATCACGACTGTCTTTACGGCTCCGTCTGTGGTTCCCATCGGCGAGACGGTCACGATCCTGGCCACTGTCAGCAGCAATCCTTCACAGAGCAGCAGCGTAAGCCTGACGATTCTTCCAACGCCGATCGCAGTGTCCTTCTTCGGTACTTCTATTCCTCCAGCTTCCATGCAGGTCAATGTAACTACCAACCTCTCGGCAGAGGTGACCAATGATCCTATCGGCAAGGGATTGATATGGACCGCAACCTGCAATGCCGCAGCATGCGGATCTTTCAATCCCACAACCGGGACGGTCCCGCCTGTGACTACGACGTACACGGCCCCCTCCGCGGTACCTGCGGGCGGTACCGTTACGATCACTGCGACTTCGCTCACCGACACCACGAAGTCGATATCGGCAACGGTGAACATCACACCGATACCCGTGCCTCCCCCAGTTGTTCCCATTGCGGTCGCAGTATTACCGGCGAACGTCAGCGTGCAGACGAGTGGTGCAAGCCGGGTAGCGACGCTCACAGCCATTCTCTCGAACGACACAGCCGCAGCCGGGGTCAATTGGAGCCTGAGCTGCGGCACCTCGAACTGCGGCAGTATCACCAGCCACACGGCAAGCGGAGCTGCCGCCAGCTTTCAAAATAGCTCGACAGTCGCTGCGGGCGGAATCATCACGATTACCGCGAAATCGACCTCCGATTCGACGAAGTTTGCCACGGCTTCGGCGACCGTGGTGACGAGTTCGCCCGTTGGCATTACGATCTCGTCTGGCCTTCCATCGATCTTGAACAGCGGGGCTCAGGTGACGCTGGTAGCGTCCGCTTCATCGGGGACGGATGGCGTGAACTGGACGGCGAATTGTGGAAGTGCCGGCGCGTGCGGCACTTTTAACCTTTCTCCGGCGCACACAGCCAATGGCGGCCAGATCATCTATACCGCTCCTTCGACGGTCCCCGATGGCAAGATCGTGACGATTTCGGCATCGTCGGCGGGGACGTCTCCATCGAATCCGGCGTTCACGACGACAACCCTCTCGCAATCTCCCCCTCCTCTGCCATCGCTATCGTTCGTATCTACTCCTCCTGCGTCCCTGGTCAGCGTTGCCGCACTTCCTGTCGCGGCGACAGTCGCCAACGATATTGCTCCCGGAGGGGTGACATGGACGGCGCAGTGCAATAGCACGGTACCGGGCGGGTGTGGATGGTTTGCCCCGGTGAAGACCGCAAGCGGCGCCACAACGGTATATACGGCTCCCCCGGTCAGCGCAGCAGGGACAACTGTGACATTGATCGCAACTTCAGTTGCCAATACAAGCGTCAGCCTCAGTTCCAGCCCGATTGCCATTACGCCGGACACGACACTGGCGGTCCATTTCATTCCGACGTTGCCATCGCAGGCGCAGCCCGATGCCACGATTCAACTCAATGCTGCGGTCACCAACGACCAGACACATGCGGGCGTGGACTGGAAGGTCTGCCCAAGTGGCTGCGGCTTCTTCACCATCAAGCCCGCGGTGCCCGGAATTGCCGCAACAGCCACGACTGCACCTGTTGCACCGCAGCCGCCCGTCACCGCGACGACGGTCTCCGGCTGGCCAACCGCTCTCCCGATTACATATACCGCTCCATCTCAGGTGCCAACGGGTGGCCTGGTTGCCGTTGTCGCATCCGCACACGCTGATGGGACGAAGGCCACTTCGGGCACGATCACGATCAGCCTGCTCACCTCCGGTCCAGCCTTGAACGGGATGGTCATGGCAGGGACTCAACCTGTTGTCGGATCGTTGGTTACGCTCTATTCGGCTGGCACGAAGGGATATGGCTCGGCCTCCACGCAGATTGCTGCGTCATCGCCGACAGCCAAAGACGGAAGCTTCGCCATTCCGTCCGGCTATAGCTGTCTTCAGCCCGATAGCCAGATGTATCTGGTCGCCGCTGGCGGCAAGGTGGGCACGAACGATCCGAACCCCAACCTGGCTTTGATGACGGCATTGGGAAGCTGCGACACACTCAGCTCCAACTCCGTGAGCATCAATGAAGTGACCACTGTGGCTTCGGCCTATGCCACGGCCCAGTTTGCGGCGGACGATGCCCTGACGGGTAACAGCAGCTACCTCTACCTCGGCAGCAGCGCTACCAATCAAGCGGGGCTTGCGGATGCGTTGGCCGCTGTCAACAACCTGGTGGACATCTCTACCGGCAAGGCGCGTTTTCTAGTCCAGGCGGAGAATGCAAGCGTTCCGTATGTCCAGATCAACACGTTCGCCGATTTTCTCAACGCATGTGCGGCAACCTCGGGCGGAGTCCTGGGCGACGGTAGCGCCTGCGGGAACCTGTTTATCACGGCAAACACTTTGGGCACGGGCGCCTATCCCTCTTCCATCGCGCCTGCCGATACTCTTCAGGCGGTGTTCAACATCGCGCAGCATCCTGTATCGAACTACAACTACAACCTGAATAACCTCTCGCAGTTGTTCTCATTGGCGACACCCGACTCTCCCTTTCAGCCGGTTCTGATCTCGCAGCCGAATGACTGGTCCATTTCGCTGCATTACACCGGTGGAGGGGGGCTTTCGCCCGCAAGTACTGTCGGTTCATTGGCCATTGACTCCGCTGGCAACCTGTGGATCACCGACACCAAGGCTGGGAGCGTCATCGAGTGGAACCCCACCGGCGCCGCATGGACGCCATCGACAGGATTTCCGGCTGGTGGAGGCCGCATTGCCATCGACGCCAGCGATAACGTGTGGATCTCCGGCCCGTCGAGCCTCGTGGAATTGACCGATCTCGGGACGCCTCTTCCCTGGAGTCCGTTTGCAGGTTTACCTGGCACGGCGACGGATGCAGTGTTTGATGCACAGAGCAATTTGTGGATCATCGGCTCGAATAGCGTGAACGAATACTCGAACCTCGGCATCGGTGCAGTTGGAACGAATCTCTACACCTTCGATAGCATCCCGAATCCGTCGGCACTCGGAATCGATAGCTCAAACAATGTCTGGATCGGAGCGACCGCAGACGGGAATGCACTGGGGCATATCGCAGAGCTCTCGAATCCCGGTGGGAGCCTCATTGTGTCTCAGAATGCGGGACCGGTGCTTCCTCAAATGGCCGCGGATAGTGCGGGCAACATCTGGTACATCGAATCCCAAGTCTGCGAGGCGGCACCCTATGCAGGCAAAGGCAGCACCTTGCTTCCCAACTGTTTTGGCACAGGGGGCAGCAATAGCTCCACCAACGGGCTATTCGTCTGGGAGCCGCAGGGAATTGCGACCGACGGAGCAGGTGTCGTATGGGTTGCAAATCCGGGCGGCAACTCCAACCCAGTGATCCCTCCAGGCGTACTCCCGATCAAGGCAGCTTCTAGTCCGACCAATGCTAAGCCGTATGTCTCCTCCAGCCTCGCCGCCGGTCCACTGCGCGTGGCGATCGACGGCTCCGGCAATATCTGGGTGCTTCTCTCCGATAACACCGTGACGGAATATGTCAGCCTTGCCGCTCCCACCATGACCCCTCTCGCACTTGGCCTCAAGAACAACAAGATCGGAGCCAAGCCGTGAATTTCAACCCATGCTTTCAGGACAAGGACGTGATGCAAAGCAACCATCGTATCTCAGTGATCGCCAAATGGAATCCAGCAAAGTGGGGGTGCGGGGTATTGCTGTCCGCGTGTCTCCTGTTCTCGGCAGGCTGCTCTTCGAGCGGTTTCGGGAAGCCCGACGTCGAAGGGGTCTCCTTTGTCGATGTTGACGGAACGGCCCTAAAGACTCCGCCTACATCGCTGACCGTCGGCCAGGGAACGTATGTCGATGTCATGATGTCGAACGATCCTGGGCTCCTGGGAGCGGACTGGAGTGTGGTCTGCGGCAGCGCGCCTCCGCCGGGCACGCCGTTACCGCCAGGGCAAACACAGGACCAATCATGCGGCACCTTCACACCGGCTCACACCTTGGGTGCTCCGATCCCGAGCTATGTCGCCGACCCGAAGGGGTACCTTGCGCTGTATGTGGCGCCACAGGCTACCCCGAAGCAGGGTGTCGTAACGCTCGTAGCTTCCGCAACGGCAGATCACAGCCGAATGTCTACGGTGACATTGACGATTGAAGGCGAACCTATCGTGGTGAGCTTCGCTCCGGCTCCGCCCTCATCCTTACAGGCCAAGGCAAGCGCCCAGTTCCGCGCGGTGCTCAGCAACGACGTAACCAATGCCGGCGTCCGGTGGTCCTCCATCTGCGGCGCAACGGACTGCGGCTTCTTCGGTCCGGTCGAGAGCGTGAGTGGCGTAGCAACCACCTACGTCGCACCTGCCGTAATCCCTCCGGGCGGGTCCGTTCAGATCGTTGCAACCTCCGTAGCCGATCCGACCAAGACCGTCAGCCAGACCATATCCATTACCCCCTAGTGCAGCCGCGAGCGAGAACATGACGACTCGACAGAACCGAAGGAGACAGAGAGAGATGCAGATGTTCAGAAAATTAGTGGCTGGGATACTCCTGGTGTCGTGTGGGATGGTGCAGGCGCAGACCGCAGGAAGCGTATCAACGGCAAAACCTGCCAAGACGAAGACTGCCAGACCCAAGTCGCAGGAAGAGGTGCTGCTGCAGCAGCTCAACGACAACTTCCGCAAGCTTGACCAGATGAATGAGAAGCTGGACGACCTGCAGAAGAAGTATGACGCGCTGGAGAAGCGTGTCGAGACCCGCGACGCCGAGTTGGAGCAGACCAAAAAAGATGCGGCAGCGGCGCAGGCGGCAGCCTCCGATGCAAAGCAGGCCGTTGGGCCGAATGGGGACGCTGTGAAGAAGGTCGAAGATGAGGTTGCCAGCCTTCGGGATGCCTCTACTTCTCTTTCCACGAAGGTCGATGCGACGGAACAGGCTACGAAGAAGCTGGAACACCCCGATTCACTGCACTTCATGGGTGTGGACTTGATCCCCGGCGGCTTCCTGGCTGCCGAGACCGTAGATCGTCAACGCGCGACCGGCAGCGATGTGAATACTCCTTTCAACCAGATTCCGTTCGCGGGTCAGACCGCGGGCGGAACATCCGAGTTCAATGCCACCGCCCGGCAGTCCCGCCTCTCTCTACTCGTGGAGGGTAAGCGGTCCTCCGTGGCACTCCGAGGCTACTTTGAAGCGGACTTTCTCGGCGCAGGCAGCACCTCCAACAACAACCAGAGCAACAGCTATCCCTTTCGTCTCCGCCAGGCGTGGGCGCAGGCGGAGTTGAACAACGGATGGTCGGTGACCGGAGGTCAGATGTGGTCGCTGGCGACGGAGTACCGGCACGGACTGTCGAATCTCTCCGAGTCCATTCCGTTGACCATCGACTCGCAGTACAACGTCGGCTATGTCTGGGCACGGCAGTATGGCTTTCGCGCCGTCAAGCGGATCGGAGACCATCTCTGGGTTGGGGGTTCTGTCGAAGAGGCACAGACGCTCAATATAGGCGGCCACAATCTTCCCACTATCGTGTATCAGGAGCCGGGAACCGCTGCCGGTGCAACCAATCCTCTCGCAAACTACAGCTTCAACTACGCTCCTGATCTGCTTGCAAAGGTCGCCTACGAGACCAACTGGGGACACTTTGAGGTCTTCGGCATCGGGCGTTTCTTCCGCGACCGGGTCTTCCCCAACGGCCCGCTGCCTCCCGGTGCTTTGCAGCCACCCACCGTTTCGGCGTTAGGAGCGTATACGGCCAAGACGGAGGGAGGTGGCGTTGGTGCGAATGCCCGCGTCTCGCTCTTCTCGAAGAAGCTGGACCTTGGAGTTCACGCCCTGGTCGGCAACGGCGTTGGACGGTACGGCAGTAGTGGTCTCCCCGACGCGACGGCACACCCGGATGGCTCATTGGAGCTGCTGTCCGGTGGCTCCGCGCTCGGATCGGCAGAGTGGCATGCGACGCCCCGCTTCGATCTCTATGCCTACTACGGCGGTGATTATGCCAAGCGTGCCTGGTACGCGACCGGATACACCGATACGACAGTCGGTCCTACGCTGGGACAGCCGATTCTGACTGGCTACGGCGCTCCGACCAATATCGTCTCCGGTTGCTACACAGAGGTATTGCCGGTCTCCTCCCCCAATGGAGGCGGCAATGTCACAGGCGCGGCAACAAACTGCAATGCGGATACGCGCAATGTCCAGGAAGGCACCTTCGGCTACTGGTTCCGCTTCTACAGAGGTGTCCACGGCACTCTCTCGCAGGGCATCCAGTATTCCTATGCTGTGCGCCATACCTGGCAGGGCATCGGAGATCTGAACAACAACATTCCCAACTCTCCGAAAGCGATCGACAACATGTGGTTCACCTCGTTCCGTTACTACCTGCCGCAACGTGAGGGGAAGTAACGATTCATGAAATATGCGAACCAAGTTCGGGGAATACCGACGATGAGCCGATTCGTTTTAAAGGGATTGTTCCTTCTCCTCAGTGTGATCGTTTGGGGATCGACTGTGCTTCTCGCGCAGAGTGTGACTGCGCGCTTCTCCGGCCAGGTGACTGACACGGACGGCGGCGCCATCCCAGGCGCTACGGTCCAGATCGTCAATCAAGAGAGCCTGGCGCGGAGAACGGGAACAACGGATGCCCAGGGGGGCTATGTCATTGCCTCGCTGGCGCCTGGCCGTTACCAGATCGTCGTAGAGGCGACTGGTTTTGACCGCAAGCAAAGCGACATCATCACAGTCGTTGCGGGACAAGATTTCGTCTTCAACGCAAAGATGTCGGTCGGTGGTGTCCAGACCGAGGTTCAGGTCAGTGCCGGAGCAGGCGCGACCATTGTGGAAACGGATACGGCCTCCATCTCGACAACACTGAGTGAGAAGGAAGTCACTGGCTATGGATTGAACGGCAGAAACTTCTCGCAGCTCATCGCGCTGGCTCCTGGTGTAAGCAACCAGACCGGACAGGACGAAGCCAAGGTTGGAGTCGCGGGCAGCGCCAAGTTCTCGGTCAATGGCGGGCGCGTCGAGTACAACACCTTTCAGGTCGATGGCAGCGACGTGTTGAATACCAGCATCAACGCCAGCCGCGGGCAAGGTGAGCCGCTCATTGTTTACCCCAGTATTGACGCCATCCAGGAGATGAAGGTGCTCACCGCGGACTACAGCGCGCTCTATGGCAAGAGCGCGTCCGGCAGTGTCCTGGTCACCACCAAGTCCGGTACGGATAAGTTTCATGGCAACGTCTACGGGTTTGTCCGTAATGAGATGTTCAACGCCCGAAACTACTTCGACCAGCCCAATCCCGTTCCCCTTGGGTATACAGGAGCACTTCGTTACCGCACACCGCTCTATCGCCGCGTCGATGCCGGCGCGACGATTGGCGGCCCGCTATTCATCCCACACGTTTACAACAACAACAAGAACAAGACTTACTTCTTCTTCTCTGAAGAAGTGCGCCGTGAGAAGACGCCGGTGGATTACAACCAGGCCGTGCCGACCATGGCCGAGCGTGCTGGCAATTTCTCCGACGTGTGTCCTGTCCAGTCACCCGGAACCCCAAGCGCGACCTTCGATCCAACGGCTTACCCGGATTGCCCGCAGGGCTCTTACCTGGGATCGCAACCGCAGACGGGCCGCAGCGTATCGATCAACTACACCAGCGCGGCCATCCTCAACTCCGGCCTGCTTCCGGCGCCCAACTCATCCACCGGGTGCAACTCGACAAATCCATCGCCGCTCGCTCATTGCTACGTGGCTTCGGTCTCGCCGCCGACACACTGGCGCGAAGAGCTCTTTCGCATCGACCACAATCTGTCCGATACCGAACGCTTATCCTTTCGCTACATCCACGATTCCTGGGATACGGTGACGCTGGCTCCGCAGTGGGGAGTCGTACAGAATAGTTTCCCAACCGTGCAGAACAAGCTGAACGGTCCTGGCCTGAACATGGTGGTCACCCTCGCGCAGACCTTGCCGCACGGATTCGCCAACCTGCTCTCTGCAAGTTACGAGGTAGAGCATATCTCCCTCAGTCCGCAGACTGGGCCAGGCGTCGATACACTTAACCGTCCTACGATCCTCGATGACCCGGCATCGCTTGGTGGAAATCCGATTCCAGGCTCGACACTCTGTGCACAGGCCGCATCGCCGGGCAGCACGTACAAGCCCGCGACCGTGAACCAATGCCCAATGGGTTACATCTTCAACAACGGATTCAATGGCAACCGACTTCCCGGCATGGTGTTTCAGGGGAACAACGGTGCCTATGGTGGGCATGGCTTCGCTGTCGATACAGGCTATGCACCGTGGACGCAGTCCAATCCAACCTTTGACCTGCGTGACGATCTCAGCAAGACGATTGGCAAGCACAATCTCCAGTTCGGCTTTGAAGGAACATTTGTCCAACAGAACGAACAGAGTGCTGTGAGCGGCGCCAACTCGGGCGACACGCAAGGACTTATCACCTTCAGTAACCAGCAGTCCATCTACACCACCGGCAATGCGTTCGCCGACTTCCTTGCGGGGCCGGGGTTTTCGAACACGAACCCAACCGTAACGAACGGGGCCATCAAGAGCTATACCCAGGACAGCGGAGTGGGGCGGTATTACAGCCGTTACAAGATAGCCGAAGTTTACGCGCAGGACGATTGGCGCGCCACGCAAAAGCTGACGATCAATGTCGGCTTTCGCGGAAGCTTTTTCGGTGCCTGGTACAACCCGAATGGAACGTCCTATAACTGGCGTCCCGAGGCGTTCAGTCAGTCTCTGGCTTCATCCATTTTCATCTCGCCTGCATACGGTTATCTGGCGCGAAGCAGCGGAGGAGCGCCTGTGCCGCTAAGTCGTACCGGACCGTACAGCATTGGTTCTCTCGATCCCACAATCACCAATGGGCTGGTCCAATGCGGCGCAAATGGAGTTTCCAATAGCTGCATGTCCAACAATCTATTTCACCCCGCCCCGCGTATCGGATTTTCCTGGGATCCCTGGGGCACCGGCAAGACCGCCATTCGCGGCGGTTATGGACTCTTCTGGGAGCATGGCACCGGGTACGAAGCAAACATAGGCTCTCTGATCGGAAGCGCGCCTCTGGTCCTGAGCGAGACCCAATCGAACATCGGAACCTTTGCTGCCGGACCATTCAATCCCTATAACTCGATTGGATTCTCGTGCCAGGGAGGGGCAACGCAATGCTCGAACCCAGCGGGTACCTCGGGAGCATCCTTCCCCCTGAATGTCACCTCGATCCCAACGAACACCAAATACACCTACGTTCAGCAGTGGAGTCTGAGCGTACAGCGTGAGATCCGTAAAGAGATGGTGGCGCAGATCGCTTATGTCGGCACGAAGGGCACCCATCTAACGGCAGTCCGTGACCTGAACCAGCTACAGCCGGTGGGCAACGGTCTGAATCCCTTTGGTCCTGGACAACCGATTACCGCAAGCGTTTGTCAGAGCGGAGCGAATAACGGCGGATTCTTCACTGGCGGTCTGAACAGCGCGACACCGGGCGCTCCCATCACTGTTCCAAGTTCTGGCGTGATCCGTCCCGGTGACCCTGGGTACGTCAACGCCTTTATTGCCTGCACGGGCAATCCCGGATTTGCTTCCACGAAGGTCACTCCACCACAAAGGCTAGGCATCAGCGCCGACACGGTTCGGCCCTATCCTGGATTCAGCAATATCATCTCGGTAGAAAACATCGCCGATTCCGAGTACAACGCGCTGCAGGCTACGATTCGCCAAACCACCGGCCCGCTCACCCTCGGAGTGTCCTATACCTACAGCCATTCGTTGGATGACTCCTCGGATCGTTCCTCGGCCAACTTCGCCAACTCGCTGGACATCCACTCCAACCATGCCAGCTCGGACTTCGATCAGCGGCATCTGCTCAATGTCAACTACATCTATGACCTTCCGTTCCTGAAGCTGCTGAGTGGGTTCACCCATTTTGCGGGAAGCGGCGGCGATCCTGACGATGACAAATATTCGATAAACGAGAGCAAGGCGTACTGGCAGCCCGGTTCCACGTTGAGGACGTTGCTGGGCGGATGGCAGCTTAGCGGAATCACAACCTACCAGACGGGCTCTCCGTTCAGCGTCATCAACGGCGGAGGAGCGAACGGGACAGGTGCCGCAGACAATGCCGGTGTTGGGAACGGCCTGGGCATTGGCTCCTATGCGGACGTGATCGGCAATGCGCACATCGGGAAGCCCTTCGTTGCTCCCGGTGGAAGCAATGTCGGCCCACTCCTGTTGAACCCGGGGGCCTATGCCGCTCCTCGTGGGCTTACGTTCGGTAACTCGGGTCGAAACTCTCTCTCGAATCCCTCCCGCATCAACTTCAACATGTCGCTGTTGAAGCACTTCAAGACCTTTCAGGACCGCCTGGACATCGAGTTCCGTGCCGAGGCTTATAACGTCTTCAACCATACTCAGTTCCGTATCACCGACCCGTCCCATCCCGGCAATACCGGAAACAACGTTATCAACTGCTATGGCTCGCAGACCGACCTCTACTCGGCTGGCGCGTCAGGCTGTCTTGCAGGAAATTCCTTCCTGCATCCGGTCGATGCGCACGATCCACGCATTCTGCAATTCGGACTCAAAGGAAGCTTCTAGGCAAGGAGAGCCATGCAACGCCGTCACTTCAACAAGATCCCGCGCGTGAAACTCTTGGGACCGTTCGCGCTCTGTGCAGGTTTGGTTGCCGGATGCGGGGACTCGCACAACTCAACTCCCCCTGCTCCTGCACAAGGTCCACAAACCTACTTCGCGCCATATGTGGCCGGTGTGACCAATTTGAATAATGGATCGAGTGTAGCGCTGCTTGGTCCTAAGAGCTACGGGATCGACGACACCGCGGATAAGTTCTCGGAATCTACCTTCCTGCTCCAGTTGCCGCAGCAGCAGGGACCGCAGCTCATTAACGTGGGAGTCACCAGCAGCGCAAAGCGAGGTCTCCTTAGCCTTGGCATTGCAACGAACTATGTCGTGACCGCTGGAACGTATGTTCCCACAAGCTACGAGCCGCCAAAGACCGGTAGCTTTGCGTTGGAACTAGCAGGGCAGGCCGGTGGTCTGGTGCAGCTGATTGGTCAGCCAGCGGAGCCATTGGTCGCCGCCACGCAGTGTCCAATTCTCAAATCGGCACAGACCTATCAATTTCTGACCATTCCAGCGCCGCGGATTGATTCGTCCGCATCCACGGGCACGAAGCCTGCGTTTACCTGGGACCCGAAGTTAGAGACGGCGTATGGCAGCGTCGATATCACCTCGGACGGAACAAACGTCACCTTCGCAAACATCCATCAGGCAACTTTGCCTTCTGTTGGCGGTACAGGAATCCCGCTCAACAACCATCGTCCCCCCCGACAGGAGCTTGCGGCTCAACCGTTTTCGGAAATGTGACGGCCGTTCCCGGTCAGACAGCTATTCAGAATCCTCCGGGTAATGACCCGCAAATACCTCCGCAGGCGTTGGTGGGAATCGGATCGTCCGGTCTTCTGGTGGAGGACAATGGCGCCCTATCCAGCGGAGCCCTCGCAGGCCAATACGAGAATTTTATGGGAGCTGGCACGGGTAGCGTCGGCCTGCCAAAGCCATCGGCGGTGGTTGACACCAACGCCCTGAGCAGCGCCCAATACCTGGGCTTCGTAACTGGAACGGGGGCATATTCGCAATCTGGAACGGTGGGCCGCTCCTCCCATCTCGCTTCTTTCGGCTTTTCGAGCAAACCGGCTACCTGCTCCGCGCTTACTCCGGGTACAGCGACGACTATATATGGCGGTGATTATGCCAACGACGATCCATCTACGTCTCCCGATGGATTCGGTAATTGCGACCTGGCCATCGATCTTGGAACCCAGGACTCGGCGAACAACGGCCTGTTCCCAAATGCTAAGGTTTGGCTCGGAGCCAGCTATGCCGGGAATATCACCGGCCAGACTTATTCGTTTTCCGCGGTAGCTATCGTCGGGCAGCTCAACGGTAAAAACGCAATCTTCCTTCTCGGGGTCGATTCCACCCAGCCTTGGGCCATCTATCTCCTGCAATCGAATTGAGGTGGAACATGTTTTGGCAGGGGTTTCTCTTCTCACTTGGTTTCGCATCCGGTTGCTTTGTCTTTACCGTCTTTTTTATTGGAACGGCGGTAGCAATCGAACAACTCAGTGAGTTGTTCAAGAAACCGAGGAAGATGAACGGCACTATCAATATTCGCCAATGGCAGGAACAGAAGATTGTTGCAAAGAACAGACGCGACCACTCTCCTGAGAGACGAGCCTGAATATGTCGGAAGTCAATCGAACGCTATCGAACGCATCGCCGGGTAGCTCCTCTCTCGCTCCGTCCACTCGACTGCGAGAGATTGTCAGGCACGGATTGACTTCGAGCTTTCAGCCCATCTATGAAGTTGGCGAGAAGGTGCCATTTGCGATCGAAGGATTTGTCCGCGGGCCTGCAGGAAGTTCCCTTCAGACTCCTGACAGACTCTTTGAGGCTGCTCACAACGCAGACGTGACGCTTGCTTTTGACGAGGCTGCCTGCAAGGTCGTCTTGACGGCGTTTGCCGAGCTTCGCTGGCCAGGCAAGCTTTTTCTCAATCTCCGGGCCAGTTCTCTTCAGACCTCGCCCCGTGCCGTTATTAATCTTCGCCGTGCCATCGACTACGTCTGCCTCCATCCCTCGCAGATCGTGCTGGAACTCACGGAGCATGAGCCGATCCCCGATGCGGCATCGCTCCTTCGTCTGCTCGATCCGCTGTTTGATGAAGGGATGAAGCTCTCCCTCGATGACGTAGGCGCGGGCTTCGCCAATATCCGCGCCATCTGCGAGCTGCAACCGCACTACATCAAGATGGACCGTTACTTCATCCGAGGGATCGCGGAGAGCGTGGTGAAACGAAGCGCGGTCCAGAACTTCATCAATCTGGCATCCGACGTGGGCGCGATGCTGGTGGCCGAGGGAGTGGAGCAGGAAGAGGACGCGCTGGCCCTGGTGCAGATGGGCGTCCGCCTTATGCAGGGATACCTCTTCGGAAAGCCAGCAGCGAAACCCATGCTCGTGCCTCTGCGTGGGAGATTTTGGGACGGGTTCGTTTCATGAGTGCGCATCTCCCCAACTCGGACGAGAGGAAGCATTGGGAAAGTGCCCATGTCTGTCCAAAATGCGGGCACGTCCTCAATCTCGCCGCGATCGACCTCAAGACGATCACCACCGGGATCGTCTCGTGTCCGAACTGTGATTGGTCAGGGCCGATTGAGATTCGCATGGTGGATGGGACAGCTCAACCAGAGCCAGGCGAGCGAATGTAACCGGTAGCCCTTGCTACGCGGAGATGGGAAGCGGAAGCTGCCTGTGCTTGTTCACGTCTCCTGACTTACGCATGAAGGCCCGCAGCAACTCGCTCGCGACCTTGGATTCGTTGTCCGCGCGAGAGACCAGGTACGTCTTCAAATGAAGATCCGGCTCGGCAAGGGGCCGCACGGTGACACCGTTGCGCGCCAAGAGCAGCGCGCCGGCCTTCACGACGAACGCGAGGGCCGATCCATCAGCCACAAAAGGGAACGCTTCTTCGGGCGCGGTGACGTGCTGAATCTTCGAGGGACTGACCTTTCGTTGTCTCGCAAGGTTCAGGATGGAGTCGTAGAGCGGCGGGTGCAAACGGCGCTCGAACAGAATCCACCAGCGGTCGGCCATCATGTCCAGCGGTATGGAAGGATAGCCCGCCAGGTCATCGCGTCTCGCCATTGCAACGTAAAACGGAGACTCTGCAATCTGGACTTTGGATAGCAACGGAGACTCCGGCGGTTCGGTGGCGATTGCCAGGTCAACCGCGCCTGCAAGAAGGTCATGGACCAGATCAAACGAAAACTGGCTGGTCAATTCGATCTTCATTCGAGGATATAAAGGAAGGTCGATCGAGAGCAGCGTCGTCACGAGGAACGGATCGGTATACGGCGACCTTCCGATATAAAGAGGAACATCCGCATCCTGCATCACGGCGCGGGCCTCCTGGACAGCCCGCTCACTGTACAGCAACGAAAGACGCGCCTTGGCAACAAACGCTCGACCGGCGTCCGTCAACTTGACGTTCTTGCGGTCGCGCACGAACAGACGTCCGCCGACCAACGCTTCGAGGTCTTGAATGTTCTTGGTCAGCATCGGTTGACTAATCCCCATCTTGATTGCGGCCCGAGAGTAGTGCAGCTCCTCGGCCAAGACCAGCGCGGACTCCAGAAACTTCGTCTCATTGCGTGCCATACCATTCCTCCCATCCTGCTCGACGGTTTGTTGGGAAGATGGGACGCAATGGGCCTAACAGGTGATGCGATGCCCACTTGATTCACAGCCAGAGTGTCCCATCGGTAACGTGAGACGCAATTATAGTTCGACCCAGACGATACGGCACAGACTTCTCGCGTGGTTACGAATTTACCCTCTTATCAATCCTGCGAATAATCGACCCATCGAAATTGATTGGACATCGACCGGCTTTCTACGCCATCGTGTGCCAATGGTCCTGAAAGCTGCGTCCAGACGTTAGCCGTGAGGTCAACATGTTGCAAATCGCAAAGCCCGCTCATCAAACTGTCTCCACAACGTTCGAGCCTCTACTCGACCTGCATGAAGCCGCATCGGTGTTGGGGATGCACTGGAAGACGCTGGAGAGCAAGGCGCGGAACAAGGAGGTTCCGGCGTTTAAGGTCGGTAAACGCTGGCGATTTCGGCTCAGTTCGCTCAATGATTGGTTGGAAAAAGGAATAAAATCTAACTTAACCGATCACGCCGTGCTGACTGGACAGGAGCAACATTCTTGAACTTCACACGGCAACGTTTTCAGCGAGGCACCCTGCGCAAAGTGGCGCGGGCCAACAATCAATGGGCCTGGGAGTATCGCTACCAGGACCCCGCAACCACGAGGAGACGATCCTTGTTCCTGAGCCTCGAAAAGTTTCCCACGCAGACTGCCGTGGAACGGCATCTGGAAGCCTTCGTGCTCAAACTTAACGCAGAAAACCCAACCCTGGCCGTCATGGAGCCGACCTTCGACGCCATTCTTGACCGCTTCATTGAGGATGAGAAGCTGCTGGTCATCAAGCAGCGCCGCCCCGGTGATTTGTGCGAGGAAGGCGAACTCAGCTATTCGACGGTTCTCTCCTATTTGAGCGTCATCAAGCGAGTCCGCACGAAGTGGGGAACAACCCGCATCGCGCGGATGAAGCCGATGCTGGTTCAAAGCTGGCTCAGGGAGATACAAGCCGCACCCAAGACGAAGGGCCACATCAAGGCAGTCATGTATCGCCTGTACGAGAAGGCCATGTTGTGGGAGATCGTCGAGTGGCAGCGGAACCCGATGGAGCTGGTCGAAGTGAAAGGCGTCAGCAAGCGGCAGAAGAAGCCGGTCATCCTGACCGTCGAGCAGTATTTCCTGATCCTCGAACTGTTGCCGGAGCCCTACCGCACGATGGTCGTGGTGGCGCAGTGTACCGGCCTTCGTGCCGAAGAGGTTCTGGCGCTCGAATGGCCGGACATCGACTTCGAGAACTTGAGTATGAAGGTCGTCCGGGCGGTAGTTCACGGCCGGGTCAAGATGGTCAAGACCGAATACTCGGAGGACGAGCTGCCGCTCGATCCCGGCTTCGCGGAGATTCTTCTGACCTGGAAGCGCAGGTTGGAAGCAGAACGCGAGGCGCAAAACGGCGTTTCAACCCCATTGATGGGGTTGGACCTCGTTTTCCCCAAGCACCTCTACCGGACGGCACTTCCATACCGGGCCAGCCCAGCAGGACTACATTCGTCCTGCCGGTTGCTGCCTTGTGGCGTGCCCGAAGTGCGGGGCGGGGGTTGGGGTCTGGTGCGTTCAGGACGGCAAGACGCCGAACGGGAGGCGTCTACCGCTGCACGATGAGCGGTGGGAGGCTGCCGGCAAGTACGGCAGCGTAGGGTGGCATACGTTCCGCCATACCTATCGTTCCTGGCTGGATAGCACGTCCGCGCCTATCGGCGTGCAGCAGAAGTTGATGCGGCACGCGCAGGTTTCGACCACGATGAACGTGTACGGAAACGCCTTGATGACGGCCAAGCGTGAGGCCAACAGCAAGGTGGTCAGAATGGCACTGAGGAGCGCATAGTCCAATGCAAGAAACGCCAACCACACTCGACAATTCCCAAAGCGATTTGGCGACCGCTGTTAAGTGGGGTTATCTGGGGTTGGCGTTTCTGCTAAATGGTTGCGGGGGTAGGATTTGAACCTACGACCTTTGGGTTATGAGTGACCGGGAACTCGCGTAAATAGAAGACTTTACAGGACGAATGGCTACCCGGAAGTACGGAAAAGTACCCACTGGACAGGGATTTGGGAGTGAGTTGGGAGTGAATTGGCGATGGCTGCAACAGGATTGAATTGCACTAATTATTGTGCAACCTCGTTCGCCATTTATTCGCCGACTCCGCCTCTGCAAACGGACGACCTTCGGTTAGCCGTTGGGCAGAAAACCCAATGGTTGTTGGCCGCTCTGGGGAGTGAGTTGGGAGTGAATTTTTGACTCGCGGGAAATCAACCCAAAGGTTCTTGGGGTGTCTTCGCCTGCCGGCGGTAGCGAATTTTGCTCTCCCTTTATGCGATGTATATTACAATGAAAATTGATAATATGTATCGCGCACGGAGGGGCATCTCATGTCTTCTACACGCACGGCAAGTATTCACAACACCCACAACCTCATTTTTACGGTGCAGTACGGCGGGGAAACGCAAGTGATAACGGACGAGGGCGTAGACCCCAAAACGGCAGAGGCCACGGTCTCCGTTCTCAAACAGGTTGCAGAGATGATGCCAGCCTTACTTGAAAAACGCCGCGTCCAGAAATGGGACGCTTTGGTCGAAGCCCTTACGCCCGACATTGCTCTCTCTCCGACGAAGGTAATCGAGGCAGAGATGAAGAGTGCCGCAATGACTCAGATATTGGAAGGCCAGGATTTTGTCACCGCAGCGGACATTGCGCGGTTAGGCAAGTTCAGCGTGAAAAATCCCAGCTCGCAGCCGAACCGCTGGAAGCGGTTGGGCCAGATATTTGCCATTCATCACCGGGGTTCGGATTACTACCCTCTCTATGCCCTCGATCCGGCGGACGGCTATCGTCCCCGCCCTGTCGTGACCGATGTGCTGCGCCTCTTCTCTAACTCGAAGGACTCGTGGGGTACGGCGTTCTGGTTTGGCAGCGTGAATAGCTACCTGAGCGGCAAACGACCGCAGGATGTATTAGCCGATGCGCCGGAACCGTTGTTACATGCGGCACGAGCGGAGGCAGAAGGACTCCAACATGGCTGAGTCCGTGGCCGGGGTACGGCCACCAGCAGGAAGACTGAACACCACCCTGATTCCGTGGGGAAAAGGCAGGACACTCTTTCGTGTCCACCGCTCCATTTACAAGGCCGATCAATTCAACGACAGCCGTAAGGGAGATGCGAGGTTCAGTCCGCTCATGGATGCTGAACGCAAGGCAGTTATTCCTACGCTCTATGCTGGAACGACTCTTGATTGCGCGCTGATGGAGAGTGTCTTCCATGATGTTCCGTACCGACCGGGCCTCAAGACGGTATCCAAATCAAAATATGTCGAAGGCGCAATCTGCTCACCCCTCAGTCTGACCAGCGATCTCCAGCTCGTGGATCTGAGTTCGGTGGCGCTCCACAAACTAGGTGTGGCTCCTGCCGACCTCACACAGACAGAAGCGGCTTATTACGCCGCATCGCGGGAGTGGGCACTTACCTTGTATGAGCAAAACCTCACCGCCCAGGGCTTCATCTGGACCTCTCGCAGAGATGATGATGCGAAAGCCATCCTGTTGTTTGGAAACCGAGTTGCACCGGGTATGCTCAAAGTGGGAGCCGATGCTTTTTCCCTGTTGCATCCGGACGGGAGCGCCCGGATGGAAGTTCTCAGTCTTGCCATCCGTCTCGATGTTTTTCTCGTACCTTGAAGTAGAAAAACACGGAAATCCGAAAGGTGATCCTAAGTGCCCGACCCATCGCCATATCCAGAAGACATCAAGCGAACCACTTCTGAGCTTGCAGAACAGCCGTGCGCCGAAACGGAAGAAGATTTGAAGAGAAATCTTGCAGAGCGCCGGAAGGTTTTGGCTGAGTTAGCCGCTTACGACCAAGAAATCAACATATAGAACCAACCTTTTCGAGTTTCTTCAGGAAAATATCTCATGGGAGGATGAGATGGCCTCTAGCCTCCTACCGTCCCATCATCCGGCCCGTTTGCTACCCTTATTTCATGCTGGTGACGGTCAACATCCCGGACGAACTCGCTGCGCAGGTTCAGTCGCGCGGACTGACTCTGAAGAGTTATGTTGAGGGTCTGATTGCCGAACAGACTGCGATGGCAAGAGGGTCTGCGGCGCGCACACTTAGTTTGGAAGAGTTCGAGGCTTCACTGGATGAGTTGACGCGATACTCCGAGAAGATTCCCGCCTTGCCATCAGAGGCGTTCTCTCGTGAAAACCTCTATCAGGGGCATGATTGATGGCAAAAACAGAGATCAAAAGCAGGAAAGCGAAACCAAGCAGGAGAATCGATAATGGCACTTACACGAGATTTCCGCGATACCATCCGTGAACGCGCACAGCGCGAACCGGCTTTTCGCCAGAGTCTTCTTCGTGAAGGACTTCAGCTCATCAAGAGCGGAGACTTTGCTACGGGCCGTGCCGTGCTGCGCAACTACTCGTACACACAACTCTCTCCCGTGCGTAAAGGAAAGCCTATGCCGTACCATCTGCCGTCTTTCCAGCGCGAGTATACAAGATTTAGGAGTCGAACTCTGAGGCATCAATAGCCAAATGATGAACGGTTTTAACTTTGAAATCTGGGGCATACGCAAAGACAATATCGAAATCAAACGGTACGTCTGCTGTTACTTCATCGTCCCCCATGCCAAACCCTGGTTCAATAAAGGTGATACTGGCAAGCGCGCTTCCAACAACTCTTAGTTTAAACGAGTCGATAGCTACTGAGTCATATTCAGGCTCGCGCACGGACAGCAACTTCGTATCCTGTCCGATGGTAGCGAGGTCCGAGTGAAGTGTGGGGGTTTCGAGTTCTGCCCGAATTGCTTCCGGTAGCCCATATATATCGACCTCAGTTGTCTTTGGGAGAGACACAACTGAAATCAAGAAGCGATTGATCCCGGATGTCAAAACGGCATTTCGTTTCGCGGCAATCGCTTCCGACATCTCCTGTAATTGGTCAGACGCAACAACCTCGTATGCCAGACGTTGTCCAGGTTTCTCAGCTAACAGCGAGACTTGGAAAGCTCCCACGGTGGCATTTGGCGTTAATTTATACCCCTTTGAACGCAGATCGTCACTGAGTTCATCGACCCGAGCACGTTCCAGATATTGCAGCAGATGCTCATTCAGCGTTCCCATCATTCCTCCACTGGGCCTAATTGAACCTGTGACGTTGCTGATTCTCCAATTTCTGCATACACAACATGTTTGCGTGCCGGATCACCAAGCATCGCCAGCAAGCGTTGGAGTTCCTTTTCGCCAAGAGACGTACCATCGAGAACGTATGATTCAGATAGATCGACTCTGTGCGTAAGACATTTTGAGATTGCGGCATCGTCAACAAAAACGACCCCACGCAACGCATCAATGTGGCGCTTCGCTATATTATCTGCATCTGTAGTGGCGCGCCCTCGGTGAAACCATACAATCCGGGCATAGAATTTCCCAACATACTTAGCGCTACCATTCATCTTTACAACTGCTTCTGCCTTGACGTATTCAGCATAATCTCCGAATTTCTTGGCATTAACAGAGCGCGGTTGCTGGTCCGTCATTAGAATGAAAGGCTCTTTCTTCAATGTTTCCCTCTGGAATGAGACCGAACAGTGGAATTCAAAGATTTCTCTCGGCAGCACTGCTACATCACAGCAAATGCGGGTGCTTAGTCTTGATCCAATTTTCAACTAGCACTAGAAACTGCTGTGCCCGCAGTAAGACTTCAGCCGCCTCTGTCGAGGTTGCGATTTGTGCTCCCGTATAGTCGATGACGTTGCGTTTGCGCCGGGAAACATCAAAGAACTGAACGAGCAGATCAGCCTCTTTGCCAATCGCCAAGCCCGCGCACTCGAAAGTAATAGCATGATGCCCCGGCACCGCTCCGACCCTGTATCCGGCACATGCAATCGACATCTTTGCTGCTTGCAATGCAGCGTTATAGGCAGTAGCGAATCTCCGATCTTCCGAGAGCGCCGGAATGGAGGCATCGGAAAGGTCACGTTGGATGACTGCCCGCAACTCATCCAATTCCTGCTTGCTCGCCTTGTGCGTGTGGACCTTATGCGCCGCGAGCAATTTCTTCCAACTCATCTTCTGTCCCTTTCAACAAGATTTTTGCTCCCCGCATCACGGTTAGTAGGAAGTGATTATCGTGGGCGATATTCTTTTTGAAGTCATTTTCGGTGAAGATCGTGGGATTGATCTCGCGGCCTACAGTACTTTCGAGTTGCCGCAACACCGGAACCATTTCCATCGTGCTCACAGTTCCTATCAGCATAAGGTCTACATCGCTTTTCGCGCTTTCCTCACCGCGAGCCACAGAGCCATACACAAATGCCAACTGAACTTTTTTACCCAATTTAGCAATAGCGCTCTGAAGCATTGGCACAATACCGCTGGTTTTTTCAATGAGGCTATGAAGCTCAGGAAAGATGGGAGAGTCCGGGTTTGCCTTGATATAACTGCGACGTCCGTCGAGACGCTTTTCCAGGATGCCAACACGCACGAGTGAATCAACATCTCTCTGCAAGGAGGATGGCCTTGTGCCAAGATGGGTAGCCAATTCGCTCAAGTACCAAGACTTTTCAGGGCGTAGGAATATGGCTGCCAGCACAGCCTGACGGGTAGGGCTGAAGAGAGCCGAAAGTGTCGATCCCTTACGCATAATGCGTATATATTTACGCATTATGCGTAAGCTGTCAAGAGCCAACGTTCACATAGAAGGAACTTCAGACCTGAGCGCATTATTATTCACATCCAGGATGGCTCGGCTCTAGGACAATAGCTAATCAGAGTTCCAGGAAGAACTGCGCGGGCTTTTCGTAGAGTTGCGCCAGTTGGATGAGTTCAAAGACTTCCAGGCTGCGCTCGCCTGTTTCGATTTTGGAAAGAAAGGAATGCGACCTCTCCATACGTGCGGAAACTTCGCGCTGCGTCAGCCCTGCTTCCTCGCGGGCCGAGATCAGTTTTTCAAGAAATCTGTCATAGAGAGCCTGATGGGGCGTCGTCCTTCCCTTACGCGAGATTCGAGTCTCAGGCTTCTTCTGCTTCTTCACCTTTCAAGTTTGGGTAACGCTTGACGAATCCCCTAATAGGGGACAGACTGGTTAGCATCTAATCCTTCTCAGGAGGTAGACGTGACGAGAGATTATGTGGAATGTTCCGAAGTCGCAGGCAAAACTATCAAGGCGCTCAAGATGTATGAGGATGACGTAGACGGCTGCGAGACGCTGATCGAGTTCACAGACGGCACATCATTCTCCAGCTCCGTTTCCTATAAGCCCGCCGTAAAAGGAACCTTATTTAAGGGCGGCGGTGCCGGGACGCCGCTGGTCCTCCGCGACTACGAACTCTAGGCATTGGCCCCTGTCGTCATTCCAATTTGGAATGACGCTCTCCCTACATTTCATTGGACGATTCCACGCGACGCACTTAGCTTTGCGCCATAGCTGACAACACCTGAGTCAGCGGAGGTGCAATATGCTCAAAGTCCATCGTCCGGCCCGGATGAAGAGGTTGATTCTTCGACCTCGCATTTCGGGCCTGTTAGCGTTCACCATCCTGCTACTACCGCTGGCCGCGCACGCGCAATCCAGCGGCTCTCCTTTCGATACCGGCTTTACCGCCATCCAGACGTTGTTCACCGGCACGATTGCCAAGGTCGCAAGCCTTGTCGCTATCGTGATTGGCGGCTACGGCTTTGCCCACGGAGAACCGGGCGCAAAGAAAGCTCTCGCCGGGGTTGCAGCCGGTACGGGCATTGCTGTTATGGCGGTCAACGTCCTCACCTGGCTATGGGGCGTCTAAGGGCGCTTCTCTCCACTCCCACCAACCACTCAGCACAGCGAGGGGCTTATGGCAGAACAACCCACAACTCGCAGCAATCGCGTCTTCAAGAGCCTGCATAAGCCCCTCACTTATCTCGGCGTCGAGCGCACTCTGTTTTACTTCGTCTGCGTCGGCGCAGTGGGCGCATTCAACATCTTCAATTCCATTCTTGCCGGTATTGCCGTATTTATCGGAGGCTTCGCCTTCGGCCATTGGGTGACGAGCAGCGACCCGGCCTTTCTCCGCATCCTCGCCAAGTCCGAACGGTACAAGCTGCGCTATGACGCGGCCAAACAACAGGTTCCCCGGGTGGAGGTGCGCTGATGCTGCGACTCGATAAGGTCATCAAGCCGTGGAAGGAAGCGGCGTCGCTCAACGACCATATCAACCTGTACGGCTTCTGGAATGAGACCGCCTTCCTCACCAAGAGCGGTGACATAGGCATGGTTCTCGGTGTTCCCGGCGTGGACTACGAAAGTCTTGACCACGCGCAACAGGAGTATGCCGTGAAGCGGCTCGAAGCCGCGCTCAAAGCCTTCGGCCCCGGCTTCCATGTCTATCAATACCTCTTCAAATCGAATCGGCCTGAGATTCCGTTTGCCAACTATGACGACCCGATTGTGAACGCCGCAACCGAGCAGCGGCGGCAATTTTTCGAGTCCAAGCGCGACCATCTCTATCAGGTCGAAATCTTCTATGCCATCGTGCTCGAAGGCCCGCGCTCGAAGAGTGGCGTCGGCGCTGCCTTCGCCCAACTCTTCCGCGACCCTGCCGGGGCGATTGGCGAGCTTCGCACACAGTTCACCAACGACAGCATGAAGGTCTTGCTGCGCTCGCAGATCGAGAACGAGCTTGCGCGGCTTGAGCAGAAGGTCCAGGCATTCAGCCGCCAGCTTGCCGACTTCATGCAGATTGAGGTGTTGGGCCAGCAGGAGCAATTTCGTTTCTTCCGCCGCTTGCTCAACTATGACGAGTGGCGCATTGCGGGCAAGCCACAGTCCACGCAGTTTCTTGACTATCAGGTGGTCAATTCCAACATCGAAGCCGAGCGCGATCATCTGCGCGTGGGCGATCACGTCGTCCGTATCCTCACGATGAAAGAGGCCATTACCGAGACTAAGCCTTTGGTGCTGGACGCGCTTCTTAAGATTCCGGCGAACTTCTATGTCGTCACGGAATGGACGCCGCTTGCCACCGACAAGGCGCGTAAAGAAGTCAACAAACGCCGTCGTCACTTCAATATGTCGAAGACCGGCTTTGTCTCGCAGATGGGAAACGATGCGACGAAGACGAATCCGCGTGACGTGCTGGTGGATGAATCGAAACAAGCCGACATCGAAAATCTTGGCGATTGTCTGCGTGCCCTGGGTGACGGGCAATCGTTGGGTGACTTCTCGCTGACGATTGTGGTGTATGCGCCCACAAAGCCAGAGACAGACCAGCTCATCGGAGAGTTCGCCAGCGTCTTTACCAACGCAGACGGCAATCTATACATCGAGACCTACAACCAGCTCAACGCTTACTTTGCCACCGTGCCGGGCGGCTATGTCACCAACCTCCGCAGGCTGTACGTGCTCAATACGAACTATGCAGACCTTTCGTTTCTCTTTACCATCCTGCCCGGCGAAAAGCGCAACGCACATCTCGGTACGGAGTACCTTGCCGTGCTCGAAACAGACCACAGCACGCCGTACTTTTTGAATCTCCATAACGGCGAAGTCCCCCACACGCTCATCCTCGGAATGACCGGATCGGGCAAAAGTTATCTGTGCTCATTCCTATTACAGAACGCGCAGAAATATGCGCCACTGACGTTCATCTTCGACATTGGCGGCAGCTTTCAATCGCTCACTCACATCTTCGGCGGAAGCTATCTGAATGTCGGCCAGGATACCCGCGACTTCACCATCAATCCTTTCTCCCTGCCATCTACCAAAGAGAACCTGCAATTCCTCTTCAGTTTCTTCCGTGTGTTGATCGAAGGCAACAGCCAGCGTTACCGGCTCGACTTCAAAGAGGAACGCAAGCTGTGGGATGGCATCGAGCGAATGTATATGTTGGAGCCGGACCAGCGTACTGTCTCCAACTTCGGCAACATCCTCGGAGAGCTGAAAGAGCGCCTGCATCGGTGGATGCGCGGCGGGCAGTATGGCTTTCTCTTCGATAACGCAGAGGACACACTCTCCTTCAGCCGTTTCCAGACCTTCAATTTCGCGGGATGGGGCGATGCTCCCGACGTGTTGGAGCCGTTGCTGTTTTACGTTCTTCATCGGGCGAGTAATGAGATTGCAGACCCGGCGAACCTTGCCACGTTCAAGATGTTTCTGCTCGATGAGGCATGGCTCTTTATCCGCAACGAGACCATCCGCAGCTATGTGATTCAGGCGCAGAAGACATGGAGGAAATTGAATGCCGCCATGATTCTTGCAACGCAATCGCTCAAGGAGTTGCAGGAATCGGGCATGTTGCAGATTGTCGCGGAGAGCTGCCCGACGAAAATCTTTCTGGCAAACCCGGAGATGGACCGCGACGTGTACCGCGAAGCGTTCCATCTGAACGATACCGAGCTTGAATTGATTGCCGGGCTTGTACCACCCGGCCAGATGCTCATTCGCAAGGCGCAGTCTTCCAAAAAAGTGCAGCTCAACGTCGATTCCGTCTCGCACTGGACGGCCACCAACAACGCCCGCGACAACCTCAAGAAACGCGAATACTTCGAGCGGTACGGCATTGCCGAAGGGTTGCGCCGTCTCGCCCAGGATCACCCATTCAAGTCTCGCTCGTTCACTTCCACCAAACCCAAACAAGGAGTCTCCCAATGAAGCGCATTCTATTCACGGTTGCGTGGCTCGCCCTCGCCCTCTCTCTCACCCCCACTGTGGCCGTCGCGCAGGATGCGTCGGCTCGCACCGTCCAGTATCACTCGCAGGACATCATCCCCATTCGCGCAAAGGTGAAATACACCACGCTTATCGAAGTGCCGCCAACCGAAAAGATCATGGAGGCGGCGACCGGCGATAAGGATTTCTGGATTGTCGATGTGGTTGGGAACTTCTGCTTTGTGCATCCGGCCAAACAAGGCATCAACTCGAACCTGAATCTGATTACCGACAAGGGCAACATCTACAGCTTCACCTTGCAGGACATCTCGGCCTCTGCGGATAGCCCCGACCTCAAGGTGATCGTAGAGCCTGCCGATCGTTCCGCGATTGTTGCCGCCAGCGGCCCGCCGCAGTTCGTGCCTGCCGCGCAACTGGCGCAGTCGCAGCAGCAGCTCGCCGTCATGCAATCGCATGTCACGCAGGCCGTGGACGAGTATAAGAGCGCGTATCCGCTTCAGTTGAAATTCGACTACACGTTCCGGGCCAACGAAGCGCCCTTCGATATTCAGGCCATCTACCACGATGACAAGTTCACCTACATCAAGACCAATGCGCCGGAGAAGTTCAGCGTGTACGAGATGCGGGACGGCAAGCCCAACCTTGTTAATTACGAGTTGCGGGACAACACCTACATCATCCCGAAGGTCATGGACAACGGGTATGTCGAGCTTGGCAAGAAGCGGATGGATTTCACGCGGAAGGGGTAAGCGTCATGGCCGAAAACAATGTCATTCCTCCAATACAGCCGCAGACCGAGCCGGAGTTGCGGCATACGAACGTCCAGCCGAAGGGCGTACTGCAAAAGAACCTCAAGACCTTCGTGTATCTCGGCGCGGCCTTGCTGGTGATTGTCGCGGCCATCTTTAGTTCTTCCGGCAAGAAGACGCCGGGACAACAGGCCGCTGGCAAGAATCAACCGCCACAGCCCATGATTCAGGACAACACCGACAACAACGTGCAGGACTTGAAGAACCAGCTCCAGGCCGAGCGTCTGAAGGAGCAGCAGCAAGCGGCTATCGCCGCCGCTGCCGGAGATCCCGCGCTTGGTTCCGCAACGCTCGCGCAGCAGGCCGCTCTCGGTTCTCTCACCCCGACCGGCCAGTGCGTGCCGGGTCAGCCCTGCCCATTGGCTCAGTCCGGCTATGGTCAGCCGAGCAACGCGCAGCCGCAGCTCACGCCCGAACAACAGCAGGCGCAGCAGCTCGCCGCGAAAGAGCGCGAACGAGCCGACGAGTCCCGCTTTGCCTCCAATCTTGTGTATGTTCACGGTCCCGACCAGCCGCAACAGACGCAGACGGCGGGGCCGCTTGCATCCGCCAGCCAGCAGAAACCGGAAAGCAATCTTGTCCCATCCCACCCGGCAGGCGAGCAGCCGGAGAACAGTGAAGGGTACAAGCGACCTGTAGAGGCAAACATCGACTCGGCTACCAGCATCTTCCGGTACGGAAGTTTGCGATGCGCGATGAACGTGAGCACGGCAACGATGCCTGCGAACGCAGAGCCGAGCAATACGCCGAGATAGACTGGCTCATTGCCGAGGCGCAGCCGATAGCTTTGCAGGAAGAGAACCACTTCGACCCCTTCGCGGTACACGGAAGAGAACCCAAGCAATCCCATGCCAAGCGCGAGTCTGCGCGTGTTCTCTTGCTCTGTCAGCAACTCGCGTTTCCTGCGGTTGTGGAGCGAGATCCATCCCGTCCAGTACATCTTGTGAAAGAACCAGTTCATCACTACCAGCAGGACGATGACGGCCAGCAGGCCGGTCGCCGCTTGCAACTGGAGCGCGGAGACCTTCTCGCTGATGTCATCGAGTATCCGCACGGCAACGGCCCAGGTCGCCAGTGTTGCCACCAAGCCGACGCCAGCTCCGGCAGCGATAGGATTGCGTTGCCGCTGTTGTTCGCCGGTCAGTCCCGCAGTGATGGCCGCGAGTACCAGAATGCACTCCAGCCCTTCGCGCAGCACCAGCACCGCAATGTCGAAGACAGCGGCGCTCCGGCTTGCGTTTGGCGCGAGAGGATTGGGATTGCCTAGAGACAGTGTGCTTCGCCACAACAGGGCCGCGAGAGCGAGAACCGCCCCACTTACGACGAGAATCCATGCGATCCTTTTTCTGTGTCCGAGTTGTCCTGTAACCGTGCGAGACAACGCCAAAGAGTTCACTCCTACTTCTGCGGCTCATTCGATGGCTTGCTGGCCTGAGCCGTCGCAATGACCCAATCCACAATGCGCTTGTCCGGCAACAAGCCCTGGGAAGCCATTCGGTAGTTGAGGCCGTTCAGACGCTCGCGCAAGCCGCCTTCGATGCCGCCGTAGGAAAGCAGCAGCGGCACGATCAGCGCGGTATTGCCACTCTTAGAAATCTGTTCGACTTTCTGCCGGAGCTGCTGTGTCGCGGCATCGCGCACTGACTTGTCCGCATCGTCGCGCAGCGTCAGGCATTCGATACCGGCATAGTGACTTTGCTGATGTACCTCGCCCGCAAGAATACCCATGTCGGAAAGCCAAAGTTTGTTCTCATCGTCAGGGACCGGGCCATGCGCGACGAGCACCACGACTTCGTGTGTCGGGTCTTGACTGATCGAGGCAGCGCGGTCGCGCAGAATCTCCGCGACGATGCGATGGTGGTCGAGCGCCGAGGCCATGTGAATCGGGACCGGAGAGGAGATGGGCTTAGTGGCGTCCGAGGCTGTTGGGGCGTCATGGTTCATCGAGCCGTGGTCCATCGCCATCCCGCCGCTTCCGTTGTCCATCTCTGCGAACATCTTGAGGTCTTCCGGGGTCTGCGCTCGCACACCCAGAAGATAGGCGATGCTGTCAATGACGGAACTGTGCGAACTAATAAACAGCGGTACAGCAACGATCTCCGTCACCTTGCGGGCCACGAGACGGTTGACTGCCGTCTGCATGGACGAGCGCGTCGCCATCCCGAAGGCAATCTCCGTCGGGATGGTGAGGTCTACCTGGTCCGCCACATGACGCACATCTTCATTCCACTCCAGCGCGCTCCCGCCGTGCGCGAGAAGCAGAATGCCGATGCGCTCGTGGGCCTGCTCCGCAGGGTTTACAGGAATGTCTTGCGCGAATGTCGTTCTCAGGGAACTGAGACAAAACACAATCACAAACAACGATGCAATCTTCTTCATAACGGCCTCCGGTCTATCAGTTGGGTTTTGCACCCTCGGGTTGGTCAAGGTCTCCCGCCGCAGCGATGACGGACAGACATTCCATCGCTTGCTTCACCAGAAGCGCGGTCTGTGCGAACATCCCAGGAGCCATATTGATGACGATGGGACCGATGCTGAGGAGGATGCAGTTGCATCCACAGAGCCGAACCGCTCCCGTGCCCGGCTGCTCGGCAAGAACTACGTTGATGTCGCTCATGGTCGATGTCTCCTATTCATGTGGGAAGGTGTACCGCAGACCGATCCTGAAGAGGCGTCCATAATCGGTTCGGTCGTAGGTAGGGGGATTCTGATTCAACATGCTGTCGCGGCTGTTGGCGAGGTTGTCGATGGAGCCGTATGCCTGAAGTCCGTGCGAGATGTCTTTCGAGGCATAGAAGTTCCAAAGGGCGTATGCCTGCTCATTCCCGCCACTGGCTAACAGCCACTTGCCGAAGAAATTTCCGCGAACGTTGGTTACGACTCCCAGCTTCCGCGAGACATACTCGGCACGAACATAGCCCGAGTTACGGCTGACTTCGGGAAGCGTCTGCTTGTCTGTGACGCTGTACGGATCGACGTAGGCATAGAATCCATCGACCTTCAGATTGCGGCTGAGAAGCACGCTGCCTTTCAGGTTGACGCCCTGCGTATACGCTTGATCGACGTTGGTGTAAATGAAGGTCTCGATACCGGGCAGTGCGCCGAAGGTGGGCGGAATTCCGTACTGTGCCAGCAGCGCGTCAAGCGCCGCTTCGTCCGGTGGGAAACCGGCGTCGATGTAGTTGATGAGATGGTTCAGGTTGTTGCGATAGAGTGTGACGCCGACGCTGTAGCGGTTGACTTGGTAGTCCGCTCCGACCGAGTAGCTCTCGCTGGTTTCCGGCTTGAGCGTTGGATTGCCGATGACCTGATAGAAGTATTCCGGGTGAAGCAGGAGATAGTACAACTCGCCGAGGGTGGGTGAACGGAAGCCCTTGCCATAGGCGCTGCGTAGCGTCCAATGGTCGTTCACTTTGTAGACAAGGCCAACCTTGGGGACAACGTGACTTCCATACAACGAATGATGGTTGTAGCGGCCACCCAGATCGACAATCAATCTCTTCCAAGGCTGGATACGATCCTGCAACCAGACGTCGTTTGTGGTGATCTGCTGTCCGTTATCGTTGCCCACGATGCGGTTCAGGCCCCGATACGAGTCCTGTACCCACTCGTCGCCGCCTTGCAGGAAGTTCCACGAGCCGATCTGCTGCGACACCGTAGCGTCGGCGCGGTGATAGCGTTCGTAAAGGTTGCCATAATCGAATTGGGGGCCAGTGCTGTTATCTGAGTTGAGGGGATTCGACCAGGAGTTCGAGTCGTAACGGGCTTCGTAGAGACGGGCTTGTATCGCGGTGGTCGAGGTTGGTACGAAGTCGCCCACCAGCGCGTGTGTCTGCGTACTGTCGTTGCTGGTAGCGGAGTCGTAACCGGAGGTCGCTGTGCCGGTGCTGTCCGTATCCTTGCCGGTCGCGTTGTCGTGATAGGCGTTGACAGTGTACCCGATGGATGCTTTGGGATTGAAGCTGTAGCGCAGCTTTACCATGCCGTCGTATCGCTGATTGTTCGCGCCGACGGTGCTCTCGTTGTCGGGGATCAACGGGTAGGAGTTGATGTGGTGCAGTTCGAGGTCGGTAAAGGCGTCAAGGTGCTTGTAGCGCGTTCCCAGATCGAGGTCGCCGTCGAATGCGCCCAGCGTTCCGCCCGAAACACGAAGACCTCCCTCAAACGGATGCGTAGGCTCATGCGTGATGAGATTGATGACGCCGCCCACGGCATCGGTGCCATAGAGCGCAGAAGCAGCGCCGCGAACGACCTCAATGCGATCCAGCCTGCCGATGTTCTGCTGTCCCAGGTCGATGATGCCGCTGTTGATGCCGCGTGCGCCGACGAGTGGCAGGCCGTCCTGTAACACAAGCACGTCCGCCGAGGGCACGCCGTCGATCATCTCTTCCGAGGAACCGGAATAAGAGCTGTTGTTGCGTGTAATCACGCCCGGCAGCTCGCTCAGGACATCGGCTACGTCCTCGAATCCTGTGCGCTGAATGCGTTGTTGCGTGATGACATCGACGGGCAGCGGAGTATCCTGCTGCAACTCCTCGACACGCGAGGCGGAGACAACCGTGACGTTCTGCTCGACGCTCGCTACCGACAAGGTAATGTCCACGGATGCAGGTGCATTAGCGGATTTCACCTGTACCGAGCGTGTGGCAGTCGCCAAGCCCGGCGCGGCGGTGGTCACTACATATTCGCCCGAGGCGACCCCCTTAAAGGCATACTCTCCGGCATCATCGGTTTCCGTCTGTTGGGCCGTGCCATTCAACGCATTGCGAAGCGTCACGGTCGCGTGAGGTATCGCGGCTCCCTTGGGATCGAAGATGTGACCGCCCACGGATTGCGACGCACTTTGTGCCGTCGCATGAAGTGGGATGGATAGAACAAGAAAGACAGCAAAGACTACGTTGCGCATCGCCTCACCTTTCCTCGTTGCGGCGACGCCTCAAAGAGAACGCCGCCTATGTTGTTGTCGATCTCCAATCCGCCGGGGCGCTTCGCCAAAAGACTCCCCGTTGGATTGCGGTATTTAGTGCTCCTGCATCAAACACCACGCTTGGCGTAATACTCCGCGACCTGATTCGTATTGAACTCGAATGGAATGTGCCGTGAATCGGGAACGGAGAGCAGCACACCGCGTTCCATCGAGTCGGGATTCTCAAATTGCAGGAAGGATGGCAGGGGCAAGCGTGGAGCTTTGCGTGCAGCCTGTGTCGTCTCCCATTGGTTTGCTCGCTCACTGAGCTGCACCACCGCTCCGGGGTGGAGCACCATTGAGCCGATAGTCTCTCTGCGACCGTTGACGAGGATGTGACCGTGCGAAACCAACTGCCGCGCAGCCGCCATGCTTCGCGCATAGCCCAGGCGGAACACAACATTGTCGAGACGCCGTTCGAGAAGACCAACCAGCGCCTCTATCCAATTCTTCGGCTGAAGACTTCTTGCCTTGCGAACGAAGCGTCGCAACTGCTCCTCACGAATGCCGTAGTGGAAGATGAGCTTTTGCTTTTCGCGGAGTTGCGCGCCGAATTGCGAGACTTTCTGCTTGCGGGCTTTGCCGTGCTGTCCTGGCGGGTAGTTCCGTTTTTCGAGTGCGCCGGGCTTACCGAGGCCGGGCAGCTCCAGCCCAAGCGCCCGCTGAATCTTCCACTTCTTTCGCTGACTCATATCGTCGTCTCATCCTTCGGGACGATGTGCTTTGGCACATCGTCTTGTCGATCTCCAGAGGGGCTGCGTCGCTTCGCCAAAAGACTCCGCAGCCCTCTGCTTTGAAATGCAGACTAAATTGGTCCTATATTTGTGTCAAGCATTCGGAAGCGAGTGGAACCGAACTGAAATTAATTGGTGGGATGAGGCAGAGAGCGGGGTCGTGCGGACTTCCAGCCCAGTCGCGCTCTGGCAAGGAAGGTTGATCTAGGACCAAATGTGTCGTATTTTAAGTCTATCGATGTGAACTGGTTTTCGGTCTTTGAGCAGACCCTCGCGGCTGTCTTTTGGCGAAGCACCGCGAGGGCCTGGAGATCGACAACCCGAAGGCTGAGCGACTGGTTTCTGAGTATATGAGGATGCCAGCTATCGACGCAAGGAAGGCGTTTCTGTATGGCCGGTGCATTTCTCTCTTGGCAAACGACAGCTCCCGCGACAGCGGGGACCCTTGCCACGGATAGAGAAACAGAAAATCTCTCCGGTGCCGAACTTGAAACGCTGTATCTCATCCGCCGTCCTGAGATGATTCGCTTCCTGATTCGCTTTGGCGTCGATGTCATCGAGGCCGAAGACATTACGCAGGAAGTTTTTCTCGACGCCTTCGACGAATCGACGACACGGAAGCGCCCGGACAATTTGTTTCATTGGGCGTTGGTTTGTGCGCGAAATCTTGCCATCGACCGCTATCACCGGGCGAAGAAAGAAACCCTCGCAACGCAAGAACTCTGGAAGTATTGGGAAGAGACTCTTGTAGACGAAGGCGAGGGACTTGAGGCCCGCGTTTATCGCAAGGAACGTCAGATGCGTTTGGTTCAGGCCATTGCACAACTCAGTTCTCTTGAGCAACAGTGCCTTGTTCTACGCAGCGAGGGCGTCACCTTCCGCGAGATCGCCAAGTCTCTTGAGATTTCCATGCAGAATGCTGTGTACGCCACAGACGTTGCCATTCAAAAGCTGCAACGCAGGTTACAATCCGTGACGCGGTAATCTTATGACTGCATGGCGATCCTCGATCATCCAACATCCGCAGAGCTGTTGCTGTGGCACAGCGGCGAACTGAGTCCCGAACGGGCGGAAGAACTGCGCCGCCATCTTGCGAAGTGCGAGGAATGCCAGGAGAAGGTTTCAGAGCTGGAATCGCTTTACGGAGAGATTGCCTCTACTCGACGTGAAGCAGCTCAGAGCACCTTCCGTACAGCCTTTGCCGAGAAGCAGCGCCCATTTTGGCGAAAGTTGCATATCACTCCGCGCTGGACAGCCGCTACCGCGTCCGTCGTCATCGCCGCGCTGCTGCTTGTGACCTTCACCGAATACACGCCATCGGCCCGCGCCGAAGCCCTGCTCTCACACGCCGTCACGGAAGAGGCGACGGAAGCTGACCACGCGCATCTGCTCAGAATCCAGTCGGCGGGAATGAACTGCAACCTCGTTGTGCGTCATTCCGCCGCGATGGTTTCGGCTTCGGATTCCAATGAGAGTTTTTGCGGACGGCTGACGGCCAATTTGCACGATGCAGGCTGGAACTGGAATGACCTGCTCTCCGCTCGCAGCTTCAAGCAGTGGCGGGATGGCCTCAAGGAAAAGACAGACGCAATCAACAAGCTGTCTGATGCAACGGAAGTCACAACAACGACCAACGAAGGGCCGCTGCAACGCGCAACCCTGCGTCTGCGCTCGGCGGACTACAGGCCAACGCAGGCGCGTTTTGTATTTGCTTCTGTTATGGGGGAGGAACAACCAGAGTTTGAGGTAACAGAGAGCGAGTACATTCCGCAGGAGATTGCCAAGAGCGAACCAACTCCGCGCCCCGCAACACCGCGTCCAGAACCGCCCCCGGCATCCCTACCTGTCACCGATCCAATGGACACGACCGAGGCTGATGTTCGCCTTGCGCTGCATCGTCTCGGTGCGGACAAGAATGTTCTGTTGGCAGTGGATCGCAAGCCGGGTGCTGTTCAAGTTACCGGCATCGTTCCGGCGAATCAGGCAGCTTCGATTACAAGTTCACTCGCCGGTCTCCCCCATGTCGAAACGCGCATCGGCTCCGAAGACAGCAGCCAGCCCGCTACGGGATGGCAGACCTTCCACGGCGACACGCCTCCGCTCGCTTACGAGCAGATCAATGCTCTCTATCCCGACGACTCGCAGGGGCGGCAGAAGTTCGTCAACGAGCTGGATGCCATCACGCTTCGTTTGGCCGGAGAAGCACGAACGAGAGACGGTCTAGTATCCCTGGCAAATCGGCTCCAGCAGAGTAGCGATGGTCCGCAGTTCCACACTGCCGTTGTCGAAGTGCAATCGAACATGAGCGCCGATCTTTCCGCGCTTGCCGCTACGTTGCAACCGATCATCGGGCCGGTCACTCCCCAGGCTGACCGTCTCTCCTATGCTCAGGCCACACAGCTCTATACGCTGGTGCATGAGCTTGTCTCGGCCAATAAGGGTGACAATTCGCTCAGTATGGACGAGACCACCAGCCGGATAAGACGCCTGATTTCAGGAAAATAAGCCAAAGCCAAAAAAACTTTGAAAAAAGTTTCTAAAACGCCTTTCCCCAACAGTCGTTACTTATAGAGGGGTTAAACAGGCGGAAATCCTCCGTTGCCACCTCGAACGGACACGGGAGCTTTATGGCGAAGTGAACCCTGTGCCCGGAGATCACGACACGACGAAAGGTGACACGACGCAATGCGATTCCCGGATGTTCTGCGCTTCGGGCATGGGCCACGTTCCATGCGAAGCAATTTCCCATGCCTGCTACTTGTTCTGGCTTTTCTTACCTTGATGGCACCTGCCATGTACGCGCAAAGCGCATCGGTCAACGGGCAGGTTGTTGACCCGTCCGGCGCATTGGTGCGGAATGTTGAGATTACCCTCACCAATCAGAAGACAAACACGGTCCAGCGCACCAAGACGAATGGTGCGGGCATGTATATTCTGCCGTTTGTTACCCCCGGCACGTATTCTCTCCATGCTGAAACGAACGGATTCAAGCCCTATACGCAGACGAACATCACTGTATCGACCGCGCAAAATCTTGAGCTTGATATTCGAGTTCAGGTGGGCGGTGCGGAGCAGTCTGTGACGGTGAATGGCAGCGGCAATGAAATCAACACCACGGACGCCAGCGTGAGCACCGTGATCGACCGCCAGTTTGTGCAGAATATCCCTCTCAACGGACGCAGTTTTCAGTCGTTGATGACGCTCATCCCCGGAGTTTCCGTCGTACCATCGACGACTGGTCAGAGTGGCGAGCTAACAGTGAATGGTCAACGGACAGAGGCCAACTACTTCACCGTCGATGGAATAAGCGCTTCGACAGGAGCCTCACCATATACGCCGGGAAACTCGGCTGGCTATGGCGGTTCATTGCCTGGCGAAACCGTACTGGGGACGACACAAAGCCTTGTGTCCATAGACGCCTTGCAGGAGTTCCGCGCCACGACCTCGACGTATTCAGCAGAGTATGGTCGTACACCGGGAGGCCAGTTCACTTTCTCCACAAGATCCGGCACCAATGATTGGCATGGCTCTGCCTTTGACTACCTGCGAAATAACGCATTAGACGCCAATAATTGGTTTAACAACTATTACGGCGTAGCGCGCCAGGCAGAGCGACAGAACGACTTCGGAGGGACATTCGGCGGCCCGGTCACAATACCCGGTATCTATCATGGACGGGACAAAACATTCTTCTTCTTCTCATATGAGGGCCTGCGTTTGCAGCAGCCGCAGGCTGCTCAGCAATACGAGGTGCCGAGCCTGACTCTTCGCCAGCAGGCCCCGGCTGCCTTACAGCCCTTTCTGAATACCTTCCCGATTCCCAACGGAGGAGATGCCGGAAATGGGCTTTCCTACTTCACATCTGGCTATGTCAGCCCTTCATCGCTCGATACGACAAGCATCCGTATCGACCACAGCTTCAGCGACTCTTTCAAGGTATTTGGCAGATACAGCTACGCTCCTTCCGATAACACCACCAGAGATTCCAGCAATTTTCCGAGTCCTTCAAACCCCGAACTTCAGCATGGGGCGATCAAGACCCTTACGCTCGGGTCAACTAACATCCTCACTCCGCAAATTGGCAATGAGGCGCGCTTCAATACCACCTGGAATGATTCTGTGCAGAGTTTCTCCATAGATACCCTGGGAGGGGCGGTTCCTCTGAGCCTTACCGACTTCCCCGGAATGAACAATACAGATTGGATGCTTGCCTGTTTAAATTTCGGCACCTCGATCTGTTCCCGGTTCGCTCCGCAGGCAGACCATCAGCGGCAGTGGAATGTAACGGATACGCTCACGGCCAATGTTGGTAGGCACAACCTAAAGTGGGGAATCGACTATCGCAGGCTTTCTACAGCGGCGACCTTGCCGGAGGATTATCCCCTAGTCCTATTTTTCAATGAGAGCGCAGTTCAACAAAACCTGCCTAATTTTTTCGTCGATTACCACAGCCAGGGCAATATGAACCCTGTTTATCTCAACATCTCTGCATTTGCGCAGGACGAATGGAAAGTTAGTCAACGATTGAACCTTTCGCTGGGACTTCGTTGGGAATTGAATCCGGCCCCATACGATTCAAAGGGTAACAACCCTTACACAATAACCACGACCAATCTCGCAGCAGCAGCGGTGGCACCGCAGGGAACACCATTGTGGCAGACCACATATGACAACTTTGCCCCGCGATTTGGTTTTGCATATCAGATACATCAACAACCGGGATATCAAACAGTGCTACGTGCTGGGTCGGGAGTGTTCTATGACACTGGAAATACTCAGGGATCAAGCGGCTATTTCTTTGGCGTCGGTATCACCAGTCGTACCTCGTTTGCAGGTTCTTCTTTTCCTTTGACGCAGGCCCAACTCTCCTCCGTTCCAGCGCCAAGCGCTGCCGAACCTTATAGTTCGCAGGTTATCGGATTCGATCCTCACCTCAAGCTACCCTATACCTGGCAATGGAATGTCTCACTTGAACAAGAGCTTGGAGAGAGTCAAAGTCTAACCTTAAGCTATGTAGCCTCGGCAGGCCGTCGTTTGCTGCTGGAAAAGGAATACAATCCGGCACAAATTGGGAACAACAATTTTGTCAGCGAAGATGGCGGTGGTCTTGGCCTCTATCTAACGACAAACGGCGCATCTTCGGACTACAACGCTTTACAGGTCCAATTTCAGCGCAGGTTGTCGCACGGCCTACAGGCCCTGTTCTCCTATACCTGGTCCCATGCGTTCGATGATGCAACAAGCAATTTTCAAGTGTTCACGACAGAACGTGCCCCTTCGGATAATGACATTCGGAACAACTTTCAGGCTGCTCTGACATACGATCTTCCCGCAACATATGCAAATCGTTTTGCCGCCGCGCTACTCGGACAATGGTCAGTGGATGCGCGGGTATCTGCCCGGTCCTCTCTGCCTGTCGATATTTTGGGGAGCGTCAATGCCATCGACAGCATCGGCACGTCGCTGAACTTCCACCCTAACCGTGTTGCAAATGCCCCGCTTTATGTCCATACTCCCGGTGCTCCTGGTGGAAGGCTCATCAACTACAACGCTTTCACGATTGCTACTGACGCCGCAGGCAATGACATTGAAGGGGACTTTCCCAGGAATGGTACGCGTGGATTCGATGCGGCCCAGGCCGACCTGGGATTGCGCCGTGACTTTCCTTTCACCAAGCGCGTCGGTCTACAGTTCCGAGCCGAGGCATTCAACATCCTCAACCATCCTATCTATGGAACGATCTATAACGAATTGTCTGATGGCTCACAACTCTTCGGCATGGCTTATCAAACCCAAAATTCGTCTCTTGGAGGCCTTAGTTCTCTTTATCAGGTTGGCGGCCCTCGCTCCCTTCAACTTGCTTTACGGCTTCACTTCTGAAAGGAGGATGGAATCCTTGTTGACGGCAAAAAAGGTGCGCCTCTGGTATCGAGTTCATAAGTGGACGAGCCTGATCTGCACGGCATTCCTTCTCATGTCGTGTATGACAGGTCTTCCATTAATCTTCGAGAAAGAGATCAGTCATCTCACGGAGCATCACATAAGAGCCGCGGTCCTGCCGGACCGCGCACCTCTTGCAAATCTCGATGACATGGTGGCGTCAGCCAGGTTGCGCTATCCCAAACAGCAGATTCTTGCTCTTGCGTGGGATGTTGATGAACCGCGTGTTTTTGTTTTTGTGGCTCCAGGCTATCGGTCGAATACATCTCATAGGCTTGCCTTTGATGCGCATACAGGCAGGTTCCTAGATGAGCCGAAACCAGATCACAACTTCATGGATTACATCACTGCGCTGCATGTAGAAATGTTTGCGGGACTTCCTGGTGAACTATTTCTTGGTTGCATGGCAGGATTGTTCATTATTTCGCTGGCGTCGGGCGTCCTTGTCTATGGCCCATTCATGCGCAGGCTGGAGTTCGGCACGATAAGGAAAAATGCACATCGCCGCTTAAGATGGTTCGATCTGCACAACCTGATAGGTATTGTGACACTCAGTTGGGCTGTTGTGGTTGGGACAACCGGCATAATGAATACGCTCTCCAGGCCGCTATTTGGGCTGTGGAGAAGTCATGAGTTAGCGCAACTGATTGCCTCGAATCGAGCAGGCCTTTCGCCTGACTATTCCAACTCCGTTCAGGCTGCTGTTCGGGCTGCGCTATCGGCTCTCCCTGACATGCAAATAGATAGCGTGTTGTTTCCTGGGAATAAGCTGAGCACTTCACACCACTACCTGATCTGGATGCGAGGCAAAGCACCCGTCACCTCCCGCCTTTTCACGCCGGTTCTGGGTCGATGTAGCGACAGGGCAACTTACAACTGCAAAAGGGCTGCCCTGGTATCTTCGCACTCTCGAAGTCTCGCGTCCGCTGCACTTCGGAGACTACGGCGGGATGCCGCTCAAGATCATTTGGGCGATTTTCGATGTTGCGCTCATTGTGGTGCTACTCAGTGGCAGCTATCTTTGGCTCTCTCGCCGCAAAAACGCCCGTCGAAGCTGGAGTTAGACCGCTTAGTGAAGGTCGAAGAACTGGCGGCAAGAGAGACGCCAGCGGGGGCACTGGCGCGATGAGGCAGCCATTTCCGTTCCGCAAAGTCTATGGTGCCGCATCTTTGATTGCCGCGCTGACCCTCTTTGGCTTGCTTTCTGCTCTGTTGGGAGATGGAGTGTGGGATGCACTTTCATGGGTGACGCTAGTGATACCTCTGGCGGTGATTGTGTGGATGTACAGCCGCGCTCCTAAAGCCTCAGCGCATCGGGAAAGACGTTTATAGAACGAATCGACGAAGCAGTTTCATCAGCTTTCTCGAAGAACATAACAAACGGAGTTTCCGCCCCGGTCTATGGCGAAGCAGGAGCGGAAATCAGAGATCGATACTCGCGGGATGGATGATGAGGAATTTTGTTTTTCTGCTTTGGCTCTTGGTAGGAGCAGCAATGGCGGCAGCACAGCAACCAACGGGAGTGGTTCGCGGCTCGATTCTCGATGCCACCGGCGCGGTGATTCCGGGTGCATCGGTAACTGCGACCGGAGCGGATAATTGGCCGCGCTCCATTGTCTCAGGAGCAGACGGCACTTACGTTCTACGCGGCCTTCCTACAGGCGAGTACATCGTGCGGGCAGCGTCACCAGGATTTATGCAGCCGCGAGCAGCACATGTGCATGTCAGCAGCAATTCCGTCATGCTGAACATCACCTTGCAGGTTGCTGGACAGCAAGAGACGGTAACAGTCGAAGGAAACGACCGCATCGCTATCGGCACAGACCCCGGACAGAATGCCAGCGCAACACACGTTACAGCGAAAGGGTTAGATTCACTCTCCAATGACCCGGACGATTTTGTGACCGACATCCAAACTCTAGCCGGTCCTTCCGCTGGACTGGAGGGGGCGCAGGTCTACATCGACGGCCTAACGGCGGGCGACGCCGTTCTGCCCGACAAAGCAGCCGTTCAGGAAATCCGCATCAATCAGAATCCCTTTGCACCGGAGTTCGATTCGATGGGGTTGGGCAGAGTGGAACTGCTGACGAAGGCAGGAGCGGATGCTTACCATGCGACGGCGTTTTTCAACTATGGCGATGCGTTGTTCAACTCGCGCAATCCCTACGCTCCTGAAAAGCCACCATTCACTCTGAAGCAGTACGGTGGCAGTGTCAGCGGCCCAATCAGCAAGAAGCTGTCTTTTTTTTTCGACCTCAACAAGCGCGACATCGGCAATGGTGCAGTCATCAATGCCGTGACGCTCGACCCGGATACGCTGGCAATCGTCGATCCCTATACGCAGGTCTTTATCAGCCCGTTTCGTTTTCTGCGGATCAGCCCTCGCGTCGATTACAAAATCAGTTCCAAACACTCACTGATGCTTCGCTACGGCTACACGAAGAACGATTACGACCATTACGGCGTCGGCAGTTTCGATCTTGTCTCACGCGGGGCAAACGCGCATCTGCGGGAACATGCCGTGCAGGTGACAGAGACGGCGATTCTATCTCCGAAGATAGTCAGCGAGACCAACTTCCTTTTCCTCCATCAGTACCACACCCACCAGGCCGACGCGACCGGCCCCCACGCTAGAAGTCGAAAACGCCTTCAGCGGCGCCCCGACCCGGAGACGTTCTCAAGTTACTTACACCATCACTATCAGGTGCAGAACATCACGACCGTTGGAGAGAAGAACCATACCATCCGCTTCGGCGTGAGACTCCCGCGCCGTTTCGATGGTGGATACGTCGTATGAGAACTTTGGCGGGACGTTTACCTTCGGCGGTGCGTTTGCGCCAGTGTTGGACGCGAACGACAGTCCTGTTGTTCCCGGCGTGGTCTGCAATGCGAACGCCGCAGCACAGACCGGATGCACGACCATCAGTTCCATCGAGCAGTACCGCCGCACGCTGGTCTTCGAGAAGCAAGGTCTAAGCCCAAGCAACATCCAGCAGCTCGGCGGCGGAGCGACACAGTTCTCTCTTAACGCCGGTCAGCCGGTTGCGGATGTAGGAGGGATAGACCTCGGCTTATTTGTTGGAGACGACTGGCGTGTGCGCCCGAACCTGACCTTGAGCTACGGACTCCGTTATGAGACACAGACCAACATCCGCGACCATGCCGACTTCGCGCCGCGTCTCGGCTTCGCCTGGAACCCGAAGTTTGGCGGTAAGGAATCGAAGACGGTCATTCGCGCAGGCTTCGGACTCTTCTATGACCGTTTCTCTGAGTTAAATGTGACGACCGCGCAGCGATACAACGGCATCGCGCAACAGCAATACCTCATCTCCAATCCCGATTTCTTTCCCAACATCCCCACGCCCGCAACGCTTTCGCCGTCGCCGCAAAATCAGGTCATCCAGACCATCAGCCCATCCATGCGTGCTCCTTACCTGATTCAGAGCGCCGTCAGCGTAGAGCGGCAGTTGCCGGGCAACACTACTCTCGCGCTCAACTACGTCAACACGCACGGCCTGCACCAGTTCCGTTCCCGCAACATCAATGCGCCGTTGCCGGGAACATACAACGGAACGCCGGGCAGCGGGACGTTCCCATATCCGGCTCAAGGCCCGATCTACGAGATGGAGTCCGCAGGACTCTTCAACCAGAACGAGTTGATTGCGAATGTGAATACACGAATCAACAAGAACGTCTCGCTGTTCAGTTCGTACACGCTCAACTATGCCCGCAGTAATACGGACGGCCTGAGCACCTTTCCCGCGAACCAGTACAACTTCGTGGGGGAGTACGGCCCGGCAGAGAACGACATCCGTCACCGCTTTTCTCTCGGCGGCTCTGCCGCTCCGCTGTGGAAGCTCGAATTTGCTCCGCTCATCGTGCTCCAAAGCGGAGCGCCCTTCAACATCACCACTAGCCAAGACATATACGGAACCGGCCTGCTGAATGCGCGTCCCGGCTTCGCTACGAACGCCTCGATTCCGGGTGTCATCTCCACTGGGTACGGCCTGCTTGACCCGAATCCGGCAGCCGGAGAAAAGATCGTGCCGCGCAATTATGGCAGGAGTCCGGGGCAGTTCATCGTGAACCTGCGCGTGGCGCGAGACTTCAACTTTGGCGAGAAGAACCCGGCAGAAAAGAGATTTTTCAAGCGGCAGTACACGCTCACCACCGCAGCCTCAGCCCGGAATCTGTTGAACCACGTCAATCCGGGGCCGACCATCGGCAACATTAACTCGCCGTTATTCGACAAGTCGAACGAGATTGCGACCGGGACAGGGGCTTATCAGTTCAGCGCCAACAACCGGCGCATGGAGTTTGAAATCAGGTTGGGATTTTAGGAACAGGAGCAAACCATGTTGAAACTCACAAAACGAGCGGACTACGGCATGATGGCAATGCGCTATCTGGCCGAACATACCGATGAAGGCAGACCGCACTCCGCGAGAGACATTGCCGATGCCTACAACATTCCTCTGCCGGTATTAGCAAAAGACACTCCAACGACTTGCTAGAGCAGAGTTGATTTCATCGCAACACGGCGCGATGGGCGGCTATGCGTTGGCAAGGCCAGCAAAGTTCATCAGCACGCTCGATGTTATTAGCGCCTTCGACGGCCCGCCCGTCATTACGAGTTGCACGACCATTCACGGCACATGCGAGATGATGCACCACTGCATCGTCAAGGAGCCTCTGCGGAGGGTGAACGACAGCATCAAGACGCTCCTGAGCAGCATCAGTGTTGCGGATTTATCTGAGTCGGTGGATAGCGATGCAACTCATTTTGTTGGCGGGCTAGTATCCATTTCGCATTAGGCCCTGTTGGGCTTATGTCTGAGCGAGATAGGTATTTTGCCGTAAGGCAGAAGTATCTAAGGAATAGACCTTCTCTGTATGCAGAGCAAGAAGCTGGAAGGAGCAAGCAAGAAGAATGTCAACAGGCTCGAACGAATCATATCCCCACCTATTACATTTTCACGTATGCAAACATTGCGGGGCCGCAACTCGCCGGGAAGAGTTTGAAGGACGGGCACTCACATCAGGAATTTTGCTCTGTCCGAAGTGCGGCATCGAAGGGCCGCTCAATGTTGAAATACGCGAAACGCCTCAGCCTGAGCCATCGGATGAAAAGTAGATCATCCTGTCAGAGGCAATTTCGTCTGGACGGTCTGCCCGACGCTCTTTAGCTTTCTCATGGCTGTATGGACGAACTCGTTTACGACGCGCGATTTGTTATTGTTGCGTACCGCGAGTTTGGTGACCAGACGGAGCCGATCTTCTGCTAGCGGTCGCATCGTGATACCGTCCCTTGCAATTCGCCATGCTGCGGTTCGAGGCAGAAATGCCAACCCCTGATACTCACGAATCAGCTCAGAGGCTTCATCCGGGCTTGTAAAGGGATGAATCTCCGAAGGACGCACACCTTGCTCCGAAGCGACCGTTTGAATCATGTCGTAGAGGTAAGGGTTCGCATGTTGGCCGAGAAGTATCCAGTTCCGATTGTTCATGTCTGCGAGACGAACCTCACGATGATGAGCCAACTCATCGTGCATCGACATAGCGATGTAAAAAGGGTTGTCTGCAATCGTTTCGAGGCGGAGTTTGGAACTGTCCGGTACGCCTGTTATCACGGCAACGTCGATGCTTCCGGCGATGACCTGCTGTGCTAGGTCATTGGAGAAATTGCTCCATACCTTCACCTTCATGTTCGGGAACAGCGGAAGATGAACGGACAGAATCGTCGTCACAAGGAACGGCTCACTGTAGGCAGATTTTCCGAGATTAAGCAGTTCGTCGGCTCCATTGGCAATCGCTCGCCCCGATAGAATGGCTCGCTCGGCATGGAAAACCGCCTCTCGCGCCTCTTCTACGAATACCCGACCCGCTTCCGTAATCTCGACGACCTGATGGTTATGGATGAATAGCTGGAAGCCGATTTCATCCTCAAGTTTAGCAATCTGTTTGCTGAGTGCGGATTGGGTGATGTGCAGCCGATCCGCCGCCCTTGAGAAGTGCAATTCTTCGGCAAGCACAATCGCGGCTTGCAGCAATCGAATGTCCGGTAAGACCATGACCATCCTCCAAGATGGGGATTCTGGGAAGGACAGCAAATAGATCAAAACTGGCGACCTACGCGCCGAATGCAAACATTCTAACTCCGAATTGGATCGACTGACACCAGAGGAAGCAGGAGCGTTATTCCAAAATGGAATGACGCTCTCCCTAGATTTCATTGGACGATTGAAGCACGAAGCGCGACCCTCGCTTGTACAAGAGCCAAGGCAGCATTGGCGTACAGAAGGGAGTCATCATGTCCGACGAGAAAAAACCACCGGAGAGTGTAGGAGCAGATGGCCGCCCCCGAACCGACCGCGAGCCATTGCTCGACAGTCATCAGGCGGCGGCCATGCTCAAGGTCCATCCGCGAACGCTTCAGAGGCTCGTGCATCGTGGCGAGATCGCAGCCGTTCATGTGGGAAAGCTCTGGCGTTTCAAAGCCTCTGCGCTCACTGCATGGATAGACCGGGACATAGCCAGCTAGAGCACGGAACCACAGTAAAAGCGGCATTTTTAGTGATTTTCACGCATGAAGGCAGTACCCTAGAAATAGCCATTCGTGCTGTGAAGTCGAGGAGACAATACCTTGATAGATCGCACACGATAACCAATTTGGAAGCGTCACGCTCAAGAAGCGGGCGAAGGGAGCCGACGTTTGGGAGTTCCGGTACTACGAGACGCAGGCCGACAATACGAGGAAGCGTAAAAGCTACCTTCGTCGGAACCACGAATCAGTACAAGAACAAATCAGATGCGCGGGTTGCAGTAGAAGCCCTTCTCCTAAAACTCAACGAAGAAAAACCACAGCATCACCTGGGTGCTGTCACCTTCGGCGCAATCTGCGACCGATACATCGAGGAAGAGTTGCCACAGCGTTACTCAACCCGGAAGTCGTATCTGTCGAATATCAAGCTGCACATTCGCCCAAGGTGGGAGCGTTACTTGCTGCACCAGATCCGGCCTATGGTGGTCGAGGGATGGTTGAAGAACATGGATATGGCCCCGAAGTCGAAGGCGCACATCCGCAGCGTCATGCACCTGATGTTCGAGTGCGCGGCTCGCTGGGAACTGTTCAACGACCGCCGAAACCCCATGCAGATAGTTCGGGTCAAGGACGGCAGCAAGCGGCGACAACGCCCAACAGTTTTGACTGTGCAGGAATATGAAACCATCCTCGGTCTGTTGAAAGAGCCATTCCGAACGATGGTGATTGTGGCGCAGTGTCTCGGTCTTCGCGTCAGCGAGATCGCGGCGCTTCAGTGGCAAGACTTCGATTTCGAGCGTCAGCAGCTTCTCGTGCAACGGAGCATCGTGAACGGGAACGTCGATGACGTGAAGACGGAGTATTCGCGGGATCATGTACCGCTGGATGCGGCGCTTGTAGAGGTTCTGCTCGCATGGAGCAAGGAGGCCACGCCGACGGAAGAAGGCTGGGTCTTCGCAAGCCCCTTGACGAACAAACCCTACCAAACGACCGAGATTCAAAAGCGGCACATTCGCCCTGCGGGTTGCTGCCTTGTGGCGTGTCCGAAGTGTGGTGCGGGAGTCGGTGTCTGGTGTAGCCAGGTAAAACCGACCCCAAACGGCAAACGGCTACTCATCCACGAGGAACGGCAGGCCGCTGCCGGGAAGTTCAGCTCGATTGGTTGGCATACGTTCCGCCATACCTATCGTTCGTGGCTGGACGAGACCGGAGCGCCGATGAAAGTGCAGCAGGAGTTGATGCGTCATGCCTCCATCCAGACGACGATGAACGTCTATGGACAGGCCATGTCGTCATCGAAGAGAGAAGCCAACAGCAAGGTCGTGGAGATGGTGCTCAAGCCGATGAAAGCGAGCGCCTGAAACCTAGATTTTGCGAATGGGAGTCAGTGGGAGTGAATCTAAGGGAAAGGGCACTCAAATTCGACTCGTAACTGATTGATTTGATTGGTTGCGGGGGTAGGATTTGAACCTACGACCTTTGGGTTATGAGCCCAACGAGCTACCGGGCTGCTCCACCCCGCTCTATGAATATAACGTTATTGGCGGGGCAGGTCAATTGCTGGTAAGCCTCGGAGGAGGAGGGTGTTTGGTCTTGCCGGGAAAGGGGCGTGAACGGAACTTTTTTCTTAAAAGCGAGTCTTCATTCATAGTATGAATGTGTGGGGAATTGGCACCCTGCGCAGCGGAATAGTGGAGGAATTGTATGGATCAAGGCAATGGGTTCTGGAAAGTTTCTGGGGTGGCGCTTTTGTCTGGGGCGATGCTTTTGGGGGGTGTTTCGCAAGCGCAAACAAAGCCGGAGACGATGCCTGATGCGCAGATTGAAGCCAATGTGTTGAAGGCATTGGCGGGTGCTCCGGAGTTGGCCGACCAGTCGATTGCTTCGACTACAGTGTATGGCGTTGTAACGCTGAATGGGACCGTGAAAGACGAGCCTTCGCGCGATCTGGCAGAGCATCTGGTGGCAAATACCGAGGGTGTGAAGAAGGTTGTCGATCAGTTGGTGATCAGTGCGACACCGGCGGTGTCGAACGATGCGCAGCAGGGGGCCTCGAACCCGAATCTCCAGTCGGACGGCACGATGGCTCCGCCGCAGCCGCAGAGCCCGGGTGCGCCTCCTGCGCCTCCGCAAGCGGGGCAGTATCCTCAGCCGCAGGCGGGGCAATATCCTCCTCCGCAGTATCCGCAACAGGGTGGGCAGTATCCTCAGGCTTATCCGCAACAGCCTGGACAATATCCACAGCCTTACCCTCAGCAGGGCGGGCAGTATCCGCAGGCTTATCCGGCTCAGCCGGGGCAGTATCCGCAACAGTATGGGCAGGGTTATCCGCCGCAGTATGCTCCGCCCTATGTTCCACAAAAGGGAGGGGATCCGGTGGTGGTGCCGAATGGGGCGATCCTGCGGGTGCGGATCAATCAGGGGTTGAGCAGCAAGAACGCGGTGCAGGGAACTCCTTTTGATGGAGTGGTTTTGAGCAATGTTTTTGTCGGCAATCTGATAGCGATTCCTCGTGGTGCGACGATTCAGGGGGTGGTGGTGGATGTTCACACCGCCGGACAGTTGTCGGGCAAGGGTGAGTTGAAGTTACAGCTTACGAATGTGACGTTTAGCGGGAAGAGTTATCCGATTTCCACGGACTTCTGGTGGCACCAGGGGGCTGATAAGACGGGGTCTACGGTTGGAAATACAGTTGGCCTGGCTGGTCTTGGCGCTGTGATTGGCGGGATTGCCGGGGGCGGTGTTGGCGCTGCGGTTGGGGCTGGTGTTGGCGGTGTTGCGGGGCTGGGGATTTCGTCGGCTTCGGGCAAAGGCGAGGCTACACTGCCGGCCGAGGCGATTGTGACCTTCCATCTGACTCAGCCGGCGGATGTTACGACGGCGTCGCAGGCGGAGCTGAACCAGCTGGGAGCCACTGTTCCACAGCCGCAGATGATTCGGCGGTATCCACCGCCACCGCCTCCGGGGTATGCGTATCCTCCTCCGTACTATGGACCGGCTTACTACCCGCGGTAAGTTTTCAGCAAAAAAAATTGGACGCCCGCAGATGCCGATTTCCTCGGTTTTGCGGGCGTTTTTTCGTGGGGTGGGTGAAGATGTGCGCGTTTTTGTGGTGGTTTTTTGTGGTGAAGTTGTGGTGTTTCGGTGGTAAGTTGTGGTGCGCAGGATGGTGGGTTCTGCGCGCTAAAAACATGCCACTTTCTTGAGATTTATTTTTTGCGTTTCCCGTTTTGGGATCATAGGCGACTGCCGGACTGCATCGCGGGGAGAATAAGTCCGGTTGTGTTCGAGGAAGATAAGAGAGAGAATCGGCGACAGGTTGTCCAATCCTTATATTCCGAGCTAAAGGCTCTAGTCCTTTGGATTAGCTTGTCTGCGGCGTTGTGCTTTGCGAAAGGTCCCATGCGAAAAGGTCTCGGCAGTCTGGTGCTTGTTGTCCTGTTTTTCGGCGCATTAACGAACTCCGGTCTCGCGCAACCCGCTCCGGCTGCACCGCAGATGGGGCCGCAGAACTGGCGGAACATCGGACCTGACCGGGGGTGGTCGGTCGCTGACGGTTTCGGGCAGCTCGTCGCGTCCGAACGAGTACTATTTTGGCGCGGTTGGCGGCGGGTTGTGGAAGACCGTCGATGGCGGGACGACGTGGAAGGCGGTTACGGACGGTAAGATTCAAAGCTCTTCGGTGGGCGCGGTTGCGGTGGCTCCGTCGAACCCCGATGTGGTGTATCTGGGGATGGGCGAGACTGAGCTGCGCGGCAATGTGATGCAGGGCGATGGCGTCTATAAGACGACCGATGGCGGCAAGACGTGGAAGCACATCGGATTGGAGGCGACACAGACGATTGCGCGAATTCGTGTGGATGCGAACGATCCGAATCTGGTGTATGTGGCTGCGCTGGGGCATCCGTATGGGCCGAGCGCAGATCGCGGCGTGTACCGCTCGACCGATGGCGGCGCGACCTGGAAGAAGATTCTTTATGAGAACGACCACTCGGGCGCTGAGGATATTTCGATTGATCCGCGGAATAACAAGGTCGTCTTCGCGACGACGTGGGATGTGCAGCGGACACCGTGGTCGCTGTCGAGCGGTGGCCCTGGAAGCCACTTATATAAGTCGACCGATGGCGGCGACACCTGGAAGGACATCACGCGGAACCCCGGTTTGCCTGAGGGCATAGTCGGCAAGATCGCGGTTGCGGTTTCGGCGGATTCGAACCGCATCTACTCGATGGTCGAGAACGAGAATGGCGGCATCTTCCGGTCGGAGGATGGCGGCGCGACATGGGCGAAGGTCAATGACGACCGCAATGTGAGGCAACGTTCGTTCTACTACACACGATTGACGACCGATCCCAAGGATAAGGATGTCATCTACATCACGAATGTGCGGTTCTACCGGTCGATCGACGGAGGGAAGACCTTCAAGTCGATCAAGCAGCCGCATGGCGATAACCACGACCTGTGGATTGACCCGAATAACAACCACCGGATGGTGGAGGCGAACGATGGTGGCGGCACGGTGTCGGTAGATTACGGCGAGAGCTGGACGGCGGAGAACTATCCGACGGCGCAGCTTTACCACATTGCGACGACGGTTGATGTGCCTTACCAGGTGTGCGGAGCGCAGCAGGACAATACGACGGTCTGCGTGGCCAGCAAGGGCGGACGGAACTTCCATAATCCAATGCAGCCGCAAGGCGAGTGGATGTATGCGGTGGGTGGTGGCGAGAGCGGCTACATCGCTCCCGACCCGAAGGACCCGAACATCTTTTACGCAGGCAGCCAGGGCGCTATGCTGACGCGGTATGACCGCCGGGACGGCCAGGAGCAGGATGTGCAGCCTTATCCGTTCTTCTTCTCCGGGCAGTCGGCTGCGACGTTGAAGGAGCGGTGGCAGTGGACGTTTCCTATCGTGTACGACCCGCTTTCGCCCGATACTATCTACTGCTCGTCGCAGCATCTGTTCAAGACGACGAATGGAGGCAAGAGCTGGGAGATCATCAGTCCGGATCTGACGCTGGCTGACCCCAAGACACTGGGCGATTCGGGCGGGCCGATTACGAAGGACCAGAACGGGCCGGAGATCTACGGGACGATCTTTACCATTGCGCCTTCGCGGCTGGAGAAGGGAACTATCTGGACGGGCTCCGACGACGGGCTGGCGTACCTTACGCGCGACGGCGGGAAGAAGTGGACGAAGATTACGCCGGAGGGTCTGCCGCAGTACAGCCGCATCGGCATGATCGACGCGTCGTGGCACAAGCCGGGCACCGCGTATCTTGCCGCGAATCGGTACCAGATGGACGATCGCGCGCCGTATATCTATAAGACCGACGATTACGGACAACATTGGACGAAGATCATCACCGGCATTCCCGCGGACGATTTTGTGCGTGTGGTGCGCGAGGACAGAGTGCGGCCGGGACTGTTGTACGCGGGAACGGAACATTCGATTTACGTCTCCGACGATGATGGGGCGCACTGGACCTCGCTGGCGTATAACCTGCCGGATACACAGGTGGCGGATATGGAGGTGCAGAAGAACGACCTTGTCATCGCGACGCATGGGCGGTCGTTCTATGTTCTGGACAACATCGACTGGCTGCGGCAGACGACGCCGGAGACGAAGAATGAGGCAGCGCATCTGTTTGCGCCGAGCACGGCGATACGCAATGTGGACGACGGCGTGATCGACTACTATCTGGCCAAGCCGGTGGATAAAGTCACAATCGAGGTGCTGGACTCCGCGCATAAGGTGGTTGCGACGTTTGCCAGCGTGCCTGCCAGTAAGAAGCCGGAGGGTGAGGACGATCAGGATGAGCGCCGCGGCGGGCCGAAGCCGCCAACGAACAATGCAGGAGTGAACCGGTTTGTGTGGAATCTGCGCTATCCGGGGGCGTATGCGTTTCCGGGGATGATTCTTTGGGGCGGCAGTGCACGGACGGGTCCGATGGCTGTTCCGGGTAGCTATCATGTGCGGTTGACTGCGGGCGGTGTGACCCAGGAGCGCGATCTTGCCTTGGAGAAGGACCCGCGGGTCAATGTGTCGCAGGAGGATCTGCAGAAGCAGTTTGACCTGGCGTCGAAGCTGCGCGACCAGCTCTCGCAGGCGAACACGATTGTGAGTGAGATTCGGCAGATCAGGAAGCAGGTGGACGACAGAGTGAAGGCCGATGCGGCTTTGAAACCGCAGGCGGACGCTATGCTAGCGAAGTTTACGGTGATCGAAGAGACGGTTTATCAGGTGAAGAACCGGAGCGATCAGGACCCGTTGAACTTTCCTATCCGGCTGAACAACTACATTGCGGCGCTTGGCAGCAGTGTGATGTCGGGCGACAGGGCGCCTACAACTCAGGCGTATGCCGTCGAGACTGAGCTTGCGGGCCGTCTGGATACCGAGCAGAAGGCGTTTGATGCAGTGGTGAAGGATGACCTGGCGCAGTTCAACGCTGGGCTGAAGAAGAAGCAGGCAGAGCCGGTCGTTGTGGCGGTTCTGCCGGAAAAATCGTGACGCTGCCGGAGCGCTGGCAGCTCGTTTGGATGAGCGGCGGCCTGTCTATCTTTGTTAACATTTCGGGTCTAGAGTTAAGTTATGTACAACGCAAAAGCTTACTCTGCTGCCAGTGACACTTCGCCGCTTGTATCCACTACGATCGCGCGGCGCGATCCAACCGGGAAGGATGTGCAGATCGAGATTCTGTTCTGCGGCATCTGTCACTCCGACCTGCACCAGGTGCGCAATGAGTGGAGCGGCGCGATGCCTACGGTTTATCCGTGCGTGCCGGGACATGAGATTGTCGGGCGCGTGACGAAGGTGGGGCCGGAGGTGACGAAGTTCAAGGTAGGGGATCTTGCGGCGGTGGGCTGCATGGTGGATTCGGATGGGACTTGTGCGGAGTGCAAGGAGGGGCTGGAGCAGTTCTGCCCGAATATGACGCTGACTTATAACTTTCCGGATAAGCGCTCGGGTGGAGTTACGTATGGAGGGTACTCGGACAGCGTTGTGGTGACGGAGCGGTTTGTGCTGAAGGTGCCGACGAATCTTGACCTGGCGGGAGTGGCTCCGCTGCTTTGCGCTGGGATTACGACGTTTTCGCCGCTGCACCACTGGGGCGTGACGAAGGGCAAGAAGGTTGGAGTTGTTGGGTTGGGCGGGCTTGGGCATATGGGCGTGAAGTTTGCCCATGCGCTTGGGGCTCATGTGGTTTTGTTTACGACTTCGCCGAACAAGAAGGACGATGCTCTGCGGCTGGGAGCGGATGAGGTGGTGGTTTCGCGCGATGCCAATGAGATGGCGAAGCATGCTGGTAGCTTCGACTTTATTCTGGACTGCGTCTCGGCCGACCACGACATCAATGCGCTGCTGAACCTGCTGCGGCGCGATGGGAACCTTACGTTGGTGGGTGCTCCGGAGAAGCCGCTGACGGTGGCTGCATTCAATCTTCTGTTTGGACGGCGTAGCCTGTCGGGTTCGCCGATTGGGGGGATTGCGGAGACTCAGGAGATGCTGGATTTCTGCGGGAAGCACAACATTACGGCGGATGTTGAGGTGATTCCGATTCAGAAGGTGAATGATGCCTATGAGCGGTTGCTGAAGGCCGATGTGAAGTACCGGTTTTCGATCGACATGGCTTCGTTGAAGGCGGAGTAGTTTCGACGCCTGGGTTTGAGCCGTTCCCGGAAGTTACGACGATGTCTTTTTGATCAGGATGTGGGTTGCGTTTTCTCCGGGGACGGTTCTGACAGGTGCGAAGCCTAGTTTGTGGAGATTGATTCCGGAGAAGAGATGTTCTCCTTCGCCCAGGAGGACAGGGGAGATGGCTAGGTGCATCTCGTCGATCTGGTCTGCCAGCAGATATTGACGGATAACGGAGACGCCTCCGCCGATGCGGACGTCTTTGCCGCTGGCTGCTTCTTTGGCTTGCTGGAGAGCGGCGTCCGGGCCTTCGGTGACGAAGTGGAAGGTGGTGCCGCCTTCCATCGTGAGGGGAGGACGTGCGTGATGCGTGAGGACGAAGACGGGCTTGTGGTAGGGCGGATCGTCGCCCCACCAGCCTTTCCATGAGTCGCCTTCCCACGGGCCTCGGACGGGGCCGAACATGTTGCGGCCGAGGATCCAGGCGCCGATGTTTTCGAAGGACTGAAGGCCGAAGTCGTTGTCGATGCCGTGGGTTCCACCGGTCTGGCCGTGCATCTTTTTGAATGCCTCGGTGTTGAAGAACCACTGGTGCAGCTCGAGGCCGCGGACTCCGAGAGGATTGTTCAGGTCTTGGCTGGGACCGGCGCCGAAGCCGTCGAGGGAGATAGAAAATGCGGCAACTCTAACTTTGGCCATGGTGTTCCTGTCTTCGATTTTGCCATGGTATTGACCCGAGATTTCGGTAGTGGGTCAGGTTGATGTGAACGAACTGAAGTTTCCGAAAAGCCGACGTATCATTACTGATCGGGACTCGATGAGCGCGTTGGCGATTTGGCACTCATCGAGATTCAGACGCTCTGCCAACTTCCGGATGGTTGCTCGATTGCGAATCGACCTATTATCCGATTAGGTGAGTGCGTGGACAAGACTTAGTTCATTACCTAAATATTTTCATCGCGGCGTGAACCGTTTGCAGAATTCCCCAAAGAAACGGGACGGACACGACTGCCCATGCTGCAACGATCTTCCATCGCGGCGTTTTCGAGTTAGTTTCCATCATTCACCTCCATGCAATTTATCGCTCCGAGACGCTCGATCCTTTAGTCAAGAAGATTGTCAGAGCCTTCTATATCGAGCGCCTCTTCGATCTCCTGTTTATCGATAGCTGCTTCAACCTTTGCCTCTTCTCCGCGCAGGAAGATTATTCTCACCCGCGACAGGTGAGTTTTATTTCGCTTGAGGAACACCTGCAAAAGGTCTTCTTCTCCGACCAATTCGAGACACTGCGGCAGTTTTTCCGGAGGTATTTCACCGTGATCCATGGCTAGCTGTTGGTTCTTGAGATATCCACCGATCACTCGGTGCAGAAGAGCTTGTTCGATTCCGGCTTCCTTTGCCTGCTGTAAGAGGTATGCACCCAGGCTTTGCGGAGCCATACGACGCCACCAGGAATCGTGTTTCAACATATCGGAAGCAGCGAAGTACAGCCTCAATACGGTAAGGTTCGCCATTTCAAATCCTTTCGAAGACAGTGAGTTGTTGAAGTCATCCAAAGGGAAGAGATCAGCCGCTACTCTCCCCTCCGCCACCAATGCCAGCGATAAACCTTCTTCGTGGTCCATCGCGCTATGCTTGCTCGTGCCTACTCGTTGAGCGTGATAGATGCCGGAGTGTCCGGAGAATAGATAGCTCACCACGCAGGCGATTGCTGCGAAAGCTCCGGCTTCTGTTCCGAACAACTCAATCGCCATCAATGTCGAAGAGATAGGAGTGTTTGCGGCTCCCGCGAATACCCCGACGAAGCCCATACCTGCCAACAGCGAAGGGGGCAAAGGCAGCACTCGAGACAGTGCATTTCCTAGCGTTGATCCAATAAAGAAGAGAGGAGTTACCTCGCCACCCTTGAATCCACTCCCAAGTGTCAGCGCAGTGAATCCAAACTTGGCAGCAAAGTCGTACCAGTGCAAGCGTGTCGAGAAGGCAGCAACGATGGTTGGAATGCCGAGGCCGATATAGCGAGTGGTATGGATAGCAAAGACAGCAGCAGCGATCACCACGCCACCTAGAAGAGGTCTCGCAGGACTCCATGCAATATGCAGCTTGAACCAGTGAGAAATAGCATGGGTTGTCTTGGCAAAGAGCATTCCGACAAGTCCGAAGATAATTCCAGCTACTACCGAGGAAAGAAAGGACGCTGGCGCGAGCGGTACGATTTCGGTGACTCGATAGATCGTGTGATGAACACCCCATGACTGGGTGACGTAGTCACCGACGAACGCGCCCACGAAGCAAGGAAAGATCGCGTCATATTCAATGCGGCCGATTGCCAGAACTTCAATCCCAAAGATGGCGCCTGCAAGAGGGGTTCCGAAGACCGACCCAAAACCTCCACTTAGTCCCGCCATCAACAGGATTCGACGGTCTCTTGCATGGAGTCCGAAGACTCTCGTGAGTTGATCGGCGAGAGAAGCTCCAGTTTGAAGCGCGGTCCCTTCGCGTCCAGCCGATCCCCCGAAAAGGTGCGTCAGTATAGTGCCAAGCAGAATGAGCGGTGTCATCCGCAGTGGAATGGTGGCTTGCGGATCGTGCACCTCTTCGAGTATGAGGTTGTTTCCAGCTTCAACGGATGACCCGAGGTATTTATAAAGGCACCCGACGAATAGTCCCGCCAGAGGAAGCAGAGGAATAATCCAATGGTGAGACTCGCGAACCGAGGTGGCCCAGTTCAGAGAGACGAGTAGGAAGGCAGACGCTGACCCCGATAGCACGCCAGCAAGCGAAGCAATGAGAAGCCATCGCAACAACTCAAGCAGAAGATCGGGCTGCTCTGCAGCTCTCCAGATTTTTACGATTGATTGCAAAGCAAACCCCTACGATGAAATCGTAGGAGTCATCAGCGCGGGCGGAAAATCCCTTGCAGTTCAGGCGAACTCCATCGCCTCCAGGCTGTAACAACAGATTATGGGACAGCCCACAGGCAGTCAACAGGCCAATGCGCTTATTGAGCAAGGATTTGCGTTTGAACTGACCTTGGACATTAGTCCTGGGAACGCGCTTATCAGCAACTTCAACCTGTCAGACTCGAACTTTTCCGAAAAGATGATTTTTCGGCAAGTCGTCTTAGTGGTGTGCGAAATCGATCACCACGGCCGCTAGCCAGACGACTGCTGCCAGCAGCCAGAAACGGCCACCGTTCCATTGTCGGCGAACGAGGATGACCGTCCAAGCGACATCAATCACCAGGAATATTGCGACAATTGGAAGAATATTGAGGAACCAGATAAAGGTTCTCCGTCGTCTTATAGATTCCCGCTGCACGTTCCGCTGGGATTGCCCAACCACCGCGCGAAGCCGCGAACACATAAAGAATTGCACCAATGACGTTCGCGACGAGCAATGCTATCGATTGAGCTTCAATGGACATTCTCGTCGATAGCACGACTGATCCTGATTGTTTCAGCTCCTGCATAGGTACAACCTACCAAACATCCTTCCTGGAAACAGGCGTTTTCTGAAGCTTGTTGTGGTCCCGGACTCGAAGCTGCCCACTACTGGATTTCGGGCGGGAGATGAAATTCGGGAGGTGGGTGATTTATACTTGTTCCTTGCCCTGCCAATCGGCTTGGTGTGCGTCTATTAAGGGACGCTGCCTGCGCGGTTATGCAAAATCCCGGGCATGTGCCGGTCTTCCGCCAGGGAGACGGCTCTAACGCAAAGTGAAGGTTCTAAACAACGCATGATTCGTCTTCTGCAGCAAGACTCCCGCCTGATGAAGTGGCTGTTCGCGATCATTATTGGATTCGCCGCCGTAACGATGGTGATTACCCTGGTGCCGGGCATCTTCGACAACGCCACTACGAACGATGCGACGGTATTTGCGACCGTGAAGGAGCCCGGTCCTTTTGGCCGGGTCTTCGGGGAGAGCACGCCGATCCGGACGACGGAAGTGAACCAGATGGCGGCGCGCCAGTTGCAGCAGCAGCATCTGCCGGAGCAGTTTATGCCGTACCTGGTGCCGCGGGCGGCGCAGATCCTGGTGCAGCGGGCGATCCTGAAGCATGAGGCGGACCGGCTGAACCTGCAGGTGAGCGATGAGGATTTGCGCAACGAGCTGCGGACGGGCGTGTTTGCGCAGTACCTGTTTCCGAATGGCAACTACATCGGCGATGACGCTTACATCAACTTTGTGCAGAATGCGTTTGGCGGGCAGTTGAGCCGGGCGGATTTCGAGTCGCAGGTGAAGAACGACATGGAGCTGAACCGTCTGCAGGCGATGATTACGGGCGGCGTCTCGGTTTCGGATGCGGCGGTGAAGGCTGCTTATCTGAAGGATGGCACGAAGGTGAAGTTCGACTATGTGGTGGTCTCGGCCGACGATGTGCGGAAGAGTATCAATCCTGCGGATGCGGAGCTGGAGGCGTTCTTCAAGAAGAATGCTGCGCGATATGCTACGGCGGTTCCGGAGACGCGGAAGATTCAGTATGCGGCGTTCGATGCTTCGAACCTGCCGGGCGGGAAGCCACAGGTTTCGGATGCAGACGTGCTGGCGTATTACAACGCGCACAAGGACCAGTACACGGTGAAGGAGCAGGTGAAGACGCGGCATATTCTGATTGCTGTGCCTGCGGGTGCGGACGCGAAGACGGATTCGGCGGCGAAGGCGAAGGCTGAGGATCTGTTGAAGCAGATTAAGGGTGGCGCGAACTTTGCGGACCTGGCGAGCAAGAACTCGGACGACCCGGGGAGCAAGACGCAGGGTGGCGAGCTGCCGATGTATCCGACGAGCGGGCTGGACCCGGCGTATGCGAAGGCCGCGATGGCGCTGAATCCGGGACAGACTTCGGATGTGGTGAAGTCGCAGTTCGGGTATCACATTATTCAGACGGAAGAGAAGCAGCCCGCGCATGTGAAGCCTGTAGCTGAGGTGAGGGCGGAGATTGTGCCGCTGCTCGAACAGCAGCGCGCGGGTGCGGCGGAGCAGACGTTCGCTTCGACGCTGGCCGCGGATGCGAAGAAGAATGGTCTGGAGAAGGCTGCTGCGGCCAAGGGGCTGCACGTGGTGACGACGGACTATGTGGCGAAGGACGGCGTGATTGCCGGGCTGCCTGATGGGTCAGCGATGCTGACGCAGGCGTTTGCGGTGGTGAAGGGCGCCGATCCGGCTTCGGTTTCTACGGGCGAAGGTTATGCGGTGTTTCAGGTGGTGGATGTGAAACCGGCGCACGCTCCGGACTTTGCGAGCTACAAGGCGCATGTTCTGGAGGACTATCGCGAGCAGCAGGTTCCGCAGCTGATGAATGCGGAGCTGAACAAGCTGGAGGCGCGGGCGAAGGTGCTCAACGATCTGCAGAAGGCGGCGAAGGAGCTGAATCTGCCGGTGAAGACGAGCGACCTGGTGGGGAAGGATGGCCAGGTGCCTGATCTGGGCGCGATGAGCGGGCCGGGAGCGGTTGCGTTCACGCTGGCGAAGGGCGCGATCTCGGGGCCGATCAATACAGGCCGCTCGGGTATTGTGCTGAGCGTGATTGATAAGCAGGAGCCGACGGCGGACGATATTGCGAAGAACTTCAACGCTACGCGGGAGGGCCTGTTGAACCAGCAGCGCGATGAGATCTTCCGGGTTTACATCGGCGAACTGACGCAGAAGTATGAGAAGGGCGGCGCGGTTCGGTACTCGAAGAAGGCGGCTGAGCCTGGGCTGCCGGTTGGGAATTAGAAAAGCAGCTAGTCAGTTGGTTAGCGAATCCGCTCGTCAGCGAAATACCCCTGGGCTTCGGTCCCGGGGTATTTTTTTGGTGGTTGCTATGATGGCGCGATGAAAGATTTGTTAGCTGTTGGTGTCATTTTGCTTGGTGGCTTTTCTTTCCCCGGTTTGGCGCAGACGGCATTGCCTGTGTCGGCTGCTGTTTTTCCCGGTGTGGAGTGGGTCCGCACTAATCCTGCTGCGGCAGGTTGGAACCTCCAGCGGGTGCATGGAGCGGAGTCATACGCGAGGGAGATGGGGGCGACGGCTGTGATGCTGATTCAGCATGGCGTTGTCGTGGTCCAGCGCGGCGATGTTGCTGCTCGCACGGAGCTGCACTCCTGCCGCAAGAGCTTTCTCAGTGCGCTGATCGGGAATGCGGTTGCGCGTGGGCAGATCCATCTCGATGACACGCTGGCTTCGCTGGGGATCGACGATAATCCGCCTTCGTTGACGCGGGAAGAGAAGCAGGCGACGGTGCGGATGATGCTGGAGGCTCGTAGCGGCGTTTATCATGCGGCGTTGTACGAGACCAGCGGCATGGCGGAGAAGCGGCCTGAACGAGGCAGTCATGCGCCCGGCAGCTTCTGGTATTACAACAACTGGGACTTCAACACGCTTGGCTCGATCTATGAGAAGGCGGTTGGGCGCTCCATCTTCGATAGCGTGGAGCAGGAGATTGCGAGGCCGATCGGCATGGAGGATTTCCGGGCAAAGGACGGGCGCTATGTGCGTGGGCACGAGTCTCGTTTTCCCGCGTATCCGATGTTGATGTCGGCACGGGATCTTGCGCGCTTTGCTCTGCTGTATCTTCATGGCGGCAACTGGGCCGGTGCGCAGGTTGTTCCCGCGCAGTGGGTTGCCGATTCGACGCATCCGTGGTCGAATACCGAGTCTGGCGGCTATGGCTACCTTTGGTGGACGGGCGATTCGGCTACTCCGGGCAATCATCCGGAGCATGTGTTTCCAGCGGGGAGCTTCTGGCTCGAAGGCCACCTCGGGCAATATGCTGTTGTCGTTCCTTCGCACGATTTGATTATTGTGGTGCGGGTGGAGGGCGATCATCCGAAGAAGCAGGTGCATAAAGGAGAGATGGCGAAGTTCGTGCGGATGGTCGTCAATGCGACGGAGCCTGGCAGCTAGTCAGGCAGTCGGCGAAATGATGTGCCTGCCCTGCGAAGACCTCAGATGGTAGGCTGTTGGTCATTCAGGCAAGCTAAGAGCATTCGATGGAATTCATAGAGAGGAACATTGCGGACCGCGAGGCCATGACGGGTGAAGCTCGTGCGGGGTTGTCCTCGATTCTCATCAGAGTCACGGGTTGGGTGGAGGGGGTCGATCCGGGAAGGCATCGACGCATCAAGGGGCTGCGTCTAGTCGTAGCTTATGGCCTTGCCGTGGCGCTGGGTGCGATTCCTTTCGTCTCCCATCGGCTATCGCATGGGGCGTTGCTTAGTTTTCTGGCTGGCGGGTTCGCGCTTTGGGCCAGCGTCTCCGAGGGGAAGGCAACCCGAGCGGAGTCGAGCCGCGATCTTGGGATTTTGTGCGCCGCAGCGGCATTGGGCGCCGTAACGATGATTGTTTTCGCGCCGCTGCTTATGGGCATCGACCGGCCGAGACCAGAGCTTACACTTGCGCTGGGTGCGTTTCTGGTCGGCTATATGAAACGATTCGGCATTCTCGGTGCGGGAGTCGGGTCGCAGATTTATATTGGACAACTTCTTGCCTACAATGCCCGGTTGGCAACCTCCGATTTGTGGATGGTGGCGGTTGCCGGGCTGATTGCGGCGTTCGCGTCTATTGTTCCGCGGCTTTTCAGCGATCTGGCGGAACGTTCTGTGGCTGCGCCGACGATAGGATTGGCTACGGTATCGAGTGGCGACAATAAAACGACGGAACTCTTTATGGGGTTTCAGGCGGCGGTTGCAGCAATCGTTATCGTCGCGTTGAATGATGCGATTGGGCTGGAAGAATCTGCCTGGGCGATTACGGCGTGCACCTATGTCATTTCAAGCTCCAGAACCGCGACGATGGAGCGGGTGCGACGCCGGATCGTGGGGACGGCTGTTGGTGTTCCGCTTGGTCTTGCGTGTCTGCCGATTGCGCTGCATGCGCCTGTTGTCGTCTGGGTGGCGGCTGCGGTTGCAATGGTGATTTACTCGATGGCGCTTCCTGAGCGATACGACATTGCCTGCGCTGCGTATGCCTTCAGCCTGATCGTCACGATGGCGGCAACGGGGGAGAGTTCGCTGATGGTGCTCTCGTCTCGGGCATGGGAGACGCTGATTGGAGGCGTGGTGGGCCTTGGAGCCGCGTTGCTTGTGGTGCCTCTGAGGACTGCCGGCTCCAGGACGTAGATTTTCTACGGACGTAGACTTGTGGCCGATGGTGTTGAGGTGGGTGGAACTTCGATTTTTATCTTAATGGAGGGTGCTCATAATTACGGCATCATAGGAGAAGCGGCATAAGGGGGCAAGATGAGTGGGGAAGCGAACAATCAGGAGCGGATGTCAGGGGTTTTGCTGCATGTGACATCGCTGCCTTCATATGGCGGTGTGGGGGACTTTGGGCCGGCGGCGTTTGCGTTTGTGGATTTTCTGGCGGCGGCGAAGCAGAGGGTCTGGCAGGTTTTGCCGTTGAGTCCTACGGGGTATGGGAGCTCGCCTTACTCGGCGCTGAGCGCGTTTGCGGGGAATCCGCTGCTGATCAGTCTGGAGTTTCTGGTGCGCGATGGGTGGATTGCGGGAGAGCGGATTGCGGGGCTGCCGGGGCATGATGGGCCGGTGGACTTTGTGGCGGCGAACAAGCTGAAGCTGCCGCTCATTGAGGAGGCGGCGGGGAATTTTCTGGATCGTGCGCCGGAGGATAAGCGGGCGAGATTTCAGAAGTTCTGCAAGGACAATATCTCGTGGCTGCAGGACTACGCAATGTTCAACGTGCTGCGGCGGCAGCATGGGTATGCGAGCTGGAACGAGTGGTCGGAGAAGTATGCGCGTCGCGATCAGGATGCGATGACGAAGGCGATGAATGACTATGGCCGCGCGCTCGCAGTGGAAGAGGTGATTCAGTTCTTCTTCAATGAGCAGTGGTGCTCGCTGCGCGGGTACTGTGCGGAGCGGAAGGTTCGGGTCCTGGGGGATGTGGCGATCTTTGTGAATATGGACAGCGCGGATGTGTGGACGCATCCGGAGCTGTTCGAGCTGGACGAGAAGTTGAAGCCGGTGCGGGTGTCGGGCGTGCCGCCGGATTATTTTTCGGCGACGGGGCAGCGATGGGGGAACCCGCTTTATAAGTGGGGGTTGCTGAAGGAGCGCGGGTTTGACTGGTGGGTGGCGCGGATTCGTCGGGCTTTGACGCTGTATGACACGATTCGGCTGGATCACTTCAGAGGGTTCGAGGCTTACTGGTCGATTCCGGCGGACGAGCCGACGGCGATCAACGGGCAGTGGGTGAAGGCTCCGGGGCAGGAGCTGTTCAAGCGGCTGAAAGAAGTATTTGGCAACCTGCCGTTTGTGGCAGAGGACCTGGGGCTGATTACTCCGGAGGTGGATGAGCTGCGGGAGCACTTCGGGATGCCGGGGATGCGGATCCTGCAGTTTGGATTTACAGATCGTGGATCGCATCTGTATCTTCCGCATCGTTATGTGCCGAACACGGTGGCGTACACGGGCACGCATGATAACAACACGACACTCGGGTGGTGGAAGGAAGATGCGACGGAGGCGGAGAAGATGCATGCGCAGACGTATCTGCAGCCGATCGAGCATGCGGACGATGTTGTGTGGGCGATGATACGGGCTGCGGCGGGGTCGGTGGCGAACCTGTGCATCTTCCCGATGCAGGATGTGCTGCACCTGGGGAGCGAGGCGCGGATGAATACTCCTTCGGCCGGGGCGGGGAACTGGACGTGGCGTTATGGGCACGATGCGGTGCATCCGGACTTTGCGGTGCAGCTGGAGGCGCTGATGGCGATGACGGACCGGGATGGTTGGGAGAAGCCGCTGGAGGGTGCCGAAGCGGGCAAACCGACGGAGGAGGCATCGAAGCGGGCAGAGCATGGCGTGAGCATTTAGACTGGAGAGGAAGAAATAACTCTTCAGGAACCTTTGATTTCAGGAGCAAGAAGACATGCCTCTCTCTGGCGAAGCCATTCGCACCATGAACTACGTCGACGATATTTCGGTAACGCTGCGCCGGATTCTTGCTGTACTGCCGTCGTTGACTGAGGAGGAACGCCAGCGCGTGGCGACCCACATCAAAAGCGCAGATCCGAGCTATGAGTCGGTGATTGCGGCGGTTTCGGGAAAGAAGTGACGGACGGGCTCGAGCGCGGGCCGTCTCCCTTTGAGATTCGTACGGTTGCGGTGATCGGAGCCGGTGCGGCGGGACGAGGATTCGCTTTGGCGTGTGCCGGGGCGGGCTTCGACGTTGTGCTGGAGGACGTGATGCCTGCGAAGCTGCGCGCGGCTGAGGCGGAGTACGCCGATCTGCGTATATCGGGGAGGCTGCGCCTGGCTTTGACGGTTGAGGATGCCGTGCGCGAGGCCGATGTTGCGGTGGACTTTGTGCCGGATGAGCTGGAGTCGAAGCTGGAGATCTTCAGCATGATCGACAGGATGGCTCCGCCGAAGACGATTCTTTGCACGCCTAGCTATGCGCTGAGTATTACGGATCTGGCTTCTTGTGTTTATCGGCCGGAACGGTGTGTTGCTGTGCGTGGGGAGCTGGTTGACGGCGGTGAGGCGCGGGTGCTGCATCCGGCGGCGGTGTCGGTGGAGATGCTTACCGCGGTGAGTGCGTTTTTGCGTGCGCTGGGGCTGGCGGTGCGGTGCGAGGCTGATCCGGATGTTCCGGCTTTGATGAAGAATGCTGCAGTTTAGGGTCTCGTTACATCAGCTCGTCGATGAAGGATTTGGCGATATCGGCGGGGATGCGGGAGTTCTGGTGGACGAGGGGGCCTGATTTCAGGACGGGGTCTGCGTCGTGCGCTGTGGGGATGTCGTTGCGCTCGAAGAAGACGCCGATGGGGATTTCGTCGCCCCAGAGGAGAGATTTTTCCATCGCGGTCTGCCAGTCGGAGGTGTCGTAGGCGGGGTTGTCTTCGAGTTTTTTGACGCGCGGGCGGAACCACTGGAAGGTGTTGTCGTGGTTGTAGGTGACGCAGGGGCTGAAGACGTCGATGAAGGAGAAGCCTTTGTGCTCGATGCCTCGTTTGACGAGCTCGGTGAGGTGCTTCTGGTCGGCGCTGAAGCCGCGGGCTACGAAGGTGGCTCCAGAGGCGAGGGCGAGCGCGATGGGATTGACGGGTGCGTCCACGTTGCCGAAGGGCATACTTTTGGTCTTCATGCCGGTGCGGCTGGTGGGCGAGGTCTGGCCGGTGGTGAGGCCGTAGATCTGGTTGTCCATCACGAGATAGGTGAGGTCGAGGTTGCGGCGCATGGTGTGGACGAAGTGGCCGCAGCCGATGCCGAAGCCGTCACCGTCGCCGCCGGTGACGAGGACGGTCATGGCGTGGTTGGCGAGCTTCATGCCGCTGGCCACGGGGAGCGACCGGCCGTGGAGCGTGTGCATGCCATAGGTTTCGATGTAGCCAGGGAAGTTGGAGGAGCAGCCGATGCCGCTGATGGTCATGACTTCGTGTTTAGGAATCTGGAGCTCGACCAGCGCCTTCTGGACGGCGGCCAGGACACCGTAGTCTCCACATCCGGGGCACCAGTCGGGGTCGACTTTGCCCTTGAGATCCGCCATCACCATCTGTTTGGGTGTGATTACGTCGGTCGCCATTCGGTAAGCTCCTTGGGTTCCTCTTTGTTCAGATCAAGTTCTCAGACCATGATTTCGTGCGTGGGGACGGAGAGGGTTGTGTTGCCGGCGAGTTGTTCTTTCACTGCTTCCACGATGTGGTGTGGCATGAAGGGTTCGCCGTCGTATTTGCGAATGTGGCCGTTGGGGACGAAGCTGGTTTCGCTGCGTAGGTAGCGGGCGAACTGGCCGCTGAAGTTGTTCTCGACGATGATGGTGTGGCGCGAGTTCTCGAGGATTTCGACGATGGTGTCGCCGTGAAGCGGGACGAGCCAGCGAATCTGGAGCTGGTTGGCGGAGATTCCCTCCTCGCGGAGAAGCTCGATGGCCTCTTCGATGACTCCCCAAGTGGAGCCCCAGCCAATGAGGGTGACATCGGCGTTGGCAGGGCCGACGAGTTGCGGAGGAGGCACGGCTTTTTCGATTCCGGCGACCTTGCGCATACGCTTTTCCATCATGGCGCGGCGTTTTGTTGCGTTGGTGTACTCGTCGCTGATGAGGACGCCGTTTTCATCGTGCTCGTCGCTGGAGACGACATGGGTGAAGCCAGGGATGCCGGGGATGGCTCGGGGCGAGACGCCGCTTTCGGTGATGAGGTAGCGTTTGTACTCTTCGTGCGGCTCGCCGTTGGAGGCGATGAGGCTGCCGCGGTCGACGAAGGGCTGGAAGTTGAGGTTCTGCGGCTCGACGCTGAGCCTGCCTTCGGAGAGGAGCAGGTCGCAGAGGACGATGCCGGGGCACTGGAAGCGATCGACGAGGTTGAAGATCTCGGGCATGAGTTTGAAGCAGTTGCCGATGTCGAGCGGGGCGGCGATGACTCGGGGGTAGTCGCCGAAGGCTGCGCCTAGCATCTGCCAGAGGTCACCCTGCTCGGTTTTAGTGGGGAGGCCGGTGGACGGCCCCGCGCGCTGGCAGTTAATGACGACCACAGGAATTTCGGCTTGCGCGGAGAGGCCGAGACCTTCGCTCATGAGCGCGAAGCCTCCGCCGGAGGTGGCGCACATGGAGCGGACGCCGGCTTGTGCGGCGCCGATGGCCATATTGATGACGCCGATCTCATCTTCCACCTGGCGCACGACGATTCCGGCTTTGCGGGCGTGCGAGGCCATCCAGTGGAGGACGCCGGTGGACGGGCTCATGGGATAGGCGCAGTAGAACTTGACGCCTGCGGCGGCTCCTCCCATGGCGAGGGCGGAGTTGCCGCTGAGGACCGCGTATCTGGTGTCGGTCATGGGGAGCGGCCAGGCGAAGGGTTTGAAGTTCTGGCTGGCGTAGTCGTAGCCGGCGCGGGCGACGCTGATGTTTTCGTCGGTGACGGACTGATCTTTTTTGCCGAACTGTTCCGCGAGCGCGGTTTCGAGGGCGGGGAAGCCGATGCCCATCATGCTGAGAGCAGCGCCCAGGGCGAGGGTGTTCTGGGCGACTTTGTTTTTGGAGATGTCGGCGAGTTTGGAGACGGGGATGGGACAGAGCTGGACGCCGGACGCGGCTGTACCGGGCTTAATCTGGTCTGCGTTGTAGAGACATGCGCCACCGGCGGTGAGGAGGCGGAGGTGGCGGTCCATCGTGTCCTGGTTGAGCGGAATCAGCAGATCGAGGCGGTCGCCCATGTTAGTTACTGGATCGGGACCGGTGCGGATCATCAGGAAGGTGTGGCCACCGCGGATGATAGACTGATACGCGTTGTACGCGTTTACGTGCAGGCCACGGCGGCTGAAGATCTTTGCAAAGATATCGCCGGGCGTTGCGACTCCCTGACCGGCTGCGCCTCCGATACCTACGGTGAAAGACTGCCTCATGGGGATTCCTCTTCCAGGCCGAAAGCAAATGCGCACAGCAGCCCCGGCGCGAGTGACTCGAGCTAATGGGGAGGGATTGTACGTCGTTTCTGAAAGCACAGGCAAGCACTGATTGTTGCGGTTGAACCGGGGGCGATGCAGCGGTGCGAGAAGACGCCGAAATCATTGACAGAGATGGAACTAGCGGAAGCGGTTCTGCGTAACGAAAGAGGAAGGACTACGTCCAAGGACTGACATGCGCGCTCTGTTCAACGTTTTTGCCCAGGTGTTTCGCTCGATTGGAGCGAACAAGCTGCGGTCGTTCCTGACGATGTTCGGGATTGCCTGGGGCGTGGCCTCGCTGCTGCTGCTGATCGGGTTAGGCGAGGGGTTCCGGTCGGGCCAGCGGAGGGGGCTGGCGGAGCTGGGAACGGACGTCATCATGATCTGGGGCGGGAATATTCCGGTGCTGCCGGAGCAGCATGTGGGGATGCATCCGTACAAGCTGACGGTGAGCGATGCGGATGCGGTTCGGGCTGGCGCCCAGGACGTGCGGAGCGCTACGGCGATCATTCAGCGCAGCGATTTGAAACAGGTGAGCGAGTTTTCCAGCGCAGGTGGCCAGGTGATGGGCGTTGAGCTGAACTATCCGGAGATACGGCATCTGCCCATCGCGCAGGGGCGTTTTCTGAACCAGGAGGACGTGGCGCATCGCAGGCAGGTGGTGGTGCTGGGCCAGAAGATGGAGAAGCTTTTGTTTCTCGGGCACCCTTCGCTGGGCGCGTTTATTACCTTGAATGGATACCGGTTCCAGGTGATTGGGGTGGCGGATAAGATTGGCCGCGGCAACAACGACGGAGACAACCAGAGAGTCTACATTCCGCTGCAGACCATGCTGGAGTTCTTTCCGATTACAGGGGACAACATTCCGGCGGACTCAATTACGTCGATTCAATATCAGCCGCGCACGGCGGACCTGAACGAGACAGCGAAGGCCGAGGTTCACAAGATTATTGCGGCGCGGCATGGGTTCGATCCGAATGCGAAAGAGGCATTCGAAGAGTGGGACACGATCAAGTCGCAACGGACCGTGGGGTTGATCTTTACCGCGATGGACATCTTCCTGGGCGGCGTAGGGATTGTGACGCTGGCGCTGGGTGCGGTCGGGATCATCAACATCATGCTGGTGACGGTGTCGGAGAGGACGAAGGAGATCGGGCTGCGGAAGGCTCTGGGCGCGACCAACCGGAGCATCCTGTTTCAGTTCTTTCTGGAGGGGTTGACCCTGACGGGACTGAGCGGACTGATCGGGATTTTGGGAGCGGCGATGCTGATGGGAGCGTTGGGGGCGGTGGTGGGGGATAACGATATGGGGTTCGATCCGCCGCGGCTGGTGCCGTGGTCGGCGGCGATGGCGATGGGCTCGCTGATGTTATGCGGGATTGTGGCGGGTTTGTATCCGGCGCGGCAGGCTGCCCAGATGGAGCCCGTCGAAGCGCTCAGGAAGGATTAACGGAGATGCTGAGCGATATCTTTGGACAGGCGTTGGAGGCGATGCAGCACAATCGCAGGCGCACATTGATCACGGTAATCGGGATGGCGTGGGGGATTGCGACGGTGGTGTTGTTGCTGGCCTATGGGGCTGGGTTCGGGCAGGCGTTCGAGAACATCTTCGCGCAGTTCGGCACGAATATGATGGGCGTCTTCCCGGGGCGCACCAGCGAACAGGCTGGCGGCGACAAGGCAGGAGTGCTGGTGCGATTGACGCAGGACGATGTCGAGCGCATCCAGGAGACGGTGCCGGGTGTGCTGCGGGTGGCGCCGACGGTCGACAAGACGGTGCCGGTGCAGAACGAGCTGCACAGCTATTCGTGGGATGTGACGGGGATTACGCCGGAGCTGCAATCGATACAGAGGATGGAGCTGGCCGAGGGGCGGCTGCTGACGCAGGCAGATGTGCAGCAGCGGGCGCATGTGGTGGTGATCGGGCCGGAGGCGAAGACGAAGCTGTTCTCCGGGCTATACGCGATTGGCGAGAAGATTCGGCTGAACGGCGTGAGCTTCGAGGTTGTCGGGGTGCTGACGCCGAAGATGCAGGAGGGCGACGACAACGACATCAATCGCGGGATCAATGTGCCGTTTACGACGATGGGCGACATCAAGGACACGAAGTACCTCGACGGCATCTGGTTCGACTACAAGGGCGATCCGAAGATGGTGGAGCAGGCGCTGCGCAAGACGCTGGCTGCAGCTCACAACTATCGCGCTTCGGACCGGCGTGCGGTCTTTGTGGCGAACATCATGGAGCAACTGACGCAGTTCCGGATCATCTCTCTGGGATTGCAGGTGCTGCTGATGTTTATCGGCGCGCTGACGCTGGGGATTGCGGGCATCGGGCTGATGAACATCATGCTGGTGAGCGTGCAGCAGAGGACACGCGAGATTGGCGTGGAGAAGGCTCTGGGCGCGAGGAAACGGCATATTCTGATGCAGTTTCTGGCAGAGGCGCTGGTAATCTCGGGAGTCGGCGGCGTGGGCGGGATTGCGCTGGCGTATCTGGTGGCGAAGAGCGTCGGCAAGATTACGTTCTACAGCGCGCTGGCCTCGCATGCGGATGCGGGCGATATTCACCTGATCATCTCGCCGAACAGCGTGCTGGTGGCGACTGTGATTCTGGTGATCGTGGGGACGGTGAGCGGGATGATTCCGGCGATGAAGGCCGCTAGTCTGGATCCGATTGAGGCGCTTCGGTACGAGTAGTCAGGTGCGTGGACGCGAAAAGCAGATTCTTCCTTCGCTACGCTGCAGAATGGCAAGAGCTAGTTGTCGGAGCGCTTGCAACTGTACGGGGTTTGCATCGAGGCGCGGGCTTCGTTGATGGCTCCCTGGGTGTTGTCATTGGTCTGGACGGCTAGGCGGTATTCGTTCACGGCGCGGTCGCGCTGGCCGGTGCAGTCGAAGATGCGGGCGAGCTCGATGTGGCTCCAGACCTCGACCCATTTGGGGTCGTCGTCGCCGCGGAGGGCATCGCGGAAGCTGTTCGCGGCAGACTGGAAGTTGCGCTGCATGAAGAAGATTTCGCCGATGCGATAGGCCGCGAGCGAGCTGTTCTTGTTGGCGTCGAGGGCCTTCTGGTATTCGACCAGCGCGGCGGTCAGGTCTCCCTGGGCAACCTGCTGCTGACCACGCAGGACAGCGACCTTGACGGCGAGATCGGGCGTGCTCTTGAGCACCCAGTTTTCCGGATCGATGCTGATGCGGCGCGGGCGGCCGAAGGTCTCGACGGAGTAGTGCGAATCTGTGCCGGAGACATCGACGCGGCGGATTTCGGTCTTTCCGTCGGTTTCGATGCGCAGCTCGACGGGCATGCGGAAGAGGTCGAGGTCCTGGTCGATGCCGCCGACGGTGCGGAAGCCCTTGTTATCGCCGAGACGGAAGACGGAGTACTTGTTGGTGAAGGCAGGGGCGCCGGTGCCATCGAGCCATTGCGCGAAGAAGGCCTGGAGCTGGAGGTTGGAAGTTGAGTCGGCAAGGGCCTCGACGTTGGAGGTGCGGATGGGCTTGTCGGCATACTGCGTGAGCAAGGCTCGGAGGAACTTCACGAAGACCTCGTCGCCCATCTCCCAGCGGAGCATGTGGAAGACCATCGCTCCCTTTTCGAGCGTCATGGACTGAAACTGCGGGGAAAATGGGTCGAGGCGGCCAATTGTCGTAAGGGGCTCGGTGTCGTAGGCGAGGGCGCCGGCGGAGATGTCGACGACGGCTTGCTGGAAGGCGGTCTTGCCGGCGGAGTCCTCGAGGTACATCAGCTCGGAGTAGCGCGACATGCCGTTGGTAATCCAGGCGTCGTTCATGGTGGCGGGCGAGACCTGGTTGCCCCACCACTGATGGGCAAGCGTGTTGGAGAGCAGACGCTGCTCGTTGCGTGCGGTGATGCGATTTCCGGCGATGGCGGCGATCTCGGGAGCCCACGCGGCGGAGACGGCGTCGTCTGGCAGCTCGACGAGGTTCATACGGTTGGAGTCGGTCTGGCCGAAGGTGCCGGACATATAGAGGTACTCACGCTCGGCCTGACTGGCGAAGTCGTGGGCGGCCTCTTTGCGCGGTTCGGTGACATAGACGCGCATGTTGGCGACGTTGATGGGGTCGAGGAACTTACCGGCGATGATGGTTCCGGGAAAGCCGGGCTTGGCCCATTTGAAGGTGTACTCGGTGCGGTTGCCGGGGAGGCTTTTGGCGGCTGCGACTCCGGAGCCGGAGCCGACGACGCGCTCGTCGCCGGGAACGCGGATGTGCATCTCGGCGGTGAAGCGGTTGGTGAAGAGGCCGGTCATGGGGAACCAGCGGCCGGGGTAGAGAAGGATGCTGATGGGGTCTTCGATGGAGGCCAGCTTGATGCCTTCGACGGGGCTGGTGTCGGAGCCTTTGAGGGTGCCGGCGTACTCGATGTGGTAGGTGGTGGTGGCGCCTTTGGGAAGGGCATTGACGAGGGTGAAGCGGACGGTATTGTTATTGGTCAGGCGTTCGGATTCGAGCGGCTGGCCCTTGGCGTCGGTGGCCTTGGTGATCTGCAGACCGTTGTTCAGCTCGAAGGTCGGGGTGGTGAGGTCCTCGAGAGCGGTAAAGTTGACGTCGACCGAGGCAGTGAGGCGGTTGACCGAGGGGTCAAGGTCGGCGGAGATCACGTAGCCGTTGATCTGAAGCTGCGGTTTGACGGGTGCGGACCACGCCGTAACCGAGAGCAGGGGAAAAGATAGGAAGATCGCCGATCGAAGGATTCGGGAAGCGGACATGCAGCTAAAGTTCCTCAAGACATCATGGTACAGCTATCTCTCGATTAGACGCGGACGGGGGATTTTAGGCCACTTGATGACCGGGTTTTGACAAGGAGGGCGCCGACGGCGTCGGAAACCTGTTGGATAGAACCAGTTCCGGGTGGTGGCTGAAGGGATTGACGAACTTTGGCCAGGTCGGCGATCATCTGGGCTCGCTCGGGGGTGTCGGCCAACAGAGGGCGCAGGGCGGAGGCGACGTTGGCGGCGGTGAAGCGGTCCTGAAGAAGCTCGGGGACGATGCGGCGGCCTGCTATGAGATTGACCATGCCGATGGGGAGGTTTCCGTCTTGGTCAGGGCCGGCGGGCCAGATTTCTGGGGGGTAGTGGACGAGTTTTTTGGCCAGGCGGAAGGTCAGGGGGGAGACCTTGTAGACGACGATGAAGGGATTGCCGATGACGGCGGCCTGAACGGTGGCGGTTCCACTGGCGACGATGGAGGCGCAGGCGTGATGGAGGGCTTCGCGGGCGTCGGGGACGAGATGAAGGTTATCTCTGCGCGGGGCAGAGTTGCGGTCTACTGGCTCTGTCCAGAATTTCAGCTGCGATTCGAGTGCATTTCGAGGAACGGTTGAGGCGACAGGGATTAGAAATTCATAGCTGCCCTGAATGCTTAAATCGTCTGCTGCTTTAAGCATCGTTGGAAGATTGGATTCGATCTCTTTTGAGCGGCTGCCGGGTAAAAGACCGATCCAGTTTTTCGTAGGGTCGAGACTGTGCTGAGCGGCGTAGTCTTTGCGGGAGATAGTGGGGAGTGCAAGTTCGGCGAGGGGGTGGCCAACGAACTTTGCATCGACGCCGCGGGCTTTGTAGAAGCGTTCTTCGAAGGGGAAGATAATCATCATGCGGTCGACGCGTTGCTGGACCCAGCGCAGGCGGCTGCGCTTCCATGCCCAGAGCTGCGGGCTGACGAAGTAGATGACGGGAATGTTGAGGGCTTTGAGCTCGCGGGCGAGCCGAAAGTTGACGTCGGGGAAGTCGATGAGGATGGCGATGTCGGGGCGGCGCTGTTTGATGGAGGCAACGAGGCGGCGGTAGGAACCGTAGACTCGCGGGGCGTGGCGGAGGACCTCGGTGATGCCCATGTGGGCGACATCTTCGGCGCGGATGATGCGGTCCTGACCTGCGGCTTCCATCTCGCGGCCACCGAGGCCGAAGAAGGTTGCGCCGGGATGGCGGGTGCGGAGTTCGGCGATGAGCTGCGCGCCGTAGTGGTCGCCGCTGGCCTCGCCGGCAGAGAGAAAGATCTTCGGGTTGGATGGGCTGACGATGACCACAGTGTAAATTGGCTGCATGGCGGCGAGAGGGGTAAAGCGTTTTCGCGCAGTGCTGGAGCGGCTGGGCGGCGGATTGGGCTGGACGGTGGTGCGGATCCCGTTTGATGTGGCGGCCACATGGGAGAAGATGGTGCGGCTGCGAGTGAAGGTGGAGATCGCTGGTGAGGTCTTTCGAACTTCGTTGTTTGCCGACAGCGGGCATCGCGGACATTTTGTGCTGGTGAACAAAAAGATGCAGCGCGCCGCGGGGGTAGGGCTGGGCGGAATGATCGACCTGGCAGTGGAGCCGGACCTTGAGGAGCGAGAGGCGTTGGTTCCGAAGGAGCTGGAGGCGATCCTGAAGAAGGAGAAGGCGCTGGCGAAGTGGTATCCGAAGCTGACCGAGAATATGCGCCGGGAGATTGGCAAAAACATTGACGCGGTGAAGGGTGCGGAGGCGAGACAGCGGCGTGCCGAACTGTGGGCCGAGCGCATGATAGGCACGATGGACGGCGAGAAGGAGCTTCCTCCGGTGATGGAGGTGGCGTTTCGCAGAGTGCCCGCCGCGCGCAAGGGATGGGAGGCGATGACGGTGGCGCAGCGGCGAATGAACCTGATGGCCGTGTTCTACTACCAGAGCCCTGAGGCGCGGGAGAAGCGCGTCCGCAAGGTGGTTGAGGATTGTTTGAAGGTGGCCAACCGATGAGACAGGCCGCGCTTTCGATTTTATTGACGGCAATCAGCAGGTTGATTCTGCGCGATGACCGGTTGAACGGAAGGATGCGGCGGATGTTCGACGCCTTTCCCTTCGCGAAGGAGCAGTTTGTGATTGCGAGCGGCCGGAGGCGATTATCCGCAGTCTATGTGACGGCGGGGGCGGATACTCCCGCTGTCCTGATCTGCCACGGCATCGGCGAGCGGGTGGAGTACTGGAGCGGCGTGCAGGCGTTGCTGAAGAGCATGGGCGTCTCGTCGCTGGTGTTCAACTATTCCGGCTATGGCGAGAGCACGGGCAGGGTGAGCGCGGTGAACTGCGAAGAAGATGCTCTGGCTGCGTATAGAGAGCTTGCCGGACACGGCCATTCTTCGATTGTTCTGCTGGGATTTTCGCTGGGCACTGGCGTGGGCTGTGCGGTGGCTTCGCGGATGGATGTAGATGGACTGGTGTTGTGCGAAGGGTTTTCGTCGCTGCGCGAGGCGGGCATGGCGATGGGGTTTCCGCGGTGGATGACGTTTGGGGTGCCCGATGTGTGGGACACCGTTCGCCGCGTGGCCGGACTCACGATGCCGGTCTTAGTGAGGCACAGCGATGCGGATGGGCTGTTTCCATTGTCGATGGCGGAGCGTGTTGCGGAGGCCTGCGGCGAGCACGGAGAGTTGCTTGTCATTCGCGGCGTCTTGCACAACGAGCCGGTGTTTGCGCCGACCGAGGAGTACTGGCAGCCGGTTGCGGATTGGGTAAAACGCGTGGTTGAGGCTGCTAGCGGAGTGGTATCTCCGAAACCACAGAGCAGTCAGGCCGTATAGTTTGCGCTGTCTCCGCCTGTAGCGTCGTAGGTTGCGCCGGAGACCATGCGCGCCGCGTCCGACGCAAGAAACACTACCGTTGGAGCGACATCTTCCGGTTCGATCCACGGCACACCCAGCGGCGACTTTGCCTGAAGACCCTGCTTTGCTGCTTCCTCGTCCATGGTCTTATCGCCCGTCGGGGTTTTGCCGCCGGCCTCGATGGCTTGCGCATAGCGCTCCTCATGCCGCGTTAATGCAGTGTCGATCAATCCCGGCACAAGCGCGTTGACTGTGATTCCATATCTGCCAAGCTCAAGCGCCGCCGACTTCATCAGCCCGATAATTCCCCATTTCGAGGCAGAGTATGCGGCGCCGTTCAGGGTTCCGTGCCTGCCCTGGGTGGACGTGGTAACAATAACCCGGCCGCCGCCTCTTCTTACGATTGCGGGAGCAAAGGCGCGGATGGCGTTGGCGGTGCCCGTCAGGTTTGTATCGATCTGAATGTGCCAGTCGGGATCTTCCATCTCGAGGAGCGGCTTGAATGCCTGGATTCCCGCGTTGGCGAACAGGATGTCGATGCCTCCGTACTGCTCTTCGATGGTCTTTACGACACCGCGCAGAGCAGGCAGATCGCGCTGGTCGCACACAAAGCTCTGCCAGTGGCCGTTCGCGGCGTTCACCTGTCTGCCGGTCTCTTCAAGGTCCTCGCGTGTTGCCGGAGTGACCCCGGAGCGAGGATCGACGGTCGCGCAGATGTCGATGCCTGCGACGCGTGCTCCGCTTTTTGCCAGAGCTACCGCTACGGCGCGTCCGATTCCACGTGCCGCTCCTGTAACAACGGCAACTTTGCCATCGAGAAGGTTGGCCCAGCCAGAAAATCTCTCACCCATGTTCGTCTCCTGAAGAAAAATTCCGGTAGTTGATGTACCGAAGTCTTCCTCAGGTCAGATTCCGAATTTTGCCAATGGGGTTCGCCCTGAAGCTAAATTTTGATTCAGGCGGGGCTTGTCTCGGAGACAGGGGCAAGCGGTTGCGGCTCAGCCGAACCCAGCTCCTGGTCTTTGTACTGCAGTTGATAGAGCTTCCAATAGAGACCGCGATGAGTGAGAAGCTGCTGGTGGGTGCCGCGCTCGCGAAGCTGGCCCTTGTGCATGACGAGGATGGTGTCGGCGCGCTGGATGGTGGAGAGCCGGTGCGCGATGAGGATCGACGTGCGGCCAGTTATCATGCGCGAGAGGGCGAGGCGGACGCGGAGTTCGGTGTCGGTATCGACGGAGCTGGTGGCTTCGTCGAGGATGAGGATGCCGGGATCGTGCGCAAGGGCGCGTGCGAAGCTGATGAGCTGCTTCTGCCCGGTGGAGAGCGTTGCGCCGCGCTCGCGGACTGGCTCGTCAAACTGTTTGGGGAGCGTGCGGATGAAGTCGCCGACGTTGACCTCGTCGCAGGCGCACTCAAGGCGCTCGTTGGTGATCCATGTTGACCCGAGACGAACGTTGTCCGCGATGGTGCCGGTGAAGAGGAAGGGGTCCTGCAGGACGACGCCGAAGCGCTGGCGGAGCTTCTTGAGGTCCTGTTCGCGCACATCGACGTCGTCAATAAGGATGCTGCCGCGCTGAATGTCGTAGAAGCGCATCATCAGGCTGGTGATGGTGGTCTTGCCAGCACCTGTATGACCGACAATGGCCGCGGTTTCGTCGGGCTCGATAACGAAGCTGACGCCGCGCAGAATCCATTCGATGTCGGCAAAGGAGTTCAGGTCTTCGTCGCTTGCCGTGGCGATGCGTTTTGTCTGCGCTTCATCCAGCTTTTGATAGGTGAACCAGACATTGCGGAACTCTACGCGGCCTGAGTTGTCGCTTGCGACGGGGTGTGCGGGGGAGACGATGGTTGGCTCGGTGTCGAGGAGCTTGAAGACGCGCTCGCTGGCGGCCATGGCAGCTTGCAGGATGTTGTACTTGTCGCTGAGGTCCTGGATGGGTCGGAAGAACCGCTGTGCATATTGGATGAATGCGATGAGGATGCCGAGCGTGACGCCGCCGAAGATGGAGTGGCGCAGTCCGTTGCCGTATGCGGTGTTGCGCAGGACGGCATCGCCGCCAAACCAGATGACGAGCGCGATGGCGATGGAGCTGAGGAACTCGACGATGGGATAGTAGAGCGCGTAGGCGAAGATGGCGTCCGACCATGCCTTCTTGTTCTCGGCGTTGACGGAGGAGTAGTCGTCGAAGGCGCGGCGCTCGCGGTTGAAGAGCTGCACGATGGACATTCCGGAGACGTACTCCTGCGTAAAGGTGTTGATGCGCGCAGTGGCGTGGCGCTGGCGGCGATAGCTGTCGCGGACGTGACGGCGGAAGATGCGTGTGACGTAGAGGATCGCTGGTATGACCGAGATGGCAAGCAGTGCGAGCGGCCAGCTCATCTTCAACATGATGATGACGATGAAGGTGAGGACGAAGACATCCTCGAAGATTGCCAGCACGCCCGAGGTGAACATCTCGTTGAGGGCGTCGACGTCTGAGGTGACGCGTGTGACGAGGCGGCCCACGGGATTGTGGTCGAAGAAGGCGGGCGACATGCGCTGCAGATGGCGGAAGATCTGGCTGCGCAGGTCGAACATGATCTTCTGGCCGGTCCACTGCATGGTGTAGGTCTGGAGGAACTCAAGCAGGTAGGTGACAAGCAGAGCGCCGAGATAGAGCATCGCGATCTGCGTGATCCCATTCATGGGGCGCGGGCTGAGATGCCGCGCGAGCCACGGGAGATGTGAAGGCGGCGTGTCCGACATATAGGTGTCGACGGCGACCTTGACGAGGTATGGACCCATCACGTCACTGCCGGCCTTGAAGATGATGGAGAGCGCGGAGAGCGTTGTCTGCACCTTGTAAGGGCGGAGATAAGTCAGCAAACGACCCATGAGGTGACGGTCGTAGACTTTACCGACGACGTCATCATCCTGGTTTTTTTTTGCGGGCTCCTGCTTCGGGTCTTTCGGTTTGCGGTCGTCTGCCATGGGCACGTTCTATTTTAGATGGCTTCGGGCAGGTGTGGGATTCCGTTTCTGGCCTGCCCGGGATCGCAAGCTTCGCACTCAGTGAGTTACGTTGATTGAGTCTGCGCCCAGGACCGCGCCCTGGCCGTTCATCTGGGCAAAGACGACGACGCGCATGGCGGAGGGTTTCGCGTCTGCCGGTGCAGTGAGGTGGAAGGAGACAGGGCCGGCGTTGAGGTCTTTGACGGTGCCGACGCGCTCGAGTGTGCGGACGACCCCGGCGTGTTGAAGGTGATGGCCGCCGTTCTCGCCGCTGCGGACGTCGGTGGTGTCGACCGGGTCGACCAGGGCGGCATAGAGGGCGGTCTGCGGTTTCGCGTTGGTAGGAGAGGGAATGGAGACCGAAGCCGAAACCTTGCGTCCGTCAACCGCGGGCTGGGAGAGCTTGAGCGGGAGCTTGGCGCCCGAGGCGGCGCGTTTGATGGCCAGAAGCGCGTGGGGCTCGTCGTTGCCGACGAATTGGTCCGTTCCGTCGACGATCATCTGCGGAGTGTAGGGGCCGCTTACGTTGAAACGGGAGCAGTAAAAGGTCTGCCGATCGGTGTACTGGCGCGAAGAGAAGCGGTCGTGCCAGCCGAGATTGTCCCAGTAGTCGACGTGCTCGCCGAGGATGATGACTTCGGCGTTAGCCACGGGCTGGTCGCGGTCGAGCTTTGCCAGGAGCGCATCAGCCGGCGGGCAGCTTGAGCAGCCCTCGGAGGTGAAGAGCTCCACGAGGACGGGTGTGCGGCTTGTTTCGGGTTTCTGCGCCACGGCGGGTGCGATGGCGGCAGCGGTTACGAATACGGTAGTGATAGATAAAGCTTTAAGCGGATGCATCGAGCTCTTCCTCTGCCTCGTTAGACTTGCCGGTTGAATTGAAGTTACAGCCTGGAAACATTCCCGTGAAACAATCGGGTTGAGGACATTCTTTCAGATGACCAGGCCGGTCGGTGTTTACATTTCAGTTCCGTTCTGCAAGGCGAAGTGCACTTTTTGCAACTTTGCCTCAGGTGTCTTTGGCGCGGAGCGGATGCAGCAATATGTGAACCGGCTCTGCGCGGAGATTGGCGGCGCGCGGGCGGCGGCTGATGCCCTGAAGGCCTCTCTGCCGCGCGCTGTGGATACGGTTTACTTTGGCGGAGGGACGCCGAGCCTGCTCTCCGGGCAACAATTTCGGCAGGTCTTTGAGAGTCTGCGGCGCGAGTTCGACGTTGCGACAGAAGCGGAGATTACGCTTGAGTGCGCGCCGGGCCAGCTTGCGGAGGAGACGCTGGAAGAATTGCTGCGGCAGGGGATGAACCGCATCAGCTTCGGGGTGCAGTCGTTTGTCGATCGCGAAAGCGCCGCGGTGGGTCGTCTGCACACAAGCGACCAGTGCCGGGAGGAGATTGCGCGGGTACGTGCCGCCGGTATTCAGGAGGTCAACCTTGACCTGATTGCCGGGCTTCCGCATCAGACCCAGGCGAGCTGGAGTCATTCTGTCGAACAGGCGATTGCAAGCGGCGCTCCGCACGTCAGCATCTATCTGCTGGAGGTAGATGACGAGTCGCGTCTGGGGCGCGAGATGCTGGAGCAGGGAACTCGCTACAGCGCTGCCGAGGTGCCCAGCGAGGATGCAGCCGCGGAGTGGTACCAGCAGGCGTGTGAGGCGCTCGATGCCGCAGGCTGGCACCAGTATGAGATATCAAATTTTGCGCGGCGCGGGCATCGTTCGCGGCACAATCTGAAGTACTGGCGGCGCGATCCCTATGTCGGGTTTGGTCTGGATGCGCATTCGATGCTCAGCGCCGGTGAAGACGCAGTGAGATTTGCGAACACGAGTGAGCTGGACGAGTATCTCGGCGTTGCTGCTGTGCCCGCGGCTTTGCGATTGCTTCAAGCTGTTGAGAGCGCCCCCGGGGTTGACAGGATCGAGCGCGGCGCGGCCTTTGAGGAGTCGCTGTTCCTCGGGCTTCGGCTGAACGAGGGGATCGATCTCGACCATCTGCGGGGTCAGTTCGGCGATGCGATGCTGGAGGGTACGATGGCTGCGCTCCACGAGGTCCGGGACGCCGGGCTGCTGGAGTTAAACCCGGGACGAATACGCCTGACTCCGCGTGGCCGCGTGCTTTCGAACGAGGTCTTCAGCCGGTTGCTATTGCCTTCGGTGGCATAGAAATAAGAGAACAGTCTTTCAGGAGAGAAGAGCAATATGATCGATCTGCGCAGCGACACCGTCACGAAACCTACTCCGGCAATGCGCGAGGCGATGGCCTCGGCGGAGGTCGGCGACGATGTCTACAGTGAAGACCCAACCATCAATCGGCTGGAGAGAGATGCCGCCGAGGTCTTCGGTCGCGAGGCTGCGATCTTCGTTCCCACCGGCACGATGGGCAATCAAATTGCGATTCGTCTGCACACGCAGCATGGGCAGGAGGTCATCTGCGAGGCGCGGTCGCATGTGCTGGATTGGGAGATGGCGATGATGGCGGCGTTCTCCGGCTGCCAGGCGCGAACGGTTGCTGCGGAGCGCGGCATTCTGACGTGGGATCACATCAAACCGGCCATCGGCGCGAAGATATACTACCGCGCGCAGACAGCGCTGGTGTGCCTCGAGAACACGCACAACATGGCCGGCGGAACAGTGACACCGCTCCCGGTGATGGAAGAGATCTGGGCGGGCGCGCGCGAGGCCGGATTGGCGGTTCATCTCGACGGGGCGCGGGTGTTCAACGCAGCCACGGCGCTTGGCATCAGTGTCGCAAAGCTGACGAGCGGTTTCGACACGGTGATGTTCTGCCTGTCGAAGGGTCTGGGCGCTCCGGTGGGCTCGATGCTGGTTGGCAGTGAAAGTGCAATCAGGCAAGCACGAATTCATCGCAAGGCACTTGGCGGCGGCATGCGGCAGGCGGGTATTTTAGCGGCTGCCGGGCTCATCGCGCTGCACGAGATGACGAAGCGGCTCGGCGAGGACCACGCGAATGCGCGGCTGCTGGCTGAGGCCGTCGCCGCACATCCGGAGGTGGCGGAGATCGATCTGGATTCCGTGCAGACGAACATCGTCATCTTCAAGCTACGCGGCAGAGACGGCGCAAATGGCGGCGATGCCGCGGCGTTCACGGCGGCGCTCAAACAGAAGGGCGTGCTGGTGAGTTCCATTGGCCCGCATGCGATACGGTTTGTGACGCACTACGATGTCGACCGCGCGGCCTGCCAGAAAGCCGCTGCGATTGTCTCGGAGCAATTGAAATCGGTGTCAGCTCTGGTAACGGCGTAGCTCTTAGTCTCCGCCTGCGTTAACCACTGGATTGGTCGCGAGGAAGACGCGGGCGACGGTGCCGTGCGCGAATTCGCCGGTGGTGCTCTCAAGCGAGAGCGTCCCTCCATGCTTATTGATGATGCCTCGGCTGACCCAAAGTCCGAGCCCGGTGCCGCGCTCTCCTTTGGTTGTGAAGAATGGCTGGAAGAGATGCGGGCGGATGTCGTCTGGAATGCCGGGGCCATTATCGGCAACGGTGATGACTGCGCCGGGCTGCAGTTTTTGTCCTGTTTCATCCACGCCCGCGGCCTGCGGCGTGATGGTGATCTTTACCTCGCCGCCGGGGTCCGCAGCTTCGGCAGCGTTGGTGATGATGTTGGTGAAGACCTGGCGCAGCTCGGCAGGGAAGGCGGCTACCGAATAGGGCTGCGGGATGTCGGTCGTCACGGTTACGCCAAGCTCGGCAAGCCGCCGTTCGAGCAGCAGAAGTATCTCCTGCAGCATCGCCTTCAGGTCAACGACGACAGGAGCCTTCGACTCGCGATAGAGCCCGAGCATGGCGCGGCTGATCTGCGTCACGCGCGCGAGCTCCTGTTCGGCCATGTCCATGAACTGGGCCTGCTCCTGCTCGGTCGCGCCATGGCGCATGAGGTAGAGCAGGTTCGAGACGGAGTCGAGCGGGTTGTGAATCTCGTGAGCAATCGTCGCTGCAAGGCGTCCAGCGACAGCAAGTTTTTCGTTGGCGATCAGCGCCTCCTGGGTCTTGCGCTCCATGGTGATGTCGCGGAAGACGAGGACAATGCCGGTGATCTGGCCCTTCTGGTCGCGGATGGGAGCGCCGCTGTCGGCGATGCTCAGCTCAGTGCCGTCTTTACGCAGAAGCATGGTGTGGTTTGCGATGCCGACGATGCGGTCGAGCCGCTTGACCTTCGCGACCGGCGTCTCCAGAGGCTGGCGGTCAACCTCGTTGACGATGCGGAAGACCTTCTCGAGCGGCTGGCCGCTGGCCTCGGACTGGCTCCATCCGGTCAGCTCCCGCGCCACAGGGTTCATCATCTGGATACGGCCGCCGGCGTCGCAGGTGATGACTCCGTCGGCGATCGAATCAAGCGTGGTCCGCAGCTGTTGCTCCGATTGAAAGAGCTCTTCGGCGCGGCGGCCGAGGACCTCGAGCGACAGGCGATAGGCGGCGGAGACGGAGTGCAGCCGGTTGCGGGTGAAGAGGCCGATGAGCACACCCATGCCCAGTGCCAAAACCATCAGCACCATCAGCATGTTGTGGACCTGCATGTGCCAGCGCTCGATTCTTCGTGTGCGGGTCTGTTCCGCTTTGTGGATGATGTCGTCGAGGTCGCGCCGGACCTGGTCCATCAACTGTTTTCCGTGGAGGTTGAGATCGACCGAGTCGGTTTTGCCGCCGCCCCGGACCGTGGCGATGACCGGCAGCGCAAAGCCGTCGTGCCATGTCTGGTATTCGCCGCGCATGTCGATGATGTCTCGTCTCTGTTCAGCGTCGGAGCCCGCGATGCTGTCGAGGTTCCCAACCTCGTCCTGCAGTTGCGACTCCGCATCGGTGAAGGGCTGGAGAAACCGGAGATCGCCGGTGGTCTCATAGCCGCGCAGGCAGGACTCCTCGTCGGCGACAAGCTTTGCCACCAGCGTGGCTTGTGCGATGCGCGCGTCAGCGTCCTGGATCAGGTTGACGGTCGCATTCGCGCTCCGCATCTGCAGGTATAGTGCTCCCGCGACTACCAACAGCGCGAGCACGGGCAGGACAAAGACCTGCCTCAGTATCCTGTTGAACTGGCTAAGATTCACAAGCCTCCAGCACCATATCCTCTTCTAACTACTTATTGGGATGCACTTACCGGCTGAAGCAGGCTGTTTAATTTTGTAAGAAGCGCGGGCGCGCCTTCTCCCTTCGTCATATAGAGCGCGACCAGCGATGTTACTTCCGGGGGAAGGTCCAGGTACGCGGAGAGCAGGAGAATTGGCACGTGAGGCTTGATGTGCCGCATTCTGACTGCGACTTCACCGCCATCCATGCCCGGCATGGAGTAATCGAGCACAACGGCTTCGACCGGCTCCCTGTCGAAGATATCCAGCGCCGATGGACCGTCCGGCGCGGTCAGGACGCTATAACCAGCTCGTTCCAGCAGAATCTTGCGAACCCTCAGACCAATCTGTTCGTCATCGACGCAAAGTACGAGATTGGGGCTTTCTCTCATCGGGGTCCGGACCACAATACAAGCGTGGAGTTACCCTAGGATAATACGATCTGTTGATTTTCGAACAACAGGTTACGATTCATCATACGTTTGCAATTTTTGCGGGTTCCGTGCGCTAACCTGACGTTAATGAAACCGAGGTTTACGACTTGAGTCAGACGATTTTCGTGTTGGAAGACGATGCGGATATCTCCCGCCTGGTACAGTACCATCTGGAGAGCGCCGGCTTCACCGTTCGCCCCTATTTAGCGATTAACCAGATACTTAGCGATGCGGAACGCCAGCCTCCGGCACTATTCCTGCTCGACATTATGGTGCCCGGCGGCGATGGGCTGGATCTTTGCCGCAGGCTCCGCCAGAACCCGACTCTCAGCGTCGTTCCGATCATCTTCCTGACGGCACGGGCAGCGGAAAATGACCGCGTCCATGGTCTGGAGATGGGCGCCGACGACTACATCACCAAGCCCTTCGGCACCCGTGAGCTGGTCGCCCGTGTGAAAGCCGTGCTGCGCCGCTTCGAGAGGCCCAGCTCGCCTTCCGTCCTCAAGTTCGAAAACGTCGAGATCGATGCCGGAGCGATGCAGCTTCGCGTCGGTGGTGAGCTGGTCACGACAACGGCCACGGAGTTCCGCCTGCTCGACTACCTGGCCCGGCACCCGGGGCGGGTCTTCAGCCGCGACCATCTCCTCGATGCCGTCTGGGGCGATGCGCGCTTTGTCACTCCGCGTTCGGTCGATGTCTACGTCCGGCGCATTCGCGAAAAGATCGAAGCCGACGCCGAGACGCCGCGCTATCTTAAAACCATGCGTGGCGCCGGATATCGCTTCGAGATCCCCAAAGCAGTACCGGCGTAGGCTCGGGGGGCGACTGTGACGCGCGGCCTCTTCTTTTCCTTCTTCATCCGGATAACGATTGCCCTGGCCTTTGTGGCGGCTTTGCGGATGTGGCTTACTCCCCGCGGCTGGATACTGGGCGCTGTGCTTGTTGTCGCCTGGGCTGCGCTCAATGCGTTTCTGCTGGCGCATGCGGTGCGAAAGAACATCGCGCAGCTGCAGGCCTCGACCGAGGCGATACCGGAGCGCCACGTCGGCGTCATCGAGCCCAGCTATAACGACTTCAGCAAGCTGGCCCGCTCCATCTCTCTCGCCTCCGACCACGTCGAGCGCGCGCTGAAGGAAGCCGCGGAGAGCCGCCGTCAGCTCGAGGCCATGATCGACAGCATGCAGAATGCCGTCGTCGCCGTGGACTCGGCCGGCCGTATCCAGTGGAGCAATCACCGCATGCAGCGGCTTCTTCCGGAAGGGTCGACCGGCAGCGCCATACGCATTGGGCACGCCCTGGTCCAGACCATCCGCGACCCCAGCGTTCTCGACTGCGTCCGCACCACGCTCGACCAGCGCATCATCAGCGAAGGCCGCTCCACCTCGCTTGTACCCGGACGCATCTTTGAAGTGACTGTCTCCCCTATGCCCGGCGGCGGCGCTGTCGCGGTGCTCCATGACATTACCCGCATCGAGCAGGTGGAGCGCACGCAGCGCGACTTCGTCGCCAATGTCTCGCACGAGCTGCGCACGCCGCTTACGTCGATCAGCGGGTATGTCGAAACACTGCTCGACCACGAGGAGTCGCTGAGCCCCCAGGCCCGCGAGTTCCTTAGCACCATCCTGAAGAACGCAACCCGCATGAACCGCCTGACCGAGGACCTCCTCGTCATGGCGCGAGTCGAATCCTCCGAGCAGGAGCTGCACCCCGCGCCCATCCCCGCCGATGTGTTGGTGCGCGACGCAGTGCAGGCGATGAGCGGTCTGGTGCAGGATACCGAGGCGGTCCTCCAGGTCGGCGAGGTTACGACGGCGGAGGTCTTCGCCGACACCGACGCGATTCTGCAGGTTCTCAGCAACCTCATTGAAAACGGCATCAAGTATGGCCAGGGCCGCAACGAGCCGTTCTCGAGAGTCATCGTCAGTGCGCGCGAGGTCGCCGAGCCCATCGAGGCGGTCGAGTTTAGCGTCCGCGACTTCGGTCCCGGCATCGCCTCGGAGCACCTGACCCGCATCTTCGAGCGCTTCTACCGGGTCGATAAGGCCCGCTCGCGAGAGTCGGGAGGAACCGGACTCGGTCTCGCGATCGCCCACCACATGGTGCAGACACACGGTGGCACCATTCGCGCCGAAAGCGCATTGAACGAGGGCAGCACCTTCCTGTTTACGCTGCCTAAGGCATTGTCTCCGGCGGAATAATGCCGTTTTTATCCCTATGTAACCTCTCCGTAACAATCCCCCATCAGACTGAAAAGAGGATGTATTGATCGATCGTTGTGCAGATGTGGAATCGATGCATTTTTTTAATCCGAGGGGGATAAGTGAAACTGAACATCATTGCAGCAGGTGCTTTGGCTCTGGTTACGGCAGTGGCCGGCGCGCAGAACATCAACGGAGCGGGAGCGACCTTTCCCAATCCCATTTATTCAAAGTGGTTTAGCGAATACAGCCAACAGCACTCCGGTGTTCACATCAACTATCAGCCCATCGGCTCCGGCGGCGGCATCCGCCAGGTTACGGACGGCACCGTAGACTTCGGCGCCAGCGACGTCACCATGACTGACGAGCAGCTTGCCCAGGCCAAGGTTAAGGTCATGGCGCTCCCGACAGTTCTCGGCGCGGTCGTTCCGGTATACAACATCCCCGGCATCAATAAGGAACTCAACTTCTCCGGCGATGTCATCGCCGACATCTATCTCGGCAAGATCGCGAAGTGGAACGACGCCCGCCTCGTCAAGGACAATCCCGGCGCAAACCTTCCCGACAAGCCGATTCTTCCGGTCTATCGTTCGGACGGAAGCGGAACGACCTTCATCTTCACCGATTTTCTCTCCAAGGCCAGCGCAGACTGGAACAGCAAGGTCGGCAAGGGCGCTGCGATCAAATGGCCCACCGGCATCGGTCAAAAGGGCAACGAAGGTATCGCCGGCATGGTTCGTCAGGCGCCTTACTCCTTCGGTTATGTCGAGCTGATCTACGCGGTGCAGAACAAGATGGAATACGGCGCGGTCCGCAACTCGGCCGGTAAATTCCTCAAGGCCACCACGGCTGGCGTTACCGCTGCTGCAGCCGGCGCCGCGAAGAATATGCCCGCCGACTACCGCATCTCCATCACCAACGCGCCCGGTCCGGATGCTTATCCGATCTCCAGCTTTACGTGGTTGCTGATCCCGATTCACTCCGCCGATCCCGCCAAGGCGAAGGTTCTCGCCGACTTCATTGGCTGGATGCTCGATCACGGTGAAGCGGAGGCCGCTGCCCTGAGCTACGCTCCGCTGCCGAAGCAGGTGCAGGACATGGTTCGCAAGAGCATCGCAAATATCAAGTAGCTTGTTCCGCCGCACGGGTTTGAAGAGCCTTTCGGGTCCGTGCGGTATCTTTTTCATTCACCGGCCGAAGAGCCGTATGCCCGATACAATCGGCCTCACCAGGTAAGTGACAGGAATTCAGGATTGTGCCCTCTACCCGTATGACAGATGAACGAGATTCGAGGTCTCCCAAGCCTGTGGCCCCCACCGTGTCCAGCCCGTCGCCTGCCCCGGCGCAGGCCTCCATCGCACCCGATGCGGGGACGGCAGTGGCGTCTCCCATCCGCGACTTCCTCAGCAAGCGGGGAAGCGGCGCCATTGCTGACAACAGCTTCGCCGCTCTGATGATGATCTGCGCATTCAGCATCTTTGCCATCGTGCTGTTCATCCTTGGGATTCTGGTTCTGCACTCGCGTCAAAGCCTTGCGGAGTTCGGCTGGAAGTTCTTCACCCGGCAGGCATGGGACCCGGTCTCGGGAGACTTCGGCGCGCTGCCGTTTATCTTCGGCACGCTGGTGACCTCGCTGCTCGCTCTTTGCATGGCCGTGCCTCTGGCGCTGGGCGTAGCCATCTTCCTGACAGAGCTCTGCCCCCGGCCGCTCCGCGCTCCCATCTCTTTCCTCACAGAGCTGCTTGCCGCAATCCCTTCGGTCGTCTACGGGCTCTGGGCCGTCTTCGTTCTCGTGCCCATCATGCGCGACCAGCTCGGTCCCTTCCTGTCGAAGTACTTCGGCTGGACCGGGTTCTTCGAAGGAGCAAACTTCGGCGTCGGTATGTTGACCGCCAGCATCATCCTCGCCATTATGATTCTGCCCATCATCTCTTCACTCACCCGAGACATTATGACCGCGGTGCCGAACAGCCAGCGTGAAGCCGTGCTCGCCCTCGGTGCGACGCGGTGGGAGATGATCCGCATCGGCGTCCTGCGCAACTCGCGCATCGGCATCGTCGGCGCCATCATGCTTGGCCTGGGGCGCGCTCTCGGCGAGACGATGGCCGTCACCATGGTCATTGGCAACCACCCCAACATCAGCAAGTCGCTCTTCGCGCCCGCCAATACTTTGGCCAGCGTCATTGCAGGCGAGTTCTCCGAGGCCACCAGCAACATCTATCTCAGCGCCCTGATCGAGATAGGTCTCGCACTCTTCCTCGTAACAGTCGTCGTCAACGCGATCGCCCGCCTCATGGTCTGGGCTGTGACGCGTAATGCTCCGGCAAGGGTGCAATAAAATGAGCACACAACCCCTCAACAACCAGCCCCGGCCGATGGATTTCCAGACGAAATCGATGAGGATTAAGAACGCTCGCCGCAATGCAACCAACTATTTAATCGGCGGCTTGTCCATTCTGGCGACGATCATCGTCATCATTCCGCTGATCGCAATTCTCTTCTACCTCATCTACAAGGGCGCAAGCTCGCTGAATCTCGACTTCTTCACTAAGATTCCCGCACCCGTCGGTGAAAACGGCGGCGGCATGGCGAACTCCATCGTTGGTTCCGGCATCATTCTCGGTGTGGCCAGTCTGATGGGGATTCCCGTGGGCATTGCGGCCGGTGTCTATCTGGCAGAGTTCGCGCGCGGCAATGCGATCGGCACTGCCGTCAGGTTCACTGCCGACGTGCTCAACGGGGTGCCTTCCATCGTGATGGGTATCTCGGTCTTCGCGCTCCTGGTGCAGGGAAGGCACTTCTCCGCGTTTGCCGGAGGCGTCGCCCTCGCCATCATGATGGTCCCGACGATCACCCGCACTACGGAAGAGATGCTGGCCACCGTGCCTCACTCCATCCGCGAAGCCGCGCTGGGCCTTGGCGTCCCCAAGTGGCGCACTGCCATCTCGGTCAGCCTGCGCACCGCGTCGCCGGGCATCATCACCGGCTGCATGCTGGCCTTCGCCCGCGTTGCCGGCGAGACCGCTCCTCTGCTCTTTACCGCCTTCGGCAACTCGTTCTGGAGCTTCAAGCTCAACGAACCCATCGCCGCCTTGCCGCTGCAGATCTTCGTCTACGCCACAGGCCCTTACGATGAATGGCATCGCCTGGCGTGGGCCGGTTCGCTCGTTCTTATCGTAATGATTATGGTATCGGTCACGCTCGTTCGCATCTTTGCCAACCGCGGCGTACTCAAGGGAGGAAGCTAGTGGGAGTAGGCATTCTAGTTGAAGATTTGAACGCATGGTACGGCAACAACCACACCCTGCAGGACATCAACCTGCACATCCCGGCCAATCACGCCACCGCGCTGATCGGTCCCTCGGGCTGCGGCAAATCGACCTTCGTGCGCTGCCTCAACCGCATGCATGAGACCAACCCCATCGCCCGCGCCACCGGCGTCGTCAAGATGGGCGACATCGACATCTACAACGACGCCTCGCCGGTTGAGATCCGCCGCCGCGTCGGCATGGTCTTCCAGCGCCCCAATCCCTTCCCGACCATGTCGATCTACGACAACGTTATCAGCGGACTCAAGCTCAACGGCTTCCGCAACCGCCGCATCCTCGACGAGACGGTCGAGCGCTCGCTTAAACAGGCCGCGCTCTGGGAAGAGGTGAAGGACGATCTCAAGAAAAAATCCGGAGCCTCACTCTCCGGCGGTCAGCAGCAGCGCATGTGCATCGCCCGCGCCCTCGCCGTCGACCCCGAAGTTCTCCTGATGGACGAGCCCGCCAGTGCGCTTGACCCCGTCTCTACCTCGAAGATCGAAGACCTTATCTTCCAGCTCAAGAGCCAGTACACTATTGTCATCGTGACGCACAACATGCAGCAGGCCGCTCGCGTAGCGGAGAACACCGGCTTCTTCCTCAACGGCAAGATGGTCGAGTTCGACTCCACCCACAAGATCTTCACCAATCCCACCGATAAGCGGACCGAGGACTACATCACCGGGAGGTTCGGATGATGCGGGTCAAGTTCCACCAGAACCTCGACGACCTCAAAGAAAAACTCCTCATTATGGCCGGCATGGCGGAACAGGCCATCCAACGCTCCATCGAGGCCTACCGCACCCGCGACCTCTCCATCTGCGAGCTCGTGTTCCGTGCCGAGCCTTCCATCAACCGCCTCGAGCGCGAGATCGACCAGATGGCCCTCGACCTTCTCGCCATGGAGCAGCCCATGGCCATCGACCTCCGCTTTATCCTTGCCGTCATCCGCATCAACGCCGATCTCGAACGCGTCGGCGACCAGGCCGTCAACATCGCCGTCCGCGTTCGCGAGATGGGCGCCTTCGCCAACATCGACCTTCCCGTCGACATCCCCAAGCTCGCCTCGCTCTCCGCCGCCATGGTGCGCAAGGCCATGCAGTCCTTCATCGAGGCCGACGCTGAGCTCGCCGATACCGTCCTCACCCTTGACGACCAGGTGGACGGGATGAACGACGCCGCCTTCTACGCTCTCAGCACCCTCATCAAGGAAAAGCCCGAGCTGACCCCGCAGTCCCTCAACGCGCTCATCATCTCGCGCAATCTGGAACGCGTCGGCGATCACGCCACCAACATCGCAGAAGACGTTATCTTCTGGGTCCGCGGCGCAGACGTTCGCCACCACAGCACCTCCGCGAACTAGCCGGAAATCTCAGGCCTCCACCACACCAGCCGCGACAACATCGGGTAGTAAAGCCCGACCCGCAGCCGCCCTTCCGGCGCACGGTCCTTCATCACCCGGGCATACGCATTCATCTGCGGTTCGTATTTTGCCCGCTCCTCCGCCAGAAAATCGTCGGCATCTTCACGCCCATGCGCCGCCGTCTTGTAGTCGACGATCCACAGATAGTCGTTGCCTGTGGCCAAAGGCTCCTCACCCGCAAGAAACACCCGGTCGAATCGCACGTTGCTTCGCCGCTCCTCCCATGAGGTCAGCGAAAGCTCGCTCATGGCATCTTCACGCCTGCTGAGAATCCATCGCCCCACGGAATCCTTCAACATTGCTCCCAGCGCACCCTGAACCCGCGTGGCCAGTCGCGACACGACCGCTGGAGCCAGCCCTTCTGCGCGCAGCACTGCCGCAATCCTTGGTGTCCATCCCGGCACCTCGCGCACCAGCACATCGACATCTGCGCCGTCCGCCACTCTCCGCGCCAGCATCTCGACAAACGCATGCACCGCATTGCCGAACGCCCGCGCCTCAAATGACCCCTCCGGCCGCTCGAACTCCGCAGGAGCAACCGCAGCCTCTCCGTACGACAGCCTGCGCGCCCCTTCAAATCGTGTCTGCGGCTCAAAGCCCAGAGGCAGCCGCTGCAACCTCGCCGGTCGCACCTCTTCCGCTGCCGCGGCAAGATCGCCAACGAACTCTTCAGCATCTTCCGCCGCTGGCATCTGCAAAATCCTGGCGGAATCCGGCGGCTCTACGGCGAAATGCCTCTCCGCTACAGCCCAGGCCGTCCTGAGCAGGCTGCCGTAGGGTCGGTCGATGCCTCCCTTCGCAGTTCTCTGCGGCGAAGCAAACAGGTGCAGCTCCTCGCGCGCGCGAGTGCACGCCACATAGAACAGCCGCTTCCTCTCCGCCTCGACCCTCCTCTTCGCGATGCCTCTCAGCCAGTTGTTCAATTGCTGCGAATCCTCACCGCGCCCCGCAATCGGCGCCAGAACAATCGAAGCCGAATCCTCGTCCTGCTGGTCGAGCTCATCCCACGTCAGCAGCTTGTCCCGGTTCGCCTGCTCGCGTCTCTCCAGCCCCGGAACGATCACGACATCCCACTCCAGACCCTTCGCGCCATGGATCGTCATCAGATCGACCGCGCCCTCCGCAGTTCCTGGCTCCGCGTATAAATCATGCTGCCGCCGCTTCAGCAATTCCAGGTCGATCGTCCCCGTCTGCTCCTCCACCTCATCAAGCAGCTGCAGATACCTCCGCGCATTCGCCATCTCTTCCGTCGACAGGTAAGCATCCCCGCCCAGCGAACGCCACGTCCTCTCCACCCACTGCGACGCCGTCAGTCCGGTGCGATGCTGCCGCGCCGCCTGCATCACCGTCCACACTCTCTCCAGCCGGACGCAGCTCTCCGGACTCAGCAATTCGCCGCGCACGCGCATCAGGTCCTCAACACACCACTGGGCAAACTCCCGCTGGTCCTGCCCTGTGAGCACATGCAGCTCGCTCAACCCCAACCCGCACCACGGAGCATGCAGCACCGCAAACCACGCAACCCGGTCCGCAGGATGCAGCAGCGCCCGCGTCAGCGCAAACAGGTCCAGCACCTCCTGCCGCTCTCCCAGCAGCTCAATCCTCACTGCCCGAAAGGGAATCGCGCCCTTCGCCTCGTCCTTCAACGCCGCGACAATCTCTCCGAGCACATTGCGGCTACGCACCAGCACCGCAATCTTCCACGGCTGCTCAGGATTACGGCGTTTCGCAGGCAACGGACGCCGCTTCCACTCCTCGATGATCTCCCGCACCTGTCCAGCCTCGACCCGCGCCTGTCGCCGCCGCTCTTTCTTCGCATCCCCTCGTGCATCCACCAACGCCGTGTGCCAAACCACACTCTGCGCCTCGCTCTCCGACGGCCCGCGCACCGCCTGCGCCTCCACGTAAGGAACCTCCTCCGCATTTGCATGCCCTGCATCAGGAAACAACACCGAAAAATCCTCGTTGAAAGCCTCTACCAGTCTGCTTTGCGAGCGGAAGTTTGCCGTCAGCCGCAGGCTCCCCAGAGCAAGCTCGCCCAGCGCGTGCGTCCGCATCGTGCGCACAAACCGCTCCACCCGCGCCTGCCGAAAAATATAGATCGACTGCTTCGGATCGCCGACAAGAAACACCGTCTGGCTCTGCCCGTCCCACCCCTGCGTCAGCAGCTCGATGAGTCGATACTGGCTCGTCGAAGTATCCTGCACCTCGTCCACCAGCAGATGCCGCAGCTCCACGCCAAGGGCCTCCGGCAGATCGCGCGCGCCTCCATGCTCCAGCGCCGTCTTCGCCAGCAGAGCATGTTCGGCAAAATCGCACTCACCGCGCCGCGCAAAGACAAGCTGCAACTCCGCCAGCGCGCGCCTCAACACACGAAACAACGCCTTCGCCACTCTCCACTGCTCCGGCGGATACGCCGCAGGCGGCAGAAGCTTCACCAGCTTGATCTCATCCAGAATTCCAGGATGGTCATGAAGCTCTTGTGTAAGGTCCGCCAGCCGCTGAACGTGACTCTTCTCCGCTTCGAAGTTCAGAAACCGCTTCTGAAAACTCCGCCGCCAGCTTCCGTCCTTCGTCGTCACCAGATGAATCAATCCCTGCCAGCGTTCCAGATCGACCGCGATCTCCTCCGGCGCGTCGTACACACCTGCCCACATGGCAATCGGCGACGGCGCTCCGTTATAACCATCCAGATGGCCCATCTCTCCGGCCAGCAGCGACAGGTCGCTCAAAATATCCGACGGCACACTTGACGACAGCCGCGCAAGCCCCGCGCCAATCGCCTCTTCCAGCGCCCGTTCAATCCGAGGCAGCACTGTCCCATCGAGATATTCATCATCCAGCTCCTCTCTCAACAAAGGCACCAGTTCGCCCCACTGATTACGCAGCGGCAGCATCTCCATCAACAGCCGCTCGCAATCCGCAAGGCTTCCATCGCGATGCAGCAACACCATGCGTAGAGCTTCATCCAACTCAGCATCATTCCCACCAAGCTGCAGCAGTGTCTGCCGCGCAGCCTCACGGTACATCGGCGTCGCATCTTCCACAGGCGTCTGCGCGCCTCCACCACCGGAGAGCACAGGCAGCATCCGCGCAATCTCACCGCACACCGAATCAATTGTTCGGAATCGCAGGCGATGCGGATGCTCGAGCAGTCCCCACCCTCGCTCTGCATCGCGTCGCAGCACCGCCTCCGCGAGCGTCCGCGTCTCCTTTTCAAATTCCGTCTTCGATGCCGCCCCTGACCGAGCCCTCTCCAACTGCGCCATCACACGGTCGCGCATCTCTTCAGTGGCCTTCACGGTAAATGTGATCGCCAGCACCTGCTCCGGCTCATCCACGCTCTCATCGGCAAGCAGCTTCAGATACCGCTGAATCAGCAGCCCCGTCTTGCCCGATCCCGCCGGCGCTTCGACAATCCACGAGCGTCTGATGTCGAGCGCCTGTGCCCGCGCCTCCCAATCCGGTGGCCGTGTCTCTTCTACGCTGCGTGAATCCCTCCCAAAGTCCAGCAACTCACCCACGATCACCCTCCGCCGCGCCGTCTTCCGCGTCCTCGTCCTCCAGTAGCGAAGCATCCAGCCGGCACAACAATCTCTGTCCGCAGTGCGCACATGTCGTTGGATAGTTCTTCGGCTGCACCCGCGCATCGCCGCGATAAAACTCCCACGCCAGCTCCGTCAGCACCTGCTTCCATCGTTCGACCTGTTCCTCGAGCGTTGCAGCCTCCGTCATCTTCGCCGTCGATGGCAGCACACCCGACGTCGCCTCGAATCCCTTCATCCCGCGCAGCTTTCCTGGACGCACCAGCGCAAACGCCACGCCCTGCAGCCGTTCAACCTCCGACACCATCGCATACAAAGGAAGCTGCGGCGCATCCGGACGTTCTGTCAGCCAGTCCTTCGGGTCCGCGGCCCCCGTCTTGTAGTCGATCAGCACCTCGCCACCTTCGACTTCGTCGATCCGGTCCATGCGCACATCCAAACGCAAAGGCCCAACCCGCACATCCCTGAAATCCTTCTCGTTGAGCCGCACTTTAAACGGCGTGCGACGGTTCACTTCAAGCTCCAGCCAACTCGACAACAAGTTCCGCAGCCTCTCTCGCAGCACCTGCAGATAAGCCTCTTCCCAAGGCGTCGCGCTCGCATCCGCCGCATTCTCCAACGCCTCATCGATACACATGGCGAGCGTGGCATTCCGCTCTTCCAGCGTCATCTGCTTTAGCTGTTCCTGCGTCTGAACCTGATCCCAGAACCGCTTCAGCACATCGTGAACCACCATGCCGCTCACCCGCGCATCCATCCCTGGCGTCACAGCTTCAGGTTCTATCGCCCACAACCGCTGCTCGGCAAACGCGCGAAACCCGCAGGCTGCCTGTAGTTCGAGAATCCGCGCACCGCCGCGCATCACCTCATCCGGCGGCGTGCTGACGCGCTCCATATCATCGATCTCTTCCAGCCGCATCACAGCGCGCTCGACCGGCACCCCTGCCAGCTCCGCTACATCAACCTCCTCCAGCCCAAGCCCCGCGAGCACAGCAGAAGGCCGCTGCTCTCCCCCTGCGGACTCTCGCGCATAACTGAAGATCACTGTCTCCGCGCAGCTTGCAATGCGCTCCGTCACACGCCGGGCATGCTCCGCATCACGCGCAACGTCGGCCCCCGGCATTCCGAGGTCGCGTTGCAACGCCCACGGCAGCAGGGAACTGGGCGTCCTCTGCATCGGCCAGCTCAACTCTCCCGCTCGCAGAAACCACATCGCGTCGAACATTCCACCTGCGGCTTCGAGAGGCCCCATCACCTGAACCGGAGCATCGCGAGACTCCGGCGCAAACATCGTCTGCCGCGCGATTCGTTCCAGCCCCGTCAGCGCCTGCCCGAACTCTACCGCCGCTCCATCGAAGTCCAGCGTCGCCAACTCATCCAGCGCGCTCTCCCACTTCCGCCTCATCTGAAACTCCAGGCTCGTCTCGCCGGAGCCCGCGCCCCACGCCGCCGACTCCAGCAGCCTGCGCATCTCCTGCACCCACTCCTCATGCGAACGCGCACTCATCCCCAGCACGCGATTCGCACTATGCCGAAACGTTCGCAGCACTGATCCGAAGACTGGCAGCTTATCTCTGCGCTTCGAGCCTCCAACAATCGCCGACAGGTCCTCCAGCGTGACCTCAAGCCGCAACATCCCCGCCCGTCGCAGCTCAAACGCATCCAACGCCGCGCGCGCCGTACGCTCGTCTCCTGCATTTGCAAAATACGGCGACAGCAGCAGCGCACTCACACGCTCGAGCGTCAGCGGCTCAATCGCCCAGCGCAACAGGTCCAGAGCCGCTGCCGCCATCGGAGTCTCTGCCAGCCGGACGCCAATCGAAAACTCGTAAGGAGCCGCATCGTTCCCGGCCCGGATATCTTCTGCCTCTGGTGCCAGCACCTCGCGAAAGACGCGGTCAAGCTCACTCCGCTGCGTCTCCAGTCCCGGCACGATCACCGCGATCGCAGCCTTGGGGTTCGACTCCAGATATCCGCGTATCCACCGCGCACAGGCCTCCATCTCCTCGCGTTCGTCGGCAGCTTCCACCAGTACCTGCCGTGTCACCTTTACTTGCGCCGAAACTTCTTCGACCTCAACTCTTGCCGACCGCAAAGCCTCCACCAGCCGTGTCTGCGCAGGAGTCATTCCGTCGAAGCCTATCAACACAACTCTTTGCGGCGGCGGCCTCAAAACGCTCCTCTGCAAAGCGCCGGACAGCCTCTCCTCCAACTGTGCCCCGGCCACAAAGCCCTCGGCACCACACAGACGTTCGAAGGTTCGCGCCCACCGCTGAAACGCTCGCGTATCGGTGCGGCCTGCAGTGCCACGCAACCGCTCGCGTCCTTCGTAATTCGAAAGCAGACGCCACGCATCCGCTGCTATTTCGGCTAACGAGTCCACAGACCGCAAGCTTGCCAGTTCGTCATCCGCATCCAGAATCGTTCGCCACACCTCATGCTCCTGAGTGCGGTTCAGCAGCAGATCTGTCGCCTGTCCATCGAGCAGCAGCTCCCGCCACAACGCCGCCGCCCACGCATCCCACGGCATAATGTTCGCCGGCGTCCAGCTTCGCAGCCCCATCTGCCGATTGCGCCGGTCGAACTCCCTTTGCAGGCTCCGCGCCGCCCGCTGATTTCCCGTAACGATCACCGCCCCACGCTCCACCGCGTCGACGATCTCCCCCTGCAGCAGCTCCGCACGATCCATATCTCGGTTATACGCTCGCCGCCGCTGGAAATCAGTCGGTCGCAACCGGAGCCCTCGGCGCCCACAAACTCATCACCAGCAGTCCCAGCGCCGCGGCAAAAGGCAGAGACAGCGCCACATGCAGCGACCCCGTCCGCGTCGACACCACCCCCATCAGCCACGGCAGCGCTGCCGCGCCCAGGCCCGACACCGCCAGCACAATCCCAGCCTGCCGGGCCGTTGGCCTGTCCGCCATCAACAAAGCCCATGTAGCCGGGAAAAACGGCGCCAGGCTAAGTCCCAGCAGCACCGCAAACCCCGCAATCGTCACCGCCGTATGCGCCATCGCCAGCCCAGCCGTAAACAACGCCGCCAATACCAACCCCCAGCGCTGCACTGTCTTCTCGCCTACTCGCAGCATCACTGCTGAAGCACCCGCCCGCCCCGCCGTCAACGAGATCCAAAGCAGCAGCGTCGTGTACTCGCTCACCGCCAGCGTCTTGTCCCCATAGCGCAGCGCATACGTCGTCAGCCATCCGCTCAAACAAGTCTCGAGTCCCCCGTACAGCACTAGTAGCAAAGCAAAATATACATACACTCCGCTGCTCAACCCTCGCTGCTTCTCGCCGTCCCCAGCCACAGCGCCAAACTCCTCACCCTCCGCATCGTTCCCTCGCATCTCCAGCAACAATACGACGCCGCCAAGAACAAACAATCCCGCAAACCCCACCAGCACGCTGCGCAGCGCAAAACGAGGCAGCAGCCACGCCGCCAGCAGCGCGGACAACATCGCTCCCAGGCTGAAAGAAAAATTCAGCAGCGCCAGCGCCGATCCACGATGCGCCGTGAATCTCCTTCCCGCAAGAATATTCACCGAAGTAATGATCTGCCCCAGTCCATATCCGCCCACAAACAGACACGCGCAACCCACCTCCATCGAAGGAGCAATCGCAAATCCGCCAAACCCCACAGCTCCCGCAGCCAAACCAACCAACAAGCTCCGCCGCAGCCTCCGCGACACCGTCACTCCGCCCAGAAACGCCCCACAGAACTTCGCCATCATCAACAGCCCGCTCTGCGAGTCCAGCATCCCCCACTGCCGCGCCAGCAATGGAAGAATCGGCCCAAGCATCGCCGTCCCCAGGCCAGCCAGCATCAATCCAAAGTGCATCAACCCAGGAGAAGGCGCTGCAGTCCTGCTTCGCTCCGTCAATCGAACCCCCGCCGCAAACTCCCGGCACCAGCCATTATCATGGACAGAGGAGCCACTCGTGCGGCACAAGCCTCTATTTCTTCTCGTCCTGCTTACTTTGATGATCGGCTGCAAAAACGACCAGCTCCCGTCCACCTCCACGGCTAACACGGCCAAAGCTCCGCAAAAGACCTTCACCATCCGCGGCAAAATCCTCGCCGTCAAAGGCAGCGCGGTCACACTCGAAGGCGAAGACGTCCCTGGCTTCATGGAAGCCATGACCATGGACTACAAGCTCAAAGACCCCAGCATCGTCAGCGAGCTCCACCCCGGCGACCGTATCACCGCACAGGTCCTCGCCGACAAAAGCGACGAAGGCTACACCAACCTCCGCCTCGACAACATCGTCGTCATCGCTCAGGCTCGCCCCGATTACAAGCCTCCAGTCTCCTACCACGTCCCCACTCCCGGCGACCAGGTCCCCAACTTCAAACTCCTCAATCAGTCCGGCCACACCATCCAGCTCGATCAGTTCCGCGGCAAGCTCGTCCTCCTCACCTTCATCTACACCCGCTGCCAGCTCGCGGACTTCTGCCCCCGCATGAGCCGCAACTTCGCCGATGTCGACAAAGCCCTCGCCGCCGACCCGGCCCTCTACAAACAGACTCACCTCATCAGCATCAGCTTCGATCCTGCCTACGACACTCCCAAAGTTCTGCGCAGCTACGGCGGAGCCTACACCGGCAACTACACCAACGAAAAATTTGCCCACTGGGACTTCGCCGCTCCCGCCGAAAAAGATCTCGCCGCGGTTACACAATATTTTGATGTAGGTGTAACTCCCGGCGACAGCAAATCCCTCACCCACTCACTCTCCACCGTGCTCATCGGCAAAGACGGCAAGGTCATCGAGTGGTACCCGACAAACGAATGGAATCCCGCCGACGTGGTTGCCACCATCAGAAAAAACGTTGCCTGAAGCAGCAGAAAAAAATCGGACAACAGCCCATCCCATTCGCTCATCACACTCTTCTGTGCGACACAAAGAATCGCACGGAGGATTCACATGACTCGAAATCAATTTGCCCTCCCCATCTTGGCCATCGCCCTCGCAGCCCCAGGTCTGGCAGTGGCTCTTCCACCAACTCCAGCTCCACTGTTCGCTCAGGAGCAGGCATGGGACACTCCGCCCAAAGAGTTCCGCGACATCCAGCGCCAGGGCTTTCACGACGGCATCGAAGGAGCTCGCAAGGACTTCGACAATCATCGTCGGCCCGACGTCAACAACCGCGACGAGTATCGCCATCCGCACGTCGCCGACAGCGCAAAGGCTGACTACCGCGATGGTTTTCGCCGCGGGTATGACGCAGCGATGGATCACTTGATGGCCGCCAACCAGCCGCGCTGATCTTCGAAAAATTCTGATCACTCAAACACCCGGTCATCACAGGCCGGGTGTGTTTTGTTGCTCCAGTGGAAATGTCTGCGAATGTAACGCCAGCTTCACCTGCCGTTCACCGTTACGTCACCGCCCTCGCATTACTTTCATGGCATGCGAGATATTAGATTTTTTTCAGCACCTCGACTTCTGGTGGCCTTCCTCTTTTTTTTCGCAACCTCCCTCCTCAACGCTCAATATGAAAACGGAAGCCTCGTAGGAACCATCCGCGACTCAAGCGGAGCTGCGGTCGCCGGCGCGGTGGTGACCATCACCAACAACGCCACTGCCGTGGTTGTTAAGACCACAACGAACGGCGACGGAGACTATGAAGTTCCTTCTCTCCACGTCGGTGTCTACACTATCTCAGCCTCCGCGACCGGCTTCACTGATGCCGTCGCCAACAACATCACCGTCTCGGTCGGTGGACGCCAGCGCATCGACCTCTCTCTCAACGTAGGCGCGACCCAGACCACGGTCGAGGTCTCTGACGTCGCCCTCCAGCTCGAAACCGAGACCAGCGAACGCGGCCAGATCATCACCAACTATCAGAGCGAGGCTCTCCCGCTCGTCTCCCGCAACTACTCCGACCTGCTCGGCCTCATTCCCGGCTCGCGTCAGGCCCCCACTGCCGCGACCACCAGCTCCATCAACTCGCTCGTCCGCGCCGGCTCTTACAACGTCAACGGCCAGCGCAGCATGTTCAACAATTTTCTCCTCGACGGCCTCGACAACAACGCCTACGGCGAGAGCAACCAGGGATTCGACAATCAGATCATCGCCGTCCCGCCTGACTCCGTCGCGCAGTTCCAGGTCGTCACCAACAACGAGAACGCCGAATATGGCCGTTCCTCCGGCGCCACCATAAACGTAGCTTCGCAGAGCGGCACCAACCGCTTCCACGCGACGCTCTACGAGTTCTTCCGCAACACCGACCTCAACGCCGCAGGCTTCTTCAAGCCGCTGACCGTCGGAAGCTCCGGAATCATCACGCCCTTCCAGAAGCCCACCTTCAATCGCAACCAGTTCGGCATGAACGTCGGCGGACCCATCGTCAAGGACAAGCTCTTCTTCTTCCTCGACTACGAAGGCTTCCGTCAGGTTCTCAAGCCCCTCAGCGTGCTCACGCTGCCGACGCAAAACGAGCTGACCGGCAATCTCATCGCGCCCGTGAAGAACCCCATCACCGGCGCTGCCTACGCGGTTAATCCGGCAACGGGCCTCACGTCCATTCCTTACTCACAGTTCAATCCGCTCTCGCAGCAGATCGTGACGCAGTTTGAGACCCTGCTCTGTCCGAAGCTTCTGCCCGGCAGCACAAACACTGCCTGCGCGCTCCCACAGGCCGGCCTCTCCACCACCGGCCTCGCCTCCAACGACTACGCCGTCCAGGTCCCCTTCACCGATAACGCCGACAAGGGCGACCTCCGCCTCGACTGGCAGATCAACCCCGTCAACTCCGCCTTTCTGCGCATCAGCGATCGCAAAGAAAACGGCGTCAACTATCCCAGCATTCCCATCCCGCTCGACGGCCAGACCAACGGCAATATCCGCATTCTCGATCAGCAGATCGCTCTCGGCTATACCCGTCTCATGGGAGCTAACAAGGTACTCGATGTTCGTCTCGGCCTCGACCGCACCAAGGCCGGCAAGTTTAACCTCTCCATCGGCAATACCTCCTTCAACAACATCCCCGGCCTACCCACCACCAACGCAGCGGTCGCTGGAGGACTGCCCTCCATCGGTATCACCGGCTTCACCGGCTTCGGTCGCCAGAACACCAATCCCCAGTGGCAGAATCCCGCCCTGCTCGACCCCAAGGTCAACTTCACCTGGGTCAAAGGCCGCCACTCCATGAAGTTCGGCTACGAGTACGAGCGCGTCTGGATGGCCGTCAACGACAACAACCCGCTCTACGGCTCCTTCAACTTCGGCGGCGGCTACTCCAACAACGGAGGATCGACAGTCAGCGATACCTACTGGGCCGACTTCCTCTTCGGAGCCACCAACAACTACTCCCTCGCCAACTTCTACGAAGCGCACCTCACCCAGAACACGCACAACATCTACGCGCAGGACGACTGGAAGGCCTTCTCGAAGCTTACCCTCAACCTCGGCCTCCGCTGGGAGTACGGTTCGCCTTACGCGGACCTCTACAACCGCATCTCCAACTTCGACCCCGGCACCCAGACCGTCCTCACCACCACCCCCGGAGCCGTCGCCGGCAATGGCATCACGCCCGTCTCCTTCGGTGGAACCTACGGCAAGACCCTCGTCAACCCCGACTACACCGACTTCGGCCCGCGTGTTGGCTTCGCATACTCGATCGATCCCAAAACCGTGCTCCGTGGCGGATTCGGCATCAGCTATGCGCACTACACCCGCGCAGGCTCCGGTGACATCCTGGCCATCAATGCTCCGCAGGCGCAGTTCGCCTCCGTCACCCAGTCTGCCCCCAGCGCAACCAACCCCCACTGCACAAGCCCGCTCCCTGCGCAGATCATCACTCCCGGCGCAACGACGCCGTCCTGCTTCGCCACGGCGGACCAGGGTTATCCCAGCGGTCTCGTCACCAGCTTCAACCCCGCCACCGACAACATCACCTATATCCCCAAAAACACCAGGGACAGCTACGTCGAGAGCTACTTCCTCAGCATCCAGCGCACTCTGATCAAGAACTCCGTCCTCGACATTGCCTACGTCGGCAACCACGGCGTCAAGCTGCAGGGTTTTCTCAACGCCAACCAGAGGAACCCAGCCGCCGGCTTCGCCCGTCCCTTCGCGAACTGGCCATCCGACATCACCACGGCCCTGAACGAGTTCTACTCCAACTTCAACTCGCTCCAGGTCAAGTACGAGCAGCAGTTCACCGGCGGTCTCACCCTCCTCAACTCCTTCGCGTGGGAGCACTCGCTCGACAACGCCAGCGCCTCGCTCGAAGGCAACACGCCCTCGCCGCAGGACGGCAACAACATCCGCGCCGATTACAGCCAGTCGGACTACAACCTGCCCATCGCCAACATCACCAGCCTCGTCTATGAGCTGCCCTTTGGACGCGGACGTCACTTCGCCAACTCTGCCAACGGCTTCACCAACGCCGTAATCGGCGGGTGGCAGGTCAGCGCCATCAACACCATGCAGGCCGGAACGCCCTTCAACATCACCTACAGCCCGAACTCCAGTCAGGCCGTCTCACCCCAGATCTCCGCGACCTATCGCGGAGCCAACGAGTACCGCCCCAACTACGTACCCGGTCAGAAGGTCACCCAGGGGCGCTCCAACCGCGCCGCCAACACCGGCTACGTCAACTACATCAACTTCAACGCCTTCATCCTGCCCCCCATCAAGGATGCAGGCGGCAACGTGCTGAGCCCCTTCGGCAACGCCAGCCGCAATCCCGGACGTACTCCGGCGTTCTACCAGACGGACCTCGCGCTCAACAAGAACTTCTCCACCCCCATCGAAGGACTGAAGGTTCAGTTCCGCACCGAGTTCTACAACCTCTTCAACCACACCAACCTCTACCTCCCCGGAACTATCAGTGGAACCCAGGGCTCACTCCCTGGAAATACTCTTGGTACCGGTGCAACCGCTCCCACCAGCGCCATCGTGGGCGGCATTCCCAACGGCGGAGGCCAGATCACCAGCACCTTCGAGCCGCGCATCCTCCAGTTCGGCCTGAAGGTCATCTACTAGCCTGGCCCGGAACCTGAGGGTGTCACTCCCTCAGTGCCAACGGCGTAACCTGTACCAGCATGGACTGACCCATGCTGGTACAGGCACATGTCACAAGAGCTTCAAAGGATGCTGAAAAGTCGCCGTTTTGAAAGGGCGCGGCTTCAGCCGCGCCGTAAGCCCCATTAATGGAACGCGGCTTCAGCCGCTGAGGGAATATTTCAGGGCAAACAAGACTTTTTCACCGCCCTGAAAGCCCGGCCTATAAGCGCACCGCAAATCTACGCTCAGCTCCCTGCAAGCGCACTCAGCTTGACACGACATCTCCCAAACACGGATAGGCAATTCATCAAACTCCTGGCTTCTTCTCACTCGCCAAACAGAAGTCCGGACTTAACCCACATCATTCGAATACTTTGCGCATTTTTGGCGGGGAGGGGGTATCCTGAATCCATCATGGCAAAACTCACCATCGGCTTCGGCATCCTGCTCATCGCTCTCGGTATCTTCGGCTACGTCGCCACCGGGAGCGTCCATCCCACAGCCCTGATCCCCGTCTGGATCGGTATCCTCTTCGCCCTCTTCGGCTTCATGGCCAGCACAGAAGACTCCAAAAAGCGCATGCTCTGGATGCATATCTCCGTCACCGTCGCTCTGGTCGTCTTTCTGGGCATGATTCCCTCCATGATTCACGTCATTCAGTACTCCCGCGGCGCCTATCTCTCCCACGACGCAGCCGTAGCCGCCGAAGACAAAGCCGTCCTGGGCCTCTTCAGCCTCATCTACGTCCTGTTCTGCGTCCGCTCCTTCATCAACGCCCGCCGCAGCCGTCTCGCCTGATATTGCATCGCGTGACGCCGCAGCTTCATCAACTCAGAATGCCAACCAACCCGTCGGCGTAGAATCGACCTACGAATGGCATCCTATGGCCCATCCAAATTCGGAGGCGGCATGAAAGCAGTGGACCGCCCCTCCCGTGGCGCCGGAGCCGCCGCCTCCGCGCAGCTCTCCGCCTCCCGCCCCAAGCCCAACATCAAAAAGATCCTCCCCGAGGTCTGGAAGCTCATCAAGCCTCGCCGTCTCCTCCTCGGCGGCAGCTTCCTCCTCATGATCGTCAATCGTGCGAGTGGCCTCGTCCTGCCTGCCTCCACGCGTTACCTCATCGACAACGTCATGGGCAAGCATCTGCTCAACCAGCTGCCCATCATCGTCGGAGTCGTCGCCCTAGCGACCATCATTCAGGGCGTCACCTCCTTCACCCTGACGCAGCTCCTCTCGAAAGCGGGCCAGCGCCTCATCACCGAGCTGCGCATGCAGGTCCAGTCCCACATCGGCCGTCTCCCCGTAGCCTTCTACGACGAGAACCGCACCGGCACCCTGGTAGCCCGTATCATGACCGACGTCGAAGGCGTCCGCAATCTCATCGGCACCGGCGTCATCGACTTCTTCGGCGGAGTCCTCACCGCCGTCTTCGCCTTCATCTACCTCGTCAAGCTCAGCGTTCAGATGACGCTCGTCACCTTCGTCATTCTTCTCATCTTCGGCCTCATCCTCCAGCGCGCCTTCAAGACCATTCGCCCCATCTTCCGCGAGCGCGCCAAGATCAACGCCGAAGTCACCGGTCGCCTCACCGAATCCCTCGGCGGAGTCCGCGTCGTCAAGGGCTATCACGCCGAAGACAGCGAAGCCAACGTCTTCGCCGCAGGAGCCAAGCGCCTCCTCGACAACGTCATCTCCTCCCTCACCGCGCAGTCCCTTATGTCACTGGCCTCCACCGCTGTCCTCGGCGTCGTTGGCGCGCTCATCATGTACCTCGGAGCCCACCAGGTCGTCAGCGGACGACTCACCACCGGCGGCTACGTCACCTACGTCATGTTCCTCGCGTTCATGATCGCCCCCATCGTCCAGCTCGTCTCTATCGGCACCCAGCTCACCGAAGCCGTCGCCGGTCTCGACCGCACCACTGAGATCATGGCCGAGCACGAAGAAGACTCCGAGCCCCAGCGCGCCATTCTCCTGCCGCCCATCAAGGGCGATGTAGCCTTCCGCGACGTCTTCTTCAGCTACGAGCCCGACAAGCCCGTCCTCCACGGCATCAGCTTCGAGTCCAAACCCGGCACCGTCACCGCACTAGTCGGCTCCTCCGGCTCCGGGAAGTCCACCATCATCTCGCTCATCTGCGCCTTCCACACTGCGGACAGCGGCCAGGTCCTCATTGACGGCGTCGACCTCGCGACCATCCGCCTCAGCAGTTATCGCGCCCAGCTAGGCGTTGTCCTGCAGGAGACCTTCCTCTTCGACGGCACCATTCGCGAAAACATCTTGTTTTCACGCCCTCAAGCCACCGAAGAGCAGCTCCTCGAAGCCTGCCGCATCGCCCGGGTAGACGAGTTCGCCGAACGCTTCCCCGAAAAGTACAACACCATCGTCGGCGAGCGCGGCGTCAAGCTCTCCGGCGGCCAGCGCCAGCGCCTCTCCATCGCCCGCGCCATCCTCGCCGATCCCCGCATCCTCATCCTCGACGAAGCCACCAGCTCCCTCGACTCCGAATCCGAGGCCATGATCCAGAACGGCCTCAGCTTCCTCATGCAGGGCCGCACCACCTTCGTCATTGCCCACCGTCTCTCCACCATCCGTCGCGCCGACCAGATCCTCGTCGTCGAGCAGGGCAACATCGTAGAGCGTGGCACCCACGACACCCTCTACGCTCTCGGTGGCCGCTACTACGACCTCTACACCCGCCAGCACGGCCTCGAGTCCAATCTCTTCCTCGCCCCGGGCGAAGGCGACAAAATCGAAGAAGTCGAGACATCAAAAGCCTGAGTTCGCCCCAGTTGGAGACCGGCGTGAAAACTGCGTCGACTTCGATAAATCAATAACTTCCGACAGAAAAACGGACTGATGTACACTGTGTACATGGCTCTCCACATCACCAATCCGGATGTAGAAAAAGCGGTCCGCAAACTAGCTGGACTGACTGGAGAGACTGTGACTGACGCCATTGGGGTAGCTGCAGCAGAGCGTGTTGCTCGTATTGAACCCGCCGCTTCATCGGAACCAACCCCTTCCTTTGAAGAGATGATGGAGATCATTCGCAGTTACAATCTTCAGCCCATCAATGAAGACCTGACCGAGGATGAGATTCTGGGCTATGGGCCGGACGGGATTCCTGAGTAGTGGTCATTGATTCGTCAGCGTTGATCGCCATCGTTATCGAAGAGCAGGACGCCTCAATCTATTACGCCGCCATCGCGAATAGCCATGTGCGGTTGCTTTCGGCGGCCACTTTTGTAGAAACTTCCCTCGTCCTCCTGCGGCGAAGAACAACGAGCGCAACAGCAGCATTCGACAGCTTAGTTCGACATTTGAAAATCGAAGTGGTTTCAGTCGACCACCACCAGGCAATGTTGGCACGCGAAGCCTTCCAACGCTTCGGCAAAGGCCGTCATCCTGCCGCGCTCAACTTCGGCGACTGTTTCTCCTACGCCCTCGCGAAACAGGCTGGTGAGCCTCTCCTGTATAAAGGAAGCGACTTCGGCAAAACCGATATCACGCCAGCCTGATCGGTAAGGAATGTGCCTGCGTTGCACGACGAATCAGGGCAGAAGCTCCTGTTCCGGGCCTGCCTGTTTCTTTGCCTGCGTGTTCCCGGGAAGGCTTGTCTGATTCGCACTCGACGCAGCTGCCTGCGCAATGGGCACGCACGGGTGTGGCGCCGTGACCGCCTGCCCAGGAAGCGCCGCTGTTCGCATCTGACCGGCAGGGCATGGCTGCAACAGCGGAGCCGGCCGTAGATCCGCCGGCAGCGGAGGAGCCTCGACGGCGCCCCTCAACTCTTCATTGCCCTTCGAACCCGGCCACGCATAAGGAGCCACCCGCAGCGGCCCGTAACCCATCACCGGAAACTTCGCAGGCATCGAAAAGCTCTTATCGACCAGTACAAACGCCGACTCCGGAGCCTTGCCGAGCAAGCGATTCTCCGAAGTCACCTGCACGATGTGCTCGCCTACTGTCACCGTCAGCGTCTTGTCGTTGAAGGCTTTCTTCTGTTCCACCGCAGCCGGAAATGGATCGTTCGAAACAACGATCGTTCCAATCCCCGGTGCATAAACGTAAACGTACTTCAGGTCTTTGATCTCGTAGTTCAGCGCTGCCTTGGCTGTCATCCCATCGACCGTGAGGATTCCGCGGCTGATCGACACCGCCACTGTCTTCGGCGGCTTTTCCTTCGGGATATGCAGCTTCTTCCCATTCTCGTCGTATCCCAGGTTGTCCTTTGTCTGCATCACCGGCATGCCCTTCGTGTCGAAGAGCGGGTGTCCATATTTATCGCGCTGCTGCTTGACCGGCGGGTAGAACATCGGCTTGCCGTCCGGGTCCAGCCGCTGCTTCTTCTCCTCGTCGAGCATCGGTGCGGGCGGTAGCTCCACCAGGGTCGTTGAGCCCGTATACTCCTGCTTACCTTTTTTACCCTTCGCCGCGAATGCCTTGGTTGTGTCTGAAGGAGACGTCGTTGCAGGCACTACATCCTTCTTGTCTTGCGCTGGTTGATCGACTTGCCCGGGATCCTTCGTGGACTGAGCCGACTCCGCCGCTGAAGCTGGCAAAGTCGATTGCGCGGCTGCGGAAGCCGCAGGCTTAAATTCCTGTGCTCCCAGGCGCCCAAACGAAAAGGACGTAAATACTAATGCGAAACCAAGCAAGTTATAAAGCGATCCAGTATTTCTCTGCTCCATTGGATCATCCTCCGTCTCTGTGAGACCTTCGTGCTCGCATTGAGCACATGAATCTGTCCTTAGAGTCCCAATCGGAGGATATCCGTAACCGCTAATTCATTCGAAACATTTCTCTTCCCCAGCCTACGACTTTGGAGGGAATTACTATGTCGGCACTACAGTATTTCTCGAGCCGTTTCTAGCCTTCCACACCCAGCTGCGTCAGCAGAAACGCATAGTCAAACGCAATCTCCTTCAGGTAGTCATACCGCCCCGAAGCTCCGCCATGCCCCGCATCCATGTTGATGTGCAGCAGCAGCGGAGTATCGTTCGTCTTCAGCGTCCTCAGCTTCGCGACATACTTCGCCGGCTCCCAGTACATCACCTGCGAGTCGTTCAGACTCGTCTTCACCAGCATCGCAGGATATGGCCCAGCCTTCAGATTGTCGTAAGGCGAGTACGACCGCATATAAGCAAACGCCTCCGGCTCATTCGGATTCCCCCACTCCTCATACTCCGCCACCGTCAGGGGCAGGGAAGCGTCCAGCATCGTATTCATCACATCCACGAACGGCACATGCGACAGCACCACTTTGAACAGGTTGGGACGTTCATTCACAACCGCACCCATCAGCAATCCACCGGCGCTTCCACCTTCAATCGCAACCCGATTCTTCGCCCCGTATCCCTTCGCGATCAGTTGCTCCGCCGCCGCGAGGAAATCCGAAAAAGTATTGCGCTTCACCATCATCTTTCCAGCGTCGTGCCACAGATCGCCCATCTCTCCGCCACCACGAATATGCGCATAAGCAATCACGACGCCCCGATCCAGGAGCGACAACCTCGACGCGCTGAACCCAATGGGCAGAGGATATCCATACGATCCATACCCATACAAATAGAGCGGATTGCTCGAGTCCCGCTTGAAAGCATCCCGCCGGTAAACCACCGACACCGGAACCTTCACCCCATCCGCCGCCTCCGCCCAGACCCGCTCCGAAGCATACCGCGAAGACTCAAATCCTCCCGGCACCTCCTGCTGCTTCAAGAGCGTTGAAGTACCGCCATCAACGTCATACTCGTACACGGAAGCAGGCGACACCAGCGACTGGTAGCTATATCGAAATGCCTCCGTCTCAAACTCCGGATTTGCATGCCCGCCCGCCGAATACACCGGCTCCGGAAAAGCAATCTCGCGCGAATCCCCAAGCCGCGCATCAGCGCCAATCCTCGTCACTGTAAGCGTCGGCAGTCCCAGCCTCCTGCGCGAGCTCACACAGAACGTCGCGAACAGATCGAAGTCCTCCAGCGGCGCGTCCTTATCCTCAGGAATCAGCTCCGTCCACGACTCCCGCCCACCGCCATCCACCGGAGTCGTTACCACGCGAAAATTCTTCCCAACATCGTTCGTCCGGATATAAAACAGCCCATCCCGATGGTCCACGTCGTACTCCTGCTCATCGACCCGCGGCGCGATCACAAGGAACACACCGCCCGGAGTCTCCGCATCGAGGTAGCTGCACTCGTTCGTCGTGTGACTGCCAGCCTCCATCAGCAGATATCTGCCGTCACGCGTCTTTCCCACCCCCAGGTTGAAGCGCTCGTCTTTTTCTTGAAAGATAACTGCATCATCAGCCGCCACATCTCCCAGCCGGTGCCGGAACAGATGATCGTGCCGCTTCGTAATGGCATCCTCCGTCGTATAGAAGAGCGTGTGCGAGTCCGCCGCCCATGCAATCGAACCCGTTCGCTCCGCCGTATCCGGCAGGTCCTCGCCTGTCCGCAGGTCGCGCACATGCATCGTGTACTGCCGGAACCCTGTATTGTCGGTCGAATAAGCCAGCAGCCATCCGTCGGGACTTACGGCCATCGCTCCCAGGGACATAAATGCCTGCCCCTCGGCGAGCTTGTTCACGTCCAGCAGCACCACCTCGGGCTGCGACTCATCGAACTTCGCCCCGGTCGCCAGCCTTCGGCAATGAATCGAATACTGGCTCCCCTCAACCGTCCGCGTGTAATAAAACCATCCGCGGTTGCGATAGGGAACCGACACATCCGTCTCTTTGATGTGTGACAGCATCTCCCCGTAGAGCTTCTTTTGCAGCTCTTCGGTGGGTGCCATTACCGAGAGCGCATAGGCATTCTCGGCTTCCAGGTAAGCCAGTGTCTCCGAAGAGGATTTATCCCGCATCCAGCGGTAATCGTCTTCCAAAGTCTGTCCGTGCAGTGTGGTGGGCGTCGGTTCGCGGCGGGCGTGCGGAGGGGTCGTGCTTTCCGTCATTCGTCAGGCTCCAGCTCCCAGAATACAGTGTTCGGCTGGCTCAGGAGGCAACCATAGGGTATGCTCGTACACCAAATTAGTGTAGAGATAAATGGCGAACAGCGGTATGCTGATTCGCCATAGGAGTGACTCCATGAAGCTCGCTCACGTATGTACTGTTCTTCTCGGCGCAATTGTGTCCCCCGGTCTGCTCTTCGCTCAGTTCGACCCCATGGCCCCTCCCGCCTCACAGACTCAGCCGAACCGGCCGGGGCAGCAAGCACCCTCTACTCCCTCACTGCAGGACTCCGGCCCCAACGCCGGCGACGTCGGCCAGGTCATGGAAGACAAGATGTTCCTGCGCAAGGCAGCCGAAGGCGGCATCGCCGAAGTGAAGCTCGGCCAGCTTGCCGTCCAGAAGGGAAGCAGTGACGAGGTGAAGGCCTTCGCGCAGAAGATGGTCGACGACCACACTGCGCTCAACAACGATATGGCCCAACTGGCCGATTCCATGGGCATCATGCTCCCCAAAGCCATGAATAAGGACGACCAGGCCGAGTACGACAAGCTCAAAAGTCTCTCCGGCAATGACTTCGACATCGAGTACCTGACATTCATGGTGAAGGATCACCACAAAGACCTGCACGAGTTTCGCATGGAAGCCGCCAACCCCCGCGCCGACGCCAATCTGCACGACGCCGTAGTCAAAGCCGCCAGCGTCATTCACGACCACACCGTCATGGTCGACAAACTCGCACGCGATAAAGGCATCCCTGTGCCCACGCACGCCAAGCATCCGCCCGCCTCTCCAAGCCTGTAGATTCTCAGCCGCCGGCATAAGCCACAGCGCACACGGAACCTTCGCAACGCGCAAAGCGTAAAATGACCATCGATGAACCATCTCTCACGCTGGCTCGCGATTGTCCTGCTGTTCTTCGCCCCGTCGGTGGTTCTGACGGCCGAGTCGGTAAGCAGTCTCCCCGCTCCAACCGGCTACGTTAGCGACTTCGCCGGTGTCCTCACTCCCACGACCAAAGCCAACCTTGAAGATCTCTGCACCCAGGTCGATCGCCAGGCCCACGCCCAGATCGCCGTCGTCACCATCAAATCCCTCGACAACGATCAGTCCATCGACGAGTTCGCCACGGCCCTCGAAGACAAGTGGAAGGTAGGCCCCAAGGGCTCAGACCGCGGCGTCCTCCTCATCGTCTCCATAAACCCACGCAAATACCGCATTGAGGTGGGCTACGGCCTCGAAGGCATCCTCAACGACGCCAAAGTCGGCGACATCGGCCGTTCCATGGTCCCCGCGCTAAGCCAGAACGACTACAACACCGCCATCCCGATAGGCGTCCGCCAGCTGGCCCGGGTCATCGCCGCGGACGCCGGCGTCACCCTCACCCAAACCCAGACCCAGCCGGTCCACCAGTACCACCGCGAGCCCGCCCCCGTCCAGCTCAGCCTGGGCAAGCTCCTCCTCGGCGGTGGCGCCATCCTGCTGATTCTCTTCTTCCTCGTCAAGACCGGGAACACCGGCCTCATCTTCTTCCTCCTCGGAAGTCTGATGGGCGGCGGCGGGGGATCCCGTGGTGGCCGCGGCGACGGTGACGGCGGCGGCGGCGGTTTTGGAGGATTCGGTGGCGGCGGCTCAGGCGGCGGAGGAGCCAGCGGAGACTATTGAGGTCAACAAAAATGTGAGATTCTTTGCGCCAAAGATGGGCCGTCAGTTCGGCAAACGATGATAAAGTACACCCGAACAGGCCAGCCACAAACAGCATTCAAACTAAACGAAGGGAATCGAGGAATCATGAAAGGTTTATGGATTGGGCTTGGTTTAGTCGCTCTCCTTATTGTCGGACTGCTCGTCGTCGGAGGCAGTTACATCGGCGCGAAAAACACTCTTGTCCAGAAGAATGAAGCCGTGAACACCGCCTTTTCGCAGGTAGACGTCCAGCAGCAGCGCCGTCTCGACCTCATCCCGAACCTTGTAGCCTCGGTCAAAGGCTACGTCGCGGAAGAGTCAACTATCCTGACCAACATCGCCAACGCGCGCGCTGGAGTTCTCGCCGCAGGCAGCGATCACGCAAGCAACATCAACGCCAACACCAAATTGGACGTCGCCCTCGGCCCGTTCTTCCGCCTGCAGGAGCAGTATCCCGACCTCAAGGGCAACCAGCAGTTCATGCGCTTGACGGACGAGCTCGCGGGGACCGAAAATCGTATCTCGGTCGCACGCCAGCGCTACAACACCACCCTGCAGGACTACAATACCTACGTGCAGCAGTTCCCGGCCAGCATCTGGGCCAACATGGCAGGCTTTCACGTCCGGGACGAGTACTTCAAAGGCAACCCGGAAAACAGTGTGGCGCCGAAGGTCGACTTCTCAAAGTAGACGAAGCGAACTGACCCGGCCCGATAAAAAAGCCGTCGCATTAGCGGCGGCTTTTTTATCGGACTCTATTGCCCGAATTTACTTCGTGAATGCAGAGATTGCCGTTGCCTCATCGTCCTTGATGTCGAAGACGGTGTAAAGCTTCGTAATCTGCAGCAGGTCGTGGACCTTCTTGGTCAGGTTCAGCAGCTTCAATTCGCCGCCAGAGTTCTTGACCGTGGTGAAGGCGCTGACCAGCTCGCCGATCCCCGAGCTATCGATGTAGCTGATATCGCCCAGGTTCAGCAGAATCTTCTTCTGGCCTTTAGCCAGCACATCGCGAACAGCATCGCGGATTGTGACACTACCTTCGCCGAGGGTAATACGGCCGCTGAGGTCCAGAATGGTAACTCCGTCCACCTGGCGTGTTTGTACTTTCATGCTCATGTGTCGTCTTCTCCTTAGGTCGTCCCCGACTCCTTTAGGTTCCAGGTTGCGCGGGTGTTCGATGTTTTATCAGTGTAAGTTCGGTGCCGGGATGTAGCTGCCGAAAGTTTACCTCATCCATGAAAGCCTTGATAAGAAAGATGCCGCGTCCCGAGCCGCGAAGAATATTTTCCGGCGCGAGCGGGTCGGGAATCTTGTCCGGGTCCAGCCCCGGTCCCTGGTCCGATATTCGGATAATCAATGAGTCCGAAGTCGTCTCAAACGAGGCCTTGATCAGCTTGTTCGTATCGTAGGAATTGCCATGCAGCACCGCATTTACCGCTGCTTCGCGCACTGCCATTGCAATATGGGGAACCGTGTCCTCATCAAATCCGGCTCGCTGCGCAATCTGTTCTGCGGTCAACTCAATTTTGTTAACGCTATCCAGAGACGAATCAAGGGTGAAGCTAACGCGGCTTGAAGTAGAGTCGGCCAAAAATATCCTTATCTTTCCGGGTATCCGGTCGTCGACCCCGAATTACGGCATTGATGGCAGTGTGCTTGTGGATTTCTCGAATGTCAAGATTTCACTCGCATCTTTCTCCCAGTCAAACAGTTGACCACCCCGGTCCAACCCATCCCCAGCCCATCCCTTCGAACAATAAGTTACGCTAACATGCGGGATAGCACGGAAAGCTCTGCGAGGCGCGGCAAGTCGATGACAAAACACGGAAATCAAAGGACAAGCGTCTCCGCCCTCATGGGGTCGGCCGTTATCGACGCCCAGGGAGCCACCTTCGGTCATATCCGCGAGATCGCCGTTGCCCCCTCCGTCGACTCCGCCCACGTCCACGGCGTCGTCCTCAAGCGCCCCACAGCCAAGCGCGGCGAACGCCACACCCTGGTCCCGGTCACTCATCTCCAGATCACCTCAGCAGGCGGACTTCAACTCCGCGAAACCGCCCGTCCAGAGCTCTTGCCCGACGACGACAGCTTCCTTCTCCTCGAACGGGACCTCCTCGACCAGCAGATCATCGACGTCCACGGCCACAAGGTCGTCCGCGTCAACGACGTGGACCTCGTTTGGGAAAACTGCCAGGAACAGAACGGTCCTGATCTCGCTCTTCGTATCGCCGAAGTCGAAGTCGGCATGCGCGGAGCCGTTCGCCGTCTCCTCAAGGGCCTGCCCGAAAAGCCCGTCCACACCATCGCCTCCCGCTTCGGTGCCAGCGTCATCCCGTGGGACTTCGTCGATCTCATCGACCGCGACCCAGCCCGCCGCGTCAAGCTCAACATCGAGCAGGACCGCCTCTCCGCGATGCACCCCTCCGACATCGCCGGCATCCTCGAAGAGCTCGCCCCCGCCGAACGTCAGGCCCTCTTCGAATCGCTCGACGAAGAGGTCGCCGCGGAGGCCCTCGAAGAGGTCAGGCCCAAGATGCAGCAGTCCCTCATCGAGTCGCTCGACTCCGAAGAGGTCGCCGCCATCGTCGAAGAGATGGACCCCGGTGCCGCCGCCGACCTCCTCGCCGAGCTGTCCGACGAACGCTCCGAGGCCATCCTCGAAGAGATGGACCCCGAGGAGCGCCAGGAGGTCGAAGACCTCCTCGAATTCTCCGGAAACTCCGCCGCCGGCCGCATGACCACCGAGTATGTCGCGCTTCCCACAACCGCTACCGTCGATCAGGCCATCACAGCCCTCCGCGACTTCGAAGGCGACCTCGAAACCATCACTGATATCTACCTGCTCGACCCCGAGGAACACATCTCCGGGATTATCTCTATCGTCCACCTCCTGCTCGCGAACTCAGGCGAATCGCTCGACTCTCTGCCCCACGGGCACATCGTAACCTGCAACGTCGACGCCAACGGCCGCAAAGTCGCCGAGCTCTTCGACAAATACAACCTCCGCTCCCTTCCCGTCGTCGATCACGACCGTCGCCTCGTCGGGGTCGTCCACGCCGAACAGGTCATTGCCCTCCTGCGGGCTGCCCGCTAACGGCGCGGTTGTTTTTGAGTAGTGGTTTTGAAAGGGCGTGGCCTCAGCCGCGCCGTAAACTCAATCTAGTGAAGGCGGCTTTAACCGCTGAGGGAATTTGCAGGCTTCAATACACCGAACCAAAGAGGAACAGCACCACCCCATGAAGATTCTCTACGCCGCCGGCATGTCGCCTGAAGAATCCTCTCTCTACCGCCTCTGGGCTCTCGAACGCCTCGGCCATCAGGTCATCCCCGTCAATACCTTCGACTATGTGCCCCGAAACCAGCTCGTCCGCAAGGTAACCCATCGCCTCTCCATGGGCCCCTCCATCGACCGCTTCAACCGCGATCTCCTCCGCGTCGCCGCGAACACTAAACCCGATCTCTTCTGGGCCGATAAGCTCCTTACGATGCGCTCTCGAACCATCGACCGTCTGCGCGCCATGGGGATGGTCACCGTCAGCTACATGATCGACAACCCCTTCGGCCCGCGCCGCGACCCCGGCTGGTGCCTCTACATGAAAAACATCCCGCACTACGACCTCCACGTCGTTCAGCGCGACAAGAACATCGCGGACTACGCCTCCCACGGTGCCCCGGACGTCATCAAGATCCAGACCGCCTACGAGCCCACCATCCACTTTCCTCCGCCGCCGGACTGGTCCGACGCCAATCGCGACCGCGACGTCTCCTTCATCGGCACACCCTACGACAATCGCGCCGAAACCCTCGGCCGCCTCTGGCGCGAGTGCGGCTTCTCCGTCGCCGTCTCCGGCAGCGCCAGGCTCTGGGCCCGTTCCATGCAGCCCGACGTCTTCAAGGCCACCTTCCGCGCCGGAGAGCTCTATTGCGCCGACTATCGCGAAGGCATCTGGCGCTCCCGCATCAACCTCAGCTTCCTCACCCACTCCAATCAGGACGAGTTCGTCCACAAAAGCTTCGAGATCGCTGGTTGCGGCGGCTTCCTCCTTGCCGAACGCTCCGCGGGCCATCTCCAGCGCTTCAAAGAGGACGAAGAAGCCGTCTTCTTCTCCACCTTCGACGAACTGGCCGCCAAAATCCGCCGCTACCTCCCTGACGAAGCCGCACGCAAACGCATCGCTCACGCCGGAAATCTCCGCGCAGCCCGCGACGGCTACCACAACGACCGCCAGGTCAGCCTTATCGTCGAACGCGTCCAATCCATCCTCTCGCAGCGCCACGCCGCCTCCGGGAACCCGTCTCTCGCGGCCCGCCCGTGATTCACGACCTCCTCACCGAAACCCCACCCCCCGGCTTCCACGCAGACATCTGCATCGCCGGTGCGGGAGCTGCCGGCATCACGCTGGCCGTCGAGTTCGCCCGCAAAGGCAAAACCGTTCTCCTCCTCGAAGGCGGCGGAGCCATCCGCGAAGACTCCTCCCAGGCCATCTACGACAGCGAAATCGTAGGCCTCCCCCATCGCGGCATCCACACCGGCCGCATCCGCGTTAAAGGCGGCACCACCGTCCGTTGGGGCGGCCAGATCCTCGAGCTCGACGCCCTCGACTTCACCCCTCGCCCCGGCATCCCCGAAAGCGGCTGGCCCTTTCCTAAAACCGAGCTCACCAGCTTCTACGAGCGAGCCCTCACCCTCGAAGGCCTCGCCAGCGTCCAGCGCAGCGATGCCGCCGTCTGGCGCGACCTCAACCTGCCCTTCACCCAGTTCGAAGGCCTAGAATCCTATCTCTCGCGCTGGTGTCCCGAACCCAACTTCGCCCGCCTCCACCACAAAACCCTCGCTACCCACCCAAACATCCATCTCTGGCTCCACGCAAGCGCCGTCGAGCTGCTCCTCGACAAAAACGAAGAAAAAACCGCGCAAGGCATCCGCGCCCGCACCTTAACCGGCATCGAAACCATCTTCCGGGGCCACCAGTACATCTTCGCTCTGGGTGGCATCGAAAGCTCCCGCTTCTTCCTCCAACCGCGCCCTGGTGGCCACCCATGGAACCGCAGCGGCCTCCTCGGCCAGCACTTCCAGGATCATATCGACTGCAACGCCGCCAGCATCGAACCCCTCGACCTTGCCGCCTTCCACGACACCTTCGACCCCATCGTCACCCACGGCTTCAAATATCTCCCCAAGCTCCGCCTCCTCCCGAACCTCCAATCCGAGCTCGGCACCCTCAACATCGGCTCCACCATGTCCTTCGAGGACACCGGCAAGGCCCGCTACCAGGCCAAGCTCACCATCCGCAACCTCATGCGCGGCCGCTTCAGCGAAGTCACCCGCGACAACGTCTTCCACACCGCAAGACACGTCCCTATGCTCTTCAGCCAGGCCTGGCGCTACTACATCCAGCGCCGGGCCTACGCTCCTCCCACCGTCCGCATCCTCCTCCGCGTCCACTGCGAGCAGGAACCCACCTCCCGCAGCAGCATCACCCTCACCGGCCAGCGCGACCCCCTCGGCCTCCACCGCATCCGCTTCGACTGGCAGGTCTCCGAAAGGGAGCTCGAAACCATCCGCCAGTACGTCCTCGTAGCCCAGCGAGCCCTTGCCGGTGTAGCCCGCATCATCCCCGACGAAGACCTCATGTCCGGCAGCCCAAACTTCCTCACCCGCTGCGACGACAGCAACCACCACATGGGCGGCATGCGCATGTCCACCTCAGACGCCACCGGCGTAGTCGACACCAACCTCCGCCTCTACGGCACCACCAACGTCCACATCTGCTCCAGCGCCGTCTTCCCCAGCTCAGGCTTCTCCAACCCCACCCACACCGTCCTCGCCCTCGCCCTGCGCCTCACCGACCACCTCACCTAGCCTCCTGGGCAGTTGCTTTTTAGTTGCCATCCCCGAAAGGGACCTGCTGTTGTATTCAAAGCCGCCATGCAAACCATAGTCTTAGCCGATACAAATCGCCAGACCACCCGCCTCGGCTACGGCTGCTCCAGCCTCATGGGAGCCACCAATCGCCGTGACTCCCTCACCCTCCTCGAAGCTGCCTACGAAGCCGGCATCCGCCACTTCGACGTAGCCCCCATGTACGGCTACGGCCACGCCGAAGCCTGCCTCGGCGAATTCCTCCAGCGTCACCGGGGCGAATTCACCGTCACCACAAAATTTGGCATCGCCCCGCCCCGCCACTCCACGCTCCTCAAAGCCGCCCGAAACATCGCCGGCCCAATCGTCCGCCAGATCCCCAGTCTGAAAAAATCCCTAACCCAGGCCGCCACCGCCGCCACAACCCCCCAAAAAACCAGCTTCACCGCCGCCGAAGCTAAAGCCTCCCTGGACCGCAGCCTCCAAGCCCTCCGCACCACCCACATCGACCTCTTCCTGCTCCACGAACCCGAAGCCCACAACCTCATCGATGACGGCCTTCTAACCCTCCTCAATCAAGCAACCCAGCAGGGAACCATAGGCTCCTTCGGCATAGGCAGCGCCGCCGCAAAGATCCCCGCTCTCCTCACCGAACGCCCCACCTACTGCCGAACCCTCCAATACGAATGGTCCCTCTTGCACCAACCCATCCCCAGCAAAGCCGAACCCTTCCGCATCCACCACAGCACCCTCACCAAAAACTTCCGAGCCCTCCACAAAACCCTCACCGCCAACCAACCCCTCTGCCGCCGCTGGTCCGAAGCCACCAACACCGACCTCACCCACCCCGAATCCCTAGCCAACCTCATGCTCAAAGCCGCCCTCGTCATGAACCCCGCCAGCATCATCCTCGTCTCATCCAAAAATCCGCATCACATCCAAAACAACGCGCGCACCGCAGCAGACCCCACTCTGGAAGCCCCAGCCCGCCAGCTCTACCACCTCATCCATTCCGAACCGAACCTCATCCACCACCTCCAAACATCCCTCACGCAACAAAAATTGATTTAGCCTGAGACAGGCGAGCCGACGAGTTCTCCCCACCCAGCGAAAAGGAAGCAATGCAATGACCTGGCGCAACTGGAGAACCCGGATCATCCTCGTCCTTGCCGTCCTCGGCCCGGGCTTCATCACCGCCAACGTCGACAACGACGCCGGGGGCATCCTCACCTACTCCCAGGCCGGAGCCCAGTACGGATACACCCTCCTCTGGACGATGATCCCCATCACCCTCGCCCTCATCGTCGTGCAGGAGATGTGCGCCCGCATGGGCGTCGTCACCGGCAAGGGCCTCAGCGACCTCATCCGCGAAGAGTTCGGTCTCCGCATGACCTTTTTCGTCATGGCCCTGCTCGTCGTCGTCAACTTCACCAACGTCATCACCGAGTTCTCCGGCATCGCCGGCTCCATGCAGCTCTTCCACGTCAGCAAATACATCAGCGTCCCTATCTGCTCTCTCATCGTCTGGGCGCTCGTCGTCAAGGGCGACTACAAAAGCGTAGAAAAGATCTTCCTCATCGCCAGCGTCTTCTACATCGCCTACATCATCGCCGGTGTCCTCAGCCGCCCCGACTGGCATCTCGCCCTCGTCGAAACCGTCAAGCTCCCCCCACGCAGCGTCTGGTCCGACAAATCCTACATCTACATGACCGTCGGCGTCATCGGCACGACCATCACCCCATGGATGCAGTTCTACCTGCAGTCCTCCATCGTCGAAAAAGGTGTCAGTGTACGCCAGTACAAAGCCTCCCGCCTCGATGTCATCATCGGCTCCATCTTCACCGACATCGTCGCCTGGTTCATCGTCGTCGCCTGTGCCGCCACTCTCTTCACCCACGGCATGCGCAACATCGCAGACCCGTCCGACGCCGCCCAGGCCATGAAGCCCCTCGCCGGAGACTACGCCTTCATCCTCTTCGCCGCCGGACTCTTCAACGCCTCACTCTTCGCCGCATCCATCCTGCCGCTCTCCACCGCCTACACCGTCTGCGAAGGCCTCGGCTTCGAAAGCGGCCTCGACAAGGGCTTCCGCGAAGCCAAGTTCTTCTACTGGCTCTACAGCCTGCTTCTCTTCGCAGGAGCCGCCGTAGTCCTCATCCCCAACTTCCCGCTCGTCAAATTCAGCATCCTCTCCCAGGTGCTCAACGGCATCTTGCTCCCGCTGGTCCTGGTCTTCATGCTGAAGCTCATCAACAAGCACGACCTCATGGGCAAATACACCAACACCCGCTGGCTCAACGCAATCGCCTGGGCCACCGCGATCATCGTAACCGGGCTCTCCCTGGTCCTTGTCTGGAACACCATCCACGGATAGCGGGTGGTGGTGGATGACATCGGGAGAACTAAAGTCTTCTAAGACTCACGTCCAAATCGGTGTCATCGGTGTAAATCAGTGTTAAGCCGTTACAACAGCTTCCCTTCCGACAGATCCCGAATCAACCCCAGATCCGCCGCCAGAAAGTCATACCCCGGCAACTCCGTCAGTGGAGACCACCGCACATCATTAAAAATTCGGTTCTCCATCTCACCCTCGAACTCCCGAACCGTAAAAAACTGCAGGTCAATCGTCCCGCCATTGCGGTACTTATGCCGAACCCGCGCCACCCGCTTCCCAATCACCGCCGAGATACCCAGCTCCTCGTCCAGCTCCCGCGCCAGCGCCCTCTCCGCGCTCTCGCCGGACTCGATCTTGCCCCCAGGAAACTCCCACTTCAGGCTCATCGGCTGATCCGCCTTGCGTTGACAGATCAACACCTCCAACCCCTCCGCATCCCCGCGAAGGATCAGCGCAGCCACCACCAGCCGCACCGGACGAGTCACCTTAGTCCCAACAGTTTCATCGAGTTTGCGGATGGGCTCTCGCATCTACCTGTAGTTTAGACGCCGCCCAGGCGTAAAAGCTCCATTTACCGTCACTTACTTCAACATCACCGAAGCAGGGTAGTAAACCGGCCAACCCTCCTGCGCGCTCCGCTCCTGTAGTGCAGGCGTCGGATTCACCGGAAACGCTCGCCGCGCAATCTCAAGCATCGCCGCATCGTGTACCGAATTTCCGAACACCGCATCCGGCGCCAGAACCCCGGCGCGCCGCAACGCTGCCACCTTGCCCCCATCCGTCGGCACATCAAGAATCCTGTCCGTCACCACCCCATCCCGCACCTCTACCCGGGCAGCCAGCACCCGCTCAGCCGCAATCCCGAACCGCCGCACGCCCTCCTCAATCACCCAATTGTTGGTCGAGCTCACCGCCCAGATCTCGACACCCCTGCCGCGAAGCTCGTCCACAAGCTGCCTCATCTCCGGGAAGATATTCCGCTCAATCCGCTCCGCGAAGAACGCCCGTGCAGCCTGACGCATCTCCTCCTCGCGCAGCCTCTGGTACATCTGCACCATCTCCCCGCAGATCGCCAGTTCCGGCACCTCGCCCTTCAGATACCCGCGATACCGCCCGTCGATCCAGTCCGCCATCTCCCGCGAGATCATTCCCCTCTCGAGCGACCATTGCATAAACCCCGATCCGGCATCCCCGGACCAGAGCGTCCCATCGCAATCAAACACTGCCACCGCGGGCGACAACGCATGAACCGCGGCATGAAACTCTTCGGTAGTCAAACGGTTGACAGCAACAGCTTCACTCACAAAATCCACTCGACTTTTCTACGCGGACTATCCCGCGTGTCTTTCTGCTTCCAGTCTGTCTTTATCGTACCCGTTTCCGAAAAACCAATAAAACCACGTAACAATATCAAGAAATCTCACCACCAGAACCTCATGCCTCATACCCGATACCCGATTCTCAAAAACTTCTCCCAGGCCATACACCCGCGCTTAGCTCTTCGCCTGTGGTCACTCTTACGGTTTCTAGGTAAGCCAAGCCTTTAGGCTAGGCACTCTCTCCAATCGAGAAGAAAAGGGTTTTAGAAGGTGCCGAAAAAATCGTCGTTTTGAAAGGGCGCGGCTTCAGCCGCGCCGTAAGCTCAATCGATGGGAATGCGGCTTCAGCCGCTGAGGGAATATTTCAGGGCAAAATAAGACTTTTCCAGCACCCTCTTTAGCCCTTGCGTATGCCTTCCTTAGGCCCCGCGAAAAAATCACTTACAAGTCAAATCTCACCAATCACTTACAACTTTTCTAAGCAAAAACAGCCCAGAAATTACTTGTCAAGCCCCAAAACCGCCCAAGCTCAACAAAATAAGTGAGATCCCAGTGGCATTTTAGTTTGACTCAAACCCATATAATTAAACTTATAGAGTAAAGAAAAGGAAAAGCCTCGGCCACCGCGAGGCTAACTTATTGATATAGGCTATTTTGCGCGTAACCCATTTATTATGACTATTTTGCATGCCATCCAACCCGGTAACCCCTTATGTGCCAATACTTTACGCGCCAGATATGGGGGAGGGGGGTACCCCTTACATCGGAGCCAGCCCCTGCACCACCGTCACCCCGGCCGGAGGCACGAACCCAAAGTCAGAATCCTTTACCGGAACGTTCTCCTCAATTCCGGAAAACCCGAACTCCGTCACCGCACCGTCGACCTCTTCCAGCCGCATCCGCTCAATCACTCCGGCTCCGGTTACCCAGAGCGACAGCAGCTTCACCCGCTGCTCCATCCCCTTCGGGACGCCCGAAATCCGAAACCCCACACCCTCTGGCGCGACCGTCAGGTTGTCGAGCTCCTTTGTCAGCTCCGTATGCCCCAGCAGGAACCTCAGAGGAGACCGCAGGTCATCCAGCTCCTTCGCCGGAACCCGCGTGGCCTGTGCATCCCCAGGCGTGTAGAACCACCCGTACTTGCCGTCCAGTACGAACACCTTGCCCACCGGAGCCGCATAGCTCCACCGCATCCGCCCCGGCTTCTTCAGAAGCAGCGTACCCTCTTCCGTCCGGTCCATCCCCATGCCGGAGTAGCGCTCCGTGTAATGAGCGCGCAGGGAACCGAGATGGTTGTAATGCTCGTCCACCTTGCGGACAATCGGATTCGCGCTCTGCGCCGGCGCGCAAACCGGCCACACAATGGCTGCGAACAAAACAGCCTTGGCCAGCGTTACTGAATGGGCTGAGTGCAGTTTGTCCCGCCGGCAGGATCCTTACGGATCGTGTTGTTCTCATCCGCGCAGTAGCCGTTGTCGCCGGTCTTACCCACCGCTTGCGGCACCGCCGTAATCTCGTAGGAGGTGTACATGTCCTGATTGTTCACCGTTACCTTCGTGCAATTGGTGAACGCGAACGTGTAACCAGCCTTCTGCCCGCTCGCCAGGTCGGGAGCAATCAACTGGGCCGACTGCGCCGAAGGCGCCCCCGTCTTCGGGTCGCCGCCCAGCGACGCCAGCGAGCACGAAAAACCGTTCGCCGGATATTGCGAGTTGTACTGCAGTTCGGCCTGCCCAATCGCCCGCAGAGACTGCACCGCCGACAGTTCTTGCGATTGTTTTCTCAACTTCAAAAGCTGCGGTACCGCAAACGTCATGATAATCAGCATCACCGACATCACAATCAGCAGCTCAATCAGCGTGAATCCCTCTTCGTTCTGCTGCTTTGCGCGTATCCGGTCCAGTGCGTTCATCGTCTTCCTCATCCTTGGTCGGCCCTTGCTTCCTGCTCCGAACAAAACTCTATCAGCATCGTGCTAACAGGCCAAATCTCCGCGCTCGATCTTCATCGAGCCAAGGTTCCCAAGCAGCGTCAACGCCATCGCCTCCGGCTGAAACAGCTCCCGCGCCAGATCCTGAACATCTTCCCGCCGAACAGCGTCGATCTCCCGCATCATCTCGTCAACGCCGAAGAATCGCCCGAAATACATCTGCTGCCGCGCCAGGTTAGACATCCTGCTGCCCGAGCTCTCCAGCCCAATCACCATATTGCTCTTCAACTGGTCCTTGGCTCGCTTCAACTCCGCTTCATTGACCGTCTCTTCCTTCAGACGCCGCAACTCCTTCAGCGTAAGCTCCAGCACCAACTGAGTCTTATCCACCGAGGTTCCCGCATACACGCACAGCGATCCCGTATCGCGGAACGGATTCATCTCCGAGAAGATCGAGTAAGCCAATCCTTGGTCTTCCCGTATCGTCTGGAACAGGCGAGAGCTCATCCCTCCGCCAAGAATCGTATTCAGCAGATAAACCCCATATCGTCGGCGGTCGTTCACCGGAGGAGCAGGAACGCCAAGACAGAACTGCACCTGTTCCAGTGACTTCTTGCGTCGCAGCGTAATATGCGGAGTTGCCAGCGGAGCCTCGATCTTGGTCGCATACGAGCTGCCTCCGGACGTCAGCGACCCGAACTCCCGCTCCACCTGAGCCACAAACGCATCGTGATCCAGATTCCCCGCCGCGGAGAACACCATGTTCCGCGTCGTAAACCGCCCCGCATAGAAGTCGAACAGCACCCGCTGGTCGAAGGTCGTCACCGTCTTCGCCGTTCCCAGGATCGGTCGCCCCAGCGCATCGCCCTTCCAGAAGTTCTGCGTCCACACCTCATTCACCAGGTAATCAGGATTGTCCTCGTCCATCTTGATCTCTTCCAGGATGACGCCCTTCTCCCGCGTCAGCTCCTCCGGCGCAAACGTCGGATGCAGCACCAGATCCGCAAGCACCTCCAGCGCCGGGTCTACGTTCTCATCCAGCACCTTGATGTTGAAGCACACCATCTCCTTGCTGGTAAACGCGTCCAGATTCCCGCCGATCGTGTCCACCTCTCGCGCTATCTGCAGCGCAGACCGCGTCGTCGTCCCCTTGAACACCATGTGCTCGACAAAGTGGGATATCCCATTCACCTCAGCCGCCTCATCCCGCGACCCCGACCCCACCCAGGCCCCCATCGACACGCTCCGCAGGTGTGGCATCCTTTCGGTGAGCACCAGCAGACCATTCGACAGGACCGTCTTGCGGATATTACGGGCGGCATTTCCAGTTACGGGGACTTCTTCGATCAGTGAGACAGACATGAGACTCCTTCTCCTCCATTCTTTCACAGTGACCGACCTGCCCTTCACCGCCGGAGTAGACTGTTAAGAGTGGTTCCATAAGCATCTTATCTCTCATAGAGCACCTCCGCCCACGCGAAAACGTAGATGTATTAAGTGTAATAATATGAGCGCATTAGAAGAAAATCAAAAACTACAAGTTGAAGCAAGGGCACTCTTCGGCCTCACTCTTCCGGATCTCACCGTTCTGATGGCCACCTTCGGCCAAAAGCCGTATCGCGCTACCCAACTCCACGAAGCCCTTTACCGTCAACGCGTCAGCTCGCTGGATGAGATAACTACCTTCCCCCAGTCCCTCCGCGACTCTCTCGCCACCGAGGGCTACTCAGTCGGTCTGCCCGAAATCCTCCAGACCGCCCGTTCCATAGACGGCACCGAACGCTACCTCATACGAATGGCAGACGGCGAGACCGTCGAGACCGTCTGGATGCCCGACGGCGATGGGGGAGAACGCGGTGACGGGAGCGAAGCCGCCGCCGAGGAAGAGGCAACCGAAGGACTTGAAGGCAACATCCTGCCCACCGCGCCACGAAAAGACCTCCGCAACCTCGGCGCCCTCGAGCGTAACGGCTATACCCGCGCCACCATCTGCATCTCCAGCCAGATAGGCTGTGCCGTCAACTGCCAGTTCTGCCTCACCGCCAAGTTAGGCATCAGGCGGAACCTTACCGCGGGCGAGATAGCCGGACAGGTCGTCGCGGTCCTCAACCGCCACGGCGTCAAGATCGGGGTCGACCGCATCAACCTCGTCTTCATGGGCATGGGCGAGCCCTTCCTCAACTACGACCAGTTCATCGCCAGCGTCCACCTCCTCGTCAAGCCCATCGGCATCCCCGAGTCACGCATGACGGTATCCACCAGCGGTATTGAGCCCTCTATCCGTCGCTTCGCCAGCGAGCCCCTCCGCCCTAAGCTAGCCCTCAGCCTCAACGCCTCCAACGACGCCGTCCGTGAGCGGGTCATGCCCATCACCCGCAAATGGAACATCGCAGCGCTCCTCGACGCCGTCAAGACCCTGCCTCTCGGCAAGCGCGAGTGGGTCACCTTCGAGTACGTCCTGCTCGGCGGCGTCAACGACCAGCCGAGGCACGCCCGCGAGATCCTCGACCTTCTTGAGGGCATGAGGGCCAAGGTAAACCTTATCGTCTGGAACCCCGGCCCCGGCATAGCCTACACTCAGCCCAAGCCAGAGGACGTAGCAGTCTTCCAGAAGATGCTCATCGAAGGTGGCATGCCTACCTACATCCGCCGTCCCCGTGGTCGCGACATCTACGCAGCCTGCGGACAGCTCAAGCGAACCGTGGAGACAACGTCCTCTGAGCCGCTCATAGCCATCGCTCCTGCGACTGGGTAAGTCTGTTTTACCGGGTCAGCATTGGCGTCATTCGCTCCAGGCCCAGAGAGAGCACTCTCTCAGCCACGCGGTCGTAATCATGCCGCAGTACATCACCTTCATGCACGAAATCTCCTGTCACAGGCTCCACGCCAAGTGCCCGAACACGCTCCAGATCGGCGACGATCGGCTCCTGGCCTTCGCGGGCATACTGTGCAAGCCGGCTCGTCGAGATTGCTCCCGTATTAATCAGCGCATAGTCGAAGATTGGTGAATCCGCTCCCACAGCATGCTGCATGATCTTCTCGATATGTTGTGACGCCGTCAGGCCCAGCGACTCGTTCGCCTGCGTCATCAGGTTGCAGACATAGACTTTTGTGGCTCGCGAGGCTGCCAGAGCCTCCGGAATCCCACGCACCAGCAAATTCGTAATCAGGGACGTGTATAGCGAACCTGGACCCAGCGTGATTAAATCCGCGTTCGCAATCGCCTCCAGCGTCTCCGGCAGCGGGTCTGCCGTCGCAGGCTCGAGACGCAGTTCCACGATGCTTTTTTTGCTCGCGGTAATGTTAGTCTCCCCGCGCACAACAGAGCCGTCATCCATCTCAGCCGCTAAATTAACATTCGTATTGGTCGCAGGAAAGATTCTTCCTCGAGTCGCTAGAATCTGCGACGACATCTGCACCGCCTGAGCGAAATCTCCCGTGATGTGCGACAGAGCCGCGACAAAAAGATTCCCGAAGCTATGGCCTTCCAGATCTCCATGCTCAAAGCGAAACTGAAATAGCCTCGATAGCAGATGCTCATCTTCCGACAAAGCAACCATGCAGTTTCGGATGTCCCCAGGGGGAAGCATCTGCATGTCTTCCCGCAGCCTGCCTGAAGACCCTCCGTCATCGGTTACCGTCACTACCGCCGAGAGTTCCCGAACAACGCAGCGTGGCGATGGGCAGGGCGGGGAAGGAGCGACATCAGCCTCTGGTCCACGCTCAATGCGAATCCCACGCCGACGGTCGGGTGCCGCAACATAGCGCTTCAGCCCCCGCAGCAGCGTAGACAGCCCCGTGCCGCCGCCAATGGCGATAACGCGAAGTTCCTTCTCTTTTGATTCCATTGAATTTGGTAACGACATGCTGCTCGGTCTCCTACCCAAGCCTAAATGAAGCGTCTTTCAGGCTGGATGCAGAGAGCAATCAAATTTCGGGATAAAGCAACTCAGTAAACCGCGGATCGTCTGCCATATCCTGAAAATCCGAGTCCGAACGGGCCTGAATCCGGTTGCGCGGGTTCTGCCGGATTGCCTCCGTCAGGTGCTCCAGGCAGCGATGTGAGTCGCCCGTCATGCTCGAAAGCACAGCCAGCCCATACAGAGCGTAGTCGGCCTTGTCGTTTTCTTTCAGAATCTGGTGGAACTGCTCGCGCGCATCCTCATAGTGTCCATCGTTCAAGAGCGAGACGGCATAATCATAGTGCTCTTCAGGGTTCGCGAAGGTGTTTTTCTTCTTTGTGCCCTGCATCAGGCACGCGTTGCTATACATCCTGGCGCGATCGCTCAGGTCTCCTGCGCCTGCTGCAAGCATCCTGTCGAACGCCGTTTGAGCTTTGTCGAACTTCCCCTCCTGCATCAGCCGCAGCGCGGCTTCATATTGAGAGATGATCTGTGCGCGCGCGTGATCGGTGGTGGGCGATGAACCGGCCAATGTCTTTGGGCTGCGTTTTGTAGCTGGTACGCTTACTGTCTTCGTCTGAGCCATGGTCATTCCTGTCGCCTGGTCGTTTCTGAGCCCCATTCTACGGGAGCAATAATTTGTTTCTTCTCGTCTCGGTTTTATACGCAGACCTGGCCTGTCAGGTCAACTGTCATTACTGGGTTCAGCGTTTGCCGGCTGTTTTCCTCCATACATTGCCGGGTTTAGCTCAGGATCGTTATACATCTTCATCTGCCGGTAAAGCTTGAACCTCCGCGTCCCTCCCAGCACCTCGGCCCACAGCGAATCCAGACACCCCGCCAAATCTTGCCGTTGCTCTTCGAGCAGCACCAGCCGTCCCTTATTCCGTACTCGGTGCGCCTCCGTGGCACTCTTCCGCTGCGTCTCTTCGCGCGTGTGATAGATCTTGAGCGCCAGAATAGAGAGTCGGTCGATCATCAGTCCCGGTGTCTCAGAGTGTAGAGGCGCCGCTTCATTTTGCTCCAATCTCTCCATCAGCCACGCGTCCATCTTCTCCACAAGATCGTTCCGGCGCTGATTCAAAACGTCAATGGCCCTCTTTACCTTTGCAAGCTCCGCGTCCGTCACCTCGGGGGCGCGAGCTTTATCCTCTTCGTGCCACAACTCGAAATTAGCCCGGTGCTGCGCTGTCGCCAACACCATCAAGCCGTCTGCTCCTGTCTCGATCGCCAGTTCGCCCTCCGCAGAATGCAGGGCCGCGGTCATCTCGTCCTGCATCCCTGTAATCAAAAGAGCATCCAGCATACCCACACCATCCCACAAAACTTTAGCAGCAAGTGCGCTGCGGTTTCTATCCGTACCTGCTGTTACAACACTTGCCGGAAGCTGAGGAACCAAGCAGACTAGAAACAGATCATGGGAAGCTCGACAAAACGGGTCCTCATCTACCGGCTGGGCAGCCTGGGCGATACATTAATCGCACTTCCAGCACTTCACCTGGTGGCCCGGGCCTTCCCTGACGCCGAGCGCCGCCTCCTCACTAACGTTCCTGTCAACGCCAAAGCTCCACCAGCGGCCGCCATCCTTGAAAACACAGGCCTCGTCCACAGTTACGCCCGTTACGCCGTCGGTACGCGCAGTCCCCGCGAGCTTCTCAGCCTATGGTGGCAACTCCTCCGCTGGCGTCCACAGGTGCTCATTTACATGGGGGCAGCCCGTGGGATCGAATCCGCCCGTCGCGACGCAAAGTTCTTCGGTCTCTGCGGTGTCTCTCGTCTTATCGGCGTACCCATCGCTGAAGACATGCAAAACTATTGGCGGGATTCCACCCAATCCCTCGAACCCGAGGCCTCGCGCCTTACCCGCAATTTATCCGAGCTAGGTGACGCGCACCTCGACGATCCCGCAAACTGGGACCTACATCTCACCGAAACCGAAACCGCCCGGGCAACAGAAGTGCTCACACCTGCTGCCGGCCATCGTATTATCGCGGTGAGTGTCGGCACCAAAGTTCAGTCCAAGGACTGGGGCCGCGACAACTGGCGAGCTCTATTGAAGAACCTGGCCACCCTATACCCTGACTTTGCGATCGCCCTATGCGGAGCCGCCGAGGAGAACGAATCCAGCGAGTTCGCCGCAGCCGGTTGGCGCGAAAATTCCTCGAGCCCCATCGTCAATCTCTGCGGCCAACTCACTCCACGAGAGAGCGCCGCCGTCATCGCCCGAGCCCGAGCCTTCCTCGGACATGACAGCGGCCCCATGCACCTCGCCGCTGCTGTACAAACCCCCTGTGTTGCCATCTTCGCCGCCCGCAATAAGCCCCGCGTCTGGTTCCCCTATGGCAAGCAGCATCGCGTTCTCTATCACCAGACCGACTGCTGGGGATGTGGCCTCGAAACCTGCATCATCGAAAAGAAAAAATGTCTCACATCCATCACCGTGGATGAGGTGATCACCGAGGTACGTGCCCTACTCGGTTGATCGCCGAAGCATCCAGCGATAAGAAGATGCGATGATGGTTTTAGGAGATAGCCTCACGCATGCTGCCGGAACTTCACTCTATTCTGAACCTGCTCGAAGGCGGCTTCAGTCAACTCAAAGTTCTCGTTATCGGTGACATCATGCTCGACCGCTACATCCACGGCGACGTCGAGCGCATCTCGCCCGAAGCACCGGTTCCCGTCCTTCGCCACGCCCGCCGTTACGAGCGCGCCGGTGGCGCAGCCAACGTCGCCATGAACCTCGCTGGCCTTGGCTGCCAAACCATTCTCGCAGGCTTCTGGGGCAACGACGCGGAGCAGACCGAACTCGCCGCCATCCTCAACCACGCCGATATCGACACAGTAGGAGTAGTCACCAGCTCTCTCCCAACCATCTCCAAAACTCGTATCGTGGGTCGCACCCAACAGCTCCTCCGCCTCGACATCGAGAGCCGCGACAACCCACCTTCTTCCGAAGCAGCCGATCTCAAGCAGCGCGCCACTGATCTGGTCGCCAAAGTCCACGCCGTCATCCTCTCTGACTACGCCAAAGGTGCTCTCTCAAGCACTCTTTGCGAAGCCGTCATCCGCGCCGCACGCTCTGCAAACATACCAGTCCTCGCCGACCCAAAGACTCCTGACTTCAGCAAGTACAACGGTGCAACGACCGTCTGCCCCAACCTCGGCGAGCTCTCTGCCACAACTGGCATTCCCTCGCACCGCACTGAAGAGCTCCTCGCCGCGGGCCAGGCCCTTGTCCCCGAGCACGACTTAAAATTCCTCACCGTCACCATGAGCGAGAAGGGAATTAGCGTCCTTCGCCCACCCACTCCAGGGAACACAGGCATCTATCACTCGCCAGCCCGGGCTCGTGAGGTCTTCGACGTCTCTGGAGCCGGTGACACCGTTATCGCAACGCTTGCCGCCATCCTCGCCGCTGGCCTTCAGATCGAAACCGCCGTCGAACTCGCTAACCTCGCCGCCGGAATCGTCGTCAGCAAAGTAGGCACCGTCCCCATCGCACGCAACGAACTGGTCGCCGCCCTCACTCCCAGCACCAATCTCAATGCCGGCGAAAAAATCCTCGACCTCGACCGCATCAAGCTTCGCGTAGCTGAGTGGCGAGCTACTGGTGAGACCATCGTCTTCACCAACGGTTGCTTCGACCTTCTCCACGTCGGCCACATCACCCTCCTCGAAGACTGCCGCCGCTTCGGTTCCAAGCTCGTACTGGGCCTCAACACCGACGCCTCAGTCTGCCGTCTCAAAGGCCCCACCCGCCCTATCGTCTCCGAACGCGAGCGGGCCCGTGTCATGGCCGCCCTCGCAGCTGTCGACGCTGTCGTCCTCTTCGAAGAAGACACCCCCCTCGAGCTTATCCGCGCCCTCAAACCTGACGTCCTCGTCAAAGGAGGCGACTACACCATCGAGACCGTGGTCGGCCACGAAGATGTCCTCGCCAATGGCGGCCGCGTCGAAATCATCCCCACCGTCGAAGGCTTCTCCACTACCAACATCGTCAAAAAACTCACGGCTACGGCACCCACGCAGGAGATTCACCAGTGATCATCGTCACGGGAGGCGCAGGCTTCATTGGCAGCAATCTCATCCATCAGCTCAATCGCTCCGGCGAGAGCGACATCCTCCTCGTCGACAACTTTGCTCCAGCGCCCAACCTCTCCGGCCCAAAATTCCTCAATCTTGCCGGTGCCGAGTACTCCGACTACATGGACAAGCGGGAGTTCCGCGCAGCCCTCAAGGCTGGCTACTTCGAAAACTCAAAGATTCGTGCCATCCTCCATCAGGGTGCCTGCTCCAACACCCTCGAAGACGACGGGCGCTACATGATGGACAACAACTTCACCTACTCAAAGGAACTCCTTCATTTCGCCCTCGACCGCAAGATTCCGCTCGTCTACGCCTCCACCGCAGCAGTCTACGGAGCCAGCACCAGCTTCACCGAAGTCCCTTTCAACGAGCGCCCCCTCAACATCTACGGTTACTCCAAACTCGTCTTCGACAACTACGTCCGCCGCCTCATCCCCGAGATGAAAAGCACTGTCGTCGGCCTGCGTTACTTCAACGTCTTCGGTCCGCGCGAGCAGCACAAAGGCCGCATGGCCAGCGTTATTCACCACTTCACCCGCCAGCTCAAAGACACTGGGACCATCCGCATGTTCGAGGGCTCCGGTGGCTACGCTGACGGTGAACAGCGCCGAGACTTCGTCTTCGTCAACGACCTCTGCCGCATCAACATGTTCTTCGCCGGTCTTCTACCCGAAAGCCCGCACAGGCATGTCCACGCCGTAGTGAACGCTGGCACCGGAGAAGCCCGCACCTTCAAAGCTGTAGCCGAAGCCCTCATGCAGGTCCACGGCCCAGGAAAAATCGAGTACATCCCCATGCCCGGCGACCTCAAGAACCGCTACCAGCACTACACCCAGGCCGACATCGCGGGCCTCCGCGCCGCCGGTTACATCGCCCCTTTCACCTCACTGGAAGATGGCGTCAAACAAACCTTCACGGAAGAACCCGTCTCCTGATATACCCTCCATCATGAAGTTCCTTGCTGCAAAGAGGGGTGGGCGTGACGGATCATCAACCGAAAGCAACGATTCTCTGTATTACCAGCTACGAAAAGGGCCGGCGCTTCCTTGAAGAGCTCGCCCGCCTCGGAGTTCAGGTTGTCCTTCTCACTCTGGACAAGCTCGAACACGCCGATTGGCCCCGCGAATCGCTCGCAAGACTCATCACTATGCCGGGAAACCTGACTCCGGCTCAGATCCTCAACACGGTAAGCTACCTCGCCCGCGAAATCCGCTTCGACCGGATCGTCGCTCTCGACGAGTTTGACCAGGAAGTAGCTGCTCTCCTGCGCGAGCACATGCGCCTGCCTGGCATGGGCGAGTCGCTGACCCGGCACTTTCGTGACAAACTCGCGATGCGGGTCCGCGCCCGGCAGTGCGGTATTGACGTTCCGGAGTTCACCGCGGTCTTCAACTACGAGAGCCTCCGCAGATTCATGAGCCACGTTCCCGGTCCATGGCTGCTGAAGCCGCGCACGAATGCTTCCGCCATCGGCATCCGCAAAATCGAGCACGCCGACGATCTCTGGCCGATCCTCGATGAACTAGGCGATCTCCAGTCGCACTACCTGCTGGAGCGATTCATTCCCGGAGAGATCTTTCACGTCGAAGGCATCACCTGGAACGGCAGAACCCTCTTCGGCTCGGCACATAAATACGGCAAGCCGCCCATGCAGACGATGCACGAGGGTGGTGTCTTCAGCACACGTGCGCTCGACAGGGAATCGAACGAAGCTCTCGGTCTTGTCGGAATGCACACCCATGTGATCGAGTCGCTCGGCATGTTCGCCGGTGTTACGCATACGGAGTTCATCAAGGCACACTCCAACGGGAGGTTCTACTTCCTCGAAACCGCAGCCCGGGTGGGTGGGGCGCACATCGCCGACGTTGTCGAGTTCGCCTCCGGCATCAACCCCTGGGTGGAATGGGCGAGAATTGAGGTCGCTGCTCTCTTCCACATGGAGTACGTACTGCCCAGACCAAAGCAGCTTTACGCCGGAAGCGTCATCAGTCTTGCGCGTCAGGAGCGGCCCGATACCAGTGGCTATAATGCACCCGAGATTGTTCGCCGCCTCGACAGGCGCCACCACGCGGGCCTCATCGTTTGCGCGGATTCAGCCGAACGGATCGAAGCACTCGTGCAGGAATATAGCAACCGCTTCCTGGACGAATTCTGCGCCGTATTGCCACCTCCGGACAAACCCACAGCTTAAATGGGCTGGTGGCCTTCAGATGGCAACGTTGATTTTGGGGAAAGAGGCCCTTACTGGCTTTTGTCGCATCGCTAAATTGTTCAGCATCTGCAGTTTCTTGGATTTCTATAAGTAATGGTTCCAAGGAGAGGCGGACAGTCTGCTTAAGCGCAGGAAACGGCTCATCAAGCGCTCCCCTGGTCACTTTCTAACCCATCAAATTATTGATTTTATGGTGAGAGCGCTGGGGCTCGAACCCAGGACCAACGCCTTAAAAGGGCGATGCTCTACCAACTGAGCTACGCTCTCAAACCACACTACCAAGTTAGCACATTCAGACCTCGATTTTTTCGCCGCAACCGACGGCTGGCGCTTAGCGCTCTCGTCTCTCCATCGCGGATTTTGAGCGCGGAAATCACCCAATGCCATTGGGCGGTCACACTTAAGTCGCACGATGGTTTCATTGACTTGAGGTAGCGCCCACAGTAGCCTCAGGCTGTTGCATAACAATGGGGGCAATTACATTGTTTTCAACTGGCAAAGAACGGGCACAATACAGAAAACCCAACAGCGCAATCGTAGTATAGGGACCAGAAATCATGGATTCACGCAAGACGGACAGGATCGATGATCCGGCAATATCCGAGACGCCCGAAGATGTGGCGGTTCTCTACTCCTGGGCCAATCTTCACGGTGCAAAGTATCGCGACTTCTCAGCCTCGCGCCGTGAGTATCGTGCGCAGCTAAGGCATCGCGCCGCGGAACAGGTTCGGGAGCAGGCGCTCCTCGCGCAGGCCGAAGCAGAAGCCGCAGCCGCAGCTGCAGACTCAGCCGCCCGCCATGCAGCCGATGCAGCACGCAGTCATCAGGCCGAGGACGCCGACTCCGCCATGCGCCGCGCCCTCCGCGAAGCGGAAGAAGCCGCCCGTAATGCGGCCGCCGAGCGTCTCGAAGCCGCCCGCCGCGCCGAAGCAGCCGCAGTAGCCGAAGCTGCTGCCCGCCGCGAAGAGCGCGAGATCGCTGAGGCCCATGCCTCGGCGCAGAGACAAGCCGCACGGTACGCTGACTCCGAAATCCGCCGCAAAGCGTCTGCCACGCAACAGGCAACGCCCGAAGTTCCTGGCAAGATCTACGATCCGTACACGGTGCTCTCCCTCGCACCGCTCCTGGTTCACTCCCAGCCAGTACTCCATCCGTCGCAAGAGGCCACTCCCTCCAGTGCGAGTCCCGACAGGTCCGGCATCGGTGATCGTGATCGGCGCGAATATGCAACACCAGCGCCTGTTCAACCAGCGCGCAGGGTCTCCGACAGCCAACTGGTTCCGCGCCGCCCCCAGGGCTACCACCCCGACGACGCATCCGGCGTCCGCCAGATCTACCGTGGTCCCGACTACAACGCGCTCCAGGCTGAATACACGTCCACCAGCTCCGTTCGCCACTCCGCTCGCTCCGAGAGCCGCGTCATGCCCGCAGCTCCGATGTTCCGCGAAGTGGGGTCCTCCGTTCGATCCAATTCTTCTCTATCTCCCAACGTCAATGAAAGCCAGGCCTCGCTCATGGGTCAACGTCACAACGATCCCCTTCCCCCCTCCACTCTCGCTTCCCCGAGCGAGCCGGCAAGTGCTTCAGCTCCTGCCTCCACAGGGCCTTGGCCTCCGAGCGCAAACGAAGCCGATCCGTTGCCCGTCTCCAATCGTGAGCCATACAGCGGTCTGCCATCCTCCAGACCCTCCGCGATAAGGCCCGTGACTTCGCGCGTCTCGCCTTCTCCAGCTCCGCCGCGGCCGCTGTCACCGTTCTCGCAGGCGTTGGTTCCATCCGACTCTACTCGTGGCCGCCGCGCCCAGGACGACTTCGATTACCAGCAGTCGCAAGGCTTTCCCGATCGCCGAACACCCGCGGAAGATCCCTCCACGCTCTCCTCGCAGCGCCCCGCCTTTCAGGCCGAGCCCTCTGGTCCCGCATGGCTCTACGCGCCGGCCGTTCCGCAGACGCAACAGAAACCCGCAACTCCACCGCCTGCCCCCGTGCAGTCGTCCGTAGCCGACACTCTCCAGTACTCCCGCGAGCGAGTCGCTGCCCGCTGGTACGCGCTGAAAGGCGTATTCGAGCAGCCTGGACAGGATCAGCCCGAGACCGCACCCGTACGCCAGAAAGAGACGCGTACGCCCGTCCTCGCAGTCTTCTCGCTGGCAGGAGGCGTTGGCAAAACCAGCCTCGTAGCCACCGTTGGCCGGGCGCTCTCGTCCATGGGAGAAAAAGTTCTCCTCACCGACACCACGTCGCACGGCCTGCTCCCGTTCTACTTCGGCGCCAGCGAGCTTCGGCAAGGAACCGTCCGCACCTTTTCACCTCCCAGCGGCAGTACCGATGCGCCCATCTATCTCGTCAGCTACGACATCGACCAGACAGGAAACGACGAAGTCGCCCGCGAACAGCTCACCGACGAAATCCTCAACAATAGCCGCGGAATGCACCGAATCCTTCTCGATCTCACCTCCGCCTCCAGCTGGATCGTCCGCCGCATGTCGCGGATGAACCCGACCATCCTTGTCCCGGTTGCGCCCGACATGAACTCCGTGATCAGCCTTCAGAGTGTTGAAAAGTTCTTCGCCGGAGTCAACGACGGCGATGGTCGTCCTTTGCAGCCCTACTACGTCCTCAACCAGTTCGATACCTCGTTGCCGCTTCACCTTGATGTTCGCGAAGTTCTGCGGCGCCAGCTCGGCGATCGCCTTCTGCCCTTCGTAATTCGTCGTGCACCAGCCGTCAGCGAAGCCCTCGCCGAAGGCATGACCGTCGTTGACTATGCCCCCGATGCTCCAGTCGCAGAGGACTATCTCAACCTCGCCACCTGGCTCCGCACCATAGCTGCTCCTGCCACCGCCGGCTTCCGTAACGTTCGGTGGAGTGAAAGATGACGGGTTCGCCCCTCTTCAGGCACTTCGAATCGGGTGACAATCTCTTCTTCAAATTACTTCGATTCGTCATCCTGATCGGTGGCGCTCTTCTGCTGGGTTTTACCGGAATCCTGGAGCTGACGTGGCCCCAGCAGATCGTTCTTAGCATCCTCACCGTAGCGCTGGTCGTATGGCTCGACCGCAGCTCGAGCTCCTATCTTGTCACCCTTACACTCCTGCTGGCCTCCATGTTCTCCACCTTTCGCTATGGCTACTGGAGAATCGCCACCACCACCAAATTCTTCTTCGATCCCGGCTCCATCTGGAGCCTCCTCGACGCCTTCTTCATCTCACTATTGCTCTTCGCTGAGATCTACGCCTTTGTCGTCCTCTTCCTCGGATATTTTCAGACGCTCTGGCCTCTCCGTCGCACGCCCGTGCCCTTGCCGGATAATCCCGAAGAGTGGCCCGCCGTCGATCTCCTCATCCCCACCTACAACGAGCCCCTCAGCGTCGTAAAGTACACCGCTCTCGCAGCCATGAACATCGACTGGCCCTCCGAGAAGCTAAATGTCTACATCCTCGACGACGGTAAGCGTGAAGAGTTCCGCCGCTTTGCCGAAGAAGCCGGTATCGGCTACATGACGCGCGACGACAACAAGCACGCCAAAGCAGGCAACATCAATAGCGCTCTCGCCCGGCTCAACTCTCCTTATGTCGCCATCTTCGATTGCGATCACGTCCCCACGCGCAGCTTCCTGCAGATCACCCTCGGCTGGTTTCTGCGCGACAGGAAACTGGGCATGCTGCAGACCCCGCATCACTTCTACTCGCCCGATCCCTTCGAACGCAATCTCGGTCAGTTCCGCATGATCCCCAACGAAGGGGAGCTCTTCTACGGCATCATCCAGGATGGCAACGACTTCTGGAACGCAACGTTTTTCTGCGGCTCCTGCGCGGTCATTCGCCGCTCCGTGCTCGACGAGATCGGTGGCATGGCTGTCGACACCGTCACCGAAGACGCCCACACCTCACTGCGAATGCAAAAGAACGGCTGGAACACCGCCTACATCAACATCCCTCAGGCAGCAGGTCTCGCGACCGAGCGCCTCAGCGGCCACATCAAGCAGCGCATCCGCTGGGCCCGCGGCATGGTCCAGGTCATGCGCATCGATAATCCGCTCTTTGCCCGCGGCCTCTCCGCAGCGCAGCGACTCTGCTACTTCAACTCCATGGCGCACTTTCTATACGCTCTTCCACGACTCATCTTCATTACCGCCCCTCTGATCTATCTCATCTTCGGGTACGTCAATATCCCCGGCTACTGGGCGGCCATCCTCGCCTACGCGCTCCCTCATCTGGTTCTTTCCCACATCACCAACTCCCGCATTCAGGGCCAGCACCGCCACTCCTTCTGGAACGAGATCTACGAGACCGTCCTCGCACCGTACATCCTCTTTCCCACGATGCTTGCCTTCATCAACCCCAAACTCGGCAGCTTCCACGTCACCGCGAAGGGAGGCATCGTCAACCGAAAGTTCTTCGATCGTCGCATTGCCCAACCGTTCCTCTTCATGATTGCGATCAACATTCTCGGCATTCTCTGCGCCATCCCACGCTTCGTCCAGTTCCCAACCAACCTTCCCCGGCCCTTCGACTTCTTCTTCGGTTGGTTCTTCAATATCCTCGCCGGCATGTATGACGGTAATCATGTCGGCACCATCGTCATGAACCTCATCTGGGTCTGCTTCAACCTTGTTATTCTCGGCGTCGCCACCTCCGTCGCATGGGAGAGCCGCCAGCGCCGTCAGACTGTCCGCGTTGCGATGTCCATCCCCGCTGACGTCCGGCTCCCCAACGGCAGCATCGTTCACGGCGTCACCACCGACGTCTCCAGCGGAGGTCTCTCCATCCGCATGGAGCGCGACTTCATCGCCGCTGCAGGCGACCTCGTCAAGCTCACAGTTCCGGTCCTCGACGGCAATGCGACCCTGCCCGCCACCGTCGTCGGGGTCAGCGACAACGTCCTTCGAGCTCAGTTCGACCCCCTCACCATGCTGGAAGAAGAAGCCCTCACCATGGTCCTCTACTCCCGCGCCGACACCTGGCTGGGCTGGGGCGAAACTCGCGAAGCCGACAGACCCCTCACGAGCCTCGCTCGCATCGTCAATCTGGCCATCCTCGGCCTCGAACGCACCCTGCGAGCTACGAGAAAACAAAAGAAATCTCAGCCCAAAGCAAAATTCGTCGCCAGCATTGTGCCCGTCCTTCTGCTCGCCATTCTCTTCTCTACCAACATTACTTTCGCTCAGGTTCGTCCGATTCTCTCCGGCAGCTTGTCGCAGCAGATAGGCGCCATGCTTCCCGCAGCCCCGGCCCCTGACACCTTCAACTCTGTCCTCACACTCTCGGACCTCGGAGTATCCGACGCCATCGTCCTGCGTGGCACCGACGCCCACAACACCGTTCGGTTTTCCCTCCCGCAGACTCAGGCCGTCAAGACCGCAACTCTGCATCTGCGGTATCGCTTCTCGCCCGGCCTCATTCCCTTGTTGAGCCACCTCAACGTCACGCTCAACGGAGCGCTCTTGGCGACCCTTCCCGTCACCACGCAACTTGATTCAAGCGTCCGGCCCATCGACGGACAAGCCAACAGCACCCTTAACGAAGACATTAGGTCCCTCGAATCCACTCTCATCCTTCCTGCCGATGTGCTCACCCATCAGAACGATCTCACCTTCGAGTTCGTCGGCCACTACTCCCTCAAGTGCGAAGACCCATCGCACTCCACCCTCTGGAGCCGCGTGGATCTCAGCTCCACCCTCGAAGTCTCCGGCTCGCTCATCCCACTCCACGACGAGCTCAAGCTCCTCCCCGCACCCTTCTACGACCGCATGGTCGACCTGCACCCCGTAGTCCCGATAGTCTTTCTCACGCAGCCCTCACCTAAAGCTCTGCAGGCCGCGGGAATCCTCGCCTCATGGTTTGGCATCCTCGCCGACTCCCGTCCCGTGCGTTTTCCCGTCTCTATCGGCGCGATTCCTTCCGGCAATGCCATCGTCATCAGCGAGAGCGGAGCGAATCTTCCCGCTACCCTCCAAATGGAATCCGTCTCCGGCCCCACCATCGCCATGCGGTCGAACCCCTCCGACCCCTACTCCAAGGTTCTCGTCCTCACAGGCAACTCAGCCGACGACGTCCTTAACGCCGCTCTCGGCTTCACCCTGCAACGTGACCTCCTCGAAGGCTCCTCCGTCCGCATCCCCTCCATCAAGATGCCCGCCGCACGCCGGCCTGACGACGCCCCGCGCTGGCTCAGCACGGAAAAGATAACCCGCATCGGAGACATCCCCCAGACGAGTAGCTTCGACACCGACGGCAGCGCTCCCATCTCCGTCTATATGCGCCTCCCGCCAGACCTCTACCCCTCGCGCGCCCAGCAAAACCTCGGTTTTCACCTCGGCTATCGCTACAACGGCATCCCAATCTCCAGGGATAGTACCCTGCAGGTCCTGCTCAACGACTCCTTCATCAGCTCCACTCCGCTTCCGCACACCGACAAAGCCTCGGCCCAACTCGAAACCGTCGTTCCTGTCCCCATCTCCGATCTGCATCCCTTCTCCAACTCCCTCCTCATGCGGTTCGCCTTCCTCCTCCCCAAAAAGGACGAGTGCCCGGACACAGCACCCAACAACCTCATGGGCGCCATCCTCAAAGACTCCTACCTTGACATCCAGGGCGTCCCTCACTGGACCGCGCTTCCTAATCTCGAGATCTTCGCCAACGCCGGCTACCCCTTTACCCGCCTCGCCGACCTGGCCGACACCGCCATTGTTCTGCCCGATACTCCCGCCGCCGAGGAGATCGAACTCTACCTCACCCTCATGAGCCACTTTGGCGCTCAGACCGGCTACCCCGTCCTCAACGTCACCGTCACCAACGCCGACGGCATGAAGTCCGATCGTCGCAAGGACTACCTCGTCCTCGGCACCGTCGACGATCAACCCGCCATCTCCACCTTAAACCCGCTGCTCCCCGTAGGCGTCGACGGCAGCGGACTTCACATCCAGGACACCCAGGGTTTCTTCGCCCAGCTTCAGCACGCATGGTGGAAGGTCCGCAGCTCCGACCGCATCGCCTCCGGCCAACTAGAAACCGCCGGCGGCCTTCCCGACGCTCTCATCGAAGGAGTCGAGTGGCCTCGCGACTCCAGCCGATCCGTCGTCGTCATCGCGCTTCGCGACAAAAGCGTCATCTCCAGCTTTCTCTCCATCTTCCTCAAGACCGCGCAGTCCTCCGACATCTCGCAGTCCGTCAGCGTTCTACACGGAACGCGCTTTACCTCCTACCGCATCGGCAACGAGATCTACCACGTCGGTTCGCTCTCCTGGTGGATATGGCTCAACATCCTCTTCCAGAACTATCAGTGGCTGATGGTCATCTCGACTCTCATCGCCTCTTTCCTTATGGCCATCGTCATTCGCTCCATTCTGCGCAAAAAGGCCCGGGCCCGCCTCCAGGGCAACGACTAGTCGCCTCCCTCCTCTAGCAAGCAGTGCGAGGGGTATTCAGGTTTCTAACTCCACATCTAGCTTCAAGTAGCGAGCAGGGGCTGCCTCAGTTTTTCGCCTAAAACGATGCGAAATAACACCTTTGAGGTCGCGAAGTCGTCAGTAACGAACCAGTCAATACCACCATTAAACAGGTACAAAAACCGGAGAATACAGGTAATCTTCCGAGGATGGTGAGGTGCCCGCTGTGCTCTTACCCCCTTGGGTTCCCGGCGGGAAGCGTCGGTCATCACGAATACCATGAAGAATCCTTCCTCAATTCGGTTTTGCGCTGCCGCACTGTTGCTAGGCGCCATCGCATACACCCCAGCCCTACGCGCCAAGACGGCGGACACAACCACGCAGTCTCTCCTCGCCAAGGCCCACGACCTCGAAATTCAAGGTCAGCTCGACGTCGCCGCCCAAACCTGGCAGCAAGTCCTTCTCGCCGATCCCAAAAACACGGAAGCGCTCGCCGGCCTGGCCCGTTCAGCCCGGATCAGCGGCAACCCCACCCTCGCCAGCATCTACCTCAATCGCCTCCGCGCCATCAATCCCAACGACCCCAACGTTACCCGCGCCGAAGCTCTCCCCAAGCCTCCCATTACACAAACACCCAAAGGGATCAGCCGTCAGGCTCAGGAACAGGAGGCCTACAAGGCTCTCAACGCCAGGAACATCCCCGAAGCCGAAGGCCGATTCAAGGCCATCCTCGCTTCCGACCCCAAAAACGCGCCAGCCCTCGCCGGCATGGGTTATGTGCGCCTGCAGCAATCCAACTTCAGCGGAGCCGCCAGCTTCCTGGAACAAGCCAAACACAACGGCGCGCGCGACTCCGCTCTCGACACTGCCCTCGAGAGCGCCCGTTTCCAGCAGCTTATGAGCCAGGGCTCCATAGCTCTCGGCGAGAACGATCTTCCCACCGCCGAGCAGCAATACCACGCCGCCCTGACCCTGCGCCCAGGCGACGCCGAAGCGCTCCAGGGACTCGGAGACACTCTCCTCAAAGCCCGCCAGCCCCAGGCAGCTACCGATGTCTACGAGCGCTGCGTCAAAGCCAAACCCACCTCCGCGCTCGCTTGGCGGGGCCTCGTTACCGCACAATACGGCTCAGGCAACGCCCCCGACGCTTTGGCCACCGAGCACCGTATTCCTCCCACCATTCGCGCGCAGCTCATGCGTGACCCCGAATATCTCCGCTCGCTTGCCTCTGCTTACTCCGCCGTAGGCCGCAACGCCGACGCGCAACGAACCCTCAGCAGCGCCCTCGAGCTGCCCTTTCCGTCTGCGCCCAAAGGCCTCCAGGCCGAAATCCAGCTCCAGTACGCCAGCCTTCTCCTGCAGGCCAACCACCTCGATCAGGCAGGCGGGCTATTCAAGCAGGTTCTCGCCGCAGACCTCTCCAATCCCGCAGCATGGCAGGGCCTCATCCACGTCGAGCACGCTATGCAGGAGGATCCCCAGGCCGTCCGGTCTCTTCAGGCCATGTCGCCCGCCACCTACAAGATCGCCATGCGCGATCCCGGCTTCCAGACCACCGTAGCCGCCGTCTATCAAAACCAGAACAAGCTCGACATCGCCCAGGACATCCTCGAAAGATCCATCGCCCAGCAACAGGCCGCAGGCCAGAAACCCTCCACAGCCGTTCTCCTTCAGTTGGCAGACATCTGTTTGGAACGTCACGACACTGAGCATGCTTCCTCGATCTATCGCTCCATCGTTACGGAAAACTCCGACCATCCGGAAGCCTGGAAAGGTCTCCTGACAGTTCTCCACGCATCGAGTCACGACCGCGACGCAGTCGCCCAGATTCAGCAGATTCCCCAACCCGTTCGCCAGCAGTTGGAAAACGACCCCGAATACCTCCAGACCGTAGGGGCTGTCTACAACGCGCTAGGTCAGCCACGTCAGGCCATGGTCTTCGTTAAGAGGGCGCAGCAGCACTACACAGCGCAGCACACCACTGTTCCAGCCGACGTCGACATTCAGGATGCATGGCTCCTCTTCAACGGAGGCGACGACACCGGCCTCTACCGCCAACTCATGCTTCTCGGAGGACGCTCCGACCTCAACAGTGAGCAGCGCCGCACCATTCAGGTCATCTGGACCAACTGGGCTGTCCGTCGCGCCAGCCAGGTCGCTGCCTCCGGAGACAACAAGCGGTCGCTGGCCATCCTCAACGCGGCCGCTCGCTCCTTCCCGGACAATCCCGGGGTCCTCCGCGCTCTCGCCTCCGGATACGCCCGCGCCGGTCTCCCCGAACAGGCAATCATCATCTTCAAGTCGCAGAACATGACTGCGGCAACCGCCTCCGACTACAAATCTGCAGTCGGTGCAGCCCTTGCCTCCGACGAGGACAAGCTCGCCGAAACCTGGCTCCGTTACGGCCTCGAAGAATACCCAAAAGACGCCGAGATGCTCAGCCTCGCCGCTAAATTTGAGCAGGCTCGAGGCAACAGCACCCGCGCTGCCGAATACTACCGCGCATCGCTAGCTGCGCTTCCTCCAGGAGACCCCGCCGCCGAACTGGCAGCCCAACTCAGTCAGCCTGAGCCAGCAAATCATTTGCCCACTGCTGCCCAACCGCAGGATCTAGCCACGCTCCTCACTGCTCCCGACTCCTCTGCCGCCAGTTCTCAGCCCACGGTCCCTGCGAAGCCTTATCTCTCCAGCTACCGCGATGCATCGGGCAAAGCTCCTGTCGAGATCAACACCAACATTGTCCCTGCCTACATGGCGAATCCCAACGCTCATACGCAGTCATCCGAGCATGCCATCCTCGCGTCCTACTCACCCAAGACAGCGGGTAACCAGGCGCAGTTACAAATCGCTGAAAATCATGCAAGCGCCCAACCCCTCACCGCTCAGCCGCAGGATGTCTACGGCCCTTACGTGCCCTATGTACCTCCGACGCAATCCGGCGGCTACACTGCCTCTGCCGTACCGATTCAACTCGGTAATAACACTCCCAGAAACCTTCCGCCCCAGCCCGAAATCACCGACGTGCTACCCACCGCGCGCTACATGCCGAACGCACAATCCCTGAGCGGCCAGAGCCAACCATCTGCGAACGACAACGCCTTAACCACGCAAAACGTCCAGTACACCTCTCATCCCCAGATTCCTCAACCCTTCGGACCAGGCTACGGCCAGCAGTATCCTCAGCCGGAAGGCGGCCCTTCTGCCAGAACAACAACGCACCGTCGCACTTCGCAGACCTCCGCAGGAAATGGCACAACCAACATCACGGTGATCAACCAGGCACCCGCCTCATCCGCTGCGCCAACGAATTGCCCGTGCTCAAGCCAGCCATCGACCGGCCTGGGTTCTACTGACAGCAACCCTCCTGTTCCTATGGGCGAGTCACCCACAGACGCCGATCTCATGGCAGCAGGGAACCAGCCTCCTCTTCGTGGCGCTTACTATCCCAGCAGTCTTGGCGGTCAGCCCCCGCTCGCTCAGCGCGCCCAGACCGAGCTTGAACTCAACTCTCTCGAAGGCTCCTTCAGTGGCTGGCTTGGAGGCACAGGCTACGGTCGCTATCGTAGCGGCACACCCGGCTTTGATCGGCTGACCGACGTCGAGTCGCCCTTCGAGGCCTCTGCCGTCCTCGGCAAAACCGTTCGCGCCACCATCATCGCCCGCCCTATCTTCCTCAACAACGGCGCAATCGATAACACCTTCTTCCGTAGCTCCAGTGGCACTATTCCTGTCCTCGGCACGTTACCGGGCAACGTGCTCGTAGCCCCGCCGGAGCAGTACGCCAGCGGCGTTGGTGGTGAGATTCAACTCGCTTCCACCAACTTCGGCCTCGCCCTCGGCTACACCCCTTACGACTTCCTCGTAGGCAACATCATCGGTCGCGGCCAGTGGAGCACCTTCCGCAGACACCTCACCTTCTACGGCGTTCGCGACTCCGTCAAAGACACTCAGCTCTCCTACGCCGGTATGCGCGACCCCGGCTCCGCAACTCCGTTCACCGCGGGAAACATCTGGGGCGGCGTCGTCTCCACCGGAGGCGGTGCCCGGCTCGACATCGGCAACACCAAAGCCAACCTCTACGTCACCGGCGGAGCATCCGAGCTGACCGGCGTCCACGTCCTCGAAAACCGTCGCTACGATGGACAGATGGGTGCATCCTTTAATATTCACCGGTGGCCCGGACACGGCACCCTCAAGATCGGTGGCGACTTCCTCGCCATGCACTACGACCACAACGAACTGGGCATGACCTACGGCCTCGGAGGCTACTTCAGCCCCAACGTCTACTTTTTCGCCTCCGCCCCAGTCACCTACACCGGCTACTACAAGGACAACTTCCACTACTCCATCACCGGAGCATTGGGTGTGCGAAGCTTCCAGGAAGACCAGGCTCCCTACTTCCCGCTCGACGTGCCGCTCCAGACTGCCTCCGGCAACGCCATGCTCCCATCGGTTACCGATACCGCCCTCGGCTACTCCCTCAACTCCGAAGCGGCCTATCACTTCAACGATCACTGGTTCGTCGGTGGCTTTCTCTCCGCCAACAACACCAGCAACTACAACAACGTCTCTGGTGGCTTCTTCGTCCGTTACCTCTTCAAGGCCCAGCACCCCATCGAGGGCTATCCCACTGGCCTCTTCCCAATGACCGGCACTCGCGCTCTCCGGGTTCCTTAAATTCCAGCAGAGCGCAGCTAAATTAAACATTCAATAAATCACCCATTCGGGTAACAGTCGCTCTGTCTTATTTCACTTGAATTGCATTCGCCTCACACGTATAATTTGGCGGTACACCTTCCCTCGAGCTCAAGCCCTTGCTTCGTTCTAACGAGCAGCTACAGTCTCGTAGGCGAATCTACCGCGAGCTCCTTCACTGTCCACCGCGACTACGTCCTCTCGGATATCATCTTCAGTCCCGCTCAATACCCAGACCTCCGAGCCTTCTACTCCAAAATAGAGGCCAAGGATCAGGAAAGCATAGTCCTCACCACCGCCCCAGCCCCAGCCAAACCAGCAGGGAACTGACACAAGCGCCGTCTGCTTTGAACCTCAAGGCAGGCGGCAAACCTTTACCATCTCATTTGCATACTCACATACAAACGCAGTCACTGCCTCGCGATTCAGCACCACCCACGTGACCCCCAACGGCTGCAGGTTCGCCAATCGCCGTCCATCCCCTTCGACATTCAAACCACCCTGAGCTACCTGCCCCTCTACCCACTCCGCGGCCAAATCTGGCCGATTCGTCACTATGCCGCCGTCCTTGGAATAATCCGGCAACGTGCTCCTCTCTGCAATCGCACGAAACCCCTGCGCATCCTCTCCCGGTCCCGTAATGTATTGCGAATCCAGCGCCACCACCGCATCCTTCGGCGTACTCTTGCTGATCCACACGAATGCCCGCTCCCAAGCATTCCCTCTGCTCTCCAGTATTCCCGGTAACTCAAGATGAGCCGAAGCAGGAAACGTCTTCCGTTCTGTCACCACCATCACTCCCGCAAGCGCTACAAACATCCCCACCCACCGCCATGTGTGTAGTTGCAGCACTCGTTCCGCCAGCGAAGCTCCCAGCATCAGGATCATCACAAAATACACCAGTTGAAAGATCCGCAGCGGCTGCATCCGTGCCACCAGATGCACCGTCATTCCCATCCGTGCAAACACAATCGCCACCCCAACCGCCGCCACGCCAGCCACCACACCCATGCGCGCCAACCCCACCCGCGCCGCATCGTCCTCTCGTCTTCGCCCCCACGCAACCGCAGACAAAATTACTAAAGGAGCGATCAACCCGATCCACTCATACCAGTGCCACTGGCTCAAAAACCAGTAGTCCCGCGTCAACATGATCCTCCGGTACGCCTCACTCTCCGGAGAGGCCGCGAGTTGCAGCCCCGCAGCGACCGCCACAGCCATCAGTCCCAACCCTACTGTCACCCACACCCGCACCGTCCGGCTCTCCGACAACAGAGCGCTCAGCACCAGCACCGACCCCACCGCATAAGCTCCCATCAGCGGATGCATCATGCCCGCCGCGCCCAGTGCTCCGCAACAAAGCACCAGACCGCCCCATCGCGCCTCTCCGTCTTCCACTTTAAACCGTGGCAGCAGAAACTCCATTATCCCCACCAGTGCCAGCAGCGCGCATGGAGTCGACAGGCTCCGGGCCGTAACATACGGATCCATCAACATCAGCGAAGTCCCCGCTATCGGCAGCGTCATCCACGCCGCCAGCAGCGACACAGCCCCGCACCGCGCCAGGCGCGATGAATAGCATCTCGCCGCCAGTAGCCACACCGCAAACAACGTCATCCAGTACGTCGCCAGATGGACCCCGAGCAACACCACCCCGAGGCTCAAATGAGACTCCCGCACCAGCCACGCCATCGCCGGAGCAAACAGCGAGTACCGCAGATGCCCCACCACAAACCCGCTCCCGCGCGGATAAAGCGATGGGTCCAGCAGTCGTTTGATCTCCGGAAGATAAACGCCCCCATCCTCCGCATAGGGATGGTACCCATGCACCAGCACTGCAAAAAATGTAAGCGCCGTCACCAGTGCCGCCGCGAACCCTCGTTCCCGCCGGTACTCCTCCCGTCTAAGTTCTTCCGAAGCAATTGGTGATGCTAATGAAGTGGCCAAATACCCCTTACTCCCGCGCTTAAAATCACTGCAGCCGCAAACAAGCCTCTTCCAACCCTACAGCACCTTAGACCATCGTCAGCGACCGAAGGTTTCGGAGCCTCAGCTAGCTTTTCCAGCGTGCATTCCCGCCATGCAACGCATATCCAGACGATACAATCGAAGAGGCATGCTGTACCTCGTTTCGAACCAACTCCGCTCCACCGGGTCACTCCCTCGCCGCTATTCGAGCGCCTCCGTGCCGGTGTCTCAATGACCACCATGGCAATGGCGCCGGCCAAATCCCGGAACCTCTACAAGACCATCCCCGGCCTGCTCATCAGCGCCTTCTTCCTCTGGTACACCTTCCGCGGAATCTCCTTCAACCAGATACTCTCCCTCCGTATCGTCCACCCCATCTGGATCCTCGGTGTCCTCGGCTTCACCTTCTTTGGCTACACTCTACGCTGTCTCCGCTGGACCCAGATGATGCCTCGCGGCAGCCGCTCCATTCAGGATCACTTCAAGGTCTGCTCCCGCGTTCTCATGACCTCCCTTGCAGCCAACAACATTCTCCCTCTGCGCATCGGCGACATCATGCGCGTCTTCACCTACTCGAGCGATCTCCGCACCTCTCCCTCCGTCATCCTTTCAACGGTCATCCTCGAAAAACTTCTCGACATCTTCGTTCTCGTTCTCCTCTTCGTCGCCACTGTCGGTCGCCTCGCGACGCCGCACCTCAAACTCATCGCCGATATCTCCCTCGCCATCTCCGCCATCGGCCTTCTCGTCCTCCTCGTCGGCGCGCGCAGCCTTCAACCCCGTATCCAGCGCCTCTTCACCCGCCTGCCCCCCAACCCAAAGCTCGTCAAAGTCGAACACTGGATCACCCTCGCCCTCGATGCCACCGGCCGCCTCGGCATCTCCGGATCATTGATGCTTCTCCTCCTGACCGTCATTATCTGGACCTGCGAGGCCATGATCTTCGCCTCCGCCATTTATCTTCTCGGCATTCCTGTCGATCGCATAGCTCCCTGGCTGGCTGTCTCCTTTGCCAACCTCTCTTACCTCATCCCCAGCTCACCCGGAGCAATCGGGCCCTTCGAGCTCGCTGTCAAAACCTCTCTCGCCAATCATGGAGCCGCCGTCACTCAAGCCGCCGTCTTCGGCCTCGCCATTCACGCCTGGATGCTCATCTCCATCACCGGAGCCGGCGGCCTCATCTTCCTCGTCCACCGCATCCGGATCCACAACCACAAACCGCTCCTCGTAGAAATCGAGCAACTTCCAACAGAGTTGCCGTAGCAAACGTCAACGCCGAGCAAAGCGAGGCCCGAAGCCTCTACTCTACCGAGACAAGGTACACACGCCACGAAGTGGCCGCGCGCCGCGCAGGCGGCCCATCCGGCAGGACAGCATCGTCTAGTAAACTGAAATCAATCAACATCGGGTGAACCCAAAAGCATGTATCGCACAATCCAGCAGTCCCTGTTGGCCCGCATCCAGGCCATCCTGCAATCCAAATACGACACCACGCTCACAAACCTGGTCGTCGAGCAGCCCCCCAGCATCGCCCTCGGCGAGCTCGCTCTTCCAGTAGCCTTCGAGCTGGCCAAGCGCCTCCGCAAAGCCCCACGAGCCATCGCCACCGAACTAGCCGCCGAGCTCTCCACCCAACTCCCCGAAGGCGTCTCCAGCGTCGAAGTAGCCGGCGCAGGCTACCTCAACATCCGCCTCGATCGCATAGCCATCGCAAGGCAGATCGCCGCGGATGAACACGCCAACATAGGAGGCCCAGGCTTCCGCCTCGTCGAACACACCAGCATCAACCCCAACAAAGCCGCACACATCGGCCATCTCCGCAATGCCATTCTCGGCGACACCTTCCAACGCCTTCTCCGCCCCGACGCCTACAAAACCGGCTTCCCCGTAGGCGTGCAGAACTACATCGACAACACCGGAGTCCAGGTCGCCGACGTAGTCGTAGGCCTCGTCCACCTTGAAGGCAAAAATCTTACCGGCACCCGCGAACTCCTCACCGAGCTCCTCGAAACCAACCAGCGCATCGACTTCTACTGCTGGGACCTCTACGCCCGCGTCTCCCAGTGGTACACCGCCGATCCCGGCCAAATCCCTGCGCGCAAACAAATCCGCCTCGACACACTCCACGCTCTCGAAACCGGCAACAACGATATCGCAGAAATTGCCGACCTCATCTCTACCGCCGTCCTCCGCCGCCATCTCGAGACCATGCAGCGCCTCAACATCGAGTACGACTTCCTCCCCCGCGAGAGCGAGATACTCAACCTCCACTTCTGGGACGCCGCCCGCGAGCTCATGATTGAAAAAGGAGTCCTGTACTTCGAAACAGAAGGCAAAAACAAAAACTGCTGGGTCATGCGTCGCGCAGGAACCGAAAACCTCATCGCCCACGAAGGCACCGACCCCGACCAGCCCGACGAAGATGCCAAAGTCATCGTCCGCTCCAATGGAACCGTCACCTACGTCGGCAAAGACATCGCCTACCACCTCTGGAAGTTCGGCCTCCTCACGGGCAAAGACTTTGGCTACGCAAAATTCCGCGAATACCCAACACAGACCTGCTGGATTTCAACCTCAGGACCAAGCGAGCCCGGCCATCCATCCTTCGGCCACGCCGACCACATCTACAACGTCATTGACTCCCGCCAGAACGACCCGCAGAATAACGTTATCGCCGCTCTCCGCGGCATGGGCTACACCGAAGCCGCCGACAACTACACCCACTTCAGTTACGAAATGGTAGCCCTCACCCCACGCTGCGCCATCGACCTCGGCTACACCATCAGTGAAGAAGACCAGAAAAAATCCTACATCGAAGTCAGCGGCCGCAAAGGCTTCGGCGTCAAAGCCGACGACCTCATCGACCGCCTCACCGCCGCCGCAAAATCCGAAGTCGACACCCGCCATCCAGACCTCACCGCCACCGAGCGCGAAACCATCGCCAAACAGATCGCCGTCGGAGCCCTCCGCTACTTCATGCTCCGCTACACCCGCAACACCGTCATTGCCTTCGACTTCAAAGACGCCCTCAGCTTCGAGGGCGAGACCGGCCCCTACGTCCAGTACGCCATCGTCCGCGCTGCCAACATCTTCCGCAAAGCCAGCACCACCCCCGAAGCCGCGCTCGAAGCCTTCGCCACCCTCGACCTTACTAACCTCCTCGACACCGAAGAGGGAACCAGCCTATGGGAGACTTGGCTTCTCGCATCCAAACTCACGCTCCTCATCGATCAGTGCCTCAACACCGCCGAGCCCGCCTACCTGGCCAAATACGCCTTCCAACTGGCGCAGCAATTCAACAACTTCTACCACCGCCACCACATCCTCAACGAAACCAACCCCACCCGCAAAATTCTCCTTCTCGCCACCGCAGCCGCAGCCCAGCGCGAAATGACCCGAGCTCTTTCCTACTTAGGAATCGAAGCCCCACCAGTTATGTAACAAGAGCAATTGCAAAAACAATCGACCGCGGATTTTGCGCGGATCGAGGTGGATCAAACAAACAATAAAACGGATTAAAGAAAGAAAATGATGGAGCAAGTGCGCTTAATCCGTCTTTGCTTTCAATCAAAATTTTGTTCTTAATCCGCGTCAATCCGCGCAAATCCGCGGTCGGCCCTAAGCCGAATAACCCCGCACCCACTCCACCACCGACCGCACCGCAATCCCGCTAGGCCCATTCGCCATCCAGGGCTTCGCCTCGTCATTCCAGGCACACCCGGCAATATCCAAATGCACCCACGGAGTCTCTCCCACAAACTCCTTCAAAAACATCGCCGCCGAGATCGCCCCCGCCATATCGGTTCTTCCCCGTATTCATCATGTCCGCGATATGGCTCTTGATGTGTTCCTTGTAATCATCGGTGCAGGGAAGCCGCCAGAACTTCTCCCCCGAAGTCTTGGTCCCGTCCATAAACTTCAGCCACGTCGCATCATCATTCGAAAATACCCCCGCATTAATCATCCCCAGCGCCACCACGCAAGCCCCCGTCAGCGTCGCCGCATCGATCAGGTGTGTGCATCCCAGCGTCTTCGCATAGTGCAGCCCATCCGCCAGCACCAGCCGACCCTCCGCATCCGTATTGACCACCTCAATCGTCTTGCCCGACATCGCCGTCACCACATCCCCCGGCTTGAAAGCCGCACCATCCGGCATATTCTCCGCCGAGCACACCACCCCGATCGCCTTCACCTTCGGCTTCAACTGAGCAATGGCCCGCATCGCACCAATCATCGCCCCCGCGCCCGCCATGTCGTACTTCATCTTCTCCATGCCGTCCGCAGGCTTGATCGAAATCCCGCCCGTATCGAACGTAATCCCTTTCCCTACCAGCCCCATCACCGGCGCATCCTTTGAGACCGTCTCTCCCTTCGCCAGTTCCGGCTCATACGTCATCACAATCAGCGCCGGTGGCTCAACGGAACCCTGCGCCACAGCCCAAAATGCACCCATTTTCAACTCGTGCAGCTTCTCCGTCGAGTAGACCTCGCACTTCAACCCCACCTCGGCGCACATCGCCGCCGTCCGCCGCCCCAATTCCGTCGGAGTCAATACATTCCCCGGCTCATTGACCAGTGACCGGGTAAAGTTCTGCGCCTCGGCGATAATCAACCCCTCCGCAAAGCCGTCCTGAATCTCCTCCCGGCTCGTCTTCTCCTCTTCATGCGCCACCACGGTAAGTGCCCTCACCGACCGGTCCTTTTTCTCACTCCGGTACGTATCCCAGTCGCGCTCCGAAAGCTCCGCTCCTTCCACCAGAGCCCGGGACATCAGCTTGCAGGGCAACTCATCCATGTGCTCATCACTCAGAGCGCGATCCTCAGGAAATGCAATCGCCATCTCCCGCACGCCAAGCGGCTTGGCGGCCCGCACTGCCGTCCCCGCACCCTTCCTCACCTCATCGACGGACAGCTCCTTCGCCTTACCCAACCCTACTACCAGCAGCCGCTCCGCCTTCAGGCCGCTCGGAGCATGCAGCACCAGTGTCTCCCCAAGCGAAGCCTTGAACTCCCCCGAAGCCAGCACCTTCGCCACCGCATCCGTCACGGCATCGGAGGTCGTCAGCAGCGCAGGCAAAGGATCGGAATCTTTGCCCGTCGCAACATCTACCGCGAAGACCGCCAGCATAGGCGTCTGGAATCCCACCGCATCCTGAAACAAGAGCTTCGTATCCATGCTCTCTATCGTAGCGCGACTCCCGCCCAATCCCGCCACCCAAATTCCCACCGGCAAAACAACTTTATCGCCGCTGACTCCGAGCCACTGCTGCCTTCGCCTCGTTGTCCGCCTCGCGCTTCCGCTCCGTCGCCCGCTTGTCCCACTCCTGCTTGCCCTTCGCCAGCGCCAGCTCGCACTTCACGCGTCCATTGCGAAAATAAAGCCGTGTAGGAATCAGCGTGTATCCCTTTTGCTTTGTCATCCCCTCAAGCTTTCGCAACTCACCCTTATGCAGCAGCAGCTTCCGCGTCCTTAATGAATCATGATTCATCGCATTCCCATGCGAAAACGGCCCTATGTGCGCGTTCAGTAGAAAGCACTCCCCATCTTTCAGCAGCCCATAGGCGTCCTTCAGATTCGCCTTGCCCTCGCGGATCGACTTCACCTCGGTCCCGCGCAGTGCAACCCCCGCTTCAAACTTGTCGGACAGAAAGTAGTTAAAGCTGGCCGACCGGTTGAACGCAGCATCGCGGTTGCCCGCCGCCACTGGATCGCGGTCCTTCTGTTTCACCACAGGCTTCGGCTGATGAGCCACCGTCGGATTGGAAAGTGAACGTGCCACGAACCTTCTACTTTAACATGGATGCAACTTTAGTCTCATAACTTCAACTCACCCCTAATCACGCAACGCGTCTAACCAGCAACTTCCGGCAGCGCCGCAATCTGGCCGGAACCAATCCACACTGGCTGCGAGCCGTACTCTTTCAACGACCGCGGACCACCAAGTACACCCTTTTTCGCGAGGTCGAACGTTTCCCGAATGCTATACTCACCCGAGCGAAACAGCCTGCCAGGCATAGCCTCGCACAACATCCTCTACTCCCCGGCAGGCGTGTACTCCGGCAACAGCACAAAGGAAGAAAACGGAAGCAGCATGGGTCGTGGGTACAAATCAATCGGCAAACTATCGGCAATCCCTCATCGTGCGCTTCCCCTGTTGCTTCTGGGTGGCCTCGCGGCCTTCGGCTCTCTTACGGCGCGCGCCCAGTCTGCCAGCACCTGGGACAAGCGTGGCGCGGACGCGGAGGCGCACGAGAACTACGACACCGCTTACGAAGACTACCAGCACGCCGTTAAGCTTAAGCCTAACGACCTCCGCTACAAGACGCGCATGGATCGCACCCGCTTTCTTGCCGCAGCTTCCCACGTAGACCGCGGCCGGGTACTCCGTCAGAGCGGCGACTTGAACGGCGCTCTCAACGAGTACAACCGAGCCCTCCAGATCAGTCCCGGCTATGAGACTGCCCAGCAGGAGATCAAGCAGATTCAGAAGGAATTGCAGTCGCCACCAGGCAGTCCACCCTCCGCGGCCGCACCCTCCGCGCCTACCTCCCCCGCGGTAGGCGAGCAGATGTCCCGCCAGAACGAGATCCTCTCCAGCATCGGCACGCTTTCCAGCCCCATCGAGCTAAAACCCCTCTCAAACGACCCCATCCCTGCAATCCACATGGTCGAAGACGTCAAGGTCATCTACCAGGCCATCGGCAAAGCAGCCGGCTTCAACGTCCTCTTCGACCCCGACTATACCTCCAAGCGCATCCCCGTCGACCTCAACAACGTCAGTTGGTCCGATGCTCTTCGTATCGTCGGCGCTCTCTCCGGAACCTTCTACAAGCCCGTCACCTCCAACACCATCTTCGTCGCTCAGAACAACCGGCAGAAGCATACCGACCTCGATCAGCAGGCCGTTCAGACCTTCTATCTCACCAACGCCAGCCAACAGAACGATGCTAACGAAGTCGTCGTCGCCATCCGCAACCTGCTGGACCCCAGCGTCAAAATCTTTCTCGTCCCCAGTCAGAACGCCATCGTCATGCGCGCGACCCCCGACGAGCTCCTCTTCGCCCAAAAAGTTCTGAACGACCTCGACCGCGCCAAACCCGAAGTAGTCGTTGACGTCGCTGTCCTCGAGGTCAACCGAGACAAGACCCGCAACATCGGCATCACCCTGCCTCAGTCAGTCACCCTCACCCCGCAGGCCAATCCAAACACCACCACCAACAACAACGGCAGCACGCCAACCAACGGCACCACTACCACGCCGTCCAACTTCACCCTCAACACCCTCGCTCATCTCAACGCCAACAACTTCGCCGTGGGCGTCAGCGGTGGCACTGTCAACGCGCTCCTCAGCGACGCCGACACCCGCATCCTTCAGAACCCGAGCATCCGCATCACCGACGGCCAGCACGCGCTCCTGAAAATCGGCCAGAAGATTCCCATCGCGACCGGTTCCTACAATGCTGGCGTCTCGACCGGTGTAGCCAGCATCGGAGTCCAGACTCAGTTCACCTACATCGACATCGGCGTCAACATCGACATTACCCCCACCGTTCATTTCGACCACGAGGTCGCCCTCAAACTCAAGATCGAAGTCCTCTCCCATACCAGCGACGTCTCCATCTCCGGGGTCACCGAGCCAATCATCGGCCAGCGCTCCACCGAACAGTTCATCCAGCTTCAGGACGGCGAGCCCAGCCTCCTCGCCGGTATCATCACCAAGCAGGATAACCTCAATATCTCCGGCACTCCCGGCCTCGGCGAACTCCCCTTTCTCAAATACTTTTTCTCCTCGCGCAGCCATGAAGTCGAGAAGGACGAGATCGTCTTCCTCCTTGTCCCCCACATCGTCCGCGAGTCCGTCCTTACCCGCGTCAATACCCGCCCCATCGACACCGGCACCGGCGGCTCCTTCGAGCTCCGCCGCGACGCCTCTGCCGCCCTCAATAGCTCGGACCCCATCAACGCCGCCATCAGGGCAAAGACCTCCCAGCCAACCACAGCGGCCAACGCCGCCGCGGCTATGGCCCAGCAGCTCAGCCAGCAGGCCGACCCCATCAAGCCGCCAGTTCCCAGCCAGACCGCCGCGCAGGCTCCAGCAGGCGCAACCTCGCCAGTCAACTTCACCGTGGTGCCACCCGTCACTAACCAGAGCGTCGGCAGCACCTTCCAGGTCGCCGTTATGCTGGGCAACGGCCACGACATCTTCTCCGTCCCCCTCCAGCTCAAGTTCAACCAGGCCGTGCTTCAGCTCGTCAACGTAGACTCTGGCGACTTCCTCGGCCGCGACGGCCAGGTCGTCTCCATCTCCCACCGCGACGACGGCAATGGTCTCGTCGCCATCGCTACCGAGCGTCCACCTAACTCGACCGGGATCAGCGGCCAGGGAAGCCTCTGCACCCTCACCTTCAAGGCCATCGCCGCAGGCGACTCCGACCTGACCCTGGTCAAAGTCGGTGCCCACAACAGCGCGCAGGCCAATCTTCCGGCCGCAGGTTCGCAGGCCGTGGTGCATGTCAAGTGATCGCGCGTTCCAATCCGGGAGGCACCCCACAATCAGGCGGTGGAGTGTCGAGGGCGATGGCTTTCAATCGATTGCCTCATGATCGGAACCGCATCATTTCGACCGGAGGCGGCGCTTTTGCCACCGAGGTGGAGAAACCGGCTTCTCCATCTCAATCAACCGCAGGTCAAACGCACACCGTAAACCCCGAATCAGGCCTAACCCTCGTCGAGCTGATCATCTGCATTACCATCGTGGCCATCCTCGCCTCAGCCGCTCTCCCCGTAGCCCGTTTTCGCGTCAAAAGGGAAAAGGAGCGCGAACTTCGCCGCGAGCTCTGGGAGATGCGCGACGCCATCGACCGCTACAAGGACGCCGCGGACAAAGGGGCCATGCAGGTCAAAGCCGACAGCCTCGGTTACCCTCCAGACCTCGAAACCCTCGTCAACGGAGTCGACATTCAGGACAAAAAGGTGAAGTTCCTCCGTCGCATCCCCACAGACCCCATGACAGGCAACACCGAATGGGGCCTCCGCTCCAACCAGGATGACGCCGACTCAGACTCCTTCGGTGGCCAGAACGTCTTTGACGTCTACTCCAAGAGCACCGGCACTGCCCTCGACGGGACAAAATACTCCACATGGTAATCCTCTCTATAACTCGGCAGCTTCCGCTCAAGAAGAATCGTGTCATCCTGAGCAGAGCTTGGCGCGCCCTTCGTGCCAAACGTAGTCGACCGCTGACCTCCCAGCAGGGCTTTACCCTCCTCGAACTCATGATCGTCATGGTCGTGATCAGCCTTCTCGCGGCCATCGCCATCCCCGCCTACACCAGCAACATCCGCAACGCCAAAGAAGCCGTCCTCAAAGAGGACCTCCACGTCCTCCGCCAGGCCATCGACTCCTACACCGTGGACAAGCAGAAAGCCCCCCAATCGCTCGATGACCTCGTCCAGGGCGGCTATCTCAAAGCCATCCCCAAGGACCCTTTCACCAACCGCACCGATACCTGGATGCTGGCTCAGGACGATACCCTCCAGTCCCTCGACCAGACCGAGGCCGGCGTCAACGACATCCACAGCGGCTCCCAGCTAACCGGCTCAGATGGAACCTCCTACTCCACCTGGTAGTGAAGGACACTCGCTTCTATCTTCCTTTTACAGCCCACTCTGAAAAGTCGTCATTTCGACCGGAGCGGAGCGAAGTGGAGAAACCTGTTTTTCTACCCACGCCAAACGTAGCCACACTCGCCACCGCTCACAAAAAGGCGCATACTAACGTCTAAGACAACGTCGAGCTGCGTCCATCAGCAGGGAAGCGGCCCACAGGAGACCCCCATGCGTTCCTTTACGCACTTCGGCCTTACCGCCGCCATTACGCTCTCCGTCGCCGCCTACGCTCAGACCCCAACCCCGTCCCAGAAGACACCTCAGCCACAAACCCCAGCTGCATCGACCCCGGCTCAACCCCAAGCGGATCCCCAGACTCCAGCCGCAACATCTACAGACCAGGCCACCCCGGCCGCAGTCACCTCAGACACGCCATCCCCGGCAAAGTCCAGCCCCACCGACCCGAAGGCTGCCAAAAAAGAGCTCAAAGACGCCTCCAGGCAGCAGTCCTCCGCTCAAGCCAAGTCCGACTCTCTTCCATCCCCCGGTGAAGCTCTCGATCCCCACATCAAGCCCGGCAGCGAAGACGATGTCAACGCCGTAGGCACCCGCAACATCGGCGGACGCGGCGCAGGCAACTGGTACTCCACCGACTGGGAAATCCGCACTGGCAAGTCCTACTCCATGGAGATCGAGAAGTCTGCTCACATGGTCACCGATCCCGTCATCGTCGAGTACGTCAACCGTGTCGGCCAGAACATAGTCAAAAACTCCGACTGCAAAGTCCCCTTCACCATCAAAGTCATCGACTCTGACGAGATCAACGCCATGGCCCTTCCCGGCGGCTTCTTCTACGTCAACTCCGGCCTCATCATGGCCGCTGACGAAGAGGCCGAGCTCGCCGGCGTCATGGCCCACGAGACCGCCCACGTCTGCGCCCACCACGCCGCCCGCGAGATGACTCGCATGAACTACGCGCAGATAGGTTCCATCCCGCTCATCATCTTCACCCAGGGCAGTTGGACCGGCTACGGCATCTACGAGGCGACGCAACTCGCCATCCCCATCACCTTCCTCCAGTTCTCCCGCAGCTTCGAAGCCGAAGCCGACTGGCTTGGACTCCAGTACATGTATAAGGCCGGCTACGATCCCCAGGCCTTCATCCAGTTCTTTGAAAAGATCGACGCCCTCGAGAAGCACAAGCCCGGCACTCTGGCAAAGGTCTTCGCTGACCACCCCCAGACTCCCGACCGCATCCTCCACTCCGAGGAAGAGATTGCCACCATCATGCCCGCGCGGCCAGACTACATGGTCACAACCTCGGAGTTCGACGACATCAAGGCCCGCCTCGCCCGCCTCGAAAACAAGCGCAAGCTCAACAACGGCAAGGACGGCAACAAACCCACCTTGCGTCGCGCGAGCAGCGGTGCCGGCAACAACGACCCCAACAATCCTTCCAGCAGCACCGATGACCGTCCCACGTTGGGCAGAAGAAACTAAGCTCGTCGCGGCTCGCCTCAAAAGCTGATACGTCATTCTCCAAGCCAGAGGAATCGCCCTCGGCATTAGTGCAGGAACGTCTCCGGCTCATCCTTTGCAACAGCGATAGGCGTGGCCGACCTGGGATCGGGATTGAACTTCCCGAACACTGCACGATTTGAGCGGAAATGATGTTTTAGTGCATCGATGCGGTTCTGGTCATTGGGATGGTCCGATAGAAGCTGCGGAATCTGCTGTGCCTGGGAGTTCTTGAAATCTTCTAGCAGCCACACCAGCCCCCATGGGTTGTACTCCGTCTGGGCGCAGACATCCGAGCCGGTCAGGTCCGCCCGTTCTTCCACGTCGCGGGAGTAGCCAAGAGAATGTAGTTTGCCGAGCAGAGCGATTGCCAAAAGGTGCGCGCGCGTAGGCCCCAGAATCAGGGCAGCGCCAATCTGACGCTCTTCAATCTTCCTCTGTTTTTCCATCAGCGTCACCGTGTCGTGGTGGATCGTGTGTGAGACCTCGTGGCACAGAGTTCCGGCAAGCTGCTCCTTGTTCTTCACAAAGTAAAGAAGCGAATCCACAACATAAACGTTCCCCCCCCGGAGTCGCGAACGCATTCGGTTGTTTCTCGTGGACCAGGTAGAACTTGAACGGGTGGTTATACCTCGGCTGGGCCGCTCGCGTGATCGCGTCCGCGATTGGCTTCAACTGATCGTACAGGGGAGACGATTCGACGATCTCTCCCTTGGCCTTCAACTGGTCGAAGACCTCCTGGCCCATCTGAACCTCGACGTCCTGGTCTTGCGTTTGTGGATTCTGCGTCTGTGGCTGCGTCTGTGGCTGCGTCTGCGGATTCTGCGCCGGTTGATCTTGTGCCTGCGGACTGCTCCCTGCCGGGCCTCCCGTCCGTTCGACCGTCACGGTGCAGCCGAGGGTTGCGAGGCAAAGTGCTGCCGCGATGAACTGTCTTTTCATTGAGTGCGTTGAAGGCATCCTTTATCCATTTCAGCTTCGTCCAGGCCAGCGACCGCTGTCGCCTGAGAGTATCAATTTCTTGGACAGCGTGCGCATCGCCTTGCTTCACCGCCTCTCTGCTGCACCCGATCCCCCGGATGTTTTCACGATATGCACGCGCCACGTCAAACCCGATAAAATATCCCTATGCCTAAAAAGAACAAAAAGCGCACCACCGGCTACACCGACGACCACGCCGCCGCCGGCCTCGACACAAAGTTCCCCGAGATCGAAACCTGGCGCAACCAGTTTCGCGCCTACGAAATCCTCGTAGACGATCCCGAGTTCACCAGTGTCTGCCCCAAGACCGGTCTTCCCGACTTCGGCCGTCTCCTCATCCGCTACATGCCCCGCGAAAAGTGCCTCGAGCTAAAATCCCTCAAGGAATATCTCTTCACCTACCGCAACCTCGGCATCTTCCAGGAGAACATCGTCAACCAGGTCCTCGACGACGTCGTCAAAGCCGCCGACCCCATCTGGGCCAAGGTCACCGGAGACTTCCGTCCCCGCGGAGGCATCTCCACCATCGTCGAAGCAACCTACCCCCGTCCTAAAAACTCCACTCCCCCACGCTCCTGAACCCGAGCTTCAACCAGCAATTCAAACCTTCGCGCTACTTGGTATGCTGAGTACGCATGTCAAAACCGATCGTCCTTACCATCCTTGACGGCTGGGGTTACCGCCAGGAAACCCACGGCAACGCCATCGCCCAAGCCCGCAAACCCATCTACGACAAGCTCCTCCGCGAGTACCCCAACACCCTCCTCCGCGCCTCCGAGCACTTCGTCGGCCTGCCCGACGGCCAGATGGGCAACAGCGAAGTTGGCCATCTCAACCTTGGCGCCGGCCGCATCGTCCGCATGGACATGACCCGCATCGACACCGCCATCCTCGACGGCTCCCTCTACACAGACCCCGTCCTCGTTAGCGCCTACGACCTCGCCGCCCAGAAGGGAAGAGCCCTCCATCTAATCGGCCTCCTCTCTGACGGCGGAGTCCACTCCCACCAGCGCCATCTCGACGCCCTCATTCGCATGGCTGCCCACCGCCACCTCACCCACGTCTTCATCCACGCCTTCATGGACGGCCGCGATACCATGCCCACCAGCGGCCTCGGCTACCTGGAAACACTTCAGCACACCCTCCAGGAAGCCGGTGTAGGCCAGATCGCCTCCGTCAGCGGCCGCTACTATGCCATGGATCGCGACCTCCGCTGGGAAAAAGAAAGACAAGCCTTCGACGCGATGGTCACCGGCCATCCCGAAGGCGGAACCTACAACGATCCGATAGCTCGCGTCAAAGAGCTCTACAGTAACGGCATCACCGACGAGTTCATCCCGCCCTTCACCTGCATCAAACCCGAAGGCGACCCCATCGGCCTCATTCGCGACCACGACGTCGTCATCAACTTCAACTACCGCGCCGACCGCGTCCGCCAGATCACCCGTGTTCTCACTCGCCGCTCCGGCCTCACCAACGACCCCGTAGGCAGTCAGGGCCTCAACCTCCCCAAAGCCGCCGAGCTTGACGCCGAAATCCCCATCGCCGAAGTCCCCGCCAACATTCACTACGTCTGCATGACCCAGTACGACAAAAACTTTCATCTCCCCATCGTCATTCCACCCGAATCGATGGACAACCTCCTCGCCAACCTCATGGCCCAGGCCAACCTCCGCAACCTGCGCGTAGCCGAGACCGAAAAATACGCCCACGTCACCTACTTCTTCAACGGCGGCATCGAAAAACCCTTCCCAGGCGAAGACCGCTCCCTCGTCCCCCTCGCAAAAGGTCGCCACCTACGATCTCGCCCCCGAGATGTCTGCCGCAGGCATCGCTGACGCCGTCATCAAAGCCGTCAGCGACACGGCTTTCGACGTCATCATCGTCAACTTCGCCAACGCCGACATGGTCGGCCACTCTGGCCAGATGGAACCCACCATCCGCGCCGTAGAAACCGTAGACACCCAGCTAGGCCGCATCTACCAGGCCATCAAGCAGCGCGGCGGCAGCCTCCTGGTCACCGCCGACCACGGCAATGCCGAGATGCTCATCGACCCCGTCACCGGAGGCCCCCACACCGCCCACACCACCAACCCCGTCCCTTTCCTCTACATCACGGAAGAAGGCAACAAACCCACTCTGCGCGAAGGCGGCAGCCTGCGAGACATCTCTCCCACCATGCTCTCCCTGCTCAACCTCGACCAACCCAACCAAATGACGGGCGGCAACCTCCGCACCAGCTAGCTTTCCAAAGCCAGGAGACTGAACACCCCGCAAAACAGCGTCATCCCGACCGTAGTGGAGGAACCCTCGCATTTCGTTTTTGCGGTTGCTGTTGCCTTTGGTCTTGTCTTTTAGTTGTTATCCTTCGCCGAAGGCGGAGGATCTGCTTTCTTCCGTGCCACCGACCTGCAAACCAACCGTCCCATCCGGACTCTTAGTAAACGAATGAATCACCCGTCCCTGCTCATCCATATGCCGTAAAGTAAGCATCTCCGAAGTCACCGCCAATTCACTGAACCCATAAACCTTCTCCGCCATAGGCCCACGCCGCGCGTGCTCGATCTTCAGGTTGTACAAATCCGCTCCACCCCCGCCTGACAAGACAAACGAGGTCGGATGCTCATCAAACTCCAAATGCTGCATATCATGATCATGCCCCGCAAGATACATATGAACCCTATGTTCCCGCAGCAGTGGTTCCCAATCCCGGATCAGCGCCTTATGGTCCCCATGCGGTCCATTTGAAAAGACCGGATGATGCCCCATCACAATCGTGAACGGAGTCGTCCGCGGCTTCTCCAACTCAGCCTTCAGCCAGGCCACCTGTTCTGCAGCCTGCTCCGGATTCAGCGTAAAGTTCGCCCCCTTGTCCCACTTCCCATCCTCTGAAGGCATATTGCTGTCCAGCGCAATCACCGTCATCAACGGTCTCTTGGCAGGGAACTGAAAGCTGTACCACAACGAAGGCATCGTCCACCGCGTCCCTGGCTGCTTCGCATACTCCAGCTCCGCCGCCACCTTGCTCTCCGGCATCCGCTGATAATCATGGTTCCCCGGAATCGCATACGCCGGGCAATCGAACACGCTCTTCGGATACATCTCTTCAAACTGAGTCTGCCACCGCTTGTCTTTCACCCCACCCGGCAGCGGCCCATACCAGTTGTCCCCAAGCATCAACAGCGCCTCAATCTTGAGGCCCTGCTCCCGCACATAACTCTGCATTGCCTGCGCCACGCGGCTTTGAGCCGTAAAGTCCTCATACCCCCAGTCGCCCACCATCAACAACCGCGACCCGGCTGCACCCGAAGTCTTCGCCTTCGCCAACGCAGGCACCCCACCCAAACTCGCCAACGCACTAAAAGCAAAACTCTGCCGCAAAAACCGCCGCCGCGAAATCTCATTCAAGCCCATCGATTGCCCTCAAACCAATAGACGAATCCAACCATCGAAAGCTGCCCACGAAAATGATAAAGCTTCGCCTCGCTTCTGCTCTTGTCCTTGCTCCTGGGTAAGCCAAAACAATACAGCCCAGCAAAGGGTGGCATCAATTTGGTTACTGCCAGCACTTCTTCAGAAACGATAGCGTGGCTATTCGTGGCGGAGGGCTTCCATGGGTTCTACGCGCGAAGCTCGGAGGGCGGGGATCCAGGCAGCGACGAGGGCGATGGTGAGGAGAAGCAGGGCTGCGGCGGCGAAGGATATGGGATCGCTAGCGGTGAGGCCGTAGAGCATGGATTTGACAAGTTGAGCAAGGGCGAAGGCCGTGGCAAGGCCGGCGAGGATTCCGAGGATGGTAAGGCGGCTGGCTTCGCTGAGGATCATGGTGCGGACTTGGGCGCGCTCGGCACCGAGGGCGAGGCGGATGCCGATCTCGTTGGTGCGCTGGGAGACGGTGTAGGCCATGATGCCGTAGATGCCGACGCAGGCGAGAGCGAGGGCGAGGAGGCCGAAGCCGGCGGTGAGGCTGGCGAAGACGCGCTCCTGCTGGGTGGTGGCGTCGATTTGCTGCTGCTGGGTGCGGATGTCCATAAGCGGAAGGTTGCTGTCGATCTTCTGGACGGCGGCGCGGAGGGATGCAGCGATGGATTCGGGTGGCATCTGGGTGCGGATGACATAGGTGACGCCGCCGATCTCGGGGAGCTGGTTGTAGAGGTCGAAGTGGACGGGTGGAGGCTCGGTTTTGAGGTCGGTGTAGCGGGTGTCGGCGATGACGCCGATGATTTGAGTCCATTGGCGGCCGGGCTCGGATGGGAGCGCACCCTTCGCATGGGTGGTGCCGCCGTCCTCGGTGGAGAAGCGCTTACCGACGGGGTTCTGGCCGTTGAAGAGCTGGCGGACGAGGGTCTGGTTGACGACGGCGACGCGTTGCGGGGAGTTGACGTCCTGAGGGGTGAATCCGCGGCCGAAGAGGATGGGGATGCCCATGGTTGAGAGGTAGTCGTGGCCGACGTCCCCGAGATAGGTGACGCCGGTCATGTCTCCCTGCTCGCGTTTTATGTCGGGGACACCTTCGATGTGAAAGTCGCCGCTCGAACTGTTGTTGGCGACGAGAGGGTTGTCGGTGAGTGAGACGGACTGGACTCCGGGAACGGCGCGGAGGGCCTCTTCGATGCGGGCGTGGAGAGCTACATCTTTGGGAGCGGGATATTGTTTGCTGGGCGGGTTGAGGTCGAAGATGAGGAGATGGTCGGCGCGGAAGCCAGGGTCGATGGAGTTGAGATTGATGAGAGTGCGGAGGAAGAGCGCCGCTCCGACGACGAGCATGGTGGAGAGCGCGACCTGGAAGGCTACGATGGCGCGGCCACTGAAGCCCTTGCGATGGCGGGTTGCGGTCTTGGTGCCTTCCTTGAGAGCGGTGCTGATCTCGGCGCGGGTGGAGGCGTAGGCAGGAAACACGCCGAAGAGGATGCCGGTGAGGATGGTGACTGCGGCTGTGAAGGCGTAGACGTGCCAGTGGAAGGGCAGGACGAGATCGGGCTGCTCCCATGCGTTGATAAAGAGCTTAGGAAGTGAAGAGCGACCCATGAAGTAGAGAAAGACTCCGAAGAAGCCACCCATGGCGGAGATCATGAGGCTTTCGGTGAGGACCTGGCGGAGGATGCGGGAGCGGCCTGCCCCGAGGGCGAGGCGAACGCCCATCTCGCGCTGACGGGCGGAGGCTCGGGCTAGCATGAGGTTGGCGATGTTGGCGCAGGCGAGGAGGAGGACGAATCCGACGAAGGCAAGGAGGACGTAGACGGGCTTGGCGAACTCGCGCCCGGTGACGTTGAGGCCGCGACTGCCGTCGTCCAGAAGGAAGGTGGGCATGGTGTCGTCTTTGTTGACTTTGAGGGTGCCGCGAATCGCTGCGGAGAGGGAGACGTCGAGGGCGGCACGGGCTTGCTCGTCGGTGACGCCGGGTTTGGTTCGGGCCATGAGCTGGACCCAGAACAGCTTGGCGCTCGATAGTATCGGGCCGTCGCGGCCAATATCAGCGTGCAGAAGCGGAATGATCGAGAGAGGCATGAAGAGGTCGGGGGAGCTTTGGACGCTCTTGGCACCGGTGAAACCGCGGGGATTTACCCCGATGATGGTGACGGGGATGGTGTTTACGGTGATGACTTTGCCGATGACGCTGGGCGAGCGGCCAAAGCTGCGCTGCCAGAAGCCATCGCTGATGACGGCTATGGCTCCGGTGCCGGGAGCGCCGTCGTCGGAGGGAAGGATGGGCCGGCCGATTGCGGGAGAGACCTGCATCTGCTCGAAGAGGTTGCCGGAGACGAGTTCGAGCTGCATCGCCTGAGCGGAGCCATCGACGGTGACGTTGGTGCGGCCGAGTTCTTTGAAGGCGAAGATGTCCTGGAGGACGTGATTGTCGCGGCGCAACTGCTGGTAGACGGGGTAGGAGAAGGAGGTGAACCGCCTGCCGCCACCCGGGATTGGGTCAAGCTCACCCCAGGTGGAGTGGACGGCGACACGCTTGTCTCCGCGGAAGGCGAGGAGGCGGAGCTGCTCGGGATGGGGGACGCCGAGGCGCTCGTAGAGCATCTCGTTGGCGATGGAGAAGATGGTCGTATTGGCTCCGATGGCGAGGGCGAGGGAGCCTACGGCGATGGCGGTAAAGCCGGGGCTCTTGCGAAGGATGCGGGCGGCGTAGCGAAGGTCTGTCCAGAGATCGTCCCACCAGCGGAGGCCGAGCGAGGTCCGCATTCCGTCTTTGTGGGTGGCGACGGCGCCAAATTCGAGGCGGGCCTGACGCTTTGCTTCTTCGGGGGCGAGGCCGCTGCTGGCCAGGTCGGCGGCGCGGGCGTCGATGTGAAACTGGATTTCGGCGTCCATGTTTTCTTCGAGGTCGCGACGGTTGATTAGGGAGCGCAGCCAGGAGCTCAGGCGAGATTTGAGGGGAGCGATCATGATTGGGCCTCGGTCAACTTGAGGATGGTGCCGATGATGCCTGCCATGCGGTTCCACTTTTCCGCTTCGGCGGCGAGTTGCTTACGGCCTGCGGGGGTGAGGGTGTAGTACTTGGCGCGACGGTTGTTTTCGCTCTCGCCCCACTCGCTCTTGATGGAGCCTTCGTGCTCCAGGCGGTAGAGCGCGGGGTAGAGGGAGCCCTGCTGGATGACAAGCTGTTCGCCGCTGATCTGCTGGATGCGGAGGAGGACTCCGTAGCCATGGAGCTTGCCGAGGGAGACGGCCTTGAGAATGAGCAGTTCGAGGGTTCCCTGCATGAGGTCGACTTGTTTGGGCAATTGTCTCTCCTTGGTGGTCTAGGAGACATTTTGCTCACACTCTCCTAGTTTGTCAAGGAGAGTGTGAGGTAGAAGCGAGTTCTCCACTGCGGCGGCAAAAGCGCCGCCTCCGGTCGAAATGACGGCTTTTTGGGCGTGGGGAGGAGAACAGACAGATGTAAAGCGACCTGATCCTGCGCTATGAAGGTTCAGCGTAGGCTTAGTGGCCGGTGTAGGGGGTTTTGAGGTAGCGGTGGGCGGCGTCGGATTGGGATTGGTCGCCCCCTCCGGAGGAGGCTAGCTGATATTGCTGGATAGCTTTGTCGCGCTGGTGGAGGAGATCGAACATCTCTCCGGCGTTGAGCTGGGCGCGGCGACGGAGCCAGTCGGAGCAGCTGGGTTGGGCGGCGGCGAGGAGGTAGTTTTCGGCGGCGTCTGCGGTGAGGTTCTGGCCGCGCTGGGTGTCGGCGAGGCCCCAGTAGGCCATGTGGAGACGGGGGTCGACGAAGTAGCCTGGCTTTTTGGCGTCAGTGATGACTTGCTGGTAGAGCGCGATGGCGGTAGGGCCGTTGCCGGAGTCCTTGGTGAGGTTGGCGACCTCGAGGCGGAAGAGATAGTCGTGCGGGTACTGGTCGGCGAGACCTTTCTGGACGGTGATGGCTTCAGGATAGCGAGCGTCGTGGCGAAGGAAGAGCGAGAGCGCGGTGCGGGATTCTATGGGGGTGACGATGCCGTGAGCGGCGGATTCACGGAGGAGGGTGAGGCCCTTTTCCTTGTTGCCGCCGACTCCGGCGATGCCGACCACCATGCGAATGAAGCGCGGCAGACTGGCAACGGCGAACTGCTGGATGCCTACGGCCATCTTGGCGTCGGCGTAGTTGGGGTCGATGCGGAGCGCCTGCTCGCTGTCGTTGCGGGAGGCAAGGCCTTGGCGGGCGGCGGCGACGTAGCTGTGTTCGGCGAGTGTGATGAAGGCGGCGTGCATGCCGCGGGCGTATCCGCGGGCGAAGTAGGCATTGGCGTTGTTGGGATTGGCTTTAATCTGCTGGTCGGCAAGGGCGATAGCGGAGTTGGTGAGGGACTCGATGCGGTCGCGTGTGGCCTGTGGAACATTGACGGGGCGTTTGTTGGTGAGGAAGGAGTCGTGCGCGTAGTAGGTGGTGTCGAGGAGGTCCTGATCGTAGAGCTCGCGGAAGACCAGCGTCTGGAGGATGTAGGCGGTGGCGATGGGGCTTTGGGGGTTGGCTTTCTGGATGGCCTCGAAGCGGGTGAGGGCACCTTCGTAGTCGAGGTTGTAGAAGTGGTCGTGAGCTTCGCGAACCTGCGGGGTGAGGTTGATGGGATCGGTGTGGGCTGCGGAGTCGTTGGTCTGGGAGTTGGCTGGAGCTGCGAGGACGGCAGCGGCGAGGGCGACGAGCACAAGGGGGAGGATTTTTACGCTGCGTTTTATGGTCCTTCTCCAGGGCCTAACGAGAATTTTATGCTCGATAGGGCGATTGAGCTTCTGACAAGATGATACTTCTTGAAGCGAAGCATAAGGATTGGACGCACGCGATGGTTGACTATAACCTTTTGTGACCGGGACGACCGGCGCGGCTCTATGTTTGTGGCAGGAATGGAACGATATGACACGGGTAGAACTGCTTCAGCTTTTGATCGGGCAGGCGCGCAACAACGGATTTGAGTTTCGAAAATGGTACGTGAGCAAGATGGGGTTGCCGTGGGAGAACGCGCGGCAGGCGGTGGAGACGCTGGCGGGACAGAAGCGGTACTACGCTTTGCTGTTTTCGCATGAGTTCGCCTCGACGTTCTGGAAGCCGGGTACGGTGATGACGTTCCAGGTGCCGATGCAGACGTTCACGCGCAAAATGAAGGACGGGACGATCGGCACGGTGAAACGGAAGGGATATACACGGCGAAGTGTGCGGGAGGATGCCTGGCTGTATCACCTGAAAGAGCTGGCTGCAGCCGAAGAGCCACTGCGTTATATGCGGCGGTATCTGCGGGTGGAAGAGGAGCTGGTGGAAGAGGATTTGGTCAGTTGAAGGCCAGCGTGTGGGGCTGCGCGGTTACAGGTTGTGGGTCCGGCGAATCGCGGCGATCTGCTTGAGATGATGGCGGCCGTGCATGAGCTGGAAGCGGCACCACTGCTCGACGCTGAGAGGGCCGAGTGCGTTGTGAGTGGCAAATTGGCTGGTGCCGAAAAGGCTTTCGCACTCGCTGCAGAGCAGGTCAAAGTGGGCCAGATGATCTTCGGTCGCGGCGGTAAGCTCTTCGCCTGAGAGTGGGTGGACGGTGGGTCCGGGGGTGACCATGTCCGGGGCTATGCGGCCTTGCGGGAGATATCCGAATTTGCAGACGGCGAGTTGCTGCATGCGCTGGAGAGCTGTGGGTTTGGCCTGGGTGGGGCGCCCTTTGGTGAGACGGGCGTTGAGGGCGGTTTCGGCGCCGGTGTAAGTGAGAAGAAGATGCTCGATGATCTGCTGGATGCTCCATTTGCCTGGGGTGGTTGGCCGAAGCTGAGTTTGCTCGGCGCTTAGTCCCTGGAGCGACGAGGCGATCTCGCGTTGAAGCTGGTTGAGGGTTGGATTCATGGCGCAGAAATCACGTTACACGGCTCCGAAGTGGCGGGCCAGTCGCGAAGAGTTCGTTGGAGCTTATTTGATGTCAGCCAGGGCCTTCTTCGCTGCCTTGGCCTTTTCGCCGTCGGGGTCGAGCTTGAGGTAAAGCTGGTACTCGGCTGCGGCCTCGTCATTTTTCTTCATCTTCTGTGCGACTTCGGCGAGGGTGAAGTGAGCCAGAGAGTAGTCGGGTTGGACTTTGACTGCGTCTTTGGCACGAAGGTACGCGCCCTGGTAGTTTTCGGCGTTCAGGTAGAACTTTGCGACGGAGATGTCTTCGTCGACGCGCTCATCATCGGACTGGACGTGCCGGACTTTGGGAAGCCGGTGACGGGTTGAGACTGGAGGATTGTCTGGATCCGCGGCGTCGGGGTCGTCAGCGCTGGAGCTGCTGCTGGAGTCAGGGTCGGGGTCGGGGGATTTTGGGGGTGCGGTGCCGGGGAATGGGTGCTGTGTGGTGGCGTCGGATGGGGTAGCGGATGGGGCTGGGGAGTCGGGTGGAGCCGCCGGTTTTACGTCGCCCGGGAATGGATGCTCCTCGGCAGCGGACTTGTGCGGCGCGGGTGCTTGCGGCGTGCAGGGTTTGGCGGTCTGATCCTGCTGCTGGTCGGGCGTAGTTGCCGGGCAGGGGGCGGGTGGAGGGGTTTGCGGTGGCGTGGATTGGGCGAGAGCAGCGGCGGAGAGGAGGAGGGTGCCGAGAATCGCTCGAGTTGTGAGGTAGGCTGGCACGGTGTTTGGACGTTTTCCTATTGCGGTTTGTTATAGTCTGCAGATTCAGGCGGTTTCGTCTGGTTGCCGGCGAAAGATGGCCTGCCTCACATTTTATTAGATGGAAGTTGTCTGACTATGGTGGATGGACTGGTGATTCGCTCTTCGTCGATTCATGCGGCGGGATGCTATACGACGAAGCCGATAAAAAAAGGGACGCGGGTGGTGGAGTATGACGGGCCTCGGTTTACAAAAGCTGAGGCGGATGAACGATATGCGGACCGTGACATCACGTACCTGTTCAGTACAGGCGAGAACGGGACCGTAATTGATGGGTTTGGGACTGCGATGTTTATCAATCACTCGTGCGATCCGAACTGCGAGTCGGACAATATTGGCGGGCGCGTGTTTATTGTGGCGATTCGCGATATTGCCGCGGGTGAAGAGCTGACGTATGAGTACAACCTGCATGACAGCGATGATGACGATGCGGATTGCTATTGTGGAGCGGAGAAGTGCCGGGGAACGATGTTCAGCGACGATGAGGTGAAGCGGCGGGCTAGGCGGGCGAAGCGGGCTGCTAAAAACTAAGGCGCGCTGCGCAAGGAGCGATCTGCTATCGAGGCTGGCGCGCCTTCGGCGCAGGCATGGTTGGTGGGCGATACAATGGGAGTTCCGGCCGCGCTCGATTGACTAAGTGGGGCCGGCTGTTTTCTTTTATTTTTTTATATGGCTTATCAAGTTCTTGCACGGAAATACCGGCCACAGCGCTTCGCGGATGTTGCGGGGCAGGAACATGTGACCGTGACGTTAATGAATGCGCTGACGCAGGGGCGGATCGCGCATGGGTACATCTTCAGCGGGCATCGCGGGATTGGGAAGACGACGATTGCGCGCATTTTGGCGATGGCGCTGAACTGCCGGAATGCGATTGGGTCGGCGGTGCGGCCTACGGCGGAGCCTTGCGAGGTTTGTGAGAGCTGTACGGAGATTCGCGCGGGAAATGCCGTCGATGTGATTGAGATCGATGCGGCGACGAATCGCGGGATTGATGAGATTCGTGAGCTGCGGGATGCGGCGCGGTACAGGCCGGCGCGGGATAAGTACAAGATCTACATTCTGGATGAAGCCCACCAGATTACGGATGCGGCGTTCAATGCGCTGCTGAAGACGCTGGAGGAGCCGCCCGACCATATCGTGTTCATGATGGCGACGACGCAGCCTGAGGATATTCCGCAGACGGTGCGGTCGCGGTGCCAGCACTTCAGCTTTCATGCCGTGAAGCTGGTGGATATTCTGGGCGAGCTGCGCGGGATTGCGGACCGCGAGGGCGTGGATGCGGACGATGCTGCGCTGAGTCTGCTTGCCGAAGCGGGCGATGGATCGATGCGGGACGCGCTGTCGATCATGGACCAGGCGATTGCGAGCGCGCCGGTGGAGGATGGGCGGGCACGGCTGGATGTGGGGCAGATTCGGGAGCTGATGGGGACGGTTCCGAATGCTGTGTTTGAACGGATTCTTGAGGCGGTCGATGGGAATCGCAGCGCCGAGGTGATTACGGTTGCGAATGAGTTGCTGGATGCGGGGAATTCTCCGGCGCAGCTGGCACGGCAGTTTGTGCGGTATCTGCGGAACTGCGTGATTGCGAAGATTGCGGGTGTCGGCCCGGATGGCTCGGGGTTGGATGGCGCAGCGGCTGAGTTGCTGCAGATCTCTGCGGATGAGCAGAGGCGAGCAGGACGCTCGGCGGCATTGTTCAGCGAGGAAGAGCTGTCGCGGTTTCTGCAGGTGATGCTGCGGACGTTTGATGAGCTGGGGTATCGGCAGGAGCAGAGATTTCATTTTGAGCTGGGACTGCTGAAGCTGGTGCATCTGCGGCGGCTGTTGCCTGTGGAAGAGTTGTTGAGCCAGTTCCCATCTAGTGGCGGCTCGGGAATAGGGCGGTCTGCGAGTGGTGCGGTGAAGGCTGTGGGCTCTTCTGCGGCCGCGACAGGGGTGGCGAAGATTTCTGCAGTGAGCACGCCTGCGGTACCGGGTAGACCGGCGTTTTCTCCGTTCGAGCAGGATAGGAAGCGGTTTGATGAGAGGGGTTCGGCGAATTCGTCTGTGGTTCGGATGGAGACAGTTGCTCCGGTGCCTGTGTCTACTCCAGTGAAGGCTCCGGTTTCAGTGAGTGTGCCTGAAGAAAGACTGTCGACGGAGGGGAATGCGCTGCGGGTGGAGGTTCCGGCACGGCTCGAAATTCCCACAGTGGCAAAACCTGCTGCGGATTTGCAACCGTCCACGTTACATTCTTCCGAGGGATTGCAGAAGGCTGCGGTTGCGGCGCTGATCTCGGCGAAGAGCCAGGAGACGGCGGCGGATGCGATGGCCGACGCGGATTGGGTAGTGGCGGAGGGTGAGGTTCGGGTTCAGACTGAGATTTCGAAGACAATGCTGCCGATGGTGATCAATGCAGAGGCGGAGAAGCTGATTAAGAATGCTCTGCGGGATGCGGGAGCGGGGGCTTTGAAGCTGGTGTTGCTGCCGGGGGTGAAGAAGGCAGAGGGAGAGAAGAAGGTGCGCGCTCCGAGGAGCGGAAGTGCGCAGGCCAGGGCGATGGAGCATCCGATTGTGCAGAGGGCGCAGACGTTGTTCAATGCGGAGATCCGCACGGTGATCGATCTAAGGGAAAACGACTAGGAGAGCCCGACTGAGGAAGACGGCGAGTAGAGCGGTTGGCGAGGTGGACGATGGATTTTTCTGATCTGAGCAAGATGAAAGAGATGATGGGGCAGGCGAAGCAGATGCAGGAGCAGATGGAGAAGAAGCTCGCTGCAACGGTGGTGGAGGCTTCGAGCGGCGGCGGGGTGGTGACGGTGAAGATGAATGGGAAGAAGGAAGTGCTGCGGATCAGGATTGAGCCGACGGCGCTGGGGAGTTCGGCGAGCGATCTGGAGTTGCTGGAGGACTTGATTGCGGCGGCGGTGAATGAGGCGGGGCGGCGTGTGGATGAGGCGATGAAGTCGAGCGTGGCGGGGATGATGAGCGGGATGGGACTGCCTGATCTGCCGGGGTTGCGATAGGTGGCTTTTACATCGAGCTCGAGCCGGTTTGCGGAACCGATGGCGCGGCTAATTGAGGAACTGAAGAAGCTGCCGGGGATCGGGACGAAGAGCGCGCAGCGGCTGGCGTTTCATGTGCTCCGATCTTCGAGCGAAGATGCGGATGCGCTGTCGGCGGCGATTCGCGAAGTGAAGCTGCATCTTCGGTTGTGTTCGGTGTGTAACAACATCACCGATGTCGATCCTTGCGTGTACTGCACGAGTCCGGTGCGGAACCAGCGACTGATTTGCGTGTTGGAAGAACCAACGAATATCGCGACGATTGAGAAGACGCGCAGCTACAACGGGGTTTATCACGTGCTGCACGGGACGCTCTCGCCGATTGGCGGAGTGGGGCCGGAGCAATTGCGGATTGCGAATCTGCTGACGCGGCTGCCCGAGGTGGATGAGGTGATCCTGGCGACTTCGCCTACAACGGAGGGCGAAGCAACGGCAGCTTATCTGGCTCAGGAGCTGCATCAGGCGAAGGTGGATCTGCATGTGACTCGGATTGCTACGGGTGTTCCAGCGGGGAGCGATATTGAGTATGCAGATGAGGTGACGATGATGAGGGCGATGGAAGGGCGGCGGGAGTTTTAGAGGAATTCGATAAGAAAGGCATATCCCAAGGGCATTAAAGCTTGGGTTGTGGCCAGGCAAGAGAGGCCCATTCCTGCGAAACGAGCCTCGCGGCAGCGACCATCTACCGCCGCAAGGCTCACCCGCCGCTAATCCTTGATCTGATAATTCACTTCAATCGTCGTCTTCACCTCAGTCGGATTCCCATTCAGCAAATACGGCCTCCATCTCCACTGACTCACAGCCGCCACCGCGCTCTCGTCGTAATCCGGCCGAAGACTCTTCTTCACCTTCACGGTTACGGGCAAGCCATCTTTGTCCACCACCACAAATAAGATGACAGCGCCATTCACCGTGTCCTTGTTAGCCTTAGCCTCCGCCGGATATACCGGCGTAACCCGGTGAACCAGCGCCCCGGCCATCGCACCCGGCGACACCGTCAGCGCATCCGGAGTCACACTCGGCCCTTTAGCCCCCTCGCTCTGTTCCTGCGCCGCCGAAACCTCCATCCGCAACGCCATCGCCGAAACACAAGTCACCGCGCCAACCGTCACGCATGCAGCCGCAATCACCGCACGCCGCAATCCACTCATTCGCACCTCTCGCCGCGTCAGATTCATAACTCTCCTCTCGAAAATGTTGGCATCGAATATCCCGATGGCGTGAAGAACCCTGACCGGCGCACGATCCGACAGCATCGACGCCAGCCGCAGCAACGACCGTACATATCTCTCCCGTCCCGCAACCTCCTCCGCCGCCATCTGGTCGCAGACCATCTCACGGCTCTCCGCAACCCGTGTCCGCGTCAGCCAAAGCAGCGGGTGGTAGCTCACCGGCAGCGACACCGCCTCATACATCAGGTTCTTCGCAAAATCCCGCCGCCGCATGTGCGCAAACTCATGCGCCATCAACGCCTCGAATTCGCCCTCACCCAACTCCTCCAGAAAATCCGGAGGCACCAGAAGCACCTGCGTCGCCACCCCCACCGTTACCGGTCCCGCAATCATCGGCGACACCTCGATCGCCCCGTCGCCTCTCTCCAACCCAAAAAATCCGCGGCACTGCTCCCAAACCCGGCCCATCTCGCCAGTCAAAAGAGCCGGCTTTCCCGAGCGCCTCATCAATGCTGTCCGCCACAATCCCAAGCCTAGCCGCGCAGCGAAATACATCAGACAACCCGCATAAATCGCCAGCACCGCAGTCAGCACAACTCCCGGAAGCCGCATCACGCCGCCGTTCGCACTCGAGCCCGCCCCAATCACAACTTCCACTGCCCCGCTGCCAACCCCACCTCTCGGTCGCCACGGCAGAATCGCCTTCACCCACGCACCCAACCCATGCAGATCCAGCCGAAGCGCAGGCAACACCGCCTCCAGCAACAGGGCACCCACCCAGATTCTGTGTTCCACGCCTGGCGCGGCACTCCGAGTCATCCGCACCGCGACCCACGCCGCCGCAAACACCACCGGAACCTGCCACAGCGAATTCAGCGCATACTGCAACATCCAAAGTTCAAGCCCTTTCATTCGCCGCTACCTTCCTCTTCCAGCCGCTTCGTCAGCTCCGCTATCTTCTTCGCATCGATCTGTTTGCTCTTGATCAAACTCATCACCAGCTCCTCGCTCGATCCCCCAAACATCCGCTCCACCAGGTCCCGCACCGCATGGCTCGAAGCCCTCGCCTCCGTTACCACCGCGCTATACTCAAACGCCCGCCCCTTTAGCCGTCGCTTCAGCTTGCCCTTCTTCTCGAGGATGTTCAACATCGTCTGCACTGTCGTATAAGCCAGCCGCTGCTCCAATCCCTCCTGCACAGCGTTCACATTGCTTGGCCCCAGCCGCCAGATCACCTGCATAATCTGCAGCTCCAACCCCGTCAGCTTCTCTTTCTCACGCTTCGCCATCCGTAAGTCTCCTAAACAATTAGGACAATAAGCCGCGCCCGCCGGCTCTGTCAACTAAAATCTTAGGACTTTGAGAAACCCCACTCGTTAATCACGCTTGGAGGCCCTGGAAAAAAGCGCCGTCATCCTGAGCGCAGCGAAGGATCCCCGCATTTGCCCCTTGCCGTTGCCCGCCTTTACTGGGTGCCCGCCCATGTTCCACCGCGGAACAACAAACCCCAATCACACGTATCACCTATGGCAAAATAGAATCGTCCGGAGACCCCGCCATGTACTGCACCCAATGCGGCAAGCAACTCGACCCAACCTCCCGCTTCTGCTCCGCCTGCGGAGCCACCTTTTACGCCGCGCCCCCTCCATCAGCCGGATACCCGGCTCCCGGCCAGCTCACACGCCCACGCAACAACCGAGTCATCGCCGGAGTCTGTGCCGGCCTCTCTCTCCATTACGGCTGGGATCTCACCCTCGTCCGCGTCCTCACCGCACTTCTAGCCTTCTTCACCGGCGTCGGAGCCGTAGCCTACCTCATAGCCTGGGTCATCATCCCCGAAGCCCCCTACTCGATCCCCGCAAATACCCACTAATATCGCAAACACCTTCCGGCGCCCCACACTTCGCAGTTTCATCGCGAACCGGGGTCCCTGTCGAGCGCTTTGCTCGATGGGGTAGCGAAGGGTGGGATGTAAATGCGAACAATGGGACAATAAAACAGAACATGTCAAAAAAACGTACCCCGCGCCAAACCAACTCACGCCCTTTCACCTACCGCAACCGCACCCTCCACTGCGACGGAGCCAGCCTCACCGCCCTCGCGGAAAAATTCGGCACTCCCCTCTACGTCTACTCAGCAGATCAGATCACCCACCGCTTCCAGCTCTTCCAGCAAGCCTTCACAAAACGCCCCCACACCATCTGCTACGCCGTCAAAGCCAACTCCTCCCTAGCCATCCTCCGCCTTCTCGCCCAGCAGGGAGCAGGCTTCGACATCGTCTCCGGCGGAGAGCTCGAGCGTGTCCGCAAAGCCCACGCCCCCGCACTAAAAAAAGTAGTCTTCTCCGGAGTAGGCAAACAAATCTGGGAGATTGACCTCGCCCTCCGAGCCAACATCCTCCTCTTCAACGTCGAATCCGAAGCCGAGCTCCACCTCCTCGCCGCCCGCGCCCAAGCCCTTGGCAAAACCGCCCGCTTCGCCCTCCGCGTCAACCCCGACGTCTTCGCCGAAACCCACCCCTACATCTCCACCGGCCTCAGCGAGCACAAGTTCGGCATCGACATCAACGCCGCCCGCGCCATCTACCGCGCCGCCAAAAAATACAAAAGCCTCGACCCCGCCGGAGTCTCCGTCCACATAGGCTCGCAGATTCGCAAAGTCGATCCCTTCGCCGCAGCCCTCACCCGCGTCACCGCCCTCATCGCCGACCTGCGCAAAGACGGCCACAACATCCGCTACGTCGACGCCGGAGGCGGCCTCGGCATCGACTACGGCCCCCACAACTTCGACCCCGAAAAACAAGTAGAAAAATATGCCGCAGCCCTCGCCGAAGGCCTGGCCAACGAACCAGCTCATCTTCTACTAGAACCCGGACGCTTCATCGTAGCCCAGGCCGGAGCACTCCTCACCCGAGTCCTCTACGTCAAGAAAACCGGCAGCAAAACCTTTGTCATCACCGACGCCGCCATGAACGACCTCATCCGCCCCGCTCTCTACCATGCTCACCACGAGATCATCCCAGTAAAGCAACCGGCAAACCGGAAAGCAGGGAAGTCACCCTTCGTAGCCGACGTAGTAGGCCCAGTTTGCGAGTCCGGAGACTTCTTCGCCCGCGACCGAGTCCTCCCCACCATTAAACCCAACGACCTCGTAGCCCTCCTCGATGCCGGAGCCTATGGCATGTCGCAAGCCTCCAACTACAACACCCGAACCCGTCCCGCCGAAGTCCTCATCGAAGGCAAATCCGCAAAACTGATCCGCCGCCGCGAGACGATGCGTGATCTGCTCGCACCGGAATCCCTCGTGTAGCCGTACTCGCTCAAGCCTCCGGGAAGAGAAAAAGCGTGGCCCCGCAAGGTGAAATCCCTGCGGGGCCACGCTGTCATTATCGCTGGAAAGACCTGCCCTCTACGGCGTCTTTACAGGTTCGATCTGCAGCAGGCCAAGCTGCGCTCCATTAACCTCGATCGCGAGAATGCGCGATCCGTCAATGACGTAATATCCGAAACCATTCTGGTTGCCGTTGAAATCGAGACTGGAGGTGCTGATGACGCCCGTCGATGTGTTGACAGTTGCGTTGAGGCTCTGAGCAGGAAGCAACGTATTGCCCAAAAGGTTGTAGTCGAAGATTCCCGTAAAAGCGCCTGCTGCAAGACTCATCGGACCGACAGCACTCCAGATAGATACATCTCCCACCTGATCGACAGGGACGAAGCCCTGGGCACGCAACCCGAAGTTTCCGGAGCTTGGGAATGTGCCGTTGGTCTGCAGATAGGCCTGTCCTGTGGTGATCTCGTTAGGATCGACGCCAAGCTCGAGAGCATTGCCGTTTCCGTCAAGATAGACCTGCAAGGCGAGGGTAAAGGGGTTGGAGTTTCCTGTGCCTGTTGTGGCGATGTTGCTCAGCGTGACGCGGCCTGTCGGATCGACGACATAAGAACCGCCGGTAATATTGGCTCCGCCCCATATGACCAGGTCGTTGAGTGCGATCACTCCCGAAAGCGTGCCGCCTGGGTTGAAGATCAAACCTCCGGCAAGCGTCAACTCTCCATTGCCGTCGGCCCCAAACGCGGAGAAGACATAATCCGCATTCCCGACGCTTGCCGCACTGAACTTTCCGGTGTTATTGCCCTGGCTGAGAGCAGTGCCGCCAAGAACTCCGCCATTCGCGCTATAGGTATCCGTCGTTTCGACAAGCTGAATCTGGCTGCCGGTCATGTACCCTGCAAAAATTATCTGCGAGAGTTGGCAGGACGAGTTAGGCGTAACTGTTATCGTGACCCTCCCGAAGCTGTCCGGAGCGCTGATTGAGCCGCCCGTGAACGGCTGGCCCAGCACAACGGTCGCGGCCCCGTCGCTGCAGTCGAAAACACTGCTGGAAAGGTTGAGAGATGTGCCGCTTACATTGAGAACGCCGCCAATACCAAGCGAAAACTGGTTATTCGTGTTATTGTCGACGCCGTTCACCACGAAAGCATATCCCCCCGAAGGAGCAGCTGCGCTGGTCTGCAGGTCGACCGAGCCCGCGCCGGAGGCGAACGTGTCGAACTCGGTGAGCAGCACGCGGGAGCCGGAGACAAGAGTGCCATTGAACGTCTCGACGCCATTGACGCCGATGTTCGTGTCCCCGGTATTAAGTACGATCTGGATGTTGCCGTCGGATGTCTTGACGATCGTCGATCCCGATGCGGAGATAGTGTCCTTCACAGGGAAGCCGTAGTCCATAAAGTCCTGCTCGCCGCCGGTGATCGCTCCGCTCTTGATCGTAAAGGCCCCGGCGACGAAGTAAGGACTCGAAAACTGCTGTCCGTTCTGGGTGAAGGAATCTTCGCCCGAGGCATGGAAGACATAGGTCCCGTCCGCGAGAATGGCGGCTGGCGGCGGTGGTGGTGTCGCCGAGATTGCGATGGTAGCCGAGACAGACTTGGTCTTGTCCGTTACCGACGTCGCGGTTACGGTAACGTTGCCCGAAGAGGGAACTGAGGTGGGCGCAGTGTAAGCCGTGGTCGATCCGCTTCCGGTCGTGGCCGGATTGAACGAGCCGCAGGAGCTGCTGCTGCATGTGGCCGACCAGGCAACGCCCGCATTCGCAGTGTCGTTGCTTACCGTAGCGGAGAGGTTGGCTGTGGCGCTCGTCGCCAGGGAGCTGGGGGGCTGTGCCAGAAAGCTTACTGAGATCGCGGCCGGTGGCGGCGGAGGGGTGTTGCTTGAGCTTCCACCGCAGCCCGCAAGCAGGAGCGTCAGAGATCCGAAGACTGCAGATGCAGATACAGGTAAAGCCAACAGGGAGCGAAGCTTCATCGCGCACCTCCGGTCCTCACTACGAGGGAGCGTGCCGGAATGCCGTTTGCATTACGAACCGTGAACGTCTGGCCGTTGATCGTCACCTGCTGGGCAAACAGATACTCCTTGCCATTGATCGTCTGGTTCAGGCCCACCACATGGACGGTTGCGCCCACGATGATGTGTTTCTTTATCTCCGGGGAGAGCCAGGGGCCTACGCTGACATCGATCGTCTTCGGGCCGCTGAGAAGCAGATGCATTCCCTGGGGTGCGCCCGAGGCATGCTGGGTAACGACCTCGCGGACAAACCCATCCACGATGGAGGCGGAGGCTATACCTGCAATTGTTCGAACCTGAATGCCGGAGGCTTGCGCGGCATTTGTCTGTGCTTTGGCGCTGGCAGCAACTGAGCCTGTAATGACCGCGGCGGCGATCAGAAAGCGGGACGATAAGACCATATGATTCTCTCCAGGGGCAGAAAATTTCTAATGATTAGCTGTATTAAATCTTTACTCAGCCGAAACTGAAACTGAATTTGTTGGCAAGAATTCCAAAATCGATGTATCAACTTTGTACTATTTGTACTCTGCTATAAAAATCGCCAGTCGAATGCAAATGCCCTTGGGAGCCTCCAGTATATCCATTGCAACTGCTCCTGCTCCAATACATAAGACCGGCAGCAGGGTTAATTTCACCTCCGCTTGATGACACGGTTCCAACCCTAAGCTAAATCGTCGCAAACTGATCTGCCTCCGGATCTCGAGGAATCTCCATGGTAGGCAGCATGAGATGCCTCCTTAAGCCACCGCTCGAAGCTTACGGTGTCCTCGGAAATTCCGGCCTTCGAACTCAAAAAATCAAGCCATTGGGATGGAACACGATGGCGCTTTCGCGGCAAAGAGGTAGGGTCATTCCGGCACTCCCGGGCCGGAGCAATCGCAAGATCAAACGTGCTAAACTCACTGGGTTGCGCATAGTCGCACCGCAAAAAATATTCACCGAGGAATTTCATGTCCGGCCACTCAAAATGGGCGACAATTAAGCACAAAAAAGGTGCCCTTGACGCCAAACGCGGTAAGATCTTCACCCGCCTGATCAAAGAAATCACCATCGCCGCCAAGCAAGGCGGAGGAGACCCCGACGGCAACCCTCGTCTCCGCGGAGCCATCGCCGCTGCCAAGGCAGAAAACATGCCCGCCGAAAACATCAAGCGAGCCATCCAGCGCGGAACCGGCGAGCTCGAAGGCGTCTCTTACGAGGAGATCACTTACGAGGGCTACGGCCCCGGTGGCGTAGCTGTCATCGTCGAAGTCCTCACCGACAACAAAAATCGCGCCGTCAGCGAAGTCCGCCACGCCTTCTCAAAAAACGGTGGCAACCTCGGCGCCGAAGGCGCGGTCGCCTGGATGTTTACCAAGAAGGGCGTCATCACCATCGCCAAATCCGCCGCCAGCGAAGACAAGCTCACCGAGCTCGTCCTCGACGCTGGAGCCGAAGACCTGGCAGATGAAGGCGAAAACTGGGAGGTCCTCACTGACCCCAAGGACTTCGAAGCCGTAACCGAAGCCCTCAAGGCCGCGAAGATTACCCCCGAGACCGCCGAAGTCACCAAGATAGCCTCCACTTACACCAAGCTCGAGGGCACCCAGGCTAACGCCATGATTCGCCTCCTCGAAGCCATCGAAGACCTCGACGACACCCAAAATGTCTACTCCAACTTCGACTTCGATGAAGCCGCAGTAGCCGCACAGTAATCCAAACGGTAGCTGAAACCATCGGCCGCCGTTCATCGGCGGCCTTCTTCTGTAAGCAGGAGTCAAGCTTGACCCAAAACTCGCGCCGCACCAGAACATCGCCCCTCTGGGCCCTCGCTCTCCTGCTCATCGCCCGCATTGCCTCTGCCCAAACCGGCGCCGCCGGCGATACCACCCCCTTCCACGAAGACTCTACCCGCCTCCCCTGGGAGATCGGCGTCCTCACCCAGGGCGGCTTCGGCGTCACCGAGGACCGCAACGACTTCAAGTTCTTCATGGCAGGCGTTCACGCCGGCAAAGTCCTCGCCACCACTCACGGCCACTCCGCCTTCCGCAGCAACTTCGAGTACGCCGTCGAAGTCTTCCCCTTCTGGCAGTCCTACACACCCAAATTCGACCGCCCCTTCTGCACCAACCCGCCCGGCACTCCACCCGCCTGCACGCCCTTCTACACCGTAGGCGGCACCTATACCGGAGCCTCCATCACCCCCATCATCCTCCGCTGGAACCTCGCCGGCACCCGCCGCTTCTCCTTCTGGGGACAAGCCGCAGGCGGCATCCTCTGGACCAATCACAAATACCCGGCCTTCGGTGGGCCGCCTTACAACGACCAGAACGACGGCCCCAACGCCGATGCCAGCGTCTGGAACTTCACCCCGCAAGGCGGAGTAGGCGTCCACTACTTCCTCCGCCCCCGCCGCTCCATCGACTTTGGAGCCAATGCCATCCACATCTCCAGCGCCTCGCTCGGAGACCGCAACCCCGGCGTCAACGCCAGCGTCCAGTTCACCCTCGGCTATACCTGGTGGAAGTAACACTCGTACACTAGTTCAAGGCCTTGCAGGAAAAATGAACCCCGAAGCCATCATCGAATGCGTCCCCAACTTCTCAGAAGGAACTGACGCAATCAAGGTCCAGCAGATCGTAGCCGCCATGCAGGTAGAAGGCGTCCGCCTCCTCGACTGGTCTCTCGACACCGCGCACAACCGCTCCGTCGTCACCATCGCCGGCTCGCCCACCGGCATCGTCGAAGCCGCAGTCCGCGCCGCGGGCAAAGCCGCCGAGCTCATCGACCTGACCAGGCAGAACGGCGTCCACCCCCGCATCGGAGCAGCCGACGTCATCCCCTTCATCCCCGTCAGCGGAGCCACCCTCGCCGACTGCGCTGTCCTCGCGCGCCAGGCCGGTCTCCTCATCTGGCGCCGCTACGGCATCCCCGTCTACTTCTACGGAGCAGCCGCCGCCCGCCCCGACCGCGTCCAGCTCGAAGACGTCCGCAAGGGACAGTTCGAAGGCCTGCGCGATGCCTCCCGCCGTGATGCCGCCCGTCGCCCCGACATCGGTGGCCCCGAGCTCCACGAAACCGCCGGAGCCAGTGCCGTCGGAGCCCGCAGCTTCCTCATCGCCTATAACATCCACCTTAAGCAGCCCGACGTCACCGCCGCCCGCGCCATCGCCCGCGACATCCGCGCCGCCAACGGTGGCCTCCACGGCGTCAAAGCCCTCGGCGTCCTCGCCAGCGGCCGCGCTCAGGTCACCATGAACATCACCGACTTCAACATCACTCCCATGCGCCACGTCCACGCCACCATCCAGCACCTGGCCCAGCGCCACGGTGTCCTCATCGACGACGCCGAGCTCATCGGCCTCATCCCCCAGGCCGCCTACGAGCCCGACTCCGACTGGGCCCGTCAGATCACAGGCTTCGACCCCGAAGCCAAAGTCCTTGAGCGCCGTCTCCACGCCCCCATCGCGTGGCCCGAACCCTAACCCGGAATCAACTTCGGCTACCACAAAGGTAGCAGTATCGCTAACAGAACCTGCCTTAGCTTCGTCTTGCAACAAAGGTACATTCACGGAACAATAAGGTAGTGACGCTACATTAGGTAGTAGCTCAAGGAGTAAAAAGGAACAATGACCACCATCAAGCAGAATCTCTTCGCCGCAGCCGTTGCTCTTGTGACCAGCATGGCGCCCACCTTCGCCACCGCCGCGCAGCTCTCCAATGACTCCAAGTCGTCGATTCCCAAAGACGTTCAGCAGCTCATCGTCGTCGACTACCGCGCCATGCAGAACTCCAACGCGGCCATGGAGCTCAAAGACCGCGTCCTTCCCCCCGAGCTCAAGCGCCTCGAAACCGCCCTCAAAAGCTCAGGCCTCAAGGTCGATCAGGACGCCGACGTTCTCGCCTTCGCTGCCTATCGTGATCCCAAAGGGGAGGGAACTCGCATCGTCGGCCTCGCCCAGGGCCAGTTCCACACTCGCGAGATTCTGGCCAACTTCACCAAGAACAAGACCAAGCCCGCGGTCTGGCGCAACTACAGCATCTATCCCATGGGCGCCAACGGCATGAGCGTCGTCTTCCTCAACCAGACCACCATGGTCTTCGGCGACCTCTCTGCAGTCCAGCAGGCCATGGATGCCCGTGACGGCCTCTCCCCCGACTTCCTCACCAACACCGACATGGTCAACGAGATGGGCCAGGTCGACTCCAAGGCCGTCTGGAGCCTCCTTGACGCCCGCGGCACCCAGACCATGATGCGTGGCGTCCTCGGCGACGCCGCCCAGCTCGCCGACTACGACACCGTCAAGAGCCGCATGAAGAGCAGCCGTTACACCATGGACTTCCAGAATGGCGTCAAGTTCGACATGGCCGTCGTCATGTCCGATACCCTCACCGCAGCCACAGCCGCAACCCTGATGAAGGGCGTGGCCATCATGCGCAAGACCTCTGGCTCACCGTTGGAAAAGAGCGCCCTCGACTCGACCACCATCGACTCGAACGCCGGCACCCTCACCGTCGACTACTCCTCCTCGGACAGTCAGTTTGCCACCCTGCTTACCTCACCGCTCTTCCAGTCCGTAGTCAAGTAATTCGCCCTTCAATCCGGCACAAACAAATCGATCCTCTGCATCTTCTGCGGAGGATCGATTTGTTTTGTCCAGAATCGCTCCGATCCCTACGGATTACTCAGCGTATTGGGAGCTCCCGCAGGCGCCGCCTTTTGCAGACCCAGGAAGTTCTTCACGTTCAACGTGCCGTTACCCAGAACCTGGCTGTACGCCTGACCCGGCTTCACCGTAAAGCCATTGTTGTTTCCGGTGATATTGCGATGGAAGTACTGAAACGCGTTCGGTGCCCTGGAGCCTCCGAGAGCAGTCTGCGTCAGTGACAATCCATAGATCATCGGATTGACATTGCCCAGCCGTCCTCCGTTCAACTCCACGGCAAGCGCCAGCACGCCCGCAAACTCCGGCGATGAGGAGCTCGTCCCGATCAGCAGGTCAGCCTCGCCGCCAATCCATATAATCGCAGCGCTGCGTGGAAGCGTCGTGCAATCCTGTGCCGCCAGGTTCGCATCGCCCGGGCACCCGCCCATCATCAGCGAGACATCGGGCACAGTACGCTTTTGAGCGTTGCCGGTATCCACCAGGTATTGATACAGCGGCTTGGAGAAGATAATGCTCGATCCACCTCCCGAGCCCCACGTATTGTTACCCACGCTGACGATCGTAGTCGGGCCGACCTGGAACTCCGCCGGAACACGCGGGTCGAAGTTGGCGTTTTCACTCACGTACGTCGCGTCGTCCACACCGGGAGTAGCAGCCGTCTGCAGATTCGTTCCGCCCACGCCGGTCACATTCGGGTCCGATGCAGGATTCTCCACGCCCTTGACGAAGTTCGTGCCATTGGTCGGATTGTTATCGAACGCGACGGAGGTGCATGGCACCGCGCCCTGATCGCCCGAGCTCGCCACAAAAGTGATGCCCTGAGCATTCCCTTGCTGGAATAAGCGATGGTACAGCTTCAAAACGCTGGTGTAGTCGGTGCCCCCGTTTGCCGCGGCAGTAAAATCCAGCTCGCATTCGCCAAACGACGAGCTCACAACATCGACCTTATTATCCTCGTCGACCGCAGCATATCCGTCCGCAACTGAAGCGTCACTCAGGTCCGCAATGTTGTACAGTGTCTCCTTCGCGCCGGGTGCCGTGCCCAGAGACATCTGTGTATCCAGCGATGCCTCCCCCGCATCGTCGCTGTTGGGATCGAACGGCCCGCTGCCTCCATCGACAGGGCGAATCGTCACCGTAGGAACCGGCAGGTTGGAGTACTTCGAATACGCTTGAATCAGATCCGCTCCAGGCCCAAGGTTGAGGCTGGAATTGAATGTATTGTTCAGGTCCGCTGGGCTGATGACCGACGAGATGACGATGCCGATATGAGAGCCCACGCCTGCGATCTGCGCCCGATGACGCGAGAACAGAGGATCGATCTCCGTCTGGAAAGACGGAAACTGATAAGCCTCGTTCAGGTCATTCGGATAAAAGAAGCTGTCGCTGCTGGTTAAGCGGAAGGCCGGACTGCCTGTCAGCCCCCTGGCCATCTTTCTGGAATGAATATGCGCCGCCAGATGCGTCGTGAACTCCGGGATCACCGCTCCTGCGGATGCCAGCGTCTCGGGCAGCGTCAGAGGATGCTCCGCTGCGGCGAATTTCATCCGGCCCTTATCGGTTCGCACCTGCACCAGGCGAGTGGAGAACATCTGGTTCACCGCCGACACCTGCCCCTCTACCTCAAGACTCTGAGTATGCTCGGCCGTCACGGTAAATCCGGCAGCCAGCAAGGCCGAAGTCACCTTGGCAACGTCGGACCGATCCGGTCCAAACTGTGCCTTGAACTGAGCCGGCGTCAGCCACTGGTGATAACGCAGGGATGACGTATTTGTCTGATCGTTCAAAAGCTGCTCAAGGCTCTCCGTATGGGTCAATGGCAGATAAACGTTGAAGTGCGCTACGGCGGCTGGATTCGCCGTCCCAACAGTCTGCACATGCATCGCGTTCGGCGAACTGTTCATCTGTGAATAGCTCAATGTCGTCATCGCGCAAAGCGTCGCGATGCCCACTGCAAGCGAATGGATTCTCATCGGTGGTTCCTCGATTGTTTGAATTGGAGCCCTTGCAGACGACCACCCGTCACTGGCCCGTGAAAGTGTCCCGTCTCGCGAAACATTACAATAGCGTGACAACACCGCCTAAGAAAACGAAATTCGCCATTCATTCAAACAAAAACTTCGTCAGGCCAATCTCCAGGTGTGAGACACGAAAACCAAAACTGCTTGCGGTTGCCTTGCCGACGCACGCAGATGCCTTTTGTTGTCAATCGTTTACAACTATTTTCCTCAAAAATAACCGAAAAAAACGCATGTCAAGCCCCAAAACAACCTAACCATTTCAAAACCAATAAGTTACGAATGGCATTTTAGTTACTCTCAACCCGATATAATTAACTTATAGATAAGAGATAGATCAGAGAAAACAAAGAAGCCCGGCCACAAGCCGGGCTAAGTCATTGATGCAGGCTATTTTAGCTGTAAACCCTTTGTTATGACGATTTTGCAAACCAGTGCAGCCCGTAAATCGATGAATCAAAGAAACTTACGCAAAGGTAGGGGGGAGGGGGGTATCCCCCCTCGGAAAGGAGAGCATCTATCTCATAAGGCTGAACAGGTCAGTTCTGCCCAGAGCATTCATGACACTCAACAGAGCTTGGTGCTGAGTCTCGGCCTGTGACAACTGGGTGGCAACCGCAGCCGGATCGGCCGAAACCAGGTTGCCCTGCGCCACGGTCAGTTGTCCCTCCTCGGTCTGCGCATACGAGCTGGTCGACTGCAGCCTGCTCAGAGCGCTATCGAGTGTGCTCCGCTGCGAAGAGAGCTGTCCCAGCGCCGTCGTCAGTGCCGAAGTATCCGCAGTGAGAGTAGACGAAGCAGCTCCGCCGGAGTAGTCGGAGATAAGTTGGTTCAACGCACCCAGCACGCCGCCGCCAGCCGTGCCGAAGACCGCCGCTCCGGGTAGATTTACCTGAATCTTCTGTCCCGTTGGCGTCTCGACGTATTGCAGGCCGTTATCGCCGTTGTAGGTCGCGGTCGCCGGGTTGGTTGCATTGTTCAACGTAAACGGTGGAGTCGATCCCACGCTTCCGCCAAAAAGGTATTGTCCCTGGTAACTGGTGTTCGCGAGCGATAGTACCTGGTCGCGAATCCCGCTAAGCTGCTGCGCAACACTCGCGAGATCGCTCGCATCGAGCGCCGCTCCGTTGTTGCCCGAAACCGCAACCGACAGCGCCGTGGTCACCTGCGTCACCACCTCGCCAAGCGTCGAATCGGCGACCTGCATCCGCGAGATCTCGCCCGAGGAGGACTGGACAAACGTATCGTCCGCCGCAATCGAGCTGCCCAGCAGCGTGCTCTGCCCCACGGCAACCGGGTCGTCCGAGAGCGTAGCCACCCGCAGGCCGCTCGACAACTCGGAGGTCAGCGTATCTTCCTCGCTGGCCGACTGGTCCAGCGCCGAGGTCAAATTAGTAACGTAGTTCGGGTCCACTCGCATGATGTGCTCCTGATCTTTAGAGGGTGCTGAAAAGTAATCGTTTTGAAAGGGCGCGGCTTCAGAGCCTGCCCTGAGCGAAGCCGAATGGGCGCCGAAATGTCAATCTAGTCAATGCGGCTTTAGCCGCTGAGGGAATGTTTCAGGACAAGCAAGACTTTTCAGCATCCTCTTTAGTCCTGGAATTCGCAATGGATGCAGCGCAGCTTAGGTCACAGTCGTCTCTTCGCCAAGATTCAGTGCGCTGGCCATGATGGAGTTGCCGATGTTGAACACCTGTGCCGCGGCCTGATAAGCGCGCTGGTAGTCAGTCATATTCGACGCCTCCTCATCGAGCGACACGCTCGAGAGCGAGTCGCGCTGTGTCGTCAACTGCGTCAGCGTCGTCTGCTGCGCCGCATTGTCGCTCGTCGCTGCTGCTGTATCGCTGCCGATCTGGCCAAGAAAGGAGGCAAGAAAGGCCGAGGCTGTCTGTCCGCCCGCAATCGCGGCGGTCCCAAGGCTCGCCAGAGCCAGCGCATTCGTATTGCCCGCCGAGCCCTCGCCAGGCCCCGCCGCCGCGATCATAGCTGGACTAGTCGTCGCAACCTGGATCTGCGCCGCAGAGCCGATTGGGGAGGCAGTAAGGTCGAAAAGGGAAGCGCCGGGGTCTCCGTTGTCATCGAGACCCTGTGAGTTCTGCAGATTCACCTGGGTTCCGATGTCATAGGCAAGGTTATCGAGCGAGCTTTGATAGCCCGGCAACATCTGGTCCCGGGCTTGAAGTGCGCCGCCCAGATCGCCGCCCGAAGTAGTCGAAGTAATATCCTGGCCGCCGGAGACGATGTGCGTTGTCCCGGCCACCTGGGTGGTGCCGAGTGCAAACGACTGACTGCCGCTGACCAGAACCGCGCCGCCGGTGGTCGTCAGGGTGAGCCCGTTCTGCTGGTTCGAAATCTGATCCAGCCCCACCAGTTGGGACAACTGGCTGATCGCCAACTGCCGTTGGTCCTCAAGGGTGCCCGCATCGGCATCCGGGCTAAGGCTCGTGATCTGCGCATTAAGCGAAGCAATTGTCTTCGTAAGCGCATTCACCTGGCTGACGTCCCCGGAGACCTGCTGGTTAAGGTTAGAAGAAACCTGCGCCAGTTGATTCGAAGCCGAATGGAACGCGCTTACCAGAGTGTTCGCGGCTGACAGGACATTTTGCCGGGTTGAAGTATCGGAGGGATTGCTGGTCAAAGAAGAAAGTGCACTGAAGAAGGAGTTGATCGCCGTGCCCACATCGGTAGAACCGGCTGAGCTCGTCGTAGAGCTCAGGCCGAAGATGTTCTGAATCTGCTGCAACGCCGATTCAAGCGCACCGGACTGGGCCTGCACCTGCGTCTGCTGTTGCACCTGCTGTTCCAGGACCAGGTTCCTCTGCGAAGTCGCCGTTGCCGTAACGCCGTTCCCGATGCTGCCGCCGCTGAGCGTCACTTCGTCGGCCGCCTGAAAGTTAACGACTTCACGTGTATACCCCGCCGTGTTCTGGTTCGCGACATTGTTCGATGTCACGTTCAGCGCTTCCTGATCGGCCATCAGGGCCTGACGGGCAATATCCATCAACGACGTAATTGTTCCCATGGACTCCTCAAATCTCCTGAAAGAAGACGTAAAAATGAATCATGATCGATCAGACCGTTCACAAGACGAATTCAGAATGTGCGAGAAATATGCAGAGACACTCAATCCAGAAGCGACTGGATCATCTTCTCCGCCACATCGGACGAAGAAACGTTGTAGCTGCCCTCAGCGATTGCCTGCTGTAGCGCCGCAACCTTGCCAGTCCGTACATCCGAGCCCCCAAGGGCCTGGGCAACGATGCCGCTGGTGGAACTAAGGTTTGCCTCGTCAGTATGCTCCACACTGGCAACAGTTCCATCGCCGCTCGGGGTGCTGGTGGGTGCCGCCGGCTTCGTCTCAGTGAGTGAGACCGAATTCATCGCCTGCTGCAGACTGCCGATTCCGCTTGCGTAACTCATGGTTAGCCTCCGTCTACTTGACTCTATCGGCCTTGGATTCCCAAACTTTAGTACTAAGACGTTTTCTTTTCGGATTTTTTTTCGTGTTCCAGCGTTACCTTCGACACAATCTGCTTCGCAATCCCGAATCCGCCGCCCTTCGAGATAGCCTTCGCGACAGCCTCCGTCCCGAAGCTGCTGATCGAGTCTGTCGAAGAGTCATCGCTCTTCTCATCTTCGCCCCAACTGTTCTGACCATGTTGCATGGGCTTCAACAACTCCTGCAGCATCGTAGCCTCAAACTGCTGAGCTGCATCGGTCAGCTTGGCCTGCTTCACTCCATCCAGAGCAGTCGTTGTCTGCCCCGCAATATCCGAACCGATTCTCATAACACCTCGATCTCCGCTTCCAGCGCGCCAGCGGACTTCATGGCCTGAAGGATCGAGATAACATCGCGTGCCGAAGCGCCAATTGTCTGTAGGCTGCGCACAAGATCATCCACCGTCGCTCCCTGCTTCAGCTCAATCCGGTTGACAGGCTTGTCCTGCGCCTCAATCCTCGTCTGCTGAACGACCTGGGTCGTTCCTCCAGACGAGAAAGCATTCGGCTGCGAGACCTGGAACTCACTGACTATATTCACCGCAAGGCCTCCATGCAGGATCGAAACCGGCTGCAGGACAACCGTTCCCCCGATAACGACCGTTCCTGTCCGCTCATTCACCACAACCTTCGCACGGGGAAAGACAGGAACCTCAATCGACTCAACCTCAGCCAGAAAGGCAGGAATATCCTCGCCGTTGGCCACTGACAACTCGATCCTCCGGCTATCCAAAACATGCGCTACCTTCCGCCCCAGCGTCTGATTGACTGCGGATGCGACAGCTTCAGCGCTCCGGAAGTCTGCATCGTCGAGCAGCAGCGAGAACTGGTTCTTGCCTTCCAGTTCCAGGGCAACTCCACGCTCCACCATCGCTCCGAAAGGAACCCGCGCTGTATTGGGATGGTTGAACTGCTTCACATTCCCGTTCGCCGTAACCGAATAACCACCCACAACAAGAGAGCCCTGCGCCTGAGCATAGATCTGGCCGTCAGCCCCATAAAGCGGAGTCATCAATAGCAACCCACCTTCGAGACTCCTGGCATCACCTGCAGATGACACCGTAATGTCCAGCTTGATGCCTGACCGCGCGAACGGCGGTAATGTCGCGGACACAAAAACCGCCGCCAGATTCTGAACGCGGATCGAAGAAGCAGGAACACTCACTCCCATGCGCAAGAGCGTTGCGGCCAGTGTCTGAATAGGAAAGGTTGTCTGTTGACTGTCGCCAGTTCCCTGAAGACCGACAACGATCCCATAACCGACCAACTGGTTGTCTCGAATGCCCTCGATCGAAGATATGTCCTTGATGCGGGCTTGCCTTTGCGGCGCGGGCTGATCCGAAGCAAACGCGCTGAGGGTAAGAGCCATCAGGGTTGCGGGAATAAGCGCACTGCGAACGTAGGGGTTCCTGCTAATCATAGTCATGCCCGATGTTCGCAATTTATTTACTTCAAGGCGCATAACTCTCCACTAGAAGATCAATATCTTCTGAAGCAGCCGAACCAGAGCGTTTTGGCGATGCGTGTAATCGTTAATAATCCCCTTGCCGCGCACCTCTAGCTCAAGACTTGAGATGGCAGTCGATAACACTTGATTCTGTTGTGAGATGTCTTCAGGGCGAACTAAACCGCGCAGGACGATTGTCTGTGTCTGCTGGCTGAATTCAACTTGCCTGGCAGCTTCAATGACGAGCATTCCATTTGGCAGCACTTCAATAACCTGCCCTCCAAAGGTCGTGCTCAAACTGGAGTTGGTCGCACTCGTCCCTTGTGCATTTAGTCCCGCAGCTGACGTTTGGTTTATCAAATTCTGCAAAGCATTCCCAGCGTGCAAAGTGCCCATCAGGGCAGAGATTGAGGAGCTTGCGTTCGAAGCGCGCGAGTTTTTGACAGTTCCATCGGTAGATGCAGCTAGGTTCTCAGAGACGACGACAGAGATGAGATCGTGAGGCCGCATAGCGCGAACGTCAGTTGTCATCCGTGTGAGCCGCCCACTATCAATCCATATAGAACCGGGAACTGCCTGAATATTGGAGTTCTCAGCCCGCACTCGATCCAGATAAGAAGACAGCGATGCAGCGGCGACGTTTGGCTTCGGCTCCGTTAGTTTGTGGATAGGGTTCGATTGAGCTTGGAGTGACGACAGGTTGCCAAGCACAGCCAGGACGACAAGAAGTTTCGCCCAGTAATTGTTTCGGCTACCGTGTTTCATAGGCTTATCGCCGATATTGACGGATGAACGCACTACCAAGAACTCTGTCATGGTTGTATCTCCACGTTTGCCGGGCCGCGCACTGTTCCTGAGAGGTGTTCAGGAGGTGAGGCCTCGCCGAGAGCCTGCCGGAGGATACGGACTCGTATCTTTTGGCCGAGCACGCCGCTCTCCTCGGCAACTCCTGCAATCTCGATACGCAAGAGGTTCTCCTGCTTCCATGCTCGTATCGCTTCACCGATATGAACCATTGGCTTCGGCCGAGCGTCTGGGCTAAAGGCCGCTTGCGAACACTGAGGCCAATTGAATATTCCGGCGTTGTCAATCGGAAGAGCGATGACGGGCCATTCCGAATGGTCGCAACTGATCAGCATTGCCCATCTCCTTCCAAGCACCGGGTCTGACTGGATCCTTGATACGCGATAGCCATTGAGTCCCTCCACACGGAAGAGGCTCGTACTATCGTTATGCCCCGCAGGCTGAAAGGCAGGATCGTGATCCTGTTGAGCGAGGCTGATTACTGTTCCCAGACATAGGAATGAGCCTAGATATCTGAGGAGCGGATAGGGGATGCTCTTCATTTGCCCTACCGGACCAGGCCGTTGATCTGTGAGTACATGTCATCGGCTACGTGAATCACCTTGGAGTTGCTCTCGTAGGCGCGTTGGGCGAGGATCATCTGCACAAACTCCGCGACGACGTCCACATTGGAGTTCTCCAGATAGCCTTGCTGCAGAGTACCCATTCCGCTGGTTCCTCCCGGAGCGTCTGTGATTGGATTTCCGGACGAGGCTGTCTGCTCCAGGAGGTTGCTGCCGACAGAGGTCAATCCTCCAGGGTTGGCGAATGTGGCAAGTTGCATTGTGCCGAGTTGAGCCGGATTCGTCTGGCCAGGAAGTGTCGCTGTTACGACGCCGTATTGAGAGATGGTAATGGCGGTTGCGTTCGAGGGCACGGTAATTGCTGGGAGGATTGTGTCGCCATCCGCCGTTACGATCGTTCCCTGGTTGTTCATGTGGAAGTTGCCCGCTCGCGTGTAGGCAATCGTTCCGTCGGGCTTCGATACCTGGAAGAACCCTGCGCCTTGAATGGCAAGATCGAGCGTGTTTCCGGTCTGGTTGAAGTCGCCTTGAGTCATGATGACTTCGCTCGCTGCCGACTTGGTTCCGAGACCGACCTGAAGGCCGGCGGAGAGTGTCTGCTGCGTCTCGGCAGAGCCGGGAGTGATGAGATTCTGGTAGATCATGTCTTCGAACTGAACCTGACGCTGACGGAATCCTGCAGTCGCTGAGTTGGCGAGGTTGTTGGCGATGGTGTCCAGATTGGTCTGCTGTGCGCTCATTCCGCTTGCTGCTGTGTATAAAGCCCGGATCATTTCGTGCTCCTTTTCGCTATTCTCGTCAGACTCTGGGAATGTCTTCCGATGCTGTCTTGTCGAAGTCATTGTTGAAGACGCTTAGAGCTTTCTGCATCATCTCTGCTTGTCGCTGAACCAGAACCAGCTGCATCGTTCCGTGGATTGCATCTTCATTTGCGCCTTCGACTGAACCTTGTTCGACCGAAGCGTTCGCGGGAACTGGTTTCGCTCCGTTTGCGGAGAAGCGATTTGCGCCTTCCGCAGTGAGAACTGATTTTTCAGGGAAGTCGAAGGTGCCTACCCGGCCCACGACGGCGTTGCCGTCAGGCGTAGATACGGAGATGCTGCCGTCTGGCGAGACGTATACGGAGCCGGTGGGAATGGTAATGGGTCTCTGGTTAGGGTCAAGGACGGGCTCGCCCTGAGCCGTCTGGAGGACTCCGGTGGAGGAGCGGGAGAAGGCGCCGTCGCGCGTATAGCGGATGCCGTTTGCGGTCTGGATGGCGAAGAATCCCTGGCCTTGCAGGGCGAGGTCGAGGGGATTGCCAGTGGACTTGATCTCTCCTTGTCCAAGGTCGAGGCGGTTGCCTCCGAGGATGCCGAAGCCATTGACGGATTGTCCTACCTGCGAGGCAGTCTCGGGGTCCTGGGCGATACCTCCGGCAAGGACTCCGCTGAAGTAGTCTCGCTGGGCGCGGAAGCCCGCGGTTCCGGCGTTGGCCAGGTTGTTGGCTGCGGTGTCGAGCGCCTGCGTGCGCGACAAGAGTCCTGTATATGCTGCGTAGAGTCCGCTGTCCATGCCAGAGGCTTATGCAGTTGTGTGGCCGAAGCCGGCGCGGCGCGGGTTAGAGGATGCTAAGACAGCGTCGCTAATGGCTGGAAGGAGTGTTGCCGATAGGGAACTCAGACCGGAAGCAGTCGGGATGCTGAGTTGGGGAGGATCGGTTGCGAGCTCTTATAGTGGATGATTCTGCGGTGATGAGGAAGGTGATCGAGCGCGCGCTTCGGCAGGCGGGGCTCGAACTGAGTGAAGTGTTGCAGGCCTCAAACGGCGAGGAGGCGCTGCAACTGTTACGTGAGAGTCAGAGCGGATCTCCGCTATCGCTGATTCTGAGCGACATCAATATGCCGGTAATGGATGGATTGCAGTTTCTCGAGACGAGGCGGCAGGAGAATCTTGCTCAGGGAGTTCCTGTTGTGATGATTACGACCGAAGGCAATGAGTCGTTTGTGTTGCGGGCGATTGCCGCGGGAGCTCAAGGATATATCTGCAAACCGTTTACCGCAGAACAGGTGAAGGTTCGTGTGCTGCCATTGCTGCGGGCGGCTTAGATCGGTTTGTGGTTGCATTGCTGGATTTCAAATTTGAAGCGGGAAGAGGTTAGCGTGACTAACGTGCAGGATGAGGCAGTGAACCGACTGGACTCTGCCGTCTCCGAGGTGTTTGAGACGATGCTGGAGCGTACCTGCGACCCGATGGAGGGCGAGGTGGACACGGTGGAAGGAAAGATAGTGGCCAGAATCCAGTTTACCGGCGCAGTCGACGGCGAATGCTTGTTGTATGCGAGCCAGGCGACTGCCTCGGTTACGGCAGAGGCGCTCCTGGGAACTCCATCCGAGCCACACGACCCGATGGTCGACGATGCGGTCGGGGAGTTGTGCAACATGATCGCCGGGGGCTGGAAGAGCAAACTCGCGTCTCCCGATTCGAACTGTTCGATCTCGACTCCTGCTGTGACACGGGACGGCCTGGACGGATACAGGACGCAGTTCGGGACGAAGTTCAGCCGCAATTACTCCTTTCAGGGGAATGTATTTGGGGTCGTGCTGGCTTTTTGACGAGTGTACCCCCCTCCCCCCTATGTAGCTGCGTAAATGATTGATGCATAATTGTTTACGCGTCGCGGTACAGGGTAAAATAGTCATAACAAATGGGTTAAGCCTCAAAATATTGTTTCTAAAAGAGTTAGCCCCGGCGGTGGCCGGGGCTAACTTCTTTTCTAAATCCTAATAAGTTAATTATATCGCGCTGAACGGAACTAAAATGCCACTTGGATGTCATGTCGTTTGTTGGAGTTAGGTCCTTTTGGGGCTTGACAAGCGATTTTTGGGCAGAAAATGGCAAAAGAAAAATGAGGGAAGATGTAAAGCTCATAGAATGAGCAATTTAAGTTGGTAATAACATACTTGACTGAGTGTATAATGGGATTGGCGTGACAGGGCGTACTCTCATTGCTTCGACTTCCAATCGGAGCCAGAGCTTCACTTATCGTAGTTTGCCAGACCGTCTTCTTCGGCTCTTTCCCTCATCTTCACGGTTTCGTGAGCATCGGTGACCGCTTCATAGTCCCGGTGTAGGCATCGCACCTTTAGAGCGATTTCTACCATCACCAAAAGAATAAGAAACAGCAGCACACCCACGTTTTCGTTCAGCATGTGCACTATGGCTTCCATAATCCCTCCGATTCGCAGCCCCGAAATCAGTTCCCGTCGCGTCAAGTAGACGGTAGCATGGCGGGATGGCAGACCACTTAGAGACGAGGTTCAAAAATAGCTGGGCTAGGCTGAATAGAGCGGTAGACCATGCCAGCGTTATCGCAAAAGAATGGGCTTCCTTTGGAGAAAGTGGCTTTCCCACCGTCGCTAGATATGACCATGACAGCGGGTGGTTCATCGCAAGCATTTCTCCTGGCACTCCTTTCGGTACCGCCAAACAGACCGCCTTGGCGCTCGAACTCGGCGAGTACGCTTATCAACTTCGTGCGGCTCTCGATGGTTTGATTTGGGATGCAATCACCTTTACTCAGGGAACCGAGCCGCCCGCCGATGCAAACCGTTTGGAGTTCCCTATCATGAATGGAAGGGATAGAGATTTCAAGAAGTGCGCTTTCCACAAATTTCCATTCCCCGGCAAGCTGCGGGATTGGATTGAGTCGATACAGCCGGACGCGGCTGAAAAATCTGAGGGCGACCCTGATCGCGGGCTTAGGAATACTCTCCAGACGATTCACAATCTCGCCAGGTTTGATCGACACAGACGATTGCGGCTCGTTGCCGTTGCTGTTCACGCAGTTGATTTCAAGGTAATTTCGGAACCGCCCTGTAGGGTTACAGACCACGAGATCATTGAGACGTTTGACCTTTTCGACGGCCATTATGAATATCTCCGGTTTCGAGCGAGCACCGCCGACGGAAACGTACCAACAAACGCGCGACTCGAATCGAACGTTGCCTTGGAGATAGTTTTCGAGGATATCGAAATGTATGACCTGGGAAGGATCGGAGACGAACTCAAGAGGTTCGGGCAGGCTGTCCGGCACGTCATCATTCGGTTCGAAGAGGAATTTAGGGCATGAACTTGCGGCACACGTTTGCCTTTCCGCTGCGTGGTATCGTGCGGCTAGATGAAGACAGAACCTAAAGCGTGTCCCCCAGACTCTCCCGACAGGGACGTACAGGGGGACTTCGCGCAGTTCACGGATTTTTTGAGGTGGCTTGTTGCCGTACCTCATTGCAGATCAAATCAAAGATAGAAGTAACAGGCTAAGCGTAAGGCGAAGAACCTTACCGCTTTCCCCCGGTTCTGTCTCGTAGGAAACCGCCGCCCCTGCTTCCTTACCGTCAGTCCAGCATACGTCAAACGCTTTCAGTGACCTGCGAAAGTACTTTGCTGACCTTCCAGCATCATTGAAGTCCTTGCGGTTGTTGTAGCGGTACCACTTGTTCGACCACGTAAGCGTTCAGGTGGACAGGCTCGACAGAAATGTACGTGCCCGTCAATCGCCGCTTCAACAGACTCCAAAAGTTCTCAATCCCATTCGTGTGGACGTGCCCGCGCACGTAGCCTCCATGTGGTTGATGACCTCGTGATAGTAGGGCGCGGCGACGAACGAGTAGGTCGTATGCTCATCGGTGATAATGTGCGACCCGTTTTCCTCCGTGTGCAAGAGTGTTCCGGGCGGACGTCATTGTCTTCCGTTGCCTATACTTGATGAAAGGCGGTCGGCGATGGTTGAGGAAGTTCGATTTCTTTGGAATGCGACGCGCGGCAGCCGGTTCCGGCCGTGGCGGAGTCCTTATCTTCGGTGGCGGCTGGAGACGTTTACGGGGCAGCGGGCTGATACGGTTCAGGCGCGGGATTTCTGGAATCTTTTCTGGAACGAGAAGCAGCAGTTTTTCCGGTTCCTGCGGTGGACTCGTGAGATGAAGGGGTATGCGGATTCGGAGAAGACAGGGTGATGTGAAGTTAAGGCCGGGGGCTAAAGCCTCTTTCTTTGCGCGTTTTTTCGCAGGGCTAAAAGAGGGTGCTGAAAAGTCTTGCTGGTCCTGACATATTCCCTCAGCGGCTGAAGCCGCATTGGGTAGATTGAGCTTACGGCGCCCATTCGGCTTCGCTCAGGGCAGGCTCTGAAGCCGCGCCCTTTCAAAACGACGACTTTTCATTCCCTTCAAAACAATGCCCCTTTTATCCCTTTCAGGACGGGCTATTTTTCAGCATCTTCTAAAGCCCTGCGCTAATCCCAAAAACGAAAACAGCCGACTAATTTCTATGCGGCTTTGCCCAGCTCTTCGAATTGAGTTTGCCGTCCATTTGTTTGATGAGACGGTCGCGTGGTTGTGTCTTGCTTCACTTTGACACTCTGGTGACACTAAGCCGTGGCAGTTCTGGTTATGATGAGAAACATGAGTGAATGGATCAAGTTGAAGGCAGAGGATGGTCATGAGCTGAGCGCGTATGTCGCCCGGCCCAAGGGTGAAGTGATTGGCGCGCTGGTTCTGGTGCAGGAGATCTTCGGTGTGAACTCGCATATTCGCGGCGTTGCCGATGGATATGCAAAAGATGGATTTCTAGTGGTTGCACCGGCGATCTTCGACCGCTTTGAGCGTGACCTTGAGCTGAGCTACGGGCCAGAGGATATGAAGAAGGCGTTCGCGCTTTATCCGAGCCTGAAGCCAGATGTGACTTTGCTGGATGTGGCTGCGGCCTACGAAGCAGCGAAGGAAGCCGGGAAGGGAATCGGCGTGCTTGGCTTCTGCTATGGCGGCCTGGTGAGCTGGCTGGCGGCTACGCGTGGCGAGAAGTACAAGATGCGCCCTGCGTGCTGTGTTGGGTACTACGCAGGTGGCATTGGAGCGGTGGCCAAGGAAGAGCCGAGTTGCCCGGTTCTGCTGCACTTTGGCGCTGAGGATTCGCACATAGGGAAGGATCAGGTTGATGCGGTGCGGGCGGCCCATCCTGATGTGGAGATCTACGTGTATGAGGACGCCGGACATGCCTTCAACCGCGACGTGCATCCGGAGAGCTTTCATGGCGCATCGGCGAAGCTGGCGCGGGAGAGAACGCTGGCATTCCTGAAGAGCCATATTGCCTGAGCGGTCTACTTCGTCTCGAATGGATTGAATAATTTAGGGTTTGCTCGATTGCCGGGTTTCGCCGGCGATGCTATCCTAATTGGGACACTAAGAGTGGACTAGAAGAATCAGGAGTAGAAAAAGCTGTGTTGGCATCTGCTAAAAAAACAGACATTATTGCAAAGTTTCGGACTCACGACTCCGACACCGGGAGTCCTGAGGTACAGATCGCGATTTTAAGCGAGCGTATTGGCGAGTTGACGGAGCACTTCAAAGAGCACAAGAAGGATCACGGTTCGCGCCGCGGTCTTTTGATGCTGGTAAGCAAGCGTCGCCGCTTGCTGGATTACCTGAAAAAGTGCGATGCAGACCGTTACCGCGAGGTCATCGGCAAACTCGGAATCCGCAAGTAAGCGCATCGTCTCCGGAGATACCGTAAAAACTATGGAAGTACAGACGGCCCGTTCTCTGTCGGCTGCAACATTCGTGCAAGGTCAGGTAAGACCTTGTGGCTGGAGTTGCTGACGATGGCAGAGTCAGGCGTTGTCTTCGCGGTTCTTTGCTCCGGCGATCGGACGATCCCCAACGACCTACACAAGCGCAGTCTCCCAGCGGTCTGTTAGCCGCACCGGGAAACTGCGCTTTTTCGCGCCCGCACGACGGATGACGCGATTCCAAAGCTTAAAAAGAAGACGAGAGAAAAGAGAGAAAATATGAAACAAGACGTGATAGTTGAGCTTGCAGGCGGCAAGCAAATTAAATTCGAGACGGGGCGCATGGCCAAGCAGGCCTCCGGCGCAGCGCTGACTTCGAGCGGCGACAACGTGGTTTTAGCGACGGCGGTGGCTTCGCCGGACCCGAAAGAGGGAATCGACTTCTTCCCGCTGACTGTTGAGTATCGCGAGTTCACCTACGCTGGTGGCAGGATTCCCGGCGGCTTCATCAAGCGTGAAGGACGGCCTAGCGAGAAAGAAATTCTGACGAGCCGTCAGATTGACCGTCCGATTCGTCCGCTGTTTCCCGAGGCCTTTCGTAACGAGACGCAGGTGGTTGCGTTTGTCTATTCCGCTGACAAGGAAAACGACCCGGATGTGCTGGGCATCAACGGTGCAAGCTGTGCGCTGGCACTGAGCGATATTCCCTTCCATGGGCCGGTGGGCGCGGTTCGGATCGGCATTGTGGATGACCAATTCGTCGTGAACCCGACGTACTCCGAGCGCGCGAAGAGCCTTCTGAATATCATGGTTGTCGGCACGAAGGACGGCATCGTGATGATCGAGTCGGGCGCGCAGGAGATTGCGGAAGAGCGCGTCGTCGATGCAATTGAATTTGCCCATGAGCAGATCAAGAAGATCTGTGCGGCGATTGAAGACCTGGTGAGCCGTGCCGGCAAGACGAAGCGGCTGGTTAGCGCCGTTGAGGTCGATCAGGAATATCTGAGTGGGCTCGAGGCGAAGATCGGTGCGCGCCTGAAGGATGCACTCGATACGCAGAAGCATCCGAAGTTCGACAGCTACGCGAAGGTCAAAGAGCTGAAGGACGAGCTGAAGAAGGATCTGCCGGAGGGCGACTCGGACGCTGCGAAGAAGCTTAGCAAGTACTATGAGCTGCTGCGCGAGAAGATCTTCCGCGACCAGGTGCTTCATGACCGGATTCGGCCTGATCATCGCGCATTCGATAAGATTCGCGATCTGACGATCGAGGTTGGCGTGCTGCCGCGCGTGCATGGATCGGCCTTGTTTACGCGGGGTGAGACGCAGGCTCTGGTGAGCGCTACGCTGGGCACGACCGACGACGCGCAGCGCCTCGAAAGCTACGAGGGTGAGCTGAAGCGGCGCTTCATGCTGCACTATAACTTCCCCCCGTTCTCGGTTGGCGAGGTTGGGCGTATGAGTGGCGTGGGCCGCCGTGAGATTGGGCACGGTGCTCTGGCTTCGCGTGCGATTGAGGCAGTGCTGCCTGCCGAAGATGAGTCTCCGTACACGTTGCGCGTGGTATCGGACATTCTCGAGTCGAACGGCTCCTCGTCAATGGCGACGGTCTGCGGTGCTTCGTTGGCGCTGATGCAGGCTGGCATTCCGATTAAGGGATCGGTTGCCGGTGTTGCGATGGGCCTGGTGAAAGAGGGCGACAACTACGCCATTCTGACCGACATTGCCGGTGCAGAAGACCACTACGGCGATATGGACTTCAAGGTAGCCGGAACCCGCAAGGGAATTACGGCGCTGCAGATGGACATCAAGATCATGGGTATCACTGCGCAGATTATGCGCGAGGCGCTGGAGCAGGCGCGGCAGGGACGGCTGTTCCTGCTGGATACGATGGATGGCGTGATTGCGAGTGCAAGCCAGGAGAAGTCGAAGTTTGCGCCGCGCATTCACACACTGCAGATTCCTACAGACAAGATTCGCGACCTGATCGGGCCGGGAGGCAAGGTGATTCGCGGGATCATCGATGCAACCGGCGTGAAGATCGATGTGGATGATTCCGGGCGCGTGAATGTGGCTTCGAGCGATGCCGATGGACTGGCGCGGGCGATTCAGATGATCAGCGACCTGACGGCGGTGCCCGAGGTTGGCAAGACTTATCTCGGTAAAGTTGTCCGATTGGCGGAGTTCGGTGCGTTCGTCGAAATCTTCCCGGGAACGGATGGTCTGCTGCATGTGTCGGAGATTGCCGAGCATCGTGTGAAGGAAGTGAAGGACGAGCTTCGCGAGGGAGATCAGATCCTGGTCAAGGTGCTGGCGATTGAAGGGAACCGTATTAAGCTTTCGAGGAAGGCCGTTCTCCGCGAGCAACGTGCGAAGCTCGGTCTGCCGGAACCTGGGCAGGTAGGGATTGATGCAGCGGCTGCGCCTCATTCGACTCAGAACGGGGCCGAGGCAGCGGACGTTACGGATGAGGATGGCGAAGACTTCGACGATGAAGGAGAAGAGTCGGATGAGGAGCCTAACTTCAACCGTGCCGATGGTGTACCTGCGGTTCCAGCGGCTGCGGGTCCGCGACCGAGTGGTCCTGGCGGCCAGAGGCGGCCCGGTAGCCGGCGCCGTCGTGGTGGGCGCAGACCGGGTCCTGGCGGTGCACCGCAGGGTGGCGGCAATCGCTAACACTTCTTCATCGCTAACCATGAAAGCCGCGCGTTTGCGCGGCTTTTGTGTCGGCATAATGGTTCAGGCGCGTTGGCTGCTGCTCGGCGTGTTGCTATTTGGGAGTCTGCAAATTGGACTTGGGCAGAGTAGTGGCGACGCGCAAAAGATCGCGGATGGAGTTTGGTTTCTGCTGGGGGATGCCGGCAAGGGGTATAGCAATACGGCAGTTATCGAGATGGACCAGTATCTTGTCGTCGTGGATGCGAACTATCCGGGGCGGGCAAAGGAGTTGCTGGAGGTGGTGAAGAAGTTGTCGCCCAAGCCTGTGCGGTACGTCTTTGATACGCATGCTCACGGGGATCATTCCTATGGGAATTCGGTCTGGACAAAGGCGGGGGCAACGACGATGGCGTTTCGCGGGGTGGTGAATGAGATGGACCGGTGGGAGCCGACGCGATGGCAGGCGGCGCAGGCGAAGCGGGAGGATGTGCGGGGAGACAGGTGAGAGCGACGTTCAGCGGCCGCAGAAGATCATCGATGGCGACCGGTTGGTGCTGAAGGATAGACGCCGCGAAGTAGATTTTCTTTTTCTGGGGTGGGGGCATACGCCTGGGGATGGCTATGTGTGGCTACCGAAGGAACGAGTGCTTTGTACTGGCGATGCTGCGGTGAATGGGCCGAGGAACAAACTGCTGGATGCGAATATTGCTAACTGGCCGAAGGTCCTGGATAGGGCGATAGCTTTGAAACCGGTGCATGTGCTGCCGGGTCATGGTGAGGCCGGCGCCCTGGAGATACTCACTGGACAGGCGCGGTTTTTGCGGGACCTCTACGCGGCAGTGAAGGTGGAGACGGACGCGGGCAAGACACCGGCTGAGATGCATATCAAGCTGCCGGGTGCAGATAGCAATTGGGTCCCGAACCGTCCGGACGGATTGCAACAGGATATCGAGACGGTCTACCTTGAGTTGACTTCGCAGGCTCCGGCGGGATCTGTGCCTCATGTCTGGAAATAAATTTTCCTGGGATGGCTTGATGGACGTTATGAGGCGGACTCGTTGGCTTGGCTTCGCGCTGTTGTGCGTGTTGTCCGCGACGTCGTGGGTGATTCCGCAGACGGCGGCTGGGACCCTCCCTCCATTGGAAGAACAGGGGCTGCTCTTTGGTTTGATTGGGGTGGCCGGGTTGGTGTTTTCGATCAGGGGAAAGTGGAGGCGGGAGAAAGTTGCTGACTATCTGCGAGTGGCTGTCGGGGGACTGGGATTCTTCGGAGTCCCGCTGGTAGTTGCGGAGTATGCGGGCAGCACTGTGTCTGCGATTACGCGATCTGCGCTGTTCGCTTTTGCGCCTGTGGTTGTCGTGATAGCTGTCGCTGCGAGCGAGGTGTCTGCTGGTGACGAGCGAGACGCGAGAAAATTTCTTATACCGGCGCTCGGGGGTGCCGGAGGGTTGCTTCTTCTGTTGCCTCTGCAGTTCTCGAGATCTCCCCGCGGGCAACTGCTGTTGGGTTTAGTGTGTGCGGCTGTAGTTCTGGTTGGAGTGGTGAGCGTCCGTCTGCATCGACTCTTGCGCGAGGTTAATCTGGCCGAGGCGATCGCAGTTGTGGGGCTCGCAAACGCGGTATTCCTGCTGGCCTGGAGCGCATTGCGTGAAGAGATGGTGTGGCGATGGCCGGACCTGCTTGCGGCCGCGCCGGTTTCTTCACTGGTAGACGGCATTGAAGTGTTGCTACTTATCTGGCTGCTGCGGGCAATGGCTCCCATGCGATTTTCGGCGCGGTATCTTGTGATTCCTTTCGTGACGATTCTTGAGAGCTTTGCTCTGGAGCAGCCTGAGCCGACAGTAAGGATGATCTGCGGGACGATTCTGCTGGCAGCGGGTGCTGGGGTACTTTTGTTTTTGCGGACCACGGATGATGAGGCGGTGCTGTCGCTTCGCTGATACTTTCCGGTAGACGTTCGACGGTTTACACTGCGTAGAATGGCTGCTTCCATGTACATCGTCGTCGAGGGGGAGGACCCTGGGTTCGACATCTTTGTGAACGGGCGCTCACTCGCTCGGCATGAGGATGCTCTGGAACGGCTTGCGCTTCGACTTGGGGTGCGTCCTCTGATTGAATTCTTTTCGGCAGACGAGAACTCGATGTCACTGCTGATCGAAGAGGGAGCAGGGAACCAGGAACTGATGCGCAGGCTGCCTCCGCCGCAGTGGTATTCGCCTGAGGATGGGTTGCGGACAGTGCGGGCTCTCCTGATGGCGCTGGATGCCGATCCGCTGCAACTTGGCTCGGAGGGCGAATTGGTGCTCTCAGAGTTGCTGGAGTACGCTCATGTGCTGGAGAAGACGGCAGACCGGAAGATGCGGTGGCATCTGGCGGTTAGCTGGCGGTAATACTGACCCTCCCTCCCATGTAAAAGTGTGCAAAGTATTCCGATAAAAGGCTTTAAGTCCGGACCTTTATTGTTAACTCCTCGTCTCATCCTCGTTTTGAGTGGCTTTTGAGGTGTGATGATGTCAAGCGCGGCGATTATGTGGCCTGAGCGCTATAGAAACTGAAACGGCCTCTGCGGATTTGCAGAAGCCGTTTTCTTTCGTTACGCAGAATTAGTGTTTGTGTTCTTCGTGCGGCGGAGCTTCGTGGTGAGCTGGCTGCGCGTGGTACTCAGCGCGCGGAGCTGCAGGACGGACGTAGGGATGCTCGTAGGGATGTACGTAGACCGACCGGTTGTAATAGGTGCGTGTCCAGGGGCGATGGTCGATGAGGATTGTGTGGCCTCTCCAGCCGAATCCGGCGCCAAACCAACCGTAGACACCGAAGGCTGGAGCGATGACGATCGCCGGGCCGAAGCGGATTCCGGTGGCAATAACGAAGCCGGGACGAGGCGCGTAGAAGACAACCGCCGGATTGTAAACCGGGACGTAGTAGTAGGCCGTGTTAACGGGTTGGATCTCGATGGCTCCGCCGTTGTCGACGACGTTGTCGTAGGGGGTTGATGTGAGGTAGCCGTAGTTATGGGCGGCCTGGCGCTGGCGCTGCACGGCGTCCATGACATCGTTTCTCTGTACAAGAACCGCGTTGCCGAGAGTGCCGGTCCACTGGGGGTCGCGTGCCATCATATCGAGAACGGAGGGAAAGGGCAGAAGTGCGAGAACGCTCGGATCCCAGGGCAGGTTGTCGGCCTGGATAGCCTGCGCGAGGGCGTCGCCGGTGAGGCTGGAGTGCTGCTGGGCCCAGGTGGCGGCGTCGGGAATCTGCTGCCAGAACGTGGAGGCGGTAAGGACCTGTGCGAGCAGCGGATCGGGGTAGAGAGCGATTCGCTGGACGAGCTGGTCAAGCTGCTGTGGGGGAACCGTTGGCGGTAGCTCGGGGGGCTGGCTCTGTGGCTGTGCCTGTGCGTCAGGGGGCGGTGGCGGTGCTGGTGGCTGGTATTGCGGGTCTGCCTGTTGCTGATCGGGGGGCGGAGGGGGAGGTGGCTGGCGGACGATAGGGGCCTGGGCGAATGCGGTTGTAATAAATCCTGTGAGAAGTACTAAGCAAAGAGGCTTGGTTACGCTGGTCATTCTTATCCTTTGGCCCTTGGGAGATTTTATCTCACCCCTTTTGTGAACACGAAATTGAACGCAAAAGTTGTGGTGTGGCAAGATGGCCGGCTCAGCGGCCGGGTTTGGAGATTTCGCCGATGAGGAAGCGGAGGAGGCGGTCGGCGGCTTTTGAGAGGCCGATGCGTGGGGTGGTTTGGATGTCGGTGGGATGGTAGCCGTCGTCGGCGATCTGGATGGGGGAGCCGTGTGCGGTTAGGTCGAGGTCGTTGGAATTTTTGCGGGTGATGTCGAGGGCCTGGCAGAGGCGGCCGGGGCCTCCGGTGAGGAGTTTGGGTTTGGCGGTGGGGGAGAGGCGGCGGAGGTGGGCCATGATCTCGATGCCGTCGATGGGGGCGATGGCGCGGATGAGGACTCCGCCGGCTTCGCCGGGGAGATGGGCGGATGCGTTGAGGCAGTAGTACATGCCGTAGATGAAGTAGACGTGGGTGCGGCCGGGTGGGCCGAAGAGGGGGAAGTTGTTGGGGGTGAGGCCGCGGTAGGCGTGGGAGGCGGGGTCGGTGAGGCCGAGGTAGGCTTCGACCTCGATGATGCGGCCAGTGAGCTGCTCGCCGTGGAGATCGCGGACGAGGAGCTTGCCGAGAAGGGCTCGGGCTACGATCTCGGGAGAACGGGAGTAGAAGGTTTTTGGGAGGAGCTTAGGGGGGTGGCTGGTTTGTCGTGGTGCACTCATGTTAATGGCTGAAGAGAGTTTCGAGGTCTCGGCGGCCATGGACGATGCGGAGGATGAGTGCATCATTTTGGGAGACGGTGTAGAGGACGACGTATTCGCCGACGGCAAAGGTGCGGGTGCCCGGGCCGAAGTCTTCTTCGCGGAGGCGGCCTAAATAGGGATGGGTTGCGAGGAGGAGCAGGCGGTTGGTGATGGTGTCGATAAGGCGGTCTGCGACCTCGATGCTGGTGCTCTCTTTTGCGATGTAGAACCAGATTTCATCGAGGTCGATCTCCGCCTGCGGGGATAGGATAAGGGGCATTATTTTGATGAGGACAATTCTGCGGCGATACGGGCGCGTCCGCGCTCCTTGATGGCTGCAGAGAGGTTCTGCATAGATTCCTCGGTGATGGGACGGCCTTCTCCGCGAGCGAGGGATTTGCGTGCTTCATCGAGCGAGGCGAGGAACTCGATGCGATGGCGCTCTCGGTCTTCCCAGAGGGACAGGGCTTCCTGTACGACGTCTTCTTCTCGGTGCAGACGTCCGCTTTCAATTGCCTGACGGGCCAGGGCGCGCTGGTCGGAGGTGAGGGTTACGTCCATGGGGTTAGGGTACGGCAAAGTGGATAGGGAAGCAATCTCCGTATTTTGGGAGAGTCGCTTATGTCCCATCGGTCCGCAAAATCGACACGCTGATGTGACACTGAAATATTGTCGGGTAGGGTCGCGAACGGGTTAGCCACCCGCTGCTCAATAATAAGAAGGTGGATTGCCTCCACCATTATGAATCCATAATGTTACATCGGTAGCGATAGTTCCAAAACCAACGATCAGGTTCAAAAAAGCAGCAACAGGTAAAGACTTGATCACAGAGTACCGAAGGGGGGTTTAGCTATTTTTCTGATGTCGATAATTCTCATACCAGATCACGAGCCATATTTTGAAAAAAAGAATACAGAGAAAAGACACAATAAGGGGAGTGCAAGCATTTAACAGCGTTAAGCTTCCGAGGTGTTCCCTATCGTACTGGACAATAGGATGAAGCAGAACCGGGCTTGCAATATATCCCAAAGCAACAATAGTCACAGCGGCGAGTCCATCTGCCAACTTAAGATAACGCTCCAAAATAGGCAGAAATGCGCCCGTCTCACCAAGCGGGTCCATCTGGATAGGAAGTTTTTGATTGCGAGGCCAGAAATAAGCAAAAGGCGCGATTGTTGTTACTAGAGAAACGATAGTCATTAATGTGAGTTGCCGTAAGATTGGCATGGTCGTCTACGTGTACCTAGAAAGTTAGGGCAAACGCTGATTGGTGTGGTGAGAATTGTAAGTTCGCCTTAATCTCTGATTAGGGTTCATTTCATAATGGGGCAAAACCATGACAACTGATCAGCATCTTTTCCTTGACACTAACGGAACTTATATACGTAACGAAATAATCGTAGCAGGACTCCGTGCAATCGACTCTGAATTTTCAGAGGAGTTGAGAGTATCCCTAATAACCGATCAGAGCAATGATTGCTGGGAATGCAAGCTCACATCTAAGCGGAAGGTACGTCGATTAAATCTCGGGCCTGAGCATCAGGATATGAATGGAATTCAGCAGGGTTTGCGAAAACTAAAGGAACACATAGGGTAGATCTTGTCCGATGTCCCTAGTTCCGTCAAAAGTGGAGTGAGGGCAAAAGCACTAACAAGTCTAGCTAAATAGAAACTCTTTGGTGCGGAGTTCTTTTACTGTGTCGCGTAGTTTAGCGGCTTTTTCGAACTCGAATTTTTTGGCGGCTTCGCGCATGTCGGATTCCAGTTTAACGATGTAATTATCGAGATCCTGTTGGGTGGCGAAGTCGGGCATGCCTTCGGCTTCGTCGATGAGGTCGGCGTAGTCGGCGTTTAGGATGCCGGCCAGGCCCATTTCTAGCGGACGAATGATGGATTGCGGCGTGATGCCGTTTTCTTCGTTGAAGGCCTCCTGCTTTTCGCGGCGTCGGTTGGTTTCGTCGATGGCTCGCTGCATGGATTCGGTCATCTTGTCGGCGTAGAGGATGGCGCGGCCTTCGATGTGACGCGCCGCTCGGCCGATGGTTTGAATGAGGGAGCCTTGTGAGCGGAGGAAGCCTTCTTTGTCGGCGTCCAAAATTGCTACCAACGAAACCTCCGGAAGATCGAGGCCTTCGCGGAGGAGGTTGATGCCGATGAGGACGTCGTACTCGCCTTTGCGGAGATCGCGCAGGAGCTTGATGCGCTCGAGGGTTTCGATCTCGGAGTGCATGTACCGGCAGCGAACGCCGACTTCGGTGTAGTAACTGGCAAGGTCTTCGGACATGCGCTTGGTGAGAGTGGTGACGAGGACGCGTTGGTTATTCGCTGCCCGGTCGCGGATTTCGGCAAGGAGATCGTCGATCTGGCCTTTGACTGGGCGGATTTCCACGATGGGATCGATGAGGCCTGTGGGGCGGATGATCTGCTCGACGACGACGCCAGCGGCCTTGGTCAGCTCGTAGGGGCCTGGCGTGGCGGAGACGTAGATGATCTGGCCGGTGCGGGACTCGAACTCTTCGAAGCGGAGGGGGCGGTTGTCCATCGCGCTGGGCAGACGGAAGCCATAGTCGACGAGGTTTTGCTTGCGGGAGCGGTCGCCATGCCACATGCCGTGGAGCTGCGGCACGGTGACGTGCGACTCGTCGATGAAGAGGAGATAGTCCTGCGGGAAGTAGTCGAGCAGCGTTGGCGGCGGCTCGCCGGGGAGACGGCCGGAGAAGTGTCGCGAGTAGTTTTCGATGCCGTGACAGTAGCCGACGGACTTAATCATCTCAAGGTCGAAGCGGGTGCGCTGATGGATGCGCTGAGATTCGACGAGGCGTCCCTGCGTTTCGAGTTCTTTTTCCCACCATTCCATCTCTTCAAGGATGGTGGCAATGGCGGAGCTTTTGCGCTCGGGCTGGACGACGTAGTGAGACTTGGGGTAGATGGGGAGTCGCGAGTATTTCTGTTTGACGGTGCCGAAGAGGGGATCGATCTGGGAGAGTGAATCGATTTCGTCCCCGAAAAGCTCTATACGGTAGGCGTTCTCGTCATAGGTTGGGTAGATCTCGATGATGTCGCCGCGGACGCGGAAGGTGCCGCGACGAAAGTCGACGTCGTTGCGGTCGTAAAGTATCTCTACCAGGCGGCGGGTGATGTCTTCGCGTCGGATGTGCTGGCCCTTTTCAAGGAGCAGGAGCATGCCGTAGTAAGCTTCGGGCGACCCGAGGCCGTAGATGCACGAGACAGAGCTGACGATGATGGCGTCACGTCTCTCGAAGAGGCTGCGGGTTGCGGCGAGACGCAGTTTATCCAACTCTTCATTGATTGTTGCCTCTTTTTCAATGAAGAGATCGCCGGCGGGGATGTACGCTTCAGGTTGGTAGTAGTCGTAGTAGGAGACGAAGTACTCGACGGCGTTTTGCGGAAAGAAGGTTTTGAACTCATGGTAGAGTTGCGCGGCCAGGGTCTTGTTATGCGCAAGGACAAGAGCAGGGCGCTGGAGCTCTTCGATGACCTTGGCCATGGTGAAGGTCTTGCCGGAGCCGGTGACGCCCAGCAGCACCTGGTCCTTTTCGCCGGCGTGAACACCGGCGACGAGCTCGGAGATGGCGCGGGGCTGATCGCCCTGAGGTTTATAGGTAGTCGCGAGCTGGAAGTCCATATTTGTAGGATAGTTGATTAGATGACGGAGGCTGAGAATGGGTGCAGGGACAGAGTTGTGGCTGGTACGGCATGGAGAGACAGAGTGGAGTTTGAGCGGGGCGCATACCAGCCGGACGGATATTCCGCTGACGGATCGCGGAAGAGAGCGCGCGAAGCTGCTGCGGGAGTATCTGAAGGGGACGAAGTTCGATGCTGTGTTTGTGAGTCCGATGCAGCGGGCGCGGGAGACCTGCGCAATTGCAGGGTTTGGCGATGTCGCCGTGGTGACGGAGGGTTTGAAGGAGTGGGATTACGGCGTCTATGAGGGCAAGACGACAAAAGAGATTCAGGCGGAGATTCCGGGGTGGTCGGTCTGGAAGAACGAGATTGTAGGCGGCGAGGCGGTCGAGCATGTAGGCGAGCGGGCGGATGGAGTGATCGCACAGGCTTTGGCAGCGATACCGGATGGAGGTAAGGCGGCGCTGTTTGCGCACGCACACATCCTGCGGATTCTGGCGGCGCGATGGGTCGGGCTGGCGGCAGTGGGTGGCAGTTTGTTTGCATTGGGAACAGGAAGCGTGAGCGTCCTGGGCTGGGAGCGGGAGACGCGGGTGATTCAAAGCTGGAATCGGGAGTTTGATCTGTAATTCGGGTGCGGTTACGGATATTTGATGTGTTGGGGTTGCAGGCCCATGCCGACGAAGCGCGCGGGAATGTTTTGGAAGCCGGGGATGCGGGTAAGGATGCGTATGGCAAGCGGTGGCTTGATTGGGCCGTCGCTGCGCAGCACCCGGTCGAGGATGCCATGTGCGAATGCCTGGACACGCTGCGTGTTGCGAACCGCATTTTGACGGTAGTGCTGGACAGAGGCGAGGTTGTGCTCGGTAAGGGTGCCGGAGAGCAGTGACTCAGTGAGCATGTTGGCGGTGGCGACAGCATCCTGCAGGGCGATGTTGATGCCGATGCCTCCAACCGGAGACATTGCGTGGGCCGCGTCGCCAATGCAGAGCAGGCCCGGAGAGGACCACTCCCGCAGCCGGTTGAGCTGGACGGTGAGGAGCTTAACCTTGTCCCATGAGTCGATCTCGCCCGCGCGGCCCGCGAGGAACGGCACGATGCGCTCTATGCTTTGTTGAAATGCGGGAATGCCAGCCTGCTGGATCTGCGGGAAGGTGCCTTTCGCGATGATATAGGCGATCTGAAAGTAGTCGTTGCGATTGATGAGGACGATCAGGCGGCCATAGTTGATGTAGCCGAGGGCGTTCTCAGGGTCCTGTGGTTGACGGTCGATACGTAGCCAGAGGACGTCAATGGGAACGCCTTCGTTGATGAGCGGAAGCCGTGCGGCTTCACGGGAGATGGCGTGGCGGCCATCGCAACCCACGGTTAAAGTGGCGGGTATCTCGACGGGGCCTTCCGGGGTGTTAGCGCGGACGCCGGTGGTGACGCCATTTTGCTGAAGAAGGCCAGTAGCCTCCCAGCTCATGCGCAAAGTGAAGCTGGGCAGGTGTGCCGCTTGTTCAGCAAGGAAGTTAAGGAAGTTCCACTGCGGCGTGAGAGCGATAAATTTGCAGCGTGTTGGGAGATGAGAAAAGTCTGCTATGGGAAAGGTCTCGCCTCCAATGCTGGCGGAGAGGCTGGAAACCTGGGAGTGGGGAAGTGAAAGAAATTTGTCGAGCAGGCCGAGTTCATAAAGGAGCTGGAGTGTGGAGGGATGGATGGTGTCGCCCCGGAAATCCCTGAAGAAGTCTTTGTGCTTCTCCAACACAGTTACGGCGATGCCCTGGCGGGCGAGGAGGAAGCCAAGCATCATGCCGGCCGGACCTCCGCCGATGATGCAGCAGGTTGTGGGTGCGGTTGGCATAGGTGGGATGAGGGTAACAAGGGCGGCTTCGGTGGTCAAAGGCTGTTACCTGACATGACCTGGCCCGAAGAGCCTATACGACAATTGCGAGCAAAGTCATTCGCGTTATGTTGTTGCCTGGAGCTCTGCTTCGAGCTTCGCTGCGGCAGGCTTCAGGACAGGCGCGAGCCAGTGCCCGGTGTGACTGGCAGGATTTGCGGCGATCTCCTCCGGAGTGCCGATAGCAACGACCTGGCCGCCGCCGTTGCCGCCCTCAGGGCCCATGTCTATCACCCAGTCAGCAGATTTGATGACATCGAGATTATGCTCGATGACGAGCAACGACCCGCCGCCGTCGATGAGTTTGCGAAACGCCGCAAGAAGCTTGGCCACATCGTCGAAGTGAAGCCCGGTTGTAGGCTCGTCGAGGATGTACAGTGTGCGGCTACGCGCCTTTGCCGCCGCTTCATTGCCTGACGCGCGGCCAGTGATCGAGCGTGCTGTCGCCAGATGCGACGCCAGCTTTACCCGTTGAGCTTCGCCGCCGGAGAGCGTGGTAGCAGACTGACCCAGCCGCACGTAGCCGAGGCCGACCTCGTCGAGAACGTAAAGCTTATCCACGATCTTCGGATGTCCGGCAAAGTAGACCAGGGCCTCCTTGACTGTCATATTGAGCACATCATGGATGTTCCGGCCCTTGTACTTAATATCGAGGATCGCAGCTTTGTAACGCGTACCGTTACATTCCTCGCACGGCAGTTCAATATCAGCCAGAAACTGCATCTCGACCGTTACAGTTCCGTCACCTTCGCAGACATCGCAGCGTCCGCCTGGAACGTTGAAGGAAAAGTGTCCCGCTGTAAGTCCCTTGCGACGGGCATCAGGTTGCGCTGCGAAGAGAGCACGAATGTCGTCGAAGGCCTTGATATACGTAACTGGATTCGAGCGCGGAGTGCGGCCGATCGGAGACTGGTCGACAAGGATCACGTCGTTGAGGTGATGTGTCCCGGTCAACTCACGAAAGAGAGGCGTCCCTGCGCCCTCGATCTGCACAGGCTCCTGACCGAGCGCCTGCATCAGCGCGCGGTAAAGCACCTGGTGTATCAGAGTCGATTTCCCCGAACCCGACACACCGGTGACGCAGACAAGAAGGCCCAGCGGAATCTCCACGTCGACGCCGCGAAGGTTATGGATGCGCGCTCCGGTAAGTTTCAGTCGCTCACGGCCAGGCTCACGACGGTGCTTTGGCACTGGGATTGTGGCGCGTCCGGAGAGATATTTGCCTGTGATGGAGTTCGGGTTCGCAGTGACCTGAGCGACAGTACCCGAAGCCAGAAGCTGTCCGCCTAACTCACCCGCGCCGGGCCCGAGGTCGAGCAGATAGTCGGCGGCGCGTATCACGTCCGGATCGTGTTCGACGACGAGAATCGTATTTCCCAGGTCGCGCAGATCCTTCATAATGCGAATGAGTTTGGCTGTATCGCGAGTGTGCAGGCCGATGCTAGGCTCGTCCAGCACATACAGCGCCCCGACAAGACGCGAGCCCAGCGAAGTAGCGAGCTGGATCCGCTGCGACTCTCCGCCAGAGAGCGTTGAGCTGAGGCGGTCGAGCGTCAGGTAGTCCAGGCCGACTTGATGGAGGAAGTGAATCCGCTGTCGCACTTCCTCTAGAATCTTTCCGGCGACTTCTAATTGTGCTGGTGACAGTTGCAAATTGTCGAAGAACGTCTGCGCGTCGACGATCGTGAGTGCGCTCGTTTCGCAGATATTCTGGTTGTTGATGAGCACTGCCCGAGCCTCAGAGCGAAGCCGCTGACCCCGACAGTCAGGACATTGCGCATAACCGCGGTATTTGGAGAGAAACACCCGGACGTGCAGCTTGTACTTCTTGCGCTCCAGTGCGCGGAAGAAGCCCTGGATGCCGGGATAGCTGTCGTCGCCCTCTTCGATGAAGCGTTGCTGCCACGGTGTCAGCTCGTACCAGGGAGTGTTGACGGGAATGTTTGCAGTCTTTGCTGCGCGGATCATCTCGCCGTGGTGCGGCCGGTATTTCGTCGTAGTCCATGGAGCGATGGCGCCTTCAGCAAGCGACTTCGACTTGTCAGGGATGATGAGGTTGGGATCAAAGTCGATCGTGTTGCCGAAGCCCTGGCATCGAGGACACGCACCGTAAGGGTTGTTGAACGAAAACAGACGCGGCTCCGGCTCACGATAGGCGCGGTGACAGTTGGTGCACTCAAATGCCGCAGAAAATCGTAGCTTCGTCGCTGCATCGCCTTCTTCGCGAGACACAGTATGGAACTGAACCTCACCCGATTCGCGATAACCGGTCTCAATCGCATCGACGATTCTCGCGCGTGAATCTGGCGAGATGGCAAGGCGGTCGATGAGGACGAAGATCGGCTGTGAGAAGTCGAGTTCGAGCAGCGACTCCGGCGTGGAAAACTCGACGATCTTTCCCGCCTGGTAAAGACGGTTGTAGCCCCGGCGGCGAAGTTCTGTGAGGCGCTCTTTCAATGCGTCCGTGAGATGCAATGAAGTAGCCGCGTCCGCAACCTTCGTGGATTTGGCAGATTTTTTTGGAGACTTCTTCGCTGGTTTGGAGGCGTCGGCAGCCTCTTCGACCGTCGGCATCCGCATAGGTTCGAGTTTGACCTCGGCCCGCACGATGGGAAACAAAAGATAGGCGCGAGTGCCTTCGGGAAGAGCGAATAGCGTCGTGACAATCTCGTCCACGGTGTCATGCTTCACCACTCCGCCACAGTGCAGGCAGGTCACAGTGCCGCAGCGCGCATACAGCAGCCGCAGATAGTCATAGATCTCGGTTGCTGTGGCCACAGTCGAGCGGGGATTGCGTGTCTGGTTCTTCTGCTTGATCGCAATCGCCGGCGCGAGGCCGTCCATGTGGTCGACGTCGGGCTTTTCAATGCGCTCCAAAAACTGCCGCGCGTAGGCGGAGAGGCTTTCGACATACCGCCGCTGGCCCTCAGCATAGACAGTGTCGAAGGCAAGGGAAGATTTGCCCGACCCCGAGACGCCGCTTACGACGGTGAGGGCATTGTGCGGGATATCGACGTCGATGCCCTTGAGGTTATGGGTGCGTGCGCCGCGAATTGTGATCTGGTCATTCATCAAAGCTGTTGTCAGAGGTTAGTTCTCAGTTGTTGCGGTCGAAAGATTTCAATCAGTAGCAAGCCCGCCCCAATCACAATGCAGCTATCTGCTACGTTGAAGTCCGGCCAGTGATAGTGCACGATGTGGACTTCGAGGAAGTCGATAACGTAGTGATAGCGAACACGGTCGTAGAGGTTACCGAACGCCCCACCGAGAATGAGTGCAAGAGCGATCGAAGTGCCGGAGAGGTAGCGTCCCGTGCGCATCAGCATGACGAACAGAACAAGGACTGCAACAGCAGAAAAGCCGATGAGAATGCTGCGTACCGTCTCGGGCGAAGCGTTTTCCGCAAACATGCTGAAGGCCGCGCCGGTGTTGTGGACATCGGTAATTCTGAAGACGCCGGGGACGACCGTGTGCGCTTGGCCGAAGGGAAGCTGCTGCGCGACGAGGTGCTTTGTGACACGGTCTGCAATGACGACAAGCGCGGAGATGAAAAGAGCGATGAGCCGTTGGTCCTTCGGTTTTGCGGCGACCGCAGCGGATGGAGTGTTGTCGGTCGCAGGCATCAGGCTTCAGGCTCCGTATCGGTTGATGCGCTGTAGGGCGCGAACTGGATAGCGCTGAGTGCATCCGCACAACGCAGGCAGACCGTCGGATATCTGGCGTCGTCTCCAACATCTTCGGTGAAGCGCCAGCAGCGCTCGCACTTCGAGCCCGCCGCAGGTTTGGCCTGTACGTAGAATGCGCCCTTTTCCGCCGCCCCCTCCGTGACGATGGCGTCGGCGATCTCCACCTGGGCTACGCCGAGCAGCTCCGGCAGGATGCTCTTGTAACGCTCAAAGAGAGGATTCGGCCGTCCGGCAAGCGTGTTCAACCAGCCAATCACCACCTGCACCTCGGAGGGCCGGTTGCTGACCTCCTTTGCCGTGCGCGCCTCTTCGAGCACCTTCAGCACCTCATCACGCAGCGTCAGCAACTGTGCCCAATCTTCTTCAATCTGTTGCACGTTGCCCGGAACGATGTCCGCGATGTTCGGGAAGAGCGCAAGGTGAACGCTCGACTCGCGGCCTTCGACCTTCGGCAGGAGTGGCCATACTTCATCGGCCGTGAAGCTCAGGATCGGGGCGATTAACCGCGTCAGCGACTCGGCGATCCGCCACAGCGCAGTCTGTGCGCTCCGTCGTCCCGGATGGTTCGGCGCAAAGGTGTAGAGGCGGTCCTTCAGGATGTCGAGGTACAGCGCCGACAGATCCGTGTTCACGTACTCGTTGAGCGCATGGTAAGCGCGATGAAACTCGAAGTCCTCGTAGGCCTCGCGAATCCTCGCGTCGAGCTCCGCGGTCTGGGTCAGGATGTATTGATCGAGCGGCTGCATCTGGTCGAAGGTGACAGTATTCGTCGCAGGATCGAAGTCATAAAGATTGCTCAGCAGGAATCGCAGCGTATTCCGCAGCTTGCGGTAGTTGTCGCTCACGCGCTGCATCAGGTTCTCACTGGCGGCAACGTCTTCGCGGAAATCCACCGAAGCAACCCACAGCCGAATGATCTCCCCGCCCAGCCGCTTGGCGATATCTACCGGATCGACGCCATTGCCGAGCGATTTCGAGAACGCCCGGCCCTGTTCATCGAGCGTCCAACCTGACGTCGCGACCATCTTGTAAGGCGCCTGGTTGCGCACGCCGACGGAAAGCAGCAGGGAAGAGTGGAACCAGCCACGATGCTGATCTCCGCCCTCGGTGTACAGATCGGCTGGAGAGTGAAGCTCGGGTTCCAGATCGAGCACAGCGTGCCAGCTTGCGCCGGACTCGAACCAGACGTCGAGAATATCCATCTCCTTGCGAAACTCATGGTGTCCACAGCCCGCACACGCTGTTTCCGCAGGCAGAAGCGAGGCCGCATCGTGCACGTACCATGCGTCGGCGCCCTCTCTCTGAAAGAGCTCGACGACACTCTTGTTGACGGCCTTGTCTTTCAAAGGCTCGCCGCACTTGTCGCAGAGGAACACCGCGATCGGCACGCCCCAGATGCGCTGGCGCGAGATGCACCAGTCAGGCCGCGTGGTGATCATATTCGAGATGCGCTCTTCTCCCCATGCGGGATCCCATACGACCTCCTTGATCTCGTCGAGGGCACGCTGGCGGAAGGTCGTCTTCGTGCCATCCTCTGTGATCATCGGGGTTTCCATGCCGATGAACCACTGCTCCGTGGCGCGCACGATGATCGGATTGTGGCAGCGCCAGCAGTGCGGATAGGAGTGCTCGAACGTCGTGGCGCTCAACAGAGCTCCGCGCTCACCAAGCAGCTCGATGATAGGCGCGTTGGATTTGAAGACGGTCAGGTCTTCGTACGATTGCGCAACTCCGCCCCCGCCGAAGGCGCCGGTATTCCGTTGACGCCCCGCATTGTCGACATACTGAATCTCCGGCAGCCGATACCGCTGGCCCGTAGCGAAGTCGTCGACGCCGTGGGCAGGAGCCGTGTGCACCGCTCCGGTACCCTGGTCTGCCGTCACATAGTCCGCCGTGACGCCAAGGATGCTCCTGTCAAGAAACGGATGCTGGAAGGTGCTGTGCTCCAGCGCACTGCCGGGAAACAGCGCAACAACATCGGCCTGCGAAGCCGGCTCGCCGTTATTCTTCCCGCTCATCAGCCTCGCATTGACGATGACCGACGACAGCAGAGCCTGCGCCACAATGTAGGTCGCATCGGCGCAATGCACGGCGACATACTCCATGTGCGGATTGAAGGCCACAGCCTCCGACGCAGGCAGCGTCCACGGAGTCGTCGTCCAGATAATCGTGTAGACATTCCTGCCTGCAAGCGCCGGATGAATTGCCGCTGGATCGCTCGTCAGCCGATACCGCACATAGACGCTGGGCGAATGATGCTGCTCGTACTCCACCTCCGCCTCGGCCAGCGCGGTCTTGTCGTGGATGCACCAGTAAACCGGTTTCAGGCCCTTGTAGATAAAACCCTTCTCAAAAAAGTCGTAAAAAGTCTCGACAATCGAAGCCTCATATCCCTTCGACATCGTCAGATACGGCGTATCCCACCGCCCGAAGACCCCGATCCGCTCAAACTGGCTCCGCTGCAGATCGACATATTTCTCCGCGTACTCCCGGCAGGCCCGACGGACGGCGATGGGGTCCATCTCCAGCTTCTTCCGCCCCAGCTTCTCGTCTACCTTGATCTCGATCGGCAGCCCATGGCAGTCCCATCCCGGCACATAGGGCGCGTCGAACCCGGCCATCGTCTTCGTCTTCACCACGAAGTCCTTGATGCACTTATTCAGCGCGTGGCCCAGATGAATCGCCCCGTTGGCATACGGAGGCCCGTCGTGCAGGATGTATTTTGGACCACCGGCGCGGGCCTCGCGAATTTGGGCATACAAATGCTGCTCCTGCCACGCGGCAAGCCGTTTCGGCTCGTTCTCCGGCAGGTTCGCCTTCATGGGGAAGGCCGTTTGCGGCAGGTTCAGGGTCGACTTCAGCGCTTTCGCCTCGGTCTTCTGGTCTTCGGGCTTCGTCTGGGGTGCTCCGGGCATTCGTTCCTCGTGTGTGGATGGTGGCAGAATTGCAGTTGGTCAGCTAGCGCCAATCAGCGCCAAACTCTTATTGTAGCCGTCCCGGCCGGGAAGCATCCAAATGAGAAAGCGACATTCCCGTGGGTGCCTGCGTCCAAGATTATGAGCGGCGGCGTGTGAAACTTTGTAGAATGTTCTCGGGAGTCAAGGAAGCGTTTGCCGCCTTGGAACGAAACCGGCCCAAGACCGGTAGCGTAGTACGAGTACAGGCGGTGCACGATCTTTTATAAAGTGGTGGTCGGTGGCCCAGGGCTACTGCCATCGAGGCGAAGCAGCTTATGGCGAATTCATTGTTGACACCACCACCGCAGGTCGATCCCGACAAAAAGGCCCCAACGCTGCATCCCGGGGCCGAAGCCCCGCACCTCAACGAGGAGACCGACGGCTCCATGTGGACCTCGCTGATCGCGAACCTCAAGGACGCCTTCAGCAAGAGCAAAGAAGAGCCGCTCGTGCTCCAGTCAAAGCCTGCAGCTAACGACCTCATCATCAAGGACGAGGGAGTCTTCTCCTCGCTCTGGGCCAGCGTCCGCGACGTCTTCTTCCCGGTCAAGCTCCCTCCGCTGGTGCTCGAATCCAAGCCCATCCCGGTCGTCGACCGGATGAAGACCAAGCAGAACCCGATGGCAACCGGTTCTGCCATCGCCATCTACGCGCTCGTAATTCTCTTCATCTTCTGGCTCGTCCAAAAACACGTTCAGTTCGCCGCGCCCGTCAAGCCGATGCAGATTACGGAGCTCAATATTCCACCGCAGGCTCCGCCCAAAGCCGCCGCGATGGGCGGTGGCGGCGGCCAGCGCGGCCCAACCCCTGTAACCAAGGGAACTCCTCCGAAATTCGCCGACACCCAGATCGTCCCGCCCAATAAACCTCCGCTCATCGAGCCCAAGATCCACATCGAGCCCACCATCGAGGTCCAGCAGGACGTCAAGATGGCCAGCAGCATTCCACAGATCGGTGTCGCCAGCTCGCCTCTTGTGGGCATGTCGATGGGCAACGGCTCCGGCACCGGCCTCGGTTCCGGCAACGGCTCCGGTCTTGGACCTGGCTCCGGCGGCAACACCGGCGGTGGCCCCCGGCGCATCGGCGGCGGCGTCTCCGCGCCTATCCTGATCTACTCGGTTGAACCTGAGTTCTCCGAAGAGGCCCGCAAAGCCAAGGTTGCCGGGAACGTACTCGTAAACCTTTGGGTCGACACCAACGGCAACCCCAGCCACGTCAAGGTCATTCGCGGCGTCGGCATGGGCCTGGACGAGAAGGCCATGGAGGCTGTCCGCCAGTACCGCTTCAAGCCCGCCATGGAAAACGGCCACCCCGTTCTGGTCGAGCTGAACGTCGAAGTCAACTTCCAGATATTCTAGCTCCATCCCCAAAACAAAAAAGAGCCCGCGCCTGATGCGGGCTCTTCTCTTTGCACCTGCGACCCGGGAGAGTTCTCAGGCAGGCTGCAGACTTGCATGCGAACTCGCTCGCGGAGACGAAGCCACCAGCCGCGCGTCCGGAGCAGACTTCAGGCTGAACCGGTCCACCTGCTGCTCCAGAGTCACCGCCGTCGTCCGCAGCAATTCGATCCCCGCCGCCGTCGTCGCCATCTCGGTCAGATTTTCGTGGCTCAGCGAATGAATCGAATCAAGGCTTGCGCTCGACTGATCCGCCGCTGCCGCCTGCTGCGAAGCTGCAATCGCAATCTGCGCGATCATCCGGTCCACGCGCTCCGCCATCCCGATAATCCGCTCCAGAGCCTCGCCTGCCTGGTTGGTCGTCACCACGCCCTGCTCCACCGTGCCTGTGCCGCTCTGCATGCTGGCAATCGCCGTGCGTGTGCGGTCCTGAATCTCCTGAATCATGGTCGCAATCTCGCCGGTAGCCTGCGCGGTCGACTCCGCCAGCCGTCGCACCTCGCCCGCTACCACCGCAAACCCGCGCCCCTGGTCGCCCGCGCGGGCAGCCTCAATCGCCGCATTCAGTGCCAGCAGGTTCGTCTTCCGCGCAATCTCATCAATCACCGTCACAATCTGCGAGATGCGCCGCGAATCATCGCCCAGCAGACCAACCGTCGCCGAAGTCTCGCTCACCGCCGTGGCAATCGAGTGCATGCTCCCCAGCACCTGCTTCACAATCGTGCCGCCTTCGCGTGCCGTCTCCGCCGCAGACCGGGCCGTCTCCGCCGCCGACTGCGTATGCCGCGAGACCTCCGCAATCGACGCCGACATCTCCTGCATTGCTGTCGCCGCCTGCTGCGTCTGCTGGCTCTGCTGGTCCATCCGCCGATGAATCTGGTCGCCTGCCGTCTGCATGGAAGCCGCGCTGCCCGTCAGCGAACCAACCGTATGGACCACCGTGCCGATAATGCCAGAGAGATTCGCCTGCATCTTCTCCATCGCATTGGCCAGCGCGCCCGTCTGATCGTTGGTACGCAGCTCCAGCGGCTGGCCGCTCAGGTCGCCCGCCGCAATCGCATCCGCGCGATGCATCACCAGCCCCAGCGCATAGCTCACGCGCCGGCCCAGATAAACCGAGACCGAAACCCCGATCAAACACGCGAAGATAGTCCCCAGCCAAAGCACCACCAAGGTATGGCGATTCGCCGCGCGAAGCTCCTCCTGCTCCTGGTTGGCCATCCGCGTCTGCGACTGCGCCATGTCCGCCGTCGTATCGATCAGCGTCTTCGCCAGAGGCAGGATCTGGTTCTGCAGCGTGTCGTAAGCCTGCGCCGACCCCTGCGAGGTCTTCGCCTCGTTCAGCGTCTCAACCTTCTCCTCCAGCATCTTCAGCTTCGCCAGGTCCGCCTCGAGCGAGTTCAGCCGCGCGGCGTCTGGTCCCAGGTCGAAGCGCGCGCTCTCCTGCCGCAGCCGGGCCACAGAGGCCTCTGCCTCCTCAAACTGCGCGTGTCGCGCCGTCCGAAACGCTACCGAAGAATTCGGATCGATTCCGAACAACATGTACGACTCAAGCGACCGAATTGTATCCGTAAAGTGAGAGTGGGCATCGCGGCTCGCCAGAATTACCGGAATCCGGTTCTCCGTAACCATGTTCGAGAGGTTATTTGCCTCGCCGATATAGCGGTGAGCGATGCTCGCACTGAGCACAAGCGTGGCGACGATAGCGCCGGTCTGCAGAAACATCTTCGTTTGCAGTTGCATGAGGGCCTCAAAAGATGAATTTGGAAAGCTGTGGATACGGTAGTCCGCGATTACTGTCCGTCGAAGGTGAAGTTGACTTCAATCTCCGACTCGGAGGTCTCTGGGTTCGGGGCAAATTTCCAGTGCGTCACGGCCTCCTGCGCGGCCTGAACCAGCAGCGCATGACCTGACTGCACCTTCGTGGACGAGACCGAGCCATCGGGGAGAATCGTCACCAGCAAGACGACCTTGCCGCCGACATGCATGCGCCGCGCCAGCTCCGGATAAGTCGGAGCAACGCGCAAAACAATGGCCCGGCGAACATTGCTGATCGCAAACGCCGTGCTGACACAGAGAGCAACTACTCCAGCAAAAAAAAGAAAACGCAAAGAGCGTAGTTGGATTGCCAAGAGAAACCTCCGGGATACAGAGGCTCTATCGGCCCATCAGCCCCACCCTTTAGCCACCCCAGGATTGGCGTCGTTGTCTTGGCGTTGTTTGTTTGTCGCTTGCTTGCTGCTTGTCATTCCGCAGCGGAGGAATCTGCTGTTTTCCGGGGCCCGAGACTACCCACGGGCCAGCACCGGAGCCCCAATCTCCGCGAACGTAAGATTCTCCGCCGGGCTCCCCGTCCGCTCTTTCCAGTCGAGAAAAAGCTTCCCGTAACTATCCGTCAGGCAAACCGAGTGGCTCACGTTCAGCAGAGCCAGCGTGCGGTCGATCCACTCCGTCGGCCCTTCCAGCTCCGCATAGTTCCCAATGGCCGTCTCATCGATCACCAGGTGCGCCGCAGCCCCATCCTCCAGCGCAAACGACCACTCCGTCCGGTACTTCTCATAGACGAACACCGGATCGTAGCCCATATTGCGGAAGATCTCCGCCAGAGCCGGGCCCTCCGCAACAATCGTCTCCGTCTCGATGCGGATCTTGTACCGTGTCGTGTCACCCGGATCCTGGCTGGACATGCGCTTATGCGTGACAGTGCACAAATGTCCATATTGCCGGATGCGAAGAATCTCCCGGCGCAGCCGAAGATCGCGCCCAGGCGTGTCGTACAGGGTGTTCTGTTCGAAAGTGCGTGCTGTCACCAGTTGAAAACCAAGCTGCGGAAGGACATTCTGTAGAGCGTTCACATCCGCGACGGGAAACTTGAGTTCAATCTCGGGAGCTTGCATGGGAGGAAGTATACGGCGTCAACCCAGCCCGAAACGATAGGATGGAAAGATATGTTCGGTGGAAAAACGGAACAATTATCGGGCGAAACCGGCCTCCAGCGCGCCGCGGAACTCCTGCGAAACGGAGGCACCGTCGCCTTTCCCACCGAAACCGTCTACGGCCTTGGAGCCAACGCGCTTGACCCAGCAGCAGTTGCCAGGATCTTCGCCGCCAAAGCCCGCCCATCGTGGGACCCCGTCATCGTCCACATCTGCGACCGTGCCATGCTCGACCGTGTCGCCGCCATCCCCCCGGCCCTGGTCGCAAATACCGAGGCTCTCCTCGCAGCTTTCTGGCCCGGCCCTCTCACCCTCCTGCTCCCCCGAACCGCCGCCATCCCCGATGCCGTAACCGCCGGGCGACCATTGGTGGGAGTCCGCATGCCCGGCCATCCCTTGGCTCTCGAGCTAATCCGCCGCTCCGGAGTCCCCATAGCCGCCCCCAGCGCCAACCGCTTCGGCAGGACCAGTCCCACCACGATGCTCCATGTTTTGAATGATCTGGATAGAAAAATTGATGCTGTGCTTGATGGTGGATCGACTCAGGTCGGGGTGGAGTCTACCGTACTCGACGTAGGAGCCATGACTATCTATCGCCCGGGAGCCATCACAGCCGAAATGATAGCCAAAGTCGTCGGAGAGGTTCAGGTATTCCAATCCAACGAAAATCCCACATCCACCCCTCCCGAGAGCCTGCCATCCCCGGGCGTTGGCCTCCGCCACTATGCCCCTCGCGCTCGCCTGATCCTCGTCGAAGTCCCGCCCGGCCTCGACCCCCGCTCTACCCTCCTTCGCGCCGCCGATGCACTCGACGTCGATGCACTCGCCAGCCCAGGCAGCACCATCGGCCTCATGCTCCCCGACGGCTGGGACCCCTCCTACGCTGGCCACATCTTTCGCTGGGGCCCATGGGACGACAAAGACACCCTCGCCCGTCGCCTCTTCGCCGGAATGCGAGCCCTCGATGAAGCCGGAGTCGACACGATCCTCTGCCCTCTCCCCGCTGAAGACGGAGTAGGCCTCGCCCTCCGCGACCGCCTCCAAAAAGCCGCCCGCGCGAAGTAGCTTCGCCGTTGCCTTTTTGCTTGTCATTCCGCAGCGCAGCGAAGGAATCTGCTTTCGCCCTACCGCCCCGAAGTAGCCAACTGCCCCGCAAACGCATCCAGCGAAAGCGACCGTAGTAGATTCCTTCGCATCCCGCTCTGCACCTGGTCCAACCCCCGCGAGGCCCCTTCAATCCAGGCAAAACTCAGCACCGAACCCAGCCGCTCCAGCTCCGCCCGAAGGTCCGTATTGCGAACAAGCTCCGGCGTTCCCGCTCCCAGCAGCAGCAAATCCTCCAGCAGCAGCGACAGAGCACGCAGCAGCGCCGAAGTCTTCTGCTGCCCCTCCGCTCCCGCCCGATACGTCTCCGTCATCTTGAACAGCGCCGTATGGTCCGGCTCCTGCGCCGCATTTCGAATCATCAGCAGAGCATCCGCCCGTGCCGCCGTATAAGCCGCCAGATCAAAGCCCAGAGCCTTCCCCGCCGCCCCCTGCGCCAATCGCGCAATCAGAGTACGCTGCACCTGCGGAACATCAGGCCGCCGATCCGCCAGCAGCATCTCAATCTCCTCCACAGGCAGCGCACCCAGCCGAACCATCGCGCACCGCGACCGAATCGTCGGCAGCAACTCCCCGGGATTCTCTGCCAGCAGAATCAAATGCACCGTCGCCGGCGGTTCTTCCAATACCTTCAGCAGGGAGTTCGCCGCCTCTTTCATAAAACTCGCCGCCGTCAGGATAAAAATCTTCTTCGGCGCCTCCGCCGGAAGATAGTGCGAGCTCTGAATCACCGTCCGCACCTGCCCCAACTTAATCAGCAGCTGCGGTGGGTCCGGCGGAACGATCAGCACATCGGGATGCGGCTGAATCAGAACCCGCGTCTCCTTCTTGTCCACCTCGCGCAACTCCTCGCGCGCCGCGACAGCCTTATCGACCTCGTCCTCCAGATTCGCCGCCGAAGCAATCCGCGTACAGTTGCGGCAAACCCCACAGAAGCTCGCCAGTGACTGCCCATTCGACCACAGATCCCGCGGCTGCCGCTCACACTCCACCGCCATCGCCAGCATCAGCGCCAGCGTGTACTTTCCCGCACCGTTCGGCCCCGCAAGAATCATGGAGTGCGGCAGCCGGCCAGCAGCAATCGCCGTGCGCAGGTGCTCAATCGCAGCGCTGTTGCCAAGAAAATCGTTGAAGGTTGCCGGAAGCATAGACACCTACCATGATACGGGTTCAGCGGCACAAGGCTCACTGCCCATAGGTCGCACCGGCTCCATGCTTGCGATGGTAGTGCCGGTTCAGCAGCGCCTGCGAAACCCCGCCGCACTCCGCATTCAACGTCAGAGTCCGGTAGGCCATGCGCGCCACCGCCTCCAGCACCACCGCATTATGCGCGGCATGATACGCATCGCTGCCCCAGCAAAACGGGGCATGCCCATTCACAAGACACGCAGGCACCGCCAGTGGATCGATCCCGTGCTCCTTGAAGTGCCGCACAATGGCAACCCCAGTCTCATGCACATAGCGCCCTCCCACTGCATCGTCCGTCAGCGGAGCAGTCACAGGCACAGGCCCATGAAAGTAATCGGCATGCGTCGTTCCCAGCGGAGGAATCGCCAGCCCAGCCTGCGCGAAGCTCGTCGCAAACTCCGAGTGCGTATGCACCACCGCGCCAATCGAAGGAAACTCGCGATAGAGCAGCGTATGCGTCTCCAGATCAGAAGATGGCTTCAGCTCTCCATCCACCACCTTGCCATGAAGGTCGGTAACGACCATCAGCTCGGGCGTCAGCTCCGTATAATCGACGCCCGACGGCTTGATCACAACCAACCCCTGTTCGCGATCCACTCCGCTCGCATTGCCGAACGTGTATAGCACAAGGCCGCGCCTGACCAGCTCCAGGTTGGCTTCGAGGACTGCGATACGAAGTTCTTTCAGCAGCATGATGTTTCTCCGTGCAGGCGTCGAACCCCCGGACCGGGCAGTTTAGAATGAAACCGGCAGAGTCCGCCGTTCCGCAGTGCTCTGGCGAGCCATCTCCAGCACCTTGATCGTCCGGTAGCCATCCTCAGGAGTAACCGCAAGCTTCGCAGTCCCGTTGATCGCATCGCGAACATTGGCATAATAAAGCCGGTAGTCGCCCAGCTCCGTCACCACCTTTGTGGACTTCAAATTCATCGGATCGGCAGGAACAGGCGCAATCGTCAAAGTCCCCCATTGCGTCTCCGGCTCGGCCAGCCACTCGCCCTCGCCCATCCGCGGCACCTTCGCTCCGCCTACCAGCGCCGGCTCCTGTGGGTCGAGCCCGTATTTCTTGTAGCTTCCCGCCGTCCCATGCAGCAGAAACCGAGGCGCAGCATCCGCAGCCAGCATGCTCGAGCGGCAGTGCGCCCGCAGCCTTGGGTATTCGAGCGTAATGTCGAACGCATCTTCTATGTCCGTCGTATCGCGGTCGCGGCGAACGCTCGCCGTAATACCCTCCGGTGCACCAAACAGCGCCAGTGCCTGATCGACAAGATGAGGCCCAAGGTCCATCAGCAACCCATTGGCAGCATTCGCGCCCTCCTTCCACGTATTCGCACGCGGCAGCGGCCGGAAGCGATCAAAGTGCGACTCGTAAGTCACAAGCCGCCCAACAGCCTCTTCCGCGAGCAGCCGCTCCACCGTTCGAAAATCGCCATCCCACCGCCGGTTATGAAATGGAGCCAGCACCACGCCCTGTCTCTCCGCAAGCTCCTTCAATTCCTGTGCCTCTTCGCTCGTCGCCGCGAAGGGCTTGTCGATGACAACATGTTTGCGCGCCTGCAGAGCCATCTTCGCCAACGCATAGTGCGTCTCGTTCGGAGTGCCCACTACAACCATCTGAATCGCCGGGTCTCTCAACGCCTCGTCAACCGTGCGCAGAATCCGAGCCGCGGGATAAGCCTTCGCAGCCTGGTCGCCCTTCCGCTGAACGATTGCCTCCAGTCGCAAACCCGGCACAGCGCTTACAAATGGAGCATGAAACACCTGTCCGGCAAGCCCGAATCCAATGACAGCAACACCAATCTCCTGACTCATTAACCCCTCGCAATCTCTCGCAGCGCCGGATAGATCCGGCGATATTTTTTGTACCCCTCGTTCATGACGTCCGCATGCTTTGGCATGATCGTCTCGGCCACGCGCACCGTTGCCGCACACGCAGCTTCAACCGAAGGCCACACTCCAATGCCGGTTCCCGCCAGCAGCGCCGCTCCAAACGCGCCACCCTCCTCGGCCTCCAGCAACTCGACCGGATGCCCGTAGACATCGGCCTGAATCTGCCGCCAAAGTGGTCCGCGCGCTCCTCCGCCGCCCAGCCGGATGGCCTTGATAGGCACTCCCAGCTCCTCAAACAGCGTGAACGTATCCCGCAGGCTGTAGGCAACTCCCTCAAGAACTGCCCGGACAAAATGTCCCTGCGTATGCGATGCGGTGATCCCGACAAACGCGGCGCGAGCCTCGGGATCTAAATGCGGCGTTCGTTCGCCAAAGAGATAAGGTGCCCACATCAGCCCATCAGAACCCGCCGGAGCCTCCGCGGCAAGCGCCGTCAGTTGCTCGTAGCTCGTGCCCGGCGCAAACGTATCGCGGAAGTAGCGAAGGCTCAGCCCCGCGCCATTCGTCACTCCCATCACATGCCACAGCCCCGGCGCTGCATGGCAGAACGTGTGCAGCCGCCCCAGCCGATCTTTCGTGGGCGCGTCCGTCGCCGCAAACACCACTCCGCTCGTCCCGATAGTCGCCGAAACCGATCCCGGAGCAAGTATCCCCATACCCACCGCCCCCGCACCCTGATCGCCCGCGCCAGCCGCAACCGGAGTCTCTTGCGCCAGCCCCGTAGCTCCAGCTCCTGTCGCGCTGATATGAGCGCATATCTCCGGTCCCTCGAACAACTCGGGTAGCCAGCTCATCGGAATCCCCGCTATCGCAGCAACCTCAGCGGACCAGCGCCTGTGCGTAACGTCGAGAAGCAGTGTCCCGCTTGCCTCCTGCATATCCATGGCAAGTGTCCCGGTCAAACGGTAGCGCACATAGTCCTTGGGGCAGAGAACGTGCGCAATTTTGGCAAATATCTCAGGTTGATGATCGCGAACCCAAAGCAGCTTGGTCAGCGTAAAGTTCGGCAGCGCGGGATTGCAGGTCAACTCGATCAGCCGCTCGAAGCCGATCTTTTTCGTCAGCCAGTCGCACTGTGGCTGCGTCCGCTGGTCGGCCCAGATCAGCGCCGGCCGCAGGACCTTGCCGTCGGCGTCGAGCATTACGCAGCCATGCATCTGACCAGTTAACCCCACCGCTTCAATCTCGGCCCCGGTCAGCTCGATCATCGCCATTACTCCTGCGATGGCCTCGCGGGCAGCGCGCCACCAGTCCTCGGGATCCTGCTCGGCCCATCCGATGTGTTCTGAATGGATTGGCGCGTGCTCACTGGCGAATGAGGCCAGCACCTTACCGGCGCGGTTAATCAGTACCGCCCGCGTTCCTCCGGTCCCCACATCGATCCCTAACAGCATTTTCTGTCCTCATTGGCGTCCAAATCCATCGCCAGCACTGATTTCCGAGTTTATCGAGCAACTTTTGAAGATTTTCGCTAAACAAACGCATCATTTAAGCGACAAGACATTTATGGCCAAGCGGATGCGCTCTCTGTTTGTACCCCACTTCCCATAAACTAGTCGAAGTTCTCCTCAGATTGCAGGTTAAGATTAATCTATGAGTCAAAGGAAGATAGCGCATCGCGCCCGGACGATGCTTGTCATCACAGGATTGTGCTTACCCCCGGTGGCAGGCTACGCTCAGTCGACCGGGCCGTCCCAGCAGAAGCAGCCCAGCGGGCCGGCTACCGCCACCGACAGCTCAGCGATTGCCGGAGCCCAGCAAAATCTCTACAACGCCTCGGGACAGAACGGCGCGCAACCGACCCAGGACTCTTTCCATGGCTCCGTCGTCACCGGTAAGGCCACCGACGGCGTGCTCGACCTGTCGCTCGACGACGCGATGCAGCGCGGCCTCCGCCAGAACCTCGGCCTGATCCTTCAGACCTCTTCCGTCAAGAGCTCCAACGGCCAGCGTCTCGAAGAGTTGCAGTCGCTTCTCCCCACAGTCACCGCGACAGCAAGCATCGAGGTTCAGCAGATCAACCTCGCAGCCTTCGGACTGAAGTTTCCCGGACTGAACCCGATCATCGGTCCCTTTCAGGTCGTCGATTTTCGCGCCTATCTGACGCAAAACCTCGTCAACGTCTCCGCGCTCAAAAACTACATCGCTGCGAAGCACAACTTCGAAGGTGCAAAGCTCACCGCCGAGGATGCCCGTGACCTCGTCGTCCTCACCGTAGGCAACGCCTACCTGCTCTGCATCGCCGACGCCGCTCGCATCGAAGCCGTCAACGCCGAGCTGGCAACGTCGAAGGTCTCGCTCGATCAGGCCATCGCCGCGCACGACGCCGGAACCAGCCCCCGTCTCGACGTCCTCCGCGCCCAGGTGGACTATCAGAACGAGCAGCAGAGCCTCATCTCGACGAAGAACAACCTCGAAAAAGACAAGCTTGCGCTGGCCCGCACCATAGGCCTTCCGCTCGATCAGGCCTTCCGCCTCACCGACCTCGCTCCCTTCAAAGCGCTCGATAACGTCGATCCGAACGCAGCCTTCCAGCAAGCCCTGAAGACGCGCAAAGACCTCGCTGCCTACGCCGAGCAGGTCAAAGGTTTCGAAGCCGAGAAGTCCTCGGCCAAGGCATACCAGTATCCCGTCGTCAGCGCCGCAGCCGACTACGGCGACATCGGCACCACTCCCGGCACCTCTCACGGAACCTTCTCTGCCACCGGACAGGTCAGCGTGCCCGTTCTGCAGGTGGCAAAGACCCGCGGCCAGATCGAAGTCGCCGAGGCTCAGTTGGAGCAGTCCAAAGACAAGCTCTCCGATCAGATCCAGCAGGTCAACCAGGACATTCGCGACAGCCTTCTCGACATTCAATCAGCCGCAAAGCTGGTTGACTCGACCCACTCGAACGTAGACCTTGCCAACGAGGCCCTCAGCGAAGCCCAGCAGCGCTTCCACGCCGGCGTCTCCGACAACCTCCCTGTCTCGCAGGCACAATCGCAGACCGAGCAGGCCAACGATCAGTACATCAGCGCGCTCTATCAGCACAACGTCGCCAAGCTTGCGCTGGCCCGTGCGTTGGGCATCGCTCAGACAAACTACAAAGACTATCTTGGAGGAAAGTAACCTTGCCAGAGCAATTGGAAAACAAAGACGCCCAGACCACTACCACTACTGCCGTTCAGGAAGAACCGCCGCAGAAGTCGGGCCGCAAGTTCATCATCATCGCCGTCATCCTCCTGCTCGTCATCGGCGGAGGCCTCTTCTACTGGCGCTCCACCTATACTGAGGACACCGACGACGCCCAGGTGGACGGCGACCTGTATCAGGTAAGCTCCCGTGTCACCGGTCAGGTCATCAAGGTCTACGTTGAGGACAACCAGCAGATCAAGACCGGCGACCCTATCGCTGAAATTGACCCCAAGGACTACCAGGTAGCCCTCGAGCAGGCCCAGGCCAACCTCGCCAGCACTCAGGCCGCTGCCATCCAGCAGGCCGTCAACGTGCCCATCACCAACGTCAACGTCACTACCAGCGTCGACACCACCAGCTCCGACGTCCAGGGCTCTACCGCTGCCGTCGATCAGGCCCGCAAACAAGCACAGGCCGCCGAAGCCCGCGTCGCCGCAGCCAAAGCCAACGCCGTCAAATCCCGCCTCGACGTCGAGCGCTACACCCCCCTCGTCCAGAAGGACGTCATCTCCAAGCAGCAGTACGACGCTGCCGTAGCAACCGACGCCTCCAACCAGGCCGCCGTCCTCGAAGCCGAAGCCAACCAGATCGCCAGCCAGGCGCAAGTCACGCAGGCCCTGCAAAAGCTCTCGCAGTCACGCTACCAGGCCGCTCAGTCCGTTAGAACCGGTCCCGATCAGGTCCGCGCCCAGCAGGCCAGGGCCAACGCCGCCATGGCCGACGTCAAGCAGGCCCAGGCGAAGGTCGATCAGGCCATCCTCAACCTCAGCTATACCCACATCACCGCCCCGACCACCGGCATCGTCAACAAAAAGAACGTCCAGGTCGGCGCCAACCTCAGCATCGGGCAGGATCTCCTCACCATCATCCCGCTCACCAACCTCTGGGTTACCGCCAACTTCAAGGAGACACAGCTCGCCCGGATGCGTCCCGGCCAGGAAGTCACCCTCAAAGTCGACGCTCTCGGCGGCCGTAAGTTCCACGGCAAAGTCTTCCAGATCGGCGGAGCCACCGGCTCGCGTCTCTCTCTCTTCCCGCCCGAGAACGCCACCGGCAACTACGTCAAGGTCGTCCAGCGCATCCCCGTCCGCATCAACTTCACCAACCTCGAGGAGAATGGGGATCTCGCCCTGCGTCCCGGCATGTCCGTAACGCCCTACGTCGAAGTCAAATAATCGAAGAAACCGGTCATCCTCTCACGGCATCTCAACCTTGAAAGACAAGGAGAGTGAAAGATGGCCGTTGCAATCAAGAAGGTCAGCAACAACGCAAACGTAGCCCCGCACTGGCACGCGCACGCCAGGGAGATCCAGAAGTACGGCTCAGTCATTCAGGACATGCCGCACCCGCTCAGCGCGCAGGTTCGCACCGATATGGTCGCGAAGCTCAACCAGCTTCTAGCCGACTCCATCACTCTGCGCGACATGTACAAGAAGCACCACTGGCAGGTCTCCGGCCCCACCTTCTACCAGCTCCATCTCCTCTTCGACAAGCACTTCGACGAGCAGGTCGAGATGGTCGACACCATCGCCGAGCGCATCCAGCTTCTTGGCGGAGTTACCATCGCCATGGGCGGCGACGTAGCCGAGGTCTCCCGCATCCAGCGGCCGCCGCGCGGCAGGGAAGAGGTCCCCGTGCAGATCTCCCGTCTCCTCGAGGCCCACAAGCTCATCATCCAGAGCTGCCTCGATATCGCCGACGCATCCGACAAAGCCGGCGACCAGGGCACCAACGACCTCGTCGTCAGCAATATCCTCAGGCCCAATGAGCTGCAGTCCTGGTTCATCGGCCAGCACCTCGTCGAGATGCCTCTGATTCTCGAAAACAAATAACGCAAAATCAGCAGATAGCTGCGTCTAACTACCCAAAAACCACAGGTCCGGCCCCGCGCGGTGTCCGGGCTGTGTATCTTTAATTCGAGGCGCATCCTACCGGAGCCCTGCATCATCTTAATAGCAAGCCCGAATACCATGCCGATTGCGATTGTTTTTTTTCATTCATTACGCGTACGCACTCATCTTCCTCTGGGTTCTGGTGGAGCAGATCGGCATACCTATTCCCAGCGTTCCCATTCTGCTCACCGCAGGAACCCTCAGCGCCACGCACCGCGTCAACCACATCTACGTCGTCATGGCGATGCTGGCGGCCTGCATGGTGGCCGACTCTATCTGGTTCGCCCTTGGCCGCCGCTACGGCAACAGCGTCCTCAAGCTTCTCTGCCGCCTCTCCTTCGAGGCCTCCACCTGCGTCTCCAAGACCGAAGGCTATTTCACCCGCCGCGGAGCCGTTACCCTCCTCTTCGCGAAGTTCGTCCCCGGCCTCAGCACCGTCGCCGCGCCCATCGCCGGCCAGACCGGCATGTCCTACGGGCGATTCCTCTCGTGGGATATTCCCGGCTCGCTCATCTGGGGCGAGACCTTCATCCTCTCCGGCTACTTCTTCGGCGACATCGCCAAAAAGAGCGCGCCCTTCTTCGCCTGGCTTGGCCACTTCGCCTTCTACATCGTTGCCGTGATGGTTCTCGGCTTCCTCGCGCACCGCATCTGGAAGCAGCGCAAGTTCCTCCAGCAGGTCCGCGAGATGCGCCTCGAACCCGCCGAGCTCAAAGAGATGCTCGATGCAGCCGAGAAGAACGGTACCCCGCCGCCCTTCATCGTCGATCTCCGCCACCCCCTCGACTACCTGCCCGATCCCCGCGTCCTTCCCGGCGCGCTCCGCATCGGCCCCAACGAGATTAAGCAGCACAGCGAGATCATCCCCCGCGACCGCGACGTTATCCTCTACTGCACCTGCCCCAGCGAAGAGACCAGCGCCAAGCTCGCCCTGCAGCTGCATAAGATGGGCGTCTACCGCGTCCGTCCGCTGCGTGGAGGCTTCGACGGATGGAAGCAGGCCGGCTACCCGCTGGTCGATTACGTCACCGACACCCCCAACAGCGAAGTCGTCCAGAAAATCCTCCCCGCCAGCACCGCCAACACTGGCTCCGCCATCCCACTCGTCTAGGGGATGCTGAAAAAGCCGTCGTTTTGAAGGGGCGTGGCTTTAGCCGCTGAGGGAATATTCCCCAAATAGTACTCTCCTTATCCCAGGCCTCACCCTCCCATCCGAAAGTTCACCGTAATCGAAATCTGCACTTCAATCGCCTCTCCATTCAGCCGGTAAGGCCGGTACCTAGCCTCCCGGATGGCCTCCAGCGCCGAGTTCTGCAACATCATCGGCCCACTCACCACGTGCAAACTCTCAATCGTTCCCGTCTTCGAGATCACCGCCTCAACCACCACCGCCCCCTGCACTCCAGCCGCCTTCGCAATCGCCGGATACACCGGGCGAATCGGCGCAATCAGCATCCCGTCCGAAAGCCCCGAAGAAATCCTCAGCGGAGCGGGCTTCGGTGTCACAACCGACACCGAAGGTCCAGTCCCTTCGCCGATACCCAGCCCAGGAGGCATCTCCGGACGCTCGCCCATCCCAACGCCAATGGGGGCAAGCACAGGCAAGTCGCCGGTCGTTGTCTCCGTGCTCGTTGTCTGCGTAAAGATAAGCGGTCGACTCTCACTCGGCGGCGCAAAGCTCGACGCAGGACCCGAAGGCGCACGCTCAACCACGACTACCGGAACCGGCGGCTTTGGCATCAGCGGCATCAAAACCTTCGGCGTATCCACATGAATTGGGAGCCCTTCCGGATGCAGTAAAGGAAGAGCAATCACCGCAGCCGCAATCGCCATCTGCAAGGCAACCGAAGCTACCGCCGTCCAACGCTTCTCCGCGGAAGCCACTGCCACTCGCGACTCAACCAGACTATCCTCAAACATAGAAGCACCCTCCGAATCGAACTCGAGGTGCGCATCCAGCGAGGAACGCGTCCGTCTACTGCCTTAGACACTGACGAACGCTCTAACGTTCCCAGCAGCCGACCGGCACAAGTATCAAACAGCGCCTTCGCAATTCATGCCGTATTTGAGCGATGATGGAACGAATGTCCCAGGCTCTTGCTCAGCCATCGACCGCTCCAGCTCCGATTCGTCTTGGAGCAACCTCCCGCATCCTCTCCGTCGACGTCCTCCGTGGTCTCACCATCGCTCTCATGATCCTCGTCAACGACCCTGGCGACTGGGCCCACACCTACACCCAGCTCGACCACGCCGCCTGGAACGGCTTCACCCTTACCGATCTCGTCTTCCCGAACTTCCTCTTCCTCGTCGGCGCCTCCATCATCTTCTCCCTGCAATCCCGCCTGGCACGCGGCGACTCGAAAAAGACTCTCGCATTCCATATCCTTCGCCGCAGCGCCATCATCTTCGCGCTTGATCTCTTCTTCGGCCTATACCCGCACTTCCACTACACCCACCTCCGCATCTTCGGAGTCCTCACCCGCATCGCTCTCTGCTATCTCGTAGCCGGTATCATCTGCCTCGCCACGCAGCGTGTCAGAGCCCTCGCAGCCATTGCCGCCGCCCTTCTCATCGGCTATTGGGCCCTCATGCGCTTCGTTCCTGTCCCCGGCTTCGGTATTCCGACCCACAACATGCCCATCCTCGACCCCGACGGCAACCTCGCCGCATGGCTGGACCGCCACACGGTCGATCTACTCCAGCGAACTCTTCACACCGGCCGCCTCTACAACCACACCCGCGACCCCGAAGGCCTCCTCAGCACCATTCCGGCCATCGCCACCACCCTCATTGGCTGCATCACCGGCCTCTGGCTCCGCCGCGTAGAAACCCGCAACGAGTACCGCACCCCGTCCAGCATCACCCCCGCGCGTTGCCTCAGCGGTCTCACTGGATGGAGCCTCCTCTCCGTCACCGCAGCCATCGCCTGGAACCACTCATTCCCCATCAACAAAAACCTCTGGACCAGCTCCTACGTCCTCTACTCCGCCAGCTGGTCTCTCCTCACGCTCGCATTCTGCTACTGGTTCATCGACATCCGCCGCTTCAACGAGACCAAAGCAGGGAAATGGCTGACCTTCCCCTGGCTCGTCTTCGGCTCCAACGCCATCGTCGCCTTCTGCGTCTCCGAGTTCATCGTCATCAACATGATCTGGATAAAAATCCCCGGCTCCGTCGGCCCCACAGGCAATCCCGTCACCGCGTGGTATTGGGTCTACCACAACCTCTTCGCCTTCAACGGCAGCACCAACGTCACGTCCCTCGTCTTCGCCATAGCTTTCGTAGTCGTCTGCTTCCTCCCCAACTGGCTTCTCTACCGCAAGCGCATCTTCTTGAGAATCTGACGAGTAGCAATCTGCACTTAGGGAAAAACAAATGGTGAAGATATGGCTAGTCGCGTTGCTTGTCTCCACGCCGCATCTCTGTTGCGCTCAAGGCAATGAATTAATCGTTGAATTTTCAAGCGCCAACAGCTTGTCCGGAGTCGTGATCGATCAAGCGGGCGATCCTTTCCGAAAGGTTGCGGTTTATAGGATTGATTGCGGCAAAGGAGAATTTCGGGGAACGGTTAACCCGGTTATCCTGCAAAAAGTTGAAACGGACGCGAAGGGAAGCTTCGCATTTCAGTGGAACGATCACATTCGTAGCTGCCTTCAAGTCCAGACACCAGGGATGGATACTCTTCAAGTGGAAGTGAAGTATGTGAAGAGCGCTGGAAAACTGAAACTAAAGCTTCATATAGGAAATTGACTCTTGATGAGCTACTTCGGCTCTTATCTGCCTTTATCCGTTCAATCCGTTTTGATCCGTGTTAAGTTTTGCTTTTTCACAAACAGAGACCGAATCGCCTGACTTGACACAAAACCCCCTCACGAACAGCTAAACTAATCCAGACTCAGCAAAGGTCCGAAACCGAAGTCCAGACCTAAATTACCTAAATCGAATACTTTGCACACTTTTGACGGGGAGGGGGTTACCCACCCGGGGAGAGGGAATTGGCCTACACCGATCTACGCGACTGGATCAAGACACTGGAAAAAGCCGGAGAGCTCAAGCGCATTACCGTCGAGGTCTCCCCAGACCTGGAAATGGCCGAGATAGCCGACCGTACCGCCAAACTAGGCAAAGGCACCTCAAAAGCAGGAGGCCCAGCCCTCCTCTTCGAGAACGTAAAAGGCCACCCCGGCGCACGCGTCCTGATGAACCAGTTCGGCAGCCTCCGCCGCATGCAGTTAGCCCTCGAAACCGATTCCCTCGACGACATAGCCAACCGCATTCGCACTCTCCTGAAGCCCGAAACGCCAACCAGCTTCATGGACAAGCTGAAGCTCCTCCCGACACTAGCCGAGGTAGGCAGCTTCTTCCCCAAAGTCGTCTCCGCCAAAGACGCCCCCTGCAAGCAGGTCATCCATCGCGGAGCCGACGTCAACCTCCTCAAGCTCCCTGTCCTCAAGACCTGGCCGCAGGACGGCGGCCCTTTCATCACCCTCCCCTGCGTCATCACCCGCGACCCGCACTCCGGCAAGCGCAACGTAGGCATGTACCGCATGCAGGTCTACGACGCCAAAACCACCGGCATGCACTGGCAGCGCCAGAAGGTAGCCGCCGAGCACATGCGTGAGCGCCTCCGCGCCACCACACCTGACGCCACCGGAAACGTAGACCTCATGGCCCTCACCGCCGGAGGCACCACCACCGCCCAATCCCTCCACACCCTCAACCAGACCACCATCACCCGCATCCGCGAGGACCGCATGGAGGTCGCCGTAGCCATAGGCACCGACCCAGCCACTACGTTCAGCGCCATAGTCCCCGCCCCCCCCGACGTTGAAGAGTATTTAATCTCCGGCTTCCTCCGCCAGAAGCCCCTCGAGCTCGTCAAAGCCGAGACGGTAGACCTAGAAGTCCCCGCAAACGCCGAATACATCCTCGAAGGCTACGTCCAGCTGGGCGAGCTACGCACTGAAGGTCCCTTCGGCGATCACACCGGCTTCTACACCATGCAGGACGACTACCCCGTCTTCCACGTCACCTGCATCACCCACCGCAAAGACCCCATCTACGCCGCCACAATAGTAGGGAAGCCCCCCATGGAAGACGCATGGATGGGCAAAGCCGTCGAGCGCATCTTTTTACCGCTCATGCAGCTGACATTGCCGGAGATTCGTGATGTCAACCTGCCCCCCGAGGGCGTCTTCCACAACCTCATGATCGTCGCCATCAAAAAATCCTACGCAGGCCACGCCCGCAAAGTCATGAACGGCATCTGGTCCATGGGCCAGGCTATGTTCACCAAGTGCATCATCGTCGTCGACGAGGACTGCGATGTCCACGACCTTGCCGAAGTCACCCTACGCACGACCAACAACATCGACCCAGAGCGCGACATCCAGTTCACCCTCGGTCCCGTCGACTCCCTCGACCACGCCTCCCGCCTGCCCAACTACGGCAGCAAGATGGGCATCGACGCCACACGCAAATGGCCCGCCGAAGGCTTCACCCGCCCCTGGCCCCCTATGCTCACCATGAATCAGGAAGTGAAAACAAAGATCGACGCCATCTGGAAAAAACTAGGCATCGAGTGAAATCTCGTAACGTAGTGGAAGCGACCTGCAACTCGATTTGACTTGAGATTCACCGGGGACCGAATGAAGCCAGTTGCGTTTGCAGTTCTTGCACTCTTTCCAGCCATTGTTCCAGCAGCGGTAGCGCAAGTCCCGGACTCCGCCACCTTCGGCAGCAAAAACACCTTTGCTGTCTTTTTCGATTACTCGAACGACTCCAGTCACATCGTTCTCGGAAGCGCTGAAGGCCGTAAGTTCACTGAACTCGGCTTCCAATATGAGCGCCGTCTCATCGTTACGCCCAACCTTGTCTGGAAATATACGGGAGAATTTCGTCCGCTAATCGCGGAAAGCGACCTGACGAGCACCGAGACTAATATTCAGACGTCACCACCGCCCACCCAGACTTTTACCGGTACCCCGACTGCCGCCATTAGCTGTACGCCGTCATCAGAGCAGTATTCCCAAATAAATCCATTTACTGGCGTACTGTACGCAGGCACGCTGAACTTCACCTGTGGACGTCGCTGGACCTACGTGCAAGGATTCTCCCCGCTAGGTACAAGAATTAATCTCCTCCCACGGAAACGATGGCAACCCACGGGTTCCATCCTGACCGGTCTTCTGCTCTCTGCAAAGAAGATCCCCGTGGACACCGGCGGTTCCTTCAATTTCATGTTTCAGGTAGGTGCTGGTGTCGAGTACTTTCGAACTTCAACCCAATCCATGCGGCTCGAATACCAGCTCCAGCATTTTTCGAATGCCTACACAGCCCAAACGAACTACGGTGTCGACAGCGGACTCTTCAAGTTCACTTACACCTTCGGTCGATAGATGCCAGTTACTCCGCGCTCTTCACCGTAATCGCGCTCAAATTCCGCACCCACCGCTGCGGCTTCTTGTCGCTGCTGTCAATAAGCTTCAACTGTCCATCCTCACCCAAAGGCTTGCCGCCCATACTCGTCGCCACAATCACCTGAGCATTGTGCTCAGACCCCTCAATTTCCGTCACCGAATAGAGCACCCAGTACTTATCCGTCCCCTCGGCTGTCAGATAGCTACGCAGCATCTTCCGATGAGTTGCCTGGCTAACCGGAAACCCATACTTCGCCAGCAAATCCCCCAGCAGAACGCCCGAATAACTCTCGTCGGCTTTTGTATGCTCGTTATGAACCGTGACAGTCGTCTGCGGCATGGCCTCAAGATCCGCAACCGTCAAAGTCGTTGCTTTCCCATCCACGGTCAGAGTCAGGCTGGTAGAAGGAGCCGCATGCGTATGCTCCATCCCCTGCATCGGCGCGGTCTGCGCGCTCCCACGTAAAGGCGCGAATTCCGCCATCAACAGGCCAATCAGACACACAAAGAGTCTCATGGGTTTCAGCCTACCGCGCCCACGTCGTATACTCAAGCTATGTCTATCGTCCGCGACGCAGCCGCCATAGCCAAGGGTATGAGCATCACCCTGAAGGAAGTCTTCCAGCCCACCGAGGTCGAGAACTATCCCGACGGCAAGGGCCCCATGCGCGGCGCCAAATTTCAGGAGCGCTTCCGCGGCAAACACCAGCTCCAGCGCGATGAAAACGGCCTTGAAAAGTGTGTTGCCTGTTTCCTCTGCGCCGCCGCCTGCCCTTCGAACTGCATCTACATCGAAGCCGCCGAGAACACCGAAGAAAAGCGCATCTCCTCCGCAGAGCGCTACGCCAAGGTCTACAACATCGACTACAACCGCTGCATCTTCTGCGGCTACTGTGTCGAAGCCTGCCCTACTGATGCCATCACCCATGGTCACGGCTTCGAGCTCGCCAGCCTCAACGCCACCAATCTCGTCATGCGCAAGGAAGACCTGCTGGTACCCATGTCCCAGCTTCCCGACGACATCCTCTCGGACAAGGACACGGCCGGTATCCTCGCCTGAAGAGTCAGTGAAACGTGGACACCACCGGCGAGCCTCGATGGCTCGCCGTACTACGATGGACGCGATAGCGCACCGCGCAGCGAAGAAGGACATCCAATAGATATGACGACAGCCCACAAGCATCCTCTGGAAAAAATCCTCGAGAGCCGTATCGCCATCATCGACGGCGCCATGGGCACCACCATCCGCACCTACGGCAAAAATGAAGCCGACATTCGCGGTGAGCGCTTCAAAGACTCCACCAAGGATCTGCTCAACAACGGCGACCTCTTCTCCCTCACCCAGCCGGAGATGATTTGCGACATTCACCGCCGCTTTCTCGAGGCTGGCGCGGACATCATCGAGACGAACACCTTCGGCGCCACCAGCATCACCCAGAGCGAGTTCTTTGTCGAAGACCCGCGCGAGCATGGCGGCCGCAAGGACCCAGCCTTCTACCAGAAGATCATCGAAGACCCAATGCTCAACGACCTCGCCTGGGAGATCAACGAGAAATCCTCGCAGCAGTGCCGCGAATGGGCCGACCGCGTCGCAAACGACACATGTCGTCAACGTTTTGTAGCCGGAGCTATCGGGCCGCTCACGGTCTCTCTCTCGAACTCCCCCGACGCCGAGGACGCAGGCTTCCGCGTTGTCACCTTCGACCAGGTGAAAGCCGCTTACGCCCATCAGATCCGCGCCCTCATGGCAGGCGGCTCAGACCTCCTCCTCGTAGAAACCATCTTCGACTCCCTGAACGCTAAAGCCGCCCTCGTCGCTATTCGCGAAGTCTTCGACGAGGACAAGAAGCAGCTTCCGGTAATGATCTCCGCAGCAGTCGGCCGCGGCGGCGAGACGTTGATCTCTGCTCAAACCACCGAAGCTTTCTGGAACGCGGTCAAACACGTCAAGCCGCTCTCGGTCGGTCTGAACTGCTCCCTCGGCCCCGACCTAATGTACCCCTTCCTCGAAGAGCTCTCCGAGAAAGCCGACGTTGCCATCTCGTGTTACCCGAACGCCGGCCTGCCCAACCCACTCTCCGAGACTGGATTCGATCTAGGTCCGGGCGACATGGCTCGTTTCCTCGGCGGCTTCGCAAAGGGCGGCCTCATCAACATCGCCGGTGGCTGCTGCGGCAACACGCCAGAGCATATCGCGGCAATCGCAAAGGCGCTCGAAGGCCAGGCGCCACGCAGGCTCGAGCGGATCGAGGTCGCAGCGTGAGCGGAACCACAGCCACGGAGACCAAACCACTCCGCCTCTCAGGATCGCAGCCCTTCACCCAGCAGCCCGGTGTCTACATCATGATCGGCGAACGCACTAACGTCGCCGGTTCGCCAAAGTTCGCAAAGCTGGTCAAAGAAGGCAAATTCGAAGAAGCAGTCAGCGTAGCGCGCCAGCAGGTCGAAAACGGCGCCAACGTCATCGACATCTGCATGGACGAGGGCATGATCGACGGCGTCGCTGCGATGACCCGCTACCTTCAGCTCCTCGCCAGCGAGCCCGAAGTTGCAAAAGTCCCCTTCATGGTGGACTCCTCCAAGTGGGAGGTCATCGAAGCTGGCCTGAAGTGCCTGCAAGGCAAAGGCATCGTCAACTCCATCTCGCTGAAAGAAGGCGAAGACAAATTCCGTCACAACGCTGCGACGGTTCTCAAATATGGCGCAGCCGTAGTCGTCATGGCCTTCGACGAACAGGGCCAGGCCGCCACCTACGACGAAAAAATCCGCATCTGCGAACGTGCCTACCGAATCCTCGTGGACGAGGTCGGCTTCCCGCCCGAAGACATCATCTTCGACCCCAATATCCTCACCGTCGCCACCGGCATGGAGGAGCACAACAACTACGCGGTCGACTTTATCAACGCCACCCGCTGGATTAAAGAAAATCTCCCGCATGCGAAGGTCTCCGGCGGCGTCTCCAATATCTCCTTCAGCTTTCGCGGCAACAACAAAGTCCGCGAGGCTATGCACTCCGCCTTCCTCTACCACGCCATCGCCGCCGGTATGGATATGGGCATCGTCAACGCCGGAATGCTCGAAGTCTACGAAGAGATAGACCCCGAACTTAAAGTCCTCGTCGAAGACGTTCTCCTCAATCGCCGCCCCGACTCGACGGAGCGCCTCGTCGAGTTCGGCGAAACCCTCAAGGGTGCAGGCACAGTAGCAAGCGAAAAGAAAGCCGAGGAGTGGCGCAACGGCACTGTTGAAGAGCGTCTCTCGCACGCGCTGGTGAAGGGAATCGACGCCTACATCGAGATCGATGCCGAGGAAGCCCGCGTCAAACTCGGGCGCCCACTTCTTGTCATTGAAGGCCCGTTGATGGCCGGCATGAGCGTAGTAGGCGATCTCTTCGGAGCCGGGAAGATGTTCCTCCCGCAGGTCGTCAAGTCGGCCCGCGTGATGAAAAAAGCAGTGGCGCACCTGACGCCTTTCATGGAGGCCGAAAAAGCCGCCATGGTAGCCGCGGGCGAAGTCGTCAAGGCACAGGGCAAGATCCTCCTCGCCACCGTGAAAGGCGACGTGCACGACATCGGCAAGAACATCGTCGGCGTAGTCCTTGCCTGCAACAACTATGACGTTATTGACCTCGGCGTCATGGTCTCCTGCGAGAAGATCCTCGAGCGCGCTAAAGCCGAGAAGGCCGACATGATCGGTCTCAGCGGCCTGATTACGCCATCCCTTGACGAGATGGTTCACGTTGCCAAAGAAATGGAGCGTCAGGGCTTCAAGGTGCCGCTACTCATAGGCGGAGCCACCACCAGCCGTGCTCACACCGCCGTGAAGATCGCCCCACACTACAGCGAGCCGGTAGTTCATGTACTCGACGCCAGCCGTGCCGTGCCCGTCACTACCACCCTCCTCAGCGACGACGGCAAGTCAGACTTCGTCATCCAGCATCGCGCCGACTACGAGGCCCTCCGCAAAGCCCACGCGGCTCCCCGCCAGCAGGTAGTTTCCCTTGAGACGGCTCGTACCCGCCGCACTCCGATTGAGTGGCGCCCCGAAGATATCCCCACACCCGCTTTCACCGGCATTCGCGTACTGGATAACTTCCCCCTCGCCACTCTGCGCGACTACATCGACTGGTCGCCCTTCTTCCACACCTGGGGCCTCAAAGGCATCTACCCACGTATCCTCGATCACCCGGAACAAGGCGCGCAGGCTCGCCAGATCTTCACCGAAGCCAACGTACTCCTCGATCGGATCATCGAAGAAAATCTCATCACCGCCCGCGGAGTCTATGGCTTCTTCCCGGCCAATGCTATCGGCGACGACGTAGCCCTCTACACGGACAGCACACGCAGCAAAGAACTCACCCGCTTCCACTTCCTCCGCCAGCAGGCCAACCGCGAAGGCAGCGAGCCCTGCCGGTCGCTCTCAGATTTCATCGCGCCGAAAGAAACCACCCTCCCCGATCACATCGGAGCCTTCGCCGTCACCAGCGGCATCTGCCTCAAGGAGCTCTGCGACCACTTCCGCGCCGAAAACGACGACTACAACGCCATCATGGCCGAGGCCATCGCCGACCGCCTCGCCGAAGCCTTCGCCGAATGCCTCCATAAACGCGTCCGCGACGAGTGGGGCTACGGCTGCGACGAAAACCTCAGCACCGACGAGATCATCCAGGAGAAGTATCGCGGTATCCGCCCCGCAGCCGGTTATCCTGCCTGCCCCGACCACACCGAAAAAGGTCCACTCTGGAACCTGCTCAACGTCCAGGCCAACACCGGTATGCAGATCACCGAGTCCTTCGCCATGTGGCCGGGTTCCAGCGTAAGCGGCCTCTACTTCGCGCACCCGGAATCCCGCTATTTCTCGCTCGGTAAGATAGATCGCGACCAGGTCAACGACTACCACAAGCGCAAGGGAATGACCGTAGCCGAAGTCGAACGTTGGCTAGGCCAGAATCTCAACTACGATCCTTCCAGCTAAGGCCAAGCCTAACGGAATCAGTGGCTAATCGCAGGCAACCGCAACCATTGACACAATAGCCTAAGAACATGCTAAAAAGGCACACTCGGTTTGCCATCCAAACTTTTCCTGGGCTATGGCATTCGGTGACGCTTGCAGTCGAAAGTTGGAATGAAAAATGGAAACGCCACCAGTGAACAACACGAAGCGTGCAATCCTTCATGTCTGTACCCGCGAAACGATCCGACCCCTGCGCGATCGCATCCTCACTCTACAAGGCTTTGAGGTAGACTCCACTCTCAGTTACAAAGAGGGTCTCTCGATGTTCTGGGGTCGCGAGTATGATCTCGTCCTGGTCGACGTCGAAGGCGATTACGGCATCCGCGACGCTGAGCACCTCTGCTCCGAGATCAAGACGGCCCAGCCCGAGCAGACCGTCGCCTTCGTCTGCAACTGGCGCGTCGCCCTTTTGACCGACTGTCCCGACGAGATACTCCGCACCGAGTTCGACCCCGCCGCCTTCGCCCAGGGTGTCCGCGACATCGTCCTTCCAAACGCCTGATCTCGCCTCACCTACGGGCCTTACTCTCCGCCCTGGCCAACGAATCAGCCGCCCGAACCCTCGCCTTCTCCCTGGTGCCAGTCTGTCTGGATGGCATCGACCCTACCACCAGAAACGCGCCGACCCAGAAGCTCGCAGCGTACTTAAGATAGTTCTTCATCGAAACCTCCTGTCGCCGTCCCAGTACACTCGCCGTCGCGCAAGCAGGTCGATACAACTTCCGCGCCACCAAGCCCCTCAGTTGCGGACCTCAACCTGCTGTGATACAACCTAAGTATTCCAGTCTGCTTCGGCAGATTTGAATTTCATGCAGAGTGGTTGAGGGACGAGCCCTTTGACGCCACGACAACCGGACAGAACAAAGGCGTACCGGTGTCAACTCTCTCCTGCGAAACCCGCGGGGAACATGAGATTCGGAGCATCCAGCCCAAAAGGCCGCCGCCCCGTATTTCAGTTTCCCGGCAGGCCTCCCAGAAGAAAAGTCAAAAGGCTCATCGCTCTTCCTACTCGGAAAGAGCATCATGAATTATTCGTGTAGCCGCTATGAGCTGAAGTGCAACGAGTGCGGCAAGACCTTCGGCAACCAGCCTCTCTCCGCCTGTCCCGACTGCCTCTATCCCCTCGAACTCGCCTATGACCTCGACGCCGTCCGAGGCATCTTCACCAAAGAAAACATCGCAGCCGGTCCGGCCAACATCTGGCGCTACGCAGCGCTCCTCCCCATCCCTGAAGGTTTTCAGCCCGACCTCCCCGTAGGTTTCACCCCACTCGTCCGTGCGGCGAACCTCGGCAAGCGCATCGGCGCCACCAATCTTTTCGTCAAGAATGACGCCGTATGCTTTCCGACGCTCAGCTTCAAAGACCGTGTCGTCTCCGTCGCCCTCGCCAATGCGCGCAAGTTCGGCTTCGACACCGTCGGCTGCTCCTCGACCGGCAATCTCGCGAACTCCGTCGCCGCACAAGCCGCACGCCTCGGCCTCAAGGCCACCATCCTCGTCCCCGCCGACCTCGAGCCTGCGAAGATTCTCAACACCCAGGTCTATGGCGCTCGCCTCGTCCGCATCGATGGCAACTACGACCACGTCAACCGCCTCTGCACCCAGATCGCCGACGAGTACAACTGGGGCTTCGTCAATGTAAACCTCCGCCCCTACTACGCCGAAGGCTCCAAGACCGTAGGCTACGAAATAGCCGAGCAACTAGGCTGGCGCCTGCCCGACAACGTAGTCGTCCCCATGGCCGGCGGCTCGCTCATCCGCAAAATCCGTAAGGCCTTCAACGAGCTCATTTATCTCGGCCTCGTCGAAGACAAGCCCGTCCGCTTCTTCGGAGCCCAGGCCACCGGCTGCTCGCCCATCTCCACCGCCGTCAAGCAGGGAACCGACGAGCTCATCCCGCAGCGTCCCAACACCATCGCCCGCTCGCTTGCCATCGGTAACCCCGCCGACGGCCCCGCCGCCTCCCGCATGATTCGCGACTCCGGCGGATGGGCCGATGACGTCTCCGATATAGAGATCGTCTCCGGCATCCAGGAACTAGCCGAAACCGAAGGTATCTTCACCGAGACCGCCGGCGGCGTCACCACCGCCGTCACCGCGCGCCTCTACGCCGACGGCCGCATCAGCCGCGACCAGACAACCATCACCTGCATCACCGGCAATGGCCTCAAAACCACCGATGCCCTCGCACAAAGTTTCACTCACCTCGACACCAGAGCCATCCGCCCGCGCCTCGCCGACTTCGACCAGTACCTCCGCGAACTCGCCGGCACCACCGAACCAGAACTAGCCACAGCAGGAGTCAACTAATGTCCATCAAAGTCACTCTCCCCGCCGCTTTCACCCGCCACACCGACGGCCGCAAGCAGTTCGATTCCGTGGCAGCCAATCTTCCCGGCCTTCTCACCGACATCGACCAGACCTTCCCCGCGCTATCCACCCAGATCAAGGGCGAAGACGGCAAGCTCCGCCGCTTCATCAACATCTACGTCAACGACGAAGACATCCGCTTTCTCGGCGGTGAGACCTACGCCTTCCAGGACGGCGACGAGATCATGCTCATCCCTTCCATCGCCGGGGGCAAGAACTAGCAACACTCTCAAACTCAACCGAACCGAAGCAGTAGCATCCTTCGCTGAAGGCGGAGGATCTGCTCCTCCCTACCATTCGGATCAGATGATTCGCACATAAATGAAACCTTTTCTTCCTCCCCGACACCAAAACACACAGTGACTCACAGGGAGCAAGCAAAATGAAAGATCGCCACTGGCCGCTGCTCCTGGCAGCTATCATCCTGCTGCTTGGATACCAGGCAATCTGCCCAGCACAATCTCTCGCGCCTCCCAAAGTTACCGTGCTTGTAAAAAGCCCAGCCGAAACCAGCACCGAGCTGCAAATCTTCTGCCTCTTTAACTCCACCCAGGCAAACGCTCTGCACGGCTCTCTCACCGAAATCGACGAAAAACTTCGCGGCCTCCTCACGCAGATCCGCACCCCCAGCCTCTTCAACGGAGACCTAGGGGAAACCCTCCTGTTCACGCCTCCTCCCGGCACTATTGCAGCAAAAAAAGTCCTCGTCATCGGCCTCGGCGACTCGAAGAGCTTCACACCCGCACGCATGTATCTCGTTGGCAAAATTGCATTCCGCGAGGCCAACCGGCTAGGTATCGCTCACCCATTCTTCGCGCCGACAATCCTCGACGGTGGCGTTACCGGTATCTCGACCGGAGATGTTGCCGAACAATTCGTCCACGGAGTGCGCGATGCTCTCCAGACCGAATCGTCTCTGCGCGAGAAAGGCTCCTCCGGACCGCTCGCCGTGCAGGATTTCACCTTTCTGGCCGGCCCAACTCATGCGGCAGACACCCAGGCCGGTATCAGCATCGCCCTTGGCCAAGGCTCGTCTGCACCACGATAGCCAGACAAAGGGCCGAATCTGAAAGATTCAGCCCTTTGTTTTTGCTGTTACGCATTAGTTTCGTTACGTCTCGGTTCTAGACACGAATTAATATCTCCCGTGCGTCTTCCAGCAAAGTCGGAAATAAATCCCGGGACACGAGAGTCATCCCAAGCCGTCCATTCACCATCAGCACAGACACTTTCTGCAAAACGGTTCGAGCCCCGGGACTGCCTGTAAACAGATTCTCGATCCGAAGATCCCCATAGTTGGTCCGCGGCTGATAGGCAGCATCGTTGGTCACCAGTAACTCATGTGCCAGAGGCCCATTGATAACCGACAAATAGAGATCGTATGCGTTATGTTCTTCCGTAAGCATCGACGATAGCCTCTCCAGAAGAGGGCGTGCTCCTTTCGTGCTCTGTGAAGGCAGCATATCTTTTCGTGTAGCTCTTGCAATATCCCAAAAAGATGTCTCCTCGGAAGGCGGGACAGGTGCGATATGCGCTCCAATCAACAGACCTGGCGTATCGGGAATCTCGAGCGACTTCCGCATGTCAATTGTGGACAGGCAGCGTACCGGCTCGGCATTCCACTCTTCCGAGTAGCGTCTTCCAGCCTGCATCAGAGCAGTAACCAGAGCGGCATGAACCGTAGTCTCTTCTTCTTTAGCGCGCCGTTGCAGGACTTCGGTCTCCTCCACACTAAGCTGCAACCGCCGCACACGAACTCTGCGCGGCTCAATGCGATCTCCCTCTCTCGGAGCGACAGATCTTCCCTTCAGTGTTTTTCGATACTCAGCAGGCGCCGGCATCCCAAGTAGTTGTCCCAGGCCGGGCTGTACTTTCAGAGGCTCTCCCAACTCTTCTCCAGCGACAGCAGCCAGCAGATCCTGCACCAGAAACAAATGCGATTTTCCATCCAGGCTGCTGTGGTGTGTTGTAAATAGGACCACGGAACGGTCATAACCATAAAAGAGAGTAGCTCGCGTGAGCGGACCGCTCCCATCTCCAAAAGATCGCTCCAGCTCCTTTTCCATCTCGTCTTCGAGAACCATCGAATCCTTCAGAAGAGCCATTCGCAAAGGCATGGAAGCCCCATGCCTCTTCTCGAAGAAAGGGCGTCTGCCGGGAATCTTGCCTATTGACGCAGACAAAAGTGGATACCGAACCCGCACGGCATCCATCGCGTCCAGCCACTGCGAAATCGTCGCCCTGCCCTTTACTTCGACTACAACTGCGTGAGATACGTTGACATTCTGCTCAATCAACCAGAAAAACTCTTCGAACGCATCAAGATCGCGTAATCTGGTTGCCGCTCCGAACGGAGCCTGCTCAAGATCTAAGGCAACAATAGTAGATAAAGACAAGCGATACCTCCTGTACTTCGTGCATCGCACATCGCTTTTTGCAATGCATTTGCACGTGTAAGGAATGACACTGATACCCGGTTTTTTATTCCCGTATGAAATTTTAGGGAAGCACGATTTGTCCTCGCCCGACGTCGATCACGCCTTATCCGCCGCGCCTCTTCCCACCGCGTTAGCCTAAGGGTCAAAGGAGAGCCGTATGAAAGCCTTCATCGTCGAAGAACCCAACAGCCCATTTCGCAATGTCGACCTTCCACTGCCCAGTCTCCAAGCCAATCATGTCCTCGTCAGAATCCATGCCAGTGGAGTCAATCCTCTCGACACCAAGATCCGCGCTGCCAAAGCAGCCCATGCCCGACAACCGCTGCCGGCGGTCCTCGGCTCGATATGGCTGGCATCGTCGAAGAAGTCGCTCCCAACGTCACCGTCTTCAAACCCGGCGACGAGGTCTACGGCATGGTCGGAGGCGTCGGCGGTCTGCAGGGTACGCTCGCCGAGTTCATCGCCGCTGACGCTGACCTCCTCGCACACAAGCCTAAAAACCTCTCCATGCGCGAAGCCGCAGCGCCGCCCTTGGTCACCATCACCGCCTGGGAGGGCCTCGTTGATCGCGCCGCAGTCCACACCGGTCAAACCGTGCTCGTCCACGCAGGAGCCGGCGGTGTCGGCCACATCGCCATTCAGATCGCCCGAGCCAAAGGAGCGAAGGTCTTCGCCACCGTCTCGCCCGAAAAGAAGAGCATCGTCGAAAATTTTGGTGCCACTCCCATCGACTATCGCTCAACGATTGTCGAGGACTACATCGCGGCAAACACCGGGGGCAGGGGATTTGACATCATCTACGACACCGTAGGCGGAGCCATCCTCGACGCCTCCTTCGCCGCCATCAAACACTACACCGGCCTCGTCGTCAGTTGCCTCGGCTGGGGAACCCACTCCCTTGCCCCACTCTCATTCCGCGGAGCCACCTACTCCGGCGTGTTCGCTCTGCTTCCTCTCCTCACCGGCGAAGGCCGCGCACACCACGGCCAGGTCCTCCTCCAGGCTACAGCACTTGCCGAGGCAGGGAAGCTCAAGCCACTTCTCAATGACCAGCGTTTTTCTATCGAGGAGATCGGTGCTGCGCACGTCCATGTTGAATCTGGCGCCACGGGAAAAGTTGTCGTCGAACTTAAGCCCTAAGATACACATTAGCTCAAGAAAATTTGGCCTTCTATCCCCGGACTAAGCAACGAATCTGGAGCGTGGCGGTTCCTATAACCAGATACTCCTCGCGCCGGGCGCGACAACCTGTAGGGAGAAAGAAGGTTATACATGTTCCTCATCCTCGCCGTCGTTCTGGTTCTCCTGTGGCTGGGCGGATTCTTCATCTTCCACATCAGTGGCTTCCTGATTCACATCCTCCTGCTCTTCGCTCTTATCTCCATCATCCTGAACTTTATCGGCGGCAAGCGAGCCGTCTAGCAGATTTGAGATGAACAACAAAAAGACCGAACCCATCGGGTTCGGCCTTTGTCGTCGTTAAAACTGCTTACTGGTGGGCCACAGGCTGCGGCAGGTCAATCCCCGTAACCGGCATGACAGCAGCCAGCGCCTCCGGGGTCTCTTCACGCAGCTCCGGCAGGTTGCCTTCGAGCGCCAGCTTGAGCACCTGGTCCATCTCCTCGACAAAGTACAGCTTCATACTCGTCTTCAGCAACTCCGGCAGATCGACCATGTCCTTCCGGTTCTCTTCCGGCACAATCGCCTCGAAGATGCCCGCACGATGCGCCGCCAATAGCTTCTCTTTCAGCCCGCCAATGGGAAGCACTTTGCCGCGAAGCGTAATCTCCCCGGTCATCGCGATATCGCGCCGCACCTTGATCTTGGTCAGCGCGCTCGCAAGCCCGGTAGCCAGCGTAATGCCTGCCGAAGGCCCGTCCTTGGGTATAGCGCCCTCAGGAACATGCACATGAATGTCGACATTCTTATAAAAATCCTTCGCCAGCCCGAGATGATGTGACCGCGAACGAATATAAGTCAGCGCAGCCTGAGCAGACTCCTGCATGACGTCGCCCAGCTGTCCCGTCGCCGTCATCTTTCCCTTGCCGTCGAGAACCTGAACCTCGGTCTGCAGAATCGTTCCGCCCATCTCCGTCCATGCAAGGCCCGTCACAAGTCCAACCTCGCTCTTCTCATGCGCCTGCGAGTCGCGGAACTTCGCCACGCCAAGAATCTCGCCGAGATTCTCGCCCGTGATGACCTCCTTGTGCTCCGCGCCGTTCTTCACCACACGCCGCGCAACCTTCCGGCAGACATTGCCGATCTCGCGCTCGAGATTTCTCACGCCGGCCTCGCGCGTATAGTTCCGAATGATCTGCTGAATCGCCTCACTCTCGAACACGATCTGCTCTTCGGTCAATCCGGTAGCCTCGCGCTGCTTCTTCACCAGGTACTGCTTGGCAATCTCCAGCTTCTCGAGCTCCGTATAACCGTGCAGCCGCAGAATCTCCATCCTGTCCTGCAGAGGTCCGGGAATCGTGTGCAGAACATTCGCCGTCGCCACAAACAACACCTGCGAAAGGTCATACTCAACGTCAAGGTAGTGGTCCTGAAACGAAGTATTCTGCTCCGGATCCAGCACCTCGAGCAGCGCGCTGGCAGGATCGCCGCGGAAGTCCGAAGCCATCTTGTCGATCTCATCCAGCATGAACACCGGATTCTTCGTCCCGGCCTTCTTCATCGACTGGATAACCTGTCCCGGCAACGCGCCGATGTACGTTCTGCGGTGCCCACGAATCTCCGCCTCGTCGCGCACACCGCCCAGCGACATCCGAACGAACTTGCGTCCCGTAGCCTTGGCAATCGACATCCCCAGAGAAGTCTTGCCAACTCCCGGCGGCCCAACAAAACACAGAATCGAGCCCTTCGGATTCTTCACCAGTTGCCGGACTGCAAGAAACTCAAGAATGCGTTCCTTGATCTTCTCCAGCCCATAATGATCTTCGTTCAGAATCTGCTCGGCATGCTCGATCGAGCGAATCTCCTTCGACCGCTTCTTCCACGGCACCGCCAGCAGCCAATCCAGATAGTTGCGAGAAACCGTCGACTCGGCCGACATCGGAGGCATCGCCTCCAGCTTCTTCAGCTCCTGCAGCGACTTGTCGAGCACTTCCTTCGGCATTCCCGCCGCTTCGATCTTCTTCTTCAGCTCATCGAACTCAGACTTCTCGCCGCGCCCCAACTCTTTCTGGATTGCCTTGATCTTTTCGTTGAGGTAGTACTCCTTCTGCGCCTTCTCCATCTGCCGCTTCACTCGCGACTGAATGGTGCGGTCCATGTTCAGCTTCTCGATGGCCACATCGAGCACATCGGCGACCTTCGACAACCGGTCCTCCGGATCGAAGACCTCAAGCAGCTGCTGTTTCTCCTCGATCGTAAGCTGCAGATTGGCGGCAATCGTGTCGGCCAGCTTGGTTGGCTCATCAGAGCGGACGCTCGCCGCCATCGTCTCGTAGTTCAAAGACTGCTGCAGCTTCACATACTGCTCGAACAGTGAGTGCACCCGCTGCATCAACTGCTCCACTTGCGGAGTCATCTCAAGCTGCGTGGGGCCAGTCCTGACGGTAGCGACGAAGAAACCGTCGATATCATTTACCTCAGTCGCCCGAGCCCGTTCGACACCCTCAACCAGCACCTTGATATTCCCGTCCGGCATCTTGACGCTCTGGACGATATTGCCGATCGTGCCTGTCTCGTAGATGTCATCCGCATTCGGCTCGTCGACAGACGCGTCGTGCTGCGTCGCCAGGAAGATCTTGCGGTCAGCCGACAGCGCCTCTTCCAGAGCACGCACGCTCGACTCACGGCCCACCACAAACGGGGTCATCATATGGGGAAAGATGACCATGTCACGAATGGGCATCATCGGCAGCTTGCGAACGTCGCCGCTCAGCGTTTTTTTGGGTTGGTTTGTCATTGCTCTCCAATTAGACGTTTTACCGGCCCTAACGATGCACCGGTCGCGGCTTCAGGTGATTGTAATGCGTCGAGCCAAGCTGTGCACCCGGCAAACTGCATCATCTGTGGAATTGCAGCCATCAATTGGGTAAGAAAGATGGGTCGTGGAAGGCGTAGCGTTCTGGCACACGCGGCAATGCCGAAAAGCGGCGAACCAACCGGCAAAAGTTTGCGCGTCAACTCGCGCATTGCCCCTTAGCCTGCCTTCTCCAGTAGCATCGGCAGGGTAAGGCTATGTTTCTTAACCATCTCCGCCGTAATCGCGAGTTCCTTGACCTTCTTGTTGCCAGGGACGAAGTACATCAGATCCAGCATCAGTTCTTCGAGAATCATCCGCAGACCGCGTGCCCCAACCTTCCGTTGTAGCGCCTCACGTGCAATCTCTCGCGTAGCCTCATCGGTGAACGTAACTTTCACGCCCTCAAACTCAAAGAGTTTCGCATACTGCTTCAGGATGGCATTCCGCGGCTTGGTGAGGATCTCAATCAGGGCAGCTTCATCCAACTCATCCAGGATGCCAAGCACCGGCAGCCTTCCGACGAACTCCGGAATCAGTCCGTACTTCAAAAGGTCCTGGGGCTCTGCCTGGCGAAGCAGTTCGGCATCGCGTTGCGCCCGAATCGGTGTCACATCGCCTTCTTTCGCATCCGCCTCGGCAATCGCCTTGAAGCCCAGCGCCTTCTTGCCTACGCGCCGCCCGATAACCTTCTCCAGTCCGACAAAAGCCCCGCCGCAGATGAAGAGAATGTTCGTCGTGTCGACCGCAGTAAACTCCTGGTGCGGATGCTTGCGCCCACCCTGAGGCGGAACGTTGGCGACCGTGCCTTCGAGCAGCTTCAGCAGAGCCTGCTGCACGCCTTCGCCCGAAACGTCGCGCGTAATCGAAGGGTTTTCATCCTTGCGTCCAATCTTGTCGATCTCGTCGATGTAGATAATCCCGCTCTGCGCACGCTGCACATCGCCGTCGGCCGCCTGCAGCAGCTTCAGAATGATGTTCTCCACGTCCTCGCCGACATAGCCCGCTTCGGTCAGCGTAGTCGCATCGACAATCGCAAACGGCACATCAAGCATCTTCGCCATCGTCTGCGCCAGAAGCGTCTTGCCCGAACCCGTTGGGCCCACCAGCAAAATATTCGACTTCGCCAGCTCCACCTCGTTGCCGCGAGTCTTATTCATCTGGATTCGCTTGTAGTGGTTATAAACCGCGACGGCGAGCTTCTTCTTTGTCTGGTCCTGGCCGATCACATACTCGTCAAGAAACGTCTTGACCTCCTGCGGCTTCGGCAGATGCGAAGGCGCACCTCCAGGCTGCGTCTCGCTCCGGTCATCTTCGAGGATCGAGTTGCAGACCGCCACGCACTCATCGCAGATGTAAGCCCGCGGATAATCCGATGGCGAAGAGATTAGCTTGGCAACGGCATCCTGCGATTTATGGCAGAAAGAACAACGAAGTGATTCGTCTGAGCCCCGCGACGTTTTCATAAGTACGACAGCTCCTGAGGTCCAACCAACACGCCTACAATTTAAATTTTACACCCGATTCATCGTGCAAAACGTGGTACAGGTACCTGTCGCTGTACCTCGAAACGGTCAGTACGAATGGTCATCTACGTGCATATATGCAAAAACTGTATACACGCGGATACACAAAGACCCGAACCGTCGGCCCGGGCCTTCGTGACGCTCTCGATGCTCTGGTTATGTCCGCGGACGATCGATAATGTCGTCGATGATGCCGTATTCCTTTGATTGTGCGGCCGTCATGATGAAGTCCCGCTCGACGTCCCGCTCAATCCGCTCCAGCGTCTGACCCGTACTGGCGCTCATCAGCTTGTTCGTAATCTCGCGAATGCGCAAAATCTCTCGCGCGTGGATGTCGATGTCAGTCGCCTGACCGCTCAGTCCGCCCATCGACGGCTGGTGAATCAAAATACGGGAGTTCGGCAGGGCAAATCGCTTGCCCTTCTTGCCCGCCATCAGCAAAAACGCACCCATCGATGCTGCCTGTCCGATGCAGAACGTCACCACATCGTTCTTGATGTACTGCATCGTGTCGTAGATCGCCAACCCCGCCGTAATCGAACCACCCGGCGAGTTGATGTAGAGCTGAATATCCTTCTCCGGATCCTCACCGCTCAAAAACAGCATCTGCGCAATGATCACATTGGCAATGTTGTCATCGATCGGTGTGCCCAGAAAAATGATGTTGTCCCGCAGCAGACGGCTATAGATGTCGTAGGCGCGTTCGCCCCGGCTCGTCTGCTCGATCACCATCGGTACTAGTCCCATAACACTCTCTTTCTTGTCTTCGTTATCGAGCCCCGTACTTTACTCTACGAAGCCAGCTTCTCGTAGAGCACGCTTCCTGTCTTCTCGCGCCGCATCTGCTCGCGAATCCTGTCCAGGCCACCGTCATGCGACAACCTCTCACGCAGCGCCTCCAGCGGCTCACGCGACTGAATCGAAAGCATCAACAGCTCGCGATCTAGATCTTCGTTGCTCACCGTCACGCCTTCGGCCTCAGCAATGCGGTCAAGCAGCAGAGAAGCCTTTACCTCGTTGATCGCCTGGCCGCGTTGCGCATCGCGCAGACGAGCGAAATCCAGCTTGCGCATATCTTCGACTGACATACCCTGCTGTGCCAGAGCACGAAGCCCGCGGTCCAGCCGCGCTTCAATCTGCTGCTGCACAAACGACTCAGGAACAGGGAACTGGAATCGCTCAACTAGATCGCCGACCATCTTGTCTTTCGCTTGGCTCTCCAGCGCATCCTTCTTCCGGCTAGCAGCATGCTCGCGCAGCTTCGTCTCAAACTCTTCCCAACTCTCGTAGTTGCCCAGCTGTTTGGCGAACTCTGCATCCCGCTCCGGATACGTCTTCCGCTTGATGCCCTTCACCGTGACGTCATAGCCGACCGTCTGTCCCGCCAGCCGCTTCTCGCCGAAGTCCTCCGGATACGAGACCTCGAACTTCAGCTCCTGACCCGGCTTCGATCCGCGCAGCGCGTCGTTGAAAGCGGGAATCGTATTCTTCCCGCCTATCTCTACCAACACATCCTGGCCGGTGAACTCTTTGTTCGCGTCACCCTCGGAGGCATCCTTCAGGCCTTCTTCGGTCACCGTTTGTGCCAGATCTTTCACCTCGCCGACAAACCGGATGTCCGCCCAGTCGCCTTCAACCAGCTCACGATCTTCCTCGACCGGCTCAACCGTCGCATGACCGTCGAGCACGCGGTTCAGCTCCGCCTCATACTCATCGTTCGTAAGAGCAGTGTCAGGCTTCGTTGCACGAACCGTCTCGTAGCCCGCGATATCGATCACGGGTGCAACCTCAAACGCCGCTTTGAACTTCAGCGGCTGACCATCGAACAGTTGCAGCTCTCTCAATTGCGGTTCAGAGATTGGATGCAGCTTCTGTTCGTCGATCGCGCTGCGAAATTTCTCCGAGACCAGGCCCTCCAGAACCTCCTGGCGGACCTCTTTCGCAAACTTCGACCGGATCAGCGTCTCCGGAACCTTGCCGGCGCGGAAGCCGGGAATGCGTGCCAGCTTCTGATACTTCTTCACCACGGTGCGAAAGCTCTTCGAAACCTCTTCGGCAGGCGCCTCCACTTCAATCTCGCGAGTCAGCTCCGGATTCATCGCAGGAGCGTGCGCGTGCTCATGATCGTGGTCATGCTCATGATCGTGTTCGTGTGTATGTGCTAATTCAGACTGTGGCTCCGCAGTCTCATTCGTCTCTTTCATCTCAGTCGGGGTCAAGTCAATGCCTTCCACAAAAGCGTTTGTATGCCGAGCCGCTCACAAAACTGACAGCTGCGGTCTACGCCTCTTTACTACTGTACGAGCCTTCGCCGGACAGGGTCAAACCTGCAGCCTCTGGCGATCTGCCTGCCTAGCGCTTCTGCACGCACAAAGAACAGCAAGGCCTTAGCCGCCACACCCTACAGACGACCCGACGTGCTCGAGCTCAGTGAAAAAATCTCCATCCGCATCTTCCATTGCGTCGCCTGGCCAGGCTGCAACACTACCATTCCGGTGTCTTCCTCTCGCGCCCACTCATGCCCGAACGGGTCGTCAAAGTTGAACTGCGGCTCAATTGAGACGAACGACCCATCGAGCGGAGCATAGACTCGCATCGCCTTGATCGTCGGGCTCATCGCAATGATGCGCAAGCCATAATCATTTTCCGGATCGCGCAGCTCTGCCACCGGCCCATCTTCCATCAGCCCCGTCCGCAGATGAACGAAGCTGTCATCCAGATTCAAAGCGCCTAGCTGTGCCCCATCATGACCGGTGAAGTCGTATTCCGTCCCCTCCACCGGCAGCAGCTTTCCACTCAACTGTCCGGTTCGCCGATCCTTAACCTCAACCCGCTGTCCCGGCGGGAGGCGCAGCATTACCTGGCCGCGGTGGCCATTCAAGATCGCAAATCGAGGGTGCCAGCCAATCCCGATCGGTTCTGCAGTGTTCCCCGTATTGCGCGCGACGATCTTCAGATCAATCGTCTTGCCGCTCAGGATCATCGTCGCCGTGACCTCGGTCTGCGAAGGCCAATGCTCGTCAAAACTCCCCGGACGAAACACCGCCGTTGCCTCTCCTCCATCCGGCATGACATTGGTAGTAACAGACTCGGACGCCTGCTTCAGAAGCAGCCCCCCCGCGGCCATCGCACCGCCCACCCCATAGCTGTCCTTCGCATCTGCCGGCAGTTCCAGCCGCGTCCCCCGCCACATCGTCACCAGGTTATCTCCGGCCTGGTTCGGCATCCCCGAAATACGGCTCGCCCATGGCAGCTCAATTGCAGCTCCCATCGTCAGGCTCTTCGCTCCGGTCGCGTCCGCGCCAGTCCCCGTCAACTGCTTCGCCGCCTCTTCCAAACTCGGCGAAGCCAGCAGATTCACCTCGCCCTTCTGTGGAAGATAGGCCGTAATCTGCAGAACGTTCATTCCTCGTCCTGGAAGCAGAGTCGCCGAAAGAAACTCCGGCCCAGGCCCGCCCACCATCTGCGAGCGTTCCAACCGCACCACATCCTGCCCGCCGGGCTTTACCGACACATCCCGAACCGGCGGCTTACGGAGTTCTTTCTTGAGCTGCGCGAACTGCCCCAGTCTGTGCTCGTGCCACCCAATTGCCAGCCCCGCCAGCAGGAGCGTCAGCAGCATTACCGTCAGCAGGCCCGACCGCATCACAGCCGCACGCCATAAATTGTGGCGCCATCTCCCGAAGCCCTGCTTCAGAAGCGCCCAGTACATCCTGCTAAGTCTCGGATCTTCCAACTGACCCTTATCCTTCCTTCTGCCGACAATCCATTCTACGTAAGCTCCAGACTACCCCGGGAACCCTCCGCCCTCACTCCTACTATCATGGGATGCAGTGAAATCAACCCGCGCACAGATTACGTCTCCAATCCTTCATCAGATTCACCAGACCATCATCACCTGCGAGCGTTGCCCTCGCCTCCGCACCTACTGCCGTGGCATCGCCGAAACCAAACGCCGCGCCTACCAGGACCAGACCTACTGGGGACGCCCCGTTCCCGGATTCGGCGATCCCCGCGCCCGTGTCCTCATCCTCGGCCTCGCCCCCGGCGCTCATGGGGCCAACCGCACCGGCCGTCCCTTCACTGGCGATGGCTCCGGCGACTTCATGTACCCCGTACTGCACGAGCTCGGCCTTGCCACCAAACCTCAAGCCATCGCCCGGGACGACGGTCTCAAGCTCCGCCACGCCTGGATCGCCTCTGTCGTTCGCTGCGCCCCGCCTGGAGACAAGCCCACTCCTGAGGAGCTTCGCAACTGCGCGTCCCACCTCGCAGCCGAAATTGGCTCTCTCCCGCGCATCCGTGTCGTTGTCAGCCTGGGAAAGATTGCCTTCGACGGCTACCTCGCCTACCTGCTTCAAACTGGCGTCATCGCTCGCAAGTCCGACTACCGTTTCTCTCACGGAGCCCACTACCAACTACCCAACGGACTCCATCTCCTCGCCACGTATCACCCATCGCTGCGCAATACCAACACCGGCCGCCTCAACCGTCCCATGTTCACGAAAATCTTTCTCCGGGCAAGGGAGCTGGCCGGTCTTGATACATAACTTGGTACTTAAAAACCGCTGATCCTGCCTAAAACCGGTTCTTCTCCGCGAAGACATTCAGAGCCGCAAACGCAGGCCCCACAAGTATTGCGATAAAAACCACCAGAACAACCAAATCTTTCACGCTGATCTTCCTCTTCCTCCGAGCTTAGCGTCGTCTGAGCCCTTCCCCGGCAGATTCCTCGACAACGAACAGTCCGCGGCATTACCTCCATCGGTTCTTCCTGCGGTCTGGAAAATAAAACCAACCAATCGCCATCAGCTAGAATCCAAACCAGCAGATAATCAAAAAGCACGCACGAGGTAAAGTCCAAACATGAGCGCAAAAAACTACTGGTTTGCATTCGGGATCGGCGTCACCGCAGGCGCCGCCATCGCTCTTCTCTACGCCCCCCAAACCGGCGCCAGAACGCGCAAGCAGCTTCGCAAGGGAGTCGAGGACGCGGGAGACTATCTCGAAGACGCAGCCAACTATCTCAAGGAGCAGGCCGAGCGCCTCAGCAAAGAGGCCGAAAAGGCCGTCAAGCGCACAAAAGGACACGTTGACACCGTAGTCGACAAGGCCAGTGACGCCGTTCAAAGCGCTGTCAAATCCGCCCAGTCCCTCGTCTAGCCCGGCTTCTTCAACAAACCCCGCCTCGCGCGGGGCTTTCTTCGTTTAATTTAGAAGTCGAAATCCGTTCCTCCATGCTACCGTCAAACCCATGGCGCTAACCGACCTGGAGCGAGCCGCGGGCCTGAATCCTCCCATCACAAAAGATCGTCCCTGGCTCTTCGGTCTTCTCATTGCTCCGATGGCCGTCCTCTCCAACGGCATCATCAGCGGCGTTCTCTCCTACCTGCTCCGCAAGCAGGGTGTGCCCATCGGCCGCAGCTCCGAGATCATCTCGCTCCTCGTCCTGCCCCAGACCATCTACTTCCTCTGGAGTCCCATCACTGACTTCTGGATGCCCCGCCGCACCTGGCTCATCACCGGAGCCGTCGCCGCCGGACTCACCATGGCAGCAGCCTTCCACGGTCAGCGTCTCGACACCCCAATAGCCGTCGCTCTCATGTTTCTCAGCGCCTGCTTCGGCCAACTCGTCGTCGCCAGCTGCGGCGGCATCATGGGCACCCTTCACCGCGAAGAGTCGCGCCGCAGAGCCAGCAGCGCCTACCAGGCGGGCTCGCTCGCCTTCGGAGCCCTGGCCATCTTCGCCCTCGCCATGCTCGCCGAGCGCATGGGCATGGTCACCCTCGGCTGGATCTCCGCAGCCCTCATCGCTCTTCCCGGCTTCGCGGCCCTCGCCGTGCCAAGGCAGACAACAATAAAAGAGAAGGGAATCAAACGAACCTTCTCCACTATCTGGCACGAGTTCAAACTCACCTTCTTCCGCTGGCGAGCGCTCCCCTACACTCTCCTCATGCTCTTTCCCATGGGTTCAGGAGCAGCCATCGGCCTTCTTCCCGGCATCGCGCAGGACTACCACGTCAGCGGCGAGAACATGGCCTGGATGAACGGACTGGCCGGTGCCCTCCTCACCGCATCAGGCTCTTTGGCCGCCACACTGATCCCCACCCGGGTCAGCGCCTCTGTTTCATATCTATGGGTATGCGTCGTCAACGCAGCGACACTACTCGTCCTCTGGCTCGGCCCTCTCACCCCGGCTACTTACCTTACAGGAGCCACTCTTTACCTCTTCACCATTGGCACCTGCTACGCCATGTTCACAGCAGTTGTGCTCGAGTTCCTCGGTCACTCCGGCAAGAGCGGCAGCGGACGCTACTCCATCATCAACTCCCTCGGCAACGTCCCTGTCGCCTACATGACCGCCGTCGACGGCCGTGGCGGCAAACTCTGGGGAGCACGCGGCCTCGCAGGCACCGAGGCCGTCGTTGGTGCCATGGGCGCCGCCATCCTGCTCGCCTACTTCCTCAACCGCAAACGCCAGGATTCAGCACCTCTGACGGCCGTTATCGCTTCTGACTGAGACCAGCACTCCAACCTCAGCTTCTGTCATTTGTTTTTGGGATTAAGCGCAGGGCTTCAGTCCTGCGAAAAATCGCTCAAAATGTGTGGGAGCTTTCTCCCTACTCCGGAGGCCCGACCGTCACCACAAAATAAGTCACCGGCTTATCGCTCGTATTCGAGATGAAGTGTTTGTCCCCCGCGCAACAGATCCCCACATCCCCGGCAACCATCGTCCGCGCCACATCATTTGTCGTCAGCTCCGCAGTCCCCTCCCGCACCAGCCAGATCTCGCTATGCAGATGCGTCCCCACCGGCTCATGCTGCGCGCCCGGCTGAATCGTCGACTCATGCATCTCCAGCCGGATATTTCCCGCCTTCAGCATCCCCGCCAGATACCGTGCCGAAGAATGCCCCTCCTGCGATCCCGCCTTCCACGCCGAAGGCTTGTAAACCCCGGACTCAATCGTAGCCAGCGCAGTACTCTGCGCCACAGCACTCTCCGGCAACACCGCCGCCGCAGCCAGCAACCCCGGCAACAACCCAGCAAACTCGCGTCGATCCATACGTCAAAACCCTCCACCAAAACAATACGCCCCGGCCATCGAAGCCGGGGCGCAAAGTCTTCGTCCAACGTGATCGTTAAACCGTAGTCAGAGCCATTCCAGCCATCTTCTCTTCGCCGTCGGCCGAAACCGGACGGTAGAACAGCTGGTTATTCTCCATGTAGACCTCAAGGAACGCTGGCCGTTCGGCAATCCCGCCGCCGATCAGAGCCTCCGACAGAGGATCCTCCACGAACCGTTGCAGCGCACGCCGCAAAGGCCGCGCACCATACGTCCGGTCCGATGCAGTCTTCTCAATGATCCACTTCTTCGCATCGTCGGTCACAGAGATCGTGATCGCCTTATGCACAAGGTTCACATTCAACTGCTGCACCAGCAGCTCGAGAATCTGCATCAGATCCGAATCCGACAGGGAAGTGAAGATGATGATCTCGTCCAGCCGGTTCAGGAACTCCGGATTGAACGTCCGCTTCACCTCGCCGCGAACCAACTCCTCCATCTTGTCCATCACCATGTCTTCCTTCTCGCTCTGGAAGCCCAGTCCCTGCCGCTTCTGCAGGTGCTTCGCTCCAATGTTCGAAGTCATGATGATGATCGTGTTCTTGTAGTCGACCGTGTTGCCGAGTCCATCCGTCAACTGTCCGTCTTCAAACACCTGCAGCAGCAGATTGAAGACATCCGGATGCGCCTTCTCGATCTCATCCAGCAGCACCACGCAGTAAGGATTCCGCTTCACGCGCTCCGTAAGCTGGCCGCCCTCTTCATACCCGACATATCCCGGAGGCGAACCAATCAACTTGCTCACAGAATGTTTCTCCATGAACTCCGACATATCGAAACGGATAAGCGCCTTCTCCGACCCGAACAGGAACTGCGCCAACGTGCGCGCCATCTCAGTCTTACCAACACCGGTAGGCCCAAGGAACAGGAAGCTGCCAATCGGCCGCGCCGGATTCTTAAGCCCCGCACGAGACCGGCGAATCGCACGCGCCAGCGCGCCAATCGCCTTGTCCTGCGAGATCACGCGCTTGTGCAGCTCTTCCTCGACACGCAACAGCCGCTGTGTCTCTTCTTCCTTCAACGAGGTAATCGGCACACCCGTCCAGCGGCTCACTACATCCTCGATATCCCCGCGCGTCACAATCCCCGCCGAAGAATCGTCCAGGTGATACTTATCCCGCAGAGCCCGCAGATTCTCCCGCTCCTTGCGCTCCTCATCCGAGTAGAACCGAGCCTTCTCGAACTCATGGTTCGCAATCGCGTTCTCCATACGGTGCACGATGAACTTGATCCGCTTCTGCACCTCCGTCAGCTCCTCAGGCATCGAAGTCTGCCGCAACTTTACCCGAGCACCGGCTTCGTCAATCAGATCGATAGCTTTATCCGGCAGGAAACGATCAGGAATATACCGGCTCGAGTGCGACACCGAAAAAGTAATCGCATCATCGGTGTAAGAGACAGCATGAAACTTCTCATACTTCTCCTTGATCCCCATAATGATCTTGATCGCATCTTCTTCGCTCGGCGGAGGCACCTTCACCGCCTGGAATCTGCGCTCAAGCGACCTGTCCTTCTCAATCGACTTCCGATACTCCGCGGGAGTCGTAGCGCCGATGCACTGAATCTCGCCCCGGCTCAAAGCAGGCTTCAGAATATTCGCCGCGTCCAGCGACCCTTCCGCCGATCCAGCGCCAACCAGCGTGTGCAGCTCATCGATGAACACGATAGAGTTCTGATTCTCCATCAGCTCTTTCATGATCGTCTTCAGCCGCTCTTCAAACTGGCCACGATACTTCGTGCCCGCAACGATCAACGAAAGGTCCAGCGCCAGCACCCGCTTGTCAGCCAGAAAACTCGGCACCTCGCCATCGGCAATCTTCTGCGCCAGCCCTTCAACAATCGCCGTCTTACCCACACCCGGCTCGCCAATCAGCACCGGATTATTCTTCGTCCGCCGGCACAGAATCTGGATCACACGATCGACCTCAGAATCACGCCCAACCAGCGGATCCAGCTGCTGATCCATAGCCGACTGCGTCAGGTCGCGCGAGAACTCCGCCAGCATGCTCTGCTCACCACGCTGCGCCTTGCTCGACTGGGACGAAGGAGCCTTCTCCTGCGTAGTCCGCTGCAGCTCCTCGCGAATCGCCGGCAGCCGCAACCCACGCTCCTGCAGAATCTCCGCGGCAAAGCACTTCTCTTCGCGCAGCAATCCCAGCAGCAGATGTTCAGTCCCGATATGCTTATGCGAGAGCCGCTCCGCCTCCTCGGCCGCATACGCCAAAACCCGCTTGCACTCATTCGAAAGCGGCAGGTCGACCGAAGTCGACACCTTCTCCCGAATCGTCGTATGCCCCTCAATCTGCTTGCGTATCGACTCCACCGACGCATGCGACCGCAAAAAGCGGTTCGTCAACGCCTTGTCCTCACGCAACAGCCCGAGCAGCAGGTGCTCGGTCTCGATGTAAGGCGACCCAAACTGACTAGCCTCATAGCGAGCAAAAAAGATTACCCGCCGCGCCTTCTCCGTATAGCGTTCGAACATGTTATCCCCTTCAAGCCGGCCACCATCCAGCCCGAAGGCCGGACAGCGCCATTGGTCCCAACAACCGTCCCCGTGCCGCTCCACTTCGGGGACTAACCAGGCCACTTCAAGCTACAAAGCACCCATTCCACTCCTACAGTGTATCCGTCAAACCCCGATATTCGAAAATCCCTCAAAAGTTACGCCTAACTTAGCACTCTTTTAGATGCTCCTTGTGCAAAACTCGCACCAAACTAGGTGCAGCCCTGCTCGACCGCGGATAAGAGCGGATAAAAACCGATAAAACTCAAACACAAGCCAATCGTTGCCCCATAAAGCCGATCCCAACAAAACAAAGCCTTTAAATCCGTTTATCCGTGACCATCCGCGGTCGGCGGCTCTTCCGCCAGCAGTCCCTTCCGCAACCGCAGCACCCTGTCGCATCTCCGCGCGAATTCCAGATTATGCGTCACCAGAACGCTCGTCAGCCCATGCGCCTCATGCAGCCGCTGAATCAACCCGAACACCGCATCCGCAGTCCGGTCATCCAGATCCCCCGTAGGCTCATCCGCCAGCAGAATCTTCGGCTCCGTCACCAGCGCCCGCGCCAGGCTCACCCTCTGCTGCTCCCCGCCACTCAACTCCCCCGAGCGGTTCGCCGTCCGGTCCGCCAACCCCACCTCCCCGAGCCAGAAAGCGGCCCTCTCCATTGCCGCCGCCCGCCCAACCCCCCGCGCCAGCAGAGGCATCGCCACATTCTCCAGCGCCGAAAACTCCGGCAACAAGTAGTGGAACTGCCAGACATACCCCACATCCTGATTTCGAAACTCTGCCGCCTGCCTCGCCGTAAAGGAGCTCAAGCGGCTCTCCCCGCACCAAACGTCCCCGGCGGTAGGCGTATCCAGCGCAGCCAGCAGATGCAGCAGCGTACTTTTCCCCGCACCGCTCTCTCCCACAATCGCAACTATCTCTCCGGCATGCACCTTCAAATCCAGCCCGCGAAAAAGCTCCAGAGCCCCACGCCCCGCGCCACCCTTTTCCTCTACCGCTGGGTAAATCTTCGTCAACCCCACCGCCCGCATCACCACTATCCGCTCCCGCAACCCCGGCAGCGGCTCCAGCGAGTCGTAACTCTCCTTAGACTCCATAGATTCGTTAGATTCGTTCAACCCAGCACCTCATGCTCCGAGTGCCTACCCAGCGCAATCGAAATCCGGTTCCACGCATTGATCGTTGAAATCACCAGCGTCAAATTCACCGTTTCCACATCGCTGAACTCCGCCCTTACCTCCTGATACACCGCATCCCCCGCATGCCCATCCTGAATATTCGTCACCGCCTCAGCCCAGGCCAGTGCCGCCCGCTCCCGCTTCGTATAAAGCTCCGAGCTCCTCCACTCCGCCACCGAAGCAATCCGCTCCTCGGTCTCATTCACCTTCTTCAACTCCATCGTATGCAGCCCGACGCAATACTCACACCCATTCATCAACGAAACCCGCAGCCTGACCAACTCCCGTAGCGAAGCATCCAGACCCGAACCCGTATTCAGGTAATGTTCCAGCTCCCGCAGCTTCGCAAATCCTTCCGGCACCAGCTGCCCATACTTCAACCTCGGTTCACTCATACCGCAAAGCCTCCGCAGGCAAAACCTTCGCTGCACTCCCACTCGGATAAATCGTAGCAACCAAACTAACCCCTAACGAAACCACCGCCACAATCACCCCATCCCAAGCCCGCGGCGCGAACGGCAGATAATCAATCGAATAGACCGAAGCATCCAGCGGAAAACGATAGTGCCCACCAATCCAGCTCAGTCCATACCCAAGGAGCAACCCCAGCACCGTCCCAATCACCGAGATCAACAGTCCCTGCATCAGAAAAATTCTCCGCACCTGCCCATCCGTCACTCCAAAACTCATCAGCACCGCGATATCCCGAGTCTTCTCCATCACCATCATCGTCAGCGCAATCAGAATATTCAGCGCAGCCACACAAACAATCAGCGCCAGCACAATGAACGTCACAATCTGCTCCAGCTTCAACGCGCGAAACAGTTCGCGATTCTGCTCCATCCAGTTCGTCGTCTGAAAACCCTGCCCCGCCGCTGCCTCAATCGCGCGCCCCACTTTATCCGCGTGATAAAGATCATCCACCTTGAAGCTGATAATCGAGATCCAGTCCGGCTCGCTGAAAAGCCGCTGCGCATCCTTCAACCGAATAAACGCATAGCTCGAGTCATACTGATAAAACCCCGACTTGAAAATCCCCACCACCATAAACTTCTGATACCGAGGCATCATTCCCAGGGGCGTCAGTTCTCCCTGCGGACTGATCACCTGCACCCCATCCCCAACCTTCACCCCCAGCGTCTCCGCCATATCCTGCCCGACCACAATCGGCGGAATCGCCTGCGCCGCACCCCCGCTGACTAGCTGACTAACTGACTCGCTGCTCTCTGGCTCCAAAGCCTCCGCCGAGCCCGCCACCAGATGCTGCAACAGATCCCCAACTGTCTTCTCATCCGCCGGAATAATCCCCTTCACCAACGCCCCAGCCGACCGCTGCGCCCGCGACACCAGCACCTGCTCATACAGCCCCGGAGCAGCCGCCACCACATGCGGCACCTTCCTTAGCCGTGCCAGCAGTGGCCGCCAATCCTTGATCCCATCGCCAGCAATCCGCATCAGGTCCACATGCGAAGTCGATCCCACCAGCCGCTCCTGCAAATCCCGCCGCATCCCATTCGTAATCGCCAGCGCAATAATCAGCGAAGCCACACCCGCGGCCACGCCGATCACCGAGATCGCGGTAATCACGCCCACCACAGCCTGCCGCCGCTTCGCCCGCAGATACCGCGCCGCCACAAAAAGTTCAAATCGCATCGAATCCCAGCTTACTATCCGCCGAGTCGAGCAACGCGAGAGCCCCTCCAGTCTCTTTACCCACGCAAGGTATACGCGCCACGAAGTGGCCGCCCCACGCGCAGTGGGCCCGTCCGGCAGGACACCATCTCAATGCCCCATCACCCTCGGCAGATTCCAATGCTGCCACGCCGCCACCATGCGCAAAGCAAAACACGCAGCCGCTCCCAGACACATCGCCGTCCCCCGCGGCAGCTTCAGCTTCATCCCGACCACCATGACCAACGCCCCAGCCAGCGCAGCCGCCGCATACACATCCGAGTGCAACACCCCCGGTATCTGCGCCAGCAACACATCCCGCACCGTCCCGCCACCGGCACCGGTCACCGCGCCCATCATGATCGCCAGAAGCGGAGTAATCCCATACTCCAGCGCCTTCCCCGCGCCAGCCACGGCAAACAGCGCCAATCCCGCGGCATCCAGCGGAATCATCAGATGACCCGGCACCTTCTCAATCGCCGGATGAAAAAAGAACACAGCGCCACCACCGGCAAACGCAGTTGCCGCATACCTCCAGTCGCGAATGCTGTTAGGAGGAATCGCTCCTATCAACACATCGCGAATCGTTCCTCCACCCAGCGCCGTCACAAACGACAGCACCAGCAACCCAATCACATCCAGCCCCGCATACATCCCGGCCAGAGCGCCCTCCACCGCAAAAACAAACGTTCCGATCAGGTCGATGACCAGCAGCGCCAAATCCTGGTTGTACTTCGGAAACCGCGCCGTCAGCCAATTCGGCATCAGCGCACCACCGCCTTAGCCGCGGCCATATTCTCATACCGGTCATAGACCCGCACCGCCAGCACATGCTCCTTCGCATCCGCAATCGGGGCAGTCGCCGCCGGAACCACCACGGTAAAGTCATACCGTTCCGTCAGAGAATCCGAAACCTTTCCCACCGGTTCCAGATACTGCCATGGCCCCGCATCGACCGAGTACTCTGCATGAGCAATCGGCGAAGTCGCATCCCGCGCCTCAAGCGTCGCATGAATCTTCTGTGGACTCCCCGCAACCATCGCAGCCTGTAGCACTCCAGGCACCGGAGGAGTTGTGTCCACCACAAACAGCTCACTTACCTTCTCGCCCGTCAGCGCCTCTGCATCGGTATGCACAGGAGCATCGCTCGCTACCACCTTCAACTCATAACTTCCATCCGGCAGCAGAGCCGAATCAAAGCTGTAATTCTTCTCCGAAATCTTGTCCTTCAACAAACGCCAGTTCGCCTCGCCCACCCCGCGATACCAAAGCGCAAACATCAGATCATCGCCGTTATCGTCATGCGTCATCCACCGTGCCGTCACAGCCGTCTTGTCCTTCTGCGCCGTCAGCGGCTGCGAGCCCGCATCGGGCGTGAACGTCACCGCAGGCGTAGCTCCCGCTGCCGCAGGAAAGCTCACCTGCACCGTAGCGCCGGCGGGCATCGCCGCATTTGCCGTCACCCGTGCGCCCGGCTGCACCACAATCTCGTCCACTACCGGTGCGACGTTCTTCTGCAGGTAATTCAGCCCGACCGAATCGACCGTTCCACCGGCACGCAGCACCGCCTTCCACTGCACATACCTTCCGGGAGGCACCGTATACGCACCATCGGGCCCTACCTTGGCCCAATCGCTCCAGCCCATCAGCGGACTCTCCACATTGCCGCTCCGCACAAATAGATCAAACCCAGCCGCAGCCCCCGACCGTAGCTCGGCTCGCCCCCACTGCGCGAACCCCTGGGCATCGAACACATCGCTCGTATAGGTAGCATTCGCCGCCACAGCATCGCCCAGCCGAAAGACCTTTCCGCTGTTGCTCGTCGCCACCAGCACTCCGTCCTTCACCGGAGCGAACGCCATCCCCTGCGCCGCCTCAAGATGCGCCACATCGGCAAACTCTCCCGATTCTTTCGTGTTCAGGCGATATACCCGACCACGGTTTCCCGTAGCCGCGAGCAGACTCCCGTTCCGGACCACCAGTCCATACACCACATCATCCTTCAGCGTCGCCAGTTTCACCGCAGACCCATCCGTCGCGATCCGGTAAACCTCCGACCCATCCGGAACCAGCGAATTCGATCCCGCCGCTGTCGAAGATCCCGGCGCCGCAAACGTAATCGAAATCCCCACATTCCCCGTCACCGGCAACGGAGGCAGTGTCGTATGACCCTTCGTCCCCACTCCCGCCGCGTACACATTCCCCGCAGCATCCATTGCCAGCGCGGTAATCTCACGCCGCCCCGCTGCATACACCGCAAACGGCTTCGCTCCCGCCATCCCCGGCGCAATCTTGTAAATAACCCCCGACCCATCCGACCCAGTCCAGAGCGTCCCATCCGGTCCCATCAGCAGGCAACGAATATGCTGATCCGCTGTCTTGAACAGAACCTCTGCCTTACCTCCACCCGCAGGCAGCCGGTAAACAATTGCTGGCGCACCCGCCGCAACATAAACCTCGCCACCCTTACCCACCGCCAGATCCCAAAGATACTTCGGCTTCTCCTCCGTCGCACTCGGATCAAACAAGACCGTTCCTGCCCCGCCTGCAGCAGGCACACGATAAACCTTCCCATCCGGTGAAGTCGCCACCAGCAAACTTCCGTCAGCCGCCACTCGAACTGCCTGAACCGCCAGTTCCTTCCCCTCGAAGACCTGAGTAGCCTTTCCCTCCGGCGTCACCTTCATCACCAACGCCGAACCCGCCGCCGTCCCACCCAGTCCAAGGAACCCATTCCCGACAGCGTCGCTCGCCATCGACCACACATAGCTCTTGCCTGTCGAGTAGAGCAGGGAAGTAGTCGGTCCCGCCTCCAGCCGCCCGTCGCTGCGAATCGCCACACCCTCGGTCGAGCCCTTCTCCATCTCGTCGTAGCGCCCGACCGTCCAAAGCTTAGTGCCCTGTGCATTCAAAAAACCCGACAACAACCCAGCCGCCACCAAACCCATCACCAACGCTCGTCGCATCATCTTGTTTTCGAGTCTAAAGCACCCACGCCATCACCCGCTTCGCCACAACAAAAAAGGGCGAGAGCTAAAGCCCTCACCCAATCCGTTTTCAGTTCTTATCCGTTTCGATCGGCGGTCGGGCCTAATTCGCCAGCACAGCCCGATACCGAACCTGGTTCTTCTTCACCTTCGCCACTGCCTCATTCGCCTTGGCCATGGCAAACCTCTCCGTCACCGCCTTCACCCCGTGACGAGCCGCCACATCCAGCATCTCGAACAAGTCCCGCGGACTCCCGGTATTGCTCCCCGAAACCGCCTTCTCCGCACTAAGCAGCGAAGCCCCAGCAATCTGCATCGGTGAAGGCGAAGCCCCCACGATACACAACATCCCTTTAGGCCGCAAAGCACCCACATAAGCCTGCCAGTCCTGGTCAGCGCTCACCGTCGACAGCAGCAGATCGAACGACCCCGCCACCTTCTTCAGCGCCCCGGTATCCCGGGTATTCACAAAATGATGTGCGCCCAGCTCCTTCGCCTCGGTCTCTTTATCCTTCGAGGTCGAAAACGCAGTCACCTCCGCGCCGAACGTCTTCGCAAACTGAATCCCCAGGTGCCCCAGGCCGCCAATTCCGATCACTCCCACTCGCGACGAAGGCCTCACTCCATGGTTCCGTAACGGCGCATAAACCGTAATCCCCGCGCACAGCAGCGGAGCCGCATTCTCGCTCTCCAGCGCCGTCGGCACCGGAACCGCAAACCTTGAGTTCACCCGCACCTTATCCGCGAACCCGCCATTCCGCCCCAAGCAAGTAGGCTGAGCCTTCGCGCAAAGATGCTCCTCCCCCTGCCTGCACCACTCGCAGATCCCGCAGCTATCCGCCTGCCAACCCACACCCACACGCTCTCCCATCGCGCGGTCCTTCACGCCCGAACCCACACCCACCACCGTCCCCACAATCTCGTGTCCCGGAATAAACGGATACTTGCTGATCCCCCAGTCGTTGTCGATCAGGTGCACATCGCTGTGACACACCCCGCAATGCGAGATCTTGATCTCAATCTCATTCGCGCCCAGCGTTCCCGGGTCGTACTTATAAGCCACCAGCTGTGCACCGGCCGCATGCACTGCCAAACCATGAATTTCACTCATTCGACATCTTTCCCTTGTGCGCTGACATCTCGCCGCGCCTCCTCTTGATGCTACAACACCCTGTCAGGGAGAAAATCACACCCTCAGGGAACTAAACCTTTTGGTTCCCTTGCAACAAAATTCAATCAATTGTCACCCATCGCGCAACCCACGCTACTTCACCACAAGACTAAGCACCTGCGACCCGCTCACCGCATAGCCGGCATCGACCGATCCAGCCTCCAGAACGCTCTCGGCGGTCAACTGCATCTTCTGCGCCTCCTTCAGCGGCCCCAGAACATTCGCCATCGAAAGCGGAACCTCCGGCAGGGCCTCACCCTCCACCACTGCCTGCGTTGCACGATCCAGCAGAGTCACATACACCCGGTCGTTCGCATGCATCCGGTTCATCGCGGCCACCGTATCGGCCAACCCCACCTGCTGCGATGCCTGCATACGCGTCGTCAGCCGATCCACCGTTGCCCCATCGCTCACCAGCACCCGCATCAATCCGGGACTCAGCTCTGCCGGCAGCTTCACCTTCACCCGCACCATCCGCGCATCAGCCTGGTAAGGCCGCAGCATCACCTCGACCTCAACCTCGTCACCCGCGCGCGCCTCCATCTTCGTCAGTCTCGCCGACTCCAGCATCGCAGTCATCCGCGAAGGGATCGCCTCCACCTTCAGTTGCACACCAGTCACCACCGGCTGCTCCAGCGCATTTTCATACACCTTGCTGAACCGGTCATTCACCAGCAGTGCCGCATTGATCGTCCCTGGAGCGAACTCATTCTGCGCCATGATCCCCTGCATCCGCACCGCAGCCTGCCCCTTCACGCCGATCTCGCCCGATACCCGGTAGCTCATCTCCTCAGCCGAAACATTATTCGTCTGCAGGCTCTGGTACACCGAAACCAGCATCGCCGAAGGTGTCAGTTGCCGGTTATCCAGCACCTCGAAGTGCAGTGTCTTCGCCTCACCCGCAGGCGGCACCACCTCGACCGACACTGGAATCATCCGCGCCGTTGCCCCAAACCGCCCCATAATCGCCGAAGCCCGGTCTTCTGTAAACGCGCCCACCGTCTCCGTCGTATTAATAATCTTGAACGAGTTCAGCGGCGACGCCAGCGAAGCCAGCACCTCCGCCTTCGTCATCGGCATCTCCACCGGCCCATACTGCGTAATCGGATGCCCGCACGCCAGCAGCCTCTTCGGGTCGACATAAGTCACCGTGCACGTCCCTGCCATCGAGAGGTCCCCACGCACCAGGACCGCACTCACAGCGCTTCCCGGCACCAGCGGCTCCGGCTGCACCGCCGTAGGATTCGCCCCACCCAGCCCCGCCACCGGCGTCAGACCCATCGCCCGGAATCTATCCCCAAACCGCTCCACTGCCTCTTGGCTGAACCCCCCAAACACCAGCGGAGTCTCCATCGGCTGTATCTCCGAAGCTCGCCGCGAAGAACTGTCGTCATCCTGAGCGGAGCGAAGGATACCCGTATCTGTTTTTTGCACCGCAGCCCGCCGCATCCCCGCCGCGGAAGGCTCGCCTCCATCCCGCACCTGCAGCATCGACTCGATCGGGGTAATCCCGCAGATCGGCTCCTTCGTAAACTGCCCAATCCGGTAGCTCAGAGCTCCCACCAGCCGCCCGTCGATGTAAACCGGGCTCCCGCTCATCCCCGCCACCACCCCCGTATACTCCGGCTTATCCCCATGCAGCCGAGCCAGAATCATGTCCTGCCCCGGGCCGAGCGCGTCCTTCAGCAATCCCAGAATCTCCACCTGCATCGGCTCCGGGTTCACCCCCTCGAAGACCGTATAAGCCACGCCCTTCATCCCCCGCCTCACCTCCGACAGGGGAAAGAACTTCGTCACCGCAGGAGCAGTCGCAGGCATCGAAATCGGCGTCCACGGCGGCATCGCGCTCGCAACCGTCCCATTCACCGAAGTCTGCGCCCACACCCCACCCGCCAGCGCACCGGCCAGGACAACGCCCAACCCCATCCACCGAACCTTTGTCCCGGAGATCACGTCTTACAGACTACTAGAACCAGCATTTGGGCAGCACAACCCATCAATTCTCACGATAGTGGGTCAGTTTCGTTTTGATACGGCACGGCTTCAGCCGTGCCGTATGATTTTTCCGGGGGAATGGGCTTTAGCCCCTGAGGTAATTTTCGAGCTGACCCACTACCATTCTCACCGTCGCCCTCGAAACCCGTCCAACACTCGGAGTAAAGTTTCAGATGATGACCATTCGCCCTCAGCATCCGGCCCGCATCCTGCTTTTAGCTCTCTGCACCGCTCTCCCGCTCCCGCTCGCCCAGGCCCAAACCACCCCGCCCCCACCTCAGCAGCAGAAACCCACGCCGCAGCCCACCCCCGACGACGCCGGTCCTGCCATCGACAACCCCACCATCGTCCTGAAGAAAAAGAAGGACGCTGCCGACGAGCCCCCGCCTGCACCAGCCGCCCCGGCAGAGCCTAAAGTCAAGAACCCCAACGGCGACACCTACTCCCTCCGTGTCGATGTCCCCATCGTCAACATCGACGCCAGCGTCATCCTCGACAAGACCCACCAGTTCGTCCCCGGCCTCAAGCCCGAAAACTTCCTCGTCCTCGAAGACGGCGTCCCCCAGACCATCACCAGCGTCCGCCTCGCCCAGACCCCCATCACTGCCGTCATGCTGCTTGAGTTTGCCTCCAACAGCTACTACCTCATCAACGACATGCAGAACTCCGCCTACTACTTCTTCCGGACTCTGCGTCCCGACGACTACATCGCCGTCATGACCTACGACCTCCGCACCCACATCCTCTGCGACTTCACCAACAATAAGGACACGGTCGCCCAGTCTCTCCAGTCCCTCATCATCCCCGGCTTCTCCGACACCAACCTCTTCGACGCCCTCTACGAAACCCTCGACCGCGTCTCCCGCATCGAAGGGCGCAAGTACATCATCCTTATCGGCAGCGGTCGCGACACCTTCTCCAAACTCACCCTCGACAAGATCCTTGCCAGGGTCAAAGCCAGCCAGAACACCACCATCTTCACTATCGGCACCGGCGCCCTCATCAATGAGCTGAACAACGGAGGCAGCATGGGAGCAGGCATCCGCGAGATGAACTATCTCCAGGCCCAGAACCAGCTCAAGACCTTCGCCGCCATGACCGGAGGCCTCAGCTTCAGCCCCATGTTCCAGGGAGCGCTCCCCGACGTCTTCGCCCAGATCAACGACTCCATCCGCAACCAGTACATCCTCACCTACCGCCCCACCAACAACAAGAACGACGGCACCTACCGCCACGTCAAAGTCCTGCTGGTAGACAACGAAGGCCACCCTCTCCGCATGGCCGACGAAAAAGGCAAACCGCAAAAGTACACCATCATCGCCCGCGACGGCTACAACGCCAAACTCCCTGTCGAATAACCCCAACGTAGTTGCAGTTGCTCTGTCGTTGTAGCTGCCGTTCGTTGCGCAGTGGAGAGCCCCCGCATTTTGCTTTTGCCTGTTTCACGCCAACCTGCCAAAATTCCGACCGCAGTGGAGAAACCCGCTTCTCCACCACAAAAGCCATTGCAGCCAGCCCAATCCACGACTAAAGTGCACCTATCGCATCCCGGGCAGAAGACCACATGACCCTTCGTCAAATCATCCTCTGCACGCTCCTCATAGCACCCAGCCTCGCAGCCCAACCCACTCCTCTGCACTTGTGTATCGTGCAACCCTCCGAGGGACTCAGCAGCGGCCCGGTTGGAACACAACCAGGATGGGGAGGATACGAAGCAAAAAAACTGGCAAAAGAACTCTCCACCCGAAAACTTCCCGACGGAACACCCATTCAGGCCACCGCCATCGTACTCAAAACCCGAAAAGACTCAGAGACCGAGGCCCAGCGTCTCGACTGTACCTTCATCATCGAGCTTTGGGACCACGACATCGGCGACATGGCGAGCCGTAACGGCGCTCCTGTCCCTGCAGGCAGTCCCACAGCCGGGATCCCCAACGGAGTCCCGGATCACGGCGACATCATCGACAACGGCATCGAGTGGGCAATGACCCGAAGCGACTCCCGCAAGGTGATCGCGCGAGGCTACCTCCCATCTCAACCTTGCTACAAAGGTCAGACAGTCAATCGAACCTTTCCCGCCCTGGCAACCCAGATCACAGACAGGCTCAGCAAGATACAGAAGCATTAGCGAACTGAATCTTTACCCGCCAACCCGATACCTGATACCTAAATCCGTAAATCTCACCCCTATCCACGCCGCTGCGGTACCGGCTTGCAAAAAACTGGCAACCGCACCAAGCCAAATCCAGCAGACTTGACAAATCATCACTGTCAAAATCCCGCTGACGAAACCGCTCCCAAGCTATCCACCCGGAGTCCTCAATCAAAGTCCGAACCTAAAGCGTCTATTTCGAATACTTTGCACACTTTTGACAGGGAGGGGGTGTGCCGCGCCCAGCGTACAATCACCCCATGCGCATTGCCTCCCTGCAACCCTCCATCACCGTCACTCTAGCCGCTCTCAACCGCCTGGACGACCTTTGCGCCTGCACAAAATATTGCCTCGAGGCCCTACCTGAGCTGTCCACCCGCAACCTCCCAATCCTGCACGACAGTTGGACCGCCAACACCGAAGAGATCCTCGCCGCCAGGCCCGAACTCGTCATAGCAAGCGTCCCCTACCGCCTCGAATCCCTCGCCGCCATCCTCAAATCCGGACTTCCCATCCTCACCCTGGCCCCACGCACCCTCGCCGACGTCTACAAGGACATACGCCTCATCGCCGCACACGTCGACGCACAAGCCGAAGCCGAATCTCTTATTCACCAGCTGCAATCCGCCATCGAAAGCACCAGTCAGCGCACAGCCCACCTCACCCAGACCCCCACGGTCTACTGCGAAGAGTGGGGCAAGCCCCTCATCCACTCCCAATCCTGGGTAGCCGAGCTGGCAGAAGCCGCAGGCGGTAGCTTCCTCGGCATCCCCGGCGCTCACACCACCCCTGAAGCCATCGCCGCCGCCGACCCCGATGTCCTCCTCTTCGCCTGGTGCGGAGCAGGGAACCGGGTCCCCCTCGACCGCGTCATCACCCAGCGCAACTGGCACCACCTCAAAGCCGTCCAGAATCGCCAAGTCTATTGCATCCCCGACCAGTACCTCAACACCCCAGCCCCCACCCTCCTGGAAGGCCTGGCCTGCATAGCTTCAGCCGTCCACCCTGACCTGCACCCACGCCACCCCCACCTGATCCAGCTCCAAAAAACCGAAATTATCGAGGCCGTGGCATCGTCAAATCCAGATCTCCCGCAATCTTCTGCTTTGTCAGCAGAATGATCTGCCCTACATGCATCTGCACATGCCCCACCACCTGATAGATAGCCTCCATCGCACTCACATTGCGCCCCTGCGGATGAATTCGCTCCGTCATCCTCTCCGCCGGCACCGCGGCGATCACAGCCTTCGCCTCATCGATCGTTGCCTCGAACAGCACGATCAGCTCCGCCCCGCTCATCCCGCCATCCGCGCTGAACTCCTCATCGCGAACCCGCACATCCGGCACCCCGCCCACCCCATGAATCACCCACTGCCGCGCATTCCCGCAAAGATGCAGCACCAGATTCCCCACAGCATTTTCATACGGCCCCTGCCGCTCCCAAATCTGCTCATCCGATAGCTTTTTCAGGCAAGCCACCAGGCACTCCGTCATCTGTCCAAGCCTGCGGCATGAAATATCCAGAAAATCTGCAGTAATTTTGGCTTCGAGTCTTTCCATCTCTGCATTCTAGAACGCGAAGCGACGAGCCTTCGGGCTCTATCTACAGCGAACCCTCAGTCCGTAAGATCCTCGACCGGAGCCTTCGGCGCATTCTCCTTCACCGAAGCAATGCCATGGTCGCGTGCAGAGGCCGTCGTGTACATCTGGCTCGTCCCAATCACCTCATGGTTTGCCGCCTTCAGGTTGAACATGAACTCGCCGTTGTGTGCGTCCTTCTTCTCGTAACGGCTGTCATCGCTCGCGTTCGCCTTCACCGAGGCGATCCCGTGCTCCGCTGAACTCTTCGATTTATACCGCTGACTGGCGAGGATGATTTGCTCATTCCCAGCTCTTAGATGGAAGTAAAACTCATCATCCTTGGCCCTCTTGATCTCGAACTTACCCGTCATTCTTCCTCCTTATCGTTGCTGAAGTCTGGAATTACGGTGGCCCACAAAGCATTTTCGGAAGTGCCAAGAATTGTATCCCAGCATCTGGACCATCGAAGTGCGCTCTCAGAATTGACCGAATCTCTCCGAACCCCGTACACTCTAAAGAGGCAGTCAGCGAGCCCCAATCGCGGCTCCTTCAATCTGTTGCCTCCTCGTTCAATGGTAGGACAGTCGGCTCTGAACCGATCAATCGGGGTTCGAATCCCTGGGAGGCAACCAATGCAACATTTCCCGGCACTTCCCAGCACCTCCCCGCACTCAGCTAACGATTTATTTGCAATAAGTTAGCTGATTTTGCGACCCGGGAGGTCCATTGCAGTCCCACCCAAGCCAGACATTTGTGTGGGTAACAATGTGGGTATAGCTTCCCCAAAATGTGGGTAACGAAATTACCCACCCCTTTGGAGGGGAGATCGCTATGGAACTGACAGTCAAAGAAATCGAGAATGCAAAACCGACATCCTCAAAAACGATCTTGGAAATGGGTTGGGGCGCATTCTGGGAGACGAGAGCGACAACAACCTTAGTCGCTCCTGCCCTTCGTGAGTTCTGCAGCAGCTCGGCGAAGACACCGGCATCATCGTTACGAAACAAACGGTCCGCCTTGGCAAGGAGTCCCTCGCCGACGGCCGCGCGGATGGTGGCCATGATGAATACCTCGTTTTGGGTTTGGTTGGAATTGCGGGAGAAGTCGTCTGGTGGAAACAAGGACCGAGCCAGGCGGGGCTATCGCCTCGTGGGTTCAGGAAGCGAGCTGGATCGGGTAGTTGTTGGGCGACTTGTGTTTTCTCCCAGCCGGATAAGGCACGGGGCGCCACGGGACGAGCGTCAAGTCGGGCGATTTCCTTGCTGCGGCGTGGCGCGGTCGTCATGGCCAGGTCATGCCACGACCGCTGGGCGCTCGTTCCTACTTCGATTTATCGATGGCCAGGACTGGATCGGTAATGGGTTGCAATGGGTAGTTGAACGCGTCCATCTTGGATCCGTCTACGAACCTCCCGAGCGCTTCGATCATGTTTCTGCGTTCGGTAAGGTCCTTGGGCACGAGTCCTAGAGATGCCAGTAGTCTCGGTGTGTACAAGTCCACCATCGCTTCGATCTGGTAACGAAGCTGTCCTCCAGCGTAGACAGCAGACCGCCAAAATACCCATGCGAGAACAAACATCAGAGCGATCAATCCACTGTGTAAGGCCAGCGTTGTCCTGACCTCACCGAAGTTCGTCCATGACCAGTAGAGAGCATAGATGCCTGCGGCGGTCATTGCGACGGAGGTGTTCAACAGGGAGTACACGGCGATCTGTGCCGTGTATACCTCGTCCCTCTGTACGAGCGGTATGACCTTCTCGACGCGAGACCAGAGCAGGCTGGTATCAATTCCGTAGCGTTTCGCCGAATAGCCCTCAAGCGCGGCCAATACGTTCCCGAGGGAGGAAGCCTCTGTCCACTCAGCGGACGGAAACTGATCCGCACGCCTGGAGGCGCGCGTGTACCGATCGTTGAGCTCCTCTCTGTGCAAGGCTGCGATTCTCGTCTTGGCGCGTTCATTGCCCACGCAAAGAGTTCGCCAACGGAGGAGTTCCTCGTCGATCCAATCGTCCGGCGCATCGACGCCCAGCTCCCTCTGCGCTTGTGTCCAGTTGGCGTCGTCGCTCTGTCCTGGCACTCGCTCCGCAACCTCCGCCGCGCGTCGCGCAACTTTCTCGCGTAGTGACGCCACGACATAGAGCCGTCCCAGGCTCCTCTCGAGCTGGAAGCGCCTCCATGGGGAGAAGAAGCCTTTCTCGGCGATCTGCGCGCGTCGCTTGTCGCATTCTTCCATGATCTTTGCTATCGGGGGAAGGACGACTTTTGTGCGAACCTCGTCGACCATATAGACGCGTCGGTCAAAGCCCTGCTCATGCCAACGAGCAACCGAGATTCTCCAGAGTGCTCGCTCCTTCGCAAGCTCTACCTCTTTTCTCCTCCGTGCATGTCGCTGGAGGAGCCATCCATGAAGCAATGGAATCGGGATACCTCGATAGAAATCCAAAATGAGGGTGCGTAGCGTCACAAAGGTTGCTGCAAGCAGGACGAAGGCTGCGAGTACTTGAACGATAGATGGCCATTTATCTTTGAAGTCGGCCAACTTCGTGATCAAGTTGCTATAGCCCGCCCAGCCTTCCGTGTATCCGACGACGCACATAACAAGCAACAGGGCCGGGAGCGCGCCCGTGAGGAGAAGGCTGCGCCAGGAGATTCCCCGGATGTCCAGTTGCTTGATCAATTCGCCCATGGATTTATTTCTTGTGCCGCTCGCAAGGGTCGGCATTCGCCCAGTGGCCGCCTCGGCAATAAATCAGCGGGGGACGGACGGCCGTCAGGAATTCGTGGTGATAACTGTCGTTTCGGAGCCCGGTCCGAAGGATGGCTGCGACCGCACTCTGAAAGTCCGTCACCTGCGCGTCCAGGTTAGCCGCCACCTGCCCGGTCGCCCAGTCAACGGCGATGATCCCGGACAGAGAACCGCCCTTGGAACGCACCACGACGTGAGAGATCTCTCCGGCATCCACGACATCGGCGATGGCCGCCGCATCTGTCTCTTCGCCGACGATCAGCGTGCGTAAGGGATCGAGACGCAATCCCAACTCGACTAGGGCCGCAGGATTCTGGTCCAGGGCGTCGAACGAATACGCCATTTCGCTGATCCGAACCGGCCGGGAAAGACCTGTGCCAAACTCTGCCATAGAAGACCTCTCGAGGAAGGAATGATGGGACTTTTGAGGACAGAGCCAATGATGGCCTAAATTCGGTCGAATTTCCAATCTTACTTCGCGAAATGTGTGTCTCAGATGTAGGCGAAGCGGTAAGTCTTCAGGACTTGCCGGAAGAGGGCGTCGTTCGCGGCATCCGTGAATGACCCCATCGACGATACGGAAAAGGTTGCGGGCGACCGGCTGTAGATGGCATAGGCAATGCGTTCCGGGGCATGCCGCGATCGATAGCGAATGCCGTCCGGCTTCGACGGGTGCTTGCGGAGCGCGGCGGACCAGTGCTGCGCAACAGTGTAGGAGCCCGTGGTGAGGCGGTTGTCAGCCCCAATGCTGGTGAGGCCCCCCGGCTCGACCAGGTCGACGAATCTCAGGTCCTCCATCAACTCGAGTCGGGCAATAGCGCGGGCGTCGAGATAAGCTCCCGAGACCGCGGGAACACCTGTGGTCGCTCCGCAGGATTCAAGCAGGCAGCATTCCGGATCCTGTCCCGCATACATCACCCCAAAACAGCCCGGAGCGGGACAGTCCGGATCGTCGAAACGGTAGCTCCCGTTTGTGCCGAAGAAGACCGGATCATAGATTTTCAGGTGATGCCGAAAGATCACCTCACCCGCATGCAGGGTAAAGATGACAGGCTGTTGCCTGTCCAACTCCGGGTGAGGGAGCGGATGATCGCCGGGGAGATCGATCATAACGCTCCCTGTTCACCATAGACACGCGCAATCTTCGCAACCTCGCTGCTCTTGCCTCGCCGAAGAGCCTCGATCGGAGTATTTCCGCTAAGCCTTTCATTTGGACTGGTGAAGAAGTTGAGTTGCATCCAGGGATCGACCGCACTCAGGCTCTTGAGCACTTCCTCGAGCCCTTCCAGCGTCTTGCCTTCATCGAACTGGAAAGCCGGATAACTGTATCCCCGCCGTCCCTGAGTCAGGGCAAGCAGCTGATTGGTCGAGCGACGCTTATCGACTGCCTGACGGGAAAGCCCGAGGACCTCGCCAACCTGCTCGGAGCTCAACGCTCCGCCGGCAGCCTTCAACATCTCCTGCCGCCGGCTAAGACCTCTCAGTTTCGCCGCAACGAGCGGGTCGTCTGAGGCAAGCTCGGCAACCCAGGGAGCCGAACTGACAGCCTCCAGCATGACCATGTGATCGGTCGGGGCAGAGGTCGCTTCGTCAATGAGCGCGATGGTCAAATCGTCCTCGAGGCTTCTCACCGCTCGAAGGACGCGTGTGTAGAACGCCGGATACTTGGTCTCCGAGAAATCACGCAACGTGGAAGCCAGGAAATGACGTTCCGGCGCCGGGTCCCGGTCGATGTCCAGGCAGAATCGCTCGCCTTCAAAAGCGGTCCATACGTGGAACTTTTCGAGGTTGAGACTGAGCTTCCGCTGCTTGACCTGAAACAACAGGCATCGCTCCTTCATCTCAATCTTCACGTCCGGGGCCATATGGGAGAGGAACACCCGCAGGTTCGTCTTCAAGGGAACCCTTGAGAAAGTGCACCAATGGCTCGTGTCCCGGCCAGGGACATCCAGCCACTTCTCAATCTCGGACTGGACCTGTTCGATGGTCTCGGGTTGCGCTGAGTAGACAAGCATGATTGACCCTCCAGTTGACAAGGTTATTATCGCTCTAGCTGTGCCACTTCGTCAACCAGCTAACTGAATGAACGGGTTGATCTTCGCAGGACGCCCTCGCCACCGATAGGACTGGCCAAATCGCCCCTCCGGTCAGGTGCCCGACACGGACGGTTGCTCAACGCTCGACAAAGTTGAAGTAGAAACGGGGACAGTGCTGGAACTCGAGGGAGCCGATCTTGCCGTCGGTTCTGCGCTCGACCACAACGAATGGAGCCATGAATCCGGTCACTTCAAATTCACGGGCAAGCTCCGTTGTATCCCAAACCATCCCATACTTCGCTTCGAGTTCGCCTCTGCTGCCAGACTCCGAATTGATCTCAACCAGGCGCGCTCTGCGGGCCGCCTCCAATATGGCTTCCTCGGATTGTTCCATTCTTGCTTCCTCCCTCTTCCATTCCGGCATAGTGCTTCCTCGCCTCACGAGCGCGTTCGCCCCAGGGAATGTCTCCGGCCGATCTTCCTTATTGCGGGTCCCAGCCGATCTGTTCGATCGCATCGCTGTCGTGGGTGTCATAGCCGCGCCTCTCGGCCTGGCCGACGGTCACCGGCTCCTGTAGGCCCAGCGCGATTCGCTGACACAGCCTGTGGTTCATCACGATGCCAACCGCCACGCTTAACGCTTAGGTTGAAACAGTGGAATCCGGAGCCGCCGCTCACCCTTTTCTCCCTTTGTGGCTCCATTCGGCGGCTGATCGTGGCGCGTGCGCTCCGGCTGCATTGTCGATGACCTGTCGCCTCGCTAACCCAGCAGAATCACTAGATACGTTCGGCCTCTGCTCAGAATGAATAACAGTCGTCGAAGTCATGGATTTCGACAAGTACAGCGTCCTCCGTTAGGCGATGATTTGCAATGGCCAACTGGCCATTAAGATTCGTTGAAAATCTAATGACCGGTGCTTGCTGACGCTTTCGCAGCCTTAGCTTCGTTCGAGGCTTCTAACGTGGGAACGGGGCGATTCGAAGCTCGATTGGTAGAAGGCACTGGCCGGAACGCGCCCCAGCATGTCTCCGCTCAACGAATCAAATGTGGCGCTGCGAGGCCAATGAACTCGCGCGACGTAATGATCTTTGTGCTCTTCCAGAAGGGCGGGAAGTGCTTCTGGTTGCCGGTGATGAGATAGTCCGCCCTGGCCGCGTCAGCGCATTCGATGAAGGCATTGTCATCGGGATCGCTCGCCACTTCGAGACGGCGGCTGGGGGCTATGAGACGGCTGTTGTTTTTGATGAGTTGGAGGAGCTGTTGACGCAGCCCCTTGCGGATGGCCAGCTCCGGGCGAGCGAGCACGTCGGCATACTCGTCGAGCATCGGTTTTGAGACATAGAGCGATGCCGGCTTGGAAATTGCCAACAAGAGAGTGGTGCGTTGCAGGCTATCCGGCTTGAGTGCTGCGGACACGATGATGTTCGTGTCGAGGACGAGACGCAACGGAAGCATCAGCGCTTTCTCTTCTCCGTGCGGGTAGCCTTGATGACCTGGTCGATTTGGCGAGACGTGATAGCGCTCTTCCCGCTCTGTCTCGCTTCGTCTCCAATGATCTTCAATACCTCAGGCTCGGGAGCGGCCAACTTCACGTAGTCGCGGATATTCAGCAGTACCGCGGCAGGCGTGCCACGCTTCTCGATGACCAAAGACCTGCGCTCGACATCGATGCGACGCAACAATTTCCCGAAGTTAGAACGGGCGTTGAGAGCCGAAACCACAATGCTGTCATTCCTCTTGGCGAGCTGGGTTGCCATAAACTCTCCGTTTCGTCACTGCGAAGTGTACAGTTCGAGAACTGCTCATATGATACCTCACCGGCCTGTATCGCCAGGCTTCTCACCCACATGTAGAGTTAGCGGACCTGGGGGTATACGGTGAAGGGGAGCCATCGGTCGATTTGCCGGCAACAAATAGCAAGCTCTCAAACGAGAGCAAAGCACAATGCGAGTGTGGCCATGGTCATTCCGGCTTTGGCATAGATATTGCGGCGCGCTCGGCGTTTGCGGCCATCCGTGGCGATCAACTCCTTCGTCCTCTGCGCCCTCTCCTGACGGAACGTCATCAACTCCCGAGTGCATTCGGCGCACTTGAAGATATGGAGGAATTTGTGGTCCTCAAGCTCGAGCGATTCTGGGGTATACACAAGCGCGGCCAGCGTGCCCGAATCGAGGCAGCCGACGCGGTCAGGGTTCGGGTAATGATCAAGCACGTAGCGCTGCAGCTGCTCGAAGAGCAGCGTGTCGTTGGCGTCGTCGCAGGTCGAGATCTTCGGATCCAAGGTCACTCTTCCTTTCTCTTACGGTACTTGGTCTTTATCGGCTGGAAATCCGGCTCAAACTGATGAAGCTGTTTGCGGATACGGTCCATCTCTCGCTTGCAACTCTTCCGGATCGCATCGGTAGAGGTGCCTGCAAACGCCGCGACCTCGCTCCACTTCTCGTTTGCGCCATATCGCAGCAAAAGCGCCGTGCGAAGCTCAGGTCTCCTCGTCCCAGCCAATCGGCTGCAACAAGTCCTTGTTTCTCACTGCATCAGCTTTCTTCCAAGAGACAATCATCCAAAGCCCTGCTTGCCTGCCTAATCGTCTCCGTATGAGCTAGGCACAGCTTCCTTCAAAAGACAATCTCGGCTCCGTAACGCGGAGCAGCGCAACGCCGCGCACATGGGAAACGACCACAAGACCTCGTGCCTCCTTGGCTAAAGAGTCGGCCGGCTTTGCGGCGAAGTCTGGCCTGAACCTGGTGGCAGCAAGTCTGCTTATTGCCGGTTGTCCCTCGCTGTCGAGAGGAGAGTTTATGAGGACTACCCCGCTGCTTTAGCAAAAAATTCCGCGCTTGGATGTTGATCCTCAACATCCAACGGCTGCGTAACACCAAGGGTGTGAACCTATTTGGGATGTTTCGCTCCCTTAGACATCTATGTGGATACCGAGCTCGTCGGCGACAGCCTCAATGGCGTGCTGGGACAGTTTGTGTAACGTTTGCATCAGGCTGCCGGCGCCAAGCAGCCGTCGCATCACGCCGACGGTCAGTGTTGCGTCGACAATTTGGAGAGTTGCAGGCCTCCGAAACCTCCACTCGCCAGGAACAAAAGGAGTCGATAATAGACCATCATCGACGCGAGCAAAAGCGTAGATGTGCACCAGATTGTCGTCGTTCGCGTTTGACGCGTATCCGTGACACACCATCACAATCGACCCAATGGGAATCTCTACGAAGTCCCGGATCGTTCTGACAGCGAAATCTTTAGAGCCCGGCTTGAAGTGCGGGTAGGCCGCGTCTACCGCAGCCCACAGCTCATCGTCATTTACGGCAGAGGGCTCGACTGCAACGGCTTCCCACCCTATAGCAATCACGCGTTCGTACTCGAACATCGGCCAGTGTCGTGGTGCGTCGGGCCCACTCCCTTCCGTTGACTTAAGCACAAAGTACGCCGGTGCGGCCCCATCTGGCTTTGTCACCGTAGTGAGCTTTTGCCTGCTGCGCGCCCTCCAAATGGCCTTCGCTTCCGCCAGGTCAATCGATCTCGATCGCTTGAAAAGCTTGTCAAACCACAACTTGATGTCTGCGATCACCGCTGCATCTGCCGCGACGTTCGAAGTGAGCGCGACGCAAGCCTCTTGATTGAAAAATAGTCCTTGATCGGTGAGGTTGGCAGAGCCTAAGAGCACCCAGTCCGAGCCGTCAGGCAGTTCAGCTATGAACACCTTGGCGTGAAGCTTGCCGTCTTCGCTGTCGGTCGGAACCGAACGGACCACGGCCGAAGTAAGTTGCTCAAGATTCTTCGGATTGTTGATCGTGAATTCTTCCGAAATGACAAGAGTGAGACTTTTGGTCAACTTGAGTGTCGAGAGGGTCTCAGCGCCAGGCGAGAAGAAGGCGCTGGCGACTCGCACGCTCTCCGCACTCTCCAACACGTCTGTCAAAGCCTTCCCAATTGCGCTAGAGGTTAGAAATTGCATTGGGCAATGATGCCACAACGCCCTGTTGCGCGGCACCTAAACCGAGCTTGGCTCTTCGAAGATAAGTGCCTACAAGTCGGCTTACAGGACCTAATTCGGCCCGCCACCGTGTCTTCCGCTCTGCACATTTACGAAGATCAATCTAATTGCGCTTTAACGAGCACCGCTGTGCTCATCAGTCGTGCGAATCATTTGAAGCTGGGAGCATATGCAGGGTGGACGTTATGATGGCAGCAAGCATCAGAAAAACGAGGACGGTTAAATGGCTCAACAGGACGCGTTGGTTTGGTTGATTACGGGTTGTTCAACGGGGTTCGGGCGAGAACTGGCCAGGTTGGTACTCGCTCGCGGCGACAAAGCTGTGATCACGGCCCGGAGACCGGAAGAGATTCAGGATCTGGTTGAAGGACATGAGGATTCTGTACTGGCCCTGAAACTGGATGTCACCGATCCGGCTGAGGTGAAAGCCGTCGCCAGCGAGGCTGAGAAGAAGTTTGGCCATGTGGATGTGTTGGTAAACAATGCCGGCTACGGATATCTTGCCGCGATCGAAGAAGGCGAAGACGACGCCGTCCGCAAATTGATGGAGACCAACTTCTTTGGCCTGGTGGAGATGACGAAGGCAGTTCTGCCGGGCATGCGTCAACGCAGAAGTGGTGGCATTGTCAACGTCTCATCTATTGGGGGATTGGTGAGCTTCGCCGCGACGGGTTATTACCATGCCGCAAAGTACGCAGTCGAGGGAATGAGCGAGTCGCTCTCGATCGAAGTCGCGCCACTTGGCATCAAGATTATGATTGTGGAGCCCGGGCCGTTCCGGACAGACTGGTCAGGGAGATCGCTTCTCCAATCGGCGACCCGAATCGCCGACTATGACCAGACCGCTGGCAAGCGTCGGGAGCAGAGCAAGGCGAACAGCGGCAAGCAGGTGGGTGACCCCGTCCGGGGAGCTCAGGCCATCATCGACACCATTACATCCGAGAACCCGCCGCTGCGACTTGTTCTGGGCAAACCTGGTCTGGAACTAGTGGAAAAGAAGCTACAAGCCGTGCAGAAGGATCTGGACGCCTGGCGAGAGACGACTCTCTCCGCTGACTTCCCGACGGAACAGGCTTAGTACTACCGCACAGGAATGGAAAGTCCGCAAAGCAGCGGTTCGTGCCACAACTCCGCGGGCGCTTTGCTCGATTAGTTCCGGTCAGGAGATTAGCCCTTTCGTGCATGGCGGCGCCTGTGATGCAGGCGTTAGGAAACCGATGCACGTCTAGAGGGACCGATCAAGCCTCAAATCAGTCGATGCTCTTTTCAACCACCGGGCTTGGATGCGCCTTGCGATTACTGTCGTGCGTAATTCATGGTCCAGACTGCTTTATCCCCCTCGTGGTACTCGTTGCCATCCCATGGCGTTCCGCAGACATGCAAGTACGAATAGGGAGTTCTCGCAAACATTACCCAGGCTCCTTTGTCACGAACTGTAGTCGGAAGGCCGTTTGCTTCGGCGTCAAAGGGCCATGTAATCATCCAGTGCGGTCCTATCGGAATCGCGGGACCGGTTCTGTCCAACGGATTGGTATTGCTCCTCTGTGTCGCACCGCACAGCATGTAGATCATTCCAGGAACTGAGTTGGTCGGGCCAGGCTTGCCTTGCATAGCATCCAACATCCATCGCATGCCCATTGGATTCATGCACATTGGCGGACTGCCAATCTTGTTTTCGTCGCCACATACACAAACCCAGTCATTGTCCCCTTTGATAAGAACCGTCATCGTTCCGCCGGCACTTAATTCAGCAACGGTTGCGCTCTTCGTCACATGTTCCGGCCCGGAGAGACGCGCTCTCGTGATCCTTGGATCTTCCGATTGGTCCTTCATGTTGAGGCCTTTCTTATTTGCCTGCTCGTTGGCAGGTGAGTCATCTCGTACATCCAGCGACTCACTCGATGCGCTGGCACTCGCCGCCGCTTGGCCATATAGGTTGGTAAGTGACGCCGCGGCAGCTATCGTGGACACGACAAAGGCTCTTCGGGTACTCATGAATGCTCTCTTTCAAGGGTGGCGAGACTAATTAGTCGAACCGAGCATCGAAGACGGGCAAAGAACGAGGGCCGCCTCTCGGCGGCCCCTTTCTAGGCGTCTCGAACCTACGATTTGATAAAGGCAAGGATATCGGCGTTCACTTGGTCGGCAAATGTGGTGCACAACCCGTGCGGCTGACCGGGGTATATCTTCAGCGTCGAATTCTTGACCAGTTTCGCAGTGAGAGGAGCAGAGATCTGAAGCGGTACGATTTCGTCCACATCGCCCTGGAGAACCAATGTGGGCATCGTGAACTTTGCCAGGTCCCCCCGGAAGTCAGTCTCAGAAAATGCCTTGATGGAGTCGTACTCGCACTTCAACCCACCCATCATCGACTGCAACCAGAACGACTCACGAATGCCTTCGGAGATCTTGGCGTCAGGCTTGTTGTAACCGTAGAACGCCATCGACAGGCCACGAATGAACTCAGCGCGGTTGCCAACAAGTCCACTCCGCAATCCATCGAAGACGGACATGGGCGCACCGGGATGATCCGGCGTCTCGAGCATGAAAGGCGTCACCGCAGAGATCAAGACAACCTTCGCTACACGCTTGGTGCCATGGCGGCCAATGTAACGCGCGACTTCGCCGCCACCGGTCGAGTGACCCACAAGGATGGCGTCTTTCAGATTCAACTTCTCGAACAGCTCTGCGAGATCATCCGCGTAGGTGTCCATGTCGTTGCCGTTCCATGGTTGACTCGAACGCCCATGGCCACGCCGATCGTGAGCGACGACCCGATAGCCATGCTGCCCGAAGAAGAGCATCTGCGCATCCCATGCATCGGCGGTGAGCGGCCAACCGTGCGAAAAGACGATGGGCTGACCGGTGCCCCAGTCCTTGTAATAAATTGTGTTGCCGTCCTTTACTGTAAGAGTGTTCACTGTATCTCCTTTAGAGGTTGAGTTCGGTTTTGTTGTTTCGGGTTGAAACGCAAAAGCTGCGTTCGGAAGTGAGAGCGTGGCCGCTATGGCTGCCCCGCTAATCAGGACGTTTCTGCGCGAAATCTGAGTTTGAGCGTCGGAGGAACTGGATTCCTCTTCGTCCTGCTTGACGGGAAGTATTGGGTGTTGTGACATCTGGTCTCCTGAAGTTGAATCCGGTTAGATAGCGTTGCGAGTGACCACCAAGAGAGCCAATCCAATGGCGATCGCATCTTCCAGGAAGGCAGCCGGCATGTCTTTGCCAAAGGCAGACGCCAAGAACTGACGCCCCTTGGCTCCGCCGAATGTCCCGGCAATAGCTCCGACGATGCCAGCAATTATCCCGAACAAGATCGATCCGCCGGCAACACACATTGCGGCTCCGCAGAGAGCTCCTGCCACCAAACGCGGGATGAACTGCTGAGGGACTTTCCGACTTGGAGTTTTGGGAAGTTGATCGGTCACGTATTCAACGAGGGCGAGAACGGCAAAAATCCATGGCGAATACCTAAAGCCCAGAAAAGCGATCTTTGAATCAGCGAGTCCGAGTCGGCCCACGCGTGCGGCGATACTGATCGCTGCTAAACCTGTAAATGGTCTCAGACCACAGACAACTCCGACGAGAAATGCAAGAAGCCAGCTGTCCATAGGATCTCCGTTAGCGACATGGCGGGCATCCGCTTGGAAACGAGGTGACAACCCCGAGTGCGCTGTCCATAAGTTATGGGAGGGGGCCGGTGACATCTTTGTCAATGCGACCTTCTTTTTACGAAATTGCCGATGATCTTCATCAGATCGACTCTTATTCGCTCTAACCCATGGGCGGTTCGCATCTTTATAGACGAACGGATCTGAAAGACCAACGGAACTGCACGCAGCGCTGACTGGACCCGAAGCCATAAAGGAAGCCCTCATTTGGGGGGGATGGCAGGGTCACAGCCTTTGGTAATGCGTTCGGCCAAAACGAGGTGATATTTGCAAAGTTAGCGCGCGCATCGCGCTTATATCGTTGGCTGTATTTGAATTGATCTGGAATCCTGGGAGACGGCCTACGGCTTACGACACATTGGATTACGGCACCACAGAAACGAGTGGCGCATGACCGCACAGCGATTCACCCAGGGAACACGATCACTTATCCTCCAGGCGGCATTCGAAATAGTCTGCGTCTATGGTTTCGCCGGAGTCACTCTAGGGCATCTTGCGCGAAAAGTCGGGATGTCGAAGAGTGGCCTCTTTGCACATTTCAAGTCGATCGAGCAGGTGCATCTCGCGCTGATCGCCTACGCGGTAGATGTCTTTCGATCGGATGTGATTTTGCCTGCGCTTGAGGCGGATGAGGGGCTTCCGCGGCTGGAAGCCACGATGTCTAAGTGGCTGGAATGGACAGTTCGGCCCGGAACGTTCGGAGGTTCACCTCTAATAGCGGGCTTCTTCGAGTTCGACGATAGAGAAGGAGCCGTCAGGGACTCCCTGCTCGAGCAAGAAGCTGCATGGCGCGATCACCTACGGAAACTTGTCACGGCAACAGTCGCAACAGGTGCATTTCGCCAGGATCTGAACTGCGAGCACTTCGTGTCGGAATTATGCGGAATCTATTACAGCTTTCATGTGTCCGCGCGATTCCTGCGTTCTCCAGAGTCCCGCGCGACTGCTCTTCTGGCCGTCGATGGGCTCTTGAATCGGGCCGCCTTCGGCAAACATCAGTCCTCGCTGTAGATGAGGGGGCACGCATAGAGTCGAATGCAGGGCCGAGGTCTATCCTTTGAAATCTCTTCGCCAGCGGCCGGGACTTGTGCCGGTGAGCTTCGCGAATGTTCGATTGAATGATGCCTGGTCACAGAAACCTGCTTGAAAGGCAATTTCAAGCAGTGATTCATTGGAGCTCAACAGCAACTCTTTCGCACGAGCCACGCGCTGCCCGATGACCCAGCGATGCACCGGTTGTCCAAAACTGGTTTTGAACGATCGAGCAAAATGGCTCACCGAGAGACCGCACTCCCTCGCGACGATCGCAAGCCTGACATCGCTGTATGTACCCTTCGACAGAAGATCGACCGCACGACGTTTCTGCGAAGTCGATAGTCCACCGCGATGTACCTTCTTGTCTGCCGGCCCCAGGCTTCGAAGGTGAACGACTTGAGCGCAGAAGAGCATCACAAAATGATCCATAAACGAAGATGAAAACAGTTCAGGCGATTCGAGGCTGGGAAGTATCAGTTGCGTAAGGCGTGTGAAGACGGGGCAGTCGCAGGGAACGTCCTCGAGTTCAGTTGAAATGCGTGGAAGCCCCTGGTTGTCGGTGAATTCATTGAGCGTAGTCCGGGGAAGGTGGTACTGAACGCTACCGTAGGTGTTCGCATTACCGTAATTGATTTTGGGGTAAGATCCCCCGTTGAAAACTGCGCCGCCTGCATCGATTCCGGCATCGCCTGAGATATCTAATACCCAGCGCTGCCGCACCAGCGCGGGATCGAGCTGAACAGTAATGATGAGCCTCTGTAAGAGCGTGTAGCTAATCGTCAGCGCCGATGTTCTCATGGGACGGACTAACGGTATCAGCGCAATCCTCGCATTCGAGGTGGGACGCTCAGCGGAGACAATAGGCCCGTGATGGGTGGGCATCGGACCATCGGTCCAGTTCTCAAATAGTTTTGTGTTTGCTTGGCTATTCATATCCAACCCCTTCGTGGGCCCGTGGAACCAATGATACGACCAGTCGTACCAGATTCATGATGAAAAGCCGCTCCTCATTTGGGGGGTAGGTGGATATCGTCGTAAACGCATGAAACGATACAGCCTTAGCAAAGGACCACTGTGTGCGGCGTGCCCATTCTGCATGCGACCGACAGCAAAAGGACGACAGAAATGGTCTTCCCTTTAATTATTCCTTGGATATCTCGACCGTCTTCTGAAGAGGGAGATCGAACCATTCGTAGCGAGTTTCACTTCACGACGTTTTGAGACATTCGAACTTCTACGCGTTTCGGGCATGATCCGACAAACGCTGGCGATGTTCGCCAAGATCAATGGCAATGTCCTCGACTAAGGTTGCAGAGTCGGCAGATGGGCATGCGCTAAACGAGCGCGCTACCTTGTCTCCCGTCGTTTCTACGGGAGCCGGTTGAGCAAGCTCCCGATGCCTGTTTGAAAATGCGCAATGGCATAGGGCGTTCTGCGAGAGAGATAGCACTCGCTCTCAATACAAGATTAGCTCGCAACCTGGATCCCAGAATCGAGAACACACATGATGAGTACGAAGAATTGGTTAGCAGTCACTATTGCGGCGTGCGGAAGCGCGCTTCTGCTTGGATGCAACTCTGGCACCGCCGTTCAGGCCGCGGGCCCAACCGGGGTTAAGAATATTCTCCTGGTCCACGGGGCGTGGGCGGACGGATCCAGTTGGTCCAAAGTGATCCGCTTCTGCAGGCGGATGGATACGACGTAGTGGCGGTTCAACTTCCCCTTACCTCCATTGCGGACGACACGGCGGTAGTGCAGCGTGCGCTGGCCAGGGAAACCGGACCGGTGTTGCTGGTCGGCCATTCCTATGGAGGCGCGGTCATCACGCAAGCAGGGAACGATCCGAACGTGGAAGGCTTGTTGTATGTGGCCGCGTTTGCACCCGATGAAGGCGAATCGGCCAACTCCCTCGGCGCCACAGTCGCAACAACGCCAGTCGGTCCCACGGTCCAGGCAGACATGCAGGGCTTCGCTAAGCTCTCAGATGCAGGGATCTCAGATGATTTTGCGCCGGAGCTCACAGACGCGGAGAAAGCGTCGCTGGCCGTCACGCAGGGGCCGATTTCATTTCCGAATGCTCTGGGAGGCACGATCACGAATCCGGCGTGGAAAACCAGACCTTCCTGGTTCATCGTCGCGGCAAATGATCGCGTTATCTCGCCGCAGCTGGAGCAGTCAATGGCAAGCCGTGCCAAGGCGACCACAATTACTCTGCAATCCTGTCATGTTGCTTTGTTGGCCCATCCCACAGATGTATCTGCTTTCATCGAAAAAGCCGCCTCCAGCCTGAAGCCGTAGCCTGGCTTAGCGATCATGTTCAGAGGCAACTGAGTCGTTCGGTCCGACGGACCCGTGACATTTACAAGTCAGGACGCAAGGCCATGGACTCTCATTCACGCTTCACCAGCAAGGACGCCATGCACAAGAGCACAGTTTCGGGGTCCTGTGCATGGCGAATCTTGTGTGTAGACGATGACCTTGCCTGCCTTCACGTGCGGCAGGCGATTCTTGAAGGCGCAGGCTATACAGTGATCGTTATAGATAGACCGGAGACGGCACTCGGGCTCGACCTGTCAGTCATCGATCTCGCCATCCTGGATTACGACATGCCTGAGATGAACGGCAGGGATCTATTGCTCAGGATGAGAGCTGCCCGGGCGACATGTCCAATCATTCTCCTGAGCGGAAGTGCAGGGACGCTACCGCAGGAGGTGCGTGTTCTCTTCTCCACCTGTATCGAGAAGAGCGAACCTGTCCAGAAGATGCTTGGGGTCATCGAAACCTATCTGAGGCAAGCAGCGATCGAGGATCTGCCCTAGATTAGCCTTTCACTCAGCAGCGAGTTAGGTGGCCCAAAACACAGAGCATAACATGCACTTCGTCAGGAACGAAGAGCTGGCAGCTCTGGATCTGCCACAGTTGCTCCCATTTCGCTATGATCGGACTGTAACCAAGGGGTGCTATGGCGAAAAGCCCAACTCGCGACAAGATCATTGAAGCAGCGTACGTCCGCTTCTACAAGTTCGGCTACAACGGCACCAGTGTCCAGGACATCGTGGACATGGTCGGCGTTCAGAAGGGACCTTTTACAACTACTTCAAGAGCAAAGAACGGTTGGCGCTTGAGGCTCTGAAGTACTACGCCTGCATCGCTGACCAGGTCTTCGTGCCGCCCGAGACCGCTGAAACCGCCGCCGAATCCGGAAAAGACTCGCCCTCAGACATCGAGCGGATTCGGAACCAGTTCATACAGGCCTCTCGGTTTCAGGAAGGACCGAACGGGTCTCTCGGATGCCTGATGGGAAACTTCGCAGCCGAGTCCGATAACCTTCCCGCGAGTTTTCGTAAATTTATAAACCAGAGTTTCAAACGCTGGGACGCTTCGATTGCGGCTTCGTTGACGCGCGCCCAAAAGAAGGGCGAGATCGATTCATCGCATGATCCGGAAGAATTGGCTCGCTACCTGATGGCTTCGTGGCAAGGCGCGTTGCTACTGATGAAAAATTCAAAGAGCAGAGTCCCAATCGACGACTTCTTCCATTTCACCCTCGATGTGCTGATGAGGGCCGATGCCACGAAAGCGGCCGGAGTGAAGCGTAAACTTCAGCGACCCCGGAAAAAGGCCTGAGACGAGTAGCGCCGGCTCCATTCATTCCCAGGCTGCAACCAAGTAGCGGTCATCCCTGGCGTGAAGTAGAGCAGTTCTCAACATAACAGTCAGAAATGCAAATACCCGCGATTCTTCGTGGAGTATTGTGATGAGCGCAGCCTAATGCTACGAGGGCCTCATCACCATGCCAAGCCGAGAGCGTGGACCGTTCGCTAGAGTGTCCAATCCCTACTATGCGCTCTCGGTCAAGGCAGATCCTTCGCCCCTCTCCTCGCGATCATTTGGACGAGTACCTGCGTCTGTATGCTATCGGTCGACCTCCTCGAACTGGATACGCCACTTCAGGGGGGGCTCCGTTTGAATCTGAAGCCAACCATACGAGTGATGGCGGTGGACGACCATCCGATCGCGCTGGGTGGAATCGCCTACGCCTTACAAGAGGAGCGGGATATCGAGATTGTCGCTGAAGGCTGTTCCGGCGCCGATGCGACTGAACTCTATCCTCGGCACAAACCGGATGTTACCCTGATCGATCTTCGCCTGCCAGATATGAGCGGTATTACTGCAATGGAAGAGATACTGAGGTCATTCCCTGATGGGAAGTTCATCGTCCTGACAACGTACCATGGCGATGTGCCAGCAAAGAGGGCTTACCGTGCCGGCGCACTGGGATACCTCTTCAAGAGTATGTTGGGCAGGGATCTCGTGCAGACCATTCGACAGGTTCACGCCGGAGAGCGTGTGGTCCTTCCGGAGGTCGGCAAGAGCATCGAGCAATATGCATCGGCCACAGACCTAACGGATCGAGAGACGGCAGTGCTTCGGCTTGTTGCAGCAGGAAACTCCAATAAGGTCGTGGCTGCCCACCTCAACGTTTCGGCCGAGACGATCAAGGGGACACATGAAGCTCATCCTGGGGAAACTCGGAGCGGGTGACCGCACTCATGCCGTAACAATCGCCCAGCAACGGGGCTTTCTCGCCGAATAGCCAATCTCACATTTCGTGCAAGAAGCACGTTGGGTGTTCACAGACATACGCGGTCAATTTACACCCATGTGTGTCTGCAAACACCCATGTGTGTCTGCAAACACCCAGGTCCTCTCGGCACAAAGCTGATCAGCTTACAATCTCAAACTCTTCCGTTGCGATCGAAATGGGCTGCGTCCTTCGTTCGTGTACGTGAGCAGCAGGAGTGCGGTTAATCAAGAGACTGAGCAGCTCTGGACGGCTGTAGTGTCCGACAGCGTCCATCAGCCGTTTACGTTTGTCGATCAACTGGAAATCCAGGTCGGCAATGACCACGCCCTTCACCGGAGCGCAGAGGTTCGCCCAGCAATTCGCCGTCCGGTGTAACAATCGCCGTGAAGCATCCGCTTGAGATTGGTTCCAGTTCACAACCGGTGTCCTTCATAATCTGGGCTTGCTGCTCGGCATCCAGCCAAGCGGTCGCGTTGACGACAAAGCAGGCCGATTCAAGCGCGTGCTGGCGAATGTTGACCTCTATCTGCTCGGAGAAGAGATCGCCGGCAAAGGAACCAGGATACATCCCCGCGTGAATTTGCTCTCCGTCAGCGATCAACGCATACCGGGCCAGGGGGTTGTAATGTTCCCAGCATGCGAGCGAGCCGATGCGTCCAACGGCGGTGTCTACGGCACGCAAGCCGGAACCATCACCCTGTCCCCAAACCATGCGCTCATGGTAGGTCGGCGATATCTTACGACGATGCTGAACCAGGCGGCCGTCGGCGTCGAATAACAATTGCGTGTTGTAGATCGTGCCGCCATCGCGCTCATTGACGCCAACCGACGCGACCATTCTTGCTTGTTTACAAGCTTCGCCGATGGCTTCGGTCGTTGCCGATGGGACGATGACGGATTGTTCGAGCAGTTTGTAGTGTTCTCTGCCCATCTTGTAAGGAGACTGGACGAAGGAGAAGTAAGGGTAGTTCGGCACCGCCGTCTCGGGAAAGACGGCGTACTGCACGCCCTGGCGGCCAAGGTCGATGATCTGTTTGCAGATTTTGTCTACCGTGCCATCGCGGCTATAAAGGACGGGGCTTAATTGCACGGCTGCTGCTTTGATGATCCTCATTGTCGGTATCCTCACTCAAAACTGGTTGAAACAACATTTGTCAAATCCGCTCACAACTAAATGAGGAAAGTTCGCTGCTCGGGCGAGTGCTGAAGATTCTTGTCGGAATGGCTTAGCTGTTTAAGCGGATTGATCACATTCACAAAATGGGCCGGTCGATCATCTCCGTACAGGCCCCTTCACTCATTGAGAGTAGGCGTAATCGACTTCAAAGTCTTCACCGAAAAGCGCACATTTTGGTCAGAATGGCTGAATACTCTCTGGAATCATTGGCACGCAGTGACCACCGCAGGAGTGAGCATGGAATGCCAAATAAGAGCCATTTCGACAAAGAGATCTTGCGATGGTTTCGGTAGTGTCAAAGACGGTGACATGGTCGGATGATGGCCAGTCGCTTGCTGAGGCCCGCTCAGGTGTGCGCCTCTTTCTACATTTCTGTATTCGTCCGAACCCTTAGGAGGGTCAGATGTCCGCTTCCATCAAATCGAAATACCTGGCGATTGGAACTTTCGTTGAAGGGTCTACTCCAGAACAGCTCAACCCATTCATGTCACGGGAAGTTCCCGCCACCTTGAAGCTGTATGTCGACGGCAAGATGGATCAGTTCTGGCTTCGCCATGATGGTAAGGGTGTCGTATTCGTCATGACCACTGAGACTGCTGAAGAAGCCGGCTCGCTGCTCAAGGCTCTACCGCTGGGCCAGGCGGACCTGTTGCATTTTGAACTTATCCCGATCGGCACCCTCACGGCATTTGGGATTCTCGCGGGTGAGAGTTTTTCAGTCGGCAAGTAGACTGCGGAGTTGAGCGAAGCCCGTAACCGTCCGTATTGGTGTGCGGACGGTTACGGGCTGCTATTGTGGGGTCGATGCCTCTGCTGGATTAGCTCGCGATCAGAGATCGGCGAGAAGATAGCGTCCGACTTCTTCTGGAAGGTCGAGCTGTGGCCAATGCCCAGCGTCCAGGACATGCAATGACGCTCCCTTGATATGTGCCGTGAGATCTTCGGCGACACCTGTGTCGAGGTATGCGTCGCCCTTGCCCCAGATAATCGTGCTCGGAAAAGTGAGTTCTTTCAACTGTGGCAGATGCTTGTTGTTGAGCTGTATCTGCGCACGGACGCTTATGGCAAGCGCGGCGAAGGCAAGGCCCCGCACTCGGCTGCTGAGCGAAGTTATCGTTGATGAGGGGCGCCAACACAGATTCAACCGTTTCTATCTGAGCTTGCGAGGCGTCAATCTTGAACCGGCTTTGCTGGAAGGTTAGAAGGAAGGCCATCTGCTTCGGATCTGTCGCAATCGCTATGGCGAGCGCCCTCAGGTCGGGAACGGCAAAGAGCTCAACCAGCTCTGGCAGCCGGAGCGTAGGCGCGTCCCCGTAGAAGGTATTCAGAAGGCACAGCCTACTAACGCGCTGTGGATTGGACAGGACATAATCAATTGCAGCGATTCCGCCGGCGTCATGGCCCACGGGCACGATTTGACTGAGCTTCAGAAACTCGACCACCGCTTCCAGATCGCCCAGTTGCTGTTCGAAGCTGTAGCTGTAGCTGTAGCCTGCGGGCTTATCCGACGCGCCGAAGCCGAGGAAGTCGAATGTGACTACATGACGTCCCGCAGCGACCAGGATCGGAATCAATCGATCGTAGATGTGAAGATTGTCGGGAAATCCATGCATGAGCACAAAGGCAGGTCCCGCGCCGCGATACTCCCGCAAGTAGAGACTGCTTCCGTCTCTAGGAACTCGATGTTCTACAAACGATGGTGTGGGTTGCAAAACTGGGTTTTGGAGCAAGCTAGTCTCTGTCATACATTCCTCAAGGTGAGCGCAGAATTCAGACTACTTTGTGATCGTGCGAAAGTGGCGGCGGCATCGCAGAGATCCTGCCGTCCGGCAATGCTTGCCACTTGACAATAAGAGTCGCCGCGGCCAAAGTCTTCCCAGAAAAGCGCACGTTTTGATCGGAAAGACTCAATACAGCTCTGGACGTCGTCCCTGTCTTCTGCGTTCTGTTTTGGGGCGCGAAATGCGAAACGACAGTTTCTTTGCCAAAGATGCCCGCCGGGCGACCCTCGTAGTGTCGAACGATGACACAGTCGGATCACGTTCGGCTGCTTACCCTTGGTGATTCCTCGCAGCATCGGGTCAGTCGCGCTGCCACCGCTGCTGCGCTGACGTTGGCCAGCGCGGCGGAGACGTGGACCACATCCGGTGTGAGCCTTTCGCTGACAGATTTGACGGGAACTCTCAGTGCCTCCGATGAAGCGAGTTGGGCCCTCACCGTCTACATGTCTGCGTTCGCGGTCTCGGTCGCGTTGTCGCACCGTCTCTCAGGGAGATTCGGAAATCGAATCTATCTCGGCCTATGCGCGACGCTTTACGCGCTGTCGTCCATAGGATGCGCCCTTAGTCCAAGTCTCGCCATGTTTTTGCTCTTTCGGACGATAGCGGGCTTCGCAGGAGGTGTGTTCTCGATCCTGCCCCACACGCAGGCCGGCTGTACAAGCTGTTGGGTCCCGTTGAACTCGACGGCTTTGGGATCGCTGCTGCGGCCAGCGAGGTGTTGGGACGTACGATCCGATACTCCCCAATTGAAGTCGAGGCGTTCCTGGAGACACTTCGTAAAATACCTGCGTACTCCTCTCCATTCTTTACACAGCACATCGGAGCTATTTCCATTGACTGCCAGAACGGGATCACTGGAGGTACGAACGAAAATGTCGAGCAACTCACGGGACGCCGCCCTCTGACTGTCCAGGAATTTGTCGCGAAAAACCGGGACGCCTTCATACCTGCGGCCGGCTCGTAATCAGGCCTGCGGCGAGTCTCCGGACGCTGTGCGAGTCGTTCCGGTCCGGGCCTCGATGACTTTTGCTTCGAGTCGAGTTGTCGTGGCCAGTCCCATCGATCTCTGAAATCCACTTGAGTTTGCAGCTTGTTGGTTTCAGGCGTAAAGGTCCAAAACCCGAGCAGTTTTGCAAAGAGTTCGGGACGGCTTTTACCTAGTCTCAGATGAGCGAACGGCGTGAAATTATTACCGCCGTTCGTAAAGGGACGAACAATGAATGACTTGCTGAATCTTGCTGTGACAGCACACGGTGGCCTGGAACGTTGGAACAAAGTGATGGCGATCAAGGTTGCCGCTTCGATCACCGGGGGCATTTGGTGGATCAAGGGCAAAGGCGATGTTCTAAAAGACATTGTGATGACTATTGAGACCAAGAAAGAACGCCTCGTGACGGAATTTCCCGGGCAGGATAAACGGTCGATCTTTGAGCCCGGCCGCGTGGTAATGGAAACTGCCGCAGGCGCACTTGTCGAAAGTCGCGACAATCCAGAGGCTTCTTTCGTAGGACAGTTGCGAGAGACCCCCTGGGATGACATACATGTGGCTTACTTCTGCGGCGAGGCTCTCTGGACGTATCTCAATACGCCGTTTCTGTACACCTACCCGGGGTTTACCTCGGAGGAGATAGCCCCGATCACTGTTGAAGGTGAGACCTGGCGTCGGCTGAAGGTGATATTCCCGGACTCCGTCAAGAGCCACACCCGCGAACAAATCTCATGTTTCGGTCCAGACGACTTGCTGCGCCGGCACGATTACACCGTTGACATTCTTGGTGGGGCGACCGGTCTGAACTACGCAAGCGAATACCGTGACGTCGACGGGATCATTGTCCCGACAAGGCGAAGGGTCTATGCGTACGAAGGTGACTACCAGCCTGTAAAAGAGCCCCTCCTGGTTGCAATCGATATGGCTGAAGTCAGCCTGATCTGATCGCGCCTTCTGCTTATGCTGCCCCTCGTGCGGCGTCTCGCTTGAGCTTATCCCCATCACCCTTAGTAGGCACATCGATGTCAGAGAACAAGCTTTTCACCCCCACTCGGCTCGGAGATTTGGATCTGCCAAACCGAATTGTGATGGCTCCGCTCACTCGGATGCGAGCAGATCAGGATGGCGTCCCAGGTCCTCTAAATGCGATGTACTATTCGCAGCGCGCTTCGGCCGGGCTCATTATCACAGAGGCGACGGCGATCAGCGTTCAAGGACGTGGCATTCCCCACATGCCGGAGATACACACTCAGAGCCAGATCAAAGGCTGGGGGACCGTGGTCGCAGCGGTACATGCCAAGGGGGGAAGGATTATTCTCCAACTCGTCCATAATGGTCGCGCATCGCATCGCTCGTACATGCCAGAAGGAATGGAGCCTGTTGGGCCAACTGCGATTGCCATAGCCGGCAAAGGGTACATGCCTGACTTCACCTTTGCCGACTACGAGGCTCCGAGGGAACTCCTGACAGGAGAGATTGCAGACATCGTCAGAGACTTCAGGCTGGCCGCTCTGAACGGTATGGACGCGGGATTCGATGGCATCGAACTCCATGCTGCAAACGGCTATCTTCTGAATCAGTTTCTTGAAGATGGTTCAAACCACCGCGTGGATGCCTATGGCGGTAGCTTTCAGAACCGAGCGCGTCTGCTGATGGAAGTAGTTGAGGCAGTGAAAACGGCTATCGGGGCAGGTCGTCTGGGTGTCCGGTTGTCCCCGTTTGGAATAGCGGGCGGCATGAGCGACAGCAATCCAACCGAACTTTACAAGTCAGTGATCACCGAACTGAGTCAGCATTCGTTGGCCTATCTGCACCTGATCGAGGCAAGAGCTTCCGGGATGGCCAGAACTGACGCCATGAGGGAGAACACGCTCAACAACGCAAAGCTGTTTGGGCATCTCTTCCGAGGACCTGTCATCTCCGCAGGGGGGTACACCCCGGAGAGCGCCAACCATGCAATCCTCTCAGGCGATGCGGATGCGATTGCGTTCGGCCGTATCTATATCGCAAACCCCGATCTCGTTCAGCGAATACGGACCCAGGCTCCTCTGAACCAGTACGACCGCACCACGTTCTATGGCGGTAGCGCGCATGGCTATACCGATTATCCCGCTCTCGCCTAGTCACTTGCTCGGCACAAATTACGTGGCACCCAGAAGAAAGGTCCAACATGTTGCAACCAACACTCTTTACATCTCTTCGTATCGGCGCCCTTGAATTGCCAAATCGTGTCGTGATGGCGCCTCTCACCAGAATGCGAGCTGACGGCGAGGGGAACCCGACAAAGCTAACGGTTGAATATTACAAGCAGAGGGCATCAGCGGGTCTTATCATCACGGAGGGCACAGCCGTCAGTCCTCAGGCTCACGGCTATCCGAACACTCCCGGAATCTATACGCCAGGGCAGATCGCGGCGTGGCGGGAAGTGACAGATGCAGTTCACACTCACGGTGGCCGCATTATCATGCAGATTGCGCACAACGGTCGAAACTCACACTCCTCTTTCAATGCGGATGGCTCGCTTCCGGTCTCCGCCTCATCTGTTCCGCCAACTGGGCCGGTGCTCACCTCATCGTTTCAACAGGTGCCAGCCGAGATGCCCAGAGTACTTGAGACCGCTGAGGTTTCTCTTATCATCAGTTCCTTCCGGGATGCGGCTCTCCATGCGATCGCAGCCGGCTTCGACGGAGTGGAACTGCAGGGTGCCAACAGCCATTTGATCGAGCAATTTCTCGAAACCGGAACGAATCAGCGAACTGATTCCTACGGTGGCCCGATCGAAAATCGTGCTCGTTTCCTGCTTGAAATCGTCGATGAGGTCGCGAATGTGATTGGTGCTGACAGGCTAGGTGTGCGTCTGTCGCCCTTCGGACAATACGGAGGTATATCAGACGCAGCTCCGCTCGAATTATTCCAATATGTGATTGGCGAGCTGAGCAACCGAAAGATCGCTTACCTTCACCTGATCGAAGCGCGCGGATCGGAGATGGGACTCACAGATGAATTACATGCCGATGCCGTCAACAACGCAGAGCTGTTCAGGGGGTTGTTCGATGGCCCGTTTATTTCAGCCGCCGCATATACACCTGAAACTGCTGCCATAGCCGTGGAGTCCGGAGCCGTGGACGCGGTAGCCTTCGGGCGGCTATTTATCGCGAATCCGGACCTTCCGTCACGGATATCGCTGCGCGCTCCGCTTAATAGTTATAACCGCGCGACTTTCTACGGCGGAGGGGCAGACGGATACATCGACTATCCCGCGCTACCCGGACAGGGATAATTCGGACACCATCTGGGTTGGGTCATCGCCTCTTTTTGGAGTCAGAGCGATGATTCGATGGGACCTCTGTTTGCTTCAACAGATAATCAAAGGTGTGCGTGAGAAATTGATCGTACGGGATTCGGTCACGGGTGAGCTTACCGCGCAACACGGCCCCATGGTAGGAGTTCAGGATGTAGCTTGCCAGCTCTTTAGGGTTCTGTGTGGCCGGAATTTCCCCTTTATCCCAGGCTTTGCCAAGGACGTCTTCTATGGCTTTAGTCCACGCGTCAAAGGCACGGACAACAAAGGCTCTCAATACCTCTTCAGAATTGGAGATCTCCGCGGCGAAGTTTCCAATCATGCATCCTGTTTCAAAGCCCCACTCTTTGTGCTGATCGATCGATCGCTCAAAGTACATGCGCAGGAGTTCGATGGAGGAGGATTCCGCCGGGCCTTGCATGCAATCCTCGACAGTCCTCATGTACAAGTCCAGCACCTCAATGGCGAGTTGCTGCTTGCTCTTGAAATGATTGTATGCACTGGCCTTCGGAACCTTTGCGGCCTCGATGATGTCTTGAATGCTGGTTCCGTTGTAGCCCTTTTCATGAAATGCTTTGAATGCGGCCCGAAGAATTTTCTCGCGGGTATCGCCCTTCTTTGTTGCCGATTTTAGAGCCCGTTTTGCCATCGTCGTGCCTCATTTTCAGAGTGTGTGGAATCCGCGACAGATTGGCCAAAGACGCTGAAGATCTTGAAGTCGAAACGCATCGGAATGAGCGTCACGAACATGATAATATGACCAGTCGTACAAAGATATGCATTGTTGACGCCTTTTATCCACCAACAGGGCTCAGCGTCGATAACAGGCAAACATCGGCCTTATGAGCTGTAGAAACGGAGACATGATGAGCGAAGCGAATACGGCGAGAAACAGGGCTCTTGCAATAGAGGCTATTACCGGCGTTTTTATCAAACGGGACACGACGATCCCGGGAAAGCTATTTGTCGCTGACTACAAGCAGCACAACCCCACTATTCCCAACGGCAGCATCTCAATTCCTGACGTCATTCGAGCTCTTCCGGAGGACTTCAAGTATGAGATGGGTATGGTGGTCGCCGAGGGCGAGTACGTGATGATTCATGGACGGTACACCGGCTGGGCCCCGAAGCCTGTCGTCGCCGTCGATATCTTTCGCATCGTGCATGGAAAGCTGGTCGAGCACTGGGACGTCATGCAGGAAGAAGTGGCGGCAGAGAAGACCGTCAGCGGCAACCCGATGTTTACTCCACCTGCATAGCAGGGAAGTGGTTGTCCGTTCTGCAGGACATTGCGGCAATGCGCCTCCAGGATTGAGGCCGGATGGTAAGCTACGGGCAAATGCCGGATAACTTCGAAGAACTGTTTGAAAAAGGATACCGGGCGCGACGAGAAAACCGGGTAGCGGATTCTCGTGCGATCTTCCTCGATGCGGTACGAAAAGCTGCTGAGGATGGCGATCGACCATCCCTGGCAGAGGCGCTTTGCGGTTTAGCGCAGGCGGAGAATGACATCGGCAACTGTGAGGCTGCGCGTCAACATTATGCTAGCGCCGCCGTGCTCTATAGGCAGGTTGGTCCACTGAGTGGAGTGGCGTTCGCGGTCCGGCACGAGGCGGATATGCTCCGGCTGATGCGCCAACCGTCAGAGGCCGAACCTCTTTACCTGGAAGCAGAAGACATCTACCGTCGGCAGGGCGATTCAGCCGCGCTTGACCTAGCCAATACGCTTCGGGGTTTGGCTATGGTGAGAGAGGCAACTGGAACATCGGAGGCATCCCGCCCGCTCTGGATGGAAGCTCGTGATCTGTATGCGCGGGGCGATGTAAAGGCGGGAGTCGAGGAGTGTAATAGGAAACTCTCTTCGTAGATCAGCACGTCGGCACCCACAATCATTGAGCAAAACCGCCAAATTCCAAGGTATTAGCCAAGATGGAATCATGATGAGCGTCTAAGCTTGGGGGAAAATCATCGCGGACACGGACTGTTTAGTCTCACGCCGCTTTCAGCCTGGCGATACCATGAAATCAATCGCGCCCAGATCGCCGATTCTCCTTCCTTGTCTGGCTGTCGATGCTCCGGATGGGTTGAAATCTTCGTGTGCACGCCGTGACCGGCGATCCATCCTCATCTTGACCGTACTCGGTTCGTCGATTGCGTTCATGGACGAGTCCGTCGTGAATGTGGCGCTTCCGACTCTCCAGGCTACGTTCAGAGCGAGTTCCTCAGAGATTCTCTGGGTCGTCCAAAGCTATGCCCTGTTCTGTGCGGCTCTGCTATTGTTCTGCGGAGCTTTGGGCGACCGCTTTGGGCGCAAGCGGACCTATCTGTTGGGAATCACAATCTTCGCCGTCGCCTCCATGATTTGTGCAGCAGCCGCAACACTCCCTCAGTTGATTGTGGCTCGTGCCGTGCAAGGTGTGGGCGCGGCTCTTCTGATACCTCAAGGCCTCGCGATCCTATCGAGCGCCTACTCGGAGATGGAGCGCCCGAGCGCGATTGGAATCTGGTCGGCATGGACTGCGGTGTTTGCTGCTCTCGGACCCGTTCTCGGCGGATGGCTGATTCAGATTGCGAATTGGCGGGCGATATTTCTCATCAACCTGCCGTTTACGGTATGGATACCCGGTGTCTTCGCTATCGGGGACGTGCGCTCGAAGAGTATCAAGCGCGTAGCCTCAGCCGTGGGTGAAGGATCGATGTCGATCCAGTTCGTGCACCAGGCTCTCGCAACTCAGTGAGGACGCACCAGGCGATAAGCGAGGTGACGACCGATTAGCCGCAGCTTCCGACAAAACTCGGCATCTTTCGCGTGAGCTTCACGAGCGCGGACAAGCTGCTCCAGGCGAGTTGGCTGATAGCTTGGGATTGACTCGTGGCGCAGTGTCTAAAATCGTTGACAAACTCGATGCGAAGGGCTGGATCCAAACGGAGGCAAAAGAGGGCGACAGCCGGTATCGCCTTCTTTCCCTCACACGAGCGGGACGGCGCAGCCTCCGGTGCTTGCTGAGATTGCTGACCAAAACGATGCACGCTACTTCGATTGTCTGAGTGCGAGAGAGAAGAACACTCTTTCCTGACCAAGGAGGGTCCAGTCGTCATGCAAGGCGACCCTTTGGTCCAGGGTGCCGTCGATGTACCCGCTTTTGATGAAGAGGCTCTCATCAAAGCGCTTCGCGTCGATCAGGCCGGCGAAAGCACATTTCCGGAGTTCCTGAAGGCTTCTTGGCGAGCTGGTGTCGTGCGCTATGACGTGGATCTGGAAGGACGCACAGTGGCCTATCAGGGTTGTAATGGCGACGAGTACATTGAAGCCTATCCAGCAGTTGTCGTCGTCTAGATGTGAGTGGGTGCCGCTTCACAAGAGTTCTCTGGAGGCTTTATGTTTCAAGTTGTCTTTACGCTGATTGCAGTTGTGGCTGCTTCTGTTCACCTTGCACTTTCACCCAAGCGCCGGAGCAGCGGAGCGGCAATTGCCCGAACATACCTGCTGTATCTGTTCTTCTTCTATGTTGGCCTCATGGGAGTGCTCACTGCGTATGCACACGTCTTCCGACCCGTTGAGACATCGGCGTCTATAGGATGGTCAACAAGCCCGTACGAATACGAAGTCGGGATGGCGGATCTCACCGTTGGTGTTTTAGGGGTTTTGTGTCTGAAGTTCCGGGGCGACTTCTGGTTGGCGACAGCCATTGCAAACGCAGTCTGGTTGCTAGGCGACGCGGTCGGGCACATTCGGCAGATGACACTTAACAACAATCACGCTTCCAACAACTCAGGCATCTTCTTAGTCACCGAAATCATCATGCCGCTCGTAATTCTCGCTTTGACTCTCTACCACCGTCGTTGGGAGTGCAAAGTCGCCTGACGGAATCGTGGGCGCTAAATCTCCAATGCACTCTAGTACAAGATTTGTACCCGGAAGTCGCCTTGTGGGAAGTAATGTTGCACCCTCAATGAGCGCTCTGGCGATTTGGCACACATCGAGATCACAACTGACGAGAACGGCGTTTATCAGGACTGACAGTCTTGACTCCCGCCAAGACATTTCTCTCTGGCTTCAATAACTGACCTTGTGAAGATTGGATCGCCGAACGCTTACCACGGCCCCCAGCTCTCCCATCGACACACCAAAACAGTTTGCAATAAAATCCTTCTTTATGTACGTCACTACCGTCATTTTGCTGCTCTTGATCTTGCCAGGGATCTGCGTCGGCGCTCAAGCGGTACATAGCGGCCTGACGCTACTGCTGGTGGGTAGATGGGTATGCTTTTGGGCGGTGGGAGTGCGCTTGTTCATTGCCGGTATAAGGCAGGTAGCACAGCCGACGTTTACAGCGAAGGCGATCTTCGGCTTGGAGGATGACGGCGCCTTAGCCATTGTGCGCGAACTTGGCTTCGCCAATCTATCGATGGGACTGGGCGGGCTGTGTGTGTTGGCGAGACCCGGCTGGCTGGTCGCGGCCTCGCTGGTGGGTGGCCTTTATTACGGCTTAGCGGGGGTAGGACATATCTTCGCCAAACATCGCAACGCAAAGGAGAATCTGGCCATGTATTCGGACATATGGGTCTTTTTGGTCTTGGCCGTCTTCGTTGCTCGCAACTTGGGCAGGTAATCAAGGGGGCCGTGTTCTGGACGGCACGGTACAAGTCCTCGTAGGTCGGCATATCGGTAGTAATCGATTGGCTCCATGAGCGCATTTGCGATTTTGCGTAAATCGAGGGACTCCCAGAGATCGCAAGTCCCAGCACTTCGGTCAAACTGCAACCCGATCTGGACGGCGCCGCAAGCTCGCCTGAGTCACCGCCGGAGGTGTATAGACTGCGCCCATCGGTCCGGCATCGGTTCCGGGCGCAACGACCTCGTCGATCCGGTCCAGGGTTTCGTCATCGAGGGCGACTTCGGCGCCGGCCAGCAGATCGTCCAACTGCTCCATCGTGCGGGGGCCGAGGATCGCCGAGGTCACGCCGGGGTGGGCCATTGCAAAGGCCATCGCCATGTGGGTCAGCGAAAGTCCAGCCTGCTCCGCGATGGGGACGAGCCGCTCGACCGCCTCTAGGTTGCGCTCGTCGGACATCTGCCTGGGAAACGCCTTGACGCGCAAGCTTTCCGGCAGCGTCTGACCCTTGCGGTAGCGCCGGTGAGCATGCCCTTGGCCAGCGGGCTCCAGACCAGCGCGCCCATCCCATACTTCTGGCAGACGGGCAGAACCTCCTGCTCGATGCTGCGGTTGAGGATCGAATAGGGTGGCTGCTCGGTGCGGAAGCGGGCCAGGCCCCGGCGCTCCGCCACCCATTGCGCCTCCACGATCTCGGAAGCGGGGAACGTGGATGACCCGATGGCACGCACCTTGCCATCGCGGATCAGGTCGGTCAGCACCAACAGCGTCTCTTCGATGTCGGTATCGGGCGAGGGGCGGTGGATCTGGTAGAGGTCGATATGGTCGGTCTGCAGACGGCGCAGCGATGCTTCCACCGCCTGCGTAATCCAGCGGCGAGAATTGCCCTGCTGGTTCAGATCCTCACCCATAGCGCCGTTCACCTTGGTAGCCAGCACGACATTTTGGCGACGACCCTTCAGCGCCTTACCGACGATCTCCTCCGACTCGCCGTTGCTGTACCTATCGGCGGTGTCGACGAAGTTGATGCCGGAATCCAGGGCCTTGTGGATGATACGAATGCAGTCGTCGTGATCGGAGTTTGCGATGCCGCCGAACATCATCGCGCCTAAGCAATAGGGGCTGACCTTAATGCCGGTCCGGCCGAGGGTGCGGTATTTCATGGCTGTTTTCCCTTTCATCTGTTGGTGTGCGGTCAATGCGGTTCTTAGCAATTCGATGGTCGGGATTTCCCGGTCACCACGGGATCGTTTCGTTTTCCCAGCGAGTGAAGGTGCCCGTCGGGCCGTCCGGGCCGAGCAGAGCGAGGCGCACCGGTTCGAGCGCGCCCTCCTCGACAGTCCCGGTGCCCTCATAGGCGTTCAAGTTGGTCTTGATGAAGCCGGGGGAGCAGGCATTCACCTTGATATCCGTTGACTCCAATTCGATCGCCATGGCCAGCGTCATCGCATTCATGGCCGCCTTGGACGCCGCATAACCAGGACCAAAGATATGGCGATAAGGGAAGGTCGGATCCGCGATCTTCGCCAGCGAACCTGCGCCGCTTGAGACGTTGACGATTCGGGCTGCAGGCGCCTCGCGCAGCAGAGGCAGCATCGCCTGATACACCGCCAGGGTGCCGAAGACATTGGTCTCCCAAATCTTGCGCACTTCGTCGAGCGATACAATGCTTGGGCGATTTAGCTTGGAGTACTCCTCGACGGACTGTCCGGACAGCTTACTCGTATTCGAGATTGCGGCATTGTTCACAAGCACGTCGAGGCGCCCAAACTCACTGCGAACGCGGGCCGCCGCGGTGGTGATCGAAGCCTGATTTGTCACGTCGAGTTGAAGGGCGTGGACGTCCGGTCCGGTCTCCTTGGCCGCGATCTCGCCGCGCTCGAAATTACGAGACCCAACCAGAAACCATGCGCTGCGAGATCCTTTGCGATTTGAAGACCAATTCCCTGGTTAGCGCCGGTGACCAGAGCTACGGGTTTGTCTTGCATGGGCATTTCTCCTTTTCCCATTGGAGTATTCTGGGGATGTAGTCGCACCATGCATTGTTGGAATGGGAGGTATGTGTCATAAGCATGAGCAAAGTCCAGTTTCGAAACGTCGATCTGAACCTATTGATTCCTCTCAAGGCGTTGCTTCATGAGCGCAATGTGACTCGGGCAGCGGAGCGCATCCATCTGAGCCAATCCGCTATGAGCCGGGCGCTGGACCGTCTGCGTTCCGAGCTCGGAGACGAGCTGCTGGTACGAGTGGGACGTAACTATGAACTGACACCGCGCGGCAGCGAACTGCTCGACGAACTAGCGCAAGTGATGCCTCGACTGGCTCAACTTTGGGCGGGAGAGACCTTCTCTCCGGCACAAAGCGAAGGACACATCCGCCTGGCGATGAACGACTATGCAAGCAGTGTTGTGTTGGCACCACTTGCGGAGATCTGTGGACGGCTTGCGCCCGGGATTACGCTGGAGGCAGTTCCGTGGCACGAGCGGTTCCATGAAGAGAGCGGGCTTGTGACAACGCACCTGATTCTGAGTCCACTCTCCGTGCCCTCGACCTTTCGCGTGGAGCCTTTGTTCGAGGACATCTTCGTCTGCGTTCTCGGCCGTAAGCTAGAACACCGTAAAGCCTCTCTCACGATGAAGGACTATCTAAGCTTTCGGCATATCTCCGTAGAAACGCAGCCCAACCAACAGAGCCTCATCGACCGGCCTCTTGGAGAAGCTGGCTTCAAGCGCCGTCTGGCCGTTCACCTTCCCTACTATCTCGCGGCAATTCGCATGTTGGAAATAACAGACCTGGCACTAACGATGCCTGCCCGCATCGCAGCCCCTGTGGCAACGCTTCATGGTTTGGCAAGTCTGAAAGCGCCGAAAGAGATCCCGCCAATACGGTACTCCATGGTCTGGCACCCACGTTTCGAAAGCGACCCGCTCCATATGTGGCTCAGAGAGACAGTGCGTCAGATCTTTCGTCCTGCTCCTCCTCGCTAGAAGGTTAGCAGTGGTATATCGGCCAGTATCCAGAAATGTGGCAGTACGGTGGGCTCTCAATTGTCGATATCAGACGTTATTGAGGGGCGAGTAAGCAGGGAACTGACACTGTTCATTCAGTATCATTGGAAGGGGCGGTCGGAGATCCCGCCCTGAATTGAGAGAAATTTGACCAGCAAGAAGGCTTCGTCTGAAGCAGCTCCAGACCAAGGGGCATCCCGCCGAAATCGCGCAAAGACAGTCCGCCGCAGTCTCGTCGAAGCAAGTGAGGCCCAGGACGCGGCACTTCTCGCCCGCGAACTCCGTACCTCGCAGACTCAGCAGGAACTTGCCGTGCTTGTCGTGGTCGAGTTCACCGGAGAGCTCCGCAAGCGCAAGCAGCTTACCGCAGCCGCTCGACTGGCCCGCACCGCGGCCGCCGTCGTGGCTGGAGAAGAACTGCCGGAGCACGCAGCCTCCATTCTCGACTTCGATGCCAGCCGCGCAGAGTTCGAGGAGCTCGCCCGATCCGCCGGTGCGACCATTGCCGCCACCCTGGTACAACGTCGCCAAAAGCCGGATCCTTCCAGCCTCGTCGGCCAGGGCAAACTCGACGAAATTGTCGCCGTTGTGGCCAGCACTAACGCGTCGCTGGTTCTCTTCGACCACGACCTTACCCCTTCGCAGCTCCGCAACATAGAATCCCGACTACCCTGCCATGTCATCGACCGCTCGCAGCTGATCCTCGACATCTTCGCTCGCCACGCCAAGACCCGCGAGGGCCAGCTCCAGGTAGAACTCGCACAGCTGGAATACCAGCTGCCCCGTCTCGCCGGACGCGGTCGCGCCATGTCGCAGCTTGGCGGCGGCATCGGAACCCGTGGTCCGGGAGAAACACAGCTCGAGACCGACCGCCGCAAGATTAACCTGCGCCTCGACCACATCAAAACCCAGCTTGACGCTGTCCGTCGCATCCGGCATCAGCAGCGACAGCGCCGCGAGGCGGTTCCAGTTCCTGTGGCCGCTCTCGTCGGCTATACCAACGCCGGCAAGAGCACTCTCTTCAACGCCCTCACCGAGGCCGGCGTGCTCGAATCGGCCCGCATGTTCGCCACCCTCGACCCCAAACTCCGGCAGCTGCAGCTTCCATCCCGCCGCAAGATCCTGCTTTCCGATACTGTCGGTTTTTATCCGTAACCTTCCCCACACTCTTGTTACGAGCTTCCGCGCCACCCTTGAAGAGGTTGAGCGAGCAGAGGTTCTTCTCCACGTTCAGGACGCCGCCAGCCCTGTCCGCGAGGAACAGAAAGCTCAGGTTGAAAAGGTCTTAGCTGAACTTGGAGTCTCGACCAAGCCCGTTATCCAGGTCTTGAATAAGGTTCGATCTCGTCCCGCCTCAGGAACTCGCTCACCTCTCTAACGATCGCGACGCAATTCCCGTCTCCTCGCTTCAGCACACCGGCCTGGAACAACTCTTGATTGCCATCGATGCCGCTCTTGTAGCCGATCCGCTCGTCGAAGCCAGCTTTCGGCTTCCGCAATCCGAAGGCTCAGTCCTCGCTTCGCTTGAAGGCGGAGCGATCATCGACGCGAAACGCTTCGAAGGAAACCTCGTCTTTCTCCGAGCCCGCGGACCTGCATCTCTTCTTGATCGCTACCGTCGTTTCCGTGAGAAGCAGGATATTTCTCGGAGCCCCTGCGAGTGCGGCAGTCACAGGTTTGATCCGTGACAGGGGAACAAACGAAGGCCTCCCGATCCCTGCGCCACATCAATACCGTCTCGATCACTCGCAGTCAGAGATTGTTGGATACAAGAGCGCTTTGAGTGGATGCGGCATCGAACCATGGCGCTGGAGCTACGCATAAAGGCTTTCCTCGGAGTCCATATTGGTCCCGGAAAGTCCCATGAAGTGCATAAGAAGTCAGGGTGAAAATATACCTTTCTAGCAGCCACGTTTTGTGGGTATGATCGTCGAATCATCGACGAATTCCTTTGATTTTTGGGGTTGTCGAATGCTAAGCAGGGACTCACATCCCGGTTGCTCTTTTTGACAGTCCGGAATGGTCCTAAGTGGTTCTAAATAGACCGTTTAGAGCCACAAGTCGGTGTGGGTAACAAAGTGGGTAACGGCAGCACAACGTTATCTAAGTCATTTATTTTCAGAGGATGTTATCCCCTGGGAGGCAACCACGTCCTTGAGTGCCTTTACCCTCTGCGTAATCCGGTTTTTACCGACCCGTGTCTCCGGTAACTTCCGCTTCCGTAAGGAAGTCGAAGGTGCCGGAGGCACGCGGCCGTACATTCGCAATCCGCTGCGTGTGCACTACCTCGTTGTTCGGATACCACATGGGAATCGACGGAAGCTCGTCAGCTAGAATCCGTTGCACCTCCACGTAATCCGCTTTCCTTACCACACGATCTTCGGAGCCAGCCGCCTCCGCAAGTAACGTGTCTATGCGGGCGTTGGAGTATCGCCCACGATTCCCGCCCTTCGGAGGAAAACTCCCTGAGCCGTATGCGTAGCGAAAGATGTCCGGGTCTTCATTGCTCCCAATCCACCGAAGCGCATAAATCTGAAACGCTCCCTTGGTCACATCCGAATAGAACGTTCCAAACTCAGCCGAACGAATCTCCAGCCGTATCCCTATCTCTCGCAACTGCTGCTGCAACACGGCGGCCATCAACCTCGTCGTCTCGTCGGTGCTGGTCTTTATCGTCAACCGCATCCGCACGCCATTTTTATCGGCTGGAAACCCTACTTCATCCAGAAGCCTTTGCGCCCGACAACATCATGCGGATATGTGGACAGGTTCACGTCCGTCGCTGCTGCCCAGTGTCCCCGACGGCAGCAGAGTATTGGCCAGTCTTGCCTGCCCCCGCCATATCGCATCCACAATTGCTTGCCTGTCGATCCCCAAGGCTACAGCCTGCCGCACACGCTTATCTCGCAAAAGTATCTCTGTAACATTAAACGTTACATAAATCACCGGAGACCCAGGTCCTGATTCCACCTTGAGGTTTGGCCTGCTCTCGAGCCGGTGCACCATGTCCGGCGTTACCACATTGCTGGCAAGATCAGCCGAACCTTTCTCCAACTCCAGCGCGCTCGTTATCGTGTCCGGAACCACCTCGAACCTTATCTGTTCGATCCTTTGTGTGCCAACCTGGACAGGAGGCATTCCAGTCCAGTAATCATGGTTCCGCGCCAGCACTACCTCTTTATCCTGCACAGCACTCACAAACCGGAATGGTCCCGACCCCACCGGATGCAATCCGAAGTCTTTCCCCGCTCCCCTCGGCACAACCCCAAACAACCCGTCGCTCATATTGAATAGCAATCCCGTGTCGGGCCGCTTCGTCTGTACCACCACCGTCAGCCTGTCTCGAACTTCGACTCGATCCACCGCCGCGAAGTTCCCTCCTTTCGCTGTGACGAGCGATCCGTCGATCAAACTTCGGATTGTGTAAGCCACATCTTCAGCTTCAAGCGGACGCCCATCGTGAAACCGCACACCATCCCGTAGATGAAACACCCATGTCAGTGCATCCGGCCGCTCCCCAACTGGTAGCCAGCCATGGCTGCAGTTCATAGTGTTCGTCCTTCTTCACCAGCGCGTCGAAGATCAATCCACCCACTCGCTCCGATTGCGCGTCCGTTCCCTGTCGCAGGTCAAGATTATTAGGGCTGCTTTCAATAAGCATCACAACAGAGCCCGGCAATTCCGCCTTCGTTCTGCAACCCAATAAGCCAATGCAAACGAAAAGCAGGAGGACTGCGCGTTTGTTTCTGGCGCTGGTCAATTCGTGCACGAGTGCCTTCGAGCTTCTGATAGATATCGTCATCTCGGACGCGGGGACTAAGGAACTCATCCATGGCAAATCTTCCCCAAAACCATTGCTCTCTTCGCCCCGGTAGCCGAGGGAACATTTCCTGGCATCCCATGCCAGCTCAGCCAGGCCAGCAGCGCAAATCCTACGGCCTCCTTGGCCTGCGCCGGAACCCCCAGTTCTTCCATCATCCTTACCTTTACCTTCAAAGGCTCCAATCCATCAATCAGCATCTGCATCAGCACATCATTCTTTGCCCCACCTCCCGCCACTACGAACTCCACAGGCGACGCAGAGCCAAGATGCCCCAAAACAAAACGCCGGTAAGCATCCACCACAGAGGCCGAAGTCAACGCTGTGGCAGTGGCCACCACATCTTCATCGAGAATTCCATCTCCCAACCGTTTGCACACTCCAATAAACCGCGAGACGAACGCCTCCCCAAACTGCTCCCGCCCGCAGGACTTCGGCGGCGGGGAAGAGAAGTACTCCTCCCGCAGAATCCCATCAACCACCTGTTGCAAGACCTTTCCCGCCTTCGCCACTCCGCCGTTCCGGTCGAAATCCCGTTGATAGAACCTCCGCATGCATTCATCGATGACCACATTTCCCGGTCCGGTATCGAATGCCATTACCTGATCCGCCTTCGCATCCGCAGGCATCGCCGTCAGATTTGCAATTCCACCCAGGTTCAGCAATACGCGGCTCACCGTCGGCGAACGAAACATGCAGTAATCCAACATTGGCACCAGCGGAGCCCCCTGTCCGCCCGCGGCCAGATCCGCAGGTCGAAAATCGCCTATCACTGGCACCCGCAGCCGCTCAGCGATTACAGAAGCCTCTCCCATCTGCCAGGTAGCCCGCGTGGCCTTCCCCAAGTACTTCTCCGCCGCTCCCTGGTGGTACACCGTCTGCCCATGGCATCCCACCAGCTCCGCCTTCACACCAAGAGCATCCTGTGCCTTCTCGATGGCATCCGCGTATACCTCACCTAGTCGCCAATTCAAGCGAGCCAGCTCCGCCACAGGAATTGCATCCGCGTCCATTGCACCGAGTACTGCAGCCCTCACGTTCTTAGGATAAGCCGTTCCCTGATGCCCAAGCAGCTGAATCGTTGGTACTCCGTTTTTCTGCCGCGCAGGCGAAATCCTGCACACTGAAACATCCACTCCATCCGCCGACGTGCCGCTCATCACACCCGCTACTACTATGCTCCTTGCCGTCATCCCTTCAGCTCCCGCTGCAGCTCCGCCAGCAGATTGAGTGCCTCTCGTGGCGTCAACCCATCTACATCCGCCTCCGCCAGCCTATCCACGATCCGTTGCGATAGTGGCGTGAACATTGTCATCTGCATCTGCGCTGCCACAGGGGAAGCCTCTCGCACCTGTTGCGTCTCTGCCCTCTCATGCAGCTTCAGGACCTCACGCGCCCGCGCAATCACGCCACCGGGCAGCCCTGCCAACTTTGCCACTTCGATCCCATAGCTCTTGCTTGCTGGCCCCATCTCTACTGTATGCAAAAACACAATTCCGCCCGAAGTCTCCTTCACCGTCACGCGCAGATTCGTCAGTCGTGCCAGCCGCTCTGCCAGCAGCGTCAGCTCATGATAATGCGTTGCGAAGAGTGTCCGCGCTCCAATCCTGTCATGCAGATACTCCACGGTCGCCCACGCGAGGCTCAATCCGTCATAAGTAGCAGTTCCGCGTCCCATCTCATCCAGCAGCACTAGGGATCGGTTTGTCGCCGTGTTCAAAATCGCCGCCGTCTCCGTCATCTCTACCATGAACGTCGATCGACCCCGTGCCACGTTGTCGCTCGCTCCAATCCGCGTGTAAATCCGGTCCACTAACCCGAGCCGCATACGCTCCGCCGGAACAAAACACCCCATCTGCGCCATGACCACCAGGAGCGCTGCCATTCGCAAATATGTGCTCTTACCCCCCATGTTCGGCCCTGTAATCAGCAACACTGCAGGTCCGGCATCTGCATTCAGATGCGCCGAGTTCGGAACAAACCGGCCACCTCCCGACTCCTCAAGCCGCCGTTCCACAACAGGATGCCGTGCCTGCACAAACTCCAGCACGCCAGACTCCTCCACTTGTGGCCGCACCCAGCCACGCAGCGCCGCCAGGTGTGCAAAGCACGCCATCAGATCGATTTCCGCCACCTTGCGCGCCGTCTCCCGCATTCGCCCTGCGGCATCCAGCAACTGCCGCCGCAACTCGGCAAAGATTCTCCGTTCAATCTCTTCACTCCGTTCCTGCGCAGTCAAAATCTTCGTCTCATACTCCTTCAACTCCGGCGTCGTAAATCGTTCCGCATTCACCAGAGTCTGCTTCCGCTCATAATCCGCAGGCACCGACTTCGCGTTCGCCTTCGTCACCTCGAGGTAGTATCCAAACACGCTATTAAACCGAACCTTGAGTGAGCCGATCCCTGTCCGCGCCCGTTCGCGCTCCTCAATCGAAGCCAATGCCTGCCGCCCGCTTCGGCTTAGCTCCCTCAGCTCATCAAGCTCAGCATCGACGCTCTCGCGAATCGCTCCACCATCCCCCAGCGACACTGGAGGCTCCTCAGCGATTGTGCGCACGATCATCTCATGCAGATCCCCCAGCGGATCGACGCTGCCCGCGAGCTCACGCCACTTCGGTGCCTCAAACATCTCCACCGCATCGACTACTCCGGGCAGACACCCCAGCGTCTTCGCCAGCGCCATTACCTCGCGCGGCCCAGCCGAGTCAAGTGCAACTCTCCCCAGTAGCCGCTCCAGATCCAGCACTCCATCCATCGATCGCCGCAACCCTTCACGCCGTCGCAGGTCCCCCACAGCCTCGCCCACAGCCTCGAGCCGAGCCTCGATCTCCGTCACTCCGCTAAACGGTCGCAGCAGGGAAGCTCGCAGCAATCGCTTTCCCATTGGCGTGCAGCATGCATCCATCGTGTAGAACAAAGTTGTCTGCGCCGACTCGCCGGAAAATAATGGTTCCACCAGCTCCAGATTCCGCACACTCACGGCATCCAGCTCCAGACAATTAGACCGCTCATAAAACCGCAGCCCATCCACATGCTCCAGGCCACCCTGCTTAGTCTGCCGCATGTAATGCAACAATGCGCCAGCAGCCGTCGCCGCTGCTTCATGTCCGCCTAGCCCCATGCCATCGAGCGAATGTACTTTGAAGTGATTCCGCACCAGTGGCAACGCATACTCCGCGGTAAACACCCACTCTTCGAGTGCCGTCTTCGTTCGAATTCCGTCCAACCCCGCAGTTTCGGACGAATCCTCTCCCGCCAGATTCACCCCACCAAGCAACCCTGTGCCATACAACAATTCAACCGGCCTCACCCGTCCCAACTCATCTACCAGAGCAGCCCACGCGCTATTCCCCGAAAACTCCGTAGCTCGAAACTCCCCCGTAGAAAGATCGAGCAGCGCCAGCCCGGAAACTGTCGCCGCTCCGCTTCCGGAAACAGCAACACTGGCCAGATAATTACTCTGCTCCGCCCCCATCGCTGGATCGAGGGCCGTTCCCGGCGTCAGAACCCGCGTCACCTCCCGCCGCACGATCGTCTTCGTCTGTTTCGGATCCTCCATCTGCTCGCAAAGCGCAATCTTGTAGCCCTTGCGCAGCAGCCGCTGCACATAAGCCTCAGCCGCGTGGTAAGGAACGCCGCACATCGGCTGCTTCTTCTCTCTGTCTCTTGCTGTCAGAGTAAGCTGCAGCTCCCGCGACACCAGAATGGCGTCTTCATAAAACAGCTCGTAGAAATCCCCAATCCGGCAGAACATAAGACAATCCGGATACTGCTCTTTCGCAGCAAAATACTGCCGCATCACCGGCGTCAGATTCGCCGACTCTCCCGCTAAACTCACTGCCGTTTCATTTGCCATCGCAGAACCGCAGAATACAGTACTCACCATATCCCGTGCCCTGGGGAGCGAAGTACCGCTTAGTAATACAACCTCCATTGACCGATACAACTGCAAATGGCATGAATCCACCTGCCCACAGCCGTCATCAGACTCGCTATACTGAAGATTCGCGGGTTTAACCGCTGGCGAACCCCATCGATGTCTCTCCTCTGGCTCAAAGTCGCAGTCGTCCTTTACGGCATCGCCGCGCTCGCCGTTCTTCCCGTCGCACTCTACGACCGCCCCCGTTGGCGTCACATCGCCATCCCCGCCACTGTCGCTGCCGTCTTCTTTCACTTCGTCTCGCTTGCCGAGATGCTCAACGCCGCCCACCATCGCCTGCCTGTCGACACCCACGAGACCCAGACCCTCCTCGGCCTCCTCCTCGCGCTGGCCTTTCTCGTCGTCTACTGGCGCTACAAAACCGTCTCCCTCGGAATATTCCTCCTTCCCATCTGCTTTCTCCTCGGTCTCGTCCCGGCCTTTCATCCCGGCCAGGAGAGCACATCGTTCCCCTTGATCCACACCGGCTGGATCTTCCTACACGTCGCTCTGCTTCTCGCTGCCTATGCAGCACTTCTGCTCTCCCTGCTCGCCTCGCTCCTCTACCTCATTCAGGAGCGCCGTCTCAAGCAAAAATCTTCGACGCTCCCTTCGCTCCCACCACTAGAAACGACCGACCAGATCGCCCTAAAGGCTCTCCTCTTCGGTCTGCCCTGCATGACTGCCGGCCTTCTCATCGGCTCGCTCATCGCCCAGGCCACCGTTGGTGCATCCTACTTTCGCGACCCCAAAATTCTTCTGGCCTTCGCCATGTGGCTCGTCTACGTCGCGATGATCTACATCCGTCGCCACTCCGGTCTTCGCGGACGCCGCGCAGTCTACCTCTCCAGCTTCGTCTTCCTTGTCGTCCTGGCCGTCTGGGCCGCTAACCAGTTCTCCTCTGTTCATAGGTTCACTGCGCCATGAGCACGACGACCCAGGGACGCCTCGTCCTCCTCGGCATCAATCACAACACCGCGCCAATCGAGGTGCGCGAACGGCTCGCTATCCCCGCCTCCCGCCTCGCTGAAGCCACGCGCACCCTACTGCATCAACCCGGCATCCGCGAAGGTCTCATCCTCTCCACCTGTAACCGCGTCGAGCTCCTCACCCTTCAGGATGAAATTAGTGATGGCGTCGAAGCAGCCCAGCCGCAAATCCGAACCAACCTCCTCACTTTTCTGCAGGAGTACTTCAGCGTCCCCCCTGCAGATCTCCAACCGCACCTCTACGAGTTCCGCGAGCGCGAGGCCGTCCGCCATCTCTTCCGCGTCGCCAGCTCTCTCGATAGCATGGTCGTCGGCGAACCCCAGATTCTAGGCCAGGTCAAAGAGGCCTACACCATCGCCCGCGAGACCGGCGCCGTCTCCACACATCTTGAACTGCTCCTGCAACGCACCTTCACCGTGGCAAAAAAAGTCCGTAGCGAAACCCAGATAGGCTCCAGTTCAGTCTCCATCGCTTCGGTTGCCGTCGACTTAGCACGCAAGATATTCGGATCTCTCTACGGAAAGACCGTTTTGCTCGTTGGGGCAGGGAAGATGTCTGAGCTTGCCGCCCGCCATCTCATTGAGCACGGTGCCTCTGCCATTCTCGTCGCCAATCGCACAGAATCCCGCGCCAAAAAAATAGCAGCCGACTTTGCCGACCCTACCGTTCATACCGAGGCGATCCCCTTCGACGACCTCTACACGCAGGCTCCCCGCGCTGACATCGTTATTACCTCTACCGGCGCGCCGCAAAAAATCTTCGGCCGCTCCCACGGCCAACACTTCCTCCATAGCCGTCGCAACCGTCCCATGTTCTTTATCGATATCGCAGTTCCTCGCGACGTCGATCCCCGTATGAACGAGGTCGAGGGATGCTTCGTCTACGACATCGACGATCTCCAACAAGTGGCCGCGGCCAACCTCGCCGACCGTAGCCGCGAAGCTCAGGCAGCCGAGACTATCGTCAGCAGGGAAGTAGACAAATACCACGAGCGTCTTCAATCCCGCGACGCCGTCCCCGCCATCAAGGCCCTCCAGCAACAGGCCGAAGAACTCCGCAAGGCTGAGTTGGTGCGCTCTCAAACAAAACTCGCCGCGCTCACGCCCGAACAACGCGAAGCCGTTGAAGCCCTCACCCGCTCCCTCACCGCAAAGCTCCTCCATCCCCAACTCACCGCGCTTCGCAACTCCGCCCGGACCAAAGATCCCGAGTAAAACATACCTTTTGCCGCAAGGTCTCAAGGACATCCCATTTAGATATGAGAGAGGATGCAACCTAGCCGCTGGCAGGTCGCAGCAACGCCGATGCATCCTCCTCGGAACCTTGCACTAGCTGTTTGTGAACCGGCGGCGGATGATCCCCGACACACCCAAAAGGCCTGTAGCCAGCAAGGTAAGCGTTGCCGGCTCGGGAACAGTAGACGGCGATGTAACCTGGCAACTGCTGATTGTGTTTGTGTCCATCGTCACTGCACCGTTGAGTGCAATGGCGCTGCCACAGTTGATCGACGCGTCCGTCGTCAGGGTGATACTGGTGTTCGCAAGAAGATACCCTTCAAACGCAGTGCCTGTACCAAGAGTTGCCGAACTCCCAACCGCCCAATAAATGCTATCGTTCAATCCTGCATTTTCGGTGACTACAGACGAGTCGCTCGCAGTCGTCAGCGTGGTTCCAATCTGGATCACAATACTCTGATTACTCAGCCCACTAAAATTCAGCGTCAATACTGGGTTGGTCCCAGAGAGAAGTGCAGCAGAGTCATAGCTATATACTCCCGGCGTCAGCGTCAGCCCGCCAAGGTTCTGGCCCGTCAGGTCATCTGTGGATATAAATCCCTTTAGATCGTTGTATCCGGTCAAGGCATCGGCCTGAGCTGTCATCGCCACACCATCATCATTGTGGATTGTTCCATTGACAATACCGGGAGGAAAACCGGTTATCGATGGGCCGGAATATAGCCCTAAGTCACCATTCAGCACAGTTGAACCAGTGTTGGTATCGGTTGAGGCGCCAAGGACAGCAAAGCTATTCGCTGTCCCAAGTACATTAAGTTGATCGGCACGAAGTGAGTGCACAGAGAGTGAGAAAATACTAAGGATAAATAGATGCTCAACAGTCTTCATTGGTGGAACCTCTACACCAATAGCTGCACGTACAACGCCAAAAGGCTTTCAATATCGCGCGCTTAAGTAATGCAATCAGTTACAAATTGAGGTTGTTCAATATTGCTCACCCGAGCAAAAGGCGAATCTCGGATACTTTGCATAGAACGTACCGAATGTTTTCCATTTGGTCGCTGCACTGCTCCACGGAAGGCAACAACACCGATCCGCAAAAATAGTTGCGCGGGTCCTCCGAGCTATCTCTTTTCATGTCAGCACTTAGCTTGCGACCTTTCAATCCCTCACGCGTCTATTCAAACAGAGGTTCTACGATGCCAAGGTTCAAAGCGCTTTTGCTTTCCCTGGCGACTCTGTCCGCAACTGCCTTCGGGCAAACAGCGAACCAAGCCCGCCCAGGGACTCTCAATTACATCGAAGGGCAGGCCTCCATTGAAGGCCGCCCCATCACCCCCAGTTCCGCAGGTAACACTACACTCCAAGCCGGACAGGTTCTGGCCACTGCCAACGGCAAAACAGAAGTTCTGCTCACGCCCGGAATCTTTGTGCGTCTAGGCGACAACAGTACCGTCCAGATGGTATCGCCCGATCTTACTCACACGGAGATTCGTCTGGATCGAGGTCGCGCAAACGTCGAGGTCGACCAGATCTATCCGCAAAACACGATTCTTATTGACCTCAAGAACGGTCAGACCCAGCTACTCAAAGCTGGCCTCTATTCCTTCGATGCAGACAACTCGATCGTTCGTGTCTTTGACGGTCAGGCAGCCGTCTATCCTGGAGCCGATCTCCTGGCCAAAGTCAAGCCCATCGACGTAAAGGGCGGTCGTCAACTCACTCTCAACGCAGAGCTCCTCAAGCCGCAGCGTTTCAACAAGGATGTAGCCGAAACGGATTCTCTCTACAAATGGAGCAGCCTCCGTTCAAACTATCTCGGCGAGGCCAACCTCAATCTGGCCGAAAAGTACGCTGGATATCCTAACTTCTATCCTGGGTGGTACTGGGCTGGCGGACCGTTCGGGTATACCTGGCTTCCAGGAGCCGGTCTCTTCTGGAGCCCATTTGGCTATGGCTTCTACTCCCCCTACTACCTCTATGGAGGAGGCTTCGTCTACAACCGCGGCTTCTATGGCCGTTCCGGCTACGCCACCTATCGGGGAAGCGTTGCCTCCGCTCATGCTGCACCCGCTGCCGGCTTTCGCGGTGGCGGTGGCGCCGGTCGTCGCTAGCCCTCGTCCGCAAAAGAAGCCGTCCAGCCAGCGGTTGGACGGCCTCTTCTTTAGAAAAGGAAATTAGCCTGAAGGTCACGGCCCCGCGCAGCTCACGGAAGACCGTCGTCACCGACCCCCACAGTAACAAGCGCTCAAAGCATCCCGTATCCTATACAGGACATGAGTTCAGTGCTTCTCCATCCAGACCGCCCTATCCGCATCGGCAGCCGGGGCTCCCAACTCGCCCTCTGGCAGGCGAACAACATCCTCGATGCTCTGCGCTGCGCCGGACATCTCGCCGAAATCGAGATCATCCGAACCACCGGCGACCGAATGCAGCAAGCCAGTTTCATCCCACCCTCAAACTTGGACGGCAAAGGCCTTTTCATCAAAGAGATTGAAGAGGCACTCGAAGAAGGCCGCATCGACCTCGCCGTTCATTCTCTCAAAGACCTGCCGACCAAGCTCGCGCCGCAGTTTACCCTCGCCGCCATCCCCCAGCGCGCCGACGCCCGTGACGTGTGGGTCTGCGAAGATTACTGGGCTCTCCACACACTTCCCACCGGCGGGCGCATCGGCACTACCAGTCCTCGACGCCGTGCCCAGATCCTCGCTCTCCGCCCCGACGTCACCTTCATAGAGATTCGCGGCAACATCGACACCCGCCTTCGCAAACTCGAAGAGGGTTATTGCGATGCTCTCATCCTGGCTGCTGCCGGGCTCGACCGCCTCCACCGCGCCGAATCCGTCCACCAGCGTTTCGCTCCGGAAGAGATATGTCCAGCTCCAGGCCAGGGCGCTCTCGCTCTTGAGACTCGCAGCCCTGATCATCCTGCTATCGTCCAACCCGACGAAGCTCGCGACGCAGCCATCCGCAGCGCAGTCACCTTCCTCGATCACCCGCACACCCGCTTCGCAACGGCTGCCGAGCGCATTGCCCTCGACGCCCTCGGCGGCGGATGTTCTCTTCCTATCGGAGCCCATTGTCTTCCACCCATCGCCGAGGAAGGGAAGTGGCGGATGATCGCCCAGGTTGTCTCCCCGGACGGTGAAACCATGATCCAAGTCGAAACTGAAGCTGCTTGTTCCACCACACCAGAAGACTTGGGCTATTGGGTTGCCGAAGATCTCATCTCCAAAGGTGCCCTCGACCTTCTCGCAGTTCCGGATTGATGTGCTTGCCATGAGTCTTTCGCCATAAACAAGGGTGAAACGCAGTGCTATTACGAGAGCATTCGATTCATCGCCCAGCATTCAACCCTGCGGCCATTCCACTAGACGTGAGTCACCGCCCGATCAGATCTCTAGCAGAGGAAGACCGTTCTACGCTACGGCTAATTGCACCTCGTCCGCAACGCTGGTCACGACCGGCTTCTTCCACTCGCCCATATATCGGCTCAAAAGGGCGGCCGCACAGCCCTCCCCGCACAGAACGATAATGTCTTTCTCAAACGCAAGGGCCGTGTCCCAGGGCATGAAGCTGATACCACGCTGTGTAAGCTTGGCAAGTACCCAGTGATTGCTCGTCTTCTTTTGAACTCCGCATGTACATGTAAACAATGATGTTGCGGCCATATGCTGCCTCCTTCGCTCAAATGAGTAGCTCTGAAGCGATATGCAAAAACATGCCACATTGTGTACTGTTGCATGTTGGTAGCCACTTCGACCTAAGTCGTGCAACATCTATATCTATCAACGCCCAGGCATCCAAAGGCGTCCGCTTCATGGCCACCGCCGCGTTCCTGAAGTGGAAAAAGTTTTCATCTCTCCATTCCAGTACAAAGTCAACGCTCGAGGAAAACAGCAGAAGAAACAGCAGACCCCGCCGGGACTCGGCGGGGTCTGCTAGGACATCTTGTTGCGTTGTGGTCGATCCAGGCTTAGAAGTTAGCTCGCACCCCCATCTCAATCGAGCGAGGGGCACTACCCTGGGTGGTAACAACTCCAAAACTGGCTGGCGTTGCCAGGCTGAAGCCTGGGTTGGAGAATACGTTGTGGTTGAAGATGTTGGTTATAACGCCCGAGAACTGAAGGCTGGTGCTCTCCCAGATCTTGACGTTCTTGTGGATGCCCATATCTATATTCCAGTACGGCAAGCCGGAGATCGGACCGTTGCCCGAGTCCCGGTTGTCGATGCCAAGAATGGCCGGACGAACTTGGCCATAAACCGCACCTGGATTGGAGAACATGTTGACGGAGCCAGAACTAGAGCCCTTTACAGCTACGGCCGTTCCGACCTGAACGCCGTTCGGGTCTGGGCTACCACTAATGCCGCGGTGAGTGTGGTAGCCACCCGTGTACGCGCTGGTAAAGATGCATTGCTCAGTAGTTCCATAGTTCAGATCATCCGCACCACCAAACGCTTGAGCACCGGAGAACGTCTCGCAGTTCAGCGGCTGACCGGTACCCGCAGTAAGGATTGGAGAGAACGTCCAGCCTCCTGCAGCGCGTCCGAGCAAGCCCGACTGATTCTTGTACCACGGTGTCTGATAGACGAGGAAGGTATTGAAGATGAACTTCTGGTTGTACTGCTGAACGCCATAGCTCTTGCCCAGATCGAAGGCATCGTTTGGCGTATATTCACTGGTCGCCTGCGCTTCCGCACCGGTTCCCAAAGCCTTGCTGTAAGTAAAGTTTTCCTGCAAGGTTAGACCGTAAAAGTCTGTCGTCTTGAAGGACACGAATCCAGCGTTATAGTTGCCATACCCCGTGGACGCCGACAGGCCGGCGCCGCTGCCAAGCTGCCCGTTTGCACCTTGGGCCTGACCGGGGATGGGAGTGCCCTGCATGCTCCGGGCAAAGTTGAAGCCTCCGTTGTCGAGATCAGACCAAAGATTGAAAACCTGCTGGTTGCCCAGATTGCTTGCTTCCTTGTGGACAACAGCCGTAGTGCAATTGGTGTAGCCGGTGCAGTAGCCGGTGTTTGCCAGCGCGGTTTCAAAGAACGCCTGTGGCGAGACGGTTGGATAGACTTTCATCTTTGGCGTGCCGATTCCTGATGTCGCGGCGGTTGTTGTGTTGGAGCACAAGCCGGCAGACGTTGCGCAGCCCCAGGCAGTTTCAACTGCCGCATAAGCACTGGCAAACGACTGTCCTCCCTGGCTCATCATGTAGGGGACGGTGTTGAGGTTAATAGGCTGAAACTCATTATGGATGATGCGGCCGATATAGCCGACCTCTATCAGCATCTTGCGAGTAAGTTGCCGTTGGACCGTAAGGTTAAAGGTGTCGGCAACGTTAGGACGGAAGTTTGGATCGAGCGTATCCGAGCTGGCCGTTGCTGCGCCGTTATAACCAGGATAGAGAGGCTGCGGCAAGGTTTGTGTAGCTGCCGTGAGCGGAGCCATGTTGCCATCGACGCCAATGCGGAACGCCGTGCTGTCCGTCGGGTTAGAGGAGCTGCAGGTACCGTCCTTTGCCGCGGTGCGGCATTGCACTGCCTGGATCAGACCAGGTCCGAGTAGTGGCGTCAGCACCAGGCCGACACCGTTGAGGCGACCGTAGACACGACCGTAGCCGCCGCGGAGGACAGTAGAATCTGTGCCGAAGACGTGACCTAGGAAGGTGTCACTCGTGAAATGCGGATTCCACGCAGCGGAGATTCGTGGACTGAAGGAGCCGTAGTAGGGGTTGTAAGGATACTTGAGCCCGCTGCCGACGGCGCCGACCAGCGCAAAACCGACCTGCGGATTGTAGACTTGGCCCTGAAGAGCCGCGGTCTTTCGGGCTGTGAGATAGTCCGCTGCTTTGATAGGCTCATCGGCTGAATCGACCAGAACGACCTGTTTGCCGGTTTTTTCGACCGGCGGCATCTCAAGCGCCCAGCCTAGACCATAATTGATCGTCAAGGTTGGCTTGATATGCCAGGTGTCGCTGAGATACAGGTTGTAGTACGGAATCGTCGCTTTGTCCTGCGCCGGAGTTAGGGGAGCATTGAGCGACAGGTTGTTGCCTGAACGGGTATACGCGACCTGTGAGTCGGTGACGATACCTAATGCGGCGTCGAGGATTCGGGCGTTTGTGGTAGTGCTGGTCGGGACACCTGCGGCAGCGAGACCTGGAAGGGTGACTAGGCCGCCTCCGCTTGAATCGCCGAGTTGGTACGTTGTGGTGAAGTTAATTCCACCGCCATTATCGGTGCGCTGGTGGAAGTTGTAGTTGTGCTGGTACTGACCGCCAAACTGAAAGAGATGGTTCCCCTTCAGCTTGGTGACGTCATCCCGCAGGAAGTGGTCATGACCATCCCAGAAACGAGTCCGAATATCCTGTGTATCGACGTTGTAAGGAGAAAGAGTCGTCGTCGAATATTCACCGAACGGCTCAAGTGCACCGCCCAGCCCAGCGAGCTGGGCAGGAGCATTGGCGTCATTCCATGACCAGACGTTTCGCAGGTAGCTGTAGTGAAAGTCGTTCGTCCAGGTCGAATTGATGTTGGTCGTCAAGCCCGCCACGTAATACCACGGGTCCTGCGGGCGGTTTGCGATAGAAGTAGGGGTTCCGAGTTTGCCCCCAAGAACGCCGCCGATATCCACCTGATTCGTGACCGCCTTCGTCAATTTGAAGTAGCGATAGCTGGTCATGAAGTGCCACTTGGATCCAAAATCGTGATCCAAACGAGCTACTCCGAAGTCGCTCTTCTGCGGAATGGAAATGTTGGCCTTGTATCCGATTGTGTTGATTCCGTCGCATCGGGCGCCAGAGATTGCGCCGCAGCCAGTATCATTGCCGGCAGGTAGCTGCGTGCTCCACATCTTCGCCACCGTTGGGTTAAGTCCAATGCCCCGGGGATCCACTGCTTGAAGGTTGTAATACGTCCCACTGGTCGACCCACTGAAGTTGACAGTCCCGGCAAGCAGGCTCGGTGACGGAACGGAGCGCTCATAGGTTGCGGAGTTTGGGAAGCGAAATCCCTCGTAGTTGGCGAAGAGGTAGGTCTTTCCGCCGAGAAAGCTCGGCAGAACCGGTCCTCCCGCAGCAGCGCCGAAGCGATTGTAGTGATTGCTCGGCTTTGCTAGATAGGTAGTCCCCAACGCTTTGTTGGTGGGGAAGTTGTTCTGCCAGCTGTTCGCGCCGATGTTGCTGTCTAGGTAGTACTCGTATACTGTTCCATGCCACGTATTGGTGCCGCGCTTAGTGACAACTTGCGCCTGCATTCCCGACGAGTTGTTGAAGTCAGCGGTCTGGCCGACAGTAGCAACCTTGAATTCTTCGATGCTGTCCTGGGGCATCGGCATGACACCAGATGAACCGTTGCCGATCGACGAAACACCTGAGGTGTTACCGCCAAACGCACCCGTGTAACTTTGCATGCTGCCGTCCATGTCGCTCGAATTGTTGCCACCGTCAAGCTGGAACACGGCTTGGTCCGAGACCGTGCCGGCAACACTACCACCGGGGGTGACGCCAGGCTGCAAGGTTGCAAAGGTGCTGACATCGCGTGCAACCGAAGGGAGTGAGGTGATCTCCAACGGGTTTACTGTGTCGCCGATTGCCGCGTTCATCGTCTGCAAATCAGCCTTTGACGACTGCGAGCTGACTTCGACCACAGTCTGCGTGCCGCCAACCGTCAGTTCCAGATCCGCCGTAGTTTGCGTACCTACACTTACTGTCTGGTGTTGTATCTCGGAGATTGAAAAACCAGCCTTGGTTACCCGAATGGTGTAATCGCCGGTAGGCACATTCACAAGGATGTATTGACCGGTCGCGGTCGTTGTGGTGGTACGCACTGTGCTGGTCGCAGCCTGGGTCAGCGTGACCGTTGCGCCCGCAATCACCGCCCCCGTGGGGTCTGTGATCGTGCCAACAACTGTGCCCGTGCTCGTGGCTTGTCCGAAAGCCGGTGTCGTAGACAGAAACACCGTCGCCAGAAGCATGATGATCGCTGTCATCAACGTATGTTTGCGTGATATTAGCCGTGCCATGTGGTCTCCTTTTTTGCAAAATGTTTCTGTTTTCTTGGCCCTGATGGACCCTTGTCTTCAAGAGAGCGCTCTTGAGTGGCGCTTGAATCTGGGATGAAGCAACTGCTACAGAAACCAACTCGAATCCAACTCTGCGGTTGACTCATAAATCGAACAAACAAAAACAACAATTCATCGCAAAAACACCGCAACTCGTCAAAAATATGGAACTAATCTAGAGGGCCAGCGTAAAAAAACGGGGGGCCAGCTCGTTATCGATAAAGCGATATAAGTAGCTACAGGTGTTCCACAAACGTACGGGACAAACCTAACAATGAAATTTAATGCGGATAGTGCAAGATGCTGAAGGCAGTTCAATGTATTGCAGTACAGCCTGATTGAATCTCCTCACGGTCGCGGAAACCCTGAGCCAAACAACACCAAACTACTCTCGCTCCATTTCGGCTTACCAAAAGGCGCACGAGATCGCTGATGGAAAAACAACTGCTTCCGCACAATGCGGGTCGTTGCAGATAAAACTCACTGGTGAATTATCAGAACGTATCACAGAATTAACATTCTGCAACCGTTTTTTTTTATGACCACTGCCTTCGCTCAGAAGCCTTCCACCCTTGGAGGGCTTGCCGCCCTCGTCTCCGCAGCAAAAATTCCACCACTCCGGCTTCTTTTCCACCTCCCCTAAATCATAGGCGGACTGAAAAAAGCTTCATCGCAGACGTAGCAGTACCCCACGGCAAACAACGGCAGCCATGCCAGCGATAAAGCTCGAAGTTCTCTAACCTGGATCTGGTGTGAATGGGCCATCCGGGGTGAGGCAAATTCGGCCGCAAACGTCTTACGTTCCGGAGGTGTTATCTAAAGCAAAAATCTATGGGCCAACCTGGAGATGGTGGCCCATAAGAGATCGCTCTATTGCAAAATTTCCTCGTCTCAAGCCGCTCTGCGCTGACGGACGAATCGCATGATGCCAGCCGCGGCTCCCGTAGCCAGAAACCACACGGAGGAAGGTTCAGAAACAGCAGGCGGTCCAGCAGGACTTCCTGGTCCACCCACAATATTGGAAGAGACGTTGAACGATCCGCTATTGTCTTGATAGCAACCCGGGCTTCCGCTATAGCCGCACCCATCACTGATGCCGAGGAATAGTTCCGTCGCACCTGTCGGAATATCGAACACCTGCGTCGCTCCCGTCCCATCTCCTGTCAGCCCATCGCCGATAAAGAAGGTCTGGTCGAGCACTGGCGATAGAGAAGACTACAAAGCGCCTATACCAGTTATGCAACAAATTGCGGTATCGTCTGGGAAACCATTTCATCGCTCTCTCTGAACCGATCTTCTACAATCGCTCTGATGCCCACCCTCGACGGCATACGCATTCTCGTTACCAGAACCCGCCACCAGGCCTCGGAACTCGCCGTCCAACTCGAAGCCCTGGGCGCTATCCCCATTCTTATCCCTACTATAGAGATCGTCCCCCCCGTCTCCTTTGCCGCACTCGACTCCGCCCTAACCTGTCTAAGGACCTACGACTGGCTTCTCTTTACCAGTGCCAATGCCGTCGAAGCCTTCCATCGCCGCGCTCAGTTCCACCACCTCAACCAGCTCCCCAAAAAGATCGCGGTCATTGGCCCCGCGACCCTCGCCGCCGCCAACGCCATTGGTCTCACCATTGACCTGGTGCCGCCAGGCTACGTGGCCGAATCCCTCGCCGAATCCCTGCTCCCCGAAGCCTTGGGAAAATCATTCCTTCTCGTCCGGGCCGCCGAAGCCCGCGACCATCTCCCCGAGGCCCTTGCAGCCGGAGGCGCCATCGTCACCATCGTCGAAGCCTATCGCAACCAGCTTCCCTCCGAATCCATCCCAGCTCTCCAACGCCTCTTCTCCTTACCGGCAGACTATCCCGACGCCATTACCTTCACCAGCGCCTCCACCGCCCGCAACCTCTTCGCGCTCTTAGAAACCGCAAACCTCTCCCTTCCTGCCAACATAGCGCTGTCCTCAATAGGTCCCATCACTAGCGAGGCTCTTCGCGACTTGGGACACCCTCCCACCATCGAAGCCGCTGAGCCCACCATCTCCTCCCTCGTCCAATCCCTCGCGTCTTATTTCGAACACTGATGACCATCGCCAGATGCGCCTTCATACACGCCTCAGCGAACGAAGAGGAGGAGGAAAAGAAAAAGGATCGTGCCGATTTCCCCTGCTGTGGCTCTATCTTGTTGAACTCAGTGCGAACTCCAGGTCTTATCCTTCGAGTTGCATAGTTTCTCCAGAGTGCAATCCACACACCGCGGCTTTCTCGCCACACAAACCTGCCGTCCATGATGGATTAGCTCGTGCGAGAACGCGATCCAACGGTCCTGAGGAATAATCTTCATCAGATCCCGCTCGACCTTCTCCGGCGAAGTCTCTTTCGTCAACTCCAGCCGCTGCGATAACCGCATCACATGGGTATCGACGACCACCCCCACCGCAATCCCATACCACGAACCCAACACCACATTCGCTGTCTTCCGAGCTACTCCCGGCAGCGTTAGAATCTCCTCCATTGTCTGCGGAACCTTCCCGCCGAACCTCTCCGTCACCACCTGCGCCGCACCCCGAATCGACTTAGCCTTATTCCGAAAGAATCCCGTCGTTCGAATTAGCTCCTCAAGCTCCGGCAGGGAAGCCGCAGCCATCGCTTTCGGTGTAGGAAAAGCCTTGAACAGCGCTGGAGTCACCAGATTCACCCGCACGTCCGTACACTGCGCGGATAAAATCGTAGCCACCGTCAGTTCCCACGCATTCTTATGATTCAGTGCGCAGACCACCCCGGGGTAAGTCTGCGCCAGAATCTCAAGGATCGCCGCAACTCTCTCAGGCGAAGTCGGCCTTACGCTCTTCGGCTTTTTATCCGTCCTAATCCGAGTCATCCGCGGTCGCTTGCCTTATCGCCTTCGATCAATCTTGATCAGCTTTTATCCCTTGTATCCCTGTTACGCCTCGTTCTCTCTGCTATCCCAGCCGGTTCAGCATCTCCGCCGCAGGCACACGCACGCAACTGAAGATAGGAGTATCAGCCAGCGTATACATGCTGATCTCCGTCTCTCTTAGTTGTTGCACCAGGTCCAGAAAGTCCTCCGGAAAATTCGTCTCGAACGCCACAACAAACTCCTGGTCGTCGATTCCGAACGAATAAGTCGTATTCAGCTTCACCCGCGGATACATCAACCCGATGCGGATATGCTCGTCCATCAACCGCTTCCGTTCTTCCGCAGGCAGCAGATACCAGGCCCGCGTCTTCCAGAACGGATAAATAAAGATGTACTTCTGTCCACCTGGTCGAATCGCCCCTCGCCCCTCGCCTTCGCTTTCATCTGGGCGGTCAATCTGATACTGCGACCGTTTCGTCATCGCCAGAAAATTATGCGGCGAATTCAAATACCCACCCAGCGGCGTCGCCAGCAACTCACTCCGCATCATGTTCAGCTCATCGACGCCATATCCAATCGACCACACGCACATATCCACATCGCCGCGCGTCCCTATAGTCGAATACGTCATCGACAAAAACTCACCTGGCTTATTCCACTTCGTCAGAACCGCGGCAAACTCCGCTTTATGCAAGGCCTTCTCTTCCGCCGGCAGCCGCCGCCACTCCGGCATCACTTTATAGAAGCTGAAGCAAACAATCTGCCGCTTCACTGCCGGTTTCGAAGGATCATGCGGAGCACTCCCATAGCTACTTGCCGGTCTACCTGCGGCAGGAGAGGGAACTGCCGCCACCGCAGGCGGCCCGTTCTTCACAGGGGTGGTTATGCTCTCATTCGGAACTTCATGCGTCGGTACTGTAATCTCTGCCATCTCTTGATTCTCGCCGAACCGTCCCGGACTTGCAATGCAAGTAGGATTGGCGGCGCACGCAAATAGCCAGAGTGGCGGATACTCCAGTTTCAAGCCGTCTTCCTTCAAAGGAAACCTGAATCTCCCGTGCCCGAGAAAGTGCAGCTTGAAACATGAGGCAGTACATTCTTGGTTTCCGCAAGTTCCAAAAAGCCAGATTACGGCGCAGAGAAGAAATGGGGCACCTTCCGAGAAGGGAGCAAGGAGAAGGTCAGCCCGTACCTCTTCCACAGGCAATCTCCTTTGATAGCGAACACGATTCTGTTTTCTCCGTCTTTGGGGATGACGATTTGCACACGGTCATCGAAACTTTTCCGAATTCGATCGATAGATTGTTGATCCATGAGACCGCACAGATTTACGACCAGCACGCCATCAGGGGCAAGCGCACGATAACAATCATCGTAGAACTGTTGCGAGCAGAGTTGTGGTGGCTGCCCCAGCACGTCGAACCCATCCACAAGCAGCGCCTCCGGCGAACCGGAAGTGTCGGCTACATAGTCCGCTCCATCCCCGCAGATGACACGGAACCGATCATCGTCGCTGGGGATATGAAACTGCTCTCTCAAGGCAATCACATTCTGGTTGATCTCAATCACGGTGATATCTGTAGCAGGAAGGTGGCGATAACACCACTTCGGTATAGATCCGCCACCCAATCCAATTATGGCTATGTGCTTAGGCTCCCTGTTGAAGAGAAGAAATGCCATCATCGCGCGCGTATAGGAGAGCACCAGGTAGTACGGATCGCTCACCAGCATTTGGCTCTGGATCTCGCCAATCTGAAACTGCAAGGTGATACTGTCCCCGTCCTCATAGATACGCGGACGAACCTCGGCAATCCTTCGCCGCTGGTCACAATAAGTACTGTCATCCAACCCAGGTTCTTGCATCTTCTCCAATCCGGTTTTACGGCAATCCTCGGAAAGTATTGTCTTTTTGTGGGAACAAATTCACTTACCGCCGATCATTGGGCAAAGGTTTATTCGGATCGTGAGAAGCTGAGGCTGAAGTGCTTTGCTTTTGCTTCCAGGACGCAGATCTTCGGGCGTTATCCGAGGGGCTCGATATGCCGAATGCCCTCGCGATATGAGCCAACAACTTGAGTAAAGACTTCACAGCACCTCCCGGGCACATCTGTAATTGATCAAGCCGGCCGCTAAAGTGGCCGATGCTCCAGCTCCAAAGCCATCTCCCGGCCGACTCCTTCGAAATCTGCCTGAACCTCGCGTGCCCGAGCCAGCGCAGCCTGAATATGTGGCAGAACATTCTCCGCTCCCACATGTTGCAAAAAGTCAGATTGTGAAATCAGCCGCGACGGTTGATCGCGCGCACCGCAGAGCAAAAGCGTCTTCCCTGCCTTATGCAGGCGTTCGGAGAATTGTTCAAGGGCGTGGATGCCCGTTGCATCGAGAGCCGTCATATTGCGAAGACGCAGAATCACTACATCTCCAAATGCGCTCAGGTCTTTCGTGGCTTCCCCTAATTTTTCAGTAGTCCCGAAGAGAAACGGGCCGTGGATGCGAAGAATGGTCACGTTCGAGGGGATGTCCTTGTCCTGCAGGATGTGAGCCTGACCATCTCTTAGGTACTCGCGCGTGACGGGCTCGACGGTCGTCGTCTCCGCAATGCGGTAGATATAGAGCAGCGCGGCCAGCGTCATCCCGACTCCTACCGCCACAGTCAGGTCCGCGAAGACGGTCAGCGCAAACGTCGTAAACCAGACGGCAATGTCAGTCTTCGACAGGCGAACGATGGTGCCAATCTCCCGCCACTCTCCCATGTTGTACGCCACGACAAACAGCACCGCAGCCAATGTTGCAAGCGGAACAAAGCGGGCCAGGGGCGCCGCAACCAGAAGGATCGCAAGCAGCGTAAGCGCATGGACCATCCCTGCTACTGGCGTAAGCGCACCCGAGCGAATATTTGTCGCCGTCCTCGCAATCGCACCCGTCGCAGGGATGCCCCCAAACAGCGGAGACGCGATATTCGCAAAGCCCTGCGCGACCAGCTCCACATTCGAGTTATGGTGATCCCCGCTCATCCCATCGGCAACGACCGCGGAGAGCAGACTTTCGACTGCCGCAAGCAGCGCAACCGTAAACGCGGACGGAAGGAGAGGCAGAATATGTTCCGCACGAAAATTGGGCAGCATGAAGTGCGGAAAACCCTGTGGGATCCCGCCGAATTTACTTCCGATCGTCTCGATGTGCAGGTGAAAGACCGCCACCGCAGCCGTCGATAGCAGCAGCGCAACGATCGAACCCGGAACCCGCTTCGTAAGCCGCGGCAGCAACAGGATAATCGCAAGTGAGGCCGCAGCAACAGCCACCGTCTCCCACCGCACCGTTCCAAGATAGTGAAGAAGCATCCTCATGCGAGCGAAGAACTCGCTGGGAACCGGCGGCGTCTGCAGCCCGAGGAAGTCCTTAATCTGCGTCGATGCAATCAGCAGCGCGATACCGTTAGTAAAGCCAATTGTGACCGGCCGCGGAATGTATCTGACAGCCGAACCCAGGCCGGTGAAACCCATGACAAGCAGCAGAACACCTGCCATGATGCCAACCAGCGCTAAACCAGCCACACCGAACTTGACGACGATTCCGGCAACGATAACGACGAAAGCTCCAGTCGGGCCACCGATCTGAGTACGCGATCCTCCCAGTGCCGAAATAAGAAAGCCCGCAACCACCGCAGTGTAAAGTCCCGCTTGCGGCGGCACGCTCGATGCGATGCCAAAAGCCATCGCCAGAGGAAGCGCAACCAGCCCAACCGTCAGTCCCGCGACTAGGTCATGCGAAAACTCTCTGACGGTATAGCCGCGCAGGCACTCAATCGAACGTGGTAGCCACCGCTGTGCCGAACTCATCGTGCAGTCTCCAGGGGAGACTCCATCTCGTCCAGCATCGTCAAAGACTCCTTCAGATGAGCATGGAAATAAGTGCGCATCAGACTCAAAACCTCAATCAGGATGCGGTCCCGAACCGAATAAAAAACCTGGTTCCCAGCCTTGCGATTTGAAACAAGCTGTTTTGCCCGTAGCACAGCGAGATGCTGTGAAACATTCGCCTGCTCCATACCCAGCTTCTCGATCAATACCCCGGCAGAAAGCTCGCCTTTGCTGAGCAACTCCAGAATCGCAATCCTGGTCGGGTGAGCGAGCGCCTGGAAGATATCAGCCTTAAACCGTCGCAATGAATCCTGCATAGATGAATATTATAATATTCGCATATTATTGACAACATTAACCCAAAAACACCCTTCACATTCTGCAATAATCCCACCCGCTATACTTGCGCCTGCGACCTTAAATAGATCATGTCCGAAAAAATCATCTCCCTCCTCATTGGTGCCATCACCGCCGGTGGATACCCTGCAGTCGTCCTCCTCATGGCCATCCAGTCCGCCTGCATTCCCATCCCCTCTGAAGTCATCATGCCTCTCGCGGGCGACGCCCTCGCCCACTCCCAATGGGACCTCATCCTCCTCGCCACCGTAGCCTCCCTCGCCTCGAACCTCGGCTCCATCCCCGCCTACTGGGTTGGCGCGCGCGGCGGACGCCCCATGGTCGAGCGCTATGGCAGCTATCTCCTCCTCAGCCGCCACGACCTCGATCGCGTCGATCACTTCTTCGACCGCTTCGGCTCCATCGCCGTCCTCATCGGCCGCATGCTCCCCATCGTCCGAACCTTCATCGCCTTCCCCGCAGGAGTAGCAAAAATGAACCAGTGGAAGTTCCACATCTACACCTTCATCGGCTCCTGGCCCTGGTGCTATGCCCTCGCCTGGGTCGGTATGAAGCTAGGCGCAACATGGAACTCCGATCCACGCTTTAAAGAGATCTTCCACCGGTTCCACCTCGCCGTCGAAGCAGTCCTCGTAGCCGGCTTCCTCTGGTTCGTCATGTCTCACTGGAAAAACCGCATCCGCACGGAGGCAGCATAGCCAGTTGTACTCTCGTCACCATCCCGGTCATGGTCATCCGAACCGATACCCCGGGTCGGTCGCAGATTAGGCGATCTTCTTATCAAGTACGCCCCGTCCTCCTGTCTCAAATGGCATAGCAGAATCGCCTCCGTCGCCAGAGGTGCAAGGAAAACTTCACACAATACCGTTCATCGATTACATCCCATCATTTGCCCCCACCCTTCCCAATAAGCGATACTTAACCTTCCGCCTCACGGAAAAATCGCAATATAGAAGGGTACCGCCCAGAATGTCGACACCAGAAGCCGCAGCGAACGAAGCGGCTAGCATCAAGCCAGCCACAGGAAAATTAGGCATCATGATTCCCGGCATGGGAGCCGTTGCCACCACACTTATCGCAGGCGTAGAAGCCATCCGCCGCGGCCTCGCCAAACCCATCGGTTCCACCTCGCAGATGAGCACTATCCGCCTCGGCAAGCGCACCGACAACCGAACCCCCCTCATTAAAGACTTCGTACCCATCGCCCAACTCGACGACCTCGTCTTTACCGGATGGGATATCTTCGGCGGCAACCTCTACGACGCCGCCAAAACTGCACAGGTTCTTGACCGCGACCAGCTCGAACAGATCAAGCCCTTCCTTCAGTCCATCGAGCCCATGCCCGCAGCCTTCGACCAGCACTTCGTCAAGCGCCTCACCGCCAAAAAATCCAAGACCGGCAAGAACAAGTGCGACCTCGCCAACCAGATCCGCAACGACATCGCCGAGTTCAAAACCAAAACCGACCGCCAGGTCATGATCTGGTGCGGCTCCACCGAGATCTACATGGAGCAGGCCCCCGTCCACCAAACCCTCGCCGCCTTCGAAAGAGGCCTCGTCGAAGACGATCCCTCCATCACCCCATCGATGCTCTACGCTTGGGCCGCGCTCAAGGAAGGCATCCCCTTCATCAATGGAGCACCCAACCTCACCGTCGACATCCCGGCGCTCAACGAGCTCTCCCGCAAGATGAACGCTCCCATCGCCGGCAAGGACTTCAAGACCGGCCAGACCTTCATCAAGACCGTCCTCGCCCCCGCCTTCAAGGTCCGCAACCTCGGCGTCTCCGGCTGGTACTCCACCAACATCCTCGGCAACCGCGACGGCGAAGTCCTCGACGATCCCGACTCCTTCAAGACCAAAGAAGTCTCCAAACTCGGCGTCCTCGAGCACATCTTCCAGCCCGAGCTGCACCCGGACCTCTACAAGGACCTCTACCACAAGGTCCGCATCAACTATTATCCGCCGCGTGGTGATAACAAAGAGGGTTGGGACAACATCGACATCTTCGGCTGGCTTGGCTACCCCATGCAGCTCAAGGTCGACTTTCTCTGTCGCGACTCCATCCTCGCCGCCCCCCTCGCGCTTGACCTCGTCCTTTTTATGGACCTCGCCGCACGCACGTCAAGCCTCAAGGGCCTCGGAATCCAGGAGTGGCTCAGCTTCTATTTCAAAGACCCGGACTCCGCTCCCGGCGTCTACCCAGAGCACGATCTCTTCATCCAGCACATGAAACTCAAGAACACCCTCCGCCATATCATGGGCGAAGGCCTCATCACCCACCTCGGCCTCGACTACTACGGCGAGTAGTCGTCTCCCACCAACCACAAAGCAAAAAGCTCCGGGCCAAAACCCGGAGCTTTTTCAGCATAAAAAACAGCGCTGCCTAATAACCTCTGTAATACCGGTACGCCGCAGGAGGATATCCGTAAGCGACTGGCGGAGGCGGATAGCGGTAGACCACCGGAGGATATCCGTAAACCGGCTGGGGTTGTTGGACGACCACCGGAGCCGCAGCCTGCTGCACAATCATGGGTGCTGGTGCCTGTACGACGACCACCGACGGGCTTGGCTGCGGATAATACGGCTGTTGGACAGGAGCAGCTTGTTGTGGCGGTGGTTGCGCATACGACCGCTCAACCAGAGCCGGCGCCTTTGGTGCCGGGGTTGGGTCCGCATAGTTATACTTCGAGATCATCTCCGGCTGATGCTGCACCTCGGACTTGGTCGGAATCCCGAAGTCATCCAGTACCATCACCGTCAGCCGCGTCTCCGGCTTCAGCTCCGGAACGGGCCCGCGCCGCGGAAGGTTGATAAGATCAATCGGCCACAGCACCGGAATCATCCATTCGATGGTGTCGCGAACAGGATGCCCCGTCCCATGAATCCTACCGTCCTTGTCCACCGGATACTTTGCCGAAGTGGAAACAACTCGCGATGCAATCGGAATCACCGTATCGTTGCCCACAATCATCCGGTCAAACTTCAGCTCCATCCAACCCTTGCCAACAAAATGTCCAGGGTCTTTGTAGTCTTCAAATCGTCCAACCAGGTAGCTCCCGTAAGGGAATACGGAGCGGCCGTACATCTCAGAGTGGCTTACCTGGCAAAGCACCGGGTCGCCAACATGCTCCGTCTTCGATGAGAGGTGAGGCTGGGACACCATGCATTGCATGATGGAACCAGCAGGAATGAGCTGTTCCGCGCGCGCGGCAAACGACACGGGCAGAACGGCCAGCAACGAGGCAAGAAAGAGCTTCATGGGGAAACCTCCTCAGATTACGTGCCATAAGATCTTGCGCTACTACAGCTGCTGCACCTTGATCGGACGAGTCTCGGAGATGGCTCTGAACTTGTTTTCGTATCGGGGGCCGGTATAGCGCCAGATTATAGCCCAAATCCGGCGCAAACGAACTTTTCTTTCATTCGCGCCAACTCAGGGAGAAAACTTGCCTTACGGCTGCACCATGGGGACGGCTGCCGCCAATTGGAGATCGATCAACATCACCAGCCGCCGGTCCAACTGAAAAAATAAAGCTGTCTTCTTGCCGGATATCACTTTGTTGATAAGCGGGACATATTTCAACCGCAGCTGCGCCACCTGTTGATCGACCGTCAACACATTCTTGGTCAACGCCACAGCATGGTCGTCAGTGAGCGTGTCGTAATTGGTCACATATTCCTTGATCGCTCCATACTTTGCATCGTTGATTTTCACTATTTCCGCCGTGTACTGGTCATAAATCGGCCAGAACTTCGTCGCCTCCGTATCGGTAAGGCTCAGATTGGCGGCAATGATCTGTTTCTTCTGCGACCGGATATCTTTCCTCATCAAATCGACATCCTGGTCCACAGATCCCTGTGCCGGAGAGGAGGTCTGCGGCGAGCTCTGTCCTCGCGCTCCGCTGCTCAAAACCAGAACTGCCGCTACACCCATCGCTAAGAGTTTCTTCTTAATCACAGGACTCTCCTCCTTGGTCGAGCAAATAGAAGTGAGCGTGACAATCGCAACGCGTCCCCACGCGAAGAAACTCTCACCGGCTAGCCCGCCGCAGAAAATCCCTCCTTCACTTGCTTTCTATGAAAACCTCAGCCGCCGAACCCCGCCACTGTCAGAATTGACAGACCCAATCAGCCTTCAGCGAGCGAGATTCTTGTAAACCTTTCCACCCTTCATCACAAACTTCACCTGGCGTACTGCAGTAATGTCAGTGAGAGGATCACCCTCGATCGCCACCAGATCTGCCTGGTATCCCGGAGAGACCGTCCCGATCTCCTTGCCCATCCCAAGCGACTCTGCCGACACAGACGTAGCGCTCACAATCGCATCCATCGGTTTCTCCCCACCCTCCTTCACGCGATAAACAAACTCCTCCGCATTCCTGCCATGCGCACCCGCCACAGCGTCTGTTCCAAACACAATCTTCACGCCCTTGGCCCGAGCCCGCTTCAGCACATCGATCGTAGGCGCAAGCCCATTCTCAATCGTCTTCAGCTGCGCATCGGTAAACGTAAAGCTGTCTCGCTTATCCAGATAGTTATGCAGCACCAGCAGATTCGGGTCGAAGTAAGTCCCACGCTTCACCATCATGTCCAGCGTCTCGTCCTTCAAAAACGTCCCATGCTCAATCGAAGTGCATCCCGCGACCACCGAAGCTCTTGCCCCCGCATCGCCAATGGCATGAACAATCGTCCGCAGTCCGACAGCCTTCGCCTCCGAACACACCGCCTGGATCTGCTCATCTGTCGTAATCTGCCCGCCGCCCGCGCCCAACCCCGAAGTAGCAAACAGCTTGATCAGGTCCGCGCCATCGGCCTTGTTCTTCTGCACCTTCTCACGCAGCTCATCCACCGTAAACGTCTTCTGTTTGTCGCCTTCACCCACCACCCCACGAAGCTGGTTCAGCGAAGTCAGCACCCTCGGGCCCGGCAGCACGCCCTGGTTGATCCGGTCTCGCACCGGCCCATCTGGCGCAGACCCCACGCTCTGCACCGTCGTAAACCCATCCTGCAACTCCATCCACGCATCCGTCGCGTCATACAACACGCTATCCTCCGGCTTGCCGGAGGCAACCGACTTGTTGTTGGCATCCATGTGCCACTCCAGGTGCACATGCGTATCGATCCACCCCGGCATCACCGTCAGACCGGTCAGATCGTAATCAACCTTAGCCTTTCCCGGTCCCACCGAAACGATCCGCCCGCCCTCAATCACAATCTGCTGGTTCTTCAGCACCCCGCCCTTGCCATCCAGAAGCACATTCGTCTGCAGAACAATCCGGTCCTGCGCAAACGCCATCACAGAAAAAAGAAAAACCAGAAGATATCGCATGAGCGAATTGTATTGCAGTCAATCCATCCCAACGGCAAAATCTACTCTGCCACTTCCATCAACTTCGCCCAAAGCGCCTTAGTCCCCGCATCCGTCTTTGCCGACACCGTCAGCACCTCTTCCACCTCATGCGCCTTCTTCAGCGCCGCTACCGACTTCGCCAGTTGGTTATTCGATAGCCTATCCGCCTTTGTCCCCACCACCAGAAACGGCCTTTGCGTCTGCTTCAAATAAGTAATCAGTTGAGTATCATTTTCCTGCGGTGGAATATTCGTATCCACTAGGCACACGCAAAGCGCCAGCGTCTCCCGTTCCGCGAGATACGGCTCGATAAACTTCGGCCACTCCGCCGAGATCGACTTCGAGATCTTCGCATACCCATACCCCGGCAGATCCGCGAAGATCAATACAGGCTGCACCTTCATCTTCTCGCCCGAGCCCTCATGCAGAGCAAAAAAGTTGATCGCCCGCGTCCGACCCGGCGTCGACGACACCTTCGCCTCCTGAGATCCAAGCAGGGAATTGATCAGCGAAGACTTCCCCACATTGGATCGTCCCAGAAACGCCACCTCCGACGCGCCGAACGTCTTCGACTCAGCAGGGAAGTGCGCCACATCTGTCGCCGACAACAAAAAAACTGGATTGAGCCGCATGAACCCAGTCTACTGCCGACCACCAGTTGCTTCCCAAACCTGACAGCAGCAAAAAAGGCACCCATCCCGAAACAAGGACAGGTGCCGCACCGCGTCAAACTTATTGTGGAGGGGAAGCAGCTGCTACCTTCGGCTTGGCTGTAATCGTCACCGGCGCAGTCAGGTGAAAATTAATTGTCGACTCCGAAGGAATCACGACATCCTTATTTCCCGTAAATGCCGCTCCTGCCGTGCCCGCTCCCGCTCCTAGAAGGCCGCCGATCAATGCGCCTTTACCACCACCGGCCAGACCGCCAATTAGTGCACCGGCACCGCCGCCGCCAGCAATAAACCCAGTGCTGCGTTTGCCTTTGCCCGATTGTTCTTTTTCGTACTCAGACACGCTTACAGGAACCCCCGAGATCGACGTCACCACGATCCCCAGAGCACCCGATCCCTTGAACTTCCCCTGACCCTTGGCCGCAACCACGGTTCCCACCACGCGCGCACCTCGCGGGAATACCACGGCTCCTCCGGCAGTCTTAACTGACTGCGCCAGTTCGCCAGTAAATCCATCGCCAACACTATTTTTGCTGGCCCTTAACTCCTGCGTGATCGTTACCACCACGGCTGATCCTGCCGCCGCCGTCAGCCTCACCGGCGGCGGAGGTGGTGGTGGTGGCGGCGCTGCAGGTGCCACGGGAGCTGGTGCCATGGCCGGAGCAGCCATGGGAGCCGCAGCCGGAGCAGCATTCGATGAGACCACTGGCCCAGGTACCGGTGCAGGCGCGGGTGCGGGTGCAGCAGCTGGTACAGCAGAACTGGCAGGCGGAGCCGAAGCTTCAGGGCTTGCGCCAGGGGCAGCAGCCGGAGCCGGTGCCGACGCGGAGCTCTTACATCCGCCCAGAATCATAATTGCCGAAAGAAGGAATCCTGCTGCAAAGACATGGAACCTCTGGCGCATGTTGTATCTCCATTTTCCTGGGTTCAGTTGCAAATAATCTACTCGCATCAATCCGCCTTTCGCAACCTGCCCATCCAATGCCCCAACTTCCTTAGTTCGAACAGAGGGTCCACGAAATCCACAGATGGGAACAAAGTTGAATAATAGGGAACTCTGATTATAAGGAGAAGCAGGTGAATGCCGGTCTTAGGGTGCGCCCGACAAACATCCGTCCATCTTTCCCACAGCCCATTCATCGGGTTCAGTATGTAAATGCCGCTTAAATAACGGTTGAATGTAAAGTAGAGCCATCCTCTCCAATGCCATTGCGCATGCAAATCAAGGTTGGCGTCGAGGCATTGCAGTCTCTTATGTACAGCAAATTTGCCTTATCAAATGACCCAAAAGTATTACGAGCAATTAAGCAACAGAATCGCGAACGTCGGTTATGCTCCATCATGAGATGTTCTTTAGGTATGCACCTACGCGGTCTTCTTCTCAGGGGGCGAACAACCTCCAACAGGATTCTGTGAGTCGGATGAATTCGATGCGCTTTCGGTTTTCCGTATTCGGCTTGCAATTCGGTACCTTTTACAAACTCCGTCGAACCTTTATGGCTTCGATCTTCCCCTTACCACCCCAACCTGTCGCCTCGCAAACCATCTTGAATAGCAAACCGAACCACAACCCTTCGGAGGGAACATCCATGATTGGCAATTATTCCGCCCGGCTGACGGGCTCTACGCGAAATCTGCTCGCGCTGCTGGCCTCGAGCGTCATATTCTCCGCAGGCTGCGCGAATATGTCGACCACGGCCCCCGCGTCCAACCCCCTCAGCACAGCTGCTGCCCTTAGCGGTAAAGTCCACGGCGGAAATCAGCCAATCAGTGGGGCCACGATTACGCTTTGGTACGCCGGCCAATCCGGATCTGCTGTGCAGGCAGCACAGACAACGACGGACAACACAGGCTCCTTTAGCTTCGTCAAGGACCCCGTCAATGGCAATCCCCCTGCCGGCAATGTATACTCTTGCCCATCAAACTCCGATCCGCTGGTCTATGTCGTTAGCAAAGGTGGCAACACTGCAAACGATGGAACGGACCGAAACAACACAGCCGCTGCCTTCGTCTCCATCTATGGCACTTGCCGCGAGCTCAGTGCAGCCAACTTCGTCTACATGAGCGAAGTCACTACGGCCGCCACCATGGCCGCGATGCAGCAGTTCTTCGACCCCGTTGCCGAAACCTTCAGCGCGGACGGCACCGGCCAGCAAAAAGGCATCATCGACGGCGTCAATCAGACTGTCGCGCTTTTGGCCAGCTCGTCCACTGGACAGTCGGTTCCTTCCACGACACTCGGACCCGCGACCAACAGCGTAGCCAATCATAACGTCAACATTAATCCTTCGGTCTCCGTTACGGCCGTCCCCGAGTCCGTCAAGCTCAACACGATTGCGAACATCATCTCGGCGTGCGTGAACGGCGCCACATCGGCGGATCCGAGCTGCACTTCGCTCTTCACCGCCGCAGTTCCTCCCACCCCGAATACCACCAGCTTCAATCCTCCGAGCTTTTCAGCGCCTACCGATACCCTCCAGGCTCTCTATTACATGTTCACGAATCCCGGCAGCGGCAGCACGACCAACATGACGACGCTCCTTAATCTCTCCGGCGGCGTCGGAGCACCATACCAACCCTCGCTGGCAACTGCGCCAACGGATTGGTCCATCGGAATCTATTACTCCAGCAGCAGCACCTGCGGAACGCCAACCGGCGGAACGGGTGCCTTCTTCAGCTCCCCAACCGATGTCGCAATCGACTCCTTCAATAATGTCTGGGTCGCGAACTCACAGACCGCCGGAAACCTCGCCGAGCTGGCATCCAACGGCGCACCTGCTACCTGCATCAACCTGGATCCAGGAGCGGCTCAGTCTATAGCTCTCGACTCCAACTACGGTGTTTGGGTTGGTGCGGGATCGACCATGTATCGCTACACCCCCGGCGGCCTCGCAACCGGCAACGGTCTCCCGGGCCCTGCCACGCTCCCCTTTCCGGCATCCGGATCGCCCCTGGCGGTTACGGCTGACGGTGTAGGCAATGTCTACTTCACCAGCGTCGCCGGCTCCACTGGCTCTCTCTATCAGTTAGTAGGTGCGGCTACTGCCCCCTCAATCGTCGCGCCACTCCAGATCGCCACAAACATCGGAACCAGTCCCCTGCGCGCCATGCCTGACTTCAGGGGTAACGCAACCCAGGGCAATATCTGGGTCACCTCCGGAACTACTAGCGTTTCGCAGGTTGCTCCCGGTATCGGCCCAGACTCACTCAACGGCTTCATCACCACTCCCATCCTCACTGCTAATAACTCCTATGGCGTCTCTGTCAGCCACAGCAATAACATCTATGTCTCCGCAGTCGACACCGGGGCAATCACTAAGCTCACCTTCAACGGAACAAACTACGAGATCGCAAATGGATGGCCCTTCGGAACCATTGGCGCTGCCACCTCAATCGCTACCGATGGTCGTGACAACGTTTGGATTCCGAACGAAACCAACGGCACCGGAGTTGGTAACGTCAACGAACTCAGCAACGCACCTGCTTTCATCGCTCCGGCAGCTACTGGGATCCAGAAGTCCTCTTTGTATCTGAACTCCAGCACCGCTCTGGCGGTCGATCAGGCAGGTAACGTCTGGGTCGTCGGCAACGGCAACAGCTTCATCACCGAGATTGTTGGCAGTGGCGTCCCGGTCTATACCCCCTACGCGGTCGGTCTGAAGAACGGCCGCTTCCAGACCATCCCCTAATCAACCTTGTAACAAAAAGGCCCCGGAGGGAATCGTCTTCCGGGGCTTCTTCTTTTAACTTCTTGCTCGACTACTGCTCCGCCAGGCTGAATAAACGCTCCATCTCAATCCACCAGTACTTGTCCTTGTCTGTTCCAGGAAGCTGCTGCTGAAAGCCGTGCATAATTGCCTCCCACTCCTGCACCTTTGCGTTGACCAGGTCGTTTGCGGCCTTCTTCGACAGCGAAAACGAATCGTCCACATCCATAATCATGAACATCCTTGTCCCCAGCAGATAAATCTCCATCGCCACCACACCCGCGTCGAACAAGCTCTGCTTCACCTCAGGCCATATCTTCACATGATACCGTTTGTACTCCGCAATCGCAGTCGCATCGTCCTTCAGATCCAGCGTTAAGCAATGACGTGGCATTCACCCTCCAATAGTCTTTTTCAATCGGATCCGCGGCAACTGCACGGGCCCATTCGTAGACCATTATCGCTAATCCAACAGATCATCACGTTGGCTGGGTACCGAAAGAAGCAGCCCACCGGAAAAAATGCGATGAGATGATGAGATAAAGTTAGGACAAGTTCGAAGCAGAATCCAAAATCGGGCCACCTCTTCATGGGTACGCAGAGCACTTCACCCTTCCTCCGCACCACGCGTGTCTTTCGCAGGATTGCGCTTCTGCTCTCTCTCGTCTCACCCCATATCGCATCCGCCCAGACCTCCGCCCTCACTGTTCCTCTCCTTCTTCCATCCGCCATTGTCTTCGACTCCGCTGGCAATCTCTACCTCGCCGAAACGGCAAACCACGTCATCCGCAAAGTCGACACCACCGGTCACATCACCACCATCGCCGGTACCAGCACCCAAGGCTTCTCCGGCGACAACGGCCCCGCCATAGCAGCCACGTTCGACTCCCCCCAGGGCCTCGCCCTCGATTCCTCCAACGACCTCTACATCGCTGACACTCACAACCATCGCATCCGCCGCATCGACGCCGCCACTGGCATCATCACCACCATAGCTGGCACCGGCACACCCGGTTACTCCGGCGACGAAGCCCCGGCAACCACAGCGCAGCTCAACCTTCCCACCGCCCTGGCCTTCGACTCCGGCAACAACCTCTACATCGCCGACACCCGCAACCATCGCATCCGTAAGATCACCGCCTCCACCGGCATCATCACCTCGATCGCTGGCACAGACACCCAGGGCTTCTCCGGTGACAACGGTCCAGCTACTGCTGCAGCCATCGACTCCCCCACCGGCCTCGCCCTCGACTCCTCCAACAACCTCTACCTCGCCGACACCCACAACCAGCGCATCCGCCGCCTCGACGCCACCACCGGCATCATCACCACCATCGCCGGCAACGGAGCCCCCGGCTACTCCGGTGACACAGCCGCAGCAACAACAGCAACCCTGGCCCTTCCGCACGGCATCACCATAGACTCCAACGGCAACCTCTACCTGGCCGACACCGCCAACCACCGCATCCGCCGCATTGACGCAGCCACCGGCATCATCACCACCATCGCCGGCAACGGAACCCAGACCTTCGCCGGCGACATCGACCCCGCCCTCACAGCCTCGCTCGACTCCCCGCGCAACACCGCGCTCTCGCCTTCCACTCTCATCACCCTCGCCGACACCAACAACCAGCGCATCCGCCAACTCACTGGCACCCCCGCTCCTCCGACGACCATCCAGACCATCGCCGGAATCGGCACGACTACACCAGGTACCCTCACCCTCATCGCGCCCTCGGTCATAAGCTATGGCACAGGTCAGCTCACCATCACATTAGCCTCCGCGACTCCCGCGACTGGCCTCATTACCTTCTTTGACACCACCAACACGACCACAACCATCGGCACCGCACCCCTCGCCTCCAACACCGCCACTCTACCCGCTTCCACCCTACCTGCCGGCAAGCACAACATTACCGCCACCTACACAGGCGACCAAACCCACCCCGCAGCCCAGACCGCCACCTTCCCCCTAACCATCACCCCCCAGCAGATCACTGCAAATCTCGCACCCATCGTTGTCTTCTACGGCCAACCCATCCCCATCATCACCGCCACTCTCAGCGGAGTCCTCCCACAGGACGCCTCAAGTCTCACAGCCAGCTTCATCACCACTGCCACCACCCTCTCACCCGCGGGAACCTATCCCATCACGGCAACCCTCACCGGTCCCGCAGCAGGGAACTACGCCCTCCCGTCCATCACCGCCACCCTCATCATCAAACCCGCTTCCACCATCACCACTCTTAGCGATAACTCCGTCGTCAACGCCACCACTGGATCACCCATCACCCTCACAGCTACCGTCACCAGCGCCACCGCGTCAAACCCCACCGGCTCCATCACACTTCTCGACAACGGCAGCCCCGTCTCATCCCAGCCCCTCAGCAGCGGAGCCGCCGTCTTTACAATCCCCTCCATCACCCAGGGCTCCCACTCCTACACTGCCTTCTTCGCCGGAAGCGCCAACTACGCCTCCAGCACATCAATCCCTCAACTCATCACCATAACCGGCGGCGGTCCCACCCCAGACTTCACCCTCACCCCCACGGGCACAACCTCACAGACCATCCTCTCCGGAAGTTCTGCCACCTTCACCTTCACCACGGCCTTTCAGGGCAATCTCTCAAGCCCCATCACCCTCGCTGCCGCCGGCCTTCCCAATCTCGCCACCGCCTCCTTCAACCCGCCCACCGTCCCACCCGGCTCTGCCACCAGCTTCACCCTCACCATCTCCACCCCCAACACCATCGCTAAAAATCTCACAGCAAAACCTACCCTCGCAATCTGGGCACTCCTCCTCTCCCCACTATCTCTCTTAGCCATCCGTACCCGCAAGCTCCGGACAGCAACCAAACTTCTGACCCTTATCGTACTTACGCTAATGCTCACCCTCATCAACGGCTGCGGAGACCGCATCAACACCGCCGGCGCCGAAGCCCTCGCCCCCAAACCCTATACCATCACCGTCACTGGAACCGCCACCAGCGCAGCCGGAGCTATCCTGCAGCACACCACCACCGTCACTCTTCTCCTGGAATCACCTCAATAGCCGGAAGCTCTACCCCGGCCCCAGCATCCGAAGCAGAAAGAACATCACCACCCCCACAAAAAACACCAGCGCCATCCGGATTCCCGGCTCCCGGTTTACCTCCGGCACCAGATCCGTCGCCGCAACATAAATCGTCACACCCGCAGACACCGGCAGCCCCACTCGCACCCAATGCGGCTCCAGATTAATCACCAGCACCCCCAGCTCCGTCATCGCTCCCAGAAATAACGCCGAGTTCAGCGCCGCCTTCGCGCCCCGCCCACCTGCGAGCATCACGCTCGCCATCGTAAAGCCCTCCGGAATCTTATGCAGAAATACTGCGAAGAACAGCACCCACCCCAGCCAATGCGACAACACAAATCCCGATCCAATCGCCACGCCATCAAAAAATGTATGCGTCGCCAACCCCAGCAGCACGGAGTAACTAGTTCTCACCGAAAGAAACTCGTCATGCGTCTCTTCGCCAAAATGAAAGTGCGGCACCAGCGTATGCTCCAGCAGATGCACTCCGCAGTACCCCATCAGGATCAGCAGCGCCGCCCACCGCGGATTCACCTGCAGCCCCTCCGGCACCATCTCCACGACTGCCGCCGCCAGCATAAAACCCGCGCCCAGAGCCACAAAATACCGTAGCGCCTTGGCCGATGGAGACCTCTTCACCAGCAGAAAGCCACCCAGAAAATCCGCCAGCCCCGCCACTAGGCCAAGCGTCAGGCTCAACCACAAAGCAGACATGGCTAGCCCCTCCGCCGCAGCATCAACTCACAAACACACCCGTCGCCGCCGTCCCGCTGCCCGCTGGTTCTCTTCATGGTCTAACGATTCTATCCGTCTTGGGCGCACTCGTCTTCGGCAACACGCTCTCGCGCGACAGCACGAACACCACGCCCAGCCCGCACGCCAGCACAAACCCCTCCAGCCTCTCAGACAGTTGATGCAGCCGCTCGAAATCTACCCGCCCCGGGTTCTCCAGCGAAGCCGTCTCCACCTCGCCGCCCGCCAGAGCGCGATCCACCTCCATCGCTGGCAGCACACGAAACTGCGAGTACGCCGTCACCACCAGCATCAGCCCCGTCAGCACAAGTGCCCGCCGCAATCCAACCCGCGCCGAATCCCCCGCCCGCATCCATAACCGCCACGTACCCGCACAAAACACAACACCACTCACCAGCCCAATCCAGTGCAGCACCCGCAGAGTCCCGCCCACAACCAGCCCCGCCTGATGCGCGCTCGATAAGCTCCCAAAGGCCACCGGCGCGACGACAAAAGCAAAGAACGCCAACCCGCCAACCCAAGCCACCATCGCATACAGCCGCAAAGCCCGCACAAAGGTCTGCATCCTAAACGAAGTCCCTTCTGACCGCTTCAACATGGCGAGCCATCGAGCTCGCTTTCAACCAACCCGTCCCGCAACGTCGGACGTCTCCACCACACGTTCGCCGCGCCGCAAAGCACGTCGCAGCACAACCTCCAGCGCAGCCTTCTGCTCGACATACTCACTCTCTGTCAACCGGCCCTGCAACCTGTCAGTCTCCAGCGCAAACAGCTCTTCCTTCATCGCCGCCAGCAGGGAATCCCCACCCGTCATCACAACCCCACCACCCCCATAGCCGCCAGTTGGAGAAGCCACAGCCACCGCCGGGGCAGGTCCACTCCGCAACATGATTCCTGCACCCACAGCCATCGCCAACCCCAGCCCGCCCAGAATCCACCACTTATATTTCGCCCACGGATCATTCGTTCCCTCAGGATCAATCGGAGCGCCCAATCCACCGCCCGGTCGAGTATCCGTAGCCGCCGAACCACCACCAGTAGCAGCAGGAGCGCCTGCCGCGCCGCCATCACCCGCCGTAGCCGCTGCGCCTGTATCCCTTGGAAGTTGCCCCGCACCCGAAACAGTAAAATCCAGCGGCTCCGAAGGCTGCACATTCCGTGCAACAAAAGTCTGCGCTGTCGTGTCCTCTGTCGCCGGGGTATATGGGGCGGAAGCCCCTGCAGTAAATGTCATGCTCTTCGGCATCATCACTGCAATCGTGTCCGTTGCCGTCATCACGCGCGGAGAAAACTTTACGCTCCCGCTATAGGGCAGCCGATAAGTAATCTGAAACCGCGTCTCTCCCGGCCGTATCGGAAAAATAAATGCATAGTGATTCGCATCCCCGAGCGGCACCGGCGAAGCCTGCACCGGCATTCCTCCAGGAGCCAGCGCAGCCGATCCCTCCACCACTGCGCCCTCGGGCAGATAAAACTCAAACGGCCTGTCGCTGAACTGTGTCAACGGAGGATTCGATTCATTCTTCACAAAAAAATTCTCGACAACATGCAGAGCCTTCCCACTCTCATCGGTCTGCATGCGCATCACATCGGCCTCGGTGCTCACACCCTTCACCTTCGCCGCGGCATTGAAAACTTCAACCTCGACCGACTCCGTCCCCGGAGGTGCAGGCCGAAAATAATTTGCCTTGTCATGCGTCACCCGAACCAGGTGAATCCCGTTATCGCCCGCCGGAATCTCCAGCGTAAACCGCCCCCGCGCATCCGTCTTCGTCCGCGCCGCCTCCTGCATCCCCTGTTGCAGGCGAATCAGTACGACATCGTCGCCACCGGCAGGCTTATTCGTCGTCTTATTCGTAACAACGCCCGTAATCGAATCTGCGAAAGCAAACCCGCAACCAACCGCCGCCAGAGCAGCAATCAAACCAACACGCCGAAGGAAAAAAAGGAAAGAAGTCACCTCTTAAGTCTACGTCAAATAGCCTCGCGTCAGCGCGATTCAACGATCAACACTCACCGCAAACCTTCGCCCATCACCGTCCGCTAGCCGCCCACTCCGACAGCTCTTCCTTCGAACGGATCTTCTGTGCCAAAACTGCATCGAATAGCTTCCGCGTGTTCATTGCCGAAAACGGAGCATCGATCCGCGCTCCCGTATGTTGCTCAGCCAGCTTCACCACGTATGCCGGTCGTTCGTCGAACTGCCCGCCCCCACTGGCAACCCCCTCCTCCTTCGTCCACTCCGGCGAATCCTTCCACATCAACTCCGTCCGCCACGAATGGTCCGCCATCACCACGATTGTGGAGTTGTCCCACTGCCCGCTCTGTTCAAGCTTCGATCGGACATGCATCAAGTAGTTGTCCGCCAGCGCGACATTGTCGAGATAGTCAGTATGTTCCACCGAAAACTGCTGCGTCTTGCGGTCATAGATTCCGTAAGGATGCGGGATCGGCATATGAATGAGCACAAAACCCGCCGATGGATCCTCCAGGATCCGGTCGGCAGCATCAACAAGAGTCACGTAGTCGGAAATATGCTGTCGCGCATCGATCTCGTCAGTGTCCAGCCGTGCCGAGTCGGAAAGCAAAGAGGCCACATGAACACCAACCCCGTAGCTGAAAAAGCGCATCCATGGCCTTATCATGTTCGATCCCAGCGAAGCCCCCGACAACATCGCGTTTTGAGCAGAGTAGCTAAACGTCCAGAAACAGCGGTCCAGCACATTCGGCAGAATCCGGCAATACGGGTTATACCAGCCTGCAACCGCCGTCCCGTAGTTCAGATTCCGAGCATCCTGAAAGACCGTGTCGTGTTCATCAAACCGCTGCCAGCCCCTCGAGTGAGCATTGCGTATCGAGAGCTCATCCCCATTCGACGACGGGCGAATATCATCCACAGGCTCACCCGCAATCAGCGCCGGCATCACCTTCTCAGTCAGCACTCCTGCAGGAACCGCATGCGTAAACACCGTCGCCTGTGCAGCCAATGCATCGAAGGCCGGTAGCTCCAGCCCAGGCAGACGCCGTTCGTACACCTGCACATAAGACAACTCATCAAACAGAATCCAGATGACCCGAGGCCTCCCATCCTGTGGTCGCTGGTTGCGCACTGCTGCGTATATCGGCTTCGCATTCAACGCACGGGCCTGCCACCACAGCCATCCATACTGAGACAGAATCACCAGCCCATAAAAACCCGAGAAGAGAAACAGCGTAGCCATGAATCTCTCCACATGCTCAAACCTCGCTTCGAACCTCGATCGCCACAGTACCAGCAGAACCGGAAAGACACACAGCCCTGCACCCAACACCACCGCGCTCAGCCAATGAGGTATATGCGCGTGCGTCAGGTAATACCCGTTCTTGACCTCGACCCACGGTGTCAAGCCAATAATCCCGCACCATATCGCGATTCGCAGCCTTCCACGCGCGAAGATCAACGCCAGCGACAACACCAGCCAGAAAGCAAAAAAATCCAGTATGGGAGCGACGAAGAGCTGCGCAGGCGAACCAGCCCAGTGGTAGATCGATTCGTGCGTAGAAGTGATGAGTGGCCCCAGCAGCCAAAGCAGGTAAACCGAGCTCACGCCCAGCGCGATGCCAATCTCACGTATGAATTGTTTCCAGTCCCGATTAATCAAAATCAATCTATCGTTGCCTTGATGCAGCATCTCTCCATGCCGGTTGAAAAGCGGCCGAATTGATGCTTCTCTCTTCTGAATTTTCGAGTTGGTTAAATGTACCCTAAGCGTTCCTTCTTCGTCCCACCACGCCCCGGGCCTTCAGCGCCTCCACCTCTGCAATCACCCGCGCCGCCTCATCTTCCAGCCCCGCCCGCTGTTCCGCGTAGTCCTGTTCAGGGTACTTTCCCGACTGGTACTCAAAGTTCAAGTCCCGCAGATTCTCATAAATAACCTCCTTCCGCTCACGCAGATAATCCACCCGGGTCTTATCTGCCTGCACGAAGGGATTCTTCTCCGGCCAGAACATATACGCGAAAACCATCAGCGTCAGCACCACACCTGCAATCATTCCCATCAGTACTCCGTCTCCCGCCGAATCCGCTCTCGCAGCGCATCATCTGCAACACTGCCTCCGGCGGCGCCTGCAATCGCATGCGTTCCCACCCGCAGCCGCCACATCCGAATCAGGAATCCCATCCCCACCGTAGCAAGCAGAAACACAGCGACAGGAGCGATCCAGGCCACATTATCGAACCCGCCCCGAATCGGCGCCGCCAGAACCGTCGCCCCATACTTTGCCGCAAACCAGTTCAATATCTGAGTATCCGAGTCCCCCGCAGCAATCTGCGTCCGCAACTCCCCAATCATCCGATCCGAATCCGGACACCCCACATGGTTGCACTCCAGCAGCACCTGCCCGCAACCACACGCGCACATCATCTGATGCCCAACCTTATTGAATCGCGACGAAGGTTCAGCCCCCAGCATCACCACAGCCAGCACACAAACCACGCAAGCCTGCATGAACCGCCGCATCGAAATACCGTTGCTCTTGCCGTTGCGTGTTTTGGCTTCTAGGTAAGTCAAGGCTTCAGCCTTGGAACTGTCTTCTTCCCGGCACACAAAAAATCGCCTAAGCATGACGAACCTCACCCACCAGAACAGGCTCCGCCACCGCAACCCGCACCGGAGCCCGCGTCAGACTAGGCACCAGCGCCAACCCCGTCCCAGCCACCACAATCAAAACTCCAATCCAGATCCAGTTCATCAGCGGATTCAGAAACACTTTGATGATCGGTTTATCCGTATCCGGATTCTTCCCCTCATAAATCACATACAGATCGCTCTCAAGCGTAGAGTGCAGCGCCACCATCGTCGAAGACGTCTGGCTAGCCTGATAGAACCGCCGCTCCGGAGCAAGCTGCGTAATCTTCTTCCCACCCTTGTAAACATCCAGCAGCGCAAACTCCGTATCGTAGTTCTTATTCGAGTCCTGCGAGAAGCTCTGGCACACCAGCCTGTACTGCCCCAGCGTCATCACATCCCCAAATCCCATCTCCTGCTCGCTCGACCGGTTGAACGCTCCACCCGCAATCCCGATAAACATCACCACAATCCCGAAGTGCACAATATACCCGCCATACCGCCGAGTATTCCGCCGCACCAGCAGCACCGTCGAAGCCAGCAGATTCTTTCCAGTCTGCGTAGCCACCACCGAAGCCCCGCGCAGAAACTCCGCCGCAATCGCCGTTATCACACCCGCCGCCAGCGTAAACGTCACCAGCGAAAACAGCACAGACTGCCAGTCATCTCCAGCCTTCCAAGGCCGCACACCCACCGCTAGCAGCACTACCAGCGCCACCGCCATCGCAATCCCCGGCAGCACAAAATTCCGCCGAATCGCCCGCAGCGAAGTCGACCGCCAGGCCAACAGCGGCCCAATCCCCGTCAGAAACAGTAGAAACAATCCAACCGGCAGTTCCACCCGGTTATAAAACGGAGCTCCCATCGTCACCTTCGTGCCCTGCACATACTCACTCAGGATCGGAAACAGCGTCCCCCACAGCACCGTAAAGCAAGCTGCTAGCAGAATCAGATTATTGAACAGAAAGCTAGACTCACGCGAAACCAGCGACTCCAGCCGGTTCTCGCTCACCAAATGATCCCGCTGCTTGAAGAACGTAAACAAACAAACCGCAAACACGATCAGGATGAACCCATAGAACCAGCTTCCGATATTTGAAGAAGCAAACGCATGCACGGAGCTCACAATCCCCGACCGCGTCAGCAGCGTCCCCAGAATCGTCAACAGAAAAGTCGAGAAGATCAGCCACACATTCCAGCTCTTCATCATCCCGCGCTTCTCCTGCATCATCACCGAGTGCAGAAAAGCCGTTCCCGTCAGCCAGGGCATCAACGAAGCATTCTCAACCGGGTCCCATCCCCAGTACCCACCCCAACCCAGCACGCTATAAGCCCAGTGCGCCCCCAGAAAAATCCCGCACGTCAGAAACAGCCAAGTCACCATCGTCCATCGCCGTGTGATGTGGATCCACTTCTCCCCCGGATACCGCATCATCAGCGCACCCAACGCAAACGCAAACGGCACCGAGAACCCCACATATCCCAGATACAGCATCGGAGGATGAATCACCATCTCCGGATACTGCAGCAGCGGATTTAACCCGAACCCATCTTGTGCCACCGGCCCCGGCTGAATCGCAAACGGCGGAGCCGCAAAGTTTAACAGCAGCAAAAAGAAAATCTGAATCCCCGCCAGAATCGTCGAAGCAAATGCCGTCAGCCGCACATCCACCTTATGCCGCACCCGAAGCACAAACCCATAAGCACTAAGCAGCCACGCCCAGAGCAGCAGCGACCCCTCCTGCCCGCTCCAAAGCGCAGAAAACTTGTAAGCCGTATTCAGATCGCGATTTGTGTGATGCAGAATGTACGAGACCGAGTAGTCGTTCGTAAACGAAGCCCAGACCAGTGCAAACGCCGCGCAGCTCAACGCCACAAAACTGGCAATCCCCGCCCGCCGAGCCGTCTCCCCCAAGCGGCTGGCCGCGCCATCCTTGGCCCCTCGAGTCCGCCACAGCGCCACTCCGCCCATCACCAGCGTATAGACACTCAACGCCAGAGCAAGCAGCAGCGTAAAACTTCCAAACTCCGGCATTGGGTGCAAACGCATGAGAGCCCTCTACCCATTCTCTCAAGCGCAGCCCATATCAGCAATCAAGCGCCGTTTACCGGACACCAGAACAAAAAAAGAAGTGTCATCCTGAGTGGAGTGCCACAGGGAACTCCCAGCTGCCCACCTACTCCACTATATTAAGGGCCCCACCCTCATTCACTAGCCCACGCACCGTCTCCAGCAGATGCTCCGGAAGCAGAGGCTTCAGCCGGAACGTTACATTCAGTCCCGCATACTCCTGCTCCGCGTCCGCCATCCCGCTGATCACCATCACAGGCATCTTCGGATGCGTCTGCCGCAGTCGCCGCACAAACTCCGAACCGCTCATTCCCGGCATCACATGATCGGTAATCACCAGTTGAATCGGAGCAGGGAACTCATGGTCACGCATCTGTTCCAGCGCTCTCGCGGGGTTCAGTGCGGCAATTACGAAATAGCCAGCCCGGCGAAGAATGGTCTGCCGAGTCGCCGCCTGCACAGCATTATCGTCAATCAGAAGAAGATTAGCTGTCATCCGGGCAACCACAGGCTCCAAGGGAGAAAGTGCAACATTGTTCATAGTCAGACCCTCTGCATCTTCTTCGAAGAGGCAATCCAGGGGATGGTTACTTTGATACGATGCCCTTTTTTTCCCATACGTTGGTAGCAAGGGCGAATTCTTTTCTACTTCTCGGTTCCTTTTTTGCAGTCGGTCTGCATCGCATAAATAACTTGCAATCCAAGTGCCACAAAAATCACGTCCGCCCACCGTCTGGACGCGCCGCCTCTCAACAAGAATACAGTTTTCCCCAGTACCATAACGATTTAGCTCATTCGGCCAGAAGGACATCGGTCGAACAAAGAGAAAGTGGTCATCCTGAGCGGAGCGCAAGGCGCGCAGGTCGAAACCTGCATTTGTCTTCTGCCAGGTCTTACCGTAAGCGCCGACCCACGCAGTGGCCAGGTAGCTCCATCACGGCCTTATCATCGCTGCCGACGCTGCAACCTTGAGTCCTTCGCATGAAAACAACAGTTGTCACTAGTAGTCGGGAGTTGACAGTGTGGAAAACCAGCATCCAAAAGCAACCACCGGCGGCGAACAACTAGCAGCCACTAACCATAACCGGCCCATCCCCCTCAGCCTCATCTACTCTCATCGCAGGACTCATGAGCACCTGCCGTTTCATTACCCGCAACACCGTTTCCTTATATGAAAAATCCATGGGCATCAACTTCAATCGCATTTGAGGAGCCATCATCTTTGTCTTCGGCCCCATCCTGTTCACCGTAGGCCGCCAGTCAAGGACACCAGGCCGGGCTCTATCCCCACTTCACCTGTGTCTCTCAGCCTCTTTACTCAAAGTGAAAACTGTTGCCCTACATGTGCAAATTATTTCCTTTTGGCCGCAAGTTCATGCATCTCTCGTAGGTCTTTAAAATGCCTGTTTCCGCAAATTTACCCAGGTTTCCGGCCAAACCTCGTTTGGCACCGCAGTTGCTTCATCTCTGGCGTACTCACAATACGCACGCTAAATCTGTCTTGTAATCATGGAGGACTAATGTCTTTGTCGAAAACATCTCTGATCGCTCTTGCCTCTGCCTTCTCCCTCGGCTCTCTGGCAGCTCACGCTGACACCCTCGTTCTGGGGAATGGTGGGGAGTCGATGAAAATCACCATCACCAACCCGAATGAGACCCACGCCAAGCCCGTAACCGAAACCGTCGCCGGCGGAGACTATGCCAACTCGAAAATCGGCAACATTAGCTTGTCGGATGTCTATTGCGTCGACCTCTTCGATACCATCAGCCCAGGCCACCAAAGCGGTGCCAGCTTTACCACCAACGGCGTCGTCAATAACTCGGCCGTCAATAATGCGGCCGAGATTGCTTGGCTCATCCTCAACGTCAAGGCGACAACTGCCAATCAGCAGGCTGGCCTTCAGGCTGCCATCTGGGAGGTCGAATATGGTGCTGACTTCAGCCTCGACAACGGAACCAACGGAAGCACGCAACGCAGCATCTTCAACGATGAGCAAGCTGACCTCGCTCTTCTTCCCGGAAGCGTCTCCAACTCGCTCATCGGCGAGCTCGACTGGATCACCCCGCCCTACACTCAGAACTGGAACGGCTCGAAGGACTACGAGCAGGGTCTCGTCGGTCTCGATCCCTCCGCTATCCCCCCGGCCGTTCCTGAGCCAGCAACTCTCTCGCTCCTCGGAACCGGCATCCTCGGACTTGCTGGTATGGTTCGCCGCCGCATGAAGGCCTAACCAAATCCTCCATTCCGACAACGGCATAACCCCTCGCCCCGGACCTCGCAGCTCATCGCGAATCCGGGGCATTCCCATTAGCGCACCGCAACGCCGCAACTCTTGCCAGTCCTTCACCTTCCCCACACCTATCCTTGCAATAATGAACTCATGAAGCGACGCGAGATCAAGCAGTACGAGTTCGTCCGCAAGATCGGCACCGGCGGCAGCGGAGTCGTCTATCTCGCCAACGACACCCTCCTCCAGCGCCCCGTCGTCCTCAAGCTCCTCAAGCGCGGCAACCTCACCACCGAGCAGATGCGCGTCACCCAGCTCCGCGAAGCCCGCCTCGCCTCCGCCATCGACCACCCCAACGTCTGCGCTATCTACGACGTAGGCGAAGCTCCCGCAGAAGACGGCAACGGCAGCGACGGAGAGATGGAAGCCTACATCGTCATGCAGTACATCCCCGGCAAATCCCTCGACAAGCTCATCGCCGAGGGTCCTGCCAGCCTCCAGCTCGTCCTCTCCGCCGGAACCCAGACTGCCGACGGCCTCTCCGCCGCTCACAATCTCGGCATCTTTCACCGCGACCTCAAACCCGCCAACGTCATGCTCACCGACGGCGGCCTCATCAAGATCCTCGATTTCGGCCTCGCCCGCCGTCTCCGCCCCGACCAGGCCGACTTCGACCCCACTGGTCCCACAAACAAACGCAAAGTAGGCTCCCCCCAGACCGTCCCCGGCCCCACCTATACCGCCCGTGGAGGCACCATCGCCTACATGGCGCCGGAGCAGTTCGTCACCGGACAATCCTCCGTTCAGTCCGACATCTTCGCCCTCGGCCTCATCCTCTACGAGCTAGCCACAGGCCGCCATCCCTTCCACCGCCCCGACGCCCCCGAATTCCAGTCCATCCGCGCCATCCAGTTCGCCGACCCGCCCGCCATTCGCGAAATAGCCCCCAATCTCCCCGTCGAGCTCGAGTCCGTCATCCTCCGCTGCCTCGAAAAGCAACCCTCCGCCCGCTTCGCCTCCGCCGCCGAAGTTCGCGAGGCCCTTAAGACCATCATGATGGCCATGCAGCTAGACTCCATCCTCCTTCCTGGCGACAACATCTCCCTCCGCCCAACACAAAACCGCCTCGCCTTCGACACCCCAGAAGAAGAGAAGCGCACCACCGGCATCCTCTCCATGCTCGCCGAGCGCTTTCGCGAGCCTGCGGCCGCCTCCAACATCAACCAGAACTCGATCGTCGTCCTCCCCTTCGTCAACTTCGGTGCTGCCGACGTCGCTCCTCTCTACGGCTACGCCCTTGCCGACGCCATCGCCACCCGGCTCACCCGCGTCACCACCCTCGTCGTCCGCCCCTCGTCCTCGTTGATGACCATTCCCTCCGCCCAGCTCGACCCACTCAGCGTCGGCAAAAAACTCCTCGTCAACTTTGTCCTCGCCGGCAACTTCCTCCGCTCAGACAAAGGCTTCGACCTCAACTGGCAGCTCCTCGACGTCCCCGGCCAGAGCGTCCGAGCCGGAGGCTCCATCAACGTAGCCTCCTTCGACCTCGTCAGCGTCCAGTCCGAGATCTGCAACGAAGTCTTCTCCACACTCCAGGGCTTCGGCGATCTCCAGACCAATCACGAAAACCATCGCACCGCGCCCACTGCTCTCTCGCTCAATCAGGATCTCTCCGAAGAGTATCTCCAGGCTCGAGCCGTCCTCTCCGCCTTCATGACGCGCACCGGAAGCCGCGAAGACCTCGACCGCGCCCGCGAGCTCTTCTCCTCCGTCGTCGGTCAGGATGAAAAGTATGCTCCCGCCTGGTCTGGTCTCGGCATCACCCACCTCCAGTATGCCCGTCACGGTTTAGGCGGCCAGATGCACGTCCTCGAAGCCCGCCGCGCCTTCGACCGCGCCCTCGCCCTCGACCCTGGCTCCGTCGAGGCCAACCTCTACCGCGTCTACATGCTCCTCTCCCGCGGAGAAAAAGAGTCCGCCCGCCACGGCATCGAAAACCTCCTCCAGACCGCAGGCAACGACTGGAACGTCCGCATGGTCGCCGGCATGACCCTTCGCATCGACGGCATGTACGACGAGGCCCTCGACCAGTTCAGCGCCTCCCTCCGCATGAATCCCTCCAACGCCGCGATGATCTACAACCACCGCGCCCGCGTCTACCAGTACCAGAACCAGCTTGAGCTGGCCGCCGACGAGATCGAAAAGGGCCTCACCCTCGAACCCCGCCAGCCGCTCCTCCGCACCTCACTCGGCTATCAGCAGATGCGCACCGGCGACCTCTCCAAAGCCATCGACACCCTCGAAAACGTAATCCGCGACGACGCCAGCCTTCGCATCGTCTACCCCACCATCGCCCTCTGCTACGTCCAGCTGGGCGAGCGCGAAAAAGCCAACACCTTCATCGTCGACGAAACCCTCTCCGCCGCCGAAGCCGACAGCGAGATGGCCTACCGCCTCGCCACCTACTTCGCCGTAGAAGGAGACGAGTCCGAAGCTCTCCACTGGCTCCGCCGAGCCATCTATCTAGGCAACGAAAACTATCCATGGTTCAGCAAAAATCCAGCCTGGAGAAACCTCCAGGGCCACGCCGACTTCGAGCGAATCCTCGAAGACCTGAAAAAATCCTACCGCCGCAACCAGAAGAACTGGAAACGCCTCCTGGCCCAAATTCGCGACTGACAGATTCTGCGGCACCATAGAATTCGGTTCCCCCGCCAAAAGTTGTCATTTCGACCGGAGCGAAGCGAAGTGGAGAAACCCGCTTTTCTACCTATTCCCTCAGCCAGCCACATCATCAACAAACTTATACCGTTCCACCGGCCCATCCCAAACCAACGACAAATCCTCCCACGTCGGATTCTCTCGCTCAATCAAAAACACCTTCTTTTCCCTCCGCCATCGCTTAATCTGCTTCTCACGAGCAATCGCCGCTGATGCCGAAGTGAAACGCTCAAACCAAACCAGCCGATCACATGGATGCGTGCTCGTAAATCCTTCAAACCTCCCCTCTCGATGCTGTTTGACACGAATCTTGATATCGCTGGTAAACCCCACATACAACACGCGGCTTCGATCCGCGACAAAATACACATAAAACCATCTCTCTTCGCTCAACACACCCTCACAAAAAAAAGCCGGAGCAAAAAGCCCCGGCTGGAAACCACTGCAAACCTAATCTACTGAGCCGCGCCATGCGTCCCCAACCCGCTCACGGTCGTTCCACCCAGCGGAGTAAGAATCATAGGCGTAGTCAGGCTAAACACCATCGACAAATCCTTATCGAGCGTAGCCTGCCGATCCTGCTTCAACCAAATCACCGTACTCACCCCAGCGCCAATCCCCGCGCCGACAATCGCTCCCACGCCGCCGCCAACCACAGCGCCGGTAACCGCACCTGCACCCGTCACGCCGCCAATCACAGCCATCGTCTCTTTCGGATGATCCTTGCGCTTCAGCGTCCCTTCATCCGAAATCTTGAACTCCTTACCGCCAAGGTCGATCAGCTGCGCATGCACAACGTAGTGCGTCCCATCCGGCAGCAGCACATTCCGCGTCTCCAGATGCATTGAGGCGCCACCCGAGATCCGCCTCCCGCCGTGCACCTCGGTCACCTGTCCCTCCAGCACCGCACCCACCGGAATAATCACGCGGCCATTCCGCTCAATCGGCTCCGTTACCTCCGCCGTAAACCGAGTCCCCGGCAGGGTCGAGCTGGTCGAAAGCGTATCCAGCATCTTCGTCTTCAGCAGAGTCCCTTCGCGTAGCTCACCCTCGCGCTCCGGCACATTCACCACAATCATCGCGTCCGCAGGATCCTCTATCGGAGCAGCAGCCGAACTCGCCAGATGCGAGCTGGGCAGCTTCGGCCCGGTATAAGGAACATAGGGCCCGTACACCTCACTCTGCGAAGCAGTGGGCGCAGCAGCCGGAGCAGGCACCGCCGCACTCGGCCGCGGAGTCAGGGGCTTCACGACAGGAGCTTCATCGTCACTCTGAATCACAGTAGTATCCGGGTGCGAAACTCCACTCGTCTGCGCAAAAAGAGGAGCAGCAGCAAGAACAAAAGCAGCGGTCGAAATCTTCAAAGTCATCGCACACCTCACAAATTTCACAAGCGCTCCAACACATTGCGCCGTCTCACCAAGATTAAAACCCCCGCCCTCCACCAAACGCAAAATCCCCAGCAAGGGAACCGACCCTGCTAATAAGCTCTTCAACGCCCCAGCTTTCCGTCACACTATAAGATCGTCATTTTCGACCGGCCCCTGAGCGAGCAAGCGAGTCGAATGGGGAAGTGGAAAAGCCCGCTTCTCTCCCCATGCCGCCAGCGAAGCCCCTCTTCGCCCGACCCCAAACGCTGTCATTTCGACCGGAGCGGAGAAACCCGCTTCTCTACTGCTAACTCCCGCGTAACGAAAATCCGCTAAACCCTTTGCTAAAATCCATCAAGTGAGTCCCCCCGGCGCAGATTTCGTGCAATCCATCTCTCTCGTGAGCGGCCAGACCCTCCCCGTAGACCGCCGGCCAAAGTTAAACGACCGCTTGAACCATCGCGTTGTAGCCCAACATTCTGCACCACTAAAAAACAGGAGTAACATGACCGAGATCGTCTCTATCCACGCACGCGAAATCCTCGACTCCCGAGGCAATCCCACCGTCGAAGCCGACGTCACCCTCGACGGAGGAGCCAAAGGCCGCGCCGCCGTTCCCAGCGGTGCCTCCACCGGCGAGCACGAGGCCGTCGAGCTCCGCGACGGAGACAAAGAGCACTACCTCGGCAAAGGCGTCCTTCAGGCAGTCGAAAACGTAGAGTCCATCCTCGCCCCCGAGCTCACCGGCATGGACGCCTCCAACCAGCGCCTCATCGACGCCACCATGATCAACATCGATGGCACCGAGAACAAATCCAGGCTCGGAGCCAACGCCATCCTCGCCGTCTCGATGGCCGTTGCCCGTGCCTCCGCCATCGCGCTCAAGCTCCCGCTCTATCGCTACATCGGCGGCATCAACGCCTGTCTCTTGCCCACGCCCATGATGAACATCCTTAACGGGGGCTCCCACGCCGACTCCAACGTCGACTTCCAGGAGTTCATGGTCATGCCCACCGGAGCCGAAACCTTCTCCGACGCCCTCCGCTGGGGCACCGAAGTCTTCCACACCCTCAAAGGCGTCCTCAAGAAGAAGGGCTACAACACCGCCGTAGGCGACGAAGGCGGATTCGCTCCCTCGCTCAAATCCAACGACGAAGCCCTCGATCTCATCATCGACGCCATCCAGCTCGCCGGCTACACTCCCGGCGAAGACATCTCCATCGCGCTCGACCCTGCCGCCAGCGAGTTCTACGATAAAGAAACAAACAAATACATCTTTAAGAAATCCGACAAGCGCCAGCTCTCCTCCCAGGAGATGGCAGCCTTCTGGCAATCATGGATCGAAAAGTACCCCATCGTCTCCCTCGAAGACGGCCTCGCCGAAGATGACTGGGACGGCTGGAAGTACCTCACCGAGCTCATCGGCGACAAGGTCCAGCTCGTAGGCGACGACCTCTTCGTCACCAACACCAGGCGTCTTCAGCAGGGAATCGAGCAGAAGGTCGCCAACTCCATCCTGATTAAGGTCAACCAGATCGGCACCGTCACCGAAACCCTCGAAGCCATCGAGCTGGCCCGCCGCTTCGGCTACACCAGCATCATCAGCCACCGCAGCGGCGAAACCGAAGACACCTTCATCGCCGACCTCGCCGTAGGCACCGGAGCAGGCCAGATCAAAACCGGTAGTGCCAGCCGCACCGACCGCATCGCAAAATACAACCAGCTCCTCCGCATCGAAGAAGAGCTGGGCCAATCCGCCGAATTCCTCGGCATAGAATCCGTCAACTTCGGCGAATAGTCATCGACTAGCCGTTCTCACTTGGCGACGCGTGTTCTCTCTATCGCAACACCTATAGAGGTCGCGCGTCGCTATGATTCTTTACCAGTTAATCGTGACACATGCGTCGTGATGATGGAATATAGCTGAGGCACCGTCCTTCTAGCGACGACGAATGCCCGCCCCGCCGATGATGTTGCCAGGAGTCTATTGATGAATGTGACACTCGTGAAAAAGGTACTGTCAGCCACCTTGTGCGGCACTCTTATCGCACTGACGACACCGGCCACTGCTGCAGCCTTTCAATCGCAGACACCCGCGACAGATTATTCGGGACAGGGAGCCCCCCAGACCGCGGCAGAGTTACAGGGACTCGTAGCTCCCATCGCCCTCTATCCCGATGCATTGGTGGCCCAGATCCTCAGTGGCGCAACCTTTCCCGATCAGATTGCCATCGCCGACAACTGGCTCCAGACCAACAAAGCTCTCACCGGAAGCGCGCTGACCCAGGCGGTCGATCAACAAACGTGGGACCCCAGCATAAAAGCCCTTACGCAATTTCCGGCCGTGCTCGATAAGATGGCGCAAAGCCTTGCCTGGACCTCATCCCTCGGCGAGGCGTATCACAACCAGCAGGCTGATGTGATGGCCGCCATCCAGACCCTCCGCGCCCAGGCACAGAAGGCAGGCAATCTCAAGTCCGGCCCGCAGATCACGGTAGTGCAGCAATCGCCCCAGACGATCGTCATCCAGCCCACCAACCCGCAGGTCGTCTATGTTCCTGAGTACAACCCGACCGTCGTGTACGGCTATCCTTATGTCACTCCGGGCTACAGCGCAGGAGCCTTGATCGCCACCGGCGTTCTCTCCTTCGGTGCCGGATTGGCAGTCGGTGCTTTGATCGGCGGTGGCGGCGGTGGTTATGGCTGGGGATATAGCAGTTGGAACTGCAACTGGGGTGGTGGTGCCGTCTTTTATCACGGCGGCGCGTACTACGGGAACAGCGCGTGGCATGGCGGCTACTACGGCGGCGGATACAACTACAACAACTCCTATCGCAATAACATCTACAACAACTATCAACACAACAACTACAACTCCGGAAACCGCATCAGCGGCAACACCATAAACATCAATCGCGGCGCTTCCGGTTCCAGTTCTTCTGGCCAATGGAACAGATCGGGAGGCTGGGAAAGTGCCGCAGCCTCCCACGGTTGGGGACAGAGTGGTGCTGGCAGAGGCGCAACGGCGTTTAGTGGATCCGGCAGCGGCTGGCAATCCCGGGTCTCCAGCGCGCGCGGCTGGGGAAGCAGCGGCGGTGGCGGCGGATGGGGTGCCCGCAGCAGTGGCGGTTTCGGCGGCGGAGGCTTCAGCCGAGGCGGCGGCGCAGGACGAAGGTGGTAGATTCGGCCCGCCCACCGCTCCAGGCACTCTGAGAAAACAGCAAACTACGTCACACGGAGAACGATCATGTCAATGGAAATGCCGATTCGCAGGGTTAGCATCTCCCGCCTCTGGAGCATGTTGTTTGCCTTCGCGCTGGTCATGCTGGTTGCTGCCTGCAACACATCGAAGCCTGCGCCCCCTGCAGAGGCCGGCCCCAGAACATTCACCACGCCTGACGATGCCGGTGCGGCGCTGTTAGCCGCGGTGAAGGCAGGCGACCGCAATGCACTGCTCGCAATCTTCGGTCCCGGTTCGGCGGACCTCATCTTCTCCGGCGATGACGCCGAGGACAAGCGCACCGGAGAGCACTTTATCAACGCCTATCAAACCATGAACCGTTGGCGCAAACAGACCGATGGCAGTGAGGCTCTCGTAGTGGGCGCGGACAACTTCCCCTTTCCCATCCCGCTCAAGAAGAACAGCAGTGGCCAGTGGTACTTCGATACGATGGCCGGCAAAGACGAAATTCTGAAGCGGCGTATTGGAGACAACGAGCTGGCCACAATCGACGTCATGAATGCCCTGGTCGATGCCCAGTCCCAGTATCTCTCCCAGCACCACGACGGCGTAAAACAATACGCCCAAAGATTCATCAGCGATGATGGAAAACAAAACGGGCTCTACTGGAAGACCGCCGATGGACAACCCGTCAGCCCGCTTGGACCGCTGGTAGCGTTGGCCGCATCCGATGGAGTCACTCCCCAGGCAGGAAAACAGCAGCCCTTCCACGGATACTTCTATCGCATGCTCTACAAGCAGGGAGCCGACGCAAAAGGCGGCGCGAAAAACTTCGTCGTCAACGGAAAGATGACCGGAGGATTCGCCTTCATCGCCTACCCCGAGACCTACGGCGACACCGGCATCACCACCTTCATCACCAGCCAAAACGGCATCGTCTACGAGAAAGACCTCGGCAAGAACACAGCCGCGCAGGCGACGACGATAACAGAATTCAATCCCGACAAAAGCTGGACTACGGTGCCTGAATAAAGAGCCTGTAACTGCACCTCCATTCCAACTCGATTCAGAAGCCTGTCGGACAAATCTGGGTGTGACCCGACCAACGTCACGATCCCTGACATCTATTCCGCCAAAATTCACAGACCCTTCAAGCGATGGCGACTAACTGCCCTTTAAGATTGGCGCGTTTCTCCATCCCACATCAGAAGGGAACTCCTCGTGAAGAAGTCATCGATTGTAACGATCCTGCTCACCACAGCTCTCGTACCTCTCTCTCTCCAAACCGCGACGGCCCAGCCCGCCCTCATCGCCAAGGGCACACTCACCAGCAGCCGCGCCGGCTCCTACGCGGACCTCTCCGGTCTCAAAGGCACCCTCGAGAACGGTGCCGCCGCCAACCTCCTCGGAGGCTTCGGCTCCGGCATCGCTCACATCTCCGGCGATCAATTCGTCGCCGTCCCCGACCGCGGACCCAACGCCATCCCCTTCGACAGCGACATCGACGACACCGTCAGCTACATCAACCGCTTTCACACCATCAAAATGAACCTCAAGCCCAGCCCTGGCTCGGCCCTCCCCTACACCATCAACCCAGACCTCGAATCCACCACTCTCCTCTTCAATCTCACTCCGCTCAGCTATGGCTCTGGTGTCGGCCTTGGCGTCGGCTCCGGCGAACCCAGGCAGAACAACTTCCTCCAGCACTACTTCACCGGCCGCTCCGACAACTTCAACCCCAACCGCAACTCCGGCGATGCCAGCGACGCCCGTCTCGATCCCGAAAGCATTCGCGTCTCCAACGACGGACTCAGCATCTTCATCTCCGACGAGTACGGCCCCTACGTCTACCAGTTCCTGCGCTCCAGCGGCCTTCGCATCCGTACCTTCCAGCTTCCTGAGAAGTTCTTCGTCTCCACCCTCTCTCCCATGGGTGCTGTTGAAATCGCCAACAACACCAGCGGCCGCGTCGCCAACAAAGGCATGGAAGGACTCGCCATCACTCCCGACGGCCGCACTCTTGTCGGCATCGTCCAGAACGCACTCATCCAGGATGCAAACGACGGCGCTTCCAGCCTCCTGCGCATCGTCACCATTGACATCGCCTCCGGCCGCACCACGCACGAGTATGCTTATCTCCTCACCACTGGCTCCGGCGTCAGCGACATCGTCGCCCTCAACGACCACGAGTTCCTCGTCGACGAGCGTGACGGCAAGGGCCTCGCGGATGTGCCCGGCGAAAAGGCCAAGATCAAGCAGATCTTCAAAATCGACCTCAAAGGCGCAACCGATATCAGCGATATGACCGGCTCCGTGGCGCAAACCCACCCCGTCACCAAGTCGCTCTTCCTCGACATCGTCAAGTCCCTCAACAACGCTGGCATCACCTCCGACCAGATCCCCGCTAAGATCGAAGGCACCGCCTTCGGCCCCGATGTCGTCGTCGGCGGCGTCAAGATGCACACCTTCTGGGTCGCCAACGACAACGACTTCGACCAGAACTTCAACAACGTCCCCAACAGCAATCCCAACTTCTTTTACGTCTTCGGCGTCAAAGACTCCGACCTCGACGGCTCCACCTACGTCGCCCAGCAAATCCCATCCTTCGATCTGTCCCCAATCCGCGGTGGCTTCTTCTTCTAGCTGACCGCCACATCACGCATAACCGGACAAGCGCCACTCTCAGCATCATCGTGGGTGGCGCTTTTACGCTGCATCTGCTCCTCTTGCAAATCCTCAAAATTAAACAGCGTCATCTCAACCGAAGCGTAGCGAAGTGGAGGGACGTTTGGGTGCGAAGTGGAGAAACCCGCTTCTCTCCCATAAACTGGATGAGCATCAACCATCTATGAAGCTCACCTCTCAAGACCGTCTCTTCGTCCTCACCGGAGCCGGCATCTCCGCAGAATCTGGCCTCGCTACCTTCCGTGGCAGCGGAGGCCTCTGGAACGGCCATCGCGTGGAAGAAGTCGCCACCCCCGAAGCCTGGCAGGCCGATCCGGCACTGGTCTGGCGCTTCTACTCGCAGCGTCGCCGCGACGCGTTAGCCGCCCAACCCAACGCCGCGCACAAAGCCCTCGCAGAAATCGAACAATGTCTCGGCAAGAACTTCTACCTCTGCACCCAGAACGTCGACGACCTCCACGAGCGCGCTGGCTCCCGCCACATACACCACATGCACGGCAGCCTCTTCCAGTCCCGCTGCACTCGTACCAGCGAGTACTTCGCCGACCACTCCTTCTACGAAGACCCCAATGACTTCCCCATCTGCAAGACCTGCCACGCCAGCATCCGCCCGCACATCGTCTGGTTCGGCGAAATTCCTCTCGAAATGGACACCATCTACCGCGAGCTCGACCGCGCCACCGTCCTTCTCGTCGTAGGAACCTCAGGCTCCGTCTATCCCGCTGCCGGCTTCGTCGACATCGCCAACAGCCGCGGCATCCGCACCCTCTACATAGGCCCCGAAGAACCCCTCAACCGCGAAGCCTTCGACGAAATCATCCTCAGCCCCGCCACCGAGGCCCTCCCACGTCTCGCCGCCGACCTCACCACCTTCTGAACGCACCGCTCCAAATCCGGGAAGGTGTCATCCTGAGCAAAGTACCCCAACACCACCCGTGCCTCTCCCCTCGTCTAAATCCAGCATGGGTCTGCGTTTGTTTTAAAGTTCGATAGAAATTGATCCATTCCAAATCCGTCGCTATTGACTTCACCCTCTTCATAGCAGACGATCAATCATCCCATTTGGCCCTTGATCGAACACACGAAAGGAAAGTTCCCGTGAAACTCTTTGCGTCTCGCGTAGTCATCGCTGCCACTCTGCTCCTCTCTCTCATAGTCCTCCCGGCCGCAGCCTCCGCCGAGCCCCTCATCATCCCGCAGGACGTGGCCTTCCGCATCCGTCTCGACGACACCCTTACCAGCGTCGACTCCCAGGTAGGCGACCCCTTCAGCTCCACCGTCCTCACCCAGGGCCAGTATCAGGGAGCCCGCGTCTACGGTCACATCAGCTCCATCGATATGTCCGGCCGCCTCACCGGTCACACCGAGATGGTTCTCCAGTTCGATCGCCTCATCATGCCGGATGGCCGCACAGCCCGCATCCACGCTGAGATTATCCAGCTCTACCACGCACCGTCCCGCGAAACCGTCGGCGTTGAAAACGCAATCCTCTCCGGTGGCAGGGGCCGGTCCGCCGTCCTGAGCACGGGCATCGGCGCCGGTGCTGGCGCGCTCTTCGGAGCCATCTTCGGCGGCGGTAAAGGCGCAGGCATCGGCTCGATCATCGGAGGCGCAGGCGGTCTAGGCACGACAGCCTTCCGTGGCTCTCAGAAAATCACTCTGCCCAGCGGCCTCGAGATGATGATTCAAATTACCTAGAGTCGCCGCTTCACGCAGCTCGTTGCTTCAACCGCCATTCCTTACAGAACTATTACCCTCCATCCCCCTATTCAACGGCTTGCAGGAGTCCAATTAACTCATGCAGAAGCCGCATTTATTCGGACCCGATCGCACCTTCACCCAGCCAATCGTCTGGCTGACGTTTCTCGTCATGATCGCGTTCCACGTCGGGGCCATCGCCGCGCTCTTCATGTTTCACTGGAAACCCTTCCTCGTCGCCATGATCCTCTGGTGGACCGCCGGAGGCTTCGGCATTGGCATGGGCTACCATCGCCTCCTCACCCATCGCGGCTACAAGACCCCCAAATGGATGGAGTACCTTCTCACCATCTGCGCCACTCTCACCCTCGAAGGCGGCCCCATCTTCTGGGTCGCCATCCATCGCAAGCACCACCAGAACACCGACAAGGAAGGCGACCCGCACTCTCCCGGCGAAGGCGCTCTCTGGGCTCACGTCGGCTGGCTCATCACCGGCGAAACCATGCACAATGACGACGCCGAGCTCCTCCCCTACGTCCCCGACCTCCGCAAAGACAAGTTCCACGTCTGGATCAGCCGCTGGCACTGGATCCCCATCACCACCCTCGGCCTCGCGCTTCTCATCTTCGGCGGATGGCCCTATCTCTTCTGGGGCATCTTCTTCCGCACCGTCCTCGGACTCCACTCCACCTGGCTCGTCAACTCCGCCACCCACATGTGGGGCTCACGCAGATTCCCCACCCACGACACCTCCCGCAACAGCTTCTGGGTAGCTCTCCTCACCTTCGGCGAAGGCTGGCACAACAACCACCACGCCCACCCGCAATCCTCCCGTCACGGCCTCGCCTGGTACGAGTTCGACCCCAACTGGTACGGCATCTCCGCTCTCCGCTTCTTCGGACTCGCATGGGACGTAAAAGCCCGCTCCCTCCACCCGGAACCCGAAGCGGTAGTCGCCAGTTAGTAGGTGCGCCACGCCATCGTCTAGTACAAATGGATTATCTGGCGGCGTTCGATCTCGTGCTCAGGAGTTAAAAATGGATCCAATGACACATGAAGCCCACGTACAAGTGGCAGACCCGCATGCCGGACACAATATGTCAGAGATGCATGGAAGCCACGACCGCCATGCCGGCCACTCCGTTGCCATGTTTCGCGACAAATTTTGGTTAAGCCTGGCCTTCACCCTTCCCGTACTCTTCTGGTCGACGGACATTCAACACTGGCTCGGCTACACAGCGCCCACCTTCCCCGGCTCGAAATTTATCCCCGCCATCTTTGGAACGGCCGTCTTTATCTATGGCGGCCTCGTCTTCCTGCGCGGAGCACGAAGCGAGCTCGCTGACCGCAAGCCCGGCATGATGACTCTCATCAGCCTGGCGATCATCGTCGCCTTTGGAACCTCTCTCGCCGCCACCCTCGGTCTCTTCGAGATTGAAGTCTGGTGGGAGCTGGCATCTCTCATCACGATCATGGTCCTCGGGCACTGGCTGGAGATGAGGGCCATCTCGCAAGCTCGTGGCGCGCTCAATGCACTCGCTGCACTGCTCCCGGACACCGCCGAGCGTGTAACCGGAGATGATATCCAGACCGTCCCACTCTCTGCGTTGCATCTCGGAGACATAGTCCTCGTCCGGCCCGGAGCCCGGGTTCCCGCGGACGGTGTAGTCGTCACTGGATCAGCCGATGTTGACGAGTCGATGATTACCGGCGAGTCCCGAGCCGTCTCCAAGGGACCTGGCGACAAGGTCGTTGCAGGAACGGTCGGCGGCGGCGGAAGCCTCCGAGTCCGCATCACGGCAGTCGGTGAGCAGACGGCTCTCTCCGGCATCATGCGCCTCGTTGCTGCGGCACAGGCATCTGGATCTCGAACCCAGGCCCTCGCCGATCGTGCGGCTGCAATCCTCTTCTACGTGGCGCTTGCTTCAGGAATCATCACATTCGCCTACTGGTGGCTTTCAGGAGATAAAGAGCACGCCCTCATCAGAACGGCAACCGTCCTCATCATCGCCTGCCCACACGCTTTGGGACTCGCCATTCCGCTAGTGATTGCGATCTCGACGTCGATAGGAGCGCAAAATGGTCTCCTCGTCAAAGACCGCTTGGCGCTCGAACGCGCTCGCAATCTCGACATGGTGATCTTCGATAAGACGGGAACCTTGACCCGCGGCTCTCCCGCGTTGTCTGGAATCGCGACCATTCAGAACGGCAGTGAGAGTGACCTGCTCTCCGATGCTGCTGCTGTCGAAGCGAACTCGGAACATCCGCTCGCCAAAGCAATCGTGGCCGAAGCAAAGCGTCGAAACCTGCCTCCACAACAAGCCGTCGCTTTCGAATCGCTTCCTGGTCGAGGAGCACAAGCGCAGGTAAACGGCAGGAAAGTCATCGTCGGCGGACCTCGTCTTTTGGCTGAGGTCAAAGCAACGGTGCCTCAGGAGATCGAAAGTTTAACCACGCAGTGGGCCTCCGAAGGAAAGACAGTCCTCTATGTCGTCGCCGATGGGAAGCTGGCTGGCGCTCTTGCCGTCGAGGATGAGATTCGGCCCGAGTCCAAAGAGGCGGTTGAGGACCTTCATCGTCTCGGCATCCGCGTCGCCATGATCACCGGCGATTCCAAACCAGTCGCCGATTCGGTCGCCAGGCGCATCGGCATCGATGAAGTCGAAGCAGAGGTTCTCCCGGCAGACAAAGCTTCGGCCGTCAAACGTTTTCAGTCCGGCGGCAAAAAGGTAGCAATGGTCGGTGATGGCGTGAACGATGCGCCGGCATTGGCGACGGCGGACGTAGGAATCGCAATTGGCGCGGGAACCGACGTGGCAATTGAGTCCGCCGGAATCGTTCTTGTCCGCAGCGATCCACGAGACGTTGTGGGAGCGATCGAATTATCTCGTGCGACCTATCGAAAGATGATCCAGAATCTTGTCTGGGCAACCGGATATAACCTGGTCGCGATCCCCGTTGCGGCGGGCCTCTTCGTCCACTGGGGATTCGATTTGCCTATGAGCGTCGGTGCCATCGCAATGAGTCTTTCCACCATCATCGTCGCCGCAAACGCCCAACTGCTTCGACGGCTGAAACTGCTCCGAACATGACAGGCAGAAATCGGCTATCCTTTCCCCACAGATGGCCTCCGCAACGAAACCCCAACGCAACGTCGCCTCCGTCGCAGGAGCCACCACCGCCCTCGTCCTGCTCACCGCATTAAACTTCGTCAACTACATCGACCGCTACATCCTCCCCGGCGTTCAGGAACAGATCAAGGCCGAGTTTCACCTCTCCGACCAGCACATCGGAGCCCTCACCTTCTGGTTCATGATCGCCTACATGGGCACCTCGCCTCTCACCGGATACCTCGGCGACCGCTTCCCCCGCAAGCCAATGATCGTCATCGCCGCACTCTTCTGGTCCGCCATCAACTTCTTCACCGCCGGCGCCCACTCCTACGACTCGCTCTTGATCCGTCACGCCGCACTCGGTGTCGGTGAAGCCAGCTTCGGCATCTTCGCCCCCGCAATCCTCTCCGACTTCTACCCCGAAGACCAGCGCAACCGGGTCCTCACCATCTTCAACGTTGCCCTCTTCGTCGGAGCAGCCCTCGGCTACCTCCTCGGAGGAGTTGTAGGAGAACACTTCGGCTGGCGCCACTCCTTCATTGTCTCCGCCATCCCCGGCGTCATCATCGCCATCCTCATCGCAATCTTCATGAAGGAGCCGGCCCGCGGTGCCAGCCAGCGCGAAAAGACAAAGTTAGAGAAGGGAACTGTCCTCTCGCTCCTGAAGAACAAAGCCTACCTCGCTTCGATCCTCGGCTATGCAGCCGTCACCTTCTCGCTTGGTGGCATCTCCTGGTGGATACCCTCTTTCCTCCATCGCGTAATCGGTCTCACCGAATCATCAGCCGGTTTCATCATGGGAGCTATCACCGTAGTCGCCGGCCTCAGCGGCATAGTCACCGGAGGCGTCATCGCCCAACGCTGGTCCCGCAAAACCCCGAAGGCCCTCTACCTCGTCCCCGCTATCAGCGCAGCGCTCGCCGTCCCACCGGCTCTCCTCTGCTTCTTCGGCCCCCACTCCCTCACCCTCTATGGCCTGGGAGTAGCCATCTTCTTCATCTCCCTCGGCACTGGTCCAATCAATGCCGCCACCCTCAACTCCGTCCGCCCCGAGATTCGCGCCACCGCCATGGCTGGCCAGCTCTTCGCCATCCACGCCCTCGGCGACGCCATCTCGCCCCCCATCATCGGAGCAGTCAGCGACCGCTCCACCCTCAGCTTCGGCCTGGGCTCCACCCTTATCACCATGCTCCTGGCCTCCGTCATCTTCTACATCGGCTCCCGTTACGCCCCGCCGCTTCACCATGAAGTATCCACCGCAGCCGCATGACCCTGGCCCTCGAACATACAGCCCAACTCATCGCATGGCTCATCGCCCTCGCATGGCTCTGGAAGGCCGTCACCGCAGCCATCGGCATGCCACGGCTCCCTAACCTCGCCCTCCCGCAGTACAACGTCTCTCCGCTAGCCAACCCATCCCTCACCGTCATCGTCCCTGCCCGCGACGAAGCCGCCGACATCGCCGCCACCCTCCACTCCCTCCTCAACCAGGACTACCCCAACCTCCAGATCCTCGCCGTCGACGACCGCTCCACCGACCAGACCGGAGCCATCATCGACACCCTCGTAGGCCCAGCACCCCACCCGTTTCCGAGCCCTCCACATCACCGAGCTCCCCTCCGGCTGGCTGGGCAAACCTCACGCCCTCGCCCTGGCCGCTCGCCACGCCATCGCTCTCTACCACCCCGACTACCTTCTCTTCACCGACGCCGACATCCTCTTCGAGCCCACCATCCTCCGCCGCTCCCTCGCCCAGGCCGCAGCCACCCAGGCCGACCACTTCGTCACCTTCCCCACCCCCATCGCCAAAACCCTCGGCGAAGGAACCCTCCTCAGCTATCTCGCCGTCATCGGCCTTTGGGCCACCCGCCCCTGGCGCGCCTCAAACCCCAAAGCCCTCCGCGACTCCATCGGCATCGGAGCCTTCAACCTCCTCCGCACCTCCGCCTACCAGCAACTAGGTGGCTTCGACGCCCTCCGCATGCAGATACTCGAAGACATCACCCTTGCCCGCAAGGTCAAGCTCGCCGGCCTCCGTCAGCAAGTCGTCATAGCCCCCGGCATGGTCACCCTCCACTGGGCCAGTGGAGCCATGGGTATCGTCAAAGTCATGACCAAAAACCTCTTCGCCGTCTTCCAATTCCGCACCACTCTCGCCCTCCTCTTCTGCCTCTGGCTGACCCTCTTCTGCATAGCCCCGGCAGCCTTCCTACTCTTCCCAGCCACCCGCACACCCGCAATCCTCACCTTTCTGGCTATCGCAGTTCTCTACCAACTCTCAAGCCGTCACTCAAAAGTCTCCCCCTGGTACGCCCTCCTGTTTCCAGCCGCAGCCACCCTCTTCCTCTACTCCGTCCTCTCCTCCACGTGGACAACCCTCCGTCAGGGAGGCGTCCACTGGAGAGGCACCTTCTACCCCCTCACCGAGCTTCGCAAAAACGTAACGACCTTGCGATAGCCGCGCCAGCAGCCTCCAAAAGCCGAAGAACGAGCGACCAGGATCATTGTTGTTGCTTCTGGGTAAGCCAAGCCTTCAGGCTTGGCCCTCTCAGAGGCACTGCACGACGTGGGCTTCAGCCCCGGGGGGATGCCTTCTGTCCGGGTGCCAAAAATCTTCCTTGTAAGTAGAGCTTCATCATTCACTTACAAATATTTCCTTCCGAAACAGCCCAAAAATAGCATGTCAAGCCCCATATCTGCTTAACCCACGCCCCACCAGCAACTTCCAAGTGGCATTTTAGTTACCTCGAATCCGCTACAATTAACTTATAGATAGAAAAAGAGCCTCGGCCTCAGCCGGGGCTCTCGCATTTAACGCCGATAAGCCCTTAGAAATCAATATTTTGATATCTAAGGGCTTTATTTGCAATATTTTAGCCCCTCCGAACCAAGCTAAACCATTGCGAATCAATCAACTACACACTACATAGCCCCCGGGGGGGATACCCCACGAAGCCATCATGCCACTAACAAGTCCAGACCTAAACTCTCTCGTTCGAATACTTTGCACAAAAAGTGCGGGGTGGAATACCCAGTCCCCTCAGGCCCCAACCAGAACCCGCCCATACCGCTTCTCAACGTATTCGTTCAGAATCTCCTGAAACTCCTCCACAATCCGGTCCCCTTTCAGGGTCGTAAAGAGCTTCCCATCGACATAAACCGGAGCTTTGGGCTCCTCAAACGTCCCCGGCAACGAGATCCCGATGTTGGCATGCTTCGACTCACCCGGCCCGTTCACGATGCAGCCCATCACCGCCAGCTTCAGCTCCTCGACGCCCGCATACTGTTTCTTCCACTCCGGCATCTGCTCGACCAGATAACCCTGAATCCGCTCCGCCAGCTCCTGGAAGTAGGTCGAAGTAGTCCGTCCACACCCAGGGCAGCTCGTCACCTGCGGCATGAAGCTACGGATACCCAGCGACTGCAGGATCTGCTGTCCGCACCGCACCTCCTCCGACCGGTCCCCACCCGGAGTAGGCGTCAAGCTGACTCGGATCGTGTCCCCGATCCCTGAAAGCAGCAGAGGAGCAAGACCAGCCGTAGAAGCCACAACACCCTTCATGCCCATCCCCGCCTCAGTCAGGCCAAGATGCAGGGCATAATCGCAACGCCGGGCGAGTTCGGTATAAACATCGATCAGATCGCGAACCCCGGAGACCTTCGCCGACAAAATAATCTGATCGCGCCGCAACCCGTAACGTTCAGCAGCCGCAGCATTATCCAGAGCCGACACCACCATCGCCTCCATCATCACGTCGCGAGCGGGAAGGGGATTGGGCGCCTTCGAATTCTCATCCATCATCTTCGTCAGCAGCGCCTGATCGAGCGAACCCCAGTTCACGCCAATCCGCACCGGCTTCTGATGCTCCACCGCAACCCCGACCATCGTCCGGAAGTTGTCGTCATCCTTCCGCCCGATCGACACATTGCCCGGATTGATCCGGTACTTCGCCAGAGCCTTCGCCGTCTCCGGATACTTCTTCAGCAGCAGATGCCCGTTGTAGTGAAAGTCCCCGATGATCGGCGTATTCCAGCCCTTCTTCTCGATCCCCTCAACGATGGCGGGAACAGCTTTCGCAGCCTCATCGTTGTTCACCGTCACTCGCACCATCTCGGAACCAGCACGGGCCAGCGCCGCAACCTGCAGCACAGTGCCCTCGACATCAGCCGTATCGGTATTCGTCATCGACTGCACCACAACCGGAGCATCCGAACCCACACGAACCCCGCCAATATTCACCGTAACCGCACGTCGACGCACTATCTCAGGCATAAACTCTCCACCCTCAAGTCTACCATCCGGAGGTCCACAAACCACGCGATACACTAACTCACAAGGCCCGGTAGCTCAGTTGCATAGAGCAGCGCACTCCTAACGCGAAGGTCGCAGGTTGGACTCCTGCCCGGGCCACCACCCATAAATCCCACCCAGCGGTACCCGTCAGGACTCCTACGTCCGCGCAAGCTCAGGCTCCAGCCAAACCTGCCCATCCGGAAAGCTGTACTGAGACAGGGATGCGGCCAGTATCTCGCCCGAGTAGCCAGGATTATGCGGCAGCATGTAATGCCCACCACGAATCTTGACCGGATCGACAAAATGCTCGTGCAGATGATCGACATACTCAATCACGCGGTTCTCCATCGTGCACGAGACACCAAGATAGTCGAAGACAGAAAGATGTTGCACATACTCGCACAGGCCCACTCCGCCGGCATGTGGGCAGACCGGTATCTGAAACTTTGCAGCCATCAAAAGAATCGCAAGGTTTTCATTGATCCCGCCCACACGGCAGCTATCGATCTGACACACGTCAATCGAACCTGCCTGCATCAGTTGTTTGAACATCACACTGTTCTGGCAATGTTCCCCCGTCGCAATCCGTGTCGGTGACGCTTCACGGCGAATGCGCGCGTGCCCCAGGATATCGTCCGGACTCGTAGGCTCCTCCATCCACCATGGATTGAGCTCTGAGAGTTGCCGCGTGCGTCGAATAGCCTCCTCGACGCCCCACCTCTGATTCGCGTCCACCATCAGGCGGTTCTCCCAGCCGATCTCCTCGCGCACGATATGCCCACGCCGCAGGTCATCAGCCGGATCACCCCCCACCTTCAACTTGAAGTACCTCCACCCATTGGCAATGCCTTCCCGGCAAAGTCTGCGAATCTTCGCGTCGTCGAAACCAAACCAGCCCACAGAAGTGGTGTAGGCCAGGTAGCCGTGCGCCTCCAATTCAGCAAGCCGAGCGTCCTGACCCTCTTTGCCGCGACGCAGTATCTCAAGAGCTTCCTCGCGGGTAATCGCATCGGAGATATAGCGAAAATCGACGACCGAAACAATCTGCTCAGGCGACATATCGGCGAGGAGCTTCCACACAGGCTTGCCCTCTGCTTTCGCATAAAGATCCCAGACAGCATTCAGGAGAGCGGCGCAGGCAAGATGAATTACTCCCTTTTCTGGCCCAAGCCAGCGGAACTGTGTGTCGCCCGTCAGTTGCAGGTAGAAAGCATTCAAGTCCGCAGTAATCGACTCCAGCGTCCGATTGCGGACGAAACCTGACAGATACTCAAGTGCCCGGACAACCAGATCGGTGCCCCGGCCGAGCGTGAAAGTCAGCCCATGCCCCTTGAGACCCGCGTCCGTCTCAAGGATGCAATATGCCGCCGAATAGTCCGGATCTCTGTTAACTGCATCCGAACCGATGTTTTCGCGCGAGGTCGGGAATCGAAGATCAATAACACGAACTTTGGTGATGTTGATAGATGCCAAGTGGTACGCCTCGACAGAATAAAGTACAAACCGTATAGCTGAATCACCGCGCACATGCGGATCAAGGGTGCGTGTGAGCCGACAGGAAATTGTACCGCCGAGAAAACTTTTTCGTCAATGAAATACCCCTTGTATTTGAGAATGAAGGTGCGGGAGCAAAATCCGCAAACTATATAAAAATAGGAACGATCGAGGGTTCACCCGCCCTCGTGTTCTTCGACCGGGCAATCTTTATCGTTATCCTATACTCTGTTTCGAAACCGATTGACCGAATGGACGGATATGGCCGGAAAGCGAAATGCAGACTCAACAAAGAAGCAGGTCGAAACTTTAAACTATGCGACCCCGGCCCTGGAGAAGGGGTTGGACGTCCTAGAGCTGCTGGCCCATCAGCCGGCCGGATTGACCAAGAGTCAAATGGCCCGCGAACTGAATCGCACCGTCTCGGAGATATTTCGCATGCTTCTCTGCCTGGAACGGCGAGGCTACATCGCACAGCTCTCCGACGAGCGATATGCGCTGACGTTGAAGCTCTTCAAGCTGGTGCAGGAGCACCCTCGCACTGAGCGCCTCATCGCCGACTCGCTCCCAGTGATGCACCGCTTGGCGCACGAGACAATACAGTCATGCCATATGGGTGTAGTGGAAGGCAGCCGCGTCACCATTCTTGCGCAGGTCAACTCACCGTCGAACGTCGGATTCTACGTGAAGCTTGGTTCAACCGTTGACATCCTGGAGGCAGCTAGCGGTTACGTCATCCTCTCTCACCTTGAAGATGAGCAACGCGAACGAATCCTTGCAGAATGGGTTCGCGAAACCGGCAAGAAGCTCCCACGCGACCTCGACGCCCATCTGGAGCGTATTCGCAAAGCAGGTTACGAGAAACGAGCGAGCTATCTCGTCAAAGGCATCGTCAACATTAGTTTTCCAATATTTGACGACCGCGCCTCTGCCCTCGGAGCCCTCACCATCCCATACATCCAATACAGCGGAACAGAAACATCCCCCGCAGCCATCATCGCTGCCCTCCGAAAGGCAACCTCAGAGATTACGGCTGCCTTAGGGGGAAGACCTCCCAAAGCCACCTCAACCAAGCCAACATCATAGGCTTCGGATATCGCAGTACTCCGGCAAACGTAGTGGTGTCACCTCAAAGCCTGGAGGAAGGACATCCACGGAAACACTAAAGGCTCCCTTCCGAACCCGCGACCTCTGCCGTGACAGTGAGATCGAAGCACGTAACTAATTGAAACCAAAGCGCATCGGGTGACTCTTTAAGGCGCTTTTTGGACCCTGTGGAACCGTTATCGTGCCCGGATTGTGCCCATGCCCTTTTTAGGCCATACCTCTGCCGATAGCGGACAGAGGTCTTCGATCTGATCGCGCTCAATGAACAGACCTCTGCCGCGGGACGGCAGAGAGATTCGTCAAGTTTTCGCTTTTGTCTATTTTGTGCCCAGATGTGCCCATGCCCCGATTTCGTTTGTGCCCGGATTGTGCCCACGCTCGCCGCGCTCCTTCCGACCTCTGTCGAACCGGGGCACAGACATTGCGCTGGCCCTGGAAGTAAAGTAGTACACTTGTGTACACAATGGTACGCAAGGAGCGATAGCGATATGGAGACGGTGAAGGTTGGCATGAGAGAGTTCCGCGACAAGCTCGCTACCTATCTGCTCGATTCGGATGCGCCGGTGGCGATCACCCGCCACGGCGATACGGTCGGCTACTTTATCCCTGCCCGCCGCAAACGGAGCGATGCCGACAAAGCCGCTTTAAAGGAAGCCTCGACGCGCTGGCAGGAGGTTCTTGATTCCGAGGGTATCTCGGAGGAAGAAGCCGTGGCTGGTTTCAAGCAGTGGCGGAGAGAACAGACTCGATGAGCGAAGAGAAGCGAATTGTGCTCGACGCCAACATTCTGCTTCGAGCTGTATTCGGTGTCCGGGTGCGTGGTCTTCTTGAGACCTATGAGGAATCAGCATCGTTTTATGCGCCGGACGTTTGCTTTGTCGATGCCCGCAGATACATCCCTTCCGTTTCCGCCAAACGTCGAATCGATCCGACGCCAGGAATTGCGCTTCTCGATCACTTGACGCGCATCGTCGAGATCGTCGATAGGACTCTTTACGAAGAATACGAATCCTCCGCTCGCGAACGGATGCTCCCACGCGATGTGGATGATTGGCCGATTGTGGCAACTTCATTGCTGCTGAGGTGCCCGGTCTGGACAGAGGACCAGGATTTCTTTGGCAGTGGTGTCCCAACCTGGACGACAAATACAGTCGAACTGTACTTGCGAAACACCTAGCTTGTGAGACTCGGCGGTATCTTTCCAGACACACGCGCCCCGTTTGTTCTTTGCCACTACACCGTGTTCAACGTGGAGCAGTGCGACGGCCTCACACTCCCTGAAATCTCCGAGCCAGCCATTGCGCCGGACTTGGACGAGGACGAGCTTTGCGAAAGCATCGTGAACGGATGGGAGAACCGGCCCGCGCTCCATCTCGACAGTCCCACCGAGTACCGCGCTTACTATCGGCCCTCTACCGATTCCGTACACATGCCCGCACGGAACCGCTTTGTGGACACGGCCCACTATTACAGCACTTTGTTTCACGAGCTGATTCACGGCACCGGCCACGAAAGCCGCCTGAATCGCACCTTTGGCGACCGCTTCGGAGATGTGCTGTACAGCAAAGAGGAATTGGTTGCGGAGATGGGCGCGGCCTTCCTTTCGGCCATCGCTGGCATCGCCAACGAACACACCGACCGCAACACCACCGCCTACATCCAGAACTGGATTAGCAAGCTGGAAGAAGATAACCGCCTCATCGTTCACGCCGCAGCCAATGCACAGAGAGCCGTGGACTCCATTCTCGGCAGCACCTTCGAGGATGCGGCAGAGCAGCCCGTCACCACCGGCGCAACGGAAGAACTTGCGGAGGTGGCGTAATGCAAACCGTTCTCGACATTCTCAAGCGGGCCGGAGGCTACCGGCCCACGCTCTCCCTCAAGATCGAAAACCCGCCATTCATGGCGCTTGTCATCGAAGCCATCGGAACCGGCCCGATGGGATTGCCCGCGCTCTCCGTCGCTCACTACGGCGAACAGAACGGCGACCTCATGCGCGACCCGGAGATGTGCTTCGAGCTTGGCTTCGCCGGTGGCCCGCACCTGAATCCGTGGTACTGGCGTAACGATTACGTGGCCGTCGAGCAGTGGAGCCGCAACATCGTCCGCGACCATTACGTGCATTTGATTGCCTTGCACGAGCAGCACATTCGCTTTGCGAAGACGTGGGACAACAACCTGCGCTTGCAGGGATTCGCGGAGGCTTTTACGGACAAGTCGATTCGTGGCTAGTCCGCTCTCCCTCGGAGCGGAACAGCCCAACGTGTCTCCGCTCCGTTTCCATTCACCATGCAACCGCTCGAAAGGAGCACACCATCATGCAGACCCAAGTTACCAACGGCACCGAGTACCGCAATGTTTCACTCGCTTTGTTGAACGAGTCGAAGACCAACCCGCGCCGCGTCTTCGAGGATGCGGCCTTGAAGGAACTGGCATCCACCATTCGGACGCAGGGCGTTCTCTCGCCCTTGCTGGTATCCTAAGGTTCCAAATGCGAGATCGGCAGCTTCATTGTTTGTATCGAAGAATAGTCCGCCTCCGGCTCGCAGGACTGTTTCTGCTCCAGGTGCGTTCCGTATTTGCCAAGCGACACCGAGACGGGGGGCAAAGTTCCACCAGGCAGTCTTCCAAAGACTGGCACCCGGTGCTGAAATGGTAAGACTGGCTGGTTGCGTTAGATCGCCAAGAACGACATAGGGTTTGGTGCTATTGCCGCTGTAGGGCGGCGGAGCAACCTCCCATCGGAGACCGAGGGAGAGGCTCAGCCTCGGAGTTAGTTTCCACTCATCCTGACCGAATGCGGCAAACTGATTGTAGATCGATGCCGAGTTTAGCAAGCGCTCAATGTATGAATAGTAGGATGCGTTGGTCAACACCTGCTGGGCGCTACTATAGAAAGCCCCAGACTCAGTAGTAGGGTTGACAATAGTGGTTTCTATCCGCCGATAGTCGACGCCAAATTTTAGTTGATGATGATTATGGTTGAGGGCAATGCTGTTGGTAACGTTCCATTGTCTTCCGATATTCTGCGTGTTTAGAGTCGATATGGACGTGTGACCTACTCCCGACAGGGTCAGAAATACCTCTGGATCTCCTCCCATGTCTGGTAGTACGTTCAGCGCCGATCCTAAAGAGATTGGAGTGGCGTTCCCGAAGTCATCCAGGTTAGATGCGGTGATGGAGTTTCCTCTCGTGTACCCAATGCGGAACTCATCAGTGACTTTATCGGTTATCGCGTAGGTCGAACCGAAAGTATAGGAGGTCGAATTGATTTCCGATGATGTGAGTGCCGACAGCACCCTGGATGTTAACGAGCTTGGATTGTAGCTAAACCGAAAAAAAGAGGAGAAGCGGGGTGTAAATACTTGATCGAGTCGTGCGCTAGTGGAGTCGATGGACCCGGGGGCGGAGTAGCCTTGAAGAAACTGTGCCAGGCTGGGAGCTTGTTGCGTGCCGTAGTCGATTCCATTCGGGCTTTGTTGAGGAAAGGCATTCAGCAGATTCTTAAGTGCAGGAGGGGCCTGATTGCGCATGTAGACATCGGGAACATATTGCACAGAGCCTGCTAGACTTGCTTACGCCGAGAATCTTGGCGATAGCGTGGTAGCGCAATCCCTGCATTCTCAAATGGACTCCCAACCTCTGTTCTTTGGGTAAGCTGGCAAGCGTGTTTGCGACTCGCCGTAACCGTTGTTCCCGTACTGCGGTGGCTTCTGGGGTTAGCTCGTTCGATTGTAGGGTGTGAACTAAATCCGGAAATGATTCGAGCGCGACCCACATCGGACGCCCTTCCCGTCGCCAGTAGTCCACAGCCAGCTTTGATGCGACGTTAAACAACCAAGCCTGTCCCGACTCGATTTCCGTGTTCTTCGTTAGAGAAACGAACAACTTTACAAACGCATCCTGCGCCAGTTCTTGCGCGGTAGCAGGCTCGATCCCCTGGCCTGCCAGAAAACGGTAAAGCTCATCTCGGTGGACCTCGTAGAGGGCAGCAACCCGCTCCGCCGCGGTCAGGTCGGCACTCATCGCGCTCTCCTTGTCGGCCTGGGCTGCTGCACCGAAGATGTTGGCATTGTTCATAACTCTGCTACTGGTTAAGTCGGTTGGGCGTCCCGTTTTTCCGGAAGAAAACTCAGAAAAAGTGATCGGGGGTGTTCTTTTGGAGTCTTTCCCTCGCTTTCCTTCAGTTTTTCATGGGCCAGCAACAGAAAAATATGCTGTCGATCCCAAGATGCGTGATCCACAGCGATCAGCGGTAAACGACGCATTTGGCCGCGACGGCGCGACGGATCTGGCCGGCCACAGAGGCGACGACTTTGGCCCGGTTTGAGAAAGTTCGCCGGCTCGTTTCAGACACATACATGCTCTCGTTTTGGAAGAGTCATCGCCGGGATGGCTCTGGCCATTGCGTGTCTGTGGTCATTAGAGGTAGGCGCCCCAGAATCTTCCGGACAGCGGAACAAGTGTGGGTTTCGCTGCGGGTCTTGTGAGGAGGTGTCCCTGCATCAAGCGGACGCCGAGTTGCACGAGGGTCAGCGCGTCCTCCTTCTGTTCCACACCTTCAGCGACCAGCATCGCTCCAACGTCGGACGCCAGATTGATGAAGTTCTGGACCGCGCTTCGCTTCACCACGCTCTCCGCGATCCCCTGGATGAAGTAGCGGTCCACCTTGATGAAATGCGGTTGCAGCTCGCAGATGGCGCGCATGTTGGCGAAGCCCGCGCCCACGTCATCGAGAGAGAGCTTCATCCCTTCGTCGAACAGCGGGTCGAGTACCCGGAGAATAAAAGCCGGATCGGGGAATGGCTCGTGCTCTGTCAGCTCCAGCACGATCTGCGAGGGGTGAAGGCCAACGGAGTCGATCGCGCGGCGCAGGTTGGAGACGAAACGGGGCGAGGTCTCAAGCGAGCTCGGCCTGAGATTGAGAAAGAGCTTGCCCGGCCAGCGAAGCTCGGCAAACGCCTTCAGGACAATCTGTGAGGCGGCCTCGTCGAAGGCCGGCGAAACACCGGCATAGCGCGCAGCCTCAAAGAGGTCGTCTGGAGTCTCAAGGGCGCTCCCCGCAGGTCCCCGAACAAAACCTTCGATGGCGAACGGCATCTTCTCGCCGATCTCGTAGATCGGCTGGAAGCTCGAAGTCAGCCCGCCCCGGACGATCTCTCGCAGCCGAACCGACGAGTCGAGCAGACTGGAATCAACCCGTGATGCGTTCCGTAACGTGGGAGTGGCCTTCGACATCATCATGCTCGTCTCTCAGGAGAATGGCCGCGTATGAGCTTCGAGCCGGCCGCAAGATTGATTTGGTGGCCGCACCTTCCGGGACCGTCATCTGCATTGATGGCCGTAAACATACCGATTTTGAAAGCCTCATGCCGATTGAGTGCAAGCGACTTCCTACCCCTTCCGGGAATGACCGGGATGAGCGGGAGTATGTCATTAGTCGGTTCAGTACAACGGGGGGAATCCAGCGGTTCAAGACCGGCCAGCACGGGGCTATGCATCGGATGGGCGGGATGATCGCCTACGTGCAGCAGAATACGCGCAACTTCTGGCAGGAGCAGGTGAAGCAGTGGATCGAGGGGCTTATCGCAGACGGCCAAGCCGGTTGGACAAGCGGTGACTTGCTGAATCTTCTGACGGACGATGCTCTCCAGCGGCTTGCTACCCTTAGTTCTACCCACACAAGGACAAATAGTTCGGGGAACATCGAATTGCGCCACCTTTGGGTTTCCATGAACTGACTTGCATCAGCCCCACGGCAATAGTGCCGCAAGCTGTGGCACTATTGCGGCATCGGGGGGCATGCAGCAGGTCCAGATCGCGCATGTACTTGAGATTGCGAAACGAGTTTTTCTCGTCACCGCTGCGCTGAAACAGGGAGCAGCCTGCGCGTTCTGAATCCTCTGCGAAACACTTGTCTGTTTGCCGAACCGCTGGATTCAGCACAGGATTCGTCAGATGGCGTCTGCCGAATCTGTAACCCGCCAACCCTCGTTACCTCAGGAGACTGATCCCAAGCAGTTCCAGCTCGATGGCTGGAACTGCAGGTGTAGGAATGCTGTCGATCCCCGATGGCATTCCGTTTTGGAGCGTCGCTATCGCGGGGCCGTTGGCTGGGTCGTTCGCGCGAGTTGGGGCTACCGCCTGCTGCATGTCCGCAGTGGAACTCGACTGACGAAAGTCGAGAGCGGAGGATTTGGAGATGTCGGTGGCCAGCCGCTCGGCCAGCGTCTCCGCATGGTTGGTATAGATGCGCGCGTCTTCCGAAGCACGAGAGATAGCGACATACGCAAGCCGTGTGTTAATCAGGCTGCGGGAGGAATCGGTGTCGAAGTTGGCAAGCACCCGTTCCGTCGTAATTCCCTGGGAACTGTGAGACGTGACGGCATACCCGTGGTCAAACTGTCGGAACTCTGCGGGATCAAAGGTGATGGTTCGCGCGGCTTTGCCGTCCAGACGCACGCTCATCTTGCCGTCCTCGAGACCGAGGACGGTGCCAAGATCGCGGTTGGCAATTCGAAGGTCTTTATAGGACTGGGTGAATTGCAGGCGGTCGCCAACGGCGAACTCGCGTGAGACTTCCTGGTACACGTTCACACCGCGAAGGCGGCGTGGATCGTAGGTGACGCTCTGGCCGTCTTCGCGTTCCACGGTGAGCGTATTTTCGCGGGCGTTGACGCTCCGCACGGTGGCGTAGCTGCCACGTTCGATGCCTTCAGTTTTGCTTCCGGTCGTGTACTGAAGGACATCTCCTGCCCGGTAGCGGGCAGCCCAGGTGCGGTCTGCGCCTGTCATGTCGCCGCGATGGGAAAGCGTGTTAAATTCACGTCCGTCTGGTGCCAGTGTGCCCTTGTTGCGAAGCTCCACGCGCACGGCTTCGTTGATCTGCTGACGGCTGCGGTTGTCGGGCGAGACGATGATGGTGTTCTGCGGATGTGCGGCGTAGTCCTGGGCGATTGCCGCAATGCGGTCTCCGGCGTTCGCAACCTCGGTGATGCGTCCCTGCGAAGCCAGCAGCTCCACGCCTTTCACGGTTTCATTGTTGGCAAGATGCTGCACCGCTTTGAGCAGCTCGGGATCTTTCTGCCGCATGATCTGGTCGAGCTGGGCGGTACGCATCCCGGCGTCCTGCATCTGTTGGAAGGGGCGGCCCGCATCCACACCCTGATGCTGGCGGGTGTCACCGATGACGAGTACACGGTCTTCCGGCTTCAGCTTGTCCAGAAATGCCCGCATCTGCCGCGTACTGGCGAGGCTCGACTCGTCCAGCATATAAAGATTTTTGACGGGCGGCTCGTTGGTTCTTTCTCCACGCGCGAGAAAACTTTGGAGCGTGGCCGCGTCGATGCCGGCAGAGCGAAGCTCCGCCGCCGCGCGGCTGGTGGGCGCGAAACCCTCCACAAGATAGCCTCCTCTTTGCGCACCTTCGCGGATAGCCGAAAGCGAGCTGGTCTTACTGTTCCCAACACGCACTTGTCTACAAAGGGCGAGAAACCGAGTCGGAAGGGCTGCAGCGCTGCCTGATGGATTGCGACAGCCGCATTCACGAGTTCCTCGCGTTCGGCGAGTGCGCGTCGGGCATAGACCAGCAGAGACTCACCGGCAGGGGTCAGCGCAGCGCTGCCCGGCTCGAATATCTGGATGCGCAGTTGATCTTCCAACTCACGAATTTGGCGACTCAATGCGGATTGCACAATGTTGAGGTGAGGAGCCGCTGCGGTGAATGTCCCATATTCCGCAATGCCGACGATGGAAGCAAGATGGCGAAACTCCAGAAAGTCATAGATACCCATGTCATGCTCGGCGGTTGACAGTGAGCCTCATAACCGATGCCCAGGGCTCCAGGAAAACAACTGACCCTAACAGTAATGCCGTTCGAGGGACTCGTTTCTCAACAACTCGTGTCGAAATTTAACCGAAGATTGGTTTAAACGCGCAGGTCAACCCAACAAGTGATTCTCAAGGCCATCCCTTTTCGGCATACATCGCCATGCGCAAAAGGTGTTGGACAGAAGTCGGCGCACGGTTCAGCGTGATAGGCAGGTTGTCACACGATCACGGAGGTTGCCACAAAATCCATGTCTATTCCTATCGAGAAGAAGCCACCAGTATCGGAGCGGGGCACTCCTGAGCGCCTCATCGACAGCATCGAGGCAGCAGCCATCATCGGCATCCATCCAAGAACGCTGAAGAAGATGGCCCGTAAAGGTGTCATCCGTGCCGTGCATGTCGGGAAGCTCTGGCGTTTTCGGCCATCCGCGATCGACGAGTGGATCAACCGCGAACTCGCGAGTTAATTGTCCTATTTTCCATTAGACCTCTGCCCAGCGTAGCGGTAGGCTTAAGCAAGTCACCCGTTGCGCTGAGACTGGAGAAACCCATGTCAAGGCGAACACGGTATCAAAATGGAAGCGTGCAACGCGAAAAGCGGCGAAGCGGACCCGATGTATGGATCTTCCGCTGGCGAGAGATTGGACCCGATGGCAAGAGCGTACAGCGCAAAGCCATCGTAGGCACGATCGGAACTCTTTCCACGGAAGCTCAGGCCCTCAAAGCAGCTCAAGCATTGCGCATCGACGCCAACCAACAAACCCCGCACCCAGAGGGCAAACCGGAATCCATCTCTGATCTCGTGGCACATTATCGGCTGAAGGAGCTGGCCGATGAAAGCGATTCAGGCAAGGCATTCTCGACGCGCTCTGGATATGGATGCTATCTGGACAACTGGATTCTCCCGCGCTGGGGAGATCACAGCCCGGTCCAGGTGAAGTCAGTCGCAGTCGAAGCGTGGCTGAAGAGCATTCCGCGGGCGAGGGGCACCAAGGCCAAGATTCGGAATATCATGAGCGCCGTCTTCACACACGCGATGCGATACGAGTGGGTCGATAAGAACCCGATTAAACTCGTGCGTCAGAGTGCGAAACGGGAACGCATCCCGGATGTTCTCGAACTCGCCGAGATTCAACTCCTGCTCAGCAAACTGGAGGTCCGGGAAAGGACGCTGGTGTTGCTGGATGCGGGCACGGGGCTTCGCGTAGGCGAGCTTCTGGCGCTGCGCTGGCAGGATGTGGATTTCGAGAGGCTTGAGCTGAACGTGACTCGATCCATCTGGCATCAGGTGGTCGGGGACTGCAAGACGGAAGCATCGGCAAGGCCGGTTCCGCTGGACAGCTACATGGCGGATGACCTGCGGAGCTGGAAGCTCCAGAGTTCCTATCCACTGGCGGAGGATTGGGTGTTTGCCAGCGAGGCCATGAAGGGCGAACAACCCTACTGGCCGGACAACCTCATGAAGCGATACATCAAGCCGGTCGCGAAGGCGAACGGCATCCACAAGAAGATCGGCTGGCACACCTTCCGCCACACCTCCGGCACTTTGCTGAAGGCGAACGGGGAAGATGTGAAGACGGTCCAGGAGCTTTTACGGCACGCCAACAGCAAGATCACACTGGATGTTTACACGCAGGCAGTGGGTTCCAACAAGCGGGCCGCACAGAGCAAGGTCATACAGATGATGGTTCCCGGTGCGGGTCAGAACGTGGGCACAAACGTGGGAACAAAGCAGATTGGAAAGCACACGGGTACAGAGGGATGATTTCCTTATTGTGCCTTTATTGTGCCCAGATTTTTCTGTCACTTAGGTCCCAAACACTCCATAAGTCCTTTGGAATGTATGGCGGGGACGACGGGGCTCGAACCCGCGACCTCTGCCGTGACAGTTATGCTAAGTGGTTGTAAACAAATGATTTCATGGGCGTTGATGGCTAACTACAGCACCCTTGAGCACTCAAAAACACTGGGAAAAACGCGAATTTCGATTTTCAGCACCCTCGCCAGCACCCTCGAAAACAGGCCCAAATTTGAGCCGTGAGGCGTTTGGACCTCTGCCGTGCGTAGGCAGTGAGGTCGACTTGGGCAGAGGTTCGCCAGAAATGCGTGGCTATCAAATTTCGAGGGTGCGGAAGGGTGCTCAAGCACCCCAACCTACTCCAACTGACTGCAAGTAAATCACTTCTGAACTCGATTGTTTCCTGTTGCACCAAAACTAAGATTCGAACGACAAGGGCGTTTGTCAGGACTGATGATCAAGGCGGCTCACGTCTTGCTCGATGTGTGCATTTGCCTGCTAGCGTTAATCGAGGACCAGGGGGCAAGCTGGCCCAATCTTTGAGGTGGCCCATTCATACGAACAATAGTGAATACTTGAAACCGACAGGATTAGACAGTCCTGTACTCGCTCCGCTTGCTGCTCGCCGCCAACAGCGCGGAGCAACTACGCGATACCGCTCCAGCCGTGCATCGGATCTTCGTCGATGCGCGGGCGCAGGTGATCGAGGAGAACCGCCCCGCGCTCCATCTGACCAGCCCCACCGAGTACCGCGCTTATTACCGGCCCTCTACCGATTCCGTACACATGCCCGCACGTTCCCGCTTTGTGGATACGGCCCACTATTACAGCACCCTGTTTCACGAACTGATTCACAGTACCGGCCATGAAAGCCGCCTGAATCGCACCTTTGGCGACCGCTTCGGAGATGAGCTTTACAGCAAAGAGGAATTGGTTGCGGAGATGGGCGCAGCTTTCCTTTCGGCCATCGCTGGCATCGCCAACGAACACACCGACCGCAACACCACCGCCTACATCCAGAACTGGATTTCCAAATTGCAGGAGGATAACCGGCTTATCGTCCACGCCGCCGCCAACGCACAGAAAGCCGTGGACTCCATTCTTGGCAGCACGTTCGAGGATGCCGCAGAGCAGCCCGTCACCACCGGCGCAGCCGAAGAACTTGCGGAGGTGGCGTGATGCAAACCGTATTGGACATTCTCAAGCGGGCCGGAGGCTACCGGCCCACGCTTTCCCTCAAGATCGAAAACCTGCCGTACATGCCGCTTGTCATTGAAGCCATCGGAAGCGGCCCGATGAGTTTACCCGCTCTCTCCGTTGCTCACTATGGCGAACAGAACGGCGACCTTATGCGCGACCCGGAGATGTGTTTCGAGCTTGGCTTCGCCGGAGGCCCGCACCTGAATCCGTGGTACTACCGCAACGATTACGTGGCTGTCGAGCAGTTTAGCCGCAATATCGTCCGCGACCATTACGTGCATTTGATTCAAGTGCACGAGCAGCACGTCCGCTTTGCGAAGTCATGGGACAACAACCTGCGCTTGCAGGGATTTGCAGACGCCTTCACGGACAAGTCGATTCGTGGCTAGTCCGCTCTCTTCGGAGCGGAACAGCCAAGCGTGTCTCCGCTCCGTTTCCATTCACCACTCAACCGCTCGAAAGGAGCACACCATCATGCAGACCCAAGTTACCAACGCCACCGAGTACCGCAATGTTTCACTTGCTTTGTTGAGCGAGTCAAAGACCAACCCGCGACGCATCTTCGAGGATGCGGCCTTGAAGGAACTGGCGTCCACCATTCGGACGCAGGGCGTTCTCTCGCCCTTGCTTGTCCGGCCCGTCACCGAGAACGGCTTCGAGATTGTCTTCGGAGCGCGGCGGTATCGTGCCGCGCAGTTGGCCGAACAGGACACCGTGCCCGTCCGCATCAAGCAGATGAGCGATGCCGAAGTGATCGAGGCTCAATTAATTGAAAATCTCCAGAGACGGGACGTTCACCCGATGGAAGAGGCGCAGGGTTTCCGTGCCTTGCTCGACTTGGACGAACCCAAGTACAGCATCGAGCAGATTTCCGCCCGCACTGGCAAAAATGCGCCGTACATCGCGGGCCGATTGAAATTGACTGAGTTGGTTCCCGCCGTGATCGATGCCTTTTACAAGGATGAGATCGGCGTTGGTCACGCGCTCTTGCTGGCGAAGTTGCAGCCCGCACAGCAGGAGCAAGCCTTGCCGCATTGCTTCCGCGAGGATTGGAGCGGCGCGGGCAAGAATCGCAACATTCTTCTCCCCGTCCGCAATCTGCAATTCTGGATTGAGCAGAACGTCATGCTCCTTCTGAAAGACGCTCCATTCAACAAGCGGGACGCGCAGCTTGTACCAGCGGCGGGCAGTTGCACCGACTGCCCCATGCGGACAGGGCATAACAAGCTGTTGTTTTCCGACCTTGGCAAGCTGGACGCTTGCACTTCGCCAACCTGCTATCAATCCAAAGTCTCGGCACACGTCGCCCAGGCCATCGCCGCGAAACCGCAGCTTGTGCAGATCAGCACGGCGTATGGGACGCAGAAGGAGGGCAGCTCCGTAGTCCCACGCAACAAGTACACCGAGATTCACAAGCCGACGAGCAAGGAAGACGCCAAGCGGCCTGAGTTCAAGGTGTGCCAGCACACCACCGAAGCCATCATTACCGAAGGCAGCGGGATCGGCACCGTGCAGAAGGTATGCGCGAATCCCGCTTGCTCAGTCCATCATCCCAAGCAGAAGGCCAGCCGCGAGGATGAGAAGTGGAAGGCCGAGCAGGAGAAGCAGCGCAAGGACCAGGCCATCGCCAACACGACCGGCCTCCGCGTCCTCGCCGCTGTGAGCGCCGCTGTCCCGGTCCGCTTGATGAAGCGTGACTTGCTTTTCATGCTTGAGAAGCTCGTTGCTCTCATGGATGAAAAGCGCGTCGAAACGCTGGCGCGGCAGCATGGCATCCGACAGAAGCGCGACGAGGGAGGTTTGGCGAAGACCTTCGGCGCATATCTTCGCCGCGCCGATGAAGGTACGCTCTCGCGTCTGATGGTGGAATCCACCATCATGCTTGCAGCATCGAGAACGAATCCCGCTACCGTTCTCCGCGATGCCGCCAACACCTACAAGGTGGACACCGATGCTATCGCCCTCAAGGTGAAGCAGGAGTTTGCCGCCAAAGAGAAAGTGCAGTCCGTAAAGAAACCTGTAACTAAAATCCCATCCAAGACTGCGAAGAAGGCGAAGGCTGCCTAGCCTTCCCCCTTGTTCTCTTAGGAGCCTGCCTGCTGGCAGGCTCCTTTTTTTGCACCCGTCTTTCCCATCCTCAAGTGTGTCAGCGTCGGTGGTGCCGGACCTATCTTGCCCACCCGACGGGCTTGTAGAACAGGTATCACGACCTATAGTGTTTGAATCTGAGATTCGACAATGCAAGTTCAGTTGGATATGTATCTCAAAATTTCAGAATCATGCCCAATGTCGGTTGCTGCGTATATTTAGCTTGTTGTGAATTGAAGGTTGTGAACGCATTGTAAGTAGGGCTCAGATATTCGAAACCGCGATATTCAGCCCGCGCTGCAAAATGCTTCGACAAATCCATGGACAGACCTGCACCGAAAACCGCACTCGCCTTCGTCTGTCCCGTGATTCCATAATTTCGTACCGTGATGTCATACGGAGTAGTGAGCTTCCGTCCATTGGCTCCGTGTGTTATGTGCTCCACCATATCCACTTCACCATTAATCGGGTTGAAGATCAGTGCTCCCGCCCCGATTTCAGCGAACGTTCCAATACGGTGCCATAGCTTTGGCCCTTTGAGCACGTCCGTTATTGACCATTCCTGGAGATTGGATTTGATACCGCTATATCCCCCCACATCCTCGTTGTATCGCTGGTTGATGTTCGAGTATCCGTAGTTGAGATCGGCGTTAAGCCACCACCGATGAAATGACTTTTCGTATCTTGCCATCACGCCGGAAGTGAAATTTGCAACCGGATGTGCGGGCTGATCGGAACCTGCGTTGGATGGTTCAATAGTGGCGGAATAGCTAACCGAAAGATCCGCATCCTTCAAAAAGGCGACGGTGTGATCGGTAACAGATTGCGGCTGCACTTGTGCCACTAGACCAGATCCGGTCAAAAGCAGAAGCGTCATAATTGCTGCTCTATAGAGTTCCGACGCTCCATATAAGTTTGCACCTTTCATCGGGGATCTCCTCATTAATTTGCCGTGATGTATCGAGAATGCTCGATAAGCGTGCCGCATATATATCTGTGTTTCCTCAGCGTGAAGATTGTTGTTTGTATTTGACGCTTTCCTCCGGGGTCGGTTACTGCGGTTGCGAAATCTTAAGTTGTTATTCGTGATCGGGAACAGTTGCAGTCGGTCCCAAGTTGCCGTAGAGGTCAGGGCTAACCCCCGACGACCTTGTAGCCTTCCCATGTGTAATGCAGTAGGTTATTTCAATTTTCGATTGAGCCAGGGTGCTGTAAAACAGACATATACTGCCGTTCTCGTGCTTCAATCGTTCCAATCTCCGGTGACGAAAGCTGGACGTCCGTATTGCAAAGAAGTTCGTCGCTCACCACTACTCCGTGTTGGAAAACCGCCTGCCCGATCCAATGGGCATCGCCCCGCTTCACGGTGACACGATACTGTTTTCCGTCACGTTTGATGAGCGCAATATCATGCGCTCCCTCATAGGAGCCGACACCGTGGCCTTCGCGCTTCAGAATCACTGTGCCATTCACTTTATCGATAGACAGCACGGTGACGGTCTGTTTGCCCGCAGGCCCGAGTTCCCAGGGCTGTGTAAGCTCGACCGTCCACCTCATTCCGGGTTTTAGATCGCCCTTCGGATTGCCCCAAAAAGTGGGATTGAAAAACGGCCCGCTGGCATCTGTTGTGAAGCTGCACTTACCTTTGAAGCACATCGTTTTGCCATCATCGCGATAGTCCCCGTCTGCACCCTGAATCACGGTCTTCCCATCCATGCGGACGGAGACGTTCCACTTGATGATGCCGGGAGAATCACTGCTGAGAATGGTGTACGTTCCTGTCGCAGGAACCTGCCAAACATTGTCTTCCATGCCCGGCCCATGAGTCGCGATTACCCGATAGGTAATATCGCTTACGATGTCCCCCACGCGAGGAGAAGGCTTTAAATAATAGGCCGCGTCTGTATGCTTGTGCGTGGCGGCAGAGGCCAATGCGCCGCTGGATAGAGTCCATGTGAGGGACATTAGAACTAGTGCAGTGCTGTATCGGATGTGTATCGCCACAGAGTTACCTTTCTTGGATAATGAGCCATTACAACAGTCGATTCGTTTACAAGACCAGTGCCGCTCTGTGTGCGCCTTAAGGCGTATCGCCTCTTACATAAAGGACAGGTCCTCCTGCGTGGAGTCCTCGGGAAAGATGTGCGGCTTCCTCTGCGCTGAGAGGCTCCACGCTGATCGGTACGCTCAGATAGAAGTCCATCTGAGATTCAGCAGGAAGAGTTACCGTGGGACCGGGAGTTGCCGCAGAGGTTAGAGCCCCCACACCAGCTCCCAAGGCGGCACCTGTCCCCATACCCGCGAGTTTCCCTACAGCGGTAGTCTCTCCTTTGGCGCTTCCGCTAAAGACACCGCCTACGATGGCTCCTATGACCGCGCCGCCCTTCACCTTTGTCTCAGTGGGTTTCGTCTTGCTGGTTCCTTGTACATGGAATTGATAGGTGTATAGGGGATAGCTCCGTTTCCCAAGATCAAGAGACGTGAGTTTAAGGACAAGTTCCGGGCTGCCAGTCAAAGTGCCCGCTTTCTTGGCTCCGACCACTTCACCGTGGATGGTCGCACCTCGGGGTATGACCAGCATGTTGTCCACGATCACGTCTTCGCTCAAGGTAAAGAGAATCGGCTGGCCGTCCTTGGTGTATCGGCTACTCAGAGGCTGGTCCGTTCGGACACGCAGCAACGTGTTCTCGAGCACCGTGACAAAGATGTTTGGGTTAGGCGGCACCAGCGTCCTCGGCGGCGACTCCGATGGCGAGGAGGAAGAGGACTGCTGCGGTGCAACATCTTGCGCTTGCGGTGCAGTGTGTGTCTGAGTCGAAGGTGCGTCAGGCAGTGGTGCTTTCGTGACTAGATCAGACGAGGTAACGGGATTTGCCTGCTGAGATTGAACTGACATGGCTGCGGAGCCCAGCAACAGTACCATCGCTGCAACAGGGGACGAAAAGAATGTGGTTCGTTTCTGCATCTGAATCCTCATAACCTGTTTCCGCGAAAGCATGGTCTATTCACTGCTAATCACTGAGCAGCTTGCGTGCCATGACCAATCGTGCCCTTGTCGCGGGCATGTGTTGTGACCCAACGTGACAAGAATTCATCCGCCAGGGTTCCGATTCCTTTGGCCGCAAAGTGCTGAAGCTCACCAGTCAGCACATTGCTGAACGCCTTGCGGTCTTCCGCAGGGAGATAACTGTTCGAGATAGCTCCCGCAGCAAGACCTCCGATAAAACCGGAGTAATTCGGCTGCCATCTTCCATTGTCGCCTTTAGTGCGGACGATGGCTAGGAGCGCATAGCTTATTCGGGAGGGAATGCTGCCGGTCCCTTTATAGAAATATCGTGCGTCCTGATGCAGGAGCGCGGGCACCAGTCCTTCACCGATAAAGGTTGAAGAGATCGTGTTGCCGTATGCCGCTCCGAAACGCTTTGCGTAGCCAGCAGCGCCTTGCCCGTACCCCGGATAGTCGTTGCGCGCTTGCTCCCATCCTGCCACCGCTCCGCTATCAATGAGGTGATATGGATCGAGCGTCGCGCGGGCGGCAAGCGATATCTTCTGTTTTGCCGTGAGCGGAACGGGATCTGGAACATAGCTAACAAAAAAATTGGGGATGACGAAGAGAAAGCGTTGTCGCTCCTGAGCTTTGATTTGCGCTTGCGCCAGTTCGTATTGGGTCTTCGGTGTCACCTGCACTGTGGAGGATGTCGCGGCGACCTGCATTGTTGTAGGCGTCAACTGATAGCTTTCACCTGCATAGATGATGATGCCAGTTCTGACAGCAGGTGCGAATCCTGTGGCCTCAATCGTGACTGAATAGAGGCCATCCTCGACTGAAGAAAATGCAAACTGACCCGCTTCATTCGACACACTTTGTTTCTTTTCATGCGTGGCCGCATTGTCGAGTTCAACACGTGCGCCAGAGATCAATGCACCTTGAACGTCTATGACCGAACCCCCGACCGTTGCCAAGCCTCGGGAGGCATCCAGAGAGTCTTGCGCCTGTGGCGCAGGAGCATCTGGTAGCGCAAGCATGGTATGGGATTTCTCCTGTGCGATTACTGACTGAGCGGGAGCCAGGAGCGCCAGAAGAATGATTCGAGCGCACAATGGAAATGAATTCCAGCGCGATTGTTGCGACATTCCAATGGGAGCGATTTGCCACATGGAACTCGATCCTGCGTGAGGGAAACCGCTGCCCAGCATGAATCAACTGTACGGGACGGAGAATAGTAGCGAATCGGCCATCAGCAGGAGAAGCCATCTCATACTTCTGGGGGAGAAAAGTGGCAGCTAGGAGGCTATTCTGGAGGTGTATCGCTGGAGGGTCTCTGACTAATGGCCGATGCGCAACAGGTCGATCTCTCGTACGGTACGTTCATGGTCTTACGAAAGCCCCTTTTTTCTTGGCTGCGGTGGGGAGGATTCGTTCTCGCACTCATTGAAGTCATCAGCGAGGCGCAGACGGCACCTGGAACACATCACGGAAAGCTGGATTTGTTGTTCTGGACGAAGGTTGTGGGCGCGGTAATCTACGGCATCATCTTCATTCAGAACGTGCCACTCAAGGTCGATTTGGAGCCGCACCATGAACGGTTGCTGCTGATTCAAACACTGCTTGGAGCAGTCCTGAGCCTCGATCTTACAAACCTGTCGGCTTTTTGTATTCCATTCTGTGTCCCCATGAACCGACGGCTTCGCTGGTTTGGAGCTGCTTTGGCAGCTAACTTCCTCGGCTGGATGGTCAGGATGACGATCTACAGCAGCCAGGCACATCCCTTTTGGGTCGAGATTGCTCATTCGCCCGCACGACTGCTTGTTGCACTTGTGATCCTCGGCGGAAATTACATCTGGTACGGCTTCGCATTCTTCGGGGCGTGCCTGCTCTTTGAACTGGCACGAAGGCAGCAGCAACTTTCGGTGGCGAATCAGGAGCTTGTGGATTTGCAGGCCGAGATCAAAGAGGCAGCGAAATTCGAGGAGCGATTTCGTCTTTCGAGGGAACTACACGATTCGGCAGGACACTATCTGACCAGCTTGGGCATTCAGTTACAGATCGCGCAGCATCACGCCGCAACCGCAGCCTTGCCAGCGATTAGCCGCGCACAACTGATTACACGTGTGCTCCTAGCCGAGATTCGTGAATCCGTTTCCGCTTGGCGTGAGGACGACTTTGGTGATTTAGCAGGGGCATTAAAGCGTCTCTTGCGCGAGATAGTGGGCCTCGATACACATTTTGAGGGTAAGGGTGATTTGACGCTGGTTCCTCGGTCCCTCGCTCATGACATATACCGCTGTGCCCAGGAAGCGGTAACGAACGTGCTTCGTCATTCTGGAGCACAAAATTTGTGGATGACGCTGGCGTGTCAGGACGGAAAGGTTGTCTTATCCATTATTGACGACGGGCGTGGGTGTGTGAAGTTTTCACGAGGCAATGGCTTGAATGGAATGCAGTCTAGGGTGAACGAGATGGGGGGAGAGCTGACATTTCCAGCACCACAGCAGACAGGATTCGCCGTGTCAGTAAGCATTCCCTTCGAGGAAGGAAAGACTCTATGAAGATCCTGCTAGTAGAGGACGAAACGCTCGTCCGTCTTGGCCTGTGCGAACTGCTGAAGCTCAATAGAAGCTACGAGATCGTGGGCCAAGCTGAGGACGGTTCAAGCGCGGTTCAGTTAATTATGCAGACGGCAGCGGATGTTGCACTGATGGATGTCCGCCTCCCTGGAATATCAGGTGTCGATGTGCTTAAAGAGGTTCGAGAACGAGGATGTGCAACACCGATTATTTTGGTGACTACGTTTGATGACGACGAGATGTTCTTTCGAGCGATTCAGGCAGGTGCAAATGGATTCATCCGTAAAGATTCCACCTTAGCCGACTTGACGGCATGTATTGATAAGGTCACTGCTGGAGAGCGTGTGTTTCGTCCCTCGGTGACGCATGGCGCTCGTATGGCTATCGAGGCATTTCAGCCGAAGTTCGAGAGCAGCGAATTGCCGGAGCCTTTGACGAAGAAAGAGGCGGAGGTGCTTGCGCTGATGACCGCCGGACTAAGCAACAAGGAGATCGCTGAGAGCATGGGAGTCGCTGAAGCGACGATCAAGACACATGCGTCTGCCATCTTTTCCAAATTGGGGGTTAGAGATAGGGTTCGTGCGGTGCTCAAGGGATTAGAGATAGGGTTCATTTGAAAGCCGATGGACATGGCTGAAGACCACCAGATGCGCTCTTGAACAAATCTCCCCCAAAAGTATGAGATAACGTCTCCGGCTAGTGGCCGATGCCTTTCCCTTGACGTTTGGTTAGAGTCGGGTAACGGGAAGCCCAAAGCGGCTCAGCCAATTCAGGGGAGAAGTAAGTTTTATGGCGTCCACGATTCCCAATGAGATGAATACTTCTCTATTGCACTTCCATGTATGTATCCACTGCGAGAGTCCGTTCCGCAGAGAAGAAGTGGAAGGGCGGGTGCATACAACAGGGCTTTTTGTCTGCCCCAATTGCGGCAAAGAAGGGCCGTTGAACATCGAGATACATGAAGTCCCGCAATGATAGCTTTCAGATGCTTGACGCCCAGCAAGTCACATCGCAAGCGGAAGGTTTCTCTGAGCGTTCTGCCCGACAACCCCGAACTTTCGTCCGGCAGCTTTTACAAACTCATTCACGAGTCGGGATTTGCTGTCTGAGCGCATCGCAAGGCTCGTGATAAGGCGGAGACGGGGTTCAGCCAAAGGCCGCATCGTGATGCCATCACGAGCAATTCTCCATGCTGCCGAGCGCGGCAAGAACGCAAGTCCGTGGTGCTCACGGATCAGCTCAGAGGCTTCCTCGGGGCTGGTGAAGTGATAAATGTCCGATGGATGAGCACCTTCTTCCGCACCGACGGAATGAATGGTGTCGTACAGATGGGCGTTTGCGTGTTTCCCTAACAGCATCCAGTTTCGTTTGTGCATCTGCTCCATGTGAATATCACGGTATGCCGCCAATTCATCCCCTATCGACATTGCTATGTAAAAGGGATTGTCCGCAATGTTCAGGAGACTAAGCTGGGGCTTTTGGGGGACGCCGGTTATCACGGCGAGGTCGAGTGTGCCTGTGCTGACCTGCCGAGCTAGTTCATTGGAGAAGTTACTCCAGAGCTTGATCCTCATCTCGGGAAACAGTGAAAGTTGGATCGAAAGAAGCGTTGAGACGAGAATGGGTTCGGTATAGGAAGACTTTCCGATATTAAGGATTTCATTCGGGCCATCGAGAACAGCCCGAGCGGACAGCACCGCCCGTTCTGCATGGGAAACAACCTCACGCGCCTCGACGATGAAGACGCGCCCTGCCTCTGTGAGTTCGGCAACTTGATGACTGTGTTTAAAAACCTGAAAACCGAGCCCGCGCTCCAGCTTGAAAATCTGCTTACTGAGCGTGGATTGGCTCATGTTCAGCCTCTCGGCTGCTCTTGAGAAATGCAGTTCTTCTGCCAGCACAATCGCTGATTGCAGCAGTCGAATTTCCGGTAAAACCATAACTATCCTCCAGTCTGCGGATTCTGGGAGGGACAGCAAGCACTTCAATACGGCGGAATCAACCACCGAATGCAGCTAATTGTAATCCTCAATAGTGTGGGTTTGCAGGGTTTTGAAACGTCCGCATGATTGGTCGTCATTCCAAAAAGGAATGACGCTCGCCCAAATTTTCATTGGACGCGAGGCATAAAGCCAAACATGATGACTCTGAGTTGCGACGCTAAACACTCGACCGGGATGGGAGCTGTGATTCAACACCAGAACCGGGCGTGAGGGAAGCAAAGTTGCGGCTTCGGAGTCGAACCTATGGAACATCATCTTCTAGATGCTCAAGAGGCCGCTCAGATTCTTCGGATGGACAAGCGGACGCTGGTTCGTTGGGCGCGTATCGGCTACGTTCCCGCGCACCCGCTAGGCGAGGGAAAACGGAAGCTGTGGCGGTTTCGTGAGCACGAACTGTTGGCGTGGGTCGAGGCAAGAGAAACAGAGAAAAAACGGCCACCGACGAGTACCATAAATATAGCCATCAGCGCTCATGCAAGGAGAACAGCATGAGCCGCTTTCAACAAGGAAGTCTTTTGAAACAGAAGCGCAAAAGCGGGCCGGACGTATGGGTGTTTCGCTGGTACGACGAGACCAACGGCACACGCACATACAAAAAGCGCGTTCTCGGGAAAGTGACAGATATGCCACTACGCCGGGACGCGGAAAAGGCCGTGGCCGACTTTCGCGCCAACATCAACGTCGAGGTAAGAGTCCCGCAAACGGTCTCCGAACTCGCAGCCCACTATTGGAAACACGAACTGACAGCCGACAAAAAAGCGTTCGCAACAATTGAGTCAACGTCGATCTATCTATCGAATCACGTTGTTCCCAAATGGGGTAATGCTTCGTTATCGGATGTTCGTACCGTGGAAGTCGAGCAGTGGCTACACTCTCTGCCTTACGCTCCAGCGACACGGAGCAAGATCCGCAACATTATGTCGGCGCTATTCAATCATGGCATCCGGCATGAATGGATACATCGGAACCCCATCACCAAAGTCCGGGCCTCAGCCAAACGGCTACGGGAACCGGACGTACTCTCGCCCGCTGAGTTGTCGGCGTTGATTGCGGAGCTGCCGCTCCGTGAAAAGGCGATGGTGATGGTGGCGGCCAGCACAGGACTACGGCGCTCCGAACTCATCGCGCTTACATGGAAAGACATCGACCCTCTGTTGATTCAGGTCAATGTCCTTCGCTCCTGTGTTCGGAATCACTTCGGAGACACGAAAACCGAAGCCAGCCGCAGGCCCGTCCCGTTGCATTCATCCGTAGTGGAATGCCTGAATGAGTGGCGTAAAGAATCCAAGCATAACGGCGATGACGACTTTCTCTTTCCGTCGAATCGGAAAGAGGGGAAGCAGCCGATTACGCCTGACATGGTGCTCAAGAAAGTCATCCGCCCGGCTCTATTGCGGGCGAAGATCATCGGCAAGGTGATCGGATGGCACAGCTTCCGCCACTCTCTGGCAACCAACCTGAGAGCGGCTGGTGCGGACCTGAAGACAGCCCAGGAACTCCTGCGTCACGCGAACTCACGGATCACCCTCGACATCTACACGCGAGCGATCTCCGAGACGAAACGGGACGCCAATAACAAAGTGATGGAGATGGTTCTGGAAGCCGGAAAGCCGAAAGTTTCAGCACCCTCGCCAGCACCCTCGCAACGGGAGCCGTTGCTGCTTGAGAGCAGCAAAAAAGGCGCTGAGAATTTTCAGCACCCTTCCGCACCCTCGTGCGATGAAACCTTGATTGCCACTGTGCCATAAACCATTCATTTTGTTTGGTTTATGGCGGGGACGACGGGGCTCGAACCCGCGACCTCTGCCGTGACAGGGCAGCGCTCTGACCAACTGAGCTACGTCCCCAGATTGTTTTTCAACAACTTGGTTATATGTCACATAGAATCAGAGAGTTCGCAGCTTTCGCTATTTTCGCTCTGTTCTACCATTTCGCTGCTGTGGACTCAGTTTTGAGGCTCTGGTGGACACCACGTGGACACCAAACAGGACTCCAAAACCATCACGGCAACTACAAGATCAAGTCTACCAGATGAATCCATTTTTTGGTGTCCGCGTCGCCCTCTCACCGGAGGAAAAATACCTCCTGAGCATGGCCTTCGGTTCTTCCCCGCAGCCGCTATGCTGCGCTCCGGCTACCCCGTCCCTTCTCTGCGGGCAGCTCAAAGCCGGAGAGTTGTTCCACCTGACGCAGAAACACCGATGGCTTCATCTGGAGCGAACCGCAGATGTCGAAGATGCTGCGGAGCGAGGGGTTGGTCTTTCCCAGTTCGATGAGGCTGATGAAGGCTCGCTCGTAGCCGGACTTGGCGGCAAGAGCCTCCTGGCTCATCTTCTGCCGTAACCGATGCTTCCGCAGCAGTTGACCGAACGCTGCGGACGGATCAAGTTTCGTTTTGTGAGTTCCAGAAGACGCCACACTTCAATGTGGCACCGCAAGTATATTACGCGCCGCTTATAATACTTGCGGGCGCTAGAGCTGACTTGACGTGTCTCTCTGCAGGATCGATATCTCAGGTAGAGAGACTATGTATTGAGGTAGCGAGGGCGACTCGCGAATTTTCATTGGCTATTCTGGTTTGGTGCAACTAATCTCGAAGAGATTCCCTGGAGACATTTTTGATGGGATTTTGGGCGCAATCTGGCGGTCAAATGCGAGATGTGGAGGATCACACGGTATGCAGGTGAGGATGATTATCTTCCCAGGCGAAGACGGTCTTGACGTGGTGATCTGGGGCAAGTGGGCGCAAGGAACGATGCGCCATCGTCATTTCGATAACCGCACAGGCATGATCGCCATGCTGGAGAATCTGCATCTTCTCACCTCGGACGATGCAAAAAAGCTCGCAGACTTTGTGTTTATAGACCACTGCCCCATCTATTCCTCTGAGATCGAAGAGGACGTACTTGCGGCACACGGCTTCTTGCCAGCCTGAATGTCCACCACGTCTCAGGTGGGGCCAAACAATTCTGTCGCTATTGAGTTTCGTCCGCATCCTCCCCTGCATTTCGATCATGGAGCGCGACCGAATCGCGGAAGGCTTTGATAAGAAATTGTCCCTCTTCGGTCAGTTCCACTTCCCGTTGTGTCGGTTTGAAGATGTGGAAGTATAACTGTGCTTCGAGCGTTGAGATTTGCTTCCTCAACTCGGCAGATGAGACCTCTAGATTCTCTGCGGCCAGAGGGTAGCTCAGTTTGTCCGCGAGTGCGATCGCTGCTCGCTTCAGTTTAATGTCGATCGATTCAGACATTGATGACCTCGATTTGACCAGCCAAGCCTGTCCACTCGGTCCCTGCTTTTTCGGAATCATTTATCACCACTCGATCTCTAAATTCGCGGGCGAACTGCAAAAGCCGACCCCTACGTGGACCGGACGGCCCCTCCACAAATGAGCGAACTCCGCGAAGTACAACGAGACAAGTGCTTCGAACCACAAACCAGGCTGATTTCCGAGACTCTAAAGTTCTCACGTCGATACAATTCTGATGCAACTGGCTTTCCATACCGTGAAGTAAACGCAGTGCTGCCAGGAATAGATACTGGCCTGTCTACCGCACACGTCGAATTGCTACACCTTAGTGGAGCTAAGTTCACGACACTGATATTGCGCCCTCGAATCTTTATGGCCGAACTGCGTTTGCTAGCGTTTGTCGAGCAGGGACGGAGATTATCGTAATAAAGACATCTCATGGTCGTTCTCCAAGGATTTGACGGATGTTGCGCTCGGCCAGTATCAGGCTCAATTCTGCTTGTAACAGCGATGCCTTTTGAGAAGCGACTTCCGATTGACTCTTTGCTACCCCGGATAGCATTTCAGCATTCTGACTGAGTCGCTCCTGGCTGACGCGAACTGCCTCCGATTTAGCCTGGAGGGCTTCCTTCGCCACATTAACCAGTTCTTTAAGCTGCTCGACTTGATCGTACGCCGTAGCGATTGAAATGGACGCTTCCGCAGTCGCAGCGTCAAGTTTGGTTTGTGCCATATCTAATTCAATCTTGGCCTCACGAACCTTTGCCTCCCGCGCTCCTCCATCGAAGAGATCGAATGACACGATCCCGCCAAACGTACCAAAGTTGTGGACTAAGAACGGTACGCCATTCTGATAACTGTAGCTCGCTGTACCCGTGATGTTAGGGATGTATGCCGCCCGCGCAGCGGTAAGTCCTGCCTTTGCCTTTTCAACGGTTTGTTGCGCTTCGAGTACTTTAGGACTATGTGTGCGAATCGCTTCCATCGCCGTTGCGCGCGAGGACAGTTGAGCTTCATCGTCCATTACGCTTGGGTCCAACTCCAGCTTCGTCCCCAAAGGCAGCCCTAGAGCATCATCCAATTGAAGCATTGCATCCTCAAGGGAAATACGTGTCTTTAATACTGATTGTCGCTGGTCAAGAAGTTGGACGTGGTTCTGCAAGCTGACCACCTCAAGGGCTTTTCCTTCGGCCACACCTCTTCGACCTTCTTCATCTTTAGTTTCAGCTGCAAGGACGGATGCCTGGTCAGCTTGCAATTGGGATTGCGACGCAAGAATGCCAAAATACAGTTTGTACACCAAGAGGGCGATAGAGTTTTCAGCGTCGCTCTGCGTAAACTGTGCCGCCTTGACATCTGATTGAGCGGCTTTTTCACCTGCGCGCACCTTGATCAGTTGCGTCAGTGGTTGAACGAGCGCAGTACTGCTCGTAAAGGTATCTTGGGCACCTTGACCGATCCGGATAGTCTGGCTCGGAATCAACCCAGTAGTTGGCGAAGACGATAGAACTCCGGCCGGTAACACGACACCCTGCACATCACTCAGGTAAAGGGCACTCGATTGATTTGTGATGCGAGGATAGTAAAGTGATTTTGCAATGGCTAATTTCTCGCGGCTATCCGCTGTAGCGAGTCGAGCGAGTGTGATCTGACGATTGTGCTGCATTGCCATTTCAACGGCACGTTTCAGAGTCAATTGGATACTAGGACGGCCACTCTCGTTGATCTGGGCTGAACTCATCTTGTCATGGAGCGCTAACAACGCCAGCGCAACAACCATTGAGGCCAATCTTCTATACGTGCGCGATAGCAGCTCTTCTGATCCAATCGTCTTCTTCTTCATGATGTCCTCTGCGCACGGAGTGTGGCGAGCACGTGCTTGTACTGAATGTTCAATGAGCCGACACAAGCCACCGCCACGAGACAAATCAACGCTGAAAAAGCAATCAGCCAGAAGCAATCTCCGATGGCCATCGTGAATGCCTGCTGTCGAACGGTCAGACCGAAGAGAGTTGCTGAGCGGCCGATGGCCGAGTTGGTCGTAGGAGCGTTTCCTTGCATCCCCGCGATAAGCCCCTGCAGACGCGCATTAGCGGCCGGGGATCCAATTGGTATCGAACCGATCACGCTGGCGTGAAAGGCTGTCCGCACGCGAAGAAAATGTTGCATGTAGACTGTCCCGATCTCACCTCCGACAAGCCTGACGACTTGAAAAAACGCGGAGAATGTCAACATCTCGATGCCCCGGTTCATGATGCCAGAGTTCATGACATCAAGAATGAGCGCGCCCACCAAACCATTGAAGGTGATGGCTTCCCCTATTGCCAACAACAACTGAGTGACAAAGAAGTTCTGACCAGACCAAGCAGAGGTAAGCGTCGCATTCTCAATGCAACCCGCAGCGATCAAGGCAATGCCCACCGCCAGAATCACCCGGGCATCGATTCTCTCCAACAAATAGACAGCGAAGACTCCGGCTATCACCTGAGGTATAGCCAGCCACAACAATACAGGGCCAATCTCGCTGGCACTGTAGTGCTGGACGGAACTGAGATATGTTGGAACAAGCAAGAGGGCGCTCAATAGAAAGAAACGAAAAAAGAGAAGCAGGAATGCCATAACCATCGTGTTCCATCGGCGAAGAAATGGGAAGTTCACCATCCGATTTGGAAGATAGAAATGGCGGATAATCGCCGAGAGCAGCAGGTACGATCCGGATACGACCATCGCTACAAATGTGGGTGAATGCCACCAATCAAGATGAATCCCCTGATCCAGAGCACCGTACAGCAGCGCTGCACCGGCGCTTCCATAGAGGAAACCTCTCCAGCTGGGAGTTTGTTCGCCTGGCTTGGCTTGAGGAAGAGGTTGTTCTGGCACCCCGAAATAGATCAGAGCGACCATCAATACCGTCAGCGTCGTATTGGTCCAAAAGATCCATCGCCACGAGAGATGCTCCATCATCCACGCGTCATAGGAGTGCGTTATGTGCACGGTAACCACGATATCTATGGCATAGACAGCGATTGCCCAGAGGGCATACATCTGATTGATACTCCGCAGAAGGAACGCAAGTGTGAGCGGATAAAACGTCCCCACGGTGAGACCGGCCAGGAATGTGAGGAAAAGAAACGTCGGCGCGTGCGGCACGAACGGCAGAAGCAAAGTAAGTCCGGTGAAGCTAACCGCTCCAAGAAAGAGCACTCGCCTCGGGCCTAGAATGGACGCCAGATATACAGTGAATGGACCAATGAACATCTGTCCCATGTTGAACCATGTTGAGATCCATGAGGCGGTGTCGTAATCCATATGCATCGCGCCGCGAAGATCTCCGGCACCGACCGAAAGCAGCCTTCCAAAGAAGGAAGAGATGGATGCCCCCAAAAGTACAGCTACAATCCCCAGGAGCGGGAACCTCTTCGGGCCTTTTGGATTTGAAATGGAAGCCTCTGCCATAGAACCTATCGTGAAATGTGTACTACTACTTCTGCCGAGAATCCTGGGCGCAACTGGCCGACAGCTGACTCTGGATTGATCGAAATGTGGACCGGCACCCTCTGAACAACCTTCGTGTAATTGCCCGTAGCGTTGTCTGGAGGAAGCAAGGCAAATTGTGAACCGCTCGCTGGTGCAATTTCCGTGACTTGCCCTTTGAAGGTGTGTCCGGCCAATGCATCGATATGAATATCTACCGGATCACCGACCCGCATCCGTGCCACCTGTGTCTCCTGATAATTCGCCGTTATCCAGAGGTTGTTCTGGACGAGGGATGCGAGTTGCATCCCCGGCGCGATCAATTGACCTTGATGTGCCTGAATCTCACCAAGCACGCCGTCAGTTGGCGCGTAGATTTTTGTATATCCAAGATTTACGTTTGCAACAGTGACTCCGGCCTTTCTAGCCTCAATTTGTGCTCTGAGACCAGCGTCTTTGTCGTTCAAAGCGATTCGCTGCTGTTGCGCTGCCGTCAACATCGACTCCGCTGCAGTGTTGCCCGCCTTAGCTCGTGCGAGATCTGCTTCTCGTCCTTTGAGAGCAGCGAGCGCGTTTTCATGGGCTGCCTGTGCCTCCTCATACTGTTCTTTTGTGGCGGCTTTGTGTTCTAGCAATGCCTGCTGTCGCGTGAACTGGCTTCCTGCTTGTGAAGAAGATGCTTTGGCTGCGGCAATACCCGCCTCTGCCACCCCGATTGCGGCTTGTGCCTGGTCGATGCCCGCTCGGGCAGTTAAAACGCTTGCGTCTGCTGCCCCCTTAGCCGTTTGGTTGGCTTGATACTCTGCTCTCGCTCCTTCGAGGGCTGCTACCGCTTCATTCGACGCTGCTTGATAGTCTGTATCGTCAATTTCGATAAGTAATTGACCGGTCCGCACCTGCTCATAGTCATGCACATATACTCTCCGCACTCTTCCGCTGATGCGTGTACTCAAGGGAGACTGATCTGCCTGAATATATGCGTCGTCCGTCTTTTGAATTGCCGCGTCGGATTGCGAAGATGTCCAATGTGCTCGAATCGTAAAGAACAGTACAGCTGCAATGCTGAGAACGACTATTGGAACAATCACTGAACGTTTCAGCATCTAGTCCATCGACTCCTTAAGCACGAATGACACCTGAAACTTCAATCTACTCTCCGACCTCAGGACTATCCAAAGACGATGGTCCTTTCATGCAAGTTTGCGACTAATGTGCATGGATGTTTCTGTCTCGGGCACGCATAGTGTAGAGACCATGTACCACTCTGTGATCTTTATCCATTGAGATATGAATGCAAGTTTGCGAAGTAAGGAAGAAAGTCATAATCGTCGGCGGAGGATTCGCGGGAATTGAAGCCGCGAAGTATTTGGGCCGCAATGCGCCGAACGTCGACGTGATTGTAATCGATCGGTTGAGCTACACGACTTTTCAGCCCCTCCTCTACCAAGTGGCTCTTGGGGTCCTTTCGCCGTCAGATATCACTCGACCGGTCCGCTCGATACTGAGTCCATACCGCAATGTCGAAGTCATCCTGTCGGAAGTAATCGACATTGATCGAACCGCCCGCTCCATCACACTGGTCGATTCGATGCAACTTTCCTTCGACTATCTGGTCCTCGCTACCGGGTGCACTTCGTCCTATTTCGGCAATGACTCATGGGCTGAATCAGCTCCATCGCTCAAGTCCATTGACGACGCAATCGAGGTGAGGTCTCGCGTCCTCCTGGCATTTGAAGAGGCCGAATACATGGCAGCGAGGACAGGAGCGACACCATCTTTGCACTTTGTGATTATCGGCGGCGGGCCGACTGGAGTGGAACTCGCTGGCGCACTTGCCGACATCACACAAAGGGTTCTTAACCGAGACTTTCGACATATTCGAACAGAGGATTCAAAGATCTCCCTCTACGAAGGCGGAGATACGATCCTTGCCGCGTTTCCGCCAGACTTGCAAGAAAAAGGCAAACAGCAATTGATGAGCTTGGGTGTGTCGGTTCACACCAAAACTCGCATCACTGAGATCGGTGCTCGTCATCTAGTTGTCGGCGATCAGCGGATAGACGCGACCGTGGTTCTTTGGGCGGCGGGAGTGGCTCCCTCTACCTTGGGAAAGAAGCTTGGTCTCCCGCTGGACCGAAGAGGAGCCGTTGAGGTCGACAGTTTTCTCAACCCGTCAGGCGAGCCGAATATCTTTGTCTGTGGTGATCTGGCCTCCGCCACGGAAAACGGCAAGCGCATACCCGCAGTCGCGCAGCCTGCTATGCAAATGGGAAAACATGCGGCCATTGCTATCCTTGCGGACCTGAACGGCAAGCCACGGACACCCTTTCACTATTTCGATAAGGGGGATATGGCTACTATCGGCACGCGAAAGGCTGTTGCACGAATTGCATGGCCATTCCGAGCCCAGTGGAGTGGTCGCCCGGCTTGGCTCACATGGCTCTTTGTGCATCTGGCTTTCCTGAGCGGAGCAGACCATCAACTCTCTGTTTTGTTCACATGGCTTTATGCTTATTTGACCAAAACGACCCGGTCGCGACTCATTGGTATTCCACATACAGGAATCCTGCCAAGGGATTCAGATCATCATCCGCAATCGAAAGAGGTCAGCTAATGCCAGAAATGATGCGTGCCCAACGGCTTGACACTACTACCAAGCAAGTGACGGTTGAACAGATTCCTGTGCCCGAGCCGGGCCCAGAAGAAGTCCTGATCAAAGTCGCATACTGCGGAATCTGCCATTCAGATTTGAGCCTCATCAACGGCACGTTTCCGCCGCGGCAACCCAAGATCACGCAAGGCCACGAGGCGTCTGGAATTATTGATGGGATTGGTTCCAATGTAACTGGTTGGAAGATTGGGGATCGTGTTATCCCGGCGGCTGGCAAAGTCGATTCAACCTGTCCGGAATGCCTTCGTGGAAATCTGAATAACTGTCTCAATTTGAAGATTATGGCTTCCGACTATGACGGAGGTTGGGCCGAATACACTGTGGCTCAAGCCCGGATGCTAACTCGTATACCTGACAACGTTCCCATGGAACAGGCGGCCTTGCTTGCAGACGCAGTTGCTACGCCGTTCGGAGCAGTGGTCAATACGGGGGAAGTCCGGGTCGGCGAGGCCATCGCGATCTGGGGTTTAGGCGGGATCGGCACGCATTTGATTCAGATAGCCCGCCTCGTCGGCGCGTCTCCTGTCATTGCTTTAGATGTTTCGGAAGAGACGCGGGCTCGCGCGATTTCCTTCGGTGCCGATGTTGTGCTGGATTCCGCCGATCCTCAAGTGGTTGAAACCATCCGAGGACTCACAGGTGGAAGGGGAGTTGACGTGGCATTCGACGCCGTTGGAATTCAGGCTACGTTTGAGCAGGCAGAGCACTCGTTGGCCCCCGGAGGGCGTCTCGTTGTCGTAGGGATGAGCAATGCAAATATTAGTATCGGGTCTAGCCGCAGTTTTGATCGATCAAGGATTAAGATAATGGGCCATCTCGGTTACCGGAATGAAGACATCGGGACACTTGCCGGACTGCTTTCGCGGGGTCGCCTGGATCTCTCTAGATCAATCAGCGAAATCATTCCTTTGGAGAAGATCAAGGATGGCATTCACCGACTTGAATCACGAGAGGGGAATCCGATTCGGATACTCGTTCAGCCAGGTACTTCGTACTAAATTCGTTCGGAAAGATCGATGTGACGGAGGCGAGATACTAAACACATCTGTTGAGTTTGGTTGCGAAAATAGTAATCAGTTTAGCTTTCGCCCCAAGTGGATTCGTCCTCGAAGAGAAGTCGGTGTAACTCCGAGATGCTTCGTAAAAGCGCGGTAAAAATGGCTCTCCGTCGCGAATCCGCACGACACAGCAATCTTCGCGATCGATTGCTGTGTCGTGAGAATAAGATTCTTTGCTCGTTCGAGTCGCTGATGAATCAAATATTGATGTGGCGTAACACCCATGAATGAGCGAAACGAACGGATGAAATGACCTCGGCTAAACCCTGAAATCTCTGCCATGTTCTCGACGCTGTGATGACGGGTGGGGTCAACTTGAATCTCTTCCAGCACACTTTGCAGACCAGCAGCGATTGACCACCTTGGTATAACGTGCGTAAGGTTGTTTTTCAAAGCGTCGAGACGTGTTTCACCAGCGCTTTTAAGATGGTATAAGTACTCCTCCCCGGTTGGACCTCCTTCCTTTTTCTCTCGGTCTAGAAGGGAGAGAATGACATGCAGGGGACGGTCTGCTGCCTGACCTCGTGCCTCTTCCAAAGTCTCCGGCAGGCTGACGTCCAATGGCTTCTGCATTCTGCTTTGAGAGGATGCCATGACGTCATTCTCCGCTAGAGGATAAATTCTTGAGCAATGCCCCACATCATCGGGCTGACCTTATTTCGATCCGATCGAATGTCGACGGGTTCGCCGGAACACGCTGGGAGGAAGGCCATAGTGGCTGTGGAATGTGCGTGAGAGATGAGCGTCACTGGCGAAGCCGCAATGCGTAGCGATCTCAGCCACGCTGAGGGAACTCGATATCAATAACTCCCGGGCATACTTTAGCCTGACCTTCATAACATATTGATGAGGAGAAGATCCTACCGAGGCGGCGAAGGCTCGAAGGAAATGGCTACGGCTGTAGCCTGATTCGGAGGCAAGACTTGCTAAGGTATGGTCGGCGCATACGTCAGCCTTGATTTTGTCAACTACCCGCCGAAGTATATCTCTCGGCAAGGTTGGTGTAGGCTTGACGCGTGACGATCCGTAAAGCCTTACAAGCGAGGCCATACGGTAGGCGAGTGCGTTCGATAAATGTTCTGTGTACAACAATCCTGATTGACCGCCCTGCTTCGCTTCAAAATGAAGCAGCTCGATGATTCTGTTTAGCGGTTGATCAAGAAATTCAGACTCGTTACCAACCTGAGTAGACCCTCCTTCTGGGGCTTTCCAAGTGATACCCTCTTTCGCCTCAAGAGCGACCTCCTCGAGGAAGTTCCTTTGGATGCCGCAGACCAGCAAGTGAATAGTCGACAACGACCTGATGCTTGGCACGACTCCTGGATGAAGTAAGACTGACATTCCGGGACGTCTCACCTGCCGAATGAAATTCCCATGCACGTCTCGCCGATCAAACGGAACGGCGGTTCTATTCAGGAACACGGCGAGAGTCGGGTGTTCAATGAATATCTCGGGCCGGTGCGCGGCAGTCGCTTCGTAGTGCTGAAGAGTGATGTCGCTCCACGACAGCTTTTCGCTCGAGACTCGAAGGATGGCATTCCCTTCGAACTGCTTGTGCATCGTGTTCTGCCAAGCTTTGAATTCAGACATATCGCACTCACTTCGCGTCGACAATGGCAGCGGCAAAGCTCCGTCAACCAACGGGGGCTGATATCGGAACTAACCCTGTTGGTCCGCGATCCCACGTATATCATGGACGTTTTCACAAAAACGCCTTTCTTGCATGAAAGTGCTATGCTCCGTCCTTACGGAAGCTACTTGGCGTTTGCCCATAGGCTCGATGAAAGATGCGGGACAGGTGCGCATCGCTACTAAATCCACATGCCGACGCTATCTCCTCAATTCTCAACGAGCGATTTTTCATCATGGCGCGCGCTCTCTCCAGGCGAAGCTTCATCAGAAACTGGTGGGGAGAGCAATTGAGCGCTTCTCGAAATAGGCGGAGAAAGTGCGCTCGGCTATAGCCCGCTTCCTTTGCAAGTCCGGCAATCGTGAAGTCCTCTGCAGGTGAGGACTCCATGAGACTGACTGTTCGCTGGATGTTGCGGTTGTACAACGCACTGTCGGAGACGGCGGGTGTAGTCGTTCCCCCCGTTCGAAGGAGAAGAAGACGCATCGCTAACGCATGAATCAGATGGTCTGAATAGAGACTTCCAGATGGGGCACCATCTCGTGCCTCGGTGGCTAAGAGCGAGACGATACGCCTCAACGCATAATCGGAAAAGGCAGGCTCGTCTACCGCAACGCGAGTCTCCTTCCTGAGCAGGCTCTCGGCGCTCATCTCATCAGCGATCGAATAGAGGAATACCGGTTCAATTGCACAAAGAAGGAAATGAGAAGCAGTTGTTGGTCGTACCTCGGCGACCGCGCCCTGGGAATATAGGGTCATCAATCCCGACGGTTTTGCGTACGGCAGGAATCTCCCGCGCGAGGCAAGCCGCTCCCCACGCGCTACACTCTTGCCCGTCCACAACATCAGCAGCGCATGGTCGATTGTAGTGTCCTCAAGAATTCCTGGCTGACTAACATGCTTTTCCAGAACCAAGCCACTCCAACCAAGATCTGCGCTGCTGAATTGCTTGAGCGATTTGTTTCTGAGGAATTGTCGAATAGAGGCCGAGCCGGTATGTTCTTCCATTGCGCACCTAAAGACTTTCATTTTTGCTGTTCTGCCATCTCAAGGCGAATCGCGCAGAACCAGGTTTAAGGAGCGCGGAGGCAACGTCTTTATCGTACCCGTCTTCCTCAGGTTCTCCCGACCTCCTGCTTGATAAAGGATTTGACCGAGCATGCAAGGCAACTGTCAGCCCCGCGCCGTCGATTACCTCTGACAACGCGAATGCGAGAGCCTCGCATGCAACAATAAGCCTTTTGTGCAAGGACAACCATCCTCCATTTCACTAATCTGATCAATGAGGTAGAAACTGAGTGCCTCGGTTTTGTCCCGGATTCTCGGTGTAGCGCGCAATTCGTATTACCAAACAATTGTTCCCCTTGAATTGTAGCGGCCAGGATGCAGCTTTGACTTCACTTTGGAACTGTAAGAAGTCGCGACAGACAAGACAGCATAGGTTCTTTAGGGGTACTGCTTTGAATTGCATTGCCGATGCTCCGTCTATCTCCAACACCTTAGAGAGCGAGATCGCTGCGAACTGTGAGAACGGGGCAAGTTGCCCGTCCAAGGATCTGATACGCAAAGCTTGTTCGAAGGTGTCGGCCTAGTTGAGACTCGGTATGGGCTCCAAGAACAATCAGCCCGGCATTCTGGGATTCTGCACGATAGATGATCTGGTCTACGGCCATGCCACGCTCTAACTGGAATGCGGGTTTACACCATTCGGAATCTGTGTCTCCCAAGACATCTTTCAAAGCTCGGCAGTAATCCTCCGCAAGTTGATCTTGCGTAGTCTTCGCAACGTCAGGTAGGAGTTGACAGACTTCCACGGGCAGTGCGAATTCCTCAGCAAGCTGGAATGCGTACGGCACTGCGAGTGCGGATTCTGGAGTGAAGTCTGAGAGAAGCAGAATCTCTTTGAGATGAAGCTTGGTATCAAAGCCTGTCAGTACATGGGAACCGACCGTAAGTACGGGGCAGTTCGCAGACAACATGATCTTCTCTGTATTCGAGCCGATCAAAAGATGTTCCAAGCCACGGTGGATGCCGTGAACTCCGAGGACGAGTAAATCTGCGCGATGTCTGTCAGCCGCTTCCAGAATGGCGTTGCAGGTCAAACCATCAATCACCTCTGCCTCTACCGTTAGGCCAAGACGACGAACACCACGGGCGAGTACATCTAACCGTTCCTCCGCTGAATGTCGTGAAACACTCGGACCACGAACCTGGAGTTCTGCGAGCTGCGCTGCGCCAGACAACTGGACTACATGCACCATTACTATCGAGGCTCTGAAGTGCTGGGCAAAGGCGACTGCATAATCCAAGGCGAGACGGGAGTTTTCGAGAAGATCCGTCGCGAACAGTATCGTTTCGATCTTAATCTTGTTCATTATGATGAATCTCCTCTACGGAATGTCTAGTAATCAGCAACGCCCATCTCGCCATATCAATTCACTTACGGCGCAAGTTGGCCGCGAGCGTAGTCGAGAGCGCGCAAAGCAAGCAAATAGTCATATCGGGCATTGACGGCAGCGACAGACGCCTGTGTGCTTTGCAACTGTGCCTGACTCAGCTCAACAATTGAACTCAAGCCAAGCTTGTAGCGAGTTTGTGCAAGGGCAAGTGCCTGGGCTGTCTGGTCACGGAACTGTTCGGCAACTGCAATCCTGCGAAATGCAGTCTGGGCATTCAGAACTCCGACTCGGACATCGCGAGCAATTGAGTCGGAAAGGTCCTGTGCCTGCTTTTCGGTCGCTCTTTGACGGAGGCGCGCCTCTTCAGCTTGAGCATCGATGCGAAAGCCAGTGAAGAGTGGAATCGACAAATTGACACCAGCAGCCGCGTACCAATGCGGAACGAAGATATTATCCGGCGACACAGGCGAAATACCTCCTATCGCTAACGCAGAGATAGTGGGGAGATGTTGCAGTTGCTGTGCCCTTGCGAACTTTTGATATGCCTGGGCGTTGTAATGAAGCGCCTGTAAATCCGGTCGCTGAGCCTGGGCACTGGCATTCAGGACTGGTGAACTGCCGGGGCCGGGTGGCGGCGGAGCGGTGCCCGGTTCTTCCACGGCTTGATATACCGTGTCAGGTGGTGCTGCCAGAACGGCCGCCAAGGCGGCACTAGCCGAGGCAACAGCGTTTTCAGCGTCAAGTTGCAGCAATTGCGACTGTGACAAATCCGCAGATGCGATATTCAAGTCGAGATCACTCTTTAGTGCGCTCTTGGTCAGCGCGGAAGTAAGGTCGCGTACATTGCTCCGCGCTGCAACCGTGGCCTTCGCAACACCGAGTAGAGATTGCGCATTCAGCAACCGAAAGAATGCTTCATCCGTCGCCATCAGAACATCCTGCTGAGTCGCGACGGTCGTTCTGTCCTGCGCTTTTTCCTGTAGCTTGTTGGTCGCGACCAAATCCCGAGTATGTCCAAAATCGGTGATTAGCTGCGTAAGTGTGCCGCCGGTCCCGGCATGGGTATACAGGCGTGAATTCGTCAACGCACCTGCACCGATGCGGCTGCCATCCTCCGCCTTTTCAGCGGTCATGGCTGCATAGATCTGGGGTAGGTCTCCAGACCTAGTCTGTCGCGTAACCTGGCCTGCTGCTAGGGCAAGCAGATGGTTGGCAGTTATACGGGGATTATTCTTCAACGCGAGTTGTTCCGCATCCGAACGTGTGATCGGAGTTGTTGGTGATTGCGGGTCCAACAGAGGTTTGCTCTGTTGTGGCGACTCTTGCGAAGCTGAAGCGTTCGGAGCGATTTGCTGGCTCAGGGCAGCCGAGAAACGCTGTGGGACGGGTTGGGGTGCAACCGGAAGGTTTGCAGAACCCGCCTGGGCCAGAAGGGTGGCGGGAGCCGCAAGCAAAAGAACTGTGAGTTTGCTCCTCAAGCTGTCACCTCCAACCCATCCTGCGCACCATCAGATTCAGGGCCTTGGTGAGCCGTCGAGCGAGACTCGATGCGTCGATGGATGAGCAGATAAGCACTTGGCACTAGGAAAACCGTAACGACGCCCGAGACAGTAAGACCTCCGAGGATCGCGCGAGCGAGCGGAGCATACTGCTCGCTGCCTGCCTCCAGCGCAAGAGCCATTGGGATCAGTCCGAGGACCGTCGCCAGTGTCGTCATTAGGATTGGCCGCAATCGTACTTTGCACGCCGTCATGATTGCGTCTTCCAACTTGAGACCTTGCTCCCGAAGTTGGCCGGTGAACTCAACAATCAAAATACTGTCCGACACAACAATGCCGGTCATCATCAAGACTCCCATCAGGCTCATGATGTTGATGGTTGTTCCTGTGAGCAGAAGGAACAGGATGACACCTGATATGCCGGGAGGGATGGCCAACAGAATGATGAAGGGATCGACGAAGGATGCAAATTGGGACATCAGAATCAGAAAGACAAGGATGATCGAGAGAATCAAACCAATAGCGAATGACTTGAAAGAGTCGTTCATGTTGTTGACCGAGCCTCGCACAGTCAATACTGTTCCATGAGGGGAATGCATCTCGGCGACGATTTTATTCACGTCTTTGCTGATAGTCGAAAGGTTCTCCGCCTTCGGCATCACGTACACGTCAAAGACGCGCCGCAGCTGGTAGTGAACGGACTCCACAAGGCCCGCTCTATAGGCCGTCCACCCTTGCGAACTGAGTGGGGCCAAGCCGCGCGTCAGCGCAACATAGGGGGTGCTTTTGCTGTTGTTTTTAAGTTTTCAGAAGCGGCGTTGCGGGCAGGACACGAGACTGTTACGAAACTGCCCGAGATAATGCCAGCGGATTCCGTTGGCTGCCCCGTCTGCTGACGACAAGCTGGCTTGTTGGAAATGAGTCGCGTAACTCCCGGGTTACGGTCAAATCGGAAGCGTCGAAAAACGCTAACTACCGGATTGCAAACAATCCGGCCCCAATCTCAGGTTTGCTTACCGAAGGTTTGGGCCGTCCCCTTGTAAATGCTTCGGCTACTGCGACATGGGGCTCGAATTTCGACGATGGCGTACACTTGGAAAGCTCTCTACGCGAACAGAAAACTCACGCCGACTGTTCCGACGCACGATGTTTCCGGTGGAATCCGGTGTTGAATGCCTTCTCCCGAAGCACAAAGACAACCGCCTAAAAGTGTATCGCCGGACATTCCAGTCGTGGCGATCGGGGCATCGGCAGGCGGTCTGGAAGCCCTTACAGCGATTCTGCGTGCTCTCCCCACCGATATTGCCATGGCATTCATGCTGATTCAGCACCTCGATCCTAAACGCCACAGTATCTTGCCAGAACTGCTTTCGAAGGCGACCAGCATTCCTGTTCTGGAAGCCATCAATGCAATGAAGATTGAGTCGAATCGCGTCTATGTGATGCCGAGCAACGTGGATATTTCCATCATGGATGGCCACTTTGGGCTGATACCGCGAGTGATAGACCGCAAGCAGCATCTGCCCATCGACATCTTCATGCGTTCTCTGGCGGAGGTACGCAAGAGCCAGGCCATCGGCGTCATTCTCTCAGGCACGGCATCGGACGGCACCGCGGGGATTGAAGCGATTCGCGCCAAAGGTGGAGTGACCTTTGCTCAGGACCCCGAGACAGCCAAGTTCGACGGTATGCCTCGGAGCGCCATTGAATCCGGCTGCATCGATTTCGTTTTATCTCCGGAGAAGATCGCAGCGGAGTTGTCGTGGATGAGCACTCATCCCAACCTCCGGAGGAAATCGACGAATTCGCTCGAAGAACCGAAGGACGATGACCGCGTTTTCAATTCAATCTTGAACCTGGTGAGCGCTTTGCAAGGCGCTGACTTCAGCAAATACAAGCCCAACACGATTCATCGACGCACACAGCAGCGCATGGCAGCTCTCAGGATAGCTTCCCTTGCTGCCTATCTGACCTATCTCGGAGAGCATCCGGAAGAAGTGGCGAACCTCTCCAATCACGTTTTGATTCCGGTAACGGAGTTCTTCCGCAACCCGGAGGTCTTTGACGACCTGGCAAGTACGATCTATCCGGCGATTGCTAGAGAGACTGGAAAAGAAACAATCCGTATATGGGTAGTCGCCTGCTCCAGCGGAGAAGAAGTGTATTCCCTGGCGATTACGTTACTGGAATTTCTGGGGGCAAGAGCCAGTAGCCTCCGCATTCAGCTCTTTGGGACAGACATCAATGAGAAAGGGATTGCGAAAGCCCGTTCCGGCATCTATCCCGAAAGCGCAATGAAGACTGTCTCAGCGGACCGCGTCGCAAAGTTTTTCACGAAAGTGGCAGGCGGCTACCGGGTCAATAAGGTGGTGCGCGATCTCTGTGTTTTTGCGCGTCAGGATGTCGCCAAAGATCCTCCCTTTTCAAACCTGGATCTGATCTCGTGCCGCAATTTCCTTATTTATGTTCAGCCTGAGTTGCAGGAAAAGATCATCTCGACCCTGCACTACGCCCTGAACCCATCCGGCTTTCTGCTCTTGGGAAGCGCCGAGAGCGCAGCTTCTTATCCTCTGATGTTCACGCCACTGAACAAGAAGAACAAAACCTATTCCAAAAAAGTTGGCAATCAGCGCCACCAGCGCACCTTCAAGACGAGTAGAACCCCGATACAAGCGAGTGTATCGCCACCGGCGAAGGCGCAGCCCATCAGTCGTGCGAGCCAGAATGAAGCGGAGTTACAGGAGGTCGCAGATCGAATTGTCCTCAAGGAGTGTGCGCCGCCGGGAGTCATCGTTAACGACGCTCTCGAAATTCTTCAATTCCGTGGGCGAACGAGTCCTTATCTGGAGCCTGCGTCCGGGAGGGCGAATCTCAATATATTGAATATGGTCTGTGAAGAGCTGGCCATTGCGCTGCGCACCGCCATCGCTTCGGCAAGAAAAAGAGCGGTTCCAATCCATAAAAAGAATGTCCCTTTGGACCGTAGGGGCAAAAGACGTGTGGTGCATCTGTCGGTAATTCCCATGGACGAACCGGCAACCGGAATGGGGCGGTGTTATCTCATCCTCTTCGAGGATGCAGTTCCCCCTATCGAGATCCATGACAAAAAGAGCCGATCTGGATCTCTGAAGACAAGCAATCGGGTGCGGAGAGAGCTTCTTGAGCAAAAGAGTGAACTGCACGCCGCACGCGCTCTGCTCAAGGAACATCTGTCAGAACGGGAAGCGCTCCGCGAAGATTATCAGTCCGCAAACGAAGAGATGCTCTCCGCGAATGAAGAGCTGCAAAGCACCAACGAAGAGCTGGAAACCTCGAAAGAAGAGTTGCAAGCCACCAACGAAGAACTCACCACCGTCAACGACGAGTTGAACAGTAACAACTCCACGCTGCACCTGCTCGGGAATGATCTGAAGAACCTGCTCGAAAGCACCGTGATCCCCATTGTGATGGTGGATAACGACCTGCGCATACGCCGCATGACCCCTATGGCGGAGACCGTGTTTAGAGTGCTGCCCTCCGATGTTGGGCGCTCCATCACCGATATCAGACCGGATCTCAATATTGATTTGAAGCCTTTACTTACGACCGTTGTTCGGGATGGTGTGAACCTCGAACGAGAGGTGCAGGATCAGCAGGGCCATTGGTTTCGGTTACAGGTAAGACCTTATAAAACGCTCGACAATCAAATCGATGGCGCGGTCCTGGTCCTTATGGACATCGACGTCATCAAGAAGCGCAATCAAGAACTGGTGCTTGCGGGTGAGTTCACCAAATCCATCATCGAAACCATGCCGGAGCCCGTGCTGGTATTGAACGCTGACCTGCATATTCTGATGGCAAATTATGCGTTCTACGGGGCCTTTGAAGTTAAGCCAGAGGCCACACTCAACCAGTTTGTGTATAGCCTCGGGGATGGACAGTGGAACAAACCCGACCTGCGAATTCTGCTGGAAGAGGTGCTGCCGCACGACAGAAACTTCTTCAATCACGAAGTCATTTATGACTTTCCCGGCATCGGCTGGAAATCCTTCATGCTGAGTGGACGTTACATGGTGCAGGAGCCGGATACGGCACCCCTGATTCTCTTGTCGCTCACGGATATGACCAAACGCAAGAAGATCGAAGCTGCGCTCGTCCAGGCAGAGAAACTGGCCATTGCCAGCCGTCTGGCGGCATCCATCGCTCATGAGATCAATAACCCGCTTGAGGCGATCACGAATCTTCTTTATCTCGCCTCGACCGGCAACGATGCCGTGGCCGTAAAATCATATGCGGCCCAGGCGCTCGAAGAGGTAGGCCGCGTGTCCCATATCACGCAGCAGACACTCAAGTTCTACCGGCAATCTACCGCTCCGTCGTCAGTGCAGGTCTCTGAGATCCTGGATTCTCTGCTGGTGCTCTACAACGGAAAGCTTCTGGCGAATAACATCTCAGTCCATCGCCAATATAGGGAAGGACCGCCGATCCTGTGCCTGGCAGGAGATCTCCGGCAGATCTTCGCGAACATCATCTCGAACGCGGTCGATGCGATGAAGTCGGGAGGCTCGCTGACCATGCGGGTAAGCGCATCGTTCGACTGGCGCAATCAAGAACGACGCGGCATACGCACTACAATTGCCGACTCCGGCACTGGAATGGATACGAACACGCTCAGTAAGATGTTCGAGCCGTTCTTTACGACCAAAGGGGAGACCGGCACCGGGCTTGGGATGTGGGTGTCCGCACAACTTGTAGAACGCCTGCAAGCCGATCTGCGGGTATCGAGCACGACGCGACCCCGGAGGAGTGGTACAGCCTTCTCCCTGTTCTTGCCTCTTGAGCTATCGAAATAGAGAAATCGTTGCGTAGCAGCCGGGGAACGGAAGGTCTAGTAAGAAAGATTCCGAACCAAATACCGGATTCCTCCCGAGTGACGGCAATACGGAAACTAAGTGGTTAACTGGCGAAAACAGTCAATGCACTCATCCACTCTGGTTTGTGACGGAGAATGCGGTCAGACGTGGACCAGTGGCGAAAGAGGCGCTTCTGATGAGGAAGCGGAGAACGCAAGGCGGTCACAGCGAGGGCAGGAAACTTCCTCCTACAGAACCTTAAATTTCTGGATCAGGATTTGTGGTGCAGGAAGGAAGCCTTCATAATTGCAGAGCGTGTCTACTTACTTCAAGGATCTGGCGGTTCCGGTTATCGCCGCAGCTCTCGGTGCTGCGGTCGGCTCTGTCATCACTGCGGTACTTACCCCGTTAGCGAAACGACTATGGCAGGCGTATCGGTATCGGCACTATGATCCGAAGGAAGCTCACTACAAGGAATTGCTGGAGCAGGCGAAATGGTTTGAAGAGAGGGCCACGAGGCTTGCGGCTTTCCGCATCCAACTAGTCCACAATCCGACGCCGGATAGGTTTAAGCTCTCTGAATTGATCTCGAAACTCGATAGGAAAGATGCAGAATGGGCCAGGCAGGTAGATATTGAGTTTCTTCCCAAGGCCGCTGAAGACAAGCAGGCCGAATGTCTGGATAACGCTGCGGAGTGCGGACATTTCGCAGATGACGTAATGCGAAAAATCTTCTGGTGATGCGGGCGGAAACCTATCTCTTTTGAGCTGGATTCAAATTGACGAAAGCTCATTGTCCACAAGCTGGTGTACGCGATGCCTGATCGCGTCCCGTATCGCCCGGACCTCTGCAATGGGCAATCCCTTCGGGTCCGGCAGCGCCCAATCGTCACGACGCAGGCCGGGAACATAGGGGCACTTATCCCCGCATCCCATCGTGATGAGGAGCTGTGCGTCCTTTGCCAAGTTTTCCGTGAGCTTCTGAGGCTTGGCGTTGCTCAGGTCGATTCCCACCTCCTGCATGACAGCCTGGACTTCGGGATGGACGCGTACGCCGGGCTCCGTTCCCGCTGATATGGCCGTTGCCTTCTGCGGGTCCGCAAGTTGATTGAAGAACGCCGCTGCCATCTGGGAACGCCCGGCATTGTGAACACACGCAAAGATCACCTTGAGCATAAAGTCTCCTGTTATTCCTTGCCGATATTTTCCAACTCGCTCTTGAGTGCCATTGAATCCAAGCTGGCGAGTGGAAGAGAAAGCATGAGGGTGATGCGCCTCTCCAGAATGGAGAAGGCTTGCGAGAATGCCCGCTCGGTCTCTTGCGGCGTTCCCGTTGCCGCTGCCGGATCGGGCACACCCCAATGCGCGGTGATCGGCTGTCCCGGCCACACAGGGCAGACTTCATTCGCAGCGTTGTCGCAGACGGTAAACACGAAATTCATCACTTGAGCGTCCGGCGTGGCGAACTCATCCCATGACTTGCTGCGAAAACCGTCAGTGTTCAACCCCGCATCTTCGATCTGCCGAAGCGCCTCCGGGCGTACCCTTCCTGACGGATGGCTCCCGGCACTATAGGTGGTGAAGTTCGGCGCTCCCTTACGGTTCATAATGGCTTCGGCCATGATTGATCGGGCGGAATTGCCAGTGCATAAGAACAAGACGTTGTAGTGTGGCATCAGGCTCTCCTATGCACAGCAGGACGGGCCACAGCAAGGGGCTAAAGCCGTAGCCTTTGGCTTGATGGCGTAGACCTTTACGCTTGCGGCTGCCGCGTTGATGTCATACTTCGTCAACAACTCAGTCAGTTCTGTATGGAGTGACGCCACTATATCGGTTGGTGCGGGCGCACAGCAGGACTCTCCATCCATTGCCGGTGAACAGCAACCCGATTGGTTCTCTACTTTGGCATAGGCGTTCAAGTCGGCTCCGCTATCCACAATCTCAACATGCTCGAATCCGGCTGCGAGAAGACCGGCGCGGTAGTCGTCGATCCTGATTGCGCCAGCGATGCAGCCCACATAAGCCGCCATACTGCGGGCAACGGCCTCCGGCAGCTCTCCCTTCAAGGCAATGTCACTTACGGCAACACGGCCTCCGGGCTTGAGCACGCGGACAATCTCACGAAAGACGGCAGGCTTGTCCGGTGCGAGGTTTAGGACGCAATTCGAGATGACACAATCCACAGAAGCATCGGGAAGCGGGATGTGGTCGATAGTGGACTGGTAAAACTCCACGTTGGCGTAACCACCCGTCGCCGCGTTTGCTCTGGCCCGCTCAATCATGGCCGGAGTCATGTCAATGCCGATTGCGCGTCCCTGTGGCCCCACCATCTTCGACGCCAGAAAGACATCCAAACCGCCACCGGAGCCTAGATCGACTATCACTTCACCTGGTCGGATATGCGCGGTCGCTGTGGGATTGCCGCAAGACAGGCCCATGTTGGCCTCGGCGGGAATCGAGGTCAGTTCCTCCGCAGAATAGCCAAAGGCTTCTGCAACAGCCTTAACGCCATGATCGTTGCTTGATAACGTGCTGTGCGCCACTGCGCCATATTTCGACCTGACGGACTCAAGAATCTGTTCTGCCATCTACCCACCTCCACAACATATTCGTTAGGGTGAATGTATCTCTTGCTTTCGTATTCGTCAAGGCGTATACATTTTCTATGGCAAGACGTACACAACCATTCGATATGCAGCAGTTCTTTCAAGCCCTGGGAGATAATACCCGCCTCCGGCTGCTCAACCTCATGGGAGACCAGGAGGTTTGTGTCTGCTACTTCGTAGAAATCCTCGGCGGTCCTCAGCCGAAAGTCTCCCGGCATTTGGCATATCTGAGAAACGCTGGCATCGTCTCGGCGCGGCGCGAGGGTAAGTGGATGCACTACCGCATCGTCATGCCACCGCACATTGGAGCAACACAGATTCTCCGTCAGACCCTCGATTGGCTGAAAGAAGACAAGGCAATGCAGGCGGACAGAGCGCGTCTCACGAAAGTTTGCTGCTCACCGTCGAAGTACCCCGCGCTCGAAGGCGCTCCACTGCCTACCGCCATCACAGAACCGTGCTGCGAGGCTTGCTAGAGATGACCGCACCAGTAACGCAAGGCCGTGTATGCGCTCCCACCCAGCGAAAGAAACTGTCTTTTCTCGACCGCTTTCTTACGCTCTGGATATTCCTCGCAATGGCTGTCGGCGTGAGCATCGGTCACTTCGTTCCCAGCTCGGCGGCGTTCGTCAACCGCTTTCAGACGGGCACAACGAATATCCCTATTGCTATTGGACTCATCATCATGATGTTTCCTCCATTGGCGAAGGTGCGGTACGAGAAGCTGGGCGAAGTCTTCCGCAATAAGCGCGTGCTCGGTCTGTCGCTGGTACAAAACTGGCTTATCGGCCCGGCGCTCATGTTCATTCTTGCCGTTGTCTTCCTGCATAACGAACCGGCCTACATGCGCGGCCTCATCCTGATTGGCATTGCACGCTGCATTGCGATGGTGCTTGTCTGGAACGAATTGGCGGAAGGCGACACGGATTATGTCGCCGGTCTAGTCGCTATCAACAGCGTGTTTCAGGTTCTCTTTTACAGTCTCTATGCCTGGGCTTTCCTCACCGTGTTCCCGAAATGGTTTGGTCTTGAGGGGAGCGTTGTTGAAGTTGGGATCGGCCAAATTGCGAAAAGTGTCGGCCTCTACCTCGGAGTGCCGTTCGTCGCAGGTTTCCTGACGCGCTCGACTCTGATTCGGGTCAAGGGAGAGGAATGGTATCGGACGCGCTTCATTCCTCGGATAAGCCCGCTCACGCTGGTTGCGCTCCTCTTCACGATTCTGGTGATGTTCTCGCTGAAAGGCGATCTCATCGTGAGGCTGCCGCTGGACGTAGTGAAGATCTCCGTCCCGCTGATTATCTACTTTCTCATCATGTTCCTGGTCAGCTTTTGGATGGGCAAGCGGCTCGGTGCAGACTATGCACAATCGGCTACGCTCTCCTTCACCGCTGCCGGGAATAACTTCGAGCTGGCGATTGCCGTAGCGGTCGCAGTTTTTGGCCTGAACTCTGGAGAGGCGTTTGTCGGTGTCGTCGGCCCGCTCATCGAAGTGCCCGCATTGATTGGCCTAGTGAACGTCGCATTCTGGATGCGAAGACGTTACTTCGGTTCGGACAAACAAGACTTTGAAGTGCGTCCCGTCGAGGATGCACTATGAAACACTAAAGAGCCAACCCAAGTCCGGCAGCGGAAGTCTTCACCGCCGCCGTAGCTTGTTCCAATCCCACGTTTGCAACCGGGCTTTGCCCCTTGCCGAAATCAATCGCGGAAGCTTTGTTCACATCATGGCTGAGGACTTCTGAGAGAGACGCCGCATTGTTGGTATAAATCTGCGCGTCGTGCGAAGCCCGTGAGACGGAGACATACGCAAAGCGGCTGCCTATTAACTCCGGGTGAACCTCCGTATCCATGTTGACTAGGACACGCTCTGAGGTGATGCCTTGCGAGCTATGCGAGGTCACGGCGTAGCCGTGATCGAAGTGCCGCATCTCCCTGGGATCGAATGTGACTATTTTGTCCTTGTCGCCATCCATGCGGACGGTCATCTTTCCGTTGCGGTGGATTTGTTGGATGGTGCCAAGGTCGCGATTAGCGACATTTAATTCCCGATTCGGTGCGGTCAGTTGTATCCGGTCGCCAACGGAAAATTCCCGCTCGATCTCCCGGTACGCACTGATACCACGTAGACGCGATGGGTCATAGGTGACTTGCTCACCATTCGGCTTCTGAACGGTCACGAGATTTTCCTTCGGGTCGGTGGTGACGACCTGAGCGTAGCTGCCGCGTTCGATGCCAAGCTCCTTACTCCCACGGATGTAATGCAGGACATCCCCGGCCTGATAACGAGCAGCCCACTCCCGATCCGCGCCGGTCATATCGGAGCGTGGCGTCAACACACGGATGGGATGGTCTTCTTTTTCCACGCTGCCAAAAGCCTGTAACTCCTGCCGCACCGCTTGATTGATCTGGCGGCGCGAGGCATTGTCGGGCGACACAATGATGGTGTTTTCAGGATGGGATGCGTAGCTTTTCGCTATCGCCTCGATGCGTTCCTGTGGGTCTACGATTTCGGTGATGCGCCCCTGCTCCTGAAGCATCCGCACACCGGCTGCTGTTTCGTTTTTCGACAGATGCTCGACAACTTTCAACAGTTCGGGATTGGCTTTCTGGCGCACGATCTGGTCAAGCTGTGCCGTTCGCATCCCGGCCTGCTGTAACTGCTCAAAGGGTTTTCCGGCGTCTACGCCCTGGTGTTGGCGGGTGTCGCCAATGAGCAATACCTTGTCCTGCGGACCAATCTTATCGAGAAATTCCCGCATCTGTTTCGTGGATGCCAGCGAGGATTCATCGAGCATGTAAAGATGTTTCTGTGCCGGATCGGTATTGCGGCTGCGGGCGAGGAAGCCCTGCAACGTATCGGCAGGAATACCGGCATCGCGGAGCTGCCGCGCTGCGCGGGAGGTGGGGGCGAAGCCCTCAACGGCATAGCCGTTCTGTTCCGCTCCCTGACGGATACTTTCGAGGGCCGAGGTCTTGCCTGAGCCTGCCAATCCTTGCAATCCTTGGACTCTATCGCGGGAAGTCAGAACTTCCTCGATCACCTTTCGCTGCGCGGTATTCAGGTGAGGACGCGCTTCGGTGAGCGGGATCGCTGCCTGTATCGGCATGATCTGCGGCGCACTGTTCTGTCCATCCCGCACCCTCTGGACGATGTCTTGTTCATCCTTGATGGTCGCCGCCGTCGTGAATTTCCGACCGGCCTTGTGACTATCATCGGCAACCTCTTTGAACTCGCCGGAGGCGACACGCGCCTCGAAGCTGGCGCGGACCTCCGGGTAGGTCATCTCCCCCATACCCCGGCGCAGCGCATCGACATAGAGCGCCCGTTCATCGGTGACAGCCTCACGCTCAAAACCCTTGTCGCGGGCAAACGTGATGGCCTCCCGTACCTGCTGGCTACGCTCATTTGCCGGTCGTTCCTGAGCCTGTATCTGTCGGCGCTGCTGCGCCTCGGCTACTACCCGGTCGGCCTGATTGCCGAACTCGGCGGCAATCTGCCGATGCCCCGCCAACACTTCATCGGGCGAGAGGATCACCTTTTTATCGCGGGTGTTGTGCGCGGCGATCTGCGCGGCCTCTGGGCCGCTGAATCCGCTCCGGCCAAGCGCCTCCTCGATCTGCTGGCGGCGCGGGCTGGAGGCATCAAGGTATTCCTGCGAATAGCCTTTAATCTCCGGTGCGCCGCTCTTGCCGGGTTCAATTTCGTAGCCAAGAGAGCGAAGTTGATAGGTGAGATGGGATTGATAGACGGCGGTTGCAAACCGCTGACTATCGAAAAGTCCCTGCGGCTGCAAGGCACGCATGGCTCCGTTCTCGCGCTCGGTCATATTGAAAACTACCGCATGAGTGTGGAGTTGCGGCGCGGCGTAGCCATCCACCGGGCGGGCGGTGTCATGCTCAAACTTTGCCGCGACAAATTGCCCGGTCATCTCGGCGGGATGGTTGCCGCCGATGCGGGCCTGTGTGTACCGCTCCAATTCGTTCAAGGCGGTGTTGACGGCCTCGCGGTGCGCTTCGCGTACACGGTCATCGCCCCCGACAAGCGCGGTCAACGAGACAGATTTTGGGGCTGAAAAGGTCGCATCCCAACCGGCGCGATGCTCTACCGGAGATACCATCTTTCCATCCTCGTTCCGGTATTCGTGGACTACGCGATGCCGGACCAACTGCTCTCCGGTCTGCGGGTGCTGGCCTTCGGAGAGACGGGCAAACTCCTCCGCTCCAACCGCACCGGCAAGCTCGAATCGTTCCGCCAGCTTGCCGTGCCACTCGCCCTGAATGGTGTCGCCCTGCTTCCAATAGTTCTGCTCGGCGGCGGTGAATTCTTTGGCGTGGTAGGTCTGCGCCTGGCTTGCGGAGAGCGGCTTTGAAATGGTCAGCATGGCATCAACCCCGTAAAATCAAGTTCTGCTGTTCGTCGGCATCGGGAACAATGACGACCTCCGGCTCGATCTGGTGGGCCGTCGCCAACTGGTCGGCCTGCGCCGGAACGGACGGCTCCGGCACTTGCTTCAACTCCGTAGGAGACGCATCATTTCCGGCATTGCGCATCTTCTTCGGGTCGTAGGGTAGCTTGTCGTCGGGCCGCTCTCGCAGCTCGAAGCCCTTCGCAATCTCCGGCATGTCGAAGTATGGGAACGAAAACCGGGTCACGTAATTCTGGTACTTCATATAAGCGTGCAGGTCGGCGAGGCCGGAGATTTCGGACTCCAGCACCAGCGGCTCCACCTGTCTATCGAGAGCGAAGTTTCGGCCTGCGCGGGTGCCGTCGAAGTGCGTCTCACGCAGTCGTTCGACTTCTACCTTGCCGATAAACTTGCTGACCCATTCCCCGGCGCTCGGTTCCTTGGTCGTGAGCCAAATACTCGTCGCGGGCTGCGACAGCATCACCTCGGCCAGATGCCCGTACAGATATTCAAGCTGGGCTTTGCCCTGGAAGCCAAGCACTACGGGGTTCCTGCTCTTGCGGGCTTCCGTGATGGCGGTATGAAGCTGTGGAAGTTTCTGCAAGCTCGCCAGCTCGTCGATGATGAACCACACACGCTTTTGCGCCTCTGTCGGCTCATTCAAAAGCCGCAATACCAGCCAGTCAATCCATAAACTCTGTAGCGGACGAAGCGCCTCGCGCTCGGCTGGAAGCGAGGTAAGGAAGATCCAACCCTGACGTTTCTCGGCCCACTCGGTTGCGGTCCACGCTCCATTGCCCTCGTCCTTCTTAGGCAGTAGACGGAGACTGTCTGCGACCAGCCCCAGGGAGCCAAGAACACCGGCCCGCTGCTGGTGCGCCTTCGGGTCAATAAGGTGTGCGTGCTCGGTGCCTTTGAGCCTGCGGTCGATCTCTTCGGGGTTGGACATCCACTGCACCCAGCTCATCGGGCGTCGGCCCATAGGCCATAAGGAAAGCAAAGATTTTCTGCGGCGACTCGATGAAAAATTCGCCCTTGCGATCCTGCGGCGGCTGGAACAATGACGCGGAGAGCGCCTTTGCCTCGGAGCGGCTACGCAACTCTTCCGCTGGCCCCCAATAGGGGCAGCGTTGGTCCAAAGGATTGAGGATTACGTCGCCACGTTCCGGGTTGTAAAAGCGCCTGACGTACTCACGCGCTGGGTCGTAGACGATGGCCGAATCACCCCGGCTCTGTACCTGACGGAGCACCTGGAACATCAAGGCCGACTTGCCCGCGCCCTGTGTCGCCGATGAACTGCATGTGCTGCGCCTCAGCCCTCGCAGGTATGCGAATCATGTCCTTCATTTCGTCAGTTTTTGAAGCCGATGCCATCGCCCCGGACGACTTTGTTGAACTGCTGCGGCGTCAGTAGCTCCGGGCCTTTCAGCCGCCGTCCGTACTTCAATTGCTTTTGCCGGTCCACATCTTTTCTGACGGCAAGCGGTAGCAGGATGACGAAGACCAGCATCCCGCCTATCAGGGACGGTCGGAAGAAAGCGGAAAGACTGCTGCCGCCGTAGACAACATCTTTCAGGTAATCTCTCAGGCGTGCGTCCACATAGCTGCGTTGCGGGCCTCGAAAAAGCAAGTTGTAGCCGTGTTGCCGGGCGGTTTCCGACAGAGCAAGTGGGATGACTCTGCCGCCTGGCTCCGGCGTTTTCCCGAGAATCAAATCGCTGTCCATCGCAGGCCGCGGCGGGACACCACGGCCTGCGAGAAAGAGCACCCTGTAGGTGCTTCGGTGTGTCGCGGTGAAGGAACCTATGACCGACGTTCTCTCATAGACGGGCATGTAATACCGCTGCAAACGGCGTGTTTCCGAAGCGGAGGCGAGCGCAGAGAAACAAGCCGGTAAGTACGACCGCGACGAACACGGTGCCATAGGTATAGAGGGGGCCGGTAGTACGGCCAGATGATTGTTTCCTTGCGTCCCCATGTGGTCTTTGCCATCGCGTTATCTCCTTTTCTCCGACGTGATTTTCCCGGCCAGCTCGTGCTTTGCTGCGCTGATGTCGTCCAGCAATTTGTCGAAGGCTTCGGGTGTAAGTTTTTGACCTGCGGCCAGAGGTCGCAGGACGTTTACGAGCAGCAAGCGACGCAAGAATCTCGGCCAGGGATATATCACTCGCAGGCGCACCGCGCAGCTCACGCAAGATGACGTCGCGCATCCATTGCCCACGCGCAAACCCCTGTGATCGCGCAAAATCAGTAACCGCTTTGCGCTCGTCCTTCGTCAGCTTCGCAGTAACGGGAAAGATGCGATGCGCGGAGCGGTCCTCATGCGACTTCGCATCCGGTTTTGTCTTCAAAAGTGACACGCGGAACCTCGCATTTCGCAGGTGCACTCAAGTGCACCTGAAATTGCTATGTCATTGAAACCGATGCAAGTGCAACCGTAGTGCACCTGCACGACCCTATGAGGGGTGGAGTGTCAACATTCTTCCGGTGCGAAGCACCGTGCCGGTACTGCCACGGATTTCGATGGAGGATCATGCCTTCGCACCCGCCACAACAGCAGGCATTTGTACTGGCGACTGCACCCCGCTTGCAGGCTTCTTCGCAGGCGGCTCCGCTGCATCATTGGCGGCTGCTCTACGGACGCGCAGAGTGGCGTAATCCGCTGTGCTTCCGGCGACTTCAAAAACTCCTGAAAGTCGCGGTCTTTGGCGAAGACATACGCAAGTGCCTGCTCCACCACATCATCAGCCGATGCGTGGATGAAAGCGGCATACTGATCGACCTGAGAGGCGGTCGTATCAGTAAGCCGGATGGAGGCGCTGAGGTGGCGGGTTTGGGTGACTTCTAGCAGTGGCATTGCATTCTCTTGTGGTGGTGAAATCAGGCGGTCTTTCTGCGGGCAATCATGCGCTGTGCGGTAGCTGCAATCTCCCGCGCACGAGTGGAGCAAAGTGCGGCGGGAAGCTCAAAGCGGCGGCGGGATTCGAGCATCGTAATCACATCGTCGATGCGGATGCCTTCGATGAGCCAGAGGCGAGCCGAAGCAACATCGACCGTGCGCTGCGCGTAGTAAAGAGGATTGGGCTTGTCGGAGCGGCGCGAAGCCAGCTCCCGCGTCAGCTTCACGGCATCTTTGCCGTGGGCAAGCTCATGGAAACCCATGCCCAATCACTCTCCGAATTGCTGTGCTTGGATGGTGGTTTTCGGAGGCGATAGCATCGCCGAAAAGCATCGCATCCACTACGCCTGCGTCCAGCCGGAAGTCGTCGGGAGTCCAGATGGAATCATCGGGATATTCGACGGTGACCCGGTGCGCTGGATCGTACTTTCGATTCAGGAAACCGGGGACACGGAGGACACGGTTGCAATCGGTGCAACGCGGGATCGCCGCCGAAGGCTATGGCGAGCAGCTTGAGCAGCTGTTCCTGAAGCACAGAGTCGAATCCTTCGACGCGCCAAAGCACCTGATACTTGCCGGGCGATGTGGACAGGATGGAAGTCGGCGGCGGCACCATATCGGATGCCCGGAGCGCAGCGAGCCGGGTAGCCGCTGCGCCACAAAATACGAAAAGCCTCCGAAGATGCGATGCTTGGGGGCCTGTTCTTCACGATTAGCGCTTCAACGCGGCAGGCTCAGGACTGGATTGAAAAGCTGATCCGCAACCGCGAGCGCGTAGCGTGGGCAAAGCGTTCCAGAGTGCGTGTCGAAGGCAATACTTTGCCGCTCTCCACCCGAGCGACTACGACCTGCGAGTGCCCATAGCGGCAGCAACCTCTTTCTGTGTCATGTCGGCTTTGCTCCGGGCCTCGATCAATGCAGACGCGAGTGCAAATTCCTTGTCCAGTGCCTCATATTCAGCGACGTACTTTGGATCTTCCTTCCACTCGCGGAAGAATTTTCAGCCGGGATAAACTTGCGCTTCATTCGACCTCCTGCGGTTGAGGTTCACCTGCATCATCCAAGTTTACGTCGGGGGATACTCTAAAATGAAGGAAAGAGCTTCTGGAGCCTGATATGACCTTGAATGTCAATACTCTGAGCGAAAAAATCCAGACCCTCAGTGCCGAGCAAATTAGCGAGGTCGAGGATTTCGTGGAATTTCTCCGCGTGCGGGGACAGGAACGAGAATTGACCCATGCTGCGGCTGCGCGAGTGCGCCCGCGTTCGCGGCGATCTGGAATAGCCCGCAAGACGACGTTTACGATGCCCTATAGGCTGGAGACGGAAGGCTACTCCGCGCGTTGCGAGGCTCAGTCGCCTGTCACATACTCAGACTACGGCTGGATGGATCGCGGTGATTCCGCTGAACCGGCTGAAATCCGATCCATTGAAGGTGAGGATATGAGAGATGCCGTGTACATACATGGCAGCGGCAAGCCGGGCATCGTGAACCTGAACGCCGGAGACACCATACTGCACTACAATCCGCCGCACTCCTGATAGACGGCAGCGCTGTCCGGCAATAGTTCCATGCCCGATTCGATCAATCCCACCTCTCGGCCAGCGTCCTGAACGGTGAGGCCAAAGCCATTCCGCGACTGAGGGCGGGTCATGGTGTTCCAGAGTTCCGCGATGTTTTGGTGGGTGTAATGCAGAATGGTGCCTTGAATCGCCAGCTTCGAGAGCGCGCTGTCTACGGCAGCGTGATTCGGGTCGGAGCGCCTGGGGATACGCAACAGGACCATTGGTATCCACCAGACAGGCATCCATCACCATCTACTCGTGATCCTGATAGAAGCTCTCGCGGGTAAACGCTTCGTCGGGAAGCTGGGGGGATCTTGTCGGAAAACTGCGTCAGGGAATCGAGCCAGGCGCGAACCTCTTCCGGCTTCCGCGATGGTCTGCTGGTGCCATTCACGCGAACATAGACGCGCTCGATCATGCTGCCAGCGTAGACGGATGGCTCGACACCTTCCGCGTGAGCGTCAGCGACAAGCCGGGCCTCGATCTCGGGTTTGAGTTCAATCTGAATCATTGTGTCCTCCAATCTGCGAACGAAACCGCTCACAACTGGTTTGCGACCGGAGCGGCCACGGCTACCCCATACTTTGAGCCTAGCATGGGGTAGCCGCAGAAACCATCTATTCGTCTAGGCCACCATACTCGCCAGCTCACCGTTGTTGACTTTGTGTGCGGCATCTTTGGATCGGATGCCCTTGAGGTAGACCATCGTGGATTTGATGTCGCGGTGTCCAAGCCATGCCTGCACGGTTGCGGATGTCTACACCGTCGCGCAGGTGATTGGTGGCGAAGGTGTGCCGGAACTTGTGGAGGAAGAAATTCATGCAGTACGGGACCTTCCGCGCACTTGTTGCCATGCTCGGTCACGCAGCGGCCACAGTTCAAACCGGCGCGTTCCGCGACGCGCTTCACCACCGTATCCATCTCGCTATCGGGATTGCCTCTGGTGTTGCCGAAGATGAGATCGTGAGGCCGGGCCTTCTTGCGTTCCTTCCTCTTCGTCAAACGCTCCATCAGAACATGCGGCAAGGGCACGATACGCTCCTCCCAATTCTTCGGAGTGAAGTCCCATTCCTTCTTGGCCGTGACGCGCACCAGATCGTGCTTGGAATCGAGATCAAGATATTCGCCGTAGCGAATCTCCTGGTCGCGGAAGCCGGAGCCGAGGATGAACTTGAGCATGTCGGCCTCGTCTTCGGTCGCAACCTTGAACATGGCGGTTATCTCTTCCGGCTCATAGATAGGCCGGATGGTATCGACGAAGCTGGCCAGTCGCCTTTTCGAGCAGCCTCTCGCGGCCATGCCGCTTGAAGAGCTGGAGCACCGTCACCAGCTTGTCGTAGACCGTGCGTGCTCCCAAGCCCTGCTCGTAGCAGTACGTCATGAAGTCGATCGCGTCCTGCCGCGTTGCGTCCTCGGCATACTTCTTCTTGTACGCAGCCCGCAGGAGAACGTCGAGCGTGTAGCGATAGGTGAGAAAGGTCCGCTTCTTCCGCTGCATCTTGACGTACTTCAGATAGGCGTCGATGGCGTCGCCGATAGGCGTCTTATCCGCAGCCACAGGCGGAGGCTCCGGCGCGGCAATGAGACCGTCACGGATGGCGGACAGTTCGAGCGCCTTGCGGCGTGCGGCGTCGATGGCTTCTTCTTTGGCGACGGGAGTGCGATAGCGGTGACCGCTCCGACCGCCGACGCGCCACTCGATGTAGTACGCGCCTTCCGGGTGCGTCTCGATCTGGCCGTTGACGCGCACACGGTCCTTGAGTCTGCCGTTCGCTTCAGGGACGACAGGAGCGAAACGCCATCCAGCAGCGGTTTTGATTTTCTTGATGAGGTTGACGCGCTCCGCGTATTCGGGAGCGTTGAGAAGTGTGCCGAGGGGCTTGGGAGCAGGCATCCATTGATCCTCCTCTGAGGCTTCATAGCCTAGCAGAATTGGGTCAGGGTGGACACCATCGTGGACACCAAGGAACTAAGTTGTTTATTTTCTTAGTCTCGGTTAGAAGGCAGCGCTCTAACCAACTGAGCTACGTCCCCAGGTTGTCTTTCAACAACTTGGCTTGATGTCACCATCGCGTCGTTTGGGCTCATTCGGTCTGTTGAAGATAAACCAAAGAACCACAGAACAACATAATCGAGTTTAGCAGAAGTTCGGTCCGCAGTGTCATATTGGAGATATCTCGAAACATTTTTCTGACTGAAATCCAGCCGGACCCTTACCGCCCGGATCGCACGAACACCACAGAATCGGCGTCGGAATAAACAAGCTTCCAATCCCGCATGAGAGGAAGAACGTGTGCGATGGCTGATCTGCGTTCCAATAGACAGAAATCGACGTTGTATTTATTGAGAAGGAGATGCGGATCTTCTTCGAGCGTCGCCCATCGAGCAAATTCCCCCAGCACTCCCGACCATTCAAGGACGTCAGCTCGGCCATCGACAAAGTCCGGGTACTCTGGAAGCGCCCAAATCAGATAACCTCCATAGTTGTAGGCGTTCAACATATGCCCCGAAAGTTGATTGCGCCTGATGAACTGCACCGCCCCGACAGGGTTTCCTCGATCAACCTGCTCCGCAAGATACCTGCGGCTCGGAAAGGAAAAAACGAGGAGGAACAGCGCCAGCATAATCAGCCCTGCATTTACAACGGGACGATCCCGTCTTTCGTCGTAATTATCCCAGCAGGTCGAAAACAGACGCGTGGCAACAGGAGCGGCAAATATGCCAAACACCACCGTCATCCGTCGATGACTCATGGCAAATGCCGCGCTCATCGCTAACAAAAGCAGCTCATTCAAAAACAGCTCGGATCGCCGAACGATCAAAAAAAGAAAGATGCCTCCTACGATGCCCGGCACAGCAAATCCACGCAGATCGCTCATCTGCAGTGGCTGCCATTCCTCGATCTGGCTTAAGCCAACGTGTTGCTGCAGCATAGTATTCAGCGGATAAAAAACCTGCTTCACTCCGACCGGATTAAGAAAGAGGACACCCGCCGAGAAGAGGAACATGAACAAGAGTAATCGTCTGCGACAAGAATCCCACCGCGAAGACACCAGCAAACCCGCTCGAAACTCAAAGAGAGAACAGAAAAGAAATATCCCCACAACAATAAACCCGAGCAGAAAAGACCCATGACAGTTCACCCAGAGCACGAACAGTGGCGGCAGACCGAGAAACCATCTCCGATCCCGGGTGCTCCCCAGATGCAGCAGTAGCATCTCCAAAGTCAGAAAAAGATAGCCGATCACCTGTGCCCTGATCGCAAGAATCATGGTCGAAAACAGCCAGACGATCAGCGCTCCGAGAAACGCGGCTTTGGAATTTCCCGAATACAGCCAACAGAGAATGTACCCGGCAACAATCAGCGCAATGGTGAAGAGATACAGCCAGACCATCAGGCCGGAGTAGCCGCCCCACCGGTAAGCTCCATAGATCGACACCTGCGCAAGCCACTCCTGCGGAATCCATGCGTGATGATTCGTCGTATAGGAAAAAAGATCGGTTGTCGGGATTCTATGCGTGGTCCAGATCACCTCGCCAGTTTTGAGATGCCACCACATATCAGGATCATTGACGCGCGAACGCACCGTCAGCCCTGCCAGCATAGCCAGCGCGGCGGCCAGCATCATAGGAAACGAAAATATTCGTCGCAGGATACCAGGATGTGTTGGAAAATCAGTGCCGATGTCGTCCGAAGAAGACAAAGTGTTCAAGCAGTCTCCAGGTCTTCATAGCTTTCTTGCTCGTTGAGCGGTTCGTGCTCTGCCAGGCGAAGTAGTCTATGCAGGTAGGCCCGTGAAATATTCAGACTTCGCGCAGCCAGCGTCTTATTCCCCTGGTTATCTCTTACCGCCGCCTCGGCAAGTTTAATCTTGTAATTTCGAAGTTGCCGTTCAAAAGAATTAGCCGGCTGGTAGTCTCCGATATTCACAACGCTCTCGCTTTGAATATTCAACGGAAGATCGTGTTCGTGAATTGTCTCGTCGGACGCAACGATAATTGCTCGTTGAATAACGTTCTCCAGCTCCCGCACATTGCCAGGCCAGGAATACGATTGCAACAGAGCCATGGCGCCCGGTTCTATATCTTCAATACGCTTCTCATATAGCTCGGAGTATTGCCTCAAAAAATGCGCGGCGATCTGCGGAATGTCCTCCACCCGCTCTTGCAGCGAGGGTGCCGTAATCTTCATCACATTGATTCGGTAAAAAAGATCCAGCCGGAACTTGCCTTGCGCTACAAGCTCTCCAAGGTCCGCATGAGTGGCGAAGATCAGACGAGCACGCAGCGGGATCATCCGCGTGCTTCCAAGCCTGCAGAATTCGCGCTGCTGCAAAACCCGCAGCAATTTCACCTGTGTCGCCTGGCTAAGCTCGCCAATCTCATCCAGCAAAAGAGTCCCCTCGCCAGCCTGTTCCAGATATCCCTCTCGAACACCAACAGTCCCCGTAAACGCACCCTTTTCGTGGCCGAATAATTCAGCTTCGATCAGCGTCTCCGGAATCGCTCCGCAGCAAAGCGCGACAAAAGGCCGCCCCGCGCGCGAACCAAGATTGTGAATCGCCCTCGCAATGAGTTCTTTGCCCGTCCCGCTCTCTCCCGTAACGAGGACCGAAGCATTCAGATTTGCCACACGATGGACCAGGTCATAAATGTGCTGCATCTGTACGCTGGAGCCAATCATCTGGTCGCAGGAGTCGGCTTCCATCGGCCGGTTGCGCGCCGATCCAGCCCACTGCGAGAAATTCTCATGCGCTCGATGCAGCAATGCCTTTAGGTCCCGAATTGAAGGCGGCTTCCGGCAATAGCTGTGCGCGCCCAGCCGGACAAGCTCTGCGGCAGTCGCTCGAAGGGCGTCATGAGCCATCACAACCGAGGCAATGCGAAAACCGACGATGCGCCGGCAGCAGGCAATTCGTTCCTGCAGCGAATCGTCGTTGGAATCAAGATCCAGAACCAACACATCGCAGCCACCCGCGGCAAGCAGGCGATTCAATCCATGTTCCGTGGATTCCAGAAGCACCTGAAAGTCTTTGCCTAGAACAGAGGAGAGGATCTGTTGCAGCTTTGCGTCTTCGGAATATAAGCCAATCCGTAACATTCGCGATAGTCTCCTCGCGCTCTGCAGACGTGAAACAGGGCGGTTCTAACATTGGGGAGGAGTTAGAAAACCTATTCTGCTGCTTACCGCTGGACCAGTGGAAAACTGGACCGAATCTTGGCCGGGTTGTAGTAATACCAACTACGTCTTTAAATGTCCACCAAATTATCGTCACTTCCAGGAGGCCGTCGGAAACCGACATTTGGTAACCTGATCCACCTTCAATTAGGTTACTTGCCCCCGCATATTTCATTTGGAAGCGCAGTTGCACAGGATTCGCCATGATTCCCGGAAAAAAAATCTCGTTAGTGCTTCTAATCGTGGCGGTTGCGCTTTCGCGGTGGGAATTCAGAAGCCATGATCTGTACGATCTCGACTCCGTCAACTTCGCCTTGGCAATGCAGCGGTTTGACCCGCGAGTCCACCAGCCCCATCCCCCAGGTTACTTTTTATACATAGCCGCCGGCCGCCTGCTCAACGGGGTCTTTCACGATGCCAACCTCGCGCTCGTCGTTCTCAGCATTCTCGCAAGTTGCGGCGTAGTCATCGTCATCTATTCCATCGCATCGGAATGGTTTGGTCTCATGGCTGCGCGATTCGCCGGCATTCTCTTCCTGTTCTCACCGCTCGCATGGTTTCACGGCATAGTCGCACTCACCTACATCGTCGAAGCCTTCTTCTCCGCACTAATCGGTTATCTCTGTTGGCGGATACTCTCTGGCAGGGAAGGATTCGTAATCCCGGCGGCAATCGCACTCGGACTATCGGCAGGCATCAGGCCATCCTCCCTCTTATTCCTCGCGCCACTCTTCCTGTTCTCCCTGCGCAAAGCCGCGCTGACGCAAAGATTTTTGGGTCTCGCGGCACTTGCGGCGACACTCACAGCCTGGTCTGTGCCGATGATCGTTGCATCCGGAGGACTAAGAGCCTACTTCGAAGCGTTGACCTTCCTTTGGCAGTCAGTGCCATCGAAGACGACTGTCTTCAACTCCTCACCCGTAACCTCCATCGCCCGCGCCCTTACTATCGTGCTCATCTTTCTCCTCTGCTTTGGAGCGGCGTCTATCGTTCCGCTCATTCCATTGTTTCGCGCAGTCCCGGTTGACCGCCGAAAGAGAAACTTTACGATCGTCTGGATTCTGCCCGCACTCTGCTTCTTCACCTTCGGCTATCTCAAATTCGTCAACAGCGGCTATCTGTTGCTGCTCATTCCGCCGGTATCTCTGTGGCTTGGTCTATGGCTATCCGAGTGGTACGAAAAAAGCGCATCGGCCCGACCCATAAAGCTGGCTGTACTCGCATCTTCGGCTCTGCTCAACACCTTCATCTTTCTCGCCGCGCCGTTCTACTGCTCTTACAGGCAGGTGCGTCGGTTCGAAGCAAACCTCGACAGCATAAGAACAGCGATTCCCCGGCTGACTTCGCCCGACGACACTCTCATCCTCAGCGTCGATTCACACTTCAACGGATTTCGTCATGCGGGCTACTATCTGCCCGGCTATCTCACCATCGAATACCCCGAAGTAAAGCTCGACGAAGGCCCGCGCATCTTCACCATGCGCCAGCGCGATACGCAGCTCCTCGCAACCCTTCCAGTCGCTTCCTTCCGCCGCTTTATTATTTTTCCGCTGCCGGACGGCGGCACCTATCGCGAGTATCTGCAGAAGCTTACAGCCCGAATCCCCAGTCAGAACCTTCATCGTTCCAACTTCAACGGTCAGGAATACATCACCAGCTCAACCTCCGACCTGCCATTGCTGTTTCCCGACGCGATCTCACCGCCTTAAAGGTGTATATGCGCCGCTTCACTCAAGAATCGACCCTGTAAACAACCGTTCACACCGGCCGGCCAGCCGCGTGGTTTATCCCCCCAAATTCAAGTCTTTCCGGATTTTATGGATTTGGATGGCCAATTGCTCTCCCATAGTCGCGCCCTGAGATAGTCGCGCCTGAATCACGGGAGAAGGACGAAACTCTATGAACTCCGTCGCTTGGTGGCCGACTGTCATTGTTCTCGCGATCGCGACGTTCACCGATCTCAGCAGTCGCCGTATCCCTAACTGGCTCGTACTCCCCTTCATGGCTGCGGGAATCTGCGTCTCGGGCTGGTTTCACGGCTGGATCGGCATCCTCCACAGTCTCTACGGCATCGCGGTCGGAGCGGTCCTGTTTGGCCTTCTTTATTGGCTCGGCGGCATGGGCATGGGAGATCTCAAGTTATGCGCTGCCATCGGCGCCTGGGTCGGTCCCAGGCAGCTCCTGCTAGCGCTCGTGATTACAAGCATGGCCGGCGGCATCATGGCCCTCTGTTGGGCTGCTGCTGGAGGCTTTCTCGGAGAGCTCTTTCAAGGAACCAGCGACCTCCTCTTCAGCTTTAAAAAACGTGGTCTGCGGCCCCATCCGGATCTGGTGCTTAGCAACCCCTCAACCCGCAAAATGCCTTACGCTCCTGCCATCGCGATAGGAACGATTATCTCTTTCTTCGCTCACTAAGGATTGACGTACGCATCATGCTGATATCGGCAAAAATATGGCGACCTTCAATCAACCCAAAGAGAGACTGCAAGCACATGGGAGCCGCGACCTCGTGATGTCTACCTTTGCACAAGGTTCGGACGCGCTCGACGTTCGCGTTCTCTCCGTCGCTTTGATTGGCCCGGAGGAGCAGCGCCGCCGTGCGATTGTCAGCGCCATTGCCGGTTCGCAGGCCAAGGTGACGCGAGAGTTTGTCGCCTATCCCGATCTCGACGATGTTCCTCAGTTGATCGAAGCTGGCTACGAAGTCATCATCGTCGATCTGGACAGCGATCCCGAACACGCTCTCGACCTCGTAGAAAGCATCTGCAGCAGCAGCTCTGTGACGGTCATGGTGTACTCCTCGCACTCCGACCCCGAGCTGTTGGTTCGTTGCATGCGCGCAGGCGCTCGAGAGTTTCTCACGCAGCCCGTTGCTCCCGCCACTATCGCGGAGGCATTGGTGCGCGCCTCTGTGCGGCGTCCAACCGTTCGTGCCACAAAAAAAGCGCTCGGTAAGGTGTTCGTCTTTGCGGGGGCCAAAGGCGGTGCTGGAGTCACCACGATCGCCACCAACTTCGCTATCCTCGTCGCACAGGAGTCTCGCCAGAGTACCCTTTTGCTCGATCTCGGTCTTCCTCTCGGGGCAGCAGCGCTTGACCTGGGAATACACACGGAATTTTCGACTGCAAACGCTCTTCAAAATATCAATCGCCTCGACTCCACCTTTCTTTCGAAGCTCCTGACCAGGCATAGCTCGGGCTTATCGGTGCTCTCCGCTCCCGACAAATACACTCCGCTTCACGTCTCCAATGAAGCTGTCGCGAAGCTTCTCTCTGTCGCCAGGCAGGACTTCGAATATGTGGTGATCGACGCAGGATCGATCTCCGGGTCGACATACAAGACCCTGCTCGAGAGCGCATCGATCGCTTATCTCGTGGCGCAGGTCGGTATCTCGGAGCTTCGCAACTCCAATCGCATCATCTCGGAGTTCTTCACGCTGCCCACACCCAAACTCGAGATTGTGCTGAACCGTTTTACGCAAAACCCGCTCGGAATCGATGAGGAAAATATCACCAAGGCCCTGACAAGGCCGGCAACGTGGAAGATTCCAAGTGACTACGGCACCGTGCAGCGCGCTCAGAACACGGCCACTCCACTCGCGCTCGGCGAATCCGCCATCACAGCGGTACTTCGGCAGATGGCTAGAACGGCTTGTGGTCTGCCGCCGGTCTCAGAGAAGAAAAAGCGCTTCAGCTTATTCGGTTCAAAGTCGGATACTCACAGTGTTTAGCAGGGATGGCACAACGTGGAACAACTGAATCTTGAGCAATACAAGGCCGAGATACACCGAACGCTGATCCCCAAGCTGGATCTGGAGAAGCTCTCGCGCGCGGAAAGCACCCAGGCGCGTCATGCCGTAGCGAGAATGATCGGCGAGATCATCGGTACTCAAGGCGTGCCTCTCAGTTTGAGCGAACAGGAAAAAGTTCAATCCGACCTTCTCGACGAAGTCTTCGGCTTGGGCCCCTTGGAGCCGCTCCTCAGAGACGCGGAGATATCCGACATTCTCGTCAATGGCAAAGACCACGTCTTTATTGAGAAGGGTGGCATCCTCAGGCGCATCAACACCTCCTTCCGCGATGATCGCCACCTCATGCAGATCATCGACCGCATCGTCTCCCGCGTTGGCCGTCGCGTGGACGAGTCGTCCCCGATGGTCGATGCGCGCCTGCCCGATGGCTCTCGCGTCAACGCCATCATCCCCCCGCTCGCCCTCGATGGCCCTGCGCTCTCCATCCGTCGTTTCGGCACTGGCCCGCTTGTCGCCAACCAGCTCGTCCAGTTGAAGAGCATCTCGCAGGAGATGATGGACATGCTCGCCGCCGCGGTTCGCGCCCGCATCAGCATCCTCATCTCAGGAGGCACCGGTGCAGGGAAGACCACCCTGCTCAACATCCTCTCGCGCTACATCCCGAAGCACGAGCGCATCGTCACCATCGAAGACGCAGCCGAGCTCCAGCTTGCCCAGGAAAACATCGTCCGCCTCGAGACCCGTCCACCCAACGTCGAGGGGCAGGGAGCCATCCGCCAGCGCCAGCTCCTCATCAACAGCCTCCGCATGCGGCCCGACCGCATCATCATCGGCGAGGTGCGCGGCGAAGAAGCCTTCGACATGCTGCAGGCCATGAACACCGGCCACGAAGGCTCGATGGCCACCATCCACGCCAACACCACCCGCGATGCGCTCTCCAGGCTCGAATCCATGGTCGCCATGACCAACCTCAACCTGCCCGAGAGAACCGTCCGTCAACAGATGGCCTCCGCCATCGCCATCGTCGTCCAGGTCTCGCGCCTGAGCGACGGCACCCGCAAGGTCGTCAACATCTCCGAGATCACCGGCATGGAAGAAAACATCATCAGCATGCACGAGATCTTCAACTTCGAAAAGAAGGGCATCGGCCCGGACGGCCGCGTAACCGGCGTCTTCCAGCCCAGCCGTATCCGTCCCAAGTTCCTCGAGCAGCTACGCATCTCCGGAATCATGCTGCCGGGAAGCATGTTTGAGCAGGCGCAGGAAGTTAACTGAAAGTCGAGGAATCGAAGTATGCTTCTAGTGCTCTCGGTTGTGTTTCTCGCGATATTCGTCATCTCCGCTTTGCTCATGCTGGCAAGCGGCACCGACACCGCTCAATACACCGAGCGCACCTTGACCGTCCTCCGCGCCGCGCTATCCACCGCAAAGCTGGCCCCGGCCGACCAGATCGTCGACCTCCGCAAAGAGGAGCTTCTCAGCTCCGTTCCCTGGCTCAATCGCTGGCTCCTCAAACTCGAGCTCGCCCCTCGCCTCCGCACTTTGCTCTATCAGGCAGACCTCAAATGGACCGCCGGCGGATTACTCATGATGTGCGCCGCATGTTTTCTCATTCCGGCCTATCTCGTCTATCTCCGCACCGGAACCCTCCTCTTCTCTCTGCTCATCGGCATGCTGTTAGGAACCGCGCCTGTAGCCTACGTCCTCCACAAGCGCAACAAACGCTTCGCCAAATTTGAGCAGGAACTCCCCGAAACCCTCGACCTCATGGTCAGCGCACTTCGCGCCGGTCACAGCCTCGTCTCCGCGCTGAACCTCGCCGCCAACGAATCGCCCGACCCCATCGGGCAGGAGTTCCGCATCTGCTTCGACGAGCAGAACTATGGCCTCGAGCTCAAGACCGCCATGAACAATCTCGCCACGCGTGTCCCCCTGCAAGACCTGAAGATCGTCATCACCGCCATCCTCATCCAGAAAGAAAGCGGAGGAAATCTCGCCGAGGTCTTCGACAAAACCGCCTACGTCATCCGCGAGCGCTTCCGCCTCAAACGCCAGGTTCGCGTCCACACTGCGCAGGGACGCCTCACCGGATGGATTCTCTCCTTCCTCCCCATCGTCCTCGGCATCGCGCTCTATCTCATCAATCCAGAAAGCATGAGCCTTCTCTGGACTCGCCCCATCGGCATCAAGCTCCTCTATCTCTCCGGCACCATGACCATCATCGGTGGCTTGATCATCCGCAAGATCGTCAACATGGACGTTTAGGTAAATCTATGGGATTCGTAATTCTTACCTTTCTCTTCGTCTTTCTTCTGGTCGCAAGCGGCGGCCTCATCTTGTTCTACCGTCAGGCAATGATCCAGCGCATCTCCACCGTCATCGCGCCGCGCCCGCGGCAGGCCAGTATCCGCGGAACCCTCGAGCACACAGGCTTCACCCTCGGCTCCATGGTCGAGCAGTTAGAGCGCGTCGTCCCCAAGAGCAAGGCCGAGATGTCCGTCATACAACAGCGCCTCGTCCGCGCCGGATATCGCAACGACTCCGTCGTCAAGCTCTTCTACGGCGCGAAATTCGCAGTCCCTGCCCTCCTCTGCATCCTCGCCTTCGTCTCCGGAGTCTGGCGTTACAGCCCCTTCTTCGTTTACATGGTCGCTCTGGGCCTCGGATTTTTATTGCCGGACTTCTGGCTGGGAAACAGGATGGCCGCTCGCCAGGCACGCATTCGACGCGGCCTTCCGGACGTGCTCGACCTGCTAGTCATCTGCATCGAAGCCGGCCTGAGCCTCGATCAGGCCGTCGCACGCACCGCCGATGAGTTAAGCATGGGCCAGCCCGACATCTGCGATGAGTTAGGTGTCGTTGTGCTCGAACAGCGAGCAGGCCTTCCCCGCGCCAGTGCGTGGAAAAACTTCGCCGACCGCACCAACGTCGAAAGCGTCCGCAACCTTTGCTCGGTGCTCATCCAATCCGAAAAATTCGGCACCAGCATCGCCAAAACTTTGCGAGTTCATTCGGATACCCTCAGGACCCAGCGTCGCCAGAGAGTGGAAGAACAGGCAGCCAAGACAACCATCAAGCTTGTCTTCCCGCTTGTCTTTTTTATCTTCCCCTCGCTCTTCTTGGTAACGTTGGGGCCCGCGGTCATCTCCGTGATGGAGAACTTTAATAGATACCTCATTCATTAGAAGGGAGAATAGGCATGGACAATGTAACTATTATTCGGGTCGTTGCTGCTGTCCTTGCGGTCGTTGTGCTGGTCATTCTTATCCAGCGCCGCCGCAAGCGGGTTGAATAAACAGTTTTCTTCCTCCTACAGGGAAGGAAGCTAATCCAGTAGCAGCGCTGAACTGGAAGTCTTTTCGGGCCGTCCGGTATGGATGGCTGGACTGGCCCGGCATTGAAGGGTGTTTCCTCCGAGCTGGAATGGATGGCCGCATTCCTCTCCGGTTCGCGGAAGCACCCAGTTTCACTCGAACACATATCCACGAAAGGAAGCGCATGGTGAATCCGATTTGCCGGAACTCGAGGCAGACCAACTTCAACAGCCATTAGCTCGTCCACCGAGATGAAGAAACGAACGTATTGCGTCTACAACCAAACCCGGGAATGCTTCCTCAGCCTCGGAGTTCTTCCAGCCGACACTATATTTTCGCGTCTGAAAGGCCTGATCGGAAAACTCAGGCTGCGCGTAGACGAAGGACTCTGGGTGTTTCCTTCGTGCGGAATTCATACGGTCGGCGTGCTCTTTCCGCTGGATCTGATTTATGTAGACGAAAAGCACAGGGTCGTCGACGTGATCGAGCACTTCCCGGGATTTCGCATCTCGCCCCTGAAGCCTCAGTCGGCAAGCGTCCTGGAGCTCCCCATCCACACCATCTATACCTCGCAGACACAGCCCGGCGATCAACTGGTCATCTGCGCCGTCGAAGAGATGGGAAGGCGTTTCAATAAAACAAACACGGTTCCCATCGAAACCCCAACCCAGAAAGTTGGAACCTGAGTCGCAGTTTGCTGTTTTTCGAATTGGCATACAGCCTTAGTTTCACGTAGTTGTTGCTTTTGGGATTAGCGTAGGGCCTGACAGGCTGCTGAAAAAAGTCGCCGTTTTGAAAGGGAGCGACTTGTTTTTGAGGGGCGGTTCAGTTTTGAAGGGTCGGCTCGGTTTTGAAGGGGCGTGGCTTCAGCCCCGCCGCAAGCTCGATCGATTGAATGCGGCTTTAGCCGCTGAGGCAATATCTCTTTCAAGGGCTATGGAGCGACAAGATGAGTTTTCTGGAGAAGTTCTTCAGGAAAATAACATTTTCCGACCATCGTAAAGCCGAACGGCTGGACGCGCCCTCGCTCGTCGCTTATTACTGGGACGGCGCAACCCCCACGGCGCGTGAGATTCAAAACATCAGCTCCGAGGGCTTCTACCTGCTCACCGAAGACCGGCTTCGCCCCGGAACCGTCATCACCATGACTCTTCAAAGATCGTCCTCCTCTACTGAAAAAGAGACGGCTGCCAAACCTCATCTCACAGTCATGTCGATGGTCATCCGGCAGGGCGAAGACGGAATCGGCTTCACGTTCCTCCCGCAGGAGCACAGGGACTCCAGCAGGACACAGGATCTCAGCGGAAGACCAGCCGGCAGCAAGGCAATAAAAAAATTCCTCGAAGAGATCAAATCGGATGATGGCCAGATGGGCATTGAGCCCGCCCCGGACACACTCAAGCCGATTCTTCCCGGTCGCAACGGAGCTTTGGAAGATCGAAGTGTCATCCCGAAAAAGCTCGTAGAGGAAAGCGGCCAGGCACTGGTCATCACGGCCCTTGGCATGAGCTGCCTGCTGGGCTTCATCGCCCTCGCGGCGGACGTAGGCATCATGATGCGCGAGAAGAGACTCCTCCAGATCGCCGCTGACAGCGCAGCCATCGCTGGCGCGGCAGACTACGGTTACGGTAATGCCACCAGTTCAGCCCGGGCAGCCGCCGCACAGAACGGCTTCACCGATGGATCCGGCGGTGCTACAGTCGCCGTCAACCCGCCGCCGGTTTTCGGCCCGTTTGCCCACCAGGCGGGCGCTGTGGAAGTCATCATCTCGCAAAACCAGCCGACCCTCTTCATGGGACTCTTCGGCCGTACGGCAATGACGATCACTGCCAGGGCCGTCGCCACCACACAGCCTGGTACCAACTGCATGTATACGCTTGGTGCATCTGCAACAGGCATTTTATTAAGTGGCACCGGCAGCCTGGACGTTCCGAGCTGTGGCATCATCGTCGACTCAAATAGCTCTACGAATGCGATCATTAACAGCGGAACCGGAAACATCAACGCTAAATCGATCGGTATCGTCGGCTCTCCCGGCTTCTCCAACTCCGGTACTGGAAGAATCCTCCCGACTCCCACGTCGGGAATCGTGCCCAACAGCGATCCGTTGGGCTTTCTTACCCCACCCGCCGTACCCACATCGGGCTGCACACCTTTCACGAACAACGGCACCGGCGCAAGCAACCTGCAACCCGGATGTTACAGCAGCCTCACCATCACTGGAACCGGCCCCGTAACGCTGGCTCCCGGCGTATACGTACTCAATGGCCCGGTCACGCTCAACGGCACGGGATCAATCACAGGCAGCGGCGTCACCCTTTATATAACCTCTGCGGCTGGGACCGTAACCATCACGGGCACACAATCCGTCAACCTCAGCGCTCCCACCTCGGGTCCCGACAACGGCATTCTATTTTTCGAGCAGCGCGGCGATAACAACCCATTCACCGTCACCGGCACCGGCAACATGAATCTGACCGGCATCTTTTATCTGCCAAGTGCGCCCCTCATCCTGACAGGTACAGGAAACGCCAACCTCGACGCCGCCTTCGTTGTCAATCAGTTGGAATCGACCGGCACTGGCACGGTAACTCTATCCAACTACGCCGTGACAAATCCATCGACGCCTCTCACCTCGATAAAGCTGGTGGAGTGAAATGCGAAAGGCTTTGGCTATGGAGCATCTTCAATCAGGAAATCGCCTCACACAAATCGCAGGCCGGGCATTGCCCGCTTGCAGAACCTGACACACAAGCAGGGAATGGAGGGATGTGGGATGTTTCGCCATGAACTAAAAAAGAGCTCAGGCCAGGCATTCGTCGAGCTCGCTCTGGTATTTCCGGTATTTCTTCTCCTCCTCGTAGGAGCGGTCGAGGTTGGCCGTCTCGCCTATGCAAGCATCGAGGTATCCAATGCTGCCCGTGCCGGCGTCGCCTATGGTGCGCAATCCACCACCACAGCGTCCGACATAAACAACATACGGTTGGCGGCTACCCAGGACGCCCCAAATCTGACCGGCATGACTGCGGTGGCAACTCAAGCCTGTTCCTGTGAAAGCGCCGGTGGCGCCATCACCCCCTTCAGCAGTTGCAGCATTACCATCACCAACCTTGCTACGTGCCCCAATCCATCACGAATCATCCAGTACGTTCAGGTTCAAACCACAGCCTCCGTGCCGACGCTATTCCATTTCCCCGGAATCGCCAGCACCGTAACCCTGCGGGGACAAGCCCTCATGAGGGTGGAACAGTGATCGTGCGAGCAATCTCTCTCCGCAAAATCCTCTTCGCCGGTCGGCGCGCCCGGCATCGCGCCCGCGAGGAACATGGCTCTGCAATTATGGAGACCGCCATGTCCACCGTCATCTTCCTCACCTTTCTCTTCGCCGTCATGGAAACAGCATTTGCCCTCTACTCCTACTTCTTCCTCGCCGAAGCCGCCCGCGAAGGCGCACGCTACGCCATCGTCAGAGGATCGACCGCAGGAGGAGGAGCCGCATGCGCCAGTTACTCCTCATCGAACTGTCAGGCCAGCGCCGCCAACATTGAGAGCTACATTCAGAATCTCGGATTCCCCGGTATCAGTGCGTCCAACATGACCGTACCCGCTCCGGCATGGTCCGCCTATGCATCCGGTTCACCCTGCCCCTCCTCGCCCAACCCATGCAACAGCCCCGGAAACCTCGTCACAGTTACCGTCAGATACAACTTTCCTCTCGCTGTTCCATTCATACCGGCCCACACCTTTTCCATGTCGAGCTCTGCTTCCATGATCATCTCGCAGTAGCCGGGCGGTCCCAGCCATCCACTCGGACAGCCTGAGAAAATTTCCACAGAAATATTTTCAAAAGGTGGCATGAAAATCCCACCACAAAATCACCACGCAAATCACCACAACTTACCACCCAAAAACCACAACTTCGCCACAAAAAACCATCAGTTTCTGCCCGGAAATCGCAAAACCCCCGCCAAAAACCACCTCAAAAAAAATTCATCGCTAATCCGACTCATCCGGAATAATCAGCAGCACCTCGACCTGAGTAATTTGCCCATTTTGCGTAGCCGGCCGGAACTGCCATTGCTGCAGCGCATGCAGCAGAAACTTCGCCTCAGCCAGCTCCGCGGGGAAGAGAACCGCCAGCCGCTCAAAATGCCCCGTAGCGTTCACAAAACCATGGATAATAATGGCATTAGAGCCCGTGTCCGCATCAATACTGGGCCGTGTAATGTCATAAGGCCAGGGCGCCTCCGGCCGGACCTGGCCGACTTTAGCGGGCTCCTGTGACCGCGGAACTGCATACTGCAGTATCCAGTTCTTGCGCGTCCCCACATGCAAATAGACCGTATAAGCCAACCTGCCGCTCCAGGTATTCGCCGCCTCCGGATACTCATCCGCCGCAGAAGCCCCCACCACTACCATCCCAAATGCACCATCTCGCGGAAGAGCAAGATGCGTCAACGCCCGCAATCCCGCGCCAAGATCAGGTCCCTCCGCACCCACCGTCTCACCAGTTGTACTATTGCCCAAACCAACACCGCTGCTCGCCTTATCCACCTTGGCCATTTGACCCGGTGTCTGCCCCGCGCTCACCCCGCTCTGTTTATTCTCAACCGTGCCCACGCCCGTCGGCGAAGTGCTCTTTGGCTGTCCCGGCGAAAGCGATCCCGTCAGCGGAGCCGGCGCAACCTGGTTCACCATCGGCAATGTCGCGGTTCCTTCCTTCATCTGAACATCCGACATCGAAATGACGCTCGCCGCAGGTGGCGGACCAGCCTTCTTCGACGCAGTCTCCGGAACTCTCTGCGCAGGCTGAGCTCCCTGGGCCGTGACCGGCGACGTCGTGCTCGGTGGCGGCAGTGGAGCCTTCGTCTCCGACGGCCCAGGCGCGATCTTCAACTCCGACACATGAACAGCCTGATTGGGCGCCTCCAGCGAAGGCTGCGCCTCGATCTTGACGTCAGTCTGCTGCGAAGTCGGAACGATCGTCCTCACCGTCATGTCCCGCGAACTCCACACCACCACCTGTGGAAGAGGCACTTCCTTCGGAATAAGAAGATTGTTCGTTACGTCCGGTTGAACCAGCGTCTCCACCACCTGTCTCTGCGCCACAAGGTTGGCGGGCACACGCGGCGCAGGCGCGGAGAGCGGACTATTGCCCGGCACGGCGCTCATCTTTGCTGTCTGCCCCGGCGCCGCTGGCTCTTTCGGTACATATCGTTGAATCTTCGGCTCCGGCTGATGCAACTCCATCATCCGCACGGTATATCTTTTGGCGACGTCCGCGATATCCGCTGTGTGAGGCTGGTGCCAACCGAGAAACAGCAGAACGAACGCGCACGTATGCACTGCCACGGAGACCACTACCGCGGAAGGCCCCCTCTTTGGGGGCACTGTCTCCCCAAACAGCGAAATGATGACAGAAGACTGCATGATTGATTAATCGTCCCAGTTGCCGTGGCCCGCTGAATATTAGCTCTGGAGTTAACCTGTCAATTCCCGGAGACAGTCCTGTCCCGAATCATGAACCAGCTTCGTTATTGCAATTTCCAGACCATTCAAATCTGGCCGGAAAGCCTTGCGAAACCGTCGTCTTGCTGTAGTTGGTGTCTACTCAGCTACATCGGAAGTCGCTGGTGGTATACACATGTTCACACCTAGGCGGGAATCTGTCAGCTAAACGCCTGATTCTCAATAAAAATCAGATTCTCCCTTTGGCATCCCAATTGCCATAGAACGTTGGAAGTTCGGAACCGCCTGCCCAGCCGATTCCAGGGGATTACTGAATGAATCGAAGACTGCTCAATATTCTTTTAATCGCTTTTGTCATCGCAGCAGGCTGCAGCTATATCGTCTTCCGTCTGATCGGCAGTCGAATCGCGGGGCCACGCGTAACAACAACGCGCGTGGTAGCCGCCGCAGCAGACGTCAAGCTGGGAAGCGTTCTGCGCAATACCGATCTGACAACGGTTGAGATCGTTGGCACTCTACCAAAAGGCGCCATCTTGAAACCAGAAAATGCCGTTGGCAGGGGAGTGATCTCGAGTCTTTACGTCGGTGAACCCGTCCTCGAAAATCGCCTCGCTCCCGCCGGTTCTGGTGGCGGTCTTGCCTCAACCATCCCTCCCGGCATGAGAGCCGCAGCGGTCAGGGTTAACGAAGTCGTCGGCGTGGCCGGATTTGTCACCCCAGGTATGCACGTCGACATCCTCATCTCCGGCAACCCCCCGGGAGAAAATAACTCCCAGGGACCGCGAGTGAAAACCCTGCTCCAGAACATCGAGGTCCTCTCCGCCGGCACCGACATTCAAAGAGACGCAGAAGGCAAGCCCCAGCAGGTTCAGGTGGTCAATCTGCTCGTCACTCCCGACCAGGCCGAAGCATTGAGCCTGGCCAGCAACGAGACCCACATTCAGCTTGTTCTTCGCAACCCCATGGACAACGTGGTCGCCAAACCCAACGGCACAGCCGTCGCCGAGCTCTTCTCCAATGGTCCAGCACCAAAGTCGGCTCCGGTCTCCCACACCCCATCAGCAAAGCCGGCCCCTTCCTCACACTCCTATCTGGTCGAAGTCTTCAATGGATCGAAACGTAGTGAGACGAAATTTGCCTCTGGCGAGGAGCCACCAAAGTGAATCTTCGAATACTGACAGCTGGTATTTCTTTCTGTGTCCTGTCGTCTTTCCTGCAGCCGATTCTTCAGGCGCAGGCCCCCCCGGCTACGCAGCCCGAAAACACCAGCGATGTCACCAACGACCTCTCCGTGACCGTAGGAAAATCGGCTCTTGTCGACTTCACCAAACCGATCACCCGCGTCGCCATCGGCATGGGAGAGATCGCCGAAGCAACCGCCGTCAGCCCATCGGAGGTCATGGTCAACGGCAGAGCCCCCGGCAACACCAGTCTCATCGTGTGGCAGCAGGGCGGTGGAAGGCAGTTCTTTAACGTAACCGTTCATCCCAGCCACGCAGCCGCCGACGACAATATGGCATCGATCCGCCGCGAGATTAAGCTGGCTCTGCCATCGGAAAATATCAACATTGCCTCGGAGAACAATCTCGTCGTCCTCCGCGGAACAGTGAAAGATCTCACCGACTCCGACCGTGCCGTCCAGATAGCCTCCACAGCCGGCAAAGTCGTCAATCTCCTCTATGTCGACGTCCCGCCTATCCCTCTGCAGATTCTCCTCAAAGTCCGCTTCGCCAGCGTCGACCGCACTCTGGAAAAGCAGCTCGGATTGAATATCTTCAGCACAGGAGCTGCCAACACCATCGGTACCGTCTCCACCGGCCAATTTCCTGCCCCGACGGTAAGCCTCCCAAGCGGGGGGACCTCCGCCGTCGCCACCGTGACCAACGCGCTCAACCTGTTCTTCTTTCGGCCCGACCTCAATCTTGGAGCTACCATCGAAGCGCTCGAATCTCAGGGCCTGGTCCAGGTCCTCGCCGAGCCGAACATGCTCGCCCAGGACGGCAAACAGGCCAGCTTCCTCGCCGGCGGAGAGTATCCGTATCCAGTCGTGCAGGGAACGAGTGGCGGTTCAGGAACCGTCTCCATCCAATTCAAAGAATTTGGCATCCGTCTCAACTTCATCCCGACCATCACCCCTCGGGGCACCATCCGTCTCCAGGTCGCGCCTGAGGTCAGTTCGCTGGATTTGGCAAACGGTGTTCAAATCTCCGGGTTTACGGTCCCTGGAATCGATGTGCGCAGAGTCAAAACCGAGGTTGAGCTTAGCGAGGGCCAGAGCTTCGCCATCGGCGGCCTGCTCGATAACCGCGAAACAAAGACCTTCCAAAAGATTCCATTCATCGGGAGCATTCCGATCCTGGGTAAATTCTTCCAGTCAGTCTCCAACCAACGCACCAATACAGAACTGATCGTGATCGTGACTCCTGAGATCGTTCAACCGATTGATAAGGGACAGCCCTTGCCTCAGTTGAATTATCCCGAGAAATTCCTGCCTCCGAACTCCAAGATACCTATGAACACCCCAACTGGAATCGCAGCAGGAACCGCTCCTCCACCCCCGGCAGTACCGCCGATCCCGGTTGAGAAGCTGATCCAAAGCATGCAGCCAGAAAAACAGCTAGTCATCGAAGGCTCCTATTCAACAGGAGGCTACGGGACGGGTGCAGGAGCTGGTGCGGGTGTATCCATGACGCCTAACCCGCAATAGAACAGGGGCCGATACGATGAGCGCTCTGTCAGACAACAACGCCCGGTCGCAGGTTCAACACCGCGCTGCGGCCGGCTTTCATCTCCACATGGCATACGCCTGCCTGGTGTTTTTGCTCGTCGCATGGTTTGCCTGCCACCGGACATCCATCCAGATTCACGACCCCTCGAATCTCACCCTCGGCATCGTCTTCGCATGCGCCGTAGTCTTCACCATAGCCATCTTCTGGCACGAAAAGGGAAAACCAGACCTGCGCGACTCCATCCTCACGATTCCCTGGGTTTTTCTCCTCGCCGCGGCCCTTCCGTTACTTGTTCTGGCAGCTGCCAGGGTTAATATGCCGCTCCAGGATGCGCACCTTGTCCATCTTGATCAACTTTTCAATGTCAACGTGCCCGGAATCATGTCGTGGGCCTCTCACCACTGGCTCGGAACCCTCATCAATCGCACCTATCCTCTCCTCAACCCACTCCTCATCGTGTCCGCGTTGCTTCCGGCCTTTCTGGGTAAGGTGAAAAACGCCCAGCAGTTCGTCGTCGCGAATCTCATTGCCTTCGCGATCGGGCTTCCTCTGTTTGCGCTCCTCCCGGCCGTCGGGCCCTGGTATGGGTACGCCATTCCTCCAACACCTGATGAGATGCAGTGTCAGGCAGCGATTCTCCTGTTCCGCGGACCCGGCCATCTCGTCTCCCAGTTGGCCGCAATCATTTGTTTTCCCTCTTTTCACGTCATCTGGGCCATTCTTTGCATCGCAGCTTTATGGGGATTTCATCTCCTCCGAATTCCCGTCGCAATATTCGGGACCATGATCATCCTCTCGACCCTCACCACCGGCTGGCACTACTTCGTCGATGTCCTCGGGGGCATCATGATAGCCGCCATATCCCTGTTCCTTGCCGGATACTACACACGCAAAACCAAGTTTGAATGCAAGCGGTTGGAGGCGCCAGCCCCATGAGAACCGACCCCGATCTGATGAATCCCCACCCCACGGTCGCGAGCCGCATCGAGACCGGCGATAAACTTTTTTCGAGCGCCAATCTGGAAGCTTTAAGTCTTTCACTAAGCTCCTCCAGCGTCATTCGCACCCCGGTAGTCGCAGAATACCCTCGCCTCAGCCCTGACGCGAAGTTTCATCTCCGGATGGCCTTTACCTGCGCCCTCCTCCTCACAATCTCCATAGCCGGCTGCAGACTCGCGTCCATTCACGTCGATATCGGCAGCCGCATCTTCGCTGTCGTCACCACACTTGCGATGATCGCTCCTCTCCCGGTTTACTGGCACGAAAAGGGAAGAGCTGCCTTGCGTGAATCCACCCTCGTGCTTCCGTGGGCGCTGATCGCAGCCGCATTGCTGCCGTTTCCAGTCCTCATCGCCTCCCGATGGAATATGCCCCTGCAGGACACCCTCTTCGGCCACATCGACCAGACCCTGGGGGGCAGCGTGCCTGCCATCATGGACTGGGCTGGCCACCACTGGCTCGGAACAATCATCAACGCCTGCTACCGCCAGTTGCTCCCTCTGCTGGCTATCGCAGCTCTGGCCCCTGCACTCACCGGAAAGATGAAGGAAGCAAGAGAGTTCCTCGTCTCCAGCCTCATTGCATCGATCATGGCGCTGCTCTTCTTCGCGATACTTCCTACCGTCGGCCCGTGGTACCACTATCACCTTGTCCCGACAATCCCGCAGGCAGTCTACTGGAATCTTCTTCACGAGCTTCAGCAGCCCGGTCCCTACACCTTCCGTGAAGGAGCAGCCGGCATCCTCTGCTTTCCATCCTTCTCTGTCATCTGGGCCATCCTCTCTGCCTCAGCACTTTGGGGATTCCGCCCACTACGCATCCCCGTCAGTCTGCTCTCTGCCCTCATCATCCTCTCCACGCTGACAACCGGCTGGTACTATCTCACCGATGTCATCGCTGGTGTCTTCATCGCTGCCCTTGCCATAGGCATCACCAGAACCATCCATCCCGCCTCGCAGCCTGTCCCTTCTTCTCAATGACAAACAGCGTAAATCGAACCTCCAGGCTGAAGATATTGAACCTTACCCGCCAGGCCGTTCTTGCTCACAGCGTCGAGGTCGCCGACCGCGGAAGCACGCGCCGCAAAGGCCTTTTGGGACGAGACAACCTCCCCGCCGGGGAAGGCTTGTGGATCGTTCCCTGCGAATCCGTTCACACCTTTTTCATGCGGTTCTCTATCGACCTCGTCTACGTAGACCGAACCCTGAAAGTCAGGAAAGTCAGAAGCAGTGTGCCCCCCTGGAGACTCTCGGCCTGTCTCTCCGCACACTCCGTCATCGAGCTGGCCCCAGGCACAATCAAAAAAACTCAGACCAGACAAGGAGATCAACTGGAATTCTCCGCCAACGATTCCGGGACCCCAGCCTCAAAGCCTTGATTTTGTTTGCTCCTCGAGTCAATCTTTCACCGGACTAATCGCAGAAGCCCCACCTAAAGGACCACTTCCACCTTAGTAAGGATGCGGTTTCTGTCCGGCTCCTGAGCCCTCAGCCACACCTTCCGCGCGTGTATACCCGTGTCATTACCCCTCGAATGACGTGTATACAGCCGTTCACACCACACCCATCCAACAAGTGCCAATCCGCTTATTTATGTGCAGGTTATCCCATCAGCTGAAAATGGCCCTTCGCTTGCCATTGTTTAGACCAATCCCAGGTCTGTCGCTGGTAATAAATCTTTATCAAGGAGAGCAAACTCAACATGAAAGACAAACTGATGCATCTTGCGGCAAAACTACAAGTCCTGTTGATGGAAGAAGATGGTCAGGACCTCATCGAGTACGCCCTCGTCGTGGCTCTGATTGGCTTTTCCGCAACAGCTGGCATGCATTCCTTGGCCGGCGCCATCAATACTGCCTTCGCTCAGATTGGCACCACGCTCGGCACCTACATCACCTAGTGCTTGCCTTCGCCGAAGGATGGCAGAAGCTGCAAAAAAGCAGCTCTGCTTCCTCGGAGAGTATAGTGTCGTTGCAGGAATCCTGAGGATTCGCAAGTGATTTATCAACTCCACCCGGGGGATATCCCATGAGAAATAACTTGTTGAAGCTCGCGATAAGAATGCGGACACTACTCGACGAAGATGGTCAGGATCTCATTGAGTATGCTCTGGTCGTTGCGCTGATTGCCTTTTCCGCAACCGCCGGGATGTCTTCATTAGCCCAGGCCATCAACAGTGCCTTCGGTCAGATTGGCACTACGCTCGGCACTTACATCACTTAGTTTTCTTGTAAATTTTTTTTAATTCACTTGTAAGACTTGCACCGCGTGACTTTGCATGAAGGAAACCAGCGCTCCCCAGCGTCAGGTAGGGTGCGTGTTCCTTGACGAGTGTCTTGCACTTTAGAGAGATAGCGATGATCGACGGAAAGCGAATCGCGGTTGTCATGCCGGCCTACAACGCCGAAAAAACGTTGGAGAAGACCGTGCGCGGTCTACCCGCCATCGTCGACATCAAAATCCTAGTCGACGACTCCAGCAACGACAACACGGCTCGGCTCTCCGAAAAGCTCGGCGTCCAGACCTTCATCCACGATTCGAACTACGGTTACGGCCGCAACCAGCAGACCTGCTACCGCGAGGCCCTCGCTGCCGGAGCCGACATTGTCGTCATGGTTCACCCTGACTACCAATACAACCCAGCCCTCGTCTCCGCCATGGCCGGCATGGTTGCCAGCGGCGTCTACGACGTCGTCCTCGGCTCTCGTATCATCGGCGGAGGAGCCCTCAAAGGCGGCATGCCACGCTATAAATACATCGCCAACCGCCTGCTCACCGCATTGCAGAACGTCTTCCTCGGCGTCAAGCTTTCGGAGTACCACACCGGCTTCCGCGCCTTCTCCCGCGATGTCCTCCAGACTCTTCCGCTGCTCGAAAATTCCGACGACTTCGTCTTCGACAACCAAGTGATCGCCCAAACCGTCATGTTCGGCTTCCGAATCGGTGAGATATCCTGCCCCACCAGCTACTTCAAGGAAGCCTCCTCCATCAACTTCCGCCGCAGTGTGAAATACGGCCTCGGCGTCTTGGCAACCACAGCATGTTTCATCGCTCACAAGACCCACATCGTCAAGCTGCCGCTCTTCGACACAACAGGCAGAAAAGTAACCCTCAAGTATTACTCTGAGGTCGCCTAGTAATCACTGGCTCGCTGCACTCCAATCAAGCAGGAGAGGTTCTTCGTTAGGTTATGGTCCTGTCTTCGACCCCGGAAAATGGCCCTTCTCTGGTTCTGATCGAAGGCGGCCTCACCGCGATTGCAGTTGCAGTCTCCTTTGCCCTGCCGCACCTTAGTTCTCTCTGGTTCTCCCGCATCGAGCGCGCTTTTGGCCTGTTGGCGCGGAGAAAGAATCTCTCGGTAATACTCGTAGGCCTCTCAACATTCCTGCTGCGTGTGGCGATTCTGCCGTTGTGCCCTATCCCCAATCCGTTTGTGCAGGACGATTTCAGTTTCTTGCTTGCGGCGGACACGTTTTCCTCGGGGAGATTGACCAATCCGACCCCCCTGATGTGGAAGCACTTTGAGACGATGCACATCACAATGAAGCCCACCTACATGTCAATGTACTTTCCTGCGCAGGGCCTGATTCTAGCCGCCGGCAAGTTACTGACGGGACATCCCTGGTTTGGCATTCTCCTGATGACGTCGCTCATGTGCGCTGCTATCTGCTGGATGTTACAAGCGTGGCTGCCTCCAACGTGGGCTCTCCTGGGCGGGATTCTGGCCATCTTGCGGCTTGGACTTTTCAGCTATTGGATCAACACCTATTCAGGCGCAGGCTCCATCGTCGCCCTCGGCGGTGCACTCGTACTCGGAGCGCTCCCTAGATTCATGAAAGGCGGAGAGTTTCGCTACAGTCTATTGATGGCAATAGGTGTCATACTTCTCGGCACTTCCCGCCTATATGAGGGGATGCTTCTTTGCCTTCCGGTGGTTTGTGTTTTGATCAAATGGATTTTTGTTGGGAAAAATCGACCCGATATTTCAGTGCTGCTTCGTCGCACCGCTCTGCCGTTGATATTGATCTTAGCCGCTGGCACCTGGATGGGATATTACAACCATTGCGTATTCGGAAGCCCTGTTACGCTGCCCTATACGTTGGATCGTGCTCAGTATGCTACGGCTCCATATTTCGTGTGGCAATCCCAGCGGCCGCAGCCGGTCTATCGGTATGTTGAAATGCGAAACTTTTATCGGGTCGAATTCGACACCTATGCGAAGATCCACAAGCCGTCTGGCTTTGTGCCTGAAACTCTACTAAAAGCGGCGAGAGCGCTTCTTTTTTACGCAGGTATCGCATTATTGCCACCTCTTATCATGTTGCGGCGAGTCCTTCTTGATCGCCGAATCCGCTTCCTGCTTCTGTGTGTTTTAGTAGCAGTGGTCGGGCAGCTTGTCGAAATATTTTTCATCCCTCACTATATTGCCCCATTCACCGCCGTTTTTTACGCCATCGGCCTGCAAGCCATGCGCCACCTGCGTCTCTGGAGACCAGGCGACCAGCCAGTGGGCATGACGTTAGTACGATTAACAGTGACGCTTTGTGTCGTATTAGCCGGAATGCGGCTGTTTGCTGAGCCACTTAACCTAAGCCTTCCTGTGTGGCCTGCGGTTTGGGCAGCAGAATGGTATGGCCCCAGCAGTAAGTCGGGCGGCGAGCGTTGCCTCATTGCAGACAATCTTAAGCGTCTGCCCGGCAAACAACTTGTTATTGTTAGTTATCCTCCTAACCACGATCCACTAATCGAGTGGGTCTATAACGATGCGGACATCGATAACGCCAAAGTTATTTGGGCGCGGGATATGGGCCAAGCCGGAAACTCAGAGCTCACCCAGTACTACAAAGACCGCACCGTCTGGCTCGTCGAACCCGATACCACCCCCGCGAAGCTCTCCCTTTATCCTTCGCCTCCCCAATGAATCGGGAAGCAATCGCAGCCGAAACTCCAGGATCAGACCAGAAACCTGCGCACAGACATCCCGATAACGAACAGGACGAAAAGGATCAGCACCCACAAAAGGTATCTCTCAAGCTTCATCCGAAACGCTCTTTCAACGAGCATGAAATATCAAAATGGAAACCTGCTCAGTTGCCCCACTAGCAATCCCATGATAGACGTTCCACCGAAAATCTGTTTCTATCGGTAAACATCGTTTGTTGCCAGCCCAAAAAAATATCCGGCCTGCTTTACAACTGACGCGCTGAACATCGGACAGGCCGACATTTCTTACCGCGCATTTTTATAGATCATGCCCAGCAACTCGTCATACATCGCCTGCCTCTCCTCATCCGATCCCGTTTGAATCGCATGAGTTGCACAGTGAGACAAGTGATTCCGCATCAGGGCCCGCGCCACCGCTCTCAGGGCCTCCTGCGTCGATGAGATCTGCGTCAAAGTGTCAGCGCAGTAACGGTCTTCCTCCACCATGCGCTGCAATCCCCGCACCTGTCCTTCAATCCGTCGCAACCGTCGCAGATTCGAAGCCTTGATCGCAGGATCCACCCCCACTGCCTTTCGTGCCGCAGGCGCACAGACATCCTCTTCCACGGCAATCTCTTTCTCACGCATCTCTTTTTTTCGCGCCATATTCTCTCTCAACAAATCTCAGGAAATCTTCAGCCGTCGCAACCGCAGGCTGTTTGTCACCACGCTCACCGAGCTCAGAGCCATCGCCGCACTAGCCATCACCGGACTCAGCAGCAAACCGAACACTGGATACAAAACTCCCGCCGCCACCGGAATCCCGATGACGTTATATAGAAAAGCCCAGAACAAATTCTGCCGTATCACCCGCATCGTTCCACGTGATAACCCTATCGTCGCCGCAACGCTCGTCAGATCGCTTCGCATCAATGTCACATCGCCTGCCTCCATCGCAATGTCGGTGCCGCTCGCCATCGTCAATCCAATATCCGCCTTCGCCAGCGCAGGAGCATCGTTGATCCCGTCTCCAACCATCGCAACCACATGGCCTTCCCCTTGGAGCCGCTTCACCGCCGCCACCTTTCCCGCAGGCAGCACACCCGCAATCACCTCGTCCACGCCCGCCTCACGCGCGACTGCAGCAGCAGTACGCTCGTTGTCGCCCGTCACCATCACCACCCGAAGTCCCTCGGCATGCAATCTTCGAATAGCCTCAGTCGAAGTCGCCTTAATCCTGTCCGAGACTGCCATCAACCCCGCCAGTCCCTCTCCAATCGCAATCCAGAGCGGCGTCCGGCCCTCCTCCGCCATCCGCGCCGCGGTCTCCTCCATCGAACCCGTCACCACTCCATATCTCTTCATCAGCGCACTATTCCCAATCAGCACGCGCGCCTCTTCAACCATCCCCACAACGCCCTCGCCAGTCAGCGATTCAAACTCCAGCACCTCCGGCAGCTCCAAACCACGCTCCTGCGCATAGCGGACCACCGCCTCCGCAAGTGGATGTTCGCTCACACGCTCCAGCGCCGCCGCCACGCGAACCATCCTCTCTTCACTCGCCTGCAAAACAGCCACAACCTCCGTCACCTGCGGGCGCCCTTCGGTTATCGTGCCCGTCTTATCCAGCACTACCGTATCCACTCGCTCCATCTGTTGCAGCGCCTCACCACCCTTAATCAAAATCCCGTAGCTCGCGCCTCGCCCCGTTGCTACCATCACTGCCGTAGGCACTGCCAAACCCATTGCACACGGACACGCAATCACCAACACCGTCACCGCCGCCGCAAAGGCCTGCATCACCCCCGCACCCGGAGCAAAAAATCTCCAACCCGCAAACGTCACCACAGCAATCCCCAGCACCACCGGCACAAAGATCGCACTCACCCGATCCGTCACTCGCTGAATCGGCGCTCGCGACCCCTGCGCCTGCCGCAGCAACTTCACAATCTGTGCCAGAGTACTCTCCGCTCCAAGCCCACTCACACGATACTCAAACGATCCTCGCTGATTGAGCGTCCCACCCGTAACTCTGTCCTCCGCCGTCTTCTCCACCGGCAGCGGCTCGCCCGTAATCATCGACTCATCCACGCTGCTCCTGCCCGAAATCACTTTGCCGTCGGTCGGAACCCGCTCTCCCGGCCGCACCCGCACCACATCTCCTGCACGAATCTCCTCAATCGCCAACTCACGTTCCACACTATCCAGCACAACGGTCGCCGTCCGCGGCTGCAGTTGCACCAGCTTCCGCAACGCACTCGCCGTCCGCGCCTTCGCCCGGCTCTCCAGCGCATTGCCGGTCAACACCAGTCCCACAATCAGAATCGCCGCTTCGAAATAAACATCCGGAGCAATCCCATGCGCCACAAAAAACCCAGGAGCCACCGTAATAGCAGCCGAATAAAGAAAGGCAGCGCCAGTCCCCAGAGCCACCAGCGTATTCATGTCCGCGGTCTTATGCCTCAGCGCCGACCACGCCTTCACATAAAATCGCCGCCCGGCCCAGCTCATAACAAACCCCGCCAGCGCAAACAGAAACCACCGAATCGCATCCCCGCTCAACCGGTACATCCACGGAAGCTCCATGCGCAGCACCGGATCCAGCACCCGCGCAGACCAGTTCATCAGCGGATCCTTCATCCGCTCCATCCCCGCACCCTGTTCACTCATCAGCGGCATCGAGAGCACCATCGCCACCACCCCAGCCGCTACGCTTACCCCAGCTTTCAGTCGCAGCAGTTTGTACTCCCGGGTCTGCTCTGCATCCAGCTCAGCCTGCTCCGCCAACGCCGACTCATGAACCGCAGGCATCTCCGCGCCATAACCCGTGCCTCGAATCGCGTCCACCAGCGCAGGCACCGAAGTCATCTCCGGATCGAACCTCACCACAGCGTTATTCAGCATCAGGCTGACATTCGCGTCCTGCACTCCAGCCTGCCCGGACAACGTCCGCTCCACAAAAGACTGGCACGCCGCACAGGTCATTCCCGTCACCGGAATCGTGACGCTCTCCGCCAAAGCGGCGACCTGCTCACTACCCGAAACCACGTCTTCTGTCTTGATAGTTTCAGCCATCCTTCACTCCCCCTCAATGCGTGCCGTGAACCCAATGCGATCGACCGCACTCGCAATCTCCTTCGCACTCACCCGTCCGGGATCGAAGGCCATCTCCGCAGAACCCACCGCCACCGGACCCACTTCAACTCCTCCGATGCCCGCAAGCGCCGCAGTAACCCTCCGCACACATCCCCCGCAATGCATGCCCTCAATCGCCAGCTTAAGACTCTCTCGCGCCATGTATTCCTCCTGAGGTCTTAGACGCAGATACCCCCCAGGGGTATTCATTATTTTACGCACTCATCCACCTGCAATCAAATCCTCAGCAATCTCGCCTTCCTCCATTGCATCCCCGCACCCACTCCCATAAACTGATGAAGCACCCGAGAGATTCAGAGCGGGCGGTTAGCTCAGTTGGTTAGAGCGCCTGCCTTACAAGCAGGATGTCGGGGGTTCGAGTCCCTCACTGCCCACCAAAATCCGCTCCAACTCGTTGAAAAAGCATGAACCCCCTAGCGATAGGGGTTTGCTGGTCTTGGGAGAAGCAGGCAAACCACCCGTGATTCCCACATCGAAGGTCTATAGGGTATGAGCGTAGACACCAGGGAATCTCTGCGGATCTTTCTCGCACAGCAGCTTAAGGATGTCGAAGGTGACATCGAAACGATGAGCAGTTACATATCCTGCAACCCCCCCGAAACCTCAGGGGAGCTCCTGAAGCTGCGAGATTTACAACGCAAGTATCGTGAGATCGCTGCAAGCATCAAGGCGGAAATCGTTAAGCTGGGTTAGAAAGCTACGGCCCGAGATCCTGCGAACTCGCAGTCCACGGCCACTTCCGCTGCGGGTACGAAAATTCATCACATGAATTCAGCCAACTCATGAGAACATTGGACCATGCGCAAGTTACAGGCAGCCCTCGTGCTATCCCTCATAGCGCCGCTGTCTCCTCTGCGTGCTCAACGCCCACCCATCCTCCCGCCACGCCTCATCAGCCTTCCCACCCCTGACTGCGGAGCAGGGAAGCCCTGCCATGGAAGTCATGGCCAGGTCCGTCTCATCGTCGATGTACTCGAGACCGGCAAAGCCGGTGACATCCGCGCAGAGCTAGGCGATGCCGTCCTCGTCGCCGCTGCCACCGCAGCCGTTCAGCAGGCAGAGTTCACCCCGGGCTATTTCTTCGGCAAGCCTGTTCTGATGAACTACGTCCTCACCCTGCGCTTCTAACCGGCGAAACCCTATCGCTTCCCACACCCATTGCGATAGACCTTCGCCTTCTTCCACTCCTCATCCGTAGCGAAAATAATGCAGGTCTTTCCCGACTGCGTATCCAGCCGCCAGGTAATGTTCCCCTGACGATAAAGCTGATACCTGCCTGACCCGGAAAACTTCATCCCATTAGGCGGATTCGCGCCGAACGTATCAGTGTCTGCCGCCCCGACCTGCGCCGTCTCCGGAGACACTGCCGTGGCCGCCCCCGAACCGGCTACAGGCGAAGTCGCCACCGTCTGTTCCGGCGCGGACACCGCCGCAGGCTCCGTCTTCAGCTTGCCGCCGGCCGAATACACGTCTCCGCTCGCCCCCGAGCGTTTCGCATCGTACGAGTTATAGCCGAGGTAGAGAAACAGCAACACCACCAGCAGCAGCACCACATAAAGCACGCGTCGATCCATCTTTCCTTCCGCCCATCGAATTGCCGGGGCGTGCCCTGCGCTCGCCCCCGGAACTTCATCAGAAACAAGAACGTTACCATTCTCGCTGTTCATTTATCATCTCCCCAACTGCCTCATGCAGCGACAAAAAGCAGCCTCTGGCCGTTACTATCTCGCCACTCGCCTCGCCTGCGTCCCACCCATAAATCTCCGCCATCTTTTCTCCACAGTGAATCTTCGCCGTCGTCGTTTGCGTCCAACTTTTAACGCTCCAGGAGTATCATCGAACAGTGCCCAAGTATTCCATCGTCGTTCCTTTTCATAATGAAGAGGAGAACGTCACCACCCTCTACGATCGCCTCAAGGCCGTCATGGAGCAGGTCGGTGACTCCTTCGAACTTGTCTTCGTCGACGATGGCTCCCGCGACCGCACCTACCGTCTCCTCGAAGAGATCGCCGCAGTAGACTCTCGCGTCCTCGTCATCAAGCTTCGCCGCAACTTCGGCCAGACCTCCGCTCTCGCCGCCGGATTCGACCACTCCCAGGGAGACTTCATCCTCGCCATGGACGGCGACCTGCAGCATTCGCCCAGCGAAATCCCTACCTTCCTCGCCAAACTTGAAGAAGGCTACGACGTCGTCAGCGGCTGGCGAGCCCAGCGGGCCGACAACTTTCTCCTCCGTCGCATTCCCTCCCGCGCCGCCAACTGGCTCATGGCCATCCTCAGCGGGGTCGACATCCACGACTTCGGCACCACCTTCAAAGCCTATCGCCGCGAAGTTATCCAGAACATCCCACTCTATGGTGAGATGCATCGCTTCATCCCCGCCCTGGCCTCATGGTTCGGCGCCAGCATCTGCGAAGTCCCCATCTCCAACCCGGCCCGCGTAGCAGGGAAGTCCCACTACGGCATCTCCCGCACGGTCCGCGTCTTCTTCGACCTGCTCACCATCCGTTTCCTGCTCCGCTATATGACCCGCCCGCTACACTTCTTCGGGACATTCGGCGCGCTCAGCATGGCCACCGGCATCGGTTTATCCATCTGGCTCCTGGCACTTAAGCTCCTCACCGCCCAGCACATCATGAGCCTTCATGGCCCCATCTTCGTCATCGCCGGGGTTCTCATCCTGGCCGGCATCCAGATGATAGGCATTGGTCTGCTTGGCGAGCTTCAGGTCCGCCACTTCTACACTGCCTCGCACCGCGCACCCTACGCAGTCGACAGAATTCTCCGCCTCCGCTCCGAAGAAAGCCTGCTTCAGTAGTCAATCTTTTCAGGGGGCTCGACTCCCTCATCCTGAGGTTTCTCCGGCCCTCGCAGCTTCTTCTCCGCCTGCTTCTCGGCCTCCTTCGCCGAGTCGACAAACGCCGAAGCATCCAGCTCCTTCAGCCTCTGATCCCCCTCCACCAGCGGGCTGCTTAACGTCTCCAGATGCGCCGCAAACTTCGCAATGCACTCCGATTGCTCCGCCGGGTGCGCCCCGCCTTTCGCCTCGGCATTCAACTGCGACTCCAGCCGCAGCGCCTCATCCAGCGAATAGCCAATTCCCCCCAAAGTCATGCGGTCCCGCAGCACAAACACATCCTCATGCAGACCCGTCTCGCTCACAATCAATCCCTTGCTCATCAGGTCGTAGGACTGCTTCCCACACCCCTCCACAATCTCCGCGCGTCCCCTGTCTGCCAGCTCTGTTTGCGTCGGAGCCGCCTCCTTCGCCCTGTCCCTACGCCCATGGCATCCGGCGCCCGAAACCAACAGACCCATCACAAAGAGCCCGCTACTCAACGCTCTTCGCTCTCTTTGGAAATAGCCGCTCTTCAATACGCATCCTCATCTATCGCGGAAGAGTAGTTCCGGCAGCCCGCCGAAAATTTTGATAAGACTAACATCTTCTCTCAGGCGAACAACATGCCACTAAACCACCCGGCACCCGATAAATCAATCCCCCGATTGGCGCGCTAGCTCCTTGCGAAAAGCCTGTTCCCGCTCTGCAACATAGCTCTTGTACCCCTCCGGATCGACAAACGGGTTAGCCCCGCCCGCCTTCAACCGCGCATACTTTGCCTCCATCCCGAAGTAGCCTCCATGCGCCCCCAGAAACACATCGCAAGGCAGCGCCTTCAGCGTCCGAAACGTCGCTTCATAGTCCTGCGCAATCGCCGGATAAGCCGTATTCTTCACCAGCTTGTACCCTGTATTTACATTCGGACTCCCCACGATCACCACGTCATACGTCTTCCCGCCATCCGCCACTTTCATCGTCCAGGTCGTACACCCCTTCGTATGCCCGGCAGTCTTATGCGCAACCAGAACCGTCCCACCCAGCCTCACCTCATCACCATCATGCAGCACGCGGTTCACCTTCGCTGGCGGAAAATGACTGCCCGCCTCGCTCCCATACTGAAAATCAGTCTTCCCACCCGACTCCACTACGGGAACATCCGCATCCATCACCATGTACTTCGCGCCAGTCGCCTTCAACACAGCCGCGCTCCCCGCCGCATGATCCCAATGCGCGTGGCTGATCAGCAGAATCTTCACATCCTTAAAGTGAAATCCAAGCTCCTCGACGCTCTTCTCAATCTGCGGAACGCTCGTCGTCAAATTACTGTTGATAAGGATCAACCCCTGCGGCGTCGTAATTAAATACGAAGCCAGATCCTTGCTCCCCACGTAATAAACATTCCCCACAATCCGAAACGGGGCATGCGGAGTAGTCCAATCCGGGTTATCCTGCGCAAAAGCTCCACCGGTGAACAGAAGTGCAAACAAAATCGCACGAATCAGCATGGCAAAGCATAACTCCTCGCAAGATCACTGCGCTCCACAAGCAAACCCCGCAACTTAATCACCGAGATACTGCCTTCGCGCTTCTAGGTAACCTAAGGCTTTAGCCTTGGGGCTCTTGATCCCACTAGGAGAAAGGGGCTTTAGCCCCTGGGGTATGTCTTCCTGCTTGCTGAAGGACATTCAGAGCCAAAAGTGAAGCCTAAACCGCAGCCCCACTCCGAATCACCTGCTCCCCAAACCGCTCCATCTCCTCAGCCTGCGGACTAGACTGCAGCAGCACCAGATCCACCCCCACCGCGGCAAACTCCTCCAGCCGCTCGGCCACCTGCTCCGGGGTCCCCACAAATCCACTCCGCAGCCCGCGATTCGAAACCGAATAATCCTTCAGCGAAATCTCCGTCTGTAGCTTCGACCCCGTCACCCACTGCTCATAGTTCGCATACCCGCGAGCCGACTGCTTCACATCCGTAATCCGCTCCACCTCGCGCTGCGCCTCCGTATCCGAGTCCCGCACAATCGCATACCCCGCCACGCCAAACGTCATCGGCGCCAAACCCAGCTTCTCCCGCCGCTCCCGCATATCGGCAATCTTCGCCCCCACAGCCTCCGGAGCGTCCCCATGCATCAGGTAAGCATCGCACTTCGACGCAATCAGATTCTTCGCCGTCTCCGACTCGCCTCCTGCATACAGCACAGGCCGTGGCTTGCTCACCGGCTTAGGTGAAAGCACATTCTCCCGCACATCGTAGTAGTGGCCTTTATAAGAAAACCCCTGCTGCTTCCAGCATCCATCCACAACATCCAGCCACTCCGAAGTCCGCGCATACCGGTCATCATGCTCATCGAAGTGCACCCCATACTTCGTAGCCTCATCCTTCCACCAGCTCGAAACCACATTCAGCGTCAACCGACCACCCGACATCACATCGATGTTTGCAGCCTGCTTTGCCAATAGAGCCGGATTATGAAACGTAGGCCGCACCGCCACCATCAACTCCAGCCGCTCCGTCACCGCAGCCAGCGCCGCCGCCGTCGACCACGCATCCAGCGATGGAGCTTCCACACCCTTGATGTCATTCAGATTCAGCTCAGCGATCAGCGTCAGGTCGTACCCAATCTTCTCTGCCCGCTGCGTCAGCTCGCGAACATACTCCCAACTTGCTGCCATCCCCTCGTCATCCACATTGCGCAACCATCCGCCGAACACCGGCAACCAGAATCCGTATCGCATCTACCGCCCCACCCCCGCCAACTCCTGCACCCCAGCGCGCTTATCGTTCACAATCCTTGCCTCAGCCTCAAGCCAATCTGCCAACCGGACAAATGGATCGAACCCAACCACCTTCGGCCCATCCGCCACAAAGTTCGACAGCGCATTGATGTCGTAATACATCCTCACGCCGTCGCGGTCATCGACCATAAACTCCACGCCGCCCAGCTCGATCCCCGCCGCAGCCATCAGCCGCTCCACCTCTTCAATCACATCCGCCGGAGTATCGAACGCTTCCACCGTCAACCCGGTCTTCGGAGCATCCACCGGGCAAGCCGCCCGCGTCAGCTCCTGCCCCGTAGGCGTCTTGCAGATATCCGCCGGGCAAAGGTCAAACGTCTCGCCCGTAATATGTATCTTAATCGCATACAAATACTTACCATCCAGCACTTCCACCCGAACAATATACGACCCGCGTGCCGGAACAAACTCCTGCACCAGCCCCGTCGAATCCATCCCCAGCGTAATCCCACCCTCCGCCGCCGAAGCCTCCGCCAGGTGCTCCTTAGTCGAAAACTTCACCACGCCCGAGCCGCTCCCGCCAATATTCGGCTTCACCACAACAGGGAAGCGCAGCCCCTCCGCTGCCTCACTGGCCTGCGAAGCCCGATGAATCACCCGAGCCTTCGGATACCCCAGCCCCAGCCCCTCCAGCATCGACAACTGCGTAGCCTTCGAAAGCTCACTGCGAAAAGCCCTCACACCATTCACGACACGAACCCCGCGGTGCTCCAGGTGCTCCAGAAATCCCATCGTGTAAAAAATCTGATCGCCGTGCCCGCGATTCCACGCCGAAGGGCTCATCTTGTTCAGCACCAGAGCATACTTCTCCTCAGGCTTATCGCCCGGCCCATAGCTATGCTCCACCGCATTCAGCTTCACATAGTTCGCCCCGCGCCGGTCCAGCTCCGCAAACAACGGCTTGAACCAGTTCGGCTGCTCATAATAAATCGCGATCGGCAAATCCTGACGGCTGGGCATAAGTTCCTCTGTGTCTCTTGTGTAATCAGATCATGATCGGCATCTGATATCTCAATTTTAGACGAACCAACCACACACGAAGCTTCACAATCTTTACTTTGCCAGTTGACCTTGGCGCTGTTGCTTATTCATTTATCTTGTCATTCCGCACCCTGAGAGAAACCGAAGGGGCAGGAATCCACTTTTACAGTCGAACGGCTTTGCACAAAACTCAGTCCACAAGCTGTTGTACCCTGACAAAGCTATGCAAGCTATCCAAATCCTCACCACCGGCAACGCCGACGCCCTCACCCTCCGCGATCTCCCCACACCCATCCCAGCCCCCGGCGAAGCCCTCATCCGCATCGAGGCCTCCGGGGTCAACTTCATCGACACCTACTTCCGCGAAGGCCGCTACCCCGCAAAACTTCCCTACACCCTGGGCCAGGAAGCCTCCGGCATCGTAGAATCCGTCGCCCCCGGTGTCACCGAGGTCAAACCCGGCGACCGCGTAGCCTGGTGCCTCATCCCCGGCACCTACGCCCAATACGCCGTAGCCCCAGCCTCCCGCCTCGTTCCCATCCCCGAAGGCGTCTCCTTCAACGACGCAGCCGCAGCCCTCATTCAGGGCATCACCGCCCACTACCTCACCCACTCCACCTACGCCATCCAGCCCGGCGATGAAATCCTCATCCACGCCGGAGCAGGCGGCACCGGCCTCCTCTTCATCCAGATTGCGAAGTCCCTCGGAGCCCGCGTCATCACCACCGTCTCCACCGAAGAAAAAGCTGCCCTCGCCCGCGAAGCCGGAGCCGACGACATCATCCTCTACACCAAAGAAGACTTCGCCGCCCGCGTCAAGGAACTTACCAACGGTCGCGGCCTCCCCGTCGTCTACGACTCCGTAGGCAAAACTACCTTCGAGCAGTCCCTCCAATGCCTCCGCCCCCGCGGCATGATGGTTCTCTTCGGGGGATCCAGCGGCGCCGTTCCACCTTTCGATCTCATCCGCCTCTCCACCATGGGCTCCCTCTACGTCACCCGTCCTACCATGAAGGACTACGTCGCAACCACCGCCGACCTCCGCGCCCGCACCAAAGACATCTTCGACGCCATAGCCAACGGCACCCTCAAACTCCGCGCCGAACACATCTACCCCCTCGCCGAAGCCGCTCAGGCCCACCGCGATCTCGAAGCCCGCAAAACCACCGGCAAACTCCTCCTCATCCCCTGAACCGCCAACAGCGAAGTATCATCCTCAGCGAGCCGAAGAACCTGCATTTTGTCGTTGCGTTTGCTCTCATCGTTGCCTTGTTGTTGCACTTTGGGATTAGCGTAGGGCTTTAGCCCTGCGAAAAAGTCACGCTCGTATTTGTGGCTTTAGCGCCGGTCTGATTCTTCGATCCACAGTAACCCACCCTTACAATCAAACTCATGCCCCACCCGCACCACCGCAAAGCGGCGACACTCCTCCAAATCCTTCTCGCCGCAATCCTCTTAATCATCCCCGCAAAAGCCGCCATCATCCGAGGTACCGTCACCACTCCCTACGGAGTCCCGCTGGGCAACGCCAAAGTCCAGCTCGTCCAGGGCAAGAAGGCCATCGCCTACGCCATCACCCAACCCGACGGCACCTACGAGATTCGCAGCGCCTCCTCTGGCCGTTTAGTCCTCCTCGCCACCGCCGCCCCCTACACACCCAGCATCGGCCAGGACTTCTACGCCTCCGCCACCGCCGTCGTCACTCGCAACATCGTTATGCAGCCCACCACCATCAACCCACAACTGGCAACAACCTCCAGCGCAATCCCCACACCGCTCCAGCAGGTTCCCGCCGCTGTCGCCATCGTCCCCCAATCCGCCCTCACCACCGAAGTCAACCTCCTCAATCCACTCCGCCAGATCCCCGGCGTCAACACCATCCAGACCGGCCAGACAGGAGGCCCCATAGCCCTCTACGTCCGCGGAGGAGCACCCACCACAAACGAAATTCTCACCGACCACACTCCCTCCGAAGAGATAGGCGGCAGCTTCGATCTAAGCCATACCAGCACCACTGCCCTCCAGGGTCCCGAGCTCTACCGCGGAGCCAACTCCGCTCTCCTCGGCACCGGAGCCGAAGCCTCCATCCTCTCCCTCGCCTCAGCCCGCAGCACCACCACCCTCAACCCCACCGTCAACTACACCGGCGACGGCGGCAACTTCACCACCTACCGCAACGAAGTCATCCTCTCCGGCGCATTCAATCCCATCGATTACCTCGCCGCCTTCAGCCGCCTCGATACCTCCAACGCTCTCCCGCTTGACCGCTTCCACTCCACCACCGAAGCCGCCAACGTCGGCTATGCCATCCTCACCAACACCACCGCCCGTTTCACTCTCCGCAACACCACAACCGCAACTGGTCTTCCCGGCGCACACGACATCTACGGTCTCTCCGCCAACGCCAAACAATCCAACCAGAACCTCTACTCCAGTCTCACCGTAGAAAACATCTGGGCAGGGAACTGGCATAACCTCGCCCGCTACGACATCGCCCGCAATCGCGAACAGCTCCAGCAGTTCACTCCCACCGGCCAACCCGTCACTGATCCCATCACACAGATCACAACCTACTACGGCAACCCCATCACCCTCCGCGGAGCCAACGGCTACACCGCCACAGGACAGGCCGCCTTCATCCTCCCCACCTACGACACCGTCTCCAACCACGACCAGCTCTACTACCAATCCAGCTACCAGTTTCCTCTCCACATCGCCGCTCTCTTCAGCTTTCACTACGACAACGAGCGCGGCCGTCTCCTCAGCTCCGCCTATCCAAGTGGCGCCATCATCAAGCGCACCAACTACCTCTACACCCTCCAGCTTCAGGGCGACATCCTCCACCGTGTCACCTACTCCCTTGGCGGCTCCATCAACAAAAACGAGCTCATCGGCACCCACGGCAACCCACGCATCGGCCTGACCTGGGACGTCATCCGCCCCGGCGCCAGCCCATTCCGCGGCACCCTCATCCGAGCCAACGCAGCCACCGGCCTGCAGGAGCCCTCCACCCTCGACCAGCTAACCAGCCTCTATACTCTCCTGCAGCAATTCGCAGGCAACACCTACACCACCACGCCAATCACCGCGCAGCGCTCCCGCACCTACGACATCGGCATCGACCAGAACATCCTCAACCAGAAACTCATCCTCAAAGCCGCCTACTTCCACAACGAGTTCAACCATCAACTGGAATTCATCGCTCCCAACGGCCTCGAGCACTACTTCGACATCCCCTCCACCATCGCCAATCAAATCCCCGCTGCCTCGATCAACTCCTTGGCCTACGCCGCCCAGGGCCTCGAAGCCGAGCTCCAATACCAGGCCCTCTCTCGCCTCTTCCTCCGCGGCGGCTACACCTACCTCGACTCCTCCGTCCAGCAATCCTTCTCCTCCGACAACGTCAGGCCCGTCACCAATCCCAACCTCCCCACCATCCCCATCGGAGCACTCTCGCCCCTCATCGGCCAACGCCCCTTCCGCCTCCCACCCCAATTCGGCTTCTTCTCCGTCGAGTACACCGCCACCAAATTCTCCGCCGCCATCAAAGGCGCCCTGGCCACCCGCAGCGACGACTCCACCTTCCAGCTCAACAACGACCTCAACCACACCAACACACTCCTCCTCCCCAACCGCAACCTCGACTTCGCCTCCGCAAAACTCGATCTCAACCTCATCTACAAAGCCACCAGCCGCGTAAAAGTCTTCACCCAGCTCGACAATCTCTTAAACGACCAACACATAGGCCCAATAGGCTACCCTGGCCTCCCCTTCACCATCCGAGCCGGCTTAAAAATTCGCCTCTTCGGCGACTGACACGCCACCACCAAAAGAGTGGTCGCCACAAAGCAAAAAACACCGCAAAAAAACACCGCAAAAAAGAGCCGTCATTCTGAGCGCAGCGAAGAATCCCCGCATTTTGCATTTGCCGTTGTCTTTGCTTTTGATGTTGCTGTTGTAATCATTTTGTTGTCTTTGTTGTCGCAATTGTCTTTTAGTTGTCATCCTTCGCCGAAGGCGGAGGACCCTGCTGTTGTCCTTGCTGTTGCCGTCGTTGTAACTCCCACTAACTGCTGTCATTTCGACCGAAGCGCAGCGGAGTGGAGAAACCCGCTTCTCTACCACGGCGACCACCACAACCGCATCAAAATCCCCCAAACCCGTGTCTAAAGCCCATCACCCAACAAACCCCACAACTTACAGCCTCTTCCGAACCCCCAAAAGCGTCTAATCCCCAGGAAGAAGGAAACCACCATGACGAAACACCTCCTAGCGCTCGCACTTTTCGCAATTACTCTCGCCCCAAACTCTGCCAAAGCCCAGGAAACAGGCACTCCCACTCAGGCCCTCATCGCCTACAGCTCCAAAACCCCTGTCACCCTCACTCCCGCCAATGTCACCATCAAGGTCGACAACCGCAACGTCCCCGTCGCCAGCCTCGCTCCCATCCCCGCCAATCAGGCCCAGATCGCTCTCCTCATCGACGACGGCCTCCGCACCAGCGTCGGTCGTGAGCTCAACAACCTCCGCGCCTTCGTCACCAGCCTTCCCCAGGGCACTGAAGTCTTCGTCGGCTACATGCAGAACGGCCGTGTCGTCCCCGCTGGCGACCTCGACGGTTTCACTGCCAACCACGACGCCGCCGCGCAAGGCCTCCGCATCCCCTTCGGCATCCCCGGAGCCAGCGCCAGTCCCTACTTCAGCCTCTCTGATTTTGTCAAAAACTGGCCTACGCCCGCAGAAGGCCAGACTGCGCCCCAGCAGCAATTCACCCACAAGGCCCGCATCGTCCTCATGATCACCAACGGCGTTGATCCCTACAACGGCAGCACCAGCATCACCAACCAGGACAGCCCCTACGTCGCTTCCGCCGTTACCGACGCCCAGCGCGCCGGAGTCCCCGTCTACTCCATCTACTTCTCCGACGCCGGGTTCCGCGGCGGTCGCGGCTCCTTCAGCGGCCAAAGCTATCTCGCCCAGCTGGCTCAAGGAACAGGCGGCATCTCCTTCTACCAGGGCAGCGGAAACCCCGTCTCCCTCGCACCCTTCCTCGACCAGTTCAAGGCCGCCGTCGCCGCAACCTACGTCGCCACCTTCCCCGTCGATGGCACCAAAAAGCTGGTCAGCCTCAAACTCTCCACCACCGCCCCCAAAGCCAAACTCCGCGGCCCCGACCAGATCCGCCCCGGAACCATAGTCCTCGCGCAGTAACAACCCGACCACAACGGGGTGCCCATTCATGCGGTCTCATCGCATGAGTGGGCATCATGCGAAAGCGGACATCCAACCCTACAGCTTCACCCCAGCCGCTCCATAAATCTTAAAAATATACCGCATATCCCGCAAGCCCTCCTCACCCGAGCTCTTCGGCGTCTTCCCCTCCACCACGCACTCCGAAAAATGATTCGTCTCCCGCGTAAACTGCGTCGGGTCCTTCTCCGGATTCGCCTCATCCACATTCAACCCCGGAGCCTGCGCCCGCAGCCGCAGCCCGTCATAGCTGAATGCCGGAGCCATCTCCAGCCACCCCTTCTCTGCAAACACCTTGAAGTACCCCGGCATCTGCGCTCCATACGTACTGCTTCCCGTAGCCACCACTCCCGAAGGAAACTTCGTCGTCCACGACACATTCTCCTCCACCGTAGCGAACCGTCCATCCTGATCGATCGTCGAAGCCACCGCCGTAAACCCGCTCGGCTCCTCCCCCGTCAGATACCGGCTCGCATTCAGCACATAAATCCCCACATCGAACAACGACCCCCCGCCTGCCAGCGCCTTGTCCAGCCTCCACGCTCCCGCCCTCGCATTAAATCCGAACGCCCCATTGATCACCTGTACCTTCCCCAGCGCCCCATCCCGAATCAGCTTCACCGCCTTCAGATTCAGCGGCTCATAATGCAACCGGTAAGCGATCATCAGCTTCACATTCGCAGCCTTGCAAGCCGCAATCATATCCTCAGCTTCTTTCACCGTCGTCGACATCGGCTTCTCGCACAAAACATGCTTGCCCGCCTTTGCCGACCGGATCGTGTACTCCGCATGCATGCTGTTCGGCAGCGCAACATACACCGCATCGATCGCCTTGTTGTCCTTAAATCGATCCATATCCTCATAGCTGTAGATCGACTCCTTCGGCACTCCATACTGCGCCGCAATCCGCTCCGCCTTGTCCCGATGCCCGCTCACCAGCCCGGTAATCTGCGAGTTCGGACTACTCTGCACCCCGCGCATAAAATGGTCCGCAATCGTCCCCAGCCCAATCACCGCATACCCGACCTTCCGCCCGCCACCCTGCGCCGCCATCCCCACCGAAGGCATCATCCGCGCCGCCAACCCCATAGCGCCCAACCGCCCAAACTCCCGCCGAGTAACTCTCATTCAACACCTCCGGACCTAAAAGCCATCTTAAACCGTGCCCATCCCTGGATCAAAAGAGACTCCAACTATAGCTCTATCGACACTCACGCGTTCAAAGCCGTGCGCCTCTACAACCGCCAGGCGCAACGGCTACTCCGGCTTCCAGCAGATGACCGGACCCGATCGAAAAGCAAGAAACAAGGCTACGGATGTTGGGCCACCGCAGCCGATGCATCCGCAAATTGCACCTCATGCGCCTGCAGGTGCCCGCTCATCTTCATCGCGTGAATGACAACCCGGTCGCCAACTTTAAGGTCGCCTCGATGTGCGGGCTTCTTGTCTTTCTCATAGGTCGTATCCTGCACAGTCACAACCTCGACCGCCTCATGGTCCTTCTCCTGGACAACCGTGATTGTCGTCTCCGTCAGCTTGGACACGGTGCCGATGACATGGTCCATGCCGTTATGTGCCCAGGCTGCTGCAGAGATCAGCACGAAGAAGAGAAGAGTAGCGAGCTTACGTTTCATCGGATGGGTTCCTTCCCAGTTGTGTTTCGTTTCGGTTGTGCGGGAGTGCCGTTCAGGAAGTTCTGTTCCTCCTGGTCCTCCTGCATCTCATCGGGAGACTTCGGGTTCAGGTCTTCCATCTCCAGTTCCTCCGCGGAAGTAAGTTGCGGCAGATGCCTGATGAATGTCACCAGCCTCCAGGTGTCCATATCGCTATCGCCCGGATCGCCGAAGGCCGGCATGCCGCTCAGAGGAACGCCGTTCTGGATGGTGTAGTAAAGCTCCCCGTCAGACTGGGACTGCGTTTGCCCAAGACGCATATCGGGTGGACGCGGATACATCGTTCGCCCGAACATCGTCTCGCCACTGCCATTGTTGGCGTGGCAGGTTGCGCAATGATCGGCCCAGTGTGCCTCTGCCGCGTGAAGCACCTCCGGAGAAGAAACCACCGGGTTTTGCATGTGCTGATAGCGCGCGGGAATCGCATGCCTGCGAACCGTCGCCGCAAGAGCAACCTCAACCTTCGCCGGCGGTGTTCGGGCGCTGAATCCGCGCAGCAGAACATCGCGGATTACGATCGCCCCGATCCCCGCTAAAACCGCAACGATAAGAAGCAGACTAAGACCGAATCCGCGTCTCATAACGATCGTCCCTCTCCGTCTCCTGGGTCAGGAAAATGGATCGTCATCGCGTCGCGTTGAAGAAAACTCCTGCGGTTGTTCATGGATTCCTCTCGATGCAATCAAGGGAGAAGGGAAAGAAGGCAAGCCTCCATGAAACAAGGAGAGACAGCCCCGCCTGCCCGCTTAACAAGCAAAGGAAAGGTGTCATTTAGACGCGCAGATTGGAAAGGAAAGGAACAAGATTGGCAGGAGCAGCGGCTCTTTGTCTTCCCGGAGGTCGCAAGTTCTTGTAGATCGACACAGGCAGCGCAATAGCAGTGACACTCGCGCTCGCATCGACCACGATATGCAAAGCTCCATCCGTTGGATCGATCGTGCGGTGGTCTTTCGCGACCGAGAGGTCCTCATTGCAGATTGCGTGGGAACAGCCCGGGAGCGCCTGAATCCTGTCCAGATACGAACCACTCTTGGAATCGACGGCCATCATCCCGCCACAGTGCTCCATCCCATGCATGGAGTTGTCCGTGGAAGCGGTCTGTGCAGGAACCGACATGGCATCGCATCGCGTCGCGCAGGCTGCGGCGAGCACTTGAACGCTCGCTACCACCAGAAGCAACACCAGCCATGTGGTCTTCCGCACCATATCTACAATGTAGCGGCGTCTGGCCAAAACGCGCAAACCATGGACGTCGATAGGCCGCAGATAGAACCAGTCAGAAATTTGGCCGGCATTCTCACCTGTCACGCGGCTGAGGACTCGACGCCCCTGGCGCCATCTCCGCCTTCACGCCGCCAGGCTGAATCTTCAGATCAACCGCAGGCACATCGATCGCTCCAATCTTGTTTCCAGGCAGATCATGCACCAGCACCCGCAAACTGTACGCACCCTTATCCGGCACAAGAATCTCCTGCTGGTACCGCACCCCATGCTGCAACGCCGCCTCGAACTGCGAAGCGCTCCAAGTCACCCGGACCGGCTTCACATCCGATTCAACCGTCTTCCCATCGCTGTCATACACCAGCGCAATAAACTCCACATGCCCTCGATGCGTCCCATCCGCCGCACTCGCAATCGACAGCCCCCGAGGATCAATCGAGTACTCCACCTGATAAGCCGTCCCGCCATCCTTGCCCAGCTCCCGCCTCGCCGCATCCTCCGCCGTCACCGGCAGCACTCGCACATAAAACGGAATCTGCGTAGCCGCCGGAGCGCTCGACAACTCCGCCGACTTCACCACATCCGCCACCATCGGAGCAGTCTCATTCGTATCTGCATAATAGCCACGCCGGTAAGCCAGCGTATACCCCGCGCCCTCCACATCCACCCGGATGCTCCGATACTCCCCATGTGCATTCCCATCCGTCGGTGTATAACTCAGCGTGTAGTAATTCGAGCCCGCATCCACCACCTTCTCCACCGCCTGCGCCAGCCCGTTCGTATTCACATAAGCCTTGCCTCCCGTATCGTTCGCCATCTCGAACATCGTGCTCTGCGACGTAAACATGGCATCGCTGAAACTTCGTTCGGCTCTCATCTGCGGCCGCGAACTCCGTCCCGCATACGCCCCTCCATCGTTCGAAGCCTGCAGCACCGTTGACGGCAGCAATCCCCGCGCATCGATCGGATACACCGCCACCCGGCTCTTCGTCAGCAGATCCACCGTCTCCCTATACTCCGCCTGCCACGCCGCCGACCCCGCAAAAGGATCGCTCCCCGTCGCGGCATGCGGCAGAATCGTCAACGGAAACGAAGCCGAGAACCACATCAAATTCTTCCGCCCCGGAATCCCCGCCAGATACCGCGCCAGTTGATTTAATCCATGCAACGTATATCCCGCGCTCAAGTTCTCATCGGTGTGCTTCTCGATCGCGTCAAACTCCGCCAGCGCCTGCCTCATCTGCGGCGAAACCGACAGCTGCTGCTCGATCGGACCCACCTGGCTGGCGACCACATCATCCTTGCCCCCAATCTTCTCCGCCAGCGTAGGCGACGCCAGCGGATCGCTCCGTTCCACCGCCCTCCGCAGCATCTCCGTATCAGAAGTAAATCCCTGCAGCATCACCAGCCGCGTCCTCAACCCGAAGATCGCAATCCGAGACCCCGGCTTCGCGCTTCGCAGATACCCGAGCAACTGCCCCCGCACAAACGACTGATCTACCATCGGCGTGTTGATCGTATCCAGCAGCAGCACATCCACCGTCGGGTCCGGCGCCGCAACCGTCGCATTCGTAAACACTCCCGGCTGCAGCTTCGGCGCCGCCATCGCCCCACCCGCCGCCGAACTCCCCGTATGCTCCTCAAAACTCCGTATCGTCTGCGGACTCTTCTTCTCGCTCAAATGAAAATCGCTCTGCTTCAACCCCTTCACCGGATCCCCATGCGAATCCGTCACCACCACATCCACCACCACCAGCCTGGCCGTAGTCCGAATCGTCGGCGTACCACCTGCCGCCGCCGGCGCACTCGACACCTGCCCCCACCCCGGCACCGCGCAAAGCAGCAACAAACAACCCATGCCCCCAAAAAACCAACCACAACGCGGCGAAAACAGACCTGGCGGAAGTCTCATCCAATAAAACCCCTGCAATAACTTCGGTGCTGCTGATTGTAACCGCCTCACTGTTCACTCGCGCCCCGAAAAGCAAAAACCCCGGAGCACTCGCCCCGGGGTCCTGCCTTTTTTGCGAACGACAGTTTAGTACATGCCGTCCATACCGCCGCCATGCTGATGTCCGCCGCCCGCAGGCTCCTTCTTCTCAGGAATCTCCGAGATCATAGCCTCCGTCGTCAGCATCAACCCGGCGATCGAAGCCGCATTCTGCAGAGCAGTCCGCGTAACCTTCGTCGGATCGATAACGCCAGCTTTCACCAGGTCCTCGTAGACATTCGTTCCGGCGTTGTAGCCGTAGTTGGTGTCCTTCGAGTCGTGGATCTTGCCGATCACCACTGCGCCCTCTTCGCCCGCATTCGAGACGATCATGCGCAACGGCTCCTCAAGCGCGCGACGGATGATCGATGCGCCGATCTTCTCATCGCCCTCAAGGCCCTTGATCACTTCTTCCACGGCAGCCGCGCAACGCACCAGAGCCACACCGCCGCCGGGAACAATGCCTTCCTCGACAGCAGCGCGCGTCGCATGCATCGCATCCTCAACACGAGCCTTCTTTTCCTTCATCTCGGTCTCGGTCGCAGCGCCAACCTTGATCACGGCAACGCCGCCAACCAGCTTGGCCAGACGCTCCTGCAGCTTCTCGCGGTCATAGTCGGAGGTGGTCTTGTCGATCTGCGCGCGAATCTCCTTCACGCGGCCTTCGACATCGCCATCCTTGCCGCCGCCGTCAACGATCGTCGTGTTGTCCTTGTCGATCGTCACGCGCTTCGCAGTGCCGAGGTCCTCGATCTTCACGCCCTCGAGCTTGATGCCGAGGTCTTCCGTGATCGCCTTGCCGCCGGTCAGAATCGCAATGTCCTGCAGCATCGCCTTGCGACGATCGCCGAACCCAGGAGCCTTCACCGCAGCCACATTCAACGTCCCGCGCAGCTTGTTCACCACGAGAGTCGCCAGCGCCTCACCGTCCACATCCTCAGCGATGATCACGAGCGGCTTCGCCGTCCGTGCAATCGATTCGAGCAAGGGAAGCAGGTCCTTCATCGACGAGATCTTCTTCTCGTAGATCAGGATGTAAGGATTCTCGAGAGCAACTTCCATGCGCTCGGCATCGGTCACGAAGTAAGGCGACAGATAGCCGCGGTCGAACTGCATACCCTCGACCACATCCAGCTGCGTCTCCATCGTGCGCGACTCTTCAACCGTGATCACGCCGTCCTTGCCGACCTTCTTCATCGCTTCCGCAATGATGGTGCCGATCTGCGAATCTGAGTTAGCCGAAATCGTTCCGACCTGGGCAATCATGTCGCCCGAAACCGGCTTCGAGAACTTGCTCAACGCGCCGCCCTGGGCGACACCATTCTCATCGCGCTTGCCGACGATGGCCTCAACAGCCTTGTCGATGCCGCGCTTCAGAGCCATCGGATTTGCACCCGCGGCCACAGTCTTCACGCCCTCGCGATAGATCGCCTGGGCGAGAACCGTAGCAGTCGTGGTGCCGTCACCGGCCACGTCGCTGGTCTTCGATGCAACTTCGCGAACCATCTGCGCGCCCATGTTCTCCAGCGCATTCGACAGCTCGATCTCCTTCGCCACCGTCACACCGTCTTTGGTGATCGTCGGCGAACCGAACTTCTTCTCGATAACAACGTTGCGACCCTTCGGTCCCAGCGTCACCTTCACTGCGTCAGCCAGAATGTTGACGCCGCGAAGAATCGCCTGTCGCGAATCTTCTCCGTGCAGAATCTGCTTTGCCATTGTGTTGCTCCTGTTTCTCGGTCTTTCAACCGATCAAATTTTGGTGATGAATTCAATGGTTTGTGCTTTTGCCGCGAAGCGGCCTATCGCCGCGACGCGCAGTCGCTACTTCTTGATGATGCCGAGGACTTCTTCTTCGCGCATGATCAGATACTCTTCAGCATCCAGCTTGATCTCGGTGCCCGAGTACTTGCCAAAAAGAATCGTGTCGCCAGCCTTCACGTCGAGAGGGAATACCTTGCCCTCGTCGTTCGACTTGCCCTTGCCAACCGAGATCACCTCGCCCTGCTGCGGCTTCTCTTTCGCCGAGTCCGGGATGATGATCCCGCCAACTTTGCTCTCGCCTTCTTCAATGCGACGGACCAGGATGCGGTCGTGCAGCGGTGTAAACGATGTCTTCGCCATTGCTTTACATCTCCTTGTTTCTGAAGTGCTGTTGCGTTTTTTGGGCGAACGGGAACTCCGCTCGCGTTGTAGTGCGCGACCCGGCCAACTAGCCGATGCCGCAAACTGATGGGGTAATCGACTCAAGCGCCACGATCCAGGCCCGGATCGCCGTTAGCACTCAAGCCTCCCGATTGCTAACGATAGTCAGCCGCAATGCCATTGTCAAATCCCCACCGTTAAATCTGAGTGAAACTCACGCAGCCTTGGGTGAGCCAAAGAAGTCGTCATCCTGAGCGGGTGAGCTGATTTTAAGAAATCGCTGATTTATATAGAGATAAATGGCCATTTTTCGGCTGTGTAGGAACTGTGCAGGCGATTTCTCGATTTCTGTGCATTTCTTGAACGCGAGACACCATTCTACAGGCACGATTCATAGGTTAGAGGCTATGTCCTAAGCCCATGCCATGTTCGATGACCGGCGCGATTTCCGGCTGCGGTGGCTTGATGGATTGCTCCGGCTTTATCGCTGGCATGTGGGCGCTCTCGTGAGATACATCATGCCCTAATGCCTCCGGCAGTTTCGCACGGTCGTTGGTATAAAGCTGCGCGTCCTCCGCGCCGCGCGAGACGGCGACGTAAGCCATGCGGCTATTGAGCAGGTCTTTCGCAGCCAGCTCGGTATCGACGTGAATCAATACGCGCTCGGCGGTCTGTCCCTGGCTGGAATGGCTCGTTACCGCATAACCGTGATCGAGATGCGGATGTTCGCGGGGATCGAGCTGTACGTCACGGCCACCGTCCATCTTCAAGCGCATCTGCCCGTCCTGGCCGATGGCTTCGACCGTCCCTAATTCGCGGTTGGCAATCTTCAAGTCATTGGCCGGTGCGGTGAACTGAATGCGGTCGCCCACGGCGAAACTGCGCGGTTCCTCGCGGTAAACAGAAACGCCCTGCTGCCGTCGAGGATCATAGGTCAGCTCTGAGCCATCGGCCCGCACGACCGTCAACAAGTTTTTCTCCGCATCCACGCTCTTGACCCGCGCGTACTCGCCGCGTTCCATGCCCGTCTCTTTCGACGCGCGTGCGTAACGCACAACATCATTGAACTCGTACCGCGCGGCCCATGTGCGCTCCGGCCCGGTAAGGTCTTGGCGGGGCACAAGCGCCCCGATGCGATGTTCGTCTTTGCTGACTAAACCGCGCTCCTGCATCTCGGCACGGATGCGCTCATTGATCTCCACGCGGGAGCGATTGTCGGGGGAGACTACCAGCGTACCCTCCGGCGACTTCGCGTATTCCTTCGCTATGGCTGTGATACGTTCCTCATTGCCTCGAATCTCATGGACGCGGCCCTGCCGCTCCAAACCCTGCACGGCCTCGCGCACTTCGCCCCGCGCAAGCTGCTCGACCACCTGTTTCAGTTCGGGGTCTTTCTGACGGACGATCTCTTCGAGCTTGACTGTTTTCATGCCCGCGTCCTGAAGCTGCGCGAAGGGACGCCCGGCCTCGATTGCCTCATGCTGGCGGCGGTCGCCCACCAGCAACACGCGGTCATTCGGATGAAGGCGATTCACAAACTCGTGCATCTGCTTGGTCGACGCAAGCGAAGATTCATCGAGCACATACAGACGGCGTTCTCCGGTATCCGGCTTTTCTCCACGCGCAAGATGCTTTTGCAGCGTCGATGTTTCCATACCGGCATCGGCCAGCTTTTGCGCCGCGCGGGACGTGGGCGCGAAGCCTTCCACCTTGTACCCTTGCGCCTCCGCGCCTTCACGGATGACGGCCAGCGTCGTTGTCTTGCCCGCACCGGCGACGCCATCCAAGCCCACCATCTTTTCGCGGGAGAGAAATATCTGATCGACGGCCTGACGCTGCGAGGTATTCAGCTCCGGGTGGCGGTCCTCCGTCGCAATGCGTATACGTCCATCAACCAGCATCGGGTCACTCACTCCGCGCTGATTGCCTTCCTGCATCCGTGTAACGATCTCGCGTTCCATGCGAAGCATCGCGGCGGTGGTGTACTGCTGTCCCGCTCCGACTGTGCGGAACTCGCCCCGCGCGGCCCGCTGCGCGAACTCCTGCCGTATATGGGCATACGTTGTTTCACCCATGCCGCGATTGAGCGCCGCTTCCAAAAGCTCGCGGCGGTCCAACACAGCGGAACGCTCAAAGAGATGGTCGCGGGCATACGTCACGGCCTGCTGCGCGATGCGGTCGGGTTCGTAGACGTGACGCTGTTCATGCGCCTGTGCCTCGGCCACAACTTTGTCGGCCTGATGTCCATACTGTGCGGCTAGATTCCGATGCCTCTCTAATACCTGTTCCGGTGATAGCAGCTCCTTGCTGTCCCGCGTTCGGTGCGCCGCAACCTGCGCGGCTCCGGCCCCGTCAATTCCCATCTCACGCAGATGGTCTTTGATCTGCTCGCGGCGTGGGCTGCTGGCCTCCAAATACTCTTTCGTATAACCCTTGATCTCCGGCTGTCCGTGCTTACCACGCTCCAACTCGTAGCCCAAACCCTGCAACCGCATCGACAACTCGGAACGGTAAACGCTGGTGGCATAGCGTTGCGAAGCGAATAGCTCCTGCGGCTGCAAGGCGCGGGTTTGTCCGTTGTCGCGTTCGGTGACATTGAAGATCACAGCATGGGTGTGGAGCTGCGGCGCGGCGTAGCCGTCCACAGGCCGCGCGGTATCGTGTTCGAAGGTAGCCGCAACGAATTTGCCGGTCGTCTCCGGGGCGTGAACATTGCCGATGCGGGCCTGCGTGTACTTCTCCAACTCATTGAGCGCCACGCGGACGCTCTCCCGATGCGCCTCTCTTACGCGCTCATCGCCGCCCACAAGGGCGGTGAGAGAAACACTTTTGGGTGCGCTGAACGTCGCATCCCAACCGGCGCGATGCTCCACGCTGGTTATTTCCTTGCCGAATTTGCCCTCATAGGTCTTGGAAACCTGATGTCGAACGAGCTGCGCTTCCGTGTGCGGATGCTGGCCTTCGGTCAGACGCGCGAAGTGCTCATTGCCAACGCTGCCATTCAAGCCCCACTGCTCGGCCAGCTTGCCTTGCCATTCACTATGTCCCTGCTGGTCGCGGCTCCAATAGTTCTGCCGCTCCGACGCAAACTCCCGCTCATGGTACGTTCGCACCTGAGAAGCTGAGAGCGGTTTGGAGATGGTCAGCATGTGCGCTCTGCTCCTTTAGACGCCTCACTCGATCCCTTTGGACTCGTCCCACACAAACGCTTCTTTGGGTTTGTCGGTGGGCTGGTCGGCGGGGGCATCGAAAAGTGGAAGCGTGGTTTGGACTGCTGCCGATGATTTGGGTTGCTCTGCGCGGGCTACCGGCGTCGGCGGTGACGGCCTGGGCGCAATCTCCGGCAACTTGCGCTCAATGAACTCCGGCTGTCTGCGATGCTTCCTTGCGAACTGGAAGTGAACCGGCACAACTTTGTTTTCCTGCTTGATGAAGCCGTGCAACGGCTCCAAACCGGAGATTTCCGACGCCATGACAAGCGGCTTGGTCGCAATCTCCATCGCATACGATTTCCTGCTGCCTAACAGCTTCATGCTGCGCGATTCCTTCAAGCGTTCGACTTCGATTTCCCCGATAGCATCGGAAATCCACTTGGCCGCGCGTGGTTCGGTGGTCTTGAAAAACAACTTGGTTGCAGGCTGCGAAAGCATCGCCTCGGCGTCCTGGCCGTAACGTTTTTCAAGCTGGCTGCGCCCCTGAAAACCTAAAACAACAGGGTTCCCATACTTGCGATTTTCCGTGACGGCAGTGTGGAGCTGCGGCAGTTTGTTGAGACTCGCCAACTCGTCCAGCACAAACCATACCGGCTTCGCCGCGTGGTCTTCGCAGTACCCCATCATGCGGAGGATGAATAAATCGAGCCACACGGAATGCAGCGGCAGAATCTTCGCGCGGTAGGCAGGGGTAGAAGTCAGAAACACCCAACGCTTACGCGCGGTGTACCACTCCGCCGTCGCAAAGGTCGGCCTCGTATGCTCCCACTCCGGCAACAATTCCAAGCTGTCGGCCACCATGTTTAAGCTCGCCAGCACACCCGCCCGCTGTGCTGGCGCTCCCGCATCGAGAAGCGCGGCCAGCGGCGTTCCTTTCACCGCAAACTCGATTCGAGAGGGGTCTGCCATCATGCTCAGAATGTCCCTGGGCTGCGGCCTCCGCTTGAGCAGATGGGCCAGTATCCGGCGCGGCCCATCGGTAAAAAACTCTTTCTCGTACTCCTTTTCCGGCAGGAACGCAGCGGCAATAGTCGCCGCTATTTCGTCGCGGTCGATCTCGTTGCCAAGACTCCAATACGGGCAACGCTGATCCAGCGGATTGAGAATCAAATCGCCACGCGCGGGCGAGTAGAACTCACTCACAAAATCCATTGCCGGGTCATAAACGATGGCGCTTTCTTCGCGCTCCCGCACTTGACGGAGAAGCTGCCGGATGGCGTTCGACTTGCCCGCGCCGGTGTCGCCCATCATCAGAATGTGGCTGGCTTCAAGTCGCGTCGGGATGCGATAGCTTGGGCCAAAGGGAAGCCACTGCAAAAGGCGATTCTCGAAGCGCAGACGGAAACGGATGCCGTCCGTCTTCGCACTGCGCCACTTGAAAGCCGAGGCCAGCTCCGGGCCTTTGGTTCGGCGTCCGTGACGTTCCTCCTGCTGCCGTCGCCGCCCGAATCCCTGCTTCATCCAGAGCCGGAGCACATAGAGCAGCATCAGCACCGCAAGACTGTTGAGCATGGGGCGGCCAAACAACCACCACACGGTTACCCCGTCATAAACATAGTCCCGTAATCCCTTGGCAAGCGCGTCTGCGGGCACTTTCTCCGGGGCGCTGTAAGTGACTCCATGCCAGCCGTCCGCGACGGCTTTGGGGGAGAGGCTGACAGGCAGTTTCGGGTCTGGGCCTGTGACTACATCCTCGGCGGAAGCAGGAATCGCCTTCCGCTTGGGTGCGGTCTTCATCACCCATCGGATCGTCATTTCGCTGTGCGGCATCCCTGCCCCAACAGAGCTGGCGGCATAGGTCGTGAGGTAGACCTTTTGCAACGGCGTGAGTGTCCAGTAGAGCCATGCCAAAGCCGGGAAGATGAGCACCAGCGGCCCGACCGCAAGCCAGAAAAGGAACCAGAACAGCCGCCCCGTCCGGCTTGGGAAACGCATGGGGCGGCTCACTGCTTGCCCCCGTCCGGTCCCCCCTGGGACAGAAACTCCGCAAGCAATTTGCGGGCGTCGGCCAGTTTTCTAGTGTTGGCTTGGTCACGGATTTTGAGCACGGAATCGGGTAGCAGGTGCTTGCCTTCCGCGTTCGCCTGAGCCGTCGCGTGAAAGAGATTCAGGAGCATGTAGCGCAGTGCCGACACCTCGGCCAGCATCAACTCCGTTGGGTCTGCCGGACGCTCCCGCGCGGCTTTCAGGGCCAGCTCGCGCAGCCATTCGGCCACGGTTTTCCCTGCGCCTTCGGCGGCAGCTTCTACCTCGGCCAGTTCTTCCGGCGTGACTCTGGTTGCGATGGTTTTGGCACGGAGAACCGGACGCGCTTCGACACTCGGAGAGGCCGGAGACTGCAACGGAGCCGGGATGCGGGGAGTGCTCATAGGGAAACCCGCCTCGAAATAGCTTGCACCTTGCGATTTTGCCCGTCAAGCGCCCGAATGATGGAAGCCCTTGTCTATCAGCACGTTTACACATTGGGCGCTGTAAGGCGCTCTGCGCGTTTACGCGCGTAAACGCATTGTCGCCACGCCGGATACACGCATTGCCAAACTGCTGATTCAAAGTGCGTTCACGTCGCCCGCCTAAGATTTCAAGCCGGTTTACCGGCAGCATCCCATTTGGGGGTGACGTGTCGCTCTCAACCCGCTGCGCAGCAGCGCGGGCCTCCTGCAACTACGGAACATGCCGGGAGCGGAATGTACTAAGGCATTTGGGGAGCACCGCTCTCAAGTGTTCTTGCCACCCAATCAGCATGAGGAAAACCGCGCCGGGATAGAGCGCCGAGTTCTCTGCTCATGTCATATTCCACGCGCCGGATTTGCGGCTTGGAGTCGTCAATAAGTAGATAGGAAGCGCGCCGGTCGCCATCGTAAGGAAGACCAACGCTACCCGTATTGGCGACGATCATCTTTGACAGGCCTCGAATGTAGGGGCGATGGATATGTCCATAGACGACAACCGACTGGCCGAGCGGCCCGTAAAGGGACTGCAATTCGTCGTCGTTGGCCTCTGGTACGGGCGCACGCCAGGGACTTTCAGGGCTGGCATGGACAAGGGCAATGGGAGCGTGAATCTGAGCGAGCGGCAGGCTCCGCAGCCATGCAAGTCTTTCCTCTCCGAGTGCCTCACGGGTAGCCGCCGCCATCTCCCGGAGGACAACCCAAAGCGATTGCAATTTGGGCGATTGATTCGCAAATTCCTCGAACGTCTCGGGACTTGTGAGCATTTGGTCTGTGTTCCCGACGACACCTTGCCAGCCGAGACTGCGAATGCGGTCCACAATTTCAGCGGGGCTTGATCCCGTATCCGCGAGGTCGCCGCCATGTAGAACTAGATCGGGAGAGGTTTGCCGCAAATCTGCGAGAACTGCTTCAAAAGCAGTCTGGTTGCCGTGAATGTCGGAGAGAATTGCGATGCGCATTTCTGAAAGCTCCATCGCCGGAGAAAGTTTCAGAATCTCAAGACGGCTCAGTGTTTCTGAGCATCAATATATGCCCTTGAGAACGGCTGTCGCATAGTGGCAAAGTCCTACTCCATCGCGGAGGCGGGATGGACAGGTTGAGCCACCAGCCGCACACCCAGCGCGGCGCAAACGCGGCTGACGGTATCGAATCGCGGGGCGCTGTCGGGGCGCAGGGCTTTGTACAAGGCTTCCCGCGTGATCCCCGCAGTCTTGGCGATCTCCGTCATGCCACGAGCACGGGCAATGTCCCCCAATGCCGATGCCAGCAAAGCCGCATCGTTGGCCTCCAGAATATCGGTCAAGTAAGCTGCGATGGAGGTTTCACTGTCGAGATAGTGCGCTGCATCGAACTCCGGCAGGTCGGCAACCTTGATGCGTTTGCTCATGATATTTTCCTCCGCTCAGTCCAGTAATGCGGCCAGTGTTTTGGCCCGCTTGATGTCTTTTTTCTGCGTTTGTTTCGAGCCGCCGACCAGCAGCACAATGAGCTGCGTCCCGCGTTGAGTGAAGTACAGACGCCATCCCGCGCCCAAGTGGATGCGCAGCTCCGAAACGCCCTCGCCCACCGGCTGAACATCTCCCATCAAACCGCGTTCCAATCGTTTGATTCTGGCGACAATCACGCCGCGTACCGCCTCATCCTTTAACCCGTCGAGCCAGGCGGTGAATTCGGGCAAAGGACGAATCGAGAACATAGATTGAGTGTAATCGACCGATTACATTTCTGTCAACTAGACGATGCCGCTGGCAGCGGCATCCCCGGTATGTCCTGTCGTTTCGCCTTCTTCCTCAAACGTGCTGCCAAGAATCAGAACACGACCCTCTGCGCGTTGGCGATGGCATAAACGATGAGCCGGTTACTCGTGCGCCACGTCACGGAAGGGGCGGTTGAATACGGGAACGTCATGCTTGATGCGGAATCGAACATCCGCGTCTTGATCGAAGGCGCGTTCCCGCGCCGCTTCTCTGTCAGTTGTTTTGAGCGAAACCGTCTTATAGCGGTCGGCCTTCGGCATCTTCATGCGGCAATACCACATGCGATGATCCACGTCGCCGCGCCGGAAGAGAATCAGGCCGGGTTTCAGCTCCTCTTTCTCGGTAACAAAGGCCATATTCGCCTCCATCGCTTGACTCGTTCTGTGCAGATTCCGTGTAGGATTTTTCTGTAAGTTCTTGAATCCTCATATCTGTGCAGGACTTGTACGGATATCATAGCAAAATTATCTTCTTTATTTATATTTATTTACAATATAGTTGTCATCCTGAGCGAATGACGACCACTTTCAGGAGACGACTTCTTTGGGGCGATTTCTTCGAGGGAATGATGACCAAACAGCTGTGAGCCGGTGTCAGCTTGCCTGAGGCACGCTCAGTTCCTGTGCGATCTCTTCGAGGATGACTTGGGCTGCGGCTGCGGGGTTGGCGGCGCGGGTGATGGGGCGGCCTACTACGAGGAGGGAAGCTCCGCCAGCGATGGCCTGGGCGGGGGTGGCGATGCGCTTCTGGTCTTGGGCGGCGGCTCCGGCGGGGCGGATTCCGGGGACTACGAGGAGGGTGTCTGGATGTAGCTCTTTGTGGAGCAGGGCTGTCTCTTCGGCGGAGCAGACGAGGCCGGTGATGCCTGAGGCTTCTGCGAGGCGGGCGAGGCGGAGGACCTGATCTGCGGGGGATGCAGTGATGCCGATGCCGTTGAGCTGTTCGATGTCCATGCTGGTGAGGACGGTGACGGCGAGGAGGCGCGGGGCGTTGGGGGTTTTAGCTGCTTCGGCGGCGGCGGTGAGCATGGCGGCTCCTCCAGCGGCGTGGATGGTCAGGAGGGATGCGCCGGCCTGCGTCACGGAGTGGATGGCGGAGGCTACGGTGTTGGGGATGTCGTGGAGCTTGAGGTCGAGGAAGACGTTGAAGCCGCGGTTGCGGAGCTGCTCGACGATCTGGTTGCCAGCGGTGTAGTAGAGCTCCATGCCGACCTTGAACCATTGGCAGGTTTGCTCGAGGGCGTCGACTAGCTGGAGGGCCTCTTTGGCGCTCGGGTAGTCGAGGGCTACGATGAGGCGGTCTTTGGGGCTCATGGGTTCAGTTTAGCGCGGGTCTGAGGCGTACTGGGAGTGATTGTTGCGTGGCCGGAGGATGGCGATTCGGTTTTGGGTATCAGGTATCAGGTATCGGGTATCGGGTCGAAGCGAATTTTGCGCTTTCCAATGACAAACTGCGAACGGGCTTCGGGGAGGACAAGCAAGAAAGGCAAGTGCGAAACAAAAGCAGGTCCTCTGCCTTCGGCGAAGGATGACAACTAAAAGGCAAAGGCAAGAACAAAGCAAATACAAAATACGGGGATTCTTCGCTGCGCTCAGAATGACGACCCTCTTTGGGTGGGGATTCTTCCCCGCGCTCAGAATGACGACCTCTTTAGGTGGGGATTCTTCCCCTTCGGTTTTGCTTGGGGGTGACGACATTTTGAGACGGGGTCGATTTTTATTCGGTGCGGAGGGCTTCCATGGGTTCGATCCTTGCGGCTCGGCGGCAGGGTAGGGCTGTGGCTGCTACTGCGGCCACGGCGAAGAGGAGGACTACCGGGAGCATTACGGTGAGGTCGGTGGGTGAGGTGTTGTAGAGGAGGGCTCGCAGGCTGCGGCTTATGCCGAGGCTGGTGATGCAGCCTAGTATGAGGCCTAGCAGGACGGGCGCTACGATGGTTCCGAGCATCAGGGCGTAGACGCTTTCGCGGGTGGCTCCGAGGGCCATGCGGATGCCTACCTCCTGAGTGCGGGCTTCGACGGAGTAGCTGAGGGTGCCGTAGATGCCGAGGAGAGCGAGGAGGAGTGCGGCGGCTCCGAAGGCTACGAAGATTCCGGTTTCGAGGTGCTCAGGAGCGAGGGAGTCGGATACCTGCGAGTCGAGGGTGTGGACGCGGGCGATGGTGACGTTGGGGTTGTAGCTCCAGATGGTGCTGCGGACAGATTCGATTAACTGGGTTGGGTCCTGCTGGCTGCGGACGAGGAAGTAGGTGGCGTAGGGCGGGTTGTCCCAGTAAGGAAGATAGACCATGTTGGTGGGCGCGGCGCGGAGCGAGTTATTGTGTGCGTCGGCGACGACACCGACGACGGTGACGGGTTTTTCGTGGAAGAGGAACTGGCGGCCGAGCGGACTCTGGTTGGGCCAGAGGGTTTTGGCGGTGGCCTCTGAGATGACTGCGTTTTTCTGGGTGCGGTCGTGCTCGTCGATGGCGCGGCCTTCGAGGAGGTGCTGCTGGATGGTGTCGAAGTAGTTGGGGCCGATCCAGCGGAAGTTGGCGAGGCCAGCGTCGTGGGGACGGTCGACTGGGGTGACGCCGTCGAGCCAGCCGTCGCCTGTAAGGAGCATGTAGCTGACGAGGGAGACGGACTGGACGCCGGGAAGGGCGCGGAGCTTTTCGAGGACGCCGTCATCGAAGGTGGCGCGGTCTTTGTCCGCGGAGAAGGAGTTGCCCTGCAGGAAGACATCGGCTGAGACGACGTGATCGGTGGAGAAGCCCTTGTCGAAGGTGGAGAGATGGATGAGGCTCTTGGCGAGGAGACCGGCGACGAGCAGGAGAGTGGTGCAGGCGAAGACCTGTGCTCCGACGAGCGAGCGGCTGAGAAGATTGCTGCGGCGGGAGCCTGCGGAGCGTGTTCCGCTTTGAAGGGCTTGTTGCGGACGGATGCGGAGGATGCGCAGGGCGGGGAGCACACCGAAGAGAACGGCGGCGCCGACGGTGAGGAGGACGGAGAGGCCGAGGACGGCGGGGTTGATGGTGATGGCGCCGGTGCGGGGGATGGCGAGCGCGGCGTATCCGGCGAAGCGATGGACGGCGAAGATGGCGAAGGCAATGCCGAGTGCTCCGCCGATGAGGGAGAGGATGGCGACTTCGGCGAGGGCGCTTTGCAGAAGGTGAGCGGTGGAGGCTCCGAGGGGCGGAGCGGACGGCGGCTTCGCGGTCGCGGCGGACGAAGCGGGCGAGCTGCGCATTGGCGAGGTTGATGCAGGCGATGAGCAGGACGCTGAAGACTGCGGCCATGAGTAGCCAGAGACGCGCGGCGGTGCGGCCGACGAGGACTTCTTTCATCGGCTGGATGTAGGCGGCGAGCGCTCCTTTGACGGGGCCGTCGAGTTGATCGGGCGGGATCTGATGGGCGATGTAGTCGTCGACGGCGTTGATGTTCTCTGTGGCCTGAGCGATGGTGATGCCGGGCTTGAGTCGGCCTAGCGCGACGTAGTTGCCGTAGTCGCTGTTCCACCCGAATTGATGCTCGGGATCGATCGCCAGAGGGGTGATGATCTCGTTGTCGGGAAGTTGTTGCGCGAGAGGAGATGGCGAGAGCTCGTTGGCCTTGGGGAAGTAGAAGCTTTTGCGGGAGGACGCCTATGACCTGATAGGGCGTTCCGGCGATCAGGATGGATTTGCCGATGACGGCTGTATCACCCGCGAAGAGGGTTTGCCAGAGACGGTAGCTGATGATGGTGACCTTCTCGCGTCCTATGACCGACTCTTCGGGGAGGAAGTTGCGGCCGAGGGAGGGCTGGACGCCGAGGATGTCGAGGAGGTTGGGTTGACCGATGATTCTGCCGACGTTATGCGGATGGTCATTGGTACCAAGGCTTACTCCGGTGGAGCCTTGCCGGAGGAGGGTCATATCGGAGAAGGCGGTGGATTGGCGACGCCAGATGTCCTCGTGGCGTGCGTTGGCTCCGGTGTAGGGGAAGAGTTTGTTGAGGAAGCGAACCTTCTCCCAGATGACGACGAGGTGGCCGCTGTCGCGGTAGGCGAGGGGCTTGAGGAGGACGGCGTCGACGACGGAGAAGAGAGTGGTGGTGGCTCCGATGCCCAGCGCGAGAGTGAGGATGGCGGTGAGTGTGAAGGTCGGGGATTTGCGCAACTGGCGCAGGCCGTAGCGGAGATCCTGCAGGATGGAGTGCATCGGTTCACCTCACTCGATTGTCTGAATTTTGTTTTAGCATCTACAGGGCCATTGGCTGCGGTCGGCTGGTGGGTGATTTGCTGGGATTTTAAGGGTTTTCTGTGAGCGGCGCGTGGGAGGTGTGTTCGGAAACGGGTTTGGCTGTCCAGAGATGGACGGTGTGGTTGCTTTTTTGCATTGGCGGCGTCTTGCGGTTAGGCTTCTTTTTATAGCTTCATGGGAGGATCGATGGGGGTTCGCAGGGCTGGGTTCTGTTTTTTTTTAGCAGGGACTTTTTTATTGACGTATGTTGCGGCGCCGCAGAGCCCGCAGTCGCGGCCGGGTTCGGGAGGTCCGCAGGGTCGGCCTTCTCCAGGAGGCAATCCGGGTGGAGGCAGACCTCCCGGAGGAGGGAATCCTGGGGGCGGACGACCGCCTGGTGGAGGGAATCCTGGTGGGGGCAATCCGGGCGGGGGAAGACCTCCCGGAGGAGGGAACCCAGGTGGTGGACGACCGCCTGGTGGAGGGAATCCTGGCGGGGGAAGGCCTCCTGGTGGAGGCTATCCTGGGGGTAGACCGCCTGGGGGGAGGGCCGCCGCCGCGACCCAATCCGTCGAGGCCGGTTCCTGGGCGTCCGCCAAGCTGGGGGAGACCGCCGGTGAATCGTCCTTCGTATGGATGGCGGCCAAACGATCGGGCCTGGCTGCACCGGTATTATGGGCGGGATCTGGGGTATATCAATACTGGGCTGCGGCCGCGATTCGTGGTGGGTGGGTTCTTCCCGTTTGCGTATATCCCGTACATCACGCCGGTGCCACCGGCTGTGTATGGGTATCTGCCACCGCCTCCTCCGGGATACCAGATTGGGTACTACCAGGGGTATGTGGTGGTGTATGACCCGGTGACCTACTTTATTGCGAATGTGATCGATTTGATGTAACAGGGATTTTGACTGAGTGGAGCGGGTGAGGCCTTCGGGCTTTGCCCGCTTTTGTTTGCGGCTAGTGGGCGGTGACGGTGAGGTTGAGGGTGACGGTTTGGGTGAGCTGGACTCCGGTGGTGGAGCTGGCGGTGACCTGATATTGGTAGGTGCCGGGTGGGGTGGTGCGGATGTTGGGGTCGCCTCCGCTGCCGCAGCTTGTGGCGGAGAGGGTGATGAGGGTTAGCAGGAGCGTCCAGAGAGTGGTGCGGAGCGGGTGCGGGTTTTTGCGACGGCGGGTGGTCCAGAAGAAGAGTGCGGAGGCGGGGAGAAGGCAGAGGAGGGTTCGATTGAGGGTGCGTGGTTGGGTGTTGCGGGAGGTGGCGCTGGTTGGGTTGATGGTGGTGATGGTGTTGATAGTGGCGACTGAGCTTTGTGCGGTGCCGGTGAGGGTGATGCTTGAGGGGAGGAGTGAGCAGGTGACGTACCGGCCGGGGTTGATGGGGGTGCAGTTGAGGATTACGGTGCCGGCGTAGTTGTTCTGGGGGGTGAGCTGGAGGTTGTAGGTGGCGGGGTGCTCGCTGACTACGGTGGCGGAGGCGGTTGGGCCGCCGTTGACGGTGAGGAGGAAGTTTCCGTTGGTGACTCCGGTGCCCGTCAGGGGGATGGTGGCGGGGGTGGTGGAGCTGGTGATGGTGAGGGTGCCGTCGCGTGCGCCGAGGGCTGAGGGAGCGAAGGTGAGGGTGATCTGGCAGGTGGCGTTGGGGAGGAGGGTATTCGTGGCGCAGGGGGTGGTGACGGCGTAGTCGCCGGTGGGGTTTAGGGTGAGGCTGGTGATGGTGGCGGTTCCGGTGTTGGCGAGGGTGAGGGTGAGCGCGGCGGAGGCGCCGAGGGCGATGCTGCCGAAGTTGAGGGTGGTGGGAGTGACGGTGAGTTGAGATTGAGTGCCGGTTCCGGTGAGCGGCGCGTTGATCGGGAGAGTGGAGAGCGAGGTGGCTATGGCGAGGGTTCCTGTGCGTGGGCCGGTTTGCGTGGGGGTGAAGGCGATCTGTTCGGTGCAACTGGTGTTGGCTGCGAGAGTGTTGTTCGCGGCGGGGCAGTTGCCGGTGACGGCGTAGTCGCCGGTGGTGGTGATGCTGTTGAAGGTGGCGGCGGTGGGGCTGGTGTTGGTGATCTGGATGGGAAGGGTGGTGGTGGCGCCGAGCTGGACGGCGCCGAAGCCGAGCGAGAGGGGTGAGAGTGCGAGGGCGGAGGGGGTGGCGTCGCCGAGGAGGCTGATGAAGTCGAGTGCAGAGCTTGCGTCGGAGGTGATTTCGAGTGCGCTGATGCGGGTTGGGCTGGGGTTGTCGCTGGGTTGGGGCGTGAAGGTCACGACGAGGAGGCAGCTTGCGGAGGGAAGGATGGTGTCGCAGTTACTTTGGATGGTGAAATCCGGTGAGGCGAGGAGGCTGGTGATGTGGATGGGGACGGTGCCGGTGTTGGCGAGGGTGATGGTCTGGGATTGTGCGGCGTTGCCTACCTGCGTGGTGGGAAAGGTGAGCGAGCTTTGTGAGGCGGTGTAGGAGACGAGTGGCGCGTTGTTGCTGGGCGAGCCGGAGGAGATGGCGGTGGAGGAGCCGGTGAGGTCGAGGGTGTCCGGGGATGAGAGGGAATCGCTTTCGATGATGAGCGCGCCGGTGTCTGTGCTGGGTGCGGAGGCTGGTGAGCCGGTGGCGGCCTGGTTGAGCGGTGTGTAGGCGAGGGTGGCGGTGCAGGATTGGGTTTCGGCTAGGGGTGTTGCCGCAGGTGTTGGCGGTGATGAGGAAGGGCCACTCGCTGGTGAGGCGGCGGATGGTGAGGGGAGTGGTGCCGGAGTTGGTGAGGGTAAGGGTTTGCGTGGTGGATTGGCCGGAGGCGGTCTGGGGGAAGCTGAGGACGGATTGATCTGGATTGAGATTCGGGATGAGATTGCCGGTGATCGTAAGTGAAGAGGAGCCGACGCCGTAGCCTTCGACGTAGCCGAGGCCGTTGAGCGTGGCGGAGCCGTCGGTGGGTGTGGCCTGGGCGAAGAGAGTTCCGGTGATGTCTCCGTTGGTGAGTGGGAGGAAGGTGACGGAGAAGTTGCAACTGGCGTTGGGCGCGAGCGCGGCACAGGGTGCGCCGGCCAGGACGAACTGGCGCGGGAGAGCGACGTCGAGAGTGAGGGATTTGTTGGTGAGGTTGTTGATGGTGAACTGGCGGGTGCTGCCGAGAGTGCCGGTGGGAGTTGGGGCGTAGGTGGATTGGGTGGGAAGGATCTGGAGGCCGGAGTCTTCGGTGGTGTAGGCGCCGGTGAGCGGGATGGTGTAGGTGGTGAGGCCGGTGTTGGGATTGGTGACCGGAAGTTGGAGTGTGTCTGTGGTGAGAGCGGTGGTGGGAGTGAAGGTTATGGTGATGGTGCAGGTGGACGCGGGGGTGAGGGTGGTGCAGTTGGTGGTGGAGGAGAAGAATGGGGTGGTAGTGGCGGGCGGCGTGATCTGAAGGGTGAAGGCGCTAGTGTTGGTGAGGGCAATGGTCTGTTGGGTGGATGTGGGGCCGGGAACGTTATTGAAGGTGAGGGCGGTGGGGCTGAGGGCGAGGCCGGGGTCTGGGCTGCCGAAGCCGGTGAGGTTTGCGGTGACGGGTGTGGTGTCAGTGGGGATGGTCAGGGTTCCGGTGAGTGGGCCGGTTGTGGTGGGGGTGAATTGGAGATTGAGGAAGCAGGAGGCGTTCGGAGCGAGTGAGCCGGTGCAGGGCTGGCCTCCTGTGGGGTAGAGAGTGGGGCCGGCGAGGGTGAAGTTACTGGTGGTGATTGGGGTGGAGAGGGTGGCTGTGGATGCGGTGAGGTTGGTGAGGGTGAAGAGGGTGGGGGCGCTGGTGCTGTGGATCGGGATGGGGCCGAAGTCCTGCGTGCTGGGAGTGAGGATGAGGCCGGTGAGCGGCAGGCCGGTTCCGGTCAGGGTAAGAGGGGCTGGGTTGCCTGAGGTTGAGCTGAGGGTGAGAGTCGCGCTTTGCGAGCCGGTGGTGGAGGGGGTGAACTGGACTCCGAGCCAGCAGTTGGTGCAGGGGCCGCTGAAGGTGCTGATGAAGGCGGACACAGGTGGGTTGCCATGACCGAAGCCTATGTCTTCTACGAGGATGGTTTTGAAGTCGGCGGCGCTGCTTGTGGTGGTTAAGGTAGGGAAGGGTGCGGTGATCTTTTGCCATTGGACTGTGGGTTGACCGAGGAGCACGTTGCCGAAGGCGAGGGTGCCGTTGGGCGTGGTCGTGATGGCGGCGCCGGTTCCGGTGAGGTTCACGAAGGCGGGAGAGGTTCCGCTGCCGGCCGTGACGGAGAGGATGCCCTGACGGGTTCCGGGTTGCGATGGCGCGAAGGTGATGAGGACGACGCAGGTCGCGTTGCCGAGTAATGTTGCGGGGCAGTTGGTGGTGTCGGTGAAGTCGCCGGTGAGAGCGAGGGTGAGGGCGAAGGGATTCGCGCCGGTGTTGCCTATGGTGACGGTCTGCGTGGATGCGGAGGTAGCGGCGACGAGGACGGGTGTGGGGAAGGTGATGACCGCGGGAGTGATGGTGAGGCTGGGGTTGACCGATTGGCCGATGCCGGTCGCGAGCGGGAGGGTGGAGCCGGTGATGAGCGCGGTGAGACCCTGGTCGAGTGTGAGGGTGGTGGAGTCGGCGGAGGGGGCGATGGGGGAGTAGTAGGTGATCTGGAGTTGGCAGACGGTGCGGGGCAGGAGGGTGGTGGGGCAGCGGTCGGTGAGGGTGAAGGGTGCTGGGAGAGTGACTGGAGTGTGAGTGATGGGGGTGGTGGAGTTGTTCGAGAGGTAGAGGTAGCGCGGGAGGTGGGGGCTGGCAGTTGGAGTGGTGCCGAATTGGGTGCCGAAGTCGATCTCTGGTGCAGAGAGGTTGAGGGAGGCGGCCTGGGTGTATGCGGTGAGAGCGAGGGATTGGGTTCCGATGAGCCAGTTGGATTGGAGGAAGCCGTCGTCGGTGGCGTTGGGGGAGGCGGTAAAGCTGAAGGTGAGGTGGCAGATGGCGTTTGCAGGGAGGGTGTAAGTGTTCTGGGCTGTCTGGGGGCAGTCGGTTGAGGAGGAGGAGAAGTTATAAACTGTGATCTGGTTGCCGAGGATCTTTGAAGTAATGGTTTGAGGTTGGGCGGTCAGGTTGGTGAGGGTCAGGGTGCGGGTTTGGGCGGGACTGGTGGACGTGACTATGCCGAAATCGAGCTCTTTTGGGGTGAATGTGATGGGGTTTGGTGTGGTGTTTGTGGTGGAGACCGTGGTGGTTTGGGTGGTGGCGTTGTCGGCTTGCGCGGTGAGGGTTCCGGGGTTGGTTGAGGTGCTGGTGAGGGCGATGCGGCACTCGCTGCCGGGCAGGAGGGTGGTGGGGCAGTTGTGGGCGAGGGTGAAGTTGGTGGCGGTGAGCTGGAGGTTGGTTGCGGTGGCACCGCCTAGGTTGCGGAGGGTGATGTTGGGGTTGGCGTCGGTGGAGAAAGCGAGGCTGGGTGCGGCGGTGGGGTTGAGTTTGGCGAGGTAGGCTGCGGAACCGGCGCAGAGGCTGCCGTTGCAGGTGCCGGGAGCGAGTACGGCTGCTCGTAGAGAGTCGGGCAGAGCTGGGGTGGGATTGGTGAGGGCGAGATCGTAGGTCTCGGTGGCCAGGAGGCTGGAGCTTGCTGTCGGCGAGGCGCTGCCGGCGAAGATGGCGTTGCCGGTGAGGTCGATGGTGACGGAGGTGAGGTTGATGGGGGCGCTGGCAAAGGTTGGGTTGGTGGTGGGAAGACCGCCGAGACGGAGGGACTGGTCGATGGTGTTGTTTGCGGTGATGCGGAGGGCGTAGCTGTTGCCGATGTCGGAGAGTGGAGTGAGTGGGAGGAGCCAGGCTGGGCTGGCCTGGGTGCTGGCGATCCAGACGGCGCTGCTGGACGCGGAGGTAAGGGTGGATTGTGTGCCGGGTGCCAGGAGTATGGATGCCAGGACGGTGCTGCCATCGAGTGGCATTCGGAAGAGGGTCTGGTACGTGGTGTTAACGAGTGGCGTGGAGACGTTGGCGATGGGGAATTGGCCGAGGGCGATGGAGCCGGACGCGAGGAGGGTTTGGGCGGTAGGGTCGATTGCTAGAGAGGTGATGCCGGGTCCGGGGATGAAGGTGGAGAAGAGGAGGCCGTCGGCGGCGGGGGTGAGTTTGGTGAGGAAGCCGGAGGTGGTGTTGGGGGCGTTGGGGATGATGTCGGGGATGAGGGCGTTGAGGGTGGGGTAGCCGGAGCTGGTGGTGTAGCCGCCGATGTAGGCGTTGTCTCCGCTGTCGACGGTGAGGGCGGCGGGTGCGGTGTTGCCGTTTTGGCCGCTGAGGTAGGTGGCGTAGATGAGGGTGGTGCCTGTGGTGGTGAAGCGTTCGACGAAGCCGTTTTGCAGGCTGCCGGAGGCGGGGGATTGGATGATGGCGGACGGGGTGACTGGGAGTCCGGCGCCGAAGATGCTTCCGGTGAGGAAGACGGCGTCGTTGGTGGCGGCGACTGCGGTGACGGAGATGTGGGTTGCGCCGGTGTAGGTGATGAAGATGGGATTCAAGTTCTGGTCGAATTTGCCGATGAAGCCGTTAGTCGAGGTGTCGGTTGCATTGGGGAAGGCTGCGCCTGAGGTTGCGGTGATCGCGCCAGAGGTTGTGGTGCCAGCGATGACGATATCGCCTGCGGGGTCGAGCGTCATGGCGACGCCGATGTCTCCGGCTGCGCCTAGCTGGGTTTGGGCGAGGATGGTGGTGGCGGTGGGATCGGTCTTGAGGAGGCGGACGCCGTATTTTTGATCGAGGAGGAGATAGAGGTTGCCCTGCGCGTCGGCCTGGACGGCGTTGAACTGGGCGTTTTGCGAGGAGGGGTTGGTGTAGGCGTGGAGTCCGGCGAAGAGAAGCTGCTGGGGGCCGGTGGCCTGGGCTTTGAGCTGGCCGGTGGCGAGGCTGAGGGCCATGAAGCCGCAGACGAGCGCGGCAAGACTTTGGGGAGAGAGCGGATTCTTCATGGGTTGTTGGCTGCGGGCGGAGCGCTGTTGCAGCCTGACCTTAACTATCCATGGGTGATGAAGCGGTTTTAGGTGGAGAAGATGCGAAAGACGTTACGGAGGTACTATAGCTTCCCGTTTTGGGACGCCGTATGACTCTCTAGTTGTAGCAGATGGTCGAGGCCGCGTCGGCGCATCTCGTGCTCGAAGTCGTTATGAGTTGTGTACTGGATGGCTTGCATGTTGAGCGCATCGGCTGCGGCGATGTTTGCGGGCTTGTCGTCGATGAAGAGGATGTTTTCCGGTGGGGTATGGAGTCCGTCGACGGCGTTTCGGTAGATGGCCGGTTCGGGCTTGGCGATGTTGAGGGCGTGGGACCAGGTCTGATGGTCGAAGTCTTCGATCCATGGGTGGCGGGCGCGGAGGCCGGTCTCGAGATCGTGAGGCATGTTGGAGAGAATGCCGGTGGGGATATGAGCCTGCTGGAGGCTGCGGGCCCAGGCGAGCATGGGCTGGTTGAGGGTGGACCAGTAATCGACGTCGGCGGCGATGAGGGCGGTGAGTTGTTCGGGCGTGAGAGAGGTGCTAGTGGCCTGCTGCCAATAGGATTCGGCGCTGAGGTCGCCGCGGTCGTAGGGGTGGCGGTGAGTCCAGTAACCGTGATGGAGCTGATCTTCGGGAAGGCCGGTGACGGCGCGCATGCGGGTCCATGCCGCCGGGTCGGGGGGGCCGGAGAGAACCATTCCGTAGTCGAAGAGGACTGCCTGGATGGTGGTCATTGGTTGAATTAATTTTAGGTGCGGCATTGTTTCATTGGGTTGTCTTTATTTTCAGGGGAAGTTGCTTCGCTGTGGGGGTGGATGAGCCTTGTTGCTGGGATTGCGCAGTCATGTGTTCGGCGATGAGCTCGGTCTGGAAGCGGACGATGGTGTCGGGGTCGGTGATGACGGACTGGGTGTTGTTCTGGGCCTTGTAGCCGGGGCCGCCGGGTTTTCCGTTGACGACGAAGGTGCCTTCTCCGGAGGCGGACCAGTTGGTTGAGCCTTCGGCGGCTACGCGGCCGTCGGCGACGAAGCCCTTGGTGTGGGAGATCTGGTGTGTGGCGGACTCGCCGATGACGAAGTGGGTGTTGAAGGCGGCGAGGTTGTACTTCTGATCGGCGGCGATGAGGGCCTTCTCGTGGACGCCCTTGGCCTGGCTGCTGTCTAGCGTGATGAGCATGGTAACGGCTGGGTTGAGGGCCTTCTGCATGAGGATGTTGTTGAGCTCGGAGTCGTCGAAGCCGAACATGTTGAGGTAAAGCGAGATAGTGACGCGGGAGAGGATGTATTTGAGGATGTCGTGGACGTCGTCGCGGCCGACGTAGAAGAGATGGACGTCTTTGCTGGCGTTGGTGGAGTAGGCGGCCTCCTTGGTGTATTGGGCGAGGTCGGCCAGGGTGAAGGTCTGGAGGCTCTGGGTGGGGTCGCCGAGGACGTTGCTTGGGCTTTGTTTTGCGGGTTTGGCGTAGCTGCGCTGAACATCGCGGATCGTGGCTTCGGTCTTGGAGACGATTTTGGGGTCGGCTCTGCGGGAGAGGAGTTGAGCGTCGGGGAACGGGCGCGCGGGTTCCCGCGGGGCGAAGGGGAGGGTTGCGTTTTTCAGATCGGGGGATTTAACAGGGGCTTTTGCTTTGGTAGGCATGCCGTTCCTTTCTCTGCTGGCAGTTGAGCGGTGCTATCTGGCTGGCGTGCGTTCAGGTTCGGGCCCGATGGAGGAAAGGATACTTGAAGGCAGTGTCAGGGATGGATTAATTTCGGCAGGCGCTGGCGATGCTGGAGAGGAATCGCGTTCAAGCGCGGCGCTCGTTCTCAACTTTGCCAGAGTTGTCGCGAGTGCCCTACTTTCAGATGACCGCAAGGACCGGGTAGGGCGGTTAGCATGATGGTGTGAGCACTCGGTTTTCGCAACGGACGGGTTGGGATGTGCGGGAGAGCGGTTTTGCGGCTGCGATCCGCGAGGCCCGAGCGGCTGGGCGGAGGCTGGTCGATCTGACCGTGTCGAACCCTACGGTATGCGGGTTTGTGTATGACGTGGAGGCGATTCTGCAGCCGCTGGCGGATGAGCGGGCTCTGGTGTATGACCCCGACCCGCGTGGGATGCTATCGGCGCGAGAGGCTGTGGCGGGGTATTACCGGGATCATGGTGCGAGCGTCGGTGCGGATGCGCTGGTGCTGACGACGAGTACGAGCGAGGGGTATGGGTATCTGTTCCGGCTGCTGTGCGACGCGGGCGATGAGGTTCTGGTGGCGCAGCCGAGTTATCCGCTGTTCGATTTTCTGGCGGACCTGGAGGATGTGCGGCTGAAGAGCTATCCGCTGTTTTATGACCATGGGTGGTGGATCGACTTTGCGGAGCTGGAGAGGCGGGTTGGACCGCGGGCGAAGGCTGTTGTGGTGGTGCATCCGAATAATCCGACGGGGCACGCTACCGGGGCTGGTGAGCGGGAGCGGCTGGAGGAGTTTTGCGTGCGGCGCGGACTGGCGCTGATTGTGGATGAGGTGTTTCTGGATTATCCGCTGGAGGAGGGGGCGAGGTTGCGGAGCTTTGCGGTGGGGCCGCACCCGGTGCTGACGTTCGTGCTGAGCGGGATGAGTAAGATTGCCGGATTGCCGCAGATGAAGGTTGGTTGGATTGCGGGGTTTGGGCCGGAGTCGGCGCGGCGAGAGGCTATGGAGCGGCTGGAGGTGGTTGCGGATACGTTTCTGTCGATGAATGCTCCGGTGCAGGGGGCTTTGCCGGGATGGTTGGGGGGGCGCAGGAAGATTCAGGGGCAGATTCTGGAGCGGGTGCGTGGGAATCTTCGGCAGGCGCGGGCAACTGGAGTGGAGGTGTTGAAGGTGGAGGCTGGGTGGAGCGCAATTCTCCGGTTGCCGCAGAAGGGAGGGTATGGGGATCCGGCGGAACGACTTTTGCGGGAGGCGGGAGTGGTTGCGCATCCCGGGAGCTTCTATGGGATTGGTGAGGCGGGGCGGGTGGTGGTGAGTCTGCTTGGTGCGGAGGCGGAGTTTTCGGAGGGGATGGAGGGGATCAAGAGGGTAATGGGAGTGGAACCAAAGTAGTTACTGCTTCATGTGGTGCTTGTAAAGTCATGGTTTTATTTGATTGTGTAACTTGCTTATCTAAAAGGTTTATAAGAATGGGTTTTCGAAGCGCTCGTCGCCTATCGTTGTTGCGTGGCCATGCCCGGGGATGACTTTGGTGTCGTCTGGGAGGGTGAGCAGGTGGTCTTTGATGGAGCGGAGAATCTGCTGGGTGTCGCCTCCGGGGAAGTCGGTGCGGCCTATAGAGCCGGCGAAGAGGGTGTCTCCAGCTAACAGGAGCGACTGAGTGGGCAGGTAGAGGCAGACGGAGCCCTGGGTGTGGCCGGGAGTGTGGAGGATCGAGCCGGAGAGGGCGGTTTCGCCGGAGCCGATGGTGATGAGCTTGCCGTCGTCGAGGGTGTCGTCGGGAGGTTGGACGGTGGGGGTGGGGATGCCTAGCCAGGCCGCCTGCTCGTCCATGATTTTGATTTGGGCGAGGTCGTTCTGGTTGTAGAGGATGGGTGCTCCGGTGATTTGTTTGAGGCGGTGGGCTCCGGCGATGTGGTCGATGTGGGCGTGGGTGATGAGGATCTGCTTGACGGTGAGGGCGTGTTTGGCGAGGAGGGTTAGGATGCGGGGGATGTCGTCGCCGGGGTCGACGACGATGGCTTCGTGGGTATGCTCGTCGCCGAGGATGGTGCAGTTGCACTGGAGTGGGCCGACGGGGAAGGTTTCGCGGATCATAAATCTAGAGTAAATCCGGGAGGTGGCGACATGATCGAAGACAACAGCAGGTTCTTCCCCATTCGATTTCGCTCAGGGCAGGCTGCTGCGCTACGTAATGACAAGCGAAGACCAAAGGCTAGGGTTGCTGGAGGTTGTTGAGGTTCTCGTATTCGGCTGGGGTGATTGGGAGGAAGGAGCCGTGGCGGAGCTTTTTGGGAAACGAAATGCGGCCGGTGGCGTCGGTCCAGGTTTTCAGGTCGGGTGAAAAGAGAGCGTGGTAGTGCTGAGGGCGAACGTAGTGGTCGTAGTAGGCGAGGTAGCCGCCGGCGACGGGAATGATTGCGGCGCCCTCGGACCAGGCTTCTGAGATGGGTGGGCTGATGTTGGACCAGGGGCCTTCCATGGTGGGGCCGGTGGCGGTCTGGAGGACTTTTTTGAGCGGGGTTTTGCGCTCGTCTTTGAAGATCAGGGTGTAGCCTGAGCCGGTTTGGAGGAGGGTGGCGTCGATGACGCTGTAGCCGGGGTCGAAGAAGAGTTTGGCGGGGGTGAGGGTTTTGAAGTCGGTGGTGGTGGTGGAGAAGATGCGGTGGTTGAGATTTTTGTCACCGGAGTTGTCTCCGGGAAAGCGACCGGGGATGGTGGAGGACCAGAAGAGGAGCCAGTGGTTCTTCGTGGTGTCGTAGTAGAGGGCGGGTGCCCAGGCATTGATGGCGGCAGGCTCGTTGGCGAGGACGTTGAGCTGCTGATGAGCGCTCCAGTGGAGGAGGTCGGTGGAGGTGGCATGGCCGATGACGGTGGGTGTGTTCCAGGACCAGGTCCAGACAAGGTGGAAGGTGCCGTCGGGGCCGCGCTGGAGGAAGGGGTCGCGCATGAGCTCGTTGGGCTGGGTCTGATGGAAGACGGGGCGGTCCTGATTGGCGATGGTCCAGTGGTAGCCGTCGGGACTGACAGCGTAGTAGACGCCTTGGTCGCCTTTGCCTTTGAAGCCGACGAAGAGCCAAGGGGTGTTGGCTGCGGGCTGGGACTTCGCAGGGAGAGCAGACGCGAGGAGGAGGGCCAGTGCGGCGAGCTTCAGCATGGAGGAATTGTAGGGAGCGTGGGGCAGAAAGCAAAATGCGCAAGCCGTTTTGGCCTGCGCATTGGGTGAATCCTGAATTTCGGCTACTTCTTTGCGGGAGTGGTTTGCGTCGTCTTGGTGCCGGAGAGGACTGAGTTGTTTGCGGACGAGCGCGAGAGCAGGACGGTGAGTCCGATGGAGGTGAGCATGAAGATGATCGCGGACCAGGTGGTGAGCTTGGTAAGGAGGTTGGCTGCGCCGCGGGGTCCGAAGGCGGTCTGGGAACCCTGGCCGCCGAAGGCTCCGGCGAGGTCTGCGGATTTGCCCTGCTGGAGGAGGACGACGCCTACGAGGAAGAGGCAAACGATGACATGCACAATGACGAGAAGGGTGACCATTGGAGCGGTTAGAACCTCTTTGCCGGAAAACTTTCCGGAGAAATGTGTGGATTGGTGCGGAGGAGGGGACTTGAACCCCTATGCCTTGCGGCGCAAGCACCTCAAGCTTGTGCGTCTGCCAATTTCGCCACCTCCGCGCTGTGTCTCGACGCTTGGTGGGGCGCGAGTTGCGGTGAGCAATCCGAAGATTAGTATAGCATTCCCTGCGGGTTGGCCGGTGGCTGCGGTTGCGGTTTTGGGTGCGGGATGGACGTATACTTTCGCGATGAAGAGGATGAGCGGCTTCGGGTTCCTTGGAGGCGTGGGGTGGGCTAGCTGTGCGGTGGTGGGGTTGCTTTTTCCGGCAGCGCACGGAGAGGCGCAGAGCTATTCGCTGGGGCCGGATTCGCAGGTGCAGGAGAGCGTGCCGAAGGGGTCGGTGACGAAGCATGTGCTGCCGCCCGGGAGGTTTTATCCGGGGACGCCGCATAACTACTCCGTGTATATGCCGGCGCAGTATGACGCTTCGAAGGCGACGGCGTTCATGGTGTTTCTGGATGGAAGCGGGTATCTGGGAGAGGGGATTCGGATTCCGGTGGTCTTCGACAATCTGATTGCGAAGCACGAGATTCCGCCGATGATTGGAATCTTCGTTGATCCTGGGGTACTGCCAGCTTTGCCGGATGCTCAGAGCAGGTATGAGCGGATATTTGAGTACGATTCACTGAGCGACAGGTATTCGAGGTTTTTGTTGGAGGAACTGATTCCAGCGGTGGCTAAGGAGTACAACCTGTCGAAGAATCCCGATGACCATGGGATTGCGGGGACGAGTACGGGTGCCGTGGGGGCGTTTATGGCGGCGTGGAACCGGCCGGATCAGTTCCATCGCGTGATGAGTTTTATTGGCACGTACGTGGCGATGAAGGGCGCAGATGAGTGGGGCGATTATGCCGGATGCTCTGCGATGGCTGTGGCGCGGGTATCCGGAGCCGATTGTGGTGCGGGAGCCGACGCAGATGAAGCAGGAGGGGTGGGATTCGCGGATGAAGGTGTACTCGACTGTGTGGGCGGATAAGCCCTGGGAGCAGGTTGGGGGAAGCTATGGCGAGGTTGCGAGTCCGACGGGGGACGATCTGGGGGATTTGTTCTTTGCGGATGTGAAGGCGGACCGGATTTATAAGGCCGACCCGGCGGGGAAGGTTTCGGTGTACAAGGAGAGGCCGGGTGGAGTGAAGGCTCTGCGCGAAGGGCCGGGGAGCATGTTGTATGCGTATCTGGCGGAGCGGCGGCAGATTGTGGCTTATGGACCGGGCGGGGATATGCGGGTGGTGGCGCGCGAGGTCGACTTGAGCGATATGGCGGTGACGGCGAGGTCGGCTATCTATTTTGTCGATAGGGTAAAGAAGGCGATTGGGCTGGTGGAGCCTTCGGGCAAGGTGCGGATGGTGTATTCGGGGGGAGAGATTGCTGCACCGAGTGGGCTGGCGCTGTCGGGCGATCAGGCGATGCTGGTGGTGAGCGATGCGCAGTCGCGGTTTAGCTGGTCGTTCCAGATTGCTGTGGATGGCGGACTGCAGAATGGCGAGCCGTTTTACCGGCTGGAGGCTCCAGAGGCTGGATGGATGAGTGGGGTGCGCGGCGTGGCCGAGGATTCAACCGGGTTGGTCTATTTTGCTACGCCGATGGGGATTCAGGTGTGCGAAGCGAACGGGAGAATGGCGGAGGTATTGAACTCGCCGGAGATCGGCGGGGTGTCGAGCTTTGGGTTTGCGGGGAAGAATCTGGACTGGATGGTTGTGACGCAGGGCGCGAAGGTGTTTCGCAGACCGGTGAAGGTGACCGGCGTTGCGTCGGGGATTCTGGTGCAGCTGCCTAAGCCTCCTCTGTGATTCAGCGGAGCGTCGGTGGCTGTCGAACAAATCAATGAGGCGGAGGCAGCGTTTGATTGACACTGCCTCCACCTCGGCTTATCTGTAGCAATTAATAGCTGCTAGCGTATGTACTTCGGTGAGTACTTGTTGAGGACAGCGATCAGGGGCTTTCCTGCGGGTGTCGTGGTGACTCCGCCCTCGCGGACGATCGTCACGGCACTGATGTCTTTGCCGTAGACCGACTTGTTGGCATCGTCGTCGGTATCGAGCGATGCGCTACCTAAGGCGGCGCCAGCGAACAGTCCCTTGGACCGAGAGTAGGTGAGGATGTCGACGTTAGGATCGTTGAGGCCCTGAGCCTGAGCGGCAGTGGGACCGGCGACGGCACTTGCACCTGCACCAAGCTTCAGCTTGCCGGAGAGGACCTTCTGCGCGCCTGTTTTGGTTTCGACGAGCAGAACGTAGTCGGTGGACGAGGTGCCGAGTTGAACGCCAAGGCTACCCACGTCGAGCTTGTACATCGCAGGAGCAGACCAGGGACCGGTCATGTCAGTTCCGGTACGGCATACGATCACACCTCGGCCATAAGTGGCGCCGATGCCGACTGCGACTTTCTTAACGCCGGGAAAGACGAGGACGCAAACTGACTTATTGAGATAGGCCGGAGGAATTTCGTCTGGTTTGAGGAGTATCTGTTTGAGAACTTCGGCCGAGTCGCCCAAGCGATTGTCGATCTTGTTCTGAGAAACAGCCGGCAGGGTCATCGCGACGCTCACTAGAGCTAACAACACGGTTTTCTTCATGGATAAGTCCTCTCTGTATTTTGTTATGGGGAGCCTGACCACATGGCAGCAAAGGTACTACGCTACCTGTTTGATTTCAAGTTCAGGCTAAAGGGCAATGGCAGGAAGCGAAACTGGTAACTCTACCAGTGGCGGAGAAAAAAATGAGGACAACAGACAGGCAGAACCAGTGGACGATTCTGCCTGCGTCTTACCGCTCGGAGGAGAGGGCGTTCGGCGGAACCTGCGGGGTGGTCGGCGGTGTTGTGCGCTTGCGCTTCTTGACCGGAGGCGCCTGGTTTGGAGGACGCTGTTTGCCGTTGCCGTTACCGTTTTTCCTTTTGTCGTGTGTCTCAACGACGGCGCGCATCCAGTAGTTGCCTTCGGCATCAACCTCGATGCCGTGGACCTCACGCTCGAAGCCCGGAAAGCGCTTGCCGAACTCCTCTATGGCAAGGATGAGTTTGATGACGGGACTTTCGGCGCTGCCGAGACGCTCGCCGGGCATGCACATGGGAATGCCGGGAGGGTAGGGAACGAGCATGACGGCGCCGATCCTGCCAGGCATCTCGGTGAAGCGGATCTTTTCGGTCTCGTTGCGCAGGAGCTTCTGGTAGGTCTGCGAAGGCGTGAGGATAGGGTCGAAGTCTTCGTCGCAGGCGTCGTTGATGAGGCCGGAGAGATTGAGCTGGATCATCGCGGCGTGCATCTCGTCGGAGAGCTCTTTCAGAGTAGCGTTGCGGTAGCGCGCGGGGTACTTGAGGACGAGCTCGGGGAGAGCTTCTTCGAGAGAGGCTTCGGAGTCGTAGAGGCGCTTGAACTCGAAGAGGTTTTCGAGCAGCGCGCCCCATTTGCCTTTAGAGGTGCCGACGGAGAAGAGGACTAGGACGGTGTAGTCGCCGGTGCGGGCGATCTCGACGCGGCGGCCGTCGAGGAACTCAGTGATGATGGCCGCGGGGATGCCCCAGTCGCCGACCTTGCCCTGGGCGTTAATGCCCGGCGTGAGGATGGTGACCTTGGTGGGATCGAGCATGCAGTAGTCGTCGGCGATGTCTTCATCATGGAAGCCGTGCCACTCTTCGCCGGGCTTGAGTGTCCAGGCGCTGGAGCGATTGGTGAGGAGGCCGTCGGCGGCTTCTTCGAGGAGGTAGGTCTTGCCATCGAGCGGGTCGAAGACGTACTCGGGTTGATAGAGGCGGAAGAACCAGCCCTGCTCGGCTTCGCGCAGGCGATGACCGATGGAGGACATGGCTTTGCGGAAGCTGATGGCGTCCTGCAAGGTCTCGGACATCAGCGTGGGGCCTGCGGGCTCGTCCATCATGGCGGCGGCGACGTCGAGGCTGGCTATTAATGGATAGAACGGCGAGGTGGTGCCGTGCATCATGAAGGACTCGTTGAACTGGTCGTAGTCGAGCGGGGCGCGTGGGCTGAGCTTGACATGGATCATCGAGGCCATGGAGAAGGCGGCGAGCATCTTGTGCGTGGATTGCACGGCGAAGATGGTGGGGCGGTCGGGAATGTCGTCGGGAACACCCATGGCGAAACGGCCCTGATAGATCTCGTGGAACTTCGCGTAGGCATACCAGGCCTCGTCGAAGTGAATGCGGGGGACTGATTTTGAGAGCTCGGTGACGACGCGGTTGACGTCGTAGCAAAGGCCGTCATAGGTGGAGTTGGTGACGACGGCGTAGGTCGGATTTTGATTGGCGACGCCGGTGGTGAGGGGGCTCTTATCGATAAGGCCGCGGATGAAGTCGGGGGCGAAGCGCTTGATGGGAACCAGGCCGATCATGCCATAGCCGTTGCGCGTGGGCTTCATGTAGACGGGACGTGCGCCGGTGACGGTGAGAGAGTGGCAGATGGACTTGTGGCAGTTGGCGTCGGCGAGGACGATGTCGTCCTGCGCGATGACTCCATGGCCGACGATCTGGTTGGAGCTGGAGGAGCCGCTGAGGACGTAGAAGGTCCAGTCGGCACCGAAGATGCGGGCGGCGTTGCGCTCGGATTCGCCGGGAGGCCCGAGGTGATCGAGCCAGGAGCCGAGGGGCGAGGTGGAGATGCCAAGGTCGGAGCGCATGAGGTTTTCGCCGAAGAACTTGTGGAACTCCATGCCGACGGGATGCTTGAGAAAGGCTACGCCGCCCATGTGGCCGGGCGCGTCCCAGGAGTAGGCGCCTTGGTCGTTGTACTTCTTCAGCTCGCGGAAGTAGGGGGGAAGGAGCTGCTCGTGGTAGCGTTCGACGGCGAAGTCGACGCGACTTGCGATGAAGGCAGGGGTGTCGCCGAAGAGGTGGATGTATTCATGCACCTGCTTGACGACTTCAAGCGGAAGCTCGCTGACAAGAGTGCGATTGGCGATGAGGAAGATGGGGATTTTTTTGTTGCGGCGGCGCACCGCACGGAGAATGGCCAGTGCTGCGCCTTCAGCGAATTGGTTTTCGCCTTCGAGGTCCCAATCGAGGAGGATTGCGCTGTAGGAGGGATCGGAGGTAACGAGCGACAGGCCGTCTTCGGTGGTCGACGTGCGGACAACCTCGTAGCCTTCGAGCTTAATGGCTTCCACCAACCGCTCCATGGCTCGATCGGAGACTGAGTCCGTGCCGCCTACTTCACTCGCAATCAATAAAACCCAACGTCCTTCGCTCATACACCTCTCACTTCTATCTTGTATCTTGCGGTCTTTATAGATGGTACAGGGAAGTTTTGTGGGTGACGGACGGGGTGTGAAAGTTTGACAAATCCGTAATGCGACGCTCGTGGAATATGGAAATGCACCAGCGTATTTTTTGGGCGGAGGCGGTGCCGAGAAAGATTTCTCGCGCGTGTCGTAGGATGGCCGGGCCGATGAAGAGTTTGCAGGTGGCGTGGCGAAAAGAGTCTAAAAATGCCGGGTGAGGTCGGCGAACGCGACTAGTTCGAGCAGATGCTGGCCGGGCGGCGGTTGATTGACGGTCTCGTGTTCGAGCACCCAGGTGAAGTCGTGAGGGATGAAGATCGCGTGGAGACCCGCGGCGAGCGCGGGATTGACGTCGGAGCGCGGACTGTTGCCGATCATCCAGGTATTGCAGGCATCGCAGCCATGATGGCCGGCCAGGGAACGGTAGGCGTCGTGGTGTTTTTCGGGCAGTACTTCGACGGCGGTGAAGTGGGTGGCAAGACCGGAGCGGCGGAGCTTGTCGGTCTGCTCGACCTGGTCGCCTTTAGTGACCATGATGAGGCGGTGCCGTGTGGCTAAGTCGGCGAGAGCCGGTTCGACATTGGGGAGCAGCTCGATCTCCTGATCGGCGATGGATTGGGCGAAGCTCTCGATGCGGCGATGCTTCTCGTCGGTCATGGGGGCGTCGGTGAGCTGCTCGAAACAGGTAATTAGGGAACGGCGGAAGCTGTGCAGACCATAGCCGTGGGACTGGATGGTGTCATGTTCGACGCGGTTGAGATGACCCCGAACCTCTTCGGCGGTATGGACACGGTGGTCCAGGTAAGAGATGAAGCTCGCGATTGCCCGCTCGAAGTAGATGTTGTTCTCCCAGAGCGTGTCGTCGGCATCGATCAGGAGTGTCTGGGCCTTGCGGCGAGTCACGGAGGCAGGAATGGTGGTAGAGGTCACAGATTGATTATAAGTCGGTTATGGGGGCGTGGTTACCTGCAGGCGGAGGTCATGCCACGGTTGGGGGATGTCTTTGGCGGTTCGCAATGTGAAAAATTGTAAGCAAATGATGCGTAGCGAAAAGGTACGAGTGGAACGACCGAGTGGAAGAAGAGCAACTCACGATCGCAGACCCGCTGCCGATGTTGGGTACAAGGTCTGGAACACGTTTGAAGCGGAGTTGAGAACAGAAGCGGGAGGCCGACGCGATGAGGTAGCCCGAGCCTCGATGCGCAGCCTCGAACTCATCGAGCGATAACCAGAACAAGAACAACAGAAGGCGAATCGCTGTATGGTTCCTGAGGTTGGCCAGAGGTTCGGCCCGTACGAGATCCTGGGGAGACTGGGCAGCGGAGGCATGGGTCTTGTCTTCCGCGCGTGGGATGAACGGCTGCATCGCGAAGTTGCGATCAAGCTGCTGCACGAAGACTACACGATGCCTGGGATGCGGGAGCGCTTTCTGCAGGAGGCCCGCGCCGCGTCTGCGCTGAATCATCCGAATCTATGCACTGTCTTCGATATTGGGGAGCAGGACCACAATCCTTATCTGGTGATGGAGCTGCTTGCGGGCGAGACGTTGAAGGACCGCATCGGCCGTGCCGCGCTTGGAGCAGAAGAGATTGTTCGCTACACCATGGAGATTACGGATGCGCTGATCGTTGCGCATGCCAAAGGAGTGGTGCACCGGGACATCAAGCCGGCGAACATCTTCCTGGTGCCGATGCCGAATGGAAGATGCCAGGCGAAGGTGCTGGACTTCGGGCTGGCGAAGATCGAGCTTGGGAAGGGCGGCGGCTGGGAGTCACGATCGCTGGACATGACCATCGCGGGCTCGACGGTGGGGACGCTTGCATATATGTCTCCTGAGCAGGCGAGAGGCGAGTCGCTCGACATGCGAACCGACCTGTTCTCGCTGGGGATTGTCATGTATGAGATGGCTACCCGGCAGGTACCGTTCAAGGGCTCGACCAGTGCGATGATGCTGGCCGAACTGTTCCGACGGAACCCGGAGAAGGTGACAACCTGGAACGACTCAATTCCGAGGGATCTGGAAAAGGTGATCCTGAAACTGCTGGCGAAGGATCGCAAGAGCCGGTTTCAGACGGCGAAAGAGCTGCGCGACGCGCTCGAAAGAATAGCCGACAAGGTGGGGCGGGGAGGCTGGTTCAGCAAAGTTACGACGCCGACGGTGCCGCTGGTGCGGACGAGCGATCCTGTAGCCCGGCACAAGATAAGCCGGCGGAAAGCAGAGCGCAAAACGGACGAGTCCAACGACGGAGTGCCGATAGAGACTCAGGGTGGTGCGGGAGGCGAGCACTTTTCACGTCAGCGGTTGCGACAGGGCACAGCTGTTGCCAGTCGGGCAGAGTCTGCGGAGTTTCGTTCGATTCATGGCGTCGGGGATGGCTTCGCGGCGATGAACGACTCCGGCGGGATCGCTATCGCAACGGATTCGAGAGATGAGTTGCCTGCCGCCGGGGAGGCGGTGGCAAACAGAGCTTCCTGGACTGTGGCTCGATCCCGGTCGCGCGCAACTGCATACGAGTTTTTTCCCAATGAGGAAGAGCTTGCACGGCAACGGGAGGAAGAATCCCTTCGGGAGCTGCTTACTGCGTCTTCGGCAGTAGGGGCAAAGGTGCGGGTGAGGATGATCGTTGCGGCGGCGATGATCGTTGTTGGAGTAGTTCTAGGCGCGCTGATTCATCAGGGTGTGTTTCGACCGCTGGTGCTCGGCGCGAATGATCATCTGCTTTTGACGGTCGTTGAGAACAAGACAGGCGACAGGTCTCTGGATGGCACAGTGATGCAGGGCCTCGAACTTGCCCTGGGGCAGTCACGTTCTTTGAATCTTCTGGGTGGTGAGGCCTATACCGCCGGGCAGCGGCAACTTCTCGCCGAGACTGGTAGAGGCGGTCCCCTACCTGCACAAGAGGTGGCGCAGAGGGTTGGCGCGCGGGCGTATCTCTACGGTGAGATCAGGGGAGCAAAGGCTCCGTTTACGATCAGCGTCGAGGCATTGAAGACCGATTCGAACGATAGGCTGGCGATGTTCGAAGAGACGGCCCGCAGCAGGGAAGAGCTTGCCGCCGCGATCGACAGGATGGCTCAGGATATTCGTATTGAACTTACCGAGGAAGACAAGGGTGAGGTGCAGAGCAGCGCCGCGCTCCAGTCAGATGCGACGGCGAATGTAGACGCTCTGCATGAGTTTGCTGTGGGGAGAGCGGCGGCGCAGAGTGGACGCCCAAGTGAGGCGATGGCCGCCTATCAGCAAGCCGTTGGCATCGATCCGAAGTTCGTGCAGGCCCAGATGGAACTGGCGTGGTTGTATCGAACCGAGAAGGCAGAGGTCTCGGCAGCGAATGCAGCCACTATGGCGCGTAATGCGTCCGGACGGGCCACTGAGAAGGTGAAGGAACTGGCTCTCTTTTGCTATGAGATGAACGTCAGCGCAGACTATGTTCACGCGGCGGAGACGATACGCAGTTTTGCGGCGCGATACCCGTTGGATCCCGAAGGGATGAAGGGGCTGGCGCGCGCTCTGACTGCGCAGGAGCTGCTGCCGGAGGCGCTGCTGGCTGCGCAGCAGGGGATCGGCCAGCACCCGTTCGACGCTGGTATGTATGAGGAAGCTCAATTTGCTTTGACCGGCATGGACCGGTACGAAAATGCGCTGCAAATGAAGGCACAGGCTGAACATACGGGTCTGGTGTTCGAGGGCAGCACCCTGGCTGCGGAATATTTGAAGGACGGGGAAGATGCGGTTGCGACTCCAAAACGCGGAGCCGCTCCGGATCTTGCACAAATGGATTTCGAGGCGCTCTACGACTACGGCAACTCCCTGGATAGCTCTGGCCGGCTGAGGGCAGGTGCGGAACTTTGGAGAGGCGCAGCGGCTCGGGCCGCTTCGATTCCCGGGCTCGCCTCCACTGAGTCCGCGATGCTGGCGCAGGGGGCGTTGAATCGCGCGCTTGTAGAGAATTGCACCGCCGCTCTGGAGATGGTCGGCGAAACCAAAGACCTTGCGATGGGACCTATCGCGCGCTTCCACGCAGGAATGGCGGCTGCGCTTTGTGGCGATCAGCCGTATGGGGAGAAGATGGCTGCGGCGTTGCAGCGGGACTATCCGCAGAGCAATATCGTGGCCCAATCCTATGTGTCGCTCCTGCAGGCGGCCGGGGCAGTGGGTATCAACGAGCCGACGAAGGCACTGGAGTCTCTTGCGACACTGAATGCGAATGATCAAGCCCCGATGGTTCCGTATCTTCGGGGGATGGCGCGTGCGGCGCTGGGGGATACGCAGAGCGCAATCCTCAGCTTTCAGGAGGCGCAAGCACGCCGGGGCGCTGCGCAGCTTTGGGCGGGCTCCGTCTATCCCACGGCAGAGCTCGATATCGCGCGAGCCTATACTCTGGAGCGCGACAGGTCGAGCAGTATTGCCTCGTATGGAAGGTTTCTGGCGCTGTGGAAAGAAGCCGACCAGGAACAGCCTCTGCTGAGGGAGGCCTTGGCGAAGACTGGCGGTAGGGCTTCAGTCAGCCGAAACAAGGTGCTCACGAATGGCAAGTCTGAGTAATTCAAGATTATTGTGTAACTCAAAATCGCGCATGATCTTGTATTTATGGAACGCTATGGTTCGCGTGGTTAACTTCAGGATCTCTCCGGTCTGCTTCATCGTCCTGCCTTCGGCAAGGAGCTTCAATACCTCTCTTTGCCTCTGGGTGAGTTCCCTGGATTGCGTGGCATCGTGACCGGCGAGGAAAATATACTTTGAGTCCGGCAGGGTCTCAGCCGTCCTATCAGGTAACTCCATAAATTCTTGCAGGACTTGAATAAGTTTGGCCGCCGTGCTCCTTCTTCCAGCGAGACCATGGACGGGCGGCCGTAAAGAAGCCGATGCAATGTCCATCTCGTTGCCGATCGAGACAAGCAACACCTTTGTCTTGGGAATAACTTGTTTGAGCTTCCGTTTGAAGTTCGGTTCGTGCCAGAGGGATAGCTTCGGATCGCCCAGAATCATGTCCGGCTCTGATTTCAAGCCTTTAGCCAGGAGGTTTTTAAAGTCAGACGCCACTCCGACAACTTCGAATTCCTGCTCCAGGGACTTTCGGAGCGCGACGAGCGAAGACGCTCGATTGGACGCCAATAGTATGCGTGGCCGCTTCATCTGATTCCGCTCCTGGCCCAGCTCGTCTTCGTTTACCGCCGTGGAGTATCCACAGAAATAAAGCCGGAAAGCGTGATATTGATCGCCTTTGGGCCACGCATTCAACGGTCTGTGCTCACAGACTAGCGCACCGCAAACGGTGAACAAACTGTCAAAACTATCAGGCCTGTCTTATGGTGCTACCGCTCGGCTGACGGCTTTGCCAGAGCTTGTTTTTTTGCATATTTTGACAGTTGCGGTGCGAAAGGTGCCTCCGTACCGTGAAGCCAAGACTTACCCTCCGCCCGCGGTCGAGGTGAAAGAATGAGGTGGGGCCATGTTTCGAGAACACAGGTAACGGCAGTCCTTCCTGACAGCCATGGAAGATGAGGGATACGCCAGCGTCGCACATGAGATGGGGCCAGCTACGTCGTAAAACGGCGTATGAATAGAGAGGCTTTTTCATAAACTACTTGAAGTTATTTTGTTTTTCTCTCGTCAGTTCTGTGCCTAAAAGCTATCGCGCAGGATTAGGCCGAGGAACAGTAGCGCTGGCAGTAACCACCGTCCCTCTACCTGGTCTGGTTGCGATGGAGAACTCTCCGCGAACGATACGAAGCCGCTCCTGCATAGTCGACAGCCCCAGGCCCGCGCCAGAGTCCGCAAGTTTGAAGCCGATGCCGAAATCTCTCACCTGCATTCGGAGACGTCCTTGTTCTTCAGCGAGAACCAGCTCGGCCCTGTCTGTTCCGCTGTGTTTGATGATGTTATTCAACGCCTCTTGAGCAACACGGTAAAAGCAAAGCGAGATGTCCTGGGGAAGTCGTACCGAGGCTTGATCGATATGGAGGTTGATCGGTAACTCATGACGCTCCGAGAGTTGTTGGCAAAGCTCTTTTAGCGCGAATCGCAGACCAAGATGCTCCAACTTAGAAGAGTGCAGTTGATGGGACAGATTGTGAACGTCAGTGATCAGTGCGTCCACGTCTCGAACAGAGTCGTTCAGTTCAGCGGGAATAGAGTCATCTGCCTCTGAAATGTTGCTCGCATACGAACTAAGTTGAATCGAAATTAATGACAGGCGTTGTCCGATGTCGTCGTGCAACTCGCGTGCAATCCGCCTGCGCTCTTCTTCGCTTCCGCTGATTACCTGTCGTGTCAGGCGCCTGACAGACTGCTCGGACCGTAGGCGCCGCCTCGTCTGAACCGCCAACAGCACCATAAGACCTATCTGAATTGCGACCAGGATCAGCAGAACCAGTAGAAACGTTCGGGAGCGGATCCACGGAAAGAGATCGCCCTCGAGAACAATCGCCGGCAGCATCCCAGCAGTGGGCTGAAGGTTCATGCGCACGAGATTACACGCGCCTCAGGAATTGTTGAAAAGTTGCGAGTGTCACGGCTTTCCTATCTTTCTGGGACAACTTTGACAGCGGCCTCCCATCAACGCGAAGAAGAACGAACTAGGGACACGAGTGGTCTCGGTTGGTCAATTCTGAATATTATGTTGCGGCGACCAGATGCTCTCGCATGGCCAATTTGAGAAGCTCGGAATTACTGCGCATCCCAAAGTCCTCCATAATCCGGTACTTGTGGAATGCAATCGTTCGTGTCGTTAGGCTCAGGATGTCAGCAGCTTCCTTCATCGTCAGGCCTTCAGCGAGCAACTGCAAAACCTCTCTTTGCCGCATCGTCAGCAATTTGCTGCACTGCAATTCAGGATCGCGAATGAAGTCTTCAGCGACCTTGCGAGCCATCATCGGGGTTACATAGGATTTCCCCCTGAGAAGCTCCCGAAGCGCATGCGTAAGTTCGGTGCCGCTGGATTTCTTTAGCAGATATCCTGACGCCCAGTGCCGAAGAACTTCTCTGGCCACAGAGGAGTCCTCGTTCACTGTAACTACAAGGATCTTAGTTCGTGGCAAGAGTTTTTTTAGTTCGCGGCCGGCATCGATACCGTTTAGAAGCGGCAGACCCAAGTCCACGACCGCAAGATTCGGTTGCAGCTTTGGCGCAAGCTCAATCATCTCGCGACCGTTAGCTGCCGTTCCGACTATTTCAAACTCAGGTTCCAGTAGTTTACGAAAGGCATCGACCAACATAGTGTGGTCGTCAGCAATAAACACGCGTGGCTTCGGCATCTTCGGCGCTCCTGCTCCACAGACTTACAAGGGACTTTAAAACACCCACAATTTTGAAACATCCTGTGATTTGTAGTCAGGTAATGAACACGAGCCCGATAGAACAGAGACGGATTATAACCCTTCCTACATGAGAATGGCTGTAAGAACTGACAGGTGGCCAGAGATGACATCTTCCTAAGTTTCTTGAAGGCTAAAGTCATGTACCTCAGCTTTTGTATTCAAGGAGATGGTCAGAGTATGCCGATGTTCCGGCTTCTATAGAGAGGTTTTATACAATCGCAATGTCTGATAGCCACGCTACATGCCACTCAGATAGTCCGCCACTGCTCCTGACCGTCATGCCTGCGAAAGAAATCGCCAAGTTGCTCCTGAAAGTGGTTATGCAGGGCCTGGAAATACCCTTGACAAACGGACTCCTTGCGATGTGAAGTAATTGCAGATGGTTAGCGGGTGAAGGAGTTCGCCCTCAACTGCTGTGCTCCACATGGCACAGATGATGACTCCTTGCAGGGATTCCTGCTGGAGGAGTTTTCGCACCCCAGCACAATCCCCCAACAAGCAAATACAGTTTCAACCGCCGACAGCTCACTATTGCACGGCAAAATCCTAAAGTTTAAGGATGAGAAGGATCAAGACTGTTCAAACCGCACCAACCGCGCGAGCCACGAATAATAAGCTCTTGAGCTTATCCTTAGAAAACCAGATTCTAGCCATGACCCACAGAAGCAACCTTCAATACACAGGAGCCTGAGCTTGCAGAGGTATTTATTTATTGCTATCGGGGGTGCCCTGGGTTCCATCGCCCGTTATTGGATAGGAACCACAATAGCCGGCCGAATGGGCACACGCTTTCCCTTTGGCACATTAGTCATCAACATCACCGCGTGCCTCATCATCGGAGTCTCACTTGAGATCCTCAATCGTCACACAACCCTCAATCCGTCATGGCGCTTTCTCGTTCCCATTGGATTTATAGGCGCCTACTCGACATTTTCCACCTTCGAATGGGAGATCTACTCCAATCTGACGCAAGGCGCCTTTTGGATCGCAATCCTCTATCTGACGATCAGCCTCATCGCCGGACTTATTGCAGTAGCGCTCGGCGTCTCTGCTGCGAGATATCTTTTCTGAAGCCAAAACAATCGCTCAAGCCGCCACAACTTCGAATAAGTGATAGCCCCATGCCGGTAGATCCACATAGAGCCCGCGACTCATCAATTTGCCTCCTTGTCTCTCATACACGGCCTCTCCCATCCGATCTGCAAACCGCCACGTTCGTTCTTCAAGCCCGGTCCAAGGAAGCGCAACGTAGCACTGGCTCTGGTGATCGGCGTAGTTCACCACAATCAGTCGCCGCTCCTGAGCCGTCCCGGTCCAGCTAAACGCAACGAATGAATCCGAGGTCCAATTCCCATCCCACGCGGCTTGGCAATTCAGCAGTTGCCAAGCCCCATCTCGAACCACAGGATCTCTCAATTCCCGTAACAACACAGAGTAAAAATCAGCAATCTCCTGGTCGACCGGCTCGTTCGGTCCGCGCCCCAGGTGCATCGAAATCCGTACCCTCTTCCCCTGCAATTGCCCTTGATGAAAGAACCGCAGCCCCGGCGTGAGAAACGTAATCATCGCGGCAGCCTTATGGATCGCCTCAGGAAACGTAGCGGCCGCTCGCGGCTCATCGTGGTTCTCAAGAAAGCGTGCAAGTTTGTTCTGGTAGCCCAATCCCGCCATCAGATGCTCACGTACAGGACACGCAACCCGGTCATAAAGACGGTCGTACAGACGCTTGTCATAGGTGTAATCGAATCCCTGTTGCTGCAACGTCCACTCCAGACCCCAGTAAACCTCGGCCATAAACAGAAAGTCCGGGTTCTGATGGCGCGCCGCCTCTGTTGCTTTAGGCCAGAATGCCTCCGCCTTCATGCCCCACGTCCGCTCCAGTACCTCCGGCAGCTCAAGCATCGCCATGTCGCACCGAACCGCATCACACTGCGTGGCAATTCGCTGCAGCTCACCAAGCATTGCTGCCTGCAGATCAGGATTTCCATAATTCAACTGCAGAGTATCCAGCCATCCGGAAAAGTAGGGATCGCGTCCGTAAGCGAGAATTCGTTCTCCACTCCCGGTCTGTATGCGAATGTAGTTCTGCGGCTGGCTTGCGAGCTGTTCCGCTGTCCCCGTCACGTAAAAATCGGGATGTTGCATCACCCACGGATGATCGAGCGCCGTATGGTTTGGCACGAAATCCAGCATCAATCGGATACCACGGCTTGCAAGCCGTTGGCGCACACGTCCAAGCGCCGCATCGCCGCCAAAGTCGCTGTTCACATGGTATTCGTGCACCGCAAAGCACGAGCTGCAGGTATCGCATTCCCGGTAGTCAGGCAGCGTCGTGCGATATTCCTGCACCCACTCCGCATTCGAAAGCGAAATCTTCAAACCGGCAGCTCCGGTCTGCCACACGCCAAGCAGCCACACAATGTCGAACCCAGCCTTTGCCAAGCCGTCCAATTCCGCATCCGGCAAATCGTCCAGAGTGGCTGCTCGCCCTATCGAAGCACCAATCTCCCGCAGCCGAACGCGAGTATTGATCTGATACAGAGAAGGATAACGAGGAAAATTCAGAGTCATCGTTGTCTCCACGCCTCATAAGGCTTCGCCCTGGGACGCGTCTATGCCTGAGGTGGGTTTCAAAGAATGAATTGATAGCTCGTCGTGAACATTCGCGACCAGCTTACTCTAAATTTCGTTTTCATTCCTGCTCAGCCACTAGAAGGGAGACGATGCACGTATTCTTAGTAGTTGGTGGCGAACTCAACAAAAGCCGGCGGCTGCCATGCCAGGTCTTGAGGGATTCCAAGCCTGCCAGCAAGCCTTACGAGATCAGCCAGGGAGTCAGCCCTCATCTTCCTCATGATATTGCCGCGATGAATGCGGATCGTGATCTCGCTGGTGCCCAACTCATACGCCGTCTGTTTATTCAAGAGACCGCGAACGATGAAGGGAAGGACATCCTGCTCACGAGGAGTAAGTTTCAGATAGCGTCGGCGGATCTCCGCTTCTATTTTGCGCTCTTCCCCCTGGAGCTTCGATTGCTGCAGCGCGCATTGAACCGCGAAGAGAAGTTCATCCTCTTGTACCGGTTTCATTAGAAAATCGCAGGCACCCGCTTTCATTGCCTTTACCGTTGCGCGAACGTCGCGGCGACTTGTGAGGAAGATGATGGGCATCGGCGACTCAAGATTTAGTTGTCTTTGCACATCTAACCCGCCGGATGTGCCAAGATTCAAATCGAGAATGACACAGCAGGGGGCCTCGGGCTTTGGGGCTGCCAGGAACAGCTCTCCGGCGTCGTAGGCTCTGACCTGGTATCCCATGGCCGTGAAAAGGTTCTCGAGAGACACGAGAATCCGCATATCATCGTCCACTACGGAGATGATCCCATTGGTGCTCATCACGCTACCTCCTTGGACACCTTGATTTTCAGATCCCCGGGCCCTTCGCAGTTCTGCTTCATTGATTCGACGACGTTGGTTATCAGATTTGTCAGCTCCGCGCGAAGCTGAAACCTGTTGCCAGCAACCGATCGAACTGCATCGTCGATCGAGAGGCAGGTGAATCGCCGATGAAGAACGTCTGCTGCCAGAATTTCTTTGTGATTCAGGCTGCGGCACCCCCAGAACGAACTGCTGCTCTTATTGAGTTCTGTAAGAGGTGCGGACCTGATCAATTCAAAGATTCTTGAGTTCGATTGTGGTCTAACCGACGCCTTGCGGAAAACCCTAAATGGTCGGCTTTTCAAGTCATTCTTTCGGCAGGATGACTGCTCCGCCGATCGGCAGGTTAAAGATATCTAGCGCAACCTTTTGATCTGTCTTCTACCGAAGAGGCGGGCATCGATGGACCACGCACCCGGTCCGATCATGGCCAATGTGGCTCCGAGAGTTGCCAAAAGCAGGTGCATCCAGGGATCTCCGCTGCTGCCTGAGAGAACGGTTAGGAGCTCGCGCGCCGCAACTATTGTGCCTGCCACAGGAGTCCACAGGCCGAAGAAGAGAAGGATCGCCGCCGCCGGCGATATCATTTGCAGGACAATAGATTCAAGGTTCGATGTCGCATGCAGGTGCGTAACCGCGCCGTATGCCAGGACAGCAGCGGTCGCAAGGCGCTGAAGCACAAGGCCCAGACCGGGTAATCCATTGGCGAATGTCGAAAATAAGCGTTGCAGAGAGATCTCCTGCTGCCGTCTGCACGCAGGTTAGGTCATTGCAACATGAATCGAAACCGCTGAAATACGGAATGAGCGACCCCCCATTTGGGGGCTATAGTTCGATAATTCCGCGCTTCAGGCCGATCGTGACAGCATGGGCTCGGTCGTTGGCACTAAGTTTGGACAGTACGTTGGCAACGTGGCTCTTGACGGTTGCTTCACCGATACAGAGCTGTTCGGCGATCAGCTTGTTGGAGTTTCCCGCCCCAATGAGCCGCAACACCTCGATCTCGCGCGGGCTCAAGGCATCATCTGCGGCGTGTTCGGCTAGTTCAGAGGCGATATCGGGTGGTATTCGCCTTTGCCCGGCATGGACCGCACGAATAGTCTCCAGGAGTTCGCGATGAACGTGCCCTTTCAGTAAGTACCCTCGCGCGCCTGCCCTAAGCGCCCTCAACACCTGGACATCCCCGGTATACGTCGTTAGGACGATGATGCGGGCATCGGGAAACTCACTTTCAATCTCGGCAATTGCCATGGAACCGTTCATATCCGGCATCTGCAGGTCCATCAGGGTTACATCCGGGCGGTGCAACCTATACATCTCGATGGCCTCGCGACCGCCGCATGCCTCCGCGACCAGCTTCATATCATCCTCTGCATTTACCAGGGCCGCGATCCCCTTACGCAGAAGAGGATGATCATCCACGGTAAGGATTCGGATCAATCTTGGGTGGTTGTTCACAATTTCCGTTCCTTGCGTAATAGCTTAAATCGTGGTGAATCAGGCACCGTGCCTTGGTAGGCGATTGCAGCTGGAACCGTGAGCTCGACCTCTGTTCCCGCTCCAGCCTGACTCCAAAAACTCAATTGCGATCCGATACGCTGCGCGCGTTCACGAACTCCAGGCAGCCCCCAGTGCCCGGGACGGCTGCTTTCCCCAAGGACTTTAGGATCGATACCCTTACCATCATCGCGGAGCCGCAAGCGAAGCTGATTGTTATCGTAGCGGATCTCAGCTTCGATTTGACCAGCGCCCGCATGTCGAAAGGCATTTCGCAACACTTCGAGAGCAATTCTGTACACTTCGTCCTGCAGTACCGGCGACAGCCTCCGCGGCTCTCCTTCCACGATCACGCGAAACGTTGGCCGCTTCTGTTTTGTGTCTTGAGCCGCCGCCAGCTCTTCGCCTGCCGCCTCCAGCAATTGCGCCAGATCTCCCTCGCCCATCGACTGCGATCGCAAATCGTGAATTGCATCGCGGCTTTCGGCAATGGCCTGCTCTGTTCCTGCGATGGCCTCGTCGAGAGTCTGCCCGGCACCTTCCGGGCTGCGAGGCAGCATATTACGCGCCGCCTGAAATTGAAACATCAGCCCGTGCAGGCTCTGCAGCAGCGTGTCGTGCAGTTCCCGGGCGATCCGCGTCCGTTCCCCTACGCGCTCCTCCATACGAGCACTGTACTGCCGCTCCATTTGCTGAAGCCGAAGCCGATAAAACATCCATAGCAAAAAGGCAGAGGCCGCGACACACAGGGCGCGGAACCAGATTGTCTGGTACCAGGCTGGCAGAATTGTGAAGTTCAGCGACGCGCCAGTTTCGTTCCAAATACCGTCGTTGTTACTGGCGATGACCTGAAATGAATAGCTCCCCGGCCTCAGGTTCGTGTAGACAGCCGGGCTTAGTGTACCGGCATCATGCCACTGCGGATCGAACCCCGATAGCCGATATCGCGACCTGTTTTTGTCCGGGGAGACAAAGCTCAAGGCCACGTATGCGATCTCGATAGAGTGCGTCAAGGGCGGCAGCGTGATATTCTCGGCAACGGCGTAATCGTGAAAGTCCGCGCGCATCGCTTGGATGTGCACGGGCGGAGGGATATCGTTCACATGTATTCGCATCGGGTCGATCATTAACAGCGACTCATAGTTGTTGAACCACAACCGCCCATCCGCCGATCTCGCTGCTCCTTCAAACGACGGGAGACTCGCCCTGAATCCGTCGGATGCATCAAAGACCCGCAGCGCGAGTTGGGTGGCGTTATTGTCTCTCCATCTCCGAAGCTCCGACGCACCCAGCCTTACGAGGCCGCACGCTGTATAAAGCCAGAGATTGCCGGACGCATCGAAGATGAAATTATGGACGTGCGAGCACGGCAGCCCATTCGCAGTCCCGAGTATGTGAACCACCCCACCCGTCAAAAATGCAAAACCAAGGTCGCCGGAAGCGAGGACTTCACCAGTGGGCATGACTGTCAGTTGCGTAATTCTCTTGCCAGGCTGAGGCATAAGTGGATGGGTAGTGACCTTTCCGTCGGAGAAATGCTGAACTTCTCCTTCGGTGGTTCCAGTCCAGATTCCTTCATGTGGATCAGCCGCAATCTTGGTTACGTTGAGCGCCGGACGTACCACCGACGCTCTCATTGAGTTTGGGTCGATGGATAGCAATGATCTGGGAGGGCCGGTGGTAAGGGCAAAGAGATTGCCAGCCGCGTCTTCCGCCATAGAAAAGGTAAATCCTGCTGGCTGCCCGTCCTGCATTTTGACCGGAGTGAAGACTCCATCGTGGAATAGGTTGAGCGTGTCGTCGAGGCCGACCCAGATGCGGTGAGAGCGATCGCCGAAGATAGTTGTGACTAGCTTCTCTTCGAGGCCTTTGCCTTGCGGAATGAATTGAGTGCCTTCCTTGGGAAGAGTGTAGAGCGCGCCAGCGCCTCCAACCCACATGCTTCCATCCCCAAGGGTGACCAGGTTGTCTAGTTCGCCGGCTTTAGGAGAAACAGCCCTTGAGAATTTCCGGACAGGCAGATCGCGCAATTGATCCATGCCCTCGCTGGTGCTGACCCAAATTGAGCCTTCGTGATCTTCGTAAAGCGCGCCGGTGAAATCGGAGGAGAGGCCATCCAGTCTTCCAAAATGATCTGCCCTGCCCTGGTATAAGCGATAGACGCCCTCGTCTGTGGTGCTTATCCAGAGTGCATGATGCCGGTCGACATAGAGGCCACTGACTCCGTGACGGCTCCCGTCGAATCCCGGAGCGGTGACAGCCGACCATTCGCCGTTTCGGAAACGCTGCAACCCCATGCCCGATCCTGGCCGTCCAATGCCAACGAATAGCGAACCGTCAGTATCGAAAGCAATGGCTGTTACCCCTATCTGGTCCTTTTTATTTCCGAGCTGCTTCAGGGAATAGACCTTTGCCAGGCCTTCTTTCCAACTGAAGATCGAATCGCTCCAACCCATCCAGAAAGTGCCGGAAGCATCGCGAGCGAGCAGCGTGCTGGCTGGCTGAGGAACGCCATCTTTCTTTCCGTAACAAGTCAGCTTCTCATTGTCGACCTTGCAAAGGGCTTCTCCGGCATTACCCCGGTACGAGACAAACCACACGACGCCGCTCTCGTCCTGCGCAAAGGCAGTCACGACCTGGCCTGGCTGATTCTTGTAACGACTGAGGCGATGATGGTCCCAGTGACTCACGCCGTCGTCGCCTCCGATCCAAAGGCTTCCGTCGCGATCGACGAATAAGGAATGTATGCTGCCGCTGGGCAGCGGAGTTCCATCCGGCGGTATCCACTGGGTGAAGCGAACACCGTCAAACCGGAAGAGACCGTGGCTGGTACCTAGCCACAGATAACCATCCTTGTCCTGCGTTAGAGCGCTGGCGTAACTGCCCAGGTATCCGTCATCAATCCTCCATGCGCGATGGCCGAATTGGTAGAGATTCCAATCGGGATTCAGTGCGAAGGCATGTGGATACAGCAGTACGAGAATCAGAAGAAATCGCCATACCGCTGACTGCGGTCTAGCGACATTCAGACTCCCGAGGAGTGTGTAATCCCACATAGAAGTTCTTCACTATCATCCACTTGCAGCCAGCTTACCACGCCGTCGGCTCTTGGACGAGGTCGCTTGCCGAAGAACTTGAATTGAGACTCATCGCGCGTCGGTTCATAGGCGATGGCGGTGGAACCGTGAGCTCGGCCTCTGTTCCTGCTCCAGCCTGACTCCAAAAACTCAATTGCTATCCGATGCGTTGCGCGCGTTCACGGACTCCAGGCAGCTCCCAGTGCCCGGAACGTCTGCTCTCCTCGAAGACTTTAGGATCAGGACTCTTACAGAGGGAACACAATTGCGCTGTACAAAATTCTGGCTTGGCGGAGATTGATAGCGTTGACATCGAATGCCGTCAAAACGAAATAACATGGCCCGGCCCCCAGCCATAAATATCCGTCTGCGGTCAGAGCTCGGGCATGCACTTCGCTCGAACGTGCAGCTATGTACAGCACTGTCCTGGACATCACTCTGTTAAAGAGTGTTTACCCCTTCTATCCGGTTCTCAAGCCCTGTCATTCAGAGAGACGGGCCGCCTCGCACGACCGCGTCACGTTCACGCCGTAACGACCTCAGCACGTCATCATCAAGATTGAGATGGCCGCGTATAAGCTCTTTCGGTGTCAGCGCCATCCAGTTGGCCAGCGATATGTCTTTGTAGACGGGGGTATTGAACACATTAATGATGCGAAGCATCGTGTCGCCGGTGTTTTCGATGTAATGTCCCATGGTGCGCGGCACAAAGCCGACATCTCCCGCCGTATAGTTGAAGGTTCGTGCCTTGGAGGTAGCGTCAAAGACCGTCATTCTGGCGTTGCCCTCAAGGTAGTACTGCCACTCATCGGCATCCGGATGCCAGTGGATCTCGCGCATGGCGCCTGGCTCGATATCCATCACCAGGGCGGAGAGGTTGGTCACCGGGAAGTTTTTGACGTCGATTACCTTGATGGCTCCGCCGGAGTAGCTGGTGGAGGGCTGCTCGGAGGCATGATACACATACGACATTTTGGGAGGACTGTCAGGCAGCTGCTTGCGGACGACGTCCAGCGGCGGGGGAACCGGAAGGGTAAAGATGTACTTCTCCGACTTCGGAATGGCGGCAAACTTTTCTGCGCTCACACCGAAGTTCTTGGCGAGAACCGATGTCGGCAGATGCGCCATGAACTCCGTGATCAACAAGGTCTCGTTCTCAGAAAAGTTCCCGTCGTCGAATACGAGCAGGAACTCGGTGCCGCCTTCAAGTCCCTGAATAGAGTGCGGCACACCAGCCGGAACCAGCCAGATGTCGCCCGGTTTCAGGTCCTCGATGCAGATATTGCGATCCTGATCGACCACGGTCAATCGGACATTGCCCTGAAGGATATAGGCCCACTCCGCCTCTTTGTGCCAGTGGAGCTCACGGACGACCCCGGAGTCGAGACGCATATCCACGCCGGCCATCGACTTGGCAACTGGCAGCTCGCGAACAGTAACCTCTCTCGCCCAGCCGCCATCTTCAAGACGATTGTGCGCCATGCCAAAGGAGAACTTCAGATTTGGAAGGGAGCCGTTGTCAGTTACCGGCGGCACGAGAACATCAGGATTTTGCTCGTCCAGCAAAATATTACGAGGGCCAGGATCTGTTGCTCCCTTGTTGTCCCGAATCGGCTGCCGAGTTTCTTTGTCGAGCATTTGACTCTCCTGTCTGGTAGGGCTCATCGTCATCGCGTCTCAGGAACCTTTGCACGCGATAACCATCATGGTTTTCATCTACGAGCGAGGTGATCGTAGATGGTCGAAATAAAAATGACAATTATCTCTTTGTATAGGACTCGGGGTGCTACGAATGTGACTCTTGTCTATTACCAATTTTTTGGATAATGGTAGGCTTGGCCCCGTCGGCCTACAAGCTCCGGCTCGCATAGGGCTGTAGCTTCAATTGAGATCAAAGACATTGGTTTTAGGCATAGAGTCCGATCGTCCGGACGGAGCATCCAAGTGGCTGTTCGGGGGAAAAGGAGAAGAGTATGAGTGCAATCAGTGACGTTACAGCAGGGAATATTCGTAAGGAAACCGATAGCATGGGCGAAGTTGACGTTCCTGGCGACAAGCTCTGGGGCGCTCAGACCCAGCGCTCGCTGGATCACTTCAACATCGGCAGGGATCTGATCCCGCGAGAGATGATTGGCGCCTACGCTACCCTGAAGAAGGCCGCCGCCAATGCCAATCATGCTGGCAAACGGCTCGACGACCAGCGCCACAAGCTGATCGTTCAAGTGTGTGACGAAATCCTTGCTGGCCAGCATCAGGACATGTTCCCATTGCACGTCTGGATGACAGGCAGTGGGACGCAATTCAACATGAATGTGAACGAGGTGATCTCCAACCGATGCTGCCAGCTCGCGGGGACGCCGCTTGGGAGCAAGTCTCCAGTTCATCCGAACGACCACGTCAACATGTCACAGTCGTCCAACGACACTTTTCCCACAGCAATGAACATAGCGGCCGCGGTCAATGTGAAACAACGGCTTATCCCGGCCGTGAAAGCGTTGCACGATGCGATCGCTGTGAAGGTCGAGGAGTGGAAGGACATTGTCAAGATCGGCCGCACGCACATGCAGGATGCCACGCCGCTCACTCTAGGGCAGGAGTGGTCGGGCTATGAGGGCATGCTCGCGGATAATCTTGACCGGATCGAAGATGGGCTGAAAGGTGTCTATCGGCTCGCGCTCGGCGGCACGGCGGTGGGCACCGGTATCAATTCGGCGCCTGGTTTCGGCGAGGCAGCTGCAGCCGAGATCGCCAAGCTCACAGGGCTGCCATTCGTCAGCGCGTCGAACAAGTTCACGGTACAGGGCGCTCACGACGCTCTGGTACAGCTTTCCGGCACACTACGCACTCTGGCCGTTTCGTTCTACAAGATCGCTAACGACATCCGCCTCATGTCCTGCGGTCCGCGAGCCGGCTTTGCCGAGTTGCTGATCCCCGAGAACGAGCCGGGCTCATCGATTATGCCGGGCAAAGTAAACCCAACCCAGGCTGAAGCTCTGACTATGATTGCTGTGCAGGTGATGGCTAACGATGTTGCCGTAGGCTTCGGTGGCGCGGGCGGCTATCTGGAGATGAACGTCTACAAGCCTCTCATCATCTTCAACGTAACTCATTCCCTCACAATCATGACCGACGGATGCATCAATTTCCGGAGATTCCTCATCGAAGGGACGAAGCCGAATCTAAAGAAGATTAAGGAGTATGTGGACCGATCTTTGATGCTCGTGACGGCGCTCTCGCCAGTCATTGGCTACGACAAGGCCTCGAAGATTGCGCATTACGCGATGGACAACGATCTCACGCTGAAGGTCGCCGCGTTGCAGCTTGGCTTCGTGACGGAGGCCGAGTTCGACCGCGTAGTTGATCCGGCAAAGATGGTCAAGCCCTACGTTGCAACAGACAACTGACCAACAGGAGAAAGATACTGTGACAACATCTATTCCTCCCACAAACCATCCTGATGTCGTTCTTGTGGGTGCAGGCATCATTCGTGCCAGATCCAGCATAAAGCTCCTTTATGGATCAGAATTCGAATAACGGGGCCATGACCTTGGAGGATCGTGCCGACCTTGTCCTCACCGTTGCCCGTGTTCTATTCGGCAACGGCCAATCCACTGACCAGACGTTAACAGCGGCTGAACGCTTGGGCCACACTCTCGGGCTGCGCATCAAGATGATGCCGCGCTGGGGAGAGCTCTTGCTTCAGGCCGAGGACGGTGGCACCAGAGTAATCTCCGCAGTGGCAGTCGATCCCACCGTCGTGGCGATGAGTCGCGTGGCTTCCACAATGCAGGTAATTGAGGACCTCAGCGCGGGTCGACTTGCGCCCGCCGCGGCAAAGGAGGCGATCCACGCGGCCGCACAAGCGCCTCTGGCACCCACCTGGCTGTTCACGCTCGCCGCAGCAGCGGGTGCCTCGGCGTTAGCAGTGATCTTCGGTGTCCAACATCTGCTCGCGACGGTTGTCATATTCGCGAGTGCGGCAGCCGGTGCCCTTCTTCGCCGCGGATTGGCGCATTACAGTGCAAATGTCTTCCTGCAACCATTCTCCGCCGCCTTGCTCGCTGGCGTTATCGGGGCGCTGGCAGTTCGCTACCAGCTTAGCTCGTCCCTGCGCCTTGTCGCAGTTTGCCCATGCATGGTCCTGGTGCCCGGACCGCCCATCCTCAATGGTGCGCTGGATCTCGCCAAAGGCCGCATCCATCTCGGCGCTGCCCGCCTGCTCTATGCGGGGCTCATCGTCGTGGCGATCTCGACCGGGCTACTGCTCGGCCTCGCGCTTCTTGGCGTCTCCCTCCCGGCAGGTCAAGCCAGCAGAGCCGTACCTTTGTGGCTCGACGTGATAGCCGCAGGAATCGCTGTCGCCGCCTACGGCGTCTTCTTTTCCACGCCGCTGCACATGCTGCCCTGGCCGGTAGCGGTCGGTATGCTTGCTCATGCTCTAAGGTGGTGGTTACTTACTGTGCTTGGATCCACCGCTGCATTCGGCGCTCTGGTTGCCTGCATTGTCGTTGGAGTGATCCTCACTCCGGTCGCACGGCGTTGGCACATGCCGTTCGCAGCCATCGGCTTCGCCTCCGTGGTATCGATGATTCCGGGCGTCTACCTGTTCAGGATGGCGAGCGGCCTTGTTCAACTTGCCAACGGCTCGCATGCAACGGTGGAGCTTCTAAGCGCGACAATCGCCGATGGCGTCACCACCATTACTATCCTTGTGGCGATGAGCTTAGGTCTCATCGTTCCGAAGATGGCCATTGATTGCTTCTGCGACAGATCGGCGCAGGCGAGGCCCTGAGGGCAGGGAATATGCCTACGTTCATTTCAGATTCCGGCGCAACCCATCCTTGGAGCTCTCCATTGGAGGACATATCGGTGCAGTCGCGATCGGAGAAGCGACCTAAGACTCTGCTCATGTATGGGCGAAAAGTGGGGCTTCGATTTCTATTGGGGTGCGGTCTTTGTCTGTTTGCATCTGCTGCCCACTCCCAGACCGCGCAAGAGGAACCGCTCCCCGGCCCTGACAATCACGAAACGGGTCAAGGTCCACACGGCCACCTCTTCGGTGAATGGGGCGGTGAGCGAACGCGCCTGGAAGAGCGTGGTGTGAACTTCGATTTTCAATACGTCAGCGATTCTCTTTGGAACCTCAAGAGCGTGCAGAAAGAGCGATTCGCAAGCTGGAACAGGTTTCGCTGGACGGTGGATATCGATTTTGGCAAGTTGACCGGTCAGCACAACCTGTACTTCCATGCGACGGCGCTTTGGCAAGGCGGTGGCAATCTCGGAACATACCTCGGACTTCTGACCAGTCCAAGCGGAATGTCCAGCGAGAACACATGCCGTCTCGATTCATGGTGGATCGAAAAGCGATGGCGGAATGAACGTATCGTTGCACGTGTGGGTCAGTTCGCAGGTCAGGATTTCTACGGTGCGCAACACTACGCGGCGTCCTTTATCTTCGAGCCGATGGGCTACGCGTTGGGCAATTTATTCACGACCCTCGAGGCTTTCGATCCTCCCTCAACGCCAGCAATGGAAATCCGCGTCGCACCCCTCCAAGCCCTCTATGTCAAATCGATGGTGATGGCAGGGGTCAGCTCGCCCTTTTCACAAAACCCAACCGGACTGGTTCCGCAGTTCAATGGAACGCCGGTGAGCGTGTCGGAGATTGGGTTCACTCCCGGCAAGAAGGCGTCCTCTATGCGAGCCTTTGATAACGTCGCGAACCGAAAAGGATACTCCGGCCTCTATCAGTTCGGAGCAGCCTACAATCCCGCGAAGTTCACGTCGCCGGCAAGTGCAACGCCGCGGTCGGGGAACTATCTCTTGTACTGGATGGCAAGCCAGGCTCTCTGGCGAGTCGATCCGCACGAAGGAAAAGGTTTGGATGCGACATTTGCGTATGACTGGAGCCCTCCCACCGTTAATCGCAACAACACGTTGCTCACGGCGGGGCTTCGCTTCAATGAGCCGCTGCCTGTGAACTTTCATAACACCATGTCGTTGGGCTATGTGCGAAACAGCCTGAGCCCGCAGTTTCTTCCGCCTGGGATGCCTGCGTGGAAGTCCGAACATGGCGTTGAGTTCAACGCTCTACTGGACGTTTTACCAATGCTCCTTCTACAGCCTGTAGTCCAGTACTACGAGAACGTAGGTGGAGGAACGCAGCGCGCCGTCGTCTTCGGATTCAGAACGAAGGTGGAGTTCTAGAAGTATTTTCGCGGAGGTAAAGGAGATCTTCCATGAACATCGGCGGGCTTGTTGGAGCATTGCTCCCGGTATTTTTTGTTCTCGCGCTCGGCTACTTTGCCGGCAAGCGCAATGCCTTCGATGCGGACCAGGCCTCGGGATTGAGCAAACTCGCGCTGGGCTTCGCACTACCCGCATCTTTATTCGTCGGCATGACCGAGATCCCGAAAGAGCTGCTTCTGCAGCAGGGCCGTCTTATTCTTGCGCTGATTCTCGCCCATGTTGGCCTGTTCCTGGTCGCATGGCTTTTCTTGCGGAAGCTCAAGGCCTTGCAGGGAGCTGCTTCGATCATCTCTGCCCTGATGCTCGCGACATCTGCGACTCCGGTCTTCGGCATCGCAGTGCTCCAACCTTTACTCGGGAATACCAGCGCGGGCACCGTGGGACTGGTCGCATTGTCCATCAACCTCGTCGTGCCGACGGCCATCGTCCTTCTCGAGATGGAGAGTCCAGGGAAGGGAACAGCCTCTGCAACATCGTCTTCCCATCGAGCCCAGGTGCTGTCCGGTTTCAAGTCCGGATTGAAGTCCCCGCTCCTTTGGGGTCCGGTATTGGGCATCGTCGTTGTGCTGGTGGGCCTTCGCATCCCTAAGGACATAGTTGCTTCCTTCGAGATGATTGGCTCCGCTACATCCGGTGTGGCCGTCTTTACCGTAGGACTGACTCTTGCCGCCCACGCCTTCCATCTGTCGAAAGCGGTACTGTTAGACACCGTTGGCCGCATCTCCGTACAGACAACCGTCCTTTTCGCTCTGCTCCACCTCCTTCATGTACAAAGCCCGTTCGCGCGTGAAGCGCTTATGTGTTGCAGCTTTCCCGTCGCGACGATTGTTGTTCTGCTAGCTGCAAAATATAAGGCGATGGAAGCGGAATCTGCATCGACCCTGCTCCTCTCAACTCTGTCGCTGGTAGCGACCGTACCGATCATCATCGCCATAAGCCGATGAGGGACAAATTCCTCAACAGGTTTCCGATCCGTGCCTGGATGCATTTGTGCTATGATCCGCAAACTAAGGTAGCTCAGGAGGTGCTATGTTCCGCTTCTCACTAACCAAGAAACCACAAACTTCTGGGGAACCGTTCAGCGTAGAGACGCTGGCGAAGTCTTCGCGGCTGCGCGGCGCCGATGTCACCCAGGGCATTTGTCCTTACTGCGCTGTCGGCTGCGGACAACTCATCTACAGCAAGGGCGGGGAACTCATCGACATTGAGGGCGATCCCGATAGTCCCATCAGCACGGGCCACCTATGCCCCAAAGGGGCCAACGCCTACCAGCTCTCCGTCAATTCGCATCGCGTCCGCAATGTTCTCTACCGCGCTCCCTACTCCGATCAATGGGAGACGAAGACGATGGAGTGGGCGCTGGACCAGATTGCCCAGCGCGTCAAGGCTACCCGCGACGCCGATTTCACGACTCGCGACGAGCAAGGCCGTTTGCTCAACTCGGTGCGCAGCATCGGCTCGTTAGGAGGGGCAACGATCGACAACGAGGAGAACTACCTCATCAAGAAGCTGCTCGGCGGCGGGTTGGGGGTAGTGTCGATCGAAAACCAGGCGCGAATATGACACAGCGCCTCGGTGCCCGGTCTGGGCGCCTCGTTCGGCCGCGGCGCGGCCACAAATTATCAGCAGGACATGGCCAATAGCGATTGCATCCTGTTTATGGGATCGAACATGGCGGAGGCTCAACCTGTCGGCTTCCGATGGCCCATGGAGGCCAAGCTGAAAGGCGCGACCCTGATCCATGTCGATCCGCGCTTCACCCGCATGTCGGCCGTGTGCGATCTTTACGTCGGCATCCGCTCCGGGAGCGACATCGCCTTCCTCGGCGGCCTGGTGAATTACGTCTTAACGAACGACCGTTGGTTTCATGAATACGTCCTGGCCTACACCAATGCTTCGACGATCATCGACGAAGGTTTCCGCGATACCGAAGATATGGAGGGGATGTTTAGCGGCTTCGACCAGCAGCACGACTCCTATGATTCCAAGCAGGGCCACTGGGGCTTCGAGAAGTCCGGGAGCGGCCAGGCGGAGCAGGACGGTTCGAAGAATGCGCCTCAGACGGAGGCCGCGAAAGACGAGCACAGCCTCCATGGCCACGCCCTGGATGGCAGCGGCGAACCACATGCCTCGCCATCAAAGAGCGCGACAAACACACAGCGCGACCCGACCTTGCAGCACCCACGCTGCGTTATGCAGATTCTGCGCCGGCACTTCGCCCGCTACACCCCGGAGGTCGTTGCCCAGGTGTGCGGCTGCAAGCCCGAAGAGTTTCTGCGCGTCGCGGAGTTGCTCTGCAACAACTCCGGGCGCGAGCGGACCACTTGCATTGCCTATGCGCTGGGCTGGACGCAACACACCACCGGCGTGCAGATCATACGCACTGCCGGCATCTTGCAATTGTTGCTCGGCAACATGGGCCGGCCCGGCGGCGGCATTATGGCCCTGCGCGGCCACTCTACTATCCAGGGCGCGACCGACATCGCGACTTTGTACGACTCACTGCCCGGCTACCTGCCGCAACCCACTGCTCACGATCCCGCGCACGAGGCTTTGAGTTCTTATATCGAGTCTGGAGGTATGCCCACTGGCTACTGGGCGAACTTTAGCAAATTCATTGTCAGCCTGCTCAAGGCTTGGTACGGCGACGCAGCAACGCCGGCCAACGACTTCGGGTTCTCCTGGGTGCCGCGCGTGGACGGCGACTACTCGCAACTGGCCTACTTCGATCGCATGTCAAAGGGCGGGGTGAAGGGCTATTTCCTGGCTGGTCAGAACCCCGCCGGCGGCGGACCCAACGCCGGTCTGCACCGTGCTGGCCTGCGCAATCTGGAATGGCTGGTGGTTCTCGACTGGTTCGAGACGGAAAGCGCCGTCTTCTGGAAGAACGACCGGAATGCGCCGCCTCCCTCCGAGATTGGGACCGAGGTCTTCTTCATCCCCGCGGCAGCCGCTCAGGAGAAGGAGGGCAGCTTAACCCAGACGCAGCGGCTTATCCAATGGCACAAGAAAGCCATCGATCCGTCCGGAGACTGCCGTTCCGACGCCTGGTTTTTCTACAACCTGGGTAAGCGCCTCAAGCAGCTCTACGCCGGCTCCACCGATCCCAGGGATCAGGGGCTGCTGAACCTCACCTGGGACTACGACTACGACGAGCAGCCGCGTCTGCCCGATGGAACCCTCAGCCGCATTGAAGGGGAACCGGACCTGGAGAAGGTCCTCATGGAGATCAACGGTCACCGGCTGGATGAAACCGACCCGCGCACCGGGGAGCCTCGTCTTGTCAGCGGCTACTCGGAGTTGAAGGACGACGGCACGACGGCATGCGGGTGCTGGGTCTACAGCGGCGTTTTCCCTGAGCCGGGTCGCAACCGTGCGGACGAACGCAAGATCACGGATAACCCAATCCAACCGGAATGGGGCTTCGCCTGGCCGAACAATGTCCGCATCCTGTACAACCGGGCCTCGGCCGACCCCGAAGGGCGGCCCTGGTCGGAGCGTAAGAAATTGGTTTGGTGGGATGCAGAGAAGCGGAGCTGGGTCGGACAGGACAAACCGGACTTCGAAGTGAACAAGCCGCCCGATTACCAACCGCCTCCAGGCGCGACGGGCATGGCCGCCATCGCCGGGACACACCCCTTCATCACGAAGGCCGACGGACTGGGCTGGCTGTACTCCCCCGCCATCAAGGATGGGCCTCTTCCGACGCATTACGAGCCGGTCGAGTCGCCGTTTGGCAACCTGCTCTATCCCAAACACAATACCAATCCAACGGTACGCCTTTTCCCAGGGCCGCTGAACCACATCGCCCACATGCCGACAGCCGAGTATCCTGTGGTGGCCACGACCTTCCGTCTTACCGAGCATTACCTGAGTGGGCCGATGAGCCGCTTCAACAGCTGGCTTAACGAATTGCAACCGGCGATGTTCGCCGAGCTGAGCTACGAGCTGGCCGCCGAGCGCGGTATTGCTCACGGCGGCTGGATGACGATCCAAACCCCACGCGGTCGAATCGAGGCTCGTGCGATGGTGACCCGGCGGCTGCGGCCTTTTGTCGTCGAGGGACGCGTGGTCCACCAGATCGGCCTCCCGTTCCACTGGGCTTTTGCCGGGGAGGTTGTCGGCGGCAACGCCAACGACCTGACTGCGCTTGTGGCCGACCCGAACGTGAGCATGCACGAAAGCAAGGCGTTCACCTGCCAGGTCCAGGCCGGCCGGCTCGAAGGCCAGGCTCCGCACCCGACGGTGCCCACAGCACACTGGCCGACCCTCGATCCGATCCCGGACACGCCGGCCAGTGCCCAACCGGAAGGAAGGATCGGACATGGAAAGTAGAGAAAAGGAACTATCCGCTTTGCCCCAGACCAGCGATCCGCCGCGCGGCCGGCTGTCAGTGCTGCTGGGACGCCTGATCTCTCCGTACCTGCATGGTGAAGCGCGCGGCCCGGTGCCGGAGGTGTTGGGACGCCTGATCTACCCGTTCCTGCGTGGTGAAGCGCCCAAGCCCCAACAGGCTACTGGTTTTTACACCGACACCACCGTTTGCATCGGCTGCAAGGCTTGCGAGGTGGCGTGCAAGCAGTGGAATCAACTACCTGCGGATGGCTTTATCTGGTCCGGCAATAGCTATGACAATACGAATGAGTTGTCGGCGACAACCTGGCGCCATGTGAAATTCATTGAGCAATTCTCCGACGAATCGTCAAGCAATCTTTCTCCCCTGGACGCGATCAACAACGAGTCGCCTCTCAACCGCTGGCTCATGATGAGCGACAACTGCAAGCATTGTGTGGCGTCCCCTTGCCATCAGGCTTGCCCGACAGGTGCGATTGTTCAAAATGAGTTCGAGAACATTTATATTCAGGCCGACATCTGCAACGGGTGCTCGTCGTGCATAGCGGCCTGCCCGTTCGGCGTCATCACTCGCAGCGAAATGGGCGGTCATTCGCACAAATGCACGCTCTGCTACGACCGTCAGCGCGACGGTCTGGAGCCGGCCTGCGCCAAGGCGTGTCCAACCCAGTCCATCCATTTCGGCCCAATCGAGGAGCTTCGCGAGCAGGCCCGCAAACGTGTGGAGCAACTTCACGAGCGTGGCGTCCCGCAGGCGTACCTGTATGGCGACGTCCCCAGTGAGACCTATTCCGAAATGCATTCGTTCTATCTGCTTGTCGATCGCCCTTCCGTTTATGGTCTGCCGGATGCACCCTTCAATCCGTGGCTGCACATGATGGGAGATTACGCTCGTTCCGTCGCCGGCGGCCTGGCCGCTATCGCCGTATTGCTCGTGGTGGTATTCCTTTTAAAGCCCTGAATGCACGCAAACTCCAGCCCGCAGCACGCTTCCACCAAACCTCCCTTGCCGGGACAAGGGGGCCAGATCGGCTACGAAAATACGACTGTGACCAAGGTGCCGGGGTGGCACGGCATCATCGCCTGGGACGCTTTGCTCAACGGCATGGCGATGGGACTGTTCCTGGCCGCCGCGGTCAGCGAGTTGGCGGCACCCACGGTCTTCATGCGCGTGGCGAAAGTGGCTTATCCGGTCGCTCTCGTGCTTTTGCTCGTTGACCTCGTATTGCTCGTGTTGGATCTGGGCGATCCGTCGCGCTTCCATCACATGCTCAGGGTGTTCAAGCCCACCTCGCCCATGTCGCTGGGGACGTGGTGTCTGACGATTTTTTCGCTCCCGCTGACCGCGGCGGCGGCGCTCAGCCTGCTGGCTGAATGGGGGTGGGACTTCGAGTGGGCTCGCTTACTCGCGGTGGTCGTGGGACTGTTGCCAGGCTTCGGAGCTGCCGCCTACAAGGGCGTCTTGCTCAGCACGAACGCGCAACCAGGTTGGAAAGACGCGCGCTGGCTCGGAGGTTATCTCACCAATTCGGCACTCCTGATGGGCTGCGCCGAGTTGCTTGTCCTGTCAGCCCTGATGGGGCAAACGCAGGCGATCGCCATCCTCCGCACCGCCTTTATCGTGCTGCTCGTGCTCAACGTGATTCCCTTAGGGCTGTTGTTTGCGAACCTCAGCCCGATCCATGCGCAGCTCTATACCCGCGGGCAACAATGGCGCGTTGGCGCGCTCATCGCTGCCGGGGCACTGATCCCTTTGGGTCTGATGCTCCTCAACGGCAGTCTGCTGTCCATATCGGTCGCCCTGATTTTTCTTTTAGCGGACAGTTGGCTCGTCCGTTCTGTGTACGTCAAGATACCTCACACTTCGCCATTGGGAGTCCGAAGCAGCGAATAGTTGAGCGACGTAGGACCTTCTATTACCGCCGAAATATATGGCGGAAGCGCGTGTGAGTCGAACACACCGTTGCCCGAAACGGACGACCGCCGGTTTTGAAGACCGGGGGGATCACCGGATCCCAGGCGCTTCCATGCGGCGTCGATGAGGCCGGCCCCAGCATCTATTATGAGGCATGGACTTTGCTTCCGATTCCACCGCTGCAATCCCCGCCATCCGGCTTACCCAGCACGTAAAAGCTGGCGGCTGTGCCAGCAAGCTCGCCCCGGGTACGCTCAACCATGTGCTCTCCCGTCTCCCCAGTCAGCACGACCCGAACCTGCTTGTAGGCTTCGAGAGCTCCGACGACGCCGGTATCTACCGTATCGGCCCCGAGCAGGCCCTGGTGCAGACCGTCGACTTCTTTACTCCCATGGTCGACGATCCCTTTACCTACGGCCGTATCGCTGCAACCAACGCCCTCAGCGACATCTATGCCATGGGCGGCCGCGCCCTCACCACTCTTACCCTGGTCTGCTTCCCCCAGGAAGGCGACATGTCGGTGCTCGAGCAGATCCTCTGCGGCGGCCTCTCCGTCATGGAGCAGGCAGGCTGCACCGTACTCGGCGGCCACAGCGTCCGCGATGCGGAAATAAAATTCGGGTATGCCGTCACAGGACTCATCCACCCGGACCGTATCCTCAAAAACACCACCGCCCGACCCGGCGATGCGCTCATCTTCACCAAGGCCATCGGCACCGGCGTCATCACCACGGCCCTCAAGCAGGGCAAAGCGCATCCGGAGTGGGTCGAAGCCGCCATCGCGTCGATGACCACCCTCAACAAGGTCGCCGGCGAAATCATTACCCGCCCGGAGTTTCAGGTGCACGCCGCTACTGACGTCACTGGCTTCGGCCTTATGGGTCACGCTCGCGAGCTGGCCTTCGGCAGCAGCGTCCGCCTCCGCATTGACCCCGCGTCCATTGCGCTGCTTGATGGCGCGATGGACGCCGTCCGCCTCGGCTGTATCCCGGGTGGCCTCATCGCCAACCGCGACTTCGCCGATTGCGTCGTCGAAGAAACCGTCGCCATCGAACCCAACCTGCGAACCCTCCTCTTCGATCCCCAGACCGCCGGTGGCCTTCTCCTCTCGGTGCCAAAAGAGCAAGCGCCGTCGCTCATCGCCGAGCTGCAGGCAGCGGGCTATCCGCACACACACCAGATTGGCGCAGTCCTCGAAGGCCCGCCCAAAATTCTCTTAGCGGTCTGAATCATCACCCGAAGTTCAGTACAGAATAGGTGACGACCACTCACTAGCCTTATCCTGACTTATAGGCGTCAACCCATGCAGACCCACCCTTCCGATCTCTATCGCAAGCTGCCCCAGGTGGGCGAGCTCCTCCAGCGCTCAGATTTTCTCGGGCTCCAGCAAACCTACTCCCGCGAGCTCCTCTCTGAGGCCCTCCGTTCGACACTGCAAGATCTCCGCGGCGAAATAAGCGCAGGCCGCCACACCGAAGACTCCCTCGACCTTCAGCTGCATGGCCTCAGCACCAAAGTTGCCCACAGCCTCCGCCACGCAACCCGTCCCTCGCTGCGCCCGGTACTCAACGCCACGGGAGTCATTCTGCAAACCAACCTGGGGCGCGCCCCGCTCTCAGAAGCGGCAATTCAGCGTGTTATCGAGGTTGCCCGCGGCTACTCGAACCTCGAATTCGACTTGGAAACCGGTGAGCGCAGCCGCCGCGACCTCCATGTCGAGAGGCTCATTCTCAACGTAATCGCCCTCAAAAGCGGCCAAAGCCCATTAGACTTAGCCCACAAATCTGCAGCCGTGGTCAACAACTGCGCCGCCGCCAACTTCCTGGCCCTCAACACTCTGGCGGAAGGCGGCGAAGTCCTCGTCTCCCGCGGCGAGTTGGTAGAGATTGGCGGCGGCTTCCGCGTCCCTGACATTCTGCGCAAGTCCGGAGCCATCCTCCGCGAGGTGGGCACCACCAACCGAACCCGTCTCTCCGACTACGCCGCCGCCATCACTCCACAAACACGCCTCATCCTCCGCGTGCATCGCTCGAACTTCCGCATGGAAGGCTTCACCGAACAGCCTGCCCTCGAGGAACTCCTCGACCTCGGCAACCGCGCCTCGCTCCCTGTCTTCGAGGACCAGGGCACCGGCTGCATCGTTGACCTCGCCGAGTCCGGCATCCACGACGAGTCTTCCTGGATACAAAGCGCCTCAAGCGATCTCGCCCTCGTCGCCTGCAGTGGAGATAAGCTGCTCGCCGGCCCGCAGTGCGGCATCCTCGTTGGCTCCAAACCCTGCCTCGATCGCATCCGTGCCAACCCGCTCCTTCGCGCCCTGCGTGTGGACAAGCTCACCTACGCCGCGCTCGAAGCTACTCTGCTCGCCTATCTCACCGCGACAGAAGAGACCCTGCCGGCCATCGCTATGCTGCGCATGCCCGCCGAAGCCATCCGCGCCCGCTGCGCCGCCATGGCCGAAATGCTCCGCTCCACCAGCGCTGCTGTAGAGGTAGTCGAGACCCGCAGTGTAGTCGGCGGCGGCACCACCCCCGGAGCGTCTCTCGCCAGCTTCGCCGTAGCCCTGCGGCCTGTTCACATGTCGGAAACAGTCTTTGCGGCAAACATGCGCCACCTCGATCCTCCGGTGGTCGTGCGCATCCACGAGGGCCGCGTCCTGCTCGACCTGAGGACTATCCCGCCCGCAGAAGACGCCCTTCTCACTCAGTTGCTGAGACGAGCGCTTGAGCCGGAGCAGCCATGAAGTCCGCAGCCCCGCGCTCTGTGGTCCTCGGCACCGCCGGCCACATCGACCACGGCAAAACCGCACTCGTCCATGCTCTCACCGGCACCGACACAGACCGCTTGCCAGAAGAAAAATCCCGCGGCATCACCATCGACCTCGGCTTCGCGTCTCTCGATCTTCAAGCTCCCGCCGGACACTCGATCCAGCTCAGCCTGATTGATGTCCCCGGTCACCACGCCTTCATCCGCAACATGCTCGCCGGCGCCGGTGGCATCGATTGCGTCATGCTGGTCATCGCCGCTGATGAGGGCATCAAGCCGCAGACCACCGAACACCTCGCCATCTGCACTCTCCTTGGCATCTGCCACGGCATCGTGGTCATCACCAAGCAAGACTCCGTCGCCGCTGAGCGGCTCGAAGCCGCACGTCAAGAGGTCCGGCGCTTCGTCGAGCACACCTTCCTCGAAGATGCTCCCATCATCGCCGTCTCCGCACGCACCGGCGCGGGAATCCCTGCCCTCAAGCAGGCTCTTGCGCAGCTCGCGTTGAGCGTGCCCGCTCGCAATGCAGACGCCATCCTCCGACTTCCCCTGGATCGTGCCTTCTCTGTGCGCGGCTTTGGCACAGTCGTCACCGGCACTCTCCAGGCCGGCAGCATGCATGTAGGGGACGCCGTTCATCTGCAGCCCGAGGCGCGTAGTGTCCGCGTCCGCGGCATCCAGGTCCACGGCGCACCGGTAAGCGAGACCCACGCACCCGGCCGCGTAGCGTTGAACCTCGTCGGCGTCGAAGTAGCTGAAGTGCATCGCGGCCATACCATCGTGCCGCCCGAAACCCTCTCGCCGGTAGACACCGTCGATGTAGAGCTAACCGTCCTACCCGGCATGCCCGCGCTTCGACATCGCACCACACTGCGCCTGCATGCCTTCACATCCGAAACCACTGCCCGCGTCCTTCTCTACCGCCCTGGCGAAAACTCCGCTCCTCTCGCCCGCCTGCGTCTTAGCAAACCCCTGCTGCTTACGCCCGGCGATCGCTTCGTGCTCAGGCAGCCTTCGCCCGCAATCACAGTAGGCGGTGGCCGAGTACTTGATGCGCATCCGCTGCCTCGCCTCAGAAAATCAGCCGCAAACGCATGGCTGGAACAGCTTCGCGAAGCCGCGCCCGAACAGCAAATTCTTCTGCGCGTGCGCCGCCGCGGCCTTCACGGAATCTCAATCGAAACCCTCAGCCGCGAAACCTGCCTCCACACCGACGCCATCCGCTCGATCGTCGCGCCACTGATCGCAGGCAAGCAACTCATCGGTGCCGCTGTGGAGCACGCCGCCAACTTGCTTTGGCCAGAGGCGTTGAACGAGGCCATCGAGCTCCTCTCGAAAGAACTGGAGCGAACCGAAGCTCGCTCCCTCTCCCGCGCCGAACTACGCTCCCGGACCAAATTAGAAGACTGGGTCTTCGCCCTGGCCGCCGTGCGCTTGCCCCAGGTCAAACCCGTCAAGGCAGTCGGCAATCAATTCACCCTGCGCGGAGCTGGCGCCAAAGAGCCCACACAAGCTCTGGCCAAAGTCGAGGCTCTCTACCGCACTGCCGGCCTCGCATCACCGATCGTCAGTGAAGTAGCCGCCACTCTGCGGCTTCCCCATGAAGAAGTCCCCCCGCTGATTACCATCCTCATCCGTGCCGGCAAGTTGGTCCGTATGGGCGCCGACAACCTCCTGATCCACGCCGAAGCGCTCGTCCGTCTAAGAACCGAGCTGCAAAAGCAGCGCGGCCAGACCTTCGACGTAGGCCGCTTCAAAGCCCTAACTGGCCTGACCCGTAAACACGCCATCCCGTTGCTTGAGTATCTCGACGGTGCCCGCATCACCCGCAACCAAAATGGCATCCGCACCGTGCTCTAGCCCGACGCTGTCATTCCAGCCCTACGCCTAAGCGAGACTTCTTTGCATTCCCCATAGCCGACGTCGCTCGTCGACACAACGATTAGCTCACTTCCTTCACCGTGATTTCATATTTAAAGTTATCCGGATCGAACGGATCGATCCGTCCTTCTGAAGTTTCGGCCTGCGGATACATGAAGTACACCAACGGTTTGATGCCGGATCCGGGTAGAGCCACGTCATGACCGTAGTTGTATGCCATCCAATTCATCTCCCATGACCCGAACAAATCCTTGCGCGCCCGCGACACGACTTCATCGCTTAATGGACGATTCCCGGGAGATTCTTCCAAGGCTACTTTCCGGACATCGGCTGGATCCACAGGCACCCATCCATACCCGCGCAGGTAAACTTCCGCGCGACAGTGCTGTCCCTTGGTTGCTATATCGGTCGCCAGTCCAAGGCTCTTGTAGCTCCGGTCAGATTTTGCGATCCGCAATCCATAAACATCCCGCGCCGGCAAGCCCACCGAGCGGGCCAGGCCGACATACAGAGCGTTCAAGTCGGCACATTTGCCGCCCATATCACCTGACTCCAACATGAATCGAATGTCGCCACGACCGCACCCACGGACCTTCGGATCGCGGAACGTATTTTCCACTACCCACTCATAAATTGCCTGTGCCTTCTGGATGTCGGTAGTCGCACCAGCGGTCACCTTTAGCGCAGTCTGTTTAACAATGCCGTCTGTCGGTACATATTGGCTGGGTCGAAGGAAGTAGTCCAGTTCACTCTGCGAAGCAGCGGGCACTGTTGCCGGGGAGGACAAATCGACGGCGTAGTTTTTCAGCGCGACGCGACTGGTAAGGCTCAGCGTCGGCTGCACGTTTGCAGCATACGTCGCTGACACGATCCCGAGAGCGCTTGGCTCGTCCTTGCTCAGCGTGGCCGTTCCACCCTTTGCCGTGAACCGGGCCGAAATTGTGTTTTGATAAGGCGTGTTGCGAATCAGCGGCGCCGGTAGCCAGATGCGACTAATACCGTTAGGCTTCAACAACTCAACCGTAGTGACGACCTCGAAAGTTCGCCAGGCGCCTGCCGATGGAGTATCCGCCAGAACAGGCATCGCCGTGGAGAGTGCCCAACCAGCACAGAGGGTGCTATTCGCTCGCAGGAAATCTCGCCGATTCATAATTTACCTCGAAAAATCGTCACGAAGGACAATGGGTTGGCAGACCAGCACCGATCTAAAAATGGACAAATTCCACTTAAGACACGGAATCGATCCTCAACACTTGTCGCCGCGGTTGTAAGAAACATAATAGCTGTAGGAGAGGGGCTAAAAGAAGGATTCATACGACTCTTCAATCCTCGCCACCTGGAAGGTTATGGGAGCTGATGGAGTTGTGGACTTCGCCGCTAATCCTCTGGTAGGTGCGGACGGTGCTAACGCCAACACAACCTACTTCAATTCCGATGTAACCAACCCAACGGCTGCTGGACAGCTGCTGTTGGCAGCGGCGGCGAGCAATGCACTCAACTACTACTTTTCTCCCGGTCGCCACAGCTCCCGATGGAAGGCTCCAGACGCAGCAAGGCCGCCCCCGAAGGGACGGCCTGCGACAGAAGCATTCACGATTGCGGGCTTGTGGTTGGAGGCTTCAGAAGTCGCTGCAACACATCGGCGATTTTGTCGTGGTCATGATGGCCTGAAGCATAGTGCTGGTTCATGGCCGCTTGATAGCGGCGCACCGCCTTGACCGTCACGGGAGCCGAGGCGCACTCCAGATAGCCTTCCAGATAACCCCGGTCGGCATCAGCCACGTTCGACGGCCAAGGCCCTGGGAAGCTCCCCCACCACTCACCGTCCAAGTACCCATGAGGCCCGCTATAGTTTTCGCCGTCTCGTGTGTCTCTGGACTTGAGGGTCGTCCAAGCGTGCTCGATGGCTTTGGCGACTACATCGGGATCGCTGCTCTTTCCAGTTCCCACCGCTGCGGATACGGCATTTTGGTAGTCCACCATTGATGCTTTAGCCGCCTTCGGAGGTTGACGGCAGTCCTGATAGCCGTAGATGAAGCCCTGCTGCTCGTCGCTATTCGCGTGTCGCCACCACTCCGCATCGAAGCGCAACACCCCTGGGTCGGAGGCTGAACCCTGCACCTGACCGACGGAGCAACCGAACGTAAGACCGGCAACGATCATGATCGAAAAAAACTTCGTCGATACCCTAGTTGTTCGGCGCATAAAAGATCACTCCACTTCTGAACCCGGCGCTCGGTTGTTGCGACAGTGGATAGACGCCGATGTGCCGACCGATGTCATTGATCATCGGATCGTCGGGGCCTGTGCTGGGACTTCCGCTTCCGGTGTACGGCCCATTGTTCGGACGCACCGTGATGATGTGGCCGTGTCCAGGCTCCTTGTAGACCCCGTAAACTCGCCAGAGCTGCGATCTGAATTATGTGTGTATCAATTTGGTAGCAGGACTGGTAGCAGAGCTACTTCATCCTCCCCAAATTGCTGATATAAAAGCAGTTGTAAATGTATGGCGGAGAGACAGGGACAATGTCTCTTCTCTCTGTAACTTATTGAAAGTACAATACTTGCATCGCGGGTTTTCCCGTTGTACGATTTTTGTAAGAAAAATCGATGGGAGGCACCGCTCGATGGCTAATCTGACCGCAACCCTTGTTCGCAACTGCAAGACTCCAGAAGGCTGGCGGCGCTATCCCGCCGTCATTGGAAAAAATGGCCGCGTCCGGCCAAAGTGGGTGAGTGTCCGCAGCCGCGAAGAGTTCTTCCCGATAGGGCGTTACGAGATACGAAAGTTCGTCGGCAAGAAGACCGTTTATGTCCCCGTAGGCGAGGACGCGACCGACGCCCTACTCGCCCTCCAGAAAGAAAAGCAGCTCCTCGCGGCCAAGAACCTGCTCGCCGATGTTCCCTCCGTCCAGCTCATCGAAGAACCCGGACGGCAGATGCTCGCCCGCCAGCTCAAGCGGTTTGTGACCGCCGCCGAGGATCGCGGCTCGACCGTCGCTGCCCCCGCCTACGAGCGGACCTGTGAAGAATTCCTGCTCGTGACTGGCAAGACCTTCGTGGACCAGATCACAACCGACGACATCACCGACTATCACAAGGCCCTCCGCAAGCGCGGCATGAGCGACCGCACCGTGCATAACCATCACATGAACGTCATGTCCTTCCTGCGCTACTGCGGCCTCGACACCAAGAAGCTCGCCAAGCGCGCACCCCGCTACGAGAAGACCATGCCGGAGATATACGAGGATGAGGAGCTGGGCATCTTCTTCGCCTCCCTGACCAAGCCTTACGACCGGCTGGTCTTCGAGCTGTTCCTCAAGACCGGGATGCGGGAGCAGGAGGAGATGCACATCGAATGGCCCGACATCTCTCAGACCGCCAAGGTGCTGCAACTGCGCGGCAAGCCGCACTACGAATTCAAGATGAAGGATCACGAGCAGCGGGCGGTGCCGCTTGAAGATGAGCTGCTGGAACGCCTGAAGGAGTATCACAAGGCCCATCCCAAGACCCGGCTGATCGTCGGCACCAAGAACGGCAAGCCTAATACGAAGCTGCTGGCACTCTTGAAGGGCTGCGCTAGGAGAGCGGGGCTAAATTGCGGGCATTGCGACTCTTGCCGCAAGCGGAACGAGTGCGAGCGTTGGTTCCTGCACCGCTTCCGTGCTACCTACTGCACCAAGCTCCTGCGTGACGGAAACGACCTCCGCACCGTGCAGCAGATGATGGGTCACGCCGACCTCGCCTCTACCATGCGCTACCTGCGACCGGCGGAGAATGCGACGACGCGGGCCAGCGTCAACCCGATTAAATGGTTCGATGGAGGCGCGGCGGACCACCCAGCGGCACCGACCTCTGCCGCGTAAGCCTCACGCTATCCTGGCCGTTCGCGCCCGGTTCGGACGCGCTGAGGCTGGCGGACGCCGCTGTGGAAGGAGCGTCTTGTCGTGCAGCCACTCGCGGATCGCGTCAGGATCGAAGCGGACAGAGGCTCCGATCTTGAGGTGCGGGATGCGATTGGCGGCGGCCATCTTATAGAGCTGCCTCCGGCTGATGTTAAGCATGGAGGCAAGCTCAGATACGGTGATGGCAGAGTGGCGGTCCTGCAGGGTCTCGGTGAGCATCCAGGCGATACCTCATCATGGCTGGACGCCAGCGTGGTGATGCGGGGAGGGCCTGCGTCCTGAAAGACAGCCTGAGCCAATTTCAATCGCCAGTCCAATACTTATTAGAGATAGCGAGGTCATGCCTGAAAGAGATGGCCTTCGTGTTTACTATGGCTTCTCCAAGCGCATCTTGCAGAATTGGCTTAGGAGGTCTCGCACAAATCGGCAACAACAACATCCTTGATCCCTCAGCCCAAATTCGCAACGGAGTCACGTCGCAAACCAGTGCAGAGGGGGAACAGATAGGCGATGTGACTACTGCCGGGTATATTCTCCACCGCCTTTGCAGATTCAACAAGCCGTTCCGCATTCCCCAAACATGCTTGCAGCAGCGGTTCTACTTCCTCAAGTTTTGCCATGACGATATTGTAAGCCGCACAAATTTAGCAACTTGTGGGAGGGAAGGAGCGCCTTCCCTCGCTTCAGCCGCCGGCGATGCCGGACGGCTCCCGCTCCCCATCTCTGCGGGCCCGTTCCTGCCTGCGACGCCGCCCCTATAGATCATGCGCGCTCACGCGCACGAATGCGGAAACCAGACTTCGACAAGCGCAACGCTCATCTGGTCGCCATCGCTCATCTTCCGCGCTTCGCTTGTGCAGACCTCCGCTGTGTTTCAGGGTGGGGATAGAGTGATTGTGAATGTCGATACGGACGTTCACCCCGAACTCATTAATGGACGATTTGCATACGTGTAGATTTCGCGTGCTGCGCAGGATGCACAAATCTACACCAACGCGGCAGCATGACTCAGCTCCAGCCTGAGTCATGGCGTTACGAAGACATCCGCCATAGAAATTGCTGGCGGCCTCGGCGTCTGAGCACCCTCAACTGTCTCGATTGTCCCAATAATGTCCTAAACCAGACGCTAGAAATGTTTGTGAGCCGGGTTCCACCCCCTTGACCGAACTCATGCTTGATAAAACGAATCGAGGGTTGCTGTGAAGTTCTTGATGATCTCACCCAGCCTCTCCCCAAGATTGAGAGAAAGATGCGCATCAACGAGCTGTAGCGTTTGAACCAAACACTGAAACAAAGCCAGCACAGCGAGTCCAGCAATACGTTCCGAGTGCGTATCGACGACGAGATGATTGTCTTTGCGCGATATGGACTCTCCGATCCCGCTAACACCCCAATGCTCCCAATCTGAAAGCTCGGCGTAAGGCCCATCGTACAGCTCCCGCCCAACGGCAGTCGCCATGTCCGAAAGCGTGATGCCACCGTACCATTTTTTGTGAAAGGGGTCGGTCGATCCTGGCTTCGGAGTCTTAAGACGGTGCAGGTGGCCGAAGGTATTCAGGCCGAGTTCGTTCTGTCGTATGACCGCCTCTTCAACGGATATACCTTCCCTGATGCGGCCTTGCATCAGCCTCCAGTCGTGAATGATTGCAAACGACCGCCAGCGTTGTGCCCGGGCTTCAGCATCGTGCGATGTCCACAGGAGTTGATACAAGCCATCAATCATCGTGCGTGCAATTAACCCAGCGTCACGTCTCGGCTCCAAAGCCAATAGCGATTCGGCGTGTTGAATCTGTTTGTAGAGGAACTGCATCGCCATGAAGCCGAAATCATCATCTTCGCGGACAGAGACGCCACGAGAACACTCGTCCGCTAGTGAAAGCATCATCCTGGCCTGGTCGCGCAGGAAAGGAACTTCACGAGAGTCACGATGGAACAGCTTGGTTGATTCCATGAAGAGATACTAAATTGGATCGCTAGAGGCTTCGACTAACGGACGTGTTGGCCTGCCTAGAGTGAAATAGTCATAGTACCAATCGCTCGCCCCCGTCATGGCGAAGATCATGCGATTGAATCGAATCCGGGCCAATTTTAGATCGCGTATCCACTCAACATCCACCTCGTCATCCTTGCCGTGAGCTGATTTGTTTCGGACTTTGCTGGCTGCATGGTTCTCGCGCTCTCCGAACCGCAGACCGAGTTGAGCGAGAAGAGCATCCGTGACTTCGCTCTGAGGTGCCTCGTTGAAGTGCTTGAGCTTATTGTTCAGAATCTGCGCTACGTCAGGCGAGATATCCTTAGCAGCCAAGACATTTTCAAACTCTACCTTCAAGATTTCCCAATCCGTCTTCGGCAGCAAGGTCCGATTCACCTTCGACTTGGTCGTTTTGAGGAACGCCCGTTCCAGAGATTGAATCGCGGCTCCGTAATGCGCTCCAGCGATATGCGGCGCCGCGGCCGCTGCGTGCCAGTATGCCCAACTCACAACCCCGAAATTAAGGTTCTTGTACTCAGCGAATAGCGCATTGGCGGAACGGGACAGCATCGCCGGGTCGACCTCCCATTCATAACGAGTCCCGAGTGGCGCTGGAGGCATTGGGCCAAGGTCAAAGGCTCGGCCACTAAGGCTATATGCAGAGACAGCTTCAAACTGGACGGTGGCCCACTGTGAGTCGAATGCTGTATAGCCCAGGTAGACGAGGTAGAGGCCCAATGCAAACGATAAGCAGCGCCTCACCCTGTCACGGAAATCGGCGGACGGATTTCCTTCGTAGACGATATATCCCCGCTTGCTGTGTCGATCTGCTTTCGACTTCTCGGCGCAGCAAACAAATAGATTTTGCCCGTCAATAACGAGGCGAACGCACTGACGACGTGATCCCTCTGGGCCACTGGAACCCCGAATAGTGATCGAACCTGTCCCAGTACCTAGCGTGACCGTACTTTCATTGTTCGAGGAGGTCTTGATCGTATCGGGCCAAATGAAAACGCAATCAAGGTTTTCTAACCAATCGACAACGAATGCAATATCCCGTCCCTCAGCGAATACGCTGCCGGCAAGCCGGTGAACGCTGCAATCCTGAACCAACTCGCCTTGGGCGGGATCGTCGTGCCACTTTGTATGCGTTCGATCGACATGCACGCCTACCGCAACAGCTTCCAGCCCCAAACCGGAAAAGCTCACACTATCGGTATTGTGTCGAACCGTGTTCGCTGGGGGAGGTTCCGTCCCCCCTTTGGCGTCCTGGGGAGACCGCACGACAAGTCGCAGAGCTAAGTTTTCATCGCGGCGTACATCGAAGGTACGGATCGGAACATTAAGAGGACCGGCGTCGCTGATGCTGGCCCGGTAAGTCCGCATCAACTCCTCAAAGTCTTCCCATTCCCATGCGAACATCAGCTAGATCCTTCTGACTTCTATCGTGATCTCGTTCATCCTGCATCGCCCGGCTGAAGCCGAGGCGACACCTGACGCTACAGGGCTTGTTAGTGCAAGTCGCCAGTTCTCTCCACCTGCACTCCATCAACCGTAAGTATGGCCTTCGAGCCGTTGCAATGAGGGCAATTTCTACCGCTGGCTTGATTCAGATGCTTTGAGAAAACGAAAACTTTATCACATTCAGAGCATCGGACGGCAGCGTTGTTTCCATATTCATCGAGTACTTCCGGCTCGATTGGCTTTGGCACAGTTGGAATCTCGGGAAGTATCTTGGGCACTTTGGTGATAATGCCAGGCTCTCGTTCTGCGAGGCGCCCCATGCCCCATCCGCATCTCTGACCCCCAGATCTGTAAAAAACATAAAACCATACCGGTTCGGTCGTGACGCTGCCCGTTGCGCCCTTCAACACGAGAACTGCGTTCGCTTCTTTGAATTCTGTGTTCTCGCCGAACATACCCATAATCTGCCCGGGGTCGTAGCCGATTGTGACGTAGGTTCCCGGCGTCACGATCTTGGGTGCCAAGTCGGCCTCGTCCCGCGTTCCATCGCTAGCGGTGACGATCAACTTGTCTATGAAAAAGGTGTTATTGCCGAGATTGAAGCAAGCAAAGAAGAGGTCGAGATTAAATCGGCTATTTGTGATTGTGGCAAGCTCGACTACCGCAGTGGGCTTTGCCTCTTCGGCCCGACGTTTATCTTCCTCTTCCCAACGCTTACTCTGTTCCTTGCTCTTCTGGGCTCCATCGCGAACCAGTAGAAACGTCACAACGATCAGCCCGGCCGTTGCGAGAACCAAGCCCCAAGTCGCTACAGCAACCGATTCGTCAGGAGTCATCGGATAAGTCTATCTGACCTATCCAAGCGCCCCGGTCGATCCATCGTATTGTCTTCCCCACGTCCGTCATCGGACGATTCCTGCGCTCCGGTGATGTCCGATTGTCCCGAAAATGTCTCGATTCGGGGCGGGGGCTCTAAATGTCCCGAATGTCCCGTTATTGTCCCGATTGGACATACCGGACGCCACGTCCGGCTCCTTCGCGGCGCAGGATACGCTTCTCCACCAGCTCTTCGAGGTCACGAGCAGCCGTCTTGGCAATGGCGCCCGTGGTTTTGCGGTACTCGCTGTTGGTCATGCTCCGCGCCTGCCGCAGCAGTTCGAGGCCCTTGGCCTGCCGTTCATTGAGGCCATGTTGGGCTATGAAACTCGGAGTCAGCCAGTCGCGCCATAACGTGACGACCCACTGGTCTCCCACCTGCCTAAAATCTGGCTCCGGCAGTCCCGCTTCGCGGCAGCGCCGAATCATCTCCGTCGTCCCCGTTCCCGCCTTTTCGATGTAACCCGATAGGAAGAGCACCTCGCTGATGAGCGGATTGTGCGGAATGGACGGATGCGGCTCCCGCAACTGCTCCGGCGTCAGGCCGCGCGGTAACACGCCAGGGTTCGAGATCGCCACCCGATCGGAGAAGACATTGACCTGTACTGCCGAGCCAGCCGTGTAATCGCGATGCGCAATGGCATTGATGATCGCTTCACTCACCGCAGCCTTGGGGATCTCGTACTCGACCGGCGCCTGCGTCGATTGGTCGCGCACGCCCACGCTGCGGGCCAGGCGGCTCATCACAAACTCCACCGCCGCGTCGATTTGCTCTGGCAGCGTGGTATCGAAGGTCTGATGGGACAATGCGGGCCGCTTCGCCTCCGTGCCCGGATAGTGCAAACACTTCGTCTCCGCCGAAGGCACAGTTGTCTTCGGTTCGCCAAAGAGCAGCACCGCAGCGTTGTTGGGGTGGCTTCCGTCAGTGAGATTCAGATGGATCAACACGTTCTTGACCCCGGACACCCGTTTCAGGATCGAATGACGGAACTCGTCGGCGCGATTCTGAAAGTTGCGTACTTTCGCCGCGTCCAGGTCCGTCACCTTCGCCGAAGACGCGCGCGCGTCGAAGGGGCGAACCGCCAACACCTTGTCTTCTTCGAGCACATAGATGAGGCTGGCGTACACCTGTCCGGTCAAATCACCCACCGCTGCGAACTCGCTGCGCTTGAGCTGGTTCTGCACTTTCTTGAGGAAGGCCGTTTCCTTGGGTTCGCGATCCTCTTCGGTGCCGCCCTTCAGAAACGCCATGCGGTGTTTTCTAAGCGCTACCGCCCGGTCGAACTCGTGTTCGGTCGGGGAGACTCCGGCCTTATCTTCAAAGCCGTAATGCTGGCCGATGAGGAGTAAGTAGACATCGCAGTGCTCCACTTCCTCTCGGTAGAGTTGCACCGGTCCTCGGCTTTGCGCTGGTTGTTTCTCGAACAGAAACACATCGAAGTGTTTGCTCAAGAGTGCGTCCCCACGCACGTAGTCCCGGATCGCTTCGCGTTCCTTAGCGAACTCACTCTGCACGCTGCTGACGAAGATCATCCGCGACATCGAAAGACTCCCTTTCCAAAATACAACGTCTTCCCAGTGGGCGGGAGGAAGTCTCCTCCCCGCTGCGGTCGCTGGTGCGTCCTCCTGCTCCCACCTCAGCGGGGAGGTCCACCCTCCCCGCAACGCCCCACCGGGTAGAACAGGCAAAAGCTGCTAAGGGGAGCTTCGCCCCTCGCGCCTGCAAGCCACTCCCCAATCTTCCGCGCTTCGCTTGTGCAGACCTCCGCTGCGCTCCGCCCTCCGCTTTGCTCCGGGTGGGGATACCCCTCGGCTTGCACTTGCTACCCCCCACCTTCGCCAGGAGGCGCTCGGCATGTACATGCCGCGTTTCAACGCGGACGTGCAACCGCAAATGCAACCACGAGGGAGAAGCAAGCGATGAAGAAGCCAAGCACCAGCAGCAGAACGTCCGCAAGGGAGAGAAAGGAATGCAGATTGTTTTTTACAAGCAGCTACGCGACCGGAAGAAGGACGACACAACCACCCGCGAAGAGGACGAGCGCGCCCCCTTCGTCCTCTGCTACTACACCGTCTTCAACGTGGAGCAGTGCGACGGCCTCACACTCCCGCAGATCGAGCAGCCCACCACCGCCCCGGAGATCGACGCGGACGAAACCTGCGAAGCCATCGTTACCGGATGGGAGAACCGCCCCGCCCTTCATCTGACCAGTGCAACCGAGTGCCGCGCGTACTACCGGCCAAGCACCGATTCCGTCCACATGCCCGTCCGCTCCCGCTTCGTGGATGCACCCCATTACTACAGCACATTTTTCCATGAACTGATTCACAGCACTGCCCACGAAACCCGCCTCAATCGCACCTTTGGCGACCGCTTTGGGGATGACCTCTACAGCAAGGAAGAACTGGTAGCCGAGATGGGCGCGGCCTTCCTTTGCGCCATCGCGGAGATTGCCAACGAGCACATCCGCGTTCTCGCTGCCATCGGCGCAGCCATTCCGGTGCGTTTGATGAAACGCGATCTGCTGTTTGTGGTCGAGCGACTGGCCGCGAGGCTTGATGAGGACCGTCTCGCCATCGTCGCCAAGCAGCACGGCATCAAGAAGGCCAAGGACAGCGACTCCATCGAGAAGCTGTTTGCCGCCTTCCTCCGTCGCGCCGAAGAGAGCGTGTTGGGACGGCTGACGGTCGAACTGACGATCATGCTGGCCGCAGCCCGCAGCAATGCTCCGACCGTGCTCAAGGACGCGGCTGCAGTCTATAAGGTGGACACCGACGTCATCGCCGCCAAGGTCAAACAGGAGTTTGCCGACAAGGAGAAGACCAAGGCCACGAAGAAGCTACCAGGCAAGACAGCATCCAACAAGTTCAAGAAGACCGCCTAATCCAGCAGTCTTCGCTTGGGGCCGGCACGAGCCGGCCCATTCTTTTTGTCTCCAGCTAGATGCTCCGGCTAACGCGTCAGGAATAGCGTTGCTCCCTTTCGGAAGCGTTTAAATGAACCAGGGTGTTCGCTCTAGCACCGGGTGGAGCTTGAATGAAGATCCGTTCTGTCGCAAGAATGCCGATGTTAGATATGCGATGTCTCCGGCATACTTGGTGGTGATAGGTTCGCCACAAAGCGAATCTGTTGAAGCCCAATTCAGCTTCGTAAGACTCAAAATCTGAAATGCAAGCGCTCGAAGGTCATGTTGTTTTCGCACCTTACCGTTCGCTTCTTCCGTATGAATATTGACCTCTAAAGTCAATGGAGTTCCTAAACTCCTGCGGTAAGGATTGAAGCCCGTCGTTGAGACATAAGCTTGGGACGGAGAGGCGGCGATGTATGTTCCGCGTTTTAGGCTGCCATCTCCCTCGCCGGATCGATCGAAGAAACGAACGTTATGCTGAGTGTTAATCCACACAAAGGAATAAGTTCCCTTGGGTCGCACTTCGCGTGCAGCTCTCAGAATTGCATTGCGATCATCCCGCGAGAATTTCGCAGAGTAGTGGAAGTAAACGGATGGCGTCTCTGAGAGCGACAGCCGTTCGAGCGTGGACTTCACCAATCGGTAGAAGTATTCTGCTTTCTCGTCGTACAGAAATGCCTCTGTATTTGCTGAGTAAAACCCCCATCGTCCATAGGCATTGAAGACGTTGGCATAGCCCATAATTCTCGTCGCATCGTGCCTACGGCTTTGCGTGTATGACAATCCAACGAAAAAGTGAGCATCCGGAATTGCGTCGGGCAAGACCCAAGGCACAATTCCGCACTTGGCAACAATGTTTAATCCTAAGTTAAGGTCCTTCCAATCTGGATTAATCAAAGTGGGCGTATCCACCATTTGGCAAGGAATTCCTGCTTCCAGCATCAAGCGCTTCACGCGATAGTAGGGTGATCCCTCATCATCGAGCGAGTATCCGCGTTCCGGAGTATAGATCAAGAACAGTCGATTCAGTTCGCCGTTACCAGCCCAACCCGGATGTTCTGCAATGATTCTTTCGCATTCGGAGAGAAGGGATGAGACGCTCTCTGTCGTGATGATGGAACTATAGGAGAATCGAGATCCAAATGTTCGCTCCGACCCTTTGTATTTGAACTTTCCGGACTTTAATCGCTCAATAAGTGCCCCCATCTGCTGGCGGTACTCTGAAGTGCATACGGGAACCAACTCAATATCATGAGGGTCCATATTAAACGCCCCAAATCGCGTAATGCCATCTCGGATATCTGGCGATTCATGATGATGATGGAACTCGACATTGGGTTCGGGAATGCCGGAGGCATGCAACGCGCTAATCGCTTCTGGATTGCGGGAAATCATTGCAGGCGTTGGTTGAAACATGACTTTAACACCGTCGGGCATCGTGACGGGAAATATGGTGTGAGTCAATTCTTCGGCGATAGCCTGAATCTTGGCCGAACGTACACGCGATGCGTTTGGCTCTGACGCAAGGCTTTCTCGTTTGATGGCCGCGTTCAAGTCGAATCGGACCCCACTCCCTTGCAACTGCGAATCCAACAACGCTATGGGAAGATTCGGAATCACCTTGGAACTGGCGATCCTTTCTACTTTATTGAATTCAAAAAACTCGACCTCAGTCCATTCGGGATCGACGCTTTGTATGCGTCCGGGACGCCACCCGTCCCAAAAAGCGACTGCCGTTCTACCAACAAGCGCGTCCTTCGGCAGAGTTCGCAGGAGTTCATTCGTGGTCCGAATACTCTTGACTTCGAGCGAATAATCAATCGTGAGATAAAGTAAATTCCAATATTCTCGAATCTGGAACGAATACGCTGGATAGAAGCGCAAATGCCGTGCAACATCCAGTGGTAATGGAAGCTCGGTTCCGCGCTTATGAGCCTGAAGACGGAACCCGGTTCGATCCAAGAACCAACCGTTCAATTGGAGGGAGCCCGCGAGGGCGAAGGAAAGCTCTCGCTTGAGCCTTGGAAAATCCTCTAGCTTAAGGCTCCGGATATTTCCCAATTGGAGAGAAAACAGATTTGAGAACTCTGTGGATGTTTCTGTACTGCTAGCCGTAGAGCGGAGCAGCGCCTCGCGTTCTGCAGCGTTGTTGAAAAGGGTGACTCTCGTTTGAAACGAAGTTACGTGGAAACGTGGGGCAGGCAAGCCGAGGTTCTGCATTTCGTCCCGCATGCGTCGCGTGCCTTCGCTCAACGCACGGACGAACTCCGCGCCTCGTTCATCCTTCATCAACTTAAGCCATGTGAGTATCTTTGGATTTCGCGGGCTGTGATCGAGCGCCGTGTCAGCGAGAGTAAAATCCGGCGGAACTTCACGCTCGCGCTGCAGGACCCGGCCAGAATTGTTCACAATAAAAGCATCAGAAAATTTCCGGCATTCGATCGGATATTTGGCAGCGTATTCTCGATGTGCAACCGCATTAACGATCGCTTCGTCTACAGCGACCAATGGTAGTTCTGGTTCCTCGGTGAATCCCCCAGAACTATTGCGGCGCTGGTACTTCTTGAAAAAACCAGATTCCTGGAAGTAGACACGGATGTTGCGAATCTGCTGTGGTAGGGAACCCGTGAACTCTTTGTCGAGACTGATAACGGCACTTTCGGGCGTCGTTGTCGAGAGGGTCTCGTAACGGATAAGACGCACAGCAGCCCAACTCAGAATCCTTTGCGGATTGGCAGCAAAGAATAGGAACCCCGCATTGTTAAAGAAATAAGAGTCTCCGTCGCGGATGAGAGCTCCGGCTTGGAAGAGTAGTTCTTCGTCGCTATACGAATAACGGGCATCAGCATGGTAGAGCTTCCGAAATTCAGCAAGTAGAGGTTGATCTACGTCACGAAGATCGAACTGGCAACACGGTTCATCTTCGAAGCTAACGATTTTCTTATCGCGACGGAGTTGGTCCTTTTGCTCGGATGTGAGGAGTGCGTTTTGGGCCCCCTGTCTCCGCCACGCACTAGGCGATGCGCCAACTGTTTCGCAGATAGCATTTGGAACATAGGGAACATAGATCAGGCAGACTTTTCCTGGCTGCCCGTTTGCATCGGTGCAGTCGTGGAGTTTAATCCGAGCATCCTGGTGCAAGAGCCAATTGGAGGGTTGCGCTATAGCGTTCCGCTGAGCATCGGACAGATGAGAGAGTCCTTTGATCTCGCCGGTCTTGGATATCCCAACAACAAGCAAGCCCCCATCCCGATTTTCATTCGCAAACGCCGAAACCGTTGCTTTTAACTGATCGACCAGGGAACTGATCTGGCTGCTAGATACGTTTCCGTTGGAATCCGGGGTACCCGCTTCCTTACGGTCAAAATGCTGGTCTTCCAACTCCACATCTTGGCGGGAGGAAAGCAGCGGCCAGAAAAGATCGGGATTTTCAAATACCTCCAGCGGTTTTGGCATCAATCACACTCACAACTCGCAACAACATACCCGATAGGATTCTTCGAGTATAGCTATGACAAGCAAAACCCTTCATTGGAGGATATTTACTTCTGTATCTCAGTATCTTTGCTGAGGACTGTGTCCACCGACATCGCGCCAATGCCTGAAGGGTGAGTTAGCATATTTCGCGCGCGTGCCAGCGGCAGGCGGCAGGTTGGTGGACGACTGATTTGTGAAGGAGGGTGCGGCAAATGAAAAAAATCCGTTGTAAGACGTTTTCCACTTTGTAAGAAAAATCAGGGGGTACAAGCGATATTTCGTACAAAACATGCGCTGTATGCGCAAAATGCAAACCCTGTAAGGCGCTGATATAAAGCTATTTACTTGATGTTGTGGGGTTTGCAGAATTGTATGGCGGAGAGACAGGGATTCGAACCCTGGATACCTTGCGGTATACACGCTTTCCAAGCGTGCGCCTTCAGCCACTCGGCCATCTCTCCCCGGTATTGCGGGCCTTTTTGAATCTAACACAAATTCAGCCATCATCCGAAGGCCCCGCTCACGGGCTCTGAGCCGTAACATTCTGCTTCGCGATCGCCGAAGACTTCAGCTCCAGCGGAACCCCCTGCATCAAATAGCGCCGCAGCGTCGACGCATCGCCCCAGTTCACGCCCCACCCATGATCGATCGCCACCAGAATGTATTGCCCCGGAATCACGTTCGCGATCTCGAAGCTGCCGTCTGTATTCGTCTGGTCCTGCCGCAGCATCGTGATCGAGTTCGGATCTTCAATCGTCACCGGCACCAGCAACATCATCGCGCCCACGACCGGCTTTCCATCCAGCGTCGCAACCCCGCTCACACTCGCGCGTCCGCTGGCCGTATGCACCGTCAGTGTGGACTCGCCTGCTCCCACCGTTACATACCGCCCCGCTGTCTCCGCACCCTTCGCCGTCAACCCCGTAAGAAAGACATTCGGCCGTCCCTGCAACACCACCTCATACCGTCCTGGCGGAACCTCGATCTCGCGGTCTGCATTCGCTCCTCTCTGGTCCCGGCGTCCATTACCCATCGCGGGCTGTCCACCCATCGTGTAAAAGTTCTGGTGCGTCTCCAGATCGATCAGAGCCACCTGCACCCCGAAGCTCCTCCCTGGCCTGTCTTCCGTATCCTCACCCGCATCCGAATCCGCAGCCGACCCATCCACATGCACAGTAATCCTCGCCATGTCCCGCGGCGGAGCATTCATATCCACCGTGCGCGCCGAATTCCCACTCACCTCCACCAGTGCCGTGCGTCCGTCCTGATTCGGCCCCATCAATCTTACCTGGTAAATCCCCGGCGTTAGGCCGCCCACATCAAACTCTCCCTGGGGGGTGGAGTGCATATTCGTCTGAACAAATCCGCCCCCAAGCCCGCCGACCTTCTGAATCATCGGTACTGCCATCGGAGCAGGTGGAGGAGGTGCATTCGGCCCCGGCTGCGAACCCGCAGGAACATTCCCCACCGTCTGCACCCGCGGAGGCACCAGAATCTGCAGATGAATCGACGGAATCGGAATCAGGTTGAAATCCGCCTGCCGCGTATCCCCAGCATGCAGCTTGATCACCTCTGCCTGTTTCGGATCACCCACTCCCGGAAACCAGGTCTGCGCATAAGTCAGGTCCAGCGAAGGGTCGCGGCCCGAAGTATCCATCGTTCCACCCTGCATCACATACCAAGGCTGTGCCGTCACACTCAGCCTGTAATCTCCCGGAGCCAGATTCGCCAGCTCATACATCCCCCGGTCATCCGTATGCGTCGCTCCGCGCATGGTGCCCGTCGGCTGTGGCCCTCCCGGCCCCTGAACAGGAACGCTCTGCAGCATAATCTGCGCATTCCTCACCGCTTCTCCCGCCTCGTCCAGCACCACGCCTGTAATCGTAGCCTCCGGGCTCAGCCGGAACGTAATCTCTTGCGTCGGAGCATCCGCTGTCAGAACAATCGCCGACGAAAACTGTTCATGCTGCTCATAAGCCGCGCTCACAAACCCACGCGCGCTCGCAGTCAACCTCCACGCTCCCGCCGAAGGCACCTTCACCACAAATCGCCCACGCGCATCGCAATCAAAACCATCGTTCGCCGGAGAAGGGAACTGACGATTCCCCGGGCCACTCCCAAAACCACTGCCAGCCCCACTCCCCAAACTGCCCACCATCCCCGGCCGTCCCGCAGAGTTCGCCGTCAGGCGGCAGCGCGACAGCGGACTTCCGTCCACGCGATTCACCACCACACCCGTAATGGAATACTGAACCCCGGACCCAGGCTTCACATCCCGTTTCACCTGCGCTGGCTGAGCCCACCCAACCTCGCAGCAAACCATCGCCACCCACACCCACCGGCTCGTCACGGCGTCACCTCCGTCACCGGCACCGCATCCAGATTCAGCGTAGGTTTATCCCCTGCATTCACCGTCACCGAATGAACGTAGCTGCTATAAGGAGCAAGGCTGGCCGCATCCCTGTAATTCGCCGAGTGCCGCCGTTCAAACGCGATCACCTGGTAACTCCCAGGCGGCACATGAGCAGCCGTATATGAACCTGAGCTCCCGCTATGCAGCGTAATCACCGCCTGCGCACTCGGTCCCGTTGGAACCAGGTACACCCACCCTGACACAGGACTCCCCTTCAGATTCACTGTACCTTGCAGGCCGCCCGTGGCATCGCTCACCCTCACCCGGATCGGCGTCCCACCGGCGCCCGGCACCACCACCAGCTCCTCCCGCAGCAGGTCCGAGTCGCCATAAGTCGCATCCTTAATGAACCACGTTCCCGTATCCCGCCCCTGTAGCCGGTAGTTTCCCGGAGCAGCCGAAAACACATAGCTCTGGTCCTTCCGCGGCGCAAGCCGGATCATCGGATCGCCTCGCTCCGGATCGTCCCGCTCGTTTGCAAGCGTCAACCCAAACTGCGTCACCGTAGGCGGCGAAGTATTATCAGACGTACTCGAGCTCTCCACAATCAGCTCGACGGGGATGCTAGGCACCGGCGCAAACTGCAGCACCACCCCAGAGATATCGTGGTCCGGAACCGTCACCCGCGTCTCCGCCTCCTCAGCGTTCTCCCCATTGCCCCTGATCGCCGTCAGCAGAAATGTTCCTTGGGGAAGCTGCATCTTCACCTCACCCGTAGTCCCATTCCTCTGCGGATTCACCTGCAGCACGCTCCCATCGCTCGCTCGCGCCGAGACCCTGACAAATTCCCCCCCACCCCCCGCAGACGCCCCCGATCCGGCATACGCTGTTACCGAGTGAGTAGGGCTCATCGCCGGACGCAGTTCAAAGTGCCGCTCCTCGCCGCTTCCAACCCGAAAGGCCCCTGAACCTCCGGATGAGCCATCGCCTGTAATCGTCACAGGCAAAACGGCTTCTCCGGTCGTCCGGTCCAATGGGGTATACCTCGTCTGAATCCGGTACTCTCCAGCCATCACCGGTATTCGGAAGTTCCCATGAGAATCCGTCTGCTCCTGGCCCATCTGTAGCCATCGGCGGCCCGTATCGTCGAAATACCTTCGCTGGGCGGTCACTCCAATCTGTGGCAAGGGCACCCCATCCGGCCCCAGCACCGTCCCTGTCAGCACGGCCTCCGGATAAAGCCGCAACTCCAGCGGCACACCCAGTTGAGCGCCCTGCAGAAACGTGTTCATCGAGTCCTGCATCTCCAACGCAGCATAATAGCCGGGCTTGTTCACCATCACATTCGCGTTCGAGCTCGTATTTCCATCAAACCGGAACTTCCCATCATGGTCCGTCAACACCATCCGCTCGTTCAGGCGAACCAGCGCCCGCGCAACCGGAGCCCCGGTCACCCCATTTCTCACCACACCCATCACCGTACCCGGCACATCGCCCGAGGCCGTCAGCGACCCAGCCCCCGTAGGCGACCCACTCGAAGTCAGGGTGCCCGCGGAAGATGGAATCGTCTGCGCCCCCACCCACCAGCCAGCGCCGGCAAACACCCACGCCAAAACCAGGCCACGCACAAAAAAGGGAAGCACCGGCCCCACGCGACCAAACCAGCGAACTGACCAGCCTCGCAACACGGCCCATACCTCGCAATGACTTATCAAAGCATTATCAGAGCATAAGACGGTCTCGTCATTAATTAGTGAGAGAAAAACGTAGCTACCCGCAGAGCGAGTTTTTCGCTGGGGCTCTGCAACCTTTCGAAAGGTTTACAATCCAACGTATCGAGGGACGCGCTACATTACCGCTATGAAATCGTTTTATCAAATCGTTGCTACAGCGGTGCTGATGCTGTTACTTGGCGTATCGGGAGCGGAATGCCTGGTGCCGGACGCACAGATGAGCGCCGCGGAGAAGGTGTGCTGTCGACAGATGGCAGGCCAGTGCGATATGAGCATGGCGGCCAGGCACCCGTGCTGCCGGATAAGCGTGCAGCACTCTGATGACGCGGACACCAACGATCTATTGCACTTTGCTGCTCCTCCCCAGTTCTCTCAGGTAGCAATACCGGGGTCAGGTCTTCCTTTTGACGTATCTATGCCACAGGTTGCTCGCCCTGATCAACTGGGGCCGTCTCCTCATGCTCCGCCAATCCCTTCCGTTGAAATCCTAAGAATCTGATCTAGCTCTCGTTTTCTGCGAGGACACATACGTGTGCCTTCGTACCTCCGGTCTGAATACGATTCGGAAGATACGAGAGCTATGCCTTTTGCCGGTAAGCGTGTTGCTTACTCTGGCCTCCTGACTTTGGGGCATAGGCGGCTAGCTCAATCTTCCTGCCGGACCGCAAGTTTACGCACGGAGCTAAGGAAGAGGCTTGCCATGATCGATCGTCTCATCGAATTCTCGCTAAAAAACAAATTCATCGTCGTCATGCTGTGGATTGGCATCGCCGGCTGGGGTCTCTGGGCGATGCTGCGTGCCCCCATCGACGCGATCCCCGACCTGAGCGATAACCAGGTGATCGTCTTCACCGATTGGCAGGGCCGCAGCCCGCAGGAGGTGGAAGACCAGATCACCTATCCGCTAACCGTCAACCTGCAGGGTCTGCCGGGCGTCAAGGTAGTGCGCTCCTCCTCAGCATTCGGGTTTTCGATGATCTTCGTCATCTTCAATGATGACGTTGACCTGTATTTCGCCCGCACACGCGTACTGGAGCGCCTCAACCTCGTCACGAAGCAGCTCCCCACCGGCGTTGTCCCAACGCTTGGACCGGATGCGACAGGCGTGGGCCACGTCTTCTGGTACACGGTGGAAGGCGGAGGGAAGAGCCTGCGAGACCTGCGCTCGCTACAGGACTGGTATGTGCGTTACCAGCTCAACTCAGTTCCTGGCGTTGCCGAAGTAGCAAGCATCGGCGGCACGGTGCAGCAGTACCAGATCGATGTCGATCCCAACCGGCTACGCACTTACGGAATTCCTCTCAGCATGGTGATGCGCGCTGTGATGGCAAGCAACTCGAACGTGGGCGGCAATGTCATCTCCGAAAACGGCTCCTGGTCCATCGTGCGCGGTCTTGGCCTGATCGAGAATCTCGACGACATCCGCAACATCGTAGTCGGCTCTCACAATGGCACACCCGTCTTCGTGAAGGATCTGGGCGATGTAAAGATCGGTGACGCATTCCGCACAGCCGCGCTGGTGAAGAACAGCTCCGAGGCGGTCGGCGGAGTGATCGTGGCGCGAACCGGGGAGAACACGAAGGATGTCATCGACCGCGTAAAACAAAAGATCAAGGAGATTGAGCCGGGCCTGCCTCCTGGTGTCCACATCCTTCCGTTCTATGACCGATCGCAGTTGATCGAAGCCACGGTCGATACACTCCGTCACTCGCTGATCGAAGAGGTCATCCTGGTCACGCTCGCGCATGTCATCTTCCTGATGCACTTCCGCAGCATCCTGGTCGTCACTATCCCGTTGCCGCTCGCCGTGCTCTGCTCCTTCCTGCTGATGCACTATGCGCATGTGACCTCCAACGTGATGTCGCTTGCGGGTATAGCCATAGCGATTGGTGTGCTGGTGGATGCGGGCATCGTTGTGACGGAAAATGCATTCCGGCATCTGGAAGGCGTCGATACAAATGATCGAGGGCTTGTCTTTGAAACAGTCATGAAGGCCACAAAGCTGGTTGGCCGTCCGACGTTCTTCTCGATGGCGATCATCATCCTCGCCTTCGTTCCGGTATTTGCTCTAACGGGACAGGAAGGAAAGCTCTTTCATCCACTGGCATTTGCGAAGACCTTCGCAATGGTGAGCGCGACAGCCATTGCACTGACGCTTGTGCCTATTCTTTGCGTACTCCTGCTCCGCGGCAAGTTTCATTCGGAAGACCAGAACCCGGTCATGCGCTTCCTGCAGCGCCTCTATCGTCCGGCCTTGTCCTGGGCGCTGGATCACCGCGCCATCACACTCGGCATGGCTGTTGTCTTCCTCGGCGGCGCCATAGCTCTGGCCTCCGGAATAGGCAGCGAATTCATGCCGCCGCTTAATGAGGGCGACATCATGTTCATGCCCATCGCGGATGCCAGCATCTCGCTCGCACAGAACATTGACTACGCAAAACGACAGGACAAAGTGCTCGAGAGCTTCCCCGAGGTCGCCTATGTCACAGCCAAGATTGCGCGCGCGGATACCTCGACCGATCCGGCGGGGCTGAACATGACGGAAACCATCGTCCATCTCAAACCACAAGGCCAGTGGCGACCCGGCATGACGCTCCCCAAACTCAAGAGCGAGATGGATCGCGCTGTCTCTTTACCGGGCGTGGCCAACGTCTGGACGCAGCCGATCATCAACCGCATCGACATGCTGACAACAGGTATCCGCTCGGAGATTGGCGTCAAGGTCTTTGGGGCTGACCTGATAGAACTCGAAGCAAAGGCCCGCGAGATTGCCGATGCTGTTCGCACGGTGAAAGGCGCGAGCGATATCTACCCGGAGCAGGTCACAGGCGGCCTCTATCTCGACATTAAACCGAACCGCGAAGCAGCGGCCCGCTACGGTATTGATATTGGCGAGATCCAGAACGTCATCGAGACGGCTATCGGGGAGAACAATCTAACCACCACCATCGAAGGGCGGCAGCGCTTCCCGGTGCGCGTCCGCTATGCACCAGAATTCCGGAGCGATCCCGCAGATATAGCCAACGTTTTCGTCACAGCGGCTAATGGCGCACAAATTCCACTGGGACAAGTTGCAGACATCCATCAGGTTGCCGGACCAGCTCAGATCAACAGCGAGAACGGCCTGCTCGAAGTCTCCGTGTTGATGAATGCGCGCGGCAGGGACGCCGGCAGCGTTATCGCCGATGCGGACAAAGCCATCCGCGCAAAGGTGAAAATGCCTGCCGGCTACTACTACAGTTGGAGCGGGCAGTTCGAGAACGAAGTCCGGGCAAAGAAGCGGCTGCAGCTCGTAGTGCCAATCGCCATCGGCATCATCTACATCCTTCTTTATCTGACCTATCGCTCTTTCCTTGAAGCGGCGCACGTTTTGCTTGCCGTGCCTTTTGCCCTCAGTGGTGGGCTCTACCTGCTCTGGCTGTTGCACTATAACTTCTCGGTCGCCGTCTGGGTCGGGTTCATCGCGCTCTTCGGTACAGCGGTGCAGACAACCGTCGTCATGGTGATCTACCTCGAAGAAGCCGTGGAGAGAGCAAAGCTCAAGCACGGCGCTCTCACCATCGCGCATCTGCGCGAAGCGGTCATGGAGGGAGCGCTTCTCCGTCTCCGTCCCAAGCTCATGACAGTCTCAACGATCGTCGCGGGCTTGCTGCCGATCTTCTGGAGCACTCGTGTCGGGTCCGAGGTGATCCGTCCGCTGGCGACACCTGTTCTTGGCGGTATGGTCAGCTCTCTCGCCCATGTACTGATTGTCACCCCGGTCATCTTTCTGTGGTTGCGAGAGCGAGAGCTTCGCCGCAGCCAACCGCGAGTTGAAGTATTACAGCCCGCGCCCGGAACACCAGCACTTCCAACCACACTCTAAGGAGAACTTTCATGAAAACCTTCTATGCAATCTTGTTGGCCTTCATCTTTGTTCTGGCTGGATGCAACAGCGACAAAGTCAATCTTTCTTCGCTCAAACCAGCTGCGACAAGAACTGTCGGCAAGCTCACCATCGTGCTCCTGAACAAAAGCGGGGAATTGATGCAAGGGCAGAACGAGTTCGTTATCCAGTTCAAGGATGACCAGGGTCAGCCCGCCGATGTCGGTGACGTGCAGCTCGGCTCCAACATGTCCATGCCAGGCATGAGTCCCATGTCGGGCGATGCCGAGCTTACGCCGACCGGACAAACAGGGGTCTATAAGGTCACCTCGAACTTCGCGATGAGCGGAGCCTGGCACTTCACTCTCTCCTGGAACGGACCCTATGGTCATGGCCGCACATCGTTCAACAACAGCGTGAGGTAAGGAACATGAAACGGATGCTATTTACTTATCGATTGTGGTTGCTGATGACGTTGCTGTTGGCAGGATCTCTGTCGCTATCTGGACAGACGGTCCAGCCTCCCGATCTCCCGTCTCGTTCATCGAGTGATTTTCTCGACCTTCTGCAGGGAAGGACTGAGGCAGAACTCGTCACGCAGGCCCTGACCTCCAACCCCGCATTGCTGGCGCAGCGTCAGCAGATCGCTATGGCGAAAGGGGACGTGGCGCAGGCTCGCCTGCGTAAAAATCCGTCGCTTACTCTTGGTGGACTAAAAGAAGTGAACGGCGGGGATAACAGCTTTAACGTCGGTGGCATGTTGCCGTTGGAACTCTACGGCCGCCGCGGCCGCCGCACGGAAGTCGCCCAGAATAAGGAAGCTGCCACGCAGCAAAGTGTGGCCGATCAGGAGCGGTTACTTACAGGAGAAGTACGAACTCGTTTTGGAGAGGCGCTCGCCTCCATCCGTAATCTGATGTTTGTCGAGCAGCTTCTCCAGGTGAACCGGAGCTTCCTGAAGCTCATGGAAGATCGTGTGCGTGAAGGTGCCACTCCGCCGCTCGATGCCGACGAAACGCGCGTCGAAGTAAACCGCATCGAAACCATGCGCGTCGACTATCAGGCGAAGGCAGAGATTGCCTTACTTGCTCTGAAGGAAGCCGTGGGCATAGACCCGGAGGAGTCCATCCGGTTGAAGGGTGCGCTGGAACTCGCACCCCTCGCCTATGACCAGAAGCAGCTCCTGCAGCTGGCGATGGATCATCGGCCTGATTTGGCGTTTCAGCAAGCGAACGAGGCTCTCGCTAACGCGGAACTCCGTTTAGATAAGGCAATGGCAAAGCCGGACGCCACCATATTTGGCGGTTATCAACGCCCGGACAGCGGCTTCTCGCAGTTGGGATTAGATGCGGCGGGAACCCTTGCTCCGATACGTCAGACGTTCAACTACGCCACCTTCGGACTCAACATCGATCTGCCGGTCTTCAATCGTAATCAAGGCGCTGTCGTCTCGGACACGGCGGCTATTCAGGCGGTGCGCAGCCAGTTCGCAGCGGTCAACCTGAATCTTCGACATGAGGTCGCACAAAACCTGGTCCGGTTCAACGGCGCACAGGCCCGGGTCGCGCTCTATCGAAACGGTGTGCGCGATCAGGCAAATCACAATCTGGATGTCGTTCGCCAAACTTATAGCTACGGTCGCACGACCCTGCTCGATGTCATCGCAGAACAGCGCCGTTACATCGATATCGAAACCGGATATACCGGCATTTTGCTCGACGAGTATGCGGCGCGCATTGCCCTCGAACAAGCAGTCGGAACCAACCTGCCCTGAAAGGTGAAGCCATGCAGAATATAGATAAGACGGAAACGACCTCTACCCCGCGTCGCCGCATGATGTGGATTGCCCTCGGCGCAGTCGCAATCCTCGCTGTCGGAGGTGGGATTTGGTTCAGCACACAACACAGTGCCAGGCCAAAGACAAAGCAGGCAGCGCCCATGTCCAGCATGTCCGATATGTCGTCCATGTCATCCATGCCGTCAAAGCCCAACGATGCAGCAGACTCAACCGCAGCCGACGCAGGCGTACAGGTAGATCTCGGACCGGACGATCTGCAGAAGGCGCAGATTCAAACCGTCCACGTAGGCATACGGGAGACTGCCAGTACACTTCGTGTTCCTGGAGTGGTCAACGTGGATGAGTACAAGCAAGTGCACGTCACGCCGCTGGTTGGCGGAGTCATCAGGCAGGTTCCGGTGGTGCTTGGCGATCATGTGCGGCGCGGCCAGCCGATGGCGGTGATCTTCAGCAGCGATCTCGCGGACGCTGAAACAGGCTATCTGGCGATGATGGCTGCGCTGGAAGCCGATCACAAAAAGCTGCTGCGCACTCAGAACCTCGTCAGGCTGGGAGCCGCCAGCCAGCAGGAAGAGGAAGATGTGACAGCAGATCACCTCGCACACGAAGCCCATGTGCGGGCAGCGCTGGAGAAGCTCCATCTCCTCGGCGCCAGCGATCGTCAGATAGCCGCCTTGAAACAAGCTGAACAGATTGACGCGAACTTCTCTGTGCCCGCGCCCATCAACGGCATCGTGCTGACACGCACCGCGAATCCGGGTCTGGTGACGAACATGGCGCAGGAGCTGTTTACGGTGGCGGACTTATCAACGGTATGGGTGATGGCAAGCATCAACGAGAAGGACTTCTCGACGATTCACATCGGAACAACCGCCGAAGTGACAGCCCCGGCGTATCCAGGCCGAGTCTGGAAGGGCCGCGTCGTCTACATCCAGCCCCAGGTAGATCCCAACACTCGCACGGCGCAGGCTCGAATTGAGGTTGCGAATCCCGGCGAGAGTCTGCGGCTCGATATGTACATGGATGTCGCATTCATCTCCACAGACGGCAAAGGGCTCGCAGTTCCCGAATCGGCGGTGCAGGCAATCGGTGACAAGCGATATGTCTTCCTTCCGGTCAGTGATAGCGAAGGTAGCTTCACCGTGCGTCAAGTCAAACTCGGTCCTTCGTCGAACGGTTTCTATCCGGTCCTGGACGGGCTGAAGCTCAACGACGAAGTAGTCAAGGAAGGCAGCTTCACCCTCAAGGCCGAAGCAATACGCCAGCATCCAGAGCTGTAGTGGGCGGTAAGGTCATGAACGAGAACAACGGGGTACGACCAGGCGATTCATCGAGTCCTCTGGCAGAGAAATCGTCTCTGCTCGGGGAGCGTCAGGCTATCGGGACTAACGCTCCTCGTAAGAACGCAATAGTCGCGGTCGCGTACAAGCATTCGCTTGCGACTCGCTGGATGCACTGGATCAACTTTCCCTTGTTATTCATCATGATCTACTCGGGCATCCTCATCTATTGGGCCGACTCGCAGCATGAAGGGCTCAACGCTCATCACGTCTACCGCATCGGAACAGGGAACTGGACGCTGTTTCGATTCTTCCCGCCGTGGTTCTACAACAATCTCAATCTCAATCTCAAATATCAGCTTGCACAAGGGCTGGCATACCACTTCTTCTTCATGTGGTTCTTCGCTCTCAACGGGATCGCTTATGTCCTCTATACCGTCCTCTCAGGAGAGTGGCGCAACTTAGTTCCGACCAGGCGCTCGCCTGCCGGGGTGGCTCAAGTCGTACTGCATGACCTGGGGCTCAGCAGGCGTCCATTGCCACAGCAGAAATTCAATGATGCGCAACGGATCGCATACACGGGTGTAGTTCTGATGGGTGCAGGTTCGCTGCTGACCGGACTCGCCATCTATAAACCAACCCAGCTTCACATCATCACAACCTTGCTCGGCGGCTATGAGATGGCGCGGTGGTTTCACTTCTGGCTGACACTCTCCTACGTCGGCTTTTTCCTGATACACGTCGCGCAGGTCATTCGGGCAGGATGGAACAATCTTCGCGCCATGCTCATCGGGTATCAGGTTGTGCCCGCCGAGTTGATCGAACAGGAGGAGGTAGCCGATGGACAAGCCGCTCCTGAACGTTGAACCCGGTGAAATCCGCCGCCGTACTCGCCGCAGTCTTCTGGCCGCTGGAGCCGCAGCCGCTATAGGTGGAGGCCTTTGGAGATGGCTTAATAGTTGGTCTCGGATCGACGGTCTCAATGCGCCTTTCAGAAAAGTTCTGGACTTCAACGCCGCAATCGCGCGCGGGCTCTTCCGGGAAGGAACGCGCGCCCCGGAGTACGCACGGTCGAAGGCAGTGCGTTCCTTTCGTCGTAACGGAGACATCGGGCTCGCCGATCTGAAGCTTGAGGACTGGAGGCTTCAAGTTGTCGGCGTTGAACGCCCTGCTTCTTACCCGCAGTACAGCAAAGACGTCACCTCATGGATGTACGGAACCAATCCTTCGACCGCAGAGTCCGATGAAGCCGATACCGGCGTGCCCGCGAAGAAGCTGGTCACACACGAGGACGATGCCAAAGGCGCTGATGTAACGATGAAGCCAATGGAGATGCCGGAGAAAGTTCATCAAAATATTCCAGGGTTATTACTCACGATGGCGGATGTGAGGAAGCTCCCGCACGTCGAAATGATCACGGAGTTCAAATGCATCGAAGGCTGGAGCGAGATCGTTTATTGGGGTGGAGTGCGTCTGCTCGATTTTCTTGCGGCGTTTCCGCCGTCCCTCGGAAGCGTCGGCAAACTCCATTCCGCCGAATTTGTGGCAGGCCTTCCTGAGTACATCGCCTTCGAGACGCCGGATGGTCAGTATTACGTCGGCATAGAACGCCAGGTGGCGCTGCATCCGCAGACGTTGCTTGCCTATGAGCTAAGCGGTCAACCGCTGACGCCGGACCACGGTGCTCCACTTCGCCTTGTAACCCCGCTCAAGTACGGCATTAAACAGATCAAGCAGATTGGCCGGATCACTTACACGAACACGAGGCCGCGGGACTATTGGTACGAACAGGGATACGACTACTATGCCGGTCTATAACGATACGTTCTATGTCCGATAACACATATTATGTATAGTGGCGTTTGGTCCAAGACCAACACGCCCTTCCCGCATCCATCCTATGCAAACCGGCGGTCCATCTCCACCACCAGTGGGAGGAGCAGTTCCAAGGAACACATCACTTCCAATACTTTTTTATGAAATCCGCGATCATCATGAAAACTATTGCGGCTAGTAAGTCCGGAACACTTGAGGTAAACAAACCACTCACCGAAAAAACAATTGCTAGGGTCAGAAAAAGCGCGGCCCACACGTTTTCCTTCGTTCCCACTCTGGATACCTCCACCCGCTATTCCCGATCGGCTAACACCGGGTGGAGTTTAGCTGGATGTTGCTAAGTCAGCAATCAAAAACAACCTTGAAATTGGATATGTTGTCCCATTTTGGGAACGGCTTCATCTTTTCCACCCAGGCAGCGCATATTCCCACCCGGATAGACTTAAAGAAGCCGTCATTCTGAGCGCAGCGAAGAATCCCCGCATTCTTCCCACAAGCAACAGTTCCCAAAGCCCTCTTGTTCAAGACCAGAGCCCTCGCCGGAATAACCCAGTTAGCAACTAGGTTCCACTCGTCATAATAGTTCACTTGAATAATCAACTTCCAGCTGCAAGCCAATGAAAATAATAAATATACCGAGTCCTAAGTCCCGCCACCCACAAAATGCACCACCTCCAGCCGGTCCCCCTCACCTACCATCGTCCCGGTCCAAAGCGCCCGCGGAACAATCTCGCCGTTCCACTCCACCGCCACGCGGTCGCCCTTCACCCCAAGCTCTCCCAGAATCTGTTCCAGGCTGGCCTTGGCCTCCAGCCCCTCGAACTCACGTGTCTGCCCATTCAAAACCACGGTCAAAGCCATATCAACAGCCTAGCAGTTACCCTTTTACCGATTGTCAGCGCATTATCGGACATCACTCAATCACCCGGACAGCTTTCTCCACCAGCCAATCCTCGACCCGCTGCCACAGCGTTCGCCGCTCGGCATACTCCTCAAACACCATCCGGCTGGCAGCCATCAGGATGTGGATCGCCTCCACATTCGCCTCCCGGTTCCCCTTCCTGCTCGAGTACCGCCGTGACTCCGCCAGATGCTCCGCCGCGTGGCCCAGGGTCAACAACGTCCTCCCATGATGCGTACGCGTAATCCGATGAATCGTCAGGTCCCCGACACTCGAGACTGCCCGCCCCTGCGACAGACTCGGAAAAGCCTTCTGTTTTCGCGCCGGAACCAGGACTGGCCGGGGAGGCTGAGGAGCACCGGGAAAGACTGCTGTAGCCATGGACTAATTCCTCCGTCCACCTTCTTATCGGCTACCCCTTCTCAACCTTCACCCACGGTCGCAGCCACTCCCCGGCTGCATGCCAAATTTGATCTACTCCTCCCGCAGCGGCCATAAATGATTCACCGGCCCATAGCCCTCCCCCAACGCCTCCGCCGTCCGGATCGCCTCCGCCACATACTGCTTCGCCAGCCGAGCCGCATCCATCTCAGAATCCCCCAGCACCAGCCGGCTCAACAGCGCACTCGAAAACGCGCACCCCGTCCCATGCGTGGCCCGGCTCTCAATCTTCTCCCCTTCGAGCCAGACCATCTCCCCCCCGGCCAGTACCAGATCATCCGGCCGCTCCAGATGCCCCCCTGTAGCCACCACATTCAACCCCATCCCACCAAGTACCCGGGCCGCCTCCGCCACATCCTCCCTTCGTCTCACCCCTCGCCCCGTCAACACCCCCAGTTCCTCCACATTCGGAGTCACCCAGTCCACCACCGGCAGCAGCCTCTCCCGCATCGCCGCCACTCCTGCCGCATCCAGCAGTTCCCTCCCAGAGCTCGACCGCAATACCGGATCCAGCACCACCGGGACCCTCCCACGCAACCCCGCCACAAACTCCGCCACCACCTCCACCGTAGCCCCCGACCCCAGCATCCCGATCTTCACCCCCACCGGCGGCAGATCGCTCACCAGGCACTCCAGCGTCTCCCGCACCAGCCCAACCCGTACCAACTCCGTCGACCGCACCCCCACCGTCGACTGCACCGTCAGCCCCGTAATGCAGGAAGTCCCAAACAGCCCATGTGCCGCAAACACCATCAGGTCTGCCGTCACCCCTGCCCCCGACGACGGATCGAACCCGGCAATCGTCAAAACCGTCTGCAACCGTCCCGTCCTCACTCCGGATGCGCCGCCAGGTACTTCTTGTACGCCGCATCCAGTACCTCAATCTCCGACTGCAGATAGATCATCTGCGCCTGCAGCACCTCGAAGTTCTGCTTGATCCGCTCCGAGTCCTCAGCATCGGGATTCGCCTCGCCCTTCTTCAGGGACACAATCGGCCCAAGTGCCACCACCAGGTCCCTCGCCGCCTGTTTCTCCGCCAGGTAAACCTCGTTCTGCTGGCTGTAGAGATTCGAATACTCATGCGCCTGTTCGTACGGCATGTAACCCAGCGCTCCGGTCGACTGTGCCGTCTTCCAGCTCACATCCTCAAACGTCCGAATCCGGAAGTTCACCGTGAACTCCTCATGGTTCTCCACCTTAGGATTCGCAATAATTCGCTTCAATATACCGATATCCCCCGCAAGCGTCGCCTGCTCCCTTCGCGCGTCCTCCAGCGCCCCCGCCACATCGCCGGCGTTGGTCTTGATCTCCCCCTGCAGACTCGCCTCCGCCTCATGCACCAGGTGTCGATGGTGCCGCCACTCCACACATCCCTCCAGGCTCAGAGCAATCAGCAACCCGATTGTGATCGTAGAGAGGTGAACAAAGAAATCCCGCCAGCTATGCAACACATGCTCCGGAGGATGCACCTCGATCATCGTCCCACTCCCCCTAACCACACTCGCTAGCCTACCAAACCCATCAATCCGTACTGCTTTGCTGTTGCATCGCCGTTGTTCTTGCCGTTGTTGTTGCTTTTTAGTTGTTATCCTTCGCCAAAGGCGGAGGATCCGCTTTTGCTCTTATCATTGCTCCACAAAAAGAAGAAAACCCTCCCCACCACCCAAACCCCGGAGTATCGTGAAGCAAAGCATCCAACAAACCCATGAAGCCGCACATCGCAATCCTCGCGACTCTCATCATCGCAACCGCGCCCCTCCGCGCCCAAACCCCACCAGACCTGGCCTCCGATCCCATCGCCATCCAGCTCACCACCCTCCGCGACGCCTTCGCCAACAAACTCGCCTCCGCAGGGATCGCCTGCTCCATCCCCCCACCCAAACTCATCCTGCAAAACGTAAAATCCTGGGGCAACTACGACTCCCAGGCCAACACCCTCACCACCCCACTCTGGCAGCAGCTCTCTCCGCAGGAGCAGTCCTCCTTCTACCGCATCGCCGGCCCCAACCCTACCCGCGAAGACGAGCGCCGCGAGTTCGAATCCGGCATCCATCACTGGGTCTTCATCCACGAGCTCAGCCACTGGGCCCAGGTCTGTCTTCACCAGTACGAAGACCGCATGCCCTACGACCTCGAATACGGCGCCAACCGCATCGCCATCGCCTACTGGCGCGAAGCCGACAACAAACTCCTCAACCACATCCTCGAGCACTTCGAGGACATCCAGAAATACGAGACCACCCCTCTACCCCAGGGCCAGGAAGTAGAAGAGTACTTCAACACCAACTACGACAAGCTGGCCCCCACTCCCGCCTACGCCTGGTTCCAGGCCCAGATGATCACCGACCTCGCCGAGAAGCGCCCCAAACCCACCTTCAAAGAATCCCTTCAGCTCCCCATCTACCAACCCTAGCCGCTAAGGTGTAGATGAAAGCTCTAAATACCGCTCCATGCTATCCAGCCTCGCGCGCCCTCTCTCTGAACCCTCCGTCAGCTTCTGAAGATTCTTGAACTGCTCCGGAAGGCTGCTGCACCTCTGAAACTCCTTGAGATAGCGCCGTATCTTGGCAAACTGAAAATACATCTCCGGACAAGTATCGTAGACCAGCTCCTCCGTCAGTGCCCCATTCAGCACCATCGCAGCCACCATATCCCAGTAGCCATAAACCTGCAGCACGTAAGCCGTCCGCTGATCTCCCGCCGACATCACCGCAAGAAAATCCTCGAACGAGCGAGGCATAAATTCGCCGCCGCCAATATAACCTCTGGCCGAGCGCATCACCGGTTCTCTTCGAAGCTCATACAACTGGATGATGAGCTCCGCCTGCCTGATGGCAATCTCCGTATTCTCCACTCCCGTCACCTCAGTAAATTTGCGGCTGATGCAGCGGCAGCCGAACCTCAAAGCAAGTATCGTGCGGAATCGACTGCACCGACACCGTCCCGAAATGCTTTCCTACAATTTGCCTCACCGTATCCAGTCCAAGCCCAAGCCCCTCGCCCAGAGGCTTCGTCGTAAAAAACGGCTCAAAGATCCGCGAGGAAAGCCCAGGGTCGATTCCCCTCCCGTCATCCCATATCTCCACGGACGCCATCTCTCCCCTCAACTCAACCCGTACCTTCAGAGTTCCCTGCCCACCCGTCGCATCGATTGCATTCTCAATCAGCGCCGTCCACACCTGGCTAAGCTCTGCGCCATAACCCGTGACCGCGATCAAGCCGATACCGTAATCCCGCACCACAGTCATCTTCCGCAACCGCGGATGCAGCAGCGCCAGCGCATTCTCCACCGACTGCACCAGGTCGACATCCTGAATCGCCGCCTGATCCATATAGGAATAGTCCTTGATCGCGCTGATGATCCTGAAGATCCTGCTCGACGAATCGGCAACCGCATCCACCATGCTCCGCGCATCGAGCGACGAAGCGAAGCTGGTAACGGCAGCCGGCAGCGCCGCCGAACCGATCTTCAAAGCCAGCTTATCCAGCAACCCGGCCGACACATTCGCCCGCGCCAATGCAGGTGCCACGGACCAGGCGTTGGGAACCTGATGTCTCTCCAGCCAACCCACCAGTTCTTCCTCACGGTCGCTCTCGAGCAGCGAACCACGAGCGCCCGCACTCGCCCCCGCTTCCTTCCTGGCCACAGCGAGCGCACTCTCTGTCCACTCCAGATATCTCTCCAGCTCTTCCTCCGAGCCGAACAGCCGTCCCAGCCTGCATAACTCCGCAATCCTGTCGACCTTCGACGACAAGCTCAACGCAGCGCTCTGTGCCGCCGACGCAGGATTATTCAATTCATGAGAAAGATTCGCCGCCAGCTTCCCCAGCGCCATCAGCTTCTCTGCCTGCAGATCGGAACGGGTAAAGTCCCGTCCCCGATCCAGCAAAAGCGACACGCAAAGCTGGGCCATCGAAGGAATCGCCGCCAGCAGTGCCGGGAACAGGCTCTCATGAATATCCAGCACCCACACCGCACCCGAGCTGCACCCCTCTCCGCCCCACGTCTTCATCCGCGAAAACGGAAGCTTTCCCGTAATCTGCCCCGCACGTCCGATGAATAGATTCACCGAACCGGAGTTTCGCCGATGCACATAAACTTCGCCTTTCAGGATGAACATCAGATGATGAGCAGGCTCGTTTTCCTCGAAGACCGTAGCACTCTCGGCTGACACTCGCTCCGTGGCGTGCGTAGCAAGCCACTCATATTCATGCTCCGCAAGTTCACGCAGCGGATTGATGGCACGAAGCGCCGCCACAATCTCGGGTATCGGCGTTGGATTTGCCGGCGCAGCCGCGTACAACCGTCCAGGCACGTTGCCGAGAGCCACCGCCTCACCAACATCCTTCGGAGCAGCCGGAATCTTCTCAATCGCGCTCTCAACCTGGCTCATCCTCTGCACTCCTTCTATCCGAAGACCCAGCGACCCAGCACCATCGTCCTCACAGTAGACACCGAGAGATGCGCTGATAGTCACTTAAACTTTACAGATCTTTTTCGAATAGAAGATAACTCTGCCCGGGAGCGTTCCCCTGATTCTCCCCACCGGTTGATCGCAGCCAGAGCCGTAAGCTGGTAAAGCAGTCATTAGCAATGAAGCAGTCATCAGGCGATGAAGCAGTCATCAGGTAATCAAGTCGTCATTCTGAGCGGAGCGAAGAATCCCCGCATTTTGCTCGAAGCCCCACGCGTATCGCCCTTCTGCATCGCATCACGCGCCGACCGCAGCGTAAACTCCAGTGACTCGCGTGGAACGCTCTCCACATAGGGCCGCAAAGCCCATCCCAATCCCGCAGGAATCGCCCGGCTCAGCGAGACCGACTCAATCTGCACATAGAGCCCGCCATCCCGCTCCTCGTAGCTCCAGTACGTATTCAGCCGCCACAAAAATCCATGCTCCTCGTTCGAGCTCAGCGCCCGCTCCTTATCTGTACCCGGAGAACCGATCTCCGAGATCTGCGTACTCCGCGAAATGCTGAACCCATGCTGCGCGTCGAGCCGCCCGAACCGGACGTCATACGTCGTATCCATCACCACCGTAATTACGTGCTTCTGCCGCACCCGCATCTCGGCCTGCAGATGATCGTCGTCGCGCATCAGCACTCTCGCCTGCACCACCTCTGGAGAGAAATGTTGTGGATAGGCATTGAAGTCCCTCAGCAGCCGCTCAAAATCCGCAGCCCTCCCGCCCGGATAAACGCCGTCCCACGCCAATGATGCAGCAGTGCCCCCGGCACATCCGCACCCGTCGAAGGAGTCACCTGTTCCACCACAAGCTCGCCCCGCCGCAGTCTCCCCTCATCCACCGGCCCCAAAGCTACAAGAAAACCCTCCCTCGACCGATGCTGCCCTCCCAGTCGCGCCTCCACCTTACTGACATAAGAGTCAAAGCCCGAAACCGCCGCAACCGAAGGCTCCGCCAAAACCCACCCCGGAACCGCCGGCAAAACCACCACCCACCCAACCAGACAGAATCTGCAAAATCGCGACATCAACCGTCCATTCATGAATCCAGTCTGCGTCACCTCAGCCCGTAAAACAATACAAGCCCGCCGCAGGGGTCGTTTGAAAGGGCGCGACTTCAGCCGCTGAGGGAAATGTTCGCCAAAGCTCTATTCCACACAACACAGACACACTTTTACAAATCGCCTTTGTCGTTCAGCAGTGCTCTCGAGAACTGAGCGGCGGATCGAAAATAAATCTCAAAAAAGTGGCATGATTTTAGCGCCGAAAATCCACCACCCAAAAACCACATCCCCACCACAAAAACACCACAACTTCACCACAAAAAACCATCACAAAAAACACAATTTTCCCAGCGCCCCCCTCGAAAAAAGCCAGCAAATCCGCGCCCCCGAGCCGATTCAACCGTAGGAGAAAAAAATCCCAAAAAATTACCGCTGAATCGCTCCCGTAGCCACAGGAACCTGCTCGACAATCTCAATCCCAAACCCTTGCAGCGCAGGCACATGCGTTGGGGTATTCGTCAGCAGCCGGATCTTATGGATTCCCAGGTCCGACAGGATCTGCCCACCCAGCCCCACCTGCCGCAGCGTCCGGTGGACCCGCTCCTCGCACCCCTCCTTCGCCCGCTGCTCCCGGTGAAACACCACCCGCGCTGGCGCAACCCCTTTATCTACACCAAATCCAGCCGATCCATTATGTAAATAGACCAGCGCTCCCCGCCCAGCCGCCGCAATCATCCGCAGCGACTCCTCCACCACCGCCCGGCAATCGCAAAGCGTAGTTCCAAACACATCCCCCGCCAGGCAATGCGTATGCACCCTCACCGTAACTGGCTCATTTCCAGTAACATCCCCGTACACCAGAGCGACATGCGACTCCCCGCCCTCAACCTCGCTCTCATAAGCGATCACCCGGAAATCCCCATGCGCTGTAGGCATCACCGACTCCGCCACCCGATGGATATATCGCTCATTCTGAAGACGATAGCGAATCAGATCCGCCACCGTAACCATCTTCAAACCATGCAATTCGCAAAACTTGATCAGATCCGGAACCCGGGCCATCGTTCCATCGTCGTTCATGATCTCGCATATCACGCCTGCCGTAATAAGTCCTGCCATACGTGCAAGATCTACCGATGCCTCGGTCTGCCCAGCCCGCACCAGCACTCCACCCTTCCGCGCCCGCAACGGAAAAAACATGCCCCGGCCGAGCCAGATCGTTCGCCGTAGACTTGGAATCAATTGCCACCTTGATCGTATGTGCTCTATCTGCGGCAGATATCCCCGTCGTCACACCCTCCCGCGCCTCAATCGACTCGGTAAACGCCGTCCCGAACCGCGAGGTATTCTCCTGCGTCATCGGGCCAAGTCGCAGATAATCCGCCCTTTCCTCCGTCAGAGTCAGGCAAATCAACCCCCGGCCATACTTCGCCATGAAGTTGATCGCCCTCCGGCGTCACAAACTCCGCAGCCAGCGTCAGATCCCCTTCATTTTCACGGTCTTCGTCGTCAACGACGACCACCATCCGCCCGACCTTTATCTCTTCGACCGCCTCAGTAACATCAGCAAACATAGTCCGCCCTTCACCTGCATCTCTTTCGACACATCTCATCCTACGCCGGTCGCAAAAAGAAACGCCGCCAATAAAGGCGGCGTCTCCGGTCCAATCAGAAAACTCTACAGGGTAGACTCAATCTCAAAGCCCCAGGCCTCGAGCAGCGCCTCAGGAATATACTTCGAATTCTTGTTTCGTCTCGCCCACTCACGAAGGCGGGTTGAACGAATGTACTGATCAGGTGTCAGCTTGAACTCCTTTACCACCTGCTCGAACGATGTGACCGTCGGCACAACCGGTCCTATCGGCTCAGGCTTTCCCCAATTGGGGTTTCACGACGCTTTGCCATAGGCTTTCCGTACCTCTATTTGGATTGACTTCAACTCTGATTCACGAGCACTGGGAAAAAAACACAGCAACCTTCATTCTAAGGCATTACGCAGAAAATACAAGTACGCGACCGGTCAAAAATAGCCCCGGCCGCACCCTTGCGTCTTCCCTTCTCTAGCGCTGTTCGGCCGCGGCATAGAACTTCGCCATATCCGCCTTCAGCTCTTTAAGCGCCTCGACATTCAGATAGACCATGTGACCGGCAGGATAGTAACCAAACTGCACATTCCCCACCAGATTCGCAGGCAGCTCCATGTGGCTCAGGTCATACTCTGTCAGGAAAAACGGCGTCGCCAGATCAAAGTACCCATTCGCCGAGAAGACCTTCAGATGCGGATTCTTTCGCATCGCATCCGACAGGTCCAGAGCCACATCCGGAGCAGTCTCTTCGCCGCCACGGCCGCCGACATTTCTCGGCACACCGGAAGGCCTGTGGTGAAAGTCCCAGTTCAGTCCCGCTCCATGCAGATCATAGGTATCCTGAGTCGTGTACTTCAGCTCCTTCACGAAGTAATCGTGGAAGGCGCCTACATACGCTCCGCTGATTCCTGTATCCGAAGGATCATAGCCAGGGTTCTCGCCGGCAGACTCCGGGTCCCAGCCCTCGAATCGAGCATCGTAACGCCCGAGAATCCGCTCGTCGCCGCGCAGCAACTCCTTGCGGAAACGCGTAGCCGATATCTGCAGCTTCGAGTCCTTCACATACTGCACGCTCAGGCCGGTGAACGCAGCCACCTTCGTCGCAATCGCATCGAACTCCGCCGGAGGAAGCTTATCTCCCTGGAACAGGGCCTCGGCATACGGACCGCTGGCAAACTTCCGTGCCTGCTCCACCCAGTCCGCCATGCTCCCGCTCGCCTTCACCTTCTTGTGGTAGTACGCAATCGCCGCGTAGGACGGTAGATATCCAATCGATTGAATATCGATTCCCGGCACCTGACGGTTGTAGTTCAGAATCGACGACAGCAGCGTCACGCCGTTGAACTCGATACCGTCATTCTGCAATGCCGCCACCAGGCCGGCCGATCGCGTCGTTCCGTACGATTCACCGAACAGGAACTTCGGCGAATTCCATCTCTGGTTCACCGTGATGTACCGTTCGATAAATTTGAGGAACGCCGAAATGTCCTGATCGACTCCCGCAACATCCTTCGCTGTTCCCTTGCCCACGGCGCGCGAGAAGCCCGTCATCGGCGCGTCGATAAATACCAGATCGCTCCGATCGATCAGGCTGTACTCATTCGGCACAATCGAGAACGGTGCCGGACCCGTCGCCTCCGGGCTTGACGTCACCACGCGCACCGGCCCCAGGGAGCCCATGTGCAGCCAGATCGTCGCCGATCCCGGTCCGCCATTATAGAAGAATGTCACCGGCCGCGTCCTCGGATCGACTCCATCCTCTGTGTAAGCGGCATAGAAGATGCTCGCATAAGGCTTGTTTTCCTCGTTCTTGATCACCAGGTTTCCAGCAGTCGCGGTGTAATGCACTGTCCGCCCCCCGGCAGTCCAGTCATGCTTCGTCACAGCGGTTGTCTCGGGAAGAATCGGGAGACCCTGATCTTCTCTGACTGCGGCACCTTCGCCTGCTGCTCGTTGTTGCCGGCCCTCAGGCGCCTGCGCCAACGCCATCGTTCCTGCCAGCCCAGCCACTAACCCAATGGATGATATGCGAGATATCAACGGTTTCTTAAACACCATAGACAGACCCATCCCTCTCCTGAAATTCGTTGTTAAATTTTGGAAAACTCGTTTGCGGATGGGACCATCATATCCCCGAGTTTGTTGGATTTTTCCTACTTTTTTACATGCGTCTTTTGCTGCAGTTCGTTCGTCTACGACTAATTGTTCAGTACAATTTTCCGGTCACCGTCGCCGCCATTCGCGCCGTATTCGAACGAGCTATGGCATCATGAGCGCCTGACTTGCGCATCCCTTCCTATCGCTATATGCTCCCATCCAATCGGAACAACATAGCGGAGGGCAGGATGAGCAACATTCGTCTCAACTGGGTAGCGATTCTCGTCGCCGCCATCGCTTCTTTTCTCTTTGAAGCCCTCTGGTTCAGCGTCTTCATGAAAGAGTGGCTCAACGGCATCGGCCGCACAATGGACTGGTTAGTGGCTACAGGCCTCAACCCCGCCATTCAATACGCAGTCGCGATCCTCTGTTCCATCATCGCCGCCACAGTTCTCAGCATTTGCATCCAGGCATCCGGCGAACAGACCGCACGCCGCGGTGTCATCGTTGCCGCCGTCATCTGGTTCGGCTTCATCGCAACCGGCTGGGCCAAGGAGTACATCTTCGAAGTCCGCACACTACAAATCTACGCCGTAAATGCAGGCTACGCCCTCTTCGACCTCATGCTCATCGGAGCCATCGTCGGCGCATGGAAGAAAAAATCACACCCCGCGCTCTCTTGAGTCTTCCTAAACTGCCGTGTCCAGATGAAAGGGCTTATCGTATCGATCCACAGGATAGCCTTTCGCCTTCCAAGCTGCCAGTCCGCCCTTAAGAAACTTAATTCGCGTGAACTGAAGCTTCAGAGCGTTCTCCAGAATCATCCTGCTCGTCTTCTCGCTGACGCAGGTGCAATACACAATCGAATCCTTATCCTTCGGAATCAACTGCGCCTGCTCCAACACCTCTTTCGGCGGAACTCTCATCGCTCCCGGAATAATCTCCGAGTGCGCCAGTAGATCGAGCGGCTGTCGCACATCCAGCAGAACAACATCCTTCTTCGATTCCAACAGAGCATGAAGCTCATCGACATCGATGCTATGTTGCTCCAACTCCCGGCGCCGCCGCAACTGGCGCATTCTCAACAGGCCGACAATCAAGACCAAAGCCGCAACCACGAAAATCGCAATGAGATACATAGGCCCTCCGTAACTACTCCTATCAGATTGAACCGATACCTACAAAGATGCCATTTTGTCTCAGCCAGTTATCTTCCCTGTTTCCTTGTAGTTCCTGAGCGGGCGGACGGACCATGCGGCAACGCACGCGAGCAGGTGGACATGTTAATCTCTGCTTGAGTGAATCTGGATCGCCCATGAGGCTTCCCGAAAGAACTAATATCGCAGTGATAGCGATCGCCATCCTGGCCCATCCTGAGCTGGCGACATTAGTCTGTCATTCATTGTTGAAACAGATGGCCACGTCCGCAACGTACATATCGTAAAATCCTGTGCCGATGCTTTTACTGACAGGAAAGACCCTGAAGCAGCTCTGACGTTGGATCAGGAAGCCGTCAAGGCAGCCAGTCAGTATCGATTCGAAACCCGCGCAATACAAGGGAAAACCTGTGCCGGTCGAATGGTCGACTGAGATCAATTTCCAAATATTCTGACCCCGTATCTCTCTCTATTCCTCATCGCTTCTCTAGCCGCATAAAACGAACAATATGCGAAACTCAAGAAGCTGATGAACCTCGAAACCCTCCTCCACCAGACCTTCGGCTTCAAAGAATTCCGCGCCAACCAGGAGGCCGTTTGCCAAGCTGCAACGAACGGTCGCGACGTCCTGCTCGTCATGCCCACCGGAGCAGGAAAGTCACTCTGCTACCAACTTCCCGCAATCGCCCGCGGAGGCACCGCCCTCGTCATCTCGCCGCTCATCGCCCTTATGGACGATCAGGCCACCAAGCTCACAGCCCTCGGCCTCCGCGTCGCCCGCATCCACTCCGGCCTCTCCCGCGACGAGTCGCGCCAGGCCTGCCGCGACTACCTCGACGGCACTCTGCAGTTCCTCTTCATCGCACCCGAGCGCATGCGCGTTCCCAACTTTCCCCAGATGCTCGCAAAGAAGAAGCCCACGCTCATCGCCATCGACGAGGCCCACTGTATTTCCGCCTGGGGCCATGACTTTCGCCCCGACTATCGCACCCTCGGCGATTTTCTCCCCGCCCTCCGCCCCGCGCCAGTCATCGCACTTACGGCAACAGCCACCCCCACAGTCCAAAAAGACATCATCACGCAGCTCCAGCTCGAGCAACCCAATCTCTTCATCCACGGCTTCCGTCGCCACAACCTCGCCATCGAGGTCGTCGAGCTCTCCAAGCCCCGCCGCAACGACTTTACCTCCAAGCTCCTCAAAGAAAAATCCAACCGCCCCGCCATCGTCTACGCCCCTTCGCGCAAAGCCGCCGAAGAACTAGCCTCCACTCTCGGCAGCAGCGCCGCAGCCTACCATGCAGGCCTCGACCCCGGAACACGCGAGCGCGTCCAACGCCACTTCCTCACGGGCAACCTCGAAGTAGTCGTCGCCACCATCGCCTTCGGCATGGGCATCGACAAAGCCGACGTCCGAACTGTCGTCCACACAGCCCTTCCCGGTTCCGTAGAGCAGTACTACCAGGAGATCGGTCGGGCAGGCCGCGATGGAAATCCCTCCCGCACTGTCCTCCTCCACTCCTTCGCCGACCGCAAGATGCACGACTTCTTCCTCGAGCGCGACTATCCTGCCATAACCGAACTCACCCGAGTAGCCGCGCTCCTCACCCCCGACTACCAGATGCCGGACCTGCTCCGGCAACGCCTCAAGATGGACGCCGAGACCTTCGACAAGGCCGTAGAAAAACTCATCGCCCAGGGCGCCGCCACCATCGACATGGCCGGCAACGTTCGCGCCACCGAAGACGCACCCACACGATCCGCATGGCGCAAAGGCTACGACGACCAGATTGCCTTTCGCCGCGACCAAATCGACCGCATAGTGCAGTTCGCCGAAACTCCGCAGTGCCGCATGGCTGCTCTCATCCAGCACTTCGGCGACACCGCCGACGGCCTCCGTCCCTGTGGTCATTGCGACTTCTGCGCCCCGCAAGACGCCACTGCCCAGACCTTCCGCACTCCCAGCGAAGAAGAAGCCAGCCAGCTCCGAGCCATCCTTCGCACCCTCGAAAACTCCCCTGGCCAGTCCCGCTCCACCGGCAAGCTCCACACCGAACTCTCCACGACCGCACTCCGCAACACCCCAGCCGCTGACCGCAAAACCTTCGACGGCCTCCTCAACGCCTTAACCCGAGCCGGCCTCATCGCCCTCAATCAAGAACAATGGACCAACCCCGAAGGCAATCTCATCACCTTCAAAAAAGCCTCTCTTACCCACGAAGGCCGCGACTTCACCGGCCCCCTCCCACCCGACCTCCTCCTCAAAGACACAACGGCGAACGCATCCGCTTCATCCTCGCGCAAAAACTCGCGCAACTCCACAGGCCCGAAACCCTCCAAGACCTCCATCAAAACCGACCGCGAACAAACAGCAGCCGCCTACACTCCCGAACAAAGAACTCTCGAAGCCAACCTCCGCGCCTGGCGAAAATCCGAAGCCGCAAAAACCGGCAAACCTGCCTTCATCGTCTTCGGCGACACAGTCCTCCAAAATTTAGTCGTTGCCGCACCGAAAACCCTCTCCGAGCTCCGAACCATCTCGGGCATAGGCCCGGACAAGATCGACCGCTACGGCGCCGAAATCATTGCCATCTGCCGCGACCCTCAACCCACAACAAGGCATGAGGCAGCTTCATCTCCGAATGCAAAACCAAAGCCTTCTGCGATCACGCCTAAGACCAAATTCCGAATAGATTCCACAAGCACAGAAGAGCACAAGCCGGAACGCATACCATTTGCTACCCGTGCACTTCAAACCAGCCCGGGCGAAGGAGCCGCAAAGCATATCACCATTAGCTCGCCTGTACCTGAAGTCTTCACGCGTCCCCGCCCCTCGCACGAATCAGAAACTCTAACCCCCGACCAGCAAGCCCTCGACCAACGCCTCCGCGAGTGGCGTCAAACCGAATCCGAGAGACTCAACCTCCCTCTCTTCTTCGTCCTCGCCTCAACCACCCTCCGCAACATCGTCCTCGCCCGCCCACAAAACCTCTTGCAGCTCAAATCCATCCAGGGCCTTGGTCATGACAAAATCGAAAAATTCGGTCCCGGCATCCTCGAAATCTGCGCTAGCTAGTCCTCTGGCGCCCAAAAATGAATCACTATTCATTCCGCCCTGCATTGTGCTAACGTCCAATCCAGACGCCATGCAGACACCCGACACCGCCCGCCACACCCCGCCTTCGATGGACACCATTCCCACCATCGACGAGCGCGCCAACCACTGCTTCGGCTGCGGCCCCGCCAACCCGCAAGGCCTCCACCTCGTCTTTACTACCGACGCCTCCAACCCCGAAGCCATCACCGCAACCGCACACGTCCAGCTCGACCGCATGCACGAAGGCCCCCCAGGCCACATCCACGGCGGCATCGTCGCCGCGCTTCTCGACGAAGCCATGAGCAAGCTCAACCGCCCGCTCAACGTCCTTGCCATGACCCGCCACATGGAGGTCGACTACCTCAAACCCGCGCCCCTTTACCAGCCCCTAGTCCTCGTCGCCCGCCATATCAACCGCCCTATCAGGCCCGACGGCTCCCCCGACCGCAAGATCTTCCACCATGCCGAGCTCCAGCGCCCCGATGGCACTGTCCTCGCCCGCAGCAAAGGCCTCTTCATAGCCCTCGACGAAAAAATCCTAGCCGCAGCCGGCTTCACCGCCCCCCAACTCTGAAATTCCTCTTCTCCTGAGATACTTACACCCTTTTCATCCCCGGTTGTCGGTGCCCGTTTTTATATCCGCTCTCTAAATCCGCACCATCTGCGAAAACCCGTGGTCGCCCTTACCCAGCCTCACCCCAATACCCCTTGTCCTCAAAAAAATACTCCTCATCCCACGTATGCAGCATCGTCTTGAAGAACATCCAGATCATGCGCCAATGCCCCAGCTTCTGAAACCGCCGGTTCGTCGTCAGCACTCGCCCACGCACAATCCGAAACCGTATCCGCGCCACACCCTTCGACAGCAAATAGTCCTCCGCAAACAGCGCCTTCTCATTGAACCCACCTAAGGCCCAGAAGACCTCGCGGTCAAACAGCATAAACATCCCGGTAGCAAACGGCTTTGTCACCGACCCCACCCGCTGCATCAGATTGTTCCCTGCATACAGCAGATCGTCGAAGAAGCTACCCTCCCGGCAGGCAATATTCGTCGTAGCCAGATGCAGTCTCCGCCGCCTCATCCGCCACATCGCCCGTCGCAGCAGAGTAGGCTCCGGCAGTTCCACATCCGCATCCAGGAACAGCACGTATTTCGTCGTCGTCAGCCGAGCCCCTGCATTCCGGCCCACCGAAGGCAGCCCACCCGGCACCACCTCCACCTTCAGCCGATCGCAAAATCCAAGTGCAATCTCCCGCGTCCCATCGGTCGATCCCGCATCCGCCACCAGCACCCGGGTCTCCGCCATCCCTTCATAATCCTGTCGGCACAAAGACTCCAGCAATAGAGGCAACATCTTCGCCTCATTCTTCGCCGGAATCACAATCGTCAGTTCAGCGCCCATTATCCCTCGCAGTCGTTCAGGGGCAGACACACCCCTCTGTGTGTTTAGCATGAACCTCCAACCCCGTAAACCAGGTCAAGCCAAGTTGAATTTCCAACAAATTCCGCCCCACGACTCACCCTGAACAATACGCAGACTCAGCAGCCCTGCCCCAAAATGCATTCAATCCGTATTATCTGCGAAATCCGCGGTCGGTAGTTACCTCCACAAAACTGCTAAACTTAAAAGTCTCGCGGACACTCAAGCACACAGTGCGCCACCCGCCGCGCACGCAGAATTCAGGAGAACCCCATGGCAGATCACACCCAGAATGGCAGCTTCGGCACCCCGTCCCTCCGTCTCAAACTCGGCCTCGCCGAGATGCTCAAAGGCGGCGTCATCATGGACGTCATGAACGTCGAGCAGGCCCGCATCGCCGAAGAGGCCGGGGCCATCTCCGTCATGGCCCTCGAGCGCGTACCCGCCATGATCCGCGCCGAAGGCGGCGTCGCCCGTATGGCCAACCCTAAGCTCATCAAAGAGATCATGGCCACCGTCACCATCCCCGTCATGGCCAAGGCCCGCATTGGCCATTTCGCCGAAGCTCAGGTCCTCCAGGAGATCGGCGTCGACTTCATCGACGAATCCGAGGTCCTCACCCCCGCCGACGAGACCTACCACATCGACAAGCACGCCTTCACCACGCCCTTCGTCTGCGGAGCCCGCAACCTCGGCGAAGCCCTCCGCCGCATCGCCGAAGGCGCAGCCATGATCCGCACCAAAGGCGAACCCGGCACCGGCGACGTCGTCCACGCCGTCCAGCACATGCGCCAGATCGTCCGCGAAATAAAGGCCCTCACTGTTCTCGGCGAAGAAGAGCTCTACAACGCAGCGAAAGTCCACGGCGCACCCTACGAACTGGTCAAACTAGTCGCCAAAGCCGGCAAGCTGCCCGTCCCCAACTTCTCCGCAGGCGGCATCGCCACACCAGCCGACGCAGCCCTCATGATGCAGCTCGGTGCCGAGACCGTCTTCGTAGGCTCCGGCATCTTCATGAAGGAGCGCGCCACCCCACTCGACGTCGAGCTCTGGACCAAGGACGACGCAGCCGTAGGCCTCTGTGCCCCGCAGGACATTGGCACTCATCGCAACCCCGAAGAGCGTGCCGAAGCCGTCTCCCGAGCCCGCGCCATCGTTCTCGCCACGACACACTTCAATGATCCCAAGATCGTAACCGAAGCCAGCGAGTCCATCACCGGAACCATGAAGGGCCTCGCCGCTGCAGCCATCGAAGAGCAGCACCTCATGCAAACCCGCGGCTGGTAGACTTCGCACAGCGCCCTTTGTCTCGTGAACCTTCATCCTGAGAGAGAGAGAAGACACTCATGACTCCACCACCCGCGTGGCAAGAGCTGGATAACGGTGTAATCCGGACAGCCCTCTCCGGATACAGTCTGTTGAACAACCCGAGGCTCAACAAAGGAACCTCCTTCACCGACGAAGAGCGCGATATCTTTGCCCTCCATGGCCTGCTCCCTCCTCACGTCGGCACACTTGAAGGTCAGCTCGAGCGTCGCAAAAAAGTCTTCGATACCCAAGCGACCCCACTGGACAAATACAGCTTCATGCGCGACGTCCAGGACACTAACGAGACCCTCTTCTACTCCCTCATCGCTCATCACATCGAAGAGCTGCTCCCCATCGTCTATACCCCCACGGTTGGCGAAGGCTGTCAACGTTTCAGCGAGATCTGGCGTAAGCCCCGTGGTCTCTTCATCAGCTATCCCAACAAGCATCGCATCGAGCAGATGCTCGCCCATTCCCGTTACGACTGCATTCGCTGCATCGTCGTCAGCGACGGCGAGCGTATCCTCGGCCTCGGCGACCAGGGTGCAGGCGGCATGGGCATCCCTATCGGCAAGATGGCTCTCTATACCGCTCTTGCCGGCATTCCTCCCGAACACTGCCTCCCCATCCTGCTTGATGTCGGCACTGACAACGAAGAGCGCCTCAACGACCCCATCTACATCGGCTGGCAGCACAAGCGCGTCCGTGGCCAGGAGTACGACGACTTCGTCGAAGCCTTCGTCTCCGCCGTCCAGCGCCGCTGGCCCCACATCCTTCTTCAGTGGGAGGACTTCGCCGGCTCCAACGCCGGCCGCCTCCTCGAACGCTATCGCAACCGACTCTGCACCTTCAACGACGACATCCAGGGAACCGCGGCAGTAACGACCGCAACCCTTCTTGCCGCCGTCAACGCCACCGGCATTCCGCTCACCGAACAGGTCGTTCTCTTCTTCGGCTTCGGCTCCGCTGGCATCGGCATCGCCAACCTTCTGCTCGCTGCCATGAAAGAAGCAGGCCTCTCCGACGAAGCGGCGCACAGCCGCATCTACGCTGTCGATCGCTACGGACTTCTCGTCGAAGGCGGCAAAGATATCCTCCCTAACCAGCAACCCTTCGTGCGCAAAAAAATCGACGTCGCCGCATGGGCCCTCCCCGATCCGAAAAACATCTCTCTGCTCGATGTCATGCGCAACGTCAAAGCCACCGTCCTCGTCGGCGTCTCCGGCCAGCCCGGAGCCTTCACCGAGGACATCGTGCGCGAGATGGCAAAGCACACCGACCGCCCCGTTATCTTTCCCCTCTCCAACCCAACCTCACGCGAAGAGGCCACACCTGAGCAACTCCTGACCTGGACCAACGGCCAGGCCCTCGTCGGCACTGGCAGTCCTTTTCCACCAGTCCAGATCAACGGCAAAACCATCCGCGCAGCCCAGACCAACAATTCCTACATCTTCCCCGGCCTCGCTCTTGGCATTCTCACCTCCCGCGCTACTCACGTCACCGATGCCATGATCATGGCCTCAGCCAAAAAACTAGCGGAGCTCTCTCCCACTCGGAACGATAAGACGGCAAATCTGCTGCCTCCCATCGCCGATTCACGAAAGATAAGCTTCCAGATCGCCCAGGTCGTAGGCAGGCAAGCCATTGCGGAAGGCGTCGCCGGCATATCCGACGAAAAGACCTTCGATGAAATTCTGAAGGCCTACGTATGGGAGCCTGTATACGTCCCCTACCAGCACCCAGACCTGATCGCTCACTAGACCAGACCAATTGGCGCTCCTGTGGCAATACGCAACTTACAATCCGCCGCAAAGCCACAGCCGCAATCTATCTATACTTGAGACATCGACAAGGAGCGTTCACCCGGGAATGAGTACGGACATCCCTCAGTCTCAGCAGCCAGCTCAACCCGGCCATTCGCTCACGATCGGCGTTCTCGCTCTCCAGGGAGCATTCGAAGCTCATGCTCGTGCTCTCACCTCCCTCGGCGTCACCGCAAAACTCATCCGAACCCCGGACGAGCTCAAGGGTCTCGACGGCCTCATTATCCCCGGAGGCGAATCCACCACCTTCCTCAAATTCCTCGAGCGCGGCGGCTTCCTAGACACTCTCCAGACGTTCGTCCAAACCACCCCAACCTTCGGCACCTGCGCCGGAGCCATCCTCCTCGCCAAAGATGTCCAGAACCCCGGCCAGAAATCCCTGGCCGTCCTCGACATCACCATAGAGCGTAACGCCTACGGCCGCCAGATTGACTCAGCCATCCTCACCGCGCCCACCAAGCTAGAGGACGGCCCGCTCGAGATGGTCTTCATCCGAGCCCCGCGCATCACCCGCACCGGCCCCAACGTCGAAACCCTCGCCACTCGCGACGGCTTCCCTGTTCTGGTTCGCGAAGGACACCTCCTCGCCGCCACCTTTCACCCCGAGCTCAGCAACGATCTTCGCGTCCACCAGCTTTTTCTAGACCAGGTACGGGCAAGCCATGGCCGATAATCAGCAAGAACTCGCCGCACATCTACTCAAGCTCGAGCAGTCGCTTCTCAAACCTGCAGATGCTGCAACGATCGCATCCTTGCTGGCCAAAGACTTTCGCGAATTCGGCAGCTCCGGCCGCGTTTACAATCGCCAGCAGATCATCGACGAGCTCACCAAAGAATCGCACCGGCACATTACGCTGAGCCACCCGGTCTGCCAGCAGTTAGCCGAAGACGTCGCGCTGCTCACCTATCGCTCGTCCTACATAGGCCCTCTGCAAAAAGCCATCCACGCAAATCGCAGCTCTCTATGGGCCTTCCGCGAGGGCCGCTGGCAGATGGTCTTCCACCAGGGAACCCGTATCTGACGCTGCAAAGCTCCCTGCAGCAGTATCCTTATCCTGTGCCTGCGTTCCATACCTCGTACATCGCTTCGATAGCCATCCCTTTCTGGCCTCTTCCCACCGATGCCGGCGCACACGGCCCTGCGCTCGATCACCATCTCCTCCTCAACCTCTGGATAGCTCTCACACTCGCTGCTCTCGCGCACCTCATCCTCTTCGCCGGACTCATCCTTCGCCGCCGCGCAGAAGGCACCAGCCTCGTCCGTGTTGAGTACATCCCACTCGCAGCCCTCGCCCTCATCTTTACCATCCTCACCATCAAGGCCGAGCGCCTCTGGGCAGCCACCCGCTACACAGGGGCCTCCCTCACCGCGATCCAGGTAGAGATAACCGGCGTCCAGTTCGCCTGGTACTTCCGTTACCCGGGCCTCGATGCCGCCTTCGGCATCACCCGCCCCCAACTCATCGCCCCCGGCGAAGGCAACCCCCTGGGCCTCGACCCCACCGATCCCCACTCCCCCGACGACATCATCACCTCCGACCTCGTCCTCCCAGCAAATCGCGAAGTAGACCTCACTATCCGCGCGCAGGACGTCATTCACGGCCTCTCCATCCCAGAGCTACGCCTCAAGCAGAACGCCATCCCTGGCCAGCCCATCCACATCCACTTCACCCCCACCACCCCCGGTACTTACGCCATCCTCTGCACCCAGCTCTGCGGCCTTGGCCACTACCGCATGAACGCCACCCTGCGCGTCGTCCCTGCAGACGAGTTCACAACGTGGCTTTCTTCGAAACAGAAAGCAGCCACTCCATGAATCACGACCTCAACCGGCAGCCCACTACACCGAACCAACCCGCAGGTGCTTCAAACCGCCAGCAACCTCGGATCTTCTCCACGGATCACCGCACCATCGGTATCCAGTACCTCCTCCTCGCTCTCATCTCCGTCGCTATCGGAACGCTCCTCTCGCTCCTGATGCGCATCCACCTCGTATGGCCCAGGTGGCCTCTCCCACTCCACGGCCCCATCCTGCCTGAAGACTACCTCGCTCTCGTCACCCTCCACGGCACCATCATGCTGTTCTTCGTCCTCACCACCGCCCCGCAAGCCGGCTTCGGCAACCTGATCCTCCCCGCCCAAATCGGCTCCCACCGCATGGCCTTCCCCGTCCTCAACGCCGCCAGCTTCTGGCTGACCGCCCTTGCCCTGCTCATCCTCCTAAGCTCCACCTTCGTTCCAGGAGGCGCCGCTATCTCCGGCTGGACCGCCTACCCACCCCTGAGCGCCATCGCCAACTCCGGTCCCGGTCAGGCCCTCGGCATGGATCTATGGCTCATCAGCATCGCTCTCTTCGCCATCGCCAGCACCGCAAGCTCCATCAACACCCTCGTCACCATCCTCCGCCTCCGTTGCCCCGGCATGACCTGGGAGCGCCTCCCTCTCACCGTCTGGGGATGGTTCACTGCAGCACTCCTCAGCATCCTAGCCTTCTCTGTGCTTCTCGCCGCTATCCTGCTGCTCCTCTGCGACCGCCACGCGGGAACCAGCTTCTTCCTCCCCACCGGCGACGCCGTCAACGGCATCGTGCACCAAGGAGGCAACGGCAGCCCACTTCTCTGGCTCCATCTCTTCTGGTTCTTCGGGCATCCTGAGGTCTACATCGCCATCCTCCCTGGCATGGGTCTCACCTCCATGCTCCTCGCCAACTTCGCCCACCGCAAAGTTTTCGCCTACCGCACCATGATTACCACCACCCTCCTCATCGGCTTCCTCGGCATCCTCCTCTGGGGACACCACATGTTCGTCGCCGGGCTCAACCCCTTCGCCAGCTCCGCCTTCTCCATCTCGACGATGGCCATCGCCCTTCCGGCCTCCGCCAAAGTCCTAAGCTGGCTAGCCACCATCTGGCGCTCCAAGCCCCAATACACCACCGCCATGCTCTTCGCCCTCGGCTTTGTCTCCCTCTTCATCACCGGAGGCCTCACCGGCCCCATCCTCGCCCAACCAATTCTGGACGAGTACCTCCACAACACCCTCTTCGTCGTCGCCCACTTCCATCTCATCATGGCCATGGCCGGGATCTTCGGCCTCCACGCCGCCACCTACTACTGGTTTCCGCTCCTCACCGCAACCAGCCGGCACTCCGGCCGCCTTCTCAACGAAACCCTCGGCCGCTGGCACTTCTGGCTCACTCTCGTCGGAGCCTACGCCGTCTTTCTCCCCATGCACCTCACCGGCCTCATGGGCGAGCCCCGCCACTATGCCCAGCTCACCGGCATCCCCGGTCCCAACGGCACGCTAAGCCCCACCGGCCTGCTACTCGCCCGGACCATCCCGCTCAATCTCCACATCACCTACGCCGCCTTCTTCCTCGCCGCCGCCCAGCTCCTCTTCCTGGCCAACCTCATCCAGTCTCTCCGCCGCGGCAAACCCGCTCCCGAAAACCCCTGGCAAGCCACTACCCTCGAATGGCACCCCGCGATGAATCCCTTTACCGCTCTTCCAGCATCCGATACATCACAGATCACCGTCCACCACGCTCCCTGCCAATACACCGGCTCTCCAGGCGAATTTCTACCCCAATGGGCCCCCGGCAACGTCCAATCAACAGTCGACAACACACCAGACACAAAACCGGAGTAATCTGTTCCACAGTGCCGCTTCCTCGTGAGTGAACCCCTATGCCGGCCACAATCACACCAAATAAATCCGATCTGGACCGTAAACGCCGCCTCGAAGACCACGACAACGGTTCAGGCCGCCGTCCGCCAACCGACAAGCGCACCGGCGGAGGCGGCGACGGAGAAAACTGGAACGAGCGTTCCCACGGCCGCCGCGGCCCCTACGAACGCCTCCATCGCTATCGACTAGGCATCTTCTTCGCCCTTGCCAGCGACCTCATGTTCTTCGTCGCCATCGTCAGCACCTTCTTCGTCAACCAGTCCACCGGCCACATCAACGCCTACAACCACTACGTCAACGAGTGGGTCCCCACCGTCATCCCCACCATCCTTTGGTTGAACACCGCTGTCCTTCTCCTCAGCACCGCCACGATGGAGATGGCCCGCCGCACCATGTTCCGCGAAACCGACGTCATGGATGAGTGGCTCGGCATCGGCAAACCCATCACCCGCCGCGCTCTCCCGTGGCTCTCTGCAACTATCCTTCTCGGACTCGTCTTCCTCGCCGGCCAGTGGATCGCCTGGCGCAAACTCGCTGCACAGCACATCTTCTTCCGCACGAACCAGAGCAGCCACTTCTTCTACCTCATCACTGGCGTCCACGCGGTCCATCTCTTCTTCGGAATCGCCGCGCTCCTCGCCGCCTTCACCGCCCTCTACGTCTCGCGCCAGCTTGAAAACCGCCAGATCCTGGTAGACGGTGCCGCCTGGTACTGGCACGCCATGGGCATCCTCTGGATCTTCCTTTTCGCCCTCCTCGCCTTCTTCCAATGAAATCTACGAACGAAGATGTCATTTCGACCCGGAGCGTAGCGAATTGGAGAAATCTGCTTCTCAACAAAAGCCGCTAACGCGAAGATTCAACCCTTTTGTCATAGCCGCATTCTTCGCAGCTCTTACCTGCGCCCCGCCTCTCCACGCCCAGGGCTGCGCTCAGTGCCAGGACAACACCGCCTCCACACCTCCAAAAACTCAGGCAGCCTACCGCCACGCCATCATCCTGATGACCGTCACCGCCGCCGGCCTCTTCGCAGGCACCCTCTTACTCTTCCGCCGATACCGGTAGATAGCTCACACAAGCCCAACTTCGCTTGCTATAACTTCTTCTTATCTTTCCGAGCTCTCACGGAGATACGATCAGGCTTTGCACCTTGCAGAATCAACTCCAGACCTTCGCGAAAGCGCCGGTCGTATCGATCAAACAAAATTGTCGATGTCTGGCGGTGGAACGGAAACTCTGCAGGATCGAGACGTGCGGTTCGCTCCTCGATGGAATACTGGGGAGACCGCTCACCAGCTACCGGAAACACTGCCTGTTCTTCCATGACGAAGCTCAGAGTGTAGTTGTAGATGGTGCTGAACAGAACGACCGCAGCACGGACCGAAAAACCAGCCGCGAGCATCTGGCTTCCGATCCTCTCGGTTGTCTTCAGGTACTCGGTGTTGGTAAGCCTCGTTCCAGCTACCATGCGGGCGCCATCGCGGTACGCGAGTAGCGTCTTTCGCAGACCTTCCCCGAAGGTAGCGCCCCACACCCGCCAATCGGAAGATTTGCGAAGAGGAATCAGATTGGCCGACCCTTCTGCAAGGACCGTGGTCGCCATCTCGTCGAGCAACTCTTCCTTGCTCTTGAAGTGCCAATAGATCGTCGCAGCCTGAACGTTGAGCTCGACACCGAGCCGGCGAAGCGTCAGCTGTTCCAGCCCATCCTCGTTCAGCACTTTCAGTCCTGCCCGAGTCACCATCTCCCGGTTGATCTTCATAAATTCAGCATAGCAAGCTTGACGAACCCTAGTCTAACAGTGTTAGATTTATCTAACGACGTTAGATTTTGAATCTTGTAGCTCCGGCTCTGAATATCCAAGGAGGTCGGCATGAAAGCAGCAATTGTCACGGCAGCGGGCAAGGTGCCCGTATATGGCGATTTCGATACACCCATTGCAAAAGTAGGGGAAGAGCTCATCGCGGTACGAGCATCGGCGCTGAGTCAGTTCTCAAAATCGCGGGCTTCGGGATCGCATTACAGCTCCCATGGCGTCTTTCCCGCGGTCGCAGGATCGGATGGAGTTGGGGTGACGCAGGATGGAAGACGAGTGTATTTCGTGTTGCCTGAGGCGCCGTTTGGCGCTCTCGCAGAGCTCTGCCCCGTCCCCTCCAGGCAGTGCGTGGAACTCCCGGATTCATTGGACGAGATCACGGCCGCCGCAATCGCAAACCCTGGCATGTCAGCCTGGGCAGCGCTGGTGGAGCGTGCTCACCTTGTGGCCGGTGAGACAGTGCTGGTCAACGGTGCAACCGGAACTGCAGGCAGGCTTGCCGTTCAACTGGCAAAGTACCTGGGAGCGGGCAAGATTATCGCGACAGGCCGCAACGAGCAGGAATTGGAAGAGGTAAAGAAGCTGGGAGCAGATATCGTCATTCCCTTTACGCTCGGTAGCTTGCATCCCTCGGGAGCAAAGAATTACGAGAATGCTTTGAAGCAGGTCTTCGCCTCCGGGATCAACGTCGTCGTTGATTATCTGTGGGGTGAGAGCGCGAAAACAGTGATCGTGGCCATCGCCAAAGCTGTAGATGATGGCACACCTGTACGCTTCGTACACGTTGGCGGAGCCAGCCAGGAGGAGAGCATTGAGTTGCCAGGAGCCGCACTTCGCTCCTCGGCAATTATGCTTATGGGCAGCGGAGTAAAGAGTGTACGTCTGCCGGTTCTGCTTCATGCGATCAGGAGCGTCTTCGAAGCGGTTCAGCCGGCAGACCTAAAGATAGCGACCACGGTAGTGCCGCTCTCCGGTGTAGAAGAAGTTTGGGAGAAATCCACGGGCAAACCACGGGTGGTCTTCACTATTGGGTAGTTCTTCTGCCCCGCACAGCTTGCGTCGGAGCGTTTTGTGGATTTGGAATCCTCTACCGCTTCTTCTTCCCCACACTCTTCGCAGGCTTTTTCACAGCCGTTTTCTTAGCAGGTGCCGGCTTCTTCACAACCTTCTTCGCCGCAACATGTTTCGGAGCTTTCTTTGCCACGGTTTTCTTCGCAGGAGCAGGCTTCACAACTTTCTTCGCTACAGCCTTCTTCACCGGCCCCTTCGCAGGAATCTTCTTCGCAGCAACCTTCTTCACCGGTGCCGGCTTGTGCGCAGCCTTTTTCACCACGGCGGGCTTTTTCGCGGGGACTTTTGCTACAGCCTTGTCTTTGGTGGCCGCAGCCTTCGCCGGTGCTTCGGCCTTCTTCTCAGAAGATTTGACGGGAGTTCCTTTGCCTCCCTTTTCGGGTGCCGGGGTAGCTGCCTTTTCGTCCGCTGCAACTGACGCTACAGCCTCCGTCGTTTCGCCTTCGGCCGCAGCCGCGGCCTTCTTGCGGCTCTTCGCCGGTTTGGCGTCCTTCTTCACCGCACGAGCGCGCCGCAGATGAACCGGAGGTGGAGGAGCCGGTGGCGAATAAGGCTCCAGATATGCCTTCATCTCCTCAGGCGTCGACAGCCTTCCGTCCATCAACTCGAAGAACAGCTTGTCCAGCAGCTCGTCATATCTCGGCAACTCAGGAGTAATCCGCATCTCCTGCATCATCACGTAAGGAATCTTCTGCTTTGCTTGCGCCCACTCGGTAAAGAATCCCTTGAACTTGGCCTGTATTCCGGAGTTCTTCGACGTGTGCGCCACCCACAGCACAGCCTCAGGCTTGGCCGCGTGCAGCATCTTCCATGCCTGGGAAGGCATGGCCGCACCCTTACCCGAAAACTCCGCCGCAAAGGCCTTTGCCTCACTCTCCAAGGCTGCAATCTCCTGGACAAACCCCTGCCGCGCAAAGCTCTTCTTTAGCGCCGCTACATCTTTCGGAGCCATCTTCGCGGTAAGAAGCGGGAAGTTCGCTGCCGACGTCGAAGGATGAATGCCCTGCACCTCCAGCTGCATCTGGCTCTCACGCAGCCGCTCAAGCTCCGCCACGTTTGCCTTTGTCGAAGACAGTGCCGGAAACAGGTCCTTGATCCAACCCTCAGCCTCTAGTCGCTTCAGCACCCGCAGAGGATCTTCCTCATGGAAGATCTCCTCGGTCTCATACCCACGCGAAAACGCATCGAGCGCCGAGATATATCCTTCCGCCTTCCCGGTCTCATACCGTTGCTGGGTCTTCTCGTCCATATGCCAGCCCAGCCGAGCCATCAGCCTCGCAGCCCGGACCATCCGCACTGGATCTTCGATAAAGCCATAGTTGCTGACCAGGCGCAGCTCCCGGTTCTCAATGTCCGCCACGCCGTTCAGCGGGTCCATGAGCAGCCCGTAGGAGCCGTCGTTGAGAGACAGAGCCATAGCATTTGCGGTAAAGTCCCTGCGCCGCAGGTCATCCAGAATATTGGCCGGCTTCGTAACAGGCTTGCCTGGCTTCGGAAAACTGACCGACAAAGTGCTGCCAATTGCCATCCGAATACCACCAGGAAACCGCACAAACACCACCTGGAACGTCTCGTTCTCTCCGGTGATTTCGCCTTTGAATTTCTCTATATCTTTCTTGAGCTTGAGAGCATTTCCCTGAACCACTACATCCAGATCGCGCACTGGAGATCCGCTGGTCATATCGCGCACCGCTCCACCCACCAGGAATACGGTAAGCTCTTTAGCACGAGCAATTTGGCGCACAGCCAACAAGGCAGCCTGCTGCGCCTGGGAAAGTCGATTCTCCAGCAAATAAATATAATCTGCCATACCGGTAGGTTTACTCCAGCCCGCTCAAACCGCACTTAAGCTACAGTGAATCAAGCGTTTATCAAGATCAATACATGCAGGCACAAAACGCAAGTCTAACATGATGATGAAAAATTGACCACCAAAACCACTGCTTTTTCGCATTTCCAGTCCCACTCATGCGACAATCCGCAAACCAATGTCCTCCGCTCATAAGAAGGTCATAGTTCGCCGCTTTACAGGAGAAATTCTCCCAGGCTACCTGCCACTTTCCAGTTTTGTGCGTAACCGCACCATCGATCTTTTGGATCTATCAGGTCGAGTGATAGCCCTACAGGTCAACGATATCAAGCACATATGCTATGTTCGGGACTTTAACACGAGTGACAGCGTTAATCCTGAACGCCTGACCCGGCGCAACTTTCTTGCCAAGCCCCGCACCGAAGGTCTTTGGCTCCGCATGACCTTTCGCACTGGTGATCTCTTGGAAGGACTTGCACCTCTGGATATCACATTGGTTGATGACGTCATCGGCGACCAGGGATTGCATATAACCCCGCCTGATACCCGTTCCAATACTCAGCGCATCTATGTCCCCCGTACTTCGATCAGCGATTTGCAATTATTGGCTGTTATTACCACGCCATCGCGCCGCAAACCGCTACCAGCATCCTCGGTACCTTCCCTACAGGAAGACCTCTTTCACAATCTCATTCCCCCCAACCACCGGCCCAACTGAGCTATTACAATCCACCCCATGGATCCAAGCTCCAAGTCCTTTACCTTGGCCGAGCTCGCTACTGAGCTTAATGCCACTCTTCACGGGGACCCAACAGTCCGCATCACCCGAGTAGCCGGTATTGAAACCGCGATTACCGGTGATCTTACCTTTGTTTCCAATCCCAAATATGCCTCATTGGCTCAAACTACACAGGCTTCGGCAGTTCTCGTCGAATCGGATTTTCCAGAGATCCCTGCGGCTACTCTTCGTACAGATAATCCTTACCTGAAATTTGCCCGCGCGATCGAACTTTTTTACACGGCGCCGGTCTATCTGCCGGGAATCCATCCTACCGCCGCCATTGCCTCTACTGCTCGTATCGGAGATAACGCTCATGTTGGAGCCTACGCCGTGATTGGCGACCACGTTACGATCGGGGATAACGCCGTCATTCTTCCTCATGTCGTCTTCTATTCACACGCCAGCGCAGGCGACAACCTGTTCGCTCATGCGCATGCTGTCGTCCGCGAATACTGTCAGTTGGGCGACGATGTCATTCTGCAGAACGGGGCAATCATTGGGGCTGATGGCTTTGGCTTTGCACGTCAGTCTGATGGTCACTGGTACAAGATCGTTCAATCCGGCCGAACGATTATCGAAGATGTTGTTGAAGTACAGGCAAATGCTTGCATCGACAGGGCTTCCATAGGAGAAACCCGCATCCGCGCGGGTGCGAAGGTCGACAACCTGGTTCAGGTTGGTCATGGTTCTACTGTGGGCACCGATACCCTGCTGTGTGCTCAGGTGGGGCTAGCTGGATCAACTCTTGTCGGTAAGAACGTCATCCTTGCTGGCCAGGTTGGAGTTGCGGGGCATTGCACGGTTGGGGATGGTGTTGTTGCGACTGCTCAGAGTGGTATTCCGAACGATGTAGCTCCTGGAAAGGTGGTAAGTGGCTATCCTGCCACTGATAATCGTCAGTGGTTACGGTCGGTTGCTCTCTTCAATCGACTTCCTGAGCTGATCCGGGATATTAAATTAAAACTTAAATAACCACCCGATGGTGACTATAGTTGTATGCAGAGGGAACCCATGGTTGAGCCTCCGGATACTTTTTCGAGCGCGCCTCAGCGGCCACCCAGTGGGCTAGTTCAACCAATTCGTGTGCTGTTGCTCGATGATGAGCCCAGCAACCTGCACCTTCGCACTGCTATTCTGCGCCAGCACGGTTACGAGTGCATTCCTGCGGCGACGATCGAAGAGGCGACGGAGTTCTTCGACCGGATTGATATTGCTGTCCTCGATTATCACCTTGGAGCGGGACAGTTTGGTACTGAAGTGGCTGCTTTGCTGCGGCGCCGTCGTCCTCATGTTCCAATCATCATTCTCTCTGCTACTCTTGACCGCTATTTTGGCGGTGTTGAGGATATGCATCTGCTCAAAGGTCATAGTTCGGTTGAAGATCTGCTTGATGCTTTGAGCTCGCTTGGGGCGAAACGGCGCGGCGCTCCGGTTGTGGTGGATGCGCGGGATTTTTTCTATTCTCGAATTTCGCTGACTATCGGCTCCGATGTGCTGGTCCAGATATTGGATGAGAGGGGTATATGGCAGTACTGCAATGACGCTGCTGCTGAGTACCTGGGCCAGCCTCGCGACTGGTTTGTGGGCCGCTGTGTGTTCCATGAACTGCCGATCATGCGGGACTGGCGCGAGGTCATCCAGACGGTTTGTCATAGCCGCGAGACCTTCATTGACCGGACTCGACGCGGATTGTTGACCCAGCCGCGGCCCGATGAGCAGCAGTTTACGTGGAGCGTTCTCGCGTTTCCGATTACTCTTCACGATAACCGGAGCGGAGCTGTGCTTACTGCCCGCATTCTCGAGAAACCGAGCCGGAGCTCGGAGTTTCTTCCCTTCCTCTAATTTCCGGCTTGCTTCGATCTACCTGATACCTTTAATTCTCATGCGTTGGATTCTCTTTTCAGGTACGGTTGCGTGTCTTTTTGTTGCCGGTTGCCACTCTCCTTATGTCTCCGCGACGGTGAGCAATGGTACTGCGCAGCGGATCGAGCTGATTGAGGTCGACTACCCCAGCGCCGGCTTCGGAACACAGGGCCTTGCGGCGGGATCGGACTACCATTACCGCTTCAAGGTTCTTGGATCGGGCAACCTGAAGCTGCTTTATACGGACAACTCACATCAGACCCACACATCCGATGGACCCTTCCTTAAGGAAGGGTCGGAAGGCGCGCTCAATATCGTTATCACTCCGGCTGGTGTTCAATGGAACGCCGGGCCGGGGGTTATTGCCGGCAAGTAGCGCCTAATCCAGCCCCGCCGCCCTGCCTTGCCTGGTCTGGCCGGAAGTGCCGGGCGAGCCGCTCTGGCCTTTGCGCTTGTTGTCTTTCGCCATGAGCGCGAAGACTCCGCCGATTGCGAGCAGGGCGAAGATTATTGCGATGAATGCGATCACTACCATAGCGATTCTCCTTCAAAAAACCTTCACTCCCTTCTGAGATGCCACCCGATGTCACGCGGTAGACTGGAGGTATGCCGCGCGGATATTTCATTACTTTTGAGGGCCTTGACGGTTCCGGCAAGACCACCCAATTGCGTCGTCTTGCGGCTGCCCTGGAGGCGGAGGGCCGTAAGGTCGTTGTCCTGCGGCAGCCCGGAGGAACGGTGCTTGGAGATCGAATCCGGTCCATTCTTCTGGACTCCAAGTCCGAAGCTACTCTGGGACCCATTGCCCCTGCTGCGGAGATGGCGCTGATGTTCGCAGACCGTGCCCAGTCGATTGCCGAGATCATCCTCCCGGCGCTCGATGCCGGAGCCGTCGTCCTTTGCGACCGCTATACCGACTCTTCCGAGGCGTACCAGGGTGCCGGACGGCAGCTTGGGAGCGAACGGATTCTTGCTATGCATGCCGCCGTCTGCGACAACCTCCAACCCGATCTGACGATTCTGCTGCTTCCTCCACTTGAGACCTCTCTTCGCCGCGCCCGGGTTCGCAACCGGCGGACGGTTCAGCGCCAAGGCGCCGATGAGAACCGGTTCGAGCGGGAATCGGATGATTTTTACCGGCGCATCTACGAGAAGTATGAGGAGATTGCTGCTCGTGAACCCCACCGCGTAGTTGCTGTTCGCGAGGATGCCTCGCTGGATGAGATACAGGCCAGCATCTGGAATGTCGTCTCCTCTCGTTTGACCGTTTCCACCATGTCCGCTTGAGCTCTTTCTGCTTCTCTTCGCCGCTTCGTGCCCCGGCTGCCCCCCTCCCCCTCCCCTATTGCTGCGCGTAAGATACTTTGAATCAGTGGTTTATGGAGATATTGCATTTGTAAAATCGTCAAAACAAAAGGGTTACACCCCAAAATAGTCAAAACAAAGGGGTTAGAGCGGAACCCTGGCTTTGAAGTTTCGTTTCTTGGTAATTTTTTGCCCCCTATTTTTAAGTATAGCTATCAGGGCTAACTAAAATGCCACTTGGATATTGTTGTCTGGTAATGGGTTAGGTGGTTTTGGGGCTTGACACGCGATTTCTGGGCTGAAAACGCGAAAAATAATTTTCCAGGTTAATAAAGACTTTTAAATCAGTTTTTTGCTGGGAGCCAGCAGCATGGGTTGAGGTTTGTCGGGATTTTCGTTGCGCGAAAATATCTCACCCTGGTTCGGCCAGATGTGGGCCACCTGTCTCCTGTGGCCCGCGAGGGATTTTTATGTATTGGGTATCAGGTATCAGGTATCGGGTTTGGATTGTGCATTGGGAGGGCGGCGCACTTTCCAGGGATTCCGGTTTCGTTTCGATGGCACTTGAACGAAAAGCAGATCCTCCGCTTCGCGAAGGATGACAACTAAAAAACAGGCGCAGTTCTTGCAGCGTGAGAGGAAGGCATTCTGTGTGCGGGCTCGCGGCACGTTGATGTATTGAGTCAAACTGGAGGAGATGGCTGCTTCTTATCCAGGTCGCGAGGTTTTGCCGGAGGCGATTGGCTCAGGCGAGTGGCGCATGCCGCCCGGCTTGAAGCACTCCCTTCCCTTTTATGCGTTCAAGCCCTGGGTGAAGCTTGGACGGCCCATTCTTCTCTTCGAACACCTGCTGAAGACCTATGGAAATATCGCCTGCTACCGGTTCATGGGAACTCCTATCGTCTTCCTGAATGATCCGGCTTACATCCGCGAGATTCTGGTGAACCAGGCGTCTTCGTTTGTGAAGGAGCGGACTGTGCGGCGGATGAAGATTCTGCTTGGGGAGGGTCTGATCACCTCGGACGATCCGATTCACATGCGCCAGCGGAAGATCGTTGCGCCGGCGTTTCATCGGCAGCGGATCAACGCTTATGCAGACCAGATTGTTGCGTGTGCGGCGGCGTCGCGCGAGAGATGGCAGTCCGGTCAGCAGATCGATATTGCTGCGGCGAGCATGCAGCTCTCGCTGGAGATTGTTGCGCGGACGCTGTTTGACACGGAGGTAACCGCTGACATTCGCAGCATCAACGATGAGGTGAATGCGATCATGGGAATCTACAACTTTATCGTTGCGTTTCCGAGGCTGAATGACTTTCTTCATCTGCCAATTCCGGGAATTATGAAGTTCCGCAGATCGAAGGCTCGGCTGGACGAGATTGTGGGGCGCCTTATCCGGGAGCATCGCGCGGCTGGCGTGGATAAGGGTGACCTGCTCTCGATGCTGCTGGCGAGCACGTATGAGCCGGATGGGGACAGTGCCGCGGTTACGCGAATGTCTGACGCGCAGGCTCTGGATGAGGTGCTGACGATCTTTCTGGCCGGGTACGAGACGGTGGCGAATGGCCTGACATGGACGTGGTATCTGCTGTCGCAGCATCCGGAGATCGAGGCGCGGCTGCATGGCGAGCTGGATGCGGTGCTGGGAGCGGGAGGAGAGCGCCGTCTTCCTACTCTGGCGGACTATCCCAATCTTGGGTATACCGAACAGGTGTTTGCCGAGTCGATGAGGCTGTATCCGCCAGCGTGGGCGATGGGGCGTATGTCGACGAGACCGGTTGAGCTTGGGCCATACCGGATTCCGCCGGGCGCACACTTTTTCTTCAGCCAGTATGTGATGGGGCGCGATCCGCAGTATTTTCCGGAGCCGCTGCGGTTCGATCCGGAGCGATTTTCGCCTGAGGCTAAGGCGGCGCGGCCGAAGTTTGTTTATTTTCCGTTTGGCGGGGGCGGCCGTCAGTGCATTGGCGAGAGCTTTGCGTGGATGGAGGGAGTGCTTTCGATAGCCACGATTGCGCAGCGGTGGCGGATGAGGTATCCGGGTGCGGCTGCGCCTGTGCCGCAGGCGAAGATTACGCTGCGGCCGCGCGATCCGGTGATGATGCGGCTTGTGGCTCGTTAGAGGTGGGTCTTACGGGACGCGGAAGACCAGCCCGGAACTGACGCTGAATAGTCTGGATGAAGGGAAAGAGGTGGTTCCGTTGAAGTTTCCGCTGCTGACGGTTGGTACCGCACCGTAGCCGAGCTCGAATGCGCGGAAGTCGACGTGCTTGGAGAGGGTGTAGTCCAGACCGCCGTAGATGCCGTACTGCAAACGGGTGAGCTTAATCGGGCTGGTTGGAGGTTTGGAGGAGCCGGCTCCGATGGAGAGCTGCAGGTAAGGCTTGAACGATTCGGCGATGGGTTTGACGATGACGCGGGCGCCGACGAGGAAGCTGTTGAGGCGGGCGTTGTTAGCGGTGACGATGGCATCGCGGATGTCGACGCCGGCGTTGAAGCCCGGGGCGTGAAAGAAGTTGATGTAGCCGCCGAAGTCGGCTCCCCAGAACATGCGCGAGGTGGCGTTCTCGCCGAGGAAGGCAAATGGGCCAGTGTCTGGCTGGGAGTTCGTGATGTGGAGACCTACTGGATTGACATAAAGTCCTACGTCGCCGCGTCCGACTCCTGTGGTGCTGGCGTTGGATGGGTTGACCGGAGACGGATTGTCCTGAGCATGGATGGCAAGGGTGGTGGAAAGAGCCAACGCGAGACATGGAACGAGGGACCACAACTTCATAGATAAAAATCCTTTTGCCTTTCAAACCGACAGTACGGGAACCGAATGCGGGGACTCCTGCAAGTCTACCTTGCCTGCCATCTCTTCAGTCTAACGGAAGCAGCGGGGGAGACGCCGGATTGGATTGCTGTCTTCGCTGTTGACTTATGCGGTGAGAGGCAGCGAGTGCTTGATAGAGTAGGACTATGCAGAGTGAACAGACGAACGATTGGGATGCGTTGCCGCGAGGGTTCCGGTGGGGCGCGGTGAAGGCGGGAATCAAGGCGAGCGGGAATCTTGATCTTGCGGCTGTCGTCGCGGCGAAGGGGACGAATGGAGCGGCGATGTTTACCAGCAATCAGGTGGTGGCGGCTCCGGTGACGGTGGGACGCAGGCATCTGGCGGCTACGGGAGGACGGGTGGCGGCGGTCCTGGTGAATGCGGGGAATGCGAATTGCGCGACGGGACAACCGGGGATCGATGCCTGTGTGCATACGTGCGTGGCGGCGGCGGAGAGCTTTGGGTGCATCTTCGATGAGGTGTTCCCTTCTTCGACGGGGATTATCGGGGTGCCGTTTCCTGAGGAGAAGGTGATGGCGGCTTTGCCTGCGCTGACGGGTGCGTTGGGGGATGATGCGACGCATGCGGAGATATTTGCGCGGGCGATCATGACGACGGATACGAAGATGAAGGTCGCGCAGGCAATGGTCGTGGTGGGGAGCGCGGAGGTTCGGATCTTTGGGGCGGCGAAGGGCGCGGGGATGATTCATCCGCAACTGGGGCCTCCGCATGCAACGATGCTGGTGTATTTGTTTACGGATATTGCGGCGGAGAGCGATGAGCTTCGGAGCTTGCTGGGGCCGGCGGTGGAGAGGAGCTTCAATTCGATTTCGATCGATGGGGATACTTCTACGAACGATACGGTGTTGCTGCTTGCGAGCGGGGCTAGTGGAGTGAGGCTGGATGAGGAGAGCCGCGAGGCTTTCTCTGATGCGCTGAGGGATGTGTGCGGTTCGCTGGCGCACAAGATTGTCGATGATGGCGAGGGTGTCGGGCATGTGGTGACGCTGCACGTTACGGGTGCTCGGACGGAGGCGGAGGCGAAACAGATCGCGAAGTCGATTGCGCATTCGCCGCTGTGCAAGACGGCTTGGTCGAGCGGCGACCCGAACTGGGGGCGGCTGCTGGCGGCGGCGGGATACAGCGGCGTGAAGTTCGATCCGGCGCTGGTGAGGATTGCGATTGGGAATGAGCCGGTGTTTGAGCTGGGGGTGCGGTCGCCGGTGTTCGATGAGGCTGCGGCACATGCTGCGATGATGAATCGGGAGTACACGATACGGATGGATATGGGGTTGGGCGAGGCGGAGTGCCGGTTTTTGACTTGCGATCTGACGGAAGAGTATGTGCGGATCAATGCGGATTATTCTACTTAGGAGCTAACTGGAGCTTGTCCTGCCGGACGGGCCCACTTCGCTTAGTCACCCCGCAAACGTGGACCTGTTTGCGGGGACCCCGATTCGGGCGGTCACTTCGTGACTTGTGTACCGGTCTTGGTGGTGCTTGCGGCTTGGGCCTCGCGTTGCTCGGCAAGTGAGTAGATGACGTTTTCGTGTAAGCCTTATATCGTTATAAGTGTGATCGATTGTGCTTGCCGGATGGCAATCTGCAGCAATCTCTGGGACTGGAGTGTTGACGAAGATTATGACGACGAAACTGGAAGACGCCGCAAAACAAGATTTTAAAGCCGAGATGTCGGAGTGGATTGAGGCGTTTGACGACGTCGTTGCGCAGGATTGGGAGCAGGGTGCGGAGCTGCTGGGGGCTCTGCGGCAGCGTGCGCGCGAGGCGGGAGTGCCGACGCCGAGCGAGATGACGACGCCGTACCGGAATACGATTCCGAAGCACGATGAAGTGCCGTATCCCGGCGACAGGACGCTGGAGAAGAAGGTGGAGTCGCTGATCCGGTGGAATGCGTTGGCGATGGTGCATGGACAGAATAAGAAGGATCCGGGGATTGGCGGGCATATTTCGACGTATTCGTCGCTGGCTACGCTGCTGGAGGTTGGGTTCAATCATTTTTTCCGGGCGAGTTATGGCGACCAGCCGGGAGACTTCGTTTATTTTCAGGGGCACGCTTCGCCTGGGGTGTATGCGCGGGCTTTTCTGGAGGGGCGGTTCGATGAGGCTCGGCTGAAGAACTTCCGGCATGAGCTGCGGGATACTCCGGGGCTGAGCTCGTATCCGCATCCGTGGCTGATGCCGGATTTCTGGAACTTTCCTACGGTGTCGATGGGGATTGGGCCGCTGAATGCGATCTACCAGGCTCGGTTTATGCGGTATCTGGAGAACCGAAAGCTGATTCAGCCGACGGAGCGCAAGGTCTGGGCGTTTCTTGGCGATGGCGAGACGGATGAGGTGGATTCGCTGGGTGCGATCTCGCTGGGCGCGCGGGAGAAGCTGGATAACCTGGTCTTTGTGGTGAACTGCAACCTGCAGCGGCTAGATGGGCCGGTGCGCGGGAACAAGAGGATTATCGACGAGCTGGAGGGCGTGTTCCGTGGGGCGGGATGGAACGTCATCAAGGTGATCTGGGGCTCGGATTGGGATGCGCTGTTTGAGCGCGACCATACAGGACTGCTGCTGCGGCGCATGGAGGAGTGCGTTGACGGCGACTTCCAGACGTTCAAGGCGAAGGATGGCGCGTTCCTCCGGAGCCATTTCTTCGGCAAGTATCCGGAGCTGCTGGAGCTGGTAAAGGATTACAGCGACGACCAGTTGTTGTGCCTGCATCGCGGCGGACATGATCCGGCGAAGATCTACAACGCTTACAAGTGGGCGATGGAGCATAAGGGTGGCCCGACGGTGATCCTGGCCAAGACGGTGAAGGGTTACGGGATGGGGACGTCGCAGTCTCGCAATGCGACGCACAATGAGAAGAAGCTCACGGACGAGGGACTGGCTGCGTTTGTGAAGCAGTTCGAGATTCCAGTTCCCGAGCAGGCCGCAAAGGAAGGGTCGTTCTACCGGCCTGCCGCCGATTCGCCGGAGCTTACGTATATGCAGGAGCGGCGGAGGTCGCTGGGCGGGTATTTGCCGGTGCGCGAGGTTCGTGCGTCGAACTTCAAAGCGCCGAGCCTGGAGGTATTCCGCGAGTGGACGGCCGGGTCGAACAATCGCGCGGTGTCGACGACGATGGGGTTTGTGAGCATCCTGCGCCACCTGATGAAGGACCCGACGATCGGCAAGCTGATTGTGCCGATTGTGCCGGATGAAGGCAGGACGTTCGGACTGGAATCGGCTATCAAGCAGGTCGCGATCTATGCTCCCGAGGGACAGAAGTATGAGCCTCATGACAAGGACATGCTGCTGAGCTATCGCGAGGAGAAGGACGGACAGATTCTGGAGGAAGGGATCACAGAGGCTGGGTCGATGGCGTCGTTTACGGCGGCGGGGACTGCCTACGCGAACTATGGAGTCTCGACGATTCCCTTCTACATGTACTACTCGATGTTTGGATTCCAGCGCATCGGAGACATGGTGTGGGCGTTCGCGGATTCGCGCGGCAAGGGCTTCCTGATGGGCGGAACGGCGGGCCGGACGACTATGCTGGGCGAGGGTTTACAGCATCAGGACGGACACAGTGTCGTTCTGGCGAGCACGGTGCCGACCTGCATCACCTACGATCCCGCGTATGTGTACGAGATGGCAGTGGTGATTCAGGATGGAATCCGACGGATGTATGAGACGGGCGAAGACTGCTTCTACTACATCATGATGTACAACGAAGACTATGCGATGCCGTCGATGCCGGAGGGCTCGGCTGAGGGGATTCTGCGCGGAATGTATAAGCTGAAGCCCGCGGCGGGCGAGACTGTGGCGCAGTTGTTCGGCAGCGGCCCGATTCTGAATGAAGTTCTTCGCGCACAGGAGATTCTGGCTACGAAGTATGGAGTTCATGCCGATGTGTGGAGTGTGACGAGTTACACGGAGCTGCGGCGCGATGCTCTGGCGGTCGAGCGCTGGAACCGGCTGCATCCTGCGGAGAAGGAACGGAGGCCCTATGTGCTGACCGCGCTCGGCGATGCGAAGGGACCGGTGATTGCGGCGAGCGATTACATGAAATCAGTGCCGGATATGTTGTCGCCGTGGCTGCCTTCGCGGTTGGTTGCACTGGGGACCGATGGTTTTGGACGGAGCGATAATCGACAACACCTGAGGCAGCACTTTGAGGTGAACGCCGAGGCAATTGCGGGGGCCACGCTTTCTAAGCTGGCGCGGGACGGCAAGTTCAAAGCAAAGGCAGCGCAGAGTGCGATGGCCGAGCTGGGGTTGAATGTGGATGGTGCAGATCCGTTCAGGGCTTAGAAGGATTCCGGATTGAACTGGAGAAGGGTTCCTTTTGGGACCCTCTCTTTTTGAGGCAAGGGAGGGTTGGTTGAGTAAAACGGAGCTGCATGAGAATCCACTGGTGCCGAATAAGAAGCTGCGACAGATGTACGTGGCAATGGCCGAGGCGAGAGCGCTGAACGAGCACGTTGAGAAGTTGCAGCGAAGCGCGAAGGGACGGCGCAGGCTGGATTCTACGCGCGGGCAGGAGGCTTGCAGAGTCAGCACGGTGATCGACCTGGAGGCCGGGGACCTTGTCAGCGATTCGCAGGTGGGAGTCGTGACGGACCTTTTGATGGGAGAGAAGGCCAGTTCCCTGCTGAAGCGTGCCGTCGCGCTCTGTTCCGGAAAAAAGATAAAGGGGACGAAGACGGCGAAGGGCTCGGGACAACTGCTGCCATGGATCAGCGATGGAGGCGAGCGGTTGAGGATGGCGATGGGTGCGGCGTTGTCTTTCAAGACACTGGGGCGGCGCAATGTTGTGGTGACCTATCTGCATCGCGACGATGTCTCCAAGGGAGATTGGGCGCGAGTGCTTTCACTGGCTTCGAAGCTGGAGTTGCCGGTGCTGTTTGTGGTTCTAGCTTCGAAGGGTAAGAAGGCGGGCAAGAGTTCGAGTTTGAGCAACCTTGCGCGCCGGTGGGGAGTGCCTGGAATCCCCGTGGATGTGGCGGATGCTGTGGCGTTGTACCGGGTCGCGCAGGAGTCGTCGGGACGAATGCGCGGTGGCGATGGGCCGGTGCTGATCGAGTGCCTTGAGCTTCCGGTTCGGGGTAAAGGCGAACGGCAGCGGACCGATCCTCTGGTTCAACTTGGCGAGGTTTTGGTTGCACGCAAGATTTGCACGAGAGCCTGGTTGAAAGATGCGGGCAGCGGGTTGCGCCGCCGGATTCATGCGGAGGGCCGCTAGGCTTATCAGCATTTTAAGACGACGCGGCGCTGGGCCTGGTGTTGGAAGATCAGGGCGATAAGACTGCGAGAGCCTTCGCTCAGGATGACAGTTTCTATAGAAATCCATCACTTACGTTCAAGCTATATGTTCGATACGGCCTAGGGTTTTGCACCCAGAAGGTGACTGGTGTGGAACTGCATGTACTGATGCAGGGCGATTACACTGGAGCGACAGTTCCGGGACTGGTTTTGAGGTGCGAGTGCGGATTAAGAGGTTTCCTTCTTTTGCGGCGCTGATACTGGGTTTGACATCAGGAGCATACGGACAGGCGCCAACGACGAATGCCTCTCATGAGCCTTCTACTGCCCCGGCAGCGCCAATTCCGACCGTTATTTCAGATACCCCTACGTATCCTGTCCAACAGCCATCGGCTTCGGTTCCATCGACAGGACCGCAGCCGCCGGTTTCTTCTCCTACGAATCCTGCGCCTGCGGAGAAGCCGGGCCCGGATTGGTTGGGGTCGGTTTATATTCCGATGGATAACTGGGCCTATCCCGCGCTGAATCGTCTTTATTCGATGGGCTTCGTGAACACGATGTACCTGGGAATGCGGCCGTATACGCGCCGAAGCGTGCTGCACATGCTGCTTGCCTCGAAGGATGCCATTCTGAACAGCGACAACGAACAGGCGCAGGATATCTGGGCGAAGCTGATCAACGAACTGAGCGCCGAGGTTCCGGACGGCAGGGCGGATCGAGGGCTTGTGTATGGGATGGAATCGTCGTATACGCGATTGCTTGGGATCGATGGGCCGATACTGCGGGATAGCTATCATCTGGGTCAGACAATCAACAACGACTATGGCCGGCCATACCAGACAGGGTTCAATGCGATTGCCGGGGCTTCGACGATCGAGGAGTGGGGGCCGCTTTCGTTGTATGTGCGGGGAGAGTATCAGCACGCTCCCTCGGCTGAGGGATACAGCCCGGAGTTAGCGACGCAGTTGAATGTCATCGACGAGATCAGTTATACGGGACCGCTGGCCACAACTCCTCAGGGTCCTATTCTGGAGCAAAATCCTTTCCGGCTGGTGCAGGCGTATGCCTCGCTGCACGTGCTGGGACACGAGATCTCCGGTGGAAAGATGGACTCGTGGCTTGGCCCTGCGGCGGGGAGCTCGATGGCGTGGTCGAATAACGCGGAGGATACTTATTCGTTTCGCGTGAACCGGGTGGAGCCGCTCAACATTAAGTGGCTTTCGAAGCTGCTGGGCCCGATCCGGTATGACTTTTTTGTAGGCAGCCTGAAAGGGCATATGGTTCCGCGAGCGCCGTGGGAGCATATGGAGATGTTCTCGTTCCGGCCTACGGTCAACTTCGAATTTGCATTTCAGAGGACTGTGATCTGGGGTGGTGCGGGACATGCTCCGGTAACGCTGGGGACGTTCTGGCATAGTTTCTATGACACGAACGATACGGCAGGGCCCGAGAAGCTCTCGCGCAATGATCCTGGGGCTCGATTCAGCGACTTTAGCGCCTCATACCGGCTGCCGTATCTGCGAAAGTATGTCACGTTTTATCTGGACTCAATCTGCCACGACGACGTGACGCCGATCAGCGCGCCACGACGGGCGTCGTACCGGACGGGGCTGTATGTCTCGCAGATTCCGAAGCTGAGCAAATTCGATTTCAGAGTTGAGGCGGTGTCTACCGACCCTGGAGTTGCACCGGCGCATGCGGGGCAGTTCGCTTATTGGGAGGCCATCCAGCGTCAGGGATATACGAACAACGGATTCATCATGGGCGACTGGATTGGCCGGGAGGCCAAGGGTGGACAGGCATGGCTGACGTATCACATTTCCGGAAACGAGTGGGCGCAGATCGAGTATCTGAACAAAAAGACGCCTTTCAACTTCATTCCGGGAGGAACGACGCAGAATCAGTTCAAGGCCAGCTTGGTGAAGCGGCTTGGACGTGAGACGGAGCTGAATGCCTGGGTGCAATACGAAGGATGGAAGGCCCCGGTCTATAAGACCGGTCTACAGAAAGATACTTCGATTGCACTTCAACTCACGTGGTATCCAAAGCTGCACAACCGGCCTGCGTTGCCGTAGCCGGTTGTGGCCTTAGAGTTATTTGACGAATGAGTTGAAGTAGGCGAGCGACTTTTCCAGTCCCTCACGCAGCTTGATTTTGGGCTCCCAGCCGAGCAATGTTCTGGCGCGGGTAATGTCAGGGCGGCGGCGGACGGGGTCGTCCTGGGGCAGAGGCTGGAAGAGAATGTCGGAGCTGGAGCCGCTGACGGCTAAGATCTCGCGCGCACATTCCAGGATGGTCCACTCGTCCGGATTGCCGATGTTGACGGGCATGTGCTCCTGCGAACGGGACAGAAGGAGGATGCCGTCGATGAGATCGGAGACATAACAGAAGCTGCGTGTCTGGGAGCCATCGCCGTAGATCGTCAGGGGCTCTCCCCGCAGAGCCTGAACCACAAAGTTCGAGATGACACGGCCATCGCTGGGCTGAAGTCTGGGACCGTAGGTGTTGAAGATGCGGACGAGACGAGTGTCGACGCCATAGTAGCGGTGATAGGCCATTACTGCGGCTTCCGAGAAGCGCTTGGCTTCGTCATAGACGGAGCGGGGGCCGACGGGATTGACGTGTCCCCAGTAGGATTCGACCTGAGGGTGGACTTCGGGGTCGCCGTAGCACTCGGAGGTGGAGGCGTGGAGGTAGCCTGCGCCGTATTTGCGGGCGAGGTCGAGGGTGTTGATGGTCCCTGCGGAGCCGACGAGGAGAGTTTCGACACCGAGCCGGGTGTAATCGACGGGGCTGGCGGGCGAGGCGAAGTTGAAAATGAAGTCGACCCGGCCGGTGTCAAAGGGGCAACAGATATCCTGCTCAAGCAAGCTGAACCGACTTTCGCTGCGAAGGTGATCGAGGTTCGCCAGTCTGCCTGTGCTGAGATTGTCGGCACCGATTACCGAATAGTCTAAGGCGAGTAAAGCGTCACAAAGATGGGAGCCGAGGAATCCGGCTGCCCCCGTGACAAGAACAGTTCGAGACGTCATCTACTACCTTTCGTCTGGCAAAACCCAGCCGCTTGGCTCTGCCTTCCATCACAAAGAGAAGGGCCGGGCTACCGAGGAGTTATATCAATGATTCTTAGCTGCCAGATTAGATGCTACGGGAGCCTAAAGAGAGCTCCGTGCCGGGTAGATGGCAGGCCGACCGACACTGATGTACGTAAAGCCATATTGCATCATGATATCCGGATCGTAAAGGTTGCGGCCGTCGATGACGATGGGGTATCGCAAGGTCATATTGAGACGGTCGAGATCCAGTGTGGCGAATTCGGCCCAGTCCGTGAGGATGAGGAGAGCATCGGCGTCCTGCGCGGCAGCGTAGGCGTCGGGTGCATAACTGAGATTGCCGACGGCTGGGAGAATCTCTTGCGACCGGTTGATTGCAGCGGGATCATACGCGGCGATGGTGCAGCCTTCCGCGAGGAGCATTTTGATAATTTCAATCGCGGGCGATTCGCGAATGTCATCGGTCTCGCCTTTGAAGGCCAGGCCTAAGACGGCGAGGCGCTTTCCTCGTAAGGTCCACAAAGCAGAACGAACCTTGCTGAGGAAACGCCTCTTCTGCTGGCTATTGATTTTTTCGACTTCGGCGAGGATGCTGAAGTCGATGCCTAGCTGCTCCGCGACGGAACGAAAGGCGGCCACATCCTTGGGGAAGCAGGAGCCTCCGTAGCCGACGCCGGGGCGCAGGAATTTCGCGCCGATGCGTTTGTCGAGTCCCATGCCTCGGGCTACCTGTTCTACGTTCGCGTTCGTGGCTTCGCACAGATTGGCGACTGCGTTGATGAAGGAGATCTTCATGGCGAGAAAGGCGTTGGAGGCATGCTTGATGATCTCTGCACTTTTGGTGGAGGTCATCACGAGCGGGGGCACGGCGGCGGCGTTGCAGGAGCCGGTAATAGCGTCAGGCTTCAGGTAGTAGCTGCCGCTGGTCAGGGGGTGGTAGATCCGCTGCAGTACATCCCCTGCGCGGTCACTATCCGCGCCGACGACGATACGATCAGGATGAAGAAAGTCGGAGACCGCAGTTCCCTCGCGAAGAAATTCGGGGTTTGAGACCACATCAAACAGGTGGCGGTCGGCGCCGTTGCGCTCCATCGAACGGGTGACCCACTCATTGGTGTAAACGGGGACGGTGCTCTTTTCGACGATGACCTTGTAGCAGGTCAGCGAACGGGCGATTTCGCATGCGACGGCTTCGACAAAAGAGAGATCGGCATCACCGGCCTCGCTCTGGGGCGTTCCGACTGCGATAAAGATGGCTTCGCTCTCCCTGGTGGCCTCTGCGAGGTCAGTCGTGAAGCGAACCTTGGCATTGCCGTACTTTGCGAGCAGTTCCGGGAGGTGATTTTCGTGGATGAGTGTGTCGCCTGCCTGAAGGGCGGCGACCTTGCGCTCATCGTTGTCCACACAAATGACGTCGTGTCCCATCTCAGCGAAGCAAACTGCTGCGACGAGACCCACATAGCCCGAACCGACGACGGCAATTCTAACGTTTTCACTCATTTTTATAACGTATTCGACCTCATAACGGAGGATACCTTATTCGGCAGGAGGGTCAAAAATGAGTGGGGCTTTCTCTTTTGGTCCCATGTGTTTGCATGGCGGAGTCTAGCCTTCCTTCCGCACGGGTCAGTCGAGTAGACTAGGGACAATGGGTTCCCAAAATACGCAACCGCCGGCCGCAAATGTACCGGAGACTAACCAGAGCGGGTTTAGTACGACGGTTACAGATACTACGCTGTCAGAAGCGCTGATCGTTCTGCGGAAACGGCGATGGGTCCTGATTATTGCCGTGTTATTGGGACTGGCTTACGGAGTTTTCAAGGCAGAGTCACAGCCAAAGCTTTACAACGCTTATGGGCGGATCCAGGTGCGGTCTGGGTCGTCGAACGAGTACAGAGTCAGCGCGGTGCAGGGTTACGGCGGCGATTCCAGTTCGAGATTGTTGACAGAGATAGAGATTCTAAAGAGCGACTCGCTGATGTTGAGGGTGTGCCGCGAGATGGATCTGTCGAACAATGCAGATTTTCTTGAGAGGAAGGGGCCGGTACCACATACAAGCCTCGATGATGGAGAGACGAGGCAGTCGACGGTTCATCGATTGCAGAGCAACCTGCACGTTGCTCTCGTTCCAAAGACCGATATCATTCGCATCAACTACAGCAGTCTGAGTCCGAAGCTGTCCGCTGACATCGTCAACAAAGTGATCTCTGATTATATTCAGCGCAGCTATCAGACGCGATTCGATTCCTCGCAGCGCGTTTCGGAGTGGCTCTCGGGCAAGCTCGACGACCTCAAACAGCAGGTGGAGACGTCGCAAGAGCAGATGATGGATATGCAGCGCCGGCTGGGTATCCTGGGATTTGATCCGACCCACAATCAGATCAGCAGTTCTCTGGATGACCTTGCGAAGGCGGCGGCGGGGGCGAAGCTGGCTCGGATTATCGCGGAGGCGCGTTATCGCGTCGTCAGTGGCATGGACCCGGACTCGATTGAAAGTGCACTCGAGCTGACTCCGGGGACCGCGCCCGGCGAGTTAAACACGCTTCGCAGCCAGCTTGCGACGGCCAGGTCGAACTACGCACAACTGGAGTCATCGCTGGGACCGAACCATCCTCAGGCGAAGGCTTTGAAGGCTCAGATCGACGAGCTGACGAAAGAGATTGATACCGAACAGAACCGTCTTCTGCTGCAGGCGAAGCAGAACTATATCGTCGCGCGAGCCAACGAGGACCAGACTACAGCGGCCCTGGAGGCCCAGAAGACCGACGCTTATAAGCTGCGGGATCAGCTGGTGGAATACACGTTGCGGCAGCGGGAGTTCGAGGCGAATCGTACCTTGTACGACAGCCTGCAACAGCGTTTGCGAACTGCGAGTGTTCAATCGGGATTAGAGTCGCTGGAGATCGATGTCGTCGACCAGGCGTTGCCACCTGCAAGCCCGCTGTTACGTCCCCAGTCTACTGTCATTCTTACTGCACTGGTATTCAGCATACTTGCCGGAATCGTCGCGGCCTTCCTGATGGAGAGCCTGGACACCGGGCTTCGGAGTATTGCAGAGATCGAAAGCATTACCGAGTTGCCGTCGCTCGCTATTATTCCGCGCGCGCGGCGGTCGTCGGCCGACCAGGCAGGTGTGCTGACAACGGCACAACGCAACATCGGCATCCTCGTTCAGCCCAAATCTCAATTTGCCGAAGCCTTCCGTTCTCTGCGGACTTCCCTTCTTCTGTCGACAGCCGGACAACCTCCGAAGATGATCGTGTTGACGAGTGCGACGCCGTCGGAAGGTAAGACGACGGTGGCGAGCAACCTGGCGGCAATTCTGGCGCAACGGGATACTCGTGTGCTGTTGATTGACGGCGACCTTCGCCGGCCAAATGTTCACCACCGGTTCGGATTGAACGGCAAGATCGGCCTGACGACGTTGTTGACGGGAGCAACGACTCTGGAAGAGACGGTTCAGACGGTGCGCGAGATTCCGAATCTCGATATTCTGCCCAGCGGGCCGGTCCCACCTTTCCCGACCGAGATGCTGAGTTCAGGCGCTATGGAGGCGATCCTGAAGCGCTGTGGCGAGCTGTATGACTATATTGTGATCGATTCTCCTCCGATCCTTTCCGTCACGGACGGTGTCATCCTTGCGCGGATGGCTGACACAGTTATCCTTGTGGTGCGTCATGGCAAATCCAGCAAACATGTGGTGCGGCGAGCGAGGGATATCCTGCTTCGCTCGGGCGCAGGAATTACCGGTATTGTCTTGAATGCGGTCGATCTGAATTCGCCGGAGTACTACGGGTATTACGGATACTCGGGTTATTCGTACTCGAGTGTGGATTCCGATAGCTGGGAGTCGCATAAGGCCTCTGACGAAGAGACGCATGAAGTTGGAGAGACAAAGCGATGAGACAGGTGCGCGATATTTTTCGGGCCGGTGGTTCCAGCTTGCGCGATGACAGGTGCGTTATTTGGTGGAGTTTGGCCGTGGCTTTTGTGCTCGCGCTGTGCGGCCATCCAGCAATCGCACAGTTCAGCGGCCCGGCACTGGGAATCTCCACTCCGGTCAATCCTCCGGTAGTCATCACAACAGATCCGGCGATTTTGTACCCAGCGAGCCGCGAGGTCTACCTGGAAGAGGCGATCTGCTGGCGGTGCATTTATACGGAAGCCTGGACTATGCCCTATCGTGCGTGTGGGGATAGATGGGACGGTTCAACTTCCATTGATTGACGCGGTTCAGGTGGAAGGGCTGACGGTCTCATCAGGCTCAGAGCTTGATTGGCGCAGAAGCTCATCAGCGCCGGCATGTATCGCGATCCGCAGGTGTCGATTCAGATTACGGAGTCGCCTAACGAATTTGTCACGGTGATTGGGGAGATTCATGGAATCGTACCGATCGTGGGCGAGAAGCGGCTCTTCGACGTTCTTGCGGCGGCCAGCGGCGGTGGTTTGCCGAACTCGGCGACGACGATTGTCGTTGGTGGCGGAGGCCTGCCGAGCACTGCCAGCCACATCATGTACGATCAATCGTTATGGCGAGAAGGAACCGATCACGGTGGACATCGGAACAGACCCGGCGAAGAGCACTGCGGGAAATATACCGATCTTTCCGCGCGATAACGATTGTCGTTCGCGGGTAGGGGTGGTTTATGTCTTGGGCGCGTTCAAGACGCAAGGCGCGATTCCGCTCCAGCAGACTCGCCTATGACATTGATGAAGGTCGCTGCTCTTGCGGGCGGGCCGGGCTTTGAAGGTCAGGAGAACGAACTCAAGATCATTCGGTCGGTGGGAGTCGATCGGCAGATTGTGCAAGTTGACATCAAGAAGGTGATCCAGGGTAAGGTTCCCGACCCGGTTTTGCAGGCAGAGGATATCGTATTCCTGCCGACCAATCCGATGAAGGCCGCAATCAAATCTGGAGGCATCTCTACCTTGCTAGGCATCGCATCGATTTTGATCCTCGCTATACAACAGTAGCCGGATTCCTTTGGCATGAACCGCCAGATCCGACACGTTGGATGAGACCCGACAAACTATGTTCTTAGCGGCATCCGATATGGGCAATCAATCGAAGAACAAGGTGAGGCTGGCTTATCTGGTGAGTCATCCGATCCAGTACCAAGCCCCTCTTTTACGACGAATCGCGCAGGAGCCCGATATAGACCTCACTGTCTTCTTTGGCTCGGATTTTTCCGCGCGGAGTTATCAGGATGAAGGATTTGGAGTGGCGATTGAGTGGGACATTCCGCTGCTGGATGGGTATCGCCATCGATTTCTGCCGGTGTTGCGTGACGATGGAACGCAAACAGTTACTACACCTTTGAACTATGGCATCTTCGACGCGCTTCGTGGAGGCGGTGTGGAGCCGCAGTTCGACGTTCTATGGGTACATGGCTATGCGATGGTGAACGCATTGCACGGGATGCTGGCTGCGAAGGCGTTGGGGATACCGGTATTGCTGCGTGGCGATATGTGGCTGAGGGACCGGCCGCGTAGTGGCCCCAAACTTTTGCTGAAGCAGCTTTTTTTTCAAATGCTGAGGAATTTGATTGATGGGGTTTTGGCAGTTGGGACGCTGAACTCAGAGTATTGGAGACATCATCTTGGGGATACGGTTCCGCTTTTCGTGATGCCCTATGCGGTGGATAACGATTACTTTCAACAGCGAAGCCGTGAAGCTGCCGGGTCGCGAGATGCGATGTGTCGCGAACTGGAGATTGATGAGGGAAGGCCAGTCATTCTGTTTGCCTCGAAGCTGCAACGACGAAAACACTGTTCCGATTTGCTTGCGGCGTATCGTATTTTGCTCGAAGAGAAGAGATGTTACGACAAGCCTTACCTTGTTGTGGTGGGAGATGGGGAAGAGCGAGCCAACTTGGAAGAACAGGCGCAGTCGATGGGATTAGGCGATGTTCGATTCACGGGGTTTCGGAACCAATCGGAGTTGCCGCGTTTTTTTGATGTGGCCAGTGTGTTTGTTTTGCCGGCTCGGCATGAGCCCTGGGGGCTGGTTGTCAACGAGGCGATGAACTCTGCCAGACCTGTTATTGTGTCGGACGATGTTGGCTGCTACCCAGATTTGATTACTGATGGAGTAGAGGGCTATGTGTATCCGGTGGGTGACGTTAACGCGCTGGCGGATGCGTTAGGGCGCGTGTTGGCCGAGCGAAGGGTAGCAGAGGAGATGGGCCTTCGTGCTCTTGAGAGAGTTCGGACGTGGAGCTTTGAAGAGGATGTTCGAGCGCTGCGCGAGGCGGTTGCCCACCTTACACGAAAGATTTCTTTTAGCCGAGAGAGCTGAGATCCGCGAGTGCAGATGACGAATTCCGGGATGAGTGACGACAAGAAGAAGGTGAGGGTCGCTTACCTGGTAAGTCATCCTATCCAATATCAGGTGCCGTTGCTTCGACGCGTGGCGCAGGAGTCTGATATTGAGTTGACTGCTCTCTTCGCTTCGGATTTTTCCATCCAGCCTTATGTCGACAAAGGTTTTGGAGTCGACGTGAAGTGGGATGTGCCTCTCGTGGGCGGATATCGGCACGAATTTCTGCCTGCGATCTGGGATGAAAGACGGACTGGGCCAACGAGTCAATTGAACTACGGCCTCTTCAGCAGACTACGGGGCAATAAAGAAGCTCCGGGTTTCGATGTCCTTTGGGTTCACGGGTACTCGACCCTCAATACGCTTCAGGGGATGCTGATGGCGAAATTACTGGGGATTCCTGTGCTGCTTCGCGCAGAGTCTCGCCTCGGCAAAAAAGAAGCCGGTGGATGGAAGGGCGAAGCGAAGCGGCTGTTCTTCAATGTGGTGCGGCATCTTGTCGACGGAGTGCTGACCATTGGAAGTGCGAATGCGGCGCACTGGCGGTACTACTTCGGAGATGATGTCCCGCAGTTCCTGATGCCCTATGCGGTGAACAATGGCTATTTTCAAATGCGGTGTCGAGAGGCCATCGCTCGTCGAGATGAATTGTTGAGTGAACTGAATCTGGATGGATCGCGGCCTGTCATTCTGTTTGCTTCGAAGCTGCAAACGCGGAAGCGGTGCGAGGACTTGCTCGATGCCTATTTCAATTTGCTGGCTGGCGGCGGAATCGGATCACATCCCTATCTTGTCATCGTCGGGGATGGTGAAGAACGAGCGATGCTGGAGCGACGTGTGCGAGAGAGCGGCGTCGAGAGTGTGCGGTTCTGCGGATTCCGCAATCAATCGGAGTTGCCGCGATTCTTCGATATTGCGACGGTGTTTGTGTTGCCTTCGCAGAATGAGATGTGGGGGCTGGTTGTTAACGAGGTGATGAACGCGGCGCGGGCTGTCATCGTTTCGGATGATGTGGGATGCCAGCCCGATCTGATCTCAGACGGTATTGAAGGCTGCGTCTTCCCTGCCGGCGACGTAACGGCGTTGGAGGAAGCTCTGCGAAGGGTGTTGGCCGAGCCTTCTCCCGCGAATACGATGGGGCAACGGGGGCTGGAGAGAATCAGTGAATGGAGTTATGAAGAAGATGTTCGAGGCCTTCGACAGGCAATTGCAATGGTCACAAGGAGAATTCGAGCATGATGAAGCGGCTCAGCGCAACGTGTTCACCCGGGCAAATTCTACTGCTATTCTCAATAATGGTGGCAAAGAAATAATGCGGATTCTTCACATCATCGGGACGCTGAATCCCGAAGCCGGCGGCCCAACGGAGTCCGTCAGGGTGCTCTTGAGTTACGGTCCCATCGGCTACACCGGCGAAGTGGTGACGCTCGACGATCCGTCAGCCCCGTACTTGAGCGATATTGGATTTCCGGTCCATGCGCTGGGACCTACGAATACCAAGTATGGGTTCAATTCGAAGCTGATGCCGTGGCTTAAGAAGAATCGTCATCGTTTTGATGGTGTGGTGGTTAACGGCTTGTGGCAATACTGCGGGTTTGCGGCGTGGCGAGCGCTTGCCGGCAATACGCCCTATGTTGTGTTTACGCATGGCATGCTGGATCCGTACTTCAAGCATGCGTTTCCGCTTAAGCACGTTAAGAAGTGGCTTTACTGGGTTCCAGCGGAGTACTGGATTTTGCGCGATGCTTACCGTGTGCTGTTTACCTCCAAGGCGGAGAAGCGGCTCGCGGAAGAGAGTTTCTGGTTACATCGATGGAATGCTTATGTCGTGCCGTACGGTGCCAGCGGGCCATCGGGCGACCCTGAGGTGCAGAAACGCGCCTTCTTTGCCAAGTGCCCCGAAGCCGAGGGGAAACGGTATCTCCTCTTCCTTGGGCGCATTCATCGAAAGAAGGGATGCGACCTGCTGATCGATGCATTCGCGAAGGTTGCAGCAGATGATCCTGATCTCTATCTGGTGATGGCGGGTCCGGACCAACAGCAGTGGAGCGCAAAGCTGAAGGCTTCTGCGGCGAGTGCAGGGATTGCGGACCGAATCTTCTGGCCGGGCATGGTGACTGGAGATGCGAAGTGGGGGGCTTTCTTTGGATCCGAGGCATTCGTTTTGCCTTCGCACCAGGAGAACTTCGGGATTGCCGTGGCTGAGGCGCTGGCCTGCGGAAAGCCCGTCCTGCTGGCGGACAAGGTGAACATTGCCGAGGATATTGCCGCGGATGGCGCAGGCCTGATGGAGTTGGATACTGCGGAAGGGACGCTACGATTGCTGCAGGGCTGGATCGGAATGACGATTGCAGAACGACAGCACATGGCTGAGCTTGCCTATCGATGCTTTAATCAACGTTATGATATGCGGGAGAATGCGAAGGCCATTATCCGCCTGTTTGGGACGGCTACCGTTCTGACTCCCACTCTCGTCGATTCAGAATAGGTTTTAACCTCCATGCCGAAGCAGATTCATTACAACGCGGCAGACCATATCTCGGCCGATACCGCCGCGGATCCATACCTGCGGCCGGCGTTCTCGTTGCGGAACCGCTTGCGGCGGCTTAATTGGAATCTTTGCTGGCTCTTTTTCTACAGAACGTCACCGCGGCCGTTACATTCCTGGCGATCGTTTTTGCTGCGCCTGTTCGGCGCGACGATGGGCGCGAACTGTCACTTTTATCCGCGCTCCAAAGTCTGGGCGCCGTGGAATTTAATCTGTGCGGACCAGGTGACAGCAGGCGATGGCGTCGAGATCTACAATCCGGCGCCGGTGCGGCTTGGGTCGCATGCGATTCTGTCGCAGGATGCGTACCTTTGCGGAGCCACGCATGATTATGACGACCCTGGATTTCCGCTGATTGCCTATGCGATGGAGATTGGCGAGTACGCATGGGTGTGCGCTCGCGCGTCGGTCGCCCCTGGAGTGAATATCGGTAGCGGTGCGGTGCTTGGGCTGGGATCGGTTGCGACGCGGAACCTGGAGGCCTGGGGTGTCTATGCGGGTGTGCCTGCAATTAAGGTGAAAGAGCGACAGCGAGTCGTCGGCTCTTCCGAGAGAGTCTGACCGTTGTCAGGATTCAGTCATATTTTTCTGGCGAGTGGAACCTAGCTGCGGAGCTTCGCGAGGAGATCTGTCGGATGGACCGGTTTGGCCAGAATCTCAAACTCATGGCCTTGTGCCCGGGCTTTTTCCAGAAGGTCTGCGGTAGCGGCCTGTCCGGAGAACAGAAGGATCTTGCACTTCGGGAGTTTGCTGCGGGTGATGATTGCGGCTTCAATGCCGGTCATTCCGGTCATAATGACGTCGCTGATGAGCATATCCGGCTGAAAGCTCTCAAGCGACTCGACGGCCTTCTCTCCGCTGAAGACAGCGCGTGCTTCGAATCCGGCCTGATTCAGGATGATTGCGAGTGTATTAGCGATCACCTGTTCGTCATCTGCTACAAGAACCCGAGGTTTTACGGGAGCGGCGATTGTTGGCTCTGCCATGCTGAATTTTCCCCAAAGTTGAAGATCAATTAAATCAATTTGAATATCACGTTCGGAAGCATCAGGTTTCCCTATCGCCTACCTAGTAATGATACGCTGACCGAAGAGCCGGTTGGCGAACAAACCGTCACAATTCAACGCAGAACTCACGCTTTATTTACGAAAACCCTATGCAGCCAGCCATCATACGCGCCGAAAAGGTAGAGAAATACTACGCTCAACCAAGCGAGAACCGGATTCAGGTCATCTCGCCGACCGATCTCTCCATTACGGCGGGAGAGATTGTAGCTTTGCTGGGGCCGTCCGGCTCTGGAAAGTCTACGTTGCTGCGCATGCTGACTGGGCTTTCCGTGCCTTCGGCCGGTGAGGTGTACTGGCATGAACAGCCTATCGCAACCGCCAATGTGAATGTGTCGATTGTGTTTCAAAGTTTTGCACTGTTTCCGTGGCTTACGGTATTTGAGAATGTTGAAGCTCCCTTGAAGGCGCAGGGGATGGAGCCTGCCGAGAGGCGTCGGCGAAGCCTGAAGATTCTCGATACTGTTGGTTTGGATGGCTTTCAGGCCGCGTATCCAAAGGAGCTATCGGGCGGGATGCGGCAGCGGGTTGGCTTTGCACGCGCCCTGGTGGTCGAACCAGAGGTCCTGTTCATGGACGAACCATTCTCTGCTCTGGATGTGCTGACGGCAGAGAATCTGCGCAGCGAACTGCTGGAGCTTTGGCAGAATAAGACAATTCCGACTCAGGCGATCTTTATCGTTACGCACAACATTGAAGAGGCGGTGCTGCTGGCGGACCGCATTATTGTGCTCGGCCGCAATCCGGGGCATGTTCGAACCGATTTCAGAGTGGCAATTCCGCATCCGAGGGATCGCAAGGCAACGGCGTTTACACAGCTGGTGGATTACATCTACAAAGTGCTGACGCAGCCAGATGCGCAACCGCCGGCGCTGCCCCAGACCGCAACCGGAAAGCCTGTGCGGGATCAGCGGCAGATGCACTACCAGATGTTGCCGCACGCGCGGCCGGGTGGTATTGCGGGACTGCTGGAGCTCCTGCTCGATCACAACGGCAAGGACGATATCTACCGGTTGGCGGACGATCTTGCGTTCGAGATCGATGACCTGCTGCCGATCGTAGATGCAGCGCAATTGCTGGGCTTCCTGAAGGTGACGGAGGGAGACGCGGAGATTACTCCTACCGGTGCGGAGTATGCGAATTCGGAGATTCTTCGGCAGAAGGAGTTGTTTCGCACAGCGGCGATGGAGAATGTTCTGCTGCTCCGGCAGATTGTGCGTGCGATTGAATCCAAGAGCGACCGCAGCGTGCCTGAAGAGTTTTTCCATGACGTGCTGGACGAACAGTTCAGCGAGGAAGAGACTCTGCGGCAGCTCGAGACTGCGATCAACTGGGGCAGGTATGCCGAGTTGTTCGACTACGACGCTTCGAGGCGACGGTTTATCCAATCGGAGAAACTGCACCATGAGGTTGAGGTAGAGCCGAATGTGGAGATGGACGCATGATGCGGTTTCCGGAGGGCTTCAGTAATATTCCTGGCCGGGAGACTCTGGCGCGTTCGCAGGTCTTACAGCGTAGCTGGCCGTTCCTGCTGGATCTGTGCGTGGCCGGAATCGGGCTGGCCTGTTTCTATGGGATTGTCTTTATCGCAAAGTATTGGTTTGGGCACTCGGAGCCAGAGATTGTCATCTCGCAGAGTCCGCGAGCGCTGCCGCTCTATGCGTTTTATTCGGTTGTGCGGATTGGCCTGGCCTATCTTCTGAGCCTGATCTTCGCCATCGGTTATGGATATGTGGCGGCCTACAACAAGCGGATCGAAGCGTTAATGATTGCGGGACTGGACATTCTGCAGTCGATTCCCGTGTTGAGTTTTCTGCCTGGCGTCATGCTGGCGATGGTGGCTTTGTTCCCTACTCGGCAGATTGGGGTCGAGATGGGCGCGATTGTGCTGATCTTTACCGGCCAGGTGTGGAATATGGCCTTCAGCTTTTATTCTTCGATCAAGAGCATTCCGCGGGAGCTGTCGGAAGCAGCGAGTATTTACAAGTTTTCGCGGTTGCAGAGGCTGGTGCAGCTCGAGCTTCCCTACTCTGCGATTGGGCTTGTGTGGAATTCGATGGTATCGGTCGCGGGCGGCTGGTTCTTCCTGATGGCGTGCGAGATGTTTGTTCTGGGAACGCGCGACTTTCGGCTGCCTGGATTGGGCTCGTATCTGCAAACAGCGGCTGGAACTGGCAACTACGCCGCTATTACTTGGGGACTTCTGACGATGGTCGCGATAATTGTGGCGACCGATCAGCTCGTTTGGAGGCCGGTGATTGCGTGGAGCGATAAGTTCAAGTTCGAACAGGTTGAGAGCGGAACGCGAGTGCGTTCTCCTTTGCTTCATTTGTTCCAGCAGTCGCGCGGGCTTCAGTCGCTCAAGGAGCATACGTTGGTTCCTTTGGGCGAGCGAGTGTACCGGCGGCTGGCCGAGCAAAACCTTGAGCCGGCTGCGGCAATCTCAGAGCAGGCTAAGGCGATCAGCAAAAGAAAGGCGGCGCTATCAACATTGCTTAGATGGCTGGTGATTGTAGTGGCCGCAGCCGCCGTACTTTATGCTGCGTGGCAGGCATTGACGCTTCTTCGTCAGGTGCACGGCAGCCAGTTTGCCGAGATTATGAAGGGTGCGCTGGCCACCTTCCTGAGAGTGAATGTTGCGCTGGTTATTGCCGCGGCCTGGACTATTCCGGCCGGGGTCGCGATTGGATTTCATCCGCGATTGGCGCGGATCGCCCAGCCCATCGCTCAGATTGCGGCATCGGTTCCTGCTACTGCACTCTTTCCTGTTCTTCTGCTGGCGCTTGTACGTGTGGGAGGCGGCATGGGGATCGGTTCGATTGCGTTGATGCTGCTTGGGACTCAGTGGTACATTCTGTTCAATGTCATTGCGGGAGCGATGGCGATTCCCTCGGATCTGAAGGAAGTCGCGACACTGTTTCACTTCACAACGCTGCAACGCTGGAAGACGGTCATTCTGCCGGGAATCTTTCCCTTTCTGATTACTGGATTAGTGACGGCTTCAGGTGGCGCGTGGAATGCCAGCATCGTTGCAGAGTACTTCCATTTGAAGAATCAGACACTGCAGACGACGGGGCTTGGCGCAACGATCAGCGCTGCGACTGATAGTGGGCAGTTTCAGATTCTTCTGCTGGCGACAATTGTGATGGCGATCATGGTGGTTACAATCAATCGACTGGTTTGGCGACCGCTCTATCGATTGGGAGAAACGCGGTACAAGCTGGGATAGCTAGCTCGCCTTGGGCGGCGGGGGCTTGCGGAAGGCGAAGATCACTGCCAGAAGCGGGGGCGCCAGTAGAACTCCCCAGAACGGGATGAGGATGCCAAGAACGATGGGGCCGAAGAAGGCGGCCCACCAGGGGATCTTCGTTGTGCGATGGAGAATGTAGGGGCCGATAACGAGTCCTTCGAGGATAGCGATGAGGCCGTAAAGACCGAGGACAAGGCTGAGTCGCCACTCGTCGTGTCCGCTCAGTGCTACGGCGAGAACCGGGCCGATGAGTGCGACCATTCCTCCATAGGTGGGAATGATTTGAAGCAGACCGCCGAGGATTGCCCAGAACGGCGCCCAGGGAACGTGGATCAGTTCCAGGCCGATAAGCCAGAGAATGCCAACAATCAGCGCGTCGAGAGTTGCGGCTCGCCACCACGCTACGAGTGCGCTGCCGGCAGTCTTGAGATGTGCGCTCGTGTTGATGTTGCGAATGTCCATTCCAACCTGACTTCGTCGATCGGCATCGAACCTGTTGAAGAACTATACCGTAAGTCTTCCCTGTCAATGCCAATTGGCATAAAGAGACTGACTGCGCGAACGTTCGCGAATGGAGATTTGTGCGATGGCAGTGATGATGCAGGCTTTCTACTGGAACTCACCGCAACAGGACAAGCAGGAGCACAACTGGTGGAACTTCGTCGCAGAAAAGGTGGAAGATCTCGGAAAAGCTGGTTTTAACGCCTTATGGCTGCCGCCGGTTTCGAAGGCCTCAGATCATACTTCGATGGGATACGACCCGTATGACTACTTTGATCTTGGTGACTTTGACCAGAAAGGCGGGGTGAAGACGCTGTTTGGCAATCGCGCCGAACTGGAAGCGCTGATCGCGAAAGCTCATGCCCATGGAATGGGGCTCTATGCTGACATGGTTTTGAATCACAACTCCGGAGGCGACGAGGAGGAGGTTAATCCTTTGGACGGCGAGAAGCGATGGACAAAATTCAAGCCGAAGAGCGGCAGGTTTCCGCGCGATTGGAACTGCTTTCACCCGAGCCGCTACGAGCAGGTGATGATGGAGGGTGAAAATTTTGCAGGGTTTCCACACTTATGTCACCGGAATCCGGTCGTCTATACGGCGATGTTCGAATATTCGAGGATGCTGATCGAAGAGTTGGGGTTCGATGGCTTCCGGTTCGACTTCGTCAAAGGCTTTGGCGCGTGGATGATCGGCCTGTTGGCGAAGTATCGTTATGTTAAGGACGGTAAGGAGTTTACTCCCTATGTTGTCGGTGAATACTGGTCTGGCGGGGAGGATATTGAAACGTGGCTGGAACGGGTGAACAAACTGACCGACACTCAGATTGCTGCGTTCGACTTTCCGCTGCGTTACAAGTTGAAGGACGTCTGCGATACACCGAGTTATGATCTTCGCAACTTGACGGACGGGGGCACCGTTGTGATGAAGCGCCCGATGCATGCTGCCACGTTTGTAGACAATCACGACATGGGCGATAACGCCATTGTGAATGACAAAATGATGGCTTACTCGTTCATCATGGTGCATGAGGGATATCCGAGCATCTTCTGGTATGACTACTACAACAATGGGCTCGCGCGACCGGGTACACCGAACGGGATCGATGCGCTGGTTGTGGCGCACCACAAGTATGCGGGCGGTGACTCACAGATACTCCACGCCGATCCTGATCTCTACATCATGCAACGGGTTGGGTTTAAGGACGACAGCGTTGACCAGTCCGGTCTCATCTATGTCCTTAATAACCTCGGGGACAAATGGTCAGGGACTTCGGTCAAGACGAAGTGGCCAAACCAGAAGTTTGCTCCGATTGCATGGGACGGGCATGACATGGCACATCCGGATGAACGTACGACCGATGCCGAGGGCAATTCCGAGTTCCCCGCTCCGCCGCGTGGATTTGCGATCTACGCGCCGGTTTAGAAACTTCATACTAGCGGTTTTCCCGGATTGCGAATGCTATCCTTAAGGCATGAAGTTCGGCGTTCTGGTCTTTCCCGGTTCAAACTGCGATCACGACACTTACAACGTCATCGACGCGCTGGTAGGTCGGCCGGTGACTTACCTGTGGCATGCTTCGGAGGATCTTGAGGGCTGCGACGCGATTCTTGTGCCAGGCGGATTCGCTTATGGCGATTATCTGCGGACCGGTGCGATTGCCAAGTTCGCTCCTGTGATGCAGTCTGTTGCCAGGTTCGCCAAAGGTGGCGGTTTGGTGATGGGAATCTGCAATGGATTCCAGATTCTCTGTGAGGCTGGTCTTCTGCCAGGGGCGTTGATGCGTAATGCGAGCCAACATTACATCTGCAAACAGACGTTTCTGCGGGCCGAGACGGTTGATTCGCCGTTTACGCACGGGCTGGCCAAAGGGCAGGTTCTCCAGATGCCGATTGGGCACATGGAAGGCAACTACTTCTGCGATGCCGATACGCTTGCGGCGCTGAAACGGGAGGAGCGTATCGCCTTTCGGTATGTGACTCCGAAGGGCGAGGTGACGGCGGCGGCGAATCCTAACGGTTCGCTCGAGAACATTGCGGGCGTGCTGAGCGAGGGGCGAAATGTTCTTGGGCTGATGCCACATCCTGATCGCTCCAGCGAGTCATTGCTGGGGTCGGCTGATGGGTTGATGCTGTTCCGTGCCATGGCTGAGTCTCTGGCTGCGGCGCAGTAATGTGGTGCTAACCTTGACTCCTCATGATTGATATTCACCATCATCTGCTGTGGGGCCTGGACGATGGTGCTTCGAGCGTAGAGACCTCGATTGCGATGGCTCGAATCGCCGAAGAGGACGGAATCACGCACATTGTTTGTTCTCCGCATGCGAACGACAGATATGCCTACGAACCACATGTGATCTCGGAAAAGATCAATACGCTCCAACGGCTGCTCGATCGTGAGGCGATTGCCATCAAGCTGGGGCAGGGATGCGACTTTCACATGTCTTACGAGAACATCCAGGAGGCAAAGGTCGATCCGGCGAAGTACAGCATCAACGGGCTGGGCTACCTCCTTGTGGAGATTCCCGATTACGGCGTCTCACGAAGCCTGACGGAGATCTTCTATCAGCTCCAGCTTCGTGGACTGACCCCCATCCTGACGCATCCGGAGCGCAATCCTACTTTGCAGAGCGATCCGGAGCGCATGGAGGACTGGCTCCGCGGCGGGGTGTTGGTCCAGATCACGGCGGGCTCCGTAGTGGGCCGGATGGGGAAACATGCCGAGCGGATGGCTCACGACCTGTTGAGCAAACGCTGGGTTCACTTTCTGGCTACGGATGCTCATAATACGACTTCGCGTCCGCCGAGGATGCAGCAGGCGTTCGATCTGGTGGCCGAGAAGTATGGGCCGGATTATGCGCACCTGCTGTGCACTTCGAATCCACTGGCGGCGTTCATGGGGAAGCCGCTTGGACCTCAGCCTGAGCCGCTTCATCTTTACGACAATCTTGAGAAGAAGAGCTGGTGGCAGAGGCTGACGAGACGTTAGCTTCCCGGCTCAGAGCCCCAGGCCGCCATCGACGGTCATGACCTGGCCGGTGATGAAGTGGTGCGCCGTGGCGAAGAAGACTGCGGCTGATGCGACGTCGTAAGCGGTGCCGTTGCGCTGCATCGGTGTTTTGCGGGCGAAGTGCTCGTAGGCGTCGTCGACTTCTCCCTGGACGATCATGCCGGGTGCGATGCAGTTGACGCTTATTTCCGGCGCCCAGGCCTTGGCCATGGTCTGCGAGAGCATGTGCAGGGCGGCCTTGGAGGTGCAGTAGTGGCCGTGCGTTGCCCAGGGATGCAGGCCTCCGAGGGAGCCGATGTTGATGATGCGTCCTTTGGCGGCGCGCAGATGCGGATGCGCTGCTTTGGCCATCAGGAACGGGGCGCGGGTATTGGTGGCGAACATTCCGTCCCACTGCTCGACGGAGATGTTCTCCAGAGCCACCGATTCGAACAGGCCTGCGTTATTGACGAGGATGTCGAGCTGGCCGAACTCTTCGACGACGGATGCCACGGTTTGCTGGATGCTTTCCGGATCGCGGAGGTCGCAGCGGATGGCAGAGGCGTCGATGTCGTAGGCGGCGAGAGCTCGCACGGTTTCTACGGCCTCGGGCTGGGAGGCGAGGTAGGTGATTGCTACGTTGGCTCCACGTTCCGCGAGCGCGATGGCGATGGCGCGACCGATTCGCCGGGCTGCTCCGGTGATGAGCACGGTCTTTCCCTTGAGGAGCTTATCCATTTCGCGCGTCGTGCTCCGATTTTATTGCTTCGGTGGTGTGGGTGCAGGGTTGGGAGTTGTCTGTGCGGGCGACGGCGGGGTTGTGCCAGCAGGCGGAGTCGTTGGGCGGATCGGCTCCTGTACTCCCGGCTTCATGGATGAGGCCTTGCCTTCGTTGTCCACGTAGGAGGAGACCTGTTCCTGCGGGCGAAGCATGGCGATGGCGATCTGGCGGCTGGGTTCGGTGACGACGTAGTCGTCGGCGTAGGTCGCGAAGCCGGTGGCGATGACCTGGACCCGGACGGTGCTGCCTGTGGGGATGACATCGATGGTGGCCTTGCCGTCGGGGTCGGTCTTGACCTCAAGATTGCCTTCATCCTTGCCGTCGAGGGTTGAGTAGAAGATGACGGCGGCATTGCTGATGGGCTTGCCGTTGAGCTTCTTAGTCACGGTGACCTCGATGTGAGAGGTGGCCGGCGGAGCTTTGTACTTGCGGCCGCGCTTCGGTGTGGCATCCTGGGCAAGGGCTGCGATGTTGAGACCGAGGGAAAGCAGAAGACAGAGACCGATGAGACGAATGCAACGCATAATGCCTATTCTACGACGCAGGCAGGGGGTGTGGGGAGTATCCCCTGCCTGCGTCGTGGGTTCGCGAGAGGAGCCCGGGGCTAAAGCTCCTCGTCTGAGGGGGCTTAATTCGTGGGGCTGAAGCCCCGCGTTTAATCCCAAAGACCTATCCCTAAAAAGATTTTCTAGCTGTCTTCCCCTGCCAGGACTTTGTTCCATTCGGCGAGTTCTTCGTCTTCTTCGTCCTCGTCGTCGTCCTCGTCTTCGTCGACCGGGTCCCAGGTCAGGTTGAGCTCGGGTTCTTCTTCGAGGGTGGCGGGTTCTGCGAGGTCGAGACCCTCGGGAGAGGGGTCGATGGTGCGGATGGTGTTGGCGGGTTCGGTGCGCAGGCGGGCGGCGTTGTTGCTGGCCAGCTGGAGGCCGTAGAGGAGGACTGTGGCTCGTTTGATCTCGAGGCGACCGGTGGCGAGGGCGTTGATGACGCAGGAGAGGGCGAGTTGGACGGATTCGCGGTCTTCGAGGGCGGTGAGCTCGATGTGCTGGCCGGGGACGAGGTAGCCGCGAGTGGCTTCGGTGTGGCGGTAGGTCTTGTGGCGGTCGTGGAGGCGGTCGTGAAAGTAGCACCACTTCCCTTCGGTGAGGGATGGGGACTTGCAGCGGGTTCCGTTGGCCTTGATGTGGCGGCAGAGTTGGTATTGCATCGGTTCTCTCCTTCAGAGGGGGGTACCCCCCCCCTATTACTTTTGTATAAGTTGAATGGTTGCAGTCGCTTAGGGGTGGAATGCTCCGCTAAATTCGTGCAGCCATTAGGGTTACAGCCAAATTCGTGCCAGCAAAGGACTTAGTGGCTTAAATGCGAAAGCCCCGGCATCGGCCAGGGCTCTTTCTCGATCCTATAAGTTAATTGTAGCGGATGGAGCATAACTAAAATGCCACCTGGAAGTCACTGATGGAGAATGGGTTAGGTGGTTTTAGGGCTTGACACGCGAGTTTTGGGTTGTTTTCGCGGAAAAAAGTTGTAAATCCCTGGTGGGATGGGTGTTACGAGAGCCGTTTTACAGAGCAGGGTGAAAGAACAGGGGTTAGGCCCGGCATCGGCTACCGAAGTAAAATCCACCCAACAGACATGAAGCGCCACGTCCTCAGCCATGTCCTACTTCTCGGCCTCGTCGGCGGTGTCCTCATCGCCGTCCTGCGCTGGTCCGAGTACCAGTTTCTCGTCATCGAGCACTCCCTCGAAATCTACGGCGCTATCGTCGCCATCATCTTCGTCGTCTTCGGCATCTGGCTTGGCATCAAGCTCACCAAGCCCCGCGAGAAGATCATCCTCCGCGAAGTCCTCGTCCCCGCCGATCCGGCGGCCACGTTCACCCTCAACCAGCCCAAGCTCGATGCCCTCGGCATCACGCCCCGCGAGCTTGAAATTCTCAGCCTCATCGCTCAGGGCCTCAGCAACCGCGAGATCGCCGGACGCCTCTTCGTCAGCGAGAACACCGTCAAAACCCACTGCAGCCGGGCCTTCGACAAGCTGGGCGCCCGCCGCCGCACCCAGGCCGTCCAGCTAGGCAAACAACTGGGCCTCCTTCCCTAGAGCCGCCCTCTGCAGGCAGGTGTGTCATCTTTTCGCAGCGCGGCCTGCCCGGGTTGTCAGCGGAAATTCATATCCGCTATTCTTTCGTAAGCAGACTGTCAATTCTGTTTTTTCTCAATCTGACCGGAACCGCATCACGATGATAAGGAGGGGATGTGTCTAATCATCCATCCGAGAGTAGTGACCACTTGCGCACACTGCGCGAAAAGCTGCGACAGGATACCCGCGACAGCTTTCAGCTGCTATCGAATTTTTGGGACAACCCAATCTGCTCTATCAACCACGATGAAGCCCATCACTGCATCATCGTGGTTTGGAAGCAGTACGCGAACCAGATCCAGCTCCGATATATCCATGAGAACCTGCTCACGCTCATCTGCAAGCACGGCGTCTCCAAGATTCTTGGCGACGACACAGCGCTGCCTGCCATCCCTTCGGAAGACCGATTCTGGATAATCGACGAGTGGTTTCCGCGGGCCGTGGAGTGCGGCCTGCGCTTTGCCGCCAGTAAAAAGCCTGCGTCCCGTTTTGGCGAGCTCTCCATCAGCCACATTCAGTCGGCGGCTCCCGCCGGTATCAAGTGCCGGTCCTTCGAGCAGCTGCACGAAGCAAGGGAGTGGCTCGAGACCGTGGCGGCCCGGTAGATTGACCAAGCCAGGTAGCGAGCCGGACCGTCCTTTGCCCAGGGTGGATTAGTAAAGAAAAAACGCGCATCTGGATCACTGGCGAGATGCCGACTTTTGAGGACCAGGAGCAAAGCGGCGGCCCCTCATAATGGTGTATGACACTATTCAGCCGCGCGTTACGGAATCAGTGCATACAGGGAGTATGACTTAATGAATCGCAATTTCTTTACCGCTGTGGCCTCAATTCTCTTGCTTGCCGAATCAAGCGCACTAGCGCAAACTTCCACCTGGAAGCTGGACACGAACCACACCCAGGTGGATTTCCAGATCCGCCGCGTCCCCGTCAGCACAGTGCGTGGCTCCTTTGGCGGCATCACCGGGACCGTCATCTGGGATGAAAAGGATCCGTCGAAGTGCAGCGTGGAAGCCGTTATTCCAACAGGCTCCATCACGACGAATAACGAGTCACGCGACAAGGATTTGAAATCGGCCAATTTCTTTGACATCGAGAAGTACCCAACGATGACGTTCAAGTCCACAACAGTTACCGGCACACCAGGTAAGCTGCATGTCACCGGAAACCTTACCCTGGCGGGCGTCACGAAGCTGGTCACGTTTGAGGTTGAGGGGGCGACGGCGCCTACCAAGATGGGACCCAAGCTGATCCTTGGCTTTGCGGCGACCGGAACGATCCTGCGAAGCGATTTCAATTTTGCGCCGAAATATCCGACGGTGATTCTCGGCGATGAGATTAAATTCACCATCGATGCTGAAGCGGACAATTAACTCTTCGACTCGAGTCAGGACGATGGCAATGAGGCGTTTACCCCAGGATTATGATGTTTAAAGAATCGGATCAGGCCAAGTCGGGAAAGACGTTGAGAGATGGTTACGTCTCGTTCGGTCACCCGTCGGTCATGCTGAAACTGGGCTCGGGCGAATCAGTCGAGATTGACGAAGGTGTCCTCGATCTCATCAGGTTGATGAACAGTATTCCAGGTATCGAAACCAAGGGCTCCTGTCAGGGGGATGATCCAAATTACGGCTATGTGCAGTTCATGCCGGACGATACCGAAGGCAAAGCTCACGCTTCCATCTATTTCATGTATCACATTTTAAGGAACATGCATGCCGCGTGGGTGAAGCACAGGCACGTGATGTGGGAGTATGAGCAGTCGACTGGCTCAGAACATCCAGATGCCTATGAGTTCAAATTCACTACTGAGCTTGGCAATGGATACGTATTGAAATGGTCTCCGTACACCTATCCTGCGGTCCTGGCTGCTGCACGGCAGGCAGCTGAGGAGACCAGGCAAAGCACATAAGGCTGGATGCTCTGCCGCCGCGATACCGTAGGATTGGGCGCAGTGACAGTGAAACTGCTCTAAATGCTTACACCAAAGCATGATTTTTCCCCGCCCAGACCCAAAATCACCCAAAAGCATGACGACAAATACCGCCTCCGGCTCCGCAAAGTGTCTCCAAGTCACCCTACAGGAGCCTCACATTGAAGAAGACCATCCTCACCTTCGGCATCATCTCCGGCATTCTTTCCTCCGTCATGATGTGCGGGACCATCCCCTTCCTCCGCGACCTCAACCACGGCAACAAGGGCTATTATCTTGGCTACACCGCTATCGTCCTCTCCTTCCTCCTTGTCTTCTTCGGCATCCGCTCGTACCGGGACAATCTCGCCAACGGCGGCATTACCTTCGGCCGCGCCTTTGCCATCGGCATTGGCATCACCCTCATCTCCTGCGTCTTCTACGTTGTCACATGGGAGATCATCTCACTTCAACTTCCTCCACGGCTTTATGGACAGCTACTTCGCGAAGCTCATCGAGAAGGTCCAATCTTCGCCCGGAACGCCCGAGGCCATCCAGGCAAAGTCGCAGCTATCCGCCACTCGCAGCAACTCTATGAGAACCCCTTGGTCAACGCCCTCTACACCTTCATAGAACCCTTCCCGGTCGGCCTCGTCATCACCCTGATCTCTGCCGCGATCCTGCGGAGGAAGCCTCAATCGCAGTCCGCTTCCCTTCCGGCGACAGCCTAAAGGCTTTGTATTGAAGGGTATGGGCTTCAGCTTGTGCATATATCCGCATCGTGCGAATAGGCCTTAAGCAGGTGTTGACGAACCGATATGAGCTTCTTCGCTCAGGGCAGGCTCTGCGGGGATGACAGCAAGGAAAGTAGGGACAACGGCAAATACGGGGATCCTTCGCTGCTCAGGATGACAAATATAACGTAAATAAATATAAATAAACAAGATAATTTCTTGGTATTATCTGTATGGGTCCTGCACAGATACGGAGATTCAAGAACTTACGAAAAAAATCTACACGGAATCTGCACAGAACGAGTCAAACGATGGAGGCCAATTATGGCATTCGTCACCGAAAAAGAAGAGCTGAAGCCGGGCCTCATCATCTTCCGGCGCGGCGATGTGGAGCATCGCATGTGGTATTGACGCATGAAGATGCCGAAGGCCGACCGCTATAAAACGGTTTCGCTTAAAACATCGGATAAAGAAGCGGCGCGGGAACGCGCCTTCGATCAAGACGCGGACGTAAGATTCCGCATCAAGCATGATGTTCCCGTATTCAACCGCCCCTTCCGCGAAGTAGGCAGAGAATACCTACTGACCCAGGAAGCGCGGGCGCAACGAGGGGAGATCAGCAAGGCGCGTCCCAAGAAGGTTCGCGCCATCATCGGAGGTGCGTTAGACCGATATGTAGGTTCCACCCAGGTTCACCTTATCGGGGATGAGCTTTGGGATGGCTATCCCGCATGGCGGCGGGTGAACGGCGTGGGGCGCAACAAGCGCAATGGAGTTCGGGAGGTCAGCGAAGAGATGGCCCGTTCCCTCGCAACTTTTACACCGGCAAGCCATACCGTGGTATCAATGTCCTTTTGCTTTGGTCGAGCGAATACAACTCCCCATTCTGGCTTACGTTCAAACAGGCGCAGGCATTGAAAGGGAACGTCCGCAAAGGTGAGCACGGAACGCAGATCATCTTTTACAAGCAACTTCCCGAACATGCGAAGAAAGACGACGAAGCAACGGGCGAAGATGAGCGCGTTCCCTTTGTTCTCTGCCACGACACGGTTTTCAACGTGGAGCAGTGCAACGGCCTCACGCTGCCCGAAATTTCGCAGCCCGCCATCGCGCCGGAAGTGGATGAGGACGAGCTTTGCGAAAGCATCGTTGCCGGATGGGAGAACCGCCCCGCGCTCCATCTCAACAGCCCTACCGAGTACCGCGCTTACTATCGGCCCTCTACCGATTCCGTACACATGCCCGCCCACTCCCGCTTCGTGGATGCGCCGCACTATTACAGCACCTTATTCCATGAGCTGATTCACAGCACCGGGCACGAAAGCCGCCTGAATCGTACCTTTGGCGATCGTTTCGGAGATGAGCTTTACAGCAAAGAAGAATTGATTGCCGAAATGGGCGCAGCTTTCCTTTACGCTATCGCTGGCATTACTAACGAGCACACCGACCGCAACACCACCGCATACATCCAGAACTGGATTGAAAAGCTGGAAGAGGATAACCACCTCATCATTCATGCCGCCGCCACGCGCAAAGAGCCGTGGACCCGATTCTCGGCAGCACGTTTGAGGTAGAGAACGAAACAACCGAAAACGCCGGGGAAGCCGTTGCAATGAATATCGCTCCGGCGGTCTACGGCCATGCTCATCTCTGAGCAATGGCGGGATGCTTTATCCGGCTCTCAGGTATTCCGAGGGCGTGATAATGCGCGTTTCCTTGTACGCGCCGAGAATCAATAAATCCTTGTCGCCTGCAACCAGCAAATCCGCTTTCGCAAGGGCGGCGCACTCCAGAAACATATCGTCATTCGGATCACGGCAGACCTTTACCGTGCCCCGAATCTTTACACGGATGCCGCGCGCCAGGATCGCTTGCAGCGCCGACGTTGCGCTGTGTCGTTCCCAAGAGAATTTTTCCGTCAGAATACGCACGATCTCCGCATCAATCTCATCGCAGGTGGCAATTACGTCTTCGCTCATCGCTTTTTCGAGCGCCAGCGTCGGTGTGCCGCGACCTTTCGCAAACTGAAGCGCGGAAATCCAGACGTTTGTGTCTACGACGACGATCACCCGTTAGACCGTACCTTTCGACGGCGCGGCTTCTCGGCACGCACTTCTTTGATGAGTTGGGGCACATCGGCTTCGGTGTAGCCCTTGGGGTTGCGGCCCGCCGCATATTCGCCCAGCTCATCCAGTGTCCGCCGCGCCTGCTGTGCGGAGTAGGCGCGGAAGGCTTCGCGGAATAGTTCGCTCATGGTGCGGCTGTCCCGCTGTGCCAGTGCCTCGGCCCTCTGCGCGAGTTCAGGCGGCAGGCTGATTGTGTAGACCTTCGATTTCCTTGCAGTAGCAGTAGCCATACCCAAGTATTACATTGCAATGGATTCCATTACAATGGCAGCAGCTTTACAAGGTGCGTGAGGTTTGCATCATGGCCTGATTACCGAGACATGGCCACGCACATAGCCATTCGGTATTTGCCGATTAATCAATGAGTTCGGAGGGAAGGTGTAACGTAAATAGAAGCACAAAAATTGGAACTGCTTGAGCGCAATGAGTGCTCCGAATCGCGTGATGAACATTCCTTGCCTGTGCTGAAGGAATTTGCAAATCCAGACAAGTGTCGAACGAAAGGCAAGTCAGTGACGGGCTTAAAACTCAGAGACATCCAGGCCGGTCTTAACCTCTCAGGCGTAGAACCCGCACAGATCGTTAGTGTCGTCGCCACCGTTCCCCAGGGCGACGGGGTGCTGCAACTCATTTACAGAACGCCCGACGGCACCATGAAGGAGCGCCTCCTTCTGGCAACGGACGAACCGGCAATTAGTGTCGCATCCGCCGAGCGGCCCTTCTCATTCGAGGGAAAAGGAGCCGATTTTCAACTCGCGTGCGAGGCCAAGCGGATTGATTTTGCATTTCTGTTCGACCCTATGATGGCGGTTCACACGTCGAACGTGGAACCCTTGCCGCACCAGATCACCGCTGTCTATGAATCCATGCTTCCCCGTCAGCCGCTCCGGTTCGTCCTTGCGGACGATCCAGGCGCGGGCAAAACCATTATGGCCGGGCTTTACATCCGCGAATTGATTATGCGGGCCGATGCGCGCCGCATTCTGATCGTCGCCCCCGGCAGTCTCGTCGAACAGTGGCGCGACGAACTCTTTGAGAAATTCGGCTTGGAGTTCAGCATCTACTCGCCCGCGCTGGAACAAGCGACGCCCAACGCCAACCCATTCGAGTGCCACCACCAACTGATTGTTCGTCTCGACCAGATTTCCCGCAACGAGGAACTACAAGAAAAGCTCTGTGCGCCCGGATGGGACCTTGCCGTTTTCGACGAAGCTCACAAACTCGCGGCGCATTATTCCGGCTCCAAGCTGGATAAGACTGCGCGCTTTGAGTTTGCCGAAAAACTAGGCGCGACCACGCGCCATCTTTTATTGATGACGGCGACGCCGCATAACGGCAAAGAGGAAGATTTTCAGCTTTTTCTTTCTCTACTGGACTCCGACCGCTTTTATGGGAAATTCCGGGACGGTGTACATAAAATTGACGCCTCCGACCTCATGCGCCGCATGGTCAAAGAGGAATTGGTTCGCTTCGACGGCACGCCGCTCTTTCCAGAGCGCAAAGCATATACCGTCAATTACAAACTCTCCGACCTTGAAGCTGCGTTGTACGAATCCGTCACCCATTATGTGCAGACGGAAATGGGCAAGGCCGATCAGTTGGCAGGGTCGCGCAAAGGTTCGGTCGGCTTCGCTCACCGCGCCAGCCAATGACTTGAAGATTGCCAACCGCGAATTAGGAACGGTCGAAGCTATCGAGCAAGACGGGCAGATGCGCTTGAAGATGGACGGTGGCCGCGATGTGCATCTCGACTCGCGCGAGCATCCCCATCTCGATCACGGCTATGCGGTGACGAGCCATTCCAGCCAGGGACAGACCGCCGAGCGCGTACTGATTCACGTCGATACCGAACTAGCCGCAAAAGACTTGCTCAACAGCCGCATGGCTTATGTTGCCGTCTCGCGCGGAGCCGAAGACGCGCAGATTTATACCAACGACCGTGCGAAGCTGCCGGAGGCATTAGGACATGATGTGTCCCACGAGAGCGCCCACACGCCAACGATAAAGCCGGAGCAATCCATCAAGCCGCCACAGCCGGAAATCGAGCCGGTCATCGAACACGGCATGGGCTTAGGGCATAGCCTCTAACTTATGAATCGTCCCTGTAGAATGGTGCCTCGCATTCAAGAAATGCACAGAAATCGAGAAATAGCCTGCACAGTTCCTACACAGCCAAAAATGGCATATTTATCTCTAAATAAATTAGAGGTTCTAAAAATCAACTCACCCGCTCAGAATGAGGTCGTCATCCTGAGCGTAGCGAAGGATCCCCGCATTTGTTTTTTCCCGCCACCGTCGCCGGTCAAAAAATAAATCTTCAAAAAGTGGCATGTTTTCAGGCGCAGAAAAACGTGGTGCAAAACACCACGTCTCACCACCGGATCACCACAACTTCACCACAAAAAACCATCCAAAAACGCTGTGGAAATCTCCAGATCCCCTGTAAAAACGCCCCTCCCACCACGCGCAAAAAAATCCCGAAGACTAAACCTCCTCAACCGCTCCATGGGTCACATCCATGTCGCTCAAACGCAGCGCCAGGGCCTTCGCCGACCCGCCCCCACGCTGAAACTCGCTCAACGGCAGCTCAGTCACCTCGAACCCCCGTGCCATCAATCGCGTAGCCAGGTTCGACTCCACCACTCCCATCAAAATACGTCGCCCGCAGTTGATCACATTGCAGGCAAACTGAGTCGCCTCCAACTCACTCACAACAATGCGCTTATCCGCCGGGTAAACCGCCTCGATCACCCGCAGGGAAGCAGCATCGAAAGCCCCCGGAAAGTACAGCAGATACCCTCCGCTAAGTGGCGCAAAACAAAGGTCCAGGTGAAAAAACCGCGGATCCACCAGATGCAGCGAAGTCACTCTCTTATGCCAGGCATCCGCCACATGCTTATGGCTGATCCTGCAGGTCCTGACCCCATGAGCCGCCCATAGATGCGCCCCATTCGCATCGAACAGCGCATCCCCTTCCCCCTCAAAAGAAGTCTCCCGCGGCGTAGCCCAAAGCAGAAAACCCGCCACTTCCAACCACTTACGGACATGCCGCTCCTCCGTCTGCCGCTGCGGATGGGCAAAGCTCGAAGCTGCCGCAACTCCATGCTGCACCAGCGCTGCATGCGCCACAAACACCATATCCGGCGCGCCTTTCTGCGCATGCAGCAACCGCACATCCGCAATCTGCCGCAGTGCCTGGTACAGGCCTTTCCACTGCATAAACGCCGTATCGCGAGAAGGCTGATGCAGATTCCCCGCCATCCACGGGTTGATGACGTAATCCACGTCATACCACTCCGGCGGGCACATGAGATAGGTTGGTCGAGTGAAGTGAGGAAGGGACGTAAAGCTTGAAGTAGAGGATGATGCAGGCAAACTGGTAATCATAAAGACGGGGATCCTACTTTCCACGGAAGAGTCTGCCCGTCCCCGGCAACAGTCGTCAAGTGGCTGCCTGTAAATACCTGATACAACTTTGGTGCGCCCTTCCAAATCCGCTTCGGCCAAAGGCTTGCCCCATGAAAAAACGCGCTTTGCAGCATAAAAAGAGCCCCGAACGGGGCTCTTTTTACTCTTTCAAAAGGTGAGTCTTTTACAGCTTTTCGAAGAAATCGCAAGCCGAGCAGGAGATATAAACTCCGCCGGGAGTGCCGCGCTCACGGTCTTTCACGCGCTTGACGATGCGGGTCGGTTTGGAGCACTTCGGACAATCGGTGCTCTTGTTGGTATCCATGACCTTCTTACGGTCGCCGGTCTTGGCAATCTTAGCCATAATGCTTGTTCTCCCTGGTACAGATATTTCGGCTCACGCGCCGGATGTTGAGATCGACCGCTTCCCCCGCGGGGGCAAGCAAAATCGAGTCATCCTGAACTTCTCGTAAAGATATTCCGGGGTTCACCACGGGGAAATCGGCTTGAGAAGAACTGCGATCGAGGCTCTGCTTTAAGTTTACACGACAACGGATTATTGCGGCTCTGTCGTGGGATTTGGCATCTGTGGCGTTCTGCTCGAAGGCATCGTTGGAGCTGGTGGCGGCACCGACATCGGATCGGTCGGCGGAGGAGGAATAGGCGCAACTTTCGTCTTCTGGTCACCAGTCTTCGGGTCGCTATCCGGAAACTGAACCTTGTTGGGACCATCCGCGGGCGCTGCCTCGCCTGGCATGCGTAATGATGGCGCCTGCCTAGCGCTGGGATCTTCTCCCTGTGCTGCAGGCTGCTTGTCCCCCAGGGCGACCTCGCGGGTATTCGGCGGCGCGTTATAGCCACCCATCTCGTCCCTGTCGTGGATCACGATTGGCTTACCGAGCTCGGCGATTTCGACCACAGTGACACGGTCGCCAACGAAGCGGACGAAGCGGATGGTTTGGGGAACGTGGCCGTAGATCCACTCTTCGTATTTGGCGCCATTGGCGTCGCCGCTCTGCTGTTCGCGCATCTTGTTCTCTGGTGCGCCAAGAGCGGCTAGAACCATGCGGTGATTCATTCCGACGAGAACTTCGTGCGCGGCAATCGCTTCCTTCAGCTCGGGTGGAAGCGTGTCCGCGTAGGCTTGTTCAGAGGACTTCACGCCGAAGTCGATGAGCGGCTGAAGGAGCGCCTTGACCTCGGGGCCGGAGACCTCGGGTATTCCACCTTCGAAGACGAGATTGATGCGCGATCCGGTTGCGGTTTCGGCGGGGTCGCCGGCTACCGGCATGGAGGAGCCACCGAGCTCAAGGTGGCGCAGGAAGCGGTGTTTCGCGTAGGGGCCGCCGTTGAAGTCCAGGATGATGCGGTCGCCCTTGATCTCCATCGAGGTGATGATGACTCGGTCGCCGGGGGCGGCGGACTGGCCCTTTTCGTAGAGCATCTTCTTGTAGGCGTCGGGATTGGGGCTTACGTGGCCGTTGGCGATGAGGGTGAGGCCTGCGCCCATGGGGAGGGCGCGGTGCGCAAAGCCTTGCTCTGCTTCAAGATTGCGGATGAGGTCGCGGCGGCCTCGTTCGGTGAGCTTGTCCTGGGGGAGGGGGACTTTTGTGGGGGCGAAGTCGGTGGCTACGTCGGCGGTGGCGGTTTTCTCGCCTACGACGAAGACCTGAGCGTGGGTTGCCGCGAAGGACGCGGTGAGGAGGGCCGCCAGCAGGGCCGATCTGTTGAGAGTGAGTGCCATAGAAGCACCTCAGATATAGAACAGCTTGCGCTTTCTCTTTGCTTTTGACAAGAGGATTGGGTGGGCGGCGGCGTGTTTTTTTGTCATTTTTTTGCCGCGTGGTTGGAAGGCTGTTTTTAGAGGGGGTTTGGAGATTTCCACCGTGTTTTTGGATGGTTTTTTGTGGTGAAGTTGTGGTGATTTTGTGGTGCGAACGTGGTTTTTGGATGGTGGTTTTGGGGCGCTAAAAAAATGCCACTTTTTGAAGATTTATTTTTTGAGCGGCAACAGTGGCCGGGAAAACAAATGCGGGGATCCTTCGCTACGCTCAGGATGACGACCTCTTCCGTGGTTTGGGCGGTGGCGGGGTCAGGGTTTTTCGATGGGGGGTGGGGGGTGGTGGGGCGGCGGGCAGGATCTGGACCAGGGGTGGGGGTGGTGCCGGGCGGGCCTGCTGCTCCATCGCTACGTGGGCGGCAGGAGGTGGAGCGTCCATGGGGTAGCCTGCTCCAACGATGGGGGTCCAGGTGTAGTGCCAGGCGTAGTCGCGGGTGATGCGGACGAGAATGGCGATGCCGATGAGGAGGACGATGACCGTGAAGGCAGCGCCTTCGGGGCCGTAATTCCCGCCGGTGAGCCAGAAGCGGCCGATGGCGCGAGTCTGGACGACGGAGGCGAAGTCGGTGATGCCGCTGACGGGCAGACCGAAGAGGACGGCGATGGAGGCGTTCCATGCGAAGTGGAATCCCCAACCGAGCCAGAGGCCATGGGTTCGGAGCCACGCGAACGAGAGGAGCAGGCCCGCGAGGATGGTGACAAGGGTGCTGGCTCCGGTGGCACCGGGGTTGAGCATGTGGGCAGCGCCGAAGAGAAGTGAAAGGCCGATAGTCGCGGAGGTAGGACCGATGGCTTCGATGAGGCGGCGGTAGGGATAACCGCGAAAGGCGACCTCTTCCGCGAGAGCCGCTACGGCAAGGGTCAGAAGATTGATGACCAGCAGGCCGAAGGCCTTTGGCTCGGTCCAGAGCTGAATGTTGAGTGTTCGAGCCAGCGCCATGGGCAGGATGGCGAGGACGACGAGGCCCCAGCCGAGCGCGGCGCCGAGGTTCCATTCGTGCGCGGCGGTGGGGCGGTTGGGCAGGCCGAGGATATCGCGGAGAGCCGTGCGGCGGTGCGAGAGAGTTTGCAGGATCGAGAAGCCGACGGCGAGGAGGAAGAGGAGAAAGATTGAGGTGAGGAGCGGACGAATGGGGCCGACGTTGAAGTGTTCTGCGAGACCGCGCGAGGCACGACCGGCGACGGCGTCTGCGGCGAGGAACCAGACGACGGAGGTGAGGAAGAGGGCAAGCTGCAGAGTGCGCTCGGAGCGGCGTGAGGTTGTTGAATCGAGCGCGTGCAACGAATCGTACTCCATGGTGATTTTGTGAAGAGGAATTCCTCAGTCGCCAGCTTTCATGCTGAGGTAAGAAAGGCCCGGGCAAAAAGTATGTTTGTCTGGGGAGCATTCCCTCAGCGGCTAAAGCCGCGCGTTCAATAGATCGATCCGACGGCACGGCTTAAGCCGTGCCCTTTCAAAACAACGACTTTTTCAGCCACATCTAAAGCTCTCATAAACCTGTTCGATGTCTCTGGGGAGCATTCGGCTCGGAAGAATGACGCTGCTCCGAACAAAATGCGGGGATCCTTCGCTCCGCTCAGAATGACGACCTCAGTGGGGGCCTGCTGCATGACTTCTGTGGGTTCTGCTGCATGACTACTTCTTGTGGCTGCTTCCGACTCCTAGACGGTGGTGTAGAACTGGGCGATGTTTCGGAACTTGGTGTAGCGCTGCTCGAGCATGACATCGAGGGGAAGCGCACGGAGTTCCTTGAGGTGGTACCTGAGTTTTTCGCCGACCATGGACATGGTGGCTTCGGGATCGTTCTGCGTGCCTCCGCGGGGTTCGAGGAGGACGTCGTCGACACAACCCATGAGCTTGACGTCGCCTGCGGTATAGCGAAGCGCCGCGGCAGCCTGCTGTTTTTTGCTGGCATCCTTCCACATGATGGAGGCGCAGCCCTCAGGCGAGATGACGGAGTAGATGGCGTTCTCCAGCATGAGGACGCGGTCGGCCACGGCGAGTGCGAGCGCGCCGCCGGAGCCGCCTTCGCCGGTGATGGTGGCGATGGTGGGGACGCGGAGGCGGGACATTTCGATGAGGTTGCGGGCGATGGCTTCGCCCTGGCCGCGCTCCTCGGCTCCGATGCCGGGGTTGGCTCCGGCGAGGTCGATGAAGGTGAAAATGGGGCGGTCGAATTTTTCTGCAATCTTCATGCAGCGGAGGGCCTTGCGATAGCCTTCGGGGTCGGGCGAGCCGAACTTGCGGGCGACACGCTCTTTGAGGGTGCGGCCTTTGAGATTGCCGATGACCATGACGGGCTCGCCGTGGAAGAAGGCCATGCCGCAGGCCATGGCGGCGTCGTCGCCAAAGGCTCGGTCGCCGTGGATCTCGCTGAAATCGGTGAAGATTGCCTGGATGAAGTCCATCGGATAAGGGCGCTGCGGGTGTCGTGCCAACTCCGTCTTGACCCAGGCCTCGGGGGTGGGGGACGGCGCCGGATGAGGATGCGCTGCTCTGCCTGCTTCTTGTTCGGCCATTGTATTGATTGTATCGGAGTAAGGCGGCGTTGTTGGTTGTTCGTTGCCGGTTATTGGTTGATGCTCGATGGTTGGTGCAGAGAGGCGGTTTGCGATTCAGGTATCAGGTTACAGGTATCGGGTATCAGGTTTGCTCCTGTTATTGCTTTGAGGAGCGGGCCAATACATTGTCTAGGGCTATGGCGTTGTGTTCGTGGAGGAAGAGGAGAACGAAGAAGATGACGCTGTAGAGGAGTTGCTGGCCGGCGATGTCCCATTGCTGGTTGGCAGTGACTCCGATGGTGAGGAGCATCATGAAGACGGCTCCGATGGTGAGTACGGCGCGAGTGAAGATGCCAAGGATGAGGGTGAGGCCGAGGATGGCTTCGATGAAAGGGATGACGTAGCTGAAGTCGTAAGTGAGGCTGGATGGGAGTGGGGATTTGGCGAGATGCTCGGCGGTGGTCTGGGCGAAGATGGCTACGCCGTTGTGAATACGGATGAGACCGTGACCGGCAAAATTGATGCCGAAGGCGATGCGGAGGAGCGCGTAGGCGAGGGATTTGTGGGAGAGTCTCATTGCTGTGTAAGACGCGCCGGAGGAGAACCGAGTTACATCCGGCCAACTGGTTTGTACGATCGTCATTCAGGATGACGACACAGAATCTGGGCGCCGAGGTGAACAGGATTTATCTGTGTGATAGTGTGCGGCGGACGGCCATCGTCATGACGAGGTAGCCGGAGCGGTTCAGGTGGGTGCCGTCGGTGGAGTAGTTTGGGTGGCCGACGAGCGGAGTGTAGAAATCGACGAGCCGCCAGTGATGTTCGGCGGCGAGCTGGGCGATGCGGCGGTTGAGCTCGAGGACCTGAGGCTGGTAGTTGGTGGTGTTGCCCGGAACCCAGGAGTGAAAGATGGGCGGGATTTTGCAGAGGATGGGTTCGGCATGTTGCTGGGTGGTGAACACGCCGAGTAGCTCGAGGTTGTGGATGGTGATGGTGGGGTCGAGGTCGAGCTGGATGTCGTTTGAGCCACCGAGGATGACGACGGTGGTGTAGCCGTGGCCCGGGATGGCGGCGGGAAAGCGGGCGAGGAGACGGGTGGTGGTGTCGCCGTGATGGCCGAGATTGGCGGTGGGATACCACCAGGCTTCGATAAGGGAGTCGCCGAAGAAGGCGATGTGGGGGTCGGCTTTGAGGAGGCGGCAACCGGAGAGGAAGTGGAGGCCGATGGTGAGCGCGAGGGCTAATGTGAGACGAAGGTTCACTGGCTCCTCTGCTGGGCTATTACAAAAACTATTCGAGGACGCGGACACTGCCTCGGCCTACGAGCTCTTCGATGTGGTCGATGAAGAGACGGTCGGCGGCTACGGTGATGTTGTGGGGTTCGAGGACGGCGCAGAACTCGCCGGGCTCTTCGAGGTCGAGGAGGACTTTGCCTTTGCCGGGGGCGTTGAGGAGGACGGAGTGGATTTTTTCGAGGAGCGCGGTGTCGGGGTTGTGGAGCGGGACCTTGATTCGGAGGGAGTCGGGGAGCTTGATTTTTACGTCTTCGAGGGCCTGGATGTTGGAGAGGGAGAGCTTGGGGGCGGAGTCTTCTTCGCCGCGCAGGACGCCTCGGACGACTACAGGGACGTCGATCTTTAGCTTGTCTTTGAGTTTTTCGTAGCTGGTGGAGAAGGCGATGAGCTCGATTTTGCCTACGGTGTCTTCGAGGACTGCCTGGGCGTAGAGCTCTCCGGAGCGCTTGGATTTTGCGACTTTGAGGCCAGTGATGACTCCGGCGATCTGGATCTCGTTTTGGGGTTCTTCGCCGCGGCGGCGGAAGACCTGCGGCTCGGGCTTCATCTCGATGGCGGTAGCGGTGTCGACGACCTTCATATTGCGGAGTTTTTCGCGGTACTTGTCCATGGGGTGACCGGAGACGAAGAAGCCAAGGACTTCTTTTTCGTTTTGCAGGCGGGTGTGCTCGTCCCACTCGGCTACGGATGGGAGGGCGTCTTCTTTGTTGTGATTGGTGGAGGCGACGTCGGAGTCGAAGATGCCGAAGAGTCCATGCTGGCCAGCGGCTTCGTCGCGCTGGGCCTTCTGGGCGCGCTCCATGGCTTTGTCGAGGGCGGCGGTGAGGGCGGCGCGGGGGCCGAAGGCGTCCATGGCTCCGGCCTTGATGAGGGACTCGAGGACTCGTTTGTTGAGGAGGCGCAGGTCGACTTTTTCGCAGAACTCCCAGAGGCTGGAGAAGCCTTGCTTCCCTGCTGCCTTGAGCTCGGTGCGGGCGTCGTGGATGGATTCGATGGCGTTGTGGCCGACGTTTTTGATGGCGGCGAGGCCGAAGCCGATGGCTCCGTTGATGGGAGTGAAGTTGGCGTCGGAGACCTGGACGTTAGGCGGGACGACGGGGATGTTCATCTCGCGGCACTCGGAGATGTACTTGACTACGCTTTCGGGCTTGGAGGTTTCGCTGGTGAGGAGCGCGGCCATGAACTCGACCGGATAGTGGGTTTTCAGCCAGGCGGTGTGGTAAGCGAGGAGTGCGTAGGCGGCGGAGTGGGACTTGTTGAAGCCGTATCCGGCGAACTGCTCCATGAGGTCGAAGAGCTGGCCGGCTCTGTCTTTGGGGAACTTGCGCTCGGCTGCTCCGGCCATGAAGATGTCGCGCTGCTTGGCCATCTCGGCGGGATCTTTTTTGCCCATGGCGCGGCGGAGCAAGTCGGCGCCACCGAGGGAGTAGCCGCCGATGACGGAGCTGATCTGCATGACCTGCTCCTGATAGACGATGACGCCGAGGGTCTCGTGCAGGATGGGCTCTAGTTCGGGGAAGAGGTATTCGACGGCGCGGCGGCCCCACTTGCGCTCGATGAAGTCGTCGATCATGCCGCCTTGAATTGGGCCGGGGCGATAGAGGGCGTTGAGTGCGGTGAGGTCTTCGACGGTGGTGGGCTTGTAGCGGCGGAGAACGTCGCGCATGCCGCCGGATTCGAACTGGAAGACACCGCTGGTTAGGGCGCGGTGAAAGACTTTTTCGTAGGTCTCGTGGTCGTCGAGGGGGATGGTGTCTAGGTTGAGGTCGACGCCGGTGGCTTTGATGAGCTTGAGCGCATCGTCGATGATGGTGAGGGTCGTCAGGCCCAGGAAGTCCATCTTGAGGAGGCCCATCTTTTCGACGGCCTTCATATCGTAGGCGGTGACGATATCGTCGTTTTTGGCGCGGGTGACGGGGACCAGCTCGGTGAGGGGCTTGGGGGCGATGACGACACCGGCGGCGTGGACTCCGGCTCCGCGGACGAGGCCTTCGAGACGGAGAGCGGCGTCGATGAGCTCTTTGATCTTGGGGTCTTCGTAGGCGGTGGCGAGGTGCGGGGAGTCTTCGAGTGCCTGCTCGATGGTGATGCCGATGGTGGTCGGGATCATCTTGGCGATGCGGTCGACTTCTCCGTAGGGCATGTCGAGCGCGCGGCCTACGTCTTTGATCGCCGCTTTCGCAGCCATGGTGTTGAAGGTGATGATCTGGGCGACCTGGTCTCGGCCGTACTTGCGAGTGACGTAGTCGATGACCTCGCCGCGACGGTTCATGCAGAAGTCGATGTCGATATCGGGCATGGAGACGCGCTCGGGATTGAGGAAGCGCTCGAAGAGGAGCTCGTTTTGCAGCGGATCGATGTCGGTGATCTGCATGACGTAGGCGACGAGCGAGCCTGCGGCAGAGCCACGGCCTGGGCCTACAGGGATGTCGTGTTCACGCGCGTATTTGATGAAGTCCCAGACGATCATGAAGTAGCCGGGGAACTTCATCTGCTTGATGACGGCGAGCTCAAGGTCGAGGCGGGCGTGGTATTCGGGGATGGTCTTTTTGAGAATGCCGCGCTGGCGGAGGTGCGCGACTGCGGTGTTGAGGCGCATCTCGAGGCCTTCGCGGCAGATGCGCTCGAAGTAGGTGTCGAGGGTTTCGCCTTCGGGTACGGCGAAGTCGGGGAATGGGTTGTCGACCTTGGCCATCTTGAGGTTGCAGCGGTCAATGAACTGCATGGTGCGGGTGCAGACCTCGGGAGTCTGCGAGAAGGTGCGGAGCATCTCCTCGGCGGACTTGATGTAGAACTCCTGCGTGTCGAACTTGAAGCGCTTGGGGTCGTTCATGCTGCCGGCGGTCTGGACACAGAGGAGGATTTCGTGGGCGCGGGAGTCGTCGGCGGCGACGTAGTGGCTGTCGTTGGTGGCAATGAGCGGGATGTCGAGCTCGCGCTCCATCTTGAAGAGCGCTTCGCAGACGGCCTTGTCGGGGGCGAGGTTGTGATCCTGAATTTCGAGGAAGTAATTGTTTTTGCCGAAGAGGTCCTGGTAGAAGCCGGCGGTGCGCTTGGCTTCCTCGTACTTCCCTGCCATCAGGTGCTGGTTGACTTCGCCGGCGAGGCAGCCGGAGAAGCCGATGAGGCCTTCGGAGTGCTTGGCGAGGAAGTTTTTGCTGACGCGGGGCTTGCGGTAGAAGCCGTGAAGGGCGGCCTCGCTGGTGAGGCGGACGAGATTGCGATAGCCAGCTTCGTTTTCGGCGAGGATAAGGAGGTGATTGTAAGTGTCGCCTTCGGGAGCGCCGCGGTGGTCCTCGTTTTTGCAGATGTAGAGCTCGCAGCCGAGGATGGGCTTGAGGCCCTTCTTGTGCATGGCATCGAAGAAGTGAACCGCACCGTAGATGTTGCCGTGGTCGGTCATGGCGGCGGCGAACTGCCGATTTTTTTGAGGTGTCCGGCAAGTTTGTCTACGTCACAGGCGCCATCAAGAAGGGAGTAATCGGTGTGGAGATGTAAGTGGGTGAACTCTGCCGCCATATCTCTATTCTATGGCGTTTGGGAGTGTCGATCTTCTGAGGATAAGTGGGTGGAATTAGAGTTGGTTCGTGTGGCGTGGCTGATGGGTAGGCGGCATGGGGTGCGAGAAAAATACAGAGATTTGCGGACAATGGAGTTCAACGTGGACGTTCCGGAGCATGGACAGAAAGAGCTCACGTACAAGTTGCATACACGTAGTGAGAAGCTGAACGGGTTCATCGACGATTGCGGCTATCGCTTCTTGCCACGGGCAGCGAAGCCCGCAGCAAGAAGAGACAGGTGCGAGGCAGAGGGCTATTTCTTGAAGACAGCCACGAGATTGGGACCAGCTTCTGCATCCTCAATCACGGGCACGACGGTAATTTCCAGCAGATCGGCCCACTTCGCGGCTCCCAAGTGCAGGGCTGCGGCACTGCTGGATTCGTATAGCGAGAATCCGCCGCTGCAATCCGCTTTGTGCCATCGGCCAAGGAGGGTGACGCCCTCCGCCTCAAGCCCTCCCCCATCAAGAAATTGCTGCGCAGCCGTTTTCACTGAACCGTGCGACAGGGACCAGGTTGACATGAATTTCATCGCTTCCATCCTTTCAAGGTTGATTTTTTTGGCCCGCGGGGAGGAGCACCGAGTATAGAGGAGATTTGCGCGAGGCAAGCGAAAGTTACAACATTTTTCTACGGTAACGAAAGCGGCAGCCGGCTTGGGTGTCGTAGGTCGGTTTGGGGCCCGTTGGGAGAATGCGGGGTTTTTTTCTCCTTCCCACAGGCTCAGGGTCTGAATGACCACGCTAGTTTGTTAACACACGCGCCCGTTTAGAATTGATAGCCAAATGGCCGGGATTTTTTTTGTCGAGGGGATTCGCCGGTGGCTGCGACGCCGCAGACGGGAGAAGAGGCTGAGTATTGCAACACGGTGCCGACCGCACAGGCTGAGGTGAACCACTGGCAGGTGCTGAACGCGGATGAGGAAGTGACGGCCACCGGCACACCTTTTCAGATTGAGGCCGGGTTTCACTTCAAGGTGAATGGAGAGTATTACGGCGGGTATCTGCGCAGCGTGGCGATGACGCACCATGAGGCTGAGATGAAGTCGAAGGGCGAGCCGAAGGTGAATGTGCGGTATAACCCGGCGAATCCGGATGAGTCGGCGGTGTTAGCTGAGGATAACGCAGGGACTTTGCCGTTTGGGGTGGTTCGGAGTAGATCAGTTGACGGTTTCGCCGGGGAGAAAGCGGCTCTTGGGGAAACCAAAGATTCGCAACCGGAGGCAGTACTCGTCTTCTATAGCGTAATGGGCAGCGCGCTCCCAGAAAGGGTATTCGGCGGGCCAGGGTGCCAGGTGCGTTCGCCAATTGAGTGATGGATAGTGCTCGAGGATGAGGGAGGTGCGTGGGAGATGGCTGGCTGAGCTGACGACCTCCGCGCTGGTCCAGTGGTGGGCCTGCAGGATGCGGTCGCTGTAGTAGATGTTCTGGATGGTGTTCTGGGCCTGGGGCTCTTCGATGATGGCGCTGGACGGGACGCCTTGCGCGAGGGCTAGCGTGGCCATGACGTGAGCTTCGACGAACTGGTTGTGGGCCGGGCCTCCTGTGAAGATGAGCGTGGGCGCAATGCCGGCTCTGTACTCGCGGACACCTTCGAGGGTGCGCTCGCGCTGCTCGGGCGACGGGGTGCCGTCGGTGTTGGCGGGATAGCCGAGGACGATGATGGCGTCGAAGTGGGTTTGGGTGGTGTTGTTTGCGGGGATGGATTGAACGATGAGGGCAGCCGCGATGAACGTGACCGCCAGCAGCGCGAGGACGACGAGAAGAAGCTTGCGAAGGGGCCGCATTCGGATTCCGGATTAGATTTTTTTGACGAGGCTGGTAGCTACTTTGACGTAGAGGTCGACGGCTTCGAGGAGTTCTTTTTTAGCGATGCGCTCGTGCGGTGTGTGGGCTACATGGATGGAGCCGGGGCCGAGCAGGAGCGGCTCGCCCCAGTTTGTCAGCGCGGGTATGTCGGTGGTGAAGTTGGCGATCATGGTGGGGAGGTCGTCGATCTTGCGCATGCGGACGAAGGGGAGGTCGAGCGAGAAGTCTACGTCGGCGCGGTCGGCAACGGCGGCGAGAATTGTTTTTTTTGGTTTCGTCCGACGGGCCTACGAGGCGGATGAGGATGTGGGCTTCGGCTTTGTCGGAGATGACGTTGGGAGCATAGCCACCGTGGATGAGGCCGATGTTCAGGGTGGAGGGGGCCGATCTCGGGTTCGATGGGCAGCGGCAGCGCGAGGATGTCGTGGAGGGCTTCGACGAGCTTGTTGATGGCGGAGTCGCCTAGCTCGGGATAGGCGGAGTGAGCCATGCGGCCTTTGGCGCGGAGCTCGACGCGGAGAGCGCCCTTGGAGGCGAGGGCGAGGCGGTTGTCGGTGGGTCGCCGTTGATGAGGAACTTTGAGCCTTTGGGGGATTTGTTGGCTTCGATGGCACCGGCGGAGTCGCGCTCTTCACCGACGACGAAAGGAGGCCGACTTTGACGCCGGCTTCGCGAAGATGCTCGGCGGCGGCGATCTGGGCGGCGATGATGCCCTTGGCGTCGCAGGTGCCGCGGCCATAGAGGAACTCGTCGTCTTCGTCGTAGGCAATGTAGGGCGGGACGGTGTCCATGTGGGTGGAGAGGACGACGTCGGGGGTGACGCCGGGCATGGCGGCGTAGACGTTGAAGCGCTCGCCGTCGCCTGATCCTGGGGTGGTGGCGCGGTCGGGCTGAGCCACGGGCATCTTTTCTACGGCGTAGCGTTGGGTGGTGAGGAATTCGTGGAGGAAGTAACCGGCAGGGGCCTCGTGGTAGGTGGTGGACTCGATATGGACGAGCTGTTTCGTGAGTTGAATCGGGTCGATCGCCATGATTCCAGCATACGTGATTGGTTTAGAACGGCGAATGAATCGAGATGCCGATAAACTGAAGGAGATGACGCAGACTTCTCTTTACCTTCTTCACCGTTTTCTTCACAGATACGATCCATCGAGGATCTGCGCGGGCCCGCGGGACGGCTGGAGGCGCTGCTGAATACGGGGCGCGAGGATGCGCCGTATGCCGCGCTGGTTTGCCATCCGCATCCGCAGGGCGGCGGGACGATGCATAACAAGGTGGTGTACCACGCGATGAAGGCGTTCTCGTCGTTCGGGCTGCCGGTGCTGCGGTTTAATTTTCGCAGCGTCGGGTTGAGCGAGGGCAAACACGATGACGGGCTCGGCGAACAGGGGGATGTGAGGGCCGCGCTGGGTTGGCTGGAGAACAGCTTTCATCTGCCCATGCTGGTTGCGGGGTTTTCGTTTGGGTCGAATGTGGGATGCGTGCCTGCTGCGGGGATGACCGGGTGAAGGGGCTGGTGGGGCTTGGTCTGCCGGTACATGCCGAGGGCAGAGACTATAGGTATGGGTTTCTGCCGAAGTGCACCGCGCCGAAGCTGTTTATCAGCGGCGATCACGATCGGTACGGACCGCGCGAGGCCGTGGAGGCTGTGTGCGCCCGCGCGCCGGAGCCGAAGCGGCTGGTATGGATCGCCGGGGCGGACCACTTTTTTCAGGGGACGGCGGATTCACCCGGCGCAAAGCTGGCGGTGATGCAGGAAGAGATTCGTTCGTGGCTGCGAAGTGAGTTTGGGTTGAGCTAGCTCAGGCGGGCGCCGCTTATTCCGGAGGGGCGAGCACGGTCCACCGGACGGGCTCGATGGATGGACGCAGGTAGCCGGGATTCGGAGAGCGACTGAGCGATCACCCAGTCGCGCATGGCCTGGTTACAGATGTCGGGCATCTCTTCGAAGGGGATATGTCCGACTCCGGGAAGAACCAGCAGGCGGGATTCGGGAGTTTGTGCTGGAGCACGCGGGCCGAGTCGAGGCTGACGGCACGGTCGCGGTCGCCCCAGATCAGAAGGGTCGGCTTCTCCACCAGCCCGGAGAGGGCCGAGCGAAGGATCTTCATGTCGGCGGACCAGCGCCGGACGATCCCAAGGACGTGGTCGACGGTACCGGGAATCGTGAGGCCTTCGGTGTATCCCTCCAGCGCATCCAGGGTGACGCGGGAGCGGTCGCCGTACATCCGGCCGAGGGCTACGGCCTTGAACCTGCGAGGCATCCAGGGAATCTGCCGGGCGAGCCATGTGCCGAAGGGCGTCTGATAGAAGCGGATGAGCTGCTCTCCCAGGTTGCAGTAGGGATTGGCCGGAGCAAAGAGGATGAGACGACGGACGCGATGGGGGTGACGTGCAGCGAGCATCATGGCTACGGCTCCGCCATGGGAATGGGCGGCGATGTCAGCCTGCGGAAGTCCAAGCGCGTCCATAGTGGCAGCAACTCTATCGGCGGTTGCGACAGACCTGCATCGAGGCCGGGAACACGGTCCGATTGGCCCATGTTGAAGAGATCGAGGGCGAAGACGCTTGAGTCCTGGGCGAGAAAGCCTATGTTCCGGCGCCAGTTCTTCGCCGACCCCACCAGGCCGTGGAGCAGCAGGAGTGGTTGTCCAGTACCCGCCCGCTCGTAGTGGATACGTGCGCCGTCGACGAAAACTGAGGCCTCTTCAATCGTGGAATCTTCTTGTGTCACTGCTGCAATCCGCCTCGAAAGTGAGAGAATGGGACGCGAAAAGTATCCTTGGGGTCCGATACACCAACGCTCATATTACAGGAACGTTAAAACTTACGGTGCGTTCCGATTGAAAATCGTGTCAGAATTTTTGTAAAAGATTGAGCGAAATGTAAACGGGAAGAAAAATCCGATGACCGATGGCCCTTTTCAGTGGTATTTCTCTGAACAATCTGTCAAAGAGATACGTAAGATATCACCGAGCACGATATGTGAATTACGGAATAGGTTATGTTTTTTTGTATAATTAACCAGTTCCAACACTTCAACTTACTGTATTCACAGTATTTATCTGTTTGGCTATCGATGTGCTTAGATTGAAACCGAGTTTTTGATGAAAAATGCTGCCCAAACCCGTGTTCTGGCTGTCCTGCTGGCACTGGCAACCATCGGGGTATGCGTGCTTGCAGCGATGAACTTCGACCACGAGAGCGGTTTAGGGGTTCCGACGGACGGCATCTGGTGGGTTGAGGCAAAGGGCGGTCTGCGCGCGGAACGGGTTCGGTGGATTCACCCGGGCATCGCGCGGGAATACGAACGGGCGACATTCTGGTCAGTGTTGACGACCAGCCAACGCCTCGAGTCGCATCGCTCGGCAGGGAGATGTACCGCACGGGCATCTGGGGTCATGCCACCTATTCCATCCTGCGGCCGGTTCCTCAGTCGAACGGATCTGAACGGCGCTCCACGGCTGGATATTCAGGTGTTCCTGGGGGAGAAAGACCGTTCGATCAACCAGGGCCTGCGATTTATTGCGCTGGTCTACCTGTCGATCGGAATCTACGTGCTGTTCCGGCGCTGGACCGCGCCCAAATCCATCCATTTTTACGTCTTCTGCCTGGCGTCGTTTGTGCTGTACAGCTTCCGCTCGACCGGAGAGCTGGGCATCTATGACTGGGGCAATATGGTGGCGCAGGCGCTGCAACCGGCGCTCTTCCTGCACTTCGCTCTCAGCTTCTCGGATAACTTCGCCTCGGAGGACCGTGACCGGTTCCGGCGAACGTTCCTGTATGTACTGCTTTACCTGCCGGGAATCTTTCTGCTGGGGCTGCAATATACGGCGATACGATACTGGTCGGCGACGGAGGTGCTGCTGCACCGGCTGGACCAGATCTCGCTTGGTTATCTGGCGCTTTACTACGTCATCGCCGCTGTCGTCTTCCGCTACCGTTACCGTCATGCGGAGTCGGCACTGGAACGGCAGCAACTTAAGTGGCTGACCCGCGGGACGCTGCTTGTGCTGAATGTTATTCCCTACCTCGCGGACTGGTCGGTTGCCGAGTCAGTTGACCAAGCTCGCCGGGCTGTCGCTGGTGATTCTGCCGCTGACATTCAGCTGGGCAATCGTCCGTTACCGCCTGATGGATGTGGACCTGATCTTCAAGCGCGGCGTGACCTATACGCTGGCGACGGCGTCGCTGGTTGGCCTTTATTTCGGCGTTATCGCGTTGATGGCTGAGTTGATTCACACGCGGCTCCAGAGCCTGGGTGTCTGGGGTTTGATGGCGGCGGTCATTGTCGCGGGAATCATCTTCGAGCCGCTGAAGCGAGCGATCCAGGCGCGGGGTGGACAGGGTCTTTGACCAGAAACGGTTCGACTATCGCGAGACTCTGGTGGAGTTCGGCCGCGGCCTGAATGCGCAGACCGATCTGCGGGCGCTGCTGGATTCGATTGTGGAGCGGTTTGCCGCAGACGCTGCTGGTAACGCGTGTTGCTGTCTTTCTTGCCTCGGAGAGCGAAGGCTTCGGCCCACGCCACTTCGATCTGGCCGCCTTCACATGGACTGACGAATCTGAGCGCAGCGAGAGTTGAGCGCACTCGATGTCCGCTTCCTCGACTTCGACCGGGCGGGCGCGAACAACCACATCTTCCTCGACAATCCGCAACACATTCTTCGCCTGCCGGAGGCACAACGCCGCAGCGCGGGACGGCTTGATCTGAACTACTACCTTCCCTGCCGTGTGGCTAACCGCGATGGCGGCGGGACGCGCACAGTTGCTGTCATTGGCCTGGGCCGCACGGACGACGGGCGACTTCCTGTCGAGCGAGGATATGGAGCTGCTGGAGTCGCTGGCCGGCTACATCGGCATCGCTATTCAGAATGCGCAGCTCTACCGACGGCTGGAGCAGAAGATTACGGAGTTCGAGAGCCTGAAGGAGTTTCACGAGAAACATCGTCGAGTCGATCAACATCGGCGTCTTTGCTGTCGATCTCGACGACCGGATCGAGAGCTGGAATACGCAGATGGAGGAGGAGCTGTCCGGCAAGGGGCGCATCGAGGTTCTGCACCAGCCGATCTCGGCCGCGTGTTGCCGCCTGAGTTTGTTGCGCGGTTCAACAGTGTGCGCGAGGAAACATGGCACGCACACGCCTTTATAAATTCCGCCTTGCTCTGCCGAACCGCAGCGAGCGAATTGCGAATATCGCGATCGCGCCGCTGGTGACGCGGAACTTTATTGCCGTCGGGCGGATCGTTCTGGTGGACGATATTACCGCACCGGATCCAGCTGGAGGCGCAGCTTACGCAGTCGGAGAAGCTCTCGTCGATTGGCCTGCTGGCGGCCGGCGTGGCGCACGAGGTGAATACACCGCTGGCTGTGATCTCAAGCTACACACAGATGCTGACCAAACACATGCGCGACGATGAACGGCTGGCGCCGCGGTGCTTGAAAAGATTACGCAGCAGACCTTCCGCGCGTCGGGAGATTGTGAATGGGCTGCTGAATTTCTCGCGAACCAGCGGCACGGAGTTCGCAAGCGTGAATCTGAACGATCTGCTGAGCGATACGGTGACTCTGCTGGAGCATCAGTTCAAGACTTCGCAGATTCGCGTGGAGATGAATCTGGATCCGCATCTCGCGCGCATCCATGGCAACCAGGGCAAGCTGCAGCAGGTGATTCTGAACCTGATGTTGAACCGCGAAGGATGCGATGTTCGACACAGCAAACGCGACGTTGAAGATATGCCACGTTCAACGGATCGGGCCGTTGTGTTTGTGCGGATTCAGGACTCCGGCGGCGGCATCGAAAAGGAACATCTTCACCGCATCTACGATCCGTTCTTCACGACCAAGAGCAAACCTCAGGATGGTCAGCACAAAGGGCACAGGTCTTGGGCTTGCGGTGAGTTATGGGATCATGCAGGAGCACGCGGGCAAGATTCATGTGGAGAGCGAGCCCGGCGTCGGTACAGCGTTTCAGCTGGAGTTTCCGTCTTCCGGCGCGCGCCCTGCAACTACCCCGGAGACGCCGAAGAGCAGCGTAGTATCCGATGACAGAAAGGCGATCCATGCCTGAGGCGACCGAGCTTACCCTCGAATCTCAAAATCTTCAACGAATTGCCCGCATCGTAGGAGAGCCGCGATTCTCATCATCGACGACGAGCATGCAATTCGCGAATCGCTGGATACACTGCTGACGCTGGAAGGATTTGCCGTCGATCCTGCGGCAGATGGCGCTGTGGCCTGGATCTGCTTGCGCGCAATGAGTACGACCTGCTGCTGCTCGATCTTGCTTTGCCGGGGCAGACGGGAATCGAGCTTCTGCCGCGCATTCTCGAAGTACAGCCAGGGTTGCCGGTCATCATGATCACCGCGTTCGGTACGGTAGGTAACGTGGTCGACGCGATTCGTGCAGGCGCGGAGAACTTCGTCCAGAAGCCATGGGACAACGAGAAGCTGCTGGCCGACATTCGCGCCGCTATCGGACGCCATCGTGCCGAAGAAGAGGTTGTCCAGCTCAAGCGGACGCTGAAGCAGCGCTACAACTTTGAAAATATCGTTCGGCAAGAGCGAGCCTATGCTTCGGCTATTCGATCTGGTCGCGCAGGTTGCTCCCAGCCGCTCGACGGTGCTGATTCAGGGAGAAAGCGGCACGGGCAAGGAGCTGATCGCGAAGGCGATCCATGCGAATTCGCCGCGGCGCGACCGGCCGTTTGTGCCGGTGAACACGGGCGCGGTGCCCTCGGAGTTGCTGGAGTCGACGCTTTTTGGACATGTGAAGGGTGCGTTTACGTCGGCGGTCTCGGCGAAGAAGGGCCTGTTCGAAGTCGCGAATGGCGGCACGCTGTTCCTCGACGAGATCGGCACGATGGGGATCGATATGCAGGCGAAGATTCTGCGGGGTTCTGCAGGATCGCCGCTTTATGCACCTCGGTGGGACCCAGGAGATTCAGGTCGACGTGCGCATCATCGCCGCAACGAACGTCAACCTGCAGGATGCTAGTGCGTGATGGGCGGTTCCGCGAAGATCTCTTCTACCGGCTCAAACGTCATCTCGCTGGAGCTGCCGCCGCTGCGCTCGCGGCGTGAAGACATTCCTCTGCTTGCGGCGCATTTTCTGAAGTTTTACGCGGAAGAGAACTCTACGGAGCATCGCTCGCTCTCTCCTGAGGCGATGCGGATCATCATGGACTACGATTGGCCGGCAATGTGCGCGAGCTGGAGAATGCGATGGAGCGCGGCGTCGTGCTGTCGACCTCACGCATCATCAATGCGGAGCTGCTTCCATCGCAGTTGACGGGGAGCACGTATTCGGCGAGCCTGCTCGATCATCAACCGAACGCCAGCCTGTTCGATCTTATGGAAGAGATCGAGCGGCGCATCATCTCCGACCGGCTGGAACGCTGCCACTGGAACCAGACAGAGGCCGCGGAGTACTTCAAGAATTCCGCTGTCGACGCTGAACCAGAAGATTAAGCGCCTCAACGTTGAGGTGAAGAAGCGCGCCCGGGATTAAAGATTCGACCGCGGATTGCGTGGATAAAAACGGATTAAGACGAAGGACAGATTGAGCCGAGTTCGGGTTGCCCTGGCTCGTCTTTATTTTATTTGTTGCCCGAATCCGTTTGGGTCCGTTTGATCCGCGGTCGAGTCTCCAGGCATCACGGCTGGATGACGATCTTCATGGAGTCCGCCTGTGGGTTTGAGGCGAGATCGATTGCGGCTACGGCGTCTTCGAGTGAGAAGCGGTGCGAGATGAGTTGGGTGAGATCGAGCCCGCGATGGTAGTCTTCGAAGACGAGGCGATTGACGTCCTCATTGTAGGCGACTGACGAGCTGTAAGAGCCCATCAAGGTCTTCTCCTCCATGCAGACATCAGCAGGATCAAAGGGCGCTTCGCCGTGCTGGGTCTGGGCGAAGAGAACGACACGGCCTCCGGGACGGATGGCTTCCATGGCAGCTTTGAATCAGCGCATTGCCGCCTACTGCGAGCAGCGCAACGTCGGCTCCACGAGTCTCGGTTTGCGACCTTTGCAGCGGCCTGCTACGTCGCTTCGTGCATCGAGCGGATGGTTGAGGCCGAACTTCGCTGCGACTGCATGACGTTCTGGATAGAGATCGCTCGTCAGAACCGTTGCGCCGGTTTTTTGGGCAAGCGCGGCGAGCAGAATGCCGATGGATCCCTGGCCGATGACGAGGACGGTCTCGTCTGGTTGCAGGTTAAGCATCTCAACCGCTTTGTAGCAGGCAAGCGCGGCGAGCAGAATGCCGATGGATCCCTGGCCGATGACGAGGACGGTCTCGTCTGGTTGCAGGTTAAGCATCTCAACCGCTTTGTAGCAGGTGTTGACGGGCTCGATGAAGGCGGCTTGTTCGAAGGGAACACTGTCGGGAATCTTGACGAGGCCGCCGCGCACGATCCAGTCCATGACGCGGATGTACTCGGCGAAGCCTCCACCGGAAGGTGTGAAGCCAGCGGTGCAGCCAACCTTCTTGTAGGTCTCGCACTGCGCGAAGGTCTGCTTGCGGCAGTAGTAGCAGTGGCCGCAGGGGATGTGGTGGTAGGCCATGACGCGGTCGCCGACTGCGAAGCCTTCGACGCCCTCGCCCACGCGAACGATGGTGCCGGACATCTCGTGTCCAAGATACGCGGAGCAGAGTGCGAGCCAGTGTGGATTTTTTTCAGGTCGGTACCGCAGATTCCGCAGGTGTGGATTTTGACCAGAACTTCGCCGGGGCCGATCTCGGGGACGGAAACGGTCTCGATGCGAACGTCGTTGATACCGCGGTAGACGGCGGCACGCATCGTTGCGGGAACATTTTCGACGGATTTAGATACTTCCGGTGCGAATGAGGTCTTCGACATTTTTCTCTTTCATCAATCTCTGGATTAAGTCTCGCATGGCGTCTGCCGCGCGGGCGCTGTTCTTTCCAAGCTGTACCAAGGAGGGCCAACAGTGCGGCCGGAGAGCAATATGGGCCAGAAAGCTCGGCATTCGCATCTGCCCGTTTGTGTCGATAAAGGGGTTAAGATCGGGCAGATCGGCGCCCACGGCATCGGACACTCCTTTGACGCAGAGAACGGGGATATCGTGCATGGCAGCCAGGCGAGCTACGGTGGCGGCTTCCATATCGACCAGCGCCGCGCCGGGATAGGTAGCGGCGAGACGTTTTTTTTTCTGCAGCATCCGCGACGCGTGGTGTGGTTACGATCCTCAACTTCTTCTCTTCGGTTACACCGAACCGCTCGCCGGTCTGGGAATCGATCACGGCTGTCGGAACGTGGACGGTTCCAGGCAGAACCTCTGGTTGGAGAGCACCTGCCCAGCCGAGAGAGATGAGCATATCCAGTGGGCCGTCTGCGCTTGCGACCGAAAAGGCTCTACGTGCGGATTCGGCTCCCATTCCCGCGCAGACGGCGATCCACGTATCGTTACCGTTCGAGACGGGTCCATCGCTTTGCTCCCTTTACGTTTGTCAGGTCGCGCCGCCAGTTTCTGACGAGAGGCTTCAGCTCGCCCGGAAGCGCTGCGATGATCGCGATTCTCATGGCATCGGCGCGTATCCGTGCGCAATGAACCAGTCGATGGCGGAGCGCAACGCGTTGTAGACAGGAAGCACTTTGAAGCCAAGATCGCGTTCTGCCTTTGCTGAGGAGGCGAACATCATTTTCTTTCCCATGCGGACAGCTTCGACGGTGGCACGCGGTTCTTTGCCGCGCAGCTTGCCGGTGATGGTCTCGTCGAAGAACGCGAAGGCCATGGCGACACTATGGGGAACCTTCATGGTCGGCGATGGCAGCCGGTGATGGCAGACATGCGGTCGAGAATCTGTTTCAGCGTGAGGTTTTCGCCGCCGAGGATGTAGCGTTCCCCGGGCGTGCCGCGGTCGAGCGCGACGACGTGCATGCGGGCAACCTCAGAGACGTCGACGAGGTTGAGCCCGGTGTCGACGTAGGCAGGGAATTTTTTGTTGAGGAAGTCGACGATGATGCGGCCTGTGGGTGTAGGCTTGGCGTCATCAGGGGCCGATGGGCGTGGTGGGGTTGAGGATCATGACGTGCTGGCCTGCGCGAGCCGCCCGGATGGCCTCCTGCTCGCCGAGGAACTTCGATCGTTTGTAGTGGCCGATCATGTCGGCGAGAGTGACAGGAGTGTCCTCATTCACGATGGTTCCGTCGGCCTTGAAGCCCATCGTAGCGACGCTTGACGTGTAGACGACGCGCTGGACACCGGTCTCGCGGGCAAGTTTGAGGAGTTCGCGCGTGCCGTCGACATTGGCAGCGTACATCTGTTGAGGATCGCGCACCCAGAGGCGATAGTCCGCGGCGACGTGGACGAGGGCATCGCATCCAGTGAGCGCGGAACGAAGATTTTCCGGTTGGAGCAGGTCACCTTTGACAATCTCGGCGTCAATACCTTCCAGGGCATCCATGCGGCTGGTCTGGCGGGTCAGCAATCGGAGGCTTGCGCCCTCCGCTGCATATTGCCGGGCCACATGACTGCCCACGAAGCCCGTCGCTCCGTGATAAATACGCGCACTCGCTGTTCTTTCCTAGTCGAGCTTCTCCGGTTCGATCTGGATGTTCTTCTCGCCGGCAGCCTTCTTTTCCCAGTACTTCTTCACCCACGCCTCGAAGCTCTTGCCTGCGGCGGTGTCGCGACCGGAGAAGGCGAGCGCAGCGATGTCCGAGTAGGCCACGTTGATCTTCGGGGAGCCGTTCGACGGGATGATGCGAACGAAGGAGTCGGCGAGGGATGATCCGGTGCGACGGTCGAAGAGGTAGCCCACGACCTGGGGGCCGTCTTTGCGCGTGATGGTCACGTCACCGCGATAGTCGAAGGCCTTCTCGAGGGCTTCGCGGATCTCGGCGTCACTGGCCAGAGACGGAATCCAGCCCTCGAGATTTTCTTTCTCTCGCCTTCGATGTGCTCCAGCTCGTCGGCGCTGTGCTTCCGCAGTTGTTCGATCTTGAGGTGTTCCTGCTGCTCTGTCGCCATGTAATTAGTCTCCCGAGACCGACTGCAGCTCGTTGCCAACGGTGTTTGCAGGGGCTTGAATCTGAACCAGTGGGCTGGCGTGCTCCGGCCGCCACTCGTTCAGCAGGCTGTGCGCCTTCATCGGGATAGAGCGAGGGGAACATGTACCTTTTCGCGGTTACAAGAAAGCCCTTCAACGAGCCGAAGTTGTAGTCAACTGCACTGGCCTCGTGCCCGGAGTGGACCATGCAATTCGCGCACTGGGGATTGCCGCTCTTTGCGCCGTAGTTGTCCCATTGGGTGGTGGTCATCAGCTCTTCGAAGGTGTCGGCATAGCCGTCCTGCAGGAGATAGCAGGGCTTCTGCCAGCCGAAGATGGAGAACGTCGGCATGCCCCACGGCGTGCACTCGAAGTTCTGCTTGCCCATGAGGAACTCGGAGAAGAGCGGATGGGTGTTGAACTCCCACTCCTTCTTGCGGTTGGAGAGGATAGCGCGGAAGAGGCGACGCGACTTTGCCTTGCCGAGGAAGTGATTCTGGTCGGGGGGCCTTGTCGTAGGTATAGCCGGGCGAGACCATCATGCTCTCAACTCCGGCGGCCATCATCTCATCGAAGTGCGCACGCACACTGTTGGGGTCGGCGCCGTCGAAGAGCGTCGTGTTGGTTGTAACGCGGAAGCCAGCAGCAACTGCGGCGCGAATGCCTTCCAGCGCGATATCGTAGCCGCCCTCACGGCAGACGGAGAAGTCGTGATGCTCGCGCTGGCCGTCGACGTGAACGGAGAACGAGAGATACTTGCTCGGCGTAAAGAGGTGCAGCTTCTCTTTGAGCAGAAGAGCGTTGGTGCACATGTAGACGTACTTCTTGCGCGCGACGAGGCCGGCGACGATCTCCGCATCTTCGGGTGCAACAGAGGCTCGCCGCCGGGGATCGAGACCATCGGAGCGCCGCACTCTTCGACTGCGCGGAAGCACTCCTCGGGCGAAAGCTCAGCCTTAAGGATGTGCGCAGGATATTGAATCTTGCCGCATCCGGCGCAGGCCAGGTTGCAGCGAAAGAGCGGCTCGAGCATCAGCACCAGCGGATACCGCTTGCGACCCCTGAGCTTCTGCCTTCAAAACGTACGTTGCAACCGTCCAGGCTTGCGAGACTGGGACTGCATCCGGTGTCTCCTCCATTAAAAATTTGTGATGCTCCGGCTTACTCTGCCGGGCTCTGCATGGCCCGCTCGTAGGTCGTCAGCGCGAGGAGCGGGAAGTACTGCTTATACAGGTGGTACCCAAGATAAAAGACGCGCGGGAAGCCTGTTCCGGTGTAATAACTTTCGCCGTTGCGACCCGGCACAAGTTCGTCCCAGCTTCCATCTTTGTGCTGGCGCTCGATGAGCCAGCGAACCCCTTTGGCTACGGAGTCGGAACGAGTGTCGCCCGCGGCGAGCAGCCCGAGGACCGCCCAGGCGGTTTGGGAAGGCGTGCTTGGCCCGATGCCGCGCTGGTTCGGGTCGTCGTAGGTGCCGCAGGTCTCGCCCCAGCCGCCATCGGAGTTCTGCACCATACGTATCCACTCGGCAGCCTGCTGGACTGCGGGTTCGTGGTTCCAGAAGCCCATCGCTTCGAGGCCGCGAAGGACCAGGAAGGTGCCGTAGAGGTAGTTCACTCCCCAGCGCCAAACCAGCTTCCGTCTGACTCCTGCTCTTTCAGGATGAACTGAATGGCCTTCTCGACACGCGGGTCTTTGCGGGTAAAGCCATACTGCCCAAGCATCTCGAGCATGCGGCCTGTAATGTCGACCGTCGGCGGATCGAGCATCGCGTTGTGGTCGGCGAATGGGATGTACTGGAAGATGCTCTTGGTGTTGTCCTTGTCGAACGCAGCCCAGCCGCCGTTTTCTGCACTGCATTGCCCAGATCCAGTTCAGGGCACGCTGGCAGACCTCGTACTGGTAGCGTTCGCGTGGGTTATCCACGAAGTTCAGCGCAAGCAGAACTGTCCCGTATCATCCACATCCGGATAAAACTCGTTGTTAAACTCGAAGTACCAGCCGCCCGGTTCGACGTTCTTGACCTTCTCGCCCAGTCGCCTTTTTGACGGACTTCCTTGGAGAGAATCCAGTCGGCGGCCTTCAGCATTCTTGGATCGTCGCGCCGAATCCCGGCCTCGCCGAGCGCATACATTGCCTGTGCAGTGTCCCATACGGCGGGAAGCAGGGCTGCATCCGGAAGGTTGGGACGGGATAGTCCGGCGTACCTTCGGGGCAGTCGATGCCGAGCTTCTCGAACTCATCCATCGCGCGAATCATCTGCGGATCGTCGAGCGAGTAATCAAGGCAGCGCAGAGCGACGATCGAGTTCAACATGGCCGGATAGATTGCGCCCAGGCCGTCGGATTTCTCGAAACGCTCGAGCATCCACTCCTTCGCGCGCTTGATTGCCATCTTGCGCAGCGGGCGGATGTGCACGCGCTCGAACCAGTGGACCATGCGGTCGGTGATGAGGAAGAAGTTGCGCCAGCTGACAGGGCGCTTTTTATCCCAGCGAAGATGAAGGTTCGAGTTCTGGCGGCCGCCCACGAAGAGCTCGTCGATTCCCTGCTCCGGCGCGAGCTTTTGAACGGCTTCTTCGCGTAGATGATCGACAGCGGAACAAGAATGCCGCGCGACCATGAAGAGATCTCGTTGAAGTAGAACCAGTTGGGAAAGAGAACAATCTCGGGCGGGATGGCCGGAACGGCGTCATAGTCGTACTGGCCCAGCGCACAGAGGTAGATCTTGGTGAAGGTGTTGCACTCCACTACGCCACCGTTGGCCAGCACCCACCTCGCGCGCCTTCACCATGACGGATGATCCTTCGACCAGCCCATAAGCTTCAATGCAAGATAGGCCTTCACGCCATAGCTGATGTTCGACGGGCCACCGGGATGTAGGCTCCAACCGCCATCTTCATTCTGATGGCGGAGAATCTCGTTGACAGCACGCTCCATCTTTCCGGGGTCGCCGGTGCCGAGCAGCGTGTGCATGAAGATGTAGTCGGACTCGAGCATGCTGTCGGCCTCGAGCTCACCGCACCAGTAGCCGTCCTCGTGCTGCTGGCCCAGGAGCCAGTCGCTGGCGCGGGCGATGCCCTCGCGAATGGACTCGAGACCAAGATCAATCCGACCGAAGCGCGGTTGCGCCGGTTGTTTTGCAGCCTGCGGATTGCTTGAAAATGTCCCCATGAAACCCAAACTCTCTGTCTACAAAACTACTTGGCGGCGGCTGCCGGAGCCGACGCGATGGCCTGGACGATCTCTGGCGGAAGGCCGAAGCGCACGTTCTCAGGCATGACCTCCACCTCATCGACAGATCCATAACCCATGGTCTGCAGATACTCGACGACGTCCTTCACCAGAACCTCAGGTGCCGAGGCGCCGGCAGTTACGGCAACCGTATCGACTCCTGTGAGCCACTCCGGCTGAATCGCCTCGGCGCGATCGATCAGGTACGAGTTAGTGTCGAGGTTCTTCGAGACTTCGACCAGCCGGTTGGAGTTCGAACTGTTGCGCGAACCAACCACCAGCACCAGGTCCGCACCGTGAGCCACGTTCTTCACTGCTGTTTGACGGTTCTCCGTGGCATAGCAGATGTCCTGCGCGTGCGGGCCGACGATGTTGGGAAACTTCTTTTTGAGCGCCTCAATCATGTAACGCGCCTCATCGAGCGAGAGCGTCGTCTGCGTGAGGTACGCGACCTTGTTCGGGTCGGGAACCACGAGCGCAGCCACTTCCTCGACGGTCGAGACGACCTGGGTCACATCAGGAGCTTCGCCCTGCGTTCCCTCCACCTCTTCGTGGTCGCGATGACCAACCAGCACGAGCGAATAGCCCTGCTTGGCAAACTTGATCGCTTCGACGTGGACCTTGGTCACGAGCGGGCAGGTCGCGTCGATCACCTTGAGACCACGCTCTTTGGCCCGGTTGCGAACCGCGGGCGAAACACCGTGTGCAGAGTAGATAACCCGCGCGCCTTCAGGGACTTCGTCCAGCTCGTTGACGAAGATGGCGCCCTTTTTCGCCAGGTCATTCACAACATAGCTGTTATGGACGATCTCCTTGCGGACATAGATGGGCGCGCCAAAGGTGTCGAGCGCGATCTGGACGATATCGATGGCGCGAACGACTCCGGCGCAGAAGCCGCGAGGCTTGAGGAGAAGTACCCGCTTGGTTTTCGTTTGGTTGCCGGATTGGACGTCGGCTACGTGCTCAAGGGTGGATGTGGTCACGTCTTCCAGTATACCGCGTACCCCGGGGGAAGGCACTCGTTTTTGAACCAAATTAGGTGCGGTTTTGCAGAAGATAAAGATAGCTTCAGGCCGGAAAACCGGAGTCGTTTTCGGCCTGCGCGCATCCTGCAAATCTGCACGTTTGCTAGAGTTTTTTGAGCGGCGCAGGCAGAGTGCCCACAGTCGCATTGCAGCTTGATGGAGCCCTTCGCCGCTTCGCAGTAGGTCGAACAGTACTTCTGCCCCGCCGGGGCCATACAGAGACACCCATCCATCGCGCACTTCTTTGCGTCGCCCGCCATAAACCCTCCTTCAGAACTCCTGTTGTGTGGTCGGATGCGGCGCGGCTCTGGGAAGATGCTGCCGACCGCGATTATCTGCTGGTTTCGAGCAGATGCGCCGCATGTTTCAAACTGGTCTCCGTCAGCTTGGCGCCGCTTAGCATGCGGGCGATCTCCTGGGTGCGTTCGGAGTCGTCCATGCGGCGAACCTCGGTCTGGGTGCGCCCGCGCTTTTCCGTCTTTTCAATGAGAAAGTGCTGGTCGCCGAAGGCCGCAATCTGGGGCAGGTGGGTAATGCACAGCACCTGCTGGCCCTTCGCCAGAGTCTTCAGCTTCTTTCCAACCGCTTCGGCAGCACGTCCGCCGATGCCGATGTCAATCTCGTCAAAGACAAGGGTGCGTGGCAGAACGGTCTTCTTCTTGCGTCCCGAAGGTCCCGATGCAGCCTCTTCTACTGTGACCTTCAGGGCCAGCATGACGCGGGACATCTCGCCACCCGATGCGATCTCGTGCAGAGGCTTCAGCGGCTCGCCTGCATTGGTAGCGATGAGGCACTCAACCTGGTCCCAGCCGTGAGCGGTCCATTTTTCGGTGGATTTCTCGGCAGTCACCTGAACATGAAAACGCGTGTTCATGGCGAGATCGTTAATCTGCGCCTCGGCCAACTTCTCCAGACGCTTAGCGGCTTCGCTGCGTGAAGCAGTAAGTTGTGCAGCCGCTTTCTGGTAGACCGCGGCATCTTGCTCCTGCTTCGCTTTAAGCTCCAGCAGCAGTGCGTCGCGGTTCTCTACTTCAGACAATCGCTGCGCGGCCTCGGCTCCGAAGGCGATAACCTCCGTAAGCGTCTGCCCATACTTCCGCTTCAGCCGGTCAAGCACGGCCAATCGGTCTTCAATCTCTTCGAGCCGTCCCGGCGCTGCGTTGATGTTGTCGGCGAAGTCGCGCACCTCGGCGTCGACATCTTCAACAATCGCCTTTGCCGCAGCAACTGCTGTGCCGGCTCCTGAAACCGCGCATCGTACCGCGCCAACTCGTCGAGATGCTTCAACGCAGCGCCCAGCGCGCCCTCCGCTGAACCCTCCGATTCATACAGCAGCTCATGCGCGCTCATCGCGGCGGTGTAAAGCTTCTCGGCATTCGCCAGCACACGCTTCTCTGCCTCAAGCTGAACATCTTCATCCTCAGTCGTCAGCGCGGCCTGCTCAATCTCCTTGCTCTGAAAACGCCACAGGTCCGCCATGCGCAACCTATCCTGCTCGGCAGACTGCAGCTCATTCATCTTGTCCGTAGTGGCGCGCCATGCCGCAAAGGCCTCCGCAACAGCGTCTGTATTGATCGCACCAAAGCGATCCAGCAAGCTCCTCTGCTGTGCCTGATCGAAGGAGTTCAGCGTCTCGCCCTGTGAATGCACCAGCGCAAGCTCGGCGCAAGCTGCCGTAAAACCCCTACCGTTGCAGGCTGATTATTGATGAAGACACGGCCCTTCCCATTCGCTACAATCTCGCGCCGCAGCAAAATATGGTCGGACTCCGAATCGATTCCATTGGCTTCGAGAATCGCCTCCGCACCAGGCGTCAGCTCGAAGACACAACTGACGACAGCCTTCTCTTCTCCATGCCGCACCACATCCGGCGAAGCCTTGCCGCCAAGCAGAAGCGCCAGCGCATCAATCAGGATCGACTTCCCCGCCCCGGTCTCACCTGTTAACAGATTCAGGCCAAGTCCAAACGTAGCGACCGCACGGTCGATCACAGCATAGTTTTCCGCGCGCAACTCCAGCAGCATAGGTCCCTCGTCCAGCGATGTATCGCGAGGATAGCAAACTCACTGAAATCGCGTTGTGAACCATCCTGTGCACGGAGAAAGCCCGCACCACGGCAGATGCGCCGCCCGAATTTCCCGCAATCCCGATTTACACTAAACACTGGTGGACAACAACTATGGTCTGGCTTCTCGTACTGTTTATTCTTCAGGATGATCCCACAGCTACAGCGCCCGCGGCAGCCAATGGCAGCGCTCTCCTGGAGATGGTCCACAACAGCGGTCCGGTCGCCTTCGCTGTGCTCATCCTTCTCCTTCTGGCGAGTCTCTTCTCCTGGACCATCATGATCTCCAAATGGTCTCTCTTCGGCAAAGCGCAGACGCAGAGCCAGCGCTTTCTCCGCGCCTTTCGTAAATCGACGCGGCTCAGCGAGATCGCGGCGGTTGCGGATCAGTTCAAGCCCAGCCCCCTGGTCGCCGTCTTCACGGAGATCCACGACGAGTACCAGCGGCAGAACGGCGGACGAGGCATGCCACGCAATCCCATCGCGCTCGAACGGGCCGCGCAAACTGCATCGAGCGAGACCCTGACAGCGATGGAGAGCCGCATGACGTGGCTCGCAACCATCGGAAACATCGCGGTCTTTGTCGGACTCTTCGGTACCGTCATGGGCATCATCGACGCCTTCCACGGTCTGGGCACGGCAGGTGCGGCGACGCTTCGCGCGGTTGCTCCGGGCATCTCGGAGGCCCTCATCACCACCGCCGCCGGACTCGTGGTCGCCATCCCCGCTGTCATCGGCTACAACCAGCTCACCGCGCGCCTTCGCGAGTTCGCCGCACGCATGGACGACTTCGGCCGCGAGTTGCTGAACGCTATCGAAAATGCCGCAATGATGGCTCCGCCGACATCTCAGCCGCAACCCGAAGAGGCGCGCAGGAGGACATTCTAACCATGGCCTTCTCCGCCAAAGGACACACGCAGACCTCGCTGGCCGAGATCAACGTCACCCCACTGGTCGACGTCGTGCTTGTGCTGCTGCTTATCTTCATGCTCACCGCGCCGGTCCTGCAGTCAGGCGTCGAGGTTGCAATTCCCAAGACACACACGGTCAACCAGCTCACCGAAGAACGGATGGTCGTCACCATCGACCGCGACCAGAATGTCTTTCTTCAGGACAAACCTGTCAACGTGCACGCGCTTCCCGGCCTGCTGAAGACTACCGGCAAGCTCGACGCCAAGCGCATCATCTACCTGCGCGCCGATGAGCGTGTGCCGTTTGGCGCGTTCGCCTCGGTCATGGATGCGGTCAAGCAGGCAGGCATCACCAATATCAGCATCGTCACCCAGCCGCTCGAGAAGTAGGAGGGTGCCATAGCCGCTCAGCTCCAATATGCACGTCACGAAGCCCCGGATAGCGACCGGCTCGGCGTCAACTTCGCGGGCTCGCTGTTGCTGCACGGACTCGTCGCTGCCCTGCTCGTCGGCTGGGGATTTTTCTTTCACCATCGCGGCAGCAGCTGGGGAGAAAACGCCTCGGCCGCCGGAGCCATCCAGGCCACCATGGTCGCATCCATCCCTCTGCCGCCGACACAGCGCACGCTGGACACCGGAGTTCTGACCTCAGAAGCCCCGAGCCCCGCTCCCATCATAGAAAAAGAGAAGACCGAGGCCGCGTCCACCCCTGAATCCGTCGCCATCCCCGACAAAGCCAAGCCCCCCAAAGTCGCCGAAAAGCCGACACCTGCTCCGCCCAAGCACGTCCAGCCGATCACGCCTCCACCCACAAAAGCGGTCACTGGCGAGACAGCCGGCATACGTATCGCGCAATCCACAATGCAGCTAAAAAACGGCACCGCGAGCGTTTCGGTGCAGGACCGCAGCTTCGGCGAGCGGTACGCGTACTACGTCAACATCGTCAACAACAAGGTCTCCCAGAACTGGCTCAAGGCAGAGGCCGATCCAATCGCTTCGATGGATAAAAGCGCCACAATTCTCTTTGATATTGAACCCGATGGCACACCGGCGAATGCCCGCGTCGAGACACGCAGCGGCTCCCCGTCGCTCGATATGTCGGCTCTGCGGGCCGTGCAGCGCGTCGATGGCTTTGGCCCAGTGCCTTCCGGAGGCAAAGTTACAGTCGAGTTCGCCTTCCACTACCATCCGCAATAATTTGCAGCAGTAGTACTCGTTTGATTACCTTATGGATTTTTCTCAGGTCACCCGGTGCGTCTTTTTTGCGTCTAACATTGGATATAGAATGCTTAGTCCGCAACGCACGCCCTCGACGCGAAGTGCCCATCGTTCCTGCCTCCTAGCCCTGATCCTTCTGTTCGCCTGCACGTTGACCCTCAGAGCGCAGGAAGGCTTCCACACCGAGACCTCCACAGGCGTTACGAACATTCGAATCGCCGCCGCAGACTTTAAGCCGTCCTCCTCGGACCCGCAGACCGGCGCGCTAAAGGGTATCTTCGATGCAACCCTCTACTCCGACCTTGCCAATGCCGGCATCTTCGACATCGTCTCGAAGAGTCTTCTGCCGCAGACTGTCCCCGGAATGCCCGCAGAGATGAACGTCCAGCAATGGTCGGTCGCACCCACGTCCGCCGCTATGGTGGCCTTCGGGAACTTCGGCGTGCAGGGCGGAAAGATTCTGTGCAACGGGTTTCTCTTCGACGCGAAGAACCTCCAGTACCCGCAGGTGCTCGCCAAGCAGTACAACGAGGACGCCAGCGAAGACTCCGCCCGCCAGATCGCCCATCGCTTCGCCGACGAGATTATCTTCCGGCTCAGCGGCGGCAGCCAGGGCATCGCCGAATCGAAGATCTTCTACGTGAAGATTGGCGGCGGCAACAAAGAGATATGGGAGATGGACTATGACGGCGCGAATCAGCACGCCATCACGAATCTCGGCACCATCTCGCTGTCGCCGCGCATCGCACCGGACAACAGCCGTCTCGCCTTCTCCGCGCTTGGCAAGGATGGCTTTCAGATCCGCATGTACTCGCTTCTCCTTGGCCGCATGGTGAACTTTATGGGCGCGGGTGGGACCAACATCACTCCGGCATGGGCTCCGAACGGGAAGGACATTGCCTACTCTTCCTCGCGCTCCGGCGACCCGGAGATATGGATCTCCGACGCCAATGGCTCACTGGCCCGTCGCATCACCAGCTTCCGCGGCCCCGATGTCTCGCCGACCTTCAACCCGCGCACCGGCTCGCAGATCGCCTGGATCAGCGGGCGCACCGGCCTGCCCCAGCTCTACATCATGGACACTGATGGCTCAGCCGTACAGCGGATGACCGATGGCGGCTACGCCACATCCGTCTCGTGGTCGCCCAATGGCCAATTTCTCGCCTTCGCGTGGGACCGCAAGTACGGCCCCGGCGCTCCCGGTGGACAGGACATCTACATCATGGAGATCGCCACGAAGCGCTGGATTCAGCTCACGCATGATGGCGGCCGCTGCGACTTCCCCTCCTGGTCACCCGACGGACGCCACATCGTCTACGCCAACACACCCGACGGCAAGGCCGGCCACATGCGAATCATGACGATGCTCGCCGACGGCACGCAGAAACGTGCGCTGACCGGCCCCGGAGCCGACATGCCCAACTGGAGTTGGAAGTAGGCTTTCTCTGCGAGAACAATTTCGTAGATGGGTTTGATTTTTTGACATACTAAAAGAGTTGCAGGAGATAACGAATGAGCGCGATGCAGAACCGGATCATTAGAACAATGGCACTGGCCACAACCCTCGCAGTACTCGGCGCAGTCACCGGCTGCCATAAGCAAGCCAGCGGTGTTAATCCGAGCACTCTCGGCCCCGTCGCTCCTCCTCCCGCTCCCGCTCCTACCGCCAGCATCACGGCTGACCCACTCGCGATTGATCAGGGCCAGTCCATCGTGCTCAACTGGCGCAGCCAGAACGCCACCAACGTCACCATCGACGGCATCGGCGAGGTCAACCTCAACGGCACCCAGACCGTCTCGCCCGCCAGCTCCACCAACTTCCACCTGACCGCCAAGGGCGACGGCGGCACCACGGAGGCCAACGTTCGCGTCACGGTACGCGTTCCCGTAGCACCCGTTGCGCCAGCCCCGGCGGCCGCTGCCGATATGGGCAGTGAAGCTGCCTTCCATCAGAACGTGCAGGATATCTTCTTCGACTACGACAGCTTCGACCTGCGGCCCGACGCTGCTTCCTCCACCGCCAAGGCAGCCGAATACCTCACCGCTCATCCTTCCATCAAGGTCGTCATCGGCGGCTACTGCGATGATCGCGGATCGGCCGAGTACAACCTCGCTCTCGGCGAAAACCGCGCCAACGCCGCCCGCAACGCGCTCGTCTCGGCAGGTGTAGCCTCCAATCGCCTCCGCGTCATCAGCTACGGCAAAGAGAAGCAGTTCTGCACCGAACAAGACGAGAGCTGCTGGCAGCAAAACCGCCGCGCCCAGTTCTCTCTCGATCGCTAATTCTCACCGTCTTACTCCAGCTCGGCCCTCAGCCAATCCACAAAGCGAGGGCTGAGCTGGAAGACAGAAAGTCAGGCGTGCTGCTCCCATGAACTCCCACCAGCCAAAATCTCACCCAAACCAACCCCGTGCCCGCCGGTTGATCGCATCCGCTATCCTCACCGCCGCTCTCTGCTGCACCTCTCCCGCCTTCGCCGTCAACAAGGACATGGTGCAACTGCAGACGCAGATCCAGCAGCTCCAGGACGCCGTTGCGCGTCTCCAGCAATCCAACGACGAGCGCATGGGCGTCATGAAGGACCTCATCCAGCAGAGCGCCGACTCCATCAACAAGATGAGCACAGTCGTCGAAACCTTGCAGAAACAGATGCAGGCGCAGCAGGAGGCCCAGTCCGGCAAAGCCGACCAGATCTCCGGTCAGATTCAGTCCCTCAACGACTCCGTCGACGAGATCAAAGCCCGCATCGGCTCGCTCCAGAAGCTCGTGCAGGACGTCCAGAGCCAGCAGCAGTCCATGAACGCAAATATGCAGAACGCGCCGGCAGGCGGCTCCGCGCTGCCATCCACGCCTGCCACCGTTCCGGACAATACCCCGCCGCCACCGGCTCCCACTGGGCGCAAAGGCAAACCCTCGGCCGCCGACGTTCCCCTCGCACCTGCACCTGTCAGCACAGGCGCGCCACCCGCGGACGAGCTCTATAAAACCGCCCTCGGCGATTACATGGCCGCGAAATACTCCCTGGCCGCCTCCGAGTTCGGCGATGTCGTCAAGAATTATCCCGACAATCCGCTCTCAGGAAACGCCTACTATTACCAGGCCGAAATCGCCTATCGCGGAGGAAAATACGCCGCCGCCATCAAGGCCTACGACAGCGTTATCGACCAGTATCCCGACAGCAATAAGGTTCCCGTCTCCCACCTTCACAAAGGAATGGCGCTGGTCGCGGAGAACCAGAAAGATGCAGGCGTCCGGGAGTTTCGCAGCCTGATCCAGCGCTATCCCAACTCGCCGGAGGCCATGCAGGCACGCAGCAAACTCAGCGGCATGGGTGTCACGGTAACTCCGAAGTCGAACTAACCGCCGCTCGCCTTAGTTGCGCAATCCCTGCATCAGAGACTCGATCTCCGCACGTTCGTCGCCCTTCAGCGGCAGCAACGGCAGACGAGGGTTGCCCCCGAAGTATCCGTTCAGATCGCAGCCAAACTTGATCCCCGCCACGCCCAGCTCCTCTTCCACTCTCTGAACGATATGGTCCAGCCGGATCTGCTTCTCTTCCGCCAATCCCTCATCGCCATCCTTCCAAGCCGCCAGCACCTCATAGCAGGCCTGAGGCGCCGAAGCCGCAAACCCTGGCATCGCTCCCACAGCGCCCGCACGCAAACCCTCCAGCACTCCCGTCGTTCGCCCCGATAGAATCTGGAACCCCGCAAGCTTCGTTCGTGTCTTCACAGCAGGCTTCACCGGCGCAACCGCCACCCCTGCACCGCCTGTCAAACTATCTGCAGCAATCAACCCTCCCGCTGCGTCCTCATCATGCACCCGCATCCGTCCCGTAACCGCGGCAAACACCGCCGTAACCTCCACCCGCCGTTTTACCCCTGCCGTCCCGGCGCTCAGTGCGGCAAACCGCTCGCGGCCACCCGCACACTCGACAAGACCGATCACCTGCGGATGCCCGGCAAGCTCAATCGTCACCTCGACCGGCAGCAACTCTTCCGAGCCTGAGTCATACAGAACCACCGGAAGCGCCGCGCGATCGGCGACAGCCTGAAAATAAGTCACCAGCTCCTTTGTCCCCCTGCGGCCAACCCCCGGCAACACCGAAGGCCGCTTCACCAGGACGGCGTCGTACCCACACTTCGCCGCACTCTCAGTGATATCCAGAGTCCCCGCGACGCTATCGCGAGAAACCCCCGCCACCAGGACCTTTTCCGCCCCAGCCGCACCTACGACAATCCGCAGAACCTCGCGCGTCTCGTCATCCGACAACATCGTCTGTTCGCCAAATTCACTCAAAGCCACCAGTCCGGACACCGGCGCCTTCGAGTAACGCGCCACATTGTGTTCCAGCTTGAGAAGATTGAGTCGCCCGTCCGGATAAAACGGCGTTGTCAGGGGAAGTTGAAGACCATCAAGCAGCATCCCTCTATTCTAACCAGCGCCAACCCGCGCGCAGTCCACAGCGAGTGTGTTAACCAACACGCACACTCCCCGAAAGACGTAACCGAAACCGGTCACCGTCGAATTCACTCTGCGATAACCTCTTTTCAGGAGACACGGTGAGCCAAAGAGACATCTCGCACGACAAATCTCCCGCCGATCTCGGTCGCGAGGCCACCTGGTTTCTTGCCCACACCGCGATTGCCTTCCTGCTTCTTGCCCTCGTCGTCGGTGTCATCTCTCTCAACCATCCCGACCCTGATTCTTCCTCGCCGAAGATGCTGGGCACCGTTCTCGCATTTCTGGTTCCCATGGCCGGCGGCTTTATCCTCGCGCGCAGGCATCGTAACGATATCGCAGCCTATGTCTGGATCTCCGGCCTCGTCATCTTCTCCATCACCTGCGTCTGGGTGCTCGACCTCCCCACAGGCAACGGCTTATGCGAAAACTGCGGCGCAGTCGAGAAGCTCTCACGCACGTTCTTCACCTTCAGCCATGGCAGCGGATTGATGGCGGGCGATGGCCTACTCGTCGGAACCTGGATTCCGCTCTCCATGATCGGCTATGCGGTTGGCGCAAAGTTCGCGCTCGAACCCTGAGTCTCTCGGTTAGACCTTCGCGACAGCCTTCGTCTCTCCGGCAAACCGGTCCGCGTGCAAAGCCTGCAGCGCAAACACGTTCAGCGTGCCTCTTTGCAGCGCGGCGATTCCCTCTGCCGCAGCCTGCGCCGCAGCCAGCGTCGTGATCGTCGGAATCCGCGCCAGCACCGCTGCCCGGCGAATCGCCTTCTCATCGAAGAAGGTATCCTGACCACGCGGCGTGTTGATGATCAGCTGAATCCGGTCACCCTTGATAAGGTCAACGACGTTCGGCCGGCCTTCCTTCACCTTATGGACGCGCTCCGGCTGCAGCCCGGCCTTCTCCAGCACCACTGCGGTTCCATGCGTCGCCACGAGATGGAAGCCCATCTCCACAAACTGCCGCGCCAGCGCAACCGTGCGCTCCTTGTCATGATCGTTCACGCTGAGAAACACGGTTCCCTGCAACGGAAGCACCTGTCCGGCAGCGATCTGCGCCTTAGCAAAGGCCTCGCCGAAGTTGTCGGCAACACCCATCACCTCGCCGGTCGACTTCATCTCCGGTCCCAGCACCGTGTCGACACCCTGGAACTTGCTCCACGGAAACACCGGCGACTTCACATAGAAGTGCGAACCCGTGTCGAGATCCTTGCCGCTCGCAACCTGCTCCGGCAGCAGTTCCTTCAGCTTGCGCCCAACCATGATGCGCGAAGCAACCTTAGCCAGCGGAATTCCGGTCGCCTTCGAGACGTAAGGCACCGTCCGCGACGCGCGAGGATTCACCTCGATCACATATACCTTGCCGCGCTGAATCGCGAACTGAATATTCACCAGGCCGCGCACGTTCAGCGCCAGAGCCAGCTTCCGCGTGTACTCGCGAATCGTCTCCAGCACATCATCACTCAGGTCGACCGCAGGCAGCACGCACGACGAATCGCCCGAGTGAATGCCCGCCTCTTCGATATGCTGCATGATCCCGGCGATCAGAACATCATCGCCATCGCACAGCGCATCCACATCGCACTCAACTGCATCCTCAAGGAAGTGATCGATCAGCACCGGCCGTTCCTGCGAGTACTCAATCGCGGTCGACATGTACTGCACCACCGCCGCGTCGTCATAGGCAATGACCATCGCGCGTCCGCCCAGCACATACGAAGGCCGCACCAGCACCGGATACCCAACGCGATTCCCGCCCGCCACAGCCTCCTCCACGCTGGTCGCCATCGCGCCCTGCGGCTGTGGAATCTTCAACTCCTCAATCAATTTTCCAAAGCGCTTCCGGTCCTCCGCCAGGTCAATCGACTCCGGCGAAGTCCCAATGATCGGTACGCCGGCCTTCTTCAGCGGCAACGAAAGGTTCAGCGGAGTCTGTCCGCCGAACTGCACGATCATCCCGATCTCAGCGCCCGAAGAAGCCTCATGCTCATACACGCCCAATACGTCTTCGAGCGTCAACGGCTCAAAGTACAACCGGTCGCTCGTGTCGTAGTCGGTCGACACCGTCTCGGGATTGCAGTTCACCATGATGGTCTCGTAACCATCCTCGCGCAGCGCAAACGCAGCGTGGCAGCAGCAGTAGTCGAACTCGATTCCCTGCCCAATCCGGTTCGGCCCACTGCCGAGAATGATGATCTTCTTCTTCGTCGTCGGCGCTGCCTCATCCTCTTCGTCGTAGCAGCTATAGAGGTACGGCGTGTAGCTCTCGAACTCGCCCGCGCAGGTGTCCACCATCTTGTAAACCGGCATTACGTTCAGCTTTTTGCGCAGCGCGCGAACCGCCGCAGTCCCTTCCGCGCCTTTGAGCCCCCACACCGCCGCCAGCCGCTCGTCGGAGATCCCCATCCGCTTCGCCGTCCGCAGCTGCTCCGCCGTGACCTGCTCTATCGACACGCCGCCAATTGCCTTGATCTCGTCTGTGATCTGTTTGATCTGGTACAGGAACCACGGGTCCATCGAGGTCATTCTCGCCACTTCGCGCACCGTCATCCCGCGCTCAAACGCATAGCGAATGTAAGCAAGCCGGTCAGGATGCGGCGTCACCAGCCGTTGCGTCAACCGCCTCGGCTCAATGTCATCCGCCGTCGCTTTCTTGCCTGTCTCCAGCGAGCGCACCGCCTTCATCATCGCTTCCTTGAAGGTCCTGCCGATCGCCATCACCTCGCCAACCGACTTCATCTGCGGGCCCAGGCCCTCATCCGCGCCAGGGAACTTCTCAAACTGCCACTTCGGAATCTTCACCACGACGTAATCAATCGTCGGCTCGAAGCAGGCAGGCGTCGCCTTCGTAATATCGTTCTGAATCTCATCGAGCGTGTATCCCACCGCCAGCCGAGCCGCGATCTTCGCAATCGGAAACCCCGTAGCCTTCGAAGCCAGCGCCGAAGACCGTGACACACGCGGATTCATCTCGATCACCGTCATGCGCCCCGTCAACGGATTTACCGCAAACTGCACATTGCTGCCGCCGGTCTCCACGCCGATCTCGCGAATCACCGCAATCGCCGCATCGCGCATCGCCTGGTACTCGCGATCGGTCAGCGTCTGCGCGGGAGCCACCGTAATCGAGTCGCCCGTATGCACACCCATCGGGTCAAAGTTCTCAATCGAGCAGATGATGATGACGTTGTCCTTCAGGTCGCGCACCACCTCCAGCTCATACTCCTTCCAACCGAGCACGCTCTCTTCCAGCAGACACTCATGTACCGGCGAAAGATCGAGCCCTCGTGCCAGAATCTCCATCAGCTCTTCGCGGTTGTAAGCGATGCCACCGCCCGAACCACCCAGCGTGAACGAAGGCCGAATCACCACTGGAAATCCAATCTTCGCCGCAAACTCCAACCCATCGCGCAGATTATTGATGAGCGCAGACCGCGGCATATCCAGCCCGATCTTCGTCATCGCATCCTTGAACAGCAGCCGGTCCTCGGCCTTCTTGATCGGCCCCAGCTTCGCGCCGATCAACTCCACGCCCAGCTTGTCCAGCACGCCCGAGTCCGCCAGATCCACCGCAAGATTCAACGCCGTCTGCCCGCCCACAGTAGGCAGCAAAGCAAACTTCCCTTTCCCACCCAGACCATCCGGGTCGAGCATCTCCGCTTCGATGCGAAGAATCTCCTCCAGATACGCCGCAGTCAACGGCTCAATATACGTGCGATCGGCAACCTCAGGATCGGTCATGATCGACGCCGGGTTCGAGTTCACCAGCACCACCTCATACCCCTCGGCCTTCAGCGCCTTGCACGCCTGCGTCCCGGAGTAGTCGAACTCCGCCGACTGCCCAATCACAATCGGCCCAGAGCCGATCACCAGAATCTTCGCAATGTCATTCCTGCGTGGCATTTGAATCTCTCTCAATCAAGTCATGAAACGGGGGTACACCGCCGTTGTTGCTTTGAAAGGGCGTGGCTTTAGCCACGCCGCTTGCTTCGGTTACGAAATTGGGCTTTAGCCCCTGAGGGAGCGCATCTAGCTCAAAGCGCCCATTGGCCGAGCAATACGGGTAGTCTTCTTCCCTTTGTGCCAGCCCCGCTTTTACCGCATTTCGCCGGATATAACGGCGATGAATTTCACAATCCTGCAAATCCCGAATCCGATGATCGGAAAATCCCGTAGCCCATATGCCGCCTTTCCACGAAAACTCTCTTTTAGCGCGGAAGGAGAACCCGCCCTTCAAACACTGAACTGCTCTCTCCAGGCTCTCGTGCGGTGTCATCAGGAGATGGAAGTGGTCCGGCATCACAGTGAAGTCATGGATCAGGTATCTCTCCGGGCGATAGCTGTACACCGTTTCGAGGAAGAGCGCTGCCCATCTTTCGTGCCGAAATAAAGGAGTACGCGAGATCGTATTGGACGTAACAAAGTAAGTTTGTCCATTTCGAGTCGCAACCTCGCGCTTCGGTATCATCTCTCTCCTCGGGGGCTAAAGCCCAAATCAGTTTCACACAGTGTGGCGCGGCTAAAGCCGCGCCCTTTCAAGACAGTCCTTCCTCCGTTGCATCCGAAGCACTACTTTTTGAACTCTTCCATCATCTTCCGAAAATCCTTGAAGAGATAATGTGAGTCATGCGGCCCCGGACTAGCCTCCGGATGATACTGCACACTGAACATCGGGTCCGTCTTATGCCGCAACCCCGCCAGCGTCTGGTCATTCAAATTCGTATGCGTCTTTTCGACATCTGCTGGTAGCGAATCCGGATCGACATTGAAGTTGTGGTTCTGCGAGGTAATCTCCACCTTGCCTGTCTGGTGGTTCATGATCGGGTGATTGCCGCCGTGATGCCCAAACTTCAGCTTGTAGGTCTTCCCGCCCAGCGCCAGCCCGAAGATCTGATGCCCCAGGCAGATTCCGAAGATAGGTTTCTTCCCCTGCAGCTCCTTCACATTCTCAACCGCATACTCCAGCGGCTCCGGATCACCCGGCCCGTTCGAAAAGAACACTCCATCCGGGTCCATCGCCAGCACGTCTTTCGCAGAAGTCGTCGCCGGAACCACCGTCACGCGGCAGTTCTCGCGCGTCAGCATCCGCAGAATGTTCTCCTTGATGCCGAAGTCATACGCAACTACATGCATCTGCTCCGCACCACCTTCGGCCTTGCTCAAGAACGCATCGTCCGTCTGGTTCTTGGGCTCATTCGCGTCCCACTCGTAAGCAACCTTCGTCGTCACGACGCTGGCAAGGTCAGTACCTTCCATCTTCGGAATCGCCCGTGCCTTCGCCACCAGCGCATCGGCGTCGAGACTCTCGCCCGCAGCGATCACGCCACGCATCACGCCGTTCGCCCGCAGATGCCGCACCACCGCACGGGTATCAATCTCCGCAATCACCGGCACACCATAGCGCTCCAGATACTCGTCGGCCACCTGCGTCGAACGCCAGTTCGAGCTCATCGGCGAAAACTCGCGCGTCACCAGCCCCTCAATGTAGGGCTTCTTCGACTCCGCATCGCTCGGCGTCGTTCCATAATTTCCAATGTGGGGATTTGTAAGAACAACAATCTGGCCCGCGTACGAAGGATCGGTAAAGATCTCCTGATAGCCGGTCAACGATGTATTGAAGACCACTTCGCCGGACCGCTCCGCCCGTGCGCCAAAACTCTTGCCGCGAAAAATGCGCCCGTCTTCCAGCGCCAGTATTGCCTGCATTGCCTCTCCTGTTTGGAGTGGATTTAATAGATTCTATCAGCATCCACGCAGGAAATATCGTTAGCCCTCAAAATCCCTTCACACAAAAAAAGACCCGGAGATCGAACCGGGCCTTCTATCAGTTGTTCCAACTTATTTGTGATGATGATGACGGTGGTGGCGATGATGGGAAGAGGCATTGGCAGGAACTACCGCCCCGGCCAGAACCACAACGGCAATCACGGCAAAAAGAACCATGCGCAATTTCATGATGACTACTCCTTCCGGCCAATCGTCCTCGAGCGTCCGATTGTTACAAAAAGCCTAGCGCAGCCGTCCCTCGCCCCTGCCACATATCTTTCAACAATCTGCAGATGACCCAAGTTGGGTTCCTCTCCGCTCGCACTCAATATCCACCAGGACATCCTGCCCCTCCACCCGAAGCGGAAACACATCCACCCGCTCATGCACCGGATACTCCGCTACTCCCGTCCTCGTATTGAAGGCCCATGAGTGCCAGGGACAAACCACAGCCTCACCCTCCAGCCATCCCTGCCCCAGCGGCCCCTGCCGGTGTGGACAGGCATTGTCCAGCGCCGATAACTCTCCATTCACATTCGCCAGGCAAACTGCGACACCCTCAACCTCAGCCTCCGCAACCTGCCCCACCGCCGGCGCCTCCGCCAATCCGCACAACCTCACCCACTTCGCCACAAAAATCTCCCTTCACTCCATGTTAGAGCGTGCGCCTCCCTCCAACGACTGGCCTCCGTGAACGAGTGCTACAGTCGATACAGAACCCCTCAATGCCCCGCCCCGCACCCAAGCCAGACAAACGTCCCGCACCACAGGAAGACATCAGCCCCATCTGGCTCCTCAAAGCCATCGCTCTCACCATCCTCGCGGCACTCTTCTGCGGTTATCTCACGCTCTGCCTGCTCTTCTACCAGGGCCAGTGGCAGCTCGTCCTGCACCCAACCCACACCTCAGCGCCACCTGCCTTCATCGCCGGCGCTCCCTACGAGCTTCTCCGCTTCGATCCCGGCGACTCCGCCACCCCTCAACTCACTGGCTGGTGGATCCCCGTGGACCCCGGCGGCCGTTACGCTCACCTCACCGTCCTCTTCCTCCCCGACGGCGACGGCTCGCTAGCCAACTCCATTCCCACCCTCGCCGCCCTACACAGCCTCGGCATCAACGTCTTCGCCATCGACTACCGCGGCTACGGGCAGAGCGCCGCCCTCCACCCCAGTCAGCAAACCCTGACCCACGACGCCGACGCCGCCCTCCGATACCTCACCAACTCCCGCTCTATCGCCGCAGAACGTATCATCCCCTACGGAATCGGCACCGGAACCTCCTTAGCAGCTACGCTCGCGGCAAAACAGCAGGCAATCCCCGCCGTCATTCTAGACAACCCGCGCGCCGACCTCCTCGACGCCGCTCTCCACGACCCACGCGCCTCCCTTCTCCCAGTCCGTCTCCTCTTCCACGAGCGTTTCCCACTCGCTCAACCTCTCTCAGCCCTCAAAACGCCAAAGCTTCTCCTCTCTCGCACTCCTCAACTCGATCCAGCCTTCCACACCGCAGCCGACCCCAAACTCACCGTAGAGCTCACCGCTCCCTCAACCCTGTCCTTCAATCAAAGCCTCTCTCGATTCCTCGACGGATACCTTCCTCCAGCCCCCATCCCCGCCCTCGTACCTTCCCCGGCACCCGCTCACTAGAGTCCATCCCAAATCCTCAACTCCCACGTCTACGCTTGAATCATGATCAAGTGGCTTAACAGCCTGCAACCCTTTGGCGCACTCCTCCTGCGACTCGTCCTCGGAGCCTCGATGATCTTTCACGGCTACTCCAAGGTCATCCCACACGGCGCGCTCGACCACCACGCTCACTTCGTAGCCTCGCTCGGCCTTCCCGCATGGCTCGGCTATGCCTCGGCCCTGACCGAGTTCGTCGGCGGTATCTTCCTCGTGGTTGGATTACTCACCCGTCTCGCCGGATTTATGGTCGCGATCAACATGCTCGTCGCTCTCGTCACAATCAATCGCCACCACGGCTACTCCGGCTCAGAGTATTCCCTCGCCCTGTTCGTCGTCGCCGTCATGCTGGTCTTCTATGGACCCGGCGCGGTGGCTCTCGACCGCCGCCTCAACCTGGCCTGACAAGTCACACCGAAGACTTAAGGAGAGAAGGCCCCCGATACACTGGAGGCCTCACATTGGGTGGGGAGTTTTTGTTGCGGATATTGGAAACCGGACCGTGGGAACTGATAGTCCGGCGTTTGCTTGGTACACCCAATAAGACGCGGTCCCCAATAAAAAGTTGTCCTCATTTTTCCATTATTCGGTAGATTGAAAGAATTTACATTCCATAAACAGAATAGAGAACAAACAGAGACAATCTGCTACTCCAGCAGAATCAACAGAGGCAACTTTCACCCTTGGCTGAAGTTCAAAAACTCACCCGGATTCACCCGCGCACCCGGAAACACCGTCTCCAGGTCTTTCGAGCCGAGCGTCCTGTACGCAGCCTCGCCCAAGACCCAGCGAAAATCCGTCGTCACCGCCAAATCGCGACCCTCGTTCAGTTGCTCGTTGGCCAACCCCGGCCACCTGCCGTAGACCTTCCCGCCCTTCACCTGCCCGCCCAGCACAAACATCGCATTGGCGTGACCGTGATCCGTACCGCCAGTCCCGTTCTGCCGAGCCGTCCGGCCAAACTCCGACATCGTCACCAGCGTCACGTTCTCGGCATCGTCACCCATGTCCTTCCAGAACGCCGCAATCGTCTCCGAAAACTCCTTCAGCCGGTTTGCTAACTGCCCATTCACATTTCCCTGGTTCTGGTGCGTATCCCATCCGCCAATGTCGGAGAACGCCGCCTCCACCCCAAGGTTCGCCTTCAGCAACTGAGCCACCTGCTTCAGACTGTTGCCAAACGGGGTGTTCGGATACACCACTCCCACAGCCGGCTGGTAGTGCGCTGGGTCAGCCGCCTTCAGCATCTTCACCGCCTCAAACGTCTCCTGCCCGGTTCCATGCAGCATCGAATCCGTGCTCTCGTCATACATAGCCTGAAACGCATTGCTGATCGGCGAAGTGTTTAGTCCTTTGCCTCCAACCGAAAAGTCCGCAAGATTATTCACAGCAATCGCCGGCAGCTTACCTTGCAGCGTCCGCGGAACCTGCGTCCCCAGAGCCACCGCCCGAAACGCAGACTGCTTCCCCGTCACCCTCTCCGCCTGCAGCGCGCGATTCAGCCAGCCATCCTCGGTCGACTTCACCCCCGGCGTCCCACTCTCCATATAGTCCTGCGCGTCAAAGTGCGACCGCGTCGTATCCGGCGAACCCGCCGCATGAATCACCGCCAGATGCCCCTGGTCATACAGCGGCCTCATCGCCGCCATCGCCGGATGCAGCCCAAAAAATCCATTCAAATCCAGAACATCTTTCTCCTGAATCGCAATCGAAGGCCGCATCGCGTAGTAGTTCTTCTCTTTATAAGGAACCACCACATTCAACCCATCCACCGCCCCGCGCTGAAACAGCACCACCAGCTTCTTCTTGTTCGCCGCAGCCGTCGTCACCTCAGCCAGAACGCTCTGCGACAGAAACGCAGGAATTGCAGACGTACCCACCAACGCGAGCGCTCCACCCTTCATGAAGCCGCGACGGCTCACCACTCGCTGTGCCTCATCGCGCCCATGAATGTCGCATCCCCAGTCGCTGCAGTCCGAAAAATACCGTCTGTTGATCATTGCTTGCTCCCGTCCGACCTGCCCGCGTTCAGCCCCTGCGTGTACAAACGCAGCCTTGGCGGAGAAGTTGCAGCCTTGCAGGCTATCGCCGCTGAAACTCCGGAGACCCTAGCAACAGCCCAGCCATCGTAGCAGCCTCGCGGTCGAGCGGAGGTCGATTCGGCTGTCCCGGCCTGGCAGGATTCAAAATCTGAGCCATCGGCTCCAGGTCTCTCGGCCGAATCGAGAAGTTCTTCTCCGCCTGCACCTGAAGATCTTTGTCCTGGAACTGCTGCAGCACCGTCGATCGCGTCCGGTCGCTTACCTTCAAGCCAAGCAGCGCAACCTCCAGCTTCTCTTCCTTCGCCGCAGCCGCATCCGAAGAAGCCGTCAAAGCCACCGGCTGCATACCGGAGCCAGTCTGTCCCAGAATCCGTCCCCAATCCGTCTGCACCCCCGGAACCCTGTCGCTGCTCAATCCCAGCGCAAAGTTCATCCGGTTCACCAGATCGCCCGTGTTCACCCAAGTCTCCGCCATCCAGCTATATCCGTTCGGCGCCTGCATCCCATAAAACGGCATGCCCAGCTTATTCAGCGCCTGCACCAGCGGAATCGCATTCTTCACATCCGCGCCGCTCGCCCGCACTGCCGAGATCACAAACTCCTCCGGCGTCTTCACCTTCGCCCGGTAAGCCTCCGGCGACCAGAACTCCGGCGAATCGAACATCGTCCGCAACACCGTCTTGATATCCCCATCGCTCGCCAGAAACGACTTCGCCATCCGGTCCACAAGCGCCGGAGGAGGCGTATCGCTCACAAACCGCACCGCCAGCTTGGTCGAAATAAACTTCGCTGTTGCCGGACTCGTCGCCAGTATATGCAGCACACGCAAACCCTCCTGCATGCCTGCCTGATCGCCATGGAACGTCTCAGCTCCACAAGGACTCCCGCCACCCGCGAACCGCCGCCCGCCAGGCCCCATCCCGCGCGGCTCGACATAATCGACCCCTTGAATTACCTGGCCCATCACCGTCTTGTTGCCCGGCTCGTGCCTTCTCGCCTCAAAATCAAATCCCCCGCCGCAGTAGGGTCGATCGATAGTCCAACCCGTCAGAACCTTCGCCACCTGCGTCACATCCTGCTGCGTATAACCCTGTCCGCACGCCTTATCCAGCGAACTCACAGGATGATCCTCGCTCACCTCGCACTGCACCCCCAGCGTATGCAGCTCCATCAACTCGCGCGCATAGTTCTCATTCAATCCGCGATCCTTCAGCACTTGCTTTACCTGCGGATTCTTAGCCAGCTCCGCAACTTTCGGAGCGGCCTTCGCAGCCCGTGAATCCGGCCCGATGCTCTGCCAGTTATCCAGATACATCAGCATCGCTGGACTCTTCACCGTCGCCACCAGCAGATCCTCAAACCTTCCCAGCGCATGCGCTCGAATCACCTCACGCTCATACTCCGGCAGCATATAAGGCTCGTTCTGGTTCTTCTTGAGGTACACATTGAAGTGGTTCAGCCAGAAATCCGTCATCACCGCTTCCAACTGCTGCTCGCTGTACACATCGCGCAGCATCCGCGAAGCCAGCAGCTCCGCCCCAATCATTCTTGGCGAACCCTGCAGCGACCCCAACGCCTCCCGATCCAACGGCGTCAATCCCTCCGCCGCATCGGCCAGTTCCCTCTGGCTCAAACTCCGTCGAAATGCCACCAGCTCATCCGGCTTCATCGCCAGAATCCTGCGCATCCGCTCCTCCGGAGGCAGATTGATAATCTTCACCGCCTCCAGCCCCGAGTAAAACTGCTCCTCATGCGTCGCCATCGCAGGAACCGAAGGATCCACACCATCTCCCGGCAGCGCCGTCTTCTCTTTATCTGTTCCACCATCCTTCGCCATCGTCGGCGACATCATCTCCCCATCACCCTCCGCCGCCGCAGCCTTCTTCTCTTCCTGCTTCGCCTTCTGAGCCTTGTAGAACGCAATCTGATCCGCATAGATCGCATGCTCCACCGGGTCCGATGGCAACGGCAGGTCCTTCGCAATAATCTGCCGCAGCACCTGGGGGCTCGGATATCGCAGCTCCATCTCCGCCGACGTCATCCGCATCGCTGGAAACTCCGCCAGCCGCGCCTCGAGCGCCGAATCATCAATATCCGCAGGATTCAACTGTTGTTCAAACCACCGCTTCAGCCCTATCGCCTGCACTGCCGCAACATCTCCCGGCCGCGGCCCAAACGTAAACCGGTTCAGAGCATGCAGCACCCGCTCCTGCCCCTGAATCTCCTTCGTCGAAACAGCAACAGGCTTCGTCGCCGCAGCCGAAGCCACCATCGGCTGCTCCACCATCAGCACACACAAGACGCCCGCCACCAAAGCCCGCGTCGAACCCAGCACCACCGCAGCCGCCTCTCGTCTGAGCCGCATAGCTACTCCCTCGAGGCGCCAGCTCACTCAGCTCAACAATAGAGAGTGCCTCTGCCACTAGAGAACCCAACAACCAGGCGGCAGTTGCGGCAAATTCACCGGCAAAACGAAGCTAAAACGCCGCCAACTCCACCATCGCTCGGTAAAGGTCCTCCGGCTGCGGCAGAATCGCATCCTCCAACACCGGTTGATATGCCACGAAGGTATCCATCGCCGCCACCCGTCTTACCGGAGCATCTAGATCATGGAACAGCTCATCCCCAATCCGAGCCGCCAACTCCGCTCCGTACCCCCAGCTCAACATATCCTCATGCGCAACGATCACGCGATTCGTCTTCTTCACACTCTCCGCAATCGCCTCCCAGTCATAAGGAGTCAAACTGCGCAGATCAATCAGCTCCACATCCGTTCCTGTCTCCCGATGCAGCTTCTGCGCCGCCTGCAGAGCCCGCGGCACCACCGCGCCATACGTCAGCACCGTCAAATCCTTCCCAGGCCGCACAATCTTTGCCTTCCCAAACGGAATGCAATACTCCAGCCCCGGATAAGCCGCCCTCCCAAACGTCTCGCGATACAGCCGCTTGTGCTCGAGAAAGATCACCGGATCATCGCAACGAATCGCCGTCCGCAACAATCCCATCGCATCCAGAGCATTCGACGGCATCACAATCCGAACGCCCGGCGTATGCGTAAAGATGCTCTCGCCCGATTGTGAGTGATAGATCGACCCACCCGTCAGATACCCTCCAACCGGCACGCGAACCACCAGCGGGCAGCTGAACGCACCATTCGACCGCCACCGCACCAGCGGCAGCTCATTGCGCAGCTGGTGCATCGCCGGCCAGATGTAGTCGAAGAACTGAATCTCCACCACCGGCTTCATTCCCCGCGTCGCCATGCCAATCGCCCGGCCAACAATATTCGCCTCGGCCAGCGGCGAATTGAAGCAGCGATCATTGCCGAACTCTGTCTGCAGTCCCGCCGTTAGCTTGAACACCCCACCCTTGCCCTTCACTTTGCCCGCACGCAGAGCCGCATCACGGCTCGCATCGGCAACGTCCTCGCCGAAGACCACAATCCGCTCGTCCCGCCGCATCTCGTCCTTCAGGCAGCAGTTGATCAGATCGGCCATCGTGCGCTCAGTTGAATCCGCAGTCGCCTCAGGCCGCGTATCGAACCGCGCATCCATCGGCGTCAGATCTTCCGAGTAAACAAACTTCGGAATCGAGCTCACCGTAGGCAGCGTAGCCATCACCGCATGATCGGAGGCCCGTTGCACCTCTTCATCCACCTGCCGCTCCAGCCGGTTGATCCCCTCCGCATCCAGAATCCCTTCGCGCAGCAGCCACATCTGCATTCGCGAGATCGGATCCTTTGCCGCATCCGCCTCCAGCTCCTCCGCCGAACGATAAAGCCGCTCATCGTCGCTCAGCGAATGCGAATAAGGCCGGATCACATGCCCATGCACCAGCGCCGGTCCCTTGCCCGAGCGGCAATAAGCCACCGCCTCCACCAGCGCCTGGTAGCTTGCAATCGGGTCCGTCCCATCCACCTCGGCAAAGTGGAAGTTCGGAAAATTCGCCACCAGCTTCGAGATATTTCCGCCCGGAGTATTTACCTCCACCGGCGTAGAAATCGCGTACCCGTTATCCTCCACCAGAAACAAGACCGGCAGCTTCTCATTCGAAGCCGTGTTCAGCGACTCCCAGAACTCTCCCTGGCTCGTCGACCCATCGCCGATCGACACATAAACCACCTCATCGCCGTGAAACGCCACATCCTTGAACTCGCGGTAGTCCCCATCATGTTTCTTCGCCGCCTCAGGATGCCGCACAAAATATCGTCCCGCCTCGGCGCAACCTACCGCCTGCAGGCATTGCGTCGCCGTCGAAGAAGACTGCGTCACAATGTTCAGCTTCTTGCTTCCCCAGTGCGACGGCATCTGCCGTCCACCGCTCGCAATATCGTCCGCCGCGCCCACCGCCTGCAGAAACTGCTCTTCGACGGTATTCCCCAACGCAAGGCAGAGCGCCCGGTCGCGATAATAAGGATAGAACCAGTCATAGCCCGGCTTCATCGCCATGCCCGCGGCCACCAGGAGAGCCTCATGCCCCGCGCACGACACCTGGAAGAAGATCTTCTGCTGCCGCTTCAGCACGATCTCACGATCATCCGTCCGCCGCGACAGATACATCAGCCGGTAAAACTCCACCAGCTGTTCCCGCGAAAGCGGGCTCTCCTCCGCCTTCACCGCCGTCTTCTTTATCTCCTGCACACTGGTACCAGACTGTCTTGCCATGCACCTGTCCTTTGCATCGAAGCCGCGGCCGATTCACGCCGCAGACAAGATTGTACCGGGACGAAGCCACCTTTGCCTCACCGGAAAGAGGTTGATCCACTCCCGCCTGGCTCTGGAAATCCGCAGGAAAACAGGCGACCCGAACGCCGCCCTTTCTCCACACCATCCAACCTAAACAAACAACGGAGCCAGCACCAGCGTAATCGTAGCCAGCAGCTTAATCAGCACATGCAGGCTCGGCCCCGCCGTGTCCTTGAACGGATCCCCAACCGTATCCCCCACAACCGCCGCCTTATGCGCCTCCGACTTCTTCCCGCCGTACTGTCCTGTCTCGATAAACTTCTTCGCATTGTCCCAGGCGCCGCCGCCGTTGTTCATCAGCATCGCCAGCAGCACTCCCGAAATCGTTCCAACCATCAGCAATCCAGCGACAGCCTCCGCACCGGCAAGATTCACAGCCTTCCCCGCAATCGCAGGCACAGGCAAAATCGTTCCAGCAGCATAGATCGCGGCATTCGCCTGATAACTCCCGCTGAAGTGCCGGAAGATCAACCCGACCGCAATAGGCAGAGCAACCACCAGCGCACCCGGCAGCACCATCTCCTTCAGCGCCGCCCCCGTCACAATGCGGACGCACCGTCCGTAATCAGGCTTCGAAGTCCCCGCCATAATCCCTGGATTCTCCCTGAACTGATCCCGCACATCCTGCACCACCATCTGCGCCGTCCGGCCCACCGCCTTGATCGCCATGGAGCTGAACAAGAATGTCAGCATCGCTCCCAGCAGCGCTCCCACAAACACCGGAACCTGCGCCAGGTTGATGTTCGTGAAGCTCCACCCAGCCGGCATATACCCTCCGGCATTTGCAACCTTCGCAGTTACAATAACTTTGATCTCTTCCAGATAAGCCGAGAACAGCAGAAACGCCGCCAGCGAAGCCGACCCGACCGCATACCCCTTCGTCAGAGCCTTCGTCGTGTTGCCCGCCGAATCCAGCTTATCCGTCCGCTCGCGAATCGAGTCCGGCTGATTCGACATCTCGATGATCCCGCCCGCATTATCCGTAATCGGCCCGAACGTATCCATCGCCAGAATGTAAGCTGCGCAGCTTAGCATGCCCATCGTCGCAATTGCCGTACCGTAAATGCCTTTCGCATAATCGCTGACACCCACCACGCCGGCCAGCCCCTGCACGCCGAAGTAGTAGCTCAGAAGCAGCGCCGCCGAAATCACAACCACAGGCATCGCCGGCGTCTCCATTCCCACTGCCAGCCCGCTGATAATGTTCGTCGCCGGTCCCGTCAGCGAAGCCTCCGCAATCGACTGCACTGGTCTGTACCGCGACTCCGTGTAGTACTCCGTGATCCACACAAAAAGGAACGAAGTAATCAACCCGATTACGCCGCAACCAAGCAGCCACAGCCACTGCACCTGCGGCCCGTTCAGCATCAGATACACCGCACCCGCGAACCCCAGAAGCGCGAGCGCCGATGTCACATAAAACCCCTTGTTTAAGGCATGCATCGGATCTTCATCTTCGCGTGTGCTCACCACGAACACGCCCACAACACTCGCAATCAAATTAATCGCCAGCACAATCAGCGGAAACAGAATCCCCTTCACCCCAAACACCGGATACAGCGCCGCGCCCAGAATCATCGCACCCACATTCTCCGCCGCCGTCGACTCAAAGATATCTGCACCGCGCCCTGCGCAGTCGCCAACGTTATCGCCCACCAGGTCCGCAATCACCGCCGGATTCCGCGGATCGTCCTCAGGAATCCCCGCCTCAACTTTGCCTACCAGGTCCGCGCCCACGTCCGCGGCCTTCGTATAAATTCCCCCACCCAGCTGCGCAAACAACGCCACCAGCGAAGCCCCGAATCCAAAACCGACCAACTGGTACGGCACCGCATCCGGATGCTGCAACCCGCCGAAGAACAAAAACAGCGACCCCACTCCCAGCAGCGACAACGCCACCACGACCAATCCCGTCACCGCGCCCCCACGCAGAGCCATCTGCAGCGCCTTATTCAAACTTGTCCGCGCCGCCGAAGCCGTCCGTATATTCGCCCGGATCGAGCAATACATCCCCGTATATCCAGCCAGCCCCGAGCAAGTCGCACCCACCAGAAAACTGATCACCGTCTTCAGCGCATAAGGCGAAGTCCGCGGCGAAAGGTGATATCCCACAAACACCACCAGCGCCAGCGCCGCTGCAATCTCCCCGATCGTCGTATATTGACGGCGCAAAAACGCCTCGGCCCCCTCGCGAATTGCATCCGAGATCGCCCGCATCTCCGCCGTTCCCGTGTCCGACGCGATCACCGCCCGCGCCAGCATCAGCGCAGCCACCAGCGCCAGCACCCCCACGCCCAGCGCAACCCAAAGATACATCTGGCCGCCATCGTTCCCCGCGTAAGCAGTTGATTCCGCCACCTGCTCCCGAACGGCCAATGCCAAAAAGCTAACGACAACGTGCATGCAGTAATTCTCCTTGAAGATTAGAACGCCAGATTTGTCTTTGTTTCACAAAGGCGGCAATTAGAGCATGCGCCATCCAGCAGGGTCAATCATCCCTCAAAACCTCACCGCTACCACTCTGATGCGCCTTGCGAAGCCCGTTTTCACGCGGGCATGAGTCAGTTTCATCAAATCGACAAACCAAAGTAATAGCACACAACCTATGTTTCTCCCTCACGCAAATCCCTCCCGCGCCGATGCACACCTCAGCCCAATCTCTGAGGTGCAGCCGTGCTCGAACGCCGCAATCCAACTCTCCGCGCATCCCTCCACCACCCGGCTGCACGGCTCACCGGACGCCATCTTCTACGCCACATCCTTCTCGTCACTCTCTCGATCTCCCGCCTCGCCGGAGCCCAGACCGAAAGTCCGACCCAAAGCCGGATCGACACCAACACCATAGCTCCACACCACTACCTCGTCCTCTATCGCAACGCCGCCATCCCCGCCGACGCCGAATCCCGCATCGCCTCCGCCGGAGCCCGTCTCACCAGCCGCAATGAACACTTCGGCATCGCCGCCGTCCAATCCTCCTCCTCCGAAGACGATGCCACCACCCTCCGCCGCCTCGCCACCCAACCCAACGTCGCCTACGTTCTCCACGACCGCATCGTCTCCGCCCACCATCTCCGCTTCCAGCCCATTCCCACCAACATCTCCATCCAAACCAGCACCACCAGCCCAACCACTGGCCGTCTCCCCACCCACGGCCCAATCGACATCTACAGCCCGATCACCACTCCACCTCCGCCACCACCACCCTCCGAACCCTACGACACCTACTACACCACCCCGCAAAGCTGGGCCGTCCAGCAGGTCGGCGGCTACGGCAACAACGTACCCGGCGGCCCCGCCCACGGCCCCTGGGACATCACCATGGGACGAGGCGTTCGCATCGCCATCATCGACAGCGGCGTCGACCAAACCCACCCCGACATCGCCCCAAATCTCGCCCTCAATCTCTCCGAGATCGACCAATCCGCCTACCCCAGCGCATGTGACGACGGCACTCCCCAGGACCAGACCGGCCACGGCACCTGGACCGCCTCCCTCGCCGCCGCCGCCATCGGGCCCGGCACCGGACAAGTCATCGGCGTCGCCCCACAGGCCACTATCCTCAACATTAAAGCCCTCCAGCGCATGCCCGCCTCCATCGCCGGCGATTCCAGCCCCGCCGACCAGTGCGAAGCCGGCGAAGCCAGCGGCCTCCTTAGCTGGGTCATGAAAGGCATCGAGGACGCCATCGCCAACCACGCCGACGTCATCTCCCTCTCCATCGGAGCCACCGCCGACCTCTCCACCGGCGACGGGGCCGGACTCCTCGCAGCCTTCAACCAGATCACCTACGCCGCCGACCAGGCCAACATCGTCCTCGTCGCCTCCGCCGGAAACGACGGCCTCGACCTCTCCAACCCTCGCTACGTCGAGCTCCCCGCCCAGTCCCGCAGCGTCCTCGCCATCGTCGCCTCCACCAACCCCGCCTGTGCCGAAAACACCACCCCCGAAGCCGCCTGCGCTCCCGGCCCCGTCACCCTCGCCTACTACAGCGACTACGGCGCTCCCCTCAACGCCCTCGCCGCTCCCGGTGGCAGCTATCCCGCCGGCGACGACACCGGAGTCAGCGGCTGGGTCCGTGGTGCCTGCAGCTCCGGCAAACCCAACACCGTCGACGGCCTCCCCGCCGACGCCAATCACTCCTATGGCTGCTTCAACCTCGCCCATGCCCCCTACGTCCAAGCCATGGGAACCAGCGCCTCCGCCCCTCTCGCCGCCGGAGTCGCCGCACTCCTCCGCGCCGCCCACCCCACCTGGACCGCAGACCAGATCGTCGCCACAATGCGCAGCACCGCCGCCGCTATTCCTTCCCTGCCCGTCCCAGAGATCAGCGCAGCGTCCATAACCACAACAAATTCAGAAAAATAAGCAGATAATAAAAAGTAGTCCTCGAAGCACCGGTCAGGAATGAACCAACTTACTAACCAGTCCTCTTAGACTTAGCCCTAACCCTTCATCCGTTCCTTCACGCTATGGGCCAGCTTCTCGATCTCATCCGCCTTCTTGATCACATCCACCGAAAGCGTATCCTTTGTCGACTTATCCACCTGCTGTTTCAGATCCGTAGCCAAAGCCAGCAATTTATCCGTATCCGCTACCAGCCGTTTCTGCCGGTCGGCATTCCTCAAAGCCGCCTGTTGCTGGTCCCTGTGCGGAGCGAGGGGATCCGGCTCCTCCGGGTCAGTCACTCCTGTCTTTGGCTGTTGAACCCCAGGAATCCGCGCTCCCTGCGCCGATGGCGGCGACAGTACCTGCCCCCCACTCACCCCGCCCCGAGCTCCCGCCAGAAAAACCACCCCCACAATCACCAAGCCAAGCATCTTCATAGCGATCTCCAATCTCCGCCCGCGGCGGTCCATCCGTCCCGCTCGCCTGTCACAATTGCATCTTAGCAATCAGCTGTCGCATTCTGTTCTAAGAATCCTCCTCCCGAAAGCGAGACGCCGCTATCATGCTCCTCGAACACCTCGTCCCGCAAGATGAGCGCATCTTCCAGGCCGTAGAACGCGACTGGCACAACGACGTCATCGCCTTTCTCCAGACCAGGCTCCCCAAAATCCTCGTCGTCTTCATCGTTCTCTTCATCCTCCAGCGCATCGTTCTCTTCTTCGTCAAAAAGATGCGCACCCGCGCCGACAAACAGGCCCATAACTTCCATCGCGCCGCCCAGCTCCGCACCATGGCCTCCATCCTCCGCGCCACCTCTCTCGGAGTCCTCGGCTTCATCGGCTTCCTCCAGCTGCTCAACATCTTCGACATCCCTTACCAGCCCATCCTCGCCTCCGCCGGAATCGTCGGGGTCGGCATCGGCCTCGGCGCGCAGTCCATCTTCAAGGACATGCTCAACGGCATCTTCATCCTAGTCGAAGACCAGTACAACGTAGGCGAAGTCGTCGTCCTCGCCGGCCTCAAGGGCACCGTCGAAGACCTCTCCCTCCGCCGCACCACCATCCGCGACGCCGACGGCACCCTCTACATCATTCCCAACAGCCAGATCGCCACCGTCTCCAACCTCTCCCGCGACTACGCCGTCGCCACCCTCCAGGTCTCCGTCGACGCCAGCGCCAACCCCGACAAAGTCATCACCCTCCTCACCCAGGTCGCCCGCGGCCTCCGCGACGACCCCGCCTACAAAGACATCACCATCGCCGACCCCAACGTCCTCGGCGTGGACAAGATCGAAGGCCGTTCCGTCACCTATCCCGTCCAGCTACGCACCCGAACCAATCAGCGCGATCCCGTCCTCCGCGAGCTCCGCCGCCGCATCATCCTCGCCTTCGAAAAAGAGGGCATCCCGCTCGGCAACGACCCCGCCAACATGCTCCTCCTCCGCGCCCTCAACCAGACCCCCAACCCCACCGCCCCACCCGCCGAGCAACCCCTCGCCGGCTGAACTCCAGCTCGGCGATTTCAGACAAAGCCAACATCCAAATCACGGCCGGCTGTCACCAATCTGTCAAAACTCACTCCCGCGCAGTCGACCTCACAGACCCGCGCGTCCAATCAGATATGTCTAGGCTGGACCTCCTGAATGCGCCAAACAGCGGGGAGCCAATGCTTATGCTCTCTCTTTGAAGGTGCCCCAAGGATGATCCCGCGTCTCGCTCTGCTTCTGTTCCTCTCTGTAGCACCTGCTTCAGCTCAGGGAGTGACCGTTTCTCCACAAGGTCCGATCAAGACCCTGGCCGAAGCCCGCGACGCAGCACGCGCACAACGTCGTTCCGGCATAACTGGTCCCATCACGATCACGGTTCGCGCGGGAACATATTTTCTTCCGCAAACGCTCATACTTGGTCCGGAAGACAGTGACACGATCTGGGAAGCAGCACACGGTGAGCACCCTGTCATCAGCGGCGGCCGCATTATCTCCGGTTGGACGAAGACCTCCGGCGCGGCCTGGACTGCCGACGCTCCCGGCCCTTACTTCCGCCAGCTTTTTGTCAATGGCACTCGCGCCACTCGCCCACGAACCCCAAACGATACCTTCTTCCGCTTTGCGGGCAACGGCACTCCGCACGCGCCACTCCAGTTGCACTTTCGCGGAAAGGACATCAAGCCGGAATGGGCCAATCAACCCGACGTAGAGGTAGTAGGGTTTATGGCCTGGAGCGATTTCCGCAGTCCTATTCAAAGTGTCGATAAAAAATCCCATCTGGTCGAATTTGGCCCCCAGCAGGACTCCGCAAACGAAGAAGACGCACGCTATTTCATCGAGAACCTGCCTAACGCCCTCGACGCTCCAGGCCAGTGGTATCTGGACCGCTCAACTCAAAAGGTCTCCTACATTCCCCTCAAGGGCCAGAACATGGATCAAGTCCAGATAATCGCTGCAGGACTCGAACGGCTCGTATATCTACAGGGCAGACCAGAGACGGGTGAGGTGGTGCGGAATATTATCTTCCGTGGCCTGACGTTCGCGCATGCTGATTGGAACGAGGATCCCCACGGTTACTTCGACAAACAGGCGGCATTCCCAGCCTCTTCATCGGTCGAAGCAATCGGAGCCATCAACTTCCGCGTTGAAAGGTGTACCTTCGCCCACTCCGGAGGGTACGGGCTCGAACTGGGACGCGGCTCCCAGCACAACCAGGTAGTCGCAAACGAGTTCTACGATCTGGGCGCGGGTGGAATCAAAGTCGGAGAACCGGACCCAAGGCGGAAGGATGCGGAACGAAACTATGACAATCTGATTGCCGATAACCACATCCACAATCTTGGTCTGGTGTATGCCGCAGGCGTAGGAATTTGGGTATTGCAAAGCGGACGCAATCAGATCATTCATAACGATGGGCACGATCTTTTCTACACCGCCATCTCGGTGGGCTGGACCTGGGGCTACTGGCCAAACCAATCGAAGGACAACCTGATCGCGTTCAACCATCTGCACTCAATCGGAAAGGACATGCTGAGCGACATGGGTGGAATCTATACCCTCGGCGTACAACCTGGCACGGTCATCCAAAACAACCTGATCCACGATGTCTCGTCGTTCACCTACGGTGGATGGGGAATCTATCTGGACGAGGGCTCGAGCGATATCGTGGTTCAGGATAACGTTGTCTATAGCTGCAAGAGCGCGGGCTTTCATCAACACTATGGCCGCGAGAATATCCTGCGCAATAACATCTTCGCGTTCAACCACGAATACCAGCTGATGCGCACGCGGGGAGAGCCGCACGTCTCATTCACGCTGGAAAACAATATCGTCTACTTCGATCGGGGTGTCGTTCTCGGGGCCAATTGGACCGACGGAAGCTACATCATGCGAAACAACCTCTACTACGACACACGTACTACGGATATCCTCTTTTTGAACAGGCCTTTCAGCGACTGGCAGGCCTCCGGCCGGGACCAGGGATCCCGCATCGCAGACCCCCTCTTTATCAATGCCGGAAAATTCGACTTTCGCCTGCGGCCGGAATCGCCCGCACTAAAGATGGGCTTTCATCAGATCGACATCAGCACAGTCGGGCCAAGGGTTCCTGCCGGTGCGGACACATGGTAGATGCTGTCGAAGAAAAACTACCTCATCGCACTTGAAATAAAATCCGCACGCTCCGCCGGTGTGCCTCGGGGAAGATCCACCACCTCATACCCGCAGTCTTCATAAGCTCGAACCATCACGCCGTAAGTCTCCACCGCCTCCTCATACGTCTGCCAGCGCTCGTCATCCGTCTTATAGATCTCTCGCCACGGGGCAGCAAGAAAAACCCGCTGCCGATAGCGGCAATGAAGGCACGCCGCCATAATCTCCCCTTCCATCGGCAGACCCACCAGCCGTGCATAACAAAGCGTGTCTGGAATTCCACGATCGAAGAAAGTAACGGTCTTTGTCTCAGCAAACTCGCAATACGAAGCGATGGAACGCTCCAGCATTAACCGGCAATACAGTTCGCGGTCCTTCCACGGCAGCGCATCGCCTCCACCACGAACCTGCTCCTGAATCAAGACCCGCGCAATCTCAGGAACACATGGAGCACCCCGCCGGCTCAACTCCTCGAGGAGCGTCGTCTTTCCCGCGCCGGGTCCTCCACTGATCACGATCAACTTCGCATTCACCATCGCGGTCTACAGAGCCTGATTCATCTCCACAATCAGTTCGTCTACGGTCGACACCGGAGGCAGACAACCCTTCCCGTTGCAAACCACCGCGAAGCTACCTTCACCCTTCAATCCCGGAAGATGCGGCAGCGTCTCCGCCAGCGACTTCGGCAGCCCTCCCAACTGATCCCGCCGCAAACGAATCACGCTTTTATTCACCGCATAACGAGCCAGCGCAACCGTCTCCAGCCTTCTCGCCGCGGCATCATCCCCAATCACGCAAACCTGCACCGCCCGCTGCACCATCCGCTGCAACGCCAGTCCGTAGCTGGCCGCAAACAACCCGAAGTGCTCCACTATCCCGGCAAAGGTCTCCAGCGTCTCCGCAGCCTTCACAGCATAATCCTCGCGCCCGTTGAGAGCCTCCAGCCGCAACAACAAAGCCGCCGCCACCGAGTTTCCCGCCGGAGTAGGCGAATCCTGCAACGGCTTCCGTCGCGTCGCCAGCGCCCCAAGCCGCACCTCGCCCTCAGCCGCAGGCTCCGTATCGAAGAACGCGCACCCAACCGGATCATAAAACCGCTTGATCGCCTCTTCCATCAAGGCCTCCGAGGCCTCGTAGTACTTCATCTCGCCTGTCAGCTCCCACGCATCGAGCGCAGCATGCCCCAGGAACACATAATCATCCAGCACTCCAGCCACGCGAGCCCCGCCACCACCCGCCTCGCCGTAAGCCACCACATGCGCCAGTCCAACCTTTGCATCCCAGGCCTCCCCCAGCACCCGGTCCAGCGACTTCAGCGCGAACGCCCGTACCTCCGGCAGATCCAACACCCTCCCGGCCTCGATGTAAGCCGAGATCATCATCCCGTTCCACCCCACATACACCGTCTTATCCACATAAGGAGTAGGCCGCTTCAACCGAGCCGTATACATCTTCTCCTTCGCCGAAGCCAGCCGCGTCTTCGCCTCATCGAACGTAATCTTGTTCGCCTTCGCCACCCCTTCGAGCGTCCCGCGCACATGCAGGACATTCTTCGCCGGGTTGTGGTGCATGTCCCCAATCTCGCCGATGTCGTAATAAGCGCTCGCCACCGCCATTTCTTCAGCCGTCAGCACCTCCGCGGCCTCATCCAGCGTCCACGTAAAGTAGTCGCCATCGTCGTCAAGCGAAAAATCCGCATCCTGCGAAGCATAAAACCCACCCCGCTCGCGGTCGCTCAGCCACTCATCGATCCACCGGATTATCTCCTTCGCCACCCGCGCCGACTCCGGGTCCACCAGTGTCTGGAACACATGCACGTAGTTCTTCAGCAGCTCGCTGTTGTCATAAGCCATCTTCTCGAAGTGCGGCACCACCCACCGGTCATCCACCGAGTAGCGATGAAACCCGCCCGCCAGGTGGTCATAGATCCCGCCCCGAGACATCTTCTGCAGAGTCACCATCGCCGCATTCTTTGCCGCCTCGCCCACACCCTGCGCACCGCCAACCGAGACCCGCGAAGCCGCATCCAGCAACAGATCTATCGCCCCCGAATGCGGAAACTTCGGCTGCGACCCAAACCCTCCCGACCGTGCGTCGAACTGCTTCAACGCCGAATCCACCAGCTTCGCCACCAGCTCCGGCCCCGGATTCCCCGACCTCCCCATGAAAGACTCGTTATGTTCAATCGCCGCCATCACGCTGCCGGCCGACTCGTTCACCTCTTCCCGCCGCTTCTGAAAAGCCTCCGCCATCGTCAACAGCACTCGCGGAAACCCCGGCCGTCCATGCTGATCGCTAGGCGGAAAATAAGTCCCCCCGAAATAAGGCTTACCCTCCGGAGTCAGAAACGCTGTCAGCGGCCACCCGCCTTGGCCGCTGATCGCCGACACCGCCGCCTGATACCGCGTATCCACATCCGGCCGCTCATCCCGGTCCACCTTCACCGCGACAAACTGGTCATTGATAATCCGCGCCGTCTCCGCGTTCTCATACGACTCGCGATCCATCACATGACACCAGTGGCACCACACTGCGCCGATATCCAGCAGGATCGGTTTGTCCTCTTCCTTAGCCCTCTCGAACGCCGCCTCGCTCCACTCCATCCATTCCACCGGCTGGTGCATCGCAGACCGCAGATACGCAGAAGACGCCTTGGCCAGAGAGTTCAGCTTCTCTCCAGTCTCCACCTGATTCTGTTCCGTATTCATAGAGTTTCAGTGTAGTCCACGCCACCCCATCTCACCCTCTTTCAAGCCCGCCATCGATGACCATCGTCACCCACCCACCCCAAAACAAAAGGGCCCGAGCCGAAGCCCGAGCCCTCTCGCAAGCCATCGCCACCTCTACTGCGGAGGCGTAGTCGGAGTCGCCGAAATCGGCTTCGGTGCCTCAGGAGCCTTCGGAGCCGTCAGCCCAGGAATCACCGGCGCCTGCCCCACAACACCGGTAGCTGCGCTCTCAATGCTGATCCCGTAGGTCTCCAGCGTATTCGCCAGCAACTGCCGCAACTGCGCCCGGTCCTTCGCATACGCCGCCGTCGCCGAGATCAGCGTATTCTCCGATGCTGCCAGGTTCCTTCCCTGCTGCAGCACATTCGCAGTCGTCGAAGCCCCCAGCTTGTATTTCTTCTGTTCCGCATCCAGGCTCTGCGCCGCGTAATCCCTCGCCGCCTGAGATGCCTGCACCTGGGCACGGTCATTCGTCAGCGCATACACCTGGTTCGTCACCTGGATTCGTAACTGCGTGTACAACTGTTGCAGGCGCATCTGCGTTTGCCGATACTCCATCTGCGAGCGTGCCTGGTCAGCCTGCGCCGTCCGGTTCCGCAGCGTGACATTGATGTTTACCCCAACGCCCTTGTCCGGAGCGTTATTGTTGAGCGTATTGGCCAGCACTGTACCGTAACTAATAGAAGGGAAAGTTCCCGGCGGATAAGGGATAGAACCCCCATCCGGCCCACCCCCGAAGTTGACGGCGTTTGGATTCTGTGCCCCGCCCAACCCACTTCCACCATAAAACGCATACGCATCCACCACCGGCAGCAAACCGTTCTTGAACGCCTTGATCGTGATCTCGTTATTCTTCAGATTCAACACCGCCTGTTCAATCTGCGGGTTGTTCACATAAGCCTGCTTCACCAGGTCCTCAGTCGTCAGGTCCTCTTCCGGCAGCCTGTCCAGGCCTACGCGGTCCGTTGGAATCACCGGAGCATTTGCCAGTTGCGGATCGTTCAGGTTCCGCGCAATAGCCTGCTTCATCAAAAGCTGCTGAAGCTCCAGATTCGTCTTCGAAGCCACCAGCGCCTGCTTGTCGGTCGCCACCGCGCTATCCGAGTTCACCACGTCCAGCGGAGCCAGCGTACCAATCTCAAGCTGCCTCCGGTTGTCCGACGTCAACTGCGTCGATTGCGCCAGCGCACGCTCCTTCGCCTGCTCGTCCTCATACGCGCTCACCAGCGCCCAGTAGATGTTCTCTACCTGGTTCACCGTATACAGCAGTTGCTGCCGGAACGACGAGTCCGTAATCCGCCGGTCGTTCTTGGCCTGCAAAATAAACCGGCCATTCACCCCAGTGCCAAACCCCTGCAACAGATGCTGCGTAGCTGTCGCGCGAAAGCTTGTCGTCAAATTCGGGCTGTAGTTGCTGAATGGATTATCCGTCGTCACCCGCGTGTTGTTGAATCCCACTGTCAGTTGTGTGCCGGTCAGAAAACCCTGCGCATAATTGAAGTTGAACGTCGAAGTGTCCGTCGTCAAGCTCGACAGTCCACCGCTGAACAGCAGGTTCGACTGCGGCGAAGACGTCGCCTCATACTCCAGCTGCCCCGTCAGCACCGGGTCCAGATTCTCCGGCGTAGGTCCGCCACCGTTCGTGCTCAGCACCAGGCCGTTCACACCCGCGCCGCCTCCACCCGCGCCAATGGAGGTCGCGCCCGGGCCTCCTGCCGATGTAATCGTCTCTGTCGTGCCGCCCAGGGTATTCTGCACCAGCCCCGTCGAAACGCCGCGCAGCGACGAGCCCGCCTTCGCCCGCAGAATGTCTGTATCGGCAATATCCATATTCAGCCGCGCAATCGCAATGTCGTAGTTATTCTCCAACGCAAGCAAGACTGCATCCGAAAGGCTCAGATAAATCTTTCCACCCCTCAGCAGCTGGTCCAGCCGCGGTGTATTTCCCAGCACCGGCGCCGGCACATCGATCGCCGTATACGGCGCAATCGGGTTCCAGAAGTGGCTCTTCGGCTTCGTGTAGTCAACTCCCGTGTCCCGCAGGTACAAAGGCTCCGTCGGCTTCGGTGCGGGAGCCTGCGGCAGACCCGGCTGCCCTGTCGTATCGTTCTGGACAGCCTGCGGCGGCGCGGGCAGTGTCGCACTCGGCGTCGTCTGGTTCGGTGTCGGGGGCACAGGCTGCTGCGCCAATCCACTCTGCTGGCCCGCACTCATCAACAACAGGGCAACGCTCGCTGCCGCCTGCAAATCTCTTAATCTCACGATGCGTTCTCCAACTTCCTGCGATTTGCCGGCCCAGCGCCCAGATCTCCATCTGAGCTCTCTACCGGACATCTGAATTCATAGTTCCGCCCGAACCCCACGCAGCCGCGCACGGCCCTGAGCCCCAAAATCAATGTGCAATGCTTGATATGACGCGCAGCACCTTTCTGACGACTCTTAAAGAATCTCTCCAGCCTTCACACTCCCGCCGTGCAGAAATGCTTTGCTTGACCACATATACGCACCCCTCCGTCGGTTCGTTCCCTGACAATCCTTCAAAATTATCGTTTGAGTGCGACGCTGTAAGTATAGCAACGCACTCCCGTTCAACCACCGGCAGCATCTACCTAGATTCCACCCAGCCGTTACCCATCCACACGCCAAAAAAAGAAGTTGTCATTTCAACCGGAGCGAAGCGTAGTGGAGAAACCCGCTTCTCCACCCTAACCCTGGGGCCGGCAAGCGATCCAAACGACCAGATCCGTTGCTGGTTCTTCGATCCGTTCTTATCCGCGCTGATCCGCGGTCGACCCGCCGTGATACCGTCCAAATCAGCCCATGCCCCACTGGAAGCTCACTCTCGCCTACGACGGAACCCCCTACAACGGCTGGCAGATCCAGCCCAACCTCCCCACCGTCCAGGGCACACTCGCGCAAGCCATTCACCACATCACCGGCGAAACCACCCTCCCGCAAGGCTCAGGCCGCACCGACACCGGAGTCCACGCGCTAGCTCAGGTAGCCACCGTCACTCTCACCTCTCCCATCCCCAGCCCCAATCTCCACCGGGCCCTCAACCGCATCCTCCCCCCCAGCATCCGCGTCCTCACCGTTGAAGAGGTCCCCGCCGACTTCCACGCCCGTCACAGCGCCCGCCGCAAAACCTACGAGTATCGAATCCTCCCGGGCAACCGCATCTGCTCGCCCATGCTCGCCCCTTACGTATGGGCCTTCCAGCGCCCTCTCGATCTCGCCACACTCCAGCAAGCCGCCGCCCATGTCACCGGCACTCACGACTTCACCTCCTTCGCGGCCGCTGATTCAGACTTGACCAGCCGGTCTCAATCCGAAGAGGACGACGCAGAAGAGCCGTCACACTCCGTCGAACAAACCCTCTCCAAAGAAGCCGTCATTTCGACCGGAGGCGGCGCACTTGCCGCCGCAGTGGAGAAACCCGCTTCTCCACCACGGCTCCAACACACCAACATCCGAACCATCCACCACTCCATCTGGCTCCAGCACGAAGACCTCTACATCTACCGGGTCACCGGCTCCGGCTTCCTCCACCACATGGTCCGCAACCTCGTAGGCACCTTCGTCCAGACCGCCACCGGCCACATTGCAGTAGAAGACATCCCCAAAATCCTCGCCGCCCGCAACCGCAGCGCCGCTGGCTTCACCGCCCCCGCCCGAGGCCTCTTCTTAGTCGAGGTCGAATACTGATGTCCGTCACCGCCACAGCCCAGCGGCGCATCACCCGCCTCGCCACCCTCACCGCAGTCCACCGCGCCTTCCACTGGCTCCACATCCATCAGCCTCAGCTCCGCCAGTGGCAGCTCGAGCTCGTCCGCATCCCCGCACCGCCCTTCGGAGAATCCAATCGAGCGGCCTGGTTCCTCGAACGCTTCCACCAGCTAGGCCTGACCAGCATCCACCTCGACGACGCAGGCAACGCCCTCGCCGAACTAGCCCCCGATCCAGCTCGCACCCTCCTAAAAAGCGTCATCCCGACCGAAGGCGGAGTGGAGAGACCCGCTTTTAATCCGTCCGAATCCGAACAACCCGCGGTCGCCCCAGTCGTCCTCCTCTCCGCCCACCTCGACACCGTCTTCCCCATCGAAACCCCCATCAACCCCATCGAAGAAAAAGACTCCTGCCGCATCCTGGCCCCCGGTATCTGCGACAACGCCGCAGGCCTCACCGGACTTCTCGCCATCGCCGCCGCCCTCCGCTACGCCAATATCGCCCCGCCCATCCCCATCCTCTTCGCCGCCAACGTAGGCGAAGAGGGCGAAGGCGATCTTCGCGGCATGCGTCATCTCTTCGAGCGCGGCCCCTACCGCAACCGCATCGCCGCCGCCATCGCCCTCGAAGGCAGCGGCAACTCCGCCGTCGTCACCCGAGCCCTCGGCAGCCTGCGTTTCCGCGTCACCATCACCGGCCCCGGAGGCCACTCCTGGACCGACGCCGGAACCCCCAACCCAATCCTCCTCCTCAGCCTCGCCCTCACCCACATCGCCGCCCTCAAGCTCCCCTCCGACCCAGCCACCACCGTCAACGTAGGCCAGATCTCCGGCGGCACCGCCATCAACTCCATCCCCGAGTCCGCCACCGCACTCCTCGACATCCGCTCCACCGAACCCACCCAGCTCATCGCCACCGCTACCCACGTCCACCAGATCCTAGACGACGTCACCGCCACGCAAAAAACCACAAAGCTCCGCATCGAAACCATCGGCAACCGTCCCGCCGCCACCCTCCCCGCAGACTCCCCGCTCCTCCACACCCTCCGCGCCGTAGACCGCCACCTCACCCTCCGCACCGAACCCCGCCTCGGCTCCACCGACGCCAACATCCCTCTCTCCCGCAACATCCCCGCCATCGCCATTGGCGCAGGAGGCACCGGAGGTGGCATCCACACCCTCCAGGAATGGTACGACACCACCCACAGAGAAACCGCCCTCCGCCGCATCCTCCTGACCCTACTAGACACAGCCGAAAACCTGATACCCGATACCTAATACCTGATACCTGAATACAAAAACCTCCACCAGACCCGAATCTCTAACCACGCCACTTGACAAACTCACCCCAGCCAAACACCCCATAGCGAGCCATGAAATGTAGTCCAGAACAAAATACCCTTATGAATCAATACTTTGCAAAGCATCGCCCCATAGAATCAACCTTTCGCAAGGTAAGTCCAGACCTAACCATCCTGTTTCGAATACTTTGCACAAAAAACAAGGGGGTGGGGAGACCCTCTGGTACACTCCGCACGTGAAACCCCTCACGTTAATCGCCACACTCCTATTTACCGGCAGTGCCGTTGCGCAACAGCCCGCCGACACCATCCTCCTGCACGGCAACATCCTCACCGGCGCCCACCTCCGCCCCAACGACCCCTCCCAAACACCGGCAAAAGTCACGGCCCTCGCCATCGCCGACGGAAAAATCATCGCCGCGGGCACAGACTCCGACATCACCAAACTCAAAGGCCCCAAAACCAGGGTTATCGACCTTCACGGCGCCTTCGCCATGCCCGGCTTCAACGACGCCCACACCCACATCGGCGAAGCTGGCCGCCAGAAGCTCTCCGTCAATCTCGTCGGCGCCCGCTCCCTCGCCGAGATGCAGCAGCGCATCCGCACCTACGTCGCCGCCGCCAAGCCCGGCACATGGATTCAGGGCGGAGGCTGGGACCAAACCCTCTGGACCGGCAACGAACTCCCCTCCCGCACCGACCTCGACGCCGTCACCAACGGCCATCCAGCCATCTTCCGCCGCGTAGACGGACACATGGCCGTAGCCAACTCCGCCGCCCTCGCCGCCGCCAACATCACCTCCGCCACCCCCGACCCCCCCGGCGCCAAAATCGACCACGACGCCGAAGGTAACCCCACTGGCATCCTCCGCGAAGCTGCCGCCAGCGCCCTCGTCGTCAGCAAAATTCCACCACCGACTCCCGAAGAGCGTCGCCAGGCTCTCACCATCGCCATAGCCAACGTCATCTCGAACGGAGTCACCACCGTCCAGGACAACTCCGACTGGGAAGACTTTCTCGCCCTCGAAGAGCTCGAGCACACCAACAAACTCCCCGTCCGCGTAGCCGAGTGGCTCGCCTTCGACACGCCTCTCGCCACCCTCAAAGAGCGTCGCGCCAGCCATCCCAGCGACGATCTCCGCCTCCATCTCACCCAGCTCAAAGGCTACATGGACGGCTCCCTCGGCTCCCGCACCGCTGCAATGGACGAGCCCTACTCCGACGATCCCAACAACTCCGGCCTCCCCCGCTACGACCAGGACAAGCTCAACCAGATGGCCGCCGAGCGCGCCGCCGCCGGATTCCAGCTAGGATTCCATGCCATCGGAGACCGCGCCAACGCCATGGCCCTTAACGCCTTCGGAGTAGCCGATCAGGTAGCCAACCTGCCTCCTCCACCACCCCCATCAGGCCCCGACGCCCACATCGTCATCGTCCCCGAGTCGTCAACCGCCCCGGCCCCCGCCACCCTCCGCTTCCGCATCGAACACGCCCAGGTTGTTCTACCGGGCGACTTCAATCGCTTCGAAAAAGAAGGCGTCATCGCTTCCATGCAACCCTCGCATCTGCTCACCGATATGAAGTGGGCCACCGACCGCCTCGGCCCCGAACGCATCAAGTACGCCTACGCATGGAAGAGCTTCCTCGACCACAACGTCGTTCTCGCCTTCGGAACCGATTACCCCGTGGAGTTCATCAACCCCTTCCGCGGCCTCTACTCTGCCATCACCCGGCAGAATGAAGCTGGCACTCAGACCTTCCAGCCCCAGGAAAAGATATCCCTCAACGAGGCTATCTACGCCTACACCCAGGCCTCCGCCTTTGGCGAATTCCGCGAAAAAGTAAAAGGCCGTCTCGAGCCGACCTATCTCGCCGACATCGTCGTCCTCGATCGCGACATCACCACTGCAACCCCGCAGCAACTTCTCCACACCAAAGTCCTTCGCACTATCGTCAACGGCGAAACTGTCTTCACCGCAGCGCAGCCTTCCGGAGCCCATAAGTAGTTGCTCAAGCGACTCAGGCCCACAACTCTCGCTCACATACTGCTTCTCGCAGTCGTCTTCGTCTGGGGTTCAACCTTCGTCCTCATCAAGGACGCCCTCCAGGACGCCTCCCCGCTCCTCTTCAATCTCCTTCGCATGTCGCTGGCCTTCATCGCCCTTGCCATCGTGAACCACCGGCAGCTTCGTCACATCAACCGCTATGCAGTCGCTTCAGGCCTCATCGTCGGCTTCTTCCTCGCAGCCGGATATCAGCTGCAAACCGCCGGATTAGCCCTCACCACTCCGGCAAAGTCCGCCTTCATCACGGGCCTTGTCGTCGTCTTCGTCCCACTCCTCATGATTGTCCCGGCACTTCGCCCGGCCCAGACAGCGCCACCACGCTGGACCTCCGCCGTCGGCGCCCTTCTCGCCTTCTCGGGCCTGCTCCTTCTCACTACGCCCGCAGGAACATCCTTCCAAAACCTCTTCGTCAGCATCGGCTTCGGCGACCTGCTTACTCTCGCCTGTGCCATCGCCTTCGCCGGACATCTCCTGTCCCTCGCCCACACCTCGCATCGAATCCCGACCGCCCAGCTTGCCACCCTGCAGATCGGCGTCGCAGCCCTGATTATGCTCATCACGCTTCCCCTGGGAGGCAGGCTGCATCTAGCGGTAACGCCACGCCTCTTCGCAGCTCTCGCCATCACCAGCCTCCTCGCCACCGCCGCTGCCTTCACCATTCAGAGCTGGGCTCAGCAACATCTCCCCCCGACCCACACCGCACTTCTATTGACCCTTGAGCCTGTCTTCGCCTTGCTGACCTCGTTCCTCATCCTGCACGAGCATCTAGGTCTTCGCTCCCTCCTCGGTGCCGCCCTTATCCTCGCTGGAATTGCCACGATCGAGCTGCTTTCCGCCGTAGACCCACTCCCCATCCACCCCGATTGAAGGCACCGAAGACTTTTGCTGCAGATTAGCGTCTAAATGGGATGTGCAGCCGTTCCTCTCGATGGAGAAAACGACAGCAGCGAACAACGACTATACTTAAGATTCAGGCCGAGAACACAATCCGGCGCATGGCAATACCCATCAACGAGGCTAAGACTGACTCATGGATACACCGACTAACACCCGTCAAACTCTGCTCTCCCGTATTCGCGGACACCGCCTTACAACGACGTTTGTTCTCCTCGCGACCCTCTCTGTAGGCATTCTCGCCGGGTCGGTTCTCACTCGTAATGTCAGCGGCAAAGAGCAGTCCGGTGTCGACTCCTCCGACGCTAAACCCCTCGTCATTCCGTCGCCCGTCGCCCTCTCCAACGGCTTCTCCCAGATCGTCAAACAGGTCGGTCCCGCCGTTGTCAACATCAACACCGAGGAGCTGCCCAAACCGGCCAGCAATAATAAGCGCAAGCGGGGCGGTCAGCGTCTGCAGCCAAACAATCCGGACGGTGACGACGATAGCCAGCAGACTCCCGGCGACATGCAGGACTTCTTCAACCGCTTCTTCGGCGGTCAGGGCGGTGACGACGGCGACGGCGCAGGCGGCGAACGCCGCGCTCTTGGTTCCGGCTTCATCGTCGATCCCCGCGGCTACATCATCACCAACAATCACGTAGTCGATAAAGCCGACAAGATCTTCGTGAGACTCTCCAGCGATCCCGATGATGAAGTGGATCAGGGCCGTCCGGCCACGGTCGTCGGCGTGGACAAAGACACCGACATCGCCGTCATCAAGATCGACACCAAGGAACCCCTGCCTACCATCAAACTCGGCAACTCCGACGGCGCTCAGGTCGGCGACTGGGTTCTTGCTATCGGCAGTCCGTTCTCGCTCTCAAAGACCGTAACCGCTGGCATCATCTCCGCTAAGAACCGCAGTATCGAAGAAGCCAGTGCCAGCGGCGTCTCCCAGACGCAGTTCCAGCGCTTCATCCAGACGGACGCGGCCATTAATCCCGGCAACTCCGGTGGTCCGCTGGTCGATATGGCCGGTCAGGTCGTCGGTATGAACACCGCAATCTATACCCAGTCCATGGGTTCGCAGGGTGTAGGCTTCGCGATGCCTTCCAACATCATCGCCGGCGTCTACAACATGCTCATTGGGCCGGAGCATAAGGTCGTCCGCGGCTCCATCGGAATTCAGTTCCAGACCGCTCAGTCGTCGGCCGTGGGAAGAGTCTACGGGTTTTCGAGCGGTGTCATCGTCGGCGTCGTCACACCGAACGGCGGAGCCTCCAAAGCGGGTATTCAGGCCGGCGACGTCATTGTGTCGATCGACGGTCGTAATATCAAGGATGGCGACGATCTCGTCAACGATATCTCTGCCCGCCACGTCGGCTCGACCGTCAAGATCGGATATCTCCGGGACGGCAAACAGAACACAGCCAACGTCGTCATCGGCGACCGTGCCAAAACCTACGCGGACATCACCGGGGGCCAGCAGGATGAGCCTTCCGGTCCCCAGCAGGAGGACGCAGGCGAGGGCAAGCTGGGTATCACCGTCTCCTCCATTCCACCTGCGATCACAGCAAAGACCGGCATCAAGAGCGGAGTCATCATCACCAGCGTTCGTCCTGGCTCCTTTGCCGACGAGATCGGCCTCGGCAAAACGGCTATCATCACGGCCATTAATCGCAAGCCGGTCACGGACGAAGCCAGCTATCGAGCCATCGTCTCCACTTTGAAGTCCAAAGACGACGTTGTCTTCGTCATCCAGTCCCCAACTCAGAAAAACCTGAACTCTTACGTCGGCGGAACGCTTCCGTAGGCGCAAGAACTCGGCGGCAAAGAACAACCCTCATCCTCGGGCTGCTCTTTGCCGCTTCAGGCTGGATCGCCCGGAAGAGTCCTCCCCAAAAGATGTATAGAAATTGGACAACCTTTTTGTTGTCTTAACCATTACTCTCGGGATACTCTAACCACGTCTGCAAGCACGACCTGTAGATTGTGCTTCATACTCGATTCAAGGTGCTGTCCGACCATGTGGTTTCCCAAGACTCTCCCGATTTCGGCCCTTTTACTCTCCGTCGCACTTCCATGCTCGGCGTACAACCATGCCCGTCGTGGTCCTACCTCTCCCAAGCTGGTCAACAAGCATTCAAAAGCACCAGCTAAGACGCCGGGCCAGCGAGGCATCGACGACACCCGCGCTAGCCAGATTCAGGCCTCTCTGATCAAATCCGGCTATCTCTCGGGAGAAGCATCAGGTCACTGGGATGCCCCTACCCAGGCTGCCATGCAGAAGTTTCAGGAAGACAATGGTTGGCAGACCAAACTAATTCCCGACTCCCGAGCCATCATTAAACTGGGCTTAGGGCCAGCGCAAGACACCCCCTCCTCCGCAGCATTTTCTCCAGCGCTTTCTGACCTGCCCAAATAGATAGAATCCCAGCGAAAGGAGAGCCGCGGCTCTCCTTTCCGTCGACTGGACGATTCTTCTAAACCTTCAGGAATCTGACAGCGAAGATATAGTCCCTTATATCTTCGCCTGTGGCGGGTAAATTTCCGGCTCTGCCGAGTCCGCTCTTCTCCAGCCAAATCCTAAGCCAATAGTACTGATGCAGCCTGACCAAACGGGACGCAATCGGTTGCTTGTGTTCGAGGATCGCGGTTATCTTCGCCGCCATGGCATCCTTGTCGTCAACTGTCTCCAGCTTCGCTTCGATCTCTTCGCAGCCGAGCAACCTGTCGCGCGCCGATTCGTAAAGTGCCCCTTCTACGACTCCGCTCTCCACCTTCATCTCCGTCATCTGCTCTACGGCAAACGCAACCGAAGCATCCAGCCGGTTCGACGAGCCCAGATATAGAATCCGTGACCCAGCCACCCGCAGCGGCATCACTTCAAACTGTTCGATAAACATCTTCGGCATCACCAGCGCCATCAACTCCGGAGAAAAACCCTCCGTGGTCAGCACCGGGCATCCCCATTGCATGCTCAGCCCGCGCGTTATCTGATCCGCCCCCACGCCACACTCGCTCGTGAGCCAGTCTCCGATACGACCCGTCCCGCTCTCTCGCTGCGCGGTCAGTGCCTTTTGCAGCTGTGGGTGAGTGATCCATCCCTGCGCCAGCATGAGCAGGCCCAGAGGAACTCGATGCCGATGGGGTGCCGTCGACGTTGACTCAAAGCTATCACCTTGTTCACGCCGCACAGCCGCTCGCACCATCGCCAATACGCAACGACCGCTGCATCCCCACTGTCCTTCAAAGACAGGTCTCCGCCGGTTTCTCCACGGTCTCGTCCATCGGCCGGCGCACTCCGCATTGCCGCAAAGCCTCGGCTGTTGCGGAGTGGTCCAAAGCGGCGCGGAAACCCCAAAGCCATCAAGTCCAGCCGCATCCTTCGATGGTCTATACTCATCACCCGTCCGCGTAAGCTCATCTGTTGCTTCAAGTGCGGCCTTGATCAACGCATCGCTCTCCGTGTGTCCGCTTTTTCTCGCTAGAAGAGGCATCGTATACTCTCCAATCTCAGTTGTGGCGTCGCCACTTCGGTAATCCGCAGAGCGAAATTGCCGCTTACGACGACAACCTCTCCTCGCGCCACGATCCTGTCCCCTACCACCAGATCGACCGGCTCCGACACATGCCGGTCCAACTCCACCACATCTCCCGCCCCCAGCTCCAGCACCTCCCGAAGAGGCATCTCCCGCGAGCCAAACTGCAACGTAGCATCGAGCTCAATGTCGCACAGCAAGCCAATACCTGAATCGAGGCCAGCAATACTCACTGGAACATCTCCTGAAGCTATTCCTTTATCCATCATTCTTCTCCTCTATCAATTCACAATCGCCATTCCGGCAATGTTCTGGTTATCTGCCGCACCATTCGTGCCGTCAATGCTGTCGCATATCTCAAGCTGAGCCCCGCGGTGCTCCCCCGTCCGCACGGGATACGCACGTCCAAACGGCAAGCCGGCCATGCGAAGCTCCGAAGTCGAATGCTTCGGCAACGGAAGGCGCAGTACACTGCCGGGCGCCAGCGACACAAGCTCCCTCGCGGGCAGACGCATCGCCGGAAATTGCAGAACCGCCTCGAACTTCGTCTCCCCCACCAGCTCGCGCACTCTCGCCTGAGCTTCTTTCGATCGGCGCTTCGGACGATCGCCTTCAGAGATCAACCGTCGCAGAATTGCGTTCAGGACCACGGCGGGCAGACAGAGATTCATCGCCCCCTGGGCCTCGGGCATCCGCGCCTCGAAGCTCACGCACAATGTCTTCTCCCCTGCAGTCATCATCCGCGCAATCGTGGGCTCGGTCTCCCGCTTCTCGAAGACAAACTCCAATCCCACTGACTGCCATGCAAGGTTCAATTCCCGCACCGCCATCTGTACAACAGACGTCAAAATTGCCTCTTCAATGTCGGTCAGCTCCCGCGTCGGCCAAGCTCGTCCCACGCCGCCAAGTAACACGTCCACGATAGGCGATGCCAGCGCCAGTTCAAGCTCCAACAACCCCACCGCGCCCAGGGGTTCCAACCGAATCGAACAAACGTAACTCGGCGATGAGAGCCGTTCCAGAAACTCGCTGAACGGAAGCTGCTCGCCTGCAACCAACTTCATCTTGAACGGCGTCCGCAGCCACGCGCCCAGCGTGTGCATCAGGTTGCGGGCAAACAGATCGTTGACCGAGCTAATCGCCCTCATCTGTTCATTGCTGATCTGGCCTGCCCGGCTGAAGTCAAATGGCTCCAGCACAGTTTCATCTGCCAGTCCGTCTGAAGCCGCGGAGGCGTTTGCCCCTGCAGCAGCAAACAGTGCATCGATATCTCCTTGTCCAAGCTGCTTTCCCATGCCTTCCCTTCTCTTCCCCGTTAGAGCTCTCTCATCGATCGTTTAGCGTGCGGCAATCTGGCGCTTCGAGTTGTGCTTCTTTCCATCGACTGCCTCACCGTCGCGTAGATTGGCAAGCGACGTTCGCAGCCTCAACACAGCGGAAGAATGAATCTGCGACACTCTCGATTCCACAACACCCAAAGTGAGCCCGATCTCCTTCATCGTTAATTCTTCGTAGTAATAAAGGGTCAGCACCAGACGCTCCTTCTCCGGCAGTTCGTCGATGGCGTCGGCAAGCCGCTGCTTCATCTCGCCCTTCAGGCAGCGAAACAACGGGTCATCCTCAGGCGAGCCGGGAATGTACGCCAACTCCTCGTCTCCCGAATCCTCAGATCGCTCCATATGCAGGCTGCCAATCTCAAGCCCCTTCAGTTCACCCAGCAAAAGCTGATACTCCGCCAGCGAAAGGTCCATCTCTTTCGCAATCTCCTGCTCAGAGGGCGCCCGCCCTACCCGCTGTGTCACCGAGCGAATTGCCTCTTCGACCGCGCGACCCTTGCGCCGCAACTCTCTCGGGCTCCAATCGAGCGTCCTCAAAGAGTCGAGGATCGCCCCACGAATCCGGAACTGAGCATAGCTCTTGAACTGCACCTTCTTCGTGTGGTCGAACTTCGAGAACGCATCGATCAGCCCAATGACGCCAGCCGAAACCAGATCGTCCAGCTCCACATGCTGCGGCAGGCGTTCGTGAATCCTGCGTGCCAGATAACGCACCGTAGGCAAATGCTCCATGAGCAGCAAGTCGCGTTCCGACGCACTACCATCGCCAACTGACCCCGCCACCTCAAGCCCATCCCCGGTAAAAGGAGCAAAGACTCTGGTCGCTGCCGCATCGGCCGCCCCACCTTGTCCGCCTAAGAAACTATCCTTCGATAGTCCTTGCAACACCACTGGAATCGAACTTCCTGCCTTCATCATCGTCTCCCTTGCTCGTCTGCGCCTAAATCGTCACTAGCCAATCGTTCCAATACTCCTGACGCGAACCTCCGGAGGAATCTCCGCGGGCGCCAGCACCGTCACCTTAGGTAGAAACGGCTCCAGCCATCGCCTCAAGTGATATCGCGCCGGACTCGGACATAGAAGCACGGGGAGTGCCGAGGTGGACGCTCCGCCGGTTAGGCGTTTCACAGATTCCACCAGCCTCTTTAGAAAGTCCGACGGCAGCCCCGCCGGGCGAGCGCCATCTTCCAGCAGCAGCCCGGTGCTCTGCGGATCGAAAGTATGCAGCAGATCGCCCTCAAGCCCCTGCTCCAGCACCAATACCCTCAGCCCCCCTTCGCTATCGAGCAGAGGATGCACCAGCCCCCGCCCCAGTGATCGACGCACGCTCTCCACCAGGTGCACCAGATTCTTGGATTGCTGCGACGCCTCCACCAGAATCTCCAGGATCGTCCCCAGATCTCGAATCGACACTTGCTCTCGCAGCAACTGCTGGAGCACGCGCTGGACCTCTCCAAGCGTCATCAACTTCGGCACCAGCTCTTCCACCAGCTTCGGATGCGACTCATTCATGCTGTCCAGAAGACGCTTCACCTCCTGCCGCCCCAGCAACTCATGGGCATGCCGCCGAATCAGCTCACCCAGATGAGTCCCTATAACCGTCGTCTGATCCACGACCGAATAACCCGCCGCCAGCGCCTGCTCCTCCAGGCCAGGCTGAATCCATCGCGCCTGTACTCCAAACGCGGGCTCTCGCGTTTCAACCCCCGGAAGAACTCGCGCCTTAGGATCGGAGTTCACTGCGAGCAGGCAGTTCTGCTCCGTCTGCCAGCGCGCGATCTCCACACCTCGCAGGCTGATCACATACTCCCGCGGCTTCAATCTCAGGTTGTCCGTAATATGAACCGGCGGGACGATGAATCCGAGCTCCGTAGCCAGATGCCGCCGCAGAGCGCGAACACGATTCAGCATCTGGCCGCCCTGCTTTTCATCCACAATCGGAATCAGTTGAAATCCAATCTCCAGCGTAAGCTCATCCATCTTCAGCAAAGAGGCTAGGTTCTCGCCAGTAGCCGCGTCATTGGCTTTTGCTTTACCACCCTTCGCCACGGCTCCAGCCGTCTCGTCCACAGTCGACGAAGCCTCCTGAGCCGCAGGCAACCACCGCGATCAACAAAGGAAATATAGGAATCTTGGCAGCCGCGGAAGAAACTAGGCTCGCGGAGGAAGCTGGGGGAATCGAACTATCGACCAGAACAGTAGGAGAGGTAGCCATGATGACAGAACTAAGTGCAAGTCTTGGGCCACCAATGCAACTCAAACTATTAGCAAATCTTTAGGATGAGCTCAATTGCCTCCGCGGAACGAATCCTGCAAAGATCTAGGCGGCCAGCCGGTGGGCCGTTCTTCAGGCCCTACCCGCTACGCCGCCTCAGATCGCTATCGTTCCTTCTATCGGATCATCCCGATAACATCCTGCGAGATCGTGTCGAACGTCGTCACCGTCTTCGAGTTGGCCTCGAACGCCCGCTGCGCAACGATCAAGTCAGAGAACTCCGTCGAAATATCCACGTTCGATTGTTCCAGCGCGCCATCGTCCACGGTGCCTCGGCCACCCGTACCGGCCACGCCGGCAACCGCCTGACCAGAGGCCGCCGTCGTCGCGAAGTTGTTTCCTCCGATAGCCACCAACCCCTGCTCATTCGCCACCGTAGCCACCGCAACCTGACCGATCGTCTGCTTATTGCCGTTGCTGAACTGAGCTTGGATAACGCCGCTTGGGTCCACGGTGAAACCCGTATAGTTTCCGCTGGGAAACCCATCCTGGTTCACAGGGCCGTTGGTATTGGCCGATGCCAGTTGGGTGATCGTCGGTGTGGAACCACTACCGTTCAGGTTCCAGTTGAAGGTAAGATCGCTCGCTCCATCCGCCAGACCAGGAAAAGTAATCCCGCTCACCACTCCCGTCGGCGAAGTAAGGTTGCCATTGGAGTCGAAGGCCAGCGTGCCTGTATTGTTCACCGGCGTTCCACTCGCGTCACCCGCAGGCAGCGATACCGAATAGCTCCATGTGTTCGTGCCCGTCTTGTCATAGGTAATCGTGGCCTGGTGGCTCTGACCAAGCGAGTCGAAGATCTGCACTGGTGTCGTGAACGAAGTCCCCATGGGAGCATTCGAGTTAAGATTCACCGTCGCCGAGATGTTCTGCGTAGACTGCGCGCCCTGCGTCGAACCCACCGGCAGCGTGATCGCCTGCGGATTGACATTCACATTTACAACCCCGTTCATTGCCGGATTCCCATCCTGCGCCGAAGTGATATTCAGCGATGCAGCCGTCGTATTGCTCAGACCATTCGCATTCCAGGTCATATTCAGATTGGCCGCTCCATCCGACAAGCCGGAGAAGCCGATGTTCGACTGCGATAGAGTAGGCACTCCTGCCGCACTGAACGTCAGCGTTCCGGTAACAGGTGGCGCCGATGAGTCTGCCGCCGGCAGTGACACCGAGTACGTCCAGGAGTTCGGCCCGGCGTTCGTATACGTCACCGTCGCAACATGGCTGTGGCCCAGCGAATCATAGACCTGAACCGGCGAAGACACCGTCGATCCCAGAGCAGCCCCGGAGCTAAGATTCGCAGTCACCGAAAAGTTCTGTGTCGCCTCCGCCGTTTCATTCACCACGGGATATCCCAACACGCTTGCACCATCCTGCGTCATCAAGCTTCCATTGTTCGCTACCTGGAAGTTGCCCGAGCGGGTAAGCGACTGCTGGCCATTCTGGCTCACGAGAAAAAAACCGTTGCCGTCCAGCGCCATATCGCTCGAATTCGTATTGGTATCTGGCAGAATCGTGCCTTCACTGAAATCCGTGCTCGTTCCCGAGACCTTCGTGCCCGCCCCAACCTGAAGCGGATCACCCGAACCGGACTGTCCTATCTGCTGGTAAAACAAATCCTCGAATGAGGTCGTCTGCCCTTTGTAGGCAGTCGTGTTGAGGTTAGACAGGTTATTGCCGATTGTGTTCAGTGCAACTGTATCGGCTTCCAGTCCAGACAGCGCTATCGAAAAATTTCCCATCCTACTCTCCTTGATCGTTCTGTTTTGCAGTTCTGTTTGTTAGGCCTGACTCACACTTCGATCATGAGCCCGAGGTTGGCGGAGCCGTGGTTCCAGTGACCGAGTTATCGAGCGTACCGATTCCCTGGTTGATCGAGATCAACTGTTGAAGGCTGTTCACCTGCGCCAATTGAGTAATGTATTGGTTTGGATCGGTAGGCTGCGTTGGATCCTGGTTCTGCAACTCGCTCACCAGCAAAGTAAGAAAGTCGCTCGCCGTAATATCGGACGAACTGGCCGCCGTATTGCTGGAACCATTAGTTGACGAGCCACTGCCCGACGCATCTTGCGCCTGCACTGCACGCTTCGAAGACAGTGAGTTGGCCACCGTATTCGCCGAAGCTCCTGATGTTGCAATCGGATTAAGCTGTGACAAATCCATCATTTTCTCCACATTTAAATTTATTTTTCGAAGGCTGTTTTACGCTCGCACGCTCAACCAGCCTCCACCAGTCGCATACGTCGCGAGTTGCAGCGATCCCTCTTCATCAACTTCTTGCAGAGCCCGATACGTCATCGCCTCCCCGGATCTATCCCGCATCGTTCCCTTGACGTACTGTTGTTGGCTTTCACCCTCACTGCCTCTTTGCGCCGTTTGACCACCTGCGCTGTCCATCCCAGCCGAACTCCGCGGTTCAACACCGACAGGTGGTAGAGCATGGACAACAACTGTATTAACCGAAACCTTCTCCTCCTGGAGATAAGCTGTCAGCGATGGCAGCTCACGGTGCAGCATCTCCTGGCCCGCAGCCGAAGCTGTCGAAACCGAAGCATTCACCGACCCTCCATCCGTCATCTCCGCGCGTACCCGCAACCAGCCATGCGTTCCGTTTTGAATACCCACTTCCAGGGTCGTCGGCGTTCCCGTCAACATCTGCGGCGTTCCATCCAATGGCATCCCAACCACACCAGGAGCAGCCTGTTCTTTCGTCTCAGACAATGAATTCGCAGTGCGTGCACCAGCATCGGTGATCGGCGATTTCGTCGTCGCCCAATCTCCCGCTGGGCCACCAGAAACAACAATTCCAGGCATAGCCAGCGAAGCATTTCCACCAACACCCGTGACTTGATGAGCTACCGATACCGACTGCCACAGCACACTTTGAACCGATTTATTTCCTTCACTGTCTAGCGGAATCGAAACCGCACTAGCCTTCAACGGCTCAACCTCGGTCTTCGGCAGCTCCGCCACAGCAACAGCATCGGAAGAATTTGCCTTCCTCTCGATCACCATCGCAGGACGAACCAGCTCATCTCCGGAGACCTGGGGGACGCCAACATTGCCCTTCGCAGCAAGCGCAGTCACTTCGCCGATCTTCGCACTCGCATCTCTGTTGGGTTCTGCCACTGGAGCAGCACCAGAAGCAACTGCCTGGGCTGCGACCGAACCAACTGCCATCATCGCGTCTGTCTTGTCCGGCATGGAACCAGGCGGGTTCACACCTGCGACTGTGGCGCCTTGCGGTAAAGCTCTTTGGGTTACCTCGTTCTTCTGGATCTTTGCAACCTTGGTTGCGACGACCTCCTTCGGCGGTTCCGGAATCTCCATAGTTTTCTTCGTAACGGGCAGACCGCCAGCGCTCGATATGGAAGGCAACGCGCTCTCCGTTGTCCTCTGGCAAAGCCCGTTCCTCTCGTCGAACCCAGTGGGCAAAGTAATCGGAGGAGCAGCAACGGCCGGCTTCGCTTCCTCACCCAGCGAACCAACATGCTCTCCTGCAGGCCCGGCGTATGCTGTCGGTGATTGTTGCGCCTCTGTCGTCTTCGCCAATGGTGCGCCAACACTCTTCGCCGCCAGGTTCATTGGTGTACCGTTCGTAGAAGTCCGCCGCGTTGCAGGCATCCCCCCCGCTAATCCCGACTTCAATCGAGCCGACACATTCTCGCCTTCCTCCAGCGCCTTCATTCCTGCCGCGCTCTTCGGATTTGACAAAGGATTAGGGACAGCGATAGAAGTATTCTTCTCCTCCGCCAGCCTGGAACCCTCAACTCGCTCACTCAAGCTGGTGGCGAACGAAGCTCCCGCTAACTCTCCTTCGGCCGAACCAGAGTCGGGCATCCCAGAGCACATCTTTGTCTGTTCCCCAGCTGCCGTAAGCAAAATCGCCGCGCTCATCATTGCCGCCCCTCGTCTATCTAGCGCAGAAGAATATGCATCTCACGCTCCAAACAAATCTCCGCTTTCATTAGGAGACCTTTATCTGCCGAGCTTCCTTTATCTGTTCCTGTGTATCCGTCCATCGCCTCCGCGCCAGAAACCGATCATCAGAAGCAGCCTGAGACCTCCGTCCCTCTTCGATCTCGATTCGTGCCGCAATATCATCGAAAACCCGTTGGATCTGTTCCCGCCTCAACCGGCTTGCCACATACCGCTCCCGTGCTTCATCGCTCAGCTCTTCGCGTAGCACACGAATCGCATCCAGCTTCTGCTTCCTCCACGCCGCACTTTCACTTTGCCTCTCGGATATCATCCAGCTCACCCTGTCGCCATCCAGCAGAGCCTCGCGGCTCTTCAACATGGCGAGCCGCCCAGCCTCACATGCAACTCCTATAGCATTTTTCGCCTCAAGAACGGCAGCCGTACTCCTCTGCAACTCTACGGAATTCATATCCTAGACAGCGGCATACAGATCCGCCAGGCGACGAAGCGTCTCCAGTCGCGAGTGCATTGTTTAGATCTCCATCGCTGTCAGCCGCTTGATGCTGTCCGTCATCGTCACTCGTTCCTCACTCTGCTGTTCGAGAAACTCGCGCAGCAAAGGCATCGCGCGCATAGCCCGGTCAAGATCTTCGTCTGTCCCCGCTTTGTATGCCCCAATTCGAATCAGGTCTTCCGAACGAGCGTGTGCCGCCAGCAGTTTTCTGACCGTCGCAGCCTGTGCCCTGTGGTCCTGCGTAGTTACAGCGGGCATCAACCGGCTCAGAGAATCCAGCACGTTCACCGGCGGATACCATCCTCCCGCCGCCATCGACCACGACAACACAACATGCCCATCCAGCAGCGACCTCACCGCATCCACCACCGGGTCCTGCTGATCGTCCCCCTCCATCAATACCGTATAAAAAGCTGTAATACTGCCGGTTTTGAAATTTCCCGCCCTCTCCACCAGCTTCGCCAGCCGGGCAAACACCGACGGCGTATATCCTTTGCTCGCAGGCGGCTCTCCCGCGGCCAGCCCGACCTCCCGCGCGGCCATCGCATACCTCGTCAACGAATCCAATACCAGCAATACATGTCTTCCGCGGGCGGCATAAAACTCCGCGACCGCCGTAGCTGCCATCGCCGCCCTCATTCGCAACAACGGGCTCTGGTCCGAAGTAGACACCAACACCACAGAACGCTTGCGGCCCTCCTCGCCCAGGGAGTCTTCGACAAACTCCCGCACCTCGCGCCCACGTTCTCCCACCAGTCCAACAACTGTCAGATCAGCGGCAGTATTCCGGGTCATCATTCCGATCAATGTGCTTTTGCCAACGCCCGATCCGCCAAAGATACCCACGCGCTGACCACGCCCCACCGTCAGCATCCCGTCAAGCACACGAATCCCCGTCTGCAGCGGCTCCTTGATGGGCTCACGTTCCATCGGATGCGGCACTGTTCCATCGAGCGGCCACATCTCCGCTAGCCGCAGCGCCCCCAACCCGTCCAGCGGAGACCCCAAAGCATCGACGATCCGCCCTTCCATCGCGGCGCCCACTGCGATCGCTGGCGCCACTCCCATCGGCAGCACCGCATCTCCATATCGAACCCCCTGGGTCGCCTTCAACGGCATCGTCAACACATGCTTTCCGCGGAAGCCAATCACCTCAGCCTGATGTCGGCCGCCCTCATCATCAACGATCTCGCAGCATTCACCCACCGAACACAGCGGTCCCTCCGACTCCACCGTCTGTCCATTTGCTTCCACCACGCGCCCGCTCCATCGCCAGGCTGGACGCGAGGCAAGTCTGGCCAAAAAGGGAGCCAGATTCGCAAAATCATCTTGCAGTACGTCCTGCACACCGCCCATCACATCGGCCTCTGCTGCAACAGATCAAGAAAACCTCTCTCGATCTCCTTCAACTGCGCGCCCACACCTAACTCCACACTCCCAACATTGGTATCGATCACGCACTCGCCCTCAGATAATCGGTCATCTCCCATCAACTGCGGGGAGCCCTCCTTCTCGTCCGCCAGAACCTGTCGCCAATTCTCTACCTCACTCACCGGAACGCGGAGCACCGCCGTACTTCCTTCCGCCATCTTGTCGAGCGCCACTCGAACCACCCCTGCGAGCAGGAGCGGATCCAGCTTCACCTCTCGATGCAGCACACGAGCCGCAATCGCCAGTGAAAGCTTAACAACCTCAGCCTCAACTGCTGCGAAATACCTCATGCGCTCCCGGCCAAGCTCCTCGCAAACCTTCAGAATCCCCGACCGTTCTCTGGCGATCTTTTCCTCGAGCTCCTTCTCCATCTCGCGACGAGTCTCAATTTTGGCCTCACTTCGCGCTCTTTCAATCCCGGCAGTCATCTGCTCCGCCTGCAATCGCAATTGATCACCAAGCGTCGCAACCTCCTCCTTCAGAGACTCCTCAGCTCCGTCTGAATCACGCTCCGCTTTCACCGGCGCAGCTTCAGCCCAATCCAACGAATAAAACTCAAGCCGGGATACTCCACGCACCGCCTCGCCCAGCAATCGCTCCGGCATCCCGGTCGTCTCACAAGGTGTCGCGTGCAATGTTGCACTCTCAGACGGCGAGGTCATCATCCACCTCCATCTTCAAAATCATCTTTCCTTCGCCTTCCAGTTGCCGCGCCAGCCCCAACAGATCCTGTTGCGCCAGCCCAACGTCTCTCATCCGCACCGGCCCCATGGCTTCCATGTCTTCCTTCAACATCTCAACCGCGCGTGAGCTCATAGCCCTGAACAGGTGAGCCTTCACGTTGTCCTTAGCACCCTTCAAAGCCGTCGCCAGCACCTTCTTATCCGCTGCGCTCACAAACTCGCGAATACTCTCCGCAGGCACCGTCACCAGATCCTCAAAAACAAACATCAACTCCCGAATTCCAATCGCAACCTTCGGCTCACTCTGTTCAATCTCCTCAAGAATCCCTCGGCTCTCCGTCTGATTAAGCCGATTCAACAGTTCAGCCACCGCCTTGAAGCCCGAGTAGGACTTTCTTCCGCTCGACCCCATCTTCTCCATCCGTTTATGCAGCGCCATAGCCACCGTCTGCGCCATCTCCGGCGAAAACTGCCGCATCTCCGCAAGCCTTCGCACAACATCCACCCGCATGGCGCCCTGCAGATTCATCAGCACAATCGAAGCCCGCTTCGCATCGAGATGCGCCAACACCAATGCCACCGTCTGAGAGTGCTCATTCTCCAGAAACTTACTCAGGTGTTGCGGATCCATGTCCTGCAGCTTCGCCATATCCCCGCTATTGCGTTCGCGAATCTTCTTCACCTGCTGCAACAGCTCTTCGGCGCGCGTAGCGCCAAAGGCCTCCGTCAGCAATCTCATCGCATAGTCCGGGCCGCCACGCACCATATATTGGTGCGTCTCCAGCAACCCATAAAACTCCGTGAGCACTTGCGTCAGCTGCGCAACTGGAACATCCCCAAGCCGCGTAATCTCATCCGTAACCCGTTGGACGTCTCTCTCCGACAGGCTCTGAAACAACGTCTTCGCCAGCTCGTCCCCAATCGCGACCATCAAAATTGCAGCCTTCCGCAATCCTGGCAACTCTGACGGCACAAACCCTGCCTCCGGCATCAACAGCAATGGATTCTGCCGCATCGCCTCCACTCCTGAAAACTGCGCTGTCGCTCCCATTACTTTTTCTCCTCCGGCGAACCGATCCAGGCCTCCAGCAACCGCGTACTCTGCGCCGGATCCCGTCGAATATGCTCCGATACATGCTCAAATATTCCCTGCTGCAACTGGTACGTCTTACTCTTCGGCCGCGGCAGCAACGGCTCTTCGGCCCCGACCATCTCCACCTCTCTCTGCTCGTCAGGTCGCTCGACCACGCCGGCCACAGCGCTTCCAGCTGCCAACATCAATGGCTCCCGCAACGTCGCCGTCACCTGGCCTGCCACAGGCCGCAGAACAAACATCACCAACAGCACGCCGCACAGTCCGATCATCGCCGTCCGCATCAGCTCCGGCTGCGCATGAAGCAACCCGTGCGTCTCCTCGGCCAGCCTCTCCATCAAAGGTGGCTTCATTTCAGGAGCATTCATGCTGAAGCTGACGTTCTCCATGACCACCTGGTCCCCACGCCGCGCATCGAATCCCACCGCAGCCTGCGCCAATTGCTCCAGCCTGCGCATCTCTTCTGCACTACGCGGCTTCCACACCACATGCTCCTGCTTGCCGACACCCTCCATCACACTGCGGTCATTCACAACCACCGCTGCAGACACCCGCCGAACCCGCCCTGGCCCTTCTTCCGTGTGAACCAGATGTTTTGTAACTCCGTAAGTATCATTTTCCTGCCGCAGGCTCTGGCCGCCGCCTGAACTCTGCTGTGGGTAGACCGGCAACCCTGGCTTCTGTAGCAACGGAGGAGTTCCCGGCGCAGCCGCAGTCGCCGAACCAGCTACCGCTCCCGCCGGCGATCCACCGGGCGAGTTGCTCGCAGTCCCCGGAACCCCCGATGGCTGCCCCTTCTGCGCCGAAGTCTGTTCACTCTTCTGCATCGTCAGCGTCGCCACCTGGCCCGGGTCATAAACCTCATCCGTGCGCTGTTCGCTACCCTCGTCATAAGTCACATTCACAGTAGCCCGAACATTGTCGTGGCCCGCCAAAGGCTCCAGCATCGCCACCAGCTTCGCTTCCATAGCCTCTTCCGCATCCACTTCGGCAGCGCTGCTCGATCGCTGTTTGAAGTTCACACGTCCATCGGCATCCACCAGTGTCACCTGGTCCACACTCAGGTTCTCAACCGATCCCGCCACCAGACTCCAGATCGCGTCCGCCTGTTCGGGATTCACCGACGCACGTTTGAGCTTCAGCACCACCGAAGCCTTCGCCACCTTCTCCTCCGCCGCAAACAGCGATGGCTGCGGCAACACCAGATGCACACGCGCCGACTTTACAACTCCCAGCGTTCCAATCGTGTGTTCCAACTCGCCCTCAAGCGCCCGCTGATAGTTCACTCGCTCATCAAACTCACTCCCCACCCAGTTCGGCTTATCGAACAGCTCAAACCCAAGTCGTCCCGTAAGAGGCATACCCTTCGCCGCCACCTCCATGCGTGCCTTGTCCAACATGTCCGCCGGCACTTGAATTCCCGCCCCATCTATAGTCGTTTCATACGGAATCCCTGCAGCCGCCAACTCCTGCGAAACCTGCTGTACATCCTTGCCGTCCAATCCGCTGAATAACACGCGCCAGTCGGGCCGTTCAGCAAACCAGATCAAGCCCGCCCCTGCAGCAGCAAGAAACACAACTGAAGCCAGCAACCAGTTCCGCTTTCCAGCAGGCATCGCCATCACCCGCTCGCGTATCGCCGAAGCGATCGCCAACGCCTTCGCCGCCGGACTCCTGCTCTCCACAACCGCGCCGGCCTGCGCTGCTCGCTGTATCCCCGGCCCGCCAATCTGTCCTGTCTCTGCCATCTCGCCTCAGCATCTCTTGCAAAAATCTGTTCTAAAACTGCATGCCCATCATCTGCTGATAAGCGCCGACTGCTTTATTGCGCACCTGCAGCGCCAGCTCAAAAGCCATGTCCGCCTTCTGCGTCGCAATCATCGCGTCATGAATCTCAACACCCGAGCCATTCAGCAGCCCCGTCACTGCCTGCGATGCCTTCTGATCCAGCGCACTGGTTTGTTCCACCATCGACTGCAGCATCCCCGCAAAAGGAACGCCTGTCGAAGCAGTTGCTGTTGTGCCCAATCCCGCATCACTCAGGAAGCCGTCAGTCACGCCCCCTGCACTCAATCCATTCAACACACCCGCACCACCACTCAATCCAGTCATCGTCTTCCCTTAAACTCCGTAAGTTATTTCGCACCCAGCCACATCGGTTACTTCAGAAGATCGAGCGACGTTGAGACCATGCCCTTCTCCGCCTGAATCGCCGAAGCGTTCATCCCGTAAGACCGAGTCGCTCCCATCAGGTCCACCATCTCCGTCAGCGGATTGATATCGGGATACGCCACAAACCCATCAGGCCCCGCATCCGGGTGCGCCGGATCGTACCGTTTCAGCGGAGTGCTAGCATCACTGATCACTCCGGCCACCGCAACGCCTCCGGGAGCCCCGTTCGCCTCCGTCGGATCATCCCCAAAACCAGCGCCAAATCCTCCGGCCGCACTCATCATTCCGCTTCCGGAAAACCCACTCACGTCGTTCATCTGGTTCATCAGCGAAGCCTGAAAGCTCCCTCCGCCCTCAGCCTCGAACACCACATGATGCCGTTGATACGGCCCACCCTCCGGCGTCCGCGTCGTCTCCGCGTTCGCCATATTCGAGGCCACAACCTCAGCCCGCACCCGCTCCGCCCGCAACGCCGACGCACTCACATCCATCACGCCAAAAAGATTCATCGTTATTTCCCATCCATGTGGATTGCACTCATCACGCCGGAAAATTCATGCTTCAACAACTGCTCCCCAAGCTTGAACTGCAACTGCGCCTTAGCCAGCTGCACTCCCTCTCGATCCATCGAAACATTGTTGCCATCCGGTCGAGCCACCAGCCCATCGACATCCTGCCCTGCCACCTGTGCACCCTCAAGAGCCGCCGCACCACCTGCATCATTCAACTGCCGCGCAAACTCCTGTTCAAAATCAAACCCCTGTGTCTTGTACCCAGGCGTATCGACATTCGCTATGTTGCTCGCTGTCAACTGCATCTGCCGGCTGGTCAGGTCGAGATACTGTCCCAGAGCATCGCTCAGCGCCGTCGTCGTCTGCATCGAGTCACCTCCACGCAATCACTTATGCAGTCCGACGGCCAAAGAAAAGCGCCCTCAGATGAGAGCGCTCTTATCAATACCAGCTTTCTAGCTTGATTCAGTTCATCCAGTAACTCTCCGCAGCCGAACCTCCTCCGCACCAATCTCCATCCGATCTCCAGCCAGAATCGCGCCACGCTCCAGCACATGCATCAACTCACGAACGTTTCCCGGCCACGAATACTCCTCAAGTTTCGCCATAGCCTCCGCCGTCAATCTCTTCCGCGGCATCTCCTGCCCCATCTTCTCCAGAAAATGCTCCGCAAGCAGGCACAAATCCTCAATCCGCTCACGCAACGCAGGCACCTCCACCGGAAAGACAGCCAGTCGATGATAGAGGTCCAGGCGAAATGTTCTCTCCGCCCCAACACTCATCGCCAGCTTCTCCAAAGGTTGATGCGTCGCTGCAATTACCCTCACGTCCACGCGCATTGTCTCGTTGTCGCCCACGCGTTGCAGTTCGCCGCACTCCAAAAACCGCAGCATCTTCGCCTGCAATGCCATCGGCATCTCTCCAATCTCATCCAGAAACAGCGTCCCTCCATTCGCTGCCTCAATCCGTCCAGTACGCGACTGCACCGCCCCGGTAAAAGCTCCACGCGTATGCCCAAACAACTCTGCCTCCAGCAAAGCCTCCGGTATCGCAGCGCAATTCAACACCGCAAACGGCTTACTCGCCCGCGCACTCAGCCGGTGCAATGCTCGGGCAACAACCTCCTTACCCGTCCCCGTCTCGCCTTCAATCAAAACCGTCGTCGACCGCGGAGCTACCAGCCGGATCAGCCGTGTCAGCTCCCGCATCGGCTCGCTCGATCCCACCATCTCCGGCAGCATGCTCTCCTTCAAAGCAGCTCTCGCAGGCTCACCCCGTCCCATCAAAACCGACAACGCCTGCCGTGCCGAATCCAATCGAGCCTCCTCTTCCCTGTTGCGCGACTCCTCCTGCTCAAACGGCTTGCGTGCAGCCGAAGAAACCTGCTCCGTCACCCGCGAACCCATTCGCACCCCGCCATCCACCTTGGGCACCGTCTCCGGAGCAGCCGCCCACGCCGCCGTATCCGTCACAGAAGCACCCTGCGCCTCTCTCAACGCATGCAACAACTCATTCCGCCGCGGACTCTTCGCTCCACCATCCACTCCTCCGTCCACACGCAGCAACTCCATCGACGGATACAGCATCCGAATCACCGTCGCAAACTCGCCCACCTCAAGGTCCGGCAGCCAGCTATCCACCAGCAGCGCCTCCGACCGCGCGTCTTCCAACTGCGCCATCGCCTCGGCGCCACCCGAGGCCTCCCTTACCTGCCAACGCAGTCCCGTCAGCGAAACACGCAGCCTCTGCCGCCATCCCGCATCCGCACTCGCCAGCACAACAGTCCGCAGCGCCGCCATCTCCGAAGTATCGTTCCCGAAGATCGCATCGCGCATCCCCGGCGTCGTCCCATTCCCCGCCCTATTAGCCGTCCCATTCATCGCCATCACCTGGTCCTCCCGTCCTCTTCGTCCACAATCATCTGCTGCAGCATCGTCCGCATCGTCCCAACCGTCTTGTTCAGCCGCGCACACTCCCGCAACCCCTCGCGAATCGCGTCACGCATGGCCTCCGGTTCGCCGATCAACTCCCCCATCGCCAACCGGCACTGCAACACCGTCAACGGCTGGCAAAGTCCATGCAGAGCCACATCGATCCGCTCAACCAGCCCGCCTCGTTCCGCCTCTTGGGTCGCCTCACGCACCGGCGAACGCCGCACTTGCGCGATACTCGCTGGAACGCACCGGAATCTTTCCCCCACCCATCCGGTAACCTTCGCCACGCACCGTCTCAATCACAGAGCAGCCTTCCTCTCCATCCGCGCTCACAGCTCCAAGTTTCTTCCGCAGATAGTTCACATACACATCTACAACATTCGTGCCCGCATCCGGAGACATGTGCCAGACCTCGCGCAGCAGTTCGCTGCGGCTGCAGCATCCTCCCCGCCGCATCAGCAAAAACTCCAGCAGAGAAAACTCCTTCACCGTAAGCTCCACCAGCCGCCCGTTCCGCACCACCTTGCGCTCCATCCGGTTCAGTTCCACATCGCCATGCCGCAGCACCGGGTCAGCGAACTGCTCCCGCCGCCGCAGCAGTGCCCGGCAGCGCGCCGTCAGCTCATGAAAACTGAATGGCTTCAGCAGGCAATCGTCCGCGCCCAGGTTCAGGCACTTCACCCGCTCCTCCACCTGGCTTCGCCCCGTCAAGACCAGCACAGCCGTCTCATCAAACCGCCCCCGCATCTCCGCCAGCACCTCGGTGCCATCCTTCCGCGGAAGACTCAGATCAAGCACAATCAGGTCGGGGCGATGCTCTGCGGCGTGAACCAGCGCGGCCTCTCCATCTCCCACCCAGGTAACCTCATGTCCCTCCAGCTTTAGTCCCTTTTGCAGAAAAAGCCCCAGTGCCACATCATCTTCAACAATCAAAACTCTCATCCCGTTACTCTCCAAGGCAGGAAATCCATCAGCACCGCAGTCACGTTACCAATTCCGCTGTGTCTCATTACCTTGGTGTATTACTTGGCGCCTGACAAGCATTCTTTGCAAGATTTTGCGCACCCAATTTCAAAATGGGAATTCTGCCTCATAACCAGATATCTCCCCATGCCCCGAAGATTCCACTCAGTTCGGGCCGATAACCCTGCATCAAAGTGATAATCCACAAAAGTACTTGCAATTCGCTTTTTATTCGCTACAATCATCCGCATGGCAATCACGCGGCGGCAAAAAGAGGTCATCGATTTCCTCTCCAACTTCACCCAGAAGAATGGCTACTCTCCCTCCTACGAAGAGATCGCCAGTGGGTTGGGCCTCAGTTCGCTGGCTACGGTTCACAAACACATCACCAACCTTCAGAACAAAGGCCTCCTCCAGCGCGCCCACAATCGCAGCCGCTCGATAGACGTCCTCCCACCGCGCAGCAGCAAAAAAGGCTCCGACCGGCTGCCTCTCATGGGCCGAATCGCTGCCGGCCAGCCCGTCGAGGCCATCGAATCCGCAGAAAGCATCTCTCTCTCCGACATCATCGGCAATCGCGAAGTCTTCGCCCTCGAGGTTCGCGGCGACTCCATGCGCGACGAGCACATCGTCTCCGGCGACTACGTCCTCGTCGAACGAACCCGCACCGCCCGCGAAGGCGAGATCATCGTTGCCCTCATCGACGGCTCCGACGCCACTCTCAAGCGTTTCTACCGTGAAGGCAGCATGATCCGCCTTCAGCCCTCAAACACCGAAATGTCCCCCATTTACGCTCCGGCTGCCAGCGTCAGCATCCAGGGCAAAGTCCTCGGTGTCCTGCGCAAATACGCCTGAAACCCATCCCGAACACTCCCCAAACTAGCTATTCCTTTCGGCCGCCCGGACGTCCAAAATAGGAGTCGGCACTGACTCCGCATCCCTTGCGGCAAATTTTTCTCCCCCGTCTATGGAACCGCACGCCACTATCTTGCGTAACCACACTCCGAGACGATTCACCAACCGGAACCTTATGGGAGCACCCCCTTGGCTACACAGCGTAAAAACAAACGTAGAATCTGGCTCTGGACCGGCCTCACCGTCCTCGTCATCGTGGTAGTGCTCGGCATCACCGTAGCCGCGCGCGGCAACACCACCAAATTCGAGCCCTCCCAACTCGGCAAGGCAGACCTCTCCGACATCGCCCGCTCCGTCGTCGCCACTGGCAAGGTCCAGCCCATCACCAAGGTCGAAGTCAAATCCAAAGCCTCCGGCATCGTCACCCGCCTCGACGTGGATATTAATGACCACGTCAAACAGGGCCAGGTCCTCGCCCAGCTCGACCAGCAGGAGATCCTCGATCAGGTAGCCGCCCAGAAAGCCCAGCTCGCCGCAGCCGAATCCAACGCACACGCCGCCGCAGCCTCTATCCAGTACGACAAGGTCAACGCCGAAGCCCCCGACCTTCCCATGTACAAGCACACCTACGAGCGCAACCTCCAGATGTCCAAAGAGGGTGTCGTCTCCCAGCAGTCCCTCGACGACGCCCAGCAAAAGTACCTCGCCGCCGTCAACACCCGCGATAAAGCCGTCTCCCAGATCAGCGTCGACACCTCCAAGCTCCGTCAGGCCGAGGCCCAGGTCGCTCAGAATGAGGCCTCCCTCAAGCAGCTTGAAGAGCAACTCGGCTACACCACCGTCATCTCACCCATGGATGGCGTCATCCTCTCCCGCGACGTCGAAATCGGAGACGCCGTAAGCTCCATCCTCGTCCTCGGTTCCACCGCCACCCTCGTCATGACCATTGGAGACATCAACCAGGTCTACGTTCAGGGCAAGGTCGATGAATCCGACATTGGCCGCGTCTATCTCGGCCAGGCCGCCCGTATCAAGGTCGAATCCTTCAAGGACAAGACCTTCCAGGGCAAAGTCACCAAGATCGCTCCGCTCGGAGTAGAAAAAGATAACGTCACCACCTTCGAAGTCCGCGTCTCCATCGACAACCCCGGCGGCGAGCTCAAAGCCAACATGACCGCCAACGCCGAGATCCTACTCGAAGAGCACAAAAACGTTCTCACCGTCCCCGAACAGGCCGTCCTCTACGACAAGGACCGCAACGCCTCCGTCGAGGTTCCCGACCCCAAGCAGAAAAATGGCCGCCGCAAAATCGACATCAAGGCAGGCATCTCCAACGGCACCAAAACCGAAGTCCTCGCCGGCCTCAAACCCGGTGACACCGTCATCCTTCAGCAATAACCAGCAGGGCCAGTGATCTGTTTTTGCAGTTCGCCATCAGAGCAAACGCACACCGCATCAAATCGTATAAGAGCCGCCTAAAGGAACCGCCCATGACGATCAAACTCTTCACCTCAACAGCCGCAGTCCTCACCCTCGCCGCCGCCACCGCCTTCGCCGCCGATGCCAGCTTCGATCGCACACTCAGCGTAAGCGGCGCGCCTAATGTCTCAGTCTCCACCGGCTCCGGATCTGTTCGTCTTCATCCCGGCTCTGCCAGCCAGGTCCGCATCGTCGCCCATCTTCACTCAAGCCACGGCTGGATGAGCGGCGGTAGTGACGTCGACAGCCGCATCCAGCAGATAGTCAGCAACCCGCCCATCGTTCAAAGCGGCAACGACATCACCATCGGCGAGCGCCACAACAATGACCTCTACCGCAACATCAGCATCGACTACGACATCACCCTCCCCGCGAGTTCAAGCATCAACGCCGGTACCGGCTCCGGGGACATTAATATTGAGAACGTCGGCGCAACCGTCAAAGCGCAGACCGGCTCTGGCTCGGTCACCGCAAATGGCATTCCGGGCGCCGCCACGCTCGGCACAGGCTCTGGAGACATCGTCCTCCACCAGACTGGCCCCGGCGACGTCAAAGCCGAGACCGGCAGCGGCAGCATCCGTCTCGAAGGCCTCTCCGGCGCCCTCAAGGCCAGCACCGGCAGCGGCGACATCGAAGCTGGAGGCCAGCCCACTTCAGATTGGAGGCTCTCCACCGGTAGCGGCTCTGTCCGCCTCATCGTCGGCAACGCGCACTTTAACTTCGACGCTGAAACCGGCTCCGGCAGCATCAATGTCTCCCAACCCATCACCATGCAGGGCAGCCTCAACCGCCATCACGTCACCGGCGTCGTCAACGGTGGCGGCCCCGTTATCCGCGTAGGCACTGGCTCCGGAGACATTCAGGTCAGGTAACCTCAACCGCAACACAGCGACGGTGGCTGAGCTCTAGGCCACCGTTTTTTTTGCGCCACCATCAGCCGACGCTCGCCACCCGCCCCGTACCCAGGTCGTAGACCCCTGCCCCAACCTTCACCTTGTTCTCCTTCACCGCTTTCGCAATCACAGTCGAGCTCTCCCGCAGCAGCCTCGCCTGAAACGCCGCGTTCAACCCCACAGCCTTTCCCACGTCCCCATTTGCATCCTGAGTCCCCGGCATCAGGTGCTGGTACAGCGCGCTGATCTGCCCCGGCACCTCCTTGCCGTGCACTGCCGCACTGATCGCTCCGCAATTCGTATGTCCCATCACCAGGATCGCCTTGATCCCCAGCACTGCCACGCCATACTCCATACTCGCCATAATCTCTGGCGTTACCACATTTCCTGCAACCCTGCAGACGAAGATGTGGTTAATGCTCTGATCGAAGATGATCTCAACAGGCACCCGCGAATCCGCACACGAAAGCACCGCCGCAAAAGGCTCCTGGCTACTCACTGTCTTCGCCTTCAGTATCTCCAGGTCTTCCACGAATGAAGTAATCTTCCCCGCAACGAACCGCGCATTACCTTCCGTCAGCTCACGCATCGCTGCATCCGCGGTCATTCCGCTCTGTGCAAACGCGGCAGATCCGCTCCATGCCGCCGCACCCAACCCAGCAACAAACTGCCGCCGGCTCCACTCTCCCGCCAACACCTTGCACATAGCTTCCTCCTGTTTGCGAGAAGCTTATACCACCACACACATCGATTACCCTTAAACAATGTCCTTCCCGCCACCGCCCCGCCTCCTCGTCTTCGATCTCGACGGCACCCTCATCGACTCACGCATCGACCTCTGCAACTCTGTCAACGCCACCCTCACCCACTTCGGCAAACCCGAGCTCCCCGAAGCCGTCATCTCCAGCTACATCGGCGACGGCGCCTCCCTCCTCGTCCGCCGGGCCTTCGGCGACCCCGAGGGCGACATCCACGACGAAAAATACGTAACCGAAGCCCTCACCTTCTTCCTCGACTACTACCGCATCCACAAGCTCGACTACACCTACGTCTACCCCGGCGTCATCGACTCCCTCGAGACCATCCGCACCGCCCGTCCCGAAGTCCTCATGGCCGTCCTCACCAACAAACCCGTCCGCCCCTCCCGCGACATCTGCGACCACTTCGGCCTCTCACCCTTCTTCTTCCAGAACTACGGCGGCAACAGCTTCCACACCAAAAAACCCGATCCCCACGGCCTCGAATCCCTCATCGACGAAGCCGGTCGCATCGCCGGCCGCACCATCCACCCCGCCGAAACCGTCATGATCGGCGACACCGACATCGACGTCCTCACCGCCCGCAACTGCGGAACCCGCAGCATAGGCTGCACCTTCGGCCTCAAGCCCAGCTCATTAGCCGACGCCCCACCTGACCACCTCGCCCACACCCCCACCGACTGGCTCCAAATCCTGAACATCCACCCAAAAACCTAAAACCCGATACCCGATACCTGATACACAACACCCTACTGGCCCAACTCAAACCTCTTAAAGAAACTAGTCCCCAGATAATGCGGCCGAGCAGGATCATCCGCCACAGCCCTCGCCAGATCGGCAAAGAAATCATTGAACTGAGCCGCCGCGGCAACATCGACCGTCTGCGTCAGATCGTCATCCGTCGAGTGATACCGCTGCGCCAGCCAGGCCCTCCACGCCTTGTACTCCGGCGATCCCATCGTCCACCCAAACTTCATCGCCAGCGCCGGCACACCAGCCTGCACAAAGCTGTACTGATCGGTCCGGGTAAATGAATTCCTATCCGGCTCAGGATCTGTGGCAATGACAATCCCGTGCGCCGCCCCGATCTTCCTCGCATCATCCCCCAGCGTCGACTCGTCCAACCCCTGCACATGCAGCTTCTTCAACGGAAAGATCGGCATAAACATATCCAGGTTCAAATCCGCGACAATCTCACTCTCCGGAACCGTAGGATGCCCTGCAAAGTACCGCGACCCCAGCAACCCCTTCTCCTCAGCAGTAAAAACCACAAACAGCATCGACCGCTTCGGCCGCGTCTTTGCCTGACTGAACTTCTTCGCCGTCTCCAGCACCGTCGCAACTCCCGAAGCATCGTCCATCGCCCCGCTGTAGATCGTCTTCCCATTGATCGGAGCGCCCACCCCCAGATGGTCCAGATGCGCCGACACCAGAACGTATTGCTTCGACAGCTCCGGGTCCGATCCCTTCAGCTCCCCAACAATATTCGGAGACACCACCTGCGAAGTCTCCGTCACCACCGTCGCGCTCAAACTCTTTCCCAACGCAAATCGGGGCAGAAGCTTCTGCGCATCCGCCAGTGCCAGCATCTCGGCAAACGTATGTCCCGTCCCTGCAAACAGCTTCTCTGCCTGCGCCGGATTGAACGTCGCCGAAAACATCGCGCCATGTTGATCTGCCAGCGCAGGATGCTTCGCCGCCACAGCATCCGCATCGGCAGCAACCGCCAGCCGCATCCCCGGCTGCGAAGCGCTGCTCGCCACTCTCTCCCATCCAAAATCCATCGACTTCGGAGTTGGTATCGAAATCGACCCTACCGCGCCTGCATCTCGCAGAGCCTTCGCCAACGGAGCCGTCCGTGCATAAGACTTCAACGGCCCCGGCAAATCCGCGGGCCCGCCATTGATATACACAACAATCTTCCCCTTCAGCGAAGCCAAAGGCACCTCAGCCGAATTGAAGTCGTCATACTTCGACTCCGGCAGATGCAACCCATACCCAATAAACACCAGCGGAGCATTCACCGTCTTCAACTGCGCCGTCCGCGCTCCCAGAATCGCATCCGTCCCCAGCACCAGTGGCGTCGCCTTCCCATCCACCACCAGCGCCATCGAAGACTTATTCGCATCCACCCGCTGCACATCGAACTTCACCGGCTGATAGAACCCGCCATCCACACCCGCCGGCGCCAGCCCGTACGCCTTGAACTGTTCAACCACATAAGCCGCGGCCCGCAGATAATCATCGCTCCCCGTAAGCCGTCCCTTCATCGACGGAACAGCCAGCTTCTGCACATGCGCCCACCAAACCTTGCCCCGTTCCTCATCGCTCGAGCCCGATTGCCCCAGCACCACAACGCAACTCAACATCATAGCCAGAACCCACACCGTGCGAAGCAAGCGCATCATCTCTTCTCCGGAAGTAAGGAATCCGTAAAATCTAGCACGCTCGCCATTCGAATTAAATCTTTTCCTGCTGCAGACCTTAAGATAGAGAAGAGACTTACCCATCAATGGCAGTTAAAACACACTACGGAGTCAGCCGCATATTCCAGCATCGTCAGCTCGTCTTCTCCGCGTGGTTAATCCTGTCATTCGGACTTCTCGCAAGCCAAGCAGCTCACGCCCAACTCCCCCCAGGCGCCTCCGACGCCACCCAGCCCCCAGCCCAGACAATCGACCCCCTCCTCGCCCAGGCCAACCAGGCCCTCGACAAGCAGGACTATCCCACCGCCCTCAAGCTCCTCACCACCCTCGCCGAAAAGAACCCCAACAGCGCCCCAATTCTCTACAACCTCGCCTTCGCCCAGGACGCGCTGGACCAGCCCGCCGCCGAAGCCACCTATCGCCGTGCCATCGCCGCCGAAGCCACCTATCGCCGTGCCATCGCCGCCGACCCCAACTACTTCGACCCCCACCTCGCCCTCGGCCTCCTGCTCGCCCGCAACGGCAAGCGCACCGAAGCCCACGCCGAGCTCCTCAAAGCAACCACCCTCACAACCGACAACCCCGCTCTCCAGGCCCGCGCCTTCCGGGCCCTCGCCCGCCTCGACCAAAGCTCCAACCCCGCCGCAGCCAGCGACGATCTCCTTCAGGCCCTCAAAATCTCCCCTGAAACCCCGGACGACATTCTCCTCACCGGCGAGCTGGCCGAAGCCTCCGGCGACAACGCCGCCGCCGAAGCCGCCTACCGCCGCCTCCTCGCAGTCGACCCCCAAAACCACGACGCCACCGCCGCCCTCACCCATCTCCTTCTCCATCAACAAAAACCCGACCAGGCCGAATCTCTCCTCACCACCGCCCTCGCCAAAGACCCGGACAACCCAACCCTCAACGCCCAGCTCGCCGAGCTCTACGAGCAGCAAAACAAGCCGGCCCAGGCCCTCCCCATCGCGGAGAAGCTACACGCCGCCCACCCCGAAGACCCCGCCATCACCCGACTCCTCGCCCGCTTGTACGCCGACAACCAGCAATACGATCAGGCCGCTCCCATCTACGCCAAACTCGTCACCGCCTCCTCGAAAGACCCCGTCCTCCTCGACGACTACGCCAGCATCCTGATCCACCTCAAGCGCCCCGCCGAAGCCGAGACACTCCTCAAGCGAGCTATCGCCAATCCGTCCGCGTTCCCTACCAAAGACGACCTCGGAAACGCCGCCGGACACCTCGCTTTTGCAGCCTCCGCTAATAACGACTCTGAGACCACCTTGCAAGCGTTAACACTTCGTGCTACAGTATTGCCCAATTCGCCGAGTACTCTGTTCCTCGAAGCAACGGCGAACGATAAGCTCCACCACACCAAACAGGCGACCGACCTGTACAAACAGTTCCTCTCCGTGGCAAACGGCCAATTTCCGGACGAGGAGTGGGAGGCCCGCCACCGCCTCATCACCCTCGAACACACGAAGTGAGCGCTCTCATATGAGGTGCGTTATGAAATCTCTTCTTCGTCTCTCTCTGCCGCTGCTCATCCTCCTCTCCTTCAGCCTCCCTGCCTGCGCCTACTCGTCCACCGACGAAAACCTTCCCGACGCCCAGATGCTCGCCCAGCTTGAGCTGCGCGCCCAACAGGCCGGTCCGCGCGACCAGTGCTTCCTCTACACCGAGCTCGTCCACACCATGACCGAGCTCGCTGGCCGCCAGATGCTCAACGGCGACATCGATCAGGCCACTGCCACACTCAAGAAGGTCAACCACTACGCCCAGCTCATCCACGGCACCCTCGCCGACAACGCAAAGCGCATCAAAAACGCGGAGATGCTCATGCATCACACCACATTTCGCCTGAGCGAGTATCTCCACAAAGCTTCTTCAGAAGATCAGGACACCCTCAAGGCCACCCTCAAACAGCTCGATCAGGTGCACGCAGAACTGCTCGCCGAGGTTCTCAAACACTAGCCCTCCAAACCACCGGGAATTTCCCTCAGGAACCCAGCAGGAACAAATGATCCGCAAGCTGTCCCTCTTTCTTCTGCTCTTGGCCCTTACTCTGCCCATCCGCGCCCAGCGCGAAAACACAGCACTCTCTGAAGGCGAAATCGAGCAGCTCCGCGACTCCGCCTACGTCGCCAGCGATCGCATCCTCGTCTTCATCAAGCTCCTCGACACCCGCAACAAGGCCATTCAGGACCTCTTCGCCCACCCGCGCAAACCCGGTCGCGAGCAGGACACCCACGACCTGCTCGAGCAGTTCACCTCCATCGCCGACGAGCTCAACGACAACCTCGACGACTTCGGCCCTCATCATCGCGACCTCCGCAAAGCTCTGCCCAAGCTCATCGACGCCACCGAGCGCTGGGCCTCCAACATCAAACAGCCGCCCGAAGACCCCGCCTACGACCTGTCGCGCAAACTCGCCCTCGAAGCCATCCGCGACATCCGCGAAGAAGCCACGCAGCTCGTCGAAGACCAGAAAACCTGGTTCGCCGCCCACCCTCCGCCCAAAGATGCGCCGAATCAGCCCGCAAACGCTCCCCGCTGACTCACACAGATCTGCACAACCCCACTGCAGCCAACTCCTCATCGAACTCTGGTCTAATAAAGACAGCGACGCTGCGATAAGGACAAGACTCTGACCACCCCCAAGCATCCCGGCCCCTCTGCGTTACGTCAGTTCCTGCAGCTCTTCTCAGCGCCTGCACCACCGCCGCCTGCTCTGTTCGAAGACTCTCATTCCCCGCAGTCCCACGCACAACCCGCGACGCGACCGAAAAAACCTCGTGCAAAGAAGATCGCAACCCCGGCCTCACTCGTAGCCATCTTCGAATACGAATACCGCGAGCTCCGTCCCCGCGCGCCCATCCCCGCGCTCGACATTCGCTTCCGCCGTTTCACCTCCCTCAACACCACCATCCGCCTCCGCGAAGGCCGCCTCCACGTCCGCCTCTCCGATATCCTCGAGCACGCCCCCGAATCCATCCATCACGCCATCGCCCACATCCTGCTCGCCAAGCTCTACAGGAAACCCATCGCCCGCATCCACGCCGACCACTACCGCCGCCACGTCTCCTCCGAAGCCGTCTCCAAACAAGCCGAGCACGTTCGTCAGACCCGCGGGCGCAAGCGTCTCTCCACCCACTCCGGCCATCACTACGACCTGAACGAAATCTTCGACTCTCTCAACACCCGCTTCTTCCACGGCCTCCTCGGCCGCCCCACGCTGACATGGAGCGCCCACCACGCTCGCCGCATGCTCGGACACTACGACGCCGCGCACAACACCATCGTCGTCAGCCGCGTCTTCGACCGCCCCGACACCCCGCGCTGCGCCGTCGAGTACCTCCTCTACCACGAGATGCTCCACCTCAAGCACCCCGTCCGCGTCAAAGCCGGCCGCCGCTGCGTCCACTCGCGCGAGTTCCAGGCCGAAGAACGCCTCTTCCCCGAGCTCGCCGCGGCCAAGGCCTATCTCAAGCGCCTCTAGCAGTTACGTCCCCCGCCCAGTCAGACAATCCAGCTCCGAAATTCACCCCGAACTCTTTTCCCCATGCTAGGATTCCTCTACGCCGAAAGCCCTGCGTCTCTTGGCGTGCCTAACTCGTTTACAGATCGCAATAAGCTTTGCTGATTTCACGGGCCCCATACCAACTTCTCTCTTTTCGAATCATTCCACTCACCCATTTTGGAAAGGGCAGGTAACACCATGGATCTCTCAAAACGTGCAGCAGCCGAGTTCTTCGGCACCTTCTGGCTTGTCTTCGGCGGTTGCGGCAGTGCTGTCCTCGCCGCTGGCGTTCATCTAGGCATCGGCTACGTCGGCGTAGCCCTGGCGTTTGGCCTGACAGTCCTCACCATGGCCTTCGCCATCGGCCACGTCTCCGGCTGCCATCTCAACCCCGCCGTATCCATCGGCCTCGTCACCGCCAAACGCTTCCCCATCTCCGAGCTTCCCGCTTACGTCATTGCTCAGCTTCTCGGAGCCATCGCCGCCTCAGGTGTTTTGTATCTCATCGCCAGCGGCAACTCCACCTTCTCGCTCGCCGGTGGTTTCGCCTCGAACGGCTACGCCGACCACTCGCCCGAGCACTACTCCCTCATCGCCTGTTTCCTCATCGAAGTGTTTCTGACAGCCTTCTTCCTGCTCGTCATCCTCGGCGCAACCGACGAGCGCGCGCCCAAAGGCTTCGCACCCATCGCCATCGGCCTCTGCCTCACGCTGATTCACCTCATCAGCATCCCGGTCACCAACACCTCGGTCAACCCCGCCCGCAGCACCGGCCCCGCGATCTTCGTCGGCGGCTGGGCGCTCCAACAGCTCTGGCTCTTCTGGGTAGCCCCGATCCTCGGAGCCATCATCGGAGGCCTCATCTCAACCGCCTTCTTCGCCTCACCACAAGAACCGCTCCGCAAAGAGATGTCGCGATAAGCCGCAAACAGGAAGGCTGGTTCTCAGAGGTTGAACCTCACGAACCAGCCTCCCATCAATCCGTCAGGGTGAAAGAGAAACCTAAACCCTGGTATCGCCAGTCAACTCCGGCGCCCACTGCACATTCTTCACTCGCGCCGCTGCGATCAACAAAGCCCCAGCCGCAACCGACCCCAAAGCAGCCACCTGCGCATTGCTCATTCCCCAGTAAAGCCGCGGATTGATCCGCACAAATTCCACCAGAAATCGCCCAATCCCGCTCAGCACAAGATACTCGCCCGTAATGGCACCGATGGGAAGATTTTCCTTCCCGCGACGCCACAGCCACCACCCCAGCACCAGCGCAAACAGAAACTCATACACCGGCGTAGGCTGCACCAGCGCATCCGGAGGAGTCGGAGGCACCAGCGCGTTCTTCGCCATGCGCACTCCCCACGGCAACGTCGTGTTGATCCCGTAATCCCCATCGCCCGAAGTCAGGCACCCGATCCTTCCCACTCCATACCCAATCGCCGCCGCAGGAGCCGCCAGGTCCAGCATCCGCATCGCGCCCACACGCTGCCCCATGGTCCCTTCGAGCGGCCCCTTGAACCTCGCGATCCGTCCCTGCCACATCAGCATCGCAATACCGGCCAGCAGTCCGCCATACCACGCAAACCCCGCTTGGAACCAGTGCAGAAACTCCATCAGAATGTCGAAGGGATGGTTCCACCCCGGCGCCGTGATCGACTTCAACGCATGCCGCAGGTCGGGAATATTCTGCAGCTCATGCCAGGCTTTCGCGCCGGCCACGCCGGCGATTACCACAAGCGCCACCACGCTCAGCGCATCCGCATCCACGCCGTTCCGTACAAAATTCCTGTGCATTACCACCGTAGCGACCACAGCCGCCAGCCACAATAACAGCCCAAACGTACCCAGATGCACCGGGCCAATATCGATATAGGGAAACATAATCCTCGCTCCTTAAAGTATAGCGGCCTTTCCCTCACTCCCCCACTCGCGCTACCCTATCCTTCATGTCCACCAGCACGCCCGTCTTTCCTCCCGCATCAGAAATGGAGATTCTCATCTCCAAACAACAAATCGCCGACCGCACCCGTGAGATTGGCGAGCAGATCACCAAAGACTACGAAGGCCAATCCATCGTCCTCATCGGCGTACTTAAGGGCGCAGCCATCTTCCTCGCCGACCTCGCCCGCGCCATCCGCATCGACAACACCTTCGACTTCGTCGCCGTCTCCAGCTACGGCCGCGCCCGCGTCTCCTCCGGCGCCGTCAAGCTCATCAAGGACATCGACAATCCCATCGAAGGCAAACACGTCATCCTCGTCGAAGACATCCTCGACACCGGCCTCACCCTCAGCTACCTGCGCGGCCTCATGCTCCAGCACAAACCCGCATCCCTCAAGATCGCCACCTGCCTCGACAAACCCGAGCGCCGCCTGGTCCCCATCGAAGCCGACTACGTAGCCTTCAAGATCCCCAACCAGTTCGTCATCGGCTACGGCATGGACTACGCCGAGCGCTACCGCGGCGTAGACGACATCCGCATCTTCCCCGCCGAAGTAGCCGGCCACTAGATACTCCTGCAAACACCACGGCCTCTCACCAAATCTATGCGAGAGAGGCCGTTTGCTTTGGTCCTACCAACTCGCCCGAATAAAACGAATACCCTGAATAAAATAATCTAGACAAACGCTTGTCTGCGTGGATAGGATGCTCGCGCCCAAAAGCCGGCCTTCAAAGAAGGAGCCAGTTTTCGGTCACTCGTACTGCAATCGAATCCAATCCGAGCAAGACAAGGAGAACCTGATGCAGAGAACCACAAACCTCCCCACCTCCTCGCGGTCATGTCGTTTGATCCTGTGGCAATTCAGTATCGCCGCAGCATTGATCACTCCTCTCGCCGCGCAATCCACCGCCAACCTCAGCATCACTCTCGACTCCACCCAACCACGCCGCACCATTCCCAATGACTTCCTCGGCCTCTCACTCGAAATGAGTTCCATCATGGCCGCCAACAACAACGGCATCGCCTGGCTGAGTGGCAACCCCACCGCATATAGCGCCATGGTCAAGAAGATCGGAGTCGGCAGCATCCGCATCGGCGGCAACTCTTCCGAGCGGCAGCCGTATGCCTCTACTCAGGACGCCGCCAACGTCGATGCCTTCGCGAACCTCATCGGCGCGAATCTCATCTGGACCGTCCCTGTAAAGCAGTTCTACAACCAGAGCAGCAGCATCTCGTTCGTCCGAAGCATGTACAACGATCAACACGTAAACCACAGCTACAGCTTCCCTACGAACATCGAGATCGGCAACGAGCCCGACAACAGTGAAGACGTTCCCGGCAGCGCCATCAGCCAATCCACCTGGCAGTCGCGCTACGACGGCTTCAGCAGCGCCTTCCGCTCTCAGATCAACAGTGGAATTCTCTCCACCGGCCCTTCCACGGCAGGCTGCTGCACTTTCTCCACTGCTCTGATTAACGACCCCACATATCAGGGCTCCCTGAAACCCACCATCGGCTTCATCACCACTCATTACTACCCGGCCGGAAACGCAGCCGACTTCGGCTCGGTAGGCAACGGAGAAGCCGATCTGCTCACTCCCACCCGCGACACGGGCTACCAAAGCTTCTACAACACCTTCAACGACAACGCCAGCAACACCGGCTACAACGTCCGTATCGAAGAAACCAACAGCGCCTACGGTGGTTCGAACAACGGCGTCACCAACTCCTATGGCGCGGCCTTGTGGGCCATGGATTATTTCTGCTACATGGCCTACAACACCAACATGGAAGGCATGAACCTTCACACCGGCCCCATCGGCTCGAACTCCGGTTCGTATAATGCCATCTCTCCCGTCGGCGCGGCTTCCTCCTACACACTCGAGCCTCCGGGATACGGCCTCTGGGCATTCCACTACGGCAGCCAGGGACAGCCTCTGCACACGACCCTCAACAACCCCAGCAACGTCAACGTCACCGCCTATGGCCTCCTCGAAACAAACGGTGGGGAGACCGTACACATCATCAACAAGACCTCAGGCAGCTTGGCTTACGACGTCACGATCACGATTACTCCCGGCGGCAGCTACACCCATGCACAGGTCATCACTCTGCAGCAGGCCAACAACGACGTCACGGCTCTCAACGGCATCACCTTCGGAGGTCAGCCGATGAACTCCGACGGAACATGGTCAGGCGGCTATGGCCCGCAACAGCCCCTCAGCAACGGCACCTTTACCTTCACCTTGCCCCACACCCAGGCAGCCATCGTCCACTTCTACTAAACCCACACAGCGGCCCGAGCCTCTAATCTCGGGCCGCTGATTTCACCCAACAATTCATCGCACTCAACCGCCAAGCCTAAACGCCCCAGCCAGCAGCTCATAACTCCGCAGCCGCTTCGCCTGCTCCCAGACAATCGTATTCACGATCAGCTCCCCAATCCCCAGCTGCGAAGCCATCTCCTCCAACTGCTCCCTCACCCGCACCGGAGTCCCCACAAAATACCGCGGCCACTCCCCCTCCTCCATCGGCATCTCGCCCATCACCCGCAACTCCCGCAGGGCATCCTCAGGCGAAGCGATCGGTCGACGGTCCCCCTGCCGAATCCGCCGCTGCAACAGCCGCACACTCGAAGCCAGAAACTCAGCCTCATCCTCCGTCTCCGCGCAGATAACGCCCACAGCAACCGTAGCCTCCGCCTCGCTCCTGTACTGACTCGCAGAAAATCCGCGCCGGTAAGTCTCAATCGCCGCCCGCGTATGAACCGGCGAGAAAAAGTGCGCGAACGAATACGGCAGCCCAAACTCCACCGCCGCGGCCGAGCTCCACATGCTCGACCCCAGCATCCATACATCCGGCGCGCCCGGCATCTCCGGCGAAACCCGAATCCGCGCAAACGGATGGTCTGCCGGAAACGACTGCCCCAGAAACGCCAGCAGTTCGCTCACCTGCTCCGGAAAATCATCCAGCATCCGTGTCTTCCGCTCGCGCTTCAAAGCCAGCGCCTCCACCGGCCCACCGCCCGGAGCACGTCCAATCCCCAGATCCACCCTCCCCGGATAAAGCGCATGCAGCATCCGGAAGCACTCCGCCACCTTCAGCGAAGTGTAGTGCGGCAGCATAATCCCACCGGACCCAATCCGAATCCGCTTCGTCTCCGCGCCAATCCGCGCCAGCATCACCTCAGGAGCCGTGCACGCCAGCGTATCCATCGCGTGATGCTCCGACATCCAGAACCGCTGATATCCCAGCCCATCCACCAGCCGGGCCAGCTCAATCGAGTTCTGCAAAGCATCGCCGGGCGTACTACCCGCCGGCACCGGCGACTGATCCAGCACCGACAATCTCAATCCATTCAACTTATCGTCCCTCACCGCTATTGGATGTGCGCCAGCCCGGATCCGAACCACGCCCGCAATGTCTCAGTTCGTTTTGAAAGAGCACGGCTTCAGAGCCTGCCCTGAGCGAAGCCGAATGGGGTGCCGCGTGATTTTGCCAGGAAACGGGCTTTAGTAGAGGGTGCTGAAAAGTCGTCGTTTTGAAAGGGCACGGCTTTAGCCGTGCCGTAAGCTCAATCTACTCAATGCGGCTTCAGCCGCTGAGGGAATATTTCAGGAGAAGCAAAGACTTTTCAGCACCCTCTTTAGCTCTGAGGTAATCTTCAAACTGCTCACCACCCGGCAAACCCATAACTTGCTGGCCGTATCGCCCCATGCTCAAATCGTGAGGATGATTGACGTCCGCGAAGAAAGCCCACACGACTGGGAAGCTGTTTACCAGGTCGTTTCGTCTGCCTTCGGCCAACTGGCCGAGGCTGAGCTCGTAAAAGAACTTCGAGAATCCGGCGACAGCGTCATCTCGCTGGTGGCTGAGGAAGACGGCCAGATTGTCGGTCATGTTCTGCTATCCAGGATGGACGCTCCATTCCCGGCACTCGCACTTGCTCCCATATCGGTCCTTCCCACAAGACAGCGGAGCGGCATCGGCTCAGCCTTGATTGAAAGAGCTGTGAACAGCGCTCGCAGCAAAGGCTGGGCCGCTATCTTCGTTCTGGGCGACCCGAACTACTACGAACGGTTCGGTTTCAACGGACAAGCAGCCACAGGTTTCGCATCCCCCTACGCCGGATCACACTTCATGGTGCTCAAGCTATCGCCATCGCTCCCTGCCACAACCGGCGAGCTACGCCATGCGCCAGCGTTCGCCGCTCTCGATTAGGTCCATCTCCCTCGCTTGACAAACCAACCGCAAAAAAACGTCGCATTATTAAAAATCAGTCCCTGTGGAACCCTGCAAGTCCGGACTCATCCACAAAAGAATGAATACTTTGCACAATATCGACCGGGTAGGGGCAAAGCCGTCAACCAGCCCTTATCCCGGTATGATAGAAAGTAACGCGGCGACTCACTCCCCTCGCCGCAGGAGCAGGCTTTTGAATACGTTGTCCATCACAAATCCCCTTCCCAGCGGCCCCGAGCACTTCGACGCCGCAGCCTTTACCGCTCACACCCTCTCCTCACCTCAGAGCCTCGCCGCCGTCATCGACCACACCCTCCTGAAGCCCGAAGCCACCCGCAATCAGGTCCTCCAGCTCTGCCACGAGGCCGCCGAGCACCGCTTCGCCTCCGCCATGGTCAACCCCACCTGGGTCTCGCTCGCCGCCTCTGCCCTCAAAGGCACCGGGATCCCCGTCGGCGCCCTCGTCGGCTTTCCCCTGGGCGCGATTCTCTCCAGCTCCAAACGTGACGAGACTACGCGCGTCCTCAAGCACGGAGCCCACGAAATCGACATGGTCCTCAACATCGGCCTGCTCAAATCCGGCGAGACCGCCGACTACGAAGCCGTGCGCCAGGACATTCGCGGCGTAGTCGAGCTGGCCCACGCCCAGGGAGCCATCGTCAAAGTCATCCTCGAAACCTGCCTCCTCTCCTTCGAAGAAAAACTCCGCGCCGCCGAGATCGCCCTCTCCGCCGGAGCCGACTTCCTCAAAACCTCAACCGGCTTCTCCACCGGAGGAGCCACCACCGACGACGCCGCTCTCCTCCGCGGTGTCGCCGGAACCCGCGCCGGCGTCAAAGCCTCCGGAGGCATCCGCTCCCTCCCCGACGCCACCGCCATGCTCCATGCCGGAGCCTCTCGCATCGGATCCAGCGCCAGCATCCGTATCATCGCCGAGCTCTCCGGCCACACAACCGCACACCCCACAGCCGCCCCCGGCTATTAATCAATAGCCACATAACTCCAGAGTCCATGCTTCGATCTCTTATCTGGAAGCATGAACCTTTCCTGCACGCATGAACTGCCTCCGAATCCACATTCCCAACGAAACACTCCCCAAACCCAACCCCACCCGGTAAGATCAAACCCAAAGCAGAATGCCTCCGTCCGACAAACCGCAGCTGGCCCAACCCGAGACCTCAGAGACGTCTCCACCCGCGCATCCCTTCGAGGGTGACTATCGCCCCACCGCGCCTGTCCTCTTTCACCCCCATGCCGCCGACTCCAAAATTCGCGTCGAGCCCCTCCAGGTCGACTTCCTCCACAAGCTCGCCGACGCACTCAACACCACGCTCGACCTCAACACCCTCATGCACCGCGTCGCCGACCTCGTCCGCGCCGTCATCGACTACAAGATCTTCGCCATCCTCCTCATAAACGACCGCGCCGAAGACCTCCGCATGCGCTTTCAGATCGGCCACACCTCCGAGGTCGAGCGCATGCGCATCAAACTCGGTCGCGGCGTCTCCGGCCAGGCCGCCCTGCAGCGAAAATCCATCCTCGTAGAAGACGTCACCACCACAGAAAACTATATCGACGCCAACCCCAACGTCCGCTCCGAGCTCGCCGTCCCTCTCATCATCAAGAACAAGGTCATCGGCGTCATCGACATCCAATCCGAACAGATCGGCTACTTCACGCTCGAGCACCAGCGCCTTCTCGAGCTGGTCGCCTCACGCATGGCTGTCGCTGTAGAGAACGCTCGCCTCTACACTCGCGTCTCCCGCCAGGCCCAGACCCTCGGCGTCCTCAACGAGATCTCCCGCGAGATCACCAGCATCCTCGATCCCAACGATCTCCTCGAACGCATCGCCCACCTGCTCAAACGCGTCATCGACTTCCAGATGTTCAGCATTCTGCTCTGGAACGACCGCACCCAGCACTTCGAGCACAGCTTCAGCTCCCGCTTCGGCGAGCGCGTCATCCGCGAGCGCATCATCGCCCTCGGCGAAGGCCTCATCGGCAGCGCAGCGCAGCTCCGCGAGCCCGTCCTCGCCCCCGACGTTCGCAAAGACTCCCGCTACATCGAAGCCAACCCCGAAGTTCGCTCCGAGCTCGCCGTCCCCCTCGTCTACAAAGGCGAGGTCATCGGCGTCCTCGACCTCGAACACACCCGCGTCAACTACTACAACGACGATCACCAGCGCACCCTCTCAACTCTCGGCTCGCAGATCGCCATCAGCATCGCCAACGCCCGGCTCTACCAGCGCATCCACGAAGAGGAGCAGCGCATGGAGCGCGACCTCGAGATGGCCCGCCAGGTCCAGCTCCGCCTCATGCCCTCGCGCCCCCCAAAACTCGAGCGCGCCGAGATCGCCGCCCAGTTCGTCGCCGCACGCTCCATCGGCGGCGATGTCTACGACTATCTCGACTACGGTCCCGGCCGCATAGCCCTCGCCATCGGAGATGTCAGCGGCAAGGCAGCACCCGCCGCCCTCTATGCCGCACTCGTCAGCGGCATCCTGCGCTCGCTCGCCCCGCAGCACCTCTCACCCGCAGAGATGCTCGCCGCCCTCAACGACCAGCTTCAGGAGCGCAAGCTCGACTCCCAGTACGTCACCATGCTCATGGCTGTCTGGGACGACAGCAACCAGACCCTGCAGATCGCCAACGCAGGCTCCGTCCAGCCGCTCTTCGTCTCTGCCAACCTCACCGACCCCACGAAACCGCCTGCCGTCCGCACCATCAACGCAGAAGGCTTCCCCCTCGGCCTCTTCCCCCACGCCGAATACGAAGAGTTCACCCTCTCCACCCAGCCCGGCGACCTCATCGTCTTCTTCTCCGACGGAATCGTCGACGCCGTCAACGCCCACGAAGAGATGTTCGGCGACGACCGCCTCAAACAGCTCCTCGAATCGCAAAAACATCCCACCGCACGCTCCACCGTCGACGCCATCCTCCAGGCCGTCACCGACTTTCAGGCCGGCACCGCCCACTTCGACGACGAAACCATCGTCGTCCTCCGTGCCCTCGAGCCGCCCGTCCCATCCCACTAGGCAGTATCTACATTATTAGTTGAGCGTAGTGGACCTGCGGTTTGCTCGTCGTACCGATCCTGCCTGACTCAAAAACTGCCATCATCCCCACCACTCGAACCATCATCCCCAAAATCCCCGCTGCCATCGCTGAAGGACGAATCGTCAAAGTTCGACCCGTTGTCATCGTAGCCGGAATCGTCGCTCTTATCCGACCCGCCGTCATCACCCGAGCCATACAGCGAATCACGCCCATTTGTGGAATCAGATCCTTTCCCAAAATCCTTATCCACCTGATCTCCCATCGTGTGTTCCGCGCTGGAAACATCATGCCCGCCACGCTCGCCGCGATCATCCCCGTAATAATTATTGATAACCTCAGGCCGTTCACCGCCACCAAAACTACCAATCCCCTCGCCATACCCAGCCGCATGACCAAAGCCATGCATCAGCGACTCCACGCCCTGAAACGCCAAAGCACCGGCAGCAACACCCGCCGCCGTCTGCAACGCACCCTGTAAAAATCCACTGCCACCCGCAGGAGCACCATACTGCGGATACCCCACCGGCGGCGCAGCACCCTGCGTATATCCCGGAGGCACCTGTGTCCACCCCTGACTCGCCGCAGCAGGAGGTGGAGGAGGTGGCGGCGCCGGAGCATCATTCTTCCCCAGCAGGCTCCCCAGAAAACTAGTAGCATGCTTCGGCTCCGGATGCTGCTGCATCTGCTCAATCTGCGCCTTAGCAGCAGTCAATTGAGCCTGCGCTTGTTCCAGCGCATACTTCTGCACCAGCACAGTCTGCGCCAGAATGTACAACGCATCAGGATTCCGCCCCAATCCCTCCTGCAGCATCTGCTCCGCATCCATATCCTTCTCTGCAAGCTGCGTCTTCTGCACGCGGTCGATCAGGCCGCCGATCATATCTTCTTCCTGGGGTGTCATCTCTCTTCCCTTTCTATTACCTGCAGCATCATTCTTCACGCTCTGCATAAATAAGATGCAAATACTCAACGCTTTGATAGACGCGGCCGAACATCGAAAGTCGCCATCTGCTCTCGCCCGAACATCCCAATGCTCAGTCACCTACGCACCTGGCTCCTCTGAAGTTCCCATCGCCCAATCGGTAACGCAACACGCCGAAAACCATTTAAGCTAGAAGGAATGTCTGCCACGTCGAACACCCAGATCGTCCACCCCGCCCGCAACCTGCAAGGTTCACTCACTCTCCCCGGCGACAAGTCCATCTCTCACCGCTACGCCATGCTCGCCGGCCTCGCCTCAGGTACCACGCGCCTCTCCAACTTCTCCACCGGCGCCGACCCCCACTCCTCACTCGCCTGCATGCAGGCCCTCGGCGCCAGCGTCGTCAAGAACGAAGACAAGACCATCTCCATCACCGGCACTGCGGGCGAATTCCAGCAACCCACTATCCCTCTCGACTGCGGCAACTCCGGCTCGACCATGCGCATGCTCGCCGGTCTCATCGCTCCGCATCCGCGAGTCTTCACCCTCATCGGCGACCACTCCCTCACCCTCCGCCCCATGGAGCGCATCCGCAAACCTCTCGGCCAGATGGGCGCAAAGATCGACCTGGTCGACGGCCACGCTCCCATCACCATCTACGGCGGCCCGCTCCACGCCATCGACTTCGACACCCCCATCCCATCCGCGCAAGTAAAAACCGCCGTCCTCTTCGCCGGACTCCAGGCCGAAGGCACCACCAGCCTCACCGAATCCGTCCGCACTCGCGACCACTCCGAGCACGCCCTCCGCGCCTTCGGAGCCACCCTCCATCGCAGCAGCCCTGCCAATGGCGAAGCCACAAAACTCAGCATCCCCGGCCACCAGAAGCTCGAAGCTATCAACGCAACCATCCCCGGCGACCTCTCCTCAGCCGCCTTCTTCCTCTGCGCCGCGCTTCTCTTCCCAGACTCCAACCTCATCCTCGACTCCGTTGGCATGAACCCCACCCGCGCCTCGCTTCTCGACGTCATCACCTCTCTCGGCGGCAAAATCAAGGTCCTCAACGTCGAAGAACACAACGGCGAGCTCATAGGCACCATCCAGGTCAACGGCCCCACCGCAGGCCCGCGCGGCATGCACATCGACGGAGTCCTCTCCGCCCAAATCATCGACGAGCTCCCCGTCCTCGCCGCCATCGCGCCCTACACAAACGAAGGCATCACCATCCGCGACGCCAAAGAGCTCCGCGTCAAAGAGTCCGACCGCATCGCCCTCGTAGCAAAAAACCTCCGCGCCATGGGAGCCCACTTCACCGAACACGAAGACGGCCTCGAGATCCCCGGCAACCAGCAACTCCACGGCGCACGCATCGACTCCGGCTCCGACCACCGTATCGCCATGGCCTTCGCCATCGCCGCCCTCCGCGCAGAAGGCGACACCGAAATCCACGGAGCCGACGCCGCAGCCATCAGCTTCCCCGAGTTCTTCACCTACCTCGATACCCTCTGCCAGCGGTAGCGTCAGCTAAGATGATCGACTGCCGATAAGCTCTGCTCCACGCGCGTCGCTCTTGCCATTGCATCGGGCGGATACGCGCGCAGCAGATCATCGAATGCATCGATTGCACTCTCAGCCGATATCTCATCCAGCCTGTAGTTCTCCGGCACCGTATCGCGATCCTCCCCCCGCAGAATCCGTACACTCTCGACCGTCAGAGGCAGCCATTCGATCGGTCTCTGCCACGAAGGGCCCAGCACGACCATCGGCGCTTTCACCGCACGCCCGACATGCATCGTTCCCGTATCGAGCGTCACCATCGCATCGCTCATCGCCAACAGCGCCGCCAGTTCTGTCACGCTTGTCTGCCCCGCGACCGAAACGCCAATCCCACCGGCCGCAGCCCGAATCCCCTCAATCGCGCTCTTGTCCCCTGAAGTCCCCACATACGCCACGGCGCATCCCAGCTCCGCCGCATGGCGAATCACTAGGGAAAATCTCTCCGTATGCCAGCCCGTAGCCTGACCGCCGCTGTTCTGCGTCACCATCACCGCCAGCGGCCGCTCCTCGGGATTTACCTCCTGCACCAGAGCCTGCATCGCCTCTGCATCGTGCTGTGAAAAGAAGACCCTCGGCTCCAGAACCTCTACCCTCCCACTCACCAGTTCAGCCAGCCGAAGATTGTTCGCAATCAAACTCGCACCTCGGTCATACTCGAGCGGACGCTGATACAGCCCCGAATTCACCGTATACCCACCCCGCGACCCACTCGCCGCCAGCATCCCCAGCAGAGCAATCCTTGTCCTCTGATCCGAGGCCCCCGTCCAAACCCAGTCCGCCTCAATCTTCAACGCACTCAGCCGCCCACGCAGCGCCCGCACCGCTCCCCAAAGATCCGTCAAAGGGTCCGGAGTCTCGATCAGCTGGTCCACAAACGGCGAATGCCGCAAAACCTGCGCTCCCAACCCACGCGTAGCAACCGCAATCCTCACATCCGGCCGCGCGATCTTCATCGCCTCAAACAACGGCGTCAGATGAACACAGCTACCCAATGGAAGCATGTACTCCAGCACTAAAACCTGCTTTACCTTCGCAGGTTCTGTCGCTCCAGTCTTCCAGCGCAACACCTTCTCCACACCCAGCAGAGCACGAGCCAGCATTCCTCTAGTCTCTCATTGCCGTCCAGCATCACCACCCACATCTACCTCTGCTAGCATTGCCTGAGAGAGCAGCCATCTTTCATGAAAGTAACCCAGGCCGTCTTTGGTGTCTTCCACCACTTCGAACTAGCGCACCAGTTACACCGCCGCCATCATCTCCAGAAAATCTACTCCACCTGGCCCTGGGCGCGTCTCAAGCGCGAAGGCCTTCCTCACTCCCTGGTCAGTTGCTTTCCCCTCCTCCATACCACGGACTATCTCCTCAACCGCGCTGGCATCAACAACCAGCATCTTTCCTCGAAACTGAACGCATGGTCCGCCCTTAGTTTCGATCGTTGGACCGCAGCCCACATGACTCCCTGCGACGCTTTCATCGCCATCTCAGGAGCCGGCCTGCTCACTGGCCGCAAAGTCCAGGACAGCGGCGGAGTCTTTATCTGCGATCGCGGCTCCACCCACCAGCGCTATCAGGAGGAGCTCCTCGCCGAAGAGTATCGTCGCTGGAACCTCCCACAGCCGCTCAGCAAACCACACATCGCCATCCGCGAAGAGAATATCTACGCCACAGCCAACGCCATCACCGTACCGTCAACCGTCGCCCGCCGCTCGTTCCTCAAAATGGGCATCCCCGCGGATAAAGTTCACGTCATCCCCTACGGCGTCCGTCTCGATCAATTCACCCGCATCCAGGAACCGCCAAAAAACTCCTTCGAAGTTCTCTTTGCCGGGCAGGTAGCCATCCGCAAGGGCATTCCTTATCTTCTTCAGGCTTTTGCGCGTCTCAAACACCCCAACAAACGCCTCACCGTCGTGGGCGCAATCCAGAACAACATGCGCAGTCTTCTCTCAACCCTCCCCACAGAAAACGTCGTCTTCACCGGATCCCTTCCGCAGCCCCAACTCGCGGAGAAGATGAGCGCCAGCCACCTCCTCGTCCTGCCCAGCATCGAAGAGGGTCTCGCATTGGTTCAGGGTCAGGCGATGGCCTGCGGATGCCCCGTCCTGGCCACCGCCGCCACCGGAGCCGAAGATCTCTTCACCGATGGCATAGAGGGCTTCATCGTTCCCGACCGCGATACCGACGCGCTCTCAGAAAGAATGCAGCAGGTCGCAGACGATCCCGCGCTCCAGCAAAGACTCAGCGAAGCTGCATTACTCCGCGTCCGGTCTCTCGGCGGATGGGACCAGTACGGCGAAACCTGGGACTGTCTTCTCCACCAACTCACTGGCCTCCCACACAACACCGCCTGACGCAGCTACAAAATCCCACGGATCAAAAAACTTTTTACCTCTGTTTTTATCCCTGTGATCCGTGGTCGTTCTGTTCTTACATCTTGTAGCGCCCCATATCGTCGTCGTTCAGCCCCTCGAGCCACCGCCGCATCTCATCGGAGTTCACCGTCTGGTTCCCGCTCGCCGCCTGCTTCGAGTTCTCCAGCACCTCGCGGCTCACATAGATCGGGCAATCCCACCGCAGCGCCAGCGCAATCGCATCCGAAGGCCGCGCATCCATCGTCACCGTCTCCCCCGCATGGTCCATCCAGATCGTCGCGTAGAACGTATCGTCCCGCAGCTCCGAAACCACCACCTTGCGGACCTCCGCATTCAACCCGCGCGCCATATTCTGCATCAGGTCATGCGTCATCGGCCTCGGCAGAGTCGTCTTTTCCAACTCCAGCGCAATCGCATTCGCTTCAAATATCCCCACCCAGATCGGCAGCACCAGGTCGCTCCCAACATCCTTCAGCACAATGATCGGAGTATTCGTCACCGGGTCCATCATCAGCCCGCGAATCTGCATCTCCACCTCATCGGTAGCCTTCACCGCGGATTGCGCCTGAGAAATCGTCATATCAGTTCAGCACCACAAAATCCGGAAGCCTCATCACCGGGACCATCGCCGCGCTCTCAAAATCACCTGCAGCCTCGCCAACTAGGCAGTTCGGCAGAGTCTTCGTAATCTGCACCGGCACATAACTCCCAATCGGCGGCTGCACCATCTCGCCCATCGTAAAGTTCACCGTCTTGTTCTGCGAGCTCCGTCCAATCATCTGCTCACGCGCCGGATTGTACCCCTCCACCATGCACTCCTGTACCTGCCCTAGGTGCCGCCCATAATGTACGCGCTGAATCTCCCGCTGCCGGTCCATCAGAATCCGCAGCCGCTCCGTCTTCACTTCCTCCGGAATGCTGTCGATCATCGTCACCGCCGGAGTATTTGGGCGGGGCGAAAACTTGAAAGCAAACACCGCGTCGTACTTAACCTCGCCGACCAGAGTAATCGTCTCTTCGAAATCTGCGTCCGTCTCGCCCGGAAAGCCGACGATCATATCGCTGGTGATGCTGATATCCCGCATCGCGCCCTTGATCCAGCTCATCCGCTCCAGGTACCACTCCCGCGTATACTCCCGCGACATCGCCTTCAGCACCGCCGACGAACCCGACTGCACCGGCAGATGAATATGATCGCAAAGCGTCGGCGTCGAATCGATCGCCTCCACAATATCCTTCGTAAAATCCCGCGGATGCGAAGTGGTAAATCTCACCCGCTTCATCCCCGGCATCTCGCCCACCGCCACCAGCAGCTCCGCAAACGACATCCTCCCCGAAGGATCGCGGTAAGAGTTCACGTTCTGCCCCAGGAACTGAATCTCCGTGTACCCCAGGTCCACCATCTTCCGCGCCTCCACCAGCACCGAAGCCGAAGTCCTGCTGCGCTCCTTGCCCCGCGTGTACGGCACCACGCAGTAAGCGCAAAACTTGTCGCAACCCTCAATAATGGTGATGTACCCGCGATGTGGATTCGATCGCGCCGTAAACTCCGTCTCAAACGTCAGATCCGTCTGCCGGTCGTCAAGCCCGGTAATCCGCTGCTCCCCAGCCTCCAGCCGCGCCAGCATCTCCGGCAGACTCCTATAGCTCGCCGATCCTGCCACCAGCGAAACATAAGGAGCCTTCTCAAAGATCCGCTCCCCCTCCTGCTGCGCCACGCACCCCAGCACGGCAAACTTCTTGCCTTCACCCTGCAGCCGCTTGTACTCATTCAGCCGGTGAAACACCTTCTGCTCAGCCTTATCGCGGATCGAGCAGGTGTTGTACAGAATCAACCCCGCCTCGCCCTCATCCTCCACCCGCGCATACCCCTGCTGCTCCAGCGTCCCAATGACCTTTTCCGAGTCATGAGCATTCATCTGGCAGCCAAAGGTCTCAATATAGAAAGTCTTCGTCACCCAACCAGTATATCGCCCACCGCGCCGTTGCTTTTCTTCCTTGTCACCCCGAACAGCCTGCCCGAACAAAGTCGAACAAGGGCACCTGCTGTTGCTTTGGCTGTTGCTGCAGCTATCACCCTTGTCCTCACATTGGGCTCAACTGCGCTACTGAACTCCCACCAGCCACTCCCACTAGCCGTGGTTCCTTAATCCTCAGATCCTTCCCTGCATCTTCAGAGGCAACGCCTTCATCTTCCGCCCCATCCCCTCCAGCACCTTCGCCGGCACTCTCTTAGCCCGGCGCGGTGGCAGAACGATCTTCCCGTTCAGCGTATCGGCAAACACCGCCGTCAGAAAATCACCCATCTCATCGACCGTTGCAATCCCATTCGAAGCCAGTTTCGCCGACCGGCTGTCCTTCGGAATCAGAACCCCCTCAAATACAACATCCGCCGCCTTACCTCGCCCGCTTCCGCCCATTGTCTCTCTTCCCAAATGTCAAGATTTTGTCTCCAGACCCTAGACGATACACCTGTTCTCCAGGTTTCAGCTCCCCGAACCAATAAATACATCGCCTCCAAAATCCCCACACTTGACATAGCCCGCGCGTCAGGAAATCCCCCACAGAAAAACCCAGTCCGGCCTCCAACCCCGAAGTCCAGACCTAAAACACCTGTTTGGAATACTTTGCCCACTTTTTGCCGGGATGGGCGAGCGCATGCCATGAACAATCTTTGCGCCCGCTCAAAATCTTCACGCCACCTTCACGAAGCCGCAGAAATCTGCATCACACCTCCCATCGGCCAAACTTCGCCGAACGGAGAAAAAAATGATTATTCTTCTGATCGTATTGATCCTTGTGTTCGGCTTCGGTGGATACCGCATGGGACCTGGTCTCGGCTACTACGGCGGCGGCGGCCTCAGCCTCATCCTCACCATCGTTCTCATCCTCCTGCTGCTAAAGGTCTTCTAGCCTCCCCGAATCACCGAGGATGGTGCCCCTCCTTCACCATCCTCACCACCTCAATCGTCTCGCCGCCGCCCACCGGCGCCAGAACCCTGCCCACCTCCCGATATCCCTTCAGCCTATACAGAGCCACCCCCGTCAAAGTACTCCCCATCTCAAATCGCGAGAACCCCCGCCCCATCGCCTCCCTCTCCGCCGCCTCCAGAATCAAGCCCCCCAACCCCATCCGCGCAAACTTCGGATGCACGAAGATAGCCCGAACCTTCGCCGCGTCCACCGCCGGATCAAGCCGCTCTGGCGCAATCCGCTCGATCTGATGGTCCCCGCCATAAAGCGTCTTGCGAAAACTCCACCCACCGCACCCTGCCAACTCCCCACTCTCAGCGAAAGCAATAAAATAAGTCCCATCCGCAATCAGCTGGCTATCCACCGTAAACACCGTAGCCAGCGCTCCCTCAATCTGCGCCTGCGAATAATCCCCCGCCTGCAGCCCCCGCACCGAAGCCTCGATCACCTTGCGAATCCCCGGCACATCCTCCACCATCGCGACACGCAGTTGAAACTTCGCCATCCGCAAAGTATAAGAGCGCGCAACCTGTCACCAGTTCGTAAAATCCTCCTCGCAATCTTGTTCCCGACACATGCTTCGTACTAGACTCCTCCCCATGACGACAACCAAGCCCCACGCCCTCAAGCTCATCGCCGCAGCCCTCTTCCTCCCTCTCGTTGCGGCGACCCTCCACGCACAGGACTGGGCCAAGGCTCGCCTCGACGCCTCCCCCCGCCACCACGAATACGTCGCCCTCAAACACGGCGACCGCACCGTCCAGGCCTTCGTCGTCTATCCCGAAGTCAAAACCAAAGCCCCCGTCGTCATCCTCATCCACGAAATCTTCGGCCTCAGCGACTGGGCCAAGGAGATGGCCGACGAGCTCGCCGGTCAGGGCTTCATCGTCATCGCTCCCGACCTCCTCACCGGCTTCGGCCCCAGCGGCGGCGGCTCCGATGCCTTCCCCAGCATGGACGCCACCACCAAAGCCGTCTCCGGCCTCGATGCCGCCGTCGTGAACGCAGACCTCGACGCCGCCGCCGACTACGGCAAGAAAATCCCCGCGGCCAACGGAAAGCTCGCCGTCGTTGGCTTCTGCTGGGGAGGCGGAAAATCCTTCGCCTTCGCCACCCATCGCCACGATCTCTCCGCCGCCTTCGTCTTCTACGGCCCCGGCCCCTCTGACGTCACCGCCATCACCGCTCCCGTCTACGGCTTCTACGCTGGCAACGACGCCCGCATCGGAGCCACCATCCCAGCCACCACCGAAGCCATGAAGGCCGCCGGCAAGAAATACAAGCCCGTCACCTACGAAGGCGCAGGCCACGGCTTCATGCGCGCCGGAGAAGACCCCACCCAGCCCACCGGCAACACCACTCCCGAAATCGCAGCGGCAAACAAGAAAGCCCGCGAACAAGGCTTCACCCGCCTCGTCACCCTCATCAAAGAGATGAAGACCGCGCCCATTGCCAGCAATGCCTCTCACAACCAAACAGTAGCTAGAAAATCCGCAGCCCCTGCAATCCAGTGCCACGATGCGTCCACGCAAACGGTCAGTTCCATGTAGCTGAAAGAGCAAGTCGGCGAATCAGGAGGAACCTGGCGAGACCTCCTGCCCCGCTCGCCAGGTTACTCCTCATCGTTTGTTGCCGAACTGAAACTGCAGTTTGCCGAAGTAAGACCGCGCATCGCCCACAAATCCACCCACCCCGTTCGCTGCGGTGAAGTAGCGCGCATCCGTGAGATTATTCACACCGAATGCGCCCGTCCAGCCGTGAGCCTTCACGTTGGCCACCACATCCGCCGTCGTGTAAGACGGGATCGAGTTCGTATTAGGCAGATTGGCGAACATGTTGCTCCGGTTGGTGAATCCGCCCGCGAGAGACAGAGTCTCTTTCCCGCCAACCGGCACATCGTAACTGGTCCACAGATTGATGATGCGGTTAGGAACGCCCTGCGGCCGTTGACCGGTTGCTGCGGGGTTTGAGGGATTGTCGGTCAGCGAGGCGTGCATTCCGGTGGCATTGGCGTTCAGCTTCCAATGCCGGGTCAGCCTCAGGTCCACGTCGCCCTCGCCGCCCTGCGTGAGCTGATCGTTGAAGACCGGAACGTCCATGAGCAGAGAGAATACGTTGTTGCGCATGACGTGAAAGGCTGAGGCGGTGATCATGACGCGGTCATTGAGCGCGGCAACCTTCACGCCTGCCTCGTATTGCATGCCGTTCTCAGGCGCTTCCACGCCATTCTGTGTAGCTTCCGAGGTGAAGTTCACCAGGTTGCTGTGCGCCACGCCGAAGAAGGTCGAGACCCCGGGGAGAATGCGATAGACCGTACCCACGTTCCAGCTAAAGGGCGTGTCGTTGCGGCTGTAAGTGTTGGGTGGTTCGATGAGCACACCATTCCCAAGGCTCCTGCCCGGAACAAAAACCTGTGGCACGAGTGTGGTCTGCCAGAAGTCCTGGCGGCCACCGATGCGCAGCTTCCAGCGCGGCGTCAGGTCTATCTGGTCGGTGGCATACAGACCTTCGTAGTTGGCACGCAGTTGATCGAGGAATCCCGAGTGCGTTGCATCGCGAAGAAACATCAGCCCGGCTCTTGAGGTTTCCGGGATGACAGGCGCGAAGATGTTGGCGATGTTTTGCAGCGTCGCGGTCGAGCGATTGGACACGTCCCCCTGATGCTGCACCTCAACGCCTGTCAGCAATGTGTGGTGAATCGAGCCGGTACGGAACGTAAAGACGGGCTCGCCTTCGTAATCGAAGTCGTTCAACACATCCTGTTGATTGCGCAACTGCCTGCCCATCAGAGCGGTTCCAACGACCGAGCCGCCGTCGCCATTTCGCAGAATGGACAGGTTGCGGTACATATACGAGAACCGGTTGTTGACCGTGACATACGGCTTGGCCTGCCACACGTCGGAGGCGGTGAATCGCCCGAGGGACTGGTCGCCAAAGCTGAACGGCGTCGAATACTTGGTCTCGCGCGGCACGACCGTGATGGGCGTGTTGTTGTAGTAGATCAAACCCGCCGGGTCGGGTGTCGCCTGTAGATAGCGGCCATCGCCGGCAAGCAGCAATACGTTATGGCTTGTTGTGAATCCGGCCACGGGCCGAAGCTCGTAGTCTCCGGCGGACAGAGCGCGGTAGCCGTCTTTGTGCTGCATCAGGCTGTCGATACGATAGTTCAGACCGTGAACGCCGGTCGTCGCTCCGGTGAGATAGGCGCTGCCGGAGTACAGGCCGAACGAGCCTGCCTGGAACTGCGCGCCCGCGCCAAAACGTGGCGATGGGGTGTAGTGAACAAGGTTGATGGTGCCGCCCGGAGGTCCGCTGCCAAAGAGCGAAGATCCCGGACCCTCCAATATCTCGACCCGCTCGACTCCATTCAGCGAATGCGGAATTCCATTGCGCTCGTCTCCATCCGAAAATCCGTCGTTGTAGATGCGGGCCTCCAGGCCGCGGATCTGAAATCGATCGCCGAATCCGAAACCATCGCTGCCACCCTGGATGACGCCGCTGGCATTGCGCACCGTATCCGCCAGCTCAAGATCGCCCTGCGCGTCGGAAAGCTGATGGCTGATGATGGAAACGCTCTGAGGAATGTCTTCGAGCATCGTGCCGGTCTTTCCGACATTAGGTATCTCCTCTAAGGTATCTGCGTCGCCTTGAACCGTAATGGATTGAGACGCTGACTGAAGCACAAGCCGCACCGGCCAGTCGAGCACGCTGTCCTTGGAGACGTGAATCGATGAGTTTTCGTAAGACCCAAACCCAGGCGCCTCAATCGTAAGCGTGTAAGTGCCGGCCATGAGTGAGGAAAACTGGTAATTACCCGAAACGTCCGAGGTCGTCGTCCGCTCAGCTCCATGGCCGGATAGAGTGATATGGGTACCGGCAACCGCGGCTCCGGCAGGATCGAGGATCTGGCCCCGGACACCAGCACTTTGCCCCATTGCGGTCAAAGTGACGAAAAACGAAAGTAAAACAAGTACAAGATAGCCTCTGAAATGTGCGTTCCGCATGATTCTCCCTAATTACGACTAAATTGGCCCTATATATATGCGACCGAATCAGTCTTGATTAAATAAAGAGAAGGATTGTCACGGGTTTGTCCGGAAGTTGTCGCTTTTCCTTAAATAGTTCCTTGGAAAACGAGATTCGCAATAACCTGCCAATGACTCAGGCTGATCCACTCCGGACCGGCACTCGCGCAGGCATTCGTCTTGACACCGACGCTATAATTAAACCAGCCACTAAACAGTCCGGCTCAACGCCGGACTGCAACATTTAACCCAGCAGTTTTTACAACGGAAGTCCGGACTTAAAGTATTTGATTCGAATACTTTGACACATTTAAGGTGGGAGGGAGGGTGCCATGTCCGCCAGCACAAAAGAGCCTCTGCAGGACCAGCTCGACCGCATCACCCAGAACACCCGCGCTCTCGTCCAGCCTGAGCGTTTAGCCATCTCCGAAAAGGCCACCGAGGACCTCTTCAGCACCGGCATCGAAGACCGAATCCTGAAGCCTGGAACGCAAGCTCCGCCCTTCACCCTCGAAGACGCCCGCACCCACAAGCCCGTCAACTCCGCGGACCTCCTCGCTCTCGGTCCACTGATCGTCAGCTTCTTCCGTGGCCGCTGGGACCCATACTGTGTCACCGAGCTCGAGGCCTGGCGCGACCTCCATGCCGATGTCCGCAAGCGCGGAGCATTCCTCGTAGCCATCTCCCCACAGACCACCCGGCAGAACAACTTCATGCTCCAGCAGTACGCCCTGCCCTACCCGCTCCTCGCCGACCCCGGTGCCGCCATCGCCGAAAAATTCGTCATCGCTTACACCATCCCACCCGAGCACCGCCGCTACTTCCAATCCATCCTCATCAATATCCCCTTCAACAACGCCGGCCTCAGCTATCACAACGCCACCGAAGCAAGCTGGCGTCTCCCCCTCCCCGCCGTCTTCGTCATCGACCGCACCAACACCATCCGCTTCGCTGAAGCCCATGCCGACCCGCGCGTCCGCCCCGAACCCGCCGAAGTCCTCGCAGTGCTCGAACAGCTAAACTAAATTCATGATCGACGAAGCCACCTTCCGCCGCGAATCCGACCGAGCCCTCGAGTCCCTCAAGCAATCCATCATCGCAGCCGAAGATGACGGCCAGGGCTTCGAGTTCGAAGACAACAACGGCGTCATGAACATCATCTTCGAAAACGGCTCCTCCAAATTCGTCATCACCCCCAACACTCCCATCCGCCAGGTCTGGATCTCCGCCCAGGCCACCAGCTACAAGCTCGACTGGTCCGAGACCGCTAACGTCTTCGCCCTCCCCAAAACCGGCGAAGACCTCAAGACCCTCACCCAGCGCCTCCTCCGCGAACACCTCAGCGACCCCTCCATCACTCTCCCCTAGCCCCCTTCGCAAATTTAGGAAGCAGCATCGCCAACGAGCATGTAAAAATGACGCATGCCCAAACATCTTGCCCTGGCCCTTGTCGCCGTCTCTGCATTCGCGTCCGCCCAGACTCCTGCCGCAACCACCATCGCCGCCAAAACCGCGAGCATGAAGCACATCGGCGGCTACCTCCCGCTGGACTGGGACGCCAGGGCCGGCAAGCTCTACCTGGAAATCCCCGCCTTCGATGCCAACGGCCACAGCCCCGACATCCTTTACACCCACTCCCTACCCTACGGCACCGGATCCAACGACCTGGGCCTCGACCGCGGCCAGATATCGCAAGGCCAGCTCGTCCACTTCGAGCGCTCCGGTCCCAAGGTCCTCTTCGTCGAACCCAACCAGCGCTTCCGCTCCACCTCCACCGACCCCAACGAAATCCTGGCCGTCCAGCAATCCTTCCCTGAGTCAGTCCTCTACGGCTTCAAGGTCGAAGCCGAGGACCCCAGCGGTGCAGTCCTCGTCGACGCAACCGACTTCTTCCTCCGCGATGCCCACGAAGTAGCCGCCGCGCTCACCCGCACCCAGCAAGGTGCCTACAAAGTCGACCCCACACGGTCCACCATCGCCCTCGACGCGACGAAAGCATTCCCTAAGAACACCGAGGTCGAAGCCATCCTCACCTTCACCACCGACGGCCCCGCCCGTGGCGAGTTCGTCCGCAACGTCACCCCAGACCCCCACGCCCTCACCGTCCGCGAGCACCAATCCTTCGTCGAACTTCCCGGCCCCGGCTTCACCCCACGGCGCTTTGACCCCCGTGCCGGCTACTTCCCCACCAGCTACCGCGACTACAACGTACCCGTCAGCGAACCTCTCGATCAGCAATTCATTATTCGTCATCGCCTCGTAAAAAAAGACCCTAACTGCAAGACAAACTGCGAAGCCGTCGCACCCATCCAGTACTACATCGACAATGGCGCTGCCGAACCCATTCGTACAGCCCTCCTAGAAGGTGCACGCTGGTGGGATCAGGCTTTCCAGGCCGCCGGATGGGCAAAAGGCACCTTCAAAGCTGACATCCTCCCCGCTGGCGCCGACCCCATGGACATCCGTTACAACATGATCCAGTGGGTCCACCGCTACACCCGCGGCTGGAGCTATGGCGCTGCTGTCGTCGATCCCCGCACCGGGGAGATCATCAAAGGCAACGTAACCCTCGGCTCTCTCCGCAGCCGCCAGGACTACCTCATCGATCAGAGCCTCCTGAGCCCTTATCTTGACGGCCAGCCCCTCCCACCCGCCAGCGACCCCATGCTCGCCATGGTCCTCCAACGCACTCGCCAGCTCTCCGCACACGAGACCGGCCACACCCTCGGCCTCGCCCACAACTTCGCCGCCTCCAGCTTCCCCCACACCCCAGACGAGTCCGTCTCTGTCATGGATTACCCCCACCCGTGGATCACCCTCGACAAAAACGGCGTCCCCAATATCTCGCAAAGCTACGCCGCCAACATCGGTATTTGGGACAAGGTCGCCATCAACTACGGCTATCGCGAATTCGACAAATCCGGCAAGCCCGCTGAAGATCCCGCCGCACTCGACGCCATCCTCGAAACCTCGCAGAAGACCGGCCTCATCTTCATCACCGATGAAGACTCTCGCCCCTTTGGCGGAGCGCATCCACACTCCCACCTCTGGGACAACGGCACGAATCCGGCTGACGAGCTTGATCGCATCATGACCGTCCGCAAAGCGGCCCTCGCGCGCTTCGGCGAAAACGCAATCGAAAAGGGCACTCCAATGGCCCAGCTCGAAGACACCCTCGTCCCCCTCTATCTCCTCCACCGTTACCAGGCCGAAGCCACCATCAAAGAGATCGGCGGCCTCGACTACCGCTACAACCTCCGCGGCGACAATCAGCAAAACCCAGAGATCGTCTCCGCAGCCGAGCAAAAGAAAGCTCTGGACGCCGTTCTCAAGACACTCTCACCTGAAACCCTCACCCTACCGGAATCTCTCCTCAAGATTCTTCCGCCGCGCCCACCAGGCCTCGAGCGCACACGCGAGTCCTTTCCCTCTGAGACCGGCCTGACATTCGATCCCATCGCCACCGCCGAATCCGCTGCCGACCTCACCCTCGTCGTTCTACTCGATCCCGCCCGCGCCTCACGCCTGGTCCAGTACCACATGCGAGTCCCCGACGCGCCCTCCCTCCGCGGAGTCCTCGAGGCCCTCTCCAAAGCTACCGCCGAGCGTCCTGAAGGTGGCCACACCATGTCCTCCGAGGTCGAGCGCGCTGTAGAGTTCCGCGGCCTAGAAGCCATGCTCTCGCTCGCCGTCAACCCGCAAGCCTCCAGTCAGGCTCGCGCCATCGCCCGCTCCCACGTCAACGATCTCCTCAAGGAGTACACCACCACCCCAGTGCCCACCGACACCGCCGAAGCCATCCACCGCGCCGCGCTCATCGAACGCATCAACGAGTTCCAGCGCGATCCCGCAAAATTCGTACCCGCCAAGCCCATCGAAGCCCCACCAGGCATGCCCATCGGCGACGACGAAATCTTCTAACCGACGAAGGCTGCCGAGCGATAAACCCATCCGTCGCATCTCGGCGATGGATGGGTTTTCTTCACGTTGTAGAAAGCCACCAACCTTCACCCGCCACCCAGCAACTCCCATCTACCGGCTCGTTGCGACGCAGTGACTTCACCTTGTTCCAGCCACCGTGACGAAACGCGTCGCCAAGCCTCTCAGCCGTTACCTCATTACGCGCACCAAGACAAGGCACAAACTGCACCTGCATTAGAAACCGCGCTGCAAACCCATCCTCTTCGTTCTTCGTGACGAGCAACATCGCCCCAGTCCCATCCGAAGGAGTCATAGGAAACAGAAGCCGCCCACCAGGCCGCAACGCATCCAGCCAGACATCCAGCGGCTCCGTCGCCCCTGCATTCACATACAAAACATCGCAAGCCGGCAGCAGCCCCTCCGCACCCGACCTCGCCTGCACCGTCACAAAAGGAAACTCAGCCAGGTTGCTCACTGCTCGCCGCGCGAACTCCGGAATAATCTCATAGGCATCCACCGTGCCTGCATCCCCCACCAGCTTCGCCATGATCGCCGTATAGTAGCCGGTTCCCGCGCCAACATGCACAATCCTCTCCCCACGCTTCACACGCAGAGCAGCAATGCAATACGCATGCAACGTTGGCTGTCCATTATTAAAAGGACCTTCGCCACCCAACGACACCACAACATCCTGATACAGAAGCGCGGGATCATCCGGCGATTCAATGTAGCCCGACCGCGTAAACATCCTCCACGGTGGAGGCCCCACAAACTGCTCTCGCGGAGTCGAAGCAAACGCACTCTCCAACTCACTTCCCGGAGCCAGTCCCGCATTCGCCGCAACCAACTTCGCAAAGAACAACCGATGCGCCTGCACCCGATCCGTGGTCATCCTCTAAAGCTATACTTGTTCTCCATGCTCCGTCATTGGCGCAAGGGCCCTCCCTATCTCGGAACACTGCTCTCAGCGACCTGCATTCTGTCTATCGCGAACTCACAAACGTCAGCCACTCCATCGTCAGACACCAAGCCCTACACCCTCAACGTAGCCGTCGACGAAGTCAGCCTCACCTTCCACGCCGCCGACTTCCATGGCATCCCAATCGACGACTTCAAACTCACAGACCTCCGCCTCCTCGACAACAACAAAAAACCTCGCCAGATCTTCTCCTTCGAAGTCCACCAGAACCTCCCCGTTCACTTCGGCATTCTTCTCGATACCAGCCCTTCCATGATGGGACAGCTCTCGCGCAACCGATGGATCGCTAACGAATACATCACTCGCCTGCTCCGCAAGCAAACAGACAGCGCCTTCATCATGCGGTTCGATTCTCAGTCCAAGGTCATGCAAAACTGGACCGCCGACCCCGACGCACTGAATCTTGGCCTCCGCAACATCGATAATGACTACCGCAGTCGCCTCGGCGGCACCGCTATCTTCGACTCCATCTACAAAGCCTGTCGCGACCAGTTCGGAATCGCCAACCCCCTCGCCGGAAACTTCATCCTCCTCTTCACCGACGGCGTTGACAACGCAAGTCCCGCCCGCCTCGAAGACGATACCGACATCTGCCAGAAAGCCAACACCGCCATCTACGTCTTCAACAGCGAATCCGCATCCCCTTTTTCCAAAGAACAGAAGGTACTTCGCGAACTCGTCGCCCAAACCGGCGGCACCATCTTCTTCGACCAGACCCGCGAAACCATCTGGGCTGACCTTCGCATCATCGACGCCAATCTCCGCAGCCAGTATCGCCTCGTCTACAAGCCCCAACACTTCAAACGCGACGGCTCCTTCCGCCGAATCAAGCTGGATAGTCCCACCCGCGGCGGCGTCATCACCGTCCGTTCCGGCTACTATGCCACCCCTTGATTTCGGCGGCAGATGCCGAACTCACCAACCGCCAGCTATACTCAATCCTCGATGCCTGACCGCTCTCCAATCCGCGTTCTCGTCGCCAAACCCGGTCTCGACGGCCACGACCGCGGCGCCAAAATCATCGCCCGCGCCCTCCGCGACGCCGGCATGGAAGTCATCTACACCGGCCTCCGCCAGACTCCCGAGATGATCGTCTCCGCCGCCATCCAGGAGGACGTCGACTGCATCGGCCTCTCCATTCTCTCCGGAGCCCACAACGTCATCGTCCCCCGCATTGCCCAACTCCTCCGCGAACAAAAGGCAGAAGACATCCTGCTGATCCTCGGCGGCACCATCCCCGACGAAGATCAGCCCAGGCTAAAAGAAAACGGCGTCGCGGCCATCTTCGGACCGGGAACGCCGCTCGAATCCACCATCACCTTCATCCGCGAAAACGTAAAACCCCGCACCCTGCTCATCAAGTAGCCCCAAATCCAGGCACACCATATCTGAGCCTCAGGTGTAGCATTCGCGTGAATTTACCAGGGCAACGGCTTCCCCAGATGGAAATACCCACCCGTAGGCCCGCTGTCCTGCAGCGTTGCCAACTCCACCGAAGTCTTCGCGCCCGTCTCAACATCCAACTGCGCACCCTCGCCACCCATATCCGTCTTCACCCATCCCGGATGCGCCGAGTTCACCTTGATCTTCGTGTCCTTCAACTCGTGCGCCAGGTGAATCGTGAACGAGTTCAGTGCCGTCTTCGAAGTATCATAAGCAAACGTCTTCGCGTCATAGATCGGCGACCCCGGCGTAGCATGCAGCGTCAGCGAACCCAGAATGCTCGACAGATTCACTATCCTCCCACCCAGGCTCTTCCGCAGCAGAGGCAACAACACCTGCGTCAATCCCACCACCGCAAAGAGGTTTGTGTTAAGAGTCTTCTGCAAAATATCCTGCGAAGTCGTCGACGTCTCATTACCCTTCCGACCATCCAGAAAAATACCAGCATTGTTGATCAAAATATCCAGCACGCCATAGTCCTTCTCGATCAGCTTCTTGACAGCCTCATAATCCGCCGGGTTGTCGACATCGATCTTCACCGCGCGCGCATCCACGCCATCTTTCTTCAGCTCCGCAACGGCTTTTTCACCTTTTTCAATATCTCTCGCCCCCACCAGCACCGTTATCCCAAGCTTCCCCAACTGCCGCGCCGTCTCCAGCCCGATCCCCTTATTCGCGCCAGTAATCAACGCAATCTTCTTCGCTTCCGCCATAGAAATCACCTCATCCAGGAAATCTAACTGCAATCCCCTATCAGATGAGACACGCGGCAAAACGTTCCGCGTATTTTGCAGGCAGCGCGCGTTTTTTCATATCCTCACCAACACATACATGCAGCGTCTCACCCTCGCAAAGCAGTACCCCATCCGCAACCCGCAGAATCCTGTACCCAAACTTGATCACAGCCCCCCGCGATGCCAGCAGCCGTGTCTCCACGATCAACTCATCGTCATATCGAGCAGGCACCCGATACCGAACATGCGCATCCACCACCGTAATCCCGCACCCATCTTCAATCTCCATCCGCTTGTAATCCAGCCCAAGCCCGCGAATGAACTCCACCCGCCCCACCTCAAACCAGATCAGATAATTCGAGTGATACACCACCCCCATCTGGTCCGTCTCCGCATACCGCACCCGAATCCGTGCCTCACTCACAGGCCTTCTATCCGCAACTTCGCTCATCATCACAGTCTACCGAAGTGGTTCCAGATTAAAACAGAGAGCGCCTACAGAGAAATCCAGCTTCTTAGTCTTTAATCCGCGCCTATCCGCGCAATCCGCGGTCGGTCTTCCAAACCGGCTTTCTCTTCTCCAGAAAAGCCGCCACCCCCTTCGCGAAAATCATGCGTCCCCCGAGCCTCCGCGTTCGCCGCCAAAGCCGCCGCCACCGCCGCATCCAGCCAGGACTTATTCTGCGCCGCCAGCAAACGCTTCGTGGCTGCCAAAGCTTCAGGACTATTCCCCCTCAACACCCCCACAAGCTCCGCACAACGAGCCTCCAACTTCTCCGTCTCCACCACCTCATTTACCAGACCAAGCCGCATCGCTTCGTCCGCCGAAAACAATCGCGCCGTCAGCAAAAGATCACGAGCCCGCTTCTCCCCAATCTGCAGCGTCAAAAACGCCGACACCACCGCCGGCACAAACCCAATCCGCACCTCCGTATACCCAAACTTCGCACCCGGAGCAGCCAGCGTAAAATCGCACATCGTTGCCAGCCCCGTCCCCCCGGCAATCGCCGGCCCCTGCACCACTGCAATCGTAGGCATCGGCAACTCATACAGCGTCCGAAACAGCCGAGCCACCCGCATCGCATCCGCCGTAAACTCTGCCGCAGACCTATCATTCATCCCCTGCAGCGCGCTCAAATCCAACCCAGCGCAAAACGCCTCACCCGCCCCCGCAAACACCACCACGCGACAATCACTAGCCGCAGCCTCCTCCATCGCGACAATCAACTCCTCCTGCATCTCTGGAGTCATCGCATTCCGCCGCTCCGGACGATTCAGCGTAATCCGCCGAACATCGTCCTCATCCGCAACCAAAATCGCCGTATAACTCACAAAACCTCCCAAAGCACGAAATCCCCGCTGACTCACTAACTAGCTGACCCGCTGCTTCACTGCACCCTCTCCCCATACTTCCGCAAAATCTCCGCGCTCGCCGCAATCAACCCATCGAGCGGCCTCAACGGCGGCAACTCCGCTCCCAGCTCCTTCAACTCGGCCAGCAAAACCTCCGTCGCCACATTCCCTACCAGAGCATCCTGGGCAAACGGACACCCACCCAGTCCACCAATCGCCGCATCAAACCGCCTGCATCCCGCCTCATACGCCGCGCGAATCTTCGCCGCCGCATTATCCGGCCGAGCATGCAGATGCACTCCAATCTCAAGATTGTCATGCACCGCCATCACATCGTTCACTACATCCGCCACCAGCTTCGGCGTCGCCAGCCCCACCGTATCCGCCAGCGAAATCTGCCTCACCCCGTTATCCGCCAGCAGATCGCAAGCCGCTACCACCTCATCGATATCCCAGGCCTCGCCATAAGGATTCCCAAACGCCATCGAGATATACGCCACCACATCCATCCCCGCCTTGTACGCCAGCGTCCCCACCTTCTCCAACTCGTCCAGCGCCTCCTCCGGAGTCTGCCCCTGGTTCCGCTGCAAAAATGTCGGCGAGACAGAATAAGGAAATCCCATCGTCTGCACGCTTCCCGTCTTCACCGCGCGCTCGGCACCCTTCGCATTCACCGCAATTCCTATAATCTCCACATCGTCCGGAGGGTCCAGATACTCAAGCACCAGCTCCGAGTCCGCCATCTGCGGCACCGCCGTCCGCGAAACAAAGCTCACCGCATCGATATGCTTGAACCCCGCCGCAATCAACACGCGCAGATAGTCCGCCTTCACCTCCGCCGGCATATTCTTCGGCAACGCCTGCCAGGCATCCCGCGGACACTCAATAATCTTCACCATCTCACTCATCAGAACCCTCTAAGATGCGTCATCTCGACCGGAGCGAAGCGTAGTGGAGAAACCACCATATTCCGCTTTTTGTTTTTGCCTGTTTTTGATCCGTTCAATCGGCGTAAATCCGTGTTAAGTCTTTTCACGTCTGCAAAACCCCCGGATTAAACCTAGCCACCTCCGGATTCAAACTAGCCGCCTCAAGCGCCGTCATCAGCACCTCACGCGTCTTCACCGGATCAATAATCGCATCGATCCAAAGCCTCGCCGCCCCATACCGCGGATCCGCCTGCGCATCATACGAGGACTTAATTTCGTCATACAGAGCCTTCTTCTCCGCCTCCGACAAAACCTTCCCCCCACGCTCCATCTGCTTCGCCCGCACCTCAGCCAGAGTCCCTGCCGCCGAAGCCCCACTCATCACCGCATACCGAGCCGTAGGCCAAGCAAACAAGAACCGCGGATTATAAGCCTTCCCGCACATCGCATAGTGCCCCGCCCCAAAACTCCCACCCACAATGACAGTTATTTTAGGCACCACCGAAGTACTCACCGCCGAAACCATCTTCGCCCCCGCGCGAATAATCCCACTCCACTCCGCATCCTTCCCAACCATGAACCCATTCACATCATGCAAAAAAATCAGCGGAATCAAACTCTGGTTGCAATCCATAATGAACCGCGCCGCCTTCTGCGCACTCTCCGTATAGATCACCCCGCCAAACTCCGTCCGCTTTTGCCCAGCCATAGGTCCAGTACTTACGGTGGAAGCCTGATGCATCTTCTGATTCGCAACAATCCCCACCGCCCGCCCGCCAATCCGAGCATACCCACACAACACCGTCCGCCCAAACTCCGCCTTGTACTCATCAAACTCAGACCGATCGACGATCCGCGCAATCACCTCCCGCATGTCATAAACATTCGTAGCCGCCTTAGCCGGATCAGGATCAATCAACCCATACAAATCCTCCGCCGCAAACTTAGGCGCGTCCACCTTCGCATCAAAAGCCACCCGCGAAAACACCTCAAGCCCGCCCGCCAGTCCCTGGTCCCTGGTCCCTGATCCCTGTCTCTGCCCAATCTTCCCAACCAAAGAACGCAACCGAGCCAGACACAGATGATCATTCGGCTCCTTGAAATCCACCGTCCCCGAAATCTCCGCATGCATCGAAGCCCCACCCAGCTCCTCCGCCCCTGTCTTCTGCCCAATCGCGGCCTGCACCAGCGAAGGCCCCGCAAGAAACAACCCCGAACCCTCCGTCATCAGCACCGTATCCGTCATCACCGGCAGATAAGCCCCGCCTGCTACACACATCCCCATAATCGCCGTAATCTGCGGCACCCCCAGCGAACTCATCACAGCGTTATTCCGAAACACGCGCCCAAAGTCATCCTGGTCCGGAAACACCTCCTCCTGCAGCGGCAGAAACACCCCCGCCGAATCCACCAGGTACAGCGTCGGAATCCGGTTCTCCAGCGCAATCGTCTGCGCCCGCAGCACCTTCTTCGCCGTCATCGGAAAAAACGCCCCGGCCTTCACCGTCGCGTCATTCGCGATGATCATGCAAAGCCGCCCGCTCACCCTCCCCAACCCAGTCACCACCCCCGCCGCCGGAGCCCCGCCATACTCCTCATACATCCCCCGCGCCGCCCAAAGCCCCAGCTCCAAAAACTCTGACCCTTCATCCAACAAGAGCTTCAGTCGCTCCCGAACCGTCAACCGCCCCTTAGCCCGCTGAGCCTCCGCCGCCTTAGCCCCACCACCCAGCCGAATCTCATCCTCCTCGACTCGCAAAGCCGCCATCAAAACCCGCAAAGCCTCGCGGTTCGCCCCAAACCGCGCCGCCTTTTTATCCAGCTTCGACTCCAAAATATTCTCTGCTTTCAAATCCGTCATCACACCATCCAGTAAAATTCGTGTCGTCTAGCATCTTAGCCACACAACACGCTCAGAGTCTCGCACCACGGCCTGCAGCCTGTCCTCAATACGCACCACCGACGCCCTGAAGGAGATGGAATGACCATCCGCACCCACCTCGCGAGTCTCTTCCTCATCGCCACCGCGCTTGTCCCTCTCACGCCGCTCTCGGCCCAAACCCCCGCCCCAATCGACCACGACAAATCCATCGATCTCTCCGTCGGCGACCACGCTAAAGTCCATCAGATCCTCACCGACCTCCAGCAATCCATCGCTAAACACAACCCCGCCGCCGTCGCCGCCCTCATCCACTACCCCATCAAGGTCAACCCCGGCAAAAAACCCTTCACCATCAAAAGCGAAAAGGAGTTCATCAAGGACTACGACCGCATCATCACTCCCGACATCCAGGACGCCATCCTTAAGCAAAAGTACGACACCCTCTTCGTCAACTCCGAAGGCGCCATGATCGGCGACGGCGAAGTCTGGATCACCGGCTTCTGCCGCGACAAAACCTGCAAACAATCCGACATCAAGATCGGCACCATCCAGGACACCAAAAACCTCAAGCCTTAACGCAAGTCCAGAATGGATATACCAATTCCATCCCTTGAAGTCGTCATCCTGAACGAAGTGAAGGATCCCTGTATTTATTTTCTTTTGGTAAGTCACCCATATCTCGATTTTGAGATAGGTACATCGCGCAAAGCACGCCACTCTTACACACCATTCCACTACCATCGAATCAGTGCCCATCATCATCCAACCCACCGACGCCCTCCTCGTCATCGACGTCCAGAACGACTTCATGCCCGGCGGCAACCTCGCCGTCCCCGATGGAGACAGCATCGTCCCCCTCATCAACACCCTCGCCAAAAAATTCGACCACGTCATCCTCACCCAGGATTGGCACCCCCCGCAGCACATCTCCTTCGCTTCCACCCATAACAAGCAGCCATTCGAGACAATCCAAGCCTCCTACGGCCCCCAGACCCTCTGGCCCGATCACGTCCTCCAGCACACCCAGGGCGCAGCCTTCCACCCAGCCCTTCACATCCCCCACGCCGAGCTCATCCTCCGCAAAGGCTTCCGCCGCCACATCGACAGCTACTCCGCCTTCCTCGAAAACGATCACACCACCCCCACCGGCCTCGCCGGCTACCTCCGCGAACGCAACCTGCAACGCCTCTTCCTCTGCGGCCTCGCCTACGACTTCTGCGTCCGCTACTCTGCCATCGACGGCAAAGCTCTAAGCTTCGAAACCATAGTCATTGAAGACGCCACCCGCCCTGTCAACCTCCCGAGCAGCGTATCCGAAACTAACGCAGCTCTAGCGTCGGCCAAAATTCCGCGCATCGCATCCAACATCCTGTGACCGACCCACCTTGGATCACCACCGAAGCCACCGTCACCACCTGCCGATACCAATCTCCCGGCCTCAGCATTCTCGCCTTCGGCTTCCAGACCGGCGAAAAATTCCGTATTACCTTCGACTACTACGCCCACGGCCAACTCTACTCCGGTGAATTCCAATCTCCTACCGCGATCCCGGAGAACCAACACATCCCGATCACCTACAACCCGCTCCATCCCGAGCAGAACAGTCTCATCCACAGCATCAATTCCAGCCAACCAACAAACCGCACCCCACTCATCGCCATTGGCATCGCTGGCTCCGTCATCCTCTCGCTCGTCTGGCTGGCCATCCTTCGCGGCTGCCGCTAGACCCAGTTGTTGCTGGACCCAGGCCCCTCTTCGACGTAAACTCGCAAAATGGCACCCTCCTGCAAACAGACCGTCGCAGAATACTTCGCCGCAATTCGCGCTATGGACGTAGAACGATGGGTCAACATCTTCGACGCCAACGCCGTCAGCCATGACCCCGTCGGCACGCCACCCTTGCGTGGCCACGAAGCCCTGCGCCAGTTTCTGACCCACATCAAGAGCGCATTTGAAACCATCGATCTCACCGAAGACAACGTCTTCATCAACGGCAACTCCGCAGCGGTCAAGTTGACCGGCAGAGGCATAGGCCGCAACGGCAAACCCGTCATCTTCGAAGGCATCGATATCATCGAATGCAACGACGAAGGGAAGATCGTCTCCGTACATGCCTACTGGGATCCCGCACCGGTAATGGCCATCATTCAGAGCTAAGCCTCACCGGCTTGCTGTCCCTCCAACCCCAACTCCCCCGCCCGCGCCTGCATCGCCCGCAAACAATTCCCCACGTGCTCCTCCACACTCAACCCCAGCAACTCCGCCCCGCCCGTAATATCCTCCCGTAGCACCGCCCGGGCGAATGCCTTATCCTTCATCTTCTTCCTCACCCCCGCTACTTCCACATCCTTGATCGACTTCGTCGGCTTCACCAGCGCACAAGCCGTCAAGAATCCCGCAAGTTCATCACAAGCAAACAAAGCCTTATCCAGATGCGACTCCCGAGCCACCCCTGAATAATCCGCATGCGCCAGCACAGCATGCAACACATCCTCCGGCCACCCCAACTCCCGCATCCTCGTCACCCCAATAAACGGATGCTCGTCCTTCGTAGGGTGCTTCTCATAGTCCATGTCATGCAGGAGACCAGCACACGCGTACTTCTCCGCCAACGCATCTGCATCGGCCCCACTCAACCCCAAACGTTCCGCCTCCGTTCGTCCATAAGCCTCAACACAAACCGAAACCGCCAGCCCGTGTTTCCGCAGACTCTCACCCTTAGTCCACTCCTCCAGCAACGCCAGCGCCTGCGCGCGACCCAGACCATCACTCATGAAATCTCTCCTTTCTTCCAATCTAACCGCAAAGCTCTAATCACACGCAGCCACGCGCACAAGTTACCACCTTGGTTCCTTTGCTGGTTTTTTAGGTTTTCTTCGGTATTTCCGCTGTTTTCCTATTGACTCAAATTAACACCAGTGTCAATCTAGGCACATCGCACGATCCGTTATCGGACATGCGATGCGGTCCTTGCTCTGGGTCCGCCCGCGTCAAGACAACTTATGGCAACCATGATGGCACCCGTCGAACAACGTGAGGTTCTGCGTTGTGATCATTGCAGCCTGGTGCAGTTTCGGACAGCGAACGTTCTGTGCCGCCGCTGCCACAAATCCCTCGAGGTCGAGGAGCCCGAACCAGCTCCCGCTCCTCTCGCAATCGTTCCCCCCGCCTGCGGCACAAGAGGGTGGATTGCAGGTAGCCACAGCAGTTCGCGATTTGCGTCATGTGCGCAATCTTTCGCAGCGGCAGCTCGCAGCCCGCATGGGCGTTCCCCGCACCTACATCTCTAAAATCGAGAACGGCAAGGCTGTCCCCCACCCTGTCTTCTCTCGATCGCCTCGCCCGAGCCCTTCAGGTCGACATCTCCACCCTTCTGCGAGACTCCAACACCCGCCATCGCGACGAGACCGCAGTCCTCATGACCGATCCCTTCCTCGCCGAAATCGCCATGTACACCTCGCAGCTCGACGACCTGCAGCGCTCCATCTTCCTCAACCACGTTCGCGAGCTCGCCGCCGGTCGTCGTCGTACAGCCTAAGCGGCGTCTCGGCGGCCTCGACAAACCTCTCCTTGCCTGAGAGCGCTCACCTCCCAAGGTGGACGCTCTCTCTCCGCTTAGGGATTGGCTTTACTGAGAGCTTCGTGAATTTTCTCTTTAGTAAATCTGCTCCTGCAATGATGGCTCCGTTTGTTCCCCAAACTACATACGGAATGTCACGAAGACATCATGCCAGACAGAAAACAATTTGTTAGCCTCGTCGTCTTGATCGCCTTCATCTGCATCGGAACTTCCTTCGCTCAGGCTCCTGTCGTCAATATCAACTCACAACGCCATCCCAACATGGCTTCCGCATAACGAGCCATCGTCGAAGCCTACCAGGCGCTCGAGGCCGCGAATCAGGATCAGCTCAATAGCCACGCCACTCGCGCGGAGCAACTTCTTCTTCAGGCCGACAATCAGGTTCGCCAGGCTACGAACACAGCTGACAACAGGAAAACCCGTCGCCGCCGGTGGTACCGGAGAATGCAAATAAACAGCTTAGCCGGGTTAGGTGCCGTTTCATGTACCGCGCATTTACTTCTGCATCGGACGTTCATTGCACGCCTCCCATCGGTGTGCTAGCGTCAATAATTGCGAGGTAGCTTTTGCGCGCACCAACACCCCCTCCGAGCCGCACTACCGTGCCCAGCCGCGTCCCAAATCGCAGCCACGAACTCTCACCCGACGAGCTGGACATTTATCGCCAGCTCGCCCCCTCCCGTATTCCCCAGCACGTCGCCATCATCATGGACGGCAACGGCCGCTGGGCCGGCAAACGAGCTCTCAAGCGCTTCCTCGGCCACCAGCAGGGTGCTGAATCCGTTCAGTTCGTCGTCGAGACCGCCTCCCGCATCAACCTTCCATTCCTTACCCTCTACGCCTTCTCGCTTGAGAACAACCTGCGCCGCCCCAAATCCGAGGTCAGCTTCCTCATGAAGCTCCTCAAGAACTACCTCGTCGGCAACGTCAAGCGCATGAACGACAACAACGTCCGCATGGCCTACATCGGCCGCACCCACGACCTCCCGCAGGAGGTCCAGGACACCATGCAGTGGGCCAGCGAGGCCACCGCCAAAAACACCGGCACCACTCTTACCCTCGCCCTCAACTACGGAGCCCGCTCCGAAATCGTCGACGCCGTCCGCCGCATCCTCACCGACCTCACCACTGAGGCCCACTCCCGCGGCTGTTCCGTCGAAGACCTCCTCGGCGCCGGCGCGTTCGATGCCCTCGACGAGCCCACCATCTCCCGCGCCCTCTACACCGCGCACATGCCCGACCCCGATCTCATCATCCGCACCTCAGGCGAGCAGCGCATCTCCAACTTCCTCCTCTGGCAGATCGCCTATGCAGAGATCTTCGTCACCGACCGCCTCTGGCCCGACTTCCGCGGCCTACACCTCCTCGAAGCCCTCGCCGACTACCAGCGTCGCGAGCGCCGCTTCGGTGGTCTCGGCGAATCCACTGACGAAGCCGTCGCCACTCTTCAGCCCGCCGAAGAAGTAGCCGCCGAGATCCAGGACCACCTCGTCCCCAAACCCAAGCCAAAGCATGAGACAAAATCGGAGTCAAAGTCCGACCACGTCTTCAGCCGGCGCTAGTCCACTTGGCCAACAGAGAGACGAAGCACTGGCTTTACTCTCTGTTGGTCTCGTTCACAACAACCTGCCCAGGCTCGACGGCGCCTCCGCAGCCGATCTCTGTTTCAACCCGCGAATAAACTCGCTCAACGCTGGTTGAATCATCGCAAACATCGGATCATTCCTCTGCGTCAGAGTCACCTCGGAAAACAACTTCAGTCCCACGCCAAGCGAAGCGACTGTGCTCTCATCAAACGGCAGTCGCGCCCGCAATCGATCCACAATCCCCAGAATATCGTCATGGTTGGCCGCCTCGAAGCAAAGGGTCTGCCCTGTCACAGCCTCTCCCTTCGCTCCCGCCAACGCCTCAACCGTAATTTTGTAACGGTAAGAGTTCATCACACCCTCTCAATCTGCCTCGCCGCCGCATCGATGATGTCTGTGATCGCATGGATCTGCTCTGTAGTCAGGCCCTGTTTCATCCGGAGCGCCATACGGAAGTTCGCGACCGCCCGTTCAATCTGCTGGGCACGCTCCCCGCCCTGTTCCCCGCGAATGTGATCCATCCTGGCAAACAACGTATCTACCATCGCCTTGTTCTCCGCCAGTGCCTTCGACCCCTCCTCGGTGATCGTATAGAGCTTCCGCGTCCCATCGGTCACCACCGTCGCATGACCCATCTCCTCCAGCATCGTCAGCATCGGATAAACCACGCCAGGACTCGGCGCATAGCTCCCTCCCAGCCGCTCCTGGATCGACTTGATGATCTCGTAGCCATGACTCGGCTTCTCGGAGATCAATTGCAAAATGACGTAGCGCAGATCGCCCGCGCCAAAAAATCGCATCGGGCCGCCCCGCCCGCCCCTGAATCCCTCTCTGAATCCATGCCGCCCGCCGCTAACTCCCCGCGGCCGCCGCAATGTCTATGTTCCCTTTGTCTCTCTCCACGGCCTTCTTCCCTGCCATGGAAACCTCTGAAATGTTCGAATTGTTCGTTTTTGTTTCTCATGTCAAAACCGTATCAAGATATATCTTGATACGTCAAGATAATTCCATCCCCTAACCGCTCTCCCATATATCCTGTCTAAGTCCAATGAAACGAATCCTCACTGCTGCAGTCCTCATCCTCGCCGTCTTCGCGCTTATCTTCTTCGGCAAACTATGGATGATCACTCTCTTCGCTGCCCTCATCGCTGAGCTGGGTGCCTACGAATACCTCAAACTCGCCTCAGTAGGTGCAGAGACTCACGGAGCCAAACTCCGCATCCCCATCTGGTGGATGGCTCTCGCCACAACTCTCGCCTTTGCCGTAACCCTCCCCGACTTCCCCGTCGAAGCGCAACTCCCGGTTCTCAGCGCCCTCACCCTCGCCCTCTTCGCCTGGAATGGCTTCCGAGCTCCCCTCACCCAGGTCCTTCCCGACACCGCGCAGGGCCTCTTCGGTCTCATCTGGATCGTCTACCCCCTGACCCTAATCCCCCTCCTGTGGAAGCAGGAGGACGGTCCTGCACTGCTTCTCTTCCTCATGGTCTGCGTCTGGTCCGGAGACATCGCCGCCCTCTACGTGGGCCGCGCCTTCGGCAAACACAAGCTCGCCCCCCGCCTCAGCCCCGGCAAGACATGGGAAGGCTCCATCGCCTCCATCGCAGGCAGCATCCTCATCGCCGGCCTCGTCGTCCTTCTCTCCGACACCCTCAACGCCCGCGGAAACACAATCCTCCACATCTCCGAGCCCCTCTGGCAATCTCTTGTCCTCGCTGCCATCATCAACATCGCCGCCCAGCTCGGCGATCTCCTCGAATCAGCCATCAAACGCGGCGCTGGCGTCAAAGACTCCGGAAACCTCCTCCCCGGCCACGGTGGCATCCTCGACCGCATCGACGCCCTCCTCCTCGCCGCTCCAATCCTCTGGTTCACCCTCCTCCTCAAGGACTACTTCGGACTAGGCCGCTTTTAATCTCCTGCCCGATCCCCGCCACGTCTCTCCGGTTATTAAGGTCTGTCGTAAAGATTCAAAAGCCTTCGCAGACCAAGGAAATGGCGCCCCTCCCTTCGCCTCCATCTTCGAGTCTGCGAAAATAGTCTTGTGAAGAAATTAGCAATCCTCGGCTCGACCGGCTCCATCGGCAACTCCACCATCTCCATCTGCGAGTCCTTCCCCGACCGCTACCAGGTCATCTCCCTCGCAGCTGGCAGCAACATCGACGCCGCCTTCGCCCAATGCCTCCGCTGGCGCCCGAAAGTCATCTCCCTGGCCACAGAACAACTAGCCGCAACTCTCAAATCCCGCCTCAAAGCCGAAGGCATCACCAATATCGAAGTCCTTCACGGCACCGCAGGCAGCATCCACGTCGCAACTCTGCCCGAAGTGAACTTCGTCGTCTCCGCAATCGTCGGAGTCGCCGGCCTCGAAGCCACCTACGCCGCTGTCTGCGCCGGAAAAACCATCGGCCTCGCCAACAAGGAATGCCTGGTAGCCGCAGGCGAGCTCATTATGGCCGCCGCACGCCAGCACAACGTAGCTCTACTCCCCATCGACTCCGAGCACAATGCCGTCCACCAGTGCATGCGCGGAGGAACCCCCGCCGAAGTCAAACAAGTCTGGCTCACCGCCTCCGGTGGCCCCTTCCGCAACACCCCCCTCGCCGACTTCGACCGCATCACTCCCGCCCAGGCCCTCAAACACCCTACATGGGTCATGGGCCAGCGAATCACCATCGACTCCGCCACCATGATGAACAAGGGCTTCGAGGTCATCGAGGCCTGCCGCCTCTTCAATCTCCCTCCCGCAAAAGTCCGTACCACCGTCCACCCCCAGTCTACCGTCCACTCCCTCGTCGAATTCGTCGACGGCAGCATCCTCGCGCAGATCTCCGTCACCGACATGCGCCTCCCGATCCTCTACGCCCTCGCCTACCCCGAGCGTGTAGCCGTCACCGAAAGAGAATCCTTAACTTTTGACCTGGCCACATTGAGCCAGCTTGACTTCTTCGCTCCTGACCTCACCCGTTTCCCCTGTCTGCGCCTGGCCTATGAGGCCGCGGAAACCGGTGGCCGCGCTCCCATCGCCCTCAACGCAGCCGATGAGATAGCCGTAGCCGCCTTCCTCGCCGGAGATATTCCATTCCTCGGCATTCCAAGTACAATAGAGTCAGTGCTACAGCTAACTTCCGGTCCTTCACCGGCGTCTATCTCCGAGGTGCTTCAAGCAGATCTTGCCGCGCGTCACACTGCGCGCGAAGTGATTGCCAGCCAGTCCACCACCGTGCGACGGTAGCCAGAACTCCAACCCCCCGAACGAGGTCTCCCCGCCTTCATGTCCACAGTCATCCAGCTTTTAGTCGTCCTCGGCATCATGGTTTTGGTCCACGAGTTCGGCCACTTCGCCGTCGCCAAGCTCTGCGGCATCCGCGTCGAGGTCTTCTCCATCGGCTTTGGCAAGCGTCTCTTTGGTTTCCGTCGCGGCGACACCGAGTACCAGATCTCCGCCATCCCCCTCGGCGGCTACGTCAAGATGGCCGGCGAGATGGGCTTCTCCGGCGAGACCCTCGAATCAGGCTCCGTAGCCCCCACCGACCCCGGCGACTTCAACGCCCATCCCCGCTGGCAGCGCATCCTCGTCGCTCTCGCTGGCCCCATCGCCAACTTCATCCTCGCTCTCGGCCTCATGACCGGCGTCTCCATGCTCCACAACGAAGTCCAGGAGTTCCAGGACGACCCCGCCATCACCGACTACATCCAGGCCAAAACTCCCGCCGCCAAGACCGGCATCCAGTCCGGCGATCTCATCGTCCACTTTGACACCGTCGAAAACCCCACCTGGGAAGACGTAGCCAACCGCTCCATCCTCAACCTCAACCAGACAGTTCCCTTCTCTTACACCCACAACGGCCAGCGCACCGACACCCGCATCTTCATCGAGTCCAAAGTCTCACCCGAAGACTTTTCGCCCTTCGATCAGCTCGGATTCATCCCCAAGATGCAGGGCACCCCCGTTCAGGTCAGCTCGCTTGAGCCATCCATGCCCGCCGCCCACGCCGGCCTTCTGGTCGGCGACAAGATCCTCAGCATCGACGGTCTCCAGCTCCACTCAGTTCCCGCCATCCTCGCGCACCTGCAGGATCAGGCCGGAAAGACCGCCGACCTACTCGTCTCTCGCAACGGCGCGACCATCCCCTTGCAGATCACTCCCCAATTCACCGACATCGGCGACGGCACTAAAGGCTACCGCCTCGGCTTCGGCTATCTCCGTCCTCCCGTTCGCGTCGAGCGCCTGCCCTTCACCAAGGCCGTAGAGGCCTCCTGGAAGTTCAACAAGAAGGGTTCGCTCTTCATCGTCGAGGTGCTCAAACGCCTCTTCACCCATCAAGTCTCGGTCAAGAGCCTGCAGAGCCCCATAGGCATCGGCCAACAGATCCACGAAGCAGCCGAGCAGCCCGGCTGGATGCCGCTCATCTCCACCATGAGCCTCATCTCCCTCAACCTCGGCATCTTCAACCTGCTGCCCATCCCCATCCTCGACGGTGGCATGATCCTCTTCCTCATCATCGAGACCATCATGCGCCGCGACGTCAACCAGCAGGTCAAGGAGCGCATCTACCAGGTCGCCTTCGTCTGCATCCTGGCCTTCTTCGCCTTCGTCATCTTCAACGACCTGACCCGCCTAAACCTCTTCGCCAAACTAAAACCTTAAACCTATCCGTTGTTGCTGTTGCGTTTATCGTTGCACTTGTCGTTACGTTTGTCATTATCGTTGCCGTTGTCGTTGCGTTTGCTGTTGTCGTTGCTGTTGCCGTTGTCGTTGCTGTTGCCGTTGTCGTTGCTCTTGTCGTTGCTGTTGCCGTTGTCGTTGCTCTTGTCGTTGCTCTTGCCCTTGTCGTTGCTTTTGCTCTTGTCGTTGCTTTTCGGGATTAAGCGTGGGGCTTTAGCCCCACGAATTAGATTTGCATTGAATGGGGCTTTAGCCCCGGGCCTTCTTCTCCATGCCACGAGCCCCACAAGAACTCAGAACCTACTTCATAACAAGTGCAACAGCCTCCCGTCGCCGACTCTTCCAGGTCGAACAAAACGCCACACTCCTGATTGAAGTCCTCCAGGAGCAGCGAGCGAAGAATCGCTTTCGACTCCACGCCTTCGTGATCATGCCCGACCACATCCACCTGCTTCTCACACCCGGGCCCGAAATCTCTCTCGAAAAAACAATGCAATTCATAAAGGGAGGCTTTTCATTCCGCCTCAAAAGCAAATTAGATGTCTGGGAACGAAGCTACACAAACCATCGCATCGCCGACTCACGCGATTACGCAACCCACGTTATCTACATACGCGAAAATCCAGTCCGCTCTAAGATCACACCGCACGCCGAACTCTTCCCCCACTCCTCCGCCAACCCAATCCACCCATCCGACCCAACCCCAAACCACTTCGCCTGACTCGCCTGCGATTCCGCCACTGTCTCCCGATCGAACTCTCAGCCGGGAGACAGCAGCCTCCATCGCATCTCAGTGCGGGTAGCTTAACTCTCCCGCAGCTATCGCCACCTTCAGCCGGTTACTCTCGGGAGGAAGGGGGCAGGTAGCATAGGGCGTGTAGGCACACGGAGGGTTCTCCAGCCGGTTGAAGTCCAGCACGATCTTTCCGGGGTTAGTCAAACCATGATCTGGCAACCCAGTATGCAGAAACCGTGCATCCGCATAAGTAGTCTTCCCGCTTGTGCCATCTCGAATCACGAACATCAGATTCTTCGTATTGAGGTTCTGCACCACTGGTTCAAGCTCGATTGTCTGACCGTGCAGCGTGAACCTCGCAACTCCCGGCACCAGCCCTTTCGTAGCAATCCCAACGATATTCAAAATGGTTCTCTCTTTAGGCTCCGCAAACGGAACCCAATCCGCTTCGATCCTGTAGACGGGATCCGGAGCGTACCACCGCAATCCACGAAAGCCCGTCCGCGTTGGTGCTTCTGAGTCCTTGATCCGCAGAGCCAGTTGATCTCCGCGACGGATCACAAAAAACGTAAGCGTCCCGGCAGTAAACTTCGTCGGGTCAGGCCCATCTACCACCACGCTCTGTTCCTTTGCGCTTTGCCCATCAACCTTAAACTCCGCCGGAAAGCCGCCCGCTGGAGACTTCAACACAATCCCATTCGGCTCGACACGAAGAACTCCATAGTGTGCGCTACCCGATGGCTGAAGACGGATACTGCTGTCCGAAGCCGTCCCAAAGCTATTGTCTCCAGGCTTCAACCATGCAAGACCAACCAGCGTAAGCCACCCGTCGGGAGCGCGCAGACTCTCTGCATGCTGGACGCGCCACTGCTCCAGCTGCCCCTTCCAATCCGTATCGGTTCCCAGCGCCGTCATCACTCCACCACTCGCCAGCAGTACAAGGGCAATCGAAAAGACATTCAACTTCCTCATAAATTAAGATCCTGATTCTGTTCCCATCGAGAACGGACATCGTCAGGCAAAATTCTCGCCTGTGCGCCTAGGTTGCTCCGGGCTTATGACGAAGAACGGACATCGAGTCCGATTCACAGCCCATCAGCTCCAGAGTTTGTAGCAGGGGAAAAGGAAAGTGCTGCCGTCAGCGACAACAGCGTGCGGGCATCATCCGGAAGGAGAGCACAACGCAATTCATAACCAACCTATATCACGCAAAGATGCCCAAAGCAACTACCATGCGAACTGGGCAAACAACAAGGCTCACCCGTTTTTATCCGTCTTTAGTCTTAATCCGCGCTATCCGCGCAAATCCGCGGTCGCCCGCAGCTCTGCCACAATCTCTCCCACAGCCTTCCGAGCCTCATCCTCGCGATCCGGCGGAAAACTAATCGCCCCCACGCGAGCGTGACCGCCCCCGCCATACCGCTCGCAAATCTCCGCCAGATTAACTAACCTCGACGGCGCATGTTTCGTCCACGGATTCGTCCCCACCGAAACCTTCGTCCGAAAGCTCGACTTGCTCAACCCCACGTTATAAGTCGCCTCAGGAAACAAATAGTAAGGAATAAATTTGTTGTACCCCTCCATCGGCGTATCCGAAATATCGAACGTAATCACCTCGCGCTCCACCGTAGCCCGCGACCGGATCAGCTCCAGTGCCGCTCTGTGCCGATCCATCAGCGGCCCCAGCAGCTCCTGCACAAAACCCTGATCCAGCACCTGCTGCAGACTCATCTCCGTCAGCAGCGGAATCACCCTTTGTACCAGCGAGCTGTCCGCGGCGCTCTCAATCACCATCGTCAGCTTCATCGCCGGCTCGGCCATCTCCACCGCGGCCTTCGCGCTCTCATACCGAGCCCCATCCACAATGTCAGCCCACTTAATCAACTCCAGCAAGGGAGCCGTATCGAACCCAAAATCCAACTGCGCAATATGGGCAATCCAACTCGTGCACGAGATGTAGTTCGGATTAAAAAACTTCCGCATCCTCTGCGAACCGTCCGCCTGACCAGCCTCAAAATTCTTCTGATCCTCCGGCGTCAAAAACGCGCTCTGATGATGATCGAACCACCACGTCACCCGTGGCGAAGCAGAATACTTAAAATCCACAATCGCATTTTCATTTCCACCGGCCGTGTCGAGAAACTCACTCTCCTCAAACAAAGCCCCGGCCCGATGCACCAGCCCATGAAACGAATACTTATCCGCCGTCTTCACGCACTCGCGGTGAAATCGCATAAACAGCGAAGCCGAGCAAGCCCCATCAAAACACTTATCGTGATAAAAAATCCTGCATTCCAATCTGCAACCCTCTCAATCCAAGATCCATCGTTGAACAATGAAGTCTCAGCATAGCGCACAAGCAAAAAATGACGTGTACGTCCTGCGAAGGCTACGTCCCCTGATACTGTGCCTCCGCCAGGTCCAGCTCCCGCTCCAGCGTCCGCAGCACATCGTCGCCGATTCTCCCGCGGTCGCGCAGCCCGATCAACGTTCTTCGCTCCGCCTGCAACGCCCCCTCCGAGATCGTCCGCAATAGCGAGTACGCCTCCTCGCCCAGCCCATCGACGCTCTCCTCGGTCCCCTCACTTACATGGGCCAGTTTGTGCCGGTAACGGTGCAGCAGGTCGTCATACAGGTGTTCCACCGGCGCTTTCCTGCCCTTTCGTCCCTCTTCCAGATATCGGATCGCGGACTTCAGCACAATCCGCCGCGCCTCTTTCTCCTCTGGATCCATCCCCGCAAATCTCGCCAGCCCCAGTCCGCGAATCAGTGCCGGCAGCGTCAGCCCCTGCAGCACCAGCGTCACCAGAATCACGCAGAACGCCAGAAACACAATCAGATTCCTTACCTCAAAAGGCTCCCCGCTGCCCAGAACCTCCGGCACCGAAATCGCCGCCGCCAGCGCCAGCACTCCACGCATTCCCGTCCATCCCACCACAAAGATCTCTCGCGGCTTCAGGTCCTCCTCATCCGTGTGCCCCATCCATCGCCGCTCGATATACGACGCAATCTTCACCGCCGGGAACACCCAGATCATCCGCAGCGCAATCAGCACCACGCTGAACACCGCGCCATAAAAAATCAACGTCCCCGTCCCAAACTTTCCGTGAATCCCGGTCAGCACATAAGGCAGCTGCAGTCCAATCAGCACAAACACCAGCCCATTCAGCATGAACACCAGCGCCTCCCACGCCCCGTTCACCTGTAGCCGCGTCGCTGCAGAGAAAAATTGCGTACTCTTCCGGCTCATATAAATTCCGCATGCCACCACCGCGAGCACCCCCGAAGCCTTCGCTCGTTCGCCCGCCAGATAAGCCGCATACGGCACCACCAGGCTCACCACCAGCTCGATCGGTCCATTGTCAATAAACTTTTCCATCCAGCTCACTATCGCGCCAATCAACAACCCAATCGTCAGCCCACCCACAATCAGGTAAACCAGGCGAGCCATTCCCTCCCCAACAGTCGGCAGTTGTCCACGCAGCAGTAGCGACACCCCAATCTCCAGCGCCAGCAAGCCCGTCGCGTCGTTCAGCAGGCTCTCGCCCTCCAGAATGTCGACAATCCTCCGGGGCAACCCGATGCTCTTCGCAATCGACGTCGCTGCAATCGCATCCGTCGTCGAGATCACCGCGCCCAGCAGAAATCCCGCCTTCCAATCCAGCGCAGTAATAAACCGGTCGGAAAACTCCGCCACGCCCCAGACCGTAAAGCCCACCAGTCCCACCGCCAGCAGCCCAATCACCACGATATTTCGCCGAAACTCCCGCCACGACATAACCCACGCAGACGCATACAGCAGCGGCGGCAGAAAGATCACAAACACAATATTCGGATCCAGCGGCACCCGAGGAATATGCGGCACAAAACTGATGGCAAGCCCAGCCAGCACCAGAATGATCGGATAAGGCACCCGCAGCCACCGCGCCATCACTGCAAAGCCCGCCACCATGACGAGCAGCAGCAAAATCACGATCTCAACCGCATGTAAGCTCGCACCCGATCCCATCAAGTCCTCCCAACACCTCAACCTACCATTTACACTTGCGATAAATCCATGGATCTGCCCAATCTCACCAGCGCCGAAGTAGTTCCCGACGAGCCCCTCACCCCAAAAGAGACCCGCCGTCGCCTCCTCATCCGCCGCATACTCCTCATCTTAATCGCGTCCATCCTCCTCATCTCCGTTATCGGCTTTGCCTTCGCCCGCCACTGGCTCCGCCAGACCATGGCCGACTCGCTCCCCCAGCTAGACGGCTCCATCGCCATCCCCGGCCTCTCTGCTTCCGTCTCCATCCAGCGCGACACTCACGGTGTCCCCCACATCCGCGCCGCCTCACTTGACGACCTCCTCGTCACCCAGGGCTTCGTCACCGCACAGGACCGTCTCTGGCAATTGGACGCCCTCCGCCGCCACGCCTCCGGCACGCTCGCCGAGATCCTCGGCCCATCCCTCCTCGCCCACGACCGCCTCCAGCGAACCCTTCAGCTCCGCGCAGCCGCCGATCGCGCCGTCACCACCCTCCCACCCGACCAGATTCACGCCCTCGAGCGCTACGCCGCAGGCGTTAACGCCTCCATCGCCATCCAGCAAGCGCATCTCCCCCTCGAATTCCGTCTCCTCCGCTATCAACCTGCTCCCTGGACCCCACGAGACTCCCTCCTCATCGCCCTCGTCATGTACCAGGACCTCACCAACACCTTCCCCACCGAGCTCAGCCGCGAAGCCCTCACCGCCCGTCTTCCTCAGCACCTCGTCGGCGACCTCTACCCCACCGTCACCTGGCGCGACCACCCGCCCACCCAGCCCACCATCGACCTCACCGCCCCGCAACAGAACATCCCCAACATCCCCCTGGACGAATCCCAAACCAAACTTACAAAACCCCGTACAAACACCGCCTCGCCACAGGACCTCCTCGCTCTCCAGGAAACCCTCCGCAATCCCATCTGCGATAACTGCTTCGCCGGCTCCAACAACTGGGCAGTCTCCGGCGCCCACACCGCCAACCACCAGCCACTCCTCTCCAATGACATGCACCTCGCCCACAACGTCCCCGGCATCTGGTACGAAGCCGACCTCGAAACCACCAACCTCCACGTCACCGGAGTCTCCCTTCCCGGCGTTCCCTTCATCATCGTCGGCCACAACGAGCACGTAGCCTGGGGCTTCACCAACCTCGGCGCAGAAGTTCAGGACATCTACATCGAACACACTCGCGGCAACGAATACGAAACCCCCGAAGGCACCTGGCAACCCATCCTCCACCAGCAGGAGATCATCCACGTCAAGGACAACAAAGACGTCACCCTCGACGTAGCCGCCACCCGGCACGGCACCACCGTCACTCCTCTCCTCAACCCCATCCTCCCCGCTGAAAAGCGCACCCTCTCTCTCCGCTGGACCATCTACGATCCCGCCAACGTCACCTCGCCTTTCTACGCGATCAACACAGCCACCGACGCCGCTTCCCTCGTCCAGGCCTTCTCCACCTTCGGCGGCCCCGCTCAAAACCTCGTCTACGCCGACGACCACGGCCACATCGGCTACCACGCCGTCGGAGCCATCCCCATCCGTGGCGGTCTCACCAACCCCAGCCCCATCAGCCCCGTCCCCTCCGACGCTCTCGACACCACCCAGCAGTGGGTCGGCACAGTCCCCTACGACAAGCTCCCTCAAATCGCCGATCCCGCCACCGGCTTCCTCGCCACCGCCAACGCCCGCATCACCCCCGACGATTACCCTTACCCCATCACTCTCAACTGGGCCGCGCCCTATCGCAACCAGCGCATCTGGAAGCTCCTCGCCGAAAAATCCGCCACCACCAAAGACCACCTCACCCCCGCCGACATGCTCGCCATACAGACCGACATCTACTCCGACGTCGACCACGTCCTCGCCCAGCGCCTCGCCTACGCCATCGACCACGCCACCCGGCCCGAGCTCCTCCGCGATAAATCACAGGCCAAACGCCTCCACCAAGCCGCTGACCTCCTCCGCGACTGGAACGGCACCGTAGACGCAACCGCCGCAGCCCCAGCCATCGTCGTCGCCACCCGCGCCGCCCTCTGGCCGCTCCTCATCGACCCCCAGGTCACCCCCCAGGTCACTCCGCAGCACCAAAACCAAACCGCCAATCGCGAACCCCTCCCCGCCGCCGCCCTCTACTCCTGGGGCAACAAGGCCTACGCTGAAGAGTGGCTCGTCATGCACACTCCCACCCGCTGGCTCCCCAAAAACTACGCCACCTGGGACGACCTCCTCGCCACCGCCGTCGCCGACAGCCTCCGTCTCACCCACGCTCCCGCCGACCTCAGCACCTGGCGCTACGGCGACCTCCGCCCCATCGACATCGAGCACCCCATCTACGGCCAGTCCGCTCTCCTTCAGCGCCTCATCGGCATCCCCACCGGAACCGGCATCCAGCCCCAAAGCGGCGACGACACCACAATCAAACAGGTAGGCCGCTCCTTTGGCCCCTCCGAGCGCTTCACCGCCGACCTCGCCAACCTCGACGCCTCCACACTCAATCTCGTCCTCGGCCAATCCGCCAACCCCGCCAGCCCCTGGTTCATGGACCAGTGGTCCGCCTGGTATCACGGCGCCACCTTCCCTCTCCCCTTCACCAACGCCGCCGTCGACGCCGCCACCACCCACACCCTGAAGCTGAACCCACGCTAGGCCGTATTGACATACAACTTAGCAGGATGCTCGAAAAAGTCATCGTTTTGAAAGGGCGCAACTTTACAGGCTGCTGAAAAATCCGCCGTTTTGAAGGGGTGCGGCTTCACAGGCTGCGGAATAAAGTCATCATTTTGAAGGGGCGCGGCTTCAGCCGCGCCGTAAGCTCACCTGGTGGAATGCGGCTTCAGCCGCCGAGGGAATATTTCAGGAACAAGCAAAACTTTTCAACCCTGAGGTATACCCTTCAATCCGCGCCATCAATACAACCCCAAACCGGCAGGCCACCCAATCCACCAAAACAAATTGCATCGCCTCACGACAGCATTCATCCATTCCAGATAAAATCCTCGTTCGTGTACGCGGGCCTCGAATCTCAATTCAATTCAAAGGACCCATCATGGACAATTCCTTCTGTCACGTTGAACTCGCCTCTACAGACGTTGCCAAAGCCAAAACCTTCTACTCAACCCTCTTCAGCTGGAAGCTCACCGACACCGACATGGGCGGCGGCATGATCTACACCACCTTCAAACCCGAAGGCGGCCCCGGCGGCGGCATGATGCAGCACCCAGCCCCCGGAGCCCCATCCGCATGGCTCCCCTATGTCCTCGTAGACGACGTAGCCGCCGCCACCCAAAAAGCCCAGAGCCTCGGCGCAAAGATCATCCGGGACAAAACCGAAGTCCCTCAAATGGGCTGGTTCAGCATCATCACCGACCCCACCGGAGCCCACCTGGGCCTCTGGCAAACCATGCAAAAATAAGCGCGTCCCGAGTGGCCCATCCTTTGCATTCGTATCGCGAAGGGTGGGTTGCACTCCTCACTAAACAACGCAGCCGTCTGTTAATCGAGTCAACTCCCACAGCAGCATGAGGAAAAGTTCCTCTCGGATATCCCTATACTCGGCTCAGATAGAAGCCGTGGGGATTACGATGAAGCCTTTGTGTTTTGCTCTGTTTTTTTTGTCTGCCTTTGCCGGTCTGAACGCGCAGAAACCCGTCTGGCAGCCATCTCCCGGACATACGCAACTGCCTATATGGCCTCGGAAAGCCCCCGATCCCCAGCCAGTCGCAGGACCCGAGTTCGCTGAGACGACGGGGAAGGATTCGCTGGTCGCCGGCAGGCCGTGGGTTGCCGTGGAGATGGTGTCGCAGCCCACGATGACGGTCTATTCGCCACAGGGAAAGAACACGGGCGCTGCTGTCGTCGTCTTTCCTGGCGGGGGATATCAGGTCCTGGCCATCGACCTTGAAGGCACGGAGGTATGCGACTGGCTGACCTCCAGGGGGATCACCTGCGTCCTGCTGAAATACCGCGTGCCCGGCGAAGAGAAGTATCGTCGGCCGGGCCAGCAAAATTATCCGAAATCAGGCCCATATCCGGAATCGCCGATAGCGCTCGAAGATGCGCAGAGGACGATGGGACTGGTACGCTTTCACGCCGCCGAGTGGCGCATCGATCCGCACAAAATCGGAGTGCTGGGATTCTCCGCAGGCGGGCACATGGTGGCGGCGATGAGCACACACTTTGCACAGCGTCTCTATCCGGCCGTCGACGCCGCCGACAAAGAGAGCTGCCGCCCTGATTTTGCGGTCGCCATCTATCCCGGACATCTCTCGCTCTCCGCGGCGGAGTGGGACGCCAGCCAGGGCACCAAAAAGTTTGCAATCTCTCATCCGGAGCATGAGACAGCGGCAGACAGACAACTTGGCTTGAACCCCGATCTCCACGTCACCAGTCAGACACCGCCCACGTTCCTGTTGCAGAACGAAGACGATCACGTGGACAACGTAAACGACTCGCTGGCATACTACATTGCCCTGAAGAAAACCGGTGTCCCCGTCGAGATGCATCTGTACCCACAGGGCGGCCACGCCTTCGGCCTTCGGCGCACAAACCTTCCCGCAACAGCGTGGCCTCAATTAGTAGAGACATGGCTTAGGGCCATCGGAATGATTTCGGAGTAGGGCTCTGGAATCGCGCACAAAAGGCAGATGACCAGACCACCCCATGACTGAAAAAACCGCCGTTTTGAAAGGGCGCAGCTTCAGCCGCTGAGGGAATATTCCCGGCCAAACATATTTGGCCAGCACCCCCTCAAGCCGCAAGCCAGCCCAACTTGACAAATTGTCCCTTCAAACAGCCACCGATTTGACAAAGCCCCCGGGAGCTTTCAACTCAACCATCAAAAAGGAGCCGTAACTCCTTTGATAAGAATATTTTGCCCGCAACCCCAATCGAATGACTATTTTACAGAAGTATAGACAGGCATAACCTAAATAAAATAAACAACTTACACGCGGGCAATAGGGGGGTACCCCCACCCTGCTACTGATTCACCCCGCTAGCCAGAAAACCACCATCCACCACCAGGATCTCGCCCGTGACGAACGCCGAAGCATCGCTGGCCAGAAAAATCGCAGACCCAACCAGCTCCTGGGTCTTCCCAAACCGTCCCATGGGAGTCCGCATCAGCAGCTCCTTGCCGCGATCGCTCTCATCCAGCAGCTTCTGGTTCAGCGCCGTCCGGAAAACCCCCGGCGCAATCGCATTCACCGTCACACCCTTCGAGCTCCACTCCACCGCCAGCGACTTCGTCAGCGCACCCACTGCCGCCTTGCTCGCCGCGTATGCCGTCACTTCCTTCAAGCTCACAAACGTATTCAGCGAAGCAATATTAATGATCCGCCCATATCCGCGATCCAGCATGTGCTTCCCGAATATCTGGCACGCCCGCAGAGTCCCGGTCACATTCGTATCCATAATGTCGTCCCAGGTCTCTTCCGAAACCGTCAGCGTCGGCTCGCGCTTGATCTTCCCCGCGCTGTTGATCAGGATATCGACCTTGCCGAACTCCTTCACCGTCCCCTCCAGCAGCGCCTGCAGGCTCGCCCGGTCGGCAACATCCGAGGTCAGCCGCAGCGCCTTGCGGCCTGTCGCCTCAATCGCCTTCGCCGCCTCATCCACCTGTTCCTGCCGCCGCGAGCTTGCCACCACATCGGCACCCGCCTCCGCCAGCCCGATCGCCATCGCCAAACCAATCCCTGACGTGCCACCCACGACCACAGCCGACTTGCCGCTCAGATCAAACAACGGATGCCCCATTGAAAACGCCCTCTCTTATTTCAAAATCTGTCGTGTCGCCACGTCCTGCACAGCTAAAACATTCTCAAGCAGATGGTCCACAATCTCTACCGGCGGACGGTCATTCACAATCCGAAACGCATCTGTCGGTTTCTCCAGCGTCGCCAGCTGGCTGTCCAGAAGCATCGGGTTCATATACTCATGGTGCCTCGTCGCCAGCCGTTTCGCGATCAGGTCCTTCGGTCCATCCAGAAATATAAACTGGATATGCGTCAGCGGAATCCCCGCCTCCATCTCCTCGTGGTACTTCGCCTTCAACGCAGAGCAGGCCAGTACTCCGTTCTTCCCTTCTCCATCCCAGCTCTTCAGAAGCTCGTTCAAAGCCCGAAGCCAGGGTGCCCGGTCGTTGTCATCCAACGGATGTCCGGATGCCATCTTCTGCTTGGCCTCCGCCGAAAAAAAATCATCGGCATCGGCGAAGATCCAGCCCATCCGTTCTGCAAGTAGCCGCCCGATCGTGGTCTTTCCCGAACCGCTTACGCCCATCACAACCACAATCATCGCTTCTCCCCGCACACTAAGCTCGCGAGGCGCGCTGACAGAAAGTCATCAACGCGCCCGCTTAATGCTAGCGCTGAATACGCGCAGACCCTCCGCTGGCAAACGCTCTCACCTGATCGACAGTCGCCATCGTCGTGTCGCCCGGGAAAGTCGTCATCAGCGCGCCATGAGCCCAGCCTAGCCTGATAGCCTCTTCCGCAGTCTCCCCGTTCAGCAGTCCGTAGATGAAGCCCGAGGCAAAGCCGTCGCCTCCGCCAACACGGTCATGCACATGCAACTCCGTCGTCGGCGCAAAGACCGCCTTCCCGTTGACCCACGCGACGGCGCTCCAGCTGTGACGGTTGGTCGTATGCACCTCGCGCAACGTCGTCGCCACAACCTTGATGTTCGGATGACGCGCAACCACGCCATTGATCATCGCCAGGAACACCGAAGTGTCCAGCTTCGAGCTCGCCGCAACCTCCGGTCCTTCGAAGCCAAGGCCCTTCTGCAGGTCCTCTTCGTTGCCGACCAGCACATCGACGTGATTCGCAATCTCGCCGAGCACCGCGTGGGCCCGCTTCATCCCGCCGACCGTCTTCCAAAGCTTCTCGCGATAGTTCAGGTCGAACGAAGTGATGGCGCCTGCTGCCTTCGCTGCCTTCATCGCCTCAATCACCAGCTCCGCCGTCGTCTCCGACAACGAAGCAAAGATGCCGCCGCTGTGAAACCAGCGCACGCCCTCACCGAAGATAGCCTTCCAGTCGAAATCGCCCGGCTTCAGTTGCGCCGCCGCCTCGTTGCTGCGGTTATAAAACACTACCGGTGCGCGAACACCCAATCCCTGGTCGCTGTATACCGTAGCCATATTCGGCCCGCGTGTCCCATCATGCTCAAACCTCTTGTAGAACGGACGAACTCCCATCCCTCGAACTCGCTCCGCGATCAAATCGCCAATCGGATACGAGACCATCGCCGTCGCAATACCGGTCTGCAGTCCAAACGCATCGGCCAGGTTCGCAGCCACATTGAACTCGCCGCCACTCACATGGATCGTAAACTGCTGCGCCTTGCGAAACGGTATGATGCCCGGATCGAGCCGGTGCACAAGAGCCCCGAGGGAAAGCAGATCGAGCGTACCTTTTTCGGGGATTTTGAAGCCAGGATTCATGACATTACTCCTTCTAAATTCTCGAAGCACATGGCAACGAGTTTACTCGTGATTGCAGACATATTCCCAGACGGAAGGTGCGGGATGGATTAGCTCCCAAGAAAGACCGGACGAATGTGCCGTTCAAACAGATTCCCCGTCACATTCCGCGCAACGACCTCTTCATTGGCCTCAAGCGCTGTCAGATACCGGTCGCCCATCTTCGCGGCAACCTTGAAACCAACATGCAGTAACTGCCGGAAGCTTGGATTGTAGGCTTTATTACCCTGCTCATGCCGCAGAGCAGACGTATATTGCTCGCTCGTCCAGCCGTTAACCTGCTCAGGCGTCGGCAACTGAGTCACATCGATATCGATAACCGTCGCATAGGGCGCAGTAAGCTCGTCGCGATGTGCAAAAGCCTCGGCATACACCTCCTTGGCTATCGCCAGCCCCGGCCCGCCGGCCTCCGCAAGCCCGATCAACTCCTCCAGCCAGGTAGTGCCCGCCGTCTTCAGGTGAACGCCTGCGTCAAAGCTTTTCATCGCATCGTGAATCGCTTTGTAAATCGAAAATTTATCTGATCCCGAATGCACGCTCAGCTTCAGGTTCGCCGGCAATCCATAAGTCTTGATCGCGAAAGCGATCGCAGCAAGATCCTCGTTGAACTCCTTGCTGAACTGCGCGACATCGCCCACATAATCGACGCCTTTGTTGAACCGTCCCGTAAACTTCGGCGCAATCGTCTGAATCGGAATCTTCTCGTCCGCAATCGCAGCCAGAATAATCAGCAGCTCAACCGGAGTCTGAGGCGAATCCGTCTCGTCCATCGAGACCTCGGCGATAAAGCGTCCTTCGCCCTTGTTCTCCACCAGAAACCGATAGATCATTCCCGCGTGCTGAACAGCCGCAAGGAACTTGTTGGCAATCCGCTCCACAAACGCCGCATCTGTCTTGAACGGCTCAGCAACTCGCGGAATCGTCACCGTCCCAATCAGCTCAGGATGACGCGCGACAAACGCCGCAACCGCCGCAGGTTCCGCAGGCTGTCCGATGAGATCGGCAACATCCAGCGTGAAGAAGTCGCAAGGCTCAAGAAACCTCGCAACTGTCTTGAGGTTGATGTGGTCCGCATCGAGGAAGTAAGGCTTCGTCCACTTCAGCTCCCGCACCGCCGCATCAGCAGCAATCCGCGCCTGGCTCGGCTCAGACCCAATAATCATGTGCTCGCGATTGGACTTGTTCCACACAGGAACAACCTCCACACCCGCATCCCCCGCCAACACACAAGCCGCCAACTGCGCTTTCGCCTGATGCGCAAAGCGGTCCCCCACACCCAACGAAAATTTTGGAAGCTTCAAGCCGTCTTTCATCACAATGCCCTTCTTCAGTAATCCTACTGGTCTAACCAATTTTGAACCGTCCCAGAATAACGGTTATGGGCAGTTAGGGGCAAATCGAATTGATGATTTTGATTGGTTAGTTGATGAAGCGGCCTTTGTAGGACCAGAGACCGAGGCCGGGGTTCGAGATGTAGAAGATCTCTTCCCCATCGACCGTGTTCCAGCCGTCCTGGAGTTTGTCGGGGTTGTATTTGGCGGTCATGGCCGCAAGATCGCCGTATTCGTAGTACACGCCTTCGATCTCCTGACGGGTCAGGTGCCCAGGGCAATAGCGGATGGTGAAACGGCCTTCGCTCGAGCCGTGGATGAGGTGAGCTGCGGCGCTCAGGTTGCCTGCAAGCTGTGGGTCTTCTTTGACGGCTTCGAGAGTGCGTGGGGTTCCGCAGTAGCCATATTTGCGGATAAGGACGTCGATGGCGGCGTCTTCGCCGAACTCGTGAACGCCCGGAGCTAGGACGATGAGCTCGGCGTTGTCGGCCAAGGCCATGCGGGTACGGTAGACACTCTTGTTACCGAGCCAGGTGCTGCGGAACTCGTGAGGATCGAGGAAGACGACGGCTTTTTTGATCTCGCGGTCCATCATCTTGAAGTTGACCTTGAGGCTTAGAGCGGCAGCAAGTTCAAAACACTCAGCGTCATCGCCGATATAAAGGCCGCGAATGACGAGCTTTCCCGCGTCGTTCTTGCCTACGACGGTTTGCACGTAAACGATGGGGAGATTCTTGGCGAAATGGTCGCTGGCGTAGTTGAGAACGCGGCGGACTGGCGTATCGGCGCGGCCCATCATGCGCTCCATTCCATAAACTGCGCCGAGGAAGTGGCTGCGGTGAATGCCGATGGAGCCGCCGGTGCCTACGAAGATGTTCTTGTTGTAGTTGGCCATGCCAACTACTTCATGGGGAACGACTTGGCCGATGGAGTGGATGAGGTCGTGGCCGCCATCGCGCAGGAGTTTGTTGACCTGTGCGGGCCAGGTGTAGTCGAGCTTGCCTTCACTGACTTCGTAGACGAAGCTCCCGGGGACATCACCGAGAGTGACGATGTCGTTGCGCCAGTCGTGGACGCGGAAGAGAGAGCGAGGCGTAGCACCGAACATGGTCGCTATCTCCTGATCCGACATGGCTTTGTGGGTTCCGAGGGCGGGCAGGACGTCCGTCATCCGGTCGCCGTAATACTGCCAGGCCAGCTCGGTGAGGGTGCCGCTTTGCGAATGCATGCGGGTGAAATCGGGGGGGACGGCGAGGACTTTCTGACGTTTGCCGAGTTTGTCCAGTGCTGTGAAGAGGTTGGAGCGGATCTCGGCGGGGGACATCTCGGTGTCCGGGCTTCCGGCGGCGAAAAACAGGCTCATATATCTTTGATTTTACTCCGGTGGAATTTTTGAGTTTTGGAGAAAAATGTCTGGCGTGGTGGTTGGGACGGATTTGATTGATTTACGGGCCTTTTTAAGGGGGTCGGCGGAAATGTGTGCTTTTTTTGATGGTAATTTGCTGGTGAAGTTGTGGTGGATTGATGGTGGAATGCCGGTTTTTGGATGGTGGTTTTTCGGCGCTAAAAAGATGCCACTTTTGAAAGATTTATTTTTGGTTGGACCAGTTTTTTGACTCAAATCGCGGCTTGCCCTTGACTGCCCTACGACAACCGTCCCGGAAGTTACGCTTTATTATTGTGGAATGAAACGCGCCGTGGAAGCCCCGTTTGTCGCATGGCTGGTGTGCGTCGTGCTGGCTACGCTTTCGGTGATCTCTCCCCATTGTGACCTTTGCGATGGACCCCATGCGGTGGTTCTATCTTCTTCCTCGCACGGCGTCGCAAATCATCCGGCTCCTGCTGAGCCGGATGCCTGTAACGGGGTCTGCGCGTGTTGCGGGTTTCACTGGCTCCCGGATATCCGCCCAGCTCTGAGCTCGATTCCGATGGTGAGTGAGGCGTCTCCGGTTGAAGCGCCCTCGCCTCTTTTGACGCCTCGTTTGCCTCTCTTACAACCACCACGCACTGCTGTTTTCTCTTAGCTCGCCCGTTTCCGCTTCATGCGGCAATCCATACAGCTAACCCTGGAGACTTCAATGCGTACTCGCGTCTTCGCGCTGGCAGCAGCGTGTGCTTTTCTGTTTTTGACTTTGCCTGCTCAAGGGCAGAACTTGCCGGTTGGGTCGTCCGGCCACACCCAAGAGAGTTCCGAAGAGAAAGAATCCGCAGCCATTCTTGAGATTGGCGCGGCGACAAGCTGGAATGTGACCGGCGGCGCAGCTACGTTTGCGCCGAACTTCGCCGTCGAGACCACGCCGATTGAGAACTGGCTGGAGATTGAGGCAGGCGTCTCACCTTTCTTCACTCGCAATTCAACGGAGTGGGACACTGACCTTCTGTTTAAGAAGCCGTGGACGATCTCGCGCAAGGCAGAGTTCATGCTGGGCATAGGCCCGGAGTGGGTTCATGTACGGCAGAGCGGGAAGACAACCAACTCGATAGCGGGCGAGGTCGCCGGTGACTTTATGTTCTGGCCGGCACACAGGCATCGTTTCGGCTGGTTTCTTGAGCCTGCCTATGACTACAGCTTTGCGCGTGGCCATCAACAGTCCATCGGGATGAGTGCTGGTTTGCTTATCGCTATCCATTGACGGCTGGATTTGCCCTGGGATGTTCCCTCGACTATCAGGTGGAGCCGGCCTGGGCCCGGTAGAGTTCCCGGCCCAGGCACTGCAGAATTGGTTGAGCGACATTAACGTAGGCGCCGGAGAGGCTTGCTATGATGGGCCTGCATGCGCGCGAAATATCTATTTATCCTTCTTTAACATAGACAAATTGCGGTGCCCCAGAGGAGTATTTTGTGCATTCTTTACGACGGCTTGAGATTGCAATCCTGCTTCTTGTCCTCTCTCTGTCGATCAGCGCGCAGGGTTCCGCCCAGGACCCAAGTTCCCCCGTTGCCACACAGAAGCCGGGCGGTGCAACCAGCCGGCTGAGTACGATCATCGACTCCGGTCGTCACGAAGACCTTCGCTGGCCTGACTTCTCGGACTACCGGGCGCATCTGGACAACTTTTACCGTCCCTCCGGATACAAGCTGGCATGGATCCGCGACCGCCAGCCCACTACCCAGGCTCTCGAACTAATCAAGATATTTGAGGACGCCGATCAGGAGGGCCTTCGAGCCGAAGATTACGACGCTCCCCGCTGGGCCGATCGCCTGACGTTGCTGCAGGGGCCCGACCAGGACGAAGACGAGGCGCGCTTCGATGCTGCACTCACCATCTGCATCATGCGCTACATCTCCGATCTGCATATCGGAAGGATCAACCCGCAAAGTCTTGGGTTCGAGTTTAACGTCTCGAATAAAAAACTCAACTTGCCGGATTTCGTCCGCGAACGCCTGGTGAGTGGATCCGATCTACGCGCCGAACTGATAGCGGTCGAGCCGCCTTTCAAGGAGTATCAGCGACTCCGCGCCGCCATGCAGCACTATATGGAACTGGAGAAGACCGACGATGGCGAGAAGGTGCTTGATGCCGGGCCAGTCTCTCCGGGAGACCCGTATGCAGGGATAGCAGGGCTGGCAAAGCGTTTGCGATTGTTGGGCGACCTGCCGAACAGCGTCACCATCGCACCGGATGCGACGGTTTATGAGGGCCCCCTGGTCGATGCGGTCAAACACTTTCAGGGACGGTTTGGGATGCAGCCGACCGGGCAATTCGATTACAAGACTCTCGTTGCGATGAACGTTCCGCTGAGCGATCGGGTTGAACAGATGCAGCTGGGATTGGAGAGATTGCGCTGGTTGCCTTCTACCTTCAAAGAGCCGCCCATCGTGATCAATGTTCCGGAGTTTCTCCTCTACGCCTTCAACGAAAAAGGCGATGTGGACCTTACGATGAGGGTGAATGTTGGCGAGGATTACAACCACCAGACACCCATGTTCGAGGGCAATATCCAATATGTCGTCTTTCGTCCTTACTGGACCCCTCCGCCCAGCATTCTGAAGAATGAGATCATCCCCGATATGGAAAAGACTCCTTCTCTGACCGACCTCAATCTGGAGCTGGTCAGCGGGACAGGGAAGGTCATCAACTCCGGGGATGTCACTCCTGCGTTGTTGCAGCAGGTACGATCGGGAAGGCTGACGGTGAGGCAGCCACCCGGACCCGAGAACGGGATGGGACTGGTCAAATTCATCTTCCCGAACTCGTACAACGTCTATATCCACGACACTCCCGCAAGCCTGGATATGTTCTCCGCGGCAGCGGAAGGAGAAGAGGGAGAGTTACAACGGGTATCGAGCCATGGGTGCATCCATCTGCAATATCCCGACAAGTTCGCGGCTTTTATTCTTCGCAACACTCCCGGCTGGAACCTGGACCGCGTTGAAAAGGCGATGCATGACGGTAAAGATAACCAGCAGGTGAATCTTGTGGCGCCTGTTCCGGTGTTGATCTTCTACCTGACAGCCGTCGTAGAGGATAATGGAGAGATCCACTTTTTTGAGGATATCTACGACCACGACAGGACGCTCAGGCTGGAGCTGGCCCATGGCTATCCGTATCCGAAATAATGGGAGCCTGCGAACCGCTAAGGTTTGATCTCGATGGGCGTACCGTCAGGCACCGCCCGCCATATCTCATCGATCTCCGCATTGGTTACCGCGATGCAGCCTTCTGTCCAGTCTCCAAGCGCGTCGCTGTGCCCGTGGAACTCGTTCGGCAGCCCGTGAATGAACAGCTCGCCACCAGGAGAGACACGCAGTTTTCTCGCACGGGCAAGATCGTCTGCGTTGGGATAAGAGATGTGAATCGACCGATGAAATTGGCTGTTCGCGTTATGCCGGTCGAGGATATAGATGCCCTCAGGTGTCTTGTGATCGCCTTGCCTGATCTTCGGGCCAATCGGATCTCCGAGCGAGACGATGTAGGTCTTCAGCACTTCGTCGCCCCTCATCAACAAAAGCTTCCTGTAGCTCTTCAGCAAAACCACTTTGTCGGCCATGGCAGACGGCGGCAAGGGAGAATCGTTCGCTGAAAGCGCGTGCAGGGAAACGGATGCGGGTGTAAGGAGCGCGAGAACGGCCAGCTTCGTGATCTTCCGTAGCCACATTTTGTCTGCGCTCCTTTGCCGGTGACAGATTACGCCAGGACGCCTTGAGTTAAGCGACGAGCTAGACCACCGAAGGGAAACCAACTCGCCTGCCAGTTGCTTTATAAAAGGATACCTGAGGCCAGCCAATCACTCTTCGGTGGGACGTGGGAAGCTGACCGCGAATTCATTGTAGACACACCTTCGGCTGGCCTCCAAGTTCCGGCGGCCTAGAGTTTATAGGCCTTGCGGACGAGGTTGACGGTCAAGTCCTGGGCTACTTCGAAGGCTTCATCTTCGTCGAGGCGGTGTTCGGCGACGAGCCGGCCGAGGAAGGCGCAGTCGACGCGACGGGCTACATCGTGGCGGGCAGGGATGGACAGGAAAGCTCGGGTGTCGTCGTTGAAGCCGACGGTGTTGTAGAAGCCGGCAGTCTCGGTGGCGGTCTCGCGGAAGCGCATCATGCCTTCGGGCGAGTCGTGGAACCACCACGGCGGGCCGAGCTTGAGTGCGGGATAGTGTCCGGCGAGCGGGGCGAGTTCGCGGGAGAAGGTGGTCTCGTCGAGGGTGAAGAGGATGAAGGTGAAGCGGGTGTCGTTGCCGTATTTCGAGAGCAGGGGGCGCAGGGCACGGACGTACTCGGTGGGCGAGGGCATGTCGGCGCCTTTGTCGCGGCCGAACTTCTCGTAGACGAGGCGGTTGTGGTTGCGGACGGAGCCGGGGTGGAGCTGCATGGTGAGGCCGTCCTCGACGCTCATGCCAGCCATCTCGGTGAGCATCTGGGCCTGGAAGATCTGCTGCTCCTCGGGGACGGAGCGGCCGGAGAGGATGCGCTGGTAGAGCGATTCGGCGGTGGCGGGGTCGAGGTCGGCGGTCTGGGCGGTGAGGTGGCCGTGGTCGGTCGAGGTGCAACCCATGGACTTGAAGAAGGCGCGGCGGTTGCGCAGGGCGTTGAGGTAGCCCTTGAAGGTGCCGATGCTTTCGCCGGTGATCTCGCCTAGCTTGTGGATGTTGGCGAGGAAGCCGGCGTACTCGGCGTCGATGACGGAGTCGGGACGGAAGGCGGGGATGATGCGGCCCTTCCAGCCGGATTCGCGAATGGCTTTGTGGTACTCGAGGGTGTCGAGTGGGGTGTCGGTGGTGGAAAGGACTTCGATGTTGAAGGATTCGAAGAGTGCGCGGGGGCGGAACTCGGGGGTCTGGAGTTTTCTGGCGATGATGTCGTAGTACTCGTCGGCGTTATCAGGAGAGAGGCGGCGAGTGAGGCCGAACTGATTTTCGAGGGCGTAGTCGAACCAGAGGCGGGTGGGGGTTCCGCGGAAGAGGTAGTAGCTTTTGGCGAAGATGCGCCAGACTTCGCGGGGGTCGGCTTGCTCTTTGCCGTCGAGCTGGGGGATGCCGAGGGATTCGAGCGAGATGCCCTGCGAGTAGAGCATACGGAAGATGTAGTGGTCGGGCTGGATGAAGAGCTTCGCGGGATCGGGGAAGGGCTCGTTCAGCGCGAACCAGGAGGGGTCGGTGTGGCCGTGAGGGGAGATGATGGGCAGGTCGCGAATGGTTTCGTAAAGCTTTGCGGCGATGGAGCGCGCTTCTCTGTCCGCGGGGAACAACCTGTTCTCATCCAGAATCTTCATTCCTGCCTCACCTTTCAATCTCGTCTTGTTTGGCATAAAGCCAGCATAGGAAAGCGTATCAAAGATTTCGCCGCACCTCGAACAAAAGGGAGATTCCACACCTGGACCGCACCTGTTTGGGTGTGCCGTTTCAAGAGTTTTCAGGGAAACCACGCCATCGAGTGACCCAGGCGGGAGATAATCCGTCAATGATTTCTGCAGCAGAAAAGGCACCCCGAAGGGTGCCTTTTCTGCGCGTGAACGCGGGTTAGGGGATGTAGTAGCGAAGGCTGGTGAAGACCATGTTGTTGGTCGCCTTGGGGGCGCCGTAGGTGGCCGTAGCAGAGCCGAAGGTACCGCTGGTCAAACCAGCCCAACCATTACGCGCCAGGTAGCTGTACTGCATGGCGTACTGGAGACGACCGTACTTGGGGCTGTTGTAGAAGCGATAGACGAACTCTGCTGTCGCTTCGCTGACCATGCGGGTTGCGCCAAGGCAGTTTGCAGCAGTGCCGGGGCTGTAGGGGGGGTTACCGGCAACACCGATGCTTCCCAGACCTGAGGTAGGTGTGGTGGGCAGCGTTTCGGTACCGCAACCAGCGTTCGAGCTGGAGAGCGGAGCGTAACCGATCAGCTTGCCGGCGGAGGAGCCGAGGGTGCTGAGATAGGTGGTGCGCTGCGCATACTCGTCGCCGTAGTAGAAGTCGAGATCAAGCTTCGGAACGGGGTGGAGTTCGACGGAGGCCAGACCCTGGTAGTTCTTGATTGGGGCGAGGGTCCCGTCGGGGTGCACGGTGATATCCGGCAGGGTAGAGGTGCCGTAACGGCCTACGCCGGTACCGCCGAGGAAGTGAACGCCAATGTCAGCGTACTTCGTGGCGGAGAAGCGAGCGTTGCCGTAGATGCCGCCGCCGACCTTGGTGTTATTGGTCGCGCCTGCAGCGGAGGGGGTGGTGAGCGTTTGGTTGGGATAGTAGCGGTCGCGGAACCAACGGGCTAGACCGCCAATCTCGAAGTGAGCGATGTGCGGCATATCGTAAGTGGCCTTGACGATGACGTCAGGCGCTACGTTGTTGGAGTAGTTGGCCGTGAGGTTGTAAAGACCGCCGCCTGTGCCAGCGTTTCCAATGAAGAAGTTAGCATTGGCGTTGGTAGCAGAGTAGACGTACTCGGCCTGTTCCACGGAGAGGGCGCCGGTGAAGTTACCGAGCTTCTGCTGGAACCGGACACCGGGCTGACGCTCCCAGCTGAAACCGACCTGGTACTGGGCGTCGATGGTGGCTGGAAGATTCTCAGTGCGGTTGTCGGTGCTGACCTTGGTCTCGGTAACGAGCGACCACATCTGGCCGCCTGTGACGGTGAAGCCTTTGTTGGTGCCGGCCTGACCAAAGATCTGACGCTGACGGAGCGTGTAGCTGTTGCTCTGGTTGTCGTTGCTGGTTGCACCGGCGGAGAGGAAGTCAGCCTCGACATAACCGGCGAAGTGGAAAGGTCCGGGGTTGGACTGGAAGAGGGCGCCGATTCTGCTCTGACGACCGGAGAAGTTGAACTCGTTCGTGTTGGACTGAGCTGCGCCGGGATACGGGGTGGAGTTGAAGGGGGTATTGACGTCGGAGTTCAGAGAGCGCTGACGGTAAACGGATTCACCCGCGAAGAAGCCAACCGGAGTAATGGTGACTCCCTTGTAGTGAAGAGCCAACGGCGACTCGAGCTCGTCGGAGATGGCCTTCTTGGTGTCGCTGATGGTCTGGGCGAGGCCGACGTTGGTGGTCTTAAGGTCGGTCACAGCGCCGTTGAGGGAGGCGACGGACTCAGCGTTAGACGAGACGCTGGAGCTGAGGCTGTCGGCCTTGGCAGACGCAGCGGCAGCGGCAGCCGCGGCGCTCTGTGCAGACTGCTGGGCGGCTGACAGCGCAGCATCCTTCTGGGCGTTCTCGCGCTTGAGAGCGTCGATCTGAGACTGCTGACTCTGCATCTGCTCACGCAGTTCGCGAATCTCTCGCTCCACAGGGGTCTCGACCGGCGCCTTTTTGACGGCGGCTTTCTTCGTTGTGGGCTTTGCTGCCGTAGTGGTCTGCGCCGGCAGCGAGATCGTACTGATAGTCAGTATCGCCGCTAAGGTCGCTCGGGATTGCTTCGTCATGGGTCCTCGCAAGGTTTTTGAAAGGCAAAAAGACAACAAAGGAATCGGCCGGAGGGATCACTCCGTTCCGATTCACTCCCTTTTGCTCTTTGTTCCGATAGTCACAGACAAATATGAATACATAAATAATTTGGAACGTTATCTTTGAAAAAAAGCGATTACCGGCGAGAAGAATGCCTCGTTAACGGCGCGAAGACGAACTTGCGTTTATCGATGAACGGAAAGATGTTGAGGAAAATTGCGCGTGAGGCGTTGCGAGCTTGAGTCTGGCCGGGTGGCGTGGCGGGGGGCAGTGATTTACCGTTAATATATGCACGTTTTCCGCACTGGCTCCCTGCTGCTGGTCCTGGCCACGCTTGCCTTCGCTCAGACCTCCCCTAAACTGATCCCTATTCCGCGGGAGATGCGTGCGGGTGCTGACCAGGCCCTGACCAATGGAGTGCAGATTACCTGCGCGGCCCCCTGTTCAACCGAGGACGCCTTCGCCGTCGACGATCTGAGGTCTTATTTGATATCGCAGGGCGTGCCAGTCAATCCGGGGTCGCCCGTCAATATTCTGGTGGAGCGCTACGGCTCGCCTCTCTCGAAGTCCATCTATCAGGACAGCCTGCCGCACGGATCCGGCGGGGGCGCGGCGGCGGAGATGCCGGAGGAGATGAAGGCCGAAGGGTACGCCATTATCCCCGACGGAAAGGGGCTGGCTGTTACCGGGGCCAGCGATGCTGGGATCTTTTACGCGCTGCAGACGGTCAAGCAACTTGTTACGGGCACTGGAGTCAATGCCGTTCTTCATACGGCGACGATTCGCGACTGGCCGGCGATGAAGTATCGCGGGGTGCATGACGATCTCTCGCGCGGCCCGATTACTACGCTCGAGTTCGAGAAGAAGATGATTCGAACGATTGCGGCGTACAAAGTGAATCTGTACTCGCCGTACTTTGAGCACACGCAGCAGTATGCCTCGAACCCGCTGATGGCTCCGCCGGGCAGCGTGACCGCGACCGAGGCCAGAGAGCTGGTGGAGTATGCGAAGCTCTACCACGTCACCATCGTGCCGGAGCAGGAGGCCTTCGGGCATCTGCACCACAACCTGACGTGGGAGCAGTATCAGCCGCTGGCCGAGACTCCGCATGGCGCGGTGCTGGCGCCGGGACAGCCGGGGTCGCTTGACCTGATCAAGCAGATGTTCACGGAGCTGGCGTCGATCTATCCCGGGCCGTTTCTGCATATCGGCGCGGATGAGACCGTGGACCTGGGGCTTGGGCAGACGAAGGCCGATGTAGACGCGCGCGGTCTGGGCGCGGTGTATCTGGATTTTCTGCAAAAGATTGCTACGGCGTTGAAGCCGCTGAACCGACGGCTGCTTTTCTGGGGAGACATTGCGCAGGACTCGCCCGACCTGCTGAAAGACCTGCCGCAGTCGTTCAAAGACCAGACGATTGCGATTGCCTGGGTCTACAGCGTGGAGCCGAAGGGATACGACAAGTTCCTGACGCCATTCACAAAAGCGGGATTCGAGACGTGGGTTTCGCCGAGCGTGAACAACTATCGCAGGGTGTATCCGGACAACAACAATGCGCTGCCGAACATTCAACGCTTCACCGCGGATGGGCAGCGGCTCGGCTCGACGGGGCAGTTGACCACGATCTGGAATGACGACGGCGAAGGGCTGTTCAATCAGGACTGGTATGGAATTCTGTTCGGAGCGGCGGCAGCTTGGCAGAAGGGCGAGTCGTCGATACCGGCGTTTCAGGACTCCTACGCGCAGGTCTTTCATGGCGACGCGACGGGCTATCTGAACGAGGCGCAGAAGGAGATGATGCTGGCGCACAAGGTCCTGCAGGAACAGGCCAAGGAGGGCGATGGGACCAACAGCATCTTCTGGCTCGACCCGATGTCGAAGGACGGCTTGAAGATTGGAGCGCAGGTTCTCCCTTATGCCCATGACCTGCGCCTGCATGCGGAGCGTGCTCTGACGCTGATTGCGCAGGCTCGTGCGGCTGCGCCCGCGATGGCGCCAGTGGTAAAAGAACCGGCGGCTTACGATCCGGCGAAGTCCTACCCTTCCGCTCCGACAACACTGCGCGAGACCGATGCGATTGATGCGCTGGAGCTGGGGGCGCGGCGCATGGACCTGATTGGATTGAAATTTCAGCTAGCGCAGGAGATTGCCCAGGGCTACCAGCGCGCTTATGCGATGCAGAACACCAAGGTGAGAAAAGAGCGTATGGATGTGAGCCGCGAGCTCTCGGACATCAATGGCGTCAACGGACGGATTCAGGATTACATCGATGCTTACTCGCTGCTGCGCGACCTGTTTGAGCAGGCCTGGTATCGCTCCAACCGCGCCTATGCGCTGCGGCCTGTGCTGGAGCACTATGACTACACCATCGGCGTATGGCTGGCCCGGAGCGAAAAGTTGCGTAGTGCGCAGCGGCAGTGGTCGGATACGCACACGCTGCCTCCAGCGGCTGATCTGGGACTGCCGCTGCCTGATGCTTTGACTCAGAAGTAGATCCGGCGACACTGCTTACCACTGGTTCACCAGGTCCGGAAGAATCCGGCGACTACAGAAACTTTTTGGCCACGAATGATGACTTTGACGCAGCACGCCCGGCCCTCTCTCGGAATCGATTTCGGTACAACGAACAGTTCCATCGCACTGGTGCGGCCAGGTGGCGCGGTGGAGCTGGTCTCGTTCGCGACTGCGGCGGGCACGACGGAATCGTTCCGGTCGGTGTTGTATCTGGAGCAGCGAAAACATGCGGGGCGGGCCCAGGCAAAAGGCTTCACCGGACCGGCTGCCATTGAGCACTATCTCGAGGCAGAGCACAAAGGGCGGCTGATCCAGTCGCTGAAGTCGTACCTGAGCAGCCGCACCTTGACGACGACTGAGGTCTTCGGCCGGCGCTACAGCGTTGAGGAGTTGATCGCGCGGATCCTGACTGACCTTCGATTGAATGCGGAGCGGCAGTTCGGCGAGCCAGTGCATCACGCGACTGTGGGACGCCCGGTACGTTTTGTTGGAGCAGATAGCCCTGAAGATGATGAGTTCGCTGTGGAGCGTCTGCGCAAGGCGTTTCTCAATGCGGGGTTCGAGTCGGTAACCTTCGAGATGGAGCCGATTGCGGCGGCCTATGCGTATGAATCGACACTCGACCACGATGAGCTCATTCTGATCGGAGACTTCGGCGGCGGTACCAGCGATTTTTCCCTGCTCCACGTCGGCCCCGGTGTACGTGCGCGAGGCCGCACTGCCAAGGACCTGCTGGGCAACAGTGGCTTAGGGCTTGCAGGCGACAGCTTCGACGCGCGCATCGTACGCAAGCTGGTCTCCCCTGCCCTGGGTTCGGACAGCTTCGAGCGCTCGTATGCGCAGGCGAGCGATCGCCCGGCAAATATTATCCCCGCGGTTCCAGCGTGGATCTATGCGAACCTCGAACGCTGGCACTATCTATCGTTTTTGAAGACGCGCAATGTGGCTGAGATTTTGAAGAGCGCTCGCGCGCGTGCTCAGGAGCCGGAGGAGATCGAGGCGCTGATTAATCTGGTGGAAGAGGATCTCGGGTATCAGCTTCATCAGGCTGTGCAGCGGCTGAAGGTTGAGCTGTCACGCCGGGAGACGGCTGAGTTCCGGTTTCGCGATGGCAGCATGGACATCGTGGCAGAGGTCCGCCGCAGCGACTTTGAAGGTTGGATCGCCGATGACCTGCAATCGATCGAACGATGCGTCGAGGAGTTGCTCGCCACAAGCAGCATCGCTGCGCCTCAGGTGGATCGCGTCTTCCTGACGGGAGGCACCAGCTTCGTGCCCGCAGTCCGGCGCATCTTCGAGAAGCGCTTCACAGCGGAACGGGTGCGCACCGGCAACGAATTCACCTCGGTGGCGCGTGGCCTTGCATTGAGGGCGCAGGAGCTGGGTCGAAGCTAGTGAGTTGCGCGAACGTCAGGAGCTCGCGGCCTCTCGAGCCTTCCACAGTGCGCCGTCGAGCGCGTCGACCGCGCCCTCCTTCACTTTCACCGCCGGTGAAGATTTCTTTAGTGCCGAAATCATTGCGGAGCGTACTGTCGCGTTATGCTCGAGCACGCCGCCCGTGTAAGCGGCTTCTATCTTTTGCCGGCCGCCTCCCGACTCCTTCATCTTCACAGCGACGAGAGCCGCCTGCTCGGCCAGTTCTGCGCCAGCGCGTTCCAGAATCGCAGTCGCCAGCTCATCTCCGGCTTCGGCGCAACGCGTCACGACCGGAGCCAGCGTAGGAAAATCCGGGCCGGGACGAGCGTTCGCCATCTCGACGATCTCGCCGATGGATTTCGCACCCCAGTGTTCGCCGATCTCCGTCAGCAGCGTCGTCGGCAGGCCGCGATCCTTCGCCCAAAAGCCGGCGCGGACACCCTCCTGCCCGATCCAGAACGCTGAACCTTCGTCGCCGATGGCTGGACCCCAGCCCCCAGCGCTATACATTGCTCCATCGGCAGCGCGGCCGAGCACGTTCGAGCCTGTTCCCGCGATGATGAGAATTCCCGGGCCTCCGCGAAATGCTCCGTCGAGGGCAATCTCTTCATCGCCGGCAATCAATAGATCCCCGCCAACAGCTTCGCCGATCTCGCGCTCAGCCCACTCGCGAACAGCCTCAATACTGAGCCCGGCAAGACCAATGCAGGTGCGGGTAACATCCTTCAAAGAGACGCTGGCCGTGTGCGCAACCTCGTCCAGCATCGCCCGCAAGCGCGCGGACGCCTCCGCCTCGCCGACCCGCATCAGCTTGATGCTGCCCGTAACTGCCCGCCCCAGAATCCGGCTCTCATCCGCCAGAAGACAACGTGTTTTCGTACCGCCGGCATCGATCGCAAGAAAGAGGCTCATCACTCAACATGATATGTCAGGCACCCCCGTGTTAATGGCGTTTGCCGCGGAAGACTCTGCCCTTGCCGCCGCTATACACTGGCACGAATGCCAACTGTTCCACCGCCAACGCATCTTCATGCCTTTGACCTGGCGCTTATCGTCGTCTACCTCATCGGCATTACGCTCTTCGGCCTGCGCTTTCGCAGCGGCAGCGATCCGAAATCGCGCTCTCTGCGCAGCTATTTCCTCGCCGACCAGACGATTCCCTGGTGGGCGATTGCTTTATCCATCGTCTCGGCCGAGACCAGCACCCTGACGATCATCAGCGTCCCCGGCGTTGCGTTCGCGGGCGACTTCGGCTTTCTGCAGATCGTCATCGGTTACATGCTGGGCCGCATCGTCGTCGCTCTGCTCTTTCTTCCGAAGTATTTTCAGGGCTCAATGCTGACTGCATACCAGCTAATCGACCAGCGCTTCGGCCCTACGCTGCATAAAGTGACAGCGGGGCTGTTTCTGCTAACGCGCGCTGCCGCAGAAGGAGTGCGAGTCTTCGCCGTGAGCATCGTGGTAGGCATCGCCATCGGCACGCGCGATGTTCTGTCGATTGCGATCATCTCCGCGCTGACACTGCTCTATACCTTCGAGGGCGGGATAGCAGCGGTCATCTGGACGGATGTCGTACAGATGGCGATCTACATCGGCGGAACGCTCGTGGCGATCTACACGCTGGGCGAGCATATCCCGGGCGGCTGGGGTCAGATTCATGCCGTTGCGGCAGCTGCAGATAAGTTCCGCGTCTTTCATTTTGCGCTGAACCTAACGCAGAGCTACACATTCTGGGCGGGAGTGCTGGGGGGGACTTTTCTGACGATGGCCTCACACGGAACCGACCAGCTCATGGTGCAGCGCATGCTTGCGGCGCGAAATCTGCGCGAGTCCCGGATTGCGCTATTGGCTAGCGGTGGCGTGATCTTTCTGCAGTTCACTCTGTTCCTTCTGATCGGTGCGGGCTTGTATGTGTTCTATGGACTGCACCCCGCGGTATTCGCTTCGGCGGACAGAATCTTCCCGACGTTTATCGTGCGCGAGATGCCGGTTGGAATTGCGGGCTTGCTGGTCGCGGCGATTCTTGCGGCGGCCATGTCGAACCTGAGCGCGGCGCTGAACTCACTCTCATCGACGACGGTGGTCGATTTCTATATGCACTGGCGACCGAACGCGGATGATCGCGAGCGCATGATGATCTCGCGCGCCAGCACAGTCGTGTGGGCTTTCGTCCTGTTTGCGGTTGCGGTCTACAGCGTATTTGCCGGAGGGAAAGGACATGTCGTGGAGATTGGGTTGTCAATTGCGTCGGTTGCCTATGGCGCGCTCCTTGGAGTTTTCCTGCTGGGGGACGCTGACGCGCTACGCTACACAGTGGGGGGCGATTGTGGGGATGATCTGCGGGTTTGCGCTAAACCTCCTGCTGTGGCTCGATCCATCTCCGATAACGCTCGGGCCAGTCACGATTCCGCATATCGCCTTCACCTGGTATGTGCTGATCGGATCCATCGTCACATTCGTAGTTGGCTCTGTGGCGAGCTTCGTGTTGCCCTCAGACGGCCTGACGCGTGGACAAAAGGCGACCGTGACACGCGTTGCTGGAGTAATCCTTGCGCTCGCCTGCTCTTCCCTGTTGTCGCCGCATTGCTTTGCAGAAGAAGCTGCGTCATCCCCAGGTCATCCTGCGACTGCGATGCAGCAACAATATGACTTCAGCACCGTAAGCGCGGCCATCGATCAGGCGATTGCAGCGAAGAAACTGCCAGGCGCAGTGGTCTTGATCAATCACGGCGGAAAGACCGTCTTCGAGCATGCGTATGGTAATCGCTCGCTCGAGCCGGCCATTGAACCCATGACCGAAGACACGATCTTCGACATGGCGTCGCTGACGAAGTGCCTCGTCACAGCAACGGCGGTGATGCAGCTCTATGAGCAGCACAAACTCGCGTTCGATGATCCCGTCGCGAAATATCTTCCAGCGTTTGCTGCAAACGGTAAAGAGAAGGTGACGATTCGTGAGCTGCTGACCCACTACTCCGGTCTGCCGGAGGACGTGAGTCTGAAAGATGATTGGGGGCTTGCGACCCCGGATAAGGCTGAAGGGATCAGGCGCGCGATGAATGCGACGCTGTATGGACCCCCCGGAGTGACCTTCAAATATTCCGACATCAACTACATCACGCTGGGGGCGCTTGTCGAGGCGCTTAGTGGTCAGCCGCTCGAGGCCTATGCACGGGAACATATCTTTGTGCCGCTGAAGATGACACACACGCGGTATCTGCCTGCTTCGGCGCTAATTCCAGAGATAGCCCCTACCGCCTACGATGACCAGGGTGACGCCACCACCAATCCTGACTTCAATAAGATGTTGCGCGGCACGGTGCACGATCCCTCCACCCGCCGCATGGGTGGAGTCGCGGGCCATGCGGGAGTGTTTTCTACCGCCGGCGATGTTGCATTGTTCGCGCAAGCTCTGCTCGACCGCCTTGCAGGGCGCCCGAGCGATTTTCCTTTGCACGAAGCGACGCTGAAGTTGATGACGCGACCAGAACAGCCCTCAACAGCAGCGGGCGGAGCGACCATCTTCACACCTGACGGCAAACCGGCGACTGGCGTTGCTGCCCGCGGATTCGGCTGGGATATCAACTCAGCGTTTTCGCGGCCGCGCGGCGAGGTCTTCCCTATCGGCAGCTTCGGCCATACAGGATTTACCGGGACTTCGTTGTGGATGGACCCCGAGAGCAATACGTTCGTCGTGATTCTTGCCAACTCGGTTCATCCACGCGAGGCCGCGCCCATCTCGCCTTTGCGCGGACAGATCGCTACAGGTGCGGCAGAAGCCCTTCATCTGTATGGACCTTGTCCCGCCCATACAATCTGCGATCCGACCGTTATCTCTTCCAGTGCCGCCATCGATTCAGAGAACGCATCGACACATCGAGTGGTTAAACCTGAGGATAATGCTTCCAATCTGACGCTCACGGGCATCGATGTACTTGAAGCAACTCATTTCGCCGCGCTGGATGAAGCCGCGAAGCGCCACGGCGGGCACCTGCGTCTGGGGCTGCTGACGAACCAGACCGGACTCGACCGCGACGGTCACAGGACAATCGACATTTTGCTGCACAGCCTGCCTGAGGTTGAGTTGAAGACGCTCTTCTCGCCCGAGCATGGCCTGCTCGGAGTGAAAGATACTATCAAGATCGGCAATGATGTCGATTTTGCAACCCGGCTTCCCGTTATCAGCTTGTATGGCGTGAAACCAGAGCAGAGGCGCCCAAGCCAGGAATCACTCAAGGACCTCGACGCCGTTGTCATTGACCTGCAAGATGTGGGAGTTCGCTTCTACACCTACGAGGCCGTGGTCGGTTACTTCCTCGAGGCCGCGGCACAGGCCCATATCGAAGTGATCTTGCTTGACCGTCCGAACCCGATTGGCGGGCTGGCCGTCGAGGGGCCGGTCTCTGACGTGGGCGCTGAGTCCTACAACAACTACATGCCGATGCCGGTTCGCAATGGAATGACGCTGGGCGAGCTGGCGCTCTACTTCAACAGCGAACGCCATATCGCCAGCTCAACTTCGCCGAACATTCTGGTTCCTATCCGCGCACAGTTGACAGTGGTTGCAATGAAGAACTGGAGGCGCACTTATTTCTTCGACGACACCGGTCTGAAGTGGACCAACCCGAGTCCGAATCTGCGCAGCCCTGCGGCGGCGACGCTTTATCCAGCGGTTGGCCTGACCGAGATGACGAACATCTCCGTCGGCCGCGGCAGCGACAAACCCTATGAGCACATCGGCGCACCGTTCATCAACGCGCAGGAACTCGCCGACTATCTGACGGCACGCAGGATTCCCGGCGTCAGCTTCGCTCCGACGAGCTTTGCCGTTGCCGAAGATGCAAACCGGTATCCCTCCCATGGCAAGACAATTCCCGGCATCGCCTTCACCGTGACCGACCGCGATGCTCTGGATTCGCCTGAGCTGGGAATCGAGCTGCTCAGCGCGCTGCACCGTCTCTATCCTGACTTCCTTCTGTCCAAGGCGGCATACCTGGTGACGAATGTCGACACGATGCGCGCGCTTGAAAACAACGATGACCCGCGCAAGATCGCCGGCGCATGGAAGGCCGACCTGGACGCCTTTCGCCAGCGCCGCCAGACTTATCTGCTCTACCAATAGCGCCGCCGGGAGACTGCAGGTGATCAATCGCACACCCTGAGCGCAGAAAATTCATCGTCTCTTCGCCTTTCCTGCGTAACAATGGAGAGATAGTCTCGTCGAGGTTCTTCCCCATGCCCCGCATCAACTTTCAGCAGCAACTGGTTGCGCTCAAGGACAAACTTCTCGCCATGGCTGCGCTTTCGCAGCAGGCACTCTCGTTGTCGCTCGAGGCGTATCTTACCGGCGACATGAGCCTCTGTGAGCATGTGAAGGAGATCGAGGCAGCGATCAATGCGGCGGAACGCGATGTGGACGAGATGGCCTACGATCTGCTCGCAAAGGAGCAGCCGATGGCGATCGATCTGCGCTTCATCCTGTCGGTCATCAAGATCAACGGCGACCTCGAACGCATCGGCGATCAGGCAACCAACATCGCCTCGCGCACGCAGTTTCTGCAGGACTCACCAAAGATCTCGCTGCCGATCGACATTCCGGACATGGGCGAGAAGGTCGGCGTGATGATCCGCCGCGCGATTCAATCGCTGCTCGAAGCCGATGCAAAGCTCGCCGAATCCGTCCTCGCCATGGACGACGAGATTGACGACATGAATCACGACGTGCAGGCAGAGCTGGTGGAAGTGATGCAGCAACATCCGGTCGTCAGCGGCCAGGCTCTGAACGCCATCATCATCTCGCGCAATCTTGAACGCGCAGCCGACCACGCCACCAACATTGCAGAAGACGTCATCTTCTGGGTGCGCGGCTCCGATGTGCGGCACAAGTTCTCGCTCGCCGAAGCCGACTGATTCCCTTCTGACGCACCGGTTTACGAGAGCGATCCGGGTTCGATATCTTGACCTTTCCCTGTAACGCGACTACCCTTTAAACATGGTTGGTTCTATGACATGTCGAGTTGCCGCTTGTTGCGCGTGTTGTCGCGGCTGCGTGCGCCGTCGACTTTGTCTGAACCGGAGAAAAACCAACTAGCCTCCGAATCCCATTCAGCTTAGCCACCGCGCCCACTCTCCGGTGGGCCTTTTCATTTAATCCCAGCAAACAGGACAAGGATGCCCAGCATGAGCGCTCCAGCAGCACCCGTCAAAGAGACCAAGGCCCAGAAGGCCGAACGCCTGAAGTTAGCGAAGAACCCGTGGGAGGCGTGGTCCGAGGTCCGCCAGTTTGCTGCGGAGGGTCGCGAGGCCGTGCTGCCCGAGTGGGCTGGCACCTACTTCAAGTGGTGGGGAATCTATACCCAGGGCGACGGCGTCGGCGCAACCGGCGGCGTCGGTGGTGAAGGCAAAGCGACCGAGTACTTCATGATGCGCATCGGCCTGCCCAACGGCATCCTCACCAGCGCACAGCTTCGCGTCATCGGTGACCTGACGAAGACACATGCGCGTAATCTCGCCGACATCACTACGCGACAAAATATCCAGTTGCACTGGCTCACCATTGAAGCACTGCCCGAGGTTGTCGACGCCCTGACTGCCGTTGGCCTTAGTCCCAAAGGAGCCTGCGGCGACGTGGTCCGCAATGTTACCGGCTGTCCACTCGCCGGGCTTGATGGACATGAGCTTATCGACGCGTCGCCGCTGGCCGTCGAGATCGCGCATAAATTAACTGCAAACCCCGAGTTCTACAATCTGCCGCGCAAGTTCAAGATCTCCGTTACTGGGTGCTCGCACTGGTGCTCGTATCCGGAGATCAACGACGTCGCGCTGACCGCAATCAAGCGTACCGTCGATGGACGCGAAGAGATTGGCTACACCCTCCGCGTTGGCGGAGGCCTCTCGACCGAGCCGCACCTTGCCGTGCGCATCCCGGCCTTCATCCGGCAGGACCAGGCCTACGCGGTTGTTCATGCGACAGCAGAGATCTTCCGCGAGCAGACAGAGCTTCGCGAAAACCGCACTCGCGCGCGCCTCAAATATCTCTTCATGCGGCACGGCTGGACCGCCGAATCCTTCCTCGCAGCGCTCGAAGAGAAGCTTGGCTACAAGCTCGATCCCAGCCCGACCGCGGACGACATCGTCCCCGACGATATCTACCGCGACCACATCGGCATTGCCCCGCAACGTCAGCATGGCCTCTCCTCCGTCGGTGCGAGCGTGCTGCGTGGGAGGCTCTCCGGCGACCAGCTCGTGCAACTGGCAGACCTTGCCGATCAGTACGGCAACGGCGAGCTGCGCACGACCATCATGCAGAACGTCATCATCGTGAACGTGCCTAACGCAAAGACTGCAGCACTCGTGGTCGCGCTCAACAGCAGCGGCTTCCAGGTCGATGTCTCGGCTTTCTGGCGCGGCGCCATCGCCTGTACCGGCACCGAGTTCTGCAAGCTGGCCATCTCAGAGACCAAGGGCTTCTCCAAATGGCTCGTCAGCGAGATGGAGGAGCGCCTGCCCGGTTTCGATCAGCAGATCAAGCTGCACGTCACCGGCTGCACCAACTCCTGCGGCCAACACTGGATCGCCGACATCGGGCTCGAGGGCAAAAAGATCAAGAAGAACGGCCAGCTCGTCGATGCCTTTTACTTCTGCGTCGGCGGCGCAGTCGGCAGATTCGCACGCACCGCTCGTCCGCTCGGCTATCGCGCTGCAGCCGATGAAGTTCCCGACGCCATCGAGCGTCTCCTGCGTGGCTATCTCGCCGTACGTGAACCCGATGAAGACCTGCGCAGCTACTTTGCCCGCACCGGCGACGAAACCCTCCGCGCGCAGCTTGCAGGAGTCGCCGTCGATCCGGTCGAACGCGACGCACCACCGGTTGGCGCGGGCCGCTTCGCGCCGGGAGAGTAGCGAATGAGCCTCTTCCCCATCTTCCTCAAGCTCGCCGCGCGGCCCTGCCTCGTCATCGGCGCCGGCAATCTTGCGGAGTCGAAGATCGAATCCCTCCAGCAAGCCAACGCCCGCGTCACCGTCATCGCACCAAAGGCCACGCAGCGAATCGCAGCGCTTGCTGCCGCTGGTGAGGTCGAGTGGAAGCAGCGCAACTACGCTGCCGGAGACCTCGCGGGCCACTTCCTCGTCGTTGCGGCGACAGATGATCCTGCAATCAACCGCGCCGTTCACAAGGAAGCCGTCGAGAACAACATCCTCTGCAACGCCGTCGACGACCCGCCCTTTTGCGATTTCTACTTCCCTTCCGTCGTTCGCCGTGGTGACCTGCAGATCGCCATCTCCACCAATGGAGCAAGCCCCGCGCTCGCCCAGCGCCTGCGTAAAGAGATTAACGCGCAGCTTCCGCTCGATGCCGGCGACTGGCTCGCCGATCTGGGCAATCTGCGCCGCGAAGTCACGCAGGCAGAGCCGCTCAACGACGAGCGCAAGTGGCTCCTCCACCAGCTCGCGCAGCGCGAGGTCTGCGGCTACGACGCCTGCCCCTCTCGCGTCTTCGCCCGCCAGCACGCGCTCACGAATCCTCTGCCTCAATCGAAGGAGAAACCATGAACCTCTCCGCACAGGGTGGCCATGTCTACCTCGCGGGCGCAGGCCCCGGAGACACAAGCCTGCTCACCCTCCGCGCTCTGCGTCTGCTTGAGACCGCCGACGTGATCCTCCCCGACGACCTCGTCTCAAACGAGATTCTCAACCTCGCCCACGCCAACGCCGAGATCATTCCTGTCGGCAAACGCTGCGGTCAGCCGCGTATCACTCAGGCCGGCATCCACGCCCTGATGATCGAAGCAGCCCGCGCCGGCAGATCCGTTCTGCGGCTGAAATCCGGCGACCCACTCATCTTCGGCCGAGCCGGCGAAGAGATCGCCGCTCTGCGCGAGGCTGGCATCCCGTTCGAGATCGTCCCTGGAATCACTACAGCCTTCGCTGCCGCCGCAAGGCTGAAGACGCCCCTGACGGACCGCAGCGCCGCATCGAAGCTCATCCTCGCGACCGCGCATCACGCCGCGGGCAAGCTCGAGCTCACACCCAAATGGCACGGTACATTTCCCGAAGACGCGACGCTCGTCATCTATATGCCGGGAAGAGATTTTCGCGCATTGGCGGACGACCTCATCGCCTCCGGCATCGCTCCCGGCACGCCATGCGCCGCAATCAGCAAAGCCACTACTCCCGACGAGCAGGTCTTCGCGTCCACACTCGCGCAGATGGAGGATAGCGACATAGGGCCCGCGCCAGTAATTCTTCTCGTCGGTCAGGCCATCAAGATCGAGCAGGCACGAGAGATTGCGAGCGAACCAGGCTTCCAGGAGCACATCGAGGAAGCAACCGAAGAGCTCGTCAGGCTTTGAACCTGCGGCGCAGCACCCCAGCCGCGCCAGCCACTCCGGTAAGCACCAGGGCTAGGCTTCCCGGCTCCGGAACCGCGGGAGTATCCGGCGGAACAGGATTCGAAGGAGGTATCGGCGGTTGGTTTGGCGGCGTCCTCGGCACGCCACCACCGACTGGAGGTCCATAGTTCGGATACCCGCCTGACGGAGGCGCGGACCCTCCGCCGTCGAAGGGCGGAGGAGCTTCATTCTCCGCAATCATCTCGTCGACACTTGCGGGCTCCACGTCTAACCGGTCGTCCAGGGGATGCGAATTGAAGAAGGGCGGAGGCGTCTCCTCCGCGATCATCACAGCATCGTCCGATTCTTCCTCCGGCAGAGCCCCGCACGCCAGATCAAAGTGGTGCAGCGTCTGCTTGCGGGTCATGCGCGGACCGGGCTTCACGACAGTCTTCGGCTTGGGTTTGGGAACGTATCCCGCCAGCTTGCGTTGCGCGTAGAGTCTGGCGCGGCGCTTTGCGGCTGCAATGCGCTGAAGCTGCCGAGTATGGGCCAGCTCCTGCCGGTAGGCTTTGAACCACCGCTCGCAATCGGTCGACGCATTCACGCAAGTGGCCGATATGCTTACAAACAACACTAGGGTAAGGAGATACAACAAGCGCCGCATGGGGTTCCCTGGGGTCCGAATTCCAAAAATTCTGTCACTCGCCCTGCCTGGAGCGAACGCTAGTGTAGAAGCAATCACAGAACCAAAGCTAGAAAGACATGAATGTGCTAAACATTGCAGTATTCCGGTAAAAAATCCGCGAACATGGGAATATTTTACCCTTTTGTTCCAATCTTTTTCCTATTGCTTTGTCTTATTTTTTGGTGCCATCGCCCTCGCCCAACTCCTATCCCAGCGCACTATCAACGCAACCTTTTCTCCGTTTTAGAGTTCTATTAGACAGGCCCAGACGCTCCTTGAGAGGGACGAAAGGGCCAGGGTACAGCCGCTGACGTTTCAACAACGTGCGGGCTATGCCAAGGGAGATTCACCCATGCGTCTGTTACGCTATCTCGCCATACTTACAATTCTTTTGGTTCCCGCAGCAGCTTACTCCCACGCTCAGGTCTCGGTAGGCGTCGGAGTAGGAGTCGGCCCCGGTTATTACGGAGGCTATGGCTACGCTCCTCCCGTCTGCGCCTACGGGTACTACGGCTACTATCCTTACGCCTGCGCGCCCTACGGCTACTACGGCGCATCCTACTTTGTCGGCGGCCTCTTCATCGGTGCAGGCCCCTGGTATCACTATGGATGGCCTGGCTACCGCTACGGCGGCTACTATCGCGGCGGGTACTACGGCCGTCCTGGCTATGGCTATGGACGTCCCGGCTACGGCGGAGGCTATCGTGGCGGCTACGCGGGCGGTGCAGTTCGTAGCGGATACGCCGGCGGAGCAGTCCGCGGCGGATTCGGAGGCGGCGGCCATGTAAGTGGCGGTGGTGGCGGCTTCCACGGCGGTGGCGGCGGTCATGGCGGCGGCGGACACCGCTAAGACTCTGCCGTTCTGAGAACGACGTTGTGAAGATGGCTGCGGGAGGTGCACATCCCGCAGCCATCTTCTTTAACCTGAGCCTTTTAATTTGTGCCTGAATCCCTCAGTGAAAGGTGACCGCTACCCCAACCGGCTCTCAGCCTGTTTGGTCGCCTCGTAGATCTGGTCGAACGACTCCACCGCATACAGCACCGGCTGCATCGCTCCCGTGTCGAACTCCTGGTTCAGCACCGCATCCAGATCGAACTCCTTCACCTCGCAACCGCCCGCAAGCACACTCGTGCACTCGCCATGCGAAGAGATCAGCCCGCTGCCATACACCTTGACCTCGCCCTTCTCCCGGATCAGCCCAAACTCCACCGTAAACCAGAATAGCCGTCCCATCCGCTCCAGCTTCTCGGGATCGGTCAGCCGCGCACACACCTGCCCATAGCTCTGCAGAAAGTTCCCGAACACCGGATGCGCATGCATCGGCACATGGCCAAAGACGTCGTGAAAGATATCCGGCTCCGGCGTGTACTCCATCTCCTCGCGCGAGCGCAGCCACGTCGTCGTCGGAAACATCCGCGCCGCAAGCATCTCAAAGAAAGCATCCGGCGGCAGAAACCCGCTCACCGGCGTCGACTGCCATCCCGTCCGCGGCTGCAGGCGAGCGCTCACCTCGGTCAGGTTCGGCAGGCTGTCCTCGCGCAACCCGATCTGATGAAACCCATCCAGATACTCCGCACACGCATGCTCGCGAAGCTGCGGCATCCGGCGGCTCACCAGCTCCTGCCAAACTTCGTGCTGCTCGGGCGTATAAGCAGCCCAATCCTGCTCAATCAGATACGGCGCGGCCACCTTCAGCTTGCCCTGGGCCAGATTCAACGTCGATGTTGCGATTCCCATGTCATCCTTTACCGGCGCGATCTTCGATGGAAAATCCGCCGCCTGAAGAAGCATACATCTTCCTTAGATGTCCTTTTGTCACCCATCCGTCAGCCCGGTTTCGCTTTGCTTAAGCATCGCCCTCACCGTACCGTAGTTCTTGTGAATAAAAGGTCCAGCCTCTCCGCCGTCCTTCTCCTCTCTGCAGCCTTCACCACTGCAAATGCTCACGCCCAGTTCGACCTCGAAGAGTCCCACACCACCGTCAGCCTCCGTGGCATCCACAGCGTCGGCAGAGGAATCGCCTGGGCCAGCGGAACAAACGGCACCGTACTCCGCACCGAAGACGGCGGCTACCTCTGGCAGACCTGCACCATCCCTCCCGGAGCCGAAAAACTCGACTTCCGCGGCATCCAGGCCTTCGACGAAAACACCGCCATCGTCATGTCCTCCGGCCCCGGCGACCAGTCCCGCCTCTACAAAACCACCGACGGCTGCCAGACGTGGAAGCTCGTCTTCACCAACCCCGACAAAGAAGGCTTCTGGGATGCTATTAGCATGCAAAGTCCCAAAAAAGGCTGGGTACTCGGAGACCCTGTAAACGGTCAATTTTCCTTTTTGCAATACCTTGCCGGCAGATCGGAGCAGCGAACCGTTAACGGAAGACTGGAACAGCACACTTATCCCGATACTCTCGATAACGCCGGTCATGAGAGCCTCAAGGCAGACCCGGCACTGCAAGGCGCCTTCGCCGCAAGCAATTCAGCCCTGTTTGTCCTGCCCGGTGCCTATCGAATCTATTACGGGCTACCCCCACAAAATTCAAAGGAATACGTGGAAAATCTCGTTCCAGTGGACGAAGAATGGTTTGGGACTGGCGGCGTCGGAGGAGCCTTCGTCTACATTCACAACATCAATGCAGGAGACTACCTCCAATATGGCTCTCCACCCCATATCTCCTGGAATAAGGTTCAGGTTCCTCTCCACAGCGGCACCGCCTCTTCCGGGGTCTTTGCGTTGTGCTTTTATAAAACTCCGCAGGATGCGGTTCACGGCATAGCTGTAGGAGGGGATTACCTGAAGGCAGACGAACCGGCTGGAACGGCAGCTTATACGTTGGACGGCGGCCGCAACTGGCAATCCGCCCAAACCCCACCCCACGGCTACCGCTCTTCCGTAGCCTACGATCCCGATCAAAAACTCTGGATCACCGTTGGCCCCAACGGTACCGACATCTCCCGCGACGACGGCAAGAACTGGACACCCCTGAAACCCACCCCGCAAGAACCACCCGACGCCGACAAAAACTGGAACGCCCTCTCCCTCCCCTTCGTCGTCGGCCAACACGGACGCATAGGCCGCCTCCACACCATCACCCAAAAATAAAATCCGTTCTTATCCGCGCAATCTGCGGTCGATCACTGTTGCGGCGGCTGCGGAGTAGTCGGAGCCGTGGGAGAAGCCGCGCCCGGCGCAGCTCCAAACCCGCCCGGTGTATTCCCAAAGCCACTGGGAGCGGTCCCCGAGCCAGGAGTATTCCCAAACCCAGACGAGCTCCCCGAAGCCGACCCCAGACTCCCGGATCCGCCAAGCAGCGATCCCTTCGCATACAACTGTTCGATCCGAGGGTCGTAGATAAACTCCCACGTGTCGTACGTGACCTGCTCGTTCAACACCGTAATCGATTCGCCCTGCTTCGGAATCCCCACCCCGACAAACGGAGCCCCGCCCGAAGGCGTGCCTGACGACTGAATCCCGCTCGCCGAACCCAACCCATTCGTCCCACCCGGCGTGCTCGACGAAGCCGCGCCGCTCGTATTAACTCCACCCGGACTGGTTCCGCCACTCGATCCTCCCAGCGTAGGCGTCCCGCTTGACCCGCCAAGCGTAGGCATCGACGAGCCACCCAACCCACCTCCACCCGGCGAAGATCCCCCTAACGAGGCACCTCCGAATGCCGAGCCGCCAAACGAGCTGCTGGATCCCCCCGGCTGCCCCGAACCCGCTGCCCCTCCGCCAATCCCGCCACCCGAAGCCATCCCCGCAGCCGAGCCCAATCCCGGCGTCAACCCCGCCAGCGGCTGGCCAAAAAATCCCTTCACCGTGGTCTTCGCCTCGCCCACATGGATCAGCCGCCAGTCATCCGTGCCCGTCATCGGGTCGATATACCGCTGCCTCAGAAACCGAACGTTGTTCGTCTTCTCCAACTGCTCCACTGAGCCCGGATAGTGCCCGAACTTCCGGTAGTACAACCGGACCGCCCGCACATACTGCTGGCCGCGATGCACCGCCTCCACCTCGCGGTCGCGCTTCAGGTCCTGCGCCACCTTCGGAGCAGCCACGCTCAGCACCAGCAGAATCAGAAAAATCGCGACAATCAATCCCACCAGCATGAAGCCCTCTTCAGCCTCTTGCCTGCGCCCGTCGCAAATTGGGTTGACCGTCTTCATCTGCAACCGCCTTACCGGCCAATCAACGGCAGCGTCTGCCGGTTATTGTTCGCCAGATCCTCCACCACAACGGAGTTGGCCGCGATGGAAATAACTTTATACCTCCGCTGCACAATCTCGCCATCCGACGCCAGAAAGACATCATCGGCATGCAGCAGAAACGCCATCCTCTGTCCGTTCGGACCAGTCGCTATGCCGAAGAACTTCAGGTCAATCGGCGGCGGCGGCGGTGGTCCTACAACCGGTGGTGGTGGAGGCGGCACAACCGGCCCCTTCGGCCGCACCGGCACAATCGGCTTAGGTATCTCTACCGGAGCCGAGTTCGCCGAAAAGATATTTCTTCCGTTCCCCGAGTACACCAGCGACTCCGTCACCAGCATCGCATCCATCCGCAGCGTCGGATCGAGCTTCTCTGAAGTCGTCCCCACATTCTTCGCAGCCTTCCCCGCAACGTTCCCTGCCGGGACAGCGACCGTACTCTTCGCCGACGGAGCCGACTTCACCGCAGGCGCACTTGCCACCACAGGAGGCGGAGGCGGAGCAGGCGTGTCGTCATGCAGGTTGTAGTACAGAATCCCCGCCGCGAACAGCACAAAAGCTGCAATCGCGCCGCCCTTCTTCTGCTGGTCAGGAGTCAGCCTCATCATCGCTTGCCTCCCGCTGCAGGAAGGCCCGCGTCCTTGTCAGTGGCACCCGAGGCGTCATCGTTCGCGCCATTCACCGTCTTCTCTGTGTTCTCCGTGCCCACCGGCGACCGCAGATACGTCGTCAGCCGAAGCCGAAGCCCAACCGTCCCGCTCTGCTGCCCGGTCAACGTCACGCCCGTGATGAGGAAAAACATCTTGTCGCGTTCCAGCGAATTGATGAACAGCACCAGCGGCCGGTAATCTCCGCTCAAACTCGCATCCATCCGGGCCTCGGTCAGCTCGCCCGCCGTTCCCGGCATCACCGGATCGTACGCATACTGCACGCGCGTCAGCTTCACGCCCTGCTTCTTCGCCAGCGCGCCCAGCTCACCCACTGCCTCGGAGTTCGCAAACGGCAGCCGCTGCTTATAAAACTTGTCCGCATCCTTGTTGGCCTGCGCCAGCTTCTCGTCCAGACCCTCCAGCGGCTGCCTGGCGATGTCTGCCGTCTTCATCGCGATTGTCTGCTCCGCGAGCGCCTGGGCATTGTCGCCGTTCGCCGCCCTCCACGTGAACACCAGATGAGCCAGCAGGTACAAATTCACCGCACCCAGCAATACCACTCCCGCGATGTGCAGGTTCAGCAGCGTGCCCAGTTGACGCGCCTTCTCAGCCCACTCCCTCGCCGCCACCGCCGACCGCTTCTTCTCCGCAACAGTCGTCATCGCGGCGCCCCTTTCTGCATCGGCGCCTTCACCACTGCACTTCTTCGCGGCGGCACCGGGGGTTTAGGATTCTTTCTCTTCTTCGCGGCCTCTGAGCTATCGGAATTCTGGTCTTCGCTCTTATTCTGATCTTCATCTTTCGCCGCCGTCTTCACCGTCTTTGCCGGCAGCGGGTTATACCCACTCCAAATTTCAAACTGCACCGACCCCGGCGGCAACACCGGAACATTCGCACCGCGCACCGCGCCCTCCTGCGTCTGCGACTGCTCCGACGCCGGCCGCGGCGAAAGGAACCGCTGCGATGTCTCAAGGTTCCTCACCAGCTGCACCGCCCGCTCACGGTCGCCGCTCACCCGCAGCCGGATGATTACATCGCCTTCCTTCGTAATCTGAGGCTCGATGCTTGTCACCTGCACTCCCGGCGGCAGCACCTTTTCCAGATCCATCATCACCGCTGTCCAGCTAAAGCTTTTCTCCGCAAAGAGCGTATTCAGATACCGCGAGCGATCCAACACCGCCATATTCTGCGGCTGGCGCATCCTCGCTTCATTCACCATCCGCTCATGCTGGTACTCCTGAGTCTTGGCCTGCAACGCATCCATCTTCGCCCGCGCCACGCTCGCCTTCGCATTCAGCGAGTGCAGCCAGAACCCCAGCGCCACCGCCAGCACCGCGAGGAACGCCATCGCCAGCCGCAGCTTCGCAAACAAAGGCCGCAGTTCTACAAACGGACGATTCGCAAGATTAATCGAAATCCGCATCAGTTCTTCAGCGCCCCCCGAACACCGGCCAGCCAGCCTCTCGGTACCCTCGACGTCACCGCACCGGCCTCGATCATCCCGGCGTCGACCATCTCCTTCACGCGCAATCCTTCCACGCCGATCTCGTCCATCATCGCCGCAATGTTTTCCGCACCCAATGTGCCCGCGACCAGCAGCTCGTCGGGAGAGCGTTGCAGCGAATCCTCAAAGTAAGCCGCGGCCACGCTCACTGCCTGCGCCACATCGTAAGCCATCATCTTCAGGCCCACCTCATGCAACACCTCAGTCTCCACCACCGAGCTCTGCATGCGTGCCTCGGCTTCAAACCTGTCCAATCCCCCCGGCTCCTCCAGCCAACTCGCCGTAGCAGAAACCGGAGCGGGACTCACGCCTTCAACCGGCACCGCGCTACCTGTATTCCCCTCAGCTCTCATATCGACAGAGCGATGCAGCAGCAGCGCTCCGCTTTGCACAATCGCCGTCGTCACCGCGCCCGCGCCTGCATTCACCACCAGCGCCGGAGCAGCATCGTCTTCAAGCCCTGCCAGCGCGGCCAGCGTGCTCGGCAGCACCGCGCCCGGCACATACCCCGCTGCCAGCACTACGCTCTCATACTCCTCCAGCACATCCTTAGGCATCCCTACCGCAAGCACCTTGATCGAGCCCTTCTCGCTCGACATCACCTGGTAGCTCACCACCGCGTGGTCCGCATCGAACGGCAGCAGCTTCTTCAGCCGGAACCGCACCACCGGCAGCGCCTCCACTGGCTTCGACGGAAGCTGATCGAACTCCAGAAACAGCACCCGCACCGCGGCATCCGGCACCACCACCGTCACATCGCGAGACCTCTCCCGCGCATTCGCCGCCACACTATCGAGCGCCTTGCGCACTGCCGCCACCACCACTGTCGTATCGGTAAAATTGCCTGCCCTCAAACCCGGCGTCACCACCCCTTCCGCCAGATCCGCCCGCGATACCGCCGTCAGAATCGCCGCAGCATCCTCGGCCCGAGCCGCTACTACGCCCTCAGCACGAACCTCAACAGCCAGCCGCGGCCGCGTCCCCAATGTCTTCGGTAAAATTTCCATTCCGTCCTAGACTACCCGTTCTCTTCCACTTCCGCCCACTCCCCGTCCATCGCGCGCTACTCCCCGCTTTTTACCGTCCCGCCTCAATAAACGTAACCTTATTGATCTCTCTCAGCGTAGTAATCCCGGCCCGCACTCGCTCTAATGCCGAATCGCGCAGAAACGCCATTCCCTTCTCCTTGGCCTTCTTGCGAATCTCGCTTCCCGGCTTCTTCGCCAGCAGCATCTCGCGAATCTCATCGTCCAGTTCCAGCAGCTCATGAATCGCCGAACGCCCGCGATACCCGGTGCCGCCGCACTCAATGCAACCGGCACCCTCGCGGAAATTAAAGTTCCGCCACTCCGTCGGCTCCAGACCGCTCGCCAGCAAATCATGCTCCGTGTACTGCACATCCCTCACGCAGAAATCGCACACCTGCCGCACCAGCCGCTGCGCCAGAATGCAGTTCAGCGCCGAAACAAAGTTGTAAGGCTCCACGCCCATGTTCAGAAAGCGTCCCAGCACATCGACCACATTGTTCGCGTGCACCGTCGTAAACACAAGGTGTCCCGTCAGCGCCGAGTTGATCGCGATCTGCGCCGTCTCCGCATCGCGGATCTCGCCGACCAGAATCTTATCCGGGTCATGCCGCAGAATCGACCGCAATCCACGCGCAAACGTAAGCCCCTTCTTCTCGTTCACCGGAATCTGCGTAATCCCGCGAATCTGATACTCGACCGGGTCTTCAATCGTGATGATCTTGTCCTCTTCGGACTTGATCTCATTCAGCGCCGCATACAAAGTCGTCGTCTTACCCGAACCCGTCGGCCCCGTCACCAGCACCATCCCGTACGGCTCCTTGATATACCGCCGGAACCGCGTCAAATCCTTCTCCGCAAACCCCACCACGTCGAGCGAGAGCTTCTTGAACTTCTCCGACATCGACTCTTTATCCAGCACACGAAGCACAGCGTTCTCGCCATGCACCGTCGGCATAATCGACACGCGAAAGTCGATCAGCCGCCCCTTGTACCGCACGCGGAAACGTCCGTCCTGCGGCACACGGCGCTCCGCAATGTCCAACTCGCTCATGACCTTGATACGCGAAAGAATCGTCTGATGGTGCTCCCGCGCAATCGGAGCCATCGCCTGCTGCAGCACGCCGTCAATTCTGTACTTCACCAGCAGCGAATCGTCGAACGTTTCAAGGTGAATATCCGAAGCCCTTCGCTCCAGCGCCGTAAAAATAGTCGTATCCACCAGCCGGATAATCGGCGAGATATCGTCCTCGCCCGTCAGCCGTTCAATCGAAATATTCGAGTCCTGGTTGTCATCGCCCGACAACACATCGAACGCCAAACCCTCACTGGCCTCATCGAGCACTCTCTGGCTCTGTTCCGTCTTCTTCAGCAGCTCCGTAATCTGCGACAGCGTCGCCACCCGGGTCACCAGACGCTGCCCCAGCAGCCCCGAGATCTCGTCCAGCACCATCAGCTTCGAAGGATCGGAGACCGCAATCGCCAGCTTCCCCTCCATCTGCTCCAGCGGCACGAAGTTGTACCGGAACATCATGTCCACCGGCACGCTCTTGAACAGCTCGTGCGAGATCTTGAAGTTCTTCAGATCCACAAACTCCGCACGATAGCGCCGCGCGATCAACTGCGCCCGCTCCACCTCATCCATTCCCGGCTCATTAATCGGTATTGCCAACGGTGCCATTGCCATATCTCTAAGACTCCCTCAACCCTCTTCCGTAACCCTAACAATAGTTGTAGAACCAGACTCGACGCCAATGAAATTCAACCTGCCTTAGCCCTTGACCAATCCCGAGGGTCGTTGATCTCAGGACTACCTACCAGACGCAATCCACCTGCTTCGACGCTCTGATCCGCTTATCCTTTGTCACCAGCCGGATACCGTGAACATTGGCAGTCGCCCCAATTAACCGGTCGGTAGGGTCCTTCGGAAATTTACTGGTAAATAATGTTGACCGTTCTGCAATCGCTCCCGTAATCGGAAGCACCACGAAAACCGACTCGACGAAATGCAGATACTCAGACAGCGTACCCGGCAAGCGAATCTCCTTCTCCGCCGATCTCATCGCAATCTCCCAAAGAGTAGAGCTGGCAATCGCCAACCCCTCACCGGCGCGACTGGTATCCCGAATCGCTGCTGCAGCAGCAGGTGAAAGCAGCCTCTTGTCCATCGTCATCCAAACTGCCACATGCGTATCCAGAAGAATCATTTCAATTCGTCCGCCGACTCTTCAAAAAACTCCTCCCATTCTTTGTCCGTATAAATCGGCTGAATGATATCCCCAGGTATTTCAATCTTTCCGAAGTAAAATGCATCCAACGGGTCCTCTCCCTCCGTCAGTTCTACCGGCACAAGCTTTGCCACCGGCTTGCCATTCTTCGTCACAAGAACCGGCTCCCGCTTCGCCTGAACCTCATCCATTACTGCCAGGCATGTTGCCTTGAACTTCCCAGCCGCCATCGTTCTCATACAGCACCTCGACCATGGTCATGGTACCATAGTCACGCAGCAGCCTTCTAACTTCAACCCTCACAATATGCTATCCTCCGCCCATCCCTCGGGCCACGTCTCTACCACTATGGAGGACTCATGAGCACAACACCTGCAACACTCTCCGGCCTCGTTCCCAAGGCCATTAACTGGTCCATCGCACTCAGCATCCTTCTCATCGTCGCCGGACTTTTTGCTGTCCTTGTTCCGGACATCTCCGGAGTTGCCATCACCCTCATCTTCGGCTGGCTGATGACTCTCAGTGGCATCACGCACCTCGTCTTCGCCTTCAAAACCCACACCACTGGCGGCCGCATCTGGGAGATCCTTGTCGGCCTCCTCTACGTCGTCACCGGCATCTACCTCATCATTCATCCCCTCGCCGCGCTCATCGCCCTCACCCTCATCCTCGCCTGCTACCTCTTCTTCGAAGCGATCTTCGAGTTCGTCCAGTACTTCCAGCTCCGCCCGCGTCATGGAGCCGGCTGGCTCATCGTCGACGGCATCGTCACCCTCATCCTGGCCATCCTGATCTGGCGTTCGTGGCCCGTCAGCTCCGTCTGGGTCATCGGAACCCTCGTCGGCATCAGCATGGTCTTCAGCGGCATCTCGCGACTCATGCTCTCACTCGCCGCCAAGCGCCTCATCAACCAACACGCGCTATAGCTGAGCTCAAATCCGACGTTGCGCACCTGCTCCTCAACGGAGTAGAGTCCTTGCCATGCTCGCCGGACGCAGCTGGGACAATTGGATCGCCGAATACTCGCAGAGCCATCAGCACCCGCTGAACCGGCTCACCCACACCTTTGGCATTCCCCTCATCATGCTCTCGCTGCCCATCCTGCTCGCGAGCATCTTCTGGCACAGCCTGCTCTGGACAGGCATTCCCCTCTTTGTCATCGGCTGGGCGCTCCAGTTCATCGGCCATGCCATCGAAGGCAAGCCACCGGAATTCCTCAAAGACTGGCGCTTCCTCCTCGTCGGCTCCCGTTGGTGGGCAGCCAAAATCCGAGGCAAAGTCTAACCAGAACAATCCGCGCCAATCCCAAAGATCCGCGGTCGGACCGGTATCAAGCCTTCACTGCGGCGAAGACCCACCCATCCCCAGGTTGAAGATCGGCAGATACAATGCAATCAAAATCCCCGTCACCACCACTCCCATAAAGATCAGGATCAGCGGCTCAATCAAACTCATCGCGGCAGTCAGATTCGTCTGCACATCCTCTTCAAAAAACTCGGCCACCGAGTTCAGCATCTGCGGCAGCGCGCCCGTCGACTCGCCGACCTCGGTCATCTCAATCGCCAGCTCCGGAAACACCTTAGTCGACTCCAGGCTCGCGGCCAACCCCTTACCCTCCCGAACGGTCTCCACGGACCGGTGCACAGCCCCGGCAATCTGCCGCGAATCGATCGACCGCGCCGCCGTCTCCAGCGATGGCACCAGCGGCAGACCGCCCGTCAGCAGCGTCGACAGCGTCCGCGCAAACAATCCCACCTGATACTTCAGCCACACCGGCCCAAAGATCGGCAGCGAGATTCGAACCTTATCAATTAAATTCGCACCCGCATCCGTCTTCGACCAGCGATACAGCAGAAACCCGACAGTTCCCACCACAATCGCAGCATAAATCCCATAGGCCTGCGTCTGTTTGCCCAGGCTCAGCAGAAGCAGCGTCAGCTCCGGCAGCTTCGTATTCATCTGGTCGTAGAGCTGCGCGAACCGCGGCACCACAAACGTAATCAGAAAGATGAGCAGCCCGATCACCATCAACACCAGCAGCGCCGGATAGATCAAACTCGCCTTCAGCTTCTTGCGAAACGTCAGCGACACCCGCTGAAAGTCCAGGTACCTCTGCAGCACCTCTTCCAGATTGCCCGACCGCTCCCCCGCCAGCAGCGTCGTCGTATACACAATCGGAAATCCACCCTGCGCCTCGAACGCCTGCGAGATCGACTCGCCCGTCTTCACCCGCGACGTCACATCTTCGAGCTGAGCACGAAAATGCGCCAGCTTCTGCCGCTTCGCCAGCAGCTCCAGCGACCCCAGAATCGGCAACCCCGCGCGAATCAGCGTCAAAAACTGCTGGTTGAAGATCAGAAAAGTCTCCAGCTTGACCTTCTTCTTACCCGCACCCAGCACGCTCTTTGCTTTGACCGAATAAACGTAGTACCCAGCCTGCATAAACCGCGCGCGCAGCTCCTCAGCCGTAGCCGCGGCATGACTCTGCTCCATCACTCGACCACGTTCATCCGCCAGCTTAATCACAAACTCAGTCATAGACCGCCAAGACACCTGCCAATCGAAGTAACTCCATCTTAGACGTTCCCCACGCCAATTCGCCCCTTCGCCTGCGTCTTCCGTGCTATCTCCTCCGTCCCACACCCATCCGCGCCGCCTTTGTTACTCTTGAATCCTTCCGAAGGAGCCACATGCCCATCCGCCAATCCGCGCGCCTCGCCATCCTTACCCTCCTCTGCCTCACCCCCTTCGCCCTCGCGCAAAAGCGCCCCATCACCGCAAAAGACTTCGACTCCTGGCGAACCCTCACCGGCCAGGTCCTCTCCCCCGACGGCCATTACGTCGCCTATGCTCTCTTTCCGTTGGAAGGCGACGGCAAAGTCATCATCCGCAATCTCTCCACCGGCAAAGAAACCCACGAGCCCGCCGGCGAGCTCCCGCCCCCGCCACCCGACGACCCCAACGCCGAAGGCCCACCGCCTCCCCGCACCGTCCAGCTCTCCTTCACTAACGACTCCAAAACCCTCGTCTTCCTCGCCTTCCCCACCCACGCCGCCGTAGAAAAAGCTAAAACCGACAAAAAGAGTTCTGCTCACGAAGAACTCGTAGTCCTCGACCTTGCCTCCGCCAAATCCACCCGCGTCGCCGACATCAAAAACTTCCAGCTCCCCAAAAAGGCCGACGGCTACGTAGCCTACATCAAGTACCCGGCACCGCCCCCCGCCACTCCCAAAGAGAACTCCACCGAAGCCGAAGCAAAACCCGAAGCCGCACCAACTCCGGCACGTTCGCGCGAAACGCCCGAGTTCGGCACCACCCTGACCCTCCTCAACCTGACAACCCAATCCACCCGCGACTTCCCCGACGTCCTCGACTACCAGATCACCCGCGACGGCAAATCCCTCGCGTACTCCGTCGCCGCGCACAAATCCGAAGCCGACGGCGTCTTCGTAGTCCCCACCACCGGCGAAAACCCGACAGCCCCGCACGAGCTCATCTCCGGCAAAGCCCAGTACCAACACCTCACCTGGACAGAAAAATCCGACGCCCTCGCCTTCATCGGTAACCCCTCCACCAACGCCGCCGAAAAGAAGCCCCCATATAACCTCTACCTCTGGAACTCCACCGAACCCAAAGCCAACCTCGTAGTCTCCACCACCACACCCGGCTTCCACTCCGGCTACGTCATCCACGACCACGCCACCCTCACCTTCTCCAAAGACGGCACCCGTCTCTTCTTCGGAGCCGCCCCACCCTCACCGCCTCGCCCGCCAGCAACCATAGACCCCGACAAACCCTCCTTCGATCTCTGGAGCTACGACGAAGAGTCCATCCCGCCCATCCAGAAGGTCCGAGCCACCGCAGACCTCAACCGCTCCTACCGCGCCGTCTACCTCATCCCCAGCAAGAAAATGATCCAGCTGGCCGACGACACTCTCCCCGAAGTCGTCCCCGCCGAAACCGGCCACTACGCCCTCGGCACCGACGACCGCCCCTACCGCCCCATCCAGGACTACGGCGAGCGCATTCTCGACACCTACCTCGTCGACGTCGACACCGGCCAGCGCACCCTCCTCCTTAAAAAACACGAAGGCCAGACGCGCCAATCTCCCGGCGGCAAATACTTCCTCACCTTCGACGGCAAAAACTGGAACGCCATCTCCATCGCCACCGGAAAATCCGTCAACCTTACCGCCAAACTCCCCGTCGCCTTCTGGGACGAAGAAGAAGACACCCCCGGCACGCCCGGCCCCTACGGCATCGGCGAGTGGACCAAAGACGACAAGTACGTCCTCCTCTACGACCACTACGACATCTGGCAGGTAGCCCCCGACGGCACCTCCGCCACCAACCTCACCCACGGACTAGGCCGCGCCCAGCATCTTGAGCTCCGCGCCATCGTCTTCCACTCCGACCCCGACGACAGAACCATCGACCCCACCAAGCCCATTCTCCTCCGCGCCGAAGACACCAGCACCCGCAGCTCCGGCTTCTTCACCACGCGCATCGATGCCAAAGACGCCCCCACCAAACTCCTCCTGACCGCCGACGACTACAACAACCCCATCAAGGCCCGCGACGCCGACGTCTACGCTCTGACCGCACAATCCTTCAGCAAATTTCCCAACCTCCTCATCACCGACGCCTCCTTCAAAAACCTGCAAAAAATCTCCGACGCCAACCCCCAGCAATCCTCACTCCTCTGGGGCACCGACGAGATGGTCAGCTTCCAGAGCACTGACGGCATCCCGCTGCAAGGCATTCTCTACAAGCCCGAAAACTTCGATCCCGCGAAGAAGTACCCGATGATCGTCTACCTCTACGAGAAGCTCTCGCAGAACCTCAACCACTTCGTCGACCCACGCCCCATGGACTCGATCAACATCAGCTACTACGTCTCCAACGGCTATCTCGTCTTCACGCCCGACATCGTCTACACCACCGGCTACCCCGGCCAGAGCGCACTCAAATGCGTTCTCGGCGGAGTCAACGCCGTCACCGCACGCGGCTTCGTCGACAACAACAACATCGGCATCCAGGGCCACAGTTGGGGCGGCTACCAGATCGCCTACATGGTCACCCAGACCACGCGCTTCAAAGCCGCAGAAGACGGCGCACCCGTCGTCAACATGATCTCCGCCTACGACGGCATCCGCTGGGGCTCCGGCCGCCCTCGTCAGTTCCAGTACGAAAAAACCCAAAGCCGCATCGGCGGCTCACCATGGGAGTATCCGCTGCGCTTCATCGACAACTCGCCCATCTTCCAGGTTGACCGCATCCAGACCCCGCTCCTCATTCTGCACAACGACGCCGACGACGCCGTCCCGTGGTATCAAGGCATCGAGTTCTTCCTCGCTCTACGCCGCCTCGACAAACCCGCATGGATGTTCTCCTACAACGGCGAACCACACCACCTCCGCCGCCGCGCCAACCAGCGAGACTACGCCGCACGCATGGCCAAGTTCTTCGACTACGAATTAAAATCCGGCCCCAAACCCGCATGGATGGACAAAGGCATCCCTTACCTGCACACAGCAGAACAAGCCGCCCCATAAACCGACGCAAAACCCTCAGGAAGTCGTCATCCTGAACGAAGTGAAGGATCTCCGCATTTGTCGTTGCTTTTGTCGTTGCGCGTTCTCCTCACTCAACCACAAATCCCCGGGTGCCCCATCCTTCGCGCACTTTGCGAAGGGTGGGATGTACAAACTCAACAAGCAAGAAAAAAACTTCCCCCTTTCACCGCAATCACATCAATCTCCACCACCGCCCATCAAGCAACAACAAAAATCCATGTAACCCTCCACCCATCCGGTATCATTCACCCATCCACCGGAGGCCCTAGCATTGCGGACTAGTCGCTGCCTAACTCTTCTGGCCGTACTGTGCCTCACGGTCCTCGCCTCTCAAGCCCAAACCCCCGCACCCTTCGTAGTCACCGGCCTCGGCCAGGCCACCGTAGCCCTCGACGGCCCCTGGCAATTCCACCTCGGCGACGACCCCGCTTGGTCCTCACCAACCCTAGACGACTCCGCATGGGAAACCCTCCAGACCGACAAACACTGGGGAGCCCAGGGCCACTATGACTACACCGGCTTCGGCTGGTATCGCCGCCACATCCTCATCCCCTCACCCTCCACCGTTCCGCAAGAGCTCGCCCTTCGCATGCCCCAGGTCGACAGCGCCTACGAGCTCTACTGGAACGGCAAGCTCATCGGGCAGTTGGGCAAGCTGCCGCCGCACCCAATCTGGTACTGGTACGGAAACCCTACGTTCGCCAACTTCTCCCTCGGCCATCCCAGCTCCGGCGTCCTCGCCATCCGAGTCTGGTCCGCACCCCATCACTCCTTCTCCAACGGGGAAGAAGGCGGCCTGCATGGTCATCCGCTCCTTGGCACACCCGAGTCCGTCGCCGCTCTCAGCCAGGAACACGACTACGAACAACTCCGCTCACGCCAATACTCGAACGCTCTCAGCCTCTTCTATGCTCTCCTTGCAGCGCTCGCCTTCCTCGCATGGCTCCGCGACCGCAACGAGCCTGTCCTGCTCTGGACCGCTGCATACGCCGCAACATCCGACATCTTCTTCTTCCGCGATCTCATCTGGCCTAATCTCTCTTTTCGTCCGGACTTCGGCACCACCGGCATCATCATCTCGCTCGGCGATATCGCCCTCTGGTTCCTGCTCCTCTATCTCCTCGACCTCAACCGCCGCCCGGCGATAGCCCGAGCCACCCGTATCTGCGCCTGGATCTCCCTCGTCACTTCCCTCATCGAAGGCAGCCTCCAGCTCTTCGACTGGAGCCAGGGGCACGCTGCCATCTACCTCGTGGGCGACATCATCTTCACTCTCATCCCCACCTTCCTCGAGCTCTATCCGCTCGTTCTCATCGGCCTGGCACTCCGCCAGCGGCGACCGCTCGCAACCTGGCTCGTTGCCACCTTCGCCCTGCTCTCTACCTGCTTTCAAACCATCCCGAATCTCCTCGGCCAGGCCCATCGCTACACCCACTGGACCTTCGCGCCGAAGATCAATCTCCTTCTCTTCACCATCAACGGCAATCAGTTCCACGCCGATATCATCGCCGAGACTCTTCTCCTCATCGCCATCGTCTACTCTGTCTGCCGCTACGCCCTCGACCAGAACCGCCGTCAATCCGCACTCGAAAGCGAATTCCGCAGCGCGCAGGAGATTCAGCGCATCCTCATCCCCGACACGCTCCCCACTCTTCCCGGCTTCGCCATCACCAGCGCCTATCGCCCCGCGCAAGAGGTCGGAGGAGACTTCTTCCAGCTGGTCGTCCCCGAAGCCACCGGCACAAACTCCTCGCTCCTCATCCTCGGCGACGTCAGCGGCAAAGGCCTCAAGGCCGCCATGTCCGTCTCCTTCATCGTAGGAGCCATCCGCACAGCCGCAGCCGTCTCCAACGACCCCGCCTACATCCTCACCACCATCAACGCTCGCCTCGCCGGACGCCTTGGCAACGGCTTCGCCACCTGCATCGCCCTCCGCCTCGAACCCGACGGCGCCTGCACCATCGCCAACGCAGGCCACCTCCCGCCATTTCTCAACCAGCACGAGCTAGACGCCGCTCCCGCGCTCCCGCTGGGCCTCGACCCCGAAGCCATCTACGAAAGCACAACCCACAAACTCAACATCGACGACCGCCTCACCCTCTACACCGACGGCCTCCTCGAAGCCCGCAGCCCCGCCGGCGAGCTCTACGGCTTCGACCGCCTCCACCAGCTCCTCGCCACCAGACCCGACGCCAGGCAAGCCACAGAAGCCGCCGTAGCCTTCGGCCAGGAAGACGACATCACCGTCCTCACCATCACCCGCCTCGCCACCGGCATCGAGTCCACCACCTCCCTCGAAGCCCCCACGCTAATCCCCACCACCGCCTGACCAAACGCGCAACAAAAAGTGTCATCCCGAACGAAGCAGTTCGCGCACTCTACGCTGCGCAGTCGAAGGACCCGCATTTGCTTTTCTTGCTTGTCATCCCCGAAGAGCCTGCCCTGAGCGAAGTCGAATGGGGACCTGCTTCTTCTCTCATCCGTACCCGTTGCTTCTCACCCTAAGCCACAATCCCATCCAAAACCTCTTCCAACATCACCCCAGCATCCCGCACCGCAGTCCGATTCCCCTCCAACCGGCTGATCATCAAAGCCCCCTCCAACGTAGCCACCACAGTATTCGCAATCCTCCGCGGCTCCGTCCCCTTTCGAATCTCCCCGCGCTCCATCCCCTCCCGCACCAGCGAGCACAACCGCCCCTTCCACTCCGCAATCCCTTCCTTCGCCAGCCCACGCAGCACCGGATTCCCATCGTCCGAATCAATCGCCGCATTCATCAGCGGACACCCACCCGGCAAAGGCGAAGGCACATCCACAAACCGCCTCACCAGATACTTAATCCGCTCCAACCGGTTCTCAACCGCATCCGACCCCAGCCGCCGCACACGAAACGCCTCACCCACCGCATACTTAAACGCCTCCGCCGCCAACTCCTCCTTGCTCTCAAAGTGCCGGTAGATCCCACCCTTCTCCAGCCCCGTCGCCTCCATCACATCCTGCATCGAGCAGCCCGCATATCCACGCTGATTAAAGATCGGCGCCGCCTCTTCAATAATCCGCTGCCGCGTCAACTCTCCTTTATTCATCCCATCTCACCTCGCCCAACAGCATAACCTGCAAAAAACCAGAATCCCGAGCGCCTTTTCTGAATCTGATTGTAGAAGAGACCAATCGGTTTCTTTTGTTTCAACCACTTAAGGGGACGCAAACTCTCATGGCCACAGCCACCATCGAGTATCCAGCCGAGTCCGCTCCCCAGCCGGCACAAACCCAGCCGCAGCTCGCAGCAAAATCCCACCCCATCATCAATCCCTGGGTCGTCGCCCTCACCGTCACCCTCGCGACCTTCATGGAGCTGCTCGACACCTCCATCGCCAACGTCTCCCTCCCCTACATCGCCGGAGGCCTCGGCCGCTCTTACGACGAAGTCACCTGGATTCTCACCACCTATCTCGTCGCCAACGCCGTCGTCCTTCCCATGTCCGCGTGGCTCTCCCGCGTCTTCGGCCGCAAGACCTACTACATGGCCTGCGTCGCCCTCTTCACCATCACATCGTTCTTCTGCGGCATCGCCCCGTCGCTCAACATCATGCTTCTCAGCCGAGTCCTGCAGGGCATCGGCGGCGGAGGCCTCGCGCCCGTAGAACAAGCCATACTAGTCGATACCTTTCCCCCATCCAAACGAGCCTCTGCCTTCGCTCTCTACACCGTAGCCATCGTCACCGCGCCTGCCATCGGCCCGGTCCTCGGCGGCTGGATCACCGACAACTACAACTGGCGCTGGGTCTTCTTAATCAACATCCCCATCGGCATCCTCTCGATCTTCCTCACCAACCGCTTCGTCCACGACCCACCGTCCTACGCCGAAGAGCGCAAGACCGTCCGCAGCGTCGGCGCCGATGGCAAGCCCGGCAAGCTCCGCGTCGACGGCATAGGCATCGCTCTCATCGGCCTCGGCTCAGCCTGCCTCGAAGTCCTCCTCGACCGCGGCCAGATCGACGACTGGTTCGGCTCCCGCTTCATCATCTGGATGTTCGTCCTCGGCGTAGGCGCTCTCACCATCGCCGTCTTCTGGGAGCTCAATCAAAAAGATCCCGTCATCGACTTCCACATGCTCAAGACACGCAACTTCGCCATCGCCAACGTCTTCTACTTCGTCTTCGGCTTCGGACTCTTCGCCTCCACCACGATGATCCCGCAGATCCTCCAGTCCCTCTACGGCTACCGCGCCATCGACGCCGGACTCGTCCTTGGGCCTGGAGCGCTCGTCATCACCTTCCTCGCTCCCGTCGGCGCACAGCTAGTCCAGCGCGGCGTCATTAAGCCGAAGCTCCTCCTCTTCGGAGCGATCATGGTCGTAGGCATCTCCTTCCTCCACTACAGCCACTTCAACCTGGACACCGACTACCGCCACTACGCCCTCGCCCGCGCCCTGCAAGGCCTCGGATACGCCTTCTTCTTCGTGCCGCTCTCGGTCATCGCCTACTCGCAGCTACGCCCCGACCAGAACAACAAGGCCTCGTCCCTCACCAACTTCTTCCGCAACTGGGGCGGCAGCTTCGGCATCGCCTTCGCCACCACGGTTGCCGAGCGCCGCCAGAACTTCCACCAGTCCCGAGTAGGCAATAACATCGCCTCATCCTCGCCCGCGCTCCAGGAGAACATCCACCAAACCTCCGCATACCTGCAAACCCACGGCTTCTCCCCCGTCGACGCCACCCGCGCCGCGTATGGCCGAGTCTACGAGCAGTTGCACGCCCAAACCCAGCTCCTCGCCTTCATGGACGTCTTCCACATCATCGGCATCATCACCCTCATCGCCGCCCCACTAGTCCTCCTGACCAAAAATTTCAAATCAGGCGGCAAGGCCCCAGCGGCGCATTAGGCGTAGTTTGCCGCATCTTTGAGCGGCAAACCAAAAATCATACTTCCCGAACGCGAAGTCTATTTTTTCGGGAAAACTATGTTAGCACCAACAAAGGTATGTGCAATCGGGTTATCGGCGAAGCGGACCTCCAGCCTCATCCTGGTAGGTTCTAGAAGCATCCTTGCAAGAAGATGTGGCCCATGAGTCGCAAGTACTTTGTCCGTGAGGTCAATGAAGTTCCCATTGCACTGTAACCAAACTTTCTCTGCAATGGATCCGCTGGGAGGACGCGACCGAGACGCTCTCGATGACGCGGACGAGGCGTTATCTACACAGAACCTCACGGTATCCCCTAAAGCAGCCATCTCTTTCGCGTAATCGTCGGCTTGTAGGTTGCGGACCGTTGCTGCTGTTTTGAGATAGGAAGGAAGTGCTGCGATAACGGATTCAGGTGTGCCGCTATAGAAATCGTAGTGGCTGAGCAGTCTCTCCTCTGCAGCCTTTGCATCCGCCTCTGCCTTCGCATCGGCTGCTGCTTTAGAGGCAGCAGCCTTCTCTGCAACATAGGAGGCAACACATTTGCCTGTGTAGCTTTTGAACGCCGGATCATCCAGGTTGATCTGGGCAACCGATACCTGACCATTATTGAACGGCAGTTGAAGGCACAGGAAGGAGCTATTCAGCAGATCGCCCATGCTGTAAAGTCCCGCTCTATGGCCGCCATTCAGATCATTGGGATAATTTCCGGGCCCAAACTTCGCAAATACTCCCAGGAGTCCTTCCTGGGCTGCTTTAGAAAGATTTCCCAGAAACAACAATCGGACATAACCTTCATCATCGCAATCGCTCGGAGGCCACTCTTTCACGTTGCCCCCGTCCAAGCGGACACTCGCCTTCACACAGGACTTGGGAGGGCTTACCGTACCGCTGGTCGAATACTGTCCAAACCCTGCATAGGTTGTTTGGGCCGAGATACCGCCTTCGACCATCGTGTGCTTGAAACCGGTCCCGTTGCCGACGCTCCTAATATACAGAGTTGCGCCAATGTCATTGCTGCAAGCTACCCGCACCTCAAGCATTCCAACCGGATCGGCCTGTACGCGGGTGACAGCAACGGACGACACCGCATCCGACATGCGATCAACCGTTTGTTGTATCTCCCACTTGCCTGTAACGGAGCTGCTGGAGGTCACGCCACTTGACGGTACACTCTTGGGCGACGCAACTTCATTGGACGATGTATGTCCCTCCCCTCTCTTATTGGACGATGTATGTCCGTCCCCTCCCTTCAGGCCATGAATAATCCATGAATCCGATTCCTCGTCCTTCGCGTCGAAGGCAGGCACGGCCTTATTTTTATGCGCAAGTGCAACATCGATGCTCTGCTGGGCGTCGGCGATGAGGTCTTTATACTTTAGCTTCTGGTCATCCGTAAGCGTGCTCATGGTGAGAGAAATTCGAGGGCTGCCGACGGCCATGTCCAAAATATGACTCACCTGTCGTTTGCCATTCACAAGCGTGGAGTTAATAATCCGCTGATTGCCTGCGTCATCCTTTTTCGTAATAGTCATAACGGCTTCGTTGGAAACGACATGCGTGTGCCAGCGGCCTTGATCAAAGTTAACAGCCGTTTCAGGTTGCCAGGTCGGATGATCGGCCGGATCGAGTCCTTTCATAGCTGGGGGATCGGACGGTTTAGGCGTTGAAGCAGCCTGAAAAAATGCAGCAACAATGGGTATGGGCGGAGGCAGATAAAAGGCGGGCATGGGCGTTCTCTTGGAAAACTGAATAACTGGTTCGTCGGCTTTCCGACACGATATCACAAGCGTGGGGGCGTGCCGTGTGAAACAACCGTAACCTTGCCGCCAGGTTCGCCTGGACCGACCTCCCCCATTTCGCTCCAGGCAACACCGTCCGCATTCAGGTGAAAATCCGTGAGGGCGAGAAAGAGCATCTCCAGGCATTCGACGAAATGGTCATCTTCGGCTAGCGCACTCCCTTCACTCGCGCCGATAGCACCTGCCATCCAATCGCAGGCGCCCCATCCTCAAAGATCACTCTTCCGCTGATCGAAGCACCACGCTCCAGTCGCAGATCGATATGCGACCCCTCGTTTCCCGTCACCGTCACAACCTGTGCCGCCGCCCGAATCCGCTTCTGTACATTCGGATCCTGACTCGCAAAGTCCTCCGGAGAGAACTCCCCCAGCGGATCGACATAGCCCGCCAGCGTCGCACGTATCTGGTACGTCCCCGGAGGAACATTCGTGAACCGGTAGGTCCCATCCAGCCCCACCGGAACCGTGTGCCCCGCATCCGCCATCATGTTCACCGTCCGCGCCAGCTCCGCGGACTGCTTCTTCTGCTCCGCCTCCTGCTCCTTCGTCAGAGCTGGCTTCTTCCCATCATCACCCTCCATCGCCCCGCGCATCTGCTCCAATCCCTTGAGCATGTCCGCACCCGAATCCGAAGGAGTAGTCGACCGCAAAATCACCTGTGCCAGCCGAGCCGGTCCATTCGTATCCGAACAGATCACCGAACCCGTAATCACGGCCCCCTGCGAAACAACCGGCGGCGTAACCGCCCCCTCCTGACCCAACGCAAAACCACCCATCAACCCAAAACCCGCCACAAACACACCAAAAACCGCAAAATCCCGATTGAACATAAGTATCCTCGAACAAAACAATATTTGCGTATAAGCAACACGCAACAACAAACAAACCCTTCAAAATAAATTCTGAAAAACTGGCATATTTTAGGCCCCGAAAACCCGCCACCCAAAACACCACAACTCACCACGAATCCACCACAAACTCACCACAAAAAACCATCCGAAAAACACACGTTTTTCCAAAACCCCCTTCAAAAACAGCCGAAAAACAACAAAAAATCCCCGGCCGAAGCCAGGGACTTTTTTGCAAAGCCAAAAATTACTTACACACTAAAGCTCGATCCACACCCGCAGGTCGACTTCACCGCAGCGTTCTCAAACTTGAACCCGGCAGCCTCCAGCGTCTCCACATAATCCACCGTGCAGTTCACCAGGTACATCGCCGAGGTAGCGTCCACAAACACCTTTAGATCGTCGAACTTATAGACCTTGTCCATCATGCCGGCAGCGTTCTCGAACGACATGGAATACTGAAAGCCCGAACAGCCGCCGCCAACCACACCAATTCGCAATCCCGCAGGAACCGGGCTCTGTGTCGCCATAATCTCCCTGACCTTCGCCACAGCATTCGGCGTCAGGGTAACGGGCGTAGTCGAAGCTGGCACGCCAACAACAACTTCGGGGGTAACAGTAGCAGTAGACATCAGCAGATCTCCTTATCCAACACTTTTAAGTGTATGCCCCCGCCACCACTCAGGCAAGGCCCATAACAATAAGATGCACCTTCTGTTCACGCGATTCATCACCTTTCTTGTTACCATGAAGTCGTCACCACTTCCCCATGAAGTTCCTTCTCCTCATCGCGAACGCCTTCATCAACACCATGGGGATCACCCAACCCTCGCCAGAAGCCGCGAATCGCGCCGCTAAATTCATTGTCATCATGCTCCTCGCTGTGCTCACCGCCGTCATCACCGTTGCGGTCGTCGGCATTCACTGGGCCTCTCATCACTAAAACTTTACCCCGTTACAACCTGCGTTACCCCGGGTCAAAAAGTCTGTCTTGCTCTTGTGGGAAAGGCGTATCATTGCGGCGAAGCCCTATAGTCGCAATCGACTTTTGGCTTCCGAAAAACAAAGCCCTGTCGTAGGGCAGAGGAAACCGCTATGACCATAATGGATGCTCTACCCGTTCTCCTTATTATCTGGGCAGCAGTTGCAGCCTGTTTTCTCGGCCTGCTTGCCTACAAGGGCCAGCTCACCCGGTACGAAGAAGACCAGCTCTTCCTTAGCGAGAACGTCTCCCACGAACAGCAGCTTCAAACCGAAATCGTGCGTAAAGTTACCCAGATTGCGCCGTTTGTCCGCGTATTGGGTATCGCCTCGGCAGTTATGACTGCAGGCATCATCGGCATCTTCACCTATGACGCCTGGCAGCACCTGAAGTAGAAACTGCCGCATACAATTGATTGACATCAAGCAAAGAGCCAGAGGCTGGCGCAGCCTCTGGCTTTTTGTCTTACTAGCGACCTAAACGTTATACGTCGACGAAGAGACCTTCCCTCCACGGCCGGTCCAGTTCGTGTGGAAGAACTCGCCCCGTGGCTTGTCCACTCGCTCGTACGTATGCGCTCCAAAGAAGTCCCGCTGTGCCTGCAGCAGATTCGCCGGCAGCCGTTCGCACCGGTAGCCGTCGTAGAACGCCAGCGCCGTCGAAAAGGCTGGCATCGGCACTCCGATCTCGATCGAATGAATGATCGCCTTCCTCCACGAAGCCTGATATTTGTTCAGCGCGCTCGAGAAGAAATCATCCATCAGCAGGTTCTCCAGCTTCGGGTTCTTGTCGAACGCCTTCTTAATATCTCCCAGGAAGACGCTGCGAATGATGCAGCCCCCGCGCCACATCAACGCAATCCCGCCCATATTCAGGTTCCACTTCATATCTTTCTCTACCGCTCGCAGAAGCATATACCCCTGCGCGTAGCTGATCATCTTCGAGCAGTAGAGCGCCCGTCTCACATCCTCGATAAATTGCTTCTTCTCACTGACGGTCAGAGCTTTCTTCGGGCCCTGCAAAATCTTCGAGGCCTCAACCCGCTCCTCCTTCAGCGCCGACAGGCATCGCGCAAACACGCTTTCCCCAATCAACGTCAGCGGCATGCCAAGATCGAGCGCCGAGATCGCCGTCCACTTGCCCGTTCCCTTCTGTCCGGCAGTATCGAGGATCTTGTCCACCATCGGCTGGCCATCCTCGTCCTTCTTTGCAAAGATCGCCGCTGTAATCTCGATCAGGTAACTATCCAGCTCGCCCTTGTTCCACTCTGCAAAGACGTCATGCAACTCATCCGGCGTAAGTCCCAACCCCTCCTTCAGGAGCTGGTACGCCTCGCAGATAAGTTGAATATCGCCATACTCGATCCCGTTGTGTACCATTTTCACGTAGTGCCCCGCGCCATCCTCGCCCACCCAGTCGCAGCACGGAACACCACCTTCCACCTTCGCCGCGATCGCCTGAAAAATCTCTTTCACATGCGGCCATGCAGCCGGATTCCCTCCAGGCATAATCGACGGGCCGAACCGCGCACCTTCTTCTCCACCTGAAACGCCAGTCCCAATAAAGAGAATCCCCTTATCCGCCAGGTCCTTCGTCCGCCGGTTTGTATCCGTAAACAACGAATTCCCGCCATCGATGAGGATGTCGCCCTTTTCCAGATAAGGCAGCACATGGTCGATCGTCTGATCCACCACCTCGCCTGCCTTCACCATCAACATCACCCGGCGCGGCTGCTTCAACAGCTTGCACAACTCTTCAGCCGAGTGCGCGCCAACGACCTGCGTTCCTTTCGCCTCGTCTGCAAGAAACTCATCCACCTTCGAAGTAGTCCGGTTGAACACAGCCACTTTGTAACCATGGTCGTTCATGTTCAGCACAAGGTTCTGGCCCATCACCGCCAGACCAATCAATCCGATATCGCACGTCCCGTCTGCCATTTGAAATCTCCATAGCGGCCACACAAGAGCGCAGCCTTCCGTAATTGTCCTTCACGGCCCCGAAAAACTTGTTCGGCCACGAATGACTTTTCTATCACACGTATTCGTGGGAAGGATAGCGCATCCTGACCTTCAAATCTCGCGCAAACGAGCAAAGGCCCCGCCAAATCAGCGGAGCCCGACTGCTCACCCTCCTCGGAAATTTACTTACTCTTCACGGCAATCACTTCAATCTCCACCAGCGCCCATGGAGCAGCCAGTGCTGCCACCTGCATCGCACTCCTCGCCGGCTTATTCGGCTGATCCTTCGTCCCGAAGAACTGCGTATACGAAGCCTGCAGCCCGGGAAAATCCAGCTTTCCACCATTCGCCGGATCGCCCGCCAAAAACACAGTCATCTTCACCACATCCTTCATATCCAGGCCCTGCGCTCGCAGCAGACCCTGAATCTTCGTCAACGCGCTGAATGCCTGCGTCTTCGTATCTCCATAAACCGCAGCCGTACCCTTCGCCGGATCGGCAGGCGTCACCGGCGAAGCCAGCTGCCCGCTCAGATACAACGTATCTCCCGCCCACACGCCTGAAGCGATTGGCGACTTGTCATCCTGCAGATGTTTCACTGCAACCTGGGCCTGCATCGCACACGCAGCAGCCGCCAACACTGCCGCCATCACTCCACGCCTCATCTTCATCGTGTTGCCTCCGCAAGAAAATCAACCCTGCACAATGCCATTCGCAACGCCGGACAACTTCGCGGCCTTCGTCTTATCCGCAATCATCCCCACAGCACGCCGCGCACTCAACGCCGCACCCTCCTGCCAGCCCACGATGTGGCTCGCAGTGTCACCCGCAAAATAAAACGGGCCGTCCGCCTCGGTAATCACGTCATATCCATCGCCGCCATAACTCCGAATCCATGAGCCTTCATTCCACGGCACATGCAGCCATCCGCAAAACACAGGATTCTTCAGCTCCTTCCCATGCCCCGGATGAATCTTCTCCACCGACTCCCGCGAGGCCGCAAACTTCTCCTCGAGCGTCAGTTTGTTGAACCCTGAACCCACCTCATCCGTGTATCCAGAAACCATAATCCCCGTCGGATGCATCAGCCGCGACGACGGATACCACACCGGGCTTGGCCCCTGCATCAGGAACGACAGTCCTCCATAGATGTTGTAATCCTGCTCCCAGAACCTTCGGCTCTCCCACGCAACCTTGTACGAAGATGCCATCGTGCACCCGTCCACCACCCTCTTGAACGGCGCCGACAGATCGTTCGGTGTCTTCTTCAGAATCGAAAACGGCATCGCAAGAATGCAGTACTGGGCCTCCAACTGCTTCGTCGCACCCTTCTGCTTATACGACACGCGCACTCCATTCGCCGTCCTGCGAATCTCCGTTGCCGGCGACTCATACTGCACCACCGGCCCTAGCGCCTTCGCAAAAGCATACGGAATCCGGTCCATTCCGCCCACCGGCTGCATCATAGTCGCCTGCCAGTCCCACGCCTCTTCCACAAACAGGGCGCCCCAGAAGCCCTCATCCAGCAACACCCGCATATCCAGCGGCGTATCATTCACCGGAACCTGCTTCCCTGCTCCCGGCGGCGTCCTGTAACCCGCACGTTCCGACCCCACATACGCGCCCGATCCATCCAGCGGCCCATAGATCTTCAGAAAATCCGTCATCCGCTGACGGTCTTCCTTGCTCAACTCATTATCCAGCGCGCCCTGCGCAATACACTTCGACAGCAGCTCCGACACATGCCCGCGTGTATCGTTCACAGCCTTTCGTTGCACCACCGGCTTTCCGCCATTTGCCTTATCGCTCTCCAGGAATGTCGACCGGGAAGTATTGACCTCCACCTCCAGCGGCACACTCAACTCACGACAGTACCCCAGCATCGTCCAGTGTGTGCTCGGCAACCGTCCAGGACCCAGATTCTGGTAGTTACCCTCTTCCCAATCAATCGTCTGCACCGTCCCATCGACGAACTCCACCTTGGTTCCCTGCCGCCCCGTCCAGTTCCGGCCACCAGGCCTGCTCCGAGCCTCCAGCAGAGTCACATCGTACCCAAGCTTCTTCAATTCATAGGCTGAAACCAGGCCACCGATCCCCCCGCCGACCACCACTACCTTGATGCCTTTGCCGGAACCCGCCGCCGCGTGAATCGCCTCAGGCTGCTGGCCCTTCATTGGCATCAGCCCCAGCGACTGCATCGTTGCGAACGCAGCGCTATAGCCGCCTGCCTGCCCCACTCGCATCAAAAAATCCCGGCGCGAGATCCCCATCAATGACACCTCTTCCTCTATCAATTTAAACTACTTAACTTCAGATACACCAACTCCCAAACGCTGGAACTTCCGCGGAAACAGCGCGCTGGGCCAATCAATTTTGGGTTTAGAAAATGGTGTCTTTACTTTATCGCAAAATATTACGATTTATCTAATTTTGCGACCCGGCAAGAACCGAACGCTCAGTTTTTCTCGCAGTTGAGGGGTGGAAGCCGCAGACACTTCGTTCCACAAAAACAAACGAGGCCAGACCGAAGCCTGACCTCTCCACCTAGAACCAAAGCGATGCAAAAAGCGACAGCAATTTCCGTTAGCGGGAAGGAACGAAGTGATCACGAAGTTGAATGACGCCGATAACCAGGAGTGCAGCCAGTGCTGGTCCAAAGAGTAGATACATGAAAATCCTCCTTCCCCGATGAAATTGGTTCCGCGAATCGATCGCCCATGCTCGCGCTTCTCGAGACGCAGTAAGTCCGCACTGAGCAGCTTCCGGTTTCGTTCGAGAAGACCGGAAAGCCTGCTGATTCAATGCCAACTATGTTGTTGCACTATCGCTGTTTGCAAATCAGCGGCCAATCCCGGGAATCTCTGGAACAATGGCTATATCGGCATTTTCTAGAGAAAAGTCGAGCACACGGCAGCAGTTATCAACACGGAGGTACCAAAACATTTCCCCAAAAGGGAAAATGCTTTCCACTTCACCCTGCAAAAGACAGCAGTTTTACCCACCCGGCGCGCAAAGCCTTTTGTCTCAGCGCTTCCGCGAAAATCCACCCACAGAAGCGCCTTTAGACCGCGATAGTAAAGGTGTCTTCACTCCTGGTCACCGCGCGATACAGCGTGTCCCGCTCGAATGGAACCCGCCCAGCCTCGGTGATGAGCCGCACCAAATCCACCCGCCGCAATCCCTGCGGAGTCGTCGCCCCGGCATTGTGGTAGATCTTCTCCTCAATCACCGTGCCATCGATATCATCCGCACCAAACCGCAGCGAAATCTGAGCCATCTTCGGCGAAACCATCTGCCAGTAGCTCTTTATGTGCGGAAAATTATCCAGCATCAACCGCCCCACAGCGATCTGCCGCAAGTCTAGCATCCCCGTCGTCTTCGGAATATGCGCCAGCGCCGTGTTCTCCGGATGAAACGCCAGCGGAATAAACGTCTGGAAGCCACCAGTCTCATCCTGAACCGTCCGCAGCTTCACCAGATGGTCTACACGATCCTCATCGTTCTCCACATGCCCATAAAGCATCGTCGCATTCGACCGCAGGCCAATCTTATGCGCCGCGCGAGCCGTATCCAGCCACTCACCGCCATCGATCTTGTGGTCGCAGATAATGTGCCGCACACGATCCGCAAAAATCTCCGCCCCACCCCCTGGCATCGAGTCCACTCCCGCAGCCTTCATCCGCTCCAGCGTCTCAGGTATTGTCATCTTCCCGCGCTTTGCCAGAAACGCCACTTCGACCATCGTGAACGCCTTGATATGCACCTTCGGGAACCGCACCTTCAGCCCGCGCACCAGGTCCATGAAGTACTCAAATGGCAGATCCGGATGCAGGCCACCCACGATGTGAAACTCAGTCACCGCCTCCGTCAGCCCCGTGCCTGCAGTCTCCCACGCTTCTTCGAGCGCCATCGTATAAGTTCCCGCGTCGCCCTTCTTGCGGCCAAACGCGCAAAGACGGCACGACGCCACACACACATTCGTCGGATTGATATGCCGGTTCACATTGAAATAGGCGATATCTCCATGAAGCCGCTCGCGCACCAGGTTCGCAAGCCATCCCACAGCGAGAATGTCTCCACTGCGATAGAGCGCAACCCCATCCTCAAAGCTCAACCGCTCCCCTTGCGCTACCTTCGCTGCGATTGGCAGAAGGGTCGGGTCGTCTGTCTGGAAGGAGTGCCGCGCTTTCGTATCGAAGGACTCAAAGTTCATAGTACGATTCTATTCCTCTCGGCCGTCCAGCCTCAGTGTTTTGCGACTTCGCTCGAATCAACCATCCGCGGCTGCACCACAACACCGTCAAACAACGTCGCCCCAACCAGGTGGTCCCCCATAGGCCGCACCAGCCTCAGGTTCCACCCCGAATTCCAATAATGCACCGACCAATCCGGCACATGCACCGCAAACACGATCGTATTCTTACTGTTCGCAGTCACCAGAATCCGCTGCGACGATTCATCGTAGAACAAACTATTCACATCGCGAATCGTAAGGTTCTTCAATCCCTGCCACGTCGCGCCTCTGTCCCTCGACGCAAACACGCCTTCTCGTCCCGCGACCCAAAGACCACCCGAGTCATCCACCGCCACCGCAGCCACCTGCTCCAGCGAGCCCGGCAGCTTCAATGCCTCCCACCTCTGGCCGCCGTCAGACGACACCATCGCCGAGCGCAAAGTCGCGGCCACAACCCACGACTTCGCAGTCGCAACGAAGTTCCAGTTCTCCCTCTCAAGCCCGCTGACCAGCTTCCAACTCTCGCCAGCCGTCGAACTGCGAAGCAATCCCTCCGACGTCGCGGCATAGACCGTATCCCCAGCCCTCGCAATCGAGTTCACCGGCGCATCGAATGCGTCGTGAACCGGGTTGGCTTCCGCTGGCTTCTTACCCGGCGCTCGCCGCGCATTGCCGGAAGCCTTCGCCGAAGCAACAGCCCTTTCCGCGACTGGTTGAGAGCTCGCATGAGCGTTCAAAGACACATTGTTCACACGATCCCAGACATCGCCCTGTAGCCGGTAAATCCCATGGCCAGTCCCGGCAATCACCGTCCCGTCGGAGGCCTGCCCCAAACTAAAAACATCCTGCCCATTCAATCCCGCACTCTTCTGCGACCACGACAACCCGCCATTGTCGCTGACAAACACCCCACCCCAGGCCTTATCGTTCACCACTCCCACGTAGATCGTCGCCGGCCGTGCAGTCTCCGCAACGTACGACGTGATCTGTCGCGCAGAGAATCCTCTGTTGGACGGAACAAACGAATATCCTCCATCATTACTCGCCAGCACTCCCCCGCGATCCGTCGCCAGCAGCACCCGGTTCGTATTCGCCGGATCGACATACACATCGTTCACGATCACCTCAGGCCCGGTCGTTCGCTGCCAGGCTTCACCCGAATCCCCTGTACGGAACAGACCCTCCGTCGTCCCTGCAAAGACAATGTTCAGGTTCTGCGGATCCTGCATCAGCACTCGCGTTCGCCGCGCCGTCGATGGAATTCCCTGCACCTTTTGGAACTTCTCGCCGCCGTTCATACTCTTATAAATCCCCGAGCACGCGCTCAGATAGACCGTCTTCGAATCCTTCGGATCCAGAATGATCGAAAATACATCTGAGTCATCGATAATCCCCTGCTTGATATTCGTCCAATGCTCCCCGCCATCCGTCGTCTTCCACGGCAGATGCCACGTTCCCGCATAGATCGTCTGCGGATTAGCAGGGTCGATCGCAACCGACTCAACCTCATGCAGCTCCCGGCTTCCTTCAGGGCTGATTAGCTTCCACTGCCTTCCCCCATCCGTCGACCGGTAGACTCCTTTCAGCGTCCCCGCAACCAATATCTTCGGATCTGAAGGAGCCGCCTCCAGCGCGCGGATCGACTCGCCGCGCATCGCCGGCTCACTCTCCCAGCTCATCCCCCCGTCGTTGCTGACGTAGAGTCCACCGTCAGTGCTCCCCAGCACCCAGGCGCCGACGAGAATATGCCTTGGATTGGCACTATCCACCACAATCGAGTCCAGGGCCAGATCGTCCCGCTTACCCACCCAGGCAAGCCGGCTCCACTCCGAGCCCCCGTTCCGCGACTCATAGATCCAGCCCGTCACCGTACCCAGAAACAGATGGGAGTGATCGTGCGGGTCAGCGGCAAACGAGCGCACATCTCCGCCCTCCGGCCCGAATGGCAGCCAGTTCACTGCATTCAATCGAAGGCATGACAAGACAAAGAGGAGGGCAACGCCCGTAATCTGAATTCCGATCCGTCGTTTCAAGAAAATATCCTAAATCTCAAGTCTAATCGCTCTGGCGCGGATTAGCTTCTCCGGCCCGCAACACAAAGGCTGACTGGGAATCAACCCAGTCAGCCTTGTGCTTGTTGCGGTTCGTTTTACTTCTTATGCTTGGCCGGTGGTGCGGTCCGCGGCTGAGCCTTGACTGCACTCTCGTCCACCGGAGTGAGGCCAGAGGTAGCCAGTGTCGCGCCCGAAGGAATCTCAGTAGTCGTCACAGTCTTACTGTTATCCGAACCAGTGTAGACCGAGATGCGGCTGGCATCGATGCCCTTCTCCGTCACCAGGTAGTCCTTCGCATTGACCGCGCGCTCAGCAGCATACTGCGTGCCGACCGCCTTCTTCTTTCCGGTCGCTGTCGTCTCATCGGTGGTCGCATTGCCAACCACGGCGAGCTTGGCAGCCGAATCGCTCTGCAGTTTCAGGGCGATATCGTCAAGGCAGGCCTTGGCTTCATTGTCCACGCGAACCGGACGCTTCGTATCCCGCTCGAAGCTTGCCGAGCAGAGTGCGGTCGTCATCGGAGCCGGAGGCGGAGGTGGCGCGTTGACCGTAACAGTCGTCGTGCAGGAAGCACTCTGACCCTTATCGTCAACCACATTCGCCGTTACCGTGATTGTTCCCGGTGCTGCACCGGCTGTGTTCAACGTCGCCGTCGAACCGCTGCCCGAAACAGATCCAGCCGAAGCGCTATAGCTGTAGGTCAGAGGACGATTCTGCGGGCTCATTCCGCTTGCTGTAATCGTCGAGGAATCTCCCGGAGCGACTGTCGACGGATTCGCCGAGCAGCTCACGGTCGGAGGCTCAAACGCTCTCACCGTATAGGTTGCGGTGCAGTCCGCCATCTCGCCCGGCTTCGCGCCTTCGGATACATGGCCCTTCACCGTGTAAGTCCCGGGAGCCGCGCTCTTGGTATCGATAGTCGCCGTGCTGGTAGTTCCCGAGATCGTGCCGCCATCAGCCGACCAGGTGTAGGTCGCCGTCTTCTTGGGGTTCAGATTCGCAGCCGTTCCCGTCACCGTGATCGGATCTCCCGGAAACACTGTCGTCGGCGAGACCGAGCAGGCGTAGGTCACAGGAGGAGGAGGAATGATGTGGCCAAAGTGCGCTACGATTCCAGTGCTCAACTCCGCCGCGTTCAGGTTTGCGCGGCCACCAAGGACACCGCTCGTTGGAATAGACGCTGTCGGACCGTAGTTCTCATGGACCCAGCGATAGTCGGCCTGAAACAGGCGTATCGAGAAGCGGTTATCGAAAAATGGCAGCGCATAATCCATACCGCCGCCAGCCGTCAGGGTCGGTCCCCACTGGTAAGGATTGTGATAATCCGGATTCTCTGAATTCGGGCCACCCAATCGGCCGCCGCCAACCAGTCCGTGAGCAAACAGCGTGAAGTTCTGCATCGGAGCGCGGAAGATCGGTCCAGCAGAAATGCTGTAGAAACCGTCATTTCTTCCATCCGGGTGAATCGACCCGACAACCTCGCCACCGAAATACTTGCTGAAGTAGTAAGCACCGCTGGCCATCCCGCCTTCATCAATCGACGAGTAGTTAATTCCGAATGGCTTCAGTTGTCCATGCGCTCCAAAATACGAATATCCCAAAAACACATCGACTCGCGATGGGTTAATGCCCAGGGGGGCTGCAGGAGGCGGAGCTTGCGCATTCAATGTCCCAACTCCGAAACCGACTGCACAGGCAGCCAGCAGGTACCGGCTAAATTTGCTAAACGGACGATAAACCATTCGAGTTCCTCCACTCAAATCTTGCGTTGAACGAATTTCACAAACAATACAGGGATCGTTTCGTTGTTCGATTCCATACAGCTTACAGTAGTTGCAAACAGCGCGGATAAAAAATTACCAGCCTGGTCACCATATTTTCAATATGTTACCGGCCAATTCTGTAAATATGTCCCGAGACCCGGCAGATGTACCCTTACAGTAACCAAGCTGAACCAGCACAACATCTTACGCCAGATTCAGCGTTCGACGCAAAGTGCCCCGTTCCTGCTGGATTTTCTCTTGAAGAAGTGTGATCGCATAGAGCAATTGCTCGGGCCGCGGAGGGCATCCAGGCACATAAATATCGACTGGAATCACCTGATTCACACCCTGCAACAGGGCATAATTATTGAACACCCCACCCGAGGTCGCGCACGCACCCATCGAGATCACCCACTTCGGCTCCGGCATCTGCTCGTACAGCCGCCGGATCACAGGCGCCATCTTCTGCGACACCCGTCCCGCAATGATCATCAGGTCGCTCTGCCGCGGCGACGGGCGAAACACCTCCGCGCCAAACCGCGCAATGTCGTACCGCGAGCCACCCATCGACATCATCTCGATCGCGCAACACGCCAGCCCGAACGTCATCGGCCAGATGGAGTTCTTCCTCACCCAGTTGATCGCCGCATCCATTGAAGCCAGAACCACGCCCTCCGGCTGCTCATCTCCCCAGCTCACCTCATGCAGCTTCGCCTGATTTTTGCCAAAACTATCCAGGCTCCCAAAAAGATAACGGTCATTTTTCTGAGGAGTCGTCGTCGGATGCCCGCTGCTCGTATTCTCGCTCTCGGCTTTGCTCATGTCTCTAATATAAAACCTTGCCAACCTATCGCGCGCGCAATCTCATCTCTTTCGCGCTGGGCTCAACTTCGCTGCGCTTCCATTCACTGCGCCTGATATGTGAAATTCATAAAACTGTCACGCGACCCAGACATAACCTCCCTAACCGGCATTCTCTTCAATTGCCTGCACCAGGGCGCGTCGCAGGGAACGCTCTTCGTTCTTATCCAGCTTCGCACCATTTCGCGTCAGATAGAAGACGTCGATCGCCGTCTCCCCCTCTGTATCCACCAGTGCAACCTCGATATTGCACCCCTCCGCCGCCAGCGTCAGGCTCAGCGAGCGCAGCAGCCCTGTCGTGTCTTGCGTCACCACCTCCAGCAGCGTGCTGTGCGACGAAGCCTCGTCGTCAAACTCCACTCGCGTCTCCACGACCACCAGCGGAGCCTTCTTTCTTCCCCTCCGGCGCCCACTCAGCAGCTTCTCCACCTGCACCGTGCCCATCATCACATCGTGCACGCTCTTCACAAACACCTCATGTTCCGAGGCGTTCATCTCGAGCGTGCGAAAGCTGTCCGTAAACCGGAACGTATCCACCACCACGCCCTGCCGGTTCGAGAACGCATCCGCAGTCACAATATTCATCCCCCACGCCGCCAGCACACCCGCAATCGTCGCGAACAGCTGCGGCCTGTCCCGTGTCACCAGCGTCAACTCGCTCACTGAGGGTGCATAGCGAAACTCCAGCTGCACAGAATCCTCCGTCAGCCGCGTCGCCATCAAAAACTGCGACCGCACCTGCTCTGGCGTCCTCGTCAGCACATACCTCTCCGGAAACCCATCCAGAAACTCCCGCACCGCAACCTTCTGCCCCGGCAGCAACGCCACCACGCGGTGCACCAGCTCGCTCTCCTCCTGCGCGCCCAGCCGCTCCTCATCCACACTTCGATCCAGATAGTTCGCCGTCCCGATATACAACTGCCAGAGGTTCTCCGCCTTCCACGGAGTCAGCGCATCCGGATGCACCGCATTAATATCCGCATAAGTAAACAGCGTCAGCATCCGCAGAGCCTCCGGAGTCTGCACCTTCCCCGCGAACGCGCTCACCGTCTCCTCATCGAAGATGTCCCGCCGCAGTGCAGCCGACATCTCCAGATGGTTCTGGATCAGGTTCAGCACCAGCCCTGTCTCGTACCCATCCACCTCCAGCCGCTCCAACACACTCTGCGCCATCCGCGTGCTCTCCCGCGCATGATCCCCCGTGCTCCGCCCCTTGCCCGTGTCATGCAGCAACGCGGCAACATACAACAGCTCGGGATGCGGCAGCTCCTGCAGAATCCCGCCAAACCGCACCGCCCACTCGCCCATCGACCCCTTCTGCGCGCTCTCCAACCCATGCAGCGTATCGATCAACACAAAAGTATGCTCATCGACCGTGTACCGGTGGTACGCATCGCGAATCACCAGCGCATCGATGCCATGAAACTCCGGAATCAACAGCTCCAGCACACCCAGAGCATGCATCGAGCGCAGCGCGTCGCCCGCATAAAACCCCGTCAGGACTCCCCGCAGATGATGCCACAGCGCCGGCCCCTCCTCAAGATGCGCCGACAGCAGCGGCAACCCCCGCTCCAGCCGCTCCTCCGCATCGCGCCCCAGAGTGCAACCCGTCTGCGCCATCATCCGGAATACCTCGAGCACCACATCGGGGTCCTCCGCAGGCTCGTTCCCAAACTCGCCCACCGGATCCAGCGTCACCCGCCCCTTTTCTACTCGAAACCCACGATGCGGTACATCCGCCTTCTTCTCCCGCTTCAAAGCCTGCCACTTCGTAGCCCCCTTCCCCGCAGGGACCTCGTCCAGCATCTGTTTCACGCGCCGCTCCACGCTCCGCGCATGACGAAAATACACCCGCATCCAATAGGCCGCGTCCGTCTTCTTCGGCCGCCGTCCCGTCAAACCCACTGCAGCCTCGGCAGCCGCATCCTGAGCCTGCCAGTCCAGCGTATTGTCATCCCGCTCATGCCGGTAGTGCAGAAAACACCGCACCAGCCAAAGAAACTCCACTGCCTTGCGAAACTCGTTGCTCTCCTCCAGCGACGCCACCCCCGCCCCGTTTCCCTTCTTTGCAGCCAGAGCCGCGACATCCAGCAACCGGCCCATCCATCCGCACACATGAGCATCCCGCAGTCCGCCCGGGCAGTCCTTGATGTTCGGCTCCAGATGAAACAGCGTCTCTCCATACTTCGCATGGCGCGCCTGCGTCAGTTCCAGAAGCTTCACCATGACCGTCTTATATTCGCGCTGCAGCAGCTTCGGCACGCATTGCCCCGCGAGCTTCTCATACAGCGCAACATCCCCCGTCACCCGGCGGTGGTCCATCAGCGACAACATAAATTCTGCATTCTCAGGATCAAGCCGCTCGCACTCAGCCAGCTTCCGCGTCACTGGAGAAACGCGAATCCCGCAGTCCCACATCTCCTGGTTCACCCGCCGGATCGCATCCTTCACATCCTTCTCTGCCAGCTTTCCATCGAGCAGAAAAAGCAGATCCACATCCGAGAAAGGAAACAGCTCTCGCCGCCCATACCCACCCACCGCCACCAATGCCACGCCCGTTCCCAGCCGCGAATCCCGCTCCACCGCCTGCTGCCACAACCCGGTCACAAGTTCATCGGCCGCCGCAGCCCGCTCCGCGATCGTATCCGCCCCCGTTGCGCCACCCGCCTCAAAGGCACCACGAAGCCGCAGCATCGTCCGCTGATACTGTCCCCGCAACCCGCTGTTTGTCGTCTCGCCGATTGGCATGGCAGTTACTCAAAAAGTCGCTGGCTAACAGCAGCCCACCTGAAAACAACAGACGCAGTTAGCGTTCTATTCAATGTAGCCTAATGGCACAACACCCTCACTAGTCCAATCGGTATCATCGGTGCAAATCGGTGTTATGCCTTCCATCCGTGTACTCCGTGAAGATCCGCGGTCGTTTTACAGCGCAATCTCCCCGCGCTCATCATTCCGAATCCGGATCGCCTCATCGATCTTCGACACAAAGATCTTCCCATCCCCAATCGCCCCCGTCCGCGCCGCCGACGTGATCGCCCCAATCGCCTTCTCCAGCATCGAGTCCGCCACCACCACCTCCAGCTTCACCTTCGGCAACAAATCAACCGCGTACTCCCGCCCGCGATAAAACTCCGTGTGCCCCTTCTGCCGCCCATGCCCGCGCGCCTCGGTAATCGTCATTCCCTCCACGCCAATCTCTACCAGCGCATCCTTCACCGCGTCCAGCTTCGACGGCTGAATCACCGCTTCAATCTTCTGCATATCCCGCTTCCCTTCCTCAAGTCGCTCGAAAATCGTAAGTTCTAATTCGCCCAATCGTATCCTTCTTCGCCGTGCTGCGAAAGATCAAGTCCTTCCTGTTCATCCTCCTCGCTAACTCTTAGCCCGATCGTCTTATCCACGACGAACAGAATAATCAGCGTCCCCACAACCGAAAGACTCCACGCAATCCCTACCCCGACCAGTTGATTCACCATCTGGTGCGCATTGCCCTCAAACAAACCCGTAGGCTTGCCCGCCCCAAAGATCGGGTTGATCACACTGTTCGCGAAGATGCCTGTCAGAATCGCACCCATCGTCCCGCCCGCCCCGTGCACGCCAAACGCATCCAGCGAGTCGTCATATCCAAACGCCGCCTTCACTTTTACCACCATGAAGTAACAAAACACCCCGGCAATCAGCCCAATCCACAGCGCCGACATCGGCGTCACAAAACCCGCAGCCGGAGTAATCGCCACCAACCCAGCCACGCAGCCCGAGATCGCGCCCAGTGCCGAAGGCTTGCCTTGCCTGATCCACTCCGCCACACTCCAGCCAATCGCCGCAGCCGCCGCGCCAAAGTGCGTCGCCACAAACGCCGACGTCGCCAGCGTGCCTGCACTCAAAGCCGACCCCGCATTGAACCCAAACCAGCCCACCCACAGCAGACAAGCTCCAATAAAACTCAGCACAACCGAGTGCGGCGCCATAGGCACCTTCGGATATCCCAGCCTCTTCCCCAGGTACAAAGCCGTAATCAACGCCGACACGCCGGAAGTCACATGCACCACCGTTCCCCCCGCAAAGTCCAGCGTCGGAAATCGTCCACCCAGCGAAGCATTCAACAACCCGCCTTTACCCCAGACCATGTGCGCCATCGGGCTATACACAATCAGAGCCCAAAGCACCATAAACACCAGCATCGCCGAAAACTTCATCCTCTCCGCGAACGCGCCAGTAATCAGCGCCGGAGTAATAATCGCAAACATCAGTTGATACACCATGAACGTCTGCAGCGGAATCGTCGCCGCATACTTCACATCGGGAGCCAGCCCCACTCCCTTCAAAAACACATTGTGCAGCCCGCCAATAAACGCATTCCCCTCACCAAACGCCAGGGAGTACGTCACCAGCGCCCAAAGCACCGTAATCACCGCCATCATTGCGAAGGTCTGCATCATCGTGCCCAGAATATTTTTCTTCCGCACCAGCCCGCCGTAGAACAACGCCAGCCCGGGCCCGCTCATCATCAGCACCAGCGCCGCCGAAACCAGCATCCACGCGTTGTCTCCCGCGCTCTGCGCCGCTGCAATCAACGCCGCATTGTCCGCATTCTGTTTCTCCAGCGCCGCAATCCGGGCGGAGTCGCTCGCCGGGACTGCAGAGGTCGTCTGCGCCATCCCGCGCGCGCCGCCAACCACCGATCCAACCGCAATCAGCACAAACAGAAGAGACAGAAATACCTTCGCCGCTCGAAGACGCATGGTTCAATCACCCGTTTCAAAGTATAAAAATTAGCAAGACCAAAAGAACACCGGAGACACCGTCACAATCGCGGTCTCCAACTTACATCGTTACAAATTCACGAAGCTTCGATAAGCGAAGCACCTCTGCATCGCTGCCGTTTCGCTTACTCTACACAAGGGAGAGCGCAACACAAAGTAAGAAATTCATCTCCCCGAAATGTCTCTCCAAAGAAAGGCGTCACACCCATGTCCACCGCCACTCTCTACAACTGGAGCAACGTCGAAAACGAGCAGCTCAACCCGCTCCTCACGCGCCAGTACGTCCACGGCGACCAATCCATGTTCGCCCGCATCGTTCTCAAGAAGGGCTGCATCGTCCCCCGCCACTCCCACCCCAACGAGCAGATCACCTTCATCACCGAAGGCATCCTCCGCTTCGACTTCGACGACGGCACCACCCACACCGTCCACGCCGGCGAAGTCCTCGTCATCCCCGGCAACCTACCCCACTCCGCCACCGCCCTCGAAGACTGCGTCGACTTCGACGTCTTCACCCCACCCCGCCAGGACTGGATCAACAAGGAAGACGCCTACCTCCGCAAATAATCAGGCAAAGCGAATCCTCCGCAGAGTCAAAGTCAACTCAAAATGTATCGTCATTTCGACCGAAGCCGCTCACGGCATCATCGTGAGCGGCGAAGTGGAGAAACCCGCTTCTCTACCGCCATCGTCCAAATCAGATTAGGTCGCAGATTGAAGGTGTCATCCTGAGCGTAGCGCAGCGTAGTCGAAGGACCTGCATTTGCTCATGTGACGTCATTTCAAACGCCCAGCAGCTCCTCCACAATACCCTCCCACTCCACTTTCAAATCCCCCGTCGCAACAGCCCGTCCAGCCTGCCGATACCAATACCCCGCATTCCCCAAATCCCCTTCCTTCCGATGCAGATAAGCATGCACCCAGGCCCCATCACGCCCCTCCACATCCTGAGCCACCTCATGAGCCTTGTCCCAATTTCCGCGCCCATCCCACCACAGAGCCAGCAGAGCACCAGAGAAGGCCGTCCCATCCACCACGCGAAATTCTTCCACGGTCATCGCATCCCATCCTTGATCGGTGTCATCGGTGCAAATCGGTGTTAAGTTTTCCTATCCGCTGAACTACTGCGCCGCCATATACCCACGCTCCCGCATCCACTTCGCCAGCAAATCCGTCCAGTCGCTCAAAGCCGGATTCCCCACTGCCAACCCGGCCCCGTGCGCCCCATGCTGATACAGATGCATCTCCACCGGAACCCCAGCCTTCACCAGCGCCGAATAAAACATCACGCTGTTCATCACCGGAACCGTCTTGTCATCCGTAGTCGCAAACAGGAAAGCAGGCGGAGTATCCTTCGTCACCTGCGTCTCAGCAGAAAGCGAATCCACCAGCGCCGGATCAGGCGTCTCCCCCAGCAGATATTTCAACGACCCGCGATGCAGATCAGGCTCATGAAAAGTAATCACCGGATACGACAGAACTAAAAAATCCGGACGGCTCCCCTGCTGTTCCACCACATCACCCGCATCTGCCTTCCCGGAATCAAACTTCGTCCCCGCCGTCGCTGCCAGGTGTCCACCGGCAGAAGACCCCCACATCCCAACATGATCCGTCGCCACGCCCCACTCCGCCGCATGCGCACGCACCATCCGTATCGCTCTCTGCGCATCCCCAAGCTCCACCGGATGGTGATACTTCGGCCCAAGCCTGTACTGAAGCACAAACGCCGCCACTCCACGCTCATTCAACCACCGTGCAAACGCAAACCCTTCCTTCTCCATCGCGAGATGCGTATAACTTCCACCCGGAGCCACCACCACTCCCGTCTTCGTCGCATTCTCCTTCACCGGCAAAAACACCGTCAGCGTAGGCTTATCGTCATCCGCCTCCCCCAACGCCCCCGGAGCACCCGCAGGCCACAACAACATCGTCTTACCCGCCCCACCCTGAGAAACCGCCGAAGCCGTCGAAGGCAAAGGCGCCACCGCCGGAGCGCTCACCGCAACCTGCCCAAACCCTATCCCACCAACCAACAACACCATCACAAATCCGCAGAGAATCCTTTTCACCAAGCCTCCTGTACAACCTCGTTCGCATTCTAATCCCCAGTTTTTACCCGTGTTCCTCCGTGAGTATCCGCGGTCGAAATCGGTGTCATCCGTGCAAATCGGTGTTAAGCCTCGCGTCCCCCTTCGACATCCCCGCCCCATCCCGTACCCTACCCTAAGCAACCAAGGCCAGCGGAGAGTCCATGAAGCACGTAGTCCAGAAGCAGCTCGCTCAATCCATCGCCACCATGCAAGCCGTCCTCGCCGACGAATCCATCTCCGACACCGTCGTCACCATCGCCCGCCTCACCGCTCAAGCCATGCAATCCGGCAACAAACTCCTCGTAGCCGGCAACGGAGGCTCCGCCGCCGACGCCCAGCACCTCGTAGCCGAGTTCGTCGTCCGCCTCTCCGCCAACCGCGCCGCCCTCCGCGCCATCGCCCTGACGACCGACTCTTCCATCCTCACCGCCTGCGCCAACGACTTCGGCTTCGACCAGGTCTTTGCCCGCCAGATCGAAGCCCTCGGCCAACCCGGCGACGTCTTCCTCGGCATCTCTACCTCCGGCAACTCCCCTAACATCCTCAACGCCCTCCATCAGGCTCGCAAACAAGACATCACCACCATCGGCTTCTCCGGCTCAGGCGGCGGCAAAATGCGCGACCTCTGCGACCACAACATCGTCATCCCCTCGACAGTCACCATGAACATCCAGGAATCCCACCTCGCCCTCGAGCACATCTTCTGCATGCTCACAGAGTGCTTCCTCTTCGAAAAAACCCAATCCGTTAGCACCATCGTCCCTGACTGACTGAACCCGTCCCCAAACCAAAGCCGCCATCCGAACTAAAGCCGCCACCCCGAACCAAAGCCGCCACCCCGAACCAAAGCCGCCACCCCGAACCAAAGCCGTCATCCTGAACGCAGTGAAGGATCCCCGCATTTCGTCTTTGTTCACCGGAACCGGCCACTCGCTACCTGCGCCTCGTACCACAAACCGCCGGATACCATCTTCCATTCCGCCTAATTTCCTGTCAAAAGAAACAAAACAAAACAGCCACTCGTCACTTACACTCAGATTCATCCAAAAACCTAAGAGGTCCTCACCATGGCGTTTCCCTGCCGCAGTCGTCGTGCCTCGTGTGTCTCGATTTCGCTCGTCTTGTTCACGATGGCATCCGTCCTAACCTTCACCTCACTCGGCTTCGCGCAGGATAAACCGGAAGAGAAACCCGCCGCTGCCCCCGCTGCTCCAGCCGCAACCCACGCTCCATCCCCCATAACGCCTGACTCCATCACCGAAGGCTCCGTGAACATCGGCGGCCAGGCCATCGCCTACAAAGCCATCGCCGGCACCATCACTGTAGGCGGCACCGATCCCCAGGACGCCACCATCGGCTTCGACGGCAGGCCCCTCCCCGACTCCGGCGTCCACTTGCCAGAGCGTACCGAGGATGCCCCACCCACCGCGCGCATGTTCTACGTCGCCTACTTCAAGAAGGACGCCCCCGCCGCATCGCGGCCCCTCGTCTTCGCCTACAACGGAGGTCCCGGCTCCCCCACCATGTGGCTGCACATGGGAACCTTCGGCCCAAAACGCATCGTCACCCCGGACACCCAGCATCAGGAAGGCGCTCCTTACACCATCGTCAACAATGACTACTCGCTCCTCGACGTAGCTGACGTGGTCTTCATCGACGCCCCCGGCACCGGCCTAAGCCGCACCTTCGGCAAAAACAAGGGCGAAGCCTTCTACGGAGTCGACGCCGACGGCCACGCCTTCGAGCGCTTCATCCGCCGCTTCCTCTCCAAGTACGACCGCTGGAACTCGCCCAAGTATCTCTTCGGCGAAAGCTACGGCACCCCACGTTCCGCCGTTCTCTCTGCTGACCTCCGCAGCGTCGACCTCAACGGCATCATCCTCCTCTCGCAGATCCTCGCCTTCGACAACAGCGTCGACGGCCCCACTGCCAACCCCGGCGTCGATCAGGCCTACGCACTCGCGCTCCCCACCTTCGCCGCCACCGCCTGGTATCACCACAAGCTGCCGAACCAGCCGCCGGCCTTAAAACCCTTCCTCGAAGAAGTGCAGAAATATGCGCTGGGCGACTATATGGCCGCTCTCCTTCAAGGCTCCGAGCTACCCGACGCCCAGCGTCAGGCCGTAGCCGAAAAACTCCATAGCTACATCGGCCTGCCCGTCGACTATCTCCTCCGCGCCGACCTCCGCGTCACCGGCGGCGAATTCTCCGAAGAGCTCAAGCTCAACGAAGGCATGACCACCGGCCGTCTCGACTCCCGCTACGAAGGCCCCGAAGTCGATCCCATGTCCTCAACCTCCGGCTACGATCCCCAGAGCGACGCCATCACCTCCGCCTGGAACACCGCCATCAACCTGTACCTCCACAACGACCTGAAGTACGCCACGCAAGCCACGTACCTCATGTCCGCACGCCAGGGCGGCGAGTTCTCCTGGAACATGAACCACCAGCCCCCGGGACGCGGCTTCGGCGGTGGTGGCGGCGGCTCATCCGAGACCGGTGCCAACGTCATGCCCGACCTCGCCTACCGCATGAAGATGAATCCCCGGATGAAGGTCATGCTCGCCGGCGGCTACTACGACCTCGCCACCCCATACTTCGAGGGCATCTACGAGATGCACCATCTCCCCATGCCCAAGACCCTGCAATCCAACATCAGCTACCACTACTACGAAGCCGGCCACATGATCTACGTCAAGGACGACATTCTCAAACAGTTCAAATCCGACGTAGCCAGCTTCATCAAATCCACCGAAAGCGGCAAATAACCCAACCGCAACACACAGAAAAGGCCGGGCCATCGCGCCCGGCCTTCTGCTGCAACCCACGCAGGTTCACCCCCAAAAGATAAAGCTTCCCATGAGGCTCTCCCGAAGCATAGGATGCCCTTCGGCAATACAGCAGCAGGAGGCTCGTATGCTGAAGCCCGTGTTTGTCATCCTCACCGCATTAGCTTTCTTCCCGCACTCCCCGCAGGAACCCGCCGCTCCCCCAGCCGCATCGACGATCCCCGCCGAAGCCGCACACATGGTCAATCCGGTAAAGCCCACCGCAGACTCCCAGGCCCACGCCAAAAAGGTCTACGGGTACGACTGCGCCATGTGCCACGGCCCCAACGGCAACGGCAAAGGCGACATCGTCCTCGAGCCCAAAGTCACCCTCAAGGACTACACCGACCCCGCCGCCCTCAAAGACCTCTCCGACGGTGAGCTCTTCTACATCATCAAGAACGGCAAAGGCCAGATGCCCGCCGAAGGCGACCGCGCCAAACCCGACGAGCTCTGGAACATGGTCATCCTCGTCCGCTCGTTCTCCAAAAAATAACTTGCTGCTCCGTCTTCCACACCTGGTCCGCAGACGCCTACCGCTCATTCAGCGGATACTAGTCTCATGCTGCGTCGTCCACGGGCAAGTGGAATGCTGATCGCCCTCCTTCTCCTCTGCTGCGCTGCTGTTGCAACCAGTCAGGTCACGGTGTCTCGTGCCTCTATTCTTCTTTCCGTCGTCGACGAAGATGGCGTACCCGTTCCCGATGCCCGCGTCTCCATCTCCAGTCCGGGACATCCAATCCTTCAGCTCCTCACCGACTACGCCGGCCGCTGCGCCTACCCGCTCCAGACCGGCACCTATCAAATTCAGGTAGACAAATCCGGCTTCTACCAGGCCAACGCAGCCCACACCGAAGCAACCCTCGAAAAAGTCGAGGTCGTCCTCGCGCATGAGCAGATCGTTCGCCAGCAGGTCGACGTCGTGGCCTCCACCACCGGCATCGATCCCGAACAAACCGCTGGCGAATCCGTCATGAATATCCCCGAGATCGTCAACGTCCCTTATCAACCCTCGCGCGATATCCGCAACCTGCTCCCCTACAACCCCGGCGTAGTCCAGGACCCCTCAGGCCAAGTCCATCTCGCCGGCTCTCAAACCTACGCCGCGCTCGATCTCCTCGACGGCTTCGACATTCGCTCCCCCGTCAGCGGCGTCCTCGCCCTCAGAGTCAGTCCCGACGCCGTCCGCTCTCTCACCACCCAGACAACCCGCTACCCGGTCGAATTCGGTCGCGCCACCGGCGGCGTCATCGCCTTCTACACCGGCATGGGCGACAACAAGTTCCGCTTCAACGCCACCGACTTCATTCCCTCGTTCCGCGAGATCAATGGCGTCCGCCTCGACAAGTTTGCTCCCCGCGTTACCTTCTCCGGGCCGCTCGTTCACAACCGTGCCTGGTTCTTCGACGGAGCCGAGGGCGAATACGACAACATCTACATCCAGGAGCTCCCTCTCGGCGCAGACACCAACCGCCTCACCCGCGGCAGCAATCTCTTCAAGACTCAGGTCAACCTCACCACCGCCAACATCCTCTCCGGCGGCCTCCTCTTCAACGACTATCACTCTCCCTACGACGGCATCTCCTCGCTCGTGCCGCAGGAGAGCACCACCAAACGCGACACCGTCGCCTGGCTCCCCTATCTTCGTGATCAGCACACCTTCTCCAACGGCGCCGTCCTCGACACCGGCTTCGGAGTCGTCCACATTCGCGATGGCTACGAGCCCCACGGCGACACCCCCTACCAACTCACTCCGGAAACCGCCCTCGGCAGTTACTTCGAAAACGAAGTGGCGCACTCCCAACGCGAAGAGCTGACCGCCGCGCTCTACCTCCCGCCGCTCCACGCCGCCGGACGTCACGACCTCAAAGCCGGAATCGACTTCAACCACATCGGCTCCGACGAGACCGTATCCCGCGCCCCGGTCAACTATCTGCGCGAAGACGGAACCCTGCTCCGGCAAAGCGTCTTCCCAGCGCAACCGCCGTTCAGCCTCCACAACCTGGAGACCGGAGCCTACCTTCAGGATCGCTGGCTAACTGCCCCCGGCCTCCTCATCGAATCCGGCCTCCGCTTCGACTGGGACGAGATCATTCGCCGCCCCCTCTTCTCGCCACGAATCGCCGCCGTCTACTCCCCACCCGGCGCGGAATCAAAGACCAAAATCTCCGCAGGCATCGGCCTTTACTACGAGCACACCCAGCTCGAGTACCTCACCCGCGCCCTCGACGGCACACGCTACGACACCTACTTCGCCCCCGACGGAACCACTCCCACCGGGTCGACTCTCGAAACCACCTTCCAGGCAAACGACTCCTCCCTCACCGAATCGCGTGCTCTCAACTGGAGCCTCGGCGTCGAGCAAAAGCTTCCAGGCGAAATCTTCGGCGCCGTCAACTTCCTCCAGAAACGCACCTCCGACGGATTCATCTACGCAAACCAGACCGCCCCGGCCGCGCTCGCAGGAACCTACCAGCTCACCAACGCCCGGCAGGAACACTACGACTCCTTCGAGATCGAAGCCCGCCGCGCCTTCGCCAACGGCTACACCCTCTTCGCCTCCTACACGCATTCCTCAGCGCGCACCAACGCCGCACTCGACTACACCCCAACCGTCTCGCTGCTCGGCACACAACAAAGCGGACCCCTCCCCTGGAACACCCCCAACCGCCTCATCTCCTGGGGATGGCTCCCCCTCCCACTGCCCCGGCTCAAAAAAAGTTGGGACGTCGTCTACACCATCCAATGGCAAACGGGGCTCCCCTTTACCTCCATCGACGCGAACCACGAGGTCGTCGGCGCGCCGGACTCCATGCGCTTCCCCGACTTCATCTCCTTCAGCCCCGGCCTGGAATGGCGTTTTCATCTCCGCGGCGCATACTTCGGACTCCGCGGCATCGCTGAAAACGTTACCGACCGGACCAATCCCGCCGTCGTCAACAACGTAGTCGACTCCCCGGCCTACGGAGCCTTCACCGAACCCTTCGGCCGGTCGTTTATCGCACGCCTTCGCCTCATCGGGTCAAAATAGACCCCGTCTGCTAAGCGCCCTTCTGAGTCGCAATCCACCGCGTCACGCGAGCATCCAGAACATCCAGCGGCAAAGCCCCACCACTCAGAATCTCATCGTGAAACGTCTTCAGGTCGAACTTCGTCCCCAGCTGCACCTTCGCCCGCTCCCTAAGCTCACGAATCTTCAGCTGCCCCAGCTTGTAGCTGCAAGCCTGCCCCGGCCCCGAGATATACCGGTCTGTCTCCGACTGAATCGTAGGCTCGTCGATCGCATGCGAAGCCCGCATGTACTCCACCACCTTGTCGCGGCTCCACCCCTCATCGTGAATCCCTGTATCGACCACGAGCCGCACCGCGCGAAACAGCTCCGACCGCAGACGCCCATAGTCCGACCCCGGATCCTGGTAGAACCCGATCTCCTTGCCCAGCTCCTCCGCATAAAGCCCCCAGCCCTCCGTATACGCCGAGTTGCCTCCATGCTTGCGAAACTCCGGCAGCCCCGTCAGGCTCTGCTGAATCGTGATCTGCAGATGATGCCCCGGCACGCCCTCGTGGTAAGCAATCGCCTCATCATTAATCAGCGACCGCTTCGTCGGGTCCGAAACCGCCACCGAAACCCGCCCCGGCCGCTTTCCATCCGGAGTCCCGCCCTGATAATGCGTCGCCGAGCCTGCCTGAAATGGCGGAATCGGCTCAACCGTCACCGCCGTCTTCGGCAGCAGATTAAACAGCTCCGGCAGCCGAGGCTCCATCTGGTTGATGTACTTCGAAAAATCATCCACAATCGCCTGCGCCGAAGCCGGAACGTACTTCGGGTCCGACTCGATCTTCACGCGAAAGCTCTCCAGATCGCTATAGCCATTCGCCTTCGCCAGCGCCGTCATCTCTGCCGTAATGCGATCCACTTCCTTCAACCCGATCGCATGAATCTGAGCAGCCGTCAGATCGGTCGTCGTGAACCGCCGCAGCGCCGCCTGATACCTGCGCTTCCCGCCCGGCAGGCTCTCAACCGAAAGCGTCGTCCGCGTATTCGGAATGTATTCCGTGGTGATAAACCCCGAGAACTGCTTATACGCAGGAAAAACCTCATTCTGCAGCGCTGCATTGATCTCATCCGTCAGCCGCTTCTTGTCCGCATCCGAAAAAGAAGCCGGAAACTTCTTCAGCGGAATCACAAACGGATTCGCCTTCACCACCCCGTCGCACTGCCCCGGCACCTTCTCCGCGATAAACCGCACAATCACCAGGTGGTCCTTCACGCCCGCGCGCAGCACATCCTCCGTCTGCTGAAACGCCTTCGGAATCTGGTGCAGCCGCGAGATGTAATCCTCATAGTGCTTCACCGAATCGAACGGCATCGACAGCGGCAGGTCCGCCAGCCCGGTCTGAATGCCGCCCATCCCGCTGATCGGCATCTCATACTCCTTCAGGTCATAGTCCTCCACCCGCTGCTGCACCTGCCGCAGAAACAAATCATGCGAGATCAGGTCCCGCTCCGGAAAACCGGTAGCATCAATCGCCTTGATCCTGGCCAGATAAGTCACGTCCAGATCATGCTGATGCGCAATCGCCGCCAGCGAATCGTCTCCAAGCTGATCGTTATACCGGTAATCCCCCACCGAGGTAGCGCGCGTCGGGTTCAGCTTCAACGAAGTCTGCCACGACTCCTCAAACAGCGCATTCTGCGCAGCAATCCGCGCCTCAACAGGCTGCACAGCAGGTTTTTGGGCCCGGACAGGAACACAGCAGGACGCTGTAGCCAGAAAAATGGCAGCTGGAACTGCAAAACGGCGTATAAGCATGCCTCAGAGACTACAGAGCGACGCGAAAAGTTTCATCCGAAACTCAGCGGCGAGCACTGAACAGAGTCCATGCAGTGACCTGCGGACCCACATGACTGTCAGGTCGTTCCGGCCACGCGAATTAGCGGACCTACTTGACTTAAACCGAAGCAAAATCCAAGCTACCTGCTGCCGGACCTTTTGATTCAGAAATCCCACAGACCGAAGTCCAGACCTAAAGTATCTACTTCGAATACTTTGCACACATAAGTACGGGGAGGGGCACCATCACAAACAGGCAGGCCCCGGAATCGCTCCGAGGCCTGCATAAGAGTGTCGCTGGTTGAGAACGGTGAAGAAAACTACTCCCCACCCTCCCGCAAAGCAATCTGCACCTTGCTGTTTTTCACGCTGTAAGTGAAGTAGATCAGCAGCCCAAATAGCAGCCACCCCACCACCACCACCTTGGTCAAAGTCGGCAGCGACAAAATCAGATAAAGCGCGCTGACGATCCCAAGAATCGGAACCAGAGGAACCCAGGGAGTCCGGAACGGACGATGCAAATCAGGATTGCGCCGCCGCAAAATCCAAACGCCCGCGCAAACAATCGCGAACGCCAGCAGCGTGCCCATATTCACCAGTTCGCTAAGCTTATCGATCGGCAGCAGCGCGGGCATGAAGGCCACAATCGCCCCCACCACCAGGTTCGAGATCCACGGCGTCCGAAACCTCGGATGAATCACCCCGGCCCACTTCCAAAGCAGCCCATCCCGCGACATCGAATAGAACACCCGCGACTGGCCCAGCAACATCACCAGCATCACCGTGCCCAACCCGAACACCGCCCCAATCTTCACCAGAATCGAGCCCCAGCGAATCCCCGTCGCATCGATCCCAACCGCCACCGGATCGCTAACATTCAGTGCCCGGAAGTTCACCAGCCCGGTCAGCGTCCCGGACACGAGAATATACAGAACAGTACAAACCACGAGTGACCCAAGAATCCCAATCGGCATATCCCGCCGCGGATTCTTCGCCTCCTGCGCAGCCGTAGACACCGCGTCAAACCCGATATACGCAAAGAAGATCGACGCGGCGCCAGCCGTAATCCCGCTAATGCCAAACCGCCCCGGCCCCTCGTTTGGAGGAATGAACGGAGTCCAGTTCGCGTGCGCCTGCGCCGGATGCTTCAGAAGGAAGCCGATGCCCAGCACCAGAAAAATCCCGACCACGCCAAGCTTCACAATCACAATCGCGGTATTCAGATTCGCCGACTCCTGAATCCCGATGATCAGCACCGCCGTCACCACCGTAATCGCCAGAAACGCAACCAGGTTGAACAATCCCGTCACATGTGGCAGAACAGAAGCATCCACACCCGGCGGCAACGCAGCGAGCTGCATCCAACGATCGTGAAACAGGTACAGCACCGTGCCCGGAGTAGTCGTAAACTGCGGCGGAACGTGTATCCCGAAGTCCGCAAACAGCCCTACAAAGTATCCGCTCCACCCCGATGCCACCGTCGCCGCCCCAAAAGCATACTCCAGCACCAAATCCCACCCGATGATCCACGCTACAAACTCGCCCAGAGTCGCATACCCATACGTATAGGCCGAGCCCGCAATCGGAATCAGCGAAGCGAACTCCGCATAGCACAACCCCGCGAACGCGCACGTAATGCCTGCCACCACAAAGCTCAATACCACCGCAGGCCCCGCATGTTTAGCCGCCGCCTGTCCCGTCAAAACAAAAATGCCCGCCCCAATAATCGCCCCGATTCCCAGCGTAATCAGGTTCAATGGGCCCAGCGTTCGTTTAAGTCCGCTTTCACCCTCGTTCTCCGCCTCTTTCAGCAGGCGGGAGAGTGGTTTGACTGCCAGCAGCTTCGACATTCGTTAGTGTTCTCTACTTTCTTCAGACTGTTTCCTGCTCTTGCCGTGCGTGAGCGGCCATCCGCGTCCAGACCAGATACACAGGAATCCCCAGCAGAACGATCATCAGCCCCGGCCAGGTGTATTGAGGTTTGTACCGCAATAGTACCCCACAAATCCACAAAGCCATCACGATATACAAACCCGGCAGCACCGGATATCCCAACGCCTTGTAAGGCCGCGCCGCATCCGGACGCGTCCGCCGCAGCACAAACAGCCCCGTAATCGTCAGGATATAGAACACCAGCACCGCAAAGATCACATAGTCCAGAAGCTGCCCATAGCTCCCCGACAGGCACAGCAGACAGGTCCATCCCCACTGCACCCAAAGTGAATTCACCGGCGTCTTCGATTTTTCACTCAGACGTCCCACCGACCGAAAAAACAATCCATCACGGCTCATCGCGTAATAGACCCGAGCCCCCGCCATCAGCAGCCCATTCACGCACCCAAACGTCGAGATCAAAATCACCGCCGCCATCAGCTTCGCGCCGTATCCCGCAAAGGCCTGCTCCATCACGGCCGTCGCCACTCTGTCCTCTGACGCAAACTGAATTCCCCGCCCCGCAATCGTCCCCGCCGTCGGATCGCCCGCCAGCGGCAGCACACTCAGGTAAACGAAGTTGCAAAGCACATACAGCAGCAACACAACCCCTGTACCAATCACCAGCGACAGCGGAATGTTCCGCTTCGGATCCCGGATCTCCCCCGCCGTAAACGTCACGTTGTTCCACGAGTCCGAGCTAAACAGTGATCCCACCTGCACCACTGCAACCATCGTCAACAACCCAACATAAGCCGTCGGCCCACCCACCCCCACCTGCACCGCATGTAGAGTCCCCCACCCCGCACCCGCCCAGAAATTATGCCAACCCGTGCCAAAGTTCGCCGCAATCGCCGTCGAATTCTTAGCCACCAATCCCACCAGAACAACAGCCATCAGCGCCAGCACCTTCGCAGAAGTAAACACATTCTGCACCGTCGCCCCCATCTTCACACCCATGGTATTCAGCAGCGTCAGCAGCGTTATCACCACAATCGCGGAAAGATTCGCTGTATTCAAACCAATTTCCATATTGCCCAGCACCATCGGCCCTACATGCCACGCCGGCACATGCCCGATGTGCCAGATCCAGTTCGATCCGCTCACAACCGGAAAGAAAACTCCAAGAAACTTCCCGAACGCCACACCCACTGCAGCAATCGTTCCCGTCTGGATCACCAGAAACAGCGTCCACCCATAGAGAAATCCCCAAAGCGGCCCCAGAGCCTCACGCAGATAGACATACTGCCCGCCCGCCTTGGGCATCATCGCCGCGAGTTCCCCATAACTCAGCGCTCCGATGATCGTCATCACCACCGTCACCAGCCAAGCCGCAATCAGCAAGGCAGGCGATCCCAACCCACGCGACATCTCCGCGGACACGATGAAAATACCCGACCCAATCATCGAGCCCATCACGATCGCCGTCGCCGAAAAAAGGCCCATCGCCTGCGCAAACTGCGGAGCCGCCGAACCTGCTGGATTGTCTTTTTGCAAAGCTGTGGTGCCGCCCGTCATCGATCTTTTCGAAAAATTCACGTTCCGTCTGTTCTACCGTAAAATTTCGAGAAAGTCTCCCACCACTTTCTCAACCGTCTCGCCATCTGCAAACAGACCGCTGATAACCGCCGCCGAATCCGCACCCGCGTCAATCACTGCCCTTGCATTCTCCCGAGTAATGCCGCCAATCGCCACAATCGGTTTCCCGGTCAACGCCCGGGCACGCCGAACCCCATCCAACCCGATCACTGGCTCCGCATCCAGCTTAGTCCCCGTAGCAAACACCGGCCCAACCGCGATGTAATCGGCACTTGTCTTATCCGCAAGCTTCACCTGCTCGTCGTTGTGCGTAGAAACCCCAACCCACCTCGTCGCCCCAACCACGCGACGCGCATACTCAGGCGAAAGATCCCCTTGCCCCACATGAACTCCACCAAACCCGGCAGGTATTACTAGGTCTACGTGGTCGTTCATCATCAACCGGCAACCGCTTCCCTCAAATGCCTGCCAGATCACTGAAGCTCCCCGCAAAACCGAATCCGGCTGCCCCACCTTATTGCGATACTGCAGCAACATCACCCCGGCCGCCCTCAACTCTTCCGCAAGTCCGCCCACGGAGACATTACGCCGCTCAAGCAATCCCTGATCAAGTATCGGATACAGACGCGGTATTCCCATCGCTTCTCCACCTGGTAAATCGGCAATCCCAGACAACGTTAGCTGTCCTTCTGCCGCTCCAAAAAACGTTCCATAAACTTCGTATCGAACTGCCCCGCCCGAAACTCCGCATCCGCAAAAATCTTCTGATGCAGCGGGATCGTCGTATGAATTCCCTGGATGACAAACTGACCAAGAGCCCGCTGCATCTTGTCCATCGCCTCCACGCGGTCCGCTCCATGGCAAATAAGCTTCGCAATCATCGAGTCGTAGTACGGTGGCACAACTCCCTCCGCATACTGCGCCGTATCCACGCGAACCCCATTGCCTCCCGGCACGTTGAACGCCGTAATCTTGCCCGCCGACGGCGTGAACTTCTCCGGATGCTCCGCGTTGATCCTGCACTCGATCGCATGTCCGCGGATCTCCACCGGCTTCGGAATAATCGAAGCCAACTTCTCCCCCGCGGCAATTCGCAGCTGCGCCTTCACCAGATCAATCCCTGTAACCATTTCAGTTACACAATGCTCCACCTGTATCCGGGTATTCATCTCGATGAAGTAAATCTTCCCATCCTCATCCATCAAAAACTCAATCGTCCCGGCGTTCCAGTACCCGATATTTTCGAGCGCCTTCTTGATCGTCTTCCCCAGCTCGTCGCGCAGCTTCGAGCTAATCATCAAACTCGGAGCCTCTTCAATCAGCTTCTGGTGTCGCCGCTGAATCGAGCACTCCCGTTCCCCAAGGCTCATCACATTCCCATGCTCATCCGCCAGCACCTGGAACTCGATATGCCGTGGCCGCTCGATGAACTTCTCCATGTACATATCGCCATTGCCAAACGCATTCGCCGCCTCAGTCGAGGCCTGCTGGAACATCGCCGGCAAATCCTCGGGGCTCCGGCAAATCCGCATCCCGCGCCCGCCCCCCCCCGCCACCGCCTTCAGGATCACCGGATATCCGACCTCTTTCGCCCACTCCAGCGCCTCTTTCTCGTCCGCAATCACCCCGTCCGACCCCGGCAGAATCGGCACCTTCGCCTTCTTCATCGTCTGCCGCGCCGTGGACTTCTCGCCCATCATCCGCGTCACCTCCGGCGGAGGCCCGATGAACTTAATATTCGAAGCCCGGCACACCTCGGCAAAGTTCGCGTTCTCGCTCAGCAGCCCGTACCCAGGATGAATCGCATCCACATCCGCAATCTCCGCAGCCGAGATCACCGCAGGCACGTTCAGATAACTATCCGCCGACCGTGGCGGACCTATACAGATCGCCTCATCGGCAAACCGAACATGCAGCGAGTTCCTGTCTGCCTCGCTATACACCGCAACCGTCCGGATCCCCATCTCCTTACACGCACTGATCACCCGCAGCGCGATCTCCCCACGATTTGCAATCAAAACCTTACGAAACATCGTTTACCGTAACCTTCTCTTGTACTCAAAAAACTGTCATTCCGACCGGAGCGCAGCGAAGTGGAGAAACCTAATTCTCTATCGGCGCTCCCTATCGTTGCCGAATGGCAAACAGCGGCTGGCCATACTCCACCGGTTGCCCACTCGAAGCGATCCGCTTCACAATCTCCCCGGCAACATCCGCCTCAATCTCGTTCATCAGCTTCATCGCTTCGACGATGCAGAGCACCTGGCCCACCTCCACCTGATCCCCCACCTTCACAAACGGAGTAGCCCCTGGCGACGGCGACTCATAAAATGTCCCCACAATCGGCGACTTCACCTCATGCAGTGCCTCTTCCATCTCCGCAGCCAACCCTGCTGCTGCGCTACCGCTGCCGGCGGCTGCAGGAGCGGCCGCAACCGCAGGCGCCGAACCCATCAACTGCCTCAACCCAGCCAGATCCAGCCCGGCAGCCGCAGGCTCACCCGCAAACTTGATCCGGACCTTCAGATCACCTTGCTCCATGTCGAATTCGGCGATACCGTTCGCCTTCAAAAAATCGACCAGTTCGCGAAGCTCTTCCAGCGTTTTCCCGTCCATCCTCAATCTCCCGGTGCTCAAAACACCTGTAGTTCTACCTCGGTTGCTAGTCTCTAGTCCTTACAGTTCGATCCAGGCCTTCACGCTCGGCGTCAAAACCTCTCTGCCCCTGCTCGTGACCAGAACCATATCCTCAATGCGCAACCCGAACCGACCCGGCATATACACTCCCGGCTCAATTGTGATCACCATACCTTGCTCTAAAACCTGCTTCTGCTTCGCCGCAAGCCTCGGTCCTTCGTGAATCTCCAGCCCAACCCCGTGCCCCGTCGAGTGGCTGAAGTACTTATCCAGCTTCACCCTCCGCAACACGCTTCGTGCCGCCTCATCCACCTCTCCGGCACTCACTCCCGGTGCGACAGCAGCAACAGCAGCTTCCTGTGCTTCCAGCACAAAATCATACACGTCCCGCTCACCCGGCAGCGCCCGGCCCATGTGAACAGTACGTGTCATATCGCTCAGATATCCGTTGAGAATAACACCGAAGTCCAGTGTCACGAACCCGCGCTTCGGCACCTTCGCCTTCGTCGCCCGCCCATGCGGCAACGCCGACCGCTCCCCGCTCGCCACAATCGTATCGAAACTCATCCCTTCGGCCCCGGCCACCCGCGCAGCATACTCAAGCGCCGCCGCCACCTCGGTCTCTTTCAGCCCCGGCTCCAGAAAACTCAACATCCCTTCAAACAGTTCGCACCCCAAAGCCGCGGCAGCCCGCAGCTTGCCAATCTCCTCCGCGTCCTTCACCTCACGCAGCCGGCTCACCAGCGGCCCCACCGGCACAAACATCCCCCGCCGCACCTTGCCCGAAACCGCCTTCCGCATCCCCTCCAGCCCCGCCACCGTCGTATGCGCCGAGTCGAACCCGCACCGCCGCACCCCCGCCGCCTCCATCCATTCGCAGGCCGCCACCACAGCATTCTTCTTCGCAATGACGACCTTGCTCCCGACAGCTTCGGCCTTGGCCTGCCCCGTGTACCGCCCATCGGTGAACAGCACCGCGCGCCTGCCAGATAGCACCAGCGCCGCATTCGACCCCGTAAATCCGGACAGATACCGCACATCCGGAAGATGTGTCACCAGAAGTCCATCCACCCCGGCAGCCTTGGCCGCCTCCACCGCTCTCTTCTTCCGCAAAGGAAAACTCATCTCTTCTGATTCTAACCAAACTCTTACCTGCAAGGCCCGCCCAGCGGCCAACCCGGTATCATGGAGTATGCCCGGCGTCACCATCTCCCCGCCTCAACGAATCACCCGCCGAAACTTCCTCATTGCAGCAGGCACCACCGCCGCCGGATTGGCCCTCTACTCCGGAGAAATCGCCCGGCACGAGATAGAAATCGTCCCCCGCACCATCACCCTCGCCAATCTCCCTACTCCCTTTCACGGCTACCGCATCGCCCAGATCAGCGACATCCACCTCGACGAGTTCACCGAGCCCTTCTTTCTCGAACATATCGTCAAGAAGATCAACGCCCTTAACCCCGATCTAGTCCTGCTCACGGGAGACTTCATCACCCACGGCTCGCTCACCTTCGCAGCCGGAGGCCACGCCATCCACCGCTGCGCCGAAATCCTCACCACCCTTACCGCCCCTCAGCGCTATGCCATCCTCGGCAATCATGACGTCGCCTTTAACGCCCAGGTCGTTACCCGCGCCCTGACCGCGCGTGGCACCCCAGTTCTCGTGAACCAGTACGTTCCCATCGAACGCAACGGTGGACGCTTCTGGCTCGCCGGTGTCGATGATCCGGGCACCAGCCACCCGGACCTGGATTTAGCCATCCCAGCCAAACCCGATGGCCCTGTCCTTCTCATGGCCCACGAACCAGACTTCGCCGACGACGTAACCGCCCACCCCCGCGGCTCCCTGGTCGATCTCATGCTCGCCGGACACTCTCACGGCGGCCAGATTCAGCTTCCCTTCATCGGTCCACTCATTCTGCCCCCCCTGGGCAAGAAGTACCCCGAAGGCCTTTATCAGTTCAATCGCATGCAGCTCTACGTCAACCGCGGCATCGGCACCGTAGGCCTTCCCTTCCGGCTCAACTGCCCCCCCGAAATCACCCTGGTGACCCTGCAAAGCGCTTAGCAAAGACCAACCAGCAACGAACAACGAGCAACCAATAACGTTCTCACCCGCCAAACGCAGTAAAAAAGATCATCACAAACCCCACCCCAAACAGCGCCAGCGCCACCGCAAGCCGCCACACCACGCTGTACCACCGTCGCCCTACCACCGACCAGCAAAGCTGAATCGCAAACCAGAACGCCACAACGGCGATCACCCCAAACATCACCACATAAAGATCAATGTGCTTATGAAAGCGCCCGAACAAGCCCGTCTACCGAGCCCGCGCAACCGGCTTCTTCTGTTTCGGCATCACCACCACCGGCGCAACCGGCCTCACACCCGACTTCTCATCCATCCACGCATCCAGCAGCGCCTTCTTGAAGCGCCATCGGTTCCCCAGCTTGAACGCGGGGATGAAGCCCTCCGACGCATACCGGTACAACGTATCTCCGCTGATGCCCAGATACTCCGAAGCCTGCCGGATATCCATCACCTCGCGTGCCACTGTCTGTGCCGATGCCGCCATCTCCGGGGTCTCCGTCCTTGCATCCAAAAACTGCCGGACCAGGAATCCATCCGGCATCCTCTTTATATTCCCTTCCTTCCCGACCGCACAACAAAAATCTCCGCTATTAACCACTAACTAACTGATACATAAGTGTTAACCATCTCTCCTCTCTATCCACCTCCAAAGCACCCACAAAAGCGAGAAGCCCGGCATTCACCGGGCTTCTCGCAAGAAAACACACCTACTTTTTAGGCTGCAGACCTCGCATCACCGCAAGCAGATCCTCGCCCACAGTCCGAGTCTTCGCAATCGCATCGGCCAGCGGAATGTCGGTGATCTCCGTCCCCTTCAGCACCACCAGCCGGCCAAACTTCCCGGCATGCACCAGGTCAATCGCCGCTACGCCATACCGCGTCGCCAGCATTCGGTCGAACGCCGACGGAGTACCGCCCCGCTGCGTATGCCCCAGGTTCACGCTTCGAGTCTCATAGCCGGTCCGCTTCTCAATCTCCTCCGCCAGAGTCTGCCCGATCCCGCTCAGCCGCACATGCCCAAACGCATCCACCTTCTCTCCGTGAGTCGCCTGACCGCTCTCCGGAAACTTCGCTCCTTCCGCCGCCACGACAATTCCAAACTTCTTCCCATGATCGTGCCGGTACTTCAACAATCGGCACACTTCCTCAATATCGATCGGCACCTCGGGCACCAGAATCACATCCGCGCCACCCGCAATGCCCGAAGTAATCGCAATCCAGCCCGCATCCCGTCCCATCACCTCGCACACCAGCACGCGGTTGTGAGCCTCCGCAGTCGAATGCAGCCGATCCACCGCCTCCGTAGCAATTCCAACCGCCGTATCGAACCCAAAACAAGCATCCGTGCCCGACAGATCGTTATCGATTGTCTTCGGCACCCCAACGCACTTCACGCCCTTCTCGCTCAACGCCAGAGAAATCGACTGCGTATCGTCCCCACCCAATGCAATCAGCGCATCAATCTTGTTCTTCTGCAGAGTCTCCAGGCACTTCTCAAACCCACCCGGAATCTTCTTCACATTCGTCCGCGACGATCGCAGAATCGTTCCACCCTTATGCAATATCCCCGATGTCGTCTCCATCGTCAGCGGCATCGTCACATCATCAATAACTCCGCGCCAGCCTTCCATAAATCCAACAAACTCATCCCCGTAGTGCAGAATCCCCTTGCGAACCGCCGCTCGAATCACAGCATTCAATCCAGGGCAGTCTCCGCCCCCCGTCAACATCCCAATCCGCATTCATCTTCTCCTTTGAACTTTTAAACTTCAGCAAAAATCATACGCCACAGAAGATCGCCAAAATCTCTCTCGACAGAAAGAGCCTCCTACGTCTTCGCCCACCAATTCGACCGAACTTCCACCCCTGCATTCACCTCCGTAGGCCGTCCCGGCTCCGGAGCCCACAGCAGAATCCCCTTCTCTCCCGCCAACTGCACCATCCGCTCAATCGGCTGCCGCCACGAGTGCAGCGCCAGATCGAACAACCCCCAGTGAATCGGCATCATCAACCCACGCTTCTTCGCGTCGGCCCCACCCAAAGCCTCAAACGCCCTCGCCGCCCCATCCGGCCCAAGATGAATCCCTGCCCACAACTCATCGAACGCACCAATCTCCAGCATCGTCAGATCGAACGGCCCGTAAGCCGCTCCAATCTCGGCGAACCCCTCCCACCACCCCGAGTCCGCGCCAAAATAAACCGTATGCCGCGCGCCCTTCAACACAAACGCCGACCAAAGCGTCTCAAACCGGTTGAACATTCCCCTCCCGGAAAAGTGCCGCGAAGGCACCGCCCTAATCGTCAACCCACCCACATCCACGCTCTCGGTCCAATCCAGCTCCGAAATCTTCCCCACATCCACGCCAAACGCCCGCAGCGTCTCCCCAACCCCCAGCGAAGTCACCCACCGAACTCCCCGCATCGACTCCAACCCGGCCAGCCGCCGAATCGTCTCCTCTCCCAGGTGGTCATAGTGATCGTGCGACACCAGCACCACATCCACCCGCGGCAGCTCCTCCAAAGCAACCGGAGCCGCAAAAAATCGCTTCGGCCCCGCCCATTTGCTCGGCGAAGCCCGCTCATCCCACACCGGATCGATCAGCACCCGCACCCCATCGATCTCCAGCAGCGTAGACGAGTGGCCCATCCACGTCACCCGCAACCCACTCTCCGGCCCCACCCCATAAACCGAAACATCGGTCCGGAACGGCCCCAGCGGCCGCTTCGGCGTCTTCTCTTCCTTGCTGCTGAGAAACCGGGGCAGCACCTTGAAGATCGTGCCAAACCCGCCAATCGTCGTAGGAACCGGATTTAAATACTTCCGCCCCTCTTTCCTGGCCCGCCGCAACATTGTCATATCTCTCGATCCTACAACCGCGGTTCTATCCGCCATCGCACAGGCCTCAGGGTATGTAATAGAACGGATTCGGCAGCTTCACGCTGATCTCCCCCCGCGGTTCGCCGTTCAGATCGCTCCACTGGTCCCCCACGTTCATCACTATCCGGTACCCTGCATCCAGAATCTTCCTGCGCTCCTCACTCTTATACTCCACCGTCGACATCGTCTTCTGCGCTCCCACCCGCAGGCTCAGCCCCTTCCACCCCTCAAAGCCCGCCGACTTCAGATTCCGCGCCGTAGCCTCTCTCTGCCCATCTGCCCTCCCCGTAATAAAGAAGACTGCCATCCCCGCAGCCCGCGCCTTGTTGAACAATCGCAGTGTCCCCGGCACCGCAATATCGGCCGAAGGCGACACCTCCCACGCATTGAACATCGCCGCCAGAAACCCATAGTCCTCCCGCTTCATCTCGCAGTAGTTCGACAGCGAAGTCTCATCGATATCCAGCACCAGCGCCAGCTTCTCGCCCGTCTTCCGCGCTGCAATCGTCTTGTCCAGTACAAACTCTGCCCGGCGCGCCTGCGCATCCAGATCCGCCCAGTAGCACCCGCCTCCGCCCACGCAATCGGCATAGTCCTCCAGCCGATACCGCACTACGCCAAAGTTCTCCATCGGCTCAGCCGCCACCAGCACCGATGGATCAGCCGCACCCGCCTCCGCCGTAGTCACAACCGACGCCACCGAAGGCCTTGCCGCCACTCGCGAAGTAGCCCCCGCAGACACCGCACACACCGGCGGCCCTACCTGCGCCGCAGCCATTCCGCAAGCCAGCATCAATACAAACATCGTCCGCAGCAATTGCTTCATAACCACCCCCCAACTCCAATAAGCGTCACCCGCTCGCAAGCTGCAGGACGCAACGCAGGAAATCCTCCGAGAAACCATCAAAGGCCCAGGTCGGGCAATAGGCTTGTCTTATCTCGTCGCTGTAGCCTCATCCACGTAAAACTCCTCGATCTCCTTCGCATACCGCTGCTCCACCACCCTCCGCTTCAGCTTCATGCTCGGCGTCAGCGTCCCATCCTCCACGCTCCACTCCTCCGGAACCACGCTCACCCGCTTCATACTCTCGAAGTTCGCCAGCCCCATATTCACCTTGTCGACGATCTCCTGGTAAGCCTTCACCACTTTGGAGTCCTTCACCAAAGCAGCATGATCACTCGCCGCAATCCCCTGCCCCTTCGCCCACCCCTCCAGCGCGACAAAGTTCGGCGAGATCAGCACGCAGGCAAACTTGTGTTTATCTCCCACCAGCGCCGCATTGCCGACCAGCACATTCGCCTTCAACTTATTCTCAATCGGCTGCGGAGCGATAAACTTCCCTCCGCTCGTCTTCAGCAACTCCTTCTTCCTATCCGTAATCGAAATAAATCCGTCCTTATCGATATTCCCGATATCCCCCGTCTTGAACCACCCATCCGGGGTAAACGCCTCCGCCGTATCCTTATCCTTCATCCAGTAGCCCTCAAAGATCGAAGGCCCCTTCACCTCGAGTTCCCCATCCTCGGCAAACCGGCACTCAACATTCTCAAGCGCCTGTCCGACCGTTCCAATCCGGTGCGCGTTCGGAAAGTTCAGCGCAATCACCGGCGACGTCTCCGTCAACCCATACCCCTCGAAGATCCGAATCCCCACATCCGCAAACCACCCCCGCCGTGTCCATCCCCAGCGGAGCGCCGCCGGAGATAAACACCTCCACGCATCCACCAAAAGCCTCGCGAATCTTGCCGTACACCAGCTTGTTCGCCAGCTTCCAGCTCACACCGCCCGGCGTCTTCCCCTCCAACACCTCGCCGCGATGCTTCTCCCCCAACCCCCAACGCCCAATGCAGAATCTTCAGCTTCACCGGCGACGACGCCGACTTCCCCTCCACCGCCTGCCGAATCTTCTCGTAAACCCGAGGCACCGCAACAAAGACCGTCGGCTTCACTCCCTTCATCGCCACCGCTAGGTTGTCGAACTTCGGACAATACGCCAGCTTGGCCCCATGGCACATCATCGCGTAATCCAGATGCCGCGCCGTCACATGCGACAGCGGCAGAAACGAGATGCAGCTATCCCGTTCCCCAAAACCCATCGGCCCGGTCGAGTAATTGATATTGCTGGCGAGATTCCCATGCGTCAGCATTACTCCCTTCGGCTCACCCGTCGTCCCTGACGTATAGATAATCGTCGCCAGATCCCCAGGCTTCGCCTCCTTCACCAGCGCATCGAACGCCGCATCCCGGCCCTGCTTCGCCTTGGCTCCCTCAATCAATGCGCCAAAACTCTCTGCCCCGCTCAACTCCCCCGCATCCATCACCACCACATGCTCCAGATCCGGCAACTCCCCCGCGGCAATCACCTTGTCGTACTGGGCCTGCGAAGACATCACCGCCACCTTCGCCCCCGAATCCCGCAACATATACCCAATCTGCTCCGGCGTCAGCGTCGGATACAGCGGCACATCCACACCGCCAACCGCCAGCACCGCAAAGTCCGTCACCGCCCACTCCCAGCGGTTCTCGCTCAGCAGCGCCACGCGATCGCCCTTTCCCACTCCCCACCCACGCAACACATCCGCCAGCGCCCGCACCCTCCCGTACAGTTCATTCGACGAAATCGGCTTCCACCCGCCATCCGCATCCTGCCAAAGCATCACCACAGAATCGCCGCGACCCGTTACCTTCCCCAAAACATCATTCACCGTCTTCAAATCAAACATGCACGTCTCCACATCGAATTCGCTGCCAGAGGCATTATTGCAGTAACTATCGTCAATTCGCACGGACCGGGAAAAATCACTCCACCAACTCCCGATACATCACATAAGCATCGACATACCCCAGATCCGGATGCAAAAACGCTCGCGGCAGAGTTCCCACAACCGCAAAACCGAAACTCTCCCAAAGCCGAACCGCCCGCTCATTGCTCCGCACAACAAAATTAAACTGCATCGCTCGAAATCCCCGGCTTCGCGCACGTCCCAGCGAGTCTTCACACATCATCCGCGCGACGCCACGCCCCATCGCCGCCTGGCTGGTCATATACCCGCAATTGGCCACATGTGACCCGCCGCCCCTCTGGTTCGCCCGCAGATAATACGTGCCCAGGACCGTGCCTTCCTCCTCCGCAATAAAGACCTCGTGCCCATCAGAAAACCAATATGCAATCGCGTCCTCTCTGCTGAGGTCTCTGGGCAGCGTATACGTCTCCCCCGCCCGAATCACCGGCTCCAGAATCGACCAGATGGGCCCGGAATCCCTCTCTTCCGCCGGACGAATCATCAACATGCTCGGTCGACTCCTTCAATCCTGTCACCAAAACTCATCCAGAAGACGTGTCGTGAAGAGACTTTCATCAAAAGGCTGTTATCAAGAGGCTGTAATGAAGAGGCCGTCATTTCGACCGGAGCCGTTCGCGCTTCTTGCGAACGGTGTAGTGGAGAAACCCGCTTCTCTACCCAAAACTTTATCCTCGCCAAAGCCGCTTTCTACCCCTGCCCTCCGGCATTCACCCCATTCAACAGCACATCCATCACCTGCGCCGCCGTAGCCTTCGAATCATAGACACGCCCGGTAAACACCGCAGAGCTCAGCAACTCATCGATCGCCCCAAACATGCAATGCGCCACCACGCCATCCGACACATCCTGCCGGAAGATCCCCTCCTGCTGCCCCCCGCCGCACCACCTCGCGAACCACCTGGATGTACTTCACCAGGTGATGGTGCGAAAACTCAGCGATAAACTTCGCACTCTGCCGCACCTCAGTCTGCATCAGGATCGCCATACTGCGATTCACCGCATGGCTCTCCAGGTGCACCTGCGCAATGTACTCCAGTTGCTCCCGCGGCCCCTTCAGCGTCTTGAACTCTTCTTCCACCTGCCGATGAAACTTGTTGAACGTCTCATCGATCGCAGTCCGCAGCACATCGTCCTTGCTCTTGAAATAGAGATAGATCGTCCCATCCGCTACCCCCGGCCCGTTTGGCAATCGCGCTCACCGGCGAGCTGAAATATCCCCGCTCCGCGATCACCTCCACCGCTGCGTCCAGTATCCGCTGGTACTTGTCGCTTCCCGGCCCCATCGCCGGCGGTGCTGTCTTCGTCGAAACCACCGGCTCCATTGTCTTCACTCGTCGCTTCAGTCCATGCCTCACCCGGAAAACTCCAGTGCCGCCACTCTAATGAATCAAGAGGCCTTTGCCAAGAATGAATTCTCATTCACCCCCAAATGCATCTTTATACAAGGCCGCGCGTGGAGAACCCAAAAATCGATTGCACCTCTCCCACTCAGGACAGAGCACGAGCGCACAGGCGCCAACCGCCACCCTTCCCATCTCGAAACCCCGAACTTGACTTTACGCGGCCTCAAAAAAGCGAGACCAAAGGCACTCGCTCTCTAAGTCCACCATCAAGTCCGGACTTAAAGTCTCTCTTTGGAATACTTTGCACACTTTTGAGGGGGATGGGGGGGTATACCTAAGACCTACACCTGAGGCTTCGGAGTAAGCCGCACAAAAGCCCCCGCACTCCCAGCCCAATCCGCCAGCATAGCCCTGGCCAGCCCACTTCCCGACCGCTCCGCATGCTGCTCAATCAATCCACGCAAGCTCTCCTGTGCCTCAGCATCGACTCCACTAAATGCCTCAGCGATCAAAAACTCAGGATGATACCGCCCCTCTCTCACAAACGAGCCATCCGCGTCATAGACCCACGCCAGTCCGCCCGTCATACCAGCGCCAAAGTTCATCCCCACGCGCCCAAGCACAGCAACCATCCCTCCGGTCATGTACTCGCACCCATGATCCCCCACCCCCTCAACCACAGCCACAGCACCCGAGTTCCGCACCGCAAACCGCTCGCCCGCCCGCCCGGAAGCAAACAAACTTCCGGCGGTAGCGCCATACAGCGCCACATTACCGAGAATCACATGATGCCCGCTGTCCTTCGCAGCCAGCCCACGCGCCCGGATCACAATCTCGCCACCCGAAAGCCCCTTCCCCACAAAATCATTCGCCTGCCCCTCAAGCTCAAGCTTCATGCCCTCCACGGTAAACGCGCCCAGCGACTGCCCCGCCGTGCCCTTCAGCTTGAAAGTCACATCCGCATGCAAGTCTCCCTGGGCACGCCGCACTGCCAATTCACCCGCTAGCCGAGCACCCACAGCCCGATCCTTATTCGCAATCGCCGACTCCATCACAAACGGCAACCCCGCCTCAACCGCTGCCATCGCCGGGGCAACCCATGCCTCATCCAGCGGAGCCGCAGGCAGCGGCTGCTTGTTCCGCTTGCCCATCCACCGCACTGGCCCATCCGCAACCTTCGCCAGCATCGGCTGCAGGTCCAGATTCCCATCGAACTTCACCTGCTCCAGCAAATCCGACCGCCCCACCGCCGCCTCAATCGAAGGCAGCCCATACCGCGCCAGCAGATGCCGCAGATCCCCCGCCAGCTGCTCAAAGAATCGCACCACATGCTCCGGCTTCCCGCGGAACTTCGCCCGCAGCTCCGGCTTCTGCGTAGCAATCCCCGTAGGACAGGTATTCAAATGACACTGTCGAGCCATATCGCAACCCAGCGTCACCAGCACTGCAGTCCCAAACGCGTATTCATCCGCACCTAGCAACGCAGCAATCAAAATATCCCGAGCCGTAGCCAGCCCCCCCATCCGTCCGCAACCGAACCCGCCCACGCATCCCGCTCTGCATCAGCACCTGCTGAGCCTCCGCCAGCCCCAGCTCCCACGGATTTCCCGCATACTTGATGCTCGAAAGTGCCGCCGCCCCCGTCCCGCCAGTATTCCCAGCAATGACGACATAATCCGCATAAGCCTTCGCCACACCGGCCGCCACAGTTCCCACACCACAACCAGACACCAGCTTCACGCCCACAGCAGCCCGCGGATTCACTCGCTTCAAGTCATAAATCAACTGCGCCAAATCCTCAATCGAGTAAATATCGTGATGCGGCGGCGGCGAGATCAGCGACACTCCCGGCTGCGCATGCCGCAACCGCGCAATCAGCCCGCTCACCTTGTGCCCCGGAAGCTGCCCGCCCTCACCCGGCTTCGCTCCCTGTGCCACCTTAATCTCAATCTCCTCCGCATGCGACAGATACTCCGCCGTCACGCCGAACCTGCCCGAAGCCACCTGCTTAATCTTGTTATTCAGCGACACATGCACCGCTGGAGCCTCCACCGGCATCTCCGCCACCGCAGTCCCTCCGCCCGCATGAGCCAGTATCCGCACCCCCGCCATCACCGCTCGACGGAGCAACATCCGCCGCCGGCACACGATAAGCCGCAGGATCCTCCCCACCCTCCCCAGTATTCGAACGCCCACCCAGCATATTCATCGCCGCCGTAATCGTCTGGTGAGCCTCCGGGCTCAACGAGCCCAGCGACATCGCGCTAGCCACAAACCGCTTGTACAAATCAGCCTGGGGCTCCACCTCACTCAACGCCAGCTCCGCACCGGCCGGACGAATCTCCAGCAGATCCCGCAACACCGCAGGATCACGCGCAATCACATCCTTCGTAAAGATCGCAAACGCCTCCGCAGGATCTGCAGGCTGCGGCACATTCCTCGCACTCCCACCACCGACTGCAGCGCTTTCACCGTAGGCGGCTGCCACGCATGAGCTCCCGAAACATCCGCCTTCCGGAAACCGCACCCACCCATAATCCAGCTAACTCATTCGAAGCCGAAGCCCCACTTGCGACCCATGTCTGCCGCAGATGCCGCTCCAGCTCCGCAAATCCAATCCCCGAGAGTGGCGCAGGAGTATTACAAAACAGCGCGCCACCACACTCGAATGCAGCCCCAGAATGTCGAACAGATGCGCCCCTCGATAGCTGTCTACCACCGAGATTCCCATCTTCGACATCACCTTCGCCAGGGCCGCCATCCAGGGCCTTAAGCATCTTCTATCTCAGCATCCGCCGCGTCTACGCCCTCAGGCGCAAGACTCCTTCCTGTCTCCAGCGCAAGCCAAGGACACACTGCTCCCGCGCCATACCCAATCAACACGGCAACATGATGAATATCGCGGCAATCTCCCGCCTCCACCGCCAGACCAGCCAGCGTGCGCAACCCCGCATCCACCAGTGCCTGATGCACCGCGCCCGTCGCCATCGCCATCGGCACCGGCAACATCTCCGCGCTCGCAGTACGATCCGTCAGCAACAAAATTCGCGCGCCGTTCCGCACCAGCTTGATCGCCTGCATGCACAACTCATCCAACCCCTGCGCCAGCGTCTTCTCCTTCGCAAAATACCGCCGCTAGCTCCGCGAGATTCAACTCCGCGCTATGCGGATATTCGCCACAACGCAGCGCCTCCACCTGCCCCAGTGAACAAAAAACGGCGACTTCAGAGAAAGCCCCGGCAGCGGTGCATTATTATCCAGCAGATGAGGCCAGGCCCCAACCGCGTATGCAGAGACACCACATCGACTCGCGCAGCGAATCAATCGGCGGATTCGTCACCTGCGCAAACCGCTGCCGAAAAATACGCATACACCGGCCTCGGCGACCGCGCCAGAAACGCCAGCGGCGTATCGTCCCCCATCGACCACACAGCGTCCTTGCCCTCCACAGCCATCGGCTGCAGAATCATCTTCACGTCTTCGCGTGTATACCCAAATCCCCTCTGCGCCGCAATCAATGCCGTCCCATCCATCTCCGGCGCATCCACAGCACCCAGTGGCGCGTCCTCTCGAAAACCCGTCATAGGCCGTCCCCGCATCGAACAGCTCCAGCAGGGGCCTCATCCTCATAAACCTTGTGCCGCGTCAGATCGACCACCAACATCTGTCCCGGCCCCAATCGTCCGCTGTGTGTCACCTCATCCGGATCGAGATCCACCAGCCCCGCCTCTGACCCAGCAACCATCAACCCATCCTGTGTAATCGCAAATCGACAAGGCCGCAGGCCATTCCGGTCCAGAGCCGCGCCCACCACATTACCATCGCTGAACGCAATCGCCGCAGGCCATCCCACGGCTCTGCACAGTCCGTGTTGTACTGCAGAAACGAAGACTTCCGCCGCCCATCGTGCGCCGGGGCAGCAACATACGAATCGCCTCCGCCAGCGTCCGTCCATTCTGCGACAGCAGCTCCACCTGCCTCATCCAGGGCTTGTCGAGTCCGTCCCTCCAAACCGTCAACACTGGCTTGCACTCCACCGGCAGCGTGGAATCCCGTGCCGTCATCCGCGCCCGGTTCCCCCATACTGTATTGATCTCACCGTTATGCCCCAGCTTCCGTCCCCGGCTGCGCACGATGCCACGTCGGCGAGGTATTCGTCGCATTACCGCTGATGAAATACCGCAAAACGGCGTGACGTAATCCTCCGCGGCAAGGTCCGGATAAAAGTTATGCAGCAACTCACCCGTGCACATTGCCTTATAAACAATCGTCTGCGAGGACAGCGAACAGATATACCCAGTCACATCTCCCTGTACATGCGCCCGCTCAAACTGCTTCCGCGCCAGATACAGACGCCGTTCCATCGTCCCCGGCTCGGCTACCGCTCCATCCACGACCAATACCTGCCGGATCCGCGGCATCGTACCCAGTGCCATCTCGCCCAACCACTCCGTCCGTACCGGCACATCACGCCACCCCAGTACCACCAGGTCCTGCGACTCCAGACACCGCTCCAGCAGAGCCTCCGCGCGCGTCTCCCCCACCGGCACCATCACCATGCCCACGCCCAGCAACTGCGTTCCATCAATCGAAAGATTTGCGGCACGCACCAGTAGTTCGCGCGGGATCGCCGTCATCACACCCACGCCGTCGCTCGTCTTGCCGTCCGCAGCAGTAGCCCCACGGTGCGCCAGCCTGCTCAGCGCTATCAGTGCCTTCTGCAAAATGTCATGCGAGGATACGGCATCTACCGACGCGACAAACCCAACGCCACATGAGTCATGGTCGAAGCGCTCGTCAATTAAAGAAGGCGCCGCGAGTAACGACGACGCAGCTCCCGCCAATGCAGAATCGCCAGCAAACGCGCGGGAATGAGAAGACGCCAGTAACCGTTCCATGCTTCACTATACGTCGCCCCAAGCGCAAAATACCTGACTGGCGACACCCTTCCTTCAAAGTTGTTCTATCCTTCATTTGAGACCCGGCCTGAAGGGATTGTATAAATATACACGAATAATGTATATTTATACATAACGAATTGCCCCGCCGTTTCAATCACCATTGAAGACGAATCGGCAAAAGACAGGTACAACAGACCCAGTGAAACAACAACGTCATGCCGTCATTCAGGAGCTGCTGGTCAAGACCTCCGTCACCAGCCAGGATGAGCTGCGCAAAAAGCTCGCAGGGCGCGGCTTTCACGTCACCCAGGCCACACTCTCCCGCGACATCCATGAGCTCCGTCTCAATAAAGGCCCCGCGGGGTACTCCCTACCCTCAAACGGAGACTCCGGCGCCGATGCCCTCCCAGGAATCAGCGAGCTACTCCAGAGCTTCGGCCTGGAAGTCCGTCAGGCCATGAATCTCCTCGTCCTCGTCACCACCACTGGAAGCGCCCAACCCATTGCCGCCGGCATTGACTACGAAGACTGGCCCGAAGTCATCGGCACCATCGCCGGTGACGACAACGTCCTCATCATCTGCCCCGACGAAAAACAGGCAACCACGCTAAAAAACCGATTGGAAGGCTATCTTGGCTAACACAGCAACCATCCCGGCAGAACAAACCGCTTCCCTTGCCCCCAAGGCTGCGCCCCGCACCGCCATCGTAGGCGTAGGCGGCTACGCTGGTGGTGAGCTCGCGCGCATTCTTCTCCATCATCCAAAATTTGCCTCCACCACCCCAACCTTCTTCGGCCGTCCCGAAGAAGCAAAGTCTGGAACCATCACCTTCCTCGAAGACCTCCACCCACAACTCGCCATCGCGGGCCACCGGAACGTCCATCAGATCCTTCCCTTCAGCTGGGAGCGCGCCGCCAGCGCCGGTATCGAAATTCTATTCCTTGCCACCCCGCATGAGCAGTCTCGCGAGTGGGTTCCCACCGCCCTAGCTCACGACATCAAAGTCATCGACCTCAGCGGAGCCTGGCGCCTCCGGCACGACGCCAACCGCGCCGTCTACAAGCTCCACGACGCCGACCCCACCCACGCCGCGGCCCTCCAGACCGAAGCCATCTACGGCTGCCCCGAGCTTCACCGCGAACAGATTCGCAACGCACGCCTCGTCGCCAACCCAGGCTGCTATGCCACATCGATCAACCTCGCACTCGCCCCGCTCATCCAGGCGGGCGTAGTCGACGTTGACCACGGCATTATCTGCGACGCCAAATCCGGCGTCAGCGGAGCCGGAAAAGCCCCTACCGCCAACACCCACTTCATGCACGCCGCCGACAACCTATCAGCCTACGCGGTCTTCGGCCACCGGCACACCGGCGAGATGCTTGAGCAGCTTCATCTCACCAGCGATCAAATCCAGTTCACCCCGCATCTGCTCCCCATTCCACGCGGCATTCTGTCGTCCATCTATCTCCGGCTCAAACAGAAGACCGACGCAGCATCCATCGCCGGCATCTTCGAGTCCTTCTACGCCAACAGCCCATTAGTCCGGCTCCACCACGCTCCGCATCTGCCGGAGATTCAACATATCGTCCGCACCAACTACTGCGACCTCGGTTTCGCCCTCGCACCCGATGGCAAACGGCTTCTCGTCGTCTCCTGCCTCGACAATCTTCTCAAGGGAGCAGCAGGTCAGGCCGTACAGAACATGAACCTTATGTGCGGATGGAACGAAGAGGAGGGTTTGCTGTGAGATTTGTCGTCAAACTTGGCGGAGTCGCCCTTGAGGATCCCAAGATCCTTCACGCTGCAGGAAAAGCCATCGCCGATCTCGTCGCCGACGGGAACCAGGTCGCAGTCGTCCACGGTGGCGGTGTGCAGCTCACCCGCACCCTCGCCCAGATGGGCAAAAAGAGCGAGTTCGTCTCCGGTCTCCGCATCACCGACGCCGAAACCCGCGACGCCGCCATCATGGTCCTTGCCGGACGCGTCAACAAATCCCTCGTCGCCGCAATCGGCGGCCATGGCCAACAGGCCGTCGGGCTCTCCGGAGGCGATGGCCACGTCTTCCGTGCCCGCAAGAAGAAGACCAACCCGGACCTCGGCTTCGTAGGCGAGATCGCCGCCGCAGACCCACGCTGGCTCGAAGCCATCTGGACCATGGGAGCCGTTCCCGTTATCTCTTCCATCGCCCTTGGCTTCGACGGCGAGTACTACAACATCAACGCCGACGAGATGGCCGCCGCCTGCGCCATCTCCACCAAGGCCGACACCCTCGTCTTCCTCACCGACGTCCCCGGAGTCAAAGGCGCCGACGGCAACGTCATGCGTTGGCTCACCCTTGGACAGATTCCCGCCATGGAAAAAGCCAATGTCGTCTCCGGAGGCATGCTCCCCAAACTCAATGCCTGCCGCGAGGCCCTCACCCACGGCGTCAAACGTGTACGCATTCTCCCCGCAGAGGCGGCCTGGCTCTTGCCCGACCTCGTCTCCACCCGGGTCAACGACGGAACGGAGGTCATGGTCGCATGAACTTAGCATCCACCCAGACAGCAGAGAAAAATCTTCTCATCAATACCTACGAGCGCAACCCCGTCCTCTTCGTCAGCGGCCAGGGCGTCCACCTGCGCGACGAAAACGGCCATAACTACCTCGACCTACTCAGCGGCATCGGCGTCAACGCCCTCGGCTACGCCCACCCCGTCGTCGAGCGCGCCATCGTCGACCAGAGCCGCAAGCTCATCCACACCTCTAACCTCTTCTTCCACGAGCACACCGCTCCCCTCGCGCAACGCCTCACCGAGATCAGCGGTCTCGATCGCGTCTTCTTCTCGAATAGCGGCACCGAAGCCTGGGAGGCTGCCCTCAAATTGGCCCGCGCCCACGCCGGCAAGCTTCGCGCCAAAGGCCGTACCATCGGCACCAAGTTCCTCGCCCTCGACCACAGCTTCCACGGCCGCACCATGGGCTCCGTCGCGACCACCGCAAAAGACAAATACCGCGAGCCCTTCATGCCCGTCATGCCCGGCGTCGAGTTCGTGCGCTTCAACGACGTAGTCGACCTCCGCGCCAAATTCTCCACCGAAGTCTGCGGCATCTGCATCGAACCCATCCAGGGCGAAGGCGGCATTCACCCCATCTCGCAGGAGTTCTTCGCCACCGCTCGCGAACTCTGCAACTCAACCGGTGCCCTCCTCCTCGCCGACGAGATCCAGTCCGGCCTTGGCCGCACCGGAAAGTGGTTCGCCTACCAGCACTACAACATCCTTCCCGACATCACGACCCTCGCCAAACCCATTGCCAACGGCATTCCCATGGGCGCGATGCTCTGCACCAACGCCGCCGCCGAAGCCATCACTCCCGGCATGCACGGCACCACCTTCGGCGGAGGCCCACTCGCCTGCGCGGTAGCCATCGCCGTCATCGACACCATCAAAAACGAGAATCTCCTCACCCACATCCAGACCATCGGCTCCTACTTCCACGATCAACTCACCAAGTTGGCCGCCCGCCACGACGCCATCGTCGACGTACGCGGCACCGGGCTCATGCTCGGCGTTGAACTCCACTCCGCAGACCTCGCCAAGCAAATCACCGCAGAGCTCCTGGCTCAGCGCATCATCATCAATCGCACCAGCGAAACGGTCCTGCGCTTCCTCCCACCCTTCATCCTCGAGCGCACTCACGTCGACACCGTCATCCAAGCGCTCGACGCAACTCTCACGGCAGCATTGGCCGGCGCAGCACCGGCAGGAGACCAATCCCATGGGTAGCAAGACCGTCATCATGAATAAAACCACTGACTCCACCGAAGACCTCCACGGCAAACCCACCCTCGGCATCCAGTCCGACACCGCCTTCGCCGAAGCCTCCAAGCGCCTCACCGGCCGCGACCTCTGCTCCATCGCCGACCTCACGGTGCAGGAGATGGCCGCCCTCATGGAGCTCGCCCACGCCGTCAAGAACCATCCCGAAGACTTCCGCCACGCCCTCGACGCCCGTCAGATGGTCCTCTTCTTCGAAAAGGCCAGCCTCCGCACGCGCCTCACCTTCGAGGCCGGCATCAACACCCTCGGCGGCAACGCCGTCTTCGTCGACCAGACCCAGTCCCCCCTCGGCGAGCGCGAGTCCCTCCCCGATATGGCCCACAACGTCGAGCGCTGGATGTCCCTCATGGTCCTCCGCACCTACTCCCACGACACCATCACCGAGATGGCCGCCTGCTCTCGCATCCCCGTCATCAACGCTCTCTCCGATCTCGAGCACCCCTGCCAGGCCATCGCCGACTTCTTCACCCTTGAAGAGCGCTTCGGCTCCGCACAGGGCCTCCACTTCGCCTATGTCGGCGACGGCAACAACGTCTGTCACTCCCTCATGCTCACCGCCGCACAGCTCGGCGCGCATTGCAGCGTTGCGAGTCCCAAAGGCTTCGGACCCAAGCTCGAAATCATCCACAAGGCCATCGAGATCGCCGAGCAGACCGGAGGCAGCATCACCCTTCTCCACGACCCCATCAAAGCCGTCACCGGAGCCGACGCCGTCTACACGGACGTCTGCACCAGCATGGGTTTCGAGCACGAGGCCACCAAGCGCGCCCCCATCTTCAAGCCCTACCAGGTCAACGAGGCTCTGATGGCCCACGCCCAGCCCGACGCTGTCTTCATGCACTGCCTCCCCGCGCATCGCAACGCCGAAGTCACCGACGCTGTCCTCGACGGCCCGCAATCCATCGTCTTCGACCAAGCCGAAAACCGCATGCACGCCCAGAAGGCCATCCTGCTCATGCTCCTCGGAGGAGCGAAGCGCATCTCCAACTCCCGCGACCGGGGCATCCAACCCCGCAAACGCAGCTGACCCACTATGCCTAGACTCCTCTACATACGCTGTCTTGCTTGTTCAAGCCCCTTGACAAGGCAACTTAAGCAAGTCGACTACTCTCTTCGCACTGACGAAGTCGAAGTACCTTACCTTCCGGAAGGGACCATCAGCCAGGAAGACGGCTCTTACTTCAACACTCACGTAGGTGAGTACATCACAAACGTGGAATCCAGCATTAACATGTCGCTCACGAAAGACACAAGCCGACTCATGGGCTGCTGCGGGCCCAGCGGCGACTGGCCAAATCTACTCTGCGACACCTGCAAAGGCTATGTAGCAACAAAGGTGGCCGATTGCGGGACGCCACGATTCATCGTCTTCGATCCTAAGGCGACTTCTGACGAGACAATCCAAAACAGTATCGCCTAACTACTGAGGTCCTGATCTTTATGTCCGTAATCCTAGAAACCCTGCCCCTCGGCCAAAAAGTAGGCATAGCCTTCTCCGGCGGCCTCGACACCAGCGCCGCGCTCCACTGGATGAAGCAGAAGGGCGCACTCCCCTACGCCTACACCGCCAACCTCGGCCAGCCCGACGAAGCCGACTACGACGAGATCCCCCGCAAAGCCCTCGAGTACGGCGCTGAAAAAGCCCGCCTCATCGACTGCCGTGGTCCGCTCGTTCGCGAAGGCATCGCCGCCCTCCAATCCGGAGCCTTCCACATCACCACCGCCGGCGTCACCTACTTCAACACCACCCCCATCGGACGAGCCGTCACCGGCACCATGCTCGTCACCGCGATGAAGGAAGACGACGTCAACATCTGGGGCGACGGCTCCACCTTCAAAGGCAACGACATCGAGCGCTTCTACCGCTACGGCCTCCTCGTCAACCCCGACCTCAAGGTCTACAAGCCCTGGCTCGACCCCACCTTCATCGACGAGCTAGGCGGCCGCGCCGAGATGTCCGCCTTCATGACCAAGGCCGGCTTCGGCTACAAGATGTCCGCCGAGAAAGCCTACTCCACCGACTCCAACATCCTCGGCGCAACCCACGAAGCCAAGGACCTCGAGCTCCTCACCACCAGCATGAAGATCGTGGCCCCCATCATGGGCACCGCCTTCTGGCGAGACGACGTCGACATCAAACCCGAAGAGATCACCATCCGCTTCGAAGAAGGCTTCCCCGCAGCCCTCAACGGCAAAGAGCTCTCCGACCCCGTAGCCCTCATGCTCGAAGCCAACAGCATCGGTGGCCGCCACGGCCTCGGCATGAGCGACCAGATCGAAAACCGCATCATCGAAGCCAAGAGCCGCGGCATCTACGAGTCCCCCGGCCTCGCTCTCCTCTTCATCGCCTACGAGCGCCTCATCACCGGCATCCACAACGAGGACACCATCGAGCAGTACCGCGAAAATGGCCGCAAGCTAGGCCGCCTCCTCTACCAGGGACGCTGGTTCGACCCCCAGGCCATCATGCTCCGCGAAGCCGCTCAGCGCTGGGTCGCCAAACCTGTAACCGGCGAGGTTACAATCGAACTCCGCCGCGGCAACGACTACTCCATCCTCAACACTGCCTCACCCAACCTAACCTTCCACCCCGAGCGCCTCACCATGGAAAAGGGCGAATCCACCTTCTCCCCCCGCGACCGCATCGGCCAGCTCACCATGCGCAACCTCGACATTACCGACACCCGCGCCAAGCTAATCACCTACGCCCAAAGCGGCCTCATCACGCTAAGCAAAGGCAACGAGATGCCCCAACTCAACAGCGGAGACAAGCAGGAGCAGTAGGTTATGGTTTTAGCCGTGGCATTAAATGAGCTGTGGAGGTAATAAGCTCCCACAAAGTTAGGAGGTTTTGATGAGCAACATAAAGATATTGTTCCTCTTTTGCTTCCTTGCACTCTCTTTGCATGGTTTTTCTCAACAGAGCGCTGCGCAAGATAAGCCGAAGTTCGGCTACTTTCAATGCCGCGCCGATGCCCAGAAGTGGACATATGACCCTTTTGACAAGACACTAAGCCCTAAATTCACTAATGGGACGGCGATATTAGTGAACGGACAATTTAGGGTTCTTCCGCACATCTCATATGGTGTGACCGCAGGACAACTTGTTGAGCGTATCTATGAAATGAGCGTTTGTAGAGGTGAAGATGAGGAGTTCCAGAAGAAATTTAACACCTATGCCACTCTCGAAGATTCGTATCGGGAAGAACGCACATTTCGGTATATGAGTTTTCTCACTAAACATAATCTGGATAAGCAATTCGTAAAAGAAGACGCAGAAGATTTCAAATAGTCGTCTCTATCGATCGTTAGGACAGAATGAACTCAAAGCACGAACAATCCGGCAGCAAGATGTGGTCCGGCCGCTTCCGCGAACCACTCGACGCCACCTTCGAATCCTGGCAGCGCTCCTTCCCCTTCGACTGGCGCCTGGTTCCCTACGAAGTGGAAGCCAGCATAGCCCACGCCCGAGCCATCGAAGCCGCCGGAATCCTTACCAGCGAAGAACTTCTTCTGATGGAACAAGGCCTCCGAGCCGTAGCCAAAAAGCAAGCCGAACAGGGCGAAACCATCGTCGCCGCCAACCCTCAGGCCGAAGACGTCCACCACTACGTCGAGCTCGAACTCACCAAACAAATCGGCGATCTCGCCCTCAAGCTTCACACCGGCCGCAGCCGCAACGAGCAGATCGCCACAGACATGCGTCTCTTCGTCCGTGAAGCCATCGACAACACACTCGAAGGTCTAGCCGCATGGCGCAAAGCCTTGATCGAACTCGCCGAATCAGCAGGCGAAGCCACCATGCCCTCCTACACCCACCTCCAGCGAGCTGAGCCAGTCCTCGTAGCCCACTGGCTCCTCGCCTACGTCAGCATGATCGAGCGCGACGCCAGCCGCCTCACCGACGCACGCAAGCGCATGAACCTTTGCCCCCTGGGCTCCGGAGCAGTCGCAGGCGCAACCCTCGCCCTCGACCGCACCATCGCCGCCCGCGCCCTCGGCTTCGACGCTCCCACGCCCAACAGCATGGACGCAACCAGCGACCGCGACTTCGCCCTGGAGTTCACCCAGGCAATCGCCACCCTCGGCATCCACATCTCCCGCTTCGCCGAAGAACTCACCCTCTACTCCACAGCCGAATTTGGATTTCTCGACCTACCCGAAGCCTTCTCGACCGGCTCCTCTGCCATGCCGCAGAAGAAAAACCCCGACTTCACCGAGCTCATTCGAGGAAAATCCGGCCGCCTCCTCGGAGACGCAACCACCCTCGCCACCCTCATTAAAGGCCTCCCCCTCGCCTACAACAAAGACCTCCAGGAAGGCCAGGAGCCAGTCTTCGACGCAGCCGACACCATCGCTGGAATCCTCAGTGTCCTCCCCGCCTTCACCGCCTCGCTGAGGTTTCGCTTCGACAGGATGAAGACCGCAGCCCACGCTGGTTACTTGAATGCCATGGCCGCCGCGACCTACCTCACCGACAAGGGAATCCCGTTCCGCAAAGCTCACGAGCACATCGGCAACGCCGTGCGCCTCGGCCTCGAAACGAACCGCGAGCTCCAGCATCTAACACTAGATGAGCTACGCACCATCAGCCCCGAGTTCGGCGAAGACTTCTATGCAGCTATCACCCTCGAAGCGACGCTCGATTGTCACGACGTCATCGGGGGCACTGCCCGCAGTCGCGTTAGGACCGCCCTCACAGAGGCGAAATCGCGTCTGACCCAATAAAACTGGGTGCCCATCTTCGCGTCAGGTGCGAACCGTTTTCCGCAACAAAAATCTGGGACCAGCCCTCTCAGGTTCTGCCACAATAACGAAAGGAGCCGCACCGTTGTCCACATCGCCTGTCTTGACCGCAAGTGAATCCACCGTCTCCACGCGCCTGCGCGAAGGCGGAGCGGTCGTGCGCAAGGCGAAGCTCCCTGATGCCGTCAACATCTTCGACCTCGTCAACTCTCTCTCCGGCGACGGCACTCTTCTTCGACGCAGCTACGCTGAGATCTGCGAGAATGTTCGCGACTTCGCTGTAGCCGAGTCTGAATCAGGCGTCTTTCTTGGCTGCGGAGCACTTCACCTCTACGGCCCACATCTCGCCGAGGTCCGCTCCATCGTCGTCAAGCCCGAAGCCAAAGGCCAGGGCGCGGGTGGCAAGCTGCTCCGCGCGCTGCTGGAAGAGGCTGAAGAACAAAGCGTTACGGCTGTTTGCCTCTTCACCCGCATCCCCGATTTTTTCTTTCACTTCGGCTTCCGCGTCGTCGACCGCACCACTTTGCCGGACAAGATCTACAAGGATTGCCAGACCTGCCCGCGCCTCTACGCCTGCGATGAAGTCGCGATGGTGCGCGGCCCGCTGCCCAAGATCGCCGTCCTCGGCCCCAGCCTCATTCCCAAACCCGAGCTCGTCAAGCTGCAGATCGGGACGATTCCGCCTTCGCGCTGACAGATTTTTCTGTTTGTGGTGGAAGGGGCGTTTTTCGCGGGGTTTTGCGATTTCCACAGCGAAAATGTGTGGTGTTTTAATGGTTCCGGATGGTTTTTTGTGGTGAAAACGTGGTTCTTTGCACCACGTTTTCCGGCGACGAAAAACATGCCACCTTTTCAATATTTATTTTTTACCAGGCGTGGAAGAAGCCATCCCGCTCCGACAACTGAACCTGGGTTTTGAAGAGGCTACTCAGCCGCCCTGCGGTCAGGAGCTCGCTTTTCGGCCCGTCCGCGACAATCCTTCCGTCCTGCATCATGAGAATCCGATCTATCTCCGGCGGTATGTCGGCGATGTGGTGGGTGATGAGCAGAATCCCGGTTCCCTCTCGCGCCAGTTTCCGCATTAACATCCGCAGCTCCGCCTGAGCCGCGAGATCAAGTGCATTCGACGGTTCATCCAACAGCAACATCCCCGCCGATCCGACTAACGCCCGGCCAATCATGATGCGGCGCTGCTGACCTGCCGACATCTGTCCTACCGGCTTCTCAGCGATATCTACCGCATCCACCTGTTTGAGAACTGCCTCGGCCCGCTCACGCATCGCGCCGGTAACGGTCAGGTTCGGCCAGAGGGTGCTGCTTGAAAAGAAGCCGGTGATGACGGCATCGCGGCCGGTGGTTTCTAACGTGGGCTTGCCGGGGAGTTCGGCTGAGACTACCCCAAGCCGTTTCTTCAACTCGGTCAGGTCCCAGCGCTCGCGCCCGAAGATGCTGACCGAGGTCTCCGGCAGGACGATGGGATAGCACTCGCAGGTGATGGTCTTGATGAGGGTGGATTTGCCGCAGCCGTTCGGGCCGAGAATCGCGATGTGCTCGCCGGTATCGACGGTCAGATTGATGTCGTGCAGAACAACATTGTCGCCACGGGCCACATTGACATGAGCCAGCTTCAGAAAGGGAGCCATTCTTTCTAGGATATAGGCCGGTCGAGGCGCAACGCGCTGAATAATTGGCCGCTCTTCGGGCGTTTACATGCCTTTGAGGATCGAGCCGACGATGCCGCCAACGACACCTGCTTCAGCCGCCTGCCCCACCTGTCTCTCTTTCGGCAGGTACTCCTGAATCTGATGCGCGAGCTTCGAGATGGGCAGCGTCTGCAGCCACACGCGGCCGGGACCGGTGAGCGCGGCAAGAAAGATTCCGTCGCCGCCGAAGATCAGGTTTTTGATTCCGGGCACGCGCTGAATCTGGAAGCCGACACTGGCCTGAAACGCGCCCACATGCCCCGGATGAACGCGGAGAAGCTCACCTGGCGCGAGGTCTTTTATGACAAGCTCGCCCGAGAGCTCGAGCCACGCGATTCCCTGTCCGCTGACCTTCTGCAGCACAAACCCGCTGCCGCCGAAGATTCCTGCACCAAGCGACTGCTGAAATCCGAAGCCGAGCTCGATGCCCGCGGTGGCGCAGAGAAATCCATGCCGATGGACCATGTACTCGTTCCCGGCGTTCACCTCGACCGGGACGATGTGCCCCGGCACGCGAGTGGCAAAGGCGACTTCGCCAGGAGCGCCGACCGCGCGATACTCGGTCATAAACAGCGAGCCTCCGCCCGCGACGCGTTGGAGGGCTCCAAAAAATCCGCCGCCTCCTGCGTGCTGGGTATGTGTCGTCATCTGAACAGACGCGGACATCCATGAGAGCTCGCCTGCCTCAGAGATAACAGCGTCGTTCGGGCCGAGAGCGAACTCGAGCACCGGCATGGTTGTACCGAGAATGCGATGCTGCATAAATGAATCCTCCAATTGTGACCAACCAGCACTGGTTCTGATGGCTGGAAGATGTATTGGCGCGGCGAGCAAACCGCAGGTCCTTAGACTGCGGCTCTTGCGATAAAACCGCAAGAGCCTTCGCTCAGGATGACACTTTTTTAGCAGGTCAGTTCGAAAAATTATCTCAGAGGCTAAAAGAGGGTGCTGGGAAAGTCTTGCTTGTCCTGAAATATTCCCTCAGCGGCTGAAGCCGCGTTGAGTAGGTTGAGCTTACGGCGCGGCTGAAGCCGCGCCCTTTCAAAACGGCTACTCTTTTTAGTATCCTTTGAGGCTGCCTTGGATAGATTTGGATAGATAGATTGAGGTTATAGTGCGGCTGAAGAGGGAGCTGAAAAAGTGGTTCTACAAACCAAAAGCATACCCCAGCGGCTGAAGCCGCATTAAATGGATCGAGCTTGCGGCGCGGCTGAAGCCGCGTCCCTTCAAGACGGTGACTTTTCAACATTCCCTTATGCCCGACTATAGGTCGATACCGCCTAGCCTACGTCCCGCCAGTCCAGGATGACCTTGCCCGAATTGCCCGAGCGCATCGCTGCAAAGCCTTCTTCATAATCGCGCCAATTCAGCCGGTGAGTGATGACGCCCGAAATATCCAGCCCGCTCTCGAGCATCACCGTCATCTTGTACCAGGTCTCATACATCTCGCGTCCGTAGATTCCGCGGATCGTCAGCTGGTTGAACACCACCTGGTTCCAGTTGATCGAAATATCTTCGGACGGGATGCCGAGCATGGCGATCTTCGCCCCGTGGCTCATGTTCGAGAGCATCTCGCGAAATGCCGAAGGATTGCCTGACATCTCCAGCCCCACATCGAACCCTTCCTGCATCCTGAGCTGCTTCTGAATCTCCTGCAGCGGCGTCGCCCGGGGATCGACCGCAAGCGTTACGCCAACCTTCTCCGCCAGTTTGCGACGGTACTCGTTTGGATCGGAGATAACGACGTAGCGCGCGCCTGCATGCTTTGCCACGGCAGCCGCCATAATCCCAATCGGCCCTGCTCCGGTCACCAACACGTCTTCGCCAAGGACAGGGAAAGCCAGTGCGGTATGCACTGCATTGCCAAGAGGATCGAAGATCGCGGCAATCTCATGCGGAACGCCGGGGCTGTGAATCCAGATGTTCGACATCGGCAGCACAACGAACTCCGCGAAGGCGCCGTTGCGGTTTACGCCGACTCCCAGCGTATGGGCGCAAAGATGCCGCCGCCCCGCGAGACAGTTGCGGCAACGTCCACAGACGACATGTCCCTCGCCACTCACCAGTTGCCCAATCGGAATGTCGTTCACGTTCGAGCCGACGGCCACGACCTCTCCGACGAACTCATGGCCAATGGTCAGGCCCTTGCGAATCGTGGACCGCGCCCACGCGTCCCAGTCGTAGATATGCAGATCCGTGCCGCAGATTCCCGTCTTCAGCACGCGAATCTTTACATCGTTGATACCCATCTCTGGTTCGGGAACGTCTTCCAGCCACAGACCGCGCTCTTCGCGGCTCTTTACCAATGCCTTCACTTGACAACCTTTCTGTTGGGGATGGTCTGTCGACCAAAGGACCCTGCTCCTTCATTCTAGCCGCTACGAAACCTGTGCGCCCAGGCCCTGCCAATGACATGGCACCGCAGGTTATAAGATAGAAAGAGACGGAATTGCCAGGCGCGCGCCGCTGCTGCAGCTTCCGGCGTCACGCAACCATGAAAACCATGTTCTATCCGACAGATGATCTCCGCATAACCTGGACCAAAGTCGTCCTCCCGCCTGCTTTTCTCGAAGAAGAGCTGCCCATTACCGAGGAAGCCTCGGCCACCGTCTACAAAGCCCGCAACGAGGTCATCAATATTCTTCATGGCAAAGACCGTCGCTTGCTCGTCGTCGTCGGCCCTTGCTCCATCCACGACACCAAAGCCGCGCGTGAGTACGCAGAGCTACTGAAGGAAGCGATCCCCGAGTACGAGAAGGAATTGTGCCTGGTGATGCGTGTCTACTTCGAGAAGCCCCGCACCACGCTCGGGTGGAAGGGCCTCATCAACGATCCATACCTCAACGAGTCGTTCCAGATTAACGACGGCCTTCGCAAGGCTCGACACCTGCTGCTCGACCTGGGCAACATGGGCGTTCCTGCGGGCACCGAGTTCCTCGACATGATCTCGCCGCAGTACATCTCGTCGCTCGTCAGCTGGGGAGCCATCGGCGCCCGTACCACGGAGAGCCAGGTGCACCGCGAGCTTGTCTCCGGCATCTCCTGCCCAGTCGGTTTCAAGAACGGAACGTCCGGCAATGTGCAGATTGCGATTGAAGCAATTCTGTCGGCGGGTCAGTCGCACAACTTTCTCGGCCACACGAAGCATGGGCAGACCGCGATCTTTGTGACTAAGGGAAATCGCGACTGCCACATCATCCTGCGGGGTGGCCGCAATACCACCAACTACGACGCTGCCTCCGTTCAATCCACCTGCGAACAGATGGAGAAGGCCGGCCTCCGCCCGCAGGTCATGATCGACTGTAGCCATGCCAACAGCAACAAGGACCACACACGGCAATCGGCTGTGTGCCGCAACGTCGCGGAACAGATCGCGGACGGCGATGAGCGCATCATCGGTGTGATGCTCGAGAGCAATCTCGTCGCGGGTGCACAGAAGTTCGTCCCCGGCAAAGAGCTTGTCTACGGGCAGAGCATCACCGATGCCTGCATCGACTGGAACGAGACCCGAACCGCGCTCGACACCCTTGCCGCCGCGGTCCGCAGCGCGCGTTCCGTGCCTGCCGAAGCCACAATCCCCTCTGCTAGCATTTAGGTTTGGCCTTTTATGACGAATAGCATCACCAGCTCCGAAGCCCCCGTACGCGTCCGCATCGCTCCATCGCCAACCGGCGACCCGCACGTAGGCACCGCCTATATCGGCCTCATCAACTACATCTATGCAAAACAGCGCAACGGCAAATTCGTCCTGCGCATCGAGGATACGGACCGCGCCCGCTTTGTGGCGACCTCGGAACAGATGATCTTCGACGCTCTCCACTGGCTCGGACTGACTTGGGACGAAGGCCCTGACGTCGGTGGCCCCTACGGCCCTTATCGCCAGTCGGAGCGCACACATATTTATCGCGAGTATGTGGACCTGCTGCTGAAAAATGGGACGGCCTACCGTTCTTTCGAGACGCCAGAAGAGCTGGAGGCTCTGCGGCAGCGCCAGGTCGCCGCGAAACTTCCGCCGCGCTACGATGGGGCACATCGCGAACTCCCGCAGTCGCAGGTCGACGCTTACCTTGCCGAAGGCCGTCCCTACGTCGTCCGCATGAAGGTGCCGCCGCATCCGGGCGATCAAACTACCTCTACCAGCTTTCGCGACGAGCTTCGCGGCGAGATCACCTTCGAGCACTCGAACGTCGACGACCAGGTTTTGATGAAGTCAGACGGCTTCCCCACCTACCATCTCGCCAACGTCGTCGACGATCACCTCATGGGCATCACCGACGTTATCCGCGCGGAAGAGTGGATCTCGTCAACACCGAAGCATGTGCTGCTCTACAAGGCCTTCGGCTGGGAGCTGCCGCGCTTCTGGCACATGCCGCTGCTGCGCAATCTGGATAAATCCAAAATCTCGAAGCGGAAAAATCCCGTCTCCCTCGTCTACTACCGCGAGAGCGGGTTTCTCCCCGAGGCCGTTATTAATTTCCTCGGCCTGATGGGAGGAGGCATGCCCGAATCCACCGGCCCAGTCGCCGAGAAATTCTCTCTCGCCGAGATGGTCGAGCGCTTCGATGTGAAAAATATCCGACTCGGCGGCCCTGTCTTCGACCTCACCAAGCTCAAATGGCTCAACGGCGAATATCTGCGTGCCCTCTCGCCCGAAGCCTTCTATGCTTCCCTGCGCACCAACATCCTCAGCGACGCATATCTCAGCCAGATCGCACCGCTTATCCAATCGCGCATCGAGACGCTTGGCCAGTTCGGCGACCTTACCATCTTCTTCTTCCGCGACGACGTCATGCCTTCCCAAGAGGTCTTCCTACCGAAGAAGCGCACCCTTGAGGAGACCCTCAACTTCGCTGCCGACCAGCTCACCGTCCTCGAAGCAGCCGACTGGACCCACGAAGCCCTTGAGCCGGCACTGAAAAAACTCGGCGAGGAAAAATCCTGGTCCGTCAAAGAAAACTTCATGCTTCTTCGGGCGATCATCACGGGCAGCACCATGTCGCCCCCGCTGCTCGAAAGCATGGTCGTCTTCGGTAAAGCTCGCTCTCTCGACCGGGTGCGGCGTTTCCTCGACGCCCAGAAGAAGCTCGCCAATACAAAAAAATAGAAATTTACCCGTTGCGAAACATCTGCTTGATCCCGCGCAGAGCCTGCCGGGTGCGTTCCTCGTTTTCGATCAGCGAGAACCGTACATAACCGTCGCCATGATCGCCAAACCCAACTCCTGGGCTGACCGCAACCTTGGCCTCAAGCAATAGCCGCTTGGAAAACTCCACCGACCCCAGCCCACGATACTGCTCCGGGATCTTCGCCCAGGCAAACATCGTCGCCTTCGGCAACTCCACCGGCCAGCCAAGCTTGTTCAGCCCCGGCACCAGCACATCCCGGCGGCACTTGTAGTTCTCGACGATCTCGCGGACACACTCCTGCGGTCCTTCCAAAGCAGCGATTGCGGCCACCTGAATCGGCGTAAACGTCCCATAGTCGAAGTAGCTTTTGATACGCCCAAGCGCCGTCACCAGCTTCCTGTTCCCCACCATGAAGCCCACGCGCCAGCCCGGCATGTTGTAGCTCTTTGAGAGCGTAAAAAACTCAACCGCAACGTCCTTCGCTCCCGGAACCTCAAGCACGCTGGGCGCTCGATAGCCGTCGAACACCAGGTCCGCATACGCCAGATCGTGAATCAGATAGATCCCGAGTTCCCGGCACAGCGCAATCACGCGCTCGAAGAACGAGAGCGTCACGCACTGCGTCGTTGGATTCGCCGGAAAGTTCAAAATCAGCAGCTTCGGCGGCGGAGTCATGCGCGGCAGATCGTGCTCCAGCTTTTCAATCAGCGAAGCTTCATCCGTCCCGTCGAGCGCGATGCTCTGCACCTTCGACCCGGCAATCACCGGCCCGAAGATGTGAATCGGGTAACTCGGATTCGGCACCGCCACGGTGTCCTCATCATCCAGAACGGCAAGGCAAAGGTGCGCGATGCCCTCTTTCGAACCGATCGTGACAATCGCCTCCGTCTCGGGGTCGATGTCCACGTCATATCGCGTCTTGTACCAGTTGCAGATTGCCTTACGCAGGCGCGGAACGCCCTTCGACAGCGAATACCGATGCGTGGTCGTGCGTTGTGCCGCCTCAATCAGCTTATCGACGATGTGTTTCGGCGTCGCTCCATCGGGATTCCCCATCCCGAAGTCCACAATGTCCTCGCCCCGCTTGCGTGCCGCAGCCTTCAACTCGCTCGTAATGTTGAACACATACGCCGGCAGCCGCGTCAGTCTGCGAAACTCTTCCATCCACCCACTCCTGTCTCTACTGCTTCTCTCATGATGCCACCACCGCAGCGCAATCGAAGACAGGAGTACCGAAGCTACTAACAGCGCGAAGCCGCAGGGCGGAGCGGCGCGATGCTATTTCGCTGTAAACATCACTGCAACCGGAAGACTCTTCGGCGGATAGCACGCGGCATGGTCGCAAGCCTGATACCGCAGCGTCCCCTCAATTGTATGAGTGCCCGCATCAGCCACGACCGGCAGTTTCACCGTGAATGCGCCGGAATAAACGTCCAGCTTCTCCGAGGGATCGAAGCTGAAGCTATATGAAGTCCCCGCCGGGTACTCCAACGCGTTCGCCTTCACGCCCGTCGCGGGCTGCAGCACAACCTGTGTAGGAATCAGCAGCTCGGACTTCGGCGTATGCGAGTTCACATGAAAGCCGTCGACCACGCGGAAGTGCAGCTCCAGCACACCCGGCTTCCCCGCAGTCACCACCTGCTGCTCCGCCGAATAGACCACATACGACTTAGGCTTTACCTGCGGCGCGCTCAGATCACCAACCTGCGGAACCGGCGCAGCCAGCAACATCCCTGCCAGCGCAATCCCCAGCCGGATCACTGCCCACCCGCCGCAGACGTCGCACCGGACGCGATCGTCTTCTTGATATGTGCCTCGATCTCATCTTTGCTGCCAAGACCGGCGGTCTCATCAACTACAACTCCGTTACGGTCGACGTAGAACGAAACCGGCAGGTAGTCCAGGCCGCCATAGGCCTTCTGCACTTTTCCGTCGGTCAACAGAATCGGATAGGTCACCCCGGACTTCTTCACAACCTTGGCAATCGCCTCGTTCCCGGCGTCCACATCGTCCGTCAGGCCAAGAATCTCGAATCCCTGCGCGGCATATTGCTTCTGAAACTCCTCAAACCACGGCATCTCGACCTTGCACGGAGCGCACCAGGTGGCCCAGAAGTTCACCAGCACAGGCCGGCCCTTGAAGTCGCTCAGCGAAACCTTCTTGCCGTCCAGCGTTGCCAGCGTGAATCCTGGAGCGATCTTCCCGCGCAGGTGCGGCATTCCTGGGTCATCCGCTGCCGGGAGGTCGGACGCGTCTCCAGGTTTGGCTTCATCTCCAGGCTTGGCCGGTGCTAAAACCACATGGCTCGCCTCAGCCTCCTGCATCGCCTTTCGGCGCTCGCGCAGGTTATGCCATCCCGCCCACAAGAGCAGCGCGATCCCTGCCACCATCACACCAAACACCAATACGTTCCGCTTCACGCTCAATATCCTTCCGGCGTACTTCCGCTACTGATTCTATCTGGATTAGACGCAAAAACCCTCCGATCGATACATCGAGCTCGTCTCCCAGATGATCCCTGCCCAAAGCTCTGCTAGCATCGACAGTGGTTCACCGCATGTCGAAAGAGACACTTAGACCGTCCGACCCACCACGGCCCTCCGAGTTCGTGCGCATCGAAGCCGCCGCGCTGGATGAGCTTGCCCTCCGGCTCGACGGCGTCATGCTCGCACCATTTACCGAGGCGGTCGAGCTCCTGCTTCAGTCCGCGGAGAGACAAAGCCGCATCATCCTCACCGGTATCGGCAAGAGCGGCATCATCGCCCGTAAGATTGCGGCGACGCTTCGCTCTACCGGCACCCAGGCGCACTTTCTTCATGCCGCCGAAGCCATCCACGGCGATCTCGGCATGCTCTCACCTGAGAACCTCGTCCTCGCTCTCTCCTACAGCGGCGAGACCGAGGAGCTCCTGCGGCTTCTGCCCACGCTCGAGCGCCTCAAGGCCATACTCATCACCATCGGCGGCTGTCCGAACTCGACTCTCGCCCAGGCAAGCCACATCTTTCTCGATAGCAGCGTCTCTGCCGAAGCCTGCACGCTCAACCTCGCGCCCACGGCATCTACTACGGTCATGCTCGCCCTTGGCGACGCCCTCGCCCTCGAAGTAAGCCGTCGCCGCGGATGGAAGGCCGAAGACTTCGCCGACCTGCACCCCGGCGGCCGCATCGGCAAACGCCTCGCGCGCGTCCGCGAGCTGATGCACTCCGGCGACGCTCTGCCCCAGGTTGCGCCATCCACCCCCATGACGCAGGTCATCTACGAGATGTCGCGCAAGAAGCTCGGCATGACGACCGTCCTCACCGCAGACAGCAGGCTCGCGGGCATGATCTCCGATGGCGACCTCCGCCGCCTGCTCGAACGCGATGGCTCCCACGCCCTAGAACACACGGCCGGGGAGATTATGAACGCCAAACCCCTCACCATCGAGGCCAACGCCCTTGCCGCATCAGCTCTCGCCCTGATGGAAGAGCGCAAGATTACCTCGCTCATCGTCATCGCGCCCACAGGTCAGGTCGAAGGTGTCGTGCATCTCCACGACCTGTGGACACTGCAACTCACCTAAGCCCAGGAATCCTGAAGTTATGCACCTCAAGATCAATCTCCCCATCAGTCTCCTCGCACTCACCGTTTTCATCGCCGGGCAAACCTTACAGGCACAGAAGAGCGCAACCGAGTGGCTTACAACTCCCGACGGCACATCCCTCTTCGCGCAACAGAAGCTCAAGCCTCGTTTCACCACAGCCGCCGCTTCCAACCCCGTCATCGACGTTGACGACACGAAGACATTTCAGACCATCGACGGCTTCGGCTACGCCCTGACCGGAGGAAGCGCGCAGCTCCTCATGCGAATGACCCCATCGGCGCGCGCCGCTATTCTGCATGAGCTCTTCGCCACCAAAGGCTCCAGCATCGGCGTCAGCTACCTCCGCGTCAGCATCGGCTCCTCGGACCTGAACGACCATGTCTTCTCCTACGACGACATGCCCGCAGGCGAGACCGACCCAACGCTCGCAAAGTTCTCCCTCGCTCCTGACCGCGCCGATGTCATTCCCATCCTCAAACAGATCCTCGCGATCAACCCGAAGATCAAAATCCTCGCTTCGCCGTGGACCGCGCCCTCATGGATGAAGACCAACGACGACCCCAAGGCTGGCAAGCTACAACCGCAGTTCTATCCCGCTTATGCGGCCTACCTTGTGAAGTATCTCGAGGGAATGAAGCAGGAAGGCATTCCCATCGACACCATCACTATCCAGAACGAGCCGGAAAATCCCAAGAACACTCCGTCGATGGTCATGGATGCCAGCGAAGAAGGAACATTCATTCGCGATAACTTCGGTCCTGCCCTGCAAAAAGCCGGGCTCTCCACCAAGATCGTTCTCTTCGATCACAACTGCGACCACCCCAACTATCCCATCGCCATCCTCGAAGACCCCGCCACCGCAAAGTTCGTAGACGGCTCCGGCTTTCACCTCTATCTTGGCACCATCGACGCCCTCACGAAGGTCCACGACGCCTTCCCCGAGAAAAATCTCTACTTCACCGAACAGATGGTCGTCGACGCAAAGGGAGGCACCGCGACCACCCGCATCGCCGAACCCGTTCAACGCATCATCATCGGTGCCACGCGCAACTGGAGCCGCAATGTCCTGCTCTGGAATCTCGCCGCCGACCCCAATAACAATCCCCACACCAATAACGGCGGCTGCACGATGTGCCAGGGCGCAATCACCATCAACGGTGACACCGTCACCCGCAACCGCGCCTACTACACGCTTGCGCACGCTTCAAAGTTCGTCCGGCCCGGCTCCATCCGCATCGACTCGAACGAACCCGAAGGAGTTGCCAACGTCGCCTTCCGCACGCCAACCGGAAAGACCGTTCTCCTCGTCGCCAACAACAGTGCCGCTTCCCAGACTTTCAGCGTCCGCTCCCACGGACGAGCTTTCGCAACGACCCTCGCCGCCGGAGCTGTCGCCACCTACATCTGGTAGCCCGTTCAGGTCGAATTCCGCCACGGAAGTTAGAATAGAAGGACAGGCAAAAAGCCCTCGCTCAGAAGAGCCGGAAGGTCCTACAGAACGCATGCATCGCTGGTCCCAACTTTTTATCCCCACCCTCCGTGAAGCTCCCGCAGACGCCGAAGTCGCCAGCCACAAGCTACTCCTCCGCGCCGGCTACATCCGCCAGCTTGGAGCCGGCATCTACAGCTACCTCCCTCTCGGCAACCGCGCCATCAACAAGATCATCGCCATCGTCCGCCAGGAGATGGACACGATCGGCCAGGAGTTCTTTCTTCCCGCGCTCAACCCCAAGGAAGTCTGGGAAGAGTCCGGACGCTGGTCCGTCATGGGCGACAACATGTTCCGCCTGAAGGACCGCAAGGGCGCCGAACTCTGCCTCGCCATGACCCACGAAGAGGTCATGACCTCCATCGCCCGCAACGAGCTCCGCAGCTACAAGCAACTCCCTCAGATCTGGTACCAGATTCAGACGAAGTTCCGCGACGAGCCACGCCCTAAATCCGGTCTGCTTCGCGTGCGCCAGTTCCTCATGAAGGACGCCTATTCCTTCGACATGGACGAGGCCGGCCTCGACGTCTCCTACAACAAGCATGACGAGGTCTACCGTCGCATCTTCACGCGTTGCGGCCTCGAGTTCGTCGCCGTCGAAGCCGACTCAGGCGCGATGGGCGGCTCGCAGTCGCAGGAGTTCATGGTCTACACCGAAGCCGGCGAAGACCTCATCGTCTCCTCCGCCGAGAGCGGTTATGCAGCCAACCTCGAGAAGGCCACCTCCCAACTCTCCCCCGTCACCGAGATGGAGCCCACGGGCGACGGCCTGCCAGAGCTCGTCTACACTCCCGGCAAAGCCGCTATCTCCGACGTAGCCGAGTTCTTCAACATCCATCCCTCAAGCGACATCAAGACCGTCGCTTACATGGGCAAGAAGAAGGATGGCACCGGCAAGGACGTCGAGATCCCCGTCATCGCCTTCCTGCGCGGCGACCACTTCGTCAACGAGACGAAGCTGATGGCAGTCGCTTATGTCTCCGAGCTACGCACCATGGTTGCCGAAGAGCTTGCGCTCTACTTCAATGGCCCCGCAGGCTATCTCGGGCCCATCGGCCTCAAGGTCCTTCCCGCGGATAAAGGCGATCCACGCGCCGCGTTCGTCGTCATCGACCTCGGCCTCGAAAACCGCAAAAACATGGTCGGCGGAGCCAACAAACTCGACTACCACTACCGCAACATCACGCCCGAACGCGACTTCACCTGGACGCGGCTCGCCGACATCCGCAACGTCAACGAAGGCGATCTTGATGTAACCAGCAGCAAGCCTCTCAAGATCGGCAAAGCCGTCGAGGTCGGCCACATCTTCAAGCTTGGCTACAAGTACTCGAAGTCCATGGGCGCAACCGTCCTCAACCGCGAGGGCAAAGAGATCACGCCCATCATGGGCAGCTACGGCATTGGTATCGAGCGCATCCTCACCGCCGCCATCGAGACCTCTGCCGCCGCAAACCAGGGCAACAGCTTCGCGCTCAATCCCGCCATCGCGCCCTTCCAGGCCGTCGTCACCATCACCAACATCGGCGACGCAGCACTCCTCGCCGCCGGAGAAAAGATCGCCGCCGAACTCGAAGCCGCAGGCATCGATGTGATTCTCGACGACCGCGACGAGCGCGCCGGGGTAAAGTTCAAAGACGCCGACCTCGTTGGCATCCCCTATCGAATCAACATCGGAAGAGGAGTAGCTGAAGGTAAAGTTGAACTGGTTGACCGCTTGAAGTTAACAAATCAGGATCATCCCATGGGAGAGGTTGCCGCACATCTCTCCCGATTGATTCATCAGCTAAACTAGCCCGGACGCGCTTATTGGCATCAAAGTCGTCTAACGTCTCAGGCGAAGATCGTCTACGTTCTCAGCAAGCCAGGTCCTGATTCTCTGTCTCCAATGCCAGTCAAACTCAAATACGGCACCAACACAACACGGACAGCCGCCAAACCCTCGTTTCTCCACTCGCCGCTCGTGCGCGGCCTCTTTGTCGCTGCAATCGCCGTAGTCGCCATCGGAGCGATCGTCTTCAGCTACTTCTACGTGCACTACCAGCACGTCGTCGACGACCGTCTCAACGCCGGCCCCATCTTTTCCAGCGTCTCTCAAATCTACGCTGCCCCACGCGAGATCCGCGCCGGACAAAAGCTCACTGCCGCCTCCATCGCAGCCGATCTGCGCCAGGCGGGCTATAACAACAACCCGAAGCTCGGCACCTTCCAGCTCAACGGCGACAACATCTTCATCAAACCCGGCTCCGAAAGCTACCACAACACCGATGGCGCCACCATCAACACCGACGGCGGCACCGTCCAAAGCATCACCGCCGAAAACGGAGCAGCCCTCACCGGCTACGAGCTCGAGCCGCAGCTCATCACCGCCCTCTCCGAAGACAAAAACCGCACCAAGCGCAGCCTCGTAACCTATCAGGAGATCCCGCCCCGCATGGTGCAGGCCGTCGTCGCCATCGAAGACCGCGACTTCTTCAATCACGGCGGCATCAACTACCTCCGCACCATCAAGTGCGGCTTCCAGGACCTGCTCTCGCACCACATGAGCTGCGGCGGCTCGACCCTTACCCAGCAGCTCGCCCGCGGATTCTTCCTCTCGCCCGAGAAGAAGATTACCCGCAAACTGCGCGAGATCATGATCACCTTCCAGCTCGAAGCCCGCTTCAACAAGCAGCAGATCTTCGAGATGTACGCCAACCAGATGAACCTCGGCCACATCGGCAGCTACGAGATTAACGGCTTCGGCGAGGCCGCCCGCGCCTTCTTCGGCAAGCCGCTTGGCCAGCTCGATACCGCCCAGTGCGCCCTGCTCGCCGGACTTCTACAAAACCCCAGCTACCGCAACCCCTATCGCCACCCCGAGCGCGCAATGGCCCGCCGCAACGTCGTCCTCGACTCGATGGTGGAGACGGGCGCTCTCACCGCCAGCGAAGCCACTCGCGCCAAAGCCGAGCCTCTCGGTCTCGCGCCGCCTAACATCGACGCCAGCGAAGCCCCCTACTTCGTCGACCTCGTCCACGACCAGCTCGTCAAGCGCATCGGCGATCAGGACCTCTCTCACCAGAACCTCCGCATCTACACCTCGCTCGATCCCGATCTGCAACGTGCTGCCTCCGAAGCTGTAGAGACCGGCATGAGAAATGTCGACGAGCTCGTCAATAAACTGCATAAGCGCAAAGGGGAAGAGTCCGGCCCCATCACCTACCCACAGGTCGCCCTCATCGCCATCAATCCGCACACCGGGCAGATTCTCGCGCTCGTAGGCGGGCGCAACTACGGCGTATCTCAACTCAATCACGCCATCGCCCAGCGCCCCACCGGTTCCACCTTCAAGCCCTTCGTCTACGCCGCGGCCTACAACACTTCGCTCAACGGCATGTCCCTCGGCGACAGCGGGGTCTTCACCGCTCTCACCAGGCTCAACGACGATCCCCAGGACTTCGGCACCGCTGACAAGCCCTACACCCCAGGAAACTTCGTGAAGGGTGAGTACCCGGGCATGGTCACCGCTGCAACTGCTCTTGCGCACTCGCTCAACATCGCCACCATCGCTCTGGCGCAGCAGATCGGCTACGGCAACGTCGCCACTCTTGCCCGCTCCGCAGGAATCGTAAATGCCCGCGGCACCCCGGCGATGGCCATCGGAGCCTACGACGCTGCACCGCTCGACATAGCAGGCGCTTACACCGTCTTCGCCAACAACGGCGTCCACCTCACCCCCTGGATGCTCGCCTCCGTCCGCAATGCCAACGGCGACATCGTCTCCGACTTCTCCCCCGAAGCCAAGCAGGTCCTCGACCCTCGCGTCGCCTACCTCACCCAGTCGCTCATGGAAGGCGTAATCAACTACGGCACGGGTGCCAGCGTGCGCTCGCAGGGCTTCACCGCACCGGCTGCCGGTAAGACCGGCACTGAGCACGACGCCTGGTTCGCCGGCTACACCTCCAACCTGCTTTGTGTCGTCTGGATCGGCAACGACGACTATACCGACATCAAGATCGAGGGAGCCCACGCCGCGGCACCCATCTGGGCCGGGTTCATGAAGCGCGCCATTCAGCTCCCGCAGTACTCCGACGTCAAACCCTTCAGCCCGCCTGATGGAGTCACCGTCGCCCACATTGACAAGGTCTCCGACCTCCTCGTCGACTCCACCTGCAGCGACAGCACCTTCTACGTGGCCTTTCTCGACGGCACCGCGCCCGTCAACACCTGCAGTCAGATGGGCGAGAACCCGCAAAACTTCCTCCAGAAGATATTCGGCATCGGCGGAAGTAAGTCTGCCACCCCGGACGCCAGCCATCCACCCGCTACGCCACCTGCGACAACCCCGGCTCCCATCGTACGGAGCGCTCCAAACACTCCTCCCGATGGCAACGCCACGGACACCCAGCAGCCTGCGCAGCCCAAGAAGAAAAACTTCCTGCAGAAGATCTTCGGCGGCGGCAAAGACAAGCAGCCCACAACTCCACCGCCCACCCCGCCTCAATAAGCTCCAGTTTTTTTGAAATGCCTGTGTTGTTGTTCTGTGGTGAGAGCGCATGGCTTTAGCCCAGGGCCACTTCGTTATCTTCCACTTTCCTACGATGATCTTGCACTGCCCCGCCGCACCACCACGCTCCGTCCCACCGGAGCCGCCTCATCTCCCACCCACGGCTGACACTCGGGGCACCAGTACGTCGACCGCGCCTGCATCCCCTGTTTTCGCATCATCACCTTCGCCCCACACCGCCTGCACTCCTCGCCCTGACGCCGGTACACCCAGAGCCGCTCCTCCCGGTCCATCGCATGTGTCGTCCTGCGGTTCCCCGCGTAAGTCACAATCCCGTCTCCCGCGCCATCAGCCACATTCGCCTTCATATACCGCTGCGCAAACTCCACCATCGCCTCCATCTCCCGCGCCGTAATTGTTCTCATCGCACGAAACGGATTCACCCTGGCGGCAAACGCCACCTCGCTCTTATACACATTCCCCAACCCCGCCATCACCCGCTGGTTCAGCAGCACCACGCCAATCTCCGCATCAGGATTCTCTCTCGCATAAGCAGCCAGCCGAGCCGAGCCACCACCCACCGTAAACTCATCCGACAAGATATCCGGCCCCAGTTTGGGCACCTGACTACTCCGCGCCAGCGACCGCTCCGTATAAAACTCAGCCACTTGAATATTGAACCCCACCGCCTCCCAATCGGCCGTCCGGATCACCACCCGCATCTTGTCCCGCCCCATCCGCCACCGTTCGCCTGTGCGATACAGATGCCAGCTTCCGCTCATCAACATATGCGTGACTAAAATCAGGTCGCCGGAAAAATAAATCAGGCACCACTTCCCTCGCGACTCCACCTTCTCTATCACCCGTCCCACCAGCGGAGTATCGTCGTTCACGCGAGTCAGCTTCGCCAGCCCAGTCCCAAATCCCGTCACCACCTTGCCGCCAATCGCCTTCTGCAAAGCACGCGCCGTCCGATAAATTGTGTCCCCTTCAGGCATTCGCGCGCGCTCCACTGCGAGGCCCCGGCAGAGGCGGCAGGTTCCTCCTCACATTGAACCCCATCGCACCCGCCGCAAAACCCGCATCCAGCAGGAACCTCGCCATCCAATGCTCCGCCACATTCACCCCATTGATCGTCGCGATCAGCATCCCGCCGCGACCGCTCGCATCCTCGTCATCATGCACACGCCCCACCAGAAACTCCGCCAGGCTCCGCGCCACCTGCGACCGCTGCGGCTCCTCCTCCGGCAGAAACACCTGCACATTCGGATTCCCACGCCGCAGATAAGCCACCAGCGCCCCATCGCACAGAATCACTCGCGCCCCCACACTCCGCGTCAGCGACGAGCCTTCATCCGGAGCCGCAGGCCATCGCATCAACGCACCATAAGGATTCGCCGGATCAGTTGCCGCCAGTTGCAGCATCTCGCTTCTCTCACCCTGCTGCGAAACCCGCCCCCCGTCCCGCAAAGACCGCAGCAGATCCACCGCAGCCGGCATCGCAAACTGCGTCGCACCCAGATCCGCCGCAAAATATCCTCGCCGAATCTTTCCGCTCTCCTCCAGCGCCTTCATCACGTCATAGATCGCCGAAAAACCTCCCGGCAGATTCTCCGCATGCGCCGTCTCGCGAAAGACCACACCGTAACGCGTCAGCAACTGCAGCGCAATCGCATGACTCCACTCCGTAGCCGACCGTTCCTCCGCGAAAGCAGCGCCATTCAAAGCCCAGCGCCCCTGCGCCGTCGGCGGCGTCGTGCGCCGCGACCGAAACACTGCTAACTGATTCACCCTCCGTGCAGGCTTCCGCGAGCTCGTCGCAGGCTTCTCACAATAAGCCCGCAACGCAGCCATTCCATCGTTCGTCAACAATCGCCTCCACACCAGATTCCAAAGCGCCTCCAGCGTCTCCCCCGGATACCCTCCACCCACTCCATCATGCAAATCCTGAAAGAACGAAGCCCCGCGCTGGCGTAAATAAGCCAGGATCAACTCCTCTTTGTCTCGCGCTCCGGAATCGCCTGCTTTGTTATGAGCCTCCAATAAATCGTCGTCATTCTGAGCGGAGCGAAGACCCCCCGCATTCTGCTGTTGCGCCCGCGCATCCACAGGCCAAAGCGCAGTCAGCTTCTCCGCCAGGTAAAGCCCGATCCGCCCGTCCCGTTCACCAATCGGATCCATCCCAACCCACACAACCTCGCCTGCCGCGATCAAAGTGTCCAAATCAGAAGGCTTGTACCCAACCAACCGCGCAGGCAGAATCTCCGTCTCCAAAATCGAAGCAGGCAGCGGAGCGCCCTGTAGATTCTCAATCACATCCAGCAGCGCATCCAACCCACGTCGCGGCTGCACCACACCCTGCCATCGCGTAAACAACCGAGCCAGAGTCCTCTGCTCCACTGGCTCAATCTCTTTCCGCAGCCGCGCCAGCGACCGCCGCCGAATCGAACGCAACACCTCGTCATCGCACCACTCCCGATGAATCCCTCCCGGCCGAAAACCACCCTCCACCACCTTCCCGCTCTGCACCAGCCCCTGCAAAACCGCATCCACCTCAGCAAGTGGGAGATCAAACCGCGCACCCGCCTCCTGCGTGGTAAACGGCCCATGCGTCCGTGCAAACCTGCGCACCAAATCCACCATCGCGTGGGGCGCCTCCTCCAAAAATGCCGCAGGCAACCCTGGCGGCAGTAGCACACCAAGCGCATCTCGATACCTGGCCGCGTCCTCCACCGCAATCCATCTCTTCTCCCCCGCAATCTGCACCTCAAGCACCCGCCGGGCACGCACCAGCTTCGCAATCGTATCTGTAACCTCTTCCGTCACACATCGCACCCTCAGTTCCGCCTTCGTCAAATCTCCCAGGCGCAACAGAAGATCATGCACGCCATCCATATTCCGCGCACGATACGAATCCGCCACGCATTGCAGCTGCTCCTCGGTCTCTTCAATCGCATTCACATCCAGCAGCTCACGAAGATCGGCATCGCCCATCAGCTCTCGCAACTGATCCTGATCGATCGAAAGCGCCTGCGCCCGTCTCTCTGCCAGCGGAGCATCCCCGTCATAGATGTAGTTCGCCACATAACTGAACAGCAGCGACGAAGCAAACGGGCTCGGCGTCCGCGAATCCACCGTATGCACCCGGAGCGACCTCTGCTGCACACCGCGCAGAACCTCCATCAGCGCCGGCATATCGAACACATCCCGCAGACACTCGCGATAAGCCTCCAGCACAATCGGAAAACTCGCATACTGGCTAGCCACACTCAACAAGTCATACGCCCGCTTCCTCTGCTGCCACAGCGGAGTTCGTCCCTCCGCCCTCATCCTTGGCAACAGCAGAGCTCGCGCCGCACTCTCGCGAAACTTCGCCGCGAACATTGCCGTCGACCCAAGCTGCCGCAGTACCAGCTCCGCCGCCTCCTCCGGCTCCAGCAAAATCGAATCGACAGCAGGAGCCTCATCCGTCTCCGGAAACCGCAGCACAAAACCATCCTCCGACCACATTGTTTCCACGTCATATCCGCGCTCGGCCCGCAGCTTCGCCGTAGCCGCCATCGCCCATGGAGCATGCACCCTGCTGCCGAACGGAGTCAGCACGCAAACCCGCCAATCTCCCAGCTCATCCCGTACCCGCTCAATCACGATATTGCGGTCGTCCGGCACCGCAACCGTAGCCAACTCCTGATCCGCCAGATACCGCAGCACATTCTCCGCCGCCAGCGGATCGAGATCATGCTCTGTCGTCAGCCGCGCAATCGCCACGTTCCGCGGAGCCTCGCGCAACTCTCGCACCAGCGCGCCAATCCTCCTGCCAAACTCCAGCGGCCGCCCCGCACCGTCGCCATGCCAGAACGGCATCTTCCCCGCCTCACCCGGAGCAGGCGTCACCAGTACCCGGTCCCGCGTAATCTCATCAATCCGCCACGCCGAAGCCCCCAGCAAAAACGTCTCCCCCACTCGGCTCTCAAACACCATCTCTTCATCGAGCTCGCCCACCCGAACCGGCTTCGCCCTCTCTCCCGCAAGAAAAACCCCATACGTCCCGCGATCTGGAATCGTCCCGCCATTCAAGATCGCGATCCGCTTCACTCCCTGCCGCGGCGTAATCCAGTTCCGTGTCCTGTCCCAGGTAATCCTCGGCCGCAGCTCCGCAAACTCGTCTGACGGATATCGCCCCGCCAGCATATCCAGCACACCGTCGAACACGCTCTGGCTCAACCCCGCAAATGGAGCTGCTCCGCGCACCAAAGCAAACAGCGCAGCATAACTAATCCCCGGCCCCTCGTCCTCGGCCCCGCGCATCACCCCACGTTCCTTCTCGACTACAGAAAGTGGAGGATGCGCAATCACCGCCACCATCTGCTGAGCCAGCACATCCAGCGGATTCCTCAGATATCGTGTCGACTCCACATGCCCCTCATGCATCGCCCGCGTCACCGCGGCACAGGCAATCAGATCCGCCCGGTACTTCGGAAAGATAATTCCATGCGAAGGCGCGCCAACCTGGTGTCCCGCGCGTCCGATCCGCTGCATCCCGCTCGCCACGCTTGGCGGAGCCTCAATCTGAATCACCAGATCGATCGCTCCCATATCGATCCCCAACTCCAGCGAAGAAGTCGCCACCAGCGCCTTAATCTTCCCCGCCTTCAGCAGCTCCTCAATCTCCGTCCGCTGCACCGCCGCCAGCGAACCATGGTGAGCCCGCGCAATCGGCTCTCCCGCCAGATCGTTCAACGCCCCGGCGAGCCGCTCCGCCACCCGTCTTGCATTCACAAAGATCAGCGTCGAAGTCCGCTCCCGAATAATCTCCAGCAATCGCGGATGAATCGACTGCCAGATCGAAGTCCTCTTCGGCCCCTGAGAAGCCGGTCCACTCGGCTGCTCCTGAATCTCGCCAAGCTTTGCCATATCCTCCACTGGAACCTCAACCTTCAGCTCCAGCAGCTTCTTAGCCCCCGCATTCACCACCGTTACTTGGCGAAATCTAACGGCTCCCGGTTCTCCTTCGGGCCTCTCATCACCCCTGCCCGCGACTTCCATCAGCACACTGGAGGCCTCCGCTTTGACCTCTTCTGCCTTGCTCGCTTTTGTGACTTTCTCAGTTACATACTCATCTGCATCCGCTCCACCCAGAAACCGCGCCACCTCCTCCAGCGGCCTCTGCGTCGCCGACAACCCAATCCGCTGCAACCTCCTACCCGTCAGCGCCTCCAGCCGCTCCAGCGACAACGCCAGATGGGCCCCGCGCTTCGTCGGGACCAGTGCATGAATCTCATCCACAATCACCGTCTCAACCGACCGCAAACCCTCCCCAGCCTCAGAGGTAAGCAGCAGATAAAGGCTCTCCGGAGTCGTAATCAAAATATCGCCGGGATGCCGCTTGAACCGCGCCCGCTCCTTCTGCGGAGTATCTCCCGTACGCACGCTGATCCCCGGCATCCGCACGTCGACGCCCTCACGTCTCGCCATATTTGCAATCCCCACCAGCGGCGATCGCAGATTGCGCTCCACATCCGCCGCCAGCGCCTTCAGTGGCGATAGGTAAACCACCCGGCATCCCTCCGCCGCATCCGGAGCAGTTCGCAACATCAGCTTGTCGAGACACCACAGAAACGCAGTCAGCGTCTTGCCGGTGCCCGTCGGCGCAAGAATCAGAGTCGACTCCCCCCGCGCAATCGCCGGCCACCCCTCCACCTGCGGAGCCGTAGGCGCTTCAAACACCGCACGAAACCACTGCGCCGTAATCGGATGAAACAGCGCCAGCGCCGCCTCGCTCGCAGCCCGAAAATCTCCGCGCGAATCGTTCGGCCCCACCTTAGCCGCAACAGCATTCTTTTTCGACTTGGAAGTGTCTCGTGCCATCATCCCCAGTATGGTTGCGACGTAAAAGTCCGCACACCCACTATAGGATGCAACCAGCCACGCCCGGGTCCAGAATTACTCCCGCGCCACGGCATCGATCAGACCGGACAAAATCGGTCGATAAAAATAGCAATTCGCCGCGAACTCAACCTCAAACAGCTTCGTCGAGTCCTCCGCCTGCTCCGCATTCCCCAACACCAGAAACCCATCCCCAGCTATCTTTTGATGGATCTCCCTGAATAACGTCTTCCGGTCATTCTGGGGAAAATACAACAGCACATTCCGCAGCATCACCACATCAAACATCGGCAAATGCGGCATAGGCGCGCACAGATTGGCATACCGAAACTCGCACATAGCACGGATATGCGGCGCAACCTCCCACTCCTCGCCGTCGCGAACCATGTACTTCAGCAGCATCCGTGCCGGCAGCCCCCGATTCACCTCCAACCGCCGGTAGCGCCCCCTCTGCGCATAATCAACCACCTGGCGTGAGATGTCCGTGCCGATGATCTTCACGTCCCACTGCGCCAGCTCTGGAAAATGCTCTGCAAGCAACATCGCCACGCTGTAAGCCTCCTGCCCCGTCGAGCTGGCCGCACTCCAAACCCTCAATCGCCGCTGCATTTTGCGGCCTTCGATGAGCTGTGGAAACACCACCTGCCGCAGCATCTCAAACGGGCCGATATCCCGAAAAAAACTCGTCTCATTGATCGTCATCGCCTCTGCCACCGCGCGGTGCAGATGCGTCGGTCTGCCGGCCTTCAGCATGTGGACGAAGTCTTCAAGATTCGCCGCCCCCGACATCCGCGCAACCTGCGTCAGCCTGGTATCGAACAACGCATTGCGGGACGGATCGATCCGGTTCGCCGACTGCGCCATCACGATCCCCCGCAGATACGCGTAATCCGAATCAGAGCAGGCCATGGTTCATCTCCCGCGCAAACCCCCTCGGCGACAGTCCGCACACCCGTCCCTCTCGCGCCACGCTCACCCGCTGCTTCAGCGCACTCGCAATTCCCCACAGCGGCAGCGTCGCGCTCGCAATCCCCGCCTCGCTCACTCTTCCCGGCATCCCCCACACCGCCGATGTTGCCTCATCCTGCGCCAGCACCGTCCCTCCGCCCGCATGGACCGCACGAGATCCCTTCAGCCCATCTGCGCCCATTCCCGTCATCACCAGCGCCAGCGTTCCAGCGCCGCACACTCTCGCCGCGGAAAGAAACAGATAATCCACTGCCGGCTTGCAGTGGTTCAACGGCTCCCGCTGATGCAGCCGCACTCTCATGCCTCCACCTTCAGGCACTGTATCGCTCGTCATCACCCGACGCGAAGCCACCTCCATGTGCGCATCGCCCGGTGCCAGCCACACGGTGCCGGGACGAACCACAGCATCGTCATAAGCCTCCTGCACCCTCAAGGCACAGCATCTATCCAATCGCTCTGCCAAAGCGCCCGTAAACAACTTCGGCATATGCTGCACGATCAAAACCGGCACAGGAAAGTCCCCAGGCAGTCTGGGCAACAGTTGCTCCAGCGCGGAAGGCCCGCCGGTCGACAATCCGATCACCACCACTTCAATCGGAGCCAGTGCTTTCGCTGCCCCCAACCCAGGCCTCTCCGAACTGCCGTGCGAAGAGCTCTGATCCGCTGCTCCGCCCGCACTCTTTGAGCCCTTCGCCAGCGCAGCGATCCGCGGCAGCAGTTGCTGCGACAGCGACTGCAGCGCCGCAACAAAATCTCTCTGCTCCGAAGGCTTCGTCACATAATCCGAAGCCCCGCGCGCCAAAGCCTCCAGCGTCGATCTCGCTCCATGCTCGGTATACGCGCTGCACATGATCACCGGCAGCTTCGAATTCTCCATCCGCAGGCGGTCCAGCACCTCCAGACCATTCAGCTTAGGCATCTCGAGGTCCAGCACCAGCACATCCGGGCGCAACTGCTCCACCAACTCCAGACACTCCGCTCCATCCCGAGCCACGCCACACAGCTCCATCCGCGGCAACTCATTCTGCCGATCCGCCGTATGCATCAGAAAAAGCCTTAGCAGCACACTCCGCATCACCGCTGAATCATCCGCGGCAAGAATCCGTAGCGGCCGTTCCCTCAAATTCCTCATGTCCCATTTCCTCGCCGTCAGGCCGCAATCACACCAAGCAGAAGCATCTTTTCCCGAAGGCTCTCCGGAGTAAACGGCTTCATCAGGAACTCGTCCGCGCCATTATCCAGCGCCGTCTCAATAAACGAGTGGTCTGCCTCCGTCGTCACCATCATCACCTTCATCTCCGGCCCCAGCTTCGCCTCCCGCAGCGCCTTCACGCACTCCAGCCCATTCATCACCGGCATATTCACATCCAGCAGCATCAGGTCGAACGTCTCATCGCCCGCCAGCACGATCAGCGCCTCGCTCCCATCCACCGCCTCTTCGCACGCAATATCCATCCGGCCCAGAAGATGCCGCAGATACTCGCGAATAAAGCTCGAATCATCGACGATCAGGGCTCGCATCGACGCCTCCATTCTTCCTGAACAATCCCGTCTCCGAAAGCCGCGACGGACAAAGCTTCTGTGGATCCAACCGCACCATCAACTCGCCATCCATCTTGTAAGCCCCATCGAACAGCCACTTCCCCCGCGCCTCCAGCGTGCAGGGATTCGCCTCCAGCATCTTCCGACTCATCGTCACCACGCCGCCCATCGCATCCACCACCAGCCCAAACTGCTCCACAGCCTCGTCATCCTCCATCACCAACACACAACATCGTCCCGCCTGCGCCTCCATACCCAGCAACGCTCGCAGGTTCACCGTCGTCAACACCTCACCCCGATACGGCACCACTCCCGCGATATACCCAGGAGACATCGGTACCCGCTGCAGGTCCCGCTCACTGAGCACCTCACGAATCTTGTTCGTATCGATGCCAAACGTCTCCTCTCCCGCAAACAGCGAACAAAGCGACACCGCATCATTCTCCTCCTGAAGCTCGTCCACCTTCTCCCATCTCGCAATCCTCATGCGACCTCCTGCCACGAAACCGCGCGGCTCCCATCGAGCTCCCGGCAGACCACGGTCACCTTGTCTTTCACCAACGCGAGCTCCATGCCCACCTCCCTGCTGTCCCCACCATCCAGCAAAGTTCCCGCCGAAACATCCAGAACCTGCCGCACTACAATCCCCAATCTCTGCGCACTGTTCGCACGACCGCAGATCAGCACAGTAGCAAGCGCCTCTTCGTCCCGATGCCGTGAAGCCTCAAGCTCCGCCAGCACATTGCCCGCATCCTTGAGCGGCAGCAGCTCCCCGCGATACTGCAGCAACGCCCTGCCACCCGCATACTCAATCCGCTCCAGCGGAACGCTCTCAATCCGCTCCACCATATCCAGCGGCAGCGCCGTCCTCTCCCGAGCCCTGTCCCCAAAAATCAGGAACGAGCCACTCGACACATCCTGAACCGCGGCGCCCACCTCTCCAATCTCCACGGTCTCCTCCATTGGCTTCACCCCAGCGCGCGTCGCCGTCGCACCAATATCAAGAATCAGCGCGAGCGTCCCATTCCCCAGCACCGTCGCCCCCGAGAACAAACCAATCTCCCGCAGCACCGGAGACAGCGGCTTCACCACAATCTCCTCCGGCGACATCAGGTCATCCACCACCAATCCATACCGGCAGCCATCCGCTTCGAGCACCGCCAAATAATGCCCCTGCGACATTTCTGGAGACTCCGCCTCCATCCCAAGCAACCGATCCAGCCACACCATCGGCAGCAACCGCTCCCGCAACCGGTAAACCTCCGCCGACCCAACCCTCTGCACCGTCTTCCCAAACTCACGCGTAGGAATATCCACCAGCTCCACCAGCGCACTCTGCGGCAGAGCAAAATATTGACCACCGCTCCGCACCACCAGCGAAGGCACAATCGCGAGCGTCAACGGAACACGCAACCGCAGCGTCGTCCCCTCGCCTCTGCGCGACTCCACCTCAACACTCCCGCCAACCTTCTCCACATTGGCGCGAACCACATCCATCCCCACGCCGCGCCCCGAGACCGTCGTCACCGCCGCGGCCGTCGAAAACCCCGGCAGAAAAATGAGCTGCAACGCCTCGCGCTCACTCATCCCCGCAGCCTGTTCTTCAGTCACAAGGCCGCGTTCAATCGCCTTCTTCAAAACCCGTTCCATCGGAATCCCGGCGCCATCATCCGAGACCTCAATCACCACCGACCCGCCCTGATGAAACGCCTTCAGCCGCACACATCCCTCAGCCGGCTTGCCCGCCAGCACACGGTCCATAGGCGCTTCAATCCCATGGTCCACCGCATTTCTCACCGCATGCGTCAGCGGATCCTTGATAGCCTCCAGCAGACTCTTGTCGAGCCCCGTCTCCTGCCCCGCAAACTCAATCCGCACCTCGCGCCCGCACGTCCTCGCCAGGTCCCGAACCATTCGCGGAAACTTCCCAAACAAATTCCCCAGCGGCTGCATCCGCGCCTGCATCACCGTCTCACGCAGGTCTGCCGTCACACTATCCAGCCGCCGCGCCAACTCAGGAAAATTCGCCCCCGACCGATCGCTCTGCAGCATTTGGTTGCGCGTCAGCACCAGCTCACCTACCAGATTCATCATCCGGTTCAACACATCGACATCAATCCGCAGCGTCTTATCGTTCCCGGCGGAATTCCGTTCGCCACTCCCACTCGCTGCCAAAATCGCCGCGGCCCGCACACCCAAAGCCTTCGAAGCTTCAGCGACCGCAACTGGGGCAACTCCATCATCGCGGATCACCGCCTCCAGCAGCTCCGCCTCAACCTCAGCGGGCGGCATCTCTCCATTCAGCAGAGCCAGCTCAGCGATCAGCTCCCCATCCTCATCGCCCGACCGAGTCCCTTCGCCGCCTGTCTCTTCAATCAACGCCAGGATCGCCCGCAACCCATCCATCAGCCGCAGCAAGCCGCTGATCAGCTCCGACGTCACCACCAGTCTTCCGTCCCGCAGCGCACCCAACAGGTGCTCCCCCGCATGCGCCAGCTTCTCCAGACGGTCGAACCCCAGAAATCCCGTCGTCCCCTTGATCGTATGGACCGCGCGAAAGATCTCGCCCAGCAAACTCGTATCGCCCGGCCGCGTCTCCAGCTCGGTCAGGCATTGCTCCATGCGGTCCAGCCCTTCCTGGCTCTCCGCAATAAACTCTTTCGTCAGGTCGTCCACATCCTCTATATCGGGCGCACGCCCTTAACCATGAGCGCAACACAACTTGCTATCGCCCCGGCACACCCGATAGCCTCAAACTGATGCCCACCACGCCGCTCGACCATACCCAGGCCGCCGACCTACAGCAAAAAGCCGTCGCTGCCGCCCAAAACGCCTACGCACCTTACAGCCACTTCCGCGTCGGTGCCGCAGTCCTACTCACCGACAGCCACATCGTCGCCGGCTGCAACGTAGAAAACGCCTCCTACCGCCTCACCGTCTGCGCCGAACAAAACGCCATCGCCGCCGCCGTCGCTCTCTACGGCCCCAAAATTCGCATCCGCGCCATCGCCGTCGCCAACCTCAACGACACCGCCAGCCAGCCCTGCGGAGCCTGCCGCCAGACCATCCACGAGTTCAGCACCCCCGACACCATCGTCTTCTTCCCCGGAGAAAACGGCGCCACCGCCCAAGCCACCATTGCCGAACTCCTACCCGCAGCCTTCCTCCTCAACCAACAACCAGCAACCAACAACTAGCAACCAACAACCAGCAACCAGCAACCAGCAACCAGCAACCAAAATGTCCATCCATCCCATCGACGTCATCCTCCACAAGCGCGACGGCCTCACCCTCACCGACGCCGAAATCCGCGCCTTCATCCACGCCATCGTCCACCGCACCCCTGCACGACAGCTCGTCACCGACGCCCAGATCGCGGCCTTCCTCATGGCTGTCTTTCTCCGCGGCCTCGACGCGCGCGAGCTCGCCACCCTCACCGAAGCCATGCGCTTCTCCGGCGAGGTCGCCTACACCGAAGCCCTCAACACCTTCACCATCGACAAGCACTCCACCGGCGGAGTCGGCGACAAGACATCCCTCCTCATCGCTCCCATCCTCGCCGCAGCCGGCCTCGCCCACCCCACCGCCGAAGGCATCCCCGGCATCGTCGTCCCGATGATCAGCGGCCGCAGCCTCGGCCACACCGGCGGAACCCTCGACAAGCTCGAAACCATCCCCGGCTTCAATACGCAGCTCTCTTTCTCGGAGATGCGCGAAATCCTCAAGCAGTACGGCGCTGCTCTCATCGGCCAAACCCCTACCATCGTCCCCGCCGACCGCATCCTCTACGCCCTCCGCGATCACACCGGCACCGTAGAATCCCCTTTCCTCATCACCGCCAGCATCATGAGCAAAAAACTCGCCGAAGGCCTCAACGCTCTCGTCCTCGATGTGAAGGTCGGCTCCGGCGCCTTCATGCCCACCTACGAAAAATCCAGATTCCTCGCCGAGCTCATGGTCGAAACCGGCGAAGCCTCCAACACACGCACCGTCGCCCTCCTCACCGGCATGGACCAACCCCTCGGCCGCTTCTCCGGCAACTGGGTCGAGGTATGGGAGTGCGTCGACATCATGAAGCAGCACCGTCATCCCATGTCCGCCGACCTCATCGAGCTCTCCAACATCCTCTCCGGCTGGATGCTCCACTTCGCCGGTCAGGCCGATACACCAGAAACCGGTGCAAAACTCTCCGACGAGATCCTCCACAGCGGCGAAGCCTACAAAGCGTGGCTCAACATCATCGAAGCCCAGGGCGGCGACACCTCCGTCTTCGAAGACCCCGCCTCCCACCACAAACCCACCGCCACCCGCACCATCACCGCCCCACAAGACGGCTACCTGGCCTCCATGGACTGCAAGCAAGTCGGTTGGGCCGTCCAGCGCCTCGGAGCAGGCCGTGCCAAACCCGGCGATCCCGTCAGTGCCCACGCCGGGATCGAGATGCACGCCAAATTAGGCGACCGCCTCAAAAAAGATCAACCCCTCATCACCCTCTTCGCCGAAGACGAAGCCCTCCTCGACGAACCAGAACAAATGCTCCGCGAAACGTTACAAATCTCCTCCACCCCACCGCACCTCCAGCCTCTCATCCACGAAGTCATCACCGCAAAATAAGAGGCTCTACTGGTTCTTCCAGCCGGTCTCGACAACCTGCTTCTTCGCTTGCTTGTATTGGTCTTCCATCTGTTGCTTTCTCATCTGCGCAGCGTGGAGCCCCGCAGCGGTAGGCATAAAAGTTGCAGCGCATCCGATGGGATAGTTGGAGCCGCTCTTGAACGAGTACTGTTTCTGGAGGAACGCGAGAAAGGCGCTTTGAAGCTTGTTGCTCGCGTTTCGTTGTGCCCCGCCGTTTCCGGGCCCTCCGCCTGTCCGCGCAGGCATCTCTGCAGCGAAAATTTCACTGAAATAGACAACCTGCTGATCCGGGTCGGAGGAACAAAGCACGTAATTTTCATTTGCCGCAGCAGTAGGCGCCGCTGACGCTACCGCTGCAGCGGTGGAGGCTGCAGCCTGAACGGGCGTATACGTCCAGTTGATGTGAATGACCTCCCATGGAGGGTTACTCGCCGCCCACTGCTTCTCTTGAGAGCTCAGTTGAAAAGTCCGCTGCCCAGGATCCGCGGACGCTGCCCGGCAAAAGTCGGACCCATGCGCCAGTTTGTCCACCGGATAGGTTGAGTGCATATAGTTGTAAAACGCCTGGTTGATTGTGCTCGCCGCAGCATCCGTCTGGATAAACGGAGTGACATAAACGGTCTGATGAGCCCCATTCTCGCCCCACGATCTGCATTGGTACCACGATCCTCGCCCCGAGGCGGTTGCCGCGGAAGAAGTAGGGGCGGTTGCCGCAGAAGGAGCAGACGCGGCATTGACAGCGGGCGCTGCGGAAGCCGACGACGACACATTGGCAGCTGACGGCGATGCGCTCGCCGGTGCCGCAGCGGCAAGAACGAAATTCAACGTGGTCCCAGGAGGCAGCATAACTCGCTGGCCTGTTGCAACCGCCGGAACGCTCGCAGGAACATTCGTGTGATGTCCAAATCCCCCGAGAACCGAACCCACCGCGTTCGCGGCACTCCCCGCGGCGCTTTGCGCGGCACTGGTCACATTCGCGGAGCTGCTCGTGACCGCAACCACCTGCCCATTGATAACCACTGAAGAAAGCTGCGCACCCCAACTCGATCCGTTTTTCGCCAGCGTGACGGTCGCAGCGGCGCCTTGCGCGATCGTCGCGCCATTGTCAGCGTTGACCGGCTTAGTGACGGTGGCACGATACTGCTTGCCAGCCGGATCGCTCCCCGAATCCACCGCGTCCGTCATCCTGACGACCACAGTAGTGCCTGCTCCGGGCGCAGTTTGCGCCTGCAGTCCCTGTCGAAAGGGGGCCGAAGCGAAAAGGAACAGACAGACAAGTGTGAATTCAAGGGGCCCAGGAACCTTTACACGGCGCATGGCTTTCGCCTCCGGGGATGGGGCTGGCGGTAATTTCGGGGAGAAAGCCAGCATACGCCCTTCCCGCGCAGATGGCGAACGATGAATTCGTCTGAGTTGCCCAGGCAGCCCGGACTACTTCGCCCCAAACGAAATAATCAACTGATCCAACGGCATCGCATTCTTGACCTCTTGAGAGAACGCCGTGATCGCCAGCGGAGTTCCCTTCTCCTCCGCCTCATCGAACGCCTTCGTCCCACCTGTCTTCCCCGTCACCTGAAACTCACGAATCTCATACGGCAATCCATTCGACCCCAGCGACGAAGCCCGGTCCATCACCTGAAAATGCAGATGCGGCACCACCGAGTTCCCACTATCCCCCACAAGCCCAACCTCCTGCCCCAGCTTCACCCTCTCGCCCACTCGAACCTTAATGCTCCCCGGCTGCAGATGCGCATACATCGCAAACCGCCCCCCGCCCAAATCCAGAATCACGCAGTTCCCATCCGCCTCCTCCAGAGAAATGTTCACCGGATACTTTCCCGGAGTCTGCTCCGGCCGCCCATCCACCACCGAAGTCACCACGGCATCCGCCACAGCAAGCGCGGGCCTGCCGAAGATCGCATAGCTCTCCAGCTTGTCCTGCGGCCCCGCATAGATCCGCCCCTGCGAATCCACCTGCTCCCAATCCACAGCAAACCGCTGCGCCACCCACACCCTTCCATTTACCGGCAGCGTCGCCCGTCGATGCCTCGTCGACTCACAGCATGAATCCGCCGAAATATATCCCACCCCACGCAGCGGCGGCCCAATCAAAGCCACCTCCCTGCGATCTACCGCAACCTCGCCACCCGTCTCGCTCATCTCCTGCGAACCCGGAGGCGCCGCGCTCACATGCAGCGCCAGCCTGTGCGATAGTCTCTGCGGATTCGCCGCCCCAGCCCCCAATGCCACATCCAAAAAGAGCAGCGCCTGCGAGCTCTTCCCCAACGTCCCCGCAGACTCCCTCGTCCCCGCCGCCTGCAACCTCGAAGCCACCGCCGCACCATCCAAATTCGCCAGCACCCCGCCATCCCCAAGCACCACCACCCCTTTCACCACCACATCCCCACTCGAAAAATTCGTCACCCAAAGCTCATACACCAGATGCACCCGCCCATCCGACCCAGTAAAAGGAACCGGAGCGTCCTGCACCCCAAGCAACAGCGGAGTCATCGTCACTGCCGTCACCGCCGCAGCCGTCGAAAACACCGACAACGCAGCCAGAACCCACACACCCAACCAACACCCACGAAGACGCACCGCGGTTCCTCCGAAGAAGCTCTCAACATCGCGGCCCAATCACCAATCAATTAACCAAGCTAACATCCCCACAAACCTTCGCCGCGACAAATCCCTAGGCCCGGCCGCCTCCAACCCGTTACACTCATCCCAACCATTCCCCGCATCCCATCCGCGCAGGAGAGCAGCCTTTGTCAAGATTCACCGGTCTACTTGGCCTCATTACCTTCCTCGGCCTCGCCTACGCCTTCTCCACCATACCGCCGCGCGATCAAGTGGCGCACCGTAGCCTGGGGGACTCGGCCTGCAAGTTCTCTTCGCCTTCCTCGTCATCAAGTGGAGCCTCGGCGACCGCATCCTCGCAAGCGTCTCCGCCGTCATCACCAACCTCTCGGCCACTCCGCCGACGGCTCTCGCTCGTCTTCGGCCCACTCGGCACACCCGGCAGCCCGCTCGCTGTCCTTGCCTTCGCCGTCCTCCCCACAATCATCTTCGGTCTCGGCCTTCTTCGCCATCATGTACCACATCGGCCTCATGCAGCACATCATCCGCGTCGTCGCCTGGATCATGCAGCGCACCATGGGCACCAGCGGAGCCGAGTCCACCAACGTAGCCGCCAGCATCTTCATGGGCCAGACCGAAGCCCCGCTCACCATCCGTCCCTTCCTCGCTGGAGCTACACGCTCCGAGCTCATGACCATCATGACCTCCGGCATGGCCCACGTCTCCGGCGGAATCATGGCCGCCTACATCAGCTTCGGCATCAACGCCAAAGATCTCCTCTCCGCCGTCATCATGACCGCTCCCGGCACCATCCTCGTCGCCAAGATGCTCGTCCCCGAAACCGAAGTCCCCGCCACCGCCGGCACGGTCCACATGCCACCCAGCGAAGAGCACAAAAACGAAAACTTCGTCGCCGCCATTGCCCGCGGCACCATCGACGGAGGCCAGCTCGCCTTCAACGTCGCCATCATGCTCATCAGCTTCGTCGCCCCTCGTAGGCCTGGCCAACGCCATCATGCTCGGCATCTCCAACTCCCTCTGGGTTTTGCCTTCCAGCTTAGGGCTCCACGGACACAATCCACTTCCCCCACTCCCTCAACGCCAATCCTCGGCGTCGTCGGAGCACCCGTCGCATGGCTCATCGGCATCCCCTGGTCCGACGCCCGCACCATCGGCAACCTCCTCGGCACCCGCACCATGATTAACGAGTTCGTCGCCTTCACCCAACTAGGCCAGATCAAATCCACCCTCTCCCCAGCACCTTCTCCATCGCCACCTTCGCTCTCTGCGGCTTCGCCAACGTAGGCAGCATCGGCATGCAGATCGGCGGCATCGGAGCCCTCGTCCCCAACCGCCGCAACGACCTCGCCCAACTAGGCCTTCGCGCTATGCTGGCCGGAACCATGGCCAACCTCATGTCCGCCAGCATCGTCTCCATCCTCATCAAATAGGCGCACCGGAAAAAAGAAGAAACCAGATCGCACTTCACGGACTCATACCTTCAACACGCTGAGCACCGCAGGAATCT
>JBBCHL010000002.1:0-1029548 GCA_037200825.1 Edaphobacter sp.
ATGTCATTCGTTCCGACGGCCACTGCCGTATTGAACTACTGGGTCCGCATCCTCGCGGCGCTCGAAAAGAAGATCAATCGCCAGTCCTATGAGACCTGGCTCAAGCCAACGCGGTTCTCCCACCTCGAAGGCAAGAAGCTCTTTGTGCGCATCCCCTCCGCCGACTTCCAGCACATCGGCGACCGCTACGCCGATCTCATCCAGGAGGCCATCGACAACCTCGGCCTCGACGTTGAGTCCGTGGCCTTCACCACGCCGGAGCAGGAAGCTCCCAAGCGCCGCGACGACGGCGGCTTCGCGCCCGTGCCCAGCCACAGCCAGAACGCCCCGCGCCAGTCGCGTCTCGGCAGCTCGTCGCAGTCCATCTCCGGCCCCGCGCCAGAGCAGGCCCGCTTCGACTGGAGCGCCGCTAGCCAGCTCAATCCGCGCTATCAGTTCGACGCCTTCGTCATCGGCAGCGGCAACCAGTTCGCCATGGCCGCCGCGCAGGCCGTCGCCGAGCGCCCATCGAAGGCCTACAACCCGCTCTTCCTCTACGGCGGTGTCGGCATGGGCAAGACCCACCTCATGCACGCCATCGGCCACGACGTGAAGCGCCGCCAGCCCCACGCCTCCATCAGCTACGTCAGCGGTGAGAAGTTCACCAACGAGATGATCAACTCCGTCCGCTACGACAAGATGACCGGCTTCCGCGATAAGTTCCGCAACGTCGATGTCCTGCTCATCGACGACATCCAGTTCCTCGCCGGCAAGGAGCGCACGCAGGAGGAGTTCTTCCACACCTTCAACGCGCTCCACGAGAGCATGAAGCAGATCGTCATCGCCAGCGACCGCCCGCCCAAAGAGCTGCCCGACTTCGAAGACCGTCTGCGCAGCCGCTTCGAGTGGGGACTCATCGCGGACATTCAGCCGCCCGATCTTGAAACCAAAGTAGCCATCCTGCAGAAGAAGGCCGAGAGCGAGCAGACCTCGCTCCCCGTCGATGTAGCGATGTTCATCGCCTCGAACGTCCGCACCAACGTGCGCGAGCTCGAAGGCGCGCTCGTCCGCCTCATCGCATGGTGCAGCATGCACGGCGTCGAGATCACGCTGCCCGTCACGCAGCAGTGCCTCAAGCAGTTCATCGACACGCAGGTCCGCAAGATCACCATCGAGACCATCCAGCGCAGCGTCGCCGAGCAGTTCGGCATGCGCGTCGCCGAGCTCAAGCAGAAGAACAACTCCCGCCAGATCGTCGTCCCGCGCCAGATTGCGATGTACCTCGCCAAACAGCTCACCGAAGCCTCGCTGCCGGAGATCGGCCGCCAGTTCGGAGGCAAGCACCACACCACGGTCATGCACTCCATCGCCAAAATCGACGAGCAGCGCCGCGCCGACAAGGACCTCAACCGCACCATCAACAAGCTGATGGAGACCCTCAGCTAACTCCGCATCGTTTGTTCATGAAGAGGCTCGCGAAAAGCGGGCCTCTTTTGCTTACCCCTTTTCTTGTCATTCCGTACCCTGAGCGAAGTCGAAGAGGGGAGGAATCTGCTGTCGCATTCGTTGTTGCTCGTTTTGGTTGTCATTCCGACCGAAGCGCAGCGAAGTGGAGGAACCTGCTTTTCTCCGCCGAGACGCAGATCGCACGAACCGCGCCGTACTCACCGAAGCTTTTTCGCAAAAAATTCTTCTGTCAATCCGCACCTCACCCGCTAAAATCCTCACACACCACAATTCCCTCTTTCAAAGGATCTCAACGTGAGCACCTCCGCCTCGGTAACGCCGGATCGCATCATGCAGTTTGCCTGGGGCTACGTCCCAACCTTCGCGCTCGAAGCCGCCGTTCGCAATCGCGTCTTCGACGTACTCGACTCCGGCCCCAGGACCCTCGAAGAAACGGCAGAAGCCACCGGAGCCTCCGAGCGCGGCCTCCGCGCCGTCATGAACATCCTCGTCGGCCTCAACTTCCTCGCGAAATCCGGCGACCAATACTCCCTCACGATCGAAAGCGAGACCTTTCTTGTCAGCACCAAGCCCAGCTTTCAGGGCGGCATCCTCAAACACACCAGCGAGCAGTTGATTCCAAACTGGCTCCAGATCAATGAAATCGTGCGCACCGGCAAACCCGCTGTCGCAGGCAATCAGGAGGGCGAAGGCAGCGACTTCTTCCAGAAGTTCGTCCTCGATATCTTTCCTCTCAGCTATCCATCCGCTCAGGTTCTCGCCAAACATCTCGCACACGCCGACGCCGCCGCACCGGTACGCGTGCTCGATCTCGCCGCCGGCTCCGGAGTCTGGGGTATCGCGCAGGCCCAGAGCACGCCCACCGTCACCGTTACCGTAGTCGACTGGCCCGATGTCCTGCCCGTCACCCGCACCACCGTCGCCAGCTTCAACCTCGCCGATCGTTTCACCTTCACAGAAGGCGACCTCCTCACTGCCGACTTCGGCACCGGCCACACTCTCGCCACGCTTGGCCACATCCTTCACAGCGAAGGCGAAGCCCGCAGCAAAGCTCTCCTGCGCAAGACCTTCGACGCCCTCGCTCCCGGCGGCATCATCGCCATCGCCGAGTTCCTCGTCAACGCCGACCGGACCGGGCCCGTCCCGTCGCTCCTCTTTGCCGCCAACATGCTCGTCAACACCGAAAACGGCGACACCTACTCCTTCGAAGAGATCAGCAGTTGGCTCACTGAAGCCGGCTTCACCAACCCACGCCTCCTCGAAGCCCCCGGCCCATCACCGCTCATCCTCGCCACCAAGCCCTAAAGCAGGATCTGCTGTCGACCCGACAGCGCTCGAGCTATCGTTGGCGTAACCATACTCCGGAAGTCGTCATTCTGAGCGGAGCGGAGAATCCCCATATTCATTTCGTGGCGGTGATGAACTGCTCGGTTAGGATTACGTATCCCTCCTTCGCAAAACCAGCGTGTATCGCCAGCCCAAGAATTGCTTATAACGGCAGGCACCCCTCAGTGCCGAACTCGCCATCAGGCTTATTACGCAGGCTCCCACGCGGAATCTTCTTGTCTGGCTTGCGAACTCAGCGTAACAAGAGGTATGACGAAGAAAACTTTGCTTCCCGGCTCGTTTTTTCTCTCGCTCGCCCTCGCCCTTTTTCTCACGCCACTATCAATCGCTCAACCCCCCGCGAAGCTCATCGTCCGCAACGCCTACATCTTCACGATGGCGCCTGATCAGCGCACACCCTTCCACGGCTACCTCGTCGTCGCCAACGATGGAAGCCTCCAGACCATAGCCGCAGGCGACCCACCCGCCTCGCTCCACGCCACCATCATCTACGACGCGCACGGCCACTGGATCATCCCCGGCTTCATCTCCGCGCACAGCCATCTCTGGCAGAGCGCCTACCGCGGCCTCGCCGCCGACCAGACCCTCCCCGGCTGGATCGACGCTCTCTACGGCCACGCCGTCGCGCAAGCCACCGCCGAAGACATCTACTGGTTCACTCTCGAAGGCGCGCTCGACCACCTTCGCCACGGCATTACCGCCGCCTACAGCTTCAACTACGGCGGCCACACCCGCGACCAGAGTGAGTCCTTCAACGAACAGGCCTTCCGCGCCGAATCCGACTCCGGCATCCGCTTCGTCCACGGTTGGGAGCCCGGCCACGCCAGCGCCGACTACACCAACGAAGTCGCGGCCAGCGAACTAGGCACCTTCCTCACCTACACCCGCGCGCACTCGACCCCAAAGCTCCTCTCCGTCATGATCAACGGAGGCACGGCCTTCGACAATACGCCCCAGCAGGCCCCTCTCGAAGCCGCCCTCATGCAGAAATTCAACGTCGGCAACCAGAGCCACTACCTTGAGCAGCCCGAAACTCAGGTCGAAGACCGCGAAAAAATCTGGCCGTGGTTTACCGATAGCGGCCTCCTCACCGACAAGCTCATCTTCGGCCACTTCATCCACACCAGTCCAGCCATCCTCGCCGCCACCGGCAAGGCTCACGCCTCCATGAGCTGGAACCCCCTCTCCAACGGCCGCCTAGCCAGCGGAACAACCGACATCCCTCAATACCTCAAGGCCGGCATCCGCGTCGGCATGGGCGTCGATGGCGAAGCCTCCGCCGACCTCGCCGACCCCTTCGAGAACATGCGCACTGGCCTCTACGCCATGCGCGACAGGTACGAGAACGCCGCCATCATGAGCCCCTACGATGTCCTCCGCCTCCACACCGCAGGCAGCGCCGATGTCCTCGGCGTCGCCGACAAGCTGGGCTCGCTCGAACGCGGTAAACAAGCCGACTTCCTCGTCATCGACTCCACCCGCTTCGGCCACATCTTCGACCCCTACGCCACCCTCGTCTTCATCACCAGCCAGCCCGACCTCGAGCGCGTCTACGTCGCCGGCGATCTCCTTGCCGAACACGGCGCGCTCCCCCGCCACGACCTCAACAAGATCCAGCGCGAGGCCGATCAGCGTGTCAACGAGCGCACCAAATAGCCGATATCGGAAGCGGCTGCCGCCAGTTAGTGCGACGCGGGCGGCGGAGTCAGGTACTTCGGCGGAATAGGATTCCCCGGAGTTTCGGCATCCCAGAAGATATTCACCACCCAATACCGGTCGCCATCCTTCAGCAGTTGAATGCTGTTGATCCCACGCGCAAACGGAGCCGGGTCCTCCGCAGCATGGCGCGACTCATACGTGCTCCAGACACTCACGATGTTGCCATACTGTTGCACCTCGTTATGAATCGACCGCTCAAAGAATCCACTCGCTGTCATTCGCGGCCCGCTTCGTGCGATGTAATCGTCCACCGTCAAATAGAAAGCATCCGCGTGCGCACCCGGCTTCGGGAACGAAGGAATCAGCCGCGCATCCGGCAAAAACAGCGACCGCAGCCGGTCCCAGTCGCGCGTCTCGCCCTTGCCGCCTGAGATCGATTTATAGAGCGCGCCAATAATCGCAGGAAGCGAGCTCACATCCTCGGGCTTTGCCACCGGCCAGCCCGGATGCGTCGCAATCGAACCCACCACCGGCGGTGCTGGAGCAGCCTGAGCCTGCGGAGCAGCGCCCCCGCTCTGCGCCCAGCCCGCGCCACAACCGAGAACACTTAACCCGGCCAAAGACAAAACCGCAAAACGCCGCGCAAGCACCATTTTTATCTCCTTCAAAGTCGATTCAGAAACACTCTACCTGTTTTGGCTAAGATGGTTCCACCATGCCCGAGCAAACTTCGCCCTCCGCCACCCCCACGCTCCAGGGCTCCGTGCTCGTCCTCCTGCAGTTCGACGTCTCCGAAGCCATCCGCCTCGACCACCTCCGCACCCTCCTCCAGGCCCGCACCGTCGAGCCCCTCAAACACCCCGCCCAGGGAAACGTTCGCTACCAGCGCCCACCCATCGTCGAACCCCTCGACCCCCTCATCCTCGAGTCCGGCGAGCAGCTTCACGGCACCATCAAGTACTACGACTACGGCGTCCTCAGCGTCATCTACCAGCTCGCCTACACCGGCACCTGGGACCAGCTCATCGGCCTCGCCAGCCGCTGGGTCTGGGAGATCGACTTCGCCGCCCAGGCCACCGAAGCCGTCCGCTCCCGCCTCGCCCGCGCCGCCCCCGCACTCGTCAAGCCGTACGAAAAATGGCTCAGCGAAGACTACCTCATCTTCCACATCCGCGAGATCGCCGGCTGCCTCTCCGTCCCCGACCTCATCCAGAACCACGCCCTCCACATCACCCAGATCGTCCGCGGCGACACCGGCAAGCTAGCCGAATCCGAGTGCCACGAAGTCCTCCAGTCACGCATCTCCTACTACGCCGACGACCTCGCCGTCATCGGCTGGAACGCCGCCTTCCTCTACGACACCACCACCGGAGCCGAGACCGCCATCCAGCTCCTCGAATACGCCAACTCCCAGCTCCTCGACTTCCGCCACTACGACGACCTCCTCACCCGCGAGCTCGACCGCGTCTACCCCCTGCTCGACGAAGGCACCGGCTTCTTCGCCCGCTGGCGCCTCGCCCGCTCCGCCACCCAGCTCCAGACCGTCCTCCTCGACGTAGCCGAGCTCACCGAGCACACCGACAACGCCATCAAATTCCTCTCCGACATGTTCGCCGCGCGCTTCTACAAACTAGCCGCCTCCAAAGTAGGCGTCCCCGACTACCGCGACCTCGTCACCGAAAAAGTCCGCACCGCCGAAGAGCTCTACCGCTTCATGACCGACCAGTTCAACCAGAGCCGGGCCTTCCTCCTCGAGCTCACCGTAGTCATCATCCTCGTCATCGAGCTCGGCTACCTCTTCCGTGGGCGGTCCATCTGACAGAAGTGTCCACAGCAGGCGTCAGCTAGAACGTCAGCCGTGCGCCCACCTGAATCTGCCGCATCTGCCCTCCCGAAGTAATCTGGTTTGTCGTCCCGGGGATGTTGATGGCTCCATTAGGGCTATTCAGGTTGACGAAATTGAAGACGTTCGTCGCCTCTCCGCGCAACTGGAACTTGACCCGTTCGTAGAGATGGAAGTCGCGCAGAATAGCGAGGTCGACATCATGCGATCCGGGGCCGATGTATCCATTGCGCTGCGAGGTGGAATCGGAAAAAGCTGGGCCAACGCCAGGGCACGCGCTCGGATTGGCAAGAGTGTAGGTGCAGAAGGCGCTGGTGTTGAACCAGCGCTTGATCGCCTGAGCTCTACTCTTGTGGTTGATGGATGCATCGTAGGGATTGCTGACCTGATTGGCGCGGTCAGGGCTGTTGCCGTCCTGGTTAGTGTCAACTCCGGTATTGACCGTATAAGGACTCCCGGCGTAAAGCTTCACGATTCCCGAGATGGTCCAGCCATTAAACGCGCCCCGCATATACCGGTTTTCCCGGAAGTAATTCGGCTGCCAGACTATAGCGGTCACGAAGAGATTGCGTTGATCGGTGTTCGTCGGCCCCTTTTCGAGCGAGAGATTGTTGTAGTCCATGATCGTTCCGCTATCCAGGCCGTAGCTCTCCATCGTCTTCGTCCAGGCGTAATAACCCTTGAAGCTCACGCCCTTGGTAAGCCTCTGCGAGAACGTAACCTGCATCGCGTTGTAGTTGGACGTAGCGTGAGACTGCTGCGAGTTGATCGAGCCAAGCGTGTTGACAGGCCTCCGTGCATTCACGTTCGTCGTCGTATTTGCCGTTGGGTTCGCCACATTGAACACGGGATAGTTCAGGTCCGTTCCGAAGACAAGATCACGCGCAAGCGAGCCGACATACGCAACTCCAACTACAAGCCCCTTGGTGAACTGTTGCTGCACCGACGCCGAGATCTGGTAGGTGTAGGGCCACTCGAAGTTCGGCGGCATCCCGAATAGCGAGGTGCCTGCCGCGGCAGGCGCCACATGCCCGGGACTGTAGACAAAGGGGAACGGTGAGGGTGTGTTCTTATACGGATTCGCAAGCGTTCCGGGGACGCCGAAGGTATAGCGCAGCGTAAAAGGGTAGTAGTTGGACGTGCTGTTCCACTCATTGCCGGAAACGCCGCCATAAAAAATTCCTGCCGCTCCCGTCACCGAGGTCTTGCCGCTCCCGAAAGGATCCCATGCGAAGCCCACGCGTGGAGACACATGCTGGAACCGGATAGGAACAATACCGCGCGTTATGCCGGGATCACCCGGAACCAGCTGACCTTTGGGCATAGCAGGATTAATAATGGACACTGGCCCGCCCGGAACGTAGGTTGATTCCTTATTCTGGGGATCAGTCGGTGGCGTCTGGATGTCCCAGCGCACACCCAGGTTCAGCGTCAGATTCTGCCGGATGCGCCAGTCGTCCTGCGCAAACATCGACCAGAAGAACGAGTTGTCCAGCGCCTCCACCGGAGCGTCCTGCGTCTGGCTGTTGGCCAGCCCAAGCATGAAATCCGACAGCGCATTGCCTGTGCGGGCCGACGTGCTCGACTGGAAACCCCAGGCGCCGTAGTTGTTCAAATCCGTCAGTTGCACGTCTTTGTTCAGCGACGCTTCCCCGCCGATCGAAAGGGAGTGCGACCCTTTAGTCCAGATGAACAAATCACGGAACGAGTAGTAGTTCGTTCCTGCCGAAGGCCCCATGATCGCATTCGACAGAGTGAAGTAGTTGCTCACCGTGATCTGCGGCAGGCTCGACTGGCCCTGCACCGCGAAGGCTGAGCCGAAGTCCGTCAGCGATTTGCCCGGCGTGTTGATGCGTCCGCCATAGCTGCGCGTGTAGGTCACCCACGCCTGATTCACCTTGTTCGAGCTCAGAGTGAACGTGTGGCTCAGATTCACTACATGCAGGACATACTTCTGCAGTTGATTGCTCCACGGCAGGTTGCCGCTCCCGGCCTGCACCGTATTCTGCCCGTTCAGATAAAAGTAGGAACCCGTCAGGCGCTGCCGACCCGAAAGCTGGTGGTCGATTTTGCCCATGTACTCGTTGTAGCTGGCAGGTGTCTCGATGAACCCAATGTAAAGCGGAGACAGCGATGTTCCACCGTTCGCTGCGGGCAGGGCCTTCAGGACGTTCACCGCTGCCGGATCCAGAGTATCGGTAATCTTGTTGCCGGCATAAGGCTTCCGCGTCGCGGGATTACAAACGATGAAGTCTCCCGCGGCTTTGTCCGCAGCAGAGATCGTCTGCGTGCAACTCGTGATCGCCCCGCTGCTGCTCGGCAAAAACTGGCTGAAGTCTCCAACCGCCTCCTGCGCCGTCGGCAAAATTGCGTTGTTTACCAGGTTGCTCGCAATGTTGCGGAAGCCCGAGTAGTCGAAGAAGAAGAACGTGCGATCGCGGATGATCGGTCCGCCAATCACTCCGCCGAAGAGGTTCCTGTGAACTGGAGCTCTTCCGCCGTGCCATGCATTGGAGTTGAAGTTGGTCTCCCGGTGAAACTCATAAGCCGAGCCATGAAACTCGTTGGTTCCCGACTTCGTAATCGCCGACACAACGCCCGATGACATGCGCCCGTAGCTCGCGTTGTAGTTGCTCGTCTGAACGTTGAACTCAGCCAGCGCCTCGGTGTTCGGCATCTGGTTGCCCGTCATCCGCAGCGCCGTCATATCCAGCCCGCCGTCGAGATAGTAGCTCACGGCGCCTGTGTTGCTCTCCGTCGTGCTTCCGTTGATCTGCACAACCTGCTGTGGATACCCCAGAGTGTTCCCGAAGGAATTGCTTTGCACTCCCGGAACCAGAGGCAGCAGCGAATAAACATTTCGGTCGACGATCGGCAGGTCATTCATCTCCGTCGTCTCGATCGTCCGCCCGACCGTGCCATTTTCGAGATTAATCGCCGGAGGCTCTTCCGTGACCGTAACCGTCTCGTTCGCGGCCCCGGCAGAAAGGACTGCATCGAGGTGGGCCTGCTGGTTTACCGCGAGCGAAATATTGGTTTGGAGAAATTTTTTGAAACCGGATCCCTCAACAGTCATGGAATACGTTCCGACCGGAAGCAGATCGATGCGGTAATCGCCGCTAGAATTCGTGCTGACCGCGTTCGTGTAGTGCGTGTCGACATTAACAACCGTAACCTTCGCACCCGCGACCACCGCACCGGTAGAGTCGGTGACTGTTCCTACAATAGTGGCCGTTGTGAGCTGGGCCAGAACTGCAGGCGCCCACAACAGGAAGAGAATGCAAACTGCGCAAACTAGGCGGATAGTCCGTTTCATGTTTTGCCTCCAAAAAGGGGGACGATACCCATTCGGGCACGCCGTTCCTCGACCTGCTGTTTTTTCGTTGGCGAAAACCCTAATTTGCTCTTGCAACAAATGTCAAATGAATCTTCCTTGCACTTAAGGAAAACCATGCGCCCGGCCGCAGCTTTCCCATTGACCCAGAAGGAGTTCCAGGGGTCACGCGACAATATCGCCAGTTAGCCCTAAAACCGGCAGCTGAGACGAAGAACTGAGGACCTTGCTACTTCACACCCTCTCGCAACAAGGCATCCGCAGCCCACATCACCGGAGCCTGCCCATGAAAATCCCCCGTCCGCCGCTTCCGCGCATAGTAGTAAGCCAGGTCATCCTTCTTTCCTGTCCCCTCGCACACCTGAGTCACGTCGTTGTTCTGGTCCACATACCCCACCACCGCAATCCAGCTCTTCCGCGCCGCCGGTCCATACGTCGCCGCATCCAGCCATCCCTTCTTCACGCCCGTAATCATCGCAAAGCTGAACATCGCCGAGCTCGAGCTCTCCGGCCACGCATCCTCTTTATCAATTAGCTGCCGCCACATCCCATCCTTCCCCTGGTACTTCAGCAGCGAGCTCATCATTAATTTGTAACCCTTCATGATCCTTGCTCTGTCCGGATGATTCTCCGGCAGCTCCGTCAACACCTCCGCCATCCCCGCCGCGACCCATCCATCCCCGCGACCCCAGAAAAACTGCACATCCGGAGCGTGATAGAATAGCCCATTCGGCTGCTGCAGCTTATCCAGATAAGCCACCATCTCCTTCGCATCCCGATCCAGATATTTCTTATCCCCCGTAGCCCGATAAGCCTCAAGCTGCAGCATCGTCAGCATGTACATATCGTCGATCCAGTACCGCGTCTCCCCCGACAAACCATCCGGCTGCGGACTCTCCCACTGCCGGTCCGCCCACCACACGCCTTCTTTCAGAAACCCCGGGTCCTTCGTCTGCCGCGCAATCTCCAGCGGCACCACTCCAAAGATCGAATCATCCACATGATGCCGCAGCGGCCGTCGATCCGCCTCCGCACCGCCCGGCATCAACGGCGCAAACCGCTTGATCAGCGCATCCCGCAGAGCATCGTCATGCGTCAGCAACGCAAACTGCAGCGCCCCATACCACGCACAAACCTCCGAGTAGTGAATCGTCTTCGTGTACTGGTGCGGACTCGTCACAAAATGCTCCGCCAGCTTCTTCCCCACCTCCGTAGGAGCAACCCCGTCAGGCCAGCTCTCAAAATATCCACCCTGCGCCGAAGCCACGCCCAAACCACCAGCCAGCAAACACCCAACCACCACAACCTTCGCAATCTTCGAAAACGAAATCATCTTCACCTCACAAAATTGTCCTGAACCGCAGCGCCCGCCATTTTATCCTCCAAACCACTCCTTTACCCTCGAAAATAACTCTCCCCCCAAAGGTCCCTTACGAAATTGTGACAAAGTGTGTGACCACGGTCACATCCTCTTCGCTCTCCCCTGGCCGATCCTAACGGCTGAGGAAAGAGTACCGATGTCGTTCAAAGTCCTTCAGTCTTCGCCCTGCTCGAAAGCCTGCCCCAATTGCCCCAACGCTCTTCGCAGCCTCCAGACCTGCGACGGGCACTCTCCCTGCCCGCTATACGGAACCAGAGCCAACTGTCCTCCTTTGATCGTGCTCGCGGTTCTTGAGTGCGCCAGGCTTGCTCTCGCCGCTGCCAACCTCCCTGCGTTCGGCAGCATGAGGGGCGCGCACGCATGAGCATCGCCATTGCCCCCGGCTCCTCTCAATCGGTCCTTCCTCCAAAGACAAGTTACCTGAACTCGTCCTATGGTCTTAAGAGCTGGCTCCTCACCCAGGACCACAAGCGCATCGCCCTCCTTTACCTCGTCGGCGTGACGTTCTTCTTCATCGTCGGTGGTCTGCTCGCCTTCGCTCTCCGGCTGGAGCTCCTCACCCCAGCCTCCGACCTGATGTCTCTAGACACCTACAACAAGGTCTTCACCATGCACGGCATCGTGATGATCTTCTTCGTCCTCATTCCCGCCATTCCCGCCATCATCGGCAACTTCATCCTGCCTCTCATGCTCGGTGCCCGCGACCTGGCATTCCCGCGCATCAACCTCCTGAGCTGGTACTGCTATGTCATCGCCGGGATTCTTCTCCTCTATACCGTTATCAGCGGAGGCGTCGACACCGGCTGGACGTTCACGACCCCGCTCAGTACCCGCTTCGTCAATACCAACGTCATCTCCGCCGGTCTCGCGGCCTTCGTCGCTGGTTTCTCCTCCATCCTGACTGGCCTCAACTTCATCGTCACCATCCACCGCATGCGGGCTCCGGGACTCACCTGGTTCCGCCTCCCGCTCTTCGTCTGGGCGCACTACGCCGCATCCATCATCATGGTCCTCGGAACCCCCGTCGTCGCTATCACCATCGTTCTGGTCGCGCTTGAGCGGCTCGTCGGCATCGGCATCTTCGATCCGGCCATCGGAGGCGATCCGATCCTCTTCCAGCACCTCTTCTGGTTCTACTCGCATCCCGCCGTCTACCTGATGCTTCTCCCGTCCATGGGAGTCATCTCCGAGATCATCGCCTGCTTCAGCCGGAAGCGTGTCTTCGGCTACACCGCCGTCGCCTTCTCCTCGGTCGCCATCGCCGTCTTCGGCTTTTTCGTCTGGGAGCACCACATGTTCATCATGGGAGTCAGCCAGTACTCGGCACTGGTCTTCTCTCTGCTCACCATGCTGGTCGCCGTTCCCTCCGCCATCAAGGTCTTCAACTGGTCCGCGACTCTCTACAAGGGGTCCATCACCTTCGCCGCGCCCATGGTCTACGTCTTCTGCTTTCTCGGCCTCTTCGCGATTGGTGGCTGCACCGGCGTCTTCCTCGGCTCCATGGGCATGGATGTCCACCTGACCGAGACCTACTTCATCGTCGCCCACTTCCACTTCGTCATGGTCGGCTCCGTCATCATGGGATACCTCGGCGGCCTGCACTTCTGGTGGCCAAAGATCACCGGCCGAATGTATCCCGAGGCCCCGGCCAAGTTTGCGGCTGTCCTCATATTCGTCGGCTTCTTCTTCACCTTCGGACCCCAGTTCATCCTCGGCTACCTCGGCATGCCGCGCCGCTACGCCATGTATCCGCCGGAGTGGCAGGTCTTGAATGTCTTCTCCACTGCCGGGGCCACAGTCATGGGATTCGGTTATTTACTCACCATGATCTATCTTGCCTGGTCTGTCTACTACGGTCCCATCGCCGGTTCCAACCCCTGGCGTGCCTATGGCCTCGAGTGGCAGACCACGTCTCCGCCACCCACCGAGAACTTTCTTGAGACTCCCATCGTCACCCAGGAGGCCTATGACTACGCCTCGATCGACAACCCAGCCGCCGCCTCTCATCCAGTGTCTTGAGGATCTTCCATGCCAGTCACAGCCTATGCAGCACCGCAACCACCGCGCTCTGAAAAGCCTCATCCGCCATCTCGCCCGCGGTCGACTTATTCACATCGGCCTCCACGCCAAGCATCATCGGCGGCAGATCGAATGCATTCGCAATCAGCCGGATCAGCACCTCCTGCCACTCGAGTCGCAGGTCCGCATCCGTGCCGCCGGCAAACCGCAGCACCTCCGGCTTCTGCTCGCAACTCAACAGCGGCACGCGCCCGGTCCCTTCAATCTCGTCCTGCCACCACCGGATCAACCGGTCATGCTGCTCAGGAGTAGCCTCGTTCAACCAAAGCGCATACTGCACCACGGAGTTGCTTGCCAGCCGCCCCGCATACCGGTTCGCGCTCAAAAACTGGTTCACCGTCTCGAACGCAACCTCCAGCCGCCCCAAACCAAACGGCGTATAAGTACGCGGATTTAACCGCAAATAGATCAGTTCATCGTCGAGAAGCGGAACCAGTGCCTCCTGCCCCAACCGTCCAGTAGCCTGCGCATACCGAGGCCTCTCCGGATCGCCATTCCACTTCGCATCAATCTGAATCGTCGCCCCATCCACCGCCCAAAGATGAAACGGCCTCTCCGGATCTCCCGTAGCCTCCATCTCCACCGCGCCGAACCCGCCCACCAGCAGATCCTCCAGCACCTGCTCCCACAGCACCCGAAAGCTATCCGAGACATTCGGCTCCTCCAGGCATCGCCGCAGCACCTTCAGCCGAGCTTGCACATCCGCCACATCCCCATCCGAGTATCCCCGCCGTACTCGCACCTGCCAGTCCATACTCGCAATCTTGTCCTTCACCACATTGATCGCCCGTCGCACCACAGGAGTCTCCGCAAACCTCCGCAGGTTCGCCGCCGTAGGCTTCGGCAAAGCATTCTGCCCCGCTCGCCCGGCCGGATGATAAGGACTCAGAATCGACGGCAGCATCGCCGTCTTCCGCTCGCCTTTCGCAGCATCTCCAGCCGCCGCCTCCACACCACCCAACCGCTCCCAGACACTCTTCACCGCCGCCCGAATACCCATACTCATTCCCCTATCCCAATCCAAATTCCCCACAAAAATGAAAAAAGGCATAGCCAAAGGCCATGCCTACCACTCTTTTCCAGTCCCAGCTCTAGTCCATCAAACCCGTAACTCCATCCGAGCCGTCTCCGCCACCCGCGCCAGATCGGCAATCGTCACCACCCGTATCGCCTCATGCTCCATCGCTTCCACGCCAAACCGGTATCGCTCCATCGCCTCATCCTCAGTGTCCGAGACCGTCCGCAGAGGCTCCACCACCGCAGTCAACTCCAACTTCGCAGCCTCCACCCGCTCCACCCCAGCACGCAGTTGCGGGGCCGAATAAGCCAAACCCTTAGCCGCCTCCACATCCCCTTCCAGCGACACCGCCTGAAACATTCGGATCACCCCATCCTGGGCCGCTACCCGATACCCACAATCCAGTCGCATCGGATCTCCCAACCGCGTATAAGCCGAAGCCGCAATCCTCTTCCGCATCAAACTCCAAACTCCTGCCCGTTCAAACTCCGCACGCATCGCCCCCGCAATCGCCGCGCGCCCGGTCCGCCTCCGCTCCACCTTCACCTTCAGCGGCTCCACATACATCTTCATCAACTGCTCAATCTCCGCCGGAAGACTCTCCGCCAGGCATGCCTTCACCTCGGTCATCTGCACGGAGTTCGCCAGCGTATCCTGCAAGATCTCCACCACAGGCTTAATCCCGTTTGCCTCTCGGCCCCCCGTCTGCAGCCGAGCCCCAATCTCCCCCTCGAGTCCCTCCAGCAGCCCGATATCGGCATCCGCATCCATGCACTTAACCCGGCTCCAGTCCCGCGTAAAACGCACCACCGCGCTCTCCGCCTTCGCTGCATCCGCCTCGCGCAGCAAAACCCCGATATTGACAAACTCGCCCTTCACCACATCCGGCACATACCGGATCAGGAAGAACTCGCAAGGCAACCGCTCCCTCACATCCACTCCTCACAACCACGAAGAACCACACCTACATTAAAAATCTTCCCACCCCACCCACATCTTCAAACTGCTTCGGCACAACAATCCTCTTCCCAGACTCCCACATCGGGAACGGCCTCCGATCCGAATTCCGAAACTCCCCAATCAAATCTCTCACTCGCGACCGTCGCGCCAGCATCTGTTCCATCAACCGCTCGATCACCGCCGTATCGCCGCCGTACCACTCCGGAGGAACCACCTCCGCGATCTCCCAAAGTGTCGCCGCCTTCATCTCCTCCACCCGGCTCAGCCAGGGCTCGAAGCTCTCCCACCCCCTCACCTTCGCATACACCAGGTTCCTCGGGTAGATCCCGCGCAGCGGCGAATCCGGAAACGTCCACTCTCCCGCATTGAAACAAAACCCCTGGTCAATAAACGTAGCCCGATACTTCCTCTCTCGCGGCTTCCGTTCGAACACCGCCTGCCGCCCATTGCAGTTTCCCGCCCACTTATCGATGCAAAGCATCCCGGCAAACTCCGCCAGGTTCCGAACCTCCTCCAACTGCTGCTCCGGCAGATAGTCCACCACCTGCCCCGGCATCAACCCACCCACAAACTGCGATCCGAACTGCAACCCCGGCACATACCGTTCTCGTTGCCCTCGAGGCAGCTCAACAAACATATCCAGGGTATTTGCTACCAGCCACTCCGTCACCTCGACTACATCGCACATAGGCACCGTCAATCCAACCGCATCTGCCAGCCGCGTAGCGATCAGCTCATTCGCCAGCACCCGAACATCCTGTGGATTATTCTGAAACTTCACCACCCAAAGCCTGCCATCTGCTCCCAGCATCAGCTGACTCTGAGCCCCGCCACGCATTCTCCGAATCGCCTGCACCGCCAGAACCGCCAAGCCGAACCTCGCAGCAACAGAATACAGAACTCGTCACCCAGCAAGAGAAGGTATACCCGCCACGAAGTGGCCGCCCCACGCGTAGTGGGCCCGTCCGGCAGGACGTCTCACCGTCGTCGTCCCAGCAACTCAGCCCGAACCGCCTGCCCAATCGCCATAGCCATCAAGCAATCATCATGAGCCCCATTTGCCGCTCCGGTCTTCCCGCCACCCATCACCACAAACGTCCGGCACTCCCCCAGCATCCGCCTGCTGAAAAACATCCACGGCGACTCCACCAGCAAAGCCCCCATCCGGCTCACCATCCCCGGCTTCGATCCCGCTGTAGTCAGCCACCCCGCAACACCCGACTGCTCGTAAACCTTCGCATACCGCTCCACGCTGTCCAGGTAAGCCAGCACACCGGCGCCATGATTATTCCGTTCCACGGCAATCATCGCTCCGCCATACTCCCGCGCCAGCTCCGCCGAAACCCGCGCCAGCTCCAGCGTCCCCAGTCTCTGCTGCAGCTCCGCGCACTGCAGCCCGGACCCCACCTCAATCACCTGCACCGCGGCAAAGTCCCCATCCGCTCCACCGCCCGCCGTATCCACCGCAACCAGATACTCCTTCCCCGGCAAAGGAGGCAGCCAGACCTGCAAAGCCCCGCCCCGCCGAGTCTCCATCGGCTCGCTCAGCTCACTCAACCGGCTCTCAACCGCGCCAACCTCGAAGCAGCACTCCCCCGTAGCCCTGAAGCAGCTCTCCGCATCCTCGGCAAACTCCTGCGACCGCAGCCCGCGAAAACGAGCCTCCAGCCCGCGTCGAAACCCGATCTGCTCTGCCGTCAATCCGTGCGCCAAAGCCAGCCGCCGCTCGTCCTCACGCATCTCCTCCACCGAAGCCCCAACATAACCCTCCTCCAACCACCACGGAAAGAAATGCCGCACCACTAAACCATCGCCGGCTGACTCGCTGGCCCTCTGCCACTCCTCATAAAAGCATCCATAAGCCCCATTCGGCGTAGACTCCATCACCAGCTCGCCCCCGGGAGCCAGCGCCGCCCGCAACCCAGCCAGCGTAGCTCCAGCATCCCCCGGCCATCGGCTCACCTCGCTGCAGTGCAGATACTGCATCGTCAGCCCGCGGCCCGCATTCTCATCCCCCGCGCTCACTACGCGAAACTCACTATCCAGCGCTGGAAAACACATCTGCCCCGCATTCGCCACGCTTCGCCGCAGCGGCCCATCGCGCAGCTCCTCCGGCATACACTCCCAGAACCGCTGCGCAATCCGAAAGATTCCCTCCGCCGCCTCCCGCGTATGCGAGACCTGCACCGTCAACACACCGCGAGCCGTAATCGTCTTCAGAAAAAACCGTCCCGCCACCCAGGTCGTCATTCCCATTTGCCTGGCCTTCAGCACAATATTCTGTCGCCCGCGACTCCGTTCAAACTCCCGCTGCACCGCATTCGCAACCAGCAGAGCGTCACTTCCTTCCCGGTCCCGAACCCTCAGCCACCCTCCAGCCACCTTCATCAAATTCTCCGGCCGCTCCTCCATCCAACGCCCGAGCCTCAGCAGATCCTCAACGTCAATCTCACCCTCAAACTCCTTGCGCTTCACTCTCAACCTCACCGCATCGCAGGCGCGGCTCCGCCCCCAGGACAAAGCCGCACCCACGCCGCCACCTACTTCTCCCAATGACAACCCGAAACACTCTTCGGATTCGGCACATCGCGGAACACCACCGAGCTATTCGCCGGAACCGTCACCGCTGTCCCCACTGGCAGCCCATTGATCAGCTGCGACGAGCTCCCGGTCACCACGCCCACCGTAAATGCCGACTGAATATTCGCAACCGTATACGTAGCCCCACTCGGCCCCGTGCAATCCGGCAAAGTCAGCGTCTGATTCGCCGCCGGATTGGCCGTGATATACCCTTCCCCCGATGCAATCGTATGCGTCGAAGCCGTCACCACCGCCGGACTCGCCGCATTCGCACCGAAGTAGTAGTTCAGTGAGTTGCTGGCAATAACCGCCATTAGCGCCTGACCGGCTACAGTCGGGTGTACGCCATCACCCTGGAAGTATGTCGTGTTGGTGTTCGCCCCATCGGCGCCAAGAAGCGGGTTGGCCGCGAAGTCGATGACGCCATCGGCTCCAAATGCTTTGGCCTGCGCCAACAGTAAAGCATCATAGGAATCTTTGTTTGTGTCGTTACCCGTGCGAGATATCATCGTCCCGACAAACACTCTGCATCCCGCACCCTTGATGAGTTGGATATACGGAGCCATTGACGCCAGCGCGAAGTTAGCTCCGCCGTCGTTGACATCGTTTGTTCCTGAGACGGCCAATACAATGGATTGCCCGGCAGACGGGCACGACAGGGCCTCACGGTTAGGTGCCGAGCCGAGAAAGCCACCGGTCAGCATAGAGGGAACAGACCAATTATCTATAGTGCGGTTTGATAACCATGCTGACGTGTTCAGCGAAGCAGGCCAGGCGTTAGCCTGTTGGCAGCCGCCACCGCCTGCGCCCAAGCCACAACCAATAGAGTCGCCCGTAACGATGATAGTGGGACTCCCCGTCGTCCGTGGGACCGGAGACGTTGCTACGCCTCTGCTCTGTACGTCGTTCTTGACCATCGCGGAGTATTGCATGATCTGTGCCGCCGTCAGTGAGTTGGTTGCAAAGAACACTGCGCGATACATCGTTCCGATGAAGCCGGAGTTGTTGAAAGGGGCAACTCCACCCCCGCCCAACAGAAGGTTGCCGCTTGTTTGAAAGCCTGCCGAGAAGCCGTGGTTTCCGTAGGAGGAAACCTCGACCCCATCGATGTAGATGTGGTCTCCACCGCCAACTCCGTTTGCATTGATGACGTAGGTAATGACGTGAAAACCGCTCAACGCGACACTCTGAGTGGTATTGAAATTCCCGTTTGATAGCACTGACGGGGTATATGTCGAAGTGTCACCCAAGGCACTAGCCAGCAAGAGGTTTGTGCCCACATTGCCAAGTGATGAGTACAAGAGTCCTGCGTAGTCATTTTGCGGGAGCTGCCCTGTCGCCGTGGATGGTATGGGATTAATGTAGACGCCGAACATGAACGTCTGTACTGCGTTCAAGGAACTCGGAAGCGATACGCTCTGACGATTACTGAATACGAGACCCGTAGATGTCCACTCAGGGGCTGCGCTGCCTGTCCCCAGCGTCCCATTGTTCCCGTTGCCCGTAATGTCCGCGACCGTAATCCCCGAACCCTGCAGGAAGTTATAGTCCGCCGTCGCTCCCGCAATGGGAGCAGGCCCGAAAGATCCAGTCCCAACCCCCAGTCCGCCCGAGCTTCCACCCGCAGGCGTCGCCCACGTCCCATCCTCACGCAGATATCGTGCCGCTCCCGCGGTCGCCCCGGGGTCAGGAACCGCTCCCCGGGCATGTCCACTCCCCGAAGCCCCGAACACCGGCAACTGGCTCGCGCTCACCGCACCATTCAGTGTCGTCGCATTGACCGTCCCCGCATTAATTGTTCCTGCCGTAAAGGCCTGTGGGCTAAACCCATAAACCGTTCCTCGCAAACCGATCTGCAGCGCGCTCGTCACCGGCTGAAACGACACCGTGTCCACTCCCACGTTGCTGTCCAGCTCAAACAGGTTGTAGTTAGAGTTCCACTTCCCGCAGCCATGCGAGTTGCAGTGTACTGAGAACACGCTCTGCTCGCCCGCCTGCATGTCCATCGTCCGCTGCCATACACCCGCCGCCTCATACGCAACATGCGGTGGCGAATGTGTGCCCCCATTGCCCAGGTAGTCCGTCGCTGGCTCGGTGTTCTGAATCATCCACCCAAACATGCCCGGTCCAACCGTCTGCTGGTACGTAATGCCTGCGCTCTGCTCAACGGTTGCCCGCGGAGTCGTCTGTCCAACGAAGGTCGTATCTGCCGCAAGCGCCTGCTGGTAATAGTGCGGCTGCTCCACTGGATCGTTCGCAGCCCACGGCACAGTGTTCGGAGCCAGCGTCAACTGGCCATCCACGCTCTTCGTCGCCGCGTCGTACACACCCAGCACCTCGGCCATCGGATACAGAACATATCCGCCCGTCACCTTGGCTATGGTGCCGCCAGTGCTTGTGCTGTTCGCTCCCGTCTGACTGTACGTCAGCGTAGTCCCGCTTATCGATGTAATCGCAAAGGTCCCGTTGTAGCTCTGGTCCGCAACCCCCGCCACCGTCATCGTCAGGCCGTTCACATCGACCGGTAGAAAGCCCGCGATCGTCACCGTCACCAGGTTGTTATTTCTCGCAACCGATGCAATTGGCAGCGACACATTCAAAAACGCGCTCGTATTTCCCGTCACGCCAACAATCGCCGTCAGCGCGCCGCCATAGTACAGTGCCGTGGGCGAGGAAGACCCGATCACCGGAAACACCTGACGGATCGAGCCCACCGTATCGACCGTCTGCTCCAGCCCATACCCGCACAGCCCGCCGAACGCAATCACCGCGCCCGCTTTATGCACCTTGTTCAGCGTCATCTGCAGGTGCGTCCCATCGACTACTGTATAGTTCGCCATCTCATAGTTATGCGGACTCCCGTTCGACTGGTCCGCCACGCACGCCACACCGCTCTGGTTCGGAACCGCCGCCGTATTCGTCGCAAATCCCGCCGTCACTCCGCTCGTCGCAATCGGAACCGTCACCGTTCCCGGAGCGACATTGTTCGCCTGCGAAGGGATGAGCTGCGCCGTCTCGAGAAACACGCTCACCGGAAAGTTCGTTCCGCTGAACATCGCCGCTGGCTCAGGCTGCCCGGCAGGAGGTTCGCCCGTCCCGCCCGTCAGCACACCGGCCGTAATCGTCTTCGCCGGGTTCTTATCGATCAGGTAACGTCCCTCGCCCTGCGTCCCTGCTGCCGATGTCGGCGTCACCATCACTACCGTCGACCCCGTCGTGCAGCCACCGCTGCAAGTCCCCTGAAACACATTGGGGTCTTCGTGAAACTCCAGGTCGAACGGATGGGCTCCCTCATCCGCCTCATCGCGAAAGCCGCCCGAAGAAGTAATGAACTGCGATCCGATCAGACAGTCGCCCACTCCGTAACAATTAATCGACTGCGTATCCAGCGCATGCTGGCCCATCGTGTTGTAAGTGCCGTTCACCGTCAACGCGTCATAGTTCGTCTTGAAGTACGGCACATTTCCTTCAAGCGACTGTGGAAACAAATTCGACCCGCCCGTCAGGGCCTTATGGCTTATCAGCACCGAAAAAGAGCTTGGAGTCTCCGATCCCCCCGCTGCAAACTCAGCCTGCGTGCTCCGAGTCGAAGTCACATCGAACACCTGTCCCGCGTCCTGCCCATCCCCATTCGAAGATGTCGGATTCAGAAACGTGTCCCGCCGCTGCGCATTCCTGTTGTCTTCCACATGAGTTCCGCCAACGCCGCTGTTCCACGTCGTCGGCTGGTAGTTCTCCCCGCCGTAGCTGTGCTCCACCTTCACATCGCAGCCGCTCGCGCAGTCCGGACTCGTCACCGCATTCGCAATCCCGTTCCCGCCCAGTCCCGTCACATACTGGCTGGCATACTCATCGCCGTTCAGGTTATTCACCTGTAACTGCGTCCCTACTGGCTGTGTCACGACCTGCGTAGCCGAAGGCAGCAGTGAAACCTTCTGGCCCAATCCACCCGTAGCCGCCGCAATATTCACGTCGACATAGTGCTTGTCTGCAGCATCGTTCGGAGTCGTAGGATCCCCCGGCAACACCAGCGCACCCGTCATCGTATCGCCGGTCTTCATCACAAACGGCGAGCTCGCATCCAGCGGATGTCCCGTCACCGCCGCCGCAATCGCCGTATCCACATAGCTCTTGCTCACCGTCTGCATCGCCACTGAAGTCGGCAGCACCGTGCTCCGGATCGCGCTTACCAGCACCGGAAACTGGCTCGCCGGAACCACCCAGAACTCTCGGCTCACGCTTCCATCGTCCAGGTGATACACCGCCGTGTAATAAGTTCCCATCGGCGTCGATCCCGCATTCGGAACCAGCGCCACGCTCAAAGCGCCATTTGTAATCGCCGCCGAAGTCGTCCCGCTGGGTACAGCCTGGCCCGCCGCTGTAGTAAACGCCGTCCAGCTAACAATCACGGTTCCATTCGCAAGCGTTCCATCCCCGCGATAAACCGTATCTGTAACCTGCGTAGTAGCAATTGAGCTCCCTGTACCCGACTGCGCCGCCGCAGTCACCTTCATCACCGTCATTGCCCCCGGAATCGCCATCAACAGCACTCCGATCAGCGCCCATCCCCGCAATCTCCCAACCATCCCCATCCTCCTCATCCCACTCCAGACGCCCAAAATCTCGTCGTCAGGTGCTTCTAGGTAACCCAAGGCTTTAGCCTTGGGCCTCTTGCCGAAAAAATAGAAAGGGGTTTTAGCCCCTGGAGTACGCCGTCTTCACCAACCGCTAAACCGCCCGCATAGCTCCCGGCAGATAGCTCCGAAAACAGAGCACCGTCTCCCCATCATTCGCATCCTTCACCGGCAGCGCCCGAAAAGCTCCCGCCAGCCTCACCCGCTCAAGCGGAGCCGCCAGGGGTTCCACCATCTCCGCCGACCCCTGCATCGCCTGTAGCCGCGGATAGTGATAGATCACCCGGTCCCCCTGCTCTCCATCCATCACAAACAGCCCCGACCACTCCTGAAAAAAACCGCCACCCTCGCGATCTACAAACCCCACCACCGAGCTCACCTGCATCCCCGAAGGAGGCGCTCCCGCCAACAACGGCGCACCCAGCTCCAGCGCACCACCCGAAATCCCCACCACTCGCCCCACATTCAACGTCACCCGCCGAATGTAGTTAATGTCATTCCCAACCGAACCCGGCGAGCTAACATAAGCAGCGCTCACGCCGCTCCCAACAAACCCAACCTGCGCTACATAATCCTCATCCACCGCAACCAGCTGCCCCACCTGAAACTGAGCCGCAACCGAACCACCCACACTCAAAGAGCTGGCAGTAGAAGCCGCAACCAGAGGCACCGCAACCGCAGCCACGCCACCACTCCCATTCAATGCAGCCCCAGTCGCGGTTTGCAGAAGATTCATCTGCTGCGACCCGGAAGCCAGCGCCAACTGCAACTTCCCCCAGCTCTCAAACTCCAACTGAACCGAGCACTCCACTTGGCTCCGCACCTGGCTCTGCACCACCGCAGGCGCGCCCGCAGTCAGAACCCCCACCTTCGTCTCGCTCTTCCTCAAAAAGTTCGAGCACCACCCCAGATCCACCCATGGCGCAGGCGGCGTAGCCAGCGCAAACGTCCCCATCTGAGCCGAATCGAACACCGTAGGCACTCCAGCCACTCGATCCACCGGCGCAAAATAAGCCCTCACCCGTCGCGTCACCGGAGCCACCGCACTTACTCCCGTTCCCGCACCACTCACAGCTCACCCGCTTCCTGGTAGCTGAACACCTCAACCGTAGCCACCCGCTCCAGCCGTTCTCCCTTCACCACCGTCGCGCCAAACACTGCATCCCCCCAGAACACATTCGTAGCCATAGACACCGGAGCCGCACCCACACTCGCAGCGCCATAATTCATCTTCACCGTATTCTGCGGAGCCCCACTCATCGCTCCCACCAGCTCCCCATCCATCGCCGACAGCAGTCGCCCCCGGTCCATCCCGCCATTGCCCGAGCTCCCATCCGTCGCATACCGAATCTCGCAAACCATCGTCGCCAGCGGCAGCGCACCCTTCGCATCCACGCTCAATCCCGTCCACCGCAGGCAAAACGCATCCACCGGCTCCACGGCAGAGGCCAGCTCGTTCTCCTCCACCAGCACTCCAGGCCTCGTCACCCCGCGCAAAACCATCGTCCGCGCCGGATTCAACGCCGCCAGCCTGTCCCGCAGCGTGACATAAAACGTATCTCTGGCATTCTGCATTTAATATGTAACCTTTCCAGTATCATTTGATTGCACTTCATAAGCCGATGACTAAAATCCGCCCTTTGTCTCGAACCAACCGCCAGTCAGGAGCAGCGTCTTTGCCTCTAGGTAACCCAGGGCTTCAGCCTTGGGCCTCCATCAAAGCCAGAGGCTCCTTCACCACCACCCGGAACACATAAGGCGCCCCACCCACCTCCGACTCCGTCACCGACTCCACCTCCATCAGCGCCTCGTCCACCAGCACCCCAAACGCTGCCTCAAACAAAACGCTCGCTGCCGAATACCCCAGCGAACCCACCACCGCATTCACCGCAGTAGCCGAAACCATCAGCTCCCACTTCCCTCCAGCCGCCACCCGAGCCTTCCGAAACACCACCGGCGCCAGCTCCACATCCTGAAACTCCGGCACCGCCAATCCAAGCTCCTCCGTCACATCGCCAGCAGTAGCCGGAGCGGGCATCCGCAACAAAACCGCTCTCCCCACCCGCACATCCCAGCAAAACATCCGCAGCCCGCCGAGCCATCGCCGATGCATCCCCCATCGCCTCACCCCAGCCTCTCTGCCACATAGGGCTTCAGCAGCATCTGTACCTGCGGGTCAATCAGCGACCCGCTGAAGTACTGCATCTGCAACGTGTCCATTTTGCTCGACTTTACATTCATCCCCGGAGCCGCCTGCGCATTCTTCACAACCTGCACGCAGGCCACCTTCACCGCATCCGGAACCGTCGCCACGCCGGACGTATACGTCACCTCAACCTCGTCATAACCCAGCCCCAAAAAGTTCAGAGGAAACGTCAGCTCCGCGGTAGTCTGGTTCACATCCACCGTCGAAACATCCAGCGAGCTCCAGCTTCCCGGCACGCTGAAAGCCCACGCAACCTGCTCACGAAACGGATCCGGCAACTCCCCACGCCGAGGCCGCCCATACCGCACCCGCACGCCAACCAGCGCCGAAGCCGCTCCCACCGCCGCAGCCAGCGGACGATAACTCAGCCGCACCGTCTGCGCCCCAGCCGTCAACCGCATCCGCTCCACATACTGAGTCACCAGCAAACTCGGGCGTCGGCAATAAGCCTCGATCATCGCCGAAGCCATCGTCACCCAGTCATCCGAAGTCTCCGCCGTCAGCCCATACTCCACATACTCCGAAGGCAACAAATACCCCATCCCAACCCCCCCAAAAAAAAGGGGACCGGCAACCAACCGGCCCCCCGCCACATATCAACCCACGTCATTGCTTTTGCTTCTAGGTAACCCAAGGCTTCAGCCTTGGGCCTCTCTCGGCATCAAAATAGAAAGGGGGCTTTAGAGGATGCTGAAAAGTCGTCGTTTTGAAAGGGCGCGGCTTCAGCCGCGCCGCAAGCTCAATCTACTCAATGCGGCTTCAGCCGCTGAGGGAATATTTCAGGACAAGCAAGCCTCTTTCAGCAACCCTCTTTAGCCCCTGGGGCATGCCTTCCTCTCCCAGTCGCAAAGCCCCCAACCGCCTAGCGATCCACCAGCACCTGGTAGTGCGCATAGTTCGCACCCTTCACCACAACGCCGCCAAACTTCACCACCACATACTGCGAAGCCAGCGAGCCCGGAACGCCAAGCTGAAACACCCGAGGATTCGGATCGCTCAACCAGTGATACTCAATCAAGTCCTCAGTAACGATGTAGGCCGGCAGCACAGCCGAACCCGAACCAGGCGTCCCCGTATAGCTAAGCGTCCACTCCGGAATCAAAGGAATATCGCCCGCCTGAGTAGAAAGCGTCTTGACGGTCAAACCAGCCGCAATCTCCTTCGTATTCAGAACCACATTGAACTCAGCCTTCATCTCGCGATCGATCAGATCCAGCAGCACCGGATTCGCATAGATCGCCGTAGGCCGAACCCCAAACGAGCTATTCGAAACCATCTGCGCAATCGTCGACTTTAAGCCATCCACAATGCCCGCGCTCTCGCCGATAGTGACGGTATTGCCGCCCGCGGCAATCTGACCGGCAGCACCAAAATACTGCGCAGTAGTCGGCGAGCTAAGACTTGTATCCGAGCCATTCCAAAGCGCAACATCGTGCGTGCGCAGAACGCCGTCAACGGTATCCGCAAGATCCTTAGCCTGCAGATAAGCAAACTGGCTCTGCTGCTTACCCAGTTCAATATCGAACAGGTTGCAATTAATCTGCGCCACCAGAGCCTTCAGCGGAACGCTGCGCTCCACGCGAGTAGGGCTAACCAGCGGAGCCACAATATTCCGCGGATCGACAAATCCAGCCGAAGCCGCAGGCGAAGGAATCGCCGTCTCCTCAAAATATCGTGAAGGATGCCCTGTAGCCGGAACCTGCTTTATCCTTCGTCCAAAGATCCCCCGGCGCTGCACCAGGTCCAGAATCTCCGTCTGATACAGCGGAACCTCAATCGCACCAGGCCCAATAAAGTCTGCTGCACCATGAATATCAGTAAACATCGCGTTCATCTTTCTCCCTTTCAAAACAAAAAGGCGCAGCCTCAGCCACGCCCGTAAAAATAGGTATCCCTGGCGCCGAAGGCGCGTCAGCCTCGATGGCAGATCGCGCCGTCCGCGCAGGACGCACTTGCTGTTGCCTTATCCCATCAACCCAGCCCGCATCAACTGAGCCTTCACCGCAATCCGCTGTTCAATACTCAGACTCCCCAAAGCCGCATCCACCGCTCCAGCCTCCAGCGAATCCACAGCCAAACCTTGCTTCGCCAGCATATTTGTAACTGAAACAGGCAAAGTCTTCCGGCCATGTGTAACCGTAATGGGAATATGAGCCGCAGCCTTCAACTCCGCAATCTCAGCCTCAGCCGCAGCCAGCTTGGCCTCCAGCTCTGCCTCACGCCCCACCGTAGCCACAATCCGGCTAATCGAAGCCTCGGCATCGATTGCGAACTCACTCTGCCGCTGCGCCAACCTCTCCACCGCCTGCTCCAGAAGACCCGCCGCAGCCGCCAGCCTCTCAACCGCGCCTCCCAGTTCGTCCTTCATCTCCATCTCCATGCTCTCCGCCTTCCTCAAATAAAGAATCGTCCACCCACTCCACTCGTTCTAAGCAGCCGTGCTTCCGGCAGAAATCCCCTGCACATTCAAAATCCCAACCACCGCCGAAACGATGCTTGCGATGTAAGTGCTATCCGCCGAAATCCCCGCCTTCGCCAGCAGAGCCGTAACTGCCTGCTCCGTCAGCAGCAAAACCTCCGACAGCTTCTGCGCTCCCGTGCCGCTCTGCACGCCCGAGGCCGCATACTTCTGCTCCACCAGCATCACCGCCGTCTGGATCAGCGAAGTAGCATCCGCCACCCCATCGGCTGCAGGGGCCGCAGCAGGAAAAAGCAGCCCCACCAGCTTCTCCACCGGAACCGCATACTCCGCCGCCCACTTCAACCCTTTGGCAAACCCCTTGCCAATCGTCTCCAACACACTCACAAAACTCATCGCATCTCCTTCTTTAGTTAGGCGCCGAAGGCGCGTCAGCCTCGATGGCAGATCGCGCCGTCCGCGCAGGACGCACTTGCTTTTGCCGTTGTCGTGCGCCGCGCAACCCGAAAACTAGTCCCCCGGTAAGCAGCCTTCTCCCGCAGCAAAATCGCCGCCCCGGTAAACGTAGCCCGAGTCAGCGTCCAAACCGAAGCCCGCATATCCGCCACATGCGCATCCGCAAGCTCATAGCTCATCCCCATCAGGCCATCGTTCCGAATCTTCCCCTCCATCTCCGGAAAATCCCGCGCAAACAGATAACCCGCCACCATCAGCTTCCTGCCGTCGATCTCCGCCGACGTAATAATCCCGCACTTCTGCCGGGCATCATGACCATCCCATCCCGCTTTGTAGTCCACCGCCATGCCCAGCAGACTCGGCAGCGCCGCCTCCGCCGCCTCCCGCGTCAACACCACCCGGTGCCCACGCGACCCGCTCGGAGCCTTATCGCTCGGCACATCCACCAGCGTCAGCACGCCCTCAAACGGCAGCCGGTTCGGATGCCCATGCACCACCGGAAACTCCACCGCCATCGCCCGCATCTCCAGCCCCGCCGCGCGCGCCGTTCCTTCACGCTGAAGCCCCGCAGCCAGACCAAAACTACGCCGGGCAACCCCTTCCGCATGTCCCATCGCACCTCCCCATGTCCTTGCTCTTGCTATTGCTTGCTCTTCTTAACCACAAACAAACGGGTGCCCCCTCCATCGCGGCATTTTGCGATGGGTGGGATGTAGAACTCATCCCGGCCAGCTCTAGTCGTTGCTTGTTCTTCTCACCCAGCCGAAACCTTACTTCTGTTCCGGCTTCCGGCTAATCGACTCCAGCAGCAAAGTCATCGCGCTCTTCCCCCGACGCTTCTTCGGCGCCTCGCCCTCACCCTTCTCCGCCTTGTCCAACCCACCCAGAGCGGCCAGCATCTTCGCGTGCGCGATGCTCCCCTTCTTGGCCTCCTCCACAAACGTCTCCACGATCTCCGGCAGCGCCTCCGCCACCTTCTTCCGTGTAAACGTCCTGCACTGCTTCGGCCTCGGAGCAGCCCCCGAGCTCTTTCTCCCGCCAGCCTCAGCCCCTCCATCGCCATCCAGGCCCGCTCTCACAAACCGGCCCGCCACCCGCTTTCGTTCCATCCGCTCTCCTCCCCAAAAAGCAAACGGGAGAGCAGCCATTCGGCCCTCTCCCGTCTCTCTCACTTACTATTACAGAATATCAAGTTGACCCAAACTAAAATGCCACTTTTGCCAAACTTTTATTTGTAATCAATTCAGTTACTTACATCGTAAATCGCATTTCGCCCCTCTTGACATTCGATTTTCCCGCCAAAAACGCAGAAAAAAACTTTCAGCATCGCAAAAAACCAACGGGAGAGCGGCTTTTCGCCACCCTCCCGTCTCCAGCCTATGCTGCCTGAACCAGAAGAAAACCAACCGGAGTCCAACTCACCCCTCCAGCTTGAGACAGAAAAGCACAACAAGCAAAAACAAGCGCAACGCAACCAGAGGGGATCTACAGAATCGTTCCCGCCTCCCGTCCTGCCTTCGAAGGCTCCAGCAGCTTCCGCTCCAGAAAGATCTCCGTCAACGCATCCAACGCCCGCCCGTATCGCCGAATCACCGTGCGCAGCGGCAGCTCCAGCAGGCTTGCCGTCTCCTCCAGCGTGAACTCCTGCAGCGCAATCCGCCGGATCAGATGCTGGTGCGAGTCCACCACCTCCTCAAGACACCGCTCCATATCGTGGACAAAGATCACCACATCGTCGAACCCGCTCACCGAGTAGTTCGTCACGTTCCCTCGGAACATCTCCCGCCCCAGCAGCGAAGGCGCCCGTCCCACCTCCAGAGACAGCCGCACATACCGCCGCAGCATTCCCTCCGTGTACTTCCGGTAGAATGCCACCTCCGGAGCCGTCCGCTTCGGCTGTTCCACAACCGCCGCCGGCTCCATCGCGACCGCAGCCGCACTCTTCACGCTGGCCACCGGCTTCCTCGCACCTGCGACGTGCGTCTTCCCTCCAGAAGCGCTCGCCGTAGCCCACACCACAGGCAGAATCACCAGAGCTGCACTCATCGCGCACCTCCCGCGGCCGCCGTGCATCCAGCCGCTCGCACTCGCCGCCGTCTCCGGCCGCCGGCATGCTTCGCCCGCGGAGCAGGAAACTCCGCCAGCCGCCGCGTGCAATCCACGCAATATTTACCTTCAACCATGGCCCTGCGGAGCCAAAGCACTCCGCATCCTTCACATACCTTCAAGTCAATGCGCAAGTAATTCACGTTGTTTCCTTTCAAGGCATACCTCTCCCTCGATGAGCCTCGATTTTTTTCAACGGTCGAGCGGGCTCATCCAGGTTGTTGTGAACTCCATCCCCTCTCCGCGCAAGCTCTATCGGCCACGTCGGTCAGGATCAGGCATTCGGGCTGTCGTTGTGTTCCTTCAGTGTCGAACCATGGGAAAAAACCTGCATCACCCTCCCAACCCGTCCCGAGCTTGTTCCAGCGCCATTGCTAAATCTTCCATTCGCAGGCTGCCTCGAGTCTCGCGTTCCGAATTGGGAAAGTCTCAAGGTTATAGCTTTAGACAAAAATCATGTCAACCACAATCTTTCCTCAGGCAACTAAACTCCTGAAATTACCGTCTATCAACCTCTTACCCTTAGCCTTTATTGCATTAAGTAAACATTTCGCCTTATCTTCGTCTTGTCGAATGATATGGTTTCGCGAAGGATTCTCCGTCCCCCACAACCACTCTCACCGGTACCCTGCCGTAACCGTTGCACTGTCGTACCTCCAGGCCCTATGAACTTCCAAGACCTGCACGAGCTCCTCCGCCTTGAACTCCTCCGCCGCATCGAAAGCGGAGCCCTCACCGGCACGCGCCTCGCCCGCCAGGCCGGCTTTCAGCAAGCCCACATCTCAAACTTCCTCAACCGCAAACGAGCCCTCTCCCTCGAAGGCCTCGACCGCGTCCTCGCCTCCCAGAACATCACCATCGACCAGCTCCTCCCTCTCGAGATTCAAGCCGCCCACTCCCCCCAACACCAATCCACAGACCCCATCGAAGCCATCCCCATCGTCTCCCCCTCCGTCGCCATGGACGAGCCCCACATCCTCCCCGCCGCCATCATCGAAACCATCCACGTCTCCGCCTCACGTCTCCACGGCAATCTCCCCAACCGCGTCCGCGCCTCCACCTCTCACGCCCACTGGCAGCGCTTCCTCGCCATCCGCGCCGATGCCCAGCAATCCGCCGCCATGGAACCGCTCATCACCCCCGGAGCCATCGCAGTCCTCGATCGCCACTACAACTCCCTCGCCCCCTACCGCGCCCACCAGCCCACCCTCTACGCCGTCCGCTGCGGAGCAGCCCTCCTTCTCCGCTTCGTAGACTTCGACGAGGGCCGCCTCATCCTCCGCCCCTGGTCCCGCGACTTCCCCATCCAGCTCCTGCCTCTGGCCACCCACGAAACCCCCGCCGACTACCTCGTAGGCCGCGTCTGCCTGCTCTTCTCCGAGCTCTAAACTCACCCAACCCGATACCCGATACCTGATACCCGATACCTGAATCCCGAACCTTTATCGAGTTCCACAGCCGTACACGTACACCTCGAACCCAAACCATCCCCCAAAATCGGAAATACGCGCTAAAAATCCTCTTCCACAACCACACCGCCTCAGTTACCCTCAGAGCCGTCATGTACAAGTACGTCTTGGCCCTATTCCTTCTCTGCCTCTCGTTGCCCGCCTTCTCAAGCGATCCCACCCCGCACTGGCTCCAGGTTCAAAGCCCGCACTTCATCGTCCTCACCGACTCAAATGAAAAGCAGGCCCGCCGCATCGCCGGCCAGATGGAGCAGATGCGCGCCGTCTTCCATCGCCTTGTCCCTAACGCCACGGCAGACAGCGGCTCTCCCATCACGGTCGTCGCGCTCAAAGACAAAAAGGGGTTCCAGGCCCTCGAACCTGCCTCCTATCTCACCAAAGGCTCGCTCGATCTGGCCGGCCTCTTCCTCCGCACAGCCGACAAGAACTACATCCTCCTCCGCCTGGACTCCGAAGGGGAGCATCCCTTCGACACCGTCTACCACGAGTACACCCACCTCATGCTCAGCAAAGCCCCATGGATTCCTCTCTGGCTCAACGAGGGCCTTGCCGAGTTCTACCAGAACACGACCATCCGCGATAAGGAAGTCTATCTGGGCCAGCCCAGCGAGAACGACATCCTCTACCTCCGCCAGAACCGCCTCCTGCCGCTCACCACTCTTCTCAAAGTCGACTACTCCTCGCCCTACTATCACGAGGAGGAAAAGGGCTCCGTCTTCTACGCCGAATCCTGGGCGCTCACTCACTACATCGAAGTGACCGACCGTCAGAAGAACACCACGCACCTCCAGGACTACGTCAAACTCCTCGCCCAGCAGGAAGACCCCGTCACCGCCGCGCAAAAGGTCTTCGGCGACCTCAATCAGCTCCAGGACTCACTCAACAGTTACATCAATCAGGGCGACTTCAAGATGTTCACCTTTCCCGCGGTCCTTACCGTCGATCCCGCGTCGTTTCAAGCCAGGCCAGTCCCCCAGCCCGAAGCCGACGCCATTCGTGCCGACGTCCTCATCAACACCGGCCGCCCCAAAGAAGCGCAGGCCCTTCTAGAATCAACTCTCCGCGACGATCCCAACAACGCGCTGGCTCACGAAGCGATGGGCTATCTTAAATTCCGCGAAAACGACATACCGGCGGCGAAGAAGTGGTACAGCGAAGCCGTGCAGCTCGACTCGCAAAGTTATCTAGCCCACTACTACTTCGCCGTCATGTCTCTCCAGACCGGCGACCGCGACCACGACGCCACCATCGAATCCAGCCTGCAAACTGCCATCAAGCTCAATCCCACCTTCGCGCCCTCCTACGATGCGCTCGCCACCTTCTATGCCTCGCGCAATCAGAAGCTCGACGAAGCTCACATACTCAACGTCAAAGCCGTGCAGCTCGAGCCCGCAAATCTCAGCTACCGCATCAACACAGCAAGCGTGCTCAGCCAGCAGCAGAAGTTCTCCGATGCGATTGGCGTTCTCAAAGCCGCAGCCGGCATCGCTAAAACCCAAATGGAGATCGAAATGGTGCAGAGCCGCATCGATCAGCTCCAGAAGATTCAGACGGCAATGGCCGCTCAACCCGGCACGCAGGCCACACAAACCTTTGCCAGGACAACAACGGTGCAATCAGCGAATGCATCCCCGAACCCAAACAAGACCATGGTCTTCCGCCGCACCAACGGCCAGGTCACCGGCAAAATGGAAGACACCCCCACCTATCCGGCCGGCGAATCCAAAGGTTCGCAACATACCGTCAAGGGCATCATCCGCGGTGTCGCTTGTTCCTATCCCACGGTCCTCTCACTCACCCTCGAGCAGCCGGAAAAAAAGACCGCCCTCTACACCAACAACTACTACAAAGTAGTCTTCACCACCGCAAACTACGAGCCCGACGGCGACATCAAACCCTGTACCGGCATCGAAGACATGAAGGCCAGCATCAGGTACGCAGAGGTCTCCGACAAAAACGTAGCCGGACAGATTCTCGCAATCGAACTAAGCAAATAGAAGCGCCTATCCCGCAAACACACCTCCATCGCGCTCCGTTGCCCCATCGCCCTTGCTAAACTTGTAGATAATGCTCTCCAGGCTCTACGCAAAGTGGATGTACGCGTGGGAAACCGCGCTCACCACACGCGACACCAATCGCATCGTCCGCCCCCTCGAATGGGGTTTCGACTGGCTCCAGGATTTCAGCCCCATGGCCATAGCCGCCGCCCCGCACCTCAGCGACTACGACCGTATGGCCGCCATCAATGCCGACATCGTAGCCCGCGCCGATGAGTTCTACAGCTACGCTACTCCCGCCGACTTCCGCCTCGAAGCCCGCCACCCCCAGCTCTTTCCCACCAACGTCCGCCCCGAAACCCTCCGTGAAGACGCCGAGATCAAACGTCAGGCCGAAACCGGCGAACTCGAAGAAGCCCAGTTCCTCCGCTTCACCTCACCCTTCCGCACACGCTACCCCGAAAACGACACCGTCAACGCCCGCTGGTTCCCCGCGCATCCCGAATCGCAAAACGGCAAACCCAAACAGGCAATGATCATCATGCCGCAGTGGAACGCCGACGCCTTCTCCCACAACGCGCTCTGCACTCTCTTCAACCGCTTCGGCATCTCCTGCCTCCGCCTCTCCAAGCCCTACCACGACATCCGCCGCCCAGCCGAGCTCGAGCGTTCCGACTACGCCGTCAGCGCCAACGTCGGACGCACCACCCAAGCCTGCCGCCAGGCCGTCGTCGACATCCGCTCCTGCATCGACTGGCTCCAGCAGCAGGGATACGAACAGTTCGGAGTCCTCGGAACCTCCCTCGGCTCCTGCTATGCCTTCATCGCCGCAGCATTCGACCCACGCCTCCAGGTCTGCGCCTTCAACCACGCCTCAACCTGGTTCGGCGACGTAGTCTGGACCGGCCAGTCCACCCGCCACATCCGCGCCGCCTTCGAGCAATCAGGGCTCAATCAGGATCAGGTCCGCGAGATCTTCTCCATCGTCAGCCCCATGTCTTACATGCAGCGCTTCGCCTCAACCCCCAAGCGCTCCCTCGTAGTCCACGCCATCTACGACCTCACCTTCCCCCTCGAGTACTCTCTCGAAGCCCTCAAGACCTTCAAAGCCCTCAACATCGACTACGTCTCCAAAGTCCTGCCCTGCGGCCACTACACCACCGGCGAAACCCCCTTCAAATACCTCGACGGCTGGTACCTGGGTCACTTCGTCTACAAGGAATTCAAACGCCTCGCCCAAACGAAAACCTGATACCCGATACCCGACACCTGATAGCCAGAAACACAATCACTCCGCGGCTTCCCTTAGAACGGTTTAAGGGAAGCCCTAATCCTCCGCATCTTCCTTCCTGGCTCGCATGGCAATCACACAAGGCGCAATCAACACCAGAACAAACCCAACCCCCATCAGCCACTGCGGCATCTCGACATCCTCTCGTCAAACTATCCCCGACTATAGTCAGAAAAAACCGAAACCCACCCATCCCAATTAGCTCAGCCAGCACTTCGGTGTGCTCTTCCCAATTTGGAATCTACACACCCTCTGTGAAAATAAAGTTCCAAAGAGTGACAAGTTTTCAGCGCTGGAAAACCACCATCCAACCCACCACAAAAAACCACGCATCCACCACAAACTCGCCACAAAAACCATCAGGAAAAATCAACCTTTTCCAAAACCCCCTCGAAAAACGCAGGCAAAACCACAAATCCCGCGCAGGAAAAAAAATCACCAAAACGGTGACATAAAATAACCTCATGCCCATCGACTTGAGCGCTCCGCTGGCCGCCAGCGACCCCGAAATTGCCACCCAGATATCCAACGAAATCAAGCGCCAGCACGAAGGCCTCGAGATGATCGCCTCGGAAAACTTCGTCAGCCGCGCCGTCCTCGAAGCCGCGGGCACCGTCTTCACCAACAAATACGCCGAAGGCTACCCCGGCAAGCGCTACTACGGCGGCTGCGAGTACGCCGACGTCGTCGAAGACCTCGCCAGAACCCGCGCCAAACGCCTGTTTCAAGCAGATCACGTCAACGTCCAGCCCCACTCCGGCTCGCAGGCCAACGCCGCCGCCTACATGACCCTCCTCAACCCCGGCGACACGATCCTTGGCCTCGACCTGGCTCATGGCGGACACCTTACGCACGGCCACAAGCTCAACTTCTCCGGCAAGCTCTACCGCATCGTCGGCTATCAGGTCCGCAAAGATACCGAAACCATCGACTACGACGAGCTCGAAGCCACAGCCCTCCGCGAAAAACCCAGGGTAATTGTAGGTGGAGGCAGCGCCTACCCGCGCCAGTTCGACTTCCCCCGCATGCGTGCCATCGCCGACAAAGCCGGGGCCTATCTCGTTGTAGACATGGCACATTTCGCTGGCCTCGTAGCCGGCGGCGTCCATCCCTCTCCCGTCCCGCACGCACACGTAGTCACCACCACTACTCACAAAACCCTTCGCGGTCCGCGCAGCGGCCTCATCCTCTGTCAGCAGGAGTTCGCCGTCGGCATCGATCGCAGCGTCTTTCCTGGCCAGCAGGGTGGTCCGCTCATACACATCGTCGCGGCCAAGGCCGTCGCCTTCAACGAAGCGCTGCAGCCCGAGTTCGCAACCTACGCCCGGCAAGTCGTCACCAACGCGAAGGTTCTCGCCGAAGCAATCGCCGCCGAAGGCTATCGCATCGTCTCCGGAGGAACCGACACCCACGTCATGCTCATCGACGTCTTCCAGAAGGGAATGCTCGGCTCCGAAGCCGAATACGCGCTGGGCGAAGCAGGGATCACCGTCAACAAAAACGCGATTCCCTACGACACCAATCCACCGATGAAGCCAAGCGGTATTCGCATCGGAACTCCCGCGCTGACCACACGCGGCATGAAGGAGCCCGAGATGCGCGTCATCGCCGGATGGATCGCCGAAGCCCTCGAGCACCGCTCCGACCCCGCAAAACTCCAGCAGATTCGCGCCCAGGTACTAGAACTCGCAGAAAAATTCCCTCTGTACGACTGGCTGCGCAAGCCATAATCGGCAACAGCCGTGCATCTTGCTTTGATGGTTACTCCCGGCTTTCCTGTGCCGATGTTGGTGCGTCACCCATTGTCAGCGCGCAATCTGCGAGTATAGTTCTCCTTTGACAGGGTGGGTGCCACTTTCTACGCACGCATCCTGCACTTCGGTCGAGAGGAGAACGTTATGGCGATGCAGATAATGACCTGGCTGATCGCTATCCCCCTTCTCGGTGTGGTCACAGGCATGCGCTCCCTGACGGCCATCGCCATCCTTTGCTGGTTTGCCCACACCGGCTATCTTCCCCTCGAAGACACATGGGCAGCCTGGTTCGGAAAGCTGCCGGCCACCATCTTATTCACCGTCCTGGCGCTGGGGGAGCTAGTCGCCGATAAGCTGCCAAAGACACCGAACCGTACCGCTCTCGGGCCGCTGCTGGCGAGGGTCGTGATCGGCGGCCTCATCGGGGCGATCGTCGCGGCTGGCCTCGAAGGATCCGACATCGAAGGCATCATTCTAGGGATTGGCGGGGCCTTGATTGGAACATTTGGTGGTTTTCTCATCCGGCGCGAGTTGGTCCAGCGCGCCGGTGGCAAGGACTGGCCGGTGGCTCTCGTCGAAGATGCAAGCGCAATTCTCGGAGCAATCTTCGCGATGGGTGTGATTACAGGATAGGCCGCGTCCAGGCGTCTGTTTCTGCCTGCCCAGTCCATTTCTCGGCAGGATTCACGCAGACAAACACAAAATTTGGTCTAACTTCGTCTAATTAGGGTAGTATGTCCGGTACTGCGAGCCTGGAACGAAGCCATTCGGCCGAGGAACGTATCGAACGCATGCGATCGGACCTCGCTTCTTCAGACTGCGGAGGAAGTGGCCCGGAGGTGGAACGTGACGAAGAGCATTCTGCGAATTGTTCTGACGATTCTTATGTATGCGGGCGTTGCGGTCTTCCTGTTTCCCTACTTTACCGGCCACATTCTATCCGGCGTTCCAATGATGATCATCGGCGCGGCATGCACAGTGGCCTGCGGTCTTTTGCGCTGCTACCTGACGGAGGGGGATTGCTCGCCAATCCCTCATCACGGGCGCGACTGGTAAGCCATTGCCGAAATACCACGCTAAACGGTAGTTGTCGGAGCAGCAGCCTTCAGCCAGGATTCCATAACCTCATGACCGACCACTCCAGCCTGCTGGCGAACAAGCTTACCTGCATGGAAGACGGCGAAATTGGGGATACCGCGAACGTTATAGCGGGCCGCAAGCTGCTGGTTCTGGTCGGTGTCGACCTTCAGGACGACGGCTCGTCCGGCCATATCTTTTGCGGTCCGGGCGACCTCAGGAGCTGCCGCCCGGCAAGGCCCGCACCAATCCGCCCAGAAGTCGACCAGGATGGGGACGCGGGAGTCTCGCACAATCTCGTCGAACAGGACTGCATCCACCGGAAGCGGCTCATCGAGCGGTGGAAGGGGATTCTTGCACGCGCCGCAACGTCCGGTATCTGCAAGGTGATTGGCGGCAAGGCGGTTTTTCTGACCACAGCTGTTGCAGGTTCGAATCGCGGGCATCGGGGCGCTCCTGTCGATTAGATAGTCCTCTTCGCTTCTGGTTGCATCTAGCAACTAAGCACGCCGCCGGTACCGTATCGCAAATTCATAACCGGGATTTGGCGGAAACAACCGCGCCACAAGGCGCAGGCGGTCCGCAAGGGCCTGCGGCGCGAGCAGCGGATACTCTCGCTCACGCAACTCGGAGTAGTCGAAATCGACCGACAGCGAGAGTTGATAGATAGCGACCGCATCGGAGAAAGCCGATTCGAGGAAGTTGTTGCGGGCCTTCTCGTCAATCACCGGTTTGCCATCGATCTTCTCGTGCGCGCTGTTGTTCGAGAGTGCGAGGTTGCGGCTCTCCCATGCGTCCAGGCTCGTCTCGCCGCGCACATCGGCCAGCGCCTGACCCCACACAAGCTGATCGAAGGCCTCAGGCACCCCGATGACGTCGACGAAAGCGTGACCGATATTGATGAAGAACTCAAAGGCCAGCGCGAAGCGGTCGCCAAGCAGTCGCGTGGAGATGAAGACACCCTCAACGCCATCGTGCGCAACGTTCCTGTGGCAGATGGCCTGGTCGCCAAGCTCGGGCGTATAGGCTGGTGCCACCAGCGTGGCCTCGCCTCCGCGCCGGTCAGTCAACGCCAGCGGGACAAAGTAGTACGTCTTGCGGGTCAACGCTCCGGCGATGGTGAGCGGAACGGCTTGCACCATGCGCTCCAGCTCGCGCTCGTCCTGACTATGCTCTCCGAATGAGGCATAGCGAATTCCGTTCGGCGTATACCGCACCTGTGCTTCGTGAATCACCTGGGTCGCCTGGACCAGCTCGCTCTGAACACCTTCTGCCATAAAGCAGTATTCTACTGGTATGACGCACGCATCGCAGCAAAGAAGCTCGACCACGGCCCGAAGCTCTGGCTCGGGCTTTCTATTTGGTGTTCCATTGGGCGATCTGGGCTGGTTTACCAGCCTGCTGATGAGCTTTGCGATTGGGTTTGCAGCCTTCTTCGCGGCAACCTTTCTTGCGATCTTCGGCGTGCTGATCTACAACACCGCAACCCACCATGCGGTTGATTTTGCGCTGACATACACCCACGTCGGCCTGCCGGTCGGTGTGTTGGTTCTGGTGCTCGCGCTTGCCTATCTGGGAACCCTCTGGGTAAAGCGGCAGATGCGTCGCGAATAACGTAAACGACGCTCCTCGCGCCCCACAGAAGACCTCGCGAAATCGGTGATATCTGCTATCCTTCGCTCTCACCATCATTTCTGCTTCATCATCGTTTCGGGAGGACTACCGTGTATGTCATTTGTTCGTGCCTTTGTGCGCTGGGGTTGTTGCGCGACTGCAGTTGCAGGCCTGGTTATTCCCGCTTATGCCGCAGACAAGAAGCCTAAAGACACGGCTCCCGCGGAGGCCACGCCGTCTTATAACGGTCCGCAGCCCGCCTTCGAAAACGTCGACCTCACCATGTATGCGCGGATTCGCGACGAGGGATTCAAGCACTCGCACGTCATGGAGTTTGGCAGCGCACTGGCAGACGGCATAGGCCCAAGACTCACCGGTTCGCCGAATATGGCGAAGGCCAACGCCTGGACGCGCGACACGATGACGAAGATTGGCCTTGAGAACGCGCACCTCGAAGACTGGGGCGAGTTCGGCATGGGCTGGCAGCAGATTAACACCTGGGCAAGAATGGTCTCCCCCGATCCCGAGCCGCTCTGGATGCAGGCCGCTCCCTGGTCCGCCGCGACCAATGGACCAGTAACCGGCGAAGCCGTATACATGGACCTCCAGGATGTGAAGGACCTCGACAAGTACAAAGGAACACTCAGCGGAAAGATCGTTCTGCTGGGTGCGATGCGGCCGACGCCGGACATCACCGAGCCGCTGTTCCACCGCTACACGACTGCCGAGCTGGCAGAGATGGAGACGTATCCAACCGGCGGCGGCAATTTCGACTTTGCGCGGTTCGCGGCTGACCGCGCTCGTTTAACTGCCATTCGTACCGCTGCGCTGAAGATGATGGTCGAGGAAAAGGTCGCCGCCATCATCACCCCCAGCCGTGACGCACGGGACGGCGGTGGGACCGGCATCATCTTCGACGACAACGGTGCCAACATCGTTCGCGGCGCGCAGACAAAGGACAACGCCGTAACCATTCCCAACGCCGTCATGATGATCGAGCACTACAACCGCATCGGCCGCCTTCTCCAGAACCATGTGCCCGTTACTCTCGAAGTCAACATCGACACTAAGTTCACCGGCGATCACGAGCACGGCTTCGACACTGTCGCCGAGATACCCGGCACCGACCCTAAATTGAAAGACCAGGTTGTCATGGTCGGCGGCCACCTCGATAGCTGGATCTCCGGCACTGGCGCAACCGACAACGGCGCGGGCTCCATCATGGCCATGGAAGCCATGCGCATCCTCAAAGCGATTGGCGTCAAGCCCAAGCGGACCATCCGCATCGCACTGTGGTCCGGCGAAGAGCAGGGCCTCTGCGGCTCGCGCGGCTATGTCCACATCCACTTCGGCGGCCCCGAAGGCGCGCCATTACCGGTCTGCGGAGCCGCGCCCGGCGGCCCGGGCCAGGCAGCAGCGCCCCAGCCTCCCATCAAAACAACCAAGGAGTGGGAGACGCTCGACGCCTACTACAACCTCGACAACGGCACCGGCAAAGTGCGCGGCGTCTACACGCAGGGAAACTACCCAGTAGCTCCCATCTTCCGGCAGTGGATTGCGCCGCTGGCCGACCTCGGAGTAACCGCGATCAGCTACCGCGACACCGGCGGCACCGATCATCTGTCCTTCGACGCAGTGGGTCTGCCGGGCTTCCAATTCATCCAGGACCCCATGGACTACGAGACCCGCACCCACCACTCCGACATGGACACGTTCGACCGGCTGCACGCGCTCGATCTCGAGCAGGGTGCCGTACTCGAAGCGATCTTCCTCTACAACACCAGCGAACGCGAAGCCATGATGCCGCGCAAGCCATTCCCGCACCCTGAGCTTGAGCATCAGAGCACTCAACCGATTCCTGGAATCTATCCCAACTCAACCGGAGCGCCCGACCAAACCGGATCAGGGCGTCGTCAGCAATAGACAGCGGAAGAAATAAAAACGGTGGCGAGAGGAAGCCATCCTCTCGCCGCCTCGCTTTAACCCTTCGAAACCGCACCGCGACGGAAGCACTCCGGGCTGTGGTCATTCACGATGCCGATCGCCTGCATCCACGCATACACAATCACCGGGCCGACAAACTTGAAGCCGCGTTTCTTCAACGCCGCCGAAATCTCCTCGGACAAGGGCGTCTTCGCCGGAAGCGGCCCGTGATTCTGGATCGGTTTGCCACCCGCCATCTTCCAGATCCAAGCCCCAAAATCCTCACCCTCGTCCTTCATCGCGAGATAGATTCTAGCGCCGCCGATAGTCGCTTCAATCTTCGCCCGCGACCGAATGATGGCCTCATTCTGCAGCAGCCGCGCAATGTCGGCCTCGTCCATGCGCGCGACCTTCTTCGGATCAAATTTGTAAAACGCCTTGCGAAACGCCTCGCGCTTGCGCAGAATCGTCATCCACGACAGCCCTGCCTGAAACCCATCCAGCATCAGCGACTCCCACATCGCGCGGCTGTCACGCTCCGGCACCCCCCACTCCTCGTCGTGATAGGCAAGCATCAACGGATCACTCCCCGACCACGAACAGCGCTGAACTTCCTTCGTCTTCTTTGTCATATTGTCCTGTTCATCTACCACTCAGACTATTGCGCAGACCGCCACAAAGCTATAGCCACGCGCTCAAAAAATGTGCCGCGGAGCTCATCAGCCTAAGGTTATCCGGCCGATGAGCAAAGTATCGCGCATTGATCTCGGTAGATCCAAGGTCTTCAATAGACCGAAACCCATTAAGCTCCGCCGCAATCTCCGGCGGCGTAAAAAATAGCTGAAACGGTTCACCGGCAAGCTGAACCCGCGCCGCGAGCGAGTCATGAGCCAGCTTCTCCAAAAAAGGAAGCGCCGACCGCGGCTGGCCATAATCCAGAACCACACCCGACCCGGAACCCTGCGAGGCGATAAAAGCAACCGTCGCGCGAAATGCCTCCAGCGTCAGGTAGGGCACAACTCCAAGCCACGCAAAAAATGCCGGAGCAGTAGAATCGAAGCCTGCCGCGTGAAGCTGCTCCGCCAGCGACTCCCGTTCAAAATCAACCGGAGCATAAGTGAGATTCCGAGGAGCAGAAAAATCTCCCACCGCCAGCAGCTCACGCTTCCACTGCTGCGTCGCCGGATGGTCGACTTCGAAGACACGAAGCTGCGGATAAGGGTTACGGTGAGCAAACGTATCCAGCCCGGCCCCAAGCAGCACGTACTGCGAAACCCCATCAGCAACCGCTCGCGCAAGCATGTCCTCCGCATACCGGCTCCGCGCGACCAGAAAAGCCCGGAGCCCCACTGAGAAAGGACGGTCAGGACGAGTCGGCGTGCGGCGCAGCTCCTCCGCATAAGCCTCGCCAAGAATAGGCACTGCAACCGGATCGTCAAACACCAGCGGCGGCGCATCGTAAAGCTGGTGCGCAGCGCGACGCAGAGCCACGCGAAGTGCTGTTCGAGACGGAGTTGCGGCCTGCATAAGCCTTAGACCGTCAACCAGCTCAGCGCCTGCGCCAGGTATGCCTTCATCTCCTTGCGCGGCACAATCGCGTCGAGAAATCCATGCTCCAGCAAAAACTCGGAGCGCTGAAATCCCTCAGGCAGCTTCTGGCGAATGGTCTGCTCAATGACGCGAGGCCCCGCAAAGCCGATCAGCGCATTCGGCTCAGCGATATTCAGATCCCCAAGCATCGCAAAGCTCGCCGTCACACCGCCCGTCGTCGGGTCCGTCATCACCGAGAGGTAAGGTATCTTCGCGTCATCCATCCGCGCCAGCCCAGCCGAAATCTTCGCCAGCTGCATCAGCGAAGCAATCCCCTCCATCATCCGTGCGCCCCCGGAGGCCGAGACGATAATCAATGGATTCCGGCTGGCCAGCGACCGGTCGACAGCCCGCGCAATCGTCTCGCCCACCACCGAGCCCATGCTTCCGCCGATGAAGCTGTACTCCATCACGCTGAGAACCACAGGATGCCCCCCCAGCCGCCCCACCGCATTGATGATCGCGTCGTTCAGCCCGGTCTTCTTCTGTGCCTCGGCAAGACGCTTCTTGTATGGTTTCAGATCCGTAAACTGCAGAGGATCGGTCGAACGCAACCCCAGGTCGACCAGCTCATAACCCGGATCCAGCAGATTCTCAATTCGCGTCCGCGCGTCGATCCGGAAATGGTGGCCGCAGTGCGGACACACCTGCTGGTTCGCCTCCAGCTCCGCCTTGAAGAGAATCTTTCCGCAGTCAGGACACCGGATCCACAATCCTTCGGTCCGGACAGTCTTCTCCGGATCGTTGACGATCTCGTTGTCTTCGCGTTTGAACCAGCTCATGCCTGCGTGTCCTTCCCAAACTGCCTTGTCCATTGTAGCGGCACGGGAAAGCCCCCACGCGCCGAAAAGAAGCGCCCCCAACCCGCCTTTTTAGAGCGAGATGGTAAGAAAACTCACGCAGCCGATTGCGTGCAATGGCTTCGCGCGTCATACTAACCATAGTTTCACTGGTGTTCTCGGCGGCTTCTCTGTCTTCCGATTCGATTTTTTAAAGTCGCCAGGGTCCATAAATAAGTTCTCGGCCCGTTATCTCCCGAAAATACAACGCCTCACGCTAGGCCTGCTCTCTGCCGACGAGCCAGGGCGTAAGGCATCGCCACCCTCCTGATTAGCCAGGTGGCATCCAAGAGGAAATGATGTCGACTTATCCGAGCACCCTGCAGGAACCGGATCCCAAAAATCTCTACGCGAGAAAGTTCCGCGTAATATGCGAGACCCATGGCATCAAGACGGGCGCGCCGGAAGACCTCGAAGACTTTCTCGGCAAGCTCGAATCCGACAGGCACTTCGCGATGGACTTCTGGAGCTTCGCCGGAAAGCTCAGCGCACGCGAAGGCGGCGAGCTCTCTGACGAGCAGATGCTTGCTCTCTTTGTCGAAGGCGTCACCGGCCGCCCGATGCCTTCTGCCGTCGATCCCGCGATGGACCCCGCGCTCGCCCTCCTGCGCGCCATGCTTGCCGGTGTGGATGTCCACCGGCCCGAGCCCGCCCCTCCCGTTGCTCCTGCCCGAACTACCCCTATCGCGCCCATCGACGAAGCCCGTGCGCGAATCGCATCGATCGACGAGCAGCGGCCAAAACGCTTCTCCGCCGGCCTCGCCTCCATGCCGCCGCCCGCCGAGCCCGAACCGATTCCGGCTCCACTGCCATCGCAGCTCCAGCTTGCCTTGCAAAGCCTCGAGATAGTCAGCCGCAACCTCAACGAACATATAACCAAAATCGACCAAAGGCTGGACGGCCTCGAAGTCAAAGTCAAAAAGCAGGCCGTGCAGCCGGACCTGACAGTCCCCATAGTTCGGGATACAAGCCAGAGGCCTCCAGACAGATCGAGGCTTCCGATGAATCCAGCTGTGTTGCATGACGAAAAACGCGCCATCTTCGAATCCTTCCCCTCGCAGCGGGACATCAACTGGAAGAAGAACGTCACGCTCGGCGTCATCATCCTCACGACATTAGCGGCGGGCCTTACCTGGAAGTACTACAGTCCTGCGATACGCGAGACAATCGCCGGCTTTATCCAGGAAGATCTCGAGACACCATCCGGCTCTATCTGGGGCCGCGACACCCGCCCCCCGGCGCTGCTGCCGCCAATCCCCATGCCTGCGCCTGCCTCAACTCTGCCTCAATCATCGCAATCAGGCTCGGCCACGCCACTGCAAATCCCAAAACTCGATCTCGGCCCAAAAGAATCGCCCGGTCGTGCCATGCCAAGGACTGAGCAGTCCATCGCCAACCTTCCCGGCGCAGTCAAGGTGCCTTCTGCCGAGATGGAAAAACGCCTCGTCACCTCTCGTGTGCCTATCTATCCCGAGGATGCCAGGGTCGAACGTGTCGAAGGCAAGGTGGTCGCCGAGGCCGTTATCTCGAAATATGGCGCAGTCACTCGCGTTCATGTGATCGCCGGAGACCCGCGTCTCATCAAGGCCGCCACAGAGGCCATCTACCAGCGCCGCTACAGGCCTTATCTCCTCAACGGAGAACCCGTAGACGTCACCACTACCATCGCCATTAACTTCAAGCTCAACGGATAGCCCGATCCGAACCCCGGCGACAGGCTGCCGTCTGTTGCGTGGGATAACGGAAGAGGTGCGTGACCCATTAGTTGCATACTGCCGCCAGGCCTGAAGGCTTAAACTTGTCTCGCTGTTTGCGGTTCTGCTTCGTTGGCTCATCGATCCGCCGCTATTCATGACGGGCATGGAGACTGCCATTTCCCTCAATAAGAAAATGCGGGGCACAAAGCATCCTGAATCCCCGCACCATCACCCGCTGACCCCAGGCCCTCCGGTCGGCATCAAAGAGGAAATGATATTGATGCCCGCAAGCGATGTTCAAAAAACAGAGCGCTTCGATCTCTACGTCGGAAAACTTCGCTCCATCTGCGACATGCATGGCATTCGGACCGGGTCACGCGACGATCTCCGGGACTTTCTCCGCAGGCTCGAAGAAGATCGCCGCTTCAGCATGGACTTCTGGGCCTTCGTCGGCAAACTCAGCAACCGCGAAGGTGGCGAGCTCTCCGACGAACAGACCCTCGCCGTAGTTGTCACCGCTATCACCGGCTCCGAAACCCACAACGAAGACGACCCCCAGCTCAGGCCCGCCATCGACGAGCTTCGCGCCCTGCTCTCCGGTGTGGATCTCCACCACATGGAGCCCATGACCACGGCCCGCGCCATCGTCGCCATGCAGCAGAATCCTCAACGCCCAAGGCGGTTCGCACCTGCACCTGTCCCGGAACCTGCAAACCCGGACACAAATGGCACGCTCCAGACACAACTCGAGCAGACCATCCAGCGCCTCGAGCTCGTCAATAGCCAACTGGTACAGAGCCTCGCCTATCTCGACGAGCGCTTCCGCCGCCTCGAGGCGCACCTTGAGGTATCGCCTCCGCCCCAGCCACTCGAATCAACCCTCCCCATCCCGAAGCAAACCGTGCCTGAGCAAAACCAGGAGCAAGCTCGCCCGCTCATCGAACACGAAGCCTCCACCGAAGCCTCCGCTCAAGACGAGCCCGTCCCACACCCACCCGTTCCCGTCGAAGAAGAGCTGCTCCTTCATCCCGCGCCACTCCCACTTCCGCCCGTCGAAGCACCGCCGCTCACGGAGAACAACGATCTCCTTCCCAGATACAAGGCCAACGATTTCAAGCCAAGGCTCGTGTTAGAGCCCAACACCCCGCCCGTCGAAGAAGCTCCTCTCGCTGCTAATCCAGATAAGCCCAATCCAGACAAGACCCACTCCCAGCCTCTCTTCGAGGTCTACGGCTCCGAGTCCTCAAACTCGGGCAAGAAAATCACAGCCGGCCTCGCAATCGTCCTTCTCCTCGCTGGATCAGGCTTCGCCTGGCATCGTTACAGCACCCAGATCCGCCAGATCACGACCAACCTCATCCAGAAAATTCACCCATCGGAAATCCAGCAGCAGCCCGCCCCGGCCGAAGCCCCCCAGTCCACCGACACCACTCCCGGCGAATCGGCCCCACAAGCCGCGTCGCCAGCCGAACAAACCGCACCCCCAGCCACAACTGCACCAGAGCCCGAGCCTCCCGCCGCGCAGCCCCGCAAAACTCCGCCAGAGCACGCGAACATCCCCGCCCCGCAAGACGCCTTCATTGCGGACGCCTCTGCGGTCAGGGTTCCCGCCGCCGTCATGGAAAAGAACATTATCGTATCGCGCGTCCCCGCCTATCCTGAGGCCGCTAAGGCATCCCGCGTACAAGGCTCTGTCATCGTGCAGGCCCTCATCACAAAGACCGGAGCCGTCAGCCGCGTCCACGTCACTCAGGGCGACACCCGCCTCCGCACCGCCGCAGTCGACGCCATCTACCGCCAGCGCTACCGCCCCTACCTCGTCAACGGAGTCCCTGTCGACGTCATCACTACCATCACCATGAACTTCACCCCCGGCCAATAGGCTGGCCCTGGCGCTAATGACCGCAGTGATAAGGATGCCCTGCAAGAATCGTAAGGGCCCGGTACACCTGTTCAGCCAGCACCACCCGCGCAAGTTGATGCGGCAGCGTCATCCGCCCGAGCGACAGCAGGGTATTCCCACGCTCACGCCCCGCCGCAGACCATCCATCCGCTGGCCCCACAGCCAGCACCACGCGCTGCGCACCCTCATCGCGAACCCGCCCCAGCAGCGCCGCAAACTCCTCCGAGCTGTACTGCTTCCCGCGGCTGTCCAGTAGAACCGCATACGCCGAAACCCGACCCGGTTGCCGCTCCAGCCACTCCAGCAGCAGCGTCTCCGAATCGAACATCCGCGTATCGCACGGCGTGTACCGCGAAGCCCGCTCCACATAATCGTCGATCAGGCGATCCGTCGCGTCGGTCTTATTTCGCGTCCGGCGAGGCCCCACCGCCGCAACCGTAATCTTCATACAGCTCCGCCCTTACCGTCACGCCGCGAGCCCGTCTCAGGAACGATCTACCTCGAAGATTTGCGTGGCGCACTTTTCTTCGCCGCCGCCGCCTTCTTCCCAATCGCCTTCGTCTTGCCCACAGCCTTCTTCGCAACAGTCTTCTTGGCGGCCGGTCTCTTGGCAACAGTCTTCTTTGCGGCAGTCTTCGCCGGAGCCTTCTTCGCACGAGCGCTCGCAACCGCAGCCTTCACCTCGGCGTTCAGGTCCTCGACACTCAACGTCGTCGCCGACTTGCGCAGCCGCTCCAGCCCATAGAACGCCCGCTTCTCCACCGAAAACACATGAACGATAAAGTCCACGTAGTCCATCAAAATCCATTCACCCTGCCGCCGTCCTTCGACCGAGTTGGGATACACCCCAAACTCCCGTTTCAGCCGCAGCTCGATCTCGTCGGTAATCGCGACGTTCTGCCGTTCATTGGTTCCGTTGCAGATCAGGAAGTAATCGGTAAGGCCGCTCTCGGCTGGGTCCAGTGCGAGGATGCGAATATCTTCTGCCTTCTTGTCTTCAGCCGCAGCCGCAGCGGCCAGCAGCAGTTGGTTGCTTTCAATCGACGCCATGCGCCTCCTTGAAGCTCCATGGTAGCCCGTTGTGCCCAACGAAGCCAGCATTCTCCATTTGTGGTTCTTGGCCGGGTTGAATCAGTCAGCATTTGATGTAGAAGAAATCATCTCGAACAAACAGCGCTTCGGCTCAAGGTGAGTCCACAACGGGTCTACAATTCAGATAAATCAGAGAAAGAAGCAGAGGCATCCAAGGGGAAAGACATCATGAGCCTCAAGCTGAAATACGGGTTCCTTACTGCGCTGACTTTGGCGGCGTCGATGGCGCGGGCCGATACCTTGGAATTGAAGAACGGCAGCCTGATTAAGGGCAGGTTCCTGGGCGGCACCGAGACGGAAATCAGCTTCCAGGTCGGCTCCACGGTTCAGAAATATAGCGTCGCGGACATCGTTTCGCTCAAGTTCGATTCGGCAGGCGGAGCAAGTGCCCCTGCAACGCAGCCTCAGAGTTCGCTTCCCGACGATCCGGGGACGGTAGCGCATGGAGCAGGTGCCCTGGCGCCGCGAGCCCTGAGTTCGCTTCCTGACGATCCGGCAACCGTAGCGCATGTCGCAATGAAGCCGGCCTTTGTAACTATCCCAGCCGGGACGCGAATCTCTGTGCGCACCATTGACACCATCGACTCCGCCGATAGCCTCGTGGGAGACCGCTTCCTGGCTTCGCTCGAAGAACCTCTGTTGTTCGAGGGCAGCGTGGTAGTCGCGAGAGATGCCCAGGTCTATGGCCGGCTGACACAGTCGAAGGAGTCGGGAACGTTCGCAGGCAGGTCGCAGCTGCGTCTGGAGCTGACCGGCATTGTAGTGAATGGAAAGGTAGTGCCCGTAGTGACCGGAGAATATGAAGTGACCGGCAAGTCGCGCGGCGCGAGCACCGCGAGGAGAACAGTCGGCGGAGCGGCTCTTGGAGCGATCATCGGTGCCGCTGCCGACGGCGGCCAGGGAGCAGCGATCGGCGCGGGCGCGGGCGCAACTGCTGGCGCAGCCTCGGAGATCATCACTGGGGGCGACCAGGTAAAGGTGCCGAGTGAGACCCTGCTCGATTTCATGCTCCTGCAGGACGTGTCGATACCGGCGCGCCAGAGCTGATTCCTGAAACAGTGTGTCGGAATATTACGGAATTGAAAGGGAGGAATCTGCTGCTGCTCTTAACGTCCGGCTACTTCTTCTCAAAATGAACCATCAACCGCCCATTCGAAAGCGTCAGTTCACCCACCGTTACAAAATACTCCGCAAACGCCTCACGAAACGCGCTCTCCGTAATGTGCGTATAAATAGAGTCCCTTCCACGCAGCAGCTCGCGAAACTTCGGGTCCGTCGGCGGAACCCACTCCACAATCAAATGCCGAGTCGTCAGCCCGCTCGCCAGCGCAGCAATCCTGTCCAGCGGAATCTGGCTTCTCAGCAACAGATGATGAATCACCGCCAGCATCATCACCGTATCGAAATGCCCCGCGCATCGGCTGAGAAACGAAGTGTACTCGCTGTTCTCCCAACCGATAGCCGGAGTAGGATGCGCCAGATCGACGCACAGCGGAAGAATCCTCTTCCCACTCCCCTTCAAACTCGCATACAGCCGGTCCACCGTCTGCAGGTCCGTATCGACCGACACGACCGCAGCACCCGCATCCGCAGCCAGCCGCGAATAAACCCCCGTATTGCACCCCACATCGAGCACCCGCGCAGGCTGCGCCACCCCAAGCGCCCGCGTCACAAAATCACGCTTCCGCCCATGGTCCTCTTCGCTGTAGTGTGTCGCCGTCTCCGCATAATCCGACCACACCGAAGCCCGCTGCGCCGGAGTCACCTTGCGCATCTGCGACCCTAGCCCCTTCAGCGTCTTCAGCAGAATATGTTTCGCAAGCTCCGGATCGTTCACCGTCCGCGAAACCACAGCCTCCCCCTGCATCTTCTTGTTCTTCGCCAGCAGCGTAGGCATCGTCACCACGGAAAGCGCAGGCTGTTGCAACCGCCCGGCCCATCCGAGCGCCGCATAAACCTCCTCCGGCTCATATCCATCGCGCTTCGTCATCAGAGCCTGCAGCGGCCAACCCAGCCGCGACCACGCCAGCATAGGCAACAGAAACATCCGCACAAACTGCCCATACGCAAGCCATATCGGCTGATGCAAATCCATCCGCTCAATCGACAGCAGATCGACAAAGATCGGCTCCGTCCCCTGGAACAGCACATTCAGCGGCGTCGCATCTTTCAGCAGCCATCCCCGCTGCACCAGGTCGCTGCACATCGTCAGCGTTAGCTCTGCCGCCGCCAGCCACATCCCCGGCGACCACTCCCACGGATACGACACAAACGAAATCCGCGGATGCCGCAGCACCAGCACCTCGCCGTCAGTAGCCGAGACCACCTCGCTCGCCACCAGCCGCCCCTGTGCCACCATCTCCTCGGCCACCGGAAGCGCCAGAAACTCCTGGATCGCCACGTCGTACGGCGCACGAACGCTCCGGTACACACCATCTCTTCGAACTTCGACGCTGCCCGCGGGATCGCGAAACGTAGTCAGCGAACGCACACTCAACAATTCAGACATAAGCTCGCATGTTGGCCACAAAGACCGGGTTGGTTACTCTGCCATGGTTCAGCAGTAGGAAGAAGGGGAGATACGGAACAACCGTCACACTAATGACACACGCCGCCAAAGGAAAGTTTCCCGGCCCAAACAAATATACCGGCACATCAGAACCCATCCGCCTCAACGATAAAGTCCATGCGTCTCGATATAAGCCGCAACCGCCGGCTCCAGCACATCCGCACAAGCATCTCCCGCCTCCAGCCGCTCCCGCAGATCCGTAGCCGCCACATCCTCATGCACCGTCTCCAGCAGATGCACTCGCTCCCGCTCCTCAACACTCAACTCCAGCCCCGAAAGATCCGCCAGCGCAAACCCCGGCCTACTCACCACGATCCACTCCGCCAGCTCCAGCAACCGCTCCGGCTCATGCCAACGCCGCAGATCCAAAAAACTATCCGCCCCCACCAGATTGAACAGCCGAGCACCCGGCATCCGCTCCCGCAACCCCGCCAGCGTATCCACCGTAAAGTTCGGAGCACCATCCACCCGCGGAGCATCCACATCCGACGCCACAAATCGCGCATCCACCCCGCAAGCGAGCCCCACCATAGCCATCCTGTCAGCAAACGAAGCCGCCGCCGCATCGCTCTTCAGCGGCTGATGCCCCACCGGCGCAAACAGCACCCGATCCAGCGCATACGCATCCGCTGCTGCCTTCGCAATCGCAATATGCCCATGATGCGGAGGATCGAAGCTGCCGCCAAACAAAGCTACGCGCATACGCATCCTCTCGCCGCGTTACGGAAAGTGAATGACGAAGCCCGAGCTGACCTGTTTGATCGGATAGTTATGGCTGTTGTTTCCAAACGGATCCAGCCCGCCGTATCCAAACTCAACAACCCGCCAATCCAGCACGGGGAGCAGCTTCAGATCCACCCCCGCCAGCCCCTGGTACTCAAAATTGTTATAGATCGCCACATGGCCATTAGAGCCCGTCACCAATCCATAATCGCTGCGTCCCAGGCCAACCGCGCCCTCGATGTAAGGCTTCAGTGCCTTGATCGGAGTATGGAACGAAGCCCGCACTCCTCCCAGCACCGAGTAAATCCGCGCCCCCGAAGCATCAGCGTTCAGATAAGCTCCACGCTTGGTCGTCAGGATGCTTCCGCGCGCGTCCGCCCCCAGCTTTACCGGACCGAGTTTTAGAAAGTCGTAGTAAACTCCGCCCGTTCCGCCCAGCGGATTCACCGAGTTCGATCGCCCATCCGGGTTTGGGAACGGCGGCAGCGGCGACGAAACAATATTGCTCAACTGGTCAGCCGTAAACATCCCATAAACACCCACCTGAGCGGAAGCGGTGACACAACCAACAAGGGCGACGGCGGCAAGAAAGAAAACTGCTTTGCGAAAATTCATGTGGCTTTAGTTTACTAGTTCAGACCCCTTCAAGACGTTTCCACGCCGTATTTGTCACCGTACCTGTCGCTCAACCCCGCAGCTTCCCCATCTCATCCAGTATCCGATCCGCCATCGCCGCCTTGCTCATCACCGCAATCTCCACCTCGCCGCCGCGCGTCAGAAAGTGCCCTGCGTTCTCCTCCGAATCGAACCCGATCCCATTCACGCTCACATCGTTCACCACCACGGCATCCACGCCTTTCCGCATCAGCTTCAGCCGCCCATTCGCCAGCGCGTCCTCTGTCTCCGCAGCAAACCCCACCACCATCGTCCCCACTACACGCTTCTCCACCACCTCGCGCAGAATATCCTCCGTCGACTCCAGCTCCAGCAGCACCGCCCTGGCAGCCTCGCGCTTGATCTTCTGTGCTGCAACGCTCCTCACGCGATAGTCGCTCACCGCCGCGGCCATCACCACAATCGTCGCCTCCCGCAGCCGCTGCATCACTGCCGCTCGCATCTCCTCAGCCGTCACCACCCGCACCATCTCCACGCCCGCCGGAGTCTCCAGGCTGGTAGGCGCGCTCACCAGAATCACCCTCGCCCCTCGACGCTTCGCCGCCGCCGCCAACGCATAGCCCATCCGCCCGCTCGACCGGTTCCCGATAAATCGCACCGGATCGATCGCCTCCCGCGTCCCACCCGCCGTCACCAGAACCACCTCACCCTCAAAGTCCTGCTCAACTCCCTCGTCGCCAGCCGCACTCACGAACTCAGGCGTCGTCACTCCACTCACCGCACCCGACTCCCGTGGAATCCATGGCGAGCTCTCCGCGGCAAACATCTCTTTCACCGCAGTCACAATCGCCGCAGGCTCCGCCAGCCTCCCGCCCCCGACCATCCCGCAGGCCAGATACCCGCTCCCCGGCTCAATCACCTTCACTCCGCGTCCCCGCAGCGTCTCCACATTCGCCCGCGTCGCCGGATGCGTCCACATATTCACATTCATCGCCGGAGCCACCATCACCGGAGCCGTCGTCGCCAGCGCCATCGTCGACAGAAAATCATCCGCCAGCCCATGCGCCAGCTTCGCCAGCATATCCGCCGTCGCCGGAGCCACAATCAGCAGCTTCGTCGTCTGCGCCTCAAAAATGTGTTCAATTGAAGACTCCCCCGCCTCCGTCACCGCCCCAGCATCCGCTCCCCACAGCGAAGTAATCACCTTATGCCCCGAGATCGCTGCAAACGTCAGCGGCCTTACAAACTCCTCCGCCGCCCGTGTCATCACCACATGCGGATCGTACCCGGCATCCTGCAGCAGACGCACCAGCTCCACCGACTTGTAAGCCGCAATCCCTCCGCAGACCCCCACCGTAACCTTCGTGCGCTCCGCACTCATCCCAAATCCTCTATCACATCAGATGTTCTCACAAGCGCCATTTCTTCAGCACTTTCGCACCTCTCCCCACAACCAGTTAGGATAAAACTCGTGAAGACCTGGGTGGAGATCTCAAGCCAACGCCTCATCGCCAACTACAACCTCATCCAGCAAGCCGCCGGCCCTCAAACCTCTGTCCTCGCTGTCATCAAGGCCAACGCCTACGGCCACGCCACCGAGCTCTGCGCCCTCGCCCTCGTCCGCGCCGGGGCATCCTGGCTCGGAGTCGCCGACCCGCCGGAAGGAGCCGCCGTCCGCAAAGCCCTCACAGCCGCAGGCATGCACCATCAACCCCGCATCCTCGTCATGTCCGCTCCTTTCCCTGAAGACACCGCGATTCTCTTCGAGCACAATCTCACCCCCGTCATCTGGCTCCCCGAGCACATCGACTGGCTCACCGCCGCCGCAAATAAAGCCTCTACCCCGCTCCCTGTCCACCTCGAAATCGACACCGGCATGGCCCGTCAGGGCATCACCCCAGGCCCCGAGCTCAACGAACTCCTCCATGCGACCCGGCACAACCCGCACCTCCATCTCGAAGGCCTCCTCACCCACTTCGCCTCCGCCGAAATCCCCGGCTCTCCGCTCACGCACCTCCAGCGCACCCGCTTCGAGCAAGCCGTAACCCAGGCAAAGGCCTCCGGCCTCAATCCCCAATGGCTCCACGCAGGCAGCTCCTCCTCTCTCGACTCCCAGCCGGAAGACACGCTCCCCTGGCTCTCCAGCCTGGCCTTCTCCACCGGCGCAAAGCCCATGGTCCGCACGGGCATCGCCCTCTACGGCTACGCCCTCCCCACAACCGAACCCAATATCCACTCCGCGCTTCAGCCCGTCCTCACCTGGAAGACCCGCATCGCAGCTTTTCGCGACATCGCACCCGGAGACACCATCGGCTACAACGCCACCTACACGGCCCAGCGCCCCATGCGCATCGCCCTCCTTCCTACCGGTTACGCCGAAGGCCTTCGCCGCGAGCTCTCCAGCTCCAACGCCCACCCCGGAGGATGGGCCATCGTTCAAGGCCAGCGCGCCCCCATCGTCGGCCGCATCTCCATGAACCTCACCACCATCGACGTAACCGGAATCCCCGCGGCACTAGACGACGAAGTCATCCTCCTCGGAGACCAGATCACCGCCGACGACCACGCCAACATAGCCGAAACCATCTCCTACGAGATCCTCTGCGCCATCCGAGCCCCAGCCCGCCTAACCTGATACCCGATACCTAAAACCTGATACCTGATCCAAAAACCCAAAATCCCGAAGCCCCAGAAAGTCCCGCATAAGAATCCATAACCTCAGCCGGGAAGCAGTCGCAGTACCAGGCGCCATTTGCGCCCACCCCATACCGGCCATTAACATCACCAAAGAGGAACGAGAAAAAAATGGAATCCATCAACGCCGCGCGAAGCAAGGAAGACATCGCGCTCGATCTGCTCAAGTTCATCGCCGCTCACGCCAATGTAGGCGGCAAGGCCACAGGTTCAACGGGCTTCGGCGTCGCAGCCACCAACAAGCCCGACGAGCAGGTCACCCATCTGCTCGAGCTCTACTCCCGCTGTCGCGAGGCAGTCGAAAAGAAGTAGTGTCCCCCTCCCGTCCACTCCGCGTAGCCGTCATTGGAGCCGGAGCCTTCGGCCGCAACCATCTCCGCGTCTATCGCGAGCTCGAACAAAGCGGCGAGCCCATCCAGCTCGCCGCCATCGTCGACACCAACCCGTCCATCGCAGCCGAAGCCGCACAAAAATTCGCCGTCCCCGCCTTTCCAACCATCGAAGCAGCCCTCGCCGCAGGCCCGCTCGATGCCGCCTCCGTCTGCGTCCCCACCATCCACCACGCCTCCACGGCAGCGCCGCTATTAGCGGCCGGTTTAGACCTCCTCATCGAAAAACCCCTCGCCGCCAGCCTCGCCGACGCGGACCTCATCCTCGAGCAGGCAGCGAGGCACGGCCGAATCGTCCAGCCCGGCCACCTGGAACGCTTCAACCCAGCCGTCACCGCCGCCCGTCTGCACCTCCACAAGCCCATGTTCTTCGAGGCCCACCGCCTCAGCATCTTCACCCCGCGCTCGCTCGACGTCGACGTAGTCCTCGACCTCATGATCCACGACCTCGATATCGTTCTCTCGCTCGTCAACTCACCCGTTCGCGAAGTCCGCGCCGTAGGCCTGCCCGTACTCTCGCAAAAGGTCGACATCGCCAACGTCCGCCTCGAATTCGAAAACGGCTGCGTAGCCAACTTCACCGCCAGCCGCGTCTCCACCGAACGAGTCCGCAAGCTCCGCTTCTTCCAGCCCCATCAATACCTCTCCCTGGACTTCGCCCGTCAGGACCTCCTGATGATCGACGTTACGGCAGCCTCAAAGTTCATCCCCCCAAACCCCAACCCGGCCCAGATAGCCGCCATGGAGCAGATGTTGTCGGCCCAGATGCTCGCAGCAACCCAGCACCCCTCCGCAGGCCTCTCCCTCAACAAGATCGCAATAGAACCAGGCGAACCCCTGCGGCTGGAGATAACCTCCTTCCTCACCGCCATCCGAACCCGCACCACCCCGCTAGTCACCGCCGCCCAGGGCCGCGCCGCCCTCGCGCTAGCCCTTGAGATCAACGAAGCCATAGCCGCCCACACCCACCGCGCCGGCCTCTAATGTTCCTTTTGCTTGTCATTCCGTAGCGCAGCCGAGTCTTGTTCGGAATTTTGACGAGCCAATTCAAACCAGTTGGTCCAGTGGATGCAATCAACTGGATTCGCGTCAATACCTGCCTGTGCGGAAGAGATGGCAGACTCGGGGACACAACAGAAGACAGTATTATCTGCATACAAGAACCATGTATCCCAAGGGGGCGCATCTTCGATGTCATAGAAGCCTAGTGATGCAGCCTGCGCTGCTCCGTCCGAGACGGTTTCCAAGGGTTCATAGAGCAGCAGCTTGCTTCTTGAGAGTGCATCGGCTGCATCAGAAGTTGCGATGCCCGCATTTTTTAGAAGTTCTGCGCGTGTTTGATTGATCCGAGATATTGCTCGACGGTAGCTGTCGCGCTTGTTATAGATCCACCCTTCAATGCTTTCCTGATCATGAGGAAAGTCTGGGATGTCGAGGATGGTAAAAGGATCAAGTTCGGGACTGCGAAATAGATTGCCGGAAGATAGCCGATGGGAACACCAGGTGGCTGCCTCTGAAATGGATTGCAAGATAGCAAGTGAAGGCTCTCGCTGAAGATCAGGAACAGGTAGTCCGAGGATGGTGTTGGGCATGGGAACCTCTTCGGCTTTATGGTAGCGGAAGCTCCCACCGACGAGCAGCAAGCAGGTCGATTAGCTTCACGGGCAAGGTGGGATGGCGAAGAATCCCTTTTCCTTCCCGTGCCAAAGAGACCGCCCAATTTTCCACAGAAATATTTCAAAAAGTGGCATGTTTTCCGCCCCCGCGAAACGACCACCAAAACACCACAACTTACCAGCAATCCACCACAAATTCACCACAAAAAACCATCACAAAATCACCCGTTTTCTCAAAAACCCCCTGAAAAAACGCCACTCCACCACGCCGGAAAAAAAACGCAAAAATTACTTCATCACCTTCACCGGAACCCCCTCGGGAATCTTGATCTCGAACTGGTCGTTCTCTAGGGGCTGGTTCAACGTCAGCTTCAAAATCGTAATGGTGAGGCTGTACTGGTCCCGCGGACGGTCGATCTTGATCTTCGTTGGATACGAGATATCCCCAAACCTCTGATACTCGCTATAAAACGCACGAGTCACGATAGCCCCGTCAGGCCCATAGATATCCTGCTGATAAGGCAGCAGCGTGCTCCGCCCAATATGGATAACGCGAATGGCCCGTTCAGCCTTTCCCTGCGGCTGAGCCAGGATAGCGATCTCGTAGTCAGGCTCCTCAATCAGGTCCTTCTTGTTCTTTGGATCAGGTAAAACGCGGCTGTCCTGCGTAAGAGAAACAATCTGATCCGGTCCCAATCCCCGAATAAGCAGGGAATCGGTGATGACGGCAGGCCGCAGACTCTCGAGGCCATGCTCGGATGGGCCGGGCTCCGCGCTGGTGCCGGTCATCGCCACGCTACGGGGAGGAATCCACAAGGTCCACTTTTTCCCGTCGCTGACCAGGTTGAACGCCTGAGAGCCAAGCACAGGCAGGCGCAGCAGGACGCGCAGATCTTCCGGCTTGCGCATGAAGATATAGCCGCTGAAACTCGGGTGTTCAATCACCTTGCCCTGAGGGCCTTTTCCTTCGGTGGCCACTAACTCGATGGAGGCGCTGAAAGTCTGGATGGCCTGGTAACGATGGTCGACCTTCTCCAGCAGCTGGTCCAGGTTGGTTTCATAAACAATGTCAGCGGGCCGAATTTTGGGGACACTCCGGACGTGGGTCAAACACCCGGTCAGGGCCGGAGCCAGGGCTACCAACCCTGCCGCTAAGGCTTGTCGTGTCCTCATTAGCACAAACTTCAAGTATATCTGTCCTGTTGGCGAGCGCCCGGTGACGCGCCTCTTCGCAGCAATTGAACACAGAAGGATACGAGTTGGATGACCGTCGGTTCCTCCACGGTTCCAAGAGTTTCCTGCAACTTCAGGTCTTCGATGATGAGCGGGAGCCGCCGGTGGTCTACGCCACAAGAGCTCAATGCTTTGTTGCCTGGCGATAGGCCTGGACCTGTTGGGCATGCTCCTTCAGATCAGTAGAAAACCGGGTGTGACCGGCGGCATCGCTGACGAAGTACAGGTAGTCGGTGTGGGCGGGATGGAGGGCAGCGTGAAGAGCCGCCATGCCAGGGTTACAGATAGGACCGGGAGGTAAGCCCGTATGTTTGTATGTGTTGTAGGGGTTGGGAGACTGCAGGTCCGAGGCGTAAATGGTGCCACGCCAACGGTCTTCGAGCAGCGCAGCGTAGATGACGGTCGGGTCGGTCGCGAGCGGCATCGAGCGCGCCAGCCGGTTGACGAAGACTCCGGCGACGAGAGGACGCTCGCTCTCCTGGCCTACCTCCTTTTCGATGAGCGACGCCATGACGACGGTGGGGACAATGTCCTCGCGAGTAAGTCCAAGCTGGGCGCTGGCCTGACGAAAGCGGTGCACCATGGCAGTGAGCATCTGAAGGGCTGTGACGTTGCGGGAAAAGCGGTAAGTATCTGGAAACAGGTAGCCTTCGAGTGACTCAGGGTGGCTGCCGGGCGGGAGCAGACCGGCAATCAGCTCGGGGTGCTGGCGAGCGGCCATGAGGAATTCGCCCCGTGTTCCCAGACCGGCAGATTCGACCGCGCTGGCGATATCGAAGATGTTGTAGCCCTCCGGAATGACAAGGGCGCGGGTGTAGACATAGCCCTGAACGAGGCGTTCATAGACGTCGCCAACGGGCGCAGGATGGTCGAAGCGGTACTCACCCGCCTTGAGAGTTCCTCCCCGGGTAAAGCGTAGAAAGCTGAACCCGTAGCGGCTGCGGATGATGCCATGGCGTTCCAACTGGGCGGCGATGGCGGAGGCGCCTGTACCGGGGGCGATATCGACGAAGGTCTCGGAGGAGGGGCCGTAGGGGGCATAGAGGATGTAACCCGCGATACCCGCAGCGATGAGAAGAAAAAGCAACAGGATTGCGAAGAACTTCAACGTTTGCGTCTCCCCGATGGATACTTTGACCCGACTATTCTACGGTGCGACCGATACACTCAAGACCATGCCGAACGAATCGCTCAATCCGGAAGGACAGCCCGATTCCCTGCAAGGGGATGGCGCTCTCGTCCCGCGGATTCTCGGGTTTGACGTAGGGGACCGGCGAATTGGGCTGGCGATCTCCGATCCTCTGGGGTACACAGCGCAGCCCCTGTTTACGCTGCATCGTGCGGGTCGAAAAGCAGATTTGAAGTCGGTTGGCAGGGTGCTGCGGAAGCATGCGGTGAAGGAGGCGGTGGTGGGGAATCCTCTGTATATGTCGGGGGATCAAAGCCCGCAGGCTGCGAAGGCGCAGGCCTTTGCTCAGGAGCTGAGGGTGGAGTTCGGGATCACGGTGCATCTATGGGATGAGCGGTTGACGACGACGGAGGCGCACCGGCATCTGGACGAGGCCGGTCATGCGGCGATGGGGCGGAAGGGAATTATCGACCAGGTGGCGGCGGTGTTGATTCTGCAGTCGTTTCTTGAGGCAAGGGCGAACCAGCGGGGACGATCCTGAATAGCCTTCAGGCGGTGCAGCCAACCCTGGTGGTGCTGTTTTGACACGCTCCCATCGTATAATCGTACTTTGAACACAATGCGTTACCGCACGAGCATCTGCGGTAGCGCTAAAGCATGTCCCGGAAGGCCCCAATGCCAGAAGAAGTAATGAAACGGCTCGCAGAAGAGATTAAATTGCTGGAACACGAGCTGACGACTGAGTTGCCTGCAGAGATTAAGAAGGCGGTCGCTCTGGGCGACCTGAGCGAGAACGCCGAGTACCACATGGCCAAGCAGCGGCAGGTATTTGTGAACGCGCGCCTGGGGCAGCTCAAGAAGCGTATGGGCGAGCTGGCCATGGTGAACCTGGTGAACATTCCCAACGACAAGGTAGGGTTCGGCTCGCGGGTGACGGTGTTTGACTCGAGCAAGGACGAGGAGATCAAGTACCAGCTTGTGACCAGCGAGGAGTCGGATGTGTCGAAGGGGTTGATCTCGACGACTTCGCCCATCGGGCGGTCGCTTCTGGGCAAGCGGGTGGGAGATGTGGCGACGGTGATTACGCCGAACGGCAAACGGGAGCTGGAGATCCTGAAGCTGCTGACGATCCACGACGCCGCAGAGAATTAGCATCACCGGCAGCGGACGTGGTATCAAGGTAACGGTAAAAACGGGGAAGCGGTAAAAACGGGGTTTTCTCCCCGGAGGAAAGTTTTTTGACCTGGACAAGCGCATTCGGCAAGGGCAGCGGCTGGCTGCTGCAAAAGATCGTGAACGGCCTGGCGCTGACGCGAATCTCCCCGAACATGCTGACGTTTATCGGGCTGGTGATTAACATCATAGCCGCGTGTTTCTTCGGCTATGCGCATGGCAGCAATGCCAACCGGATGTTTTTATATGCCGGGCTGATCATCATTGGCGCCGGCGTTTTCGACATGGTGGATGGCCGCGTCGCGCGCAAGACCAACCAGGTGTCCGTCTTTGGCGCATTCTTCGATTCGGTGATGGACCGCTACTCAGATGTGGCGATCTTCTTCGGGCTGCTGGTCTACTATGCGCGTGGCAACCGCCTGTTTTACGTGGGACTCGTAGCGTTCGTCATGACGGCGTGCGTGATGGTGAGCTACACGCGGGCTCGGGCCGAGGCGTTGATTGGGACGTGCAAAGTTGGGTTCATGGAGCGCCCTGAACGGATTGTCTGCGTGATTCTGGGGGCGTTATTCAATCGTTGGGGCGTGATGGCTCCTGCGCTTTGGGTGCTGGCGGTCTTTGCCACGCTGACAGTAATTCACCGGATTCGCTATACCTACCTGGAAACCGAGCGCAGGAAGCTGCAACCAACGACCTAGCCACGAGAGCCGTGCAGATCTCTACGGGACGTGCGGGGCGATGTCTCCTATGACAAAATTCGCTGGATCACATTTGTCTTCGCCAAGTCGAGGAGCTCGTTGCCGCGTCCGCTGAAGACGCTGCGGGCCATGTAGAGTGAGAAGCCTTTCATCTGATCGATGCTGATGTGCGGCGGCATGGAGAGTTCGAGCCGGTTGACCATCACTTCGACCAGGGCTGGGCCGGGCGTGGCGAAGGCAGATTGCAGTGCTGCTTCGAGGCCGCTCGGCTGATCGACACGGATACCCTGGATGCCGATGGAGTTGGCAAGGGCGGCGAAGCTGGGGTTGTCGAGGTCGGTCGCGTAGGTGACGATGCCCGCGGCTTTCATCTCAAGCTCAACGAAGGCGAGGGAACCGTTGTTGAAGACGACCATCTTGATGGGGAGCTTGAGCTGGCGGAGAGTGAGAAGCTCGCCGAGCATCATGGCGATACCGCCATCGCCCGAGAGCGTTACGACCTGACGGCCGGGGAAGGCGGATTGCGCGCCGATCGCCTGAGGAACGGCGCAGGCCATGGAGCCGTGCGAGAACGAGCCCAGGAGGCGGCGGCGTCCGTTCATGGTGAGGTAACGAGCGGCCCAGATGATGGGCGTGCCTACGTCGCAGGTGAAGATGGCGTCATCGGCTGCATATTGGTCGATCAGTCTGGCAACGTACTGCGGATGGATGGGAGTCTTGTTATTGTCTGCGCCTGCAAGCTCGGTCAGGCCTTCGCGGACCTTCTTATAGTCTTTGGTCTTCGCGTCCAGGTGAGTTCGATCGGTCTTTGTCTCAAGGAGAGGAAGCAGGGCCGTAAGCGTTTCTTTAACAGAGCCGACAAGGCCGAGATCCACCTTGGTACGGCGACCGATCTGCTGGCCGCGAATGTCGATCTGGATGACCTTCGCGTGTTTGGGAAAGAACTGATTGTAAAGAAAGTCGGTTCCGAGCATGAGAAGAACATCGCAGTCTTCCATGGCGTGGTAGCCGGAGCTGAAGCCGATGAGTCCGGTAAGCCCAACGTCGTAAGGATTATCGAACTCGATGTATTCCTTACCGCGAAGCGCGTGGACGATGGGAGCTTTGAGGGCTTCGGCGTTTGCGATCAGCTCGGCGTGGGCGTCCTTGCAGCCTGCGCCCCCGAGGATGGTGATGTTCTTTCCTGCGTTAAGGATGGCGGCTGCTTCACGAAGCTCTTCGTCGTTTGGACGGATGAGGGGCCGGGCGACTTTTATCGGCGGTCCGCTGTGATCATCGGGCGCGCTGTGCAGAAGGACATCGCCTGGGAGGACGATAACGGAGACGCCGGAGAGATTGATGGCGGTGCGCATGGCGATATCGAGGACGCGGGGCATCTGTTCGGGGATCCCGACCATCTCGCAGTAGTCGCTGCACTCCTTGAAGAGATTCTGCGGGTGCGTCTCCTGGAAGTAGTTCGTTCCGATCTGGGCGCTGGGTATGTGGGCGGCGATGGCGAGGACGGGAACACGGCTGCGATGGCAGTCGAAGAGGCCGTTGATGAAGTGCAGATTGCCGGGGCCGCAGCTTGCAGCGCAGACCGCGAGCGTGCCGGTAAGGTGTGCATCAGCGCCTGCAGCGAATGCGGCAACCTCTTCATTGCGCACATGGACCCAGTCGATGGTGCCATCCTGGCGCAGAGCATCGGTGAAGCCGTTGAGGGAGTCGCCCGGCAGGCCATACACACGCTTGACCCCGGCCTTCTTCAATGTTTCCACCAACAACCCCGCGATTGTCTTTGCCATCAGGTTCCTCCCAGCATTTGTGCGCGAATCCACCCGCCAATTAACGGGTAAGATGCCATTTCACGAATTTTTGATTCGTTCGTATCGGTATTGCTTCGTCTTGAAAATTTCATTGAGATAACTGCCTTTGGACGGGGCGTCGCGAAAGGCGGCGAACTCCTCAGGAGGTACTTCGAAGTAGCGATAAACTCCTCGCTTGCCGCGATAGACAATGGTGAGCGTTCGGGTTTCGTCGTTGTAGTGCATGGCGGCAATGACGCTGGAGGGCATTTGCGGGATAGACTCCCGTAAACTTGAGATGCGATGAATGCGAAACCAGTTTTGTTAATTCACGGCGGAGCCTGGGCGATGCCAGACGACTCCGTTGCTGCCCACGAATCCGGAATCGCCCAAGCTCTTGCTGCCGGATATACGCTTTTGGAACAAGGCGCCAGCGCGGTGGATGCGGTTGAGGCGGCGGTGGCCGTTATGGAAGATGATGAGACGTTTGATGCGGGGCGAGGGTCGTTCCTGACGCAGGATGGCCGGGTGCAGATGGATGCCCTGTTGATGAATGGCGAAAACCTGCGCACTGGCGGGGTGGCGTGCGTGGAACGAATCAGAAATCCGATTCGCGCAGCACGGCTGGTGCTGGACAAGTCGCCGCATGTCTATTTTGTCGCAACGGGAGCGGAGCGATTTGCCCGTCAGCACGGGATGGCGTTGTGCGACAACAGCGAGCTGGTGATTCCGCGCGAGCAGGAGCGGCTGTACAAGGCCCAGGCAGACGAACGGGCCGGGTTGCCGGACGAGACTTTCTCGGGCAGCCTCGATTCTCACGATACGGTTGGGGCGGTGGCGCTCGATGCGTACGGCAATCTTGCGGCGGGAACAAGCACAGGAGGCACGCTGAACAAGGCTCCGGGACGAGTCGGCGACTCCTCGCTGATTGGGTGCGGCTGCTATGCCGATAATTTGAGTGCCGCGGTCTCGCTGACCGGCTGGGGCGAGCCGATTATGAAGTTGGTGCTGGGCAAATGGGCAGTGGATCGCGTTGCGGCGGGTGCAAGTCCCGACGAGGCAGCGCATGAGGCGATCGCCTATCTCTACGACCGGCTTGGCGGACATGGAGGCATCATCCTGCTGGGGCCCGATGGACGCGTGGGCCTCGCGCACAACACCCCGCGGATGGCATGGGGGCTGCGAACTCCGGCAGGATTTGAGATCGGCGTGACCCGCAACTGATGGAGCCACAGAATGTGGGAGTGCAACGCTGGTTCTACAGGTTTTTAACGCATCTCAACCCTTCGGCCGAGACGTTCCCAACGAAATAAAATAATAGAGGATGCAAGTTGCGACTCTATTCGTCGATGCCCGCCTCGAGGAGATTCATGGCCGCCTTCTCGCGTTCTATGGGAAGCCGGCAGAGCGAGTGGTGTGGGACCCGCTGAAGCAGTTCATCTATTCTCTCCTCTCTTCACGCACCAAAACAGAAGTAACTTATGACGTTGTTCAGCATCTGGAGGAGCGTTTCGGCAACTGGGAGCGGCTCCGTGATGCGCCGGTCTCCGAGATCGAAGATGCGATTCGTCCAATTACTTTTCCTGAGCAGAAATCGATTTGGCTGAAGGAGGCTTTGCAACAGATCACCGCGCGATGCGGAAAGCTCTCGCTTGATTTCCTCCACGGTTACCGCACAGATAAGGTTCGCTCCTGGCTGGAGCGATTTGAAGGAGTGGGGCCAAAGACAAGTGCTGCGGTGGTGAACTTCAGTTCGCTGCGTCGTCGGGCATTATGTGTCGATAGCCATCATCTGCGTGTCACGTATCGGCTGGGATTGGTCGCAAAAAGCGCCGATGCTCGCCAAGCAGAGAACCGGTTAATGGAAATGGCGCCGGCGGAGTGGTCTGCGGAGCTGCTGGACGAGCACCATACCCTGATTAAAATCCACGGTCAGCTCACATGCACCTTCACAAACCCCAAATGTAATGCGTGTCCGCTGCTTGATGTCTGTCCAACAGGCCAACTTCCCCAGCAAACCGTACGGAGGATCATCCACAACAAAGCCATCAGATAAGTGGGAGCAGGAACACATCTTCTTCCGACGTTCCCCGCTATCGTTCGTGTGCGGCTGACCTACTTTCCGCAGGCGATGGGCCTTCGGCACACTTGACGCTTTTATCCGTCAACTCACAGTGGCAGCTCTTCCAGGTTGGATGCGCCTTAACGCAGATGGCAGCAGCCTTGTCCGGCCGGTTGGAACGATCGTAAGCTACGGTGAGGAACTCTCGGTCTGCGAGCAGGTCGTCCTTGATGTCGTCATCCTCATCGGGATCAGCTGCGGTCTTGGCATCGAGAGCCTCGGCGACCTCGAGTCCTGCGACGCTCGCTCCGGAGTGCCCGCAACGCAGAGCAGCGCGCGCCATGTTGCGCAGGAAGAATGCATCGTTGGCGCGTTTCTGAATCGCTCTCGTATACGATTCTTCCGCCCCGCAGTAGTCTCCTGCGCCTTCCTGCACCGCGCCAAGTCCGTTGTAGTTCCACTCAGAGGGATCAAGCCCAATAGCCATGCGGCATGAAGTTGCGTCCTTCGTGGCTGCACCATTCGCATCGAGTCGGCAACGCCTGCTCCACGCATCGGCACTCTCCGGGTCGAGCCTGATGGCACGATCCACGGCTTTCGCTTCATCTTTGTCGTAACCGGCTCTCTGCAGTGCAACCTGGGCGACCGCGGCGCCTATCGGTGCAGGCAACTTCGCAGTGAAACTATCCATCGCCGGATACCTTGCCGCAGCGACCAGATACAGGACCAAAGCAAGCGGCAGACACAGCAGAAAGACGAGCAAGCCCCACAAAACAGGACGCATTGGCAGAACTCCCGAGGACTGAACTGGCCCAGTATACCCGCGGCCAACTCATCCCACTTGCGCACTGAATGGTCATTCATGTAGAACTTCGCGTTGTCAAAGTAATCGTGTGGCCGTCGCGAAGTGATGCGGCGCTGCCGATTGCCCAGGAGCTTCCTTCATGCTGACTCGTACTTCGCGGCATCTCTACGCTACCGTTGCGGCCGCAGCTTTCTTTCTCGCGTGTTTCTTTTCCGCGAGTCTTCGGGCCCAGAACATCTCCACGGCCGAGCTCCACGGCACCGTACATGACCCCAGCGGCGCAGTGGTGCCAAACGCAGTAATTACGATTGAGGATTCCTCCAAAGGTTTCGTTCGTGCGACGACCAGCGACAGCGCGGGCAACTATCAGCTGCTTCTACTTCCTCCCGGAACTTATGTCGTCACCATGACGGCCCCTGGCTTTGCCAAGCTCACCGAAAAAAATATCGTCCTCACCGTTGGAGAGACCGCGGAACTGCGGCCCACGCTTGCCATTAGTGGAAGTGAGACCGTCAACGTCAACGCTAGTGCCGACATTATCGAGACGCAGCGAAGCTCGCAGTCCACGACCATCGACCAACTGCGCATCGACAACCTGCCGACGAACGGCCGCAACTACATCAGCTTCACTTTGACCAACTCGCAGATCGCCCGCGATGCCGCACCTTCGATCGGTGCGATTCCGACGTCAGGGCTGAACTTTGGCGGCGTGCGCGCGCGGTCCAACTCGATCAACATCGACGGAGCCGATGCGGGCGATTACATCTCCGGCGGCACGCGCACAACCGTCTCGCAGGATGCCGTGCAGGAGTTCCAGATCATCACGAATGGCTTCGCGGCGGAGTATGGTCGCGCATCCGGCGGCGTGGTGAACATCGTGACCAAGTCCGGCACAGACAAGACGCACGGCAGCGCCTACGGATTTTTGCGGAACCGCTACATTCAGGCGACCAATCCCTTCTCGACCGTCTATCAACCGGCATACACGCGGGTGCAGGCGGGCGCAACGATCGGCGGCGCAATTATTCCTGATAAGACCTTCTATTTTTTCTCGGCCGAGATTACGCGGCGGCAGGAGACTGGCTTCTCGGATATCGGCGCGAATAACTTTGGCCTCACGAACATTGATGTCAGCCGCTTTTACGGCGCTCCGGCGGGCGCGCTGATCGTTCAGGGGACGGCGCAACAGCAGGCATTTCTTCAGAATCCGCAGTTGCCTGCGAATACTCCTGGGATCCAGCAATATATCGCGCTCGTCGGTTCGGGATCGTCGATTGCGACCTCGGGTCAGAATCCCGCGTTCCTGCAGCCGGTCATTGGAGCGAAGAACTTTGTTACGTCAGGCCAGACGCTGCCGTCGTCGTTCGTCGCGCTCAACAGCATCACGGGGAACTTCCCTATCTCCGAGCGAACAGAGGTCTATTCGCTGCGCATCGACCACAAGCTGACGAACAATCAGCAGCTCACATTGCATGGAAGCGCCAGCCCAAGCTTCGTCAGTGGCATACAGGAGAGCGCGGCCAACCAGAACCTCGGCGAAAACTCGTTCTCACGAACGGCGACGCAGAGCCTGCACGACTGGGCGATAGCCGGTCAACACACGATGGTGATTGGCGCAAACAAGGTCAACGAGCTGCGCTTCCAGTTTGCGCGGCACCCGGTGCTGTTCGCGAACAGTAGCTCGCCGGGTGGAGCGAGTACGGCGGTGAATATTCCGGGCTTTGCCTACTTCGGCAAGACGCCGTTCTCAGTTGTCAATCGCATCGAAGATCAGAGCCAGTTGCAGGACAACTTCACCTACACGCGCGGGGCGCACACCTTCAAAACAGGAATCGACCTGCGCTACATCCCCATCAATTTGCTGCAAGGGCAATTGTATGGCGGCGGCGACTATAGCTTTGGTGCGTTGAACAGCACAGATGTCTCTTCTGCGTTGGTGGGGTTGCCGGGGTTCTCGCCGGTTCAGGCTTATGGGCTGGGCATTCCCCAATCGTTCGCGCAGGGTATCGGCAACACGCACACGAAGTATGACCTGAAGGTGTTGGGAGCCTTCCTTCAGGATAGCTGGCGGGCCACAGGCAAGCTCACCCTCAACGCCGGTGTACGGTACGACGTCGAGGCGTTCCCAACGCAGCTTGCGATCAACGCTAACACCAACGCCGCCGAACGTGCGTACGGGATTCGCGAAGGCATCCGGCTGCAACCAACGAATTTTGCGCCGCGTATCGGCGTGGCGTATGACGTCAGAGGCGATGCCAGGACGGTGGTGCGCGCGAACTATGGACTCTTCTACGATCGCGCGCCGGGCAATCTGGAGTCGCAGTCCCTCGCGTTCAACTCGGCAGAAGTTCCGCTGGTTATTCTGGCTGGCGGAAGCCCGTGTGCCGTTGGGGCTCCCGTTGCCGGTGCCAGTCCTCTCAATCTGAATGCAACGAACGCATTCCAGGGATCGCTTGGAAACGCCAACTGCCTGGGAGCCGCGGCTGCTGCGGGACTGAACTACATTCCTAACCAGCAGCGCTTCAATCCCGACAACTCGAACTCGCTCTTCGTCAATCAGAATTTTCTGACGGCGGGCTTTCCTCTCGCGATTCTTCCTTCGGGACTGCCAGCGGATCTTAATTTCAAGACCCCTTATGTGCAGCAGGTATCGTTCGGCATCGAGCAGGATCTCGGGCATAACATGTCGTTGAACATCGCCTATAACTCTACCGGCGGACGCCACCTCAATCGTCCAATCAATGTAAACCCGGTGAACCCACAGCTTCTGATTGCCAACTGGCACAACGCAGTCAACGCTGTAAATGCAGGTCTCGCGCCACCTGCGACGGCAGGTGCCACATCGAACCCGCTCACAGTTGCCACCGCTACCGGAGTGAACCCCTGCGGTGTAGGTCCGACGGGACCCTATGTCGCTCCACCGCTGCTGAACTTCTTCCGTCCATCGGGTTTGAACGTCTCTCTGGCAAACTTTCTTGCCAACCCAGCCGTTGGCGGCGGCCCATGCGTCGCTCTGGCCAGCGAGATTGCTGCTGCGGATGGTCTCGGTAAAGGATTGCCCGTGCCCTTCGGCGACATGTCGCCTAATCTGACTACGGGGACCTCGGAGTACAACGGTCTCAGCGTGAACTTCAAAAAGCGCTTCACGCAGAACTACGAGTTCCTCGTTAGCTACACCTGGTCGCACGCAATTGATGACTCAACCGACGTTGTCTCGACTTCGGATGCGCCGCAAAGCAACTTCGCGCCGAACGCCGAGCGAAGCGTTTCCACCTTCGACCAGCGTCATCGCTTTGTGCTCTCCGGCGTCTACAACTCGGGACATCTAGGCGGATCGGGATTCGTTCCCATGGTGTTCTCCAATTTCACCGTAGCGCCCATCTTCGAGATATCCTCAGGCCGTCCATTCAACATCCTCACCGGCCAGGACACCAACTTCGACTTCGATCCGCTGACCGACCGGCCCAACGCCGTGGCGCCCAGCAGTGGCGCTAACGGCTGCGGCACGCTGCCCGTACTCTCGAAGTACTCTCCAACAGGAGCCTTCAATCTGCCCTGCTACATCGACGCACCCCTGACTGCTGGACCTGCAAGCAGCTACTATGCGGGCAACCTTGGACGCAACTCAGGCGTGAAGCCTTACACCGTCTTCACCGACATCCGCTTCGCTCGCGCGTTTACCTTCTCGCATGAGATAGCCCTGCAACTAACTGCGGACGTCTTCAACCTGATCAACAAGAACAACACCTTGGATGTGAATCTTCTTTACACCGCTGCCGGCACACCCACTGCCGCATACGATCCACGACAATTCCAATTCGGAGCCCGCATCTCTTTCTAATCCCCGCAATAGGAGTCAATCCACCTTCAGCGTCGCATCCGCATCCATCACCAGCGACGAGCCCTCCACCAGCAGCGAGTGCAGCTTCAGCGCACTCAGCGTCAACGCATAGCCCGTCGTCTCGGTAGAACGGCCCAGCAGCTGCCGCATCAACACGGCAGCATTCACCTTCATCTGCGCCGGCAGCTTGTTCTTCAGAAACGGTTCCAGAAGAAAGTTCAGCTCCTTCGACTCCGTCAGCCGTTCAATGCGGGCATCACGAAATCCGATGCTCTCCTCTTCCGCATCGGGAATCAGCGAGACATCCGTATTCGTCGTCATCGAAACTCCGAGACACGTTCCATGAACAGCCGTACCCAGCTTCGCCGTCGTATGTACCCGCACAACAATCCTGTCCTGCACGAAGGTCACGTGGGGAGACTCGGCATAAACGTAGCACGCGGAATTCGCATTTCCGCGAAGGTAGTAGCGCCCCTCAGGCCCATTGAAGAGCTGCGTCTGAAGCGTGCGTTCGAGCGCCTGCGGTGAAACCCTCACCTCGATCGCGGAAGCACAATTCACAGCGCAGAACAAAACCATAGGCAAAATCAGCAGACGAACCGGAAGTCGAAGCATGCTTTAAAGCATAACGGCAGCCTGCAATTTCCTCCGAGATCAATTCCCATCCGGCTGCTACTCTGTCTCCATCATGCTTCCCGGATTTACCCTACTCGCTTCCCTGCTCCTCGTCTGTCTCGCGTCCGCGTCCGGCGCACAAACCCGGCGCATGGTCGTCATCGATCAGGACGGCTCCGGCCCCGGCGGCACTAATCAGATGGCGATGATGTTGCTTCTGCAATCTCCGCAAGCCGAAGTCCTCGGCATCACCATGGTCAGCGGCGACGCCTGGGAGCCCGAAGAGGTTCAGCACACCCTGCGTATGCTCGAGCTCATCCACCGTACCGACGTGCCTGTCGTTCCCGGCGCCATCTTCCCACTTGTGCGCACCGAGCAGGAATCGAAAATCTATCGGCAGCTCTACGGCAGCATCTCCTGGTACGGAGCATGGGGCGATCTTGCCGCGGGCACCAGTCGCGAGCCCCATCACGGCCCTTATGTCATACCGAAGCTCGTTGAAGGCGAGCCAACCATCAAGCCCTCCACCGAAGACGCCGCGCATTTCCTCATCCGTCAAGTGCGAGCGCATCCACATCAGGTGACGATATACGCAGCCGGCCCGCTGACCAACATTGCGCTCGCAATCTCCATCGACCCACACTTCGCCGAACTTGCACAGGGCATCGTTATCATGGGTGGCAGCCTCAATCCGCAGACCACCGATCCTGAGTTCGTCGATAACCCTCGCCACGAATTTAATTTCTGGTTCGACCCCGAAGCCGCGCACACCACTCTTCGAGCACCATGGCCCCGCATCGACCTCACCACTGTCGATATCTCCATCAAGACGCACTTCACCAAAACAATGCTCGACGAGATCGCGCAATCGCCAAATCCCGCTGCAAAGTACCTCGTCGCCTACACTGCCGAGTTCTACTACCTGTGGGACGAGCTCGCCGCCGCTGCCTGGCTCGACCCCGCGATCATCACGAAGGAACAGAAACTCTACCTCGACGTCGATATCACGCGCGGACCCTCCTATGGGAATACGCTCTCGTGGACCGCAGCCGACAAGCCCGCCCTCGACCTGCAGATGGTCCACGTCCAGACTGACCTCGACCTGCAGCGTTTCAACAAACTCCTTATCGAGCTGATGAAAGCGCCGCCCCAACCGTCGTCAAAATAATCCAGCACTTTCCGCATACACTGGATGTCGGCACCAGCGGAGACAAAATCTTGGATATCACTCAGCTCAACGAACACTTCGCCATCCCCGGCATCCTCACCTTTCAGGCAACCGCCAGCGGACTCACCTACTCGTCCGTCACCGCGCCTCATGCAACCGCGACCATCTATCTGCAGGGTGCGCACATTAGCGCATGGCAGCCCAGCGGACAGAAGCCCGTTCTCTTCCTCAGCCGCAAGAGCGACTTTCTCCACGGCAAACCCATTCGTGGCGGCGTGCCTGTCGTGTTCCCGTGGTTTGCCAATCGCCACGATGGCAAGACCGGGCCATCGCACGGATTCGCACGGCTTCAGGATTGGACGTTAGCCTTCGCCGCGATGGCCGGGGACGATCTCCACCTTACCTTCACGCTCGCGCCCACCGAGTTAAGCCGCAGCCTCGGCTTCGACAACTTCCGCCTCGCCTATCAGCTCACTATCGGCCGCATCCTGACGATGCAGCTTACTGTCGCCAACGATGCCGCAACGCCGTTCGTCTTCGAAGAAGCGCTCCACACCTACTATGCCATCGCTGACATCCACGAAACCAACATCACCGGACTCGAAGGCGTCACCTACCTCGACAAGATCGACGACTTCAAATCGAAGCTGCAGCAAGGGGACATCACCATCACGCAACAGACGGATCGCGTCTATCTCAACACCGCAACTCCCTGCATCGTGCACGATACCCCGGGCAAGCGTCGCATCCACGTCGAGAAAGCCGGATCCAACACTACCGTCATCTGGAACCCATGGGAGACAGGCGCGCAGAAGATCGCCGATCTTGACCCCACCGAGTGGCACGAGTTTGTCGCGGTCGAGACAGTGAATGCCGCAGCAAACACGATCACACTCGCGCCCAAAGCAACTCACGTCATGCAGGTTCATATCAGCGTCGAGGACGTTGCACAGTAAGCGCTATTTCTTCTTCCCAAACAGTCCCATGATCGAATTCGTGAGCTTTTTTCCATTGGCCTTCATCATCCCACTCACGTCTGGGGTGATGATTGGGTTGGATGACGTCCCGGTGATGGTGACAGGCAGGCCAGTGGCTGCAGCCTGACTCGCCGTCTTTCCCGCGGTTCCATTCACCAGGGAGAGTAGGCCAACCGCTTTGCCCCCGACGCCACGGCTGGTGTCCACCTTCATCTTCAATTTGAAATTCAGTGCGCCCGATGGCGAGACGGTACCGTCGCCTACAGCATCGCCAATCGCAGGCATTGACAGGTAGAGGTTGTTGGCGCGAATCTCGTCTTTCGCCACCTGCAACTGAACCTTCAACGACTGAATGTTAGTGATGTTGCCGGTATCTCCCGTCGCTGCCGCGACAATTCCCTTCAGCTGCGAGCTGGGGTTGAACCCCGCAAGCCGCGTGCCACTCAACTCGACGGGACCTGTAATCACCAGTGCATCCAGCGGCCCAACTATGCTGAGACTCGTCGTCAGCGTGCCGCCCTGCAGCACCGAGCCATGCGGCAGCTTCACGCCGGCTGCGGGGAATAGCGTCTGCAGGTCGTCAATCGGAATTCCCTGCCCCGCAAGCTTAAGGTTTACCGTCATGGCACCGCCCGGCTTCATCGAATAGCTGCCCTTGATGTGCGCCACTACCTTGCCCGTCTGGAAGGCAGCGTCCTGCACCTGACCCGTGTTGTCGCTGAGGTCATGCACAACGCTGTAGGTCAGGTCGATCGGCTTCGGAGCAGGCGCTGCATCCGGACGCAGTTGCAGATGCTGCGTATGCACCGTACCGTTGCTGGTGATCGTCGTGCTGTCCGAAACCGCATGCGCGTCAATGTCCGCCAGAACGGATAGGCCGGCGCTCTTCTCCAGAAAGCCCGTTGCCACAGGGTCAAGATGGCGCAGCATAACCTGCGCGTCAAACGGTGTCTTCGCTGCATCCTGAATGTTGATTGGGCCGGACTTGCCCGTCACCGTGATGGTGCCCTGCCCCGGAAAGTCGGCGCTTACTGTGAACGGGAACACTTTGGTGAAGGAAAATCCATCCACGGTCACGTTCACTTTGTCATACACCATGGGAGCGCCGACGGCGGGCAGAGACTCCACAACCGCATGACCGTCCTTGATCTTGAAGCTGTCCACTGTAAAGTCTGGTGTGATCGACTGTTGCTTCTGCTGTTCCGTCCGTTTCGCCGCGTTCTGGCCAACCGTAGAAAAATTCCATGCACCATTCGCACCATGGATCAGGTGTATCTGCGGCGAATCGATCTCCAGGCTGGTCACAATAATCTTGTGGTCAAAGATGAGCGGACGCATCTGCACGCCAAGATGAAATTCTTTCGCCAGAACAAAAGGCTGGTTGCTGTACTGCGGATCGTCGGCAATGCTAAGGTCATCCGCCGTGACCGAACCGGAAAAGAGCGACAAACTCAGGTTCCCCACCTTGGCCTGCCGGCCCAGCGCTGTCGTCAGTTGCTCCTCAATCAAAGGCTTAAACGTGTTGACGTTCACAAATAGCGGTATCGACGCAATCGCGACGACTACAACTCCAACGATTGCGGCTGCAATCTTCGCTTTGCGGCTCATCCGTTCCTCCTGTGCAATCTGGCCCGATACCCGTTGACGCGCTTGGATGGCTTTGCCGAACGTGCAGTCCTGACTGCTACTCTGAAAGACGTGAAGCTCATTCTCGCCTCAGCCTCGCCTCGCCGTCGCGAACTACTCGCGCAGGCGGGCCTCAAGTTTACTGTAAGCGCTGCCAACCTTAACGAAGACCGCCTACCCGATGAGCCCGCGGCTGCCTACGTCCGGCGCCTCGCCGAAGAAAAGGCCCTCGCCGTTTGGAATGTCCACAAGTCGGAAGACACGCCAGGCGCCCCACTCATCGTCCTCGGAGCCGACACCTGCGTCGTCAGTGATGGGCACATCCTCGGCAAACCAACGGGTACAGCCGATGCGCGACGTATGCTGGAGCTGCTAAGCGGACGCACCCACGCCGTCCTCACTGGTCTCGCGGCCATCTCCGCAAACAAGACAGCGAGGGACGTCGAAGTCACTCAGGTGACTTTTAATCAGCTCAACGACCAGGACATCGCTCAGTACATCGCCTCTGGCGAACCGCTCGACAAGGCAGGAGCCTATGCAATTCAAGGCCGCGCCGCCCGCTGGATTCCCCGCATCGAGGGCTGCTACTTCAACGTAGTCGGCTTACCCATCGCCCGCACAATCGCTCTCCTCGAGGAAGTGCAGGCAGAGTCCACAGCCATTCAGCTCTAACTACTCGACACTGGCAATCATCGCCGCCAGCAGAGCCGTGCGCGGCACCAGGTGCTCAATGAGGACAGACTCATGTGGCGCATGTGCTCCCTCGCCGACCGCACCCATGCCATCAAGCGTAGGAACTCCAAGCGCAGCCGTGAAGTTCCCGTCCGACCCGCCTCCCGTCGAGGCCTCCTCGAGCACAAACCCAATCTCCGCCGCAAGAGCGCGAGCCTTTTTGAAAAGCGCAATCGTTCCCGCCTTTCGCTCCATCGGTGGCCGGTTGATGCCGCCCGTAATTGTCAGCTTGCAATGCGGGTCGGAGACCTTCAACCGCCGAAACAGCCTATCGACGTGCCCGGCGTCGCTCGCTTTGGCGATCCGGACGTCGATCTCCGCATGAGCCTCCGAAGGCACCACATTTGACCGTGTTCCACCAGCAAAAACACCACAATTTACCGTCAATTTCCGGTCCAAATTCGTGAAATTTGAGATGGTTTGGACCTGTTTTGCCAGCTCCAGAACTGCGGAATGACCCCTCTCAAAGTCCACTCCACTGTGTGCTCCAACCCCCGTAACCCGCACATTATATTGGCCTACACCCTTCCGCGCTGTTTTGTAAGCCAATCCCTGCGCCGGCTCCAGAACAAACACCGCCGCCGACTCCAAAGCAATTTTCTCCGTAATTCCCCGCGAAACCGAACTCCCCACCTCCTCATCACTGTTCAAAAGTAGGGTAACAGGCCGCGATAACTGCAACTCCTGCAAAGACTTAATCGCTGCAAGGGCCATGACGACACCGGCCTTCATATCGAGCACACCAGGCCCCCAATAACGCCCATCCGCCTCCCGCCAAGCCATCTTCTGCAATGTTCCTAAGGGCCAGACTGTATCTAAATGGCCAAGCAGTAGAACAGGCTTCTGGGAACGCATTGAACGCCCGAATCGAAGCTGAAAAACGTCGCCGAAGTTTTTTTGTTTGTGGCGTTTGATGATTCCACCGAGCTCAGTAGCCCAGCGCCCTACAAGTTGCGCGGCCGCGTTAACTGCGGGTGGATCATCACTTGGCGACTCCAGGAGAACCAGCTCGCGAAGGTGACTACGAATCCATGCTTCTTTTTTTTCGACGGAATGGTAGAGTGCTTTTGCGTCCATTTGCGGATGTTATAGCAGTGAAATGAATTAGTTCTGGATTTTGCGGTGCAAATAATAGTCATTCGAGAGGACAATTGTGGTAAATCTGCCACATTGCTGCTTTATTGAGGACTTGTACGCTTGAAGGTGGTTTTACCGGAGATGTGGGTTCGTGGCCTTGGAAGCTCACTTTGAGCGAACAATTCGGTCGGAGATAGAGTTCAGTGGCGTTGGCTTGCATAGTGGCGCTCCTGTTTCGATGCGATTGGTGCCGGCACCGGCTGGATCGGGAATTGTTTTTCGACGCACAGACTTAGATAACTTTGAGATTGCGGCAGTGGGGCGCAATGTTGCTAAAGTGAGTTATGCGACGAGTCTGATGCGGCAAAGTGTTTTGATTTCAACGACTGAGCATCTTTTGTCTGCGCTGATTGGGTATGGCGTGGACAATGTGATTGTTGAGGTGGACAACCTCGAGGTCCCGATTCTGGATGGGAGTGCTTTGCCGTATGTGCAAGCATTTGAACGGGTTGGGCTGAAGCAGCAAAGGCGGAAACGGGAGTATCTGAAGATACTGAAAGAGCTGGAGGTTCGGGATGGATCCAAATTTATCGGGGTCTATCCGGGATCGGGGTATCGGATTCAGTACACGATTGACTTCCCAAAACCCATTGGTTATGAGACGTTTAGCGGCGATCTGGCGACTGGCGATTATGTAAATTTTATTGCTCCGGCGCGGACTTTTGGGTTTAAGGAGGATGAGCCTATGTTGAGAAATATGGGGCTTATCCGGGGGGCTTCGCCGGAGTGTGCGATTATTTTATCCTCGCAACGTGTTGAAAATGGGCCACTTCGGTTTGCGGATGAGTTTGTGCGGCATAAGGTGCTGGATTTGATTGGCGATCTGGCGCTGGCGGGGCGGCGGATTCAGGGCCGGGTGGTGGCGGAGAGGGCTGGGCATGCGATGCATACTGCTCTTGTGCAACGACTTATGCGGGACCGGTCGGCGTGGGAGCTGGCTCATGGATATGACGAAGTGGGTGAACCCGAGGTTGCGGTTGGGCATCTGCAGCCTGCGATAGCATCGTAAATCGGGTGGTTTTTGCGTGGTAAAAACGTGGTTTTTGGATGGTTTTTTGTGGTGAAGTTGTGATGATTTGTATGGTGGAATTCGCAGTCGCCTGGGTGGTGCGGGGATGAGGGGGCTGGCGGCGATTGCTCTGGGCTCAAATCTGGATTCTGAGTTTGGGGATCGTGAGGCGAACCTGCGGGAGGCGGTCCGGCGGGTGGGGGAGCTGGGTGAGGTGAGGGCCGTGTCGTCGTTTTACGACACGGAGCCAGTGGGGTATCGGGAGCAGCCTCGGTTTTTGAATGGGGCGCTCGTTCTAGAGACAGAACTGGGACCGGTGGAGTTGATGCGGAAGCTGCTCCCAGTGGAGCGGGCTATGGGGCGAGAGCGGATGGGCGCTGTTGCGAAGGGGCCTCGGGTGATTGATCTTGATCTGCTGTTGTATGGGGATGTTGTAATGGCGACGGACGAGTTGGCGCTCCCGCATCCTGCGATGGCGGAGAGGCGGTTTGTGCTGGAGCCCCTGGCGGAGATTGCTCCAGAGTGGGTGCATCCGGTGTTGGGGGTTACGGTGCGGGAGATGCTGGTGCGGCTGGATCGGTCCGTGACAGATAAACCTTAAGGGCGACACGCTGCCTGCGCCGGCGGAGGCGTTGGGCGTGCTCGTAGCCTTGAAGCCAGCGGTCGATGCAGGGTTGGTCGAGCCCGATGCTCTGCATGTGGAGGATGGCTTCGGCGCGGGTATAGGGTTCGCCGCCGTAGTCGATGATTTCGTCGAGGTATTTGCAGGGGTTCATTGCGGATGGGTCGAGTGTATCGTTTAGCGGTTATGACCTGGTTCGGTGGGTTGCGGTTCTTGATTCCTCGGTAGTTCAAGGAGAGTTGTGGCGGGACGGAAGAAGGCAATTCTGTCGTTGCGGCTGCGCCTTCACTCCGGCCTTCGGCAGAGCGGAACCCACTCATCGCGCAAAAGCGGCGCGATGAATGGGGCACCCCGGCACCCGGCTTAATCCGGAAAAAGCGAAAGCGGCTCAAGATGACATCTTTTCGGGTTGAATTGGACTGTTTAATACAGGGATCCTTCTCCTTCTACTCTGCTCAGGGGCAGGATGATGGTAGTGGGAGAGGCAACGACGAAAGCAAAAGCAACGGCAAATGCGGGGATCCTTCACTACGTTCAGGATGACGACGTTTGGAGGGGAGGGAGGATTAGTAAATACCTGCCACTGCCACTGCCACTGCCACCGCCACTGCCACCCCACTGCCACCGCCACTGCCACCCCACTGCCACCGCCACTGCCACCCCACTGCCACCCCACTGCCACCCAGAGATGGGTAACTGACCTACTTGGTTGAGAGGTTAGTGGCCGCGTTGGGTTACAAATTGGCGGGCGGCGAGGAGGACGGTGATGCAGCCCATGAGGGTGAGGACTGCGGCGTTGAGCCATAGGTCGGTGAAGCCGGCTCCGCGGAGGATGATGCCGCGGAGGATCTGGATGTAGTAGGTTGCGGGGATGATGCGGCTGACGGCGCGGAAGAAGGGCGGCATGGTGTCGATGAGGAAGATGTAGCCGGAGAGGAAGACCGAGGGGAGGACGGTGCCCATGGAGAGCTGGAAGGCTTCGGCCTGAGTGCGGGCTTTGGTGGAGATGAAGAGGCCGATTCCCAGCACGGTAAGCAGAAATGGCAGCGACATGCAGAGCAGGAGGAAGACGTTGCCGTGAATAGGCACTTGAAAGACGATGCGCATGATGATGAGGATGAGGCAGAGCTCGCAGAAGCCGAGGACGCCGTAGGGGATCATCTTGCCGACCATGAGGCCGAGTGGGGCGACGGGTGTCATGGTGAGTTGTTCGAGGGTGCCCCGCTCGCGCTCGCGGACCAGGCTGAGGGCGATGAGCAGGATGATCATCATCTGCAGGAGAACGGCGAGGAGGCCGGGGACGAAGAAGTTTGCGGAGCGAGTGGCGGGGTTATAGAGGACAGAGGGACGGACTTCGATGGGGAGTTGCGCGGAGCCTAGTATGCGGTTGAGGGATTGCTCGAGGGCGACTCCGGAGGAGGCGTTGACGGCTTGTCCGGCGACGGAGGAGTCTGAGCCGTCGATGAGGACGAGGACGGTGGCGGTGGCGCCGCTTTGGAGATTGCGGGCGTAGTCGTAGGGGATTTTGATGGCGACGCGCGCTTTGCCGGAGCGCATGGCGGAGTACATGTCGGGGTTGGATTGGACGGTGAGGGCGAGGCGGAAGGTGTCGGATGCGGCGAAGCTTTCGAGGAGCTGGCGGCTTTGTTGGGTGTGCGATTCGTCGAGGACTACGGTGGGGATTTGGCGGACGTTGGTGTCGACTGCGAAGCCGAAGAGGAAGAGCTGGAGGAGCGGAATGAGGAGTGCGAAGAAGAGGGTGCCGGGGTCGCGGACGATGTGGGTGAACTCCTTGCGGCAGACGGGCCAGAGACCGTAGAAGAGAGAGTTCATTTTGCGGCGTCCATGATCTGGTAGGTGAGGGTGACGAAGACGTCTTCGAGCGACGGGACGATGGGTTGGATTTTTGCCTGGGGGAACTGCGCGCGGAGTGTGTCGATCCGGGTGGAGTCGACGAGCGAGTGGATGGAGCGGCCGAAGATGGTGGCTTCGCGGACGCCGGGTTGTTTGCGCAGGGTGGCGAGGACGGTGGAGGTGTCGGGGGTTTCGATTTCGACGCGCGAGGTGCCGGGGGGATTGGCTTCGGGGAGATTCTGGAGCTCGGTGATGGTGCCTAGAGCGACTAGTTTCGACATGTAGATGTAGCCGACGCGGCCGCAACGCTCGGCCTCGTCCATGTAGTGGGTGGTGACGAAGAAGGTGACGCCCTGGGCGGACAGGAGGAAGAAGAGATCCCACAGGGAGCGACGGGCTACGGGGTCGATGCCGGCGGTAGGTTCGTCGAGGAAGACGACCTCGGGCGAGTGGATGATGGCGCAGCCGAGGGCGAGGCGCTGCTTCCATCCGCCGGAGAGTGCGCTGACTCGGCGGTTTAGGTAGGGGGCAAGGCCGGTGAGGGCGACGATCTCCTGGATGCGCTGCGTTGCGCGGGCGCCGGTGATGCCGTAGACGCCGGAGTAGAAGCCGAGGTTTTCCGAGACGGTGAGGTCTTCGTAGAGGCCGAATTTTTGCGACATGTAGCCGACGTGGCGCTTGATGTCGGCGGCGTGTTGGTGGATGTCCATGCCGAGGATGGTGCCTGTGCCTTCGGTGGGGGTGATGAGTCCGCAGAGGGCCTTGATGATGGTGGTTTTGCCGGAGCCGTTGGGGCCGAGGAATCCGAAGAGCTCACCCTTGTTGATCTCGAAGGAGACGTCGTTGACTGCGGTGAAGTCGCCGAAACGGATGGTGAGGTGGTCGGCGGTGATGACGGGAGTCATTGCAGCCGTACCGTTGCGGACATGCCGGATTTCAGGGCGCCGCCGGAGTTGTCGACGTAGACTTTCGCGCCGAAGACCTGGTGCTGGCGGTCGTCGCGGGTCTGAACGTTGCGGGGGAGGAATTCGGCCTGGGAGGCGATCTCCTGGACGTGTCCGGTGAAGGGACGACCACGGAAGGAGTCGACTTCGACTTGCGCGGGCTGGCCGATGCGGACGGTGGCGAGGTCGGTCTCGGGGACGTAGACTTTGACCCAGAGCTGTGAGGGCTCGAGCATGGTGACGACGATTGCGCCTGGGGCGACGAGGTCGCCGGTGCGCACGCTGACTGTCTGTACGAGGCCGTCGGCGGTGGCGTAAAGCTTGGCTTCCCTGAGCTGGACGTCGAGTTGATTGACGCGGGCCTGGGCTTCCTCCATCTTTGCGCGGCCTGCGTCGATGTCTTCTTTGCGATAGCCGCGCTGCATGAGGTCGGCTGCGGCCTGGGCTTGACGGTAGCGCTGCTGGGCGGCCTGGAGGTCCTCTTTGCGCGTGCCTTCCTGGAGGAGAGCGAGGCGCTGGCGAAGGGACTCGGCCTTCTGTGCTGTGGAGTCGCGCTCCGCTTTTGAGTTGTCGTATTGCTGGCGGGAGACGGTGTCGCCGCGGACGAGTGTGTCCATTCGCTGGAAGTTGATCTGGGCGTTGACGGCGTCGGCTTTGGCGGCGGCGTAGTCGGCTTCGGCCTGCTTCAACTCCTGCGATCGCGGGCCGTTCCGGGCTTCGTCGAGCATGGCGTGCTGCATCTGCGCGGTGGCCTTGGCCTGAACGATCTCTTCGGGGCGGTTGCCACGCTGGAGGCGATGGTAGTCGGCCTGGGCTTGTTCGAGCTGCGCCTGGGCCTGCGCGCGCTGGGCCGTGACGTCATCTGCCTCGAATTGGACCAGAAGTTTCCCCGCTGTGACCGCCTGGCCTTCTTCGACGAGAACCTGGGTGACGCGGCCGCCGATCTTTGAGCCGATCTGGATCTCTCGCGTTTCGATCGTGCCGGAGTAGACAAGGGAGTTTTTCGAACTCTTGAAGGAGTAAATAAGCCATCCGGCGAGGATGATGATGGCAAGGGCAGCAACCGCGAAGACGATGTTGCGTTTCATGCCATGCCCTCCAGGCCGAGCTTCAGGCGATTCCGCATGGTGGTGAGGAGCCAACTGCCGGGCTCCTCTTCGCGGATGAGCCATTCCAGGGTGGTCGCCATGTAGATGGCGAAGAGCGTCTCGGCGACGAGCCGGGGGGCAGCAGCTTTTTGGCGCGGAATGCGCTTAATGGCACTAGTGAGTATGTTGATCGCCTGTTGCCGTGCGGCCATCATGGTGCCGTTGGTGACTTGCTGGAACCAGAGACTGAGCAGGAGCCTGCGCGAGCTTCCTACTATGCGGGTGTTTTCGCTTGTCACTTCGAGGAAGAGCGCGACGATGTCGTCGAAGGTAAGTTTCTTGCCGCTTTCCGCAAAACGGGTGAGGATTGCCTTCAGCTTTTCGACGCGAGTGGTGGCGATTTCGCGGAGGATCAGCTCTTTCTGCGGGAAGTAATTGAAGAAGGTCGCTCGCGAGATCCCGACTGCGTCGCAGATCATCTCCACGGAGATGTCTTCGTACCCTCGGGCAGCAAAGAGGTCGAAGGCGATGCGGACTATCTCGGTGTGGGTATGATGTTTCTGCTTTTCACGCAGCGATATTGTACTTCCAGCCATTAAGTAGACTATAGTCCAATTTTCTGGATTCCGAATCGACAAATGGGAGGAGTGGAAGACTGCGGCAACCTCGCTTTTCTGTGAGACGGAAAAGGGTGGGCGACCAGCCTGCGACAGCGCTAGGGGATCGGGGCTGAGTCGGTGGCGCGGCGGTGGTGGGTGGTGGGGAGGGTGTGGACCCCGGAGGGTTGTTCGTGCCAGTGGTTTACCTGGGCGAGGGCCTGGGCGAGAGTGTTGACGACGATGTTGGGGCGGCCTTTGCCGAAGCGCTCCATGGTCTGGTCGGGGTCGTCGGTGCTGTTCCAGAAGCCGATAACGATGCGATTGAAGGGAAGGTGCGAGCGGACCTTCTGGCAGATGGTGCGGGCCTGGGAGAAGGCGAAGGGAGGAAGCGCGGAGATGAAGACGACGGTGGTGGGCTCTTTGGCGAGGTTCTCAAGGATTTCGTTGGAGATGAACGAGGCAGAGAGAAGGAGGGTCTGGTGGTTGGCGCGCTCCATGAGCTGGGCGAGCATGAGTGCGGTGAGCTCGTCGGCCTGGTCGTTGGCGGAGATGCAGACGATGGCGAAGTCGGCGGGTTCATCAGCGGGAGAGCGGCTGAATGTGTTTTGCGGGAGGGCGTCGGGCTCTTTGCCATGGTAGTCAGTGAGTTCGGCGACGAGCTCGCTGATGGCGAGGAAGAAGAAGTTGCAGCGGACGTCGTCGAGGACACCCTGATGTCGGTCCTGTTCGACGAGGGTGAGGGAGGGGATGAGGACGGAGTCGTAGAGCTCGACGATGGAGTGGTTGTCGAGGAAGCGGTTGGCGACGGCGCGGGCCTCTCCCTGGTCCATGGCGAGGAGGCGCTCGTAGAAGAGTGCTTCGGGGGAGAGCTCGGCGTCGGTGCCGAGAAGAGTGTGGAGGAAGGACATCTGCGGGACGTAGCGTCCCATGACGACGATGCAGACGGTGAGGGGAGTGGAGAGGATCAGGCCGGGCCATCCCCAGAGAAGCGCCCAGAAGATGGCCATGGCGAGGAGCGCGAGGGAGGAGATTCCGGTGCGCGTGCTGAAGAGCCAGGGCTCGACGAAGTTGGTGCTGGTGAGTTCGAGGCAGAGGAAGAGCAGGATGATGAGGATGGGCGGCCACCAGTCTGGCGAGATGGCGACGGAGACGATGAGCGGCAGGACTAGGCTGGTAGCGGTGCCGACGTAGGGGATGATGCGGAGGATTCCGGCGAGGACTCCCCAGAGGGTGGCGTTGGGAACGCCGATGAAGAAGAGGCCGAGTCCGAAGAGGATGCCGTAGGCGGCGTTGACGGCGACCTGAAAGAGCAGATATTGGCTGATACGGGTGGCGGCTTCCTGAATGGCCTGGGTCATGATGCTGATGCGGCCCATGCCGGCGAGGAGGAGGATGCGGTGGCGGAGCTCCTCGCGCTTCATGAGGAGATAGATGGTGAAGATGATGACGACACCGATGGTTCCGATGGGGCGGAGGAAGCTCATGAGGAGCTCGGCGGTGGTCTGAAGCTGGGTGCGGTTGGGGTCAACGATGCGGACGGGGGTTGCCTGAGCGGGGATGTCAGTGGGCGTGGTGCGGGCTGTGGTGTAGAGGTCGCTGCTGATGCCTTCGAGGGAGGAGAAGGCTTTTTCGAGGGACTGCTCGGCGGGGGAGTGGACGGAGGACACCTTCTGCTGGATGCTGAGGCGGTAGGCGGGAAGGTTACGCGCGACGTCGAGGAGCTGGCGGGCGACGATGTATCCGACGGCGAAGATAAGAGTGAAGGCCAGGATGCCGGTGACGCCGACAGCGATGATGCGGGGCAGGCGGCGTTCTTCGAGACGGCCTACGGCAGGGGCGAGAAGAAACGCGAGCGTGAGGGCGAAGGCGAGGGGGATGAGGAGCTCTCGGGCGAAGAAGAGCACAAGGACAGTGACGGCGAGCACGATGAGCGGCTCGATCCGGGACAGCTCGGCGCTGAGGGAGCGGGACATGTTTGAGAGGCTTCTTGTCCGGCAAGGATACATCAAGGGCGCAGAAGGCAGCGTACTCTAGAAGACTGACTTTATTTTTGCAGGAGGGTTTTTATGGCCACGATGAGATTGCCAGATGCGACGGAACGGTTTGCGATGGGGCAGGAACGGCGCAAGCAGATCAAGCGGACGGAACATTCGGGGTGGAAGGTCAAGGACCGGCGTGAGAGTCCGCTGGCGCTGCTGGATGCTTCGACGCGCGGGCGGGTTCCGAAGCTGGTGGCCTTGAAGAAGCAGCTGATGGCGGCTTCGCCGTTCGGGTACTACCGCGGGGCGGTTCCGGTGATGGCTTATGACCTGTCGCTGACGGCGAATACAGGGATCTGCAACCAGCTTTGCGGCGATGCGCATGTGAGGAACCTGGGGGCGTTTGCGGCTCCCGATGGGCGGCTGGTGTTCGATATTAACGATTTTGACGAGACGATTGTGGCGCCGTTCGAGTGGGATGTGAAGCGGATGGCTACGAGCCTGATTCTGGCTGGGCGTGCGGCAGGAGGGAAGGATGTTGCGTGCCGGGAGGCTGCGGCGATGTTTCTGGAGCGGTACCGCACGATGATGGGGCTATTTGCGCGGATGGCAGTGGTGGAGGTGGCACGGTACCAAGTGCACAGACTCCAGGATGTGCTGCCGGTGGAGGGGATTTTGCGGATGGCGGAGAGAGCGACTCCGATGCATACACTGCTTACGCTGACGGATGTGAGGGGTTCGGGGAATGCGAAGAAGGCGGTGAAGGGAGCGAAGGCGAAGAAGGAGGGTCCGCCGAAGACGGCAGAACGGGTGTTCAAGACAACGCCGCCGACGCTTAGTCGGGTAAAAGGAGAGACGGCGGCGAAGGTGGTGGGATCGTTGACAAAGTATGCGGAGAGCCTGCTGCCGGAGAGGCGGCATTTTCTGGCGCAGTATCGTCCGGTGGACGTGGCGTTCAAGGTGGTGGGTACGGGGTCGGTAGGGTTGAGGGATTATGTGGTGCTGATGGAGGGGAATGGGCCGAAGGACCCGCTGTTTCTCCAGATCAAGGAAGAGGTGGCTTCCGGGTACGCGCCTTATGTTGCGGTGAAGGCGCGGAAGGAGCGGGAGAATCAGGGTCGGCGCGTGGTGGAAGGGGAGCGGGCGATGCAGTTGCAGTCGGATCCGTTTCTGGGATGGACGACGATGGAGGGGCGGGATTATCTGGTGCGGCAGTTGAACGATCATAAGGCGTCGATCAACCTGGAGAATCTGAAGGCGGCGGGTCTTCTGGAGTATGCCGAGGTATGCGGGGAGATGCTGGCGCGCGGGCATGCAAGGGCGGGGGATAGTGCGATGATTGCCGGGTATCTGGGGACTTCGGCGCGATTCGATGAGGCGGTGGTGGCGTTCGCGGAGACGTATGCGGATCAGACAGAGGTAGATTGGAAGCAGCTGGTGGGGTCTTTGAAGAAGCCGGGGAAGAAGGCCGCGGCGAAGAAGAGTTAGAGCTTTGCCTGGAAGCAACCGCAACCGCAACCGCAACCGCAGCAGCAAATGCGGAAACAGGAGCAACAGCAAGTGCAGGAGCTAAATGCGGTTTCCTCGCTGTGGCGGCAAAGACCGCCTTCGATTTGAAATGATGGTCACTGGGTGCTTGGTTGTGATCGCGCGGCATGTTGGGCCAGGGCGAGGCAGATGACGAGCATGAGAGCTGCGGTGTAGAACGGGCTTCCGGGGATGTGGATACCGGCGCCGATGGATACGCTGAAGATGTAGGTGAAGAGTTCGGGGCCGAGGAGTCCGGCGATGCCACGGAGGCTGTTGATGGCTCCCTGAAGCTGGCCCTGTTCGGAGGGACTGGTCTGGCGGGAGAGAAGGCTCTGCGCGGCGGGCCAGGTGAGGGTCATCATGTTGAGGAAGGGGATGCCCAGCCAAAGGAGAAGGCCAGTTTTGGAGTAGCCGATCATGGAGTAGCCGAGGGCTCCGCCGATGAGGCCGATGGTCATGGCTCCGCGCTCGCCGAACTTTGCGACTACGGGTTTGACGAGGAATGCGCCGTAGACGATGGTGCAGATTCCGACGAGCGCGAGGGAGAAACCGACGGTGCGGTCGGTCCAGTGGTAGCGGTAGTCAGCGTAGATGACGTAGACGTTCATCAGAACCTGCTGGGCGATGTAACCGAGCAGGAGGATTGTGGCGATAGCGAGCATGCCGCCGTGACGGAACAGGGTGAGCGAGCCGACGGGGTTGGCGCGGGCCCAGGAAAAGGGGCTGCGGTTCTCTTTGGGTAGAGATTCGGGGAGGACGAAGAGGCCGTAGAGTCCGTTGACGAGCGAGAGGCCTGCGGCGACGAGGAAGGGAAGGCGCGGGTTGATGTTGCCGAGCAGGCCACCGACGGCGGGGCCGAGGACGAAGCCGGCTCCGAAGGCTGCGTTCAACATGCCGAAGGCGGCGGCGCGGCGCTCGCGTGGAGTGACGTCGGCCATGTAGGCCATGGCGGTGGGGATGCTGGAGGATGTGAGGCCGGAGATGATGCGTCCGAGGAAGAGCCAGTTAAGCGCGGGAGCCCAGGCCATGAGGAGATAGTCGAGGCCGAGGCCGAAGTTGGAGAGAAGGACGAGCGGGCGGCGGCCGTAGCGGTCTGAGAGCGAGCCGACGATGGGGGAGAAGAAGAACTGCATGGCGGCGAAGACGGTTCCGAAGAGACCGAGCATCTCCGCGGCGGTGGAGGTGTCGCCGTGGAGGAAGCCTTCGATGAGACGTGGAAGGACGGGAGCGATCATGCCCATGGCGAGCATGTCAAGGGTGACGGTGAAGAAGATAAAGGCGGCGGCAGCGCGGCGGCCTTTGGGCGGGTGGGGGGTGAGGGCCTCGAGCGGGTCGGCGAGCTCTGGCTCCGTGAGGAGAGGGTTGGTGTCCTTGACGTCGAGCGGCGGCGTGTTTGCGGTGGTGTCGGGCATAATGATTGCCTGGAGGGTTGCGAGTGAAGGCTAGTCTACGGGATTCTAATGCTGGATTCTTGGAGATTTCGGCGTTAATTCATTTGCAGGCGAGTCCTGTTGTGTTGGAGTACGTCTGAACCAGAGGGGGATGCATGCCCGCCCGTGTGATTTACCGGGATTCTGGCCGGAGCCCGCAGCAGGAGTGAAGTGGATGTTTGCAGGAAGATGGCCGACGAGATTGATGCTGGGCCTGATGGCGGTGGGGATCGCTCAGGCGCAGACCTCGAATAACGCGCGCGAGGTTGTGGAGAAGATGCTGGCACATGAGGGCGATTCGGCCGAGCATCGCTTCAAGTACATGTATCTTTCGGAGGAGCGGTCTGATCGGACCGGTGGGCATCTCTGGGTGGAGCAGGTGGTGGAGACTTCGCTGGGGAAGGTTCGCCTGCTGCTGGCTGAGGATGGGAAGCCGCTGAGCACGGAGAGGCAGGCGCTGGAGAAGGCGAAGCTGCAGGAGTTTGCCAAGCATCCGGATTTGTTTCAGAGGCGTGAACAGGCGACGAAGAACGATGAAGACCACGCTGAACAGATGCTGATATTGCTGCGGAAGGCGTTCTTGTTCGACGAGCCTCGACCGGATGGCATGGACCTGAGGATCGGATACAGGCCCGATCCTGCGTATCAGCCGAAGACGATGGAGGAGAAGGTGCTGCATGCGATGTCGGGCGCGGTGCTGGTGGATGGCAGGACTTTGGAGCTGCACCGGATTGACGGGAAGATTCCGACGGATGTGAGTCTTGGATATGGGATTCTGGGGACGGTGCATGCGGGCAGCAGCTTCGCGACGGCCCATGAGATGGAGCCGGGCGGTGAGTGGAAGGATGCCATGGTGAACACGGCGATCGAAGGCAAGGCGATGTTGTTTAAGGAGATTGGCAGGAACGAACACGTGGTGCATAGCGAGTTCAAGCGGATGGCGGACGACATCACGGTGGCGCAGGCGGTGGCTTTGTTGTTGAAGTGAAAACAAAGCGACGCGCTGGAGGGAACTTGACCGATATGTGTGCGTAGTAGATGGTGGAGAAAACTATCTTTACCGCGCAGGTGGCATGGAGACACTGGAGTTGGTTCCAAGTCGAATTGGGCGAACAGACCTGCGACACATGTTATGGCTGTGCGCCGGCTTCGCGGCGTTGAAGCTGCTGATCCAGGTTGTAGGGAACGTTCTGGCGCAGCATGCAGGTTATGGCATCTTTCGCGATGAGTTGTACTACCTGGTGTGCGGGCGGCGGCTTGCGTTTGGGTATGTCGATCAGCCGCCACTGGTCGCGCTGCAGGCACGAGTGAGCGAGATGCTCTTTGGCTACCACACGATGTGGTCGCTGCGGCTGATCTCTGGATTGGCGGGGGCTGCGAAGGTCTTTCTGACGGGCGTACTGGTCTGGGTTTTGGGTGGAGGAAGAAGAGCAGCGGCGCTGGCGATGCTGGGAGTGATTGCGGGCGGGGTCTACCTGGGCATCGATGGCTATTTGTCGATGAACTCGTTCGATCCGGTCTTCTGGATGATTTGCGTGCTTGCGCTGATTCGTATTGTGGATGCGGATTCGCCGAGCGAACTGCGGAACTGGTGGATTGTGTTTGGAGTGAGCGCGGGACTGGCCTTTGAGAACAAGGACTCGGTTGCGTTCTTCCTGATTGCGATGCTGGTGGCGTTGTTGCTTACGCCGCAACGGCGAATTCTTGGCAGTCGGTGGTTCGTCGCGGCGGTGGGATTGATTGTCCTGATCGCGCTGCCGAATTTTCTATGGCAAGTGCATAATCATTTTCCAACATTGGAGTGGCTGCGGAGTGTGCAGGCTTCGGACAAGGACGTGAAGCTGCCTCCGCTGCAGTTTTTTGTGGCGCAGATCATGACGCTCACGCCGACGAATATATTTTTGTGGGGGACGGGTGTGCTTTGGTTGTTGTTTGCGAAGACGGCACGAAGTTACCGGTTTCTTGGAGTCTTCTATGTTGTGTTTCTCGCGCTGATGATGGCGTTGCACGCGAAGGATTACTATCTGGTCCCCGCTTATCCGGTATTTTTTGCGGCGGGAGCGGTGGTGCTGTTTCGCTGGGCTGGAAAGATTGCATGGCGCAACGCTCTCGTCGGAGGGTATGCAGTGCTGTTAGCGGTGGGGGTCATTATCTTCCTGCCATTTTCCATTCCCGTCATGCCGCCGCAGGAGTGGAGGAGCTATGCGCAGCGGCTGCACTATATCCCGAAGGATAGTGAGAACCATTCGCCGACGCTGTTGCCACAGTTTTATGCAGATCGATTTGGATGGGAGGATCTGGCGAAGCAGCTATCCGAGATTTATAACGCATTGCCCGAGGAGGAGCGTGCGCGGACCGGCATTCTTGTTTCCAACTATGGGCAGGGAGGCGCGATCGATGTTCTCGGGGCAAAGTACGGTCTGCCCTCTGCGATCGGCGGCCATCAGAATTATTGGATATGGGGGCCTCGCGGCTATACAGGCGAGGAGATGATTGTGATTAATGGCGCAACGGCCGACGAGATGAAAGAGGTCTACGCTTCCTGCGAGGTGGTGGGTGAACGGAGTGGTTTATACACGATGCCGTGGGAGCACGGGCCAATCTACCTTTGCAAAGGCAGGAAGATTACTTACCAGGCGGATTGGAACGCGCTGAAACGGTATCACTAGTGGCAGGTTCAGGCCGCTGCTACGCGCTGGACGAGGTTGTTTTGCTCTGCCTGAGATTCGGCGCCGATGGAGAAGGCGTCGAGGACTCCGGTGCTGAGAGCATAGCGGATGGCTTCGGAGGGTTTGCTGCGGAGATCGCCCTGGCCGAGGATCTTCATGCCGACGATGCCTTTGCCTTGAGAGCGCATTTGTTTGATGACGCTGATGACGGTGTCGGGGTCTGCGTCCATGTGGGAGCCGATTGGGTTGAGGCGGACTAGATCGACTTCGACCCATGGCGAGGCTGCTGCTGCGCGGAGTGCTCCGATGGTGTGGCAGGAGACGCCATGTGCGCGGATGATGCCCTTTTGTTTGGCTTCGGAGAGGACGTCCATGACGCCGCGGTAGCGCGTGGTCCAGTCGGAATCCATCACACAATGGATGAGGACGACGTCGATGTAGTCCACGCCAAGTTCTTTGCGGAAGCGGTCGAGGTCTGCACGGACTCCGGCCGGATCGCGAGTGTCGGTTTTGGTGAGGACGGTGACTTTGTCGCGCGGAAGCTGCTTGAGGGCTGCGGCGACGTAGGGATGGCTGCCATAGGAGTCGGCCGAGTCGAAGAAGCGGAGGCCGTTCTGGTTGTAGCCGTCGAGGAGGAGCCGGGTGAGAGGCGAGATGCCGAGACGTGTCTGGTTAGAGGCTCCGCCGAAGCCGATGGTCCCCGTTCCCATGGCAAGGCGGCTGGTGCGGATGCCGGTGTGTCCAAGGATGACTTCGTCGCTGGCCTGAAGTTTTTTTGGAAGGGGTTCGGGGTCGATGAGCGCGGCTCGGGCCACGGGGCTGCGGGCGAGCATGGCGGCGCTCAGAGTACGGGCCGAACGGCGAAGGAAGTCTCTCCTTAGCATGGCGCGATCTCCTTACGGAGAAGATTACGCCGGTTTTGGAGAGTGCGAAAGAGAGTGTCCTGCCGGACGAGCCCACTTCGCGTGGGGCGGCACTTCGGGGCGTGTCTACCGGTCTCGTCGGGATAGTCGTGGTGGTCTTCCCGCTGGATCTCGTTGACCGGATGTTACGCGATGACTTCGAAGGGGCGCATCATGTCGTTGGATTCGTGCTCGAGGATGTGGCAGTGGTAGAGGTATTTTCCGGTGTAGCCCTCGAACTTGACGATGATGCGGGTTACGGTTCCTGGGGGGCACTGGACGGTGTCTTTCCAGCCCATCTCATTCGGTTGCGCCGGCTGCGCCTGAGTCTGAAATAGCATCTCTTTGGTCTGGAGGTAGCGGAGGACATTGAAGGGCCGCCGATCGAGGATCTGGAAGCGGACGAGGTGCAGATGCATGGGGTGCGTGTCCTCGGTGAGGTTGACGAACTCCCATATCTCGGTCGAGTTCAGTTTGGGGATCTCGGTAACGGGCTCGTGCCAGCGCTTGCCGTTGATAAGCATCAGCATGGAGCGCTCGTAGTCGTCCTGATAGTCATGAAGGGTCAACGTTCGGGTCGTTGTGGCCTGAGACTCAGGAATACGTTGGATGGTGCGCAGGGTCCTGGGGACGGACGCAATACTCACAGGAGCAGCAGCCTGTTTGGCGACGCGGAACTCCAGGATATCGAATGCACCGGTGCGAAGGTGGAGGGTCTGGCCGGAGAATTGGCTGAAATCGATCAGGATGTCGGCGCGTTCGGCGCAACCGAGGACGAGCCGCTGTACCTCGACAGGCGAGGCGAGAAGACCCTGATCGCTGCCGATCTGGGTCAACGCGTGGGGAGTTCCAAGAGGACCGCTGCCGGGGCTGACCAGGTTGAGGAGGAAGAAACGGCTGTTGGCCGTGTTGAGGAGGCGGAAGCGATAGAGGCGCGGCTCGACCTCGAAGTAAGGGCGAATCTTGCCGTTGACGAGAATGCCATCGGCACTGAATTCGGGAATCCAGGGGCTCTCCGGATCGCCGGAGACGTCGTAAAACATCTGACCGTCGGTGCCGAAGTTGCGGTCGCAGAAGATGAGAGGCACCTCGTATTTCCCGCTAGGAAGGTGAAGGGCATCTTCCACCTGGTCGCGGATCAGAAACATGCCGAAGAGGCCGGCATAGGTGTTGAGGCGGGTGAGGCCCATGGCGTGGTCGTGGTACCAGAGCGCGGTGGCGTCCTGCTGAAGGGGGTAGGTGCAGACACGGGACTGGCCGGATACGAACCAATCTTCGGGGTAGCCGTCATCCTTTGTTGGAGCCTTGGCTCCATGAAGGTGGGTGGTGGTGCGAACGTCAGGGACGCCAGCTCCGCAACCGTGGAGGGAGTGGTCGATGGGCAGGAAGTGCTTGGTAGGGAGGTTGTTGACCCAACGGATTTGAATGGGATCGCCTGAGCGGGCTTCAATGAGGGGGCCGAGGGGATCGGGCCCGTAGCTCCACCAGCGGGTCGGCGGAACGTCACGATGCACCTTTGCGCGGATCTCCTGCATGGTGACGGTGAGGGAGCGGTGGCCGTTCTGGAGGGTGGGACGGACGACCTTGGGGAGCGGCAGGGGATCGACGAAGGGCGCCAACTCGAGGGTGTGGAGCATTGGCGGGCCGATACGCGGAGGGTTGGGCTTGGGGTTGGGGTCGTGCATGCCGGCCATGCCCATGGGTTCCTGGGGTAGCGCTCGCTGGGCGGCGTAGAGGAGGCTGGCGGCGGAGGCTTGTTGCAGGAAGGTACGTCTAGACGAAGGCAACGGACTGGACTCCAGGTGACGGGATAGCAAAAAAGAAGCACGCATCCTGACTCCCAGGTTCGGGATTGGGGATGCGTGTCTTTGAAGCTACAGAACGAATGTGACGAATTCGTGAATCTGCTAAGTTAGTTGCCGCTGGTGACGAGGCCGGTCGTAGGGTTGAGCTGGACGATGTTCGGGTTCGGCGGTGCGGCACCGTTGCTGAAGTCGAACATGTTCATAATGCTGCCTGCGAAGGTATCTGCCGAGCCACCACCGAGGCGCTGACTGCTGAGGAAGACGTCCTCGATGAAGCGAACGATGGAGGACTGATCGATGACCGTCGTGTCGAGGAAGTTCTTCTTGGCCCAGGGTGAGATGACCAGGAAGGGTAGGCGTGGGCCGTAGCCGCAACGGCCCTGCGCGTGAAGGGTGGTGGCAGCTACACCGGGCCAGGCGTTTGCAGCGGCGGTGGTGCTGATGCAGACTCCGGATCCGTTGAGGGTGTCAGCACTGGTGGCGGAACCATTGACGAGATTGCTGGCGTGATCGTACCAACCGTCGGAGTCATCGTAAGCGATGATGATGGCGGTGCTGGACCAGAAGGAGGATTTCTCGATGGCGTTGACGATGTTGACGATGAATGTCTGCTCGTCGAGGGGGTCAGAGTTTGAGGCATGAGCGTCCTGATACCGAGGAGCCTTCAGGTAGCTAACCGTAGCCATGTTTCCGGCGGCGAGCGCATCGGTGAAGTCGTGGATATCGTACTGGTGATTGGCTGCGTCGGTTGTACCGATCGCCGCAACCGAGCTCGGACGGGTGTGATTGGGGTTGATGGTGCTGGCGTAGTACTGGAAGGGCTGGTGATGTGCCGAGTAGTCGGCCTCGGTACCGGTGTAAGCCGAGACGGTGGAGCGGTTGCAGCCGGTGGTGCCGTTGGGGTTGGTGATGGTGAGGTCCATGCCGCCTTCAAACCAGCCCCAGGTCAGCTTGGCGGTATTGAGCAGGTCACCGATGTTCTTACCGGTCATGTGGATTGACTGGGTGGTGCTGGAGCAGATGTCGCCGGTTGGGTCGGCGTCGCCGATGTCGGTGAGCCCGGTTGCGGTGCCGTCAGATACAACCGCACTGCCAGGATTGACGGAGTTTGCGGGATCGACGCCATTGGTCTGGCCGGAGATGACGTTGATTGCGCCGTTAGTCGAAGGCCCAAAGACAGTGCCGAAGGAGTGGTCGTTCAAGGCATAGTGCTGGGCGTAGTTCCAGAGGGCAGTGACGGTGTTGCCGTCATAGTAGCCCATGGTGAGTGCCGTGGTGGTGGCGGGGCTCGTGGAGACGGTACCGGTCGCGGCGTTCTGGGTGGCGGAGTTGGCGGTACCTACGAATTTGGGGAAGAGGTCCATCTTGCCGCCATCGAAGGCACTCTGCTCAGGGCCGTAGTTGTGGTTCTGGCTGGCGGTCCAGGCCTGAGCGCGGGACAGGCGGAAGGGGTTTGACGCGACGGCGCCATTCCCGCTGACCGTACCGTTTGTGGCCAGGTTCGGGTTCTGGCTAAGCAGGTTGGGGTTCGTGACGTAGTTGTTCGGAATCGGCGTTCCGGCGGCGGCTGTGAACTGCGGTTCGCCGGGAGGGTTGACGGCATTGGGATAGGTACCGAAGTAGTGGTCAAAGGACTCGTTTTCGCCGAAGATAACGACTACGTGCTTGATGGCGGCCTGGGGGGTGGTGGGAGTGATTGCAGGAGGCGGAGGAGTTGTGTTGGCGTTGCCGTTTCCTGGAGGTGTGCTGACGACGCCTTGGCCGCAGCCGCTGAGAATCAAGGTCAAGGACATCGAGAGGGCAAGAAGTTTCCTAATCATTTTTGAAGGCCTCAGAAGTTAAGAAGATGCTTTGCGCCAATTCTTAGCCTTCATTATGAGTGGTTATGTGAACCGAATTTGAACGTAAGATGAATTAATCGAATTGCAACCATTCAAGGACAGGTTTTGGTTGTGTTGAAGCCGGGGGAGTTCCGTGCCCATACAATTTGGAGGATGGCATTTTCTTTTGAGGTGGATAGGACGGTGGCGGGGGGTGGCCGCCGGGGGCTGCTGAGGCTGCCGCATGGGGTGGTGGAGACGCCGGTATTTATGCCAGTGGGGACGGTGGCGAGCGTCAAGGCGGTGGAGCAAGGGGTTCTCGAGGGGATTGGCGCTTCGGGCAGGGGGGCGCAGATCATTCTGGCGAATACGTATCACCTATATCTGCGGCCGGGGCATGAACTCATGCGGCGGATGGGCGGAGTGCACCGGTTTATGAGCTGGGAGCGGCCGATGCTGACGGATTCGGGCGGGTTTCAGGTGTTCAGCCTGAGTGGGCTGAGGAAGGTGACTTCGGACGGGGTGGAGTTCCGGTCGCATCTGGATGGATCGAAGCACTTCTTCTCGCCGGAGCACTCGGTGGGTGTGCAGATTGCGCTAGGTGCGGATATTGCGATGGTGTTCGATGAGTGCGTGGAGACTCCGGCGAGCTGGGAGCGGACGCGGGAGTCGATGGGGCTGACACATGCCTGGGCGCAGCGGTCAAAAGATCATTTTGAGATGCATAAAGAGACGGTGCCGTGGTTTGCGGAGCTGGGTGGAGCGACCCAGAGCCTGTTTGGGATTGTGCAGGGCGGGATGTATGCGGATTTGCGGAAGGAATCGGCGGAGAGACTGGTGGAGATGGAGCTGCCGGGGTATGCGATTGGGGGGCTGGCAGTGGGGGAGCCGCGCGAGGTGACTCGGGAGATGATTGCGCGGACGCTGGAGTTTTTGCCGAAGGACAAGCCTCGCTATGTGATGGGGGTGGGGTATCCGGATGAGATTGAAGAGTACGCGAAGATGGGGGTGGACATGATGGATTGTGTGCTGCCTACGCGGGCGGGACGACATGGGTTGCTGTTTATGCGTGAGGAGGCGGGTGGACCGGTAGTACGGATGAATATCAAGCGGAAGGAGTATGCGGAGGACCAGAGGCCGATCGATGAGACTTGCGGGTGCATGGTCTGCCGGCGGTATACGCGGGCTTATCTGCGGCACTTGTTTGTGGCGGGGGAGCCGCTGGGGTTGACGCTGAACTCGGTGCATAACCTGGCGTTTTACCTGGATACGATGGAGCGGGTAAGAGGGGAGCTGGCAGGGTGACTCCCCCTCCCTATCTAAATGTGTCAAAGTATTCGAAACAGATACTTAAAGTCCGGACTTCTACAGGATGTCCAGTAGGTTTCGTATGTTTGGAACTCGCCGTGCGTTTCCTGAAAGCGCACTTATATTCGCCGGGTGGATGACCTGAATTGAACTCTGCATGAACGATGTTGAGAATGTCGGGTGCTGACTAAACCGAGAGCAAAACCGATTGCTCGTCTTGAGTCGCTGAATATAATCTGCCTCAAACGAACTGCGGAGTCCTCTCCCTCGTGAAGATGCGCATCGTGTCTCTGTTCTGGATTACCGTGGCAATCGTCTTCTCCAGCAGGGGTCTCTGTCTCGGACAAGGCGAAGCCTTCGAACGTAACGCCACAGCCGCTGAGATTACCGGAAACTGGCAGCTCTTACCGCTACCTGATTCTGCCGAGCCAAAGCTTCTGAAAACTAATCCATGGCCTGCCGGCTGTCAGTGGTTCTCCTACTCCTCCTCGGGCTCGCTCAAGAGTATCGACAAGACGAACGCACCTTGTGAAGCCATCTCCTCTGCAGAATTCGACAAGGTTCTATCCGACGTGGGCTCGGTCGTCTCCTGGAAATACGACTTGAGTCCGATCTACCAGAAGGCGCTGATCGTCGTCACCAGAAGCGATGTAAAGGCTTATGCCGAATATTGGGAACCCCATATCGTCACAAAGCCGTTTTCAAAAGACGGTGTCGACTTTCACGAAGGCGACCTGATCTTGTATCTGATCAATATGCAGACCCGCCGGATAGTTTGGATTCGCCATCTCAGAAGATTGAAATAACGGCTCCTCAGGTCACAAACACTAGCTGAAGCACGCTTTTGCGCTGCCCCACTGCACAAACTCGTTCGATATGCGAGAATTCTGGGGTCAACACTGAACCGAAGTTCGTTGTCTTTCCGGAGCAACCTATATGCCTGAAGAATTCGAAAAAGTTCTATCTTTTGAAATCGAACGTGATGGGGACACTGCCGTGGTCAAATGTCACGGCCGACTGGTGCTGGGCACCTCCGAAGAACTCTACCAGGCTGTGAAACATCTACTGCCTCAGACCAAAGTGGTAGTCGTTGACCTGGAAGAGCTGACGTACGTGGACAGTATGGGGCTCGGCACGCTGGTGCGACTGTACTCATCTTCCCGGCAAGAGGGATGCGAGTTCAAGCTGCTTCACCTTGGCAAGCAGCTTCGGAATCTGCTGAAGATGACGAATCTTCTTTCGGTCTTCGGCCAGGCGGAGGATCACGGCGTACACATCGCCTGATTGTCCGCAAGCTTCTTCGGGCTAGCCGTTTTCTACGCGCGCCTTGATATCCGAGTACGCCGTCTCGATGAGCTTTGTGAGCGATGCGGCGTCTGCTGGCGTTCCCGGCCTCAGCTTTACGTGACGCATGGATTTGCCGTCACCCTGCAGCAAGTGAGCTGGATCCGGCAGCGCTGCGCCGCGAAAAAACCCCACGTTAACGTGCGAATTGAAGGCATCGACGTAGCCGAAGGGGACGTCGCCGAGACATACAACCGGACAGCCGTCATGCAGCGTCTCCCGGACTTCGTCGCCGCATCTTCGCATCACCTCAAACCATTGATGCGCGATGGCTCCTAGTTCTCCTTCATGCTCCTGCATCCACGCATCGATGCCTGGGTCGTGTTCGACCGTTCCGTTGAGCCGCAGCAATTGCGTCATCGTTGCTCCTTTTGCCGGTTTCGGATTAATGCCCCAGGCAGTATAAGACGACGGAGAACTGGGCTTGGTTGCTGGAAGATAGTATTGGCACGGCGAGCAGACCGCAGGTCTCTTCGACTGCGCTTCTCGCGATAAAACCGCGAGGCCCTTCGACTACGCTCAGGGTCAGGATGACACCTTCCCGGTAGGGAACATTCCCTCAGGGGCTAAAGCCGGATTCCATTGGGTTGAGCTTACGGCGCGGCTTAAGCCGCGCCCTTTCAAAACGAAACTGACCCATTATCACTTACACCCGATGCTATATGTCGATACGGCTCAGGGGACCCAGTCGAGGGATCTCAGGGTGATGTAGTTGTCTAGTTCCCTGGCCTTTTTGAGCATCTCCTGAACCCCGGCGGTGTCGAGGTGGGGGGCGAAGGGCTGGGCGGAATCGGCGATGGCGTAGGCGGTGGCGGCGGTGACGGCTACCCCCTGATTGAGGTCGGCCGGGGCGACGGAGTCAAAGCTGTCAGAGGCCTGGTGGTGGAGGCGGAGGTACTTGTCGATGGAGTTCCAGAGGACGAGGGTGGGGACGCCCTGGACGTCGAAGCCGGCGTGGTCGGTTTCGTAGAGGAAATCGGTGTCGGTGCTGGTCGCTCCGGCGCCGAGGCCGTCGAGGAGGGGCTCAATGTTGGTCATGGATTGTTTTTCGTCTTCGCGGCCCATGAGATACCAGCCTTTGGAGGGCTGGGCTCCGGTGTCGGCGATGAGGACGGCGTCGATGGAGGCCATGTCGGCGGCGTGTTTTCTAACGTAGGCGGAGGAGCCGACGAGGCCCTGCTCTTCGCCGCCGAAGAGGATGAAGCGGAGGGTTCGGCGGGGCGGGCGATTGAGGGACTGGATGGCGCGGGCGGTCTCGAGGACGGTGGAGACGCCGGTGCCGTTGTCCTGGGCTCCGGTGGCGGGATGCCAGGAGTCGAGGTGGGCTCCGACGATGACGATGGAGCTGGGTTCTTCGCGGCCGGGGATCTCGGCGATGACGTTGCTGACTTCGGTGGCGGGGCGGATGCGGTTTTTGAAGGCGAAGTGGACGGTGACGGGACCCTTGTCCAGCATGCGCCTGATGAGTGAGGAGTCTTCGAGGCCGATCTGGGCGACGGGGAAGCTGGCGAGGCGGCCGCCGACGGTGAGGCTGCCTGCGTTTTGGCCGCCGTTGGCGGAGCCGGTGAGAAGAACGGCCATGGGCCTGAAGCTGCTGAGGAGGGTGAAGGCTTTAACGAGCTGGCCGATGCTGACGTGCTCGCCGAAGCTGGCGTTATCGATGAGGACGATCTTTCCTGTGAGGGTGTCCTTGGAGACTTCGAGCTTTTCTATGGGGAGGAGCGTGGGCAGGTAGAGGACTGGGCCGAGGACACCGTCCTGAGGGGTGGAGGGGCTCCAACCGGCGGAGTAGATGTGGAGGGCCTGGACGCGAGGCTCGATGATCTGGCCGGTGGCGGGGACGTCCGGCTCCCAGAGGGCGGGCATGGTGAAGGACTCGGTGTGGATGTTGGCGAGGCCGATAGAGCGGAACTGTTTCTGAGCCCAGTCGACGGCCTGGACATAGTTGGGAGAGCCGGTGAGGCGAGGGCCGATGCCGTCGGCGAGCTCGCGGTCGTATTCGTAGGCCTGGCCGTTGACCATGATGTCGCCGACGAGTTTGGTAACGGCGGCGCGGGTTTCGGGGGAGACGGTGGGTGGGGTTTGGGCGTAGGTGCTGGCGGGGATGAGGAGGGCGGCGAGAAGTGCGAGGGCGAGGCGCATGGCCGAACGGTATCACAAGGGCGGAAATATAGCTTTTGGGATGTGGCGAAGAATGGACAACGACCCAAGCAGATCCACTTCGGGGATGACAACAACAAAAACTCAGGGGAGGCGGAGGGTGGCGGGGTCAATGTTGAGGTTGAGGCAGAGGGCTTCGACTACGAGGTTGTGGTCTTCGCGCTGGGGGAGGCCGGAGACGGTGACGGCTCCGATGATGCCTGCTCCGGTGACGTGGATGGGGAAGCAGCCGCCGTGCGGAGCATAGTCGGCGTCGGGGAGGTTGTAGCGCTCGGCGAATTGGCGGCCCTGTTGTTCGAGGAGGAGGCCGATAGCGTAAGACGGGCGATGGAAGCGGGCGACGACGTTGATCTTGCGCTGAACCCAGCGCTGGTTGTCGGGAGTGGTTCCTGCGAGGGCGGTGTAGAAGAGCTGCTGGTGGGGCTGGCCGAAGCGGCGGATGTCGACGACGATGCCCTGGTTGCGGGAGAGGGCGAGGTCGCGGAGGGTGAGGCCGAGGGTCCAGGCGGTGTCGTAGTCGAAGGCAGAGAAGCGGAGGCCGGCTTCCTGGCGGGCGATGAGGGCGAGGTCTTCGGCGATGGCCATGAGTGAAGGGTATCAGGGCTTAGTGTGTGCCTGGTAAATGCCGCGTGCGGGGGGCTACTCTGCGCAACGGGCGATACTTTGAAGAGTGGCGTTGTGGCTGGAATTCTATTTGCGGAAGCGGCATGTGTTTGCTTTACTTTTCTTCTGCCTGCGAGGAGGCCGAATGAATAAGCGAGAGTTTCTGAAGGCTTCAGGAGCAGTGGTGGCTGGGGCGATGGTGTCGAGGATTGCGAGGGGGCAGAAGGTGACGAGCGGCGTGGAGCAACGGACGAACTGGGCGGGGAACTATACGTATCGGGCGACGCACCTGGATGTGCCGGCGAATGTGGAGCAGGTGAAGAAGGAGATTCTTGCGCATGCGCGGGTGAAGGCGCTGGGTGCGAGGCACTCGTTCAATTCGATTGCGGACAGTTCGGAGGAGCATATCTCGCTGAAGCAGTTTGACGGGATGGAGCTGGATGAGAAGAGCCGCACGGTGACGGTTGGCGCGGGAGTGACGTATGGACAGCTTGCGCCTTATCTGGATGTGCGTGGGTTTGCGGTGCACAATATGGCTTCGCTGCCGCATATTTCGGTGGTTGGGGCCTGCGCTACGGGGACGCATGGGTCGGGGAGTACGAACGGGAATCTTTCTACGGCTGTGCGGGCGATGGAGATGGTGACGGCGAATGGCGATACAGTGACGCTGTCGAAGGATTTGCTGCAAGAGAGTTTTGCGGGGACGGTTGTCGGGCTGGGTGCGCTGGGGGTGATCACGAAGATCACGCTGGAGGTGGAACCGGCGTTTCAGATGACGCAGGTGGTGTATGAGGATCTTTCGTTTTCGCAGCTTGAGGAGAATCTGGAGGCGATTTTTGCAAGTGGATATAGCGTGAGCCTGTTTACGGACTGGCAGAAGCATCGCGCGACGCAGGTCTGGATTAAGCAGAAGACAGAGCCGGGTGTGGCTGGGGATGTGGCGAGCGATTTTTACGGAGCGAAGCCGGCGCGGCGGAAGATGCATCCGATTGCGGACCATTCGGCGGAGAGCTGTACGGAGCAGATGGGGGTTCCGGGGCCGTGGTTCGAGAGGCTGCCGCACTTCAAGATGAACTTTACGCCCAGTAGCGGGGCGGAGCTGCAGACGGAGTACTTTGTGCCGCGGGCGGCGGGGTATGGCGCGATAGCGGCGGTGGAGGAGCTGCGGGATCAGATTACGCCGCATCTTTTTATTACGGAGTTCCGGACGATTGCGGCGGATGAGCTTTGGATGAGCCCGGCGTATCAGCGGGATTCGATGGCGATTCACTTTACGTGGAAGCCGGAGTGGGAGGCGGTGCGGAAGGTGCTGCCGCAGATCGAGGAGAAGCTGACTCCGTTTGGAGTGAGACCGCACTGGGCGAAGCTATTTACGCTGAAGCCGGCGGTAGTGCAGGAACAGTATGCGCGGCTGAAGGCTTTTCGTGCGCTGGCGGGGACTTACGATCCGACGGGGAGGTTTCGGAATGAGTTTCTGGATTTGAATGTGTTTGGGGTGTGAGGGATAGGGTAAAACGGAGTTGTGTTTGGGTATCGGGTATCGGGTCGAGGCACCGGCTGGGAGGGCTCTTCGACTGCTTCAGAAGCGGAGTTCGCCGATGTAGGAGGCGTAGGGGGCGAGGGTCATGGATTCGAGGTGCATGGTGCCCATGCCGTTGTCGGAGCGGATGACGGTGCGGAGGAAGCTGCCGCGGAGGTGGAGCTTCATGGTGTCGGTCTTGATGGAGAGGTGTTGGGGCTGGCCGGAGAGGTTGCAGAGGATGACGAGGATGGGATTGGCGGGTGAGACGTTTTTCGGCTTGCGGATGGTGATGAGGACGTTCTGATCGTCGCGGTTGATGGTGAGGTACTCGCCGGAGTTGATGGTGGCGTTGCTGTGGTGGAGGTTGATGAGCTTGCGATACCAACTGAGGAGTGAGCTGGGGTCGGTCTCTTCGAGCGCGGCGTTGGGTGCGGCGGTGGGATCGTAGGGTGGTGGAGGGGGAACGGGTTTGTTTTTTGGCGGTGGAGGTGGGGCCTCCCAGAGGATGGCAGGGGCGTTGGACGCGGAGCTTGGTTGCGGTTGGGGTACGCCTAGTTCCTGGCCGTAGTAGAGGAGCGCCTGGGCCCGGGTGGTGAAGAGGATAGTGGCGAGGGCTTTCGCGATTTCGATGTTGTGCGGGCCGTCGCCGTAGCGGGTGAGGCTCCGTGGGAAGGTGGGGCCGTCGGTGGCGAGGAGAGCGATGCCGTGGCCGGCGAGCTGGACGTTTTCGGTGGTCTCGATAGCGGTGCGGATGGGTGGAGGCGTGAGCGGAGTGACGTTGCCGAGGCTCGCATCGAGGAGGAGCTGCGGGGCTTGCGGGTCGGGGGCTTTGTAGGTGCGCTGCTGGGGCGAGGTAGAGAGGGTGGAGTCGACGTCGCCGATGAGGATGCGCTGGCCGAGGTAGGTGGAGGCGACTTTGCGGAGCTCGGAGGCCTGGGCGTGGGCTTCGGGAGTTGTGCCGAAGATGTGGAATCCGGCGATGCCGCGATTGAGCCAGAAGCGGCCGACGTTGGAGAGCTCGGCGGGGGGGATGCTGGGGCCGAGGTCGAGGAGGATGCGGAGGTTGCGGCGGCTGGCCTCGTGGATGAGGTCGTCGAGATCGTCGAGGGTGCCGATGGCGGGGTCGATGGACTGGGGATGATTGGGGTCGAGGGGGATTTCGGTGAGGAGAAGGGCGTCGACGCCGAGGGACTGGATGTAGTCGAGGTGCTGCGCGACGCCGTGAAGGCCGCTGCCGCCGGTGGGATCGAAGTTGGCGGGGTTGACGTGGTAGATGACTGGGTTCTTCCACCAGGCGTCGGGGTTCATGCCGGAGCCCGCCCAGCCGGGGCGCGCGAGGGTCTGGGCATGGAGCGGCGGCAGGAAGGTGCAGAGGAGAGTGAGGGTAAGAATGCGGCGGAGCGTAGGCATTGGTCGTGTCATCGTCCCTGCTAGTTGAAATGCTACGCGAGATGTCGGCTGGGCGGAATGATGGGTAGGGTTCGGACAGATTTTTGAGGATTGGGTATCAGGTAGGAGCTATCGGGTATCAGGTTTCGTTTCGATTTCGCCGTATCGTCTGATAGAGTCCCAGAAAAAGGAGAATTTGCGATGAAGGGTTTCGCCGTCGTGTTGATGGGGGCTTTGCTGTGTGTTGGGGCAGAGGGTTTGGCGCAGATGGGCGCTCCGGAGGGGCGGCCTACGCCTTCGCTGCCGGGAGCTGCGGGGCCGTTGGCGGCGAAGTACGGGGCGGACGCGGCGAAGATCTTGCAGGCGTCAGAGACGGATGAGGATGGCTATGCGGCGCTGACGTATCTTTGCGACCACGTGGGCAAGCGGCTGAGCGGGACTCCGCAGTTGAATACGGCGATTCAGTGGGGCGCGGATTTAATGCGGAAGGCCGGCCTGGAGAATGTGAAGGTGCAGCCGGTGATGGTGCCGCGGTGGGTGCGGGGGAGTGAGTCGGGAGCGATGATTTATCCAGGGGTAGCGGGGCAGATTACGCGGCCTCTGCACATGCTTGGGCTGGGGATGAGTGTAGGGACGCCTGCCGGGGGAATTACAGCGCCGGTGGTGTTTATCACGACGTTCGATGCGCTGGATGCGATGCCCGCCGAACAGATCAAAGGAAAGATTGTGGTGTTCAATCCGGGATGGCATGGGTATGGAGTGAATACGCAGTACAGGACGAACGGAGCTTCGCGGGTGGCGGCGAAGGGCGCGGTGGCGATGCTGGTGCGGTCGGCTACCGGGCTGGCGATGCAGATTCCGCATACGGGGACGCTGGTGTATGACGCGAAGCAGCCGAAGATTCCGGCGGCGGCGATCAGCGTGGAGGATGCGCTGATGATCGAGCGGCTGGCGAAGGAGGCTCCGGTGACGGTCCACCTGCAGATGGACGCGCATATGGAGGCGGATGTCGAGGCGGGAAATGTGATGGGGGAGATTGTGGGGACGGAGCATCCGGAGCAGGTGGTGTCGATCGGCGGCCACATCGACTCGTGGGATGTGGGGCAGGGTGCGCAGGACGATGGGTCGGGAATTATGGCGGCGTATCAGGCGGTGACGCTGATTCATAAGCTGGGGCTGAAGCCGAAGCGGACGATCCGGCTGGTGTTCTGGGTGAATGAGGAGAACGGCGGTGCGGGTGGAAGGGCTTATCGCAAGATGGTCGGCGACAAGATTGGCGACCAGGTGGCGGCGATTGAGATGGATGGAGGCGCGGAGAAGCCTCTGGGGATTGGATATGGCGCGATGGCTGGGCCGCGACGGCCACGGACCGCAGCGGCGGCGAACGGTGCGATGGCGATGCCGGGGGCGATTGATGTGAAGGCGATGACTCCGGATGTGCAGCAGTCGGTGGCGGCGCTGCAGGATATCGTGTCGATGCTGGGGCCGATTGGGACGGATACGTTATCGGCGGGCGGAGGCGGGTCGGATATCGAGGAGCTGGTGGCGGATGGCGTTCCGGCGCTGAGCCCGCGGACGGTGGGAGCGCACTACTTCGACTGGCACCACACGGAGACGGACACGCTGGACAAAGTGGATCCGGTGGAGTTCAGGAAGAATGCGGCGATGCTGTCGGTGGTGGCTTATGTGCTGGCGGATATGGACGGGCGGCTGGTGGGGAGGAAGTCTGCACCGACCGAGTAAGCACGACTGCGGATTTCACACGGATAATACCGATTAAAAACAGGCAACTGCAAAAGCAAATGCGGGTTCTTCCCCTTCGACTTCGCTCAGGGTCAGAATGACGAGCTTCTTTTGCGCGTGTGAAAGGGTGGTGGAATCAGGTTATGTCGAAGGTGACGCCCTGGGCCAGCGGGAGGTCCGCGCCGTAGTTGATGGTGTTGGTGGCGCGGCGCATGTACTGCTTCCATGCATCGGAGCCGGATTCGCGGCCGCCGCCGGTTTCTTTTTCGCCGCCGAAGGCTCCGCCGATCTCTGCGCCGGAGGTCCCGATGTTGACGTTGGCGATGCCGCAGTCGGAGCCGGTTGCGGAGAGGAATTGCTCGGCTTCGCGGAGGTTCATGGTGAAGATGCTGGAAGAGAGGCCTTGCGGGACGTCGTTGTGGAGGCGAAGGGCTTCGGCGAAGTCGCGGTACTTGAGGATGTAGAGGATGGGGGCGAAGGTCTCGTGCTTGACTATGTCTGGCTGGGGGTTGGTTTGCGTGGGGATTTCGACTAGCGCAGGGCGGACGTAGAAGGCTTCGGGGTTTTGTTGGGGGATTCGTTCGCCCCCGGTGATGGTGGCTCCGAATGCGCGGGATTCTTCGAGAGCTTTGTGCATGGACTGGAAGGCTCGCTCGTCGATGAGTGGGCCGACGAGGGTGTTGGGTTCGCGGGGGTCTCCGATGTTGACGGAGGCGTAGACCTTTTTGAGCTGCGGGATGAGCTTGTCGTAGATGTCTTCGTGGACGATGAGGCGGCGGAGGGTGGTGCAGCGCTGGCCGGCAGTGCCCATCGCTGAGAAGGCGACGGCGCGCAGGGTGAGGTCGAGGTCGGCTGTGGGGGTTACGATGGCGGCGTTGTTGCCACCTAGCTCGAGGATGGCTCGGGCGAAGCGGGCGGCGAGTTTTGGGGCTACGGCTCGGCCCATGGCGGTAGAGCCGGTGGCGGAGACTAGCGGGACGAGGGGCGAGTCGACTAATTGCTGGCCGAGGGTGGCGTCGCCGATGAGGAGGGTGGAGAGGTTTTTGGGGACGGCGCCGAATCTGGCTGCGGCTTTTTCGAAGATGGCTTGAACGGCGAGGGCGGTGAGGGGAGTTTTTTCGCTTGGCTTCCAGACGACGGAGTTGCCGCAGACGAGGGCCAGGGCAGCGTTCCAGCTCCAGACGGCGACGGGGAAGTTGAAGGCGGAGATGACGCCGACGACGCCCAGGGGATGCCAGGTTTCCATCATGCGGTGTTTGGGGCGCTCGGAGGGAACGGTGAGGCCAGCGAGCTGGCGGGAGAGTCCGGCGGCGAAGGTGCAGATGTCGATCATCTCCTGGACTTCGCCCAGGCCTTCGGAGAGGATTTTTCCGGCTTCGATGGTGACCAGGCGGCCGAGGGGTTCGATGTTGGCGCGGAGCTCTTCGCCGAGGAGACGGACGAGCTCGCCGCGTTTGGGAGCGGGGATGAGGCGCCATTCGAGGAAGGCTCTGTGGGCCTGGGCGATGGCCTCCTGTGTGTTGGGCGTGGTGGGGAGGTGGGCGAGGATTTCTCCGGTGATGGGAGTGTGTACGGTGAGGGGGCCTTCGGGTTGCCGGGGAACGCCTAGTGCGGTGAGGATTTCGGTGACTTCGGTCTGGAGCGTTTTGTTTGGCACGTGGTTAGGGTAGAGGGTGCGGGTGGCGAGTGGCAAACCTGATCCGGCTATGTCGTCTTATGAAGCTGTTGCGAAGGTGGGTACTTGGCAAGAGCGATTTTTTTTGTATCAGGTATCAGGTATCAGGTATCGGGTGCTTTGTCGCTGCCGGGTGGGATGGTGATGGGATTTAGAGTTTCTGGGGTTGGGCGAGGAGCTCGGCTAGGTGTTTGGGTTTTGTGGCGGTGTTCTGGGTGATTTGTTCGGCGCAGCTGAAGCCGTTGGTGAGGATGGTGGCCTGGGGGTTGTTGCGGATGGCGGGGAGGAGGACGCGGTTGGCGAGGGTTTGGGAGACTTCGTATTTGTTTTCTTCGAAGCCGAAGGGGCCGGCCATGCCGCAGCAGCCGGAGTCGAGGAGCTGGACGTCTGCTCCGGTGAGGCGGAGCAGGGCGAGCTCGTCTGTCATGCCCATGGTGGCGCGGTGATGACAGTGGCCGTGGACGAGAATTTTTTCGTTGAGCTGCGGGGGCTTGTAGCTGGGGGCGAACTTGATGAGGAATTCGCTGAGCAGGTAGGTCTGGCTGCGGAGTTTGCGGGCTCGGGGATCGTGCGGCAGGAGGTTGGTGAGCTCGTCACGGAAGACGCTGGCGCAGGAGGGCTCGAGGACGACGATGGGGACTGCGTTTTTGAGTTGCGGGGTGAGAGCGTTGAGAGTTTTGACGAGGTAGTCCTTGGCGGTCGAGAGCATGCCGAAGTCGTAGAGGGGGCGGCCGCAGCAGAGGTGTTCGGTGGGGAGGGTGACACGGAAGCCGGCGGCGGTGAGGACCTGATGGGCGGCTCGCATGGTTGCGGGGTGGAAGTAGTTGTTGAAGGTGTCGGCCCAGAGAAAGACTTCGGGGGCTTCGCGTGAGACCGGTGCGCGGCGGTCGCGGTAGCGGTGGGCCTCGCGGGCGAGACGGCGGTCGGGGGCGAAGGGTTTAGCGAAGCGAGGGAAGTTTCGGTTGGGATGGATGTGGAGGATTTTTTTGATGAGGGTGCGGAGGATTGGCGCGTTGTTCATCGTATTGACGAGGCGCGGTGCGAAGGATGCGAGGCGTGCGAACTGGTCGATGCGCCCGAAGGCGTGGTGAAAGAGCGGGCGCGAGGCGTGTTCGTAGTGGTGGGCGAGGAACTCGGCTTTGTAGGTGGCCATGTCGACGGAGACGGGGCACTCGGATTTGCAGGCTTTGCAGGAGAGGCAGAGGTCGAGGGATTCGCGCACCTGCTCGTTGGCCCATTTGTCCGGGAGGACTTCGTTCTGCATGAGCTCCCAGAGGAGATGGGCGCGGCCCCGGGTGGAGTGGAGCTCTTCGCCGGTGGCCATGAAGCTGGGGCACATGGTGGCGGCGTCGGTTTTGCGGCACGCCCCTACTCCAACGCAGCGGAGAGTGGCTGCGGCGAAGGAGCCGTTCTCTTCGGCGAAGGCAAAGTGAGTTTTGGGCTGCCAGGGTTTGTAGTCGGCGCCGAGGCGGAGGTCTTCGTGAATCTCGTGGGCGTCGATGAGCTTGTTGGGGTTCATGCGATTGGTGGGATCGAAGATGCGTTTGAACCCGCGAAAGGCCTGCATGAGGTCTTCGCCGAACATCTTAGGAAGGAGCGCACCGCGAGCCTGGCCGTCGCCGTGTTCGCCGGAGAGCGAGCCGCCGTGGGCGAGGGCTATGTCAGCGGCGCGATCCATGAACTGGCGGAATTTGAGGATTCCTTTTTCGGTTTCGAGATCGAAGTTGAGGCGCATGTGGACGCAGCCCTGGCCGAAGTGCCCGTACATGGCGCTTGAGTAGTTGTACTCGGCCATGAGGGCGCGGATGGCGCGGAGATAGCTGCCTAGCTGCGTGGGGTCTACGGCTGCGTCTTCCCAGCCCTCCCAGCCTGTGCCTACTCCGGGGATGAAGGCGGTTGCGCCGAGGCCCGATTCGCGGATCTGCCAGACGCGTTTCGCCTCGTCGTTGGTGTAGATGTGCGAGGTGGGTTGCGCGGGGAGGGTCTTCATGGAGGCAACGAAGGCTCGAGCCCTGGCGTTGGCTTCAGCTTGTGTTGCTGCACCGAATTCGACGATGAGGAAGCCGTCGCCGCCGGGCAGCAGCTCGAGGTCGGTGAGGAGTTTTTGTTTGCGGCGAAGGGCTTCGAGGAGATAACCGTCGACGCCTTCGAGGCCGATGGGTTTGTGTTCGAGAATCTGGGGAACGTTGTCGGCGGCGAGGAAGATGTCGGGGAAGCCTACGCCTACAAGGGTTCGGCAGGGTGGGGATTCTACAAGCTGCAAGGTCGCGCCGAGGATGATGGCGCAGGTGCCTTCGCTGCCGACAAGAGCCCGGGCGAGGTTGAAGTTATTTTCGGGGAGGAGCTCGTCGAGATTGTAGCCGGAGACCCGGCGTGGGATTTTTGGGAATTTCTTTCGGACTTCGTCGGCGCAGGTGTCGCGGAGTTGTTTGAGCGCGGCGTAGATCTCGCCGGTGCGGCCTCCTGCGGCGATATGGGTTTCGAGCTCTGCGTCGGTGGTGGAGCCGACGGTCATGCGTGTGCCGTCGTATAGCAGGAGATCGAGCGAAAGAATGTTGTCGACCGTCTTGCCGCCCATCAAGGCGTGAACGCCGCAGGAGTTGTTGCCGATCATGCCGCCGATGGTGCAGCGGGAGTGAGTGGCGGGGTCGGGCGCGAAGGTGAGGCTGAAACGCTCGGCAGCGTCGCGGACGCGGTCGAGGACGATGCCTGGTTGAACGTGGACGGTCCTCCGGGCGACGTCGATTTCGCCCATTTTGTTCATGTACTTCGAGAAGTCGAGGATGACGGCGAAGTTGGTGCCCTGGCCTGCGAGCGAGGTTCCGGCGCCGCGAGTGAGAATGGGGGCGTCGAACTCGCGGCAGATGTCGATGGTGGCGATGACGTCGTCTTCGTCGAGAGGGATGACGACGCCGATGGGGATGTGGCGGTAGTTGGAGGCGTCGGTAGAGTAGAGGGCGCGGGAGGTGGGGTCGAAGCGGACTTCGCCGCGGATTCTGGAGCGAAGCTGAGAGGCTAGCTGGCCGGCGTTAGGGAAGGCATCGTGTGCGCGAGCATGGGAGCTCGGCAGGACGACGAAAGGGGAGGTCGACATACTGGCACTATACGGCTGTATGTCGACGGATTGAAGTGTCGAGGGTTGGCGCCGGAGAGTCGCCCGGGTCAGGGCGCTGGCTGGCGAAGTGAGGCCGGGACGAAGTTGCTGCTTAGGCTGGCTGGGGCTCCGGTGAGGTAGTAGGTGGGGATTTTGGGGAACTGCTCTTCGATGAGCTGGAGGGTGCGGAAGTCGAAGCTCTGGACCTCGGCGCGCGACTCCATGTGGTTGCGGGTGATGTCTCCGCAGAGGGTGGTGACGAAGACCTGCGGGTCGAAGGTGTGGTTGGTGGTGGGCTCGTGGTGTTCGGCGAGCGCGGGTGGTGGGCCTGCGGGGTCGTTGGGGAAGGGCGTGATCTTGGTTTCGAGATTGAAGCGGACGGTGCGGGCGTTGGCGGCGCGGGCGGCGGCATCCGGGTTGGATTTGCCGGGGCCGCTGGTGTAGTAGTCAGCGTAGAAGGCGACGAAGTGGAAGAGCTGCTCGGCGTGGGTGGGGACGTAGGGGCTGATGAGCTTCTCTTTTTTCGCGAAGGCTACGGCTACAGGTGAGAGAGCGAGGTCGTTCTGCTGCTCGTCGAAGCGGGCGTTGCCGTAGTCGGGGCCATGGTGGAGCTTGTCGCAGATGTAGGTGCTCTGGGCTTCGGCGAGGGAGAGCTCGCGGATGTAGACGCGCTGGTCGCGGGTGTAAGGCTTGCCGTCGGCGCGGCGGCAGGACTCGGGATTAAGGAACTGATCGTGCCAGATGAGGGAGACGTGGTCGGTGGTGACGCCGGTGTCGGTTTCGAGCTCGCGGACGAGGTGGTCGAGGCCGTCTTCGAAAGAGGGAAGAGTGTTTTCAGGGCGCAGACCGCGGCCTCCGCGATGAGCCGAGGAGACGAAGGATGCGAAGTAGGCGGCATCTTCGGGATGTGCGGCTTTTTCTTCGGCGAGGACCTTCTGGAGGCGGTCGGGGTAGTCGGAGATGATGCCGTCGACGCGGAGGCTAATGAGGGCGCGGATCTTTTCGGGGTCGTTCGTGGTCCAGGGGATGACGCGGAAGCCGGCTTTGTGGAGCTCGGCTACGTTAACCGGGGCGTTGGGGCCGAGGACGGTGGCGTCTACTGGAGAGAGCGTGGGAGTGGGGGCGCCGTGGGCTTTGGCGTGGGCGTCGGCTGCGAGCATGAGTCCGAGGAAGGGATCGGTGGCGGCGGGCATGGCGTAAAGGAGGGTCGCGGCGAGTGCGGCGGCTCGGATGGAGATTAGCATGTACGGATTGTAGTGAGGAGTGGTTGATGAGGCGTGAATAGGAATATTGAAGGTAGATTCTCTACAGAGTGCGACTTATGATCCGGTTATGGCGGAGTTCTTCGTACGACCTGAGCGAGTTCGAGTGGCCTGTGTGGTGGTGGCGATCCTTTGTGGGGTGTCTGTGCGGGCGCAACAGACGGAAGCGGGGCCGACTGGGTCCGTTGTCGGATCTGTGGAGTTCGACGAGACGCGATTGCCAGCCCGCTTTGCCCAGATACGTCTGGTTCCGAAACCCGGTGACGCAGACCTAGTTCACGTCGAGGGCCAGACGCAAGCGTCGGAGAAGCGGGGACCGCATCTGAGCGTGGTTACGGGGATTTCGGAGATGGATGGCCGGTTCCGTATCGACGGCGTGCCCGACGGAGATTATTTTGCGGGAGCGTTTTTGTCCGGGTATGTTACGCCCGGCACATCGGCGGCTGTGGACGTTGCTACCGATGAGCAGCTCAAGCAGTTGATCGCGTCGATGCCGGTAGTCCACATCAAGGCAGGACAGGTGGCGAGCGTGAACGTGACGCTGCATCGCGGAGCAGTGATTGCGGGACGGGTGCAGTTCGCGGATGGCAGCCCGGCGATCGGGGCGCAGGTGGGGTGGGAGCTGGCCGAAAGGGACATTGGCATCCAATCTGTCCGGTTGGCGCGACCTTCTCCGTTGCAGGAGATCGTGCGGTTATTTGAGTACGATACGCAACACAATCATGGAGGCATGATCGATGATGAAGGGCATTACCGCATCTTCGGTCTGCCTCCCGGCAAGTATATTGTGTCGACAGTCATCGTTTCGCAGCTTGGCTCGGGGCGGGTCATTATGAGCGATGGGAGTGACGCTCACGCCAGCGATCGAAATCAAATGATCCCGAACATTACAACAGTGTATGGCCCCGGAGTCTTTCGCCGTGGGGAGGCCAAGGTCTTCGAGATTCGCGGGGACGAACAGGTGACGGATGCGGATGTGAAGATCGATATGAGCGGGCTGCATACGATCAGAGGCAAGGTGTTGGCGGGCGAGGATCGCCAGGTGCCTAGCCAGGTCATGGTTCGTCTGAAGGAGGGCGGGAGGGATCTCCCTCAACTTGCGACGACGGAAGAGGACGGGTCCTTTCAGATCTATGTGCCGTCGGGCAGTTATACGCTGTTGGTGACGGGTTGGGCTAATCTGACGGTTCCGGCGAATACGGCAGACATTGGTCAGCCCTCGCGAAATTACCAGCAGGCGAAGGTGGCGGTGGTTGTGGGCGCAGGCGACGTGGCGCTCGGTGAAGTGGTGCTTACGGCGTTGAAGCCTGGAGAGAAGATGGAATATTGAAGAGTTTGGCGAGCCCCTCCAGTGTGCTGGAATCGTTAGCTTACGACGCCTAGTTTGCGCATGTAGTCGGCGTCGACTTTCAGGGATTGCATGGGAGGCAGGTTGAAGCCCTCCTGTTCGACGAAGCAATGTTTGATGTTTCCGGCTTTGGCGGCTTCGGCGAAGATGGGGGCGTAGTCGATGTGTCCCTGACCGAGCTCGGCTGGGGATGGCGGGGTGGTGCCGGGCTTGAAGTCCTTGATGTGAAGCATGGAGATGCGAGTGGGGTAGTTTTTGAGGTAGTCGATGGGATCTCCGCCACCGACGACGACCCAGCCGCAGTCCATTTCAAAGGTGACCTTTGTGGGGTCGGTGAGGCGGAGGAGTTCGTTGTAGGGGATGACGCCGTCGATTTCGTGGAACTCCATGGTGTGGTTGTGGTAGCCGAAGCGCATGCCGGCGGCGGCAACTTTTTCGGCGATCTGGTTGAACTGTTCGGCGTTCCAGCGCCAGTCGTCGAGGGTGTAGGCGTGGTTGCGGTCGGGATTTTTAGGCGTAGTTGGGTCCTTGAATCCTGGGCTGGCGCAGATTATGTAACTGACACCGACCTCTTTGTCGAAGGCAATGATCTCGTCGAGTTTTTTGTGGAGATCGTCGGAGGAGTGATGGGCGCTGACGAGATGAAGGTTTGCGGCTGTCATGGCCTGTTTGACTTCAGCGGCGGTGTGGTTGAAGTAGCCAGCGGCTTCAACTTCGCGGTAGCCGAGGGCACCGATGTCTTTGAGGGTGCCGTCGAAGTCCTTCGGCAGGAGCTGGCGGACGGAGTATAGCTGCAGACCGAGCGGGACGTGAAGCGTTGGGGTGGCGGCGAAGAGATAGCGATTTTGCGTAATAGGGGCGCCGAGCAGAGCGGCGGAGCAGGTTTTTAGAAAGACTCTTCGCGAAGGATTCAAGGACGCCTCTTTTGCGTTCGGAGCTGCTGATATTCGTCAGCCAGAAACGATAGGCGTTGCCGAAGGTTTTGTCGACTTTAAATTTTGCGGAGGAGTGCTGAGAGGTTGCCGTGGTGGGCTGCTAATTTGGATTCGGCAGTGGGGCGGTCGAGGTTTAGTTTCTGCATGACGATGGCAGTCTTTACGCTGCCAGCTTCGGTGAGGAGACGGGCGGCGGTGGGTTGGGCTTCGGGGCCTTCGAGGTTGGTGGCGGCGATGATGATGCGCTGGGCGCGGTCGACGAGCTTTGCGTTGGTGGGTTGGACGTTGACCATTAGATTGCCGTAGACGGCTCCGGTCTTGATCATGACGCCGGTCGAGAGCATGTTGAGGACGAGCTTGGTGGCTGTGCCGGCTTTCATGCGCGTGGAGCCGGTGATGACTTCGGGGCCGGTGATGGGTGCGATGGCGATGTCGGCGTTGGCTGCCATTACGGAGTCGGGGACGCAGGTTAGGGCGATGGTGAGGGCTCCGAGTTTTTTTGCGTGGGCGAGGGCTCCGAGGACGTAGGGGGTGCGGCCGCTGGCGGCTATGCCTATGAGGGTGTCGTTTTGTGTCAGGGAGTGAGTGGCGATGTCGGCTGCGCCTTGCTCGGGAGAGTCCTCGGAGGACTCGCTGGATTTGCGGAGGGCGGAGTCTCCTCCGGCGATGAGCCCCTGCACGAGGGTTGGGGGCATGGAGAAGGTTGGGGGGATTTCGCTGGCGTCGAGAACTCCGAGGCGGCCGCTGGTGCCTGCTCCGATGTAGAAGAGACGGCCGCCCTGCTGGAAGCGTTGTGCGATGGCGTCGACGGCGCGGGCGATGTTGGGGAGTTCGGCGGCTACGGCTTGCGCTACTTTTGCGTCCTCGTCGTTGATGAGACGGAGCATATCGAGAGTGGGGAGTTGGTCGATGTGCTCGGTAAGCGGGTTGCGGGATTCGGTAGGGAGCTGGGCGAGGTTCATTTGGCTTCCATGATACGAGGCCCGGAGAATGTTGACGGCCGGGCGAAAGGCAAAAGCAGATCCCTACGGGGATGACAGGCAAGAAAGACAAAAGCAACATCAGATCCTGTGGAAAGAGCTAGGGAAGGATGACGCAGGGGCCATTGGCGGTCTCGTTTTTTACGGCTTGCAGGGCTTCGTTTGCCTGATCGAGGGGGAAGGTCTGGACCTGTGGCTTGATGCCGATCTCGGCGGCCAGCTGAAGGTAGTCGCGGGCGTCCTGGCGGGTCATGTTGGCGACGCTGCGGATCTGGCGCTCGCCCCAGAGGAGCGTGTCGTAGTCGAAGGCAGGCATCTGGTCGAGGTGGATGGCATTGATGGCGACGACGCCTCCTTTGCGCAGGCTGGAAAGCGCGGCGAGGACTACGGCTCCGCTGGGAGCGAAGGTGATCGCACGATCAAGAGGGAGGGGTGGCTTGTCGTTTTCTGTGCCGACCCAGGTTGCTCCAGCGGCGGTGGCCTGTTGACGGTGGCTTTCACCTCGGGTGGAGACGTAGACCTCGCAGCTCCAGTGGCGCAGAACCTGGATGGCCTGGCCTGCGGAGGCTCCGAAGCCGAAGAGGCCTATGCGCTCGCCGGGCTGCGTGCCTGCGACGCGGAGGCTGCGGAAGCCGATGATGCCCGCGCAGAGAAGCGGGGCGACGTGGATGTTGTCGAGCGTGCCGGGGAGCGGGTAGGTGAAGTCGGAGCGGACCAGGGCGTATTCGGCGTAGCCTCCGTTGGTGGAGTAGCCGCTGAAGATGGGGTTGTCGCAGAGGTTTTCTTCGTGGCGGAGGCAGAAGGGGCAGGTGCCATCGGTGCCGCCGATCCACGAGACGCCTACGCGCGTGCCTTTATTGGGGCCGTCGATGACTTCGCCTACGATCTGGTGGCCGAGGATGAGAGGTTTCTGGATGAGGGGAATGTCGCCTTCGTAGATGTGGAGGTCGGTGCGGCAGACTCCGCAGGCGAGGACGCGGAGGAGGGTGTGGCCGGGGGTGACGGCCGGTATGGGGACGTCTTCTATCTGGAGCGGTTGGTTGGCGGCGTGAAGGACAGCGGCTTTCATGGTGTGATTCCTTCGGGGCTGGGCCTGATGATCGTTTGCTGCGGATGAACAGCAAAACTATCGGGATCGGTTTTACGGTGAATCTGTTTTCGGTTCCGCAGGTATGACGAGGCTTTTACCAGAAAAATATTACAGGGAAATGGGAATTGCCCTAGAATGTGGAGGTTCCGACAGACAGGAGAGACAATGGCCGCAGCGGTTCCGCCACAACAACCCACTCCAGAGCGTTTTTTCGGTGCAGTCAATGCCTATGAGCAGACTGAGGCTATCAAGGCCGCGATTGAACTGGAGATCTTCACGGCTATCGCTGAGGGCAATGCTGCGGCCGCTGCGATTGCGAAGCGATGTGCGGCGTCTGAACGCGGCGTGCGCATGCTGTGCGATTTTCTGACCATTCATGGCTTCCTGACGAAAGAAGATATGAAGTACGGTCTGACACAGGACTCCGCTGTTTTTTTGAACAAGACTTCGCCGGCATATTTAGGTGGGGCGATTGAGTTTCTGCTCACTCCACGCATGCGCGAGGCGCATGGGCTGCTGACTGAGGCGGTGCGCCGGGGAGGGTCGGCGCTGGGCGAGGGAAACATGATGCCTGACAATCCGGACTGGGTGAAGTTTGCGCGGGCGATGATGCCGATGGCATTTGTGTCCGCTCAGATCGCGGCCACGGAGCTTCGCAAAGGCGGCGAGGCGCACAAGGTTCTCGATATTGCCGCAGGTCACGGTATTTACGGAATATCGGTCGCGAAGCAAAATCCGGCTGCGCAGATCTATGCGTGCGACTGGAAGAATGTACTGGCCGTGGCAGAGGAGAATGCACGGGCGATGGGCGTTGGCGATCGCCACCATCTGTTGCCGGGGAGTGCGTTCGAAGTGGATTTTGGCGGCGGATATGACCTGGTGCTGATTACGAATTTTCTTCATAACCTCGGTGTGTCTGAGTGCGCGGCATTCATGCGCAGGGCGTATGCTTCGCTCGCGCCCGGTGGCCGCGCCGCAATCGTTGAATTTGTTCCCAATCCCGACAGGGTTTCGCCGCCAACCGCAGCAGCTTTCGTCATGATGATGCTGGCTACTACGCCCTCCGGCGATGTGTACACGTTCGAGGAGCTCGAGAGCATGTCGAAGGATGCAGGGTTTGCACGTGTCGAACTTGCGCCGCCGACTCTCGGCCTCACTCGGCTGGTTATTGCTTACCGGTGAATGCCGGACCGGCGAAAGATGTTTAGTACTGGCCGTAGCGGCCTTTGATGCTGTCGAAGAGTTTGGCGGAGTCGTAGCCGATGCCGTCTTTGAAGACGATTTCTACTTTTTCGATGTCGTTGATGTTGGCGGCGGGGTTGCCGTTGAGGATGACGAGGTCGGCGTTTTTACCGGGAGCGATGCTGCCGATGGTGAATTGCCTGCCTTCGTAGATGGCTCCGTTGAGCGTGGCGATTTTGATTGCTTCGAGTGGAGTGAAGCCGGCGGAGTCGACAAGGAGCTCGACTTCGCGCTGGTCGCCGAAGCCGGGGAGGGTGCCACCGTCGCCGGTAGGATCGAGGCCGGCGATGAGGAGACCGCCAGCGGCTACGAATTTGTGTTCGAGCCTGGCACCATGTTCGTAGGCGAGAGCCCGGGTTGGGTTTTGCGGTCGGCTCAGCTCCTGGTTGCGGGTGTAAAGGTAGGCTTCGCGGGTGGGCGGGGACATGGCTTCGAGGACGCGAGGCTGCAGGTGGAGGTGGGTGGGGACGGAGCTTTCAAAGACGGGCAACGTGCTGGTGATGGCAACATGATGATCGACTAACAGTTTGATGAGAGCTGCGGCGTCGGCGCCTTCGGGGTCCATTGCTGCGAGGGTGGGGTTGCCGGTGGAGCGTGGGCAGACGTCCGGTTGTTTGCCGGGATCGTTTTGCGTGTTGACGAAGAAGCCGTGCTCAAGATCGTCGATGCCTGCTTCGACTGCTTCGGGGTAGGTGACGGCGCAGAGGTGGCCGGTGATTTTGAGGCCGTGTTTGTGAGCCGTGTCAGCAGCGGCTTTGAGCTCGGCCCGGGTGATGTTCATGTAGGCCTTGTAGCTGGTAACGCCTTGCGCGGCCCAGTAGTCGACGAAGTTGCGGGCGTCGTCGGGACCGGTGAGGTTGTGCATCTGGATGAAGGGGCTGTTGGGGCCTTCGAGGTAGGGGGCGGTGACGTCGATGTGCGGGCCGACGAGTTTTCCGGCGTCGATATCGCGGCGGAGGTTGAGGTCGACGTAGGGCTCGACGCTGCCGGCTGTGCGTATGGTGGTGACGCCTGCGGCGAGGTACATGCGTGGGGCGCTGAAGGACATTTGAGGAACGATGAGGGGAGGCTCGGAGGAGCCGTCGACGGCTTCGTCTGCGCGAGCGATGTAGTAGAGGTGGTCGTGCATGCCGACGAGGCCGGGAATGACCGTGTGGTTGTGGAGGTCGAGGACAGTGGCGTTTGCCGGCGTTGGGATCGAAGCGGCGATGCTGGTGATTTTGCCGTTTTCGATGAGGAGGGACTGGTCTTCGAGGGGGGCTGCGCCGGTGCCGTCGATGATACGGACGTGAGTGAGGAGGACCTGCGGGGCGTTGACTTTGACGTAGCGGAGGACATCCGGGGAGAGAGTCTGGGATTGGACGGTGGCGATGGGCAGAGTGAGGGCGAGGATCGCGAGAGGGGCGAAGCGAGCTTGCATGCGAGGGGTCTCCGGTGGGATGAGTTTATCCCGAGACCGGGTGCTGGACACGCACTTTGACGAGCTCGCGGAGGGAACAGGCAACGAGCCGAATCCTGGTGCTGCTTTTCACGCACGAACGGGTTTTCGAAAAAAATAAGAGCGATCGGGGGTGGGAATAAATGAGAGGGTGAGGGGAAATGTCCCGTGCGTGGGAGGGTTTTTCTTTTGTAACTTGATTTATATCAATGCTTGCATTGTTAGCAGGAGGGGAAAAATGGTGAAGATCAAGTGAGGAGGACAACCTTGGGGCGCAGGTTCCATCGCGCAAAAGGTCGTAAAATAGGAGGAAATCACGGACAAAAAGGAAGCTGAGGCAGATGGGCATGAGCACGCAGGAAGTGTTGGCAGGGCAGGTTGAGGCGGCAGCTAAGGCGGCTGGGTTGGAGGTGTTGTCGAGTGAGGTGGGGCAGGACTTCTCGGGCAATCCGACGACGCGGTTTAAGTTGGCGCTGGCGGGAGATCACGGGAAGACGCAGGTGCTCGAGCTCACCGATAAGTTTGATTTCAGCCGGGTAGATCTGCTGGCAGAGGTTGGGATCTACCTGGTAGCTGCAGCGAAGCGGTTGAAGAATCCGCGGCCGGATTGCTATTTGACGCTGCATGGGCTGCCGTTGCGATTTGAGAAGTTCACATGGCCGTTTCATTCGTCCACGACGGGCGCGGATACGTTCCTGGTCCATGGCGAGGTGTGGCTCGAGAACGGTGAAGCGAGCCCGCTGCATGCGAAGATCGCGGCGTCGATGACGGTGACGTTTGCGGAGATTGTGAAGGCTCCGGAGCAGCCGTTTGCGGAAGAGTTTATCTACAACGCTGTGCGCAAGACGATGGACCAGGGGCAACTGGAGCTGGTGAAGAGTGGAAACCGGCAGCCGGTTCCGGTGACGACGCGGTTTTATAGCCCCTGGAAGAAGCACTTCAACTTCAACGACACGACGGAGGCACAGCGGATGGAGTACCTTGCCGCGAAGGTGTTCTGGCTGTCAGGGGTGCTGGGCGGCGGAAAGCCGGTGTGGCTGCTCGATCCGACCGATGCGCAGTATCTGAATACGACGGTGGAGGAGTTGAAGAAGAATGCTACGGCCCTGGCGGCTGAAGGCATAGTGCGGCTGGCGGCAGATACTGAGTTTGCGACTCCAACCGAGGCCCTGATGGGGCATCGAGATGAATATTCGGCTGAGGTGACTGCGGCGCTTGAGTTTATCAAACCCACTTTCAATGAAGAGATGCGCGGCGGCCACACTAATATGTAGATTCTATTGGGGTTATAAAAAATCCCCAAAATGTGGAACTTGCCAGTGAATATTAGGTTATGATAGCGTCCCTTTGGCCTTCCAGTGCGTCTATTGCTCTGGAAGTACATGAGGAAACTATGAAACACGCAATTCGAATCGCAACCCCACTGATTGCAGTGGCTTTGATGGGCGGTGCGCCATTTTTCGCGCATGCGCAGACTCAACCGGCAGCAACCACCGAAAACCAGAGCTGGGATACCCCGCCTGCAGGTACGCCACAAGCACAGGCCGCTTATCGCGACGGCGTGCAGTCGGCGCTGGCAGACAAGCTCGCAAGTCGGCCGGTCGATGCCAAAACCTCGAACAAGTACGTTCACCCGCCGGTAAAGAAACAGTCGTATGACGAGTATCGCGCGAGCTTCGCGGCCGGCTACGATGCTGCGGTAAAACATAGCTCCGGCATGTAAGACGCATCTACAAATTTCTGAGAGGTCGATATGAGAGGGCTCCCAAGCGGAGCCCTTTCTCTTTCTGTGCTAATGCTGGTTGCGGGTTTATGTTAGGGGAATGCGAATGATTCGAGTCGGAATGCTGGTTGTTTCTGCCGGGTTAGGGCTGGTTGCGGCGAATGTGCTGGGTCAGGATGCGGAACAGACGGCATCGGCGCGGGTTGCGGAGGCACCGGTTGACGGCCTCGTGCGGAAGGATTCGTATGCGGTCGGGCTGATTCTGCCGGGCAAGCGAGTTGCGCCGGGTGTTGATTCGGGGCCGGAGCTTCTGGTGAAGGATTTTGAGTTTAACCGCGCGGCGGTGACGACGGATAAGCTGCACTTCAGACAGCTTTCGGCCGGGGTGGTGGAGATTACGAGTATGGCGTACTCGGTGGGGAGGTGGCGGTTCCGCGTGCGCGATGCAGCGAACTACTATGGGCTGGGGGAGCGGTTCGACACGCTGAACCATGCGCATACGGTGGTGGAGAACATCTCTCAGGACAACGGACATGCGAAGGGGTCTTCTACGTATAAGCCCATCCCATTCTTTATGAGCACGACTGGGTACGGGCTTTGGGTGGACACGACGGCTGAGGCGCAGTTCGATATGAATGCGACCGACAATGCCGATGTCATTGTGGATGTGGTGGCGGGGAAGCTGCGAGTGGTGTTGTTTACCGGGCCGGAGTTCCCGGTGATTCTGGAGCGGTTCACCGCGCTGGCGGGGAGGGCGATTTTGCCGCCGTATTGGGCTTTTGCTCCGTGGAAGGCGAGAGACTATCACCGCAATGATGCCGAGGTTAAGGAGGATGTGGATAAGAATCGTGCGCTGGGGCTTCCGGCGAGCGTGATTTTGATCGATTCGCCATGGTCTACGACCTATAACAGTTACAAATTCAATCCGAAGCAGTTCAACGATGCGGCTGGGATGGCGAAGTATGTGCACCAGAACGGTTACAAATTGGTTTTGTGGCATACGCCGTGGATTAATTCGTATTCGGACGCGCCGCATGAGCAGGGGTTCGAGGGGAAGATTGCGGCAAAGGCGGAGAACTACGATGAGGCGGCGGGGAACGGGTTCTTTGTGAAGAATCCGGATGGGACGCCTTATGTAGGGCGGTGGTGGAAGGGGATGGGGTCGCTGATTGATTTTACGAATCCTTCGGCGAAGCGGTGGTGGCAGGACCAGGTGGGGCAGGCGATTAAGGCGGGAGCGGATGGGTTCAAGGACGATGATGCGGAGGGGAATTTTCTGGGACCGGTGAAGTTTGCCGATGGCACAGATGTGCGGGTAATGCGGAATAAGTATGCGGTCCTCTACAACAATGCGATGGAGGAGCTGATCCAGAAGGATCTGAAGGGCAATGGCGTGCTGTTCGCGCGGAGTGTGACGGTGGGGGCGAATGGGATTGGGATGTTGTGGGGCGGAGATAATGAGGCGAGTTTCAGCGCGGAGAATGGGCTTCCGACCGTGGTGACGGCAGGGCTGGGCGCGGGGTTGAGCGGGATGCCGCTTTGGACGGCCGATCTGGGCGGATATGAGAAGACTGCTTCTACGCCGGACCCGGTGTTGTTTCAGCGGTGGACGGAGTATGCGGCGTTTTCTCCGGTGATGGAGGTGATGTCGGAGGCGAACGTGGGGCCGTGGGATTACGGCGATGCCGCGCTGGCGACCTATAAGAAGTACGCGGTGCTCCACATGAGCCTGTTTCCTTACAGATATGCGGCGGCGCAGGAGGCGGCAAGGACGGGGATGCCGTTGATGCGGGCTCTGGTGCTCGAAAACCAGGATGATGTGCAGGCTCGTGCGGTGAAGGATGAGTACATGCTTGGGCCGGATTTTCTGGTGGCTCCGGTGGTGGATGCGAGCACGCGGCGGGTGGTGTATTTGCCGAAGGGCGAGTGGGTGGATTACTGGACAGGGGCTTCAGTGAGCGGAGGAAGGTCAGTGGTGGTTGATGCGGCGATGGATGTGTTGCCGCTTTGGGTACGTTCAGGCGCGGTGGTTGCGAAGATTCCTGAGGACGTGATGACGCTGGTGCCGCCGAGCGAGAGCGGGAACAGCTCGGTGCAGGCGATGGATGGCCGGCGTGTGTATGAGATCTATGGCGCTGGGGACTCTACGCGCACGGATTTTGAGGGCAGGGTGGTGGAGAAGAGAGGGACGTCGTTGAAGGTTATGGGGGATGCGGCTGCGCATGTGGTGGTGCGGTGGCGGTTTGGCGGGGTGAAGAGTGTGACCGTGAATGGGGCGACGGTGAAATTAACGAATAGCGGCGCAGGCGCGTTTGTGGAGTTCGATCATGCGAAGGAGAGTTTGGTGAAGTGGGAGTAGTGGTGGCTGCTGCTCCTTACAAAAGTGGAGTGTCAGGCTACCGGTTGTGGGGTGAGGGCGGTGGGGGTGACGGAGGCTCCGCAGTGGTTGCAGAACATCGCGGTGGGGTTGGTGAAGTGGCCGCAGGCTCCGCATCGCGAGGCAGAACGATGGTTTGTGGCTAAAATCTGCGCGGAGATGTAGGCAGCCTGGACGGCGTTGTAATGGCGGACGCGGGAGGGCATGAAGAACGCCTCGATCCAGGCGATGAACATGGGAATCCCGGTCCAGGAGAACAGAAGGTAGAGGATACCCACGCCGTCGCGGCGCAGGTAGAAGTGATGGATGCCGAGACCTCCGAGAAAGACGGCGAGGAGGACGCCGGTTGCTTCGTCTTTTCGGGCGCTTTGATATTCTGCGTGGAACCAGGCGCGCTGGCTGTCATTCATGTTGATGGTGTAGATGGGGTCGACTGGAAGCATGGGCCGTTCCTCATGAATTAGTGAAGAGCTATACGGGGGTGGGAGTTCGGCGGTTCCCTGAGCACTTGATGGAGATAGGGGATTTGCAGGTAATTTAGCGGGGGCGTAAAGTTTTATATGATTTGCATGCAACGGAGCTGTTGGCTCCGGAGTGTGATCAGTACGGGCTCGAGGGAAAGACATACGGGAGGTTGTTATGCAGGCTGTTCATAGCGGGCAGTGCGGACTTTGCGGGCACTTTGGCGAGCACCATTCGAAGAGCCAGGTGCTGGTGTCGATTCTTACCAGCAAAAAGGCTAATCCCGACGTGCTCGACGATTGCGGTCATCCGAAACATGCGGCGTTGCACCTGAAGGTCTCGCCGATCAGCGGATGCGACGGGTTCGTCCCGGCAGCGCAGGCTTAAAGACAGTTGCCGGCTTCTCAGTTATCAAGATGAGTTTGTCGACGGTGGGTCTTTTACGCTTTTTGCTTAGCGGCGGTTCATGCCCAGCAGGCTGAGAAAGAAGCTGCCGAAGATAGCTTCCACCCCGAGCATAAAAAAGGTGGCGGAGGGAAGCGTCAGCCGGAGCATGCGCTGCGGCGACAGGTCGCCGAATCCAGCGCCGCGCCAGATGTGGAGCGCGTAGATAAGGATGGCAAGACCAACCAGCAGAAGAGTACCGCCGAAGAGCAGGCCTACTTCAAGATTGACGTAATTGAAGATGCGCTGAAACTTGGGGTTGGGCGGCAGGAAGCCTTCCTGTGTGCCAAAGACGCGGGCGCTGACGGCGAAGACGGAGATGTGGGCTCCGATGAGAACCAAGCCGAGGGAATAGGTAAGGGTATCGACGTCGAAGGTCCAGCGGCCGACGGTCTGTGGCCCCGGTAGCAGCCAGAGAGATAGCAGCACGCCGATGATGAAGGTGGCCACCCCGGGGTAGAGGAAGAGCCAGCGTGGGCTATAGAGGAGCAGGAAGCGGAGGTGCCGCCAGCCGTCGCGCCAGGTGCGGAGGTGTGGCGGGCGGCTGCGGCCATCAGGGGCGAGCGTGGCGGGGACTTCCGCGAGGCGCAGGCCGGCGAGAGAGGATTTGACGACCATCTCGGAGGCGAACTCCATTCCCGTGGTGCGCAGGCTGAGGCCGAGGACGGCGTCGCGCCGGAAGGCACGGATGCCGCAGTGAAAGTCGCGCACAGGAATGCCGAAGAACAGGCGACCGATGAAAGACAGGACGGGGTTGCCGAGATATTTGTGAAGCGGTGGCATCGCTCCGGGCTTGATTTCGCCGCTGAAGCGGTTGCCCATGACGAGGTCGTTGCCCTCCTCGAGTTTGGCAAGGAAGCGGGGGAGCTGGCCGAAGTCGTAGCTGGCGTCGGCGTCGGCCATCAGGATGTATTTACCGTGCGCGGCTTCGATTCCGGCCAGGAGGGCTGCTCCATAGCCGCGGACGGGAACTGGGACGACACGAGCGCCTTCGTCGGTGGCGATCTGCTGGGAGCCGTCGGTGCTGCCGTTGTCGGCGACGATGACCTCGCCGGGGATATTGTTGTCGCGAAGCGCGGCGACGGCCTGACGCACACAAAAAGCCAATGTCTCTGCTTCATTGAGGCAGGGCATAAGAAGGGTGACCAACAGCTCGCTCATTGATTGAATGCTACCAAAGTGGGGTTAGACGTTCGGATGTTGCGGAACAATAAGGCTTACGGGTGTGGGCTTGTCGTTGTGTCGGGAAGATTGAGCGGAAGAGCGTAGAAAGGAGTTTGGCCGAGCTCGCGCCAGCCAGCCGAGACCGCATCGGTTCCGGTCATCTTTCCTGGATCGAAGTAGCCGACCAGAACTTTTGCTCCCTGCTGGCGGACGACGTCGTAGGCTTCGCTGCGATTGGGCATTGCGGCGAGAGAGGGATAGAGCGGGAGATATGGCTCATAGATCTCGGTGAGGATACGGACTCCAGCGAGGCGAGCCCAGTAATGGTCATAGACGCAGGCGCGGGTACCGATACAGGCGATAGTGTCTCCTGGGCTTACACCGAGGTCGTTGAGTGCTCGGGCGGCGAGGAAGATATCGTGGTCGTACCAGCCATGTGGGGAATGGACGAAGACCAGATTGCGCCGGAGTTCGCCCACCGTCCGGGCAGATTCGCCGACTGCGAGCAGGGCGAGAAGAGCCACCGCTGCCGAGGCTGCACTGCGGGCAGCAACCGTGTTGATCGCGGGGGCGATGCGCAGCGCTGCAAAGAGAGGCAGGAGGAGAGTGAGGAATCCGACGGTGATGTACCGGTCCTCGACGTTGACGATCGCGTAGATGCCAAGGACCGCGAGGCCGAGGACGACAGGCACAAGCCAGAAGGCGTTGGTGGATGCCCGGGCACGGGGTCGGAAGCGGGCTCCGGCGAGCGGAAGCAACAGGAGGAGCAGCCACGCTTCGGGATGGTTGGCGATGTAGCGAAAGATGCGGATGATGCAGTCGCGGAGGATACGAATCTCAAGATGCGGATTCAGATGCGGCTTGATCTGATCGTTCCAGAATGAGGTGTCGAACCAGTCTGGGTATGTACCGTGCGGAAGTTGTGCGTAACTGTATATGGGCGGGTTCTGCAGGAGCTGCTTGTCGGGGTGCTTGAGATGAACCTCAGCGGCGCCGAAGAGCTCGGTTTGGCTTTGCTGAAGATGCATCTTCTCGGTTCCGCCGACAAACCAGGCGTAGTTAAGAGGGCCCGAGTCGCCGAAGTCCAGGCGGCCCTTCTGTTTTGAGAGCGTGGCGATGTATGGGCCGGCGACGATGGAGAAACCAATGAGGACAAGAACTGAAGCAGCGGCAACTCGCGTGGCGGCGTGGCGTTGCCAGAAGAGACGGAAGGCGACAAGCGCGGAGATACAGATCAGGGTGAAGACGAAGGCGAAGGACTTAGTGAGGTAAGCAAAGCCGAGCGCGAAGCCCATCAGCGCAGCGTAACGAAGATAGCCAGTGGCAAGATGCCGGAGCAGTGCAGCAATGCCAAAGAGCAGGAAGGCCTGGAGGAGCGCGTCGGGCCGGACCTTGCCCATGCTCAGCTCGCGTTGGGAGGAGATGACGAGGAGAGCTATGCCCAGGTAACGAAGAGTGTAACGGTCGAGGAGGAACGGGAGTGGGTTGGCCGAGGGCGATGCCGCTTCGCGGAGGTCGCGGAGACGAATGATGGCATCAGTGAACGCGACGATGGCCAGCATTTCAAGCAAGAAGATGCCGAAGTTCACCATGTAGTAGGCGTGAAGCTCGGTATAACGCGTGGGGTGGAAGAGAGTGTGTCCCAGAGATAGTGCCGCGGGGTAGAGCGGGTTCCAGTATCCGTTGACGACGCCCTGCCAGTTATGCGCGCGGATCAGGTCGCCGATGTCCATGTAGGCCACCGCGTCGCCGTCGATTTGATAAGAGTCGTATAGGGCGTAGCCGAAGGTAACGAGGGCGGCAAAGAAGCAGTACAGGGGCCAGAGACGACGCAGCCAATGGTGGAGAGGTGTGGGCTCCGGCGAGTTGACGGTCATGAGGCGGGGAGGTCCTCCGATGGTGTTTGTACCATCTTCGCAGATGGAGTGCGCTGTCTATTTAGAGGAGAAAAGAGAAATGGGCGACAGTTTGAGTTGCTGTCGCCCATCGGTTCAGTTTTCGGCGAAGAATTACATGTCTTTGACGCCGTCGACGAAGGCCTTTAGCTTGCGGCTGCGGCTGGGGTGACGGAGTTTACGGAGGGCTTTGGCTTCTATCTGGCGGATGCGCTCGCGGGTGACCTGGAAGGACTGGCCTACCTCTTCGAGGGTGTGCTCGGAGCCATCTTCGAGGCCGAAGCGCATCTTGATGACGCGCTCTTCACGCGGTGTCAGGGTGCGGAGTACCTGCGAGGTGTACTCCTTCAGATTGACTGAGATGACCGCGTCGCTCGGGCTGACGGCCATGCGGTCTTCGATGAAGTCTCCGAGGTGCGAGTCTTCCTCTTCTCCGATGGGAGTTTCGAGTGAGATGGGCTCCTGCGCGATCTTGAGGACCTTGCGGACCTTCGCGACGGGGATGTCCATGCGGCGGGCGATTTCTTCGGACGACGCTTCGCGACCGAGCTCCTGCACTAGCTGACGGCTGGTGCGGATGAGCTTGTTGATGGTCTCGATCATGTGCACCGGGATGCGGATGGTGCGGGCCTGGTCCGCGATGGCGCGGGTGATGGCCTGACGGATCCACCAGGTGGCGTAGGTCGAGAATTTGTAACCGCGACGGTACTCGAACTTGTCGACGGCCTTCATGAGGCCGATGTTGCCCTCTTGAATGAGGTCGAGGAACTGGAGGCCGCGGTTGGTGTACTTCTTCGCGATGGAGACGACGAGGCGCAGGTTGGCCTCGATGAGCTCACGCTTGGCGCGCTCGGCGTCCATATCGCCCTGGATCATCTCGCGCTGCGTGCGCTTGAGGTCGGCGATGGAGATTCCGGCGTCGGCTTCGACGCGCTCGAGGTCGATGCGGCAGTTTTTCTGCTGACGCTTGTATTCTTTGCGCAGCTCTTCCGATTTCGAGGCTTCGAATTTGGCTTCGAGGGTCTTGATCTGACGCTCGAGGGTGCGCATGGCGTCGACGGTCTTGTTGACCTTATCGAGCAGACGCTTCTTCTCGCCGTTGGTGTATTTGAGCTCGCGAACGATGCGGTTGATGTAGACGTGCTCGCGGCCGATCAGCCAGCGGGTCTTGCGTGCGTCCCTGGCCTTGGCCTTGGCGTCTTTGCCGAGCGGCGCGGCGAATTTCTCTTCGAGCGCATGAATCTTCTTCTGATGCTTCAGGATCACGTCGATCCGGCCGACAGTGGCACGTACACGGGCCTGGAGAATCTCCTCGGTGAGCTCCTCTTCGTCGAAGGTGACGACTTCCTTGATATTGCGGACGCCGCGGCGAAGATCTTCTCCGAGGCCAACGATCTCGCGAATGACGATCGGCGAACGGGAGATGGCCTTCATGACGCGAAGCTGCCCGCGCTCGATGCGCTTGGCGATCTCGACTTCGCCCTCGCGGGTGAGCAGAGGAACGGTGCCCATCTCGCGGAGGTACATGCGGACGGGATCGTTGGTCTTCTCGAGGGTTCCGGGAGAGAGGTCGAGTTCTACGTCTTCGGACTCTTCGCCGGCCTCAGGCTCATACTTCTCGCGATCGCCGGAGAACTTGTCGCCGGAGAGGACGTCGATGCCCTGGGTGTTGATGGTGGTGAGGAGGTCATCGAGATCGTCCGGTGTGTTAATGTCGCCGGGAAGGAGGTCATTGACCTCGCCGAAGGTGAGATACCCCTTCTCTTTGCCCGTATCGATGAGCTTGTCTATGTCGTCTTCGTACTTGTCAATTTCTTCTGCCACGGCAGTGCGCACTCCTGCGAAAGATTTCATGTGATTGGGTAGTCCGCTTTCAGGCGGACAATTCCCTGGGTTGTTCCGTAATGGGCAGGGAGCAGGTTGCGGTTTAGACCGCTTTGGCCAGCCGTTTGACCTTCAGGAGGTCAGGGCATACAAGGGCACACTTCCCCAGCGAATCATAGGATACCATACTTCTTTAGACGATTTTGCGGTGGAAAAGATTCCTGCAGCTTTGGTTAGAGGGGTACGGCATGGCTTGAAAACCAGACCGTTAACTCGTCTTCGTCGAGGCTGCCATCGGTCAGGTGGAGGAAGGTAAGGTAGAGATCTTCTTTCGACAATGTGATGTCCCAGCCGTTTCTATCCAGAAACGTAAGTGAAACCGCGAGAGCCGTGCGTATATTGCCGTCAACGAAGGCATGGCTTCGGGCAATTTCGAAGGCGTAAGATGTCGCAAGCCGGAAGATATCCGGCTGATCGGCATAGGTAAAGGCGTTCCGGGGCTTTGTGAGAGCGGAATCGAGCAATGTTTCATCGCGCATGCCGTCGGAACCGCCATGTTCGGCGAGCTGCGCACTATGCAGGGCCAGAACAGCTTTCTTTGAGATCCAAAGCGGCTCATTCACTATTCGGCCAGCTTCCGCAGAACATCGCGGTGCTTTCTCATCACCCGCTTTGCGGATTCCATCTCTTCGGCAAAGTCCTGGTCATAAGGAGTAAGCGTGATTCCTCCTGGGGTTTCAAGGACATAGAGACTATCGCCCTTCTCTACGTGCAGCCGGTTGAGTATTTCTTTGGGCAGAACGATGCCGACGGAGTTGCCGATGGTTGTGATTTTGACGGTTGTGGCCATGGAAATTCCTTTCCATTTGGTTATAACATTAGTTATAACCATCAAGGCGGATTCCAAACTTTGGCCTACAGTTTTTGCGGGGACTTCTGACCGGATCAGCTTTCGAAGCCGGGTTTGGAGCGGCGGATACGCGCGAGGAGGGTTGCGGGGCGCAGCGAAGGAGGGTAGTGGAGCATCGCGGAGATAAATGCAGGCAGAGTGTCGTGGGCGATGCGGAGCGAGGCAGGCACCACGTAGAGGTTCATGATGACCTCGGAGATAAGCAGGGCGGCTGCAGCTCCATAAAGGCCCCAGACACGGGCAAAGAGGTAGCAGAAGACGCAGGAGATCGAGGTGCCGACGATGTAATACATGGCCAGCCGCTGGTGCTGGTTGGTAGAGAGCATCAGTGTGGCGCTGGTGGACCAAAGGGCGTAGAAGATTACGACGAGAAGAAGGATGCTGAGCAGAGTCCGGCTGGGAGGAACATGGCCTGAGGTCCAGTGGGTGAGAAACCACGGGCCTATCGTCATCATGGCGAGAACAATCACGAAGGCGACGATGAGAGCGAGCTGACAGGCACGACGGAGGAGAGTCCGGGTTAGGTCGTAGTTTCTGGCTCCGTAGGCGAGAGACATCTCGGGCTCGAAGGTGCTGTTGACCATCTGGGTCATCTGGAGGGCTACGCGGGAGACGGTGCGGGCGGTTCCGAAGACGACGACGGCGACGGGACCGAGGGCGTAGCCTACGGCGAGAAGACTTCCGTTGAGGCTGAGAGAGTTGCCGAGGGGAAAACCCATGTAAGCGATGGCAGGGCGGGTGAGCTTGCGAATCTCTTCGAAGCCGGCGTGAGCCCAACCGAATTTAACCCAGGGGATGTCGCGGCGGACCATCAGGCACAGGATGATGGTGCATAAGACGTTGGTGCCAGCAAAGACGAGGGCGGTGATTCGGGCTCCGCAGCCAACGGCCACTGCGACGAGGGTGCTGGCGAAGGCTGCGAGGGAGAAGAGGGTCTTCATGAAGGAGCCGAACGGGTAGCGGCCAACACTGCGATACGCAGACTGCAGAAGATATTCCAGCTGCCCTACGAGAACTGAGATGCCAAGGTAAAAGATGATCCACTTGGTGTCTATCTCGCTGACGTGGGTGAGGTGGAGCAGGCGGGCAGCCGGAAGGAAGTAGAGTGTGCCGCTGAGGAGCAGGATCGTAACGGAGCAGATCAGGATGATGAGCCACCAGCAGCTTTGAAAGACGCTGAGGGCGCCTTCATGGTCGTTGCGGGCAACCATCATGGTCATCTCGTTGCCGGCGACCGTACCGAAACCAACGTTGGTGAAGCTGAGGTTATTGGGGATGGCAGTGACGATCATCCACTCGCCGTAGAGCGGTACGCTCCAGAAGTGGAGAAAGACGGGAACCTGGATGAGCTGAATGATCGTGGAGGCGAGCTTTCCGATCCAGTTGGTGATGAAGCCCAGGAGGAGTCGCCGTTTTGTGGTGCCGTCCATGCTCATGCAGGTGCTTTCCAGTTGCGGGGAGAATTTGTTGGGTTTGAACCCTGGGCGCTAACTTATGTTCTCAAGATATTGGCTGAGCGTCAGTGCTCGCGGAGTTTGCGGTCGATCTGGAGTTTTTCGGCTGTCAGCCGGGTGAGCATCTCGTGGTCGCCGCGACGATCGGCTTCGGCGATGAGGGCGCGGAGTTCACGCTGACGGCGTTCGAGATGACGGTGTGCGAGGGTGTGGAGCGCGCCCTCGACCTGCTCGACGAGGGATTGGGCGCTGGTTGCGTCGTCGGCTTGCTGAAGTGTTCGGGCTAGGAGGACGTGGCTGTGCTGATCGGGTGCGGCGTCCAGTGGGTTAAGCGGCGCGGGCGCGTGGGAGAGAGTCTCGAGAAGGGCTGCGGCGGGGAGGCTCTCGTACCAGTCCGGATGTTGAGAGAGCTGTTCTGCGGCGAGGATGCGTGAAGGATCGTGCTCGGGAAGGACGAGGGCGCGGAGGAGGATGCGTTCAGTCTCGCTGGCTGGATCGTGATTGTGGGAGCGAACGCTTTCGATTCGCTGCGATGCGGCTTGTTTGAGCTCCTGGCGGAGGATGGCGGAGTCGATGCCTAACTTCTGGGCGGTGTCGGCGGCAAACTCGTCGCGCTGGATGCGGTTGGGCATGCGGCGAATGTGCGGGAGGAGGAAGTTGAGGGCTTTTACCTTGGCGTCGGCGGTGCGGCCGGGGAACTGATCGCGGGCGTAGTCGATGAGGTAGTCGGAGTGGCGCTTGGCGTTGCGCAGGGCGGCCATGTAGGACTGGACACCTTGCTCGCGGATGTAGCGGTCGGGGTCGAGGCCGCCTTCGAGGGTGACGATTTTGACTTCGAAGTCCTCTTCGGTGAGGAGGGCGATGGACTTTTCTGTCGCGGCGATGCCTGCGGTGTCGGGGTCGAAGTTGACGATGACGCGTTTGGTGAAGCGGCTGAGGAGACGAATCTGCATCTCGGTGAACGCGGTGCCCGAGGTCGCAATGACGTTTTTTATCCCGGACACATAGACGGAGATGCAGTCCATCTGACCTTCAACGAGGAGGGCGAAGCCGAGGGTGCGGATGTCGGCCTTGGCTTTGTCGAGATTGAAGAGGACCTGGCCTTTGCTGTAGAGGGCGGTTTCGGGTGAGTTGAGATATTTGGCGATGTCGCGGCCCTTTTCGTCCTGAGCATCGAGGGCGCGACCGGTGAAGGCAATGGTTTTTCCCTGCTCGTTGCAGATGGGGAAGGTGATTCGTTTGCGAAAGCGAGCGTAGAGCTGGCTGTGCGAGCCGTCGGGTTGCTCCTTTGCGCTGAAGAGACCACTGGCGCGAAGGACTTCTTCTGGAAAGTGGCGGGTTAGCTGGTCACGCATGTGGTTGAAGTCGTCGGGGGCATAGCCGATGCGAAATTTTGCGACGGTCTCGGGGGTGACGCCACGGCTGGTGAGGTATTCGCGGGCGCGAGCAGCCTCAGGGGCTTTGAGCGCGGCTTCGAAGTACTGGGTGGCGGCCTCGTGAATGTCGAGCAGGTGACGACGCAGCCCGGCTTCATGAGCCTCTTCGGGTGAGGAGAATTCGCGCTTGGGAAGGGGGATGCCACATTTGGTGGCGACGACACGAATAGCTTCGGGGAAGCTGATGTTCTCCATCTTCATGACGAAGGTGAAGACATCGCCTTTTTCGTGGCAGCCGAAGCAATAGAAGTAGCCGTGAGTGGCGTTGACGGAGAAGGAGCCGGTTTTTTCTTTGTGGAAGGGGCAGAGGCCGGTGTAGTTCTGGGCGCCGGATTTGCGCAGCTTTACATAGTCGCCGATGATGCGAACGATGTCTGCCTGTTGCTTGACGAGCTGAGCGAAGTTGTCGGACACGATGGGGCTGGGCTGGTCTCTTTCTATCTTATCGGGAGGCTTTCCTGTTGAGGACTCTGCTTGTGGATAGCTATCGGATGCTCTCTTGTGAGCTTTCTGTATAAACTTGCTACCAACCGAAAATTTACGAAAGGTAAGGCTCATTGGATCTTTGCCTCTCTATCAGCCGGTTGGACGGGGAGAACCAAGAAATGCAGACAGGCAAATGACGGGTGGGTCTTGTGGCGTGTGGGTGGCTGGTGGGGAGCAGGATCGTTTCTGGAATCGCTCCATACGCGAAGGAGCGATGACAACGAGGCACAATTTGCGGATTTCATGAAGAAGCGTTCAGTAGTTACGGTCTGTCTGGTGATCATCGCGGTTGCGGCGGCTCTGGTTTTCTATTTCTTGCGTTCCCGGCCAGTTCAGCCAGTCGTGACACAAGCGTATGCCGACCCGAAGAGCTGCGTTCAATGCCACACTGCAGAGTCCGCCGGATATGCGAACACGGGCATGGCGCATGCTTTCTATAAGCCCGAGGCGAAGGACACGGTCGATAGCTCCGCTAAGAGCCGCGAGTTTTTTCATGCGGCCTCGGACACTTATTACGGCATGACAGCGCATGAGGGGAGGTTCTTTCAACGGCGGTGGCAGCGTGGTTTTGACGGCAAGCCGGACAATGTGGAGGAGCTTCAGATTGACTACGTGATGGGGTCGGGAAATCATGTGCGAACGTATTTGCACCGTGAGGAGGACGGCACGCTGATTGAGCTTCCGCTTGCGTGGTACTCGGAGACGGGCGGCCACTGGGGAATGAATCCTGGATACGACAATTCACACCCGACAACACGGCGTGTGATCGCTTACGAGTGCATGTTTTGCCACAATGCTTATCCAGAGATTCCTGATCCGGCTCATCGCGACCTCTCTGCGAGCCCGGTTTATACAGGATCGTTGCCTGAGGGAATCGATTGCCAACGGTGTCACGGACCCGGAGCGGCTCATGTTAGGGCGGCGAGGTCTCCTGGAGTGTCTGTTTCCGAGATTCGCGCTTCGATACTCAATCCGATGCGATTGAGCAAGGGGCGGCAGATGGAGGTCTGCGAGCAATGCCACCTTGAGACGACGAGCCGCTCTTTGCCAGATCGAATTCGTCATTATGATCAGGAGCCCTTTGGGTATATGGCGACTCAGCCGCTCGGGGATTTCAACTCTTATTTCACCCGCGATCCAGAGAAGGGACGCGTTGATAACTTCGAGATCGTCAATTCGCCTTACCGCTTGAGGCAGTCGCAATGCTATTTGAAGAGCCAAGGTGCGCTGACTTGTGAGACGTGCCACAACCCGCATGATCTTCATAAAGGGCCGGAGTCGGTTTCTTACTATGCGTCGATCTGTATGAAGTGCCATGGAACGAGTCTGCCGGCGGAGATTGCGGCTCAGAGGCACCCGGCATCGAACGACTGCGTCTCCTGCCATATGCCGAAGCGCAGGGCGGAGGATGTGGTGCATGCAGTGATGACGGATCATCTGATCCAACGCCGAGCGCCGCCTGCGAAAGAGCTTCTGGCAGAGCGGCAGGAGATTCCTGAGGATGCGGCGCATGCCTATCGCGGTGAAGTGAAGAGATATCTGCTGGACCACGAGGCGCCCGGGGCGGCGGACGATATCTATAGCGCACTTGCGCAGGTGATCGACAGCTCGAACCTGGAAACGGGAGTCCCGCGGCTTGAGGAGTTGATTCGTTCGCGGCAACCTGGCCAACCCAACTTCTCGATTGAGCTGGGAGATGCGATGCGGCACCTTGGCAACCTATCGGGTGCAATCGACGCCTATCGGCAGGCGGTGAAGCTGGATCCGCTCTCTTCGCGTGGGCAAAGACGGCTTGGAGCTACGCTGGGAATTGCGGGACAAGCGGACGAGGCGCTCAGCGTTTTGGGAAGAGCCATCGAACGTGAGCCGGGTAACTCCTTGCTGTGGTATGAACGCGCGCTGGTGGAATCACGGCTGGGGAGAGCAGAGCCGGCAGTGGCCGATCTCAGGCGTGCGGTTCAACTAAAACCGGACTTTGCCGATGCACAGAATAATCTGGGAGTGAATCTGGCACAGATGGGCGACACTCAGGGCGCTGAGATGGCTTTTCGCGCGGCGTTGGCTGTCAATCCGTACGATGCCGGAACTAATGCTAACTTTGGGCGTCTTCTTGCTGGAAGGTCTGATTGGCAGGAGGCGGCCTTTCACCTGCAGAAGGCTGTCCAACTGGATCCTTTGGATGCAGACGCACATCTGGTCTATTCGGTGGTTCTTCTGCAGATGAGTCGGCTGCCCGAGGCTGAAGCGGAGGCTCAGAGCGCAGTGAAGATTAATCCGCAGTCTTCCCAGGCACAGGAGCTTCTAAGCCAGATAGAGGCGCTGAGGAGAAAAAGGCGCTAGACACTCCTCATATCTGAGGCCGGTTATGCCGAAGACAGCAACTGATTGACTGTCAAAGGTTGGTCCTCTTTATGGTGGATATTCGGGCTTTTTCGGGTCTTTTAATTCCAACCCTAAGTGGGGGTTGACAAACGTTCTTCGTATGTTTTCTTATTATGGCCGCAATTGTTTTCTCTACAAACTTATTTAGACAAACGTTTGTCTCTGCGTTGAGTTGGGTTAATAGTTGCAGAAGGAAGAAGCTCATGATTTTGCTCTAGCAGAGAACAACAGCGTTGGTTGGTGATTCTAGTTTTAGTTGTCTTGCACCGCGTTTTTCTGGAGGCTCTACCCGTGAATTTGATTCGAGCAATTGATAAGATTTTCTCTCAGGTTAGGTTTGGTATGCGGCATTCGATAGCAGTTGGCGTACTAGGAGTTATCGGATGGAGCTTAGTGCCAGCTCTGTTCCCCAGTGCGGGCGTGATTTATGCACAGAACACGAACGCGACGATTCGCGGCCAGGTGTTGGATCCGACCGGCGCGCTGATTCCCAACGCGAAAGTCGTCATCCTGAATGAACAGACAGGCGTTGTCGTGTTCAATGGTGTATCGGATTCCGCCGGCGCCTTTGTGGCACCGCAGGTGATTCCCGGAACGTATCGGATTACTGTGACCGCCGAGGGATTGAAGCAGGCTGTGATCAATGACCTCGTCGCGACGGTAGCGCAGGTTGCTTCAGTCAACGTGACGATGCAACTGGGCGGTGCGACAGAAGTCGTGACCGTTGAGTCCAAGGGTGAGCAGTTGGACCGAAGCACCTCGGATGTTTCGACCTTGATTTCGCCTGAAGACGTTCAGAATCTTCCCCTACAACAACGAGCAACGGAGAATCTGCTGGCATTCATTCCTGGTGTGGTGCACGGAGGGGCAGGCGACCAGCCGTCTACCTCGCAGCTCTCAATCAATGGTAGCCGTACCCTCAATACTGAAGTTCTGCTAAACGGTGTTTCCACGATTGTCGCTTCAACCGGAACGCCAGGAACTCTGCCATCGCCAGATGGTATTGATCAATTCCGCGCCATTACAACCAATGCTCCTGCGGAATACGGTCGCACCTCAGGCGCGGTAATCTCGGTGAACACGATCTCGGGCACCAACACTTACCACGGCAATGTCTACTTCCTGATGCGCAATGAGGCCTTCGACGCCAATCAGTACTTCCATAAAGACACGATCAATCCTACTACTGGAGCTGTTACACCACGAAACCGTGACCGGTTCTTCCAGTACGGCGGCTCCTTTGGCGGCCCTGTCCGTATCCCACATCTCTATAACGGCCACGACAAGACGTTCTTCTTTTTCAACTACGATCGCACCACGACGCCTAATTCAACCCTGCTTACGTTCACCGTTCCTACCGCCGCTCAACGTATGGGCGATCTTTCCAACGCTTTACCAACAACGGACGCAAATGGAAATCCGCGTAAGGCTCAGCCTATATATCAGCCTGGCGGGTTGAGCACTCCGCAGTTTACGAATAACCAAATTGGACCCATCGATCCCGCCGCTGCAAAGATCCTGGCGTTGCTCCCACTGCCGAATACCGTAGGAACGTATGACCCGGCGAACAATCGTTATACGGGCAACTGGACGTCTCTGCAGAATCTGACGGGACACGTACAGAAGATCGTCGGACGCCTCGATGAGGCACTGACGCAGAAAGACCGGATCACTTTGAATGTCTTCCGCTTCACCACATCGTCTCCAAATGCTATTTCGTGGAACAGCCCCTTGCTCAATACGACATGGGACTGCACCTGCAACAATGCCTGGCTGCCTTCGATCGACTATACCCGCGTGTGGACTCCTAGTCTGGTAATGGATTTGAATATGGGTTTTTTCCGGAACGTGGTACTCCGAAACCCTCCAGGAGTCGGATTTGGAGCGGCTCAGCAGCTTGGAATCGCTTCCTTGCCGTTGGATCAGACGCCCGAGATTACGGATCCCGGTTTCAACAATATCGGTGCGGATACCAATACCAATCAGGTCAACATCACCAATACGTTCACCCCCTTTGGTTCGGTTACAAAGACCTACGGGCCGCATACCTTCAAGATCGGCGCATCGCTTCGCAAGAACCAGTTCAATTCGTTCAATCCGGCTGGAAGCCCAGAAGGGTCAATCGCATTTGACGGGTCGATTACCAATCACGGCGCTTCTGGAAATCCAAACACTGGAATTGCCGACTTCCTTCTCGGCAAGATCAAGACCACCAATTACGAACAGCCGATGCCTCCTACCGGCAGACGCAACTGGAACCTTGGTGTTTTCATCCAGGACGATTGGAAGGTAACGCCGAAGCTGACCCTGAATGCGGGGCTTCGTTACGAGTATGAATCTCCCTTGGTTATCGCCACCAATATTTACAGCCGCATCGATACCAACACCGGGCAGCTGCTAGCCGCCAATCTCAATGGGGTCTCGCGTTCGCTGAATATCAACACGCCAAAGGCGGATTTTTCACCACGCATCGGCCTGGCTTACAGCGTCGACGACAAGACTGTAATTCGCGCCGCGTTTGGCACTTTCTACGGAACCATTTTCCAGAATCTCGGTGGCCAGCTCGCTTATCCGGGGTATGACAACACCATCACTACCAACAACCTGGGGACAGGCGTCGCACAGCCCTTCTCTCTTTCGCAGGGGCTCCCGCTTGCGCCTCCTCCAAATCTGCAGAATCCCTTTGCGGCTCTGGTGGGTTCTTCGGCCACTAATCCCTATAGCGTTGGCATCTCATTCAACAACCAGACTCATATGCCGCTTGTCCAACAGTGGAATCTAGGGGTCCAGCGCCAATTGCCTCTCGCGCTTACGCTTGAGGTCAACTACGTTGGGAACCATGCGTTGCACCTCTCCTATAACCTCAACGAGAATCAGGTTCCCCTTTCGGCGGTACCTGCTGTCACTCTTGCCAATACCAGCGTGGCTACGCAAAACGCCCAACCCTTCACGAACCTGAAGTCGTTCACCGTAAACAGCAACATCGGAACCTCCAACTATAACGGTCTCCAGGTGACGGTGAAACGCCAGTTCAACAAGAGTCTGGCAGTTCTCTCAAACTGGACATGGTCAAAGAGCATGGACGACGGCAGCACAATCTATAATTTTTCGGCCCCGAACGGAACAGCAAACTCACAATACCCTGTGGCTGGTCCAAACCTCATTCGAGACCTCGCTCCCAGCAACATCGATGCACAGCATGTTTTGAACATCGCTCTCGTTTACACTACGTCCGGTCCTTGGTGGTTGCGGAACTGGCACATTTCCCCCGTCTATGTTGGGCATACTGGATTGCCAGTCAATATCACGCAGACCAACGAGATTCCAGGTTCTTCGCAGCGTCCTAATGGAAACCCTCAATTACTGAAACTAGCGAATCCCACCAAGAACGGAGCAGCCCTACAATACTTCGACTCTGCGACTGATCCAAACTTCCCACTCGCGGCATCAGGTCCGGTCTACAACACGATTGGTGGTGTGCGGACTCAGATTGTCGCCACGGGTTTTGGCAACGTCTCGCGTGACTCGAACCGTGCGCCAGGCGAAGCGGATTTCGACGCTTCGGTCTCGAAGGATTTTAAGATAATCGAAGCTTTGAAGTTCCAATTCCGTGTCGATGCGTTCAACGTGATCAACCACACGAACTTTACATCGCCGAGCGGCTCGCTCACGGTTACAGAGACTGGTACAACAGCAACATTTGCCACCTCGTCCGGCTTCGGTAAGATCACGGGCACGCAACCTAATCGCCAGCTGCAACTATCTGCGCGATTCTTCTTCTAACTCGAATCCAATTGTCTTATCTGAAGGCCATCCGGAAGGGTGGCCTTTCTCTTTTAACCTGGTTTGCCGAAGCAAAACAGAGACTAGCTGCAGATTGCTCTCGGGCATCCATCTCATTCTGACACCCGGCAACTAAGGCGTGTAGAGTATTCGTGCGATGGTCGTATTTAGCCGCAATCTTCAAAAGGCTGAGGGTGCTCCAGGGATCATTTCAAGCAATTCGGTCTTACTGGGCCAGGGCACCGGAGAAGACGCAGACGCTTTTGTTGCGGTATGAGTGCCCGGTTCAGCTCGCGCCACGTCAACAGTACCGCCCGGTGGTGACAAGGAACCCGATGTTTTACCCAAAAAGATTTTTTTGTAGTTGACAGCCATGGGCAAACTCTCTTACCTTTTCCGCCGAGATAACGAGTGGTCCATCCACGGAGCCGAAATCGCTCGTTCCAGTCAAGTCCTATTCCAAGTCGCCTGATCGGCGTAGAGATGCTTGTGCAGATCAGGAAGACAAAGAAAGGGACGTAGAAATCGGCCGCTCACGATGTTCCTACTTATGCGGAGGTACTATGCGAGGCAATCAAGTTCTTAATGCTCTTTGGAGCCGGACTCATCGGTGGATCGCCATTGTCTGTTGCGGTGGAGCGTTATTAATTTCAACGAGAGTGCAGTGCCAACAAGCGGGAACAGGGAGTATTCAAGGTTCGATCGTTGATTCCACCGGCGCCGTTATTGAAAACGCGACTGTCACGGCTACCAATATCGCAACCCAGGTGAAACGGATTTCAATAACGGGAGCTGCCGGTCTCTACAGTTTCCCGAATCTCGGGATCGGGACGTATACGGTCGACGTGGTGGCTCAGGGTTTTGAGCATTACAGCCAGTCGAACATTGTTCTTGAAGTTGGTAGCAGCATCGCAGTCAACATCGCGATGACAATAGGACGGACGGACCAGAAGATCGAGGTGCAGGCAATTGGTCTGGCCTTGCAGACGGAAGATGCCACGTTTAAGCAGACGATCGATGAACGGACGATTACCGAGATGCCGCTGAATGGGCGGCAGATGACCGGCCTGATCACTCTTTCGGGTGGATCTACGGCAGCTCCGGCCGGGGATTTTACGGGGAGCAAATATTCCTACCAGACGATTGCCGTCTCGATTGCCGGCGGCATGGGCAATACGACCATGTGGCGGCTGGATGGCGGCGACAACAACGACTACATGGCGAACGGGAACCTTCCGTTTCCATTCCCCGATGCTGTCAACCAATTCAGCGTTGAAGCAGCCGGTCTCGGTGCGCAGGATAGTATGCACTCCGGCGGCATGGTGAATGTGGTCACCCGGTCCGGGACGAATAAGTACCATGGGTCGGCCTTCGAATTCATCCGCAACAATTATATCGATGCCACCAACTTCTTCTCCACCTCGAAAGATCAACTGCACCAAAATCAGTTTGGCGGTACGTTTGGGGGCCCGATCCTCAAGGAAAAGCTCTTTGCTTTTGCCGCGTATCAGCGCACCGAGTCCAAGCAGTTGCAGGCTGCGACCAAGGCACAAATCCCCACTGCCGCGAATTTGGCCGGTGACTGGTCTGTGTCCGACGGGCCGAACTGTATCTCGAGCGGCAAGGCACTCACGCTGGTCGACCCCTTGACGGGCACGAAGCTGGCGAATAACAAATATTCGACCCCTCCAACATATAACGCCCAGGCGTTGAAGTTGCTATCGTATTTCCCGAAGATCGATCCAAACTATGACACGCAAAATTGCGGATTTGTCTCCTATGCCATACCGCTGGATACCTTTGACAACCAGTTCGTTACCCGCGTTGACTGGACCATCAACCAGAAGAACAACCTGTATGGTCGCTACTTCCTTGATGGGTATCAGTTACCTGCCTTCTTCGACCCCAACAACATCTTCGTGACAACGCAGTCGGGAAACTCTCAGCGGGTACAGAGCTTCACGATGGCTGAGGCCTATACGATCAGCAGCAAGATGGTGAACACGGCCCACATCACCATCATGCGGCGTCGCAATAACCGCGGATATGCGAATAACGCCATCAATGCCGTAACTCTTGGTGTCAATCTCTTTCAGGGCGAGCCGAACGGTCTTCAACTGGCTGATACTCGATTCACCATCGGCGGCGGTACGAACTCGGTAGCTCATTTCAACGACAACACCCTCGCCCTCGCCGACGATGTAACCATGCTGCGCGGCAAGCATCAGTTCGTCTTCGGCGGATCGTGGGTGCAGAATCAACTCAATATCTCCAACGCCTACGAGTCGAACGGCCAATTCACTTTCACCGGCACCTACAGTGGAAACGGACCAAACGGAGGTACTGCGACTGGAGATCCGGAGCTGGACTTTATGCAGGGTGCTTTGCAAGCCTTTCAGCAAAGCAAGTTCCAGCAGAACGCTCTGCGAGGACCAATTCCCAGCCTTTACATACAGGATACTTACCATGCCAACCCGCGGCTGACGTTGGTGGGCGGTGTCCGCTGGGCTCCGAACTACATGCCAGTCGATGCTTTCAACCGCGGAGTTCAGTTCAGTATGCCCGCATTTCTGGCTAACCAGTTCAGTACGGTCTACCCGAATGCTCCTGCGGGAGCGCTTTATTATGGTGATCCGGGCGTGTCGCGCCAGTTCACCAAAAATACGCCATGGCAGTTCTCTCCGAACATTGGTTTCTCCTTCGATCCGAGCGGCAACGGAAAGACTGTCCTGCGCGGCGGCTTCGTATTGGGTTATGACCAGGTCAATTTCTTTACGGCGCAGCGTAACCAGCAGAATCCGCCTTTTGCTACCGCCATCAGCCAGACGCAGACCGCGACCTCGGGTCCCATGAGCTTCTCGAGCCCATGGTCGGTCGGTCAGGTTACGACCAATCCCTTCCCACAGCCTCAAATTCCCACTCCGGCGAGCGCGCAGTTTTTTGCCCAATCCCAATACATCTTCATGCCCTCCCAGTTCCGCGCTTCCTATTCCGAACAATGGACGGCAAGCGTTCAACGCGATCTTGGAAAGGGGTGGCAGCTGCAGGTCCAATACATCGGCAGTCATACTGTCCACGCTCCGGTGGGTACTCCCATTAGCCCTGCCACCTATATTCCCGGAGTCTGGGGGGCGAATGGAACTGGGTGCGCGGGTATCGTTACGACTGGCCCCGCCGCAGTCAAACCGGGAGCTGCGGGCACACCGTGTTCCACAACTGCCAATCAAGCTTCGCGTTTTTATCTAACCCAGCAGAATCCGATGCAGGGTAATCAATATGCGGGCGGCGGCCCCGGATCTGTCCTTGTGAACTACAACAACATGGCCAACTACAACGGCCTAATCACGACTGTGCAGCATCGCCTCTCCTCGACCTTCAGCCTCCTGGCCAATTACACATGGTCGAAGTGCCTGAACCTCTACGACGCGCAGGGAGATTATGCCGGTACGGCCTACGAGAATCCGAACAATCCGAAACTCGACTATGGTCCGTGCGGCTCGGACTACCGCAACGTCGAAAATTTCGTCATTGTTGCGCAGAGCAAGTTTGGAATCGGGAACCGCTTTGTCGCAATGCTCGTCAACAATTGGGAGTTCGCGCCACTGATCCATATCGTCAGTGGAGAGCCATTTACCGTGACCGCGGGGGTGGACAATTCCTATACCGACCTTGGGAACGATCGGCCGAACGTGAACGCCGGCGTTCCGGTTTATCTGCATCCAACGTTGCGTGCGGGAACAGGACAGGCGAATCGCGGATATCTAAACCCAGCCGCGTTTGGTCAGGTCACGGCGCCTTGTACGGCGAGCCTTCCGGCTGGAACTCCTCTCACTCCTGTGAACTGTCCGACATATGGAACCTTCGGAAACGTTGCCAGAAACTCATACCGAGGCCCTAATGCCTTCAATTTTGATGCCCAAATCTCCCGTATCTTTCCGATACACGAAAGTCTAAGCACAACTCTTCGTCTGGAGGCCTTCAATGTCCTGAATCATCCCAACTTTAATCCACCCACCGGGACCTCAACTGGGACGGTCGCCGGACAGACTGGAGGGGCTGGAGTCTTTACATCGGGAACCTTTGGCCAGATATCAACCACTTCCAACCAGGCCAGGGTCTTCCAGGGAAGCATCAAGTTTAATTTCTAGGCCCGAATCCCTTGCCCGTGGCCAGACGTACGGGCGAGGGATTTCAAATGAAAAAAGATGTTGCACAAGAAACACTCTGTGGAGATCGAACGTCATCTCCCCTGTGGACTTTTGAGCAGCTCAACCAAGGAGATAGTATGGCGACGCAGGGCAATGATCGTAGGGATTTTTTGAAGTTGACCGGGGCTGCGCTCGCAACGACCGCAGTTTCGTGGAATGCCAAGAGCTACGCCGCCGTAGTGGGCGCGAATGACCGAGTGAAGGTAGGCATCGTCGGCTGTGGCGACCGTATGAGAGGCGGAGATCTTCCTGCCTTTCAGCAGCATGCCAAAGATATGAACTTTGAGATCGTTGCGGTGTCGGACATCTGGAACCGGCGACGCGAGGAAGGCGCGGCTTATATCCAGAAATTGACTGGCAGTTCGGTTACTCCGGTTCGAAACAACGACGAGTTGTATGCGCGAAAAGACGTCGACGCAGTAATCATCGCTACTGCTGATTTTCAACACGCTCGGCATGGAGCGGAGGCTGTTAACGCGGGGCGCGACGCATACGTGGAAAAGCCAATCGCGCACACCATGGAGGACGCGCGCTTAATTCGCGATGCGGTTAAGAAGTCAGGCAAGATTGTGCAGGTGGGTACGCAGCGTCGCAGCACACCCGCTTATCAAAAAGCGGCGGAATATATTAAGTCCGGCAAGTTCGGCGACATCGTTATGGTCGAGATGAGCTGGAATGTGAATCAGCCCGGCCGGTGGCGGCGCCCGGATGTCGTACCGCTCCTGAAGGAAGAGGACACGGACTGGAAGCGGTATCTCATGAACCGTCCGTATGAGCCGTTCGACGCTCGGAAGTATCTTGAGTTCCGTCTTTTCTGGCCTTACTCCTCCGGAATTCCTGATCAGTGGCTTGTGCACCAGATCGACACAGTGCATTGGTTTACCGGATTGCCTCATCCGCGCAGCTGTGTGGCGAACGGCGGCATTTATCTATGGAAGGACGGGCGCAAGAATTGGGATACGATGACGGCGGTCTTCGACTATGGCCCTCTTGACGACCTGACCAAAGGCTTCCAGGTACAGTACACCTCACGCTTCACGAACTCTGCCGGAGGAGTGAAGGAACTTTACTACTCCAACGGCGGAATGATCGATATGGACAAGCAGACCGTAACGCCGACCGGTGGTCTGACGGCAAAAAGCGCTGCCGAGATGAAGATGCAGCCGAATTTGCTGCCGAGCTTTTCTCTGACGGAAAAGGTTGAGGAGGTCTCGACAGCTGCTGATACCAAGGGTGACCCGCAGACCTCGGCAAACATGCGCAATTGGATGGAGTGCGTTCGCTCGCGGAAGACTCCGAATGCAAGCATTGATGCAGGGTATAGCCACTCTATCGCGCTCTGCATGAATGTCGCGGCGATTCAGACCGGTCAGAAGGTAACCTTCGATGACAAAACACAGCAGGTGATGGTGGGAGGGAAGGCTTATGCGTAAGTGGCTGGCGCTGGGTCTCCTAATCGTGGGTTTCGGGACTGGAAGTGAGGTTGCGATTGCGGCGGGCAAGGGAGTTCAGGTTGTCGCCGATGAAGCGGGAAGGCGCGTCGACATCACAATCGATGGCAAGCCTTTCACTTCTTATATCTGGCCGACATCTCTGAAGAAGCCTGTTCTATACCCGTTAATTACGGATGAAGGAATTACGGTGACGCGGGGCTATCCACTTGAGCCCCGGCCGGGAGAGCGGGTCGACCATCCGCACCATGCCGGATTGTGGTTCAACTACGGCAATGTCAACGGCTTCGACTTTTGGAACAACTCCGATGCGATTGAGCCAAAGAATCGCGCGAAGATGGGGACGATCTATCAGAAGAAGATCGTCTCGACCAAGAGCGGACAGGATCGCGGGGAGCTCGTCGTCGAGTCGGTCTGGGTGACGGGTGAAGGTAAGGAGATACTGAAGGACACGACACGCTATGTCTTCATGGAGAAGAAAGGCGCTCGAGTAATCGATCAGATCACTACGCTCCAGGCGCTTGACAAAGCTGTTTTCAATGATGACAAAGAGGGGCTGCTGGGAATGCGAGTGGCCCACTGGCTTGAGTCACCTGATGAGAAGGGCGGCATCTTCATGGATGCAAGTGGGAAGCCGACTAAGGTAGATGCCGCCGATACATCAGGTGCGACTGGAGTGTATCTCACAAGTGAGGGGGTAAAGGGTGGAGCGGTGTGGTCTACTCGCGGCCGATGGTGCACCTTGACGGGCAACGACGCTGACAAGCACGTTGTAACGATTGCCATGACCGACAACCCGAAAAACCCAGGCTATCCGACATACTGGCACGCCCGTGGATACGGCCTGTTTGCCGCAAATCCGCTGGGGAGAAGCATATTTGATCCCAAGCAGCCTCCCTTTAACTACACCATTGAGAAAGATCAGACAGCGACGTTCCGCTATCGCGTGATTTTGTTTTCGCATGCCGCTTCTGCAGGTGAGATGAATAAGGAGGCGGACGCCTTCGCGACCGAATACAAGTAGCGGAACAGGGATTAAGGCGAGCCAATCTCAGAGGAATTCCGGGTGAGGAGATTCTCCATGCTTTGCGCGTCGGGGTTCGAATTCGAAGAGAAGTTGCGTCAGGCCGCAGAGGAGCGTGCGAAGGCTCAACGCGCGCAGCGGACCAGCGTCGAATTGAATCGGAATCGTCTGAAATACATTGAGAATGCCATCAAGCGGTATGACAGAAGTTTGGTGGCTCTTGTGGATCACAAACGTGCCTGTACCTTATGTAACAAGCCATAGCTGAATGCTTTTGTATTCGAGCGCCGTCGACGCCGGGATACAATTTTGTCACCTTGCGGGCAATTGAATTCACAGCGATCTGAAATCGACGGTCGAGGAAACGGCGAACCAGGAGATGGCTCTTTTAGCCGGGACAGATACAAGAATCGACCGGGAGATAAAAGGTTGGAAATTCGCGGTCGGTTCAGGAATTCTGGGCTGGGTCCTGGATGCCTTTGACTTCTTTGTGGTGGTTTTTTTATTCGACACATTGGCGGAACACTTCCATGTGTCGAAGGCGTCGGTAGTGTACACGCTTACTTTGACACTTGCGATGAGGCCGCTAGGAGCCTTGTTCTTTGGTGCCCTTGCGGACAGGTTCGGACGCAGGCGGCCTCTCATCTTTTGCGTTCTCTATTTCTCCATTCTCACGGTGTTGACCGGACTTGCGCCAAATTATCTGGTCTTCGTGATCTGCCGCGCGTTGTATGGCATTGGTATGGGAGGATACTGGGGCATCGGCGCCTCCTACGCGATGGAAAGTTCGCCCCGGAGGTTCCGCGGCTTTCTTTCCGGCATGATGCAGGCCGGGTATCCGATGGGGTACTTGCTTGCTTCAGTGGCGATGCAGGCGTTGGCACCATCGCTTGGTTGGAGGTCGGTCTTTTTTGTGGGCGCTCCGGTGGCGGTGTTGATCGTGGTGTTGACGTTTTTCGCGCCGGAGTCTGAGGCGTGGAAGCAACATCGGCCAGACTCCATGGGAAAGATATTTAGTTCACTCATCCGGCACAAAGGAATGTTTCTCTACCTTTTATTGATGATGGGTGTGATGCTGTGCCTTTCGCACGGCACGCAGGATCTGTATCCGGATTTTCTGAAGTCGATCCCTGGTGTTGCAGCGAAGTCCATTCTTGGAATGAAGGCGCTGTATGGTATTCCGATTCTGTACAACATTGGCGCAATCCTGGGTGCGCTTTTCTTCGGGCAGCTGTCTCAGAAAATGGGTAGACGGAACTCCATCATGCTGGCGCTGGGGATTTCTTTGTTGTCAATTCCTGCATGGGCGTTTGGGACCTCGCTCGGTGTGCTGGTGGTGGGATCGTACCTGATGCAGACCGGAGTGCAGGGCGCGTTCGGCGTTATCCCGGCACATTTGAATGAACTTTCGCCTGATGCGGTGCGAAGCCTGTTTCCAGGATTTGTCTATCAGCTCGGGGTGCTCCTGGCTTCGCCGGCGACGGCGATTGAATTCGTGCTGCGCGACCGCTTTGGATATCCATGGGCGTTGACTATGTTCGAGGGGACGGTGATTGTTCTGATAATCATTATCTTTTGGTTTGGGCCGGAAGCTCGCGATCGAAGTTTCTTACGGGAATCGCATGAGCAATCCGTCGCGCGTTAAGGAAGGCCTCAAGAGGAAGGCAATGAGCGGGGAGACGAATCGCATCATTATGAACGGTGTCGGTGTTACCGGATGGGTGGGCCTCAATCGACACCTGATTCGTTCCATGTTAGCGATTCGAAGACAATGTGGCCTTATTCTTGCGGACGGACACGCATGATCCCCGGTTCTCGGGGGCTCAACGCTGCCAAGCTGGGGTGCTCGAGGTCGTCGAGGAGCCAGAATTCACGTTTACTACTTGTGCCGCGCCTTTAGAATCTCGGCAGCGCGTTCCCCAATCACGATGCACGGGGCCATCGTGTTGCCAGTGGTTACCCGCGGCATAATCGAACCGTCGGCGATGCGAAGATTCTCGATGCCGTAGACGCTGAGTTTGCTATCGACCACCGACATCGAGTCCCGTCCCATCTTCGCCGTACACGTCTCGTGCCAGTAACTGATGACCGCGTCGCGGATGAAATCTTCCAGCTCCGCTCCTTTCAGGTTGCCGGGCAGCACCTCGCGCTTTACGAACGGGGCTAACGGCGCCGAATTGCCGATCTCACGCTGGAGTTCAACCACAATTCTCGCAGCCTTCATGTCGTCCGGATGGAGCAGCAGATTGGACTCGATCTGAACGGCGTCGAGAGGATCCGGCCCTGTCAGGCGGAGTCGTCCTATGCTCTTCGGCCGCATAACACCGCCCCACATCGTCCAGGATGCCGCGGGCGGGTTGTATCGGGCCGTAATCTCGGTACTCGCAATGGGCACCTCCGCCTGAGCAATCTGCAGATCAGGACCATCGAGCCCCGGATCGCTCTTCCAGAAGCAGACCGCCTCCGACCCGGTATTGTGCGGAGCCAGAGGTTCGGAATACTCCCAGATGCAGCCAAAGGCAGGATGATCCTGAAGATTCTGTCCCACTCCCGGAAGATGCTGCACGACCGGGATGCCGAAGCGCTGCAGCTCCGTTTCATCTCCAACTCCGGACTGCATCAGCACCTTCGGCGTATGAATCGCGCCCAGCGATAACACCACCTCGCACCCCGAACGGATACGATGAGTCCTTCCCTCGTAAACCATCTCGACGCCGTTAGCCTTTGTCCCATCGAAGGTGATGCGCGTGACCAGCGCCTCCGTGAGCACGGTCAGATTCGGCCGGTCCATGTAAGGGAAGACGTACGAGCGGAAGACGGACTGGCGTCTTCCATCTCGCGCCCGCATGTCGATGAACGAAGCGCCGCCCGCGCCCTCCATCATGCGTCCATTCTGATTCTCAAAGGTCGGAATCCCCACTGAGCGTGCAGCTTCGAGCATGGCCGGAGCGAGCGGACTAGGGTCCGGCGCCGGTTGCACGAAGACCGGTCCGCCCACTCCGCGATACTTCGGGTCCGGCGCGCCATGCCAGTCTTCGATTCGCCGATAGAGACTCAGAACCGACTCATAACTCCATGCTGCATCCCCGGACTCGGAGGCAAAGAAATCCCAGTCGTTCTTGTGACCACGCGAATACGTCATCACATTGATGCTGGAACCCCCACCCAGCACCTTTCCCATGGACAAAGGCATGGAGCGTCCTTTGAGATGCGATTGCGGCACACTGGAAAAACTCCAGTCAAGCTTGGAGCCCACATTCTGCGGCCATTGAACCGCCTCCATTACACTGGGCACATCGTCGCTTCCGCCAGCCTCCAGCAGTAGCACACTCACACCGGCATCCTCCGCCAGACGCCGCGCCACCACCGAACCGGATGACCCGGAACCGCAGACGATGAAATCGTAGGCAGCTTTGAGGTTGGACTTCAGCTTTTCCTGATTTGCGCGTACTCTTTCAGCGAAAGCTGCTGTCAGGAACTCCGACCCGAACTGTGCAGTGCCGTTCTGCGCTGCCATGCCCCGATGGTACTAGTGGGATGTCGCAGAGACAACGCTACCGCGGATGGGGCAGGTGTATGTGATTGAAGGATATGGTAGGCACGAGCGGATTCGAACCGCTGACCTCTACTGTGTCAAAATCCGGGCGAAACGTAAACTATTGTATTTAAAGGGCTCTGGTCGCTCCAAAAGCTCTGTAAGCACCTCCGGAACTGGCTATTGTTCCCACAAATCGGTGTCCCGTTCCCACAAGCTAACACCTTTATTCTTGGATTGATAGGAACTGCAGAATGTTCTCCGAATCATCGATTCGGATTGGTTTGGCGCCCGTGAAACCAAAGAGGAGCCGCCACGCTTTGATTCAAAAGCAGTCCCGTTACTCTCTGCGCTAAATTTAGCGTAAACTATTGAATCTAAAGAACACCGTCGCTCCAAAAGGAGTTTTCCGAAAACAGAACAACCTCCCGGCCACTGCAGGACCGAGAAGATGCTGCTCCGATACATAAAACGCATTTATAATAGCAGTCATTATGAGCGTCTACACGATCCGTAATGGAGTTCCAACTGCGGAAGAGATGGGCGAGTTTTTGGGCATTAGCTCCGAGCGGGTCTTAGCCGTGCGCTCGATTATGGAAGCTCCCGTGAAGTCAAAGTCAAGGTCCAGTCGTTCGAGCCACCGTCTGGTCGCTCGCAGATCTCCCGCGAAAAAGGCCGCCGCAAAGAAAGCAGCCAAGAGATAGTGCCAAGACCGAGAAAACCAGAGCCGGTTTTTCTCAACATCTCATACGACTCTCAGTTTCAGAGTCTCTACATTGCATACGTGGTGGGGTTGACGCAGCTTGGCCTCGATGTCACGGCAACGCTGGCTCATCCTAATCAGGACCGACTAGCCAAGATCATCGAGCTCATCGAGAAATGCAGTTTCTCGATACACGATCTTTCGCGGATTGAAGCCTCTTATGGGATTCCTCGATTTAACATGCCGCTCGAGCTCGGTATTGCGCTCTATCGATCAACCCAGGCAAAGCATAACGTCTACGTTTTCGAGAGCAAGGCATTTCGTGCTCAACGCTCGACAAGCGACATAAACAAGATGGATCCTCGCATTCATAATGGATCGCCGAAGGGAGTAATGTCCGCGCTACTCTCGCTTTTCTGGCAGTCCGACAATCCAATGACCGTGCCCGAAATGCTTCGGAGCTACCGTGCGGTGAAAGCCAAACTCCCACTGCTTCTAAAGAACGCTGGTTCAAAATCTTCCTTCGAAAAGGCCGTTTTCGAAAGTCTCAAGATTGCCGCTCTTGTGGAAAGAGAATCGATCAAGAAGGCGGTTGCTCAATAGGTACTGTTGCGGTCTCGCCTATCCTCCCGCTCATGCGTCCTTAGCTGGAATTCGTATGTACAGCTGCAAAGAGAAGGACCTAGTTCGACGCTTTCTCGGCACAAATACGTGGTCCTATAGGAAATTAGGAAATTGTAGGAACCACAGGCGTACTTTGTGACAATTAGTATTCCCTGGGCTTTGAAGCTAATGGAGCTTGCGTGGTCGCCAAATCTCCCTCACAACACCACGAATATGTATGTGTTTGTTCGTAAATTTCAACTTCCATCGCCGATTGCATGACCTCCCCCGGCACAGCTGGCTGTATCTCCTATCAACGTTTCATCGTGTGGAATCTCCAGCTGGAGATTTGTGACAGACGCGGGAACATGAAATCCACGGTCGGGTTTGGCATACGGATGAGGCATTACTAACGTTACTTTTGTCTGATCCAGGCCTGTCAGCGATATCAAATTGGCGAACATCTCGCTCGCATGATTCGGATTTGTCTTATCTGGGTCGGGTGGAGGTACGGTGTGAAAATGAAAGTCGCTCTGATATCCAGTAGAACCGCTCTTGATCTTCTGTTCTCCATTGAAGGTCAGCGCCGATGCACCCATGTATTCAAAAACATGGGTGGTTGCTAGTGCTCCTGATTTGGTGTCTTTGGAACTGGTAGGAGAATGAATTGGATGGTTCTCATCGGAATCCGAAACGTAGGCGTCTTTTATAAAACCGGCGGTAATGAGCCGCGTTGGGAACGGGACGGAAACGACTCGGATGTGAGCGGATGTAAAGTCGGGAATCAGGTCACGCTTCGGATTTGAAATATAGCTCATAGAGCAATTGCTCCCCGCATCCTTGCAGAGATCATTGATGGATCCAAAACCGTTGTTGAAACCAGGCAGTGTCACGGGGTAAGCGTTTCGCGGAACACCGGGGGCTGAAGGGTTCGCGTGAAGATGTGGAGCGGTGCCATCGAAACCTCCGCCATCGCCAGGCCACACCCCGTAGGGAAAAGTGTGCCTCATAGAGGGCATATTACGGGTGATTGCCAGAATGCCTTTGCCTACTGGGTCATTGAGGAACAGCCACGCACCGATAAAGAAGACTCGCACCCCCGGACAGAAAGTTGGACGATTGTCTCCGATGCACATCGGATCGGGTTTCGGCTTTCTATGGCAGCCGGTAAGAAATGGCAGAGAAGAGCCGGCGGTCAACATCAAAGTAGCCCGACCTCCGTCACGAAGAATCCTGCGGCGAGTGTAGTTCATTCTTTCGACCCTCCCGAGTATTTCTAGTTTGCAAAAAGTTGAAACGATGCCCAGTAGTATGGATGTTGCCAAGTCATCTCTGACTGCACCGAGATCTGCGCAAGTTGAAGCGAATGGGCAGGCGAGATTCCTTGCGTGAGCTGCTTGTAAAAGACCAGCATGAGTGCGCCCGTAGCCCGGTCGTCGACATCCCAATTGCTGGCGACGACGGCATGAACCCCGGACCGAAGCAACGCGTTGCGAAGGTCGGGTGGCGGCTCAATATGCGTGGGACTGCTAGCGGTTGTATTGCATGCTGCCAACACTGCGAGCTTGCAGCGGTGTAAGTCGAGGGAGCCTAGCTCGTCCGCATCAAGCATCGCATTTGAGGTCCCCGTCGCCGGCGTTAGCAAATAACTGGATTGCGCTTCGCTGCCGGCGTGGCCGCTAAAATGAAAGAGTTCAGCCGATTTTAGATTCCCTAGCAAGTTCTGCGGAGTGGCGGCAGATCCTTCGAGCAGCGTCGCATGTGGGAGCAAATGAGCGACTTCGTAGGCTTCTGAATAATTACCCTGTGTCTTTTCGAAACCATCCACTACAACGCTCTTACTGACAAAACGTAAGGAGCTGTCGTCGCTGAAAATCTCCGGACGGATCGCCCACCAAGCCGGCAGAACCTTAATTTCGTAAGTAGCGCCAAGCCATGTACCGTTGGGAAGGCTCAGGGCCGCAACGGGGATTGACGCAAGCGAGGGATCCATCTCTAACCACAAATGATTGGAAGAGCCAATGTTGTCGGCTAAGGGTTGGAGCAGAGATACATAGAGGCGCGCGCCCATTACCCTAATGTCAGTTATATTCGAGTCATGATCGGAACAGAGATGATAGAAGGTCGCTGCCGTTCGTTGAAGATCGGAGTGGTTCCCGAGGACTGCCGTTCGCAAGACGCGTAAAGGTTGAGTCTCTACGAGCCAACCAACATAGGTCTGGTCAACCAGAGCCAGGACCAGCACATGTCGGCTTGACGACGTCGTTTCAAACCCTTGCGTGTGAGCGCGTGGAATGGTTGCTGTCGCAACGGTATCCTGAACACTTTGATGTGCAATATATCGATAGTATTCCCATGTTTCGAATGCTTTTGTATCCTGTTTTAGTTTCAGATAGGTTTTTATAAGTTGCGCGTATGCAAGGGCATTCTCCCGCTGCCATTGTTCTCTTTCAGTTTCAGAGCGGAGTGCGTGCAGGGTTCTTTCCGTCTCATGTACACCGGCCAAGGCGCTGGACAAGGCTCCGTCGAAGTCGTTTATGGCAAGTTGCGCGGCTGCCATCTCAATAAAGTAGTGAAGCCTTCCGCCTTGATAATCGCTGGTAAGCAGCGCTGCTTCGTTTTCCTTAAGCAGATCAATAGCTTCATGGGGCATGCCTCGACGGATGAGGACTTCCGCACGATCAGTCTGCCACTCAGCCCGATACAGTTTCACCGTTTGGATGGGACTGGCGGAGCTCATCACATTTGCGGCCTCGGCGAAGGCTCGATCGGACGTAGAGTAATCCTCAGCGCGTCCGGCAATTAACGCGAGCTTCTCAATCGCGTAGGCGTTCGTCGTGGCATCCCCTGATGTCGCAGCGAGTTGTGATCCTGTGCGCATTAACTCGGCCGCCACATGGTGGAGGCCGAGATTTTCGGCTCCATGGACCATGTTGTAAATGAGCAGATATTCTCGGATCGGCGGGCAATGAATCTGCTCACAAAGACGAAGGGCCTCAGTGTCAATCCGCCATGCGCTGAGAGGAGTACCGCGGAAGTCGAGAATCTGAGCCTGCGCACCAAGCGCCCGCAGGTGCAACCAATCTAACCTGGAATTGGCACTCGCGGTGGCAGCTTGGTCAAATTCCAGTTGTGCGGCGTCATAACTGCCGCTGAGAAATTTACAACTTCCCTCCTCAAGCGTTAGTTGTGTCCTCACCCATGCGTAATCCTTCACGCTTGGTGCGCGTTCCAGTTCGTCTGCCGCGGAGAGACATTCGTGTGCCCGGTCCAGCCGCTGTAGCGCATAGATCTTGGCCAGTAGACTGCGCTCTCTCCCCGGAAGATTTCCAGCTACGGTGTATGAAGCCACTGCCTGCTGGCTTTCGAGCAAAGATGCCCGCGCATCGCCTGCTGACCCATCCTTGACAGCTGCGGCGAGATGTCGGTCGCCATCTTCGCTAGCGGGCGTGTGTTTGGCATTAAGCCAGTCGTAAAGCCACCGGTCGCGATGGCGAAGACCAGCAGTCGCGAGAGACGAGAGCTCAGTCCGAACGTCTGGTTCGGACTTCCAGCGTGGTAAGAGCTGTTCGGTTGCTTTGGCAAGTGCAGTTTCATAGTCGTCGTTCGCAACGAAACCAGCACTTCCACTGCCGACTAGGTTTGATTCAGTCTTCGGGTCTTTGTGGATGCCGGTCGAAGACTGCTCCGATAGTCTTGCGATTTCAGCCTTGATCGTGTTGCGCCATTCGACCGACTGCTCTGACGTCAATGCCATTCGTAGATCTTCAAGTGCGTTCTCTCTGACGCCCTGTCGTTCCCAACAGAGAGCGCGGTTGTAAAGAAGCAGTGAAGTGTTCCGGTTGGAGACATTGAGCTCCTTGCTGTAAAGCTCTGCCGCTTCGGCAAATGCTTCAGGCGAACCGTTCTCCTGTCCTAGCAAAAACCATGCAGCAGCAAGATCGGGTAGTAGGTTTGGTAGCTTGTCATTCGCTGTCTGGGCAATCTCGAAGTTGCGGCGAGCAGCCGGACCGTCACTCTCGAGGAGATTGACTTCGCCAAGTACCTGGTGCCAATAGGCGCTGTTTGGAGACCGTTCGAGATGTTTTTGTGCGCGCAGTCGCAACTCCAGGAGCGCCACCGGGACAATTGCTCCAGCATTGGTGCCGCGCGTACCTGAAGCAAGCGGAACGGGATTGCCGCCTGGAATTCTCAGAGGAAGCGTTCTTTGCTGGTTGTAGGCAAGAGCTAGCAAGCGCGCCTCCGAGGGATGGACGTTTCGCCAGATCGCGACACTCGTGAAGACAGCTACTAATAGGATCGCAGCGACCGCGGAAAATATTGCCCAACCTCGAGAGTGGGGAAATACCTGCACTCCAGCTAGCTTCGGTACCGTTGGAGGGTTCTCCGTTGCTGTAGAGAGTTGGGCAGTCGACATCATCTGAATAGCTACGCGCCGTTGCCACTCGGGCGTAGAACTCGATAAGACCGCTGGGGTTTCCGATACCTCGCCGGCTTTTTCGGGCTGCAACAATTCCATGGCCTCCAGCAATTTCTCCGCACAAGCGTCGCAACTGGCCGCGTGTGCGGCCAAAGACGACGCCTGCTCAGGACGCAGACCTGCTGCATATTCCAGCAAAAGCATCTCGGGAGGACAGTCTCTGTTGCCTCCGATTGACGAAACTGACGAACCGAGCCTGAGAAGCTTCCAGCGGCTCTGAACGAGGCTGGAACAAACCGGGCATTGCTGGAGGTGCTGCAAAATTTGTTGCTGGTCCGGCCTGCCGGATGCAAGAGCCTCCGGTGATTCCGGAAGATTTGCCAGCTCCTGTGGGCTGAGGTGATCTTCCAGCAATCTCATTTCATCTCTCCTAACGTGTTTTGTGGCGGTAATCCTTTTGGTGGGCAGTTGACAACGTCGCGAAGCGACTGTGTGACACGGTGAATGCAACTCTCGACTCCCTTTTGAGTGAGACCGAGATCCGGCATGGAAGCGATATCTCTCGTGGTATATCCCTGCCGGTAGTACAGCCAGAAGATGTTGCGATCACGCTCGGTTTCAGAGACCACTAGGAGCTGATCAAGCTCCTGGAGCAGCGCTGAGTGCTCGATTGCTGCGGAAGAGGTGATGGTCGCGTGATCGGTACCGTCGTCCTCGACTTCGCCGCCGCGTTTCTGAGTTGTACGGGCGCGAAAGTGGTCAATCGCAATCGAGGTCGCGATGACCTTGATGTAACCGAAGATGGCTTCGTCGTGTTGCGCCTGAAAGGTCCGGAGGCTACGGAAGTTATCCCTGCAGAGCCGGAGATAAGTCTCTTGAGTGAGGTCGTCGATCAAAGAAGGGTTTGACGGGCCATAGCGACTTACAACGCGAGAGACGCTGGAGGCAATAAGCGGCTGAAAATACTTGACGAATGCCGTCCAAGCGGCTTCGCTACCAGACTCCAAGCATGCATGAACAATCTCTGCGGCAGCTACGGGTAGGCTCATTTCGTGTCAATGCCTTGATGCGTTTCATTCTAGAGGCAGCGGCCCGTGGTTACACAGCTAATTTTAGAAGAATCTGACAACAACAATGAATGATTTCTTGGCTATACATATTTGACTAATTGCGCTCGGGGGAGCCATGTTCAATCTTTGGATTCATCCGAAGGAAATTTCCTCTTGTTTTCGTTCTTTAGGGCAAAGGGGTAAAGCCATGAAGAACCGAATAGCTTTCTTTACATGGATCTTTGTTGTTCTGATTGCTTCCACTACCGGCGGTAATGCTCAGAGCACCTTGATTACCTCGAACCCATCGATGGATAACGATGTTCTCCACAATCCGTTGTGGAATGCTCGCGTCGATTCAATAGACCTGGATCATTCGTTACTGCTTCTGACGGATTGTCCTTCGCGAAAAATTGGCGGCAGCTGGATAGAGTGCCGCGATAACGCCATTTCATGTTCGATGAAAGATACCGCAAAGCAACAGCTCAAAACTTTGCATTTGGGAGACCGAGCCAAAGTTCTATTCGAAACCGACAAAATGGATGTCGTTAGCTCGATTTCTACCCGTAGGCAGACCATAGGCCTGGGTCAGCGGCTATTTGCGATTGTCCTCGCGTATCTCGCAACCTTTTTGGTTGCAACCTTACTAACGCGAGGACATCCGATGCGGCTAATCATCGGTGCAGATAATCGCTATAGCAATTCGAAGTTCCAGATGGCAGGTTGGTTTTCAGTTCTAATCGCAACTTATCTCGCAACTATCGCGCTTCGTCTTCATTTTTTTGGTTGGGACTTTTTTGGAGGCGTAGATATTCCAGCACGCTTGCTGGCTCTTTCGGGGGCAAGCGCTCTTACTTATGGTGCCGCCAAGGGAATTACTACTTCTAAGGTTCAAGCAGCTGAAGCAGCGGGTGATGTCAACCCCAAACCAGCCGGCGTGCCCCATTTACTTCTGGATCTCGTCAGCAATGATTTAGGGAATTTTGATCTCGGCGATTTCCAGATGCTAGTTCTAACGTTGTTAGCGGTTGGAATGTACCTACTAACAATCTCCCAGTTTCTGGAAACGATTGAAAGTGTGAAAACGCTGTCCCTTCCAGATGTAGACACCACAATATTGGCTGCGTTTGGACTCGGGCAGGGTGCTTATCTGGCTAAGAAGGCAGCTGGAAATCCAAGCACCAGCTAACCGCCGCATACACACTTTTGAGTGCGATCACCGGTGCTGCAATGAGCGCCGCGCCAGAAGATTCGCTTATTTGATATGAATTCGGATTTTTCGAAAGGAAGATCACGCAGCATGTCGTTATAGAGAATGTTGGTTTGCTTAGGTACCCCAATCTCAACCGATTACGAAGTCACGTAATAGCACGGAGTCCAGAAACAAGGACTCGGTATCCCCCAGAAGTTAATTCTTTGCTTGAGGAGAAACAACAATGGCACTCACACCTGGTTCCTTCTTTGACTCGGATGCTACCGGCAATGCTGAAAACGTAACTTTGAAGCCTATGGCCCCCGCGACAACGACAAGGGTACGAATTGCGAGCGTGGTTTATAACAACGTCCCTGTGAAGACAATTGATCCTGATCGAATGTCCTTCGCGTTCTCAGTGCTGAATGGTATCAACCTTTTGACGGTGGGATTGGTCTCTCCCAGTACGAAGGCGGAGACAGTGCAGCTTTGTCAGGGGGCGACGCAGATCGCTGTAGTGACCGTGAGTAACACGGCAGGCGCAAGCTTTGTCTTCATCAACGGGACCTAGTGTTAGTGGTCGCCAAGGTATCAACTGGAGTTTCCTTCACCCAGGAGTTCTTATGAACGCTTATTTCTTTCGCTATGCTCTTTGCATCTCCGTCTTGGCGATTCCGATTTTTACACATTCACAAGTTGTCACCCAGCCGCAACTAGCGACGTGCGAAAAGTATAAAGAGCTTGACCGTTGTCCTGAGCTCGTCAACGAGTTCTTTGTACAACACGGATTGTTGGCAACCCCGGCGGTATCGACACTCGACGCCCCTCCGCTCAATGGCATTCTATTCGCGAAGAAGCTCGCGCCTAAGGCTCTGAAGCTCCAATTGACGAGCGATTTGAAGGATCAAGCGAAGCTAGCGGCCGCGGCGGCGATGCAAACCATCTCGACGACGGCGGCCGTGACCCAAACAGGCGGGGCTCCAAGTACTAACGGCTCTACCAACCTAGCATCGAAACCGACGGTGACAGATTTTCTTTCTATTGCATCAGAGTTGGGAGCATTTACTGACACCATCAATGGGACCTCCGCCACTCTGCAGGCGAATGCGCTAGGACTCACGAAGTATTTTGCAAATTCTCCCGTATTCGAGCGTTGGGATTCGAAGTATGCAGATGCCTTACAGCCTCTAACGTTTACGGTGACGTTAAACATCGCCCAAAGCAGCGCGTCCGAAGTACCGACAGCGGGCAGCGCGAATGTAAACACGCCTGCGTCGATCGCCTCAGTGATTCTACCGGCGAATAATGCGTCATTCAGCTCTTTCGGTGCGAACTACACGATATATCGCCCCTACAGTCCGCAGGATCCGAAGTTCCAAACAGCTTGGTCGGACGCCATCACGTCAAGCCAGTCGGCGCTCGATGCCGCAACGGTTAATCTGAGCAAGGCCATGAACGCGTTGATTGGCGACGCAGCCGCCTTCAAAGAGATGACGCAGAACATGGACACTCCATTGGCGACGTGGCATTTGGCAGGTGCGGCTGCAGAGAGGTCTGCTAATTTTGATGGATTCGTAAGCGCATACGCAAATTACGACGACGCGTTCGTAGACTATGTCTTGTCCCGCCCGGATGCACCAAAAAGCGCGCTGGCGCTTGTGCAAGCGGTCAGTGCTTTCAACGATGCCACAATTGCTGTGTTGAACAAGGCGCGCGGAACTCCGCTTGCCACGATATCCTACCTCTACTCCACGCCAGTGCAGAAACCCGCGATCCATCAGTTCACGTTGGCGGTATCCGAACTGTTCCGTGGTGGTCACCCGATCAAGAATGCAAACGGCAGACCAACGGGTACCAGCGACAATACGCGCACATTTATGAGCGGCGTGCAGCTGACAGCGAATTTTACGGCTTCGGTCTATGCTTCGCTGCCGACAGGCGCAGCCTACGGGCGTTTTCGCGATGTGCAGTTTTCAGGCGAGTTCGATAAGCCATTTGGAGGAACACTGACCAGCCCGCGAGGCATTATCAGCGCCGCCGGTTACGGTCAATACCAGTACGATCCCACCGTGCTAAGCATCACTCAGGGGAACATGGTGCTTGGTACCGATATCACGCTGCCAGGCGATGCACAGGTTCTTCTGGGTCGGGCTGGCTGGCTAAGTGTGGTTCAGGGCAAGCTGGTCATCAACTTGAGCCAGGGCCTGAAATTACCGGTCGCGATCAAGTGGTCGAACCGTACAGACCTGCTGCAGGCGAATGATGTTCGCGGACAAATTGGCTTGAGTTATGATCTATCGGCTCTTTCGAAACTACTGTCCAGTGCCGGTCATTGACTGTCGGGTGAGGGTTGGTACGGAGAATGGAATGAAAAGGTCTTTCGAAAAGTCTCGGTGCCTCGCTCATCCGATTGCTTGCACCGCATAGGGATTCAGAGCCCTCACAAGCATCCGGATGTTGTCTTCCGGCATGTCTGCGATTTCGCTGACATGGTAATGGCCCGATGGCGTACCCAGAATCCTTCCGGTGTTAGGGTCATCGAGACGAAAACGTATCCAATTCATCGGTTGCGCGTCATCGAAGATAACGTCGGCCCCGGAGCAGCATTCTTCGGCAATCCGCCGTATGCGCGCTCGTTGTTGGAGCGGATCGTCTTTAGACTTGGTTTGCTCGTGCAGAACTCCTCGGACCTTAAGTTTGTCGATAAAGACCTCATCAACCAACGTTGCCTGATTCTCCCGGTTGATCGCGTATAACCGGCCGTCAGATACGGAGATATAAAAGGCGTGTTCGCGGTGTCCCATAACCTCAATCAGGCCAAGATAGACGAGACCGTGCCTGTCGATCGTCAACTTTGGACTGGGGACCGCGAAGATGCCCTCGTAGTCCGCCAGCGTAAGCTGGGGTACGAGCTTCGTCAAAGCCAGCCGGAGGTCGCGGTACAGCTTTCGCTCGACAAGCACCGTTACGTGCTGCATCACCTGCGCGGTGATTGAGGCTGCACCCGACTCCCACCGTGCCACCGTGGTCTGCGTCGTCCCCATTTTGACCGCCAGGTCCATCTGCGTCATGCCCAAATATTCTCGGTAGTACTTGAAGACAACATGCGCTTGGAAATTCAATTGATCCATAGTGAGATTCTTACACTAAACAAGCTGTAATGTCAATATGTAATTACATTATGCCTCTGTGGAAGTCAATCTGGTTAGGAATATTTCGTAAATTGTCAAATGACATTTGACGATTACTGTCTTTGACCCTATTCTGTTCGGTGTGGCTATCTTGCGAGCTTCAGAATTGCGCGCCTGGCTTCTCGAACAATACGGGTCCCCTAACGGCTTGGCGACAGCTCTGGGTGTGACTCGACAGACCGCGCACAACCTGCTCACTGGACGGACGCTGCCGAGCTACGAGAACTGCAGAAAGCTAGGCTTGGCCCCGGCATTCGTCCTGCAGGAAGGGAAAGGATCGAGAGAAATGATAAGTCTGGACAATTATCTGACCCAACGCGAACAGGATCGTCGGTTTGCGGGCTCCAGGTCCGTGCCAGATCTGAACGCGGTACTGGTCGGTCCGCGCGGCGAAGCCATGATCCGAGAGTTAGTTCGCGCGACGCGTACGACAGCCGCGCGGATCGGAGCCGTGGACGGCGTCGGCTTCCAGTGGGATGATGGGGAGTCGGGCGGCAGCCATTCACCGCTTTTGAAGCTGCACCCCGTGGGTGCCCAATTCAAACCCATCATGTCTCCATCCGGCGGTTCGCTTCGTGGCTATCGGGTGGACTTCGGTTGGGTTGCAATCTGCTCAGGAGACGGAGCGAAACAACTTCCGACCCAAATCTGGAGACTGACACTTGATATTTTTAACGGTGTCCTTGCCTGGAACGTCAATAGGAATGAGAACGTCGGCGTTTCTTCAATTGCGTTGGGCGAACAAATCGTGAAATGTCTGATCGAATACCGAGATGACTTCGAAAGGGCCATCTAGATAATTTGGGTCGTCCGCACCGCACCGTCATAAGCAATTCCTAGAATGCCTGAGCAGGGGGACGGTTTCATCAGTGGTCCACATCCCAATTTCGATTCCTAGACTTCGCTCTGAATCCATCTCTGTAATCGTCGCGTAAGGGATGTACGGCCTCGCCGGATAGCACTCTGAACCGCGTATTCTTCAGCTTTTCTGCTTATTTGGACCTCAGCGGGACGTCGAAAATTCGGCACTTGGCGCTATTCGTACTAGACTCTGTACATCCATCTTTACCTCCCGTACGAAAGGCGGGATTCTCGTCACATGACGAAGCACAACACCATCCCGAAACCGGAGACCGCATGCACCCGGTTCTCCCGCCTCGCCCTCAATCCAGCCTCGGTCGGCGACTTCATCGGCTGGCTCTGTGGCATAGAGCCGATCATCAGCCCCGAATTGGAGCAAGTGAGCAGAGACGTCATCGAGACCATGTGGGGATGGAACGCGCCGCGACAACGTATGGCCAAGTTGCTTTGGCAACTAGTTCACGGGAACTGGGACGAGGCGTTCTTTCACCAGAATTTCTCTTACGGTAATTCATTCCGCACAGGTCAGACTGAAGCGATTCTGGCCCCTATTCAAAAAAGGATTCGGTGGGTTCTAGAGGGAGCATTTCACCGCCAGAACGAAGACCGGAAGATCGGCCAAGGGGACTGGGGAGAATGCTGGTGGCTGGCGGAGACATCGAAGGGCTTCTCGTCATGGAAGCTGTAATCGAACTTCAGCGCCTGCGTCGGGTACTCCGAGCGGAACTGCTCGACAGCGGCGGCGGCGCGGGTTGTCGCTGCCTGCACCTGGGCGCGCGCGGCCTCTACCTCACTGGCCGGCACGAGCTGTCGGACGCCGTTGGCGGCGGCCAGCGAGGACGGGTCGGACGGCTCGATCACGACCTTCAGGTCGGGGTCGCCGGTCTCGACATCGTCCAGCGTAAACGAGTACACAGTGCCTTTGTCGGTAATCAGGTTGAGGTTGGAATGGATGTCCGACGCCGCCAGCTCCACGACCGATTGCGTCGCCAGCAGCATCGCCGCATTCTTCTTGCGCCAGGTTTTCTCCGCGCGCGTGATCCACTCTCGGATCGTGCGGTTCTTGAGGAAGATCCATGCCTCATCGATCACGAACATCTTGAACGTCGCGATGTTCTGAGGTTTCTCGATCTCCGACGATGCCCGCTGCAACACATAAAACAGCAGCGGCTCCAGAACGTCCGGGTAGTCCGACCAGCCATCGAAGTTGAACGTCTGGAAGCGGGCGAAGGCGAGGGTGTCCTGGGAATTATCGAAGAGATGGCGACCATCGCGCCTCGCGATGCGTATCTCTGTGGCATCGGCTTTCATGGGGTCGTAGCGTCTGCGGAACTTGCCGGAGTTGAACAGCACGCGCAGAATCTCCACGTCGTGCTTGGTGGCAATGCGGGCGATGACGACGCCCACAATGAACAGCCCCAGGCCGCCGAGCAACGAATGAAGGAGGGATCACCTCCTCTCTTTCGTGCTAGCTCGGGAAGAGCCAGCTCATGAAGTCCAGTGCTCCCAGTACCAATACTGGACGCTCTCAAAGCGGCTGCGCATCTCGGGATCGGCGATGCCTCGGACGTAGACGGAAAACTCAGCGTTCATCGAAGATGCCAACGATTGTTCCAGATGTTCCGTCCAGGGCGCGACGTACAAGTCGGAATCGGCATCGCATTGGAAACCAAGCTGGGCCAGAAGTTCTCTATTGTCCTGATAGACCTGTTGGCTGACACCGGCGTATGAGACCATGCTGAAACGGGAGCCAACCTGAACCAGTAGTTCTTCCAGTTGCCCGGAGCTAATCACGGTGCGGAAGATGTCCACCATTGTGACGTACCCATCGCGGACGCGATGGAGAAGAATGACGTACCGCACTAGGTCGGTGTAGGACTGTTGCCAAAACGGTTCCTTCCCCCTGCCCCATATGGCTGTAATGGTCGACGCGATGTTGAACGCCTGTGCATAGGGATCAAGTGAGTTGTTCAGCGGATTGTAACGCAGGTTGCCGTCGAGCGAGACTTCAACATAATCTTGTTCCCGTCCGTACTCAGCAAGGATTCGCTTGAGATGCCGGCAGAGGTCTCCTTTGACTTCAAGCACGATGCCAGAGAGCTTGCGCTCTGTATCCTGTGCTCTGTACGCGAACAACTGCCGCATCGCCGGCAGGATCAATCCCGTTGTTTTGCCGGAACCGATGGAGCCAAAGATTGCGATGCCTGTGTACAGACCGCGCTCCGGTATCGAGAGCCAATGCGGTTTCGGACTCGGTAATGGCACTAGCTGTCGGTGGACCTCACCGACGACCAGCGATAGGGCCGTCCGTATGCGTGGATCGGGATACGGTGGAAGCACTCCTGCGCTACGCTCAGTGTCTGCTCGGTAGAAGTGAACGTAAATAAGCGAGAACAGAATGGAGAGAATCAGGAACGGCGTACTGTACAGAAAGAACGTATAGCTCCATACCAACACGTGATAGATCGCAGGCCGCTCAAGCGCTATCAGCCGTAGGATTGGGTCTGCCTCACGGATCGGGAAGTACGATTGCAGGATGACGCCGCAGGCCAAGCTTAGACCCAATGAAAGCAAAAAGCGATATTCGACAAGATGTCGTGACCACGCGCGCAGATTCGAGAGAAGTCCCATTACAGACCTCCTTGCGCGGATGCCTTGTGCTGCTGGAAGTCCTCAGCGTGAGCGAGTGCGAACCGTAGCAGCTCGTTGATGATGTACCTGCGGTCGTTCTCCGACCACTGGCAGAGAAGCTCAATGTCAGCGGAGGTCTGTTCTTCGATGGTTGTCTTGAGCACGACCCAGCGGGCTTTGCTGGCTCCGTGCTCGATCCTTAGTTTGCTCATTGGTTGTTCTCCTCGTGGGCTGATGTACGACTCTGTTTTGGTACTTCGTTTGTCCGTGTGTTGTTGCACTTGGGTCTGGGGCGGGAACGACCAGCGCGGCGCAGCCGACGCGGTAATCGCAGCGCGATGGGGTCGTTCCCGCCCCAGACCCTTTTCGGATATTGACCCCATGCAAATGAGCACGTTATTGATTCGCAATGGCTTATGCTGCCTCCGAATAGAGGCGAAAGCACAGACGGAGTGAGAGGGACGCTTAGGAGACTCACAGCACAGCCCTCCGGTACTTCATGCTCCAAACTGGATAGTCATGCTGGAGCAAATACCCGCGAATCGAGACGGACTGTGTAAAGGGCAATGCCGGAAACCTGCGGAGAAACTCTTGCTCTCCCGCTGCGAAGTTATGCGCGGTGTCGGCGGTGTAGACGATCTCGGCACGTTTGAGAGCGCGAAGAAATGCAGTGCGTTCTTCCAGCCAACGCGCAAAGGATGCGATGGAACGCAGGCCAGCGTCGATGTAGACAAGGCGGACAAGCGGAGCGTTGCCCATCGCAGCCTGGACAGAGATGGGAAAGCGGTCAGCAAAGTATCGAGTCTGCGTGTCCGCAATGCTGGCTCCCCGATAGACGATCCGGGGCAGCAACTCTATCGGGATGCTGAGTTTGTCGTGGAAGAATTGAACCTTGCGCTCTGCCGTTTCGAGAAACGGTTCCCCGAAATGATCCAACAGATAATCAAGCTGCATCAGACGCGCTTTGATCTCCGTATCCGCTTTGGTGCGGCGGTTCTGCGAGTTCTCCTGATCGAGGATGCGATAGATCGTCTTCGATCTCAGGTGGTAGATGTGCCGCCCATGCGCATATTCGATGGCATGGATATGCTCACGTTCCATCGATTTCACGAGAAATCGCTGCACCATTGCGCCGTCTTCGCGCCGTAGGAAGTGTAGAAACTGACGACGCAGAAAGTACCCGCAGTGCATCCCGACGAGGTACAGAAACGCAGCCTCGCGCTCGGTATAGCCGAGTTTTTGCAGTTCCGCGATGGGATCGTAAAGGACGCTCATAGGTCGAGCACCTGGTCGAGCAGGTGGTGTTCGTCCTCGATCTTTGCGGAGATGGCGCGGGCATCGCGACCAGAGGCATAGAGATGAAACCCGGCCTGTGTCTTGGCGTGCAAGTGGCCGGGCCGATAGGCCGCGGTCACGACCTCAATATCGGAGAACCCAGTACGCGAACCTTGATCGAGGTCATACTCGATACGAGCATCGGGAATCTGAATCTGCTGGTCAACGAATGGCAGGTTTTGTTCCTGCGCTACCTGCTGCTTGATCTCATTCAGGTCACGGTCAGGTTCGGTCTTCCGGGCCGCATGGATGGCTTTCTGAACCTCAGACTTGATCTCGAAGTCGAGCTTGAGACGCGGGTTCTCGCCGCCTTGCCGTTCGATCTTTTCCCACTCTTTTAGGTAGGCGCGATAAATCTGCGAGTCATGCTCCACCTCGCGCGGCTTCACCAATCCGTGATAAAGCTTCTGGTCCGGGTTGATCTCATTAGCTGAACGGGCCAGCTTTTCACCGTCGCGGGTCAACGTGATAACCTCCAGCCGCTCCACCGGACGGTTGCGGCCATCGCGCCGGGCGTTCACGGTGTCGAGCGATACCATGCCCTGTTCTTTCAGAAAACGCAGGTCAATACGCAGAGCGTGTTCATCACCCGAGTAGATGGTCCGCGCGGCGTCTTTCATCGAGAGGACGCGGAAGCGTCCTACCTCATAGAGCAGTCGCCGTTCTTCCTGATGCAGACGCACGCCGGGTATAGTGTGCGGCAAGTGATGACGGCTGCGGACGTTGCGCTCTGCCGATTCGCGGTCTACCTGTGGACCGTCTGGTTTTTGTCTCGCTTCGTATTGCCTGCGCGGAATATCCGGTAAGCGGCGTTGCGCTGCTCGGTCTGCCAGCTCTGCTACGCGGCGGTCCAGCGGTCCCGGCTCCATCAATGGCTCAGGCTTGTCACGCGGCAGCTCCCGGCGTATGTGCCGCGGGTCGTCGTCTCGAGGAAAGTCAAGCCTCATGCCTACACCACACCTTTCCGGCCACGGACGACACGGACTTCATATTCGGCGACCTTGCCGAACGCATCCATCCTCCGTTGCGCTGCCTCCCGTGCCGCTCGGACGCGAGCAACTAAATCATCAGAACGATCCATGTAGCGGTCATCGCTCTGATTAGTCGGTGCGGACGGTGGCTCTGCTTTAGTAGGTGTTGCCTGCGCCTTCGATTGCGAAGTAATGATCTCCATCGGTTCTCCTTATGCCTCTATTCCGAAGCTAAGAGAGATGTGGAGAGTCAACTTATATCGATTGAGAAGCCGCTATGCCTACAGGGAATAGCGATTGGATAGGGCTGCTCCTTGCCGGAGTCTTTGCGTTATTTTGTAATCGCCGCCTGACTGGACGCATAAATAGCGGCGATTAGCGACAGCAGCCTGGGATTGCGGTTGTCCTTTCTCCACACAAGAGCACAATCAAAAGTTGGGCTGTCTGCGAATTGCTTATAGACCACACCCGCGCATCCGGCTCGGCGCGTTGAAAAACGCACCAGCGCCGCACGTCCCTCAAGTACGATCAGGTCCATCAATTCAAAGACACTCTCTGCAGCGCGGATTTTGAAACTGCCCGCGCCTGAATTTCGCAGGAGCCGTTCGATAACAAGATGCGCCGGATCGACACGACCGGAAAGCAATGTCATAGGGATGCGTGCAAGTTCCTTAAGAGTCATGGTCTCTTTCCGCGAGGATGCGTATCTTTCAGGCAACATCACGGCCAGAAGCTCGGAATAAAGCGGAACCATGCGCAGGCCGCCCCCACGTATGGGCAGGTCAACAACAGCGGCGTCGAGGTATCCACGCTGAACCATCTGTATCAGCCTGGGTGTGTATTCCGAGTGAACCTCGGTAGAAACGTTTTTGGTGGATTTTTCTGCTTTCTCCATAAGCCTGTGAATGAGTGGCCGGTCACACAACCCTGAAACGCCGATGCGGACAGGCCCCTGTTCCGCCTTGATCAAAGCCTGCACAAGAGAAATGGCCCGATTTCCGTGTTCGACCGTCTGCATCGCTTCGCGCCGGAAGACCCGGCCAGCTTTGGTTAGTGCCACTTGCGTGATCTGGCGATCAAACACCAGGGTTCCAAGTTCCGATTCAATCGCCTTGATGTGCCTGGACAGAGCTGGCGGCGAGATATGGCAGCGGAGAGCCGCCCGCGACATCGTACGTTCCTCGGCGACGGCGAGAAATGAGCTCATGTGCCGTAGATTGATCTTCGCTGCCATGCGCTGAAGTTAGAGCCGCATTGATGCTCCGTCCAATTCCTTTTCGTCCAGCTCCATGCAACGTCGGCATAAGTCTTGAAATTGAATCTCAACCTATACAGCCGTAGCCGAAGCGGTGGGAATGTGCGAAATCCCGCAGGGATTTCCAAAGACTGTGGGAAGGGTGGAAAGCCTGTTCTTCGGGCTTTCCATGCTTTCCATAGTCTGTCATTTCCACGGCCTGTATCGTGACTACACGCTTCAAAGCTAGTTATAATGTCGGCCGTTATGGATGTCAGGGTGTTGGTCGCGCGAGTTACCGAGGGCTTTCAGGTCACAATCATTGCGATAAAGCCGCCAGTGAAGGGCTGGTCGCAAATCTTTCCTGACAAGGTGCGCTGTATTGCTGGCCTGGAAAGAGCCGGATTCCTTCCACCGGAAGAGGCTGCCGAGACACTGGATGATCCGTTCGACGAAGAACATTCCATGCTGGTTATATGGGCAAATACCGATACTCCAACGATTCTCTCGAATGGTTTTTTGCCTACATACCCTCATGATGCGGCTGTTGCCTGACTAGCCGAATAGACAGTATTAAGAAATGAATGAAGCGTCCGGCGGCGATTGTCTAAGCGCCATACCAGCGCGCATTCCAGAGTAGGGCTTTCGGAGAGCGGCTTGTAAACGAGACCTGTTTGCGCCAGCCGTTGTGTCGATGCCCGAACCAACGCGCTGCGGCCTTCAAGAACAACCTGGTCCAGCAATTCGATGAGGTTTCCCGCGTCACGGATTTTGTAAATGGCCGCGCTGGAGCTTCGCAAGGACTTCTCAATATAGAACCGCGCTGGATCGGCGTTCTGAGATAGGAGAGCAACAGGTACGCGAGCCAAATCTTCGAGCGTGAGTGCAACCTTCTTTTTGAAGATGTTCTTTTCAGGAAGCACAGCGAGCATCGGTTCGGAATAGATCGGTAACACGCGTAGGCCATGCCCCTTGATGGGAAGGTCTACGATGGCAGCATCGAAATATCCTCGCAGCACAGACTGCACCAGCCCCGCAGTATGCCCGGCATGAATCTCGACGGATGTTCCGTCAATAGAACGCTCCGCGTTTTCTAGGAGTTTCTGCAGACGGTGACGGTCGCAGAGAGCAGAGATGCCGATGCGAATAGGACCTGTCTCTGCCCTCACAATGGACTGTACCAAAGAGATGGCGCGGCGGCTGTGCTCTAATGCCCGCGTCGCCTCGCGCCTGAAGACTCGGCCCTCTTTGGTCAAAACTACCTGTCTTGTATGGCGCTCAAACACTCTGGCTCCAAGCTCTGTCTCAACCGCTTTCATCTGCTTGGACAAGGCCGACTGCGATATGTGGGAGCGGCGAGCGGCACGACTGAAGTTCAGTTCCTCGGCAATTGCCAGGAACGACCTCATATGCCGTAGCTCAATCTTCGCTTCCATGCGCCAAAGTTAAGGCAGCATTGGTACAGCGTCCAATTCCTTTTAAGGTTGGTCTATGCGACTCAGGAATACATCGGAGCAGGCGTTTTGCAAGTATGCAACGAGGGAATAGGCAAACCAAAGAAGCGATCACATAAGCAGGATGTACAGGTCTATGTTGGCTCCTTACGGTCTCCACAATGAGGCCACACAACAGGAGGCGGTTTGTGAATCTCCCATTCCCCGGCATATTGCCTGAGCCATACCTCAATGCAGCAAGTGCGGCGAAACATCTCTCCATCAGCGCCAAGAAGCTGCTTACGATGGCCCGTACCGGACAGATTCCTGCACATGGGATCGGCTACGGTCAGCGAAAAATGTGGCGATTCCGTGTCTCAGAACTCGATCTCTGGATGCAGACCGAGGTAACATCGGGAAAGCCACCGAGGCCGTCTTCAGGAGAACATTCTTGAAACGACCGCGTTATCAGAAAGGTTTTTTCAGCCGACTGAAAAGGAAATCCGGCCCGGATGTCTGGATGTATCGCTGGCGGGAGATTGGACCCAAAGGCGAGGCCAGAATGCGCAAGCAGGTGATCGGAACCCTTCAGCAGTACCCTAGCAAGACAACGGCATGGAGAGCCGTTGAACTGCTCCGGTTAGACATCAACTACGAAGCCCCCAGACCTGAATCGTTACCCGCCGACTTCGGCGAGCTGATCGGGCACTATCGCAAGGTTGAACTTGATCGAAGCCAGCCCTCAGTTCGAAAGACGGACCAGACGAAACAGGTCTACGACAGCAACCTCCGCACGCACATCGAACCGCGCTGGCAGCAGTATCGTCCTCGGGAGATTACATCGGTAGCCGTAGAAAAATGGCTTACCTCTGTAGACCTCGCGGATGGCAGCAAGGCGAAACTGAAATATATCATGAGCGATGTTTTTCAACACGGTATCCGCTATGGGTGGCTCAGGAACGAAGAGAACCCGATGCTGGCCGTGCGTCAGAGCGCCAAACGCGTGCGTATCCCCGAACCACTCGAAGCCAATGAATTTCTCCAACTTCTCGCAGAACTTCCCCTGAAAATCCGCACGATGGGGATTGTTTGCGCCACGACTGGCCTTCGCATTAGCGAGGTGCTGGGGCTGAAATGGGGTGACATTGATTTCGAGCAACTACTCTTCCATGTCACGCGGTCGGTCGTTGACGGCGTGATCGGGAAGTGCAAAACCGAAACTTCTCGAAAACCGTTACCGCTCGACAGGTTCACGGTCGAGTGCCTGCGGGAATGGCAGGAAAAGTCCGTTTACCCCGGACCGGAGGATTGGGTTTTTGCCAGCGAATGGCAGGACGGCGAAATGCCTCCGTGGGCGGACACGTTGCTGGATCGCCATCTACAACCGGCGGCGAAGGCTGCGGGCATTACCAAGCATGTTGGCTGGCCATACATTCCGGCACACCTATTCGACGCTGCTCCAGGCGAACGAGAACGATGTAAAGGTGGTGCAGGAGCTTATGCGGCACGCCAACGTAACCACAACCATGAACGTGTACACGCAGGCGATTACGAGCAAGAAGCGACGGGCGCAAAGCCGGGTCGTGGACGTGCTGTTTGGGAGAAAGGCGAAGGCTCCGGCAAAGCCGAAATCTGCAACCAACGTCCCTTCAACGTCCCTCGTTCCGAAGGTGCCTGCGGGTAAGTTGTTGAAGGATATGGTAGGCACGAGCGGATTCGAACCGCTGACCTCTACCGTGTCAAGGTAGCGCTCTAACCAACTGAGCTACGCGCCTATGCGTTGTTCCAGTCTAAATGGAAGAGGGACCGTGAGCAACCTGCAGGTGACTTAGGTTACGATTGGTATGACTCCCAAAAGTGCCTCTTCTCAGTCAATTTCGTGCCGCTCCGAATCTGCTTACGCTGATGCGGTTGTTTATTATTCCTTTTCTTGTGATTGCGATTCTGGATGGGCATTACAGGACGGCATTTGCTCTGTTTCTTCTTGCCGGAATCAGCGATGCTCTGGACGGGTTGTTGGCCCGTATGTTGAGTCAAAAGACTACTTTAGGGCTGTATCTCGACCCGATTGCGGATAAACTTTTATTGAGTACGTTGTTTGTGGTTCTGACTTATGTAGGGATGATTCCCCAGTATGTTACGGTACTAGTCTTTAGCAGGGACGTCGGTATCTTACTGATTTCAACGCTTTTGTTTGTGACGAATGCGCTGAGGGATTTTCGGCCGAGTTTGTTTGGGAAGCTGAATACACTGGCGCAGATCGTTACGCTGATCGTGGTGTTATTCCAGAAGGTATTTGTTTCTATAGACTTGACAACGGTGAGAGAAGGGCTTCTGCGGGCGATTGCGGTTTTGGCCCCACTTTCGGCGGCACAGTATGCCTGGATTGTGTTCCGGAGGATGAATTCGCCGTCTGCGGAGACGGTGGTTTAGCCCTGTTTATTCGTCGACCGGGGTCTCGGCGAGGGACTCTTCCTCTTCGATTGCGATGTCTCTAAACTCTGCAGAATCAAATATTTCTCCGCAGCTCTGACACTCGACAAATTCGGCGTCTTCCTCGCGGGAGACGATCTTGACGACGGGATGTTTGCAAAGGGCTGTCATTGGGGAGGAAATCCGAATGGTAAGGATTTTGCCCGTCTCTGGCGAGCTTGTCAACTGGGTTTTGTGTCGTTTTGTGTCGAAAAATGCTGGTGAATCGGTGGTGAAATCGTGGTGGATTGCTGGTGAGAGTGTGGTTGCAAACACCTCCAACTGGACGTAAACTATGTAGGACTGGAATTGTCTGATTTTTGTAATTTTTCCGGTCCGGAACCGAAGGGTGTAGAACCTTAACAATGCTGCGGCTGACTAAAAAAGCGGATTACGGTCTGATGGCTCTCAAGTATCTGGCTGAGCAGGCAAGCGGCAGTGCGCATAGCGCGAAGGATATCGCTGAGGCATATCATATCCCTCCGCAACTGCTGGCGAAGATTCTGCAGACGCTGGCGAAGGCTGGGCTTCTGGTTTCCCATGCGGGAACGAATGGCGGATATGCGCTTGCGAGGCCGGCGACGGAGATTACGGCTTTTGAAGTGATTCGCGCGATTGACGGGCCGCTGTTCATCACGAGCTGCATTACGATCCATGGAGCCTGCGACCTGACGAGTACCTGCACCATCAAAGAACCATTACGCAAGGTGAACGACAGCATCAAGGATTTGCTGAGCGGCATCCACATCGCCGATCTGGTCGATGCAGATGGAGACCAGGCTGGGACGGGTGCACCTGTTGGCGGCGGTCTGGTAACGATCGCGATTTAGTTGGGTTTCGCGCCTGGACTTTGGCGCGATGAGAGTTAGGCAGCAGCAGAGAGATGGGAAGACGGAGATAAAAGATGAGCTTGAATGGGGATGGAATCGGAGTAGTTGTTTCGGAGTCGTCGCAGTCGCTGCCGGAGGGTGTGCACCTTCCGATTTACATGGACAACCATGCGACGACGCCGCTGGATCCGCGGGTGCTGGAGGCGATGATGCCTTACTTCACGTCGACGTTCGGAAATGCGGCGAGCCGCAACCACTCGTTCGGGTGGGAGGCTGAGAAGGCTGTCGAGAAGGCTCGGGAACAGATTGCGAAGCTGATTGGCGCGACATCGAAGGAGATTATCTTCACTTCAGGCGCGACCGAGTCGAACAACCTTGCGCTGAAGGGCATTGCGGAGATGTACCGTGAGCGCGGGAACCACATCATCACGCAGGTGACCGAGCACAAGGCTGTGCTGGACACTTGCAAGAAGCTGGAGAAGCAGGGCTATCGCGTGACCTATCTGCCGGTGCAGGCCGATGGGTTGATCGATTTGGAAGACCTGAAGCGCGCGATGGACGACAAGACGATTCTTGTGTCGATCATGTATGCGAATAACGAGATTGGCGTGGTGCAGCCGATCGCGGAGATTGGAAAGCTTTGTCATGAGAAGGGCGTGATCTTCCACACCGATGCTGTGCAGGCCGTAGGCAAGATTCCGGTGGATGTGCAGAAGGACAACATCGATGTGCTGTCGCTTTCCGGGCACAAGATTTACGGGCCGAAGGGTGTGGGCGCTCTGTATGTGCGGCGGCGGAATCCCCGGGTGCAGATCTCGGAGCAGATCAACGGCGGCGGTCATGAGCGCGGGATGCGTTCGGGTACGCTCAATGTTCCTGGAATCGTCGGCCTGGGCGCTGCGTGTGAGATTGCCGGCGCTGAGATGGCGGTCGAGGCGAAGCGTGAGACAGAGCTACGTGACTACCTGAAGACGAAGTTTGAGAAGGCACTGGACTACGTTCATGTGAACGGCAACATGGAGCATCATCTGCCGGGGAACCTGAACATGAGCTTTGTCTATGTCGAGGGCGAGAGCCTGCTGATGGGCATCAACGATATCGCGGTTTCGTCGGGTTCGGCCTGCACTTCGGCTACGCTCGAGCCCAGCTATGTGCTGAAGGCTCTGGGGCTTGGCGACGATGTGGCGCACAGCTCGATCCGGTTTGGGCTTGGGCGGTTCAATACCAAGGCCGAAGTGGATTATGTTTCGGACAAGATTATTGACGTGGTTTCTAAGCTACGGGAGCTTAGCCCGCTGTACGAGATGGTGAAGGAAGGGATCGACCTCTCAAAGATTGAGTGGGCGGCACACTAATCGTTGGCAGTTTGTGCGTTCAAAAAGCCTACAGGAGCGATGCATGAGTGTGCAGGCTTTGAATGGTGAAGAGTGGGGCGGTGGACGCTTCCTACGAGAGGCTGTACGTGCAACCCAGGCGAAGCTCAGCAACGCGGAGCTCAGGAAAAAAGTCGAGGCTGGGCGACGCTAGGCAAGGTGCCCGAGGTGGCGCTGGGATTCTGGGTCATCAAAATTGCAGCGACTACGTTGGGCGAGACGGGTGGCGATGCGCTTTCGATGTCGCTGAACCTAGGCTACCTGGTAAGCACAGCAATCTTCTTCGGATTGTTCCTGGTGCTAGTGGCCGCGCAGGTGAAGACCAAGAGATTTCATCCGTTCCTGTACTGGGCGGGTGATCATAGGCACAACGCTGGTGGGAACCACCATGGCGGACTTCGCAGACCGATCGCTGGGGATTGGGTATCCAGGTGGCACTGCGCTTCTGTTCGGATTGGTCGTCGTATCGCTCTTGGCTTGGCGGTTCGCTGTCGGTACGGTTTCGGTAAACAACATTACGACAGCCAAGGCGGAGATCTTCTATTGGGTGACGATTCTGTTTTCGAACACCTTGGGAACAGCTTTGGGAGACTGGACATCGGAGGGTACGGGGTTTGGCGGAGGCGTCTTTCTCTTTATGGGACTGATCGCGGTCGTTGCAGGGTTGTATTTCTTTACCAATATAAGTCGGACGCTATTGTTCTGGACGGCGTTCATCCTTACGCGGCCGTTAGGCGCAACCCTGGGTGACCTGTTGACGAAGTCTCACGCGGATGGCGGATTGAATCTGAGCCGATTCGTTTCGACTGGGGTGATTGCGGTGTTCATGATTGGGTGCATTTTGTTGATTCCGCAGAGGGCGGGGGCCATCCAGGGCAGCAGGAGTGAGGACATCACCTGCCCAGCGGTGTCAAATGGCGAAACGGCGGCGAATTGTCTGGCTCTGAAGGCACAGGAATTTGGACTTCTTGTCCAAACAGAGTCCCTCTTCCCGCATCTCGTCAACACGGAGTATCATCTAACTATGCGAGGAAACACACATGGCATATAGCGATAAAGTCGTAGATCATTACAACAATCCCCGGAACGTAGGTACGCTGGACAAGGGTGCGGCCGAGGTCGGAACCGGCCTGGTTGGTGCGCCGGAGTGCGGCGACGTGATGCGTCTTCAGATTCGTGTGAATCCTGAGACGAACGTGATCGAGGATGCCAAGTTCAAGACCTTCGGCTGCGGTTCGGCGATTGCTTCGAGCTCGCTCGCGACAGAGTGGGTGAAGGGCAAGACGATCGACGAGGCTTTGGCGATCACGAATACGGACATTGTGAAGGAGTTAGCGCTTCCTCCGGTGAAGATTCACTGCTCGGTGCTCGCGGAAGATGCGATCCGTGCGGCGATTGGTGACTGGAAGAAGAAGAACAATGTGGCCGAGACCTCGGCGGTTGCTTCGGCTGCTCACTAGTCCGACGATAGTCGACCACGGATAAGTGCGGGATTCGCACGGATGGATAAACGGCCTGTATTTGTCCGTGGGATCCTAGCCGGTCCGTGGTCGTTTTGTTGTGGGAGTGAATGATGGCGATGGTGACTTTACAAAGCGCGGCGGAGAGGGATGCGGCCCATGCGGCTGTTCCTGGTGAGAAGAAGGATCCACTTGCCGGGATGATTCTGCTGACCGCGGAAGGGCAGCAGTCGCGGGCTAAGGCCGCTATCGAGATTACGAAGAATGCGTTGAAGCGGATCCGTGTGGCGATGGCGAAGGAAGGTGTTTCGCCGGAGCAGGGTGGTTTGCGTGTGGGGATTCAGGGCGGTGGGTGCTCGGGGCTGAGTTACAACATCCGGTTTGATTCGCAGCCGCGGGATCGGGATCGTGTTTTTGTGTTTGGCGAAGGGCTGGAGACGGTGGGCGATCCTTCGGGTGGAAGGCGATTCGGTTGTTTGTCGACCCGAAGAGTTTTCTGTATCTGGCGGGGATGGTGCTGGATTTTGAAGAGACCTTGATGCGGCAGGGATTTAACTTTATTAATCCTAATTCGACGAAGAGCTGTGGGTGTGGGTCAAGCTTTTCGGCGTAGACTACTTTCTAATTTCATAGAAGGTGGTTGAGCAGATGCGAGTTTCTCTGATTGTGGTTCTTGGAGTGGCTTGTTTGAGTGGGACGGCGCAAGCGGCCTCGCCGATTGATTGCACGAAGGTGACGAATCCTACGGAACAGACGATCTGTGCGACCCCGGCTTTGTTGCAGGCGGATGCGCGGATGACGGCTTATTACGAGATTGCGACGCAGTTTGTGGGGATGGGCGTGCGTGGCGACCTGGATGATTCGCAGCGGGCGTTTCCGGCGGTGAGGAATAAGTGCGACACGGATAAGACCTGTATTCTGGCGGCGTATTGGAAGCAGACAGAGCCGCTGGAGGCTGTGATTGCGAATGTGAAGACGCATGGGCCTTTCTAGCGGCCCTACAATAGGTTCGATGAACTATTTTGATTTTTTGGGTTGCCACGGAAGCTGACGCTGGATGTGGCGGCGTTGGAGAAGCAGTTTTACACGATGAGCCGGCGGCTGCATCCGGACCGGTTTGCAGGGAGGCCGACGGAGGAGCAGGAGGCTGCGCTGGCGGAGGCGTCGCTGCTGAACGATGCTTACCGGACGCTGAAGGACCCGATTCTGCGGACTCAGTATCTGCTGAAGATCGAGGGTGTGGAGCTGGAGGAGCAGTCGAAGGCGGCTACCGATGCGGCGCGGGCTTCCGGAGTGGAGAAGAAGCAGGTGGTTCCTCCGGAGCTGCTGGAGGAGGTGTTTGAGCTGAATATGCAGTTGCAGGAGATGCGTGCCGCGAAGGCTATGGGCGAGGATGAGCCTGGGCTGCGGCGAGACCTGATGACTGCGAAGGATGCGTTTGACGCGAAGATGGTGGAGACGCAGGCGGAGCTTGAGGGGTTGTGGACTGGGTGGGATTTGGCGGTGGATGTTGGGGATGAGGCGGCGAAGGCTCGCGCGAGAGATGCGATGGTGGGGTTGCTGAATAAGCGAAGCTATCTGCGGAACCTGGTGCGGGATGTGAATGAGGCTTTGGGGCTTTAGTCGACCGCGGATTTTTTTGCGGATGGACTGCTTACACGGATGCACACCGATTGCACCGATAAGGCGGATTTCGGAGACTGCAAAAAACTGTGGTGCTAGCTTTTTGGGGCGGAGGCCAGGCGCTCGATCTGCTGGAGGTGGTTGATGTCGTGGCCGGCCATGGTTTCGACGATGGTCCAGAAGTTCATGGTGCCGCGCTCGGGGTGGGTGGTGCGGCGGCTGCGGTCGTCCTTGGAGACGGTGGTGAAGTAGAGGAGATTCCAGTTGCGCGCGGACTGGAAGAGGGCGAACGCGGGCTCGAAGGTGTAGGCCTGGTAGCGCTTGGCCCAGGAGTCCTGATCGAAGGGCTGGATGATGTGGTGGGGCTGGCTGAGCGAAGGGGCGAGGGTCTGGCGGAGGCGGAAGGAGAAGACGAGCTCGCAGTCGGCGAGGTGGGCGGTGATCTCGCGGATGCTCCATTTGCGGGGGGAAGGGCGTGCGTTGATGTCGGCGTTGGTGAGCGAAGCTGTCAGGTTGCGGAGACGGCTGGAGGTGGCATTGAGGACAGAGAGGGGATCCTGACTGCCGAGGAAGCTGGCGTACGGATTTAGCTCCATTGGGAAAAAATATCACGGCACGCGGGTCGTGACGCAGCGAGCCGGTTTATTTCTGGGCTGAGGTGTCCCAGGGGTCGTAGGTGCCGATGCTCCAGAGATGGCCTTCGAGGTCGCGGCAGGTGAAGGCCCGGCCGCCGTAATCCATGTCGCGGATGTCGAGCGCCATGGTGGCGCCGGCGGCCTCCTGCGGTGGCGTAGACGGCGTCGGCGTTGGAGACGATGAGGCAGATGCCCTGGGTCTCGCGGAGGCCGATCTCGTCGGCTGAACCATGAACCTGGCGGCTTCGCCACCGTTATCGACGGAGCCGAGCATGACCATGCCGTTGCCGAAGGTGAGCTGGGCATGCATGACAGTGGTGTTGTCGGGGCCGAGGTAGACGGCTTGCTTCTCGAAGCCGAAGGCGCGCATAAGCCAGTCGATGGCAGCGAGGGCATCGCGGTAGCGAAGGCTCGGGACGATGGTGGAGCGGCAGGCTTTGGCTTGATTTGTCATGGCGTTAAGGTGGCATACGTGTGCGGCCGGCGTATTGGAAAAATCGGGGGGTACTCCCTCCCCCTATGTAGCGCGCAAATTATTGATTGGTAATGGTTGGTCGCAAAATAGTCATAACAAATGGGTTAAGCCCCAAAATATTGTTTCTAAATGGGTTAGCCCCGGCTTGTGGCCGGGGCTTGCTTGTTTTCGATCTCTATATCCAGTATAGCGGGTTGGACCTAACTAAAATGCCACTCGGATATCGTTGGTAGAAAATGGGTTAGATGGTTTTGGGACTTGACATGCGATTTCCGGGCTGAAAACGCGCCAAATAATTTTGGCGTGGACTTTGCAGAGCCGTATGAAGCCTTTGGTTCCTGGAAGCGAGGGCCAAGGCAGGAGCAGATTTCCTCCCTCTTTGGCTGCGTTTGGGTGCGAATGGTGAGGCAAAAAGCCTGTAGTCTCGTTTTAGAGCATGGCACGGGTTAAGAGTCCGGAGAAGCGTGGGGCAATTCTTGAGGCGGCGGTGCGTGAGATCGCCGAGGTTGGGCTGGGGGCGTCGACGGCCAGCATTGCGGGGCGGGCCGGGGTTGCGGCGGGGACACTGTTTACCTACTTTGCGACGAAGGAAGAGCTGCTGAATGAGCTTTATCTGGAGCTGAAGGTGGAAGTGTATGCGCGGATCAATGTTGGGTTTCCGCATAAGGCTAGTCTGGAGCGGCGGGCTCGGCATGTGTGGTCGAGCTATCTGGCCTGGGCGATTGAGTTTCCGGAGAAGCGTAAGGTTTCGGCACAGTTGAATGTGTCGGACGTGATTACAGCGGAGACGCGGAAGAGGACCGAGGTGGAGCGAAGCACGATTGAAGGGACGCTGAGGGAGGTAGCGAGGCTCGGCGGGCTGCGGGAGATGCCAGAGGCGTTTGCTTCGAGTTTGATGGCTGCGATGCAGGAGGCGACGATGGATCTTGTAGCGAAGCAGCCGCGTCGGCGGGAAGAGATTGTTGAGCGAGCGTTTAGGGTCTTCTGGCGGGCGGTCCGGTAAAAGATTTTCTTAAAAATGAGCAACTAGTCAGTCATTTTTACATCCGATACCAAGGAGGATTTTTGAATGGCTAAGGTCTGGTTAATTACTGGAAGCGGGAATGGTCTGGGACGGAGTATTGCGGAGGCGGCGCTGGCTGCGGGCGACAGTGTGGTGGCCGGGGCCCGGCGGGTAGAGGAGCTGGCTCCACTGGTGGCGCAGTATGGGGAGCGGATCAAGCCGGTGACGCTGGAGGTTCGTGATGAGACTGCGGCGAAGGCTGCGGTGCAAGCGGCGCTGGATACGTTCGGGAGGCTGGATGTGCTGGTGAACAATGCCGGGTATGGGCAGTTTGCGCCGTTTGAGCAGATGAGCGCTGAGGACTTCAAGGCGGTTGTGGATACTTGCTTTTACGGCGTAGTGTTTACGACTCGGGCTGCGGTGCCGGTGATGCGGAAGCAGAAGAGCGGGTATATCTTTCAGGTGTCTTCGGTTGGGGGCCGTATGGCGATTGCGGGAAATACGCCTTATCACGCGGCGAAGTGGGCTGTTGGCGGGTTCAGCGATGCGCTGGCGATGGAGGTCGCTCCGTTTGGGGTGAAGGTTTGTACGCTGGAGCCGGGCGGGATTCGGACGAACTGGGCGCAGCGTGCCGGGGAGAAGGCTCCGAAGCTGCTGCCGGAGTATGAGGCTTCAGTTGGGCAGATCATGGAGCTGCTGCGGAGTGTTCGTGGGCGTTCGGAGGGTGATCCGCGCAGGATCGCTGATGTGATTGTGCGGCTGGCGAATAGCGATGAGGTGCCTTTGCGGTTGATCCTTGGGGTCGATGCGGAGAAGCGCGTGCAGAATGTTGAAAACGCACGGGCGAAGGAAGCTGCGAAGTGGCGGGAGACTACGCAGTCTACGGTGTTTCCGGCTGCGGAGTCGATTCCGGAGTTGCTGAAGCATTGAGCCTGGGACAGCTTTCATGAAATCCATGAAAGATGATGGCTGGTGGCAAATGGAAACCCACGTCCGGGCCGGGATGTGGGTTTCCGTTGCCCAGATTTCAGGCGGCCTGGAGAGCCTGGGAGTTGACGGATTTGGCTACGGTGCCTAGCTTTTCGTCCGCGGCTTTTTCTTCGTTGAGGGTTTGTTCAAGGAGCTTTGCGATTTCTTTCTGGCCGAGGAGGGTGGCGTACTCGTGGACGCAGCCGTAGGCGGCGATCTCGTAATGCTCGACGCGCTGGGCGGCGGAGATGAGAGCGGCGTCGCGAACGCCCCCCTTTTCCGTGTCTTCGAGGACTTCGGCACCTTCTTCGAGGACGCCTTCCATACCGTGGCACATCTTGCCGCGTGCTGGTTTGCCGAGGATTTCAAAGGCTTTTTCGAGGCGCTCGACGTGGCCCTTAGTCTCTTCGAGGTGGGATTCGAAGGCGTCGCGGAGATCGGGGGATGTGGCGGCTTTGGCCATTTTGGGGAGGGATTTGGTGATCTGTTTTTCGGCGAGTAGATGTCTTTCAACTCGTCGATGAAGAGTTCTTCCATGGTGGATACGCTCATTTGCGACACCTCTTTGTTTGATCGCGTGCTGGTAGGGTGTGATGCGGGTTCTCGCGAAAGGTGTGCTTGCGGGAAGAGACAACGGCAAAGATTCAGTCGCTTCCTTCGGGCTTCGCTGCGGCCATCGGCAGAGCGGTATTCTCCTCCCGGGTGGATGACGCTTTTGGGGGACCGAGGAAAGAGGAATGTCAGGCGAGTTGTTGTTCCTCGAGGGTCAAGGAGAGTTCTTCCCACTCGGCGAGGAGGATGGTGCGCTGGGCTCGGAGATGGTCTAGCTCGGCGGCGTCTTTTTGGGATTGGTCGGCGGAGGTGAAGCTGCCTAAGCGAGCTTCGACGGCGGCTATGGCGGATTCCAGGCGGGGGATTTCGGCTTCGGCGTGATGGAGACGATCTTCGAGTTGTTTGAGTTTGATGGGGTTGAGGCGCTTGACAGGGATGGCGGATGGAGAAGCGGGTTTCTCCACTTCGCTGCTCACGTTGTGAGGAGCTTCGGTCGAAATGGCAACTTCCACGCGTGGCGTCGAATTTGCTGTCAGGGAGTTTGTAATCTGTTCGGTTACTTTTTCGGGGCCGCCTTGCTTGCGCCAGAGGTAGTCTTCGTAGTTGCCGGGGTAGATGTGCAGGCGGCGGTCTTCTACCTCGAAGACGCGGGTGGCGAGGCCGTCGATGAAGTAGCGGTCGTGCGAGACGAAGAGGACGGTGCCAGTGAAGTTGCGAATGGCGTCGAGGAGGACGTCTTTGGCGCGGAGGTCGAGGTGGTTGGTGGGCTCGTCGAGGAGGAGGAAGTTGCTTGGGGAGACGAGCATCTTGGCCATGGCGTAGCGGTTGCGCTCGCCGCCGGAGAGGACGCCTAGTTTCTTGAAGACGTCGTCGCCGGAGAACATGAAGCAGCCGAGGAGCGAGCGGAGCTCGACTACGGGGACTTTGGGGCTGGCTCCGGCGATGTCGTCGAGCATGACGGCGTTGGGGTCGAGGACTTTGTACTGGTCTTGCGCGAAGAAGTCGGTAAGGACGTTGTGGCCTTCGCGGATGGTGCCGGAGGTGGGCTCTTCCTGATGGCTGAGGAGACGGATGAGGGTTGATTTGCCTGCGCCGTTGGCTCCGACGAGGGCGATGCGGTCGCCACGCTCGATGGTGAAGCTGAGGCCTTCGAAGACGAGTTTTTCGCCGGCGGGTTTCCCATCGACAGGGGGCATGGGGTAGACCTTTTTGAGATCGTTGACTTCGAGGACCGTGCGGCCTGAGGCGGGTGGCTGCGGGATGGAGAAGTGGATGGTGGCTTCTTCTTCGGGGACTTCGATGCGCTCGATTTTTTTCAGCTCCTTGATGCGGGACTGGACTTGTTTGGCCTTTGTCGCCTGGTAGCGGAAGCGGTTGATGAAGGCTTCGAGGGCGTCGATGCGGTCTCGCTGGTTTTTGTAGGCGTTCATCAACTGGGTGCGCCGCTCTTCTTTTTGGGCTACGTACTTTTCGTAGTTGCCGTGGTAGACGTGCATGCGCTTGTTCCAGAGCTCGATGGTCTTGTTGACGGTGACGTCGAGGAAGTAGCGGTCGTGCGAGATGAGGGATTGTAGGCGTTGGGGTAGTCGTGGAGATAGTTTTCCAGCCAGTTGCGGGACTCGAGGTCGAGGTGGTTGGTAGGCTCGTCCAGTAGCAGGAGGCTGGGTTTTTGGAGGAGGAGTTTTGCGAGTGCGATGCGCATCTGCCATCCGCCGGAGAACTCTTCGGTGCGGCGTTCCCAGTCTTCTTTGGAGAAGCCGAGGCCGCCGAGGACGGCTCCGACTTGTGCGTCGAGGGTATAGATGTCGTGGACGTGGAGCTGGTCGGCGATGTCGGAGTAGCGCTCGGCGGCTGCGGCGTACTCTTTGGATTTGGGATCGACTGTGGAGAGAGTGTGGGTGAGGTCTTCGGCTTCGCGCTCGAGGGCGTGGAGGTGGTCGAAGACGGAGAGGCACTCGGCGAAGACGGTGCGGCCGCGGAGGGCGAGGCCGTCCTGCGGAAGATAGCCGAGGGTCATTCCCTTGACACGGGTGAGCTGGCCGTAGTCGAGGGTTTCGATGCCGGCGAGGATTTTGAGGAGGGTAGATTTGCCGGTGCCGTTGCCGCCGACGAGGCCGGTGCGCTCGTCGGGCGTGATGAGCCAGTTGGCGTCTTCGAAGAGGAGTTTTTGGCCGAAGCGTTTGCCGGCGGCGGAGAGCTGGAGCATTACTCTATTTTCTCATCTGGCGGGGGACTGCGGATTTTTTGGGAATGGCGTGGATTTCTGCGATTTGCCGGTGATCCGATTATGATTGTCGAAATGGTTGACATGGAAACTGTATCCTAGTAGTCTTTTTCCATGAAGAAGGCTGCGTCATCCGGGGCGAAGGTTAGCGGGCTGGAAAGCCACACAGGGTTTTGGCTGCGTTTTGTGTCGAACCATGTGTCGCATGCCTTTGCACGGAAGCTGCTTGATAGCGGGGTTACCGCTGCGGAATGGGTTGTGCTGCGGCTTCTGTATGGGGTAGGAGAGATGTCGCCGAGTGTGCTTGCCGACCGGATGGGCATGACTCGAGGAGCTGCGTCCAAACTGGTTGACCGGCTGTTGGCCAAGGAGTTGGTGACGCGGCAGGAACGCAGCGATGACCGCAGATTTCAGGACATCGCGCTTACGCCGGCAGGCCGGCGACTTGTTCCGGCGCTGGCCGCGATTGCGGATGAAAATGACGAGGAATTTTTCTCGCCGCTTTCAGCGGAGGAGCGCAGGGTTCTGGTTGGCACATTGAAAAAGCTTGTGCAGGCGCACGGTCTGCAGAAACTTCCAACGGAGTGAAAGGAGAGAGTCATGAACACAGAGGTGATGCACGAAGTGATGACGGAGACGCAGGCGGGAGAGATGATCTTTCCGGAGGTGGTGCGCAGGCTTGTCGAGGTTGGCGTGGAGTCATACTTTGTCGACTTCGCCGTCGGTAAGGAGACGTTCTATGCGACGACCGGCGAGACGCATACGGAAGGAATGACACTGCGGGTGGATGCAGTTGCCGAGGAGTTTTCGAAGGATGGAATTGTTGCGGCGATTCGCGGCGCGCAAGCGGATACGATCCGGTATCCCGAGTTTGTGAGACGTGCCACGAATGCGGGAGTGATTGCGTATTGGGCTTACCTGACGGGTCGAAAGGTTATTTACTTCGGTCGCAAAGGCGAGATGCATGTTGAGGAGTTTCCCGGTTCAAAGCAGTAGTGCGGCGAGTCCTCCTGGCCGCGAAGTTGGATCGCGGAGCGATGTTTCGGGATTGTGTGGGCTAGAGTTGTCGGGCCGTCGTCGCGGACTTCCAGTTCGACGAGCTCCGGTGCTTTGTCGCCTTGCGATTTGTAGATGAGCACGGCGGGGTGTCCGGCTGCCATAGCTGCACTTTATCAGTGGGGCGGCTGTTTTTTGGCGGTCTGTCTTGGGGTGCCGTGTCAGGATTGTTGCTTAGGATTTTGCGGCGCGTTCCAGCTCGGCGATGTCGATTTTTTTCATCTGCATCATGGCCTGCATGGCTTTGGGGTTCTTGACGAACTCGGGAAGGCGGCCGGGGACGATCTGCCAGGCGAGGCCGAACTTGTCTTTGAGCCAGCCGCACTGGACCTCTTTGCCGCCTTCGGTGAGTTTTGCCCAGTAGTCGTCGACCTCCTGCTGGGTGTCGCAGCGGACTACGAAGGAGATGGCCTCTGTGAACTGGAAGGCGGGGCCGCCGTTGAGTGCGGTGAACTTCTGGCCTTCGAGCTCGAAGGCGATGGTGAGGACTTTGGCGGGTGGGTTGGGGTGGCCGGGAGGGTAGCTGACGGTGCCGAGCTTGCGTGAGTTTTTGAAGACGGAGAGATAGAAATCGACGGCCTCTTCGGCGTTCGCGTCGAACCAGAGGAAGGGCGTGATGCGCGGGAAGGATTCGAGAGCGGTCATGGGTTTACCTGAGGTGTTGGGATTGTGGGGCCGCGGGTGGAGATGTCTGGGGTTGAAGAGATTGTAAGAAAAATGCGGTCGGACGTCGACAAGCGGTGGATGGTTGTGGAGACTGGATGCTTGTGGACGCAGGGTTTGTCGCCACTTATATCCGAGATAAAGGAGAACGACATTCATGTATGACATGGCTAATTTGAAGAAGTTGAAGACGCTGGGCGAAGGGGCTCCGGCGGCGATGGATGCTTTCTGGGCGTTCGATAAGGCGGCGATGGCGGATGGGGTGGTGCCGAAGAAGTATAAGGAGCTGATTGCGCTGGGCGTGGCGCTGACGACGCAGTGTCCTTATTGTCTGGAGATTCATCGGGGGAATGCGGTGAAGGCTGGGGCTACTCCGGAGGAGATTGCGGAGACGGCGCTGGTGGCTGCGGCTTTGCGAGCGGGCGCGGCAATGACGCATGCTACGCACCTGGTGGGGGATGGGGTCGGCAAGTAGGGACTGGGGGCTGGAAAGACGACGGGCAACCCGGGTTTTGTGGACTGGGTTGCCCCTGTTTCATGGATTCTGCGGTGCGGGAGCTTAGCAAAAGGGATTTGGGGCCCCAGGTGGGCGTTTTGGCGGGTTGGGCGCGTCTTACCTGGAAGGGCGACCGCAGATTTGTGCGGATAAGGCGGATTAGGAACAGACACCTGCAACAGCAGGTTCCTCCGCTGCGCTGCGGAATGACAACCAAAAAGGGGCGTCGATTTGAGTGTTACGGGTTTAGAGGCGGTGGGGCAGCGGCGACGGCGGTGGTTAGTGTGGGCCGGATCCGTGTTTTTGGTTTTGGTGATTGTGGGGGTGGGTGTAGTGGAGTGGGGGTTGCGGCAGTTGCAGCCTCGGTTGCGGCAGAAGGTGGTGGAGACGTTGTCGGCGCGGTTTCATTCGCCGGTGGAGCTGGACCGGCTGGATATTTCCATGTCGAAAGGGATTCTGGTGACAGGGGGCGGGCTGCGGATTCTTTACCTGGCGGGGCCTGCACGGCCGGATGCGCAGCGGGGCGCTCCGCCGATGCTGTCGGTGGAGCATTTTGAGTTTCTGACGGGGTGGAGGGAGCTGCTGCGGCCGACGACTCGGGTGGTTTCTGTGAAGGTACGGGGAGTGGAGGTAAGGATTCCACCGAAGCAGGAGCGCGGGGAGGCTGAGGACTCGAAGAAAGAACGGCAGCCGGCGATTGGACTGGCGGTGGACACGATTGAATGCACGGATGCGAAGGTGGTGATTGAGACGAGCGATCCGAAGAGGGAGCCGCTGGAGTTCGTCATCAGCCGGGTGGTGCTGAAGGATGTGGGACTGACCAAGCCGTTCAATTATGAGGCTACGCTGCGGAATCCGAAGCCTGAGGGGGATATTCATTCAACGGGGCACTTCGGGCCATGGAAGAACGAGGAGCCGCGGGAGACGCCGCTGGATGGGAGCTATGAGTTTACTCATGCGGATTTGAGCTCGTTCCATGGGATTGCGGGGATGCTGTCGTCGACGGGGCAGTTTAATGGGACTCTGGGGCAGATCGCGGTGGAGGGGTCAGCGGAGGTGCCGGCGTTTCGGCTGGATATCAGCGACCATGCGCTGCCGATGCATGCCGAGTTCAAGGCGGTGGTGGATGGGATGACGGGGGATACGCATATCGATGAGGTGAGGGCGCGAGTGGGGCGGTCGGATGTGACGGCTTCGGGTGCGATTACGCGGTCGACGACGGCGGTGAAGGGGCATGTGGTGGATCTGCATGTGGTGATGGAGAAGGGACGGATCGAGGATATGCTGGCGTTGTCGACGAAGGCGAATCCGACGCTGCTGCGCGGGGCGCTGGCGACGAAGACACATCTTGAGATTCCGCCGGGGCCGGTGAGTGTCTCGCGGAAGATGCGACTGGAGGGGACGTTTTCGATTCGCGATGCGTTTTTAAATAACGCGAAGATGCAGCAGCAGCTGGATTCGATGAGCGAGCGGGCGAAGGGCAAGCCGCATCTGGCGAACGCGCAGGACGCGGAGGTGGTGGGGTCGTCGATGTCGGGGAAGTTTTCGCAGGCGAATGCTGTGCTGGATGTGAGCGATCTGAAGTTTGCGATGCCGGGGGCGCAGGTGTCGATGGATGGGCAGGTGCAACTGGTGGAGAGCACATTCGAGTTTCAGGGGAAGGTAAGGACGGATGCTACGGCTTCACAGATGACGACGGGGTGGAAGAGTCTGCTGGTGAAGCCGTTCGATGGGCTGCTGAAGAAGAATGGGGCGGGGATGGAGATTCCGATCAAGATAACGGGGGCGGGGTCGACGTATGATCTGCGGCTGAATTATCCGCATGACACGAAGGCTCCGCCGGGGCTGACGAAGTAGGTGGTGCGCGTGAGGAATATGGGGCCGGCGAGTCTATGGCCGGGAGTGGAATTCTTCTTCTTCTGACGTTGGGAGCAGGGGGTTGGGGGCGTCGGGGTGTTTGGTGAAGTCGATCCATCGCTTGGAGGGGTCGACAGGGCGATGGCGGCGGCGGGGCTTGACGCTGGAGGAGACGGCGAGGCTGGCTACGGTGTAGCTGACCATCTGACGCTGGCCGCAGCGGAGGCAGCGAACGGGATAGCGCATGAAGAGGATTTCGCCGAAGTCTTCGGCGCGGAGGGTGGAACGGCGGAAGTCCTGGCCGGAGCAGAACTGACATTGGATGGGAACGCCGTTGTAGGGGTCGAGGCCGAGGTACGGCGTTTTGTGCGCGGTGTGGGGTCTTTCTTTGCGGGTGCGTGAGGGTTCGAAATCGCTCTTGAGTTTCATGTTTAGTGTGGATTGTTCTCCGGGAGCAGTGGGAGGTCGAAGAGCTTTTCCGCGGTACGGCGGGGAGCCGTCTGGGTGCGTGGTGCCCGGATTGGGTGAACGGCAGTTCGGGCGGCGGGTTTGGAGAGAATAGCCTGGAGGTCGCGGAGATCCTTCTGGAGCTTGCGGAGCTGGCGGGGATCGATGCTTGAGGGAGCGTTGTCGATAGTGAGTGCCAGGAGCGGCTCTTTTTGTTTGAGCTCGGATTTGAAGACCTGGCGGGCGCCGGGGATGGTGTAGCCCTCGTCGTAGAGGAGGGTCTTGATGCGGAGGGCCATCTCGACGTCGCGGCGGCGATAGAGACGCTGGCCGGTGCCGCCTTTGTGTGGCTTGAGCTGGGGGAACTCGCTCTCCCAGAAACGCAGAACGTAAGCTGCGACGTCGCAGAGTTTAGCAACTTCGCCGATGCGGAAGTAGAGCTTGTCCGGGATGTCGGACCCGGATGGGGGAGTGGCCTTGCGGATTGGCTGATGCTGCGCCATGCCTGGCTCCTGTGCCGCGTGGCCGGCTGATGCCAGCGTGACTAAAGTATAGGCCAGTGAATCCGGGGTTGGATTGAATTTTTTGTGGTCGAGTAAGATGCGGAAACGGGTGCGATGGAACCGTCGGAGGGAAAACGGCGTATTGTTTTCAGAAGATGCGGAGGCTGGAGATGCGTGTCAAAGAAATGGTTGCGGTGGTGGTGGCGGTGATGGCTACGGCGCTGATGAGCGGGTGCCGGATCGAGTCGGACAAGAAGAACGGAAACGACAATGTGAAGATTGCGACGCCGTTCGGCGGGATGACGGTGAAGACGAACGACGACGCGGTGGAGGGGCTGGGTTTGCCGGTGTATCCGGGCGCGGCACTGGTGAAGAAAGATAAGGACAGCGGGGCTGCGGATGTGAATATGAGCTTCGGAAACTTCCAACTGCGGGTGAAGGCGGCAGGCTACCGAACGGAGGACAGCCTGGATCAGGTGTCGGCGTTTTATCGCAAGGCGTTGGGCAGGTATGGCGATGTGATTCAGTGCCAGAACAACAAACCGGTAGGTTCGCCGGTGCGCACGACGGAGGGGCTGACGTGCGACAACGACAAGGAAAACCATATCTCGGTGAACGACGATATCTCGGGCAAGATGGAGCTGAAGGCGGGGTCGAAGCAGCATCAGCATATTGTTGCGATTGATCCGGAGGGCAACGGGACGAAGTTTGGGCTGGTTGCGCTGGATCTGCCGGGGCACTTGTCGTTTGGCGATAATGACGGCAAGCAGACGCAGTGAGGTGGGAGCTTGCCGCACCCAGCGGGGTGGGATAGCTTCAAAGTATGCATAGATTTTGTCATAGTTGCGGCGGTGAGCTGCCGGCGGGTGAGGGTATCTCGCCGTTCTGCCCGCATTGCGGTGCGCCGCAGATTTATCTGCAGGACCACGAGGAGCTGGTAAGCGAGGCTGGGGTGGATACGACAGGCACGACGCCTCCTCCGCGGCCGGAGATAGTGGAGTGGAAGACGGCGATACGGTGCGCAGCACTGGTGGCGGTAGTGGCCGCGGTGCTGACGGTGGTGTCGGAACGGGTGCAGGTGTTGTCGCTGCTGAGTGTGCTGTGGACGATCAGCGGGTCGATGATTACGCTGGCGTTGTATCAGCGACGGCGTCCGCTGGCGTGGATGGATGCCGGCGTGGGGGCGAGGATCGGAGTGGTGGTGGGGCTGGTGCTGGTGGCCTTTCTGGGCGTAGCGATGGCCATTGGCGGGGTGGTGGCGCGGTATGGGCTGCACAACATGGCGGGTTTTGATGCGCAGATGACGCAGATGCTGCATGAACAGATGGATAAGGCGGCGACGATGTCCCCGCAGCCGCCGGAGGTGGTGCGATTTATGAATACGCCGGAGTTTCGGGCAGGCGTGATGCTGGGTGGCCTGAGCATGGTGTCGGGATTTCTGCTGGTGCTGTCGACGGTGGGTGGGGCACTGGGTGGATTGATGCGGATGCGGCGGGGTGTTTCGGTTTAGTGCTGGTTTCACGGAGTGGCTTTGACGTGTGCATCGAGATGGCTCTGCTTTCTGTGGAGCAGGCTACTTGACAAGCATTGAGTAGATTGCTACATAGGGGTGGAGGTGGTTCATGCTCCAGCTCCGTAATGTGCATAAGCTCTATTCCGGCATTCCCGCTGTAGAGGACGTGAGCTTTACCGCCAGCGCGGGTGAAATCACCGGCTATCTTGGCGCGAATGGTTCCGGCAAATCGACCACGATGAAGATGATCACCGGCTTGATCAACCCAAGCTCGGGGGAGATCCTGTTTGACGGGCGGCCGGTTGGTGACGACCTGATGGCCTTTCGGCAGCGCATGGGGTATGTGCCCGAAGAGCCGCATCTGTATACGCATTTGAGCGGCCTGGAGTATCTGGTGATGGTTGCTCAGCTGCGCGCCATGGACCGGAGATCGGCGTCGGAGCGTATTGACGGGCTTCTTCGGCTGTTTGGTCTTCATGGGGATCGGGATGTTTCGCTCTCGTCGTATTCGAAGGGGATGCGGCAGAAGATTCTGCTGTCTGCGGCGCTGATGCACAACCCCGATCTGGTTCTTCTGGATGAACCATTTTCCGGACTTGATGTGGGGTCTTCGTTGATACTGCGTAGTCTGATCAAAGAGCTGGCGGCGCGGGGGAAGGTGGTGCTGTTCAGCTCGCATGAGCTTGAGACGGTGGAGCGGATCTGCTCTCACATCGTCATCCTGCATCGGGGCAAGATCGTGGCGGATGATTCGATCGAGCGGCTGAGGGTGTTGATGGCTGTGCCGACTCTGGAGGAGATTTTTTCTCAGCTTGCGGTTGAGCAGGATTCGGACTCGATCTCCCGGGAGATTGCGGACCTGATCCATGCATAAGCGATTGACGATGGAGAGATGGCAGTTTCGCGTGATGTACCGCGTGTTTCTGCTGCGCGTGGTCGATCTGGAGCTGATGCCGGCGAATAGTGATTCGGCGCAGTTGCTTGGTCAGTTTGCGGCAATGTTCTCCAGTGTCAGTTTGCTGTTTTCTCTACCTGGGCTTTTGTATTTGACGGGACGCGGTCGCCTGGCAGCGGATTATAGCTGGACGGCAGAGCATTTCTTCATTGCGACAACGTTCACTGTGATTGGGTTGCTCTCGGTGCTGAACTGGGATTCAGGGTTTCCGGACAGGCGTGACATTCTGGTGCTGGGACCGTTGCCGGTGCGGGCGGGTACGTTATTTCTGGCGAAGATTTCAGCGTTGTTCGCTGTGCCTGGCCTGGCGATCCTTGGGCTGAACATCTTTTCGGGGCTTGTCTGGCCGCTTCTGTTTACGTCCGGCAAGGGAGGGGTACTGGGTCTGTTGCGAGTGTGGCCGGCTTACTGGATTACGGTATGTGCCGCTGGGGTATTTATCGTTTGCGCTGTGCTGACGGTGCAGGGAGTGGCTGCCAATCTGTTGCCAAGGCAGTACTTTTTGCGCTTATCCGCATTTCTGCAGGCGGGGTTTTCCTGTGGTTTGCTTAGTTTGTATTTTCTCGAGCCGCATCTGGAATCCCCGGCAGCTTTGACTGCGCCACAAAATCAGCGGTTACTCGCGTGGCTGCCGTCGTATTGGTTTCTGGCGTTATTTCAACAATTGAATGGATCGATGCATCCGGCGCTGGTTCCGCTCGCGAAACGGGCCTGGATCGCATTGGCGATATCTGTCGTCGGCGCTGGAATGGTGCTGCTGCTTTCGTATTTTCGGATGATGCCGAAGATTGTCGAGCAGCCGGAGATTCTGCCTGGACGGAGGTGGCGATGGTCCCCAAACTTCGGCAACTCACCGAAGGGCGCTATCACTGTCTTCTGCCTGTACACGCTGCTTCGAAGCCGCCAGCATCGCATGATCCTCAGCTTCTACTGCGGCATTGGACTTGCGATTGTCGTGGGTTATGTGACGTTTTTTGGGGGCCGCGGACGTTTGCCGGGGGAAATCAGCATTGCTTTTTTGATCGCGAGCATACTGATCATGGTCTTTGTCATTCTGGGGCTGCGCGTTGTGGCGGCGATTCCGATTTCGCTTGCTGCAAATTGGATTCTTCGTGTGACCCAGGTGCGGCCATCCAGTGAATACCATGAAGCAGCTCGTTTTGCATGGCTTGCGTTAGGCGTGGCACCCGTCTGGCTCGTCGTTGCCGGGCTGTTCTTTGCGATCTTTCCCTGGATACCGGTGCTTGGGCACCTGATTATTCTTCTTCTGCTGGGGACGCTGCTTGTAGAAGTCTGCGTCTACACCTTCCAAAAGGTTCCTTTCGCCACCTCTTACCTGCCGGGCAGGGCAAATATTCACATCGCCTTCTGGGTTGGGCTGGTGTTGTTGTTTCAGCTGGTGAGTGAAGGGGCCAGGTTTGAAGGTCGCTTATTGAAACATCCAGTAAGCTACACCGTCGTAGTTCTCTTCTGGCCATAACGGTAGCCGGTTTGCGTCGGCTAACCGCTGCTCGTGCGAAGGATAAGGAGCTGTCGTTCGAGGAGGAATATCCAACCGATCTTGTCTTTCTGAATCTGAGTTGACGGAGGTTCGGCCGTAATTCTGCGGGAAGGTCTTCCGGCGGCCGGGTTTTTCTTCAGTGCCAGTGTCCTGATATCATCAAGCGCAATCGTTATGAGTGAGACTATGGAAGTTCGGAAGCCTAAGTTACGGGAAAAGGCCGGCTGATGTCGGCCTCGGAGATCGAACGGACGCTGGTGCGGCTGGCGCATGAGATCGTGGAAAAGCACGACGGCAGCAAGAATGTCGGGCTGGTGGGGATCAAGCGGCGGGGCGTTCCGATTGCGCAGCGGCTGGCGAAGCTGATTGAGCAGATTGAGAAGCATCCGGTGGATACGGGGATGCTGGATATCAGCTTTTATCGCGACGACCTGACGACGGATGGGCCGCGACCGAAGGTGACGCCAGGGGCGCTGGGTTTTGATGTGACGGGGCGCGACATCATCCTGATGGACGATGTGCTGTATACGGGGCGGACGATACGGGCGGCTCTGGATGCGCTGTTTGATCACGGGCGGCCGAAGAGCGTGCGGCTGCTGGTGCTGATTGACCGAGGGCATCGCGAGCTGCCGATTGAGGCTACGTTTGTGGGGCGGACGATCCCTACCTCGAAGCGCGAGATCATTGAGGTGAAGCTGAATGAGGTGGATGGGCAGGAGCAGGTGCTGCTGGTCGAGCTGACGGATTGATGGCTGGATGAGATCCTCGGTGCATAGCGTGGTGAAGAGCTCTGAGTATGCGGCGGGGTCGTTGCTGACGGTGGCCGGTCTATCAGTGGTTGAGGTGGCTGCGATTCTTGCGGAGACCGACCGTCTGGAGCGGATGGCTAGTGCAGAGCGGGCGGGGATGCTCGCAGGGCGAAAGATTGCGCTGCTGTTTTATGAGTCGAGCACGCGAACGCGGACTTCGTTTGAGCTGGCGGCGAAGCAACTGGGTGCGACGACTACGCTGGTGAGCGACAAGTCTTCTTCGATTGAGAAGGGTGAGAGCCTGAAGGATACGGGTCTGACGTTGCGGGCTCTTGGGGCGGAGTGCATCATTCTGCGGCATCCGAATTCGGGAGCGCCGTTTTTGCTGGCGCGGGTGACGGGGCTGCCGGTGTTGAATGCGGGGGATGGGATGCATGAGCATCCTTCGCAGGCGCTGCTGGATCTGCGGACGATTCTGGCGCGAGTGCCTGAGGTGAATGCGGGACGCGGCAATTCGAAGATCGATGCGAAGACGCTGGCGGGTGTGACGGTGGTGATTACGGGAGATATTCTGCATAGCCGGGTGGCGCGGTCGAATGCGATGCTGTTGCCAAAGCTGGGGGCGAGGGTGGTGCTGTGCGGGCCGAAGGAGTTGTTGCCGGAGGAGGCGCTTGGGTTGGGCGAGGGAGTGGAGATCGAGCGTGATTTGATAAGGCTCTGCGGGGGGCGCAGGTGGCGATGATGCTGCGGATACAGCGGGAGCGGCTGGCCGGGTTGGAGATTGACCTGGGGGACTATGTTTCGCGGTACCAGTTGGATGGGGAGCGGCTGAAGGCGAGCGCTCCGAAGACGCTGGTGATGCATCCGGGGCCGATGATTCGGGGGCTGGAGATCACGGATGAGGTGGCGGATGGGCCGAACTCGGCGATTGAGGAGCAGGTGCGGCATGGGTTGGCTGTGAGGACGGCTCTGCTGGTGCGAGCGCTGGGTGCGGGCCGGTTTGAGAGTGTAACGGTATGAGTGACGTATTGATTTTGAATGGACGGCTGGTGGATCCGGCGAGCGGGGTGGATGCTGAACGGGATGTTCTGCTGCGGCATGGGAAGGTCGCTGCGGTGGAGAAGCCGGGTGGATTGAAGGATGTGAAGGCGAAGGAAGTGATTGACGCGGCAGGGCTGGTGGTCGCGCCAGGGCTGGTGGACGTGCATGTGCATCTGCGGGAGCCGGGCAGACGCACAAGGAGTCGATTAGGACGGGGACTGCTGCTGCGGCGGCGGTGGGTTTACGACTGTGGTGGCGATGCCGAATACGACTCCGGTGAACGATTCGGTGGCGGGGCTGGAGTGGATGATGGACGCGGCGCGCGGGGCTTGCATCAAGCTGCTGGCGATGCCTGCGGCTACGTTTGGGAGTAGAGGCGAGGAGATTACGGACTTTCATGAGCTCGCGCAGGCGGGGAGCAGTAGGGTTTACGGATGACGGAAAGCCGGTGCTGCACGATGATGTAATGCGCGCGGCGCTGGTGGCGGCGGCGGGGATTGATGTGCCGGTGTCGCAGCACGCAGAGGATACGCGGCTGGCGGGCGGATGCAGCATGAATGCGGGGACCGTGGCGTTTCGGCTGGGGCTGCGCGGGATGACGGTGGAGGCAGAGGCTCGGATCGTGGAGCGGGATATCGAACTGCTGCGGGATATCGCTCGTGTCGAGGGGATCCGACCGCATCTGCATGTGCAGCATGTCTCGACGGCGCGGGCCATGGAGTTGATTCGGAGCGCGAAGGCTGAGGGGTTGCATGTGACGTGCGAGGTGGCTCCGCATCACTTTGCGTTGACCGAAGAGGCGATTGGAGATTACGACACCAATGCGAAGATGAATCCGCCGCTACGCGTGGAGGCGGATCAGCTGGCGATGATTGCCGGTTTGATGGATGGCACTGTGGACTGCATTGCGACGGACCATGCTCCGCATGCGCGGTTTGAGAAGGAGCAGGAGTTTGAGCGGGCTCCAAATGGGATTACGGGACTGGAGACGGCGCTTGGGCTCGCTTTGCGAGTGCTGCATCAAGGCTCTGGGATGAGCGTTTCGCGGGTGATTGCGTTGATGAGTGCTCAGCCTGCGTCGGTGATTTCGTTGGAGGGGCGTGGAACGCTGAAGGTTGGGAGCTTCGGGGATGTCGTGGTGTTTGACCCTTCAGCGAATTGGGAAGTTTGATGTTGCAAAGACGAGGTCGAAGTCGCGGAATACGCCTTTTGACGGGGCTGCGATGGTGGGTAGAGTTGTGTTTACGCTGAGCGAAGGCAGGGTTGTGTATAGGGGATGAGATGCGACATCGAACGAAATATTTCGCTTGGCTTGCCTTCTCCTCATTTTCAATCTTGCTTCTACGAGCGCAGATCGATTCGACTCCCACAACAGAGTTTCCCCGCTTCAGATTGATTCAAGGCAAGATGGATTCGGATAATCTGCCAATCTCAGGGGCAAAACTTTGCCTTCTGAAGCCAGAAAATAACTGTTATTCGATGCCCTCCAACGCGGGCTATTCTTCAAGCTCTGTCGTATACCACTATGGACTTAATCCGCGGTCGGAACGCTTGTCTCTGACAGGAGGCGGATCACTGGTCTTCTTTTCGGCGCGGTTTTCTGGTGGCGGCAGCGGCACTTTGGATAGCCTCGCCATTCTGCAGTATGAGAGCGACGGAAAAATTGTTAACCTGCTGCCGTTTGTGGGTTTGACGAACCAAAGCGATAGGGCATTGTGGAATATCCGGGAAGCTTCAAGTTTTCCGATCCTAGTGACGGCAGATTTCAATTGGATGGAGGAAGAAGCCCATTTTGCAAAGCATTTTTACACTGTGAATGTGTACCATTTCGATGCGCAAAGCCATAGATATGCGAAGGTTTTCTCCTATCGGACTTCGAAGCAGTATCCAGGTCTCGACGATGCCGATCGAGTTAATGTGCTGAAACCAGAAAAAGCCGAGATATTGAGACGCCTAGGAACGCCTTATTGAGTGTGGAAGACCCTCTTGTTGACGTCTGGCCAGTATTCTTTCCAGAAGAAGTTGAAGCAGTCGATGAGGTCGCTGATGAGCCACCTCTGCCCGACCTTGGTTCCAGGTGCGATAGTGCGAGGGATAGTAGAGACTACTAACGCCGGCTGCAGCGCCCGAGCCGACGATCTCAGAGAAATTGAACATTTTGTTTCCGTCGTCGGTGCGGCTGACGAGGACGCGGGTTACGGCGTACCAGGTGCGTTTGCGGAAGCCGCCGTGGCCGAGGGTGTAGAAGCGGCTGTCCTGATGGAAGGCGACGGGGCCGATACCACCGACGAAGAAGTTTTCATCGGCAGTGTCGGCGAGGGTATGCCAGTAGTATCGACCGTATCCTTTGAGGCCCTGGTGAAACCCGGGGTAGGAATTTCCGTTCATTGAGATGCCGGCTTCAATGCCTGCGATGATGAAGGAGGAATAGTCAAAGCTGTTTTTGGCAGCGAGGGTAAGCTTCTCTTTAGGGGTCTGAGGGGGCAGCTTCGTATCGGCAGAGACGGAGCTGAAGTTGGGGACAATGCCGAGTACGCGCTTGGTCTGCTTGGTGCCGTTGGGGCTGACGGCGTAGGGGTCGGTGGTCTGCTGAACGCTGGGCTGATTGGTTGTCGGCGCAGGGGTCTGGGCCGGCTGCGGGTTTTGCAGAGCGCCGGGGGAGTCGGGCAAATCAGAGTCAGGCAGTTGCAGGGGGACGACCGCAACCGTTTCGTTTGAGGAGCTTGTTGAGGGAGTTGTATCGAGTTGCTGTGAGCGAAGAGTCCTGAGTGGCTCCAAATGAGGAGGTGCATAAAACCATGCCAAGCAACAGGCAAGTTCGCCTGTAGAGGAAAAAACAAAAGGGCATGCTGATAAGACGCATCCTGTGAAGGATAGTCTCGAAAAGACTTGCCCTTGATGAAAATAGGGCCAGTTTTGCGGGAGGACGTAACTCAATGATAAGGGATTAGGCCTCGAGGACTCCTGTGCTTTTTGCGACCGTGGTGATGGTCTCGAGGGCCTGGTTGATCTGGGCTCGGGTGTGCTCGCTGGTCATGATGGTGCGAATGCGGGCTTTGCCTTCGGGGACGGTTGGGAAGGCGATTCCGGTGGCCATGACTCCGGCGTCGAAGAGTGCGCGGGAGAAGTCCATGGTCTTGCGGCCGTCGCCGATGATGATGGGAGTGATAGGGGTTTCGCTGGCGGGGGGTGGTGCGGCCGCCTACGTCGAAGCCGGCGTCGGTGAGCTGCTTTTTGAAGTAGTTGGTGTTGTCCCAGAGGCGCTGGATGCGGTCGGGCTCGTTTTCGAGGATGTCGAAGGCGGCGATGCAGGTGGCGGCAACTGAGGGTGGGTGCGAGGTGGAGAAGAGGAACGGGCGCGCGCGATGGTAGAGGTAGTCGACGAGGTCGCGGCTGCCGCAGACGTAGCCGCCGAGGGCTCCGATGGCTTTGGAGAGAGTGCCGACCTGGACGTCTACTTTTTCAGTCATGTGGAAGTGATCGACGGAGCCGCGTCCGTTGCGGCCGAGGACGCCGGAGGCGTGGGCGTCGTCGACCATCATGATGGCGTTGTATTTTTCGGCGAGTGCGGCGAGTTTGTCGACGGGGCCGATGTCGCCGTCCATGGAGAAGACGCCGTCGGTGATGATGAGCTTGTGGCCGGGCTCGTTCTGGATTTCGCGGAGGAGCTCTTCGGCGTGGGCGACGTCTTTGTGGCGGAAGACTTTAATCTTTGCGCGGGAGAGGCGGGCGCCGTCGATGATGCTGGCGTGGTTGAGCTCGTCGGAGAGGATGAAGTCTTCTTTGCCGAGGATGCTGGAGACGGTTCCGGCGTTGGCGGTGAAGCCGGATTGAAAGACGACGCAGGCCTCGACACCTTTGAAGGCGGCAATCTTTTCTTCGAGCTCCATGTGGATGCGCATGGTGCCTGCGATGGTGCGAACAGCTCCTGAGCCTACGCCGAATTTTTTTGTGGCGGCGATGGCGGCTTCTTCCAGCTTGGGGTGGTTGCAGAGGCCGAGGTAGTTGTTGGAGGCGAGGTTGATGACGCGCTTGCCGTCGTAGGTGCAGACGGGGGCCTGCTGGTCATCGAGCTCGCGCAGTTTGAAGAAGGTTCCGCGTTGGCGGAGGTCGTCGAGCTGGGCGGTGAGGTGGGCGAGCTGAGGGCGTCTGGCGGCGGCGGTGGTCATAAAATCATCTTAAACCTTTGTGGGCCGGGTGGTCTTTGGCGGGGAATGAGCATCTTACGAAGGGCAGTCCTTAGTCGGGATTCTCCGTGACTAAGAATTCCAAGTTCAAGAATGAGGGGCGAACGATGAATGCTCAATTTTCAGGTAAAGCTGTTGTTGCCATGATGGTGCTTGCGGTCGCGATGACGACTGGTTGCAAGTCGAAGCAGGACGAGGCGATTGATCAGGCGAAGAAACAGGCAGCGGCGACCGGGCAGGCGCAGCAAGTGGTTTCGACGGACAAGAGCGGGAATGTGACGACGACGACGGTGCAGCCGCAGGCTCCTGGACAGACGACGCAGGCAGTGACCACTACGGTAACGCCTGCGGCTGCTTCCGGTGCCGTGCCGGCGAATACACCGGCGACTGCAGGTGGTGTTGCGCCGGTGCAGCCGGGACAGATGGACTCTTCAGGACAGCCTGTTAGTGCGCCTGCACCAGGTGCCGCACCGATCGTTCGGCCTGCGGATGTGAACATTGCGGCGGGAACGAATCTGACGATTCGGATTAATCAGCACATCAGCGTGAAGACGAGCCGTGCGGGCGACCGGTTCGATGGTGAGGTCGTTGAACCAGTGGTGGGAGATAACAGTCAGGTGGTGATCCCGAAGGGCGCACCGGTGAGCGGTGTGGTGGTTGCCTCGCATCGGAGGGGACACTTCAAGGGCAGCTCGATTCTGGAGCTGCGGCTGACATATCTGACGCTGAATGGAACGCGGTATGCGCTCGATACGCGGGATCTGACGCAGACGAAGAAGGGCAAGGGTAAGCGGTCTGCGGCGTTTATCGGCGGCGGCACGGGGTTAGGGATGCTGGTTGGCGGCGTCGCCACTGGAGGCGTTGGATTGCTGGTTGGCGGACTGGTCGGTGCGGGTGGTGGGACTGCTCTTGGGGGCTTGACGGGGAATCGGGATATTGAGATTCCTGCGGAGTCGATTGTCCGATTCAAGCTGGCGGATAATCTTGTGGTTCAGCCTGCGTAGTATTTGATTGGCGGCGACGAAAGGCCCATCTGTGACGATGGGCTTTTTTGCGCGAAGTGGCGCGTTGCTGCATCGGTTAAGATGGTTTGGGTTTCAGGAGGAAAGAGAATGTCGATCAGACTGCACTTCTGGGGTGCGGCACAGACGGTTACGGGCTCTTCGCATCATCTGGAGTGCGCGGGACAGAATATTTTGCTGGACTGCGGAATGTTTCAGGGGCATCGGCAAGAGGCTCGAGACATCAATGAGCATCTGGCGCTGCCGGCGAGCAGGTGAATGCGGTGGTGTTATCGCACGCGCACATTGATCACAGCGGCGATCTCCCACTGCTGGTGAAGCAGGGATATCGCGGGCCGATTTATACGACGCCATCGACGGTCGATCTTTGCGAGAAGATGCTGAAGGACAGTGCGCATATTCAGGAGTCGGATGCGGAGTTTGTGAGCCGGAGGGTGTATCGGAGAAAGGCGATTGGTGTTTCGGCGGGTCAGGATGCTGTGATGCCGCTTTATACACAGGCTGATGCGGAGCAGGCGATGCAGCAGTTCAGGCCGGTGAGTCTACATACACCGCAGCTGCTGGCGGGTTCGACGGCGGATGCGGGGTTTACGACGACGACGTTTGACGCGGGCCACATGCTGGGATCGACTTGCGTGATGGTTGAAGCTCGCGAGAAGGGTCAGACGACGCGGCTGTTGTTTTCGGGCGATGTGGGGAGAAAAGGGCTGCCGATTATCAATGATCCGGAGAAGGCGTGGGCTGCGGATTACCTGATTATGGAGAGCACCTATGGGAATCGTCTGCACCAGCCGATTGGGCCAGTGAAAAAGAAGCTGGCGCACCTGGTGAACCGCACGGCGCAACGTGGCGGGCATATCGTGATGCGGCGTTTGCAGTGGGGCGGACGCAGCAGGTGGTGTTACTGCTGCATGAGCTGATCGATGAGAAGGCGATTCCGGATATTCCTATCTTTGTGGACAGCCCGCTGGCGGTGAATGTGACGGATGTGTTCCGCAAGCATGAGGAGGAGTGGGATGCGGACGCGCGCGCGTTTGCGAATCTGCATGAGGATCCGTTTGGGTGGAAGCGGCTGCGGTATGTGCGAACAGTGCAGGAGAGCAAGACGCTGAACGATCTGCGGATGCCGTTTATTGTGATTGCGGCTTCGGGGATGTGCGAGGCGGGAAGGGTGCTGCATCATCTGAAGAACAGCGTGGAAGACCGAAGAATCTGGTGCTGATTACGGGCTTTCAGGCGGAGCATACGCTGGGACGGGCGATTGTGCGGCGTGAGCCTGAGGTGAAGATCTTCGGCGAGATGATGCGTCTGCGAGCGGAGGTGGACTCGATTGGGGAGCTGAGTGGGCATGCGGACCAGAGAGAGCTGCTGGAGTGGATGGAACCAGTGGTTCCGACTTTGAAGAAGTCTTTCTGGTGCATGGGGAGCCGGGCGCTCAACAGACGTTTGAAGGCGGAGATCGAAAAGATGTACAAGCTGGAGGTGGTTTGTCCGAAGCGCGGGGACCGCTTTGAGGTTGGATAAACGGGCAAAGGGAAGACCTAACACCGATTAGCACCGATGACACCGATTTGCTAAGAGTGTGTGCGTACGAGCCGCACGGCTTGATCGATGATGTCCTGGTCACCGCCGCAGCCTTCGAGCCAGTGCATATCGGGTTCGCGGCGGAACCAGGTTAGCTGGCGTTTGGCGTAGTTGCGATGGCCTTGCTGGGCCTGGGCTACGGCTTGTTCGCGAGTGAGCTCGTTTTGCAGGACGGTGAGGGCCTCCGCGTAGCCGAGTGAGGTGAAGGGGCGGCAGTCCGGGCCGTAGCGTTCGATGAGGCGTTCGGTTTCTTCGACGAGGCCGCGCTCGAACATAGTGGCGGCGCGCTGGTTGATGCGCTCGTAGAGGCGGGCTCGGGGTGGGTTGAGGCCGAGACGCAGGATGCGGTAGCCGGTGAGAGCATCGCGGCCCTTTTGCCATTGTTGCGTGAGTGGGCCGTCCGGGTGGAGCGAGACTTCGATGGCGCGGATGACTTTGGGGATGTCGTTGGGATGAATAGCGGATGCCGCCGTGGGATCAAGCCGGGAGAGGATGCGATGGAGGTAGGCGGGGCCGCGGGTGGAGGCGAGTTTGCGTAGGCGGTCGCGTTGGCCTTCTTTTTGCGGTGGGGCGGGAAAGAGGCCGTCGATGAGGGCGCGGAGGTAGAGGCCGGTCCCGCCGGCGACGATGGGGAGGCGGCTGCGTTCGGTAATGGCGGTGAGGGCTTCGCGGGCCTGACGGCTGTAGTCGCCTGCGGTGCAGGGCTCGTCGGGCCACGCGATGTCGATCATGTGGTGCTGGACGAGGGCTCGTTCTTCGCGGGTGGGTTTGGCGGTGCCGATCTCCATCTCTCGGTAGACGGCTACGGAGTCGCAACTGATGATTTCGCCGTTGAACTCCTGGGCGAGGCGGAGGGCGAGGGAGGTTTTTCCGCTGGCGGTGGGCCCGACGAGGACGATGAGGGGTTGGGTGTGGGGCGTCACCATAGACGCCACCAGCCCGGAGTGAAGATGGTGCGCGGACCGGCTCGCAGGAGGCTGAAGAGGAGGATGACGAGGGCGAGGACGAGGAGTCCGCGGACCTGCGACGGCGTTCGATTTGCCGCGGTGTTGTTGGGACGGTCGGTTGGGACATGAGCTTCTGGGTGGTTAGTTGCGAACGGCGGATGAGGTCAGCTTAGTACGGGAGGGGCTTGTTGGTGAAGAAGTCGACGCGAAGCTCCAGATACGGGCCTTTGAAGTTGGCGGGCAGCGGAGGGAATTGACCTACGCCAGTGATTCCGCCCCAGCAGGCGCGGGTCGATAGCGGCGTCTCCACTGGGCCGTCGAGGACCATGCCGTCTACTGTGGGCTTGATGCGGCCATCGGGAAGGATGGTGAAGCGGATAAGGGTCTCGCCCTGTTTGTTGAGAGGCGGGCGGGCCTCTTCGGGGATGAGAGGAATCCAGTTGCGCTTGATGTCGGCGAGGATTCGGCGGATGTAAGGGCCGAAGTCGACGCCTTGGGTGTCGGAGAGGATCTGGACTCCGGTGCCCATGCCTTGTTGACCGCCGCCGCCGGGGCCGCCGGAGGGGTAGTCGCCGGAGTCGCGGTTGCGGGCTGCCTGTTGGGCTGCCTGGCGGACGACGTCACCAGCGGTTTGGTTCGGGTTGCCGAAGTTGGGCCGGGTCGGGGCCGGTTTGGGCGCTTCGATGAGAGCCTGCTGCGTCGGCTGAGGAGTGGGAGGGGGCGGTACAGGTACGGGCGGTGTTGGAGTGGCCGCTGCCTGGCTTGGCGCGGGTGGGGCAGGCGTGGGGGCTGGCGGTGCTTCGGCCTTACGCATGGCCTGCAGTTGCTTCAGGGTCTTTTGATCCAGATGGTTCTTTGCCGGCGCTGGTTTGGGCGTTGGAGTCAGCTTGGCGAGATTGGCGGGGTCGTCGAGGAAGGTGAGCTGCTTGTCGCGCTCCTTCAAAACGTCGACGGGGCTGATGAGCTTCGGCTGGTGGAAGAGGACTCGTGGACCGTAGAAGAGGAACCAGATGATTCCGAGATAAATGATGACTGAGATGTAGATGGACTCGCGAAAGCGGGCCTTGGAGCGTTCGTCGTCGAGCGAGTCGAGCAGATAGATAAGCTCGTGTTCTTCGAGTTCGCCGTAGCGGCCAGTGCGGACCTTAACGGGCTGGACGGGCGGCGCGGAGTTGGGCGGAATCTCGAGGGAGGGCATGGGCTATAAGTCTGACGGGTACTCAGGACGAAAGTTTCGCGCTAAATGAAGGTCGGGTCGCCGGTTAGTGTACCGGTTTGCGCATTTCCCCACTATTTTCTCATTTTTCCGGGCGATTACCCAGCGGAAGTCTTACGTCAAAGTTAATGAGAACAAGTGGGCGAAACCCGTAGACTGGAGGGGGGTGAGTTTGCGTTTTTCTTCCAATGTTCGTGCTGCTGTGTTGACTATCAGCGATCGCAGCTGGCGCGGAGAACAGGCCGATCTGTCGGGGCCTGTTGTGCGTGCATTGCTGGAGTCTTCTGGAGCGAGCGTATTCGTGGAGACGTTGCCCGATGAGCTGGATCTGATCGCCGAGGCTCTGCGGCGTAACGCAAAAGTTGCAGGGCTGATTGTGACCACCGGAGGAACCGGGTTGGCGGCACGGGACGTAACTCCCGAGGCAACGAGACTGGTCTGCGAACGGCTTATCGACGGATTGGCGGAGAGGATGCGTGCCGATGGTCTGCTGCATACGCCTTTCGCTGCCTTGAGCCGGGCGGTGTGCGGAACGGTAGGCGCTACGCTGATCGTGAACCTGCCCGGGAGTCCGTCCGGAGCAAGGAGTTCGCTGGCGGCGATTCTGCCTCTACTGCCGCATGCCCTGGATCTGCTGGCGGGGAATACGTCTCATGAGCCTGCGTTTTTGAACGATCAGAACGATTCAGAGGTGCCGCGGTGACGATGCTGCTGGCTGCCATCCCCTGGAAGAAGATCGGCGTAGGACTGATGAAGGCCAATGCGTGGCTGCTTGCCGTATTGAAGCCGCTGGGCGCGTTCGGCGTGCTGATTATTGCAATCATCGACTCATCGTCGATTCCGATGCCATTGGATGCGATGGTGGTGGAATATGTCGTCCGTGATCATGCGAAGTTCCTGGTCTACTGTTTCACCGCAGCATTCGGCGCGGCGATGGGTAGCCTGCTGCCGTACTATCTTGGGCGAGCTGGAGGCGAGCTTTTTCTCTTGAAACGCATCAACCGCGTCCGCTATGAGCAGCTGCGAGACCGGTTCGAGAAGCAGGAGTTCATGGCGATTTTGATTCCTGCGATGATGCCGCCGCCTTTTCCAGTCAAGATCTTTGAGCTGGCGGCGGGAGTCTTCGAGATGAAGGCGCTATGGTTCTTTTCGGCGATCCTGCTGGGCAAGTTCGTCCGTTTCGTTGTGGTCTCGCTGATCATTATGGTCTATGGTCCGGCGATCTTCCACACCATGATAAGGACAGTGCATCGGCATCAGGCGCTAATGCTCATTATTGTCTGCATCGTTGGTGTGTCGTTGGTGATTTATGTGCTGCGGAAGGTGTTCGACCGGCGGCGCGGAACCAGTTTGCCGGTGGAGGGGGAGTAGCGCTCCTTGTTGCGACGCGGCTAGTGCTGGATTCTGTCGCCGACTTCCATGCGAACGATGTGGCGGTCGGAGTTGACATAGACGGTGCCGGAGAGCGGTGTGGGGCGGCCGGGGGCCAGCAGGGGCGTGTCGTCGAGAAAGCGCAGATCTCGGAAGGTGACAGTGGCGATGCCGTCCTGGTCGATGCCGGTTTCTGTGACGACAGGCCACTGCGACCAGTCGAGGTAGATCTCGCCGAGCCAGCTTTGTTTTGCGGCGAGTGTTGCCAGGGTTGTGGGCGGTTTGAAGACGGTATCGGCCTCGCTGCTGCTGGAGATGGTGTTGTTGAGGGTGTCGGCGGTGGAGACCTGATAGAACGTGGGGGTTTCGACTACGGTCTGCCAGCGGAATGGGTTGATGGGGTGGGGGTCGGCTGCGGTGCGGAGAACGGGGGCGCCGTTGTAGTCGTTGTTCTGCGCGAGTTGGAGGGCCTTCTGGTGCTGGACGAAGCGGAGGGTCCAGAGCGCGGCCATTGCGAGTAGAGCGAAGATGGCCCAGTTTTGTCCACGGAAGGCCGGTTTGCGGGCGCCGATCTCGCTGCCTATCAGACCGAAGAGCGAGGGGGCGATGAGGGCGGTGAGAAGAATCAGGAAGAGTACGGGTTCGAAGATGAAGACGAAGGAGCCAGCGTACCAGCGAGGGTTGAAGGGGAAGAACGGACGCACTCCGTAGTTGTTGGTCCAGTCGAGCAGCAGGTGGCTGAGCAGGCCGATGAGGATGAAGATGTAGAGGAGGCCCCAGCGGATGGGGGCGATTGGCGGCCTGGCGGAGGGTCTTCGCGAACGCCAGCGGTGAAAGAGCCAGATGATGCCGAGGAGGACTGCGGCTTCCAAGGGCAGGCCGAGGAAGGTATGGGTCCAGCCGCGGTGGTGCTGGAAGGAAGCGACGGGACCATCGAACGCCCAGAGGGTATCGAGGTCTGGGGCTTCGGCAGCGAGCGTCATGGCGAGGGTGGCGTAGGCTGCCTTGCGGTTGAAGCCTGCTCGGGCGAGGCAGGCACCGGTCATGAAGTGGGTGACGGGTTCCATGTCAGTGTGATGATAGCTTGCGGCAGGTGATGAACTGGCTGCGGCAATGCGGTAGAGGGAGCCGGTCCCACAAACATCAAAGAGCTACCGCCGAGAAGTAAGGCTGCGTATGTTTGTGTGGGCAGGGTGCCTGTATACTTAGCAGCAGTAATGGGGAGGACGATGTGCCATATCTTGACCAAAATCGAAAACCCGCGGGCAGCGACTCTTTTGAAAAAGGTGCAAAGTCAAAGCCGACCGCACCTGTGAAGATGCCCCCTCCGGTTCGCATCCCACCCCCGCGCATCGCTAAAGGGAACTGAGGAGTGCCGACGAGCGTTATTGCTCTTCAAATTCTTCTTATCCTGCTTCCTGGTTTTGCAGCTGCCTATATTGTTCAAGTGCTTGCGCTGCGAGGGCCTCAAACTGACTTCGATAAGGTGATCGAAGCTTGCCTTTATAGCTTTCTGATCTATTCTGCCTTCGTTGTTCTGACACATGGAGCATTGCCATTCGAGCTGGCTCCGCCTCACTCCCCTGTGACAGAGACGACTGTAATCTGGCATCCAAAGAAGTTACTGGGACTTGCAGCGATCACCCTGGCCTTTTCGTTAGCAGGTGTGGCGTATATCAACCTGGATGGCAATTGGCTCTTTCGCAAACTGAAGCTCACGGAGCGCACAACGCGCCGATCGGTCTGGAATGACATCTTTCAAGAGGAAGCCAAGGCAATTCAGGTGGTCCAGGTAGAGTTGACTGATGGGCGAAGTATCCTGGGTCTTCTAACCTATTATTCGGATACGTCGGAAGATTGCTCGGTTTATATCGAGCAGGCTTCGTGGGTGGGTGAGGATGGGAAAGCAATTCCTATTCCCGGGCCGGGGATCTTGCTAACGAAGAACGCGAATATTCAGAGCATCAGCTTGCTGGATAATTAGATTATGTCGACGATGACCGCACTGACTCCAGAGATTCTTGCCAAGTACCAGCCTGTGATCGGGCTGGAGGTCCATGTTCAGCTTTTGACGGAGACGAAGGCTTTCTGTGGCTGTGTGAACAAATATGGCGGTGAGCCTAATACGCATATCTGCCCGACCTGCTTGGGGCTTCCGGGTGCGCTGCCTGTGTTGAATCGCAGAGCGGTGGAGTTTGCGGTGCTGGCGGCGAAGGCGATCAACTGCGAGATTCGCGAGACGAGCATTTTTTCGCGGAAGAATTATTTTTATCCCGACTCGCCGAAGGGGTACCAGATCTCGCAGTTCGATAAACCGGTTGCGGAGCATGGTTGGATTGAGGTTCCGGCGTTTGATGCGAGCGGGGCTGCGATCACAAAGCGAATTGGCGTGACTCGGCTGCACATGGAAGAGGATGCAGGGAAGAGTATTCATGATGGTTTTGCGGATTCGGTGTCGAAGACTTATATCGATCTGAATCGGTGCGGGACGCCGCTGGTAGAGATCGTGAGTGAACCGGATCTGCGGACTGCGGATGAGGTGTTTGAGTACCTGACGAAGCTGAAGGAGATTCTGCTCTACACGGGAGTGAGCGACTGCAACATGGAAGAGGGTTCGCTGCGCTGTGATGCCAATGTCAGCGTGATGCTGAAGGGTGCGAAGGAGTTTGGGACGAAGGCTGAGGTGAAGAACGTCAACAGCTTCCGCTATATTCGCTCGGCGGTGGAGTACGAGATTGAGCGGCAGATTGGTGTGCTGGAAGAGGGTGGCCGGGTGGTGCAGGAGTCGCGGCTTTGGAACAGCGCGGAGGGCCGGACCTATTCGATGCGCTCGAAGGAGCAGGCGCATGATTACCGGTACTTTCCGGAGCCGGATTTGCCGCCGCTGGTAGTAGGCAAGGAGTGGCAGGCGGAGATCTTCAAGATGTTGCCTGAGTTGCCGGAGGCACGGCGCGCGCGGCTGATTACGGAGTATGAGATCTCTGCGCAGGATGCGGCGACGTTGACGGCGACGCGGGAGTTTGCGGACAGGTTTGAGGCTGCCGCGAAGAAGGCGAAGAGTCCCAAGCGGGTGGCGTCGCTGTTGACGAGCGAGCTGACGATGCGGCTGCGGGCGGCGGGACTGGAGCCGGAGGAGTCGCCGGTGTCGATGGAGGGCGTTGTGATGGCGGCGGACCTGGCGGAGTCGGGCGAGCTTTCGAGCAAGATGCTGAAGCAGCTTCTGGATATTGCATTTGAGAAGAAGGAAGATTTTCCGGTGGTGTATGAGCGGGAGAAGCCGCAGCAGATCTCGGACTCTTCAGCGATTGAGAAGATGATCGATGAGGTAATTGCGGCGAATCCGAAGCAGGTGGAGCAGTATCGCGGTGGGAAGAAGACGGTGGCGGCGTTCTTTGTGGGGCAGGTGATGAAGCTGTCGAAGGGACAGGCGAATCCTGCGCTACTGAATGAGCTGGTGGTGAAGAAGCTGGACAGCTAGTCTACAATTTTTTCGCGATCCGCCTGGGTTGGCGTTTAATGGGCGGATGCGAATCGCTCCTTCTTTGCACGGAAACCTGGGTCGTGGGATGTGCGCGATTATCCTGGCTGTTTTAGTTGGGTGCAGAGGGGATGAACCCTACGTGGTGCCGGAGCAGCCGATGCCTCCGAACACAATTCTCCTGTCGCAGATGATGCGGGAGTTATCAGCTACGCCGGGATTTACCGATGCGATGCTGGCGCAGTTGGACAAGGGTGAGAAGAAGGGTCCGGCGCTGATGACGCCGGCGCTGCTGAAGAGACTGCGCGAACTGATTCTGGGGAAGGATTGGCAGGGATTGGATCGTTTTCCGGGCTGGACGATGCAGGCGGTGAACCCGACGGTTGGTGTGATCACGAAGGTTGAAGAGAAGAAGCAACCGGAGAAGGCGCCGGGCACGCCATCAGGCGCGCCGAATGAGATTTGGCCAGCGAGTGGTGCGGCGTCGGTTGTCGAGTATATCGATCTGGGGAGTTATTTGCCGGGGAAGGCAGAGACGGTGAGCCTGGATAAGCCTTCGACGTTGCCGGGGCTGGACGATGCCGCCTTGGTGAGCGAGCTAGGCGCGGGGGTAGTGCGGGGGGATGTGGGAAACCCTGCGCTGGCGCCGATGCATTCGGAGAGTCAGCAGCTGGCGGATGTGCTGAACCGGTTGAGCGTGAATGCATTGGATGGGGCGGCGACAGTGAGCGCGACGCTGGATAGTAAGACAGTAACGACTCCACAGGATTTAATTGCAGCGATGATGGCGACCGGGCATACGGTGGTGTTAGCGGATGCGCGATACTTTGCGAACTTCGGACATTTCCATTTCAAGGGGCAGGATGTAATGATGCCGTTCTTCGTGGACTCGCAGATTGCGATTCCCGGAACGAAGAGGTCGCTGCTGGTTCCGGTGAGCCATGCGGAGTATGAGTGGGAGATTCGTGGGCCGAAGGTGAATGCAAATGTGAGCTGGTACTTCGGGATTGATGGCAAGGCGGAGTTTCGCACGATGGATACGCTCGACCAGGCCTGGGTGCTGGGGCGCCATGCGCATGAGTATCGCGGTGCCGATGCGGTGGAGGTGACGCGGCTGGTGGGGAAGATGACGATCGCGTATCTGCATCAGCATCTACGGCGGCCTGATCTTCCGTTTGGCGGGTACTATCCGTTGGGAGTCTGCCAGGATAGTGTGGCGGCGATCGAGAAGAAGATGACAGGCCAGGACACACTGTTTCCGAATACGGCGGATGGTGCGCTTTTTGACGATCCTCGCGATGCGGAGGTGAATGCGCTGATCCAGGCGATTCCGAAGGACAGGAATGATGGACCACCCTCGCCTGAGAGAATATTCGGGTCAATCCCGACGACGGATTTCAGCAAGATTACGATTCCCGGACTGGCGGCTGATCTGGAGACGGTGCACGCGGCGTGGCGGGATGGGTCGCTGGAGCGTACACGGTCGTGGGTCGAGAAGATGGTGCTGCGTGCTGCGGTTGCTGGCGTGGTGCTGGTAGTGGCGGGAATTGCAGTGTGGAGAAGCAGGCGAAAGAAAAAGATCGCGATTTAGACGCGGGCTGTGATGCAACTCGCGGATGCGATGGTGTGCTCCTAGAGATGAAGAGGGAGGGACCATCATGGCAACCAAGAAGGCTACGAAAAATTCGGCCAGCAAAAAGACATCAGCGAAGAAGTCGAGTTCGACGCGGAAATACAGCCCGTCGGCCGGTAAGGATGTCGAGCGCGAGATGAAGGCAATGAATCAGGGTAAGCTGAAGAGCGGGCGCAGCGGAAAGACTGTGACCAGCCGGAAGCAGGCGATTGCGATTGGCTTGTCTGAAGCTCGCAAGGAAGGAAAGAAGGTTCCGCCGGCGCCGAAGAAAGGATAAGGATGACGGAGACGGAGCGCTATCGCGCGATGCTTGAGGTGGCGATTGCTGAGGCCCGGATTGGGCGGGACGAGGGTGGCGTCCCGATAGGCGCGGCGATGTTCGATGCGGAGGGGAAGCTGCTGGCGTCGGGGCGAAATCGACGTGTGCAGCAAGGCGATCCTTCGGTGCATGGGGAGACGGATGCGTTTCGGCGAGCTGGGCGGCAGCGGACGTATCGCGACAAGATTATGGTGACGACACTGGCTCCGTGCTGGTACTGCAGCGGGCTGATCCGGCAGTTCGGGATTCGCACGCTGGTAGTCGGGGAGAGCAGGAATTTTTCCGGCGGCGTGGAGTGGTTGAAGGGGCTTGGGGTGATGGTGATCGATTTGGATTCGCAGGAGTGTTCGGATCTGCTGACGGGATTTATTGCGGAGCATCCGGAGATATGGAATGAGGATATCGGCGAGGAGTAGGGCGTCGCTCCTTTTTGCAGGCCAAGGTAGTGAAGAAGATGGCTCGGATGTGGAATGATAGAGATGTGGGCATTAAGTCAGAGAATGGTTTTGGATGCAGTGTTTGCGGCGAGCGTCATGTTCTGCCGCTGAGTTACAGCGTTAAGGTCCCTATGGCGGCGACCGCCATTCCAGTGGAGGAGCTGGAGCAGCGGGTGGTGATTACTCCCGACCAATGCGTGATCGATGGCAAGGATTTTTATCTGCGGGGCAGGTTCCTGGTGCCTGTGATCGGAATCGATGAGCCGTTCGTGTGGGGTGTCTGGGCTGAGGTGAGTCCGAAGAACTTTGTCAGAGCCAATGAACTGTGGACGGTCGATGGGCGAGAGAGCGAACCGGCCTTTCCGGGATGGTTGAATACGCAGCTTCCGGTGTTTGGCGATACGTTCAATTTAGAGGTGGATATCCAGACGCAGCCGGTAGGGAGACGGCCACAGTTCACTGTCAAGGATGAAAACCATCCGCTTGCTGTTGAGCAACGCAACGGCATTACGATGAAGCGGGTGGAAGAGATCGCGGAGATGATGCTGCATCCGTCCAACGAATAGTTTCCATATACCTGACGATTTCTACGGAGACGCCAGCGTGGTTTTTCTGGTGGTGATTGCGAACCATGCTACTCCGAAGAGGACGTAGGCGAGGAAGAAGTAGGGCAGCCAGTTGAGTGGGGCGGCGGGGATCGGGTAGAGGGTTCCGGCAAGTGCGAGCAGGGTGGCGAGGGTGGCTACGGCAGAGAGTGCGATGGTGCCGGTGGTGAGGCGGTGGTTGCGCTTGAGGTAAATGGGCAGGCCGATGGCGGCGAGGGCGTAGGTGGTCATGAATCCGTAGACGGAAAGGGAACCGAGCCAAGCATAGATGTCGACACCGGAGGCGCCTCGTGCTGCGAGGGCGCAGGTGGGGAGCGCGGTAAGGAGGCCGGAGACGAGCACTGCGGAGCCGGGAGTGGCGTTTTTGTGGTGGGCGCGGCTGAGGCGGTGGTGGGCGAGGCCGTTGTGGGCCATGCGCATGAGGACTCGGGCGGCGGCGGTGATGCAGGCCAGGGTGCAGGCGAACATGCTGACGAGGGCGCCGAAATCAATGAGCGGGCCCAGCGCGGGGACTCGGGCGAGGTTGGCGAGGACGCTGAGTGGGGCAGTGGAGGTGCCGAGGTTCTGGTGGGCGGCGGCCATGCCGAGGGTTTCGGTGTAGGCGCAGAGAATGAAGAAGAGGCCACAGAAGATAGCGGATTGGATGACAGCGCGAGGGATGGTGCGGAGCGGGTTGACGGCTTCGTGGCCGAGGGTGGTGGCGCTCTCGAAGCCGACGAAGCTGAAGAGGGCCATGACGACTCCGAGACGAACGGCGGACGGGGTAACTCCGGTGAGGCGGAGTTGTGGCTGGTGGATGTGCGGGCCGTTGTGCCAGAGGACAAGAGCGATCACGATGACGATGGAGAGGACGGAGAGGGCTTCGATCCAGAGCATAAGGCGCGCAGAGACCTGGACGTCACGGTATGCGATGAAGGTGGCGATAGCGATGCAGAGAAATCCTAGCAGCGGAGTGGACGCGGTGTGGCTGAAGATTACATTCAGGAAGACATTGGCGTAGTTGATGAAACCTCCGGCGACGGCTGATCCCGTGGCTATGTAAGCCAGAAGCAGCGACCAGCCGGCGATGCTTCCGGCGACTGGCGGGAGTGAGGAGGTGGCATAGGTGTAGAGCGCTCCTGAGCAGGAGGTATAGCGGGCGAAGCGGCTGATGCATAGAGCGATGAGGAGAATCGCGATGGTGGCAAAGAGGTAGGCGAGCCATGTTCCGTTGCCTGCGAGGCCGAAGACAAGCGGAACCGTCATGGTGGGAGAGGTCGTGGGGGCGATGGTGGAGATGGATTGGGCGAGAGTTTCGATGGGCGAGAGGATGTTGGGGCGCAGGCCGGAGGAGGAGATGGGCGTTTCTGCGAGTGGGGCGATCGCTTGCTCCATGCGGGCTCCTTCAGGGACGAAAGCAGATAGACGGGTGCGCTGAACTGAGCCGTAGATTGGCTGAAAACAGCAGTGCTCAATGACTCTGGATTAGTCAGAGCATAGCTGAAGATGGATTTCGGGTGAAGCGGCTATTTTTTGTCGGAGGATGCGGCGGCGGGGGCGGGCATCGACGCTGGGGCGGCGGTGGAGGTGCCTTCGCCTGAAGACTTCGACTCTGTTGCGGGTTTCGAGCTGCTGGTGCCGTCGCTTGTGGACTTGGGTTTGGCATTGCCGTAGCCGTCGGCGTACCAGCCGCCGCCTTTGAAGGCGATAGCAGGGGCGGAGACGACGCGCTCGAGCTTGCCGCCACAGTGCGGGCAGACGGTGATCTCGGGGTCGGAGAACTTCTGGATCTTTTCGGTGTGCTTATGGCAAGTGGAGCATTCGTATTCGTAGAGCGGCATAATGTTTCCTATGAGTAGAGCTATTTCGGGTCGAGGATATGGTTGTCAGGCAGCATGGATCGATGAAGAATACGGGTGATGAGTACGCCATCGCGTGTTTTTCGGTAAAAGACGACATGACTTCCTTGTTCGATGCGGCGAAGACCTTCGCGTTGCGGATTCCAAAGCCGCCCGATGTCTGGAGTTTCAGCGAGCTTTGCGCAGAATCCACGTAGACGTCCGAGATACAAATCTGCCTGATCTTCACTCCAGGTTTGAATTGTGTAGTCGTCGATCGCTTGCAGGTCAAACTCGGCACGACGAGAAAATCTGACTTCAGCCAACGCTTACCGTCTTCCGGTGTCTGGATTTCCTTGATTGCCGGATGCGTTCAAAGACGTCACCCTCGGCGACACCGCTGGCGTCTCCTTCGTCGAGGGCCTGGAGGAGAGCGGCGAACTTTGCGTCGTATTCTTTCTCTTCGCGTTCGAGGCCACGAAGCGCAGCGCGAATTACCTCACTCGCGTTTTCGTAGCGGCCATTTTCGATTCTTGAAGTGATGAAGTTGTCGAGTTCTGTTGTCAGGTTGACATTTCGAGTCGGCATGATCAGATTCCTTCTTCTTTCGAGGATAACCCTGTTGGCAAAGATTGCCAACAGGATACCTGTGCTGATTTTAGAGCTTGCCGAGCTCGATGAGGCGGACGCTGGCTATGGCTTCTACTTTTCGCAGGGCGTCGACGGCAGCGTTGGCGGCGGGGGCACTGGGGACGTCGATCTGGACTACGGCTATGGCCTGGCCCTGAGGGACTCGCTGAGACCGGGTGGAGCGGCCGAGAGCGAAGTTCGCAATGTTGAGAGAGTGCTTTCCAAGGATGGTGCCGATCTGGCCGATGACGCCGGGCACGTCGTGGTTGCGGATAGCGACGAGGGTGCCATGGAGGGGGGCCTCGATGTCGATGCCGTCGTAGCTGAGGAGACGGGGGGAGTTGCCGTGGAGGACGGTGGCGGAGGCGCTGGTGTCGCCGTCGGAGGAGTGGAGGACAAGCTTGAGGACGGAGCCTACGCCTCCGGTGGTGAACTCCTTCTTGTCCTCCTGGATACGGATGCCGCGCTCGGCTGCGATGGCGGCGGCGTTGATGCGGTTGGCGATGCTGCCTTCGCCGTCGGTAGCGGAGAAGATGCCGGCGACGGCGGCGTTGCGGATGAGGTCGGTCTTACCGGAGGCGATGCGGCCGGTGTAGGCGATCTGGATGTTTTCGAGGTTGCCGGGGGTGGCGTGGGAGAGGAAGCGGCCGAGGCGCTCGGCCATCTCAATCCACGGGGCTAGCTCCTTGTACTCCTCGTGCGAGAGGGAGGGGAGATTGACGGCGTTCTGGACTACGCCGAGCTTGAGGTAGTCGCGGACCTGCATGGCGAGCTGGATGCCGATGGCCTCCTGGGCTTCGTCGGTGGCCCCGGCTATGTGGGGGGAGAGGATGACGTTGTCGAGGGCGTAGAAGGGCGAGTCTTTGAGGGGTTCCTGGTGGAAGACGTCGAGGGCGGCTCCGGCGATGTGGCCGGATTTGAGGGCTTCGGCGAGGGCGTCTTCGACGATGAGCTCGCCTCGGGCGCAGTTGATGATGCGGATGCCCTTCTTCATGATGCGGAGGGAGGTTTGATTGATGAGGCCTTCGGTCTGGGTGGTGAGACCGACGTGGAGGGTGAGGTAGTCGGATTGCTTGAAGAGGTCGTCGAGGTTGACGAGGGTGACGTTGTTCTCGCGGGCGATGACGGGGGCTACGAAGGGGTCATAGCCGAGGATGTCCATGCCGAAGCTGGCGGCGCGGCGGGCGACTTCGAGGCCGATGCGTCCGAGGCCGACGATGCCGAGGGTTTTGCCGCGAAGCTCGGAGCCCTGGAGGGTTTTCTTGTCCCATTTTCCGGCGTGCATGGTGGAGTTGGCACGGGGGATGGAGCGGGCGAGGGAGATCATGAGGCCGAGGGTGAGCTCGGCTACGGCTACGGCGTTGGCGCCGGGGGTGTTCATGACGACGATGCCCTGGCGGGTGGCGGCATCGGTGTCGATATTATCTATGCCTACTCCGGCGCGACCGATCACGCGGAGTTTGGGGGCGGATTCGAGGAGTTTGGCGTCGGCCTGGACGGCGGAGCGGACGACGAGGGCGTCGGCGTCTGCTAGTTCAGCGGCTAGGCCGTTTTTGATCTGGTCAGGAGTGACGATCTGCCAGTCGGGTTCTTTTTGGAAGACGGCGAGGGTGGCGGGGGAGACTTTTTCGGCGAGAACGATCTTCAAAGTTGACCTCGGGTGCGTGGGGATACCCTCCCCGGTAAAAGTTGCTAAAGTATTCCAATTACAAGTCTTAGGTTTGGACTTTGTAGCCGGTTTGATGCCGAAGTCCTGTAAATACGCTGGTGCTAACTGGCAAAGTATTGGAAACGCGCTGGTTAGGTTGGATTGTCGAAGTGCTTTTGCTTCCGCCCCTCTATTGTAGCCAATCCTAGTGGGTGGGTTTGTCAAGCAAGTGTACGTTTTTGAGGTTGGAGGATGTCGAGCCTGTGCCAGGAGCGGTTCGCGCCTTCGCGCGAATGCCCACATCTCAAAATCGAGGCCCTTCGACAGGCTCAGGGCAGGTTATGGGGCACCCGATTTTGAGGTCTCGACTTAAATCTTGCCCACTCTGCCGGAAAGTAATGGGCAGAACAGGGCTTGTTATGTCGCTGTAACGTTGGGCGATTAGTTTGGCGCGAGTAACCCATAAGTTGTAGTGCAACCCACCGGAGGGAACTGACTGTGACTGAGCGGCTGATGCGGAGGATGTTTTTTGCTGTTGCGTTTCTGCCGGCGGCGCCGGTGTTGGCGCAGGCGACTTTTATACCAGGCAACCTGGTGGTGGCCGTGGAAGGCTGCGGCATTTACAGCGGAACGTGCACGAGTGTTCCGAACGGGACGGGCACCGGAGCTTTGAACAGCTCGGTGGGCGGGTACGGCGATAACCAGGCGGCTCCGCTGACGCTGTTCCAGTTTGCGCCGGAGGGAACGACGGGCGCGGTGTTTGTGAACTCGCTGGTGCTGCCGCAGACGGCGACGGGTGTGAACTCGCCAGTTTCGGGTGAGTATGGGTCTTCGTCCGAAGCGACGCTGCAGCTTTCGGGGACGGGACAGTTTTTGTCGATTCTTGGGTATGGCGTGAATGCTAATGCGTTCAATGCGAATCCGCCGATGTTTGGAGCGGCGCCTTCGAATGCGCTGGGACAGTCAGGGAGCTTGACGGGGCAGAGCTACACGGCGGTGCCGAGGGTGCTGGCGTTGATTGATGCGAATGGAAACGTGAGCTCGTCGACTGCCGTCTTCAACATCTACAACACGAATAATCCGCGCAGCGTGTTCTCGGCGAGCGGGACGACGGCGTACTTCTCGGGTCAGGGCAGCGGGAGCGATCTGACGGGCGGGGTGTTTTATGTGCCGGTGGGCGTGACGACGACGACACCGACGGCAATCACGGGAGCGGACACGAGCAGCAACACGATTGCGCAGGATACGCGTGACGTGCAGATCGTGAACGACACGCTTTATGTGTCGGTGGATACGAAGGAAGGTTCGGGCGCAGCGCGCAGCTACCTTGGAACGCTAGGGACGGCGGGGACTCCGCCGACGACCACGGTGGGACCGCCGGCGATGCTGAACAGCTTCGGCAACAGTGGCGGCACGGGCAAGGTGACGATCACGACGGGCGCGAATGGCAACGGGAATGGCCTGAACGCCGGGTTGCAGATCAATCTGAGCCCCGAGAGCTACTTCTTCGCGACCAAAGCGATCCTGTATGTGGCCGATGGGGGGAACGGAAAGCAAAACTCGGCGACGAGTCCTTTGGGCAATGGCGGATTGCAGAAGTGGATCAACAGCGAGGGGGATGGTTCGGGGACATGGAGCCTGGCTTACACGCTGCATCAGAACCTGAACCTGGTGGCGAACTCGAACAAGTCCGGCATTTCGGGACTTTATGGTTTGACGGGTGAGGTGCAAGGCAGCGTGGTGAACCTGTATGCGACGGACGAGACGCTGAGTGATCTGGACACGACGCACCTTTACGGGATTACCGACACGTTGAGCAATACGACAGCGTCGGAGGCGGCGGGTGAGGCGTTCTCGGTGCTGGCGACGGCTCCGCAGGATTCGAACTTCAAGGGCGTGGCGTTTGCTCCGACCGTTGCGGCGATGACGCTGACGGAGACGAGCTCGTTTGCGGTGCAGTCCAATGGAAGCTATGTGCTGACGCTGACGGTGACGAACAATGGCGCGGGCACGGCGGAGGATGTCACGATCACAGGCGTGACGGTTGGCGGCGTGAGTGGATCGACGCTGCCGGCGGTGATCGGGCCGATTGCTCCGGGAGCGGCAGCGACGGCTACGTTCACGATTCCATCGACCGCGGGTGCGCCGGGAGCGACGGTGGTGGAGAAGGTCACCGGAACGTTTGCCGGCGGATCGATCACCAACAGCGTTCGGGCGAAGCTGCCGTAGTTCGACGACAAAATTATGTAAAACAACAAGGCCGGAGGAACGGCCAAACACGAATTTGGAGATGAGTGATGAAAAAGGGTCTATTTTGCACGATGTTTGTTGCTGTGCTCGCGATGGGAGCGATGTCGACAGCGGCGTATGCCGATACGGTTGTTTTTACACTGAGCTCGTCGACTGTGGATGTGGCTCCGGGTGGGACGGCGACGTTTGATGCGACGATCAGTGCGCCGGGGAGCAATGGAGCGCCGGTGTTTCTGAACTCGGACAGCGTGACGTTTAACCTGCCGGTTGGGAACATTTTGGATGATTCGGGGCTCCTCAGCAACTTTGTAGCCGATCTGAATCCGGGGGACAGCGATACGGAGGAGCTGTTCACGGTGACGATTCCCGCGGGGACGTTGTCGGGGTTGTACAGCGGCGTTTATGAGCTGCAGGGCGGTGCGGACGAGAATGCGCTGGACAAGATCGGGACGGTAGATTTCACGGTCGATGTGCAGTCGCCGGTGGCTGCGACTCCGGAGCCGGGGAGCTGGGTGCTGCTGGCGTCGGGCATGGCGGGCGCTGCGGCGGTTGTGACGCGGCGGAGGTTTGTCAGAGCATAACGCGGTTGAGAAAGGCCTGGCGCACTCGGAGGGTTTCGAGTGCGCCGACGCTTTTTAAGCGATGAGTGATTGCGCCGGTTTGCTGCGGACGCGACCGCATCACTTTATTGCTTCCGATGGGTTCGAGCTGTCGACGGCGGCTGCGGCTGTTTTGAGGTCGCGCTCGGTGAAGGCGAAGGCCTGGGGCAACTTTGTGCGCTGAGCTTCGGCGCTTTGGAAGTCGGAGAAGAGGAAGACCTGCTGGTCGGTGAAGGCGGGAACGAAGTCGGGCTGGTTGCGGTTGATGCTTTGCAGCCAGAGGCCGAAGAGCATGTGCAGCGCGTTGGCCTGCTCGATGAGGTCGATCTCCTGCTGGATTTTTTCCGGAGAGAGACGCGTGGGGTCGGAGGATTGGGAGGTAAAGGCGGCGGCGCGGGCGATGGCGAGGGTTGCGTTGTTGTAACCCTCGAGAGCGCGGTTGAGGTCGAAGTAGGTCTCGGCGTTTTTGCGGACCTCTTCCCTGGGCATCAGGGAGAGGACGTTGGTGTGGCCTGCGGATGTCCAAGCCGAGGTGACGGGCTCAAAGATGTGGTTTGGCCAGACGATGACGCCGGGGAGGTCGTTGAGCGCGGTTTTGGGATGTTGCTGGAGATAGCTGAAGACGCGGAGATCGTTGTGAAGGACGGCGGAGTCGAGGAGATAGCTTTGGAGGTGGTGGCGGTAGATCTCGCGATTCTTCTCGCGCTCTTCGGCGAGAGCTTCGCGGGTCTCTGCGACCTCGCGGCTCTGGTGGATGCGCTCGACGGTCTGCTCGAGGCCGATGGCGATGAGGAGGCCGACGACGATGGTGACGATGTGGACCAAGAAGTCGCGCCAGGAGTGTGCGACTTCGCTGGGCGGGTGAACGTCAAGCATGGGGGCTGGCTCCTGTGGAACGGGTTTCGGGTTGGCCGGGATTTCGGGTTGGCCGGGCATTGGTTCCTGAGAGTAAGTCTAAGAGGTACAGGGCGCGAGCAGGTTACATTCCACCCTTTGCGATGGGACTGCAAAGGATGGGGCACCCAAGCATTTCCTGGCTAAGGGGATAGGTGGACGTCGAGCACGGGAGTGGGGTCCTTTGGTGTGGCGGGGAGATCCAGGGTTGGGATGTGAGTGCGCGCCATCTCGCGGGAGGACGGTGCAGGGCTCGGATCGGGAGTTGCTGCGGATTCGGGCATAGGGTGGTCAGGGTGGCGCCGTTGCGAGAGTTCAGGTTTAGTCGTCGGACGTATCGCCGGCCAGCTCTTTGTCCACGTCTTCGGCAGAGCGCGCGCCGTTGAGGACTGCCGTGGATGCGTTTCGGGCGAGGTTGGTGACGAAGCGGGACTCCTGGAGCGCATCGAGGGCGTTCGAGATCCTCACGGAATATTCCTTGAGCTCGTCGGGGGTCATGCGCTCCAAGGTCGACGCGTCGGCGGACAGGGGTCTTGGAACCGCTGGGTCGTATTGATCGTTGAAGGTGCCGGCGAACCTGCGCTGCACGCCAAGGGTGTCGAAGTATTTGTCTGCCGTCAGCCTCATGCGGTGGTTTTCGAAGTAGACCTCTTCAAACATCGCGACCTCGTCCCGTGGAAGCAGGGAGAGGAACATTCCTTCTTTGGCAGTCTTCCAGACGGAGATGGTGGGGAACCAGAAGATGGGCGAACCGATATCGGGGACCGGCTGGTTTGAGGGAGGGAATTTCTGAAGGCGGCGGCCCCGAAGGTCTTCGACATAGCGGCGCAGAGACGTTAGCCGGACGGTCTTGTCGTCGTAAAAGACGTCGTCGAGGGCGAAGAGGCGGAGGTTTTTCGCGGCTTCGACGCGAAGATCGTGCTCCAGAGCGAAGCGCTGTTGGCGGTTGTGCAGAGCTTCGACGGACTGCTCGAGACCGATAGCGATGAGCAGACCGATGACGATGGTCGTGATGTGGATGAAGAAGTCACGCCAGGTGTTGAGAGCATGGTGCGGCGGATGAACTTCGAGCACGGGAGGTGGCTCCTTTGCGGCACGGCGGCTGGCTGCTCCGACGGGATGGAGGGAGATTCGGACATAGTTGGGGCTTAGGCGACAAGTCTAACGCGGCGCGTGGGCGGAGACTGTAAAAAGTGTGGGAGGATGGGCCGGGGTTGCCACTGGTGGATGGGTGAATTAACTTGGAGGGACATCGCTGGACAGAGCATGAGAGGATTTGTGTATGAGTGAATTTATTCCGAAGGCAGGCACGATCAAGATTGGCGGACTGGGTCCTAAGGCGGCGCGGCTGCAGGCTCTGCGTGAGAAGGCTGCCAATGCAAAGAATGGCGCTAAGCCGAATGCCGGGGTTTCTACGCAGTCGGTTAAGGCTAAGGATTCGTTTGCAGGGACGAAGAAGACTACTTTTCAGCGGAAGGCTGTTTAGAAGATTAGAAGAGAATGCCCTGCCGGACGGGCTCACTGCGCTCGGCCACCCCACAAACGAAGACCTGTTTGTGGGGACCCCGGTTCGAGCGGTCACTTCGTGACTTATGTACCGGTCTTGGTTGGGCTTTCGGCCAGGGGCCTCGCGTTGCTCGGCGGCGGGACTCTCTTTAGGTGAAGAAGTGGGGGACGAAGGAGCTCAGGTTGCCGGTGATCGGGTTGAAGGATTCGCGGACTCCCATGCCACAGCAGTCCTGGTCGATCATCCATAGTCCGAGGACCGTGTGGCGGTGGTCGAAGATGGCGTCGGGTGCGAGGGCCTGGAGGATTTGCGGGCCTCGGTAAGGGCCTTCGGTGGCGGCTACGGTGGCGTTGTCGCGGACTAGCGTGATGTTGGCTCCCTCGCGGGAGATCAGGGGTTTACGGACGTAGTTTTTCAGGGTGGCGGGGATGGCGTTGTCTGTCTTGTCGTCGGCGGCGAAGTGTGCTTCGAGGAGCAGGTCGTGGTTGGGGTAGAGCTGCCAGAGTATGGGCAGGATTCCCTTGTTGGAGAGAAGCATCTTCCAGATGGGCTCGATCCAGCGGACGGCGGTGTAGGTGTCGAGGGCGTGGGGGCCGAACTCTTCCTGGAGCATGGCCTCCCAGGGATAGAGCTTGAAGATGGAGAAGATGGGGTGGTCGTCGAGGTCGACGAAGGTTTGGTACTGCGGGTTCCAGCCGATGTCGTGCATGGGGAGCTGGCGGGTGTCGAGGCCGGCCTGCTGGGCGGTGTCGCGGAGGTAGGTTACGGTTAGCTGGTCTTCAGGGTTGTTTTCGTTTTCGAGGGCGGCGAAGTAGACGGGTTTGGAGAGGTAGGGGTCGATGTCCTGCCACTTGGCGATGAGCTTTTCGTGGATGGAGTTGAACTGGTCGGGATTTCCTAAGTGCGAGGCGGCTGTAAGGGCCGGGGAGATTTCTTCGAGCCAGTTCCACTGGATGACGGCGGCTTCGAGGAGGGATGTGGGGGTGTCGGCGTTGTACTCGAGGAGCTTGGGTGGGTGGCCTGATTGCACTCCGGCCCAACTGATGTCGAAGCGGCCGTAGAGGGCTGGGGGTTCGTTGTTCCAGGCCCACTCGATGGCTTCGATGGCGGCTTGGGGGATGTCTAGTTCGGCGTAGCGCTTTTCGTCGATGATGTGCTGGGCTGCGGCGAGGCACATCTCCTGCAGCGTGTTGCCGGCGGCTTCCAGGGTGTCGATCTCGGCGGCGGTGAAGCTGTAGGCGGCGGACTCGTCCCAGTAGGGGGTGCCGTTTTCGAGGGTGTGGAAGGTGAGACCTTGCGACTCGACGGTGCGCTGCCAGTCTTCGCGTGGGGGGATGGGGATGCGCTTCATGATTCTCCTGGGCTGGTTATTCGCCGCTGCTGCCGTGGCTGCCGCCTTCGGCGAAGGAACTGCCGAAGCCTCCGCGGGTGACGTAGCTGCGGCCTGCGATTGGGGCGAAGGAGCCACCTTCGGCGTGGGAGCCGATGCCGAAGCCACCTAGTCCTCCGTAGTAGTAGCGGTAGGGGATGAGGATGGGGATGAATCCGCCGTGGCCGTCGGATCGTTGCTGCGGCTGGTTGGGGAGGTTCTTGCAGAAGCTGTCGTCGACTACGTTGTTGTTTTCGTCGACGCAGCGTTGCATCTCCTTGTTGCAACCGGTGAGGAGAGCGAGTGCTGTGGCGGCGAGGAGTGGGGTGGTGACCTGGGCTGAGCGCTTCATGGTGGGGAAATCGGAGTTGCAACAGAGTATCAAGAAACGATTTGGGATGGACTTGAGAGGTTTTGCGGGAGTTTTTTAACTCAGGACGTGGTGCGGCGTTTGCTGAAGATTGGAGTTAGAGAGGGTGCTGAAAAGTCTTGCTTGTCCTGAAATATTCCCTCAGCGGCTGAAGCCGCGTCCTTTCAAAACGATGATTTTTCAGCACCCTCTGAAGCAGACGAAGAGAATGGCAACCGGGATGGCGACGAGGTAGTGAGAGTCGAACGATACGAAGGATACCCAGAGGGCGCCGAGTTGCAGGAAGAGGCTGGCGTAGAGGGCTCCGCTTTGGCGGGTGGAGGTGAGCGAGTCGATGTTCTGGTTGATGCTCTGGTTGAAGACTAGCGTGATGGGAAGGAGGAGGAGGGTGAGGTCGTAGAGGTAGAGATGGTAGCTGACGAGGACTCCGGCGAGAAGAGCTAAGGGCAGGGAGGGCTTTTGTCTTGCGGCCCAGAAGAGCACCAGAAGAGAACACAGGATGGTGAGAGCGAGGCTCCAGGTTGCTCCGCCGGAGAGGGTGTGGAAGAGGCCGTAGAGGTTGGGCATCTGGGTGGGGAACATGCCGTATCTGGCTTCGCCCACGGGGTTGGAGGAGGCCTTGGACATGAAGACGAGAGAGTGCAGGTAGGTTGCGAAGGCTCGGGGGCCGGTGATGAGGATGGAGATAAGGGTGAGAGTGGCGGCTCCGGTGAGGAATCCGGCGAGGAAGCGCCATTGACGCCAGAGGAGGAAGAGAAGTGCGATGGGAGCGGCGATTTGGAACTTGATGAGTGCGAGGGCGAGGAGGATTCCGGCAAGGAATGGGTTGCTATTTTTGAGCGCTGCGTAACACGAGCAGTAAAGGAGCAGAAGGATGATGGAGAGCTGTCCCATGGTGAGCGCGACGGCGAGCGGCATGAAGGAGAGGAACAGCAGAGGTGCCAGTGGCGGCCATCGTGCGTTGAGTGACAGAAGATGCGGGTGCATGACTTTCGCGGCGAGGGCACAGAGTGCGAGGTTCAGGGCTGCGAAGAGAAGGTAGGCGGGCCAGTATTTGCTTAGTGAGAGCGGAACGAAGAGAAGCGCGGTGTAAGGGGGAGACAGGAATGGCAGAGCGTAACGGTTCGGGCTGACCAGGGCGCTTTGCTGGGATAGCTCGGCGTCGTAGTTGTAGAGGTCGGCGCCGGTGCGGAGCATGTGACCGGCGGTGTAGAAGGTGCGGAAGTCGGTTTGCCCGGCTCGGGCAAAGGGGAGAAGCCTGGCGCAGGTGACGATTTGCAGGAGGAGCAGGGCGCCGAGGTAGAGACGCAGACGTCCTTTCGTCAGAAACATGCGAAGCCCTCGTGCGATTTTAATCTTTATACGTGAAGCGCGGTCTGGTCCGCTTGATGACAGGAGCACGGGCGAGGCGTAGTATTAGCTCGCTGATAGGCGGACGGCCTCAGATTTAAGGCCCGTTCGACCGTTTTGCCTCGAAGCGCAGATGCCCGGGTGCGGCATTCTGTTCCCTTTCGCGGGCCCTACCCCTTGGTGACTGGACGACCCAAGCTCGAAGACCGGCATGGTGGGCTTTGTATGCAACTACATCCAGGAGAGATTCCATGAAGCGAGTATTCACATCGTCGTTTTTGTGTGCCGCGATTGTTGCAAGCGGTGCGTCGGGAGTTCGGGTGCTGGCTCAACTGCCAGCCAACGCAGTGCTGTATGCCTCGGGGCTGGAAGGGCCGAGGGGGTTGGCGTTCGGGCCGGATGGGACGCTGTATGTTGCCGAGGCAGGACTGGGCGGGACGACCTCGACGGTCGGCAGTTGCCCGCAGGTGCCGGGACCGATTGGGCCTTACACGGGCGGACTGACTGCTCGTATCTCGAAGGTGGATACGAAAGGAAATGTAACGACCCTGACTTCCGGGTTGCCTTCGGCACATGATTCGATGACGGACATCCTGGGGGTCGGGGATGTGGCGTTTCTGAACGGGGATCTGTATGCGGTGCTGGCTGGGGGAGGGTGTTCGCACGGAAATACGGCTTTCCCGAATGCAGTGATCAAGGTGAACACGAAGACGGGGAACTGGACGAACGTGGCGAATATGAGCCAGGCGCTAGTGAAGTTTCCGGCGAAGATCACGAGCCCGGACGACTATGAGCCGGATGGCACGTACTACGGGATGATCAGCTACCAGGGCTCTCTTTATACCGTGGAGCCGAACCATGGGCAGGTGTTCTCGGTGACACCGTGGGGCCAGGTACAGCAGGTGATCGACATCTCCGCGTCGCAGGGGCATATTGTTCCGACGTCGCTGGTGTTCACGGAGGGCGTACTTTACGTAGGCAATCTGAATCTGTTTGCTATTAATCCGCAGTGGGCGAGGGTGCTGACGATTGCGAATAATGTGTATGTTCCGAATCCGCTGCCGGGGTTCGGTAACCTGCTGGGAGGATTTGGACAGTGGAATGTTGTGAGCTCGAAGGCCGGGTTTACGACGATTGTGAGTATGAAGATCGGGCCGGATGGGCTGCTGTATGTGCTGGAGCTCTCGGATGCGGCGGGTTATCCGACGCCGGGAGCAGGCAAAGTGATTCGAGTGAAGCGCTCGGGTGATCTTCAGGAGGTGGTGACAGGGCTGGTGGTGCCGACGGGCATGACCTTCGGGCCGGATGGCCGGCTGTATGTGTCGAATGTGGGCGCAGCTCCTGGGGCTATGGGACAGATTCTGCGGATCGATCTGCCGGCGGTGCAGTAGGGTTTTGTTTTGCGGATCCCCATCCGTTACGGTGAGACAGTAGCGGGTGGGGTTCGGCTCATCCGGTTTTAGCTTGCGATAGCATGGCCTATGCTTCGGTTTGGTTTTTCGATGGGGCTGCTCTGTCTCTGCGCCACGGCAGTTCCGCAGACAGCGATTTCGGATGAGGCTCTTTTGTCGAAGACGCGTGCGCTTTACGATGCGCCTTTTCTGCAGGGCCTTGTTTCCTTTGAGTGCGCTGTGAATTTTGACTGGAAACAGCATTTCCTTGAAGTGCTGCCTGTTGTTCCTGCGACCGCCGTTCCCACGATTGACCGGCTGCAAGCCATTCAGCATCGTGTTTTTGTCAGTCCTTCGGGAGCGGTTGTATCTTCGCTGCCGAAGGCTCCTGACCTATCAGGTGTGGCGAAGGCCACGGAGTTAGAGCGGGTTTATGACGCGATGATACCGGGCGGGATCAATGCGTGGATGCCATTTGGCAGGAACATCATCCTGCCTGAGGGACCTACTCAATACAGCTTCGAAAAGATGAATTCAGGCTACAAACTCGCTTTGAACGGAGCAGGAGTTACCGGCACGCTTCTGCTGGCGGAGGATCTGCGGATTACGAGTGGGATCAGTCAGCTGCCGCAAGCGACACGCTTCACGACGGAGTTCACCAAGGGACCGCATGGCTTTCTGCTGGGTTCGGTGAAGACAGCGGATAACGATGGGTCTCAGAACCGAGTGGCGGAGTTCTCTTACACCTATCAGGATGTTGACGGGTTTCAGATTCCTTCGAAGGTGACGGTAAAACCGTCGACGACGCAGGCCTGGAACTACGAGCTTACCGATTGCAAGGTGAGGAAGGGCGTGGCGATTAAGATGGGGCTGCCTGGGAGCCCACCTTAGCGACGATGAGACCGTCGCGAAGATACCCTTGCTTCGATCAGGTTTTTTCGATGGGGTTGCTTCCGCCTCTGACATGGTGATGAGACTCGAAACCTGGCCGATATGGATGGTGGAGGGTGGAATGACGTTGAGAGGCCTGGGCAGGATTTTGCGAGTGGCGGTGGTTCTCTGGGTTGCGATGGCGAGCGTGGGATGGTCGGCGGAGCTGAAGCGTCCAGTGCTCTCACGAATTCCGCCGAACTACCCGATGGTTGCGCAACGCATGCACCTTGAGGGCAACGTTGTGGTAGAGGTGACGGCGATGCCAGACGGTTCGGCATCGCAGGTCAAGGCGGTCTCCGGACACCCGCTGCTGATGCAGGCTGCGGAGGACTGCGTGTCGCACTGGCGGTTCATGATGATGCCGAAGGCGGAGCGAGGGACGGTGACGGTAGTGTTTTCCCTGAGCGAGTAGGTTTGGTTTGGCTGTTCGCGGGGGAGTAAACCCACGTCCGAGAGGCCGGACGTGGGGCACACGGTTTGTTGGCTCGCGTTATTTGGCGTGTTCGGCGAAGAATTTCTGGGCGGCGATGAGCCCTTTGCCGAATTCGAAGCCGGGGAGTGGGGTTTTGGTTTTGTGGATGACTTGTTCGAGTGCTCCGATGATGGCGATGGTGTCCATGTAGTCGAAGTAGCCGATGTGGGCGATGCGGAAGAGCTGGCCCTTCATCTCGCCCTGGCCGTCGGTGACGATGGCGGCGAATTGGGACTTTAGGCCTTTGACGAGGACTCCGGAGTCGGTGCCTTCGGGGGCCAGGATGGCGGTCGCGGCGGCTGCTTCGGCTCCTTTGGGGGCGAAGAGCTTGAGGCCAAGGGCGGTTGCGGCGGCGCGGGTCATGGCGGCGCAGGTTTCGGCGTTGTCGATCAGTTTTTTGCGGCCTTCGACCAGATCACCTTTGGGATTTTCCGGTGTTGCGGCTTGTCCGGCTATGTAGTCGAGTGCTGCGCCTAGTGCGGCGATGAGTGCCACTGGGGGCGTGTAGGCTGATTCACCTTTGGCGGCGTTCTTGCGCTCTTTGCGGAGGTCGAAGTAGTAGCGCGGGTTGTAAGTTGCTTCCATGCGATCCCAGGCTCGAGGGCTGATGGCCAGGTAGCTGAGGCCGGGAGGCATCATGACGGCTTTTTGCGAGCCGCCGATGAGGACGTCGATGCCCCAGGTGTCCATGTCGAGGTGCGTGGTGCCTAGGCCGGTGATGCCGTCGACGATGAGGAGAGCTTCGGAGTTTTCGGATTTGAGGAGCCTAGCGATGGCTTCGACGTCGTGGCGGACGCCGGTGGAGGACTCGGTGCCCTGGACGAAGACGGCGCGGGTTTCGAGCTTGAGGGCGGCTTTGATCTGATCGAGGGTGAAGGTCTGGCCGTATGGGGTTTCGACGACATCGACGTGGCAGCCGAAGGCTTTGGTGATGCCGGACCAGCGCTCGCCGAATTTTCCGGCGGTGAGGACGAGGACGCGGTCGCCCGGTGAGGTGAGATTGGAGACGGCGGCTTCCATGGCTCCGGAGCCGGAGGCGGAGAGGATGATGACGTCGCTTTTGGTGCCGACGAAGTCTTTGAGCTGGGAGAGGACTTTGGTGTAGAGGGCGCGGAACTCGGGAGTGCGGTGGTGGATGTCGGCCGCGGCCATGGCGAATTGGGCTGCTGGGAGGAGCGGCGTCGGGCCAGGAGTGAAGAGGCGAGTTTTACGGATCATGAGGTTATTTTAGCGATGTCCGGATGATTGCGAGTTGTGAGAGAGGCTCAACACCGATCTGCACCGATGACACCGATCAAAACGGATAGAAGTTGAGGCGAGGCTGGTGTTCTAATAGTGAATTGATTTGGAGATGAGAACGATGACGATTGGCGAGAAGTTGCAGGCGGATATTGTGGTGGCGATGAAGGCTAAGGAAGAACATAAGCTGACGACGCTGCGGATGGTGAAGTCGGCTCTGAAGAACAAAGAGATTGATAAGCGCGAGAAGCTGACGGATGCGGAAGAGCAGCAGATTCTGACGACGCTGATTAAGCAGCGGAGGGAGTCGGTGGAGTCGTTTACCAAGGGTGGGCGAACGGAGCTGGCGGAGAAGGAGCAGGCCGAGATTGTGATGATCGAGGGTTATCTGCCGAAGGCTGCTGCGGACGATGTGATTCGTGAGGTGGTGCTGGGGGCGATCGATACGCTGACGAAGGATGGGGCGCGGCCAGGGCCGAAGGATATGGGGACGCTGATGAAGGTGGTCCAGCAGCGGATTATGGCGGATGGGCTAAGAGCGGATGGGCGACTGGTAAGCGAGATTGTGAAGGCGGAGCTGGCGAAGTAGACTCAGCGCGGCTCTTACGAGCGCCTTCATAAAATGGCATATAATGACGGATTATGGCTATGACGTCGCTTAATATTTCTTTGCCTCAGCAACTCAAGGCTTATGTCGAGGCCCAGGTAGCTGATGGCGAGTATGGAACGCCCAGTGAATATTTACGTGAACTCATACGGCGAGATAAAGAGCAACAGCGAATGAAGCTTGAGGAGAGCCTTTTGAAGGCTCTTGATTCTGGATCGGTTCATATCACCGCGAAGGAGCTTGCCAGAAGGCCGTTGCTTGAGCTGCTTGAGGAAAAACTTTCTGAGCGATCGCGAAAAAGATAAAAAGATCCAAACGATAATGCTGGTATCGCCGTTCGTCAGGGTATTTCCATATACATGGCGATAACGGCACGAAGATCCATCGATATCAGCAGGCAGGCGGCGCAGGAGATTCTCGCGCAGGCAGTCTATTACCGTCAGCGAACATTGAACGATGAGCTTGCGCTGCGATGGCAGCAGGCGGTATCGGGAGCGATCAATTCGTTGCTCCAGTTTCCCGAACGTGGCAATCTGTGCCAGTTCGAGTCAAACAGACTTAAGGACATGCGTCACATTGCTATCAAGGGATTTCCGAATCATGCAATTTATTACTTCGTCTTGCAAGAAGAGCCCATGATTCATATTGCGCGTGTTGTTCATAGCGCGCGAGATATCGAAAATCTTCTGTAGATGTTGATTACCTGCGGGACCAGTTGAACTCCATGCCGGCCATGATGGTTCGGCCCTGGAGGGGGACCTGGGGGATTTCCTGATAGCCGGTGTTGCTTAGGTTTAGTGCTCGGATGTAGGGGCGGAAATGGCCGGTGTTGCGGGTTAGGGAGATGTCCCAGAGTGGGTAGGCGGTGTGCTGGGTCTTTTGCACTATGTTGAGTTGAGTGCTGGCGGTTAGTTGATGGTAGGAGCCAGTCCATCGCGCGAGGGCGTTCTGGGCGGCGTAGTTGTAGGCATACTCGGAGAGGAGGTTGGGTGGTGGCGAGGCAGCGTGGGCGGCGGTGTAGTTGAACTGGAGCTGCTGGCTGCTGGTAAGGCGGAGGCGGAGGGAGGCTTCGGCTCCGGTGATGTTGAGGTTCTGGATGTTGATGGCTTGCCAGGGTTCGGCGAAGGTGAGGGCCGGGGTAGCGAGGATGGTCTTGGCGTAGTCGATGGTGTCTTTTTGCTGGAGGCGGAAGGCGGCGGCGGTCAGGGTGATGCGGCTTTTTGTGGGAGTCCAGTCGATGCCGGCTTCGTAGCTCCAGGAGGACTCGGGTTTGAGGTTGGGGTTGCCGATGGTGGTGGGGTCGGCGTAATAGAGATCGACGTAGGTGGGGAGGCGGAAGCCGTGTCCGGCGCTGGCTCGGAGGCGCGCGGTGTGGGTGAGGGTGTAGGCGGCGGCGACGCTGGGGGAGAAGACGTTGTCAGTGCCTGTGACTGCGCCGGTGAGGATCTCGTCGCGGGCTCCCAGGGATAGGGAGAAGCGGTGAAGGGCGCGGAGGCTCAGGTTGGCGTAGGCTGCGCCTTGATTGCGGGAGTGCTGGCCAAGGGAGTTCGAGTTGATGGTGTCGCCGTCGGCTTCGACGCCGTAGGAGAGGGTGGTGTTGGGGCCGAAGTTGTCGGCTCGGCGTAGGGCGCCTTCGTAGCTGGTGGTGATGTGGTTGTTTTCGTAGGTGGCGGGTTGATCGACGAAGAGAACGAAGAGGTCGGAGTGGCGGCGGTAGCCGAAGCTGGCGGCGGTTTGGGGGCCGAGCTGTTGCTGGATGCTGGCGAACCAGCCTTTGGTGCGCTCCCACGAGGGGTAGGGGCCATAGAACTGGTTGGCTCCGTAGGGGCGGTCGCTGGTGGCGAGGAGAATGTCGGTTGTGCCGGGTTTCCAGGTGAGCCAGGTCTCGGAGGCGAGGGCGTTGCTTGAGTAGTTGCGGTCGGGGATGAAGCCGTCGGAGGTGTCGCGGCTGCCGGTGAGCTGTTCGGCGATGGGGCCGTTGGTGTAGGAGGCGCGGAGGTGCTGTTCGATGGAGTTGTAGCTGCCTCCCCCTGCGCTGGCTATAACCGAGAGGCTTGGGACGGTCAGGCCGGGTGCCGGTGGTTGGGTGAGGAGGTTGACGGCTCCGCCGATGGCGTCGGAGCCGTAGAAGGTGCTGCCGGAGCCGTGGAGGATGTCGATGCGGGTGACGGCGTCGAGGGGGATGGGGATGTCCAGGTTCAAGTGGCCAGTTTCGGGGTCGTTGATGCGGAGGCCGTTGAGGAGGATGAGGGACTGCTCGAAGGTGGTGCCGCGGATGGAGAGGTCAGCCTGGACACCGGCGGGGGCTCGGGCCTGGAGGTTGAGGGAGGCGTCCTGGCGGAGGTAGTCGACGACAGAGTTGGAGATGAGGGGCTGGTCGCGGGGGGAGATGAGATTGATGGAGCGGTTGCTTTCGTCGAGCGGGAGAGGTTCGAGGGTGGTGGTGACGGTGATGGTTTGGGTGATGGGCGCGGGGTTTGGCTGTGCGGTTTGCTGGGGCGATTGGGCGAGGGTGGCGCTCAGGTTGGCGACGCAGAGGACGAGATGCATGATGCGGGACTTCATGGGTCGCTGTTTCTCAACTTGAAGTGAATTTAACTGTAACCATCTTCTGCTGGAGTTGTTGTTGCTCGAATGTAGTTTTGTTTTGCTATAAATAGTTGAACGTATCAATCTCTTGAGGGTTTACGCGTGCGAATTGAAGCGTTTTTGCGACAGAGCCCGATCTTTCAGGCGAGCCGGACCGCTCGCAGGACAGAGGTTTCGCTGAATGCGATTTTGAGAGATGAGGGACTGACGTTCTTCGAAGCTCTAATGCTGGCTGCAATTTTTTTTGAGAGCAAGTCCGGCATCAGGCCCTCGGAACTGGCGGAGACTTTTGAGACGACGCGGGGAAATGTGAGCCACTGCATCTCGTCGCTGGAGGCGAAGGGGCTGGTGCGACGACGGATCGATCCGGAGGATGCGAGGTCGTTCCGGCTGGTATTGCAACCAGCAGGCAAGAGGCGAGCGGTGCGGGTGGTGGGTATCTTCGATCGGATGCAGACTCAATTTGAAAAAAATGTGGGAGTAGCGAAGCTTGCCGGGATGCTGGAACAGATGCGCGCCGTGGAAGAGTTGTGCTCGCGTCTGGCCGAATCGGCGAATGAGCCGGAGAGGTAGGGCTGGCGCAGTAATTCAAGGGGTGGCTGTAGTTAGAGGCTCCGGATAATTTATCGGTATTTGTTCTTGGCGTGCGCCCAGAGTTGGTATATTTTTCCGCTATCAGCCCCAAAACAGACAATTCAACCTGAGTCTTGCCTAAGACCAGGAGGAGATTTCTATGATCAATCCGAAAACTTCGCGCAGGCAGTTTCTTACGGCATCCGGCATCGTTGCGGCGCAGACAGCGGTTTCAGGCTTGTCGGCAGCGGCGGCCCCGTTCAATCATCTGCCGCAACCTGTTCCGCCCCACGGCGTCATCACGAAGCAATACAACTTTGCCGAAGGGAGCGCCGGGTGGCTTCCATGTTATACGGACTACAACATCGCGCAGCCGGATTATCAGCTATTGGCTGAGGTGCGTCCGCTGCCTCGCGAACTGTGGGTTCCAGGCTGGAACAGGAATGCTTTTTATATTCAGGGCAACAACCACTCCGATAGTTTGTTTATGTTCCTGAAGACCGCGGTGACAGTGAGCGACGGCGTACAGCCCGATACGCCTTATCTTCTGAGCTTCGATATCTGGTTTGCGTCTGATTCCGGGAGCGGCTGCCCGGGTGCGGGGGGCAGTCCGGATGCTGTCTGGCTGAAGGCCGGAGGAAGCACGGTCGAGCCGGTGCCTGTGCTGGTGAACGACGATGTATTTTTCAACATCGATAAAGGCGACCAGGATCTCGGCGGGAAGAACCTGGGCGTGATTGGGTCCATCAACAACGGCACGCGGTGCCCCACTCGGGAATGGGTGATGCTGCATAAGACTTACAATCATCCGTTTGCGATCCGGTCGAACAGGAACGCGCCGACGCAACTGTGGATCGCGATCGGGACGGATTCGGGATATGAGTCGTTTACAGGTTTGTACTATTACTCGATTGACGTGAAGCTGACACCGGTTGCCAGTTGCGACTGCTGAGGCCAGGCAGCAGAAAGAGTTGTCACTCGCGGATGATTTTGACGAAGACGCCGTCGGGGAGGGTGGCTCCGCCGAGGAGGTGGATGGAGCCGTCTTTGGTGAAGCCGCGGAGCATGGTGTCGGGCTTGGCGTAGGGGTTGGGCGGGGCTTCGAATTTTTGAGGGTACGGGGTGGCTTTGAGGGTAGCTGGCGCGGTCTGACCGGGTGCTGGGGTGCGCTTCATGCCTCGGTCCATGGCTTCGTTGGCTAACCGGTCGGCGTCTTTATTTTTGTGGCGGAGGGCGTGGGAGATCTCGAAGGCTTCCAGCCTGGCGATTCGACTGCGAGCTTCCTGCCAGAGGGGTTTCAGGTCGGGGGAGTTGACTTTGTACTTGCCCTGAATCTGTTTGACCATCAGCTCGGAGTCGGAGACGACGCGGAGGCGGGGGTGGTGGTGGTCCAGGGCATACTGGAGGCAGGCAAGCAGGCCGGAGTACTCGGCGTAGTTGTTGGTGCGGATGCCGAGGAACTCGCTAAGTTCCGCTAATACTGTGCCTTGGTCGTCCTGAATGAGTGCTCCGAAGCCGGCTGGGCCGGGGTTGCCGCGAGCTCCGCCGTCGCAGTGGGCGTTGATCCAGATGAAAGAAGAGGTGGGTTTGGCGGTGTGTGGGTCGGAGAAGAGGGTGGGGCTCGACCGGAAAGGCATAGGGTGAGTGTAACCCGATCGTGGCAGGGAAACTCGGGCTGGGCGGCTCACCTTTTTGTCGCGATTTGGTCTATTGGAGTGTAAGTCGATTTTCTGACCTCCGGAGTCAGTCGATGAATGCAGATGCTGTTGGGATAGATCTTGGCGGGGAGTTGTCGGCTCCGTTGGCTGTATCGGCTCAAAAGCGGCGTATTAGCCCTTTTGCTATGGGATTGTTGGGGACTGCGGCTGTAGAATCTATGCCAGCGATGGCAAAGGCTGCGGCCCAATCCGGGACGAGGAACAGCGGCAAGCTGACTCAGGCTCAACTGGATGCGCGCGCTCAGCAACGTACGGAAGACGACGAGCTGATTCGCGAGGCGCAGAAGGGCGAGAGAGCGGCGTTTGACGCTCTGGTGCGGCGGTACGACCAGTCGGTGTTGCGGCTGGCGCTGCACATGCTCGGGAACGAGCAGGACGCGCAGGATGTCCACCAGGAGGCCTTTATCAAGGCGTACCGGCACCTGGGGAACTTCCGGTTCGAATGCAGTTTCTACACCTGGCTGTACCGGATTGTGACGAACCTTTGCCTGGATCAGCTGCGGCGGAGAAAGAGCCGCAGGGAAGATCCGGCGACAGTGCTGGATGCCAGTGGCGATGAGATGGACCTGATGGCGAACATCTCCGACGAGCGGGCGATGGCGAACCCGGGCCGGGAGCTGGACCGGAAGGTGATGAGCGAGCGGATCAATGAGGCGTTGAGCAAGCTGACGCCGCGGGAACGGACGGTATTCGAGCTGAAGCACTATCAGGGGCTAAAGCTGAGAACGATTGGCGAGATGTTGAGCACGACAGAGGAGACGGCAAAGAATACGCTGTTTCGGGCCACGCGGAAGCTGCGGGCGAATCTGTCCGAATTGAGAAGTTGAAGGTCCCCTGGTTTGTGAAGAAACAACTAAAAGGGGCGAAGGTATAGACCCCAGTTCAGGTGAATTTTGAGGCTGGTTGAGGTAGGACAATGAAGTGTCAGAACGCAAGAGATTGTATTGTGCTGTTGAATTACGGCGAACTACCGGATGAGCTGGCCGGGGTGTTAGAGCAGCACCTGTCGGGATGTGAAGATTGCCGGGAAGAGATGGAGGCTTTTCGGAGGTTCGATGGGCATCTGGCGACTTTGCCGGTGCTGGAGCCTTCGCCGAATCTGCTGGCGCAGTCGCGAATGCGGCTGGATGATGCGCTGGATTCGATTCCGCCACATGGTTTTCTGACACAACTGAGGATCAATTTTTATCGCTGGGTGGGAAATATCCAGAGCGCGCCTGCGTTGGCGACGCTTCTGCTGGGTGTGGGATTTCTGAGCGGCAACTTTACGCATCGATATCAGGTGGCGCATGCGCCTAAGCCGCCGAGCGGGCCTGTCGTCGTGAATCATCCGACTGAGGGTATTGTTGCGAATGTGACAGGGGTGCAGCAGCTGCCGAACTCGGAGCTGGTGCAGGTGAACTACAACAAGATTGTTCCGGAGTCGATGGAGGGATCGCTGGACAGCCCGGAGATTCGGAACCTGCTGCTGGTGGGAACGCATGCGGCGGCGACGGATGGGATCCGGATGCAGACGGTTTCGCTGCTGACGGAGGAGTGCAAGGCCGGGCATGAGTGCCAGCCGACTGCGGATGGCAAGGGGATTCGTCATGCGCTGATGGTGTCGCTGCGTTACGACCAGGACCCGGGCGTGCGGATGAAGGCGCTGGAGGGCCTGGAGCCTTATGTCGGCCAGGATCTGCATGTGCGCGATGCAGTGTTGGAGGCGGTGGCGCATGACTCAGATGCGCAGGTGCGGCGCTCGGCGATTGGGCTGCTGGAGCCGGTGCAATCGGACTCGAGCGTGCGGCAGGTGCTGCGGACCGTCGCGACCCAGGATGCGAATCCGTATATCCGGACGGCGTCGTTCAATGCGTTGCAGGGATCGGCTGATATCCAGTAGAGTTCGGATGCGAAGTCCTCTAAACGTTTCATGCTGGGAAAGAGCTGAGATGAGGTTATGGAGATGAAACACCGGAGGTCGTTCGGAGTAGCAGCGCTGGTTGCTGGGGTGGTTGTTCTGGATGGAGGACAGGCATTGCGGGCGGCGGAGGTGAGTTCTGTTGTGGGGCAACAGATTTATGCGGCAGCGATGAGTGAGATGCATCGGATCCCGCCGGGGTATATCGGGGTGGAGATGCGGGACCTGAGCGAGGACCAGCTGGGGACGCTGAAGCTGAAGGACGCGCGTGGGGTGGAGATTACGAATCTGGATCACGATGGGCCGGCCTGCAAGGCGGGAATGAAGGTCCATGATGTGATTCTGCAGATGAATGGACAGACGATTGACGGCGGGGATCAGTTGCGGAAGCTGCTTCGCGAGGTCCCGGTGGGGCGGACGGTGAGTTTCGTGGTGAGCCGCGATGGGGCGACACAGACGCTGACGCTGATGACGGCGGATCGCAGGATGGTGGAGCAGCAGGCGTGGGAGCAGCACTATTCGGTGCCTGCGCCGGGATCTACCGTTGCCGGGCGGGGCAACAGCTTTATCGACTCTTCGAGGCTGGCGAACTCGTCGGCTCCGAAAGAGCATAAGGACCTGCTGGGTACGGAGACGATTATCCTCAGCTCGTCGTTTACGGGGGCGAAGCTCGAAGTGATGGGGCAACAGCTTGCGGAGTTCTTCGGCGCGACCGAAGGCGGAGGATTGCTGGTGCGAAGCGTCGATGAAAACAGCCCGGCGGAAGAGGCTGGTTTGAAAGCCGGCGATGTGGTGGTACGGATCAATTCGATTACGGTGGCGAATGGAACGAATTGGACCAAGACAGTGCATGATTTTCGCGGCAAGCCTGTGCCAGTTGTAGTGCTGCGGGACAAGCATGAGCAGACGCTGACGCTGACTCCGGATGGAAAGAAGCGGTCGAGCTTGTGGACAACTTTTGGTCTTGAGGGATTCTTCCTGCAGACCAGCCAGCAGACGCGTGAATTGCTGGCGAAGCTCTAAATTAAATTCCGTTCATTAGAAATGCAGCGTGTGGTTAACTGAACGCGGAGAAATTCTCATGAAACGAGTTTCGTTCGCGTTGGCTGCCGTGGTATCGATGGCTACGTTTTCGGTTTTTGCGCAACAGGCCGGACCGTACAAGGTTTTGCAGACCGAGAAGGTTGGCGGCGAGGGTGGGTTCGACTATGTGTATGCCGATGAGGCTGGCCGCAAGCTCTATGTGCCGCGCAGTGGGGCTGCGGGAAAGATTACGGTCTTCGACCTGGATACGCTGAAGCCGGTGGGCGAGATTGCCAATGCCAGCGCGCACGGAGTTGCGGTGGATGTGAAGTCGCAGCATGGGTTCGGCAGCAGCAAGCCGGTGGTGATGTGGGACGCGAAGTCGCTGGCGACGATCAAGACAATTGACGTGCAGGGCGGACCTGATGGGATAGTAGGCGATGCGTGGAATGGCCGCGTGTATGTGTTCAGCCATAGCGCGCCTAACGCGACGGTGATTGATGCGAAGGATGGGTCGATTGCGGGGACGATCGATCTGGGCGGCGCTCCGGAGCAGGCGGTGTCGGATGGCAAGGGTCACATATTTGTCGATCTTGAGGACAAGGACAGCATCGCGGTGGTGGATGCGAAGACGCTGAAGGTGACGGCGACGTATGATCTGCAGGGTAAGGGCGGGACGTGTGCCGGACTGGCGATGGATGGGAAGAACAATATTCTGTTCGCGTCGTGCCGGAGTCCGCAGACGATGGTGATTCTGAATGCGGGTGACGGAAAGATTCTGGAGACGCTGCCGATTGGAGCGGGTTCGGATGGCGCGGTGTTCAATCCGGCGACGATGGAGGCGTTCAGCTCGAATGGAGATGGGACGCTGACGATTGTGAAGGAGAACAGCCCGACGAGCTTTGTGGTGGAGCAGACGCTGCGGACGGCTCCGCGAGCGAAGACGCTGACGCTGGATCGCAAGACGAACCGGGTGTTGCTGATTACGGCGGAGTTTACGCCGGCTCCTGCGCCGCCGCCGGGAGGGCGTCCGGGACGTGGGCAGATGGTTCCGGGGACGTTCACGATTCTGGCGGTGGGAAAATAGGGTTATGGTGCGACGGATTGCAGTGGCGACGCTGATGGTTTCAGTCTCTGGACTGTTGGCGCAGTCCGCTCCGCCTCGTCCGCGATTTGATGCTTTTGAAGTGGCGACCATCAAGCCGACCGATCCTGATTCGAAGGCGGGACGGTTCATTACGATGCAGGGTGCGAACCGGTTTATCGAGAAGAACTACACCCTGAAGCTATTGATTGCGGCGGCGTATGACCTCAATCCCCGGACCATCTCCGGCGGGCCGGGCTGGATCGAATCCGACCACTACGATATCGTTGCCGTGACGCCCGGCGAAGTCCGCCCCAATCACGATCAACAGATGTCGATGCTCCGGAGCCTTTTGACCGACAGGTTCAGCCTGGCTTTCCATCGTGAAGAAAAGGTGTTCTCGATCTACGCCCTGGAAGTTGTAAAGAATGGTCCGAAGCTGAAAGAGAGTACGGCGCCTCCGGACGACCCACCGGCCCTGATCAGCACGGTCTATCCGCAGCGCATCCTGCTGCCTGCGAAGAATGCGACGATGGGTGACTTTGTTTCGTTGCTGCAGCGGGCCATACTGGATCGGCCGGTGGTGGATCGGACAGGGCTCTCCGGCAGGTACGATTTCGATCTGGAGTGGGTGCCGGATGAGACCCAATTCGGCGGAGGGTTTCCGCCGGCACCCGCAGATGCGCAGGCCGCCCCTCTTTTTTCTGCGATTCAGGAACAGCTCGGCCTGAAGCTGGAGGCGATGAAGGGGCCAGTTTCGGCGCTTGTCGTCGATAAAGCGGAACGACCTACGGCGAACTGAATCCGATACGGATGAGCAGAGACAGAGCGATGGGGGCCACGGTTCGATATACTTGAAAGCGATATGTCTTCTGCTTCTACATCGGCCGTTGCAACTGGCAGCCGCCCTATGCCTGTTCGCCGTCGCCTGAAAGCAGCGGCGCGCAAGCTGCGTGAGCTGAGTTCGATTGGATCGGCTTTGGCCTCCACGGGGCATCCGTATATGGCGCACATTGTGCCGATGCGGCGGTGCAACCTGGCGTGTACTTACTGCAATGAGTTTGACGATTTCTCCGACCCGGTGCCGGCGGACGAGATGCTACGGCGGATCGATCATCTTGGGCGGCTCGGGACTTCGGTGATTACGATCTCGGGCGGCGAGCCTTTGCTGCATCCGGAGCTGGATAAGATTATTGCGCGGATTCGGAAGACGGGCGCGATTGCGGGAATGATCACGAATGGCTATCTGCTGATGCCGGATCGGATCAAGCGCCTGAATAAAGCCGGGCTCGACCATATGCAGATATCCATCGACAACGTGATGCCGGATGAGGTCTCGAAGAAGAGCCTGAAGGTGCTGGATAAGAAGCTGCAGATGCTGGCCGAGCACGCGGACTTTCATGTGAACATCAACTCGGTGGTTGGCGGCGGCATTGCGAATCCGCATGATGCGCTGGTTGTGAGCGAGCGGGCGCTGGGGTTGGGGTTCAGCTCGACGATTGGAATTATTCATGACGGCGGCGGGCAGTTGAAGCCGCTGGGCGACGCGGAGCGCAATGTCTGGGACAAGGTGCGGAGCCTGACGCGGCGGAGCTACTCGCGGTTCAATCACTTCCAGGAGGCGATTGCCAACGGGAAGACGAACGACTGGCGTTGCCGCGCGGGTGGGCGTTATCTGTATGTCTGCGAGAACGGGCTGGTGCACTACTGCAGCCAGCAGCGTGGATATCCCGCGGTGCCGTTGGCGCAATACACTACTGCGGATGTGAAGCGGGAGTTTCTGACGGAGAAGAGCTGCTCGCCGAGCTGTACGATCAGCTGCGTGCACCAGGTGAGCTACATCGACCACTGGCGCGCTCCGCAGACTTCGTCGGTGACGCCGGGGCCTTCGGGACATGGAGCCGGCGCGGAGTTGGTGCAGATTCGATAAAGATGGGGGCTCGGGCCTGTGGCGACAAAGAGAGTTGAACTGACGGAAGAACAGATTCAGCTTATCGCCAAGGCGCTTGCCGATCCGAGGCGAATGGAGCTGCTGCGTCAGATCGGAAGCTGTAAAGAGTCGGTGGAGTGCTCTGATATTCGCGATTGCCAACCGGTGAGCGCGGCGACTCTGTCACATCATATGAAAGAACTTGAGATTGCCGGACTGATTCGCGTGACGCGCGAAGGGAAGTTTGCCAGCTACACGCTAAAGCGCGATGTGCTCAAGGCTTATACCCAGCAGTTGGCGAAGATCTAGCGTATCTCTTTCAAAAATCAAAGAGGCGATCCGTGAATCCTTCCTCCGACGCTTCTCATCAATTAGATGCTTGTCGAATTATCAAAACGATGGGCCCTAAGGAGATTGAGATGGCAAAACTGGCAAATAAGGTGGCGTTGGTTACGGGCGCTTCGAAGGGCATTGGCGCAGGGATTGCGAAGGCTTTGGCCGCCGACGGCGCCTCGGTGGTTGTGAACTATTCCTCGAGCAAAGAGGGTGCGGACAAGGTGGTTGCCGAGATTAAAGCAAAGGGTGGCAAGGCCGTGGCGGTGCAGGGAGATTTCTCCAGGCAGGAAGATATCGGCAAGGTCTTCGCTGAAGTGAAGAAGAATTTTGGGCGGCTGGATACGCTGGTGAACAACGCAGGAGTATACAAGTTTGCGACGATCGACGAGGTGACGCCCGAGGAGTATCACAGGACCTTTAACCTGAATGTGCTGGGCGTGCTGCTGGCTTCGAAGGAAGCTGTTAAACACTTTGGGCCCGAAGGTGGAAGCATCATCAACATTGGATCGGTTGTGTCTTCGCTGACGCCTCCGGGATCGAGCGTGTACACAGCGACGAAGGGTGCGGTGGATGCAATTACGCGCGTTCTTGCGAAGGAGCTTGGGCCGAAGAAGATTCGCGTGAACTCGATTAACCCTGGAATGATTGAGACTGAGGGTGTGCATGCGGCTGGTTTCATCGGCAGCGATTTTGAGAAGAATGCCGTAGCGCAGACTCCGCTTGGGCGCATTGGGCAGCCGCAGGACATTGCGACGATCGCGACGTTCCTGGCCTCGGATGATTCCGCGTGGCTGACAGGAGAGCTGCTGCGGGCGGGCGGCGGACTGCGGTAACTGACTGTTTCAAAGAACGGGGAGTTGAACGACGGGGGAGCCGATTGGGGCTCCCCTTTTTTTCACGCCATCAGGCCAGGATGTGCGGTGCGAACAGAATGTGGAGATATCTCTTGCCAACGGTTGGTGTGATGCTGAATGGTGGGAGGATGAAAGTTTCGGGGCACGTTAAGGTACGGGCTGTTTTGTTGCTGATGGTAGTGTCGCCTGCGTTGCTGCTGGCGCAGAGCGCGGGTGTCGCAGTGCGGAGTCAGGACAAGGTTGAGGCTCAGCAATCGTCTCCTGTGACCCAGCGGCCGACGAGCACGCCATATACCGGCGATTTTTCGAGGTTTGAGTATCCGGATCGCGGTAAGAAATTGCAGATCGACCGCGTGATGGATCTGCTGGGTATCTCAGCGGGTAAGAATGTTGCGGACATCGGAGCGGGCTCCGGCTGGTTTACGGTGAGGGCTGCGCGGCGGGTGGGGCCGACAGGAGCGGTGCTGGCCGAGGACATCAATCCACTGGCAATCGAGTACATCGGCAAACGGATTATCAAGGAGAATCTGTCGAATGTGCGCACGGTACTGGGTTCTCCGGACGATCCTCGTCTGCCGGCGGGAAGCGTGGATGCCGCGCTGCTGCTGAAGGTGTATCACGAGATTGCGCAGCCGGTGGCGGCCATGAAGGCGCTGAAGCTGGCGCTGCGGCCTGAAGCAAAGGTAGGGATTATCGACCGCAACGGCAACGGTGCCGACCATGGAGTGAACCGCGACGTCGTGGTGAAGGAGATGGGCGAGGCTGGGTACAGGTTAGTGGGGACGTATGACTTTACCAAGGCCGACGGGGAGGACTATTTCCTGATCTTTCAAGCAAAGTGATGAGCCCGCTGAAGGGTCGAGGGAAATTCCTGCGTGGGAATTGATTCTTCGGTATCTTGAGATATCAGGCCCCAATGGGCCTAAGGGGAACTAGCATGCGCAGTAGGATTTTGGTTGCAGCAGCATTGGTGATGTTCGGCGGCGCGGCGCGGGGCGCGGAGATTCATGGCAAGGATGGGATCACATTACCGAATCCTCCAGCGGTGAAGACCGATCCGGTGATCGATGAGTACAAGAGCACCGACTCTACTGTTCCGACGAAGGTGACAGACCCTTATCGCTGGCTCGAGGATGCGCATAGTCCGGAGACGCGAGCGTTTATCGCCGCTCAGAATGCGTATACCGCGCAGTACTTCTCGCAGGTGAAGATGCTGCCCGAGGTTGTCGATCAGATGGGCAAGCTGCTGAAGACGGACTTTGTGAGTGTGCCGAGCAAGCGCGGCGACAGGTATTTTTTCTCGAAGCGGCTGGCGGATGAGAATCAGGCTTCGATCTATATGCGGGTGGGACTGCATGGCGCCGACGAGAAGCTGATTGATGGGCCGAAGCTGAGCGCGGACCAGAATACTTCGGTGAACATGGTGAACCTCACCGAAGATGGCTCGATGATGGCGTATGGCGTGCGCGTGGGCGGCGCCGATGAGGTGGAGGTGCACTTTCTCGATGTGGCGACGCGGAAAGAGGTTGGCGATGTGATGCCGCGAGCGCGCTACTCGGGCATGGACATCGGCCCGGACAACGCGGGTGTGTACTACTCGAAGCTGTTTCCACGCGAGGGCAGCCGGGTCTTTTATCACAAGTTCGGAACGCCGCTTGAGAGCGACGCGATGCTGCTCGGCAAGGAGTATCGCGGGGAGAAGCTGGGTGAGATCGACGGCGTCAGCGTGCGTGCTACGGAGAATGGGCATTATCTGGTCTTCAGGATTGGGCGCGGAGTTCCGGCTACGCGCGAGGACATTCTGATCAAGGATCTGCGGGTGGCGGATTCGCCGATTGTTCCGCTGGTCTACGGCATCGACAGCAGGTTTGGCGAGTTCAACGTCGGCGATACCTTTTATATGCGGACGGACTACAAGTCTCCGAATGGCCGTGTGCTGAAGGTTGTGCAGGGCAAAGGCCCGGATGATTGGCCGGTGATCATTCCTGAGGGCACGGATGTGCTGGAGTCGGTGGACGTCGTCGGCGGCAAGATCTTCGCGCTGCGGTTGAAGGATGTGAAGTCGGAGGTGACGATCTACTCGCTTGCGGGCAAACCTGAGGGCCACATCGCATTCCCCGGGATTGGCGCGGGCTCCACGCTGTTCGGCCGAGCTACGGATACAGATGGCTTCTATACCTTCCAGTCGATCATCACGCCGCCGACGATCTTCCACTACGACACGAAGACGGGCAAGTCGGATGTGTTCAATACGGATAAGGTTCCGTTCGACTCGTCCCAGTACGAGGTGAAGCAGATCTTCTACACGTCGAAGGATGGGACGAAGGTGCCGATGTTTATCGCGGGGAAGAAGGGTCTTAAGCGCGATGGCACTGAGCGTTTGCTGATGACCGGCTATGGCGGGTTTGCGTTGAGCGAGACGCCGGTGTGGAACCCTGAGTACGCGTGGTGGATGCAGCAGGGTGGATGGTTTGCGCTGCCGAATCTGCGTGGCGGCAATGAGTATGGCGAGGCCTGGCACAAGGCTGCGATGTTTGAGAAGAAGCAGAATGTCTTCGACGACTGGTTCGCAGCGGCTGAGTATCTGATCGCGAACAAGTACACGACGCCGGAGCGGTTTGCGATTCGCGGGCGGTCGAACGGCGGCCTGCTGATGGGCGCTTCGATGACACAGCGGCCGGATCTGTTTGGCGCGATCTGGTGCGGCTATCCGCTGCTGGACATGCTGCGTTATCAGATGTTCGAGATGGGGCGGACGTGGACGACGGAGTATGGCTCGGCTGAAAATGCGAAGGATTATCCTTACATCCTGAAGTACTCGCCGTATCAGAATGTGAAGCCGGGAACGAAGTATCCGGCGATCTTCTTCTTCACGGGAGACGGCGACACGCGCGTCGACCCAATGAACGCGAGGAAGATGACTCCGCTGATGCAGTCGGCAAGCTCGAGCGGACGGCCGATCCTGCTGCACTACAGCATCAAGGGCGGGCATAGCGCTGGGGTCTCGCAGACGCAGCTTGTGCAGGACTATGCGGATGAGATGGCGTTTCTGTGGACGGAGACTTCGGCGAAATAGCTCTTGCGCCTGCCCAAACAACGAAGGCCCGGGTAAAGTTTCCCGGGCCTTCGTTGTTTGCAGAAGAGTTCTACTTGTTGGCTGTTGTCTTTGGCTTTGCTGGAGCTTTTGGCGCGGGGTTTTCTGCGATTGCCGTGTCCAGCATGGAGTAGAGCTGAGTGACATCGGTGACCTCGGTGTAGCCTTTCTGGGTCACGATGAAGATGGTTGGCGTCTGGTGGAGATTGACGCGCTCGCCGAGGGTGTGGTCGGCGCGAACTTCGGCGGCGAAGAGCCCGTTGGGGTCGATGACGAACGGCATCACTCGGCCATGCTGTTGAAAGTACTTCTGCGAGAAGGCGTTCAGGTCTTCCTTGGTGGCGATGGAGACCTGGTTGGTGAAGATGGCGCGGCGGTAATCGTCGGCGGCCTGCGGGGAGATCTTGTCCTGGATGTAGCGGGCGATGACGGCGGCGTCAAAGCTCCATGGATGGGCGGGGCCGAGGGGGAAGTCACGCCGGATGAGGGGAATCTTGTACTTTTCGGCGGCGGCATGAACGATGGGGAAGGCGTGGGCGCAGGCCGGGCACTCCATGTCTTCAAACTCGTAGATGGCGACCGGGACACCTGCCGGGGCGCGGAGCATGGAGGTGTCTCGATAGCCTCCGGTCTGGGCGAGCGCGGAGGCGACGGGAAGGCTAAGAAGCAGAGCTGTCGTGGCGAGGGCGATGCGGTTCATTGAGATAAGACGCATAAGATTGTCATTTGTATTTTATCTGACGGGCCTGTTTGGGAGGCTGAGATGAGGGGCAGGGTGCGGATTTTGAAGCATTTCTGCATCTCGGGCCTGTTGTGGCACTCTAATAAAGGAGCAATGACGGTCCTGAGACAATTTTTCAGTAAAAACCGTGGGTGGCGGAGAGGTGTCGTGTGGCCGCTGGCGCTTATCGTATGGGGTGCGTCTGCTGTGGCGCAGACTCCGGCCGCGGAGCTGCCGCAGGCTCCGGTGCCGAATATGCCGAAGCTGCCTCGTGGTGTGACCGTGGAGCGCGCGACGCCTGGAGCGTTGCCGCTGAGCCTCGACGATGCCATCGCTCGTGGTGAAAAGCGAAATCTGCAGATGCTCCTGGTCATCCAGAATGAACGAATGGTGCATGGCCAGCTGCTGACGGTGGAGAACAGCCTGCTTCCCAGCTTGACTGCGAAGGGCGCGATTGAAGCCCAACAGATTAACCTGGCCGCGCTTGGTTTCAAGGCGAGCGAACTGGAGAAATTTGGGCTTGACCCGGCAATGTTTCCTACGGTTGTGAAGGTGGATACCGCGTCGGCTCAGATCAGCATGGACCAGCAGCTCTTCAATCTGCCTGCGTATTATCTCTATCGTTCGGCGCAGAAGGCTGCCTCTGCGGCGAATTACTCCACGTTGAATGTGCAGGGTGGTGTGACGCTCGCGGTGGGCACGCAGTATCTGCTGGCGCTTGCCGATGCGGCGCAGATTGAAAATGCGCGGGCGCTGGAGAAGGCCGATCAGGTGGCCTTCGATCAGGCGAAGGCTCAACACGATGCGGGAGTGGGGACGAATCTCGATATGCTGCGCGCCCAGGTGCAGTTGCAGACGCAGCAGCAGGCTGTGATTAATGACGAGAATGCGTTCGCCAAGGACAAGATTGCGCTGAACCGGTTGATAGGACTGCCGGCCGACCAGGAGATTACGCTGACGGATACGGCTCCGTATGCGGAGTTTGCGGAGCTGTCGCTTGAGGATGCAAAGCACCTTGCATTCCAGCGCAGGAAGGATCTTTTGAGTCTCGAGGCTCAACTCCAGGTTGCGACCCAGGCGCATAAGGCGGTCAGAACGGAGAGACTGCCAACACTGGCGTTCAATGGCTACTACGGCGTTCTCGGCGAGATCGGCGGACTGTACCATGGCGTCTTCTCAGCGACTGGAAAGGTAAGCGTTCCGGTCTTCGAGGAGGCGCAACTGCGCGGCGAGAATGAGGTTGCGACGGCGCAGGCGATGGCGCTGCATCAGCAGATTGAGTCGCTTGAGGTGTCGATTGAGTGGCAGATTCGATCGGCGATGCTGGATGTGGAGTCGTCGAAGGAACTGGTTGAAGTGGCGCGCAGCAATGTGAACCTCGCTTCGGAAGAGGTGCAGGATGCGACCGATCGATTCAAGGCCGGTGTGGACGACAATCTTCCTGTCGTGCAGGCGCAGGCCGTGCTGGCGCAGGCGCAGAGCCAGTTGGTGAATACGCTTTACCAATACAACCAGTCGAAGCTGACGCTGGCCCGTAACACTGGCGTGGTTGAGACGCAGTACAAGGTTTATCTGGGCCGGTAAACACTCGTCTCTCGGCGGCTATTGGCACGAATCGATGACCAGTTTTTAACCGAAGTGTGAAACCATAAGATATGGCGGATGGTTCGAAACGATTGGAGCCGGAGAGTAGGGGGGACTTCCGGTCAGCGTTCAAATCGCGGGATTTTCGCCTGTACCAGATCGCCCGGCTGATGGTGATTCTTGGCGCGGAGGCGCAGTCGGTCGCGGTGGCGTGGCAGGTCTATGCGCTGACTCACTCGGCGCTCGATCTGGGATACACCGGCCTTGCGTTGTTTCTACCGGGGCTTTTCGTCATGCTTGCGGCGGGCCATGCTGCCGACCGATTCGACCGGCGAATGATTATTCTTCTCTGCTACGGCCTTCAAGCCTGCTGCACGGGGGTACTTCTGTGGCTCTCGTTGAGCGCGACGGCGCTGAGCGGAGGGCGCGTGTGGCCCATCTACGCGGTGCTGGTCGGGATTGGCTTTGGCAGGGCGTTTAGCGGTCCGGCCGCGAGCGCCATGCTGCCCAGTCTTGTGCCCAAGGAAGACTTCGTCAATGCAGTCACATGGGGCGCTACCGTCTTTCAAATTGCGAATATGTCAGGCCCGGCTGTCGGCGGACTTCTGTTTACGCTGCCGCTGGCGGGCATTGCGCCGGGTTGGAACGGTGCGCCGATCGTCTATGCCTTCACACTTGTGATGCTTCTGGGGTTCATGGTGCTCGTGAGCATGATCCGTGCCCGGATGGTCAAGACGGACAAGAAGGCTTTCAGTATGAGGACGGTGCTGGCAGGCCTTGAGTATGTCTGGCGCGCCAAGTTGTTGCTGGGGTCGATCTCGCTCGATCTGTTTGCGGTGCTGCTGGGCGGTGCGACAGCGTTGCTTCCAATCTTTGCGACGGATATTCTGCACGCCGGTCCGCGTGGTCTGGGGCTTCTGCGGGCGATGCCGTCGGTCGGTGCGCTCGTGGTCTCGCTGCTGATGCTGGTGAAGCCAATTAAGCGGCGCGCGGGGGCCACCATGCTGGTGTGTGTCGGGATCTTCGGCGCGGCGACGGTGGTTTTTGGGCTGTCGAAGAGCATCTGGCTCAGTGCGGCGGCGCTGGTGATTGTCGGCGCGAGCGACATGGTCAGCGTGGTGGTGCGTTCGAGCTTGTTGCAGTTGGCGACTCCGCCGGAGATGCGTGGAAGGGTCAGCGCGGTAAACTGGCTGTTCATCGGCGCTTCGAACGAGTTTGGCGAGTTTGAAAGCGGAGTCACGGCACAGTGGTGGGGCGCGGTGCGGGCGGTGGTGATCGGTGGGCTGGCATCGATGGCGGTGACGAGTTCGGCTGCGGTGTTATTCCCGCAGTTGCGCAAGGCCGATCAGTTGACGGCGGAGTCGCTGCTTGGGCCGGAAAAAGAATTGAGCATGGCAGAGCCGGTAAATTAGATTGTCAGAGACCGAAGATTCGGAACCTGGTAGGAAAGGATTGCCATGGGGAACGCAGTAAAGGCTGCGATTGGCGGGACCGTCATTTTGTTGCTGGCCGTGGGGGGCGAGGCGCTGTACCTGCATCATGAGCGCAACAAGCCAATTGTGATTAAGGCACCGGAGCGAGAGGTGATTGCCGAGGACGACCTTGTCTTCCTCAAGAAGAAGCGCCCCGATACTTTGAAGGACATCAGGGATTTGAAGGGTTCTACGGTTTGGGTTTCGGCTGGGGGGCAGCTTGAGTACTATCCCTTCGTCGGGCACGTTGCACAGTATGGCAAGAGCGCGGGAACGTTGCTGGGTGCGGAACCGATCGTCGCGAAGGATGCGGTCGAACAGGTTGCTCCGAAGGCGGCGACGTTTCGGATTCCGGGCGGCGACAAGCAGGTTCTGCTGGTCTTCACCAAGCCTAATGAGCCGAAGGAATATGCGGTTCCGGTCGGCTACCGGCAGGCTGGTCAGTATACGTTTTACACGGACGAGATCTTCTTCTACGACGATCCTCACGAGTTGTATAAGCACTGGGGGCCGGAGATATGGAAGGCTGTCGATGCGCATGATGTCATCCTGGGGATGAATGAGCGGCAGGTGGAGCTGTCTCTTGGGCAGGTTTCGAAGAGCACCAGCAACGACTATGGCAACCGTATGGTCGTCTTTGCGAATCTGGGCAAGCCGATGGCGGTGACGTTCGTGAAGAACAAGGTGACCGCGTTCCGCGCTGACCAGGGGTACTGATTTGCTGCGGCGAGAACAAGAAAGAGGGAGCCGGTGGTTCCCTCTTTGTTTGCGTGTTAGCTGTTCTTGTTGGCTAGTGCTTGACCACGGAGATCGTAAGCGTGCTGGGATACTGCGCTGAGTGATGGATGGCGGTGTGGGCGACGATCCCGGTGGTCTCGTCGTAGTTATTTCCGCCAGTGTTCAGGTTGCGGTCGAAGCGAGGGAAGTTGGACCCGGCGATTTCGATGCGGATTCTGTGGCCCGCGTCGAAGTAGTTGCTGGTGTTCATTGGTGTGAGGGTTACTTTATAGACCTTGCCGGCTTCCATCCAAACGGTCTTGTCGTCGCCGTTGCGATAGCGGAGGCGCTGGATCGTCTCGTCGAGGTTGTACGCGGTGCCATCGGGCAGGACGTCGATGACTTTGACGGTAACGTCGGTATCTTTCACATCGGACGAGACGTAGAACGTGGCCGTCATGGGTCCTGAAACCTCGATACCTTCTTTTAGAGGCTCGGAGGTATAGACGAGGATGTCAGGGCGTTCTTCCATCTTGCGCTGATCGAGTGCGCCGCCGTTGCCGGGAATGGTATTTGCCGCGCAGCAGACGTTGCCGCCGTAGCTTGGAGTCGGGTGCATGGGATCGTAGGTGAAGGTGTCGGGAAGATCGGACTTCAGATTCGAAACGGCGGTTGCCTCGGTGAATGGCACGAGAGCCGAAGCGGATGAGTCGGCCAGGATCAGCTTTCCATCGCCGTGCAGAGTGTTGGCGTGGCCTGCACTCGAAAGCGTCAGGGTTACATTTTTGGCTCCCTCGGGCGGCCAGCTCTCCGAGTGTTGCCACTTATTCGAGCCCATCGTGTAGTACATGACCTTGGGTTGCTTCTGAAGGAAGCCGTTGTCCTCACCTTTGAGGAAGTGATCGAACCAGGCGTAGGTGAGAGCGTTGTAGTCAAGGCGGGCATCGCCCATGTCGCGCTCGCCGACGACGGTATGCTCTTTGGCGCGCGTGTAGCCGCAGTGCAGCGTTGGCGCGATGATGGCGTACTGCTGGTTCGCGGCGTCTCCCTTTGCGGTGGAGCGAACGAAGTTGTATGCAGCGAGATTTGGGCCGGTGGAGACGTCATACCAGGTCATAAACCAGAAGCCCGGCACGTTGATCGGCATGGTATCCGACTGCCATATCCCGCCTTTGCGCCATGCGGGGTCGTTCGGTGTGCGCTCGATCATGGCGCCGCCGGTGGTGTTCGGCATCTTGTCGGCGAAGATGCCTTTGGGGCCGCCTACAGCCGAGATGATGTCCTTTTCGGGAAGGTGCTCGAAGGCTTTAGCCCAGTCAACGGGCGGCATCTGCGGGGCGAGGTCGAACAGCTTCGAGGCCTGGATGCGATCCTGCTGCGACATGTCCTTCGGGAACATCGGGCGAAGCTGATTCTGCTCTCCGTAGAGCCAGTCGATGAAGAGCATCTGTACCGCGCCGCCGCGATACCAGTTGCCCTGCTCGTTATAGGGGCCAACCTTGCCGACGCCTGCGCCGAAGCTCTGCGGAATAATCGTCGTCAGATGCTTGTTGCCGAGCGACGCTGCTGCGAGCTGCCACTCGGCCGTCGAAGAACAGCCGATGAGGCCGACCTTGCCGTCCGACCAGGGTTGCGTGCCCATCCAGGTGAACTGATCGTCGGCGTCGGTAAGCGGCGCACCGAGGATGTCGTAGTTGCCCTCGGAGAAGAAGTGGCCGCGCTCGTTCATCTCGATCATCACGTAGCCACGCTTGACGGCCTCAAGCTCGGTCGACATGTCGCGGTAGGTGCCGAGCCGGACATCCCAGTAATTGAAGTTGTATGGCGTCCGGCTGAAGATGATGGGGTACTGTTTGCTTGTGTCTTTGGGGCGATAGATATCGGCGGCCATGCGTGTGCCGTCCCGCATAGGCACCATTACCTTGCGGTCGATGAGGGCGATATCTTCCAACTGCTTCTCGATCGATTCGCGCTTTTCGATCAGGGCTTTGGTCTCCTCTGGAGTGAGGGATGGGCGTGGACCCTGGGCGAGTGAGCAAATTGTGATGGCGTAAAGCGGAAGCAATGCGAGAGCGCGGAATCGCATAACGTTGAAAACTCCCTGATTTCGATGTGATGCAAGCGTAACAGAGCGGCGTGCCCAGAGCCCGGAGAAAAGCGTGGTGGTACTATTTCGTCAATCATCACAAACGAATCTTCAGGGCAAGGGGGAGCGTATGGGTCTGAACAGGCGTGAGTTTGTGCAGGGTGCAGTGGCGGGTGTGGCGTTAACTGCCACACCAGGGTCGGCAATGGCAGCATTTGCAGCGGACGATTCCGACAAGCAGGCGGTGTTGCAGCAGATTCCGAAGATGCATGGCGAAAACGTGAAGCGCCTGCAGGAGTGGATTGCGCTTCCGTCCATCGCGGCCGAGAACCGCAACTTCCCGCAGGGCCCCGAGCACATGGCGAAGCTGGCGCGCGATGCAGGATTCACTGACGTCAAGCTGGTCCCGACGGAGGGCAAGCCCGGAGTCTTCGGCAAGATCGATGCGGGAGCGCGCACGACGGTCGGAATCTACTTTATGTATGACGTGAAGCAGTTTGTGCCGGAGGAGTGGAGTTCGCCGCCGCTCGAGGCGAAGCTTGTCCAGCGGCCGGGACTGGGAACGGTCTGCATGGGCCGCGGTGCGGTCAACCAGAAAGGCCCGGAGAACTCCTTTCTCAGCGCGCTGGCTGCGTTCAAGGCCGCAGGCAAGAAGTTGCCGGTGAATCTTGTGCTTGTGTGCGAGGGCGAGGAGGAGATTGGGTCGCCGCACTTTGCGCAGATCGTGCGCAGCGCCGAGGTGTTGCCGGAGATAAAGAAGTGCATCGGCGTCTTCATGCCGGAGGCGGGGCAGGGAGCCGATGGTCTTGTCGAGGTGTCGCTGGGCGCAAAGGGCGTTGTCGAGCTCGAGCTTATCTCGAGCGGCGAGAAGTGGCATCGCGGCCCGAAGCACGATGTGCACTCGAGCCTCGAAGCATCGGTCGATTCGCCGACGTGGCATCTTGTGCAGGCGCTCAACACGCTTATTGAAAAGGATGGTCACACTCCCGCGGTTGAGGGCTTCTTCGAAAAGGTGCTGCCACTGACAGCAGATCAGAAGAAGATGATCGAGGTCGCTGCCGCAAAGGACAGCGAAGAAGGACTCAAGAAGAGCCTTGGCACAGAGCACTGGGTACACGATGAGAGCTGGGTGCAGTCAAGGATGAGGCTCGAATCGCAACCGACGATCAATATTGAAGGATTGGTGGCAGGCTATACCGGACCCGGCGGAAAGACCGTGCTGCCGCATCGTGCCATTGCCAAGATTGACATGCGCCTGGTGCCCGATATGACCGCGCAGGACACGCTCGCCAAACTCAAGGCGCATCTGGCGAAGCAGGGATTCGGCGATATTGAAGTCAATATGAGCGGAGGCTATGACCCGACTTCGACCGATCCCAACAGCAAGCTCATCCAGGCGGAGCTGGCGACGTATCGCAAGCTTGGGCTCGACCCCGGTCTCTGGCCGCGCAGCGCAGGGTCATGGCCGGGATGCGTTTTTACCGGCGCGCCCGTAAGCCTGCCTGCCGGGCACTTCGGTCTCGGTCACGGAACCGGCGCTCATGCACCCGACGAGTACTACCTGATCGATTCGACGAATCCCAAGGTTGTCGGGCTCGACGGCGCAGTCGCATCGTTTGTGGAGTACCTCTACCAACTGGCCTAGAACAAGCCTCAGCCGGTGTTGCGCAGGCCCGCGCTGATTCCGTTGATGGTTGCTGCGATGGCGCGGTTCAGCTCGGGCGAGTCGTCGCCTGCACGCTTGCGGCGAATCAGCTCTACCTGGATCAGGCTCATCGGATCCACATACGGATTACGCAGACGGATCGAGTGATTGAGCACCGGGTTTGTCTCGAGCAGTGATTTTTGTTTGGTGATCTCGAGGATCATCTTGTGTGTCAGCTTGAACTCCGTCTCGAGAGTCGCGAAGACGCGATTGCGAAGAGCTTCATCTTCTACTAAGGCTGCGTAGAGCCGGGCGATTCCGAAGTCCGCCTTGGCCAGCGCCATCTCGACGTTGCGGATGATATCGAGGAAGAGCGGGAATTCGCGGACCATGGTCTGAAGCTGTGCGAGGCCGTCGGCGTGTTCGCGTACAAAACGATCCAGCGCGTGGCCTACCCCGAAGTAGGCAGGCACAAGCTGGCGCGACTGCATCCAGCCGAAGACCCACGGAATCGCGCGAAGGTCCGCCATCGATTTTTTGCCGCTGCGCTTGGCGGGGCGTGAACCAAGACGAGCATGTTCGAGCTCCGCGACTGGTGTGGCCTGCTCGAAGTAGGTGAACGTCTCAGGGTCGTCGACGATATGTTTGCGGTAGAACGCATAGGATGTGGCCGACAGCTCATCCATCGCGGTCTCCCATGCGGGCAGGATCTCGCCGGTCAGATGAGGCGTCTTCGCCCCGCGCTGCATCGTGGCATCGGGCCGCGCCAGTGCGTCGAGGCTTGCCGCGATCATCAGCTCCAGATTGCGCTCGGCAAGAATTACGTCGGAGTACTTCCAGTTCAGCACCTCGCCTTGCTCCGTCAGCCGCAACTCGCCGTTGAAGCTGTCGATGGGTTGCGCAAAGATGGCGCGATGCGTTGGACCACCACCACGGCCAACTGTTCCTCCACGTCCGTGGAAGAGCCGCAGATCGACCTTGCACTCTCGCGCGACGTTGTGGAGGGCGCGATGAGCCTTCCATATCTCCCACGTACTCGTGATCATGCCGCCGTCCTTGTTGGAGTCGGAGTAGCCGAGCATGACCTCCTGGCGTCCGCTCCACGATTTCAGCAGAGGCCGATAGGCTTCGCTGGTCCACAGCGTGCGCATGATCGTAGGAGCATTCTGCAGATCTTCTATCGATTCGAACAGAGGGACAGGCTGAAGCCCGGGATCGTCTCCGTTGGCCTCGACGCGAACTCCGCCAAGACGCGCGAGCCACAGAACATGCAGGACGTCTTCGGCGCTCGTCGCTCCGCTGATGACATACTGGCGAATCGCTTCGGGAACGTATGTCTGCTTCAATTCCGCAATAGTGCGGAAGGTGTCGAGTACTTCAGCGGTCTGTTCGCTGAGAGCCGGAGGCAGTGCTAGCGGGCCGCCGGTCTGCCACGCGGAGATCTCCTCCACGGCGGCGGAGTGGACGCGGGCATGTTGCCGGATATCCAGCGTCTGAAGATGCAGCCCATAGGTTCGGACCTCCATTAGCAGGGGATCGATTAACATCTCAGCGAGCCGATGGCCGCGATTTTCCACCAGCGATTTGCGCAGCGTGGAGAGATCGTCGAGAAGCTCGTGGGGTCGCGTGTAAAGCGTCAGCGCTGGATTCGCCGGAACCGGGACGGCGGACTGCGGCGTCGCACCCAGCCGCATCATGATGCACGCAACCAGCAGGCGAATGGATTCGTGGGGGAAGCGTTTCTCCAGCGCATCCTGACCCGCGGTGCGCAGTTGCGAAAGATAACGGTCGAGCAACTTCGTCAGCTCCGCGGAGACGGGAACCTGCTGGGTGGAGCTGGCCAACTGCTCAAAGATGTTCTGCAGCCTGCGGCGATAGTGGACAAGAAGCAGGCTGTGCGCCATTCCCAGTGCCTCGCGTGTTGCTTCGGGAGTGACGAACGGGTTGCCGTCACGGTCACCGCCGATCCACGAACCGAAACGGATCAGTTCCGGCAGGTCGCAGATATTTGTGACCGTTTCGGTTGCTTGTTTTGGATACTCCGCCGCAAGTGCCGACCCGACCTCAGCATAGAGTACCGGCAGCGTGTCGAAGAGGCTCACTTCGTAGTAGTCGAGGGCCATGCGAATCTCGTCCTGCACCGTCGGCCGCACGCTGCGGACGTCATCTGTCTGCCACAGCGCAGTAATCTCCGCGAGCAGGTCGCGCTCCATCGCGCTCAGTTGCAGCTCGGGGAGTGGGATGCGGTCGAGCTTCTCCAGCAGCTCGGAGATGCGCCGGCGTTTGAACATCACGCTGCGCCTTGCCACCTCTGTAGGGTGCGCCGTGAAGACCGGATAGACGCAGACCTTGCGCAGAAGAGCGAAAGCTTCTTCAGCGGAAACTCCTGCCTCGCGGAGGCTGCGTAGCGTGCCGCGAAAGTCGCCGCGCTGCACGCCACCGGTGGACGAGGCCTTCTCTTCAAGCTGGTGGGAGAGCCTCCGGCGCTTGCGGTGGTTGGTTTCCGCCAGATTGATCAGCTCGAAGTAAAAGCTGAACGCCCGCGCAAGCTGATACGCCGCGGGAAGATCAAAGCCTCGGACGCGCTCGAGCGCCTGTTGCAGATGCTCGCCGGAAGATGAGGAGTCGGCGGCTTCGGTTCGTGAGGTTTCGGTCTCCCGGCGTGCAATCGCTCCTCGTCGCAACGCTTCGACCGCTTCGTAGATCCCGTTGCCGGCCTGCTCGCGGAGAACTTCGCCCAGCAACATACCGAGCGAACGCACATCGCGCCGCAGAGGAGCTTCCTTCAGCTCACCTGTCGAGGCCTGAAGCTCGGCAAGACGCTGTGGCCAGTCGGTTGGAGACCATAGGGACTGCATAACCGATTATGGCATCCGACGAGGTGCAGTGCAGACCGCCTGTGAAGGCTATTTGTGCGAGCCGCCCCCGCCACCACCGCCTCCTCCCGAAGAACCACCCCCACCGCCGCCTCCATGAAATCCGCCACCACCACCACCGCTGCTGCCGCCACCTCCATGGAAGCCGCCACTGCTGCCACCTGAGAACGATGAGTGAGACGCGCCTCCAGAGAAACCTCCAGCGCCCGAATGGTAAGCCGAGCCGCCACCGGCGAAGCCACCGCCGCTTCGCATGAAGGAGACATCGTTGCGTCCACCATAATGCTCTGTCACCATCGTCGTCTTGCTGCCCTCGGTCACTTGCCTCGCCAGAAGGAAGGATTCAGACCGCTGATCGAAGCGGATGGGAGTTCCAGTTGTCTTGATCGACGCGTCTTTGGCGGGGCCGAATCCATCCTTCACCAGATGCGCCTCCAGCCGCGGAGTCTCAGCACGGGTAAGTGACGGATAAGACGTCTTCAGATACTCCTTGGGCGCGCTCTTGAGTACCTTCACCTCAGTGGCGGAGTTGTAGGCGACCTTGGTGAACGGGCCACCCTTCTTCCCTGTTGTCTCGAACACACCGTGTTTCAGGTTGATCGGTGGCTTTCCGGCAACGTCGCGCGGATGCAGCGGAACATATCCCTTTACTCCGCTGTATTTCACCCAGCGAACGGGGCAATGATGGTGCATTTTCGTTCCCGCGACCCACACATAGTGGCGGTTGTGGTGGATCCAGGTTCCGGAGTGGCAGACGGCCCAGTCGTAAGGTGTAGCGCCCGGGTATATCTGGGAGCGCAACACTGTGTTCTTGCCGGTCACTGGATCGCGCGCGATCGTTCGGCGAACCATATCTGGCGAGCAGGGAAAATAATCATCCTCTGTCCGCACCATCGCAGCGGAGAAGCAGCCGTGGCTGAACCCCTTGCCGAGTTTGTCGAGCCTGACTGCTGGCGCAGGGCATCTACCGAAACGGTATGCGGATCGGGTTGCTGCTCGCTCGCCTCTTCGCGATCCCAGCCATTCTTTGGCTCCCAGCAGGTGCCGTAGGGCGCGCAGGCGAAGAATGTTCCCTGGTCTTTCATCTCCGCGAGGCCGGGAATCGGCGTGGTAAACCCAGCCTCTTTCATTGTGGCGTGCATGGCATCGCTTCGCTCGACGATGCGGTTTGCGGTCCATGCATCCCACTCCGCAAAGTCGCCGGCGGCAATGGAAGCGTCAGGGACGATACGCTGACCATGGCGAAATGTCATGGCCTGAACGGTGTTGACCGGCAGCCTCTGCGAACCCACAAGTAACTCCGCATTGGCTTGCGGAGTTACCGTTATGGCGTCCAGATAGCTATTGATGCGCATGTATGCCTTTTGCGGATACCGCAGCGAGAGCTGGTCGGTGGGGGCTCGCAGAATGAACCACTCTCCCGGCGTCGCGGGCTTCACATGAATCGTTGCTGTGCCGCTGACAAGGGTCATGTCCGTTCGCGGAACGCCGCCGGTCGCCGTCAGCTCGTTTAAGGTGAGTACGGAGTTCTCGCCAAGATAAACCGTCGAAGCATCTTCCAGCTCAATCTCTGCGCGGCCCTTGCCTGTCGCCAGGCTGAAGCCCGTCAAGAGAGGAAGATTGGTGGTGGCCTGACCCCATGCGCTGCCTTCGGTGGCATGCTCGGCCTCTTTACCTCGCAGCACGCGAACATCGCCTTCCACAAGGCTGAGTCGCACAACCTGATCGTAGGTCTGGGGTGGGGGCGTTTCAGCGGGCGAACCCATCATACGGGTTGCGGAAAGGGAGAGAGAGACGAAAACCAGTGAAAGAGAACCGAACCGTGCAAGGCACATAAAGCCCTCCGATCGGGCGATTGTCCTCGAGAGTTGCGGAGTTTGCGCCGGGGAACGATCCGCGGCATCTCGATGACGCAAGAACCACAGCCGGCGACCTCTGCCCTGGTGTGATACAGGCCGCTCGGTTTGTAGGACGCCTGGCCTGGCATTTTGGACGCCTGAGTTGCAATTAATCTTTTCGCGATGGGTAGCCTCAAAGTCCGGAGGCGCGGCAGAGCGGTTCCTTGCGGATCGCATCCAGCAAAGGCGTCGTCATGTACTCGGCTGAGCGGTCTTCCAGCGTAAGGCGGAGCGTGGGCAGAGCCAGGAGATAGCGCAGGTAGTACGTAATCTCTTCCATGTTGGAAGATCCACTGCCGGGTGGGTTGTAGCGGTACTGTCCGGGCGTAGGGGCCGGGATCTCCCACTGGCGCCGCACCGGTTTTACTGGCTTATAGCCAATAAAATCCATGGTGATGATCGCCTTTTGGGTCGCTGGAGGGAAGATATCCTGCTTCGAAACCGGGATCCACGGCGGATAGTACGCAAGGTCGGTCGCACCGCCGAAGCTGGCAAGCAGCTCGAAGTACGATCTTCCATTTGGCCGCAACGTGCATTGGGCGATCAGCGTCGGGGGAGGCACCGGCGGCTCGGCCTGTGCCGTACTGTGCAGCGAGCCGGACAAGATGAGGCGGACATATTGAATCCCCGAGATGGCATCGGTTCCTGCAAGGCGGTCGACTCCGTTTGCAAGCGTCGTCTTCTCTGGCTGTTGCGAATCCGCCTGCCGAGGCTCAGGGAGAGACGCAGCGGACAACAGTGTGGACAGAGAAGTGAAAGCCACAACGAGTAAGAGGCCTGCGCGCATGGCAACAGCTTAGCCGGAAGCGTGCGTTCGAAGCAGAAAACCTCACATCACCTGGGCAATCTTCTCCAGCTCCTCCTGCAGGCAGCGCAGCGAGCAACTGAAGCCCTCCATCCGGAACGCTGCCGCGCGCGCATCGTGCATGGAGACGCCGTATCCCCGTGCAGCAAGGAAGCTGCTGATCAGGTCAGCCGCCTGCCAGGAGTCGAGACCTGACTTCATCAGGTCATCCCGCAAACCCTTCAGATCCGCATCGGAGAACTTTTCTATGGCGACTGTCCTGGCGTTCATCTGCTGCCGCTCCTGCCGAAGCGCATCTCCCTCAGGTTAGACGCGCAAAAAATAAAATCGAGGTTAGGGATTGGTCCGCACACGAATCAAGCTGCCCGGCCCTGAAGATGTCATCTGAATTATCTACGTAAAATGAAGCCTGAAGTTTCAAACGCCACGCGAACTGGATCGCACGGTCTGGATCACACGGTTCGCTAGTAGAACAGGAATACCGTCAACAATAGAATAGCGGCGGTCACATCCGCCGCATCGCAGGCTCTCCGGCTCGAGCCCCAGGGTACTCCGGCAAACCGGACATACGATCCAGCGCAGGTCCTCTGCCGTGATGGCACGCGCACTCACGCCTCCTATCTTAGCGAATTGGCCGCCATCCGCGAGCGATTACCCGGGCGCGATACCATAAAGGGAATGACAACACCCCGAATTTTAGATGGCATCGAAATTGCCGGCCAGATTAAGTCCGAAGTCGCAGTCGAGGTTCAGGCCCTCAAGGCCAGCGGCATCACGCCGGGTCTGGCGGTCGTCCTCGTCGGCGAGGTTCCGGCTTCGCAGATCTACGTTCGCAGCAAGGTCAAAACCTGTGGCGAGCTCGGCATCTTCAGCGAGCTGATTACGCCGCCGGAGAGCATCACCACGGACGAGATGCTCGACCTCATCGACGACCTGAACGAGCGCGACGATATCGACGGCATCCTTGTGCAGCTCCCTCTTCCCCGTCACGTCGATACCAAGCGTCTTCTGGAAGCAGTTGCGCCCGACAAGGATGTGGATGGCTTCCATCCTGTCAACGCAGGCCGTCTCCAGGCCGGCCAGCCCAGCCTTCAGCCCTGCACTCCAGCCGGCATCATGGAGATCCTCCGCCGCAGCAACATTCCGGTCGCCGGGCAGAACGCCGTCGTCATTGGCCGTTCCGATATCGTCGGAAAACCGGCAGCCATGATGCTATTGAACTCCTCCGCAACCGTCACCGTCTGCCACAGCAAGACGCGCGACCTCGCAAAGTTCACCCGCGAGGCCGACATTCTCGTCGCCGCCATCGGTCGTTCGGGTTTCGTCACCCCTGAAATGGTCAAACCCGGAGCCACGCTTATTGACGTCGGCATCAATCGCGTCACTGATCCTGCCGAAGTCGAGGAGTTCTTCCCCAACGATCCGGACCGAGCGGCAACCTTCGCCAAGCGTGGCTCTGTGGTCGTCGGCGACGTTCATCCCGCAGCCTTCGCGCTCTCCGGAGCCTACACTCCTGTGCCGGGAGGCGTCGGTGCTCTCACTATCGCGATGCTGATGTATAACACCGTCAAAGCGGCGCGGCTACGGCGCGATCTGACTCCGGAGAACGAGTAGCTCCATGTTGCGCGTCGGCCTCACGGGCAGCCTGGGCAGCGGCAAATCGACTGCCGCAAGGCTCTTTGCCGCGCACGGAGCCCACATCCTGCAGTCCGACGCCATCGGCCGCGACCTCATGCAGCCCGGCCATGCAGTCTATGCAGCCATCGTCGAGCACTTCGGCAACGCTATCGTCCTTCCTGACGGCCAGCTCGACCGCCCCGCGCTCGCCAAAATTGCCTTCACCGACGGACGTATCGAAGAGCTGAATGCGATCGTTCATCCGGCAGTCATCGCGCGTCAGGCCGAGCTTGCCGATGCAATCTTCCGACGCGACCCCCACGCTGTGGTCATCGTCGAATCCGCCCTGATCTTTGAGACCAACTACAACGAAGCAAGCCACAACGAAAGAAGCGAAGGCCAGCCCGGCGGCAAAACCCGTTGGAGCAACCGTTTCGACCGGATCATCCTCGTCACCGCCCCCGAAGAGATCAAAATCGCCCGCTTCGTCGCCCGATCCGCAGCAGGCGCCGAGCTGACGGAGACCCGTCGCGCGGAGCTGGAAGCCGACGCACGCCGCCGCCTCGCACAACAGCTTCCCGACGACAGAAAAAGCGCGCTCGCCGACTACGTTCTCACCAACTCCGGCCCCATAGCCGAGCTCGAGTGGCAGGTTGACCAGCTCTGGCCCATCCTCCAGACCGCTGCCATGAACCTCCTCGCGCCAGCCCGCGATCATTGATGAGATGAGACTTATGCGCACACAGCAGACTCCGGAATATAAGCCTCGATACAATCGTAGGTATCCGCAGATACCGTCTGCGATTGGAAAGCTCAGGTCGTGTCCGCGATGAAACTGCGTCCCGTTCTTCTTGTAATCCTTATCCTCTCCGCTTTCTACTACGCCACAACCCACATTGGCTCGACCAGCGCCTCTGCGCCCTGGCTGCACCATGCCGTTCCCGCGCCCGCCGATCTCAAGACCAGCACCAGTACAGCCGCCGCTGGCCCCCTCGGCAATTTCGAGCTAACCCAGGCCTCTGCCGCGCCCGCCTACGACACCGAGGAGCAGCAGAACATCGCCGTCTACAAGAAGGCTTTGCCTTCGGTCGTCAACATTACTTCAACGGCGGTCGCGTTCGACTTCTTCTATGGCCCCGTCCCGCAGCAGGGCCAGGGCTCCGGATTCATCCTCGACAAGCAGGGTCACATCCTCACGAACAATCACGTCATCGATAACGCGCAACGCGTCGAAGTCACCCTTTACGACAAGCATAAGTACAAGGCCACCGTCGTTGGCGTCGACAAAGGCCACGACCTCGCCCTCCTGCTGATCAACGCGCCCAACCTGCAGCCCGCTACGCTCGCTGAGTCGCAGGGCCTCACCGTCGGCCAGCGCGTCTATGCCATCGGCAATCCCTTCGGCCTCTCGGGAACGATGACGCGCGGCATCATCTCCGCCATCCGCTCCATTCGCGGCCCTAACAATAACCCCATCGAAGACGCCATCCAAACCGACGCCGCCGTCAACCCCGGCAACTCCGGTGGGCCGCTGCTCAACTCGCGCGGTGAGGTCATCGGCATCACCACGCTCATCGCCAACAATGGTGCGGACCAGTCATCCGGCATCGGCTTCGCCATCCCGGTCAACACTGCCAAGGCCGTCATCGCCGACTTCGCCCACTATGGCCGTGTCCGCCGTCCTTCGCTGGACATCGCTACCCTTGCCATCGGCCCCGATATCGCCGAACAGATTGGTCTCCCCGCCGACTATGGTCTCCTCATCGAGCGCGTCCTCCCCGGAGGAGCCGCTGAGAAGGCCGGCCTGCAAGGGGGAACGCAGCGCGCTTACCAGGGTAATACTCCCGTCATGCTGGGTGGCGACCTCATCGTCGCCATCGACGGCCAGGAGATCGCCGAGCCGCAGGATCTGGCGGCTGCGATGAACTCCCACAGAGCTGGCGACGAGGTTACGCTGACCGTCTTCCGCGGCCGCCGCAAGATGGACTTCAAAGTAAAGCTAAGTGATTCGACCGACCCGCAAAACCACGTAGGCTAGCGGCGAGCAACGCGAGTCCCAAAGCACTCGCACCTGCCGGGACCGGTAGACACGCCACGAAGTGGTCGCTCTCCGCGCAGGAGGCCCGTCCGGCAGGGCAAGCCTTTACTGCAACTAAACTAGTTACATATCGCACCGCAAATAACGCCGCCCCCGCACCTCGTATTCTTCGGAAAGCACCCGCGCAATCGCCTCCGGATAGGCCGCATGTTCCTGTGCGAGAATCCGCGCCGAAAGCGACTCGGCGGTATCGTCGTCATGTACCGGCACTGTCTTCTGCAAGACGATCACGCCATGGTCCACGGCCTCATCCACAAAGTGGACCGTGCATCCGGCGATCTTCGCGCCATATTCGAGCGCCTGCCCCTGCGCGTCGAGCCCGGGAAACGCAGGTAGCAGCGAAGGATGCACATTCAGAATCCGGTTTGGAAATGCCACAACAAACGCAGGCGAGATGATCCGCATATATCCGGCGAGACACACCAGATCGATCTGATGCTGATGCAGTCGCGCAATCATCTCCGCGTCATGCTCCGCGCGTTTGCGTCCAGCCGAAGGAATCGCAAACGCCGGCAGGTTCATCTCGCGTGCAGCCGCCAGCCCCGGTGCATCCTCCACGTTCGACAACACCACGGCAATCTCTGCACCCTCCAGCCGGTGTTCGCGAATCGCCTTCGCAATCGCAAGAAAATTCGAGCCTCTACCTGATAGGAGAACGCCAAGTCGCTTCATCGCCAGAAAAATACCTCAAGCAATTCTATCGGGCATTCGGCAGCAGACCCTGCTCCACCAGCACCGGAGGGTGCCGATGCTTCGTGGCCTGCTCATACGCATACGCCCACCCCAGCAGATCGCCGTCGTGCCATGGCCGCGCCGCGATCTCAAGCCCAAACGGCAGTCCGCTCGAATAAAACCCTCCCGGCACCACTACCGCCGGCACGCCGATCATGTTCACCCACCCTGTCGCGGAGTGCGGTCCTTCGCTGAGCCGGCCATCCTGCGGCATCGTCTCGTCCGGCGGGGGCATCTGCGCCGCCGGGTACACATATCCGTCCAGATGCAGCCTGTCCAGCGTCTCCATGTACATCGCGAGCGCCTTTGCCCGAGGCGCAAAGAAGTTCGTCTGTGCCTGCGGATCGCTCTCGATCAGCGTCTGCTTCACCGCAGGCTTCTCCACGCGTCCATACACGCCGCCGCTTCCGATAACCGTCTCCGGCAGCGAAGTCCCGACTGCCTTCTGGTACTCCGCGGCCGAGTGATACTGCGGCGGCCCGTACTCCGCCAGAAACCTTTCCGTGCCCTCGCGAATATAAGGTGTCGTCGCAACGCGGGAGACGGTCACCGCAAAGCTCTCCGGCAGAATCGAATCGTCGAATACCACAGTCGCGCCTGCCGCGCGCAGTCCGTCGATTGCCTTCATAAAGGCCTCGCGCGTCTCCGGCTGCAACAGAGTCATCGCATCTGCCGTGGAAGCTGCCACTTCACTCGCTGTGGCCGTCGCCGGTACCCCCTGAAACGGAATCCCCGCTCCTGACAGCACAATTGCCGGCACGCCAAAGCGCTTCCCCTTCAGCGCATCCGCCTTCAAGTACTGCGTATAAGATCCCGCCTGCGCCTTGGCGCCCGATCCAGCCGTCCGCGGATCCGTCGCATCCTCCCCAGCCATCACATCCAGAGCAATCGCGGCGTCGGTCACGTCCCGCGCAATCGGCCCGGTGTTATCCAGCAGCCAGTCCAGCGGAGCGATCCCCGCGATGCTCACTAAACCGCGTGTCGGAAACACTCCCACGACAGCGCTCGTCGACGACGGCATACGAATCGAGTTCCCCGTATCCGTCCCATTGCCAAGCAACGCTAAATTCGCCGTCACTGCCGTCACGGTTCCTCCCGAAGACCCGCCCGGGCTGAATCGCACATCGTAAGCATTCCCCGTGCGTCCATACGCCGAGCTGCGATTCGTATCGCTCGCCGCGAAGTCCGGCATATTGGTCTGCCCAAGGATCACGGCCCCTGCCGCGCGCAGCTTCGCCACAATCGTCGCATCCTTCGGAGCCACCAGCTCCTTGCCCGGAATCATGTAGCCCCTCCAGCCATCCGAGGTGATCAGTCCCTTGACGCTCGTATTCTCCTTGGTCACAATCGGCACACCCCACAACGCGCCGCGATGAAAGTTCGGCCCGCCTGCCTTGGCCTCCGCATCTTCCCGGGCAGCCGTCTCCAGCGCGCCCTTCGCATCGACATACTGCAAGGCGCGATAGATTCCGTTGTACCTCTCAATCCGCGCCAGGTACCACTGTGCCACTTGCGTCACCGTGTATTTGTGGCTCCGGTACATCGCCTCCAGCTTCGGAACAGTGACCTCCATCAGGTCGCGATCCATCGCGGTGCTCTTCGTCGCCGGTGCAGCCTTAGTCTCAGCGCCCAAAATCCCGCAGCCGGCCGCGAATGCAACAGCAAAACATCCCACACAAACTCGTATCGTCATATCACCTTCAGCTCAAACGATGTTCCCTATAAGAACACACCTCCGATACCATGGTGTATTGAGCGAAATACAATCGCCTGACCACTCATTTCGGGACTAACGGATGCTGCGTTTTATCGGCGGTCTAATTCGGCCTTATCGTCGCATACTGGTGGTCATCTTTCTCGTCATGCTGGTCGAGACCACCATGAGTCTCGCCGCGCCATGGCCCCTGAAGATCATCCTCGACAACGTCGTCGGCACTCACGCGCTCGCCCCCTGGATACAACGCCTTATCGGTCCGCTTCTGGAAAGCGGCGCACGCGCTCATGTTGCGGCGATTGCGGCCTGCGTGTTCGTTCTCATCGCCGTCATCGGGGCCATCGCCTCCTACATCGACAGCTACTACACCGAAAGCGTAGGCCAATGGGTCGCCCACGACCTGCGCATGCGCATGTATCAACACCTCCAGCGCCTCTCCCTCGGTTACTACAGCTCGCACGAGACCGGAACCCTTCTCAGCACGCTCACCACCGACATCCAGACCATCCAGAGCTTCGCCTCGTCCTCCACGCTCGACATCATGGTCGACATGCTCACCATCGTTTGCATGCTTGGCCTCATGTTCTGGCTAAACTGGGACTTCACGCTCATCGCCATCGCCGTCACGCCCCTTCTTTTGCTCTTCGTCATTCGCTTCAAGAAGGCCGTCAAGGCCGCTACCCACGAGGTCCGCAAAGAGCAGAGCAAGATCGTCGCCGTCGCCCAGCAGGGCCTCGAATCCATCCAGGTCATTAAAGCCTTCGGCCTCGAGAAGACGGAAGAAGGTCTCCTCTACGACGTCAGCCAGGCCACTCTCGGCGCAGCGATGAAGGCTCGCAGCATCAAGGCTCTCCTCTCGCCGGTGGTCAACATCACCGTCGCTATCTGCACCGCCATCGTCCTCTGGCGCGGAGCCGTCCTCATTCTCGCCGGGCACATGACCGTCGGCGATCTCACCGTCTACCTCGCCTACCTCACCAAGTTCTTCAAACCCGTCAAGGACCTCGCCACCACCACCACCGCCATCGCCCAGGCTACCGTGGGCGTCGAGCGCATCCGCACCGTCCTGGACACCGATGCCATCACTCCCGACAAACCCGACGGACTGGAGCCCGAAACCCTCACCGGCGCCATCGACTTCAAAAACATCGCCTTCGGCTACGATCCCGCTAACCCCATCCTCAAAGACCTCAACCTCTCCATCCAGCCTGGTCAGTTTGTCGGCATCGTCGGCCCCACTGGCAGCGGCAAATCAACCGTTGTCAGCCTCATCCCGCGCTTCTACGACGCCCAATCCGGCTCTGTTCAGATTGACGGCCACGATGTCCGCGACTACCGGCTCGCGAATCTTCGCAACCAGATCGGCTATGTCCTTCAGGACACCGTGCTCTTCCGCGGCACCATCTACGAAAACATCGCTCTCGGCCGTCCCGACGCCACCAAGGAAGAGATCATCACCGCCGCCAAACTCGCCAACGCGGACGACTTCATCCAGGCCATGCCCCTCGGCTACGACACGCCCGTCGGCGAGCGTGGCCTCACCCTCTCCGGCGGCCAGCGCCAGCGCATCGGCATCGCACGCGTTATCCTCCGCAACAGTCCCATCCTTCTGCTCGATGAGCCCACCGCCGCGCTCGATAGCGAGAGCGAGAAGCTCGTCATCGACGCCCTCGAAAAACTCATGAAGGGCAAGACCGTCATCGCCATCGCCCACCGTCTCAGCACTATCCGCGATGCCGACCTTATCGCCGTTATTGCAGACGGCGTCGTCGCGGAATCCGGCACCCACGACCAGCTCATGGCCCGCAACGGCCTCTACGCCGATCTCCACCGCACCCAGTTCGACCCCGGTTCAGATAAAGTTAACGACGCGGCACTTCCAGCGTCTGAACTGCCGCGGCCTTAGTAAAGGAAACGCCAATGTCCCGTTCCATCATCGTTCTCCCTGACGACTCCGCGCAGCCCCTCCTCGACGCCATCGCCAGCGCGACAAAATCCATCCGAATCAAGATGTTTGTCTTCTCCGACCCCTCGCTTCTGCGGGCTGTTATCGAAGCCCACAAACGCGGAGTCGCCGTGCGCATCATGCTCAACCCCGCCCGGCGCAACGGCAAAGAAGAGAACGCCGAATCCCGCAAAGCGCTTGACGCCGCCGGAATCAAGGTCCTCGACAGCAACCCCGAGTTCGATCTCACGCACGAAAAATCCATGGTCATCGACGACACGGTCGCCTTCGTCCAGTCGCTCAACTGGGAGACCGAAAACCTCACCTCCACTCGCGACTACGCCATCGCTACCACCCATAAGCACGAGGTCGATGAGATAGCGCAGTGCTTCGATGCAGACTGGACCCGCAGCAAATTCGACGGCACCGCCCAGAAGCATCTCATCTGGTGCATCGGCAACGGCCGCCAGCGGCTCGGCGAGCTCATCGACGGCGCAAAGCACACCCTCTGGCTGCAGAACGAGCGCTACCAGGACCCCGTCATCATCGAGCACCTCATCCGCGCCCACAGCCGCGGCGTCAAGGTCCGCCTCATGGCCCGCCCTCCGCATAAACTCAAAAAAGACAAGCTCATCGAAGGCGTCAGCGGCCTGCGTTCCCTTCAGGATATCGGCGTCAAGATTCACAAGCTGAAGCACATCAAGCTGCACGCCAAACTCATCCTCGCCGACGAGGCCCGCGCCATCATTGGCTCCATCAACCTCGCCCCCGGCAGCTTCGACAGCCGCCGCGAGCTGGCCATCGAGGTCGACGACTCTCACATCATCGAGCGCATCTGTGCAACCTTCGAGCACGACTGGGAAAACTCACACCTGCTCGACCTCTCTGATGAAGGCCTGCTTGCCGAGCTCAGGGCCTATGACCCCAACGTCAAAGAAGATCTCGCCATCAGCGGCAAGCACAAAGACAAATAGCCCGCCTGCCGCATCCGCACAAGCTCACCCACGATAGCCGCAAGGCATCAGGCGTAGCTGACCTTCCGCTCCCCACGCACCACGCGTCCAATCAGGCAATGCCGCTCGTTCGCACGATTCAGAATGGCCTTCGCCTTCTTGATCTTCTCCGCGGGAATCACCGCGATCAGCCCAATTCCCATGTTGAACGTCCGCAGCATCTCATCCTCTTCCACATTTCCAAGCTGCTGCAGGTGCGCGAACAGCGGGGGCACCGTCCACGAAGCCCGGTCCACCACCGCGCCCATTCCCTTCGGCAGAATCCGCGGCAGATTCTCCGTAATTCCGCCGCCGGTAATGTGAGCCATGCCGCTCACCACTTCAGCGCTGGTGAGCTTCCTGATCACCGAAAGATAGCTCCGGTGCGTTCGCATCAACGCCGCGCCAGTCTTGTCCTTCAGCTCATTCACATACTGTTCCGGGCCATACTTCGCCACCTCAAACAGCAGCTTCCGCGCCAGCGAATAGCCGTTCGTGTGCAACCCATTCGAAGGCAAGCCCACTAGCACATCGCCCACTTCGATATGCTCGCCCGTAATAATCTTGTCCCGATTCACCGCGCCGACGATCGTCCCCGCCAGATCATATTCGCCGTCGCCGTAGAACCCAGGCATCTGCGCCGTCTCTCCGCCGATCAGCGCGCATCCGTTTGCGCGGCAAGCCTCGCTGATCCCTTGCACTACCGTCTCCACGACTTCGTTCTCAAGCTTTCCAGTAGCCAGATAGTCCAGGAAAAACAGCGGAGTCGCGCCCTGCACCGCAATGTCATTCACGCAATGATTTACCAGGTCCGCACCGACGGTATGGTGAATCCCCAGATCGAAGGCCACCTTCAGCTTCGTCCCCACGCCATCGGCCGAAGACACCAGCACGGGGTTCGGAAACTTCTCCAGGTCCAGCGCAAACAGCCCGCCAAACCCGCCTATCTCGCTCAGTACCTGCTTGTTGAACGTCTTGCGCGCCAGCATCTTGATGCGCTGCTTGCTGCGGTCCCCCGAGCTGATATCGACGCCCGCATCCGCATAGCTGATGCCCTTCCGCGCTGGCCCGTTGTTCGTCGCAGCCTGTTTCTGTACCGCGGCTTTTTTTTGCGCCGCTGCCGTCCGCAGCGAAGGTTCTGATGTCACTGCCGCCTGTCCAGCGGTCGTATCAGGAGTAGAGGAGGTCTCGTCCGGCAAGGTAGTGCTCCATATCTCGGGTAGCTTTAAATCGAAGAAGTTAAGTCTAGCAGGGTCGTCGTCAAAGCCTCATAAAACAGAGGTTATTCGTACACGCCCAGCAGGCGCCCACGCTCCTCCGGCGACGGAACTGGACAGCTATCATACCGCCCAAAAACCCGGTAGCGAAACCGCGCAATCACCCCATACCCCCAGTCGCGCAGCCACCGCGGCATCAGCGCCAGCGCACGTCCCATCACCTGCCACGGTCCATCCAACAGCTTCAATCCCGCTGCAACCGCATCCGAGCGCCGATACAACCGCTCCTGCGCCGTCAAAGCATTCGTCACCAGCACCACGCCGTCAGGAAACCCGAGTATCCCAAACCGCGCCAGCACCTCGCGCCCCAGCTCGCTCTGCAAAGGCGCATAGCGAAACCCATCCCTCCGGTCTCGCTTCATCAAAAACTTCACCACCCCGTTGCACAGCGCACAGACGCCGTCATACAGCAGCAAAGCCCGGCCCTCCATCGCGCTCCGCTCGGCGTCCGTCATATCTCAATGATATGCCCGCGCTGTCTCATGGTTGACAAACTCCAGCCATCATCTCAGGCTCGTCTATGGAGGTCTTCATGAGTCAGGTGCCAATATGGTTCGAGCGCAAATTTGAGTTTTCCTTCCCTATCGAGCTCGCTCCCAATCTCCGCGCACGCCTTCGCGGCACTCCCGCCCGTCTAGAAGAGGAGTTGCGCAGCCGCCCACACGAAATCCTCACCGCAAAGCCCGACGGGAAGTGGTCCCCTCAGGAGCACGCGGGCCATCTCGTCGATCTCGAACCCCTGTGGCTCGCCCGCGTCGGAGATTACATCGCCGGCAGCGACCAGCTCACCCCCACCGATCTCCTGAACCGCAGGACCGACGACGCCAACCACAATGCCCGTCCGCTCGAAGAGATCCTCGCCGACTTTCGTGCCGCCCGCGGACGTCTCCTGGCCCGCGTCAACGAGCTCGATCCATCGCTCTTTGCCCAGGCCATCCCCCATCCCCGTCTCAAAACTCCAATGCGCCTCGTCGACCATCTCTACTTCGTCGCGGAGCACGACGACCACCATCTCGCCCGCATTGCAGAGCTCGTCGGCTGACAAAATTCCCTTCCCTCGACTGTCAAGACTTACAGTTGCATCCCGCGCCGTGTGGCATCAATCCTCTGTGCGCCGGAATCACCGACCGTTCCTTTGGCATCGGCTCCGAGGTCAAGTACACCGACCTCAATTGGCGTGTCGGCTTCGACTCTCAAAAGCCAACTGCCCCATCTATTCCGTCCTTAACGCCTTCGCCGGGTCAATCGAAGCTGCCCTGCGCGCCGGAATGAAGCCCGCGATGCAGGCCGCCACCGCGAGAGTCGCAATGGCCCCCGTCATCACCGCAGCATCGGCATTGGTGATCTCATACAACTGCGCCTTCACAAACCGCACACACAGCAGAGCCACCGGAGCTCCGATCGCCAGGCCCAGCACGGTCTGAATCGTCGCTCCGCGCATGATCATGCCCACCACGCTGCCGCGTCTGGCTCCCAGTGCCATACGAATGCCGATCTCCGATGTCCGTCCCGCAACCGTATACGAAGTCACACCGTACAGCCCAATCGTCGCCAGCAGCAGAGCCAGTCCGCCAAACAGCATCGTCAACCGCGAGATCATCCGCTCTTCGCTGAACCGGTCGCCGATCTGCTCCTCGAACGTCTGGAACTTCACCACCGCAAGGTTCGGATTGATCGCTGCAAGCGTCCTTCGTGCGAGCGTCTCCATATCGCTCATCGGCCGGTCCGTCGCAATCACAAGCGCCCCGGCATACAGCGAATCGTCCTTTTCAATGGGCGATGTCTTCTGGTCGCTCGGTGCCCGCTGCATCATCGGAAGAAAATACATCCGGTGGTTCTTCCATCGCGCACTTTCGTAAGCGGTGTCTTCCACCACGCCCACAATCTCATAATCCCCCGCCGACTTCGCCCCATTGCCGCCAAAGTGCTGTCCGATTGGATTGAGCCCCTTCAGAAACTTCCTGACGAATTCCTCATTCACCACCGCCACCGTCGGAGCCGTCGCCGTATCCTGCACGCCGATCCCGCGCCCCATCACCACACGCGTCCCCACCGAATCGAAGAACTCCGCATTCGCCTTCACAAACGAGGCGCTCCCCTTTGTCTCCGGCTGTCCCTGAACGTTCACTCCGGTGGCCCAGTTATCGTCTTCCATCGGCGTATACGTCGAAATCCCCACCTTCGTCACGCCCGGCAGCGCATGAAATCGCTCCTCCATCTCCCGGTACAACGCCTCCAGTTGTGTCTGCGAATATCCCGCCGCCTGCGGATTGATGTGGACGATGTACCGGTTCCTCGCGTCCAGCTTCAAATCCTTGCTCTGCAGCTTGTTCAGACTCTGCGCAAACAACCCCGCACCCACCAGCAACACCAGCGACAATGCCGCCTGCAGCACAACCAGCCCACGCTGCAGCAGCGAAGCCCCCGTAGCCGTCGCCCTCGTCCCGCTGCGCAAAGCATCCGCGGGATTCGCCCTCGCCGTAATCCACGCAGGCGCCACGCCGAACAGAACTCCGGTTACCACCGACAGCCCAAACGCAAACCCGATTACCTCCAGCGAAGGGCTGGCATGAATCGGAACGTTCTGGTCCCCGGGAAACGCCATCATCAGCAGCATGCGCGTGCCCGCATACGCAACCATCAGACCGGCCACGCCACCCATCACCGACAGCACAAGACTCTCCGTCAGCAGCTGACGAATAATCCTCCCGCGCCTCGCCCCCAGCGCCGTTCGCACCGACATCTCCGTTCGCCGTGCCATGCCTCGAACCAGCAGCAGATTCGCAATATTCGCGCACGCAATCAGCAGCACCAGACCCGCAATCCACATCATCAGCCGCAGATGCGACGCATACTCCTCCTGCAGTGCCTGAATCCCCGCCCCACCCGGAGTCAGCGTTGCATGAGTCTTCGCCAGCAACTCCTGATCGTGTTGGGACGCCGTAAACCTCGCCGCGAGAATCTGCTTGAGCAGCGCATTCACCTTATCCTGCAACGGAGCCATCGCCACTCCGGGCTTCACGCGGCCCACAATATACAGCCAGCGAGAGCTTGGCTCATGCACATACGACACCGCCGCCAGCACCGGCATCGACTCAATCGGCAGATAATAATCCGGCGGTGTATTCGACATCCGGTCGCCATAAAATCCCTGCGGTGCAATCCCCACCACCGTCACTGCCTTCGTGTTTACCCAGAACGTGCTCCCAATCACCGAGGAGTCGCCGGCATAGTCGCGCTGCCATGTGTCGTAACTCATCACCGCTGTCGCCGGAGCACCCTGTGCATCATCCGCATCTCCGAACAGCCGTCCCGCATTCGGCCTCAGCCCAAACGTGTGGAAGTAATTCCCCGAGACAAACTCCCCCATCACGCTCTTCGGCTCATTGTCCGCTCCATCCCGCCGCACCGTCACCGGCCGATAATGAAAGCCCGCCTGCATCCCCGCCAGCTCCTCAAACTCCGGCAGATTCTTCTTCAGCTGCTGATAGGTATCCGTTGAAAACAGCCCATAATCTCCGTCGTCCTTCGGCCCGCCGCTCACGCAGCAGTCGTTGTTGCCGCCTACATGCACCAGCATCTTCGGGTCCGCGACCGGCAACTTCTTCAGCAGCACGGAATTCACCAGCGTGAAGATGGCCGCGTTCGCCCCAATCCCCAGTGCCAGCGTCAGCAGCACTGTCACCGTAAACCCCGGCGTCTTCCGCAACTGTCGCAGCGCATATTGAACATCCTGCATGAGGGTCGTCATCGTTCGCTCTCCTTACGACAGGGTCGATTTCGAAAAACATCCACCAGGAAAGATGCACGTCATCTACCAAAACCGAAAGAGCTCTTTCTCGATTTATTAGCGACTTAGCGGGAGGCCCGACGCTGAGACTGTCCGCTGATGGCATCGACCGTCCGAAAGCGGACAGAGTGTCAGGCTGTCCAGCCCGTCGCGCTTCATCAGAAGCTGCACCACGCCATTGCACCGTGTGCAGACGCTATCGTAAGCAGCAACGCCCGGCCCTGAATCGCGTCGTGGTCCGGCTTCATCATATTCTTGATGAATATGCCCTATCTGGCCCGGCCCATGCATCGTCTTTTCGCCAACCGGTTCCGGCCATCGCACCAAGTACCATAGCGCCTCTGCCTTGCGAACGCCGTCGGTTGCATCTTCCACCCTGTAACTCCCGTCTTTAATCCTCACCTGGAGAAGAACTCCCCGATGGCCTCCGCCAGACGCAGCAATAGCTGGATCATCCCGCTCCTCGGCGCACTCTGCGTCGTCACTCCCTTTGCCGTCGACATGTATCTTCCGGCGTTTTCAAAGATCGCCTCCGAATTCCACACCACCACGCCCGAGATCTCGCTCTCGCTCTCCACGTACTTCATAGGCTTTGCCCTCGGCCAGATCCTCTATGGCCCTCTGCTCGACCGGTTCGGAAGAAAACGCCCCCTCTACGCTGGGCTCACGATCTATATCCTCTGCTCCGTAGGCTGCGCCCTGGCTCCCGACCTCCGGTCCTTCACGGCCCTGAGGTTTTTAGAGGCGCTGGGCGGATGCGTCGCCCAGGTCGGCGCAATCGCCATGGTGCGCGACTTCTTCCCCGTCAGGGACAGCGCAAAGATCTTCTCGCTCCTGTTCCTGATGATCGGCGTCTCTCCCCTGCTCGCCCCCACGGTCGGCAGCGCCATCGTGGCCGCCCTCGGCTGGCGCTGGATCTTCGGCCTGCTGGCATCCATCTCCTTCGCCATCCTCGCCGTAACGTTCTTCTTTCTGCCCGAAGGCCATCAGCCGGACCACTCCGTCTCCCTGCGTCCCGCCCATATCGTCGCCGGCTTCTGGTCCATCTTCCGCAACCCTCAATTCCTCACCTACTCGTTTGCAGGAGCCTTCTCGTTCGCCGGCCTCTTCACCTTCGTCGCCGGGTCGCCCATCATCTTCATGGATGGATTTCACATGGGCACCACCGCCTTCGGCATGGTCTTCGCTGTGCTCGTCATGGGATTCATCGGCGGCAATCAGCTCAACGTCTTCCTGCTTCGCCGCTTCACCAGCCAGGAAGTCTTCTTCGCCGCTCTGCTCACCCAGACCGCCATTGGAGTCGTCTTCTTCCTCGGGATGCACAGCCGCCTCCTTGGCCTCACCTCCACGATGGCCCTGTTCTTCTTCTTTCTCTCCTGCATCGGCCTCACCTATCCCAACGCAGCCGCTCTCGGCCTCGCTCCCTTCTCGCGCGATGCGGGCCGCGCCTCGGCTCTGCTCGGGTTCCTCCAGACAGGGGTCGGTGCTTTAGTCTCCATGGGCATCGGCCTGCTTGGCGTACACGCCGTCATCTCTTTGCTCTCCTCCACCGTCCTTCTCGCGCTCGGCATCTTCCTCGTCGGCAGAACCAGCATCAGGAATCTGGTCGTAGAAAACGAGGACATAGAGACGGTTCTGCTGCACTAGCCGCGATGAGGATAGGTTGGGGGATAGGTTGCCCTCGATGTCCCTCCCGCAAAGGCCTGACTGGTTCCCCCTATACTTAAAGTCATGCCGCGTACCCTGACTCGCTCCCGCCAGCTACAACTCCGTGCCGAAAAGTTCCTCCCCGGAGGGGTCGACTCGCCCGTGCGCGCCTTTCGCGCCGTAGGCGGCGATCCACCCTTCGTCAGCCACGCAGAGGGAGCCTATCTCTTTGACGAAGATGGCAACCGCTACCTCGACCTCTTCGGCTCCTGGGGCCCCATGATCCTCGGCCACGCCTTCCCGCCTGTCGTTGAGGCTATCCAGCAGGCCGCCGCCAAAGGCGCCAGCTTCGGAGCCTCCATCGCCGCCGAAGCCAATCTGGCGGAGTTCGTTACACACTACTTCCCATCGGTCGAAAAACTCCGTTTCGTCTCCTCCGGCACCGAGGCCTGCATGTCAGCCATCCGCCTGGCGAGAGGATTCACAGGCCGCAACTTCGTCATCAAGTTCGAAGGCTGCTACCACGGCCACTCCGACGCCATGCTGGTCAAGGCAGGCTCAGGCGTCGCTACCCTTGGCATTCCCGGCTCCGCGGGCGTCCCCGCCGAGACGGCAATGCACACCCTCGCGCTGCCCTTCAACGATCTCAACGCCGTCGCAGCCGTCTTCGCTGCTCGCCCCCACGATATCGCCTGCGTCATCGTCGAGCCCGTCGTCGGCAACGCCGGAACGATCCCGCCAAACCCCGGCTATCTCGAAGGCCTTCGCGAGATCACCGCAGCCCACGGCGCGCTCTTCATCTTCGACGAGGTGATGACCGGCTTCCGTGTCTCCCTCGGGGGCGCGCAACAGGTCTATAACATTACGCCTGACCTGACGACGCTGGGCAAGATCGTCGGTGGTGGCCTGCCCTGCGGAGCCTTCGGCGGACGCGCCGACATTATGGAGCGCCTCGCACCCCTCGGCCCCGTCTATCAGGCTGGAACCCTCAGCGGAAACCCGCTCGCCATGGCTGCGGGAATCGCCACCCTTCGCCACCTCATCGACCATCAGGAAGAGGTCTACAACGGCCTCGAACAAACAACCGAAGTCATCGCCGGCGGAGTAGGCCGCATCGCCCGCGAGAACGGCGTGCCGATGACCGTCAATCGCGTAGGCTCCATGTTCACCTGGTTCTTCACCGACCAGCCCGTGACCGACTTCGCCACTGCCGCAACCTCAGACACGGAAAGCTTCGGCCGCTTCCACCGCGCCATGCTGGATGCCGGTGTCTGGCTCCCGCCGAGCCAGTTTGAAGCCGCCTTCGTTTCCACCGCCCACGGCCAGGCCGAGGTAGGCCTCCTGCTCGAGGCGGCTCGCAAGGCGCTCGCCTGAGATTTCCACAAAACACCCAAAAATAAAGTTCAGGAAAGTGGCATTTTTCTGACGGCGAAAAATCACCATCCAAAACACCACAACTCACCAGCAGATCACCACAACTTCACCACAAAAAACCAGCAATTTTCACCACGCTTTTCCCCAACCCCCCTCAAAAACACCAGCAAAGACGCACCTGTTCTCACCCGCACCACCCCACAAAAAAAACTGCACAAAAAGCCAGAAGTTTAAGCCGAAACCGTCTCGGGCTCCATCCAGATCTTTCCAATCAGAATCAGGATGACCAGCATGACGGCGCAAAGAGCGAAGACCGGCCTGACCCCGATGTGGTGGGTGAGAATGCCGGACAGAATCAGCCCCGAGATCTGAGCCGCGAAGATGATGGACATGAAGGTAGAACCGACCCGGCCCATCAGCGCAGGCGGTGTCGCCTGCTGGAAGAGAGTCTGTGCCGGGACGATGATGGCAACGACAGAGATTCCGATGATGAAGTTGCCGATCAGAGTCGACCAGATGTGCGGCAGCAACGTGAGAATAATGAGGCCCACCGCGATTCCGGATAGGCCGCAGTAAACCAGGAGGGTGTTACTGAGTTTTTTGCCCAGCGTGTTGAGCCCATTGATTCCAAGCAACATACCAAGGCCAATCATCGGCGAGACGATGCCGAACATCTTGGTGGAGGCGTGCAGCGAATCGCGAACGTAGATGGCGATAAGGGGGCCGAAGCAGCCGATAACGAACATTCCCGCCGCCATGGCGAGGATAACGAAGAGCAGCGCTGCGTGGTGAAAGATGAAGCTGATGCCCTGCTTCATGTCGAGCCAGATTTTTGCGATGGCGGAGGCGTTCTCGGCAGCCTGTGCAGCGGGCGTAGGCGGTGCCTTCTCGGGCTTCAAAAATGTTACGGAAGCGATGAGACAGGCCGACGCGACGAAGCTCACCGCATCGAAGATGTAGCAGCTTGCCGAGCCGAGATAAGCGACCATGAAGGCCGCGATGGCTGGCCCGATGATGCGCATGCCGAACATGACCTGCTGCATCAGCGCGTTTGCGGAGCGCAGGCCATGGAGAGGTACTGCCGAGCGGATGGCGACTCCCTGGGCGGGGCCGAAGAAGCTGGATACGATGCTGATGGCGGCGAGGATTGCGTAGTAGTGCCAGATTTGCGTGGCGAGAAGAAGCAGAAGGCACAGGGCTGCGCGGATGCTGTCGCTGGAGACCATGGTTGGCTTGAGGGGCCAGCGATCGACGAAAACCCCGGCAAGGATGCCGAGGACGGCGATAGGCAGCATGTAGGCGATCTGGACGCCTGTAACCTGCTGTGCGGTGGCGTGGAGCTTGAAGGTGAGAATGGAGATGACGGCGAAGAGCGCGAGGAAGTCACCAAAGACGGAGACGACCTGGGCGTACCAGAGCCTGCGCATCATGGGGATGCGCATGACGTCGCCCATCGACAGCGGCGCAGGAAGCTCAGGGTCGATGACTGGTTGCTGTATCGACTCGGCTGGAGCCGGATTGGGTGAAGTTGTGCTCATTTGCGGTGAGTTTATGTTACTCGACCGCTGAGCGAAACTCACTCATGAGTATGCAGAAATCAGAGCAAATTTCGAAGATCAACAAGGTGAGAAAGAGTGGTCGCCGGCACGTCGGAACTTGAAAGTGCCAGCGATATTTATGGTCTATTGTCCAGAAGACGGCGAACTTTCGACGGTCAAGGTCATGTTTCGCATGCGGATTGCGCGCAGGACATCGGAACCACTCTGGCTATCGGTTTCCACGCCCACGTTCTTATTTGCCTCCTGGACAAGCTTTGCCGGGAATGTGGTGATGACCTTTTTATTTTTCGTGACCGTGACTTGAACGTCCGAGCCCGTGCCTGTCCATGTCAGGTCGTAGTCGCCAGGAGTGAGACTGGCGGATCCTGCTTTGACTTGTGCAGGAATGGTGATTGTCTGAGAGTTTTTAGCGGCGAACGTGGGAACCGATAGCGCCGCGAGCATGGTTGCGAGAACGAGGAGACGATTCATCTGGATACCCTCCAATGCACGGCATAATTCAGTTTTTTGCCAAGTGATGCAAGAAGTACACCATGATCGGCTGGCTGCGAATCTTAAGAATTCTTAAGACCGCTGAGCTGAGGAGATGGCAGAGAAGGTGGTGGTTGAACAGAAGGCACGGTTGTCGTGTGGAAGATGGGAATTCTTATCCGTACACGGAGGCCAGGCAAAGCGTTCTCCGCGGAGATGGCGCCGTGATGCACCTGTACTGCTCTCTTTGCGATCGACAGGCCGATGCCCGATCCTCCGCCCAGCGCATCACGCGCCTCTTCGACGCGGAAGAAGGGATCGAAGATTCTGGTGAGCATGTCTTCGGGAACGCCTGGGCCGCAGTCGCGGATGGCGATGTTGGCTGCATTGGAGTCGTCGTTGAGATAGATGTCGATGGTCGATCCGTCCGGGGAATAGCGAATCGCATTGCGCAACACATTTTCGACTGCGCGGCGCAGCAGCTCGCGGTTGCCGAGAATCTCTCCTGTGGAGGATCCGCTCAAGGCAATCTGGCAGCCACGAACCTGGGCTTCGAAGGCGCAGTCGCGAATGACTTCATCGAGGACTTCCGTGAGGTGGATGATTTCGGTGCCCTGAGCTTCGGGGTCGCCTTCGGCGAGGGTAATCTCCACGATGCCGGCGACGAGCGCAGCGATCCGGTCGACGTCGCGGCTGATGCGATCCAATGCGGCGTCGGGGTCGGGTGAGGTCCTTGCGAGTTTGACGGCGAATTTGAGGCGCGCCAGGGGAGATCGGAGCTCGTGGGATATGTCGGCCAGCAGCCTTCGCTCGCTGGCGATCATTCTTTGCAGGCGCTCAGCCATTTGATTGAAGGAGTTGCCGAGCTGCCCGATCTCGTCCTGCCGCTTTGTGTGCACGCGAACAGAGAGCTTGCCTTGTCCGAAGAGGGCGATGGTGGCGGCTATGCGGTGAATAGGTGACACGACCGCAACCGAAGCCAGCCAGCACAGAAGGCCAGTGGCGCCGATGACCAGGAAATAGTAGGGAAGGAAGGTCCAGATCTGAGGACGGCTGGGTTTGCCTTCAGCTGCAAACCAGTACAGGCCGTTGTCTGATCGTTGCGCTGCCACCGAATGGGTACCGTTGCGAATACGCCATTTGGTGGAGGGTAGAGGCGGGAGCAACGGTGCCCTGTTATCGCCCGAAACGAGATCGATGCCGTGGGCGTCGAGGAGATAATGGCGGGCTGCTCCGAGATGATCGAGGCCCGTCAGGTAGTTCGACAGCGCCTTCGGTCCTTCACTGTTGAAGATTTTGATCGCCGTCTCCAGCTGGAGTTCGTCCAGGCGGTCGTAGACGGGGTCAAAGTGCTTTCTTTGCAGTCGATCCGAGATCGTTCGAAATACGATGAAAGAAAGAGACAGCGTGGTCACCATCGCGAGGAAGACCGCGAAGTAGAGTGACTTGATGCGCGAGAATTTAAGCTGCTGCAGCAAAGACATAGCCGACTCCGCGAACCGTTCGAATCAGACTTCGACTGCCCTTGAGCTTTTTGCGCAGATGGCTGATGTGGACGTCGAGAAGGCGATCATAGGGCGCTGCGGCACGCTCCAGCAGGGCCAGGGTGATTTCGTCGCGCGAGACGACACGCCCTGCGGATCGCATCAGCATCTCCAGCAAACCGAACTCCATCGCGGTCAGTTCGGCAGGGGAGCCAGCGATCCAGACTTCACGGGTAGTGGCACTGATTCGAATGTCTCCGATGGTGACGTCGCCGCTTGCCTTCCAGCCGACGGCCTCGGAGCGGCGCAAGATGGCGCGGATACGCGCGAGGAGCTCATCGGGATCGAAGGGTTTGAGGAGATAGTCGTCCGCGCCTGCGTTGAGCCCGAGGATTCTGTCGCGATGCTGCACACGTGCGGTGAGGATGATGACCGGGAGGTCGCTGCGGCGGCGAAGATGCTGCAAGACGGTGAAGCCGTCAAAGACGGGAAGCATGACGTCGAGGATGGCGAGGTCGTAGGTTCCGCTGGCTGCGGCGGCCAGACCGCGGCGGCCGTCGTGCTCACAATCGAGTCGATGTCCAGCCTCGGCGAAGAACTCTTTCATCATCGCGCACAATTCCTTGTCGTCATCAACGAGCAGCAGAGACAACTGGGCCGGTTTTTCCGCGCTTTCCATCCACCTTCTGCCTTAGTATCCGCCGGCTTGCGTTGCTTTTCCAGCAGGTGATTAAGTCTCGCATAGATAGAAAATTGCGGTTAGTGAGCTTCACAAATATTAAGATTACGGATGCATGGAGATTCGCGCCATCGTTGGCTGCGAGGAGAATATTGCTGTTCTCCATTACTGGCAGCGATGATATGATCCGGCCAATCCTTTTATTTTTCTTCGAAGCAAGCCGCAGGAACGAAGGTGGCTTGTCTGGTGGTTGAGCGATCGTTTCCTGACGAGCGTACAGATGTCTTTGACGGTGCTGTGGCTGCACAACTTTGGATGGCGAGGACGGAACGATGAAGCTGACGCGGCGTGGGTTCAACGGATTGATGGGAACGACTTTGGTGGCGGAGACGTTTGCGGCGGCGTGGCCAGCATTGAGTAAGGCGGCGATGGGCGCAGTGCCGGCGGTTCCGGTGGAGAGCGACAAGCTGGCCGCATTGAGCGTCACTGAGGTCTCGGAGATGATTCATGCGCGGACAGTGACTTCGACGCAGCTGGTGAAGGCTCTGCTGGACCGGATCAATGTCTACAACCCGAAGGTGAATTGCTACATCACGGTGATGGGCAAAGAGGCTCTGGCACAGGCCGAGGTGCTGGACGCGGAGCAGAAGGCAGGGAAGTTTCGCGGGCCGCTGCATGGAATTCCGATCGGGCTGAAGGACAACATCGACACGGCGGGGACGCGGACGACTGCGGCTAGTCCGATGTTCAAGGATCGCGTGCCAACGGAAGATGCGGATATTGTTGTGCGGCTGAAGAAGAACGGCGCAATCATTATCGGGAAGTTGAACCTGCATGAGTTTGCGCTGGGATGTACGGGGGATATTTCGTACTTTGGGCCATCAAGGAATCCCTGGGCGCTGGATCATGTGACGGGCGGGTCGTCGGCAGGGTCGGCGGCCGCGCTGTCGGCAAACCTGGTGTTTGGCGCCCTGGGGACGGATACGGGCGGGAGCATACGGTGTCCTTCGGCCTGGTGCGGGACGGTGGGTTTGAAGCCGACGGTGGGGCTAGTGTCGATTCGCGGGATTATTCCTTGCAGGGCATCGGAGGATCATTGCGGTCCGATGGCACGCACGGTGGAGGACGTCGCGCTGATGCTTGGTCAGATGGCCGGGTATGATCCGCTGGATATTTTCAGTGTGCCGAGCACACCGGTTGATTATGTGAAGGAGATGCATCAGCCGGTGAAGAGCTTCCGGTTGGGCACGCCGGTCAGCTTTTACGATCACGTCGAGCCTGAGATCGAGAAGGCGGTGAAAGCTGCGATTGAAGTTCTTACGAGTCTTACCGCTGGGGTTACGTCGAGCGCGCCGCTGTGGGATGGGCTTCCAGGCAATGGCGTCGGGGATACAGAGTTCTATCATCACGAGCTGATTGAGAAGTACGGCCTCAACTATATGCCGATCGACCGCGCCCGTTTTGCGCGCATCGACAACCCACCGGCTGGAAGCAAGCCTGCTACCGCAGCGGATGCCGCCCGCGACCACCAGCTGCTGGCGACGACGCGCCGTTTGATCGACTCGCACTTCGATGGCTTCGACCTGGTTGTTGTTCCGACGACGCGCCTGAATGCTGCCAAGATCAACGACTCTCTGGCGCGGGAGGCGAAGGCTGGGGCGTCTGGCGAACCGGGCGGTGGCGATAACAAGATCTACGACTGGTTTGCGCCGGGCGGGGGCTGCCTGAACACTTCGCCGTTCGATGCTTATGGGATTCCGGCGATTTCGCTGCCTTGCGGGTTTACTTCATCGGGGATGCCGATAGGGTTGATGATCGCGGGGCCGCACTTTACCGAGGGCAAGGTGCTGGCGCTGGCTTATGCATATCAGCAAGCGACGGATTGGCATAAGCGGCAGCCTCCACTGACTGCGGATACTCCGGTGCCGCCGATTATTGAGGGGAAGCCGGACGCGAAGACGGATGCGAAAACTTCCGACGAGAGCAAGTGAGGTTGGTTATGGATTCCTCTTCGCCGGTTTTGGGTGCAGAACGAGTGATGATGGTGCTGTCAGGCACAGAGTGAGAGCGAGCACGGCGATCTCGATTGTCGATTGAATCACTGTACCCAGGAATCGATGGTGACGAACTTTATTGCGGTGTAGGTACTGTAATTTTTCAAGAGCAGATTCGTCGCCTCGACTGTTGGGAGGCGGGGTTGACCGAGGCCAGCTTGTCCACCATCGTGAAGGACGATGTTGGAGGAGCGATTTTGTTGCTGGTTGCGCGTGATGGCGCTGATGGCTCGGGCTGCTATGTTTTGCGGGGTGTCTGGTTCCCAGTCTTTGGGCAGGATATTCCAGTGCACCGGCATGAGGTTTAGTTCTCGGGCTATATGGAGCACAGCGGGGCGGCGGGCTCCGTGGGGTGGGCGGAAGTAGAGGACCGGAGCGCCAATGGTGTCTTCGAGAATAGCGTTGCAGCCGGTGAGCTCTTCGCGGATGCGCTTCGCAGACTGCCAGGCTAGCCATGGATGGGACATGGTGTGGTTGCCAATGAGGTGATTGGATGCGGCAATGGCTCGGACAATGTGAGGGCGCTGACGGACGTAGTTGCCGATGAGGAAGAAGGTGGCGCGGACGTTGTGGGAGGCAAGGACATCGAGAAGGTGCTCGGTGACGATGTCATTGGGGCCGTCGTCGTAGGTGAGAGCGATCTCGTTGGGGTTGCAAGGAGCGATGAGGATCTTGCCGAAGAGCTGCGACTGCGCGGAGAGAGCGGCGTAAGTGCAACCGCCGGCGAGGGCCGCCGCGGTGAGAGCTGCGGCCGTCGTTGTGATGGTGGTGGAGTTCATTGCCTGCGTTCGAGTTTATTCTGCTACGCCGGTGCTGGCGTTAGTGTTTTGCGGAGTGTTCCTTGAGCAGAGCAAGAACCTCTTCGGCGTGGCCTTTGGGAGTGACCTCTTCGAAGATGTGGATGAGGCGCTGATCGGGACCGATGAGATACGTGGTTCGCTTTACACCTTTGACCAGCTTGCCGTACATGTTCTTGGGCTTGACGAGGTCGTAGCGGTTGATGAGCTCCATGTCAGGGTCGGCGAGGAGATCGTAAGGCAGGTCGTATTTGTCTTTGAACTTCTTCTGGTCTTTGACGGTGTCGCGGGAGATGCCGAGGACGACGATGCCTTTCTTCTGGAATTGTTCGAAGGCGTCGCGGAAGCCGCAGGACTCGATAGTGCAGCCAGGGGTGTCGGCTCGCGGGTAGAAGAAGAGGACGACGGGCTTGCCCTTGAAGTCTGTGAGTGAGACTTCTTTGCCGTCCTGATTTTGCAGGGTGAAGTTTTCTACTTTGTCGCCTACTTGCATGGGAGCTCCTTACTTTTTGCTGCGAGACTATTCGGTTAGAGCGGTGAGGGTCTTGTCGAGGGAGGCGGAATCCTCGACGTTGAGGGTCTTCTGATTGCGGTCGATCTGGCGCATGAGGCCGGAGAGGACTTTGCCGGGACCGACCTCGACGAAGTGCGTTGCGCCTTGGGCGATAAGGAGTTGGATGCAGTCGACCCAGCGGACTGGGCCGGTGACCTGGCGTATGAGGCAGCCGGGGACTTCGGCGGCGTGGGTGAGGAGGCGGGCGTCTACGTTGCTGGCTACCGGGAATTGGGGGGCGTGGAAGGTCAGGCGGGCAAGGTCGAGGGCTAAGGCGTCCTGTGCGGGTTGCATGAGGGCGCAGTGGAACGGGGCGCTGACGGGAAGGATGACAGTGCGTTTGGCTCCGGCTTGCTTGCAGAGGTCGGCGGCGTGCTCGACGGCTGCTACTGCGCCGGAGATGACGGTCTGGTCGGGGGAGTTGAGGTTGGCGGGCGAGACTACGGCGAGATTGGGGTTGAAGGTCCTGGCTTCGGGAGTGGTGGGAAGTGGTGTGAGCTGATCGGTGACCTGAGAGCAGATCTCGGCGATGAGCGTGGCGTCAAGGCCGAGGATTGCGGCCATTGCGCCTTCGCCCGCGGGGACGGCTTGCTGCATGTATTGGCCGCGGGAACGGACAGTGCGAACGGCATCGGCGAAGGTGAGGGTTCCGGCGGCGACGTGAGCGGAGTATTCGCCGAGGGAATGGCCAGCGGCGACGATTGGCTGGATGTTGCGCTCGGCCAGGACGCGTGCTGCGGCGACGGAGACGGTGAGGATTGCAGGTTGCGTGTGCTCGGTGAGCTTGAGCTGGTCTTCGGGGCCCTCGAAGATGAGCCTGGAGATGGGGAAGTCGAGCGCTTCGTCAGCCTCGTCGAAGGTAGCTCGAGCGATGGGGAAGCTGGTGTAGAGATCACGGCCCATTCCGACGGTCTGGGAGCCTTGGCCGGGAAAGAGGAAGGCTGGTTTTGTCATCCTGACTATCGTAAACGAGACTGGGCGACCGCGGATTGCGCGGATCAGGACCTTCAAAACAGATAAAAGACTTAAGGCGGATAACTGCTTTTTTTGATCCGCGTGTATCAGTGTGATCCGCGGTCGAGGGCGGTCTAGATGCCGATGCCGAAGTCTACGTCTTGTTCGTCGCCGGAGTGGGCGTAGAAGTCGTAGGGGGTGCGTCGGTTGAATTGATAGCGCTGGCGGAGCTCGCGACCGATGAAGAGGCCGAGGGCTACGGCTCCAAGGCCGGCGGAGATCCAGCCTACGGTCTTGATAAGTGTGGATTCTTCTTCGCCGCCGTCATCTCCGCTTCCGTTGGTTGGGAAGGGGATTGGTGCGGACGCGGCGGTTTCCTCGGTATTCTCAGGGGTCGAGGATGGGGAGCGGAACTTCATGATTGGATGATAGCTCAGGTGCGCGTCGATCGGGTGAACCTGTGGCTCGGCGCGATGCTGCTTTTGTGTCATCGGCTCTTTGACGCTGAGCGTTAGGAAAGGTTGCACCTTTTGTGGTGTGGAGGTTCGGGGCAGAGAAGCAGGTTTCTCCACTTCGCTGCGCTCCGGTCGAAATGACGGCTTCAAAGAAAGACGATTGCGGCAGTTCACTTTATGTCGACCTCGTGGAAGCCGAGGGAGTAGAGGAGAGTGGTGACGGTGGCGCGGGCGTTTTTGCTGGCGGCGTCGAGGATGCCGTCGGAGAGGGCTGTGGCCTGGATCTGCTGCTCGGCTTTGGCGCGGGTGTCGGTTTCGAGGTTGGGGTCGGCGGGGACGAGGACGCCGGTGGAGCGCATGTAGACCCTTGTGTGCTGGTTGTCGAGGGTGGTAAGGAAGAGCTGGGAGGGTGGGAGGGTGACGTGGATGGTCTGGCCGTTGCCGGTGATGCGGACGTCTTCGGGTTTGAGCTGCCCGAGGTCGATTCCAGCGACGGATTGGCCGTGGACGACCAGGAGAATGCGGTCTCCGGCTAGTAGGTCGGGGAGGACGGCGGAGGATTTGGAGCCTTCGACGACGGTGTCGATGGAGTAGACGACGGTTTCGAGGCGGTTGAGGCGCTGGATTTTCTGGACTACCGCGGGGACGGAGGTGTCGAAGGTGGTGGTGCGGCCGGTGATGGCGGTGGCGACGCGGGCCATGATGCCGGTGGTGGCCTGACGGAGAAAGATGACGACTGCGGCGGCTCCAAGGATGAGGGAGAAGAGGATGACGAAGAGAGTTCCGGAGCCTCGGCGGGTGTTGTACTGGGTCGTCATGCTGGTTTGATGCTCCTCCGAATATCGGACTGGCGGAGGGTACCCCTCCCCTATGTAGATACGTAAAGTATTCTAAATAATACACTTACTGATGAACGATGAGCGTAAAATATTCATCGTAAAGGGGTTATAGGTCAAAATATTCATAAGAAAAGGGTTATGGGCACGGATTTTGACTTGAAACCCGAATGCTGGGTGATTTTAGTCCTCCTATTTTAAGTATAGCTATCGGAGCTAACTAAAATGCCACTCGGAAGTTGTTGGTGGGTAGTGGGTTAGGTGGTTTTGGCACTTGACATGCGATTTCTGGGCTGAAAACGCAAAAAATAATTTTCTAAGGTCTTGTTGAAGCAATTCGGTTGAGAAACCGAGTTGATTTTTGGCGGGGCTGACGAAAGGAAGATGGCGGCGGCTCTCAACAGGCAGGGGCAAGTCCGGGCCGGATCACCTTGTTTCTGATCCCGGTTGGGCACTCGTCGGATGGAACGGCTGCTCGTGGGTGGCATTGATTTTTCCGTTCAAGCGTTCGCGGCGTGGGCGAGGTTAAGGTATTGGGATTTTTGCTGTCGCGAAAATGGCCACCTTAGCGACGATGAGATGAGGCACCCGGTCGCCCACTTAAATGTAGGCCACCCGTCCACCCAGACGCACCGCTTGATTTACCTAACGACGGCACTGCCCAGCGCTGATCCTCTTCCTGCTAACCATCTGAGCATCAGAGGGTTAGTGTTGACGAAGATTTTACAATCTAACGTCAATTCGCTTACTTTGCTGCCGCAACTTATTAGCGGAAATCGCGATCTGAAGGGTTGGTGGTGAAAAGTCCATGCTACGTTGTGCGCGTATTTTCCTTTTTTTGTCTTTTTCTTTGTCTCTTGCAGGATGTATGTCTACAAGCAATGTGTTGCAGCCAAACAGCATTCCTGTGGGGCCAAAACCTACTTCAGCAGTCTGGGCTGCATCGTGGGGGAACGCGCCTGAGAATGCTCTTGAGTCGGTCAGTAATCCGGGAGGGTCAGAGCAGAGCTTCCGAATGATCTTCAGACCGACTCTTTCAGGAACGCAAGAGCGGCTTCATTTTTCAAACTTCTTTGGCACAGCCCCTATTACGATTGGTGCTGCGCGCCTGGCGATAAACCCGGACGGCACAGCGGCCATTGATCCAGCGAATGACGTTGCCGTGACCTTTAATGGAGCTTCGTCGGTCACGATTCCGGCGGGAGCGATTATTACTTCTGATTCGGTGAAGCTGAACTATAGCTTTGGGCAGAGGCTGGCTGTGTCGATGTATCTGAAGGGCACATTTGGCCCGTTAACGCAGCATGGGTCTCAGGGGACGGGCAGCTTCGAGTCGTCGTTGAACGCCGGAGATACGACGGGGGATGCTGCCGGAACGTCCTTTAGCGTACCGACTAACGAATGGTTTCTGCTAAGCGGCATGGATGTTTTCGGACCTTATCAGGGCACAGTGGTTCTGTTTGGCAGCTCCACGATCGATGGACATAATTCGAACTTTGGGGACACGAACGCTTATCCGACGACCAATGACCCGGTTCCGGGACAGGATGATGATCTTCCATCGGACTGGCTAGCGCGGGACCTTCAGCAAGCCGGTTATCAGTTGGGTGTGCTCAATGCGGGCGTACTTTCAGACCCGGCTGGGCCCAACAGTTCAGCAACTCCAGCGACGGGCATTCAGGATGGTATCGATCGGTTCAACCGAGATGTCGTACAGCAGACTAATGTAAAAGCTGTGGTGATCTACCTGGGATCGGTCGATATTCGCTCTGCCGACTGTACATCAGCACCCGATGTTGAGAATTCGCTCACGCAGATTATCGCAATGGGAGCGGCTGCCGGCCTGCGAGTGATTGTTGCAACCCTGCCTCCATCCGCCTACTGCTCGACACCCGGCGCAGCGAACTTTGGTCCGTTTCCAAGCCCGGCTGATCCGTATGCAGGCGAGGGAAATCCGCCGACCAACGGGGGAATGATTCAGCGCAATCTGGTTAATGCCTGGATACGCACGACTGCGGTCAATCTTCCGGGAGTTGTCGGCGTTGCTGACTTCGATCATGTGCTGGCCGATCCATCGCATCCGGACTTTATGATTCCCGGTCTCAACTCGGGAGACAACTTTCATCCGAATGGCACTGGTTATGGGGTTCAGTCGAGCGCCATCCCGCTAAACCTGCTTCTTACTCCCACGAATCAATAAATCTCTCCTATGCCGCCAACCGCTTACGCACGACGCCAGCGATTCCAAGAATTCCCGTACCGAACAGAGCGATACTCGAAGGCTCTGGTGTCGTTCCCACAACGGGTGGACCTGACGACTCCGTGACGACGATGTCATCGACTAACCACTCGCTTGGCGATGTATTCCCTTCAAGTGTCAGTACATCGGAGCCGGTACCAATAAAGCTGAAAAAGTACTGGATGCAAACTCCCGGAGCGCTAGAGTTTAGACTTTGTACGGCCACTCCATTGATGAGCGTGTCGAAAAAGACAGCCGAGGACGTGTCGCCCTGTCCAGCTCCGCCGTAGTCTACAAAGAGGCTTCCGGAGTAGGTTGCCCCCGCTACATCGGTCAGGGTCTGACTCAGGGATGGCACCGGCTCAGCGTCAGTGTTGCCGATTGACAGAGCCAGGAAGCCACTGTTCACAGGAGAACTTCTGAGGTTGTTAAAGCCGGTTTGTGAATCGTAAGCGGCATTGGGAGTCCATGACACAGGAACGCTGTTATTCGTGTTTCCGTCGATGGTGCTTGAATTTGTGCCGTTTTCGAAGCCGCAGTTAGCGACAATATTGCCGCTAACATCGCACAGGGTCGCGCCAAAACCCGGCACGGCCATAGACAGTAATCCTGCAATGAAGGCAGCTGAAATTTTTTTCATGGGCTTGTCCCTTGATCCGCACCCCTACCATCGGTTAAGTAACGTTTTAAACGCCCAAAAGGTAAACTCACGGATTATTAATGTGCGAGGGGTTGCTTCGCCATCAAAACTACGCTTTTGTCACTCACCTTTTCGGTAGTCGGTCAGCTCGAAAAATTACCTCAGGGGCCAAAGAGGCGCTGAAAAAGTATGTCTGGCCCGGGAGCATTTCCTCAGCGGCTGAAGCCGCATTGAACAGGTTGAGCTTACGGCGCGGCTAAAGCCGCGCCCTTTCAAAACGATGACTTTTCAGCACCCTCTAAATATGAAGCTGCGGAAGATTTGGGTAGGGCAACTGCCAGGCAGGAACAGTAGTTGAGTTACTGGAGGATAGAGTCGACGAGGGCGACAGCCTTGACGAGGCGGGCCTGCTTGTCGTGAGCACCATGGCCTTCGACCCGGGCGTAGATGTGCTCGATGCTGTCGACCCGGAAGGCGCCGGGTGGGACTTCGGCGCCGCCGGTGAAGCCGGAAGAGGGCAGGAAGACAATATCGCCGGGTTTGGGGAGGGTGTGCAGGCTCTCCAAGGGGATGAGGTTAATGGAGGTCCCGTTGCGGGTGACGTATTCGAGACAGTTGGCGCTGAAGATGAAACCATCGCGGGCCTGACGGGCCTCCTGACGCGTCTTCCAGGCCTGGTAGTAGGCTCCTACGGCTGTCGGCATGCCAAGAAAGAAGCTGATCAGGCTGGCAATGGGGCTGTAGGTCGAGAGGGGCACGTACAATTCCTTGAAGATTTATAGACAGGCTCATGGAAACGGCAGTTCGGTGTCTATAGTTTTCCGATTAAATTACTGGCTGGCTGGGGTGGTGATGGCCTGCTTTGGATGAGCATACGCCAGGTGGTTTTGGTAGCTGGCGGCTATGAAGTCGCGGAAGATGGGGTGGGGCTCCAGGGGCTTGGATTTGAATTCGGGGTGGAACTGGCAGCCGAGGAAGAAGGGGTGGGTAGGGATCTCGACGATCTCGACGTAGGTGGAGTCGGGGGTGGTGCCGGTGATGCGGAGGCCTCCGCCGGTGAGGATGGCTTCGTACTCGCGGTTGAACTCGTAGCGGTGGCGGTGGCGTTCGGAGATTTCGGTGGTGCCGTAGGCGTGGGCGGCGAGGGAGCCGGGTTCGAGGACGCAGTCCCAGGCTCCGAGGCGCATGGTGCCGCCCATCTCTTCGACTCCGGTGAGCTCGCGGAGCTTGTAGATGATGCGGTAGGGGGTTGCGGGGTCGAACTCGCCGGAGTTGGCCTCTTTGAGGCCGCAGACGTTGCGGGCGTACTCGATGCAGGCGGTCTGCATGCCGAGGCAGATGCCGAAGTAGGGAGTGCCGGACTCGCGGGCGTAGCGGATGGCGTTGAGCATGCCCTCGATGCCGCGCTTGCCGAAGCCTCCGGGGACGAGGATGCCGTCGAAGCCCTGGAGCTGGTGGATGTAGTCGTTGGTGGGGCGGCCTTCGGGAGTGGTGGTCTCGAGGCCTTCGGCTTCGATCCAGGTGACGCGGAGCTTGAGGTTGTGGGCGAGGGCTCCGTGGACGAGGGCTTCTTTGAGGGATTTGTAACTGTCTTCGTACTCGACGTACTTGCCGACGATGGCAATGGAGACTTCGTCTTTGGGGTGGTAGGCGCGGTGGACGATGTCCTGCCACTTGGAGAGGTCGGGGGCTTTGGCTTCGATGCGGAGATATTTCAGGGCCAGGGTGTCTACGCCTTCGGCGGCGAAGGTGAGGGGGACCTCGTAGATGCTGGCGACGTCGCGGGCGGCGATGACGGCGGGCTCTTCTACGTTGCAGAAGAGGGCGATTTTTTGGCGCATCTCGCGGGGGACGGCGCGGTCGGAGCGGCAGAGGAGGATGTCGGGCTGGATGCCGATGGAGAGCATCTCCTTGACGGAGTGCTGGGTGGGCTTGGTTTTTAATTCCTGTGCGGCAGCGATCCACGGGATTAAGGTGACGTGGACGAAGCAGGTGTTCTCGCGGCCGAGGTCCTGGCGCATCTGGCGGATGGCTTCTAAGAACGGGAGGGATTCGATGTCGCCTACGGTGCCTCCGATTTCGACGATAGCTACGTCGGTGTCGGCTGCGACCTTGCGCATGGCGTTTTTGATCTCGTTGGTGACGTGGGGGATGACCTGAACGGTTTTGCCGAGGTAGTCGCCGCGACGCTCCTTGGTGATGATCTGCTCGTAGATGCGGCCGGTGGTGAGGTTGTTGTCGCGGGTGAGGCGGGCGTGGGTGAAGCGCTCGTAGTGGCCGAGGTCGAGGTCGGTCTCGGCGCCGTCGTCGGTGACGAAGACTTCGCCGTGCTGGAAGGGGGACATGGTGCCGGGGTCGACGTTGAGGTAGGGGTCGAACTTCATGAGGTTGACGCGGAGTCCGCGGGCTTCAAGCAGGCAGCCGATGGAGGCCGCTGCGAGACCTTTTCCTAACGAAGACACAACGCCGCCCGTTACGAAGATGTACTTTGCAGACATTTCCGCGACCTCTTTGAATGACTTGGAAGTTTGTGCGTGGTGTGCACGATTAAGTATCGCAGGGTTGGGCGACGGGAGCAAGTGGCTGGTCTGAGACGCGATTGTGGGTGGATCTTTGCGGTTTGCTTATGGATTTACTACGGATTCTTTATGGAAAACGGAGCGTTTCTTTATGGGGGAGGTGGTGTTCTTAGCTCACCGATTGTGAGGAGCTATGAACGTGAATTTGAGCAAGCGTGCGGTTCGTGTTGTGTGTATTTTCCGGGTTGTCAGCCTGTTGGCGGTTCTGATTTTGTGCGCGATTCGAGGGGAGGCGCAGTCTACGTTCGGGAGCGTTCGCGGAGTTGTGCAGGACGAGTCCGGGGCGGCTTTGCCGGATGCGCAGGTGACGCTGCATAGCGTGGGGGAGAATACGGATCGCTCGGTGACGGCGGATTCCAGTGGCGGATTCACGATTGAGAATGTGAAGCCGGGTGAGTATCTGCTGCGGGCGAGCCGGTCGGGTTTCTCCGATACGGAGATGCGGGGTATCGCGGTGGAAGCTCGGCAGGATGTGCGGGAGACGGTGACGATGCTGATTGCGTCGCAGTCGACGACGGTGGAGGTTTCGGCTGGGGCGGACCAGATTAATAGCGAGAATGCGGCGATCGGGGACTCGAAGAGCAATGTGGAGATGACGCAGCTGCCGCTGAATAACCGGGCTACGACGACGAGTCCGCTGGGGGCACTGGGGCTTTCGCCGAATGTGCAGACGGACAGCTCGGGGAATATTGCGCTGGGCGGGGCGAGCTCGTCTATGGTGAATTTTTCTGTGGATGGGATCTCGACTGCGAATGTGCGGCAGAACGGCGCGCTGCAGGATGCGTATCCGTCGCAGGAGGGGGATTACGGCGGTGAAGGTGACCGCGTTCAACAACAGCGCAGAGTTTTCGCAGGTTGGGGACGTGACGTTTACGACGAAGAACGGCGGGAATACGGTGCATGGGAGTCTGTTTGAGTATCTGCAGAACGATGCGCTGGATGCTAGTCCTTATGGTTTTGGGGCTAAGGCTCCGAAGCGGTTCAATACGTTTGGCGGATCGTTGAGCGGGCCGGTGACGATACCGCATCTTTATGACGGGAAGAATCGCACGTTCTTTTTTGCGGACTATGAGGGGAACAGGCGGAGTACGGTGGTGGCGCAGCAGTTCCTGGTGCCGACGCAGGATGAGCGGAATGGGGATTTGACGGGCCTGGGGACGAATCTGGTGATCCCGCAGAGCAGTATCAGTCCAACGGCGAAGGCGCTGCTGACGTACTATCCGCTGCCGAATGTTTCGGGGCAGACGAACTTCAACTATGAGAACTTTGCGCCGACTCCGGCGAGCACAGATGGTGCGGATGTGCGGATCGACCAGACGATTTCAAGCAAGCAGTCGGCTTATGCGCGGTTCAGCAGGAAGAATATTACTTCCAATTTTGCAAATCCGTTTTTGCCGAACGATGTGGATGACATTCACAACCGGAGCCTGCTTGTCTCGCATACGTATACGATCACGCCGAAGCTGCTGAACGAGTTCCGGTTCGGATTTACGAATGTGACGACGAGCGTGGGGTTTGGGATTGAAGGGGCGACGGCGCTGCAGCAACTCGATCTTCAGGGCGTGGATATCAGCCAGCATCCGACTACACATGCGTTTCCTACGTTCAATTTCAGCGCGGGGACCGGGCTTACGCCGATTGGGCGGGACAAGACGGGTGTGACGCAGTCGAAGACGCTACAGTTCAGCGACAACGTGACGTTCACGCATGGAAGGCATACGTTGAAGGGCGGGATCGACGTGCGGCGGGTGCGGTACTTCGATCTGGAGAGCTTTGCGCCTGCGTTCGCTTCGGATGATTTTGGCAGCTTTACATTCCAGCCGACGTTTACCGGCAATGCGTTTGGAGATTTTCTGGAGGGTGCGCCGACTACGCTGGCTTTTGCGGTGTCGAGCCCGGATGTGGGCGGGACAGCGACGCAGTACAGCCTGTTTGGGCAGGATGAGTACCAGGTGAACAGCCGGTTGACGCTGAGCTATGGGCTGCGGTGGCAGGTTCTGCCAGGGTTCCAGGAGGATGGCGGAAATCTGGCGAACTTCGATCCGCGGACGAATTCGATTGTGGTGCCGAATGCGCTGGCGGGTTATCTGGCGCAGCAGAATATCGAGAGCTCGAACCTTGCGTTTCAGCAGTCGTTCAATGCATGCAATCTGAATGTGACCACACTGCCTTGCACGAACTATGTGACGGCGAGCGCGGATGGGTTGCCGCAGAGTCTGCGTCAGACCTACAAGGGGAACTTTCAGCCGCGGGTGTCGGTGGCTTACCGGCCGTTCAACGATACGAAGACGGTGGTGCGGGCTGGGTTTGGGATTTATACGATGACGAACCTTGGGCCGTTGTCGTTCAACAACAGCGGCAATCCTACTTCGAATCTGCATACGTATTCGAATGCGAATACGGCTGGAGCGAATACTCCGCAGATTGTGTTTCCGCAGACGGCTCCGCCGACGGTGGGGGTGCAGTATGGCGGGGGGAGTCTGGATCAGGGAGTGGATCCGAGGTATCGCGATCCGCAGTCGAACCAGTGGAGCGTGACGGTGGAGCGTCAGTTGAACGATGCGACGGCGGTTCGCGTGAGCTACGTCCGGGATGCATACGTACCGGTTGAGCGTCACTGAGGATTTGAATCAGATTGCCGCGAGCACGACGCCTTTTGCGACGACTGCGGCGAGCCCTTATGTGGACCCGCGTGCTCCGTACCATAACTGGTTTTCGCTGCTGAGCACGCTGAATGCGGGCACGGCGAACTACCATGCGGTGGAGCTGGAGGCGACTCGGCGGATGTCGAAGGGATTGTATTTCTCTGCCAACTACACGTATGCGAATAACGAGGCGGATAACCAGGGAGATGCTCCGAGCGCGTTTGCAGGCGAGGTGAACTATGGGTTTCCGATTGCGGATCGCTTCCATGTGAGCAGCGATTATGGGAATGTAGAGGGGACGCGGCGTAACCGGATGCTGCTGACAGGGGTTTACCAGCTTCCGTTTGGACATGGACGGACTTTTATGACGGGCGGTGGCTGGAAGGATGCTCTGCTAGGCGGATGGGATTTGACGAACGTGACGCTGCTGGAGACGGGGCCGTGGTTGACGCCGAGCATCAGCGCGGGCGGTTGCCAGGTGGCGCTGAATGCGGACGGGAGCTGTCCCGTGGTGAACGATCAGTCGAATACGAATGTGGCGAACCGTAGCGCGGTGTTGCGGCCGGATGCGGTGTCGCGGGATTATTATCGCGGGCAGTCGCGGGCGCAGTACTTCAATCTGGCGGCTTTTGCGGCTACTCCTGCGGGAGCTGGACGGTTCGGCAATGCGGGAGTGGGGATTCTGCAGGGGCCGGGAACGGCTGCGGTGAGTCTGGGAGTGGCTAAGTCTTATGCCGTGACGGAGAGGGTTCGGGTGCGGTTCGAGACTACATTTACGAATGTGCTGAACCATACGAATCTGGCTCCGCCGGCTACGGTGGTGGATAGCCCTTCGACGTTTGGGGTTTTGAGCGCTCCGCAGACGGCGGAGAATGCGGGGAATCGGACGGGGCAGGCGGCTTTGCGGATTGATTTTTGAGGGAGGGTGTTTGAGGGTGCGGCCTCTAGCACGAGTAAGCCAGGAACGTGATGCGAGCAGCTTACATCCCACCCTTCGCAAAGGCGCGAAGGATGGGGCACCCGAGCTTTTGGGGTTGGTTGAGAGTGGTGGGGTTAGGCATCTGTCGCCATTCAGAGCAGCGACTTTTCGCTTCAGGAGCGATAGTCAAGGACCGGGGTCGGCGGGGATGCCTCGGGAGATTTTTTTTGACTACGAACTCCTGGAAGAGGGCGCTGATGGCTCCTGAGCCGGTGCCGATGAGCCAGTTGGACATGGTGAGGCTGGCGCCGCGGTTGGCGGCGGGGTAGTAGGCGTTGGAGAGGCTCGCGGAGGCGAGGTTGCCGAAGACGTTGGAGTAGTTGGGCTGCCAGTGGCCGTTGTCGCCTTTGCAGATGACGACGGTGGATATGGCGTAGAGGGCCCGGGCGAGGGGGGTGCCGGTGCCTTTGTAGAAGTAGCGTGGGTCCTGGTGGAGGATGGAGGGGAGGGATGGCGTCGCCGAACATGGTGCTGGTGAAGGCGTCGGTGTAGGAGGCTCCGAAGCGTCTGGCGAAGCCTCGGGTGCCCTGGCCGTAGCCGTTGAAGGTGTCCCTGGGCCTGCTCGAAGCCTGCGATGATGGCGGGGATAGCGATGGTGACGGGGTCGATGGAGGTACGTATGGCGAGGTGGAACTTCTGTCCGGCGCTGAGGGGGGCGGCGTTCCAGATGTAAGAGGCGTAGAAGTTGGGGAAGATGCCGAGGACGCGCTGCTTTTCTTCAAAGTGCATCTGGTCTTCGGCGAGGTCGTGACTGGTGTAGGTGACCTGAACGCTGGTGACGGCAGCGGCGACTTTGAGCTCGACGAGAGGGAGCTGGTAGGCCTGGCCGGTGTGGAGGTCGAGATCGGTGCCGGTCCAGGATTCGAACCCGGTAGAGGTGATGATGAGGGTGAAGCGTCCGGGTTCGACGGCGTCGAATTTGAAGGACCCGGAGGAGTCGGTGGTGAGAGTGCGCTCGGTGCCGGAGCCGGCGTTTTCGAGGGTGACGCGGGCTTCGGGGATATCGGCGCCGTTGGCATCCTGAACGGTGCCGGTAATGCTTCCACACGACTGGGCGTCGGGGAGGTTGGACGCTGGTGCGTTGGGTAGGTTGTTGATGGCGATGTCGTGAGAGTTGGATTGGGCGTGCGCGGGCAGACTGAGCCAGGGGGTCAGCAGGACGGTCAGGATGCAGAGGCCTGAGAGACGCAAGCTATTCATAAACTAATATGTTCCGTTCAACTGCTCGACTGTGGCTGCCACATTAGCGATCTGGAAGATTCGATTTCGCGAACGATCCACTCCATCTTCATCGGCGCAGTATGGATCGGCAATCACCCAATGGGTGCAACTTCCGCTATGCAGCACTGGTGCGGGTATAGACGATGCGACACGGGCGAAGGCTTCACTCGGAATCGTGCGGAGGGTGGCAGTTTTGGGATTGGGTATCGGGTATTGGGCGGAGTGGTCCCACTCTTATATGAGGAAGGAACGTTTACTCGTATTAGGGGGATTTTTATAACTCTTTGTGAGCTTGTGCGCCAGGGTGCGATGTAGTTCTATCTGAGTGGCCCCAATATTTCCAAAGCAAGAATCGAATTGCAGAAAAGTCGCGACGGACTGCGCAAAGGTGTCAGTCAGTTGAAATCAGTGGAGTGATGAAAGTTCACCGAAAAATAAAGGAGATTTCATGTCTAAGCTAGCTAATAAAGTGGCACTGGTTACGGGCGGTTCGCGGGGCATCGGCGCGGCGATTGCAAAACATCTGGCCGCCGATGGAGCGAGCGTGGCGATCACGTACTCGAAGGGCGCAGACGCTGCCGCGTCTGTTGTCAAAGCGATCGAAGACAAAGGCGGAAAGGCGATTGCCATTCAGGCGGACGCTGCCGACCCTAAAGCGATCCATGCAGCCGTCGAAAAGACCGTCTCGACGCTGGGCAAACTCGATGTGCTCGTGAACAATGCGGGGACGGCTGTTCCAAAACTGTTCGAGGAGACCACGCTTGAAGAGATCGATCTCATGATCAACCTCAACTTTCGTGGCTTAATGGTCGCGACGCAGGCTGGGCTCAAGCACATGAACGATGGCGGCCGCCTCATCATGATCGGCTCCTGCGTGGGTGAGCGGAACTTTACTCCCGGGCTGGTAGCATACGCGGCCACCAAGGGAGCCGTGAAGATGTTCACCCAGGGTTTGGCCCGGGAGGTTGGAAGCCGTGGTATTACGGTCAACAACGTCCAGCCAGGGCCCATCGATACCGATCTGAACCCTGCCTCCTACGAGGATTGGGCGGCACCCCAGATTGCCAACACGGCGCTCAAGCGCTACGGAACCGTGGACGAGGTTGCTGCGCTGGTGGCGTTCGTCGCCAGTCCCGAGGCCGCGTACATTACGGGAGCGAATCTGACCGTCGACGGCGGAACGAATGCCTGAGCTGTGCGCTTCCTCTATCTTCGGGGCTCTGACAACGTCATCGGGAGCCGGCGATTCTATGGAGCCGGCTCTTCTTTGACGGTGGGTGGTGCATTTTTTATATCTTTTAGCTGAGATACACGGAGGGAACAATGACGGCACTCCAGAATAAGACGGCGCTTGTGACGGGCGCATCGAGAGGGATTGGCCGCGCTACGGCGCTCGCGCTCGCTGCAGCCGGGGCACACGTTCTGGTTCACTATGGCCGCTCGGCGGAAGAGGCGAAGGCGGTTGTCTCCGAGATCGAAGGCAAAGGCGGACGGGCCAACGCAACTGCGCGGACCTGGGAGCTCCTAACGGCGCGGCGCTGCTCGCTGAACAGGTGCGCTCCATCGTGGGAGACCGTCTGGATGTGGCGGTGCTGAATGCCGGGGTCAGCAAGTCGGCACGGATTGCGGATTACACGGTGGAGGATTTTGACAACCTCTATGCGACCAATGTCCGGGGGCCGTTTTTCCTGGTGCAGCAGTTGCTGCCCGTTCTTGGGGACGGCTCAAATATTGTTGTGATTACTTCGGTCGTCGCGCGCGAGGTGGTGGGCAAGCCCGGTTTGGAGAATCCTTCGATTCTTGCTTACGCTTCGACGAAGGGGGCGCTTGAGACTCTGATTAAAAACTGGGCTGCAATCCTGGGGCCGCGTGGCATCCGCGTGAATGCAGTTGCGCCGGGCGTGATCGATACGGACATGTCGAGTTTTACGAAGACAGAGGCAGGGCGCGAGGTCGCGATGGGAATGCAGGCGCTGAAGCGGCTGGGCAAGCCTGACGATGTCGCGGATGTTGTTGCTTTTGTGGCCTCCGATGGAGCTCGCTGGATTACCGGGGCGAGTATTCCGGTGGATGGTGGCTCGAAGTTGTAAAAGACATTGGTTACTGGGGCCGAGGTGTTGGGGTTGTTACGGCGAAGTGGCGGCCGAAGAAGTCGGCAGTGAGGCCGTAGGCAGTGACCCAACTGCGGTGCATGAGGAAGCCGTGAATCTCGTCGGGGAAGATGTGTTCTTCGAACTCGACACCCTGGGTGCGGAGGGCTACGGCCAGGGCGACGGTCTGAGAGAAGGCTACGTTGCGGTCGTCGTCACCTTGAATGAGGAGGACGGGGGACTTCCAGGTTTTGATGGAGGCCATGGGCGAGGATTCGAAGGCGATGCGAGCGACAGCGGGGTCGGCCGGGGTGTTGTTGTTAGGTTGCTGGCCGAGGCGGGCGGACCAGTCGTGGACTCCGTGGAAGTCGACGCCTGCGGCGAAGAGATCGGAGGAGCGAGCGAGGGCCAAGGCTGTGAGATAGCCGCCGTAGCTTCCGCCCCAGGAGCCGATGTGCGCGGGATCGACGTCGGGACGGTCGCGGAGGTAGAGTCCGGCGCCCTGGACGTCGTTGTATTCGCTGGCTCCGCCTGCACCGTAGTTAATGGCTTCGCGGAAGTTGAGACCATAGCCGATGCCACTGCGGTAGTTGACGGAGAGGACGATGTAGCCAAGGCTCGCGAGGTACTGGTTCATCGCGTAGGCGTTGGAGTAGTAGTCCATGTAGTGGTAGCCGAGGAGCATCTGACGGCGGGAGCCTCCGTGAAAGAAGACGAGGGCGGGATGGCGCTTGCCGTCGTTCGCCGTGGGGGGGAGGAAGAGCTGGCCGTGAATCTTCATGCCGTCGGCTGCGGAGAGGATGACCTGTTGCGGGATGAGGAGTTTGGCGGCGGGATAGTCGGCGGGGACTAGCTGGGGGGCCAGATCGTGGAGGTCGCCGTTGGTGGCGATGAGGGCGGGCCGGATGGGTATGCGGGCATCTGCGCGGAGGGTGGCTACATTGCCGGTGGCGGTAATGACAGGGAAGACTTCGATGCCTTCGCCTTTGGTGAGCTGCTTCAGAGTGGATTTGTCGGCGATCAGTTGCCAGATGTGACGGCGATCGATGTCTCCCTGATTGGAGCTGAGGACGAGATTGGTGCGGTCGGGGCTGACGGCTACGTGTTCGACTTCGAAGTCTCCGGGGGTGAGTAGGGTTGCTGTCCCTCCGGTGGTGGGAACGGAGTAGAGATGCTCCCAGCCGTCCAGCTCGGAGGGGAAGATGAGGTGATTGCCGGGTGTCCAGAAGAGCTGCTGGTCGGTTGCGAGGGGATGGAAGACACTGCCTTGTCCTTTTGCGGCGTGCCAGATCTCGTGGCCTGCTCCTGTGGCGGCGTCGGCGATGTAGATGGACCAAGGCTCGCCGGTGCGATGTGCCCCTGCTCCACCGAAGCCGCCGCCGATGGTGCGGATGAAGGCGATCTGGCGGCTGTCGGGCGACCACTCGGGGTAGCGATCGTTATAGGTGGACGGTTCGAGATAGGTGATGGTTTTCGCGGCGATGGAGTAGACACCGATGAAACCGTGGTCGCCGCGGTTGCTGGTGAAGGCGACGTATCTTCCGTCGGGCGACCAGAGGGGTGAGCCGGGGGTTCCGCGGGCGTGGAACATCATTGCGGGCTTGGCAGATTCGTCGGCGATGTAGATGGTCCAGATGGTGTCTTTGTTGAGGAAGGCGATGGTTTTGCCGTCGGGGGAGACGGCGGGGGAGCGTCCGGCGGCGATCTTGCGGGGTTTGCCGCCGTCGACGGGGATGATGTAGATAGTCTGCTCGACGCCTTCGGTGAGGAGGGCTGGATTGGGATCGGGGCGGCCGGGGAATTCGAAGTCGCCGCCGTGGACGTAGACGATGGACTGGGCGTCGGGTGTCCAGGTGATGTCGCCGATGTCCTGGCCGTCGTCGTCGGTATAGGTGGTTAGCTGGCGAGGGGCGAAGTTTGCGGTGGCGAGGTCGGCGACCCAGAGGTTGCGCTTGCCTTCCTGGTTGGCCATCCAGACGACGCGGGATCCCTTGGGAGCGGCCTGCAATTCAGAGTTGAAGGTGCCGCTCATGACTTGTTGCAGGGTGAAGCTTTGGGCCGAGGCTGGCGTGAGGGTGGAGCAGAGACAGGCAACGACGACGACCAGAATACGTTTCCAGGACATGTCAGGCTCGCTGTTGGAGGATTTCGTTTTAGTACAACACTCTTTTGGCGCGGTGGCCAGCACATCGTGAGCGGCAGCTGTTTTTCGGAGACGACGTAGACGTATGCTATCTGGGGAGAGGGGCGAATCCGGTATGACGATAGGTGCGGTGGGTAAGGTTTGGGTTGATCTTCAGGCTCGGGTGATGAAACGGCTCGACGGGATGGGGACACGCGGCGGCGAGAGGGCGGAGCACCTGGTGACGGGTGAGCGAGGCGAGCGGGAGGCGCTGTTTTATCTGCGGAAGTTGGGCTATACGGTGGTGGCGCGGCGGTGGAAGAGCTCGCGGCTGCGGGGTGACGTGGATTTGATTGGATGGGACGGGGCGTGTCTGTGTTTTGTTGAGGTGAAGACGCGCGGCGGGCGGGATGCTGGGCCGGCTGAACTGGCTGTGGATGAGGAGAAGCAGAAGATGCTGCGGCGGATGGCTCGGGCTTATCTGGGAGCGTTCCCGAAGAAGTTGAGCGCGGAGGTTTCGGTGCGATTCGATGTGGTGTCGGTATACTTGCTGCCGTCGGGCGTGGAGTGCGAGCTGTTTCGGGAGGCGTTTGGATGGTGAAGTACGCGAGCGTTGCGGTTGTGGCTGATCGAGGCAGGGGTCGCGGAGGTAGCAACCGAATTGTGCCGGGTGGGTGTCTAATGAATCTGGTGTGGCGAGGATAGAGAACGATGACGTTGATGAATGCTCCTGAGTATGACAGCCGCCGGGATAACCGGATTCGGAACTTGTGGATTGGCGCGGCCGCAGTGGTGCTGTTGTTGATCGTGACGGCATTTGCAGGGTTTGCGATGGGACATGGATGGTTCTATACGAATCTGCCGGCGGAGCATAAGGTGGACCACTTCTTCAAGGCGCTGGAGGCAAAGGATTACAACACGGCTTATGCGATCTGGATGAACGATCCGGAGTGGCAGCAGCATCCGCAGAAGTTCGATTACACGTTGCCGCGGTTCACGGAAGACTGGACGACTTACAGCCCGGTGAATGGGCCGATCACATCGCACCAAGTCGATATCTCGAAGACTGACGGCAAAGGCGCGTTTGGGACCGGCATCATCGTGGCGGTGCGGGTGAATGGAAACCACAAGATTTTTATGTGGTACGAGAAGAAGGATGGGACGCTGACTTATCCGGCTCCGCATATTTTGCAGTACGACTAAGCTTCGCTGCTCTGACCTGTAGAATTTGAGTCTTCGTCAAGACGGTGAGATAGTCGAAGGACTCAACTTACAGGAGATTCAGATGAGCATCCGCGCACAGCAACGCAGGGTTTGCTTCGGAGTATTTCTCTTTGTGGCGGCGTTCGGCCTGACGATGCAGCTATTCGGTCAGACGAGCGCTGGGGAGCATGGGGCGTTCGAAGTGACGTCCGGGCTTGGGCGGAAGCTTTACGCGCTGCCGGATGATCAGAGCGTAATCGATGCGCGCAAGAAGCTCGCGGCCGATCCGAAGAACGTCGCTCTGATTTTGCAGCTCTCGAAGGCGGAGGCCGGACGGCGACAGTATCGTGAGGCCGTGGCGACATCGACTGAGGGGTTGGCGATTGCTCCGAAGAATGCGGATCTTTATCTTGAACGCGGCCACCGGGAGCTGGGGCTGCGGGAGTTCAAGGCGGCGTTGAAGGACCTTCAACAGGCGAGTGTTCTCGCTCCGGAGAATCTGGATGTTTTTTATCACCTCGGGCTGGCACATTATTTTCTGGGCGAGTTCGGCGAGGCTGCCGGTTCGTTTACAAAGGCCCGGGATCTCGCGAAGAACAATGACAGCCTGATCGACTGCTCGAATTGGCTGTATGTTTCGCTGCAGCGTGCGGGGAAGCCGGAAGAGGCGGCACGGGCGTTGGCGCGGATTACTCCCGATGTCAAGAACACCGAGCCACACCTGTATTTTTATCTGCAGCTTCTGCACTTCTATCAGGGCCTGCTTACGGCTGAGGCTGTGCTGCCGCCTCCGCCTAAGGGCCCGGAGGATATTGAAGGGGAGCTATCTTTCAACACGGTGAGCTATGGCGTGGGCAACTGGCGTGTCTATCACCATGACCGCGCTGATGCGACTGGCTTGTTCAGGAACGTGGTGAAGGGCGAGGCGTGGAACTCGTGGGGCTTTATCGGCTCTGAGGTGGAGCTGGTTCGAGGGAAGTAAGGCCGAAGCGCGCGATTCTAATACCCCCTATCCGTACTTGAACTGTGCCGATACGTATTCCGTGCGCTCATAGCTAGTCTTTTGACCCTCTCTCATGGAGTCTTATTGTCCTGCACATAGGGTGGCGTGCCTAAGAGCAGGAGGAACGCACGTTCCATCCGGACACTTCTTGCAGCAGACTAAGCCAATCACAGAAACCCTTCATTTCCGATAGCATCCTTCTATGCGCATCCCACATCGCCTCATCGCTGCCTTGACTCTTTGTGTTGCTCTCGTCCTCTCGGCGCAGGCCGAAGATCTCAAGGGCTTCTACATCGGCAGCGGAGGCATCAGCTCTCAAGATCATCGCGTTGTCATGATCGACTTCGCCGCCGACGGCACGGCGCTCATCCAACAGAAGTGGCACAACAAACATCTCCGAACCTGGCACGCCCGCTGGAAAAAGGATCGCGATACCGTCACCCTCACTTATGAGCTCGCCAGAGACGCTCCGAAACACGCCACTCTTCCCGTTCCGCTCGTCTTCACCTTCAAACATGGAACCCTTACCCCGACCTCGTGGGATTTCCGAACCCTCGGTGTTCTCGGGCCGCCCAATTTGGCTCCCTTTGGAGGCAAAGACATAAAGCACCCCAGTGTCGAGTCCTGCCAGAGCCTCAATACCTTCGACCCCACCGGCGATTGCATCACCTGGAAGTCCGATCGTCTCGTCATCCCGGATTCATCAAATCAAAAGAAAGTTCCGCGATAACGGGCTAACCAGTCAACTGTCCGATTAGCCCGTTATTCGGACATATTGGATCGCAACGTAATATTCCGATCTCTGTGCGATGGATCGCGGTTGGGTTATCGCAATATGCTGGGTGAGCTATTCCGTGAGGAATTTGAGCAAGCTAATGTCGAGTTGGTGGGCCCGGAGGGATTTGAACCCCCAGCCAAGGGATTATGAGTCCCCTGCTCTAACCGTTGAGCTACAGGCCCTTGAATAACTTATGCGCTCCGTGGGAATCGACTGCAGGGGCTTTTTACCTTCAGTCCTCATCAGTTCCTTCGGGTTGAGCGCTTTCAGCCGCTCAACCGCCAACTCACAGCTCTCCCGTTTGGGTGCATGTACCGTTGGGACACTACGACGCTGGAATGTCCCGCCAGTTTCATGATTGTAAATGCATCTGCCCGTACCTTCCCCAGCCAGGCGAGGAAGGTATGCCGCAGCCCATGGAGCACGAACTCTCCTGGTAGCGTTCTTTAGTATCAACCCCATTGCTCACGCTATCCTTTAGCAGCTCGTCTACACTACCTAGCGGCTGCCAAACCTGCCGGGCCTCCGCCGCGGCCATCCCCCGGAATACCGAGGACCATCGACCCATGTCGCAGCCTCTCCAAACAGGAATTCCTACTCTCACCGCTCCCAGCTTCTATATCACTGGCCGCCAGCCGCTGCGTCCTGAAGCCATTCTGGTGGCTACCGTTGCCGCCGTCGGCGCGCTCTCCCTGGTCCTCTATGCCCTGGGTCACACCAGACACACACATTTCACCCCCGACAACCCCGGAAGTGCCCGTTCCGCCAGCGCCCAATCCGGAGACACGGCTGCGGAGGAGAAAGACGATCCATCTCAGATCGACACCATCGTCCTGGGTGATCCTGCCGACGCCCCTGTGCCCGCGCGCCCCGGAAACCACGTCAGCGATGTTCACCCCACCATCCTCGTTCGCCTTCCCCGCTTCGGTGACCAGGTGGGCCTCATTCCCAACACTCCCGCCGGGCACCTTCTCTACGACTGGCTTGCCGCCTTCAACCAGGCAGGCTATCTCGCAGTTGGCAATGCTCTACCCAATGTCGCGCCCGGCTCAGCCGCCGCTGCACAGATGGAGCTCCGGAAGCAGACCGGAGGCTTCAGCCTGCTCTCTGCCAAAGAGGTCCAGCCCGGCGTCCTCGTCTTCCGACTTCGCGACCAGACTCCCTCGGCGAGGGAGGTACTCGGCACCTTACAGGTGCGTCCGAACTCCCGCCCCGCCGCCATCGCGAGCTTCAGTCTCCGCGCTGTTTCTCCGTTCCAGTAGGACGCTATCACGGGGGATTCACCCTGGCAGCCTCGCCGCGCTGAATCGGGACTCACGCGCTTCGATGAGCGCATTGACCTGAAGTCGACAATCGATGGTTCACGCTGAGGTGATCCGTGCAGACTGGTCGACATCCGAGGATCGGAAGAACTCCCAGGTTGCCTGATCAGGTATTTCACGGGAGTCGCCTGCGGTTAGAACGCTGCTCCACATTAAGGTTGCCCCACATACCGGGTCTTGAGTATCTCATCGAGAGGCGCCTGCTCCGCCTGGGGAAGATCTACGCCAAGGATCTTGGCGATGGTGGGGGCAACGCGAAGGTTGCTGATCGGTGGGATGCGGACTCCGGGCCGGATTGCGGCGCCATAAGCGACGAAGATGGTTTGCATGTCCGCCATCGTATTGATAGAACCATGCTCTCCAGCGGGGCCATGATCGCGCACCAATGGGCCAGTATCGCTTTCCCCAAACGCATACTCCTGTGCCGCTACCAATAGAGCGAGGGGGCCTGGTCCGAATCGCCCTCCGCGGGAATGCCGTAGGCGCGCGCCTCTGCATTGGTGAGCACCTGCTCAATTCCTGGAATTTTCACCAGGCGCTCTTTGATCCTGGGTACAAGCGCGGCGCGAAGCTTGGGATCATGAATATAGAGCAGAGCCGTGCCACCTGTGGATTTGACCCAGGCATCCGCTCTGACGACCTTTCCATCGCGATGTACCAGGCCGAGTTCGGCGAGCGCCACATTAGGATTGATCGTGTGGCGAGTTACCGTAAAGCCATGGTCGGATGTGATGATGAACGTCGTGCTCTCAAAGATCCCCTTGCGTTTGACCGCTTCCACGATGTCGTGCAGGCAGCCATCGACACTCGAAAAGGCCTCGTAGGCTGCCGTGGTCGATGGACCGTACTCATGTTCCACCGCATCGGTCTGCGCCAGATGCAGCATCAGGAAATTGGGGGAATGTTTATCAATTACATCTTCCGTTGCCGCCGTGCGAATCCAGTCGCGCCATGCAGGATTGCTCTCGTAAAAGTGCAGTAGTTGATCGGCCGTAATCGTGCCTTTGGCGATGAGTTCTCTGGAGATGAGATCTTCCGGCCGGGCCTGCTCAGAGAAGTCCCAGGTCACGCCTTTTGCATCTTTAATTGCTACCCAATGGATTTCCGCCGTCGTCAGTCCTTTATCAGAGGCAGCCTCGTAAAGCGTTCGCGCGTGAACCATCTCTTGCTTTGTAGCGGCAAGACTATTCACAGGAATGCTTCCATCGGATGGAAACTCGATCAATCCGTTTATCACATTGTGATGGATCCGCGCATCCACGCCCGTCACCAGCGTGGAGTGGTTCGGCCAGGTGATCGTAGGGTTGATGGGCTGCATGCTCTCTGCAACCGCGCCGCCGGCGATCAATGCACGCAGCGTGGGCATCGGCAAGTGCGGATCGTGCAGCATCTGCGCAGGAAAACCATCGATCGTAATGAGTAACACCGTCTGTTTCCGAGCGTCGCTTGTCGACGTGTCCTGAGCAATCATTCCGAGGCTGCGGCAAAAGAAGAAGAACAACAACACTGCGGGACACGGCCGAACCGGCAACTTCATCATCATCACTCCTATGACTCCTTTTTGATCTTGATGGATATAACATGCGGACTGCGTCGCCGCCAGCTGGTTCCTGGCAAAAGAAAGACTGCAGTGTGCTCATACCTGTGCCGCATTTTATGAGCACACTGCAGGCAGAGAGTCCCGCAATCAGAAAGAGATTCTTCCTCCGAGCTGGATCAGCCTCGGAAAGTTGATTGTGCTGGTCGAGACCGTGCCGAATGTCTTTGAGCCAGGCGTCCATCCGAGCCCGCCCACAGTAAATAGAGGAGTATTCGTCAGGTTGAAAACTCCGCCCGGAACTGGATCGTTGCCTTCTCCATGTGGAAGTCCTTGAAGACGGATGCGTCGAGGTTCCGGTATCCCGGACCGCGGCATCCGTCCAGAGTGCGAGGAGTATTTCCGAAGTTGCCGATTCCGGGATCACTGAAGGCGGTGACGTTGAGGTAGGTTGGCTCGCCGTTCAACCCCATCCTTTTCTGTACTGGCCCGCTTGTGCATGGGCTGATGCCGCTGACCAGAGTGGGACGCTGTACGGCGTACCCAAAGGTGGAGTTTTCGTTGCTCCCCATATCGATGGCGAGCGGGCCTCCCTGTTGAGCGATGAAGGCAGCGTTTAGATTCCATCCGCCCACCGCATAGTCCAGCCAGCGGTTGTCGGAGAGGTACTGCCTTCCCCGCCCAAACGGGAAGTGATAGGTTCCCGCAAACGTATAACGCAGCGGAATATCGTTAATCGCTCGAGAGTACTCGTTCTGCATATTGCGCGGATCCTGGGGACCGTTGTTGCCGGGGTTCAATGTGCTTCCTTCTCCCCATGTGGCATCGAAGTTATGCGACCAGGTCAATGAAGTAAGAAGGTAGATGCTGTGGGCAACCTGTTTTTCGGCTTTCAGCACCAGTGCGTTGTAAAGCGACTTGGACGGACTGGACTGGGTACCTACCGAGCTGAATTCGGGGAAGGGCCTGCACAGTTGAGCGTTGGATATCGTGGCGGCACCAATGGCGTCGACTCCCCCGGCGTTGTAGTAAGGGTTGGCACTGGTCTTCGTGAGGAAGGTTGTGACGGGCGAACCGTTGTTTGCCGGGCACGCACCCATGCCATAGGGAACGGCAGCCAGATTGACCGTGTTGATGTTGTAGGTAACGCCATCTCCAGCCTGAAGATTGCTGCCCTTCGATCCCACATAGCCAATCATGAACTCTGTGTGGTAAGGAAGCTCTGTCTCGATGTTGAACGAATACTCCTGCAGAGAGGGCGATTTCATCTTCTGGTCCAGCGTGACCAGCGCGTCGCCGATCCCCTGCAGGTATCCCAGCGAGTTTCCAGTGGGCTGATTGATTGTTGCGTAGGGAGAAGCCAGGGAGTTGGCGGGAGTGAAGTTCGAGTTGTTCGATGCCACGTAGCTCGTTGTCGCGGTATAGCCTGGTGCGTACGACGCGTTGGAGGTGTAGTAGATGGGCGGGTAGAAGATGCCATATCCTGCGCGCGCAACCACTTTAGGTGTAATTGAGTAGGCCACGCCGATGCGGGGTGCGAACTTTGTCTTGCTAAGGTCGCAGCAGCTGGATGGATAGCCGTTGACGCCGGCATACATGATGCCGCCCTTCGTCGAAACGCCGGAGGTATTCGAGATCGGATTGGTCACCGTCTGGTCGAATCCGACCGCGTACCGGTCGTGGGCTTCATGAAGTCCTCCTTCGTACTCATAGCGCAAGCCGGCCGTAACGGTAAGCCGGTTATTCACGCGATAGTCGTCCTGAACGAAGACCCCATTGTAGGGAACATCGAGCGCGATGTGCGTGGCAATCTGAACCTGACCCGAGCTCGGATAACCAAGGAGCAGGTCTGCGATGTCCGACCCGGTCGTTGCGCCGTTGACAGTCTTATTCGTCGGGTTATGCGAGCTGAAGGTACTGTTGAAACCAAAGCCACCGTTGCCGTTGCTGACATTGGTGAAGTCCTGGTGGATCGACCGGTAGGCGTAGCCAGCCTTCAATACGTTGTGGCGAAGACTTTTCACGATCCCAAAATTGACATTGCGTGAGTAGTAGTCGGTCAGACCGGACTGGTTCGAACCGATCTGGATGCCTATCTGAGAGAGAGAAATCCGTGGGAATGCCGCCTTCTGCAGTTGGCTTACGTAGGATGCTGGAAAGCCAAGCTGTGCCTGATCATAATTTGACGTGAGGTCGAGGCGATTGCTCGGATAGCGGTTGAAGCCCCAGTTCCCGGTAATGACGGTCGTAGGGTTCAGCGTATAGGTGGAGTTGACAGCCGTTGCGTCGACGTTGCGGTAGAGAAGATAGCTGTTGACATCGCCGGGAAAAGCGCCGAGTGGATCGCCTCCGGGCTCCTTTGAGCCGTAGTACATGAAAGAGACATGCGCAACCCATGCCTTGGTGATTTGATGCGAAAGCTTGCCGATGAACTCGTTGGCCCGGTCAGCCGTATCGTCGGTAGGGAAGAAATTGGCTACGCCGTAGTAGCCCCCCGTCTTGCAGTTCGCGGCGCATGTTGGGAGAACTTTGAGGATGTTCTGTCCAATCTGCGACTGGGGCGTCGCTAACAGATTGCTAGGAATCTTATTGCCCGGAAAGGGCTGGCGGTTTCCATTGGCATCTGTGGTCGAGGGATCATAGACAAGCAACGGCACGCCGCTGCTCACGAAGCTGTTCGAGAAATCGCCGGAGCGTTCCTGGGCGCTCGGAAGATAGTAGTTGGTGGAGACAGGGTATTTCTGCTGGTAGCCTTCGCCGGTGAACCAGAAAAAAGTCTTGTCTCGGCCATTGTAAAGATGAGGAATTGCGACATAGCCGCCGATGGAACCCTCGTAAGTATATTGCGTGATGTCGGGCCGGGGCAGCTTCGCGTAGTTGTTGTTCCATGTGTTTGCAGACCAGTTGGTTTGCCGTGTTGAGCCCAGCAGGTTCCCGTGAAAGTCGCGGCTGCCAGTCCTTAGAATCGTATTGAAGTTCCCGCCGCCGGCCCTTCCCATCTCGGCATCGTAGGTATCGCTCTGGATCTTCACTTCCTGCACGGCTTCGATGGAAGGCATGATTGTTGGCTGGTTAAACATGTTGGTAATGGATACGCCATCGACCTCGTAATTATTCGAGGCAATCGGTCCGCCCGCCACCGAGATGGCAGCTGCGCCCGACTGGTCTTCGAAACGCGTATATCGAGGATCTCCAGTGACGGTAACGGTTGGAGTGAGCGCCGCAAGAAGGAATGTATTGCGCCCGATATTCGGCAGCTCCGCGATCTGTTGACTGGAAAACACCTGTCCATTTGAGGCAGACGAGGTATCGAGCTCAACAGGACTGGACGAAACCTCGATCGTCTGCCGCGTGCTCGCGACCTTGAGAGAAAAGTCGATGGTAACGGCCTGCTGCGTGGCAACCAGGACACCCTTCCGCTCGTAGGTGCCGAACCCGGCAGAGCGCACCGTGATGTCGAAGGTGCCCGGGTCTACCGCACTGAAAAGATATTCTCCGGAATGATTCGTAATGGCACTGCGGGTTGTTCCCAGCGCCGTGTTCTTCAGAGTGATTTCGGCGCCGACAATGACATTGCCTTGCGCATCCGATACCCTTCCATTCAACAGGCCATAATATGTTTGCGCGGTCAGGTTGCCGGCCAAGAGCACCGGCATGAGCACGAGCAGAAGCCTTGAAAATCGAGTTAGCACAACCCCTCCTATGCGACACGTATGTGTCTTCTGCTGTAATGCGCAAGCCCCACGTTTTATGACAAGCGTGACGAAATATTCACAATGAAGCAGGCTCGAGTGCGCGGATCTGCGTTCATCGCTGTTTCACCCATGGGTGATAGACCTGAACGCGTCCCATTGTTCCGCCTATCTTCTCCCCGCAGGACTCCGCGATCTTTTGCGGAAGAAGAGAAGTTGCGTCTTTCGCGTCGGTGTGGGCGAGATGATTGAGATCTTTTCGCCTAATCACCCGGAAGACGTTCCACCTGTACCCCATTGGGGAAAACAAAGAAGTCGCATGCAAAGACAGGTACGCACTATGTACTTGACAGGGAAGTCAAAGCGATCGTCGCTGCACTATCTCTCGCGAGGAAAATATTCGTCCAGGGCCGGGGCAAGACGATGAACCATGATTTAGCGTTCACTTTAAGGTCAGCGCTGGAACAATCTGCAGACTCGATGAGCGACTGCGAGCAGAGCTACGCGGTTGCATCCGACAACCTGCGCACCAGCCAAGACATTTCAGACGACATCAGGATGGCCCGGGTGAGGGATACTGTCACAGGACTTTACGAGCAGCTTCACCAGCCCGTGTATCGCTACCTCCTGTGGATGCGTGTCCGGCCGCAGGAGGCGGAAGAGATCCTTCAGGAGGCCTTTCTGCGCCTTTTTTCACATCTGTATGCCGATCGCCCAAACGTAAACATGAAGGCTTGGGTATATCGTGTCGCACACAACCTTGCCTGCGCTCGCGGGAGAAAGCAGAAGTTTATTCTGGAGACCTCGCCAGAGCGTTGGCACGAGATATGTTTATCCGCTATCGATTCCTCCGCGGGGCCAGAAGAGGCGCTCTTGTATAAAGAAAGATGGGAGAGGCTACACTCCAGAGTGATGAAGCTGTCTCAATTGCAGCAGAACTGCGTTCGCCTGCGGCTGGAGGGTCTGCGCTACCAGGAGATTGCAGAGACGCTGAACACATCGGTGTCCTCTGTCGCCGGCTCCCTAAGGCATGCAATCAATAAACTCTGCGAGAATCTCTGAACAACCAATGGCTGAGGTGAATTCAAACAGCGTGCGCCTGGTGGACGGACATATACCGGAGTCCTGGATCTTCCGTACCGTCGACAAAGAGATCGCGGCGGATGACTGCGAAGTGGTAGAGGAGCATCTGCGCAGTTGCGTCGCGTGCCGGTCTGTGGCGGATCGATACAAGGAGACTCTGGATCAGCTATCGGAATACAAGCGAGTCATTGTCGATCCGGATTTTGCACTTTCTCCTTCTCATCAGCTTGTTTTCGAAGACAAGCTGGATCGCCTGGCCGGCGTACTAAAAAGACCGGGGCGATTTCGACTGCCGAACGCTGCCGACCTCTGGCGATCCCTTCGCGATGCACTGGCTCCCCAGGCGCGAATACTAGCCTGCGCCGCCCTGGCCATCATCGTTGCTTTCTTCGTCATATTTCGTTCGAACGTGCCAACCGTTTCGGCCAAAGAGAGTTTGATCCGCTCCGTTGGCTTCGAGCAAAACTCGCTTCAAGGGATAAGCGATCCGATTGTCGTACAGAAGATCCGAATCAACGCCGGCAGTCACCAGTCGGAGAGAACTTTGTATCGGGATCCGCAGCACAATCGGCAGGTTCACGAGATTGATGACAGCAACAACCAGGATGAGCGGTTTGTCGATAGCATGGTGCAACGTGCTTCGCTGAACGCCGATGAACTGTTGCTTCCCGGATTGTTTCTGGATATGAGCAGCCGGAACAAAGCGTCTACGATTTCGATGAGACAAAACGGCGCGGACGCTGTGGTGGCGATCCATCTGCCTGGTAACGATATAGTGGACGCAGAACTTACGCTACGGGATGGGGATTTCCATACTATCGGAGCGTTGTTGCACCTAAGAGACCAATCGACGATTCAGATCACAGAGCTGTCCTATCATGTTGTTGGGCTTAGAACATTGCGGGCAGGCCTGTTCGATTTTCCGACGCAGGAAAGAAGCTCAGAGCTGGCGCTTAGCTCGCCACTCAAACCGATCGCTGACCCTGTAAGCGAAGAAATCGCCGCGCTTTCGATTCTTCATAAGATACATGCCGAGCTCGGAGGCGAGATCAGCGTAGACGATTCCAATCCCAAAGTCGTGAAGATCGAGGGAGTCGTCGACGACGCTGCCCGGAAGCAGGAGATCGAGAGTGCATTACGCGATCTTTCCCTGGTGCAACCCTACGTCGTGACACTTGCAGAGAAGCGCAAGAGTCTGCGGGCTCACGTTTACGAAAACCGTGGAGCGGTTTCTGCAACTTCTGCCAAACCGCTTCTCGACAAGCAACTGGAGGAGCGCTTTCCTTCACTCGAAGAGAGACAGGAGTACGTTCGTGGTGTCCTGTCCTACGCACAATCCGCTTCATCTTACGCCTGGGTACTTGATGAATTATCGAGGCGCTTCACGTCCGCGCGATACTCCACTTTGCACTCCAAAACGCGGAGGGAGCTGAATCATCTCCTCGCCGATGAAGCGAAGTCGTTAAGCGAGGATATTGCCGGTCTGGAGAGACAGATAGACACAATCCTCGGACCGCGGACCTCGATGAGCGCACCCAACTCCGTCGAGCAGCATGAAGGGGTACGTCGAGAAGAAAACCTCGCCAACTGGCAAGACCAAGTGCATGTAATTCACTCTGATCTCGACAAGATGAACGACGATCTCAACGCTCTCATCGTGGGCGCTGGTCGGCACAACGATTCGTCAGACCAATTGCGCTCTGAGACCTATCAGTTGCTTTCGAGCCTCACCACCGACATACAGAAGTTTCAAGGTCGCCTCGAGAAGCTCTGATTGGCTCGCGAAGTATCCCATGTAGTGAGTGTGGTGTTGGCTATGGCAAGGTGCAGAGCTGGACGATGAAGTTCTGGAGCTCGTCGAAGCGGGCGATAGAGTTCTGGACGTATTCGCCGTAGCGGGGGTGGGTCAGTAGTGAGGGGTCGATGAGGTTTTGCGGCTGGATGGTGGCAAGTTCGGTCTTGCGGGCGATTGACTGGGCCATGGCATCCATGCCGTCGGCAAGGGTGGCGCGAAGATGCATGAGCGAGGGCTCGGTGATGTAATCGCGATCCTGTTCGGTATTCAGGACTGCGAACTGATTCCAGAAGAAGGCTACGAGGGCAAGGGCGGCGCGGATGATGGTCTCTCCGGTGTGCTGGTGCAGGCGACGGTCTACGCCGAACTCGTACTCAATGGTGTCGTTCATGCTGCGGATGGCGGCGACGGTCTTGCCCATCTGGTCGCGGATGCCGTCGGCGTGACGGAGAAGCTCGGGGAAGGATCGAGCGGTCTGGGGCAGACGGAGGAAGTTGGCGGTGGCGCGAAGGATGGTTGCCAGGCTGTTGCGCATGGCGGTGACAGTGCGGACGGGCCAGATCTGGTCGAAGACAAAGGCCATGATGACGAGCGCGAGGAGGATACCGGCGAGGCGATCGCGGGCGGGGGCGAGCTCGGTTGGGGCGGTGAAGTCACTGAAGACCACGAGGTAATACGAGAAGGCGATCTGGAGGCCGACATAGCCGAAGTTGCGCCCTCCGACAACCCATGCGGCGAGGAGAGTGACCGCGCTGGTCAGTACGACGAGCGAGGTAATCGAGTCCATGTGGGGAAAGAGAAAGACAGTTGCACCAAGGGCGAGGATGAGGCCGCCGATCATGGAGCCTACGAGGCGGAAGATGAGCCGCTGCTTGGTGGCTCCGCTGGTGCTGAGACCGGTGATGAGGACGGTAGTGACTGCGGTGGAGATTCCCGGCCATGCGATGGACTGATAGATGATGTAGCAGAGGGTGGCGCATAGGCTGATCTTGAGCGCGAAGGCGACGGTCTGGGGCTGGAAGAGTGCTCCGGGCACGAGGAGAGGAACCTTACTGGAGGGAAGGGCAACCAGTCGCTTGTCAGCAGCCTCAACCGCTTCAGCGGGCATGGAGAGGATAGAGTGGAGCACGCCGTCGACGCGGTCGATGAGTGAGGGATCGGGGCCGAGGGGCCGCTCGATTTTCAGCGCGTCCTGGTGGCCGGGAGGGAGGGTGCCTGCGGCGAGATAGCCACAGAGCTCGGCGATATGAGCACAGCGCTGGCGAACGGCGGGATCGGTGAGTGAGGGATACTGAAAACCGAAGGCGGCCGAGATATCCATAAGCTGCGCGAGCATGGTGATGCGGACGCGCGTGCCGACGGGGAGTGCGCCGGGATCGAGATTGCGCTCGACGATGGTGTTGTAGAGGCGCTGCATCCCGGCCTGGCCGGTCCCGGCGAGACGTGAGACGCGCTGGACAGCCTGGGCGATCTCTGCGGGAGCTGCTTCTCTGGCGTAGAGCGAGAACATCTCCTGGAGGGTCTGGTAGCGAGTGATGCGCTGCTGCTGGAGTTCTTTGACAGGAGACTGGCCGGCGAAGATGTATTCGACGGCGAGAACTGAAAGAAGGGCAAGGGAGATGGTCGCGGGAAGGTAAAGCATCTGTTTGACCAGAGGAGTAGCGGAGATGCTGGTCTCCCAGAGCGCGATGAGAGTGCAGAAGATAAAGCCGAAGCTGGAGGCGAGCGCGGGGACGGTGCTGGACAGCATGAACATCCCGGCACAGAAGGTGACTATGGCAACGCCGAGCACACGCGCCATGGGGTCGTTGTCCGTGACGATGACAACCGCGAACACAGTGGCGACACTGGCGACTATTGTGAACATAGTCAGAACGCTGGAGCGAAGAGAGACGGCTGGGGAGTCGCGTCCGACGAGAAAGACGAAGTACATGCCAAGTCCGGAGAAGGGCATGCGGAGCGTCTGCACGAGGAGGAGGGTGATCATCGCGGCGAGCACGATGCGCAGGCTGCTGTTCATGCGGCCGGGCGTCGGCTCGAGATCCTGGCGGAAGCGCTCGATCCAGGTGGAGAGGATTCCTGGCATAGATTGCTACCGGACCACGGTGACTGCTGTCTCGCCGATGCGGAAGAGATTGGGGTCGGGATCGTCGATGCGCACGCGGACGGGGAAGCGCGCGGAGAGGTGGACCCAGTTGAGGGTACGCTCGATGTTGGGCAGGCCGTTGGCGAGCTGAGCGTCTTCGGGGAGGACGCCGAAGCCGATGCTTTCGACGTGGCCGTTGAAGCGGCGGTCGGGATGACCCATGAGATAGACGTCGACGTGCGCGCCGAGGGGGATGTGTTTCAGCTTTGATTCGCGGTAGTTGGCGATGACGTACCACTTGCGGGTATCGATGAGGGTGAAGAGCGGCGTTCCAGGATGGGCGTAGGCGCCGACCGAGATGTTCATGCTGGTGACATAGGCGTCAAAGGGTGCGACGACACGGGTGCGCTCGAGGTCGAGGCGGGCGCTGTCGACCTTTGCGGCCCTGGCGGGGCGCTCCGACTCGGGGGTCTCGATGCGGTCGATGGCGTGGATGGCCTGGTTGAGTTTTGCCTGCGATTCCGCGGATTGGGAGCTGGCCTCTACGTGGCGGAGCGATGCCTGATCGAGCTGGGCCTTTGCCTGCAGGAGAGCGGCCTCGGCTTCATCGTAGTTGCCCTGGGCGACGCGGACGGCGGTGTTGGCCTCGTCGACCTGTTCGACGGTGACGTACTGCTTCTGGAGGAGCGGCTCGATGCGATGGTAGTTGTTGGTCGCGAGCTTGAGCTGGGATTCTGCTGCGGTGGCGGTGGCCTGAGCGCGGGTGACGGCTGCGCGGGCTGCGTCGATATTGCTTCCGGCGGTCTGGATACCGGTCTTTGAGGTTGAGACCGCGGCTCCGGCAGCAAGGACGGCGCTGTTCTGGGAGGCGATGCGGCGGCGCTGATCGATGATTTGTTCTTCGAGCGCCTGCTGGTCGGAGAGAGCCTGCTGGAGAGCGTACTCGTATGGCCGTGGATCGATGACGAAGAGCAGGTCTCCCTGCTTCAGGTAGGCGTTGTCTCTGATGGGAAGCTCGACTAGGCGGCCGCTGACCTCGGGGGCTATCTCGATGTAGTTGGCCCAGACGCTGGCGTCATCGGTGCGCGGCGAGCGGTCGACCTGATAGACGACCACCAGGAGTACAAGGGCTGCGGCCGCGGCTACGGCTACGACGATGCGGCGCCCGATTCGATTGCGACTCGTGGTTTCGGTAACGGTTTCCATTATGCCCTCCTAGCTGAAGAAGATGAGCCACAACACACAGGTGAGAAGAAGAACGACGCAAGGGTAGAAGAGTGCGACGGGCTCGATGGCCGACTCAAGCTGCCGGCGCAGAAGGTAGATGCGCAGAAGCGAGGTGAAGATGATCGAGAGGATGAGGCAGACCATCCAAACGGGGAAGAAAGAGCCAATTATGTCAATGGCGGGGGCGCGTCCGCAGCCGGTGCAGAGAAGGCAGACTCCGCCGATGCCGAGAGAGAGCGCGGGTGTTCTTTTCATCGTTGGCTGCCATCCTGAGGTGGAATTAATGCAGATGGAACTGGGCTCTGGGGTAAAGGCGTAAGTGGAGGTGTGGGGTTTATGGGTGAGGTTGTTGTCGTCGCGGGCGGCCCGTTGCGCAGAAGATTGCCGGTGACGAATTCGAGGTCGACGGCTTCAAGAAAAAGCTGGGAGCGCGCTGAGACGCTGGAGAGGCGAGCCTGGGCGAGCTGGCGCTCGGCGGTGACCACGTCGATGAGATTCTTTACGCCATATTTGTAGGCATCGAGCGATGCGGAGTAGGAGGAGTTGGCTGACTCAAGGAGGGCCACGGCGGCCTGCTGTTTACGCAGTGCGGTGCGGAAGCCGATGTAGGCGGTCCAGACCTCGCGGGTGGCCTGGTCGCGCTTGTCGCGCATCTCGTCCTGAGCCTCGCGCTTTTTCGATTCGGCTTTGGCGAGCTCATTTTTTCGCTCGCCACCGTCGAAGATGCGCCATTGGATAGTGAGGGCGGCGGACCATGTGGGTTGGCTTGTGGAGCCGAGCTGGCCGAAGTCGACGGTGGGCCAGACGGAGGTCTGGGCGGCTTCGCCCTGGAGTAGGATCTGCGGACGGTATGCGGCGCGGGCGACACGGATAGCATCGTCCGCTGCGCGTATCTCGGCTGCCTGCGCGGCAAGGTCGGGGCGATCGGCAATGGCGCGGTCGATGAGGGCGTCGATGGTGGCGGCAAGATCGGATGGCAGCGGAGCGGAGTTGGCCGGATCGATGGTGATGTTGGGGGATGGTTCGACGCCGGCGGCTTCAGTTAGTGTGACGCGGGCGATTTTTTCGTCGCCATCGGCGGATTCACGGTCGAAGACAGCCTGTGAGGCCTCGGCGCGGGCGTTGAGGACGTCGGGCAGAGTGGAGCGGCCGTTGCGAAGCTGATCCTCCGCGGCGTCGGCGGTGGTCTGTGCTGTCTTGAGGGTTGCCTCGGCAGCGGCGAGCCGTTCCTGTTGGGTGAGGAGCTGATAGAAGGCGCTGGCGACGCGGAAGGCGACGTCCTGATTGGCCTGGATGAAGTTGGCTCCGGCGGCCAACTTTTGGGCTGTGGCGGCGTCGACACGGGCTCCACGTTTGCCGAAGTCGAAGATGAGGTAGTCGAGCGTGACCTCGGGGACGATAGACGGAACCTCGATCATGTTGTAGCCGGGAGGAGAGAGCGCCTTAGGGAAGGGTTCGATAAAGCGCTCGTCGGAAAAGGCTGCCTGACCGGCGAGCACGGGGTAGTAGGAGCTTTTGGCGACGCCGAGTTGTTCGGCGCTTTGGCGGGCCCTCTCCCATGCGATGCGGGTTCGAGGGTTGTTGCGTTCTGCGAGGTCAATCAGCTCTGCGAGCGAGTAGGTATGGGCGGGATCGAGCTGGGTGACGGCTCCTTGTGGAACCGCGTGTGCGGCGCATTCGACAGCGGCTTGGGGCGTGGAGGCGACACCGATACATTGGCACGGGCCCTGTTCAGGAAGGCTCAGGAAGAGAAGAGACAAGGGGAGGAGTCGCCATCCGAGGTGTGGAACAAGCGACGTGGCCCGGGCTGAGCCAATTTGGCCTCGGACGTTCGGACGCATCAAAGACAGACCCTCCCGGCTGGCGCATACGATTATCTGAATCATACTGCGAACGCAATTTAGAGATGCGCGAGGCGAGGTCTCCGGCGGCAGGGATTTCGATGATGATCCGTTGTGCCTGGTATCTACTTTTCGGTGGTTGTTCCGGGCGTAGTGTTGGCGTCTTCGGGTGCGGATGGATTGATGCGGCCAAGACGGTTTTCCGGTGTGGAGGATTGGACATTTGTGGGACCGGGGCCTGCGGTGGCCGGATTGTCTCCCTTGGGGCCAGAGGGCTGAACCGCGTGCGAAGAGTCTTTGGGAAGATGATAGGTGCGTTGATTGAGCTGCTTATCTTTTGCGGACTGGTTCGATGTTTGCGGATTGTTGGAAGACATATACTTACCTCTTTTGTTGCTTTCTGGTTGGAGGCCGAGGGCGGGTTGGCAGTTGTCTGACTGCTGGGGTGCTGGTACACATTGCTGCGGCGAAATTGTTGTAGAGTTCATAGAGTGCAAGGAGATTTCCGTCTCCGGCTGGTTTGGCGCAGACTGTTGAAAGTGCTTGCGGAGGCATTGGTTGGTGAATGGGAATGAATGAACGAACAGAACAGAGCTCGGACGCGGGTTCGATCCTAGTCACTGGTGGCGCTGGGTTTATCGGCTCAAATTTTGTACTGGACTGGCTGGGCGCGGGCGCGGGCCCGGTGGTCAATCTGGACAAGCTGACGTACGCGGGGAATCCTGCGAATCTGGCTTCGGTTGCGGGGAATCCGGCCTACACGTTTGTGCATGGAGATATCTGCGACTCTGAGCTGGTGGCTGATTTGCTGCGGAGACACAGGCCGCGGGCAGTGGTTCACTTTGCGGCGGAGAGCCATGTGGACCGATCGATTCTGGGGCCGGAGGCGTTTCTACGGACGAATATCGATGGGACGTTTACGTTGTTGCGTGCGGCACGGGAGTTTTATGAGTCGCTGGCGGGTGAGGAGCGAGAGCGGTTCCGGTTTCTGCATGTTTCGACGGATGAGGTGTATGGGACGCTGACGCCTGAGGCTCCGGCGTTCCATGAGGAGACTCCGTATGCGCCGAACTCGCCGTATGCGGCGTCGAAGGCGGCATCGGACCATCTAGTGCGGGCGTGGGTGCATACGTATGGGCTGCCGGCGATGGTGACGAACTGCTCGAATAACTATGGGCCGTATCAGTTTCCGGAGAAGCTGATTCCGTTGATGATTGCGAATGCGCTGGCGGGGAAGACTCTGCCGGTATATGGGGATGGGCAGCAGGTGCGGGACTGGCTCTATGTACTGGATCACTGCCGCGCGATCCGGACGGTGCTGGAGCGCGGGCGCGTGGGAGAGACGTATAACGTTGGCGGAGGGAACCAGCGGGCGAATCTTGAGGTGGTGACGACGCTGTGTGCATTGCTGGACGAGCTGGCGCCGCAGTCGAAGTTCAAGCCGCATGCGCAGCTGGTGACATATGTGAAAGATCGGCCGGGACATGATCGGCGGTATGCGATCGATGCGCGGAAGCTAGAGAAGGAGCTTGGGTGGAGGGCCGAGGAGAGCTTTGAGACTGGTCTGCGGAAGACAGTGGAGTGGTACCTGGCGAACGCGGTGTGGGTGGACGGTGTGACGAGCGGGGCGTATCAGCATTGGATGACGGAAAACTACGGCGGGCGTGAAGTGGGTGTGGCGGAGGGGCGGCGATGAAGGGGATTATTCTCGCGGGCGGATCGGGGACGCGGTTGTACCCCGTGACGCAGACGGTGTCTAAACAATTGCTGCCGGTGTATGACAAGCCGATGATCTACTATCCGCTGTCGGCGCTGCTGCTGGCTGGGATCCGGGAGATTCTGGTGATCTCGACGCCGGAAGATACGCCACGGTTTCGGCAGTTACTGGGCAACGGGGAGCAGTGGGGGATCAAGCTGGAGTATGCGGTGCAGCCTTCGCCGGATGGATTAGCGCAGGCGTTTTTGATCGGCAAGGAGTTTCTTGCTGGCGAGGGCTGTTGCCTTGTGCTGGGCGACAACATCTTTTATGGACAGGACTTTGCGAGGACGCTGCGAACGGCTGCGGTAGCGGTGGCGGGAGCTACGGTGTTTGCTTATCCGGTGCTGGACCCGGAGCGATATGGGGTGGTGGAGTTCGATGCAGAACGGCGTGCGGTTTCGATTGAAGAGAAGCCGGAGAAGCCGAAGTCGCGGTATGCGGTGACGGGAATTTATTTTTACGACGCGCAAGTGGTGAGTGTGGCTGAGGGGCTGAAGCCTTCGCCGCGTGGGGAGCTGGAGATTACGGATGTGAACCGGTGGTATCTGGAGCGTGGGCAGCTGCGGACGGAGTTGCTGGGGCGCGGAACAGCCTGGCTGGATACGGGGACGCATGACTCGCTGGTGGAGGCGTCGATGTTCATCCACACGATTGAGAAGCGGCAGGGGTTGAAGGTGGCTTGTCCGGAGGAGATTGTGTACCGGTTGGGATACATCGACGCGGAGCAGTTGCGCGGGTTGGCAGGGAAGATTGCGAAGAGCAGCTATGGCCAGTATCTGCTGCGAGTGCTGGAAGAGACGGTGTATTGATGGGGTTGGTTGCGCCGGTGAGTGGACCGATTTTGTTGACGGGAGCTTCGGGGCAGGTTGGCGGGGAGCTGCTGGAGACGCTGAAGTTGTTGGGTGAGGTGGTCGCTCCTGCGCGGGCTGAGATGGATTTGGCGAATGCGGCTTCGGTACGGGAGATGATTCGGACGGCGCGGCCGCGGTGGATTGTGAATCCGGCAGCGTATACGGCGGTCGATAAGGCGGAGAGTGAGCCGGAGATTGCGTTTGCGATCAATGCTGAGGCCGTGAGGGTGATGGGTGAGGAGGCTCGGGCGATTGGGGCTGGGGTGATTCATTTTTCGACTGACTATGTGTTTGATGGGGCTTCGAGCGAACCGTATCGGGAGATGGATGCGACGGGGGCGGTGAGTGTTTACGGTACAAGCAAGCTCGCGGGAGAGCGTGCGCTGGTCGAGAGTGGCGCCGGACATGTGATCTTTCGGACGAGCTGGGTTTATGGAACGCGGGGGAAAAATTTTCTGCTGACGATTTTGAAGCTGGCGCGAGAGCGGGAGGTATTGCGGGTGGTGGCGGATCAGTATGGAGCACCGACGTGGAGCCGCGATCTTGCGAGGATGACGGCTTCCGTGATCGGGCAGTGCGAAGTTGCGGCGAAGGAGAAGGGGTTGCGAGAGGTATTGGCGGAGGTAGGGGGCGTTTATCACGCTGCTGGTGCTGGGGAGACGACGTGGTATGGGTTTGCAGTGGAGGCTGTGCGGTTGATGCGGGAGCGAGAGCCTGGAAATCAGTTTGCGGAGATTGAGGCGATAACAACAGCAGAGTATCCGACAGCGGCGAAGCGGCCGGCGAACTCGCGGATGAACTGCGAGAGGCTGAAGGAGCGATTTGGGTGGAGGATGATGGATTGGAAGGATTCGTTGGGGCAGGTTCTGGCGGATCTATGACGGCGCGGGCGTTATTTCTTGATCGGGATGGGGTGGTCAATGAGGAGGTGGGGTATCTTCATCGCGCGGAAGAGGTGCGGTTTGTGGAGGGGATTTTTTCGCTTTGCAGGACGGCGGCGGGCCTGGGTTACAGGCTGATTGTCGTGACGAATCAGGCAGGGATTGCGCGGGGATATTACAGCGAGGCGGACTTTGAGGTGTTGATGGAGTTTATGCGGACGGAGATGCGTGCCGAAAGGGTGGAGCTGGATGCGGTGTACTACTGCCCGTTCCATCCTGAGCATGGTGTGGGCAAGTATAAGCGGGAGCATGAGGACAGGAAGCCCGGGACGGGGATGCTGCGGCGCGGGGCTCGGGAGCTTGGTGTGGAGCTGAGCGAGAGCGTCCTGGTGGGGGACCGGTGTTCGGATGTGGCGGCGGCGAATGGTGCTGGGTTGCGGCAGGCCTTTCTGATGAGTGGGACAGAGTTGAAGGAATGCGGTGGCGAGTTTGTGGCGGTGGACTCGTTGGCTGAAGTGGAGCGGTGGCTGGTGGAGCAGGGCTAGGCTTCCTGCGGGGGGGCTAGCTGTTATTTTTCGACGGGCGGGAGGTCGGCGGTGGTGAAGAGAGTGCCGCGTTCGTCCTTGGGACTGACGGAGGGTGAGGTTCCGTTGAGGGTATCGAGTGGCCATGCAATGTTGAGTGCGGGGTCATTCCAGAGGATGGTGCGCTCGCCGGCAGGGTGGTAGACGTCCGTGGTCTTGTAGAGGACCTCGGCAGTTTCGGAGAGGACGAGGAAGCCGTGGGCGAAGCCTTCGGGGATCCAGAGGAGTTGGAGGGGATCGTCGGGGGACTGGCGCTTGAGGTGGAATCCGGCCCACTTGCCGAAATGGGATGAGTTGCGGCGAAGATCGACGGCGACGTCCCAGATATGGCCAGAGAGGACACGAATGAGCTTGCCCTGGGGCTTGCCAAGCTGGTAGTGTAGGCCGCGAAGCACACCCTTCAGGGAGAAAGACTGATTGTCCTGAACGAATTGTGCGGGGAGTCCGGCGGCGGAAAAGGTTGACTGATTGAATACTTCCGCAAACCAACCGCGACAATCTCCATGGCATTGGGGTTGAATAAGCTTGACGTCTGGCAATGGTGTATTGAGAACCTGCATCTGGTTAGTTTATCGGTTGGGCCTCACGCTGGGGGATTCTTTAGTAAGGTTCCAACGTGGAACGAATGAAAGGCGAAAAAATGATCCAGATGATGTAATCTCTGTCTCAATTCTTGAGTAGAATGATGGAGTTGGTTATCTGCGCTGCATTTTCCCGGTACTGGTTCCGCAAGCAAAAAGTCGAGACAAGAAAGATAGGAATTCAACGCCTATCCATGGCAAGAAATTAGAAGTGCGACACGCGGTCGTCCCAAGGCCTGCAAGGGCCGTAAAGACGAATGAGAGTATTTGAACGCGATAAGAGGGTATGCGTGAGCTAACCGGTACGGTCGACGCGAGGCGGAAGAGAGCATGCGTGCGGGCCGTACAGATACAGGATTCGAATGCAGGCTGACTATCAATCGCCCGAGTCGCCGGTTGCGGCAATTGAAGGTACTTACTCGTATACAGAGACTACGGGCCGCTCTTTGGAGAGACTTCATTGGCCGAAGGTTGCGCCATCGGAGTATTTCCGTTACAGGGTGGTGAAGCGGTGCTTGGATATCTTTCTGATCCTGATCTCGATGCCTGTAACATTGTTGTTGCTGGGAGTGGTGTCTCTGGTGGTGAGACTAGGCTCTCCTGGGCCGGTTTTTTATTCTCACCGGCGGATCCGCAAGGGCGGTGCGTTCTTCTCGATGTGGAAGTTTCGTACGATGTGTGTTAATTCGGCCGAGGTGCTAGAGGATTATCTGGCACGACACCCTGAGGCGCGGGCCGAGTGGGATGAAACCCATAAGTTGCGCTGGGATCCACGCATTACCTCGCTCGGCGCTTTTCTACGCCGATACAGCCTGGATGAGCTGCCGCAGCTTTGGAATGTACTGTTGGGGCAGATGAGCCTGGTTGGGCCACGACCGATTGTGGCGGCAGAGGTGGGAAAATATGGCGATTGCTTCGATTGTTATTGCCGGGTAAAGCCCGGGTTGACCGGACTCTGGCAGGTCTCCGGGCGCAGCGAGCTGAGTTACGACGCGCGGGTGGCCCTGGACTGCGAGTATGTGGAACGATGGTCGCTGTCCAAGGATTTTGTGATTCTGCTTAGGACGTTCGCGTCTGTCGTGAATCAGGACGGCGCCTACTAAGCAAGGCCTGCAAGGGCAAGAACTGGATCGGGTCTATGCGTACTCGTCACCTGACGACTATGGGTCGCGTGTTGTCGTCATATAGGTTTCCACTGCTGAACTCTTTCTGCCGCCTCTAGGTCGCCAACTAGGTGTTTTGAAAGGAGTAGCGGAGTAATTCGTGCTGTTTATTTGCCGGAGAGTCGATGATGTCATTGGAAGGAATGCGTGACCTATTGAAGGGATCGCTGGCGCGGAGCCTAGACGCGTTAAGCGACCAGGACCGGCTCGCAGCGGCATGGCCCGTGGCCTGCGGTAAGGCCATGGCCGAAAGGGGGATAGTTGTGGGCTACGCGGACGGCATAGTACGAGTGCAGGTGGAGGACGATGCGTGGCTGCAACAGTTAACAAGCATGCACAGGCAGCTTGCGGGAGAGATGGCGCGGATCGCGGAGGTGACCGTGAGCGAGATACACTTTGAGAGGAAGACGAAAGACAGGAGATGAGAGAACAGACTGGTGTAACGATTGAAGATGTACGGAGGGTCGCGGAGTTGGCGAATCTGCAGTTGACAGCCGAGGAGGAACCGCGGATGCAGCGCGATCTAAACGCTATTCTGGAACATATTGCTCAATTGAACGAGCTGAATACGGCTGGCGTCCCGGCGATGGCTCAGGTGGGTGAGATGTTAGGTGGAGTCGTCGATTCGACGGGCAATTCGTTGCGGGAAGATGCGGTGAGGCCTTCACTGGATCGTGCTGCGGTGATGGCTTGCGCTCCGGAGAGCGATGGCCGGTTCTTCAAGGTCCCTAAGGTGATCGAGCGCTAGTTTTTGCCGGACACAGGGACCGCGATTTCAGAGAGAAATAGTGAGCGTAAAGGAAATGAAGTTAGAAAGTTTGACAATCGACCGGACGCAGGCGGCGATGGCCTCAGGAGAGATGACCGCTACGGCTCTGGCAGAGTTGTACTATGCTCGCATCGAATCCCAGGACGTTCAAATCAATAGTTTTTTGGCGCTGAGTCGCGAACGGGCGATGGCGCAGGCGGCGAAGATCGATGGGATTGCCGCGAAAGGCGAGGCGTTGCCCGCGTTAGCCGGGGTGCCTGTAGGGATCAAAGACGTCCTCGTGATGCAGGGGGCACCTGCTACAGCTGCATCGCTGATTCTAAAGGGCTATATACCGCCTTACGATGCCACTGCTGTGACGAAGTTGGAGGCCGCAGGGGCGATTTTGCTGGGAAAGATGAACTGTGATGAGTTTGCGATGGGCTCGTCGAATGAAAACTCGGCGTATGGTCTTGTACTGAATCCACGGGCCTTAGATCGCGTCCCTGGCGGGTCGAGCGGTGGTTCGGCGGCTGCTGTCGCGGCGGATTTTGCTGTGGCGACTCTGGGAACGGATACTGGTGGCTCGATCCGGCAGCCGGCGGCTTTTTGTGGGGTGGTTGGGGTGCTACCGACGTATGGACGGGTCAGCCGATACGGGCTGATTGCGTTTGCTTCTTCGTTGGATAGGGTAGGGCCGTTGACGAAGAATGTGAAGGACGCGGCAACGATGTTGCAGGTGATTGCAGGCAAAGATGTTATGGATGCGACTTCGTCGGACCGTCCGGTGGAGGATTATGTTGCCAGGTTGGCGGAGCCGGTAGAAGGGCTGCGGATCGGGGTGCCCGAGGAGTACTTTGGTGAGGGGTTGGACGAGGAGATTCGCGCGGCAATTGATGGTGTCCTTGATGGTTTAAAGATGGTGGGATGTGTGGTGAAGCCGGTGAAATTGCCACATACGAAATACGCCATTCCAACCTACTACGTGATTGCAACAGCAGAGGCCTCAGCGAACCTTTCTCGGTTCGATGGGGTGCGGTTCGGGCTTCGGGCGGAGGAGGCGAAGACACTATCAGAGATGTACCGGAAGACACGAGATGCGGGATTTGGGGCCGAAGCGAAGCGGCGGATTCTGCTGGGCACGTATGCCCTGAGCGCGGGGTATTACGATGCCTACTATCGCAAAGCACAGCAGGTGAGGACGCTGCTGACCCGGGACTTTCTGGCGGCGTTTGCTGAAGTTGATGTACTGGTGGCTCCCGTGACGCCGACTCCAGCGTTCAAACTGGGAGAGAAGACCGACGATCCGGTGAAGATGTATCTGGAGGATATCTACTCGGTGGCGGCGAGCCTGGCGGGAATCTGTGGAGTGTCGGTGCCGTGCGGTTCGACTAAAGACGGACTGCCGATCGGGGTGCAGGTAATGGGCAAGCACTTCGATGAGGCGACGATGCTGCGAGTGGCGCAAGCAGTGGAGACTGGGCAGCGGTCGGCGTAATTTTTTGGGATCGCGAAGACGTATTTTTTTCGAAACAAGGCAGGAAGCTTAAGAGCTTCATCGCTTTATTTCGTTATCGATAGAGGGATACATTCGCGTATGCTGAAGTAGCGATATCCAGTGGCTTTGACGGCTTGATTGGCGAAAATTGCTCATCATTTCGTTCGCGCGGGAACCGCTTTTCATGACGAACAGGCAAGGCAAAAGAAGGTTGCGAGGATTAGTGCAGATGCTGTTTGGTAGCTCCCCCAGAGTAGGCAAGTTAGGATCCGTGGTTCTGTTCTCTGTGTTCGGGACGCTTACGTGCTTCGGGCAGTACGGGCAATACGGTCAGGCGCTGGGGACCGTTGCGGGGCAGCAAACGTGTAATCCGGGCGATCCATCGTGCCAGCAGCCAGGGGACCAAAACAATTATCCGATACGGAATCCGTCGGCCAATCAGCAACCGCCGACGCTAACCCCTCAGATTTCTGTACCTGGGCAAACGGAAAACCAGAACAATACACAGACCGGGATCCGAACACAACAACAACAGCAGGAATTGAACGTCCAGGCCCGTCTTCCACTCGACCCTCCGACCGAGTTTCAGCTAATGGTCGCCAACTCATTGGGCAAGACGCTGCCAATCTACGGCTCGAAGCTTTTCCAGAACCCGCCCTCCACCTTTGCGCCGCTCAATTTGGTCCCTGTAACCCCTGACTATGTGATCGGACCGGGCGACGAGTTGCTCGTGCAAGTCTGGGGGCAGTTGACGCTGAACGGCCGCTTCACCGTCGATCGATCGGGGGCGATCTACATTCCGCAGGTTGGCACGCTGCATGTTGCAGGGCTACCGTTTTCCCAGATACAGGAGAATTTGAAGACCCAGCTAGGGAGGGTCTTTCGTAATTTTGATCTCAACGTGAACATGGGGCAGCTTCGTTCCATCCAGGTGTTTGTGGTGGGTCAGGCGCGGCGACCAGGGAGCTACACGATCAGCTCCTTGAGTACTTTGACCAATGCTCTTTTTGTGACTGGGGGGCCAACACCACAAGGCAGTATGCGGCACATCCAGTTAAAACGCGGCGGCACGGTTGTTGTGGATTTCGATCTATACGATCTGCTGCTACGAGGCGACAAATCGAAGGACGCGCAGTTATTGCCTGGCGATGTGATCTACCTTCCCCCCGTAGGACCGCAGGTCGCGGTGGCTGGGAGCGTCAATTCGCCGGCCATTTATGAATTGAGGTCGCCGGACAGTACGACTGCCGGTGAGGTCCTCGAGATGGCTGCCGGTACGACAAGTGTCGCTTCAGGACAGACGCTTCGGCTGGAGCGTGTCGATGAGCACCGGATGCGCGGCATAACGCAGATATCTCTCGACGCGCAGGGTAAGGCGACCGTGCTACGTGATGGCGACCTTTTGGAAGTGATTGCTGTCGTCAGCGAGTACAAAGATGCGGTAACGCTGCGCGGCAACGTGGCGAACCCTGGGCGCTATACCTGGAAGGCAGGGATGCGCGTGCGTGATCTGCTGCCAAATAAAGATGCACTGATCACTCGTGAGTATTGGTTGAAACGGAGCCAGTTGGGTCAACCGGTGTTGACCTACATCCCTACCTGCATGCCTGCGACGCCGTTTGGCATTCCAGGCTTGCGTTATGGCATTCCTTTTGGGGATGAGGGCGAAAATCCGAATTGGAGATACTCGTCTACGAGGAACCCAAATCTGATAGGTCTGCCATTTGGAAATAATGAGGCAGGCTCGCACCCAACGAATGATGGTATGACGGATGGGGGGTTGGATTGCACGCCAATTCCAGCATCGGAGACTGCAGCTAGCGGGACTAACGATCGCTTTACTCCTTACACTCCTTCTTCAGCGCCCGCAGCGAGCGGAGCTGCTGGATCAGGTACTGCTGGCAGCGGCGTGTTGGCAAATGGGATATCACAGAATGGCGGGAACTCGAATCTAATGAGTGCAACAAGCGCCAGTGTGGGTTCTACCACCGTCACCAGTTCTTCGGCGGGGCAGTTCAAGCCGCGCAATGATATCAAGTTGAGCGAGCCGGATATTGATTGGAGCTACGCGGTGATCGAGCGCCAAAGCAAGGAGAATCTGACGACGTCCTTGTTGCCATTCAATCTGGGGAAGCTGGTGTTGGGGGGAGACGCTTCACAAAATCTTGAGTTGCTGCCGGGTGATGTGGTCACTATATTTTCAAAGGCGGATATTCGCGTTCCTCAGGCGCAACAGACCCGATATGTTCGACTCGAAGGAGAGGTTGTTTCATCGGGAGTCTACAGCGTACTGCCAGGCGAGACTTTACGACAACTGGTGGAGCGAGCTGGGGGCGTGACCGCAGATTCCTATCTCTATGGCTCGGAGTTTACTCGAGAGTCGACGCGCCGCGTGCAGCAACAGCGTTTGAACGAATATATCGACCAACTTACCCTCCAGATCACCGCGAACACAACCAATAACTTCGGTCGCGCGCTTAATGGGGCAGATAGTGCCGCAGCAGCCGCAGCGCAGCAGCAGAACCAGAGCGTTGTCAATAGCTTGCGCCAAATTCAAGCGACAGGCCGTATCGTACTTGAGCTTCCGGTGGACGCGAATAATGTATCGCAGCTTCCGGATCTACCGTTGGAGGATGGGGATCGATTGATTGTTCCCCGAATGCCTTCGACGGTGAACGTCGAAGGAGCAGTCTACAATCAAAACTCATTTGTATTCGATCCGACTCGACGGGTGGGAAGTTATATTCGCCTGGCTGGCGGAGCCAACCGCGACGCTGACACCAGTCGGGCTTACGTCATTCGGGCAAGCGGTTCTGTTCTGAGCAAACAATACAGCTCATCGTTGCGCGGAAACAGCTTTGACTCACTACATATCTATCCGGGCGATACGGTCGTTGTGCCCCTGAACCTGACGAAAGGCCAGACTCTCAAAACGATCGTCAGCGTAGCGCAGATCGTGGGTCAGTTGGGAATCGCGATTGCAGCCGGCAATACTGTGTTCTAGTCAGGTCTTCCTTCCGATAAATCTGGATAGCCGGACGGTCCGAGCCGCCCCTTCGAAAAGGAGGTACTCTCCCAATTTACGAAGAGATCGGAAGCCATCATCGTCGCGCTTCCTGCGCTAAGCCATAATTTTGGAAGCCTCAGTTGAATCCCTGGTTGAGTTTGTTTTCTTCACTTTTTGAGAAACCATGAATAGCTACGTACGAATGCGCGATTACATAGCAAAAGCTCGAAGCGAAATTAAGCATCACCGCATTTCTGGTAGTGCGAACGCCAAAGATAGCGACAAATCCAACCTGAATCGCGAGTAGCAAGGCAATCTCCGCGATTGTTCCTCGCCAAAAAAGCCATTTGCGCGAGCGATTCATGATCCAAATCAATCCGGCCACGTAATTGATACAGGCGGTGAGAATGACCCATCCGATCAAATCTCGCAAGTTGGCATATTTCGGCCCCAGAACCCATAGAAAGATTTCTGGCTCCAGGAAGGCCAGAAGAACCATGAAAGCGCCGCCAATGATTGCGACGGCTATTAGTCTTAGATAAGTAATTCGTAGGTGTCCTCGCTGTAAACGAGCCATGTACGGCTCGATGATCACTACATTAAAGGTCATCAGAACATTAAAAATCTGCCCAATGCGGCTGAGAGCTGCCACTTGAGCAATACCGGCGGTATTACCAAAAATACTTATCAACAGAAGAGCAATCTGACCATGAAAGGCCCCAATGAGAATCGCTGGGGTTGCCGGTAGAACATAACGGGTGATCTCTTTCCTGATGACCGGATCATCCTCTTCCGGCCATTCGATAGAGCTGCTACTTTTTTTCCCGAGTAGATATCCATTAACAGCGACGTTAAATGCGCTGCATCCCGCCGCGATCCAGGAATTCAGCCCGCCTAGTATTCCCAACGTGAGATAGATTCCCAATCGGCATATTCCGGTGATTGTTTGCGGGAGGTAGTAGTCGCGCAAACGCCTGTAAAGGATTAGGGGCACGGAAGAGTATGCAACCGTCCCGTTTGAATACAGCGCAACTAATATCGATGCAAGCAAGACGATTTGAATGGGCCACGCCCACCGCTGCCTATGAGTAACAATCAGAAATGCAATTGATGCAAAAGGAGCTATTACCCAAAATGCCCGGTTTCTGAGCGACTTTGCTCCCCGGACGTACCTGCCGACCAGCGCCCGGTCAAAGACGCGTTCTCCTACTAGCGGGATGATTGTGCTTGCGTATCCGAGATCCATAAAAATGGACGCGGTGGATTGAAACCCAGAGGCCAGACCGAACTTTGCGTAGTCGCTTACACTGAGAGTACGTACCAAGAACAAGCCAATAACCAAATTGACTCCCTGCAATGCTCCTTGGCCGAGAAAAAAACTGAGAACTACACTGAAAATACGACGAGTTCGATCTTTCAGCTGGTTGTGCGGCGGTTGATACACGTCTTCGGGCACATTTTCCTGTCAGGGTTGTCGAATTTACCTCTTCCCAGTCAACTGGCTTGGGAAACGTCTAGATATTGAGCAACGACCCTGAAATGGACGCGCCTGCGTCGAACTCAGGTTGTAAGCTTGCGCAGGACGAAAATCTTTCGGTAAACGGGACGGCGATTGGCTCTCCGCAACAGCATCTCGACAAGAAAGGGTGCTAGTCGCATAGATGTCGAGGAGACCTTAAGAAAAACGCGAGACATCTCGCTACGCATCAACCAGGAATGAAATGAGATGTTTTCATTGTCGTGATGTTGTATTTCCCAGCCATCTATTTCTCTAAAGAGTTCAGGTTCCGGAAATTTGGCTTCCATGTGTTCAGTTAGCCATTCTGCTGGGGTTAAGTTTTTTTTGAGGTAAGCATCAAGCAAAGCCCGATCCGACTCCCATGCCAGTTCGCCACACGGAAATCCGAAAATCACCAATTTTCGTGCAACCCGCAGAGATTCGTCAATCACCATCTTTCGCAGATCGGGTGGAACATGCTCGAGCACATCTGATGCTAGAATCACATCGAATTCATTGTCCTTGACTGGCATCTGCGCGGCCGAAGCGATCATAGGAGTCATAGGCCATGCCGGCTCAAAGGGAAATAAAATATCACACCGATGAATGGCACTTTGCGGAACCTTCCGATGCCGATTGATTCTGATCCGATTTCCAACAGAGAGGCACTGTCATACAAGCCATATGTCTTTAGGATTCGTATGATTGGATAATATCTAGCGGCCCAATTGAGCATTCCAGTCCTTTGGTTCAAGTTGTAATCAGTTACCCGAGTTTGTAAAGTCATCCGGTCAGGAAGCACGGTAGACCATTGCTCTGGCTATAATATACGATTGGAGGGAATCCCGAACCTCGAAGGGCCGCTTGGATTGCAATAACGGGGGGAAAGGACCGAAATCATTGTCTGGTAAAGCTCTGACCGTTCTCATTCCAACTTTTAATCGCCCAGATGCTTTGTTGGAATGCCTGTCTCATCTCGAAAAGCAAACGTTTAAGGATTTTGAGGTGGTCGTAATCGACGATGGAAGCGCCGATTCGACTCCAAAACTGATGGAGCGCTACCTTACGGAAACTCCCCTGGCGGTACGCTATGTATACCAGGATAATGGTGGGCCAGCGAAAGCACGGAACCGCGGAATCTCTCTTTCGCAAACTCCAATCTGTTTAATGCTGGGAGACGACATCTTTGCTTCTCCAAATTTGGTTGAAGCCCATATGCGATTGCACCAAAAGTATACAAGTCTAGAAGTGGCGGCTCTTGGTTTGACAAAATGGAGCACATCCGGTCAAGTAATTACGCCATTTATGCGTTGGATTGAAGGAAGCTCAATCCAATTTGACTACAAAACCCTTCTGGCGGGGGGGCAGGCAGACTGGAAACATTTCTATACCAGCAATTTGTCTGTGAAGACTGAACTGCTAAGGAGATTTCCTTTCAAAGAAAATTTCCCATACGCCGCCATGGAGGATTGTGAGCTAGGGTACCGAATTGAAAAGCAGTTCGGATTGAAGCTGAAATTTATCCCTGATGCACTAGCTGATCATTTGCATCCAACTACTTTTCGGCAAGCCTGTAACCGGATGATTCGTATTGGATACTCTTGCCGGTTGTTTCATGAATTGTGGCCGGAACACCGGCTACGATCGAATCCGTTGAAACGAGCCGTGAAGTTGGCTTTCATTAGAAACCCCATGTTGTTGAGACTTCTAATGAGGGCTGCAGACGTTTGCAATCGAGCCATTTGTCCCAACCGAATTATGTTGTTCGCGCTCGCTTGCCACTTCGAAATCGGTCAACAAAGCCACCGCGATGGCGATGGAAAGTTGATTTGGCGACATATAAGCATTTAGCTTTAACGCGAGTCAGTTAGATCGTTCCACGCCTGATAGCGATCAAAATCTGATGATCTCTATTAAAGCGTTCCATGGGCCGAGGGATGCCATGTGCAACCCGATCAACGGTTGGGGGCACAAATACCTTGAAGTTACAAGGCGCGTTTATTTAGGGTGTTAGAGCTATCTCTGCATCCTTCGTTTTCCTTAGCAGAAGTTTCTCGTAGATCGTGAGATAAATGGCGTACTTGACGAACGGTACGAGTGATGAAGCAAGAAGCATGTTTGAACCTATCCAAAACAGGACACAGAAGCCGAAATAAGGATAAATAGTAACACCGGCGGCAGATGAGCGGCGCATCGCCTTCCATGCGACGCCGTAGACCATCCCATACAGGATGAGCCAGAAAGGCGAGAACCAACCGAGGTCGATGAAGATATAGCCGAATGCCCCTGGCCATATCAGTCCGCCATTCAAACCTGCTCGATCTACACTGGCAAATTCCGATGCCGCTAAATCACCGTAGTCAGGCCAGTTAAAAATTCGGTCTACTGGAATTAAATGATGAAGGGTTTTATTGAACCCCACAAAGTCGCTAAGGCGGACGCCCGGGTAACTATAGTGCAAGGCTCCTGTAATTTCAGCGGCGAGCCTGTTATAGCTCGCGATGGTATAGCCAAATAGAAGCTGGAATTGCATGTCGAGAGAGCTTGTTCCACGAATAAAAGCGAACGCTCCAAATAGAACAATGAGCCCGATAATAAAAATCCCACACATGCCAGCGATAAAAGACCATGAAAGACGACCTTCCGCTTCTCGATGCAAGACATAGAGTAAGAAGAGACCGGCGACGGTTTCCATAATCGGAAATCGGAAGACAAGAAGGACAGACGAGCCGATGATTACCAGAATTGCGGTCAGGATCATCAATCGCACGCACCAAGCACGCCACCCTGTCAGATCCAGTTGCCAGAAACGCCATTGTGCCCACCAACTGAGGCCCACAAGAATAGGTGCGGTGACTGCTAATTGATCCTGTGCATCAAGTAAGATGCCACTCTTAATGCTCTGTCCTTGCTGTGCCGCAATTAATACCAGGAGATTGGGTACCTGTTTGAACATCTGCAGGATGGCCCATGTAGTCATCAGCAAGCCAGCTAATAGTGGCAGAACAAGAAAGAGTGTAGCTGGAATACGCGAAAACAGCTTCGGTACATAAAGAGGGAGGTCCCGCGGAGATGTGATCCAAACTCCAAAGATGAAGCCTAAAACGCAAAGGGTATAGAAGAAGAAAGTCGGCGGGTTAAGGAATAGGATATCCCTTTCATTCATCACCGGTGAATAGATGGATGGCGGAATAAGCCACGCGATAAAAAAGACGAAAAAGGATGCACCCGCAAGGCCATATGGTGATGCGAAATTGCGAAGAATTCGGTCGCCAAAATGGTTTTGCATGACTTTTCGCTATCGCTCGGACTTTATGAGGGAGTTTCGGAACGCAATTCTCGTATGCGCTCAGCATACCCTGAACTCTTCCACCGATTCTGAACAATAAGCCAGACACAGGTCGCAAGGAAACTGAATAGGGCTACGATAAGAGCTTTCAGAACGCGGTATTGTGGCATCTTTTTATCGGGGGGGAGTGCCTTGTCCACAATCTGCACTGTTGAGCCCTGACGAGCCTCATCCAGCTGTGCGATCTCGAATTGACGAGCCAATAACTCAAACAGGGTCTCGTAATACTTCACCTCACGGAATCGCCGAATATACTCGAGACTTCCTTCATCTATGCTTCCTTTTGACAGGATAACGTTTTGCGATCTATCGCTACGGTCGTTGTTCAGAAGAGACAGTTGAGATTGCATGGCAGCAAGTTCACGCTTTGCGGTAACCAGCACCGGATTATCCTCGGTTGCGTATAGTTGCAAAGATTGAATCTCTACTTCCTTTGCAGAAATCTCAGCTCGGAGCGTGGCAGCGGAACCAATCAGTGCGCGTGCCTGTGCGTCTAGTTGCATCACGCCGGTCTTCTGTTCGGTGATCTTTAGCTGCTGTTCTGCATTGGCAAGTTTATCCTTAGCATTCCGCAGTTCCTGCTCATAGAACATTCTTCGCTGGGACGCTTCGGTTACCGCAAGTGTCGCTGAAAACTTCCGGAACTCCTCCACGTAGCCGTTCGTCAACTCAGCTGCACGATTAGGGTCATGCGCTTCAACCGTCAAGCGGAGCAGTCCATCACGTGCCCCGTAGACGACGGTGACTCGCTTTTCCAGAATCTTTCGCGCATCCGAAAGTCGTTTCGTTTTGTATTCGTCCATCAGGTTGAACCGGCGAATGACGGCGTTTTCAACAGTTTGACTGGTTAGTAGCGAGACATAGGTTTCGCCGGTATTCCTGATCCCGAAGGTTCCCTCTCCGATCAAGGAGGCACCAGCTCCACCCAGGGCGGCACTGAGCGCACCAAGCCCAGTGGAGGACGACTGAGGAGGAATCATCACAGTTGTGGCTGCGAAAAAGGGACTGAGGAGAAACAAAATTACCAATGCAAGCAACGTTGCACCGAGTACGACCCTATATATAAGATGGCGGCGGGGGTAGAGCAAGGTAAAAATTCGCCAAGCTTCACCCTGTGAATTTTCCGATGGAGCCACGCTTTCTGCTTCGAGTGATCCGATACGACTCATCCTCATTGACCTTCGCAATTATCTCATGGTACCTGCATCCATTAATGACTTCGCTATCATGGCTGAATGCAATCTTTGCAATCTAATGCCAGTGCGGATGCTGCTGGATTTCAAATCATCCTGTTGCCGCCGACTGGCGACCTGTTTGCAACCTTGGGGAGGAACATTGGTGAAGTGATCGGATCATATTGCCAAATTCCGGACAATAAATCTGCGATGCCAGTTGCGAACCAAGTATGCGCAGTCGTAGTGACCTTCCGTCCTTCGCAGCAGCTTCTTGAGAATGTAAGCCTTCTTCTCGAACAGGTCAGCCATCTCATTGTCGTTGACAACGGATCCCTCGGCCCCCCTGCTGATCTCCTAAAGGAGATTCAAACCTACGCACGCACGAGTGTCATCTTCAATCCTTCAAACGAAGGAATCGCTGCAGCCCTGAATCGGGGCATCAAACGTGGGATGGAGATGGGTTATGACTGGCTGATCACATTTGACCAGGATTCAACGGTATCGCCGCGGCTGGTCAAGAACCTGCAAAGATGCTTCCTCGTTGAACAGCACACGGCCATCGCCGCGCCTTTCTACGTCAACCGAAATCTCCGGACCAGCATCAACAAAGATCGGAGTGAACGCGGGGAAGTAGAAAGCGTCATGACTTCCGGAATGTTGATGCCGGCCTGGCTCTTCAACCAGATCGGATTCATGAACGAAACCCTCTTCATCGACTTCGTGGATGAGGAGTTTTGTCGCCGGACCCGCGGAGCGGGTTATCGAATCATCCAGTGTGAAGAAGCGCAGCTGTTACACTCGGTTGGCAGGCCTACGAAATTTCGTCTCCTTGGCCGCGAGTTCGAGACGACGAATCACAGTGCAGGCCGTAAGTACTACTGGACGAGAAATCGTCTCTGGATGCTGGGACCTCCCACCCCGCAGATCGAGTGGTGGAAAGAGGCTGCGAAGGCAGCGAAGATTATGGCCTGGGACACCCTCAAAATAATCCTCGTCGAAGAGGACAAGCTGAAAAAGGTACTTCGGATCGCGCAAGGCGCTGTGGATGCAATCGCAGGGAGAATGGGAAAACGTGTCGAACCGTGAGATTGGACGGCGCTTCTAATGCTCGATCTCGACTGGCGGATTTCGGTGAGTTGATACATATTTCCACAGAATGAACAATTAGCCTTGGGTACTGCGAGTGGTCTATTATCGGTACGGCCGGGACGACTAGACAAGTTCTTTCAACGGACATCGAAGTAATCGGCACTCGCAAACACCTGTCGTATACACCACGGAATGCTGTGGCTTTGATGAAGAGTTGGGAGAAGACTTGAAAATTCTTATCGCTGGCAACTTGGGCTATGTTGGATCGGTATTGGTGCGGCACCTGCGGTACGTCTTTCCCGATGCTGTCATAGAAGGTGTTGATACCGGATATTTTTCCCATTGTTTGACTGCTGCAGAACGCATTCCAGAAATCTCTTTGGACGCACAGCATTTTTGTGACTTGCGAGAAATCCCTGAAAAGCTACTCGATGGTGTCGATTCCGTTATTCAGCTGGCAGCAATCTCCAATGACCCGATGGGCAAGAGATTTGAACGGCCCACTGAAGAAATCAATTTCAAGGCAACGGTAAGATTGGCCCACCTGGCGAGTAAAGCAGGTGTGCGCTCTTACACGTTCGCATCCAGTTGCAGCGTATATGGAACAGCCTCGGCCACGCCGCGAACGGAAGAGGATGAGGTCAATCCTCTCACCGCCTACGCTCTATCAAAGATCAACTCTGAAACCGCATTGCGTGAAGCCGATCTCAAGCAGATGGTAGTGACCTGCCTTCGTTTTGCTACTGCATGTGGAATGTCAGATCGACTTCGGCTGGATCTCGTCTTAAATGATTTCGTCGCAGGGGCGATTGCCACCGGCAAGATCAGTGTACTGAGCGACGGAACACCGTGGCGTCCTCTGATCGACGTAAAGGACATGGCTCGGGCCATTGAATGGGCCTTGCAGCGTCGTGCGGACAATAGAGGGACCTTCCTTACTGTAAATACAGGATCCCAGTCATGGAATTACCAGGTTCGAGATTTGGCACAGGCGGTAGCTGCGGCCCTCCCTGGAACCAAGATTTCCATTAATGAAAATGCGGCTCCGGACAAGCGCTCCTACCAAGTTGATTTCTCCCTTTACAAATCCCTGGCACCACAACACCTGCCAAAACAGACGTTGGAAATTTCGATTGCGGAATTGCGAGACGGCTTGAAGGCGATGAACTTCGGAGATGAGAATTTCCGTGTTTCAAATTACATGCGGCTACGAGTGTTGGAATCACACTTGACCTCAGGTCGACTCACGGACGAGTTACGATGGGCCAAATAGTCGATCAGAAGTTCAATTCATGAATGATTTTGCAATCATCGGAGGCGGTATTGTCGGTGTTGCAACGGCCATGCAGTTGTTGCGGACTCGCCCTGGATCATCTGTTGTGCTACTGGAAAAGGAAGCCAGCCTAGGACAACACCAGACCGGACACAACAGCGGGGTAATCCATGCCGGTGTCTACTATGCACCTGGGAGCCTCAAGGCAAAATTTTGCAAGGAGGGCGCTTTAGCCACCTATGAATTTTGCAGGGAAAATGACATAGCTTGTGAACGCATCGGTAAGCTCATCGTCGCCACAAGCGATTTGGAGTTGGGGCCACTTAATGCTCTTGCGGATCGTTGTGGTGAGAATGGTATCGCTATTGAGCGGATGAGCGCATCCGAAGTTAAGCGACTCGAGCCTAATATTCGGACTGTAGGGGGATTCTTAGTTCCTTTAACTGGGATTACCGATTACCGGGCCATTGTTGAAGCGATGCGCCGTCAAATATTGCAGATGGGCGGCAAAGTTTTACTGAGCAGTAAAGTCGTTGATATTCGCGAAACCTCGGACGCCGTAGAAATCATCGCTCGCAATGTGGAAGTTTCTGCACGAACTGTAATTGTATGTGGCGGAATTATGGCAGACAGACTCGCTGATATGTGTGGTTTAGACGCGGACTTTCGGATGGTGCCATTCCGAGGTGAGTACTTTCAACTTCCCGCTAATAAGAAGGAACTCGTTCGTCATTTGATTTACCCAGTTCCAGACCCGAAACTGCCATTTCTTGGTGTACACCTGACGCCAATGGTCGGTGGATTTATAACGGTTGGACCCAACGCAGTCTTAGGGTTATCTCGAGTAGGGTACCCGAAACTATCCATCAATCTCCGCGATCTTTGGGAGACCGTCAGCTTTCCTGGTTTCTGGCCGATGGCAAAGAAGCATTTCCGATTTGGAACAGAAGAAACGTGGAACGCAATTTACAAGCGCGGCTATTTGAATGTATGTCGTCGCTATTGCCCGGATCTTAATCTAGATGATTTGCTGCCGTACCCAGCCGGTATACGCGCACAAGCGGTTTTACGAGACGGAACCCTTGTACACGATTTTCTTATTCGAAGGACACCTCGAACTCTGCACGTATGTAATGCTCCTTCACCTGCTGCGACATCGGCAATTCCCATTGCCAAGCACATTGTTGAACTTGCTTTAGGTAAGGCTGATTAGTGAATTGCACACGGTGCCGAGCTAAGAACAGCTTGAAGTAACCTATGAACCAATTTTTAGTGAAGAGGTATAATAAATGTCGATCTTCCAATCTCACGTGCCGAACGTTCCTCGGTTTATTGCAGATTGCGTATTTGAACGAGCGCATTAGACACAACCCGAGACGTAGACGGATCGCGAAGGACAACCAAATCCAGATTGTTGAGTCGAATAAATGAAAGCAGTCATTCTCGCCGGCGGGCGCGGAAGCCGTATCTCTGAAGAAACCTACCTGAGACCAAAGCCCATGATTGAGATCGGCGGCAAGCCTATTCTCTGGCACATAATGAAAATCTACTCCTATCATGGCGTGAACGAGTTTGTGATTTGCTGTGGCTATAAAGGCTATATCATCAAGGAATATTTTGCCAACTACTCTCTGCATCTATCCGACGTCACGTTCGATGTTGGCAATAACACAATGCATGTTCACGAGCGTCGCGCAGAGCCTTGGAAGGTGACGCTTGTTGACACGGGCGAATCGACGATGACAGGTGGACGCCTGAAACGGATAGCCGCTTACGTCCGTGATGAAGAGAGCTTCTGTCTGACCTATGGTGACGGCGTTGCCGACATCGACATCACCAGCGAGATTGCCTTTCATCGTCGACACGGCAAACTCGCGACCATTGCGGCCGTCCAACCCCCCGCTCGCTACGGCGCCCTGCAGACGGAAGGAACCAAGGTCGCAAACTTCGTCGAAAAGCCAGCCGGTGGCGGCGGCTCGATCAACGGAGGATTCTTCGTACTCTCGCCAAAGTGTCTTGATCTGGTCGAGGATGACGAATCAGTCTGGGAAGAAAAGCCGCTCCAGACCCTCGCAGAAAGGGGCGAACTCATAGCATTTGAACACAATGGCTTCTGGCGCCCTATGGACACTCTGCGCGACAAAAACCAACTCGACGATCTCTGGCAGTCTTCATCGGCACCGTGGAAGGTTTGGTGAATGCTCTGCCTGCCACGGCCACTTTTGGCGAACTCTATACTGGAAAACGTGTCCTTTGCCACGGCTGGTTCCCGGGCTTCCTTCCGGGGAGAGGGATCTAGCTACACTCTGCCTCTCTCAGATTCGCGCTTATGAAGCATTAGCCCTAATAGAAGAGGCGACACTTGGACATTCTTGATACCCCGATTCAGGGACTGAAGCTGATTCGGCGCAAACCAAAAGGCGATGATCGAGGTTACCTGGAACGAATGTTTTGCCAGGAGACTCTAAAGCCGTTTCTCTCCGGCAAAGGCATCGCACACATTAACCACAGCGTGACGGTAAGTCGAGGCACGGTGCGCGGTTTGCATTTTCAATTTCCGCCTCACGCCGAAACCAAGATTGTGAGTTGCCTTCGCGGCGAGGTCTATGATGTTGCTGTCGATTTGCGCCTCGACTCTCCGACATTCCTAAATTGGCACGCGCAGATTCTCAACGCATCGGAACACAGAAGCCTCCTGATCCCCGAAGGATTTGCCCACGGATTCCAGACCCTTACCGAAGAGTGTGAACTGCTCTATTTCATGACCGCCCCCTACCACTCCGAAGCAGAAGGCGGCCTCAACTCACTGGACCCCAGACTCAACATCTCCTGGCCCGAGCCGATAACAAAGCTCTCTGCCCGGGACTCCGGCCACCCCATGCTGGTTGATAATTTTGAGGGAATAGCGATATGAAATGTCGTCATTGCGGATATGCGCTCGAACTGACACTGGCCAATCTCGGAAGCGCGCCGCCATCCAATGCCTTTTTAACACAGACGACGCTGAAGGCTCCGGAAAAGTGGTTCCCTCTCTCCGTGCTGGTCTGTCAGAACTGCTGGTTGGTGCAAACTGAAGACTTCGCCCGAGCAGAAGAGCTTTTCGATGCCAACTATGCTTATTTCAGTGGCTTTTCGAGCAGCTGGCTGGCACATTGTCAGAGATATGTTGCTGATATGACCGCGCGCTTCCATCTCGATACCAAAAGCCATGTCGTAGAAGTCGCCGCCAACGACGGATATCTGCTGCAGTTTTTCCAGGAACGGAAGATACCGTGCACCGGAGTAGAGCCTACCGCCGACACTGCTAAAGCAGCAAGAGCCAAGGGCATCGAAATCGTGCAGGATTTCTTCGGCTCCAGGTTGGCGCGCGAGATGGTCGCCCACGGCAAGCAAGCCAATCTTACAGTAGCAAACAACGTGCTTGCTCACGTGCCAGATATCAACGATTTTGTGGCCGGCTTTTCAATCTTGTTGAAGCCCGAAGGCATCGCAACGTTTGAGTTCCCACACCTGGAAAAGCTCATTTCAGGACTTCAGTTCGATACCATCTACCACGAGCACTTCTCTTATCTGTCGCTTACCGCTGTCGACCGGATCTTTACAGCGAACGGGCTCACCATCATCGATGTAGGGGAACATCCGACACACGGCGGTAGCCTTCGAATTTTTGCACAACGCAGCGACACCGGTTCAAAGACACGCACCAGCAATGTAGACGATCTCCTGAAACGTGAATTCGATGCCGGTATGACAACGGCTGGCTATTACGCAGGGTTCCAGGATAAGATCAATAAAGTTAAGAACGACTTTCTGTCGTTTCTATTGGAAGCGCAACGCAACGGCCGCTCTGTCGCCGCTTACGGAGCAGCCGCCAAAGGCAGCACGCTAATAAACTATGCAGGAATCAGACCGGACCTGGTGCGATTCGTAGTGGACCGCAACCCTGCGAAGCAGGGCAAGTACATGCCCGGCAGCCAGATTCCCATCATGGATGAATCACATCTGAAAAAATCCAAGTCGGACTACATCGTCATCTTCCCCTGGAATCTGAAGGAGGAGATATCACAGCAGCTTCAGTACGTCCGAAAGTGGAACGGGCAATTCGTTACAGCGATTCCCTTTTTGGAGATTCAATCGTGAAGGTTGCCGTGACTGGTGCAACTGGGTTTGTAGGACAGCATGTTCTCGCGGAGCTGGAGCGGAGTTCTATCGTCCCCACCATCCTTTGCCGCCCTACGACCCAGGTACCTTCCTCACTGGCAAAATATCCCGCCGTTGCGTGCGACATACGTTCTTTCCCGCCAAACATCTTCGAGTTACTCGGTCGACCGGACATGTTGATTCACCTTGCGTGGGACGGCCTTCCCAATTACCATTCTCTGCACCACTTTGAGCAGGAGTTGCCAGCCCAATATCGCTTCCTCAAAGCTATGCTGCAGGGCGGACTTAATAACCTTCTTGTAACCGGAACGTGCTTCGAATATGGTATGCAGTCCGGGCCTCTCGATGAAACGCTGGAGACCAGACCCAACAACTCCTATGGGTTTGCTAAAAATACTCTCCGCCGGCAACTCGAACTTCTTCAACGAGAACTGCCTTTCAACTTGAACTGGGCGCGAATCTTTTATCTCTACGGAGATGGTCAGGCCGATACGTCCTTGCTCTCGCAGCTGAAAGGAGCGGTCAAGCATCACGAAAAGATCTTCAGAATGTCGGGCGGTGAACAACTACGCGACTTTCAGCCCGTCACCGATACAGCGAGGGACGTCGTGGCTTTAGCGATGACTGCGAGCAACTCCGGCGTCGTGAATGTCTGCTCAGGTAAGCCAATCTCTGTCCGCAGTCTCGTCGAGCGGTGGATACGAGAAAGCGGCTGGTCGATAGAACTTGGCCTGGGCGAATATCCCTATCCCGACTACGAACCCATGGCATTCTGGGGTAGTCGCGAAAAGCTGAACCGTTGCCTGGACAGCCAAATGCAAGTCAAAGCTGACCACGGTTTACGCAATCTCTGAAAACTGCAGCGACTTCTGGATACGGCGCAAAGCACCGATGGCGACCTCAGCCCATGGGTGACGGTACTGCATACGTTGCGCCCACACTAGCAGGTTCAGATAAAAAACCTGGGGAAGACACTCGATCCAGACATCCTGGGGAATCTTGGCACGCAGCTCCTTTGAGAACCGTAGGCCGGGGAGTGTCCGCTCCCAGCGATCTCTGAATTCAATCGATGACATTTTGTAGTAGTGATACCGCGGATTCACAAACTTCTCGAACAAAACCTCCGGCACTTCGTCATGCTCCCCTTCCAACGCTGAAAGCGCAACAACAAGCCAGTCATAAGCGAAAAACCATGTCCCGCAGGAAAAACTCCGCCGCAACGCCTCGGTACGGAAAAATCCGTAAAAGCGATGATTGCCATCAAGGTTCCCCAAACATTGACGCAGACGGCGTGCGGGAGATCCCGAAAGCGGAGCCGTTCCTTGGTCAAGGCGTATGGTTCCATCTTCGTAGAGGTGGTTCGACCGTGGAACAACACAGACCACTTCCGGTCGAGATATCATACGCTCAAGGCATTTGGCGATAAACTCCGGACGCCAGATGTCATCGTGAGATACCCACATAAAATATGGGGTTGATGCCTCCACCAACAGACCCCGAAAATTCTCAGATGGTAGTACTTGGGTCTCCCGCCGCTTATAAATAATGCGATCGTCCAGTCTCGCGTAGTGTTCGCAGATTCGTTGCGTATCGTCTGTAGAGGCATTGTCCGATACCACTAGGCAAAAATCGCGATAGGTCTGTGCGAGCATTTGATCGAAGGCCCGTGTCAGGGTTTCGCCGCCGTTATAAACTGGTAAGCCAATCGTGACTTCTACCATTATGTTCCCATTCAGAGTGGTTTGCCCGATGATCAGCGTCGGCCAGCAGATTTCTTCTGCGCAGTCAGTTGCAACATACGGTCCCTTATAGCTTCAATCTTTTCATCGAAGTCATACATCTCCTCAATAAACATCCGGCCCGACTCTCCTATCTTCTGCGCGCTCGCTTTATCGCGAAGCAGTAGAATCGCTTTCTCTGCGATACCCTCTGCATCATTGGCGACGAGAAGGTCCTTTCCAACCCGGGCATCAATTCCTTCCGCGCCCACCTCGGTTGTTACGACCGGCATTGCAGCAGCCATACATTCGAGAGTTTTAACCTTGATTCCTGCTCCCAATCTCAGGGGTAGAAGGGCGATCTCCATGCTTCCCATCATCCCCTCAACGTCATCGATAAAGCCGAGTAAAGAAATATCCTCGCGACGACCAAAGATGTGTCCGAGGCGATCGCTCTTGCGACCTGCGATGTAGAGATGGGCAGTTGGAATTTCCTTCCGAATGCGCAGCAAAATTTCATCCGCGATCCACTGTACAGCATCTATATTTTCGACGCGATCCATGGCACCCCAAAAAAGGAGCGAGTCGCTTTTGGGATAACGCTTGCCTGATTTCTCGAGCACAGAAGCATCTACCAACGGCTGTATTGCCATAAGCGAATCGCCGAGCTGCGACAATTTGCCGACCAGGCGCCGGTCCTTCTCGCTATGAGGAAAGACAATGTCAACGGACCCAAAGGCGCGCCGCTCCCACTGCATCACCCGGCGTTTTTCTATTCCGAGCAATGAGCGATACAGGGGATTTTTGGCATGTGCGGCCTGGCGCTCCCATCCCTGAGAAAGGATGTCGTGTATTGATCCGAGTGTAACGATCCCGGTGGGTACATCTATGGCATATTGCAGCATGGCTGTGTGATCGAACAAAACTGCATCGAAAGTGTCCTCAAGAAACATTTGTTTCAATCGCTGACGATACGCAGCAGATGTTCGCGCCGCGATTGCAAGCGGCAACGAGGGGGAACTTAGAACGCTCAGCGCCCTCGATCCCTTTGTGACGGGAAGGTACTGCCAGGATGCAAAGATCGCCATCTCCTGCTCGACCAATAATTCAATCTCAGATTCAGTCGCAAACGCAAGCAGATGCACTTCCTCTGTCCGCGATAGATACTCGCAGATCCCATAGCTGGTTTTCGCCCCAGCTTGGCTCTTTTGCAAAGACGGTAGATGACCGGTCGCGAAAAGTACTTTCATAGCCCCCTAGAAACGGAAGTGAGCGCCCGGATTTCTACATCAAACTTTGCGTCAAAATTGGGGCCAAAATAGTAACGCTCAACAAGCATGCAGAAGATGTGTTCAAGGGCAAGATGGCACTCTTGGACCTTCATGGTGACACGGGACGGAACAACGATATTGATCCCACACTTCTCAGCCATCTCGCCACCGTTATTTCCCGAAAGCCCAATGGTACTAATTTTCATGTTGCGGGCACAATCGAGAGCGTTCAATAGATTACGAGAATTACCAGACGTGGAAATAGCCAGGAAGATATCTCCTGGGAGGCCGAGAGCCTCCAATTGGCGCTCAAAAACTTTGTCATAGGAATAATCGTTTCCGACCGCAGTCAGTATAGAAGAATCGGTCGTCAAAGCAATAGCGCGTAGAGCCGGGCGATCTACGGTAAGGCGTGAGACAAACTCAGCAACAAGGTGCTGGGCGTCCGCTGCGGAGCCGCCATTTCCGGCAATCATTAGCTTGTTGCCTCGCCGCATAGCGTTTGCGGTTTTTTCAGCGGCTTGCAACAGACCGTCAGCGATTGAGGCATCGGCACGAGCCAATTCGATCACGCGAAGGGTTGCGGAAAGCTGATCGATAATAAGATCCTTCATAGCGGTCAGTTTACTTATTGTAGCTCACCAAAGTCGAATCGATCGGCCTCGTGTAAGCTGAGATGTGCATGCTGGAACGAAACTTTAGTCGTGTAAGAAGTCGGGCGCCTCTACGGCTTGGATTGGCGGGTGGAGGAACGGATGTTTCTCCATATTGCGACCTTTATGGCGGTGCGGTACTTAACGCCACGATCGGTTTATTTGCATATACTACGATTGAGCCATCAATAGATGGACAAATACACTTCGTCGCACTCGATCAGCAGGTCGAAGAGGTATTCCCTATTACTTCGGTTATTCAACCCGGCAATCGTCTGGAATTGCATCGCGGGGTCTATAACAGGGCTGTGCAGGACTTCAACGAAGGCAATCCTCTTCCTGTAACGATCTATACTTCATGCGACGCACCTGCCGGAAGCGGATTGGGGTCTTCATCCACATTGGTCGTATCCATGCTCAGAGCCTTTGCTGAGTTGTTAAATGCGCCCTTGGGGGAATATGATCTGGCCCATCTCGCATATGAGGTGGAAAGGAAAGACGTAGGACTGCATGGAGGAAGGCAGGACCAGTACGCCGCGGCTTTTGGTGGAATCAACTTCATGGAATTCAGTGGCGACCGCATCCTGGTAAATCCATTGCGAATCAAAGAATCAATCTTATGTGAACTTGAAGCATCGCTCGTTCTCTTCTTCACCGGGCAATCGCGGTCTTCGGCAGCGATTATTGAGGAGGAATCTCGTAACGTTGAAGAGAAGAACGAAATCGCACTTACAGCCATGCATCATACGAAGGAGCAGGCGTTTCGCATGAAGGACGCTCTCCTTCGCGGTCAAATCAACACCATGGGCGATGTGATGCGGGCTGCGTGGGAGCAGAAGAAGTTGATGGCGCGATGCATCTCAAACAGGCGGATCGATCACCTCTATAATTTGGCCACGGAGAAGGGTGCTTTCTGCGGAAAGGTATCCGGAGCAGGCGGCGGCGGTTTCATGATGTTTCTTGCAGAACCAGAAAAGAAACTCGAGGTTATGCGTACCCTTAGCGACTCCGGAAGCGGAAGGGTTGTTGAGTGTCATTTCGTTATGCAGGGAGCGAGTGCATGGCGGCCGACCTAACATCGTATGAAGCCATTATCTTGGCTGGCGGCAAAGGGACTCGCTTAAGCACCGTTGTTCCAAATCTTCCAAAACCGCTCGCTCCCATTGCGGGGCAACCCTTTCTAAACTACTTGCTAAGACAACTTGGCCACCAGGGGATCAGGAAAGTCTACCTTTCGGTCGGTCATCTCTGGGAGAGGGTCCGTGAAACTTACGGAAACCGTTTCGAGAATATCGATCTCGTTTACGTTGTCGAATCAAGCCCTCTCGGCACAGGAGGAGCGGTTCGAGGGGCACTCGGCCAAACCAACGGAAGCAATATCTTCGTTCTGAACGGAGATACCTTTGCAGATATCTCGCTTTCAAATATGGACGAGCTTCACGCCAGAAATGGTAGGAAGCTTACTATGGCTCTCTCCCACGTTCCCAACGCTTCGCGATATGGTGGAGTTCAAGTCGAAAATGGCATCGTAACGGGTTTTCTCGAAAAAGGCATCTCAGGTCCTGGTTATATCAACGCGGGGTGTTACCTGTTAGATCGGTCTATTTTTGATCGGGCGATTCTGCCTTCTGCATTCTCACTCGAATCAGATTTTCTAATACCGAACCTCAGCAGTCTCCGTCCCATGGCGTTTTTCTCTGATGGCTACTTCATAGACATTGGTGTTCCAGAAGACTATGCGAGGGCAGAGATCGAGCTCTCGTCTGTACAGCAGCGGTAGGTTCCGGTAAGCCGCGGTTATCACCACGCAGGGATCGCATACGTCTCGGGATTTTAACAAAGCGATCCTTTTCGCGGATTCTCCTGGCAAGGCGGTATTGTTGGCTGAGACCATGTTAACAATCCCCGCATGAGAGCACACCTACGGCGCGCTGCTGCAATGCATGCTGCTAAATATTCTTGGGGTCAATCGTCCAAGAACATTTAATGGTTTACAGACGGTTGCTTGGGCGGGACGCTATTAGTGATGGTTGACGATGATAACCTGCCGAAGATGAATCACTTTGTTCTCATCCCTACCTTGAATGCAGCTTCGGATTGGTCTCGATTTTCCCCTCCATTGTTGGAGGCCGTTTTGCCGGAGCATGTGCTGATCATTGATTCATCTTCCACTGATGGCACACCTGAGTTGGCTCGTGCAGCGGGTTTTCGGGTGCATACGATTTCACGCGAGGAATTTAATCATGGCGGCACACGCCAGCTAGCGGCTGAAATCCTAGCGGATACAGAGATTCTCGTGTTTCTGACTCAGGACGCGGTGCTGGCGGACTCTGATGCAATCACCGTACTACTTGAATCTTTCGCCGATCCGAACGTGGCCGCCGCATTTGGACGTCAACTTCCTCGCCCAGGCGCAACGCCTATTGAAGCTCACGCTCGTCTCTTTAATTACTCACCTCGATCAAGCATGCGAACTGTGGCCAGTCGCGAGCAGATGGGTATAAAGTCCATCTTTATATCGAATTCCTTCGCCGCCTACCGTCGGGAGGCCCTATTCGCATCTGGTGGCTTCCCGAAGAACGTAATCTTCGGAGAAGACACGATTACTGCTGCCAGACTCCTGCTCTTCGGCTGGAAGATTGCTTATGTGGCTGATGCGCAGGTGTATCACTCCCATAGCTACACATGGAAGCAAGAATTTAAGCGCTACTTTGATATTGGCGTGCTGCACGCGCGAGAGAGATGGCTCCTTCAGGAGTTCGGAAGCGCAGGCGGCGAAGGCGGCCGTTTTGTACGATCAGAACTGCGCTATCTCTGGCCGCATCACTGGTGGCTTATTCCTTCTGCCCTGATCCGTACTGCTCTCAAACTGGTGGGCTATCGGCTTGGCAGGATCGAGAATAGATTGAGTCTGGGATTGAAGCGTAGGTTGAGCATGCACCCTGGCTTCTGGGATTAGTCCAAAACGAACACAACCAAAGCGACGTTCACGATCATCTTCCGAAAGACCCTGTCGGTAGGAATCTTGTCGGATCAGCGGTGCAGGTGCAGGTCCGGGTTCCAGACGAGTTGCAGCCAGCCGCTTGTATTGTGTTGCGATCCGCTCAGATAGGAGGGTATGAGAAATCGTTCGTATTGAGTGAAGAACTGGGCTTGCCAGTGGGAATTGAAGGCATAAGAAGCATTCACGAAGCCGTCGGTGATTGTCCCCCCGCCGGGCAGGAAAAGCGTACTGATCTTGTTCTGGCGGTAGCCTGTCTCGACTCGCGTGCGGGCGGAAAACCAGTAACTCGTGCGGCCTTCGATAGCGCGGCCATCACGGCCGATTGCATTGCCAAGCAGGAAGCTCTTGTTCGTATTGCTATCGAGATACTGATTATTCATGAAGAAGTGCTGTCCGCCAAAGTCATGCGCAAGACCTTCGGAACTAACTGCCTCCACGCGAAGATCCATGTGCGGCAGGAGGGGTAATCGCGCGAAATAAATTCCCGGGTTCCAGACGGCACGGCGAGGCGCGTCGATGGGACTTGGGTCATCATCGGAGTAGGCGTCGGCGTAGAGGGTGACGAGTTTGCTGAGGAAGGGCAGCCTCCAGGTGAAGTCGAAGTTGCTCTTGCGGTCACCGGGATCGGTGCGGTCTCCGTAGCCCGCGCTTCCGCCGCCTCCTCCGGTGCCACCGCCCGTCGAATCGAAACTGAAGACGTTGTCTTTGAAACTGTGGAACGTGATGGGATGTCCGACGCCCCAAAAGACAGACCAACGCGTGAAGCTAATTTCAAGGTTGTCCCCAAAGTTGAAGTCCGCCTTTTGGCCGTTGTACCACGGGCGAGCGGGATAACTGTGTCCGGACAGCTTTCCAAGCACGATGTCGAAACGGTAGGTTCCCAACGACGGGATAAACGGAAGCGGGTGAGGGCGCGTCGATACGAAGCGCAGGTTGTAAGTTGGCTCTGCGTTACTGGAGAAGGCAAGCGGCCCCATGGTTGTGGGTCCCCAATAGAGTTCCTGTTTGCCCAGGGAGAGAGAGTTACCTGCGAAGGCAACTCCTCCATACAGTTCGATTGCACCTGAGTGATCGAACGCGGCGCGTTCAGGCACTGGTTGTATATGCGGATCGGAATTCGGCTGGATCTGATCCAAGGTGTTGATGAGTTGATTGATGGCAGGCGACTCCGCAGGGTTTCCGGGGCTGTGCTGCAGCTCTTGCCTGTCGTAGAAGAACCAGCGCCCGTCGTGGGCGCGAAAGGCGAACCCGGCGATGGCGCTGCTGCCTCGCCCGAGTGGGCGGCCGAAGTCGTTCCACCACGTCTGCCCGAAGTGGAAGCTGTCGGCGAGTGCCGGACCAGCGATTGTTCCGTACCGGGCGTAGACGGACTCAACACTCAACGACTCGCGGTACTGAGGCGTTTCGAGTTCGGTCTGGAGATCTGCCATCAGAAGGTGAGCTTGCGCGAGCAGGCTGGGGCTGTAAGCATCTTTTAGATCGGCTAAATCTTCTGCCACGCGAAGTTGCCGCCGACACTCCTGGCGGGTCCAAGGGCGGATCGCGGAGCTCTGGCCGGGTATGAAGCCCATTGCTCCGAGCCGCTCGAGCGCTGGGTAGATCCAACTGTCCATGGGCACGTTGGTGGAGCCGATAGTGTCGGGGTCGGTGTCTTCGGGTAGCGGCTTGGAGGGTGGGGGGGGGATGATGGGAGCGGGTTGAGTTGGTGAGAGATTTGTGACCGCCTGGGGGGTGACGGCGGGTGAGGCTGGGGCGGTGGATGAAGGAGCGGGCGGACGGGAAGAGCCGAAGTCAGGCGGCAGGGGCCGGGCGTCGAAGGGGTTCAGGGTGTAGTTGTGGTGGGCGCGGTAGACGTAGTGGCCGATGAGCCACCCGGCTGCGCTGCCGATGAGGACGTCAGAGGGGAAGTGCTGCTCCGCGAGAACGCGGCTGACGCTGACGCCGGTGGCGAGTCCATAGACCGCAGTCCGGGTGAGCCAGCCGGGATACTCGTCGCCGACGACTGCGGCGATCGACCAGGCGGCGGCCGCGTGGTTGGAGGGGAAGGAGCCGCCGAACGGGGCTGAGGTGAAGAAGCTGCCCTTTGCGTTGTCGACGCTGGGGCGCTCGCGGAGGGTGACGAGTTGGATGGCTTCAGAGAAAGCGAGGCTGTCGACCACCGCTTCGCCGCTGAGGATACCGGCTTCGTGGGCTTGCGGGGCGTCGCGGCCGAGGCTCCACAGGTACATGCTGGCGGGCACGACGGCGAGGGCGCCGACGCCGGCGTCGGAGAGGGTTTTGAAGTGGTTCTGATCGCTGGCGTTGATATGGATCAGATCTGTCATGGTGTGCTGGTCGCTGCCGATCATGGTTCCGGTGGCGGCGCCGAGAGGAAGAAGCCAGAAGGCGTCGATGGGACGGATGTGTAACGGGCTGGTCCAGATGGCTTTCTGATCGAAAAGGATTCTCTTTGGCGTGCCCGCGATGGTGATGGGCTCCGGTTTGGATGGGAGTGGAGGCGACGGAGCGTCGTTTTGTGGCTGAGGAGCGTCTGGCAGGGAGTCGAAATCCGCCGCTTTGACGCTGGCAGTTGCTGGTGCGGAACTTGTGACTTGCGCTGCAGAGATGAGACTGGAGGAGAGGAGAAGGCCAGCGGTCAAAAAGAGAAGAACATTTCGTATGGGGTGAGTTACAGGCATTGGCAGGTTCGGGTTACAGCGGGCTGCACCCCTTGTTTGGAGGCTACCACAGCTAACCTGCCGGATTCAGAGGAGACTCGGACGATGGATGCTGAGCAGGTACTGCGGCTGATTATGATCTGCGATGCGCTGCGAATCGAGGCCGATATTTGGCGGAAAACCAAAGGAGCGTGGCGAAAGCGAGCCAGGAGAGAGAGGCGGCAATAAAGGTTAGAGCAGAGTTATTGGTGGGAAGCAAGCGGTGCACGATATAAGCGAATGCGAGAAGGGCCAGAGCACCGAGAAAGGTTCCCGCAGCCCGAGGCTCGCTGCTGCGCGGCCCCGGGTCGTTCCATCGTAGCCGATATCGCGCTTGCGCTTCTTTTCGTGGCTGGTGGTTCAGAGGCGGTAGAAGTGGTTGGCGGTCAGGACCAGGAGGAGGGTTACAGCGGCAATGGCTATCTCTCCAACGGCTCCTACGAGGAAGGGCCGGGCACCTTGTTTGAAGAGGTCTTTGAGGTTGGTGCGGAGGCCGACTCCAGCGAAGGTGAGGAGGAAGGCCCATCGGCTGAGGTTTCCTAGAGCGAGGAGCTGGGGTTTGGTGAATCCGAACGCAGCGACGGTGGGGTTGCTGGAGGCGCCGAGGGTGGCCAGCAGCGAGATGACGAGGAAGCCGAGGACGAACTTGGGGAATTTCTGCCAGAGGAAGGCAGCTTTGTTGTCGAGCTGCTTCGTGGCAGCGCGGCTGGCCAGGCCTTTGCGGACCCATTGGATGGCGTAGGCGAGAACGACGAAGCCGATGAGGGCGTTGCGGCAGGTTTTGGCCAGGACAGCGTATTTTCCTGCGGCGTCGGAGTAGAGTGCCCCCGGCGGCGGTGGCTTCGGCGGTGTTGTCGACGGCGAGACCGGCCCAGATGCCGTAAGCGTGATCGCTCATGTGAAGAAGGTGGCCAATGGCGGGGAAGGTAAAGAGCGAGAGCGCGCCGAGGGCGAGAATGGCGGCGATGGCGGTGGAGGAGTCTTCTTCGTCGGCGTCGATGGCGCCCTGGGTGGCGATGATGGCGGAGACACCGCAGACGCTGGAGCCGACGGCGAGGAGTGTGGTGAGCTGTGGGCCGAGGTTGAAGGTGCGGCCCAGCCACGTCATGAAGGTGAGAGAGAACGCGAAGGCGATGAAGACGAGAAGGAGCGAAATGCCGCCGAGCTTGAGGACGTCGCCGAGGATGAAGCGCGCTCCGAGGAGGATGATGCCGGTCTTGAGCCAGAAGTCGTAGGTGGCGACGCCAGGGCGAAAGATGCGGGCGACGCCGACGGTGTTGGCGATGATGATGCCGAAGAGGATGGCCCAGAGGACGTACTCGATGTTAGGGAAGGTGATGTGGTGGGCTTTGGTCCAGGTGTTGAGGAAGTGCTCGACGAACTTGCCTGCGTAACCAACGACGGCGAGGAGCGCGATTCCAGGCAGGAGGCCGAGGAAGGTAGAGCGCTCGGCGGGGGATTTGCCGGGGGCGTGTGGAGGGTATTCGGTGCGCAGGTCAGGCAGATGAGTCGAGGCGGCCATGGAGTTCTCCTTGGTGCGATGGATGGCTGGGTTTACCAGGCGATGGTTCGGAGCAGGCCGAAGCGAATGAGAAGGCCCAGGGCGGCGGCGAGGAGGATGGCCCAGGCGTCGGTGGAGAGGGCGGAGGGAGGAACGGGTACCAGGGGTGGACATGGTGGAATCTCCTTGGATAGCGCAGTGCACACAAAAGGACGTGTGGGATGCGGCTGCTTGAATTTCTAAAGTAGGGGTGTAGTGCGGGTAGGACTAGCTACAACAACAGCGAGTGGGCATGAGGTGCAGGATCGCGGATTGGCGGAAGACCGTCATGTTGGGATTTAGTGTACACCAGCTTGGGTGGGCACGGCGCAGAATGTGACGAGCAGGCGCTTCGCAACGGCCTTGGCCTTGAGGTGGAGACCTGTGGCTCTCTGGAGGATCTGTTCGGTCGTAGGGCTTTGTTTGGAAAGACTTGCCTGGGCTTCGTCGAGCAGCACAAGATAGTCGTGCCATGCGCCGAGGGTCTCCTGGGCGTGCTCGAATCGGGCGGCGAGAGTGGCGACGGCCTTGGAGGCGCCGGCGCCCGTCTCGGCGATATAGCGGGCGGTCTTGCCGGCTTTGCGGATGGAGTGAAGCTGGTCGTCCTGTTCGGGATCGAGGTTGCAGGCGCTTTTGGCAAACCAGCTTCGTGTGAGATGTATGAGTTCCTTGCCGCTGAGGTCGAGATCGAGAACCGGCTTGAGGACGGCTTCGAGAGCGTTGAGCGATTGATGGACCTTCTTCTGATTCTCTTCGAGCACATCGGCCAGCTTGCGCGCCGCGCTTTCGCGGGCATTTGAGAGATTCCGGTCGAGGAGCACAGTGTCGGCGCTCTTCTTGCATGTTTTCAGGAGCTCGCGATGAACGTCGAGGTCGCGGACGGCACCTGCAACTCGGCGGAGCTTGCGCAGAGCTTTACGGAGTGGCTCCGCTTCGTGATCGACGGGGACGCTGGTGGAGACGGCAGCGAGGAGCTCGAGCGTGGCCTCGATGCGGCGGGTAGAGGAGCGGAGCCTGTGGACAGGTTTCGGCGAGGTCTTCTTCAGGCAGTCCGCGATTGCGGCCTTGAGTGCTTGCGATTGCTGGAGAAAAGCGATGACTGGCTGCGGCATAGCTGGGCGCTTCCGGTAAGAGTGTCATTCTATCGGCTTTGCTGTGATTTGGCGTGACACTGCAGCTGAAAAATAGTTGCGCGCAACCGCTGTAGGGAACGGGGGTTCAGTGAGTTGTAAGCAGGAGGTTGTTATGAAGCTCACAAACGTAAAGTTGATGTTCACAAAGGTTGCAACGGTTGGACTGGTGGCGGGAGCGATTGCGCTGGCGGCTCCTGCTAAGGTGAATGCGGAGGTTGTGGTTGGAGTTGGCGTCGGGTATCCGCATCCTGGCTACTACTATGGACCTGACTACTATGCCCGTTTGCGTTTTGAAGAGGCGCGGCGGCACGCGGAGTGGGTACGGGCGCATGAGCGCTTCGGCTATGGGTATCGCGGGCGCTGGTAGTTCAAGCGCATAGCTAACAGTGTTCGCAGGCCGGTGCCGGGGAAGACTCCGCGCCGGCTTCGCTGTTTGTGGCCAGCTCTTCCGGGCTGAGTGGACGGTAGTAGCGCGTATCCGGCGCGGCACAGGCTTCGCAGAGAGTTTTGCCATCCTGATGAGCTTCGCGGTCGTAGTTGATGCCTTCGCCGCACTGCTCGCAGGTGATGCGGGCGGATTTGTAGCCGGGCATCTCGCGCGGGTGGATGGGAACGGCGACCCACTCCTCGCTGAAGAGATCGGTGTTGGGCATCTCGCGGTAGGCGAGCATCTGCTGCTGGTTCTTGTTCTCGATCTGCGGGTAGAGCTCACGGGCGCGCTGCTTGGAGGACTCGAGCGCGGCGATCCGGATGGCCTTGTAGACGGGCGTGTCGCCTTGAGGCAGGAGCGGGGACGTAAGATCAACAAACGTGGCAGCCATCTTGCCCCAGTCGCGGAACTTGATGGCTCGCTTGCCCAGGCGGCAGCCGGTGACGACGCCGATGGCGTCCGTGGCGCAGCGGTCGATCTCGATGAAGGTGACGAGGCGTTTTCGGTCGGCCCCTTTGGGATCTTCGACGCCAAGGCGCTGGCAACCCAGCATCGCCATGCGGACGCCGAGAATTTGGCCCGCGCAGAGGTGACCATGGGCGATTTCGGCTTCGCGGAGGAGGGCATCGAAGGTCTGCATGGGGTAATGATACCGCCGGCGACGGAAAGAAAAATGCGGCTGGACACAAAGGGATTGCGCGGGATTGCGTGGCGGAGGTAGTATTCGAGGCCCGAGGTGGTCTATGAGCGATTTCGAGACGACGATTGCCATGGTGTTGAAGCAAAAGGGCGGCGGAACTATTGCTTCCATACCGGCAGATGCGTCGGTCTATGCGGCGATCGAGATGATGGCGGAGCGGCAGGTGGGCGCGCTGCTGGTGATGGAGTCGGGCATGCTGATCGGGATCATCTCGGAGCGGGACTATGCGCGCAAGGTGATCCTGCAGGGGCGGTCATCGAAGGAGACGCCCGTCAGTGACATCATGTCGAGCCCGGTCATTACCGTGACGCGGCAAAATACGGTGGGCGAGTGCATGCGCATCATCACGAATCGCCACATCCGTCATCTTCCGGTGGTGGAGGCAGGAGTTGTGGTGGGCGTGGTATCGATCGGGGACCTGGTGAACTCGGTGATCTCTGAGCAGGAGCGGACGATCCGGCACCTGGAGGCGTACATCTCCGGTTCGGCGACCCTCTAGGAGGGGTCGAGTTCTTCCATGCCAGCCTTCGGTGGAAGCTGCAATCTCTCGTAGGCGTCGAGCGCGTCGTGGAGGCGGTTGAAGATCAGCGATGGGCCGATGGCTTCGGTGAGGTAATGGCGGTCGGCATCGGCGCGGGCGCTCCAGGGAACGCGTGCAAAACCAAAGGTGACGCCGGCGGCGGAGAGATCGTTCTTGAGCTCCTCGATGACGCGCGCGGCACTGTAGTCGATGTTAGGGATGGATTCGGCGTCGACGATGACCCAGCGCACGTTGGTAGGGGAGGGGCCGACGATGGTGAGGATCTCATCGGCAAAGCGGGAGGCGTTGGCGTAGAAGAGAGCGGCTCCGAAGCGATACATGACGAGGCCAGGCTCGGTGCGGGCATCCGTGGTGGAAGGAATGAGGGTCCAGGTTCCGTCGCCACCAGCGACCATGACGCCGCTGGCAGGATGATAACTATGGTGCACGATGCGGAGCAGAGACATAATCATCGCGAGGATGATACCCTGCTCGACTCCTGCGACGACGACGACGACGGTGGTTATGACTGCGAGCGCGAATTCAGCCGGGCTCTCTTGCCGTATCGCTTGCAGGCTGCGGAATTTGACCATCCGGACGGCAACCATGAAGACGAGCGCGCCCAGGACGCAGCGGGGAAGATATTGCAGCGGTTTCGTGAGGAAGAGCAGAACGAGCGTGACGGTGGCAGCAGTGGCGACCTGGGCGATCTGGCTTTGGCTGCCGTTGCTCTCGATCATTGCGGTCTGGGTTGGACTTCCGTTGACGACGAAGGTGCCCGTCAGACTGGCGGCGGCGTTGGCCGCGGAGAGACCGACGATGTCCTGGTCGGCGTCGAGGCGCTGGTGGTGACGCCCCGCATAGATGCGTGTAGTGGCCGCGCTCTGTGTGAGGATCATGACGGTGCAGGAGAGGGCGACGGAGAGCAGAGGCGGGATGTCTCGCCATCCCACCTGCGGAAGACCAAGATGTGGCAGGCCGCCTGCAACTGGGCCGATGATGCTGATACCGTGACCGGCGAAGTCCCAGATGCCGCTGACGGTCGTCGCCACAACGATGACGATCAGAGGGCCTGGAATGCGGGGAGCGTAGCGGGCGAGAAGCAGAAGGGATGCGATAGCGATGCTGGATACCAGCAACGTATGAAGATGGACGTGAGGCAGATTGCGCCCGATCTCGAAGAGTTGCACGATCGTCCGGTGGGAGTTGTCCTCGATGCCGACCATTTGTCCGAGGACGGAGATGCCAACCTGCAGGCCGACTCCCGTAAGGAACCCGATGAGCACAGTCTGCGAGAGGAAATCAGCGACAAAGCCCAGCTTTAACAGGCGCGCGAGCACGAGGAATCCCGCTGTAAGCAAGGCCACCAAGCCCGCGAGGGCGACATAACGGGCACTCATGGCTGGGGCCATGTCGGCGAGACCGCCGCGAAGGATGGCTGCCGTCGCGGAATCTGCCGCAACGACGAGATAGCGCGATGAGCCGAAGGTCGCAAAGGCGAGAAGCGGCAGCAGAAGAGAGTAGAGACCTGTGACGACAGGCATTCCGGCGATGCGGGTGTAGCCGAGCGCCTGCGGGATGTCCATCGCGGCGAAGACGACACCGGCTAAAGCATCGCGAAAGGCGGCAGCTCGCTTCACTGGCCTGATGCCCTGAAACAGAGTCAGCAAATCATAAGCTCCTCGACGGCGAGCGGGGTGTTCACGCTTTCCGTAATACGAATCGAGGTTGATGCTAAATCAAATCTCCGGGAATGTTCGGAGAATGCTTTGGGGCCTGATTCTCATCGCGACCCATTCTCCTCGGAGTCGCCCTCTTCCAGGATGGAGGCAGTGCCGACGACGTCGTAGGTTGCCGCTTCGCCGCCCGTGGGCTTCAGCGTGACACGAGTGGGTAGCCGCTGCCACTGCGCTGGCTGGCAGACGGGGATGAAGTGGTTGCTCTGCGGCCAGAGGCCAATTTGCTTCTGGACAACGGGCCTTCGCGCTCCAAGTTGCGCGACGATGGCGAAAAGGCCGCCCTTCGCCGTGGTGGCAATGCCGCAGTAGGCCGCATAGTCGCGGAACCAGACAACATCGGAGACGGCTGCGTCGAAGTCGGGCAGATGCAGCGCGGTGATGTGGCCAGTGACGCGGTCGACGGAGAGCCATGGGCCGGGCTGCCAGACCCAGTGCGGCATGGCGTCGCTGGGCAGGGCGTCGTTCAGGCGCAGTACGCGGCGGACCGTGAAGGTGCGATCGGTGATGTCGTGGATATCACCCGTTGTCCACTCTTTCTGATGGTCGTCGATGAAGAGCGGGCGGATTTTGAGCGTGGAGGTTTCATCGGCCTTGGTGTCGGGTGTTGCGTCGGGCTGGGTGTAAGGCACTTTGCGGAATGCGCCAAGTGTGACAGTGTGGACCTTGGGCGTGGCGGCAAGAACTTTTCGCGATGAGGAAAACGAGGATAACGTCAGTAGAAAGAGTGTGAAAGGAACGAAATGACGAGGGAGACTGAAAAATTTGGGGCGCGGAGTCTGGCTCAAGAGGTAGGGCTCACAGAAGAAAATTGAATTGCTGCCATGCTACGCGAAGGGCTGTGTTTTCCTTGCTAAAACTTTACTGGTGGCTCGTAACATTTTTGAGGAGTTGGAAGAAATGGGGAGCCGGAACGGAAGAAATTTCGGGCAGGAGGGAAAGTTGTGCGGGGTATTGAGAAAGGTACGAAAAACTGGGAAATAGATTGTAAATTCGCGGCGATCCGCAGGCTCGCCCAGAGTAGTATCGTGGAAAGAAGACGTGCTGCCGTCGTGGTGGCGCGTGTAAGCTGACCGCGGCGAGACCCCATTTGAAGCAGTACGAAAGGACAAGGATCAAAATATGTGGAAACCGAACCAGACTGGAAGCAACACCCCTTCAACTCCTGAACCGGTACGTCCGTCGACGCCTGTGTCGAACTTCGAGGCGAGCCCTGCACGTCCTACAGTGGGCGCGGGCAATGCGGCTGGTGCCGTGCCAACGGGGGAGCAGGCGACGATCGGTAAATCGCTTATCGTCAAGGGCGAGTTGACCGGCTCCGAATCGCTGTACATCGACGGCAAGGTGGAGGGTGCGATCAATCTGCCAGGCAATCGTGTGACGGTTGGGCGCAATGGACAAGTGGCGGCGAATATTGTGGCGCGCGAGATCGTGGTCCTGGGCAAGGTTCGCGGCAACTGCCAGGCGAGCGATCGTGTGGACATTCGCAGCGAAGGTTCGCTGACCGGCGACGTGATCGCCGCGCGCATCTCGATTGAAGACGGCGCGTTCTTCAAGGGCGGAATCGACATTCGCAAACCAGGTGGGACGGATCTGAAGGGCGGTCCGGCGACTCCTGTTGCGGCTGAACCGGTTCCGGTCGAAGCGTAGACCGCAACCATTTCGCTCGAACGATGACGGCTCCGGCATGCGCTGGGGCCGTTTTGCGTCTCGCTAGAACGAGTAAAGATTTCGTTCGACGCCAAATAGAAGAGTTATGGCCAGTGCCGCGAAGGTTACTGCGGGTGGTGGATGCGGGCAGCAGGTGGGCTCATGTTTCAGAAATCTCGCATAGGCAAAGATTCCGTATGCAGCAATTAGAGGAAACAGCGCTGTAACGAGGGCGTTGCAGTGAATCGCGCCGGCGAAATCCCCGCACAGCAGAGCCGCGAGCGCACGCGTCGCTCCGCACCCGGGACATTGAATGTTGAAGAGCTGGTGGAACGGACATTGCGGGTAAAAGGCGTACCGCTCCGGCGGAAAGCGGAGAAGAATCGCAGCAGCCAGGACAACGGCCGCAGGTGGAGCAGCCGCGCGAAGGGCATTGGCAACGCGGCTGCGGTCTGAAAAAATCATTGCGCGATAGACCGGTAGCGCATGGCCTGTTTCAGCTGATTGATCTCGTTGAGCTTGTACTGAAAGTAGATGCCGCCGAAGAAGAATGTCATGACGGCGCTGAGGCGGAGTCCCAGGGGTTCGGCGGTATTGAAGTGCTGTTCGAGCGTGTCGCGCAGCGTGAAGCGGGCGATGAGGCGCATAACCCACGTGGCGAGGCCAAACAGATTGCCGAGCAGGTGCGGCTGTGGTGGAAGCCCGGGGTGGTGAGTCATGGTGATGACAACACCCCAGGAACTGCCTGCGTTGATCAAGATCAGCACCGTCGCAATGATGTAAAAGGTTAGAGCTTTGCTTGCCGGTTGAACGCGATTTGCCCAGGCCGCGATCACAAGGTTCCAGACGACGACGAAGACGTAGCAGGTGACAAAGCCAAGCAGCAGCTCAAGCGCCCAGTGGAGGTTGGGTGGGTCGGGATAGACAGCGCCTACCTGCTGCGGATACGCCGGTGCGGCAGAGGCCGGAACCGGTGCGATTGAGCCTCCGAGAATCTGGGAGACAGGAACCCAATCCGGCATCTCGCCGCTTTTAGCCATGTCGGTGGGGAGGACGTTGCCTGAGGCGACGTAGCGTTGGAGGTCCTCCAAGGTGTAGGGCCCGTAGGTCTGACCGTTGCGTAAGACTTGATAGGTCATGCACAGCTCCGGTAGCGATCTCGTCTTGCGTATAAACCAGATGAGACCACGACCGGAGATTTTGCACAATAGATTCGCGAGTCCAGACTGCGAACGGATTCAGCCGGCGAGCGCTAAAGGGGTTGGAAACTGGGTAGCGGGCGCGATCGGATGATGGCTTAGAATTCGTCGTCGCCCGTCGGACGAAAGCGATAACCAATCCATGGCTCCGTAACAATGTAGGCAGGTTCTTCGGAGCGCTCGATCTTCTTCCGCAGTTGCCCGATGTTGACGCGGAGATACTCCGGCTGGTCGGCATTGGTTCCCCACACTGCGTGCAACAGAGCCCGGTGAGTAAGGACCTGGCCTGGATGCTGTGCGAGATGGACGAGCAGGTCGAATTGTTTTGGTGTCAGGTGGATATCCTGGCCGCGAACGACGACGCGGTGCCGCGGTATGTCGATGAGAAAATCGCCTGCCTGGATGATCTGCGGGGCTTCTTTGCCGGTCGAATCGTTGCGACGGAGTTGCGCGCGGACGCGGGCCTGCAGCTCCTGAATGCTGAAGGGCTTGGTCACGTAGTCGTCTGCGCCCGCATCCAGAGCCTCCACCTTAATCAGGTCCTGGCTGCGGACTGAGAGAACAATGATAGGCACCTGCGAGACCGTGCGGATCTCACGGCATAGCTCCACGCCGTTCATTTCTGGCATCGAGAGGTCAGTGATGACGAGGTCGGGCTTCCATTCATGGACGGCCTGCATTCCCTCCACGCCGTTGGCCGCGATGCGCAGGGAATAACCTTGAGTAGAGAGAGCAGTGCGAAGGACGCGGGTAATCTGTGCTTCGTCGTCGACGAGGAGAATCTTCGCCGGTTGATCGTTGGCGTTCTGTTTCATTCGTGCTCCGAGTGCTGCGTGACGATGTGGACGTCGACGTTAGGGGCCTCTTTGAGAAAGTGCTGAATCGCCCAGTAATAAAGATATTTGCGGAAGCCATGAATCGCGCTTCTGCCGAAGACGACATGTGTGATGCGCTTTTCCCGCACAAAGTCGGCAGCGGCATGGGCGATACTGCTTCCCTTGATGGTGAAGACTTCTCCGTTGAGGTTACGCGCGAACTGCATATTGGAAGCGAGCGCGTTCTTCTCCTCTTCGCTCAGGTCCTCGCCCGTGTCAACATGCACAACAAAAAGCTCGCCGCCGACACCTTCGGCAACACGAGCGCCACGCGCGATCAAGGCCTGTGCCGAGCTGTTGGCGCTGATGCAGACGGCGACGCGCTCGCGGACGGCCCAGTGGGCTTCGATTCGCTTTGCGTCCATATAAGCGGTCAGGGTGCGATCGACCGCTTTGGTCACGTGTTGCAGCGCCAGTTCGCGGAGTGCGATGAGGTTGCCGCGGCGGAAAAAGTTCGCGAGCGCTTTTTCTGCGCGGTCCGTGCCATAGATATCGCCGCGCCGCATGCGGGTCTGGAGCGCCTCAGGCGTCAGATCGGCCATCACGATCTCGTCGGCGCGCTGCACCACCCAATCAGGTACGGTCTCGCGGATGGGGACGCCGGTCACACTCTGCACCGTGGGCGCGACGCTCTCAATGTGCTGAACGTTCATGGTTGCGAGTACGTCGATGCCTGCTGCCAGCACATCGAGCACGTCTTCGTATCGCTTGCGGTGCTTGCTGCCCTCAATGTTCGTATGCGCCAGCTCGTCGATCAGGACAATCTGCGGATGACGAGCAAGAATTCCGTCGAGATCCATCTCCTCAAAGGGGACACCTTTGTATTCGATTCTGATGCGAGGAATCTTCTCGAGCTGCTCGGCCAGCTCTGCGGTGCGGGGCCTGCCGTGCGTCTCGACGACACCGATCACGATGTCTTCTCCACGCTGGTGCCGGCGGATTGCCTCGCTGAGCATGTTGTACGTTTTGCCTACGCCGGGGGCATACCCGAGGAATAGTTTAAAGGTGCCGCGCGTCTTCTCGGGAGCGACCTTTTCCAGCCACTCTTCGGGACTCTTTGCCGCAGTGCTCGGATTGGTGCGGGTGCCCATAAGGATAAGATAGATTCGTGCAGCGCAAGGTGCTACGCAGTATCGTTCGGTACAGTGTGTCGACAGCCGTCGCCGCTGTCATTGTAGCCGTCTACTTCCGCTGGCTCCATGTTAACGAAACGACAGTTGCGCTGACCTTTCTGGTCGGCATCCTCCTGGTAGCTGCCAATTGGGGGCTGAGGCACTCCGTCTATTTGTCGATTCTTTCGGCGCTCGCATTCAACTTCTTCTTTTTGCCGCCGGTGATGACCTTTACCGTGGGCGACAGTCGCAACTGGGTGGCGCTGCTTGCGTTTCTGGTAACGGGCATCGTTGCCAGTCAGCTTGCCGAGCGCGCACGGAGCGAGGCAAAGATCTCCCGCCGCCGCCAGCGCGAAGCGGAGAGGCTGTACGAGTTCAGCCAGCAGATGCTCGTCGCCGGCAATGTGATCGATCTTCTCAACGTTCTCCCGCAGATGATCGCTGTGACCTTCAACCTCGCCGGAGCCGCAATTTACCTTCGAGAGAAGGACCGCGTCTACCGCTCCAGCCCGAACTATATGGACGTTACAGCCGCTGAGCTGCGTGACGCGGCGTTTACGCGCGACCATCGTCGCGACGAAGAACGCAACGTAACGCTCGTGCCTATTCTGCTTGGAACTCGTCCCATTGGTGCCGTCGGCATCACGGGCTCCGGCACATCGCCCGAGGCCCTCGACGCGGTATGCGGCCTTGCTGCAATCGCGATTGAGCGTGCCGGCGCGGTGGAGACGCTCACGCGCGTTCAGGCTTCCCGCGAGAGCGAGCGGTTGCGCAACGCGTTGCTCGATTCCGTTGCTCACGAGCTGCGAACACCGCTGACCGCAATTACCGCCGCGATTACAAGCCTGAGAACCGATCCACTTCTCGATAAAGAGCAGAGCGCGGAGATGATGGAGGTCATCGAAGAAGAGGCCGCACGGCTCGACCGGCTCGTCGGCCAGGCGATGGAGATGGCGGAGCTCGACGCGAAGGACATCAAGCTCGATCTGCAGCTTCACTCCATGCGCGAGGCCGTCGACCTCGCTCTGGAGGCGCTGCAGGGCCCTCTCAAAACCCATCCCGTAGAGCTGCGTCTGCCCGACACCCTGCCTCTGGTCCAGATGGATCTCGAGCGGATTGCGAAGGTCCTGCAGCATCTGCTCGAAAACGCGGCAAAGTACTCCGCAGAGGGAAGCCCCATCTTTATCAGCGCAGAAGCTGCGCATGGCCAGCTTGTCACAAGCGTCGCCGACCGTGGCGTTGGTGTCGACGACTTCGAGCGGATGATGATCTTCGACAAGTTTTACCGCGGCCAGGGTCAGCGCTACCGAGTGCAGGGCACTGGCATGGGCCTCGCTATCGTAAAGGCGATCGTCGAAGCGCATGGTGGCTCGATCGAGGTGACCAGCCAGCCCTCGCAGGGCTCGGTGTTTTCGTTCTACTTGCCGCTGCAGTTGTCGGGTCGCTAAAGCTTCGGCAGATCGCTCACCTTCCATCCGCCGCCAAGCGCTTTGATCAACAGAACACTGGCATCCATCTGCCGTCGCATGATGTCGATGTCGTTTCGCTCATTTGCCAGCGCCGTCGTCTGCGCCGTAACCACCTGCAGGTACGTGTCAAGGCCGCCAACGTAGCGGTTATTGAAGATCTGCTCCGCCGACTGTGCTGCCAGCGTGGCCTGATGCTGGTTTTCAGCCTCCTGCTGCAGAACCCGCAGCGCGACGAGGTTGTCTTCGACCTGTTGGAACGCGTTGAGCGTCGTCTGGCGGTAGTTGGCAACCGTCTCATCGTAGCTGGCGTTAGCCTGTTCGGAGACGGCGGCGCGTCGGCCCGCATCGAAGATCGTCTGCGACAGCGTCGGTCCTATGGACCACAACATGCTGGCCGGGTTGAAGAGATTGGTGAACGAGGTCGCCTCCACGCCAACCGCGCCGCTTAACGAAATGGTTGGGTAGAATGCCGCGCGCGCGATACCGATGCGATCGTTAGCCTCGGCCACCCGACGCTCAGCCGCGGCGATATCTGGCCGCCGCTCCAGCAGCTCCGAAGGGAGCCCGGGAGGGATAGCAGGTGGCCGGGCGGACAATGGCGTGGTCGCCAACGTGAAGGTAGCGGGCGGCTGCCCCAGCAACACTGCAATCGCATGCTCGAACTGTGCGCGCTGCAACGTGATGTCGCGCGCCTGTACCCGTGCTGCTTCGAGCTGCGTCTGTGCCTGATCCACGTCGGACTTTGGAGAGACTCCGCCTTCAAAGCGATTATTCGTGATCCGGTAGGCCTCTTCGTAGCTCTTTACCGTGTCGTTCAGCAGCTTCTCCTGCGCATCCGCGCTGCGAGCTTCGAAGTAGTCGACCGCGAGCTCCGCCTGCAGGCTCAGCATTACGGTCTGCCTGTCGCCTGCGCTGGCCTGTGCCTCTTCCCGCGCGGCGCTGATGGTGCGGCGGACTCGGCCCCAGACGTCGATCTCGTAGTTGAGGTCAATGGGGAGTTGGATGTCCCCTACGCCTTTGCCAAGCGAGCTGTTTGTATTGAAGTAGGGCCTGTAGCTAGACTCGCGCACGCCACCAGCGAACGGCGTGGTTCCGATTGTCGGATACAGCGAAGCGTGAGTAAACCGAATCAACGCGCGGGCCTCGCGGAAGCGTGCGTCGGCGGCCTTCAGGTCCTGATTATTCGCTGCGACCAGCGGTTCGAGCCCATTCAACTGTTCATCGCCGAAGATCCTCCACCACTCTCCTCGCTGGGTTGCATCCGCAGGTTGAGCGACGCGCCAGTCCGAGCTCTCCTTATACATCTCAGGGGTAGCTTCCTTGTATGCAGGTGCAACAGGCACGTTCGGTTTGACATACTTCGGTCCGACCATGCAGCCACTCATCAGCAGGGTGGCAACGCTGGCGCCCAGCGCGGAATAAAACTTCATTGCTTGCCCGCCTTGGTCTGCCCTCCGGGCTGGTTGGCGCGGCTCGCGATCTGTACCTCCTGGCCGCTGGCAAGGGAATCAGATGGGTCGAGAATGACAGGATCGTTTGGCGTCAGGCCTGACGCAATCTCGACTGTCGCTCCCGCGTCTTTGCTGATCTTGACTGGGACCAGTTGCACATGCCCGTTGCGCACCACGCCAACGCGCAGGCCTTCGCTGCGGAACAGCAGTGTATTCGATGGAAGCATGAGTCCCGTCGCGTGCTCCGGCACCTTGAAGTGGACGAAGACATACGCGCCGGGAAGCAGCTCACCCTTCGGGTTGTCAACATCGACCTCTACGTTGAGAGTGCGTGTGGCTTGATCGATCGCATTGGAGTTGCGCGCGATCTTGCCCTCAAAGACCCTGCCGGGAAACTCATCGAGCGTCAGCGTCGCTTTGTCGCTGTCTTTGACAGCAGAGGAGTATGCCTCGGGCACTGCAACGTAAACTCGCAGCTTCCCGATCGCTGCGAGATGAAACAGCTCCTGCGGCATGGTGTTCTGACCCGCTGAGATCAGCCTTCCAATATCCGTGTTGCGCGCCGTCACGATCCCGTCAAACGGTGCATAAACCTTCTCGAACGATTGCAGCTGTTCCAGCCGGCGGACATTCGCCAGAGCCGCATCTACGGCGGCCTTCTTGGCAGCAGCGTCGCTCACAGCCACATCTGTCTCCTGCTTCGAGACGGAGTTGGTCTTCAGCAGATTCTGGTAGCGGGTCGAGGTCGTATTGGCCAGATCCAGATTGGCCTGAGCGCTCTTCAGATCCGCCTGCGCAACCTGTAACTGCTGGTCCAACTCCGGCGTTTCGATCACCGCCATCAGTTGCCCCTTGCGAACATGCGCGCCGATGTCGAAGTACCAGTCCTTCAGGTAGCCGCTTGTTCGTGAGTAGATGGGCGCATCCATATAGGCCTGCGTGTTACCGGGCAATGAAATCTCCGACGACACTGTCGAAGCTGCCGGATAGACTACATTCACAGAAGAAATCGCCGCAACTGCGGTGTCTTTTTCCAGTTTGTTCTCGCTGTTGTGCCGCGCGCTAATGCCGAAAACCACAACCGCGGCTATAACCAGAGCCACTACCATGAGTCCGATCCAGGTGCCGCCCGTCAGGCCCGGCCGGGCAGGCATGGGAGGGACTTCTTCGACCGGATAATCGTTCGTCGGCGCAAGTCGTGCCGGATCCATCTCTGATTTTGTCGCGCTGAAGGTCGCTCGTTCGATAGTCATATCTTAGTTTCTCTCATGCTCCGGCGGTAATGTGGCGTTCAGCTGGCTCATCTATGGGTTGCGTCGTCTTGCGCCGTCCATGCAGAAGACTGAAAACGGCTGGAACGAAGATCAGCGTGGCTACGGTAGCCAGGAGCAAACCCCCAATTACCGCGCGTCCTAGCGGAGCATTCTGCTCTCCCCCTTCGCCAGCGCCCAGCGCCATCGGCACCATGCCGATAATCATCGCTAGTGCGGTCATGCAGACAGGGCGGAATCGTGTGGCGCCGGCTTCCACGGCTGCCAGGACAGCATCGCCATGGTGCGTCAGGCGTTCCTTCGCGAAGGAGACGACCAGGATGCTGTTCGCCGTCGCTACGCCCATGCACATAATCGCGCCCATCAGCGCAGGCACGCTCAAAGTGGTCCGAGTGGTGAAGAGGAACAGCACAATGCCGGCAAGAGCGGCGGGGAGTGCCGTGATGATGATGAAGGGATCGAGCCACGACTGGAAGTTAACCACTACCAGCAGGTAAACAAGAACAATCGAAAACGCAAGACCCGCGATCAGGCCAACGTAGGAGGCCTGCATTGTCTCAATCTGCCCACGAACTCGCACGAAGGTTCCGCGCGGAATCGTCTTCTCGCTGTCGGCGATGATCTTGTTGATCGCCTTACTGACAGCTCCGAGGTCGCGGCCTTGCACTGCTCCATAAATATCAAGCACTCGCCGAATGTTGTAGTGATTGACCACCTGCATCTCACTGCTTCGGCTGATGTTTGCTACGTCCGCAAGAATCTCCGGTTGCCTGGCGGTCGGCGAAGAGAGTGGCACGTTCTGCAGGTCGTTCATCGACTGAATATCATATTGCGGCGCCTGGGCCACAATGTTGTAGGCAACGCCGTTTTTGTAGTTGAGGAAGAACAGCGGGGAAAGCTGCGAGCTGCCGCTTAGAAGGTTCTGCAGGCTGCCGCCGACGTCACGCAGCGCGTAGCCGCCTTGCGCGGCCTTCGTGCGATCCACATCGACCGTAAGCACGGGATAATCGTCCGGCTGCTGAATACGAAGATCGACTAGGCGGGCACATGCCGCATCTGCTCGAGGACGTTATTGGCGATCTTGCGGGATCCGACAAGATCGGAGCCCTCAAATTGCACGTCGATGGGCGCAGGCAGTCCGAAGTTCAAAATCTGCGTCACGATATCTGATGGCAAAAAGTAGAACGTAACGCCGGGGAAATCGCGCGGCAGGTTTTTGGCGCAAGGCGGCAATGTACTCTGCGGTCGGGCGGTGCTCGTGTTTGAGAGACACAAGAATATCGGCATCACCCCGCGCCGATCACACCAGACGTTGCATGTTGTGTGTTCAACGTGCTGTAAGGCAGGCCAATGTTATCGAGGATGTTGTCGACCTCACCCGGCGCAACGGTCTTGCGGATGTTTTGCTCCACAAGATCGCATAGCTTGGCAGTCTCTTCGATGCGAGTTCCGCTCTTGGCACGGACATGTAGGATGAACGATCCCGTGTCGCTGCTCGGGAAGAAATTTCTACCCAGGAACGGCACCAGCAGGAAGCAACAGAGGCACGCCGCCATAAAAACCGAATGAAGACTGCCCTGATCGATACCAGATGCTCAAGAAGTCTCTCGTATGCTGCCCGAACCCTCTCGAAGTAATGCTCGAACCGCCGTTGAAAGCGCGCAAACGGATTCGAAGATGGAACTGCGTGTGCGTCATGCGGCTTCAGCAGAAACATCGCCAGCGTAGGCACAAGAGTTCGCGACAGAATATAAGACGCGAGCATCGCGAAGACCACGGCCTCCGCGAGCGGCACAAAAAGATACCGCGAAACCCCTGAAAGGAAGAACATCGGCAGGAAGACGATGCAGATGCACAGCGTCGAAACTAGCGCCGGCACCGCGATCTGCTGCGCGCCATCAAGAATCGCCTGCAGCAACGGCTTTCCCTCTTCCAGGTTACGATTGACGTTTTTCAATCTCAACCGTCGCGTCATCGACCAGGATGCCGACCGCCAGCGCAAGTCCGCCGAGCGTCATGATGTTGATCGTCTGCCCAATAAGCCCCAGCACAATGATCGACGTTAGGATCGATAGCGGAATGGAAACAGCGATAATAATCGTGCTCCGCCAGCTTCCCAGAAACAGCAGAATCATCAGGCCGGTAAGCACAGCGGCGATGATCGCCTCGCGCACGACCCCAACAATGGACGCGCGCACAAAAACAGATTGATCCCCGATCAATTTGATCTGAGGTTCAGGCGTGAGTGTCGACTTAATTCGTGGAAGGAGCTTGCGAACGCCGCTCACGACTGAAAGCGTCGAGGCGTTGCCCGACTTGAGCACGACCAGCATCACGCCGCGGTGCCCCGTCCCTGATGCACAATGTTCGTCTGCGGAATACTGCCGTCGCTCACCGTTGCAACGTCGTGCATGTAGATCGTCGTGCCGTTGACCTGGCGTAGTGGCAGGTCGGCGATGCCCGTCAGCGTAATCGGCGACGAGTTGATGTGAATGTCGTACTCATCCGTCCCGATCTTTGCGGTGCCTCCCGGCAGCACGATATTCTGGGCGTTCATCGCATTCAACACATCGACGGGCGAAAGCCCCTTCGCCTGCAGCAGTTTCGGATCCATAAAGATCATGATGGATCGCTGTTTGCCGCCGTAAACGTTAGGAACCACGGCTCCCGGAATTGTTACCCAGCTGAGGCCGGATGAAGTTCAGGCCCATGTCGTTCAGTTTGCTGCTCGGAAAGCCCTCTCCCTGAGAGGCCCAGCTGCACAATAGGAACCGTCGACGCGCTGAAGGTCGATGATCTGCGGAGGCAGAATACCGGGTGGAAGACTCCTCACGATGAACTGCGACGCGGATGACACCTGGGCATTGGCCGTATCCAGGCTCGCCCCCGGTTGCAGGTAAACCTTGATGATCGCCTGCCCGGCGATTGTCATCGACTCCGTGTGCTCGATGTTGTCGACCAGTGTCGTCAGCACCTTCTCATACGGAGTCGTCAATCGTCCTTCGAGCTCTTCCGGATTCAGCCCCGTATACTGCCACGCAATCGAGATGACAGGGATATCGATGCTCGGAAAGATGTCTGTCGGGGTGCGCGAAATCACCACCGGGGCGCCAATCAAAATCAGGATCGCCAGCACGATGAACGTGTAGGGTCGACTTAGCGCTACTTTGACGATCCACATACGGTCGAACCTCTTTCTGCTTGGGTGCTTACTCTATAGGGTAAGACATTTCCCGGCATCGGAAGGTTTGTTCTTCGGATGCCTCACGTTTTACAGGCATTTCCCCGAAAAAAACACCTGAAACCACCGTATCAGCAGCGCTGGCAGCACCCGGCCGGCAGCACGAGCCACAAAAAAGCCATGCCCGTGCGGAATGTCCGCAACGGGCATGGCCTTCGATTTTCTTTCCTGTGATTACTTGCCCGCTTCGGCGTCGATCGTGAACTTCACATCGTCCCCTAGCATTGCGGCTCCAAACTTCGACCCGAAGTTGAAGTCGCTGCGCTTCAGCGTTCCGGTAGCCGAAAAGCCCGTAATCAGTTTGCCGCCCTGGCCTTTTATAGGCGCCGTCGGGCCGTCGACTGCCAGCGTGATGCTCTTCGTCACGCCCGCCAGCGTCAAGTCGCCCGTCACCGTCAGCTTGCCCGCTGTCCCGCTCACCGAGGTCCGACTTGAAGGTCAGCGTCGGATACTGTGCGACGTTGAAAAAGTCCGGAGACTTCAGGTGCTTGTCGCGTGCGTCGTTATTGGTCGAAACTGTAGTCGCGTCAATCGTGGCCTCGACGCTTGATTTGCTTGGGTCCTTGTCATCCCACACCACGGTGCCGGTCACGCCGCTGATCGAGCCGCGCACCGTGCTGACTCCCAAATGGGTGATGGCAAAGTTAACCTGCGAATGGTTCTTGTCAATGGTCCAGGTGGAGGGTTGCGCGAGCGCGCTGGCACCGGTCAGGAGCAGGGCTGCGAGGGTTGCAGTGAATATGCGACGGTTCATCGGGTGGTCTCCTTGGAAAGCGTTTTAGTGAAAATCTCTGGTTGAAGTATGACCGGCGCAAGAAAAATATTTGTGCCGGTCACGGTTACTTGTTTATCCGGGGGCCAATTGTATTGCAAGCTCTGTCGCGGAGCTCAGGCGAGGTCGAACAGCAGTATCTCGCTATTGCCTTTGCCCTGCGCTACGACGTCCAGCTTCTCCTCCTGGTCAGCGGCCACTGCATCTCCCGTGTGCAACTCCTTGCCGTTCACAGTCACATCGCCGTCAACCACATGCAGCCAGGCATGCCGTTTCGCGCCCAGCGGATACGTCAATTGTTTGCCTGGCGTTAGCTCCGCAACCGAGACCTTGGCGTCCCTGGTTGATCGTCGCTGCTCCGGCAACCTTCTCTTGTGAAGCCAGCACCTTGAACTGGTCCAGTTTCTCAGCTGAGTCGAACTTCAACTGCTCATAGCTCGGTGTTGTGCCCCGGCTCTTGGGTTCAATCCAGATTTGGAAGAAGTGTACCGGTTCCGCCTCCGATCCGTTGAACTCGCTGTGCACCACACCGCTTCCGGCGGACATCTTCTGGATCTCATTCGGTCCCAGCACCTCAACGTGCCCCATGCTGTCCTTGTGGGCTAGTTTGCCCTTCAGGACGTAGCTCAGAATCTCCATGTCGCGGTGAGCATGCGCGCCAAACCCGCGTCCCTGTGCCACTCGGTCCTCGTTGATCACGCGCAGCGAGCGATAGCCCATGTGCGCCGGGTCGTGATAGTTGGCAAACGAAAATGTATGGTGCGAGTCCAGCCACCCGTGGTCGGCATGGCCCCTGTCATTGCTCTTCCGTACTGTAAGCATAGTTTCTCCTTGCTTCAAACCGAGCGCTCAGGCCGAAGCGTCCCGCGTTGTTTCCTTGATCTGTTCCACGGCTGCAGTCTTCGCCGCATGCCCTATCTTCTTCAGTCCTTCGTAAAGAATGTTTCGTTCTTCATCACTCAGTGGTGCAATGGCCCTCTCCAGGTCAATCTCATGCCGCGCAAAAATCTCTTCAATAAACTTCTTGCCGCAATTCGTCAGGTCTACATACCGCACGCGTCGGTCTGAGGCACAGCTTCGTCGCGCAACCAGCCCGCGTTTCTCCAGCCGGTCGATCGCCGAGGTCATCGATGCACTTGCCAGCAGAACCTTCTCGCCAATTGCCGAGATCGTCAGCGCTCCCTTGTGCAGCAAAACCTCGAGAACCATAAAATCACTGATTCCAAGCCCTTGCGACGTGAGCGAGTGTTCGATGTAATCCACCATCGACCCATAAGCCCGCGCCATAACCAACCAGAGCCGGGCTGCCGAGACTTTCTTTGCTTCAACCGTCATCTCGCACCTCCTGACTCCTACGACATAAGATATCTCGTTATCGAGATAAGATTCAAAAACTGACAAGGATAACGAATTCAATGATTTACGTTTTGCGCTCGTGGGGTCCAGTCAATCTTCAGTCCTGGGATTACCCGCATCCTGACCCTTATTCAGCCGAAGGGAAGGCTCCCTGCATTTGATCGGCTGGCTATTGCGACCTCAATATGGCCCAAGGGACAACCTGCCTGCCAACCCCGAACCTTACTCCGGCCGGTTCAGCTTCGCCGAAATCCGCCCAGCCTCTTTCATTTGCTCTATCGGGTCGGTCCCAGTGGTGACTTGCATCGCCTTCGACGGCCAGATAACCAACCCGGCAGTTTCTAGCAACGACTCCACGAAAATCTGCGCCTCTGTCAGACCCTGAAACAGTCCCTCCAGGCCAAACGTCCAGGCATGCCTTCCAGCCAATTCACCCGAATCAGCCGAACCGAGCAGCGAAAGCAGCTGCTCCAGATCGCCGGCATTCCAAAACGGCGACTCCAACCCCACCACAATCGTGCTCGCCCCACACGAGATCCGCCTCCTGCAACTTCCCATAGCCCCTATGCGCAAGCTCAGCAGTTCCCGGCGCAGCCAAACGCCGCAAGCGAATAAGCGCTTCGCCCTCGACTGCTCCGACCCCCACGGCAAGCGCCATCTGCTCGGTCCTCTCTTCATCGGCCTGAAAGGCAATCAGCACATGGTTCATAAGATTACAGCGATTCTAACGTGTCGCGGAAGAGAGGCGCAGACATTCAGGCATCCGCGTTTCAACCCCCACTCAATTTTTATGCAACCCGCCGCCCAATTCCCAAATTGGGAAAATCCAAAAATAAGTTTCCGGCAAGTGACATTTTTTCGGCGTTGAAAAGTGACCGCCAATTCACCACGTTTTACCAGCAAATCACCACAACTTCACCACGATTTACCATCCAAAAAACACACAAAAACTCAAAACCCCCCCTGTAAAAATGCACCTTCCACCACCCGGAACTTTTTTCGCCAATCCGGTCTAACTCTTCAGCGGCTTCCGAGCGAAATAGTAAAGACTGAAAGCAAGCAAGCCAAACATTACGACGCTGACGAGGTCGTGGTGGAGCGGGTTGTGTTCGCTGAAGCGCGGGATGGAGCGGTCGGTGGCGGCTTCGTAGAGCTTGATGCAGACACCGAGGAGCCCGACGATGCCACCCGCGGCGATGAGGCCCGAGGCGTAGAGGCTTCCCGGTGAGATCTCTTCGGAGGCCAGCTCGTCGCCGGGGATGGCGTTCGCGAGACGATGTTTTTCCAAAGCGCGGTCGACCATCCAGCGCATGACTCCCCCCTACGAAGATGGCCAAGGTTGTCGCGATGCTGAGATAAGCGCCGACCGCGAAGGTGAGGGAGCGGATGCCGAGGAGCTCAACGACGATGACAACGGCGACGCCAAGCAGGACGAGGGTCCACGGAAGTTTGCGGCTGAGGATTCCGTTAATGACGGTGGCCATGAGACGGCCTTGCGGGGCTGCAGCTTTTTCGCTTCCGATGCCCTGGATCCACTGGATTTCGATTTCGCCGGTGGCTGGGTTGTAGAGGTACTTGCCGTCATCGAGAGTGGTGGAGCCAATGGCGTTTAGCAGGATGTATTGCTTTGCGTTTACTGATCTCTTCTTTGGCGTGATTGTCGGCGTTGTGTGAGGTGAGGGTGATGCGGTCGCTGCTGGCGAAGTTGCCGTTGTTCTGAACGCCATCGGGGAGATGGCTGAGGGAGAAGGCGATGGGTTTGGGGAGGCGCTGGAAGGTCTCAAGGCCTTTATTCATCGCGTTGAGCGTGGCTCCGATGGAGAAGATGGAGACGATGACGCCGATCATAATGGCGATCTGTTGCTTCCATGGGGTTGCTCCGATGAGGTAGCCGGTTTTGAGGTCCTGTGAGGTGTCGCCTGCGTTGGAGGCGGCGATACAGACGACTCCGCCGATGGTGATGGCGAGGGCTCCGAAGGCGGGGGCGGTCCAGCCTTTGACGAGGAAGATAGCGGCGGTGGCCATGAGGGTGGCGATGGTCATGCCGGAGACGGGTGATGCGGAGCTGCCGACGATGCCGACGATACGAGCGCTGACGGTGACGAAGAGGAAGCCGAAGACGACGACGAGCAGGGCGGCGGCGATGTTGGCAAGGAGGCCGACCTGAGCGCCGGGGATTGGTTTGAACTCGAGGAAGAGAACCATCAGCACGATGAGGAGGAGCGAGCCGCCGAAGACTACTGACGGCGGAAGGTCGTGCTCTATTCGCGAGGGTTGGGTTGCGGCAGATTTGCCGGTGCCCGCTTTTTTGAAGCCCTGGGTGAGGGCTCCGACGATGGTGGGGGAGGGTTCGGAGGAGGGTGATGAGTCCGGCGGCGGCGACTGCGCCTGCTCCCATGGGACGGACATAGGTGCGCCAGAGATCAGAAGGGGACATCTGGGTAATGAGGACGGTGCCGGGATAGAGCGGAGCGGAGAGGTGCGAGCCGAAGAAGTAGATGGCGGGCATCAGGACGAGCCAGGAGAAGACTCCGCCTGCGAGCATGATGGCGGCGACGCGGATGCCGATGATGTAGCCGACGCCGAGATATTCGGGAGTGCAGTCGGCGCGGATGGCGGCGCCTTTGAGGAGGTGCTGGGGGCCGAGGTCGGGCTGGTAGTCGGGCTGGGAGGGCCAGAGGGAAAAGAGATTGTCGTTCTGGAAGAGGGTGTAGAGGCCGCCGAGGCCTAGGCCGAGGAAGACGCGGGAGGCGAAGGAGCCGCCACGCTCGCCAGCCATGAGGACATCGGCGCAGGCGGTGCCTTCGGGGTAGACGAGAGTGCCGTGCTCTTCGACGATGAGCTGGCGACGGAGGGGAATCATGAAAAGGACGCCTAGCCAGCCACCGAAGAGGGCGAGGGCGAAGATTCTCGATGCTTCCAGATCGAATCCTAAAAAGATAAGGGCTGGAAGGGTGAAGATGACTCCGGAGGCGATGGACTGGCCGGCGTTTCCGGTGGACTGGACGATGTTGTTCTCGAGGATGCTGGCTTTGCCGAAGGCTCGGAGGATGGAGATGGAGAGGACGGAGATGGGGATGGAGGCTGCTACGGTAAGGCCCGCGCGGAGGCCTACGTAGACGGTGACGGCTCCGAAGAGGACGCCGAAGAGGGCTCCGAGGATGAGGGCTCGGGCGGTGAGCTCGGGGCGGGTTTCGGTGGCGGGGACGAAGGGTTTGAAGATGGGCTTGGGTGGTGTGGTTGTTGCCATGGTGATGCTGCTCCCGCTTGGTTAGGCTCGATGTTTTCGGCTTCGATGGAGTGTATCAGCGGAGCGGATTCGGTGGCAGAGGGGTCTGGGTCTGAGAGTGAGGGCAACTGGTGGCGGATCCAGACGCCGATTGGGTAGGCGAGGAGGAAGAGGGTTGGGCCGGTGAGGACAAAGCGATCGAACATCCACGCTGGCGTGAGAGTGGCAAAATTGGGAGGCGAGAAAAAATAATCGAATCTTCCCGAAGATGCGGATGTCAGGACGCTGTGATCGAAGGGCTGCCAGAGGAGAAATCGGAAGAGAAAGAGCGACCCGACCGGAATCCAAGCCCATAGGATGGGACGCTTCCAATCCAGTTCGTCTTGAATCCTAGGGTGAGTCCTCGCCGCGATAATGCCCCACCATGATTGGAACACTTCAACGATCCGATGCAATGGGATTAGGCCCAATGCCAATCCATAAAGAACACAAAGCGGGAGATGGGAAGCGCGATCCAAAGCTCTTGGCCAGGAACGAGGTTGGATCGTTGTGATAGATGGCCCACTTAATCAAAGGAGTCATTGAGCTGCCGATGAAGCCTAGCAGAAAGATTCCGAGCAGGCAGAGGCCGAGGCATTTCAATAACCAAAGGAAAGTCGAACGGGGCATTGGTAGCTCTTTTTCTTGGGCTCGATGTTTTCGGCTTCGATGGAGTGTATCAGCGGGAAGGTAGGGGTTTGGCTATGGAACGGGGGATGAATCATTGCAGTTGCACATCTGTATGGCTCGGCACCGGCTGTGTGTACTATCACACGCGATCCATGTAGTAGTCCCTATATATCTTGCAACCCAATTCCCCTACTATGAGCACGATGACCAGTAGTCTTGGATTATTAAGATTTTTTGGGGGGACCTGTGAGTAGCTGGTTGCATAATCTGCCGATCGTATGGATGACGGTGGTCGTTTTCGGCGTCTCCTATTTTGTGGCGGCGTCCGTCTTTCTTGTGGTTACCTCGCTCAACAAGGGAAGGGTTGGCGCGGCATTCCGTGGAGTTTCTCCCGGCATGTTGTCACCGTTGGGTGTCATCTTCGGACTTCTCGTCGCCTTTATCGCTGCTCAGGTGTGGGGCGATGCAGACCGTGCAAGGATAGCGGTCGACAAGGAGGCTAGCTCGCTCCGCGCCGTCATGTTACTCGCGCCCCGCATTTCCGAGCGGAGTCGAAGCACATTTTGCGGGAGTTGATCCAACGTCACATCGACGATGCTATCTCTCAAGAGTGGCCGCGTATGGCGGATCAATCTGCCACAGTTCACCTTACTTCTCCGGCCCTGTCCGAAGCTCTTCAATTTGCGATTACCCTGGAGCCGAAAAATTCCGGGCAGATCATCGCGCAGAAAGAGCTGGTGTCCACACTGGAAAATGCGCTGGAAGCCAGGCGGGATCGGATTATCTTCAGCCGCTCGAGCGTCAATTGGATGAAGTGGAGCTGTTTGCTCGCGCAGGCTCTATTCCTGACTGTTGCCATTGCGTTGGTGCACAGCCGCAATCCCGGGGCCGCTGCCATCGCCATAGCGATCTTTGCAACAGGATTCGCTACGTCGATTCTACTGATCGCATCACACGACCACCCCTTTGCAGGACAATTCTCCATCAAGCCAGATGTGCTCCTTCAGGTCAAACCTGATGGAAGGCCGCTTGTTCCAACTCAGAATTGGGGGAAGTGATTTCCGTTGCGCAGGACGGGCGAGAAGTAAGGGCGAAAGATGCGGGATAGGAATGCTTAGGACGCCTTGATAGACGAGCGCGACAAAGTCGGCCGGGTTTTGGAAGAGGTTGCCCCATTCGGCGTCGTAGCGTGCGCCGGGTTTGGCTGCGATGATTTCGGGGAGTGGCTTGCCTTGTTTTTTTAAGGGGCGGGCGACTTTGTCGCGGATCTCGACTAATACGTCGCGGAAGAGAATGAGGTCGGCTTTGTTGCCGACAGCTCCGTGGCCGGGAATGACGATCGTGTTGTTGGTTACTGCCGCGATGTTGGCTTCCGCGGCTCGTATCTGGCCGTCGATGCTGCCTCCGGTGCCGTAGTCGATGAAGGGGTAGTCGCGGTTCCAGAAGGTGTCTGCGGTGTGGAGAATGTCGGCCTCGGCAAAATAGACGGAGATGTCGGAGTCGGTGTGGGCGGGTTGGTAGTGCTTCAGCTTGAGTGTGGTGTTGTTGGCGTGGAGAGTGTGTTCGTCTTTGAAGACGGTGGAGGGGAGCGCTCCGGCGGGTGCGGCTGGGAAGGTGTAACTTGCCAGTTGCCTTCGACGCGGGTGGGTTTGGAGAGATGTACGCGGGGTGTTCTCGTGGGCGAGGATGCTGGCTCCGGCCTGATGGACCCACTCGTTGCCGCCGGTGTGGTCGAAGTGCCAGTGGGTTGTTGATGAGTTGTTTGATGGGATCGGCGTTGATGCTGGCGAGGGCTTTTTCGACGTTTGGACGGGCGGTGACGATCTCGGCATCGATGAGCAACTTTCCGTCAGGGGCCGGTCAGGACGGCGATGTTTCCACCAGCGCCCAGGAGGACACTGATGTTGCGGCGGAGGTTTTGAACGGTGACCTTTGCGGTTGCGGCTTCCTTGAAGGCGCCTCCGACGATTTGGGCGAACAGGTTGCGTGGAAGGCAGGCTGCGGCGGCCGCTAAACTTCCGGTGGTAAGAAACTGACGGCGAGAGATTTCGCGTGACGACGCTTCGGGGACCATGTGAGGTTCTCCTGTCTCTTTCGCCTTGAGTTTAGCTCGACTGCTTCGGCATCACGGCTAAATCTAAACAGATTCTTTCCCCAATGCTGCTGAGAGGCGATCGAGGAGGGGGATCTGGGTGGACTTGATGCGCTCCTTGGCTTCGTCGAGGGAGAACCATGCGCCACGATCGGCTTCAGGAATTTCGATCATGCGGCCGGATCGAGGGGGCCACTCCACTTCACAGAGATTGCTGACCATCTTCGCGGGATCGCAGTTGCCCTCGAAGGCCCATGCGGTGACGATCTTTCCGCCTTTTTTGCGTGATCGAGCCTAGCTCGAGGAAGGGATTCAATGCGGGAAACCCTGTTTCTTCCTGGAATTCACGCTTTGCAGCTTCCAGGGGTGGTTCGTCTTTCAGGTATTCGCCTTTCGGGATGGTCCATGCTCCCTGGTCCTTTTTCGCAAAAAAAAGGGCCGCCTGGGTGAACGAGGAAGACCTCGAGTCTGCCGACTCGGCGATAACATGATCAGGCCTGCACTGCGTCTTGGCATGAGAGCTAACCGAGGTCAGGAAGAGAGGGAGATCTCAAGGTTCGACTTCAGGGATTGGTTGAGGTGTTGTGGGGCGGCTGGTAAGGCGGTAGCGGAGCCAGGGCGGCGATGGCGGCGGCCATGAGGAAGAGCATGGGGGCCGGTGTAGAGGAAGCGGTCGCTGACCCACTTGGCGTCGAGGAGGCCTGCGGTTTGTCCGTAGAGGGTGCCGAAGAAGCGCTCGAAGCGTCCGGGGGAGAGGCGGGGATCAAGGACGCTGGAGTTGCGGGATTGCCAGGTTGCGAAACGGACGAGAAAGGCGAGGGTGACGGGAAGCCAAGCCCAGAGGATGGGTGGGGCAAATCTGGCTTCGTCTGGTTCGGCAGGGAGCTTGAGGCGGGAGGAGGCGAAGAAGGAGTCGTAGAGGTCGGTGAAGGCTTTGCCGAGTTTGCCGAAGGGGATGAGGCCGAAGAGGAATCCCGCAGCGGCAAAGATGGGGAGGAAGTAGCTGAGGACAAAGATGAATTGCGTGCGCTGGGTCCAGTGCATGCGGGTGGCGATCTGAAAGACAGGAGTGGTGAAGATCCAGGAGTAACGGATAGCCAGGATGGCGACTAGGAAGTATAGAAAGAGGCACTTAGCGCACCATGTTGCAGCCTTGAGCATCTTCAAGGTGTAGCACAGGAGCACCTGGTTTGGTGCGTAATTGTTGACCGAAGTTGGGCTAGAGGGCTTATACTGCAGCCATGGCGCGGTCCGACCGACCTGGAGCGCCAGCGAGTGAGGTGAGTCTTCAGCCAACGCTGGAAGGACAATGCGCTCGAAGTTGTCGCCGGGAGGGAATCCGGTGCGCCGCCTGGGAGGAGGGTGGCGAGGCAACATGCGGCAGTACGTTGGTTAGGGGAGCCGGGACGGGTGGTCCGGGCGGCGGTGGACGATTTCATTACGACATTTTGTCCGGGTGATTGCAGGGTTTGTGGAGAACCTCTGCTGAGGGCTGGTCTGTCTCCTGTTTTGCGATGATTGCGTTGAGGCGGTGCGGGAGCAGACGGTGACGCTCTGCCGGCGGTGTGGCGAGGCTCTGGATATGGAGGGCGTGCGTATGCGGACAGTTCCCGGTGGAGGGATTGCTGTGCTCGTCGTGCCGAATGTCCCCGCCGGAGTTTGAGCGGGCGGTTGCGTATGCAGCGTATGAGGATGAGCTGCGAGAGATGGTGCAGTTGCTGAAGTATGAGCGCATGGCTGCTCTGGCGGGGCCGCTGGGAGGAATGCTGGCTCGGGCGATTGAGATGCTGGAGGGTGAGGCGGCGAAGGATCTGGTGGTGGTTGGGGTACCGCTGTTTCCGGCGAAGGAGCGGCGGCGCGGGTATAACCAGGCGGTTCTGATTGCGGATGCTGCACTGGTGGAGTTGAAGAGGAGCAGCCCGGAGTGGAGGCTTCGCGCTGCGCATGGCGCGATGCGGCGAGTGAAGGATACGGAGAGCCAGTTTGGGCTGAGTTCGCGGCAGCGGCGGCTGAATCTGCGGGGCGCATTCGAGGTAGTGGACCCGGCGGCGGTGGTGGGGCGCGAGGTTCTGCTGGTGGACGATATTTATACGACTGGAGCGACGGCTCGGGCTTGCTCGCAGGCCTTGTTGAGAGTGGGAGCGACGAAGGTATGGGTCGCTACTGTATCGCGGGCGCAGGTTTGAGACGGTGACATTGTGGAATGCGGCTGCTGCTACGGCGGCGGTTTGGGATGCGGGATAGCGATGAGTTGAAATTGAGGGACATTTCGAGGGCAGTGCTAACGCAAGGGGAATCGGAGGTTTGGCGAGATGCAATCGGGGAAGATTCGGAAGCAGGGGTTCAACGGGAAGGCGGCATGCGGGGCATGGGGGCGGGCCGCGTAGTCTCGGAGCGGGATGTGCGAGTTGGTGTGTTTCGGCAGCCGGCGATGCAGACTCCGGTGCTGGTGCTGAATGCGTCGTATGAGCCGATCAACATTTGCGGGGCGAGGCGTGCGCTGGTTCTGGTGCTGAAGGGAGTGGCGCGCACGGAGGAGAGCAAGGCGCGATGCTGCACGCGGCTCGGATGCAGGTGGCGATGCCGAGCGTGATCCGGCTGCTGGAGTACAGACGGATTCCGCACCAGACGCGGGCGCTGAGCAGGAAGAATATTCTGTTGCGGGACAGGAACTCGTGCCAGTACTGCAGTGTGGTACTGACTGCGGGAGAGTTGACGCTGGACCATGTGATTCCGCGGTCGCGCGGCGGGGCTTTCGACGTGGGAGAACCTTGTGGCGTGCTGTCATGACTGCAATCGAAGAAAGGGCAACCAGATGTTGCACGAGTTGACCGAAATGAAGCTGCAGCGGGAGCCGCGGCCGTTTTCGCTGCACACGTCGAGGCATATTATGCGGATGATCGGGAGCGCGGATGCCGCGTGGCGGAAGTACCCTCTACTTCGAGGCTGAGCCCGCAGCTTAGCTGACGTAGAAAATTGAGTGGATGGTTGTCGCGGGTGTGCGACACTGTCGCGTATGACCCTTTCTTTTCAGTTTTCGAGGAAGTTCCGGACCGGCTGTGTCTGCGGTGTTTTGTCGGTTTTGTTGCTGGCGGACGTGAGTTTAGCTCACGCGCAGACAAACAATGCGGTGACGATCGATGAGGCGCTGGAGGCTTCGCAGATTGGCGGGTTGGCGGTGTCGCCGGATGGGCAGCACGTTGTGTATGACGTGACGCGCACGAACTGGAAGACAAATGCGTTCGAGCGTGATCTTTGGATTGCAGACCGGGCGGGGAAGAGCATTCTGCTGACTACGCAGACGAAGTCGAGCTCGGGGGCAAAGTGGTCGCCGGATGGGAAGTGGATTGCGTTTCTCTCGGACCGGCCCGGGCAGATTGCGGAGACCAAGGCCGATACGACGCAGCTTTATGTCATCGATCCGATGGGGGGCGATGCGCGGCAGGTGACGAAGCTGGAGGATGGGGTGAACGGCTTTGAGTGGGCTCCGGATTCGAAGCACATCGCGTTTATGACGAAGGACGAGGAGTCGAAGGCGGAGAAGGATCGCAAGGAGAAGTACGGCGATTACACGGTGGTGTATTCGGACGAGCGGATGACGCATCTCTGGACGATCGATGTGGCGTCGCTGCCTGCAGGGAATAAAGCTCCGGAGGCGACGCGGATTACAGAGGGCGCGTTTAACGTGCAGGGATTTTCGTGGTCGCCCGACGGGACGCGCATCGCGTTTGCGGCGTCGAAGGACCCTGAGCTTCGCGATAACGGCTCGACGACGATTTATGTGGTTTCGGTTGCGGATAAGAAGGTGACGAAGCTGGTGACGACGCCGGGGCCGAATACGAATCCGCAGTTCTCGCCGGATGGGACACAGGTGGCATTTGTGACAGCGGATGGAGCGAAGAATTTCTTCTACTCGAACCAGAAGATTGCGGTGGTTGCAGCGACTGGTGGGACTCCAAAGGTGGTTAGCGGGGATTTTGATGAAGACGCGCGACTGATTCAGTGGAGCGATGGAGGGATTTACTTCAGTGCGTCGAAGAAGACTGCGGCAACATTTGTACAGACTGGATGTGGCGAGCGGCGTAGTGACGCAGGTGACGCATCCGGATGACGTGGTTGGCGCAGGGATTTTCTTTCTCGAAGGACTTCAGCCAGGTGGCTTATCGCGGTGCTCTGCCGAATGGGCGTGCGGAGATTTATGTTGCGCCGACGAGTGGATCAGCGGCGGCGATTCAGGTGACGCATCTTGGGGAAAAGATGAAACAGTTCACGCTGGCGAAGCGCGAGGTGATTCAATGGAAGTCCGGTGACGGCACGACGATTGAGGGAGTGTTGATCAAGCCGGTGGACTTCGATGCGAAGAAAAAGTATCCGCTGCTGGTGGTGATTCATGGCGGGCCTACTGGTGTCGATCAGCCAGTGATCGGGTGGGACAGGTATTACCCGATTGAGCAGTTTGTTGCGAAGGGTGCGCTGGTGCTGCGGCCGAACTATCGCGGGTCGGCTGGATATGGGGCGAAGTTCAGGGCGCTGAATGTGCGGAATCTGGGTGTGGGGGATTATGCGGATGTGATCTCGGGCGTGGATTGTTTGATCGCTCAGGGATTTGTGGATAAGGATCGCGTGGGGTCGATGGGGTGGAGTGAGGGAGGGTACATCTCGGCTTTCATCACGGCTTCAAGTGATCGGTTCAAGGCGGGTGTCGGTTGGTGCGGGGATCTCGGACTGGATGACTTATTACGTGAATACCCGATATCACTCCGTTTACGCAGCAGTTATCTGAAGGCGACGCCTCAGTATCTGAAGGCGACGCCTTGGGATGATCCGGAGATTTATAAGAAGACTTCGCCGATTACTTATATTGCGAAGGCGAAGACGCCGACGCTGATTCAGCAGGGCGATCGCGACAAGAGAGTGCCGGTGCCGGACAGCTTTGAGCTGCGTCAGGCTCTCGAAGACAAGGGTGTGCCAGTGAAGATGGTGCTGTATCACGGGTTTGGGCATCCGGTGGACAAGCCGAAGGAACAGAGAGCGGTGATGGAAGAGAATCTGCACTGGTTTGGGCACTATATCTGGGGCGAGCCGTTTGTGGATGGGATTGGGCCTGGGGCTGCTCCGCTGGGCGCAACGAAGTAACGGAAAGCGAAGCCCGGATGTGATAGTTTCAGCGGCAGGAGAAAGAGGACGATGTCTTATATCGAGAGTTATCAGTGCGATGTTTGTGGAGATAAGAAGGGCGAGGGTGGGGATTGGTGGCTGGCGTGGGTGGATTGCTTCCAAGGGGAGAGGCCCGAGGAGGATCAGCCGTTGATTAAGTTGACGCGGTGGCAGAGTACCCATGCGCATTCGGCGAATGTGAAGCATTTGTGTGGGGCGCGGTGTGCGGGGACACTGATGGATCGGTGGATGACGCAGCAGCATGCTGATCCGGATGCGCATTGCGCGACGAATTGAGGATTGGGGCGCTTCGCAAAAAAGAAAGGCCGGGGCTGAAGCCCCTTTTAGCTGGCTGACTTTTTCGTAGGGCTAAAGCCCTACGCTAATCCCAAGAGTGCCCACGACAATTTACTTGGGTGGTGGCGTGGATGCGGGCGGTGTTTTGTTTTTGTCGTCGGGGGCTTTGGTGTCGGTGATGTCCTGGCCGTTGTAGATGATGCGCGCGGAGGTGTGGTACTGCTTATAGTCGGTGAATTTGACTACGTTGTGTGGACGTCCTGAGAGAGAGCGCCGTTGGACGCTGAGAAGTGCAGATTGCCCTCGGCCTTGGTGTAGGTGGGGAACCAGTATTTTCCATCGACCTGCTCGTAGTAGGTAGTGAAGGGTGGTTGAAGGTCTTCGTGCCCCTGGCGGGTGTCCTGGGGGACGGTTTTACCGTTGATGAGGACGATCTGCAGGTCCTGCTGGTCGACCCAGACCTTTCCCTGAAAGTAGTGCTGCTTTTTTTCGAGGGTTTTGGGGGCGACGGCGAAGACGTAGGTGTCGAGGTCGTCGACGCGCTGGCGGCCGAGGTAGTCGATGATGTATTTGGGTTGATCTTCGGTGGTGAGGATGAAGGGCAGGCGGTTGTTCGATCTCGTCGAAGTCGGCGGGGGTCATGAGGACGCGCTCGAGGGTGTTTTGGGGGGCGAAGACGACGTGCTCTTCGCGCTTGCCGTCGTTGTTGAAGGTGATGTCGGTGATCTGCTGGTACTCGCCATCGACGCGGTTGGTGTCTTCGGAGATGGTGTCGACTTTGACGGACTGGCGGAAGGTGTAGTTTTCGCGGGCTTTGGAGAAGGTGGACTCGCGCTCGCCGAACTTCTTGATGATCTCTTCGACGGTGATGCCGGTGGGTGGGGTGGTGTCGAGCGGGCCGAAGCCAGAGGCTTCCTGCGCGGCGGCGTCCGGATTTGCGACAGCGGCGAAGGCGGCCGATAGCGGAAGGAGGGCGAGTGCAAGAAGGCCAGCGGAGACGCGGAGGTGAGGGAGCGGCTTCATTGGGATTGACTCCAGAGATGCGATTGGGGCGGCTGAGTGCGCCGCCGGGCACGCTACAAGAATAGACGCGATTGGCGGAGGTTTGGTTTATGCGGGCTGGATTGCAGAAAAAAATGCCGGGGTGGTGGTTAAGGCGTAAGTGTTTGGTGATATGGCATATTGCACGTGTTTTTGTGCTGGTAGAACGTGGTAAATGGATGGTTTTTTGTGGTGAAGTTGTGGCGTTTTGTATGGTGATTTTCGCGGTTTTAAAAATTTCACTTTTTTGAAAACTATTTTTGCCGGGTGAAGGAGAACCACAGACGATGCCTCGTAAGGTTCTGCGGAGCGATTGCGGGGGTAGACTGGCCCGATGAAGAAGCTATGGTTTCGGACGGGTGCTTTGGTGGCGGCGCTGGCGGCCGGAGCGTCTGGGTTGTGCGTGGCCCAGGACCGTGGTGCGCCTGGCTCGGATGGGTTGGCCGGCAAGAGGCCGATGACCTTTGCGGACCTGCAACGGATGAAGCGGGTGAGCGATCCGCAGATATCTTCGTCGGGGCGGTGGGTGATGTTTTCGGTGACGGATGTGGACCTGGAGAAGAACTCGAAGGTGAACCATCTGTGGGTGGCGCCGATGGGCGCCGATCAGGGAGGGCGGGGAGCGGCAGGTTACGTTCTGGAAAGAAGGGGAGTCGGGCGGGAGGTTTTCGCCGGACGGGCGGCATGTGCTGTTTGTGGCGACGGATAGCAAGACGGGCCTGTCGCAGATCTTTCTTGCGGACTGGAATGAGAGCGGGGGGACGGTGGGGGTCGCCGACGCGCCTGACGAACGTGAGCACGGAGGCTGATGGAGCGGTGTGGTCGCCGGATTCGAAGCGGATTCTGTTTACGTCGCGGGTGTACCCGGAGTGCAGCGAGGGGTCTTCGTGGGTGGAGGAGGACAACTGCGATAAAAGGAGGGACGCGGAGGCGGCGGCGAGTCCGGTGAAGGCGCAGGTTTGGGATCACCTGTTGTACCGGCACTGGGACCATTATGTGGGGTTGAAGCGGAGCCATGTGCTGGTGGTGTCGGCGACGGATGGGAATGCGGTGCGGGACCTGACGCCTCGGCAGGATATTGGGGATACGGAGGCTCCGACGTTTACTGTGGGCGGCCCTATAGGGTATGCGTGGGCACCTGACTCTGCGGAGATTGCTTTTGTGGCAAATCTCGATATCGATCCGGCGGCGAGCACGAACAACGATGTGTTTACGCTGCGGCTGGATGAGCCGGGGGCGAGGCCGGTGAAGATTTCGAGCTCGCTGGGGAGCGATGATGCGCCGGCTTATTCGCCGGATGGGAGGTATCTGGCGTTCCGGTCGCAGGCGCGGGCTGGGTATGAGAGCGACCGGTTCCGGCTGATGTTGTATGACCGGACGGGTGCGGCGAATCAGCAGGCCAGTGAGTCCGCGAGTCAGCCCGTCAGCGGTTCGGGAGATGAGAGAAGCGGAGCCCCGAGTGCGCAGGCGCTGGTGAAGCCGGTGAGTGTGCCGGGCGATGGTGTGCTTCTGGCGTTGATGCCGAAGTATGACCGCTGGGTGGATGAGTTTGTGTGGGGGGCCGGACTCGAAGGCGGTGTACCTGGCCAGCAACGATGCAGGCAGGACGCTGGTGCTGCGTTTTCAGTTTGACGGCGACCCGGAGGAGCCGATCCGGATTGTGACGAGCGATGGAGAATTCTCCGATCTTCAGATCAGCCGTGATGGAAACTTTCTGGTGGCGACGCGGATGAGCGTGAACCAGCCGGCGGAGATTAATGCGATGAGTCCGGGGCTGACGGCGGAGCCGCTGTCGCCGGAGGAGGCGGAGCAGCAGCAGGAGATGGAAAAGTTTTCGGTGGTGTCGGCTTTGAATCTTGGGGGCTCGAGTCCGCGGCGGCAGTTGACGCACCTGAACGATGCGCTGGTGAGCACGCTGGACCTGCCGAGGATGGAGTCGTTCCGGTTTGCGGGCGCGGGAGGGACGCCGGTGCAGGGATTTCTGTTGCGGCCGCCGAACTTCGATGAGAACCGGACGTATCCGGTGAAGTTTTTGATTCATGGCGGGCCGCAGGGGGCGTGGGGGGATGCGTGGAGTTACCGGTGGAATCCGGAGCTGATGGCGGCGAGCGGATATGTGGTGGTGATGGTGAATCCACGGGGGTCTACCGGGTATGGGCAGGCGTTTGTGGATGGGGTGAATGGCGACTGGGGCGGGAAGGCGTATGTCGATCTGATGAAGGGGATGGATTTTGCGGAGAAGCAATACCCGTTTATCGATAAGACGCGCGAGTGTGCGCTGGGCGCGAGCTATGGCGGGTTTATGGCGGACTGGATACTGACGCATACGAACCGGTTCGCGTGCATTGTGACGCATGACGGAATGTTCAATCCGCAGAGCGCGTATGGGACGACGGAGGAGCTTTGGTTTAACGAGTGGGAGTTCCGTGCGCCTGCGACTACTCCTGCGGGGAAGGGACGTGTGGCGGGAGCGACTGGAGCGACAGGGCCTGCGCAGCCGTGGAATTACTTTGACCGGCCTGCGGCGATGGATCCTTTCCGGAAGTGGTCGCCGATGCTGTCGATCAGGAATGCGAAGACGCCGACGCTGGTGATTCATTCGCAGCGGGACTACCGGCTGGATGTGTCGGAGGGGTTGCAGTTGTTCACGGCGCTGCAGCGGCTGAATGTGCCTTCGAAGATGCTCTATTTTCCGGATGAAGGGCACTGGGTGCTGAAGCCGCAGAACTCGAAGCTCTGGTATGAGACGGTGGGGGACTGGTGCGACCGGTGGACGAAGTCGAATCTTTATGCGGAGGGTGGAGTGGAGGCTCCGGGTGAAGCCTGTGGCTGGTGCGCGGAGAGGCGCGGTGGATACGCGGATGGGGGTTTCGCGGCCTGAGGAGATGAATGAGGTTCAGCCTGCTCGTCCGAGTGCGGCTCCGCTGTCTCCACTGCCTGCTCCGGTTGTTCCGCCTTCGCCGGTGACTCGTCCTCGTGGGGGCGATGCTGCGCCGGTAGTGGGGACTGGTACGACGGATGGAGGGCTGCCTCCGGTGGAGACGGATGCTGCGGCGGGGACGAGTGGCGCGGCGTTTCGGATTGAGCTTAGCGCGCGGAACAATGAGGTTCAGGTGGGCGGGGATGCGGAGATGGTGGTGACGCTGAAGAATATGACGGAGAAGGAGTTGCTGTTTCCGCATCGGCCGGGGACGGGGAGCGCGGAGTTTTCGTATGTCTTCTCGGTGCGGAATGCGGCGGGAAAGCCGGTCGGGGAGACGGCGTATGGACGCGAGGCGAGACAACGGCAGTCGACGGAGGCTCGGACGGTGGACTATGTGCAGCCGGGGCAGACTTCGGTGCAGACTACGGATCTGGCGAAGCTGGTGAATCTGAGTAAGCCGGGGGAGTATCGGGTGAGGGTTTCGCGGCGGGATGCGGTGAGTAAGCTGGTGGTGGAGTCGAATGAGATTGTTTTGGATGTGGTGCCTTAAAGACAGGGACCAGGGGGTAGGGACCAGGGATCTGGGGGCTGCAAAGACAACTGCAAATGCGGGGATTCTTCCCATTCGGCTTCGCTCAGGGCAGGCTGCTACGCTCAGGATAATGATGGTTTTGGGGTTTGAGAGTGACGGCGGGTTGAGTTGTAAGAGGAGAGGTGGCTGTGGCGTTTGTTCGGGCTAAGAAGCGGGAGCCGGTGGGCGAGGCTGGGTTGTTTGAGTATGCGGTGGGGATGTTGGCTCGGCGGATGCGGACGGAGCGGGATCTGCGGCGGTTGATGCGGGGGCGCGCGGAGGAGGGTGAGGTTGGCGTGCGGGCTGTGGATGCGGCGGTGGGGCGGCTGAAGGAGCTGGGGTATCTGAGCGATGAGCGGTTTGCGGAGGGGTATGCGCGGGTGCGGAAGGAGTCGGAGAAGCTGGGTAGGCGGCGGGTGCAGCAGGATTTGGTGATGAAGGGCGTGGGGAAGGGGTTGGTGGCGGCGACTGTGGAGGCGGCGTATGAGGGCGTGGATGAGGTGGCGCTGGCTCGGGAGTACATTGCGCGGAAGAGGATGAAGCAGCCTGGTGGGGAGAATGCGCAGAAGGAGACAGTGAGGGCGATGAACCGGCTGCTGCGGGCCGGGTTTTCTTCGTGGGCGGTTTATAAGGTGCTGCAGGAGTGGGATGTGCCGGAGGAGTTGATGGAAGTTGCGGGGGTGGATGAGATGGAAGAGGGTGCGGGGGATTCGGATGGGTATTCGCGGCAGAATGAGAAGGAATGATTGTCCTGCCGGACGGGCCCACTGCGCGTGGGGCGGTCACTTCGTGACTTGTATACCGGTCGTGGCGACGATAAGGACTTGGTCCTCCCGTTGGTCGGCGGGAGGATTTAATAGTCGCCGCGGAAGCTGTGGATTAGGCGGCGGTCGCGTTTGTTGGGGCGTTTGGTTGGGGTTGTGTAGGCCATGGGGCCTAGAAGCTTGCGCTCCTCGGCGGCTTTGAGACGGGCTTCTTTGCTGGCTTCGGTTTCGCGGTAGAGGGTTTGGGCGATGGCGGCGGAGGCTCGCTGTTGGCTTAGGGCCAGGACTTCTACCGTGAACTCGCCACCTTCGTTTTTGATCTGGAGCGTGTCGCCTACGTGGACTTCCCGGGCGGGTTTCGCGGGTTGGCGGTTGGAGAGGACGCGCTGGAGGTCGCAGGCTTTGGAGGCCTGCTCGCGGGTTTTGAAGAAGCGGGCGGCCCAGAGCCACTTGTCGATGCGGGTGCCGGTCATGGCTTAATTGTCGCCGATTTTCTGGGGGGACTGGTTTGGGGGGACTAGATTGCTCTCAGCGCTCGGACGGGCAGGTAGAAGATAGCGGCGATGAGGGCGAAGGTGCCTCCGACTACGATGCCGACCAGGCGGAAGGGCAGGAGGACAAGCCAGATGAGTGGGTAGAGGATCAGGGCGGCCAGAGCTAGGGGCCAGCAGAAAAAAGCGAGGATGAGGAAGAGGAGGAAGTTGAGCATCGGTTTGTTCTCTCACTGGAGATAACGCTGGTTGGAGGGGAAAAGTTCCGTTGGGCGATGATAGAGGGATGAAGGATTGTGGGTTGCAGCGGGTGGTGGGGGTGGACTGGTCTGGGGATCAGGGACCGGGGCAGCGAAGGAAGATCTGGGCTGGGGTTTGGACGGCTTCTACCGGTTCTTCTTCGAACGACGGGGTGGTGACTTTGGAGTCGGGTCGGTCGCGGGTGGAGTTGGTGGAGTGGCTGGTGGAGCTGGCGAGGGAGACTCCGCGGATGGTGGTGGGGTTCGATTTTTCGTTCAGCTATCCGGCATGGTTTTTGCGGGAGTTGGGGGTGGGGTCAGCTCCGGAGTTCTGGCGGCTGGTGGCGGATGGGCAGGGGGAGACGTGGCTGCATAAGGATTGCGAGGATGGGCGGTTTTGGGGACGGGCGGGGTCGCGGCGGCATGGGAAGAAGCCGGCGGAGTTTTGTGGAGAGCATGCTCACCGGATGCTGCGGCGGGCGGAGACGTTGCTGAAGGTGAAGGCGGAGATTACGGATCCGCTGGCGGCGGCGCGGGTGGCGGGGATTGCTCCGAAGTCGGCGTTTCAGATTGGCGGGGCAGGGGCGGTGGGGACTGCTTCGCTGCGAGGGATGGCGGGGTTGCTGCGGTTGAGGGAGGCTGGGTTTCGCGTTTGGCCGTTCGATGCGCCGGCGCTGGGTCGGGCTCCGATGGTGGTGGAGATTTATACGCGGCTGATGACGGGGGCGGTGACTAAGAGCTCGGAGAGTGCGCGGACGGAGTATCTGGCGAAGAAGCGGCGGGAGAGTGGGTTGTATGCGGGGTTGTCGCGTGGGGTGTTGGCTAAGGCTCGGGGGAGTGAGGATGCTTTCGATGCTTTGGTGACGGCTCTGGTGATGACGGAACATCGCGGGGAGTTTGCGAAGCTGCGGCAGACGGAGGATGAGGTGTTTCGGATGGAGGGGCGGACCTGGGTGCCGGGGTTGGATATTTGATGTCTGGTTGGGCGGCGGAATTTACTGCTTTTCCGTATCGATGGTGACGGGTTTGTCATCTGATGGGCTACGCGGACGATCACACTGGAAGAACACTTTTTGACCGAGTTACCGGCCCCTCGCGCTAGCCTCAACCAATAACCACCCACCAGCCAAGTAGGCCTTAAGGACAATAATGCTTCCAGACTGGATCTCCTAATACAACTGGCAACCTCTTGACACACCACATGAATAGCTTCTGGGGGTGATGCAACAAGTTGGGTTGGGCTTCGTCTATAGAATCACCGCTGCCGAAGGCCGGGGCGGGGCGACGGTAAAATCTGATAGTCTCGCGCCTATAACAGCACAGCCGGGTTCGCCCTGGGGGTTCGCCGATGAAGCTTCTGCACGCAGCGATGTTCTCCGTGATTGCAGCGGTGTTCTGCGTGAGTGTGTCTGCGTATCAGCGGACGGCGGACTGGGGATATCAGCCGGAGCAAAGCAATGTAAAGGCTGAGTTTGCGTGGTCGCGGCTGGCTTACAACTCGAATCTGGGGTATTCGGGATATGGGTATGGGCGGTGGGCGACGTGGTCGCGGGATTATCCGAAGGCTGACCGGCAGTTTCTGATTGCGCTGAACAGGCTGACGCGGATTCAGGGGCGGCCGACGGAGCAGGTGGTGAATCTGGATTCGGATGACATCTTCAACTATCCATGGGTGTATGCGGTACAGGTGCAGACCTGGGCGTTTACGGATGAAGAGGCGAAGCGGCTGCGGGAGTATCTGCTGAAGGGCGGATTTTTGATGGTGGACGACTTCCATGGGACGGCAGACTGGGAGAACTTCATGAACGGCATGCGGCAGGTGTTTCCGAACCGGCCGGTGGAGGACCTGCAGAACAGCGATGAGATCTTTCATGTGCTGTATGACATGGACGATCGGTTTCAGGTGCCGGGCGAGCAGTGGATTCGGACGCACAGGACGTACGAGAAGGATGGTTATGTGGCGAAGTGGCGCGCGATCCGCGACGACCATGGACGAATCGTGGTAGCGATATGCCACAACATGCACCTGGGCGATGCGTGGGAGTGGGCGGACGATCCGGAGTACCCGGAACAGTTTGCTTCGATGGCGTTTCGCGTTGGGCTGAACTATATCGTGTACGGCATGACGCATTGAGTGCCTGAGGGGATGGAGTGCAACGGACCGAAGAGCAGACCCCAGGGGCTAAAGCCCCACCCTGCGAAGGCATGACGAGTGCCAAGGCTAAAGCCTTGGCTTACCTAGGTGCATACGCGGAGATGCAGACGGAAGCATACGCGGAGATGCAGGCCGAAGCAGACACGGAGATGCAGACGGAAGCAGGGAGGGAGATGCGGGCCCCCAGGCATGTTTGAATTTTTCTTCAAGTATCCGTGGCCGGTGTTCACCAAGGGGAAGTTGGTGCTGCTGGGCTCGTGGCCGGTGTGGGTGCTGTTGTTGCTGATTGTGATTTGCGTTGCGGGGTTGGGGTGGTTGATTCGGAGCAGGCTGGCTGCTCCGAAGATGCAGAGGTGGCGTGCCGGTGTGGTTTGGCTGCTGCAGTCGCTGCTGGTAACGCTGGTGCTGGTGCTGCTGTGGCAGCCGGCGATGACGGTGGCGGAGCTGAAGTCGCAGCAGAACATGATTGCCGTGCTGGTGGACGACTCGCGGAGCATGGCGATTGCCGATAGCGGAAGCGATGGGAAGACGGCGCGAGAGGCTGCGGCGGTTCAGGCGCTGAATACGGGGATTCTGTCGGGATTGCAGAAGAGATTTCAGACGCGAGTGTACCGGCTGGATGGAGGAATTGCCCGGGTTGGGAGTGTGGACGGGATGCAGGCGACGGCTTCGGCGACGCACATCAACGACGGACTGAAGCAGTTTGCTGCGGAGACCGCGGACCTGCCTGTAGGCGCGGTGGTGCTGTTGAGCGACGGCAGCGACAACACGGGTGGGATTGATGTGGAGACGATTGGGGCGCTGCGGAATCGGCGGCTGCCGGTGCATACGGTGGGGTTCGGCAAGGAACAGGTTTCTCGTGATGTGGAGATCGATGATGTGAGCGTTGCGTCGCGGGCGATGGCGGATTCGCGGATGAAGGCGACGGTGAGTTTTGCGCAGAGAGGTTATGCCGGAGGGAAGACGACGCTGGTGGTGAAGGATGGAGATAAGGCGCTGACATCGAAGGATGTGACGCTGGGTTCAGATGGAGTGATGCAGACGGAGACGGTGTTCTTCAACGCGGGGGATGCGGGAGTGAAGCATGTGCAGTTTTCGTTGCAGCCGATGGCGGGGGAGGAGAGTGCGGCGAATAACGCTACGGCTCGGCTGGTGAGTGTGAGTGGGGCGAAGCGGCGGATTCTGTATGTGGAGGGGGAGCCGCGGTGGGAGTACAAGTTTATCCGGCGTGCGGCGGAGGATGACCACGGGATGCAGGTGGTGTCGATGCTGCGGACGACGGAGAACAAGATTTACCGGCAGGGGATCAGCGATCCGAGCGAGCTGGCGGATGGGTTTCCGGTGAAGGCGGCGGATTTGTTCAAGTATGACGGGATCATTATCGGGTCGGTAGAGGCGGGGTACTTTACGCCGAGGCAGCAGGAGCTGCTGCGGGAGTTTGTGGATAGGCGTGGCGGTGGGTTGCTGTTTCTGGGCGGACGGTTTGCGCTGGCCGATGGTGGATGGGGCGCTTCGGGCGACTCCGAGTTGATTCCGACGTTTTTGCCGAGTGGGAAGAATACGTTTCATCGCGATCCGGCGACGGCGCAACTTACTCCTGCGGGGACGGAGAGCGCGGTGACGCGGTTGGTGGATGATCCGGCGAAGAATGTGGAGCGATGGAAGAAGCTGCCTTACATGATGGATTATCAGGAGGCGGGAAGTCCGAAGCCGGGCGCGACGGTGTTGGCGGAGATGAACGTGGGGCGTGGCAGACTGCCGCTGCTGGTGACGCAGAACTATGGGCGCGGACGAACGGCGGTGATGGCGACTTCGGGGACGTGGCGGTGGCAGATGAGCCAGGCGCTGGGCGATCCGACGCATGACATGTTCTGGCAGCAGCTTTTGCGGTGGGTGGCGGCGGATTCTCCGGGGCCGGTGCAGGCTTCGATGCCGGTGGGGCGGCTGATGGATGATGGGCATGTGCAGTTGACGGCGATGGTGAGGGATAAGGAGTACTCGGTGGCTCCGGATGCGAAGGTGGCGGCGCATGTGATTGGACCAGAGGGGGCGTCGGCACTGGTGGATATGCGGCCGGTGCCGAATGATCCGGGATCGTTTCAGGCAGAGTGGACGGCGGAGAAACCTGGATCGTATGTCGTGGAGGTGACGGCTTCGCGTGGGCCGGAGGAGTTGGGGCGGGATGTGCTGACCTTCGAGCGGACGGATGGCGTTGCGGAGAATTTTCATACTACGCAGAATCGCGAGTTGCTGGAGAAGCTGTCGTCGCAGACGGGTGGGCGATATTGGAAAGCGGATGAGCTGGCGCGGTTGCCGAAGGAGATTTCTTATTCCGAGGCGGGGATCTCGGTGCGCGATACGAAAGAGCTTTGGGATATGCCGATTGTGTTTCTGCTGCTGCTTGGCTTGATGGCGGGGGGAATGGCTGCTGCGACGTAAGTGGGGTGTAATTTGAAAAGCCGGTGGTTCGTTGTCGGTTGCTGGTTGTTGGTTGCGCCTTTGCGGGCGAGTGTGTACTACGTTACGGTGGCTGGGCTTGGCGGCGAGCCGGATTATGAGCAGCGATTTACTGCGAATGCGAAGGAGCTGGATAAGGTGTTCAGGGCTTCGAGCGGCGCGCATGTGTATACGCTGATGGGGAGCCAGGCTACGCGGGCGAAGTTGTCGGAGACGATGGCCGCGATTGCTCGCGAGGCGAAGGCGGAGGACGATCTGGTGGTGACGCTGATCGGGCATGGGTCGTTTGATGGGGAGGAGTACAAGTTCAACCTGGTGGGGCCGGATGTTTCGGGTGCGGATTTGGCGGCGATGTGCGATAAGGTGCCGGCGCGGCGTCAGCTTGTGGTGAATACGACGAGCGCGAGTGGCGGTTCGATTGCCGCTTTGGAGCGGCCCGGGCGCGGAGTGATTGCGGCGACGAAGACGGGCACGGAGAAGAATGCAACGGTGTTTGCACGCTATTGGGTGGAAGCGCTGGAAGACCCGACGACGGATGTGGATAAGAGCGAGTCCATCAGTGCGATGGAGGCGTTTCAGTATGCCGAGCGGAAGACTGCTGCGTTTTATGAGTCGCAGAAGCGGCTGGCTACCGAACATGCGGTGTTTGAGGATACGGGGCATGGCGAGGCTGTGCGGGTGAGTGCTGCTCAGGGGCGAGAGGGCGCGTTGTTGTCGAGCATTACGGTACTGCGCATTGGAGCGAGTCAGGCAGCGATGAACGATCCGGCGAAGAGGGAGTTGCTGGCTAAGAAAGAGGAGCTGGAACAAAAGATCGATGCGCTGAAGTATCAGAAGGCGGCGATGGATCCGGCGGATTACAAGAAGCAGTTGGCGGATGCGCTGTTACAGCTGGCGACGGTGCAGGGGGAGTTGGAGAAATAAGGCTCTTGCGTCAGTGCGCGGCGATAGGGCTGGTTGCGGCCAGTACGTGCTTGTGCTGGGCTGGGCCGTTGGCTACTCGGGAGCGTTGCGCTGAGTTGAAGAAGCATGGGCAGAAGACTGAGGCGACGGAGTGTTTTGAGTCGTTGAGCCGTGCGGCTGACCCTTATGTGCGGGCGGAGGGATTCTGGGGGCTTGAGCAATACGATCAGGCGAACGAGGCATTTCGCGTAGCGGTTGCGCGGCCGGGGAGCAAGGCGATCTACCGGGTTCGATGGGGAATGTTGTTGCATGAGCGCTTCAATAATAAGGAGGCGGAAGACCTGTTCCACGAGGCGTTGCAGCAGGACCCGGCGAACGCGCAGGCTTATCTGGGATTGGCGACGGTGAGTGCGGACGGATTCGACAGCAAGGCTGCAGAGTATACGGCGAAGGCGTTGGAGCTCGATCCGAAGCTGGTGGAGGCGCATGAGCTGATGGCGAATCTTGCGCTTGAGAATGCCGATCCGAAGGAGGCTGTGGCTGAGGCCGACAAGGCACTTGCGATTTCGAATGAAGCGCTGGAGGCGATGGCGGTGCACGCTGCCGTGGATGTGCTGTCGGATCACTCTCCGGATACTTGGTTTGCGAAGATTCGCGCTGTGAATCCTTCGTATGGAGAGGGATATGCGTTGGTCGGTTATCACCTGGTGCTGAACCGGCGGTATGAGGATGGAGTTGCGTATTATCGCAAGGCGGTTGAGGCCAATCCGAGGTTGTGGGCGGCGCGGTCGCAGTTGGGGATCAACCTGATGCGGCTGGGCCAGGTGGACGAACCGCTGAAGCAGTTGGAGATGAGCTACGAGAACGGCCAACGTGATGCCGCAACAGTGAACAGCTTGCGATTGCTCGATAGCTATAAGAACTTCGTTACGTTCACGGACGATACGACGATCTTGAAACTGCGGAAGAACGAGGCGGAGCTTCTGCGGCCTTACTTTCAAGCAGAGTTGCACAAGATCATGGCGACTTATGACAGGAAGTACAAGATGAAGCTGCCGGGGCCGGTGCAGGTGGAGGTGTATCCCGATCACGAGGACTTCGCTGTGCGGACGATGGGGATGCCGGGGCTGGGCGCGCTGGGAGTGACGTTCGGCGAGGTCGTGGCGATGGATAGTCCTTCGGGCAGAAGACCGGGCGACTTCAACTGGGGAGCTACGCTGTGGCATGAGATGAGCCACGTGTACATTCTTTCGGCGACAAACCATCGTGTGCCCCGGTGGTTTACGGAGGGGCTGGCTGTGCATGAGGAAGGCGAGGCTTCGCCAGAGTGGAGTGACCGGCTGACACCTGAGATTCTGGTTGCGATCCGCGAGAAGAAGCTGTTGCCGGTGGCGGAGATGGATCGAGGCTTCATCTTTCCGGAGTATCCGGCGCAGGTTCTGGTCTCGTATTTTCAGGCGGGGTAGCATCTGCGACTACATCAAGCAACGATGGGGCGACGACAAGCTGCTTGAAATGGTGCATTCGTTCGCCGCGTTGAAGACGACTCCCGAGGTGATTCAGACGAATTTGCAGATGTCGCCTGAGGAGTTTGATAAGGCCTATCTGGAGTGGCTGGATAAACGCGTGGGGCAGACGGCTGCGAACTTTGATGCATGGACTAAAGGACTGAAGACGCTGGCCGCGTTCTCGAAGGAGAACGACAACGATGCTGTGGTGAAAGCCGGACCGGAGGTTTTGCGGCTTTATCCAGAGTACGTGGGAGATGCGAATGCTTATGAGTTTCTGGCGGCTGCTCAGTTGGCAAAGGGGGATAAGAAAGGGGCAACCGCTACGCTGACCGCTTACGAGAAGATGGGCGGCGAGAGTCCGGAGACGCTGACGAAGCTGGCTTCGCTCGAAGAAGAACTGGAAGACACGAAGGCTGCGGCGGCGACGCTGGACCGCATCAACTATATCTATCCGGAGACGGAGGGGCTGCATCGTCATCTTGGGGAGTTGTGGCTGGCACAGGGAAACTATGCGGGCGCGGTGCGGGAGTATTCGGCTGTGCTTGCGCTGAACCCGCTGGATAAGGCTTCGGCTGAGTTCGATCTGGCGCAGGCTTATTTTGCGGCGGGACAGAAGGACAAGGCCGAAGAGAGTGTGCTGCTGGCGCTGGAGACGGCTCCGGGATTTCGTCCGGCGCAGAAGTTGCTGTTGCAGATTAAATCGGAAGAGAGCAAAGGGACGGCTGCAAACAAGTCTGACAAACCAAATTAAGGGGAAGCCAATCGATGGAGATCGCCGCAGAACTGACTCAGGACGCAGCTCAACTGCAGCAGCGCGTGGAACGCTTTCAGGCAGTGCGTGACGGTATTCTTGCCCAGGTGCGACAGGTCATCGTGGGCCAGGATGAGGTGCTGGACCAGATATTGATTGCTCTGTTTGTGGGGGGACACTGCCTCATCACCGGAATGCCAGGGACGGCGAAGACGCTGATGGTGCGCACCATTGCGGAGACGCTGGGGCTGACCTTTAAGCGGATTCAATTTACGCCGGACCTGATGCCCTCTGACATTACCGGGACCGACATTATCGAAGAGGATATGACGACCGGTCACCGGAAGTGGACGTTTGTTCAGGGACCTATCTTTGGGAATATCGTTCTGGCGGACGAGATTAACCGCACTCCGCCAAAGACGCAGGCGGCGCTGCTGGAAGCCATGCAGGAGCGGTCGTGCACGGTGAGGGGGCATATTTACAAGCTGCCTGCGCCGTTTTTTGTGCTGGCGACGCAGAATCCGATTGAGCTGGAAGGAACGTATCCGCTGCCCGAGGCGCAGCTGGATCGTTTTTTGTTCAACACCCTGCTGGATTATCTGAGCGCAAGTGACGAGTTGAAGGTTGTCGATCTTACGACGACCACGAGAGTGCCCGAGGTGAAGGCAGTGACCAGCGCAGAGGAGCTGCTTGAGTTTCAGCAGCTGGTGCGGATGGTGCCGATTGCCGAGTCGCTGGCTCGGTATGTCGTTGACCTGGTACGGGCGACTCGGCACAAGAGCGAGAATGCGCCGGATTTTGTGAAGAAGTATGTGAACTATGGCGGGAGCATCCGCGCGGCGCAGTTTATTGTGCTGGCGGCGAAGGCGAGGGCTTTGTCGCGAAGGAGGTATCACGTCACGTATGACGACATCACGACGCTTGCGCTTCCTGTGTTGCGGCATCGCATTCTGTTGAACTTTCATGCGGAGTCGGAGCGGATCGACTCGGACGAGATTTTGCGAAGGCTGTTGGCGCACATGCCTCCGCCGAAGGAGGTGTGAGGGTGCAACGCTTTCTTGATCCTTCGGTGCTGGCTGGAATTTCAGGGCTAGACCTGATTGCGAAGACGGTGGTGGATGGATTTGTTGCGGGGTTGCATCGCTCACCGGATTTTGGATTCAGCCAGGAGTTCGCGGAGTATCGCGCGTATACGCCGGGGGACGATCTGCGGCATGTGGACTGGAATCTGTTTGCTCGGACGGAGCGTTGCTATCTGAAGCGGTATCGCGGTGAGACGAATACGCAGTTGACGATTTTGCTGGATGCGAGCAACTCGATGAACTACAGCTCGCACGATGTTTCGAAGATGGATTATGCGCGGTATGCGGCGGCTTCCTTGTTTTATCTTGCGCTGCATAATCAGCATGATCCGGCGGGGCTGATCGTGTTTGACGATGAGGTGCGGGACTACATTCGGCCGTCGACGCGGCAAGGGCAGCTACATCGTCTGCTGAGCGGGTTGGAGCGGGCAGAGCCGCGGGCGCGAACGGACTACGCCAAGCCATTGATGCACTTTCAGGAGTTTCTGCGCAGACGCGGGATGGTGGTGGTGATCTCGGATTTTTATGAAGCGCCGGAGACGATTGTGAAGACGATTGAGCCGCTGCGTTTTCATGGGAGCGAGGTGGTGCTGTTTCATGTGCTCGACCCGAAGGAGATTCGGCCAGAGCTGCGGGGGCCGGCCATCTTTGTCGATCTGGAGACAGACCAGCGGCTGGAGGTGATTCCTGAGTACGTGAAGGGGGAGTATCGCAGGAAGATTGATGCGCATCTGCAGGAGATGGAGGAGCGGGCCAAGGCCGCGGGGCTCGATTACTACCTGCTGGTGACGGACCGGCCGCTGGATGCGGCGTTGAGTGAGTATCTGTTTTTACGGCCAGGAGGAAGATGATGGGATTCCTCGCTCCATGGTTTCTGGCGGCATTGGCTGGGGTTGGGTTGCCGGTGTACATCCATTTGCTGCGGCGGCAGACGACGACGCCGAGGCCGGTGAGTTCGCTGATGTTTTTTGAGCGCGGGGTTCAGAGCTCGACGCGGTATCGGCGATTGCGGTATTTGCTTTTGTTTGCTTTGCGGGCGCTGCTGGTGGTTTTGCTGGCTCTGGTGTTTGCGAATCCTTTTGTGCGCCGGTCGGCGGCGTCGGCGAATGACCGCCTGATGCTGATTGCGGTGGATAATTCGTTCAGCATGAGAGCCGGAACGCGGCTGGCGGATGCGAAGAGCGAGGCGCTGAAGGTGCTGGCGACGCGGAGGCCGTCGCAGCGTGCGCAGGTGATGGCGCTGGGGGGTGAGTTGCAGGTGCTGACGCAGCCGATCCAGGATGCGGGTGCGCTGCGGGCTGCGGTGGAGAATATTCAGCCGGGCGATTCGCATGGGAACTTCGGTGAGCTGGGGCGTGGGATGCGGGCGTTGACGGAGACGGTGCATACTCCGGTGGATCTGCATCTGTTCAGCGATATGCAAGCCTCGAATATGCCGGTGAACTTTGGCGATATGGTGATGCCGGGCAATGTTTCTCTGGTGCTGCATTCGGTGGCAACGGCCACGGTGCCGAACTGGACGGTTGAGAGCGTGGATGCTCCGGGACTGCTGGTGGATCCGAAGAAGGCACGCGTGCTGGCGGTCGTTGCGGGGCATCAGACTCCGGCGGCAACGCGAACGGTTTCGCTGGTAATCAATGGTGTGGTGACGGCTACGAAGAAGGTGGATGTTCCGGCGGATGGACGAGCGACGATAGCGTTCGAGTCGCTGGATGTGTCTTATGGGGCGAGCCGTTGCGAGGTAAGGATTGATGCAGCGGATGGATTTGCGGCGGATGATGCGAGCGCGTTTGCGGTGAAACGAGCCGATCCTGAGCGCGTGCTGTTCGTGCATCAGGCGGGAGATTCGCGGTCGCAGCTTTATTTTGGAGCGGCGCTGGCGGCTGCTGCACAGGCGTCGTTCGTGCTGCAGCCGATTGTTGCGGATCAGGCTGCGGATGCGGATCCGACGAAGTATGCGTTTGTGGTGTTGTCGGATGTGACTTCGATTCCGTCGATTCTGGAGAATAGCCTGCTGCAGTATGTGCGGAACGGTGGGAGCGTGCTGATCGCTGCGGGGACGGCGGCGGGGCATCGTCAGAAGATTCCCGTGTTTGGAGAGAGTGCGACGGATGGGCGATATTATTCGCGGTCGGGCGGCTTCTCGACGGTGGCGCAGGTGGATGCTTCGCATCCGGCGATGAAGGATGCGGCGGGGTGGTCGGATGCGAAGTTTTATTACGCGACGGTAGTGGATGCGGGACACTCGCGCGTTGTGGCGCGGCTGGCTGATGGCGTTCCGCTGGTGATGGATAAGCAGATGGGACAGGGGCATGTGTTGCTGTTTGCTTCGGGATTTGAAGATGTGACGAACGATTTGCCTCTGAATCCGGCGTTCGTGCCGTTTGTCGATGAGTCGGCGCGATACCTGGCCGGCGTGGAAAGGTTGAGTGGGGCCCGCTTGGTGGATTCGTTCGTTGCTTTACGGAGTGTGACGAATGAGGCAGGCGGTACGGGTGCTTCGGTCGAGGTGATTGGGCCGGATGGAAAACGGCCGTTGTCGTTACAGGAGGAGGCGACCGCGCAGTCGCTGCAACTGACGCATGCGGGCTTCTATCAGATTCGTTTTGCGAATGGGCGCGACGCGCTGATTGCGGTGAATCCGGATCGGCGGGAATCGGGGCTGGATCTGATTCCGCAGGATGTGTTGAAGCTCTGGAGTGGAAGTGCAGGCAACGAGGCGGGTTCGGCGCAGCCCGTCAACGCAGCTACTGCGGCGGAGAAAAAGGGCGCCTACAGTCTTTGGTGGTGGATTATGCTAATGATACTGATCGCGGCGGTGGCCGAGTCCGTGGTGGCCAGCCGCTACCTGGGAACACAGCGGGAGGAAGCATGAGCCGGCGAGAGCAGCTCAACCGCTACATCGCACAGGTGCAGCAACAGCTGCGTCTCGATGCCGGCGTGCGTGGTGCTGCCGTGGTGGCTGCGGTTGCGCTGGTGGCGACAGTTCTGCTGACGCTGATCCTGAACCACTATGCGTTTCCTGAACATGCGGTGACTCCTGCGAGACTGGCTCTGTTGGCGATTCTCTGCGCGGCTGTGGGGTTTGGTCTGGCGTTGCCTTTGTTGCGTCTGGACCGGAGCCGATCGATTCGCCAGGCTGAGGCTACTTTCCCGGAGCTTGACCAGAGGCTGGTTACGTTTTCCGAAAGAGAGCGCGAGGGCGATCCGTTTATCGAGCTTCTGGCAGCCGATACTTTGGCGGTTGCCGATGGTGCGCCTGCGGTGCGGCTGGTTCCACAACGCCGGTTGCTGGTTTTGATGGGCGCGGGGATCGCCTGCGTTGGTGTGCTGACGTGGATGGTCTTCGCGGGGCCGGGTTATCTAGGGTATGGGGCCTCGATCCTGTGGACGGGGCCGAAGGCGAATGCGGCTCCGCTGTATGAGATTCGCGTGACGCCTGGGGATGCGGCGGTGCGGCGCAACAGCGACGAGCTTGTGACTGCGGAGGTTGTGGGACTCGACACCAATAAGGTCAATCTGTACGCGCGCTATCAGAGCAGCTCGAAGTGGGAGCCGGTGGCGATGCAGCGGCAGGAGGGCGCGAAGGGGTTTCAGTTTCTGTTTGCGGGTCTGCCGGAGAGTGTTGAATATTACGTCGAGGCTGGTCCGGTGCAGTCGAAGCATTTCAAGTTCCGCGTTGTCGATCTGCCAACCGTGAAGCAGATTCAGGTGACGTATCACTATCCGAAGTGGACTGGCTTGCAGCAGGTTTCGGAAGAGCACAGCGGCGACCTGCGCGCGTTGGAAGGCACGGATGCAGCGCTGACGGTGGTGATGGACGCTCCGTTGAAGGATGGCGAGCTGGTGATGGACAACGGACAGCCGCTGCACCTTACCGGAGGCGAGGGCAACCGATATCAGGCGACGGTCCATATGGAGAAGGATGGGGCCTACCATGTGGCGGCGATGGATAGTGGGCAACAGGTCAGGTTGTCCGAGGACTACTTCATCTCGACGAGCAAGGCGAACCCGCCTGAGATTGCGATCGACCGGCCGGGACAGGACTATCGTGCCAGCCCGATTGAAGAGGTGACGATCGGGGTCCGTGGAGGCGCTGAGTTTGGGTTGCGGCAGATGGAACTGCACTACTCCGTCAACGGCGGGCCGGATAAGACGGTGGATCTGCTGAAGGGAGCTGGCGAGAAGAGCGCCAAAGGGACGACCACGTTGAGTCTCGAGGACTTCAAGCTTGTGCCGGGAGATGTGGTGAGTCTGTATGCGACAGCGAAAGATGCCCACGCGGAGTCGCGCACGGAGATTGGTTTCATCCAGGCGGAGCCGTTTGAGCGGGAGTTCTCGCAGTCGCAGCAGATGGGTGGCGGCGGAGGCGGCGGTGGTGGACAGAACGCAGGAAACCAGACCGACATCTCGCGTAGAGAGAAAGAGCTGATTGCCGCTACATGGAAGCAACAGAACGATAAGACAGCGACGGCGCAGCAGGCTGCGGATATGGGCAAAGTACTTTCTGAGGCGCAGGCGAAGTTGCGGGAGCAGGCGCTGGCTCTTTCCGGAAGAATGCAGAGCAGAGATCTTGCTGATGCAAATGAGGAGTTCAATAGTTTTGAAAAGGATATGCAGGCCGCAGCGACTGCCATGGTGCCTTCGGCGGAGAAGCTGAAGCAACAGGCGTGGCACGATGCGATGCCGAATGAGCAAAAGGCGCTGCAGGCGCTGTTGCGCGCTGAGGCTACGTTCCGGCAGATTCAGGTGGCGTTCGGTCAGCGTGGAGGCGGCGGTGGCGGCGGTGGTAGCGCTGGGCGCGATCTTGCGAGCCTGTTCGACCTGGAGCTGGACACCGAGAAGAACCAGTACGAGACGGCTCAGACGGGATCTCCTGCGGAGGAGCAGGCGAAGAAGGTCGACGAGGCGCTTCAAAAACTGGACGCTCTTGCGAAGCGTCAGGAAGAGTTGTCGCAGCAACAACAGAATAAAGCGCAGAACTTTCAGCAGCGGTGGCAGCAGGAGATGCTGCGACGCGAGGCCGAACAGTTGCAGCATGACATGGAGCAGATGCAGGGGCAACAAGGGCAACAGGGCCAGCAGGGTGGTCAGCAGACCGCAAGCGGTGCATCGGGGCAGTCCTCTTCGGGACAGGGTGCATCCGGACAGAGCTCATTGGGGCAAGGAAAGCAGAGTCAGTCGCAGCAGGCGCGAGCGGGTTCCCCAGCAACCCCCGATTCCAAAGATGGAGCAGCCGATCCACGGGTGCAACAGGCGCTTGAGCGTCTGCGGGCCGCGAACGAGGCGATGCGTCGCGCAGGAGATCAACGGCAGGGAGGGCCTCAGAGCTCGGAGGAGGCTCAGCGGGCGGCGCAGCGACTGCGCGAGGCAACGAACCTTCTAGGCGGGGCGCAGAAACAGCAGGAGTCGGGCAAGCTGGATTCGTTGTCGCGGGAGGCTGGGCGGCTTACAAAAGAAGAGCGCGCACAGGCCGACCGGATACATTCCCTGGCGAGTCAGCAGCCGGATCAGGATGGCGAGCCGTCTCCGGCGCAGATGGCCTTGCGCGTGCAGGAGCTTCGCAAGCTGGCGGACGACCGGCAGCAGCTTTCGGACGATCTGTCTCATCTTCAAAAGGGTTTGCGCGATACGGCTCGCGAGATGGCGCCGAATCAGCCCGGCACGTCGTCGAAGCTGCGCGATGCACTGGGCGAGATGGATCAGTCGGATCTGGGGAATCGTGTGCAGCGAACTGCGGACTGGTTGCGAAGGGGAATCAATCCCAACTCCAATGGAACGGAGGATCAGATCGCTTCGGATTTGAAGAAGCTAAATGACGAGGTGAGACAGGCGCAGCAGGGGTTGGGATCGGAACGAGATAGTCAGGGCAGCAAAGCCGGGCAGGGGACGGAAACGGCCGCGCTCGATCATGTAGAGCGGCTGCGCAACGAGATTCAAGGCCTGTCTTCAGGACGTGGGCAGAACGGCCAGCGGCCTGGAACGCAACAGGGGCAGCCCGGACAGCGTGGTCAAACTAGTGGTCAACCTGGTCAGCAGGGACAGGCAGGGCAAAACGGGCAACAAGGCCAGCAGGGGCAGGCAGGACAAAGCGCGCAGGCACAAAGCGCGCGGGGTGGCGGACAGCAGGGAGGTGGGCAACAAGGGAATCGGACAGGAGGTCGACAGTTCGGGCAAGCTGGGTCTCAGGGAGGCGAACAGCAGGACGGGCAAAGCGGGGATATCGGAGATGGCATTCGGCGCGGCGGTGGAGGTGCTGTTACTTTCAACGTGAACACAGGTAACAATCAGTTCGACCGGTCGCAACGTGCTGCTGCACCTGACAACGCCGATGCTCCTCCGGATTCGGAGAGAACGATTCAGCAGGGCTTACGAGAGTTGAACCAACTGCGCCAGCTTGCGAAGAATGATCCTGCGGCGCTACGTGAGATTCAGGACCTAGTGAAAGAGATGCAGCAACTTGACCCAAGCCGCTTTCCGGGGAATCCTGCGATGGTGGAGCAACTGCACACGCAGGTGCTGAACGATGTCGACAAATTAGAGCTGCAGATACGCAGGAATGCAGACGATCCTCAAGCAGGGCAGGTGCGGACGAGCAAAGCGCCGACGGTGCCCGCGGGCTATCAGGACGCTGTAGCGGAGTACTACCGACGCCTTGGCAAAGGGCAGTGAATTAGGCTGGCTTTTTGTCGCTCACCGTGAGGATTGCTTTATCTTCCTCGGCCGTAAGAGAGAGGCTCCCATCCCTCGCGGGTGTACTTGATGGCTATCGCGCGATACCGCAAACTGGCGAGGCGTTCAGCGCTTAGCTGCCGCGCACGAATTTGTAACCGATACCGTGCATCGTGCGGAAGTAGATTGGCCGCGCAGGATCAGGCTCCAATTTCTGGCGCAGCTTCATCACGTGATTATCGACTGTCCGCGTAGTCGGATACGAGGTGTAATGCCACACGTCGTTCAATAACTCTTCGCGCGTGATGGCCCGCTCCTGGTTCTCAACAAAATACTGAAGCAGTTTGATCTCGTGCTTGGTGAGTGGAACCAGCGTTCCATCCCGATGGACTTCCATTCCGGAAAAGTCAGCAGTGATATTTCCGAAGTTGAAGCGACTGCTGTTGACCGGTCTCCGAGAGCGCCGAATCGCCGCCTGAACACGAGCCATCAGCTCGCGAGGGCTGAACGGCTTCGTCACGTAGTCATCAGCACCCATCTCAAGCAGGCGCACCTTGTCCTCCACTTCAGACATAGCGCTCAGCACAACTACAGGTGTGTTGGCCGACCACTCTTTAATGCCTTTGCAGACCTCCAGCCCCGACATGGCCGGTAGCACAAGATCCAGTACGACTCCGGCTGGCTTAAGGTTCTTGCAACTCTCCAACCCCTGCTCCCCATCGGATGCCAGACATACTTCAAAACCCTCAGACGTGAACTGACGATGCAGTGCTCTCTGAATGCGTGGGTCGTCTTCAATGACAAGAATTGTATTCACAAGCCAATCCCCTTTCTCCGTGCCCTCAAAGTAACGAGCCCGCGGCTTCTCTCTCCTTATATACCGGCAAATCATGGTAGTGGATGTAAGGCAGGCTCTAAGCACCCCGATAGGCCACCAAATGACAAGCACATGACAATTCGGAGATATTCAAACTGGGAATTCGCAAAGATTCTCCTGATGGTTCGCAAGGCGCGCAGCCTCATCTCGCGCGTGCGAATCCATAATCTATTCCCGACTTCGAGATAGAAGATGGTCAGTTTCCTGCGGAACCTTTGCCTGATGCTGCAGGCCACGCTGCTAGACCATCGGGCGACCATGCTTCAATAATTGCCCGTGCCAGCTTCGCTATGGTCAGCTCACCTTCTTGCTCTACACCCCACGAATGGTCCCTGTTGTTGTAAGTGAACGCGGAAATAATCACCATCCCACTCTTCGTCGAAACCGCGGCCACATCATTCCTTACTGCATCCAGCGAGCCGGTCTTGTTCGCAATCGAATCGCTCGCCGCCCCGGGCATTCCATCGAGATACCTCGGGATCGCACTGCGATAAAACTGCACATGAAGCATGTGCAGCGCCATCCCGCACAGTGCCGCATCTGTCGGCTGCGCGGGACTACCCGGCTCAGCAAGCTCGCAGCGCACAATCTTCGTCATCAACATCGCCATCTCGCGCGCCGTCGTCTTCCCCAGGCCAAATTTTTCTGGTCCGGCGGCAACACTACTCCTGGAGGAACAGGCGTGAAGATTTTTTTGTAGAGATACGTGTCCTTCAGACCCAGCTTTGCAATCCGCGCATCAACATTCTTAATTCCCAGGTGGTCCATTACGAGATTTGAAGCAGTGTTGTCACTCATCACGATCATCATCGTCAGCACATCCTTCAGTGTCAGCGAGAGCGGTGTATCGAAAAACAGGAGAACGCCAGACCCGGGCACCTGGTCTGCCTTCGTCACCGAAATCCGGTCCTCGAAGTGAGCCTTGCCTGCGCGCACCTGCTCCAGCGCCTCATACAGAATCGCCAGCTTGATGACCGACGCAGTCTGCACCGGCGTGTCCGGCGAGATAGCCACTGTCTCATGAGTCGTCAGGTTCTCGGCAAATAGAGCAACGTCCCCATAATGTTGCGCAGCGATTGCACGGACCCGCTCCGCAAGGGACGCCGACGTGCTTTGTTGCCCATGAGCTGGCGCGGAACAAAAGACGGCTAAAAAAACAAGGGCTGCTGAGGAACGAAGGAAAGACATGGCGAAGATTCCAGTTCGTGTCATGAGCAAATTCCCGGCCGAACAAAAATGAAAAAACAGCGCCACCCAAATTTCAGGAGACGCTGTCTGGTTGAAGAGGCAAGAGCCACTCTAGAAAGTGAACTTGCCTGCGAACTGCAGGATGCGCGCGTCGCGATAGCCCGTGATCTCACCGAACGTGCCAGATGTCGCGGCAGTGCCGATTGTCTGCACGTTTGTGTGATTTGCCGCGTTGAAGGCCTCCGCACGAAACTGGAAGTTCAACCGCTCCCAGATGCGGAAGTTGCGGAAGACGCCGAGGTCGAGCCGCTGGAATCCAGGGCCCTGAATCGTGCCGCGCTTCGCTGTGCCAGGCACGATGCTGGTTGGCGAGGGAGCGGCAAAGGCACCCGTATAAAACCACAACGCCGACGCCTGTTCATAGGCCTTGCTGCCCTTGAGCTTCACACCATAACCATTGTTTGGGTCTCCGATCTGGTTGGGGCGAAGACCAGCATTCGTGTTGCCGAGCACGCTCAACCCGGCATTATCCGTCTCAACTCCGCCGTTTGGCTGGTTATTGAAGATGCTCGTAACACCGTTATAAGTGACCGTCGAACCACCGCTGGCGGAAACCGTCAGCGGAAGACCCGAGTTGATCGCGTAAATGGCAGAGATCTCCCATCCGCCGATCAAGTGGCCCTTCAGGCCCTTCTGGTCGCGGTACCACGGCAGTTCGAAGACACCGTCCATGTTCAGGATGTTGGTGCGATCGACCGCCGCGCGTCCATAGTCTCCATTGATGTTGTAGATATTCTGGATGACTCCGGAGTAGTCGGCCTGCGCGTTTGTCAGGTCGCGTGACCAGGTGTAGTTCGCGTCAATGTAGGTGTGGCCGGAAAACCGCTTGGTCACCTTAACCTGCAGCGAGTTGTAGTTCGAGCTGAAGACTGATCGCATTGCATCGATCGCAAAGTAGCCAAGGTACGGCTTGATCTGGTTCAACACGCGATCGCACGTTGAATTCAGGAAAGCGGGTACAGCAGGAGTACCGAGGGTGCAGCCCGAACTTGCGCTTGTCGGTGTTACCTTCCCCACCCACGCGCCCGGCACTGGCTGGTTGATCTCGAGGATGCCCAGCAGGTGGGTTCCATGATCGCCAAAATAACCAACGTCCAGCATCAGCGTCGGCGTAACTTGTTGTTGCACGTCCAAGGAGTATTGCTGAACATACGGTGTTTGATAGTTTAGCGGCGTTGCCCATAAATGATTCGGCGTTGTAGACGGAGCGGAGGAGCTGGCGCCGCCAGTCGGGTCATCCAGCACTGCATTGGTTTGCGTGTAGCTGGAGACAGCCGGGGGGTTAGGAACTAATCCACTACCGCCGAAGATTGTGGTTTCGTAATAGCTGACCTCGGCTTGGTCGTAAGACCATCCATAACCACCGCGGAACGCCGTCTTCCCGTCGCCAAAGACATCGAAGGCAAAGCCGATGCGCGGCGCAAAATTATAGTTCTGCGCCGAACCGACCTTATTGCCATACGGCGAGGCCTGATTATTGTTGGCAGCACTTGGATTTCCAAAGATCATGCCATTGATGTAATTGGGGCCAACATAATCGGCATTCGGATTTGGTGTAGTCGGCAAGCCTACATTGCTGCCCGACTGACTGCAGGGTGCAGTGAAGCAAATCAAGCCACTGCTGGCAATCGTCGGAGCCTTGGAGGCAGAATAGGTTGCCGGATCGAAGTTGCTCAGGTTGCCATTGGCATCCCACGGCTGGCCAAAATAGCTATAGCGAACCCCGAGATTCAACGTCAGGCGAGGAGTCGCCTTCCAGTTGTCCTGAAAATATCCTTCGTACAGCTCCGATTGGATATTGACTGAGAGGTTTTTCGACGCCTGGCTGAATCCATTGTTTGCATTTCCCGTAAGGAAGTTGGCGAAGGCCTGCGCTTCGTTCACGCCGTTGCCCGAATCCTGCGGCTGAATGACGACCCCACTGTAAGCAGCGTCGTTGAGGAATCCGAAGGAGCCCTGATTGCCGCCGCTCGCAGAGTTTTCTTGTTTCTGGTAGTGGTTGTAAGAGAAGCCGGCAATCAACGTGTGGCCATGGAGCGTTTTTGTCACATCGCCGAAGGCCTGGTGGTTGACACCATGATCCACATAGACAACGCCGCCGCCAATCGTCGTCATGTTGCTGACACTGATGGTCGGAACCACTCCCGCCGTGCTGGTATACGGCAATGGAATCTTAATATCAGGCGACTGCGATGAGAGTAGAGCTCCTTGCGGAGTCGTCAGAATCGAACCGTTCGAGTAGGCATAGCCAATGTTGACCAGGAGAGTCGGATTGAAGACGTAGGTCCCGCGGCCCAGGTGCTGCGTTCCCGGAGCCGTAGAGACCGTCGCCGAAAGACCGGGGATCGGCACCGAAATAAAAGTGCCCGACCCGGTGAAGGATGGGAAGGTGTCATGCATATAGCGATAGAACAGGCTCAGCTTCTGGCCGAACTGCTGATCGATACGCACAACGGTATTGTCGTTGTTGAAAGTATTTGGAATGGTTGATGTCAAGATATGCGGATCCAGGTTGTTGGCCAGGTCAAAGGCGCTCTGTGGCGCGGGAATAACGCTAAAGATGTCTTTCAGATAACTCTGTGCGACAGGCGAGATGCTCGTAACCTTCGTTCCTTGCGCGGTGCAGGTACTCAGTTGATTTGTGGCGCTATACGTAAACGCGGTGCACACGTTAATGGGCTGTGTCGTCCATGTATTTCCAGCCTTGAATCCTGAGTTGCTGAAATCGCCGCCGCGCTCCGCAGTCGTCGGCACGAAGGCTTGGCCGGTGGTGTACGTCACCTCCCGAAGCCACTCTTCGGACACAAAGAAGAATGTCTTATTGCGGCCGTCATAGAGCTTCGGAATATAAACCGGGCCACCAAACGAAAACCCGAAGTCGTTGTAGCGATACTTCGGAATACGCTGATGAAGGGTGTTGTTCAGGAAACCGTTCGCGTCAAAATAATCGTTGCGAAGAAATTCATACGCGCTGCCGTGAATGGAGTTTGTACCGGACTTCGTAACAACGTCGATCTGTCCCGACGCATTGCGTCCGAACTGCGCGCTGTACTGGCCACGAAGGGTCTTGAACTCGGCGATCGCATCCGGGCTGGGATAGGTATAGAGGGTCAGGTTGGCGCCACGGTCCAGGTTATCGGCGCCGTCAATCGTCCAGTTGTTCGAAGTGGTGCGGCCGCCGTTGATGGAGAAGGCCACCGTGCTGGAACCGCCGGTTGGACTACTTGGGCCGCGATTGAGTTGATCGCTGGCGCCGCCAAAGGCAACGCCCGGCTGAAGGTTGATCAGGCTCTCGTAGTTGCGCGTAATCAGCGCGAGTTGGTCGATCTGCGTGCTGTTAATCAGACCGGCGGAAGTAGCATCTGCCAGGTTCAACTGGACCTGGTCCGCCGTCACCGAGACCGTCTCTTCCGCGCTGCCTGGAACCAATGCGCGATTCACGGTCAGCGCATCCGCAACGTGCAGCACCAATCCGCTCTCGACCTCTGTCTTGAAACCGCTCGCAGCGACCGTAACAGAGTATGTCCCCAACGGCAAAGCCGTCGCCGTATAGTAGCCCGCGGAGTTTGTCGTCAGAGTACGGATATTCTGCCCGCGATCCGTATTCCGGATCGTCACCTTCGCACCCCTCACCGTGGCGCCGCTCGAATCCGTAATGGTTCCGCTGATGCTGCCCGTCGTATTGTCTTGTCCCCAGGCCACACCGCAGAACACCGCCAGAATAGCTGCCCACACCAACGTGCATAGAGAAATTCGTTGTTTGGTCATCGGTCTGATCTCCTCAAAGAATTGAAAGCACTGCCGAACTTTTGCCGGCTACTAGTTGAAATGCCTCGGGCTATCTCGAACGGAAACCGCTCGGCTAACCCAAAGGCATCGGCTTACTCTTACTGGACGATCTTGGAAAGATACCTCAGTAAATTCCTAACCGAACCGTCTTGTCAACCTGATGCTGAAGACCGGATCACTCAGGCAACTCTGTTCCGCAAGTCTCCGGCAGCATCAAGACGCTTAACGCCATCAGAAGATAGGCAGCCGCGGCAAATATGGCGATCGCCTCACCTAGTTGTCTGTGTGCGGCAACGTACCCAACCAGAGCAGGAAACAAAGCACCGGTGCCACGACCCAGGTTGTATGCAAATCCCTGGCCCGATCCCCGCACCGTAGTCGGAAAGAGCTCAGAAAAAAAAGCTCCCATCGGACTGAATGCGCCTGACGGAAAGAATCCGAGGGGAAACCCGAGATACAGGATCGTCGTATTGCTTACTGGCAGCACCGTATAAAGCAGCACCGTCGTAAACGACAACACTGCGAACACGATCAGCGTCCACTTCCGGCCGATCCTGTCGGAGAGATGCGCCGCCGTCAGATATCCCGCAAACGACCCCGCGATCACCACCAGCAGATACCCTCCCGTGTGCAACGCCGAAAGCCCACGGCCGTTCAGATAAAGCGGCAGCCACGTATTGATTGCGTAGTAGCCCCCCTGCGCTCCGAGCGCCACGAGCGACGCCAACAACGTAGTCCTGAGCAGCGCAGGAGAAAAAATCTGTAGAAAATTTCCTTTGTTCGCTCTCTTCTCCGCCCTGGCACGCTCAAAGACATCCGGCTCCCGCACATGGCCACGAACCCAAACCGCCAGCAACGCAGGCAACAAGCCAATCCAAAACATCGCCCGCCATGCCATCGTCGGCGGCAACACTGCGAAAAAAAGCGTATAAAACAAAGCCGCAATGCCCCAGCCGATCGCCCATCCACTCTGTACCGTTCCCACCGCCCGCCCGCGATATTCGCGTCGAATCGTCTCGCCGATCAGCACCGAACCCACTGCCCACTCACCGCCGAATCCAAGACCCTGCAAACCACGAAGCACTAAGAGCTGCGTGAAGTTCATCGCAAACCCACTCAGAAATGTGAAGACAGCAAACCAGAGAATCGTAAGCTGCAACACCTTTACTCGCCCAAACCGGTCCGCAGCCAGCCCCGCCAGCCATCCGCCCACCGACGACAACAGAAGCGCCGAAGTCCCCAACAACCCTGCCCCGCCTTTGCTGATGTGCCACAACACAATCAGCGTAGGCAGCACAAAGCTGTAGACCATGACATCCATACCGTCGAGCATCCAGCCGGCAAACGTCGCGACCAGCGCAGAGCGCTCCACCGCGGTGATCTGCGTAAACCACGCCCTCGTCGTTCCGGCTCCGTGCTGGAGTTTCAATTCACTCATCTCTGTTCGTCATCCTGCAGCGCAGCGGAGAAAATCCGTTGTTGCTGCTATCGTCTAGCTTTGTTCGCACTCAAAAAATCTCTCCGCTACTTCTTTTCCGTGGCCGCTCCCCATCCTCCGCCGCCCGGTGTCTCCATGCGGATCACATCGTTCTTGCTGACCTGCAGTGTGCACTTCCCCGGAAGCTCCGTCGCTTCCCCATCTGCTGTAATCCACTGCGCCCTGCCCGTCGCGCCATCTCCTCCGCCGGCCAGTCCATACGGAGAAAACCGTCTCCGGTCACAGAGCAAATTCACCTGTGCCGGCGCCAGCAGTTCGAACTCGCGTACAAGACCATCTCCACCGCGAAACTCTCCCACGCCACCTGATCCTCTGCGATACCCATAAAATCGCATGCGAAACGGATACGCATACTCCAGCGCCTCAATCGGCGTATTCAGCGAGTTCGTCATGTGGCAATGAATCCCATCGATTCCATCTATCCCCGGCCGCGCACCCATCCCACCTGCAGTCGTCTCATAGTACGTAAACGGAGCACCCGTTCGCGGGTCAACCCCACCCACCGTCAAATTACTCATCGTTCCATAACTCGCCGCGGGCACTCGCTGCGGAGCCGCCTTCGCCAACGCCCGGAGCAGCGCATCCGTAATCCGCTGGCTTGCCTCAACATTCCCTCCTGCCACCGGAGCCGGAAGCGTGGCATTCACAATCGTTCCCAGCGGCGCCGTCACCTTCACCGAATTCATCAGCCCCGCCGTGGCGGGAGCATCATCGCTCAACAAACACCGCAGCATATAGAAGCAGGCCGAATACGTAATCGGATAAACGGCATTTACGTTTCCCTTCACCTGCAGCGACGACCCAGTGAAGTCAATCTCCGCCGCACCCGCCGCCGGATCAAATCGAATCGACACCGCAATCCGTATCGGTTCGTCGGTTACGCCATCGCCATCCAGAAAATCTTCCGCTTCAAAAACTCCCGCCGGCATCTTGCGAAGCTCCGCGCGCATCAGCCTCTCCGAATAGGCCAGCAACTCCTCCACCAGCTCATTCACCTTCGCGAGCCCATACTTCGCAACTACTTCCTTAATCCGCCGCTCCCCAACACGGCACGCGCCAATCTGCGCCGCCAGGTCCCCCTCACGCTCTGCCGGCGTTCGCACATTCGCAAGCAGCAGCGACAAAATATCGCGATTCATCACGCCCTTCGTCATCAAACGGACTGGAGGAATCCGAATCCCCTCCTGATAGATCTCCTGCGCAGGGCCCATCGATCCCGCGTGCATACCCCCCACATCGGCATGGTGTGCGCGCGAAGCTGCATAAAACGCAGGCCTCTTTGAACCTCCAAAAAAGATCGGCAGCACCAGCGTAATGTCAGGCAGATGGGTCCCTCCCGCATAGGGATCATTCAGAATCGCAATATCGCCCTCTTCCAGTTCCATTGCGTCGACGACAGCCTTCACCGACATCGGCATCGCACCTAGATGCACAGGCATGTGGTCGCCCATCGCAATCACTCGCTCATATCCATCAAACAGAGCGCACGAATAGTCGCGCCGCTCTTTGATATTCGGTGAGATCGAAGTCCTTCGCAGCGCCGCGCCCATCTCCTCCGCGATCGAGTGCACTGTGCTCTGAAAGATCGCCAGTTCTATCGGACTCCGCGCCGCGTCGCTCACGCGTGCACCTCGATTACCAGATTCTCCAAACCATCCACGCGCAGAACATCGCCCAGCGGCAGCACAGTCGCCGAGCTGTACTCCGAAACAATCGCCGGTCCTGCAAATGTATCTCCCGGTCGCAGCAGCTCGCGGTTATAAACACGCGTCTCATGAAAGCGATCATCGAAATAAACCGGCCGCGTACCAATCAATGCCTGCGATCCATCGCCTTCCACAAGCGCTTGCATCACCGGCGCAAACTTTTCCGCGGCACTCACCATCCGCACGCGCACATTCACCACCTCAAGCGCCCGCGTCTCGCTCGCAAACCCGTAACGCCGCTGATGCAGATCATGAAACTCTGCCGCCATCCCCGGCCCAAACGGCACATTCAACTCGTACCCCTGCCCACGATACCGCAGATCCACCGAACGAAACGCCAGCCCCGTCAAACCCTCCGCGCGAAACTCCTCTACCCCAACCTGCTCCATCTCACGAAACACATTCTCCAGCGAAGCCTCTACCGGCAGCATCACCGTGCGCGAATACTCCCGCATCGTATCTGCAAGCAGAATCCCCACAGCAGACAAAGCTCCAGGCAGCGCCGGCACCAGCACGCGCGGCACGCTCAGCGCACGCGCCAGCGAACAAGCATGCACCGGGCCACCACCGCCAAAAGCCACCAGCGTAAAATCCCGCGGATCATGTCCACGCTCCACTGAGATCACCCTGATCGCTTTCGCCATAGAAGTCTCAATCACCTGCAGAATCCCCGCCGCAAACTCTTCCACCGTAGTAATCGACCCCTTCGCCTTCGCCATCCACTGCATCATGCGCTCGCGGTCCAGCTTCACCGAGCCCCCAAGGAATCGCTCTGTATCAAGCCGACCCAACGCAAGGTTCGCATCCGTCACGGTTGGCTGTTCGCCTCGCCCAAAACAGATCGGCCCGGGCATCGAACCCGCACTCTCTGGACCCACCCGCAGCATCCCGCCCGCATCAAACCGTGCAATCGACCCGCCACCCGCGCCCGCCGTATGAATGTCCAGCATCGGCACGCCAATCGGGATCCCCGACACCATCGACTCATTGCTGATACGTAGCCCGCCAGCACTCGCATCCACCAAACAAACATCTGTCGAAGTCCCACCCATATCAAAACCAATAATGCGATCGAACCCAGCCAGCGTAGCCAGCTTATAAGCTCCAATCACACCACCCGCAGGCCCTGACAGCACCGTCCTCACCGGCTCGGCCGCAGCCAGTCTTGCCGGAATAATCCCGCCCGAAGACTGCATCACCTCCAGCCGCGCTTCGTCGTATGCCTCCTCCACACCCTTCACCAGATTGGTTAGATACGCCCCCATCTTCGGCGCAAGATAAGCATTTGCGACAACAGTTGACCCGCGTTCATACTCACGAAACTCCGGCAGAATCTTATGCGACACCGACAACGGCAGCCCCAGCTTCTCCAGCGCTCGCGCAACCTCACTTTCATTCTTCGAATTTGCAAACGAGAACAGCAGCGAAATCGCAACCGCATCGACATCTGCTTCGCCAATCGCGCGCACCAGTTCCTCTAACTCCGCCGCATTGACCCCGCGAACGATCTCGCCCTCAGCGTTCGTCCGTTCCGTCACGCCAAAACGCAACTCCGCCTTCACCAGGCACTCCGGAGCAGGCTGAAACCAGTCATACAACTTCGACCGCGCCTGTCGCCCAATCGCAATTGTGTCCTCAAACCCCTTCGTCGTCACAAATGCTACTCGTCCACCCTTGCGTTCGAGCATCGCGTTTGTTCCCACCGTCGTTCCATGACGAACCACAACCTGCGGTCCCGCCGCGATCTGCCGCAGCCCATTGAGCACCGCCAACCCCGGGTCCTGCGGCGTAGAAAAAACCTTCAGCACCACAAACTGCCCGTCCTGCATATAAACGCAGTCCGTAAACGTGCCCCCGGTATCAATCGCAACGCGCATCAAAAGCCCTCATCATCCTTCGCCTCAGTGCTTCGCCAAAGAAGCCTGCGCGTTGTTCCCCGGCACACCCGCCTGCGCGAGATTCTCATAGAGCAGTGCATACGTCGCCAGCCAGTGCGTCCCCAGATAGCCCGCCGCGCCGATCTTGTCGTACCCCTGCTTCCCGTTGATCGTCGCGAGCCGCTCGTACACGGCAATTCGCAGATCACCTTTTGGCAGACTCTGCGCAATCGTCAAAAAATCCGCAGCACGTTGAAAGTTCAGCCCAATCAAATGAGCATTCGGCAGCCCTTCCTCATCCGTTCCTGTCGTATCGCGGTTATTCCCGTGCACCGCATCGATATCTTTCCCGTACTGCTGAAACTCCTCCGAATACACGGGCGGCAAAAATCCATCCAGCCACTTCGCATAGGTCTCCGGAGTCATCACACGCCCCATCAGCGCCGCCTCCGCCAGGCATGGCGATGCGAAATCCCCAAACACCGGCTCTAACGCTGTCGCGCAACCCTTGTCATTTCCGTACAGCCGCATCGCCGTCTCATGCACAGCCGTCTCCAGCGTCTTATCCCCGGTCTGCTTTGTGTAATCCAGTACAAACCCCATATCCAGCGCTGTATTCGGATGCACCCCAACCCGCACCGGATAATTCAAGCTATGCAGGTACAGCACATATTGCTCTGAAACCCACTTCGCCAACGGTTCCAGCACCGTCGCGGCGCGCTGTCCATCGGGATCGTTCCACGTCTTCATCTCACCATAAAGCTTCAGCAGCCACGCATAGCCATAGGGTTTCTCGAAGTCCGCACCTACTCCCTTCAGCTTCGTAAAATAATCCAGCTCCCCATCAATATTCTGCTTCTGCAAGTGACTCGTTAGCTGATTCCGAATCGCCGGCGCAACCGCAATCGTCGGGTCAGACTTAATCAGCGAGATCATCATCCACATCGAATTCACCGCCGAGTGCCAGTCAAAGCATCCATAGAACGCGCGGTGCTTGTCATAGTCCTCAAGAATCTGCGGCTTCCCATCACGCTGCCACAGATACCCCGGACGAATAATCCCGACAGCATGCGGATGGTCCTCGCACCCCAGCGGATTCGCAGCCAGCGCCAGCCGTTGCACCTCGCCATACGCCGGAGGCCCCGGATTCGGCAGGCTCTTCAAATACTCATGAACCTTCGCCGCATCGCTCTGCGCCAGCAGACTCCCCGCGCCTGCAAAGCAAACCGTAACCACTCGCAGCAAACTCCGCATCACGTCATCTCTCATCACAGGTTCCCCGCACTGTCCGTCTTCTTCGGCTTCTCCGGCGGCCCCAGCGGAGCAGGCCCCATTCGAGCGTTCTCATACAACACCGCAAACGTCGAAAGCCAATGTTGTCCTTCGTATCCTGCATCGCCAATCTTCGCGTAGCCATGGGTCGCACTCATCAACGCCAAACGCCTGAACACCTCAATTCGCGGGTCATCCTTTGGCAGCGCCTGCGCAATCGTCAGCAGAGCCGTCGCCCGCTGAAAGTTCAGGCCAATCAAATGCGACTCCGCCGCCATCTGCACTTGAGCATCCGTGCCCGACGTATTCACATGACTCGTATCGATCTCTTTCGCATACACCTGAAACGCATCCGAATAAACCGGCGGCAAAAATCCATCCAGCCACTTCAGATAGCTCTGCTGGTCCATCACCCGACCCATCAATGCCGCCTCAGTCAAACACGACGAGATCAAATCCGTATTCTGCGGCTCAAAGTTCGTCGCGCAACTCTTGTCCTTCTCAAATAGCCGCATCGCATTCGCATGGATCGCCGTCTTCAGCGTCGCATCCTCTGACAGATTCGCCCCATCCAGCGCCAGGCTCATCGACCACGCCGAATTCGACTCCACGCCCGTCCGGTAAGGAAACTTCAGGTCGTACAGATAGAACACATACCGCTCCGACATCCACTTCGCCAGCGGCATCAGCGCCTCCGCCACCTTCTTATCTTCGTCAGAGTTCGATCCCTTCACCTCGCCGTACAGCTTCAACACCCACGTATAGCCATAAGGCTTCTCGAAGTTCGCATCCGGGCCCTTCTGTTCATTGAAGAATGCCAACTCCCCATCCACATTCGTCTTCTTGAAGTGATTTGTCGCAATATCCTTAATCGCCGAACCCAGGCTGATCTTCGGGTCCTGCTTCCTCAACGACATCAGCGCCCACACCGACCCTACCGCGCTATGCCAGTCCGCACAGCCGTAGAACGCCCGGTTCTTGTCGTAGTTCTCCAGCAGTTGCGCCGGCTTGGAGTACTGCCACAGATAATTATTCCGGTTCGCCGGCGCCTCCTCCGGATGGTCCGTGCAGCTAATCGCCGAAGCCGCCAGCGTCTCCCGCTTCGCCTCGTCATAGACCGGAGCCGTCACCGCCGGAAGCGTCTTCAGATACTCATTAACCTTCTTCGCATCCACGCCCTGGCCCAACGCAATCGGTGTCGCCAGACAACCCATAAACCCCGCGATCAGAACCCTCATCCCACTTCTTTTGCTCGCACGCACTCGCACACTCCGCCCGCACACAGGTCAATCTGGACATTTTGCTGCTTCCCGTTAGACTAATCGAGGTTGCTCCAACACCCAACGCCTCATTGCATTCCTGCATCCATTTAATGGAGAGACTCTCCTGCATCTCTGCCACCTCAACTTAGGAGCGACCCGGATACCAGGTGAAAGCTGAAAGCCCATGGCGCGAGCGGCTGCGAGCGCTTCAGAACGTACCCCCCGTCCTCCACATTCTCTGGGAGTCCGGCCCCGCCGTCGTCTGCTGGGGTCTCATCCTCCGCGTCATCGTCGCCGTTCTGCCCTTCGGCATCGCCAAAGTAGCCGCGGCCATCATTGGTGACATTGCCGGAGTCCTACGAGGCCAGCCCCTCGCCCACAACTTCTGGACCCTCGTCGCCACCGAAGTCGCCTTCAACGTCCTCCTCGGCATCTTCACCCGCGCCATCGACTACTCCGACTCGCTCCTCGCCAACCGCTACACCCAGCACGTCAGCGTCCGCGTCATGGAGCAGGCCGCTCGCCTCGACCTCACTACCTACGAAGACCCCATCTTTTACGACCGCCTTGAGCGCGCCCGTGTCCAGGCCACCGACCGCCTCGCCATGATCCAGCAGATGGGCCGCCTCTTCCAGCAGGTCATCACCACGCTGGTCTTCTCCGTCGCCCTTGCGTGGGCATCTCCGTGGCTCATCCTTCTGCTAGCCCTCGGCGTTCTCCCGTCCTTCATCGGAGAGACCCACTACGCCTTCCTCGGCTACGCCAAAAACTTCCGCCAGACCCCCGCCAAGCGCCAGATGGACTACCTCCGCCAGGTCGCCGGAAGCCGTGAAGGCGCAAAGGAAGTGAAACTCTTCGGCCTCAATAAATTCTTCACGGAGCGCTTCCAGGCACTCGCCAACCAGATCTACCTCGAAGACGTCACCCTCTCCCGCTCCAAGCTCATCGTAGGCGGACTCCTCGGCATCATCGGCACCCTCGGCTACTACGGAGCCTATGTTTATGTCATCTGGCGCACTCTCCACAGCGCATACGACATCGGCCAGTTCACCTTTCTTACCGCGGCCATCCAGCAGGCCAGTTCCAATCTGCAACAAGTCTTCTCCACGGCCTCAGGCATCGCCGATCAGGCTCTCTTCCTCACCGATCTCCTTGCGTTCTTCGAGATGCAGCCCACCGTCCAGTCCAAACCCAACGCTCTCCCCGCGCCCAATCCCATCCGCCAGGGCTTCGAGTTCCGCAACGTTTCCTTCACCTATCCCGGCACCGACCGCACCGTCCTCCGCAACTTCGACTTCACTCTCTCGCCCGGCGAACGCATCGCCCTCATCGGCGAAAACGGCCAGGGCAAAACCACTGTCGTCAAGCTCATCACCCGCCTCTACGACCCCACCGAAGGCCAGATACTCCTCGACGGCATCGACCTGCGCGAGTACTCCCTCGAAGACCTCCATCGCCAGATCGGCGTCATCTTTCAGGACTTCATGCGCTTCGAGATGACCGCCCGCGAAAACATTGCCGTAGGCCGCATCGACCATCCCCACCAACAGGCCGACATCGAAGATGCCGCCCACAAAAGCCTCGCCGACACCGTCGTCGACAAGCTGGCCAACGGCTACGACCAGATCTTAGGCCGCAGGTTCGAAGGTGGAGTCGAGCTCTCCGGCGGCGAGTGGCAAAAGATGGCACTCGCCCGCGCCTACCTCCGCGACGCGCAGCTCCTCATCCTCGACGAACCCACCGCAGCGCTCGACGCCCGCAGCGAGCTTGAAGTCTTCGAGCGTTTCGCCGAACTCACTCAAGGCAAGATGGCTCTTCTCATCTCGCACCGTTTCTCCACCGTCCGCATGGCCGACCGTATCGTCGTACTCTCCGGCGGCCGTCTCATCGAAGAAGGCAACCATCAGCAGCTCATGGCCAGAAATGGCCTCTACGCAAGCATGTTCGAGATGCAGGCCGCAAGTTACAGGTGATACTGGACTGGCATCCTAACTAACAGAACCGGCAAGCAAGCGCGCCGCACCCATTCAACGCATACGCACGAGAAAGATCTCATGGCACCACCGGAAAACTTCACCACCGCAGAACCCGTGCTCCCGCCAACCGCTCCTACCCTGGACGTCCCCACCACTGGCCTGCCCGAAAGGCCCTCTGTCTCCGATGCGGATCTCCGCGCTCATGCCGACGAGTTGAGCAGGCACTGGCAGGCAATCCCCCGTCCCACGACAGATGGCCTCACCGAGCGCCTCACTCGCCTCCAACAGCGCCTCACCGCCATCCTCGCTGCCTGCCGCAAGACCACGACCACCAGCGAACTCACTCCGCAGCTTGAGCTCCTCGAGAGCACCCGCATGCTCGAGGCCCCACTCCTCCACGGTGATGAGACCACCTCCACCTTTGCCGCACTTCCGCACGTCCGCGTCGATGGCGACAAGGAACTCCCTCGCGTCGTCAACCTCGCCGAAGGCTATCTCTCCGCCGCGCAAGGCATCTGGTCGCCCGAATCCCTCACCACCTACGTCAACCAGGCCCAGCAACGCGATCCGCTCCTCCTCGAAGAGATCACCGTCCTCCCGCAAGCTCTCAAGCTCGCCCAGCTCGAATACATCCTCGATCGCGCCGAAGAGGCCTTCCGCGCAGGCGACCTTCCGCCCATCGAGCAATCGCCATTCTCCGCCACGCTCCACAGCATGCGCCGCCTCAATCAATATGAATGGCGCATCGTCCTTGAGCCCCTCATCGCCTTCGATGCCATCCTTCGCCAGGATCCGGCCAATGTCTTCGCTGCAATGGAAGACGAGACTCGCCACCTCTACCATCTACGCATCGCCGAGTTGGCCCGGCACGCCGACGCCAGCGAAGTCGAAACAGCGCAGGTTGCCCTCGACCTCGCCCGCCAATCCGCAAAAACCCGGAACCCCGATCCTCGCCTCGCCCACCGCTGCGCCCACATCGGCTACTACCTCTTCGCCGAAGGCCTCCCCACCCTCAGCCAGCGCATCGACTACCATGGCCCACCCATCGAGCGCCTGCGCAGCTTCCTCCGCAGATGGAAAGAAGACTTCTACATCCTCGGCATCTTCACCCTCTCCTGTCTGCTCATCGTCGCCATCATTTCGCCGCTGGTTCCGCACAACGCCTTCTGGCCTGTCATGGGAGCGCTTCTTCTCGCTCTCATCCCGGCGTCGCAGGGCGCCGTCGACCTCGTCAACAACACCGTCACCGCCTTGATGAAGGCCCACTCGCTCCCCAAGATCGACTTCTCCAAAGGGGTCCCACCCGAAGCCACCACCTTCGTCGTCGTTCCCACGCTTCTGCTGCGAGAACAGCAGGTCCACGAGCTCTTCGACGAGCTCGAAGCCCGCTACCTCAACAATCAGGACCCCCACATCCACTTCGGCCTCCTCACCGATCTCCCGGATATCGAGATCCGTCCGCTCGACGAAGACACCAACCCCCTTGCTCTGCTCGCCGCACAATGTGTCGTCGATCTCAACGCAAAATATGCCGGCCAGAACGGCGGCTCCTTCTTTCTCCTCCATCGCCATCGCGGCTTCAATACGCGCCAGGGTGTCTGGATGGGCTGGGAGCGCAAGCGCGGCAAGCTCCTCGACCTCAATAAATTTCTCCTCGATAAGTACGACAGCTTTCCCCTCAAAGCCGGTCCGCTCGAGCTCCTCAACAACATCCGTTACGTCATCACGCTTGACTCCGACACCCAGCTCCCCCGCGGCACCGCCGCACGCATGGTCGGCACTATGGCCCACCCGCTCAACCAGGCCATCGTTAATCCCAAACTCCGCATCGTCACCGCCGGATACGGGATCCTCCAGCCGCGCGTCGGCGTCAGCGTCTCCTCCGCAGCCAGCTCCCGCCTTGCCTCGCTCTACTCCGGCGAGACCGGCTTCGACATCTACACCCGCGCCGTCTCCGACGTCTATCAGGACCTCTTCGGCGAGGGCATCTTCGCCGGCAAAGGCATCTACGAGGTCAGCATCCTCCAGCAGGTCCTCGACCGCCGCTTCCCCCGTAACGCGCTCCTCTCGCACGACCTCATCGAAGGCTCCTACGCCCGCGCCGGCCTCGTCACCGACATCGAAATCATCGACGACTACCCCTCCCACTACTCGGCCCACACCCGCCGCAAGCATCGCTGGGTCCGCGGCGACTGGCAGATCGCCCGCTGGCTCCTCAACCGCGTCCCCGACGAGTCAGGCCATTACGTCGCCAATCCCATCAACACCATCTCCCAATGGAAGATCCTCGACAACCTCCGCCGCTCGCTCGTCGAGCCCGTCACCTTTCTCCTCTTCCTCCTCGGCTGGTTCGTCCTTCCCGGCGGAGCCCTCTACTGGACCATCGCGGGCCTCGTCCTTCTTCTCCTTCCCAGCTTCGTCCAGCTGGCCTTCAACCTCGGCCGCGCACTCTTCAAACTCAGCTTCGTCGGAGCCCGCGAGGGCATCACCACCTTCGCCTCCTCCTTCGGATTCACCATCCTCAACCTCACTTTTCTTCCGCACCACATGCTGCTCTCGCTCGACGCCATCACGCGTTCTCTCATCCGCAGCTACGTCTCGGGCAAACGTCTCCTCGAATGGGAGACAGCCGCACAGGCCGAGTCCGGCACCTCCAAACACTCTCTCGACATCTACCTTCAGCTCTCTCCTGCCATCGCGCTGGTCATTGCCGTCGCACTCGCCTTCGACCATCTCCCCTCGCTCTACGCCGCCGCACCTGTGCTCTTCCTATGGGCAGTCGCCCCACTCGTAGCCCACTGGCTTAACTCCCCTCCAACTCAGGAAGAAGGCCCGCTCTCCCGGCAGGACTCGCTCTTCCTCCATCAGCAAGCCCTCCAGATCTGGCGTTACTTCCAGGAGTTCGGCGACGAGAAAAACCACTGGCTCATCCCCGACAACGTCGAAGAAAAGGACCTCGTCCAGATCCGTAAGCTCTCCCCTACTAACCTCGGCATGCTCTTCAACGCCCGCCAGGCCGCCGTCGAGTTCGGTTTCCTCACCCTCTCGGACTTCGCCCGCGCCACGCTCGGCACCCTCAACACCTACGACCGCCTCGAAAAGCAGCACGGCCACATCTACAACTGGTACGACATCGAAACCCTCAAGGCCATCCCGCCCCTCACCATCTCCTCGGTCGACAGCGGCAACCTTACCGCCTCCCTCTACACCCTTCAGTCCGGAGCCCTAGATCTACTTAAGCGCCCCATTCTCAGTCTCGACACCTTCTCCTGCCTCGAGCAGATGCAGTCCGACCCCATCAGGCCCTCACACTCCACCACGCCCCCCGCGCCAGCAAAACGCCGCCGCTGCCCTCCGCGGGTACGTCCGCTCCATGCTTCAGCAGACTGCAGCTCCTGCCCAGCCTGTCTCCGTAGAAAACGACCTCGCCAACGCCGGCCGCGAAACCTGGCTCGCCGCGGAGCTTCTTCGCCGCCTCACCGCGCTCTCCATCTTCGCGCAGGATTACGCCCCCTGGACGCTGCCTCAGTTCGAAGCCCTCTTCGAGCTACCTCAGCTCAACCAGCCCGAAGACCACATCATCCCCACCCTCCAGCAGGCCCCCCACTACGCCGCCAACCTCTACGCCAGAATCGCCGACGCCATCCCCGCCCTCCCGCAGGACTCCCCGCTCGCCACCTCCGCCATCACCCTCCGCACTCTCCTCAGCGAAGCCGCCCCCCGACTCGATCAGCTCAAATCCGATCTCGCCACCATCGCCTCCGAAGCCGGTCACCATGCCGACGCCATGCACTACAGCTTCCTCTTCGTCGAATCCCGCCAGCTCCTCTCCATCGGCTTCGACGGCGCAAAACACGAGCTCCACTCCGCCTGCTACGACCTCCTCGCCTCCGAGGCCCGCATCGCCTCCTTCATCGCCGTCGCCAAAGGAGACATTCCCGCAACAGTCCTGGTTCCGCCTCGACCGCTCCCACATCCTCGTTGACGGCTATCCTGCGCTCCTCTCCTGGACCGGCACCATGTTCGAGTACCTCATGCCCTCCCTCTGGATGCGCACCTTCCCCAACACCCTCATGTCGCGCGCACTCGATTCCGCAGCTCTCATCCAGCGCCACTACGTCCGCAACATTCCCTGGGGTATCTCCGAATCCGGTTTCGCGAAAAAAGACCCCCACGGCCGTTACAGCTACCAGGCATGGGGCATCCCCGCCCTCGCCCTCAAATACGGAGCCGAAGATGGCCCCGTCATCAGCCCATACTCCACCTTTCTGACCCTCGCCGCACTGCGCAAAGAAGCCATCGCCAACCTCCGCCGCATGGCCTCCATGAACTGGCTAGGCAACTATGGCTTCTACGAGGCCGCCGACTACACTACAGCCCAACCCCCCGAACTAGTCCGCTCGTGGATGGCCCACCATCAGGGCATGTGTCTCCTCGCCCTCACCAACCTGCTGAAGAACAACGTAGTCCAGCAGTGGTTCCACGCCACCCCCCGCATCCGCGCCGCCGAGCTGCTCCTCCACGAAAAGCCCCTCAGCAAAGAGACCCTCAAAGCCCTCGGCAACCAGACCAAATCCACGAAATCGCCAGCGTAGGTAAAGCGAAAACGCAGCGGCAGCCTTTACTTTTCTGCTAATGGAGATGTTGATTCAAACTCGGGATTCAGACCGGCAAACTATCTGAAAAACTAGGAAAAACCACTGGATTTGGTACCATCTTAGGTCTGAAACAGGCATCTCCTGCGTTCGCCTGTAACTCTCATTAGTTTTGGAGCACCTCATGGCGCGTCCGTACTGGTCCGGTCAGATCCAAATCTCGCTCGTCTCCTTCAGCGTCAATCTCTTCACCGCGACTGAGTCCAAAGCCGAGATCCGCTTCCACCAGCTCAGCCGCAAGACCGGCGAGCGCATCAAGCACCAAAATGTCTCCGGCGAAGAAGGCCCCGTCGAAAAGGGCGACATCGTCAAAGGCTTCGAATACCGCAAAGGCGAGTACGTCACCATCGAGCCCGAAGAGATCGAAAACCTCCGCATCGCCTCACGCCACAACCTCGAAGTCACCCAGTTCGTCGACTACGACGAAATCTCTCCTGCCTTCTTTGAGAAGCCCTACTTCGTCACCCCCGAGAGCGACACCCAGGCCGAAGCCTTCGCCGTCGTCCGCAAAGCCCTCCAGTCCACGAAAAAGGTCGCACTCGGCAAGATCGCCTTCGGTGGCCGCGAACATCTCGTCGCCGTTATGCCCAACGACGACGACAAACTCCCCGGCATGATGGCCTACGTCATGCGCTACGACGAAGAGCTCCGCGACCCCGCCGAATACTTCGACAAGATCAAGAAGGTCACCATCGACGACGACCAGCTATCGCTCGCCAAAGAGCTCATCAAGCGCAAAGCCGCAAAGTTCGCCCCCGAGAAATTCAAAGACGAGTACGAGACAGCTCTCCGCGCCATGGTCGAAGCCAAAGTCAACAACGTGCCCGCCCCCAAAGAAGAACCCGCTCCCACATCCGGCAAGGTCATCAACCTCATGGACGCCCTCCGCAAGAGCGTAGAAAAAGACACCGGCGCAGAGAAGAAGCCTGCAGCCTCCGCATCCAAGAAAGGCATCTCACTGGTTAAGCCGAAGGCGCAAAAACGCAAATCCGCTTAACCTATGACCACGAAGAAAAAGTCGCCCGCGAAAAAAGCCTTGCCAAAAAAGGCAGCCCCGCGAAAGGCTGCTCCTGACGCCGAAAAATCCCCCGCCACAAACGCCCGCACCAAAGCCTCCAACGCCGTCGACGACCAGCTAGCGCGCTACCGCTCCATGCGGGACTTCAAGGTAACCGCGGAGCCCAGCGGCGCCTCCAAATCCACCAAGTCCACCGCACTCCCCTTCGTCATCCAGAAACACTCCGCCTCCCATCTCCACTACGACTTCCGTCTCGGCTGGAACGGCGTACTCAAAAGCTGGGCCATCTCTAAAGGCCCCAGCTACGTCGTCAAGGACAAGCGCCTCGCCGTCCAGGTCGAAGACCACCCCATGGAGTACGGCGGCTTCGAAGGCGTCATCCCCAAGGGCCAATATGGGGGCGGCACCGTCATGGTCTGGGACCAGGGCACCTGGGAGCCGCAACCCGGCCACACCGATGTCGACGAAGGCCTCCGCACCGGCAGCCTCAAATTCATCATGCACGGCGAGCGCATGAGGGGAAAATGGGCTCTCATCCGCATGAAGGGAAAATACGCCAACGAGAGCAAACCCAACTGGCTCCTCATCAAAGAACACGACGACTTCGAACGTCCCGAAGACTCGACCCCCGTCACCGAAAAGTTCACTACCAGCGTCGTCACCGGTCGCACCATGGACCAGATCGCCGCCAGCGAAGACCACATTTGGCACTCCAAAGACACCGCCACCGGCAACGCCTGGCAACGCATCGACAAAGAAAAAGAGGAGCAGCCTCCGACCCGCTCCCCCACCCCCATTTCCGCAGCAAAAACCAAACCCGCCCAACCTCCAGCCGGAACCCCAAAAGAAAAACTCCCCACCTTCATCCCTCCACAGCTAGCCCTGCAAACCACCACCCCACCCGCCACCGAAGGCTGGCTCCACGAGCTCAAACTCGATGGCTACCGCATCCAGGCCCGCAAATCCGGCCCACACGTCCAGCTCATCACGCGCTCCGGCCTCGACTGGACGCACCGCATGAAGACCATCGCCACCCAGGTCTCCATCCTCCCGTGCGAATCAGCCATCCTCGACGGCGAAGTCGTCGTCCTCGACGCGCACGGCAACACCAGCTTCGCCGATCTCCAGGCCGCGTTTTCAGGAAGGAGCCAACAAGCCCCTCACCTACTTCGTCTTCGACCTCCTCCACCTCAACGGCCACAACCTCCGCAACCTTCCCCTCATCGAGCGCAAATCCATCCTCGCCACCCTCCTCGCCAACTCCCACGACCACATCCGTCTCAGCGAGCACATTGAATCCAATGGCCCCGCCGTCTTCCGTAAAGCATGCGAGCTCCACGCCGAAGGCATCGTCTCCAAACGCGCTGCCGGAGCCTACATCTCCGGCCGCACCGGCGACTGGCTCAAAGCCAAATGCATTCGCGAGCAGGAGTTCGTCATCGGCGGCTTTACCCTCCCCGCCAAAGGCCACGCCGGAATCCACGGCGTCGGCGCACTCCTCCTCGGCTACTACCGCGACGGCAAGCTCATCTACGCCGGCCGCACCGGCACCGGCTTCACGCAGGCAACTCACAAGATCATCCGCACCCAGCTCGACAAACTCCGCCAGCCTGAAAACCCCTTCTTCAACCCACCCGACGAAGCCCGCCGCGGCGTCATCCCCGTCAAACCCAAACTCGTCGCGGAAGTCCGCTTCGCCACCTGGACCGCCGACAACCTCGTTCGCCAGGCCTCCTTCAAAGGCCTCCGCGAAGACAAACCCGCCACCGAAGTCCGCCTCGAAAAACCCCTGCCCCTAGCCGAAACCCAGGAAGCCCACCACACCATCACATCCGCCGTCGCAGCAAAGAACCAAACAGCACCAGCGAAAAAATCTGCAGCAAAACCCGCCGCAAAATCCGCGAAGACAGACAAAGCCCCTATCCGCCTAACTCACCCTGACAAAATCATCGACATCGAATCCCACCTCACCAAACAACAACTAGCCGACTACTACTGGGCCATCGCCCCATACATGCTGCCTTCCATCGCGAACCGCCCACTCTCCATCGTCCGCTGCCCCGATGGCACCGGCCACCAGTGCTTCTTCCAAAAGCACGTCACCAACACCCTCCCCCCCGGCATCGGCTCCGTCGATGTAGCCGACAAAAACGGCAAAGTCGAACCCTACATCACCCTCTCCACCCAGCAAGCCCTCGCCGGCCTGGCCCAAATCGGAGTCCTCGAGATCCACCCATGGGGCTCGACCAACGACAACCTCGAGCATCCCGACCGCATCATCATCGACCTCGACCCCGACATCTCCATCCCCTGGCCCACCCTCGCCGCCAGCGCTCTGGAAGTCCGCGCCCAGCTCAAAAAAACTCAACCTCGAATCCTTTCTCAAGAGCACCGGCGGCAAAGGCCTCCACATCGTCATCCCCATCGAACCCAAACACGACTGGCCCACCGTAAAAACCTTCGCCCACGACTTCGCCCTCATGATGCAGAAGCAGAACCCAAGCCTCTACCTCACCGTCATGACGAAATCCGCCCGTAAAGACCGCATCTACATCGACTACCTCCGCAACGAGCGCGGCGCCACCGCGGTAGCCGCCTTCTCCCCCCCGAGCCCGCCCCGGCATGCAGGTCTCGATGCCCCCTGGCCTGGTCCGAGCTCAAGCAACCCGACCGCCCTACCTTCTCCGTAGCCAACTTCGCCGACTGGCAACCTCGCCTCCGCCGCGACCCCTTGGAAGACCCTCCCCACCACCCACCAAACCCTACCCAAACTCTAAGACCCGATACCTGATAGCCGATACCTGATACCTAATCCCTAAACCCCCTCCACCCAGGCAAACGCCCAGCCCAAACCAAGCATCTCCCTATTCAGGGGAAACAAACAGAATCCACCCCCTTCGTACCTACGCAGGAAATTAAAGCAACACCACTAAAATCAGGTCCCATGAAACCCATCGAAGGCCGCCGCCGCGTCATCATCGAAGAGATTCAGCCCCAGGTCGACAACGGCCGCTACCCCGCCAAACGCATCCTCAACGACCAGGTCACCGTAACCGCAGCCATCTTCACCGACGGCCACGACCACATCGGCGGACAGCTCCTCTACCGCCACATCATCGAAAAAGACTGGCACGTTACCCCCCTCACAGCCCTCACCAACGACCTCTGGCAAGCCACTTCTCCGTCGACCAACTCGGCGACTGGCTCTTCACCATCGAAGCCTGGGTCGATCACTTCGCCACCTGGTGCGCCGACCTCAAAAAGCGCCTCGCCGCCACCGATACCCAGGACATCCCCCTCGCCCTACGCACCGGAGCCATCCCTCCTCGAACAGGCCGCCCAGCGAGCCAAAGGCCCCGCCACGCATCAGCTCACTCAGGCCGCAGACCTCAACCACCTCGCCGCATCCAACACCCCCATCCAATGCTTCCCCCTGGCCGCCCAGACCATCGACATCGCCGCCCAACATCCTGACCTGACCCTCGCCACCCGCTACCCAAAGGAGCTTCCCCCTCTGGGTCGACCGCGAGCGTGCCCGCTACTCCACCTGGTACGAGCTCTTCCCCCGTTCCACATCTCCAGATCCCGCCCGCCAAGGCACCTTCGCCGACGTCCAGGCCCTCCTGCCCACCATCGCCACCATGGGCTTCGACGTCCTCTACATGCCGCCCATCCACCCCATCGGCGACGCCTTCCGCAAAGGCCGCAACAACACCACCACACCCTCCCCAGGCGATCCCGGCAGCCCATGGGCCATCGGCTCCAGACTCGGCGGTCACAAAGCCATCAATCCAGACCTCGGCACCCTCGCGGACTTCGACGCCCTGATCAACTCAGCCCGAGCCCACAACATCGAGCTGGCCCTCGACATCGCCTTCCAGTGCTCTCCCGACCACCCCTGGGTCGCCGAACACCCCGACTGGTTCAGCATCCGCCCCGACGGCTCCATCCAGTACGCCGAAAACCCGCCAAAAAAATATCAGGATATCTACCCCCTCAACTTCGAATCCGCTCATTGGCGCGGCCTCTGGCAAGCCCTTTACGACGTCTTCCTCTACTGGATTCGCCGCGGCATCCGCATCTTCCGCGTCGACAACCCCCACACCAAGGCCTTTCTCTTCTGGGAGTGGTGCCTCGCCGAGATCCACAAAAAATATCCCGATGTCCTCTTCCTCGCCGAAGCCTTCACCCGCCCCCACGTCATGTACTCCCTCGCCAAGGCCGGCTTCTCCCAATCCTACACCTACTTCACCTGGCGCAACGCCGGAGCCGAGCTCCAGCAGTACTTCGAAGAGATCACCCACCCACCCATCTCCGACTTCTTCCGCCCCAACCTCTGGCCCCAACACCCCCGACATCCTCCACGCCACCCTCCAGAACGGAGGCCGCCCCGCCTTCATGCAGCGGTTCATCCTCGCCGCCACGCTAGGCGCAAACTACGGCATCTATGGCCCAGCCTTCGAGCTAGGCGAGAACCTGCCTTTGAAACCCGGCAGCGAAGAGTACCTCAACAGCGAAAAAGTACGAGATCCGCCACTGGGACCGCACTGCCCCCCACTCCATCGCCCCGCTCATCACACAGGTCAACCGCATCCGCCGCGAAAACCCGGCCCTCCAAAGCAATGAAACCCTCCACTTCTACCCCGCCGACAATCCCAACATCCTCTGCTACAGCAAAACCCACGGCGACAATCGCATCCTCGTAGCCATCAACCTCGACCCCACCCAGGAGCAAGCCGGCTGGATCGACCTCGACCTCAAAAAACTGGCCCTCCCCTACCACCAGGACTTTGAGATCGAAGACCTCCTCACCGGCACTCACTACCAATGGCACGACCGCAGCAACTATGTAGCCCTCCGCCCCGACGTCCAGCCTGCCCACATCTTCCGCATCGTCACCCCCACCCCCTTCCCCGGAACCAACCCCCACCGAAAAACCAACCCCGCCACCACCCCCCGGAACAGTGGCCCTCCGGATAACATCCGGACTATAGAAAGTCGTCATCCTGGATGCGGAGAGAAGGTCGTCATCCTTCACGCAGTGAAGGATCCCCGCATTTGCCTTTGCCGTTGCGTAAACTTTCCCGGCATCGCGTTTGCCGTTACCCTGAGTCTGATAGGTTGAGACTTCAACCTGTGGGCACATTCCTCTCTCTCCCTGCATCCAATCCAACAACAAACAACCGGCCCCCCTAAAAAATCCGTCTTATCCGCGTCCAATCCGCGGTCGACCATCATGAGGCAAGAGTGAAAAAAAACCGGCAGCGCCACCGATCCCCTCTGGTACAAAGACGCGATCATCTACGAGATCCACGTCCGGGCCTTCATGGACTCGAACGCCGACGGCATCGGCGACTTCCCCGGCCTCATGTCGAAGCTCGACTACCTCCAGGACCTCGGCGTCACCTGTCTCTGGCTTCTCCCCTTCTTTCCCTCGCCCCTGCGCGACGACGGCTACGACATCGCCAACTATGTCGACGTCAACCCTCTTACGGCACCCTCAACGACTTCAAGCTCTTTCTCGACGCCGCCCACCAGCGCAACATGCAGGTCATGATCGAGCTCGTCATCAACCACACCTCCGACCAGCACCCGTGGTTCCAGGCCGCCCGCCGCGCCCCCCAAAGGCTCCCCCGAACGCAACATGTACGTCTGGTCCGACACCGACAAGCTCTTCGAAGGCGTCCGCATCATCTTCACCGACACCGAAAAATCTAACTGGACCTGGGACGAAGTCGCCCAGCAGTACTACTGGCACCGCTTCTTCGCCCACCAGCCCGACCTCAACTTCGACAACCCTCGCGTCATGGACGAAGTCCTCAAGGCCATGCGTTTCTGGCTCGACCTCGGAGTCGACGCCCTCCGCCTCGACGCCATTCCCTATCTCGTCGAACGCGACGGCACCAGTTGCGAGAACGTCCCCGAGACCCATGTAAAGATCAAAGAAATCCGCGCCGCACTCGACGCCGAATACGAAAATCGTCTCATCCTCGCCGAAGCCAACATGTGGCCTGCCGACGTTCGCCCCTACTTCGGCGAAGGCGACGAGTGCCACATGGCCTTCCACTTTCCCTTGATGCCACGCATCTACATGGCGCTCCGACAGGAAGACCGTCTCCCCATCACCGACATCATGGCGCAAACCCCCGCCATCCCCGACGCCTGCCAGTGGGGTCTCTTCCTTCGCAACCACGACGAGCTCACCCTCGAGATGGTCACCAACGACGAGCGCGACTACATGTACCTCGCCTACTCCGCCGACCCGCGCATGCGCATCAACGTAGGCATCCGCCGCCGCCTCGCGCCTCTTGTCGACAACAACCGCCGCCGCATCGAGCTCCTCAACTCGCTTCTCCTCAGCTTTCCCGGCACGCCCATCCTCTACTACGGCGACGAGATCGGCATGGGCGACAACATCTACCTCGGCGACCGCAACGGCGTCCGTACCCCCATGCAGTGGAACCCCGACCGCAACGCCGGTTTCTCCACCGCCGTCCCCGCCCGCCTCTACTTCCCCGTCATCATGGACCCCATCTGGGGCTACCAGGCCATCAACGTCGAAGCCCAGCAGGCCGATCCCTCCTCGCTCCTCCACTGGAACCGCAACATGATCGCCCTGCGCAAGCTCTTCCACGTCTTCGGCCGCGGCACGCAGGAGTTCCTCAACCCCGACAACCGCAAGATCCTTGCCTACCTTCGCCACTACGAAGAAGACGGCCTCAGCGAAACCGTCCTCTGCGTCGCCAATCTCTCCCGCTTCTCGCAACCCGTCTCACTGGACCTCGCGCGCTTCAACGGAATGATCCCCGTCGAGATGCTCGGCTACGTCACCTTCCCCGCCATCACCACGCAGCCTTATACCCTCACCCTCGCGCCCTATTCGTTCTTCTGGTTCGAACTCCAACCCGCGCCCCAAACCCCCGAGCCCGCCGAGCTCCCACTCGCCTCCGACGCCGAACCTATCCTCGACCTAGTCACCCAGGGCATCGAAGGCCTCCTCACTCCCGCAGGCCTCCCGCATCTTGAAAAAATCCTCCCAACCTACCTGCCCACGCAACGCTGGTTCGGAGCCAAATCCCGCACCATCTCCGCCGTCCGCATCATCGACTGGGTCAACTTCCCCAACACCACCGCCGCCCTCGTCTTCCTCGAAGTCTCCTACATCGAAGGCCCCACCGACATCTACCAACTCCCCCTCACCCTGACCCTCGACACCGCAACAGAGACAATCCGCAACACCGCACCCAACTCCATCCTCGCCACCATCACCACCAACAACGGCCCTGCCATCCTCTACGACGCCACCGCCAGCGAAGACTTCCGCCAATCCCTCCTAACCCTCATCGAAACCGGCAACACCCTCCAGGCCACCCTCCCAAGGAATGCGCTCGACCCAACAAATAACGCCGTCATTTCGACCGAAGCGAAGCGAAGTGGAGAAACCCGCTTCTCTACCACCGAAACCGACCCTGCCACGAACCCCAAACCCCCGTACCTCACAGGCCGCGCCAGCTCCGCCTTCACCGAGATCCGCGGAACCGACCCACTCCCCGCCCGCCTCAGCTCCGCCGAACAATCCAACACCTCCATCCTCTACGACCAGCGCCTCATCCTGAAACTCTTCCGCCGCATCCAGCCAGGCGAAAACCCCGACGCCGAGATCGGCCGCTTCCTCACCGAAGTCGCCCACTTCCCCCGCATCGCTCCCTTCCTTGGCGCGATCGTCGGCAACGGAACCACCACGCTAGCCTTGCTCCAGGGCCTCGTAGAAAACGAAGGCGACGGCTGGCAGTGGACCCTCGACGAGCTCTCCCGCTTCTACGAATCCGTAGCCACCACCCAAGCGCCTACTAAAGAATCGTCATTTCGACCGGAGGGCAGCGAAGTAGAGAAACCCGCTTCTCTACCACCGAACCCCACCCAGCCACCAAACCCCCTTCGTGAGCACGCCGCCCTCTACCTCGAAGCCGCCGCCCTCCTCGGCCGCCGTACCGCCGAGATGCACCTTGCCCTCGCTACCCCCACCGAAAACCTAAGCACCCAGATAGCCGCCTCCTTCTGTGCCGAAGCCTTCACCACCGCCGACCTCGTCGCCGAAGCCGACCGCATCGACGCCCAGCTCGCCGCCACCCTCGCCACCCTCAAACGCAACATCCCCCAGCTCACCGAAACCACCGCCGACAACGCCGCCTTCGTCCTCTCCCGCCGCCTCGACCTCCATGCCCGAGCCCACGCCATCGCCTCCGCCACACCCGCCACCGCTGGCCAGCGCCTACGCATCCATGGCGACTACCACCTCGGCCAGCTCCTCCGCTCCCACAGCGACTTCGTCATCCTCGATTTCGAAGGCGAACCCGCCCGCCCCCTCGCCGAACGCCGCACCAAGCAATCCCCCCTCAAAGATGTAGCCGGAATGCTCCGCTCCTTCAGCTACGCGGCCCACTCCGCTCTCAACGCCCACACCCAGCGCCGTCCGCCCAACAGCCCCCAGGACACCCACAATCTCGAAACCTGGGCCGCCCTCTGGCAATCCGCCGTCGCCACCGAATTCCTCACCACCTACACCACCACTATCGCCGCACAAGACCCAGCCCTGATCCCCACACCCCGGCAGCTCCAGCTCCTGCTCTACCCTTATCTCCTCGAAAAATCCCTCTACGAGCTCCTCTACGAGCTCAACAACCGACCCTCCTGGGTCCACATTCCCCTCTCCGGCATCCTCACCCTCCTCCAATCCTGACCCTGCCCGTCGCGCACAAAATTCACGCATCGACCGGTCCCTTTCTCCCCTTTTCATCCTGTAGACTGGCACCCATGAATGACATCGACATCGACCTCATCGTCGACGCGCTCCGCAAGAACGGCCACACCGTAGAGCATGTCTTCTCCGTCCCCGACAACGCCGGCATCTACGAGTTCGTCGTAGACGGCAACACCCTCAACCTCGAAGAGACCCGCCACCTCCTCGAGAGAGAAGCAAAATAAATCTCACTTCCCGCCATCGATATCTTCATGAAGATCGTGCGGAGCTTCCTTCCCCTCGAGAAACGCCTCATCCGTTTCTGCGCTCAACCGTGCCATCAGGTCCATATACATCAGGTGCGCGTTCCAAACCCCAAACCGCTCTAGCGCCGCCGAAGCCTGCTCCGCCGTAATGTCGTTGTGGCCGAAATTCGTCTTCGCCATCAGCCCCAGAAACTGCGCTTCATCCTCCAGTATCTTGTTCTGCTGATCCAGAAAATCCTTCTGCGCCCCATACACATCGGAGTAGCGTTGCGCATCCCCATACGGCATAAACGCCAGCGCCCCAGTAGTCTGCGCTGTCCTCCAAGCCGTATCCCGCAACCCCACAATCGAGTAGTCCGCCGTAATCGACGCGTTCTGCGCCGCCTTGTCCTTGGGGTTCTCCTGAATCTTCGTCAGCACATCGATATTCTTCTTCATCATCGCCCGCTGCGTCTTCAGATTCTTCAGCGCATCCTTCATCGACTCGGAGTTGTGCTGAATCTCATCCCGCATCGTCTCCCGAGCCTCTCCCACCAGCTTGTGCTCTCGATGCAGCTCCACACACCCTTCAATCCCAACCGCAATCAACAACCCCACGGTAATCGTCACCAGATGTACAAAGAAATCCTTCCACCCTCCAATCGGATGATGCGGAGCATGAACGTCCAAAATCCCCTCCCATAACGCCTTCCACCGTTATAGCGCACCCACCAACCAGGAGTCCTCATCCAGACCAATCAAAAGTACTAACTAAGAGCACTAACTAATTGCCACCAGCCCACGAATTACCACCAACCCGAAGCCGTCATTCTGAGCGCAGCGAAGAATCCCCGCATTTCGCCGCTGCCATTGCCGCTACTATTGCCGCTGCCGTTGCTGCTGCTGTTCAAGTTGTAGTTCAAGAACCTCCGACCAACCAAGACCGTGTCATCCTGACCCTGAGCGCAGTCGAACGGGAGTTCGCGCACCTTGCGAACTACGCAGTCGAAGAGCTTGTCTTGAGCCTGCCAAAGAACCTGCAGTTGCTCTTGCCGTTGCAGTTGCAGTTGCTGTTGCTCTTGCCGTTGCCGTTGCTCTTGCAGTTGCAGTTGCAGTTGCTGTTGCTGTTGCTCTTGCTCTTGCCGTTGCAGTTGCTCTTGCCGTTGCTGTTGCTCTTGCCGTTGCCTTGGCCTCTAGGTAACCCAAGGCTTCAGCCTTGGGCCTCTCCCTCCACCAGCACAAGGGGCTTCAGCCCCTGGGGTATGTTTCCTATCCCCGCCACGAACGCTAAAGCAAACCCTCCACGACCCCAGCCACCCCATTCAAAGCCCCATCCAAAGCCCCAACATCACTCCCGCCAGCCTCCGCCAGGTCAGGCCGCCCACCACCCTTCCCACCAACCTGAGCCGCGATCAACCCAACCACCTTCCCCGCCTGCACCCTCGAAGTAAGATCCTTCGTCACCCCCACAATCAAAGAAACCTTACCATCCACAGCAGCCCCCAACACCACAACCCCAGACCCAAGCTTCCCACGAAGCTGATCCACCAGCTCCCGCATCTGCGCCTTCTCCAACCCATCCACCCGCTGAGCCAGCACCTTGATGCCTTTGACCGAAACAGCCGAAGCCCCGGCATCCGCCAAAGAAGAGGACGCAGCCTTCATGCGAACGCTATCCAGCTCTCGCCGCAGCTTCTTCATCTCCTCTTCCTGAGAAGCAATCCGGGCACGCAAAGCATCCGCTGGCGCAACCGGCTCCGAAGAAGAACCGACGAAAGCCACCACCACCTTAGCCACATCAAAATCCCTTCGGAACTCATGCAGCGCGCCAGTCCCGCTCACTGCCTCCACCCGACGAACCCCCGAAGACACCGACCCCTCCCCCACAATCTTGATCAGCCCAATCTCTCCCGTCGCCGCCGTATGCGTCCCTCCGCAAAGCTCCGTCGAGAAGTCCCCAATCTTCACCACCCTCACCCGCTCGCCATACTTCTCGCCAAACAGGGCCATCGCCCCCAGCTCATTCACCGCCACATCGATCGGCACATCCACCAGCGTCTCCACCTTCGCATTCCCCATCACCTGCTGGTTTACGATGTCCTCAACCTCGCGCAGCTCCTCCTCCGCCACACCCGCGAAGTGCGAAAAATCGAACCGCAGCCGCGTAGCATCGTTCAACGACCCCGCCTGCTTCACATGCTTGCCCAGAACCTCCCGCAGCGCCGCATGCAGCAGATGCGTCCCCGTATGGTTCCGCTCCGTAGCCACGCGGTTCGCCGCATCGACCACCGTATCCACCGTATCGCCCAGCGCAATCGTCTGGTTCACCCTCACCTTATGCGCAAAAACTCCCTGCACCGGCTTCGTCGCCCCACTCACCTCTGCCACCACCTGGTTGTGATCGCCCGAGTACAACCACCCCTGGTCCCCCACCTGCCCGCCCGAGTCCGCATAAAAACTCGTAGCATCCAGCACCACCTCACCGGTCTCGCCGCCCTTCAACTCAGGCACACCAACGCCATCCTTGACGAGCGCCAGCACCCGAGCCCCATCCACCCGCAGCGCCGAATACCCTTCAAACTCTGTCTTAGGCAACTCCCGATAAACCGGAGCCACCGACTTCTGCGACCCACCCTTCCAAGAAGCCCGAGCCCGCGCCTGTTCCTCCTCTTTTGCGCGATCAAACCCTTCCATGTCGAACGGAATACCGGCGTCGCGCGCCGCATCGACCATAAAGTCCAGCGGCATTCCAAATGTCTCATACAAACGAAACGCCAACGCACCCGAGCGTAACGTCTCTTCATTCATCTGCTTCAAGCCAAGTTCAAGCGTACGAGCAAACTGTTGTTCCTCAGCCAGCACCACCTTGCTAACCCGCTCCGCCGACTCCTTCAACTCTGGATAAGCCACCCCCATCTCATCCCGCACCGCAAACACCATCTCATACATAAACGGCTTCTCCTGCCCCAGCAGCCGTCCATGCCGAATCCCGCGCCGCATAATCTTCCGCAGCACATACCCACGCCCTTCATTCGAAGGCAACACCCCATCCGATATCAGAAACGTCGCACACCGAGCATGGTCCGCAATAATCCGCAGCGAAGCATTTGATCTTTCATCCGTATGATCCGCGCCATCCGCGGTCGTCAGTTCTTTAGCCCGCGCAATCAGCGGAGTAAACAGATCCGTCTCAAAGTTCGACAGCACCCCCTGCAGCACAGCCGAAACCCGCTCCAACCCCATCCCTGTATCGATCGAAGGCTTAGGCAGCGGAGTCAGCGTAGCCACACCCGTCTTCACATCCAGACCGCGGTCGAACTGCATGAAAACCAGATTCCATATCTCGACATACCGCTGCTCATCATGCGGAAAAGGCTTATCGACTCCCGGCTCCTCCGCCGCTTCGATTCCCAAATCGTAAAAGATCTCCGAGCAAGGCCCGCAAGGCCCCGTCTCGCCCATCTGCCAAAAATTATCCTTCGCACCCATCCCGAAGATGCGTTCCTTCGGCACGCCCGTCTCAATCCACAACCGCTCCGCCTCATCATCCCGCGGAACCTTCGTATCCCCCTCGAACACCGTGCAGTACAACTTAGCCGGATCGATCCCAAACCACTCCTTCGAGGTCAGCAGCTCCCACGCAAAAGCAATCGCATCCTTCTTGAAGTAGTCCCCAAACGAAAAATTCCCCAGCATCTCAAAGAACGTATGGTGTCGTCGCGTAAACCCGACGTTCTCCAGATCGTTATGCTTCCCACCTGCCCGCACACACTTCTGGCTCGAAGCCGCCCGCGTATAGTCCCGCTTCTCATTGCCAAGAAAAACATCCTTAAACTGATTCATCCCCGCATTGGTAAACAGCAGCGTAGGATCATTCGCCGGCACCAGCGAAGAAGAGTGCACCCGCCTGTGCCCCTTACCCTCAAAAAACCGCAAAAAATCTTCCCGAATCTGATTCCCCGACCTATAGTTCATAGCCTTAAAGTCTATCAGCGCAAACCACTCCGCTCACCCGACCACCCCAGGCCTCTAGATGTGAAGTTTCAATAGGTTGTTGTCCATTCGGTCTCCTGGAGTGTTGCTTGTTCGCAACTTCAGCATCCCAGTTCTCGATCGAATGGACGACAAGATCTTGATAGCTCACACCTGGATGCCACGTCTAGGATTAGCGGACCTCGCTTTGAAGCGAGCTCTGGGCTGCGTCATTTGCGGCGAGACGCGCGACCTTCTCGCGGTGCTTGTTGATGTAATGGGCAGCGATGTCGGGGTAGAACTCGCGGATGCTGGAGAAGATGACGTCGCGCATGGCTGAGTACCCGAACTTGGTGGCAAGCACACTGAAGTCGCTCGATCCCGGGGGATAGTAGTAGCGGGAAATGTACTGCGTGAGAACCTTGCCGCCCAGGCCAGCGATGTTGGGTGTCTGGCTTCCGCCGTAGGTGCGTGCAACTGCCTGGCGGCTGATGACGTAGAGTTCGCGAACGGCGATATTGTGTCCGTGGCCTAGTGGGTAGAAGCGTGTGTCTTCGTGGAGAAGGCTGGGTAGCAGCCATGCGGAGAGATAGGTGCCGTCGGTTTTGTCGAGGAAGCCGCGCCAGGTGTAGGCGTAGAAGCCACCGACACCCTTGCCGAGAGCGGGATGTTGATTGAGAGCTTCCGCGGAGAGGGAGGTGAGGCCGAGAAAGATGAAGCTGGAGTAGTCCGTTGCCTGATGGGTGGCGACGGTGAAGTTGTACTTCCACCCGGGAGGATGGGGTTTGGCTCCTGCGGAGACAGAGCGGAAGTTGGGCATGAAGCCCAGGATGCGTTGGGGCTGCTGTCGTTCGAGGGGGATGGGATCGCCGTTGGCATCCAGCTCGATGGTCTTATTCGCTTTGGGCTTGTCGCTGTTTTTGGCGGCTGTTGCGGCGGCGTTCTGATCGGAGGTTTGGGGGGTGTTGCCGGAAGGGTAGAAGGAGTAGTCGAAGGGATCGGAGGAGTCGAGAGTGGAGGAATCAGCTTCCGTGGCTGGGTTGGCAGAGGCGAGAAGAAGCTGTGAGGGCGCATCGGGGAGAGTTTCGGATTGTTGCTGGGCAGGCGCGTGAAGCGCAGCACAGAGAATTGCTACGGAAAGGATGGTTTGCAAACGGGGAATCCAATCGGGGGTCGATGTAGCTATTTTAACTATTTAATGGTCTGTAGATAAGATTATTTTCAGGGGCAGTAGTTGCAAATTATGCAGGATCGAGGGCAGGGCTCGCCACGGCAGGCCAATCCCTCCTTATGGCGTGCCTTTTGTGTGAGATAGCTCAATCTAAGCCACGAATGACCGCTGGCATTCCAGGCGTGATTTCAGCGGCCGTACTCTTCGAGGTATTTTTCTACTTCCAAGGCGGCCATGCAGCCGGAGCCGGCGGCTGTGATGGCCTGGCGGTAGCGGCGGTCCTGGATGTCTCCGCAGGCGAACACGCCGGGGATGATCTCGCCGTTCAACGTGGTGTAGACGTTATTCTTTGTGAGGATGTAGCCGTCGGGGTCGAGGTCGAGCATGCCCTGGAAGGCCTTGGCATTGGGGATGTGGCCGATGGCGAGGAACATGAACTTGACGGGGAGAATGGATTCTTCGCCGGAGACGCGGTTTTTGATGCGAAGGCCGTTGACGTCCTTGTCTTCGACGCCGAGAACTTCTTCGACGGTGGTGTTGGTGAGGAAGTTGATCTGCGGATGAGCCATCGCGCGGTCGAGCATGATCTTCGAAGCGCGGAAGGTTTCCGTGCGGTTGATGATGTTCACCTTGGTGGCGAAGCGCGTGAGGAAGAGAGCCTCTTCCATGGCGGAGTCGCCTCCGCCGATGACGGCGATCTCTTTGCCGGAGGAGAAGAATCCGTCGCAGGTGGCGCAAGAGGTAACGCCGTGGCCGATGAGGGCCTGTTCGCTGGGCAGGTTGAGCCAGCGCGCGGAGGCTCCGGACGCGATGATGAGCGTGCGGGTGTAGATGGTCTCCTTGCCGATGTTGAGGGCGAAAGGACGCCTGGAGAGATCGATGGAGTGTAGGTGGGCCATCCTGAGCTCGGCGCCGAAGCGGACGGCCTGCTTCTTTATGTTCTCGATGAGCTCAGGGCCCTGGATGCCTTCGGGCCAGCCGGGGAAGTTTTCGACGAGCGTGGTGATGGAGAGCTGGCCGCCGGGCTCGTGGCCCTCGAGGACGAGGGGCTTGAGGTTGGCGCGGGCAGCGTAGATGGCAGCGGTGAGGCCGGAGCATCCGGAGCCGAGGATAACGGTGTCGCGAGTCGTGTTTTCAGGCATATTGAACCACCTTAGTGTAAATGCGCGACGGAGGAAAAGGATGCAAGAGCGGGATTAGTGCAAGAATTGACGTTATGGCGAATCTTACCTTGGTGTATGGAATGAGGCTGTTACCGGCAGATGAGGTAGCAGCAGTGGGCGATGCGCCCGTAACGCTGAAGAACGGCAACCAGGCTCAGGTGACAATGCATGTGCTCGAAGGGAGCCGGGAGGAGATCGAGAAACAGCTTCGGCTGAGTCTGGATGCGTTTTTCGATTTTTATCCGGAGATTTAGGCGCTACTACTGACAGGCTGATTTGAGTGTACGGAAATAGGTCAGTGCTCTTCGGCGCGTCTCTTCCTGACGAAAGGAGGAAGAGAGCGGAGGAGAGATGAGCCACTGGCTGCGGGTGTCTTTTGGGCTGCGGGTTTTGGTGCTGGCGAGTGGGCTGGCTGCTGGCGTGGCTTGTGCGCAGACGGCAGGGGTGACGGCGTCCGGGCCTGAGACGGTGGTGGATATTCTGCGTGAGTTTTCGGGCCAGGCTGCGGTGATCTTTGCCGGGCAGGTGCTGGCGGTGAGGCAGCCGGGAACGGGTGTGGTGGAGGTAGAGTTTCGGGTGGATGAGGCGATTCGCGGATGTTCGACGGGTGCGCCTTATGTTTTGCGGGAGTGGGATGGGTTGTGGGTTGGCGGGGCGCCGCGGTACCGGGTGGGGCAGAGGTTGTTGATGCTGCTGCATGCTCCGAGTGCGGCGGGGATGAGCTCGCCGGTGGGCGGGTTGGATGGAGCGATTCCGATTCGACAGGGATCGGCGGCAACGGAGAGCGGCGGGGCGGCACAGCCTCCTTATGTGGATCTGCGATGGCTGGGGGCTCGGGTGCCGAGGAAGGTTGAGTATGCTGCGCAGCCGACAAGGCGGGTAGGTGCGGCTGCGCGGGCTGCGGTTGTTGCGGCGGAAGGATGTGTGGGCGCTGCTCCGATTGTGGTGATGGGTGGGGGCGGAGAGTCGTCTTCAGTGCCTTCGCAGCAGGCTTCGGTGGATGCGGTGATGGGGATGTTGAAGGGTTGGGAGAGGGCGCAGCATGAGGCTCCGTGAGGTTAATTGGTGGTTTCGGCGTGGTTTTTTTGTGGTGGCTTGCTGGCTTGTTGCTGGTGCGGAGGTTTGGGCGGGCGGGCCACGGTGGGTTACGGGGCCTCCCTACTTTACGCAGTCGGGGACGCCAGTGGTTTGGTATACGAACTCGCCGCAGTACTTTACTGATCCGGGGAATTTGAGTGCGAGTGTGAACCATGCTGCGGCGGATGCTCTGGTGGCAGCTGCTGCAAATGTGTGGAATGTGCCTACGGCGAGTCTGGCGCTGACGCAGGGAGGGTTGCTGGCGGAGCATGTGAGCGGGGCGAATACCTTTCTGGGGCCTTCGGGAGTGATGTTTCCGGCGGATGTGGCGAGCAGCAATTATCAGGCGGTGCAGATTGCGGTGATCTATGACAGCGACGGGTCGATTACGGATCTGTTGTTGGGGAATGGGGCGAGTGACCCTACGAGTTGTCTGCAGAATGGAGTGACGGAGGACGTGGACTCGATTGTGCCGGCAGGGTACATCGAACATGCGGTGCTGATGCTGAATGGAAGATGCACGGGGAGCGATCCGGCGCAGCAGACGCAGATGCAGTATCAGTTGATGCGGGCGTTTGGGCGGGTGCTGGGGCTGGGGTGGTCACAGACGAACGACAATGTTTTTACGGGGAGCCCGCAGCCGACTTTCAACCAGGCGATGTACTGGCCGGTGATGCATCCTATTGATATTTTGTGCGGGAAGTACACGTACCAGTGCATGCCGCAGCCCTTTGTGCTGAGGCCGGACGATCTTTCGGCGCTGGCGGAGCTTTATTTCATTGCCCAGGGGACAGCTCCGCCGGGGAAGATGGATAGTGGTCTGAATGCGAATCTAATGACCGGGCAGGTGCAGTTTCCGAATGGGCAAGGGATGCAGGGGGTGAATGTGTTGGCGCGGCGATGGGCGCAGTTTACGGCCCCTTCGGCGATTGAGGACTGGTATACGGCGTCTTCGGTGTCGGGATTTATTTTTCGGCAGTCCAATGGGAATCCAGTGGCGGGCGCGGATACTTCGTTTGCAGGGAGCCAGGGGACGGAGGGGCAGGGAGAGGAGGGGTACTACCTGATCGAACGGGTTCCGATGCTGCCGGGAGGGTGGCAGGTTGTCTTTCTGGAGACGGAGCCGATCAATCCGCTGTATACGGGGGCGTATGCGGTGGGACCGTATGTATCGAACACGGTGGAGCCTTCGGGGAGCGATCCGATGGTGGAAGAAGAGGTTCTTGTCAGCTACGCGTGGAGCTGGTGGACGTTCGGTCAGATTGGTGCGGCGAGCGGATGCAATGCAGGAGGGGATGGAACGGAGTCTTCTCCGGCGGCGGCGAATGGGTTGGGTTGGTGGGCGGCGATGCTTTGCGGCTATGGACATTCGGCGTGGAGCTCGCTGAGCGTGAAGGGAGGGCGGTCGCTGACGGTGGAGGTGACGGCGGAGGATGAGCAGGGGTTTGCGACGACGGCGAAGGCGATGCCGGTGATTGGGATTTGGAATGCGACGGATGCGCTGGGGTCGCTGCCGGGAGTTGCGGGCGCGGGGGAGGCGTTCAACGGGCAGGGTACAGGGATGACAACGCTGACGACGTCGTTTGCGCAGGCGGATCAGCTTCGGATTGCGATTGCAGATGAGCGAGGGGATGGGCGGCCGGATTTTAATTACCAGGCCCGGGTGTTGTATGCAGATTCGGTGAGTCCGGCTGCGGTGCGTTCGGCGGGTGGGGTAGTGACGATTACGGGGATGGGGTTTCGAACGGGGAATGCGGTGCTGGTGAATGGGGTTGCGGCTACGGTTTCGAGCTGGACGGCGAATACGATTGTGGCGCGGGTGCCTTCGCTGAATGCTTTGGGGTCGAGCACAGCGCTGACTGCGGATGTTACGGTGGAAGACTTGTCTACCGGTGGAACTACGGTGATGACGCAGGCGCTAAGCTACTCGGCTCCGGTGCCTGCGCTGAGTTTATTGAGTGCGCCTTCGGGGACGGTGATTGTCGGGCAGCAGGCGGGAGTTCCGTTTGCGGTGCAGGTGCTGGGTGGGGATGGAGTGACTCCAGTGGTGGGCAAAGCGGTGACGTTCAGTGCGACTGCGGGAACGGTAACGTTTGCGGCTTGTGGGGCGGCTGTTTGTACTTTGCGGACGAACGCGCAGGGGATTGCTTCTACTTTTGTGACTGCGGGGGCCGCTGGTGCGATTGCTTTGCAGGCTGTCGGGGTGGATGGCACGGCTACGGCTTTGTTTAATGCGGTTGTGCAGGTGAGGACGGCTGTTGCAGTGCAGGCGATGGAGTACATTGCCGCTGGGTCGACGTTTGGATGGACGGCGCAGATGGGGATTGCTGATAATACGGTTTCGACTGTGGGAGTGGCGGTTAACTGGCAGACGATCTCGGGGCCGGTTGTGGAGTCTCCGGGGCAGTCGTTAGCGAATGCTGCTGGGGTTGCCGAGACTTTGGCTACGGTTGGGCCGCTGGCAGGAGGCGCGCAGGCTGTTTTTTCAGGATGCGCTTGGACGAGTGTTTGTGCTGAGTTTACGGTGCGGGGAGTCGATGCGGCGGCGTTGCGGGTGGCGGTGGTGAGTGGTGGAGGGCAGACAATTTCTGCGGGTGGAAGCTTCAGTCCGGTCGTGGTGCAGGTGACGGATGCGGCTTCGCATCCGGTCGCGGGCGCGGTGGTGGGGATTTATCAGACGGTGGATGCTTGGCAGCCGGCTTGTCCGGATCGGGGGAGATGCCCGATTGCGCCGGTGCTGGCTTCTTCGCAAGGTTCGGCGACTTCGGATGCGAATGGTCTGGTGACGGTGATGCCAGAGCAGATCTCGGGTGTGGCAGGGATGACGAATCTTGCTTTGTCTGTGGGGACGCAGGGGTTTGTGGCGCTGAGTTTTCAGACGGTGCCTTAGGTTTGTTTGCGTAATCGAGGCGGCTGGGCAGGTGTTTACTTCCCGCCCTTCGCAAATGCGCGAAGGATGGGGTGCCTGGGCAGTTGTGCCCTGGGTACGATGTGAAAATTAGGCGTTGTTGTAACCCGGTCTTGCCTATGGCATCGAACAAGTGGACTGTCTGCGGGAAACGGTAAGCTAAAAGAGTGGTTCGGCCCCGCTCTTGATTGAGAACGTCTGACAGCTAAGTTGATTTTGAGGAGTCTGGACTATGGGAAATACCGGAAGCGGTGGGGAGCGCAAACGGGTTGTGATTCTGGGGGGAGGGTTTGCGGGGATCAACGCTGCGATGAGCGTTGCGAAGCTGCCGGTCGATGTTACGTTGGTGGACCGGAGGAACTATCATCTGTTCCAGCCGCTGCTGTACCAGGTTGCGCTGGCCGTGCTGTCGCCGGCGGATATTGCGCAGCCGATTCGTTCGCTGTTTCGTGGTCATCCGAATGTTGAAGTGCTGATGGATGAGGCAGTGGGGTTCGATCTGCCTAAGCGGCTGGTGAACCTGAAGACCGGGGTGGAGCTGGAGTATGACTTCCTCATTGTGGCTACGGGGTCGACGCACTCGTACTTCGGGAGAGATGACTGGGCGAAGCTTGCGCCTGGGCTGAAGATGGTGGAGGACGCGACCGAGATTCGGCGGCGGGTGCTGCTGGCGTTTGAGCTGGCAGAGCGGGAGATGATGGAGAAGGGGACGCATCCGGCGCTGAACTTCGTGATTATCGGGGGAGGGCCGACGGGGGTAGAGCTGGCGGGGGCGATCAGCGATATTGCGAAGCTTTATATGGCGAAGGACTTTCGGCATATCGATCCATCGATGGCGAAGGTGCTGATTCTTGAGGGGTCGCCGAGTATTCTTGCGGCCTATCCGCCGGACCTGCAGCGCAAGGCGGGGGAGCAGTTGAATGCGCTGGGTGTGCAGTTCCGGACCAATGCGCATGTGAGCGATGTGCAGCCGGGGTATGTGATGGTGGGGGATGAGCGGATTGATTCTGTCGTGACTTTGTGGGCGGCGGGTGTGCAGGCTTCGCCTCTGGGGAAGATGCTTGGCGTACCGACGGATAAACGTGGATGCGTATTTGTGGATGGGCATCTGAATCCTCCAGTGCATCCGGAGATTTTTGTGTGCGGCGACCTGGCGCATGTGGAGGAGAATGGGCGGCAGGTTCCCGGCGTGGCGCAACCAGCGATGCAGATGGGGCGTTATGCGGCGAAGCGCATTGCGCGGCTGCTGGCATCGGGGAGGGGAAGCGATGGCAGCGGAGTGGAGGAAGACTTTCACTACTTCGATAAGGGAGATATGGCGACGATTGGGCGGAAGGCTGCTGTGGCAGATATCAAGTGGCCGTTCAAGGGGCGCTGGAGCGGCTTTCCAGCGTGGGTGACGTGGCTGACGGTGCATATCTTCTTTTTGATTGGATTTCGAAACAGACTGTCGGTATTTCGGCAGTGGGCGTGGACGTATCTGACGTTCAGCGATGGAGCGCGGCTGATTACCGGCTCGCAGGAGCTGCCGGGGTGGGGTGTGGTAGACCATCCGAGCGAAGATCTGACGACGAGGCCGGTGGATATGGTTTCGCCTAAGACTTAGTGGTGATTTTATTAGGGAAAAGAGAAAGGGCAGCGACGAGTCGCCACCCTTTGTTGGTTGAGAGCTTCGGGTCAGGGTCTGACGCCGTAGTTCCCCTTCGCGAGAACAGGTACGGTGGGAGCGGCGACGCCGAGGATCTGGACTACGGGAGCAGGCGATCCGGTTGAGGTTGCGTTTACAGTCCACAGAGCTCCGGCGGCGTCGATGGCGAGGGTACGGGGGGCGCTGGTTGAGATGAGGCCGCTCGGAGTTGAGGAAGCCACTGGATTGATGGAGTTGGTCTGGTTGTTGGCGGGGTTGAACCCATTGCCTTCTGCGGTGAGGTAGAAGGTTCCAGGATTGCCGCCGGTGGTGCCGATGGAGGGATCGAATTCAACGATCATTCCGGCGGAGAAGCTGGAGATGAAGATGTGGTTGTTGCCATCGACCATGAGGGAGCGTGGGTTGTAGAGTCCGCAACCGTGAAGCGGTCCGCAGACTGTTCCTGTGCCTGCAGTCACGGTCGGCTGGTAGGTTGCCTGGAGCACGGATGGGGTGCCGTGGGGAGACATGAAGAGATGGCTGCCGTTGGCTCCAGAGCCGGTGCCGGCGATCCAGGCATTCCCATTTTTGTCGATGGCTACAGCATAGTTGGTGGTGTCTCCGGTAGTGAGAGAGGGAGGAGCAACGTTGTAGGGAGGCAGGAAGTAGTTGGTGGCACCTGCGGTTTGATTCGGGGCCCAGACATTGTTGGTGATTGCGTCGACGGTCAGTGTGTAGGCTCCGGTGCCGGGAAGGGCGGAGCTAACGGAGAAGGTGGTGGGTGTTGTCGCGAAGGTGCCGGTTCCAGGGTTATAGGCGAGTTGACCGAAGGCCTGGCCCGAGGTTGCGGAGCTTCTGCTGGAGAACCAGAGGTTGTTGCTGGAGTCGATGGCGACGCCTGAGAGCGCGAGGCCGCCTGGCTGAATGACCGTGGTGGCGGTGGTGGCCGGGTTGAAGATATAGACGTTGGGTGTGGAGGCGCTATCGACGGTGATGATATTGCCGTGGAGATCGGGGGCAACCTGGTGGGTGAAGGCTGCCTTGAGGGTGGCGTTGCCATAGCCGCCCGCGGCTGGAGATTCGAGAGTGCCGTTGCTGGAGAGCTCGGCTAATCCGGCAGCGGTCATACCGGTAACCCAGATATTGTCATTTGCGTCGGCGGCGATGCCGAAGGGGAAGGTTGCCGTGGTGGCTCCATCGGTTTCAAGTCCCGCGGTATAGAGGACGCCGACGGATAGATCGTTGGGAGCGGTGGAACCGAGGGTGGGCTGGAACGACGGAGTGCCGAGGATCAGGCCGTAGAGCGTCGCTGTGTTGTTGCCGGGGTACTGCGCCATGTCAAGCGCAGCCTGCCAGATGTTGGTGGGTGCAGAGATGCCGGTGACAGATGGCGGGGTGGCGTTGGTGAAGAGCGTGGTGCAGGGGGTGCTGCCGGGTGAGGCAGAGTTGACGCAGGGCTCGAGGATGTCGGCGAGGCTGTTGATGAGGCTGGCAGGCACGGTGCCGTTGCCTGCGGGCGTGGTAGTGCGGGCGGTGCCTGTCGGATAGTCGACGATGTTGGCGGCGTTCAGGAAGGCGTGCTGGAGACCGAGCGGATTGGTGGAGCTGGTGCCGATGTTGACGCCGTTGGCGAATCCGCTGAGCGCGTAGGCTGCGGCGATGGTGGTGACCTCGTTGATGTTGATGAAGGTGCTGGAGCTTACCGAGGAGCAGTTGCCGAGGGCGGCGACGAGGACGATGGCAGAGTTGTTAGTTGAAGGACTGATGCCGGGGTTGCCACCGGAGGCGACGAGGTAGACCTGTTGCGGGTCTCCGCAGCCTATGGCGTTGGTGATGTTGAAGGAGCCGGTCGAGTCGGTGGTTGCGGTGCCGAGGACCGTTCCGGTGGAGCCGTAGCCGGATTGTCCGGTGGCATACAAGGTGATGCTTGCCCCGGTGACTGGGGGCTGGCCACCGAAGGCGGCTCCCTTGATGTTCAGGGAGTGCGCGGTGGTATCGGTAAAGGGCTGGGTAGCGCAGCCGGTGAAGAATAAGGCAGAGACTGAAAAGAGAGCAAGAGCCGCAGGCTTCAGGGCCTTGCGGGATGGGCTATTCGCTGATTGAGTGCGCAAACTTTCCTCCGGGGGTTGTTGGAACTCATAGAGATCACCGGTGAATGGCGAAGTGCCAGGCCCGTAGTTGTCCATTCTCAACGACCTTAGACGGTCGATGACGATTGTCCATTAAAGTGGCGATAATTTCTCAGATTTTTTTATTCGACGGGTACAGATCATGTTCCTCGGTGCCGGAATGGGCTTTTGAACGGGAGTTCTGTTGCGTTGATGAGGATGGTTCGCCGTATCCAAAAGGAAAGAGCCGCACGATGGCGGCTCTTTTGGTCTGCGGATTGCTCGTGGCTATTTCGCGGCAGCCTCGATGTCTGTCCATTCGGCGGCGGACAGTTTGACTGAGGCTGCGGCTATGTTTTCTTCAACATGCTCTACGGAGGAGGTTCCGGGGATGGGCAACATGACTGGCGAGTGGTGGAGTAGCCAGGCGAGGGAGAGCTGGGAGATGGTGGCTCCGTGGGCTTTGGCTACTGAATCGAGTTTGCCGCCGGGCCGGGCGAGCTTTCCGGCGGCGACAGGGAACCACGGGATGAAGGCGATCTTGTGCTTGGTGCAGTAGTCGACGACGTCCTCGTGCTGGCGGTCGCCGAGGTTGTACTGGTTCTGGACGCTGACGATGTCGATGACCTTGCGGGCCTGGTCGATCTCGTGAGGTTTAACCTCGCTGAGGCCTACGTGACGGATTTTGCCCTGCTCCTGGAGCTTTTTGATGGCTCCAAGGGACTCCTCGACGGGGACTTTGGGGTCGATGCGGTGGAGCTGCCAGAGATCGATGCGCTCGAGCTTGAGACGGCGGAGGCTCATCTCGACCTGCTGAACGAGGTACTCGGGCCGGCCTACGGGGATCCATTGGTTGGGACCCTGCCGTGTGAATCCGGCTTTGGTGGCGATGACGACGCCCTTTGTGTAGGGCGCGAGGGCTTCGCCGATAAGCTGTTCGCTGACCTCGGGGCCGTAGGAGTCGGCGGTGTCGATGAAGTTGACGCCGAGCTCGACAGCGCGACGGAGAACTTTTTTCGCTGTGTCGCGGTCTTTGGGCTCGCCCCAGATGCCTTCACCGGTGATGCGCATGGCGCCGTAGCCGAGGCGGTGGATGTTTAGATCGCCGCCGAGTGAGAAAGTACCGCTTGCCGCTGCGTTGACTGCTGTTGTGGTTGCCATGCCCTATGGGATGCAGGATAGAGGTGCATGGTTTCGCCCTCTTCGAGGACTTTTACCTGATCTTCAATCCCGAGGCGGATGGCTTCGGCGTCGAGGCGCTGGAGCGGCTCGTCCATAGGTTCGCGGCCAAGGCGGAAGGTTCCGTAGTGCATGGGGATCATCTGCTGGGCGCCGAGGTCGACGAAGCCGCGAACGGCTTCCTCGGGGCTGGTGTGGACGGAGCGGTACGTGTCAGGGAAATAGGCTCCGATGGGCAGCAAGGCGATCTCGGGATGGAGGCGGTTGCCGATCTCGCGGAAGCCGTCGAAGTAGGCTGTGTCGCCGGAGTGATAGAGCGAGTGGCCCGCTGCTTCAATGACATAGCCGCCGTAGCCGCGGTGGGTGTCGCGGAAGATGCGTGCGCCCCAGTGGCGGCAGGGGGTCATGGTTATCTTGAGACCCTGCACTGCGGCAGACTGCCACCATTCGAGACGATGGACGGCGGAGAAGCCCAGTCCTTCGACGAGGTCTTCGACTCCGCGAGGGACGACAACCTCGGGGGAACGTCCGGAGAGACGGCGGGTGGCCCGGATGACTCGCCGGAGGGAGGCGAGGTCGAGGTGGTCCATGTGGGCGTGGGTCAGGAGGATGAGGTCGATGGGCGGCAGGTCGATCACTGCGACGCCGGGATTGCGCTGACGGCGCAGCACAATCAATCGTTTAGAGAAGACGGGGTCGACGAGGACTTTGCGCCCGGCGATCTGGAGCAAAAAGGAGGAGTGGCCAATGAAGGTGATGCCGAGGTCGTCGCGGCCGACGAGTTGGACGGGCCGGGACGTCCCTGCGATTGGTTGTTCGTGGCTCTCGCGGACCAGCTTCAAGAGCTGCTCCACCTTTTGCATTTCGAATGGTCTTTTGTGCCAGGGCTTATACATTCTTGATCCCAATTAATAGATGCACAATGTGAACTTTTCGCTACAAATGCCAAGGCAGAATCAGGGCTGGTGCGGGTGTTGGCTTGCTTGCGCCAAGCATCTACTTCGATGATGGTTTTGGTTTAGGAGAAAGCTATTTCTGCTGACGACCCCATTCTCGAGAATCCACCTGCGCATGTAAAGCGAAGGGCGTGGGCTTTTGTGTCGCGTTTTCCGCTGCGCTCCTTGTGGAATCTTGAGGGCGTTCCTGTCCGGGTGGTCATAAAGAACTCGTGGCGAGCGTCACTCCAGGATAATCTGGTTGGCCGTGCGGCTGAACTCGGATTCTTCTTTCTTTTTGCACTGTTTCCGAGCTTGTTTACGGCTACTTCGCTGCTTGGACTCGCTGCGCGGTCGGCCTCGAAGATCTATTACACCCTTCTCGGCTATATGGCGGTCGTGATTCCGGCTAATGCACTGGGGACGGTGCTGGATACGTTCAATCAGACCACAGCAAATGCTACCAGCGGCAAGCTAACGTTCGGTTTCGTGTTTGCAGTCTGGTCCGCTTCGGTAGGTTTCTCGGCGATTCAGGATAGCTTGAATGTGGTCTACCGGGTGAAGGAGACGCGCTCCTATTTTGGGGCGCGGATATCGGCGATCGGGGTGACGATGATTCTGATGTTTTTGTTCACCTTGATGCTTGCTTCCTTGCTGGGAGCGAACCTGTTTGGTCGAATGGTTTATCTAAAGTTCCATCCTCATTGGATGGCCATCACGGCGGATTTTGCGGTGCGAGGAGCCGGCTGGGCAATTGCCGTCGTTCTGCTGTCGATGTTCTTTGCCGTGATTTATTATTTCGCTCCGAATGTGAAGCGGAGCAACTGGCACTGGCTGACCCCAGGCGGAGCGGTTGGCATTATCGGGTGGATGCTGGCCTCTCTCGGGTTGCGTATTTATGTCCACTACTTCAACAGCTATTCTGTGACGTACGGCAGTCTTGGCGCGGTAATTATTTTGCTGACGTGGTTTTACCTGACGGGGTTGATGCTTCTGGTGGGCGCCGAGATTAACAGTGAGATAGAAGCCGCCGCTGCGGCGAAACTGTTGCTCAGTGTGGAGCAAGCCAGTCAGGCCAAAGCGGCGGCTCTTGATAGTGAGGTCAGGGAAAAGTGATGCTCCTTATTGCGCTGTTCGTGGCTTCAGGATGTCATCCAGATAGCTGGGAGTTCCGGCGACCTTTTCGAGCTGCGGGTAGCGTTCGCCACCGTGGTAGTCGAGTTTGATGGTTTTGAAGTAGCCGGTGTTCTCGACGATGAGCTCGATGGCGGGGCCGGAGCCAGCTGCGTCGTGAACGGCTGCTTTGAGGACATCGGGGGAGAAAGCACGGCCGTTGACGGCGATGATCTTCATGGCTGGACCGATGCCGCTTTTGTCCGCGATGCCACCCTTCAGAACGTCGCCGATGTTTCCGGTCTTGTCGGCGTAGAGGCCGAGGGAGTACCAGAAATTGATGGTGCCGCTCTCGGCGATTCCCATGGCGCTCCAGATGTTGGGCTTGTCGGAGTAGGTGAGCTTATAGCCGCCGTTTTCAAGGCCTCCGAGGGGCGCCTGGTAGGCGTGGGAGTCGAGCCGCGAGCGGAGGAAGGTGGCCCAGTCGTTGGGGACGACGGCGTTGAGGCCGGCGACGACATCTTCGAAGGTGTAGGGGACGACTTTTGGTGCGGTGTTGCCGCCCAGGCCGTGGAATTTGGCAACGAAGTCATCGATGGACTTTTTGTTGTCGGTCATCTTGCGGATGGTGGTGTCGACGTCGAGCCAGACGAGCTCGCCCTCGTCGTAGTAGTCGACGCTGAGGCGCCAGTTGTCCCATCCACCACCAGCAGAGTAGAGGATCTGGGCGGCGGTGGCGGTGTCCTGGATGTCGCGCCAGGTGCGGCCAGGACGGTTGTCGTAGGTGGCCGCAATGGTGGAGAGGCGCTGCTTGTATTGCTCGGGGGTCCAGATGCCGCAGCGTGCGGCGAGGACGTCGCCGAGGTATTCGGTGAGGCCTTCGTAGACCCAGAGGAGATCGCCGATCATCGGCTTCTGGTAGTTGCTGGTGGCGAGACCGGCAGGGCGGCGGTATTTGCCGTTCCAGCTATGGGTGAACTCGTGCGGGAGGAGCAGACCGGCGAGGGTGAACTCCTGGTCGTCGACGAAGGTGCGAGGTGGGACGCGGTCGTCGCTGGATTGGTGGTGCTCGAGGCCGAAGTGAGCGACTTCGTCACTGAGGGTGACGAGGAAGTGATATGCACCATAGTGGCGGCTTTGGTAGAGAGCTCCCGTTTCGCGGACTAGACGGTCGAATTCGGCGATGTGCTCTTTGGAGATGTCGATCTCTTCGGGGCCGTCGGCGGCCATGTCGAGATAGTGTTTGGGGGTGATCTCGGGAGCGAGGGCGACTTCGCGGAAGTAGCGTCCGGCGAGGACGGGTGAGTCGACTAGTTGCTCGAGAGAGACGGTCTTAAAGGTTGTTAGCTGACCGGCGGTGTTGTTGGGGTCGAGTGCCGTGCCGAACTTCCATCCCGCGGGGACGGTGATGGATGGAGTGAACATGACATCGCTGGCGTTGGTTCCGTCAGGATAGACAAGGAGGGTGTTCCAACTGAGGAGCGCGAGGTTTTCACTGGTGGAGGCTCCGGCGGAGAAGCCTGAGGGCGAGGCTGTGGCGAGGAAGTCGATCTTCATTTCGAGCTTCGAGACGCCTTGCGGGACGGTGAGGTGATAGGCGAACATGTCGACCTTATCGCGCTCCCACTGGATGGGCTGGCCGTTTCCGGTGATGAAGAAGCCGGTCATGTTTTCGATGGGGCCGGTGGGGCCGTGCTCGCCGGGGATCCATTTGGGATAGACGACAGTGAGTGGGCCAGCGGATACGGGCATGACCTCGGTGGCATGGAGGATTTTGCGGGGGGCGTCGGTGAGGTCGACGCTTAGTGTGATGGGCGTGGATTGCGCTGCGGCCGCCACGGCAAGGAGGGTTGATGTGAATGCTGCACTGGCATACCTCGTCCAAAGACTGCTCATCGTTTCACCTTCAGTAGGTACGTGTTGAGAACTGCAACCAGTCTACCTTTTGGGGCTTCGGCCAGGCTGTTTTGGCGGCGGGTGAGTTTGCAGTTAGGATTGTGCGTACAGGAGAATCCATGTCTTCGAAGTCTCTGTCCGCTCTGGCGGCCGCCTCAGTTTTGGTTGCTGTTCTTCGAGTATCCGCACAACAGCCCGCTGCGCAGCCGTTGGAGGCGATGCCATATTCGCCTTCGCTGGATGTTTCGAGCCTGGACCGCTCGGTCGATCCGTGCGTGGACTTCTACAAATTTTCGTGCGGCGGGTGGCAGAAGAATAATCCAATTCCGGCGGACCAGTCGGGGTGGAGTGTCTATGCGAAGCTCGGGAATGAGAACCAGCAGTTTTTGTGGGGGATTCTGGAGGCGGATGCGAAGGCGAAGAACCGCACGCCGGTTCAGCAGAAGGTAGGAGACTACTTTGCTTCATGCATGGATACGGCGGCAATCGATGCGCTGGGCATGAAGCCGGTAGCGGGTGAACTGGCGAAGATCGATGCACTGAAGACACGGGCCGACGTGGTTGCGGCGATTGGCGCGCTGCACCATGAGGATGCAGGGAGCTTCTTTTTCGGTTCGGGGACGGGGCAGGACGCGCAGAACTCGTCGCTGGTGATTGTGGAGGTTGGCGCGCGCGGGCTTGGACTGCCGGATCGCGACTACTATTTGAAGACTGACCCGAAGAGCGTGAAGCTGCGGGAGCAGTATGTGGCGTATATCGAGCAGCTGCTGACGCTTGGTGGGGAGTCCGCAGAGCAGGCCAAGGCCGATGCGGAGGCTACGCTGCGGATTGAGACGGCGCTGGCGAAGGCGAGCCTGACGCGAGTGCAGCGGCGTGATCCGCACAATACGTATCACATGATGACGGTGGCGCAGTTGGGTGAGATTGCTCCGGCGTTTGACTGGGGGCACTACTTTGCGCTGCAAGGCGCTCCCGGAGTGACGAAACTGAATGTGTCGCAGCCGGAGTTCATGAAAGCTGTGCAGGCGGAGTTGACGGATGAGCCGGTGGATGCGCTGCGTGGGTATCTGCGGTTTCATTTGCTGACGGCGGCGGCTCCTGCCCTGGCTCATCCGTTGGAGCAGGCGGATTTTGACTTCTATTCGAAGACGCTGCGAGGAACCCCTCAGATGCCGCCGCGATGGAAGACTTGCACGCGAGGAGTGGATCGCAATCTGGGCGAGGCTCTGGGGCAGGAGTTTGTGCGGAGGACTTTCTCTGCGGATACGAAGGCGAAGACGCAGTTGATGACGGAGCAGATTGAGACTGCGATGCAGCACGAGATCGAGGGGCTGGACTGGATGAGTCCGGAGACGAAGCAGGAGGCCCTGAGGAAGCTGCATGCGATTCGCAACAAGATTGGGTATCCGGACAAGTGGCGCGATTACTCGAAGCTGGAGGTGAAGCGCGGGGATTACTTCGGCAATGTTATGCGGGCTGCGCAATTCGAAGAGGCGCGGGAGTGGGACAAGCTGGGCAAGCCGGTCGATAAGAACGAATGGGGCATGACGCCGCCTACGGTGAATGCGTACTTCAATCCGCAGATGAACGATATTAATTTTCCTGCGGGGGTTCTTCAGCCGCCGCTCTATGACCCGAAGCTCGACGATGCTCCGAACTATGGGAATACAGGCGCGACGATTGGGCATGAGCTGACGCATGCCTTCGACGATGAGGGCCGGCAGTTCGATTCGAAGGGGAACTTGCGGGATTGGTGGACTGCGGCGGATGCGAAGGGGTTTGAGGACCGGATTAATTGCATTCGGGACCAGTATGCGGAGTATGTGATTGTGGATGACATTCACATCAACTCGAAGCTGACGAGCGGTGAGGATGTTGCCGATGTGGGTGGGACTCTGCTGGCCTATATTGCGTGGAAGAAACAGACGGAGGGCAAGAAGCTCGGCGATGCGGACGGATTTACGCCGGACCAGCGGTTCTTTGTCGGGATGGCGCAGTGGGCCTGCGAGAACCAGCGACCGGAGAATCTGCGGGTAAGCGCGGTGACGAATCCACATTCGCCGGGGTTTGCGCGGATCAACGGAGTGGTTTCGAATATGCCTGATTTTCAGAAGGCATTCAGCTGCAAGGCTGGCCAGCCTATGGTGCATGTGCCGAGCTGTAAGGTCTGGTAGGGAGCTTTGTGAATCTTTACGTACTCGTTCTTGGGATTATCGTCGTCACACTGCTTGCGGTTTCTCTTGCACGCGTTTCGAAGGTGAAGACGAAGGCCGACTACCTGGTGGCAGGGCGGAGCCTTCCGGCGGTGGTGCTGATTTTTACGCTGCTGTCTTCGTGGATTGGGTCGGGGTCTTTGCTTGCGGGGGCTGAGAATGCTTACAAGCACGGATTTCCGGCGCTTTGGCAGGCTGCGGGAGGTTGGGCGGGGTTGCTCCTGATTTACTTTATTGCTCCGCGTGCGCGGAAGTTCGCGCAGTTTACGATTCCGGATCTGCTGGAGGCTCGATACAACCAGACGGCACGGGTTCTGGGGGTGATCGCGGTTCTATTCGCTTATACGGCGATCACGAGCTATCAGTTGATTGGTGGCGGGGACATTCTGCACCTTGTGTTTCCGTCGGTGACGGCTCGGCATGGTCAGGAAATTATTGCTACGTTCGTGATTGTGTTTACGGCGATTGCGGGGATGAGCTCGGTTGCTTACATGGATGTCGCGATCGGGTTGCTGGCGACGGTGACGCTGCTGGTGGCGCTGCCGGTTCTTGCGCGTATTGCGGGGGGATGGTCTTCGGTGGTGTCGGCGCTGCCAGCTACGCACTTTCAGGTTTTCGGCGACTTCACGCCGGTGCGGGCGCTGGAGTTGTTTCTGCCAACATGTTTGCTGATGCTGGGGAATCAGTCGATGTATCAGAAGTTTTTCTCGGCGAAGACGGAGAAGGATGCGGCTCGCGCGGTGGTGGGGTGGTTCATCGGGATTGTGATTCTGGAGACGGTGATTGTTGCAATTGCGGTGGTTGGGTCGGCGCTGTTTCGCTCGGGCGAGGTGAGCGAGAACCCGCGAGAGATTCTGGCTTATACGGCGCTGCACGCGCTGCCGCATCTGCTGGGGGCGATTATGGTGGGGGCGATCTTCGCCAAGGTGATCTCGACGGCGAATAATTATCTGTTTTCCCCGGCGACGAATCTTATTAATGACGTCTATGTCCGGTATTTGAGGCCAGGAGCTTCGAACCATAACATTCTGCTGGTGAGCCGGGTTTTGGTCGTGCTGCTGGGGTGCTGGTCGCTGTATCAGTCGCTGGGGACGCATTCGGTTCTGGAGAAGGCGTTGTATGCCTATACGATCTACTCGGCTGCGCTGACGCCGGTGATTCTGGCGGCCTTTTTCTGGAAGAGGGCTACAGGTGCGGCTGCGGTGACGAGTATCGCAGCGGGAACCTTCGTTACAGTTTTCTGGGATTCGGAGGTTGTCCGGACTCACCTGCCGGAGATTATCGCTTCGCGCGATGCGATTCTTCCGGCATTGTTGGTTTCGCTGCTATGTCTCATTGTGGTCAGCCTGGTTACGGCTGCGCCAACGGAAGAGCAGCTTCGACCGTTTTCGGAGAGCTAAATCACTCATGTTGGCGAGGGTTGTTCTTCCGGGTTTAATACTGTTGATGGAAGATTGATAATTCGACACCAGAACTAATGTTCTGTGTTAGTGGCCTGACGGGCCTGCTTTGAATTGAAGGATTAATGAATTATCTGCTTTTACCTGATCTTGCGGCGATGGCGATGCTTCTTGGCATCCTGTTTTTTCTTCGAAGGCGCCACCCGGGCGAGACGGTGGATTTCTGGCTGGTAGCCCTGGTCTTCATCTTTTTAGAGGCGATCATCCATGCGGCGTATCCGAAGCCGGGACCGTGGCGCCAGGTCGCGCATGTGGCGGCGTTGAACTTTTTCTATGTAGCTGGGGTGATCTTCCTTTGGGCCTCAGGGCGGGACCTGTTTCCCCGCGGAAGTTCTCTGCGCTACCTGCTTGTCAACTCTGTGCCGGCGATGGGGCTGCTGACCGTTTACGGGCTTGCGGGGCATGACGCTCGCGTCTACGAAGGGGTGGTCGGGGCTGGCCTCTTCCTCGGTGTTGCGAGTGCGTTTGTGATCGCAGGGAGGCGGAGACTGGGCAAAGGGTGGTGGATGATCGCGGTGCAGTGCTGCCTGTGGTTGCCGGTAAGGTACCTGGCCTCGGTTGGCTCATTCCGCATGGCGGCATACTTTGTTCTGTTTGTCGTTTATTTTGCAACTGCGGTTGTGTTTGAACTGGCGTTACCTCGGAAGAGTCTTGGGAAGTTCGCCATTGTCGCCGGATTTGTTATCTGGTCGCTGGTCTTCCTGTCGCACTCGTGGGCGGCGAATCATGCGGGTTACGATGCGATTGCCGACGAGATATGGAATCTGCAGAAGTTTCTGGTGACGATTGGGATGCTGCTCGTGCTGCTGGAGCAGCAGGTTGCGGCCAACGAGTGGTATGCGCTGCACGACCATCTTACGGGGCTTCCGAACCATCGCCTGTTCGAGAAGAGTCTTGCGTCGGCGGTGGAAAAGTCGCGTGAGGGAAAGACTCGCACGGCGCTTCTGATGGTCGATCTGAATGGGTTCAAGTTGATCAACGATTTGCATGGCCATCATATCGGCGATGAGCTGCTGCGGCAGCTGTCTCAGAATCTGAGGGGCGCGATTCGGGCTGGTGATGTGCTGGCGCGCCTGGGCGGCGATGAGTTCATGATCATTGCAACGGACCTGCCTATGGGTCAGCAGGGCAGTCCTCTTGCGGCGGCTACCGTTGATCGCATCTCGGCTGCTTTGCGTAAGCCGGTCGATATCGACGGGAGGGTCTTTAGCGTGACGGGGAGTGTCGGTGTGGCGATCTGTCCCGATGATGCGACGGATGCGGTGCAGCTTCGTAACCTGGCGGATCAACGGATGTATGAACAAAAGCGCCAGATTCCACTAAACTTCTAAATTCTGTCAAAAGAAGAATTTCACACTCACTTTTTCAATTGTGGTGCATCTATTTCAGTACCATTTTCTGCATAGGAGAGATTTTCATGGCGCCCGACACTCAAATCATCGACTTCAACACATCAGTTCTTTTTCTTGGTCTGGCTCCAGCACCGTTCGTAGACGCTGTTCTCAGCCTCGATTCCATGGGGAACTATTCTCTTAGCGCCGTTGTTGGCCGTTTGGATCCCCTTGACGATGAGGACGAGGAGGACGAAGACGGCTATGGCGGCGATGAGGATGACGACGAGTACGAAGATGAGGACGAGGAAGATGACGATGAGGAGGATGAAGACGAGGAGGATGATGACGACGCGGATGATGATGATGAGGATGAAGACGAGGAAGAGGATGAGGACGAGATTAATCTGATTTAGGGGCGACTGAGACGGCCTGAGGGGGCGGGCTTTCGCGAGATCAGTAGCCTGAGTCGTTGACGATGTTTTCGAGTTTTTCCCCGGCGAGAAACCTTCGCACCTGGTTGGCGCCGAATCGGAATGCACGATGAATGAACTCCGAGGTGGAACCGGCGACGTGAGGGGTGATCATGCAGTTGGGCGCCGACCATAGGGGATGACCGGGAGGGAGCGGTTCCGGATCAGTGACGTCGAGGACCGCGCGCAGGCGGTTCTGCTGGAGGGCCTCGACGAGGGCTTCGGTGACTACTACGGGGCCGCGGGCTCCGTTAATGAGCAGGGCGCCGGGCTTCATCAGGGCAAGCTCTGCGGTTCCAAGCATCCCCCGCGTCTCCGAGGTGAGGGGAACGATGGCGACGACGATATCGGCTTTGGGCAGTAGGCTGCGGAATTGATCGATGGGGAGGACCTCAGGTGTCTGGCGGGCGTTGCGGGCGAGACGGAAGATTTTTACATCAAAGGGCGTCAGGCGGGCTTCGACGGCTGCACCGATTGAGCCGTAGCCTATGATCAGGACGGTTTTGCCGGCGAGGTCATCGCCGAGGACCGCGTACTGACCGACCTGGGGGCGGGGTACGCTCATGAATCCGTCAGAGATGGAAGCCTGACCCTTCCACTCGTGGCGGAGCTGCTGGTCGCGGTAGTAGGGGAAACGCTTCAACGCGGCGAGGATTGCGGTGAGGACCCACTCGGATGTTGAGATGTCGTGGAGGCCGCGGCCGTCACAGAGGGTGATGTGTTTCGGGAGCCAGGGAGTGATCCAGTCGACACCGGCCATCATGGATTGCACGACCTTGACGCCGCGTAGATGCTGAAAGGTCTGGCCGGCGTCGGCTCGTGTGAAGACGAGGATCCAGAAGTCGACGTCGATGGTCGTGGAGGGCTTGCGGGGGATTCGGACAATTTCTACTTCTTCGGGGAAATCTGTGAGGAGTTCTTCTGCGAGATTCTCGTCGACACCGACACGCACCATGGTTTGAGTGTGCCTGATTGCGGCGAAAAAAAGAAAGCCCGGAGATTGTCCGGGCTTCTGTCTGGTTTGGGGCTGATCAGATGTCGAGGTTTTTTACGTCGAGGGCGTTTTCTTCGATGAACTTGCGCCGGGCTTCGACATCTTCGCCCATGAGTGTGGTGAAGATCTCTTCGGAGGCGGCGAGGTCTTCGAGCTTGACCTGCAGAAGGGTGCGGCGTTCGGGGTCCATGGTGGTCTCCCAGAGCTGGGATGAGGTCATTTCGCCGAGTCCCTTGTAGCGCTGGACCTGGTATTCTTTTTTGCCCTGCTCGATGACGTAGTTGAAGACATCGCGTGGGGTTTTCTTTTCGACCGGGTCCTGAGAGGCTCTGGCGGAACGCTTGGCGGGCTTGGCTTCGGCGACTGTTCCGGGTGCGGTTGCGTCGTCGGCTACGCCTTCTTCGGAGGCGGTCTCTTCGGCCTCTTCAGCAGCAGCTTCGGCCTTCGTCTTGATGGCGTATTCAATGAGGAACGGCCCGACGAGCTGGTCTTTGAGTTGTGCCTGCTTGGCGAGCATCTGACGGCTTTCGGGTGCGGAGGCGAGTGCCCAGTCGATGGTGCGGGCTGCGCCCTGTGCGTCGGTGTAGCTGACGGAGTAGCTGCGGTGTTCCTCGTCGAAGGCTACATCGCCGACGCTCTTGAACTGGTAGGTCTTCTGCATCGCGGTGAGACGCTGACGCATGGCCTGAAGTTTGGAGGGAGTCTCGAAGTCCACGCGGCGGGCGGAGTCTTTGCCGTCGTGAGCGAAGAGCTCGGCGAAGGCGAGGGTGACTTCTTCGTTGCGAAGGCGCTTCTGGACCTTCTCGAAGAAGCCGAGATAGTCGTTGAGCTGTGTCATGTACTTGGTAAGCTCTTTGCCTTCGAGTTTGGCTCCGCCTTCGCCGTAGCGGATGATCATGCCGTCGGAGGCACGCTTGACCATGACGCTGACGTACTCGCGGTCGTCCTTGATGTACTGCTCGAACTTGCCCTTCTTGATGCGGTAGAGCGGCGGCTGAGCGATGTAGACGTGTCCGCGCTTGATCAGCTCCGTCATGTGACGGAAGAAGAAGGTGAGCAGGAGCGTACGAATGTGCGAACCGTCGACGTCGGCATCGGTCATGAGGATGAGCTTGCCGTAGCGGAGCTTGGCGGCGTCGAAGTCCTCTTTGCCAATGCCGCAGCCCAGGGCTGTGATCATGGCACGGATTTCCTCGTGGCCGAGCATCTTGTCGTAGCGAGCTTTTTCGACGTTGAGGATCTTGCCCTTGAGGGGAAGGATTGCCTGGAATTTGCGGTCGCGGCCCTGTTTGGCGGTGCCGCCGGCGCTTTCACCCTCGACGAGGTAGAGTTCGCAACGGTCGGGCTCGCGTTCGCTACAGTCAGCTAGCTTGCCGGGGAGGCCACCGCCGTCCAGTGCGCCTTTGCGGCGGGTGAGGTCGCGGGCCTTGCGGGCGGCTTCACGGGCGCGGGCTGCATCGATGGCTTTGTTGATGATCTTCTTGGCGACGGAGGGGTTCTGTTCGAGGAATCCGCCGAGGCGCTCATTGACGAAGGCCTGCACGATGCCGGCGATGTCGGAGTTGAGCTTGCCCTTGGTCTGGCCTTCAAACTGAGGCTGCGAGAGCTTCACGCTGATGACGACGACGAGGCCTTCGCGGACGTCATCGCCGCTGAGGTTTTCCTTGACGTCCTTGAAGAGGCCAAGTGACTGACCGGCAGCATTGATGGTGCGGGTGAGCGCGGTCTTGAAGCCAGAGAGGTGGGTGCCGCCGTCGACGGTGTTGATGTTGTTGGCGAAGGTGAAGACGGTCTCGGAGTAGGCGTCGTTGTACTGCAGCGCAATCTCCATAGCCACGTTGTCCCGTTCGGCTTCCATGTAGATCGGCTTTTCGTGGAGGACCTGCTTGCCCTTGTTGAGGTGCTTGATGAACTCGGCGATGCCGCCGATGTATTTGAACTCCTGGTGCTTGCTCTCGCCGGTCTTGGAGTCGGTGGTGCGTTCGTCGGTGAGGTGAATCTCGAGGCCTTTGTTAAGGAAGGCAAGCTCGCGGAGGCGCTGGGCGAGGGTGTCGTAGTTAAATTCGGTTACGGTGAAGATGGACTTGTCGGGCAGAAAGTGAACCTTGGTGCCGCGGCGCTTGCTGGGGCCCATCTTGCGCAGCTTGGTGGTGGGGGCGCCCTTGGCGTAGTCCTGCTCCCAGGCGAAGTCATCGCGCCAGATCTCGACGTCGAATTCTTCGCTAAGTGCGTTGACGCAGCTAACGCCGACGCCGTGGAGGCCGCCTGAAACTTTGTAGTTGGAGGCATCGAATTTGCCGCCGGCGTGAAGCATGGTAAGGACGACCTGGACGGCAGGCATCTTCTCGCCGTTGATGATCTTGTCGTCGACGGGAATTCCGCGGCCGTCATCGACTACGGTGATGGAGTTGTCGACGTGGATGGTGACGTCGATGCGGGTGGCGTGGCCGCCGAGGGCCTCGTCGACGGAGTTGTCGACGACCTCATAGACGAGGTGATGCAAACCCATCTCGCCGGTGGAGCCGATGTACATTGCAGGGCGCAGCCGGACTGCCGCGAGGCCTTCGAGGACGGTGATGTTCTCGGCGGAGTAGCCGCCACCCTCTTTTTTGCGGGTAGGAGCATCCTTAATTTTGACAGCTTCGAGCTCTTGAAGAGCGCCTTCGGTGGGGATTGCAGTCGATGCCATGTATCTCCGTTCAGCGGTGGCTGAAGATCGAGGATTTCAGGCTGTTCAGTGGTTCGCGCGATTCGCGAAAAATCCGCGCCATTCCAGCGCTTTTGCCACGTTCCAGGCTGACTTTCCGTCTCTTAAGTATAGCACGCATAACGGGTCTCGATAGGGTGGCTAAGGGCTCTGTTTTCAGTCTTTCCGGGGCTGATGGAAGGCTGCCGGAAATGGCCGTGGCAGAGGGCCTGCTAAGCATGATCTGCTGTGGATTCCTGCTCCCCCAAAAGTGCTACTGCGATGCCACGGGTGGCTTGCTATGCTGCACCAAGTTAGTTACGAGGTGAACCAATGAAGTTGAATCGCTTGCTGGCTGCATCAATTGTTGGAATCTCATTGCTTACAACCTCAACCTCGGCCTTTGCTTGTGAGCACGATAGTCATTCGTGGTCCTGGTTCGGCTGGTGCACACACTCGGATCGCGATAAGGATAAGGATTGCGATCATCACGACAATAATGGCGGCCATGATTGCAATGGCGGCGGTCATTCGGGCGGCGGCGGTCACGGCGGTGGCAGTTCAACCGGCAGCGGCTCCAGCGGTAGTGGTAGCGGTAGCAGTGGATCGGGCAGCGGTAGCGGTGGTGGTTCAGTAGGCCCCAAAGGTTAAGCGAACGCCCCTCCCGGAATAACCCTGGAAAGACCAGGAAAGACATCTTTAGAATGAGAATGCTCGCCGGAGCAAGAACCCATGGCCCTCCTTTTCGGAGGGCCATTGCTTTGTACTGAAAATAAGGGCGTTCATGGGATATGGGAAGTGGCGCAGGCGATTTTGTGCGGTTGGAGGCGAGATTTCGTATATACTCAGTAGGTTGTCCAGAAACAGTCAGGAACACAAATGCCAAAGTTGAAGACACACAGCGGCGCCGCCAAGCGCTTTCATAAGACAGGCACGGGCAAGTTCAAGCGCGGCCAGTCGAAGATGCGCCACATCCTTACCTCGAAGGCTACCAAGACCAAACGGAAACTCGGTGGTCAGGTGTTGGTCTCTGAGGCGGATCAGGCGAAGGTCGCCCGCATGCTTCCTTACGCCTGATTTTTGGGTGAGGAGTTGAAGAAGTTTTCAAGTCGAGCCGCTTGAGAGAGCAAAGGGCCAGTCAAAGCGTTCCGGCCCCTGGAATAGCGATAGCGTTCCACTGAGACTTGAAGTTGCATAGCCTGAGTGAAGAGGCCCACCTTACCTCCAGCCGGGCGTAACCCAGATGGCGCAAGAGCGCCGCGAAGTACGCAAAAGGAGAATCACGATGCCCCGTGTAAAACGGAGTACAAAACGTAATGATCGCCGCAAGAAGATTCTGAAGCGCGCGAGTGGTTACTTCCTCACCAAATCCAAGCTCTACCAGGCAGCGCAAGAGGCTGTTGAGCGCTCGCTCAAGTTCGCCTACACCGGACGCAAGCAGAAGAAGCGCCAGTACCGCGCTCTGTGGATCGTTCGCATCAATGCGGCATGCCGGATCAATGGTATGAGCTACTCGACATTCATCAATGGGCTTAAGCTCGCTGGCAATGGTTTGGATCGCAAGATTCTAGCCGACATTGCCGCGAACGATGCTGCAGGTTTTGCCGCACTCGCGACTCAGGCCAAGACTGCACTGAAGAAGGCTGCGGATGAGCGTGCGAAGAATACTGTGAAGACCGCCGCCTAAAGGCGAGCTCTTTCAAAGAGACGGCGCAGCTTCGGCTGCGCCGTCTCTTTTTGAAGTGCAGACCATTGGAGGAGATGATGATCGAGAAAGCAGAGAAGAAGGAAGCTGCCCGTCAGTTCAAGGAACGCAAGCCCTCGCCAGGGATTTTTGCGCTGCGCAACCGCGCCAGTGGGCGGACATGGGTCGATTCTTCGCCGAATCTGGATGCTGCACAGAACAGCCAGCTTTTCCAGCTACGTCAACGTCTCCACCGTAACAAGGAACTGCAATCGGAGTGGAGCGCAGAGGGTGAGGAAGCGTTCGAGTTTGTGGTTCTCGAGAGGCTGGCGGAAGATACACCTCCGCTGAACCTGCGAGATGTTTTGCAAGAGCGCAAGCTGCACTGGACCCGCGCAGTCACAGGCTTGAGAGAGGGTACCAACTTCCGCATCAATGAAAGCAACACGCAATAGGCCGCAGCTTCGAGCGCCGTGGCCTATTGTTTAAGAACCATGCGAATCGTCAAGCTTGTCTGCTGTGGTTTTTTAGCACCTCTTCTTTGTTCCGTCTCCTTGGTTTCGCAGCAGATTGCGTTTACCTTTGACGATCTGCCTGCGCATGGCGATCTACCGCCGGGGCAGACACGGCTGGGAGTTGCCGAATCGATCCTGCGGACGCTTCACGATCAGCACATGCCTCCGGTCTATGGGTTCATCAATGCCGGCAAGCTGGAAAAGAGTCCGGATGATATTGCGGTGCTCAAGGCGTGGCGGGCTGCGGGAGACCCGCTTGGGAACCACGCCTACTCGCACCCCTCGCTCAATGAGCTCACCGTGGAGCAGTTTGAGGCGGATATAGCGAAGAACGAGTTGGTTCTGTCTGAGTTGATGGCGGGTCAGGACTGGCATTGGTTCCGCTATCCGTTTCTGTGGGAGGGCGATACGCTCGAGAAGCGTCACGCTGTCCGCGCGTATCTGCAGAAAAATGGTTATCAGATCGCGCAGGTCTCGATGGATTTTGAGGATTATCTCTGGAATGCGCCTTACGCGCGTTGTGTGGCAAAAAAGGATGAGAAGTCGATTGAGGCGCTTCGAACAAGCTACTTGGCCACGGCCGACCAGTACATCACGGTTTATCGGGATCTGACCCATACTCTGTATGGCCATGACATTCCCTACGTCCTTCTTATGCACGTTGGCGCATTCGATGCGAAGATGCTGCCTGAGCTCATCGAGCTCTTCCGCAAACGCGGCTTCAGTTTCGTCACGCTTCCAGAGGCGATGAAAGATCCGGTCTACCGCGAAGACCCGGATATGGCTTTGAAGTATGGCGGGGCGTTTCAAGAGCAGGTCGCCGCAGCACGCCATATTAGGATTCCGCCAAATACGAAGCCTTACAAGGAGCTCGAGGCGACGTGCCGCTGAGGATGCGGCGGTGATTAGGGCGTTTTTCTAACCGGAGTCCTATATCCTTATCTCTATGTCGACCGCTACACCTACAGCGCTGCAGCTTGCACTCCGTGCCGAGGAGGAGCAACTGAAGGGGAAGGCTCCGTTTGAATCGTGGGGCCGTTACCCGAATTATGGCGCGAAGGTGATTCCGCTGCACTGGCAGAGCGATTTTCCTGCGATAACGGAAGGGCTTCACGATAGCGCGCTTCCGGTAGGCATGGGCCGCAGCTACGGCGATGTCTGTTTGTTGAAGGACGGCAATCTTCTGCTGACGACTGCGATGAATCGCCTTATTTCGTTTGACGCGGAGACGGGATTGCTGACGGCGGAGGCCGGTATCACGCTTGCGCAGATTCTTGACTTTGCAGTTCCCCGGGGATTTTTTCTGCCAGTCACGCCTGGCACGAAATATGTGACTCTGGGGGGCGCCATTGCCAATGATATTCATGGCAAGAATCATCACGTTGCCGGAACCTTCGGCCGCCATGTGACGCAGTTTGAGCTGGTGCGTTCGGATGGGTCGCGCAAATTGTGTTCGCCGACGGAGAATCCCGACCTTTTCGCGGCTACGATTGGTGGGCTAGGGCTGACGGGTCTGATTCCGTGGGCGACGCTGCGGTTGAAGCCAATCGTCTCTCGCCTGATTGACTTCGAGGGGATTCAGTTTCATGGGATCGACGAGTTTCTAGAACTGACGGAGCAGAGTAAGGATATTGAATATACGGTGAGCTGGGTGGATGTGACCTCGACCGGTCGCAACTTTGCGCGTGGGGTGTTTATGCAGGGGGACCATTCGGCGAAGAGGGACGAGCTGAAGCCTTCGGCTAAGCCCAAGCTGGTGTTTCCGTTCGATGCGCCGGGCTTCGCACTAAATTCTCTGTCTGTGAGCGCATTCAATACGCTTTTTTTTTCATAAGCAGATCCATTCGCGTGTCGTCTCGCTGCAGGATTATGAGCCCTTTTTTTATCCGCTGGACAAGGTGCTGCACTGGAACCGGATGTATGGAAGCCGGGGGCTGCTTCAGTTCCAGCATGTGATTCCATGGGACAACGCGAAGGAGGGGACGGTCGCGATTCTCCACGAGGTTGCGAAGTCGGGGCTTGCGAGTTTTCTTGCGGTGCTGAAGGCGTTTGGCGATGTACCTTCGCCGGGGATGATGAGTTTTCCGAAGCCGGGAATTACCCTTGCCCTCGATTTCCCGATTAAGCCTGACAAAAGCTTTCCTCTTTTTCGCCGCCTTGCGGATATGACGCTGGAGTTCGGAGGCCGTCTTTATCCTGCGAAGGACGCGGCGATGACGGCTACGCAGTTTCAGGCGTTTTACCCGCAGTGGGAGAAGTTCGCCCGTTACCGCGACCCTATGTTGACCTCCAGCTTCTGGGAGCGAGTGACCACCAACCTATAGACCGGACAGACCAAAGACTATGAGCACTTCCTCGCAAAATATTGGTGGCGCGAATCAAATTCCTCGCAAGATTCTTGTTCTGGGTGCTACCTCGGGTATTGCCGAGGCAACATGCCGCATCTGGGCCGCGCAGGGGGCCAGTCTGTTTCTGGTGGCGCGCAATGCGGAGAAGCTGGCTGCCGTTGCTGCCGACCTGCGTGCGCGTGGGGCGAGTTATGTAGATACGGCGGTTGCCGACCTGGACGATACCGAGAAGCATCCACAGCTACTGGCCCATGCGGTTAACTCGCTCACCGGCATGGACATCGCGTACCTGGCCCACGGCATTCTGGGCGACCAGGCCGAGGCGGAGCACGACTTCAACGCGGCTGCACAGATTCTGTATACGAACCTGATGGCACCGGTTTCGTTGCTGACGTGGCTCGCGAACTATTGCGTGCAGCGTCGGTCGGGCACACTTGCCGTGATCTCGTCGGTGGCGGGCGACCGCGGGCGTAAGTCCAATTATGTCTATGGATGCTCGAAGGCGGGGCTGTCGGCGTTTCTGGGGGGCCTGCGCAACCGTGTTGATCGGGAAGGGGTTACGGTTTTGACGATCAAGCCGGGGCCGACCCGGACTGCGATGACCGCCGGTCTGCCCAAGAGCGAGGGGTTCGCCGATGTTGATTCTGTTGCAGAGTCAATCGTGAGCGCGATCGATAAGCGGCGGGATGTTCTGTATGTTCCGTTCCAGTGGGGGCCGATCATGTGGGTGATCCGGAGTATCCCCGAACGGGTCTTCAAAAAACAAAATTTGTAATTATTGGGATTCCCCGGTCAAAATTCTATGAATTTTGGGTAGTTGGGAGAGCCCGTGGCAGCAAAACAAGGCTCTTTTGTTTTGGGCCATGAATTGCTTACTGATATCTCAAATACCACAGGGACCTGGCAGTCCACTTGTGGGAGCCGTGCAAGCGATCTGAGTTTCACGTACCTGTCTTTGAAATTGATGTGCGGGCAATAGCCCGATGAACACCGGCGTATTGCAGTAGCTGTATTTCCTGATCCCGTCTGAAGAAAGGCAATTTCATGAAGATGATATTCCGCAAGACTTCCTTACGCCTGCTGATTCTTGGGTGCTTTGTCATGGCGCTCTCGGGGATGGCGTTCTCGCAAGGCATCGTCACCGGCACTATCACGGGCACTATCACTGACGCATCAGGGGCAGTCATTCGCGATGCTCCTGTAATTGCAACGAACAAACAGACCGGCGTCAAGGTTGCGGGACAGACGGATAGCGGCGGAAATATCTCGCTAAAGGATGTGCCGATTGGCTCTTATACGGTGGTCGTCAGCGCGTCCGGATTCTCTCCGTTGACGGTGAATAATCTTGAAGTGACTTCGGGCAGTACCTCGACCATCGGTGCTCAACATCTGGCGGTAGGCAATACCGCGGAGCAGGTTGAGGTGAGCACGGCGCAGAATCTGCTGGAGACTTCGCAGGCGCAGATTACGACTACGTTCGACACGCAGAACATTACCGATCTGCCGACCGGCGGCGGGCTTGACCGGCTTACTCTACTCATCCCTGGTGTGGTGCGTACTCTGGCCAACAACGACGCGAATACCAATGGCGTTGGCTTCTCCTCGAACGGGCAGGCGTGGCCGTTCCAACAACTTTGAGATCGACGGTCAGTCGAACAATGACAACTCGGTCACTGGTCCGCAGTTCTTCTTCCGCAATGAGGATGCTGTCCAGGGAGCTGCAGGTGTTGACCAACAATTTTGGCGCGCAGTATGGCCGTAATGCGGGCTCGATCGTGAACTACATCACCAAGAGCGGCACGAATGCCTTCCATGGCACCTTGTTTGAGAACTATGTTGGTTCGTGGGCAGCTCGCTTACCCAGGGCCAAAAGAGCGCCCTTCTTGGCTTTTGCGCGCCGGGCCAGGTCAGCGCTCCGGGCGCGACCTGCGCGACCCCGGTCGTTCCTCGTGTCACTGCCAATGAGTTTGGCGGGACTGTTGGGAGGGCCGGTTTTGAAGGACAAGCTCTTCTTCTTTGCTGGCCTCCTCTTCCGGCGGGTCACAAATGGGTCTTCGCCGCAGATCTCGACAACTCTGACTCCGACCCCCTTGGGTCTCACCCAGCTTCAGGCCGCCTTCCCCAACAACCCATTCGTCACATCACTGCTCAATCAGGGGCCTTACTCAGTCAAGACAGGCAATCCTTCGCCTGTTGCCACCAGCAACATGGCGGTCTGTGCTTCTACCACCGCATGTCCTGCAGGGTTCCCCCATGGTGCAGTTCGGCACCATCCAGCGGCTGCTGCCCAGTACATCGAGTGGACAATGAGGAGATCTATCGGGGCGATTGGCAGGCGACCACCAAAGATCGCTTCTTCATTCGGTACATGTATCAGAACACTCCGACCACCGTCTCGAGTGCAACCACAACGATTCCGACAGGCAACTACTACAACACGACGGACAAGGTTCACTCCGCTGGTGCAGACTACACGCACACGTTCTCGGCCAGATGGGTGAATCAGCTTCGATATAGCTTCCAACAGTCGACTCTTACATTCGGCGATGGCGGGTATCCAGGTTGCGACGACGCGAATCTTAACAACTGCCCGGCCAGCGTCGCAATTACGGGATTTGCAGGTTACGGCTTCGCCAACAATATTCCACAAGGCCGCATCGTCAAGGCGACGCAAGTACAGGACAACGCTAACTGGTCGTTCCACACGCACCAGATTACATTTGGCGGGGGAGTTCGATTACCAGAACTCTCCTAACGTCTTCCTTCCGAACACGAGCGGAACCTTTTCCTTCCCGAACGGCTTCAATGCGGCGCTGGCGGGCATCGGCACGCTCAGTCTTGCCAACGGAAATCCCAACATCCCCTTCAAGGAGCCGGACTGGGCTGGCTATTTCCAGATGATTGGCGGGTTACGAAAGACCTGACGCTCAATCTTGGCTTGCGCTGGGAGTTCTTCAAGCAGAGCATCAACCTGTTGCACGATGCGAGCGTTGCGCGCCAGACAGGGCCGAATCCGATCTGGCTGACTACGCTGCCTCTCAGCCAGACCACGTTCCCCGAGATTCCCGAAAACTACAAGAACTTCGAACCTCGCTTCGGGTTTGCCTATAACCCGCCCATGATGCAGGGGCTGGTGATTCGCGGTGGATTCGCCATCAATTATGATCCGGCCTACTACAACATCTTCCTCAATGCTTATACGGTCTGCTCCTATCGTCAATACCGGAATTATTACTTGCAACGGCACGACAGTAAATTGCCTGCCCTCGGGCGGCACGACGAATGTGCTGGTTCATAGCCAGAACGATGCCAACAACCCAACTGGAGTCAATCCGGGAGCCAAGGTTCAAAGCACTGTCAATATTCCGTTCAAGAACCCACGCGCGAACAACTATACGCTCGGCATTCAGCAGCAGCTCACCAACTTGCCGTTATGGAGATCCGCTACGTTGGAAATCATTCCTATGACAACTTCCAGAACCTGAACGGCAATGCGCTGATCGGTCCGCCGAATCCTGCCTTGTGGCTACGCCAGCACAGGGCTACGAGACGCTGTCTCAGGCATTTCCTAACCTGTTTCCTGCATCTACTTACTGCACGACTGCGGGGTCGATTGGTTTAGGGACACAAAACTGCAACCTATCGACGCTCAGCACCCGTGCAAATACCGCATTCAGTAATTACAACGCACTCCAGACGCAACTACGCCTGCAGAACTATCACGGGATCACGGCAAATGCTGCGTATACGTTTAGCCGCACGATCGATAATGCCAGCGAGGTCTACAGCACGGTCGGCGGTGGCGCTACCATCACGACCGCGCAAGCCCTTTCAATACTAACCAGGCTGAGCGTGGCGTAAGCGGGCAATCCTACCCGAACGTCTTCTCACTCGGTGGGACGTACAAGATTCCCGCATTCTCAGAGCAGAAAGGGCTGATGGGGCGTCTGCTCGGCGGCTACTCTATCAACACCATTTGGACCTATAACAGCGGCCAGCCCTATACCCCCTACCAGGGAACGACGGCCAATCCGGGCAACGTCGTTTTGCAGAACGCTCAGGGCACTGCAACCAATCTGAATAATCTTAAAGTGATCCCCTATGCGAACCAGGGTCAGGCCCTGTACAGCTTCTGCGATTACAACTACAACACCAACGTCATTGGAAATGACAGCTGCCGTCCCATTTTGTCGAACCCATCGGCTCCCATCAACTCGGTTGGCTGGAACGCTGGCCCTGGCATAGGTTATCTCGACTTTGGGAGTGGTCAGCCCACGACCCCAAGTGCCGTACACTGGCTGCTCAACAACCAGTATGAGGCTATTGCTCGTGGGAACCCGTACCCTGGCGTTGGGAGAAACACGCTGCGTAGCAATACGGTCAACCAACTCGATATGAGCTTGTTCAAGACGGTCAGGATCAACGAGCGCTTCTCCGGCCAATTGAGAATGAATGTCTACAACCTGCCCAACCGCGCCTACTACCAGACACAAGACGCGCTACTCAACGATGCAAACCCCACGGTTCACAACCCGAATTACGCTTCGTTCAATACGTTCCTGGCAAATAGCGGAACGCTTGTTACGGCGCCGTTCGGCAAGGGGACGCGCAACATTCAGCTGGGAGCGAAGATCATCTTTTAGAAGATGTGTTCGCTTACTTCCGCCGGAGTCCTAAAGGCTCCGGCGTTTTTTTCCTGTCGAATATCAATATCTTTGTCTAGAGTGCAGCATTATTGCTGTCCTGCTGTTGTTGTGCCATCTGTTGCTGGCGGGTTGGCTGCGGCGGCTGCTCAGGCAGGCGCGTTGCTTTTTCGACGAGGGTTGACCAGTCCTCGGCTACGGGCAGCTCCTGATCGAATGATGGGGCGTCCAGACTCGCTGTGACTCGCACAGCTACGGTCAGCTCGCTAGCTGCGCGGCCACGAAAGATGCCGTGAGTGGGTGGGACGTCGGCGTAGTCCCTGCCGATTGCGGTGCGAATGTGGCGGTCGCCCGCGACGAGCCAGTTGGTGGGGTCGAAGCCGACCCACCCAAGTTGAGGGAGCAGAGCCTCCACCCACGCATGTGTCGTTGAATTGAGCGACCGGTCCATGTCGGTCTCTCCGTGAAACAGGTAGCCGCTGACGTAGCGGCAGGGAATCCGCAGCTTCGATCGCACCAGCGCGATCATGATGTGAGCGAAGTCCTGACATACTCCGGCCTTTGTGCTGAGCGCGAGATCGATGGGCGAATCGACTTTGGTCGACTTCGGCTTGTAATCGAAGTGCTCGTAGATTTGCTGGTTCAGGTGATGCAGGACCATCAAAGGATCGTCTCTGCGTCGCACGTCGAGCTCTGCGGCCAGTTCGTCGAGTGCGGGCGTCGTGGCGGTGAACTCGCTCGGCAGCAACATCTCCCAATAGTCGCCTTGATGGAGCATGGCATCCAGGTCTTGCCAGGCGTCTGGCGCAAGAAAAGCTGGAACCTGCGCGGCCGGTTCCACCTCGACGAGCGACTCGGCGACGATGACGAGCTGTCCATGCATGCCGGGGATGTCGAAGTGATGGACGTTGTTCGCCAGATGGTCACGATAGCTGAAGACCCTGCAGCGAGGGCTCACGGAGAGATGAAAGGTGAGGCAGCGTTGGTCATGATCGCTGCGCGGATGCATTCGCGTCTCCATCATGCTCTCGCTGACGGGGTCGCTGTAGAGAAATTTGGTCAGGTGGCGAATTGAGTAGTACATGTTGTCCTCCTGAATTAGTGGAATGCTCCGTGCTTAGAACGGCCAATAAAAGAGCCAGCCTAGACGCCAGCGCTTTTGCTGATACCAGACGATGGCGGGAAGAAGCGTTGCCAAGGTTGTGGGTAGTAGAAGCTGCAGCCAGAATTCATGGGTATGGAAGATGCTGTCCAGAACGACCCGCGTTCCGCCTTGCGCAAATGCGCTGAGGAGGAAGATGGCGAGGGAGGCGCGACCGATCCATGCGAGCACGTGCCCCGTCTGCTGCTTCCGCAGCAGAGATGCAAGAAAAAAGAGGCCAGCTGTGCCGGTAAGGCCGAGGCCGATGTAGCTCCATCGCGTTGCCGGTCCGAAGCGATAAATCATAACGGTTTGAAATGCTGACAGAAGTACGAATCCAAAGATTGCGGAAGTGGCCGGTGTTGTATCGACCCGGTAGATGCGGGTTCCGACCCACATGCCAGCGGCGAGAAAGCAGAATTGGCGCAGGACGTGGTTGGTGAGCGGTGGTCCAAACGGTGGTGTGACGCCTATCGCAACCGCGAGGACAAAACGCAGCCAGTCCGGAAGAGCAATCGTCAGGAGAGCGAGCATGAAGCAGAAGAAGAGAGCGAAGAGGAACCAACTCGCATCACCGTCCGCCAGCTTAACGAGGAAGGTTGGCCATTTGAAGGGATCGGGGTTGATCTCGAAGCGTCCAATCAGTGGCCGAAGCGCAGTGTAGATCACGGCGAAGAGCAGATAGGGATAAAGGATTGACTTTGCTTTTTCCGCAGTGAAGTCGAGTTTGCCCCGTCGCTCGATGCTGCCGTGAACGAATAGTCCAGCGACGAAGAAAAACGCCGGCATGTGGAAGCTATAGATCAACGAGTGAAGGAACGAGGCAGATGGGGTGTTCCACCACTCACGATGGACCATACCCTGCGCCGTGTGGCCGAGAGTAACGAGAATAATCGCGATGCCTTTTACGATGTCGACGAGATTGGAGCGTGTGCCGCTGGTGATGGACTCGCGCATCTCCGGCACTGTCTGAAGGACGCTCATCTATCCGGCCAACGCAGTCTGAATCGAGTAATCCACGTAGAGTTCGTAGATATTGGTGTGAATGGCGCGACATTGCGCCTGGATGCTCTCGAGATAGCTGACGACGTCCTGGTTCAGCACTTCATCGACGCCGCTGTAGCTCAGTGAGGCTTTGAGTCGCCCGCTTAGGCGTTGCAGGCTCATGGCACGGCTCTTGCCGCTATCGCCCTGGATCTTGTCGAGTGCGTTTCCGACGCTGTCGATGGAAAACCGAACCGAGTGGGGAAACTCTTCGTTGAGCAGAAGAAATTCAAAGATGTGTTTTGGGGTCAGGTCTGCTGTATACACCTTGCAGTAGGCCTCGAATGCGGTTGCAGAGCGCAGGAGCCCCATCCAGTCGAGATATTCGTAGCCTTCGCCGATACGCTCCGGGTGCTCCCACAGATCGGCGTGGTAGGCCTCAAGGAGGAGCGCGGTTGCGGAGGCTCTTTCGATATATCGGCCCACCTGGATGAACTGCCAGCCTTCGCCGTGGTTCATCGTCGAGTCGGTGACGCCCTGAAACTGGTGGACCGCCTCCATAACGGATTGGAGGAAATCGCCAGGGCTGGCAGTGCCTTTCGCGAAGTCCTCTACCCGCCGTTCTATCTGCGTGTCCGGCCGTGTTACCTGAAGGTAAAGGCTGTTGAGCCGGTGCCACTGTTCGGTCGATATTTGTTCGCGAACCTGCCGGGCGTTTTCTCGTGCTGCGATGATGCAGGAGAGAATCGAAGCTTTATTTTCGGTGTCGAAGGTTAGCGCCTGCGTGAGAGAGTATGGTTCGCCTATCCATGCGACGTCTTTGGGCTTGCTAAGTGCTTGCAGAACGCGTTGCCATCGCCGCTCCGCACTGGCGGCGGTTTCATCGAGCATCAGGTTGAGGTTGACATCCAGCAGCCGTGTTGTATGTTCGGCACGCTCAAGATAGCGGCTCATCCAATACAAGCTATCGGCAACGCGGCTCAGCATCGGCATCTCCTTTCACTGGCTTAATACCCAGGTGTCTTTACTGCCTCCGCCCTGCGAGGAGTTCACCACGAGCGAGCCCTGCTTGAGCGCAACGCGCGTGAGGCCGCCGGGCACGATGGTGACCTTATCGCCAAAGAGAACATACGGTCGGAGATCTACGTGACGGGGCTCCAACTCGTCGCCAATCAGACAGGGCGCGCGCGAGAACGAGATCGTTGGCTGTGCGATGTAGTTGCGTGGGTCGGCCTCGATCTTTAGAGCGAATTCCTCTCGTTGTGCCTTGGTCGACTGTGGTCCGATGAGCATTCCATAGCCGCCGCTTTCGCCGACCGCTTTGACGACTAGCTTGTCCAGATTCTGAAGGACATACTGGAGTTCTTTGGGCCGCGTGGGTAGATAGGTCTCAACGTTGTTAAGCACAGGATCTTCGCTCAAGTAGTACTTGATGATGTCTGGGACGTAGGCATAGAGTGCCTTGTCGTCGGCCACGCCGGTCCCAAATGCATTGGCTAGAGTTACGTTGCCTGCTCGGTATGCGTTGAACAGTCCAGCAACGCCAAGGACCGAATCTCCGCGGAACGCCAGCGGGTCAATAAAATCATCATCGACTCTGCGGTAGATCACATCTACGCGCCGCAGGCCGTTAGTGGTTCGCATGTAGACGATGTTGTCGTGAGTCACAAGATCGCGGCCTTCCACCAGTTCGATACCCATCTGGCGGGCGAGATAGGCGTGCTCGAAGTAGGCCGAATTGAAGACACCCGGGGAGAGCAGGACGATATTGGGCTCCGGTCTGCCCTCGGGTGCAAGCGATCGCAGAGACCCCAGAAGAATCTGCGTGTATTGCTCGATAGGCCGCACGTTGTAGTTGCGGAAGAGTTCCGGGAAGATGCGCTTCATTACCCTGCGGTTGGTCAGCATGTAGCTGACGCCGCTGGGGACGCGAAGATTGTCTTCGAGGACGACGAACTCTCCGCTCTCGAGGCGGATCAGATCGGTTCCGCAGACTGCGACATAGACGTTGCGCGGAACTTGCAAACCGGCCATCTGCCTGCGGTAGTGTTTGCAGGTGTAGACCATCTCGCGGGGGACGATACCATCGGCGAGAATTCTACCCTCGTTATAGATGTCCTTGAGGAAGAGGTTCAGCGCGGTGATTCGCTGAGTTAGTCCGATTTCGACGGTCTCCCATTCGGCAGCGGTGATGATGCGCGGGACGAGGTCGTAGGGAAAGATCTTTTCCGTGCCCTCGTCGCGGCCATAGACGGCGAAGGTGATGCCTTGATTCAGGAAGCTGAGGTCGGCCGCCTGCTTTCGGCGCTGTAACTCCTCCATTGGCAGGGAGGCGAAGTGTTCCAACAACTGCTGGCAATGTGAGTGGAGATTGCCAGGCCCGCTAAACATCTCGTCGTAAGCGTGGTCCAGCAGATAGTTCTTCAGTGCCGCGCGCTCGATGTCGGAGGACTGGGCTGGGTGCATGAGGAGCCTTGAGTATAGCGGCACGGCCAGAAGCCAACAAATCTAATATCGTCGGCCATCGCGTTAGGGCGCTGATTCCAACCGCTTATCAGGATGATTTACCGTATCTTCTTCTAACTCAATCTCAGTCCAGGGGCCAGAGAGGGGTCAACTAGGCTAAACTAGAAGTGACGCCCACTTTCCAGAAAAATTTACACTCAGGCGCACAGACAGGATGCACAACGCAGTGAGCAACTCAAGCGCAATCGCAGTGAAACCCATCTTCAACATCGCCATCATCGCGCACGTCGACCATGGCAAAACGACCCTTGTGGACGCCATGCTGCGCCAGAGCGGCACCTTCCGCTCCAACGAGGCCGTCGCCGAGCGTGTCATGGACTCGAATGACCTCGAAAAAGAGCGCGGTATTACGATTCTGGCCAAAAATACGGCCCTCTACTACCACGACAACAAGATCAATATCGTCGACACTCCAGGCCACGCTGACTTTGGTGGTGAGGTGGAGCGGGCGTTGAAGATGGTGGATGGTGTGGTGCTGCTGGTGGATGCTTCCGAGGGACCGCTGCCGCAGACCCGCTATGTGCTGTCGAAGGCGCTTGAGGCCGGGTTGACGCCGATGGTGGTGATCAACAAGATCGACCGTCCGGACGCGCGGCCGCAAGAGGTGCTGAATGAGGTCTATGACCTGTTTATCGACCTCGATGCGGATGAGTCTGTGCTGGACTTTCCGGTTCTGTATACGAATGGGAAGCTGGGAACGGCTACAACTGATCCCGCGGTTCCGGGAACCGATCTGCAGCCGCTGTTCGAGCAGATAGTCACCACGATTCCGGTGGCGAAGGGCGAGCCTGAAGGCACAGTGCAGATTCTGGTTACGAACCTGGATTATTCCGACTATCTTGGGCGGCTTGCGATTGGGCGTGTGTTCAATGGCACGATGCGAACTGGACAGGAATATAACGTTGCCAAGCTCGATGGAACGTTCAGCAAGCATAAGATTACGAAGCTGTTCAGCTTCTCGGGGCTGAAGCGGACTGATATCGAGGAGACTCAGGTTGGCGATATTGTCGCTATTGCGGGAATTCCGGGAATCACGATTGGGGAGAGCTTCTGCGATCTGGAGGATCCGAAGCCGCTTCCGCCGATCACGATTGACGAACCTACGATTGCGATTCAGTTCAATGTGAACAATGGGCCGTTTGCGGGACGCGAAGGGAAGTTTGTGACTTCGCGGAATCTGCGCGATCGTTTGGAGAAGGAGTTGTTGACCAACGTTTCTTTGAAGATGGAAGAGACGGGTTCGCCCGACGCCTTCAAGGTGCTTGGACGCGGCGAGCTGCAGCTTGGGATTTTGATTGAAATGATGCGGCGCGAGGGCTTTGAGCTGATGGTGAGCCGGCCTGAGATTGTGACCAAGCGGATCGACGGCGAGCTGATGGAGCCGGTCGAACATCTTTACATCGACGTTCCGGAGAACTTTGTCGGGACCGTGATCGAGCGGCTTGGACCCCGTAAGGGCGAGATGGTCAAGATGACCAACCATGGGTCGGGCCGGGTCCGGATGGAGTTTCGCGTGCCAAGCCGAGGCTTGATTGGGCTTCGGTCGGAGATGCTGACGGAGACTCGCGGCACGATCATCATGAACTCCATTGTGGATGGTTATGTTGCTTACCAGGGCGAGATTCCGCAGCGTGCTTCTGGTGCTCTGATCTCGGACCGGCAGGGGACTACGACTGCTTATGCTCTTGAAGGGCTGCAGGAACGTGGGATCCTTTTTGTTCCCGATGGGATTGAGGTTTACGAGGGCATGATTGTCGGGGAGCACTCGCGCGACAACGACCTGGATGTGAACTGCGTCCGCGAGAAGAAGCTTTCGAACATGCGGGCTTCGGGATCGGATGACGCGGTTCGGCTGGTTCCCTACAAGCAACTCACGCTGGAACAGTGCATTGAGTTCATTGCGGAGGACGAGCTGGTTGAGGTGACTCCGAAGACTCTGCGGCTGCGGAAGCGCGTGTTGCAGGCGAACCGGCGGCCACGCAAGGGATCGAGCGAATAGCCCCGGGGGGTACCCCCCCATTGCCCGCGCGTAAGTCTCCTGATTGCATGGGTTTACGGGATGGTTTGGCTTGCAAAATAGTCATAACAAATGGGTTGCGTCCAAAATAGCCAGTATCAATAAGTTAGCCCCGGAGGGTGTCCGGGGCTTTTCCTTTCTCTCTTCTATAAGTTAATTATATGGGTTTGAGTGGAACTAAAATGCCACGCAGATCTCTTTTGGTTGAGTGATTTGATTGGTTTTGGGGCTTGACAACAGATTTCCGGGCTGTTTCCGAAGAAAAAAGTTGCAAGTGATTGAAAAAAATGGGCTCAAGGGCAGGAATAGGGAGAAGGCCAAGGGTAGACCTTCTAATTTGCATAGACCCGGGCTTTGGGGTCGGAATCAACGGCGGCGGGATTGCGAAGCCGATTGGCAATCACCACAAGGTGGTAGTGCAGTTACCGAGGAAATACCTCACAGTTGACTTGGCTTTCCTTCGTGCCGTGGAACCGAGTCATGCAAGAGGAAAGTGGCGGTCGATCCTGTACTGAAAAACGCCTTGGCATAGCCAAGCAACGTTGAGAAGAGCGTACTCAGGAGAGGTAACGATGTCTCAAGGCAATCGAACTACGTGTCGAGCAATTTTCGGTCTGCTCCTGCTGTGCGTGCTGGGCGCAACTCCTGCCCTGGCGAATCATGTCGATACGGCAAATGTGACGCTGACCTGCAGCTCGTTCAACCTTTCGGTCAGGGCATCGGAGCTCGTTCCGGGAACGGCGTATCAGATCAACTATACGATCAATAGCAATTCCCCCTCGGGCGGTCCTCCCATCACCGGCTTTGTTCCTTTCACGGCAGTTACCAGTACTTATGAGACAGCCGTGTGGGGCTCGTTTCCGACTTTAAACGGAAGTTTCAGTTTCTCCGGGACGGCCTCGCTGGCGGGGTGGAACACAATCCAAGTCCAGGTTTCGCCCGGCACCCTGACTTGCGGACCAACGCCGCCGCCGGTCTGTGCGTCGATGTCCGGCAACGCATCGAACCTGAACGGAACCTCTCTCAGCTCGGGGGAATGGATCTGGTTCAATGCGAATTTCACAGCGAAGGGCATACCCAGCACAGGCGCGGTAATTACGTTCAGCAATTCCAAAATTCTGAACGCGGGGAATGGGACCGCTATCACGAATTCGGCTCCAAATGCCCGAATCACGTTTTCTCCGTCCGCACCCTGCGGCTCCACCACGTTCGACACGATGACGAACACCTGGTTCACGATTGTTCCGATGAGAACGGACGACGAGATCTTTCTCGCCGGCGTGGCCATCCCTGTTCCTGCCGGCGGCTTTCCGGGAGGAATGAATGTGAACTGGACCGGCAACTTCGACACGGGCGGCGTCTCCGGTATTTCGATCAATTGGAAGTGGGGGGCAGCCGTCTACTCGAGCCTGGACTCTGACTTCAACAACCTTACGATCAAGCCCGGACATCAGACTGCCTGCGGATATAACGGCATCGACCATGCCGGCACTCCTGAGGGGGCCAACGATCTTAGTCAGCTCTGGAAGCAGTTTGTCGTCAGCGGAGGGACGGGTGGTGGCGGATCAAACTGGACGGGGTCGTGGAGCGGTACGCAGAGCGCGTCGCCACAATGCGGCGAACCATCGGGTCCGGGAGGGCCAAAGGGGTAGGATTCCGGTGGAGGGCGGAAGACGCCACACCGGAATCCCGGCTATTACTTACTTGTAGCTTTTGGCGGTGGCGAAGCGCTTGTTGATCTCGTCCCAGTTGACAGTGTTCCACCAGGCGGCGAGGTAATCGGGGCGCTTGTTCTGATACTTGAGGTAGTAGGCGTGCTCCCAGACGTCGTTGCCGAGGATGGGGAAGCTGCCCTGCGAGATGGGGTTGTCCTGGTTGGCGGTGGTGACGATGGCGAGTTTGCCTGCCTTGAAGATGAGCCAGCCCCAGCCTGAGCCGAACTGTTTGGCTGTGGTCTCATTGAAAAGTTTTTTGAAGGACTCGAAGTCTCCGAAGTCGGCCTTGATCTGGGCTGCGATGTCGCCGGAGGGCTCGCCGCCGCCGTGGGGTTTCATGATCTGCCAGAACATGGTGTGGTTGACGTGGCCGCCGCCGTTGTTCTGGACGACCTTGCGAACGTCCTCGGGGATGGCGCTGAGGTCTTTGAGGAGCTCTTCGGGCGATTTGCTGCCCAGGTCCGGGTGTTTCTCGACGGCTCCGTTGAGGTTGGTGACGTAGGTCTGGTGGTGCTTGTCGTGGTGGAGCTTCATGGTTGCTTCGTCGATGTGGGGCTCAAGGGCTGCGTAGTCGTAGGGCAGAGGGGGAAGTTCGTAGGCCACGGTGATCTCCTGTAGTGTGCTTGATTTTTTGTCAGCCAGGAGCGTCCTGACCGGCTGGTAGACTTCGATGCCGCCGGGGCTTGTGACGATGCACCCCGGGAGCAGAGCAACCTCGAAGATGATAGCGCAACAGGTCATTCATCGTGTCTTCACGGACCTTCAGGGCGGAATTGTAACCATTCGGGAAAATTTGCGCTCTAATGGAAGCAATGAGTGATTTGAATGCTGCTTACCGCTGGCTGGAAGATGACGGTCCCGCCTTTGGCGCTCCCGGTGTTGAACCACGCTGGACCTCGAGCGAGAAAGACGCGGTTTCAACTGCGTATGCTGCGTCGAGCCGGGTGTGGTTCACCGTGTCCCATGGGACGCTGAACGAGATTTACTATCCGACGATCGACCGTCCGCAGACGCGCGACATGGAGCTGCTGTTCAGCGATGGCGAGACTTTCTTCCATGAAGAGAAGCGCGACCTAGCGTATGACTTTCAATACATCGACAGCACCGCGCCCGCGGTAAGGGTAACGGCAAGCGATCTGCAGGGCCGGTACACGGTGACGAAGGAGTTCATCAGCGATCCGCACCATCCGGTCGTGTTGATGAATGTGAGGATCACAGGCGACGAAGCGATCTTGTCGCGGTTGAAGTGTTATGCGCTGCTGGCTCCGCATCTGAACGGCGGAGGCATGGGGAATTCTGCGCGTTCGATTGATGTGGCAGGAAGCCGCTGCCTGCTGGCATGGAAGGGCGAGACCGTGGTGGCGATGGGAGCAGACTGCGGTTTCAGCCGCTCGTCATGCGGGTATGTAGGGACCAGCGACGGCTATCAGGACCTGTGCGCGGACATGAAGATGACGTGGCAGTTCGGCCAGGCGCTCGATGGGAACATCGCGGTGATGGGTGAGATCGATATCGCGGCGAACCGCGAGTTCACGATTGCGATCTCGTTTGGCGATGGCAACCATGCTGCGATCGCGCAGTTGATGCAGACGCTGTCGACACCGTATGCCGAACACCAGAGACGATTTTTATTGCAGTGGACGCGGTCGATTTCGCCGCCGCGACTGGCTTCTGTCTCGAAGGATGGCGGCAAGCTCATGCGGATCAGCCACAATGTTCTGTTGACCCATGAGGACAAGACATATTCGGGCGCGTTTATTGCGTCGGCGTCGATACCGTGGGGTAATGCCAAAGGAGATCAGGACCTGGGCGGGTACCACCTGGTGTGGACGCGCGATATGGTGCAGACGGCCTCGGCTTTGCTGGCGAGCGGGAGGACGGACACGGCGATGCGCGCCCTGGTGTATCTGGCCTGCACGCAGCGGACGGACGGGAGCTTCGCACAGAACTTCTGGATCGACGGGACGCCTTACTGGACGGGGATTCAGCTGGATGAGGTTGCGTTTCCGATCATCCTGGCGTGGCGTCTTTGGAAGGCGAACGGGTTGGGAGAGTTCGATATCTTTCCGTTTGTCGAGCGGGCGGCTGCGTTCCTGGTGAGATATGCGCCGGTGACGCAGCAGGAGCGATGGGAGGAGGCGGCAGGGTACTCGCCTTCGACGCTGGCGGTGGTGATCTCGGGGCTGGTGTGCGCGGCGGATATCGCGCGCTCCCGTCAGGCTACGGAGCTGGGGGGTTACCTGGAGGCATACGCCGACTGGATTGAATCTCACCTGGATGAGTGGACGACGACGACGGAAGGAGTGTTGCATCCAGAGGTGAAGTACCACTATGTCCGGATTGTGCCTCCGGCTCCGGGCGAGCCGTTTTACAACCCTGGACTGCCGCATGGGTGGATCCATATCAACAACCGGGAGCCAGGTGAGAGAACCGATTTTCAGGCTCGCGAGGTGGTGGATGCGGGTTTTCTGGAACTGGTGCGATACGGGATCCGGCGGGCGGACGATCCGCTGATTGTGGATTCGCTGAAGGTGATCGATCTTCATCTGAAGATCGAGACCCCCTTCGGCAATTGCTGGAGGCGTTACAACCACGACGGGTACGGGCAGAAGAAGGATGGGAGTCCGTACGATGGGTCGGGGCAGGGACGTGCGTGGCCGATTCTGACGGGAGAGCGCGGTCACTATGAACTTTGCGCGGGTCACGACTTTGCACCTTATATCGAGGCGATGGAGCGGTTTGCTTCGACCGGCGGAATGATGCCGGAGCAGGTCTGGGACTACGCGGATATTCCGTCGAAGGAGATGTACAAGGGGCGGCCAGCGGGCTCGGCCCAGCCGCTGGTGTGGGCGCACGCGGAGTATCTGAAGCTGTTGCGGTCAGCGGCAGATGGGCGGGTGTATGACCGGATCTCGGTTGTGGAAGAGCGGTACGGCGTCGCGAAGGGCAAGCGAACCTTCAGCAACCACATCGAGATATTTGAGATGACGCGGCCGGTGTCGTCGGTCTTTTCTGGGCATACGCTGCGGATTGTCGATCGCGAGCACTTCCATGTGGTTTACACGCTGGACAACTGGGCGACGACGTCGACGGTGGAGTCGCGGTCGGTAGGGTATCCGGGCTCGTTTGCGGATATAGAGACGCCGAACCACTGGGAGGGCGATATTGTGTTTACGCTGGTCTGGCCGGGGCAAAATCATCAGGATCGATGGCTGGGAAGAAATATTGATGTGTCCGTCATACAGCTGCCGGAATCTATCTGAAGTAAGGACCGGGTCATGATCGGGTCCGGGCCCTGGATGCCAAAGCGAGGGGCTCGGGCAGATGCAGAGAGCGTCGCTTGGCTAGTACACTGTCATAGATCGACCAAATCTCGAGATGCAGCGCCGCCAAATGCGTGCGACTCTTTATTGAGCAAAGGAAAAGAATGAGCGAAATTCAGGATTCCAAGCAGAGTGAACTCGACCAGCTGTCCATCAATGCACTGCGTTTTCTGGCTGTCGATGCGGTGCAAAAGGCAAACTCCGGTCACCCTGGCGCGCCGCTTGGCTGCGCTCCCATCGCTTACCTGCTGTATCACAAGCTGATGAAGCACGATCCTTCGGACCCGAAGTGGATCGATCGCGACCGCTTCATCTTGTCGAACGGACATGCTTCGGCGCTGCTGTATGGCGTGCTGCATCTTTCAGGATACGGTCTGCCGATGTCGCAACTGGAGCAGTTCCGGCAGTACGGCTCGCATACACCGGGACATCCGGAGTACGGCGAGGCGCCGGGAGTTGAGGTGACGACGGGGCCGCTGGGGCAGGGCTTCGGCATGGCGGTTGGAATTGCGACGGCGGAGAGGCATCTGGCGGCCGTCTACAACCGCGATACGTACAACATCATCGACCATTACACGTATGTTCTCTGCGGCGATGGAGACATGATGGAAGGGATCTCGCACGAGACGGCTTCGCTGGCCGGCACGCTGGGTCTGGGCAAGCTGATTGTGCTGTATGACGATAATTTGATCTCGCTCGATGGGCCGACGGAGCTTTCGTTCACCGAGGATGTGACGAAGCGGTTCGAGGGATACCACTGGCATGTGCAGATGGTGCACGACGGGAACGATCTGGAGGCGATCGAGAAGGCGATTCTCGCGGCGAAGGCAGAGACGACGAAGCCCTCGCTGATCCGGGTCAGGACGGTGATCGGCTACGGCAGCCCGAAGGCCGGAACGAACAAGGTGCATGGCGAGGCGATGGGCGTGGACGCGGTGAAGGCCACGAAGAAGAATTTGGGATGGCCTGAGGATAAGACGTTCTATGTCCCCGAGGAAGCGGCGAAGAACTGGGGTGAGGCGAAGCTCCGGGGTGTGGACGCGCATGCCGCGTGGAACGATGAGTTCGAGGAGTATAGGAAGGCTTATCCGGCACCGGCGGCGGAGTTTGAGCGGGTGGTGAAGGGCGAGATGGCGTCCGGCTGGGAGAAGAAGATTCCGACCTTCCCGACGGAGAAGCCAATGGCGACGCGCAATGCGGGCCAGGCGGTGATGCAGGCGATTGAGGGTGTTGTGCCGGAACTCTTTGGCGGCGCGGCGGACTTGACCGCTTCGACGAAGACGATCTTCAAGGACTCGCCGAGTTTTCATGTCGATCCGGCTGGGCGGAATGTTTTCTTCGGCGTGCGCGAGTTTGGCATGTGCGCGATGGTGAATGGAATGGCCGCGCATGGGGCGCTGATTCCGTTCGGGTCGACGTTCTTTGTGTTTTCGGATTACTGTCGTCCGGCGCTGCGTTTGTCTGCTCTGATGGGCGTGCATTCGCTGTTCGTGTTTACGCATGACTCTGTGGGGCTGGGCGAGGATGGTCCGACGCACCAGCCGATCGAGCACCTGATGAGCCTGCGGCTGATTCCGCACTTCACCGACTTCCGGCCCGCGGACGCGAATGAGACGGCGGTGTGCTGGCAGCTCGCGCTCGAACGAAAGAGCCCGAGCTTCATGGCGCTTTCGCGGCAGGATCTGCCGGTGCTGGATGCGGCCAAGACGCAGGGCGCGAAGAAGGGCGCTTACGAGTTGTTGTCGTATGGCAAGGATGTCATTCTGATTGCCACTGGCTCTGAGGTTTCGCTTGTGGTGAAGGCTGCCGACGAGCTGAAGGCGGCGGGAATCAACGCTACGGTGGTCTCGATGCCTAGCTTCAAGATTTTCGAGGAGCAGAGCGACGATTACAAGGCGGCTCTGTTTCCGGACGCTACTCCGAAGGTGGCTGTCGAAGCAGGAGCGACGCTGGGCTGGTACAAATACGTCGGCCACAACGGCGGCGTGATTGGTCTCGATCGCTTTGGCGCGTCGGCTCCGGGCGCAATTGCCCTGGATAAGCTGGGCATCAACGTTGCGAACGTTGTGGCACTCGCAAAGAAGCTGGTGAAGAAGTAGACGGGGCGCGGCGATTCGATTGGATCGCCGCTTTTCTCTTTAGGCTAAGAAGATCTTCGGGACCGCGAGAGGGGACGCGCGGATGACGCAGGACGAAGCGAAACAGCTGGTCGCGAGGCGTGCGGCTGAGTTTGTCGAGAACGGAATGGCCGTTGGGCTGGGCACGGGGACGACGGCGACGATGTTCATTCGAGAGCTCGGCACCCGCGTGAAGCAGGGGTTGAAGATTCGCTGCGTGGCTTCGAGCGATGCGAGCCATGATCTTGGGCTGTCGCTGGGTATGGATGTGATGACGCTGAACGAACTGCCGGAGCTGGATTTGTACGTCGATGGAGCGGATGAGGTTGGGCCGTCACTGGCGTTGGTTAAAGGCGGAGGCGGCGCGTTGTTGCGGGAGAAGATCGTGGCCAGCGCGGCGAAGGAGTTCCTCGTGGTGGTGGATTCAACCAAACTCGTTGAGCGGTTGGGTAAATTTCCTTTGCCGGTTGAGGTGGTGAAGATGGCGCTGCCTGTGGTGGAACCGAAGCTGGCCGCACTTGGACTGAATCCGCATCTAAGGAAGGCGAAGAGCGGCGATGGGCCTTATCTTACGGATGAGAAGAATTACATTCTTGATTGCGCATGCGGTGTGATTGAGGATCCCGAGGTGCTGGCGGCAGAGATTCGCGGAGTTGTGGGCGTAGTCGAACATGGATTGTTTCTGGGAATGGCAAGCCTGGCGCTGGTGGCCGGGGAGGACGGCGTAACCGAGCACCGGGCGTAGATTCTGCAACTTCGGCCAGCGCACCACGTCACATACGAATATGACTGATTCAACGAACATATCGCAGACAGGGAAGATTTGGTTTATCACCGGAGCCTCGACGGGCTTTGGGAGGTTGCTTGCCGAAGAGGTTTTGAAGGCTGGCGGCAAAGTTGTGGCTACGGCGCGAAGGCTCGAGAAGGTCGCCGACCTTGAGGAGAAATATCCGGAGACGGCGAAGGCACTGGCGCTCGATGTGACGCAGGAGGCCCAGGTGGACTCTGCGGTTGAGCAGGCGATTGCCCGCTTCGGGCGGGTAGATGTTCTGGTGAACAACGCGGGTTATGGGGTTGCCGGCGCGATCGAAGAGGTCTCCGAGGCAGAGTTCATGCCGATGTTCGAGACGAATGTCTTTGGTCTGCTTCGGGTGACGCGCGCGTTTCTGCCACAGCTTCGCAAGCAGCGCAGCGGACACATCCTCAACCTTTCCTCTATCGGAGGCGTGGTTGCCAGTCCGGGCATGGGTTACTACAACGCAACGAAGTTCGCGGTAGAGGCATTTTCGGAGGCGCTCGCCGGAGAGCTTGCTCCGCTGGGGATCAAGGTGACCATTGTTGAGCCTGGGCCATTCCGCACGGACTTTCTTGGCCGCTCCGGCGTGATTGCGGAGCAGCGCATCGCGGACTATGACACGACCGCGGCGAACATGCGGAAGTATTTTGCGGAGAACGATGGCAAACAGCCGGGCGATCCGCTGCGCGCAGTTCACGCAATGATGCAGGTGGTGAATTCGCCGGAGCCTCCGCTTCGGCTGCTGCTGGGAGCAAGCGCGTTGCAGCGGTTGCGGACGAAACTTGGTAACTGGGAGAGAGAGATTGCTGTCTGGGAGAAGGTCACAGTTGGAGCGGATTTTCCAAAGGGCCAGTGAGATAACTTTTCCTGCATGGATAAGATTTTAAATTGAACCAATTTATTCAACTGGCGTGAGTGCCGACAAGGAAGGAAATACAGATGGAACTAGGAATTATCGGACTTGGCAAGATGGGCTTCAACATGGCAGAGCGGCTGCGCCTTGCGGGTCATAAAGTTGTCGGCTTCGATTTCAACACGGAGGCGACCGCGAAGCTAACGAAGACAGGAGCGCTGGGTGTGGATTCGCTGGAGGACTTGGTGAAGAACCTGTCCGTGCCGCGTGCCGTGTGGATCATGGTGCCTTCGGGCGATCCGGTGGATGAGACGCTGGCGAAGCTGAAGCCGCTGATGAAAAAAGGCGACACGTTCATCGATGGCGGCAACTCGAACTACAAGGACACGCAGCGCCGCCATGCGGAGGCGACTCATGAGGGATTTCATTTTGTGGATTGCGGGACGTCCGGAGGGGTTTGGGGCCTGAAGGAGGGTTACAGCCTGATGATTGGCGGCGATGAGGCTCCGGTGGAGCGGTTGCGGCCGATCTTCGAGGCGCTGGCGCCGGCCAAGGATGAGGGTTGGGGCCATGTGGGGCCTTCCGGTGCGGGACACTTCGTCAAGATGGTCCATAACGGCATCGAATACGGCATGATGCAGGCGTATGCTGAGGGCTTTTCGATCATGCATGCGAAGAAGCCGCTGAGCCTCGATCTGGCGCAGATATCGCGGATCTGGCAGAAGGGTTCGGTGGTGCGGTCGTGGCTGCTGGATCTGACGGCGGATTCGTTGCAGCATAATCCGACGCTGAAGGGTCTGAAGGCGTTTGTGCCGGACTCGGGCGAAGGGCGGTGGACGGTGACTGAGGCAATCGACCTGAACATCTCTGCGCCCGTAATTACCGAGTCATTAATCCGCCGGTTGCGGTCGCGGGAGGAGAATAACTTTACCGATCGCATGATCTCGATTATGCGAGGCGCTTTTGGCGGCCACGACGTCAAGAAGACTCATGCTGAATAAAAAGAATTCAGGCGAAGTTTCAACGAATCAGGAGAGGTGAAGAAGATGCCGACGAGTGAAATGAGTGCTACTGCTGCAGTCCATGCGGCCCCTGCTTCGCCGCAACCGGAGCGCGTTCCCGATCCATGCGTTGTGGTGATCTTCGGCGCTTCGGGCGATCTGACCAAGCGCAAGCTTTTGCCTGCGCTATATCACCTGGAGCAGTCCGGACTTCTGCCGAAGGACTTTGCTGTGGTGGGCGTCGCGCGACGACCGCTGGCGGAGACCTTTGCGGCGGATATGAAAGACGGCATCCTCAGCGGCGGCGGCGTGGAAAAGGATGACGATAAGCTGGATCCGTTCGTCAGCCGCGTCCAGTACCACGCGATGAACTTCGATGATGGAGCCGGCTACGATGCACTGAAAGAGATGCTTGCCGGAATCGATGCGAAGTTCGGGACGAAGGGGAATCGCCTCTTCTACCTTGCGACCGCGCCGGAGTACTTCTCCGACATCATCAAGTACCTGGGCGAGCACTGCATGGCGAGGCCGAGGGATTGCGGCGATGGCCAGAACTGGGTGCGGGTCATCATCGAGAAGCCGTTCGGGCACGATCTTGAGTCGGCGAGGGCGCTGAACGATGAGGTCAACAAGGTGTTCGACGAGAACCAGATCTTTCGCATCGACCACTACCTGGGCAAAGAGACAGTGCAGAATATCCTGATCTTCCGGTTTGCCAACGGCATCTTCGAAAACGTCTGGAACCGCAACTACATCGACCATGTCGAGATTACGGCTGCGGAGAGCATCGGTATCGAAGGGCGCGGGCCGTTCTACGAGACGGCGGGAGCGTTGCGCGATGTCGTGCAGAACCATGTGATGGAGCTGTTGAGCTTTGTGGCGATGGAGCCGCCGGTTTCGTTTGCATCGGATGCGGTGCGTGCGGAGAAGGTGAAGGTGTGGAAGGCGATTACGCCGATACATGCTGCGGATACGGTGCGTGGGCAGTACGGGCCCGGGATGGTCGACGGCAAGCCGGTAGTGGGTTACAGACAGGAGGACCGGGTGCATCCGCGCTCGCAGACAGAGACGTATGCTGCTCTGCGATTGGAGATCGAGAACTGGCGCTGGGCTGGGGTTCCGTTCTACATTCGCGCGGGCAAACGGCTGGCGAAGCGGGTGACGGAGATCAGCATTCAGTTCAAGCTGCCGCCGTCGCTGTTGTTCAAAGGAGCGCAGGCAACAGGAGGCGAGGGAATTCGACCGAATGTGTTGTCGATGCGAATTCAGCCGGACGAAGGGATTTCGCTGCAGTTCGGCGCGAAGGTTCCCGGCCCGACGATGACGATCAGCAAGGTCGATATGGACTTCAGCTACGCGAAGGCGTTCGGGATTTCGTCGGCGAATGGATATGAGCGGTTGTTGCTGGATGCGATGCTGGGAGATGCGACGTTGTTTGCGCATCGCGATGGCGTGGAGGCGACGTGGTCGTTGATAACGCCGATTCTGCAGGGCTGGGCGAAGGATCCGGTGAAGGATTTTCCAAACTATGCTGCAGGGACCTGGGGTCCATCGGCCGCGGATGCTCTGCTGGAGTCTGAAGGACGCAAGTGGCGGAAGCTTTGATTGATTTGAGATAAGGACTTTATGCCTCGACCGGTGACTGTTACATATCGTGTGCTGCCTACGCCCGAGGCTACGGCCCGGGCTGCGGCGGAGCTCTTTACCGAGGCGGCGGTGAAGGCTGCCGCGGCGCGTGGGATCGCGCGGATTGCGATCTCGGGTGGGACGACTCCGAAGGCGATGTTTGCGCTGCTGGCGAGTCCCGCGGAGCCGTTTCTAAAGCAGGTTCCCTGGGAGAAGCTCGAGCTTTACTGGGTGGATGAGCGATGTGTGCCGCCGGATCATGCGGATTCGAACTACCGGATGACGAAGGAGGCGCTGTTGTCGAAGGTTCCTCTGGCTGCGGAGCAGGTACACCGCATGGAGGGGGAGCTTGAGCCCGAGGTTGCGGCAGCGCGATACGAAGCGGTGATTCGTAATACGTTCCGCCTGGAGGGAGCCGAGACGCCAACGTTCGATCTGGTGCAGCTGGGCATGGGCGATGACGGGCATACAGCGTCGTTGTTTCCGCATACGGATGCATTGAACGAGATGAGTCATATTGTGGTGCCGAACCATGTTCCGCAGAAGGATACGTGGCGGATTACGCTGACGTGGCCGGTCATCAACCAGGGCAGAGAAGTCGCATTTCTGATTGAAGGCCCAGCGAAGACGCAGGTGTTGCATGAGGTGTTTCTCGGGCCTTACCAGCCGGAGACGTATCCTTCGCAGCTCATTCGCCCGGCGAGCGGACGGCTTGGGCTCTTGCTGGATGCAGTGGCAGCGGCTAAGCTGCCAGCACCGGCGAATTCCGATTCCACCGGCACTCTGGAGCTCAAGTAGATGATTCTTGCTGGTGATGTGGGTGGAACGAAGGTCCATCTGGCGCTGTACAACTTCGCGAATGGACGGCTGCAATCGCTCCGCGATGAGAAGTTTCCTGCGCACGATTTCGCGAGTCTGGACGATGTGGTGAGCAAATTTTGTCTGGGCGGCAGTGAGAACGTGAAGGATATCGTTGCCGCTTGTTTCGGCTGCCCTGGACCGGTTCGCGATGGGCGGCTGAAGCTGACCAACCTGCCGTGGACGCTGGATACGCGCGACCTGGAGAAGTCGCTCGGGATACCGCACATCTTTCTGATTAACGATCTGGTAGCGAATGGTTATGGCATACCGGAGCTTGCCCCGGAGGCAATCTACACGTTGCATCATGGGGATCCGGATGCCAGTGGGAATGCCGGGTTGATTGCGGCGGGGACGGGACTCGGTGAAGCGCTTCTGATCTGGGAGGGCAAGGCGCACCGGCCAATTCCGTCTGAAGGTGGACATGGCGATTTCGCGGCGCGGAGTAACCGCGAGATAGCCCTGCTCGAATATCTGCGCGCCACGCTGAAGGGGCGTGTGAGCTGGGAGAGGGTTGTTTCGGGCCTTGGAATCAAAAACATCTATTCTTTTTTGCGCGATGTGGAGAAGATCGCTGAACCGGGCTGGCTGCATGACCGCATGACGACGGAGGACCCCAATGCCGTCATCGGCCAGTGTGCGGAGGACGGCTCGAGCTCGCTCTGCTTTGAGACGATGAAGGTGTTCTGCGGGGCATATGGAGCCGAGTCGGGCAATATTGCACTGAAAGTGCTGGCTACGGGTGGAATGTATCTTGGCGGGGGAATCGCGCCGAAGATTCTGAAGACTTTGAGGAACGGCACATTCATGCAGGCGTTTCTGGACAAAGGGCGGTTGTCGCCGCTGCTGCAGTCGATTCCAGTGCGGGTCATCCTTGACGATACGTGCGCGTTGCTGGGAGCGGCTGCGTATGCCGAAGCCCGGGCATCGGAGGCGTCGGGGCACTCGGAACGAGCGGATTCGATCCAGGGGTAACTCTCTGTCGCGGGGTACAGGAAGCAGAGCGGGCCGTATACTGATTGCGGATCATTTTGCCGCCGACATCCATCCCGTCACCCAAGGCTTCTGCTTCTCCTTCTGAACAACCTGATGCGTATTCTTCCGGGAACAGAGGAGAACCGGCCTCGCCTGCGGGGCTTGATTTTTCGCGGCGCGCCAATCTGGTCGAGTTGATGGAGGGGGCATGCAGCTACGAGGAGCTTCGCGCGTGTCTTCATGACATTGCCCGGGTCAATCGGCTGACATTTGCGTATCGGCCTACGATCTCGTGGCTGGAGGAGGTGATTGCGGCTCACTCTGTGCGGTCGCGGCCATTGCGTGTGGTCGACGTGGGGTGCGGCTACGGGGATATGCTACGGCAGATTGCTTCGTGGGCTTCGGCGCGCAGCATTGAGGTTGAGTTGACCGGAGTGGATCTGAATCCGGATGCCATTCGTGCGGCCAGAGAGGCGACCCCGGCGGGGCTGGGGATCGAGTGGGTTGTGGGCGATGCACTCTCGGAGGTTGCGGCAAAAGATGTTGATGTTGTGGCGTGTTCGCTGCTGACACATCACCTGACGGATGATCAGATTGCAGGTTTGCTTGGCTGGATGGAGCGCACCGCGCGGTTTGGCTGGTTCGTCAACGATCTTCATCGCAGGCCTGTTCCGTATTATTTCTTTCGCTTGCTTGCGCCCATGCTGTGGCTGCATCCTTTTGTAAGGAACGATGGTCCGGTGTCGATCCTGAGGAGTTTTGTGGTTGAGGATTGGCAGAGGCTCTGCGCAGCTGCCGGGTTTGCTCCGGGGATGGCTTCGATCCGCGAGTACCGGCCTTCGCGCCTCTGCGTCGGGCGGATTAGGTAGTTGTTTTAGAACTTGTTGCACATCTCCAAAGGATGCTTTGAATGTCATTTCGTAATGCTGTACTGGCCTTGGCCGCACTTACCTCTTCTCTCACTCTTTCTCTTCACGCACAGAGGCTTCCCACAAGCGCTCACCCTGAGCATTACAGTCTTCATCTTGCTCCGGACCTGCAGGCTGCCACGTTCAGTGGAGAAGAGACGATCGACGTGATGCTGGATGCTCCGAGCAGGAGTATCACGCTGAATGCGGCGGAGATCCGTTTTGGCGAGGTGAAGGCTTATGTGCTTCCTTCGGCGCAGTATTCCTATGGCGCATTGGGATCGCAGCCAAAGCCGCTGAGCGCGCTCGAGGCGGACAAGCATCCGCAGACCGCGACAACGACGCTGGACGCAGCTAAAGAACAGGCGACGTTCACCTTCGCGAACGAATTGCCGGCTGGCAGGGTCACGCTGGCGATACAGTACTCCGGCGTTTTGAACGACAAGCTGCGCGGGTTTTATCTTTCCAAGACGAAGACGCGCAACTACGCAGTTACGCAGTTTGAGCCGACCGATGCGCGGCGCGCGTTTCCGAGCTTCGATGAGCCGGCGATGAAGGCGACCTTCGATGTCTCTCTGACTGTGGATGCAGGCGATACCGTTATCTCGAATACAAATCGGATCTCGGACAAGCCCGGGCCGGTGAAGGGCAAGCACACGCTGCAGTTTGCCCAGACGCCGAAGATGTCTACGTACCTTGTTGCGTTTCTGGTGGGCGATTTCAAGTGCACTGAGGGAAAGGCGGACGGTGTGCCGATCCGTGGCTGCTCGACGCCGGACAAGGTGGATCTGACGCGGTTTGCCGTGGAGTCGGCGGAGTACATCCTGCACTACTACGACCGTTATTTCGGGATCAAGTATCCGATGCCGAAGCTGGACATGGTCGCGCTGCCGGACTTTGAAGCGGGCGCGATGGAGAACTTCGGGTGCATCACATATCGCGAGACCGATCTGCTGGTGAACTCGAAGACGGGAGACATTCCCGCGAAGAAGCGAGTCGCGATGGTGGTGGCGCACGAGACGGCGCACCAGTGGTTCGGCGACATGGTCACGATGCAGTGGTGGGACAATCTGTGGCTGAACGAGGGATTCGCAACGTGGATGGAGACCAAGCCGGTGGCGGAGTGGAAGCCGGAGTGGAACTTCCCGCAGGACGATGCGCAGGATCTCGACCAGACGCTGAATCTGGATGCGCAGAAGACGACGCGGACGATTCGGGCTACGGCGAATACTCCCGATGAGATCAATGAGATGTTCGATGAGATTTCGTATGGCAAGGCGGGCGCCGTCATCGGCATGGTGGAAAACTACCTGGGCAAGGAGGTCTTCCGGCAGGGTGTGCACAACTACCTTGCGGCGCATCTTTATGGAAACGCTACGGCTGAGGACTTCTGGAATGCGCAGACGGCAAATTCACATCTGCCGGTCGACAAGATTATGTCGAGCTTCGTGACGCAGCCGGGAGTGCCGCTGCTTACGTTGTCGGAGCGGCAGGCGGGCGGAGTTCCCGTGGCGCAGAGCAGGTTCTTCTTGTCCATAGGAGTGGATGCGGGGCGGGAGCAGCGGTGGACCGTGCCGGTTTGCCTGAAGACCAATGCCGCGCCCATTTGCAGGGTGCTTACGCCGGAGGATCGAAGCGTCCCGATTCCGATGGATGCCGGTCTGCCGATGCTGTACGTCAACGCTGCGGCAAAGGGGTATTACCGGACGGCTTATACGTCGGCGCAGTACAACGCCATTGTGGCTAAGGCGGAGACGGCTCTGACGCCCCCGGAGAAGATTGGCCTGCTTGGAGATCGCTGGGCGCTGGTGCGGTCCAACCAGGGCAGCGTGGGCGATTATTTGAACCTGGTGCTGGCTCTGAAGGCGGACCCGAATGCCGCCGTGCTGGATACGGCACATCAGCAGATGGAAAAGATCGAATCGCAGATTGCGACCGATGAGGACCGCGAGGCCTTTCGTGCGGTTGTGCGACGGGAGTTTGAGCCGGTCTACCGGGCGCTTGGAAGTCCGGGGAAGGGCGAGTCGTTCGACAGGCAGCAGTTGCGCGGGATCCTGTTCGAGATGCTGGGGCAGGCCCGTGATCCTTCCGTGCTGGCCGAGGCGCAGACTCTGACGTCGCGGGCCTTTGCGGCTGATAACAAAAGGGACAAGACACTGGATGCTACGCTAACCGACGCGGCCGTGGTGGTGAGCGCAAGTAACGGGGATAATGCGTTATATGACAAGATTTTGGCGGTGAGTCGCAACTCGAGCGATCCCGGGGAGCAGGAGGATGCTCTGAGGACGCTGGCACGGTTTCGCGACCCTGTACTGGTGAAACGGACGCTGGACTATACGGTCTCGGGCGAGGTGAGGAACCAGGATAGCTGGGGAGTGCTGGTGGTGCTGCTGCGTGACCGGGAGACCCGCGACCAGACCTGGGAGTACATTCGGACCAACTGGGACAAGGTGAAGGCGCAGCTGACGGTGTCGTCGGGCGAGGATGTGGTGCGGGCGACGGGGTTTTTCTGCTCGGTCGAGCGGCGGGATGAGGTGACGAGCTTCTTCGCAACTCACAAGGTGGAGGCTTCAGCACGTACGCTGGCTAAGGCGGTGGACAGCATCAATGCATGCGTTCAATTGCGGGCCGCGCAAGAGAGCGATTTCCACAGGTGGCTGGCTGCTCAGGAGAAGTAAGGACGCTGCAGGAAGGAAAATTTGCGGCAGAGTTAATGGGTGAGATTCTATCTGGAGATCGGACCGGGAATGATGCGATAGAAATTCTTCAAGGCGAAGTATGATGAGGCTCAGGCAGAACATGTGCGGCCGCCGTTTTATAGATAGGCCGTTAAAATTTATAGATACCCAAAAAGTGTTATGCGATGTGGGTCATTCTGCGTTGACTTTCAACTTTCGTGACGGTACCTTCCAATTGAGGACACCAATGAAGAAAAAATTTCTATTGATCGCCGGCATCGCCCTCCTCTCGTCCATCGCCCTCCCGCTTCACGCACAGGATGGTTGCGCGAATTCACCTGAGAATCCTACGGCGATCCTCGCTGTTGTGGGCTCCGCAGGTGCTTTCTTCGTTTCGGCTCGTGCGCGCATCAAGGCTCGCCGCGACTCTTCCAAATAAGAAATTCCACAAGGCCTGACCACCAAGACCTTGCTGTTGGTGGGTCGCCAGAAGCTCACTGGTATGTCAACTTTTCCGGCTACTGCTGAAGTCAGGCCACTCTCTGCAAAGGGAAAGGCTGGCTTCAGCATGCCGCGCACTGCAGGGCTGGCAGCTTTGCTCGCGGCGCTCGGGCTTTTCACGATCTGGCCGGTTATGAATGCCCTGTGGGGGCTGTGGACGACAGACGCTCTCAAATCGATTGGGATGTTCATTCCGCTGGTCAGCTTTGTGCTGATTCTGCGGGCGTGGCATTCGCTGGGATGGGAGATGGAAGGAAGCTGGTGGGGGATGGCGATCCTGGTGGCGAATGCCATCGTTGTTCATCTTCGTGCTCAGTCGATTCTGATGTTCGTTTTTTCGCCCCAATGGATGATCTATGTTCCTCCTCATTCGCTGGTGGTATTTGCTTATGGAGCAGGGGTGGTTCTGCTGTTTGGGGGTACGAGGCTCTTTCGGGCAGCGTTGTTTCCGCTGATCCTGCTCTGGTTTGTGAATCCTATCCCGCATGTCTTCAATGTGTTCGTGGACCTGCCGCTACAGCGCGCCTCAGCCCACGTCGCGCGAGCATTCGCGATCGGGCTGGGACAGAAGCTCAGCCCAGACCAGCTCCGGCTGATGTTTACGCCTGACTTCGGGATGTTCATTGCGCCGGGGTGCAACGGCATTCGCGGCGCGGTGACGATGGGATTTATTGCGCTGATCGCCGGATACGTCTACCGTTTTCGCTGGTATGCGCATGTGGCTGTGGTCGCCGGGGCCGTTCTGCTGGGCTACGTCTTCAACTTCGCCCGGCTGTGCATCCTGGTGCTGTACTACATCGTGGCACTGCGCATCCACTGGCTCCGCAACAAGGCAGAGATGGGCGACTACATTATCGGGGCGTGCCTGTTCTTGCTCGGTACGTTCCTGCTGTTCTATGTTGTGCGACGCTTGAGCGAATCGCCCGGGCAGATCAGGCCTCCAGCGCTGCGTTCGCTCCAGGTAAAAGGGTTGGTCCCCAGATCCGTTTATCTCCGTTTGTTTGCGATGGCCGGACTTGTATTGTTCAGCTCCATTGGGGTTGCTCGCGCCTATGCGCACGCGCACAGCAGCAGCTATGAAGCGCAGATCAAGGCCGATGAGAGTGCTCCGGGACACTTTCCCGACCGCATCGGAAGCTATAAACTTTCGCGGACATGGAATGAAAATCTCGTCACCGGGCCGCTCGTTTTTCACTGGGCTGAGTATGCTCCGGATGGTGGTGGAACCCCTATCTCTCTGGGAGTTTCTCCAGTCCTGGGTTCTCATGACACGCTGATCTGCCACAGTGCGCGGGGTGAGGATCCGCTCTGGAAGGACCAGATCACGTTGGCGACCGCAGGCAGTATCCCGGTTAATTTCTCCGGGTCGTTCTTCAATGACGGCACAGTCCAGTACCTTGAGGCTACGACGATCTGTAATGGCGATTCGTGCGGTGAGTACTCGAACGACCGCCTGCACTTCGGCTTTGTCTACAGCAAGCCCAGCGCCGGGGCTCTTATCTCCCAAGATCCGCAGCGCCCGATTCCAATCCTGATAAAAGCTGAGACCATCGATACGACGCTTCCACTGGAGGTTGCGCGCCAGCAGATGATCGAGGCTGTCCGGTCCTTCATGGTGTCGGCCGATTTGACCAGTCTGACTCGTCCTTACCGCCAGTAGGGGCTTTGTCCTTTGGTATTCTGACCCCAGTGAAAAGCCTCCCCCGCATCCTATTCGTTCTCGTTGCTGTGTTTTTTTTCGGCTTACTTTCCTGCTCTCTGATTGGCTGCGGAGCGGAGACAACCCAGTCGATACCACCGCCTCCTCCGCCGCCACCCCCACCTCCCCCACCACCGCCTCCGCCGGTCACCAACCCTGGACCCAGCTTTAGCGGCAAGGCAATGGCCGGCATGCAGCCTATCGCTGGAGGAGAGGTTCAGGTTTATGCCGCGGGCACTACCGGTAACGGATCTACGGCAACTCCGCTGCTGACAGCCGCGCTTACGACCGATGCCAACGGAGCATTCACAGTTCCTGCCGGATACGCCTGTCCTGCAGCAGCTTCTCAGCTGTATGTCATCGTCCGGGGCGGTCAGGTCGGGACTTCACCAGCCAATGCGGTGATCGCTCTGGCAACACCGGTCGGCGCTTGCGACCAACTTGCAACTTCCTCACAGTTTGTCGTCAATGAAGTGACGACGGCGGCTATGGCCTGGGGACTTTCACAGTTCCTTAGTGCAGGGGGCAACGTCGGTACGACGTCGACTAATGCGCTGGGCCTGGCCAATGCTGTTGCAACCGTTGCGAATCTGGCAAACCTGGCCACGGGAACTTCGCCGGGAGCGGCTTTCCCCACGGATGGGGCATCGCCTGCTGCAAAGATTAACTCTCTGGCTAACCTGATGAATAACTGCACGGCGGCGACGTCGTCCGCAGGCTGCAATTCGCTGTTTTCTGCAACGACTCCAAGCAGCGGTACCGCACCGGCGGATACGCTCGACGCGGTTTTGAACCTGGTGCGCAATCCGGGGAGCAATGTGGCTTCGCTTTATGCGCAGACGCTAACCGGAGCCGTGCCCTTTGCTCACGCGCTGACGGCTGCTCCGTCGGATTGGACGATGTTTATTAACTTCACCGGCGGGAAAATGAATGGGCCTACCGGCGTTGGGGTTGATTCGACAGGCAATGTCTGGGTTGCCAGCTACTTCGGCGTCGCGTCGGAGTTCAGCCCGACGGGAGCTCCGGTCTTTCCGGACGGCATTACTGCGGGTGGTCTGTCTGAGTCGTATGGACTTGCTATCGATGCTCAAAATAACGTATGGATTCCGAACGAATCGAGCCCCGGGAACGTTAACGGAGGTCTTGGCAGCGTTACTGTTCTTAATTCAGCCGGCCAGGTGATCTCCGGTTCTACGGGTTACAGTGCAGGAGGCATCGCCTATCCGGATGCGATTGCGATTGATACTAATGGGACGGTCTGGGTGGCCGATAACCACGACGCCAGTGTCACTCTGCTTTCCAACAATGGGCAGTCCCTGTCGGGCGCGACTGGATACACGACGCCAAATCTCGCCTTTCCGGTTGCCGTTGCCATTGATGCGGCCCACAACGGCTGGGTGGCGAATGTCGAAGACGGCTATGTGACCAAGGTCTCCCCGGACGGCAGCCAGTTCACCAGCTACTCCTGCTGTGCCGGACCGGGGGGGCTCGCCGTCGATCAGCGCGGTTTTGTCTGGGTTGCTGACTCCACTGGCAACAGCATTGCCCAGATTGCGAGTAACGGTATGATCGTCTCTACTGGATACAACGATAACGGCGCAAGCCTCATCCGCCCGCAGGGCATCGCGATCGACGGATCTGGCCGTGTATGGGTAACGAACTTCCGCGGCAAGTCAATTACAGAGCTTGCGGGTTCGGCCGACCCTTCGCCAGGGCAGATTCTCTCTCCCCCTGCAGGCTGGGCTCCCGATGCAGCGTTCCTCGGAGGCTATGCCGTTGCCATTGACGCAAGCGGCAACCTGTGGATCACCAACTTCTTCACCAATACCCTCACCGAGATCGTCGGACTGGCGGCTCCGGTGCAGACTCCTCAGTTGGGGCCGGTACAGGCCCCTTAGGCGCAAACGGTTCACAGGATGGTGCCTATTTGTCTCGCTTGGGGTGCGTCGCCAATTCAGGAATCCGCATACTTTAAGGTACAACCACCCTGAGTTCTCAGCTTTTAGCGTTTTTGTTATCTCTTCTGTTGAAATAGTTCCCTCCGACTCCGCCAGTTTCGCGGGTTCCCGCGATGTAGGCACTGGCGATTCCCATAAAAAAAAGTTGTTCCGGGGGGCTTGACAGGGCTTGCATAAAGAGAAGAAGCTGTCTAACGCATCAATGTGGTCTGACCTCAGGTCGCCAATATAGAGGCGGGTTTCATCCAAGGCCACGCCAGTCGAGTTGAGTGCAACATTCTTCGGAGGTTAGTTATGACGTTTATCAAGTTGGAAAGAAAGTGCTTGCTGGGCCGTGAACCATTCGCTTTCCGTGGAATTTCGGGACTGCTGTTGCTCTTCACTGCCGTGATTGTGCTGTGTGCTGGTCCCGCAACTGCCCAGCTTGCCGGCAAAGGCGAGATCAAGGGCGTCATTACCGACTCAAGCGGCGCGGTTGTGCCAGGCGCCGTCGTGACGGCAACATCGACCACAACCGGAGTAAAGGTTAGCCGGACGACATCGAACTCTGGTGACTACGAACTGAGCCCGCTCAACCCGGATATCTACAGGGTCAGCGTGACCGCCAAAGGATTTCAGACTCTGAATCAGGAGAATGTACACGTCAACGCGTTGGAGGTGTCGGATCTTAGCCTTGCGCTAACGGTCGGGTCGGAGAGCCAAAGCATCGATGTTTCAACGGCGCCGCCTCAACTGGAGACCAGCAACGCGACGCTTGGCGCAACTATGGAGCACGATATGTACTCCGCGCTGCCTATCGAGATGGGCTCCTACGGCAGTCCCGATCAGCGTCGCGCTACGGATTTCGCGTTCCTGATGCCGGGCGTGCAGGGTAACAACACCACCGGCAATCCGACCACCAATGCCGGCATCGTCAACGGATCGGGCAGCCGCGGCGCCGTCACCGCGATTTATATCGACGGTATTCCCTTTGTTCGGGCAGGCGGCAATGGCGATCCGCGCTATGTCTGGACCGCAATCTCCGTTGACGCAGTCGACCAGTTTCAGTTGCAGACCAGCGGCTACTCGGCGATTTATGAAGGCCAGGGAATTCAGAACTACAACATCAAACTGGGCGGCAACAAGTATCACGGCGCTGTGTACGAGTTTTTCCGCAACACCGCGCTCGATACGTGGGGATTCTTCGGCGCGAACAATATCAATCCCTCCACCGGACTGCCGCTTAAGCCGATCGAGCATAGCAATGAGTACGGCATCAACCTTAGCGGACCACTCATTCCCTTCGGCAGCTGGAGAGAAAAGCTGTTCTTCTTCGGCAACTACAACGGGTTCCGCTATTCGAGCCAGACTCCGACATCCATGACCTTCCCCACGGCAGCCCAGCAGGCAGGAAACTTCCAGGGCCTGTCGAGCGGAGGAATCTACGATCCCTTTACCCAGGCGCAGTGCACGGCCAACAGCAATAATGGACCCTGCCGTTACCGCTATGGCATGGGACCCGGCACAGGCGTCGGTGCAGCGGGCAATCCAGTTTCGCTATGCCCCGCCAATCCCACCAGCTGTCTTGACATCATTCCTTCGAGTGAGTTCTCCGCGATTGCTCTCAAGCTGCAAAGCTACTTGCCCAGCGGAATCGGGACAGCGGCACAGAACAACTACGTCTCTCCGAACTCCAACGGTCTTGTGAACTGGTCCACCACTGACCGCATCGATTACAACGTCACGCCGAAGGACACGCTTTCGCTGGTCGCAGCTATTGGCCGACAGGCGAGCTCCAACCCCGCCGGTCAGTCAACCGCGGGACGCAACGTAGGTCCGGAGCCCTACAACTGGGGTCAGACCTTCGCACCGAAGACGGCCGTTGGCGTCATCGAGGAGACTCACATCTTCTCGCCCAACATCGTCAATCAGTTCAAATATGGATTCGCTCGCTACAACGGTCCAACGTTTCAGCCGAATCAGACGCCGATCTATGCTGCCTCCACCCAGGGCATCACGGGTCTCCCGGCAGGACAAGCTGCGGGCGCTTTTCCGATCGTCAACTTCAGCTCGAGCTGCTCGACTCTGACAAGCAACGCTCCGACATGCTGGACTGGCCAGGTAGCCAACGTTACTATCGCTCAGAACTTCACACTGCTGGACAACGTGCAGTGGAATATTGGAAGGCACTCGTTAACCTTTGGCGGACAGATAGCGTGGCTGCAATATCAGGTGGTGCCGGACACCGGCGGCTCCAGCCCGCTTACGATCGCCAATGCTGTCACCGAGACAGCCGCGCTCAACAAGTCAAGCAACACGTCTCCCTCGTATGCGGCTACCTCCAACACCGGTCTCGCCTATGCCAGCTTCCTGATCGGTGAGATCGACAAGGGAAGCCTGACGCAGAACCTTGTGCAAGAGTACGGCTCGCGCTTCCGGGCGGTCTCTCCCTACGTTCAGGACAACTGGAAGGTGTCTTCGAAGCTGACTCTCGACCTCGGCCTGCGCTGGGACTACTTCCCGAGCCTCCGCGAAGTGCACGATAACATGAGCTACTTCAACCCCAGTCTGGCCAATCCGGTCTCCGGTGTGAACGGTGCTTTGGAGTTCACAGGCACCGGCACTAATACCTGCAACTGCCATACACCGGTGAACAACTACTTCAAGAACTTCGGACCACGCCTCGGCCTTGCCTACCAGATCGACCCGAAGACGGTGATCCGCGCCAGCTATGGCGTGATGTTTACGCACGGCAACGCTGTGGGCGGCGGCGGTTCTACCGCTGGTCTGGCCGGCAACACACTCGGCTTCTCGGCCAGCCCCAGCTTCTCTGCCAACGGTCAGTTGTTGACGACGTTCCCGCTCACCGGAGCCACTGGGGCGTTTCCTGCCTATGCGCAGGCCCTTGGACGGGCCTCTGGTGCAGCCTTTGGAACGGGCTATACGACTACCAGTGGATTTACGGGTACACCGTCCTCGATCAGCTACTACGATCCGTATCTGGGCGGGCGTGCGCCGGAGTATATCAACTGGACCTTCGGCTTCCAGCATCAATGGACGGATGCCCTCACATCGAACATTACCTATGTCGGCTCGCAGGGACACTTCCTTCCTGCTGACGGGAGCAACGCTCGCGGCTTCTGGGCCAACCAGCTCGATCCGAAGTATCTGGGGCTGGGCTCGACTCTGAGTACGGCCGGCACCGCAGCCTGCGCCGCCAATAACCTGACCTGCCCGGCAAACTTCACAACCGGTCAGCAACTTAATGTGGCTTTGAGACCCTTCCCGTTCGCAACCATAAGCGATCAATTCGGTTCCGTTGCGAACGCCAACTATCACGCTCTGCAGGCACAGTTGAACATGCGGGCATCGCATGGACTCACCTTTATGGCAAGCTACACCTGGTCGCGATCGATCGATGACGGAGGCACCTTCCGCACCGGTTACGATATTCCGGCAACATTCGCCGGCGATGGCAAATTCCATAAGGCAGACTCCATCGAACGCACCGTCTCCACCAGCAACCAACCGCAGCACGCGGTTGTCACAGGCGTTTGGGATCTGCCTATCGGCAGGTCTGTGCTGGGAAACACTGCATGGGAGCGCGCGGTCTTCGGAGGTTTCAAGTTCTCCGAGGTCTTCCAGGCCTTCTCAGGCTCGCCGCTGCCGATCACAGGTTCAACCTGCAACACCAATCCTGCACAGTCCACCTGCATGCCCAGCTATAATCCGGCGTTTGCTGGTTCTGCGCGTATCAATGGCAAATGGGGTCAGGGAGTCACACGATCGACCTACAACTCACCAGCAAACACGTACATCAACTCCAGCGCGTTCGTCTACGCACCGGCCTATACCTTCGGCAATCTGCCCCGTACTGCTCCTTACAACATCTACGGTCCAGGCAACTACAACCTTGATATCAGCCTCCGCCGCAGCTTCGCTCTTCACTTCTGGGAATCTGCAAGGTTCAACCTGCAGGGCGATCTGTACAACGTCACCAACCACACGCAGTTCACTGTTGCCAGCCCGGTATTCGGAAACAGCAGCTTCGGTCAGGTCTCCGGGACCCAGGCCAATGGACGCCGTGCTGCCCAACTCTCGGCGCGTCTCGAGTTCTAACACTGACCGCCGTACAGCAATCCTAGAGATTGCCGCCCTCAATCAGGGGCGGCAATTTTCTTTTCCGTCGAGTCGGTTTCTGCGAGCATTCGGCAGCTCCCAAAGTAATTGGGAGGGTAGCACTCACTGGGGTTCTATCCGCACCATCACTACGCCATGGCTTGGGACCTCGGCAGAGTATCCGTTCTTTCTTGCGTGAGAGTCTTGGCTGGTCCAAAGATCGCGCACACTCGCCGAGACCGTCTCCGGATAACCAATGTCAGTCCATGCAACCGATATCTGTGCTGCTGCGGGACTCCGGTTGACCAGCGCAACTGCGCGCCCGCCGTCAGCAAGCTGCTTGGACCAGACTTCGAGGTCGCCGGTCTTCTTGACTCGCCGGGCCTGTTGTCCAAGCGCGTCCTGGTCGATTGCGATGACTTCCTTGTTAAGGAGAATTTCCTTCGTCTCCGCGGTCATGTTGGCGACATCGTTGCCTGCCAGAAGAGGCGCCGACCACATCGCCCACATACTGAAGTGCGTACGGTACTCTTCCGTGGTCATCCCGCCGTTGCCGACCTCGAGCATATCGGGATCGTTCCAGTGGCCGGGGCCAGAATAAGCCTCGATCCCGCTCATCAGGTCGAGAATCTGTGTGACTCCGCCGCCGCCCCACGTCCGCTTGCACTCCCAGCAGTCCTGGATGTCTGGAGTTGCGCGCCACAGATTGCCGATTGGGCCGGCCCATAACCACGGCTTCGTCGATCCCCATTCGCAGATGCTGAAGACGATAGGACGGCCCGAGTCAGCGAGTGCGTTCCGCATCAGCGTGTAGGAGGCCTCGCTGTTCTGTCCGGGGAGCGTGTTGCACCAGTCTTCCTTGAGATAATCGACGCCCCAGTTGGCGTACTGCTTCGCGTCCTGGTACTCATGGCCGATGCTGCCAGGACGTTTGGCGCAGGTCATTGTTCCGGCGTCAGTGTAGATACCGAATTTAAGCCCTTTGCTGTGGATGTAGTCGCCCAGCGCTTTCATGCCTGACGGAAATCGCTCCGCATCGGGCACGATATTGCCCGCAGCGTCGCGTCCGGTCTGCCAGCAGTCATCGAGGATGACGAACTGATAGCCGGCGTCCTTCATTCCGCTCGACGCGATTGCATCCGCAGTATCGCGAACGACCTTCTCGTTGAGTCCCTTGCAGCCAAACTTGTTCCAGCTATTCCATCCCATTGGGGGAGTCTTCGCCAGACCGTTGTCCAGTGCGTTGCCCACGCAGGACATCATCGCAAGCGAGATCATTACAGAGAAGATCCGTACAGCAGAGAAACCTTGGCGCACCACGGTTATTCCTTTCGAGACAGCGATTTCTGAAAAGAACTTCGTGGGGCATTCTAAACCTTCGCAATATCGCTCCGGCACGAACGCTGTCCGGGAGTGGCGAAGATTATTTTTTCTGCAGGCGCTTTTCGTAGCAGAAAAAGCGAAGGCCGGGGCGAAACTGCAAGCTGATCTCTCCGGCTAGCTGATAGCCTAGCTGCGGAAACAGCTTCTGTGTTGCCTGGTTTTGGGTGTTCGTATCGACGCGCAAGATGCCGAGGCCCCGCTCAACTGCAACTTCCTCCGCCTTCTGCATCAGGGCGCGAGCGATACCTGTTCCGCGGAAGACAGGATCGACTGCAAGGCGATGCACGACGATTGCGGGCTCGTCGATGTCCCAGCCGACCTGGGCATAATCCGCATCCTGGTCCATGGTGATTGCGGCAACGCCAGCGATTGCGGTCTCTGCGTCGGCAACCCAAAGTTGTCCGAGGTAGATGTCACGTTCAAAGACACTCTCATTCGGGTAGCCATCGTCCCACTGGAGATTTCCTGAGGCGATCATGAGTGGGACGACCCGGCGAAGAGGGGCCATCAGCGCGGGAATATCTTCGTGGCCTGCGAGCCGTATTCGCATATCTTCTCTATTACATGATGCGAAAACGTTCGCGCATAAGGCGTTGGAAGCGGGGGCGCCAGATCAGGTCGTAGGCAAGTTCTTTACCGGGGAACATGGCCAGCGCGGCCTTCTTGCTGTCCGCAATCATCTGGGACGCATCGTCGACCGTCAGTGAAGGATCCTGGGCGATGACCGACATCACCATGTTCATCATGACCTGAAGCCGGCGGATGAGTTTCTGCTCCTCGGCTCGTTCTTCCGCGCTAATGGTGACGATCTCTTCGCCCGTTTCATTCAACTCCATCGAGTAACCTCCCACGCACTTGGCCTAAGGATAGGATGCGCCTACAACTTCACGGATTCCGCCGTCGCGGCTGAGCAAAAACGTTGTCAATCCGAACTCATCTGTTCGGTATAGCTTAGTTCGAGCCAAAGCGATTCTCTCAATGACTTCAAAGCGGGGGTGCCCAAAGGTGTTCCCTTTGCCTACCGAAACGACGGCATCTTTCGGAGCCGCTGCTGCGAAGAACTCGGGGGTTGTCGAGGTACGGCTGCCGTGGTGGCCCACTTTCAGCAGGGTCACTGCTGTGACTCGTCCCTTCGCCAGCATTGAGCGTTCACTGGGGGCCTCGGCGTCACCCTCAAGCAAGACGGAAGCCTTGCCGTACTGAATTTGCATGACGAGGGAGTCGTTATTTACCGGTTCGTGAGAGTTGGTGTAGCCAGCCTCCGGGGCCAGCATGGTCACCTGTGTTCCTCCCCAGGTGAGTTGGTCGCCGGCATAGAAGTGACGCACGCGCACTCCGAGGTCGCCCGCTTCGGCTAGGAGGGTGCGATAGGCAGCCGAATTGGGATCGATGCTGACCCAAAGTTCCTGCGGCCTGAAGTTTTGCATGACAGCAGGCATGCCGCCCATGTGGTCGCTGTGCGCGTGGCTAAGGACGAGCACGTCGAGATGGCGGAGCCTGCGCGACCAGAGATAGGGCGATACGACCTCTTCCCCTATGTCGAAACGGCTGGTTGCTTCGGCTGCCTCGGTGACTCCGCCGACGGGTCCTCCTGCGTCGAGCAGCATGGTCGCACCATTGGGAGCGGCAACAAAGATCGAGTCGCCCTGGCCTACATCAATCGCTGTCACCTCGAGGATGCCGGGTGAGATGACCGCGTGCTCCGGAAGCAGCACGATCAAGGTGACAAGTGGCAGGACAGCCATCGAGAGCCATGCCCATCGGCGCGACTGACGACTGGCCCAACAGCAGAAGGCCCATGCACCAACTGCCACCAGTGCAATCCATCCTGCGGGAGGGGGGACTCGGAGGTCTGCAGCGTGGACTGCGCTCACTCGTCCGATGACGTTAGAGATTCCATGCAGGAGAAGAGCGGTCGCCGCGCCAGGCAGCATTGCGATCCAGGGGCTGAGAAGCGATGCGCAGAAGGCGATGACCGCGACTGGAGCCAACAGCGCGACCAGAGGCACGCTGAACATGTTCGCAGGGACCGCGAAGATGGTTGCGCGATGAAAATAGACCGCCATGGGTAGCGCCATCACCATCTCAACCACAATGCCGATGAATGCCAGTTCGAGTGCCCAAAGGCAAACGCGCATGAGCAGCGAAGGAAGGTTGCGCGCCCATCGACCCGCGACATTCGCGATCAATTCACTCCAGAGACGCAGCATCACCCGAAATTGGGCGACGCGCGGAGGCATGCTGGTGTCGAGCCACACGTCCCAGAGATTTGCGGCTGCACGGGAGTAGGGAAGGAAGCTGCGCTCGCTAAGTGGAATGGCGATTCCGCCGATGGCAACGATCGCGAGGAAGGTCATCTGGAAGCTGGCCTCAAATAAGGCGGCGGGTGAAATGACGAGGACGGCCAGGGCGGATGCGCCGAGCGCATTCAGAACGTTGCGATCGCGCGAGAGCAGGCGTGTCAGCAGAAAGACGGCCGTCATGAAGAGGGCTCGCTGGACCGGCGCTCCGAAACCAGTCAACAGAGCATAACCAAACGTGAGCGTGAGGATGAAGGGTGTTGCGATCCACTCGTGCAGGCTCAACCTTCGTGTGAGCCAAAAGAGCAAGCCCGCAAGCAGGCCGACGTGCATGCCGGAGACAACAAAAAGATGAAACGAACCTGTGCGCTCAAAGCCGAGACGCTGTGCCTTGTTCAAGCCAGCGCGGTCGCCAAAGAGCATGGCATTCAACATACCGGCATCGTCAGGACTGAGTCGCAGAGGTTTGGGAAGAGTTTGGTTCGCCCGAGAGTTTGTGTACCCTAGCAGGCGCTTTGAAGCCCAGCTTTGTGCGGCGTAGATTTTGCATTGAAGCTGTGCGGCTCGGTTTTTCGACGTCGATATGCTCGCATTTGGCCCGTTGAGCAGAGCAATCTTCGAAGCTCTGACGCTGGCGTGTGCTCCGATGCCTTGCGCGAGGAGGTAGTCGGCATATTGCCAGGCGCCCGGGTCACGATAGCGCTCGGGCAGCTTGATTCGCATGGGAGCTTCTACTATGTCTCCGCAATGGAGGTTGGGCACATCACGAATTACGGTGGGCTGGCTGAGATCAGGAGATTTATCGGGTTGCAGATTGATGCGTACGCCACCGGTCATCGGGACCATACGCGAGATGTCCGATGTTACTTCTTCGATGGAGTCGACCTGGATATCCACCGAGATTGCACCTGGGGCCGCGGCCTCTTCGCCGGCTTCCTTCTCAGGCGACCAGCCGTTTTCCTTGTCATGATCGGAGTCGCCGCGTTGGGCTGGAAGTTCGCGCACGCGGATGACGCGTCCGCGGACCTGCCTGCTCAGACCGTCGGCGTAGGACGCAAGCGCCTGCTGAGTTGAAGGAACGGGCTGAATCTGGGCGCACCAGCATCCGACGGCCATCCAAACTGCAGCGAGAGGGGCGAGCGCAATTCTCAGAGAACATCGCAGAGCGGTTATTGTGAGAAGAATGAGGAGAGTCGTTGTGATGAGCAGGATGATTGCAGGGTGCCAGTTCCGAGCGATCAACTCTCCTAACGCGAACCAGCAGACCGCTGCGAGAAGAGGAGCGCGATGAAATTGAAGAGGAGAGACGCGAGAGATAGCCTTCGGCCAAAGATCTGGGTTCGGCTCGTTCACTTTTCCGGTCTTCGAAGCTCTACCTGCGGACCGCACTCACCAACCATTTCAACACAGCGCCGCGTCGATTACCTGCGGAGAACTACGATTGTTTCCAGATGAAACGTCTGTGGAAACATGTCTACCAGATGCAGTTCTTCGATCTTGTAACTGGATTGAGTAAGCGATCTCAGGTCCCGGGCCAGGGTGACGGGATCGCAGGAGACATAGACGATCTCTGGTGCGGCGACTCGCGCCAACAGAGAGCAAACCTCTGCGCCGACGCCTGCTCTTGGAGGGTCCATGACGATCAGATCCGGGCGGGCGCGCTGCACAACTGCGTTGCGAAGAAAATCTACGGTGGTTGCTGGCACGGCGCGCCTCCCGGCTCCCTTGAACGAGTTGGACAGATCGTCTGCTGCGGCCTCGACGGCGACGACTTGCTGAAATGCTCGTGCGAGTGCGCGAGAGAAGAGACCCACGCCAGCGTAGAGGTCCCAGGCGAGAGAACCGTGTCGACCCTCGGTTACAAGTTGGACGAACTTGTCGATGAGAAAGCGGTTGACCTGGAAGAAGCCGCCGCGACTTACCCAGTATTTTTCGCCGTAGGTCGTGTAGGTTAAGCCGCCTGCGCCCCAGCTTGCCAAAGGCTGCAATTTTTTCGCTTTTTGCGGGGTCTTGGTAACGAGGATGGAGGCGCAAGCTCCTGTCAACTCCGGCACAAGCTGCTGCAATTGTTCGCAGAGCTTGCTGAAGCCGGATTGCTGCTTTGAGACGAAGAGAGTCATCTGCAACTTCGTCTCATCGCCAGTGGTAAAAAACTCTACTTCGGTTGCGCTCCGGAGACATCGTGCTACCGCTGGATCTGCTTCTGCGAGGCGCAAAAGCGATTGGGCCGCGCGGACTAACAATGGGGCGGAGATGGGGCACTCGTGGATGAGGAGAAAATCGTTCGATCCGCGGCGGTTGTACCCGAATTGAATAGTCTCGTTTAACTCACTGATTCGGAAACGAGTACGGTTGCGGTAGGCCCAGGGTTCTCCCGAGTGCGTCGTGATTGCAGGAAGTACTGTCAGTCCGCCCCGTTCGAGGGTCTCCTGCAGGATGGCGGACTTCATGTCGAGTTGCGTGGGATATGCAGCGTGTTGGTAGTGGCACCCACCACATTGGCCGAAGTGCGCGCAATCAGGTTGGACGCGATCTTTGGAGGCGCTCAAGATCTGAATGAGAGAGGCTTCGCCGAAGGTATTTTTCTGCTCGAGCACGCGAGCTTCTACGATCTCCCCCGGCAAGGTGAAGGGAACAAATACTGCCTTGCCGGCATCTGCGCCTTCGGTCTGGTGGGCCAGGCCTGCGCCGCCGTAGACTGCTTTTTCGATTTGTAACTTCATCCGTGGCTCATATAAAAAAGGCTGAGTCGGGGCAGCTTGTGCGCCTCGAGAAGCTTCTTTTGGAGGAACTGCTGCTGTACCTGCTTGATCTGCACGGCCTGCATCTTGCCACGGTAGGGAGCGAGTTCCCTTGCCGCCTGTTCGCGGAGTGAGACGAGTTCCTCCTCTGGCGCTGATGTGAGCAACGCTGCGAAAATTTTTTCTTCGAGGACAGTGAGGGTGCGGTCCAGTTCCTCCAGAGATGGTGCTGGTTGCGAATGCATGCTCATGGAGAGAGATCGAAGACGAGCCGCGATCTCCACAGCCACCACATCTGCAGGTGGATTGGGCTTTGCGGCTTCGATGGCGCTGGCATTCTGCTCCAGGTACCGCGCGACTTGTTCAGCCTCGAAGCCACTTTCGGCGGAATCCTTTTCTGCCGCTGGTGCGGTGCCGATGGAGGCTTCCATAGCTTGTTCCACTGCTTCCATCACACTTTGCGCGCACCATGCGAGTCCGTTGACCTTGCGGACCTTTCGAGGCGACCGCAGGACTTTTGCGTCATGCTTATCGAAGGCGTTGTCGATGCCACGGAGGACAGCTTCAAGGGGAACGCCAGCCTCTCGCCAGGTTTCGATGAGCGCCCAGTCGAGCGTCGACAACATCAGAAGCGAACCGCGCCTTTGCTGAAACCGCTCTTCGATCTCGGTGAAGTAGTTGAAGTAGTTTTGCATGCGCTCTTCTTCAGCTTAAGCCAGCGCAGCCAGATGCAGATACACTAAGTCCCACGCTTCTTGTGCCGGTCGAGATTGCGCTCGTAGATGAGGCGGAGTCCAGTCAGAGTGAGCATGTCATCAACCGCGCCGATATGCTTCGATCCGCCAGCGATGAGTTTTGCGAGTCCACCTGTGGCTACGGTTTTGGTCTCCGGTCCCATCTGAGCGAGCATGCGTTCGAGGATGCCGTCGACAAGCCCAATGTAGCCGTAGTAGAGGCCGATCTGGATGTTGTCCACGGTTCCGGTTCCGATGACCTTGGCCGGTTTCTTGATGTCGATGCGCGGAAGGCGGGCGGCTCTAGAGAAGAGAGCTTCGGCAGAGATGCCGAGTCCGGGGGCGATGGCTCCGCCTAGGAATTCGCCTTTTTTCGAGAGGACATCGAAGGTGGTTGCAGTGCCCATATCGACGACGATGCAAGGGCCGCGAAAACGCTCGAACGCCGCTACACAGTTGACGATACGGTCGGCGCCAAGTTCGGCAGGATTATCGGTCAGTATCGGGATGCCGGTTTTGATGCCCGGCTCGACGAACAGGGGCTTCACTTTGAAATAAAGCTCGCATACCTGACGCAGAGTGGAATCAAGCGGCGGCACGACGGAGGAGATGGCGATTCCATCGACGTCCGAGATCGCGAACCCTTTTAATTCAAAGAGATTGCGGAGCAGAACGCCGAATTCGTCGCTTGTGTGGACAGAGGAAGGGGTGGTGATACGCCAGTTAGCAACCAGCTCGGGCCCTGTTGCCGGGTCGGACTCTACGTTGGTCAGACGGTAGAGACCGAGGACCGTGTTGGTATTGCCTACGTCGAGGACCAATAGCATTGGTGAGTCTCCAGTGGCCTTACCGGCTGCGAACTCCGCCTGAGAGGACAGTGTGCAGGACACCATCGTCGCCAGCGACACGCAGAAAGCCGCGTGTGTCCAGTCCGTCCGTCACGCCAGTATATCCGCCGGACTCGTCGACTCTTACGGCTTTGCCGCAGACCCAGCTTGAAGCGGCGGTGAAACGGTCCAAGAGGCGTGGATTGGGGGAGTTGCCGCGTAGTTCTGCCTCGAGCAGAGCAAGTTCGTTCTCCAGCGCTCGAAGAAATTCGATTAGGACCGGCTCGCGTGACCACGATTTGCCGGTTTCTCTTCGGAGAGAGGTGGCGAAGGCTTCGAGCTCCGGCGGAAAGCTCTCGTGATTGAGGTTCATGCCTATGCCTACTACTGCGTGCCGCAGCATGGCCGGGGTGTTTGGTTGCGAGGCGATAGCGGAGGTTTCGACGAGTATGCCGCCGCACTTTTTGTTGTTGATTAGAAGGTCGTTAGGCCAGCGGATGTCGGGCTTTATATGGGTGATGGTGGAGATTGCCGCCTGTGCGGCTAGTCCGGTGGCCAGGGAGAGCCATAGGGCGTCTGAGAGCGCCATCCGGGGGCGCAGCAGGACGCTGAGGTAGAGGCCGTCGGCAGCGGTGGAGTGCCAGGTGTGGTTGCTGCGGCCTCGGCCTGCGGTCTGCTCGTCGGCTACCCAGACGCTGCCGTGCGGGGCACCGGATTGCGCGGCTTCGAGTGCGAGAGTGTTGGTGGAGGGAGTCGTGGAGAGATGATGGATATTATTGAAAAAGATGGAGTTGGCGAGCGTGGCGTTGACGGCGGACAGATCGAATGGAGCGGGCAAGCTGAGCCTCAGAGTCAGAAGATGTCGGCGGTGATGCGCATGCTCAGGTCGGCGGCGGCGGCGGAGTGAGTGAGGGCGCCCACGGAGACGAAATCTACCCCGGCGAGGGCGTATTTGCGGACGGTTTTGAGGTTCATGTTGCCGGAGGCTTCGATGGGAACGTTGGGGAGGGTGGCGCGGATCTGCTTAACTGCTTTCTTTACTTGAGTTGGCGTCATGTTATCGAGGAGGATGGAGTCGGCGCCACCTGCTATGGCCTGTTCCAGCTCGGTTTGGTCGCGGACTTCTACCTGGATCCATTGGGTGGATTTGCGGTTTTTTTGCGCGCGCGCGAGCACGGCCGGAATGCCGCCGCCGAGGGATATGTGATTGTTTTTGATGAGGATACCGTCCTGCAGGTCGAGGCGGTGGTTGACGCCTCCGCCGCAGGAGACGGCGTATTTATCGAGGGCGCGGAGGCCGGGGATGGTCTTGCGGGTGTCCAAGACCTTGGTTTTTGTGCCACTTACGGCGCGAACGAATTCGTTGGTGAGGGTGGCGATGCCGGTCATGCGCTGCATGAGGTTTAGAATCACGCGCTCACAGGCGAGGAGGGCGGTGGCGTTGTGGCGGATGACGGCGAGGGTCTGGCCCTTTTTGACTTTGACTCCATCGAAGATTTCGGGGTGGCTGATGACCTCGAAGCGACCTACGGGAGTGGCGGACATGCGGCCGAAGATCTCTAGAAACACAGGGATACAGCCGAGGCCGGCGACCACGCAGGGCTGCTTGGCGATGATGGTCCCTGTGGCTTTGAGGTTGGGGGGGATGGTGAGGGCGGTGGTGATGTCGTGGGCGACTTTGTCTTCAGCCAGGGCCGCTTCGAGGATTGCAGTGACCCGTTTGCTCTTCCAGTCCATGGGTCAATCCTAAACCTGTTTTTAACGGAAAAAAAATTGCGAGGTGTCCTGAGAGGGTCGTCAGGGGATTTTTCTGGGATTTTTGGGTGTTTTTTTGAGGGGGTCTTGAGAAAGGTGATGTTTTTTGGATGGTTTTCTGTGGTGAGTTTGTGGTTTTTGTGTGGTGAAACGTGGTGAGTTGGGTGGTGATTTTCGTGCGCTAAAAAAATGCCACTCCCGGAAGATATTTTTGTGGAAATGAGTGGATCAGGTTTCAGGTTTAGCTGTCCTTGCGGTAGAGGAGGTCGCGGATGGCGGAGCGGCGGGCGGCGTTGGCTTCGTTGCTGCGATCGAAGGAATCGACGTGGCGTTTGGCGATGGGCTCGTCCGCGTCGGGGGCGCTGCAGGAGGGGCAGCGATTGGCGAAACCGGGCTTGTCGGGCTTCAGCTCGAACTCTTCGGAGCAGACGACACAGACTTTGACTGGGAAAGCCATTGCTCTTTCATGATAACGCTGTGAGTGGGTGGTTTGCATGGGGCTCCGACTTTGGGGATTGGAGTGAGGAAAAAAAGGCATACCCCAGGGGCTGAAGCCCCTTTTTTTTCGGTGGCCGAGAGGGCCAAGCCTGAAGGCTTGGCTTACCTAGATGCGAGTGCGGGTGCAACGGCACCAGCAAAAGCAACAGCAAAGGCAATCGCGATCGCGATCGCGGCGGCAGCCCAGGTTGGTGGCTAGGGTTTGGCTGGGGGTGGGGTGGGGTCGAGGTATTTGATGAGGATGGCTTCGTTGCCGATTTCGTTGTAGATGAGCTCGTCTACTGTGCCTTTGGCGAGGAGGAGGCCGTAGCCGCCGGGGCGCATTCCCTCCTGGTCGCGGAACCTGACGTGGGCGGCGGGGTCGGTTTCGGGGTTAGCGATGGCAGCATGAGTGAGGGTTTCCTGACTGAATCCTGCGCCGGGGTCGCGGACGCGGAAGACCATGGCGCGGCCTGTGCGGATGGCGGTGACTTCGATGGACTGGTCGGGATTGAAGGCGGCACCGTGTTCCATGGCGTTGAGGAGGATCTCGCGGAGGGCCTGGAGGATCTCCTGCCTGGCGTCTTCGGGGAGTTGGCCGCTGAGCTCTTTGGCGAAGGAGAGGAGGCGCTCGGCGGAGATGAGGCGGGAGTTGACGCGGACGGAGACCCAGCCGGGGCGGGCGGAGAGAATCTCGAGGTCTTCGCCGATCTGGCTGTCGGATGCGGCCTGGGCGGCGAGGTTGGCGATCTCGTAGGCGTCGAAGGGCGGGGTGAAACAGGCGAAGACGCGGGCGCGGAGGGCAGCGATGACTTTGTCGGGAGTGCTCTGCTGGGCGAGGACGATGCACTTGAGGGCGGGCCGGATGCCGCGCATCTCTTCAAGGAGGGCGAGGCTCTCTTCGAAGGCGGTGTCGCCGCTGGTGATGACGATGCCGTAGGCGCTGCAGCGAATGTGCTGGAGGGCGTCGGCATTTCCGGCGGCGTAGTCGAGCGGGAGCCCGGCGGAGGCGAGAGCTGCTCCGATAGTGCGGCTTACCTGGTTGTGATCTTCGACGATGAGAATCCGGCTCATGGTGGGCTCCGGGGAACCAGATGATTCTATCTGTTGCGTTATGCGCCGAGGTTGTCGAGGGCGGATTTGGTTTTTTCGTAGAGGGTTTTGATTTCGGCGTGTTGTTTGCGCAGGCCTTCTACGATGTGGGCGGGGGCTTTGGCCATGAAGGAGTCGTTGTTGAGCTGACGGTTTGCGGCTTCGAGGCCTTTTTCGTATTTGGCGAGGTCTTTGGTGAGGCGCTCGCGCTCGGCGGGGATGTCGATCTGGCGCTCGTAGATGACGGCCACGTCGAAGTCGGGGGTGCTGCGAGCGTTGGTGCCGGAGAGCTGGTCGGCGGCGAAGTCCATGGAGTTCACGCGAGCCATGCGGATGAGCATGTCCTGGTTTGCGTCGGCTAATGCTATGACTCGGTTTGCGGCGTGGAGGGCGATGGGTGTGGATTCTTTTTCGGGGACGCCGAGGTTTTTGCGCAGGGCTCGGATGGTGGTGATGAGGTCCTGCATGGTGGTCATTGCGGCGGCGGCGACGGGGTCGGCGGGGAAGTCGGCGGGTTGCGGGTAGCGGGTGAGGGCGATGGATTTGGCGGGGGGCTGCTGGTTGTAGAGGGCGTGCCAGATCTCTTCGGTGAGGAAGGGCATGAAGGGGCTTAGGAGGCGGAGGGCGGACTCGAAGACTCCGGTGAGGGAGGCGAGCGTGAGTGCGGTGACGTCGCTGTGGGTGGATTTGGTGAAGTCGTATTCGGGGAAGATGAGGCGGAGCTTGGCGAACTCGAGGTACCAGTCGCAGAGCTCGCCCCAGAAGAACTGGTAGACGGCGTTGGGCGGCTTCGTCGAAGCGGTAGTTGGTGAGGGCGCGGTCGACTTCGGTGGTGACGGCGTGAAGGCGGTCGAAGATCCAGCGGGTTTCGAGCGGGGTGTTCTCGGGGAGGGTCCAGGGCTCGGCGCTTTGGTTGTTGGCCGGGGTTTGGACGGTGATCTTGTAGCCGGCGTCGCGGGCCTTGTCGAGGTTCATGAAGAGGAAGCGGGCGGCGTTCCAGATCTTGTTGGCGAAGGCTCGGTAGCCTTCGGTGCGGGCTTCGCTGAAGGCTATGTCTGTGCCCGGGGAGGCCATGCTGGCCAGGGTGAAGCGGACGGCGTCGGTTCCGAAGCGCTCGATGATGTCGATGGGGTTGATGACGTTGCCCTTGGTCTTGGACATCTTCTCGCGGTTGGCGTCGCGGACGAGGCCGTGGATGTAGACGTTTTTGAAGGGGACTGCATCGGCAAGCTGGCGCTTGCTGCCGTCGGGCATGGGGATGTCGAGGGTGAAGTGGCAGCCCAGCATGATCATGCGGGCTACCCAGAAGAAGAGGATGTCGAAGCCGGTGACGAGGAGAGTGGTTGGGTAGAAGTTGGCGAGGTCGGGTGTTAGTTGCGGTGGTAGAGAAGCAGGTTTCTCCACTCCGCTGCGCTCCGGTCGAAATGCCACATCATTTTTTTGATCAAGGGGAGAAGTGCCGGGCCAGCCGAGGGTGGTGAAGGGCAGGAGACCGGAGGAGAACCAGGTGTCGAGGACGTCGGTTTCCTGGGTGATGTCGGTGGAGTTGCAGTTGCCGCAGGTTTTTGGGGTTTCGCGGGCTACAGTTATGGCGTTGCAGGATTTGCAGTGCCATGCGGGGATGCGGTGTCCCCACCAAAGCTGGCGGGAGATGCACCAGTCGTGGATGTTGGTCATCCACTCGAGGTAGATCTTTTTGTACATCTCCGGGGTGAAGTTGATTGCCGGTTTTTCGCCGTTGATGGATTCGACGGCGTCGATTGCGTTTTGTGCGATGGATTTGCCGCCGGTGTGGGGCTTTTTGTTGACGGCGAGGAACCATTGGAGGGAGAGGCGCGGCTCGATGACTACGCCTGTGCGCTGGCTGAGGCCGATGGTGAGGGTGTGGTCCTTGATGGATTCGAGGAGGCCTTCGGATTCGAGGTCGTTGACGATGCGCTCGCGGGCGGCGTAGCGGTCGAGGCCGTCGTAAGGCGAGCCGGAGAGGGTGATGTGTGCGGTCTCGTCGAGGATGGAGGGTGAGGCGAGGTTGTGGCGCTGGCCGATGGCGAAGTCGTTGGGGTCGTGCGCGGGTGTGATTTTGACGGCTCCGGTGCCGAACTCGGGTTTGGCCCAGTCGTCGGCGAGGATGGGAATCTCGCGCGCGGGGCCGCCGCTGGTTTGAGTCAGTGGGACGAGGACTTTTTTTGCCGATGAGGTGGGTGTGTAGCGTTCGTCGGTGGGGTTTACGGCTACGGCGGTGTCGCCGAGCATGGTCTCGGGGCGGGTGGTGGCTACGGTGATATGGGTTGTTCCATCGGGCAATGGGCCGTCTACTAGCGGGTAGCGGATGTGATAGAGCTTGCCCTGGCGTTCTTCGTGCTCGACTTCGAGGTCGGAGACGGCGGTCTGGATGCTGGGGTCCCAGTTGACGATGTAGGCTCCACGATAGATGAGGCCTTGTTCGTAGAGGCGGATGAAGGCTTCTTTGACCGCGATGGAGAGGCGGGTCGTCCATGGTGAAGTACTCGCGGGACCAGTCGACGGAGGCTCCGAGGCGCTTCATCTGATCGAGGATGGCTCCGCCGTAGAGCTTGCGCCAGGACCAGACGCGCTCGGTGAAGGCTTCGCGGCCGAGCTCGATGCGGGAGGTGCCTTCTTCCTTGAGCTGGCGCTCGACCATCATCTGAGTGGCGATGCCGGCGTGGTCGGTGCCGGGGATCCAGAGGGCGAGGTCGCCTGACATGCGGTGCCAGCGGGTGAGGATGTCCATCTCGGTCTGGTTGAGCATGTGGCCCATGTGGAGACGGCCGGTAACGTTCGGCGGCGGGAGAAGGATGGTGAACTTTTCTTCTTTGTCCTGCGTACTTTTCGGGGTTGGAACGTCAAACAGGCGTTCGCTAACCCAGTAGTCGGCCCAGCGTTGTTCGATGACAGAGGGATCGTAGGCTTTGGGGAGTTCTTTTGGTTGTTCGTTGCTCGGAAGTTGCTCGCTCATGGATGAGTTAAGGGTAGCACCCGGGGGATGGGATTGGTTCGTCCTCCGGGGATGTGGGAAGGCCTTACACTAACCGCACGAGGTTCCTTTATGCGCAGTTTGCTGGTCGCGATTGCTGTGGTCTCGTTGAGTTTGCCTGCGTATGCCAGGTCGAGCGAGGACCGTGCGAGTGTGGGAGACGACATCACGATTGAGGAAGGCAGACGGCCGGGGATGTGGCGTGCGCATTCTGCTCGGTGCATGTGCGCGGGGAGGTAAGGGGCGATGTCGCTGTGCTGTTTGGCGATATCACGGTGGACTCGGGGAAGAGCATCAAAGGGGATGTGGCGGCGCTGGGCGGGAATTTGAACCTGGGGGCGGGGGTCGTGGGTCTACGGCGATGTAGCGATTGCCGCCGGGGATGTGGTGGCGGCGGACGGGGCTGGGATCCATGGGTCGCGGGCGGTGGCTTCGAGCAAGATATGGCTGCTGCTGCCGTTCGCTCCGCTGCTGATACTGGCGGGGATGATCTGGCTGATCGTCTGGGTGGTGCGGAGGAACCGCTACCAGTTTCCGGTTTATCCGCAGGGGCGGAGGTTTTGACGCATCCACCCGGCTGATTGGCGAGTCAGCTAATAAACGAGATAGCGAAGGTTGAGGAACTGGGGAGCTGCCGGAGCGTATATCTTGAACAAGTTCGTGCGATTCTGAGTCATCCAGTTTGTGGGTTTGCTGCGAGAGGGAGTTTACGTGCGCTCAATTTTTTGTGGGTTGATGACGGTGCTGCTGACGGCTGCGGCTTTGGGGCAGGCGCCGAACCGCACGTATGTGGGAGAGGATATTTTTGTTGCCTCCGGGCAGCAGATTCATAACGCGACGTGTATTTTTTGCTCGGTGCAGGTGGAGGGGGGATGTTACGGGGCGCGTGCTGGTGCTGTTTGGAAGCGTGAATGTGAGCGGGCGGGTGGAGCGGAGCGCTACGGTGATTGGGGGCAATGCGGTGGTCGATTCGGCGGCGCGCATTGGGGGCGATGCGGTGGTGCTGAACGGCAATGCCGTGTATGAGGCGGATGAATCGATCTCGGGGAGCGCGTATGTGCTGGGCGGGCATATGTCGCGGATGGGAATCTGTGGGGCCGGTGTTTTTCTGGCTGCTGGCGGTGGTGGTGGCTGATTTTTTTTTGTCGGCTTTGATTGTGCCGCGGGTTCGGCGGCGGGTGGGTGTGGGTTCGGCGGCTGCGGTTCGGTAGGAACCGAAAAAAGTATGTTTGTCCGGGAGATATCTTCTCCTGAAATATGCCCTCAACGGCTGAAGCCGCCTCTTCAGACGGCTTTTTTCACTTCTTCGGGGCGAGCGAGAAAAGCTACTGCAATTGCAAGAAGCAGGTCCTCTTCGAGGATGACAAGCAAGAAAGCAAGGGCAACGACAACTACAAAGCTACAAAAGGATGCAGCTGGTGGCTGCATCCTTTTTGCTGAAGTGTTTCTGAAGGGTTGGTTTTAGAAGGGGTTGAGTTTGGAGAGGCCCTTCTTCTTCTTGTGCTTGCTGGAGGACTCGTCCGCTCTTGTCGAAGGGCGGGCTTGGCGTTCTTGCCGTTGGCGTTGGGAGCCTGGGCGGCAGGTTGCGGCTTGTCGGCTACGTCGTTGACTGCGTCAGGTGCTGCGGCGGGTTTCTCTGCCGCGGGCAGGCGGCGTTGAGTTGACGGGTCCGGACAGCGTGGAGACCGCCGTTGTCGTTGGGAGCGGGGGCGGGGGGCTGCGGCGCGGTGGTCGGAGCGGGCTCCGCTTCCTATGGTTGCGCCGGGCGTGAGGATCTCGACACCGCCGATGGAGTTACCGGCAGGCGCTGACGTGGCAGGTGCCGTGTTGGTGACGCTGGTGACTGCAGGCGAAGAATTAGCTGTTCCGGCATCGGCAGCGGGGTACGTCCTGAAGCTGGAGCGGAGCTGCCGGTGTGGAAGCTGCCGGTTCCGCGGCTGCTTCGGCGGGGGCTGCGTTCGGCTGGGCTGTGCCGTCGGTGCCAGCCTTGGGCTGCAAAAGTGGTGGAGGCTGCGGCGCCTCCTGGTGTGAAGGCGCTCTTGAAGTCGCTCTGAATCTGGTTGGTGATGTGCGGGGCGAGGGTTGGGGCTGGATCGGCCAGAGTGGGTTCGCCCGTCGCGTGCGGTGAGAACGACCGTCAGGCCGGTGCATGAAGAGGACCATGGCGCGGTCCTGGAGGCGATACTGCCGACGGCTGTTTTCGAGCGCGAGGCTGGCGGCGATCTGCTCCGGGTGTGGGCGTGGGGGGATGGGCACGTTCATCGCTTCGAGGCGGTCGCGCGCATCTTCGACATGCTGCGAGGCGGAGTGATCGAGAATGACCTTGCTGTAGGCGGCGATGGCCTGGTCGTCGTAGATCTTCTCGAGCCGGGCCTTGCCCTCTTCGGGGAGCTTGAGGGTGCGGACGTACTTAGCCTCGGTCTCGTAGGCGTCGCCGAGGCTGATGAGGACCTCGTCCATGTGGCTGTACTGCGGGTAGTTGTCGAGTGGACGGTTCTGGGTAGCGGGCGATGGTCCGCGGGCCAGTTTGCTGTGCGTGGCGTAGAAGGCGGCGATGGCGGACTCGCGTGTGGCCATGACCTCCTGAACCTCGCGGAGGCGCTGCTTGGCCTGCGGGACGAGCGTGGACTCAGGGAACTGCTGGAGCATGAGGCGGTACTCTTCTTCGGCGTGGGTGACCTTGGAAGTAGTCGCGGTCAGGCTTGTCCATCTGGCGGAAGTAGATGTCGCCGACACGCATTCTGGGCCTCTGCGGCCTCGGGGCGCGTTGGGGAAGAAGGTGATGAAGTCCTTATACTCCTGCTCGGCCTGGGTGAGGGCCGCGGTGCCGCCTTCCTTGTACCAGGAGTCGGCGATGGCGAGCTTGGCCTTCATCAAATATTGCGAGTCGGGATAGGTTGTTGAGGAGGGTCTGGAGGGTCGAGGCGGGGCGACGTCGTAGTGGCCGCTCTTGGTAGCGTTGAGGGCCTTGTCGTAGAGGACCTTGTCGGGAAGGCCGGCGTCGACGGGGTGCGATCTTTTTCTCCTTCGCCATCTCCTTCCTGGTGTCCTTGGGACTGGACGACCTTGTCTGCCTTCTTGTCTGCGGGGCTCGAGATGTTGACTGTCTGTTGTTGCTGGCCGGTGGCGTTAGTGGTCTGGGTACCTGTGACCTGGGCGACTGCGCTGAGGCTGGAGAGGATGAGACCTGCGACGGCGAGGGCAGCCATGGAGGTGGCCCTGGTGTTTGGGAAAAAAGAACGTCTGATCATCCGCGATTGACCCTATTCCGCCTCGCGCACGGGGCGGCGAGACTGCCTTCCATTCTATCTTGCCGGGCGGGTTTCTGCTGGCGCGGCGGCGTGGGCGAGCTTGAGGAATTCGCGTGCGTTCTGCTCGGCCTTGCCGTGGGCGAAGATCGCCGAACCGGCCACTAACATGTCCGCTCCTGCTTCGACGACGAGAGCGACGGTGTCGTTAGCGACGCCGCCGTCGACTTCGATGCGAAAGTTGAGATCCATCTCTTCGCGGAGCTCGGCGAGGTGGGCGATCTTGTCGAGGCAGAGAGGAGGAACTCCTGGCCGCCGAAGCCGGGGTTGACGCTCATGACGAGGACATGATGCACCATGGGAAGGACTTCGACGAGGGGTCTCGACGGGCGTGGCGGGGTTGATGACGACGGCGGGCCGCATGCCGTGATGGGCGATTCTGCTGGAGGGTGCGATGGAGGTGGCGGCAGACCTCCTGGTGGACGGGACATCATGTCGGCACCGGCCTCGGCGAGGCTTCGATGAAGTCGTCGGGGTTTTCTACCATCATGTGGCAGTCGAGAGGGAGCCTGGTGACGGGGCGAATGGCTTTGACGACGGGCCGGGGCCGAAGGTGATGTTGGGGGACGAAGTGGCCGTCCATGACGTCGACGTGGAGGATGGTGGCTCCGCCGCGCTCGGCTGCGGCGATCTCGTCGGCGGCGAGATGGGCGAAGTCGGCGGCGAGGATGGATGCGGCCAGTTCTATCACTTGAGGGATGCTCCTAGAGCGAGTTTAAGCAGTGTCTCGAAACGGAAGACGGGCGACCGCGGATTGGCGCGGACAGCGCGGATTAAGGCCATGGAGGCAATCGAGGAACAGGGTGGGTTTTCTTGCGTCGCTCAGCATGCATTCGATGAAATTTCCGTTTTTTTAAATCTTTTTTATCTGTGTCATCCGTGGCCGGTTTGTCCAGCTTTTAGGTGGGATGTACACGGTGCGTTGGACGTCTGGGCGGCCTTCGTGGAGGATTTTGGTTTTGAGTTCTTTGGCGGTGGATTGGGCGGCTTCGCGGTTGGTTTCGGCCATGGGTCTGGGGTCGCCGAGGGCCTGGCGTGCGGCTCCGCGGAGGATCTTGCGGATGGGCCAGGTGCCGTCTTCGTTGATGAGGAAGATTTCGCCGATGCGTTGCTTTTCGGGACGGTAGTACCAGCGGCGGAGGAGCGAGAGGTGGTCGCTGAGGAGCGCGAGGGTCGGTGGGTTTGGCGGCGCGCTGCTCGAGTGTGGCGATGGCGTGCGCGGCGCGGGCCTCGGGAGAGTTTGTGGGGCCTGTGGGGTCGCCATCGAGAGGGACGGCCTGCAGCATCAAGGGTTGCGCGAAGAGGGAGCTGCCTACGCTGGTCTGCTCGCGGACGGCTCGGACGCCGAGGGTGGACAGGCGATGCGGACCGAGGAGACAGCCGCCTTCGAGGAGAAAAAAGCGCGGCTTCTTCGAGGTGGATTTCGGATGCTTCTGGCGTTTCGTCCGGGGCGGGCGGCCTGGTCGCGACGGGCTGCACGATGATGGCTCGGAGTCTGGGGATGGGCCGGACGATCCAGTCGGCGAAGGACTGGACGGACTTTACTTTTTGCCATTGGGCGTGGAGGGCGGCGGCTTTTTCGAAGTGCATGCCGGAGGAGGCTTCTTCGCGGGCGAGGCCGATGTCGATGATCATGGATTCGCCACGGGTGTCGAAGAATTTTTTTACGGCGGCGGTTTCGGCGGCGTACTGCTCGGCGGTGCAGGCTTGCTTGCAGGGCTCGATGCAGCGGCCCATCTCGCCGTAGATGCAGCCGGGGTGTTCGGGGTAGGGGGCGAGGTCTTCGGAGCAGCGGCGGAGTTTGAAGAGGTCGAGGGCGGCGTCGCAGTAACGCTCGGCTGCGGCGCGCGAGGGGAAGGGGCCGTACATCTGCGCGAGGCCGCGCTTGGAGAGCTTGTTGGTGGCGTAGACGCGAGGGAACTCGTTTTCGATGGTGAGGCGGAGGAAGTAGGGTGTGTGGAGCTTGAGGCGGCGGCGGGCTTCGGCGTGGCCGAAGTGGGCGGCGGTGGCGTCGTAGAGGACGAGGGAGGATTCGAAGCGAGAGCCGGTGAGCGTGTATTCGATGCGCGCGACTTTTTCGCGGAGGTTGAGGCGTTTGGACTGGGATTCGGGCGGGTCGAGGAGACGGCGGGTGCGGCGGCGGATGTCGGTGGTGTGGGTCAGGTAGGGTGCGTCTTCGGGGTGGGGGCCGCAGAGGGCGAAGACTCCGGGCTTGGCGGGGATGGTGCGGAGGATGGCGTCGGCCTGGGTGGGGGAGAAGTCGACGACGTGCTCGAAGTGGAAGGGAGCGGCCACAGGAGGATTGTAGTCGGGTTCTTGCAGGTTGGCCCGAAGCTGATGGGTGGGGAGCTAAAAGCTTAACACGGATTTACAACGATGACGCGGACCAGAAACAAACAACAGCAAAGGCGAAATGCCGGGGTCCCATTCGGCTGCGGTCAGGGCAGGCTTCTCCACTGCGCGGCAAATACGACGCCTTCGTCGGGAGGACGCTTCGTTTTCAGGTATTCCTTTATTCCACTGACCCTAAGAGCCGGCGATGGTCATGCCTTCGATGCGCAGGGTGGGGGCGGCGCTGGCTCCGTGGAAGACCAGGTCGTTGCCGATGGAGGCTATGTTTTTGTACATGTCTTTGAGGTTGCCGGCGATGGTGATCTCTTCGACGGGGTAGGCGATCTCTCCGTTTTCTATCCAGAGGCCGCTGGCTCCGTGGGAGTAGTCGCCGGTGACCATGTTGACGCCGTGGCCCATGGTCTCGGTGACATAGAGACCGGTCTTGATGTCGGCGATGATCTGCTCGGGTGTGAGGGTGCCGGGTTCCAGGAAGAAGTTGCCGGGGGCCGATGCCGGGATTGCCGGCGAGGCCGCGGGAGGCGTTGCCGGTGGATTGCATGTGGAGCTTGCGCGCGGTGTAGGTGTTGAGGACGTAGCTTTTGAGGATGCCGCGCTCGACGAGGACGGTGCGGCGAGTGGGCAGGCCTTCGGCGTCGAAGGGACGAGTGCCGAAGCCACCGATTTTCGTGTTGCCATCGTCGAAGACCACGGTGCCGTCGTCGATGACGGTGACGTTTTCGCCGGCGACGCGCTCGCCTAACATGCCGCTGAAGAAGGAGGCGTTGCGGTAGATGGCGTCGCCGTTGGCGGCGTCGAAGATGTTGCCGATGACGGATTGGGCTAGCTCGGGGGCGAAGACGACGGAGGCTTTCTGCGTGGGGACGCGGCGGGCGTTGAGGCGGCGGAGGGTGCGGCGTGCGGCTTCGTGACCGACGGCTTCGGGGTTATCGAGTCTGGTGGTGGTGCGGGCGTTCGAGAACCAGTAGTCGCGCTGCATGTTGCCTTTTTCGTCCTGCGCGATGGGCGAGGCGGAGAAGCCGCAGTAGCTGCGACGGTATTCGCCGAAGAAGCCGCGGGAGTTGAGCATGATTTTGTGGGAGGTGGCGGTGTCGAAGTCGCCGCCGCGGGAGTTCTGGATGCGGGTGTCGTAGGCGAGGGTAGCGGCTTCGGCGCGGCGGGCGATTTCGATGCGCTCGGCGGGAGGCATGTGGTTGACGTCGTCGAAGTGGAGATGGAGGTCGCCGTCGAGTTTGCCGAAGGCTTCGGGCTCGGGGAGGCCGGCGAAGGGGTCTTCGCTGGTGATGCGGGCGAGGGCGATGGCTCCTTCGACGAGGTGGGTGAGGCCATCGGGGGGAGAGATCGCTGGAGGAGGTGCTGGCTACGTGCTGTCCGATAAAGACGCGGAGGCCGATGGCGCGGGAGCCGGATTCTTTGAGGGTTTCGACCTGGCCGAGGCGGACCATGGCGGAGAACTCGTCGCCTTCGTAGAGGACGACTTCGGCGTCGGTGGCTCCGGATTTGAGGGCGCGGGCGAGGACGCCGGAGGCGATGGATTTCAGGTCGATGCTGGATTGAGTTTCGGTCGGCATGAATTCTAGGATATCGCTTTGCAGGGGGCGAAGAATTTTCTTAAGTTTTGTATCGCGGGCGAAAACGATGACCCAAATATGAATATGATGGTTCGGGACCAATATGACGATGAATCGTAGAGATTTTTTGATGAGTGCGGCTGCTGTTCCTTTGCTGCGAGTGCCGGGACTGATGGCGCAGGATCATGGGGCGACGATTGCTCCTGTACCGGCGATTGATGCGGCGAAGATTCGGCCTTCGGATTTTGCGGATGCCGATCTGGACCTGCCGTTTGCGCTGAGCCACTTTGCGCAGGTGGCGAACAGCGTGGTTCTGGATGGGCCGGACAAGGGGTTCATCAATATCTCGGTGTGGCGCGGTACTGCTCAACTTCATCCTTACAACGCGCGGATTATGGAGAGCATTCTGACGCTGACGTGGTTTTACACGGCGGCGCGGAGCTGGAATCCTTATCGCGGGCACCCTGCGCTGCGGGCCCGGCTGGAGCTGGCGATTGATTTCTGGTGCCGGAGCCAGAGCAGTGACGGGAAGTTCAGCGAGTATGGACCGCAGGAGTGGAATCTGGCGGCTACTTCGTTTGCGGTGAAGTTTATGTCGGAGGCGCTGCGGCTGCTGAAGAGCGGCCCGCCGATCTCGGAGTCGATTCATCAGCGGATGATTGACGGCGTTCGCAAGGCGACGCGGGCAGTGCTGTTCGATCCGGAGCTTTACAGCCATGGGAAGGAGTTCTCGAACCAGTACACGAATATCTTCGCGGGTGGCGCGGCATTTCTGGCTTTGTATCCGGATGCGGAGTTGTCGGCGCGGCTCAAGGAGCGTCTGGAGGCGGCGGGGACGGAGCTGCAGAGTCCGGCGGGATATATGTACGAGGGCAACGGTCCCGACCTGGGGTACACGCTGAATACGCATCATGAGAATCTGCAGATGGCTTACAGCTATTGGCGGAATACAGACCTGGCGAAGCTGCTGGTGGACGAGGAGAACCGGTTCGGGCAATGGCTGCAGTACAACGCGCTGCCGGAGCCGGGGCAGAATTTCTTCGTGCTGAACCGGGGCATCGAGACGCGACAGCAGCATGCGACGTATGGGTTTATCGATACTCCGCTGGCAGAGCGGTGCGTGATGATGCGGGCATTTGCTACTCCGCCGGAGCGGCGGGCGGAGCTGGTTCGGGCGGCGCGGGAGAAGCTTAACAAAGAGTGGCCGCAGGTTGATCCGTTGAAGATTGGGGAGTTCAGTGCGCTGTCGCCGTATCTGTTCTTGCAGCGGTCGAGCTATGAGTGGCATCCGACGGCGGAGCAGATTGCCGAGGCGCGCAAGATGGTGCGGCCGTTGAACGAGCAGAATTTTGTGGAGCAGCGGAAGGACACGCGCGAGCCTATTGTGTTCACCTATGTTCGGCGGCCGGGGTACTACGCGGCGTTTGCTTCGGCTCCGAAGGCGATTACGAAGCAGGAGCGGCTGGGGCTGACGATGGTGTGGACTTCGGGCAAAGGCGTGTTATTGCAGTCGCAGACATCAGGCGCGGAGACGGCTTGGGGAACTTCGGCTGGCGGTGCGTTGCCGGTGGAGGCTTCAGGGCTCGATGCGGAGTATTCGGATGGCGGTGCGGCGGTGCGGTATCCGTTGACTGGCGGAGGGACGAAAAATATCGTGTTTGCGGAGGACCGGATTCGTGTGACGGTGGAGCGCGTGGGCGAGATCATCGAGCGGGTGCCGGTGTTCGATCCGGCGTGTGTGGCGTCGAGTGCGCAGAAGACGGTGCACGAACAGGTGAAGTCGCCGGTGCCGGGGAAGACGTTTTCCGTGGTGGAGCTTCGGGCTACGGGGAAGCTGGAGTATGAGATACAGCCTGCCTGAGAGGCGGCTTTTGCGCGATAGCCCATTCATGCGCCGAAGCTGCATGAATGGGTGCCTGGTGCAAGCTTAGCGGACGGGGGCTGCCGAGGGACGGGGCTGGCGTCCGTCGGTGGCGGTGAGGAAGTGGACGCCCGCGGCACAGTATTCGGAGTCGCTCTTGAGCTTGTGCTCGACGTGGGCGGCAAGGCCTTCGCCGGAGCGGCGTTTGACAACCTTGACCGCGCCGCCGCAGTGCATGCAGCGGAACTCGGTGTCGTTATCTTCGAGGGCGACGGTGATGGGCTTGACCTTCCAGAAGGGCTCGTAGCCGCCGGTGGCGCGGACGCGAAGACGCTTCACTTCGCACTCGTAGAATTTTTCCCGTTCGACTGCCATGAAACACCTCGGTGAACCTGAGACTGTTGGGTCGGGCGTTGGATGTTACTTTCCGTTGTGGTGCGGTGAGGGGCCTGTGTCTATTGTAGCGGATTGTGTGCTTTTTTACTGGATTTGGGGGCTTGAGGCTGCCTAGACTTAGGTATATCCTTCTGCTTTACGACCTTACTCGGAGAAAAGGGAATGAAAGATGGTGATGCGAAAGAGAAGCTTCGAGAATTCGATGAGGTAATCGTGCTGTCAGATAGCGAATACTGGATTCGGATACTTCCAAAGATTACCTCTCGTAAGATTGGGAAGCTTTTTGAGCATCATTGGACTGGCGGAGCCAAATTACAGCAGATCGGAGCGCGAGAGAACTCTACAAATCCGGATGGTCTATACGCATATTTAAAGCTGAGAAAGGACGGGCGGGAATTCGAATATTGCGATATCGTGGCGATCGAGGTGTGTGAGAGCCTAACGAATTTCTATGATAAGCGCTCGCGATATGCGGGCCTTGGTGCGGGATTGATCCTTCGAACCACTCCAGGACTGTGGAGGCTAGCTATCCGGAGCTTGAACGGCCAAAAGCTGGCCGAGATTATTCAGCTCAATGACAACGAATCACGGAAATCCCATAGCGCCGATGACATAAATAACTATTACACGCCTGTCCGGGCAATTCGTGCCATTTATGTACTCGGGAAGAACCAAGATAAGAAGCTTTGGGAGAACACTGTTCTCGCTGCACACGAATTTACCTTGGTTGATACTGACTTCGCCAAGTGGAACACAACGCGAATGACAGAATTCATTCTTGAAAGTTCACACAATCGCCAGTTTCTTTCCCGCCGCAAAAAAGCAATTAACTAGTGCCGCCGACGGTCATTTTGTCTAGTTTGGTGGTGGGGAGGCCTACGCCTACGGGGACGGATTGGCCAGATTTGCCGCAGGTGCCTATGCCTTCGTCGAGGGCGAGGTCGTTGCCGACCATGGAGACGTATTTTAGGGCTTCGGGGCCGTTGCCGATGAGGGTTGCGCCTTTGACGGGGCGGGTTACTTTGCCGTCTTCGATGAGGTAGGCTTCGCTGGCGGAGAAGACGAACTTGCCGCTGGTGATGTCGACGGAACCGCCGCCGAAGTTGACGGCGTAGAGGCCGCGCTGGACGGATTTGATGATGTCCTCGGGAGCATCTTCGCCGTTGAGCATGTAGGTGTTGGTCATGCGCGGCATGGGGATGTGGTGGTAACTCTCGCGACGGCCACTGCCGGTGTTGGGCGTGCCCATGAGGCGCGAGGAGAGCTTGTCGGAGAGATAACCCTTGAGGATTCCGTTTTCGATGAGGACGGTCTCCTGCGTGGGGTTGCCCTCGTCGTCCATGTTGATGGAGCCGCGGCGGCCGGGCATGAGGCCGTTGTCGACGACGGTTACTTTTTCGCTGGCGACTTTTTGTCCGATGAGGCCTGCGAAGGCGGAGGTTTTTTTGCGGTTGAAGTCGGCTTCGAGGCCGTGGCCTACCGCTTCGTGCAGGAGGACTCCGGGCCAGCCGGGGCCGAGGACGACGGGCATCTCGCCTGCGGGGGCGTCGATGGCGTCGAGCTGGAGGATTGCGGTGCGGGCGGCTTCGCGGGCGAAGTGCTCGGGGGATTTGGAGTCGGTGAAGAAGTCCATGGTGACGCGGCCGCCGCCTCCGCTGGAGCCACGGGCGGTGCTGCCTGCGCCGTTATTGGCGGCGGCGTCTTTGGCGATGACGAAGACGTTGAGACGCGCGAGGGGCTGGGTATCGGAGGCGAAGGTGCCGTCGGAGGCGGCGACGAGGATGCGGCGGAGCTCGTCGTTGAAGCCGGCGCGGACCTGGGTGATGCGCGGGTCGTAGGCGCGGGCTGCGGTGTCGGCGCGCTGGATGAGGGCGAGCTTGGCGGCGATCTCGGCGTCGGTGGTGGCTCCCGCTACGGGGTAGAGGGCGGGAGTTTCGGTGTGGCGGAAGCCGTGCATCAGCTCTTTGGCGGGGCCGGAGGCGATAAGGGCTGCGGTGCGCGCGGCTTTCAGAAGGCAGTCGGAGGAGAGGTCGTCGGTGTAGGCGTAGCCGGTGCGCTCGCCGGAGAGGACGCGGATGCCGCAGCCGAGGCTGATGCCCTGGGAGGCGGTTTTGACGAGGGACTCGTCGATGCCGAGGGCGGTAGAGGTGACGGATTCGAAGTAGAGGTCGGCGTATTCTCCGCCGGCGGAGAGGGCTTCGCCGAGGCAGCGCTCCATGAGGCGCTCGGAGATACCTAATTTTTCGATGAAGTAACGCTTGTGGTCGGGCTGTGGGAGGGTCATCTTCTTTTGATGATAGGGGCTGGAGATGGATGCGGCAATGGGAAAGCGAGTCAGCCGGTTAGGGATTGGCACGAGCCATTGAGATTGAGTGTGGTTTGGTTGTCGGGTAGGATTTAGTTGGAGGGTTTGCGATGAGTTTGTCGAAGGAGTCTTGGTTGGATCGGTGGTGGCCGTTGTTGCTGATCACGTTTGGCGTGATTTTTGTGACGATTATTGATAACTTTGCGCCGACTTTGTAAAGACGGTTCGTTTGGGTTTGGGATGGCACGGTGAGAGCCGTGCCTTTTCGTTTGTGGTGGGATGACGGATGGTGGCACCCCGGACGAAATGCAGGGATCCTTCGCTCTGCTCAGGATGACGACTTCAAGAGTGGAGCACGAAGCTAGCGGCCGTGGGAGGGGTCCGCGGTGGTGGCTATGCTTAGGTCGATGGTGAAGTTGGGGAGGTTGGGGTCGTAGCAGTTATTGTCGTGGGCGTAGGTTTTGGCGCAGGCGGCGGTGATCTCTTTGCGGCGGGGGGATTGGGCGTATTGCCAGGCGATGACACCGGGTGTGCCGCTGGCGGTGATGGGCGGTGGAGTTAGGGTGCAGCCGTTGGCGGGCGGGCAGGCGTCCTGATAGACCCAGAAGGCGATCTCGTGGAGGTGCTGCGCGGCGACGAGCTCGCGGATGTTCTGGATGGTGGTGATGGTTTTGCCGGGGGCGTCGTCGACGGGCTGGCCGCTGGCGTAGACGCCGGGGAGATAGCTGGAGTGGGCGATGGCTTCGGTCCATGCCAGGAGATAGGTGGATTGATTGTCGGTGAGGCGTCCGCCTTCTTCCTGATCGAGAAAGAGGATGGTGTGGGCGGGGAAGTGTTCGCGCTGGGCAGCGGCGATGGCTTTGGCGGCGTCGCGTGCGCCGAGGGTTGCGGGTGGAGTGCCTGCGCGTTTGGCGCGGGAGATTTCGGCGTCGGTTTTGCCGTTGGCGAGGACTAGAAATCCAAAGTTATTGCGGAGGAGGACGTCGCGTTTGCCGACCCAGGAATTTGTGCGCTCGCCGGGTGGGTTGGTGAGCCAGTAACCGGCGAAGGCGAAGTGGCGGCGGAGAATAGGGAGGGCGTCGTCGCCGGGGTAGTTGTTGCTGTCGAAGCCGATGGGGCTTTGCGTTGCCGAGGAGCTTGCGGGGGTGGGGATTTGCTGGGCCGCCGCAGTGGCGGCGAGGATGAAAAAGGAAGCAAGTTGTTTGGAAAAGAGTGGCATAGAAGGTTTTCGATGGGTTCGATGCTTAAACAAGGTTACACAATGGGGGTGTGCTACGTTGCTTAGTAGAGGTATAAGGGGTGGCTTATGGCTTTGGAGGGATTGGACCCGAGATATCCGGTTGGCAAGTTTGCGGCGCCAGCGACGATTACGCCGGACGACCGCGTGGGCGCGATTGCGATGCTGGCGGAGTTGCCGGAGCAGCTTCGCAATGCGGTGGATGGGCTGAGTCCGGCGCAGCTGAATACTCCTTATAGAGAGGGAGGATGGGCGGTGCGCCAACTGGTGCACCACATCGCGGACAGCCACATGAACGCGTTCGTGCGGGTGAGACTGGCGCTGACGGAGGACTGGCCGGTGATCAAGACGTATGACGAGAAGGCCTGGGCGACGCTGCACGATGTGGTGGCTCCGGTGGAGTGGTCGCTGGAGCTGGTGGAGAGCCTGCATGCGCGGTGGGTGATGCTGCTGCAATCGCTGAAGGACCCGCAGTGGGTGCGGGGGTACAAGCATCCGGAGGACGGGCCGGTGACGGTGGAGTTGGCGGCGCTGATGTACGCGTGGCACTCGCTGCACCATGTTGCGCATATTACGCATCTACGGGCGAAAGAGGGTTGGTAGCCGGGATGGGAGAGACGAGGACGATTCAGATTGCAGCGACGCCTGCTGAGATTGAGCGTTGTTTCCCGGTGATGAGGCAGTTGCGGCCGCTGCTGGTGGCTGCGGAGTTTGTGGGGAGGGTGCAGTCGCAGCTGGCGGAGGGGTATCAGATGGCTTCGCTGGAGTATCAGGGCAAGGTAGTTTCGGTGGCGGGATTTCGTGTGCAGAATATGCTGTCGAGCGGGAAGACATTTTATGTCGATGACCTGGTAACAGATGTGGCGGCGCGCTCGCAAGGACATGGTGAGGCGATGATTCAATGGCTGATTGCGCTGGCGCGGGAGGCTGGATGCAGTTCTTTCAGCCTCGATTCGGGCACGCAGCGACTGGAAGCGCACGCCTTTTATCTGCGGGAGCGATTGCGGATCACGTCGTTTCATTTTTCGCTTCCGCTTTAGTGGTTTGTGCGGCACTGGTTAACTTCAGCTTGCCGGTGGTGTGTTAAGGTTCGGCTATGCCGCTTCGAGCAGCTTACGCGGGATCTACCGAGGCCCCTTCCCAGACAACGGAACAGATTGCATCTGCGCTGGAGACTTTTCTGGCGGAGCATGCGCGCGCGGTGGTCCTCGAAGATGGCAAAGTGCTGTTCGACATGCGCGAGGCGAAGTACCGTTTGGCGACCGAGCATGGGCGTTGCACGCTGCATCTTTGGAGCGAGGAGCGCAATGTTGTTCGCCGGGTAAGCGCGACGGCGATGCGCAACGGCGTGCTGCGGTTGAGTACGCACAAGTTCGGTCAGACGAAGCCTGCGACGCTGGAGTTGGTGGCCGACCGTGACAGGCGGACACCTTCGACGCGCGAGACGACGCGGGTGAAGTATCTTCGGGTGGTGGAGCGGGTGCTTCTGCGGAGTTTTCCGGAGATGAAGGCGGATGGGTTTCGCACAGCGATGGACCTGGAGAAGAGTTTTGGGCCGGCGTATGTGCGGGGTTCGCTGGTGCAGGGACAGAAGGCCTGGGCCGTGATTGCGGTGAATGAGGAAGAGACGCCGGTGACGGTGGATGGGATTTTGACGCTGGGGATTCTGTGGCTGCATCACTGTCGGGAGTCCGGTGATGGGCGACGGGTCTATCAGGGATTGAAGATGATTGTGCCGCGCGAGATGGCCACCCTGACTTTGTCGCGGATGGCGTGGCTGAATGAGAACGCGGCACAGTGGGAGTTGTGGGAGCTGGACCAAAAGACGGAGGAGATGGAGCAGCGGGATGTGGCAGATCATGGGAATCTGACAACGCGACTGATGCATCTGCCGAATGAGGCAGCGGCGAAGGAGCGGTTTGCGGAGTCGGCAGCGCGAGTGATGGCGCTGGTGCCGGAGGCGATGCGCGAGGTGGTGGAGCAGAGGCTGCGCAGCGGGTCGGAGATGGTGTTTCTGCTGCATGGTCTGGAGTTTGCGCGAGTATGCATGGGGTATGCGGGGAATTCGTTTAACAGCGCGCAGGAGATTACGTTTGGCGCGGGGGCGAATGAGACTCCGTTGACTGCGGAGAATGGCGAGGAACTGCGGGAGCTGGTGGCTCGTTTGTTCGGGCGGCGTGGCGCGGGTGGGGATAAGCGTGATCCGCTGTACCGCATGCAGCCGGAGCGGTGGCTGGAGAGCGTGCTGCGGCGGGATCTTTCGCTGGTCGATGCACACCTGCGGACGGACCATGTCTATACGCAGGTGCCGGCGTTTGCGGCGAGCGATCGCGGGATGCTCGACCTGCTGGGCGTGACGAACGATGGGCGGCTGGCAGTGATCGAGCTGAAGGCGGATGAGGATTTGCATCTGGCGCTGCAGGGGCTGGATTATTGGGTGCGGGTGCGGTGGCATCATCTGCAGAACGCAGATAACGTGACTGGGTTGGGGGAGTTTCAACGGCATGGATACTTTGGCGGTGTGCGGTTGTCGCCGGAGGCTCCGCGGCTTTATCTTGTGGCTCCGGCGCTGCGGGTGCATCCGGCGACGGAGGTAGTGTTGCGGTATCTTTCTCCACGTGTGGAGTGGACGCTGGCAGCGTTGGATGAGCGGTGGCGAGATAAGGTGAAGGTGGTGTGGCGGAAGCGAAGTGGGGCCTGATTGGCGAGGAGGTTCCGATGACAGGGCGAAAGATTGCGGTTGCCGTTTTATTGATCTTCGCAACATCTATTGCGCGAGTTGCAGAGGCCAAGACAGTAACGTTGAAAGAAGCGGATAACCGGACGGATGTTTTTCTCAATCTTGGCGACACGCTGGTGGTGGAGCTGTCTTCGGGAGATGTGAATGGGTTTGGCTGGGTGCTGCATCTGCCGAAGGGCTCGGGGCTGACGGAGCTTGGTGGAGAGCCGGCCGCGGGGAAGGGAAGCAATGCCGCGGAGAAGGTAAAGCAATTTCGTTTCAATGCGGCAGCGGTAGGGGATACGGCGGTGGCCTTCGGGTTTGAGACGCCGGAGAAGGTTCCGGGCGCTGCTCCGCAGGATACTTCGGCTTATTCGGCGCGGGTGCATGTTGCACTGGGGTCTCCGCGCGTGGGGACTGCTGTGCTGCTCGGGGTTTACAAGGGGACACTGCCGTGCGCGGATTGCGAGGGACTGGATACGACGTTGCGAATCTACGCGAAGGGAAGGTTCGATTTTACCTATGCGTTTTTTGTGCGGACGCAGACGTATCGCGGTGCTCCGAAGGGCGATGTTACGTTCTCGGATCGCGGGGACTGGGCGATGTTGCGCGGGGATGCGACGGATGAGAACGCAACGGTGTATCAACTGAATCCAGATGACGAGAAGCGGTCGGAATCTTATCTGCTCGACGACGGCGGGAATGCTTTGGTGATGCTGGATAAAGAGCAGAGGCCGATTGAATCGACGGCGAATCTGACACTGCGGAAGATAGGTGCAGCGCAGCCCGCCGCCAAACCGTGAGTGCCGCTACCGCTCTTATGACGGAAGAACGATAGCGGCAGGATTTTTATGGTGCCGGGGCTGTGAGTATGGGCGTGCTGACCTCGACGAGGATGCCGCCGGGCGCAGGGTAGTAGAAGCCGAAGGTTGGGTCGCCTCCGCGTTGGATGCGTTCGGGTGCAGGTGCGGCGTGGCCGGCTTCGATCATGCGTTGATGCGTGGCGCGCACGGCAGCTTCGTCTTGAACGACGAAGCCGATGTGAAACATCGCCGGGTAGCTGGTGTTGGCGGCGTCTTTGCCGTGCATCAGGATGAGGTAGAAAGGACCTTCGCCTTCGAGGACGGCAAATTTGTTGCTGCCGCGACGCTCGGTGATTTTGAAGTTGAGGCAGCTCTCGAAGAATGCGGCGAGGCCGGGGACGTCGGATGTGCTGAGGTTGATGTGGTTAAGCTTGAACATGGTGTTCTCCTTGAACGTGAGTTCGCATGGGTTGCGGACTTGTCAGGAGAAGCTGTTCTGCCAGATTCTGCCCTGACCCATGCGCCGCCAGTGGTGTGTTTCACGCACACTCTGGCTACGCCGTGGGTCTCACCGGTATTCCGGAGGACAAGGCCCCCTCGAGCGAGGGGTGGACCGGACTTACCAAACCGGCCCTGTCTATTTCGGCTCTGCAAATGAGATTAATCGCAGTGGGTTGCGGATGCAAACTTCTATTTTTTCTCGTCGGTGGGGCTTGGGTGCTTGCCGGTGAAGGGCGAGCAGCAGGGCTCCTGTGCGGGGGTGAACTCCATGAACTCGACGCGGGTCTGGTCGGGGTCGAAGAGGTTGAGCTGAACTTTGCCGTCGCGGCCCATCTGGGTTTTGGCGCAGTTGGGTCCTTCGCAGTGGTTGCGGGCGAGGGCGAGGACGGCGTCGCTCATTTTTGTGGTGCCCAGGGAGAAGTGGTCCATCATGCCGGACTGGCGGAGGGTTGGATTTGGGCCGGCGTTGAGCATGTACTCGAGCCAGTCGGTGCCGTCGGGAACCTGAAGGCTGACCCAGTTGGTGACGCCGTCATCTTTGGGGCCGCCGTGCCAGTAGGGGCGGAAGCCGAGGACTTGCTGCCAGAAGGTGTCTTCTTTGGCGCGGTCGGTGACCATGAAGCCTACATGGATGATGCGGGTGCTCGAGGCGCTGGGAGATGTGGGAGCGGTGGCTATGGGTTTCTCGGAGCCGCGCTGGACGAAGATGACGAGATTGCCTTCCGGGTCGCGGACTCCGAACTGGCCGTTTTTGAGGGGAACGTCGGGTTGGATGTTATGGGCTTCAAGATAGCGCTCGAGCTGGGCAGCGTTGGCGGTGGTGAAGGCTACGGCCGCGAGGCGGACATTCGGTTCGGGCGGTGGCGTGGTGAGGACCTCGATCCATTGCGCGTGGTTGACGGGATAGAGCCACATGCCGTCGGCTTCTTTGCGCTCGAAGCCCAGCGTGGTGCCGTAGAACTTCTGCGCGGCGGCGGGATCGGTAGTGTAGAAACGGGCGAAGGCGATTCCTGTGATGGCCGGGCGAGTGGGCTGCTGGGCGATTGCGGGGAAGGATAGCAGGCAGACCATCAAAATGATTCGTCTCATGGGACGAAACTGTAATGAACGCGTGTCAGGTTGGTCAAGAGTGGAGGATTATCTTGCTCCCATGGTGGGAGCATGCTATCGTGAGGTTCGAATGCGGATTGTAGCTCGTGGAACGTTAGTTGGGTTTACCAGGTTCCGTGTTCAGCGGGCCGAACGCGAGCTGTTCAAGCGGCATATCGACAGCTGGTATGCGGTGGTTCGCAGAGCGCAGTGGACGAATTCAGCCGAGTTGAAGCAGCAGCTTCGATCCGCAAGCATAGTTTCTGCGAGACGGGTTGTGTTCAACATTAAGGGCAACGACTACCGGCTTGTCGCAGAGATAAATTTTCAGTTTCAGATTTTGTTTGTGAAGTGGCTTGGCACACACAAGGAGTACGACAAGATCGACGTTTTGAGCGTGGAGTATGACAAGGAGCGATATGCCGATCCACCCGATTCGAAGTGAGAGAGACCATGACGCGGCGCTGGCGCGAATCTCCCAGTTGATGTCGAAGCGTCTCAGTGCAGCAGAAGGCGCAGAGCTGGACGCTCTTGCGACACTGGTCGATGCTTACGAGGCAAAGCAGTTCGTCATGGATAGTCCTGATCCGGTGTCGGTGATTGAGTTTTATCTCGATCAGAACGGCTTGAGCAGGAAAGATCTGGAGCCAATGATCGGGAGTCGTGCGCGCGTCTCTGAGGTGATGAATGGAAAGCGGAGTCTGACGCTGGCTATGATTCGCAGATTGCAGACAGGGCTTGGAATTTCGGCCGATCTTCTCATCCAGGAGCCGCGGGCAGGGCGACGGCCAACACGTTCGTCCAAGGCTGCCAAACGAACCGCTGCTTGAGGAGATGGATCAGTCGCAGTAGGCGGATGCGGCGGCCAGGAGTTGTTCGTCGGGCTCCGTATCCGCGGGTGTGGTGGCTTCTGCGTGGGATTCAAAGAAGCGTTCGATGGCGGCGAGGACGGCGTCGCCGTTTTTGGATTCGAAGATCTGTTTGCGGAGGGTGCTGCCTCCGGGGACGCCGTGGGTGAACCAGCTGGCGAACTGCTTCATCTTGCCGACGCAATCACGGTGGCGCTGTTCGCGGGCGATCTGGCCGGAGGCGATGATGGCCTCGGCACGGGCGGCTTCGGCAGCCTCTTCGAGGGCTATCTCGTCGACCAGCATCTGGAAGTAAGTGCGGATCATGTGGTAGCGGTCCTGGTCGGTGGGGCGGTCGTAGGTGCCGATGCCGGTGGCTTCTTTGGAGGCGGTGTACTGGGCGATCTGGCGGAAGATCCAGGGATTGGCGGGGGCGGTGCGGCCGATCATGACGGCGTCGCAGTGGGTGGCCTCGACCATGGCGGCTGCGTCTTCGGGAGTGCGGATGTCTCCGTTGCCGATGACGGGGATGGAGACAGCGTCTTTGACGGCGGCGATGTACTCCCAGCGGGCCTGACCGGTGTAGCCGTCCTCGCGGGTGCGGGCGTGAAGGGCGCAGGCGTTGAGGCCGCAGTCCTCGGCGAGTTTTGCGAGCTCGACGCAGACAATGTGCTTGTCGTTCCAGCCCATGCGGAACTTGACGGTGAAGGGAATGGTGACGGCGGCGCGGATGGCTTTGAAGATAAGCTCGATCTGCGGGAGGTCTTTGAGGAGGCCGGAGCCGCCGTTGCAGGCGACGACGCGCTTGGCGGGGCAGCCGAGGTTGAGGTCGACGATGTCGAAGCCGGCGTCCTGAACGATGCGGGCAGAGTCGGCCAGGGTCTCGGGGTTGGAGCCGAAGAGCTGCGCGGAGATGGGGTGCTCGTCGTCGTAGTAGGTGAGATAGCGCTTGCGCTTGGTCTCGCGCATGCGGGAGAGGCCGTCGGCGGAGGTGAACTCCGTCATGATGAGGCCGCAGCCGGATTGCTGGTTGGTGGTGGTTGTTTCAATGGCGGTGGAGAGAGAAGCTGGTTCCTCCACTACGCGCTTCGCGCTTCGGTCGGAATGACAAATCTGTGGCGAGGTGAAGACACTGGCATTCTTGATGAATCGGCGGAAGACGGTGTCGGTGACGCCGGCCATGGGGGCGAGAACGGTTGCCGGGGCAATCTTCACGTTGCCGATGGTGAATCTCGCGGGGACGCGGGTGTGCTCGGGCATGGAGTACTCGCGGGGCGAGTCCCAGCGTTTCTGCTCGAGGGTGTAACGCTTCTTCATGGCAGTATCGATTTCGACTGGAAGGTATCAGGTCTCGGGTATCAGGTTTCAGGTAAATATAAAGGCCCCCGCGTTAGCGGAGGCCTTTATATTGGTTTGGGCTCCGCTTACTTGGTTGCGGCTTCGGCCTTGCCTGCGTCGGACTTGGCGAACTTACGGCGGAAGCGCTCGACACGGCCTGCGGTGTCGACCAGCTTCTGCTTGCCGGTAAAGAACGGGTGGCAGGCGGAGCAGATTTCGAGGACGATGTCGCCCTTGTGCGTGGAGCGGGTCTCAAAGTGAGTTCCGCAGGCGCACTTGACGGTGATGTTTTCGTACTTCGGGTGAATTCCTTCTTTTGGCATGGTGATAATCCTTTTCCTGAAATTTTTCTGCCGTCCGGGAGCGCGGATCGCTTGCAACGGTAGAGCTCACGTCACATCGAAGTGCCTGTCGCGCCGCCGCTTTGCCCCGGTAAAGAGGCTTGCCAGCAGTCTTTTAAGTTTATCTGATTATCCTAGATTCGCACAGGGGGCAGTTGGATTCAGGTGCTGCGATACTGGATGGACGGCTATGAGTGAAGTTTGTTCGATTTGCGGTGGTTCCGGGCTGCGGGTGATACAGGAAGACGGGCGTCAGTTTGCCCGGGAGTGCGTCTGCCGGGTGGAGCGGCGGGCTGCGCGGATGCTTGGCCGGGCGCATATTCCGCGGCGGTATGAGCATTGCACGCTTGAGAACTACGATACAGACCTTCCCTATTCCCACAGGTCCCAGGGAATGGCTCTGGTTACGGCGAGGAAGTTTATTGAGGGGTATCCGCTGGAGACTGGTGGCCGGGGACTACTGTTGACGGGTTCGATCGGTGTGGGCAAGACGCATCTGGCGGTGGGGATTTTGCAGGCGCTGGTGACAGAGCGTGGGGCGACCGGATTGTTCTATGACTATCGCGACCTGTTGAAGCAGGTGCAGAACAGCTACAACGCTCAGGTGCGGGAGACAGAGCTCGAGATACTGCGGCCAGTGTTTGACGCCGAGGTGCTGGTGCTCGATGAGCTGGGTGCGTCGAAGCCCACGGATTGGGTGTGGGATACGGTAGCGCACATTCTGAACACTCGCTACAACGACCGCAGAACCACGATCATCACGACGAACTATGCGAACGCGGGGCCACTGGGAACCGAGGCAGGCGGGCGAACGCTGGTGCGCGAAGAGACGCTCGGAGACCGCATCGGTGAACGCATGCGGTCAAGGCTGCAGGAGATGTGTGTTGTGGTGGAGATGCATGGAGAGGATTTCCGGCAGAAGGTAAAGCGGGCGAGCTTCGCCTAGGACTCTGGTTGTGGCCGCTTAGAGCAGCGTCGCCAGAAGAAACGCGCCTGCGGTGAGGGCGGCGAGTTGATAGAGACGGTCGGCTGTCAGGATGGCTGTTGGCCGCTCGGAGCCAGGCGCGACCTGCAGCATACCCGGAGGAAGCTCAGTGGATGGGATCGGCATTGTTTGATTTGTGATATTCATGTCTGCCTTCGTGCATCGGGGAGGATGGCCTACATACCTATAGATGTTCTGTAACGCGATATTGCCTCAGGAAGTTCCGATCTTTTCATGAAAAAGCTGCGAAGATTCGCGTGAGGGAACTCGATTGATTCCTTCGTGCCGAGCTGGCACCAGAAGTTCGACTGAGACGCGGGTATAAAATCTCGGCTTATGAGTGAACTTCATCGGCCAGACGAAACCCAGGCTACGACGCCCTCGACGACTGCAGGTCCGCAGAAAGACAACCAGATGTTCGCCACCAAACCTGCCGAGGGCGGGGGAATTCCTCCGATGGCCTGGGGCGTGGCGGGGCTTGTCGTGCTGGTGGTTCTGGCGGTGCTGCTGGTGACGGGCAGGCACAAGGCCGCGGCTCCCTCCACGATCCAGCCGCTGGCGGGTTATGCGGCCAGCCTGCCGCTGTCGCAGCTTGCCATGAGCGAGTCGACGAGCCTGGCGGGCGGGAAGTCAACCTATATCGACGGGCATATCCAGAACTCGGGGAACCGAACGGTCTCGGGCGTGACGGTGCAGGTGATCTTCCGCAACGATGAGGCGATGCCTCCCCGGATCGACACGGTGCCACTGTCGATAATTCGGACACGGGAGCCATATATCGACACTCAGCCGGTCAGTGCGGCTCCGTTGAAGCCCGGGGATGGGCGTGACTTCCGGCTGATCTTCGAATCGATTCCAGCCAACTGGAACATGCAGTTACCGGAGATCCGGGTGATTGAGGTAGACGCGAAGTAAGGGCACTCCACAGTACCGCAGAGGTAACCATCAGAAAGAGTTACCTGCCTGCCGGGAAGAATTTGCTGGGGTCGGCACGAATCTCCCTATAGCCGCGAATTGGTTTTCCGCCATAAGATGTTTATTTATGGTAGTTTATCTCATTTGCGGGATTTGGCATGCCAACTGCTCTAGTCAAGGCAAGTCGAAGCCTGAATGCAGGCTCTACTCGTTGTGACAGGAGAAGAAAACATGATGAAATCTGGAAGCACTTTTGGTCTCCCAGTCCTGGTACTTGGAAGTGCGTTGGGCGTCTCGGCCTTCGCTCAGACAAGCACTACTCCGACGCAGACAACGAACGACCAGCCTGCCGCGACCTCCAGCAGCACGATGAATCCTAACGACAATACGACCTACGCAACGGGCAAGCCGCTGCAGGATCAGTCGAAGGAGGGTTTCTGGGGCCACATGAATCCGTTTGCCCGCAAGAAGTGGGTGAATCGGCAGGTGACTCCGATCAAGGATCAGGTGAATGAGCTTGATCAGCTGCAGGCGAAGAATGCGAACGATATCCGCGATGTTGATTCCCGCGCTCAAGCCGGCATCAAGAATGCTATGAACACCGCAAATACGGCTGACCAGCACGCTCAGGATGCAGCGAACCGTGCGAATGCAGCGAACCAGATTGCAAGCAACGCCAGCACCCGTACCGACGCTCTTGGCAACACAGTTGGCAGCCTCGATCAGTATCAGACGGTCTCTTCGACCTCGGTAAAGTTTGCCAGCGGCCGGACGACACTTGGACCGACGGGCAAGTCTGACCTCGACGCGCTGGCGACGACGCTCTCGGGCGAGAAGGGATACATCATCGAAGTACAGGGTTATAGCCGCACCGGTGTGCAGACTTCGCAGGCGATGGCGGATGCTGTGGTTCGTTATCTCGTGACCGAGCACCAGGTTCCGATGTACCGGATCTATCGCACCGGCCTTGGCAAGAACACGGAGCAACCTGCGGATGGCGAGACGGCTCTTACTAATGGAGTTCGTGTGACGTTGTTGCATAACAGTCTGGCGACGATGGGCGGAAACACCGCATCGAACAACGCCGGACCGAAGACCTCCCAGACGGGAGTTAGTTCATCCCAAGGGGTGAACCAGTAGCCCTCCCCCCAGGGCGGTATGGCTTCGGTTATACCGCCCGAAAGTTTGCAGAGATAGCGGCTTAGATCGCACTCGCAAAAACCTCTCCTAACCAGAGAGAACCAAGGCAGATTGGCCCCTCATTGAGGGGCCGTTTTTTTTGCACTTCGTGCTATGTACCGGTTTGCGTGCTGCTCCCGTTGGTCGCCGATTGAATCTGTGGGTATACCCGTCAGGAAGTGGCCGTGGCCCGCGCAGGGCGCCCGTTCGGCAGGACTAGCGGCTGACGGCTTCGTGAATGGCGAGGAGCTGTTCCAGGGTGGCTTTGAGGTGATTCAGGTGGAGCGCGTTGGCTCCGTCGGATTTGGCGTTCGGCGGATCGTTGTGGACTTCGAGAAACACTCCGTCGACGCCTGCGGCCACGGCAGCGCGTGCAAGCACAGGGATGAACTCCGGCTGGCCTCCGCTGACTCCGTTGGCGGCTGAAGGGGTCTGGACGGAGTGGGTGCCGTCGAAGACGACCGGCGCGAAGCAGCGCATGATAGGAAGAGAGCGCATGTCGACGACGAGGTTGTTATAGCCGAAGCTGGCGCCGCGCTCGGTGAGGAATACGCGAGGGTTGCCGCTCTCGCGAATCTTTTCTACGGCGTGGCGCATATCCCAGGGAGCGACGAACTGGCCCTTCTTGACGTTGATCGCGCCTCCGGTCTTTGAGGTCGCCTCTGCGGCGGCGATGAGGAGGTCTGTCTGGCGGCAGAGGAAGGCAGGAATCTGGAGTATGTCGACGGCCTCGGCTACTGCGGTGCAGTCTACAGCCGTATGGACGTCTGTGAGGACAGGAAGGCTGGTGGTCTCGCGGATGGCGTTGAGGATGCGAGTGCCTTCGACGATGCCCGGGCCGCGAAAACTCTTGATGGAAGTGCGGTTTGCCTTGTCGTAGCTTGCCTTGAAGATGTAGGGAACGCCGAGGTCGGAGGCAATGCGCTGGATGGAGTCGGCCATCATGCGGGCGTGTTGTTCGGACTCGATGACGCAGGGCCCGGCGATGAGAAAAAGCTTGCCTCGGCCGATGGAGATGTTGTCGATATCGAAAGAATGATCCACAGAATTATTTGAACACAGCAAATGGAGCGAAGCGGCAGAGGCTCTGATTCCGGGATGTATTCGAGGGGAAAGAAGCGGGCCTTGCTGTTGGGGAAGGAGGCTGAGTTTACGCATCCAGCGCAGTTTCCCTTTGCCCGAGAACTGTTTTAGTCATCGGGATGAAAGAATCTGTTCCGCCGCTCTCAACCCGGAACGCATAGCCGCGTGTACCGTTCCCCAGTGGCCGGTGACGTCAGTGTGTTCGCCCGCGAAGAACAGGGTGTTCGCGACTGGTTGCGTCATCTGCATGGAGGCGTCCAGACCACCCGCGGCGACATAGCTGTAAGCTCCACGCGTGTAGCGGTCTTCGAGCCAGTTGTGCGAGTAGCAGCCTTCGAGAAGCCCGGCAATCTTGTGTTCGTCAGCCTGAAAGATCTTCGCGAGGGTTGCGCAGGCTCGCTGTCCCAGCTGGTCCTGATCAAGTTCTGCGAGGGCAGCGGATCGCGATCCGCCAACCCAGCCGGTGATGGTATTGCTGCGCTCCGGATGTGGGGTCCACCATACGGGAGGCATCTCGGAGAATGCGAAGAGAAAGCTCAGCTCACTGAGGGCAGGTTGCGGTGGGAGCTCCTCCCAGAAGCGCTCGCGAAACAGAAGCGTGAACCGGCGAGCCTGTCCCATGCGAAGAAGCGTGGCGGCACGGAGAACCGACTCTGGCCGCGGAGAGATCGTCACATCGCCGCGTTGAAGCACAGCCAGTGGAAGAGTGATGACGGTCTTCGGTGCAGTAAAAATTCCGGAGCTCGTCACAACCTCAACGTTGCCCTCCTGCCAGCGAATCTCGCTGACCGGCGCTGCTGTCAGCACCCTGCCGCCGAGTTCTTCGAGTCGTTGTGCGAGGTATGCCGGAACCTGATCGTAGCCGCCACGGACGTGGTAGTTGTGGTCGGTGCCGGTCGCCTCTTCTGCCTTCTGCTGCACGCCGAGCGACAGTGCGCTGATCTCGCGGTGGTCGGCGGCGTTGAAGCCTTCAACGTAGCCGATGATGGCCGCGCGGTCTTCCAGCGGCATGCCCTCACGGTCGATATACTCGGCAAAACTCATGTCCGGGCCTGAGAAGCTCTCCAGCTTTTCCAGGGACTTGAAGGCTTCGCTCATCTCGCTGCCGCAATCGCTCAGGGTTTCGTCTTCGAAGCAGACTTGTGCGCCCTCGCGTTCGTATGTCTCAATGCCGGCTTCGTCGATAAGCGCCCACAGCTCCGGAGGTCTGCCATGCACGAACTCTGCGCCAAGCTCGATCGCTTCATCGCCAATCCGCTGCGTCCAGATGCGGCCGCCGATGCGGTCCTGCGCCTCGATGACGAGAACCTTCAACCCTGCCTCTGCGAGAGCACGCGCTGCGGTAAGCCCTGCCATCCCCGCGCCGACTACGATGACATCCTGCGAATCTCTGGTCATAGACGTTGGATGCAGGCTTAGCGTGCTCCGCTTCCGGCGTGGTCTTTGCTCCAGGTCGCGTAGGCATCGAGCGTCTGCTGTGGGCCCGCGCTGTACCACGCATAGCCGTTGCGCCGTTCCAGTGAGAGCTCGCTGACATCGTCGTGGATTGTTTTATCGCGATCGCCAAAGACCGGCAGTCCCGTGGCGATGCCGTAATAACGCGACCAGATAGGCCCTGCACCGGCCTTGGCCTCGAGATGGCGGCCGCCGGTTGTGCCGCGCCCACCAACCCACTCCTGACCATAGATCGCCGCTGCCTTCAGCCACGCAACGCCTGCGTCGACCGCCGCAACGACTGCCGGAGAGGGATGCGGCAGCTTCATGAGATAAAGCAGAACATCGGCGCTCTCGCCGGATGAGAGAGCCGCGGGCTCGTAGTTGCGCCCGGAGACCGGTGCCAGCGTAAGGGCGTCGTGCTGTTGTGCCCACACGGTGCGTCTCCCTTTGACGATGACCTGCGCAGCCAGGATGCACTGCAGCGCGTGGTCGGCGGCTGCACGAGCCTGTCGCCGCAGCTCTGCCGGAACGAAGGCGTAGTTGCCTGTACCGTCCGATACTGCCGTCAGAGTCTCGGCGGACTCAGTGACTGCGTTGTCGTTGAAGGTGATGGCGTCGTGGTAGCCGCCTTCAAGCGGCCACACCTGAGGCCAACCGCCGTTGGGAAACTGCGCTGCCAGCAGATAGTGAATCCCGCGAAGAAAGCTGGCCCGGTAGGCCTCGCCTTGAGCGCCCGGCGTCGCCGCCGAGACAAGAATAAGAAAATGCAGCTCAGTGTTTGTAGCGTCGTTGTCGAGTGTGCCGACATAGTTCCAGTGCGGGTCTTTGGGCGTGTCGAAATCATCCGGACTGGGATGTTTGGAGAGATTGTCCGGGGTGTAACTTTGTCCCTTTTCGCGCGGCAAACCACTCATGTCGAGATTCTTGCTCCAGCCACCGGCGGGAGTCTGAAAACTGACGATGACATCCGCAACATGTCGAGCTTCCTCGCTGCCGTACCACGCAGCATCGCGATTGAGGGGCATCGTTCGCGCGCTGAAACCCTCCTTCGGCATTGGCGGCTCAGGGCCTCCAGGAGTGCGCTCAGCAGCCAGCGCGGCGCGATCGGTCTGCATCTGCCGCTGCGACCGCTCGAGATAAGCCATCCACGCGGCGCGATCCTTTGCCGGCAGCGCCGCAATTCTTGCGGCGGTGATGGACTCAGCCGGTTTGCTGGTGCCGATGACTGCGGAGTAAACCGGAGCGGCAATTAGAAGACAGAGCGAAAACACTCGAGAGCGAAGAGTAAAGAGCATAGATAGTGGAGGTCCTCTGGACTTCGACGTTGAAGAGGCCGGCAAAGACGCCTCAAGATTCTTTCGAGCAGCCAGTCTCAAACGGAAGGCTTGCCAAATCGCTCTTTCACAATTGCCAATCCTTCTTCTGTAGTGGATGCGTTGCCTTCAAGCTGCGCATCCTCTGCGGCCTCGAGCATCATCTTGAACTCCGGCCCGGGACGATATCCCGCAGCGATGAGGTCTCTTCCGGTCACCAGAGGCGCTGGCCGAATCTCCTCGATCGGAGCAGCCTCATACCGCGCCTTCGCAAACTCATACAGGCGCAGATCGCCATGCGCAGAGCTGGCGTCCATCCAATGCAGCGCGAGATGCTCGTCGAACTTCGGCAGACGCAGGAATCGCTTCAACGTCGATTCGCGCATCTCTCGGATATCGCCGAAGCGCATGTGGTTTTTCACGAGCGCGACGATCTGCGCGGCATCCTCGTTAGAAAAGCGCAGCCGGTTGAGGATAACTTCAGTGATGCGGACACCGACCTCGACATGGCCGTCAAAGCGAATGCGGTCGTCCGGCTTTCCGGGATCTGGCGGACGAAAAGTAGCCGGTTTGCCGATGTCGTGCAGCAACGCTCCCCAGGCAAGCGTTGGCGATGCGCCGGGCGGAAGCTTTTCCAGCAACAGCATCGTGTGAATCCACACATCGCCTTCGGGATGATACTGCGGCGGTTGTTCGACGCCATGCATCTTCGTTACTTCCGGCAAAACCTGTGGCAGCAGGCCAGTTTCGTCGAGCAGCTCGAAGGCGCGGCGTGCGTGGCCTTCGGTCAGCATCAGAGTCAATTCGTCACGGATGCGCTCGCAGCTGACCCGAGTAATCTCTGCAGCGGCCGCACGCATCGCCGCCATCGTCTGCGGCTCAATCTCCAGTCCGAGCCGTGCGGCGAATCGCACTCCGCGCAGCATCCTTAGTTTGTCTTCGGCAAAGCGCAACGCAGGATCGCCAATGGCGCGCAAAATCTTCGCCGCCAGATCATCGCGGCCACCAACATAATCGAGCGTTGCAGCTGCAGCGTCCTCTGTCTCTTCGTACATCAGCGGATCGAGCAGCATCCCGTTGATGGTGAAATCCCGGCGCAGAACGTCTTCGCGCGGATCGGTAGAAAACCTCACCGCATCAGGGCGTCGTCCGTCACTGTAGGCTCCATCGTGGCGAAACGTGGCGACCTCGGTAGTAATCTCGTCCTCACTGCCGCTCGCAGTGCAGACCAACACGACACCGAAGTGCGCTCCGACGGAGTAGGTCTTAGGAAACATTCCCATCACGACGTCCGGCGTTGCGCTCGTGGCCACATCGAAGTCCTTCGGTTCAACCCCCAGCAGCAGATCGCGCACGCACCCACCCGCGAAGTAAGCCTGATGACCCGCTGCGCGCAGCGCCGTCACGATCTCTCGTGCTGCAACGTACCTCGGGCTGTCGACGATGCGATTCATGTTTCCTGCCCCTATGATAGAGAGATGCGCGAAGCCAGCGGAACCGGCCTGATTCTTGGCATCGAAAGCTCCTGCGACGAGACCGCAGCCGCCGTGGTCCGTGCTGGCAGCACTGCGATTTCGAATGTTGTTGCTTCGCAGATGGCGCTGCATGCTAACTACGGTGGTGTCGTACCCGAGCTAGCCTCCCGCGAGCACCTCCGCAACGTCGTTCCGGTCGTGCGTGAGGCCATGCGTCGCGCCAACGTCAGCTTCGACGACCTCGATGCTATAGCAGTCACCGAAGGCCCGGGGCTTGCAGGGGCGCTGCTGGTCGGCATCACCTACGCCAAGGCTCTCAGCTTCGGCCTCGCGAAGCCGCTCATCTCGGTCAACCATCTAGAAGGCCATATCCACGCCGTGCTGATGGAGTCCCGTGAGAGCGACGGTGCTGCGATGGAGCTGCCGCTGCTCGCGCTCGTCGTCTCCGGTGGCCACACACATGTCTATCTTGCGCGACAGCAGAAAAGCAGCACTACATGGAGCTATCGCAACGTCGGTCGCACCGTGGATGACGCTGCGGGCGAGGCCTACGACAAGGTGGCCAAGCTGCTTGGGCTGGGCTATCCCGGCGGCCCGTGGATAGACGCTCTCGCTCCGCACGGCAATCCCCGCGCCGTGCAGTTCACCTTCAGCGAGATCAAACACCGCGCACCACGCGAAGGTGTCACGAACAAGAAAGCGCCGGCACACACCGAGGGACCACACTTCGATTTCTCCTTCAGCGGCATCAAGACCGCCGTTCTGCGCTACGTTGAGACCCATCACATGCGCGAGAGCATTGAAGGCCGCCGTGCCGCACTCGCAGCCGATCCTTCGATCACGCCCAAGTCTCCCGCTGCCGTCGCCCTCTGCGATCAACAGACGCTCGACCTCTTGGCATCGTTCCAGCACGCGGTAGTCGGCAACCTGCTGCGCCAGACCTTCGCGGCAGCGGAGTCTCTCGGCGCACACAGCATCGTCGTCTCCGGAGGGGTCGCCGCCAACAGCGAGCTGCGACGCCGTTTTCAAGCGGATGCCGATCGGCGCGGCCTGCCTATCGCCTTTCCTTCGCTCGGACTTTCAACAGACAATGCCGCGATGATCGCGGCTGCAGCGTGGCCCAAGTTTGTAGCGGAGGATTTCGCCGCAGAGGACCTGGGCGCAACGCCGCAGCTTCGCCTCGGCCAGCGTTAAGTCCGGCCAGAATAAAGTCATCCGAGTCTTTCAGCTAAAATCATCAGGGATACAAAAGAGCAGTCTGCGCCGCGCCACGCGCCCGGCTGCGACAGGAACAGAGAACACGTGGCAACCATCGAACTTTACAACACCCTCAGTGGAACAATTGAACCCCTGGCCCCGGTTCGTCCGCCTACGCTGCGCATGTATTGCTGCGGTCCGACGGTCTATGACTACGGCCACATCGGCAACTTCCGCACCTTTCTCCATGTCGATGTGCTGCGCCGCTTCGTCCGTCAACAGGGAATCGCGGTCGATCATGTCATCAACATTACTGATGTTGACGACAAGATTATTCGCAATGCGGCTGCCGCTGGTATTCCCATCGCGGAGTACACCAAAAAATACGAACGAGCCTTCTTTGAAGACCTCGATGCGCTCTCTATCGAGCGTCCGGAGCACATCTCGCACGCAACCGCGTGCATTCCGGAGATGGTTCGGCTGATTGAAGAGCTCGCAGCCAAGGACATCGCTTATCGCGCCGAGGATGGAAGCTGGTACTTCCGCATCGCGCGCTTTCCCGGCTACGGCAAGCTCTCGAAGAAGGACTTCGAAGGCATCGAAGACGGCGCGCGTGTGGATGTCGACGAGTACGAGAAGGATGCTGCGCGCGACTTCGCTTTGTGGAAGGCAGTCAAGCCCGGGGAACAGTTCTGGGAGACGCCGCTCGGTGACGGCCGCCCCGGCTGGCACATTGAGTGCTCTGCCATGGCGACGAAACTTCTTGGCGACAACATCGATCTGCATGCAGGCGGCGAAGACCTGATGTTCCCGCACCACGAAAACGAGATCGCGCAGTCGGAGGCGGCCAGCGGCAAGACGTTCGTCCGTCACTGGATGCATGTGCGGTTCCTGTTGGTCGAAGGCAGGAAGATGTCGAAGTCGGAGGGAAATTTCTATACTCTCCGCGATCTATTGTTGAAGGGCTATCGCGCCTCGGCAATTCGCTTCCTGCTTATTTCAGTGCCGTATCGCAATCAGATGAACTTCACCTTCGACAGCTTGCTCGAATCAACGAACGCTGTTGACCGCCTGCGCACCTTTCACCAGCGCATGTTGAAGGGAGGGTTTCCGGAAGGACTCAATCCCGACATAGCCGCCGCGACCGCGAAGGCAGAGCATGACTACACCGCCGCGCTTGCTAATGATTTGAATACTGCCGAGGCTCGCGCCGCTATCTTCGACCTCGTTCGCGCGGCCAACACAGCGGCGGATGCCGGCACGCTCCGCAGCGAAAACACAACTCAGATTCTGCGCGTTCTAGCCCTCTTTGATGGAGTCTTCGCCGTCCTTGAAGACAAGGATGTCGAGATTCAAAGATCTGCGCTCAAGTGGGCCGAGAGCGAAGGCCGCCTGGACGAGGCCGATCCATCGCTCGTTGCAACTCTCTCGCTTACGGACGCAGACATCGACGCCTTAGTCGCAGAACGAACCCAGGCCAAGAAGACCCGCAACTTCGCCCGCGCCGACGCGATTCGCAACGATCTGCTCGCAAAGGGCATCCTAATTGAAGACTCCAAAGACGGCGTCCGATGGAAGCGTAAGTAAGAAATAAAATTATCGGTATAGACCATGGCTCATATTCCAAAAACGCGAGCCGCCTTTGCTCTGGCCTTCGTCTTTGCTGTTGTTCTCCACGCACGCGCACAGACTCCTGCACCCGACACAACCGAATGGGAGAACGAATCTCTCAAGCTGCGTCTGTTTTATCCCACAGAGCTGATGAAGGGCGACCCCGCAGACGTGTTGCAGGATGGCCGCCTCAATCTCTTTGGTGCCTCTGCAATCACGGATCCCAAACTCTCTGAAGCCACGCGATGCCTTCGGCCCATGCTTCTGGTCCAGCTTCCGCACGGCGGTTCAACACAAAAGGCCGAACCGACCTCGGATGGCGCGACGCAGGTCACGGTGACTCCGCCGGTCACAGCCTCCATCCTCCTTGCCGAACTGAATCTGAATTGTCTGAGCGCCGAGCACGCGAGCAAGAGCACCACGCTCCTCGACGACATGGCGGAGATCGTCAACAAGGCGCCGGGCATGAAGCCCATCGCACAGTCTTCAACCTACACCATTGGCTGGCAAAAGATTCACATGGCCGCAGCGCAGGGCCAGCAGAGCGCCACACCTATCTATGCTATGGGGCTTTCGACGAACTGGAACAACCATCTTCTCGTCTGGTACTTCTCATCGAGCAGCATCGACATGCTCGATCGCATCACCAAGACGACGGTGCGTTTTGGCCGTGACCAGGCTGCCCCGCTCTACCCGCTGACGGTCGGCAACGCGAGCCACTAGGCCACGCGAATCTATGCCCGCTGCCTCACAGTAAGATCTTCGTCCACCACATTCGGCTTGCCGCTCTTCATCTTCGAGCTCGTGACGAGGAACACCGCCAGCAGAGTCGCCCCCATCCCCACGTACTCCACCGCGTCGAACCGCTCATGCAGCACGATTGCGCCAAGGATCACCGCGATTACAGGGTTCACATACGCATACGTCGCTACCTTCGATACCGCGACGTTATCCAGCAGATAGATATACGCCGTATAAGTCACTACCGAGCCGAAGATCACGAGATACCAGATCGCACCCCATGCCTTCCATCCCCACTGCGCCCCATGGTAACTGCGCGTTGCCAGCAGAAGGACCACGTTGAAGAGGCCTCCGAAGACAATCTGCCATCCGGCTGAGGCAAGTCCGCTGATACGAATCGTCGACCGCCGCGAGATGATCGACGCAGCCGTCCAGCACAGCGTTCCTGCCAGCGTCACGGCAGAAGCGATAATCTGCCTTAAGTCGCCATGCAGCCCGCTGCGTAGTCCCGGCCACACCAGAAAGACCATTCCGGCAAAACCGATCAACACCCCCACCCATCCCTTGAGAGGCAGCCCTTCGCCCTGCGGCAGGAGCACTTCGATCAGCGCGGCATATAAAGGAATTGACGCCACCAACAGCGCCGCGAGGCCGGTCGGAATGTATTGCTCTGCCCAGATGACCGCTGTATTGCCGCAACCCAGCATCAGGACGCCGATGATTGCCAGCCTGCCCATCTCCTGCCGTGTGGGCCACATCTTCAATCGGAGGATCGCGCACAACCCCAGCATCAATGGTGCGGCCACAAGATAGCGTGCGCTTCCCAGCACAAAGGGCGGCAGCACCTCCACGCCAAAACGCATCGCAAGATATGTCCCGCCCCAGAAAAAATAGACGCAGAAAAACGACAGCAGAACGCGCGTTCGATTCGGGGCAGGAGCAGGGGGCATTTTTCCATGATACCCGCCATTCTGGCGGCTTCGAGCACATGTCTTGGACCCGCTGCAATGCTACGATAGGGGGATGGTGCTTCGTTCCTCGGCCTTTCTTTTGCTCCTTCTCGTCTGTGCAAGTGCTCTGTCTCAGTCTGCCGATCAGCCAAAGGCGAACGTGCCGAAGAGCTTCCACGACGCCTCTCTGAACCTCACCTATTTCTACCCTGGCCGCTTCGTTCCCGATCCCGAGAGCATCGCTCCGAAGCCGGCCGCCGACGCAACGCCCAAGTGCGCTCGCTCGACCCTCTTTGCCAACTCCGTCACGCCGGTCGACACCTCCTCTTTCGTACTCTCCACCATCGACAACACCTGTCCCAACGTGCTGCGCGGCGCGACAATGCTTGGCCCTTTCATCCGCGAACAGATTATCCGCCAGCTCAAGCAATATGGTGAACCCACCGTCACGCAGGAGCCGACATCGTATCTCATCGACGGTCACCCTGCGGCCATCGTGCTGGCATCGGTGCCCATGCCCATAACGCCCGAGAATAAGATTCCCCGCACCACCTACGCTGCTAAAGTCTGCTTCCTCGGGAGCATCCCGGTTAAGCCTCGCAAGAGGTCTGACCCGGTCGATCCGATCCGGCACGTCCTCTGCTTCGACTTCACAACGCTGCACAGCGATCTCTACACTCTGATGTTCGGTTTCTCGATGCAGTTCGACAACGATGCGCCTCAGCCGATCGTCCCCGGAAGCGTTATCCGATAGCGCTGTCGATGGGGTATACTCACGCCCAAAGGCAAGGGCCTATGAAACCATCGATCATCGCCCGTACGCATCGGATTGCCGGTCTGCCCTGCCGCTCCAAGCGGCACCAGATGCCGCGCCGTCATCTGCGCGTGCTCCCCAGCCTCACGCGACCTAGTCTCTTCGCCGGCGACTAGCTCGAAACACCCCAGCCGGCGAAGTCCCGCTCAGCGCAAACCGTTCCCTTCGCATCCTGCGAGACCGCCGCCCACATTCCGGCGAGACGAACGGCACCCCAACGCACCGCTGAACCGACCGACTCCAAAGGAGAGACCGCATGAGCACCCTGACCCGCGAATCGACCTCCAGTTACACCCGCACGGAAAGCTACGCGCAGTTCGGCCCCAAATTGAAGACCGCGCTCCCAGGCCCACTTGCAAAAAAAGTCGTCGCCGACGACGACCGCCTCATCTCTCCCAGCTACACCCGCAGCTATCCCATGGTGGCGAAGTCCGGCCGCGGCGTCCGCGTCACAGACGTCGACGGCAACGAGTTCCTCGACTTCGCCGCGGGCATCGCTGTCAACTCCACCGGTCACTGTCATCCCGAGGTAGTCAAAGCCATTCAGGACCAGGCCGCCGAGCTCATCCACATCTCCGGCACCGATTTTTTTTACGATCACATGACGCGCATGGCCGAGCGTCTCTCCGCCATCGCGCCCATGCCCGGTCCGCACCGCTTCTACTACGGCAACTCCGGAGCCGAAGCCGTCGAGTGCGCCATGAAGCTCGCCCGCTACCACACCGGTCGCCAGAACATCATCAGCTTCTTCGGCGGCTTCCATGGACGCACCATGGGCGCTCTCTCGCTCACCGGCTCCAAGCCCCAGCAGAAACGCCGCTTCGCCCCCTTCGTCCCCGGCGTGCATCACGTCCGCTTCCCTTATGCCTATCGCGGCACGACGGGCGGCCCGGCCGAGCAGGAGGCCTTCGCCCTCCAGTGCGCCCGCTACATCGAAGATCGTCTCTTCAAGACCATCCTCCCGCCCGAAGAGGTCGCTGCAATCATCCTCGAGCCGATCCAGGGCGAAGGCGGCTACGTCGTTGCTCCCGACAACTTCCTCCAGGAGATTCGCCGCATCTGCGATCGCCACGGCATCCTCCTCATCGCCGACGAGGTCCAGTCCGGCGCCGGGAGGACAGGGAAGTGGTGGGCCATCGAGCACTCCGGCGTGCAGCCCGACATCGTCTGCATCGCCAAGGGCATCGCATCCGGCATGCCTCTCGGCATCTGCATGGCGAAGGCCGAAATCATGAACTGGGTTCCCGGTTCGCACGCCAGCACCTTCGGCGGCAACCCCGTCTGCATCGCCGCGGGGCTCGCCACCATGGACGTCCTCGAGCGCGAGGGCATTAAAAACGCAGCAGCCGTCGGCGGAAAGATGCTCGAGCGCCTGCAGCTATGGGTTGCCAGACATCCCACCGTCGGCGATGTCCGTGGTCGCGGCCTGATGATCGGTATCGAAATCGTCAAAGATCAGAAATCCCGCACGCCCGCAGGCCCCATGCGCGACAAGATCGTCGAGATGGCCTTCGAGCGCGGCCTCCTCATCCTCGGCTGCGGCGAGACCAGCATCCGCCTCTGTCCGCCGCTCATCGTCAAGCAGCAAGAGGCCGACATCGCTCTCGACATCCTTGAGGAGTGCATCCAACTCGCATCCCATGGCTAAGCCAGGCGGCAATCGGGCGGCGCAGGTCCATCTCGCAGCCCGATTGGCTCATTCCGCTGAGGTTCCGCTTCGGGCAAGATTGTTCCTATCCCACGGCGTCTAAACTGGTGAGTCATGCCGATGAAGCTCCTTCATCCGATCCCGGCAAAACCTGCCCTGATGCTCTCGCTCGCGGCCTCTCTTCTCTTCGCGACAACGACGATCCATGCCGTTCCGCAACACACCGCCGCGCTCCAGCAGGATACGACCACACCACATCGCACGCGCCTCTTCCTCAAAGACGGCAGCTACCAGATCGTCATGAGCTACAAGATCGTCGGCAGCATCGTCCGCTATATCAGCGCCGAGCGCGGCGGAGCCGAAGAAGAGGTCCCTCTCTCTCTCGTCGATATGGACGCCACCCACCGTTGGGAGCGCCAGCACGCCAAGCCCGATCCCGACAATCCCGACGACATTCATCCCCCCGCGATCGACCCTGAACTCCTCAAAGAGGAGGCCGACCGTGCTGCCCTCACGCCTGAGGTGGCCAAAGATCTCCGCCTGCCCGAGGGCGACAGCACACTCATCCTCGACACCTATCAGGGCACGCCTGAACTGGTTCCCCTCGCCCAGACAGACAGCGATTTGAACCGCAACGCCACTCGCAATCTCCTGAAGGCCGCCGTCAATCCGCTCTCTGCCTCGCACCAGATCGTCCAGCTCAAAGGTGAGTCCTCCCCCATTCAACTTCACGTCAAAGATCCCGTCCTCTACCTGCGCGTCGGCGATGAAACCGTCGGCAACACCGCAGGCAAGCCCTTCACCGTCGATACCCACGGCGCCACCAGCAACATCAAAGATGACAGTGAAGGTGGATCGCCGAACAGCCGCTACGTCATCGTCCGTGCCGACGTGCGCACCGGCGTGCGTGTGATCGACAGCTTCCGCATCCCTTTGCTTGGCACTGGTCAGCGTCAGGAAGACGTCGTCGAAACCACCACAGAGCTGCTTCCCGGAGGCCACTGGCTCAAGATCACCCCCAAAGAGCCGCTCGACTTCGGTGAGTTTGCGCTGATGGAAGTTATCTCCGACAAGATGGTCAATCTCGGAGTCTGGGACTTCGGCGTCCACCCGGTAGCGCATGAGAATCGCGACGTCATCAAACCCGAACCCCGCCGCGGAACCACACTGGAACATCACGGTCCAGGCTCGAACTGAATCCTGGAGCTGAATCAAAATCAGCTGCGGGGATCGAGGCCCCGGCCGACCAGTATCTCCGAGACTGCGCGTCGCGAGCCGCTGTCGATCTGGGTGGTACTTTTCATCACGCCTTTCCCCGCTACCGCAACGCTGTCCCGCGTCACCTTGGCCTCGTACATCATGGTGTCGGCCGCACGCAGAATCGCCGCCACCGTATTGCCGTCCTCCGGAAACGTCGCCAGCCCGAAGCTCCCTGACACGCTCAGCGAGAGTCCCGCGCCTTCAAGAAAGCGCGCTGACCGCAGATCCTCCCGCAACGCCATCGTCGTTCCACTGGCAGCGGACTTCCCCATGCCCGGCAGCAGCGCAACAAACTCATCGCCGCCGTATCGGAACGCCGCATTTCCCGGCCCCAGCGAACGCTTCATCAGGTTGCCGATCTCAGCCAGCAGCCGGCTTCCAACCAGATGCCCGTGTGTATCGTTGACCGACTTGAAATGGTCCAAATCGACGAACATCAAACTAAATACCCGCCCCGCTGCGACCTGCTCCTCGAGCATCGTATACAGATGCCGCGGGTTGAACAGCCCCGTCACGTCATCCGTAATCGTCAGCTCCTGAATCAGCGTCATCGACCGCGCGTTCTGAATCGCAATCGCCGCATAGTCGCATAGAATCCGCAGGAAAGAGATCGAATACTCCGACATCAGGTCCAGCTTGCTGTTCAGCAGTTGAATCACGCCCAGCGTCTTGTTGCCGGAGCGCACCGGCACGCAGGCAATCGACCGGATCATCAGGTCAGGATGCTTGCTCGCGAACGCCGACCAGTGCGGATCCAGCGCAACGTCCGGCACCACCAGCGGATTGCCCGTCGAAGCCACCCACCCGGCAACGCCTTCGCCCAGCGGCACCCGCAGACCCTTTAGGGTCTCGGCATTCTCCCCAACAGCGATCGCATAGTATAGCTCGCCGGACTTGTCGTCGACCATCAGCATCGACCACTTTTCCGGGCCGAAGAACTGCGCCATCTTGTCCATGATGGCCCCAAGGATCTCTTCCAGTTCCAGACTCGAGGTCAGGGCGCGCGCCACATCGTGGAACACCCGGAGGTGGTCCATCTGCCGACTCTCGATGACCTCAAACTGTCGTCTGTCTTTCAAGCCTCGTCCTCGAAGGTCATACATCAGATATCACGGCCCATTCCATCATCCAAATGAAAAATAGTTTTCGCAGGTGTCATGTTCCCGCTCTGACAACGCGCACTCAGCCGCCGATGTGGACCATGTTGCGCGACGGCTTTTGAAACCCAGGCTCGCCGATATGATGGCGCTCTTCTTTTCGCATTACGATCCTGCGGATATACGCAGCCAGCTTCTCATCGGTTCCGCCACGAAGCATCTCGCCGTAAAGGTCGTGGTCGCTCTGCGAGAACAGGCACGTCCTAAGCTTCCCGTCAGAGGTCAGCCGCACCCGGCTGCAGTGGCCGCAGAAGGGCCGCGAAACCGGCGCGATGATCCCGATCTCGCCAACCCCATCGTCAAACGTGAAGCGCTTCGCCGTCTCGCTCGCTGCGTGCGGTGACAGCTCCACGAGCGGCCGATAGGCATCCAGCCGCGCCACGATCTCGTCCATCGTCACCACGCTCTCCCGCTTCCAGCTTCGGTCTTCTTCCAGCGGCATCCACTCGATGAAGCGCACAATCACGCCCTCGCGCCGCGAAAACTCGGCAAACTGTTCGATCTCGGAATCATTGAATCCGCGCAGCAGAACGCAGTTCACCTTGACCGGCTCCAGCCCCGCCGCCTTCGCCGCCCGCACGCCCGCCAACACGCGCTCGAAGCTGCGTGGCACCCGCGTAATCGCCGAAAATGTCTCCTCGTCCACGGCATCCATGCTGACGGTCACGCGGTTCAGCCCCGCTTCCTTCAACGGCGCGGCCAGCCCCTCCAGCAGATGTCCATTCGTGGTCAGCGCGATATCAAGCGGCAGCCCGAAACCTGCGGCATAGGTACCATCCGGCAGGTAAGCCGTGCGCATCGTTGCCAGCTCACGGACCATCTCCACCAGCCCCCTGCGCAACAGAGGCTCGCCTCCGGTCAGCCGGATCTTCTCAACACCCAAAGAGACGAACAGCCGCACCATCCGCAGGTAGTCGTCGATTGCGAGCTCTGTATACTGAGCCCCCTCGTTGCCCGTCCGGCAATAAACGCACTTGTAATTGCAGCGATCGGTCACCGAAACGCGCAGATCCGTAATCGCGCGGCCAAACCTGTCTCGCAACCTGCCACCCTCAGGCGAAACCCATTCCACAGGCTCCGGCACAGTAGCGTTTTCTTCATCGAGGATCAGGGAGAGAGAAGACATCGTCGCCGCCATCTGCTTCATTCAAATGAGATGCCGAGGCTCGGAAAATGAATCAGGGTTGCAGGAATCACAGTATAGGCCAACTTCATCCGCTAGCATGCACAATCTCGCCCGCGCCGGCGCAAACCGGCATCTTTCAGGTCGAAGTGCTCTGCGTGACCGCGGATCTATGGACAGTCTCGAACCCGGACTGGCGATCGGTCCATCCGACAAAGCTCAGCCTTAGTAGCTGATGAACTCGTTGCTTCCGCGCTTCAGCCGGATCCCCGTAATACCGAAGATCAGCGAAAGCGTAAACATCGTCGCATCCCAGTACACCATCGGGTGCGTCCAGCCCGGCGACAGCGTCCAGTCCTGCCCCGCCCACAGCGATACCAGCGTTCCAATGATGAAGGTCTGAAGGCAGAGCACCAGAAAGAGCTGTCCGCGACGGCGACGCTTATCCAGCAGTTCCACCTGGTCCGGTGTCAGGTTGCGTTCTTCGATGGGAAGCAGTGTGTTCGCCATTACGTCTCTGGTCTCCGAGTATCGTTGGTTCGACGGTCAACCGGCGTTCAAAAAACACCAGTTACATCAAAGCTATTAAATCACAGCCGCTCTGCACACACCATGGATAGATGAAATGCCCTGCGAAATCCCTGCAGGAAATTCCAAGGAACACCTAAATAAACGCTACCGACTGAATTCCGACCACATCGAAGCGCTTTCGGCACCGCATATTCTTGCACCCCATCGGCTCGTCCCGACGGACCATGTAGCTCTGCGCCTTGGCAAAGCGAGCCCGGTCGCGGTCATCGGCTCCCCGCGGCAGTTGTGCCTTCTTCCTCCGCACCACCCATTCAATCTGGTACTCGCCCGGTTGCCCGCAATGAGGACAAGTCATCATGTGGGTCTTTTTTTCTGCCTTCTCATCAAAAAAATCACGTTCTTCCATGCAGCACCTCATCCGGCCGGCGGCCCCGTCTTCCGGGTAACGCCCCTCTGCAATCCTAGCGTGACATCCCCCCTCGCGGGCAAGAGTAATGCATAATCACCCATGGGCTTTCAGGGCCCTCAGAAGGAACGTCAATGAGCAAGTCGAAGAAGCAGGTATTTTCCAAGGTCAAAGCCGTCAAATCCAACGCCCGCGACCGTGTCGGCGCCCCGCCGCCTGAGCGCGTCCTCCCCGACCCCAAACAAAAATTCGCCGCCAAACCCAAACACAAGGCCACCTTCACCGACCTGCTCAACTCCACAGGAGACGACCAATGAAAGCCCTGCGTTTTCTTATCTTTGCCTCGATCCTCGCCCCATTCACAACCATCCCGGCCAGCAGCCAGACTATCCAGGTCAACAAAGACAACAGAACCATCGCCATCACTGCAACCGCCAGCGTGATCGTGATGGCCGACACCGCCACCGTCCACATCGGCTACATCGCCTACGGCATCGACAAGGACTCAGCCTATGCCAACGGCTCCAACCTCTCGAATGCCATCGTCAAAGCCCTCACCGCCGCCGGCGTTCCCTCCGACACCATCGAGAGCGAAAATCAAAACGTCTCTCCCGTGCAGGAATATCAGGTCCACGACCTGACCGCCGCCGAGAAATCCATGCGCCAGTTCCAGGTCACCCAAAGCTGGACCGTTCGAACCAACGCTGCCGACGCTGCGAAGATCCTCGACATCGCCGTCAAGGCCGGAGCCAACCAGTCAGGCCAGGTCGACTGGAGCCTCAAAGACGAGAACGCCCCGCAGGCCGAAGCAGCCGCCAAAGCCCTCCAGCGTGCCCGAGCCGTCGCCGGCGAGATGGCCAGCGGCCTCAACGTCAAACTCGGCAACCTCATCTACGCCGGCAACGAAACCCAGTCCGAACCGGTTCGCCCTCTCATGCGCGCGCCCATGGCCGCCGCAATGATGGCCGACAAGGTTGCCCCCCTGGCTATTAACGCCCGCCGCATCGAAAAATCTGCCACCGTGTACGCTGTATTCGCCATAGAATAGGCTGTCCTGAAAGAGGGAAAACCCATGGCCGTCCACGAATACCGCGAACTCAAGCCCAGCCCTGAAGCCGAAGCCATCTACCGCCGCTGGCTCGCCCGTCTCAACGACGACTTCAACCGCCATCAGGACGCCAACACCCGGTCCGTCATCGTGCGCGACGAGCTCGTTCAGCTCTACCTGGGCCATCCCTACGGCGGTCCCGGCAAAGCGACCCTCAACCACGAGCTCGCCATGCACGCCCTCATGGAGAGCCTCGACCCCCGCAACGCCACGCTCGAACCCGAGTACTACGGCGACATCGACGCCGAAAAATATGCTGTTCGCAAACCCCTCATCTGGTTCTGGCAGATGTTCGACCGCTCCCCCGTCGGCCTCAATCACTGGCTCGGCTTCCGCTTCCGCTGCATGCTCGGCCGCCACATCTTCAAACACCTCGGCAAGCACGTAAAAATCTTCCACAACGTCGAGTTCACCTACGGCTACAACCTCACCATCAACGACTGGTGCACCATCCACAAAAACGTCATGCTTGACGACCGTGGCGGCATCATCCTCCACGAAGGCACCAGCGTCTCCGACTACGCCAACATCTACTCCCACACTCACAACATCAACCTGCAGGCCGACGTTACCAACAAGCTCACCGAGCTGGGCCCCCATGCACGCATCACCTATCACGCCACCGTCCTGGCTGGAGCTAACGTAGGCGAAAACGCCATGCTCGGAGCCCTCGGTCTCGCCACCAAACCCGTTCCACCCGGAACCGTCTCCGTAGGCATCCCCGCCAAAGTCAAACGCCAGAAAGATCAGCCCTGACCCTGATTTTTCGCCCGGCGAGTCCTTTACGGTTCCTTTGCGCGCACTCCAGTAGACTTAAAACTGATATGAACCAGGAAGTTGTCCTCATCATCTTCCAGGTCGTGGTCCTCATGCTTGCCTTCAGCATCCACGAGTGCGCCCACGCCTGGACCGCCAACCGCCTCGGCGACCCCACCGCCCGCATGCTGGGCCGCGTCACCCTCAATCCCCTCAAGCACCTCGACCCCTTCGGCTCCATCATCTTCCCGATCATCGGACTGGTCTACGGAGGCATGCTCTTCGGCTGGGCCAAACCCACTCCGGTCACCGCGCGCAACTTCAAAAACTATATGCGCGACGACATCCTCGTCTCGCTCGCCGGCCCCATCAGCAACCTCCTGTCAGCCGCCGTCGCCCTGATTCTTCTCGTCATCCTCAAACACGGCATCGCCGGGGGAACCGAGGCCGTCATTACCGCCATGGCACTCGCCAAACACATTCCCGGAGTCCCCACCGAAGGCCTCCCGCCACTCTTCCCCGTAGCGCTCTTTCTCTACTACGTCATCCTGCTCAACCTCATCCTCTTCGTCTTCAATCTCATCCCCGTCCCCCCACTCGACGGCAGCCACATCCTCCGGCACTTCCTTCCTTACAAGGCCCTGCAGGTCTACGACCGCATCGGCGTCTTCGGAATGATCATCATCATGCTCCTCGGTGGCGGCATCATCTTCCGCATCTTCCTCTATCCCCTCCAGTCCACCTTCGACACCATAATCGTCCGCCTCTGATTTTCCCGTATCATCTCCTTTAGAAAGCAATGACCGAAAACTCTTCCATCTCCTCACGCCCACGCGTCCTTTCGGGCATGCGCCCCACCGGTCGCCTGCATCTCGGTAATTACATGGGCGCTCTCTACAACTGGGTACGCCTGCAGGATCATTACGACTGCTACTTCTTCATAGCCGACCTCCACGCCCTGACGACGGACTACGCCGACCCCAAGACCCTCCGCGAGAACATCCGCGAAGTCGCCCTCGACTTCCTCTCCGCAGGCCTAGACCCCGAGCGTTCCACCATCTTCATCCAGTCCCACGTCCCCCAGCATGCCGAGCTGCATACTCTCTTCAGCATGTTCACCCCGCTTCCCTGGCTCGAGCGCGTCCCCACTTACAAGGACCAGCAGGAGCAGCTCCGCGAAAAGGACCTCAACACCTACGGCTTCCTCGGCTACCCGCTCCTCCAATCCGCCGACATCCTTCTCTACCAGCCCGACTTCGTTCCCGTAGGCCAGGACCAGGTAGCCCATGTCGAGCTCACCCGCGAAGTCGCCCGCCGTTTCAACACCCTCTACTGCTCCACGCCGACTCCGGCCATCGAAAAGGCCCGCGCCGACCACTCCGACAAAGAGATTATCCAGGCCGAGATCGCCGCCGACAACGCCACCGAAGGCATTCTACCCGAACCCAAGGTTCTGCTCACGCCATCGCCCAAGCTCCCCGGCCTCGATGGCCGCAAGATGTCCAAGAGCTACAACAACACCATCATGTTGTCGGAGCCCGAAGCAGATCTCCGCGCCAAGATCAAGACCATGGTCACCGATCCCGCGCGCATCCGCCGCACCGACAAGGGCAACCCCGACGTCTGTCCCGTCTTCGACCTCCACAAGGTCTTCTCCACCTCCGAAGTTCAAACCGAAGCCGCGCAGGGCTGCCGCACCGCCGCCATCGGCTGTATCGAGTGCAAAGGCTGGCTCGCCGACTCCATCGTCCGCGAGATCACGCCCATTCAGGAGCGCCGCCGCATCCTCGAGTCCGACCCCGGCAACGTCGACGCCATCCTCTGGGACGGCTCCGCCCGCGCACGCCGCCGCGCCATCCAAACCCTCCAGCACGTCCGTCAGGCCATGGGCCTCGAGTAACCGGGATGCCCGACAAAAACTCAAACTCGCCACTTGATTCTGACGCCGTCACCCTGAGCGAAGCGAAGGGCTCCCGCATTCTGCCCGAAGAGCCTCAGGCCTCAGCGGACGGACAGAGTAGCCAGCTCGCCGAACCCTTCGCTCTCCAGCATCCGCCTGTCCCCGCACCGCCACCCGAGCCAAAGCGCACAGCCAAAGAAAAAGACAAGGAAAAAGAGGAAGCCTCCCAATCGCCCTTCTCCGTCACCGTAGGCCAGGTCTACGACGGCCCTCTCGACCTCCTGCTCGATCTCATCCGCAAGCAGAACATCGATATCTACGACATCCCCATCGCCCGCATCACCAGCCAGTTTCTCGAGTACACCCACCACCTCAAGCAGGTCGACGTCGACGCTGCCGGCGAGTTCATCTACATGGCCTCGCTCCTCATCCACATCAAGTCCAAAACCCTGCTTCCGCGCGACCCTGCCGACGTCACAGGCTGCGAATCCGAAGACCCACGCCGCGAGCTAGTCGAGCGCCTCCTCGAACACGAGCGCTTCAAAGCAGCCGCGCAGATGCTCCTGCAGAAGCAGCAGATCGAAGAAGCCACATGGACCAATCCCGGCATGGCGAACTTCCGTCGCGACACCCTCGCCTCGGGAGTCGATGAGTCAATCCTCGAGCAGGAGATCGCCGCCGACACCGTCGACCTCGTCCGCGTCTTCCAGGAGATCCTCCACCGCCTCCGCGAGCGCCCCGTCCTCGACGTCGACGAGGACTCCGTCACCGTCGCGCAGATGATCGACTACGTCAAACGCCGCCTCGTCATGGAGGACAAGCCCGTCAGCCTGCGCCGCCTGCTCCACAACACCCACACCGAGCGCGCTCTCATCTGCATGTTTCTGGCGATGCTCGAACTCGTCCGCCTGCAGGCCGTGTTGCTCCATCAGCCTGTTCTGCAGGGCGACATCCTCATCAAGAAGACCGAAGCCTTCGATCAGGTCTTCGCCGACCAGGCCCAGACCCGCGACGACTGGCGCTAAACAATCTACCGGCGTGCCTTTCGCCGAATTGCTGCGGTAGCCCACAACAATCCCGTCCCCACCAGCAAATAGCTTGCGGGCTCTGGCGTCGTGGCCGGTTCAAACTCATGGAAGGCAGCGAAGGTGGCAACCTGAGGCGCGGGCGTTTGCACCAGCTCATAGATCTCTTCGCTCTGCCCATCCGTCCACGCGAAATCCCCGGTCGAGTTTAGAAAAACCTGGTCTCCCGATCCAGAGTGAACAAACGCAAGATCCGAGCCGGTGCCAAGATACACGCCATTCGGATCGCCGTTCGGGTTATACAGCGCCCCCATCCCCACCCATCCGTCGTTGCACACACTTTTGTACACATTGAAGCCCGAAGCAACCGAGCCGCACGTCGTTCCATCGTCATACGCAAGACTGGGAGCAGTCACGCTATTACCTGTAACCACGCCGTCGGAGTATGTCACGTAGCAGATTGTCGCTTCGATGCCGCATCCGTTGGTTTCCCAGATGACCACGTCACCGGCTGTATCGATGCCATAAATTTCACGACCGTTCGTGTCGCCAAGATCGATGATCGTATAACTGTCAGCCAGCGCAGGCCGGGCACAGCTCAATGAAACCATCGCAAGAAAGACACAGGAGAGAAGCGAAAACGAGCGGGAAAATTTCATCACAAAGACCCTCAAAGCCTGAATTGTAGGTCTCTCCTTGACGCTGCAAAAGGAACGATAGTTGTAGGCCCCAGAACCAATCGGAAGCCCCGGTTCTTCGCCCTTCGGAACCAATATTGCTCATCAGCTAAACCCTTGAAACTACTTGCTGCCCACAAAAGAAAACCACCTTTCACATTCCTGTAACCTACCGTTCGCAATCCGCGCCTATCGTGAACCCACGCAATCATCCTGATATTTCAAGGCGAACACACCCATGGCCACTCCGGTTGTCACCCCTTCCGGCTCTCTGCTGGATGAAAAACTCAAGAAGTCTTCTCCAGGCAAAATCGGCGGCATCGTCTTTGCCGTCATGCTGGTCGCTGGCCTCATCTACATCTGGACCAAGCTCTCTTCCGATCTCTCCATCGTCCACTCCGCCTCGGTCTTCCCCTTCATCCTGCTCGGTCTTGCCCTCTTCATCGCGCTCGGCTTTGAGTTCGTCAACGGCTTCCACGACACTGCCAACGCCGTCGCCACCTGCATCTACACTCACTCACTCGAGCCGCACGTCGCCGTCGTCTACTCCGGCATCATGAACTTCATCGGCGTACTCACCAGCTCCGGCGCGGTGGCCTTCTCGATCATTACTCTGCTCCCGGTCGAACTCATCCTCAAGGTCAGCAAAGGCTCCGGTTTCTCGATGGTCTTTGCCCTGCTCGTCGCCGCCATCCTCTGGAACCTCGCCACCTGGTGGAAGGGTCTGCCGGCCTCAAGCTCCCACACCATGATCGGCTCCATCATCGGCGTCGGCATCGCCAACCAGCTCATGCAGGGCAACAACGGCACCGCAGGCGTCGAGTGGGAACAGGTCACGAAAGTCTTCAAAGCGCTCCTGTTCTCTCCGCTGATCGGGTTCGCCCTCGCTGCTCTCGTCTTCTTTCTCTTCAAGCTCGTCGCCCGCGATCCGCGCCTCTATGAGGCTCCCAAAGGTACCGCGCCTCCACCCTTCTACATCCGCGTTCTCCTCATTCTCACCTGTGGAGGCGTCAGCTTCGCCCACGGCTCCAATGACGGACAGAAGGGCATGGGCCTCATCATGCTCATCCTCGTCGGCACGGTTCCCACGGCCTACGCCCTCAACCATGCCGTCGGAGCCAAAGAGGTCCAGACCTTCGCCGCCGTCTCCACCCAGGTCGCCGGAGCGCTCAACAACTACGTCGAGCCCGGCACTGTTCTGCAGGACGCCGACGCCGAGCTCCAGAACTTCGTCAGCACCAAGAAATACACGCCCAATCTGATGCTTGCCCTCCAGCAGCAGGTCATCGACATCCGCAATGAAGCCACCCGCTATGGTTCTCTTGGTAAGGTCCCCTCCGAGATGCAGGCTAACGTTCGCAACCAGATGTATCTTGCGAGCGAGAGCTTCCGCCTTCTCGGCAAAACCGGCCCCAAGATGAGCGATGACGACAAGAAGATCATCGCCAACTACAAAGGCTATCTCGACCAGTCGACCCGCTTCATTCCCACCTGGGTCAAGGTCGCGGTCGCTCTGGCTCTCGGTCTCGGCACCATGGTTGGCTGGAAGCGCATCGTCGTCACCGTCGGTGAGAAGATCGGCAAGACCCACCTCACCTACGCCCAGGGAGCTTCAGCCGAACTCGTCGCCATGGCCACCATCTGGGGAGCCGATCACCTTGGCCTTCCCGTCAGTACAACTCACGTCTTATCTTCCGGCATCGCCGGCACGATGATGGCCAACAAGAGCGGACTCCAGATGTCGACCCTCCGCAGCATCGCCGCTGCCTGGGTCTTCACCCTCCCTGCCGCCGCGCTGCTCTCCGGCTGTCTCTTCTGGGTCTTCAATTACTTCGTGAAGTAGTCCAGCCGAAGCAGCACCCAAGAAGGAGCCGCCGTCCATGGCGGCTCTTTCTTTTTCCCAAGACGCCTCAGCGCTTCTTCGCCTTGTCGAAGCTCTCGCGCATCGCAAAGAACGCCGCCGTCGGCTTGTAATCCGCATCGAACGGCAGCGGTCTCTGCAACCTGTCGGGATGCACCTTGCGAATATTCCTGGTATTCAGCCAGGAGTTCTTATCCGTCGCGCCCCACGTCAACACCGCCTTTATCTCCGTCCCCTCCAGTGCCTTCGTCAGATAATCGCCGTACACGCCTGCGACGATCTTGTCGCGCTCGCCCACGTCATCCGTCTCCACGGCGTCGTCATTCACATCCAGCTCCGTCACAAAGACCTGCAACCCCAGAGCCTTCGCCCCCTCACGCAACTCCTGGAGCCCCTTTCCAAAGCCGTCCTTACTCGTCGCCTTGATATGCGACTGAATTCCCAGCGCATCCAGCGGCACCTTCTCCGCCTTCATCCGGCGCAGCAAGGCCAGCGTCGCTGCTCGTTTCTTCTCGTCTTCAGTGTCATGTTCGATGTCGTATTCGTTGTAAGTAAGCAGAGCCTTGGGGTCCACCTCCCGCGCGGTCCGGAACGCAAGATCGATATACCCCGGTCCCAGCAGCTCAAACCACGGCGAAGAGCTCCGCAGCCCATCCGGCCTGCCATCCTTGATCAGAATCGCTTCATTTACCACATCCCACGAGTGAATCTTCCCCTTGTACCTCCCACCCACGGTGCGAATATGATCCACCAGAAACTTCTCCGCATTATCTTTATTCACCGTCCCCGCAAACCAACCAGGTATTGCCTCATGCCACACAAAGTTATGCCCTCGCACCTTCATCCCATGCGCCTCGGCAAACTCCACCAGGCTGTCCGCATCCGTAAAGTTGTAAGTCTCTGCCGTAGGCCGCAGGATGTTCCACTTCAGGCAGTTCTCCGGCACCACGATGCTGTACTGTTCCGCGAGCAGCTTGCGAAAACCCTCGTCGTCACGAAACAGTCCCGCATTCACCGCGCACCCGGTCAACAGCCCCCGCGCCGCAGCGTGCGCCTTCAACGATCCCGCACCGGTAAAGCCCCCGTTATCCACAGAAGGTCCGGTAAGCCCCTCGCCAAGCGACCATCCCGGCATCGCTGCAAACGCAGTCGCACCGGCTACTTGCTTCATCCAATCTCTTCGCGTCACCATCCTCAGCTCTCCTTTACCGCCCCCAGAATCATACTCACCATTGGTATGCTTAGAAGTACACCAACAAGACTATGAGCCTTAAAGCAAAGATCGAAGCAGTCATCTACGCCTCCGAAGAACCCGTAACTCTGGCTCAACTCACCGGCCTCCTCGGCCACGAAGCCCAGGCCGAGCTCGACCACCTCGACTCCGCCCAGCAGGCCCTAGCCCTCGAAGACGAATCCGCCTCTCACGCCTCCGAATCCGAATCCGGGCACGCCGAAGCCCTCCGCCAGCATCTCCACGACGCCGCCATCGAAGAGGCCGCACACTTCCGCGCCGAACGCCTCAGCGCCGCTGCAGCCACCGCCGCGATGAGCTCGGCGGACTCCGTCGAAACCGCCGTCCTCGAGCCCGCACTCGAGCCTGCACCGGCAGAGCAGGGAACCGAAGCCCCCACTCCCCAGCCGGACGACAAAGACGAAAAGAAGCTGGCCCGCGAAAGAGAGCGCCGCCTCCGCGACTACTTCCGCACCATCCTCGACCAGCTCATCGCCGACTACACCTCCTCCGACCGCGGCCTCGAGATTCGCGAGGTTGCCGGCGGCTACCGCTTCGCCACCAAGCCCGAGTACCACGACGCCGTCCGCGGCTTCGTCAAATCCCTCAAGCCACCGCTGAAGCTCTCCCTCCAGGCCCTCGAAACCCTCGCCGTCGTCGCCTACAAGCAGCCCGTCACCGCTCCCGAGATCACCGAAATCCGCGGCGTCGACTCCGGCGGCGTCCTCGGCAGCCTCATGTCGCGCAAGCTCATCACCACCGCTGGCCGCAAACAGGTCATCGGCCGCCCCATCCTCTACAAGACCACCAAGGACTTCCTCCTCCGCTTCGGCCTCAAAGACATCAACGAGCTCCCCAGCATCGAAGAGTTTGAGAAGATGGCCGGCGAGCTCGCCGAGCAGGAGGAGATTCCCATGCCCCACCACGCACCCGAAACCCCAGACGAAGTCGAACCCGAAAAGGACCAGGACGAACCCCAGGCCGACGGCGACAGCAACGCAATCGGCGAGACCGTAGCCGACGAAGCCATCGTCGACGGTCGCACCTCCGGCCTCCCGCCCAACTACGATACCGATCAGGTGAACTCAGAAAGCGACGCCGACTCACCCGCCCTCGATGCCCAGATCCAAAGCGACTTGAAACGAGAACCAGAGGAGGGCTGATGGCAAACTCCGATCTGGATCCTCCACCCGACCCACGCGACTCCCCTGACTCACCAGAAGACAACGAGCCCGACACCGTAGCCACCCCTGAGGGCGACTCCCCGCCATTCCCTGTCCCGCCAGGCATGCAGATTCCTTCCTCCATCGACACCAACAAACTCTAATCCGCAGCGAATTCCCATGCTGCAATTCTGTTGTTCATTGTTACGATTGAGGTGTTTTCGCAGCCCATCCTCACCACGGAGCAGCAATGTCCTTCATCAAAAGCTTCGAAGTCTTCGGCGAGCGCATCGACATCCTCGTCGACGCCGCAACATCCGGCGGCGCCTCGACTACCCTCATCCAGCACGTAGCTCCCGGCGGAGGCCCACCACCCCACACCCACACAAGAGAGGACGAGACCTTCACTGCTCTCGAGGGCGACTTCGAAATCTTCAGCGAAGGCGAGTGGTTCCCGCTGGCGCGCGGCGAAGTGGCCTTTGCAAAAAGAGGAATCCCCCATACCTTTCGCAACTCCGGCACATCACACGGTCGCATCCTCGTCTTCGTCACCCCCGGCGGCTTTGAGGACTACCTCGAAGCGATAAGCCCCTACTTTCCCGCCTCCGACATGCCAAAAATTCACGAGATCTCCGCCCATCACGGAGTTACGCTCCATATTTAATCGCCATCAGGCGGGGCATTCGCTCCTCCTGTGCCCACCTGCATCACGAAACAGGCGATAATAGAACAGAAGCACCCGACCGCGACGAGCACCTCCGCAGTCAGAAAGTCAGAAATCATGCCAAAGTCCCCCTCCACCCCCAAATCCGATCCGCAGGAAGAACCCTCAGGCGACCGCCTCCAGAAAATCCTCGCGCAGGCCGGGATAGCCAGCCGCCGCAAAGCCGAAGAGATCATCCTCGAAGGCCGCGTCCAGGTCAACGGACAAGTCGTCAATACCCTCGGTACCCGCCACGACGCCACCCGCGACCACATCCGCGTCGATGGCAAACTCCTTAAAGGCCCCGAGCAGCAGCGCTACTACATGCTCAACAAGCCCCGCGGCTACGTCACCACCCTCGAAGACCCCGAAAAGCGCCCCACCGTCATGGAGCTGATGAAGCCGAAGCACGGCCCCCACGGCGACCAGGTCCGCCTCTATCCCGTAGGCCGTCTCGACTACCTCAGCGAGGGCCTCCTCCTCATGACCAACGACGGCAACCTGGCCAACTCGCTCTCGAAAGCTGCCGCAGGCGTCGAAAAAACCTACCTCGTCAAAGTCAGCGGCGTCCCTACCCCTTCCGGCCTCGACCAAATCCGCCACGGCATCATGATCGACCGCGGCCGCCTCGACGAGGTCCGCAGCGGCCGTCGCGACCGCGTCATTACCTCGCCAGCCAAAGTCGAGCCCGTTCGTGGCGGCGACAACCCCTGGTTCGAGCTCACCCTCACCGAGGGCCGCAATCGCCAGATCCGCAAGATGTTCGAAGAGATAGGCCACCACGTCGAAAAGATCCGCCGCATCGGCTACGGAGCACTTCGCCTCGATGTCCCCCCCGGCGAGTTTCGCGAGCTGACCCCAGGCGAAGTTACGGCTCTCAACCGTGCCGCCAAGGGCCAGAAAGTCGTCCCCAAAAAGAAGACCCCGGAGTTCGCCCAGCTCAAATCCCCGGCAAAGAAAAAATTCACAAAAATTCGAAGGTCGTCATTCTGAGCGCAGCGAAGAATCCCCGCATTTTGTTCGAAGCCGCCTCTCTCATGCCATCAGGAAAACTCCCCCGCCGAATACCCCCGGCGGGCATGGGCAACTTGATTCCTTGAGTGACCGAAGGCGCCTCTTTTCATCATTTTCCGCCCGCAAGTTGCAACCGGATGACTCTCCCACAAAAGTTTGGTAAACCCCATTGACACCCCTGCTACCCCGCGCCCAAAATACTCCCGCAATTAACCTCCGGCTGACGACATTCACAGCCCGGGCGCATCCAATAGGTGCAGTGAAGGAGCAACAGAGTGGCAATTGAAAAAGCAGTTTTTGGTGCAGGTTGTTTTTGGGGTGTAGAAGCCCGATTCGCAGAGATCTCAGGTGTTCTGGACACAGCCGTTGGATACGAAGGCGGCACCCTCGAACACCCAACCTACAAGGAAGTCTGTACTGACCGCACCGGCCATGCGGAAGTCGTCGAAGTCACATTCGATCCATCCCGTCTCTCCTACGAAGCCCTGCTGGATGCCTTCTTTACCCTCCACGACCCCACCCAGGTCAACCGCCAGGGTCCGGACTGGGGTACCCAGTATCGCAGCGTCATCTTCTCCACTACCAACGAGCAGTTCGCCCAGGCCCGAGCCAAAATCGCCGAGCTCAGCGCCTCCGGCTCTTACCGCAAACCCATCGCAACCCAGGTTGTTCCTCACACCACCTTCTGGAAGGCCGAGGAATACCACCAGCGCTATCTCGAAAAACGCGGCATGGTCCACTGCCACATCTAACCGATAAGACGCAGCAAAAATAAGGCGGCCCCGGAGACCAGCGGGCCGCCTTCACATTGATACAAACTCACTCCGTCCGCAGCGCCGTAGTCGGATCCACCGAAGACGCCCGCCGCGCAGGGACCGCTGCCGCTACCAGCGCCACCAGCGAAATCAGCACGACCACCGTGCCCAGCGTCACCGGATCAGCCGACGAAACCCCAAACAACTGACTCTGCAACAGCCGCGCCAGCAACACCGAGCAGGGAATTGCCACCACCACCCCAACCCCCGCCAGCTTCAGCACATCCATCACCACCAGCCGCGACACCCCCATCCGCGTCGACCCCAGCGCCATCCGAATCCCAATCTCCCGCGTCCGCTGCGCCGTCGAGTAAGCCAGCACACCATAAAGTCCCACTCCTGCCAGCAGCGCAGCCAGCAGCCCGAACGACACCGCCAGCAGCTCGATCATCCGCTCGTTCGTCAGCGTCGTCTCGATCTGGTCCTGCATCGTCCGCATCGCATCCACCGCCAGCCCCGGATCGATCTGTCGCATCGCCTGCCGGATCGTCGCAAACGCCTGCTCCGGAGCTGTCGCCGTCCGCACATACACATAAAGCTGGTCCACGCTCTTCTGCTGCCGCAGCGGAGCAAACGCCGTCGGTCGCGCCGGGCTGCGCAGGTCCATATGCTTCGTATCCCGCGCCACCCCGACGATCGTCATGTACTCCAGATTCTTCCCCGCCCCGTGCGCCACTCTCCGCCCGATCGCCAACGCCGGACTCGCAAAATAGTGCTTCACAAACGTCTCATTCACCACCACCACCAGCGGATGAGTCAGGTCATCGTCATCGCCGAACGACCGTCCGGCTACCATCGGCACCTGCAGCGCACGGAAGTACCCCGTATCGACCAGCGGAGCCTCCACATCGTAGTCCTCATCCGCCGGCGCGGTATACCCATCCACCGTCATATTGATGCCGTGATTGGTATCCCCCAGCTCCTGATCGTCCGTCGCCCCCACCGCCTGCACACCCGGCAGTGTTGCCATCGTCTCCAGCACCTGCTTCTGCAGCGCAGGAATCTTCTCCGCCGCATATCCAGATAGCTGCGGATTAATATGAAACGTTACCAGGTAAGAAGTGTTGAAACCCGTATCCACCCGCCGCAGATTCTCCATCGTCCGCACAAACAACCCGGCTCCCGCCAGCAGCAACACGCTCAACCCCACCTGCAGCGAAACCACCACTCGCCGAAAGCTCAGCGCCCCGCCCGTAGCCGTCGACGTCTGCTCCTTCAGCGAGTTCACGATATCCGGCTTCAGCAGCTGAATCGCCGGCACCATGCTGAACACCACGCTCACCGTCAGCGCCACCGCAAAGTTGAACGCCAGCAGCCGCCAATCCAGCGTAGTCGAAAACGCCAGCGCCGAATCCGGATCCATCCTGTGCACCAGCACCCGCACGCACACCGGAGCAATCGCCAACCCCACCGCCCCGCCGGCAATCCCGATCAGCAAACCCTCCAGCAGAAGCTGCTGCACCACTCGCCTTCCGCTCGCCCCCAGCGCATACCGCAGCGAAAACTCCCGCACCCGCGCCGCCGACCGCACCAGCAGCAGGCTCGCCACATTCACCGCCGCAATCAGCAGCACCAGGAACGCCATCCCCATCACCGCATACAGCGGCTTCTCCAGGTTCCCCCGGTTATACGAGAGCCCCTTCGATCCCGGCAGCACCTGCAACTGGCTCCGCGTCAGAAACTCATCCACAAACCTCTTCGACCGCGTCCCCAGCGCCTTCAACTCATCCGCGCGCAGCGCATGCCACAGCGGAGCCAGCGCCACCTGCGCCTGCTCCCGCGTCACCCCCGGCTTCAACCGGCCAACAATATTCATCCACCGGTCCTTATGGTTCTGCAACCGTCCACCCAGCCCCGGACGCGCCACATTCAGCATCGACATCGGGACAAACACATCCGGAACCTGTCCCCACACCGCGCTCTGAAACTCCGGCGCTGCCACGCCCACAATCTGGAACGGCTGCCCATTGATCGCAAGCGTCTGCCCGACCACATTCGCATCCGCTCCCAGGTGCGTCTTCCAGTAGTTGAAGCTCACCACCACCACGGGATTCCCGCCCGGCACCGTATCGTCGGCCTGGGTCATCAGCCGCCCTTGCGCCGCTCTCACGCCCAGCACGCCGAAGTAGTTCCCCGTCACAATCTCCGCATTTGCCGTATCCGAAACGCCGTTCCGCGCAATCCCCACATGCGCCGGCGAAGTTCCGATCAGCCCCTCGAACACCGTGCTTTTGTCCCGCAGATCCAGATACATCGGATACGAAAACGACTGCTCCGCCCCAGCGCCGTTATCGCTCAAGTGCCCCTCCCAGGCCTTGCCGGTAGAGCTCAGCACCACCAGTTGCCCCGGATCGCGCACCGGCAACGACCGCAGCAGAGCCTGATCCAGCAGCGAAAAGATCGCAGTATTCGCCCCCACGCCCAGCGCCAGCGTCAACACCGCCGTGACCATAAACCCAGGCGACCGTCGTATCTGCCGAAGAGAAAACCGCAAATCCTGCATCAGTGTCTGCATTATTTATTTCCCTCAAAAGGTTTGCTTCTATCCATGCACTTCGCCTGCCAGTCTTATCCGCAGCTAACTCCATCGAAAGAAAGCACCAAACCTTCCACTTCGAACCCATCACTGTTCAGCCGTGGACTTGCCTGTCCGTTTGCGGACGAATCGAAGCAGCGCCAACGCTACTCAATCTATTCAATGCGGCTTCAGCCGCTGAGGGAATACTTCAGGACAAGCAAGACTTTTTCAGCACCTTCTGAAGGCTCGGCCCACGCTTCTAACCTGCCACTAATGCCCTCCAAAGGGCCACGCCTAGCCTACCTGTGCTATAGTTATTCTGTACTCTGATTAGATCGAGTACAGGCACCGCAGGCAAAGACTCTTCCTTGAAATTCAGAGTCTGGCCAGAGACTGCGATTCGCCTCTCCCCACCGCATCCCTTCCCCAACCTTTGGAAGCCGCGCTGGTTGCTCTGGCTGGAGGTTCGTCATCGGACGAGTCTCGCCGTGCAGCAGCAGCGCTTCGTTTAACGGCAAGCAATGCTGACCAAGATAATCATGGTGCCTTTCGGCGCCCCGCTGCATCCCTAGCCGTTCGCAAACCGCCCTAAAAACAGGGCACTCAGACAGGAAAAACTTTGAACTCCGCAACCTTGGATTACACCTCGCAGGACAACGATCAGCAGAATCAGACCCGCCCCTCCAATCCTCCCCAGCCCGCGCACGAAGCCGCGAAATCCTCCGGCCTCTCGCTCGTCAGCGACGTCCGCTTCACCGACTTCAACATCTCGGACTCCCTGAAGAACCGCCTCACCGCCGCCGGCTTCTCCACCCCCACCCCGGTCCAGGCCAAAGCCATCCCGCCCGCCCTCGAAGGCGCGGACATCCTCGCCACCGCCTCCACCGGTACTGGCAAAACCCTCAGCTTCCTCATCCCCATGATCCAGCGCCTGGACGCCAACTCGGTCCCCAGCACCAAGGGAAAACGTGGTCCCATCCGCGCCCTTATCCTGCTGCCGACGCGCGAGCTCGCCATGCAGGTGCTCGAGGCTTATTGGAAGCTCGTCCCCGGCTCGAAGAGTGACGCTGTGCTCGTCTGTGGTGGCCTTTCGGAAAATAACCAGCTTGACCAGCTCGACCGCGGCCCGCGCCTCGTCGTCGCCACGCCTGGACGCCTCGAAGACTTCCTCCGCCGCCGCGAGATTAACATCAACGCAGTCGAAATGCTCGTCCTCGACGAGGTCGACCGCATGCTCGACATGGGCTTCCTTCCCGCCATCCGCCGCATCGTCGGCGCGGTTCCCAAAACCCGTCAGACCATGTGCTACTCCGCCACTCTCGACGCCAATATTCAGGAGATCGTTCGCGACTACGTTCGCAGCCCCGTTCGCATCGCTATCGGCCAGACCTCCAAGCCCTCCGACCGCGTCGAGCTCCGCGTCTACACCGTCATGCAGGACCAGAAGCTCGGTCTCCTCGACCAGATGCTGCGCGAAGAGCAGGGAACCTTCCTCGTCTTCTCCCGCACCAAGCACGGTGCCGATCGCATCAGCAAGAAACTCGAGCGCCTCGGCCACGACGCTGACGTCATCCACGGCGACCGCTCGCAATCGCAGCGCACCGCCGCCCTCAAGGGCTTCCAGAACGGCAAGCACCGCGTTCTCGTCGCCACCGACGTCGCCGCGCGCGGCATCGACGTGCAGGACATCGCCCACGTCGTCAACTACGACCTGCCCAACGCCTCTGACGACTTCGTCCATCGCATCGGCCGCACCGGCCGTGCAGGCGCAAAGGGAGTAGCCACCACCTTCGTCATGCCGCAGGAAAAGCACGACGCCCGCAAGCTCGAGCGCGAGCTCAAAATAAAGTTCGAGTGGCGCGAAGCCGATAAGAACCTCGAGAAGGAAGTTCGCAACCAGCCCCTCGACATAACAGCTCCGGGGATGGACATCCTGCAACTTGAAACTCGTTCCTGGAAGGGCAACGATCCCGTCACGCCGATGTCAACGCCGAACGCAAACTACGGCGGCAACAAGAGCGGCTCCCGCAGTCGCAGCGGTGGCGGAGGCTTCTCCGGCGGACGCAGCTCCGGTGGCCGTGGCCCCGGTGGTCGCAGTGCTCGCCCAGGCAATCGCTCCGGCGGCAGCCGCTCCGGCCCTGCCCGCCGCGGCCAATAAACTCACACGAAAAACAAGCTCCGCTCTGCCAGCCAACCAGCCGCAGAGCGGAACTTCAGTTGAACCTCCAATTGTTATGAAGTCGTCATTATTCTGAGCGCAGCGAAGAATCCCCGCATCGTCTCCAGGGAAAGCGCGGGCGTCTCAGAGCGCAAACAAAAGCGGGCTTTAGAAGGTGCTGAAAAGTCATCGTTTTGAAAGGGCGCGGCTTAGCCGCGCCGCAAGGTCAATCTATTCAATGCGGCTTTAGCCGCCGAGGGAATGTTCCCCGGCCAAACATATTTTTTCAGCGCCCTGTTTAGCCCCGAGGCATCCGACTCCGAACCAGAAGCTCCTCGGCAGATCCTGGCAAGCAAAATCCGTAACTTGCGCCATTCACCGCGCCGAAACATCAAAACTATTAAAATAGGAACAACTCCATGATCTCAGTCTCCAATGTCACCATGCGCTATGGCTCGAAGCTCCTCTTCGAGGACGTCTCCGTCACCTTCACGACCGGTCGCCGGTACGGCCTTACCGGCCCCAACGGAGCCGGCAAATCCACCTTCATGAAGGTCCTCACCGGCGAAATCGACGCCCAGAAGGGCTCCGTTGTCCGCCCCCGCAAAGTCGGCGTCCTCAAGCAGGACCAGTACGAGTTCGACGCCTACCGCGTCATCGACACCGTCATCATGGGCAACAAATCCCTCTGGGCAGCCCTTGAAGAGCGCGAAGTCATCTACGCCAAGCCCGAGATGACCGACGAAGACGGCTCCCGCCTCGGCGAGCTCGAAGGCATCGTCGGCGACGAAGACGGCTACGAAGCCGAAGCCAACGCCGCCGTCCTTCTGCAAGGCCTCGACATCCCCGACGAGCTACACGAGCGCAAAATGTCCGAGCTCCAGGGCGGCCAGAAGGTCCGCGTCCTCCTCGCCCAGGCCCTCTTCGGCAACCCCGAAGCTCTCCTCCTCGACGAGCCCACCAACTACCTCGACCTCGAATCCATCCACTGGCTCGAAGACTTTCTCACCCGCTACAGCGGCACCGTCATCACCATCTCCCACGACCGCCACTTCCTCAACAACGTCTGCACCAACATCGCCGACATCGACTACGAGACCATCATCACCTACACCGGCGGCTACGACGAGATGGTCCTGCAAAAGACCAGCATCCGCACCCGCATCGAAAGCCAGAACGAGCAGCGCGAGAAGAAAATCGCCCAGCTCAACGACTTCATCGCTCGCTTCTCCGCCGGCACTCGCAGCTCGCAAGTCAACTCCCGCAAAAAAGAAGTAGAGCGCCTCGCTACCAGCGAACTAGCCCGCTCCAACATCGCGCGTCCCTTCATCGCCTTCAAGATGGAGCGCCCCTCCGGCAAGAACGTCCTCGAGTTTGAAGGCGTAAACAAGTCCTACACCCAGCCCAACGGCAAAACCGAGCATGTCATCAACAACTTCTCCGCCTCCGTCCAGCGCGGAGAAAAAGTAGTCCTCATCGGCCGCAACGGCCAGGGCAAGACCACGCTCCTCAAAGCGCTCCTGGCCAACGGCCCCGGCGTGGAAGAGACCGACGTCTCCATCGACTCCGGCGCCGTCAAGTGGGGCCACGAAGTCCAGATCGGCTACTTCGCCCAGGACCACACCTCCTCCATCCCCAAAGGCACCACAGCAGCCGAGTGGCTCCACACCTTCGACCCCAAAGCCACCAAGGAAGACATCCGCGGCATCCTCGGCCAGATGCTCTTCCGCGGCGAAGAAGGCCTCAAAAAGACCGAAGCTCTCTCCGGAGGCGAAGCCGCCCGCCTGCTCTTCTGCAAGATCATGCTGCAGAAGCCCAACGTCCTCGTCTTCGACGAACCCACCAACCACCTCGACCTCGAGAGCATCAACGCCCTCAATCAGGCCATTCAAAAATACGAAGGCACCGTCTTCCTCGTCACCCACGACGAAGACCTCATCGAAGAAGCCGGCACCCGCATCTGGCACTTCGAGGGCGGCCCCACAGACTTCCGCATCACCGACCACAAAGGCCCCTACGAGGAGTACCAGCAGCAGCTAGCCTTAGCCGCAAAGTAAAACCCACCGCGGATAGCGCGGATTAGCCGAAAGAGACACGACAAACACGGACCCAGCCGCCTTGAATCCGTTTTTATCCAATCATTCTTAATCCGCGGCTATCCGTGTAATCCGCGGTCGATATTTTTAGCGGATTAGAATAGCCTATGCCCATCGCAGAACCCATCAAATTCCCCGCCCGCAACGTCCTCGGCCAGCCCCTCGAGATCTGTGGCTGCGAGCCGGAAAACCCTACGACCGGCTTCTACCGCGACGGCTGCTGCAACACCGGCCCCGACGACCACGGCGTCCACACCATCTGCTGCATCGTCGACGCCCCGTTCCTGGCCGCCTCCAAAGCCCTCGGCAACGACCTCTCCACCCCCATGCCGCAGTACGGCTTCGCCGGCCTCAAACCCGGAGACCGCTGGTGCGTCTGTGCCGCCCGCTGGCTTCAGGTCCAGCAAGCCGGAGCTGCCTGCCCTATCCTCCTCGAAGCCACCCACGAGAACACCCTCAAAATCGTCCCCTTCGAGCTCCTCATCCAGTACGCCGTCATCCCCTCCAAACTCCACTGACATGTAGGGCAATCCCTCGCCATTTCTTGCGCGTCATTCCCGAAGGGGATCTGTTTCGGCGGTTGCCGGGCCGTCACTTCTCCGTTACCGGGCAACTCCTCCCATTCGTCACAAAATTGTCTCCGCCGCAACAAAAAACGTCGAAAAACGACGCCTTGTAACACTCCATTAATAGTGGCCCTTGACACGCCCCCCTCCTTAGCCTGACTGTTGAAGTATTACAACAATTCAACTTATGGCCGTTTGTGAACGTCCGGCGGCCGACACATTGAGCCGAAACCCGACGTCAGGCTCTCATTCAACACTTCCCTGGTCACGGGTGATTCTCTCAGGAGGCAGTACCCTATGAAACTTCAAAATCTCTTCCGACGTGCCTTCTCGTTTGCCGTCGCAGTTCTCTTCCTCACAGCCGGCCTTTACGCCCCGGCCCAGACCTCAGGTAACGGCAACATCGTCGGCATCATCACCGACCAGTCGGGTGCATTCGTACCCAATGCTACGGTCGTCGTGCTCGATACCGACACCGGTGTCTCCCGCACCCTCACCACCAATAACGATGGTGCCTACAACGCCAACTTCCTTCTCCCCGGTCACTATGAAATTACGGTCAGCGGAAGCGGCTTCGGCAAAGTCGACCGCAAGAACCTCCTCCTCACCGTAGGCCAGATTCTCACCATCGATCTCTCCCTCCCTCCCGCCTCCGTCTCCACTGAGGTCATCGTCACCAGCGAGTCCCCGCTCGTCGACACCGACAAGACCGAAGTCGCCCAGACCATCGGCCAGTCCCTCATCTCGAATCTGCCCGTAGCCTCGCGCAACTGGAGCGCCTTCGTCCTCAATACGCCAAACGTGACCCCGGACGGCGGCTCCGGCCTCGTTAGCTTCCACGGCATCTCCGGCCTCTACAACCAGAACTACGTCGACGGTTCGAACAACAACCAGATGCTCTTCTCCGAGGCCCGTGGCCGCGCCTCTGGTGCTCCCTACGTCTACTCCATCGACTCCATCAAGGAGTTCCAGGCCCAGGCCTCCAACTACTCCGTCGAGTTCGGCCAGGCCGCCGGTGGTCAGGTCAACGCCATCACCAAATCCGGCACCAACCAGTTCCATGGCGATGCCTTCTACTACCTCCGCTACCCGGATCTGAACGCCCTCGATCCCTACAACAAGTTCCAGGCCCTCCACAACAATGGAAACTCGTTCCTCCTCACCCAGCCCGTCCATCAGCAGCACCAGTTCGGCGGCTCAGTCGGCGGACCCATCATCAAGGACCGTCTCTTCTTCTTCTTCACCTACGACGGCTTCCGTAAAGTCGGACGCGTTCTCTACTCCAATACGAACACAATCTCTACTACGGGCGCGGGAGCTTACAACGCCTCTACCACTGTGACCCCGAACCAGTGTCCAGTCGTCGGTACTCCGGGATACACCGGCACAACAGGTATCACCGCCGCTCAATGCGTGGCTGGGATCCAGTTTCTTCTGAATGTCGGCAATGTCGCCGTCGGCGATGCGCCCCCGTCCCGCTTCCAGAAGCAGAACCTCTTCTTCCCGCGTCTTGACTGGCATATCAACAGCCGCAACGACGCCTTCGTCGACTACAACTTCGACGACTACGACTCGACCTATGGCTACAGCCCGGCGAACACCTTCTCCAACAGCTCGCCCTCGACCAACGGTCCCACCAGCTACCATGAGCGCTTCCTGGTCGCTGGCCTCACCACTCAGCTTTTCAAGGCCTCCGTCAACCAGGTCCACTTCCAGTATGGTCGTGACCTCGAGACTGCCGGTGCCAATGCCCCCGGTCCCAGCGTCGCCAGCGGTGTCGTCACCTTCGGCATGCCTAATGCTCTGCCCCGCATCGCCGAACCCGACGAGCATCGCATCCAGTTCACCGATGTCTTCTCCACTACCAAAGGCCGCCACTCATTCAAGTTCGGTGGCGACGTCAATCTCGTCCACGAGGTCATGATCAACCTCTTCCAGGGCGGCGGCGTCTACAGCTACGGCGACTCCACCAGCACGCTCAACTTCCAGGACTGGATACAGGATGCCTTCGTAGGGCAGCCCGGGTGACACCGACCCCTACGCCGGTTATCACTACAACACCTTCGTCCAGACCATCGACAAGGTCAACACCACGCCCACCACGGAAGGCAAAGACGACTTCTGGATGAAGATGTTCGACGCCTTCGCCGAAGACTCCTGGAAGATCAGGCCCAACCTGCTGATTACCGCTGGCGTCCGCTATGACGTCCAGCTCACCCCCGCTCCAGGCCTCATCAATAACAACTTTCCGCCCATCTCCACCCAGTACAGCCAGACCATCAAGAACGTCCTCGACCGCGTCCAGCCTCGCATAGGCTTCAGCTGGTCGCCTTATGCAGGCACGGTGGTCCGCGGCGGATATGGCATGTTCTCCGCCCTCAACCAGGGATCGACCTACTACGCGATGCGCGTGGAAAATGGCGTCGTCCAGGTCAACTACAACTACTCCGGCTGCGAATCCAGTGTCGGGCCAACTCCTCCTGGCGCAAAGAATCCCAACCGTTGCACAACCGTTCCTAGCGCCAGCAACAGTCTCCAGTATCCTTTCGTTCCATTCCCGGTCACCGGCCCGCCGCTCTCGGGAGCTCTTATTCCCTCCGGAGGCACCGCGCCCGGTGTGAATGGTCCCCCCATCCTCGGCTCGCAGAGCTTCCATGGACTCGACCCCAACTTCGTTCCGCCTCTGGCCCACGAAGCTGATTTCGGTATCGAGCAGGCCCTGCCCGGCAAGATGTCGCTCTCGGTTGGCTACGTAGGCACTCGCGCTCTCCGCCTGCCGATCTTCCTCGATGCCAACCTCATCGGCCAGACCCCCCACGGCATAGCCACCTACAACATTCAGGATGCCAACAACAACATCACCAGCCAGATCACCGTGCCGGTCTATCTGCAATCGGACCGCCGCAACGCGGCTATCACCTCGCTCAACACCGGCTTCAGCGCGGCGAACACCTGGTACAACTCGCTCGCCATGACCGTCCGCCGTCCTTTCTCGAACGGTCTCGAAGTGCTCGCCAACTACACCTGGGCACGCGCCACCGATACCGGCCAGGTCCAGGGAACGAACGGCACCTTCTACGGCGGCGATACCCCGCTCGACCCCAACAACCCGCGTCGCGACAACGGCCCGTCCGACACCGACATCCGCAACCGCTTCGCCCTCAGCTTCGTCTACCAGCCGAGAATCTTCGAAGGCAACAAGTGGGTCAATCAGATCGTCAATGGCTTCCTCTTCTCCGGCGGCTTCATCGCCTCCGGCGGCGAGCCCATCTTCCTTGGCATGAGCGGTACCGTCTACTCCGGTACTGGCACCAGCTACGGAGCCGACGGCAACATCTACGGTGGCGCTATGAGCTCAAGCTCCGGCGCTCCCACCACCGGCCGCCCGCCGCAGATTGGCCGCAACAGCATTCCCCATGCCGGGCTACAACGACTTTGACTTCCGCGTCGCCCACAACATCCCAATCCATGAAAACATCTACATGCAATTCTCCGCTGACGCCTTCAACCTCCTCAATCACCAGATCATCACTGGAGTCAACGGAACCTTCTCGCAGTTTCTTGCCAGTGGCGCCACCTCCGGATCGCTCAAGTGCAACGCCACCACACCCGCACCCGGCGCCACCTTCCAGGGCTGCATCTCTCCCTACAGCGGAACCGGCCTCTCGGCCTTTGGCGTAACCTCAGGCACCAACAACAGCCTCTACGGCTCACGTCAGATGCAGTTCGCCGCAAAACTCTTCTTCTAGACAGCTCCATCCAAACCAGAAGCGGCTTCGGGCATCTCCGGAGCCGCTTCTCGTTTCCCCCTCATGTACTATCGTCCCTTGCTCCTCTCGCTGTCCTTTCTTGTTGTCGGTGTAAACTCACTCAAGTTAGCGCAGATTTCTTCCTGATTCGCCTTGGTTCGAACAATGACATCCTTAGAAAGTCGAAGAGGGTTACGGAATGTCCCGAGTTGTTGTAATCGGAGCGGGCGCAATGGGCCTTGCTGCTGCCTATCGAGCTTCAAAGAACGGCCACGACGTAGATCTGATTGAGGCCGCACCCGAACCTGGAGGAATGGCCGGCCATTTCGACTTTGACGGTGTTTCAATCGAGCGGTTTTACCACTTTGTGTGTCGCCTCGATCTGCCCACGTTCTCCCTTTTGGAAGAGCTTGGAATCGCGGACAAACTGCAGTGGCGCACCACCACCATGGGCTTTTTCAATGAGAATAAACTTCACCCATGGGGGAGACCCGCTCTCGCTTCTCCGACTCCCGACTCTGAGCCTCTTCGATAAACTGCGCTACGGACTATTCGCCTTCATCTGCGTTCGGCGCAATAGCTGGCCGGCGATCGAAAACGAATCTGCCAAAAGCTGGATTATCCGTTGGTGCGGCACCTCCATTTATGACCGGTTCTGGAAGCCGCTTCTCCACCACAAATTCTACGAATACGCAGATAGCATATCCGCCGCATGGATATGGGTTCGCATCCGCCGCATCGGTCGTTCACGCGAAAGTATCTTCAAGGAAAAGCTCGGGTACCTCGAAGGCGGCTCCATTACTCTGGTGAATGCTCTCATGGATGCCATACAGTCTCACGGGGGAAAGATTCATCTCGGCAGCCCGGTTCAGCAGATCACAACCCAGGATGGCGGGTCACTGGAGTCCTGACCGCAACCGGACATTACCCTGCCGACGCCGTTATCTGTACAATCCCAACTCCTATGGTCTCGGCCATCGCACCCGATCTCCCCCCCGACTGGAAGCTACGCTACAACGCGATCCACAACATTGGTGTCATTTGCGTCATCTTCAAGCTGTCACGCTCACTGAGCCCATATTTCTGGATCAACGTCTCTGAGCCGGACATAGATATCCCGGGAGTCATCGAGTTTTCAAATCTTAGAAAGGTTGCCGACCAGACCATCGTGTATGTGCCGTACTACATGCCGGTCACAAACAAGAAGTTTTCCTGGTCTGACGAGGATCTGATCGCCGAAGCCTTCAACTGCCTTCAGCGCATTAATCCCACGGTTACAAGGGATCACATCATTGCTACGAAGGTAGCTCGTCTGCGCTACGGCCAGCCCATCTGCGACCCCGGATTCGCCGCGAAGATACTGCCCGTGCAGACACCCATCGAAGGCCTTCAGATCGCCGACACCTGCTACTACTACCCCGAGGATCGGGGCATCGCAGAAAGCGTCCGCCTCGGGTCTGCCATGGCTGAATCCCTCGGTGCTCCGGAGATCAATCCCGCTGGAATGATCTCCGACTCCACCGTACTGAATATGCGCTAATTCAACCTTGGGCAACAAACCCAATTCCGGCTCATCCGGAAGTGATCCCAAAGAGTGCCGGACTCTTTGCTGCCCAGACGGTGCGGCTCTTGCTAAGTTCGCTCTCATCCGCCGACCATCGCTCTTGCGGCTTCGACCAGGAATACAACCCGAATCCTAAACCCTTCAGCAGATTATGTGCGTCTTCGGGCTTGCACCCGCTTCTCTCACACCAATCCTCTTCGCTTTCAAACATGATGATGACATTGGGCGATCGAGAAAGAAGACTCGTCGAGCCCTTCAACAGGCAAAACTCTCCACCCTCTACGTCGATCTTGAGGAAATCAATCTGATCGATCTTGTGGGCAACGGCGAAATCGTCAAGCGTCATGACATGCACCTTTTCGACGAAGTCGCCGGTGGAAGCGTTGCCGCCATAGTCCAGATGCCGATAAAGATCGCCGAACCCGGATTCGGACCGCAACGTTAGCTCACCCGGAAAATCGCTCAGCGCCAACCTGTGCGGAGCTACCGTCGTCACCCCATTGAGAGAGAGATTGTCGAGAAAGAGACGATGGGTGGTTTGCGAAGGCTCAAACGCCCAGATCTGCCCGCCCTCGCCAATGCACTTGGCCGCAAGCAGGGAGTAGAGACCGATATTTGCGCCGGCATCCACGACTTTCATGCCTGGTTTTAGCAGACTCGCAACCTGTTTCATCTCCGTTCGTTCGAAGAGCGGTCCCAGCGACAAAAACTCAGCAAGTTCCCCCTTCGGATGAATCTGAAACTCGAGGCCGGGTGCTACCGTGTAGCGCAGGGGCTTTCCGTCGCGGTGCCTCACTCGATGAAGCCAGCGTATCCCCGACCGAGCCAACCGGTAACTTTTGAGTGTCGCATCTTGCTTGCGATTGTCATTGCCGCTAATCCACCTCATTCCCTGTATACCATGAAAAAAAGAGCGACCCTCGTGTGGCCTCTGCATCTGCTTCGCATACGATACCCTGAAGTCAGTGCGCTCGGTCAAACCCCTTATGCCCATCGTTTATTCGCTGAACAATTTGTCGACAACTAATCCGAACTCGTCAGTTGCACAACGCTGCCACTCCTGTCCCGCCACAAATTTGAGGCAAAGCATTTGATGTTCGCACACGATCTCAACCGTAAAAGTTGCACCCAGGGAAAACGGCTGGAAATGGTCGATATTTTGCGGTGCTGCTCTGTTGCTCTCCGTTGTTCTGATTCACCCCGGTCGCAGAAATGCCGACGAGCGACGACTTGTCGTATGCAAGAACAGCTCAGCTCTTTGCAGACACAGGGCATTTCATCTACAACGGCTGGGCGACCGCCATGCTCGGCTGGCAGATCGTATGGGGCGCCCTGTTCATCAAGCTCTTCGGGTTCTCCTTTCTTGTCCTGCGAGCTTCAACCATCCTCCTCGCCATCGCCTCCGCCGTCCTGCTTCATCGTATTTTGTTGCGTTTCGGCATCGAGCCCAGGAACGCTGCCTTCGGAACATTGATCGTCATCTTGTGCCCACAGTTTTTGGCTGAGACTGTCAGCTTCATGACCGATATTCCCGGCGTCCTGTGCATTTTTGTCTGCATCTACGGCTTGTCAGCGTGCCCTCGCCGCTGGCAGTGACCGTAGCGCCCTCTTGTGGCTCGGCGTTTCCACCCTTCTTAACATCTTTGGCGGAACGGTAAGGCAGATCGCTTGGCTGGGCGCGTTGGTGATCGTGCCCTCTGCATTTTGGCTGCTCCGCAGGCGACGCCGTTTTCTTGTGATCGGAATATCGCTCTGGCTGCTGAGCGGCTTGTGTATCTTTCTGTTCCTGAGATGGTTTCAACAGCAACCCTATTCGCTTCCCGAGAAACTGATAAGTGGAACTATGGACATAGACGCCTTCAAGCACTTCGTAGAGGGTCTTATCTTTATTCCGCTCGATACGTTGCTGTTTACGCTTCCGATCCTTGTGGCGTGGCTGCCCCGCCTGCGCACGCTTCGTCGTCTCTCTCTGCTCGCGGCCGCAGCATGCATCGTATGTGTCACCGGCGCGTTGCTCTGGAAAGACGATCTGCCGCCATGGATTGGCGATGTCGTAACAAGGGAAGGAATCCTTCGCTCCGGCCCGCTGCTCGGCGGAGGGCCGACCGTCTTGCATAATTGGCTGCTCTTGAGCGTGCTGGTGCTGTTGCTCGGCTCCCTCAGCGGATTGTTGATCTCATACCGAGGCCGCATCACAGAATCGAGTCGGGCGTTACTCCCTGGGACTCTCACATGGACACAAACCCTGACTCTCTTGATTCCCTTCGCGGTGGCATACATGGCCCTTCTATTGCCGCGGGCCGCGTCTTCGGTCCATCTTACAAAGGTCTTTGACCGTTATCTCATCCCATGGATCATGGTGATCGTCACTCTTCTAATGCGGCTTTTTGGCGAGAGGGAGGGGAATCGCGTACCGCCCGTCTGCGTCGTTGTCCTGCTGGTCTTTGTATTCTTCGGAGTCGCAGGGACCCATGATCTGTTTGCGGGAGATCGCGCAATCCTGAGGGCAGTCGACGAGGTCGTCGCCGCTGGTGTGGCCCCCGAAGCAATCGATGCGGGATGGACCTGGGATGCCTGGCATCAGATTGTGCTCTATGGACATGCTAACGAACCTCGCCTCATAAATCCTCCCGGTTCTTATCGACCAACAGCGGATGGCCCACTCACAAACTGTGGATTTGAGTCCGGCACTCTATTCCCTGACCTGCATCCGCGCTTTGTCCTGGTCCTGATTCCCCCGCAATTGCCTCGAACCATCGACGTTCGCGCCAGTCTCTTACACAACCTGGCTTCCTCCAAACAGGCGGACGATCTACATCCAACGCAACCCGGCAGAAAAGTAGATTCTTCCAGCGTGCTTCACTCGACGCAGATCTCCTGGCATCGCTCAAAATTGCGACGAGAGAATTTCCACAGAAATATTTCCAAAAAAGGTGAAAAATTTAGGTTCCCAAAACCACCATCCAGAAACCACAACTTCACCACAAAACCACCACAACTTCACCACAAAAAACCATCCGAAAAAGCGCTCTGCTTCTCGCACCCCCCCTCAAAAACAGCAAGAAAAAGGCCTCAAAACTCCCTTCACCCACCCCATAAATTTTTCAGAAAAAAGAGAAGAAAAATGGTGCGCCCGAGAAGATTCGAACTTCTGACCTACAGCTTCGGAGGCTGCCGCTCTATCCAGCTGAGCTACGGGCGCGTACCTTTAAGCCTAGCATGATCCCAGCCGGTTGACAGCGCGGCCCTTGCGCCCTCAGCATCAAACCCAGGCATAAACGTCAACATCCAAACCCACCATCTACAGAGAAAGTGAGACACCCAATGTTCCTCCGCTCCCTGGCCACCGCCGCCTGTTGTACCCTCCTAGCCACAGCAACTTACGCCATGCCCATGGGCCAATCTGGCGACAAGGCCCTCCCCAGCCCCCCCGCCACCGCAGAAGCTACCCTCAGCGGAAAAACCATCACCATCCACTACAACTCCCCCCGCCTCAAAGGCCGCACCATCGGCTCCGACATCGTCCCCTACGGCGAAGTCTGGCGCACCGGAGCCAATCCCGCCACCACCCTCATCACCCGCCACCAACCTCAAAATCGGCACCCCTCGACGTCCCCGCCGGAACCTATACTCTCTTCACCCTCCCCCAACAAGGACCAGTGGCTCTTCATCGTCAGCAAGAAGACAGGCGAGTGGGGCATCCCCTACCCCGAAGGCAACGATCTGGGCCGCACCCCCATGACCGCCAAGCCCATGCCCGCCTCACAGGAAAACATGTCCATCACCTTCGAAAACACCCACGGAGCCACCACCGAGCTCCACGTCAAATGGGGCACAACCGATCAGTATGTAACCATCAAAGCCCAGTAGATTTCGCGCGCTTCCTTCTCTGCTCGCAGCTTCTCCATCACGGAAGAAACCAGATCCTTCGCCCCCCGTAATATTCGCCACCACAGCCTGCAGATCGAGCGCCGGAACCTTAGGGTTTCGCGCGCTCGTGCAGTACACTCCATGCTGCCCCACCAGCACCAGCGCATCCGTCAGAACATCCAGCGTCACCGCCAGCCGCCCGCGCGCCTCGCCCATCATGAACTCATGCTTTTCGAGCTCATCCTTACGGTCATAAAAAACGGACACGCTACCACTCCTTCGCAGCCGTATCGACCGTAACCGGAGTCGAAGCAGCCGGCGCCTTCCATCGCAGCACAGGCCTCCGCGCCGCCGTTGTCTCATCCAGCCGCTGCACCCGCGTCGTATGCGGAGCCGTCTGCACCAGCTCAGGATTCTCCTCCGCCTCCCGCGCAATCTGCTTCAGCGCATCGATCAGCAAATCAAGCTCCTCGCGGCTCTCGCTCTCCGTCGGCTCAATCATCATCGCGCCCTGCACCACCATCGGGAAGCTCACCGTGTACGCATGGAAGCCATAGTCGATCAGCCGCTTGCCCCATGTCGCCCGTCTTCACGCCGTTCTTCGCCTGCCGCTTATCCGAAAACACAACCTCATGCAGCGAAGGAGCCTTATAAGGCAGCTCAAAAGTATCCTGCAGCTTCGCGCGAATGTAATTCGCATTCAGCACGGCATCCTCGGTCGTCTGCCGCAACCCATCCGGCCCATTCGCCAGAATGTAAGCCAGAGCCCGCACAAACATCCCAAAATTTCCATAGAACATCCGCACCCGCCCCACGCTCTGCGCGCGGTCGTAGTCGAACGTCAGCTTTCCACCGCGCTCAACCAGCACCGGAGTAGGCAGAAACGGCTCCAGGATCTTCTTGCAAGCCACCGGCCCGGATCCCGGCCCACCCCCGCCATGCGGAGTAGAAAACGTCTTGTGCAGATTCAGGTGCATCACGTCCACACCGAAATCCCCAGGCCGCGTCTTGCCCACCAGAGCATTCATATTCGCGCCATCCATATACAGCAGCGCGCCCTTCGCATGCAGGATGTCCGCAATCTTATGAATCTCGCTCTCGAACACTCCAATGGTCGAAGGATTCGTCAGCATCAGCGCAGCGGTATCTCCGTCGACCAGCTTCTCCAATTCCGCGAGATCGACCATCCCCTCCGAATTCGACTTCAGGTTCTGCACCTCATACCCAACGACAGCGGCTGTAGCCGGATTCGTCCCATGCGCCGAATCCGGAATCAGCACCTTCTTCCGGGCATTGCCAAGACTCTCGTGATACGCCCGAGCAAGAAGAATGCCGGTAAATTCGCCATGCGCACCCGCCGCTGGCTGCAATGTAATCGCATCCATGCCGCAGATATCGATCAGGCAATCGCTCAGCATCTTCATAATCTCAAGCACGCCCTGCGACAAAGACTCCGGCTGATAAGGATGCGCCTCCGCAATACCCTCCAGCCGCGCCACCAGCTCATTCACGCGGCCGTTGTACTTCATCGTGCAGCTACCAAGCGGAAACATCCCCAGGTCGATCGCATAGTTCCACGTCGAAAGCCGCGTAAAGTGCCGCACAATCTCAATCTCGCTCAGCTCTGGCATCACACCCAGATCCGTCCGCACCGCATCGCCCAGCAGGGAAGCGGCATCCACTGCCGGCACATCCAGCTCACTCAGCCGATAAGCCTTCTTCCCCGGCGACGACTTCTCAAAAATCAAATCCTCGTTCTGATTAACATGCGTCGTCGCCTTCTTCGGCGTTCCTACAAACTTTGAATCAGCCATTCGAACCTCACAACTTCCTGCTTCTAGGTAACCCAAGGCTTTAGCCTTGGGCCTCTCTTACCGAATCGGGGCTTTAGCCCCTGGGGTATGCTCTCTCTTCGAGAGCCACTGCACTAAAACTCCTGCGCATCCCCTGCATCGCCAGTCTCTGAATAACTCCCAGCCTCCGGAGCATCGAGATCCTCTTCCCCGCAACGACAAACCAAACACGGTCCCATTCTCAAACTCAATCGTCAGCGCATCGCCCTCTTCCAGCGAAGCCTGCACAACCTTTCGCCAATCTGGGCACAAAGCGCATTGCGATACTCCGGCTCGCCATACGCCACAGAAAAATCCGCTAACAAAACATGCGGCCAGACATACAGCGTAAATAGCGGAGCATCGAATCGCAGTTGCAGAAAATCCTCAACAAACTCAACCGCCTTCAACTCCTCGCCGATAACCGCCGACACATCCATCGCTAAGCCTTACCTGCAATCGCTGCGGCAGCCGCATCGATCTGCGCCTTCGTATTCAGTTCCGTCGCACACCACAAACTCGCGCCCGCGCCCAGCTCCGGATACCACTTTGCCAGCGGCAACCCACCAATAATCTTCTTCTCAAGCAGCGAAGCATTCACCGTCTCAGCATCCTTGCCCAAATCCAAAACAAACTCGTTGAACCGAGGAGCCCCGCCAAACAGCACCTTGCCACTCTCTACCCAGCGCCAGCGCAGCATAGTGCGCCTTCGCCAGGTTCTGTTCCCCAAGCTCCTTCAGCCCCTTGCCGTAAACGGTCAAAAACACAGTCACCATCAGCGCGACCAGCGACTGATTCGTACAGATATTCGAAGTAGCCTTCTCACGCCGAATATGCTGCTCGCGCGTCGACAGTGTCAGCACAAATCCACGCCTGCCGCTCATATCCTTCGTCTCGCCTGCAAGCCGTCCCGGCATCTGCCGCAGAAACTTCTCCTTGCTCGCGATCACGCCGCAGTAAGGCCCACCGAAACCAACCGGCACGCCAAACGCCTGCGCCTCCATCGCCACAATGTCGGCCTCTTTCGGAGGCTTCACAATCCCCAGCGACACCGCCTCAGCAATCGCAACAATCAGCAGCGCGCCTTTCTTGTGCGCAATCTCTGCAATGGCAGCCACATCCTCAATCGTCCCGAAAAAATTCGGCGACTGTATCAGCACACAAGCCGTGTCATCCGTAATCGCCGCATCCAGCTTGGCCAGATCCACGCGGCCATTCGCCGCATTCTCTACCAGCGTCACCGGAATCTCCTGATGCAGCGCATACGTCGCCAGCACCTCGCGATACTCCGGATGCACCGTCTTCGCCACTACCGCGCCATTGCGGCCAGTCACGCGCACCGCCATCATCACGGCCTCGGCCACGCCCGTCGACCCGTCATACATCGACGCATTCGCAATCTCCATCCCCGTCAGCTCGCAGATCATCGTCTGGAACTCGAACAGCGCCTGCAGCGTCCCTTGCGCAATCTCCGGCTGGTAGGGTGTGTAACTCGTCAAAAACTCGCCGCGCGATACCACCGTATCAATGAGCACTGGCCGATAATGCCGGTAAGCCCCCGCGCCCAGAAAGCTCGCATAGCCAGTCGCATTCTTCTCGGCAAACGCCTTGAAATGCTCGATCACCTCTTGCTCGCCATGCTGCCGCGGAACATCCAAATCACGCGTCAGCCGGTACTCGGCAGGAATCGTGGAAAACAAATCGTCAATCGACGCAACGCCTATCTCGGCGAGCATCTCCGTGCGGTCCGCAGGGGACTTCGGTAAATAGCGCATCTTTTTAGTGTCCGGTCTCTTCGCTGATAAATTTTTCGTAGTCCGCCGCACTCAGCAATCCATCCACCTGCTTCGCGTCGGAAAGTTCAACCTTCAACATCCAGGTCGTATTCGCATCCGAATTAATCTTCTCCGGAGCGTCCTTCAACTCTTCATTGATCGCCGTCACTGTGCCCGAAACTGGCGCAAACAAATCCGACACCGCCTTGACTGACTCCACCGATCCGAAGCTCTTGCCCGACTCGATCGAATCGCCCACCTTCGGCAGGTCCACAAACACAATATCGCCCAGCGAGTTCTGCGCGTAATCCGTAATTCCAACCGTGCCGACATTGCCGTCGACCTGAATCCACTCGTGTTCCTTCGTGTAGCGATAACCTGCAGGGTAAGCCATGAATTGTTCTCCAGAATAGGTGTACTTCTATTGTAGATTGCTCGCGGTTAGCTCGCTCTTTTCGGCCGTTTATAGAACGGCATCGGAACGACCTTGGCCTTCACCATCTGTCCGCGAATCTCCACCGCAACCTCCGTGTCCAGCGCAGTAAAGTCCACCGGAACATAAGCCATCGCAATATTCTTCTTCAAAAACGGTGAAGGCGACCCGCTCGTAATCTCGCCGATCCGCTTCCCATCAAGCGAAAACACCGGATAACCATCCCGCCCGATCCCCCGCTCAATCATCTCGAGCCCAACCAGCTTCCGCTTCGGACCGCCCTCTTCCTGAATCTTCACCAGCGCATCGCGCCCCACAAAATCGCCTTTGTCGAGCTTCGCGTACCGCCCCAGCCCAGCCTCAAACACATTGATCGTGTCCGAGATCTCATGCCCATACAGCGCCATCGAGGCCTCCAGCCGCAGCGTATTCCGCGCGCCCAGCCCGCAAGCCAGAATCCCGAACTCCGCCCCGGCATCCAGCACCTCCTGCCACACCCGCGCGCTCGTTGGCTCGTCCGACGGGATATAAATCTCGAACCCATCCTCGCCCGTATAACCCGTCCGCGCGATCATCACATTGTGCAGCCCACAAACCTGCCCCCACGTAAACCAGTAATTCTTGATCGGGCCCAAATCCACAGGTGTCAGCTTCTGCAGCGTCTCTGCTGCCCGTGGCCCTTGAATCGCTAGCTGCGTGTAGTAGTCGCTGAAGTCGTTCACGTGCACACCCGGCATGTGTCCAATCTGCGACCGCACCCACTGCACATCCTTCTCACGCGTCCCCGCATTAATCACGATCAGGTAGTCGTTATCCGAAAGCTTGTGCACCACCACGTCATCCACAAACGTCCCATTCGGATACAGCATCGCCGAATAGTGCGCCTGCCCCACCTGCAGCTTCGAAGCATCGTTCATGCAAAGCCTCTGCACCGCCGCCAGCGACCCCGGCCCGCGCAACTGAATATCGCCCATGTGCGACACATCAAAAATACCCACCGCGGTCCTCACCGCCATGTGCTCGGCAATCAACCCGCAGCAATCGACCGGCATATCCCATCCGCCAAAGTCCACCATCTTGGCCTTCGCTGCCCGATGTACTGCATTCAATGCTGTCTTCCGTAGTTCCGTCGTAGTCTCTGCCATGGCAAGATTCCTGTCTTTTCGCGAGTGCCGCCTCTAAAACGATAGCACCCATAGACACAACCCCACCACCCGCGCCAATCGCACTTTCATGACACTCAATGCATTCCGCTTGGCAACGATTTGGTCAATCTCCCCGCGTCCAGCACCAGATTCGCAATCGCCTCATCGAAGTTGTGGTCATGCGTCTTCTGCAAAGCCGCCGGCGCAATCGACTCCGTCAGTGCCCAAAGCACATAATGCGTCGGGCGGTCGTACATCACCCAGGCGAAGCATCGGCAATGGGTCCGAAGCCCCCTTCTGCTTGTCCGCATTCGACGGTCCATTCGGTGCTATCAGCTGCAACTCGAACACCACGTCCGCCTCCCCAGGCGAAGCGACAATCTGATACCGCCCCCAGCTCACCATATTTGCGTAAAACTCGTTGTAAGCTCGATCCGGATCGCCGCTGAACGGGTGAGGGAAGAGCCCGCTGTCCGCACCGGCATTCGAGACAAACACCGTCTTCGCATTCAGCAGCTGCGCAGGAACCGGAGCGATCGCCGCCATTTCAGCCTGTTGCGCAGACGCCAAACCCCCACGTAACAACACAACAACCCCCAGAACAACCAATCCAAACCAGCTCGTTCTCATGCTGTCTCCTTCCAATACCGGACATCCGCTGTAGCAGACGAAGTATCCGGAGCGAATGTTTCGCTACTCAGACACCGAAAGCCTGAACGGGTGAGATATCCTTTCCCTATGCACTACCCGACCCGTTCCGAGATCGAAGAGCTTTCACCGGAAGACCGCCTCCGCTTGATCGGAGATGTCTGGGAGACTCTGGATTCCGCCTCCGATTCTTTGGGTTTACCTGAAGGGCACCGGGAAGTGCTCGATCAGAGGTCGAACGAATTGAAGAACTCCCCTCAAACCACGCTCAGTTGGGATGAGGTATTGCAAAAAGCCCGAAATCGAGCATGAATTGGTCGCTTCATTTTTTGCCCGAGGTGGCTGAAGAGGTTAGGGAAGCGCGATTCTGGTACGAGAGTCAGCGCCTGGGTTTGGGCGAAGATCTGCTTGAGCAAATCGGTCTTTCCTTGGATCGAATTGAGGAAACACCTTTAGTTACCCACTCGTCACAGGGATAGTGCGGCGATCAATTCTCAAGCGCTTCCCTTATTGCATCTACTTTGTAGTTGGCGAGCAGGAAGTAGTCGTGCTCGCCATTTTGCACGGCAGATGAAAACCCACGGCATGGAAGCGGCGCGAACCTCATTAGGTTCTAAACCGTAACTGTCTCCCGGTACTCCCCAAACACCCCACGCAACACATTCGCAATCTCCCCCACCGTCGCATAGCTCTCCACCGCATGCAGAATCCGCGGCATCAGATTCTCCCCACCCCGAGCCGCATCCTCCACCCCACGCAGCGCCGCCGCATGAACATCAGCATCCCTCCGCGCACGCAAAGCCCGCAATCGTTCCACCTGCCGCCCCTCCAGAGCTTCATCGATCCGTTGAATCGGCACCGCCACATCTTCGCTCGTAAATTCATTTACCCCCACCACAATCGCTTCCTTGTCATCCACTGCCCGCTGATACTCATAGGCTGCATTTTGAATCTCCCGCTGCACATACCCACGCTCAATCGCCGCCAGCATCCCATACTTCCCGCTCTTATCAAACCCGGCAATGGTCGCCAGATACTCCTGCGCCCGGCGCTCAACCTCATTCGTCAGCGACTCCACATAGAACGATCCCGCCAGTGGATCCACCGTCTCCGCCACTCCACTCTCATGCGCCAGAACCTGCTGCGTCCGCAACGCAATCCGCGCCGCCCGTTCCGTCGGCAGCGCCAGAGCCTCATCGAACCCATTCGTATGCAGGCTCTGCGTCCCGCCGAGCACCGCCGCCAGAGCCTGCAGCGTCGTCCTCACAATATTGTTCTCCGGCTGCTGCGCCGTCAGCGTCGACCCCGCCGTCTGCGTATGAAACCGCAGCATCCAGCTCCGTTCTTTCTTCGCGCCAAAGTGTTCCCGCATAATCCGAGCCCACATCCGCCGAGCCGCGCGAAACTTCGCCACCTCCTCCAGCAGATTGTTATGCGAGTTGAAGAAAAAACTCAGCCGCGGCGCAAACCCATCCACATCTAAACCCGCGTCAATCGCGGCCTGCACATACGTCATGCCATTAGCCAGCGTAAACGCAACCTCCTGCACTGCCGTAGACCCCGCCTCACGCATGTGGTATCCCGAAATTGAAATCGTATTCCACTCCGGAACCTCCTCCTCCGCCCACGCAAAGATATCCGTCACCAGCCGCATCGCATGGCTCACCGGATAGATATACGTCCCCCGCGCAATGTACTCCTTCAAAATGTCATTCTGAATCGTCCCGTTCAGCTTCTTCACATCGGCGTCCTGCCGCTTCGCCACCGCAACATAAAGCGCCAGCAGAATCGAAGCCGTAGCGTTGATCGTCATCGAGGTCGAAATCGAATCCAGCCGAATCCCCTCAAACAGCCGCTCCATATCCTCGATCGAATCGATCGCCACCCCAACCTTCCCTACCTCACCCAGCGCCAGCGGGTCGTCCGAGTCATACCCAATCTGTGTCGGCAGATCGAACGCCACGCTCAACCCCCCTTTGTTCTTTGTTCCAGCCCCGTGCGCCAGCAGATACTTGTACCGCCGGTTCGACTCCTCCGCATCCCCCATCCCGGCATACTGCCGCATCGTCCACAGCCGCCCGCGATACATCGTCGGCTGAATCCCACGCGTAAACGGAAACCTCCCCGGCTCCCCCACCTCAGCCGCGGCATCGAACCCCGCAAGGTCCTCCGCCCGGTAAACAACCTCCACCGGAATCCCTGAACTCGTTTTTCGCTCGTCGGACATGCCGCTCAAGTGTACCCGCACCCGCCGCCCGCTAGCTCTGCCGGCTCCGGCGATTCGCCTTCACAAAGCTGCTCAAGCAAAAATACCCAAACACCACCGCAACCAACGCCCCAGCCAGAAACCGCACATGATCCTCATGGTTCACGGCCGTCGCATGCATCGCCCCGCGCAGCCGCCACGCCGCCCCGCCCGCAGCCATCGCAAACAGCCCAAAAAATACCCCCGTCAGCTCCAGCCAAAGCACCCCCGACAGCTTCACCAGTGGCTTTCCCACCGCCGCCCCAAATCGCCTGCTGCCTTCCTTCAATCCCTGCCCGGTCTGCTGCACCTGAGCCGCTGTGCGTGTCACCCTGTCGCCCAGTCCCGCCCGCGAATCCGCAACCGAAGCCCCACCCCCGTCCGTCTTAGTCGTCGCAGAAGGAGCAGCAGCAGAAGGATTAGGAGCCGTAGCCGCATCCATCGCAGCCTTCGCGATCTTTGCCGCCAGCCGCGTCCCGATCCCCAGCACTCGCCCAAAACGAACCGAATCCATAGGCCAAGTGTATCGTTCCCGCCGAACCCGTGAAACCCCGCGCACCATCAGCAACGATGTAGAAAGTTGATGCATCCTATCCGCAGAAAGCATCCGGCACCTGCAGCAGTTGGACGCAAAAGGGGGCATCACAATGAAGAGCATTCTTTGGATGATCTGCGGTTTCTGCGCTGCATCACTCGGCTTTTTAGCCTGGAACTCCAGCCGAACCCCGCCCGTCGAGCTTCTCGCCCACCGCCTCGAGAACGCCTGGGCCGATCACCACACAGTCGTCGAAACCGTCTAACTCCCCTCGTTTGATATACAAGCGAAATTCATTGCACCCCTGAACCCCCAAGCGTATTCTCTTAAGAGTTACTAGGTACGCATCAAGTACCCGCAATGCCGTTCCCGCCGGTCAACTGGGCCGGGAATACCCGATGCGTGGTGAATGTTCGAACCATAGGGCAATCCCGGAGGTGGCATTGAATCAGAAGGTAAAAAACCTCATCCAGAAACTTGGCGAAGCGATTCACGAATCCGTCTCGGAGTCCGAGGACATCGCGGGCGTGGTCAAAAACATCCGTGAACAGGGTTTCGACGTCCTCCTCATGCTCGAGGCCACCATCGGCCTCAATGAGGTTGAAGCTGAAACCCCGGAATCGGCCGAAACCGTCGCAGAAGACGAAGACGCCGACGGCCCGTTCACCCGTAACGACCTCACCTTCCTGAAGTCGCTTCGCATCAGTCTCACTGACGAGCCCGCTCCCGAAACCCCGGAAGCCTAGCGCCCCGTCAGCGATCTACGATCAATGCAGGCTCGTGACCCGGGCCTGTCTCTCCTGCGCTTCTGACTCCCAAAAGTTAATCCTTGCGTGGTAGACTCGCGTTTCTCCGTTCCATCGGGGAACCTTCGTGCATCTGAGTCACATGGTTCGTCTTTCTGCCCAACGCAGTCCCGGAGTCTTTGACCTATGAGAGATACGCTTGGCGTTTTACTCGCTGGTGGTGCCGGCGAGAGGCTCTTCCCCCTTACCCGCGATCGCGCCAAGCCGGCCGTCCCCTTCGCCGGCCAGTACCGCATCATCGACATCACCCTCTCCAACTGCATCAACTCCGACCTCCGCCACGTCTACATCCTCACCCAGTACAAGGCGCTCTCCCTCAACCGCCACATCCGCGAGGGCTGGGGCCCCGTCGTCGCCAACGAGCTAGGCGAGTTCATCGAGATTCTTCCGCCCATGCAGCGCGTCTCAAAATCCTGGTATCAGGGAACCGCCGACGCCGTCTACCAGAACATCTACTCCATCGGCGCCGAAGAGCCCAGGTACGTTCTCATCCTCTCCGGCGACCACATCTACAAGATGAACTACGCCCTCATGATGGAAAGCCACGTCGACTCCGGTGCCGACGTTACCATCGCCACCCTGCCCATCTCACCCTCCGAGGTCTCCGCCTTCGGTGTCGTCGAAGTCGGTCACAACGGCGAGGTCATCGGCTTCGAGGAAAAACCCAAAGAGACCAAAATCCGCTCCCCCTTCAACCCCGACATGGTCGACGTCTCCATGGGCATCTACCTCTTCAACACCGACATTCTCCTGCCCGAGCTCATCAAGGACGCCGAAGACCCCAACTCCAAGCACGACTTCGGCCACGACATCCTTCCCCGTCTCCTCGGCCGCTACAGGATGAACGCCTACAACTTCGTTGACGAGAACAAGCAGAAAGCCCTCTACTGGCGCGATGTCGGCACCCTCGAGGCCTACTACGAAGCCAACATGGACGTCGCCGGCGTCACCCCCACCTTCAACCTCTACGACAAGTCCTGGCCTATGCGCACCCGCTCCTACCAGTACCCGCCCGCCAAGTTCGTCTTCGGCGAGCCCGGCCGCACCGGCATGGCCATCAACTCCATCGTCTGCGCCGGCTCTATCGTCTCCGGAGCCGTCGTGCGCAACTCCGTCCTCTCGCAGGACGTGCGCGTCAACTCCTACGCCGACGTTGACTCCTCCGTCGTCTTCTCCCACGTCAACATCGGCCGTCACTGCCGCATCCGCCACGCCATCATCGACCGCGACGTCCACATCCCCGACGGAACCGTCATCGGATACGACCCCAACGAAGACAAGAAAAACTACTTCGTCTCTGCCAGCGGCCTCACCGTCGTCACCCGCGACTACTCGGTCTACGAAAACCCCGTCTCCCCGGAGTTCCTCCAGCAAGGCAACAACTACTAAAAGCAAAAGCCAATCGACCGCGGATTAAAACAAAAGATGCCACGAAGGAAAGGTTATTAAAATCGCCTTTCATCCGTGGCATCCGCGCAAATCCGCGGTCGGCTTTTACTTCTTCCCGAACCGGTAAATCGCCCCGCCCGAAATAGCGAAGAACTCCCGCGTCTCCGTCCCGAAGTGCTCGAGGATAAGATCCGGCGAGAACCGCACCGCCCACTTCTTCGACAAATTGAAGTCCACGCTCCCACCCAGCGCTGCAATCGGCTTCGTCCGGTTCGTATACAGTCCCGTCACCTGAGACCATGTCGGCTGCCCCGGCTGTCCCTCCTTCAGCGTCGCGTCGAACGTCCCATGCGAAACGCCGAAGTAGCCGTGGTAGTTCATGGCAACGTACTGGTTCTTCGGTCCGCGGTACTGCGCACCCGCCAGGCCCATGTTCATATACACCAGTGGCCGGCTGACGTTATATGGAAATCCCTGAGCCTGCCCGAAGACCGGCGTCGTCCCCGCTTCGCCGCGATACTCCACCCCAGGCCCAAGATTGCGAAGGAACCGGGTCTTGGTGTTCAGCCAGTAGGTAAAAAGAAACTCACCCCCGCCGAAGTTCATTCGCTTCGGCAGGTTCTGGCCAGCCTGGAAGTTCATTAAGTTGATCGAGCCATAAAGCTCATAGTGGTTGTCGTAAGTCACCGGAGCTGCCACCGCAATCTTTGTCTTCTCAATTGGGATTGGGACCTGAGGCTGTTGTGTCCCCGGTGCCACCGTACCCTGCGCCCGCACCTCGGCCGCGCCTGCCATCAGAAAACCTGCCGCCAGAACTCCAAACACCGCGCTCATCTTCCGCGCTCTTCCTGTCCTCACTTCACCATGCATCTTCAATCGCAACATCCCTCTCCACAACGCCTACAGCATCTGCGGCAGCATTTCCTTCACTTACCAAGATATAACGTTCAGCGCCCATCTGCCGCGCCTCCGCCAACGTATCTACCGGCAGGTCGCTCCTGTGCGACAATAGTTGTGCCGGTTTCGCTGCTGTCTGCGTCCGGCTGCAGGGAGAGCAAACATGGATATCTTTCAACCGTGGCATCTGCTGATCGTCGCGATTATCGTCATCATCTTCTTTGGCGGCAAAAAACTTCCTGAGCTCGGCAAAGGCCTTGGCGAAGGCTACAGGGGCTTCCGGGACGGACTCAAGGGAGTCGCCGACGACGCCAGCAAGCCCGTCGACAAAGCTCAAAACGTCGCCCCCAAGCCTGAAGAATCAGTCAAGTAAGCCCGGCTCACCAACCCAAGGCATCAATCTCCTCTTTTTGATTCAGGCAGGCATTGCCTCATGAAGATCAAATCGCCCTATCTCATTAAGCCGCACACCAAGGTGCGGCTGGCGAAAATATCGAGCTCGGACACCGGCGGCTTCAAATCCGAAGACGCAGCCAAATCAATCCTCGCCAAACACCGCGAGCAGCTCGCCGATCTTCAGGACGTCTTCTACGCCGCCCAGTCCAAAGCCCTCCTCATCGTCCTTCAGGGCATGGACACCGCAGGCAAAGACGGCACCATCAGCCACATCTTCTCCGGCGTCAACCCCCAGGGATGCGACGTGGCCCAGTTCAAAGTCCCCACTCCGCTCGAAGGCCGCCACGACTTCTTATGGCGTTGCCATCAGCAGGTCCCCCCGCGCGGCATGATAGGCATCTTCAACCGCTCCCACTACGAAGACGTCCTCTCCCCGCGCGTCCACAAGCTCATCTCCAACGACATCGCCAACCAGCGCCTCGACGACATCAACGAGTTCGAGAGCTTCCTCTCCGACAACAACGTCCTCGTCCTCAAGTTCTATCTCCACATCTCCCGCGACGAGCAGACCCGCCGCCTCCAGTCCCGCATCGACGACAAGAAAAAACACTGGAAGCTCTCCGACGCTGACATCCACGAGCGTCAGTTCTGGCCGCGCTACATGCAGGCCTACAACGACGTGCTCTCGTCCACCAGCCGCAAGCACGCTCCCTGGTTCGTCATCCCCGCCGACAACAAGTGGTATCGCAACGTCGCCATCTCCGCCATCATCGTCGACCTCATGCAGAGCCTCAAGCTGAAATATCCGACACCCACAGTCGACGCCACCACCATCAAGCTCTAGCTACTTTGACGTGTTTTTTTTGTTTGTCATCCCCGAAGGGGATCTGCTGTTGCATTTGTTGTTGTTGCTGCCTCACCACTAACCCGTAATCATCACCACTGCAGCCGCGGCCATCGCCATTCCCCACCCCTGCCGCCGCGTAGGCCGCTCCCGCAGCGTCCACGCCGCCAGCAAAATCGTCGAAGCCGGGTAGAGCGAAGCCAGCACCGCCGCCACATCCAGCCGCCCAGCCCGAGTAGCCGCAATAAACAGCAGGTTCCCTGAAGTATCCAGCAGCGCCGCCCCCATCGCCCACCCCACCATCACACGCCCAATCCGAACTCCCCCGCCCGCCCCGCCCCGCAAAGCCATCCCACCCACCAGCAGCGAGGCTACCGCCACGCTCCCCATCCTCGCCGTAGCCAGCGGCCACACCACTCCCGCCGACCCCGCCATCCGCAGCGCCACAAAATAAACCCCGAACCCTACTCCGCCCACCAGCGCCAGCCAAATCGTGCCTCTGTCTGCCGTGCTGGCCTCAGGATTCTCCCCTGCCGCAATCAACCAGATCGCCACCCCGGCCACCAGAAAACCCACCACCTGCAGCACCCCCGGCGATCCCTCCACCCAGGCCGACACCGCCGCCGGAATAGCCGCCGCCAGCAACCCGCTCAGCGCAGCCGAGGCCCCCATAGCCCCCCGCGACAGCGCCACATAAAAGCAGGCCAGCGAAACCCCCGCCGTAACCCCCGACACCAATCCCCAAACCAGTGGAGCCCCATGCGGAAAAGCATCCCCCCGCTCCCACGCAATCCCCGCCAGAGCCACCAGGCTCACCGAATGGCTCAACAGAATCACCCGCAGCGCCGCCCCCATCGAGCCGCCTGCGCGCTTCACGCTCATTCCGCCGGAAAAATCCCCACCACCCCAAAGCACCGCCGCTGCCAGCGCCAGCAGCGCATTCACATGCACCAGCATCCCCATCGAATATTCGGTCCGCTACCGCGCCATCGGCGTAACCACCGGAGGCTTCGCTTCCTGCGCCGTCGGCCAGTAACCCTTCTTCGCCAGCACCTGCAGGTTCGGCCGCAGCACCTTCACCTCGACCGGACGGTACTTGCTATCGATAAACGGCTCATGCGAGTAGTAGCCGATCGTGTACTGGTTGCGCACTTCAGAGGCGATCTTCGCAAAGCTCTTCTCGATCCCGCCCTGCCGGAACTCCCCATCGAAGTTGCCACCTGTCGCATTCGCATACGCCGGAAGAATGTTATCCCGCATCATCAGCGGCAGATGCATCCGGTCGAGAAACCCAACCACCGGCAGCGAAGAGTCGCCAACCAGCGTCCCAAACACCGCAATTTTATTGGTGTTCAGATACTTCACCACTTCACTGAACTTCGCCGTGCTCCCATACTCTTTGCCATCGCTGATCACATACACAAGCCTGCGCCGCCCCGACGGAGTCTTCGCCAGCGAAGTAGCCGCCGCCAGAATCGCATCGTTCAGCGTATGCACATCCCGCGGCGGATTGTTGATCCCCACAATGCTCCGCCCATGCGTCGAGTTCGTATTCGGATCGGTATAGCTGTCGGCCCCATTGTTGATGTTGATGTTCGAACCCAGCCCACCGCCGGGAATATAGCTCATCTCCCGCCCGGTTGTCTTCGACCGGTCCAGCGCCTGTGTCAGCCGCGCGCTCGGGCCAGCCGTAAAATCCGTCACCATCTTCGGCCCGTTGTTGTACGTAAACACCGCGACCTCGTCATAAGCCGTAAACGCCCCCTGCAACGCCGTCAGCGAGTTGTTCACCTTCGCCATATTGTCGAAGCCCAGGCTCTGGTCGATCACCAGCGCCACGGACAATGGAAACGCGTCCGTCGTAAACAGCGCCAGCTGCTGCCGCAGGTTGTTCTCATACACCCGAATATCGCGCGGCGTCAGCCCCGCCACCAGTTGGCCTTTGTTGTCCTTCACCGTAAACGGAATCTCGACAAAGTTCGTCCGCACGTGCAGCACAAACTCCGGCCCCTGCCCCGCGGGAGGCACATCCGGCTGCTGCTCCTGGTCTTCTTTCTGCGCAGCCGCGGCCGACAGCTTCGTCGGCGCCGAACCCTCATCCGGCGCAGAGGTCGAGGAAGAATCGCCATTCGACTCCGGCGTGGTCCCTTTGCCCGGTGCGATAGCATCCGTCGGCAGTGCCTGCGGCTTCGGAGCATCCGGAATCGGCTGTTGTGGCTTCGGACCATCGGGGATTGCCTGCTGCTGCGCCAGCTCCTGCGCCGGCTGTCCCAGCATCATGCACGTCAAAACCCCTGCCAACAAGCTCTTATTCACCACGCAAACTCTCCCATACTCTTTCAGCGAACCCGCCAGGCCCACAGTGATCAACCAGCTAACAGACTAACAGCGCAACATCCCCGCCGCCATCCCCCGACGTCACGGCACCTTTGCACCTGTTGCCTCTTGGACGCACCTCAACCCCCAGCCGTTGCGCCTCGCCCGTCTTCGCACTGGATTTTTCCCTAAACTCCGTCCCAACTTTGTCGTCTAATGCAGTATGCGCTCTCTCTGCCTCGCTCCTGCTCTCCTCGCACTCAGCCTGTCCCCCGTCCTCCACGCGCAGGAGGCCCCATCCCCCACCGGCCCGCCCCCCGCCAGCAAAGCCGAGCCCCAGCCCGTCGACATCGGCGACACCCAGACCCTCAAAGTCAACGTCAACCTCGTCAACGTCTACTTCTCCGTCCGCGATAAGAACGGCTTCATCACCAATCTCCACAAGGACGACTGCAGCATCCTCGAAAACAAGGAGCTCCAGAAGGTCAAGAACTTCACCCAGGAGAAAAATCTCCCCCTCACCATCGGCATCCTCCTCGATACCTCCGGCAGCCAGATGAACGTCCTTCCCCTTGAGCAGCAGTCCGGCGCCGAGTTCCTCAAAGACGTCCTCACCCCCAAGGACGAAGCCTTCCTCATCTCCTTCGACATCAACGTCAACCTCCTCGCCGACTACACCAACAGCCCCCGCGAGATTAAGCGCTCCATCGACTCCGCCGTCATCAACACCGGCGCCGGCACCGGCTCCATCACCGGCAACGGCACCGCCCGCGGAACCCTCCTCTTCGACGCCGTCTACCTCGCCGCCCACGACAAGCTCCATCAGGAGGCAGGTCGCAAGATCCTCGTCCTCCTCACCGATGGCGGCGATCAGGGCTCGCAGGAAAACCTGAAGACCGCCACCGAGGCCGCCCAGAAAGCCAACGCCATCGTCTACGTCATCCTCATCGCCGACCGCGGCTTCTACGGCGGCTATGGGATGACCTTCTCCGGCGACCGCGACATGGAGCGCCTCGCCACCGACACCGGAGGCCGCGTCATCAACGTAGGCAACAACGGCAAAAAACTCGAGGAAGCCTTCCAGCAGATTCAGGACGAGCTACGCACCCAATACCTCGCCAGCTACACCCCCACCAACCCCAAAGTCGATGGAACCTTCCGCACCCTCAACATCACCTGCCAGCAAGGCCAGAAAGTCCAGGCCCGCAAAGGCTACTACGCCATGGCCGACGCCGCCGACCCAGGCCAGTAACCAGGAAGCCGCCGTTTTGAAGGGAGGTGCGGCTTCAGAGCCTGCCCTGAGCGAAGCAGAATGGGCACCATAAGCTCAATCGGTGCCCTCTGGCTTCAGAGGGTGCTGAAAAAATCATCGTTTTGAAAGGGCGCGGCTTCAGCCGCGCCGCAAGCTCAATCGGTGCAATGCGGCTTCAGCCGCTGAGGGAATATTTCAGGACAAGCAAGACTTTTTCAGCACCCTCGTAAGTGATGGATTTGTACAGGCTCTTGCGCAGGGATTTGTATAGAAATGTCATCCTGAGCGGAGCGCAGCGGAGTCGAAGGACCTGCATTTTGCCTCACCCCACGACTCGAGCCTTGGGGCTACATTTTCCACCCAGCCAGCACATCCGAAGCATCCGCCCATTATTATCAAAGAGATAGACCCCGAGACCCCAAAAAACACCAGAAAAATCCCCTGTCAAGCCCCAAAGCCACCTAACCACCTTCAAATCAAGGACATCCGAGTGGCATGTTTTCCGTCTCCAGCAGCTATACTTAAAATAGGGGGATAAGAAAAGGGAGAGCCCATAGGTGGGATCGCAGGAACAAGCTCAGAATCCGGCCTAACTCCTTTAGAAAGACGATTTTGACACTTAACCCATTTATTATCAATATTTTGCGTGGCAACTTGCTCGATAGATTATTGATAATAAAAGATTTACGGAACGCTACATAGGGGGGGTACCCCCCTGGAAACGAAGGAGAAGGGAATCAGAATGGACTACGTCAATCTCGGCAAAACCGGCCTCAAAGTCTCCCGCATCTGTCTCGGCTGCATGACCTACGGTGTCCCACCCGCTGGCCCACTCCGTCCCGGCAGCCACCCCTGGGCACTCAACGAAGCCGACAGTCAGCCCTTCTTCAAGCAGGCCCTCGACCTCGGCATCAACTTCTTCGACACCGCCAACGTCTACTCCACCGGCTCCAGCGAAGAGTTCCTCGGCCGCTTCCTCAAAGCCAACGCCAAACGCGAAGATACCGTCATCGCCACCAAGCTCAACGGCGTCATGCGCGACGGCCCCAACGGCAAGGGCCTCTCCCGCAAAGAAATCTTCTTCGAACTCGATCAGAGCCTTAAGCGCCTTGGCACCGACTACGTCGACCTCTACCAGATCCACCGCTGGGACTATGAGACCCCCATCGAAGAGACCCTCGAAGCCCTCCACGACGTAATCAAGGCCGGCAAAGTCCGCTACATCGGAGCCTCCTCCATGTACGCCTGGCAGTTTGCCAAGGCGCTTTACGTAGCCGACCTCCACGGCTGGACCCGCTTCATCTCCATGCAGAACCACTACAACCTCCTCTACCGTGAAGAGGAGCGCGAGATGATGGGCCTCTGCAAAGCCGAGAACATCGGCGTCATCCCGTGGAGCCCTCTAGCCCGCGGCCGTCTCACCCGGCCCTGGAACTCCGAGACCACAAAACGCACCGAGACCGACCAGTTCGCCAAGGCCATCTACACCAAAACCGAAGACGCAGACAAAAAAGTAGTCGACCGCCTCGCCGAGATCGCGGCAAAGCGCAACACGCCCATGGCAACCCTGGCCCTCGCCTGGATGCTCTCGAAGCCCGTCATCACTTCGCCCATCATCGGAGCCACAAAACCCAACCACCTCACCGACGCCGTAGCCGCTCTCTCGGTCAAACTAACCCCCGAAGAGATAACAGCCCTTGAGGAGCCCTACATCCCGCACCCAACCCTGGGCTTCAGCTAGGCTCACCCGTTTTCTAATGCCGTCATCCTGAACGAAGTGAAGGATCCCTGTATTTCGTTCGTACCGTCACGACATGTAAGGAAAAAGTATGCTAATCCCGTCAATCGATCTAATGGGCGGACAAATCGTCCAACTCGTGCAAGGCGAAAAGTTGAAGCTCGCCTTCGACGACTTCGAATACTGGATCGAGCGCTTCGCAAAGTACCCTCTGGTCCAGCTCATCGACCTCGACGCCGCCATGCGCCGTGGCGACAACCGCTCCCTCATTGAGATGATCTGCAAACGTCTCCCGTGTCAGGTTGGCGGCGGCCTCAAGACCGCCGAAGACGGCAAGCTCCTCCTTGAAGCCGGTGCGAAGCGAGTCATCTACGGCTCCAGCCTCTTCCGCCCAGCCGGCCCCGACCACATCCGTCGTCACAAGCTCATCTATCTCGAGTTCGCCGAAGACCTAAAGACTTCACTCGGCGAAGAAGTCCTGGTCTTCAGCGTCGACACCAAGGCCGGAAGAGTCGCCGTAAAAGGCTGGAAGGACTCCGTAGACCTCACCCCCGAAGAAGCCATCACCTGGCTCGAAGACTACTGCGCCGCCTTCCTCTACACCCACGTCGATACCGAAGGCACCATGCAGGGCTTCCCCATCGAAGTAGCCGCCATCCTGCGAGCCTGCACCGCAAAACAATTAATCGTAGCCGGAGGCATCAGGCAGCAATCCGAAATCGATGCGCTAGACGCCATGGGCGTAGACGCCGTAGCCGGAATGGCCGTCTACTCCGGAGCCATAGAAGCGTAACGCAGCCGTTGTCTGTTCTTTATCCGCACATTCCGCGCAGATCCGCGGTCGTGTCATTAACACGGCAGCCGCACAGAAACCCCAGCAAGCTGCAACTCCGCCTTCAACTCCCGCGAGTCCATCACTCCAAAATGAAAAATGCTGGCCGCAAGCGCAGCATCGGCCTTGCCCTTACCAAAAACCTCAACAAAATGCGCCGCGCTTCCAGCTCCACCAGAAGCAATCACCGGAATCTGCACCGCCGAGCTCACCATCGCAGTCAGCTCGCAATCGAACCCAGATCGCATTCCATCTGTATCCATCGAGGTCAGCAGAATCTCCCCCGCTCCACGCGCCTCCACCTCGCGAGCCCAATCCAGAACTCGCTTTCCCGTAGCCTTTCGACCACCACTGACAAACACCTCAGCATCCTCAACGCCCGCACCTCCGCGCCGAGCGTCAATAGCCACAATTACCGCTTGAGCGCCAAAGCTTCCACCAATCTCCCCAATCAGCTCCGGCCTCGCAATCGCGGATGAGTTGATGCTCACCTTATCCGCTCCCGCATCGAACACCGCAGCAGCTTCCTCCGCACTCCGAATCCCGCCTCCAACCGTAAACGGCACAAACAGCTCCGCAGCCGTCCGCTTCACCGTCTCCAGCAGCGTTCCTCGCCCTTCATGCGTCGCCGTAATATCCAGCAGCACGATCTCATCCGCTCCCGCCGCCGCATGTCGATGCGCCAGCTCCGCCGGATCGCCAGCATCCACAATGTCCACGAATTGCACGCCCTTCACCACGCGTCCATCGCGCACATCCAGGCAAGCAATCACCCGCTTCGTCAGCATCTATCCCAACCTCACAGGCTCAACCGCAGGAACCTCAACCTCATCGCTCTCACACACAATCCGAGCCAGCGAATCCCCATCCTCAATCACCGCGCCATGCTCCACAAACCACTCCACCAGCAGTCCCTGCCTCGGCGCCCGCACATGGAACTCCATCGCTCCATCCGTCACTGTACAAACCGCATCGCCTGTTCCCACCAGCGACCCAACCGGAACCAGCCGCTGGACAAACGTATAAGACGGCTCGCTTGCCGCAACCTTCAGCTCATACATAAATGGCATATCTATAGCTCCACGAAGTTCCTCAGTACCTGAAGCCCAACTGCGCTCGACTTCTCCGGGTGAAACTGCACACCCATCACATTCTCCCGCTCCACAACCGCCGTAAACGGCCCTCCATACTCAGACACTGCCGCAGTAGCCTCCACAACCGGAGCCCTCCACGAATGCGTGTAATACACAAACCCGCCATCCTTCACCCCGCGCAGCAGTCGCGAATCCGCTCTCACTCCCTCCAGCGAGTTCCACCCCACATGCGGAGACTTCAGCTCCGCCCCACCATAAACAGCAGGGAAGCGCTCACACATCCCCGCAAACTCCCCCAGCCCCTTCGTCCCCTCGGCCTCAGTAGACCCCTCAAACAACCACTGCAGCCCAACACAAATCCCCAGGAACCAAGCCCCCCGCGCCACACTCTCCCGCACAGCATCTGTAAGCCCAAGGTCGCTCAACAGCTGCGTAGCCTGAAAGTGACCCACCCCAGGCAGCACCACCTTCTCCGCCGTCAGCACTACACCAGGATCCTGTGTCACCAGAGTCTCCGAACCCAAATAATTCAGCGCCTTCACGACACTGGTAAGATTTCCAGCCCTGTAATCGATGACCGTAATCATAGGCCTATTGCCATGAACCACCAGAAAATGGATTCTACGCATGTAACTAAAATCAAGATCCACCGTGTGCGGCCTTGTCCAACTACCGCGCATGCAAGCGAAAGAAGCCCTATTAAAACACCGACAACGATGAAGTTACCCCAAACTTTGTCCGAGAATCGGTTAGCCATGTTGATCGCAATCAAGAAATAGATCGGGTTAAGCACCGCGAGAGCAACGCTTATGCTGAAGACTCTACTGCGCCAAGGCGGGGGCTCATTCACAGCAGCCCCTTCGTACTCGGCAGCATCTCCCGCATCCTCTCATCCCGCGAGCAAGCCCCCCGCAACGCACGAGCAAACGCCTTGAAGATAGCCTCAATCTTGTGATGGTTGCTGCGCCCATACATCGTCTTCACATGGACATTCGCCTTCGCTCCGCGAGCAAACCCATCAAAGAAATCCGCCAGCAGCTCACTTTGAAAATCCCCGACCAACCGCACTTTGACTTTGTCATCGACGACATAAGCAACCCGCCCGCTCAAATCCACTGCAGCCACGGCCAGCGTCTCATCCATCGGCATCACAAAGTATCCCGCGCGCATAATCCCCTTCTTATCGCCCAAAGCCTTGCCAAATGCCTCGCCCAGTGCAATTCCAACATCCTCGACTGTGTGATGCTGATCGACGTCCAGATCGCCAGTACACTTCAACGTCAGATCAAATCCGCCATGCCGGGTAAACAACTCCAGCATGTGGTCAAAGAACCGAATCCCCGTCGAAACCTTGTAAACGCCCTGCCCGTCAATAACCAGCCTCAGCGCAATCTGTGTCTCAGTTGTATTGCGTTTAATCGTCGCCGCTCTCACGTTCTTGGCCATTACTCAGACTCCCTCGTGCCACCGCCGATTGGTTTGCTCGGAGATCCATCCCAACAAATCTCATCCAGCGAAATCTTCAACGCTTCCAGCCCGCGCGTCACGTGCCCCTCAAGCCCGATCGTGATTCGCACAAATCCATCACACCCCGGATCGGTCGACCTGTCCCGAAGCAGCACGCCGCGAGTGCGCATCGCAGCCACCAACTCGCTATGCTTAGGTCCAATCTTCATCAGTACGAAATTTGCCGCAGTGGGAAAATATGGAACACCCAGTTCGTCCAGGCCAGCCATCATCCGATGACGCCCGACTCGCACCTGCTCGACATACCAGGCCAAATAAGCCTCATCTTCAATCGCGGCGGACAGGGCATTCAGCGCCACACCGTTAACGTTATAGGGAGAGCTAACCTTCCGCACATATTTCAGCAGCTCCGCATTGCCGGCCAGCATGCCAACTCGAAGGTTCGCGAGCCCGTACGCCTTCGAAAAGGTACGCGCTACGATCAGGTTCGGCACCGCTGCCAAATCACCCATCACCGTCGCACCGTCAAAGTGATAGTAAGCCTCATCGACCATCAGAACAGCGTGCGGAGCGGCTGCAGCAATCGCAAGCAGATTCTCTCTACTGACGACAGCACCAGTCGGGTTGTTCGGAGAAGCCACAATAATCAACTTTGTGCGCTCCGTGATTGCCGCCATGAAGCGCTCATGAGGGAACTCCATCGTCGCATCCGCCTGGACCTTCTTCAGGTGCGGCGTCATCATCTGAATGTTCACGTCATACATGAAGAACGACGGAGTCGCGATCAGCGCCTCATCCTCCGCATCGAGGAACGTGCAACACATGAGGTGGATCGCCTCATCGACGCCGTTGGTCAAAAGTACCTGTGGTGTTTGCAAGCCAAAACGCTTGGCAACGATCTGCTCAACCGGCTCCCGTTCCGGATATTTGGTCAAATCCTCCGCTGTCGCAGAGTGCAATCTCTCGATCACCCGCGGGGACGAGCCGAAGGTGTTCTCGTTGAAATCCAGACGCAGCGCCGTCCTCTTTGCCAAAGGCGGATGATACTCCGGCATCTCCAGAACTGCCTTGCGTGGCTTCACTGTACTCGAATTTGTAGCGGTTTTAGTCACAATAGTTTCATTCTCGCTCGCACGCTCTCCGCGTGTCCCGTCAAGCCTTCAGCCTCAGCCAACGCAATCGTGTGCGGACCCATCTGCCGCAAACCCTTGCGGGTATATTGCTGTACCGTAATTACCTTTACGAAATCCATCACGCTCAATCCGCCTCGCATCCGCCCTACGCGCCCTGTTGGTAGCACATGGTTTGGTCCGGATACGTAGTCTCCCATCGACTGCGGAGAATAATCACCAACAAACACCGACCCTGCATTGCGGACCCAAGCCAAATCGCTCGCTTTGTCTACGGTCAGGTGCTCCGGTGCCAGTCGGTTCGTCAACTCCTGCGCCTCGCGAACCGTAGAAGTTACAAATATGCAGCCCTGCGCTCCCAGCGATTGCTTCGCGATGGTATTTCCTTTTGCCTGGGTCTTCACTTCGGCCGCGACATCTTGAGCCAGCGTTTCGTTGCTGGTTATCAGGACAGCCAGGGTCTCGGGATCGTGTTCAGCCTGTGCAACCAAATCCGCAGCAATCCCAGTGGCATCTCCAGTCTCGCTGGTCACAACAATCTCGCTGGGTCCTGCCGGCATATCGATCCCGCACTCACTCGAAACCAGCATCTTCGCCGCCGTGACGTACAGATTTCCCGGCCCAACGATCTTATCGACGCGTCCTATCGTCGCTGTCCCATACGCCATCGCCGCAATGGCCTGCGCTCCGCCAATTCGATAGAACTCGGTAACACCAGCCAGCCACGCTGCCGCCATCGTCTCTTTTGCTGGTTTCGGGGAGCAGACCACGATCCGCCCCACGCCGGCCACCTGCGCAGGAGTCACCGTCATCAGCAACGTCGAAGGCAGAGGATAGCGCCCTCCCGGCACATAGCAACCCACGCTATCCAGCGCTCGCACGATTTGCCCTGTCGTCACGCCCGTCATCGGCGAGTCCATCCACTCCTGTGGCATTTGCGCTTCAGCAAATGCCAGGATGTTGCCACGCGCTACCATCATCGCTGCCTGCAGCTTGGGAGCAGTAGCATCCCACGAGGCTTTCATCTCTTCCCGTGAAACAAGCAGCGCCCGTCCCTTGCTTAGCCCGTCAAACTGAGCTGCATACTTTTCTAAAGCCCGGTCTCCGCTCTTGCGAACGTCCGTAAGAATGCGGCGCACGACTGGCTCAACGCGCGCGATGTTCGTCGCATCACGCTGCTCCAGCGTCTCGATCAATCTCATAGCCGCGGCCTTGCTCCGCCCGAAGGTTCTTACCAGCTTCATCGCGCAGGACTCCTAAATTACAACCTTGCTCAGCGGATACTCCACAATCCCGGTAGCGCCCGCGGCCTTCAGCTTCGGAATCACCTCTCGCACCAGAGCTTCATCCAGAATCGTATTCAGCGCCATCCAATCGGCATCACTCAACTGCGACACCGTCGGCGAATTCAGCGCAGGAAGAACACCGATCACTTTCTGCAGATCCGCCTTCCGCGCATTCAGCATCAACCCGACCCGTCCCTGCGCCGCAATCGCAGCGTTCAGCATCAGCGAGATATTGTCGATCTTTTTCCGCTTCCAATCGTCCTTGTAAGCGGTCTTATTAGCGATCAACTGCGTCTCGCTCTCCATCAGGGTCTCGATAATCCGCAGCCGGTTGGCGCGCAACGACGATCCCGTCTCTGTAACCTCAACAATCGCGTCAGCCAGTGTCGGTGGTTTGACCTCGGTCGCGCCCCAGCTGAACTCAACCGTAACCGGAATATTCTTCCCCGCGAAATACCGCTTCGTGAACTCAACCAATTCCGTAGCGATAATCTTGCCGGCCAAATCCTCAGGCTTCTGAAATGGAGAGTCCTCAGGCACAGCAAGCACCCACTTCACCTTTTGCCGGCTCTGCTTGGAGTACGTCAGGCTCGTCACATATTCAACCTCATGCTGGTTTTCCAGCACCCAGTCATTACCAGTCAACCCAGCATCCAGCGCTCCGTGCTCGACATATCTCGCCATCTCCTGCGCGCGCACCAGCATACATTCAATCTCGGGATCGTCGATTGAAGGAAAATAGCTTCGCCCATTTGCGAAGATCCTCCAACCCGCCCGTTCAAACAGCGCAATCGTCGCATCCTGCAGGCTGCCCTTCGGAATCCCCAGCTTAAGCTTATTTGTCTCGCTCACTTTGCCTCCATAGCAATGTTCTTCGTGAAGCAGCTAACTGTCCCCTCGTGGCACACCAGGCCATCGCCCTCAACCTCAACCTTGAACAGCAGGGCGTCGTTATCACAATCGGTGGAAGCCTCAATCACTCGCAGGCGATTGCCGCTGGTCTCACCCTTCATCCATAGCTTCTGCCGGGTCCGGCTCCAGAATGTCACAAATCCCGTCTCGAGCGTCTTCGCATAGCTCAATTCATTCAAGAAGCCGAGCATCAGCATCTCGCCCGTCTTCGCATCCTGGACGATGCCAGGAACCAGGCCATCCATCTTCGCAAAATCAATCGTCATCATCTCTCCCATCTTCATCCTCTCAATTCTTCTACGCACGGAAAAAGGCCCGCTCGCGGTATGCGCGTTAGCGGGCCTTTCGAAATCCTGAGTAAGCGTCCTGTTACTTCGCCACACCGGACAATGCCGCCAACACGCTCTCCGCGTGATGATGGTGGTGCCCGTGACGATGGTGCAGCATACTCATCTCTTCTCTAGAGTAGCTTTCAAGCTTTCGTAAGTCAACCGGCCCGAAACCTCATGCCCTCAATGCAACTTGTTCATTGACGGCGAGCACACACTTCCGTACCCTTCCGCAGTAAGGCCCACATCCTTATACAAGGAGTTATTGAATGCTCAATCTTCGTCGCAAGTTCTTCGCCATTGCGCTCTTCTTCGCCATCGTGCCCGTCTTTAGCGTCGCTCAAGCTCCGAAGCCGTCTGCGGCGCCCGCGGCTGCTCTGCTCGATATCAACACAGCCACGGCCGACCAGCTCAAAGCCTTTCCCGGCATCGGCGACGCCTACTCCAAGCGCATTATCGACGGCCGTCCCTTACACGGCGAAGAACCAGCTCGTCACTCGCGGCATCCTCCCCCAGGCCACCTACGACAAAATTAAGGACAAGATCATCGCCAGCCATCCCAAGAAGTAGCTGCGAACGAACGGCTTGAGCCATGGGTAAAAGACGCGGCGTCTCTCTCCGGGGATTGGCCGTGTCCCGTTCAGTGCATAGAACTTCTCCCACAAATTAGCCATTGATAGACTCGGTTCCGTCATCGCTTACTGCATTGAATTCATTTAGAGTTGAGGCATCTTTGGTGCTCAGTGCATTGCTCTTCGCGAGCTGACGGTCTATGCTCTCAAGACTCATTCAATCCGATCGCTCTACCTCCCGGTTCGTGCCGTTGCTGCTTGCAGCTCTCGGAACCATGACCCTCACGGGTTGTCAGGCGATTGTTAGCTCCGTACCCGAGTCGCAGGTTCGCATCATCGCGGCCTCTTCCGACTCGCCCGGCCTCGACATCTACCAGGGAACCAATCCCCTGGCCTACAATCTCGGCTTTGGCACCGTCACTTCGTACATTCAACTCAATCCCGGCGTCTACACGATCAATGCTGATATGGCCGGAACCAAGCAGGTCCTCTCCTCCTCCAGGGCGACCTTCACCGCGTCCACCCAGTACACCGTCCTCATCGGAAACGCAGCCTCCAGCCTCCAGCAACTCACCCTCACAGATCAGAGCCAGGCTGCCCCCACCGGCCAGATTGCTCTCCGCTTCATCGATCAGGCAACGCGAATCAACGCGGTCGATGTCTATCTCATTCCTGCAGGCCAGAAGCTTACCGCAGTCGCTCCGCTTCTCACGGGCATCGCCTTCGGCGTCAACACCGGCTACCTCAACATTCCTAATGGCACCTACAGCATCGTAATGGTGCCCACCGGAACCATTCCCGTCAGCACGACCATCGCCATCTACGCTGGTCCGCAGGCCACATACACCTCCGGCTCCGCTCACACTGTCATTCTCATCGACCAGCAAGTCGTCTCCACATCCGGTCTGCAGGTCATCACCGCCGACGACTTTGAACTCCCCACCGCCACCAACTAGCCAATCCTCTTGCTCGCTTTACATGCAACTCACTTAACGAAGAATGGCCGCCGGAAATCATCCCCGGCGGCCATTCTTCTTAGTCCACGAAAAGTTTAGTAACGATAGTGCTCTGCCTTGTAAGGTCCTTCCACCGACACGCCAAGGTAATCCGCCTGCTTCTTCGAAAGAGTCGTCAGCTTCACGCCGATCTTCTCAAGATGCAGCCGCGCGACTTCTTCATCCAGCTTCTTCGGCAGAATGTAGATGCCAACCTTGTACGTATCCTTGTTCTTCCAGAGATCGAGCTGCGCCAGCGTCTGGTTCGCAAAGCTGTTCGACATCACGAAGCTCGGATGCCCGGTAGCGCAACCCAGGTTCACCAGCGGCCCTCGGCCAGAATGAAGATGCTGTTTCCGCTCTCGAACGTGTACTTGTCCACCTGCGGCTTGATGTTCAGCTTCTTCACGCCTTGCAGCGCATTCAGCGGCTCCATCTGGATCTCGTTATCGAAGTGGCCGATGTTGCACACGATCGCCTGGTCCTTCATCAGCTTCATGTGCTCCACCGTGATGATGTCAACGTTCCCTGTGCAGGTTACATAGATATCGCCGATCCCAAGCGTCTCCTCGAGGGTCGTCACCTGGTAGCCTTCCATCGCAGCCTGCAGCGCATTGATCGGGTCAATCTCAGTCACCATCACCCGCGCGCCGAGCCCACGCAGCGAAGCCGCCGAGCCCTTGCCCACGTCACCATAACCGCAGACCACAGCCACCTTGCCCGCAACCATCACGTCCGTCGCGCGCTTGATTCCGTCCACCAGCGACTCACGGCAGCCGTACAGGTTGTCGAACTTCGACTTCGTCACCGAGTCGTTCACATTGATCGCCGGCACCAGCAACTGGCCCTTTTCGAGCATCTGATAAAGCCGGTGCACGCCAGTGGTAGTCTCTTCGCTCACGCCGCGCCACTCCTTGGCAACATTCTCCCAGCGCGTCGGAGTCTCTTTGTAAACCTGCTTCAGCAGGTTCTTGATGACCTCTTCCTCATGCGATCCCGAAGGCGAATCCACCCACTTGTCGCCCTTCTCCAACTCCACGCCCTTATGAATCAGCAGCGTCACATCGCCGCCGTCATCGATCACCAGCTGCGGCCCCTTGCCGCCAGGGAAGCTCAGCGCCTGGTTCGTGCACCACCAATATTCCTCAAGCGTCTCGCCCTTCCACGCAAACACCGGCACGCCCGCCGCCGCAATTGCAGCCGCCGCATGATCCTGTGTCGAGAAGATATTGCAGCTTGCCCAGCGAACGTCCGCGCCCAGAGCAACCATCGTCTCAATCAGCACTGCCGTCTGGATCGTCATATGCAGCGAACCCGTCACGCGAACCCCGGCCAGCGGCTTGCCTGCGGCATACTTGTTGCGGATTGCCATCAGCCCAGGCATCTCCTGTTCGGCGATGTCAATCTCCTTGCGGCCAAAATCCGCAAGCGAAATGTCCGCCACTTTGTAGTCGAGCGATTGAGTATTGGTAGAACTTTCTAAGGTCGCAGTTGGCATAGAAGCCTCAATATCTAAAGAATTAAGTAGGAAAATCCTACCGTGATGCCGTTTTTTACTCATGGCTAGATTACCAACCTCTGTGCCTAACATCAATGAAGCTTGTAAATCATGTTCAGCAGCGTCAAACACGAGTCGTCCTTCGTCTGCAATCCCGTCTCGGTGAAATTTGCTGAGTCGGGTAAGCATTAATCCTCTAGGAGCCACCGCTTACAGAGTTTAAGATAAAACGATGGCATTTGTGAGTTGGCTTCGAGGTAAGGCGCGCATCGCCGTCGATCAGCTTTTCTGCTCCTCCTCTCCGGACATCAAGTGGGTTGGTGATGAGCACAGTGGCTGGGTAATCAATGTTAATCCTCCACCACGATCAGCCTACTGTGCAGGCGTGGGGCACGGTATCAGCTTTGAGTTGGAGTTGGCGAAGATGATGCGGCAGCCTGTTCTGGTGTTCGACCCCTCTCCAACTGGCATCGCCACAATTGCCAGGAGCGACGGCGTGAACCTCGAATTTTTTCCTGTCGGTCTCGCAGCACATGCAGGTTCAATCGAGTTTTCCCTGCCAAAAGATGCTGAGGAAGGATCGTACTCTGTCGTTCAGGATGGCATCGAAAAGATCACCTTCGAATGCTATGACCTCCCGACGATCATGAACAGGAACGGAGATTCCTCCATCGATTTACTCAAAATGGATATTGAGGGCTTTGAGTACGACATCGTCGACCGACTTCTGGACGAACATATTCCAGTTCGCCAGGTGTGCGTAGAATTCCATGACTGGCTAAAACCCGGTGCCACCCTGAAGACAATTATAAGACTCTATCGCGCTGGCTATCGGATCATCCATAAACGCCGTGGTGACTATACCTTTCTTCTCAACGAATCACGTTACGCTGAGCTCCAGCGGAGTCATAGTCAGCAGTTGGTTTAGGTATCTAAGTTTTTGGGGGGTGACTGCGTGCCACTACACTCAACGCCGCTGCCCCCAAAGCTAACCCGCTTATCAGATACAGCCCACCCGCGAAGCTATGCGTCGCATCCCGCAACCGCCCCGTCACGTACGGGCCCAGAAACCCACCAAAACCACCTATCGTCGTAATAATCGCGACACCGCCCGCCGCTGCCGCCCCGCCAATCATCCGTGTCGTCAAAGCCCAGAACGGCCCCATCGTGCTCCAAAGCCCAATCGCCACCAGCGTCATCGCGCACAGCGCCACCGGAATGCTCTGCGCCCGCGCCGCCCACGCAAATCCCGCCGCTGCCAGTACCATGCACCCCGCAAGATGCCCTCGCCTCTCATTCGTTCGATCCGAGCTCCAGCCGACGACCACGGTAAATATCGCCGCCATCAGATAGGGCACCGTAGAATATCGCGCAATCAAGCTCGAGTCGCCGCTGCCGCCACCCCGCGCCAGCCCGCTAAGAATAAGCGGCATCCACAAATTGACGATATACACCCCAATCTGGATGATGATGTACACCCCGGACAACACCCACACCGCAGGCAGCTTGAAAGCATCGAGCAGACGATGGTGTTCCGCGGCCCCATACAGCATTTGATCTCGCTGCAAATCGTTCTTCAGCCACGCCCGCTCTTCCGGTGACAACCATCCAGCCGCCTCCGGCCCATCCTTCAACACAAACAGCACCGAAAACCCAAGCAACACCGTCGGCACGCCTTCAAATAAAAACAACCACTGCCATCCGCTCAACCCGCCCACACCATCCAGTCTCAGCAGGGCGCTCGACAGCGGCCCGCCAACCACCCCGGCCAGCGAAGTCGCCGTCATAAATTTAGCAACCGCGCGTGCTCGTTCATGAGAAGGGAACCAGAACGTCAGATAAAGCAGCATCCCGGGAACGAATCCCGCTTCAGCCACGCCAAGCAAAAACCTCAAAACATAAAATGACTCCGACGACCGCACCCAGACCATGCAGGCCGAAACGATCCCCCACGAAATCATGATCCGTGCAATCCAGACTCGCGTCCCCACCCATCGCAGAATCAGGCTGCTTGGCAGATCGCACAACGCATACCCAAGAAAAAATATGCCGGCGCCAGTCCCATACACTGTGTTGCTGAAGTGCAGGTCCCGCTGCATATCCATCGCCGCAAAGCCCACATTCACGCGATCCAGGTAAGCCGCGATATACAGCAAAAACATGTAGGGAATCAGCCGCCACGAGATCTTCGAATACAGTGCTCGCGCGTCGACCGTTGCCTCTCCCAGAACCTCTGCCATCGCTCTACTCTACCCGTTCGATAGCGTCATCTGTCTACTTCTTCTCTGCCTCCAGCAGCCTCCGCTTCCGCTCCACACCCCACCGATAACCCGTCATCGACCCATCCTTGCCCACCACACGATGACAAGGCACTACCACCGCCACCGGATTCGCCCCAATCGCCGCACCCACCGCTCGCGAAGCCTTTGGCACGCCTAGTTGCGTCGCCAGCTCCGAATAACTCCGAGTCTCTCCCCGCGGAATCCCTTGCAGAGCCGTCCAAACCCTCCGCTGAAACGCCGTCGCCCGCACATCGATCGGAAACGTCGCCGCCAGCGGATGTTCCCCAAGCTGACTCGCCACAAACGCAACCGCCTCCGCCAGCCAGCCCGTATTTCCCTTCGCCGCAACCAACTGCGCCTTCGAAAACTTCTCTCGCAACCCGGCAATCAGCTCCCCGTCATCCTTGCCAAACGCAATCGAGCAGATCCCCACATCCGTCGTGGCCACCAGCATCCGCCCCAGCGGGCTTGCCGCCGTCGTATAGCGAATCAGCAGCCCCGCGCCACCCTCCCGCATCACGCGCGGCGTCATCCCCAGCGCAGCCGTACTCTTCTCATACAATCTGCTGCTCGACCCAAACCCCGCCTCATAGATCGCATCCGTAATCGGGGCCTTCCCCTTCTTCGGCTCCCGCACCTTGTTCTTGAACCGTTCCAGCCGCGCCTCCTTGGCATACTGTCCCGGACTCACGCCCAGCACCCGCTTGAATCCCCGCAGAATCGTCAGCCTCCCCACGCCTGTCGCCTTCGCCACGTCGTCCAGCCGAGTCCGCTCCTCCGCATGCTCTTTCAGATATTCCGTCACCGCGGCTATTGCGCCTGCCTGTGGATCGGCCTTCGCCTCCGTCCGCTCCGGCTCACACCGCTTGCACGCCCGATATCCCGCCGCCTCTGCCAGAGCCGGGGTAGGGAAGAAGCTCACCTGCTTCCGTGTGGGCTTTCGGCTCGCACAGCTCGGCTTGCAGTAAATCTTCGTCGACTTCACCGCATACACAAACTGCCCGTCCGCTCGAGCGTCGCGCTCCAGCACCTGTTGCCACTGTTTCCCAGGAAAGTAGCTAGGAACCACAATCCCGCCTGCATCCGATCTTGCTGCGCTAGTCATCGTCATTCCAGTATCCTCCCACCACCGGCAAATCGGCACACTCCGTTTCGTTCACGCAAATTCGCAAAGCCGAAGCGTAAAATTCTCCCCAATGACGCAACGAAATCTTCTCCCCCTGGTCCTCGCCGCGACGTTCACCCTCCCGGCCATTGCAATCGCTCAAAATCCCACGGACCCGCCACCCACCCAGCAAACCATCCTCACCGTCACCGGCAAAGGCGTTCAAATCTACGCCTGCCGGCAAACCCCCACCGGCCCGCAGTGGGCCTTCCAGGCCCCGGAGGCCACGCTCATCGACGCATCCGGCAACGCCATTGGCACCCATGGCGCAGGACCAATCTGGAGATCCAAAGACGGCAGCACCGTCAAAGGGGAGGTCGTGCAGAAAAGCCCGTCCCCCGAATCAGACTCCATCCCCTGGCTCCTCCTCAAAGCAGCCGGAGCCTCAGGCGCGGGCATCATGACAAAAGTCGAATTCATCCGCCGTTCTGACACCCACGGCGGCATCGCCCCCACGACCGGCTGCGACGCCCAGCACATCAATGCGACTGCTCGCGTGCCTTATACAGCTGCCTACACCTTCTACTCAGCCAAACCCTGAGCACCATTCACCGCCGTCACCACCTGATCCTCAATAGCGATCCCTGGCAGCAGCGGCACCTTGCTGCCGTCCGCCAGCACTTCATAGCTATCGACGAAAAAGTTCGTCAAAATAGCGTTCCCAAAGGAAGTGGTAATCGCTACATCCGCCGCATCCCGCCCCGTAGCCATCAGCACTCGGCCTATACGCGGTTCATTGTGACGCGCATCCATCGTCATCCAGCGCCCATCCAGAAACACCTCATACCAGGCGCTGAAGTCTCCCGGCCCGCTATACGGCCACCGAATGTCCCCCAGACACCCAGTCACATACCGCGCCGGAATGTTCTGGCATCGCGACAGCGCAATGGCAAGATGCTGATAATCCCGGCACACCCCTACCCGTTCCACGAAAACATCCATCGCCGTCTTCGTAGACCGCGCCGCCTTGTAATTGAATGCCACCTTTTCATGCACCCAGTCGCGAATCGCCGAAGCCCGCGTCCACCCCGGCGTCATCCAGCCAAAGAGCTCCTGCGCAATCGGTCCGAACCTGTCCACCTCGCAGTACCGGCTCGGAAGCAAAAACTGCAGGACCTCCGACGGCAACTCCTCCACCCGCACTTGCTCCGCATAAGCATTGATCGGGTCAGGCAGACCCTCGGTCTCAATGAGACTCATCCCGCTCAGCCGTATCGCGCCGGCGGATGCTGTAAACCTCGTGCAGCGGTTTCCAAACACATCATGAAACTCCGAAGTCACGACATCGGTCTTGGTCTCACGATCGATATGCTCCACCCTCAGCTGGTTACCTCGCAACACCTGCGGCTCCAGCGAGGGATGCAGATGCAGCATTGCCACTATAGGGGTAGGTATAGGTAGGTGAAACTGGATATCGTATTCGGTCTTAATAAGCATCAGAAACCCTCGTTTCTACAGGGGTTACAGTTTCATAAGATGCAATTAAGCGATAGCCGGCAGTCTACCTCGCTTCTCGTGAAATCCCATCAACAAAAAGAAAGACAGGCCCGAAGGCCTGCCTTTCTTTTCAATCTATTCCTGACGAACTACTTAGCCGCGACCTGCTTTACACCGGCCTGCTCAGCTAGAGTAGCTGCCTTGTCCGTCTTCTCCCACGTAAAGCTGTCGCCCTTGCGGCCGAAGTGGCCATAAGCAGCCGTCGCCTTGAAGATCGGCTTCCGCAGATCCAATCCCTCGATAATGCCCTTCGGCGTCAGCGAGAAGTTCTTCCGCACCAGCTCTTCCAGCTTGGTCTCATCGACCTTGCCCGTGCCGAACGTATCCACCAGCACGCTCACCGGCTCAGCCACGCCAATCGCGTAGGCAAGCTGCACCTCGCAACGGTCAGCCAGCCCAGCCGCGACAATGTTCTTCGCCACGTACCGAGCCATGTAGGCCGCAGAACGGTCTACCTTCGTCGCATCCTTGCCGCTGAATGCCCCACCGCCGTGCCGGCCCATGCCGCCGTACGTATCGACGATGATCTTCCGGCCCGTCAAACCCGTATCGCCCATCGGTCCGCCAACGACAAACCGCCCAGTCGGATTGATGTGGTACTTCGTGTCCTCATCCAGAAGATTCGCCGGAATCACCGCCTGAATCACGTTCTTCAGAATGTCTGCCCGCAGCTCCTCATTGCCGACGTTCTCAGCGTGCTGCGTCGAAATAACCACTGCATCCACGCGCACAGGCTTATGGTTGGAGTCATACTCCACCGTCACCTGGCTCTTGCCATCCGGCCGCAGGTACGCCATCAGCCCGTTCTTGCGAACCTCGCTCAACCTCTGCGCCAGCTTATGAGCCAGCGAGATCGGCGTCGGCATCAGCTCCGGCGTCTCGTTCGTCGCATACCCGAACATCATGCCCTGGTCGCCCGCGCCGCCCGTATCCACGCCCATCGCAATATCGCCCGACTGCTTATTGATAGTCGAAATCACCGCGCAGGTATGCGAATCGAATCCATACAGCGCATTGTCATACCCGATCGCCGCAACCGTTCCGCGCACCAGGCTCTGGAAGTCCACATAAGCCTTCGTCGTGATCTCGCCCGCAATCACCACCAGTCCGGTGCAGGTCAGCGTCTCGCACGCCACACGGCTGTAAGGGTCCTGCGCGAGGCAGGCATCGAGAATCGCATCAGAGATCTGGTCGGCAATCTTATCCGGATGCCCTTCGGTAACAGACTCACTCGTAAACAAAAAACGGTCGCGTTTAGCCAAAACAAATTCCTCCTCAGAATGTCTGCCTGGACACTTGGACCAAACAGGTCCGACCCATCTATTTTACCCGCCCGTAACCCTACCCAGCAAAGCCGGCCACTCGCTCGCGTCTATTGATCATTCAACGGCAATATCCTGCATCAAACAGTCAAACGGAGCTATAGATACGCCATCGCACTCTATCTCCCTGATTCGCTACTGCTTCTGCGCACGCACTACCATGCTCTTCCATAACCAGGGAATCCGTCCCGCGCCGCTGAATTTGATATTGGTGAAGCCGGTTTCGGTCAGCACCTCGCGCATCGTCTTGTGCGACCAGAACTTGATGTGACCGTGGTCCCAAAGCACAGTGAAATGTCGGTCCAATTTCCCCGTTACAGCCAGCAGCAGGTTCTTGAAATATCCGTGGTACGGGGTCGTCAGGACCAGCGTGCCGTTCGGCTTAAGCAGGCTATGGCAGGTCTTCAAGAGCCCACGGGGATTGTAGACATGCTCAATCACCTCGGTATTGAGCACGAGATCGAATTGTCCTGCCCTGCTTGCAAGCTCCTCTGGCATCGACTCTGCGTTAGCCAGCGAAAACTTGATGTTCGGATAATTCGCCCGCGCAATCTCGATACCCGTCGATGAATAGTCCGATCCATACAGCTGCCATCCCCGGTTTTGAAAGAGTGAGAGGAACGATCCATTACCGCAACCGATGTCGACGACCAATGCATTGGAAGGTATATCGGCAACCAATTCGGCCACGGGACTAAAGAGATAATTATGGCTTACTTCACTGGCCGTTGAGCGGTATTCATATGAGATTCCGGCCATGTCTGAGATGGTAAACCACCAAATCGATCTGGCCTTGTGCTCTGCCGCGGACCAGGCAGCTGGCGAAATCATCCCGCGAGGCTGCCTGCGTTAGCATCGATGAGTGCCCGGCAGCCATCAGTACTTTCGAGACCGGTTGCCTAAAACAATCGCCCATGCAGGGCAAACTTCCACACGCTCCAACCCAGAGCCCCCAGCGAAGCCAGCATCATCAATACACCCACCCATCTCGAGTCGGCCCCGGATTTGCCGCCCACTCGATTACGCCGCACATTCTCCGCGAACTCAGCCCAGTCAGCCACCTCTGCGCGACTGCCACTCTCCGTCAGGCTGGCCTCAAACCGTTCGATCCATGACGCCTCATCCAGCCCAATTGCTGTCAGGTAGCTCCTGACGATGCCTTTGCGGAAAACCCCACCCGGCAACGCGCTATACTCCCCCGCCTCAAGCGCATGCAGATGGCGAGTCGCGACCTTCGTCTCCTCGGAGATCTTCTCAATCGAGACCTGACGCCGTTCCCGTTCCCATCGCAACTCGTCGCAGAATCGTTCCATTCGCCGTTAACCCATGTAGCCCAGGATCATCCACTTGCGGACGCACCGCAGGTTGTTGGCAGAATAGAAGCTGTATTTATCAATGTCAAAGCCACTTTTGCGTTAGGTGGACACCCATTTAGCTGTAGGAACCACCTTGGTTAGGATTATTTGCTACTTCTGGGTACCCTGACCTCCAGATCCGGCTCAGAGATACAGAACAAAATACTGCCCACTTCCCAGCCGCTGCCATTCGCTGGGCGGTATCACGTCAGGTCCAAAGCGTGCCACCACAGCCTTCGCCCCGGTCGACCGCAACACAGCCAGAGTTTTAGCCTCGTCGCCGGTCTCCCAGACCCGGAGAGGCCCATCCGTATCCGCAAAAACCTCCGTCCGAATCTTCACCTGTGCCAATCGCGCCCAGTAGGAATCGTCCCGGCAGGCAGACTCCCCAAGGCAGGCGACCGTATCTCCCGGGTGGATCGCCTTAGCGTTCGCCAGACTCTCTCCCGCGCTGAAAACCTCGCGGTTATAGGCTCCCATCTTCTTCCCCTGAGTCCTCTCCTGATTGCGCATGCTTTGCAGCGATTCGGTAAACGAAGTACACAGCAACATGGATAGGAACAAAACGCTGCACGCGGCTGCAGCCTGCTGCTCATACCCGCCTTCAGGAAGATGCACAAAAGCCAGCAACACAACAAACCCAAGAATGACCGCGCTCGCAATATAGCGAGGCTCTGCATAAACCACGATGTACATTCCAACCTGGGCCAGCAGCAGAAGCAACAGCGGCCCCACGCCCCTCCACCCGAAATCGCTCTTCCACCACCGCCCGCCCAGCATAAACAGCACAGCCGCCAGCAGCGCATACTGCGGCCGAAGAAGAAAATACTGGCAAATGATCATCAGGCCCGCAACAAGCCTCTGCATCTGTGCTTTGGGAGCGAAATGCGGTTTGAGCCCGTCATTCCAGTACGAAGGGTCAAGCCACTGCGGCTCGGTCCCGGGCATCGTTGTTCCAAAAAAGTAAATCGGCGGCGTCTTCAATAGTTGTTCTGACGTATGCTTCAACTCGCCTTTAGCTAAGCCGTAACGCGAAGGGTCGTTCTTTTGTTGTTCGAACCGGTCCGCTCCATCCACATACCACGCATAGTTCAGCCCACCCGAATCCCCGGCAGAAAATCGGCCTTTCTGTTTCGAAAGTGCGCCGATGTACGGACCAGCGAGAGCTGCAAAGATCAGTCCCGCAACCACAACTCCCCGGACAGCATGTTTAAAGGAACCGGCAGCGACCGGGAGCAGCAAAACGGTAACAAGAAACAGTGGAAACGCCACACTCTTGACCAGAAACGCGAGCCCGAAGCAGGCACCCAGGCCCGCGTAAGAGGCAAGGTCCTTGCGTGCTCCAACGCGCATCAAAAAGGCCATCCCGGCTATCAGCAGCGCCGCCAGCAGCACGTCGGGACGCACCGCCCGCAGCGACAGCTCCCGCATTAAGCTGATCAGCGCGACGGACGCCGCAAAAACCTCACCGGTCTCTCCCCAGAGAGGAGACGCCTCAGCGCGTCCCATAGCAGAGTGGAGGCTTTTCCTCAGCTCCACCGCTGACCGGAACGCAAACCTCACCGCAAGAAACAGCAAACCCACAATCGCAAGGTTGAGCAGGCGAGCCGCCAGCAGCTCCTGCCGCAGCGATGTTCTCAGCAACAACCGCGACAACAGCAGCAGTGCCGGATACCCCGGATGCCAGTAAGCATTCACTACCCAATGCCATTGATGCGCATCAATCAGGTCTGCCAGGTCGAGGTAAGAAACCGAATCCGCATTCATGTCATAAGGACCAAACAGGGCCTCGAGCAACAGGCAAAGGGCCACCATGACGTACAGGAATCGGCGCACCCATGGCGAAGAGAAAATTTGCATTTAGGTGTCACCCTCAATGTGATTCTTGCCGTCAATATCGCAAGCCAACAAGCTACCGTAGAATAACGAAACAGTGCCGGTTGTCAGCCCCCAAAAATTGCGTTCCCTCGATACACCTGGGGTAAGCACCAAAAAGATCTACTCCTCGCTGGATGGAATTCGCGGTGTCGGCGCGATCTTGATTGTATTGCGCCACGCAGAGAGATACTTCGGCACCGTGAGCTTTCAGGAAAGTTACCTGGCGGTCGACCTCTTCTTTGTGCTCAGCGGATTCGTTTTAGGAAACGCATACGACAAACAGCTCCGCACCTCATTATCCGGATGGCGGTTTCTTCTCCTGCGGATCGTGCGCCTCTACCCCTTGTATTTCTTAAGCACTATTTGTGCAATTGCGGCAGGATGGCTTGGCCTGCGCTTTGGCACAAGTCAGATGAGCCACTCCATGTTCGTGGAGCTGGCGATTGTGTCCTTGCTCATGCTTCCCATGCTGAATAGTGGCGGACTTTACCCCCTCAACCCGCCTGCATGGTCACTCTTCTTCGAATTATTCTCGAATCTCATCTATGGCTACTCGGCAAAATCCCTGAACCGCAAGCGAATCGTCTCAATCATGGTCATCTCAGCCGTTGGACTGTTTGGTTGCGCCTTCGCAACTCATACACATCACCATCCCATCACGCTGAACACCGGTTTCTCCGCAAGCACCAGTCCTTACGGAATCTTTCGAGTCATGTACTCCTTCATGGCCGGACTTTTGATCTGTCGCACACTGCAGAAACGAGGCGAGAGCCCGTTTCTGATCCCGCCCAAATACGCCGGCTTGACGATGGCTCTCGTCATCGGCGCAGTTGTACTCATACTGACCGCCGCGCCTCGGCCTTCCCTCCAGTTCGCATTCGATCTCATCAGCATCTTCCTGCTCTTCCCGGTGCTGACCATCATGGCGATAGCTAGCGACCACGCGGTCGAGAACAATCGGCTGTTCGCCTTTCTGGGAGCAACGTCCTATGGCGTATACGTACTGCACACCCCGTTATCCCGGCTTGTTGAGCTGGTGCTTCAACATTGGGCGGGAATAGATGTGGCAAGCTACGCGCCGTGGTCGGGACTGGTCTTTCTCGCGGGGCTGCTGACGCTGTGCTGGTACCTCGAAAAATTAGTGGATCTTCCTATTCGAAGATATTTTGGCGGCCTCCTGAGAAAGTGATCAGGAATTCTTGCGAAGACCATCCTCAATTCAAACTTTGACGACGGCACCCGCCCCCAATATCATTAGGCCTTGAACGGTTCGGGCAACTTGTGGCCCCAGAGCGACTGCCTGCGCATTGCCCGCATCTCACCCGGCTGGCAATGGAAGCGAAATTAGTCCGTTTGTGAGAAGAGAGAACGAGTGCGCCTACCATTCCCCGAACGCATTCCAATCGTACCGGTGTGCTACTTTGCGGGTATTCTTTGCGTAATTCAGTTGTTGGAAAAGACCGATGGGGTCTTTGCGCTTTGTTGTCTCGCTTTTATCCTCGTAGCTGCCGTGGCCTTCAACCTCGCAGGCGGCTTAGCGAAGCCGTCTGGCGCCTATGTCTTCTTTTTTGCCACCCTCACTCTGATCGTCGGACTTTGCTGCAAAGCGGTCCTCGGAGAACCGGCAGACTCCAATCTACAAAGCCCGCGTTTAACAATATCTATTTACCTCGCCGACATTTGCGGGATACTTGCTGCGGTTCTCATCAGCCGCAAGCTGGCGACTAAAAAGGCCATCCTCAAAGATCTCGTAACCGATGCCAATATGCAGCGGGCGACCGTGGGCTGCATGATCACGGGCTTTCTCATCTTCTTCGCGGGCTTCATCCCGCATCCGGAGGGAGAAGGCAGTGGCACGGTTCTCAGCGCGCTCAACCAGATCAACCAGTTCTTTCCCCTGGCCATCGTTTTGGGCACCATTCACACCATCCGGCGCTCAGGCGGGACGCGAAGCATCAATCTTCCGGTGCTGATCAGCATTCTCTTTTCCTTCGGTCTGGGCTTGTACGGATTCTCAAAGCAAGGCATTATCGCTCCCTTGGTCTGCTGGCTTATCGCCGCCTGCTCCCAGCGCTATGAAGTAACCAAAACCCAGATCGCCGCCGGATTTTTTGTGGCATTCCTCGTCCTCCATTACCTGGTTCCCTTCGCTCAGTATGGCCGCTCCTATCGCGAAGAAACCGCAGGCGCGAACTTGGATGTAGTCATATCGTTGCTCTCCAACCTGGACGAAGTCCGTGCGGGATATCTGGCGACGTCAAACCTTGACCCGGAGCTCGATGTCGTTTTCTACAACTACTACGACAAATCTCAAGGCATTCTGGATCGCCTCCAGATGATCGCCATGGACGATGCCCTGATCACCCACAAGAATGAAACCTCCTCGTTTGTTGGGATTCTGCCTCTCGTTCAGAGCTTCGAGAACTTCGTTCCCCACTTCATCTGGAAAGATAAACCGGCAGTCAACTACGGAAATATGTATGCCCACGAAATCGGCCTTCTCGCAGACGAAGATACCTCCACGGGAGTCTCTTTTTCAGCAGTGGCCGAATCCTACATCCTTATGGGCTGGCCGAGCGTTGTCCTTGTGGCGCCGGTGGTTTGGATCCTTCTCTTCACCGTCTTCGATTCGCTGTGCGGCGATGTGCGAAAGTTTCCACTTGGTCTAATTGTTATCGTGCTTTTTGCCCATACCGCACCGGAAGGCGCGCTTGGTGGTTTGATCTACACAATTGGCTACGTCACCTTTGGCATCGTCTTTACTGCAGTCACTGCGACCTACGTCATGCCCATCATTGGCACTCTGGTCGTGGGTCCGGAGGGTATTGCGATTCGTCGCGGCGCGCCCATCCGAAGCATTCCCAACCGCCTCCGGCCTGCCACGCCGCCCAAAATTTGAGAGTCCATCGACGCTCCCTAGCTGGCTGTCACCTGGGAAGCTGTCGGGGCGAATCGCCGTTTCAATCGCAGGAAAGGCGTCTCAAAGAAGTGGAACGAAAGCCACGCTGCCAGCACCGAGCCGGTCGCGGCCACAATAAACTCTCCCATCACAAACCGCGTATGGTTCTGCTCCCCGAAGATATGCCTTGCGATCCACGAGAACTGCGCCACAAACAGCATGTGGAACACATAAATCCCATAACTGATGCCGCCAGTCCATCGCAGCCAGCCCCAGCTGGCAACTTGCTGCACCAGCCCCGGGCGCAACGACAGCACCAGAAGCGCGGCGAATAAAACCGTGGCGCTAGGCAAGCCGGCAATCACCATAAGCGGGCTGAACAACTCGAACGTCCCCCCCACAATCCCCGAGACCGTAAACCCAGCCAGTCCTGCCACCGCTGCATACGGAGCCAGCCGTTCCAACCGGCTCCACGCTGGCCCACGGTAGCAAATAGCAAGCCAGCAACCCACCGCCAACTCCCCTCCCCGGCTCAGCAGAAATTCGACATATTCTTGCCAGTGAGGATTGAACTTCACTATCAGGACTCGAAACACAAAAGACAGCGCGAAGACAGTCACGCAGAGCCGGCGCGCCGAGCGCTGACTCTTCTGCAACAGCAGCAGGAACGGCCATACCAGGTAAAACTGCTCCTCCACCGCCAGGCTCCAGAAGTGAAACAGCGACAGCGGCGACCCAATATGATCCACCTGATCAATCAGGTATGGCATGTTCTGCAGAAACAGAGCCGGAATCCATATCTGCGATGCCGCCTGCCGAAACGCCCCCACCAGCGCCGCAGCCGCCATCACCAGCAACAGTGTGCCGAAATAGAGCGGAAAGATGCGCAGTGTGCGCCGTGCGTAAAAGTTCCGCCACCAGTGCGGTTCTCCCAGCGAGTCCCATAGAATCCCCGTAATCAAAAAACCGGACAGCAGGAAGAAGAGTGTCACCCCGGTCCATCCCCCTTTATTGATCGCACCGAAGATTCGCATCGCGCGTATCGAAGATTGCATGCCGCCGCCATAGTGATAGACAAACACCATCAACACGGCCAGCCCACGAAGTCCATCCAGGGCGGGAATATGACTCCGCTTCCTCATCCACTCTCCTTATCAGCTCACCCCCACGGGTTGCTGTCCCTACCATATAACGCGTTTGCTTCTACAGTTCGCCCCTGGCAGCGGAACTTGTTGGGTAGTGGGTGCAATCCCGGTAAACGGTTGAATCCTTCGAAGTCCTCACACTAGCTGACCCGCCCGCTCCGGCTAAATCTTCCACGCCTGGGTCGCACTTCTGTAATAGTCTGAAACTCTCGCAACAATCCAGCGTTTAATCCCTTGAGTCCATGAACCGGTCGCACGCCATCCCGGCCCGTATCCTGAAAATCGCCGAGTTCTTTTGTCTTCTTACGGCCGCCATCTTTTTCGCACTTCACGTCCTTCACCTCGGCGCCGACTTCCCCAACCACTCCCCCTGGATGGACTGGGCAAAATACACCGACGAAGGCTGGTACGGCGACGGAGCCATCCGCCATTTCCAGCGCGGACACTGGTACGTACCTGGAGACTTCAACCCCGCCGCCGCTCTTCCGGTCTGGCCTCTCCTCGAAGCCAGCCTCTTTCGCTTCACCGGCGTCAGCCTCACCGCCGCCCGTGCCCTTACCCTGGCCATCTTCGGTCTTATTCTCCTGGCGTCCTACTTCCTCGTCAGACGTTGGCAGAAACTATCGTCAGGAAACATCGCTGCCCCTCTCGCACCGGCCGTAGCAGTGCTTCTCCTCGCCGTCAGTCCCTTCTGTTATGTCTTCACCCGCATGGCTATTCTTGAGCCTCTGCTGGTCCTCTTCACCCTCCTCGCTCTCCTCGCCGCCTCCTGGGCCCCGCTGCCGGAGCAGGGAATCGCCGCTCCGCTCCGCAGACGCATCCTCCGAACCTTCCCTCTCGTTGCCCTGGGCCTGCTTCTGCCCCTCATGGTCCTCACCAAGACCACCGCCGTCTTCCTCCTGCCCGCCATCGCCTGGCTTCTATGGGCTCGCGCCGGATACCGCCTTCGGTCATTTCTTCGTTTGGCCCTTCCCGTTGCGGTTCTCGCTGCCGCCACATGGCTCGTCTACTATCTCTTCGTCGTTCGACCCCACTTCCTGCCCGACTATCGCTACCTCTTCAGCGCCAACGCTTACACCGGGATCACTCCCTCCAACCTCCTCCTCGTCGTCGGCAAAACCATCGCCGATGGCCTCTGGATCGGCAACATCCTCTATCCGCTCTCTCTCCTCGCCGCCGTCTCCGTCTTCCTCATCTGGCCCAAACTGCTGCGCAATCCGCTCATTCCTGCCCTTCTCCTCTGGGTCGCGTGCTACGCTGCCTTCCTCGCCTATCACAACAATCTCCAGCCCAGGTATTACCTCGTCATCGCTATCCCCCTCACCCTGTTGGTTCCGGTAGTCTTCTCGAGCCTTTGGAGCTCCCCCAAACCCAGCCGCACCGCCCGCCAAACCACGTTGCACCGTCTGGCTACAGCCTCTATTGCGGCCGCGCTCACAGTGCTTGTCGTAACCGACGCCCATCAAACCCTCCACTACGTCCGCACCCCCGACTACAGCTTCTCCGCCGCCGCCGCCCAGATCCGCCAGATAGTCTCCTCCGACTCCAGACACAACCCGCTCATCCTCTCCATCAGCGGCTCCCAACTCTCTCTTATGACCGGCCTCCCGTCTATCTGTGACGACTTCGGCACCATGGATCTCCCCCTCCGTGTCCAGGCCTATCACCCTGGCTGGTACATTACCTGGAATCAGGTCGATGACGACAAGATGGACGCCCTCGCTCCTCTCTACCATCTCCAGCGAGTAGCCGCCTTCCCTGCCTTTGACGACCCTGAGCGCAACCTCCTCATCCTCTACCGTCTCGATCCTGCCGCGTCCGGCACCCCGCCCCAGCGCCACCGCCGCAAATCCACTCTGCCTCATCTTCTGCAGACAGGATTCGCCCCGCACCCTGCTACTCCCCAGCTCGAATACTGAAAAGCGCCGTCAGAACTTTGACAATTCGAACCAAGAGGCGAAACTAATTCATGAGGAAGCTTGAAACGGTATTTCAGCTACAACCGGCTCAATTCTCTTCCGGCGGGGCAGGCATCCAAACCTCTGACGGCCAATCTTCATTGACTTCCACCTGAAAGGCCGTTATCCTTAAAACTCGCGCAGTCTCGCGTCTGTACGTCTGTGTGCTCTACGCTCCCAGGCCAGTCAGGCATCCGAGGCATCCGTGATGGATCCACTGGGGAGCAGCTCTCTTCATCAGCCGCCCCTGAAGCACCCATCCCATAGGTTTGTGCGTAGTCCCGGGTCATGCGGTCGTTCTCCGCGTGTTGAGAAGAGAAAATCCTCTCTTCCTTCGCCACGCCGCTCTGCCTCGGATCGTTCTTCCTTTGCTTTTTGCAGTCAGCAGCAGCTTTGCAGCACCCATTCAGCATCACATTCTTCCGCATCAAGCCGAACAAGGAAGACGGCAGAATCAAGGAGTAAAACCCAACATGGCTACCACCATCCCGAGCGGCAAAGACATTAAGCGCAAGTGGTTTGTGCTCGACGCCTCCGGTAAAACCCTCGGCCGCCTCGCAACCCAGGCCGCCAGCGTCCTCGCCGGCAAGCTCAACCCGCTCTACACCCCCTATATCGATATGGGCGATCACGTCGTCATCATCAACGCCGAAAAGATTGTTCTCACTGGACTCAAGGCAGATCAGAAGCTCTATCGCCGCTACACCGGCTTCCCCGGCGGTCTTCGCGAAGAGTCCTTCGTCAAGCTCCTCGCCCGCCGTCCCGAAGCCATCGTCGAGCAGGCCGTCAAGGGCATGCTGCCCAAGTCCAAGATGGGTCGTCAGATGGCCACCAAGCTGAAGGTCTACAAGGGCGCGCATCACCCGCACCTCGCCCAGCAGCCAGTCGCCATGGAGTTTCACGCCTCCAACGCCTCCAGGCCCGCAGCGCACCACGCTCAGGAGCTCGAAGGCTAGTCCGCAAGTTTAGGTTGCGAAGTTTGTTTTTGGGATTAAGCAGTGGGCTTTAGCCCATTGAACAAAGTTTTTAGGTAGGTCCGGGCTTTAGCCCCGGACATCTACGGAACCGAAAGCGACGGGGCTGGTAGCCCAGGGCCTTAGCCTTGGGTCTCCCCGAGAAAAGTTCAAGGAGCATCATGGCAGATCTGATTCAGTACTACGGAACCGGCCGTCGCAAAAGCTCGATCGCGCGCGTCTTCCTGCGTCCGGGCAGCGGCAAATTCACCGTCAACCAGAAAGAGTTTGAGGTCTACTTCGTCACCGCCCAGCAGCGCGCAGCCGCCAGGCGGTCGCTCGGCATCGCCGGCATCGAAGAGACCTTCGACGTCATCACCACCGTCAAGGGTGGCGGAGTCATGGGCCAGGCAGATGCCGTCAAGCTCGGCATCGCCCGCGCCCTCATGGAATTCAACCCCGAGCTCCGCAAGGCGCTCAAGGCAGAAGGCCTCGTTACCCGCGACTCGCGTGGTAAAGAGCGCAAGAAGTACGGCCAGAAGGGCGCTCGCGCTCGCTTCCAGTTCTCGAAGCGATAGAAAAAGCCTCTCGGCAGATTTATTTGCTGTCGCTTTTCGATTCGAGTCTCTGGACTTCGATTTTGCTCTTGGGATTAAGCAGGGGGCTTCAGCCCCCTGACTTTAGTCCGGATCGAAGCGGGGCTTTAGCCCCGGGCCTCTCGCATTCAGTGGCGCAACACACGCCACTCGCAACACCCTCCGAAGCTTTTACATCGGAGGCAAGGAGTCAAATCTCCCTTACGAGGGATCAATCCGGGCACCGATGCTCACACTCGGCCGCCTCAACCAAGGAGCTACATTGGCAAACATCACTATGAAAGAACTGCTCGAAGCTGGCGTTCACTTCGGGCACCAAACCAAGCGCTGGAACCCCAAGATGAAGGAGTACATCTTCGGCGAGCGCAACGGCATTTACATCATCGACCTTCAGAAGACCCTCAAAATGTTCAAAGAGGCCTCGAAGTTCGTCACCGATCTCACCTCCACCGGTAAGCTCGTCCTCTTCGTCGGCACCAAGCGCCAGGCGCAGGATGCCATTGCCGAGGAAGCCACTCGCGCCGGCATGCCCTACATCAACAGCCGCTGGCTCGGCGGTCTTTTGACCAACTGGGTCACCGTGCAGAAGTCCGTCAAGCGCCTCGCCGAGCTCGACGACATGTCCACCGACGGCCGCTACGAGCTCCTCACCAAGAAGGAAGTCATCAAGCTCGAGCGCGAGCGCAAGCACCTCTCCACCAACCTCGCCGGCATCAAGAGCATGAAGCGCCTTCCCGACGCCATCTTCGTCGTTGACTCCAACAACGAAGCCATCGCCGTCGCCGAAGCCCGCAAGCTCGGCATCCCCGTCGTCGCGGTCGTCGACACCAACTGCGACCCCACCGTCGTCGACTACGTCATCCCCGGCAACGACGACGCCCTCCGCGCCATCCGCCTCTTCACCACGAAGATCGCAGACTCGGCCTTCGAAGGCGTTCAGATGGTCTCTGACAAGGCCTTCGCGACCGAAGTTGCCGACGTCACACCCACCGAGATCCCCTCGTCGTACATCGGCGAAGACGGTGAGTACGAAGGCGACATCCAGGCCGCGGCCGAACCTGCCGCAGCCATCGCCGACGAAGACGAGACCGTCGACCTCGAAGCCGTCCTTGGCGGCAACATCCGCAAAGCACCGGCCGCAGCCTCCGAGCCCGACGCCGAGCCCGAGTCGATCTCCGCACAGGCAGCCGTCTAAGGCAGTCACGAACTCTCACAGTGGAGCGTGGCAGCCCGCGAAAGCGAATTCGGCGCCACGCTCTTTCTGCGTCAACAACTCATTAACACTCTCACTGCATCATCAACACAAGGATTGGAATCATCATGAGCGATACCGCCGTAAAGATCGACGCAAAACTCGTCAAGGAACTCCGCGAAAAGTCCGGCGCCCCCATGGGCGACTGCCTCAAGGCCCTCCAGGAAGCCAAGGGCGATATGGAAGATGCCTTCGTCGTCCTCCGCAAGCGTGGCATGGCCTCGGCCGCCAAGAAGGCCTCCCGCACCACCAATGAAGGCGCGGTAGGAACCTACATCCACGCCGGCGGAAAGATCGGCGTCCTCCTCGAGCTCAACTGCGAGTCCGACTTCGTAGCCCGCACCGAAGACTTCCAGGAGCTGCTCCGCGACATCGCCATGCACATCGCAGCAGTCGATCCGCGCTTCGTCAGCCGCGAAGACGTCACCGAAGCCGACCTCGAGCGCGAGAAGGAAGTCTACCGCGCCCAGGCCGCAGCCACCGGCAAGCCCGCCAACATCATCGAGAAGATGCTCGAAGGCAAGCTCGCCAAGTTCTACGAAGAGTTCTGCCTCCTGGACCAGCCCTTCATCAAGGAGGCCTCGCAGACCATCGCGCAGCTCATCGCCTCGAAGGTCGCGAAGCTCGGCGAAAACATCAGCGTCCGCCGCTTCGCCCGCTTCAAGGTAGGTGCAGCCGACTGGACCGTAGCCCAAACCAAAGCCGCGGGAACCGACGAAACCTCGGCCTGACGACAATTCAAGATAGAGGACTCTCGTTTTGAGTCGTCATCCTGAACGGAGTGAAGGATCTCGGTATTTCGTCTTTTCTGTAAGGGCAGGCTTCCCTGCCTTGGAATTCACTCCAACCAGTCACGCAGTAAAACAAAAGCCCGGGCAAACAGCCCGGGCTTTTGTATGAATGAAGAGCATAGGAGAAAAGGTACATCTCTCTTGACAGAACCAATTCTGAAGTCCAGACTTAAATCCCATGATTCGAATACTTTGCACACCTTTTGGGGTAGGGAGGGGGTGCTTCCTGCTGCATCCGGCTGTGCCCACCGGCCGCCCCGGCAGCCATGCGATACTAACCTGAGACATGTTCAAAAGAATCCTCCTCAAGATCTCAGGAGAAGCCCTGGCTGCAGGCAAAGGCTTCGGCATCGACGCCGTCTTCATCCACAAAATAGCCGCTGAAATTGCCGCCGTTCACGCTCTCGGCTGCGAGGTCGCCATCGTCGTCGGCGGAGGCAACTTCTTCCGTGGCGTCGCCCAGCAGGCCATCGACATGGATCGTGTCGCCGCCGACCACATGGGCATGCTCTCCACAGTCATCAACGCCATCGCCCTTCAGGACGCCATCGAGAAGCTCGGCCTCCACTGCCGCGTCATGTCCGCCATCGAGATGCACGAGGTCGCCGAACCCTACATCCGCCGCCGTGCCATGCGCCACCTGGAGAAGAACCGTATCGTCATCTTCGCCGCCGGTACCGGCAACCCCTTCTTCTCCACCGACACCGCCGCCAGCCTCCGCGCCATGGAGATCAAGGCCGACATCCTCCTCAAGGCCACCTCCGTCGACGGCATCTACACCGCCGACCCTAAAATCGACGAAAAAGCCACTAAGCTCCCACAGATCACCTACTCCGACATCCTCCGGCTCAACCTCCGCGTCATGGACACCACCGCCGTCTCCCTCTGTAAAGACAACAACATGCCCATGATGGTCTTCAGTATGCGCGAGCCCGGCAATATTGTCCGCGTCGTCAAAGGCGAAAAAATCGGCTCCCTGGTCACCGCCTGATCCCCGAATTGTAACGATCTCACCTTCCGGCCCCCCCTTTCAGTAAAAGAGCGGAGAAACCGCGTCTTGTTACCGAAATCTCGCGTCAAATTCCAGGATGCCGAGTTAAACCCAGAGACGCGCACATCCAGACAGCAGGACTCCCCAGTGAATACAAGCATCCTCGAAGCAGAGCCCCAATCCGAGACCGCAGAGACACCTGCAGTGGCCCCGCGGCAGCCAGCCACCCGCAAGCCTCAGCTGCCCGCGCTCACCGGAATCCGCACCCTCCTGGCCATCTTCATCATCCTCTTTCACTTCACGCCGCCGCATCTTGGCCTTCTCTATCCCTTCATCGACAACGGATACATCTTCGTCGGCGTCTTCTTCCTCATCTCCGGCTACGTTCTCACCTACAACTACGCAGACCGCGGCAGAAACCTCGACAAGCGGCAGTTCTGGCTGGCACGTTTCTCCCGTCTCTATCCCGTCTATCTCTTCGTTCTCCTCATCTCTGTCCGCATGGTGCAGGACGAATGGCACGTCCGCTCGCACGCCGAGTTCTGGCAGGGAATCATCCTCACTCCCTTAGTCCTCCAGGGTTGGAGCCCCTCAGTCGCCACCTTCTGGAACACCGTTGCATGGACCCTCACCAGCGAGTGCGTCCTTTACCTCGCCTTCCCCTGGCTCATCCGTCTGCCCTGGCCGAAGAAGCCCTTGCAGCTCGTCCTTCTCCTCCTGGCCTTCTGGGTCGTCGGACTCATTCCCCACTCGCTCTACCTCTATCTCAACCCCGACCACATCACTGGCCCCATCGACCGCTATAGCTCCTCCCAGCTTCTCCGCTTCCTCAAGTACACCCCGCTCCCGTACGTCTGCACCTTCCTCTCCGGAATCATCCTCGGCAAGCTCCAGCATGCTCTCACCCTCACACCGCGCCAGCGCTTTGCTATCTCCTCCCTTAGCCTCGCGGCGGTCTGCCTCTTCTTCTACACCCTCGTCCTCCACACCCCCTACCTCCTCATGCACGGCGGACTCATGACCCCCGTCTTCGCCGCTCTTGTGCTCGGTCTCAGTGGCCCCCACCCCATCTCAGCAATCTTCTCCTGGCGCCCCCTCCTCCTCGTCGGCGAGAGCAGCTACTGCCTCTATCTCCTCCATTTCAACGTCTTTCAACTTCTCCACATCTACCATGTGCCCGAGCGCCTTCATCTCGCCGCCCTGGACCCCTGGCTCTCCTATGTCATCCTCATTGTTCTCGCACTGGCCGTCTTTCATTTCGTGGAAACCCCGGCTCGCAAGGCCATTCTCAATCGCTTCTCCCGCAAGCCGCGCACGCTGGCCGCTTCTGTCTGAAAGCCTCATTCGATCAGGCAGCAAAAAGCCCCGCAATTGCGGGGCTTTTTAGTCGAACAACAACGCTCGCAGTCTACGGATTGATAATCTGCGTCGGGTGCGATCCATTCGCCACGGACACAGCACATGTCGGCAATCCAGAAGCAGGGAACGGAGTATTCTGCACCTGCTTCAACCCGCCATTGTGCGGATCCAGCTGCATTGCGGAGACCGTATTTGCAAGGTTGTTTGACGTGTACACATAGATGCCGAGCGCCGGTTCAACCGTAACGCAGGTCGGGGCTGTATCAGTCGCTGTCGAAGCCGACCCCACCGATCCAACCGGAGTGCCTGTCGCCTGATCGATCGCATATGCGCTGACTGTGCTGGAGGTCAGATTCGCAACATATAGAAACTTGCCCCGCGGATCGATCGTGACTCCAACCGGGAAGATTCCCGTCGCAAACGGGCTCGTATTCATCGGAACTAACGCGCCATTGGTGGAGACGACATTTCCGTAAAGCTGGTTGGTCGCTTCATCCGTGATGTACACAAACCGCGACGAAGGCTCTTCCGCAATCGCGCTCGGCGTCGTTCCCGCTTTGTAACCAGTGGCCACAGTCTTCCCGGTAGTAGGGTCGGTCGTAATCACAGTCCCAGGCGTCGGCGTCAAAGCGCCATTCGTCATGTTCTCCGAGAACCCCAGCACCCATCCATTCGGTAAGGCCTCCTGATCCAGCACATACACAAACGAGGTTTGGTTGCCTGTCCCGCCGCTCGTCAGAGTGCACGTAGGGTTCCCGCTGTTGTACGAAGCTGCTGGCTGGCACTGCGGACGGCTCGTCACAACTCCAACCGGATTATTACCCACCTTCACCGTGGAAGGCGTACCTAGGCTGCCATTCGACGTGTTAATCGGAAAGATCGTCACCCCCCCGGGTCCAGGAGATGCCGGCGAATAAAGCTGCTGGCCATTTGGTCCAATCTGGTACGTAAAGGTCACGTAGAGGAAGGCGCCAGCAGCATCGATCGCGATCGACGTTGGCCCGCTGCCAGTCACGTTATACGTGTTCTGCAGATAAATCTTCCCATCCGTACCGATCGAGTACTCGCCCACGGTCGAATCATCGTGGTTGACGACGTACAGGTTCAACCCGCTTGGCGAAGCTACCAGCGTCACAGGGTTGCGCCCGGCCTCAATTGGCGAATCTGCCAACGGGGTGAGCGACCCGATCTGAAAGTCCACTGCATACGCGCTTACGCCGCCATTTTGGGACGTAGCTTGGTTCAGCGGTTTCGCGGTCGTCACATACACATACGCCAGCACATAGTCCCGGCTGCACGCCGTTACGCTCACCAACGCCAAAGACAATATCGAGGCCAATGTTCCGCGGCCCAACTTATTCCACTTCATGCTTGCCTAACTCCGGGGGCAGATCGTTTCCGCCCGCTCCTGCTGTCTCGATACTCAGGATTCATCACGACATCCTGTCCTGGTTCTCCAGCTGCCGTACTGCCAGCTAGTCTACGTTTCCGCTTACTGCGAGACATGTCGCCTGTCCGACTGCCGTAAAGGTCGAGCCTCTCGACAGATTCGAAAGCTCTCCTGTCGTCTGATCGAGAACCTTCCCTGTGACCGTCCCGTCTCCGTTAGACGTGTAAACATACTGATTCGACGGATCCTCGACGACGCACACTGGTCCTCCGCCGATTGGATAGGGGTTATTCCCCGGATCGGTAAGCACCTGCAAGGTTCCATTCGACAGAATTTGGAACGCCGACAGCGAACTGTTCGCATTCGTCGAGTTCGTCGACGATTGATTTGCCACATACAGCCGGGTGTTCTTGCTGTCAACCAGTGCATACACGGGATTTGCTGCTGGGGAAAGGTTCTGCGTTGCTCCACCAACGATGGTATTCAGCGAGCATGAGGTTCCAACCGTAAACGGCAGAATCTGCCCGGCAGAATTTGTGTTCGGCTGACCCGCATCAGTAATATAAACTGCCGATCCCCCCGCAATAATCGAAGTAGCGCGTGTCGCTCCGGAGTTGATCACCGAGTTCGTCGTCAGGGTCAACTGTCCATTCGATCCTGCCGAGTACGGGAAGACCGTCTGATTGCCGTCCGAATTCAGCGTAAACAGGCATGAACCGGATAGAGCCATCATCTTCGGCAGCTGTCCGACAGGGAAGTAAGTCAACTGGAGACCTGTATTGGGATCCTTGACCTGCTGATTTACCACCAGCGACAAGCGGCCCGTGCTCGGATCCGATGCGAACACGGTGATATCGCCAAAGCAGGAAGCTGTATTAATATGATTCGCGTCGCAGTTTGCGCTCGGAGCCACAGAATCCAGCACGTAAAGGAAGCCACCCGTGCTGTCTTTGGCTGCCCACACAGGAGTTGAACCCTGGCTTTGGAAGCACTGCTGGAAGGTCAGGACACCCTGGCCACCCACCGAGAACTCGGAGATTCCGCCCGAGGTGCCGCACGGCAAGGAGCCGGAGGCACTCGAAGAGGAGCCGCCGCCCTTATTGACTACATAAAGGTACCGCCCCCCTGTCCGCACCACGAGGGAAACCGGATTCGACCCGCCCGACGTAAATGGCGAATGCACCACCTGAGTCAGGTTCCCGGTAAAGTCATCGATCTTAAAGGCAGCAATCTGGTTGTACTGCGTTCCTAAGACCCACATGAATCCAATCGTGCCGCCACCGCACGCTGTCATGCCCAGACCCATCGCTACGGACACTACCAAGGCCATTGAAACACGGCCAATCCTGCTCAACTTCATGCGTTTCCTTAATCCTCGCCAGTGGACGGGTTCGCCCACCTTTTACTGCGAGCAATTCTTGTAGGGTTCTATTCCTCTGCATATTGTAGAAGCTGATGCGGCTTTGTGCCAACCTGCGGGGTAGATTCTGCAATCGCTCCAACATGCCCTCGTCACCATCAATGGTGGTTACCCCGCCCGGATTTGCAACAAAAAGGCCCAAGCCAAAGCTCGGGCCTCGCTGCTTACTTCATTCCACTACCACACCCGGCATGAATTCTCCGGCATCATCGGTTGACCCACTTTGCAGCCAAATGCCTTGCCGAACTCATCGAAGTTCTGCACCGTACCCTTCGTCCGCCACTCGCCAGTGCTGTGGGGATCGGTCTTTGCCAGCACTCGCGCGCTCTGCTCCGTTTGGTTCTGGCACCATACCTGGCCGAAGGAAATGAAGAATCGCTGTGCCGGCGTGTATCCGTCCTTCTCTCCATTTACGTAACCGGGCTCCGCATTTGGTCCACCCTTGGCGAGAACCTCCTGCAGCGCCTGAAACGCTATCCGGATGCCGCCATTGTCCGCCGTATTTTCACCCAGCGTCAGCTTACCGTTCAGGTTCTGACCCTCGGCAACCTTGAAGCCGTCATATTCCTTTACCTCGCAGTCCGTCCGCTCCTTGAACTTCGCAAGGTCTTCAGGCGTGAACCATTGCTTCACGTTTCCTTTCGGATCGTACTTCGATCCCTGGTCATCGAACCCGTGCGTCATCTCGTGGCCAATCACCACCCCGATACCGCCAAAGTTCACCGCCGGATCCATACTGTTGTCGAAGAACGGTGGCTGCAGAATGCCGGCTGGGAAGTTGATATCGTTGTTCGGAGGATTGTAGTAAGCGTTCACCGTAGGCGGCGTCATCGTCCACTCTTTTTCATCGACTGGCTTGCCTAGCCGGCTAAGGTTGCGATGGCGTTCAAACTCCACGCTCCGTTCCATATTTCCGAGCGGATCATCGCGCTTCACGGTCAGCGCGCTGTAATCGCGCCATTTCTCCGGATAACCAATCTTATTTCGAATCGCGTCCAGCTTGGCCTTCGCCTGCACCTTCGTCTCGTCACTCATCCATGGAAGCTGCTGAATGTCCTCGCCCAGCGCCTTCTCCAGCGCGGCAACCAGCTTGTCCATGTTCGCCTTCGCGTCCGGGGGGAAGTTCTGCTTCACCCAATCCTGCCCCACAGCCTCTCCCAGCGCCTGATCCGTCGCTCGAGTGCATCGCTTCCAGCGCGGAGTCTGTTCCTTCTGGCCATTCAACGTCGCCGAGAAGAAGTTAAAGTTCTCATCTACGAATGGCTTCGATAGCGCAGGTGCAGCGGTCCGCAAGGCATGCCAACGCAGATAGCTCTTGATCGAATCGAGGCTCGCCGTGCCGATCTCCGTGTTCATCGCTGTGAAGAACGTCGGTGTGGCAACGTTCAGCGTTTTGAACTCGCCGATCTTAATGCCCTTCAGATAGGCACTCCAGTTATAGTCCGGGGATAAAGCTTGCAGTTCGGCCACACTCATAATGTGATACCGCTTCGCCGGATCACGCAGCTCCACCCGGTCGATTGCGGCCTTGGCCAGCGCCGTCTCCATCGTCATCACATTGTTGGCTTCTTCCGCGGCACGCTCCGGTGAATCCCCCAGCAGTACAAACATCTTCGTCACATGATCCACATACTGACCGCGCAGCTTCTGGCTCCGCGGGGTGTCGTCCAGGTAGTACGACCGGTCCGGCAGCGTGAGACCGCCTTGTGCCGCGTTGACAATCTGCTGGCTCGAATCCTTCTGGTCCTGCTGCACGCCTAACTGGTAGAAGGTACCCACCCCGAACTGAGTTTGTAACTCGGCGACCATAGCGGGCAGTTGTTTCTTGTCCTGAAGAGAAGCAATTGTCTTCATCACAGGCTCAAGCGGCTTCGCCCCCAGCTTGTTCGCCAGGTCCTCGTTCATGCAGGCTGCGAAATAATCGCCATATTTTTTCTGCAGAGGCGTCTTCGGCGCATCGGCCGCTGCCTTCAGTTCTTCGTACAACAAATAGTTGTTTCGTTCCGCCAGCTCATTGAATCGCCCCCATCGCGCCTGGTCAGCCGGAATCGGATTCTTCTTCAACCAGTTGCCGCACGCGTACTGGTAGAAGTCAACGCATGGGTCCGCAGTCTTATCGATCGCCGAAAGATCGAAAATGATCGGCTTCTTCGGCTCAGACGTCGGTCCCGGAGCCATATCTGGATCGGCCAGTGACTGGCCAAAACACATGCCTGCAGACAACACCAGAAAACTAGCCAGCAACTTGGAAATCATGTTTCCCTCGATAAATTTTCCAGCTGAAATCCCATCCAAAAGTGAATGTTCGATTTCAGGGATCTCAGCTAAAAACTGATATTTGAGATATTACAAAGACGACTCACGTTATCACAAAGTTTCGACGCCCGACGAAGAAGAAAAACGGGCCCACGCCGAAGCCGGACCCGCCACCGATCGCACTTTCCTGCCTAAAAAATCTTCAGATGGATGGTCAGATACTTCTTGGGGTCGCTCCGAATCGTAGTCACCAGGTCAGTACTCGCCGTCAGCAGCTTATTCAGGTTGGTATAGGCGGCGTCGTCGGTGACCAGCTTGCCCAGTGTTCCCTTGCCGGCATTCACGCCAGAGATCAGGGTATTCACCTGCGCTAATGTGCTACTCAGATCCTGCCGGAATTTCGGATCCTTCAGCATCAATCCCAGCCCACCCTTACCCGCATCCGCGTCTGCCAGCAGCGAATTTGCATGCGCTACCGTCGAATTCAGATTCTTGTACAACGAATCATCCTTCAACAGCATTCCGGCGGTACCCTTCCCGCTATTCACGCTGTCCACGACAGCGTCCAGCTTGGCCACCGTATCATTCAACCGGTTGTACAGCGAATCGTCAGTCATCAGCTTGCCGATCGATCCTCGACCGTTGTTGATATTCTTCTCCAGCGTATAAAGCTCATCTACTGTCCTGTTGGCCTTGTTATAGAGATCCGGATTGTTGATCAGCTGCCCGATCGTCCCTTTGCCCGACTGCAGGTTATCGGTGATTGCATTGATCTTTGCCAGGATGACGTTCAGACTCTCGATCGTCCCCTGGCTTGCCTTCACGACATCGGTAAGGCTCGGGGTTTCAAGTGTCTTCAGCTCATCGCCGTCCTGCAGCCGTGGCCCCACCGCAAATTGGCTATTAATGTCCACCACCGTATCGCCGAGAACTCCGACCGTCGACAGCGAAGCTTTAGAGTCCCTCTTCAAGTCCACCGCATATTTTTCGTTCAACTTCATCACAACCTTTACCGGCGTAAGTTTCCGTGCCGGCGAGTTGTCGATCGTCACAGACTTCACCGTGCCAATCGTCACTCCTTCCAGGTTGACCGCGGCGCCCGTCTTCAGCCCGGCAGAGTTGGTGAAGTAAGTTATCACCGTCAATTTATGCGACAGAATCCCAAGCCCTGCAGAACTCGTCATCAAAAACAGCAATGCGACAAGTATCACGCTCGAAATCAATACGATAACGCCCACTTTCAACTGCGACCATCGGACCTCCTGCTGGCTGGGCATAGCTCTCCTTTAAATGGGGTATCGTCTTCAAAAAACCATGGCGCGGTGCCGGATCCACCGTCACAATATGGACATAAACCGTGGTGCCAGTAACTGAGAGGATACATTACCTCTCAATTTCTTCCCACGAAATCGTTCGCCTTTTCGGGCGTCTTTAAAGTGCTTTCTCTACGATAGATGCGCGCATCTCACCAGGGGCTTCAATCGTGTTGCGCTGAAGTTCAACTCTCCATCAGGACTACTGCCATCGCCAGCTCCCGGCTGTGCGTCAGGCTCAGCTCTACCCTCCGGACCCCCATCACCCTTGCCAGCTCCGCCGCCCGGCCGCTCAGGCTCAGCTTTGGCTTCCCGCTCGCCTCTCTTTTCACTTCAAACTCCCTCCAGCTCACGCCGCGGCTGATCCCCGTCCCAAGAGCCTTCGCTCCCGCCTCCTTCGCTGCAAATCTTGCCGCAAAACTCTCCGCCGCGTTCTTTTTCCGCTGACAGTACGCAATCTCTTCCTCCGTAAAGATGCGTTCCAGAAACCGCTCGCCATACCGGTCCATGCTCTCCTGCACACGTCTCGTCTCGATCAGATCCGTTCCCAACCCAAGCACCATGCCGAACCTCGCCTCTCTATCCTCCTACACCACGCTCCTGGCCACACAAAGATATCCACAAGAGACGCTTTTACAACAGCATGACCCGGCCCGTCACATGACCACAGTACCTTCCCCGCGCCTCACGCTTCGCTGTCATTCTCCGATGAACACCCTAGCGGCAACCCACTCATTCGTTCCGAGGCCTATCACCCATGCAATCGCTCGACATCCATGGCTTCAGCTACGAGGAGCGTCAAGGTCTGCTCCCAACGCTCACCTCCGCCTTCGCCGACTGTGGCGGCTGGATTCTCGACCGCAAAACCCTCTCTCCCACCACCATGGAGTTCCACCTCGAGATCCAACTTCGCGCCGTCCTCGACCTCTACTCGTCGATCCTTGCTGCCGGTCTTGAGCTCACCCGCGCCGGCCACCTCGGGCTCACCCACCTCTGCACCTGCCGGAAAAACCTGAGCACCCCCGCCGATCTTGGGCAAGTCATAGCCCTCCGCATCGAGATCACCTTTCTCGAAGACGCGACCCTTCACTCACTCTTCCTTGCGTCCAGAATCCCCGCTTGATCCTTCTGCAACCAGCTAATTCGATATCTTCTTCGGCTTCGGCCCCCACAGCGACATGCGGAACGGCAGGCCAACTGAGAATTGGAGATTAGGTGTGTCCGGGGTCAGTCCGACCCCAAAGGTCAGGTCGATCGTCCGCCCGGGTGCATACACATAACTCGCGCCCAGCCGAAGCGTGCCTTCCACCAGATACGAAGCGGGAACAGGTACTCCGTTCAACGTGGTCGAGCGGGTAAAGCGTTGATCCCACCCCACGGTCATCGAGGTCTCAGGATTCAGCGCGAGGATTGACCCGATCTGGAAACCGACCGCGTCCCCCGGATTGAAGTGTCCCACGATCGTCGAACCCGGATTATTTGGATCTGGAGTCGTATGGTTCGCAGGCAGGTTCGCGGTATATGAAAGGTTCCCGAAGAACACAACCGGATCATTTGACTTAGCCACCGTCAAATATCCTTGAATTGCATTGAATCCCGTTCCCAGCGCAACCTCCGAGCTGCTCAGGTTGTAGGAATCTTTGCCCGTCGTCGATTTGAAGCGGACGGCAGCCAGCAGATCCGGCCATTTCGCGTGCTCGGTTGTCAACTGCCGCTGAATCCCTGCCGAGATATCACCCAGGCCAAAGCTGCTCGCATCGGTCTCTTTTCCCGTCGCATCGACCGAGCGGATACTTTCGTAGCCGTACGGGATCGCTACATCCATCTGCAGCTTGTGCGGCAGCCCTAGCCTGGTCGTTAAGGTCGGCAACAGATAATCTGCGCGCACTCGTTCAGACTCAATGTCCCCCACCACCAGAATCGGCAGCAAAGCGAATCCATTCACGGTCAGATGGTCCGACGACGCGCTGAAGTAGGAAGTCGTGTTATCGATCTCCATCGTTCCTGATGGCAGCAGCAATCCACCACGCACAATCAGTGCCTGGTCTAAGGCCTCGGTCGCCTGTCGCTCTGTACTGTCATAGGTTGACGTGGACACCACGGAGTTGATGACCCGGCTGTTCACGGCTGCTGGCAGGTTAGGCCTGTCGCCAGGCGTCCCAGTCGTCGTAAATCCTCCGTTGACTCTCCACTCCAGTTCAGAGACCCGTTCCAGCAGATTGCGTATGATCGCATCCCGCTCCCTGAGCGCATCCTGAAGCTTCAAATCCACTGCATCCTTCGTCTGGGTTGCACCCTGCCCGCCTCCAGCCCCCGCTGCTGGTTGAGCTTCCATGGCCCATGGCCCCAAAAAAATCGCAAATCCTGCCAACAACAATCCCTTCCGCAACATCGAGCCCCGCCTTTCCCTCAATAGAGGTAATTACTCGGAGCGGTTACTCCGATCCTTCGAGTGATCGCCGTCTCATCCGGAACCATCCGGGATGCGATATTGAAAGTCCTGATCTCCGTCATCCTTTCGTCGGGAGGATGAATGATGAAGGCAACACCGTTCTTCCAAAGCTCCTGGAATCGGTCGACTCGCATCGTCATGTTGCCGAAGCCAGGGTCGGCCATCAACACATGGCCAGCAGAAAAACCTCGCACCACGACAAAATGGTCGAAGCCCTTCATGCGAATCGGTACGATCGCCGATTTCTTCTCTTTCAGCAGGTCTTCCAGCGTCATCCCGCTGAAGCCTTCGGCATGGTAGCCGCGGGCCTCTGCGAAGTGCTTCAGATCCAGCAGCGAGAATCCGCCGCGCTCCCGCACTCGCGCCGCGTCCACACGATGCAAAATCCACACCACGATGGCAGTCTCAGGAGTGGGGTCGTTGTAGTCATAGGTAAGGACGGTGCTCAGGGCAGCAGCTCCGCAGCTGATGTCCCAACGCTGCTTGGTCACACCCTCGGCTCGTATCTCCTGCAGGCTCCGGATATTCTTGCTCCCCGGCACCCCCGTCGCCCCTCCTGTTTTTTGGGCGGACGCGGGTGCAGGGGAGAGAAATGGACTGGCCAATCCAATAGCCAGTCCAACGCTAAGCAATTTTTTCTTCCAGATCATCAGTGTTTTCCCGTCAGGTTTGTCTGCGTCAGTGTCCCGACCGACGAGTTGATGTTGACGTTCAGGTTCAGCAGAACATTGACGTTTGAATTAACTGCGTTGATGTTGACCAGCGAGGTCAGGTTCTGTTGTGCTGTGCCGTTCAAGGTGAGCGTGCCCTGGTTGGTGGTCGACGACATCGGTGAACTTAATACCGACAACGAACCGGCCCCTGTAACCAAACCGTTCTTCGTAGGCACAGACCCTTGAAACTTCACAACTCCGTCCGACATGCCGGCCGTAACTCCGCCTGCCGTCACGCGATCAAGCGCGGCGTCATTCAGCGGATGCGCGGTGGACCGCGCTTTTGTTTGAGCCAGGCCTGTCTGTGTCAGCAGAACAAGACTCGCAGTGATAAGAAGACGACGCATAATTCCTCCTTGAAGCCATAGAGAAGCTATTGGGAAGGGCTCCCTGCTTCGAAAGCCCTCCCCTTCGCCGTCTTCTTACTTGGTCTGCGTGATCGAGTTGGTCTGCGTGATCGTCGGCGTGGAAATGCTGGTGGCCGAGTGAGCGATGTTCAGCGCATTCGCTACCATGCCGCCGGCTGCGTTGACGATATTCAACGCCGTCGCATTCTGCTCCGCCGCTCCGGACAACGTCACAGCATAGCTGGTCGTCGAGCTGACCGATGAGCCATCCACTGCGATGTTGCTCGCCGAAGCGTCGTCCAGGCTGACCGCACCCTGAACATCCTTCACCACCGACGTATTCTTCACCGACGTCAGTGAGCTCGTGTCCGACTTGCTGGCCACAAGGCTCGCTACCGTGCTGTTTGTCGAAGAATCCGACGACGTGACGTTGTGAGACGTCGCGAAGGCGTTGGACGAGGTGATCGCGGTGCCCTTCGAGCTGCTGGAAGACTCTGCAGCCTGGCTCGCCGAGTTCACCGCAGCAGACTGCGCCTGCTGGGCAGAATTCGAAGACGAAGCATTGGTTGCGAAGTTATCCGTCAGAGCATTGGCAGACGATGAGTTGGTTGCGAAGTTGTCCGATGCAGACTTGCCCGCCGCCGTGTTGGTTGCGAAGTTGTCTGATGCAGACTTGCCCGCCGCCGTGTTGGTTGCGAAGTTGTCCGATGCGGACTTGCCCGCCGCCGTGCTGGTTGCGAAGTTGTCCGACTTGGCCGCCGTCGCTCCCAGGCTGCTGTTAGAGGCCAGATTCGCCGAGGCATTCAAATTACCGCTGGCGGTAGTATCGGTTGCGCCGGTGCTGGCCGTGTTGCTGGTTGCATTGCCGGAAATCGCACCCTTGGAAGCGGAAAGACCATTGGTTCCGCCGCCGGATGTGCTCGACGTTGCACCGCCACCCGAAGACGAGCTGCCGAACGACGAAGTGCCGTTGGCCGTACCCGTTCCCTTGGGACCAGCGGCCGTGAAGGCGCCAGTGCCATTGGAGGTGGATGTGTTATTGGTCGTGTTCCCGTAGTTCGCCGTGACGCCAAGGGTTCCCGCAGCAGACTTGGAATCAGCCGCGTTGAGGGAGCTATTCGCAGCAGCGGCATTCGTCGTGCCGGTATTGAAGGTGGAGTTGGCGGCAGCAGCGTTCGTTGTGCCGGTATTGAAGGTGGAGTTGGCGGCAGCGGCGTTCGTTGTGCCGGTATTGAAGGTGGAGTTGGTGGCGGCAGCATTCGTCGTTGCGCTCGATTTGTTCGAGTTGGTGCTGAGCGCATTCGTCGTACCGGTCGACTTCGTCGAGCCGATTGATGCGGAAGACGACTCGTTCGCCCCGAAGCTCTTGCTGGCGCTCGCCTGCTGCTGCTTGTTATCGGTGGTGGTAAAGCTGTTGGACTTCGTGTCAGTCGTCGAGTTCAAGTTCGAATACGACTTGTCACTGCTCGACTGGGCATTCAGAGAAGCGTTTACGCTCGAGCTGGAGGTATCGTTCGCGGTGACATTCGAGCTCTTGTTAACGGTCAGCTGGCTGTTTTCACCGCGGTGATAGCTGCCGATCGCAGCTCCGGTGCTCTCCGTCTGACTTACATCGTTGCTCTGCTTCACTTTGGCGCTGCTGGAGCTGACGCTGCTGTCATACACGTTAACGCCGTTCCCAACCATGGCGTCCGATGAGCTAACGATGTTGACTCCGCTTGCTCCCTCCAGCGAGGTACCGCTCAGGTCCACCGTCCCGGTAGCTGACGTTGTCACTGATGAATTATTTGCTGCGATCGAACCACCCGAAACCGGGTCGCTGTCGCTATGCCCTGCTGTGACCTTGTCCATCTGTGTGTCACGCAGGGGCTGCTTTGCTTGAGTCGTTTTGTTCGATGTGCTCTGGCCAAAGGCAGCGCCGCTAACCAGAACCGAAGCGGTGACGAAGGTGCAAAGAATCCTATTCATTTCAGACTCTCCAATAGAGTGATTTGTGGACAAACACGACCGTTGGCGCAGCGTAACCACACTGCGCGCCGGACAGTTTAGACGCACCGGGCCGCATGCCCATAACAACAGGCATACCTCGAGTGCATCACCGATCTAATCGAGTTAGGGCTTCAACCTAGGTCGAAAGACACCCAGAATCACCACCAGGAGAGTGGGAAGCAAAAAGTAAACACATGAGATGGATGCTGTTTAGCTAACCAACTCGTGTTTGAAGTCTAGTCAAACGCGAAGCCCAACATATTGCTTAAAGTCGTCCCTGCTTTGCGGATTTACCCCGTGCAGTAGGTTTAGGGCCCATGCCGAAGTTTTGCACTTCTGACGACCTCCCAATGTGCAATTGGTATTCCAAATCAGCCTCTAGCAGATACTGGGGTATTTCGTACTGTGCGAGTTCCTATCATGCAGATCTTTGCAAATGTCAAGGGAAAAATGTAGGCCAAAGACCTCACCGGAACCCATTCCCATCACCGTCCTAACTCCACCACTGTTCGCTGATGGAGCAAGCTGTCCGAATCCCCAATCACCAGTAAACCCGGCTGCCACTTACCGTGCGTTAACACCAGCCCCAACCCCGTCGCGTTTCCTGCAATCTTGAAGACCGGTTCGCTCACCACAGAGCCACCTCCCACAACCCTCGCCGTCAGCTTCACGCCGTTCACTCCAGGCGACTCCTCCCATCGCCTGCCCTGCGCATCCACCAGATACGCCCATACCAACCTTTCGCTCTGCGTCTTCTTCCCCCGGTTCGTCACTTTCACCGGCACCCGTAACAGCCGTCGCCCGTCCCGAATCAAAAATCCCGGAACCTCCTCAACCCCCGTCACCGTAAAGCACATCTCGTCGAAGCACTGAGGTTGCCCCACCGCTACCACTTTCTGCGGTTGGATCAGCGAAACCCCTGCCACCACAGCAAGATATGCAACCCACACCCCAGCCAGCCAGCCCGTTCCCCGCCGCACCCGGTCCCGCTCCCCGCGCCATAGCGACACCGCCACGCCCACTACGCCAATTCCCGTCCATCCCACAAGCCCAACCAGCAAAAGCTCAGTAGCCTTCATCCCACTCCACGCTTCGTTCACCGATATCACGGTTGCCACCGATCCTGAAGCCTACCAAAGCACTCCACGCACCGGTGCCTCGGGTTTCGGCAGCGCAGTCTCTCCCAGCATCTGACGCAGATTCACCTCAACAGTTCTTGTAATCGAGGTTAGCGGCACATCGTAAATCGAGTTATCGAACGGGTCCTCAAGGTCGCGTCCAATCTTATCCAGCGCCAGAAAAATAAATCCAACCAGCGTCGACCCCAGCGGCGTAAGCCATCCCATATTCATCACCAGCGCCAGTGGCAGCATCAGGCAATAGATCTGGACAAAAAGCTGCGGAAAATAGTCGTACTGTTTCGGCATCGGTGTATTCTTGATCCGTTCTGCACCACCCTGCGCATCCATCAGATCGTCCAGGTTCGCATCCATCGCGCGCCAATGAGCAAAATCGATCCAGCCCCGCACCTGGCAATGACGCAGCAACGAACCCATCTGTTGCTGAATCGCCAGCGGAACATTTCTTTCATCTCGCAGCGAAGTCAGTTCCTGCTCATTCAGCAAGGGCGCAATCTCTTCCCATGGCTCCAGCCCTCGCAGATGCTGCCGTAGCGCAATGACATACGCAATCTCGTGATACACCATCCGCTTCTGGTGTGCCTTCAGTTCGCTCGCCTCCGCATCGTGCAGCGGCATCATTACCGTCGTCACCTGGCGTGCCCAACTCCGCGAGTTGTTCACCAGCGCCCCCCACAGCGTCCGGGCCTCCCACCATCGCGCATACGCGGACTGGTTCCGGAACGCTATGATAATTCCGATCGCCGACCCAAACAACGATAGCGGAATATGGGGCAGCGCCACCCACTCCCAGTGCATCGCCTTGTACGCCGCCACAACAGCAAGGTCATACAGCAACAACAGCAACAGCGGCAGCCCCACATACTGCAACATCTGTCCAAGCTGTCGGCTGCGCGGAACGATCATGCGCCTTCGCCCTCGGTCTTCACCAGGTGAAACGCACGCTCCCCATCCTCCGAGATCCTCACCTCGCCTCTGCCGATGTCGTACACCCAACCCGAAATCGTCAGATCCTCCCGAGCCATTGCCCCTGCAACCGAAGGATGCGTCCGCAGATGCTGAAGCTGCAACAGCACATTCTCTTCCGTCAACCGGCGCATCAGGTCACTCGGCGTCTCATCTGGTTCGGCCAGCGACTCCGCCACACTCAATGCCGCATAGGCATTCTTCAGCCAGCTCCCCACCGTTGGCATCGCAGTCAGTGCCTCAGGATGCAGTAATCCCTTCATCGCGCCGCAGTCCGAGTGCCCGCACACCACCACATGCCGCACCTTCAGCGCCGATACCGCATACTCGATCACCGCGCTTACGCCGCCCATCATCTCGCCATAGGGAGGCACAAGGTTCCCCACATTGCGCGTGACAAAGAGATCCCCAGGCCCCGACTGCGTAATCAACTCCGGGTCGATCCGCGAGTCCGCGCACGTCACAAACAGCGCATGTGGACTCTGTGGCTCGCTCACAGACCTCTGATACGTCGCCTCATTCTCCGGATAAATCTCAGTCCGAAACCGCCGAACCCCCGCCTTCAGCTCCTGCAGCACTGTATCCACACTCTCTCCTCGCTCAATTCCCGTCCGAACTTGAGTCTACCTAAACGGCTATTCTTTCCATTTGATATTGCAGCCAATTGAAAACCGTTGATTCGGATCCGGCCGCTTTCCCGCAATCACCGCATCCATTGCCGCGCGAAGATCCTTGCCGGTCACCGGAATATCATTGCCGGAATCCCCACGCCGCGGTCGACTGTCGTCAAGCTGCCCTCGATACACCAGCTTCATCTCGCCATCGAACAGGAAGAAATCCGGCGTACACGACGCGTCATAAGCACGAGCTACCTCCTGCGTCTCGTCATACAGATATGGGAAGCAGAACCCCAGCCGCTCCGCCTGCTTCTTCATCTCCTCGGGCGAATCCTGCGGATAAGCCACCACATCGTTCGACGAGATCGCCACCATCCCGATCTTCCCGCGATAATCCTGCCCAATCCGCGCCAGTTCTTCCTCGACATGCTTCACGTATGGGCAATGCACACACAGAAACATCACCAGTAGCCCATGACATCCTGTCGCCGCGCAGTTCACCCCATCCACCCGCGCATCGTCCGATACCAGCGCAAACACGTCGTCTCTGCCGACTGCCTTCCCGCTCACCACATCCATCAACTCAAACGCTGGAGCGATACTCCCCAACTCCACCATCGTCGACTGTGTCCTCGACATCGCAACCCTCCACTACTTCTCCGATCATAATTTGCCGGACAATTTGTTGCCCGATCTCTGGATTATTGGGCAATGGGACCAGTTTGCACTTTTGAGAATGCTGATGCGTGGTCCCCGACACCATTTGTCCGCTTTGCCGATTTTGGAGGAAACTGGACCATCGGTAAACGGAGGGTGTTTGTCGGTACTAATTCAAGCCAGTTGTCGAAAATGTATGGTCCGCCGCGTGACTGCAAGGATTAGTTTGGTCGAGAGACAAGTCTGCGGCAATGTATTCGGCCTTTGGTGGAGCCGCGTGCTCCTGGCCAGGATGAGTTCCGCTGCGTATCTGTCCTAACAAGCCGATCGGTCGTTGAGGCCCTTATCGTCAACAGGTTTCAGATACGCCGTTGTGACTGTTCTTTCGTCCTTGCTGTTCCTATGCAGACCTTGGTGGGAAAGCCGTCGTCGTAGAGCGGGAAAGTGGGAGCGCGTCAGCGCTTCCAAGCCGCAGGCGTCTTTTCCGCTCTATTTCATGCCGCTGCGAGACTCGCTACAGGCCTGTAGTCTTCTCCGCTGGAGAGCACGGCCCATGCGATGCGGGCAAGCTTGTTCGCCATGGCGACCACCAGTACGTTGCGTGGGGCTCTGGCTTCGAGTGCGTTCATCCATGCCCCGATCGAGTAGTGATCGCGCTTTATTCGCATCGCGGCAGCGCGTGCTCCGTGAATCAGAATCTTGCGAAGGTAGGTATTGCCCCGCTTGCTGATGCCCAACAACCTCGCCTTGCCGCCAGTCGAGTACTGCCGCGGCACCAGGCCGAGCCATGCTGCGAAGTCTCGGCCCTTGCGAAACGCAGCGCCGTTGCCTATCGCGGCGACGATGGCCGTAGCAACAACGGGGCCGATGCCTGGGATCTTCCGTATGCGGCAGCACCCCGCATCGTTGGCAGCGATCTGTTCGAGGCTGTCGGTGAGCTCATCAATCTGCTCTTCAACGGCCTTCCACTCCTCATACAGGCGACCGATCAGGTTGCGCATCATCGGCGTCAGCGCGTTTTCCGCGTTCTCGAGAACGTCAGCCATCCCGGCCTTCAGCTTCGCAGGCTTCTGCGCAAACACCATGCCACGTTCCAGCAGGAAAGCTCGGATCTGGTTAATGACGGCTGTGCGTCGCGACACCAGCCGATCACGAATCCGGTGCATCGCCTGCAGATCGAGCTGGTCGTCCGTCTTGATCGGCACGAAGCGCATGTTCTTGCGCTCGACGGCTTCAGCTATGGCTTCGGCGTCAACGAAGTCGTTCTTGTTGGACTTCACAAACGGCTTCACGAACTGTGCTGGAATCAATCGCACGTCGTGGCCCTGTTGCCTCAAAGCTCGTCCGAGGAAATGCGCTCCTGAGCAAGCTTCCAAACCGATCAACGAAGTCTGCATGTTCGCCGTGAACGCCAGAAGCTGCTTCTGTGAGAACTTCTTCTTCATCAGAACCTTGCTAGCCGCTCCCAGCGCCACAAGGTGAAACGTCGTCTTGCCCAGGTCGATGCCTACCGAATGTATCTGCATGTCGATGATCCTCCTCTGAAACCGCTGCTACCATCCTCCACCTCAGCGAAGGGTTACAGCGGCGGACCATCTCATTAGCCGACTTTACGGGAAGTTCGATCACGATCTGTGGAGTCCCGGCGGTTCTGGGAGCATGATGGATCCGTTCCCAGCGAAGCCAAGGGGAACGCAGTTGGATGACCTACGAAAAACTCGAATCGCGGGCGAACTGGTGGGAAGAGAAATCAAACCGTTCAGTGCCAACGTGGCTAGTTGCCAATCGGGTCCGAATTGACAGGAGTCGTTAACCTGGTTTAATTCGGTGACTTGCCCGTTGGAGATGAGGTCGCTTTTGTCGTTGCGGCGCGAGAGGGTCTGACATAGCATTGTACGACCATCATGTTGACTCATGCGCTGCTCTTCATGTTGCTGCAAAACCAGGCTCCGGCGGTGCCGGCGATCGTCTCTGACCCGGACTACCCGCTGCGGGTGCAGTTGGCACAGACGGGCGGGAGCTCGGGGACGTTCCAGAAGTTGAGCGCGTGGGGGCACGGAAATATACTGGGTCCGCCGACGGCAGGATTCGACTTTACGGCCGACTGCAATGAGCGATTTGCGCCACGGCCGGAAGCCGAGCAGTACTTTCGGGCGCGATGGAAGAAGCAAGGTGAACGGCTGGAGATCCTGATCCAGGAGTTTGGAGAATCACGAATTTCACGCTGCGAGTTGAAGGTCGCGATGCAGGAGCAGCCTTATGATCTCAATCCGGCGGGGTCGGCGCCGCGGCTGGGGTCGATCATGCCGATCGCGCGTCCAGCGGTGCCGGTAACGGAGCCTGACCCAGATTTTCCGCTGCGTGTGCAGCTTTGGGTGCGGAGCATGGGTTCGAGCAGCCAGTTTGGGTCGCATGCGGAAGGGTACGGAAACGTGATGGGCGATACGCCGGTAGGGTTCGACTTCGCCAATGTGTGCCCCGTCCGGCTCTCGTTTGGACGCAATGGCGGGGACGTGTACCAGGCGCGATGGGTGGAGAAAGAACTGCGGTTGGCGGTGCTGGTCCAGGAGGTAGGCGCGCGCCAGAAGAATGTCTGCGAGATGGATGTTGGGATGAAGGCCGCGCCCTACAGCGCACCGGTGCCGGGGGTGCGTCCGCCAACGCCGACGAGTCGGATCAAGCCGAGCGGTCCGCAGGCCCCGGCCAGTAATTGGGACGTGCCGCCACCGCAGTGAGGGGCGTGGGGGGTGCCAAGTCACAGACTTGGCCAGTAAACAGGTGCTTGACCGTGCGGCTTTCTGAGTGCCTCTTTCCCGACAAACGAATTAATCGGACAGATGCGAACCCACCTCATCATCCCCAACAGAACACTCCCGCCCTATTCTGAAAAAGTATGCTCCCCACTCGCACCCTCCCCGGAGGCCGCGCCACTCGCGCATCGCTGCCCCTGGGCCCCAACAACCCCCCCCTCTGTCGTTGGTGCGACCTCGAAATCCTCGCAAAACGCCGCCGTACCTTCTGCAGCGACTACTGCGTCCACCAGTGGCGTCTCCGCACCGACCCCGGCTACCTCCGCGACCAGGTCTTCGCCCGCGACCGCGGCATCTGCGCCGTCTGCCACATCGACACTGTCGCCGCCTGGAACGCTCTCAAACGAGCCCGAGGCTCAGCCCGCGCCGCTGGCCTCCACCTCTACGGCATGAGGTCCATCACCGCTCGTCGCAGCCTGTGGGACGCCGACCACATCCGCCCCGTAGCCGAAGGCGGAGGCCAGTGCGATCTCGATAACCTCCGCACCCTCTGTCTCCTCTGCCATCGCGAAGCCACCGCCCGACTCCGTCTCCGCCTCCGCCAAACCCGGGAGCGAAACTACCCAGTGTCCTCCTGACTCTCAGAGCCGCCGTTTTCCCACCAGCAGAAAACCACACGCAACCACGCATTCACCACGATTATGTCCACGTTTTTCGTGCATTAAAAAGAACCCCAAACGCCTCCGGCACTCCAAAATTGCCGGTAAAGCCCCAAGGAAGACCGAGGAAAAGCCCAAAACCAACCACAATGAACCACAAAACCCAAACCCCCGTTTTATCCACAGCAAAGTGGTCGGTCCTCTGCTATTGACATTGGTGTCTCACGTAACCCTCCCGCACTCATCCATACCTCTCGTGCGTCCTCCAGAACTCCCCCCACGGCATCCGCGGCGGCCCGCAAACAAAAATATCCGGATAATCCTCACTCTCCTCGTTCTTGACTCCCTCAGAATTCCCGTCATGTCCCGCCCACCGGCACGAAGTAAACATCTCTTCCGCCTGTTTCTGCGAAAATCCAACCACAATCAGCGTCGTAGGCTGAGGTGTCGGATAGCCACGCAGCCACGCCGAATTCGTCATGCTGATCGGCGCTGGCAAGCCATAAGCCGGCCCCAGAATCTCCACCGCGCCCTGCTCCCCATAGTTCCCCACCATCACGCCAACATGCGCCCGCTGCTCCGTAGGAAGGGAATCGCGAATCCCCGCAATCGTCTTTACCAACTCGTCCCACCCAATCTCCTCCCGCAGATCGCCATTGTTCTTCAGCGCAAACTGCCGCAGCGGCCCGCTCGACGCAAGAGGCACCAGAATCGCATAAGCAAGCACTCCCCATGCCACGACTCCAGCAAAAAATACTCCCTCAACCGCCAGCTTCCAACCCCGCTTCAGCGAACTCACCCACCGCTCGCCCACAACCGCACCCATCGCGATCAACATCGGATAGGCTGCCGCCAGATAATACCCACGCCCTTTGCCAAAGAAGAACAGCGCCAGCGGAATCAGATACATCCATCCCAGCATGCGATAACGTTGGTTACGCAAAAATGCGATGGCACCCGCAACCCATAACGGCGCTGCGGCGGCATTCGCGCAAATAATGAGCTGATCCCGCAAAAACCCATTCGCTCGTCCCTGCCGCACGTCCCGCACATGAATATGCTGCAAAAAATGGATCGAGATGAACCCATGCTGCATCTGCCATAAAAAATTAGGCAGAAAGATCACCAGCGCCACACCCACTCCACCCCAGAACCACCCACTCAAAAAATACCGGCGCGCACTCGTCAGCACCATCCCACCCAGAACTCCCGCAATAAAAAAGCAGATCGTGTACTTCGTCTGCAAACCCAGCCCAATCGCCGCACCAATCCCCAGCCACCAGCGCGCATCCTCTGTCTTGAGCAGCCGAATCGTGAAGTAGGCAATCAGCACCCACCACAGATAATCAAACGTCGAGTACTGAAACTCCGTCCCTTCAAACACCGGCAGTCCCGACGTCGCCACCACCAGCGCCGTAGTCACCTGGGCCACCCGCCCACCGCCCAGCTCCCGCGTCATCCAGGCAGTCACGACAATCGCGAACGCCTGCGCAATGACCGAAAATAACCGCAATCCCACCAGCGAAACGCCAAAAATTTCCAGCCCAATTCGCTCCATAAATGGCGTAAATGGCGGATAAGCCACAAAACCCCAATCCAAATGCCGCGCATCGCTTAAAAACTGCAGCTCATCCCGATGAAACCCATACCGCCCGTTCGTCAGCACATGAATCAGCGCCACCGCGAGCGCAATCCCCACCACCGCCGCCGTACCAGACCCCTGCGCTGCAACGATGTTTTTGCGTTCCATCGTCTCCATTCGCTCTCCATCCAACTGTCGATGTCACGAGACTCTACGCATCGCGCTGCACGCATGTTCCCAAATCGCTCTAAATCACTCCTGTCGAAATGGTATGACCACCTCTTGACGTTCCTTTCGCCGAGGTATATCAAGGCTGAACGATGCGAATCTTCCCTTCCCTCTCAGCTTCGATGGTTTTGGGTGTTGCTGTTCTTTCGGCGCAAACGCCTGTACGTCCCGACCCCAACAGTCCATCCAATATCGGCAGAACTCAGCTCACCAACTATCTTGATGAGATCGCCGCTGGGCAAGCAGCTGCTCGTCGGAACACCGTCGCCGCTATCACCACGCGAGCACAGGCTGAGGCGCGCCAGCGCGAGGTTCGCAAGAAGCTCATTGCGCTCATTGGGACCTTCCCCGAAAAAACTCCCCTCAACGCCAAATCCCTCGGCACGACGCAGGCTGACGGCTTCCGCATCGAGAAGATTCTCTACGAATCCCAGCCCAATTTTCCGGTCACGGCCCTGCTCTATCTTCCTGACCCCAGGCCCAACGCCGCACAGCAAAAACTTCCCGCCATCGTTGTCTCCCCTGGCCATGGATTCACCGGAAAGATTACGGACTACGCCTTCGCCAGCGCCTTTGCTCGTAATGGCTTCGCCGTTCTCACCTATGATCCCATCGGCCAGGGCGAACGCCTCCAGTATCCCGACCCCAGCGATGCCTCCAAGACCCTCCTCAAAGCCTCCACCGGAGAGCACGGCGAAGCCGGGCTTCAGCCCACGCTTATCGGCGATGCACCGGCACGCATCATCGCGTGGGACAGCATCCGCGCCGTCGATTATCTTCTCTCGCGCCGGAGGTCGATCCCAACCGTATCGGAGCCTTCGGCTGCTCTGGTGGCGGCACGATGACCGCTCTGCTCGGCGCGCTCGACACCCGTGTTCATGCCATCGGCGTGGCCTGCTACCTTACCAGCTTTGACACCCTTCTCCCTGCTCTAGGCCCTCAGGACGCAGAGCAATCCATCCCCAACTTCATTGCATCCGGCCTCGATTTTTCCGATTGGGTTGAAGTCGCGGCGCCACGGCCCTATGCCATCATCTCGACCGCGCAGGACATGTTCCCCTTTGCCGGAGCTCTGGCAACAGCTACCGAAGCCCGTCGCTTCTACGCTCTCTTCGACCCTGCCAGTGCCGGAACCCCAACGAATAACCCTCTTCCGGGCATTCCTACGGGCCCCACTCTCAACCCCGATACCTCCAACGTCATCCCCCCGACGGCCGCGCTCCAGTGGATCACCGGCATCGGCCGCCACGGCAACCTCGGCCCAATCACACCGCAGATCGTCTCTTTCTTTCTGACGCACCTTGCTCACTCCGACGCCCCATTCGTTCCCGCACCACCACCTGTATCCGGCGCCAGCCCCTTCGGGCCGCCTGCGGACATCCCCGCATCGGCGTTTCAGGTAACTCCCACCGGGCAGGTTGCGACCAGTTATCCCCACAGCGAAACCGTGCAAACCCTTACCTTGAAGCGATATGAGGGGTTGCCGAAGCCCAAACCGCTCGGCGGACCTCAACTCCAGCAGGCTGTTCAAGAAGTTACCCATGCCACGGTGAAGCCGGGCGATGCGGCCCCTGTGAATACGCAATCCCCGCCACTCGCATCGCCACCCGAAGGTGACGTCCATGTACGCCATCGCTTCACTCTGGCCACTGCGCCCGGCATCAACATTCAGGCTGAGTTCTACCGGCCTGCCGACGGTAAACACCCTGCGCTGCTTGTACTTACGGACTCGCTCGATCCGGCCCTGGAGGCTTCGCGTGGGGATGAGATCCGCAGGTTCCGGGCGCTTGCTGATGCCGGGACTGCGGTTCTGGTGGTTGCGCCGCGTCCCTCGCCGCCGGGCGATGAGGAGACGAAAGCCTCGATTCTAGGGCCTTTCTACCTCACCACGCTCCGCGCGGAACTGGCGGGTAAGACCCTGTTGGGCATGCGGGTTGACGATGTGATTGCGGCGGTTAACTTCATGTCGGCTGGGACCACCGTCGATCCTAACCAGATCTCTGCTCAGGCGAGCGGGCATCTTGGCCTGGTTCTGCTTCACGCTGCTGTGCTGGACCCGCGGATCAAGCATGTTGTTGTGGAACATACACTTGGGAGCTATGCAGAGCTGATGCGAACCCCAATGCCCATTGACGCGCCGGAAGATATCCTTCCCAGCGTGCTGCTCCACTACGACATTCCGGACCTCGTCCGTGCCCTGGGGCCGCGCGTGACAGTGGGCGCCAGATAGCGATTTTGGAGAGCTTTTTTTGCGGCTGGTGAAACCACGTTTTTGCTGGGGGTTTTGGCAAAAACGTGCAAAAAATCGTGGTGTTTTTGTGGTGAAGTTGTGGTGAGTGGCTGGTGGAACGATGGTTTTTGGGTGGTGATATTTCTGCGCTAAGAAAATGCCACTTTTTAGAAGTTTGTTTTTGGTCAGACCAGTGGGACGGCTTTGTGCAGTCCTGCAATTTGCGCCTATGCTCTATCCATGGATAAAGACGCTCTGAAAAAGCTGAAGAAGGAATACGAACAGAAGTCCAAAGAGGTCTTGAAGGACATAGACGCTCTGGGCAAATACGAGAGCAAGGGAGACGTGGATAACGCCGAATTGATGAGAAGGCGTATCCGAAAGGGTGCAGTCGATGCGACAGCGCTTCTACGTCAGGTTGGGACTCTTCTGCCCGCGCCAACCCCGAAGAGCCGGGAACGGTAAAGTCGCAGTCTGCCGGAAGGGCTTCACCCTTCATGCGTACCATTGAACCCTCCTGTCGCTAGCCGCGAGATCACGCATGTTCCATCAAGGAAGCTTGAATGCCATGAGAGAGTTGAGGTTCACGTCTTATATGCGGGGTTCTGCTGAGACGATCTTTGACCTGGTCGCGGACATGCCCAACTATGGCCGCTGGCTACCCGATTCTTCCGCGTTCGGGGGCACAGTCGAGGTCACGCCGTACCCCGTGTGCCTGGGGACGACCTATCTGGATGCGGGACCGATTCTGAAACCCGGGGCTGTCACGGAGTTCAATCGCCCAAGACACATTTCGTTCCACCATACTGTGCAGCTGCGGCGGAGTTTTTTGAGTACGGACATTGACGCACGCATTCGGTACAGCTTCGAGCCAAGGGATGGAGGAACCGTTGTCGACCGGAGACTGCTTCTTCTCTTCGAGCTTCGCGGGATATCCCGTTTGACGATTCCTCTTCTGATTTACGGGTTCCGCAAGGAAAACGATCGAACGCTCGCCGCGCTGAAACGATATGTCGAAGCGAGCAATCGAGGGGGATAGTGGCGGGTGGATTATGGTCGGACCGCATGGTCCAGTTCAGGGTATCGGTATTTTCCGCTGCCGCGAAGATGGGGCATCCGATTGTTAAGTTGCTGTTGGATGTGGGCCACCTGTCCCACCCGTTCAGTCTTGATATGAGTGATTGGAATCGTTAACTAATTAGTTAATAGGGGCGAGCACTTTAGTGGGTAGACTTTCGTACCGTTGACGGAAAATCTGGATGACTCCAGACTCTTCCTGCACTCGTTAGTTTTAATAACTCAGTGCCCAACAATCACTTCTGATTTCATAAAAGTTTTGCACAACTTTGATCAACCTGCTGCCTTGTCGCTGCGCGCCCGGGACTTGTTGCCCTAATCTAGAACGTTCGAGGAAGGACAACTATGCTGAGATATCGTTCCGTAGGCGTTGTAGGACTCCTGTGTGCATGCATTCAGGCTCCTGCTCAAACCACTTCCAATCCAACCCCCATTCGTGAGTCAGTTTATGCTCACGTCAACCATCAGGCAGTTCTTTCGCGTGCTGGCAACCCTGCGGCGACAGCGGATCTGGCGCACCAACTCTTCAAGAACGTCGCGATTCCCGCGGATTTGGCCGATGCCTTCGGCTTCACCGACCGCATCGTTCATGCCGAGACCGAGTATCGAAACGGAGCCCATCCCTCCGTCCACGAATCGGACATAGTTAAAGCTGTCAATAACATGGTCACGACCATCGGAGCACCGGAGTGGGCACATACTAATCTGGTCGAAGTGCGCAAACTGCGGATGCACATGCTGGTTGTCTATCCGCAGTTGATCGCCAGCCAGGAGCGGCCAGACAACAACGGACACCATAAGGCCGTCAGCGACAACCTGCGGCCTATCGAGGCGGCCTACCTCGCCACAACGATGCTCTACCAGAAGGCTTACAACTCCGACTACCAGTTCACCGATGCGGAGAAAGCTCAGAATGCCACCCTCAACTCTGTTGCTATGAATGCCAAGCAACAGGAACGTGTCAACACCCTCCAGGCCATGCTTCACGGCAAAACGCAGTCAATAAGTGTCCGTGATCTGCTGACTGCCTCCGACCGTTTCTTCTCCGATCTTGGGGTAGAACCGACAACTCTCACAGGCGCCCTTAGCAGCCGGGACAACGCGAAAGGTGGCCAGTGATGAAAAATAGCATCAAGACTTCTGTTATTGTCGCGTCTGCTTTAGCGATCGTGGTTATCATAGGGTGCGGCGGCGGCAGTGGTACACCTGCGCCACCTCAAGTACCGTCCACGCAAATTACAACACAGGCAAACATTAATGGAGTTCTTTCTCCATGGGCGGGCGCACAGTTATACGGTGGCGCTGCCTCCGGGACTTATAACTGCGGCGGCCCAACCGTGGATGCCAACTGTCAAGTCAACTTTGGCCCGGTCTTTGCCGACTCGAACGGTTCGTACATTCTTAGCACTGACGCATTGGGAAATGTCTCATGGACTTTCGCTGCTTCAGATGCCTAGAACACTAATATTTGCCCAAATGGGGCATCTGATACAGTTACCCCCAGCGTCAATGGCATCACGCAACTATTCTGCAACCAGAATAACGCAGATGCGATCAGCGCTTCACCCGCAAGCTGCACTACCACAACCAGCACAACCACGGGCGTCGTCACCACAAACTGTCCGGCTACAATCTCTCTAACCGCTACCCAATCGATCTTTCCTACCAGCTATGCGATCCAGGCGTCCTCCTATACCGAAGCGGGCGCATTGGTCGTAAGTCACAACATAACGGCCACTTCTTCAACGACAATTACAGTACCAACTCCTACTACATCTGGCTGGTCGGCTGTGGTCTTCCTTGACCCTACTACCAACATCGTTGTGGGAGCTGCATCGTTCGATAGCATTCAAAGAACTACAAGCATAAATTGTGGCCCCGGAGGAGATAAGTGTCCGTAGCTAAACATAGCCACACCTGGCAATAATACTTGCTGGTGCGTCCTTGTGGCTGAGCGGATAAATGGAAACTTATCCGCCCAGCCACGATCTTTCGCAACTACACTATGCAGTTAGCTGCAACGAAAGTCCATAGATTCGGTCTAAGTAGAGTCCCATAAAGGTCAAAGATTAATGTATCCAGTAGCCCACCGGTTTTTTCTGTACACAATTCTGACGGTAATGTTTACCTCTTGCCCTCTATCCATCATGATTTTCCCTGCTTCTGCACAAGAGGTAACTGCCAATACTTCCCAACCTCAGATAGACGATCCTTCCTTCCATCGAACATGGCAGATCGGGGCGTATGGGCAGGGTGGGTATGCTCTCGATTACCACGTTGGATGCCTCTGTACCTTTCGCTACCAGAAAGAACAGGAGTTTTATAGCGTGGCCTTTGAGGTTGGTCGCATCCTGACAGCCACCCATGGGCCCGGCCTCCTGAAGGGGAGGGCCGAGGCATTAGCTGAGATAACACCGTTTTGGTTGACTCACTCACCCGCGCAGGAAGTTATTATCTACTCGAATATCCCTGATTTCAGTGGTATTCCTGCAGGCATTCCAGCCTATAACCTTCATGGTATTTCATTCACCCCACTGCTACTTCGTTGGAACTTTATGAACCACAACTCTAACCGAAACGTTCCGTGGCTCCAGGCCGGGGCGGGTGTTCTCTGGACAACTCATATCTTCCCCCAGGGATTAGGCTATCCTGGCAGCTATACCAGTATCTTCAACTTCACTCCACAAGTTGGCGTGGGCGAGAGCCTGTTCGTCAAAAAGAATCAGAGCCTAAATGTAGGAATTCAGCTGATGAATATCAACAATGAAGGTTTGGGCGAGTACAACCCCGGTGTCCCGTATACCCTGAATTTCAGCATCGGCTATTCATGGTGGAAATGACGGCCTTTTATCCAGCACGAAGATTGTTCCGAAAGAACTCGACTGTCGCCGCGATGCACTTAGCCTCAACCGCGTGAGGCAGATAATGTCCCACTCCTGGGTAAAGCCTCATCTCTACATCCAAATCGTGATTGAGACAGTATTGTTTCAAGTCTTCGGCACTCTGCGCGGAAACCAGAGTATCATTCACCCCATGCGAGATTAGGACAGCAACCCTGTGTGGCTCCTCGACCGCATATCCAACGGGAAGCCCGCCGCTAATCTCACTCACTGCGCTCACTTCGCCGCGTCGAAGCCCAAGAGCAACACTTAAATACCCACCCAGCGACTCTCCGAAGAGAAACACCGGCTTATCCTTCGTCCAGGAGAGTGACTCCGCGCCCGTCAAGAGGGTATCCGCAACGGCCAGTAATTCTGGAAAGTGAGATGTCATCTCCATAACAGATGTCATGCTCTTGTAACCAAAGGCTTCCAGATAATGAGGAAGCACAACTGCAAAGCAATTCCGGGCCAATTCTTTCTCACCAAAGTTGTCCGATAAAGGTTCATCGGAGGACTTCAAGCTATAAGCGCCAGCCGAGCTATGGAGCATAAAGACAAGCGGAAATGGTCCCGGGCCGTTCGGTATGTAATATTCAACCGTAATGCTGCGACCGTTTATTGGGATAGGTTGTTGACTATAGCGATATGTGCAGACTGGCGGAGGGATTTGCGTTGCTGCGTACCCACCTCGACAGAGGAGCAGGAGCAAAGGCAGCCACTTGAAGTTTTTTTGCATGTAGTTATTCATGGTAGCGTTTCTGATTGTCTGCACAGGTTACCCCTTTCCCACATTTCCACCCCGGCGCGTCTCAATCCACATCATTTGCACCAGTTCTGCGCCTTGCTCGTGGAGCACGTGGGGCCTACCCTCAAAACATGCCCGATTCCTGACTGGAAAAGCCCATAATTTTCGCGGCTTTTGGGGAAATTCCACAGCCAAAGCCCTGATTTTTCGCGGGTATGGGCCATTTACGGGGCGTTAATACGGGTATTCGCACAGGCAACACAATATGTTGTGCTTTATACTTGACACACCCCATAGAGGGCGTTACTTTCACGACTGCAACCCCAGACATTGGTTTCTCGTCAGCTCCTGAAAAACGCCGATGCCTCCCCCGCCCGGTTCAATTATGCAGCTCCAGCCAGCGGGAGAAGTCGTCTCAAAACCGGGCCAGACTTATAGCAGAACTCACAGCAAGCAGTGGGCCAAAAGTTTCATCAAATATTAGAAGGAGTTTCACCATGGCGACCATCCCCAACCAGACCTCGGGCCAGACCCACACGACCGCTCCCGCGGGTTACCAGACCGCGCCCCCTTTTACGTCTCGCGGCCTGGGATTGACCTTCAGCCGCCACTTTACCCGGCCGGGAATTTCCCCCTACGACGAGATCGTCTGGGAGCTGCGCGATGCCGTGATTCAGGACTTCAAGGGGAAGGTGATCTTCGAGCAGAAGAATGTGGAGGTTCCGGCGGACTGGTCGATGACTGCGACCAACATTGTGGCGTCGAAGTACCTTCATGGATTGAACGGCACGGACGAGCGCGAGTCCGGGGTGCGGGCGCTGATTACTCGCGTGGCTGAGTCGATTCGAGACTGGGGGATTGCGGGTGGTTATTTCGCTTCGCCGGGTGACGCGGAGACGTTTTATGCGGAGTTGGCGCATCTGCTGCTGAATCAAAAGGTGGCATTCAACTCGCCGGTGTGGTTCAACGTGGGCTGCGACCGGCTGGAGCCGAACTCGGATGCGCAGAACTGGCACTGGAATCCGCATAGCTGTGCGGTGGAGTTTTCGGTTACGGGGTATAGCAAGCCACAGTGCTCGGCTTGCTTCATCAATTCGGTGCAGGATTCGCTGGACTCGATTCTGACGCTGGCGAAGACGGAGGGGATGCTGTTCAAGTGGGGGTCGGGCGCGGGCTCGAACCTGTCCAACATTCGCGGGAGCATGGAGACGCTTTCGGGCGGCGGGACGGCTTCGGGGCCGCTGAGCTTTATGCGTGGCTTTGATGCGTTTGCGGGCGTGATCAAGTCCGGCGGCAAGACTCGCCGCGCGGCGAAGATGGTGATTCTGAATGTCGAGCATCCGGATATTGAGGAGTTCATCCAGTGCAAGGTGAAGGAAGAGGAGAAGGCGTGGCATCTGGTTCAGGCTGGCTATGATGGCTCGGGGCCGGACTCCGAAGCTTACACGTCGATCTTCTTCCAGAATGCGAACAACTCGGTTCGTGTGACGGATGAGTTCATGCGCGCGGTTGAGTCGGACGGTACTTTCTTCACGCGCACCGTCAAGGATAAGAAGCCCGTCAAGGAATACCGCGCTCGCGACCTGATGAATACCCTTGCCGAGGCTACGTGGCAGTGCGGCGATCCCGGCATGCAGTTCGATACGACGATCAATCGCTGGCACACCAGCAAAAATACAGGGCGCATCAATGCGTCGAATCCCTGCTCGGAGTACATGTTCCTGGATGACTCCGCCTGCAATCTTGCTTCGTTCAATCTCCTGAAGTTCCTGACCCCGGGAGGCCAGTTCGACATTCCCGCCTATCGCCATGCTATCGGCATCGTCACTACGGCGATGGAGATTATTGTGGATGCGGCGGGTTATCCCACGGAGATGATTGCGAAGAACTCGCATGACTATCGCCCGCTTGGCTTGGGCTATGCGAATCTGGGAGCGCTGTTGATGGCGTTCGGGTTGCCGTATGACTCGGATGCTGGGCGCGACTTTGCGGCTACGCTCACCTCGATCCTCTGCGGCGATGCTTACTGGCAGTCTTCGCGGATCGCTGAGTCCTGCCCCGCGCTGGGTGCGGCGACTCCGCTGACGCAGCAGGCGCACATTGCCGGGGGAGCCTGCCCGGGGTTCTACGTGAACCGCGAGCCGTTCCTGGATGTGGTGCGGATGCATCGCGCCGAAGTGAACAACATTGGCAAGTCGAAGAATTCGGCTGAGCCGTTCTTTGTTCCGCAGCTTGATCAGTTGATCGATGCTTCGCGCAACGCATGGGATGGTGCGCTGGCTCATGGTGAGCGTCATGGCTATCGGAATTCGCAGGTTACGGTGCTTGCGCCAACTGGCACCATTGGCTTCATGATGGACTGCGATACCACCGGCATCGAGCCTGACCTTGCGCTGGTGAAGTACAAGAAGCTCGTCGGCGGCGGCATGATCAAGATCGTCAACAACACTGTGCCTTCCGCGCTCATCAAGCTGGGCTACTCCGAGAACGAGGTCAACGCTATCGTCAGCTACATCGACGCGACCGGAACCATCGAAGGCGCTCCGGCCATCAAGCCTGAGCATCTGGCCGTCTTCGACTGCTCGTTCAAGCCCGCCAAGGGAACGCGCAGCATCTCCTACATGGGCCACATCAAGATGATGGGCGCGACGCAGCCGTTTCTTTCCGGGGCGATCTCGAAGACGGTGAACCTGCCGCAGGACTGCTCGGTCGACGACATCGCCGAGGCCTACATGGAGAGCTGGCGTCAGGGCCTGAAGGCCGTTGCCATCTACCGCGACAACTCCAAGGGCACGCAGCCGCTGAACGTCAACGCACAGACCGACGCAGACAAGAAGGGCACGAAGGCTGTGGCCGCGGTTGCTCCTGTGGCGGCTGGGTCGATTGAGATCGAAGAGGCTGTCATCGCCGCCAAGGCCGCTGCCGCCGCGGCGGTGGAGGCCGCCAACAGCAAGATCCACGCCCTCGAAGTACAGATCCGTCAGATCGCCGAAGCTGCGCTCCAGAACTCCGACGCCGTCGACGCTCAGGCTCCGCCGCGAGCCGTGCGGCATCGTCTCCCTGCCGAGCGCGCCAGCGTAACGCACAAATTCGGCCTGGCGGGGCATGAGGGCTACATCACCGTCGGGCTCTATCCCAACGGTCAGCCCGGCGAGATCTTCATCCGCATGGCGAAGGAAGGCTCCACTGTCTCGGGCCTGATGGATTCGTTTGCGACGGCGGTCTCGCTGGCGCTGCAGCATGGCGTTCCGCTGCGGGTGCTCTGCGAGAAGTTCGCCCACACGCGCTTCGAGCCCTCGGGCTGGACCGGCAACGAGCAGATCGGCTACGCGAAGTCGATCATGGACTACATCTTCCGCTGGATCCAGATCCGCTTCCTCTCCGGCCACCAGCTCGACCTCTTCAGCGGCCTCGCCCCCCAGCAGGCCATCCCCGTCGAGGGCACCGTCACCAGTCCCGGCAGCACCATCGTTCCGAGTTTGGCGGTCTCCTCAGGAGGAGTCATCCCGAGCGCAGCGCAAAGCGCGGAGCCGAGGGATCCCCGCATTTTGTCAGGGTCGCCACAAATGTTTGAGGAGACCTACACCACCACCCCGCCGCAGCAGGGAATCGCCCTTGACCTGAGCGCCCGGAGCGGTCTCGATGCCTCGGTCTCGTCCTTTGAAGATCGCGGCATCATCCACCCCGCCGACGCCATGAAGTCCATGTACGACATGGGCGACGCCCCAAGCTGCGCCACCTGCGGAGCCATCATGACCCGCAGCGGCTCATGCTACCGGTGCATGTCTTGCGGTAGTACCTCCGGTTGCAGCTAGGTTCTTACCTTCTCGCGCGAATAAAAGAAGAGGGCCAATCGGCCCTCTTCTTTTATTGAGGCTCTCTATGAGATACATAATCGACCCTTACGCCCGAAAACCGCCATCTGTTCGCAGCTCACACATCATCCCACGGTTTTACTTTAATAAATTCGCAGACTCGAATAAGTTCATTTGGGTGTATGAGCAGCACGGAAAACCTTGGCATGCATCAACCCGAGGAATCTGCTGCGAAAAAGCACAGCTCGAACCCGCATAAACGGAAGCCCGTCGTTACCCCTCGGGGCTGCATGTACACTCACAACCATGGAAGACGTCCGCATCGACTGCTTCGCTTCTCCTCTGCCTAACGGTGATGTTCTCTGCTACGGCCGCGCCAGGATGATCGTCAACGGCGCGAGCACGCGCATCGCCTACTTCCGAACCCCAAACCTTAAGATCACTCCGTATGAAGAGGATGGCGTTCCCTCCACTCCTATCATCATGGCAAGCATCGACGGCATTCAGATCGGTTCAAGTCAAGCCATGGTTGTCTATGGCGTCAGTGTTCAGGCCGAAGGAGCCTATACCTACTTCGACATCAGTACCCATGCCGCTGATGGCACCGAAGTGCCCGACTCTCTCTACTGGTGTAACGTCACCATTATTGGTACTCCGCTTTCATAATCCGCACTCTCATACGGCCGGGTGGCCCAGATCCAAAACGCGGGTATCCCATCTTCGCGCAGTCTCATTGCGCTAAGGTGGGCATTCGAGCGACGCTCGAATCAAACTCAAATGGCCGCTAACTCAACCGAGTCAGCGGCCATCTTCGATGGAACAATTCTTACTTCGCGGCCTGCGTCTTATTCGATCCGCTCGCGGCGGCATCCGCGATGAAGTCCGAAACCTCCTTCGGCTTGGCCAGCATCGCGACGTGGCTGCTTTGCAGCGAAAGCGTCTTAGCCCCCATACGCTTCGCCGTCATCTTCTCCTGCGCCGGCGCAATTGCGCGGTCATTCTCCGCCACAACGAACCAGGTCGGCTTCGTATGCCACGCAGCCGCCTTCACAGGCGTTCCAAAGATCGAGCTCTGCAGCGGCCCCTGCGTCGCCAGCGCCAGCGCCTTCTCCTGCGGATTCAGATCCTGCGCGAAGTCCTCATCTATGCCCTTCTTCGTCACCACCAGAAACCCGCCATCGAGCGGCCGCAGCTCGCCTCCCAAAGGAGTCGGCCCAAACGGCTTCGAGAGTCCGCCCATCGTCTCCCCCTCATCCGGCGCGAACGCAGCCACGTACACCAGCCCCGCCACCTTGGGATTCATCCCTGCCTCGGTGATCACCGTTCCGCCATACGAGTGGCCCACCAGCAGCACCGGCCCATCCTGCGCATCGATCACCCGGTTTGTCGCGGCCACATCATCCGCAATCGACGACAGCGGATTCTGCACGGCGACCACGTGATATCCCTTAGCTTCGAGCCGGGGAATAATCTTCGACCAGGAAGAGCCATCGGCCCATGCGCCATGCACCAGGACAATATTCTTGATCGGCCCGGCCGGAGCAGACTGCGCCGACACAGGGAGGGCCGTTGCGATCAGCGCCGCAGAAAAAAGAGACGGAAAGACGGTACGGAGTTTCATTCGATTCCTTTCGGTAGTGGTTCATTGTCCATAAGCCGCAGTGCGCACTGAAAAGCCAGAGCACAGTGCAGCCATCGATTGGTTCAAGGGCGATCAGCCTGAGCTAAGGCCGAATCTTGGATGCCACAAGCTCCGGAAAGAGAGCCGTTAAAAATCGGTGCTCCCCGGAACGCTCGCAACACAATATTTCGTTCTCACGTATCTCGATTCTGAGATGTGCGCCGCCTCCGTGACGCATCCTCGCGCCTGCAATCCTGATAATGGGTGGCGGTACTTGACAGACAGCCCCGGGGATCAAAGCACTGGCGATCAGTCACTCCCGCAAAGACTCGCGGATGCTACCCGAAGTCCAGACTTAACCCTAATTTTTTGAATACTTTGCGCATTTTTTGACGGAGTGGGGGAGTGTGGATTCAGGACTAGCTTTCAGCTACCGGTTGGGAAGCCAGCCTTCGTCTCCGAAGAGGCCGCGCCGCACCGTGGAGCGGATGACGCGGTTATTGGGGGCCTGGATTGGGCGGAAGTCGTTGCCGAGGATGTTTCGAAACTGCTCGAACTGATCCTTCGACATCTCAGCCCATTGCTTCAGGATGATCCATTTCACGTTGGCGGAGCAGGGCGGTGTGGTGAGAGATCCGGTGTAACGGTAGTAGCTTGAGGTATCGGTGAAGGCCTGTTCGACGTTGAGCTTGTCGATGGTCACCGGCGCAGAGGTGGATTTGTCGGGCAGACCGGCCTTCAGTAGCTTCTGCAGAAACGGATTGGGACTGCCGAGCTTGTAGATGACTCCTATGACGGCGAGGTCTTGGTTGGAATCGGCAAAGACGACATGGAGCTCCATCAATCCGTGGTGGTTTTTGACGGTGTGTTCGGAGAGGCTGTGGAAGTGGAATTGCTGGATGGTGTAAGTGAGGCCGTCCAGGACAAGCGTGCCTCCATAGGAAGACGTGGCCAGGACCGTATAACCGGGATCGGTCAGGGTGAATGGGGTGGGCCCCAGCATGAGGCTAAGCGGTCTCAGGGTTGGGTCTTCGACGGCGTTGTCGATGTTGATTGGCGACTGCCGCCCCATGGGCGAGGCCGCGCATTCCTGATACTCCTGTTTAATCTGCCACCAGTAAGACGGCCCGGTGTCGCCGGCGTAGGCGAAGTCGTTGGCGGTGGGGGCCTGGCCATTCATTGAGACAGCGCAGGTGATACAGGTCGACAAGGCAAGCATGGACAGAACTTTTCTCACACTCATAGGTCTTTCCTTCCAAGGTGTCAGGGGTGAGGCCAATGATGTTTTCTGTAGCAATCAAAGTTCCAAATGAAAAAACCGCCACGATGTTATCGGCTCTAAGTCTCTTTTACGCCGAACATCTGCAGCAGGCCATCGGTGGCCTCGCGGGCATCCTGGATCTTGAAGTCGGCGGGCAGGCGCATCACAGTGGCTCCGGGGGCCAGAGCCGTGAGCGAGTTCACTACGGTTTCGGCCGAGAGCCGCGGGGTGCCGGGGCCAACTACGATGTAGTCCATGCCGTCCACGCCGAGCAGAATTTTGGCGTCGCGGAAGGAGCAGGTGGACTTCACGTCGAAGCCATGCTGTGCCAGTACTGTTCTTACAAAGACGCACATGTCTGCAGAGTCGTCGACGACGAGCACTCGCGGCCCACTCACCTCGTTCGGTCCCTTGGGTGTCTTCTGGCGCAGGAAGGAGAGGATCGCCTCCTCCTCGGTGGGATAGCTGAGCAGCATGGTGGAGAGCTTGGTCATATTCAGCACGTTCACGACGAACGGGGGCGAACCGGCGAGCCTGAGGCCACCGCCAGCGCGGCTCAGGCGCTCGGCGTAACGCACGAGCAGGCCCAGGGCGATACTGTCGAGCCGATTGACCTCTGTGAGGTCGAGGACGAAGCGGCTGAACTCCCGGCACCCCTGCTCCATCGCAGCCTCCAATGCCTTCACTTCTTCACCCAGAACGACTCGTCCGTTGCACTGGATGATGTAAACGTTTCCCACAAATCGCGAACTCAAACTAAGCAACATAGAAGACCTCAATAATCTGTTTTTACAGGATTCATTCGCTTCCCGCACTGCCAAGTTTGGAGGAAGCGCAAATCTCCAATCCATCATCGCATCGGAAGCGGGGGAAGCGCGGCCTTCTTTTGTGAAATGAAGAGGCTTTTGGTTTAACGAACGCATTTAAGGGGTTGAATCTCCCCCGGTGCCACGGCCTGTCAGCTTGCGAATCAGGTCGACCTCGTGCTGGCGGTAGGGAGTGCCATCCTGACGGAAGATCTCGTGGAACCAGATGGGGGGCTGGGATTGGGTGTAGGGTTTCTCCCAGGAGTCCCAGGGCAGGTAGGTCTGGGTCTTGCCGGCGACGAGTCCCCAGTTGATGGCTCCGACGTTGTATTTTTTCGCGATGGGCAGGCTCCCGTCGAAGGTGCTTCCGTTGCCTCTTGCCATGTATTCGGTGCAGATGAGGGGTCTGCCCAGGGGTCTGAGCGACATGATTCTTGCCTCGAACTCCTCGGGCCATCCGTAGTCGTGGAACGAGATGATGTCCGATTCGCTGAGCTGAATCTTGGTCATCGCGGTCTGTTTCGCGGGGTCGGTCCAGTTGCCTCTCCAGACTCCGCTGGTCAGCGGCTGTATCGGGTGCACGGACCGTGCCCATGCGAATGCCTTCGGCAACAATTCTTCCACGCGCGCTACTTTGGCTGCCTCATCCTCGGTCTTGTCGCGGCCCCTGTTGTCCGGCTCGTTCCAGATGTCCCACGCCAGAACACGTTCGTCGCTGGCGAAGGCGCCGACGATTCCCTTGACGTAGGACTCCAGCCCGGGCTCGATCTTTCGGTCTATGAGACGCTCTTTGCCGGGGCTCTGGACCCAGCCGGAGTTGTGTACTCCTGGAACCGGCGGATGCTGCGGTCCGAGGTGTGGATTTGTATCCCAGCAGGAATCGAACAAAACCAGCATAGGGCGAATGTGGTGCTTCGCCGCGATGCCGAGAAAGACGTCCAATCTCTCCGTGAATCCTTTCGGGTCCTGCTTCCACAGCTGATCCTGCAGGAAGACGCGCATGATATTCATGCCGATGCTCTCTCCCAAGGCAAGCTCACGATCGATCAGCGATGGGTGAAAGGTGTCCGCCTGAAACATCTCGAGCTGGTTGATGGCATCGGACGGGATGAAGTTCGCTCCCACGAGCCATGGCTGCCCGGCGTACCAGTTGTTGGCACGCTGCGCGGTCCAGCGGCCTTCGGGGGCTTGTGTCTTTTGTGCCCCTGCGGCAATAGAGCACCCAAATATCGCAGTCAAAACGAGAAGGCGAGCATGGATCATGTTTTCCTCCGGAAGCGACTGCGCCTTATCAGTGTGTCCCAGGCCAATCGCGCCGAAGCCGCAAATATAACGGCCATGAGACTTTCAGACAAGGCCCCTTCCCGGCCCCCAGTCAGGGGTTTTCGCCGCACGCTCATAAACTTGTAATGATATTGATTGAAATTCGCTCACATCCTGCTACCCTTGAGAGAAGGGCGAAATATCGTCTTCAGGAAAGCAGGAAATCATCATGGCAACAGGCACAGTTAAGTGGTTCAACGACGCAAAGGGATTTGGCTTCATCACCCCAGAGGATGGTGGAGAGGATCTCTTCGCGCACTACACAGCAATCAACGCTTCGGGTTTCAAATCTCTGCAGGAAGGCCAGCGCGTTACGTTTGACATCACCACGGGCCCCAAGGGTAAGCAGGCGGCCAACATCCAGCCCGCGTAATCTCACGGAAGCGCTGCGCACGACCCCACGCGGCGAAGTTCTGTCCCACGGTTCCTCGAAGGGTTGCACGCGATGCCAACACGCTCGCTGCAGCCCTTTGTATTTAATCGATACAACTAATGGGTAATTCTGTACCTCACTGGTAACTGCTACGTTACCTGTGATCGCAGGAGGCCCTCCCATGACGTTCCTTTCAAAGTTCCTGCTCGCCACCGTAGCTGGTTCCGCGGTTTCGTCCTTCGCTGCAAGTATTCCAAAGGCCGTCCTTCCAGATAACGTCGTCTTGTGTGACCCGGGTGACGGTTGCGTGAGTAAGACTCTCTATGGCCGCAGCTATAAGGTGATTGCCACACCGCGCTTTACGGTGATGGTCTCTGTGTCGCGCGAGGGCAACTATACTCGTGCCGACGTTAGCGTCACCAACAATACTGATATGCCTTTGAGCGTTAGCCCTGAGGATTTCCGTGTTGAGGTGGTCACGCCCAAACCGAAGGTTCTGCTGTATGTTCCTCCGTCGGAGTTGAATTTGCCGGTCGCCCAACCGGCTCCTCCTGCACCTGCAAACCAGAGTGCGCCGCAGACTCCACCCGCACCCTCGGACAAACCGGCCGTCCAGCAGTCCGCTCCCGCCGCTGTGCCTGAAGAGGCGCAAAAAGCTGCGCTGGAAGCTGCTGACAAGGCCGCCACGGAGCACCATCTCGCCGCAACTTCCATCCCTCCCAATGAGATGACCCGGGGCCGTGTCTACTTTGAAAACGACAAGCGGGCTCAACTGGTGAACGTCGTTCTGCCGATCGCGGGAGTTGTCTTTGAGTTTCCCTACAAGCAGAAGCGGTAGGCTGGATGGGCGGCAGGGAGATAGGAAAAAATAGTCTCCACAACAACTTCACTATTGAAATCGATGTCCTAGTCTCCAGAAAGACAAGGAGATTGCACGATGAAAAAATTGCTCCCCGCTGCCGCCTGCGCCCTTTTTCTAATTGCAGGCATTGCTCAGGCCCAGGTTGTAGTTCGCATCGGTCCGCCTGCCCAGCCAGTCGAAACCATACCACCCCCACCTCACGAGCATCCTGGCTGGGCCTGGCATGACGGCTACCATCGATGGGATGGTCGCGCGTATGTCTGGGTGCCCGGATATTACGTCGAACCACCCCACGCTCATGCCCAGTGGGTTCGCGGATACTGGGCGCATCGCAACGGTGGCTACGTCTGGGTTGAAGGCCACTGGCGGTAAGCCTGGGCGACGTTCTTTCTGGCGGGCCAGAGCGGATTCTTCCTCGGCCCGCCAAGGTATCATCGAGTAATGACGGCTGAATCCCGCGCAAAAAATATCAAAATTCTTATCTTCGACGTCGATGGCGTCCTGACTGATGGTCAGATCTTCGTCATTCCCAATGCTGAGGGCCACGGCGTGGAGGCGAAGGGCTTCGCTGCACACGACGGTCTGGGTATCTCGCTTGGGCGGCTTGGGGGTCTGCGCATCGGCATCATCACCAAGCGCAATTCGCAGACAGTTGCGGTCCGCGCCAATGATCTGAAGCTCGAGTTCGTCTACCAGGGCCAGTCGCACAAGATGAACGCCATCCATGACATTCTTGCGCGAACCGGAGCGACGCTCGACCAGCTGTGCTACGTGGGCGACGACATCATCGACCTTCCGGTGATGCGGCAGTGCGGCCTGGCTATTGCTACGGCTAACGCCCGCAAAGAGGTTAAATCTATGGCCCACTACGTCACTCCCAACCCCGGGGGTTTCGGAGCGGGACGCGATGCGATTGACTTTATCCTTACCGCTCAGGGCACTCTTGAGAAAGTCATAGAGCAATACCTCGACGAATCAAGTAGTGCTGCGGCCGCTTCCGACGTAGGCATGGGCAACATGTAATTTTTGTGAGGTTCGTTCGCCGAGTTAGTCTTCGCGCGTTCGGAGCATGCCGATTGGCGAACAAAGAACGAAGACCCGCGCTACAATAGCGCATGGCAACCATTCCAAGGCTGCAATTCGATAGGCAAGCGGAGGCTTCTCTGGCCTGGGCACACCCTATCGTTCAGGAGTGGTTCCTCAGCAAATTTGGCAGCCCGACTGAACCGCAAACCCACGGTTGGCCCAGCATTCTTGCGGGTGACGCTACTCTGATCTCGGCCCCTACCGGTAGCGGCAAAACCCTCGCTGCATTTCTTGTCTGCATCGATCAGCTCCTCCGTGCCGCACTCTCGGGCCAGCTTACCGCTTGTACGCAGGTTGTCTATGTCAGCCCGCTGAAGGCACTCTCAAACGATGTGCAGAAGAATCTTGATGGGCCGCTGGCGGAGATCCAGAGGCTGGCAATCGAGCGCGGCCATCTTTGTCCAGAGATTCGCACGGGAGTCCGCACGGGCGATACTTTGCCCAAAGAGCGTGCGGCGATGCTGCGCAATCCGCCTCATATTCTCGTTACCACGCCTGAATCGCTTTACATTCTTCTTACTGCAGGCAAATCACGCGAACAGCTTCGGCGTGTTGGCACTATTATCATCGACGAGATTCATGCTGTCGCGGACGACAAGCGCGGCTCTCACCTGGCGCTTTCGCTGGAGAGATTGGACGCCCTCGTTACCGGCGAAAACCGTCTTAGCCCGGGTCAATTTTTGACCGGGATGGCGCGCCCGCCGCAGAGAATCGGTCTTTCGGCAACGCAAAATCCCATCGAACTGGTGGCGGATTTCCTCACTGGCGTCCATCCCGACCGCAAACCTGCCACTATTGTTCAAATCGGCCAGCGCCGCCAGTTGGATCTTGCCATCGAAGTGCCCTCCGACGAACTCAGCTCGGTTACGAATACCGGCATGTGGAACGAGATATTCGACAAGCTGGCTGTGCATGCGCAAAATCACCGCTCGACGCTGGTCTTCGTGAACACGCGCCGTCTTGTCGAGAAGATCGCATTCGAGCTTGCCGGGCGCATCGGTGCGGAGAACGTCGCCGCTCATCATGGCTCGCTCTCTCGCGTGCTTCGGCTCGATGCCGAACAGCGGCTCAAGAATGGCGAAATCAAAATTCTGATCGCTACAGCTTCACTTGAGCTTGGCATCGACATTGGCGACGTCGACCTGGTCTGTCAGATCAGCACAACTCGAGCGGTAGCCGTAGCCATGCAGCGCGTGGGTCGCGCCGGCCACTGGCGCGGAGCTATCCCCAAAGGCCGATTCTTCGCTACTACACGGGACGATCTGGTCGAACAAGCGGCGCTGGTGCGCAAGATGCGAGCGGGCGAACTGGATCAGTTACAAATTCCGACGCAGCCTGCTGATGTCCTGATGCAGCAGATCGTCGCAGCCTGCGGAGCCGAGCCCTGGGAAGAGGATGCACTGTTCTACACCCTCCGCCGGGCCTATCCTTACCGTAATCTCACGCGAAAAGCGTTTAACCAGCTCATTACTCTTCTTACCGAGGGGATTGAATCTTCTCGCGGCCGCTATGGAGCTTATCTGCTCCGCGACGGTGTTCATGGCATTCTCCATCCACGTCGCGGCGCGCGCAGTATTGCTATCTCCAACGGCGGAGCTATTCCCGATGTGGCTCTGTATAACGTCATTCTTCAACCCGAAGGCGTGCAGATCGCTACGCTCGATGAGCACTTTGCAGTCGACTCTTCGCCTGGTGACGTTGTACTTCTGGGCACGTCCAGTTGGCGCATTCAACGTATTGAGGCTGTCGGCCGTGTCTTAGTCGAAGATGCCCATGGCGCGCCTCCCACGTTGCCCTTCTGGGAAGGTGAAGCTCCGCAACGCACTGCCGTTCTCTCCGACGGTGTCGGCGAACTTCGAGAACAGATCTCTGCGCGTATGCCAAATGTGGTTCCCGGCTACATTTCTCCGGCGGACCCGGAGGTCAACGACGCTATCGCCTGGCTCATGCAGGAGTGTGGGGTTTGCGAGTCCGGGGGGCGTCAGCTTGTGGCCTATATCGTTACAGGCAGGGCAGTCCTCGGCGCTGTCCCATCGAAAACGACTCTCATTGCTGAACGGTTCTTCGATGATGGTGGTGGAATGCAACTTATTCTCCACGCGCCGTTTGGCGGCCGCATCAATAAAGCCTTTGGGCTCGCGCTCCGCAAGCGATTCTGCCGTGGCTTCAACTTCGAACTGCAAGCCGCGGCCACAGACAACGGCATCAATATCTCTCTTGCCGAGCAACACAGCTTCCCGTTGTCCGACGTCTTCCATTTCCTGACTGAACACACCGCAAAAGAACTGCTCGAACAGGCTTCAATCGCTTCGCCTATCTTCAAAAACCGGTGGCGGTGGGCTGCGTCACGCAGCTTGCAGCTTCTGCGGATGTCGAAGGGTAAACGTATTGCCCCGCAGATCCAGCGTACCCGCTCCGACGATCTCATGGCCTCCGTCTTCCCGCAGGCCGCAGCCTGTTTTGAGACTATCGTGGGCGATATTCAGATTCCCGATCACCCCCTGGTCAACGAGGTAATGCAGGACACGCTACAGGAGGCCATGGATCTGGAAGGTCTTCTCGTTCTGCTGCGCGGCATAAAAGACGGCACTATTCGCTGTCTTGCTATTGATACTCCAACTCCGTCCGTTTTCGCTCATGAGCTGCTGAACGCCAACCCCTACGCTTATCTCGATGAAGCTGGCCTGGAAGAACGTCGCGCACGCGCCACGAGCCTGGGCCGCACGATTCCAGAAGAGCCTGGCAAGATCGATGTTGCCGCTATCGCCGCGATTCGTAAAGAGATATGGCCCGATCTGCGCGATGAAAATGAGCTTCATGACCTTCTCCACTCACTCATCGCTCTCCCGCTCACGGCCATCGATCGCGATGAAGCTCGCCACTGGCCTATCTTTATCGAGCGTCTGATACAAACTGGCCGCGCCCAAACGCTGAATCTTCGCGGAATTCCTTGCTGGGTAGCTACTGAACGTCTCGCACATATTGCGGCGCTCTATTCTCGAGATTCTGTCACGCCGGACAAGGCAAAGCTCCCCAGCACTTCTTCTGAAGTAACAAAAGACGAGGTTATCCAGAAATTAGTCCATGGATGGTTACAAATTCTTGGTCCCACCACTGCCAATGGTCTCTCCAGCATTCTGAGCCTTGAAGCTGCGCAGGTCTTTCAGGCATTTCTGGCGATGGAGATGCAGGGCCTCCTCATGCGAGGAGCCTTCGAATATCCTGCGCCTGAATCCAACGCGGACCACGAAATTGAGTGGTGCGAACGGCGTATCCTTCAGCGCATCCACCGCCGCACCGTTGCGACACTTCGCAAACAGGTCGAAGCTGTAACCCCGGCCGTCTATATGCGCTGGCTCCTTCAATGGCAGCATCTTGCTCCGCAGGCCCAGCTCAGCGGCGAGGAAGGGGTCTTCGAAGTGCTTCGTCAACTTGAGGGCTTTGAAGCTCCCGCTATCGAGTGGGAACGCACTCTCTTGCCAGCGCGGGTAGCCAACTACGATCCACGGTGGCTCGATGCGCTTTGCCTCTCTGGTGCGGTCGGTTGGGGCCGGACTTCACCCCATCCTGCGTGGTCGGCCGGCGACGAAAGCTCTCGCCCACGGAGAGTGATCCCCACCAACGCGGCTCCCATTACTTTCTACATCCGTGAGACTGCAGAGTGGCTCCCCCATGCTCTCAGCCAGCAATCGGTCGAAGAGGAAAGACTCAGTGCAGCCCTCAGTCCAGGCGCGTTGCAGGTCCGCACGCTTCTCAAGCAACGAGGAGCTTGTTTCGCCAACGACCTACAGCGCATCGCCGGTCTTACTCGCCAGCAGATTCAGCATGCGCTGTGGGAACTTGCCACGGCTGGTCTCGCCTCTGCTGACGGCTTCGATCAACTCCGTGCGTGTATGGACCCGCGACGGCGCTCCACGACATCGGATGCACCGGGCAAGCGCCCAACCCGCAACACGGCGGGCCGCTGGTCGCTCCTCTCTGAAGAACTCCACGTTGCTGCAACTGCGATCGAAAAAGCACGGCGCACCGATGCCGCCCTCGAGTCTTTTGCCAGACAACTCCTCACCCGTTACGGCGTGCTCTTTCGTGATCTTCTCACTCGTGAATCTAACGCTCCGAAATGGCGCGACCTACTCAACATTCTCCGCCGTCTTGAGGCCAGGGGTGAGATTCGTGGCGGCCGGTTTGTCTCCGGCTTCAGCGGGGAGCAGTATGCACTTCCCGAAGCGGTTGAATCTCTCCGCGCTTCCCGCACACGCGACTGTTCGGCGATTATTTCTGTTGCTGCCGCCGACCCTGCCAATCTCGCAGGCATCGTCGTTCCGGGCGAACGAGTTCCGGCCGTTCCGGGCAAGCAGATTTTCTACCGTAATGGCAATCTGCACAAAGAAACCGAACAGGAATTCGCGCTCGACACCGAAGTTGCCGCAGTTCTGCCACCGGTTCCCGTGCCCCAACCCGTGGCAGAGAGCCATGCCAGGTTGTTCTAGCTATGCCTGATTCCACCGATCCCAAACCGGAGCCAGCGCTGCAGGCGAATCCTACTACTGAAGATCCTGGTCCTGAAGATTTTTATTACGAGGGCCCTTATCTTGTGTTCACCGCAGCGTATCACCTGAAGCGCGGCTACTGCTGCAACTCAAACTGTCGTCACTGCCCTTACAAGTAATCAGTTCGGCCGAACGGGCGGTAGCGGCGGCACATCGCTCCGTGCACTCTTCACAACAGTGCCACCGGTTCGTAGGGCCTTTGCGTTCTCCACCAACGTGACGACTCGCGGATCCTTGCGATACTTTGAGATCTCGCCATCGTGCATGGCGGCCATGATGTCGAAGCCGCCTTCGCTCGCCATCGCCAGGTAGTGAATCATGCTGGTCTCGTCGCCAAGCTCCGAGTACAGTCGTGCCATCTCGAAGCAGTAGCGCGCATGGTCTTCGGGAGAGACCATATGTGCCGTCAAGCCGCCTGTTCCATCGTGATGCGCTACATCCGGATCGAGTTTGACGGCAATTTTGAACTGCTCCCGCGCGTGCTTGTAATCCTTCTGTTCAAATAGTGCGGTCGCCAGGTTCGAGTGATAGATCGCCGAGTTTTTGTTCAGCTTGATCGCATTTTTATAGTCGCTGATGGCGATGCCGAACCGGCTGTCGATATACTCCACCGCTCCAAGGTTGTTCCAGGCGATGGCATCCTTTTTTTTCAGTTTGACGACGTGTGAAAAATACGCTCGTGCCGCTGCGATATGGCGAAGATCGAGCTGGGTCACACCAATCTTATTCATCAGCGTGGCTTCGTCGCCGCCGTGTTGCAGCGCGTAGGTGTAATAGTCGATTGCGTCTTCCGGAAACCGGCGGGCACGCAGTACATCGCCGACCGTCTCAAGCTGTTGCGCCGTTGCTGTTGCGGGATCAGGAAGGTGAATCCTGACGGACTCCCACTGCGGGTCCTGATGCCGGAGCGCGCGGGCGCTCTCGGATGCAGTCGGATTTTGCTGTGCGCCTGTGGTGGATTCCGCAGGGACAGAGGAGGGAAGACCTAACAGACCGAAGAAGATGAGAGAGCAGGTGGTGAAACGAAGATGAGGACTCATGGCGAAACCTCACACGATGATGAGAATCATCCTCTTCGCAGATACTACTGTCAATAGGAACTCTGCTAAGGGGTTGGCGCGGTGTTTGCCGCCGGTGATCCAGCGGCAGGAGCAACCGCCGGGACGGCTCCTGGCTGCACCATCATTGCCATACGTGGGAAGCTGAAACTTCCGCCAGCATCGTCAATCACATTGACCTGGCAGACATAGGTTCCCGGTTTCAACTGTGTCAGCGGAACATCGAACTGGAAGGCTACTGCTCCACGCTCAGGAATATTTATGGCCTTGGCCTCGACGAGCGGCGTTTCATATACCTTTACGCCGCGGCTGAGGAACTCGATACTGGTCAGTACTCGTACCGGCCCACTCTCCCTTCGGGTCAGGCCGGGGGAACTGGCAGGCTCCGGTTCCCCCTTCTGCTTTGCCGGGTCGTAGACTTCGTACAGAAAATAAAGATGTTGGTCCTGGCGGAAGACATGGGCGACATTTGGAATCCACTCCACGCCATCACGCACCAAGGGACTGACTGTTTTTTTGCCAGTGCTTGGCACGCGCTGACTGGCCAGTACAATCGAGCTCAGCTTTAGCGGGATCTTCTTCAGGTCTGGCACTTGCAGATCGGTTTCGAAGCTCCCCATCGCTCCTGTCTGGTTTTCCCGCACCACAAATTTCAGATGGTATTTGCCTGGCGCGAGCGTAAATCCGGTCGAGTACTGAATGTTCTTCTTCTGCACCTGCTGTGCCGCATCGAGCGCGAGCTTCACGTTGTCGCGAACATTGCCAACGATGATGCCCTGAGCGTTCTTTACCTGGCCCATGATGTCGATGTTTGCTTTGTCGCGATCGCCATTCTTGACACTATGAATCTGCGATCCGGGCACGATGAGCGAGACTGGAATAAAGAATTTGTTATCTTCCATACGGAAGTAGAGCGCTTGCAGGTAGATCGCGACATCCGTGGCGGGCAGATCGCTCTGCATCTGTTCCGTCAAAGCCTGCTCTCGATCCTCGGTCTTCTGATGCTGGAAGTCTGCCGGAGCATAGTATCCGGGACGGTACTCGATCTTCGCGTCGGCCCGGTTTAACTTCACCGTCAAATGACGATAACTGCCGTCGCGCCTCGTATCGGTTGAGTGAAAACCGAGAATATAGTAAGCCTCGGTGTCGTGCTGAACCTGCTGGAATGCCGGAGCGAAATCGTTCGAATCGAAGAAAGCCTTTCCGCCTGTATCCGAAGAGAGGGTGGCGAGGACTTCCTGCGATCCGAAGTTCGCATCCAACTGGCTCTGCATGGCTCCGCCACTGTACGCTGCCGTTCCGCGAAGGCTGCCCGTCGAAGCATTGCCGACTGGAGGCAGCGCCTGGAGGCCGCGCGAATCGACGCTATAGATCGCCATATTCGCCTTCACCGCTTCGTTGGTTGCCGCCCGCATGCTTGCCTGGTTCTCGATGCCCTGGCGTGTCAGGCCACCGCTGAAATATAGAAGACTCTTCCGCTGATCGACCCGCTCCAAGCTCTTGGCAATGGTGCGAATCGCATACAGTTCGCGGTCTGTATTCAAGGCGTTGTACTCGCTGTCATCCGCGGTGAAGCTTGATGCATCGTCCGCAGTGCCACCGGAGTTTCCGCCCTCATTTCCATTCGCAAATCCTGTGCCCTCGGTGCCGTTGTATTTTCCCAGCCCCCTCAGCAATGCAGCTTTGTCGGCCGTAAAGTCCTGGCCCATGCTCAATCCGGTTGCCATGCTTACCAGCGCGACCAAGTCTGCTGGCTGCATCTTTTTGTTTACGTAGTCCTGCGCGGACTCAACCGCTCGGTCGATATCCTCCGGCTGCATGCTGCTGAGGTCAAAAAACATCACAATCAGGCGATGGTCTTTCAACTGCGCGGGGCTCGACGCAAAATTATTGTTTAGAAGATCCGCAATCGAGGCCTTACCGGTGACGGTCGATTGTTCTTTCAGGACCGCTGCTTCATTGACATTTTGATAGTCGAAGGATGCGATCTTTTGCGGCTTGCCATTCTCAAAGATCTGGAAGTCGCTTTCCTTAAGCCCCTTCAGCACCTCGCCTGTCTTTTTATCGCGCACCACCACGTTGGTCAGAACGATATCCGTCTGCACCTTCAACGTGAAGGTCGGTGAGCCGCTAGGTTCCTGCGTCCTGCCCAGTATCGGCGAGCCTGCCAACACGCCAGCCATCATCGCCGCAATCCCGCGCCGCGTCAGTTCCCGGCTCCAATTCTGTGGCATCCTCATCGTCCCGATCCTCAAAATCTGTACCGTGCGATCACTGTCAGCTTCCGCATCGCCGCCGGCAGGGTCACCTGTCCAAACGTCTGTGAGTTCAGCGTCGTGTCAATCCCGGAGTACTGAACGGTGTTGAATACATTGTTGGCCGTTACCCGTGCCTCAAACGACCGTGTCTCTCCCAGTGCCACGGTTCTCGACAACGAGGCATCTACGGCCACGATTCCTGGCCCTTCAATCGACCCGCGGGAAGCCGTCCCGAATCCATTCGCCGGAGTTACGAACGCCGCGGTGTTGAACCAGTCCAGGACCGTGCCTCTCCCGGTGATTGGTTGCGAAAACACTCTGTCCGGCCGCAGCGAGTTGTTGCTCCCCGTGGCCGTCTCCGCCACTGTCGATGCATAGTGCGGCGTGTAATACGTTCCTGTGGCAAACGTGAAATCGCCGGATAATGAAAATCCGTCGAGCGCCTTCGACCAGAAGCCGCCCTTCGAGAGGAAAGCGCGGTTTGGTCCGAACGGCAGCTCCAGCACCCAGTTTCCGGTCACCTGATGCCGCACGTCGAACGCGCTGTTGCCCTCTTCCGCGTTCAAATCCTTATCGTTTTGAGCGACCGTCGGCGTGGCCCCGCCAATCGAGGAAGCATTATCGATTGAGTGGCCGTAGTGATACGTTGCCTGAAGCGAAACTCCTTTCTGCAGGCGTTTGCGTACGTTCACGCTCAGTTGTTGAAGCCGCGAGTACCCGAGCGAATCTTCATAGTTGAATGGCTGTGCAGAGGTCGTCACCACGCCGCTGGCCGAACGGTTCGGAGCCCGCAAAATATCCAGATCCCCACTCTTGGCTCCGTTGTATCCGACATTCGCCACGATCCCCATCGGCAGGGTTCGTTGAATATCGATATTCCAGACCTGTACATGTCCCAGGCGATAGAACTGGTTCACCGCATAGTTATTCTGCACCGGCGTGGTAGAGCAGCCAAAGCCGGTCGCCAGCGTCAGCGATCCGGTAGTGCATCCCGGCTGGCCCACAATGTTGGTCTGGGTTAGCGCGAAGGGCACCTGCGCCGAGAGCTGTTTGGCGAAGCTGGCATACTGTCCCGTGTTGAAGTTAATTCCGTATCCGCCGCGAATCACAGTATCTTTGAATATCTTCAGCTTCGGACGGTAAGCGACTCCAAAACGTGGCGAGTACATATTTCTGTCGGGATTGACCAGCGATCGCGGCGACCCCTGCGTGCATGCTCCTGGGACCGCCACCGGGCACACGGGAGTCACCTGGCTGAAGTCCGCACTGTGATCCAGGTTTACCAGCCGGTTGTCCTTCTCTACGTATGGCGAAAAATACTCATACCGTATTCCGAAGTTGAACGTCAGATTGGCCATCGCGCGCCAGTCGTCCTGCGCATACCAATCGAAGACATTCGCTCGCAGATAGGTCTTCTCCTGCGCTGCCTGGATCGTCGATTGCTGCGGCAGTCCCAGCAGAAAATCCGCCAGCCCATACCCGCTTGGAGCTACCACTGGACACGTTACGGTAGACGAAGGAATGCATTCCCCTGTCGCGTATCCAGTAAATGTAAACGAGCCCACCACGTTTGTTCCTCCGATCGAGTCCGCATGCACTCTGCGGATGTCGAGCCCATAGCGCATGTTGTGCCGTTTGTGGCTGTAACTGACAAAGTCGGAGAACGAGATTGTCTGATTGATCGCATCGTTTGGCAGCGCCTGGCTCAGCCCGGTAAAGTTCGCAATGCTCACGCTCGGCAGTCCATAGTAGATTCCCGGATCCGATCCAATCACAGGCTTGGGAATACTGATTCCCGTTCCCACCAACGGGTCGCTCATGTTCGTGAAGTAATTGCGAGACACAGCATGCGAACGGTTCCAATTAACCGATGCATTGTTTGTCAACCGGCCATAGCCGATGGTATAGCCGGCCGTCACTCCGTAACCGTCGGTTTCCATCGCACCGCCCAGCGGCAGGAAGACATTCCGGTTGTCTGCCGCAGTATGGGAGTAGCTTCCATTGAAGTTGATGTTCTGGCGTAGTGTCGCTGGTCCATTTGAGCGCTGGGTTCTTTGTTGCCCGCGTCCGAATCCGTTGTTCTGTCCGAAGTTCCTCACGAATCGCAACGCAGCCGTTGCCGCATTGTTTCCTGCCGTGGTGATCGTCTGGTAGTTATAACCCTGGCGTCCGGTGACAGCGATATTCGGGTCCGGATAGTACTGCAACAGAGCTGCTGCCTGTGGAGAGACGGGCACCTGGTTATTCGCAAATGGCTGTCCCGTTGCCGGGTTATACAGCGTCACTGGTGTCGTCACTCCATTTACCGTCTGGGTCAACCCGGAGAAGTCCCCGTCACGCTGGGCAAGTGTGGGGACCGTGCCATAGAGGTTCGACGGAGTAATAGTTCGCTGTCCCGTGACGTTGAAGAAGATGAACTGCTTCGGATTGGCCTTTACTAGTCCGGGAATAAATGGCGATCCGGTAAAGCTCACGCCAAACCGGTTCGAACTATAGCTCGGTTTCACCACCGGGGCTCCGGTCAGCGAAAAGTTTGTGGCATCAAGTGCGCCGTTTCCACCCTGATAAAAGATCGCTCCATGCGGTTGCGTTGGATTGAACCCACGGAAGGCACCTCCGCCGCCGCCACCGCGTCCACCACGCCCACCACCACCTCCTCCTCCACCGAATCCGCCGGGGCCTCCGAATCCCGGGCCTCCCATCATGTTGCCAAGCATTCCGGCGACCATGTTTGCCATATCGCCCGTAGCTCCGCCCTGCCGCTGTGCCTGCTGTATGGCATCCTGAATCCGTTGCCGCACATCGTCCTCGCTTAAGTTCGCCAGGCCATTCGTTTGTCCCATCGCGCCGCTCACTGCCACGGAGTCCGCTCCTGCCGCATCGCCGCTTAGCGAGCCAAGAGAGGGCATCGATGTACCTGCTGTAGCTCCTGCCGTCCCACCTGCGCTCGCATCGGTCGCATCAAGACCATCGCCGGATACGCTCAACGCTTGCATTCCACGCGCAACTCCCGCGCTCGCGGCCGCTGCTGTTTGGCGAGCCTCCTGCTCCTGCACTCGCGAAGCCAGTTGCAGCCCGAACTCGGCGACCTGCGCCGGTTTGCCTCCATTTTGCCCGGCTGCATTGATCAGAATCTCTTTTGTCTCGGCGGCAAACGCCGCCAACTCCGCCTTGACAACATAGCGCCCGTTGCGCGGAATCGCCATGGCGAACGAGCCATTCACATCTGTCGTCGTTGCATATTTTTTCCCGGTGAGCGTATTGGTCGCCGTGACGCTCACGCCTGGCAGGGGCACTGGTCCGGCCTTCACGGTCCCGGTAATCGTTCCGCCAGCGGGCTCAGGGGAAACCGATGGCGCCGGCGCTGTTGGCTGTTGTGCTGGTGGAGCGGTCTGGCCCCACGCAGTCACAGCCACCAGGAAACTCAACGTCGTTGTTTGAATCAATAGCCGCACACACCCTCGCCAGGTTCAGAGATAGGAAGAAGACAAATCCCAAAGATTTCAAAGAATCAGATTGTCCGGAAAACTACTGCGGCTTTGCGGGGGGCGTCGTGGCAGGTGCGGCAGGCGTAGCCGGGGTGGTTCCGGTTTCCGCGCTTTGCCCGATTCCTTCTGCCCTCCGCCTTCTTTGTCCCATTCCGCCCGGATTCATCACGCCTAACTCCGTCGGCACAAACACACCATTTTTCAATCCACCACGCCCCGCGACTGAGTCTCCCACCTTTACGTCCGCAAATGTGATGCTCTCTCCGCCAGCGGCTCCAGGACTGCCGGATCCCGTTCCGGCTGCTCGCCCCTGACCGCCTGGGGCATCGACAACGCCTGCTCCGCTTGCCAGTGCTGCCATGCCACGTCCACCACGCTTGAACGAGGTTTGCTCGTCTACAGCAATCACCTGGCTCACTCCATCCGGGCGCTCGACCGTCAGCTTCAGGCCATCCATATCGATGGCCGTCACCTTTCCGGTGATGTACGTCTTGCCCATGTTCTCTCGGGCCTTCTTCACCTGCTCTGCATCCACAACACCTACGAACACTGCGTGAACGGTCTTCGTGGCTGGATCCAGCACGCCCATCGCTCCCACGCCATCGCCTACCTTGACGTCTGCGATCTTCACTGGCTGGCGCTCCTTTGTCAGTCGGGTGTTGGCCGACAAAGCTACCTGATATACATCGCCCGCATCGGTTTTTACGGTCAGGTGATCGGCTGCGGTTGCCGTTACGGTGCCGCGCACCATCTGCCTACCAGCAAAAGAAGCTGCGCCCTGCCGGGCGTCATCCTGTCCGGCCTGCGCCAGCGCCGAAGCAGCAGGTATCAGAGTCACAGCGGTCATTAGAGCAACTTGTGCCGTCCAGCTTCGAACCGAAATTCCAATCATCCTGAACCTCCCGACCGCCGTCCCAAGGGAGCAATCTGTACCCCTACAGACGATTCCGCTTTGCGAAAGACTCTATCCGTTTCGAAACTTCTCTACGTGTAGCTTGTTGCCTGGCTGCTGTTGCGCGCCTCTTTGCTGTCGGCGGTGTAGCAGAGAAAGTCTGGAGACCAAGCAGCAGAACAATTGTTTGTGTCCTTCGTCCTGCCGGACCACCAGCCGCCTGCACTAAACTACCGCCATGCACGATGCTATGCATCCCGCCGATCCACACATCGAGGCTCACTTCGAATCTTCTGCTGCTGTCCGGGACATTGTCATCGGCCTCTCTGACGGGCTTACCGTTCCATTTGCTCTTGCGGCGGGGCTATCGGGGGCGGTTACCTCATCGCACATCATTGTGCTGGCCGGGCTTGCCGAGATCGCTGCGGGCTCCATCGCGATGGGACTGGGCGGATACCTCGCGGCAAAAGGCGATGCGGAGCACTATGCCTCAGAGAAGAGGCGTGAAGAACTCGAGATTGTGGAGCGTACTCGCGATGAAGAGGAAGAGATCTACGAGATATTTGAACAATATTCAGTCGATCGGGCCAGTGCTACTCCCGTTCTGCATGCGCTCAAGGCAAATCCTTCGGCCTGGGTTGATTTCATGATGCGCTTCGAACTCGGGCTTGAAGAGCCTGCGGCTAATCGTGCTCACCGTTCTGCCCTTACTATCGCTATGTCTTATATCGCCGGCGGGCTTATTCCTCTGCTGCCTTATTTTTTCGTCCGTCCAGCTTCGGCGGCTGGGGCGGAATCCCATGTCATCCCTGATATCGGCACTGCATTTACCTACTCGTTGGCCATTACGCTGGCAGCTCTTGCCATCTTCGGTGCGCTCAAGGCCAGGCTTCTAGGGACTGGATGGATGCGCGGCGCTCTCCAGACCGTCACCATTGGTGGGGCCGCTGCGGCTGCGGCCTACTTCCTGGCCATGCTCCTAAGCTCGGGCCACAACTAGTATGGTCCCCCCCCGGTGCGATAGTGCGCAAAGTATTCCATTCAGGAGAGTTAAGTCTGGACTTCCAGGCGCTTGCAGCGTAGCAGGTCCGGGGTCCCGGCGCGCAACGAACCGCAGGTACACGGTCTTTCGGGAGGGGATTGTCAAGCGTGGGTGGCGAATCCGTCAGGAGACGAAGAGGGCGGAGAATGCGACTGCGATACCGGCAGCTCCGAGGGTCAGACCGAGGAGAAAGAAGGCGCGATTTCGCGTGAAGAGCGTGATGGAGCATAAAACGACCGCGATCTGCAGAAGGGCTTCCCCCAGGTCGTAGTGGGCCGCCTTAGCCTCAGCCAAGGCTACCTCATGCTCAAATTCGCGGGCTTTGTCCTGCTCCTCGGCCAGGTCTTTCTGCCACTTCTCGATATGTGCCTGATATTCCCTGGACTTAGCGGCAACGGCGGCGGGGTCGTTGCTAGGCTGGAGGGCCAGCAGGTCTATGTCGACCGAGAGATTGTCCATGCGGATCTTCTTGGCCTGATATTCGTTCCACTGATCACCTGCCCGGGACTGCATCAATACGGCCTCGGTATGGCTGCGATGGCCGAGAACGGTCACCATTGCGACCAAAACAGCGAGGATGGAGATTCCGAGCGAGATGGTTCTGAGGGATTCGCCTCCGCCCTCGCCGGATTCCTTCATTTGGTTGGCAAATTCCTGGACTTCATTGGCTTCCATCGTGGATGATTGTAATCCCGGCACAAATATGGAGATTTCTACAGGAATGGCCGGATTTCAACAGGTAAAAGAGTTGCGCGGGGAGTTCCGGGCTGATACTCTCAGAAAGTCGCAAAGAGGAATAGCGGCTTGCACGAAAGTGAAAAGCGCGGTATTCTAAGTGAGTTGCAAGGAAAGATTGCTTCTCACCTTGGCCTAAGTATCAAGGGCCTGCAGTAAGGGATGATGGAGCGCAGTCCAAGCGTTTGATTCGCGGTTGAGAGCCAAAAGGCCTACCGGCAATCCAAACCCAAGCCACTGCAATTGATTTGAGCTGTATCTGGAGCTAAGTGCTCCGCGCTCGTTTTTCGGGCGTCACGATATTTTGAAATTCTGCGCTGTGTCGAATGGAGACTTTCCTTTTTGGGCTGTTGCCTGACTGGAGAAAAGAAAGTTCGACAAAAAGTCAAAAACAAGTTGACAGACGATGCGAACATTGATAATCTCGGAAAGTTCGCTAAAACGTCACTAGCCGCCGAAGCGATCCTCGAGAGGCTGAAACCGGGCCCGAAAGCAAGACGAGAGATCCCAGTGAGCGGCAAATACAGACGATAAACAGCGCATCAAGTTCGAGGACACAAATCAGGCTTATGCCGATTCCGTCCTTGATCCAAAGCTGCCCGCCTAGGTGGATGCAGTCAGGATCTTTGACAACATAGTTGAACGTGCCAGTCGTGAGATGATACGAAATTTGGTTTAGTCATTCTCACTAGTTATAAACCTCCGGGTATTTTCGAGCACCGGGGGCGCTTGATCCGCACCGACCCCTGTCGATGTGCGGCAAGCAAACCAAGATTAAACGAGAGTTTGATCCTGGCTCAGAATCAACGCTGGCGGCGTGCCTAACACATGCAAGTCGCACGAGAAAGGGGCTTCGGCCCTGAGTAAAGTGGCGCACGGGTGAGTAACACGTGAATCATCTACCTCCGAGTGGGGAATAACCTAGAGAAATCTGGGCTAATACCGCATAACACTTACGAGTCAAAGCAGCAATGCGCTTGGAGAGGAGTTCGCGGCCGATTAGTTAGTTGGCGGGGTAATGGCCCACCAAGACGATGATCGGTATCCGGCCTGAGAGGGCGCACGGACACACTGGAACTGAAACACGGTCCAGACTCCTACGGGAGGCAGCAGTGGGGAATTTTGCGCAATGGGGGAAACCCTGACGCAGCAACGCCGCGTGGAGGATGAAATATCTTGGTATGTAAACTCCTTTCGATGGGGAAGATTATGACGGTACCCATAGAAGAAGCCCCGGCTAACTTCGTGCCAGCAGCCGCGGTAATACGAGGGGGGCAAGCGTTGTTCGGATTTATTGGGCGTAAAGGGTGCGTAGGCGGTTTGATAAGTCTGGTGTGAAATCTATGGGCTCAACCCATAGTCTGCACTAGAAACTGTCGGGCTTGAGTATGGGAGAGGTGAGTGGAATTTCCGGTGTAGCGGTGAAATGCGTAGATATCGGAAGGAACACCTGTGGCGAAAGCGGCTCACTGGACCATAACTGACGCTGATGCACGAAAGCTAGGGGAGCAAACAGGATTAGATACCCTGGTAGTCCTAGCCCTAAACGATGATTGCTTGGTGTGGCAGGTACCCAATCCTGCCGTGCCGAAGCTAACGCGATAAGCAATCCGCCTGGGGAGTACGGTCGCAAGGCTGAAACTCAAAGGAATTGACGGGGGCCCGCACAAGCGGTGGAGCATGTGGTTTAATTCGACGCAACGCGAAGAACCTTACCTGGGCTCGAAATGTAGTGGAATCCGGCAGAAACGTCGGCGTCTAGCAATAGACCGCTATATAGGTGCTGCATGGCTGTCGTCAGCTCGTGTCGTGAGATGTTGGGTTAAGTCCCGCAACGAGCGCAACCCTTATCTTCAGTTGCTACCATTTAGTTGAGCACTCTGACGAAACCGCCTCGGATAACGGGGAGGAAGGTGGGGATGACGTCAAGTCCTCATGGCCTTTATGTCCAGGGCTACACACGTGCTACAATGGCCGGTACAAACCGCTGCAAACCCGCGAGGGGGAGCTAATCGGAAAAAGCCGGCCTCAGTTCGGATTGGAGTCTGCAACTCGACTCCATGAAGCTGGAATCGCTAGTAATCGTGGATCAGCATGCCACGGTGAATACGTTCCCGGGCCTTGTACACACCGCCCGTCACATCACGAAAGTGGGTTGCACTAGAAGTCGGTGCGCTAACCGCAAGGGAGCAGCCGCCCAAGGTGTAATTCATGATTGGGGTGAAGTCGTAACAAGGTAGCCGTAGGAGAACCTGCGGCTGGATCACCTCCTTTCTAAGAGAGAACGTCTTGGCACACTTCAGCGCCCTGCGATTGCAGGCAGCCTATGGCTGAGCTTGATAGTGATGTTGCCAAGTACCGTCTCCGGTTATTTCGGTTACCGGAGATGAGCCTGAACTAAACCTTCTCTTTGTCGATATTGTCAACATCGATGGTCAGAGGAAGCGTAGCTTCCTCGCACGTTCAACTGTGTCCTCGAAACCTTTCGAGAGAAACCAGCTAGTAGCTTCTAGCCGTTAGCTTTTAGCTAAGTGCTAGAAGCTACGCGCAGGGCTGCTACTTCGGGCCTGTAGCTCAGTTGGTTAGAGCGCACCCCTGATAAGGGTGAGGTCGGTAGTTCGAATCTACCCAGGCCCACCATCTTATCCCGACGGTTAGTTATACTAATCATCGTTGTTGCGAAACAACAAGGGGCTGTAGCTCAGTTGGGAGAGCACCTGCTTTGCAAGCAGGGGGTCAACGGTTCGATCCCGTTCAGCTCCACCATCACTTCTCGAATTGGTTTATCAAGCGAAGTCTGCTTGAGGTTGAGTCTCTGCTGCGCGGGATACGCGACGGGGATTGAACCTTGAGCAGGAATGCTCAAGCCGCCCAAGGGCGCGATAGCGGCAACGCAGTTATGCGGATCGCTCTGAGATTTTTGACAACTGAATAGATTGGGTAAATATATAACTACAAGGCTGAGCAGCATGTCTTCGGGTAGTTTCCGGAGAGAGCTGTCAATCAGTATTGAGTGTCTTTAGATATTTATATGTATTAGAAATTCGCCTCGAACGATGAGGCGTGATGATCTGATACTTGGCGTGGACTATATCAACTGTAGGTTGCTCGAAGTTGTGGAGGTTGTTTCTCTGCTGCGTGCGAGTAAATTCTATGGTCAAGCTACTAAGGGCGCACGGTGGATGCCTTGGCAGAAACAGGCGATGAAGGACGTGGCAAGCTGCGATAAGCTTCGGGGAGCCGCACACAGGCGTTGATCCGGAGATTTCCGAATGGGGAAACCCACCCAGGTAAAACCTGGGTATATCCAACTGAATTCATAGGTTGGAATAGGCGAACGGAGGGAAGTGAACCATCTCAGTACCTCCAGGAGGAGAAAGAAACCTCGATTCCGATAGTAGTGGCGAGCGAAATCGGAACAGCCCAAACCCGTACTATTTCGGTAGTTCGGGGGTTGTAGGGCCTGCAAAAGTAGAGTTACCAATCTGGTTGTTAGCTGAATCTTCTGGAAAGGAGATCCAAAGAGGGTGACAGACCCGTAGGCGAAAACGATCCAGACTCGAAGCAGGTACCTGAGTAAGGCGGGGCACGAGAAACCCTGCTTGAATCCACGGGGACCATCCCGTAAGGCTAAATACTCGTTTCTGACCGATAGTGAACCAGTACCGTGAGGGAAAGGCGAAAAGCACCCCATTGAGGGGAGTGAAAAGTACCTGAAACCGTGTGCCTACAAGCAGTGGGAGGACTATGCCCGCAAGGGAATGTCTGACCGCGTGCCTATTGCATAATGAGCCGGCTAGTTATTCTTGTCAGCAAGGTTAAGCGTGAGCGAGCCGCAGCGAAAGCGAGTCTGAATAGGGCGATAAGTTGGCAGGAATAGACGCGAAGCGAGATGATCTACCCTTGGCCAGGTTGAAGGTGGGGTAACACCCACTGGAGGACCGAACCGGTGTTTGTTGAAAAAAGCTCGGATGAGCTGAGGGTAGGGGTGAAAGGCTAATCAAATTTCGTTATAGCTCGTTCTCTCCGAAATAGCTTTAGGGCTAGCGTCAGGTGATTTGGATCGGTGGTAGAGACATGGATGGACTAGGGGGCTTTCCGGCTTACTGAATCCAATCAAACTTCGAATGCCGATCACAACCAGCCTGGCAGTCAGACTGTGGGGGCTAAGCTTCACAGTCGAGAGGAAAACAGTCCAGACCGCCTGCTAAGGTCCCAAAATTACAGTTAAGTGGGAAAGGAAGTCGGAACGCTCAGACAGCCAGGAGGTTGGCTTAGAAGCAGCCATCCTTTAAAGAAAGCGTAATAGCTCACTGGTCAAGCGGTCCGGTGCCGACAATACAACGGGGCTAAAACTGTATACCGAAGCAGCGGATGCACATCTTTTAGGTGTGCGTGGTAGGAGAGCATTCTGTCGTGGATGAAGCGTAACTGGGAAGATACGTGGACATTACAGAAGAGACCCTGCCGGCATAAGTAGCGATAAGGAAGGTGAGAACCCTTCCCGCCGAAAGTCTAAGGTTTCCTGAGGAAGGTTAATCCGCTCAGGGTTAGGCGGTCCCTAAGCTGAGGCCGAAAGGCGTAAGCGATGGAAATCCGGTTAATATTCCGGACCTCCCAGTTTTTCGTTATCACGATGGGGTGACGCAGAAGGATAAGCAGGGCCTCCTATGGCTATGGGGCTCGATGCGCGTAAGCTGGTTTCTCCAGGCAAATCCGGAGAGACTTAACAGTGAGGCGCAAAGCAGTAAGCCGAATGGCTGAAAGCTGCTGACTTCATGCTGCCAAGAAAAACCTCTAAGGAGAGAGATTGGGAACCGTACCACAAACCGACACAGGTAGACGAGGAGAATATCCAAAGGCGCTCGAGTGAAGGCTCGTTAAGGAACTCGGCAAATTAGACCCGTAACTTCGGGAGAAGGGTCGCCCTTCAGGGTGCAAGCCCAGAGGGGCCGCAGTGAAACGCGAACGGCGACTGTTTAACAAAAACACAGGTCTCTGCAAAGTCAAAAACGACGTATAGGGGCTGACTCCTGCCCGGTGCTGGAAGGTTAAAAGGAGAGGTTAGCCGCAAGGCGAAGCTTTGAATTGAAGCCCCAGTGAACGGCGGCCGTAACTATAACGGTCCTAAGGTAGCGAAATTCCTTGTCGGGTAAGTTCCGACCTGCACGAATGGAGTAACGATCGTTCGACTGTCTTAACGAGTTGCTCGGCGAACTTGTAGTACCGGTGAAGATGCCGGTTACCCGCAGCTAGACGAAAAGACCCCGTGCACCTTTACTATACTTTTACTATGAGTTACGGCAATTGCTGCGCAGGATAGGTGGGAGGCTTTGATACCAGACTTTTGGGTTTGGTGGAGCCAACGGTGAGATACCACCCTGCGATTGTTGTGATTCTAACCTCCTCCCCTTATCGGGGAGAGGGACATAGTAAGACGGGTAGTTTGACTGGGGCGGTCGCCTCCTAAATTGTAACGGAGGCGCGCGAAGCTACACTCAGGTCGTTTGGAAATCGACCGTCGAGTGCAAAGGCATAAGTGTGGTTAACTGCGAGACCTACAAGTCGAGCAGATGCGAAAGCAGGCCTTAGTGATCCGGTGGTTCTGTATGGAAGGGCCATCGCTCAACGGATAAAAGGTACGCCGGGGATAACAGGCTGATCGAAGCCAAGAGTTCATATCGACGCTTCGGTTTGGCACCTCGATGTCGGCTCATCACATCCTGGAGCTGTAGAAGGTTCCAAGGGTTCGGCTGTTCGCCGATTAAAGTGGTACGTGAGCTGGGTTCAGAACGTCGCGAGACAGTTCGGTCTCTATCTGCTGTGGGCGTAGGAGATTTGAAGAGGGCTGTCCTTAGTACGAGAGGACCGGGATGGACGAACCTCTTGTGTTCCAGTTGTCCTGCCAAGGGCACGGCTGGGTAGCGAAGTTCGGTTGTGATAACCGCTGAATGCATATAAGCGGGAAGCACGCTCTAAGATGAGATCTCCCAACCCAAAAGGGAAATGAAGGGCCCTGGAAGACCACCAGGTTGATAGGCTGGATGTTGAAGCGCAGTAATGCGTGTAGCTTACCAGTACTAATCGCCCGTTCGGCTTGTCCATAGAATTTACTCTGCGCAGTGAGAAAGTCCACTGTCTGAAGACATTCAATACAAGCCCTGTAGTTATACCTTAATCGGATCGGCTAAATGTCGATCCCAATGTAGATACGTCTACTCCCAATCTATTCAGTTGTGGAAGATCGCGAGAGCGAGATTTCAAAATTTTGCCGGTGAGTTTACCGCGAGGGTCACACCCGTTCCCATCCCGAACACGGAAGTTAAGCCTCGTTGGGCCGATGGTACTGCACGCGTAAGTGTGTGGGAGATTAGGTGATCGCCGGCATATTATCGAAGCCCCATCCTTTCGAGGATGGGGCTTTTTTCTGTTTTATGCTGATTCGGCCTAAGTTCCGGGGCACTGAAGGGCTGACTCTGAAGCTGGAATCCGAGTTGGGGGATTCCCAAAGTGCTGCTCCAAGGTGATCAATCTTATGTTGTGGCAGGGGGGACTCGGTTGGGCGGGCTATCTACCGTCTCTACCCTCGCGAGATGCGGCGAAAGGTGGGGTACCAGAGCTTTGCTGGGTTTGAAATTATGTTATGGTGGCACGGCACTGGTGGCGGAGGGATCCTACCCAGGAGAGTAAGCGTGAAAGGGGTGGTAATTGACCAGCTGGTTGGTGGAAAGATGAGCACAAGCAGAATACTGATGGACAGCCTGGGGATGATGCAGCAGCTTGGAGTTGTGCCTTCGGCGTAGTTGTTTCCGCAAAGCAATGGATTTGGCCTGTCCATCTATTGTTCCGATGTTCCGACCAAGCGGCGAGGGCAGATATTAGTCGAACGTCTCCCAACTGCGAAGCGTGTGTTCGTAGACTTCCATGTTGACGCGCTTGCCGCGAAATTTCACACCCTCCATGGTGAGACGAATACGTTGTTCGGCGGCGGCTTCGCCCCTCAGCTTGATCTCGCCGCCAGCGCCGACGATGCGTTGCCATGGCAAAAGTATGTCCCTGTGGAGTAGCTGCGCGACTGCTCGGTGGTAGAGCGGATAGCCTGCTGCAGCAGCGACCTTACCGTAGGTAGAGACCTTCCCCTTGGGGACGGAGCGGATGATGCGGCGAAAGGCGTCGTCGCGCGGCTCATTTTTGCGGAATGCGTCCTTCAGGATTTTTCGCTTGAGATTCTGCGGAGCGGCCAGGCGTCGCATGAAGAGAACTTTATCAGAGGGCCGATACAGATGGGGTCTGCCTCGTTCTACGGTCTGACTTTGGAGCCAAAAGCTGTTTTGAGCTTGTCGATGAGATTTTTAAGGGCAATGGCATCGATCCGGACAGTATGTCCACCCACATGGGTTGGTACGGATGGGGACGTGGGGAGCTCGCCGCTGGTGTTTGCTGCCACATCCTGTAAGCCATAGATAACGTTGGTCATAATTGCCTCCAGCACGTAATAGTTCGACGGCTGAACGGATGCAAACGTTGCCTGCTGAGGTCGGTTATTCCGAACCGTTTGGGATTCGCGAAGGCCTGGTTGTCCGGTGGGATGACCGCCTTGACCCGCCACGATCCAGCGATGGCGGCTTCGTCTTGTCCGAGGAACGGGTCCGCCACGGCAAAGCCGGAAACGAGAACGAACGACGCGGGTTTTTATCCTGCTCTCGATTGAGGCCAGGGATTTCGATGTGGTTCAGCAGCCCATTGAGGATGTCACGGGTGGAAGAAGAAGTGCTAAATCCCTCCCCGGCAAAAGGTTGCGAACCATAAATCTTGCGAAAGTTACCTTAGTTTCATTGACGATTCATCTGGAATAGATGACCTTAGTTGTATTAATCAGAAATACACTAAGCTGCATCACCTACTTTAAGGAGAAATACATTGATTAAATGCCTTGGTAAAAAGCTTCTACTGGCAGCCCTGATGATCGCCGGAATCGCCGGCACATCGGCTTATGCCGACACAATATACGAGTTCACTCTGACCTATAACTCGGGAACCTCCGTCCTCGGAAACGTTTTTGTGACGCTTCAGGACACTGTCCCCGCAGGAGCTGATGGTTTTTACGCTAGCACAACTCCGTCAAACGCCTTGCCATACGACACAGTTCTGAAAGGTCTGGAGATTGACATAACCGGCGAACCCGCCATCCTTCTTGCGGCCAATCCCTCCTCTGCCTTCTTGCAGATCAACTCAAACCCGAACCTCACGTTGATCGGTCTTGACTTTTCCACCACCGGATCTGGTAATAAACCATCGATCAACCTCGGTGGTCTAACCTTCAACTACTATCTTCCCAGCAGTGAAATCGACGGTGCTATCGTCCTAGACGGGATCGTACCGCCTTCCGCCCCTACTCCTGAGCCTTCCAGCCTGATCCTTCTGGGTACAGGTCTTCTGGGTGTAGCCGGATTTACGCGGCGTAAATTCATGATCTAATTTTTATTTGCAGGAAAGCATTGGGGCGCCTTCGGGCGCCCCAATGCTTTTGGGCTAGCAAATGGGCGTTCGAGCAGGAACCCACCTTAGTGACGATAAAACGTTTGCGAAGATGAGGCATCTGGGCCAATGTTCAGAGCTTCGGGCGTGGTTTCCGCAATGATTATGCGCGACTCAGGGCTTGCCGCTCGATGCTCGCAGCGAAGAGGGGGGTCTCGCGGCGGTTATGATCTCCGCCGTCATGCTGGCGCGCAGCGGCGGCGTCCGCAAAGGAGATGTTGTGTCTGGCGATGAAGTCCATGAATTCGGCGGTGGGGTGGGCGATTACGCTGTTTGTGTATTCGCAGGTCTTGTCGTCGATGCGTTGTGCGCTCAGGGTCCAGATGACCTGTACGCGCGTGTGGCCGTTGGGGGTGAAGGCGTCGGAGGTCGAAACCATGCGGCAGAGTGAGGGGGTTGCGACTTCGGCGATGTAGTGCTGGATCATGAGGGTCTTGCCGATCATCTCGACGTTGATGGACATGGGAGTGCCGGTGTCGGTTGATGTGGTGCCGCAAGAGATGTGGTCGGGTGGACAGCATCGGCAGTATTCGGCCTCAGGTAATTTGAAGAGCCACGCTGCGATATCGACTTTCTCGATTGGAGCGTTGATGACGTGGCTGTAGGCTGAGTTGGACATCTCTTTGTCTGTCAGAATTGTGTCGGCCATGCGAATCTCCTCGAAAATACTGCTGTGGGGTGGTGTCGCACTTCAGATGCGGGCTGGGTTGTGGCGGTTGCGGGGAAAGTGCAGACGCGGCCCCTGAGCCCTCCAGTCTGATCTTCCGGGCGCGGGTCTTCCGGGTGCCTTCGGGCGTCCCGTTTCTTTTTGGGCTCTTTGTATCGCGCTGGTTGGCAAAGAACAGGCAACGGCAAAGACAAATGCGAGGATTTCTTCGCTCCGCTCAGAATGACGACGTTGCGGGTGTTTCGATGACGGCGTTGGGGGATGTTTGCGATGACGAGGTGGTTGTCAGGCTAATAGGCTAAGGCGCAGCCGTCGGCTCGCATCTCGCTGGCGGCGGAGTAGACGCGGTCGGGGCCGTCAGTGCGGTGTTCGATGCATTCGTAGCGGCCGAAGGCGCCGTCGGAGTCGCCCATGGGCCAGCCCAGCGCGATGAGGGCTTTGCGGGTTTGTTCGGGGACTCCGGCTTCCAGGCGGAGGATGCCTTTGGGGCCGAGGTTGGCGGGGTCTTCTCCCATGGATTGCGAGCTGCCTTCGTGATGCCAGCGGGGGCTGTCGCCAGCGGCCTGGATGTCGAGGCCGTAGTCGACACGGTTGATGATGATTTGGGCCTGGCCTTGGGGCTGCATGTCGCCGCCCATGACACCGAAGGACATCCATGGCTTGCCGTCTTTAGTGGCGAAGCCCGGGATGATGGTCTGGAAGGGGCGCTTGCCGGGGGCGTAGATGTTGGGGTGGCCGTCCTGGAGGGAGAAGAGCTCGCCGCGGTCCTGGAACATGAAGCCGAGGCCGTCGGGGACGAGACCGGAGCCCAGGCCGCGGAAATTGGACTGGATCTGCGAGATCATGATGCCGTCTTTGTCGGCGACGGTGAAGTAGGTGGTGTCGCCGTGGCTGGGGGCCTGGCCGGGGTGGATGGGAGTGAGGATGGAGTCGAGCTTGATCTGTTTGGCGCGTTCTTTTGCGTACTCTTTTGAGTTGAGCCAGTCGATGGGGATTTTGGCGAAGTGCGGGTCGGCGTAGTAGCGGGCGCGGTCTTCGAAGGCGAGGCGCTTGGCTTCGATCTGGACGTGGAGGGATTCGGCGGACTGGAAGCCCATGCCGCGGAGGTCGAAGTTTTCGGCGATGTTGAGGAGTTGGAGAGTGGCGAGGCCCTGGGTGTTGGCGGCCATGGCGTAGACGTCAGTGCCGCGATAGTTGGTGACGATGGGGTCGTCCCACTCGGCGTGCTGGGCGCGGAGGTCCTCGGCGGTCATCCATCCGCCGATGCGCTTGAAGTAGGCTTCGATGGTTTTGGCGATGGGGCCGTCGTAGTAGGCGTCGCGGCCGCCTTCGGCGATGAGGCGATAGGTGCGGGCGAGGTCGGGGTTGCGGCGGACATCGCCTTCGTTGGGAGCTTTGCCGTTGGGAGCGAAGGTGTGCAAGGCGTTGGCGGTCTCTTCGACTCCGGAGTTGGGGGCGGTGAAGTTGGCGAGGCCGCGCTTGATGTAATAGCCGATGATTTGTGGGGTGGGCGAGCCGGTCTCGCAGTAGTGGATGGCGGGTTCGAAGAGCTGGGCCCATTTGAGTTTGCCGTAGCGCTGGTGAAGGTTCCACCAGGCGTCGAGCGCGCCGGGGACGGAGATGGAGACGGCTCCGTAGGGTGGTAGGGCTCCGTTTTTTGCGCGGGAGCGGGCGATGTCGAGGGTGAGCGCTTTGGGAGAGCAGCCAGAGCCGGCCAGGGTGACAACTTTGTTTAGCTTGGGGTCCCAGATCATGGCGAAGCAGTCGCCGCCGATGCCGGAGCTGGTGGGCTCGACGAAGCCGAGGACGGCGTTGGCGGCGATGGAGGCGTCGATGGCGGAGCCGCCTTTTTTCAGGATTTCGATGGCGGTCTGGGTAGCGAGAGGATGTGCGGTGCCGGCGGCACCACTACAGCCCATGGCGGCGGAACGGGAGGCGAAGCTGGCTCCGGCGATGCGGTCGCCGGCATGGACGTCGGGACGGGTGAATTTTTCTGCGCCTGCGGGTTGGAATTTGGGGAGATCTTTCGGAGCGGCGGCTCCGTTGGTCTGGATGGTGGCTTCGGTGAAGGATGCGGCAGCGAGAGAGCCAGCGGCGGCGAGAGGAAGTGTGGCGATGAAGGAACGACGGCGCAAAGTGGGCTCCTGCCTGGGCGTGAGTTGAGATATTCAATATACCAAGTTGGTTACTGCTGCCGGGTTTTTGCGGGAGGGAGCAGATAGGCGTTGCTTCTTTGAGAGGGCGAGAAGAGGATGGAACGACCGAGAAAGTTTTGGGTGCGGTAGTTGCGTTGCGGAGTGTGGATGCTGATGGATGGTGGCGTTCTTTCCGGGGAGCAGCGGAGTGGGGATGGCGGGACAGGCGATGGGGTGGGATTGACGCCGGTGTCGTGGAGGGGATCGAAGGCGGTTTGGTGTGGGGTTTGGACGGCGATGGGGTTGGTCGCGTGTGCGAGTGCGCTGATAGCTGCGAATGGGTCTCCTTCAACTGTGTCTATTGAGGGAAGGTATGGCCTGCTGTTGAGTGCTTTGCTGGCTGCGGTGGCGACCGCGCAACTTGTGCCGAGGAGGTCATTTCTTTCGGGAAAAGAGACGGCACTGGCAGCGGTTGTTCTGGTTCTGTTTGGGTTCGCACAGTTTGGGCATTATCTTGTGTCGGGGCCCTCAGCTGGCGCGGGAGTTGATTTTGAGACCTATTACACGGTTGGGCGTGACGTCGCACAGAGACCATTCGGAGATATGTATCATTTGCCGTTGTATCCTGACGGACGCATCGATCTGAGGACGTTTCCTTTTATTTATCCACCTTTGTTCGCGGTACTGGTGCGGCCGTTCACGTTTCTGCCGGTCCGCAATGCGTATTTCGTGTGGAACTGTGTGGACCTGCTGCTGATCGTTGCGTCGTGCTGGATGGTTCTGGGCCTGGGCGACAAAAAGTTGAGTTTGCGGCTTGCTTTAATCCTGAGCGTTGGAGTTTTGTCATTTTATCCTTTGATCCACGAGGTTCACCTCGGCCAGGTGGGAGGGTGGATTCTTTTTCTGTGGACGGGATCCGTCTGGCTTCTGGATCGGAACCGCATTTGGCTTTCAGCGTTCTGCTTTGCAGCAGCGACGATGATTAAGCTCACCCCCGTGATCGCAATTCCTCTGTTTGTGTTTCACCGCAAGTGGAAGTGGCTGGCTGTTTATTGCTGTTGGCTATTGGTCTTGCTGGTCTTCTCTGTATGGCAGATGGGATGGGCGGCGCAGAAGGAGTTCGTGGGCAAGGTGCTGCCGAGCATCTCGTGCGGTGCTCCGGTCTTTCAAAATGCATCACTTTTTAGCTTTGTCCAGGAACTGTTGCTTGGGCGCGTGTTTCGCGTGGAGGAGCAGCCGCTGACGATAGCGCCGGTAATATGCATGGTCTCCAAGGCCGTGGCGCTGGTGACGTATGGAATTGTGATGGCGCGGTTCTATCTTGGTCGCAACGAACAAGGTGTGGTGGGACAGCTTATGCTAGCGATGTTGCTTTCTCTAGTGATCTCTCCAATCAGCTGGTGGCAGCACTATGTTCTTTCGCTGGCGCCCTTGATTTTTCTATGGAATGCGAAGCGGGAGACAGGCAGGGATTTGCTGCTACCGACGATGGCGCTCGTTATCGGCACCAATTTGACCGGATTTGCACTCATGCTTTCGAGCAACCATGCGATTCAGCTTGTCCTGGCGGGAGTTGTGCCTTGCCTGATGCTGGCGGTGGTGTATTTCAATATGGGACCGCGTGGACAGGAAGGCTCCTCTTAGTGGTTGTGGCCTGACGAGCATAGCCATAGGGAGAGTGCAAATGCGAGCAAAGGTTGAACACGGGGACCTCTCAGAAAAGTCTTGATTTGTTCTTCGATGACCCTAGAATTCCCAAGAAATGGAATCCGGGGATCGAAATGGTGACCACCAAAATGATGAAAGTTCCGCGTTCCAAGCTGAGACGTCAGTCGTGGATAGAACAGTGGCCGGAATGTATCGCCCTTACGTTTTACATCATTCTCATTGCATGGGCGATTGCTCATCACGAGCCTTGGGCGGATGAGGCGCAAGCCTGGCAACTCGCTCGCAACGTTCCGTTGCTTGAGCTGTTCCGGCATTCACTTCGCTACGAAGGCCATCCTGGGCTTTGGTATATCGTCATAGCCTGCCTTTCCAAACTGCGTGTCGACTATAGGGGATTGCACTGGTTCTGCGGGGTTATCGGAGCTATTAGCGCCGCGCTGTTGATGTTTCGCAGTCCCTTTCCGCGGTATGTCAGGCTCTCTCTTCCTTTTACTTTCTTCCTGGCATTTCAATATGTTGTGGTTGCGAGGAGCTATGTCCTTGCGCCACTCCTTCTTTTCTGCCTCGCGCTCGCCTGGCGGAGAAGCATTCTGCTTGCAGCTCTTCTTCTCGGTCTGCTAGCAAACGTATCGATGCACTGCTTGGCAATTTCGGCTGGCTTCGTCCTTGTTTATGCGATGGAGCTTCGCCGAGGAATCTCGGTCGCAACCCGCCGGCAAATCTACAAGGCAGCAGCTATCACTGGCACTCTTTGTTTGCTCGCGATAGTCACGGTGGCTCCCCACCCAAAAGATATCGTGCTGCCATTTCAGGTCGGCATACCTGTATCCATTCAGCGATTCCTCGCACCGGTCCGGATGCTTGTATCTCTGTGCCAGGGAGTTATCCAACCGGGCATTCTCGCGATACCTCTCTGGTTGCTTATCTTGCGACAGTTCAAAAGAACTAAGCTGCTCTTGTATCTTCTACCAACTGCGACGCTGGCCCTTCTGTGTGGTTACGTCTTCACTTTCTGGCACGCAGGCCTTATCGTTCCGACAGCCATCACTATTTGCTGGATTGCGTGGCCGCAGATTACCAGAACAACTCAGGGGTGGCGGCCCATCCTGATTTACATCGCGCTTGTCATCGTAGTTCAGGAAGCATGGACAGTCCGCGCCGTCTACCATCACCGTTATTCGCCAGATATTGAAACGGCTCGCTTCCTCGCCCCTTACGTTGAAGCCGGAGACACCATGGCCGTGACCTATGTGAAAAGGGATGATGTGAACGCTTTCCACTCCGTTGGTCTATACCCTTATTTCGACCACCCCCTCTTCATCAACGAGCCCCGTCCCTACTGGCTATGGAGCACGCACGAGCATACGTTCAACGAGTTCGACCGAGCGATGGACAGTCACCCCGAATTGGTCGTGGCAATGTACTTTGACATTTATCACCGTTTTAATCCAAGCAAGGATCTAACGGGACCGCGAGTCGCAAGAATTCAAAAAGATGGGTATCGGCTTACCAATACATTTTGCGCTGAGAAGCCAGAGGGGTTTCGCGATCGGGAAGAGACTTGCTTCTTGATTTTTCAGCGTCCCAAATGAGCGTGATGGTTCATCTGAGTTCTAAAGCGCTTTGGTATGGCGTTTGGGGACGAGGTTTTGATGGCTGGGATCAATACTATTGCGCTTTTTATGGGATTCTCTCTTGGTTCCGGATTGCTCCGGAGCGGCCTGCTAATTTTTCTTGACAGGTTGATATTGGTAAGCTCATGCCTACGGTTAGTGGATGCTTACCTACAGGCCGGACTGGATGCTCTTGGGGATGGGACGCGGATGGCCATCTTTCAGCGGCTGTCGCGTGGGCCACTGGCGGTGAATGAGCTGGCGGCAGGGCTGCCGGTGAGCCGTCCGGCGGTGTCGCAGCATCTGCGGGTGTTGAAGGACGCGGGATTGGTGGTGGATAGCGCGGCGGGAACGCGGCGAGTGTACCGGCTGGATCCGGAGGGAGTGGCGCGGCTGCGGGCACACTTCGATCAGGTTTGGGAGCGGGCCCTGGGATCGTTTGAGAAGGCGGTCGAGACGAGGAGAAAAGGAGAGAGCGATGCTAAAGACAGCAGAGGGAGCGGTCGTGCGAAAAAGCGTCCGGGTGGGCGTACCCATTGAGCAGGCGTTTTCGGTGTTCGTCGAGCAGATGGAGACGTGGTGGCCGGCGGAGCACCATATTGGGGAGAAGGCGTTCGAGTCGATCATTGTGGAGCCGCGCGTGGGTGGGCGATGGTATGAGCGCGATGCAGATGGGGTGGATTGTGAGTGGGGGACGGTGCGGGTGTGGGATCCGCCGCGGCTGGTGGCGCTGACGTGGCACCTGGGGCCGACGTGGAAATATGATGCCGATCTTGCAAAGGCCAGCGATGTGGCAATACGGTTTACGAGCGAAGGACTTTCGGCGACGCTGGTGGAGCTGGAGCATAGCGGGATTGAGCGGCACGGCGCGGGCTATGAGCAGCTTCGCGCGGCGCTGGATGGGCCGGATGCGTGGACTCGGACGCTGGCGGAGTTTGCCAGGGTTGCGGGTGTCGAGGTGCAGTCGTGAAGGCGGCGGTGTGGTTGCGAGTGGCTTCGGTGCTGGCGTTCGTTCATGGGGTGCTGCATACGGTTGGCGGAGTGTTTGGCAGGGTTGTGCCGGGCGCTGAACAGACGGCGGTGGATGCGATGAAGGGGAATGCGTTTGTCGCGATGGGCATGATGCGGACGATGTGGGATTTTTATCGCGGGATGGGGCTGGCGGTGACGATCTTGCTCACGCTGGCTGATGTGGTGCTGTGGCAGATGGCGGTGCTGGCGAAGACGGAGATGTTTCCGTTGCTGCGGACGGTGCTTGGGGCTTTTGTGCTGGGATTTCTGTTGATGGCGGTGGTTTCGTGGCAGTACTTTTTTGCGGGGCCGCTGGCGGCGGAGTTGTTGATTGCGGTTTGTGTCGGCATGGGAATGGTTGGGGCGAGGGTTCCACGGGGGAGTGGTGTTGCGGTTTAGGTATCAGGTATCAGGTATGAGGTATGAGGTATCGGGCTCGAGACGTAGCAACAGAACCCCATTTGACTTCGCTCAGGCAGGCTCTTGGGTGACAAGCAAAAAGGGGCAAACCAGGCGGCCCGATCGAGATTGCCGGCTATTGGTTTTCCAGCTGAGGCTGTGCGTCTTTGGCGGCTTTCTTTGCTTCGGCTGCAGCCTTTTTAGCCTCGGCTGCGGCTTGTTTGGCAGTCTCCTGGGCCTCGCGCACTGCCTGTTTCACGTCGGATGGCATGGCGGGAGCTGGCGGAGGGGTGAGCGTTATCTTCGGCGGGAGCGGTGGAAGGGGCGGGAGGGGCTGGATGCTGCCCTTCTTGAGGGAGATGTCGCCCTGGCTGGTGGTGACGCGGATGAGTGCGTTGCCGCTGCCTACGGTGCCGCTGACTATCTTCTTCTGTAAGCCGCCGTCGGGGATCTTGATCTGGCTGAACTCGCTCTCGATGTCGCCGTTGCTGGCGTCGAACTGGTAGGCGAAGGTGGCTTCTTCGGGGACGGTGACGGAGACCGAGCCGTTGCGGTTTTCGATGGTGACGTTCGCGAGCGGAGGCGCGCTGGTGACATCGACTGAGCCGTTGCGGTTGGTGACGAAGATGTCGCCGGCGATGCGGTCGAGGGTGATGTTACGGCTGTAGGTGGTGAGGGTGACGGGGCCTACGGCGTTAGTGGCGTTGAGCTCGGCGTTGTTGCCGATTTCGATGTCGCCGTCGAGGCGGGCGAGCTGGAAGTCGGTGCGGCTGGTGTGGAAGCGGACAGGACCGCGGATGTGCTCGCAGTGAGTGTCGCCGAAGAAGTCTCCGCGGATGGAGACGGGGCCGGAGAGGTCGGAGAAGGTAGTGTCATGGGCGCGGCCTTCGAGGTTGACCTGGCCGGTGACCGAGTGGGCGGAGAAGTCGTTATTGCCGTTGTTGATGCGGGCGTTGACATCACCGGTGATGGCAGAGAGCTCGACGTCGCCGTGGTTGGCGGTGACGCGGACGGGGCCTTTGATGGAGGTGATTTTGATGTCGCCGTGGTTTGTGGTGACGGTGGGGGAGACGTTGGCGGGAAGGGTGATGGTGAGGTCGGCGCGGGTTCCGTCGATGGTGGGGACGTCGAGGGTGACAATGCTGCCGTTGACGCTGAGGCTGGGGCTGAGGCGCTGGGCCTTGGTGTCCGCTTCGGAGTCGGAGCGGGAGTAGACGTCTTTGTGGACGGCGACGTGGATCTGGTTGTCATCGCTGGTGCCCGAGATGGTGACATCGCCGCGGGGGTTGTCGACGTTGAGGCTGGCTCCGGCGGGGAAGGCCTGGACGATGGTTTGATCGCTCTCGTGCTTGTCGCCCATGAACTCATCCCAGTTGTCCTGGTTGAGGTTGAGGTCAGGGAAGAGCTTGCTGCTGCCCCCGCTGCGGATGCCGCTGAAGATGACTCCTGTGACGGCGAGGAGCAGGAGGAGACTGATAACACCTCCACCTACGCGACGGCGATAAGCGGGATGAGTAGAGTCGGATTGAACGTACTGGTCGTAGGCCCACTCGAGGAGCAGAATGATGCCGGCACCGACGAGGAGAAAGGGCCAGAAGCGGGCGTACCAGTCCCAGAGAGAATGGCTCGGGAGACGACCGGTCTGAACGAGCAGAAAGACCACGCCGATGGTGATGAGTACAAGCGGACCTAGGATGGAGCTGCGGCGCATGCTGCGTGCCTGATAGCGGTAGGCATCCCGCTGGGCGCGCATCATGTCACGCTGTATCCGTGCCTGCTCTTTGAGCATGCGGCGCTGATACTTCCAGTCGTTTCCGTAGGGAGGGCCGCTGGGCGCACCGGGAGGGGGGTAAGGTGGGGGATAGTTTGCCATGGCCTTATCTGCCTTCCTGGTCGTGCTGGGTGGAGTCGCTCTGCGCAGATGGGGGCGTGGGCGTAATCGGCGTTATGGGCGGGACAGGTGGATAAGGATACGGTGCGGCCATGGCGGCATTGAAGGAGACGCGCTGGAAGACGGCCATGAGTCCGGCGGCGATGATCAGGATGGGCCAGCTATGAGCCCAGGAGAGGATTCCCCAGGTATCCAACCCGATGAGGACGCCGATGAGGATGATCCAGATAGAGCCGCGCAACGCCCGGAAGAGGCGGAACTGATACCCGGGAGTGCCATCGTCGACGAGACTCGGGCCGGAGTCGGTCATCTTGCGGACGAAGAGCCAGACACCAAAGCCGATCAGGAAGATGGGCACGATGCGGTGAATGGGAAAGCCGTGGAAGAGGCCGGCGTTGCCGATGAGGAAGAGGCAGCCGAGGCCGATGAGCCAGAGTGCTCCGGCAGGAAAGCGGTTGCGGACGGGAAGGGGGTCGAGCGGCGGGATGGGGGGAGCGTAGGGAGAGACGGGCGGAGGGCCGAAGTTGGCCTCCCAGGGCGCGCTCCAACCTGAGGCGGGCGACGTATAGCCAGGGTTTGGAACGGCATAGGGATTGCCGGTGGGTGGGGCGGTTGCGTAGTCGGCTGGTGGGACCGAGGAGGATGGGCCTGAGGCGCTGGGCCATGCTTTGCCGAAGCCGAGGCGCTCGCCGAGATCGTTGAGGCCGAAGGGATTGGGAAGCGGGGTGCCGTCGCGGCGGGCTTTGGCGGTCTGGTGGGCTTCGATGACCTGATAGAAGACCCAGCCGGCGATGAAGAGACCGAAGATACCGTGCTCGTCGGCGAGGGAGACAAGGATGGCGAAGACGATGAGGTGCACGACGCCTTTAGCGTACTGGCCGTTGTACATTGCGCCGACGCCGGGGATGAAGCCGAGAAGGGCGGCGAGGCCGGGGTTGGGTTCACCGGGCATGGGTGGGGGGACGGATCCGGGGGCAGCGTAGGCTGATGCGTTGGGATCGGCTGCGGCGTAAGCTCCGGCGGCGGGCGGGGCTCCAGCACCGGCTAAGCGGGCGGCGAGGCAGGGTTCACAGAAGACAGCAGAGCCGACAACGCGGGTGCACTCCTGGCAGAGAGGCTTGCCGCAGTTCTGGCAAAATGCAACATTTTCACGATCAGGATGGTTTGAGCAAGTCATACCAATCCCCCTTCCTGCTTCAAAACGATGGGAGTAAGGACAACAAAAGCTTGCGTGGCGAAGGGGGGGATCGCCCTGGGTTGAACAGAGTCTGCCATCCGGACGTCGCTGCCGGGGGTCTCGCGGCGACTGGAGCCTGGATTGGGCTTGGTCTGTTTCTGATCTGGATTGCGGGGGCCGGGGTTCTGATCGTTCGGTTGCTGCGCACCGCCGGGAGTTTGACCGGCGGGGGTGTTCCGGGGGGCCTGGGGGTTGGTGGATGAATCGTCGTCCGAGGAGCGCTGCAGGTCGCGGACACGGGACTCGAGCTCGTAGACGACACGGAGATTATCGGTGTACTGAACGACGCGGGTCTTGGCCTGAGAGGCCGTACGCATGATGCTGGAGGGCTTGAAGTCGCTGGCGCGGAGCTCGCCGAGGCGAACGCCGGTGAGATTGAGAGTGAGGGCGATGGAGAAGAACGCCATAGCCGCGGTCATGGCAAGACGCGGCTGCAGCATGGTCTGGCCAAGAGAACGAATGCTGTTCGTAATGCGAGCGCGGAAGGGTAGAACCTTGGCCGAGGCGAAGCCCTGCTGGGCGGGAAGCGAGCGTGGGATAGCTGCGACGCGAAAGTGATCGGTGGGGCCGAGGACGATGTTGGCGGCTTCGGCGGCGGTCTTGCCGCTGGTCTCGGCGATGATGCGGTCAAGCAGCGTGGCGGGGGGCTCGGGACGCGGGGTCTTGAGCATCGCCATCCAGTCGGCTCCGCGCCGTGCATCGGCGAGCATGGCGGCGCAGCTGGGGCAGCCGATCATGTGGAGGTCGAAGGCGGCCTGGTCCGCGGCGGAGAGAGTGCCGTCGAGCGCGTCGGAGAGCATGGCCTCGCACTGTGTGCAGTGGCTCGAGTTGCCGGGGCCGGTGGGAGTGCCGCTGCCGAATTTGCTGAAGTCCGCCACGTTAAACCACCTCTCTCTCTAGCACGTTGTCATCTAACTTTCTATACGTTGCAGAAGCCTTGCAAGTTCCCCCCGGCCACGGCTAATACGGCTTTTTACCGTGCCTTCGGGGATCCTGAGAACCTGGGATATCTCTTTGTAATCCATATCCTCGAGATCGCGAAGAATAACTGCTTCGCGTAGCTCTGGCGAGAGCTGCTTGAGGGCGCCCTGAATGCGGGATTTGAGCTCCAGCCCGGCGACATGGGTCTCCTGGGAGGGACGGGAGTCGGCGAGGCGATCGCCCATGGTGGGACCGTCCTCTTCGCCGTCGTAGGTGGCGTCGAGGGAGTCGGAGGCCCGGTCCAGCCGGGTGCGGCGAAAGTGATCGACGAGGAGGTTGCGCGTGAGGGTGGTGATCCAGGTCTGAAAGCTGCCCTTCTGGAGGTCGAAGCTGGCCAGATTCTTGTAGAGCTTTAGGAATACATCCTGGGTCAGGTCCTCGGCGTCCGTGCCGGAGCCGGTGAAGCGGTAGCAGATGGCGTAGATGCGGCGGTGCTGGGAGACGACAAGCTGCTGCCAAGCCTGGGAGTCGCCTGCCATGCACTGGCGGACGAGCCTGACGAGCGCTTCGTTTGCAGCATCCTGTTCTGGCGTGCGCTCCAACTTTGCCCCTAGCGGAATTGGTTTCCCCGGTATCGGAAGTGTATCGCGCGACGGGGGTTCCGGGCTGATTTGTTGCAGGGCAGGATGCGGTTCCGGGGCGGCTGGAGCCGGTTCCGGGGCCGGCCGCGGAACGCGCCGGTGTGCGGGCTTACGGCTGGATGGTCTGGCGTGGGGCGAGACCGGTATCGCAATATGCAAAACGCCCATAGTTTTCCTGTACGTATGGGCGTTCGCGTTAGTTCAACAGAAGATGAAAACGGCCGGATTAGGGGGTGGGGCCGGAGATGACGCCGCAGGCGATGCGGTTGCCGGAGTTGCCGGCGGGATCGGTCTTCTCGTCATCCAGCTTTTCGTGGACGATAATGGAGGTTCCACCGTTGGCGGTGATGCTGTTGGGAGCGGCGGGGTCAAGCGAGATGTCGGTGAGGGTGAAGCTGGCCTGCCCGACGTGGCCTTCGCCGATGGCTACGCTCGTGGGGAGATCGCCGGCGTGATGGCCCATGGGGTTCGCAAAGCCGTGCTGCTTGCTGGTGGGGTTGAAGTGGCCGCCAGCGGTCTTGAAGTCGGGTGGATCGCAGTGGGGGTTGGCGTGAATGTGAACGCCGTGCTCGCCTACCGGGAGATTTTTGAGATCGAGCTTGAGGAGGACGCCCTTTTTGTTGGGGGTGAAGGTGGCGGTGCCTGCGTCTTCGCCGGTGCTGGTCTTGATGGGGACCACGATGGAGGCGGACTTTGCGAGGACGGGGAGGGTGAACAGGGTGAGGGTGGCGAGGGTGAGGATTTTACGCATTTGCTGGTTCTCCTGAATCTGCCTACCACATGAGAATACAGAAGTATTTCATTGAGTTGCGTGACAAGGGCGGAGTTGTATGTAAAATCTCCTTCATGATTTCAGTTCAGCGTACCCCCTTGTCGAGGTTTGCCCTCTTCCTGTGCCTTTTTGGCGTGTTTCCAACGATGATGACCAGCTCTATGCAGGCGCAGCAGCGGAACCGAGGCGGCGCTCCACCTGATGCAGCCGCTGCCGGCGATGCGAAGCCTGCGGGTGATGCGAAGCCTGCTGAGAAGCCGGCTGCCACGCCCGGGCTTTCGGCGATGGAGCCGCCGCTGCCTCCGGATGCACATGCGGAACAGAGTATTCAGATGGAAGGCAAGACGCTTCACTACACCGTGACAGTGGGGACGCTGGCGGTGCGTGACAGCAAGGGAGCGTTGAGCGGCGAGGTGGTTTATACCGCGTACATCATGGAGGGCAAGGACCGGCCGGTGACGTTTGCGTTCAACGGCGGGCCGGGCGCTGCTTCGGTTTACCTGAACCTGGGAGCGATTGGGCCGAAGAAGGTGGCGTTTGGAGCGGAGGGGCAAAGCCCTTCGGACCCGGCGACGCTGACGGACAATCCGGGGACATGGCTGGACTTTACGGACCTGGTGTTCATCGATCCGATTGGGACGGGATTTTCGCGGTCGCTGGTGCCGCTGGATGAGGCGAAGAAGCAGTTCTACGGGCCTGACCAGGACATCGAGTACCTGTCGAAGTGCGTGTACGACTGGCTGGTGAAGAATGGCCGGCTGCTCTCGCGGAAGTACATTGTGGGCGAGAGCTATGGCGGGTATCGAGGGCCGCGGCTTACGTCTTATCTGCAGTCGCAGATTGGCGTGGCGATGAATGGGTTGGTGCTGGTATCGCCGGCGTTGTCTCCCCAGTCGGGTTCGCCGGAGATTTCTCCGGTGCCTTGGATGCTGACGCTGCCTTCGATCGTTGCGGCGAACTACGAGCGGCAGGGCAAGCTGACGCAGGAGAACATGCAGGCGGTGATCGACTACACGCGCGGCCAGTATATTCAGGATCTGATGACGGGCAACAGCGATCCGGCGGCGACTCCGCGGCTGGTGGCGAAGGTGACGGAGCTGACGGGACTCGATCCGAAGTTTGTGAAGGAGTCGGGTGGACGGCTGGAGACACAGGCGTTTCTGCGCGAGGAGTTTCGCGAGACAGGCAAGCTGGGCAGCCGGTACGACCCGAATGTGACGGCATACGATCCGTTTCCGTGGAATCCGACGCAGGAGACCAATGACCCGATTCTGCTGAGCATTATTGCTCCGACGACGACAGCGATGGTGAACTTTGTGACGCAGACAGTGGGTTGGAAGACGGATGCCCGGTATAACGCGCTGTCGAACGAGGTCGCTCGAGCGTGGGACCGGAGTTCGCGCAATGGGGCGTTTTCGGGATCTGCCTCCGCAACGGACTTGCGTATTGCGGTGTCGACGGACCCGAAGCTGCGCGTGGTAATTGCGCATGGGTGGGCGGATCTCTCTTGCCCGTTCATGGGTTCGGTGCTGACGGTGAGCCAGATGCCGATTATGGGCGATCCGACACGGGTGCAGGTGCATGAGTATCCGGGCGGCCACATGTACTATGCGCGCACGGCGAGCTCTCTGGCGCTACGCAAGGATGTGATGGATATGGTGTCGAAGCACTGATCTCCATCAGGGACTGAAGATGGAAACGCCGGAGAGGATGAGCTCTCCGGCGTTGTTTTTTGCCGGATCGGCACGGGCTTTTGCTATGCGGAAGCTGCGGTAGGGAGCTCGAGCTGCTCGGAGTGATGCTCGTCGAGGAAGGGCTCGAAGTGGGTGCGGCAACGGGCTTCGTAGAGGCCTGCTGCGCCAACGACGACGAGCTCCTGGGATTGGCCGAGGCGCTGGGTGTGGATGGCGGGCTGGCCGCAGACCATGCAGACGGCGGAGAGCTTGGTGACTTCGTCGGCGAGGGCCATGAGGGCGGGGACGGGGCCGAAGGGTTCGTTGGCGAAGGTGGTGTCTAATCCCGCGAGGATGACGCGTTTGCCGAGGTGGACCAGCTCCATGGCGAGGTGGGTGATGCCGGAGTCGAAGAACTGGGCTTCGTCGAGGCCGATGACGTCGATCTCGTGGATGCGGCTGGAGGTGAAGAGCTCGGTCCTGAGGCTTTCGGTGGTGGGCGTAACTACTGTGGCATCATGGGTTTGAGCGCTGTGGCTGGCAATGGCGGTGCGGTGGTAGCGGAGGTCGATGTCGGGTTTGAAGCAGGCTACGCGCTGGCGGGCGATGCGTGCTCGTTTGAGGCGGCGGATGAGCTCTTCGGATTTGCCGGAGAACATGGGGCCGGTGATGACTTCGATGCGGCCAGGGGTGGGGCAATTGGTCATTCGGTCATGGTACCGGGGTGGATGGTGGATTTTTCGGGCATATTTTTTTGTGGTGGTGGAGAGGCGTTTTTGCAGGGGGTTTTGAGGAAAAGCACGTTTTTGTGGATGGTTTTTTGTGGTGAGTTTGTGGTTTTTGGATGGTGAAACGTGGTGAGTTGCATGGACGGTTTTCAGAATGTTGGAATGTGACACTCTTTCCAGATTTATTTTCGCGGCGCGAACGGGGACTGGGGCGGTTTGTGTCTTAGGTATCGGGTATCAGGTTGTGGGTATCAGGTTGTGGCGGGTTCGGTGTAGGTGGATTCTTCCGGGGCGTCGGTGGGCTTTCGAAGTCTAAATTGTAACCGTCGGGGTCACTTATAGCGGTGACCCACATGGCGTTGCCGACGAAGGGCGTGCGTGGAGTGAGGCCGCGGGCTATGAACTGGCGGTAGAGGGCGAGGGCGTCGCGGCACTGGAAGCAGACAGCGACTCCGTGGCCGAGTCTCTGGCCGGTGAAGGGAGAGTCGGGGCGGAACTCCTGGAGCATGATGGCGGCGCCTTCGAGCTGGAGCCAGCACCAGCGGATCTTTCCGTCGACGATCCATTGTTTGGTGCGGGTGAAGCCGAGGCCTTCGACGTAGAAGCGGAGGGAGGCTTCCATGCTGGTGACCATGAGGGAAGGGGACGACCTGCTGGACGTTGGGGGTGCCGTTCTCCGTTGCCAGTTCTCCGTTGTCCGTTGTGGGCTGGGTGGTCATGGCGGCTCCTTCTCCTAAGATCAGGGCTTTGGCTCAACGAGGGGTTGCCAGAGCTCGATACGGTTGCCTTCGGGGTCAGTGATCCAGGCGAAGCGGCCGAAGTCATAGTCCTCGCGTTTGGGGTCGATGGGGACGTTGGCTGCGGCTAGTTGAGCGAGGAGTGCGTCGAGGTCGTCGACGCGGTAGTTGACCATGGCTTGCTGGGGGCCGTTGTGAGTGCCCGGACCAAAGTGTTTGGTGTCTTCGGCGAAGAGAGACCAGGTGGTCATGCCGGTCGTGGGCGGGACTTCGTCGGACCAGAGGAAGGTGGCTCCGCCGTAGTCGGCAAGCTGGATGCCGAGGTGCTGGACGTACCAGGCGTTGAGGGATTTGGGGTCGCGCGCTCGGAGGAAGATGCCGCCTATTCCGGTGACTCGGGCCATTCTGGTGTCTCCTTTAAGGTGCTGGTTGTTGGTTGCTATTTGGCCGGACAGTCTTTGCGGCCGGTGTCGGCTATGGAGGCGATGAGCCATTTGCCGTTGGTGCGGACGAGGTTGAAGAGGTCGGTGCCGCAGTGATCGACTTTGCCGTCGGAGAGGAATTCGAAGGGAGCCCAGACGACGGCGAGGTCGTTGTCGATGCGGATGAGGGGATCGTGGATGCGCTCTTCGATTTTGGTGGCGCCTGGGCGGCCGACGCGTGCGGCGAAGTCATCGCCAGTCATTTGCGAGGGCTTGCCGTCGCGCATGAGGATGAGGGTGGCACCGGGGAGAAGCGGGGCTTTGATAGCGTCGGCGTCGCGATGGGACATGCCTGCAAACATGGCCTGGATGGGCGCGAGGACGGCTTGCTCTTCGGTGGTTTGAGCGTGGAGCGTGGCTGTGAGGAGAGCAGCGGTTGCTGTAGTTGAAAGGAGACGCGTTATAGGGCTTAATTTCATGGATTTTGATTGTAGCGTGTGCTGTCACCTACTGTGATTGACCGCCGGGTTTGGGGCGCGTATTCTCGGGGTCTAGTTGGGCCCCTGGGATCGGTGCGGCTTGGAATGTCCTGGATCGTGCGCCTGCTGAGTTTTGGTCTGTCTGGCTAGGGACACAATTGAGATGCCGTTGCGGATCCGGAAGATTTCTGTGCGAAAAATTCTTTCCGAGGAGATTTGTCATGGCTACTACACAGCAGGTACATGCGCGTGAGATTAATCCGGATGCTTTGAATGCGCTGCTGGGACGCGCGGTGCAGGATATGGGAGCGGCGCTGCAGGCTCCGCTGATTTTGATTGGGGATAAGCTGGGGCTTTATCGCGCGATGGGCGATGGGACGCCGATGACGGCGATGGCTCTGGCGAAGAAGACGAAGACTTCGGAGAGGTATATCCGCGAGTGGCTGAATGCGAATGCGGCGGGGCAACTGGTGCAGTATGACTCGGCGAAGGATGAGTTTTACATGACTCCGGAGCAGGCGATGGTGATGGCGGCGGATGATTCGCCGGTGCATCTGCCGGGGTTTTATCACATGCTGGCCTCGGTGGTGAAGGATGAGGAGAAGCTGACGGAGATTTACAAATCCGGGAAGGGAATGGGTTGGCATGAGCATGAGAAGGGCTTGTTTGAAGGCGTAGAGCGGTTCTTCCGGCCGACCTATCTGGCGAACCTGGTTTCGAGCTGGATTCCAGCGCTGGAAGGTATGGAGGCGAAGCTGAAAGAAGGGGCTCGCGTGGCGGATATTGGTTGCGGACATGGGGCTTCGACGCTGTTGATGGCGAAGGCTTATCCGGAGTCGGAGTTTATTGGGTTTGATTATCACAAGCCGTCGATTGAGAAGGCGAGGAAGAAGGCGAAGGAGGCAGGGGTTGCGGATCGGGTAACGTTCTCAGTGGCTTCGGCGAAGGATTTTCCGGGAAAGGATTATGACCTGGTGGCGTTTTTCGATTGCCTGCATGACATGGGGGATCCTGTCGGCGCGGCGAAGCATGTGAAGAAGACACTGGCTAAAGGGGGAACGTGGATGATTGTGGAGCCGTTTGCGAAGGACGATGCAGCGGGAAATCATAATCCTGTGGGACGGATTTTTTATTCGGCCTCGGCGACGATTTGCGTGCCTTGTTCGCTGGCGCAGGAGGTTGGGATGGGGTTGGGCGCTCAGGCGGGACCGGCTCGGATGGAGGCGGTGGTGAAGAAGGGCGGGTTGAAGCATTTCAGGAAGGCGGCGGAAACTCCGTTTAATTTGGTGTATGAGGTTCGGGCTTAGCAAGCTGCCAGAGGTGAACTGCAAAGGCAAAGGAAAGCAGCAGGTCCCCCATTCGACTTCGCTCAGGGCAGGCTCTACGGGGATGACAGGCAAGAAATGCAAAAACAACTGCAAATGCGGGGATTCTTCCCCTTCGACAAGCTCAGGGTCAGAATGACGACGAAAGGATGGGGTTAGATTTTTTCGACTACTACGGCGGTGCCGTAGGCGAGGACTTCGGTGACTCCGCGGATGACCTCGTTCGCGTCGTAGCGGACTGCGATGACGGCGTTTGCGCCTAGCTGGGCGGCGTGGAGGGTCATCATGGCGTAGGAGTCCTGACGGGTCTTTTCGCAGAGCTCGGTGAAGAGGGTGATGTCTCCGCCGACGAGAGTTTGCAGGCCTGCGCCGATGGTGGCGAAGACGTTGCGGGAGCGGACGACGATGCCGCGGACGATGCCGATGTTGCGGACGATGCGGTGGCCGGGGAGCTCGAAGGCAGAGGTGACGAGGGCAGGGTCGAGGGTGTGGGCTGGTGCGGGGTAGGTGGACATTCGGTTTGTCTCTCCTGTGTTGCGAGAGATTGTACGTCAGGGGTTGGGTTGGGGTTCCGTGGTTGTTGGTTGTTGGTTGTTGGTTAGAGGATGGAGCTCCGCTGACTGGGGCTAACAAACTTAGAGTTTCGGGTGAGAGAGATTGGCTACCAGTTTGGTGACTGCGCCGGAGTCTATGGTTCGGGCTGCGAGGGTTATGCCGGTGGGTAGGCTGGGGGCGAGGTCGGCAGTGACGAGGACTGCGGCGGCGTTGAGAAGGACGATGTCGCGGCGGGGGCCGGGTTCTCCGGCGAAGATGGCGGTGAGGATGTGGGCGTTGGTTTGGGCGTTGCCGCCCTGGAGGGTTTCGATGGGGGCTCGGGGTGAGGCCAAGTTCTTCGGGGGTGATGGTGTGCTGGGTGACGATGCCGTTGTGGACTTCGGCGTAGCGGCTGGGGCCGGAGATGGAGAACTCGTCCAGACCTTGCGGGCTGCGGGCGCTGCCTTGTGCGTTGCCGGTTTCTCCGTGGACTACGAAGGCGTGGCGGGTGTTGAGGAGGGCCATGGCTTGCGCGGCGAGTGGGACGAGGTGGGGGGCGTAGACTCCCATGACTTGCGCGGAGGCTCCGGCGGGGTTGGAGAGCGGGCCGACGATGTGGAAGATGGTGCGGATGCCGAGTGCCCGGCGGACGGGCATGACGGACTTCATGGCGGGATGGAGCGCGGGTGCGTGGAAGAAGGCGAAGCGATGTTTGCGGAGGGAGGCTGCGCCTTCGTTGGGAGAGAGAGCGATGGGGATGCCGAGGGCTTCGAGGACATCGGCTGAGCCGGATTGGCTGGTGACGGCGCGGTTGCCGTGTTTGGCGACGCGGATCTCGGCGGTGGAGTTTGTGCCTGCGGCTGCGGCGACGAGGGCGGCGGCGGTGGAGATGTTGAAGGTGCCGGAGGCGTCGGCACCGGTGCCGCAGGTGTCGACGAGGGTGAGGCGCTCGTCGGAGGTGAGAGGGATGGGAGTGGCGGCGGCTCGCATGGCGTCGACGAAGCCGGCGATTTCGGCGGGGGTTTCGCCGCGGGTGGCGAGGGCGGTGAGGAGGGCGGCGATGTCGAGGTCGGTGGCTTCGCCACGGAGGATGATTTGGAGGACTTCGGCGGCTTCGGCTCGGGTGAGGGTTTCGCGGTGCTCGATGATGCGCCTGAGGTGGGGCTGGAGAGACATTTCCTTTTAGGGTAGCAGTTGGGATCGGCCAGGCGTTCCGCGGTGGTATATTGCCGCGTATGCGTACATCTTTGAGCTGGGTCAGGGTTTCTCTCTTTGCCGCGTTGTTTGCGGTCGGGGTTTCGGCGGCGATGGGACAGACGGGCGACCGGGTAGTGGGGCTGCTGGAGAAGCTGTCGAATGCGGCTGGGCCTCCGGGGGCGGAGGAGCCGGTGCGGGCGATTATGGTGGGTGAGATGAAGCCGCTGGCTACGGAGCCGTTGAAGTATGACGGGATGGGGTCGGTGATTGCGCAGCAGGGGAAGACGGGGCCGCGCATCATGATCGATGCGCATATGGATGAGCTGGGTGGGATGGTTCGGCGGGTGACGCCTGCCGGGTTTCTGTCGATGCAGATGCTGGGTGGATGGCTGGATCAGGCGTTGGTGGATCAGCGGTGGGTGATTATCGGGTCGAAGGGGCCGGTGCATGCGGTGACGGGGATTCGGGATATTCATGTGATTCCGCCGGACGAGCGGACTCGGGTGTTTTCGCGGGATTCGGTTTATCTGGATGTCGGGGCGAAGAGTGCTGCGGAGGTTGCGGCGCTGGGAGTGGAGCCAGGTGATCCGGTGGTGCCGGATTCGCCGTTCATGGTGATGAATGGGACGGGGAATTATCTGGGCAAGGGATGGGATGACCGGATTGGATGTGCCGTGTTGCTGGAGGCGATGCGTAGGACGGCTTCGATGCCGCATGCGAATCAGCTGTTCTATGTTGCGACGACGCAGGAGGAGGTTGGGCTGCGTGGCGCGCGGGCCGCGGTGAATGTGGTGAAGCCGGATATTGGGATTGCGATTGAGGGCGGGATTACGGGAGATGTTCCGGGAGACAGGCCGGAGGAGACTCAGGTGAAGCTGGGTGCGGGGCCGGGGATGTTTTTGTATGACTCGAGCGCGATTGCGAACCGGAAGATGGTGGCGTTTACGCGAAAGACGGCGGCGGCGAAGGGGTTGCCGCTGCAGGCTGATTTAGTGCAGGGGTATGGGGATGATTCGGCGGAGCTGCAGACTATGGATGGTGGGGCTCCGACGATTAATCTGGTGGTGCCGGTGAGGTATACGCACTCGCATAATGGGATTGTGAACCGGCAGGATTTTGATCAGACGGTGGAGCTGGTGGTGGCGATGCTGGTGCAGATGGATGCTAAGACGGTGGAGGAGCTGAGGGACTTTTCGCCAGCGCCTTAGGCATCGATGCGGATAGTGATCTCCTGGCCGGGTTGCATGGGGATGGTGAGGGGGATGGCTTCGAAGCCGGGGACGAGGTTGAAGGTGCGTTCTTTGGGGAGCGGCTCGGGGGCTTGATCGGCTATGATGCGGATGGTCAGGGTGCCGTTTGGTTTTTTGATCTGGATGGTTTTGGGGTCGGGTTGGGTGATGGTTTCGGTTGAGCTTGAGATTACGGGCAGGATGAAGTGGAGCGGGGTTTGGGGTGGGGCCTCGGCGGTGGCTCGGATTTCGACGGTGGATTGGGTGAGGTTGTAGATGAGGTGATAGCGAGCTTCGCCGATGGCGGGAGTGTGGTGCGATGCGGTGAGGAGATGGCCTTTTGCATCGACGGTAATCTGGGTGGGGGTTGCGGTGGGTGTGATGGTGGCTTCGAAGTCGCTGAGGCTGGTGCTGGTTTGTTTGCCGGCGAGCTCGATGCGCGGGGTGAGGCACATGTGGGGTTTGTCGAGGTGGACTTGCTGGTTGGAGATCTCGATCATCTGGTACTCGGTCATGCTGGCGGTGAGGATGGGGCCCAGCTGCTGGTGGTAGAGGAGGGATAGGGCTCCGCCTGAGGCGTGGCCTCCTCCACCGGCTCCGCTGCCGCCGGATTGGACTCGCTCGATGTATTCGAAGTCGTAGCCGGTGATGGTGGCTCGCCAGGGGCCGACGGCGGCGAGGTGGGTGGCGATCTCGGGGAAGGATTTGAGGCCGTAAGGTTGGTCGCGGGGGAGGGTGGGGTTGGATTGAGTGAGAGCGACTTTGCTGTCGAGGACGGTGGCGAGGGATTTGGCGTGGGTGAAGGTGTGGTGGATGCAGGGCTTGTCGCCGTGCTGGAAGTAGTGCGGGCCGCCGTAGAGGACGTTGTTATGGGTGCAGGCGGACATGAGCGCTACGTTGCGGTGGGCGGCTTCGCGGAAGCGTGGGTCGTGGCCGGCCAGGAGGACGAAGGCGGAGTGGCAGCCGTCGCTGGTGCGGGAGCCCCACCAGGACCACTTATAGTTGCGGGAGCCCCAGGAGTTGTCCCAGGAGCCGTCGGGGAGCATGAATTCCAGGTGGGAGCGGAGGGCGGCTACCGTGCGGTCGAGGACTGGCTGATCGTTGGCCAGGAGCGCGTACTGGGCTAGCGCTGGGAGCGATTCTTCGATGTTGTAGCCGAGGTCGACGGGGCGGCAGTGTTTGGGGGTGACGGTGGTTTGAGGGTGGCCTTCGCCGAAGAGGAGATTGTTTTCGGTGAAGTAGTCCATGGAGGCGTGGGCTAGCTGGCGAGCCCGGTCGAGGTAGTGAGGCTCGTTGAGGACGCGGGCGCAGGCGGCGAAGCAGTGCGAGGAGGTGACGGGGTAGTTGATGTTGCCGGTCTCGATGGTGATGAAGGTGTCGAGGAATTTGGCGGCGCGGGCTAGGCGGTCGGTCCAGCGCTGGCGGGTGGCGGTGTCGAGGATGGCACCGTGATGGTGGAGGGCTTCGGCGAGGGCGATGGCGTGGAAGACGGTGATGCCTTGCCAGGAGCTGAGGGTGACGTCGTTGATCCAACTGCCGTCGGCGCGGGAGACCTGCTGTTCGGACCACTCGTGGACGAGGAGGGCGGCTTCGAGGTATTTGGACTGGCCGGTGGTGTGGGCCTGGCGGAGGAGCGGGTAGACGGCGTCTCCGCAGCGGCCGTGGATGATGGCGCAGGCCGGGCAGAGGAGCGCTCCGCGAAGGGCGGGGTCGGGGTTGGTGGATTGATGGGCCAGGAGGCCGTCGCACCAGGTTTGGAGGAGATCGGCGTAGAGATTGTTTTGCGGGGTGGGTTGCGCGGCGTTGGCGAATGCGGGAAGGGTGAGGGCGGTTGCTGCGGTGGCGGAGAGCTGGAGCATTTCGCGGCGGGTGAAGATTTGTTTGGGCATCGAGGGAATCTTAGAACATTGGTTTGGATTCCGAACTATGAGTTTGGGTTTCGTGTGATTAGGAAAAACAGATCCCTTCGAGGATGACAAGCAAGAAATGCAAGAGCAAACGCAACGACAACGGCTAATGCGAGGATTCTTCGCTCCGCTCAGAACGACGGCGTTTATTTAAGTTTGCGAGCGGTTGGGCGATAAGCGCACGATTGTTCGTGTTTCGGTTTGCGGGGGTGGTGGGTGTGCTCTACACTTTTTGAGCGGGAGTTCTGCGAACACACCTATGAAAATTCACGAGTATCAGGCAAAGAGATTCTGCGGAAGTATGGCGTGCCGGTTCCTGGCGGCGAGATGGCGACGACGCTGGAGCAGGCTGACACGGCGGCGAAGAGCTTGTTTGGCGCGGGGAATAAGGTTGTCGTGGTGAAGGCGCAGATCCACGCGGGTGGACGCGGCAAGGGCGGCGGCGTGAAGCTGGCGAAGGCGCTCGAAGAGGCGGGTACGGCGTCGAAGGCGATCCTGGGGATGCAGCTGGTAACGCATCAGACCGGGCCGCAGGGGCAGAAGGTGCAGCGGCTGCTGATTGAAGAGGGGTCGGCGATTGACCGCGAGCTTTATCTTGGGCTGGTGCTGGACCGGGCTTCGGCGAAGGTGGTGTTTATGGCTTCGCAGGCCGGGGGCATGGAGATTGAGGAAGTGGCGCATGCGACTCCAGAGAAGATTTACAAGGAGTACATCGACCCAGCGGTAGGGTTTGCGCCTTATCAGGCGCGGAAGCTGGCGTTCAAGCTGGGGCTGAAGCCTACGCAGATTAATGATGCGGTGAAGTTCATGACGGGCTTGTATAAGGCGTTTATTGAGACGGATTCGACGCTGATGGAGATCAATCCGTTTATTACGACGAAGGATGACAAGCTGCTCGCGCTGGATTGCAAGATCAACTTTGATGACAATGCGATGTTCCGGCATAAGGATCTGAAGGAGCTTCGGGATTTGAGCGAGGAAGATCCGCTTGAGGTTGAAGCGAGCAAGTTCGCGCTGAACTATATCAAGCTGGATGGTTCGATTGCGTGCATGGTGAACGGCGCCGGGCTGGCGATGGCTACGATGGACATCATTCAGTACGCTGGGGGAGCCGCGGCGAACTTTCTGGATGTGGGTGGTGGCGCGAATCAGGAGCAGATTGAGAATGCGTTTGGGATTTTGTTGAGCGATCCGAATGTGAAGGCGATCTTCATCAACATCTTTGGCGGGATTCTGCGGGTGGATGTGCTGGCTACTGCGGTTGTGGCGGCGGCGAAGAAGCTGGATGTGAAGCTGCCGATTATTTTGCGATTGGAAGGAACCAACGTTGAAGAGGGCCGGAAGATTCTGAAGGATTCGGGTCTGAAGTTTGAGGTGGGCGCAACGATGAAAGAGGCTGCGGATCTGGCGGTTAAGGCTGCCAATGGTGGTCGCGTGGGGAACGGATAGGAAAGCGTACCCCAGGGGCTAAAGCCCCGATTCTTGAGGGCTGAGAGGCCCGAGGCTGAAGCCTCGGGTTACCTGGAAGCAAAAGGTCGAAGGCCAGGGAAACAAAAGCTTGGGAAGCGAAGTTTTCGAAGTGCGTAAGTTTGCGAGGAGATCGTATGGCGGTTTGGTTGATAAGAATACTCGGTTGATTGTGCAGGGGATTACGGGGCGTGAGGGGACTTTTCATGCGAAGGCCTGCGCGGAGTATGGGACTACGGTTGTGGGTGGCGTTACGCCGGGTAAGGGCGGGACGATCCATGAGGGTTGGCCTGTGTTCAACACCGTTGAAGAGGCAGTGAAGGATACGGGGGCGAATGTCTCGGTGATCTTTGTGCCGCCGCCTGCTGCCGCGGATGGAATTCTTGAGGCTGCTGCTGCTGGTGGTTCCTTTGGTGATTTGCATTACGGAGGGGGATCCCGGTTCTCGACATGGTGAAGACCTGGGATTTTGTGAAACGGTCGAAGTCCTCGGCTGATTGGGCCGAATTGTCCTGGGGTGATTTCGCCGGGCAAGGCCAAGGTTGGGATTATGCGGGGCGGATTCATAAGGAAGGGAACGTCGGGATTGTTTCGAAGTCGGGGACGCTGACTTATGAGGCGGTGTATCAGCTGACGACGCGCGGGATTGGGCAGTCGACGGCAATTGGGATTGGTGGCGATCCGATTATTGGGACGACTCATATCGATGCGCTGAAGCTGCTGAATGAGGATCCGCAGACCGAGGCGATCATCATGATTGGTGAGATGGCGGCTCGGCGGAAGAGGCTGCGGCGAAGTACATCAAGGAGAATGTGAAGAAGCCGGTGGTTGGATTTATTGCCGGGCAGACGGCTCCTCCGGGACGACGGATGGGTCATGCCGGTGCGATCATCTCTGGCGGCGAGGGTACGGCTGCGGAGAAGATGAAGGCTATGTCGGAGGCGGGGATTCATGTGGTGAAGTCGCCTGCTGAGATTGGCGAGGCCATGGCGAGGGTGTTGGGGAAGGCTTAGTTCCCTTGGCGTTTGCGGCGCTTCGGGCAAAATGCGGGGATTCTTCCCTTCGACAAGCTCAGGGTCAGAATGACGACAAAACAAAACGGAGGCCGGAGAGCGATTGCTTCTCCGGCCTCTTTGTATTGGCTTATGCTATGTGGTTATTTGGCGGGGTTGCCGGAGGTGTCGCGGTACTCGATGGGGCCGAGGTTGAGTTCTTTCAGGGCGGGTTCGATCTTTGCTTTGTCACCGACGGCCATCAGGATGAGCTGGCCGGGGTGGACGTCGGATTGGGCGGCTTTCGAGACCTCTTCCGGGGTTACGGCTTCAAATCTACCGGGAAGTTTGGCCCAGTAGTCGAGGGGAAGGTTGTAGAGGAAGATGTCCTGCACACCCCCGAAGGAGGCGCGAGTGGTTTCGAAGCCTCCTGGGAGGGAGTGGAGCAGGGAGTCTTTGCCAGCTTGAGCTCGGTGGCTGAGGGTGGGTCGGTGCGGATGCGGTTGAGCTCGAGCATGAGCTGTTTGGCGGCGGGGGCGGTGACGTCGGTGCGGACGAGGGCTCCCGCGTAGAAGGGGCCGCCGGTGCGGTTGAAGAAGAAGCCGGAGGCGCGCGCCGTAGGTGTAGCCGTGCTCTTCGCGGAGGTTCATGTTGATGCGGCTGGCGAAGAGGCCTCCGAGGACGTTGTTCATGATGAGGACAGCCGGGTAGTCGGGCGCGGTTCGAGGAATGCCGAAGCCGATGGCGTAGAGGGCTGTCTGGGGAGAGCCGGGTTTGTCGACGATGACGATTTTGAGGCCTGGCGGATTGGGTGCGGGAGGCAGTGCGGTGGCTGTGGAGGCTGTTCCGGACCAGGCGTTGAAGTATTTTTCGGCGAGGCGTTTGGCTTCGGTTTCGTTGATGTCACCGGCGAAGACGAGCGCGGAGTCTTTGGGGCCGTAGTGGGCCTTCCAGAAATCGGCGATGTCGTCGCGAGTGATGGATTTGACGCCGTCGGTGGTGCCGATGGAACGGAAGCCGTAGGGGTGGTCGCCGTAGAGCGTGCGGAAGCCCACGCGGAGCATGGAGGCGACGGGTTGGTCGCCTTCCTGGAGGATGGAGACGAGGCGCTGTTTGCGAATGCGCTCGACTTCTTCGGGGGCGAAGGCTGGGCGTTCGATGATGTCGGAGAGGAGGTCGAGGCCTGCTTCGGTGTTATTGCTGAGGGCGCTGAGGAGAGCGGTAGCTCCGTCGGTAGCGGCAGAGGAGGTAAGGGTGGTGCCGATCTGCTCGGCGTCATCGGCGAGTGTTGTGGCGGAGCGTTGCGTCGTGCCTTCGGTGAGGAGGCGTGCGGTGAAGCCGGCGAGGCCAGCTTTGGCAGGGGTGTCGGCCTCGCTGCCGGCGCGTGCCACGACGCCTGCACTGAATACTGGAAGGGCGTGGTCTTCGAGAAGGTAGACCTTGAGGCCATTGGCGAGAGCGAAGGTTTTGGGCACGGGGAGGTTGAAGGCGACGGCAGGGCCGGGGGCGGGAGCGGTCTTGCGCCAGTTCTGCTGCTGCTCGAAGTCGGCGGTGTACGGCTGTGTAAGTTTGGCGTCGGCGTCGGTGTTGTCGGGGCTGCGGGGGACATCGTCAACGACTTTTCTGCCGGGGACGCAGTCGATGACGACGCTTTGATTGGTGCCAAGGTACTGGCCGGCGACCTGCTTGACGGAGGCGATGGTGGCGGCCTGGTAGCGGGCGATGTCTTTGGGGAGATAGCCGGGGTCGTCGAGGAACTGGTTGTAGCGGTCGAGGGTGTCGGCGACGCCGCCGAAGCCGCCGAGGCGCTGAAGGCCGATGATCTTGCCGGTAACGTTGACGGTGCGGGCGCGGTCGAGCTCGGCCTGAGTGGGGCCTTCGGATTGCAGACTGGCTACTTCTTTCCAGAGGGCGGCTTCGAGGGTTTCGAGCGTGACGTTGGGTTTGGCGGTGGATGTCGCACTGGGCGACGGAGCCCAGCTTCAGGGTGTTGAGGTAGCAGTTGACGGATTGAGCGACCTGCTGCTCATAGACGAGCTTGCGGTAGAGACGGCTGGCTTTGCCGTTGCCGAGAATGTGGATGAGCAGGTCGGCCTCTGCATCGCCGGGAGCGAAGATGCTGGGGTGAGCCAGGCGACGGAGAGGCGTGGGAGTTGGACGGTGTCGGTGACGGTGGCGCGCTTTTGCGTGGTGATGGGCGGGGTTTTGACGGTGACGGGGTCGACTGCCGGCCTTTGGGGATGGGTGCGAAGTATTTGGTGAGGAGGGCTTTGAGCTGGACGGGATTGAAGTCACCGGCGATGGCGATGCTGGCGTTGTTGGGGGTGTAGAACTGCTGGTGGAAGTCGCGGACGTCGTTGATGCGGGCGGCTTCGATGTCGGCGTGGGAGCCGATGACAGAGGCGTAGTAGGGGTGCTCGTGGGGGAAGAGCATGTGGTAGATCTGCTCGTCGGCGAGTTCGTAGGGGGTGCCTTCGCCCTGGCGGCGCTCGTTGCGAACGACGTCGCGCTGGTTGGTGAGCTTGACGCGGTCGAGGCCTTCGAGGAGGAAGCCCATGCGATCGCTTTCGAGCCAGAGGGCCAGGTCGAGCTGGTTGCTGGGGACGGTCTCGAAGTAGTTGGTGCGGTCGAAGTCGGTGGTGCCGTTGATGTCGGTTGCGCCTGCGCCTTCGAGGTATTTGAAGTGGGCTTTTTCGCCGACGTGCTCGGAGCCTTCAAACATCATGTGCTCGAAGAGGTGGGCGAAGCCGGTGCGGCCGGGGCGCTCATTGAGAGGGCGACGTGGTACCAGAGGTCCACGGCTACGAGCGGTAGGCGGTGGTCTTCGTGGGTAATGACGACCAGGCCGTTGGGGAGTGTGAACTTTTCGTACTTGAGCTCAGGGACCTTGAGAGGCTTTGCGGCAGGGAGGGTGTCGGCGGCGTTTGCGAGAGGGGCAACGACAAGACCACACAGAAGCGCGATCGCGGCGCATTTGATCAGGAACAGAGGTGCTTTCATCTTTTCTCCACGGAAGCTGGCTAGGACTTTTGAAGAGTGCCTGCGTACTCAAATAGGTAGCGGTTGGGAGGATGATACCAATTACGGGGCTGGTTTGGCCGCTGATGTGACGGTTGGTGGTGGGTTAGTTTGAACGCCTGGGGGCGAGGTTATCTATAATCCCGTTTTGCGGCAACTGACCAACGAAAGGGAGGGATCTCCCCATCACATTTCCCGGTTACTGGAGAGCCTTTGTTGGTGGATAGAGGAATTTGATGGCTGCAGTAAAGCGTGAGCCCCATGCGGCTGCTCCGTGGTTGGCGCCTTGCTGCACGGTAAACAGGACCTCGGGATGGTTGGCGAGGCTGGCTTTCAAGTTGTCAGCGAGCCGGCGGTTGAGAGAGACGAAAGCCTCGTCGTAGTCAGGAACGCCAAGCATCTTTGCGTCGGAACCTAGTTCGGCGGTACCAACACCGATCGACACCCGTACAGGCCCCATCACAACTGGCATGGTCTCGCGCAGCAAGTCTCCATTTCCATATTGCATCGACGTGCTCTCCAGCAGACCGATGCCGAAGACATCGGGGCGCTTCAACAGAGCGGTAAGAGCGGCAACACCGCCGAGAGACGATCCTCCAACGCCGGTGTGTTCGCGTCCCCTCTTGACCCGGTAGTGAGCAGCGACATAAGGAAGCACCTCGTCGGTGAGAAACTCGGGGACGTGCATCCCCTGGAAGACCTTCGCTGGCCCGTAGAAGAGCGGATTACCGAAGGGTGCCAGTTCCACATCACGTTTCGCGGTGCTATCGATGCCAACCACAATAATGGGCTCGACCTGATGATGGGCGATGAGGTCGGTCAATATCTCGTCGATCTTCCACTCACCCTGTGTTCCGGGCGCAGTACAGCGGTCGAAGAGCCATGTCCCGTCGAAAATATAAAGGACAGAGTAGGTAGTTTGTGAGTTGGTGGGATCGCCATATCCGGGTGGGAGCCAGATACGGAGGTTGCGTTCGTTGCCATAAATCTTGCTGGCTATAGGCACAATTTCAAGATCGCCGGTAACGGTGGACTGACAGGGCTGAGAGGATGTCTGTGCGATCGCACTCCGTGCGATGGTCACCGACAAAGCTACGAGCAGCGCAGTCTTACAAATTGGTTTCAATTCACGCCAACCTATTCTCATAAGAGAGGTGTCCTTCAACCTATGTAGCAAACTACTGCCATAAAGTCAATCTCAACGCCATACAGGTTAGGGCTTCGCAGTTTCCCAGAAATTGGGTTATGCGAGGTAAAGTTGTCATCCCGACAAATCAAAACTGACTCACAATCTCCGGTTGGCGTGCTTTGTATACTCGGAGTATGCGAAAAGTCTGGTTGTTTTTAGTGGTGATGGCAGTTTGCGGCGTGTCTTCAAAGGCTCAGAGCGGCGTGCAGGGTGTTTCGGTTTCGTTTCCGGAGGCGCGGTCGGCGAAGGCGCTGGATGGGCGGCTGCTGTTTTTGCTGTCGAACGATCCGTCGGACGAGCCGCGGATGCAGATTGACGATACGCCGAAGAGCCAGATGGTGTTTGGCGTGACGGTGGACGGTGGAAGCCGGGGCAGAGCGTGAAGGTGGGTGATTCGGCTGCGGGTTATCCGGTGAGGAAGTTGAGCCAGGTGCCGCCGGGGACTATACGGTGCAGGCAGTGCTCGATGTGTATGAGACCTTTCATCGTGCGGATGGGAAGACGATTAAGCTGTCGCCGGATCGTGGGAGGGGAAGCACTGGAATCTTGCGCCGGGGAATTTGTATAGCAAGCCGATGAAGGTGCATGTGGGGCCGGGTGGAGCGCCGATTGCGGTCTCGCTGACGGAGGTGATTCCGCCAATTGTGCCTGAACCAGATACAAAATATGTGCGGCATATCAAGGTTCAGAGTGATTTGCTGACGAAGTTCTGGGGGCGGCCGGTATTTTTGAGTGCGGTGGTGCTGGTGCCGGAGGGTTTTGATGAGCATCCGAATGCCCGGTTTCCGCTGATGATCTTTCATGACCATTTTGTGACGGGGTTTGATGATTTTCGGACGGCTCCGCCCGATCCGAATCTGAAACCGAACTATTCGGAGCGCTTTCATCTGGAGGGGTACAACCGGATTCAGCAGGATGAGGCTTATAAGGAGTACCAGAAGTGGATCAGCCCGGGATTTCCGCGGGTGCTGATCATGAAGATTCAGCATGCGAATCCTTATTATGACGATTCGTATGCGGTGAACTCGGCGAATCTGGGGCCTTATGGCGATGCAATTGAGACAGAGCTGGTTCCTGCGGTGGAGAAGCAGTTTCGTGCGATTGGTCAGGGCTGGGCTCGATTTATGTATGGCGGGTCGACTGGTGGATGGGAGTCTTTGGCGGTGCAGATCTTTTATCCCGACCACTACAACGGGGCGTTCGTGGCTTGCCCGGACCCGGTGGACTTTCATGCTTATATGTCGCGGGATTTGTATAAGGACGACAACATGTTTTACATCCAGGGGGCGAACAAGCGGATTGAGCAGCCAGCGATGCGGAACTATCTGGGGCAGACGCTGATTTCTGTTCGGGATAATGCGGCTTATGAGGCGGCGCTGGGGGATACGGGGCGGTCAGGGGATCAACTGGATATCTGGCAGGCGGTGTATGGGCCTGAGGGGAAGGATGGGTATCCGGCGCAGATTTTCGATAAGGAGACGGGTGTTATCGACCACAAGGTTGCGGAGTACTGGCGAGAGCACTACGACCTGAATGCGATTCTGCAGAAGAACTGGGAGACGCTGGGGCCGAAGCTGCAGGGGAAGATTCATCTGTATGTGGGGGATGCGGATACTTACTTTTTGAATGATGCGGTCTATCTGATGGAGGATTTTCTGAAGACGACGGGGACGCCGGGGCATGGGGTTCCGTATGAGGGCGAGGTGAAGTATGGGCCTCGTGCGGAGCACTGCTGGAATGGGGATCCGACGCTGCCGAATGCTTATTCGCGGCTGCACTACAACACGATGTATCTGCCGAAGATTATGGAGCGGATCGAGAAGACGGCTCCGGCCGGGGCGGATATGAGCTGGAAGTATTAAGGGAAGAGGATGCGAATCGCGATTGAAGTGGACGATGTGTTGCTTGAGCGGGCGCGTTTGTACTCTGGGATCCAGGACGATTCATTGCTGATTTATGAGGCGTTGAAGGTGCTCATCGAGCGTGAGGCTGCTCGGCGGCTTACTGCCTTTGGTGGCAGCGAACCAGGCGCGAGGTGCATTTCTCGACGGCGGATGCCGAGATAAACTGAAGCAACAGCAGGTCCCCTTCGGGGATGACAAACAAGAAAAACAAATGCTGCGGCTCTTGCCCTCGGACGAAGCTTCAGGTCTGGCGGCGGTAGAAGAGGCCGGCGGTGAAGAAGGCGATGGCGACGAGAACCGCGATGCGGGCGTGAATCATGTTGTGGTAGCGCAGGCTGATGAGGGCGTCGGCGAGCCATGCTGCGAAGCCTACGAACCAGATCCACGCTGTTTTTCGCAACATCGTCAGGTTCTCCTGAGTTGGGTTGCCGCCCGGGCGGAGCAGGCGCGGTTTGCTGGCCTTGTTCTACACTAGATAGAGAGACTCATACAGGAGAAATACGTTGTCACAGCGCACATTCAGCATCATCAAGCCGGACGCGGTTAAGAAGGGCTATACCGCAGCCATCCTTGCCGAGATTGAAAAGGCAGGGTTTAAGATTGTTTCGATCAAGCGGATGTCGATCTCGAAGGCGCAGGCCGAGGGGTTCTATTACGTTCATGCGGCGCGTCCCTTCTTTGGGGAATTGACAGAGTTCATGTCGAGCGGGCCGATCTTCCCGATGGTTCTGGAGAAGGAAAATGCGATTGCCGATCTGCGGACGCTGATGGGGGCGACTGATCCGGCAAAGGCGGATGCGGGGACGATTCGGAAGAAGTTTGCTTCGTCGATCGGGGAGAATGCGATTCATGGCTCGGATGCTGAGGATACGGCGGCGTTTGAGATTGGATACTTCTTTGCCGGGATTGAACTGAAGTAGGTTGGAGTTGGATTGGCGGCAGGTGGGTCGGGCGGTAGGTCCCTGACCGGCCTGCCGCTTTCGATTGTGTGATGCAAAAGGAGAGATTGGTGGAACGGAGACTGAAGCTGCCGGAAGGTCCTTTCAAGGCTTACTTGTTCGATTGCGATGGGACGATTGTGGACTCGATGCCGCTGCACTATGTGGCATGGAAGACGGTATTGGCGAAGTACGGATGCAAATTCGAGGAAGATGTTTTCTATTCGCTCGGCGGAATGCCGGTGGCGGAGATTATTGCGTCGCTGAATGTCCGGGATGGGTTGGCGATGCCGGTGGAAGAGGTTGCCGTGCGCAAGGAGGCGATGTACTACGAGCTGCTGCCGACATTGCAGGCGGTGCCGGAGGTGCTGGAGCATATCCACATGACGCATGGGTCGATTCCGTTTGCAGTGGTGTCGGGGAGCACGCGGGAGTCGGTGACGAAGTCTCTGGAGACGCTGGGGATTCTGGACCGGTTTGAGACGCTGGTTTGTGCGGGGGATTATGAGAAGAGCAAGCCTGATCCGGAGCCGTTTTTGCTCGCGGCGGAGAGGCTTGGCGTGAAGCCCGAGGATTGTCTGGTGTTCGAGGATACAGAGATGGGGATTCAGGCGGCTACGGCTGCGGGGATGGCTTCGGTGAAGGTGCTGCAGCCGTGGGAGCGGGGAAAAGGTTGATGAGACCTGCGGGAAAAGCAGGTCCCCTGCGGGGATGACAGCAAGAAAAGCCAAGACAAAACGAGCTTATGGGTTGATCCGATCTATTTGGTGAAGAGTTTCAGGTCGATGGATTCGCCCATGGCTTTGTAGCCGGCGTCTCCGGGGTGGAGGTGGTCGCCGGAGTCGTCGAGGATGAGGAACATGCCGGGGTGGGTGGGGTCGGTGGTGACTTTGTCGAAGTCGATGACGCCGTCGAACTGGTTGGTGGTGCGGATCCACTGGTTGACGGCCTGGCGCATGGTTTCGCCGGCGGGCGACTGGTATTTTGCGCCGACGAAGGGCGTGAGGGTGGCTCCGTAGACCTTGATGCCGTGGGTGTGGGCTCGGACGGCGAGTTGGGTTAGGCCTGTGATGAGGTCTTCGGCGGTGACGACGTCGTAGGGGTTGGCGGGGTCGGTGGCGTGGCCGATGTCGTTGATGCTTTCCATGATGACGAGGTACTTGACACCGGCCTGGGCGAGGACATCGCGGTCGAATCGGGCGAGGGCAGAGGGGCCGGTGGTGTCGTGGAGGACGCGGTTGCCGCCGATGCCTTCGTTGAGGACGCCGAGGTTGTCAGTCTTCTTGTCGGCCTGGAGGCGGCGGGCGAGAACGTCGGGCCAGCGGGCGTTGGCGTCGCGGGTGCTGTGGGCTCCGTCGGTGATGCTGTCGCCGAAGGTGACGATGGAGGCGGCTTTTTCATCGGCGGTGACGTCGATGCCTTTGAGGAAGTCCCAGGTGTAGAAGGGCGTGGGGGTGTCGAGCGAGGCGGCGTTGATGACGTTGCCGGGGGCGAGGTAGTTGGTCTGGTCGGCGAAGGGGTGCAGGGTGAGCTGGCTGACAGGCTGGTCAGGGAGAAAGAGGCTGACGGCGAGGTTCGCGCCGGGCGCTACTTTGAGGGCGACGGGGTCGCTGACGACGAGGGCTCCCGGTGGGATGGTGATGGAGGCTTTGCCGTTGAAGGTAAGCGGCAGAGCTGTGGCTGGGGTGATGGCGGAGGCTTCGGTGCTGAGAGCGATCTGTGCTGCGCCGATGGTGAGGGGATCGAGGCCGAACTCATTGGTGAAGATGGCACGTACGGATGGGCCGCCGAGGGAGATGTGGACGATCTCGCGGAGGGTGGTGCCGTCGGTCCCACCCGCTCCGAACTTTGCGGTGGGATTTTTGGCGGCCATGGGTGATGTGGCCCAGGTGCCGACCCAGTGGTCGGCTGCGATGGCGAAGGTGGAGATCGAGCAGAGGAGGAGCAGGAGGGAGAATCTTACGAATTTTGCTGTCATGGGTATCCTTCACCGGAATGATTCGACGGCTCCATGTTATCGCGGTTTCTTCGAGGATGGAGGGTCACGTATAGTGGCGGGGACTGCTGAAGTGCGGTGACTTGGCCGCAGGCGGAAGAGGAGAGTTTGGCAAACATGACGATGCGATGGCTAAAGGTTATGCTGCTTACCATGGCAACTGCGATGGCGGCACATGGTTTGGTGACTCAGACAGTGCTTGGGAAGATGCCGGATGGCACGGCAGTGGACCTGTACATCCTGAAAGGGGATGGGATTGAGGCGAGCATCATGACGTATGGTGCGCGTGTGGTCTCGATCAAGACGGCGGATCGTAACGGCAAGATGGCGAATGTTGTGCTTGGCTATAGCGCGCTGGATGGGTATCTGGAGGACAAGAAGACTTATTTTGGCGCGATTGTGGGACGGTACGGGAACCGGATTGCAGGTGGTAAGTTCTCGATTGATGGGAAGCAGTATCAGGTGCCGGCGAATAACAACGGGAACTCGCTGCATGGTGGGACGGTGGGGTTCGATCAACTGGTTTGGCAGGGGCGCGCAGTCACCGACGGCGTGGAGATGACGCTGGTCAGTAAAGACGGAGACATGGGCTTTCCAGGCACGCTGACGGTGCATGTGCGGTATACGGTGCACCACAATGCGCTGCGGATCGACTATAGCGTCTCGACCGACAAGGCTACCGTGGTGAATTTGACGAACCACGCTTATTTCAACCTGTCGGGCGATCCGAAGGCAACGATTCTGGGTGAGGAGATGATGATTCCTGCGGATCAGTACACGCCGGTCGATGGAGGGTTGATTCCGACAGGTGTGCTGGCTCCGGTGGAGGGGACGCCGTTTGATTTTCGCAAGGCTACGGTGATCGGCGCGCGGATTCATGATAACAATGAGCAGTTGAAGATTGCGGGAGGGTACGACCATAACTGGGTGCTGCGCGGGAAGAACGGCGAGGTGAAGACGGCGGGTCGAGTGTACGATCCGGCGAGCGGGCGCGTGCTGACGGTGACGACGACGGAGCCCGGAGTGCAGTTTTATTCGGGGAATTTTCTGGATGGTACGAAGTATGGCAAGGCTCAGGAGAGTCACGCGAAGAATACGGGGCTGTGTCTGGAGACGCAGCATTTTCCCGATTCGCCGAACCATCCCGATTTTCCGACGACGGAGTTGAAGCCGGGAGAGACACGCCACAGCATGACGACGTTTACATTTTCGACCCAGGCGAAGTAGATTTTCAGCGGCGCGAGATGACGTGGCTGCGGAGAGATTTGCGATATGAATAAAGTTGTTTCTTCCGCGGATGAAGCGGTTGCGGATATTGCTTTGGGGTCGACGATTATGCTGGGGGGCTTCGGGCTCTGCGGCATTCCGGAGAACCTGATTGCGGCGCTGGTGCGGCGTCGAATTACCGGGCTGCACACGATCAGCAACAACATGGGTGTGGACGGCTTTGGCATGGGGTTGATGCTCGAGGCCGGGATGATTGCTTCTCACATCGGTAGTTACGTAGGGGAGAATCGGCGCCTGGAGCAGATGGTGTTGAAGGGAGAACTGGATCTGATGTTGATTCCACAAGGAACGCTGGCGGAGCGGATTCGCGCGGGTGGCGCGGGGATTCCGGCGTTCTATGTGCCGACGGGTTTGGGGACGATTGTGGCGGAGGGTAAAGAGACTCGCAAGATTGGCAACAGGACTTACGTGCTGGAGCAGGCGCTGCACGCCGATGTGGCTCTGGTGAAGGCGTGGAAGGGCGACCGGTTGGGGAATCTTGTTTACAGGAAGACCGCGAGGAATTTCAATCCGGCGATGGCTACAGCGGCGGACCTGACGATTGCTGAGGTTGAGGAGCTGGTGGAACCCGGAGAGCTTGATCCGGACCATATTGTTACGCAGGGGATCTATGTGAACCGGATTCTGGTGGGCGAGAAGTATGTGAAACCGATTGAGGCGAAGTTCCTCAAGGCCGGGCTTGCGCAGGCCGGAGGCGCGGCATGACGGGTAAGGAGAGGATTGCGCGGCGCATCGCCCGTGAGTTTCGTGATGGGTTCTATGTGAATCTCGGGATAGGGTTGCCGACGATGATTGCAGGGTTTATTCCGGAGGGGATCGATGTGATGTTTCAGTCGGAGAATGGAATGCTCGGAGTGGGTGGGCCGCCGACGGCAGAGCAGGAAGATCCGGATCTGATCAATGCGGGGAAGCAGACGGTGACGGAGCTTCCGGGGTGCGCGTTTTTTGGAAGCGAGGAGTCGTTTGCAATGATTCGTGGCGGGCACATGGATATGAGCATCCTGGGAGCGATGCAGGTGGATGAGAAGGGCAACCTTGCGAACTGGATGATTCCGGGGAAGATGGTGAAGGGGATGGGCGGGGCCATGGACCTGGTGGCCGGAGCGCGAAGGGTGATTGTGGCGATGGAGCATCAGACGAAGGAAGGGGCTTCGCGGATTTTGAAGCAGTGCACGCTGCCGTTGACGGGGCAGAGCGTGGTGCACGACATTGTGACGGAGCTTTGCTGGATTCATGTGACGCCGGAGGGGTTGGTACTGACTGAAGTTGCAGAGGGGATGGACGCGGCCGGGGTGCAGGCGAGGACGGAGGCGCGGCTGATTGTGTCCCCGGAGCTGCGCGTGATGACGGTTGATGCAGCGGGATAGTCTTAGTTGAAGGTGTGATTGCCATGAGCCATGAGCGTAAAGACGCGCTGGATATCTTCAGGTATGCGCTGGATGCTTCGCGAGTGGATGTGGCGATGAACCGGCGGCTGCGATTTGTGAGTGGGAAGCTCGTGGTGGACGGGCAGGAATATTCGCTGGAGCATTACGAACGTGTGGTGTTGATTGCGCTGGGAAAGGCCGCGGGTACGATGACGCGGGCGTTTCTGCATGCGGCTGAGGAGTTTGCAGGGTGGTTTGAGGGAATTGTGGTTGCGCCGGAGCTGCTGGAGTTGGGAACAACGCGGCTTCGGGTGTATCACGGTGGGCATCCCTTGCCGAATGCGGCTTCGATGGAGGCTGCCGATGAGATTTTGCGAACGCTCAAGGGTTTGAAGCAGCGCGATCTGGTGGTTTTTCTGATCAGCGGCGGCGGCTCGGCGATGGTGGAGCAGTTTTTAGAGCCGGGGATTCCGTTGGAGGTTTTGGCTGCTACGCACAAGGCGCTGGTGGAGAGCGGGGCTCCAATTGCTGCGATGAATGCGGTGAGGAAGCACCTGTCCGCGGTGAAGGGTGGTCGGCTTGCGGCGGCAGCGGCTCCGGCGGAGCAGTTGACGATCTTTGTCTCGGATGTGCCGGAGGGACAGTTGGATGCGCTGTCATCGGGGCCGACTGTGCCGGATAGAAGCACTGTAGAGGACGTTTACCGGATTGCTGAGGAGTACGGACTGGTGGCGCGCCTTCCGGCTGCGGTTGCGGAGATGCTCAGAAAACGGTCGCTCGTAGAGACGCCGAAGCCGGACGATGCGATCTTTGCGAGGTCGCGGTGGAATGTGTTGCTGGACAGTGTTTCGCTGGAAGAGGCGGCGACGATTCGGGCGAGGGAGCTGGGGTGGCATGTGGAGGTGGACAACCGCTGCGATGACTGGAGTGCGGAGCGGGCAGCGGAGTATCTGGTGCATCGGGCGAGTGAGCTCAGAGATGCCAGGGAGCGCGTCTGTCTGCTTTCAGCAGGCGAGGTTACGCTGGAGGTGCCGCATGGGGTGAAGGGGAATGGAGGACGGAATCAGCACTTTGCTCTGTTGTGTGCGGAGTTGATCGCTGGAAAGAAGATGGAGATTTTGAGCGCGGGGAGCGATGGGGTGGATGGGCATAGTTCTGCCGCCGGTGGAGTGGTGGACGGTGCGACGGTGGCAAGGGCGGAGATGGCAGGATATCCGGTGAAGACCGCATTGGCATGTTTCGACTCGAACGATCTACTGGCTCTGCTGGGAGACGCCGTGGTGACCGGGCCTACGGGGAATAATCTGCGCGACCTGCGGATTTTGTTGGCGCGTTAGCGGTTAATGCAGAACGAGGGCAGCCAGCTTTGGCCAGTGGACGATGGCGGAGACGAGGAGTCCCACAAGGCAGGCGAGGGCGAGGCTGTGGAGGAAGACGAAGCGGAGGATGTGGCCTTCGGTGCCGTAGCTTTCGGTGGCGGTGGTGGCGACGACGATGCTCTGCGGGGCGATCATCTTGCCCATGACTCCGCCGGAGGAGTTAGCTGAAGCCATGAGGTAGGGCGAAACGTGGAGCTGTTGGGCGGTGAGTTTTTGCAGGCTGCCGAAGAGGACGTTCGAAGACGTGTCAGAGCCGGTGGAGGCGGTACCGATCCAGCCGATGAGGGTTCCGAAGAAGGGATAGAAGACTCCGGTGCGGGCGAAGGCGAGGCCAAGGGTGGCGTCCATGCCGCAGTAGCGGGTGATGAAGCCGATGGCCATCAGGGCGGAGATGGTGATGAGCGTGAAGCGCACGCTGACCATGGTCTCGGCGAAGACGTGGGCGATGGCGGAGGGGCGCATGCCCATGAGCAGGCCCGCGAGAATGGCGGCAAAGAAGATTCCGGTGCCGGTGGCGGAGAGCCAGTTGAGGTTGAAGATCGCGGGCTCGGCTGCGAGTGCGGGAACCGCAGGCGGCATGCGGAGGACGGCCTGGTGGAGGCCGGCAATGGGGATTTTGATGCTGGTGGCGGCGTCGAGCCACTGAGAGAAGGCGGGCATTCCCCAGAGGACGACGCAGAGCGTGAGGACAATCCAGGGGAGCGCGGCTCGTAGGATCAGCTTAAGCTCGTTGGTGTCGGTATCGCACGGTTCATGGGTGATGTCTCTTCGTCCGGCGTTGAGGATTCGTTTCGGCTTCCAAATATGGAGGAAGGCGATAAGGAGAGCCATGCTGATGACGGAGGCGGAGATGTCGACGAGCCAGGGGCCGTGGAGGGTGGCGATGAGGAGCTGGGTTCCTCCGAAGACGGCCCCGGCGAGCAGAATCGCGGGCCAGATTTCGAGCATCGCGGTGAATCCGGCGTAGGCCCAGACGAGCCAGAAGGGAACGATGACGCAGAAGGGGGTGAGGATGCGGGCGATGACTCGCGAGAGGAGGTGGGTATCGAGGTTGGTGACGCCGTGGAGGGCGATGATGGGTGTGCCGAGGGCTCCGAAGGCGACGGGAGCGGTATTGGCGAGGAGAGCGAGGCCGGCGGCTTGAAGAGGCGGAAAGCCAAGGCCGATGAGGATGGTTCCGCAGACGGCCACGGGGGTGCCGAAGCCCGCGGCGCCTTCGAAGAATGCTCCGAAGGAGAAAGCAATGAGAAGAAGCTGGAGGCGGCCGTCGGGAGTGACGCCGGTCAGGCAGTCTTGCAGTTGTGCGAACCTGCCGGAACGGACGGTGAGGTGATAGAGGAAGAGAACAGGGACGACGATCCAGCAGATGGGAAAGAGCCCATAGCCGATGCCGTATCCGGTTGCGAGGAAGGCCAGCCGGACGGGCATGTGAAAGATGATGAGAGCGATGGCGAGTGCGGTGGTGAGGCCGGCAAGGGCGGCAAGATGGCCTTTGATGCGGAGACCAGCCATGGCTACCAAAAGAACGATCAGCGGGAGTGCGGCGAGCGCGGCGGAGAGGAGCCAGAAGTGCGCGGGGGTCGTAGCTCTGTGGCCAGGGTGCGGCAAGGCGCGGAGATAGTTCGAAGAGAATGGCCGCCGCGATGACGATAGCCGCGGTGATCAGAAGCGGTGCCAGATTGCGTTTGGGCGGCTGCGAAGGTGTGGAGGGCGTGAAAGCGGGCTCTTCGGTGAGGACAGGGGCCGCGGTTACAGAGGAGACGGTGTGGTCCGCTGCAGGATGGACGGTAGTGCCGGGGTTATCGGGAGAGGGGACCAAGTCTTCGATGAGAGCCTCGTCAACCAACAGATGTGGCTAACAGTATGCGTTTGGGGGGATGGTTCTGTAAACAGGGAACGGTTGAACCCCCGGCGAGGGGTTATCTGCGACATCCTGTAAGCAGCGAAGGCTTAGGCGTTTTTCGGGGCAGCGTTTTACCATAGAAGGATGACAGGAGTTCAGGAGCAGGAAGCAAATAGTGCAGTGGGGCATGCCTCGAAGTACACGCGAAATAGCCCGTTTTTATCCACGGTTCGAGTGAATGAGCTGTTGACGGCCACGGGGTCGGAAAAAGAGACGCGACACATTGAGCTGACGCTCGATGAGGGTATGACTTATACGCCGGGCGATGCGGTGGGGATTATTCCGGAAAACCGTGCGGAGGCTGTAGCGGATGTTCTGGCGGCGCTGCGATTCAAGGGCGATGAGCGCGTGCTGGACCACTACAAGGTCGAGATCAGTCTGGAAGAGGCGTTGCGGACGCGGCTGGGCATCGGCAAGCTGGCGCGTGGAGCGGTTGGGCAGTATGCGAAGCTCGCGCCGGGTGTCGAAGGATTGAAGGCGTTGACCGGGCCGGAGAACAAGGCTCGCGCGGAGGAGTATTGCTGGGGGCGCGAGTTTGTGGATCTGGCAACGGAGTTTCCCGGCGTGGTGACCGATCCGCAGCAGTTGTTTCATGTGCTGCAGCGGCTGGTGCCGAGGATGTATTCGATTGCGTCGAGCCAGAAGATGCACCCGGACAATGTGCAGACGACCGTGCGCGTGATTCGGTATGAGTCGCATGGGCGGAGCCGGCAGGGGATTGCGAGCGGCCAGCTTGGCGAGCGCGCGCATGTTGGAACGACGCTTCCGATCTTCCTGCACTCGAATGCGAACTTCAGGTTGCCGGAGGATACTTCGGCTCCTGTAATCATGATTGGACCGGGGACGGGGATTGCGCCGTTCCGCGCGTTTCTTGAGGAGCGGCAGGCGACCGGGCAGACCGGGGATAACTGGCTGTTCTTCGGGGAGCAACGGGAGAAGCTGGACTTTTTGTACCGCGAGCAGTTCCAAGGGATGCTGAAAGATGGCGTGTTGAAGCGTCTGGATACGGCGTTTTCGCGCGACCAGGTGCAGAAGGTTTACGTACAGGACCGGATGCAGGAGCATGCGGCAGAGCTTTATTCGTGGCTGGAGCGCGGAGCGTATTTTTATGTCTGTGGCGATGCCACGCGGATGGCGAAGGATGTGGAACTGGCGCTGCTGGACGCGATTGCGAAGGGATCGAATGGAACGCTGGAGAACGCGGCGGAGTATCTGGGTGTGATGAAAAAACAAAAACGGTATCAGAGGGACGTTTATTAGGAGAATTCGGTTTATTTGGTGATTTTTTGGAGGTTGGAAAATATGTGGTCCGGCGGGCGCTGGACCGCATCTGCTTTTAGAGCTTATTTTCTTGACTCAAGGAGACTGCGATGAATGTCGTTGTGTATGGAGCTACAGGTAATTCAGGGAAAGAGATTGTGAAAGAGCTGCTTCGCCGGGGGCATAAAGTGACCGCCGTGGCGCGAAAGGTTGAGTCGCTGCAAGGACTGGCTGGAGTGGCGGTGAAGGCCGACGATCTTTCGGATGTGGACAAGATTGCGGCGATTATCAAAGGAGCTGACGCAGTCGTGAGTGCCTATGCTCCGCCAGCCGACCAGACGGATGCGATTATTGACGTTACACGGAGGCAGATTGAGGCTGTCGGGAAGGTGGGCGGTCGGCTGGCCGTGGTGGGCGGCGCCGGCTTACTGGAGGTTGCGCCGGGGGTAACGTTGATTAAATCGGGACACCTGCCCGCACAGTACATGCCGATTGCAACTTCGCATGAGAAGGCACTTGGCTTGTTACGGGCTTCGGATATCAATTGGATTTATTTGAGCCCGGGCGCGTTTTTTGTCGAGGGCGAGCGCACAGGAAAGTTTCGGCTTGGGACGAAGGAGCTGATTACAGATGCCAAGGGTGAGAGCAGGATCTCGTTTGCAGATTATGCGATTGCCCTGGTGGATGAGTTGGAGAAGCCGAAGCATGAGCGGGCTTCGTTCTCGGTTGGTTATTGACACCTGAGAGGCGGCAGAGGGATGCCGCCTTTTCTGTTCCATCGTTGCGACGTCTAGACTCGGTAGTAGTCGGCGCGCCAGTTGACGATGCTCTGCTTGATGGCTTTGGGTTCGAGGTTCTGGGTGAGGGTCTTGCGGACGAGCGCGGGGATCTCGGCGTCGGAGGCGAAGCGCAGGGCAATAAGCTGTTTGATGGAGAGCTCGTCGATGTGGGCACGGTCTTCGGCAGGAAGCAAGGCCTGAAGGCGGAGACGCTCTTCGAGGCGAATGATGCGGTTTTGAGCTCTGAGGGCCGCGCTCCTGCCTACCTCTGCCATAGCAAGGAAGACAACGGACATCGCAATCCACCAGAGGTGAGTGTGCTTGTAGCGGGGCCACGCATGGATGGTGGCGTAGATGGAAAAGATGAAGTTCAGCAACAGCATGGGAATCACAAAGAAGTGAAAAGGCGGATCGGAGCGTGCGTGGTTTTTGAAATTCTGTGGGGCGGCCATGAAGTGAACCCTCTTGAAGGTAAGTTTGCCGACGCGCCCAAGCATATCACCTTGTGCGATAGCCTTTAGAAATGGTGAATACGGCTAAGAAACGGATTGGCGTGCATGTGGGAACGGCGGGTGGCGTGTGGACCGCGGTGGATCGGGCAGTAGCGGCTGGGGCGAATACGTTCCAGATATTTTCCGCAAGCCCGAGGATGTGGAAGGCTTCGCCGGTGAAGCCAGCGGACGCGGCGAAGATGAAGGAGCTGCGTGCGAAGCATGATGTGGGGCCGGTGGCGATTCATGCGAGCTACCTGATTAATCTCTGCAGCCAGACGGAGAGTGTGCGGGCAAACTCAGTGGGAGCGTTTCGCGGTGAGGTGGAGCGTGCGCTGGCTCTGGGAGCGGAGTACCTGGTGCTGCATCCGGGAAGTTGGAAGGGCCTGACGCGCGAGGAGGGGCTGCGGCTGGCAGCGGAGTCCATTGAGAAGGCGATCGACGGGATCGACTTCACGGGTAAGGACTTCAGAATTCTCATTGAGAATACGGCTGGCGCGGAGTTCTCGTTGGGCGGGAAGCTGGAGCGGGTGGCGGAGCTGGTGGAGCGGCTGAAGGCCTGCGCACCGGTAGGCGTGTGCCTGGATACCTGTCATGTGCATGTTTCGGGATACGACATGGTTTCACCGGATGGATATCTGGAGACGATGCTGCTGGTGAAGGATACGGTGGGGTTCGATGCGGTGAAGGTATGGCACTGCAACGACGCGAAGGCGGCGATGGGGTCGAAGCTGGACCGGCACGAGCATATCGGTGAAGGGACGATTGGGGCGGAGGTGTTTCGGCGGCTGCTGCATGATGAGCGATTCGCGCATGCGGCGTTTATTGCGGAGACGCCGGTGGATGCTCCGGGGGATGAGGCGCGGAATGTTGGGGTTCTGCGTGCGCTGGCGGCGGGGTGAGGCGACTACTGCCGGCGGCGCTCTGGCAGCAAGACAGGCGACTTTCAAGGGACCATGACAGAGCAGGTGAGATCGTCTTGAGATTATTCTTTCCTTGAACTACCACTTAATGGAGGCTAGCCTTAATCCGGATGAGGAGGAGAACGATCTATGGCTGGAGGTTATGACGAGCTGCCACCGCTTTTCCGGCAGGAGACTGTTCGCGGTCACACCGTCGCCGGGCCATCCGATGCTTCGGACATGGAAGGCCCGCTCCGCAGGGAACGGGCCTTTGTCCTGGTCTTTTTGGCTCTCGTCTGCGTTACGCTGGCGCACTTCGTCTCTGTGGGATGGGCAGACTACAGTGCCGGCGCCGGACCGGCTAATTCGGCGCGCGATATTCTCAAAGGGACCGATTACGCACCCAATCAATATCGGTTGGCGCTGCCATATCTCATTCGGTTTCTAGCCCGGACGCTGCATGTGAGAAGAGGCTATCTGTTAACAGGCGCACTCGATGGGATCGCAGCATATGTTGCTTCGTATCTCCTCTATCTGCGACTTGCCCGATCAAGCTGGATTTCACAGATGGGCGGCAGTGCCAGGGCTGTCGCGGTTGCGCTTTTTCTCGCAGCGCTGCAGTTTCCTATTGCCTGGGTGGTGCCGTGGCAGCGACCTGAGACTCTGCCTTCTGCAGCCTATCTTGCGGCCAGCCTGCTTATTATTCCCAGGGCTATCACACGCCCGGTGTTGTATATCGTTCTTTTTTTGCTGACACTCTGGCAGGCATTTGTCCGCTCCGACATTCCGTTTGTGTTCGGGCTCTCGATGATCTTATTGGGCTTTTTGGGACGGTCCCCGAAGATCGTGTCGGACCGATGGGCGCTGTCATTGTGCGGAATGATCGTTGCGGGGACTGCGGCGGTGATTCAAATGATGATGAAATACGTTTTTTTCCCCAATGCTGTCTATCCGCCAGGAACAGCGTTGGTGCAACTGACGGAGAACCTCAGCCTTCATCGTTCTTCGACGGCTGCGGTTGCACTGCTGCCATGTTTCGTTCTCCTTTGGCTCGGGAAAAGGGTGATGGCAAGGCTGGATCCGATGGACTGGCTGACGATTCTGTCCTCGGTTCTCTATCTTCCGCTTTGGTTGGCGGTAGGAGTGGCGAGTGAAGTGCGCATCTATGTTCCCTTCCTGCTTATCCTTTGCCCGGTGGCAGCTAAGATTTTGTCGCTCTACCTGACAACCGACGGCCCGAATACCATGGGCGGGCGACGGTTACAATCGTAGAAGCATGTCTGAGATTATTACGAACCGAAATAGCGGGAAAACCGCGCACATCGATGAGAATCCTTCCGCTGGATTGAATCAGCAGCAGAAGTATAGTCCGGCTGAGATTGAGCCGAAGTGGCAGGCACGGTGGGACGCGGATGCGTCGCTGTATGCGGCGGAGGGTCATGATTCGGGTAAGCCGAAGTACTACTGCCTGGAGATGTTGCCGTATCCGAGCGGGCAGCTCCACATGGGGCATGTTCGGAACTACTCGATCGGCGACGCGCTGGCCCGGTACATGTGGATGCGCGGGTATAACGTGCTGCACCCGATGGGGTGGGATGCCTTCGGGCTGCCGGCCGAGAACGCTGCGCTGAAGAACGGGGTTCCTCCGCGAGAGTGGACCTTGCGAAATATCGCCGCCATGAAGAAACAGATGCGGCGGATGGGGTTCAGCTACGACTGGGCCAACGAGGTAACGACGTGTCTGCCGGATTACTACCGGTGGAACCAGTGGTTCTTTCTGAAGATGTTCGAGAAGGGCCTGGCCTTCCGCAAGAAGAGCAAGGTGAACTGGTGTCCGGAGTGCCAGACGGTGCTGGCGAACGAGCAGGTAATCGGCGGCCGATGCTGGCGTCATGAGGATACCGTTGTCGAGCTGCGCGATCTGACGCAGTGGTTCCTGCGGATCACCAGGTATGCGGATGAGCTGCTGGATGGGCTCGACAAGCTGGAGGGGTGGCCGGAGAAGGTCAGAACGATGCAGCGCAACTGGATCGGGCGGAGCGAGGGTGCCCACGTCGATTTTGCTGTCGATGGCTCGGCTGAAAAGATCACCGTATTTACCACGCGCGTCGATACGATCTTTGGGGCGACTTCGGTACAGCTTGCTCCGGAGCATGCGGTGGCGAAGATGTTTGCGCTTGAGGATGATGCTCTGCGCTTGAAGATCGAGGGCTTGCTGGAGGAGCAGCAGAAGGCGCGGGAGTCCGATGCGCTTGGTGCGATTGAGAAGCATGGCGTGAACACGGGACGGTTCGCAGTGAATCCGTTCAACGGTGAACGTGTGCCGATCTGGGTGGCGAACTACATTCTGGCGGACTACGGGACCGGCGCGATTATGAGCGTTCCTGCGCACGACGAGCGGGACTTCGAGTTTGCACAGAAGTACGGCCTGCCACTGCGCCGTGTGGTTGCCCCCGCGGCTTCGAGTGCAGAAGAACCACCTCTCCCTTATCTGGCCGAGGACGATGCTGTGGTGATTGGCTCGGGGGAATGGTCCGGGTTGAGTTGCGTCGCGGCGCAGGAGAAGATGGCAGCGTTTGCCAAGGCGAAAGGATTTGGTACTCCTACGGTTACATATCGCTTGAAGGATTGGGGAGTGAGCCGCCAGCGATATTGGGGGACTCCGATTCCCATGGTGTATTGCGATGCGTGCTCGCCGGGAGAGCCGCTGCCGGTGCCCGAGAGCGAGTTGCCGGTGGTGTTGCCGGAGCAGATTGACATTACTCTGACGAACGGGTCGCCGTTGGGACGTGTGGCAGATTTTGTCAACGCGAAGTGCCCGAAGTGCGGCGGGAAGGCCCGGCGGGAGACGGACACGATGGATACGTTCGTCGACTCGAGCTGGTACTTCTATCGGTACACAGATGCGAAGAATGCATCGGCTCCCTTTTGATTCCGACAAAGTGAATTATTGGTTCCCGATCGATCAGTACATCGGCGGCGTGGAGCACGCAATTCTGCACTTGATCTACTCGCGGCTCTGGACGAAGGTGATGCGCGATCTGGGGATGGTGAAAAATGATGAGCCTGCGGAGCGTTTGTTTACGCAGGGAATGGTGATCAAGGACGGCGCGAAGATGTCGAAGTCGAAGGGCAATGTGGTTTCGCCTGATGACATGATTGCGCGCTATGGAGCGGATGCGACACGGATGTATGCGTTGTTTGCTGCGCCGCCGGATCGTGACTTGGAGTGGCAGGAAGAGGGAGTTGCGGGGATCAGCCGCTTCTTGAGCAAGGTCTACCGGCTGGTGACGAAGTACTCTGCGGTTGCGGATTCAGCAGGTGGCAGTTCGTCGACGATGACGCCTGCGGAGCAGGCTCTCCTGCGGAAGCTGCATCAGACGATTGCGAAGATAACGCAGGATTTTGATGGGCGCTGGCACTTCAACACCTCAATCTCTTCGATCATGATTCTGGTGAACGAGATTACGGCGCAGGAGGCCGCAATGGATGCGGGTGAGGTCTCCCGTTCTGTGATCGCCGAAGTATTTCGCGGACTTGTGCAGCTGCTGGCTCCGTTTGCGCCGTTTGTTGCAGCCGACATGTGGGAGCAGATGGGTGGCGTGGGCGTAGTCTTTCGCACGCCGTGGCCAGTAGCGAATGCGGAGCTTGCGCAGGAGAATGAGATCGAGATCCCCGTGCAGGTGAATGGGAGAGCTGGTGAACGTAGTGAAGGTGGGGAAGCTGGTGAACGTAGTGAAGGTGCGGCGGGTAGCGATCAGGATGCAGTTAAGGCAGCTGCGTCGGACGATGAAAGGTCAAGGGACGGATTGAGGGCAAGACGGTAGTGAAGATGATTGTGGTGCCGGGCAAGCTCGTGAATCTTGTGGTGAAGTAGTGGGGCATCTCTCCAGAGGGCCGGTAAGGCAGGCTGGCCGTGGTGGTTGCGGCCGGAAGAGTGCGGGGGGACGCAGTCGTTTGTGCATACGCTTTCGGAGTGCTGGCGGCGGCCCTCGCTGACGGCGTTGGAGGTGCTCTGGCGTTGGGCGTATGGCGTTCCGGCACTGCTGGTGTTGTGGCACGCAGGGGAGCGGATTCTGCGCGAGACGCCAGTGGATATTGCCGCGCTGAAAGCTATATCGGTGACCGATCCGATGGGCGCGGCGACGACTCTGGCGAAGGCGCTGGAGGTTCTGCTGCCGCCGGTTTTAGGAGTCCTGGTGTGGGCTTGCGCCTCTGCTGGCGGTTGGTTGGGTGGTGGTGTCCTCGGTTGGGCGGACGCTTGTGTTGCGCAGGGCGGACCCGCGTCTGCACAGCAGAGTCGGCACGCTGATTGTGCTGCTAATCGCTCCGTCTGGTGGTACTGTTGGGCAGCTTCGCGTTGTGGTTCTGGTGCATGGAGCAGGTAGGGAACTGGACCGTAACGGGACCATTGGCGGCAGGGGATGAGCCGAACCTGGTGGATACTTCGCGCTGGTGATTGTTGCGACGCTGGGACTGTTTACAGCATGGGCGGTGGTGAGCTGGGCGTTGTCGGTAGCTCCTCTGTTGGCGATGTTGCGGGGACTGGGAGTTGGCGCGAGTTTGGCCGCGGCGTTTCGGCTGGGGCCGTTGAGGGAAAACTGGTGGAGATCAATCTGGTGATGGGAATCGTGAAGATTGCGCTGATCGTGCTGGCGATGGTGTTCTCGGCGACTCCATTGCCGTTTGAGAGCGTGACGACTCCGGAGTTTCTAATGTGGTGGTGGGCCGGAGTGACGGTGCTCTATCTGCTGGCCTCGGATTTCTTTCATGTGGCGCGGCAGGTGGCTTATCTGCAGCTCTGGAGCCTATGAACCCTTGACCGATTTGCGGTAGCTGGCCGAGAGAATTTTCGCATCTTACTCCGTGAGCCTTAAGGCTCAGGAGAAAGCTATGTCATTTGGACCTCTATGCGTTGGGTTATCTGATTTTGATCGCAGGTGTGGCTTATCTAGCTCACCTGATGCACATTCCGCCGCATTACATTGCGGCAATCGCAGTGATTAGCTCGGCATTGAGTAGTGACCGGCGTCCAGACCACCAGGCAGAAGGACCCCAACTAGGCAACTGCGCCTCCCTGTCAAAACGCAGTGGATTCTTGTGCCAATCACTGCCGTTCGTTGATACTGGTTTCGATGCGAGGTAACGACAAGCAACAGTTTCGCGCTGCAGACACGGTTGGTATTGAGATCCGTCGAAGGGCTCTTCTGCGGATCGGCTCCCATGGGGACAGCTGATCCCTGACGTTTTTGTGTGCTCCTTCTGTTTTCGTGGCTTGGATCAGGCTTTCGCGCCAGTCCGAGGGAGTGGCGACGATATGGCTGACCAATGGCATGCTCTTCGCCATTGTGATTACACGGCCACGGCGCGTCTGGCTCCATTTCTTCGCAGTTGGTCTGCTGGCTGACACGCTGGCGGATGTCTTGTACGGCGGACCCTATCGCTCTGGCGCTGGGCGTGTCGGTAGCGAACTCGATTGAGGTCATCCTCTCGTCGTTTGTGCTGACCTACTGGTTCGGAAGCCCATTTAATCTGTCGAAGCGCAGGCCGTTGCTGGGATTTCTGGAGTATCTGTCCTGGAGCGACGGCAATCACGAGCGCCATCGGAGCATCGTGGACACTGTTGTTTGTGAATGCAGGCCCGTGGTGGAAAGCTCTTTCGCACCTGGTACCTGGGCGCATTCTCTGGGCATGGCGATCGTTGCGCCGCTGGTGTTTATTCTTCTGCGACCCGGCTTCTTCGATGTGTTTGGTCGAAAGCTTGTGGCCGACACGTTTGTTCTGCTGAGTGTCCCTGCAATCGCCACAGCGCTTGTGTTTACACACGATACCGATCCGCTGATCTTCTTCATCTTTCCTGCGCTGTTGCTGGTGGTCTTCCGGTTGGGGTTTCCGGGCACCGTTCTGGCGGTCTGTGTGATCGCGTTGATCTCGATCAGTCTGACGGTGGCAGGGCATGGCCAATGATGCTGATCGTGGACAAAAAATATGCTGCATCGGATCGTCGTGGTGCAGATATTCTGGCGGTGGCGCTGTTTACCGCATTTCCGGTTGCGGCTCTGCTTGAAGAACGCAAAGCGCTGGAGGAATCGCTACAGAAGAGCGAGGCGCGGTATCGGGCAACTCGCGAACGCGGACGGTCTGACAGGTCTGGCAAAACAGGCGCTGGTTCGATGAGCGGCTTGAGGAGCAGTGGCGGCAGAGTCTGGAGGAAGCGCGTCCGGTTGCCCTGCTGTTGATTGATGTGGACCTCTTCAAGGCCTATAACGACCTGTTCGGTCACATGAGCGGCGATTCCTGCCTTCGTCGAATCGCGGGAGTCATTGCGGAGGCGCTGCGCGATAGCTCCGGCACGGCCTCGAGGTTTGGGGGAGAAGAGTTTGCGGTGATTCTACCGAATGCCGATAGCGAGGAAGCCTTGATGGTGGCGGAGAATATTCGGAGCGCCGTCGCCGCACTCAATCTGCCGCATGAGGGAAGTCCATGGGGGATTCAGACGATCAGTATCGGCGTGGCTGCGATGGTGCCAAACGGCGCGGACTCGGCGATGTCGCTGTTGAATGCGTCAGATAATGCGTTGTATTGTGCGAAGCGCCTTGGGCGAAACCGTGTGGAGTCGAGCCTGACGACAACGGCCCTGATGAGCTGATTCTGCGCGAAGGGGCCGCGACTGGCCAGGCATTTACACTGGATATGTGGATAGCTCAACGATCGTCATTCTGGATTTTGGTTCGCAATATACGCAGCTGATTGCGCGGCGTATCAGGGAGTTCAACGTCTTCTCCGTCGTGCTGCCGTGTACGGTTGCGCTGGAGAAGGTGAAGGCGCTCAACCCGAAGGGAGTGATTCTCTCCGGAGGGCCATGCTCTGTGTACGACGCGGATGCTCCGGATGCGGATGCAGGTGTACTGGCACTGGGTGTGCCTGTCCTGGGGATCTGCTATGGGTTGCAGTTCATCGTGCATCACCTTGGGGGCAAAGTGGTGGGCGCGGCGGCTCGAGAGTACGGGCATGCGGAAGTGACGGTGGTCGCCGAGACGCCGCTGTTCCGTGGGTTGCCTGAGTCGCTGGATGTCTGGATGTCGCATGGCGACCATGCAGAAACTTTGCCGAGCGGTTTGAGCTGACGGCGAAGACGGCCAATGCGGTTGCGGGAATTGCGGATGAGAAGCGGCGAATCTGGGCGGTGCAGTTTCATCCCGAGGTCGCTCACACGCGCCATGGAGTGGAGCTGCTCAGGAACTTCTGCCTGGATATCTGCGGGGCAACGCAGGACTGGACGCCCGAGCACTTCATCCAATCCACCGTGGAGCGCGTCAAGGCGCAGGTTGGCGACGGACGTGCGATCTGCGGACTGAGCGGAGGCGTGGATTCGTCGGTTGCTGCTGTTCTTGTGGCCCGGGCGATTGGCGATCGGCTGACCTGCATCTTCGTGAACAACGGCGTTCTGCGGAAGGATGAGTTTCAGAAGGTGCAGACGGCGATGCGTGCGCAGCTTGGACTGAATGTCGTCGCTGTCGACGCTTCGGAGAGGTTCTTGACGAAGCTTGCAGGCGTGACCGATCCGGAGACGAAGCGGAAGGTCATCGGCAACGAATTTATCGCAGTCTTCGACGACGAGGCGGCGAAGATCTTCAAAGCCGAGAAGTCATCCGGAGAAGAGATTGCGTGGCTGGTTCAGGGAACCCTGTATCCGGACGTGATTGAGTCATCGAGCGTGCATGGGCCCAGCCACACGATCAAGAGCCATCACAATGTGGGCGGCCTGCCGGCGGATATGAAGCTGAAGCTGATCGAACCGTTGCGTGACCTGTTCAAGGACGAGGTGCGGCGGATCGGGCGGGATCTGGGAATGCCGGAGGATATTCTCGAACGCCAGCCGTTCCCTGGCCCGGGGCTGGCAGTGAGGATCCTGGGTGAAGTGACGGCGGAGCGCGTGGCGATCCTGCAGGAGGCCGACGCGATTGTGGTGGAGGAGATCAAGCGGGCCGGCTTGTACCGCAAGGTCTGGCAGAGTTTCGCGGTGCTGCTCCCTGTAAAGTCAGTCGGGGTGATGGGGGACCAGCGGACTTACGCCAATACCTGCGCGATTCGCGCGGTGGAGAGCGAAGACGGCATGACAGCCGATTGGGCTGCACTGCCATACGAGGTGCTGCGCACGATCTCGAGCCGGATTGTGAGCGAGGTACGCGGAATCAACCGCGTGGTCTACGACATTACCTCGAAACCCCCAGGAACGATCGAGTGGGAGTAGGCGTCGTGCAGTCTATTTTGGTTTTAACAGAAAGGCGCTACATTATGAGGCGCCTTTCTGTTATAAAACGAGTTGCTTGTTTTATTTGGTTTCGACTTTGTCGTGCCAGGAATGAGCCAGTTTCAGGGCGTTATTGACATTGGTGATGTTTTCTACGCCAGTGGTGTTGAGCCAGTCTTCGAAGGCCTTTGCACCCTGCTTGGCATAAATGGCGATGCCGTCCTTCCAGGTAGCGCGGCCACAGAGAACGCCATTGAAGGTGGTGCCGGATTCAACGGCAAGCTCCAGGGTCTCGATGAAGACCGGGTTGGAGACGCCGGCTGAGAGGTAGATGAAGGGCTTGTGGGTCATGGTGGCGGCATCGCGGAAGTGCTGCAGAGCCTCGGCGCGGGTATAGGCCTTTTCGCCCTTGTAAGCTTTGGTGCCTTCGACGAAGGACATCTCGACGGGGACTTCGACCTTCAAGACATCGACGTTGTAGCGGGCCTTGCCGAACTCGGCCATGGAGCCGGAGACGATCTCGGGCTTCTTGAGGGCGTAGCCCAGCGATTTTTCGTCGCTGCCATCGACGGAGTAGCCGACGAAACTCGAGGAAGAAGGGGATGTCGTGCGCAACGCACTCGTCACCGATCCGCTCGATCCAGGCATGCTTCAGGTCGTTGACGGGAGATTTCTCGAAGGGGGTGTAGTAGAGCAGAATCTTGATGCAGTCGGCCCCGCTTCCTTGAGGCGGCGTACGCTCCATACGTCGAGCAGGTCCGGCAACCGGCCAGGAGTGGTGGCGTCGTAGCCGGTCTTCTCGTAAGCGAGCAGGAGGCCCTTGCCGTTGCGGTGCTTGGAGGCTGGCAGGCCGAACTCCGGGTCGAGGAGGATGGCCGAAGCGTGCTTGGTGAGGACGCTGGTGGACGAGGGTCTTGAACTCCTCGAGGTCATGGGCGTCGGCTGCGGCTCCGCGCTCCTTGGCGAGAGACTTCTGGAGGGATCCTCGCTGGTCCATGGCGGCTGCGGCGATGACTCCACGATGGTCGGAGACGGCTTTGAGTCCTGCGAGTTTTCCTGTGTCAGCTTTTCCATTGATGCGATTCCTTATTTGCGATTGTTTGGGTCTCGAGGGTCATTCTACACAGGCAGAGAGCTTGATGTGTTGGTCTAATATGACGACGTATTGCCGCCCAGAGATTGCTGATAATCGGTGAGTTAGGTGATATGACCCATGGCGCGCGATTTTGCTGAAATTTTCACAAAATTCTCTATGAATAATCCCCCCGCCTTCGTTGGTTCTAGACAGGTTGACGGAGATGATCAGTGACGGAAGATCCCGGCTTCCACAAGACGCATGCCAGTGGGGGCAGGCGAAGCACGAGGCTAGACAGCCGCGTTGACGATGGCCTCCTGCGCGACAAGCAATTCGCGGATTCCCTTCTCCGCGTAGTCGAGCATCTGATTAAGCTGTGTGCGGCTGTAGGCGTTTTGTTCGGCGGTGGCCTGGGTTTCGACGAGGCCTCCATCTGCAAGCATCACCACATTCATGTCGACTGCGGCGCGTGAGTCTTCTTCGTAGCAAAGGTCGAGGAGGATGTTGCCGTCGACGATGCCGACGCTGGTCGCAGCGAGCATCTGTTTCAATGGCGAAGACTTCAACGTGCCGGCAGCGACGAGTTTGCCGAGAGCGATAGCCAGGGCGACGCAGGCTCCTGTAATCGCTGCGGTGCGAGTGCCTCCATCCGCCTGAAGCACGTCGCAATCAAGAATAATGGTGCGCTCGCCAAGCGCCTTCATGTCGACGACGCTGCGGAGGCTGCGGCCGATCAACCGCTGGATCTCATGCGTGCGGCCACCCACCTTGCCGCGCTCAGACTCCCGCGGCGTGCGCGTGAGGGTCGCGCGGGGCAGCATGCCATATTCGGCCGTAACCCACCCACGGCCCGAGTTGCGGAGCCAGCCCGGAACGCCCTGTTCGATGGTGGCGTTGCAGAGAACGCGGGTGTTGCCGGATTCGATAAGCACCGAGCCCTCGGCCATCGCAACGTAGTGGGGAGTGAGGCGGACGGCGCGAAGAGCATCGGCAGCGCGGTTGTCGGGACGGAAGATCTGTGCGGCGGTCGGGGTTGCGAGAGACATAGAAAGATTATAGGGAGATTATCGTTGAGAGATTTCTCTTAAGATTCAGCACAAAAAAGATGTTCAGGTTCGCGATGGAAGCCAGAAGAGTCCCAAAATGGAATTGTTCCAAAACGGGAAAGATAACTGGATTGGTGTTTCCTCAAGTTTTTTGAAGGTTTGCCCTCGGGTGGAGTTCTATATTGGGAATCGTTGAGCTGCGCGGATAGATGGCGCGAATCGAGTTTACGGTCGTATGTGGAAGCACTTAGCCAAAGAGTTCCAGTTTGGCACTTAAAGTGATTACGTAAGGGCATCTGCTGTCAGGAAAAGTTGAGCAGGGATTGGCGGAAGAAGGTATGCAGGCAACGCAGAGCAGTTCTGCCTCAGGGCCGGATGTCTATTCAGGGAAGTTTGCGGCACTTCGGCATGTGACGCGCCAGATGAGCCTCAACAATGCGACGCCTGCATACGGGCTGACAGCGCGGTGGGCTGCGGCTCCAGTCACGAGCGAGCCGGTTGCAGGCGTGGCCGAGGGTTCAGGCCTGGCGCATGACGCCGGAAATCTGTTGGGCGCCCTGAGCCTGTACTCGGACCTGCTGGCAATGCCTGGAGTGTTGAACGAAGAGCATCGCGAGTACGCCGCGGAGCTGCGGATGTTGAGCGATCGCAGTTGGGCGATGATCAACCGGCTGGTGAACCACTCGCGTGCAGGGCTGCCCGCCAAGGTGCAGGCGGAGATATCGGTGCTCCCCGACGTCGTAGACCGCTGCAAGGGCGTGCTGAGCCGGGTGGCTGGTGGGCTATCGAGATCTCGTATGGGTTAGGGGCATTCCAGCGGTCCGTGTGCCGGTGGAGGCGGTGGAGCGGATTCTGACGAACCTGGTAAAGAATGCGGCTGAGGCTACGCCATGGGTGAGGAGCGATCTCGATTCATGTCGAAGGCCTGGTGGAGAAGGTGGAGGAAAACTCCAGCGAAGGCCGCCGCCGTGTAGTAATGACCGTGCGTGACCGCGGCTGCGGCATGGACCAGGCAGCCGTGTGCAGGCTGATGCAGGCAGGCGGAATCTCGAGCGCGAATGGCCGTGGGCTGGGGTTTTGTGTGGTGCGGGAGCTGGTCGCGATCTCCGGCGGGTGTCTCAAGATTGAAAGCCAGCCCGAAGTGGGGACGAGTATCTCGTCGAGTGGTACGCAGTCAGCTGGGATGAAGTGCGTGAAAAGGAGCAGCGAACGATGGAGACAGGCGTGAAGACGGTGTTGAAGGGAGAGGCTGGGTGGATCGCATGTTGAGGATTGTGAGTTCGGGAACAACGAAGGCCGGAGATGCGGGAATGTTGAGCGAGCGGACAGAGGCGGCAGCGGCCGGAGGGACAGAGGGCGTGGGCGGCGTCTCGGGAGTCTTCGTGGGTGTGTCGCAGGTGAATCATGGGGCCGCGGTGAAGGGTACAGCGGAGCATCTCGCGCTGCTGCATGTGCTGGTGTCGATGATGACGATGCGGTACGCAAGGCGTGCGTCCGGATTGCGTCGGGGATGGGGTTCGCGGTGGTGCTGGGGGCCGATAGCGCCACGGCGGCGCGAGGAATCCTGCAGCATCAGCGGATTGATCTCCTGTTGCTCGACCTGAAGTTGCCGGGTGGCGGCGGTCTGCCGCTGCTCGAGCAGGTAAAGGCGCTCTACCCGGATACGGCAGTGGTCGTCATGACGGCATTTGCGACAGTGGCATCGGCGGTGGAGGCGATGCGGATTGGTGCCGGGGATTATCTGACGAAGCCGTTCGCTCTGGAGGAGCTGACGACGGTGCTGGAGCGGACAGCGCATCAGCTCCAGTTGGATGTGCAGAGCCGTCTGCTGCGCGAGAGGCTGAGGACGCAGCAGGGAATGGGCGGAATCGTTGGCCGCTCTCCCGAGATGGAGAAGCTCTACCGGATTCTGTCGAAGGTGGCGTACTCGACGCACCCGGTGCTTATTCTGGGTGAGAGTGGAACAGGCAAGGAGCTGGTGGCGCGATCGATCCACTTCAACGGGCCGAACGCGACGAAGCCCTTCGTGACGGTGGACTGCGGGTCTCTGGTGCCGACGCTGATTGAGAGCGAATTGTTCGGCCATGTGAAGGGTGCATTTACCGGCGCAGACCGCGCAAAGGAGGGCCTGCTGGCTTCAGCCGAGGGCGGGACGGTCTTTCTCGACGAGATTGGCGAGCTGCCGTTAGACCTGCAGGCAAAGCTGCTGCGGGCGCTCCAGGAAAAGGAGGTGCGGCCAGTGGGGTCGACGGTGGCCAGGCCGATCTCGGCAAGGGTGCTGGCGGCGACCAACCGCGACCTCGCGCAGATGGTGGAGAAGGGAAGCTTTCGCAAGGATCTCTACTTCCGGCTGAACGTAGTGAATCTGAGAATTCCTCCGCTGCGAAATCGCAGGGAAGATATTGCGCCGCTGGCGATGCACTTCTGGAGAGGCTGGAAAGGGAGACCGGCGTGAAGCGCACCTTCTCCGATGCGACCCTGCGTGTGATGTCGGACTACGACTGGCCCGGCAATGTGCGCGAGCTCGAAAATGCGATTGAGCGGGCCTGCGCGCTTTCGTCGGGCCCGATCTTGCACATGGGCGATCTGCGACGCAGTTGCAGAACTTCCGCCTCCAGCAGACCCCGGAGCTTCGCGACGACGAAGAACGAACCCCGAGGCCGGAGGGCATACGCGGCGGCGATGGAGAGATCGTATCCATCGCCGAGATGGAGAAGCAGGCAATCCTCGGGACAATCCGCCAGTTGAAGGGCGATAAATTGATGGCGGCGAAGCTGCTCGGAATCGGCAAGACAACCCTCTATCGCAAACTGAAGGAGTACGGCATCACCGAAGGGTTGGGAGACTAATTTTTGAATGGAACGCTGACGACAAGCATGATTGTTGGTCCATTCCAGCGAAGCGGCGCATCCGATGAGGGATAGAATCTCTACGAAGGAAGGTGCTGCAAATGGAGTGTACTCATCTGGACCACATTCATAAGGTGAAGCCCTCGGCGAAGGGCTGTGAGGATTGTCTGAAGATCGGCGCGCGTTGGGTGCATCTGCGGATGTGCATGGAGTGCGGCCACATGGGCTGCTGCGACTCTTCGCCCAACAAACATGCGACCAAGCACTTCCACGCGACCAGGCACCCGATCATGCGCTCGATGGAGCGGGGGGAAGATTGGGGCTGGTGCTACATCGACGAGATCGAAGTGGACGAGAAGTGGCCATCCTGAGGCAAGCTCGTCCGTTTGCTATTCTGGCTCTATTGGAAATGGATGTCTTTCGAAGAGAGACCAGAGGAGCACTATGCCGGACGAAGTTGCAAATGCAGTATCAGCGGAAGTCGAAGCGCCAAAGGTAAAGATTACGGTTCGTCCGAACGGCCCGTTTCGGGTGGAGGGGCCTATCTCCCTGGTGGACGTGAATGGCAACGAGTGGGACCTGACGGGCAAGCCGGCGATCTCGCTCTGCCGCTGCGGCTTGTCCACAAAGCGTCCCTTCTGCGATGGAACCCACGGCAAAGAGGGATGGAAGTGCGACGCAGTCCAATCCCGGCCGAGCCTGTCGCGCAGGGTTGATTTCTCCGGAGCCGCCGGCTTTCTATTCCGCGGCGGCTTCGTCTCAGAGCTGATCCATGAAATTCCGTGCATCCCAATTTAATCTCCACTCGAGGTAAGCGCTCTATGTCGGTTCGCCAGTGCTGCAAGGTGATGGTCTTCCTGGTTCTGGTTTCGGTGGGCAAGCTGAGAGCGCAGGAGCCTCCACAGCGGGCCGACCAAAAGGAGTAACGCGCACTGAGGCAATGGTTCCGGTGCGCGACGGCGCAAAGCTGCACGTCGTCATTCTGCGCCCCGCAGGCTCGGAGAGCACGGGCGAGCCGCTACCGTTCCTCATGGAGCGGACTCCGTATGGAACCGACAACAGCTCATCGAAGAGCGTGAATCTCTCAAAACCCGAGCTGGCGGCCAGCGGATACATCTTCGTCTTCTGCGATATTCGCGGGCGCTACCAGTCGGAGGGACAGTTCGTCATGAACCGCCCCATCGTCCCCCACACAACCAAGAACGATGTGGACGAGACAACGGACACGCGCGACACCATCGACTGGCTGCTCAAAAATGTGCCGAACAACAGCGGCAAAGTCGGTGTCTTCGGCGTCTCCTACCCCGGATTCCTCGCGATGATGGCGGGGATCGACGCGCACCCGGCGGTGAAGGCCATCTCTCCGCAGGCCCCGATGACGGACACCTGGCTGGGCGACGATTTCTTCCACAACGGAGCCTTTCGCGAGACCTACGGCTTCGACTAGCTCGAAGGACAAAAGACCGATGTTCGCGTGCAAAGCAAGGAAGACACCTACGAATTCTTTCTTCGGAACGTGAACTTTGCAGGCGCTGCGCAGGCAGCGAAGATGCAGGACCTGCCCACCGCGAAGATCTTCCTGACCCAGCCCGCGTATACGAAGTTCTGGCAGGACATGGCGGTTCAGAGGCACCTGACGAAGGTCGAGGTGCCGACGCTCGAAGTAGGTGGATGGTGGGACCAGGAAGACATGTGGGGCACGCAGGCGGAGTACGCCGCGCTCGAGCCGCATGACAGCGAACACAAAGTCTTTCTCGTGCTCGGCCCATGGAACCACGGCGGATGGAATCGCCGGACGCTAAGCCTCGGCGCAATCAACTTCGGCGTGGATGCGGGAGAGGAGTACAGGAAGACCATCGAGACCCCGTTCTTCGAAAAGTATCTGAAGGGACGCGCCGGATTCGACCTGAAGGACACGGCGAGCTTCCGCACCGGCGTCAATCAGTGGCAGCACTACGATACATGGCCGCCGAAGCAGGGATTCAAGGAGGCGAAGCTTTTCCTGAGGGCCGAGGATCGCGGATTGACGATGAACCCGCCCACGGCCAGGGGCAATGGTGTGATGCTTGCGGTTAGCTATAACGCGGATCCCGCGAATCCGGTTCCATATCGCAACCGGCCGATTCAAGCGACCTACGGCGACGGCTCGAAGTGGCGGACGTGGCTGGTCGAGGACCAGAGGTTCGTCAGCTCACGCAAAGACCTGGCGAACTTCGAGACCCCGGTGCTCGACAAGGATGTGACGATCACCGGCGATGTGATGGCAGACATCTTTGCTTCAACCACGGGGACGGATTCCGATTGGATAGTCAAGCTGATCGACGTCTATCCGGATGACGCGCCTGCGCCGATGGCCGGATATCAGCTGATGATCGTGGATGAGATCTTTCGCGGCCGCTATGTGAAGAGCTTCGAGAAGCCGGAGCCGCTGACGCCCGGAAAGGTGACGGAGTTCAAGTGGAGCCTGCACGGCGCAGACCACACGTTCCTGAAGGGGCACAGGATTATGGTTGAGGTGCAGTCGAGCTGGTTCCCGCTCTACGACCGCAATCCGCAGACCTTTGTGCCGAATATCATGACGGCTCCGGCGAGTGCATACAAGCCGCAGACGATCTCGATCTTCGGGTCGGCGGAGTATCCCTCGCATCTGGAGTTTTCTGTTCCAAATTAAATAAGGCTGTAAGAAAAACAGTGTAGGTTAGCAACCACAACGATTGCGGGGCGCGTTTGATTAAAACCATCAGCAGCCGTGAGGTCTACAGAAATCCCTGGACGAGCGTTCGTGAGGATGTCATCGAGCGCGCGAATGGACAGCGCGGAATCTACGGAGTAATCGACAAGCATCCCGCCTCCATCATCATTCCCCTCGATGTCACCGCGGAGGGAGAGTTTGTCTATCTGATCGAGCAGTACCGCTACACGGTGGGTGGCCGATACTGGGAGTTCCCCCAGGGCGGGTGGGAGCAACCCGATGTCGTGCCCGAGGAGCTGGCGCGCGGCGAGCTGAAGGAAGAGACAGGCCTGACAGCGGAGAAGATGACGCACCTGTCGACGCTGCAGATTGCCTATGGCGTGATGAACCAGAAACATCATGTCTTTCTCGCCGAAGGACTGAAGATGGGAGTGCCCGATCCCGATGCGGAAGAGAGCGATCTCCGCGTCCAGCGCGTGAGCGTGGCAGCGTTGGAAGAGATGATGGTGGATGGGACAATCGTGGACAACTGCTCGATCGCCGCGTGGGGGCTATACCGGCTTTGGCGCGAGCGGCAGCGGTAGCGAGTAGTTTGCTGTCTGCGAGGTGGGCCGGTCTACTGAGTACGGGCGCGGAGCGGCGAATCTGCCGCCGAGCCGGTAAACAGAGAGCGCCAATTTCGCATCAAATAAATAATAGTGAAAGACTAGATCAGTGGAAGACGCAAGAGAACAGGTCGTGCCGAAACGTCGACGAGTGTGGCGATGGGTGGCCGCGTCGCTATTGATAGGCGTTATCGTCCTCGTCGTAGTGGGCGAGGTGATGATACATAGAGCAGCGCCCATTTTGAAGAAGCGCGTGATTGAAACGCTGAGCGCGCGCTTCAACAGCCGGGTGGAGATGGATGGATTCGATGTCTCGCTGGTGAACGGGCTGGAGGTCTCAGGCTCCGGGCTCCGCATCTTTCCTCAGGATGAGGTAGTAGCAGCCGGAGCGACGCAGCCACTGATCACGTTGGGAAGCTTTTCTTTTCACACCGGCTGGAAAGGTCTCTTCGCGAAGCCGATGCACGTAGGAACCGTGCATGTAGCCGGCATGGCGATCCAGATTCCGCCGAAGGAGATGCGGGCACAGGCGCCAAAGGGACAGCGTCGCCTCGGCAAAGATCGAAATCGTGGTGGACGAGATAGTCTTCGACGGCTCGAAGCTGGTGATTGGAACCTCAAACCCGAACAAAGACCCGAAAGAATTTGAGCTGAGTCACATCGTGATGCGAAAATGTCGGCGCGGAGAAGCCATGGGACTACGATGCAACCCTGGTGAACGCTATTCCGAAGGGCGACATTCACGCGAAAGGAACGTTTGGCCCGTGGGACACCGACAGCCCGGGCGACTCATCCGTGGCAGGACACTATACGTTCGACCATGCGGACCTGAACACGATCAAGGGAATCGGCGGGATTCTGTCTTCCGTGGGAGAGTTTACCGGACAGCTAAACCACATCGTCGCGGACGGCACAACCGAGACGCCCGATTTTTCCCTCGACACCGCAAACCATCCCATGCCGCTCCACACGAAGTTTCACGCTATCGTGGACGGAACAAACGGCGACACATACCTCCAGCCGGTGCAGGCGAGGCTCGGCGGGACAGATTTCACCTGCAGCGGCGCGGTGGTTAATGTAAAAGGCCAGGGGCACATCATCGATCTCGATACGAATGTCCCGAACGGCCGTATACAGGATTTCCTTCAGTTAGGCGTGAAGACCACACCCGTAGTGATGACCGGAGTGCTGACAATGAAAGCAAAACTGCACATCCCTCCGGGCAAGGAGAGCGTCACGAAGAAGATGGGCTTGAGGGGCATCTTCACCCTGCGCCAGATTCACTTCACCAACCCTGACGTGGAAGACAAGGTGGACATGCTCAGCCTGCGCGCACAGGGCGACCCCAAAGCCGCGAAGCCGGGAGCCGAAGATGTCCACTCCCAGATGGCCGGTCAATTTGTCATGGGCGGAGGCAAGCTGAGCTTCAGCCGATTGAACTACACCCTGCCCGGAGCAGAAGTAACGCTCACCGGCGAATACACCCTGAGCGGAGACAAATTCGAGTTCGCGGGCAATATCAAGACGAACGCCAAGCTCTCCCAGATGGTAGCCCTCAAAGTGGAAGTCCCTCCTCCTCAAGCCCGTCGATCCGTTCTTCAAAAAAGACGGCGCAGGCGCAGAAATTCCGGTCAAAATCAGCGGAACCAGATCCGCGCCGAAGTTCGGGCTGGACCTCCACCACAAGGCCGAAAAGAATCTCTCAGGAACCAGTGCGAAGCCCTGATCCAGCGAACGCCACGGCGCCTCAGTGAACCGTCTTCATCCGGCGCGACATGAAGTCCATCAGCAGATAATTACCCAGCGTCTGCGGCGTAGTGAAGTAAGCTTTCCCGCGACACATCGCGCTCATCGTCTGCACAAACTGCATCAGGGTAAAGTCGTTCGCAAGCATGAAAGTGTTGATCATGATATTCGATCGCTTGCACCGGCTCACCTCTTCGAGCGTCTCCGAGATAACAAGCGGGTCGAGCCCGAAAGCATTCTTGTAGATCCGTCCATCCGGCAGCGTAAGCGCACTCGGTTTGCCGTCGGTGATCATCACGATCTGCTTCATGTCCTTGTTCTGCTTCGCAAGAATGCGCTGCGCCAGTCGAAGCCCTTCGCGCGTGTTCGTATAGTGCGGCCCCACCCTCACCCGCGAGAGCTGCGAGACTGGAATCTCCTCCGCGCTATCGTGAAACAGCACCAGGTTCAGCGTGTCGCCCGGAAACTGCGTGCGGATAAGATGCGATAGCGCCATAGCCACGCGCTTAGCCGGAGTAAAACCTGTCTTCGCCATAAAGAATCATCGAGTGCGAGCAGTCCAGCAGCACCACCGTAGCGCACGAAGACTGATAATCCGACTGATGCACATGCAGGTCCGAGTACTCGATGTTCAGCGGCGTATTCTCTTCGCCTTCAAACCGCCGTGCGAATGCCTTCGCGGGTGAAGACGCTCGAGAGCGTAGCCGTCAGATCGAGATTCAGCGTGTCGCCAAACTCATACAGCTTGCTGCTGCCATTCGTCTCCACCCCGGCCGCTTCGTGGCGAGTGTCATGGCGGCCAAGGTTGGATTTGCCCAGCGCCCAAGCAGCTCGCGCAGCGCCTTGTACCCCAGAAAATCCATGCCTTTGTCCGTCACCTCGAAACGCGCATCGGCATTCCCATCGCCTTGCTGGCCCTGGCCCTCCGAAGGCTGCTCGGCATTGATGAAGTTCTGCTCCTGCATCTTCTCGATGACCTGATCGATGAGTTCTTCCACCTGATCTTCCGAAAGCGCTTCGAACTTCTGCTGCGACTCCTCATCGAACAACTCGCCGGACTCCAGCGCCTCGCGGATAGCTTCGCGAAGATTCTGCATGGTCTGGTCGTTGAACTCGTTGAACGACGAATAAGGATCATTGAAGCCGGAGTCGAGCAGAAAGTCCGAGAGCGCATGCATGAGGTCCTCGAGCCCGAAGTTAGAGGACAGATCGCCGGTGAATTTCGTATAGCGGACTCGCTTCATGGGTAGCCTGCTTTTTTGTTGCTGTTAGTTTGACGCAGCCGGAACGTAACCGTCGATCACGGTCGTGCTTCCCCCCGACGCGCGTCGCGAAGGTAGGTTGTTTGAGCCCGTCAAGGATGGTAGCCGGAATCTCCGACGCCGCGACGTGGTGCGAGTAAAACTCGGCGAACGAAAAGAAGTCTCCACCTTTGGAATCGATCATCTGCTCATCGGGCGTATAGGCCTTGATGATGCCTGGGTCTGCAAGGGCGGCGCCAAGAAAGTTGACAGCATCTTTAAGGCTGCGGCCCGAGTGAGATTTGTACGCGTACAGCGGAACGTGGCTGGCGCTCAGCGAACTCTGCCAGCGGGACCAGCGGTTGCAGCGCGAAGGACTGGTAATGAATCGCGCGCTCGTGCCGCGCCATCTCCTGCGGCAGCGCGCCCCGCGCATCGAGTTCGTCGATGCCTTGTTTGAAGACGCCGACGCCCCACTTGAACAGGTCGTTGTCCGACGAGATGACGCCGGTGGACACCGCCGCCAACCCTCGCCAGTAGTGGTGGTTATTCGTCTGCTTGCCCGCGTTATCGAAGTCGACGGTGCGGTGCGCGACCTTGTTCATCCACTGGATATCCCCGCTTCACCTCGTCTGCATCGAGCGACGGCTCATGCAACAAAACCGATTCGCTGATGGCGATTGAGCTAAGCGTCCACTCGACTTGAAACCACGCCTGCGAGCTCTCCTTGGGATCGTAGTCGTAAAGCGTATTAGCCTTGGCCCACAGGTCGATCTGCTCCTGCGCGCACTTCGCCTCGTCTTTATTGCCGGTGACCAGCCACTGATTCATTCCGGCCGTCACGCGGTGCTCGAAGTTGTTGTACGGGCGAGTGGCGGGACCCTCGGCAGGATTGGTTGGCCCATGGCCTCCGCTCAGGTAGTGCGGGGGAATGATCATGCGCCCGGTAGGCGGCTGAATCACAGGAAGCGCCATGCACGAGTTCAACGACGCGATAGCGGATTTGGTCCGCGGGTCTGTTGTCTGTGCAAGCTGCGCGCGACGCTGCTGCACGTCGATGTACGAGGCTTTTGGGTCGGAGACCTTTTGTGCGATAGCAGACGTTGTGGTCAGAACGAAGACTGCGACGATACACCGAACGGGGTTTTTGATCATAGAGGTATTGTCTAACAACTATTGCACGTTGACCCATCGAGTGTTGACTACCGTCAACTTCGAGCACCCGCTTTTCTTAGCGAGCTGCTGATCGGTAAGCGGCACAGCGTTGCTCTTCGCACGAATGCTCTGCTCGAAGTGCGCGAGGTCGGGAAAGCGGAAGACCTGGCAGCCGCGCATGAAGTCGACGATCTGGCCCGTAGTGCGGTCGACCGAATACATGCGAACCAGGTGGGCGCTTCTGTAGACCCCGATGGAGTCGAAGCCATCGTCCGTGTCCGGAGTCATGGGATCGAGCGTGTAATCGGGATTGCCAAGTGGCCAGCCTTCATCGTGCGCCAGGATCGTGGCAATATCGTTAAGTTTGTCTGCGGGAATGTGCGGACGCGCAGCCGCCTGCGGTGCAGTCAGAGCAAGTGCGAGAGTGGAGATCAGAAACATGTCTTCAGGGCCGCCAATGCGATCTTCACGTCAGTCCACATGTCGTCACGCGACATTGCTTAGCTGAACATCCTCCTTCACCTTCTCGAACAACCCTCGCGAAGTCGGCGTATTCTCCACCACCATCGTCTCGCTCAGCTGGCGCAGCAGATCCTTCTGCTGCTTATTCAGCTTCGAAGGTGTCTGTACCCGAATCTCCACAATCAGGTCGCCCTTGCCATGCGAGTTCAGATGCGGCACACCCTCGCCCTTCAGCTTGAACGCCTTCCCGCTCTGCGTTCCCTCCGGCACCTTGATCGAAGCAGAACCCTCCAGCGTCTCAATCTCCAGCTCCGTTCCCAGCGCCGCCTGCGGAAACGAGATCGGCATCACGCAATGCAGATCGTCGCCATCGCGCTCGAAGAACTTGTGCGCCTTAACATTCAGCACGACGTAAAGATCGCCCGCCGGGCCGCCATACTTGCCCGACTCGCCTTCGCCGCCATAGCGAATCCGTGTGTCCTGCTCCACGCCCGCTGGCACCTTCACCAGGATCGTGTGCTCCATCTGCACTCGCGTCTCGCCCCGGCATGTGCCGCAGGGATCGACAACCAGCGTCCCTGTTCCGCCGCACACCGAGCACGTCTTCGCCACCGAAAAGAATCCCTGCTGGAACCTCTGCTGTCCGCGTCCGCCGCACTGCGTGCACGTAACCGGAGCCTTCCCGTGCGCCGAGCCCGTACCCGCGCAATCCGTGCAGGTCTCCATCCGGCGAATCTTGATCTCCTTCTCTTTCCCGAAGACCGCCTCTTCAAACTCCAGCGTCAGGTCGTAGCGAAGGTCACGCCCACGCTGCACCCGCGAAGCTCTCCGCCCACCATTCGCGCCGCCCATGTTAAACATCTCGCCAAACAGATCGCCGAAGATGTCCCCCAGGTCAACATTTCCCTGAAATCCGCCAAAACCACCGCCAAACGGACCGCGCCCCCACCCCCCGTTCTGGAACGCAGCATGGCCGTACCGGTCATACGCAGCCCGCTTCTCCGCGTCGCTCAGTATCGAATAAGCCTCGCTGCACTCTTTGAACTTCTCCTCGGACTCGGCATCGCCCGGATTCCGATCCGGGTGATACTGCATGGCCAGCTTCCTGTAAGCCGTCTTCAGCTCCTGGTCGCTCGCATCCCGCGAAACACTCAATACCTCGTAGTAATCAACCTTAGTCACGTTTGCCGTAGCCATATCCCCGAAATCTCTTCCTGCTATTGAAGCCCTTGCCGTTGCTGCTGCCCTTGCAGTTGCTATTGTTCTTGCAGTTCACTCAACCCGCCTAAACCGATCGGGTGCCCCATCCTTCGCAGTCTCACCGCGAAGGGTGGGATGTATACCTCTACAAATCGCCGTCATCTTGTCTCGTCATCCGTCTGTGCCCGTCCTAAATCTGTATCTCGAAATCCATGTCTTAAAATCCGTGTCATCCGCGAAAATCCGCGGTCGACCTCTAATCTGAAACCTGCCCGGGATTCAAAGCAATCCTAACCAGCGCCGGCCGCAGCAGCTTGCCACGGATCGTATACCCCCGCCGAATCTCCTCCAGCACCTGATGATCCGGAAACTCCTTCGTTTCGATGCTTCCCAATGCCTCGTGGACTCCGGGGATCGAACTGCGCCCCCACTGTCTCCACGGGCGTCACATTCAATCCCTTGAGAGCATCTTCCATCTGCCGCAGAATCAGCTCCACCCCGGCGCGAAGCTGCTCCTTCGAGCCATCAGCCTTCAACGCCAGTTGAAAATTATCCATCACGCTGAGAAACGGCTCGACCGCACCCGAAACCGCATAGTCCCCGAGAATCCGTCCGCTCCTTCGCCTCACGCTTGCGCGCATTGTCGAACTCCGCCTGCAGCCGTGCCAGCCGGTCCAGCAACTGGTCCCGCTCACCCTTTACCTGCTCAAGCTCCATCTGACTCGCAGCCCCGCTGCCCGCTTCAATCTCATGGTTGGGATCAATCTCGTGGCCAACGCCCACCTCAGGATCAAGAATCTCCCGTCCCGCCATCTCTTCCGTCATTGCTCGTCTACTCCTCATAAAGTTTCCTCTTCTATTGTCGACCATCCCGGCCCATAGCGCGAGTCACCAGCAAACCAGCATCTCAGATGCCCCAAAGCTGACCGATGCCTCCAGGTAAGCCAGGCCTTCAGGCCTGGCCCTCCCCCCACGAAGTAAGAGGGGGAGCTGAAAAGTCGTCGTTTTGAAAAAGCGTGGCTTAAGCCGCGCCGTAGGCTCAATCTATTTAATGCGGCTTTCAGCCGTTGAGGGGGATATTTCAGGTCAAGCAAGACTTTTCAGCATCCTCCTTAGCCTCTGCGGTTACCCAGCCAAAAAATAAATCTCAAAAAAGTGGCATGTTTTAGCGAGCCGAAAATCACCATCCAAAACACCACAACTCACCAGCGAATCACCACAAACTCACCACAAAAAACCATCCAAAAACGCTGTGGAAATCGCCAAACCCCCTCTAAAAACGCCCATCTCACCACAGCACAAAAAACTACTCCTGCGACTCCAGAATTCGATCGAAAACCCGAGAAATATAGCTCACGGCATTCATCGTGTTCTCGTAGTGAATCCGCTTCGGCCCAATCACCCCGACCGTCCCTCGCGACTCCCCGCCCATCCGCGCCGGGGCGGCAATCAGCACCAGCCCGCTCATCTCCGGAGCCTGCTCCTCCAGATCGAACACCACCCGCACACTCTCCTGCTGCGCATCGATGTAAGCATTCAGCAGCTCCACAACCCGTTCCTTGGCCTCAAGCGCGGTTAACATCTCGCGCAGCCTCTCTCTATCTCCTTCACTTCCAACAAGATTCGCCACACCGTCGACATAGGCTGTCTGCACCGGCCCCTCCGGCACAGCCTTCACCCAAAGCTGTTCCACCTGGTTCAGCAGCGTCTGGTACTGGCTCTTCTCCTGCTCCACCAGGCGGGCAATCTCCGCCCGCACCCGTTCCACGCTCCATCCGCGGAACTGCTCGTTCAGGAAGTTGCCCGCAACCTCTAACTCCCTCACGGACAAGTCTTTATCGAGCGCCAGCACCCGGTCCCGTACCAACCCGCTGCGTGTCACCACCACAGCTAAAACCCGGGCCGGAGCCAGCCGCGAAAAATGCACATGCTCCAGCATCTCCCCATCCGACGCCGCAGCAATGGCAACCCCGACCCCACTGGACAGTGTCGCCAGAACATGCGACGTCCGCTCCAACAAAGCCTGAGTCCCCGCAACCCCCTGAAAACTAAGGTCAATCTGCGACCCGCGACCGAGCCGACAACCGTGCCGCATCGATCCGGGGATTCGCCCCGCCACTCAACTGCTCCACATACATCCGGAACGCCCGCGCCGTAGGTACTCGTCCTGCCGAAGTATGCGGTTGCTCCAGCAACCCCTCCTCGGCCAGCTCCGCCATCTCATTGCGAACCGTGGCCGGGCTAAACCCTGCGCCGTCAGTATTCTGCAGGCGCGCTATCGTCCCTGACCCAACCGGTTCGCCGGTCTCGATATAGCTCTCGATAATGGCTGTCAGAATGGCCCGCTGCCGCGCCGTAACCCCGCCCCGCGTCTGCCATTCTTCCCTCCATTAGTCCCAACTACAGTGTATTCTCCGCGTCAAGCAGCAGCCCGCGCTGTTGATTCCTCAAGAGATCTCCAGTACATCCTCACTCTTCGCAGCAATCTGCTTTGCCTTCTCCGCAACCTTTCCTGCAATGGCGTAGAAGTCCTTTGCTATCTTGGATTCCGGCCCCGCCAGAGAAACCGGCAACCCCTTATCCCCGCCCTCACGAACCTGTGGATCCAGCTCCACCGCCCCCAGAAAATCCAGCCCAAACTGCGCCGCCGTCCGCTCCGTTCCACCCGCCCCGAACACGTCAATCACCTGACCATCCGGCAGTGTCATCTGGCTCATATTCTCAACCAGACCAATCACTTCCACCTTCACCTGGTGAAACATCTCGAGGGCCTTCCGCGCATCCTGCAACGCCACACCCGAACCAGTCGAAACCACCACAGCCCCAGTCAAAGGCACCGTTTGGACCAGAGAAATCACCACATCTCCCGTCCCCGGCGGCAGATCCACAATCAGGAAATCCAGCTCCCCCCACTCCACCTGCTGCAGGAACTGCCGGATGATCTGGTGCAGCATCGGGCCGCGCATCACCATCGGTTTATCGCCTGGTGAGATCAACCCCACGGAGATAAACTTCACTCCATGCGACAGAATCGGCTCAATCCGATTAGCCCCCACAATATTCGGCTGGCGCGAAACCCCCATCATTAGAGGCACATTCGGCCCATAGATATCTGCATCGATGAGCCCCACCCGATATCCCAGCTTCGCCAGCGAAACCGCCAGGTTCACCGCAACTGTGGTCTTTCCCACGCCACCTTTGCCACTTCCAACCGCCACCACATGCGCCACTCCAGGTAGAGGTTGAGGCCCTTGCGGCACTCCTGCTCCCGTATGTCCCATCTTGATCTCCAGTCTTACTTCCTTGTCAATCCACAGTGCAGCGGAGGAATCTGCTTCTCACTTGAACCCCGCCACAAATATCAAACATGCCAGCCAGCCCCCAGCGATGCCCTCATCTCTTTCTTTCTCAGCGTCTCTCCGGCACGCATCTCCCTTCGCCGCCCCGCATCCTCAAACCGCCGTTTCTGATGTTGCGTCTCTGGCACAACCTGCGGAACTACCAGCTTATTCCCGTCTCTGTCCACAGCCACAAACGTCAGGTAGGCCCGAAGAGACATGCCGCAACCGCTGCTCCCTCACATCCTCCACCATCACCCGAACCCCGACCTCCATCGAGGTCCGAAACGCCCGGTTCACGCTAGCCTTCAAAATCAGCAACTCTCCCACCCGCACCGGGGCCACAAAATCCAGATGATCCATGCTCGCTGTCACCGTAAATGCCCGCGCATGCCGGCTAGCCGCCATCGCCCCCACCAGGTCGATATACTGCATCAACCGACCGCCAAACAAACTCCCTATCGCATTCGAGTCGGCCGGCAACACAATCTCACTCCGCTCCGACTGCGACTCCGCAACCGTTCGACTGACTTCTTCGCTCATATTTACAAGTCTAAATCCCCCAACCTCTCGACGCTTGCCAACCATCGCCCCCAAACCGCACCATCAACTGATGGACAAGATCGCCGCCCTCAACGAAATCCTTCAGCTGGACCCCGCCAACGCCTTCGCCCGCTACGGCCTCGCCATGGAACACCTCAGTCAGGGGAACAGCACCGTCGCCCTCACCGAGTTCACCACCCTTATCGAGCACAACCCTGGCTACGTCCCCGCGTATCAGATGTCAGCCCAGACGCTCGCCAAACAAGGCCGCACCGAAGAAGCCATCGCCCGCCTCAACGAGGGCATTGCCGCCGCCCACAGCGCCAACAACGCTCACGCCGCAAGCGAAATGCAGGCCCTCCTCGACGACCTCACGCTATGACCAGAAAGCTTCATCCCATCCCCGCTTCCATCGCCCCTGAACCCTTCACCAAAGCCGAACATCTATACTTGAACCATGGCGACCCTCCTTCCGGCAACTCTCGGCGCCCTCCGCGTCAGCGACTACACTCCATCCCGCCTTGCCCGAAGCGTCAAAGACGAGCTCCGCGAGAACCTCATTGCCAAACTTCGCAGCGCCGCCAACAACGGCACCCACGATAAACCCTCGCTCTTCCCGGGCATCGTCGGTTACGAAGACACCGTCGTTCCCCAGATCGTCAACGCTGTTCTCAGCAAACACAACTTCATCCTCCTTGGCCTCCGTGGCCAGGCGAAATCCCGCATCCTTCGCGCCCTCACCACCCTCCTCGATTCGCATCTCCCCTATATCGCAGGGTCTGAAGTTCGCGACAATCCCTACGCCCCAATCTCACAGTTCGGCCGCAACCAGCTCGCAAAGTTCGGCGACGACACGCCCATCGCGTGGCTCACCCCCGACCAGCGCTACGTCGAAAAACTCGCCACACCCGACGTCACCGTAGCCGATCTCGTCGGTGACATCGACCCAATCAAGGCTGCCCGCTCCAATCAGGATCTCGGCTCCGAGCTCACCCCATGCACTACGGGTTGCTTCCCCGGGCCAACCGCGGTATCTTCGCCATCAATGAGCTCCCCGACCTCGCCGGGAAGATCCAAGTTGCGCTCTTCAACATCATGCAAGAGGGCGACGTGCAAATTAAGGGCTATCCCGTTCGCCTCCCGCTCGACGTTGCCATCGTCTTTTCTGCGAATCCCGAGGACTACACCGCCCGCGGCAAGATTGTCACGCCATTGAAAGATCGCATCGGCAGCGAGATCCGCACGCACTATCCCGAAGACATCGAAGAAGGCATCGCCATTACTGCGCAGGAAGCGTGGAGCGTCCGCAGCAAAGACAAAGACGGCCGCCCCTCAACCAACATCGAGATTCCTCACTACATCCGCCAGATTGTCGAACAGATTGCCTTCACCGCCCGCGAAGAAAAAAAAGTAGACAAACGCAGCGGCGTCTCTCAGCGCCTGCCCATCAGCACGATGGAGCTGGTCCTCTCCAACGCCGAACGCCGCGCGCTCATTCACGGCGAATCCGTTGTCGTCCCTCGCGTCGGCGACATCTACACTGCGCTCCCCGGTATCACCGGCAAGATTGAGCTTGAGTACGAAGGCGAAGTCCGGGGCGCCGACACCGTCATCCGTGAGATCATTCGTCAATCGGTCGCTGCCGTCTTCGATAAATACTTCGCCAACACCAATACCCAGCAGATCGAGCAATGGTTCAATCTCGGCGGCACGGTTCAGCTCAACGACTCGCAACCCTCCGCCGGATCACTCGAGGAGCTCAAGCAAATCCAGGGCCTCTTCGAAAAGCTCTCACCACTCCAGATCAACACCAAATCCAAACCAGAAGTCGCCGTCAGCGCCGCTGAGTTCCTGCTTGAGGGCATGTATGCTCACAAGCGCATCAGTCGCACGGAAGAGCGCAGCTTCACTGCCGCAGAAAAGAAATCGCGTAACGATCAGGCTGCCAACTACGCCGAGCGTATGCGCGAGCGCGAGACCGAACGCGAAGAATCTATCCGCAACCGAACTCGCCGCGGCTTCAACTAACGAATTACCGAGAGCGACTGTTAGGTCATGACAAGTGGGCGGAGGCTATGGCTATGGCGGCTATGGCGGCGGTTTCAGCGCGGAGAATGCGGGGGCCGAGGGTCACAGGCTGCCATTGATGTTGGGTGAAGAGGGACATCTCTTCGGCCGCCCAGCCGCCTTCAGGACCTACAGCAAGGGCGTGCGTGATTGATACAGGGGCAATGCTTACGTAAGGTTGCGCGGGGACCAGGCCGCTGTTATTGGAGGCGGAGTCTGACAGGGCGGTAGTGAGGGTGGTGAATTGTTCGGTTTCGCTCAGGAGGATTCGGGTGGGAGTGGTTGTCTCTTGTTCGATAGCGACTTTGAGGGTGGCGGGAGTGGGGATTTCAGGGATGGTGGTGCGGCGGGATTGCTTGCTGGCTTCGAGGGCGATGCGGCGCCAGCGTTCGGAGCGCTTGTGCGCTGCCTGAGCTAGATGTTTTTCGGTACGGCGGGCGAGGATGGGAGTGATACGGGTAATGCCGAGCTCGGTCGCCTTTTCGATGGCCCACTCCATGTGGTCGAACTTGAAGACAGCAAGGAGGAGATGGAGTGGGAGAGCGGATTCGGATTCGAGCTCTTCATGAAGGGCAAAGAGGACTTCGTTTTCGTTGACGCTGATGATCTCGGCCCGATGGAGGAAGCCGTTGGCAACGATATCGTAGATCTGGCCAGGAGTGGCGCGGAGGACTCGGGCAAGGTGGGTGGCCTGGTCTCGGGTGATGGTGGCGGTAGTGGAGGTGCAGGTGTCGGCGATGAAGCGGCGACGGGTCATGCTCTTAGTTTAAGGGATTAGGGGTTAGGGACCAGAAGGCAATGACAAAAGTAAAAATACCGGGGCTCTTCCTTTTGGGCAGGCTCAGCGTTAAGACGATCTCATTTTGTATGCGCTTTTTTTTGTTGTTCAACACACTCCGGCATAGCCGATTTTGCGTGGGGTATGATGCCGAATTTCAGTTGGAGAGGGTTGGGTTCGTGCTGGAACCTACGGAATTGGGGATAAGGATGCTCTGCTGACCCTGATGGTAGAGGTCGATGTTGAGCACGGCGGAGCGACGGCGGTCCCAGACTTCGCGGGTAACAGGGAAGCGCAGAAGGATCATGCCTTCGGCAGATTGACCGGGGCTGATCATGGTCTCGCGGAGGAGTGGGGGGGTGGCGAGGGCTTTGACTTCAGGGAAGGATGTGTAGACGGCGTTGAGGTCCTGCTGTTCGATGGCACTGGTGTTGACCTCTTCACCATCGACAGTGGTGAGGGTGGCGGTGAAGTCCTTGAGGAAGAGAGGGAGATGAAGCCGGTCGTCGATGCGGAGGGTGGTAAGGACGTAGAGGTTGTCTTCGGCACGCTGATTGGCGACGACGATGGAGTCGGATTTGAAGACGGTGTGGGCAGCGTAAACGGCGGTGTGGGGTGATGGCGAGGTCGGCGGTATGGTTGGGAACAAAGCGAAGGACGAGAGCAAGGACAATGCCCAGAATCAGGAAGGCTAAAAGAACAGGGACTAACAGGTTGCGTCGCGCGGGCTGGGCAAATTTGAGGTCGGACACAGGGTTGAGAATAGCAAGGCCTGGGGCGTTTCAGGAAGGTAAAAAATGGGAGATGAGAACTAAAGTCTGGTGGAAATTTACCATTTTTTCTCCCTTGCACGAACGTTCGAGGGGACGGGTTTGAATTGAAGGGACTTAGGTGGGGGACGGGGTATCAGAATGGACTGCATACTCCTCGAGGAAGACGGTGATGAGGGCGGCGGTGGGGACGGAGACGAGGGCTCCGACGATACCGGCGAGGGCGGTGCCGAGGAGGAGGGCGACGAGGATGGTGAGGCCCATGAGGTTGACGCTGGAGCGCATGATGCGGGGGATGAGGTAGGCGTTCTCGAGGTTGACGTAGACGAGATAGAAGATGAGGACGCCGGTCATTTTGGTCCAGGAGTCGAGCGCGGCGACGAGGGCTGCGACGCAGATGGTGATGACCCCGCCAGCGATGGGGATGATGTTCAAGAGACCCATGAGGAAGCCGAGGAGGACGAAGTAGCGGACGTGGAGGAGGCCGAAGACGATGGTGCTGACGACGCCGAGGATAAGCATGAGGGTGCCCTGTCCAAGGAGCCATTTGCTGATCTTATGCTCGGCACGGCGGAGGGTGGTGTTGAGGCGCTGGCGCTGGGGGGGTGGGGAAGAGTGAGAGGAAGAAGCGGTAGGCGTGCTCACCTTCGAGCATGAAGTAGATGCAGAGGAAGGCGGCGGTGAGGATGTCGAAGATGTGGGAGAGCCAGAGGGGGAGGGAGGTGAAGAGATACTGAGCGGTGGCGTCGAAGGCTCCGGCGGCGCGCTGGGCGATGGAGTCGATGCCGAACTTGTCGGCGAGGGGAAATTGGCGGATCTTGGCGACCATCGCAGGGATGCGCTGGGGGAGCTCGGAGGAGAAGTTGCTGAGGTCGCGCAGGACTGGGGGCAGGCCGGTGGTGAAGAAGAAGGCGAGGACGAGGAGCACGACGAGGATGAGGAGGATGATGGCGACCGGTCGTGAGGGATGGTAGTTGCGGATCTTGATTTTGGTGATGCGGGTGACGGCGGGCATGAGGACTACGGCGAAGAGTGCGCTGACGTAGAGGATGAGGAGCTCTTTTTCGAGCGTGTGGGCGAGGGCCAGGAGGAGGAGGATGCCGATGGTGAAGAGGATGTAGCCGCGGACGTGGGCGCGGGATCGCTGCTCGTGGGGGGTGAGGTCTTCGGCCGGCTGGGTCAGCTTGATTCTCCTGGGATACTGGCGGATTGGATGCCGACAGTGTGCCTTTTTGGGGTCTGGAGTGGAAGTGTGGAGTTTGGTTTGTTTTTAGGTATCAGGTCTCGGGTCTCGGGTATCAGGTTAGTTGGGCGAGGATGGCTTCCACCGTTTGGCTGGGGGTCTGGCTGGTGGTGGGGATGGTGAGGTTGGCGAGGCGGCGGGTAGAGGGGATGGCGTTTGGCGAAGCGCTGCTCGGCTAGGACGGGGTCGGCGAGGACGGGACGGGCTATGTCCTGCAGCATGCAGCGATCGAAAAGAGTGGGGAAGGGGGCGTCGAGGAAGATGGTGTGGGTGGCGGGGGTTTGTTCGAGGAGGAGACGGTTGGTGAGCTCTTCCGGAGTGCCTCCGCCGAGGGCGAGGACGGTGTGGTTGCGGCCGAGGGCCGAGGCGAGGGCGGCGGACTCAAGGCGGCGGAAGTGGGCTTCACCGTGGCGCTCGAAGAGCTGGGGGATGGTGGCTCCGGTGCGGGCCTCGAGGTGGACGTCGAGGTCGAGGAAGGTCCAGTTGACGCGGGCGGCGAGGAGGCGGCCGACGGTGGACTTGCCTGCTCCCATGAAACCGGTGAGGACGATGCGGCGAAGATGGACGGGGATGAGGGTCTGGCCGGGCTTGGTGGGCATGTTTTTGGTTTGGGTTAGCTCTGGTGACTCGGTGGACGTCATGTTGCCTCTCCTTGATGGTACTGAAAATGAAAGAGCCGCAACCTTTTAGGGCTGCGGCTCGGGAAGATCGATGACTCTGAGGGGATTAGGTGTTTTCAGAGGTGCATGCGAGGACTCCACTGGCCGCAGGGTTGCGCCAATAGCTGAAGCCCGTAAATCGGAAGCTGCTCGACATGCTGGAGACAAGGTTACAGCGGGGATGCGGATATTGCAAGGGTTCGCTATTTCGCTTTGAGTTGAGCGTTGATGCCGGCGATTCGCTCGTTGAGGACTGCGATCGATTCGACCCAGGTTTTGAAGACATCGGTGGTGTAGCCTGCGTCGAAGTTGCGCGGATGCGGCTCTTTGGCGGCGTTTCTGCGCTTCGCCTCTTCGAGTTTTTGTTCGAAGTAGGCTAGTCGTTGCTCGAGGTTTTCTTTGCTCACGGCTTAAGGCTACACGGGGAAGCGGGATGTGGCGAGTGCTGTCTGCCGTAGCCTGGAGAGTGGGGAGGGTGGCGGGTTGGGCTGGTACGTTCTCCTGGTTGGTGTTTTTTGTGATTGCTTCGAGGAGCATGCCGAAGGCGCTTTTTGGGTTGAGGGTGATTTCGTCGATGTCGGTTTTGGGTGCGAGGATGCCCAGGTCGGGGTGGGTGGTGATCTCTTCGATGGTTTCGGTTTTGCGGCTGCGTTGGGTGGTCTGGGTCTTGGGGAGGTTGAGGCTGGCGATCTGGAGGCCGTAGAGGAGGAGTCCGGCGCGGCGGGGGTCGATGTCGTTGGCGGCGATGCGGTGGAGGACTTCGACGATGGTGGACTGGAGGGCGGTGCGGTCGTTGGGGTCGTTGAGGGGGAGGTCGAAGGTTCCGCGGCGGGCTCGGCGGGCGCGTGGGTTTTGCGCGGGCTTGCGGGTGGTGTGGTGGTAGTAGCAGAGCTCTTCGCGGCGGAGGCAGATGCTGCCGCAGCGGTGGCCGTCGGCGAAGATGTGGCGGCACTGGTAGCGTTTGGGTTTTGTTTCGGTCATGGCGTGTTCCCTCCCCACTGGGTGAAAAGTGTGCAAAGTATTCAAAGGAAATGGCTTGAGTCCGGACTTCGGATCAGGTCATTTCCCCCTTGGCGGTTAAATGCGAAGGCCCGGCTTTTGGCCGGGCCTTTTGTTCTATCTACTCTTAATTGTAGCGAAGGGCTGGTAACTAAAATGCCAGTTTTTGGTGGTTAATTTTTGGCTCTAAGTGATTGATGTTGTTTCGGTTGTGGGTTTTGGGCGTGGATTGGGGGCTTGACAAGCCAGTTTGCTGGTGTTTTTTGGTGCTATGGGTGTAAGTGGCTGATCTGGTTGTGTCAAATGAAGGCAAAAACAGGCAACTGCAACGGCAATAGATCAGTCGCTTCGGCTGCGCCTTCGCTCCTGCCTTCGGCAGAGCTGTGATCGCTTCGCGATGGGCTTTGGACGCGAGGCTGAAGCCTCGCTTTACCTAGCGGCAACGGCAACGGCAACTGCAACTGCAAAGCAACTGCAACAGCAAAGCAACTGCAACGGCAAAGCAACTGCAACGGCAACGGCAACGCAACTGCAACGGCAAAGCAACTGCAACGGCAAAGCAACTGCAACGGCAACGGCAAAGCAACTGCAACGGCAACGGCAACGGCAACGGCAACGGCAACGGCAACGGCAACGGCAACGGCAGATCCTCCGCCTTCGGCGAAGGATGACAACTAAAAAGCAACAGCAACTGACTATACCTTGGTAATACTGTGCGGCATATAAGAGCGGTTCGCGCTTTCGCGCGATGAGACCCTCGAGAAGATGGGGCACCCGGCTTTGATGGTGCGGTTAGATGTGGGCCACCCCGTCCAACCAGCTGTCTGGGCTCGATAAACTTCGATTGTCAGGCGTTCCAGGTTGGGACGGTGTGGACTATGTTCCACATCATTTGGTCGAGGGCGGAGTCGATCTCGTTGGAGGGTTCGGTGCGGGTGTTGCATAGGGCGGCCCAGCAGAATCCGGTGGGGGTTCGGACCATGATGGAGGTTGTGCCGGGGAGGCTGCCGTTGTGCCACCAGTTTCCGGCTCCGTTGTTGCGGACCATCCAGCCGCGGGCGTAGCGGGCGTCGCCCTGTGGGTAGGCGGGGGCGGGGGTGGTCATGGTTTTGATGGTGGCGGGTTTGAGGAGCGCGGGGATGCCGGGTGCTCCGGCGACGTGGTTGAGGAACTGGACCAGCTCGGTGGAGGAGGCGATCCATCCGCCGTGGGAGTCCATGCGGGTGATGTTGATCTTGTAGGGGTCTTCGGAGTACTGGCCGTAGTAGACGACCTCGCCCTGGGCAGCTTCGCTCTCCTTGTTGCGGGCGATCTTCATGGTGGAGATGCCGCAGGGGGCGAGGATGTTGGTCTCGACGTAGGCGTCGTAGGGCTGGCTAGTGATCTGTTCGATGACGCGGCCAAGGATGCAGTAGCCGAAGTTGGAGTAGGCCCAGTGGGTTCCGGGCGGGTTGGTGAGGGGGACTTTGGCGATGGTCTGGGTGATGAGCCTGGTCTGGTCCCAGCCATCGTTGTGCATCATGGGGTCGTTGGCGTCGTTGGGCCAGCCGCCGCAGGTGTGGGTGAGGAGATGGTCGACGGTGATGTCGGTGATCCATTGCTGGTAGGGGGGCTTGCCGTACTTGATGCCGAGGATGGCGCCGGGGCCGAAGACTTTGTCGGTGAGGTTGAGCTTGCCCTGCTCGATGAGAGAGAAGATGGTGACGGAGGTGATGGGCTTGGTAACGGAGGCGATGCGGAAGAGGGAGTTTTGCTGGACCTGGATGAGGCGTTGGCGGTCGCCCATGCCGATGGCTTCGTCGTAAACGAAACGGCCGTCGCGGGAGATGGCGATGGAGGTGGCGGGGACGGAGAATTGCTGACGGAATCGTCCGGCGATGCGGTTCATCTCGCCGCGCTGCTGGCCGGTGGAGCCTCCGAACTGGGGTTGGGCCAGGGATTTTGGGATGGGTAGAGTTGCGGCGGCGGTGGTCAGGGCGAGGTTTTGCAGGAGAGTGCGGCGCGTGAGGGAGTGGGTCGGCATCGGAGGGGTGTCCCTTTCGGTTGAGGGTGGGCGGGATTTTGGGTGGCCGAGAGGATTTTATCTTGACGCGGGGGGGGCGGGGGTGGGAAAGAGTGCGGGATTTCTGTAGGCTGTTGGGTATCGCAGCAGTGAAGGGAGGATTCGGTGAAGAGATTTCGCTTGGGGTATTTTGCGCTTGGTCTGGTTTTGGGAGTGATAGGGGCTGGGGTGGCGCAGGGGCAGGCGCCGCCTCCGCAGCGGATGCCGGCGAATGTGGCGGGCAAGTGGACTTTGTACTGCAAGGATCCGAATGGGTCGACTTCGACGAAGTACCTGGATCTGCAACAGACGGGAACGGCGATCAAAGGGCACTTCAAGGGACCATATCAGTCGGGTGGGGTGGAAGGGACGATCGATGTGCAGCACCTGGTGGTGAAGACGAAGACGCGGGATGTGCTGGTTTTTCGCGGGCGGGTGGAAGGGCCTCGGGTGGATGGGGTGGTGCAGGGGAGTACGTTCAATGGGATGTTTCATGATCGTGGGGGGACGGGATCGTTTCAGGGCGTGAAGGGGAATTGATGAGGCGGCGATGACGGATCGGATTGAACGCGTAGTTGAGCCGGGGATTGTGAGCGATTTTTCGGAGCGGCTCAGCTATGCGGGGTATCTGTCGCTGGCGGGGTTGCTGGCGCAGCAGAGGCCGCTGTCGGAGCCGCAGCACCATGATGAGATGCTGTTCATCATTCAGCACCAGGTGTCGGAGCTGTGGATGAAGCTGATCATCCATGAGCTGACGGCGGCGATGGAACATGTTCGGTATGACAGGCTGGGGCCGGCGCTGAAGATTCTTTCGCGAGTGAAGCTGATCCAGATGCAGTTGTTCGAGCAGTGGGCGGTGCTGGAGACGCTGACGCCTTCGGAGTATATGGAGTTTCGCGGAGTGCTGGGACATGCTTCGGGGTTTCAATCGTATCAGTACAGGAAGCTGGAGTTTTTGCTGGGGAATAAGAGCCGCGAGAGTATTCGGGTGTTTGCTCACGATGCGGCGATCTACGACGACCTGGTGAAGGTGCTGGAGGCTCCTAGTCTGTATGACGAGTTTTTGCGGTTTCTGGCGCGGCGGGGGTATGGGATTCCGGAGGAGTGCGTGGAGAGGGACTGGGCTTTGCCTCATGTGAGGAATGAGGCGCTGGTGGAGGTGTTTCGCGATATCTATCGCAACTCGAAGGAGCACTGGGAGGCTTATGAGATGTGCGAGAAGCTGGTGGATGTGGAGGAGTACTTCCAGCTTTGGCGGTTCCGGCATTTGAAGACAGTGGAGCGGATTATCGGGTTTCGCAGGGGGACGGGCGGGTCTTCGGGCGCTGGGTTTCTGCGGCAAGCGCTGGAGCTTACGTTCTTTCCGGAGCTGCTGGCTTCGCGGACCGAGGCTCCGCAGGGATGAGTGTGGCGGATGCGGTTCGAGCGATGGGCCCGGGGGCTTTGACGGAAGAGGGGCTGCGGCGGTGTGTGTTTCCGCTGTTTTCGAAGACGCTGGGGCGGCCGGGGATTTATCTGGCGAACCACTCGCTGGGGTGGCCGCTGGATCGGACTGAGGAGGATCTTCGCGAGGGGTTTGGGTACTGGCAGATGCGGCTGGGGGATGCGTGGGATCCGTGGATGGAGGAGGAGCAGGCGCATCGTGCGCGGCTGGCACGGCTGATTGGCGCGCCGCGGGCGGATTGTGTTGTGCCGAAGACTTCTGCAGGGCAGGGGTTGCGGACGGTGCTGAATGCTCTGCCGGGAATGGCGCGGGTGGTTTCGACGATGGGGGAGTTCGATTCGGTCGATGTGATTTTGAAGCAGTATGGGGCGGTGGGGCGGATTGCGGTGGAGTTTGTTGCGTGCGATGGGGAGGGTGGTGTCGATGTTTCGCGTTTGATGGAGCGGGTTGTGGGTGGGGTGGAGCTGGTGGTGATCTCGCAGGTGATGTTTATGACGGGGCGGGTGGTGACAGGGCTGGATTTGCTGGCGAAGCGTTGTCATGAGGTGGGGGCGAGGCTGCTGGTGGATGCTTATCATGCGGTGGGAGTGTTTCCGGTGGATGTTGCGGCGATGGGTGCGGACTATTTGATCGGTGGGAGTTACAAATATCTGCGGGGCGGGCCGGGAGCGGCGTTTCTTTATGTTTCGCCGGATGCGATGGCAAGCGGGTTGAGGCCGGTGGATATTGGGTGGTTCGCGAAGGAGGAGCCATTTCGGTATGAGAGGCCTGATCCTCCTCGGTTTGCGGCGGGCGGGGATGCTTTTCTGGAGTCGACGCCGCCGGTGCTGACTTACTATCAGGCTCGCGCGGGGCAGGAGCTGACGCTGGAGCTGGGTGTGAAGAGGATTCGGGAGTACAACCTGGATCGGCTGCGGCGGTTGAAGGGATATCTTGCAGAGCTTGGAGTTGCGGCCACCGGTGGAGATGCGGGGCATGGCGGATTCTTGACGGTGGAGAGTGGCGAGGCTTCGTCTCTGGTGGATGAATTGGAGCGGAGGGGAATTACGGCGGATGCTCGCAGACAGTGGCTGCGGCTTTCGCCGGATTATTTAATTACGGATGGTGCGCTGCGCGAGGCTGCCGTGGGCGTGGCTGCTTTCGTGGAAAAGACCCGGGGCTAAAGAGGCTGAAAAAATCTTGCTTCTCCTGAAATATTCCCTCAGCGGCTATTGAGTAAATTGAGGTTACGGCGCGGCTTCGGCTTCGCTCAGGGCAGACTCTGAAGCCGCGCCCTTTCGACCTGAGATGCGCTGTTCTAGACGGTTTGGGGGATGGGGAAGTCTTCGTCTTCGGAGCCTTGCTGCCGGAGTTTGTGCTGGATGTTGCTCCAGACGGCTTCGCTGGGTTCGGCAGGCTCGAAGAGACTTTTGGCGTGTTCGGCGATGGCTTCGAGGTCGCGGACCAGTGCGGCGCAGTCGGGATTATTGCTGAGGAAGGTTTGCAGGCGGGGGTCGGTGCTGACGTGGCCGTCACCGTTGGCGAAGAAGTCAGGCAGATATTTTTCAAAGTCAGCAGGGGTCATGGTGTCGAAGTCCGGAAATTCTTTGTTGCTCATACAGCCACCTCGTTGATGCCGGTGGGCTCGGTGGACTGTTCCGGGTTGCGGAGAAGTTCGCGGAGCTTGAGGCGCGCTTTGTGAAGCTGGGATTTGCTGTTGCCGGTGGAGCACCCCAGCATGGTGGCGATTTCGTTGTGCTCGAAGCCTTCGACATCGTGGAGGACGAAGACCATGCGATAGCCGGGAGGGAGCGAGGCGACGGCGCGCTCGAGGGCTACGCGGTCGACGGAGCCGGTGAGATGGAGGTCGCGGCTGCCGAAGTCACGCTTGGGCGCGTCCTCTTCGGAAGGGTTGATGGTCTCTTCGAGGGAGACGAGGTTGAGACCCTTCTTGCGGAGATGCATCAGGACCAGATTTACCGTAAGGCGGTGGAGCCAGGTGGAGAAAGCGGACTCTCCGCGGAAGCTGCCGATCTTGCGGAAGAGATGGAGGAAGGCCTCCTGGGTCATGTCTTCGGCTTCGGAGACGTTGCCGAGCATGCGGAGGGTGAGGGTGTAGACGCGGCGTTTGTGGAGGGCGTAGAGCTTGGAGAAGGCCTGGGCGTCGCCGTTTTTGGCGGCCTCAATGGCTTCTGCTTCGCCGACGATGGGAGGATTGCGTTTAAATACGCCTGGGGAGGGATGGTTTTGTGTCATCTGTAGGCCTTGGACGTCCATGGCTAGACTCCGGACTCAATCTCGAATCTTTCTTTCTGGTTAAGTTTTCGCCTGCTGAGAGCCTACTGCAAACGGAGTGGGTGCATTCCAACTTCGATGGACGGCTGGTGGGAAAGGTTGTGTGGAGAGAAGGCGATATGCGAGGCTATGTGAATGAAAATACTGGCTTAGGGAAGAAAGTGCGGGGGTGTGGGAGGTTTTTTCCGGGGTGGTATTGATTCAACGGCAAATGCAGGTCCCTTCGGGGATCCCATCGACTTCGCTCAGGTCAGGCTTCTCCACTGCACAACAGACGATGAGACCGTCTGTTGCTTCTGTCGAGATGACGCTTCTGTGGAAGGTAGGGGTTCAGGAGCCTATGTAGCGGGCGTAGAGGGTTCGGGCGAGAGTGACGTCGGTTGTGCCCTGGATTAGGCAGCGGCCGTCCGGGAAGAGGGTGAGGGTGTGGGGTGGGCGGTCGAAACGGAGGAGGAGGTTGTTGAAGCGGACGGTACCGTGGGGTTGGAGGCGGTCGCGCATGGCGGCGAAGTCGATGGGACGGTGGTGCTCGTGGATCTGAACGGAGTTGCGGCCGCAGAGGGTGATGTGAGGGCGGCCTTCGCCGGCGAGGTGGGAGAAGATGCGGTTGCCGCAGACTTTGCAGTCGGGGTTGGGGGTGCTGGTGTTGATCTCGCTGCGCTGGTTGGTCCAGAGGTCGTGGGAGAGGAGGGTGCGGCGCATCAGGTGAGGCTGGTTGGTGAGGAGCTTGAGGGCTTCGGTGGTCTGGATGGAGGCGGCGAGGTTGACGGCGGTGGAGAGGATGCCGGCGGTGTCGCAGGTTTCTACCGGGCCGGTGGGGGGCTTGGGGAAGAGGCAGGCGAGGCAGGCGGTGGGTTGGTAAGGAATTGGTACGTCGCTTCGCTCCGTCCGAAAAGACAAATGCGGGGGTTCTTCGCTGCGCTCAGAATGACGGCTTTTTTGGGTGGGCGAGGGGCTTTGGGGGAGGATGTTCATGGTGGCGGCGTAGGCGCCTATGGCTGCGGCGTAGATCCAGGGTTTGGATTGCTGGACGGCGTAGTCGTTGATGAGGTAGCGGGTTTCGAAGTTGTCGGTGGCGTCCAAGATCAGATCGACAGGGATGAGGTGGGCGGGGGCGAGGAGCTCGTGGATATTGGCGGGGATGAGGTCGGTGACGTGGGGATGGACGGTGATGGAGGAGTTGAAGAGGGCGATTTTTCGGCGGGCGGCTTCGGCTTTGGGGAGAGAGTCGCGGGCGTCGGCCTCGTCGAAGAGGACCTGACGCTGGAGGTTGGAGGGCTCGACGAAGTCGCGGTCGATGAGGGTGAGGGTTCCGACGCCAGCGCGGGCGAGGAGGGATGCGGTGGCGGCTCCGGTGGCGCCTACTCCGATGATGGCTACGTGGGCGGCGGAGAGGAGCTGCTGGCCGGTGGGGCCGATGCCGGGGAAGAGGATCTGGCGGGAGTAGCGGTCGTTATCAGTGATGTGGTTGGGTGTTGTGGGATTGACGGAGGATGCGGAGGGATGGTCGGACATGATGAAGGGGGTTCCGATTCTGCCAAAAGGCCGTGCTCTTTCGTAGTATAGGGAAGAGACCGAGGGACAGGGAACCGCTGACACAGGCGTGGGTTCGAGCATCGTAGGAGATGGAGGAGCCGGCCGATTGGCTGGCTCTGGATGTGGTGGTTCGCAGTCGTGAAGGACTTGAAGGGCTCCTCAATACAAAACAGGGAACACGGGTGGTTTTTTGGGTCAGGTGCATCGAGGTCGCGCGCGAGTTCCACGGGGGTTGAGGTCCGCGCGTGGGGTGGCGGCGATGTGGGTGTTTTTGGGGTGTGCGTGTTGGGGGCAGGGGATACCGGCGGCTTCGACCCCGGTAACTGCTCCGGCTACGGTGGGGAGCGGGGCTGCTCCGGCGCAGGCGCAAGCGGGGGGTGCGACCGGGAGCGATGCGGGGCCGACGGCTTCGGTGTGGGCGTGGAAGGGGCTGCGGGTTACTGCGATTGAGTTTCAGGGGGTGACGTTCGACAAGGGAGCTATGCTGCCGCAGGAGCTGGCGCAGAAGGTGGATACGCCGCTCGATCCGGAGCAGGTGAGGTCGAGTCTGCGGCGGCTGTTTGCGAGCGGGCGGTACAGGGACATCGCGGTGCGCGGGGTGAGGCGTGGGGATGACGTGACGCTGATCTTCGCGGGGACGGCTCGGTACTACGTGGGGCGGGTGACGATCGAAGGGCTGAAGAACGACCGGGTGAGCTCGCTGCTGGAGTTTGCGACGAAGCTGCAGCCGGGGACGGCGTTCAATGAACCGGATGTTGCGACGGGGCTTGACGGCGGTTAAAGAGATTCTGGAGCAGCAGGGATACTACGAGGCGGTAGTGACGCCGGCGACCGAGGTGGATCCTGTGGGCCACCAGGTGAATGTGACGTACACGGTGGCAGTGGGACCGCAGGCGCGGGTCGGAAATATTGCGTTGACGGGGGCTGATCCGGGATTGACGCTGGAGGATTTTCGCAAGAAGGCGAAGTTGAAGGTGGGGAACCGGATCTCGCGAGACACGACGAGCAATGCGATGGACCGGCTGCGGAAGCTGTACCAGAAGAGAGACCGGCTTGAGGGGACGGTGACGCTGGAGAAACAGACGTACGACAAGACGCGCAAGCAGGTGGATTACAGTTTCCATGCCAACCAGGGGCCGGAGGTGAAGGTTGCGGTGGAGGGCGCGAAGATATCGAAGAACAAGATGCATCAGTTGATCCCGATCTTTCAGGAGGGGACGATCGACAACGATCTGTTGAACGAAGGTGTGTTCAACATTCGGGATTATGAGCTACAGCAAGGGTACTTCGATGCGACGGTGGAGGTGCGGGTCATCGGGCAGGATACTGCGGCAGAGAGCGTGGTGTTTACAGTGGCCCAGGGGCTGAAGCACAAGGTGACGGCGGTGAATATCGACGGGAACAAGTACTTTTCCGACGAGCTGCTGCAGGAGCGGATGCGGGTGCAGAAGGCGAATGCGTATCAGCGCAGCGGAAAGTACAGTCCGGCGCTGGTGTCGGGCGACGTGTCGTCGATTCAGGCGCTGTACCGGGCGAATGGATTCGATCAGGCGACGGTGACGACGGATGTGAAGGCGACCGATGAGGGCCCGGATGGGAAGCCGCTTAAGGTGGGAGAGATTGCGGTGACTTTCAAGATTGTGGAGGGTCCGCAGCAGAAGTTTGGGGCGGTGGCGTTGAACGGCGTGGCTCCGGGCAGGCTGGCGGATGTAAGGGCGCTGATGAACTCGCAACCCGGCCAGCCGTTTTCGCTGGTGACGCTGTCGGGCGACCGGGATACGGTGCTGCAGTATTACCTGAGCCCATGGGTTCGACCAGGTGAAGGTGGAGATTCGGCAGTCGAAGGAGAACAAGGACTCTGAGAAGACCAACGTGTCGTTGAATGTGACAGAGGGGCAGCAGGTCTTCGTGAACCGCGTGCTGCTTTCGGGAGTGGTGCATACGAGGCCGAAGGTGGTGGAGAACCAGGTGCTGGTGCATCCGGGCGATCCGCTGGACCAGACGGCGCTGCTGCAGACGCAGCGGAATCTGTACAACATTGCGCTGTTCAACGAGGGTGGTGGCGGCGGTGCAGAATCCGGCGGGAGACTCTCCGCAGAAGAATGTGCTGCTGCAGCTGACGGAGGCGAAGCGGTGGAACGTGACGTATGGGTTTGGAATCGAGGCGCAGACGGGAACGCCGCAGTCCGGCATGATCTCGGAAGCATCGTGTATCCAGTTGATGATCAACCCCTGCAACCAGCTTACGCAGGAGGGAAGGACTGGGTTCAGCCCGCGGGTTTCGTTGGATGTGTCGCGGATCAATCTTCGCGGGACGGATAACTCGCTGACGCTGCACTCGTCGTATGGGTTGCTGGAGCAGGTGGCGATTCTTACGTTTCAGAACCCGCACTTTTACGGTTTCAAGAATTTTGCGGCGTCGGTTTCGGGCGGGTACTCGAACATTCAGGACATTACGACGTTTGAGGCGTCGACGCTACAGGGAGATTTTCGCATCACGCAGAGGTGGCGGCGGCGGGGACACGTTTATCTATGACTTTCTTTACCGGCGCGTGGCGGTGAATCCGAACAGCCTTCAGGTTTCGGCGGACCTGATTCCTCTGCTGTCGCAGCCGGTGCGCGTGGGTGGGCCGGGAGTTACGTGGTTTCACGATACGCGGTCGCCAGGGCCGCTGGACGCGGTGGAAGGGACAGTACACGACGGTGCAGACGTTTCTGGCTTCGTCGAAGTTCGGGTCACAGACCGAACTTCTGGAAGATTGATGGGACGAACTCGACGTATTACCAGCTAGGGAAAGAGAAATATGTGTTTGCGCGGAGCACGCGAATTGGATATGAGCGGGCTTCGGGAGCGAATCCAAATGCAGGCAGTGACGCTTGCGTTGGAGTTTTGCTGACGACGAATCCAAGCTGCAGCCCGGTTCCTCTGCCGGAGCGGTTGTATGCCGGCGGCGCGAGCTCGCTGCGCGGGTTTCCGATCAATGGGGCCGGGCCGCGAGATCTGCAGACAGGATTTCCCGTGGGCGGGACGGCGGCGTTTGTGAACTCGTTCGAATTTCGGATGCCGGCCCCGACTATGCCTCTGGTGGGCAGCAACCTGAGCTTCGTGCTGTTTCACGATATGGGGAATGTGTTTCAGAATGCTTCGGATATGTTTCCGAGTTTTTTGAAGTTCAACCAGCCGAACCGCGCGACGTGCAGCAATGTTTCGGGAATTATCGGGACGTGCAACTTCAATTATTTTTCGCATGACGTTGGGGTGGGCGCGCGGTATAAGACGCCGGTAGGGCCGATTCGGCTGGATTTCAGCTATAACCTGAATCCTCCGGTGTATCCGGTGATTTACGACTTCAACAACAATCCCCCGTATACGGGGCATGCGGCGCATTTCAACTTCTTCTTCAGCATTGGAGAGAGCTTCTAGATGATGTCGACGGCACAGGTCGAGGCGAGGCGTTGGTTGATGAGCGCGGTTGCGCTTGCCTCTGTGTCTGTGCTGATGGGTGGTCTGGTTGCGAGTGCGCAGACGGCTGGTGTGCCGGCTGCGAGCGCGGGTGTGGTGCTGGATCGTGTGGTCGCGGTGGTGAATGGCGATGTAATTCTTGAGAGCGATATGGATGAGGAGCGGCGGTTTGAGGAGATACAGCCGTTCCGCTCGGCGGCGGAGTCGACGCGGGGCGAAGATCCTTGGGCGACTGGTGGATCGGGCGCTGATTTTGCAGCAGGCGGCGCTGGAGCCGGAGGACACGGTTTCGGACAAGGAGCTGGATACTCAGCTTGCGACAATCAGGAAGGATATACCGGCTTGCAAGGAGCAGTATCACTGCGAGACGGATGAGGGGTGGCGTAGGTTTTTGGCGGTACATGGGTTTACGGAGGAGGAGTTCCGGTCGCGGTGGCTGCAGCGGATGCAACTGCTGAAGTTTATCCAGGTACGTTTCCGGAATGGGATTTCGATCACGGACGATGAGATCAAGACGTACTACGAGAAGACGATGCTGCCGGAGTATGCCGCGGCGGAAGGTGACTCCGCCACAGCTTGACGTTATTAAGCGGAGGATTGAAGAGGTATTGCTGCAGCAGCAGGTGGGAGCACTGCTGGAGGATTGGCTGAAGTCGCTGCGCGCTGAGGGGAGCGTGCAGATTCTGACGACGGGTGAGGTGGCTCCATGAGCGATCTCGAGAAAAGGATAGAGGAGAAGAAGGAGCAGCTGGAGGCGAAGGTTGCGGGCGAAGTTCAGAAGGTGAAACGGTCGCTGGCGGCGCGGATGGGGCGCGGCGCGGCGTGGATAGTTCTTGGAACCGCGATTCTGGTGGTGGCGCTGTTTGCGGGGTTCTGGTGGTACTCGACGACGGATGATTTCAATCGGCGAGTAGGCCGCGAGGTGGTGAAGGTGCTGGAAGATGCGACGGGCGGACGCGTGGAGCTGAAGAAGGTCAGCTTCAGCCTGCGGCATCTTGCGGTTGAGGCGGATGGGCTGGTGATACATGGGCTGGAGGGGCCGGGTGAGGCTCCGTATCTTTCGGTGGATAAGATCGATCTCCGGTTAAGGTTGCTGCATTTGCTTTCGTATATCCCCGAGGAGGGGATCGCACCGCACATACAGCTGAGCTATCTCGGAGTGGAGCATCCGCAGTTTCACCTGATTGTGGATAAGGATGGGAAGACGAATCAGCCGGAGCCGAAGCACAAGAAGAAGAGCGAGACGCCGGTGATGGATACGCTGCTGGATCTAAAGGCGCAGGAGGTGGTGCTCTCAAACGGCGTGGCGCTGATTAATGATCGGGCGATTCCGTTTGATCTGGCGGCGCGGGACCTGGGCGCGGAGGTTCACTACATCGAGGAGACGGACCGATATGGCATGACGGTCGATCTGAAGGACCTGCGAACGAAGATCGGGAAGAGGGTGGAGGCGCAGTCGGCGCTGCATCTGGCGGGGGAGCTGGGCCGGGATGCGGTTGATGTGACGAAGCTGGAGTTTACGAGCGGGCAGAGCCTGAAGCTGGACGCTACGGGGGGACTGAAGCACTTTGCGAAGCCGGAGTGGCAGGCGGCGGTGAAGGGGTCGGTGGACCTGAAACAGCTTTCGATGCTGGCGGATGTGGAGGGATTGACCGCGGGGTCCTGTGGCGCTGGATGTGAAGGCGCATAACTGCACGACTCCGCCGACGGTGGCGCAGAAGCATCCGCCGTTCTGGCGACGAAGTCATCCGGGGGAGACGGCTAAGCCGCCGAATCCGCTGCCGCCCGATCCGGATTGTGTGGCGGGCTACCTGGTGGTGGGGGACGGCGAAAGTCTATAAGGCTTCGTACCGGGATGTAAATGTGCGGCTGCACGATATAGACGGAAGCGCGACGCTGCATGTGACGCCGACGGAGTTGCTGCTGACGGCGTTGACGGGATATCTGCCGGGCGGCGGAAAGCGCAACGGGAGTTTTGCGGATTGCGAACTGGCTGGGCGAGGCTCCGCCACAGGACATTGCAGCGACTTCGGCTACGACGAAGGCCGCGGTGACGACGACGAATAAAGCAGCGACGACGATTGGAGCGAAGGCTCCGATTGATGAGAACGCGGTGAAGGTGCCACCGGTGCAGCCGGCGCATGCTTATCTGACGGCGACGGTAAACCGGATTCCGCTGCGAACGATTATGGATGTGACGGCTCCGGAGAACTATGGGGACCTGGGGGTTCGATACAGCGGTAAGCGGGCCGGTGAAGGTGGAGTGGGGCGGCCCGGCGAAGACCATCGACGAGACAGTGGAAGTGGACGGTGATCTTAGATTTGATTCGACAGGCGTGAAGCGGAAGGGCGCGTTGAATGATGTTCCGGTGACGGGGCAGGCGCTGGCGCACTACAGCGGGAGGAATGAGACGGTTCGGATTCAGCGGGTGGTGCTGCAGATGCCGGGGACGAACTTTGAGGCTTCGGGGATTCTTGGCGTGAATATGGGGGATCCGCTGACGGATATGCGGGTGGACCTGACGGTGCGGGATCTTTCGGAGTTCAATCAGCTGCTGACGACGCTGGACCTGGAGGGGGAATGGGAAGCGTGGGTCGGCGGCGATTCCGGTGACGCTGCATGGGGCGATGCAGTTCAACGGGATGGCGAAGGGAAGGATTGCGAACCTGGATGTGAAGGGGCATCTGCAGGCGGAGAATGCGGAGTTCGCGCTGGATACGACGGATGTTCTGCTCGATTCGGTGGTGGCGGACGGGGAGTATTCGCCGGATTCGGGTGTGGCGTTGGCGAGCTCGACGATCAAGCGTGGGAGTGCAGTGCTGAATGTCGTGGGAAAGATCGAGCCGCGGAAGGTGGTTGTCGCGACGTGGGGGTGGCGACGTATGTATGGGACAGCGGGATGGCGATGGACGCGCAGATGCAACTGGCCAACGCGCAGGTGGCGGATGTGCTGCAGATCATCGGGCAGCAGGGGAACATTCCTGTGACGGGCATGATGACGGTAAATGCGCATGCCTCGGGGACGCTGAACGGTCTGAGCGGCAGCGGCCACGTTTCGTTGACGAATGGCGTGGCGTATGACGAGCCGTATGAGTCGGCTGTGGCGGAGCTGACGGTGCACGAGAAAGATATCGAGGCAAGCAGGGTAGTTTTGCGGGCGCATGGTGTTCAGGTTGCCGGAAATGGCGGGTATGACTGGGGGAATGAACACCTGCATGCGCACCTGGAAGGGCACGATATTCAGTTGTCGAAGTTTGAGACGATGCAGCGGGCGAAGGACGGAGTTTGATGGGGTTTTGAGCGTGGTTGCGGATGCGAATGGAACGATGAATCAGCCGGGGGTTAAAGGCGAATGTGAAGCTTGCGGGGGTTACGTACCAGGGACAAGGCATTGGCGAGGCTACGGCGGAGGCGCATAGTGACGGGTCGACGGTTGTACTTCACGGCGAACTCGATGCTGGTGGGCGCGAAGGTGGATGCGACGGGACAGGCAGGGCTAACGGGAGATTATCCGCTGCAGGCGAAGGTGACCGTTGCGGGATTTGATATCGGGAAGCCACTGGCGATGTTCGGATCGCAGAGTATGAAGGCGCAATCGCTCATTGACGGTTGTCGCGACGGTGAGCGGACCACTGAAGACGCCGAAGGAGCTGAGTGGGGAGGCGGCGTTCAGCCAGGTGGATGTGAAGCTGCAGGGGATTGAGTTGAAGGCGGCCGAGCCGCTGCGGATTGGCTTGCGCGATGGGGGTGGCGACGCTGGAGCAGGTACACATCACGGGGCAGGATACGGATATGCACGCGAGCGGGACGGCGCAGGTGCTGGGAGTGACCGATCCGAAGGGCGGCAAGCTGGATGTTCAGGCGACGGGAAGCGTGAGCATGACGCTGCTGCACACATTCGACTCGGACATTCTGTCGAGCGGGAAGCTGGAGTTTACGGTGGCGGCGGGGGGGGCGGGGTGACGAATCCGTCGCTGACGGGGAAGGTGCAGTTCGACAAGGTGAATGTGGCGCTGGATGGAATTCCGAATGGGTTGAGCAATATGAACGGGACGCTGGTGTTCAACGATGACCGTCTGCAGGTGCAGAGCCTGACGGCGACGACAGGCGGCGGGGACGCTGAAGCTTGGCGGGTCGATTCGCTATAGGAATGGCATCTATGCGGATCTGACGGCAACTGGCGATGTGGTGCGGGTGCGGCTGTATGGATTGAGCGCGACGGCAAATGCGAATCTGAAGCTGCAGGGAGGAACCCAGAGCGCGCTGCTGAGCGGGGACGATTCTGATGACGCGGTTCGGGATTGGGCAGGATGTGGATTTTGCGGCGTTCGGGTCTCCGGGAGGCGTAAGTGCGCCGCCTGATCCGAATTCGGCTGCGAATAAAGTGCGGCTGGATGTGCGGGTGACGAGCGCGCCGCAGCTGGATTTTCAGAACTCGTATGCGAAGCTGGCGGGGTCGGTGGATCTGACGATTCGGGGGACGGCGGCGGTGCCTTCGGTGCTGGGGGCGGATTGAGATTAATGATGGGAGCGCGACGTTTGCGGGGACGAAGTATCAACTGCAACGTGGAGAGATTTATTTTACGAACCCGGTGCGGATCGATCCGATCATCGATCTGGATGCGACGGCGCAGGTGGAGAACTACGATATTACGATTGGGCTGCATGGGACTTCGACGAACCTGAAGCCGACGTACCGGTCGGAGCCGCCGCTGAGCGAGACGGATGTGTTTGCGCTGCTGGCGCTGGGGCGCACGCAGGAAGAGGCACAGCTTTACCAGGAGCGGCAGGTGCAGCAGGGAACCGATCCGACGACGAGCGCGTTGCTGGGCGGGGCTTTGGAATGCGACGGTGAGCAATCGGGTGGAGAAGCTGTTTGGGGTGGGCAGCGTGAAGATCGATCCGGCGTTTGTGGGAACGCTGGGGCAATCTTCGGCGAGGATTACGGTGCAGCAACAGCTTTCGCGCCAGATTACGGCGACGTTTGCGACCAATGTGAATACGTCGGCGCAGCAGCTGATCCAGGTGCAGTACGATCTGAACCACGATAATTCGATCGTGGTGACGCGCGACGAATCGGGCGTGTTCAGTGTTGTTTATAAGCTGCGGGAAGCGGTATCGTTAGGCCGCTCCGCGGGGTAGAAGCTGCATCGAAGGGATTGTGATCTGCGGGTCGGGTTGTGACTGAATTTGCAGATAACTTCTGGAGGAACGATGAACGGAAAAGCTGGTGTGCGACGGTCGCTTTATTGGTGCTGGCTGCGGTGTTGATGGTTGTCGGGATGGGGAGAGGTTGGTCGCAGGATCAGAGCGATGCTCAGATTCAGGCCGATGTGATGAAGGCGCTGGACAATAAGCGCTTCAAGGATGTGAAGGCTACGGTGCATAACGGTGTGGTGCTGCTGACGGGAACGGTCGACCTGTACAGCGCGAAGCAGGACGCGGATAACCGGGCTCACCATCGCAAAGATGTTAGGGGCGTGGAGAACATGATCCAGGTTGCGGGGCCGACGGTCGATGATATGACGCTGAGGAATAAGCTGTCGGAGAAGCTGGCGTACGACCGGGTTGGATATGGGACGACGGCGTTCAATGCGTTTACGATCGGCGTGGAAAACGGCACGGTGACCCTGGGCGGGACGGCTTATGGGCCTTCAGATAAGGATTCGGCGATCAGCCTGGTGGCGAATTATCCAGGCGTGAAGGATGTGATCGACAATATCGAGGTGGCGCCGCTTTCTCCGATGGATGACCGTATCCGGCTGGCGGAGGCCCGGGCGATTTATGGGTATCCGCAGCTGAACAAGTATGCGATTGATCCGGCGAAGCCGATCCGGATTACGGTGGTGAACGGCAATGTGACGCTGACAGGCGTGGTGGATTCGCAGGCGGATAAAGATGTTGCGAATATTCGGGCGAACAGCGTTGCCGGGGTCTTCAAGGTGACCAACAATCTTGAGGTTGTCGGCGATACGGCGGAAAAGCCATCGAAATAAGCTGGTTTTTGTAAATATGGGCCGCGCTGGTGACGCTGACGCGGCCCTAATTCTTTTAAGATGAGGATATGACCACGTTCTGGAAGAGTACGGCGGTAACGCTGGAGATGATTAAGTGGGAGCACTCGGTGTTTGCGCTGCCGTTTGCATTGACGGGCGCGGTGCTGGCTGCGGGCGGATGGCCTGCGCTGCGAGTGCTGGGCTGGATTGTGGTGTGCATGGTGGCGGCGCGGTCGGCGGCGATGGCGTTCAACCGGCTGGTGGATGCGCGGATCGATGCGGCGAATCCTCGGACGGCGATGGCGGGCTCTGCGGCGGGGCGTGTTGAGCAGCGGGTTTGTGGGCGGGGTTTGTGCTGGCGTCGGTGGCGGTGTTTGTCCTGGGAGCGGCGATGCTGAACCGGCTGACGCTGGAGCTTGCTCCTGTGGCATTGGGCGTGGTGCTGGTTTATAGCTACATGAAGCGGGTGACGCGATGGTCACACCTGGTGCTGGGGCTTGCGCTGGGGATTGCTCCGACGGCGGCGTGGATTGCGGGTGAAGGGATCGCTCGACTGGCGGATTGTGGTGCTGACGCTGGCGGTGTTGCTGTGGGTGGGCGGATTCGATATGTTGTATGCGTGCCAGGATTTTGAGCATGATCGCAAGGTTGGGTTGAACAGCGTGCCGCAGGCGTTTGGGCTGAATGCGGCGTTCTGGATTGCTCGGGCGATGCATGTGGGGATGCTGGCTCTGCTGTGCTGGCTGGTGGTGCTGTTCGGGCTGGGGAAGGTGGCAATGCTGGGGGTGGGACTGGTCGCGCTGCTGCTGCTGTATGAGCACTCGATTATTTCGCCTAAGGATATGCGGCGGATGAATGCGGCGTTCTTTACGCTGAATGGCGTGATCTCGGTGGTGTTTTTCGGGTTTGTTGCGGCGGATGTTCTGATGCGGAGATAGAAAAGACCCGCCGGTGGGATGGCGGGTCTTCTGTGCAGGGAGGGCAATTGTCTGGATGCGAATGAGCGGATGGATCAGCCGCGATGATCGCGCTTGATGTCATCGAGCTTTTCGTTGACTGTCTCTTTCAGGTTATGTGCGGAGTCGACGATCTTTTCGCGCAGGTTATGCGCTGAGGTCTCTGCGCGATACTTGAGATCGTCGCGTTCGGCTGCGGTTCTGGCAGCGTTGTCGTCGCGAACGACGGCGGCGGTGTCTTTAGCATTGCCCCAGGTTTCCTTCGCGACGCCTTTGATCTGATCGACTGCGCCGGAGTTGGCCAATTTCTGATTGCCGACGGCTTCGCCGACGCTCTGTTTAATCTTGCCTGCGACCTGATCGAATTTACCTTCTACTTTTTCGGTGTTCATAGCGATTACTCCGTTGAGGGTTATGGGGGAGGGCTGTTTGGGTTGGATTTCAGATTGCACGTCTTCCCGACAACAGTTGAAAGACAAGGACGACGAGAGCGATCAAGAGCAGGATGTGGATGTAGGCTCCGAGGACATGGAATCCGACGAATCCAAGCAACCATAGAATGAGAAGAACTACGAAGATTGTCCAAAGCATTTTGACGCCCTCCAAGTGGGGTCGAAGATTTATCATTGCCGTTCGCAACGATATCGGGGCAGTGGCCCGTCGTGTCATAAGGTGCCCCGTTATGGGTTGGGGTTGCCAGCAGATGTGAAATCGCAAGGGATTGGAGAGTTTGTTTGAAGATAGCGATTCAAGGAGAGCTGGGTTCGAACAGCCATATGGCAGCGGCGGAGATGCTGGGCAACCAAACGGGGCTGGAGATCATCGCTTGCACGGTTTCGGCGCAGGTGATGGCGAAGGTGGTTGCGGGCGAGGTGGATGGCGCCGTGCTGCCGATTGAGAACAGCCTGCATGGCCTCGGTTGCGGAGCACTACGATCTGCTGCTGGAGCTGCCGGTGCGGATTGAGCGTGAGAGCCTGCTGCGGATTCGGCATAACGTGATTGCGATGCCGGGAGTGAAGCTGGAGGAGGTGCGGAGAGTGATGTCGCATCCGGTGGCTCTGTCGCAGTGCCGGAGATTTCTGGCGGCTCATCCGGAGTGGGAGGTGGTTGCCGTTTTACGACACGGCAGGGAGTGTGAAGCATGTGATGGCGGCGGGTTTGCGGGATGCGGCGGGGATTGCTCCGGAGCTGGCGGCGAAGGTTTACGGCGGCGAGGTTTTGGCGGCGGGCGTGGAGGATCATGCAGAGAACTACACGCGGTTCCATTCTGCTGCGCAGGGAAGATGCGGTGGTGGGCGGTGATGGCGGCGAGGCGAACAAGATGAGCGTGGCGTTCGCGATTGAACATTCCACTCGATTGCACGCAAAGCTTTAACTACAGTATTCAGGCTCGCTTTGCTGCCATCCATACCCATCCGACCCACCGCCCATTCAAGATATTGGATAATCTCTTTGTCGCCGCCGCCGGTGACGAGTAGTTCAAAGACAGGACCAACGTAGCCGTCGTACTCATCACGAGGCCACTCAGGATCATCCATGACCCGGATTGGGTCCCACACTTCGACAAATACTTTGCGAATCGCGCGCCTCACCTTACGCGACTCCTCCTTTGGCATTACGGGATAACGGACATCCATAACTGCCTCTCTTACGCCAACCCAGTCGACTCCGCCTGCTCCTGCGCATGATAGCTGCTCCGCACCAGCGGCCCGCTCTCCACATGCTTAAAGCCCATCCCCAGCGCCTCATGCTTCAGGAACGCGAATTCATCCGGCGTGTAGTACCGCGTCATCGGCAGATGGTCTCGCGAAGGCCGCAGATATTGCCCAATCGTCAGAATGTCCACCTTGCGGTCGGCCAGGTCGCGGAAGACGCTCAGCAGCTCGTGCATCTCTTCGCCCATCCCGACGATGATGCCCGTCTTCGTAACAATCTGGTCGCCGTCGCGGTCGTGGAACATCTCCGCCGCAATCTCCTTGGACTTCCGCAAAAACTCCAAAGACCGTTCATACCGGCCGCCGGACTTCGCCACCCGATACAGCCGCGGAACTGTCTCGATATTGTGGTTCAGAATCTCCGGCCGCACTGCAACCACCATTCGCAGCGCCTCTTCTACGCCTTGAAAATCCGGCGTTAGAATTTCCACTCTGCATCCCGCCGCCTGCAGCCGAATCTCCTCGACCACATTTACGAATGCCTGCGCCGCACCTAGATTGTCGTCATCGCGGTTCACGCTCGTAATCACAGCATGGTTCAAACCAAGCTGCGCCACCGCAAACGCCACACGCCTCGGCTCATCGAAATCAATCGGCTCGGGCTTGCCCTTTGGCACCGCGCAAAATCCACACCGCCGAGTGCATAGATTCCCGAGCATCATGAAGGTTGCGGCCTTCTGGTTCCAGCATTCACCGATGTTCGGGCACTGCGCGCTCTCACACACGGTATGCAGCTTCAACTCCCGCGCCATCTTCTTCAGGTTGTGAAAGGTCTCGCCCATCGGGGCCTTCGCCTTCAGCCACACCGGCTTCGGCGCAGGCTTCCTCGGCGACAGATCGATCTGGACCAGCTCCTCAGCGGGCCGGGAAACGGGCGATGCAACCGGTGGAGTCATCTCTTCCATTGTATCGAAACCCTAAGCTGTGCCCGCCCGCGCCGCCAGTCGCGCCTGGTGCACGCTCTTCTTTGCGCAGTAGATCACCCTCTCTACCTCCGCAACCACTCCACCCTCATCGTCCTTCACCTCAACCACAAACCGCGCATCGTAGCGCCCATCCCGCTCCACCGTCGTGCGAATCTCCTGCAACCTCTCCTCACTCAGTCGAAACTCCGCTCGCACCCGCCCCACACCAGGCTTCTTGTACCGTATCGAAGCCGCCTTGTCCCACACCACGTACTCGGGGCCAAGGTTCACTCCGAGCATCGCCATGTAAAACGGATCCGTCATCGCAAACAGCGACCCGCCAAAATGCACTCCCATCACGTTTTTGTTCCATCCGCGCAGCCGCATCTCGACGTCAATCGCACGCAAATCCTTATCCAGCCGTGCCACCCTGATACCCGTCCCCAGAAGCGGCGGCCACCAGCCGATATGGCGTAGCCACCAGCTCATCGCAGCCGGTCCCTCACCTCAGTCCGCACCAGGTAAAGAAAAAACACCAGCGCAAACAATCCCTGCACCAGGAACGGCGCGGCATGCGTCTTCTGAAATACAACCAGATTTCCCAGCGACAGCGTCAGACACCCCGCCAGCACCAGTGCCCAACCCCACCGCCGCAGCCGCAGCAATCCGAACACTCCCGCCGCCAGCAACGTGCACAGCGCGAGCACTCCATACTTCCCGCGCCCATCGCCAAACTTCCCCTGCAGCGCCGCGAACGCGTTAATCAGCGTCAGCACCAGCATGAACATGCAGATGCCCGCCACTCCCGGCAGCATCCCATGCGCCCGCGCCTGAAGCCGCTTTACTTCGTCTCTCTGAGTCCCGTCCGTCTCGCTCATAACGTGTGCAGATACGCCAGCAGGTCGTCGATATCCTGCTGGTTCATCGTATTCCCCTGCGCCGGCATCAGGCCATGGCCATGCAGAATCGTCGCCGTGACGCGCTCATCGTTCGCCGGAGCCCCGCTCGGCAGCGCAGGCCGCTTGAACACACCCAGCATCGGAGGCCCATGCAGTGGCTTGTCTACGCGATCGTAGTGGCACACCGCGCAGTGCGCCTGAAACACCGCGTGGCCCTGCATCTGCTGCGCATTCAGCTGCCCTAGTGGTGTTGGCGGCGGCAGCGTTTTGCATCCGGCCAACAGCCCCACCCCCAAACCCATCCACAAAACTTTGATTGTCCTCACTCAACTATTCTCGCATCCCAGCCAACACGCCTGGCCCGATTCGCCAGTCCTCGTTTTCAATTCGCCGCGGCAATCGCAGCCACAATCTTGTCCATCACTTCACGATCATCACTCGTTCCCGGCAGATGGTTTCCCACCATGATCGAAAAGATCACCGTTCGCCCACTCGCGCACTCCAGATACCCGCTCAAAGCCCGCGCCTCGCCCAGCGTCCCCGTCTTCGCAAACACATGGTCCTTCAGCGGAGCCTTTCCAAACCGCGACACCAGCGACCCATCCTCACCACCCACTGGCAAACTCGCCTTCCACTGCGCGAACCACAGCTGTGCCGACGCATACTGCAGCAACCGCGCCGTAGCCCGCGGGGTCACTAAGTCGTGCCCACTCAATCCCGACCCATCGAAGAAAATAAAATCGTCTTTATCAATTCCCACTCGTGTCGTCAGATACGTCCGTACCACCTGCGCCCCACCCACAATTGTTCCCTTGCAAAATGACGACGGAGAGAGTGGCCCCAACTGCCGGAGCAGAATCTCGGCATGCAGATTCTGGCTGACCTTGTTCGTCACCACGATATCCTCTCCGAGCGGCGAGGAACGATGCGAGGCCAACACAATCTCCTGTATCGGCACGCGCGGCCCATCTGCAACCACAGAACATCCGGTTGGCTTATCGAAGACAATAGAAGGGACCGGTTCACTGACCTGCTTCGAAAAGTCTTTCGTCTCGACCAGCGGCACATGGGCGGTCCGCGCCTTCCCCGTCACCACAACCCCACGCGCCTCGAGCAATTCCTTCAGCGCCATTGCCGCGTACTCCGCCGGATCATGAATCGCGACTTCTTCCTCATCCGGCTGCGAATCCACTGCGATCGACCCATACACCCGCAGCACCTTCGACCCCAATGCACGCTCCATCTGCACATGGCTGCCGCTCTTCTTCTCGCCCGTCGTCACCGACCCATCCAGCGTGTAGTACAAAGGAACTGCAGGATCCACCACCACCGTCGCAGGCTCCCCTGCCGCAGTTCCCGGCGACACCGTCACCTTGATCTGGTTGTCATTGATCGTCAACGCCGACACCGGCGCTCCATATCCCCAAACCGCATCGTCAATCGACCAGTCCTGCGGATACGGCTCCCACGGAAACAGCGTGTCATCCCCCACGACATCGCCATTCACCACCTTCAACCCCGTCGCCGCCACCTGATCAGCCATCGTCGCGAGATACCGCAGCGGATCGACCTCCGGCACAGGCGGAGCACCCTTCTCCGCCTTCGGCTTCAACGCAGGAGCCACATAGGGAATCTCCCGCCCCGAAAGATTCGCATCCCCGCCACCCACTAGCACCAGGTCGCCCTTCAATGCCGATGTACCATCCATCACACCACGAGCCACAATCTTCGTCTCAAACGTCCTATCCGGGCCCAGCAAAGCCATCGCCGCCGCAGTCGTAAACAACTTCGCATTGCTCGCCGGCTGAAAAAGCTGAGCTTCATTTAGCGAATAGATCGGCGCACCATCCATCGCCGTCACCGCGATTCCCCAATGATCCCGCGCCACCCCCGACCCGCTCAGCAATCCGGCAATCGTCCTGGCCAGCTCGGTGCAAGGTCTGCCGCTGCCAGCTTTCGACACGGCAGTGCCATCGCACCCAACGTTCTTATCCTGCGCCAAAACCGGCACTAATCCGGACGCAGCAAACATCGCACAAATCGCCAACCGGGCAAACAACCGCACCATGCGCGCAGTCTAGCACCCACCAACCGTCAACGAACAACCAGCAACCAGCATAAAATTCCACCATGCCCTTCGCCCCGCGCACTCATCACGACTGGCAACTCCGCACCCGCACACTCCCGCTCGGTCGCCGAACCCTCATCATGGGCGTCCTCAACGTCACGCCCGACTCCTTCTCCGACGGCGGCCTCTACTATTCTCCCCAGCACGCCCCCGAACGTGCCGTCACGCAAGCCCTCATGATGCTCGATGAGGGCGCCGACATCCTCGATCTCGGCGGCGAATCCACCCGTCCGAACGCCACCCCGCTTACCCCGGAAGAAGAACAGGCCCGAGTCCTTCCCGTCATCGAGTCTCTGCTTCAACAACGTCCTCAGACCATCCTCTCCATCGATACCTACCACGCCTCCACAGCCCGCCGCGCCATCGAGGCCGGAGCCGAGATCGTCAACGACGTCAGCGGCCATCTCTGGGACCTAACCATGTCCGCAACCTGTGCCGAACTCCGCTGCGGCACCATCCTCATGCATACCCGAGGCCGCCCCCAGGACTGGCCCACACTCCCGTCACTAGCGCCTGACGAAGTCCTTCCACTCATCGCCACAGAGCTTAAAGAACGCCTCGCAGCAACTACCTCGACGGACATTGCGAAAGAGAAAATCGTGCTCGATCCAGGCCTCGGCTTCGGGAAACGCCTCGACGAAAATTACCCCATCCTCGCGCATCTCGAAGACCTCCGCGAACTCCACCTTCCCATCCTCATCGGAGCCTCGCGCAAACGCTTCCTCGCCAACACCCTCACCCACACTGCTGCGCTCGCGACCGTCCTTCAAGGTGAACCACCCACCATGGACGACCGCCTCCACGCCACCAACGCAGCCAACGTCGCCGGCATCCTCGCCGGAGCCCACATCCTCCGCGTCCACGACGTCCGCGCGACTGTAGAAGCTGCCGCCATCGCCGACCGCATCCTTGCCTCAGGCACTTCAACTTAAATCATTACTCGTTTAACGCCGCCTCATCGTCAACATCCTCCTCTTCGTCATCTTCGTCGTCCTCTTCCTCGACAGCGAGATCATCATCTTCCTCTTCCAGTGCCGACTCCCCGTCGCCCGCAACGAATGTGGCCGTATCGGTCGCTTCGCTGTTCGCAAACTCGGTCGAATCCCCCACCGAGTTATCAAACGTCGATGTCGCGTCCGGCCCGACCTTGCTGAAAAATGAATCGAAATCCTGATCTTTCCCAACCTTCGCCATAACCATCCTCCAGAACCGCTATATGTCAGCTTCCATCCCTTGGATGCACGCCCGTCCTCGAAGAACGCATGACTGCACCGACAAAGATTCAGCTATCCCCGTAGACCACCGCCAGCAACTCCGCTGCCAGTCTGTGCAGCGGCCGCAGCAGTGGAACCCCCGCAATCTTCAACGTCACCACCAACATCTTTAACGTCTTTTCATAAAGCAGCATCGTCCTCGCCTGCTCCTCACTGCGGTCATAGACCCAGAACAGAATCAGCCCCATCTGGTACATCCACAGCAGCCGCGGCAGATACGGCCGGATATTCCCCGGCAGCTTCACCTCCGACTCCACTACCGCCCGCTCGAAAAAACTCAGATCCTGCTCCCGAATCGCCGCCGTCTCCTGGCTGAACGGCGACAGCGGATGCTCGGGGTTCGCATGAGCCGACAGCGCCCCCAGCAGCTTCCGGTTCGGCCCAAAGCATTCAAACTTCGTCGAAATAATTGCCCGCAGCCGCGTCTCCAGCGTCCTGCTCTTATCCAGCAGCGCCTCGATTCGCGGTCGCATCTCCTCCTGCGATCGTTCGTAGAACGCCATCACAATCGCGTCCTTCGACTCGAAGTAGTAGTAGGCCGCGCCCACCGCAACCTCGGCCTCCTTCGCAATCTCCCGCATCGTAGCGTTCTCGAAGCCGCGCTCTCCGAACACGCGCAGCGCAGCCTCAAGAATTCGCTCCCGGGTCTCCTCCGACTTTTTCTTCTTCATCATCAGCTCAGGCAATCCGCGGCGTAGCAGGTGGGTACCCGCCCGTCGACCGGCTCCGCATCCTCGCAAAGATAAGAATATTGAAGAAGTGCATCGCGCCAAGAATCAGCAGCACTACTCCAATCTTCACACTCTCCAGCTCAATCACCTGCCGCACATTCTCAAGCGGGTTCGAGGTCTTCAGAGCCAATGCAATGTAACCCACATTAATCAGATAAAACCCCACCACCAGAAGCTGGTTCACCGAATCCGCCAGCGCCTCATTGCCATGAAACGCGTCCACCAGAAACACACGCCCGTTCTTATGCAGAGTACGCGCCACCCAAACGGTAAGCGCAATACTAATGGCCAGATAACTGAAGTAGCAGCTCGCAACGATCATATCCAACTCCCTTTTTAAATATTTTGAACACGTTCAACTAATAAGATAAACCCGCTTATCATTAGGTGCAAGATATTTTTGAACAAGTTCAACATATTTCGAAAACCCTTCCAGCCACACAGGAAATTCACAACCTCCAGCCAGGCAGGTGCTATTCTGAGGGGCGAAGGAAAGCCGAAATGTTACCCCCCATCCTTATCCTCCAGATCGTCATTCTCGTAGCCCTCGTCTTCCTTCTCGTCCGCAAATCCCCTGCTCCGAAGCCCGACGCACACCTCGCCCAGCTCGCCGACACCCTCCCCGCGCAGCTCACCCGCCTCGACGCCCGCTCCGAGGCCCTCGACCACCATCTCCGCAGCGAGCTCGCCCAGCTCCGAACTGACAACGCCGCCGAAGCCCGCCGCACCCGCGACTCCGCCGCCACCGACTTCACCACCCTCCGCACCGAGATCACCGCTAACATCGCCGAGCTCAGCAAACTCCTCAACACCGGCCTCGACTCCTTCCGCTCCGATAACAAGGCCTCCGACGAGACTCTCCGCACCGCCGTCCAGCGCAACCTCGAATCCATCGAGCAGCGCCTCTCTTATTTCATCGCCGAAGCCAACCGCAATCAGCTCGAAGCCCGAGAAGCCCTCCACAGCCGCCTCAACGAGCTCTCCGGCGAGGCCAATACCCAGCAGGAAAAACTTCGCTTCACCGTTGAAGACCGCCTCACCAAACTCAATGAGGACAACGCCGCCAAGCTCGAGCAGATGCGCGTCACCGTCGACGAAAAACTCCACGCCACCCTCCAGACCCGCCTGACTGAATCCTTCGGCCAGGTCACTACGCACCTTGGCGAGGTACAGAAGGGTCTCGGCGAGATGAAAGAGCTCGCCACCGGCGTCGGCGACCTCAAGAAGGTCCTCTCCAACGTCAAATCCCGCGGCGTTGTCGGCGAATTCCAGCTCGGCCAACAACTCGAGCAGATGTTCTCCCCTGAGCAGTACATCAAAAACGCCCGCATCAAACCCAACACTCTGGAATCGGTCGAGTACGCCCTCAAATTCCCCAATGGCGACGCTGGCAGCCACACCCTCCTGGCCATCGACGCCAAATTCCCAAAGGAAGACTGGGAACGCCTCGAACACGCCTACGAGACCGGCAACCCCGACGAGATCGCCTCTGCCGGAAAATCCTTCGAGAAGACCATCCGCGCCGAGGGCAAGCGCATCTGCGACAAGTACATCGACCCGCCCACCACCATGCCGCACGCCATTATGTTTCTTCCCACCGAAGCCCTCTACGCTGAGGTCGTGCGCCGCCCTGGCCTCCAATCCGAAATTCAACAGCAGTGCCGCGTCACCATCGCCGGCCCGTCCACCTTCATGGCCATCCTCACCAGCTTCCAGATGGGGTTCCACACGCTCGCCATCCAGAAAAAGGGCGACGAGGTGTGGCGCGTCCTTTCCAGCGCGAAAAAGGAATTCGAAACCTACGGCGGCCTCATGCAGAAGGTCGAGGACCAGGTCGGCACCGTGCAGAACACCATCCAGAAGCTCGGCGTTCGTACCCGCGCGATCAACAAGGCGTTGAAAAACGTCTCCAACCCGGCAAATCTCGACGCCGGGGCACCCATCTCCAACCTCATCGGATTCGATGACATCTCATCGGTAGCGCCGCTTCTCGCCGCCTCGAGCGACGAAGAGTAAAATAGCCTCTCCACCCGACCGCCACGCTTTGCTTTACACTCACCTAGGCCGTCAGTATGCTTGAAAATGGTGTGGGCGAGACCGCGCACAAACTAAGGCTCTGATTCCAGACGCAAACAGGAGAACGAAATGGCAGCAGTAGACGAGAAGGTCAAACAGATTATTGTCGAGCAACTTCAGGTGGATGAAGCTGAAGTCACACCCGGCGCAAGCTTCCAGGAAGATCTCGGTGCCGACTCCCTCGACGTCGTCGAACTCGTCATGCAGTTTGAAGAGGCCTTCGACATCCAGATCCCGGACGAAGACGCCGAAAAGATTAAAACCGTCAAAGACGCCGTCGATTACATCGAAAAGAACCAGAAGGCGGCAAAATAAAAAATGGAACGTCGCGTCGTCGTAACCGGCCTCGGGCTACTCTGCGGGGTCGGCAAAACCACCTCTGAGGTATGGCACGGTCTGCTGGCTGGAAAAAGCGGTATGGCTGAGATCAAAGCCTTCGATCTCACCGGTCATCCCGTCCGCTTCGCCGCCGAGGTCAAAGACTTCGACCCGCTCCTCTTCGTTGACAAAAAAGAGGCTCGCAAGATGGGCCGCTTCATCCACTTCGCCCTTGCCGCCTCCGCCGAGGCTATGGCTCACTCCGGCCTTCAAGTCACGCCGGAGAACAGCGACCGCGTCGGCGTTCACATCGGCTCCGGGATCGGCGGCTTCGACGTCATCGAGCGTGAGCACATCAACCTGCTCAACGGCGGCCCCCGCAAAGTGTCGCCCTTCTTCATCCCCGGCGCCATCATCAACCTCGCCGCCGGACACGTCTCCATCAAGTACGGCGCCCGTGGCCCCAACGAGGCCACAGCAACCGCCTGCACCACCAGCGCCCACTCGATCGGCGACGCCTTCCGCATCATCCAGCGCGGCGACGCCGACGCCATGATCGCCGGTGGCACCGAAGCTTCCATCACGCCGCTGGGAGTCGCAGGTTTCGCCTCGATGCGCGCCCTCTCAACCCGCAACGACGACCCCACCCACGCCTCTCGTCCCTTCGACAAGGATCGTGATGGCTTCGTCGTCGGCGAAGGCGCAGGCATCCTCATCCTCGAAGAACTCGAATTCGCCAAGGCCCGCGGCGCAAAGATCCTCGCCGAGATCATCGGCTACGGCCTCTCCGCCGATGCCTTCCACATGACCGGCATGGCCCCCGAGGGCGAAGGCTGCTACCGCTCCATGCAGCATGCACTCAAAGTCGCAGGCATCTCGCCTGACCAGATCGACTACGTCAACGCCCACGCTACTTCGACGCCCCTAGGTGACGCCCTTGAGTCCAAGGCTATCGAGAACGTCTTCGGCGAGCGCGCCCTCAACCACAAGCTTCTCGTCAGCTCCACAAAATCCATGACCGGCCACCTCCTCGGCGGCGCCGGAGGCCTCGAAGCCGGCATCACCGTCATGGCCTTGCAGGAGCAGATCGTACCCCCGACCATGAACATCGTCGAGCTCGATCCCCAATGCCGCCTCAACTACGTGCCCAACAAGCCCCAGGCCGCAAAGATCGACTACGCGCTCTCCAACTCCTTCGGCTTTGGCGGCACTAACGGCTCCCTCGTCTTCAAACGCTGGACCGAATGACTCACACTACCGAAGTTCGACTTCAAAGCGAAAAATCCCAGGCATAGATTCTGGGATTTTTTCCTTGCAAGTAAAGTGACCCTGACGCCTAGCTCGTAGCCGCCGCAAGCCCTACGCTGACCAGCAGGCCAAGCAGCCACCAGCCCACAACCACGGCAGCAGCCTTGCCTGTCGACACCCTCGCCACAATGGCCGTCCCAATGACCAGCAAAACCAGTTGCCACAATCCGATCACATCGAAAAAGCCCAAAGCCGCCTTCAGCGCCGGGCCTGCATCGGGCATATAGTACGCCAGGTTCGTCCCAACCGGATTTCGTCCATCGTAACTGTCGGCATTGTTGCCGAATAACAGGGTCAGAATCGACAACAACCCCGTCAGCAGCCTCGGAAGCGAGGCATACATATACACCGCGAACATCTGTCCAAACGTCGTCTTTGCCCCCAGGCCAAAGTTAAAGCTGGCCCAGTAGATCAGCGCGAATATCGCGACGAAAAACAGGATGAAGGCAAACGATCCATAGCTCAAATAGCGCCAGACATTCGCGGTAACCTGCATTCGGCTGGCTCTTTGCTCCGGCGTGAGGCTCGCCATCGCCTCCTCTTGCTTTGGGTTCTGGTGGATCTGGTTCTCAGCCACCCGTCCCCACCCAACCTGTTTCTCCACCACCGCACTCGTCACGAGCGTTACCACTACGAGCAGTACAAACGGCAGCCACCAGCTCGTGCTCCGCAGTATGTCCCGGAACGTCTTCGACGGCGCGATAAACGTATCCACCACGCGTTCCATCTGGCTCAACCCGGGCCCAGAAGCCTGTCCCTCCACCACCACGGCATCGCTCATAAGCGTCTCCTCGCGCAGATCGTCTTCGTCCCCACAGCAGACTTTTTCTCGCGTTCGAGGATTGTAGCCCGACCCCACCATACCCCCCAACACAATTCTTCATCACTTTTGTCTTATCGTTGCGTACCTGGAGCGTGTCGAAGGGGATAAACCGCTCTTTCCCGTATGCGCCCACGCCATGAAAAAATACGCTATGGACGCCACGCCGCCACCCTTCTCCAACCCCTTCTACCTGGCCCTCCAGACCGAGCAATCCGCCATCGCCATCGGGTCCAGCCTCGCCCTTCGCTACCCCGCAGACGTCATCCCCTTTGCTGGCCTGTCCGAATCCACCCTCCCTGCGCTCAACGCTCTCCGCGATCTCCTCGCCCCGCAGGAATCCATCTACATCACCGGCGACTATCTCCCGGAAGCCCCCGGCCTCGAGCTTCGCGGCAGCATCACAGGCTGGCAGATGCACCACTCGGGGCCAGCCCCAAAGCCCGCCGCTGAAGCCCCACCCATCGCAGCCCTCACCGCTGCCGACTCGCCCGCCATGGTCGCGCTCACCGACGCCGCGTTTCCGGGCTTCTTCCGCTCCCGAACCTACGTCCTTGGCCACTACTTCGGGATTCACGCTGGTGGAACCCTTGCCGCTATGGCTGGCGAGCGCATCGCCCTGCCCGGCTACCGCGAGATCAGCGCCGTCTGCACCCTCCCCGGCCACACCGGCAAGGGTTACGCTGCCCATCTCCTCCGTCACATTCTCCAGTTCCACGCCGCAGCGGGGATCCACTCCTTCCTCCACGTTGCCGCTGCCAACCAGCGCGCCATCGAGCTCTACGAGCGCCTTGGATTTCAGAAAACCGCACCCATTACCTTCAACCGCCTCCGCCGATTTGAGTAGACCGGCAGAATTTTTTCTGGGACGTGGTTTTTTTGGGGAGTTTTGGGAAATATGGGCGGAAAGTGATGGTTTTTTGTGGTGAAGCTGTGGTTTTTGGATGGTAAAATGTGGTGATTTGTGTGGTGTTTTTGTGGTGGCAAAAACATGCCACTGTTTTGAAATATTTCTGTGGAAATTCCGGGCAATCAGGGAGGCCGATAGGTTGAGGGTAACCCTACTCCACCACCACCAGCACATCGCCCGACCCCACCGTGTCCCCAACCGCTACCCCGACCTTCACCACTCTCCCCGCCTTCGAAGCCTTCAGCTCGTTCTGCATCTTCATCGCCTCGATCACCACCACCCCCTGCCCCTCCGCCACCACATCACCGACCTCCACCAGCAGCCGCACTACTCTCCCCGGCATCGGAGCCTTCACCGGCCGCGGACCCTGCGCCCCCGCGCCAGCCCCACGCCGTCCCTGCAGCGACCGCGGATCTTCCACCACGAACTCATGCCGGCGTCCGCCAACCACCACGCCATCGCCATCCAGCACGCACCGATACTGCCGCCCATCCACCAACAGCGACATCACCCCCGGCTCCAGCATCCGCGCATCGACACGCACTCCCTGCCCATCGACTGAGCACTCAACTGCACCAGCCCCCAACTGCGCAGGCAGCTCCACCCGGCGCTTCTTTCCGTCAACCTCGAGCCAGACCGTCACAGTCGCAAGCCCTCCCGCCGTCCGGCCACGGCCCATCGGCTCTCCTCGGAAACATCTGCCGTCACGACCGTCTCAGCCTTCGCAGAAGCCACAAACAGCGCGGCAGCCAACGCGACAATCTCCTCCGGGACCGTCTCCGCCGCGCGATATGGCCCCGAAGCCAGCAGCCGCTCAAGATACCCCGTATCGATCCGCGCCGCGCGAAAGTCCTCGTCCGTCAGAATCCGCCGGAACAGCCCGACATTCGTCTTGATCCCTCCGATGACATGCTCCCCCAACGCCCGCAGCATTCTGTCGATCGCCAACTCGCGCGTCGGCGCAAACGCCACCAGCTTCGACAGCATCGGATCATAGTCCAGCGGCACGCTCCATCCCGCAAACACCGCGCAATCCTCCCGAATCCCCGGCCCGCCCGGCTGCACCAGCCGCGTAATCAAGCCCGGTGACGGAAAGAAATTGTTCTCGGGATCCTCGGCGTAGATCCTGCACTCAATCGCGTGCCCGCGAAGCCGAACATCCTCCTGCCGGATGGGCAGCTCTTCGCCCATCGCCACGCGAAGCTGCAGATGCACCAGATCCAACCCCGTCACCATCTCCGTCACAGGATGCTCCACCTGCAGCCGCGTGTTCATCTCCAGAAAGTAGAAGTTCTGCTTGTCGTCGACCAGAAACTCAACCGTTCCCGCGTTCACATACCCCGCCGACAACGCGAACCGCACCGCAGCCTCGCCCATCCTTTGCCGAAGCTCCTCATCCACCACTGCCGAAGGAGCCTCTTCGATCACCTTCTGGTGCCTGCGCTGCACCGAGCACTCTCTTTCGCCGAGATAAACGCAGTTCCCATGCTCATCCGCCATCAACTGAATCTCGATATGCCGCGGCCGCTCGATCAGCTTCTCCAGATAGACCTCGCCCGACCCGAAGCTCCGCTCCGCCTCGCTCGAGGCTGCCATAAACGCCGCACCCAGATCCTCCGCCCGCGTCACCGCTCGCATGCCCTTGCCGCCGCCGCCCGCCGCCGCCTTCAGCATCACTGGATAGCCGATCCCCGCAGCGACGCGCTCGGCATCCGCCACATCGGCCAGCCCGCGCACGCTCCCCGGAACCCTTGGCATCTCCGCCGCATCCGCTGCCTGCCGAGCCTTTGTCTTCGACCCCAGCACCCGCATCGCGCTCGCCGGAGGCCCGATGAACGTCACGCTAACCGCTGCGCAAGCCTCGGCGAACTCCGCATTCTCAGACAGGAACCCATATCCCGGATGGATCGCATCCGCTCCCGTACGCTGCGCTACCTCGAGGATCAGATCCCCCCGGAGATAGCTCTCCTTCGCCGGCGCAGGCCCCAGCCGGTACGCCTCATCCGCATGCAGCACATGCAAAGCCCCACGGTCCGCATCGGAGTAAACCGCAACCGTCGCCAGCCCCATCTCGCGGCAGGCGCGAATGACACGCAGCGCAATCTCTCCGCGGTTCGCAATCAGCACTTTTTTTATCGAGCATCGCAAGCGGCAATTCTACCCCAGCCACAGGTAATCGCCACACAACGAAAGAGGCCTCCCATTTGCGGGAGGCCTCGGTTTTGAAAGCGGCAACAACTACTGCATCGTCACGCCGCCCTGCGTTGCTTTTTCTTTCTTCAGCTCATTGGCCTTGCGTGCGCCCATGGCCTTCTGGATCCATTCATCCACCTGCGCCATGTCAGCCTTGCGAGCGTTTTCGTCGCCGCACTCCAGGTCTGCCTTGCGCCGGTACATCAGCTGCAGGTACTGCATCGCGTCGTCGTATGTCGGATTCAGGTCGACCGCTTTATGCAGATACTGCAATCCTTCGTTCACGAGGTCTGTATTCGCCGCCTGCAGCTTCTGACAGGCGCCCTTGCTCTTCTTCGGATTGCCATCGCCCACGTCGGTCAATCCATCGGCAGCGAGGATCGTGATGGCGTTCTTGTAGGCCTGCGTCCAGTCCACGAAACCGACGATGTAATACGCCTCGGGATCGTTCGGAGAGATCGCAATGACCTTCTTCTCGTACTCTTTCGCCAGATCAAATTTCTTGATGTTGCGATTGATCGAAGCCATCTGCTTCAACGCGGTAAGGTCGCTCGGATTTTTATCGAGAACAGCCTGAAAGCCGTCGAGAGCCTTCTGCGCGATCGCCAGGTTCTCCGGCGTATCCAGATTTGGTACTACTTGATAGGAGTACGCGGTCGCCAGATAGAGCTTCGCGTCTTCGTAGTTCGGGTCAAGCGCAATCGACTGCTGGAAGTGGTTCACAGCCTCTTCGTATCGTGCGTTCTTGAATGCCTGCACGCCCTTGGTCAGCTGGTCCCGAGCCTTCAGGCGATTACACCCGGTTGCAGTCAAAAGAAGCAGCGCCAGCAGAGCGGCCGACACCGGAATCCGTGCGGTGAATTTCATTGGGCGAATCGTCTCCTTCAAATTGGGCGCGAGTTTATCTTGCTTGGAAAGGCGAAGCTTTCGAATCGGAGTTTCTCGGCTTTAGCTTCGATTGTAATCGTACACGTTCTTAAATGACTAGAACACCTTGTTTTCCGTGCCTTGACCACAACCTTCCGTTCCCCGTAGACGAATGGCCCTCGTCGCAGGTTTCAGCCCGGCACCAATCTACTCGCAGATCGCAACTCTAGACAATACGCCCGTCCCGCATCCTGACAATCCGGTCGGCATAAGACGCCGCGTCCGAGTCATGCGTGATCATCAAAATCGTCTGCCCCAGCCGCCGGTTCAGGTCTCCCATCAGCTTCAGGACAGCCGTGGAATTCTCGCTGTCCAGATTGCCCGTCGGCTCGTCTGCCAGCAGGATTGCCGGTGAATTCACAATTCCACGGGCAATCGCGACTCGTTGCTGCTGCCCGCCTGAAAGCGCCCGCGGCTTATGCTTCATCCGGTCCGCAATTCCCAGAAGCCGCAAGACCTCTTCAAACTCCGGGCTGAACCCCACCGGTCGCCCGCCAATGTACTGCACGATGCGGATATTGTCCTCCGCCGACAGCGTAGGCAGGAGGTTGTACTTCTGAAACACGAACCCGACCGCGGTCTTCCGCAGCTCGGTGCGCTCCGCGTTCGTCATGCCCGCCAGATCGCGCCCCTTGATCTTCACATTGCCCGAGGTCGCCGGGGTCAGACCGCCCAGAACATGAAACAGGGTCGACTTCCCTGAGCCCGAAGCCCCGATGATCGCGACAAACTCTCCCTGTTGAATCTGCAGATCGACGCCGCGCAGAGCATGCACCGGCACGTCGCCCACCTGGTAGGTCTTTGTCAGGCCGCTGATTTCGATGATTGCCGGCTCACTCATAGGAAAGAGCCTCCGTAACGTCCTGCTTCACCGCTTTCATGCCCGGGACAATCGCCCCTAGGAGTGCCCCGGCAACAGCGATGCCCGTGGCGATCGGCCACCAGCCGTACACCGTCTCCTGCACCAGGCTCGCAGGCACGGAGTGCTTCATCATCCACTGCGTCACGTAGGTCAGCGCAATGCCGACTGCCGAGCCGATCAATGCCAGCAGCAGCGTCTCTCGAAAAAGAAGATTGAGAATCAGGCCCGACGATCCGCCCACGGCCTTCAGGATGCCGATCTCCCGCGTCCTCTCCAGTACCGCGGTATACATTGCCATAAACACGACGATGAATCCGACTACTACGGAGACTCCAATCACTACGCCGATGAAGTTCTTCAGCAGGGAGACGCTGCTGATCGATAGCAGCGACGTGAACTCTTCCATCGTATAAATCTGATAGCCCTTGTACTTCGTTCGCAGCGCATCCACCACCGCCTGCGCTTTGCTCGGGTCATCTACTTTGAGAAAGACCTGGCTCAGCCGTCCGGGATTGCCCGTCAACGCCTGCAGTACAGGCAGCTTCACGCAGATACGCGCCAGCTTTCCGCCCTCGAAGATCCCCGCCACCTTCCAGTCATGGTTCACCAGGTTCACAGTGTCGCCGACATGCAGACCCTTCTGCTGCGCATAAAACTCATCCACGATCATGTCGTCATCACTGACCGGCGGTCCGCCTTTCAGATAATGAAACCCACCGTTCAGCTTCGCGAACTCGTCCACATTCAAGCCAGTCATCGAGTCGAACCCCGACAGCGGCTGCACCATCGTGCCCATGGCAAAGGTTACATGCGGCTCCTGCATCAGAATCGCCGGCAGCTTGTCGCTCATCGGAGCCGAGCTCAGGCCGATCACCGAAGACCCCGGCGGCCGAACCAGAATATCGGCACCTACCCCGCGAGCACGCTCCGCGGTTCCATCAAGAGTGCCGTAGCTGACTCCGACCAGCGTCAGAATCATCGTCACTTCGACTGCGATGGCCAGCACACTCAGCAGCGTCCGTACCGGCCTATGTCCTAAATTGGCTAAAACGAGATTATTCAGCAAGCCTTCATTCTAATTTAAATCCCGGCAAATGGGGTGTCTCACTCCCGGGCGTGACAATGCCAATCCCGACAGCCCCCGCAGCCTCACCCGCATCGATAACGCCCGCAACCACTCCATAATCCAGCTCCGCATCCGCCCTCACGAGCATCTGCCTCTCAGGTCTCCGCGCCAGCGCCTCCATCAACTTTACCTGAAGATCGCCTCTGTCGACCCCGACGCCATCGACCACATACCGCACCACCGCGTCGCTCCGTTCCACCCGAACCATCACAGCCCCCACAACGCTCTTTACGCTCCCCGTCTGATCTGCGGCAGGAAGCGCCGAGTTCAAACCATGAGGCATCACAGGAACGATCACCATAAAGATGATCAGCAGCACCAGCAACACATCAATCAGCGGAGTCACATTGATTTCAGCGGAAAAGCCACCACTTCCGGAGTTCGTCGAGAATGCCATTGCCATCATCTCCCAATTCAGAAATTGGGTGAGCGAGCACTCCCTCTATCAGACACCACGCACGACCAAAAAGCTCCGGGCGGCGGACCCATACCGGTCACACCGCCCGTAAGCGAACCTCTACTCTTTTGCTTCTATCCCCGATGGCCTGCCGATACGCTTACTGTCCTGCTTCAACCCGCGGCGTAATCAGACCGATGTTATCCACGCCAGCCTGATGGCCAAAGTCGATCACCTCGGCAACCTTGCTGAAGTCCAGGTCCTTGTCGCCCTTGACGAACATCACCTTCTCCTGGCGGGTCGCGAAGATCTCCGCCAATTTCGACTCTAGATCGTTCTTGCCGAAGGCTGTTTCGTTGATCAGATAAGAGGGAGCGGCGGCACCATTGGATCGTACCTGCACCACAATCGTCCGATCATTCTGCGGCTCTTCCTTATGGTCTTTGGGCGGCTGCGGCACCAGCGTCTCCAGACCGCGGGGCGTGACCGGAACAATGACCATGAAGATGATCAACAGCACGAGAAGAACATCGATAAGCGGGGTTACATTAATCTCCGAAACCGCTCCGCCGGTACTTCCTCCACCCATTCCCATAGCAATCTCCTCTTGATACTTCAGCCGCTGCAGCTCCTGCAGATTCGGCTCTTACAAAATCCCTGTGTTACTTCTTCGTTGTCGAACTCGAACTGGCGTCGTCCGTTCTTTCGGTCAACAGGCCAAGCTGGCTTACACCGGCCGAGCGGATTCCGTCGACTGCATCCATCACCTTGCCATAGTTCGCACGCTGGTCGGCCCGCATGAAGACCTCTTTGCTCAGCTTGTTCTCCAGCTTCGCCGAAATCTTGGGTCCCAGATCATCCAACGTCACCTGATCGCCGCCCAGAAACGTCCTGCCGTCCCGCGTCACCGCGACCACAACAGCATCTTCCTTGTTCGCGTCTTCCATCACTACGGCTGCATCGGCCTTGGGCAGGTCCACGTTGACCTTGTTATTCAGCATGGGAGTGATGACCATGAAGATGATCAGCAACACCAGCATCACGTCCACCATCGGAGTGACGTTGATATTGGAGTTGATCTTCTTGCCTTCTTCCCGCTTATTGATAGACATAACGTATGCTCCGTCCGGTTTGCTTTGTTTGCGCTCTCCCTGCAATTTCCTGTCCGGCCTCCGGATGCCGTTCGCTTGTCGGCATCCGGAGAACCTGGTCAGAGTGGTGATTCTCGCAGGGTACTTGCTTGCTTCCGAAGAACCAAAGCCTTACCGGTGGCTCTGCTTGATGAAGTAGTCCACCAGCTCGCTGGAGCTGTTGTCCATCTCGACGTCGAACGCCTCCACCTTGCCGGTGAAGTAGTTGAACGTCATAACGGCAGGGATGGCCACCAGAAGACCGAACGCCGTCGTTACCAGAGCTTCCGAGATACCGCCGGCAACCGCGCCGATACCGGAAGTCTTCTGGGTTGCAATCTGTTGGAACGCGTTCAAGATACCGACCACCGTGCCGAACAGTCCGATAAACGGCGCCGTCGAACCAATCGTCGCCAGACCGCCCAGACCGCGCTTCAGCTTCGCGTGAACGATCGCCTCAGAACGCTCGAGCGCGCGCTTGGAGCTCTCAATCTGCTCCTCGGTGATGTTGCCGCCCGAACCGAAGCTGCGGAACTCCTGCAGACCGGCGGTAACAACCTCGGCCAGATGCGACTTCTTCGAACGGTCAGCAACCTTGATCGCCTCGTCCAGACGGCCATCCTTCAGGGCTCCGGCAACCTTGGGAGCAAACTCGCGGGACTGCTTGCGGGCTGCCGAGAAGTACAGGGCCCGGTCGATGATCACAGCGAGCGACCAGATCGACATGATGAACAGAAGAATGACGACGCAGCGCGCCAGCCAGCCCATGTTGGACCAGAGACCCAACACACTGAAGCTGACCTGGGCCTCTTCGAAGTACATTGCGAGAGAGGCGGGAACGTGAGCGAAGACGGTTGCGAGATGAGCGAGAATCACTGGAATATTTCCTCCTGGTAGAACTCTAACTTTCTGATTCTTTACCCGGGAATCCCCCAAAAGTTCGCACTATGGAAGGACCCCGAGAGACGTGAGACAGCGTCAGACCCTGGTCTAGCCGCCGCCGAAATTGAAGTTGACGGTAATCTGCGTGTCGACCTCGGTGGGATCGCCGTTCAAGAGATAGGGTTTGTAGCGCCAGTTCTGGACAGCCTCGGTCGCCGCGGTCCGCAACATCTCCGGGCCACTCAGCACGGTCAGATTCTTGATCGTGCCGTCCTTCGAGATAATCGCGTGAAGAACCACCGCACCGGATACGTGCGCCGCCTTCGCAATCGGAGGATAGACCGGCGGGGCGCCAGAGATCTTGAGACCGCTGATCACGCCGCTCGAGACGCGCTGCGGGCCTTTGGGAGGAGCAACCTTCACCACGGGCGCAGGTGCCGTTCCAATGCCGCCCATCACGCCGCCGGGGACGCCGCTGCCGCTACCCATGCCCGCCATACCGGCAACACCGGCCATCTGCGGCGGAGGAGCAGCATCTTCCTTCAGCATCTTGATGTCCTTCGGAATCTTCGTCGGCGCGTGCAGACCCTGATCGATCTCCGAGACCATCTTGATCGGCTTCACAATCTGTTGTGGTGGGGGTGGCGGCGGGGGCGGAGGAGGCGGCGGGGGCGCAACCAACATCGCCGTCATCGCCGTCTTCGGCAACGCCTCAGGGTTGATCAGCGGGTAGATGATCAAGACGGCCAGAATCAGGGCATTGAACGTAAATGTCCCGATCATCCAGTACTTGGACTTGGTCTTGATCCTGCCGCCGGATTCCATCAATGCATCTTCGAACATGGGAGCCTCTCTACGGTAAAGAAGAGCTATTTTTTCTTAGACACCACGGCGCTTTTTTTTGTTCCCGTAATCTTGTTCCGAGTTCCCGAACCCGCCGAGCCCTACGCCTTGGCCCGCTTCCCCGCCGGCAATGAAGCAATCTTGCCCCGCTTCACTCGCCAGTCCTGGTATGCCACCAACATCGGCGCCGCGACGGCAATCGATGAGTAGGTCCCGATCAGAATTCCAACTACCAGCGCAAACGAAAACCCGTGCAGCACCTCACCGCCAAACAGATACAGCGACAGCACGGTCAAAAACGTCAGTCCCGACGAGATCACCGTCCGGCTCAGCGTCTGATTGATGCTTCGATTCACCACGTCGTGTAACGACTCTCGCCGCGAAGTCGCAAGATTCTCGCGAATACGGTCGAAGACGACGATGGTGTCGTTCATCGAATAACCAATCAATGTGAGGATTGCTGCGATTACAGTAAGCGTAATCTCCTGGTTCGTCAAACTGAAAGCGCCCACCGTGATGAGCGTGTCGTGGAAGACCGCCACCACCGCCGCCACGCCGTAGATCAGCTCAAACCGGAACCATAGATAAATCAGCATCCCGATCAGCGAATAGGCCGTGGCCCACGCCGCCTGCTTCTGCAGCTCGAGACCAGCGGTAGGCCCCACAATCTCCACCTGTTCCACGGTGAAACCGGAGTCGTGATAGTTCGCCGTCAGCGCGGTCTCCACACTCTGCCGCCCCAGGTCGTGCGCCTGATCGGTCGCCGTCGTCTGCGGCAGCGAGATGATCACCTTGTTCGCCGCATGTCCGCTGGGGTCGCTGACCCGCTGGATCGTGAAGTCCTTCACTCCGGACTTGTCCATGGCCTGCCGCAGATGGTCTTCATTCGGCGCCTGGTCGAACGCCACGCGGATCTGCGTGCCGCCCTTGAAGTCGACGCCACGCGGTATACCATGCCAGAACAGCATGCTCAGCACGCCGGCGACAGAGAAAATCAGCGAAAACCCGAGGAAGTACCACTTCTTCCCAAGCCAATCGATATTCGTTGTACGAAACAGTTCCAGACTCACGCTTCAAACCCTCAGCGGTGGCCCCAGGCCCCGCAATCTCTCAAAAATCTAAATCGACAGCGCCGCGCCGCGTTCCCTCTTCTGCAGGATCGTGTCGAAGATCAGCCGCGACACAAACACCGCAGTAAACAGGTTGGCGAACAGGCCGAACGCCAGCGTCACCGCAAACCCGCGCACCGGCCCCGTTCCGAACAGGAACAGAATCAGCGCCGAAACGATCGTCGTTACGTGGGTATCGATGATCGTCACCCACGCATGCGCGAATCCCTGCTGCACCGCCGCCGTAGCCGTCTTGCCCGCCCGCAATTCTTCGCGGATGCGCTCAAAGATAAGCACATTCGAGTCCACGCCCATACCAATCGTCAAGATGACGCCCGCGATGCCCGGCAGAGTCAGCGTCGATCCTGTGAAGCCCATAAATCCAAGCAGAATCACAAGGTTCAAAAACAGCGCCAGATCGGCATTGATGCCCGCCCCGCGGTAGTACACCAGCATGAAGACCATCACAGCCAGCATGCCCGCAACCGCCGCGACAACACCCTGGTGAATCGAAGCCGCACCCAGGCTCGGCCCGACCGTGCGTGTCTCCAGAAACGAGATCGTCGCCGGCAGCGCGCCCGTCCGCAGCATCAGCGAAAGGTCATTCGCCTGCTGCTGCGTAAATCCGCCCTCAATCTCGCCCGAATCGCGAATCGCCGAATTGATGCTCGCAACCTCGCGCACCTTATTGTCCAGCAAAATCGCCATCGACCCCGGTGTCGTGCTCGTGCTCGAGTGGGCCGACGTGTACTTGTAGAATCGGTCGCCCGCCTCTGTCGTCAGGTTGAAGCGGATATTCGGCCGCCCGTTCTGGTCTGTCGACGGCTGCGCATCGCGGAAGTCCGTACCTTCCACCTCGCTCACGCGCTTCAGCAGCCAAACCGAATCCGGCGCTCCCGACGTGGCCGACCCGCGCACCAGCATCGCATCCGCTGGAATCACGCCATTGTTCGCAGCCAGCGCCGCCTGGTCGTTCTCGAACGGCCCGCCCATGACTTCGTGAATCGATAGCTTCGCCGTCGATTGAATAATCTCTTCCACGCGGCCCGGATCGCTCACGCCGGGGAGCTCCACCAGAATCTGGTTGGCTCCCAGCCCGTAGGGCGCAACGTGCGCCTCCGCGACGCCCAGCTTGTCCACGCGGTCGCGAATCGTCTCAATCGATGTGTCCAGCGTGCGCTGCTCCAGATCACGAATCGCCCCAACCTTCATCGTCAGCGAGGTACCGTCGGCCGTCGTTGCAACGTCATAGTTGGAGTAGTCGTTCCCCTGCAAAATCGAGCGAGCATCGCCCAGCTTCGCCGCCGGGACCCCCGAAACCATGATCGTCTGCGGGCGCGCCGGGTCTGTCTTCCCAACCGTAGCGCCCGTGATTCCGGCCTTCTGGAAGTCGTCTTCAATCCGCTGCACATCCCGGTCGGTCGTCGAGCCGATGGCCTCGGCAACGTGCACCTCAAGCACCAGATGAGTGCCGCCCTTGAGGTCGAGCCCAAGATTAATCCGCCTCTTGATCGACTCCATCAGCCCGCCGTGAGGAATCCCCACGATGCCGAAACAGAAGATCACCAATACTGCAACGATGAGTGCCAGTTTCCCGGCCAGATTCTTGCCCATGATCTCTATTGAAGGGTCCAGCCGCAGCGTTCAACCTCAAACTCCGCCGCCGTCATCCCTGCTCTGTCCTTATCCGTAATAAACGGTTCAATCTCAACTGCATTTGCTTTCAACTTCACTACAACCAGGCGCTCAGGCGGCCTGCTCATCCGTGGTTACTGCGGCAATCGCGCTCTTGACGAACTCCAGCTTCACGCCGTCCGGCTGAACCCGCAACACCACAATGTCATCCTTCACAGTCAGCACCGTGCCGCGAATCCCACCATTGGTCGTAACGCGGTCGCCGGACTTCAACTGACCCAGCATCTCCTGCCACTTTTTCTGCTTCCTCTGGTTCGGAGCGATCATCAAAAAATACAGCACGATAAAAAACAATACCGGCAGCGCCAGACTTCCAAGGTTCCCCAGCCCGCCAAGCGAGCTCTGCAGCCACATCGCAAACATCCATCCGCTCCGTTCAACAACACACAATCTTCACTGGCCAACCCGGTTACCTGCAGCAAAAACCACGCCGCCTGCCCGCTTTAGCGGACGCAGTTCTTCGTCACCGCGCAAAAAAGAGGCCTAGCCACTAAGCATCGCGTAACCGAACGGCAGTGTCAAGGCAGCCTCGCTCCCCACACCCGCTAAAAAGAACGCCGAAACCTCTCAAAAGCCAGCTTTTGCCGCCGCTTCCCCGGCCGATCCCGCAAACCCAGTTACCAGCTCCTTACTCTCACCCGCCATCGCCGGCTCATACCCCTCATACACCCGGTCAAACACCGCATCCCAGCTACACCCCAGCGCATACTCCCGAGCCCGTACCCGCATCTCCCCCAACCGCACCCGGTCCCTCACCAGCTCTGCCACCTTCTCCGCAAAGTGGTCATCCGCGGTTACAAATCCTGTCTCGCCATCCCGCACAATAAACTTCGGCCCACCATCCGGTGTCACCACCGCCGGAACCCCGCTCGCCAGTGCCTCCAGCACTACATTCCCAAACGTGTCCGTGTGCGAAGGAAACACCAGCACATCCATGTCCGCATAGGCCCGGGCCAGCTCCGCGCCACGCAAAACCCCCGCGAACTCCGCGTTCTTCAGATCCCGCCGCAGCAGATTCTCTTCGCTCCCATGCCCCACGATCAAAAACCGCACCGCATCCCCCAACCCCATCGCCTCCAGCTCCCGCTCCACCCGCGCCAGCAGCGCAACATTCTTCTCCACCGAAAGCCGCCCCACATATCCCAGCACCACCGGCCCGTCGCCAAGCCCGCGCGTCCGGTGCGAAGGCGAAAACCACTCCGTATCCACCCCTCGCTGCATCAAAAAACACGGCCGCCCGGTCGTCTTCGCCAGCATCCGGCAAAGCTCGTCATTCGGAGCGAACAACACCCGCGCCAACCGGTAGAACTTTGAAGTAGCCCACAGCGCCCCCGCCTCCACCCCATCTTCAATCGCCGCCCCGCGGGTCTTCGCCATCCGCCCCGTCAGCCAGCCCATCCGCCGCGCCGCGTACTCATGCACATTCGTATGCCACGAGGCCGCCAGCGGCACCTTCATCTCCCATGCAAAGTAAGCCCCCAACATCCCCAGCTCGCTCGGCCCCGTAATGTGAATTACATCCGGCCGAAACCGCTCCAGCTCCCGCCGAATCGATGCCTCATGCCGCCAGAAAAGCGTATCGAACTCCAGATCTTTCTCCATCCGCACCGACCCGCGGCTCCGCTTCAGCTCCAGCGTCCGCATCTCCCCCGCCTTGGCGAAGGCCTGCTCGCGCTCGCCCGCACGCACACAAAGAAACGGCAGCTCATGCCGCTCCGCATAAGCCAGAAAATTCCGGCTCGTATGCGCGACCCCATTTACCTCATGGTAGGAATCCGGAAAGTAGGCAATACGCCGCACCCGCATCGCTCTAGACTAACCTCGTGCAGCCTCCGCGAAAAACGCGGACGGCGTCGCTCATAGCCGGCCCAGCGTCGCCCTCATCTCGACGCTATCGTTCCACGCCATTCGCAGGCCGCCCGAAACCGGAGCCGCGCCCAGCACCCGCACCATCGAAAGTACCGCGTGGATCGCAGTCGGCACATGGCCCTTCGGCCAAAGCTCCGTCAGCGGTTGAATGTCGCCGTTGACACCAGGATGGAAGGTTCGCTCATCCCAGGTCCGCGAACCCTCGGGAAAGTGCGGGTACTCGCGAATCGCATCCAGCGTCGACTTCAGAATCCGGTGCTTCCACGGCTCTGCATACTGCGGCATGAACAGCACATGGCTCTGCCGCTCGCGCCGCACCTCATGCACAAACTCGTTGAAGCTCTCCGCGCGCGTCAGGTTCACATTCGCGTTCGGTTCCACGCCGTGGCGGTCGCCCCCACTGATCACCAGCTGGTTCCACTTGCCCGCCAGCGTCGAGGTCTCGCGATTCTCCTTCCAGTCGCGCAGCCCGTTCAGCTCCAGCGTATGCACAAACTGTCCGTACACCGCCAGAAACTCGTTCACCAGAACGTCGTGCTGGTCCTTCCCCACCCGGTACAGGTCCCACAGCGGGTGGTTGAACACAATCAGCACACCCGGAATCTCATCCAGCTCCGCCAGAATCTCTCTCAGCAGCTTCTGATCGCGCGTGGCCACCGGCATGGCCGTAAACGCCGCCAGCCGCTCCATCCATGCCGCGCCCGTCGCGCTCGGCAGGTTGTGAATCCCCAGATGGAACGCCGTGTTGCCAAACGGAACCGTCCACTCCACCGACACCGGAATATGCCTCGACGAAGGCACCGACCGCAGCAGCATCGGAGCATTGATATCGTCATGGTCCGTAATCGAGACCAGTGCCGGCATCTGCAGCTGATCCTCAATCTGCTTCCGCTCCAGGTCGAACGCCAGGCTCGGCGTCAGCGGCGGCGTCCAGTAAGCCCGCGCATAGTCAACCTCGTACCCTCTGCGCCGTTTGCAACGAGCCTCCGCCCACCGCATCACCGGCTGCAGAAAACTCCACTCCTTCGACATCTCCGAGATGAAGTCCAGGGTCTCTTTCGACTGGTTCGTATGGCTATGCAGCGAAACGCCTGTCGTAAACCCCTTCACCGCTTCCGGTTCCCGCCACAGGTACGACACGCTCGACTGGCTCATGGTCTTCTCCCATGCTAACGACGCCAGTATGACCACCCTTTGTGACAGACCGATAACTGCACCAACAATGGAGCTTCAAAATCCATAACTTCAGTTACTGCAATGATTCCCCAAAGGTTGTATGAGACACTTTTCGCAGGCTTTTCAGATCGTAAAAAGAGGAAGAGCGTCATGTCCGAATCAGCACCTCCAGCAGCTCCCACCCGCTACCTGACCCTCGAGATAGAACGCAATGGCGACCTCGCCACCGTGCGTTGCTATGGGCAACTCGTCTCCGGGCTCACCGAAACCCTCTCCTCCCGCGTCAAGCCCCTGATTCCGGAATCAAAAAAGATCGTCCTCGACCTCTGCCATCTCTCTTACATGGACAGCATGGGTCTCGGCACCCTCATCAGCCTCTACACCTCGGCCCGCACCGCAGGATGTGGGATCGAGCTCCTCAACATCGGCAAGCGCGTCCGCGAGCTACTCGGCCTCACCAATCTCCTGGGGGTCTTCGGCATCATCGGAGAACACGGCGTCAGGCTGTAAGTTGCGCTTTCACGAATCGCCTTGACCCCGTACACATCCGCGTAAATCCGTGGCCGCCTTACCGCGTCTTCGTAATATCCGCCGATCACGATCTCGAATTGCGACCCCGAAGTCCATTCGGTATTCAGCGCGCGAAATTACATTCGCATGACAACGCCGGCAGCCGGAAATAATACGGTGTAGACAAGCTGGATCAGGTCGGCAACTTTCGCATTTGCGCGGCCAGCTTTGCTTCAGGTTCGTATCGGGGAATGAAGCTCCCTGATCGCAAATGCGAATCATCTCCCCAACCCAACTCCACAAATCAATCGTCCAGCACCAGCCGGTCTACGCGCCTGGCTCGGGAACGAGCAGTCTGTGTCTCCATTCAGCAAAGATGAAGGAGTTTATGAATACCGTACAAGCATCATTCGTCGCTCCCCTCAATGAAGAACTCGCAGGTCCCGCATCCACCATCGCTCCCGTCTCCCGCTTCGAACGCATCTCAAACATCGATGTTCTGCGCGGCATCGCCCTGCTTGGCATACTTGTCCTCAACATCGACGACTTCGGCAACCCCGGCCTCCTTCACGACATCCCCATCGGCACCCCCATCAACAACTTCGCCAGCCCTCATGTCCACCTCAATCTCGCCCTCCTCCTGATCAAGTGGATGTTCTTTGAGGGCAAGATGCGCGGCCTCTTCTCCATGCTCTTCGGCGCCGGCGTCATCCTGCTCACCAGCCGCGCGGAACGCCGTGGCAGCACCAACGTCGCCGATATTTATACCCGGCGCAACCTGTTGCTTCTCTTCTTCGGCGTCCTTCACGCATGTTTCATCTGGCATGGAGACATCCTCTTCGACTACGGCTTTCAGGCGCTCCTCTTTCTCTATCCCGCCCGCAACCTCAAGGCAAAGACGCTCCTCTGGCTCGGCACCATACTCTCTCTGGTTCTTGCGCCCATTAGCGCGTTCCTGTTCCTCGGGGCACTTCAGGACTTCTCTCTGAGAGATAAAGCGGCAGCGATCCAGGCACAGCAGAAGGCAGGCATCACGATCACCGCGGAACAGAAGGAGCTGCTTCATCAATGGCATGACCGCGTTGAATCCCAGCGCATGACCCCGGAGAAGACTCGGGAGGCTGTCCAACAGGCCACGCTCAGCTATCCCGCCAGCGTCCTTGCTCGCGCTCAGGACGGGTTTCAAGGGGGCTTTTACGCCTTCCATATCGACCTCATTGCCGACACCCTCTCTGCAATGCTCCTCGGCATGGGGTTAATGAAGCTCGGCTTCTTCACCGGCGAGCTCTCCTACGCCAGCTACTGGTTGACAGCCCTCATCGGCTTCGGAATCTCGGTTCCCATCTACGCCGTCGGCATCCTCAAGGCCTATTCCAGCGGCTTCTACTTCCTCGAGATGGAAAAGTGGGTGTGGCTGCCCTACTACCTCACTCGCGAGGCCGGTTCGCTGGCCATAGCCGCCGTCGTCATCCTTATCATCAGGAGCGGCCTCTTCAAGGCTCCTCTGCGCAGGATCGAAGCCGTCGGCAGAACCGCCTTCAGCAACTACATCCTCACCAGCCTCATCTGCCAGACCGTCTTCATCTGGGGACCATGGAAGCTTTACGGAAAGCTCGAATACTACCAGCTGATGTATGTTGTCTTCGGCGTCTGGGCTATCAACCTGATCGTGAGCCCACTCTGGCTCAAGAGGTACGCCTTCGGTCCGCTGGAGTGGCTCTGGCGCTCGCTCACTTACGGAGTCATGCAGCCCATGCGTCTCAAAACAGAGCTATAGCCAATCAACGCGAAAGAACCCTCACCGCAAACTTCGCCTTGATCGACCCAGCTTATCGACCCACTTTATCGACCCAGCGGAGCTACCTCTCTCCCAGAGCGGTAGCTCCACTGGATTAGCCAATAGCACTATCGCGTCTTCGTAATATCCGGCCCCAGAATCTCCTGCGCGCTCGGAGCCGGCTCCGCCGGAACACTGGAACCCCGGTCCAGCCGGCGCTGCTCCCGGTCGAACTCCGACTCAAGATGGTGCTCCGTCAGCCCCTGTTTCAGAATCGCGAACGCCGCCTCAGGCGTGTCCGCAAACTTGAACAGATCCAGATCCCCTGTCCCGATGGCACCCTTCTCCACCAACAGATCCAGATCAACCACCTGTTTCCAATAATCCGATCCATAGATCACCACGGTCAGCCTCTTCGCCAGCTTCTTCGTCTGCGCCAGCGTCAGCAGCTCGAACATCTCATCCAGCGTCCCAAACCCACCCGGAAATACCACCAGCGCCTTCGCCAGATAAGCGAACCAGTACTTCCGCATGAAGAAGTAGTGAAAGTCAAAGTTCAGCCCCGGCGTAATGTAAGGATTCGGATGCTGCTCGAACGGCAGCTTGATGTTCAACCCGATCGTCTTCGCCCCTGCCTCGAACGCCCCGCGGTTGGCCGCCTCCATAATTCCCGGCCCGCCACCAGAAGTCACCACAAACCGGTGCCTCCGTCCCGGCAGCGTCTTCGCCCACGAAGCCATCATCCCTGCCAGCGTCCGCGCATCCTCATAATACCGAGCCATCTCCACCGCGGCCTCGGCGCGCTTCAACTGCAGCCGCGTCGCCTCGCCCCGCTGAATCTCCTCCATCGTCGCGGGCTGTTCCTCGTCCGGAGCAGGCTGCGCCGAACCCGTATTCGCCAGCAGCTCCAGCTCCGAGTTCGCCACATCCAGCGCACGAAACCGCGCCGACCCGAAGAACACCACCGTATCCTGAATCCGCTCCCGCCGAAACCGCGACATCGGCTCCTGATACTCCGCCAGAATCCGCAGAACGCGCCCATCCGGCGAGCTCAGAAACTCCGGGTTCTCATACGCCAACGGAGAGTCCGGAGGATACTCATTCACCTCCGGCTTCACTGCCTGCTCAACCACTTTCTTTTCGCTCACACTTGTCATCCGCGATGGTCCCGATAATGCACGGCTTCAGAAATTCCAATCCAGATATCCAGCAGCCCCAGCCCCGAGATCATCCCTCGCACCGCGCCATTGTGCAGCACGGACGCCAGCCAAGGCCGCGCCAGAATAAACTCGTTCCTGTCCCATATCCGCGTCCACCACGGCAGCGCCATCACCAGCACGCCCAGGTACACGCAGAACAGCACCAGCACAAACAACGACAGCCGCTGCAGCCAGATCGGAGCCATCCTCTTGGCCGGTGCCGGACTCTCCTCCGGCGCCCGCTCCGCCGACGGCTCAGGGGCCGGATAAAGTTGTGACTGTCCCGACATCGAACTCCACGCAGAGCATCCTGCGAAAAAACCTTCCAGAATTGACACTAGCAGAGCGCCCTTCCCTTGTCTCTCCAATCAAAGGTTCTCCGCTCGATACACCACCCTAACCCTCCATCCGAGTGATACTTATACGCAATGGTGATATCCTCTCCACCAGGAGCGCCCATGGCGGCATCAACGCAGCTCTCGATCACGGATTACCTCAACACCACCTACGACCCCGATCTCGAATATGTGGATGGCAGACTTGTGGAGCGGAATGTGGGGAAGTGGGAACACGGAAGGCTGATCATTTTGCTGGGCATCTGGTTCGGCCAGCACGAACAAGAGTGGTCGATACAGACCGCAACCGATGTCAGAACCCGAGTCTCATGGACCAGGGTCAGGCTCCCCGATGTGCTCCTCGCAGGCATGCATCCCCAGTCTCCTGTGGTGGACGAAGCCCCCATCCTCTGTGTCGAAATCCTCTCAGAGGGCGACACCTACGCCGAGACCCAGAGAAAGTGCGAAGAGTACATCCACATGGGTTCGAAGGCCACATGGATCATCAACCCGATGAACCGCACAGCCCGATCCTGGAACGGAACCGCATGGGCCGAAACCACTCGCCTCGAGGTTCCTAACACCCCCATCTACATCGAACTCCAATACCTCTGGGACCGCCTCGACGTCCAGAAACGATAGCGCCGCAAGCCAGAATCATCCGCCTCGAACTACAAAGCAATCCATCCCACATGAATCGCCCATAGCGAAACGCTCGCGACCACGATCCAAAGCAGCACGCCCTGCACCAGAGGCCGCACCCCCACCTCTTTCAGCGTATTCCGTGTAATCCCCGTCCCAATCAAAAACAGCACCACCGTCAGCGCCGCCCGGCCCAGCCGGTTCAACCCGGTAAACACGCCCACGGACTGCGGCAGGTAATGCGGCACATAACTCGCCAGCACTGCCGCCACGCAAAAATACAAAATAAACCAGGGCCAGCTCACCTTCGCCTTGCTCTTCTTCAGCATCGCGGTCCCAATCGCCAGCGGCACAATCCACAGCGCCCGCGCCAGCTTCACCGTTGTCCCCACCGCGAGCGCCGTCGCTCCATATTTCGCCGAAGCCCCCACCACCGAGCTCGTGTCATGAATCGCCAGTGCCGCCCAAAGCCCAAACTGCGTCTCGGAGAAATGCACAAGGTGTCCGATCGCAGGAAACAGCAGCAGCGCCACCGAGTTCAGCACAAACACCGTCCCCAGCGACACCGCCATCTCCTCGTCATTTGCCTGCAGCACCGGCCCCATCGCTGCAATCGCGCTGCCCCCGCAGATCGCCGTCCCAAAGCTGATCAGCAGCGACTGCGTCTTCCCCACCTGCAGCATCTTGCCAAACAAAATCCCCAGAATCAGCGCAAACGTAATGCTGATCGCCGTATACATAAATCCCGACGCGCCCGCATGCACCACTTCCTTCAGGTTCATCCCGAACCCCAGGCAAACCACCGCCGCCTGCAGCAAAAACTTCGACAGAGTACGGCTCTCGCCATGAAACGTGTGCGTTACGCTCAGGCCAAACGCCAGTCCTGCTGCCAAAGCCAGCGGAGGTCCAATCAGTCCGCTCCCGGCAACGATAATCCCGGCATAAAAAAGATTCTTCTTCCACATGCATCAAGCATGCGCCTCCCCCTCAACAGCAGTCGAGAAGTTCTTTCCAATCGCCGATAAGTTTTTCTTATCGCCCTATGTTCGTCTCTGAGAAAGAAGCGTCATTTCGACCGGAGCGCAGCGTAGTGGAGAAACCTGCTTTTCTACCTCAACCTCCACTGCGCGATCAACCCACCGCACTCCCCAAAGCAAACCGCTGAAAAGCCGCCGCAGCCCCAATCAACTCCACCCCCGCCAACCGCACAAAACTAAAATCCCTCCGAATCTCCAGCCCTTTCACCCTCACCACCTTCACACTCCCAAGCCGCAAAACCTTCCCCACCGCCCACCGCGATACAAACCCCACTCCCAGCTCCGCCTCCACACCCGAGATAATCGCCTCCGTCGAATCCAGCTCCATCGCCACCTTCAGCGACTGCAGCGGCAGCCCCGCCTTCTTCAAAGCCCGCTCCACCACCCGCCGCGACCCCGACCCACGCTCCCGCAGCAACAGCGGCACCTTCGCCAGCTCGCCCGGCGCAATCGCCCCCGCTCCCTTCGCCGCCCACACATGGTTCGGACTCACAATCAGCACCATCTCGTCCTCCACCAGCCGCTGCGTCTTCACATCCCGCCGCATCGCCGGCCCCTCAATAATCCCCAGCGCCACCCGCTCCTCCGCCACCGCCTCCACAATCTTCTCCGTATTCCCGCTCACCAAAGAAAGCCGCACCTGCGGATACTCCCTTAGAAACGCCCCCAGAATCCGCGGCAAAACATACTGCGCCACTGTCGTCGAAGCCCCCATCCGCAACTCCCCAACCACGTCATTGTTCAAAGCCGCCAGAGCCCGCTGCGCCTCCACCATCGTCGCCGCCGCCGACTTCGCATACCCCAGCAAAACCCGCCCCGCCTCCGTCAGCGAGATCTGGCTCCCATGCCCCTCGCCCCGAGCCCGGTCAAACAACCGCACTCCCGCCTCTTCCTCCAGCGCATGAATCTGCTGACTCACCGCCGGCTGACTCAGATGCAGCACCTCTGCCGCCTTGCGAAAGCTCATCTCCTCCGCCACCGCCCGAAATACCCTAAGCCGAAAGTTCTCCAAGCCATCCACCTTTGCCATTGCCATTACTTTTGCATTTGTATTTGCAGTTGCAGTTGCAGTTGCAGTTGCAGTTTGCAGTCGTTATTGCCTTTACAGTTGCCGTTGTCTTTCTAGTTGTCATCCCCGAAGGGGACCTGCTTTTGCCGTTGTGGTTGCTGTTGCCGTTGTGGTTGCTGTTGCCGTTGTGGTTGCTGTTGCCGTTGCGGTTGCGGTTGCTATTGTTCTTGCATTTGCATCTAGGTAACCCAAGGCTTCAGCCTTGGGCTCTCAGGGCCGCCGAAATTCAAGGGGCTTTAGCCCCTGGGGTATGCCTTCTCGTCCGCTCCCAAACATCTCATCCAATCAAAAACGAACCACCCCCGCCACCCCATCAGCATAAGCCAGCCCGATAAAATCGACTCACCCGTGCCCGCCGATCCAAACCCCAACCCGCCCCGCAACCCCTTAGCCTTTCTCAAACCCTCCGCCACCCACAGCGCCTACTCCGCCACCCTCCTCCTCATGCTCTCGACCGTCCTCTCGGGAGTCCTCGCGCTTGTCCGCATCAAATACATCAACTTCCTCTTCGGCGCCGGCACCGCGCAGGACGCCTACCGCGCCGCCTTCAAACTCCCCGACCTCCTCGCCTACTTCCTCATCGGCGGAGCCGCCTCCATCTCCCTCATCACCGTCCTCAACCGCTACCGCGAAGCCGGCGACGAAGAAGGCGGCGACCGCGCGCTCTCCGTCATCCTCACCACCATGCTCGTCGTCCTCGGCATCGGAGTCCTCCTGGCGGAAATCTTCGCCCCCGAATACGTTCTCCTCGCCAACAAAGGCTTCCGCGACGACCCTCTCAAAGCCGCGCTCTGCACCACCATGACCCGCCTCATCCTGCCCGCGCAGCTCTTCCTCTTCATCGGCAGCGTCATGAGCTCGCGCCTCCAGGTCCGCAAAATCTTCCTCTACCAGGCCTTCACGCCCATCATCTACAACGCCGGAATCATCCTCGGCGCCGTCTTCCTCCACCGCCAGCTGGGAGTCACCTCACTGGCCGTAGGCGTCCTCGCCGGGATGTTCTTCGGCTCAGCCGTCCTCAACACCATCGGAGCCGTCCGCACCGGCCTCCGCTACCACCCAATCATCGGCTTCCGCGACCCCGCCTTCCTAGAGTGGTTCAAGCTCTCTCTCCCTCTCATGATCGGCGTCTCGCTCGTCATGTTCGACGGCATCTTCCTCAACTACTACGCCTCGCTCCGCAACGGAGGCATCACCCTCATCGGCAACGCCAAAGACCTCTTCAACGCCCCCTTCAACGTCATCGGCCCCGCCGCCGGAGCAGCCTCGCTGCCCTTCTTCGCCTCACTCTTCCAGCAGCACCGCCTCCACGATTTCTCCACCACCGTCGGCCGCTCCGTCTCCCGCCTCTTCTCTGTCGGCATGATCGTCTCCGCCTGGATGATCGCCCTGGCCTCCTGGCTGATGGACCTCTTCCGCGGAGGCCGCTTCAACCACGCCGACGCCGCAGCCACCACCCACCTCTTCATCATCCTCGCCATCACCCTCGCCATCTGGTCCGTGCAAGGCATCTACGCCCGAGCCTTCTACGCCGCCAGCGACACCCGCACCCCCGCCATCACCGGAACCATCGTCACCCTGCTCTCCATCCCCGTCTACGCCGCACTCTTCCACACGCTCGATCTCACCGGCCTCGCCATCGCATCCGACATCGGCATCTTCGCCCAGACCGCCGCGCTGGCCATCCTGCTCCACCGCAAAAAACTAGCGAGCCTCACTCACCTCGAATACGCAGAACTAGGCCGCGCCCTCCTCGCAGCCCTGATCGCCTACGCCGCGACCACCGCCGCCACGCACTTCCTGCCACCCGTCTCCACTCACCCCAAAGACGCCGTCACCATAGCCGCCGCAAGCATCATCTGGGCCGCAGCAGCAGGCCTGACACTCGTAGCCACCGGCTCAAAGCTACCGAAACAGATCCTCCGCCGCAGATAATCAAATAAAAAGCCCGGCCAAAGGCCGGACCCAGAAATCTAGCTCCACCCAAACCGGTAAACACGCCACGAAGTGGCCGCCCCACGCGCAGTGGGCCCGTCCGGCAGGACGCAATCATTAAACGAAACTACTTAGCATCCTCCCACTCCTCATTCCAGGCCGACTGAATCGCCTCCAGAATCCCCTCATTCGACTTCCCCGGATCCCCCACAAACCCCTCCAACCCCACCACATACTTATGCAGGTCCGTAAACCGAACCGAATAAGGCTCAACCTCCGGATACTTCTCCTGCAGCAAAATCCCAATCTCTTCCGAATCCGTCCAATCAATCTCTCGCGCCATAGCCATCCTCCTCGTCCAGTGTAAGTCGACTCAGGCAATGGCTGATGAATCGCTGCCGTTGCTCCCAGGTGTCCCTGGGAATCCTGCCCGCAAGATGAAAGATCGAGCTGCCGCGAGCCCCTATTCGGAATGCGAATCTTCCTTCATGAGCTGTTTCATCGTCCGGATCAGCCACCGCAATCCACGATCCCGCTGGGAACGCTGATGCCAGACAGCTTCTACGCCGACCTTCAAAGGTTCATAGGGCAATTTAAGCAGGGTCAACGAGCACTGCTGTGCAATGGATGCGGCAAAGTTGCGCGGCAGCGTCGCAACCATGTCCGTCTTCTGCAATATTGGAGGAACCAGGGAGTAATACGGAACCGTGACAGCGACCCGTCCAATCAGTTCCTTGCCCTCCTTGCTGGTCTCGATAATCAGCCGTTCAATCCAGTTGCGTCTCATCACCTGGCGCTCATCGATGAAGCCGACCGTGCCTTTCTGTTCGCTGCCGGTTAACTCCACCACCACAAACGGATACTCGAATAAGCGTTCTTTGCTCATCGGTCCCTCCGTCAGCGGATGATGATCGCGCACCACGACTGTCTCTTCCGCAACAAAGATCGTAGTTCGTTTCAAACGGGGAGGAACCTCATCGAACCAGCCCAGAACAAAGTCGACGCGCCCCTCATCGAGATAGCGGACAAGATCAAGCCTCCCTGCCGGAAACACATGGAAGTTAACAAGTGGCGCCGTCTTTGACACCTGCGCAATCAGAGGAGCAAGAATCGCCGTCGCCAGATAATCCGAGGTTCCCACGTTGAAGGTGCGGACCATCTCGCCCGGCACAAACTCCTTCGGCTCAAGAGATTCAAAGATGCGATCCATGCCCCCATTGATCCCCGGCGCAATCTGGAGCGCAAGCGGCGTCGGCTCCATCCCGGATGGTCCTCCGATGAAGAGTTCGTCCTTCAAAGCCTTGCGAAGGCGCGCAAGCGCATGGCTTACCGCCGACGAGGTGACGCCGAGCTCTCTGGCCGCGGCACTGGCGCTGCGATGAAGCATCAGCGATTCAAAGACACGCAGCAGGTTCAGATCCATTGTGCGGGTAGACATAGGGGCTTATCGCCTCTTATTCAATCACCTCCCGAGCCCGCAGCTCTCATTATTTTTGCTGAGTCTTGTTCATGACCACCATGAAGGAGATACATAATTGCAACCGTCATCCCTTCTGCTAGTGTTCGTTCTCAGCCACACTGCACTCAGTTGAATGGAGCATACGCAACTGCGCAGCAGTTCCTTCAGGCGAGACGACATGCGACGTCCCACCTGAGACAAACAATTGGACAAGCCCTTCTATGCCCCCGGAATAGTTGGGCAAGCTGTGCCAATCGACATCGGGAAACTCCACCGGAAGCTGTCGGTACGCAGGCCCCAGCTCTCCGGCCGATCTTTCCCTAACCTGTGTTCCTGACTATTGAGGAGATCTATGACAAACCTTCGTTCCCTTGCAAATGAATCGCTCGGTTGGATGATTGGAACCGGAATCCTGCTGGTGATCGTGGGCGCGTTCGCCGTCTATGCTCCGTTTACCGCAGGACTGGCAGCCGACACCACCATCGCCGTCCTGTTGATGATCGGGGGCATAGCCCACTTCGTCCTTGCCTGGCAGCTGCGAGGCATTGGCGGCTCGCTATGGGAGGTCCTGGTCGGCATTGCCTACATCCTGGGCGGCCTAGTGCTCTTCGCTTATCCCGTCGCGGGCCTCGTCACACTCACGTTGATCCTCGGCATCTACCTCTTCTTCTCCGCGCTGACAGAGCTGGCTGCATACTTCGGGCTCCGCTTTCTTCGCGGCAGCGGCTGGTTTTTATTCAACGGCATTATCACGTTGATCCTGGCAATCATGGTCCTGCGACACTTGCCCGTGTCCGCAGTATGGGTGCCGGGAACTCTCGTGGGCTTCTCGATGATAACCAGCGGCGTCACAAGGCTTTCGATTGCCCTCGCGGCCAAACGGGCCTCTTCGGAGCTCGCCGCCTAGTCCTCTCCTGCAAAACCGCCAGCGCAGCCGTTCGCATTTTGGCTGTCCGCAATTCAATGACAACGCTTCATACAGAATGAAAGGAAACTCAGATGGACAGGATGCTTGTCGTAGTCTTCAAGAATCAGAGCAGCGCGTATAAAGGCAAGGAAGCCTTGCTTGGCATCGCCGATAACGGCGACATTGCCGTGTACGCCTACGCAATTCTCACTAAAAATCCGGACGGCAGCTCTTCCGTCAAGCAGGAAGATGATGGTGGCCCGCTCGGAACCCTTCTCGGAACCTCGCTGGGAAGTCTCATTGGACTTCTTGCCGGCCCGGTCGGTGTTGTTGTCGGAGCGACAGCCGGAATGCTCGGTGGCATGGCCGACGACCTGGATAACTCGCGTATCGGTTCAGGCTTCCTGCAGGATGTGAATGCAAAACTCACTCCGGGCACTGTTGCGCTGGTCGCAGAGATCAACGAGGACTGGACTGAGCCGGTCGACACGCAGATGGAAGCACTCGGCGGAGAGGTCTTCCGCAGAGCGCTCAATGCAGTCGAGCAGCAGGTAGACGACGAAGATGTCGCCGCCATGAAGTCAGATCTCGAACACCTGAAGGCGGAGCATGCACGGGCCCAGGCAGAGCGCAAACAAAAGCTGCAAAGCAAAATCGATGCTCTGCAAGCCAAGCTTCACGCCGCGGAAGCCAAAGCCAAACAAAAACGTGAGCAGCGCGAAGCGATTATTCGAGCCAAGGCCGCCGTCCTGCAGTCCAAGGTCGCCGCACTGAACGCCCGAGTCTGACGAACCAACCGCCGCACTTCGCTCTCCACAAAATCAGAACCCATCTTCGCGGCAGTCCATCGCTGCGAAGATGGGCCACGTCGAACCCTAGCTCCCCGGCCCATGAGCAGGCTTACCTTCCTGCACATAGTTCCGGTTCCACTTCGGAATCTCCACCACATAAGTCCCCGGCTTCTCAATCACCGCCTGACATCCCAGCCGCGAGTTCAACTGCACATCCGCCGCCGTCTCCATCCGGTCCAGCTCCTTGTCCTCCGGCTCCGAGATCCCCGACGCCCCTTCCTTCACATGAATATGGCAGGTCGTGCACGCACAAACCCCGCCGCACGCATGATCCAGGAAGATGTCATAATTTTCCGCCACATCCAGAAACGACATCGGCTCGCCGTGCCCCTCATACGGCAGCGTATCGAACGCAAACTCCACCGTCCGCCCTTCAGGCAGAAACGTCACGCGCACCATTCCCTCGCCCGCAGGCTTCGACAAATCGACAACCTCATCACTCATCTTCACATCACTCATTGTTCAATCTTCCGTCGACTCTCCGGCCGTAGCCTGATCCTTCGTTGAATCCTCAATCCTCATCGCCTCCGCATCCGTCTCCGCCGTCTCGCGAATCTCCGCCTTCGCAAACGGATGCGGCGCCGTAGGCCCTTCTCCTATGCTCTCACCTGCGGCCTCCATCGTCTTCCCCGTCACCGCGCCAGTGACCGCATCGTCCATCATCAGCTCCGCCAGCCGCCGCGTAGCTTTATCCACCCGCTCAATCGCCGCGCGAATCTCCCGATGATCCCCACCCGCCATCGCAGGCTTCAGAAAATCGACAGCCTCCCCAATCTTCTCAATCTCATGACTCGTCAGCTTCTGCCACGCCTTGTTCTTCCTGCCCTTTTCCAACGCCGCCAGGATCGTCTCCGCCTCATTCTTCGCCTCGATCGACTGCCGCTCGCGAATATCCTCCTCCGCGTTATCGAACGACTCCAGAATCATCGTCTCCACCTGCTCATCCGTCAGCCCGTAAGTCGGCTTCACCTCAACCTCAGCCTCTTTCCCGCTCCTCTGCTCCCGCGCGCTCACATGCAGAATCCCATTTGCATCGATAAGGAACTTCACCTCGATCCGCGGCAAACCCGCCACCATCGGCGGAATCCCCTTCAGATCGAATCGCGCTAAAGACCGGCAGTCCTTCGCCATCTCGCGCTCGCCCTGCACCACATGGATCGCCACATTCGTCTGCCCATCCACGCCCGTAGTAAAGTGCTCCGTCGCACTCGCCGGTATCGTCGAGTTCCTCTGAATAATCTTCGCCACCACGCCACCCAGCGCCTCAATCCCCAGCGACAGCGGCGTAACATCCAGCAACAACAAATCCTCAAGCCCCGATCCCGCTGTGGCCCCGCCCGCAAGAATCTGCGCCTGCACCGCCGCCCCCAGCGCCACCACCTCATCCGGATTCAGCTCCGTATGCGGCCTCTTCCCGCGCTTCTTCAACTCAAACAGATCATCCACCAGCGCCCGCACAGCAGGAATCCGCGTCGATCCCCCAACCAGCACCACCTCATCAATCTGCGCCGGAGTCAGCCCAGCATCCTTCAACGCCTGCCTGCAAGGCCCCGCCGTCCGCGCAATCACCCCCGCAATCAAACCCTCAAACTGCTCCCGCGAAATCTGCCGCAGATATCTCTTCCCGTTGGGCAGCTCCACATTCAGTGGAGCGGTCTCGGCAGTCGACAGCAGAATCTTCGCGTCAATCACTGCCTTGCGAACAGCCTGCACCGCCTCGCCATTCCCGCGAGCATCCTCGCCCCCGCCAAGATCAGCATCCCCCGCAATATCGTCCAGCGCAATCGCGATCATCAGGTTGTCGATATCGTCCCCACCCAGGTGCGTATCCCCACCCGTAGCGACAACCTCAAAGATCCCTTCATGCAGCTTCAAAATTGAAACATCAAAAGTCCCGCCGCCAAAGTCATAGACCGCAATCAACCCATCCTTGTTCTTATCCAACCCATAAGCCAGAGCCGCAGCCGTAGGCTCATTCACCAGCCGCAAAACCTCCAGCCCCGCAATCCGCCCAGCATCCTTAGTAGCCTGCCGCTGAGCGTCATTAAAGTAAGCAGGAACCGTAATCACCGCCTTCGTCACCGGCCCGCCAAAAAACCTCTCCGCATTCTTCTTCAACTGCTGCAGCACATAAGCCGAAATCTCAGGCGGCGTCATCAGCAACCCGCCCACACTCACCTTCAACACCTCACCCGGCTTCAACCCCTCCGCCAGCTTGAACGGAAACAGCTTCAGCTCCTCCTGCACATCCTCGATATCCCGCCCCATTAGCCGCTTCGCCGAATAAACCGCGCTCGCCGAATCCGTCATCAACGTCCCGCGCGCCGCATTCCCCACCACCACGCCATCATCCGTCCACGCCACGACCGACGGCACTAGCCGTTCGCCATCCTCACCCGGAATCACCACCGGCGTCTCTCCCTCCATATATGCCACCAGGGAGTTCGTCGTACCCAAATCAATCCCGACTACCCGCACATCCGCCATTCGCAAATCCCTCAATTCGTGTCACTTCTATTTTCCTACAATTTGCCCCATCCAACCCGGTCCACCCGCGCCTACACTCATACTGAGATGCACTCTGCAGGAGGCCGATGCATGCTCTATCTCGAGCGCCTTCCTCATCCCACCCTCGCCCCCTTCATTCACAACTACTGGTACTCCTGCAACCCCTCAGCCATCCACGGCCACGAGCGCGTCCTCCCCACAGGCCGCCCAACGCTCGTCATCTCCCTCGCCCGCGACTACCTCACCAACGCCAACCACCCCACCGACCCGCTCCTGCCCCAATCCGCCGCACTCTTCCTCGGCATCTACTCCCATCACCAGCTCATCGATACCATCGACCTCACCGAGCTCATCGGCATCACCTTCCATCCCGGCGGCACCATCCCATTCTTCCCCGACACCACCCACACCTTCACCAACCGCGAAACCTCACTCGAAGACCTCTGGGGCAACGCCGCCGCCAACCTCCGCAACGATCTCCGCGAAGCCCCCACACCAACACAAAAATTCAACCTGCTGGACTTCGCCCTCCGCCATCGCCTCACCCAATCCCGCACCCCGCACCGCACCCCGACCATCGACTACGCCCTGTCAAAAATCCAAAGCTCACCCGCCACAACCACCGTCAACGAGCTCACCCGCGACATGGGCATCAGCCCCCGCCGCCTCTCCCATCTCTTCCACGAGCACGTCGGCGTCTCCCCCAAAACCTACTCCCGCATCCACCGCTTCCAGCAAGCCGTCCAGCTCATGCACCGCGGAGCCGACATCCACTGGATCGAGCTGGCCCTCACCTGCGGCTACTACGACCAATCCCACTTCGCCAACGACTTCCGCGCCTTCTCCGGCATCAGCCCCACCCACTACTCCGCCACCCAACGCCGCTGGGCCAACCACATCCCCCTGGAAACAAAGCTCCCACGCAGCACCTCGGGGAGCGCCGAAAGCTAAGAGTTGGGATTACGCATAGAGCTTTAGGCCCTTGGGTCACGCCTTCCCAAGAATCTCCACAGAAATATTTCAAAAACATGGCATGTTTTCGCCACCACAAAAACACCACACAAATCACCACGTTTTACCACCCAAAAACCACAACTTCACCACAAAAAACCATCAACTTCTGCCCAAATTCCGCAAAACCCCCTGCAAAAACCGCCTCAGAAAAAAATTACCGCCCCTCACGCAGCCGAAGCGCCAGTCTCTCCGGCAAACCCGCCATCAAGATCCGTCCCTGCGCCGCATGCACGTCATAAGGAACCCGGTGATACTCCGCCACCCGCGCCTCCGAGTCATACATCACAAACGCCGCCCGCCAGTCGCAATCCCGTGGCTGTCCCACCGACCCCGGATTGATCAAATGCCGCGTCCCCTCCGGCATCTCCATCCGCCAGCTGACCGCCCCGTTCTTCGAGCGATATACCGGCTTGATCTCCTGCCAGTCATGCCCTTTCTGCGAAAACCCGCCCTGCAGATGCGTATGCCCAAAGAACGTAATCGCCGTCCCCATCTGCTGCAGCGGAGCCCACGCATCCCGCATGCTCAAAATATATTGATCCTCATTCAGCGGCGACCCATGCACACAGGTCACCCCCTCCAAATTCGGCGTAATCGGCCCCGAAGGCACCGTCTTCAGCCACTCTAAGTTCTCCGCCGTCAGCGTCTTGTTCGTCCACATCGCCGCCGCCCGAGCCACCGGATTGAACCCCTGCGCCGAGCTCAGCCCGCAGCAAACCCGGTCATGATTCCCCCGCACATTCACCTCAGCCTTCGCCCGAATCACCTCCACCACCTCATTCGGACTCCCGCCATACCCCACCACATCCCCCAGGTTCCAAAGCGCGTCATAAGGCTCTGCCGCGGCCAGAACAGCCGTCAAAGCCTCAAAATTCCCGTGTATATCCGAAACAATCAGCGCGCGCATTCACACCAGCCTCTGCAGACCATAAGGCCCAATTCCGTAGTTTATAGACATCCGCCGCCGAAGAGAAATCCTAAACCGAAGCCAGCGGCCGCCCCCGATCCGTCCGCATCGTAGGAGCCGAAGCCATCAGCCTCCGCGTGTACTCATGCTGCGGAGCGCGAAACATCTCCCTCACCCCACCCATCTCCACAATCTCCCCTCGCCGCATCACCGCTACCCGGTCCGCCACCTGCGCCACCACCGCCAGGTCATGCGAGATAAACAGCATCGCCAGCCCATGCTCCCGCCGCAGCCCATTCAGCAGCTCCAAAATCTGCGCCTGCACCGTCACATCCAGAGCCGTCGTCGGCTCATCCGCAATCAGCAGCCGCGGCCGGTTCACAATCGCCATCGCAATCAGAATCCTCTGCCGCTGCCCACCCGAAAACTGGTGCGGATACTCCCCCGCCCGCCGTTCCACCTCCGGCAATCCGACCTCCTCCATCGCCTCCAGCACCTTCGCCCTCACCGCCGCCCGCGTCATCCCGGGATGATGCGCCCGTACCGCCTCGCCAATCTGTTCCCCGACCTTCATCACCGGATTCAGCGCCGTCATCGGCTCCTGAAAGATCATCGCGATCTCCCGGCCCTTCCGCCGCCGCATCGTCTCCGCAGGCGATCCCAGCAGATCCACCCCATCAAACTCCACCCTCCCCAAAGCCCTCGCCGTCTCCGGCAGCAACCCCATCACCGCCAGCGAAGCCGCCGACTTCCCCGACCCCGACTCCCCCACCAACCCCAGCGTCTCCCCCGCGCCGATCCCGAAAGAGATTCCCCGCACCGCCTCGCGCCCCCCAAACGCAATCGAAAGATCCCTCACATCCAGCAGCGGCGAACGCGTCTCCATCCTTCGAATACTAGCCGAAATCCCACCCAACCCCGCCCCACGCCAGCCAGGTAGAACCTTGCCACCCAAACAGCGTCTAAACTCCTTAGCAGGACCCTGTCACAGAACCATGAGACCCACACTCCGCATCCTCTTCGGCGCCATAACCCTCGCGGCCTCATTTGCCGCCGCGCAGATGCACAAGGTCGCCAAGCCCGAACAGGTCGTCCGCGCCGTCGGCGTCTACGAGTGGACCGGAGACCTCGCCAAACCCACCGCCAGCCGCCTCATTCCCGTCTCCCTCTACATCGAAGGCAAGCTCGAAGACGCCGGCATCTACATCGCCCGCCCCATCCCCTTCGCTCTCCTCCCCGGCAACGTCTACATCCTCCAGACCGCAGGCGTCGACAAAGCCACCCTCGACCTCGCCTACGCCCGCCACCTCCAGGCCGTCGAATCCACCGGCGACCTCGCCTTCGACGATGGCTGGTTCGGCTACGGAACCGTCAAACCCCTCGCCGTACCAAGGAGAGCCACCCCTCTCAAACCCTCCAAAAACACCCCCGTCATCGCAACCTCATCCAGCGGCCCCCACTTCGGCTCGAAGCCCGCAGACTCGGCTTCCACGACCACCCCCGGCACAACCAAGCCCGATGCAACCACCCCATCCAGCACCTCCGCCAGTACCGCCACCCCCTCCACGGATGACCCCGACCGCCCAACCATGAAGCGCCGCGACTCCTCCGGCACAACCACCACAGCCTCCAGCGGCTCAACCCCCAGCTCAACCACCAGCCCAACAACCACCGGCTCAACCTCATCCTCCGGCACAACCAGCACAACGACCTCTGACGATCCCGACCGCCCCACTCTCATCCGCCGCAGCCCCACCACCGACTCCACAACCAGCACCGGTTCCACGTCCACTGCAAGCAACACACCCGCAGGCACAGACGACCCCGACCGCCCAACCCTCACCCGTCACAGCCCCACTACATCTACCACCGACTCCACATCTGCCACCGACCCCACATCCACGACCGCCTCCAACTCTGGCCCAGCGCCCTCTGGCTCAGACGACCCGGATCGTCCCACCCTCAAGCGCCACTCCCCCGAAGACGCCAAACGAGCGGGCGTCTCATCCGGCTCGGCAGTGTCCGCCGTAGGCGATCTCAACGACGACCCCAACCGCCCCAATCTCCATCACGGCAAACCCACCAGCGCCATGACGGAGACCGAGCTTCCCCGCCTCACCGGAGTCCCCTCCAACCTCCATCAATCCGTAGCCGTCTCCGACGCCGTCAACCGCGACCCTCACCCCTTCACCCTCGAATGGGACGATGAGAACCAGCACCAGGCCATCCTGAAAAAGATGCAGGACCTCGCTCAGGCCCAGCTCGCTGCTTACAGCAAGCCCACCACGTCATCCGCCGCCACCACTCCAGCAAAGAAACCCACCCCCACCACCCACACGGCCACCCGCAAACCCGCACCGTCACCCCCAGCCCAGCCTCTTCTCGATGAAGAGCTGAAAGCCTACACCCTCAGCTACGGCGGAGCCGCCACCTACGTCTACACCGCCAACACCGGAGGCACCGGCGCTGCCCTCCGCTACGTCACCATCGTCGCCCAGGCCGACGGCATGGGAGACCTCAAACCCGCCATCCAAAGCGTCACCGACGCCGCCCACCTCGACCGAACCCCCCGCATGAACTTCGTAGACGTAGTCGACGCCGAAGCCAGTAACCGCGCCAGTCTCCTCTTCGAGCTGCGCAGCAAAAACGCCCGCCAGTTCGCCCTCTACCGAGTCATCGCCTCCCACCCGGAACAGATCTTCCTGACCGGCACAACGCAATAAACGCAGCCCACCTTTCGTCCTTCATTCCGCAGCGCAGCGAAGGAATCTGCTCTTGCTGTTGGGATTAGCGCAGGGCTTTAGCCCTGCGAAAAAGCCAGTAAATACAGGGGCTTTAGCCCCGGGCCTTTCTTCATCTCTGCCTCGCGGGTAGTTTTTCAGCACCCACGAAAAAGCCACTCTGCCGAAGGCAGGAGCGAAGCACCTGAAGGATGGCCGATCGGATGAGCAACCCCATTCCAATTGCCCCAACCTGCGCACAGGCGTAAAGTAAGAGTCCTCAGGAGGACCTCATGCGCCTCATCACCGCCCTCTTCATCCTGACCTCCACCGTCACCCTCGCCCAGACATCCGCCACCTATACCATCCCCGCTGCCAGCCAGGGTTGCCCGGTCGGTTTCTTCGCCAGCCGTCAGGCTGGTCTTCAGGTAACGACTGCCAGCGAGACAAAGCAGGCCAGTAACGCCCAGGGCCTGCACCTCACGCTCAATCATCTCGCTAAACCTGACATCCAAAAGATCGAGGTCACGGTCTACGCCACCTCCCTCAAACCCCGGAGTTTACCTCTCGACACGCGACCCGAAGACACAATCTCCAAAACCTTCGAGCTGACCCGCCAGACCGGCGCCGACAGCCTTCAGGAAGCCGACGTCTGGATGCACGAAGTAGGTTCGATCCGCTCCGTCGACCTCATCTCTATCACCTACGCCGACGGCACCACCTGGCATGCCACCCCAAAACTCACCTGCGAAGCCATCCCCTCCAACTTCGTCCTGGTCACCAGCCGCCGATAGCAGAGAAACTCACCCATGAGCCGTCATCCTGAACGCAGTGAAGGATCCCCGTATTGAGCTCTTCGGCATCCATCGTAATGCTAAGCCAAATTCCACCAACAACTTACCACTTTCTTCCTCAAAAACACCCCAAAAACAGCCTGTCAAGCCCCAAAACCACTTATCTTCAACAAAGCAAACCACATCGAAGTGGCATTTTAGTTCTCCTCAACCAGCTATACTGAATATAGAGATCAAGAAAGAAGAAAGCCCCGGCCACCCCGGGGCTAACTTATTGAAACGAGCAAATTTAGGAGCAACTCTTTTATTATGACGATTTTACAGACAGGCACAACCCATAAATCGCTGATTCAAAAAGACTTGCGCCACGCATAGGGGGAGGGGGGGGGACCCCCTCTCACTGAAGGGTCGTCTCCGCTTTATTCAGCTTCTTCGAGACATCCGCCGGAGTCGGTAACTGCGTCCGATCCCAACCGCCGCCCAGTGCCTCGATCAGCTGCACCGAATCCGTCATCTCCAGCACATGAAGGCTGGCCAGGGATTGCTGGTTCGTAAGCAGAGTCGTCTGTGCCGTCAACAAATCGACGTAGGGATCCAGCCCCAGTTGATAGCGGGCCATTTCCAGCGTCACAAACTCTTCAGACGATTTCACCGCCTCCTGCTGCCGCAAGATCTGCTGCGACAGGATGCGCACCCCGGATAGATTGTCCTCCACCTGCTGAAACGCGGTGAGAATCGTCTGTCGATAACTGGCAACGTCCGAGTTGTATGTCACAATGAACTGGTTCACCGTCGCCCGTCGCAACCCGGCGTCGTAGAGCGTCTCATCCACCGTCCCGCCGATCGACCAGAACCGGCTCGGCCAGTCGAACAGATGCTTGAACGACGAGCTATCGAACCCGCCACCCGCACTCAGGGAGAGACTGGGATAGTACGCGGCGTAAGCAATGCCGATCTGCGCATTGTCTGACGCCATCTTCCGCTCCGCCGCCGCAATATCCGGGCGCCGCTCCAGCAGCGCCGAAGGAACGCCGACAGGAACCGGGGGCGGGTCAGTCAAAATTGCTTTTACCGGGATCGAGAATGACGAAGGATTCGCGCCGACCAGCACAGCAATGGCATGCTCGAACTGAGCCCGTGCCACCCCAAGGTTGATGGCCTGAGACTGCACATTTTCGAGCGTAGTCTGGGCTTCCACAACAGAGATCCGCTGATCGACCCCGGTCTCATAACGGGCCTGAGCCAGATCCAGCGCCTTTTTATCCGCCGCAACCGTATCGTCGAGCAGCTTCTGCAGCGCATCCTGGCCGCGTATCTCAAAGAAGGTCGCGGCAAGGCTGGCCTGCTCGGTCAGTCGTTCATTCTCAAGGTCAGCCGCACTCAACTGCGCGTTGTACTGCTGCTCGCGAATCGTGTTCCGTATCCTGCCCCAAAGGTCCGGCTCCCACGATACGTCAATCGGCAGCGACCCCAGCGAAGTCTCATGGCCCGGATTCGCGGTGCCGGAAGAACCGAGATTCGACGAAGACCGGGACCGGGTATATTCTGGCGAGGTTCCAACCGTCGGATAGAGTTGAGAGCGAGCCTGCGCGATCAACGTCCGCGCCTCAATGAAGTTCTCAAAGAACTGCTTGATGTTCTGGTTATTGATATTCAGCTGGTCTTCGAGCGCATTCAGCTCGGGATCGTTGTAGATCTCCCACCACTTGCCATGCAGCATGGCATCCTGTGGCTGCGCCACCTTCCAGCCATCAGTCGTCGGAAACTGCGTCGTCGACTCCTTGTAGGTAACCGGCGGAGCCGTAGCCGCCGGCAATGGCGAAGGCGGATGATACTTCGGCCCAACCATGCACCCTGTCGACAGGAGCAGGAGCAGCGTCATCGTAGAACCAGCAGCAAATCGAATTCGAAGATTGATCATAAAGATTTACTCCGCACCGGCAGCAACTGCGCCGGTTTCCGGATGAAATGTGTCATGCTCCTGTCCCAGTACTCGTAAGCGTAAACGGTCGAGCGCAAGATAGACGACAGGAGTGGTATAAAGCGTAAGCAACTGGCTCACGATCAACCCGCCAACAATGGTGATACCGAGCGGCCGGCGCAGCTCCGATCCGGTTCCGCTGCCAAAGGCCAGCGGCAGCGCGCCAAACAGCGCAGCCATCGTGGTCATCAAAATCGGACGGAAGCGAAGCATGCACGCCTGAAAGATCGCATCCTCTGTGTTCATGCCGCCCTCGCGTTCCGCCTGCAACGCGAAGTCGATCATCATGATCGCATTCTTTTTCACGATGCCGATCAGCAACACGATGCCGATGATCGAGATGACGTTCAGATCCTCCTTGAACATCATGAGCGCCATCATCGCGCCCACGCTTGCAGAAGGCAGCGTCGAAAGAATGGTAATTGGATGCACCAGGCTTTCATAGAGGACGCCAAGAACAATAAATATGGCAAGGATCGCAGTCACAATCAGCAGAGGTTCCGTGCCGAGCGATTGCTGATACGCGAGCAACGTGCCGGCGAAGAATCCATGCACCGTAGAAGGCGTCCCCAGCCGCTGCTGCATCTGAGCGATCTCAAGCGTCGCATCGCTCAGCGAGACGCCCGGCGCAAGGTTGAACGAAACCGTGACCGAGGGGAAGAGGCCGGTATGGTTCAAGGCAAGCGGAGTGGTATTGGTCTTCCACGTCGCCATTGTCGCAAGCGGGACGTTGCCGGTGGCTGTCGGGCTGCTGGTACCAGCAGGATGGAAGTAGACGTTCTTCAAACCTTCCGGACTCTCCCAGTACTGCGGAGCGACCTCGAGGATGACGTAGTACTGATTCAGCTGCGTATAGATAAGCGAGACCTCGGATTGACCGAAGGCGCCGTACAGCGATGTGTCGAGCGATTGAGACGTCTGGCCCAGTTTTGCCGCGGCCACTCGATCATAGTGCAGCAGTTCATCCAGGCCACCGTTCTGCTGGTCGGAGCTTACGTCCTGAAAGCCGGGAAGCGTCATCATGTGGGCGAGCAGAGTCGGTCCCCATGTAGCCAGATCCGTAAGATTGTCGGCCTGGATCGTGTATTGATAGAGGGCATTGCTGCCGCGCCCGCCGATGCGAAGGTCCTGCGATGCCTGCAAAAAAGTAGAGGCTCCCGGTAGCTTGTTCAAACTCGGACGGAGCCGATTAATCACATCCGAGGCGCTGATCTTTCGCTCATCCAGCGGCTTGAGCGCGATGAACATGTTCGCAGTATTGGAGGCGCCGCCGCCGCCTGTAAATGTGGTGGCGTGCTCGACGGCAGGATCGCTTTTGATGACCTTCAAGATACGCTGGATGGAATCGTTCATCGAGTAGTACGAGGTGTCCTGGGGTCCTCGAATCGCCCCACCGAGAGCGCCCGTGTCCTGAAGGGGAAAGAAGCCCTTGGGGATCTTGATGGCGATAGCAACGTTAAGCGCGATGGTGAGGAGCAGGACGGTCAGGACGAGGATTGGGTTTTCCAGTACCCAGTGCAGGCTGCGTCGATAGACAGACAGAACCCAGTCGAAACCGGTGTCCATCGCCTTGTAAAGACGGCCGTGTTTTTCTGCGTGCGGATTCTTCAGGATGTAGGCGCACATCATCGGGGTCGTCGTCAAAGAGACGACCATAGACACCATGATCGCCGTCGAAAGCGTGACTGCGAACTCTCGAAACAACCTGCCGACAATGCCGCCCATCAGGAGAAGCGGGATAAAGACCGCAATCAACGACATGCTGATGGTAAAAACTGTAAAACCAATCTCCTTCGCGCCCTTCAGAGCTGCCGAGAAGGGATCCATCCCGTCTTCAATGTGGCGCGTGACGTTCTCCATCACAACAATGGCGTCATCGACGACAAATCCAGTCGAGATGGTCAGGGCCATCAGTGAAAGGTTGTCGAGGCTATAGCCGCAGAGATACATCACGGCAAAGGTGCCGATGAGGGAGACCGGGACAGCAACCGCTGGAATCAACGTAGCTCGGGGGCTGCGCAGGAAGACGAAGACGACAATGATGACCAGAGCAATCGAGAGGCCCAGCGTCCATTGGACATTGTTCACGGATGCGCGGATCGTCGTCGTGCGGTCGAGAACGATGGTTGTGTCGATGCCTTTGGGGATCGACGCTTCGACGGACGGCAGGGCCGCGCGAATTCGGTCGACGGTATCGATAATGTTCGCGCCGGGCTGGCGGAAGACAATAAGCTGCACGGCCTTTTTGCCGTCCATGTAGCCTGCCGCTCGTATGTTTTGAGTCGAGTCGACTACATCGGCCACATCGGACAGTCGCACTGCAGAACCATTGTTATACCCGACGATGATCGGCTTGTACTCGTCCGCATGCGAGATTTGGTCATTGGCAAGAATGTCTGCCGTGATGTCCCCGTTCGTGATCTGCCCTTTGGCCAGGTTCGCATTTTGAATGCTCAGCACAGCCTGAAGATCTGCCATGGTGAGGCCGAGGCTAGAGAGCTTCGTCGGATTGACTTCCACCCGGACCGACGGGAGCGCTCCGCCACCTGCATTGACCTGTCCAACACCTTGAATCTGCGATAGCCGTTGCTGGATGATCGTAGATGCTTCGTCATAAAGTTTGGCCGTGTCGTATTTGTCGGAGGTGAGACCAAGGATCATGATCGGCGCATCGGCCGGGTTCACTTTGCGATACGTCGGGTTCGCGGGGAGGTTTGCCGGCAGATAGGTACGCGCTGCATTGATCGCTGCCTGAACATCGCGTGCGGCGCCATCGATGTTGCGGCTCAGGTCGAATTGGATGGTGATGGACGTGGTGCCCAGACTGCTCGAAGAGGTCATCTCCGACACGCCAGCTATGTGACCGAATTGCCGTTCCAGCGGTGTCGCCACGGAAGACGCCATAATCTCCGCGCTGCCTCCGGGGAGACTCGCATTCACCGAGATCGTTGGAAAGTCTACCTGCGGCAACGGCGAAACGGGAAGTACGGTATAAGCAATCGCCCCAGCAATCGCAATCGCGACCGTCAGCAGCGTTGTCGCTACCGGCCGGTGAATAAATGGCGCAGAGAGATTCATGACAGCTCCGCCGCCTCGGTTTCGTTCACCTGTTGGTGTGTCTTTGACTTCTTCTTTGAGAACCGGGTTGCGAGGTTGTCGAAGAAGATGTAGATCACAGGCGTTGTATATAGAGTCAGGACCTGGCTCAGAAGAAGGCCGCCAACCATCGCAATGCCTAGCGGTCTACGCAGTTCGGAACCAATGCCTCTCCCAAAGGCAAGTGGCAATCCGCCCAGGAGCGCCGCCATGGTTGTCATCATGATCGGCCGGAAACGAAGCAGACAGGCCTGGTAGATGGCCTCCGTCGCGTCCATGCCCTGATGACGCTCTGCTTCGAGCGCGAAGTCGACCATCATGATGCCGTTTTTCTTAACGATGCCGATCAGCAGGACCAGGCCAATAATCGCAACGACGCTCAGGTCCTGATGAAAAAGAATCAGCGAAAGGAACGCGCCTACTCCTGCGGAAGGCAACGTGGAGAGAATTGTAATTGGGTGAATGAAGCTCTCATACAGAACTCCGAGCACAATATAAACAGTGACCAGAGCTGCGAGAATCAGCAGAGGCATATTCGACAGCGAGTTCCGAAATGACGCCGCTGTTCCTTGAAAATCCGCCTGCAGGCTTGCCGGCATGTGCATATCCTGCTGGACCTTGGTGATCTCGGAGATTGCGCCACCGAGCGCAGCGCTGGGTGCGAGATTGAAAGACACAGTGATTGCCGGGAACTGCCCCTGATGGGTAATCGATAGCGCCTGAGTTGTCGTTTCAAAGTGCGAAAAAGCGCTTAGGGGCACAGCGCTTGCTGTGGTTGAGCTTGTCGTGCCGGCGGAGGTCGCGCCTCTGCTTGATGCCGAACTGACTGTGCTTGAAGTAAGCGCGTTCGCAGGCGGCACCAATGAATTTGCCGACGGAGTGAACAGGGGCGAGCCAGTCAACGCATTGGAACCCGCTGACGTCGACCCTTTTCCGGAGGATGATGATGCAGGAGCGCCGCTCTGCCCGGCCGAAGAGGCAGACTGAATATAAAGATGGTTTAGTTTATTGGGGTCAAGTTGAAACTGAGGTTCTGCTTCCAGAATCACGTGATACTGATTCAGTTGGGTATACATCGTATTGATCTGCCGCTGACCGAATGCGTCGTACAGCGTGTTGTCGATCGTCGTCGGTGCGATACCAAGCCGTGAAGCCGTGGCCCGATCGATGATCAGCGAGACCGCCAAGCCACCCATCTGCTGGTCTGTCGCAACGTCTTCCAGTTCTGGAAGCTGCTTGAGCCGCGCTACAAAACGATTCGTCCAATCGTTTAGCTCATTTTGATCGGGATCTTCAAGCGTGTACTGGTACTGTGTCCGGCTCACACGATCATCGACCGTAATGTTCTGCACAGGCTGCATGAAGATCTGAATATCCTGCATGTTCTTCAGCTTTGATTGAAGCCTGCGCACGACGTCGGCTGCGCTCAGATCTCTCTGCTCCAGAGGCTTCAGGTTGATTGACATTCTGCCGCTGTTTGTAGTGGTGTTCGTGCCATCCGCTCCAATGAAGGACGAGAGGCTCTCTACTGCAGGATCCTGAAGGATGATCTTCGCGACTTCCTTCTGCTTCTCCGCCATTGCCTTCGAACCGATGGTTTGCGTCGCCTGGGTTATGCCTTGAATCACACCCGTGTCCTGCAGTGGGAAGAATCCCTTGGGAATGATGATGTACAGGTAGACCGTAAGCATAAGCGTCGCCAGCGCCACCAGAAGCGTGATCGTCTGATAGCGAAGGACTACCTTCAACGTGCGCCCGTAAAAGCCGATCATTCCTTCAAAGACACGCTCGGATGCTTGATAAAAACGCCCCTGTTGCTCATGCGGGTTGTGTTTCAGAATGCGCGACGCCATCATCGGCGTCAGCGTCAACGACACAACTGCAGAGACAACGATCGTGACAGCAAGGGTGACAGCAAACTCGCGAAACAGGCGACCAACCACGTCGCCCATGAAGAGCAGCGGGATGAGCACGGCGATCAACGAAATCGTCAGCGACAGAATCGTAAAGCCGATTTGCTCTGCGCCCTTCAGCGCCGCCTGCATGGGACTCTCGCCCTCTTCCAGAAAGCGCGAGATATTTTCCACCATTACGATCGCGTCATCGACAACGAAACCAGTCGAGATCGTCAGCGCCATCAATGAAAGATTGTCCAGGCTGTATCCAAGCAGGTACATCGCGGCGAAGGTGCCAACCAGCGACAGAGGAACGGCTACGCTGGGAATGATCGTTGCGTAAAGGTTTCGCAGAAAGAGAAAGATGACCATTACGACAAGCCCAACCGTCAGCAACAGCTCAAACTCGACGTCACTAACGGATGCTTGTATGGGTGTTGTGAGGTCAGTCAAGGTGGTGACCTGAATCCCCTTGGGAAGATTTGCCTCGAGCTGCGGCAGCAGCTGCTTGATGCTGCGAACGACACTGATCGTATTGCCGCCGGGTTGACGCTGGACATTCAGGATCACCGCCGGCGTTTCGTTCATCCACGCGGCCTGCGTTGAGTTCTCGACTCCATCGATGATCTTCGCCACATCTGTCAACATGACTGGAGCGCCATTGCGGTAGGCGACTACGACACTCCGATAGTCGGTACTTGTGACGAGTTGGTCGTTCGCATCGATCTGATAGTCCTGCCGCGGTCCATCAAAATTTCCTTTTGCCGCATTCACGCTGCTCTGCGTCACCGCCGTGCGCAGATCTTCAAGGTTGATGCCATAAGACGACAGAGCTGTCGGATTCGCCTGAATACGCACGGCGGGCTTCTGGCCGCCGCTGATACTCACCAATCCCACTCCACTTAGCTGCGAAATCTTCGGCGCCAACCGCGTGTCCACCAGGTCTTCTACCTGTGGGAGCGATATCGAATTCGATGTAATTGCCAACGTCAGAATCGGCGCATCGGCAGGGTTGGTCTTGCTGTAGATCGGCGGCGCCGGCAGGTTCGCGGGCAGAAAGCTCGACGAGGCGTTAATAGCCGACTGAACCTCTTCTTCGGCAACGTCGATATTCAGGCTGAGATTAAACTGCAGGACGATCACCGATGTTCCGCCGGAGCTCGACGAGGTCATCTGGCTCAGTCCCTGTAGCTGCCCGAACTGACGCTCGAGCGGTGCCGTCACTGTCGTCGCCATTACCTGCGGGCTTGCTCCCGGATAAAACGTCAGGACCTGGATGGTCGGGTAGTCCACCTCGGGCAGCGCGGACACCGGCAACTGCGTGTAACTCACTATGCCGACCAGCAGAATAGCCGCCATCAGCAATGACGTTGCCACGGGACGCAGAATAAATGGACGCGAAGGACTCAAGGAGCACTACTCCCTGTGATACTGGTAGGCATCGGCTGCTTCGAGACGACGATCTTTGATTTATCCTGCAGCTTATCGAAGCTGCTGTCGGCGAGAACGTCCCCAGGGTTGACTCCCGTCACCGCCGTGTTCTGGCCCTCGGTGACTCCCGGCTTTACGCTGCGCAGGTGGGCCGTATTGTCTTGAATGATATAGACAAACGACGCCGAGCCATTGTGTTGAATTGCTGAGGAGGGAATCAAGGTCGCGCCCTGCAGGGTATTTACCAGCAGTCTCGTGTTAACGAACTCGTTGGGAAAGAGCGAACCGTCTTTGTTGTCGAAGGATGCCCTTGCCTTGACGGTTCCTGTCGTCGTGTCGATTTGGTTGTCCAACGTGAGGAGACTTCCGCTGGCGATCTTCTTCAGTGCAGCCCGGTCGTAGGCATCAACTGTTAACTTCGCCTTTTGCCGCAGCCGCGGTTGAACCTGCCCGAGATGGTCCTCAGGAATCGTGAAGATTACAGTAATCGGCTGGAGTTGCGTGATGACTGCCAACGTAACGGTTCCTGACGACTGTACGACATTACCGGGATCTACCAGCCGAAGGCCGACTCTGCCCGAGATCGGTGCAGTAATGCGGCAATAGCTCAACTGCACCTGAGCTGCCTGCACTGTACCCTGATCATTCTTCACGGTACCTGCGTCCTGTAATACGATCTTTTCCTGATCATCGAGAGTCTGCTTTGGAATCGCATTCCGCGCCCATGCGTCACGATAACGCTCGAGATCCATCGTTGCCTGCTCCAAAATAGCCTGGTCCCGGTCCAGAGCTCCCTGCGCCTGCAGGAGCGCTGCTTGATAGGGCCTGGGATCGATATCGACCAGCGGATCCCCCTTCTTGACGATCTGTCCCTCTGTGAAGTGGACGGCGATCACCGGCCCTGTCGCCTGGCTGGTAATCGAAGCCGTATAGACCGGCGTAACGGTTCCGATCGACTCCAAGTAGACGCCGATGTTACCCTTCTGCGCCGTGGCGATCGTCAAAGTTACCGGCCCTCCGCCAGCGCCACGTCGCGGCGAAGCCGCACTTTTGGTCGTGTCGTCGTGGTGCCGTAACACCATGAAAAATCCTGCCGCAAAGATGAGAAGCAAGGCGACCCACACGATAACCCGGACAATCCGATGCCGTGGGGATGCTGATGGAGGAGCCGGAAGTTGATGGTCCGGCCCGATGGCGGGGTGTTCATTTGAATCGGCTGGCAACACGTCTCCCTTTGCCACATCTGGAATTTAGACTTGAGACGCAATTAGCGTCCGTCACTCTATCGACGAATGGGCATGTGGTTAAAGACGCAGGTTATCAGCCCTTAGCCGTCAAAATTCAGCGACATCGGTCCCTGCCTTCGCTTAGTGGCGCGTGAAGGACAGAAACTTCTCAACTCCTTGTGGATGACTTCTTCCACAGTAACTCAACTCTTAGCGACTTCGCCTCGTTTGCGACACAAACTGTGCGGATTGAGCCGGACTTCTTTGCGTGATATTATGGAGGTATCAGCAGACTACCGTTAAACCGGTAGAGGCCGGGAGTTTGAATCTCCTCGCGCCTGACTTCTTCCCCGGCATCGTTTTGGCGGCTTCATTCACGCTCGAGCCCAGGGAAATTTCTGCGACTCAGGATTGGAGCAAGTCATGGCACAAAAATGTGATCTTTGCGGCAAAGGCCCGCAGTTCGGCAACAACATCTCGCACGCCCACAACACCACCCGTCGCCGCTGGAACGTCAACCTTCAGTCCGTCAAGGCCAAGGTCGACGGCGGCAGCAAGCGCATCCGCGTCTGCACCAGCTGCATCAAGACCGGCAAAATCGTTAAGGGCTAAAGCTCCGTCAGATTCCAGAAACAGGTTGCCCCAGCGGCGTGATGGCCAGCTGGGGCTTTTCCTGCGTCAACTTGAAGGGTTACTGCTTCTCGAACCCAAGAGATGCGCTGTTGATGCAGTAGCGCAGGCCGGTTGGTGTTGGGCCATCTGGAAATACGTGGCCCAAGTGAGCTCCGCAGGTTGCGCAGCGCACCTCGACCCGTTTCATCCCATGCCAGTTGTCCTCGAGCGCCTCGATTGCATCCGGGGAAACCGGATTCCAGAAGCTCGGCCATCCGCTGCCGGAATCGAACTTCTTGTCCGAGGTGAAGAGCGGCGCATTGCAGGATCCGCAGTGATAGATTCCGTCCTCGTGGTTATTGACCAGGGCGCCGGTAAACGGACGCTCCGTTCCGCCCTCGCGCATGACGTGGAACTGCTCCGGCGTCAGCAGTGCGCGCCACTCCGCCTCGGTCTTCTGCACTTTCTCGACCTTTGTCGTCTCAGCCATTGATCATCCTCCCGTGTATCCATTAGATGGATTCTCGGCCCGTTATGGTTCATCGGCTAGCCTTCGGCCGCTTCCTTGGCGATCACTTCGATCTCCACCAACGCGTCCTTTGGCAGGCCGGCTACTGCTACGGTTGAACGGGCCGGCGGCACAACACCCTCCGGCGCGAGGTACTTCGCATAGACCTCATTCATGGCTGCGAAGTCGCTCATGGACTTCAGGAACACTGTCGTCTTCACGACGTGGACCATGTCGAGCCCGGCCTTCGCGAGCACGGCCTTGACGTTCTCGAGCGCTCGCGTGGTCTGCTCGGTGATTCCGCCGGCGACGAGCTGGCCTGTTGCAGGATCCAGCGCGACTTGTCCGGAGGCGAATAACGTATCTCCAACCCTGATGGCCTGGGAGTAGGGCCCGATGGCGGCCGGCGCTTCTTTGGTGGCAATTGCTGTCTTGATTCCATTGCTCATAGTGTCTAAAGTCTATCTCGTCTCCGGCGACCGAACCATCTTCTGGGCAAGATTGCGCTATGCGCTTCTTCCTCCGATCGATGGCCGCTCTCTGGAGCTCGAATCGGTGAGATTCGGGAGCTGTGAATCGAACTTCATCCGATCAAAACCTCGTTCAACCCTGAGAAATCAGTAAAAAATCACACAGGCCGGGCGGCATAGGCGGGGAAACCGGCCTAAGATTGGGGCGAGGTGAACACGATGGGAATTATGGACATGATTCAATCGCTCGCCGGCCAGACCGGAGCTGCTGCCGGTACCGATCAGGCCAAGGTGGCGGGAGGGTTCATTGAAGCCCTGACCCAGCACCCCGAGGGGATTCAGGGCGTCCTGGACGCTTTCAAGAACAACGGCATGGCCTCGCACGTTGGCGCCTGGGGCGCCGGTCAGGCCGCCACGGCGACTCCCGACCAGGTCTCGCAAGGGCTTAGCGGGACTGGCCTTATCGAGAAGACGGCCGAGAAGGCAGGCGTTTCGCCACAGATTGTGTCGATGGCACTGGCCACCGTGCTTCCAATGGTCATTCAGCACTTTGCTCCTAACGGACAGGCGACTCCTACGAGCGGCATGGGTGCCCTGGCACAGCAGTTCCTCAGCAAGCTCGCCTGAGGTTTGGCCAGACGGCTTCGTCTGGTTACGTCCCGATGAGTGCCCGGGCCCTGGCATTTATCCCCCACTTCGCACGATGACAATATCCGGCGCGTCCGGTAGAGGAGATGTGTGCACATGGCAGACCTTGATGCATTGAAACAGAAGTACGCTCCGGTGATCGAGGCGATCCAGCGGTTTGTTCCTTACGGCGCCACACTGCAGGAGGTCAGCCTTGATGGCGACCGGTTGCTGTTGAAGGCGACCGTGCCGTCGACCGTGGTTGCCAATCGGATCTGGGACCACATCAAGAAGGTCGACCCGACGTACTCCGACCTGGAGCACCAGATTGGCACGACCGGCGGCGAGACCCAGCCCTATACGATCAAGTCGGGCGATACGCTTTCGGCGATCAGCCTTTTGTTTTATGGCAACGCTAACAAGTATCCTCAGATTGCCAAGGCAAACAACCTTGCCGATCCGAATAAGGTTCCTATCGGGACGACTCTGCAGCTACCCGTTCTCAGCTGAAGGGTACCCCCCCCCCATTACCTGCGCGTAAGTCTTTTCGATTCATTAGCTTACGAGACGTCTATGCCTGCAAAATAGTCATAATAAATGGGTTACAGCTAAAATAGCCTATATCAATAACTTAGCCCCGGAGGCCGGCCGGGGCTTCGTCTCTCTTGATCTCTATATTCAGTATAGCTGGTTGAGGGGAACTAAAATGCCACCTCGATGTGTCTGATTTTGTGCGGGTTAGGTGGTTTTGGGGCTTGACAAGCTGTTTTTTGGGTTGTTTTTGAGGAAGAAAGTTGTAAGTTATTGATGGGATTGGGTTTTTTGGTTCCTGACAGGAAGGCATACCCCAGGGGCTGAAGCCCCTTCTTCGTACGCTCCTAAGAGGGCCAAGCCTGAAGGCTTGGCTTACCCAGAGGCAACGACCTCGGCAAATACCACAGCAACGGCAACGGAGAGGCGCCTTTTTTTGTTGCGCCCCGGAATTTGCTGGTTGAGTTTGCTTTCCACCCTTCGCAAAGGCGCGAAAGATGGGGCACCCGGCTGAAGCCCCCTCTTCGTGGCTACAGAAAGGGCCCAAGCCTGAAGCTTTGGCTTACCCAGAGGCAACGACTTCGGCAAATACCACAGCAACGGAGAGGCGCCGATTTTTTGTTGCGCCCCGGAATTTGCTGGTTGAGTTTTGCTTCCCACCCTTCGCAAAGGCGCGAAGGATGGGCATCCGGCTGAAGCCCCCCTCTCCGCGGCTACAGAAAGGGCCCAAGCCTGAAGGTTTGGCTTACCCAGAGGCAACGGCAAAAATACAACAGCAACGGCAACGCCATTATGGCCTAGTAGAAGTCGGCGCAGCTCAGGAAGTAGCCGCAGGTGCGGCAGATGAGTTTGCAGCGGCTGTCTTCGAGGCGGGAGCTGCAGGTGGGGCAGAAGCGGGAGTGATGTTCTGTGGGGAGTGGGCATGCTGAGGGGTCAGGTACTTGCGGTTCGGGAAGGAGGGCTGCAGGCATTTGGGGATGCTAGCGCATTCTGTGATTTTTTCAACCTCCTTTCTCTCTGTGTGAGCATCGAAGGGTTACCTTTAGAGGCAGGGTTTGCGGAAGCAACAACTGCAAAGGCAACAAAAGCAGATCCTCCGCCTTCGGCGAGGGATGACAACTAAAAAGCAACTGCAACTACTAAAAACAACTGCAACTGCATCGGCAATAACAACTGCCAACAGCAGCAACAACCGCAACAGTGGTCCTCCGCATCAGGCGGAGAATGACGACAAGACTGAAGGAGATATCCGATGGATCGCAGCGCGAGCGCAGTATGGCATGGCAAGATCATGGACGGCAGTGGAACAATTTCGACTCAGAGCGGCACGTTGAAGGATACGCAGTACAGCTTTAAGGCCCGGTTCGCCGATGGCGTTGGGACGAATCCCGAGGAGTTGATTGCGGCGGCGCATGCGGGCTGCTTCACGATGGCTTTGAGCGGGCAGATTTCGAATGCGGGGTTTACGCCGGACTCGATTGAGACGACCGCGGTGCTGACGCTGGATATGCACGGGCCACAGCCCACGATTACGAAGATTCACCTGACGACGAAGGCGAAGATTCCGGGGATCGATAAAGCGAAGTTCGATGAGCTGGCGCATAACGCGGAGGTTGGTTGTCCGGTGTCGCGCGTGCTGAAGGCGGCAGAGATTACGCTGGATGCGACTTTGGTTTAAGTTGGCCTAAGAAAGTTGGGGGCAGGCTTAGGTCTGCTCCCTGCTGATTTAAGGAGTCGATTTGAACATTCGCTTGTCGAAGCGGAAGGGCTCGAGTGGAGCGAGCTTTATCTTCGCAAAGTCCGGATGGGTTGGGTTTAACAGGACATTCCACTCTCCTTCGACCGCGACGGAGGGGACTTCCAGGGCAACCGAGGTCTGCGCGGCGATCCAGTTGGCTCCGATAGCCTGGAGCGTGGGATTGTCGGTGGCGCGCCAATTGGCAGGAAGATCTCCGAGATTGAGGCGAGCCAGTTTGGGTTCGCCGAGTGGGAGCGTAGCTTTGCAGGAGACGAGGTCGTCGGGGGCCACGCTGGGGTCGAGGTGGACGAAGAACTCGATGGCTGCGAGGGACAGCGATGGAGAGGTGTAGACCATGCGGACGCCAGGGGGATTCCAGCGTCCGGAGAAGAGCCGGGCTCCTTCGCCGGTAAAGGCAGAAGAGGCGAAGCGGGATTTGGAGATTCTCCAAAGATGGAGCGGGCTCTTCTTTACCGTCATGAATTCAGATACTCACCGCCGGATGAGGGTCATGAGTATGCATCAGCTATAGACGCCATAGGCGATGCGACCCAGGATGGTTTCGACCGATTTCACGCCTGCATCGGTGTCGAGAAGCTCGAATGGCGTGTTGCCCTGAAGGGCACGGTTTGGAGTCTGCAGCCAACGGGAGGCTTTGGCTCGATCGCCGAGGGTATCGTTTGCCAAGGCAAGTACGCGGGCGAGACGAACCATACGATCGGACTCTTCGGCGGAGAGGCGGGGAGTGGGAGGCAATGCGGCGGCTGAGGGTTCTGCCAGAGATGCCGACTACTTTGGCGACGGCGCTGCGGTCCATGGAGAGTCCAGCGGCGATGTTGGGCAGGATGCCGGCAGGCAGGCCTTCACGGATGAGGGTCACCAGTTGAGCCGGGGTGCCGACGACCTTCTTGAGCACTTTCTTGCCGCCAAGAACTTCGGCGATAGCCGAAACTGTCATACTCGCCATTCTAGCAGGCATCAAACGCCAAATGGCGTGCGACGGCAATTAGTGCGAGTGGCCGTGATGGTGGTCGTGGGCGCCTACGGCTTCGAGCTCCGGGGGGGCGCTGCAGCCGTGGGTGGTTTCGCAGCCTGTGATCTCGAACTGGATGGTGGTGTGAGTGATGTGGAAGCGGTCGCGGAGGGCGCAGTTGATGCCGGTGAGGATTTCGCTGCACTCGGACATGGGCATCTCGGCGATGGTGACGTGGCTGGCTAGTGCGTGGGAGCTTGAACCGAGGCTCCAGACGTGGAGGTCGTGAACGTCGAGGACTCCGTTGACGGAGGCCATGGCTTCGCGCACATCGGCCAGGTGGAGATCGCGTGGGGTTCCTTCGAGGAGGATGTTAAGGGTCTCGCGGATGATGCCGATGGAGCTGAAGAGGATCATGCCGGCGATGACGATGGAGAGGACAGGGTCGATCCAGCCGATGCCGGTGAAGAGGATGGCTGCGCCGCCGGCGATGACTGCGGCGGTGGAGAGGGTGTCGCCGAGCATGTGGAGGAAGACGCTGCGGATGTTGACGTCGCGGGAGAAGCGCCAGAGGAGCGTGGCGACGGTACCGTTCATGAGGACGCCGGCTGCGGCGACGATCATCATGATGCGAGGCTGGACAGGGACGGGCGCGGCGAGCCGGTGAAGGGCTTCGATGGCGATCCATGCGGAGAGGACGACGAGGGTGACGGCGTTGAGGAAGGCGGCGAGGACTCCGGCACGCTGATAGCCGAAGGTCTTCTCGTCGGTGGCGGGGCGCGCCTGAAAGTAGACGGCGACGAAGGAGAGAAGGATGGCGAAGAGGTCGCTCAGGTTGTGGCCGGCTTCGGAGATGAGAGCGAGGGAGTGAGCGCGAACGCCGAAGACGAAGGTGGCCGCGACGTAAGCGGCGGTGAGCAGCATGGAAAACTGGAGCACGCGCTGGATCTTGCTGTTCGGGCTAGCGACCATGTGCATGATTCAAGTGTAGTCCGCGCGGGGGCTGGGTTCAATCAGATTGACGACCGCGGATTGGCGCGGAGGACGCGGATTAAAGACGAGGTATTGATTTGGGGGGTTTGGCTGGGAACGCAGGGTTCCTTCGACCGGCTCAGGACAGGCTCTTCGACTGCGCGCTGCGCTCAGGATGACACTTTTTGCTTATCCCGGAACTGGTTCTATCCGTGGTGATCGGTTGTTATCCGCGGTCGACGGATTCGTAGGGGTGGGAGGATTTGAGGCGGAGGCCGCTCCAGGATTCGGCGACTACGATGCTGTTGCCGGGGTTGTGGGGGGCGTAGCGGACCTGGATGGGGAGATCGGTGCGGATGCCGTGGACGAATTCGGCGAGAGTGCTGACGTCCTGGGCGCACTCGTAGGTGACGCCGGCGATGCGGTAGTTGTAGACGATGATGTTGGGGGTTGGGGCTGCTTCTTCGGGTGCGGTGGGGTAGGGTTCGGTGTGGGCCTGGGCGATCATGGTGTCCATGATGGTGCCGTCGGTGATGCGGCCGGAGCGGGCGAGGAGGTCGCGGCGTTCGCGCTCGAGCTCTTCGGCGGAGGGCTTGCGGCGGGTGAGGAGGTAGATGGCAGTGCCTGCGGCTGCTGCGGCGGCGGCACAGGCGGAGGCGACGACGCGCGGGGAGCGGAGGTAGAGCGGCAGATGAGTTGGATTCAGCGAGTCCACGGCCTCTGACCAAGAGGATAGTCGAAGGCGGGCGTTTCCGGAGGCGGTTGGCGATATACTGGAGGTTACCCATGAAGGTTCCCGACACTCGCTCTCTGACGCCCTCGATAATTCGTAAAGCTGCTGCCACGGAAGTTACTGGATTCGCTCACCCGCTGGATCTGGCGGAGGGACGGCGTGTTCGCTCGACCACGGTGATCTGTGTCCGGCGGGGGGATTTGGTGGTGATGGCGGCCGATGGGCAGGTGTCGGTTGGCGCGACGGTGATGAAGGGCACGGCGAAGAAGATTCGGCGGCTGTATCAGGATAAGGTGCTGGCGGGGTTTGCGGGGTCGACGGCGGATGCGTTCAGCCTGTTTGCTCGGTTTGAGGTGAAGCTGGAGCAGTATGCGGGGAATCTGGGGCGCGCCGCGGTGGAGCTGGCGAAGGATTGGCGCACGGATAAGATGCTGCGGCAACTGGAGGCTCTGCTGATTGTGGCGGATTCGAAGCAGACGTTTCTGCTGTCGGGCAATGGCGATGTGATCGATCCGGATGAGGGGATTACGGCGATTGGCAGCGGCGGAAGTTATGCGCTGGCGAGTGCACGGGCCCTGATGGAGAACACGGATTTGAACGCGCGGGATATCGCGGTGAAGAGCTTGAGGATCGCGGGGCAGATCTGCATTTATACGAACGACCAGATGACGGTGGAAGAGTTGAAGTCTGAAGCAAACGCGAACCGATAACATCTCATCTTCGTAGAAGGTTTTGTCGCGGCATTGCGGCTGGGATCGGTACAAGGAGTTCATAATGGCAATTTTTCTACCTGGGGCGGCTGAGGATCAGGCGCTGGCACTGGATGAGATGACTCCGCGAGAGATTGTGGCGGAGCTGGATAAGTATGTGGTGGGACAGCATGCGGCGAAGCGCGCGGTGGCGATTGCGCTGAGGAATCGGATGCGGCGGCAAAAACTTTCGCCGGAGCTGGCGGAGGAGATCATGCCGAAGAACATCATCATGATCGGGCCGACGGGCGTGGGAAAGACGGAGATTGCGCGAAGGCTGGCGAAGCTGACGAACTCGCCGTTCTTGAAGGTGGAGGCTTCGAAGTTTACTGAAGTGGGGTATGTGGGGCGGGATGTGGAGTCGATTGTGCGCGATCTGGTGGAGATTGCGATCGACATGGTGCGCGAAGAGAAGATGGAAGAGGTGGAGGATAAGGCGGAGCTGGCGGCTGAGGATCGACTGATCGATCTGTTGCTGCCGCCTACGCCGGGTTCGGAGACGGTGCAGGAGGTGGGGAGCAATGTGATCCAGTTGCCGGCAGCAACTTCGGTGGAGGGTTCGGAGGAGAAGCCGGGGGAGCGGGAGCTGCGGACTCGGGAGAAGCTGCGGCAGCAGTTTCGTGAGGGGAAGCTGGATGAACGGGTGGTGGAGCTGGATGTCCGGGACAGGAATCAGCCTAGCTTTGAGGTGATTACGAATCAGGGTTCGGAGGAGATGGACATCAACCTGAAGGATATGCTGCCGGGATTGTTTGGCCAGCGGACAAAGAAGCGGAAGATGAAGGTGGTGGAGGCGTTCGACTATCTGGTGCAGGAGGAGGAGAACCGGCTAATCGACATGGACCAGGTGACCCGGCTGGCGGTGGAACGGGTCGAGGATTCGGGGATGGTGTTTCTGGATGAGATTGATAAGATTGCGGGCCGTGAGGGTGGGCATGGGCCGGATGTCTCGCGGGAGGGCGTGCAGCGGGATATTCTGCCAATTGTTGAAGGGACTACGGTTAACACGAAGTATGGAATGGTTTCGACGGACCATATTTTGTTTATTGCGGCGGGGGCGTTTCATGTTTCCAAGCCCAGCGACCTGATTCCGGAGCTGCAGGGACGGTTTCCGATTCGGGTTGAGCTTAACTCATTGACGGTAGAGGACTTTATCCGGATTTTGACGGAGCCTAAGTCTTCGCTGGTGAAGCAGTCTACGGCGCTTCTGGAGACGGAGGGGTTGAAGCTGGAGTTTACGAAGGAGGCGATTGCGGAGATGGCGCAGTTTGCCTTCAAGGTGAACGAAACTACGGAAAACATTGGGGCCCGGCGACTGCATACGATTCTGGAGCGGGTGCTGGATGAGATCAGTTTTCAGGCTCCGGACCTGTTCAAGAGCCCTCGGGCGGAGATTACCGAGGAGGGTGTTGTGGGCGAAGTGCATGCATCTGCACCACTTACGTCGGAGCCGCAGAAGCCCTCGCCACCTTTGCCGGTGATTGAGCGGCAGACGGCGAATGGGGTGGAGAAGGTGATTGTTGTCGATCCGGAGTATGTGCGGCAGCAGGTGGCTTCGATTGTGAAGGATCAGGATCTTTCGCGGTATATTTTGTAGTTTTTTTCTGTGGCTGGCAGAGGGCGGTTATTGCTGGGGTTTTTGCCTTTTCTTGTCAAAAATACGTGGTGAGATGCTGGTGAAGTTGTGGTGAATCGTGGCGGAGACGTGGTTTTTGGATGGTGCGTTTTCCGGCTGCCGACCTTTTCTCAACTTTTTGGGGCTGCGCGAGTGGTGGAGCTGTTTTCCGTTTTTTAGCTACCAGGTATCGGGTCTCAGGTATCGGACGCCAAAAAAGCTTTCAGCATACGACGAGCAAGGCGCATTCGATTGCACTTTTTTAGTAAATTCGGCGCCGCTAAAATTGCATCAATCCGATGAAAAGATATGCGCATTTGCGGTGCAGGCTGATATCCTTCGACATTGCAGGGATGTCGCTGAACGCGGGTCAGCGTGATGCGGCAAAGTGACGCAACAACAAGATTGATTTGCTGACTGAGGGCGGCTTCTCCCGAGATCGTTAAGCCGCCAGGTGAACAATGCACTCTTCGAGCCTCGAGCGTTGAGGCCAATCCAAGCGATGCAGTGCATGGAGCCTGATGAATTATTCGTTTCTGCCCGATCTGCTGGCCCTTGCGATCCTGATCGTCATCCTGCTGCTTCTGCGCAGGCGGCATCCTCAGGGCCGGGCCGATATCTGGCTGCTTGGTTTGTTCTTCACGCTGGTGGAGGCGGTGGCGCACACGTTCTATCCGCTGAATGGGCCGCCACCGTGGACGCTGCACTTGATTGTGATGGACTGCTACCTGCTTGGGGGGGTGGTGTTCGTGTGGGCCTCGGCGGGGTATCCGGGGTCGAGCACGACGGAGCTGCTCTACCTTTGGGTGAACTCACTTCCTCTGCTGGCGCTGACGACGCTGTATGGCATGCATCTGTACTCGCCGGTGGTGTTCTTTGTCTGCATCGCGGCGGGGTTTGTGGCGGGGGTTTCAAGCTCGCTTTACCTGAAGCATAACTGGCGGTATGCGCTGCTGCACGCTTGTGGGTGGCTGTTAGTGGCATACCTGGTGCGGCGCGGAGGGTATCGCGAGGCTGTTTACTGGAGCCTGTGCGGCCTCTATGGAATTGCGGCGCTGAACTTCGAGCGGCGGCTGGCGCGCAACAGCACGGGCAAGCTGGCGATTGTGACGGGCTTTACGATCTGGGCGGTCTGCCTGCTGCTGCATCCGTGGATTGTGAGATACAGAGAGTTTGCCGACATTGCTTCGCATGTCTGGAATATGCAGAAGTCGCTGATCTCGATCGGCATGATCCTGGTGATGCTGGAGGAGCAGGTTTCGAGCAACGAGTGGCTGGCGCTGCATGACGAACTGACGGGTTTGCCGAACAGAAGGCTGTTCGCGGACAGGCTGTCGGCTGCGATTGAGCGCGCGGACAGGATGCGGGGACGGCTGGCGCTGGTGATTCTGGATCTGAATGGCTTCAAGTCGATCAACGACACGCTGGGTCATCAGGCAGGAGACCAGGTGCTGCGCGAGGTGGCGAACCACCTGCGGAGGAGCGTGCGCGAGGCGGATACGGTGGCCCGGCTGGGTGGCGATGAGTTCATCCTGGTGGCTTCGGACCTTGGGGTGGACCAGACGATGGACCAGTTTATGGAGGCGGTACGGACGGCGCTCGAGGAGCCGGTGCTGGTGGAGGGGCAGACGATGGTGGTGTCGGCGAGCCTGGGGATGGCAGTGTATCCGGACGACGCGGAGGACTCGATTACGCTGCTGCGGGTTGCGGACCAGAGGATGTATGCACTGAAGCACCGACCGGAGTTTTTGCCCAAGGCGGGGAGGAATATGAAGGCTGGAGTGGGGGACTCGGGGAAGATTGCTGTGGCGGGTAGGCAGTAGGGTTAAAGCAACAACTGCAACTACGAAGATTAAAGTAAGGGGAGGGCCCGTTTGGGGCCCTCCCCTTGTTGTTGCCCATGGGAGAGCTGGGAGTCAAAGGAGATTAGCGTCCGGCGTGGCCGCGTCCGTCGCGATGCTCGTTGCCGTGGAAGTTTTCGGCGTGGCCGTTCCAGCCTTCGCGTGGCTTGTCCCCGGGGTGGGGATACTCGCCGTGATAGCCGTGCTCGGGATGGTAGTGGTTGTCGACGTAGCCGTGGAAGTTGGCGGGGCCGTGGAACCAGGGGCCAGCTCCGATAAAGACCCCGCCGGAGAACCACTCGGGGCCATAGTAGCCGTAGGGAGCACAGTTGTAGGGAGCGACGTCATAGTAGCCGTAAGGGCAGGCGGGCGCGACGCCTATGCCTACAGAGACCTGAGCCTGGATTTGGGGAGGGTTTGCTACGAAGAGACACAGACTGGCAACAGCAGATGCTGCAAGGATTTTTAAACCGCTCATAGTTTCACCTCTGGCTTGTTAGAGAGGAGTGAGAGGGAGGGCGTTGTTTTGCGAAGTAATAGTTAAAGAAGAGGAGGGTGGGGAATGGTTGCCTTGGTGATGGCAGAAAAATAGAAGAGCGGATGCGATAAATACAACAGCAGAGACAGCCCGCCGTTCGACTTCGCTCAGGGCAGGCTCTTTGTGGATGACAAGCAAGAAAAGCAACCATGCGGCTCAGCAAACAGCAGCGACGATTACGCAGAACGAGGGGCCATGGCGAGCCCCTCGTTTTGATTCGAGATTCTATGACTGTTATCGAATGACTTATTTGCCTACGTGGCCGCGCCCGTCGTGCGTTTCATTTCCTTTGAAGTTTTTAGGTGGGTTGGAGTGCTCCGCGGTGGCCTTTTCACCACGCTCGGGCATCGCGCCTTTGTAGCCGTGATCGGGATGATAGTTGTTGTTTACCTTCCCGCGGAAGTTGCTCGAGCCGTGGAACCAGGGACCGGCGCCAATGAATGAGCCGCCTGTGAACCAGCTGGGTCCGTAGTATCCGTAGGGAGCGCAGCCGTAGGGAGCGGCTTCGAAGTAGCCGTAGGGACAATCGGGCGCTGCGCCGATTTCGACGCTGATCTGAGAGTGAGCCTTGGGAGCGCCTGCGGCGAAGCAGAGACCGGCGACAGCGGCCAGAGTAAAGAGCTTAGTGCCTTGCATGGGGTTACCTCAGTGCAGTGAGAGAGGCAGCGAGGTGGAATAGTTGTGCCGACGACAAAACTAATACCAAAACAAAACGACGGCCTTTGCGGGCCGCCGTTTTTGGCAATGACGATTTGTGGATCGATCAGCGGGCGGCGCCTGCTGGTTCGGCGAGCTCGCTGAGGCGGTTTTCGAGGAGCTTTTCGAGGTCCTCGATGGCCTTGGAAAAGCCGTCGATTCCCTCTTTGAGCTTGTCGCTGGCCATGCGGTCGGCGGCGTGCATCTTGTCGAAGGTCGCCTTGTCCATGGGGATCTTTTCGATGTCCAATGACTGTGCCTTGGCGGGATCGAGCTTGCGGGTGAGGTCACCGCTGGTGGTTGTGAGCTCCTCAAGGAGCTTGGGCGCGATGGTGAGAAGATCGCAGCCTGCGAGCTCCGTGATCTCGCCTATGTTACGGAAGCTGGCGCCCATGACGACGGTCTTGTAGCCGAATTTCTTGTAGTAGTTGTAGATTCTGGTGACGGACTCGACGCCGGGGTCATTAGGGCCATCGTAGTTGCCGTTGGGCTCGTTCTTCTTGTGCCAGTCGAGGATGCGGCCGACGAAGGGCGAGATGAGGGTGGCCTTGGCTTCGGCGGCGGCGACGGCCTGATGGATGCCGAAGAGGAGGGTCATGTTGCAGTGGATGCCTTCCTTCTCGAGAATCTCGGCTGCGCGGATGCCTTCCCATGTGGAGGCGAGCTTGATGAGTATGCGGTCGCGGGAGATGCCGGCCTTGTCGTAGAGGGCGATGATGGCGTGCGCTTCTTCGACGGACTTCTCGGTGTCGTAGGAGAGGCGGGCGTCGACCTCGGTGGAGACGCGTCCGGGGATGATGTCGAGAATCTTGCGGCCGAAGGCGACTTCGAGGGGACGGAAGGACTGTGCGGCGACGTCCTTGTCGGAGACGCTGGGATCGGCGTCCTTGCGGACCTGCTTGAGGACGTCATCGACGACGGATTTGTATTCCGGCTTTTCGGCTGCGGCGGCGATGAGCGACGGGTTGGTGGTCGCGTCCTGAGGGCGGAACTGCTGGATGGCGTGGAAGTCGCCCGTGTCGGAGACGACGGTGGTCATGCCGCGGAGCTGTTCGAGAAACGATGACATGGTGTTCTCCTTCGCTGTTGATTTTATCAAGTCCTGGTCGACCGCGGATCTTCACGGATTAAATCGGATTAAAAAACGAAGAACAAGAATCCGCCGGACGTTGCGGGGTTTTTTTCAATCCGATTTTAATCCGTTTGAATCCGTGGTCGAGTTTTATTCCGCTGCGAACTGGTTTTCGAGGATGCCCAGGCCGTCTATTTCTACTTGGATGCGGTCGCCGGGTTTAACGGCTCCTACTCCCGCGGGGGTTCCGGTGGGGATGAGGTCTCCGGGTTCGAGGGTCATGGTTTGGGTGATGTAACGGAGGAGCTCGGCGATGGGAAAGATGAGGTCGCGGGTAGAGCCCTGCTGCTTGACGGCTCCGTTGAGACGGGTGATGACGGTGACGGGCTGGCCGCCGGTGGGGTCGATCTCATCGGAGACGATGGGGCCTACGGGGCAGAAGGTGTCGAAGCCTTTGGCGCGGGTCCACTGGCCGTCGGATTTCTGGATGTCGCGGGCGGTGATGTCGTTGACGCAGACGTAGCCGCGAATGTAGGGGCGGACGTCTTCGTCGGGGCCGATCTTGTGGCAGCGGCGGCCGATGACGACGCCTAGCTCGCCTTCGTAGTCGACGCGGGTGGAGATGGAGGGCATGACGACAGTGCCGCGGGAGGCAAGGAGCGACGATGGGGGTTTGAAGAAGAGGAGAGGTTCTTTGGGGACTTCGTTGCCCAGCTCGGCGGCGTGGTCGCGGTAGTTGCGGCCGACGCAGAGGATTTTAGAGGGAGCGACGGGCGGGAGAAGATGGAGGTCGGAGAGCGGGGTGGGTTCGAAGTTGACGGCAGTGGTGGGGACGGGAAGGCCGCCGAGGATGCGGGCGGAGAGGTCTTCCTGCGGGGCCTGCATGGGAAGAGCGGCCCAGAGGACGCCGTTACGTTTCTCAACTAGTGCGTAGCGGGAGAGAGTGGCTCCGCTTTCTGAGGAGAGGTACTTGCAGTAACGCATTTTTGTTTATTGCTCCCTGAGTGTCTCTTGCACGGGTTCGCTGGTGGGGCTCTCATTGCCTGCTTGATCGACAGCAGAGACACGATAAGAGTACCGGCGGCCGGGCTTGGCGGTTTGGTCGCGGTAGGCAGGACCTACGACCGGGGTTTGGTTGAGACGGGTCGCTGTGGCCGCGACCGCGCCGGAGGAGTCAACATCTTGACGATACACAAAATATCCGGCGAGGTCGGAGTCAGAGTTTGGGGTCCAGGAGAGATCGATGGAGCGGTCGGTGGGAGAGAGGCCGCCGGGTAGGGCTTCGAGGCCGGTGGGGACGCGGGGCGGGAAGATGTCGCGGTAGGTAGTGGTGATGGGCTGGGAGACCGGGCTGCGGAGCTCGAGGGTGTGTCCTTCGAGGGTGACGGTGAGGACTCGCTGGGCGGTGTATCGGTAGATGGAGTCTTTCTCGGCGGTGTGGTCGATGGTGCCGCCGGGGTCGGTGGCGGCGGCTGGGGTGCGGAGTCTGGTTTCGATTGGGGCGGGAGCTGTTGGCTGGGTGATGGTGGGCGGCGGTTTTTGCTGGGGCTTTTTGGCGATGGGGCTGGCGGAGGGTTTTTGGGTTTTCGGGGTGGGCAGGATGGGGGTGCCGTCGGGGTTCAGGGACGTGCGAAGGAGCTCGATGGCGGCGGGTGAGGGGTTGGGGGACCAGGTGAGCTGGAGGCCGTTGGGCGCCGGTGCGGCCTGGAGGGTGGTAACGGCGGGTGGAGGGGAGCCGGCGGCGGCAAAGGCGTCGTTAGAGGGGCCGGCGGTGCGGTTGTGTGCGTTGAGGAGCTGGATGCGGTAGGTGAGAAGGGTGGGGGAGCCGGAGGTGAGGGTTGCGGGGAGGGGGTCGGATGCAGTGGATGGGCCGGGGTGGGCTTGGAGACGGAGGGTCAGGGAGCAGGGGCCTGCGGGAGTGGTGGAACGGCAGAGCTCGGCGGTTATGGGGCCTTTGACGGGGACGCGGGAGGTGGTTTGGGTGGGGGTGGTCCAGCGGAGCTCGACGGTGTTGCCGACGCGCTGGGCGGTGAGGTCTTTGATGGGGGTGGGGAGGTTGAGGGAGGGGGCTTGCGGGGGTGCGGGACTGGCACAGCCGATAAGGGTGGCCGTTAGAAATGTGGCGGTTACGGCTGGGAGCCATTGCGAGGCACGCCAATGGCGGGGAGTGAGGGAGAAGCTCATGGACTGTTTGATCATACGGCGGGCGGCTGTCCGTGGATGGTCATAGGGTGGGAAGGGACGGGTTCTGAAAGCTCCAGGCTGATGGGGAAAAGAAATGGGCATCCAATCCAGAAAACGATGACCCGCGTACAACGTTTGACCCTGTTTCAACGTCTGTTCGTGGAGTACAACCAATTCCTATGAGCAAAAATATCATCTCTTCGACCGTACCAGACTCTTCTCCAATGCTTCCCTCTGCGGAAGATGTTCTGTCAGGCAGTGGAGGGAATGGGCACCGCAACCTGCACGTCGATGGCGAGGCTGCCGAATCGTTCATCGCCGAGAAACGGATTGGGGAGCGGATCAAACACCTGCGACTGAAGAAGTCGATGGGGCTGGTGGAGCTGGGGCGACACACTGGGTTGTCGGCGAGCTTTCTGTCGCAGCTGGAGACAGGTCGCGTTGTGCCGACGCTGAGGAACCTTGCGCGAATTGCGATGGTTTTCTCGAAGGACTTGAGCTACTTCTTTGAACCTGAGCCGCTGACGCTGTTCCGGATGCACCGGCGGGATGAGCGAGTGCGGCTGCCGCAGACTGGCGCGGACGATCCGGCGTACTTTTTTGAGAGCCTGGGGTATCTGGTTCCTGACCGGCAGCTTGATCCTTACTTTGCTGAGTTTCTGCCTATTAAGGAAGGCCGGGTGCCACGCGCGCATCAGCATGCGGGGTGCGAGTTTTTGTATCTGCTTTCGGGATCGCTGGATGTGCGGCATGGCGAGGCGATTCATCGAGTAGAGGCAGGGGACGCAATCTACTTTGACGCAAATACGATTCACAGCTATGTGTGCACGAGCAAGGTTCCGGCCACGGCGGTGATTGTGACGCTGCAGAATCCGCTGGTGCTGCAGATGGGCGCGCGGGCGCTTGGGGCGGGGAATGGGAAGGTGCGGAGTATTCCTGCATCGATGCTGCCTGCAGGTGTCATGAAGAAGAGTGCTGAGCGGATGCAGTAAGGGCAACAGCAGGTTCCCCATGCGGGGATGACAACAGCAGATTCCTCCGCTGCGCTACGGGATGACTACGTGGTAGTCGCGGTGGCTAGTTCGGTGGGGAGTTTGGGCAGGGTGACGTGCATTACGTCCAGGCGCTGGAGGGCTTTGCGAGCTAAGCCTGTGAGGGGGAGGGTGTGGAGGCGGGTGGTGAGGACCCAGGTGAGGTCTTTGCTGGAGGCGGGGATGGCGTGGCGGAGACCGCTGTCTTTCGATGCGTGGGCGGCGTAGATCTGAACGTAGTAGTTGGTGTTGGTAATGGCGTGGCGGAGGCGAAGGAGCGGCTCGCGTCCCTGGACGGCATCGAGCGGGATGGGTGGAAGCTCATACATGCCGGGCATGACGGAGGCGTCTGCGGCGCGCTGCTCGAGGAGAACCTCGGTGAGGGTGCCACGTTTGCGGAGGCTGAGGATATAGGCGGCCTGACGGCTGAGCTGGGATGCGCGCGGGGCGGTGAGGTGTTCGCCGCGGGTTCTGCACATGGCGAAGACGGGGCAGTGGAGACAAAGGGGCGCGCGGGGTAGGCAGATGGTGGCGCCTAGCTCCATCATGGCCTGGTTGTGGTCGCCGGGAGCGTTGGAGCCTTCGACTCTGGAACGTTTGGGGATGAGTGCAGCGGCTTTTTTCTGGACATGGGCGCGGCCTTCGGCAGATTTCGATTCGGGGTGGCCGGTGATGCGGAGGAGGACGCGCTCGACGTTGCCGTCGACTACGGCGACGCTCTCGCCGAAGGCTATGCTGGCGATGGCGGCGGAGGTGTATTCGCCGATGCCGGGGAGAGTGCGAAGCTCTGCTGCGGTTTTGGGGAGCTCGCCGTTGCGCTCGCGGACGAGGAACTGCGCGGCTTTGTGGAGCATGCGGGCTCGACGGTAGTAGCCAAGGCCGGACCAGTTGGCCAGGACGTCGGCTTCACTGGCCAGCGCGAGGGAGAGCATGGTGGGGAAGCGGCGGAGGAAGGCCTGGTAATGGTCGATGACGGCGGCTACGCGGGTCTGCTGGAGCATGACCTCGGAGAGCCAGGTGCGGTAGGGGTCGTTGACGCCGCGCCAGGGGAGCTCTCGGGCGTGGGCCTCGTACCAGGCCATGAGTTTGCGCCGGAATGCGGTGGCGTCGAGCTTTGCATCCGGCTGCGTTGCATTCTCGTCCGGAGTTTCCGGCTTGGGCTGGGAGCGCATCGGGGTAAGTTTATCGGGTTTGCAGGCAAGGGAGTAGGGAAGAGTAAAGACGAGACAACAACAGCAGGTCCCCTTCGGGGGTGACAGGCAAGAAAAGCAAGAGCAAACACAACGGCGTGACAAAGCAGAAGCAACAGCAGGTTCGTTGTTGGAGCTACACTCAGGTTGATGATTTGGCGTGATAGAGAGTCGAGTGTGGGATTGAAGACGGTGCGGCGGGATTTTCTGCGGCTCGCGGGGATGGCTGCGGGTGCGGCTTTGCTGCCTGCGTGGGGTGAGGCGGCTCCGGTTGCGCCGTCGCGGCCTGTATTTCCAAGCAGCGATGCGCGGTGGCAGAAGACGTGGGATGCGGCGCTGGCGGGGTTGGCAGGAAATGTGAAGACGCTTCCGCACTACGAGGAGCCGGTGCTGATTGAGGGTGCGGTGTATGCGGGCGTGTGGCAGGAGTGCGGGCCGCATGAGGGGCTGGTGTATGGGACGCTGGCGCAGTTTGTGGCGATGAAGGATGGCGGCCCAACGCCGTTGGAGATTGCGCGGAATAACCACATGGCCTTTTTTGCGCTGCAGAGGCCGGTGGGAGCGGATTCTGCGGGGCAGATACCGGCGGCGATCAAGATGACGGATATAGGGTTTGGACAGATCCAGATGGTGGTGCCGATTGCAGCGACGGCTTGGGAGCTGGCGCAGCTCACGGACGATGATGAGCTGCTGGTGACGGCGTATGCGGCTTGCAGCCGGTGGGATGCTTGGCTGCGGGAGTATCGGGATACGCGGAAGACAGGGCTGGTGGAGGGTTTCTGCACGTATGACACGGGGCATGACAACAGTCCGCGATGGGCTGGGATTCCCAACCGGTGTCCGGATGCGGATGCGCGGAAGTGCCCGCCGATTGCGACGATGCCGCGACTGTGTCCTGACCTTTCGGCTACGGTGTATGGTGCGCGGATAGCGCTGGCGCATATGGCGACGGCTCTGGGTAAGGGCGATGAGGCCAGCCGGTGGCACGACGACGCGGAGAAGATTCGCGGGCTGATTATCGAGAAGCTTTACGATCCGAAGGATGCTTCGTTTTACGATCTCGACGCGCAGAATAATTTTGTTCGGGTGCGGTCGGATGTGAACAGCCGCGTGCTTGGAGAGCATGTGCTGAAGCGGTATGACGCGAAGGACAAGGCGATCTTCGATGCAGTGTGGACGAAGCAGATCCATAATCCGAAGGCGTTCTGGGCGCCTTATCCGCTGACTTCGATTGCGATGGATGATCCGGCTTTTGTGCGGCCGATTCCGCGAAATAGCTGGGGTGGGGCCAGCCAGGCATTGACGGCGCTGCGGGCTCCGCGATGGATGCCGTACTACGGCAAGCAGGCGGAGTTGAACCACATGATGACGCAGTGGTGCGAGGCGATTATGCGGCATACGGAGTTTCGCCAGCAGATGGATCCGATGACGGGGGATTTTACGCAGGCGGACCCGGGCGGGTATTCGCCGGCGGCGCTGGTGTTTCTGGATTACGCGCGGCAGTTGAGCCATGCGAGCGGGAACTTGCAGTAGACTGAGCGGAACCATGGGCCCAGCATGTAAGGAGACCCACTATGAAGCGACGCAGCTTTTTGAAGTCTGCCGTGTCTGCCTTTCCCATCGCACTCTCTCAACCCTTTGTTCTGGCTGGTGAATCGACAGCCGACGTGTCTCCGGAGCCACATGTTGTGCCTGCGGGACAGGATATGTTTGGCGAGGCCCGGTCGCTTGGCTTCAGCCGGATTACGTTCAAGACCTCGACGCGGGAGACCGACAACGTCTTCATCATCGAGCACGATAATCTTCTTGCGGGCGGGCCTCCGCTGCACTTTCACCTGGCGCAGGAGGAATGGTTCTACGTGATGGAAGGCGAGATTGTCCTTCAGGTGGGCGATAAGCGTTTGCGGCTGGGACCCGGGGAGTCGGTGCTTGCGCCTCGCAAGGTGCCGCATGGGTTTACCGCTGTGGGAGACAAGCCGGCGAAGATGGTGATTGCGTTTTCTCCGGCGGGCAAGATGGAGGAGTACTTTCGTGAGGCTGCCAGACCCGGAGCAGCACCGATGGATGCGGCTCTGTCCCGGAAGTACGAGGTGGTGGTTGTGGGACCTCCGATCAAGGCGTAAGAGCGCTGAAAAGATTCCTCAGTGGCTAAAGCCGTATTGATATCGCTGCGCTTGCGGCGCGGCTAAAGCCGTGCCCTTTCAAAACAACTACTTTTTCGACGCTCATAAGGCCAGGACTCCGCCTCAGCAGTTTTGATATTTCCAGTTGCGCTGTTTGCCTTCGGCGATCCATTCGATGGCTTGAGTGATGCGTTTTTCTTTGGTCTCGGGACGCTTGGCTTCGGCGATCCAGTCCGCGTACTCGCGCTTGCAGGATGGAGAGAAGTCTGCGAAGACTTTGGCTGCGGCTTTGTTCTTTTTCAGGGCGGCGGTTAATTCTGCGGGGATTTCGGGAGGGGGCTTTACGGATTTCTTTGTGCGCTCGAGGGATTTGGTGCGCTCTCCGTTGAGGATGAGGCCGGCGGCTTGACGGTAGTAGCCGAGGAGCTGCTTGTCGGGCGGGAGGTCTTTGAGGCTGGTGATCTTTCCCAGGGAGCCCATGCCGTTTTCAGAGTGGAGGCCGTCGGCGTTGAGGATGGCGTTCATCTCCGGGCCCCAAAGGCCGAGGGCGCAGTGCTGCTTGAAGGCGGCCATGTGGCCGAGGATGACGCCGCGAATCATGAAGAAGGGCATGCCCCACTTGATGGCTTCCTCGACTTCGGGTGAGGCTTTGTGCGCGAGCTCGCGGATATGCGTGAGAATGGGCTGCGCGAAGGGCTGGGCCTTGGCGATGTAGGCGTCCACTTTGGGGTTGAAGCCGGTGGTTTTCACGACGGTAGTTTATCGCGGGTTTTGATGCGTGGCAGGAGAGGCCCAAGGCTAAAGCCCTGGGCTACCTAGAAGCAACAACGTCAACCCCTTATGAAATTTAGCTTAGAGGGTGTCTCCGGTTTTGGGTTTGGGGGCGTTGGGGTAGGGTTTTACGGGGTAGGGTGGGCCTTTGGCGAAGACTTTTTGCATGGAGGCGTCGTAGCCGTAGATGTCGTCGAAGAAGTCGACCTGACCGTCCTGGTCGACGCGGGCGGTGAGGTAGAAGATGACGATGGGGAGTGGGTTTTTGAGGCTGACGGTGCGGTTATTTGGGCCGTCGTTCATGGCTGCCTCAACTTTGGCGAGGTCCCAGTCGCCGCCCTGGCCTTGAAGGACCCATACAGCGAGGTCGACGGGCTTCTGGACGCGAATGCAGCCGTGGGAGAAGTCGCGGCGGGTCTGCTCGAAGAGAGAGACGGCGGGGGTGGAGTGGAGGTAGATGTCGTATTGGTTGGGGAAGATGAATTTGACCAGGCCAAGGGAGTTTTTGGGGCCGGGTTTTTCGCGAACCATGACTCCGCCCTGCGCGACTTGTTTGGCGGTGTAGTCGGTGAGCACGGCACCCTTGGCATCGGTGACTTCGAAGTTTTTGCTGGCGAGGTAGCCGTGGTTCGAGGCAATGCGTGGGGCAAGCTCGTTGCGAGCGATGTCGACGGGGACGTTCCAGTACGGGCGGAAGACGAGGTACTTCATCATGTGGGTGAAGACCGGGGTATCGTGGTTGCCCATCACCTTGCCGACGACGACGCGCATGGTGAAGTCGAGCTTGTGGTCGGGGTCGTAGCCGCGGAGGACGAACTCCGGCAGGTTGACCATGAGGCGGGCGTGGAGGTAGGGGTCGGGGAGCCAGCGCCAGCGCTCGAGCGAGTCCTGTAGCTGCGCGACGCGGTCGGTCATGGGGACGTTGAGGGACTTGACGGTCTGCGGGGTGAGCTTGCCGTCTTCGGTGTAGCCGTGGCGGTGCTGGTAGTGCTTGACGGCAGCGGAAAGTGCAGCGGTGTAGGTGGTGCCCTCCGGCTGGGGTGCGTCGGCTTCAGCGTCGTCTTCGAGCTTGAGGCGTGTCAGGAGGAGGCCGACGGCGGGATAGGTCTCTCCGACAGAGACGGGTTTGGTGACGGGCGGCAGCGGATCCGTGGGGGTGCGCTGCTGATCGTTGGCGAGATCGAGATAGTGGGCGAGGGCCTGCTCGGTTTTGCGGTATTCGTCGGAGTCGGGCTCGACGCTGATGATGAGCTTCGGAACGTCCTCGGAGTCGACTACGTGGTCGGAGACGAACTCGGCGAGGTCGTATTTTTTGTCGGCTACGTTGATGTCGAAGTTGAAGTGCTGGGGATTGACGCGGCCGATGCGGAGATCGGAGATGTAGCGCATGACGTTGACGGTCATGGCGACGTCGAAGAGGGAGATGGCGTCGGCGGACTTGTCGTTGAGGGCCTGGATGCGGGCGGGCCAGCGGGGGGCGTCGTAGTCTTCGGGGATGAGACCTTTGGCGGCTGCATCGTTGAACTGCTGGATGAATGCGAGGGCAGTTGGGGTGGGAACGTCGTCGCGGGTCCAGGCTACTTCGTAGTTGCGGTCGTCGTAGAAGGTCTGGACCAGGGGCTCGTAGTCGGAGAAGTCGGGCCAGCGGAGATTGGGGACTTTGGTGGTGTCGACCTTTTCGGGCGGGAGGGTCTTCTTTTGGACTATCTGCTGGAGGTTGTCGGAGTAGGCGTCGGTGTTGGGGCGGGATTTGGACTTGCGGTGGCGATGGCATCCCCAGGCGAAGAGGAGCGAGGCAATGACACAAGCGGCGACGAGAGAGCTGAGGAGGGAGGCTTTCTTCATGACGGGTGAAACATCCTTTGTGGTGCGGTCTTCGCGGGTGGTGACGACCTATTATGCCGGAATTTTTGGGGATTCGCGGGAAAAGAAGGTCTCTTGCATCGAGCGAACAAAGAACAACAGCAAGGGCGACGTTGTGGCTGATCGAGCGTGCGAGATCCCACCCATCGCAAAGTACGCAATGGATGGGGCACCCGAAGCATTGCGGTTGACGGAGGAGGACAGACAACTGCAAAACGGCTAATGGGCGATTTGGGGGAGTTGCGCGAAGCAGAGGAGGGCCTGAGCTACGAGGATGCCTCCGGTGAGGGTGAGGAAGAGTTTGCGCTGGCAGGTTTCGAGGGCATCGGCGAAGACACCGCCGAGGAAGGTGAAGAGGAAGGGGAGCGCCCAGAGCCAGGGCTCGGTGATGGCCTGGGTGGTGATGAGGGGGAAGAGCAGAAGAGTCATGACGAGCGGGGCGGAGTTGCCGAAGTAGCGACTGCGTGGGACCGCGACATACAGGAGCAGAGCAACGAGGGTTGCGATGAGGATGGGGGCGTTAGCGATGTTGAGGAAGAAGCGGCGGGCGGGTTCGAGCGAGAACCAGAAGCGGGCGCTGCCTCCGGTGAAGACGTAGCTGAAGGGCTCCGGGCGGAAGGCGTAAAAGGCGAAGAGGATGATGAGTGCGCCGACTGCCGAGAAGATGAGGATCTGCATGACGTAGCTGCGGCGGCGTTCGGCGAGGTAGAGCATCCAGATCAGCGCCATGAGCCAGCCTAGCAGCGCAGGAAGGAGATGCGCAGTGGCGGTGAGGCCGAGGGCTACAGTGAGGAGGGCGATGCGTGGACGCCATTTGCGGCGTGGCCCCTGCATGGCGTGGGCGACTCCCATGGCGGCGTAGATGAGGCCATAGAGTCCCCACATGGCGAGGACGTCGTTATTGGGAGTAACGGCGGCCTGGATGATCGCTGGACAGAAGCAGTAGAGACCGAGGGCGAAGAATCCGCCTTCGTTGCCGAAGAGACGGCGCGCGACCCACCAGAGGCCTGCTCCGAGCCAGATGGCGAAGAAGACGAAGGGCAGATGGAGGAGGTACTTCACGCTGAAGAGCTCGTGGCGGGCCTCCCACATGGAGCCGTGGAGGGTACCTTCGGCGTAGAGACGGTTTTCGGGTTTGCGGAGCTTGTCGGCGCCGAGCATGACGAGACGCTGGACGGTGAGCGGGAAGCCAGCGACGCGATAGGCGAAGGTGCCGTCACCGTTGAGATTGCCGCAGGTGGTGAAGTATCCGGCGAGAGGGGAAGGACGCTCCCACATCTGGCGGCCGCACTCGGCGCAGCGGTAGTCCTGCTGGGAGAGTTGCTGGCGGTTGATGACCCAGAGGCACTCTGCAAGGAAGAAGAGAAGGAGAAGCGCAGCGAAGCGCTGGGGGCGGCCGATCCTGATGCGGGGGAGCTTCATGCGTTCGATGGCTGGCAGGGAGTTCTGGAGGAGCGGCGACCCATCTTTCGAGTGTATCGTGAGAGATATGGAGTCGCTTTCGTTTATCCCCGGCCGTGCATTTCTTTCCTCCGACTCGACGCGGGTTCCCTGGACTGTTGTGTTCGAAGATGAGGGCGTTGCAGGCTATTTTTATGCCTGCGACCGCTCGCAGGAGGTTCATGAGCACGCCATCATGGATGCTATGTTGATTTACAACGTCGCGGCATTAGCCAAGAGCGATGAGGAAAAGCAGCGGCCTGAGCCGCAGCGCATTGCTTCGGTGGAATGGTCGCGCGATGGGTGGCAGGCGGTGCTGTATCTGGATGGGACGGCGCAGGCCTTGTACGACTTCGAGAGACGGTGTGGATACTGCCGGATGAACTTTCCGAATTTTCGGGAGGAGGCAGGAGACCGCTGGCAGAAGACGAGCCATGCGTGGTCGGAAGAGGCGCTGCAGCGGTTTGAGTCGGCGCTTTATGCCTGAAGGATTTCGCGGGCCGGGAGATGCAACTCCATGAAGACGTCGGCGCGAGCGTAGGGAGAGGGTTCGACGCGCTCGGGTGGGAGATGGCGGAAGCCGAGTGATTCGTAGAGGTGGATGGCATTGCTAAGTCCGGAGTTGGTGACGAGCTCGAGTGTGTGGGCTCCGAGGGTCTTTCCCTGCGCGATGGTGAATTCGAGTATCTTGCGGCCGACTCCTCGGCCCTGATAGTTCTCGGACACGGCCATCTTCGCCACTTCGAAGATGCCGGGTTTCATGTAGACAAGCGCGCAGCATCCGATTCTCTCTTCGCCAGCCACCGCCATGATGATTTGTCCTCCATCGCGGAGGATGTTTTCCGGTTGCGCGAGCTGGATGTGATCCTGTTCTTCGAGGCGGAAGAATTTTGAGATCCAGGCTTCGTTCAGTTCGCGAAAGGAGTTCGCATCGCTGGGCTGGAATAACCGGATTGTAATTTCTGACATGACAAGTGCCTCTTGTGGCAGGAACGAATGCATCCGTCTTCTTAGCCCAGAAATAGTTGCTCGACTTCGAGCCAGTCGTTGACGCGTTTGAAGCCTTTGACGTTGACGTTGTGGGGCGAGGTGTAGAGGATGCCTTCGCCCTGGAAACGGCGTAGCTGGCGGGGATTGTCGTCGATGAGGAAGTCGGCGCGGAGGATGCTTTTATCGCCGCAGTAGACGATGTGCGATGCGGGGATGAAGGGAAAGTGCTTCGCGAGCCAGCGGTATTTCTGGTGGAACGAGGTCGGGATTTCCATGGCTGCGGTGGCGATGAAGACCTCGTAGTTCATCTGGAGGCGGCGCAGGACTCGCTGCGATTCGGGCATGACGGCAAGGGCTTCGAAGAAGTCTTCGGAGCGGAGTGAGGCTTCGAGCATGTCGTGGCGATCGGAGGAGACGACCTCCCAGAGCCACTTGCCGTGGAGATCTTCGACGGTGACCTGCTCGTTGAAGTGCTGGTTGTAACGCAGCAGGTGCTCGCCGAGCGCGTCGGCCATGACCTCATCCATATCTACGCAGATTCTTTTCACTGATTTCCTGGTTGCGGGGTTGGTTCAGAGTGAGCGGATGATGGAGGCGGCGATGCTTTCGACGGCGACGGGTTTGCGTTGTGGCGAGTCGCGTGCCGGGTCGTAGAAGAGGAGGCGGCCGCAGCTCTCGCAGGTCATCATGGTTGAGTCGTTGTCGCGGTCGCGGAGGTCGTTCCAGCGCTGCGGGCGAAGCATCATCTGGCACGCTGTACATTTTTGATTGAGGGCTTCGGCTACTGCTGTGCCCTTGGCTTTCGAGATGCGGTCGTAGACGGAGAGCGCGGCTTCGTCGATTTCGGCACGCTCGGCTTTGCGTTTTTCTTCTACGGCTGCGAGGAGCTCCTTGTCCTGGTCTATGGTCTCGGCGGCTTTTTCGCGCTCGCGTGCAAGGGTGGATTTGGCGTTGAGGAGAGCTTCGTCGGCGAGGGATCTCTGGGAGTCGAAGCCTTCGGTGCGCTCCATGCTTTCGAGCTCGGCGTCTTCCAGACGGCTGATCTCGGATTGGGCGAAGGAGATCTCGTGCTCGAAGGCGGTGACCTGCACGGTGGTGGTGGCGAGGTCGAGCTGCTTGCGGATGCGGGCGATCTTGGCCTGGTGGTCCTTGATGTCGGACTCCTGACGGCGGCGCAGGGTCTCTTCTTTTGCGATGAGATCGAGGATGACGGCGCGCTGGCCTTCGACGGCCTTAGCTTTGGCTTCGAGAGCGGCGACGTGCTTTGGCAAGGCAGCGATTTCGTCGCGCAGACGTTTGGCTTCGATGTCGTGGACCTGCAGGACGATCAGTTTTTTGAGGTCGGGATGCATCGTGGTTCAGTTCCCCTTGTGTTTATGGCTTAAGAATACGCCTACATTTTGGATACGTTGATGTAGTAGAGGTCGGTGGCTGCTTCGAACTGGTCTTTGGTGAACGGGGTTTTCATGGTTTGCCAGCCGGTGGCGGGGTGGATGGTCTCCCAATGGTCCGGCAAGCCGACGCGGACGGGCATGGCGAAGTCCTTCTCGTCGGCGACCCAGCGGTATTGTACGGAGCCGGGCTGGTCGAATTTGAGCTCCAGCGTGGGGATGGCGGTGTGCCAGAGGTATTGGCGGAAGACGGGAGTGAGGTTCATGCCGGTCTGCTGGTTGAAGTAGGCGATGATGTCCTCGGTCATGATGTTCTGGTATTTGAACTTCTGGTAGAGGCCGCGGAGCATCGGCCACCACTTAGCGTCGTCGTTGACGATGCTGCGGAGGGTGTTGATGAAGAGAATGCCTTTGAAGTACTGGTCCTGCGAGGGTTCCTGATTGGCGCCTCGGGTGGTGATGATGGGGCGGTCGTTTTTGACCTTTTTCTTATAGGCGTTGATGTACTTGATGGCGTCGTCGTGGCCGTAGGTGTATTCGACGTAGAGGCTTTCGAGGTAGGTGGTCCAGCCCTCGTGGATCCACATGTCGGACTTGTCGGCGGCGGTGATGGAGTTGCCGAACCACTCGTGTCCGCTCTCGTGGATGATGATGAAGTCGAAGCGCGGGCTGATGCCGACGCCGGTCCAGTCGCGGTCGAGATAGCCGTTGGCGAAGTGGTTGCCGTAGGCGACGGCGCTCTGATGCTCCATGCCGGCGTAGGGGACTTCGACTAATTTGTAGCCGTCTTTTTTGAAGGGATATTCGCCGAGGTAGTGGTAGTAGGCCTTCATCATGCCGGGGACCTGCGCGAACTGGCGCTTCGCGCCTTCGAGGTGCTCGGGTAAGACGTAGTAGTCGAGGGCGAGATCTTGAAACTTATCGCTGAAGTGAACGTAGTTGCCGATGTTGAGAGCTACGTCATAGTTATTGATGGGGTAGTGGACCTGCCAGTCCCAGCGGGTGTAGCCGTCGCCCAGATCTTTTTTGCCGAGGAACTTTCCGTTCGACACATCCATTAGTCCGTTGGGGACGGCTACCGTGATGAGCATTCCCTCCTGCGGCTCGTCGCGCCACTGTTCTTTGTTGGGCCACCAGATGTAGGCTCCGTCGCCTTCGCAGGCGGTGTTGATCCACGGGTGGCCTGAGGGGTCGGTCTTGAAGGTGAAGCAGCCGAAGCGGCCGGTTTCGGGCGGGTTTCCGGAGTAGTGGACGTCGATGGAGTAGGTGTGGCCCTTGTGGAGGGTGCTGGGGAAGTCGACGTAGAAGGTGCCGCCGTCTCGGTCGTACTTTAGCTCGGTAGGGCCGAGGTTGATTTTTTCGATCCTGAGGTCGGGGTAGAGCTCGAGCTGGATGCGGGTGCCATCGGTAAGCATCCTGAAGCGGATGGTGTTGGTGCCGGAGATGAATTTCTTTTCGGGATCGACGCGCAGGTCGAGGTGGTAATAGAGGAGGTCGTTGTTGGCGCGGTAGGGACCGTAAGAACCACGGAGGAGATCTCCGGGGGTAGGCTCTTTTACTGTGGGTCGCGGCGCGGGTGGGGGCTGTTGCGTTGTCTGTGCAGTGAGAGAGAGCGAGGCACATGCAAGCAAACCAGAGATGCCAAGGGAGAGAATGCTGCGGAAGTATTTGCGCATCAAAGCCAGCCTACCTCGATTCTTTTTCGGAGACACTTTGCGGAGACGTTTGCGGGTCAATCGCGCCTCTCGACGAGATCCTTCATCCTGAGGCTTTCGGTTGTGTTCAATTCCGCCAGACCCTCGGCAACACCGGCGCGATCGCACTCGGAGCGATTCTGGCTGACCTTCCACTTTCCTTCGAGACGCTCGATGGCCATCTCCAGGCCGATGATGCCTTTGATCTGCGAGGCGATGTAATCGGAGGGAGCGTCTTCGATCTTCCAAGGAACAGGAAAGCCGGCCTCATGCTGATTGGTGAGGCTGGCAAGATGAGACCTCAACCATTCCTGGTCTTGAATGACCTTGAGGTGTCCGTAGGCATGGACCACTACGTAGTTCCAGGTGGGCACTACCTTTGCAGTCTCCTGCTTTTCCGGGTACCACGTTGGTGTTATGTAGTGCTGCGGGCCGGCGAAGATGGCTAGCGCCTGGACTGTGGGGATGAGGTCTCGCCATTGGGTATTGGCTCGCGAGATGTGGCATTTCAATTGCCCCATCGAACCATTCTGCTCGAGCACCATGGGAATGTGCGACGCAAACAGGCCGGAGGCTCCTAAGGTAATGAGCGAGGCAAACGGCTGATCCTGCATGAATTGATGCAGGATGGGGACGCGATCCTCTTTGTTTGCGTTCGGGATGTACAAGCTGGCTCCTGAAATGGCGCGAAAGGGAACAACTCGCGGGACAGATGGTTAACTCATTCTAAGATCAGCTTCGAATGCCCAAAATCTCTGAATCCCGGGTTATGTCCTTACAATCGAATTAAAAACCCATGGCAGCGACTACACTCGACCTCCCCGGCACCCAACTTCCCGAGGCTTCCGCGAAGCACACTATCGTAGAACAGCCGTGGCGTCCGCGGGTCAATCCATGGATTGTAGCGATGACGGTGACGCTGGCTACGTTTATGGAGGTGCTGGACTCGTCGATCGCGAATGTGGCGCTTCCGCATATTGCGGGCGGGCTGGGCGCGACGCAGGATGAGGCAACGTGGGTGCTGACCGCGTACCTGGTGGCGAACGCGATCATTCTTCCGGCGGGCGCTTATATGACGACGTTCATCGGGCGGAAGAAGTTCTACATGATCTGCGTGGCGCTGTTTGGGATCAGCTCGGCGCTGTGCGGACTGGCGCCTACGCTGCCGCTGCTGGTGTTCTGCCGGATCTTGCAGGGGATTGGCGGCGGTGGGCTGGCTCCTTCGGAGCAGGCGATTCTGGCGGATACGTTTCCACCGGCCCAACGCGGGCAGGCGTTTGCGATGTATGGGCTGGCGGTGGTGTGCGCACCGGCGATTGGGCCCACGCTTGGCGGATACATTACCGACCGGTTCGATTGGCGATGGATCTTCTTTCTGAATGTGCCCATCTGTCTGCTCTCGCTGTTTTTGACTTCGCGCATTGTCGAAGATCCACCGTGGGTGAAGAAGCAGGTTGAGATTTCGCAGAGAGGCGGCATCAAGCTGGACCTGCTCGGGTTCGGCTTGCTGGCTTTGACGTTCGGCTCGCTGGAGTTTGTGTTGGACAAGGGCCAGGAGGATGACTGGTTCTCCTCGCCCCTCATCGCGTTCTTTGCAGTGGCGATGGTGGTTGCGTTTGTCGTGATGATCTGGTGGGAGCTGCGTCAGTTGCGGATAGGACACAGGCCGATACTGAACCTTACGCTGTTCAAGCGGCGTAATTTTTCGATCAGCTTCCTGCTGATGTTTGTGCTGGGATTCTCGCTTTATGGGACGACGGTGCTGATTCCTCAGTTCGTGCAGACTCTGCTTGGGTATACCGCGGAGTTGGCAGGGCTGGTGCTGTCTCCCGCAGGCCTGATGATGATGTTGATGATGCCGATTGTCGGCTTTCTGGTGGGGAGGGTCGATCCGCGGAAGCTTATCGGATATGGCTTTGTCAGCCTGACGCTGGCGCTGGTGACAATGCACACGATGGATCTGAACATCAGCTATGGGCGGCTGGTGTTTCTGCGATGCTTTCAGGCGTCGGGGCTGGCGTTCCTGTTTATTCCGATCAATACGATCTCCTACATTGGCGTGAAGCGATCGGAGAATAACGACGTTTCGGGGTTGACGAATCTTGCGCGCAATATCGGGGGCTCGTGCGGCACGGCGTTTATGGCGACGGTGCTGACGCGACGCACGGCGACGCATGAGAACAACATGATCCGCAACCTGACGACCGGAAATCCGGCGTTCATGGATCAGATGGCGAAGCTGAAGGGGATGTTCGGCGGGCATACGAGCGGCAATCCGATGGTGGGGACGGGCTCGCATCCGGCGCAGGCTTACATCTACAACCAGCTGCACCGGCAGGCAGCGATGCTGGGCTATCTCGATGTCATCCAGTACATGAGCATCTTCTGCGCATGCATGATTCCGCTGCTGTTCTTCATTCCGCGACCGCCGAAGCATGTCGATCCGTCGGCAGGCCACTAACTCGAATTCGGCAAATCATCCTCATCTGGCCGCCAATCTTTCCCGTTGACATTCGCATTGTCTGAGCGCAAGCTCGTCATGCTATCAAGAATCAGCAAGTTGCAGCGTTGAACCATATTGGCTCAAGGCTCTTCCCCCGCAGCTTAGGTCCCGTCGCAAAATCGGCCCTAGTTCCCACCTGATGAACATTTTTCAGCCAAAGGAGGCTGCTTATGAAAAAACTGACTTTGCTCTCTCCGGGATTGTGTCTGCTCTTTCTCGGTTCAACAATCTGTTCTGCACAAGAGGATATGGGTCCGCCCAAGGTGTTGGAGATACAACGTGAGTTTCTCAAACCCGGCAAGGCCGGCAGTACGCATGAGAAGACCGAAGCCGCCTTCGTCCACGCGATGGCCGCCGCCAAGTGGCCTACTCACTATTTCGGAATGGATTCGCTCTCCGGCCCGTCCCGTGCGCTCTTCTTCATCGGCTATCCCTCGTTCGAGGCGATGGAAAAGGACATACTGGCCACACAGAAAAATGCGACTCTGTCTGCGGCTCTGGATCACGCCTCACTGATGGATGGCGATCTGCTGAGTGAGTATGAGTCGGCCACCTTTGTCTACCGCGAAGACATGAGCTTTCATGCAACCGTGAATATTGCGCAGATGCGCTACTTCGAGATCTCCCAGTTTGGCGTGAAGGCGGGCCACGATAAAGAGTGGGAAGATCTGGTGAAGCTTTACAAGGACAATTATTCGAAGGCTGTTCCTGAGGCCCACTGGGCTACGTACGAACGATATTACGCAACAGGAAGCAGTGATTCCTTCATCGTACTGACGCCGATGAAGTCTTTGTCGGAAGTCGACAAGAGCTTTGGGGATTCCAAGAAGTTCATGGACTCTATGAGCGACGGCGACAGGAAGAAGATGGCAGAGCTCGAAGCGTCGTGCCTCGAGAGCAATATGACGAATCTGTTCGCCTTCAACCCGAAGGAGAGTTATCCACCGGACGAGTGGATCAAGGCGGATTCGTTCTGGAAGCCGAAGGCCGCTGCTGCGGTTCCGGCGGCTAAACCTGCGCAGTAGCAATTCAGCGATGCTTTCGCAGCAGGTTGGAAGCTCACAACTGAGATTAGTTCCGGCCCTTCTTTCCTCAAGTGAAAGGAGGGCCGCTCAGTTTAACAAGTTGGAAGTTTGCACCGAGCTTCTTTCAAGGGGATGGGTTGAACTCGTTCTGTCGACATGTCGACACACTTGCCGATAGTTGGAATTTTTCTTTTTTGAGAATGAAGTCCAAGTACAGCGCGCCTGTATCAAAGGCTGCAGGAGCGGACTAAAAAAGGCGGAAGCCTGCAGGCAATGTTCCCTGCGCTTCCTCGTAGCTCAATTGTGGCGAGACTACTCCGCCTCCTCTTTATGGATTCGTTATGACTTCTTGACGGACTCGTTATGGGCCACTGATTAGGCTCGAACTATCAGCGCCCAGTCTGGCAGTTTTTCTCTGAAGGCCGTGGAGGCTGGAAGGAATGGAGAGGCAGAAGTGAAAACGAAGTCTTACATGTGTATAAAGCAGACCGCATTTGCAGCGGCCGCCCTTGTTGCGGGGCTTGCGCTAGGCGCAGGAGATTTGCAGGCGCAGAGCCAGACACCAAATCTACAGACGGCAGTTGAGAATACTCAGACGCCGCAGGACCAGAAGATTCAACAGCTACAGGAGAAGCTCGAGGAGATTCAGCGGGAGCTGATGGAGTTGAAACAGGCGAATTCAGCTCAGCCGGAGACTCACCACATCACGACGGCGAAGGCTTCAGCTGCCGCACCGGCCCTCAGCGAAGCGGAGCCGGAGATCACCGATCCGTCCAACCCACATTCGGAGCCGTTCGCGTTTGCCGACTTTACGTGGCTCAACGGCAACTCGCGGACCAAGGACACTCCGTATGCAACCAAGTTCTTCACGCCGGAGATACGTTCGGATGTGAGTTACACCTATGACTTCCGCCATCCGCAGGACGACACCATCGTCGGATCGAGCGAAGTCTTTCGGTCCAGCGAGGTTGTCTTGACCGACCTTGGAATCGGCGGCGACTTCCACTGGGACAATGTGCGCGCGCGCGTTTTGAGCCAGATCGGTCTCTACTCCACAGCCACGCCGCGTAACGATGCTAGCCCTGCGCGTGGACAGTGGGATCTTGCTGACGCCTATCGTTATGTGTCCGAAGCGAACGCCGGCTATCACTTCAACGTGCAGCACGGCCTCAACGTGGATGCCGGCATCTTCCTCTCGTATGTCGGCCTGTTCTCGTTTTATCAGTTCGACAACTGGGCGTATCAGCCGTCGTATGTCTCGTCGAACACGCCGTGGTTCTTCAATGGCGTGCGCGTGCAGTGGTATCCCACGGCAAAGTTGAAGATCGAGCCGTGGTTCATCAACGGCTGGCAGTCCTATGGCCGGTTCAACGGTCGGCCTGGACTCGGCGGACAGATTCTGTGGAGGCCTACCGGCAAGCTGGAGATTCTCGGCAACCAATACGGCTTTGGTGAGGATGCCCTTGGCATTCCCAGCCGCACCCGTCTACACACCGACGACAGCATCGAGTACAAGTACTATGACCGCCCCACTTCCATGATCAGCAAAGCTGCCTTTACCGTTACCGGAGATGCCGGTTGCGAGAGTGGCGGCGGAGTCAGCTGCCATGGCAATACCAAGGAAGGCCCGAAACAGAGCTTCCTCGGATTTATGGTGTACAACCGCCTGTGGTTTGATCGCGATAAGTATGCGATGACGATCGGCGGAGGACGCATCAACAATCCTGGACGGTATCTTGTGCTGCTGCCGCCGATCAATGGAGCGACCGCGGCTTCGGGCACACCGTACTTCACGGAGAACCCGGGCGATCCGTTCAAGGCGTGGGATTCTTCGGTGACGTTTGACTACATGCCGAGCCAGTACTTCACGTATCGGCTGGAGTACAACCACCGCGCGGCGAATGTGCCGTACTTCAGCGGACCGGGAGGCGTGACTCCTCCGGGAGGGAATACCGGCACGCCGGGTTCGCTGGTCCCGGGATGGAATCCTGATCTTCGCAACAGCGAGAACCGGATGACGTTCGCGTTCCTGATGAAGTTCTGAGGCTTGGTTTTGAAACGACGTTCCAAAGCGCACCCAACCGATGAGGAGCCAGCTGGGCAACCAACTGGCTCCATTTTTTTGCGCTATACGGGTCGGGGATTGCGCTCTTCGAACTGGCGCTGGTGCCAGTACGGATAGACGAGCGGGACCTCGCTGGCTGCGTCGAGTTTTGCGATCTGCTCTTTTGTGAGATTCCATCCGATAGCGCCGAGGTTCTGCCTTAGCTGCTCCTCGTTTCTTGCGCCGACGATGATCGTCGAGACGGTGGGCCTGTGGAGCAGCCAGTTTAGGGCGATCTGCGGGACCGTCTTGCCCGTCTCTTTCGCTACCTCGTCGATGGCGTCGACTACTTTGTAGAGATATTCTTCGGGGACCTGTGGGCCGTAGTCGGCGGTCTGGTGGAGGCGGCTCTCGGCGGGGATTGGCGAGCCGCGGCGAATCTTGCCTGTGAGGCGTCCCCAGCCGAGCGGCGACCAGACGAGGGTGCCTACACCCTGGTCGATCCCTAGCGGCATCAGCTCCCACTCGAAGTCACGTCCGACGAGCGAGTAGTAGGCCTGATTGCCGACGTAGCGTGACCATCCGTAGCGATCGCTGACGCTGAGCGACTTCATAAGATGCCAGCCGGAAAAGTTGGAGCAGGCGATGTAGCGGATCTTGCCCTCGGTGATGAGATCGTCAAGGGCGCGCAGAGTCTCTTCTACCGGCGAGGTCGCGTCGAACCCGTGGAGGTGGTAGATGTCGATGTAGTCGGTGCCGAGGCGCTTCAGCGATGCGTTGGCTGCCTGGATGAGGTGATAGCGCGAGGAGCCCACGTCATTTGGGCCCTTGCCCAGACGGAACGTAGTCTTGGTGGAGATGAGGACGTCTTCGCGCTTGAGATGAGCGAGCGCCTTGCCGAGAACGGTCTCACTCTGGCCGTCGGAGTAGATGTCGGCAGTGTCGAACATGTTCATGCCGGCGTCCATGCAGATGTCGACGATTTTTTTGGCTTCGTTGAGGTTGTCGGTTGCGCCCCACGCCTTGAAGAACTCCGTGCTGCCGCCGAATGTGCCTGCGCCGAAGCACAGCTCCGGCACTTTCAGGCCCGATTTACCAAGCTGACGATATTCCATTTACACGCTCCTTGTGAGTCTTCGATGTTTGAGCACGGTGTTACGTTTCAGACCGTTACAGAAGATTATTTTTCCGCCTTCTTCGGCAGGTTGGTCGTGTTGTCGCGGACGATCTTCCATCCGTCGGGTGTCTTCTCGAGGACGAGAAGAAAATATCCGTCTGCGTTGCCTCCGCCGGCGGCAGTTCGCTCCAGATGATAGTGCCCGGTTGCGGTGGCGAAGTGTTCGTCGAGCGGCTGCACATCGAGCTCAGTAAAGCTGAGTGTTCCCATCTTCTCTTTGGTGGGATAGCCCTTGCGATAGGTCTCCACCATCTGCTGATAGCCGCGCGTGATCTTCGTACCCATGAAGAGGATGTCGGGCGAGTTCTTGTATCCGGAGGCAAAAGCGTCGAGGTCGCCGCGATTCCAGTCGGCAACCTGCTGGTCGAGGACCGCGTGGATTGCCTGAGTTTGGGGCATGCTCTGAGCGCGCGCCGGAGGCGAGCCAACGAGAGAGGCAAAGATAAGGAGAAGAAGAAAAGAACGAAGAGCTCGCATAGTCGTAAGTCCTTTGTAACCTGAATTCTCCCACATAAGCTGCTGATGATCCTGTTAAAGGCCAACAAACATGCAGGCGTCGCCCTATGTTTACAGTGTGTTTTTCCACGAGAGAAAGTTCTCCCGGCGAGAATCTTCTGCTTCGTGACAAGAGTCTGACAAGTAACCGAAATGAGGAATGCCCCCTATGAAGAACGCCGCAATCTCGCTTCTTATACTGTGCACATCTTTCACTTTCGCAGCGACGAATGCGGCTGACTATCCGCAGACGGTCCATGTCACCAGCTCTCATTTGATCTTCGATCCTTCGGGACGAAATCCAGTTCCCTCCCTGCAGATCGATGTCGTTGTAAACGGTAAAAGATACGTACTGCTTGGGAGCGCGCCGCCGGCTACCGTTCACGTCGTCGGAGGACTTCATTCCAGCGTTCTTCCCGTCGGCGACTACAAGGCCAGAAGCATCTCCAGCGACTACGGGCCCAACTACCTGCTCTTTCTAAGCTACGAGATCCTGCTTCCGGATGGGACGACGGCCAAATTCGATGTTGTCGGTGGAAGCGAGTAGCTTTGCGCTACGGCTCGACGGGCTTGTCGACCTGCGACTGATAGATCTCTTCGACACGCTCGACGGTGTCGATCTCGCTGACTGGTTTGTCGGTGCGAATGCGCAGGATGCGTGGGAAGCGCATGGCAAAACCGCTGGCGTGGCGTCCGCTGCGCATGATGTTGTTGAACGCGACCTCAAGCACCATTAGAGGCTCAACCGTGCGGAAGAAGCCTTGGTCTTCGAGGGTGTGATCCATCATCCATGCGCTCAGCTCGGCGATTTCGGCATCGGTAAGACCTGAGTAGGCCTTACCTACGTTGAGCAGCTCGCCGGCACTGGCGTAGTCCGGGCCGCGCACGGCGAAGGTGTAATCGCTGAGAATGCCTGCGCGCTTGCCATGGCCGAACTCTGCACCAGTGACGACGACATCGAGCGTGGCGAGCTCGCGTTTGAGCTTGACCCAGGCGATGCCGCGGCGTCCGGGCTGATAGACGGAATCGGCGGCCTTCAGCATGATGCCCTCATTGGCCCGCGCACGCGCTTCGCCGTAAGCACGGTCGATGTCTTCGGCGCTCTCGACGAGGCGCGTGGGGGAGATCATAAGGCGCTCCAGGCGCTCGCTTTCGGTGGCGGCAAACAATACGGCCTGTGCATCGCGGGCACGCTCATCCACCGTGATTGGCGAGGTTGCTCGTTCGACCAGGTTCTCGACGACGGCTTCGAGGCGGTTGCGACGCTCGCGCAACGGCAGCTCGAGCAGCAACTCGCCGCCAGCGTACATCAGGTCGAACGCCATAAAGATGACAGGGACCTGCTGGCGCCACGCGTTCGAGACGCGCTTGCGGCCGATTCGCTGACCGAGGACAGCAAAGGGCAACGCGCGGGCCTGCTCAAAGTCCCAGCCAAGGATCTCTCCATCGAAGATGAGCGCGCCGTCGTGTTCGGGATGCGCCTGCGCGAAGGCTTCTTCGAGCTCGGGAAAGCTCTCGGTGACATCATCGCGGTTGCGCGAGTAGATGGCGACACGGCCGGGTTGGGTTGCGTCTCCGCAGTGCACCTGCGCGCGCATGCCGTCGTATTTGTCTTCGAGGAAGGCCTCGACTACGCGGGCTTCGGAGGCTTCGGGCGCTTGTGGAGACGGCTCGTCTGGTTCTGTTGCGGCCATCTTTTTGCTCTTCTTCTGTTTTTTGGCTGCGGGAGACTTCGCCGGTTTCTCGCTGAACCTGTCGACTGCCTCCTCGGGTGTCTCGACGGGCGAAGCAAGCATGAAGCCGAGAGGATGAAAGAGGCGCATGCGGGCCTCGGCGAGGGTTCCGGCAAACGCACGGTTCACTGCTCCAGCGAGATCGGCTTCGAGCATCACCGTTCTTCGCACGGCCTCGACCGGAGCGTTCGCCGCCGCTGCGATGGCCTCTTCGACGAGGCTTTGCTTTACGCCGATGCGCATGTCGCCGAGCATGAGCTTCAGAAGATACTTCGCTTCGAGCGGGGTTGCGCGCCGTAGGAGGGTCTCGACCAATGACGCACGAATCACCGTTGTCTTTGCGACTGCCATCGCACCGAAGATTTCGGCTACTTCAGCGAGGGTGAGTTCCGGCTTTGTGTCTGTGGTGGGCGATGCCGTTAGCAGATCGAAGGCCGCGGCACCCATATCGCCATGCTTCCTGTAGGCGACGGTGAGATCGATGTTGGTTGCGCCGCTGACCGCGAGCAGGGCCCGGCTGAGGAGCGCGCCGCCGGCGTTCAGTTTGCGGGAATCGGCCTCCGCGAAGGGCGTTCCGGCGAGGTACAGAGCGAACAGGCCGGCGTCATCGTTCTCCGGCGACGCAGCGTGGACGCCTGCGATAGCTTCCGCGATGGCAGCGCGTTTTTTGAGCTTGCCCGGTTCTCCGGCAAGCCGTTCGGCCAGACTCGCGACTGAAGAAAACAAAGCCATTCCGCGCCAAATCTCCTTTTAACCCGGTCGAAAATAGTCCCGAACAGGATTCTCCACTAAAAGATGCGTTCCGCATCGTCCGGGTACGGGGTAACATCAAATAAGGTATGAACACAGTGGCAAATCCGGTGTTTTCCACCCGAGTGGCCGCCTCCCCGGCGCGTCATGACTTTGCCTAGCTGCGCCCATCCTCGCTGCCTCCCCGCATCCCGAATCCTTTTCACCCTGCCCCTCAGGAGATATGCCATGTTCGACCGCCTCGACCAACTCGAAGCCCGCTATGAAGACCTCGGCCAGCAGATGTCCGACCCCACGCTGGTCCAGGACCAGAAGAAGTTTCAGGCTATCGCCAAGCAGCATCGCACAATGGAGCCGACGGTAGAGAAGTTTCGCGAGTACCGCAAGGTAAAGGAAGGTATCGCCGAGGCAAAGGCTATGCTGGCCGACTCCGACCCTGAAGTGAAGGCGATGGCGCAGGAGGAGCTCAACACACTGGAGCCTCGTCTCGAACCGATTGAAGAGGATCTGAAGATTCTGCTGCTCCCGAAAGATCCGAACGACGAGAAGAACGTCATCCTGGAACTGCGCGCAGGCACTGGTGGCGACGAGGCCGCGCTGTTTGTTGCCGAGGTCTTCCGCATGTATATGCGCTTCGCGGAACAACATAAGTGGAAGGTCGAGATTCTGTCGCAGACAGAGACCGGCATCGGCCATGGCCTGAAGGACGTGACGGCGATCATCGAAGGAGACAACGTCTACTCTCAACTGAAGTACGAGTCCGGCGTGCACCGTGTGCAGCGTGTTCCTGCAACCGAGACTCAGGGCCGCGTCCATACTTCGGCGATTACGGTTGCCGTTCTGCCTGAGGCCGAAGAGGTCGACATCAAGATTGAAGCCAAAGACCTGCGGATTGATACGTTCTGCTCGTCTGGCCCCGGTGGGCAGTCGGTGAATACAACCTATTCGGCCGTGCGCATCACGCACCTGCCGACGAACACGGTTGTCAGCTGTCAGGACGAAAAATCGCAGATCAAAAACCGCGAGAAGGGGATGCGCGTTCTGCGTGCGCGTCTCTATGAAGTTGAAGCAGAGCGCATCCACCAGGAACAGGCGAAGGACCGCAAGCAGCAGATCGGGTCCGGCGATCGCTCGGAGAAGATTCGCACATACAACTTCCCGCAGAACCGGCTCACCGATCACCGCATCGGGCTGACGAACCATCAGCTCGCCATGGTGATGGAGGGCATGTTACAACCCACGATCGACGCGCTGATCGCCCACTACACCGCGGAGAAGCTGAAGGCCGAGACACAGGCTGCCTGAGCCAGCATTGCGTCACGAACCTGGAAATCCGGTACGCTGGTTTGGCGTTCTTTGCCGTCGTCGGAGAGAATCCAAGTCAGCGTCTCCCAGGGGATTTATCCATGCTCAGGTTTCACCGCAGCATCTGCCACTCTGCACTGCTCTTTGCTTCGTTCGCGTTTGTTCCGGCCCTCATACCTACTGCACGCGCGCAATCCGGCGGCACTCCGCCTCCGAGTTTCAATGGCATAGCGCATGTCGCCATTCGGGTGCATGATCTGGCGGCTTCGGTGGCCTTCTATCAAAAGCTCGGGTTCGAGCAGGCGTTTGATCTGCGCAAAAACGATGTGCCCTACGAGTCTTTCATCAAGATTAATGACAATCAGTTCATTGAGCTTTACCCTGCGACCGAGCACGATCCTGCTGTCGGATTCCTGCACCTTTGTTTCGAGGGTGTGGACCTGAATGCCATCCACGATGATTATGTGACGCGGGGGCTGACTCCGACGGCTGTGCGCAAAGCTGGCGCGGGCAATCTGCTATTCACGCTCGCCGGGCCCGAACAACCGAGCGGCCCGCAGAACATCGAGTACACCCAATACATGCCGGGCTCGCTGCACTTCAACGACCAGGGCAAGCACCTCGGTCCCGACCGCGTCGCCGACAAGCTGATCGCAGTTGCGCTGGCGATGAAGGATACTGCGGCGGCACGCGACTTCTACATCAACCAGCTACTCTTCAAGCCGATTGCGGGCGACCAGATGGATCTGCACATGCCGGGAGAGTCTGGCGAAGAGGTTGAGATTGTTCCTGCCGCCTCCCTGGGCACCAGGGCGCGTCTGACACTGCAGTCTGCAAACCTCGGCAAAGCTGCACGGGAACTGCATAAAGAGGGCATCGAGGCGGCGAAGAATGGAGAGACCCTGACCATCAAAGATCCGGACGGCAACATCCTTCTGCTCGAGCATCGCTGAGCCATGACCCTTCGCCAGGCACTTACCGCTGCTGCCGCACGACTCGCAGACAACCCGCACCTTCGCGGCAATGCCAGACGCGATGCGGAAGTTCTCCTGCTCGACAAGCTGGGTATCAGCCGTGCGCAGCTTCTGGCCAGTCCCGAGCGGGAGATGACGGAAGAAGAGGAGTTTTTCTTCTGGCAGAATGTCCACCGTCGCGTAGCGAGCGAGCCTGTTCAATACATTCTTGGCAGACAGGAGTTCTTCGGGCTCGATTTTCATGTGTCACCCGCGGTCCTGATCCCCCGCCCGGAGACCGAACATCTGGTCGAGGCCGTGCTGCAGGAGCTCGCCCACGACAAACCTCTGGAGATTCTCGATGTCGGCACCGGCTCGGGAATTCTCGCTGTTACGCTCGCCCATCATCTGTCCCACGCCGAGATTACGGCGATCGATATCTCACCGGAAGCCATCGCCGTCGCGAGGAGAAACGCGGAGACTCACCGCGTGGATGACCACATCAAATTTACAGTCTCCGATCTGTTGTCGGCGGTCGATCATAAGGTGGAACGCTTCGACGCTATCGTCAGCAACCCACCCTACGTTGCCGAAGACGACCGGTCCAGTCTGTCTCCGGAGGTTCGCGACTACGAACCGGCATCGGCACTGTTTGCGGGCAAGACCGGTCTCGATATCTACCGGCGTCTTATCCCCGAAGCGCATAGCGCGCTCAAACCGAACGGACTGCTGGCACTCGAGATTGGCCACGGGCAGCGGGATGCTATCGCGGAGCTGCTCACCGGCTGGCGAGAGGTCTCTTTTCTCAATGATCTGCAACAGATTCCGCGAGTCGCTCTGGCGCATAGACCTGCCGGGACGGCAACGCGCTAAAATCCCTCTCGCCTCTCTGAAACCCTCTTTGAAGTCGTTCGTATAACAGGTTGGAGCCCCGAATGAAGAGTCCCGAACTACAGGATCACCTCTACTCCCTCGAAGAGCGCCTGCTCCACCCTGACCGGGAGGCCGACCGAAAGGCGCTCGTCCCCCTCTTCGCCGAAGAGTACAAAGAGTTCTGCACCTCGGGCCGCGTCTTCAACCGGCAGCAGACCATTGACGTTCTTCTTCATAGTGAGCCGCGCCCAGCTACCATTCACCACTTTTATGTGGAACGACTGTCGGAGACGGTCGCGCTGGCGACGTACCGGGCCAAGACAGCGCTGGCCGTCTCGCACCGCTCGTCGCTGTGGCTCTTCCGCGATAACCGCTGGCAACTTTTCTTCCACCAGGGAACCGTCGCCGCGTAAAGGCTCACGCGCGGAGCTATGCGCGTACCGTCGTCTCCTGCGCAATTATCTCCTGCGCATCTGGAGCGCGCGAATCTCTCCGCTCCGGTCTCCCATCCGTCTCCCAATTGCGTTCGCGGTCATCCGGAGGGCGCGGGATGCCCTTGCGCTCTTCCTCCCACTTCCGCCTCTGCTCCTGCTCTTTGCGCTCCTCGCGCCCATCGCTCATCGCGCGCTCCTGGTCCTACTTCTTCTCCTCGTGGTACTCCTGCTCCGTATTGATATCCCACAGCGCGGCCTTATTTACGTTGCCTGCTACGATGCCATCCACTGCTGTCATCGCAGTGAGCATGCTATGGTCCTGGTTGTTGTACTTGTGCATTCCGTTTCTACCCACCAGGAAAAGGTTCTCGAACCCATCGGTAAACTCGCGCAGCTCACTGAACCGGTTATAAGTCCCAAAGTAAGCTGGATAGGTCTTCGGCACACGCACGACATGCCCATCCGAGACGTCCTCCGCGTTGAGAATTCCGATCTTCGCGACCTCTGCGATAGCGAACCTCTTCAACTCGTCATCCGGCATCTTCCACAGGTCGTCGGTGTCGTAACAGAAGTACTCGAGACCGATCCACACCTTCGTGGGGTCCGAGACGAGATAGGGACTCCAGTTGTTGAATATTTGTAACCGCCCCAGTAACACATCCGGCTCCTGCACATAAATCCAGGTATCCTTCAACAAACCGCCATCCGGCTCCTTCACCTTCAATCGGTCCGCAAGCAGACCTACCGTAATGAAGTCGCGGTACTGCAGCCCGGCGCTAACCTCGCGCACATTCGCTGGCACCGGAGCGTCCATCGCTTCGATCAGCTCGCGCATCGGCATGGTGGAGAAGAAGTAGTCCCCGGCAAAGGTCTTCCGTTCGCCGCTTTCGTTCACTGCGTCAATCGAAACCACCCGCTTGACGCCGCCCTCTTCCGAGCAGTGGATTCGAACGACCTTCCACCCCATGTGGATCTCGCCGCCCTTCTCGCGAATCTGATCGGCCACATGCTCCCAAAGCTGTCCCGGCCCAAACTTCGGATACATGAACCGCTCTATCAGGCTTGTATCCGTTCCCTTCTGCGCGAGATCGCCCGAACCCTTCGATTTGCCACTGAAGGCCTTCTTCAGGAAGTGTTTCACCGCCGTCGTGAGACTCAAGCCCTTGATCCGTTGTGCTCCCCACTCCGCCGAGATCTCATGGCAGGGCGTCCCCCACACCTTCTCCGTGTAGCTCTTGAAGAAGGTCAGGTAAAGCTGGCGGCCGAACCGGTTGATAAGAAAGTCCTCAAGGCTCTTCTCTGGCGCAATCTGGCTCACGCGCGACTTCATATAACTCGTCCCAACCTTGACGGTTCTGACCATCCCGAGATTCTTCAGTGTCGTCGCCGTCAACGTGATCGGATAGTCGAAGAACTTGCGCAGATAGTAGATCCGGCTCTTGCGTGGACGAATGAGCATCACCAGATCGGGGTCGTGCGGCGCGACTTCCACCAGAACGTCGGCCTCCGCGGGCTCCGGCTCCTCAGCTTCCGGCTCGGCGGCGTGCGGGTCGATGGGTCCGGCGCCGCGAAGCACCGGCTCCTCATGCAGGTGTGCGGGCACGGCCACCATGCGTTTTTTACCCTGATAACTAATCTCAGTCTGGCCGCCTGTCTCGGATCCCGCATCGGCAACATCGGGTGGCATCAGGTCGACCCACCACTGCATGACGCGGTCGCTCTTCGAGAAGAAGCGGTGGCCTCCGATGTCCATTCGGTTGCCCTTGTACTTGATGGTCCGCGAGATACCGCCGATCTCCTGGCTCGCCTCAAGAAGAATTGGCTTCACATCCGAACGCCTTAGCAACTCCAGACCGGCTGTCAATCCCGCAGGGCCCGCCCCAATAATCACCGCCGTTTTACTCATCGAGAGGGACCCGCTCCTAAGAAAAGCATTTAAGCCAGTATACGTATGGCCGCACCGTCAACGAAGGCTTGAGCTGGAACAGGAGTAATCCTGTTATCCGACCAGCATCTCCTTCCCGCCGATCCGCGCCCAACTGCTAAACTCATCTCACGTTTGTTTCATTGCAGTACTGCACTCTTTTAATGCCTGTTCGAAACCAATCAAAGAAAAGCCGTTCTCATGGAACCACGAGACTGCCTCGAACCGGAGATTTCAGTTTGAACCGCCTCGACCTTCCCACTCTCCCCGCTGCTGACATAGTGGCTGCGAAGTCCACTCCCTCTCACCTGCTGAAACCAGCGGCGGGATGGTTGGCATTTGCGGCACTCGCGCTTGTCACCCTCTACGCGCGCATTCTGCACCATACCTTCGACGGTGATTTTCAGGGCTGGGCGAGCTCAAGCTGTATGACGATGGCCCACTCCTTCAATCAGCTTGGCGCTCTGCACACTCACTTCGTTCCCATCCAGAACAATCTTCCTCTCGGCTCCGATCCTGACGTCTATCTTCACTGGCCTCCACTCTTTCCGCTTCTGCTCTCTGTCGTCACCCGCATCCTCGGCGATCATGAGTCCTCCGGCCGTCTCTTCGCGCTTGCTATCACGCTCGCAACGGCCTGCGTCGTTGTGGCTATCGCCTGGCGTCTCTACGGAACCCTGACGGGCCTGCTCTCCGGATTCTTCTTTCTCACGGCACGCGCCACCTTCGAAGGAGGACGCGCGGTCCTGCATCAGCCGCTCGCAATGTTCTTCGGCGCGGCCACAGTGCTCTTCTTTCTGCTCGCAACAGGTGAGCCGCCTTCTGCCGTGGACTCGTCAGCCTCACGCAGAAGACTTTTCGCCGCTCTCGGCCTTCTCGCTGCTATCTGCACAGTCCTTTCCGCATGGGACCCAATCTTTATTCCGCTTGGCCTGCTTGTCTCGTCGCTTTATCTTCGGCGTCGCGCGGCTGCACGGCTTGCTGCTCTCTATGTGGTCGCCGGTGTCGTTACATTTGTCGCTGTGCAGGCCGACTATATCCTTTCCTATCCCGCGCTCTTCAAAAATCAGTTCGCTACGATCGCTTACCGTGCCGGCATCCGGTTCGACTCCGACTCCTCGACACGCCTTCACACGATCGTGGACCGTGTTCACTACGGCTTGAATCAACTCTCTTTTCTGGGGACAGGCTCCCATATCGTGCAATGGATTGTTATGAGCTTCGGAGAGTTCACCCTCCTCTCCGGCTTCCTTTTTCTCGCGCTGTGGCTTCGGTCCGATCGCCGCGAGAATGATGCGGCTGTCTATCTGATCGGTGGTCTTAGCCTGCCGTGGGTTCTCTTCTTTGTGCTGATGCGAAACTATGTGGCCATTCATTCGTTTCCTCTGGTCCTTGCCGCGCCATTTCTCGCAATTGCCAGCGGCTACGTTCTGGGGCGCATCTGGGAGTGGCTGTCCGCCGAAGATCGCAGTAGCCGCCGCTACCTTCTTTATGTCATGACGGTTGCTCTTCCTCTGCTCGTTCTCTACCCCCTCCTGACCACCGTTCAGAACGCCAGGATTCCCTATGCTCCTCCTGAATTTCAGCAACTATCCGAGATCATTCGCAACAACACGCCTGCCAATGCCATCACGCTCTCCCCTACCGAGTCGGCGGTCCCAATCTACTACTCCGAACGGCACGTCGTTCGCGGCATCGAAACCCCCGAGCTTCTGCATCTGGCCATCCCTCAGGCGCGCACCGATTTTCCCGGCAGCCCGCTGTTCTTTGCGCTTCAGGATGCAGACCGGCCGGCCTTCTTCAGGGCGTTGCCAGGCTTCGTCGTTGTCGCGCGGCAGGGCAACTCGACTCTGTATTCCATTCCCTAAACTGTGCCCCGAAGCACACGCAACCCGATGAATATCGAGTTCGTCCTGGGCTGCTCTATCGCCTTGTTCTACGCAAGATTCGGCAAGCGTCCGGTTCGGGGGATAGTGTTGATGGTATCCGGCACCCTGGCTCTCGCAGCGACCCACTCTCACCAGTTCTTCTACGTGCTCAATCCGTTCGGCACGGCTCTGGTGCTCTGCTCGCTTGTCTTTGGCGCGGGCACGCCATACAAAACAACTGGCGAAGCTGTACGGGACAGCTTCGCCAGAACGGTGCAATCGGCAGCTTAGCCGGACCTCATGCAGCCCCGGCCTCGCGCCCCGTTACCTCAAACTCCAGCCCTTTTTTTCCAGCCTTCACGACAACGTGATCGCCATGCAGCACGCTTCCATCAAGAATCTTCACAGCAAGCGGGTCCTGCACCAACCGCTGGATCGCGCGCTTCAAAGGACGCGCACCGTATGCCCGGTCGTATCCTGCCTTGAAGATCGCCTGCCGAGCGCCATCGGTCATCTCCAGCGTGATCTTGCGATCCGCCAACAGGTATTCGAGATCCTTCAGCCGCAGATCCACAATGTGCGTCAGCTGTTCGTCGCCCAGCGGACGGAAGACCACAAGGTCATCCACACGGTTCAGGAACTCCGGTTTGAAGTGCTTGCGCAGCTCATCCATCACGCGGCCCTTCGCCTCTTCAAAACCCTCTTCGCCCTGCGCCCAAGCGGTCGACAACTGCGCCGCGCCGACGTTCGAAGTCATAATCAGCACGGTGTTCTTGAAGTCCACCGTCCTTCCCTTCGAGTCCGTCAGCCGCCCATCGTCCAGCACCTGCAGCAGCACGTTGAACACATCCGGATGCGCCTTTTCAATCTCGTCGAACAGCACCACAGCGTATGGCCGCCTGCGCACCGCCTCGGTCAACTGGCCGCCCTCGTCATAGCCGACATATCCCGGAGGCGCGCCAATCAACCGCGCCACCGCATGCTTCTCCATGTACTCGCTCATGTCGATCCGCACCATCGCGGCCTCGTCGTCGAAGAGAAACTCCGCCAGCGCACGAGCTGTCTCAGTCTTGCCGACACCCGTAGGCCCAAGGAAGATGAACGACCCAATTGGCCGCTTAGGATCGCTCAACCCCGCGCGCGAGCGGCGAATCGCATTCGCCACCGCACTCAACGCCTCGTCCTGACCAACCACACGCTCACGCAGACGATCCTCCATCTGCACCAGCTTCTGCATCTCGCCCTCGAGCATCTTCGCGACAGGAATTCCCGTCCACTTCGACACAATCGCGGCGACGTCCTCTTCATCCACCTCTTCCTTCAGCATGCGCGACGGCTTCCGTGCCGCGCCGCTCTTCGCCTCAGCCGCATCCTCGCGCACTGCGGCGTCCTGCTCCGCCGTAAGATCGCGCAACTCAATCTCCAGCTTCGGAATCTCGCCATACTGCAGCTCTGCCGCTCGTTGCAGATTGCCCTTGCGCGTCTCCTCCTGCATCTGGAACCGCAGACCGTCGAGCTTCTCCTTCAACTCGGCAATCCTGCCAATCGCTCCGCGCTCCTTCTGCCAGCGCGCCCGCAACGCAGCCGATCTCTCTTTCACCTCTGCCAGCTCGCGTTCGACGATCTCCAACCGCTCCTTCGAGCCGGCATCTTTTTCACGCTTCAACGCAGCGCGTTCGATCTCAAGCGAGGTCGCCCGTCGATCCAGGTCATCAATCTCCACCGGCACGCTGCCAATCTGAATCGCCAACGCAGCCGCAGCCTCGTCGACAAGATCAATCGCCTTGTCCGGCAGGAATCGATCGCTGATATAACGATGCGAGAGCGTAGCCGCCGCCACAATCGCCGAATCCTTGATCCGGACCTTATGGTGCGCCTCGTACTTCTCCTTCAAGCCACGAAGAATCGCGACCGTATCCTCGACATTCGGCTCGCCGACAAACACAATCTGAAAGCGCCGCTCTAGCGCTGCGTCCTTCTCGATGTACTTGCGATATTCATTGAGCGTCGTCGCGCCGATAGCACGCAGCGCACCCCGGGCCAACGCAGGCTTCAGCATATTGCTCGCGTCCAGCGAGCCCTCCGCCGCCCCAGCGCCCACCAGAGTATGTATCTCATCGATGAACAAAATAATCTCGCCGTTCGACTCCTCGATCTCCTTCAGCACAGCCTTCAGCCGGTCTTCGAACTCGCCGCGGAACTTCGCCCCGGCAATCATCGAACCCAGATCCAGCGAGCACACACGCTTGTTCCGGAGAATCTCCGGCACATCGCCGAGAAAGATACGTCGCGCCAACCCCTCCACAATCGCCGTCTTGCCCACGCCCGGCTCGCCAATCAACACCGGGTTATTCTTCGTCCTGCGCGCAAGCACCTGCACCACGCGGCGAATCTCTTCATCACGCCCAATCACCGGGTCGAGCTTCCCGCGCCGCGCCAGATCCGTCAGGTCTTTCGCATACTTCTCGAGCGCCTGGAACTTGCCCTCCGGGTTCTGGTCGGTCACGCGCTGCGAACCGCGCACGGTGCTGAGTGCCTTCAAAATTGCTTCATGCGTCGCACCTAAGGCCGCCAGCGCCGTCTGCACCGCGTCACCCTTCGCCCGGGTCATCGCCAGCAGCAGATGCTCCGTCGAGACGTAATCGTCTTTAAAGTCTGCTGCCTCTTTGAAACCCTGCTCCAGAACCTTCTGCAACCCCGCACCCATCCCCGGCTGCGCCCCGCCCTGCACCTTCGGCAGCTTCGCGATGGCCGAGTTCACTCCCGAGAGCAGCTGCTCCACCGGGACCCCAACCTTTTCGAGCACCGGGATCACCACTCCCTCCCGATCCTCCAACAACGCCGCCATCAAATGCAGCGGCACGACCTCCGGATTGCCGTTCTCCGCGGCGTGTCCGCTGGCGGTCTGTACCGCCTCCTGCGATTTCACCGTCAATTTGTCCCACTTGATCGCCATTCCGATCTCTCCTTACTGAATTGTCAATCTTGTCCCCTATTCGATGCGTTGAAGAAGCAACGAGATGCAGGAATGTGACAATAGCCCACTCATATTTAACGTTGGCCGTCGAACCGTCCACGCACGGGCGCAGTCCGTCCGATTGCTTTGAATCCAGATTCGAAATCCCGGATCGAATCCAAGATACCCCCAGACTGGTCGCATAATCCATCGCCAGAACGCCAATCCCCACACCTCCGGCCCTTGTCACGCAAAGAAAAAAGGGGAAGGCCGAAGCCCTCCCCCGCTCACAAGAAGCCAGCTTACTGCGCTGCCGGCGCCTCAACCTGCCTGCTCGAACCAATTTGCACCTTGATCTGCCTGGGCTGGGCTTCGGCCTTCTTCGCCAGCGAGATTGTCAGCACTCCAGCATCTGCGGACGCCGTCACGCTCTCCATGTCGACCGTCTGGGGCAGAGTAAAACTGCGTACAAAGCTCCCAAACCGGCGCTCAATCCTATGGAAGTTCTCTGCCTTCTCACTGGACTCGAACTTGCGCTCACCTTTGATCACCAGCGACTGGTTTTCGAGTTTGATGTCCACATCCTCGGGCTTCACGCCAGGAACTTCCAGCTTCAAAACCAGCTTTTCGGCATCCTCGTATACATCAACCGCAGGAACGAAGCTTGCGCTCGAAACAGAATTCTCCGCAGGGTGGGCAAAATCGTTGAAGATCGAATTCAACCGCTTCTGCAATACAGCTACATCCTCAAACGGAGTACGCAACGGAACAAATCGGGTCATCGTTGTCATAAAGCACTCTCCTTTTCAAAATCTAAAGTTTCAGGGGGTGATTTCCTTACTCCCTGTTCTTATTATGACGCGAAATAGATGCAAAGGTTGCATAAAATATGCGTCTGGTACACTCATATTTTCGGCACGAGTGTATCTATATGAAAATAAACATTTAAGCAGTTAAAAATGAGGAGGGAACCACCCAAAAGGCAGTCCCCTTAGCTTTGAATCCGGCTAAACCCTCTACTTCCCGCCTTCGGTTCCCCGAATAAACGAAGCCACATCCGTGTGGAACTGCCTCAGCACATCCTCGTTCACATAGACCATGTGTCCGCTCTGGTAGTAGTGATAGCTGATATTGGCCTGCAATTTATCCGGAATAGGAAGGTGATGCATCTCGTACATCCCCTCAAAAAAAGGAGTCGCCAGGTCGTAGTACCCGCCTGCCAGCATCACCTTCATCTTCGGGTTCGACTTCATTGTGAACGCCAGATCCGGCATCACGTTCGTCCCACCCGATTGTTGATTCGCTGGAGGCCCGCCCGGAGCCTGGTGTCGCAGATCCCAGGTGAAATCCGCGTCATCGTACGCACCCGGCTTGTATGTCAAGTCGGTCCCATACTTCAGATCCTTGCGCAGATAGTCGTTGATCGCCGTCGTATAGGCTGACGAGATCGCGTTGCTCTGCGGGTCATATTCCGCATCCGAGCTCAGCGGGTCCAGATCGGGCCCCTTGTACCGCGAATCGAGACGCCCGGTAGTCGTCTCATCGTTCAACTGCAGTTGTTTGCTGAACGCTCCGCCGGTTACACGCAGATTTGCCCGCAGCAGATACTCCACAGGCAGCCCGGTGTACTGATGCAGCTTCTCCGCCACCGCCTGCTTCTTTGCCGCCGGCAGCTCCGACCCCTGCAACAGCGCGCTCATATAATCGCCCAGCGCATACTGCTCGACCTCAGCCAGAAACGGCTCCAGCGCCCCTGGCTGTGTCGGCAGTTTGTGATGATAGAAGGCAGTCGCCGCAAACGTCGGTAGCCCTAACGCGTACGCCTGATCCACTCCGGGGTTCGCCTTCGGCCCATCGATGCTGTTGTCGAAGCTCAGAATCTGCGAGAGCAGCACAATCCCGTTCAGGTCAACATTATGCAGAGCCGCGCTGAGCACCGCACTCCGCGGCGTTCCGTAGCTCTCGCCAAACAGATACTTCGGCGAGTTCCACCGGTCATACTTCGTCAGAAACCGCCGGATGAAGCGCTCAAACGCGTGCGCATCCGGGTCCACGCCCCAGAAGGCCTTGTCCTTATCCTTGCCCATGATCCGGCTGAACCCCGTCCCCGGAGCGTCGATAAACACCAGGTCGCTCACATCCAGCAGGCTGAAATCATTATTGACGATCTTGTACGGCGCGCCCTCATCATGCTGCGCATCCGTCGTCACCACCCGCCGAGGCCCAAACGAACCCATGTGCAGCCACATCGTCGCCGACCCCGGGCCGCCGTTATACAGAAACATCACTGGCCGTCCCGGCGCCGCATCTTTCTTGAAGTACGCCACATAAAAAATCCGCGCCGTAGCCGGAGCCTTCTCCGGCTTCTCAGGATCGAGCGGCTTCTCTCCCGTTCCCGGCAGCATCTTGCCATCCAGCCCGATCATCGCATCCTGCGAGTCCGTTGACCCCACCGTCAGAGTCCCCGCAACAGCTTTGTACGCGATCGCCTGCCCGCCCACTGTCACCGAGCCATCCGTAGTCGAGTCGCCCGGCAGCTCTGCCTCCGCAGCAGCAGGCGTTCCCTTTACGACCACCTTCTCGTCCTTCTTTTTGTCGTCGGTCTTCTTGTCCTGCGCCCATCCCGAAGTGGCTAGCAGCACCGACACACACACACCAATCCAAACCCGATCTCTCAGCATCCTGACACGCTCCAACCGGTTGTAAACCAGAGCCAACAGTATAGCGATCCCCTGCCAAAACTTGTCAGGAAACCTGAATCAGCACTGCGCTCACCCAACCCGGCAGATCAGGCACTTCAAATAGCTGGTCTCCGGCAAGGTCAACACGGCTGGATGGTCCGGAGCGGCCCCGCGAATCTCCATCACCTGCACACGCCGTCCAACATCCGAGGCAGCCGCCGCGACAACCTCCGTGAACTCTTCCAGCCCCACATGATGTGAGCAGGAACAAGTCACCAGCGTCCCACCCGCCGTGAGCATCTTCATCGCCCGCAGGTTGAGCTCTTTGTACCCGCGCATCGCCCCCTCGGCCGCACGCTTCGACTTCGCAAAAGCAGGCGGATCGAGCACGATGGTGTCGTACTGCTCGCCGCTAGACTCATACTCCCGCAGCAGCTCAAACGCATCCGCTTCAATCCAATCCACCGCCGCCCGAAGACCCCCATTCAGCTCCAGGTTCTGGTCCGCGACCTGCAACGCACTCCGGCTCGCATCTACCCCAGTCACCCGCTCACAGCGCTGCGCCATGTGAAGAGCAAAACCGCCTTGATAAGTACAAACATCCAGCGCCGCCCCACGCGCATACCTTGCCGCGGCCGCATAGTTCAGCCGCTGATCGAGAAATGCCCCTGTCTTCTGACCCGATCCTGCGTCGTAGTGAAAGCGCAGCCCGTTGATGGTGAAAACCGTCTTCAGCTTGGGCGGATCTCCAACCGAATAGAGCAACCCATTCGCAGGCGGCAGTGCCAGCTCCTCCAGCTCGCGGATCTTCGGATCCGGCCGCTCCACAATCGTCTCCGCCTGGACCCTCTCTCGAATCACCTCACCAAGTACATCGCGAACATCATCCTGAGCAGTCCCCTGCGTCAACAGTTGCAGAATCACCAGGTCGTTATAGCGGTCTGCCACGATCCCTGGCAGTCCATCCGCCTCCGAAAAAACCAGCCGGCATGCATTGTTCTCCGCCGATTGCGGCGCAACCTCATCCCGCAAGCTCAGCGCCGACAGAAACCGCTCACGCACCTGCTCCAGATAAGCCGCACGCGTCAGCCCAGTCTCGCCCGAGACCATCCTCACCGCAATCTGCGACGCCGAACTATAGAGTCCCGCCCCCAGCGGAATCCCACGACTATCCATCACCGTCACGAGCGACCCGCCCGCAACTTCCTCTGCCCCAACCGGAGGCACCAGTGTCTCCACATCCGACCGGTACACCCAAAGATGCCCTGCGCGAAGACGGTCAGCGGCCCGTCGGGTCACCCCCGCCGCAGGACCGTAGGGTTCAGCCGCAACCAGCCGCGGCCCCCGTTCTTCAACTCTCGTTGCCATGAATCCATGGTCGCATAACCATCTCGCGACCAGCGATTCACCATCAACTCACCAGCATTTCACCATCCGAAAAACACCATTAAGGCCGTTGATCCAGCGCATTATTCTGCACTGCCACCGACGCCGGCGTGACCACAGGTGCTGCAGCTCCAACAATTTGCGTGATCGTTCCAGTCCCAACCGTAGCCGACCCAAGGTTCGCAACCCAAACATTTCCCGAACCATCAATCACCAAGCGAAACGGACTCGCCAGCGCTGCACTGCCATAACCAACGTTTCCTGATTGCGCTCGCCCTGTGCTGAGAAACTCCGATACGCTGCTGCTGCCCGAGTTCGCAAGCCACACATTGTCCAGCCCATCCAGCGCAATATCGATGGGAGCATTCAACCCTGCACCGAAATAAGGACTACCGGCAATGGGAGAACCATCAAAGGACAACCGGCTCAAGTTGCTGCCTGTCCGGTTCGCAACCCATGCTCCGCCCGTCGAATCGATCGCGAGCGCAAACGGTCCGCTCATCCCCCCACCCGAATAAGGCGAGCCGGGAAGTGGAGCGCCGCTGCTGCTCAACACCGAGACGGTGTTGCTACTGCTGTTCGCAATCCACACATTTCCCGACGTATCCAACGCAAGCGCAGCCGGCCCGCTCGCTCCACCAGTGCTGTAACCAGACGGAACTGACAGCGGCGCGCCGTTCGCACTCAGCTTGCTGACGGTTGGTCCGTTGTTGACCGTCCACACATTACCCGAACCGTCAAAAGCCAGTGCGCCAGGACCCTGAATTCCCGCACCGCTAAAGGGGTTCGACGAAGCGTGTGCTCCAGAGCTGGTGAGCTCAAGAACACTTGAGCCGGCGTTGTTGGTCAGCCACGGATCGTCAAACGGATCGAGAGCAAGATGCCCCAGCGTGACGCCCGGCTGCGCAAACGTCGCCGTAATCCCCGTCGTATTCAGAATGCTGATGCTGCTCGAATTGGAGCTCCCGCTCAACACCCAGGCATTGCCCTGCGAATCAATGGCAAGGTCGCTAGGAACATTGAAGGCAGGTGAAACATAGTCGACGGCCAGCGTCCAGTCTCCGGGAGCAATCGACAAGGTAGGTTGATAAGGGGGGCTGGAAGGCAGGCAGCTGAAGAGGGCGCTGGAGTTGTGTCCCGGATTGCGTGCAATGTTCAAAGCCGCAGCGGCTGTATCGAATGGCGCAACGCCTCCCACCGGAGTAGCCGCTGTAAAGAGCCGCCCACACCCTGCAGTCGACACGGTGCTGCCGTTGGAGTTCACGCAGGAGGTAAGAATATCCGCCAAAGTATTGATCTCCGCGGTGGGAACAGTCGCAATCGCTGGAGCAGTACCGGGAGCCACGCCGGTATGAACATCGACAAGGTTCTGCGCCACTGCAAACGCGTTCAACAAGCCCTGTACATTTCCAGGGCTGGTGCCGATGTGCGCATAATCCACCATGAAGGGAGCAAGCGCCCACACAGCCGCAACCGTAGTACGCTCTCCGATGTTGAAGAAGCTTGTTGGGGTGAGCGATCCGCATTGCCCCAACAGCGCCATCAACGCAATAGCGTTGTTGTTGGTTCCCGGAGCCAGCCCTGGATTGCCGCCAGTCGCCACAAGGTAGACCGGAGTGGAAGCAGATGGGCAGGAATAATCGCCGGTGATAGAGAAGTATCCATTGGCATCGGTAGTGACCACCTGGTTGAGCAAAGCAGTCGACGCGGAGCCGTATCCGTTTGTGCCCGGGGTATAGAGCTGTATTGTGCCATTGCTGATCGGCTGAACCCCACCAATGATACGGGCGCTGAAGTGCTGCGCAGATGGCGCAGTGGGCGCAACCGTCGAGGAAACACTGCAACCTTCGAGTCCAACGGCGACGGCAAGCATGATAGCTGTACTGAGAATCGAGCACACCCGTTTACGATCAATGCGCATGGCATTTCTCCTGAGACACTCTAACAGGTGTAGAACTCAGCGTTAGTGCCGGTCTATGACACAAAAGCAGTAGGGGCTGCAGCCAGAAGGGGGAAATGGCATCCCAGGTGCTTGCCGGAATCTAAAATGAAACAAGCACCCAAACAATTTAGGAGAGGAACATGGTGAGCGTACGTGCAGAAGGTTGATGTCGTTGTCCTGGGTGCAGGAGCTGCCGGGATGATCTGCGCGCTCGAAGCAGGACGCCGTGGACGGCGCGTCGTGCTGCTGGAACACGCAGAACGAGCCGGCAAAAAGATCCTCATCTCAGGTGGTGGGCGGTGCAACTTCACCAACCTCCACACGCGTGCGGAAAACTTTCTCTCTGAAAATCCCCACTTCGCAAAATCCGCTCTGGCACGTTTCACCCCGGCGGACATCATCGCTATGGTCGAGCGGCATGGAATCCGTTACCACGAGAAGACACTCGGTCAGCTCTTCTGCGATCGCTCCGCACTCGACATCGTCACCATGCTGGAGCGCGAATGTGCCGAAGCTGAAGTGAAGCTGATGACGGGAACGCGGATCCTCTCCGTCGCGCATGACGGAAGATTCCGCGTCGAAACGCCGCAGATCACTTTTGATGCTGAAGCGGTCGTCGTCGCCACCGGCGGCCTGTCGATCCCAAAGATGGGCGCGACCGGTTTGGGCTACGATCTCGCAACACAGTTCGGCCTGCGTATCGTCGAATGCAGACCAGCATTGGTGCCGCTCGTCTTCAACCCGGAGGACCGCGAACGTTGGTGTGATCTGTCGGGAGTCTCAACCGAAGTCATCGCAAACGCTGGAACCAATCGCAGACACGGTAGTTTCCGCGAAAAGATGCTCGTGACGCATCGCGGCCTCAGTGGCCCTGCAATCCTGCAAATATCGTCGTACTGGCAACCAGGCGGAGAGATCTCGGTCGACCTCGCGCCCGGCGCAGAAGTGTTGAAGCCACTATTCGACCCCACGACGCGACGCGATACTCCCGCTGCAATCGCAGCTCTGCGCGCTGTCCTTCCAGCACGTCTCGCAGAGCGTTGGCTCGCGCTCCATCCCCCGCTAAACTGGACCAATACGTCGCTCGCCGCCATGGAGCAACAACTGCACGACTGGAGGATCACTCCTGCCGGAACCGAAGGCTATGCCAAAGCCGAAGTAACAGCGGGCGGAGTCGATACGGCGGAACTCGACGCAAAGACCATGCAGAGCCGCAAAGTTCCCGGCCTCTACTTCGTCGGCGAGGTAGTCGATGTCACCGGATGGCTGGGCGGATATAACTTCCAGTGGGCCTGGGCGTCGGGAGTCAGTGCCGGGCGCGCCGTTTAAGCAGGCCGCATTCCATCACCAAGCCCAAGCTACTTAACAATCAGCGTCAGATTGACGGTCCGCGTCAAACCGCTGCTGGTAGCAGAAGCAATAATCATATATGTGCCTGTAGGTGTGACAGGGCTGGATGGAGGATTTGGATTTGAACCGCTCTCCAGAGGAATCGTTCGCCCGACACCGCACCCTGTTGCCGTCACGAGGCAAGCCAGCGCGAGGGAGCCAGCGAATCGGCGACCCCTCTTACGCAGAGTCAATAAGCCTGCGGGAACGAGCATCGCAAGCCAACCTATCCCTGATCGGCTCCAACGGGACCGTAGATTCGACGACGTTGACGAAACGCCTGTGAGGACAGTCACCGAAACTGTTGTGGTATTGCCAAGGGGCACGGTTGAGGGAGTGATTGTGCAGGTAGCATTTGCCGGCGTGCCTGTACAAGTAAAGCTCGCCGTTCCAGGTACATTCGCGGCCGAGCTAATCAGCAGGGGATATACAGCGTTCTGACCATTCGTGATGGTAAGACTTGTGCCGCCATCCGGATTCAAACTGAAATCGACGCCGGTGCCTGTAAGCGACAACGTCTGTGGAGAGTTGCCAGCATTATCTATGACGGTAAGCGTGCCGGTGCGAGGCCCACCCACCATAGGCGCAAAGGCGATTTGCAGCGTACACGCCGTATTGATCGCAACACTGCTCCCACAGGTATTGCTCCCAGACAAAATAACGAAGTCCCCCGTAACCGCGATGCTCTGCACCAGAAGCGGAACTCCACCGTTATTCGTTAGCGTGACCGTCTGTGGCGCGCTGGTGATACCAACCCCCACTGGCGAAAAAGCAACTGTCGAAAAAGGAGAAAGAGAGACCCCGGGCGGAGCAATTCCAGTCCCACTTAGCGCAACAGTCTGGCTGCGGTATTGGTCTGAGACGGTCAGCACGCCGGTAATTGGGCCAACGCTCTTAGGCTGAAATACGATGCCGATCGAGCACGTCGAATGTGCGTTGAGCGAGTTGCCGCAGGCATTGATCGCGCTGAAGTCGCCGCTCGTGATCTGCGCAGCAATCAGCGTTAGGGGTACATCGCCAGAATTCGTCAGCGTAATCTGCTGCGCGGCACTGGTGGTATCTAGCTGCTGCGCGGCAAACCCAAGAGTAAGCGGAGAGAGAGCATCGGTAGCCGGCGAAGTCCCGGTCCCGCTGAGAGAGGCAGTCTGGGTTCCTACATCGTCTGTAATGCTGAACGTTCCACTGCGCGCGCCCGATGCCGTAGGTCGGAACGAAATCGAAATGGTGCATCCTGTGCTGGGGCCAAGGCTGGGGCCAAGGCTTGGTCCGCACGTATTCGCCGTGACGACAAAATCCGCCCCACTAACCGTCGGCGCCTGAAGCCCTACAGTAGCTCCCCCGGTATTTGAAATCGTAATGTTCTGCGCGGGACTGGTCGCAGCAATCAGCGTGGAAGGAAAGGAGAGCGTAATAGGATTCAGCACAACAGCCGCGGCCGCGCTGCCAGTTCCGGAGAGTAAAGCCGTCGCCTGGCCGCCCGAGATATTTCCGTACACAGTAAGGACGCCGCTTCGGCTTCCTGTAGCCGTCGGCAGAAACCTGACCTGAACGGTACAACTCGAGTTCACGCCAATCGGAGCCGCGGTACAGTTGTCCGTCTCCCCGAAGTCGCCTGTCGTCACTACCAAGCCGACCGTCAGTGATGCATTCCCTGTATTTGTAACCGTAATGGTTTGCGTTTCGCTCGCAGTCGCCACTGCCTGCGTCCCGAAGGTCAAAGATACTGGGCTCAAACTCATCGAAGGCTGCGTCGCCGTGGCAGCCGTCAGTAGAGGAATCTGCCAGATGCCGCGACCGTAGGTTGCCGCGCGAAGCTCTCCCGAGCGGCCATCGCCGGTAGGCATTGTCTGTGCTGCCTTCAGTTCCACTATCGGGGCGTTCGGCAGGCTCGTGCCATAAATGCTCCAGCAGTTCGCAGTCGCGCACGATGTAATCTGCGTCGTGACATAGACACCGGTATCCAGCGCGACATAGATGGTGTTCGCGTCGTTCGGATCCACGACCACGCTGTTCGCCGGAGCATTCGGCAGGTTGCTGCTGACGTTGATCCAGTGCCCGCCCGCATCGGTCGAACGATAAAGATGCGCAGCATTCACGCCATTTCCTGCAAAACCCATCACCGTGGCATAGATCGTTGCTCCAGTGGAATCATGTGAATCGGCCGCCAGAGATGAGATATCGAATCCTCCTGGATTAAAGGCATTCCCTTGTCCATTCGTCACTGGCGACATGGAAAGGTCGCTCCAGGCCGTTGTATTCATCGCAGTGTTGCCAGTCGTGATGGAAAACAGGTGGCCACCAAAAACTCCCCCGCCATCGAATGCTCCCGCCATACCGGCGTAAAGCACTTCCGCTCCGGCATTCTGCGCGACTGTCGTCTGGCTCGCCGGGCCGGACGCAGCGAGCGAACGAATAACCGGATTCCCGCTCGTACATGAAGCATTCTGCGGCCCACCGAGAAGCTTGCTGATCGCATTCGACGAAGACCAAACGGCACCATTATCCGCAGGCCCGCGCCACACGCGACACGTTCCGATGATGATGTCGGAGGAGAGCTGCGGATCAAGTATCCACGGAGCATCGATCAGCGAGTCATCTCCAGCGACCTGCGCGGGCCCTATCGTCGGCGCACCCGTAAAATTGCTGGCGACGCACGCCGTTCCACTTCCACATTGACGGATACTCACACCTGCACCCGTCGAGATATACCAGAGGGAAGAATTATTCGGATCGATCGCCACTGTACCACCCTCACCCGTCGAGATCTGCGCCCACGGCGTCGCAGCTTGAGCGGCAGATGCAGTGGAAGCAGTCCCATTCGCGCCCAACCCGACAAGCAACATACCCGCGTCAGCCGATGGCTGCGCAAAACTGACAACCTCTGCGAGCGAGCCAATCCCGCCGTTGAGATTCTGAAAGTGCGTCGCATCGTCGGCCGAGCACGGAGCAGCCTGTTGGTTCACACCATCCGTCGATCGCCACAGTCCACCATCATTCCCGAGATAGACAAGTGGAAGCGTCGTAGTAGCCATCGCCTCAATGATGTGCTGTGCGGGCGCAACCTGCGCGGGCGCGGCGCATCCATTTGTCGCATTGGTTGTATTGCGCAGAACACACCCCGCAGCCAAAGAGCAGCGATACAGATCCACCGCGCCAGCGAACAACAACGTGTCCTGTGTCGAGCCCGTCGTTACCGGAGCAGCCGCGAGTGCAAGATTGTAGTCGGCCTGAGGAATCACGTTGCTTCCCCCGCCAACCTCCATCGGCGAAGAGGACAGTTTTTTGCTAAACATAACGGTCGCGCTGCTACAGTTTGCTCCGGACAGCGCGCACACATCCTGCCAAAGCCCCTGGTCAACATTGTTGCTATCCACGGTCAATGCAAAGAGGTCGCCAGTCACCGCCTGAACCGCAAGCGCCCCGCGAAAGATCGGACAAGCCGCGCTGCCGCTCGATGTGGGCGCCGTTGGACAAGCAGTCGCTGTCAACCCCGCTCCCGGTTGTTGTGCCAGCCGTGTCCATGTAACGCCATCGGCCGACTCGTAGTATCCGTGATAGCGAATCGCCGCATAGAACCGTTGCCGCACAGGATTCCAGACCACGGCGGTCGCCGCGCGCCCACCCAGATCTGCGCCCGAAGAAAGAGGCGTCTGCACAATCTGGCTGCCGTCCATGATCGTGGACATCTGCCACGTAACACCCGAGTCCGTCGAATAATAGAGTCCCATCACACTATTCGTCTGATCAACGGCGTTGACGAGCGTACCTTCAGCAGCCTGCGAAACCGCAGCGACCACCGTCCCCGGCGTCGAGCTGCTCCATGCAAAACCTGCAAATCCAAGTCCCATGAACGAGTGGTTGCCTTCAACTCCGTCGCGCGAGCTCTGGATCAAAGTCCACGTAACCCCGTTATCCGCAGACCGTAATATCCCGCTCCCATAGAAGGAATCGGACGCGTCATTCGGATCGCCCGTGCCCGCAAGCACAACACCAGACTGCACACTGATCGCTCCAATGCTGAGCGAAGGAGTCTCCGCTGCGCCAGCGTTCGCATTGAAGACCGGCAGCGTGTCCGTAAGCGGAGTGAATAATACGCTTGCTGCCGGCCCCGCCGCATTCGTCGACCTCCAGACGCCGCCGCCGGTCGTTCCCACATACACTGTATTGCCGCTCGCATCCGCAGGATCAATCGCAATTGAGGTAACACGCCCAGTAACACTTCCATACGCGATGCTGGCAACCTGGTTCGGCCCAACTGGCTGCCACGCTGCGTTCAAATTAGAGAGCGGCGAAGCAGCCTGCGCGGCAATCATCGCAGCGTGTTGCCGTCGTGCTGCGCCCACGGCTTGCGCCGCCGAGACACCCTCCACCGTCGTTCGCCCACTGAGAAAACGATGCGCTCTCATTGAATAGGAAGAAGCAGCGCCCGAGGCTTGAGAACTCCCCGCTCTGTTCAACGCCTCTGGTGGCGCTTGCTGACCGAGAGCATTAGCCGATCCAACTACCAGAAGCCACAAACCGATCAAAAGACGGCTTTGGATTCCACGCAAAATCGATGGCGTAGACAGCGCGGGTTGTGTGAGTTCCATAGAGCCCCTAGCGTGCAATCCGAACTGCGCGGACAGCTAACCCTGATGCTCTTAGCTGCCATCGGACGAGTCAACGCTAGAGCGGGAGAAGAACGACGGATAGTTCCAGAACGGGATGAGAAAACTCTCATCAACACTCCGGGAGATCGTTGATGTTACTCTGCGGCCATCTCTCAGCGTGTTCAACCGCAAAACTACGGCGAACGTCCCCAATCTAACATCCGTCGTTGCAGCCTACAATCTTCCGCCAGTTGTATAGATGACTACCTGCCAATCACGAGAAGCGCAGCGACTCCTGCTCCGGCAAAAGCCCCATCTGCTGGATGTATCGCTTCGAATCGAATTTCTTCCCCGTGGATGCACCCGACATATAGCGGATCTTTCCAAACACTGGTCGCTCTCCCCATGCCCGGTCGAACTTGCCAAAAATCGCCCACGCAATCCCCGCATATCCATTCGGGTCGCGGCCATCGAGAAAATACTTGTCATTCAGATGAATCGCGTACTTTACCGCAGTGGCAACGTTGGGAGTCCACTCCAGAATCTTCTTCGCCCAGTACATCCGCAGGTAGTTATGCATCCACCCAAAGCGGACCATCTGAATCTGCCCGGCATTCCAGAGGTCGTCGTGGGTCTGCGCATGCTCCAGCTGATGCAGCGTATAAATCCGCTCACGCTCGTCCTGAGCATGCTTAGCAATCGTCGTCTTCGCCCAGGGCTCCGCGCACTCGGCGGAATCATAGTTCGGCGTATAGCGCACAAAATTCACCGCAAGCTCGCGCCACACAATAAGCTCGTTGAAATAGCTATCACGCGCTTCCCGCAACTTCGGATTCGAGTTCGCCACAGCATCGACAGCCAACGCAATCGTTAATGGCCCTACATGGCCGAAGTGGAGATAAGGCGACAGGCACGAGGTTCCATCCGTCTCCGGGTGATTCCGATCAGCGTCATACGTCTCAAGCAGCTTTCCGGTAAATAACTTCAGCCGTCTCAATCCAGCATGCGTGCCTCCCTCCCACGCCTCAACCGGCCCGACGCTGCGGTCCAGGTCCTTCCAGTCGCGCGTCATATCTTCGCGCACAGAGTCGGCGTAAAAACCACGTGGCATCTTCCACTCATGCTCAGCCTTCGGATTTCCATACTCATGCAAATAGTCTGGCAGTAGTCGATAGAGCCGCGGACGAATGGTGTATGCGCCATATTGCGCCTTTCCGACCAACTTCGAAGGCACCACCACATCTGTATCAACCGTCCAGAAGGGAATTGTGATCCGCGAAGCCAGTTCTCTGCGCCATCGTTCCGGCTCTCGCATAGGATTTTCATCACCCACAAGAAACGCCGCCCCAACATCCACCAATAATCGCTCATGCGATTCATCAGGAGCCCTTCGCATCACAAACGAGATATTCCGCTCGGCCAGATCGGCCTCAATATCCGGCAACCCCTGATTCAGGAAGACATAGTGCCGCAAATTTGCATGAGGGAAGTTCGAGATTCCGGCGAAATACACAACCAGCGGCAGTCCCAGCAGATTCGCGATCTTTACCGCCAAATCAACCGCATGGTTGTCGACTCCGCGCTGCGCCCGCTGCATCCAGTAAACGACGCACCTGCCGCCAGGATCGGGAGCACCATCCCGCCGCACCGTAACTCTCGCGTCTTTCGACAAAGCATCGAGTTCATCCGGAACTCCCGGCCGCGTCTTTGCCATTTCCTAAGTCTATGGCGGCCAGCCCACAGCATTTCGACTGCAACAAAAATGCGGCCCGCAGGCCGCACTCCCGTCAAAACCAGATTGCCCTACCAAAGACCCCACGCCCGGCTCATGTAATCGGTCAGAGTCATCGTAATCAGAACAAGAAACGTAAAGAAACCGGCAGTGACGGTCAACTTCACCAGCTTCGACTGATACTTGACGTGCATGAAGAACAGAATGACGATCACTGCCTTCGTGCAGGCAATCGCCAGGGCCACAATCGGATTAAGAATGCCCAAATTAACATAGGCAGCCGCCACCGTGATGCCGGTGAAGACCAGCAGGGTAGCGAAGACAATCCCGTACGTCACCGGTGTAACGATGTGATGGTCGGCGTGCTCCGGATTTACTACGTTTGACGGATCATGATATTCGGACATATCTCTTTTCCTTCCAGCCGGCCCTGGCTGTGGTCGCTACGATACGGGATGGCGATTGATGAGGTACAGCAAGGGGAACAGGAAGATCCACACAATATCGACGAAGTGCCAGTACAGCCCGAAGTTTTCAATCGGCGCGACGTAACCGGCACTGAACTCTCCTCGATTGGCCCTCCAGGTAAGCCAGAACAGCAGAACGATTCCAATGATCATGTGGAGCGCGTGCATGCCCGTCATCGCGAAGTAGAGGAAGAAGAACACCTGCGTCTTCTGCGCCATATCGGGAGCGAGTGGCTCTTCCTTCAAACCGTAAGCATGAGGGTTGATGAACTGCGAGACATCGAAGCTTGCACCAGGAATGTGGTGCAACTCCCACTTCTCTTTGTACTCGAAGTACTTCACGCCAAGGAAGGCCAGCCCCAAGACCGTGGTCAACACCAGAAAAATGACCAGCAGCTTCTTCTTCCGCACCTCAGCCGCCCATACTCCAAGGGCCATGAAAAAACCTGACGAGATCAGGATAGCCGTATTCGCCGTGCCCATCGGGATGCTCAACTGGTTCGAAGCGGCCACAAAGGCAGGGTTGTACCAGTTGCGATACAGCAGGTAGGCAAAGAACAGCCCGCCGAAGAACATGATTTCAGTCAGCAGGAAGAGCCACATGCCGAACGTGCCGGCCTCGCGCTGCTGCTCCTGCGTCTCGAAGTGGTGGCGGTGCTGCGGCAACGCAACGTGCTCATGCTCCGCGGGAACCGCAGTCTCATGCGTATGGGGATGTGTTGCTACGATCGCATTATCCAACGGTCGTCACCTCATGTGCGGTCTTGTGTTCGAGCCACTCGTAGTCATAAGCCTCATGGTCCATGATCGGGGTCTCAATAAAGTTTTCCGTCAGCGGTGGCGACTGAATCTGCCACTCAAGGCCCGTAGCCTGCCATGGATTATTGCCGGCAATCGCGCCATACTTCAGCGACCATGCCAGATACAGCAGCGGAAGCATATAGCCAAAACCCAGTACCGTCGCGCCCGCAGTCGAGAGCACATTCAGCACCTGGAACTCCGGCGGATACGCATGATAGCGTCGCGGCATCCCAAGATATCCCAGGATGAACTGCGGCAGGAACGTCAGGTTGAACCCGATGAAGGTCGTCACCGCGGCAAGCTTCGACAGCGACTCCGGATACATCCGGCCCGTCATCTTCGGCCACCAGAAATGAATGCCAGCCAGAAACGCCATCAGCATTCCACCCACCATCACAAAGTGGAAGTGAGCCACGATAAAGTACGTCTCCGTCAGGTGAATATCCATGCCCAGCGCGCCAAGAAAGACGCCCGTCATACCACCAATTGTGAACAGCCCCAGAAAACCGAACGCATACAGCATCGGCGTCTCAAACGTAATCGAGCCCTTCTGCAGCGTAAACGCCCAGTTGAAGATCTTGATCGCCGACGGCACAGCCACAAGCATGGTCAGCAAGGAAAACACCAGCGCCGAATAGTTCGAGACACCCATGATGAACATATGGTGCGCCCAGACAAAGAACCCGAACAGCGCAATCGCGACAGACGAGAACGCAACCGCCGTATACCCGAAGACCCGCTTGCGGCTGAACGTGCTGATAACCTCCGAGATCACGCCCATCCCGGGAAGAATCATGATGTACACCGCCGGGTGAGAGTAGAACCAGAAGAGATGCTGGAACAGCAGCGGATCGCCGCCCTTATTCGGATCGAAGACGCCAATTCCAACCAGCCGCTCCAGAGCAACCAGTACCAGCGTGATCGCCAGCACCGGCGTACCCAGCACCATCAGAATCGAAGCAGCATAGTTCGACCAGCAAAACAGCGGCATCCGGAACCACGTCATCCCTGGAGCACGCATCCGGTGAATCGTAACGATAAAGTTCAGTCCGGTAAAGATCGACGAGAACCCGATGATAAAGACGCCCGTGGCAGCCGTAACCACATGCGTGTTCAAATAATGCGTCGAGAGCGGAGTCGTAAACGTCCAGCCCGTATCCACGCCGCCCAGCACCAGCGCCGTCAGCGTAAACAGACCGCCTACCCAGTACAGATACCAGCTCAGCAGATTGATCTTCGGGAACGCCAGATCCTTCGTACCGATCATGATCGGTATCAGGAAGTTCCCCAGCGTCGCAGGAACCGAAGGCACCAGGAACAGGAAGATCATCACGATGCCGTGCATCGAAAAGAACTTGTTGTACGTATCCGAAGCCATCAGGTCGGGCTGCGGCGTCAGAAGCTCCAGCCGGATCAATCCGGCAAACGCGCCCCCTATAAAGAAGAAGAACGTAATCGAAATCAGGTACAGGATCGCGATGCGCTTATGGTCGCCCGTAAGCAGCCAGCTCAGCAGCCCATCCTCATTATTGATGTAGGTCCGCTTCGGCATCGTCGCAGTCCGCTGGTCCGGCAGATTGACGATCGTATGTGTTGCACTCATGGCTTCACCACCCCCGGCGTTGTCGGCGCCGCTTGGTTCGACTGTGACGTGGTCAGCGTCTGCTGCACACGATAGTTGGTTTGCAATCCCTTGATGTACTCCACCAGGTCGATCAGGCCGTCTTCACTGATCTGCCCCTGGTACGTCGGCATAATCGGCGCATATCCCGCCGTGATGTGCTGCGACGGATTCAAAATCGCATCCCGCAGGTAGGCATCGTTCACCAGCACCTCGGACCCGTTCGTCAGCTGCAGCTTCGAGCCGTAAACTCCTGCCAGATTCGGTCCGCGAGCCGCCGCGCTGCCCGAGTGGCAAGCATTGCAACCCATGCTGGCAAACAACCGCTCGCCATTCTGCGACAGCGAAGTTCCGCTGGTCGATGTCTGCGTCCACTTCTCGTAGTCGTCCGGGCTCATCGCCGTCACTTCGCCAATCATCACCGAGTGGTTCGTCCCGCAATACTGCGTGCAGAAGATGTGATACGTCCCCGGAGTCGTCGCATTGAACCACACCGTCGAATAGCGCCCCGGAATTACCTCGCGCTTCACGCGAAAATCCGGAATCGAGAAGCTATGGAACACATCCTGCGAGATCATCGTCAACTGCACATTGCGGCCAATTGGAACATGCAGCGCATTGATCTCATGCTGCCCGCCCGGATGCTCTGCCTTCCACATCCACTGCTTGCCAACAATGTAGACGTTCATTGCGTTCGTCGGCGGATTGTAGATGCGGAAGTACAGCAGTGCGCCCCAGACAAACACAATCAGAAACAGCGCCAGCGGAATAATCGTCCACGTCGCCTCAAGCAGCGTGGAGCCTTCGATGTGCTCCGCAACCGGGTGCTTCTCTTTTCGGTAACGGATCGAGAAGCCGAACACGAGAATGCACACCAGCGTCAAACCAACCACCGTGAGCAGCAGCAGAAAGAAATACAGCGCATCGGCGTAAGGCGCAATGGTAGAGGCCTCGCGCGGAAACAGCGCGGAGTTATTGAGCCACTTCACCAGAAATTGCCACAACACTGGACTGATATGCATCGTTACCCTTTATCCATTTCTTTCTTCGTCAGGTCATGTTCGCGCGCAACGTTGACGTCTCTCCGGAACATCAGAAACATAAAACCGCCGAGGCCCGCCACCGTAATCATTCCGCCAAACTGCACCACCCGCGCAACAATCAGCGAGTGCTTGTTCGTCTGCGGATCGTAGTGGTAGCAGTAGGTCAGAATATTCGCCACCGGCGAGCCGATCTTGTTGCCCGACGCATCAATCAGCCCCAGCAGCATATCCTTCGGCGAGTACTCCACCCCAAGGTAGTACTGGGCCAGTTTGCCCTCAGGCGTCACAATCTCAATCGAGCTGGCGTGCGCAAACTGCGACAGCTTTCCGTCAGGCCCCGGAACCCGCACATACCCAAAGCCAACCGCGTTGGTCACCGCATCGATCGCCGGTCGCTGCCCGGTAAGAAAATGCCATCCCGCCGCCGTCTCCGGACGCCCGTAGCGCTTCACATACAGCGCCTTCGACTTCGCGGCCTGCTCCGGCGTATCGCTCGGATCGATGCTCACAATCACGACATTGAAGTCCTTACCCGGCGTCAGCTTCACCATCTCAAGCGAGCTCGTCAGTCCATCCAGCTCCTCGGAACAAAGCATCGGACAGGTGTAGTAAACCAGCGAAAGAATAGCTGGCTTCTTGCCGAAGTAATCTCCCAGCTTCACCTGCTTGCCAGTCTCATCCACAAACGCGGCATCCAGCGGCAGCTGTTGATTCAGATGCTGCGCGACCCCAACCTTCTGCAGCACCTGCGGCAGTTGATCGCCCGCATTCTCGCCGCTCTGCTTATCCCCATAGCTCGAGACCTGCGCTGACAAGGAGGCGCTCAGCAGCGCACAGCCCAGCAGCGCCGCCTGCCAACCCCTCCGCATTGTCCGCCTCTGTCTCATGCCGTTCTTTCTCTATCTTAAATCCGGTCCGTTTATCGGCTACTTCGCCGGAGCAAGCTCTGCCTTGTTCTCTGCCTGCGCCCTGCCGTAGTTCATCTTCTGCTCGCGAGCCTCAATCGTCTCCAGCTCATATCCCGTACGTGCAAAGCCGGAGGTCAACGGAGCCTGAATCACCGGCTTCTCGTCTCCTGTCATCGCAACCGCCGTGGTCGTCGCCTGTGAGTTTGCCGGCAATCCACGCTGCGCAATAATCTCCATCGCGTGCGAGATAGGAATCCGAATCGATCCCGGTTCCGCGGGTGACGTGCTGTAGTAATTCAGCAAAAGATCCTCGCGCGCATGCAGATCCGCCGTCGCCTGGTTGCCATCGTCGATATCCAGACGCGGCTCAGGAAACGCCGAGGTCACCTGCTGCAGCTCTTTCTGCTGCATCACCGGATTGCTCACCAGGTCCTGGCGCTTGTCGTTCGCCTCGCCTGCAACCTGGTTCCACTTCGTTGAAGGCCCATCTTCCTTCTTGATCCCGCCATTGATCAGGATCCCAAGCCCATAGCACAGCACGAAGAAGACGCATACCGAGCCGAACAAGCCCGCCAGAAATACAACGATGCCGCCGGCATTAACGTCGGTAATCTCATACCCCGGATGCTCGTCATCGCGAACATGAGGGTCGTGCGCCGGGGGCTGGTTCAGATCGTGATCGTTAGTGGGCATGTTCGGGCTCCAGCATCTCTTCCACGTGAGGATCGTTCACATTGATCAGAGGACGCGCTTGCAGTTCGCCAAAGTAAAACCACGCCCACAGCGAAAGCACAGCCACAGGCACAGTCAGGTAAGCCAGAATTCCAACATTGCCGGTGATATGCAGGTTCCCCGCCGCATCGGCAAAGTTCGGCTCAATCAGCCAGAACATATCCAGGCACCGCGCGAAGATCATGAAGCACGTCAGCCAGATCATCTTCTCTTTGTTCCGCTTCAGATCGCGCGACAGCAGCAGGCAGAACGGAATCAGCCAGTGGCAGATGAAATCCAGAGAGCAGATAACCCACCAGCCGCCATGAATCCGGTTCAGATACCACGGAATCTCGTCCGGGACGTTGCCCGACCAGATAATCAGGAACTCCGCGAAGCAAAGATAGATATTGAGCATCACAAACGCGAACGCCAGCTTGCCCAGATCGTGCTGCTCCGTCTTGCGCAGCATCGTCTTCATCGGCTCATACCGCGACAGCAGAATCACAGTCAGGATTCCCAGCGCCAGCACCGCATATCCCTGTCCAACCAGGAACTGCAATCCCCAGATCGACGAGTACCACGTAATGTCCAGCGACTTGATCCAGTCGATCGCACCCGCCGTAAGCAGAATCACATAGATCAGGATTCCCGGCCCGGAGAGGTTCTCGAACTTGATCCGCCAGCGGTCATAGCTCGGCTCGGTCCCGCGCTCCGGATCGGCGTCACGCTGCAGCGACCACTTGTTCAGCAGGAACTGGAACAGCCAGAGAACCGCGAAGATGATGACGGTCTGCACAATTACCGCCGTCGGATTCAACATGGCGCGCTTGGCATTCAGCGTCATCGCCTGTTCGAGCGTTACCGCATGGTCCTGAAGTGCCTGCGCCACGGCTCCCGCCGTCGGGAACGCCGCCCACTGATAGAGATGCTTCCAGAAGAAAAAGATCGGCACGAAGAACAAGCCAACCAGCCAGATCGTTCGGCTCATCGCCTCAAGCGGTCTGCGCAGCAGCAATCCCCACTTGCCGCCCGAGACATACTGCAGCATCAGCAACACCAGCCCGCCGCCGGCAAAGCTGAAGCTGATCATGTATCCCAGCAGGTAAGCGCGAAGAATATGGTTGCGGCCCTCATGCGTGAACGCAAAGAAGACCGACAGGATCGTAGCGACCGCGAAGACGATCAGCGCGCGCATACGCCACGCGGAGACAATCGCCGGCGCCGCAAGCGAGTCAGGCAGCACGCGCGGCTCGTGGTGATCGTGGTGCCCGCCCGCCGCTCCGTATTGTTCGTGTCCAGATGACATTCGTTTCAAGCCTTCGTTCGGAAGCTTCCGAGGTTACTGCTTCGGTACAGTTTGTCCGGGCGTCCCGGACGAGGTCGTTGAGCCCGTGTGCGCCGGCGTCGTAGCTCCATTCGTGGTTCCGGCCGCTCCCGCCGTGGGAAGCACATACAATCCTCCGTCAGGAGTGCCGGTCACAGCAGTCGGCGGCAGCTTCCACTCATCAGCAAACGATGCAGGCAGTCCTTGTTTCTCGGCGATCGTTGCCAGCGGTTGAACCTCCTGGCCCGCAGGCACATCTGCCTGTGTCGCCTTCTGGCTCAATTGCAGTGCCTTGATGTAAGCCACAATCGCCCACCGGTCCTCAGGCGTAATCTGCGAAGCATAATCCGGCATCGCTCCATAACCATTCGAGATCACTTGGAAGAAGTGACCCAGCGGAGCAGTCTCCAACCGCGCCGAATGAAAACTTCCCGCCTTCATATAGCCGCGCTGGACGATCATCCCAATCCCATTGCCCACGCGCGAGTGACACGGCGTGCAGTACACGTTGTACCGCTCCTGTCCGCGTTGAAGCACCGCCATCGTCGCCGGAAACGGCAGTCCATCGCCCTCTTTCCCGTTCACCAGCCCGGTCGAGAAGTAACTGTCCTCACGCAACTGGCCACGCGCCACCGTGTTCTCTACCTGCGGACGCACCGACCGCCCATCCGCATAGAAATCCGTGCCGCGCTGCGGAAAGAACTTCGGCTGGTCCTGCATGTCTTGGCGGCATCCGGCCAACACCAAAGTCGCCGCCATCGCACCAAACGCCGCGAGCTGATTGAGCTTTCTCACGCTGACCTCTACTCCTCTATTGCCTGCGGTTCGCATCAGTGGTCCACCTCCACCACGGAGACCGCGGCAAACTGCTCCAGAAACGCCCGCGTCCCGTCAGGAGAGAACAGTGGATCCGTCGCCTCCAGGCAAAGAAAGAACTTGTCCGTCGTCGCCCCATTCCTGAAGTTGGGCGCATTGAAGAGCGGATGGTAAGGCTGCGGCAGCCCATTCAGCGCAAGCATCCCGAGGCACGCCGAGAAGCCCGCAAACAAAATCGTCCACTCGTACGCCGGGATAATAAACGCCGGCCACGACCACAGCGGCCGCCCCGCGATATTCAGCGGATACGCCCACACGTTGACCCATGTCTCCATCAAAAATGCCGTCGTCACGCCCATCACTCCACCAAGCAGGCAAACCAGCGGCACCCGCGTCTTGTGAAAGCCGAGCGCCTCCGCAGCCTCTTCCACCGGATAAGGCGTATAGCACTCCATCCGGCGATAGCCCGCGGCGCGAGCCTCTTCGGTCGCATGCACCAGCTCGCCCGGCGTGTTGAACTCGGCCAGCAATCCGTAAATCCCCTCACGCGGCGGCATCAGGCAGTCTCCTTCGCAACAGTCTCGGCATCCGCTCCGCCGCGATTAACCTTCGTCTGCGGCAGCATCATCCGAATCTCCGACATCGGAATCATCGGCAGGAAGCGGACAAACAGGAAGAACAGGAACGTGAACATGCCCAACGTTCCCACATAGATCATGTAGTCCCACTTCGTCGCGCGGTAGGTACCCCAGCTCGAAGGCAGGTACTCGCGATAAAGGCTGGTCACGACAATGACGAAGCGCTCAAACCACATGCCCGTATTGATGATGAACGAGAGCACGAACAGGTAAGCCACGTTCACCCGCAGCTTGCGCGACCACAGCGTCGTCAGCGGAATCGCAATATTCGTCAAAATCAGAATCCAGTATGCCCAGCCCATCGGCCCGAACATACGGTTCCACATCATGAAGAACTCCCAGTGGCTCGCCGAAAACCACGCCATGAAGACCTCCATGCCGTAGCCATAAGCAACGATCAGGCCCGTCCCGAGCATCACCTTCGCCATATTGTCCAGGTGGCGCAGCGTCACGAAATCTTCCAGGTGATAGAACTTCCGAATCGGAATCGCCAGCGTAATGACCATCGCGAACCCCGAATAAATAGCGCCCGCAACGAAGTAAGGCGGGAAGATCGTCGTATGCCACCCCGCCAGCGCCGCCACAGCGAAGTCGAAGCTGATGACCGTATGCACAGAAAGCACCAGAGGCGTCGATAACCCAGCCAGCAGCAGCGAAGCCGACTCATACCGAATCCAGTGCCGCGTCGATCCGCGCCATCCCAGGCTCAGCAATCCATAAAAGTACTTCGCCGCCGGCATCTTCGCCCGGTCGCGCAGCGTGCCGAAGTCGGGAATCATTCCCATGTACCAGAAGATCACCGAGATCGAAGCATACGTCGAGACCGCGAACACGTCCCACGCCAGCGGGCTGCGGAACTGCGGCCAGACATTCATCGTGTTCGGGTAAGGGAACAGCCAGTACGCCAGCCACGGCCGGCCAACGTGAATCAGCGGGAACAGACCGGCGCAGCAAACCGCGAAGATCGTCATCGCCTCGGCAAACCGGTTAATCGAGTTGCGCCACGTCTGCTTGAACAGCAGAAGAATCGCCGAGATCAGCGTCCCCGCGTGGCCGATACCGATCCACCACACAAAGTTGATGATCGCGAAGCCCCACGCGCCCGGAATCGTCACGCCCCAGATGCCGACGCCCTTCAGGAACAGCCATGTGCATCCGATCACCAGCCCCATGGCCACGCCCGCCGCCACCACCAGGCCGAAGAACCATCCCAGCGGCGTGTTCGACGTCAGCACGATGCCCGCAATCTTCTGCGTCACCGACTTGAAGTTATGGCCCGGCGCAATGACCGCGTACTCGCCGGTGCGCGGGTCGATCATCGGATCGACAATTGGGTCCATTGGTCCTTTAGTCGCCATTATGCCAACTCCGGATGCGGGTTGATGACTCCGGCCGTGTAGGTCGTGCGCGGACGGAAGTTAAGGTCCGCGAGTACCTGGTAATCGCGCTCCTCAGCCTTGAGCTTTGCCACCTTGCTTGCCTTGTCGTTAATGTTGCCGAACGTTATCGCGCTGGTCGGGCAAGCCTGCTGGCACGCCGTCACAATCTCGCCATCGCGAATCTCGCGGTTTTCCTTGTCCGCGACGATCTTCACCGCCTCGATGCGCTGCACGCAGTAGCTGCACTTCTCCATCACGCCGCGCGACCGCACGCTGACATCCGGATTGCGCATGAACTTCAGGCTCTCCGTGTCGTAGTCCGAGTACAGCAGGAAGTTGAACCGCCGCACCTTGTACGGGCAGTTGTTCGAGCAGTACCTCGTGCCCACGCAGCGGTTATAGACCATTGTGTTGATGCCTTCGGGCGTATGCACCGTCGCACCCACCGGGCAAACCTGTTCGCAGCCCGCATTCTCGCAGTGCTGGCAAGCCATCGGCTGGAAGTGCGCCTTCGGAGCATGCAGATCGCCTTCGAAGTAGGTATCGATGCGCAGCCACTGCATGTTGCGCCCAACCTTCACCTGCTCGCGCCCTACGACCGGAATATTATTCTCCGCATAGCAGCTCACGATGCAGGCATTGCAGCCCACGCAGCTATTCAGGTCGATCGCCATGCCCCATGAGTTCTGAATCTTCAGCGTCGACGGATCCGTCTTGTCGTACTTCCACGCATCCGGGAAGAACGAGTTGTCATGCGGAACCTTCTCACCCTGCGGCGAGTAGCCCACTTTATTAATCAGCGTCCCGCTCGCGCCACCTTCATGCGCGAAGTTCGGATTCTTCTTCACCTCTTCGACCGTGGCGTAGCGGATGATCGACCGCTCCATCGCCTCATGCCCAGCCAGCGAGTAGACGCCATCCTTGTCCGAAAGCGGCCTTTCGAGATCATGCTGCGCAAAGGCGCCGCGGTGCTCGATGTTATGCACCTTGGTGATGCACAGGTCATACGTCCCCGGCACCTTCACCGCAGTCACACCCGAAGCAGACAACGTCCCACCCGACATCCGAATCTGGTACGCATCAAAACCGACACCCTGAGCAACGCGGCCGGCCTGCACACCGCGACCAAACCCGAGATGAACCGTAATCACGCCTTCAGGATGACCTGGCACCATCAATGCCGGAGCGATGCACTCGCGGCCGTTGAACGACAGCTTCACCGGATCGCTCTCGTCCAGCTTCAGATCGGCCATCGTATTGATGCCCATGATCGCCGCATTGTCCCAGCTCAGGTTCGTCACCTGCTTAGGCAGCTCCTGCAGCCAGCCGACATTGGCAAAGCGCCCATCATATATGGAAGGATCAGGCCGGAACGAAACCTCAAGCCCGCTCGAAGCCGCCACTGGGAACGAGCCAACAGCGCTCTTGCCCGCGCCACCAGCCTTCGCGGTAAACGCCGTTCCCTCTACCCAGCCATCATGCAGAGCCTTCCGCCAGCCCGTCGCAAAATCGCCGTTAATATAGGTCTTCGCATTCGCAACAACAACATCATGCGCCGAGAGCTGCGCATTTTCGAGCAGCGTCTGCAGCACATCATGCGCCGAAAGCCCGCCATACATCGGAGCAATCATCGGCTGAATGATCGAGATAGTCCCGTCATACGCCCGCGCATCCGACCAGCTCTCAAGGTAGTGCGCCTTGTTGATATGCCAGTTCGCAATCGAACCAGTCTCGTCCAGATGCGAACCCAGGTGCACCGTCACTGGAACCTTCGCGAACGCATCCTGGAAGAGCAAATCGCTCGGAGCCGAGTAGATCGGGTTCACGCCGAGAATCACCAGCCACTGCACCTTGCCCGCGTTCATGTCGGCGACCAGCGACTTCAGATCAGCCACCTGCTCGCTCGGCAACGGGTTCACCGTCTCGGTATAGATGACCGTCTTGCCAACCGCACCAAGCGAAGAGTTCAGCGCATAAGCCGCCGCATGCACTGCCGGCGAAGCCTGTTCCCCCGGAATCACCACGCACCGGCCGCCACTCTGCTTCAGGTCCGCACTCAACGCCGCAAAAAACTTCTGCGCCTCCGCACTCGCGCCCGCCGGAGCCGCCCCATTCGCCAGCGCCGTCGCAAACGCCGAAATCTCACTCGGCTTCAACGCCAGCCGATGGTCCGCCTTGAACCCGGTCACCGTAGGCATCGTCTCGACGACGTACATCCGGTTCATCGTCTTGCCTTCTTCGTACCGGCGCCGCTCCCCATATCCCGCGGCCAATGGCAGGAACCCCGGATGCCCAATCCCACCCAGGAAATCCGCATCGAGCGACAGAATCACGTCCGCATCTTCCAGCTTGTACTGAGCATCGGTGTAGCTCCCAAACGCCGCCTTCGAAGCCGCGCGCGAGGAGTCCTGGTTCACCGGCTCCCACTGGATCAACTTTGCATTTGGATACGCCGCCTGCACCTGCTTCCATTGCGCGGCCAGAGTAGGCGAAGTAATCGTCTCGCTCAGGAAGTAAAGTCCCTGCCCACCGTTCAGCTTCTTCGCCGCAGCAATAAACTCCTGCTGAAAATCCCCCCAGGCTGAAGTCTGTCCGCGATGCAGCACATGCTGCGACCGGTCCGGATCATACAAATCCAGCAGCGTAGCCTGCGTAAACCCATCCGACTTGCCCTTCGACACCGGATGCTCCGGGTTCCCATCCACCTTGATCGGCCGGAACGAATCCGACTTCACCAGCACCGGAATCGCGCCCGTCGGGAACGGATACGCCGTGGCAAAGTACATCGGCTTGCCCAGCACCAGATCCTCAGGCTGCTTCACATAAGGAAAGATCGCCTCATCCGGCTGCTTCGTGCAGCCAGCCAGCCCAGCCAGCGTCAGAGAAGCGCCCATCACCTTCAAAAAACCGCGCCGGCTCACCGAATCGACCCACTCATTCGCGCCCGACTGCCGCGGAAACTCCTCGCGCATCAGCTCATGGAACGCCGGTGTATCGGCCAGCTCATCCAGGTTCTTCCAGAAGCGCCGCCCCGTCTTGCCGTCGAGCTTCGACCGCACCTCGCCCAGCGTCATCTTCGCCGGTTTGATCTCGGTCACCACCACGGGTTGTTCTGCCCTTGTCTCAGCCATCGTCTCGTCTGTTCCAATCCCCGTCGTATTGAATCCGGTCTTCATCATCGGTGGCACGTCTCGCAGCTCGACAACTGTTCCGGATTACGAATGTGGTACTGCGAAGTCAGGTACCTGCCCAACTCCATCTGATCGGTGAACTTCGTATAGCTCGCCGGCATCGCAATCCCCAGCGGAGGCACATCGCTCGAAGTCGTACCATGCGACTCCGACGGGCTCTGCATCATCGCCACCTCGGGCCCCTTGCCCGAAGGATTGGTAGTCGTGCAGCTCACATTCTGCGCCGTCGCTCCGCCCTTATCCGTGCTCGTGCACCACACCGGCTTATCCGTCGAAGGCCCGGCCCACGCCATGTTGTAGATCTCGCTCGTCGGCCGCAGGTTTACCGCTGGGTTGCGATGGCAGTTCAAACACCACTCCATCTGCAGCGTGTTCTGCTGATACATCAAAGGCATCTCATCCACGCGTCCATGACAGCTCGCGCACCCGATGCCCTTATTAACATGGATCTCATGGTTGAAATAAACATAGTCCGGAAGATCATGTACCCGTATCCACTGAATCGAAGCCCCCGTCGCCCAGCTCTGCCGCACCGGCTCCAGCAGATCGGCGTTCGTCCAGATCTGCGCATGGCAATTGATACAGGTCTTCGTCGGCGGAATCCCCGCATACGCTGCCTTCTCCACCTGCGTATGGCAGTACTGGCACTGCAGGCCAAGGCCCTCCACGTGGTGCTTATGGCTGAACGGGATCGGCTGGTCCGGCCGCTGCCCCTGCCGCGTCACCCACGGCGATCGCTGCAGGTTGTCTAGCGTTACGCCGAGCGCGATGACGATCACTCCCGCCAATACCAGGCTGAATCGTGCCAGCGCGTTCGAACTGCGGTCAAAAACTTGCGCCATGAGTCGGTTCCTGCTTCCTCTGCTTTGCCTTCAGCTAAGGGTTGAGAAGTTGCTTCCGATGGTTGGTTCGTCCTGCATGTTAGTGCCGGGCAACTCCGTCGCCGGCGGTTGGGGCATCCGCGTTTGGATAGACCTAAAAATTTTCGACTCTCAGAAGCTACGAGTATAGCAGCGGAAAAGTCGCATGAAACTCATCACAAACGACTCGCAACTGTTTTTTCAACTGCAACATCCGATTATCGAACCACCCCGTAAAGAACCTGCACAACATCTCGTGCACTGCTCTCGTGAGAGTTCGAATCACCACAACATCTACCCTGCCGCACAGGTATCCCTCTTGTAAATGGAACCCAATCTAGTCCGAATTATCCTTCTCTCGCAAGACATTCCCTCGCTCCTGCGATACCGTCAAACAACATGCCACGTTCTTCCACAAAACTCCGCGCTCCAGGCTACGATCGCGACCTCGCCACACGCGAGCTCGCCGCCAACGATCCCAAACTAGGAAAACTCATCGAACGCGCCGGCCCCTGCACCCTCCGCGTCGCCAGCGGCCAGTCCCCCTTCGAGGCCCTCGTCGAGTCCATAATCTATCAACAGCTCCACGGCAAAGCCGCGGCCACCATCCATCGCCGCATGATCGAAAGCTTCGCTCCTGCACTAACGCTCGTAGCCCCGAACACCGCAGCCCATCCAACTCCGCAACAAATCCTCGACAGCCCCAACGAGCAGCTCCGCGCCGCCGGCCTCTCCAAAAACAAGATGCTCGCCCTCCGCGACCTCGCCGCCAAAACCATCGACGGCACCGTCCCCGATCTCAAACACATCCGCCGCATGTCCGACGAAGCCATCATCGAACACCTCACTCAAGTCCGAGGCATCGGTCGCTGGACGGTAGAGATGCTCCTCATCTTCCGCCTCGGCCGCCCCAACGTCCTCCCCGTTGACGACTACGGAGTCCGCAAAGGCTTCGCCCTTACCTTCGGCAAACTCAAACCCGACGACAAGGTCACTCCCATGGACCTCCCCAAACCCGACGAGATGCGCCGCCGCGCAAAAAAATGGCAACCCTGGTCCTCCGTAGCAAGCTGGTATCTATGGCGAGCCTGCGACCTCGCCAAACCCAAACCCGCGCCAAAGTAGTTTCAGGGTGTCACCCTGAATGCAGTGATAGTTTCGAGTCGTCATCCTGAACGCAGTGAAGGATCCCAGTATCTGTCTTTGTTGTTTCCGTTCTCTACAACGAACAAGATTACCCAGCATGTCACCTATAACCTCCGCCCGCCGCACCACCATCTGCCTGCTACTCCTCCTCATCACCATCCCCATCGGCCTTGCCACCCGCTTCCTTCCACTCCACCTCCCATGGTTCCTCTACAAATACCTCGGCTCCACACTCTGGGCCGCGGCACTCTACTGGTTCCTCGCCGCGCTCCTGCCGAAACTCCGCCCCCAAGCCCTGGCCGCACTGGCCATCCTCATCGCCACCCTCCTCGAACTCACCCGTCTCATCCCCATCGCACCCATCGACGCCTTCCGCCTCACCCTCCCCGGCCGCATTCTCCTCGGCCGTTACTTCTCCCTCAAAAACATCGCCGCCTACATCCTCGCCATCGCCATCACCGCAATCCTCGACCATCTTTTACTCGTGCATGTTTCAAAGGCGAGCCAGCCATAAATATGGTAGCCTCGGTCTTATGAGGACCACCGTCGATATCCCGGACACCAAATACCGCCTCCTCAAGAGCCGAGCCGCCTCGGAAGGAACGACCGTTAAGGCAATGGTCATGCGCGGCGTTGACGTCATCCTCTCGGAAGACAAAAGTTCGCAAAGGCGCAGGCTCAAGCTTCCTCTCATCAAGTCAAAGCGTCCAGCATCGCTACACATCGACAACGAACGCATCTATGACACCATTGGTTTTCCCTGATATTAATGTCTGGCTCGCTCTCGCCTCGGCCGCGCACTCCCACCATACGCAAGCCCGCCGCTGGTACGAATCTCTCGTGGACGAAGAGTTAGTCTTCTGCCGCTTCACGCAGCTTGGACTACTGCGACTCCTCACGACAAAGTCAGTCATGGCCGCAGAGACACTCACCCAGCGCCAGGCCTGGCATGTCTACGACCTCTTTCTAAAAGACGGAGGGGCTCGATTTCTCTCCGAACCCCGAACCCTTGAAAATGCCTTTCGACTTCTCTCTCGACATCCTTCTCTTTCGCCAAAAGACTGGGCCGACTCATACCTCGCCGCATTCGCGCTTGAGTCCGGCGCCACCCTCGTCACCTTCGATAAAGCCCTCGCCGCCAAAGGGAAAGGCACCATCATCTTGTAGCGCGCAGCGGCTTTCATCTTATTGCATTCTCAACAAATCACTACCTTCAACCCACCCAACCCCGCCACCCGCGATACCCTCTAACTGAACAATTATGGCTAAACCGCGCACCGCAAAATCCCCAAAGCCGCAAGTCGCAGCCCAAGCCGAGGCTCCGCGCTTCGTCTGCATCCACGGACACTTCTACCAGCCCCCGCGCGAAAATCCCTGGCTCGAGACCGTCGAGGTCCAGGACTCCGCCGCCCCCTATCACGACTGGAACGACCGCATCACCGCCGAATGCTACGCCCCCAACGGAGCCTCTCGCATCACCAATCAGGAAAACGAAATCATCCGCATCATGAACAACTACGCCCGGATGAGCTACAACTTCGGCCCCACTCTCCTCAGTTGGCTCGAAGACAAAGCCCCCCGCACCTATCGCATGATCCTCGACGCCGACAAAGTCAGCGCACAGCGCTACAGCGGACACGGCTCTGCCATCGCCCAGGTCTACAACCACCTCATCATGCCGCTCGCCGACCACCGCGACGCCCTTACCCAGGTCCGCTGGGGCATCGCCGACTTCGAGCACCGCTTCAAGCGCAAGCCCGAAGGCATGTGGCTCGCCGAAACCGCCGTCAACCGCAGCGTCCTCGACCTCCTCGCCCAGGAGGGCATCAGGTTCACCCTCCTCGCCCCCGCCCAATGTGCCCGGGTCAGAACCATCGCCCCGAATTCTTCTTTGCCGTCTCACACTGCAGCGGAAGGATCTGCTTCTCCTCCACCAGCAGGCCCTCCCGTCGAAATCCCCTGGACCGAGACCCCCAACGCCACCGTAGACCCGACCCACCCTTATCTCGTCCGCCTCGACGAAGGCCGTTCCATCGCCGTCTTCTTCTACGACGGTCCGGCCTCCCGCGCCGTAGCTTTCGAAGGCCTTCTCAACAGCGGAGTCGACTTCGCCAACCGTCTCTTCAACGTCTTCCACCCTCCCTCACCCGCCGACCCCGAGACCGCCCAGCTCTCCCACATCGCCACCGACGGCGAATCCTACGGGCACCATCACAAGCACGGCGAGATGGCTCTCTCCTACGCCATGCACACCATCGAAGAGGGAGAGCAGGCCAACCTCACGAATTACGCCGAGTTCCTCGAAAAATTCCCGCCGAAATGGGAGGCAGAGGTCAACGAAAACACCTCGTGGAGCTGTCCCCACGGTATCGAGCGATGGCGCTCCGACTGCGGCTGCAATGGCGGCAAACCCGGCTGGAACCAGCAATGGCGCGCGCCCCTTCGCGAAGCCCTTGACTACCTCCGCGATGCCACCGCGCCGCTGGCCGAGCAACTCGCCCAGCACTTCCTCAAGGATCTCTGGATCGCTCGCGAAGGTTACATTCAGGTCATCCTGGACCGCTCCCCTGCCTCCATCATCAAGTTCTTCGACCAGTACTCCTCGCGCACTCTCTCCGAGCTCGAGCGCATCACTGTCCTCGAGCTCATGGAGCTCGAACGCCACACCCAGCTCATGTACACCTCCTGCGGCTGGTTCTTCGACGAGATCTCCGGCATCGAGACCGTGCAGGTCATCGCCTATGCCGGCCGCGTCCTTCAGCTCGCCCGCAAACTCTTCGGCGAACCCGGCCACGCTCTCGAAGCCAACTTCCTCAGCATCCTCGCCAAGGCAAAAAGTAATCTCCCCGAGATCGGCGACGGTGCCGAAGTCTATCGCCGCTACATCAACTCCATGCAGATCGGCCTCGAACAGGTCGGCGCCCACTACGCCGTCAGCTCTATCTTCCGCGCCTACCCGGAGCACGGCGAGCTCTTCTGCTTCGACGTCCACCGCGAAAGCCACGAGACCTTCAGCTCAGGCCGAGGCCGCGTCGCCGTCGGCCGAGCCCTCATCTACTCCCGCATCACCGAAGAAGCCGAAGACATCTGTTTCGCCGTCCTCCACCTCGGCGACCAGAACCTCTCCGCCGCCGTTAAGCGCTACAACGCGCAGGACCCCGCCGAGGTCGCGGCCTTCAACCAGTTCACTACTGAGATAGGCACCGCCATCCGCCGTGCCAATCTCCCCGAAGTCATCCGTCTCATCGACCGCTTCTTCGGCGATATGTCTTACTCCCTCACCTCTCTCTTCGCCGACGAGCAGCACCGCATCCTCAACACCATCCTCAACCAGACCATCTCCGAGATGGAGGACTCCCTTCGCAAGATCTACGAAGATCACGCCTCCCTCCTCCACTTCCTCACCGAAACCGGTATGGCCGCACCACCCGCTCTCGCCTCAGCCGCACGCTTCGCCATCAACGCCGCCCTGCGCCGCGCGATCGAGGCCGAAGACTTCAACCCCGACACCATCGAAACCCTCCTCCAGCGCGCTCAGATCGATCAGGTTCCTCTCGACACCCAGCTCCTCAGCTACACCGCCGGACAGCGCATGAAGCGAGCCATGGTGCGCCTCGAAGCCTGCGCCTCAGGCGATCCCTCCGCTGCTGGAGCTCTCACCACCGCCCTCGTCATCGCCGAAACCATCCACAAGATGCCCTTCGAGGTAAATCTCTGGCAAGCCCAGAACATCTGGAACGACCTCCTCCGCCGCAGCGACACCAACTACTGGTCCGCCGAATGGAAAGAGGACTTCAAAAAACTGGGCAAAGCCATGAACATCTCCGTCGACCAGCTGGTCATCGAAGAAGGCGTCATCTCCTTTTAAATAACGCTGAAAAAGTCGCCGTTTTGAAGGGGCGTGGCTTCGGCCGCGCCGTAAGCTCAATCGATGAAATGCGGCGTTAGCCGCAAGGTGCGCACGCCTTCTTCAATCGCAGCCGCATAGCCAAACCGGATCGTTGATAGACTCCCATCACCGACCCATGCTCCTGCGCCACGCCATCGACGGAGTCACTTACCACTTCGACTCCCTCAAGGACCTCCTCGCCAAAGCCACCCCCGCGCGCTCTGGAGACGAGCTCGCTGGCATCACCGCCCGCACCGCCGTCGAACGCGTAGCCGCCCAGATGACCCTCGCCGACCTCCCGCTACGCACCTTCCTCCACGAACCCCTCATCCCCTACGAGACCGACGAAGTCACCCGCCTCATCTTCGACACCCACTCGCCCGACGCCTTCGCTCCCATCGCCCACCTCACCGTCGGCGGCCTCCGCGACCACCTCCTCTCCCACGAAGCCACCACCGAATCCCTCGCCGCACTGGCCCCTGGCCTCACCCCAGAGATGGCCGCCGCCGTCTCCAAGCTCATGCGCGTGCAAGACCTCATCGCCGTAGCCCGAAAAATCCACGTCGTCACTCGCTTCCGCACCACCGTAGGCCTGCCCGGCCGCCTCTCCACCCGCCTCCAGCCCAACCACCCCACCGACTCACCCCAGGGCATCGCCGCCGCCATCATCGACGGCCTCCTCCTCGGCTCAGGCGATGCCGTCATCGGCATCAACCCCGCAGCCGACGACGTAGCCGGCACCACCAGGCTCCTCCACCTCATCGACGCCCTACGCGAACGCTACTCCATCCCCACACAAAGCTGCGTCCTCGCCCACATCACCACCCAGCTCGCCGCCCTCGAGCTCGGCGCGCCCATCGACCTCCTCTTCCAATCCATCGCCGGAACCGAACAGGCCAACGCCGGGTTCGGCATCAACCTCGCGCTCCTCCGCGAAGCCCATCAAGCCGCGCTCTCCCTCAACCGAGGCACCGTAGGCAGCAACGTCATGTACTTCGAAACCGGCCAGGGCAGCGCCCTCTCCGCCAACGCCCACCACGGCATCGACCAGCAGACCTGCGAAGCCCGAGCCTACGCCGTCGCTCGCCTCTTCTCTCCCATGCTCGTCAACACCGTCGTCGGCTTCATCGGCCCTGAATACCTCTACGACGGCAAGCAAATCCTCCGTGCCGGTCTCGAAGACCACCTCTGCGGCAAGCTCCTCGGCCTTCCCATGGGCTGCGACGTCTGCTACACCAACCACGCCGAAGCCGACCAGGATGACATGGATACCCTCCTCACCCTCCTCGGCGTCTCAGGCGTCAACTACATCATGGGAGTCCCCGGAGCCGACGACGTCATGCTCCAATACCAGAGCACCTCCTTCCACGACGCCCTCTACCTCCGCTCCACCCTCAACCTCCGCCCAGCCCCCGAGTTCGAAGCCTGGCTCCAAACCAACACCCGCGACCAGCTAACCCTCCCGGACAAACCTGATACCCGATACCTGATACCCGATACCTAAATACCAACAAAAACCAGCCCACCAGCAACCAACAACGAACAACCAGCAGCCAAGCCATGCCCAAGCCAATCCCCAAAAAGCACCTCAATCTCCGCGACCACACCCCGGCACGCGTCTCCCTCTCCACCACCGGCAACAGCATCACCACCACCGAAGTCCTCGCCTTCCAGCTAGCCCATGCACAGGCCCGGGACGCTGTCCACGCCACCCTCGATCTCCCCTCCTTCACCCATCGCCTCCAGACCGAGCTCCCCATCGAAGCCACCATCCTCAAACTCCGCACCAACGCCTCCAACCGCGCCGCCTACCTCCGCCACCCTCACCTCGGCCGCACCCTACACCATGAATCCGTCGCGCAACTTACCCAAACCACCAGCGATCTGGCCGTCGTCATCGCCGACGGTCTCTCTTCTCTAGCCATCGAGCGCAACGCCATCCCCGTCCTCATCCATCTCCTTCCGCAGCTCCTCGCCAATAGCTGGACCCTCGCCCCCATCACCCTCGTCCTGCAAGCTCGTGTAGCCATAGCCGACCACATCGGCCACGCCCTCAACACAAAATGCACCCTCATCCTCATCGGCGAACGCCCCGGCCTCTCCTCACCCGACTCCCTGGGCGCCTACCTCACCTGGTCTCCCCACCCCACCCGCACCGACGCCGACCGCAACTGCCTCTCCAACATCCGGCAAGGTGGCCTCGCCCCCGAATCCGCTGCCGGCCGCCTCCTCTGGTATCTCCAAACCGCCCGCACCCTTCAGCGAACCGGCATCGCCCTGAAAGAAGGCACTCCTCAAAAGTCACTACTCTAGCCACCCATCTTCGTCGGCAGCATACGCACAACTCCCGGTGCAGTGGAGTCAGAGGTCCGGACTTAAATCGCTTATTCCGAATACTTTGCACACTTTTACCGGGAGGGGCCATGTCACCCTCAACTTCGCCAGTGCAGCTCCATCGGCCCACTCAACGGATGCTCCCCAGTCCCCTTCAGCCGGGCCTGCTTCAGCGCGAAATACCACTTCGCCGGCTTATCCGCATCATCGATCAGCATCAGCCCCGGATTGAACCGCAGCCCCTGCGCCTGCTCCACCATCGTCTCCTGGTCCTGCCTCACAAACCGAGCCCCAAAAAACGTAGCGATCGAAGTTACAAATGGCACCCGATAAAAAACATTCCACGCCGCGCAGACATCAATCCTGCAAGTCGAAGCCGTCACCGGAGTCACTGTAGTCAAACTGGCAAACCACTTCTCTCCTGCGCGAATCGTCTCATACCGCCTGTTCGGCAGCACAAAATCGATCTCCGTCGTTATCTTCTCGCCATAAACCCCCAGTAACTTATAAGGAGCCGAGTTCGCACTGGGAGCATGCGACGCCATCCGAAACCCCGCATTCCTCCCCTTGTTCTCGACGTCCTCGATCGGCTCGAAGTGCTTCGTCTTCTCATGAATACTCGCCCTGCTCCGCCACCACCACGCCTGATGCACAAACGGCCCATGCGCCGGGTCCATTAGCCCGATAATCCCGTGGTCCACATTGCAAGGGAGTTCCGCCGTCAGGTGCGCTGTCCGAAACCGCCCCGAAAACTTAGGCACCTCCGGCACCGCTGGCAACTCCCCCATCACCCTCCCGGTCCCCGCCTCCGGCAGATAAACCCACGCATACCCATCCCGCTCCTCGCACGGATAAGCCCCCGCATAAATCTTCCCCGGCTCCAGCGTCTCGTGGCTCGTCAGCGAAGGAATCTCCACGCACTGCCCCGAACAAGGCTCAAACCGCCACCCATGGTACTTGCAAGTCACCGTCTCCCCATCGAACCATCCCGCCGAAAGCGGAATCCCCCGGTGCGGACAAAGATCCCGCATAGCAAACAGCTTCCCATCTTTCTTCCGTCCCACCAGCAGCGGCACACCCAGCAACAAAGCCGTAGCCGTCTTCCCTGCACGCAGCTCCCCCGACCGCAAAGCCGGATACCAATCCCCAAAGATCAGCTCCGTCGAAGGCCCGCTCGCCCCACTCACCTGAACAAGATCACGCACATCCATCAGCCTACGACAAACCACCCCCAAGCCGACCACGGATCACACGGATAACGCACGGACAAAGCAAAAAATCGGACGCCCTGTCCTAAATCCGTTCTATCTACCTTGTTCTATCCGTGTCATCCGTGCAATCCGCGGTCGCGTCTTTACACTGTTCGAGTGACCTTCACGTCAGCAGACCCACGCCGCAACCGCCTCATCCTCTTCGCTCTATGGCTCGCCCTCTACGCCAGCTTCGCCCTCTTCACCCCGCCACTCCTCGACGACGCCGACTCCGTCCACGCCGAAGTCTCCCGCGAGATGCTCCTCCGCCACGACTACGTCACCCTCTACGCCAACGGCATCCGCTACCTCGAAAAAGCCCCGCTCCTCTACTGGTCCATGGCCGCCAGCTTCCGCCTCTTCGGCATCCACACCGCCGCCGCGCGCCTCCCGCTGGCCCTCACCGTCCTGGCCCTCACCCTTCTCCTCGAAGCCTTCGCCCGCCGAGCCCTTGCCAGCACCCGTGCAGGCTTCTATGCCGGACTCCTCCTACTCTCCAGCTTCGGCATCTTCATCTTCACCCGCATCATCATCCCCGACGCCATCGTCTGCCTCTGGCTCACCGTAGCCCTCTTCGCCTACTGGCTCACCGAGCAATCCAACACTGCTGACAGCCACGACAGCCCGGGTGCCCCATCCTTCGCAGCATTATCGCGAAGGGTGGGAGAGACAAATTCTCACCCCGCCAATCCCATCCTCTGCTATACCTTCGCCGCAGCCTGTGCCCTCAGCGTCCTCACCAAAGGCCTGATCGGCATGGTCTTCCCCATCCTCATAGTCCTCGCGCATCTAGCCCTGACCCGCCGCAGCCCAAGCGCCGTCTTAACCCGCATCAAACAACTCCACCCAATCTCCAGCACCGCAGTCTTCCTATTAATCGCCGCCCCCTGGCACATCCTCATCGCCCTCGCCAACCCCACACAAGGCCACCCCGGCAACCTGGCCTTCACCCACGGTCATTGGTCGGTCCCCAATCCCACCGACGGCAACGTCCACGGCTGGCTCTGGTTCTACTTCGTCAACGAGCATCTCCTCCGCTATCTCAACCTCCGTGTCCCCCGCGACTACGACACCGTCCCCCTCTATCTCTTCTGGGGACTCCTCCTCATCTGGTTACTCCCCTTCAGCGTCTACCTCCTCCATGCCCTACGCACCGTCCCCCTACGCAAATCCCTGCGTCCGCTTGTCTCCATCCGAACCCTGACGCCCCAGGAAAGCACACGCCTGCTCTTAGGTCTCTGGACCGCAATCCCCATGCTTTTTTTCAGCCTTTCCACCCGGCAGGAGTACTACGTCCTCCCATCCCTTCCACCCCTCATCCTCCTCATCGCCGCCTGGCTCAACGACGAAGCCGCCGAAGCCGAATCCTTCACCGTCCCCAACCCCCTCACCCGCTCCGGCCAGCGAATCTCCGTTGTCCTGTTAATCCTGGGCTCCGTCGCGGCATTGGCCGCGGGATTCCTAGCCCTTCACGCGCCCCCACCCACACCCAACCCCGACCTCGCCGCCCTCCTCTACCAAAACCCCAGCGACTACGCCCTCTCCTTCGGCCACTTCCTCGACCTCAACGCCCAGGCCATGTCCGCCTTCCGCGACCCGCTCCTCATCACCGCCATCGCCCTCTTCACCGGGACCCTGGCCAACTGGCTTTTCCGCCGCAGCTACAAACCTCACGCCGCCAATCTCTGGCTCTTCGCCGCGACCTTCGCCTTCCTCATCGCTGCACACCTCGGCCTGCAGATCTTCTCCCCCGTCTTAACCTCAAGTCAGCTGGCCCGGGCCATCGCCCCCGAGCTCCACCCCTCCGACCTCATCATCATCCACGGCGAATACGAAGCCGCCAGCACCCTCGGCTTCTACCTCCAGCGCCCCAGCGCCGAATCCGAACCTATCCACATCCTCGAGGGCCGCAGCTCCAATCTCTGGTACGGTAGCTTCTTCCCCGACGCCCCCCGCATCTTCGAAGACCCCGTCTCTCTCGCCCTCAAGTGGACCCAACCTCGCCGCATCTTCCTCTGGCAAGACCTGAGCCAATCCACTCCCACGCTTCCCGGCAGTATCTACTTCATCGCCCAAAGCGGAGGCAAAGAGATCCTGAGCAATCAGCCCAACCCCTTCTAGATCAGAACCTATCCTTTGCCTATCGAAGTAACCGGCCATTGCCTTTGTTCTATGTCGTCATTCTGAGCGCAGCGAAGAATCCCCGCATTGGCAGTTGCAGTTGCTTGTTTTCAGCCCAGCTCGCCATCCGCGAGCCCATCTATTTCTCCGCCTTCCACACATACAGAAACTCATCATTGCTTGACGTCGCCAGATTGATATTCTTCTGCGCGGCCGCCCTGCTCAGCGCCGAACGAATATTCTGCTTCGTGTCCGGAAGCTTATCCAGCGGAACCTTCAGCGCCTGCCCATCCTCCAGCCGCGCAATGTCGCTCAGCAGTTGAGTGATGATCTCCTTATGCTTGCCATCCCGTCCCTTCGGAACACTAGCCTGTAGAACAGACTCGAACTTCATCGGCAGATCGATCTCATTATCGCCCACAGCTAACCTCCTGCTAAACCGACCTAACCAAACACTAACGAAACGCTAACATGATAGTAGGCTAATGTAGCCAGAAATAATCGCGATGCTACGTGCAACATTAACTAAATCTTTCTTCAGGAGCAACTAAACCTGCCTATACCCCACAGATAGAAAAGAGTTAACCCGTATTTCGGAACCAAGGCTACTGTGAAATCTGAGGTTTCCTTATGGCCACGAAGCTGATGTTTGACGTAGTTCCCCTCGCCGAAGTCCCCAAAGACGACGCCACGTCCACCCGGACCCGGCCCGTAATCCTCGTCGCCGACGACGAAAAAGTCATCGCCGACACTCTCTCCATCATCCTCTCCAAAAGCGGCTTCGACACATTCACCGCATACGATGGAACCAGCGCGCTCACGCTCGCCCTCGAAATCACTCCCGACCTCCTGATCTCCGACGTCGTCATGCCCGGAATGAGTGGTATCGATCTGGCAATCGCCGTGTCCGGCTGCCTTCCGCAATGCAAGGTTCTCCTCTTCTCCGGACAGGCCGCCACCGTAGACCTTCTCGAACAGGCACGGCTTTCCGGCCATGACTTCACCACCCTGGCCAAGCCCATTCACCCCACCGACATGCTCCGCCGCATCTCCGAATGTCTCTCTCTGTGCGGAACAAACTCCGAACCCTCAGCCATGTCCATGGAAGAGCGCACACCGGCACCCATCCACCTCAGCAACTGAATCTCTCCTGAGAGCTCCTGTGGGGTCGGGAAAGCTGCCCAAATCCCACCCAGCCTCTCTCAATTCCCGAGCTGCTCCATCTCTGAGAAGCGCTTCATTCCCGCCTCATCGGCCGGCCCGGTGGCATCGCTGCCCATCCGAAGGCGATGGCCATCCAGGTCTTCCACATTCATCTCTCTCGTGCCCCAGGGCATATTCGTGGGCTCCAGACGAATGATCGCGCCGCTCTTCTTGTACTCCTCATGAAGCGCGTCCACATCGTCCATGAAAACAGACATCCACATGCCCGCCTGCCCTTGCGCTCCCTCACAGAGAAAAATCGCGACCTTGCCCCGTGTGACACAACCAAATGTCGCCGGATGACCCCAATCCCATTTCTTGATGAAACCCAGCTTGTTGACGTAGTAGTCCATCGAAGCTGCGAAGTTCTCGACATTTAGAATTGGGACCACGCTTTCGAATTGGTTCATTCAGGACTCCATGGCGCCCAGTCTAACCGCAAATCCCTGTGCGGCAAAAGGTGAGGGTGTTCATGAAAGGAAGGCCTGCCGAAAAATCGTCGTTTTGAAGGGACTGAAAAAGTAATCGTTTTGAAAGAGCTGAAGAGTAGCCGTTTTGAAGGTCCTCCGTCCCTCCTGAACTCACACAGATAACCAAAACCTTTTCAAACACTTACAACTTTATTCTCCAAAAACAGCCCAGAAACAGCCTGTCAAGCCCCAAAACCACCTAACTCAAACAAAAAACAAGAGATCCAGATGGCATTTTAGTTACACTCAACCCGGTATACTTAACTTATAGATCAAAGAGGAAAGCCCCGGCCAACAGCCGGGGCTAACTTATTGATACAGGCTATTTTGCACGTAACCCATTTGTTATGACTATTTTGCAGCCTAACCCGACCCGTAAATCCATGAATCCAGGAGAGTTACGCGCCGGCAATAGGGGGGGGGACCCCCTGCCTGGACGCTCCTCCGACCGGAGCAATCCGCCCACCCTTCAGCCGGAACAACTCCCCTCGCCACACCACCGTATCGCCCGCAAAGCTCCACGCCCAGAACCACAACCCAAAGAAATCCCGCACCGGCAGCAGCCACAGATCCCGCAGCACCTGCCCATCCCCCAGCACTCCCACCCCAACCGACAGCGCCACTGCCACCCGCGCCAGAGCCACCACGCTGAGCAGCGAAAAACTCCAAAGCGCAAAGCCGCTCGCCACGCAGGTCATCAACGCCCACACCAGCGCGTATGTAATCCCCAGTCCGGCATATCCCCACTTTCGCGAGTCCCGCGTCGACCGCGCCCATCGCAGCTGGTGATCGCGAAACCCACGAAACCCGTAAGCCGGCACCGTGGTCTCTACCACCTCGTCGCAAAGCTCCACGCGATACCCGGCCCGCCACACCCGCGCGCCCATCTCGTAATCATCGGCAAGGTACTCTACCAATGGCTCCAGCCCGCCTGCCTTTGCAAGAACACTCTTCGCCGTCGCCAGCGTCGACCCCAGCCCAAAGCGAATCCCGCCCTCCAGCCACCGTGCCGCCAACACCCCCGGCAGAAAATCCGTAGAAATCCCGAGCGCCTCCAGCCGAGCCCACACCGTCAGTCCAGATCCGCGCTCCGCAGCCTTTCCGACGTAAGGGCAAGTCACCATGCCCACCTGCTCATCCGAAAAACACCGCATCACTCGCGCCAGATACTTCGGCGAAACAAGAATGTCGCTGTCATTGACAATCACATGCTCGTACTTCGCCTCGCGGAGCATCTGCACCAGGTTGCTCACCTTACCCGAGGTCCCCAGCCGCTCGCGGCACTCCACCAGCCGGATCGCAACGTTAGGAAACTCCGCCCGCAAACGTTCGATCTCCCCCACCGCCGGATCGTCCAGGCTGCTCACCCCAAACACAATCTCGAACTTCCCCGCATACTGCTGCCTGCAATGGCTCTCGAACCCCGCAAACATCCGCGGATCCACGCCCTTCACCGGCTTCAGCAGAGTCACATCAGGCGCAAACTCACCCTCAAACTTCTTTCCGCGCCAGTAATGTGCGAAGTTGCGCGCTCCCCAAAGCGCCAGCACCAGGTAAGCCAGTCCAGCAATGGTAAACAGCGTAGTAATCGTCTCAATCGCTGTAGCCATCCCTCAAGTCTACCAACGCAGGCATTCCAAAATTCCAGCCCACCCGGAAAGCTCGGGTGCCCCACCCTTCGCCCCCCTTGCGAAGGATGGGAAGCACACTCAAATGCTGTTCACTCGTACCGCAAAGCCTCGATCGGATTCAGATTCGCCGCCTTCCACGCCGGATAGATTCCAAATACCAATCCAATCGCACACGAGCTCGCAAACGCAACCGCAATCCACAGCGGAGACAGCAGTGACGGAAAGAAGAAGCGCACGATGAACGCAATAATGCTCCCCAGCGTCACTCCCAGTAGCCCGCCGACAGCACACAGCGTAATCGCCTCCAGCGTGAACTGCGACAGGATCACCTGTTTTGACGCACCTATGGCTTTCCTTATGCCAATCTCCCGCGTCCGCTCCGTCACACTCACCAGCATGATGTTCATCACGCCCACGCCGCCCACCAGCATTCCCACCGCCGATAGTGACAGCATCAGCCCAAACAGTCCAAACGTAATCTGGTCCCACAGTCGAGTCAGCGAATCCGTTCCGAAGATAGCGAAGTTATCCGGCTTCTCATTCGCCACCTTCCTCCGCCTGCGCAACAGCTCCGTCACACCATCTTCGACTGCCGGGCGGTTCTTCGGATCGTCATATTTCAACGTAATCCAATAGTCGAGCTGCTCCGGATGAATGTGATGAAACGTCGAAATGGGAAAGATCGCCTTATTATCCTGCGGATTCTTTCCGCCTCCAAAAGCCTGCTTCTGCGGCGCCATCACTCCCACCACAGTAAAGATCAATCCCGCAACCTCAACATCCTTGCCCAGCGCGCTCTGCCCCGGAAACAGCTCATCGGCAGTATCGCTGCCCAGCACCACCAGCCGCGCCGCACGCGTCTCGTCGAAGTCGTCGAAGAACCGCCCCTCGCGAAGATCGATGTCGTAGACATCCTTCACGTTGGGAGTGTCGCCCTCGAGAATCGTGTTCTGCATCTTCTTCCCGCCGCCCTTGATCGCCGTCGTACCAGCCCGGCCGGGTGCCGTATTGTCGGTATATTGCAACGACGGAGAGACCGCCACCACATGCGGGATATCCTTCATCGCCATCGCATCGTCGTAGGTCAGTTGCTTCCGCGTCAGCATCTCTGTCGTCAGCCGCTGCCCAAACACTGGAAAACGAAATACGAACAGTACATTCGAACCCAGCGACTCAACCAAACCGGAGACGCTGCTATTCAGCCCATTCACCACCGACGAGATGATGATCACCGTCATCACCCCGATCACGATGCCGAGGATCGTCAGGCCGCTGCGCAGCTTATTCGTTTGCAGCGTATCCAGTGCCATCCTGACACTCTCTTTTGTATCGCTGATCCGCATCGAATCGCCTTCCTAATCCGCCCGCAACGCCACAATCGGATCCAGCATCGCTGCCTTCCGTGCTGGATAAACCCCGAAGAACACTCCCGTCCCTGTCGCCATAATCAAGCCCAGCAGCACACTCCAGAACGCCACCGTCGATGGGAATCCCGCAACAATCGTCACAATCTGAGCAAGTATGATCCCGCCCAGCACGCCAAAAAATCCTCCTACCAGAGCCATCGTTCCCGACTCGATCAGGAACTGAATCATAATGTCTTTCCGCTTCGCCCCCAGGGCTTTGCGAATCCCAATCTCGCGCGTCCGCTCCGTCACGCTCACCAGCATGATGTTCATGATCACGATCCCGCCCACCACCAGCGAGATCATCGCAATCCCGCCCGCTACCGCTCCAAAGGAGTTCGCAATCGTGCTGAAAAATCCCACAAGCGTATTGTTCGTATCCAGCTCAAACGAGTCCTCCGCTCCCGGAGCATCATGACGCCGCGACCGCACCAGCGTCCTCACCTCATCCGCCGTATTCTCAAGCGGTGGTCCTGCTGCACCGGCCTTCACGTACACCGTCAGCGATTTTGACGTGCCATAGCTCTTCTGGAACGCCGTCAGCGGCACGCCCACCCAGTTGTCCTGGCTCGCACCAAACGTGCTGCCCTGCTTTTCGCTCACTCCAATCACCGTGTAAGGAGTTCCATCCACTCTTAGCTCCAACCCGAGCGGGTTCACCCCTGCAAACAGATGATCCTGAACATCCGTGCCGATAATCGCGACGTGGGACGCATGCTCCTCATCCATCTCCGTGAAGTCGCGTCCCTGTTCGATGTTCAGGTTCTGCATCGACGGCATCTGTGCTGTATAGCCTCGAATATTCGTGTCAGTAATCGACTGCGTGCCCCGCACCACCTTCGCCGTCGTCGACTGCATTGCGCCGATTCCCACGCAGCGCTTGCAGTTGTCCTTGATGTACTGGTAGTCAGGAAACAGAATATTTTTCCGCCTCTGATAACGCTCGTAGTCCTCAGAGTTTGTAATGATCGGCGGCATTCTGGATACCGTAAACACGTCCGCGCCATAACGTGAGAACTTCGTCGTCACGTAGGTATTCGCGCCGTTCACCAGCGTCACTACCGCAATCACGCTCGTCACCCCGATCACGACGCCCAGCAGCGTCAGCACGGAGCGCAGCTTGTTTGCCCATAGCGACTGCAGCGCGATCTTGACCGCCTCTTTAAACTCCATCGTCCTGTTTTCCTGAACTTTGCCAGATTTGCCGGATACGCTTGAGACTAGCAGCCAGAGTCCCCGAAAGCGAGACCCAACCTCCTCTGTTCTAAGTAACTTCTACGCAATGAGACGAGGTTTTGTTCGCTCGGTGGGATACACTTATAGCTGCAGGCGGCCGGATGATCGCTGCCGCGTCAGCCGCAGGGCGAGCGCGGGGGAGGAAAGTCCGAACTCCGCAGGGCAGTGTGCCGGATAACGTCCGGGACGGTCGCTTCAAGGCGGCTGGACGGCCAGTGCAACAGAGAATATACCGCCCTAAGTTGGTGATTTGCTTCGGCAAATCCGCAAGCGGCTTAGGGTAAGGGTGAAAAGGTGCGGTAAGAGCGCACCGCGCGTCTGGTAACAGACGCGGCACGGTAAACCCCACACGGAGCAAGACCAAATAGGCAGGAATCCCGCCGCACCTCTCCACGCGGCAGGAGCGTACCGGCCCGGTGCGCCAAGGCGGAGAGCCAGGCTGGGCCCTCGGGAGCAGCGGCCGGAACTTGCGGGTAGGTTGCTAAAGCGCCGCAGTAATGCGTCGCGTAGAGGAATGATCGTCTAAAACAGAATTCGGCTTACGGGCCGTCTGCAGACCGATGGCCCCGAAATCGCAAAACGGTTTCGGGGCCTTCTCTTTCGTGGACGAACCAAAACTGCTGCTTACCCTGAGCTATACTCGAACCACATTTTTCCGCCTCGCCATGGCAGGGATGCCGGCACCATGCCCCCTTCTTTCAGTCTGCGCGATTGCCTCCACTGCGAGCTCCGCCCGCTGCGCATGTTCTGCAATCTCAACGCCGACGCCCTCGCCGACTTCAGCGCACTTGGCATTCAAACCAAAATTTCCAGCGGCGCAAAGCTCTTTCGCGAAGACGAGCCAGGCGGCGCCGTCATCGTCGTCTGCGCCGGCCAGGTCAAACTCTCCTGCACCTCAAGGGAGGGCAGAACCCTCATCCTCAAAATCGCCATGCCTGGCGATGTCCTCGGGCTCAGCGCCACCATCTCAGGAACCCGCCACGAAGTCACCGCCGAGACCATCGAACCCACGCAGATCAAGACCATCCCCCGAGGAGACTTCATGGTCTTCCTCGAAAAACACGGTGAGGCCAGTCTCCACTCCGCGAGAGCCCTCTCCGAAGAATACAGAACCGCCTTCGTCGATGCCCGCCGACTGGCCCTCTCCACTTCCGCCTTCGGGACGACTCGCCAGCGTTATGCTTGAGTGGGCCCGCGCCGCCTCCTGTGGGACCCCTCAACTGAAATTCAACATGCGCCTCACCCACGAAGAGCTCGCCAACATGATCGGCGCCTCCCGCGAGACCGTTACTCGCACTCTCAATCGCTTCAAAAAAGAAAAACTCATCGAGATTCGCGGCGTTTCCATCCACATCCTCGCACCGGAAAAACTCGAATCCCTCGCCGCATAGTCCACCTGCCACACGCGTGACAAGCGTCACAGCAAAATCCCCACAAAACTCCTAGATTGAGCCCCAGAGGTTGCTTTCGACCTCTTGAGGTACTCCATGATCACCTGCTGCGCCAATCCAGCCTGTTCTACAAACCGCCGCTCCGGAGCCTGCGGAGAGCTTATCGCCGTCAATCGCCCTTCAGGAATGGAGTTTTTCTGGCTGTGCTCCCGTTGCGCTCCGCACTACGAGTTGTCTTGCAATCCACACGGCCAAATCTGCATCCGGGCAACCGCGCCGCGAATGTGCTATCCATTGCCCCAATTCGTAGCGCCCAGTACAGTACTGCCCGCCACCTGCTACGAAGCAGCCCATCTTGCCTGTTAAGGCCGTAAGGGAGCCGATCATCCATGCCAACACCCACCGATACCGCCATGCCCTCGTTCAAAAGAGTCATGCTTGCAACCGACTTCTCAGAAGGCTCCGAGGCTGCCTTTGAAACCGCCCTCGATCTCTGCAAGACTCTTTCTGCGCGCCTCTCGATCCTTCATGTCTTCGAATACAGTGACACCATGCCTCTCCAGAAGTCCGGCCAGACATTCGAGGTCTTCTATCAGGAGGCAGAGCGCGCACTCAATCAACTGCTTCAGACGGCCCGCCAGGACGGTGTGCGCTGCGATGTCGGAATCGCAGGCGGCCTTGCCGTTACTGCCATTCTCGAGACCGCAGAAGCCCAGGGGACCGACCTGCTCGTTCTTGGGACTAATGCTGCCCACGGTCTCGAACGCCTCATCTTTGGATCGACCGCAGAGGCTGTCCTCCGCAAGGCCTCATGCCCTGTCATTACCGTCGGCCCGAAGGTCCACAAACCCAGCACTCATGCCGACCGGCCCATTATCTTTGCCACAGACTTCCATCCCGCTACCATCCACGCTGTGCGCTATGCCGCGTCCGCGTGCAGCGGCACCCAATCCCCTCTGCATTGCCTCACTGTGATGCCGATGACGAGGGATGCAGGAGCGCAGAGCCAGATCATCTCCCAAGTCACGACCGAGGCTCTGCGTCACCTCGCCAGTTCGAGCGGAATCGTAATCTCCCCGCCGGTCTGCAAAACAATCTTCGGCAGCGACTTTCCTGAAACAGTCATTCAGTATGCGAAGAAGGAGCATGCCCGGTTGATTGTGCTCGGAGTTCAGCGGGCTCCAGCCATTGCTTCGCATGGTCCCCGCGATGCCACCTATCGCCTTATCGCCGAAGCTCCTTGTCCTGTACTGACCGTCACCGCTCCGCAGAACCAGTCCGAGGGCGACAACACTGTCGAAGCCGAAGCCGTCCACCAGGACCTTCAGGCGGCGTGGCTGAAGCCTCGCAAGAGACGGGTCGCGTAGCCTTTTGCCTGTGCTTTTTTGTTTTGTGGTGAGAGGGGCGTTTTTACAGGGGGTTTTGGGGATTTTGTGTCAAAAAAACGTGGTTTTTGAATGGTAATCTGTGGTGATTTTGTGGTGAGAACATGGTTTTTGGGTGGTGGTTTTTGAGAACTAAAAAAATGCCACTCTTTGAAAATATTTCTGTGGAAATCGGACCGTTTGTCCACGGAAATGGTCGAACAGCAGATTCCTCCGCTGCGGAATGACAAACAACAGGGCTGGTCAGCGGATGGCGGCCATGGCGGCCCGGAAGAGGGTTTCGAAGTCGTGGGCGGCTTCGGGGTTCTTCTGGATGGCAGTTTCTATTGCCTTCTGGGCTATGGGACGAGGGTAGCCGAGGTTGACGAGGGCGGACAACGCGTCATCTCCGGCAGGGCCATGGTGTGGGGCTCCGGGCGCGGCGGGGATGGTGGTGGCGAGGTCGTCGAGCTTGTCTTTCAGCTCGAGGATGACGCGCTCGGCGGTCTTTTTGCCAATGCCAGGGATTTTGGTGAGGGTGGCGTGATCGCCGGAGCGGATGGCGGTAACGAGACGGCTGGAGTCGATGCCGCTGAGGACGGTGATAGCGAGCTTGGGACCGATACCGGAGATGGTGAGGAGTTTTTCGAAAAGGCGCTTTTCCTGGGTTTCAGCAAAGCCGAAGAGGGCGAGCTGGTCTTCGCGGACGTGGGTGTGGATGTGTAGGGCGGATTCGGCTCCTTCGCTGGGCAGGGCGGAGAAGGTGGCTACGCTGATGGTGATGTCGTAGCCCACGCCAGCGCACTCGACGATGGCTTGATTGGGGGTTTTGGAGAGAAGGCGTCCGCGAAGGTGGGCGATCATGCTTTTGGGATTGTAGCCTGTGCGAGTCAGGCGGGGAGGATCGGCTTCGATCTGGCCGCGTTCGTGGAAGGGAAGGCACTGGACGTTTGCTGCAGAAGGTAAGGCTTTCCCTGCATAAGGCCACGGTTACACGGCATTTCTGTGGCATGTGAGCGCCGTAATGTTCACCCTGTGGGCATGAGATATGCGGCGAACTTCCTTTTGATGATCCTGCTGTTGCGTGGCTCCGGGCTTTCGGCGCAGACCGATGCCGCTCAGAGCATTGTCCAGGCTTATTCGCTCGAAGAGCATGGACGAGTCGACGAGGCGATAGCGATGGTGCGACCGCTTGTCGACTCCGGGGCACTTCATGGGTACGAGCTTGGCAGGGCATGGACTGTCCTGGGTCTTGCATATACCGGCCAGGGCGATTTCCGTGCGGCGCAGCACGCATACGAAGCAGCGATAACCATTCTTGAACCACTGCCGGAGCACGTCGTGGACTACGCGGTTGCACTGGACAACTTCGGCCTCCTCTATCGCTCGATGGGGCAGCTGGAAGCCGCCACGGATATGAGGCTGAAGACACTTCACATTTACGAGCGGACCGGAGATCATGCCGGCATTGCTCGGGCCTGCAATAATCTGGCGGGTCTGGCGGTCGAACAGAAGGAGATGAAGCGTGCCGGGAGGTATCTGAACCGCGCGATGGAGGAGATGAAGGCGGCGGCGACGCTCGATGATGACGATGCAGGGGCTATCTATTCCATGCAGGGAGAGTTTGCCAGCGTGAAGGGCGACAAGCAGGCCGCAGTGGACGGCTATGAGCATGCGATGCAGATATGGAGGCGCGCCCACACCGAAGACCATCCCAATACCGGATGGGGCTACCTGCTTCTGGGACAGGCCCATGCCGACGTTGGAAGAACCGATGAGGCTACGAAGGAGATGCAGGAGGGTCTTTCGATTCTTGCTCGAACGATTGGCCGCACGAGTGCTCACTACCTTGAAGCAGAGATAGCCTATTCTCGATTGCTGGATAAGACGGGAGCACACGAGGCCGCGGCCAGACTGAGGGCTGCCGATGAGACGACCTTGAAGGCGCTTGGTCAGAGACAGTGTGCCGGCTGTACGATCAGCGTAGAGGCATTGCGGTGAGCCTATGAATCTCCTGGAGATGTCACGATCCACTCAAGCCAACCGGCGGACCATATCTGAGCGAGAGCTTCCGGAGCCTTTTGTCCCGGAGGCGGGTATTCGCCTGAATGGCCAGATCACCATATTCTCGCTGGCGACGATTCTGGCCCTTGCGACTGCGAGTGAATGCCGCTCCATCACGCACCTTCCGTCGCTGATGTACGGCGCGGTGCTGTGGGGATGGTGGGGCTGTATCGCGAGCGTGGCGTGGAGACTGGGTCAGCGAATTCCCTTCGCGTCGAGCTTTTCGCTGAAGGTGATTTCGGTTCATGTACTGGTGGGGTCGGCGCTGGGCATTGCGCATCTTCTGCTGCTTGGAAGCCTTAGCTTTACCGTGCCGGGATGGCAGGCCCAAGCGACGCCGCTCCAGATCTGGACGAGCCTGCTGAACATCAATCGCTTTGGGATCGAGCTGCTGCTTTACGGCTTTGTGCTGGGGATTACGGGGGTTGTCCAGTTTCAGATTCGAGCGCAGCGCGATGCCATGAGATCGCTGGAGCTGCAGAGACAGCTCTCCGCAGCGCATCTGCGGGCATTGCAGATGCAGATGGAGCCACACTTTCTCTTTAATACGCTGAACGCAATCACAACGCTGGTTGAACTCGGCAGACAGGCCGAGGCGGTCGAAGCGCTGGGTCACCTGAATGCTTTGCTGAAGACGACCCTGAGCCAAGGGACGCCGGAGAAGATTCCACTGGCTCGCGAGCTGGAGTTTATCGAGAACTATCTGGCGATCGAGCAGATTCGCTTTGCAGACCGCCTGAAGGTGGAGATGAAGGTGACCTCCGCGGCGCTCGACGGCATGGTTCCGTGCTTTCTTCTTCAGCCAGTGATTGAGAATGCCATACGCCACGGCATCGCCCATCTGGAAGAGGAAGGGACGATTCAGACGTCGATTCATCGCGATGGAGATACGCTGCAGCTGACGGTGCGCGACAACGGTCCCGGCCTGAACGGGCACTCCATTCCCGGCCACGGCATAGGGCTGAAGAACACCGAACAACGGCTGTCGCACTTTTATCAGGACGCTTACAGGTTTGTTGCAACGGACCGGGAGTCTGGCGGGTTTGAGGTTTCGATCACGATACCGTATGAGCGAGAGCTGCCGTGAAGCTGCGAACCCTGATCGCCGACGACGAGCCGCTGGCGCGAGACCGGCTGAAGGCTCTGCTTGCGGCAGAGGACGAGATTGAGCTGGCGGGCGAATGCCGCAACGGGCGGGAGGTTGTCGAGCACCTGAAGACGCAGGCGGTTGACCTGCTGTTTCTGGATATCCAGATGCCCGGGAACACAGGTTTCGATGTGATTGACCAGATCGGGTCCGCGAGGATGCCGCTGACAGTCTTCGTGACGGCGCATCACCACTATGCGGTGAAGGCGTTTGAGGTTCATGCCCTGGATTACCTGACGAAGCCAATTGAACCGTTGCGCCTGAGGGCGACGCTTGCACGCGTTCGAGAGCGCGTTCATTCGAAGGCAGCGGTTCTGACGCAGGAGGCTTTCCAGGCGGTGATGACAAGCCTTGGGAGGACAGCGGCTTCGGATATCGACTATCCGAGGCGGCTGCTGGTTCCGAACGGCACCAAAGACAGCTTTGTCGATGTCGGCGAGATTGAATGGATCGAGGCGTCGGACTACTATGCGTGCCTGCATGTTGGCGCGCGGAGCTTTATGCTGCGGGAGACGATGAAGGAGCTGGCGCAGACGCTGGACCCGAAACGCTTCGTGCGGATTCACCGGTCTGCCATTGTCAACGTGGAAAAGGTGAGAGAGATTGTCAGAGATGGGCGCAGCGATGGCGTGGTGGTGATGTCGGGCGGACAGCGGCTGAAGATGAGCAAGGTGGGATGGCAGGCGCTGCTGGCGGCGAATCGAAGAGGGACTTCATGAGTGCGGAGCATTCGATTTGCGGCTGCGCGCTTCGCGCTTTGCTGAGGATGACACTTTTTTAGTTTTCCTGATGGGTTTCCTGTGGTGGGTTGGATGTGATACAAAGCTGTCGCCATGAAAATGAATCGTCGTTCAGTGCTGGGTTTTGGTTCGAATCGGTTGGGTTTTGCGGTCGTTGCAGGCATCGCTTGTCTTTCGCTGGCGGGGTGCTCGAGCGGGAGCTCGAATCCGCTGGCACCGCTACAGAAGGCACAGGCGGCGAATGTGGGGAATTTTTCGAACACGGTGTTTCTTGGGGACTCGCTGACGGCTGGGTACCAGAGCGGGTCGCTGCTGGATACGCAGCAGGTGCACGGGTGGGCTCCCGTGGTGGCGAAGCAGGCGGGGTTCAATATGATTCAGCCGCTGATTGCGTTTCCGGGTGCTCCGAATGTGCTGCAACTGGTTTCAGTGGGGCCTCCTCCCGTGATTGCGGCATACTGCGGGCCGATGCCGCCAGTCTGCGTAACTACGACGGGGCGGGATAACTTTGCGACGCAGGTGACGGACCTGGCGGTGCCGGGCGCGTTTTTGAACGATGTGATGAACACGGTGCCGATGGTGAATCCGGCTCCGGGACAGCAGCAGTTGAACCAGCTTGTGCTGGGTTTTCCGGGATTGGGGTATGGGCAGGCTCTGAGCCAGCTGGGGCAGGCGATTAAGGCGCAGCCTACGACGATCTTTTTGTGGACTGGGAATAACGATGCGCTGATCGCGGATGAGACCGGAATGCCGAGCAGCATGACTTCGGTGGCAAACTTTACGACGCAGTACCAGGCGCTGATAACGCAGTTGACGACGATGACTCCGGCGCACCTGGTGATTGCGAATATTCCGGATGTGACGGCGGTGCCTTATCTGACTCCGGCGGCGCTGGTGCTTGGGGAGGTCTCCGAGGAGACGGGGCTGCCTACTTCGGTGCTGAGCGGGATTCTGGGGATTGTGCCGGGGGACTATGTGAACCCTGCGGGGACGGCGCAGATTCCGCTGATTCTGGCGGGTCAGCAGAAGGGACCGATTACGGATGCGGGGGTGTTGTCTGCGGCAGAGGTGGTGATGGTGCAGGCGCAGGTGACGGCGTTCAACCAGGTGATTGCCGCCCAGGCGCAGGCGGCGAATGCGACGCTGGTGGATATCAATACGCTGTTCAAGCAGGTGACGGCTTCGGGTTTGACGATTAATGGGTATACGGGGACTGCGGCGTTTTTAGGCGGGTTCTTTGCGCTGGATGGGATTCATCCTACGAATACAGGGTATGCGGTGGTGGCGAATACGTTTATCGATACGATGAACTCGAAGATCGGGACGAAGATTCCGGATGTGAATCTGGGGGCGGTGGCGGCGGCGGATCCTCTGTGGCCGCCGAATCTGGCGCAGACGGTGGGAGGGCATGCTATGCCTGCGGCGGCGGGGAAGAGTGTTGGGGATCTGTTTAAGCGGTAAGCGGAACAGACAATGGCAAAAGCAGGTTCCTCCGCTGCGCTGCGGAATGACAAGCCAAAAGAACGAGCAACAGCAAGAGCAACTACAACAGCGAAAGTAAACCGCAGGTTATTCGATTGCGCAGTACGCAAAGTGCGCGAACTGCTTCGCTCAGGATGACACTTGTAATTGGTCTGGTAACTCTGGTGGTCTGATTACGTAGTTGTCTTAGTAGTTGTCGTTGCCGGGTTGGAGGTTTTCGAAGCGGGTGTAGTCGGCGAGGTAGGCGAGGTGGACGCTGCCGGTGGGGCCGTTGCGTTGTTTGGCGATGATGATCTCGGCTTTGCCTTTTAGGTCTTCGTTTTCGCGGTCGTAGTACTCTTCGCGGTGGATGAAGCAGACTACGTCGGCGTCCTGCTCGATGGAGCCGGATTCGCGGAGGTCGCTGAGTAGAGGCTTTTTGTCGCCGCCGCGCTGCTCGCTGGCTCGGGAGAGCTGGGAGAGGGCTACTACGGGGACTTTCATTTCTTTGGCCAGGGCTTTGAGGCCTCGGGAGATGGCCGACACCTCTTGAGTGCGGTTCTCGAAGGACTTGGAGCCGGTGTTGGCGCCGGTCATGAGCTGGAGGTAGTCGATGACTATGAGGTCGAGCTGGCCGTTTTGCTGTTGTTTGAGGCGGCGGGCTTTGGCTCGCATCTCGGCGAGGGTGATGCCGGGGGTGTCGTCGATGAAGATTCTGGACTCCATGAGTTTTTCGAGGCCGGTGATGAGCTTGGCGCGGTCGTCGCGCATGAGCATACCAGTCTGGATGGCTTTGGAGTTGACGAGAGCCTGCGAGGCGAGCATGCGGCGGAGGAGGCTGGCCTTCGACATTTCGAGAGAGAAGACGGCGACGACTTTGCCTCCGCGGACGGCGGCGTTTTCGGCAATGTTGATGGCCCAGGCGGTCTTGCCCATGGAGGGGCGGGCGGCGATGATGATGAGCTCGGAGTCCTGAAGGCCGCTGGTCATGCGGTCGAAGTCGAGGTAGTGGGTGGCGAGGCCGGTGACTTCGCGGCCCTGCTCGTAGAGGGCGTCGATGGAGCCGAAGGAGTCTTTGACGATGGCGGAGATGTCGGAGAAGCCGTACTGGATAGCGCTGTCGGCAACTTCGGCGAGGCGGGCTTCAATATCCGAAAGGACGTTGATGGCTGCGTCGGATTGATCGGAGGCACGGTTGACGCCGTCAGTGAAGATTCCCATTAACTGGCGCAGGAGGCTCTTGTCCTTGACGATCTGGACGTAGCTTTCGATGTTGAAATTGCGGGGAATTCCCTCGGTCAAAAAAGCAAGGTAGGCGGGGCCGCCGATAGACTCAAGCTCTCGGCGGCGGATCAGCTCTTCCTGAAGAGTGAGAGTGTCAATTCCCCGGCCAATTGCCATGAGATCGACGATGCAACGGTAGATGCGTTGATGCGAATCGAGAGAAAAATCTTCTGCTCTGAGCTTTCCGGTTGCGTCATTGATTGCAACTCCGTCGAGGAGCATCGCCCCGAGGACCGCCACCTCAATATGAATCGATGAGGGAAGACCTTCAGAGACGTTTAGCTGGGCGAATGATGCCATAATGACCTTATTGTCTGTTGCCGCGAGGTCCACCGCAACCGGCACTCTGCCAGCAACAACGAACTATCAACCATCTTTCCCACATCCCAGATAGGAATATTCACAGATGAGCAGTAATCTTGATAAGTATCTGCCGGAGTTCGACGAAGACGGTGCCAGAGCAAAGTTGGCCGATCTGGGTGAACGGCAGCTGATCGAAATGTTGATTTATGAGTACAAGCTCAAGCGGGTGATTGCGAAGATGTTGGATGCTGAATCCAATAAATTACAGCGAATCCAGGCGATCATCGAGGAGCCGTCGAAGCTTGTGTCGATGCCGGGCGTACCATCGGCCGATGATCTTCGCCGAATGATGGGTGAGGATTAGTGTTTCATTGCAAAAGGCAGGTGTGAGAGATGGGTGCAGAGAAGAGTTTGAGTATACCGGCGGTTGCGCAGCGGGACAGGGCTTCGTTTGAGGTGCTGCGGGTTTGGATTGCGGAGCAGGGGCAGCATGTGAGCATACGGAGCGGGGCGTGGGAGGATCCGTTTGCCTGGGGGATTGTGCTGGCGGATCTTGCCCGGCATGTGGCGCATGCGCATGAGCTGCAGAATGAGGGCGTGGATACGAAGGCGTTTATGGAGCGGCTGCTGGAGGGGTTTCAGGCGGAGATTGATAATCCTACGGATGAGCCTGAGGGCGAGGTTACGCAGTAGGGTTCCTGGAAGGCGAAGAACAACTGTGGCTGAGTTGAGGGTGTGCAATCCCACCCTTCGCAAAGTACGCGAAGGATGGGGCACCCGAGCATTTGGGGATAATTAGCGAAAAGACAACGGCAACAGCAGGTCCCCTTCGGGGATGACAAGCAAGAAAAGCAAGGGCAAAGGCGAATACAGGGATTCTTCGCTGCGCTCAGAATGACGACATCAATTGGGGATGGCCCCGAGGGGGGGGACCCTTTGCCTCTGGGCGCGTTGCTATTTGTGTTTGTAGTCCTGGAATAGCTCGGGGAACTGTTGTTTCAGGGCGGCTACTTTGGGGACGTCGCAGATCTGAATGTAGGGGTTGTTGGGGTTCTTTTCGGCGTAGTCCTGATGGTAGTCCTCTGCGTCGTAGAAGGCCTTGAGCGGGACGACCTGGGTGACGATCTTTTTAGGGAAGACATGGGCGGCGTCGAGCTGGGCGATATAGTCCGTGGCGATCTTTTGCTGCTCGGGTGAAGTGAAGAAGATGACGGAGCGGTAGGAATAACCGACGTCGGGACCCTGACGGTTGAGCTGGGTGGGATCGTGAACTACGGAGAAGAAGACGCGGAGCAGCGTGCCGTAAGAGATGCGGGTGGGGTCGAAGACGATCTTTACGGATTCGGCGTGACCGGTGGTTTCGGCAGAGACCTGATCGTAGGTGGCGGTGGCGGAAGAGCCTCCGGAGTAGCCTGCGGTGGTAGCGGTGACGCCCTTGATGCGCTGGAAGGTGGTCTGGACTCCCCAGAAGCAGCCGCCGGCGAAGACCGCAGTTTCGGAGTGGGCGGTGGGGACGTGCTCATCGAGGGTTGGCGCGGGGATGGGTTCTTTGCGGATGGCTTCTGCTCCCATGACCATTCTCCTTGCACCTGTCATCAGGATGACGACTATGACTACGATGCCTAACAGTGTGAGTCCGATTCTTGTGGCTGCGGTCATCGCTTTTTTTCTCCGTTACTGCTGAGAATCAGACGCGTTTGGGCGCGCGTTGGTTACAAAATGCGCGATTTGCGCGCGGTTTGGCTGGGTTTTTGGTCTTCGGGTGCTGGATGGATTCCAAAGAGAAGCACCGGCAAATGCAGGCCCTTCGACTGCGCGGATGGCAGGGTACGCGATCCACTTCGCTCAGGATGACGCTTTGTTTGGAGGTCAGATGTTGCGGGTCAGGCTACGCGTTCGCGGCCCTGGATTTCGATGTAGACGTGGATGAGGCTGACGGCGGCTGGAGTTACGCCGGCGATGCGGCTGGCCTGGCCCAGCGTGGTGGGGCGGACTCGGGTTAGGGTCTGCTTCATCTCGGTGGAGAGGCCGCTGATGGTGGTGTAGTCGAACCATGCGGGGATGTGGCGCTGCTCGGCTTTGCGCATCTTTTCGATGGAGCGGCGCTGCTGGTCGAGGTAGCCAGAGTACTTGAGTTCGGTTTCGACTGTTTTCATTTCGTTGCGAACCCAGGCTGGGCACTTCGTGCGGTTCTGGGCCTTCGGCTCGGCTCCGGAGATAGATTGCCGCAGGGCCTCGGACCAGGGGGCGAGGGCCGGGTGCTGCGCGATGGCTTCGCGAAGCGTGGGGATGAGGGATTCGATGGAGACCTCGGGGCGCTTGAGGAGCTGCGCGATGGTCTGGCCAGTGAGGTTGGCGGCTTCGCCGTCGAGCTGGGCGAGGAGCTCGGCGGGGAGTTCTTCGGCGCGGATGCGGGTCGTGGTTAAGAGCTGCTCGAAGGCGGCGGCGCGGGTTTGCTTGGCTTCGTAGGCTGACCAGGCTGCGTCGTCGATGAGGCCAAGGCGGCGGCCGTGCGGGGTGAGGCGGCGGTCGGCATTGTCGATGCGGAGGTGGAGGCGGAACTCGGCGCGGGAGGTGAACATGCGGTAGGGCTCGTTGGTGCCCTTGCTGATGAGGTCGTCGATGAGAGTGCCGGTGTAGGCTTCGGTGCGGTCTAAAGTGAACGGTTCTTTACCCTGTACGGCCAAGGCTGCGTTGATTCCGGCCATGAGGCCCTGGCAGGCGGCCTCTTCGTAGCCGCTGGTGCCGTTGATCTGTCCGGCGAGGTAGAGGCCGGCGATGGATTTGACGCGGAGGGTGCGGTCGAGCTCGGTGGGGTCGATGGCGTCGTACTCGATGGCGTAGCCGGGGCGGAGCATCTCGGCGTTTTCGAGGCCGGGGATGGAGTGAACCATGGCGGCCTGGATGTCCATAGGGAGACTGGTGCTCATGCCGTTGATGTAGACCTCGTGAGTGTTGAGGCCTTCGGGCTCGAGGAAGAACTGGTGGCGGGTCTTGTCGGGGAAGCGAACGATCTTGTCTTCAATGGAGGGGCAGTAGCGCGGGCCGATGGCTTCAATCTGGCCGGTGTACATGGGCGAGCGGTGGACGTTTTCGCGGATGAGGCGGAGGGTTTCGTCGGTGGTGTGGGCGATGTGGCAGTTGATCTGGCGGAGAGGGATCTCGCGGGTGCGGAAGCTGAACGGAGTGGGGTCTTCGTCGCCAGGCTGGACTTGAAATCTGGACCAGTCGATGGTGCGGCCGTCGAGGCGTGGCGGCGTGCCTGTTTTGAGGCGGCATTCGCGGAGGCCTAGGCGCTTGAGGGCCTCGCCGAGAAGGACACTGGCGGGTTCGCCGGAGCGGCCGGCGGTGTATTGCTGCTCGCCGCAGTGGATGAGGCCGTTGAGGAAGGTTCCGGTGGTGATGATGGTGGCTGCGGCGTGGATGGTACGGCCGTCGCGGAGTTTGAGGCCTCGAATGGTGCGGGGTTCGCCGGATTGCTCGACGATGAGGTCGACTACTTCGGCCTGCTTGATGAAGAGGTTGGGCTGGGCTTCGAGTACTTCGCGCATTTTGACGCGATAGAGGGCCTTGTCGCACTGCGCGCGAGGGGACCAGACGGCGGGGCCGCGAGAGGTGTTGAGGAGACGGAACTGGATGCCGGTGGCGTCGGCTACCTCGCCCATGACTCCGCCGAGGGCGTCGACTTCGCGGACGAGATGGCCTTTGGCGATGCCGCCGATGGCTGGGTTGCAGCTCATCTGGGCGATGAGGTCTAGATTCAGGGTGAAGATGGCCGTGCGGAGGCCCATGCGCGCGGAGGCCATGGCGGCTTCGCATCCGGCGTGGCCTGCGCCTACGACGACTACGTCGAATTGTTCGGTGAATGCCATCGCCTCTTCTATTTTACGATTTTGGAGGCCGATGACACGGCTGGACGGCTAACGGTCTACCGATCCTGGATGTAGGCGCTTTGGAAGTCGACGACGCAGCTTGCTCCGCCTTTTTTCTTAGAGTCGCTGTTGGTTGCGGTGTAGAACGGGGTGGCGGTGCCCTTCATTGTGGCCTTCATGGTGATGGATGAGCCGAAGGACATGCTGTAGTTGTAGCTCGTCTCGGGCGATTTGCCATCGTTGTTGTCCTTGCTCGTCTGGGTGCTCTTGCCCTCGCGCTCATTGTTCTTGTCGAAGGTGAGGACGATGTCTGCGGTGTCGGGATCATCAACGATCGTGAACTTTCCCCAACGTTTGAGGCTCTCGATGGCCCCGGTTTCTACGGCGTCGTTATGAGTGTGGTTGACGATGGCGATGGTCTTCGCGGCGAAGACAGGCCTTGGAATTGGCTTTCTCTGCGCCAGAGCGGAAGCTGCAAAGAAAAGACAGAGCGCGAGCGTCGATAGCCATCGATGTTTCATAATCCCCCGTGGAAATTTTCTCTATGGTGGAGCGTAGCAGCGAAGGAATTTACCTGTAAAGAGAGCTTGCAACCATGTACCTGAGCCGCATGTTTTACGCTGGTTTTGCCGGGAATCTTCTCTACAATCGCGAAATGTCCTTCTTTCGGAATGCTCGTGTTGTCGCCCTCTTCTGCGTCTGGTTTTGTTGCGTTTCAATGCCCGCACAACAGGTTCCAGCGGCTTTGACGACGGATCCTCCTCCGGATAAGGCTTATCCGGCAGCGATCGAGACGTTTCAGATTCCTAGCCATGGGGCGATGCTGAATGCCCTGGCTTATGTGGCGGAGGGTGCGGGGCCGCATCCGGTGGTGATTTTGCTGCATGGTTTTCCCGGAAATGAGAAGAATCTTGATCTGGCGCAGGTGATTCGGCGGGATGGGTGGGATGTGGTTTATTTCGATTACCGCGGATCCTGGGGTTCGCCGGGGGATTTTTCTATTACGCACTCCATTGAAGATACGCAGGCCGCGTTGGCTTATGTCCGGGATGCGGCGAATGCGAAGAAGCTGCGAGCTGATCCGAAGTACATTGTTTTGATTGGGCATAGCATGGGCGGCTTTATGGCTCGGTATGTGGGTGCGAATGATCCGGAGGTCAAGGCGGTAGGTTTGATTTCAGCGGGAGATATGGGTGTCGACAGGATGCAAGGGTTGAAACCTGAATATGAGAAGCAGGCGATTGCAGGTTTGGCTGTACATTTTGCAGCAGAGGGGATGGCTCCCCTGGCGGGATGCACTCCGGAGAGTCTGGCTAAGGAGGTTGTCGCGAATGCTGCGGCCTGGAATGTGCCGAAGCTTGCGCCAAAGTTTGTTGACCGGTCAGTGCTGGTGATTACTTCGGATGACGGGTTGGCGGCGTCGAACGATGCGTTTGTGGAGGCGCTGAAGAAGGCGGGTGGGAAGGAGATTACGACCGTGCATTTGTCGACGGACCACTCTTATTCGGACCAGAGGGTTGCTCTGACGGAACAGGTGCTGGAGATGCTGGAGTATTTGCGGCGCGGGGATGCTAAACCCTAGTGCCACGGCGCTCCAAGCAAAAATGCGGGGATCCTCTGCTGCGCTCAGGATGACGACAGTTGAGGGGAATGCTAAAACTCGAGGCGTAGGCCTAGCTGAATTTGGCGCTCGGGGGATTGGCCTGTGGCGGCGGCGGTGTAGGTGCCGAAGGGTTGGACGTTGAGTCCTTCGGCGGCGATGGCGGCGGCGTTCTGGAAGATGAGTGGGGTGATGCCGTTGGCTTCGGCGCCTACGAGGAAGGCTCGCTGCATGATGGCGGAGTAGTTGACGCGGTTGGTGAGGTTGAAGGCTTCGGCGGTGGCTCGGAGGCGGATTTTTTCGGTGACGGGGATGGCGCGGATGAGGCGGAGATCGATGCGGGCGGTGTCGGGCAGGCGAAGGGTGTTGCGGCCTATGGTGGGAAGGTAGACGGCGCCACCTGAACCATTGATGCTCTCGTGGCCTCCGGAGAGGCGGGTGCCACCGAAGATGTCGTAGCTGTAGGGACGGCCGCTGGATTCGGTGAAGAGAGGAGAAAGGGTCCATCCATTGGCGGCGATGCGGAGCCAGCGGGTGTCGGTGCGTAGGGTAGGTTGCCATACGGCGCTGGCGAGAATCTTGTGGGGGAAGTTGAGGTCGGAGAGACCGCGGTCGTAGCGGATGTTGAAGGGATCGAGCTGGGCGTTGGTGCGGGGGGTGGCCCCGCCCTGGCCGAAGTCGATGGCTTTGGACCAGGTCCAGCCGGCGCGGAATTCGAGGCCGTTGTGGAGGCGGCGGCGGGCTTCGAGGACGACGGCGTTGTAGGTGGCATCGGCGTTGGAGGTGATGGCGGTGATGGGGCCGAAGCTGGTGTTGATCCGCTGCGAGTAGAAGGGCAGCACGAAGGTTTCAGTGTCACGCACGCCGATTGCAGTGGTGCCGCCCTGTAGCTGGAAGATTTTGGTTGCGGTTGCCGGGGCGATGTTGATGTCGACGGAGTTGGGAAGCTGGCGGTCGAGGTTCATCAGGTAGGTTGCGCTGGCGACGATGCCAGAGGTGACTTCGCGCTCGATGGTGAAGCTGCCTTGCTGCACGGCGGGAAGACGGAAGCGGCGATCGAAGACGTCGGCTGATGTTGTGGTGGTCACGGCGGAGGGTGGGTTGGTGATGAAGGCGCAGACGTATCCGAAGCCTTGATTGGCGACCTGTGGGCAATTTGTAACCGTGGTGGGCGTAATTAGTACGTGGGTAGTTGATGAGGGGAGCGCGGTGTCGACCAGAGCGCTGCGGATGGTGGCTCCGGGAAGGCGACCGTAAAAGAGGCCATAGCCGATGCGGATGAGGCCACGGCCTGAGCCGAAGGGCTGCCACGAGGCTCCGATGCGTGGACCGAGGTTGTTGCGGTCTTCGGGAAAGATGCTAGTGGCCCCGGTGGTGCCGAAGGCTGCGTCGAGCGCGGCGTTGGGTTGTTGGGGGAGGGGGAGGAGTTCGTATTCGTAGCGCAGGCCAGCGTTGACGGAGAGGGTGGGGCTGATGCGCCAGTCGTCCTGGAGGAAGCCGGCCCACTCCTGCGTGTTGAAGATGGAGGATTGCTGGCCGAAGCTTTGGGTAAAGGAGCGGAAGCAGAAGTCGTGGATGGGCGAGACGATGGAGGGGCAGCCGCCGTTGGGGTAGGCGTTGACGCTGAAGGTGTAGTCGGTGATCCAGTCTACGAGGCCTCCGGCGTGGCCTGCGGTAGTGTTGCTGTCGTAGTGGAATGCGCCCTGGGTGTTGGCGAGGGCGTTGATGTTGTCATGAACGAAGCTGACATCGACCCCGGTCTGGATTTGATGGCGGCCATGGGTCCAGGTGAGGAGATCGGCTAGTTCGAGTTTGCCTTCGTCGGGGAGAGCGTTACGGCCTAGAGAGGATGAGGTGCCGAAGGTGAATCCATTGGGACCGATGGCGACTTCTGGGACTGTGCCTCCTGGGCCGATGGCAGGCTCCTGGGGGAGGGGTGGCGGGGCCTGCTCGGATTGGAGGTCGCGTCCGTATTGGAGGCGGATCTCGTTGGTGAGGGACGGTTTGGCGAGCCAGGACCAGCGTCCGAGGACGGAGTCCAGCGTGGCGTAGCTGCTGCCAAGGCTGGCTCGGCCCACATCGACGACAGAGGCAGAGCGGGAGCCGGAGGGAGCGCTGGAGCGTGCTCGGTTGTACTGGATGCTGAGGCGATGTTGCGGTGCTGCCTGCCAGTCGAATTTGGCGAAGTGGATGGTCTGGTTTTGACTGCGATTGATGGTTCCGGTGAGGCTGTCGAGATAGTTGAGTGCGGCGTTGGTTTTTGCGGGGGTGACGCCGCGGTTGGCGAGGAGGGCGGTCTGGATTGGGGTGAGAGAGAAGAAGTTTGGGTCCTGCGGAGTGGAGATTGCGGGGAAGGCTCGGGCCTGCTGATCGTAGGCGTAAAAGAAGAAGAGCTTGTCGCGCAGAATGGGGCCACCGGCGCTTCCACCGAATTGCTGGCGGAGGTCATTCGGCTTGACGGGGCCTGTGGTGACGACGCCGTTGTTGTAACTGGTGGCGATGGAGAATGGGTTGGTTGCGCCGAGTGCGCTGGTGCGGATGAGGTAGAAGGCGCTGCCATGGAGACTGTTTGTGCCGGATTTGGAGACGGTGGTGATAATGCCTCCGGCAGCGTGGCCGTAGAGGGCGGAGTAGTTCTGGCTGCTGACGCGGAACTCGCGGACGGCTTCCTTGGTGAAGGTGTAGGCCATGCCGGAGTGACGGCCGTAGCCTCCCCCTCCGGCGGCGTCGCCGATGGGGATGTGGCTGGAGGAACCGGTTTCGGCTGCGTCTTCGAGCTCGGCACCGCTCTCAATTCCAGTGCCGCGGGGGACGGAGGAGAAGCCCTGATTATTGTCTGCGCCGTCGATGCGTGTGCTGTTTTGTGTGGACGCGAGGCCGCGAAAGCTTAGGAGGTCTTCGGATTGGGAGTCGGGGTTGGTGGTGGGGGTTAGCAGGGCGAAGGTCTGCCAACGCTGGCCATTGGCGGGAAGGAGGTCGATCTCTGTGGAGGTGATGACGCTGGCGATAGCGGCGGAGGAAGCTTCGTCTACACTAACGGCGGCTACGGGCCTGGCGGTTACGTTGACGGTAGTGGAGACCGCTCCGAGGTGAAGGCGGGCTTCGACGGAGGTAGTGGCACCAACTTCGACGATGACCGGCGCGAGCGTAAGACGGGCAAAGAGAGCATAGTCAACGGCTACTGTGTAGTCTCCAGCGGGGAGATTGGGGACGAGGAATTCTCCTCTATTCAGGGTGAAAACATGGCGAGTGGAGCCGTCGGCTGCGTTGTGGATTTCGATGGTCGCGCCGGGGATGGCGGCTCCGCTAGCGTCGACGACAAAGCCGGAGATAGCGCCCCCTACAGCGGTCTGGGCACGAGCCGAGGTCAGGACGCATGCAAAGTACAACAATGAGCAGGTCCGAAGAATTTTGCGAACTACCGCGCTGGATTTTACGCGGTCACGACGGAACAGCATGCAATCTCCCCGGCAAATTGAACTCCTCTACATAAAAACCGCGGGAAGATCGAGACGACTGGCCGATTGCATTTGACTATTCGGGCGAACCTCTCAGCTACCCAACTGCGACACGATACCGACGATGATACGGGATTTGCATTGGAGCGCTTGTTAACGAAAAGAGGGCGGCAGCCGAAGCCGCCACCCTCGCAGAGCAATGATGAAGGTTAGAAGTTGAGACGGGCCGCGATTTCGATCTGGCGCGGTGTGTAGAGGAAGCCGCTGTTGTTCGAGTTCTGAACGGTCTGGAAGGCTGTCGTGCCAGCCTGGCCGCCCTGGAAGGTGGCAGTACCAGCGGTCGATCCGGTAGACGTCAGCTTGTAACCCAGACTGCTGATGCTGTCGACGTTCTGGTGGTTTGCCAAGTTGAAGACGTTGGCGAGGAACTGGAGATTAATGCCTTCTTTGATCGGGAACTCCTTCTGCACGCGGATGTCGTTGACGATACGGCGCGGGTAGGTGAAGGTGTTGCGGCCGATCTGAGGAATGAAGGTTGCGCCCGAGGTCCCGTTCCAGTCGTTCAGGATGGCGTTCCCGGCAAATCCGCTGACCGTCAGCGAGTATGGCAGGCCACTACCCATCTGGAAGGAGTCGGAGAGGCTCCAGTTGTTGGTGATGTAGCGAGTCCAGTTTTCGAAACCGGAGTTAGGAACGTTTACGAGAGCCCAGGCAACGAAGCGGTTGCCGATGTTGTAATTCGAGTTTCCGTAGTTGACGCGAGCGTTGCCGTAGGGATCGTACCAGTTGAGTGCGGTGCCCTGCGTATTGGCGTTCTGCGCGTAGTCAAGCGCGTGCGCCCAGGTATAGTTGGCATCCCAGTGGATAAGCTTGAGGTTGTTGTTCTGAACCTCCATGACCATCGCGTTGTAGCTGGAGTTGATGTTGCTGTTGAACTCTGTGATGGACTGGAAGTGCGAAGCCGCGGATCCAAAGAGGTTCGTGTTGCCGTAGCTTGTATAGGTGGGAACAGAGTAGACGGAGCCGTTCGGCAGCGGTCCTTTGCCCGTCGGGTCGGAGACGGTGATGTTGGTGTTGACCGTGGTGGGGTTCAGATTGAGGTTGAGGAAGTTGGGCAGCTCGCGGCCGAGTGAGCCAAGGTAGCTGACCTGGAGGACGGTTCCGCGACCGAGCTCCTGCTGAACCTGAAGGTCGAACTCGTGGACCATGGGATTCTGCAGATTGGGAGCGAAGAAGTACGAGTTGGGCGTCGACGACGCTGCTCCGGTGCCGGTGAAGATGTTGGCAAACTGCGGCGCCCCGGCGGTATTGGCCTTGAAGGTAGTGGTGTACTGGCCGTTGGGGCTGCCGGTATTGAGCAAGACGTTCTCGATGTTGCCATTGGTGATACGGCCGTAGTACATGCCGTAACCGCCGCGAAGAACGGTCTTACCGAGACCGAAGGGATCCCACGCGAAACCAATGCGCGGACCGATGTTGTTCTTATCGGAAGGATGATTGGTGATCTGGGAGTAGGGGGTAAAGTTGCCCACAGGGGAGGTCAGATTGGAGAGCGGCGCGGGGATGGACTCGTAGTCGTAACGAACACCGATCTCGAGCGAAAGGCGCGGCCGGATCTTCCAGTTGTCCTGGGCGAAGAAGCCGTAGTCCGTGGTGGTGATGGCAAAGAGGGGGTTGCCGAAGCCCTGGTAGAAGTTCGCGTAGCAGGGAGAGGTCCCGACAGCCGAGGTAGTGGCTGTGGCGGCGTCGAGCGCAGTGCTGTTGCAGGTGTTGCCGTTGCCGTTCTTCTTATTGAAAAGATCGTTGAGGTAATTGCTGATGTAGTTGTACGAGAAGTCGCCGTTGCTCTCGTAGGTATTGTTCATGAGGTCGTAGTTGTGGACTACGTCGACGCCAAACCTGAGAGTGTGGTTTCCAATGCTGTCGTAGAGAATGTCGCCGATCTGCCACTTGCGCTCGTCAGGATAGGCGAGGCGATAGGAGTAGTAGGGCGAGCCAAGGTTGAAGGCAACCGAGGTGTTGACGTTGATGTAGGGGACGTTGCCGCCGTTGCCGATGAGATTGGCCGTGGTGTATGCACTGAAGGGCTGCTGGGTTTCGTAGTCGAGCTCGCGGCTGTACTGATAGAGCACTTCGTTGCTCAGGTGCGTGGTGAGGAGAGTGGAGAGCTTGGCCACGCCGTAGTCGAGCTTGACGAAGTCGTTGCCCCAGGCATCGACCGAATAGGAGTTGGTGGGCGAGGTCTGAACACCGCCGGGCGAGTCCCAGCGCAGACGATGATAGAGAACGCTGACGTGGTTCTTCTGGTTGACCTGCCAGTCGAGCTTGGGGGTGTTGATCTCCTGATAGCCGGTGCGCGGCACGTTACCGAGATCGGTGTTGAGAGCGAGCACACCATTGACATAATTCGTCGCAGCGGTCGCGTAGCTGGTGCGCTGGCGTGCGGCGAGCGTGCAGGTCTCAGCATCGAGGGTGTAGTTGGGGTTGCTGGTGACGCTGCCGGAGAGGTAGCCCGTCGTCAGATTGCAGGTCGCGTTCGAAGGGAGCGCCGCGTCGGGCATGGTGAAGAAGGTGCTGGCAGTTGCAGGAATGGCTGTGCCGGGAAAGATGTGCGAGTGCTGATCGTAGGTATAGAAGAAGAACAGCTTGTCCTTGATGATAGGACCTCCCACGGAGACGCCGTAGATCTTACGAAGGTCCTTGGGCTTGAGGTGCGTGGTGAGGTAGCTGGTGGGGAGGGGATTCCCTGAGGTGAAGATCGGCGTGGTGATCTTTGCGAAATTATTGAAGGCGGCCCAATTGCTCTCGCGGTCGTAGAAGTAGGCATCGCCGTGGAAGCTATTGCCGCCGCTCTTGGTTACTGAGTTGATGACGCCGCCAGCGGCGCGTCCGTACTGTGCGGAGTAAACACCGGTGTTGACGGCAAACTCGCGCACGGCGCTGCCAGCGGTGGAGTAAGCCTCACGAGTGCGGCCGCGTTCTTCGGAGAAGAAGGCCTGGTTGTCGTCAGCGCCGTCGATGACAACGTTGTTGAGAAGCGGACTGATACCGCGGACAGCGACGAGGCCAAATCCATTGGAGTCGGAGACGACGCCGGGGGTCGTGAGAGCGAGGGAAGACCAGCGACGGTTATTGATGGGGATGTTACTGAGGGCCGTCAGATTCAGGTTGGAGGAGAAGTCCGGCGAGTCGAAGTTCAGTACCGGGGTATCCGTGGTGACCTCTACGACCTGGCTGGCCGAGCCGGTAACAAGATGAGGCATCAAGGTGGTGATCTGGCTTATCTGTACAGTGACACTGTTTGCGCGATAGTCCCTGAAGCCGTTGGCGACGATGGTAACGGTATAGGTTCCGGGCTCGACCAGAGGCGCCTTGAAGTATCCACTCCCATCGACGGCGACATGAATTTCCGCGTTCGTGGCATTGTTATGAATTGTCACTGTCGCGTTGGAGACTACTGCGTCGGTCGCATCAAATACTGTGCCGTCAATTGCTCCCTGCGTCGTCGATTGCGCCAGCAGGGGGTTTGCAATCAAGCAAACTGCGGCTAAAAGTAACCGTGTCATCATCTTATTCATCATCAGGCTCCTGAAGGAATTCTTATGCTGCCCCAAACACGCATCGATCAGCGTTTGGTTTTGTTGTATGGGCTTGAAAGAAGGATGGCATACCGTAGTTAAGGTGGTGTTAATAGCGGTTATGCTTCCACAGCAATTCGTAGTGAATGCTGTCCCCGAACTCACCGCGTCGCAGCCAGAAAGGATGCTTCAGATCCACGCGCTTTCGGAGGAAGTATGAGTTACATCAACGCACATACTAGTACACTGGATATTGAAGAAATGTTTATTGACGAAGCGCGAATTCGGATCAAGGCCGGCGATGGCGGGAACGGTTGCATGGCCTTCCGGCGGGAGAAGTTTGTGCCCAAAGGCGGCCCGTCCGGCGGAGATGGCGGGCACGGCGGAGACATTCTCATGTCTTCTTCGCTGAGCCACAATACTCTGGTCCATTTTCGGTTTAATCCGGAGCATAAGGCGCAGCGCGGCGGGCACGGGCTTGGATCGAACTGCTCAGGGCAGGCGGGAGAGTCGACGACGCTCGAAGTTCCGGTGGGCACGCTGCTCTATGACGACTCTACGGGTGAGCTGATTCATGACTTTGCGCGGCCGAACGAGACGATCGTCATTGCGAGGGGCGGGCGCGGCGGGCGGGGCAATCAGCACTTTGCCACGAGCACACACCAGGCTCCACGCGAGCATGAGCTGGGACGATCCGGGGAAGAGCGCAACTACCGGCTCGAGCTGAGGTTGCTGGCCGATGCAGGGTTGGTGGGTTATCCGAATGTAGGGAAATCGACGCTGATCTCACGGCTTTCCGCCGCTAAGCCGAAGATTGCAAATTATGCGTTCACGACGCTGGAGCCAAACCTTGGCGTGGTGCGGGTTGGCGACTATCCGCATACGGAGTCGTTTACGGTGGCCGACCTGCCGGGGTTGATTGAAGGCGCACATCTTGGCCATGGGCTGGGAATACAGTTTCTGAAACACATTGAGCGGACGAGCGTGATCGTGCACCTGGTGGATGTGTCGGATTCGAGCGACCGGCCCGATCCGGTGGCGGATTACAAAGTGATTACAGAGGAGCTGAAGAGCTTCGACCCTGCGCTGGCAGCGAAGCCGACGATTCTCGTTGCGGCGAAAGCGGATGTGGCAAATCCGGAGAAGCTGAAGAAGCTCAGCGCGATGGCGAAACGTCGCAAACTGCCGTTTTTTGCGATCTCGGCGGTGACGGGCGAGGGAGTGGAGCCTCTGAAGTATGCAATTGCCGAGATGGTTGCCGAGCATCGGCCGGTCCAGGTTGAGGTGCAGGCTCCGCCGGCTGAGAAGCTCAAGCCCGCGTATCCGCCACCGGCGCCGAATGCGCGGGGACGTGCGCGCTAGCTCTGCTTGCTATGTATTGTTGACCGGCGTAACGTAGATAGCGGCCCAGGAGGTTGCTGGGACAGGTGGTATCCGGCCAAAGTCGCCCTTTGGGTGACACGCGGTGGAACTGCACTGGAGATTTCGATGAGTCTGACTACGTTCTCACGGGAACGGTCGATCGCGCTGGTTGGGCGTGATGGCGATCTTCCTTCGAAGATTACAACCCCCTATCTGCAAGAGAAGAAATTATCGCAGCGGCCTATCACTGCGGTGACGGCGTATGACTATGCCAGCGCCAGGCTGGTGGATGAAGCCGGGCTGGATGTGGTGCTGGTAGGTGACTCGCTGGCCATGGTGATGCAGGGCCATGAGAATACGCTGGCCGTCACGATGGACGAGATGCTGGTCTATACGCGTGGCGTGAGACGAGCTTTGCGGCGTGCCTTACTGGTTGCCGATATGCCGTTTGGAAGTTATCAGGCGGATGAGGGCACAGGCGTTGCGAATGCAGTGCGGTTTGTGAAAGAGGCCGGAGCCGAGGCAGTGAAGCTGGAGGGTGGCCGCGAACGAAAAGACATGGTGCGACGGATCGTCGATGCGGAGATTCCGGTGATGGGGCATATCGGGCTGACTCCGCAGAGCGTGCATCGCATGGGCGGGTATAAAGTCCAGGGCAAGACGATGGAGGCTATCGACGAGCTGCGCACCGACGCACTGGCGCTCGAAGATGCCGGGTGCTTCGCGATTGTGCTGGAGGGGGTGCCGCGCGAACTGGCGAGGATTGTGACGGAGGAGCTGCGGATTCCAACGATCGGGATTGGAGCGGGACCGGAGTGCGATGGTCAGATTCTGGTGCTGCACGACATGATGACGATGACGTTTTCGCCGCCGGCTAAATTTGTGCGGCGGTATGCGGACGTGGGGAGTGTCATGCGCGATGCTCTTACGGAGTACAGACGCGATGTCGAGGCGAGGACGTTTCCGTTGGATGCGGAGAGCTATCACCTTTCGCAAGAGGTGCGGGAGTTGATGGCGGTGCCGGCCGGGGCGCGGTGAGGGGAGCGTTGTCCGGGATGAGAGTTGTAACGACCGTAGCGGAGATGCAACGTGTCTGCCGCGAGATTCGCAATGCGGGGCGCGTGCTCGGCTTTGTGCCGACGATGGGTGCACTGCATGAAGGCCATCTGTCGCTGGTGCGCCGAGCGCGGGCGGAGTGCGATGTGGTGGTCGCATCTATTTTTGTGAATCCGCTTCAGTTTGGCGCAGGTGAGGATTTGGCGCGGTATCCACGCACGTTTGAGGCGGATTGCCGGTCGCTCGAGGCGGAGGGAGTGGAGGTGCTGTTTGCGCCTGACGCGGCAGAGATGTATCGCGAAGGCGCTGTAACGACAGTGACCGTGGCCGGGGTGGGAGACCGGCTGGATGGGGCCTCGCGGCCGGGGCACTTTACCGGTGTGGCCACAGTTGTGGCGAAGCTGTTCCATGTGGTGGGCCCGGAGAAGGCCTTCTTCGGACAGAAGGATGCAGCGCAACTGGCGGTGCTGCGGCAGATGGTGCGAGACCTGAACTTCGGTGTGGAGCTGGTGGGCTGTCCGATTGTTCGGGACACAGATGGTCTGGCGCTGAGCAGCAGGAACAGATATCTGAGCCCGGCGGAGCGTGTGCAGGCACTGGCATTGCACCGATGTCTTTTGCGGATCGAGGAGCGAATCGTTGGCGGGGAGCGTGACAGTGAGGCGCTGGTACGGAGCGGGATGGAGGTTTTGGGTTCCGCGGAGGGCGTCCGGGTGGACTATCTTGCGATCGTCGACGCAGACACTTTGCTGCCGGTGACGCGGGCAAAGGCGGGAGCGCTGGTCGCGGTGGCTGCCTATGTGGGGAGCACGCGATTGATCGATAATTTTCTTGTGGGCTGAAGCCGGTTTCCCGCATTACACGGAAGTACTATGGGTGCGCTGGAATAGGGGAGTGTGTCGGGCTGGCCCTTTAGTAACATGAGTCCACGCACTTCCTGGCGAGGCTTGCGTTTCCTGCATCTGAAGGGAAAGAAGTGGCCACTGCTGAGATTGCGCCGGATTTTTGGGATAAGAAAACGGACTCACCATGCCGGGTACTTCCATCCATGAACTCGCGATCAAGGAGATAGCGCGGCTTTCGCGGCAAGGGCTCCAACGGCTGACGCTCGCAGAGCCACTTGAGAGCGGCTTTGAGCAGTCGACGGCTGTTCTGCGCGCTGCCCGCCTGTGGATGGAGGGCCTGGTTGCAATCGGCCTGTTCAATTTTTACGTCATCGCGGATTACTACATTCGCGGAGGAGTTTCCTGGTTCCCGTTGCAGGTTCGGCTATGCATCGTTACGCCGATCGCTCTGCTGATCAATGTAAGCATGCGGTGGAGTCCGAGCAGGATCTACCGCGAGGCTGGGATTGCGCTGGTAAGTTGCCTGATAGGGGCGACCCATCTTTATCTTGAGAGTAAGACGAACGCGACATCGTCGGCCTACGCGCAGGTTGGCCTTATCGTAACTGTGATCTTCGTCAACGTGGTGATGCGCCTGCAGTTTCTGTATGCGTTGAGCGCGTCAGCGGTATTGATGGCAAGCGATTTAGTTTTTCTCTACTACGATCACTTCCTGAGCATGTCGGACAAGCTGCTTGGATTTACGCTGGCAATCTGCGCGACGACGATGACCGTCATCGCAAACTACAGCATTGGCCGCGAGGAGCGTCTGGGCTACCTGATGCGGCTGCGCAGCGAGATTCAAACCAGAGAGCTCTCGTTCCTGAATGTCGAGCTGCAGAAGATCTCGTGCATCGATAGCCTGACAGGACTTGCGAACCGGCATGCCTATGAGCTGCAGTTCACAAAGATGTGGCGTGATGCTGCCGAATCGGAGGGCTGCCTCTCCGCTATCGTGATCGACATCGATAACTTCAAGACCACGAACGACACGCGCGGACATCTCTATGGCGACCGTGTGCTGGTTCGCGTGGCTTCGCTGCTGCTGCAGAGTCTGCGCTGTGAGAACGATTTTGCCGCGCGATTCGGCGGCGAGGAGTTTGTCGTGCTGCTGCCGGGGACGACGCAGGAAGGTGCGATGATCGTTGCCGAACGCATCCGCAAGCTTGTTGAGGTAGCCGGTTCCCCCGCGCTGCCTGAACCGGGGAGCCAGCCTCGGTTATCGACGGTGAGCTGCGGAGTGGCGACATGCTGGCCTAGCGATTCCAACTGCCAGGAAGATTTGCTGGAGTCTGCGGACAGGGCTCTCTACCAAGCCAAATCCAGGGGCCGCAACCAGGTTTGTTGCGGCGAAGTAAGCGGCGTGCCGCGGAAAAGGCCGATGGGCGAGCGGCGTGTGCTGCGTGAGTTAGCGAGTGGCGACTCAGGCGCATGGGCGACGGTGGATTAGAAGCGGGGCATTCTGCCGCACTGTGATAAATTGCCGCTATCGAGCCCCTCTGTCGGCTCATCGTATGAGGTCTGGCCAGGTGCTAACTACTTGCCGATGCAGAACTTGCTGAAGATCAGGTTGAGGATGTCGTCGGTGGTGGTGGTGCCGGTGAGGGTGTCGAGGGCGTGGAGAGATTCGTAGAGGTCTAAGAGGATCATCTCGTGGGGAATGGCTTGGGTTAGGCCTTGCTGTGCTTGCTTCAGAGAGGCTAGTGCGGCTGTAACTGCTTGCTGCTGACGGAGATTGGTGAGCAGGGCGGACTCTGTGGCTGGGGTTTGGCGGGTGACGAGGGCGAGGATTGCCTGACGCAGCTCGGGGATGCCGGTTCCGGTGATGGCTGAGGTTTTTTGGGCTGGGTGTGGGAGGCTGGCTGCTGGGGCCAGGTCTATCTTGTTCAGAATGATGAGGTAAGGGCGATCCTGGAGAGAGGCTATGATGACTTCTTCTTCGGGGTTGGCGGTGGCGTCGAGGACGAGGAGGACGATATCGGCTTCGGCCATGGCTTCGCGGGACTTGGCGATGCCGATGGCTTCGGCTTCGTCGGTGGAGTCGCGGAGGCCTGCTGTATCAATGAGTTGGACGGGAATGCCATCGAGGGAGACGTGTTCGGTGACGAGGTCTCGGGTGGTGCCGGGAGTGGCGGTGACGATGGCGCGGTCGCGCTCGACTAAGCGGTTGAAGAGAGAGGATTTGCCTGCGTTGGGACGGCCTACGATGGCCAGCGTGAAGCCGCCGCGAACGATGCGTCCGTAGGAAGCTGTTTGTTCTAAGGCAGTTAGCTGGGTCTGGATGGATTGGATCCGGGCAGTGATTTCGGGGGCGGGGAGGACTTCGAGATCGTCTTCGGCGAAGTCTATGCCAGCTTCGAGGGTGGCGATCAGGGTGGTAAGTTGTTGTTTTATCGGGGTTATCTGGCGCGAGAGAGCGCCGCCCAACTGCTGGGCCGCGATGCGGGCCTGGTGGAGGGTGGTGGCGTCGATGAGGTCGCTAACTGCTTCGGCTTGAGTGAGATCGAGGCGGCCTGAAAGGTAGGCCCGCTGGGTGAATTCGCCGGGTTCGGCGAGGCGGGCTCCGGCGCTAAGGCATTGGCGGACAAGGAGATCGAGGAGGACTGGAGAGCCATGGGCGGCGATTTCGACGATGTCTTCGGAGGTGTAGGAGTGGGGTTTCTGGAACCAGGTGACTACGGCCTCGTCGAGAGTTTGGCCGGTGCTGTCGAGGATTTCGGCGAAGCGGGCCTGGGCTGGGGCCAGCGGATGTCTCAGTTTTAAAAGGGGTTCGGCTATGGCTCGGGCGTCGGGGCCGGAGAGGCGGACGATGCCGATGCCTCCGCGACCGGGCGGGGTGGAGATGGCTACGATGGTGTCCTGTGAGTCGAGCACTCTTTTCAATGTAATTTGGGGATTTTTTTCTGGCGTGGTGGAGGGGCGTTTTTACAGGGGGTTTTTGCGAAATCTGTCATTTTTTGCGTGGTTTTTTTTGGTGAAGTTGTGGTGATTTGGTGGTGAATCGTGGTGAGTTGCACCACGTTCTGCGGCGCGCTAAAAAATGCCACGTCCTGAAGATTTATTTTTCGCCGTTTGGTCTGCTAGCGCGGAAGATAGAGATTATTGGCGCGACGAGCAAACCGCAGGTCTCTTCGACAGGCTCAGGGCAGGCTCTTCGACTGCGCCTCTCGCGATAAAACCGTGAGAGGCTCCGCTCAGGATGAGAACTTTATCATAAATAACTAGAAATAAAGCACATAATTTTCTATAATGTTCCATACAAAGTATGCACAGCCACGAAGAATCAATGGCTTGCAGAAAAAAGCTACACGGAATCTGCACAGAACGGTATCAATCGCAGGAGGCAATATGTCCTTCGTTACCGAGAAAGAGGAGCTGAAACCCGGCCTGATTCTCTTCCGGCGCGGCGACGTGGATCATCGCATGTGGTATTGCCGCATGAAGATGCCGAAGGCCGACCGCTACAAAACGGTTTCGCTTAAAACATCGGATAGAGAAGCGGCGCGGGAACGCGCCTTCGATCAAGACGCAGACGTTCGATTCCGCATCAAGCATGACGTTCCCGTATTCAATCGCCCCTTTCGTGACGTGGCCCACGAGTATCTGTTGACGCAGGAGGCGCGGGCGACGCGTGGCGAGATCAGCGCCGCACGGCCTAAGAAACTCCGTGCCGTCATCGAAGGCACTTTAGACAGATATGCCGGTTCCACGCAGGTCCACCTTATCGGTGACGAACGATGGGGCGGCTATCCGGCATGGAGGCGGGAGAACGGCGCGGGACGCCACCGGCGCAATGGCGTTCGGGAAATCACAGCCGCAGCAGCTCAGACCTTTGCGGACCATGAAGCCGAGCGCCGCACCAAGGTTCAGCAGACTTTGGGCATCAGAGTATTAAAGCCGATTGAAGTCAAACCTTCCGATGAACGGGTGGTTCCCTTCATCAGCGATTCCACCATCCGCTTTGAGATGTCCATCTTCGGGGCGATTATGAACTATGCGGTGAAGAAACGCTATGTTCCCGCAAGCCAGCGTTTCGACGAGCGCCCGAAGCTCAAGACGATGCGGCGCGACGAGTTCACGCTGGAGGAATACCGCAAGCTCCACACCGTAGGCCGCAAGTGGATTGGTGAGGCCGACAAGCCTTCGAGCATCTGGTATCGGACTGTTACCTACAACATGATTTTGATTGCCTGCAATACCGGCATGAGGCCAGCGGAGATGAAGAATCTGCGCTGGCGTGACATCATGCCCGCGAAGGACCGCGAGGGACGTGAAATTGTTGTTCTATTCGTGCAGGGCAAGGATAAATCGCGTCAACTGGTCGCGCCTAAGAGTGTCGGAGATTATTTAGAACGCATCCGTGCCATCTCCAAAGCCACGGAGCTGGACGACAGGGTATTTACCAACATCACCGGCAAGCCTGCTAAGACGCTTTATAGTTCCTTGATTGCTGATCTTCTGAGAGAAGCAAATTTGCGCGAAGGAACGCAGGGCGTTCCGCGCTCCACTTATTGCTTCCGGCATACTTACGCCACGCTTCGCTTGCAGGAAGGCGTGGACGTGTATTTCCTTGCCGAGCAGATGGGCACTTCCGTCCACATGATTGAAAGCCACTATGGGCATGTGAACACCATCAAGCACGCCGATCGCGTGTTGCAGGGGATGGCAGGATGGGAGCTGCCGCAACCGGACGAGACGAAGGCCAAGGCATCGAAGGCGGCGGAGACGCACGATAAAGGCAAACGAGGTCAGCGCCACAGGCCGCGCTGACCCTGAGCCTCCCGAAGCCGTTTTTGGCCGGAGCCGCTGGCGGAGGCGGGCGTAGGGGGGTTCGATACTAAATTCCTCTTCGGATATTGGTTCTGATTTGCCGCTGCCCCGCCGGGGCGTTCTTAGCGGCAAATCTTCGCGCACGAGCCGCCGCTGGCGGCTGTTCTTAGTGCGCTTTGTGTGGGCCTTCCTCAATCGCGCCGTTGAGATTCCCCGGCAGATTGCTTCAGGCTAATGCGTGGCGGCCAACACGGAGATACGCGGTACACGGATTTGATTCTCACGCTTGCGCGTTTGGGCAATGTCGAAAGACGACTGCATACGCATCAACGTGTCCATCTTTACTCCAAAGGCTTTCTCGATGCGGAGAGCCATATCCCCGGATAAGTCAGCCTTGCCGTTGAGCAGACTGGATAACGTAGGCCGCGAGACGCGCAACGCTATTGCCGCCGCCGTGACCGTCAAGCCTGCGGCTTCGATAATCTCTGTCCGAATGAAATCCCCAGGATGGGGCGGATTCTTCATGGGCATGGTCTCTTCTCCTTTGGCCTAGTGGTAGTCCTCTAAGTTCATGTCGTAAATCTCGCGTTCGGCGGTGTCGATACGAAAGGTCAACCGCCGATTGGCCGTAACACTCAGGCTCCATGCGCCTTTGCGGTCGCCCGTCAAGGTATGCGCCTTCCACGAGGGCAGCATCCGCAACTCTTCGGGGTCTTCCATGTCGTCCAGAAAGGCAAGCATCTTGCGTAGCTTGTCCACGGTATCGGGCGGAACGCCTTTGGTGGCGTCGTCCGCGTAGAGCCTCTTCAAACCCTTATGGATGAAGTTGCGTATTCTCACCTGAATCACTGTAGCCCGTAGCCTAACACTTGTCAAATGCTGAGATAGACGCTTCCATGCTTTTCGGGAAGGGTGCCGTGCCCTTCCCGCGCTGCAACCGCCCATAGTGCCCGGCGTTTTCCGCTTCCCATCCATGCGGGGCCGTTCCTTCCCCCCCAACGCCCCTCCCTGAAAGCCATGTGGAAGTAGACCGAAATTTCTTTTTTTATCGAGTGCCCCGCTTCATGGGGCTTTATGGCAGAGCCGGTCGGAATCCGATGAGATGAGAAGGCGGCAGCTTGCTGACCAGCAGGCTGCTGGCATACACCAACTCTCAGGAGGGTATCGGTATGCAGAAGAAAACTGGGAACCGGAGTTGTACAGGCAACACCTTGACTATTGGTATCGATCTTGGTGATCGGTGGGGACACTATTGTGTCCTTGATGCAGAAGGAGAGATCACCGAGGAAGGCCGTGTTCGCATGACGCGAACAGCTCTATCGGCACACTTCACCGGTCCGCGTGCGCGCATCGCTGTCGAGACAGGATCACAATCAGCCTGGGTAAACGAACACCTTTGCAGCCTGGGGCACGAGGTCATCGTTGCCAACGCACGCGAGCTGCGTGCTAACTCCGGCAGCAACAGCAAGCATGACGCGGCGGACGCGGAAAAGCTGGCCCGTTATGCGCGGGTCGATCCCCGCATTCTGCATCCGATTCAACACAGAGATATGGATACACAGAAGGATCTCGTTCAGGTTCGAGCGCGTGCAGCTGCTGTACGGGCACGGACACAGATGATTAATGCGGCACGAGGCATGGTGAAGTCATTCGGCTTCAGACTCCCCGATTGCTCGACACGCTTCTTCGGACGGAGATATTGGAGCGAACTTCCCCAGGAACTACGAGACGCGCTTCAGCCGTTGTTCGTGGCCATCGAGACTGTGAGCCAGCAGATCAAGGAGTACGAACGACGTATCGAACACATGGCCCGCCAGAGCTATCCTGAGACGCAACGCCTGACGCAGTTTGATGGAGTCAGTTCTTTGACTGCACTGACATTCATTCTGACGCTTGCCGATAAGCATCGTTTCGACAGAAGCCGCGACGTGGGCTGTTATTTAGGATTGCGACCACGCCGCTACCAATCGGGTGGCCGCGATCCAGAGTTAAGCATCACCAAGGCTGGCGATTCGTATTTACGAAGCCTTCTGGTGGAATGTTCCCAACGACTCTTGGGAAGATTTGGCAAGGACTCGGCGTTGCGTCGATGGGGAATGAAACTAGCGCAGCGCGGCGGAAAGAACGCGAAGAAGCGCGCTATTGTTGCTGTGGCCAGGAAGCTCGCAATTCTGCTCCATCGCCTCTGGGTAAGTGGTGAGCCATATCAGCCTTTCTATGGATTAGAGGAACTGTCAGTGACCGCTTAACCTGACAAAAAAATCGGACCAGATTTTTGTAACAAAATGCCATGCCGAGTTCTCGGTGACTGCGGAGTCCTTGACTGGTCGTTGAAGACCGCGAACCCGTATGCAGCACCAACTCATGGAATCGAACCTCAGCGAGCACCTGGGGCTTTCCGCCCCTCATAGAGTGCGAATGGGACGTCGGGCATGAGTTAGAGCAACGGCTGGCACGTTCTTTCCTTTGCCTTTCCAGTAAGGCAGAGCGCCCAGACCCAGTAAAGGGTCCGCTCCGCCGCGCAGCAAACACGCGCCCTTGACAGGGTCCGTGCGCTCTGCAAAAGCCCCGGTCAGCAAAGGAAAGAAGAAAAATGTCATTGACTTTTTGCGCCTTCTCATGGACATCAAGGGTGTTCGCTGACGCTCCATAAACGCGCAGAGTGCGCGCGCCCTTGACCGAACCCGCCTCGCCTCTGCCCGCCGCAAAGACATGAAGCCGGGGCACTCAACAAAAGAAATTTGGTTGAGAGCCAAAGGCGAAAAAGCCCTCCTTCACAATCTCGCCCCACTCGGGCAGTACAGGAGCGCGAAACGTCATGGCATATCGCAACCATCGCAATGCAGCCAGCAGGCCGAGCATTTACCAGACCGTTACCGACCGCATCGTCTCCAACCTCAAAGCTGGAGTGATTCCGTGGGAAAAACCGTAGAAGACGCCGCGCTACGCAGGCGGCCCATTCCCACGCAACTTCTATACCGGCAAGCCCTATCGCGGCATCAATGTTCTGTTGCTTTGGTCGAGCGAATACAACTCCCCGTTTTGGCTTACATTCAAGTAGGCGCAGGCATTGAAAGGCAACGTCCGCAAAGGAGAGCGTGGCACGCAGATCATCTTCTACAAGGGGTAGCTTCAGAAAACGGACCAGATCGTACGTTAGGGCGGAAGGAAGAGTTGCGGGCGGGCGCATGCACGAGCCGATCCTGCTTAAAGGCAAGTCACTGGGACCGGTCGTCCCGCGGATACTTCGCTACCAACCAACAGCAGATGCCTCAGTACCTCCCGACACTATGTGGTCGATCTCTGGCGACATTCGCTCATACAGCGCAGCCAACGGGATCGCACTATCTGGAACCGGATGGCGAAACTTCCGGCATACTACTTGCCACCTCCCTCCATTCTTCATCCCTGGCCCAGCGTTCGCTTCGCCCCAAACACCCAAGGTAAAAGACCGGTGCGTGAATCACGCCCGCCGGGATCTGTGCAGGGGGGAGTGTATTGCAAGGCGCATCCCTACCGCGATAGGGTGGCCTTAATGGAGTCGCTACACTAAACGTCAAAAATCGTGTGATAAGAAATAGGCCTCACCGATTCCATGTGCTCTGTCCCTTCCGAGGGACAGGGCACCAGGAACGCTGGCGGTCGCCCGACCCGCTACGCATGATAAAGGACATTATCATGCGTGAAAAATCCTCACTCAAAGCTTGACACCAAAAAAATCCCACTATATGTTATGGATCGACCTGAATATTTTTTGCAGTTTTTGTCTCAATTTTCTACCTTGGGGTTAGTGCCTGCCAGGACTCACTCTTCGACAAACTAACTCACACTCACGTACCGCACAGTTCAGATACGTGGCTGACCCTCCTTTGTTTGTTGAGTTCGAGGTCTTATGCTCAGAGTGCCCGGCGCTTCGTGTGCCCCCTGCTGTTCTCTGCATCATCCCCCTGCCAGTCACCCAACCAACCTGGGGGTGGGGCGTTTCGGAAGCGAATCTCTCTTCCACGTCATCCTTCAGGTCCATACGTTGACACATCCTCCTGTGTTCTGTTCCCCAAGGAACAGCCCATCTGTGTTCCGCGAGCTTTCAGCTCGCAGAATTACTTGGCTACTGAGTCAGAGCCGAGGTTGTTTTTCCATATTGAGCCGTTATCTAGGAGAGAGCATGAGCAGTGGTATCCACAGGACACTATTGATTTTAGGGATCAGTTGCGCTCTGAGTATGAACTCAACTGCACAAACCAACACGTTTCCGGCGACCGGTAACGTCGGAATCGGGACGACAAATCCATGGCAAAAACTGTCGATAAGCCAAGGATCCCTCGATTTCGATAACTTCGGTTTCATATCTTCATACCGGGGACCTTCCAATAACTATGCGAACCTGTTCTTGGGCGGATCCATCACTGACAATGGAAATGGGACCTACACCGTTCAGACTGACGGTGGGTCGAACTATTTCGCCGCGATTCGAATGGACAATTCCGGTGGAAATGCAGGAGCGATCAACTTTTACTCGGCACCTTCCATTAGTAGCTCGACATACACCCTGACGAATTCACAATTAGCAGGGTACGAGAAAATGACAATCGTCGGCGGCAACGTCGGCATCGGCACGACGACCCCTGGCGCCACCCTCGAAGTCAACGGCAACGTAATGCTGACCAGCGGCAGCGGGGCGTCCATGACCTATCCAGACGGCACCACACAGTCCACCGCTTGGAATGGTGTCCTCTCCGGCGGAGACTACGCCGAATCGGTCAACATCTCTGGTGACCGCGAAGAGTACGAGCCAGGCGATGTGCTGGTCATCGATCCTAATTCCGAGGGCAAGTTCCTCAAATCATCCTCGCCTTATTCCACCGCTGTCACGGGAATCTACTCCACAAAACCGGGCGTCGTTGGCAGACGGCAACTGACCACCAGGGCACACATGAAGGAAGAGGTACCGATGGCAATGACCGGCATCGTGCCCACTAAAGTCAGCGCTGAAAACGGTGCGATCAAGCCCGGCGACCTGCTCGTTACCTCCTCGAAGTCTGGCTACGCCATGAAAGGCACCGACCGCACCCAAATGCTCGGAGCCGTCATCGGCAAAGCCATCGGCCACCTCGACTCAGGTGTTGGCGTCATCGAAGCCGTGGTCACACTGCAATAGGGGCTACATCTCGCGCTGTCTTCTCCGATTGGCAGCCCAAGCTTTCAGGAGTGCAGAATCATGAAGCGAATTGAACAGCCCAACTATCTTCGGCGACAGCTACTGTCTATAGCAATTATGTTGTGCCTGACAGCTGTGCAGCTATTGGCGCAAACTGGCGTGCGCACTGAACAACATGCCCAAGCTGTGCCGCCAACCCTGCCGGTGCTTTACCGCCATTTTCTTGCTTACCAACTCCATCTGGATCGCCGGGCCGACGAATTGAAGAAGGTCGGTCGTAACGGTGAAGATTTTCGTACGCATTATCAAAAAGAGATTGGACTCTCCGATGACGCATACGCGAAAGTGCGCACAAGCGCACTCCTTCTGGAGAAGAAGCTTGCAGCCAAGGATGCTGAAGCAGCCAAGGTGATTCAGGCTGACAGGCAAGCAAATGCAGGCAGGGTTGGTCTTGGCTTCGGTGGTCCGCCGCCTTTACCGGCAGCATTGACACAGCTACAGAAGGATCGAGACGGCATTATCAATGATGAAGTTACAAATCTTCGTAATGAACTCATGCCTGGCGAAACCGCCCGCTTCGACCGATTTTTGACTGAGGAATTTTCCAAATCCGTGACCTCACAAGCTGTGCTACCACCCCACGTCTCGCAACCCCAGCTTTTGAAGAAGGGTGGGCAACGGTGATTTCTCTTCGACGTCTGTATCTTGCATCGGTCGTGTTCTTATTTCTGTTGTTGGGTCATCCTGCTTCTTTCGGACAGGACGTAGTGGGGTATACAGCAGTTCTTCAGAGCACGAACTCTTCAGAAATCGATGGTTATTCCCTTACAGAAACCTCATACGAGGTTGCGTACTATTACGACGCTGGGGTTATTGGCTATCTGTTCGACGGCTCGTCGATGGTAGACCAAAAGTCTGGATCGGGGACCGGGTATGCTGAGGCATATCCAACGACCACTTCGGTGCACCAGGGCGACACATATACGCTTTACAGCGAGCACTATCTCATCGCGTACTATTACACTCCCGGTGTCGGTTTCTACAATCCTTATGACTACTATCCAGGAACCGGGTTTGCGCCAGGCGACCCGGGTTATGCCCCAGGCTCTTCGTTCAGCCCGGGCGGCGGGCCTGGAGAAGTACAGGACAGTGTCATTTATCTGGGTTACACCTATCTGCAGTTCTCCACGGCACCGCCGCAAGTATCGTCGATCAGCCCCAAGTCTGTCGTGCGCGGAACAAGTGGATCCTTCTTTCTGCAGGGGACAAACCTGCAGGACGATTTCGGTGTCTTCACTGTTCGGGCACTTGACGGTGACAACATCTCTGTAGCGTGGGCATCGCAGAGTTCCGCGTCACTGGGCTACACAATCGCGGCCAATGCCACGGAGGGAACGCACCGGTTCGCGGTATCTAATACGTGGGGCGAAAGTGAACCTGTCTCATTTACGGTTAATTCCGGCTGGCCGGTTAACCCATGCGAGGTGAGTTCCAGCCCAACCTCTGGTTACACATCCATCGTTCCAACCGGGACGGCGGGGGGTAGCGGAACTATGTCCGTCTCGTTCACTGGAGCCGCCTACTCTGCAGTCAGCCAGACCGTTTCCTATGGGCCAAACTCTACGCCTAGCTCCATCGCCGCCAATATCGCCGCGCTCATCACCGCCAACTATACGCAGTACGGCTTGACCGCCAGAGCCTTCGGTCCGAATGTTGTTTACAGTGGAAAGATGACAGTTGGAACAGTCAACAACGCGGCGACGGGGTCATCGTTTACAACAACTACTTCCTCTACGGCAGAAACAGCTGCAGGGACAGCCTGTGGATCGGCGCCACCACAACTACCTTCAATTTGTGGAGCCGTTAACCCTAATTACGTTCTTGCCGTTTTGCACGACAGCGTCACTTGGATAGACAAGGGATTGGACCATGGGAGGGAGGTGAAGTATAGCCTTGAGTATACGCCCACTTCGGGCGGGCTGGGCGTGGGGACATCTTTCCCAAGTACCGTCACAGAACATCTGTCAAAACGCATGGCCTATGGGCTGGGCTCAGATGGCCCCGCCAACACTGGCCTATTTGATGACATACTTGGTAGCACTGCTGCATTCCAATCCGGAACCTATACAGCAGACCGCTGTTTCACAGTCACGTCGTCGACGTTGGGCAATTTAGGTCATGTCAGGTCGTACGACGCGTCTGGAATGAACGAGACTGACAAGATTAGCATTACACAAAGCACCACAACTTCGATCCTAAATAATTGGACTAATCAGAATGGCTCCCCGAAAAATATTGAGGTTCCGTAAGGTATCGGCAGGGTGGGGCATAGTCTCTTTACTTATCCTGCTGCTTTTGTCGTGTAGCGCCTATTTAATGCGTCCTGCGATTCGTGCACGATACCTGTTCGGCGAACTCGAAACGCTTCAGCTAGGGCATTCCACCTTTGAGGACGCTCAGCGATTAGCTAAGAGAATTGGTGCGAATCCGTACGGCCCTTGTGACCGGTCGTCGTGCGAGTGGGACGTGAGGATGGACAATTCAGAACTTCCGCGATGGTGGAGAGGACTAGGCGAGGCCTTCGTTGTTGCCTTTGATGTGAAGGATTCAGTCGTCGTTCGCAAGAATACCGGGTTCGGGATAGGAAGAAGCGACGAATTCAGTCCGTCGTCTGTAGGGCTGATAGAGCAAGAAAACTGGGGCCGCGGTAATACACCAGAACTGGTTGCAGCTGGCTGGAGTACCTCGGAGTTGTATCGCTATTATGAATTTACGGTCTACATGACCCCCAAGGCCTCGGCTGAAGACCGGCGACGTTACACATCCTTCAACTTCAATTGTTTTTGGAAATATAGGGGGTGCAAAGATGCAAGAGAGTTGCTGCCAATTGCGGGCCGTACCCCTTTGACAAACGACAATTAAAATAATGGACTGGAGTCGGTGACTGAGATCTCTGGACCGATAGACAGGGCTTCCTTAAGTGTCGTCTTGCTTTGAAGCTATCTCCGGTGCCGGGTTTCACAGCCTGGATAGCCGCTACGGGTGTCGTCTGCTGTTGGATGCTGTCCAGGCGGTCATCGATCCTGTTGATGTCCCGCTAAAGGGGGCACCTCATGACAAGTCCTGGAATATTTTTGGGTTGACGGTTTGTGAGGCCTATGCAAGTAGAGTGGAACCTGCACATGTTGCGGGTCGTGATCGATGATGGCAACCCAGAACTTCACGTAGGTGACGTATTCGATTGGACGGTCACTTTCTGGTCGGAGGCCATACTGGCCCGATCCGCGGAAAGAAATAAAACAGCAGTTCCAATCGCGAACAACTATTACCGTGTGAATGCCGAAATCATTTATATCTCACGAGACTCCACATATGAATTTTGCATTCTCGACTTCGGAATCATGGCCATATCGGAGTCGGCAACACTTCTGGGAATCCCGCTTCCGCCTGGATGTAAAGAGGGCGATTATGTTGCTGGAGAGATTCGGCTTGAGCTTCCCCTCTGGACAGAGGTTCAACCCTACGATATTCGTCGCAGATGGCGTGTGAATCAGATTACCGCTGATTTGGCTGATTTCAGCTTGTACCCGGGAGATCTCGGGAAGGTTGACTATCAAGATGTTCCTGGCACTGATTCCGTCAAATCGGGATCATATGTCCTATTCTGTTCCGAACTCAATTCTTTGATCTGAGCGTTGGAACCCTCCGAATAGCTACAGATGACTGTGGGTTTGTGGGACGCGATCTTCATCCATGTAGACCCGTCGCATCTCGTCAGGTTTAAAGACCGGTACGCGAACTCTTCTAATGTGATCTTCTATGGGCTTTTCAGGTCGCGGAGCAAGCATCGTCTGCGCAGGAAGAAAGTTAGACAAAAGCCACGCTGCTACGCATCGGAGTTGACCGCGACACGTCACCCCCAAATGGGATGCTGCCGGTAAACCGGCTTAGGCGGGCGACGTGAACGCACTTTGAATCAGCAGTTTGACAATTCGCGCATACGGCATCATGGTAATGCGTTTACGCGCGTAAACGCGCAATGCACTCCAGAGTGCCCAATGTGTAAACGCACTGATAAACAAAGGCTTCCAGCATCCCGGCGCTTGACGGCCAAATCGCAGGGGTGCAAGCTATTTTCGAGGCGGGTTTCCCCATGAGCACTCCCCGCATCCCGGCTCCGTTGCAGTCTCCAGCCTCACCAACCAGTGAAGCGCGTTCGGTTCTCCGTGCCAAAACCATCGCAACCAGAGTCACGCAGGAAGAGCTGGCCGAGGTAGAAACCGCCGCCGAAGGCTCGGGGAAAACCTTGGCCGAGTGGCTGCGTGAGCTGGCCCTGAAAGCCGCGCGGGAACGTCCGGCAGACCTACCGAGCTGGTACTAGCCGAGGTCTCGGCGCTGCGCTACATGCTCTTGAATCTCTTTCACGCGACGGCCCAGGCGAACGCCGAAGGCAAGCATCTGCTACCCGATTCCGTGATCAAAATCCGTGACCAGGCCAACCTGCGGAAGCTTACCGACGCCCGGAAACTTCTCGCTGAGTTTCTGTCCCAGGAGGGACCGGACGGGGGCAAGCAGTGAGCCGCCCCATGCGTTTTCCAAGCCGGACGGGACGGCTGTTCTGGTTCCTTTTCTGGCTTGCGGTCGGGCCGCTGGTGCTCATCTTCCCGGCTTCGGCTTGGCTCTACTGGACGCTCGACCCGCTGCAAAAGGTCTACCTTACGACCTATGCCGCCAGCTCCGTAGGGGCCGGGATGCCGCACAGCGAAATGACGATCCGGTGGGTGATGAAGGCTGTCACCTATGCCCGCGATCATCTCTTCGAGCGTTCGGCTGTGCTGGACCGGCGCGACATTCTGGAAGCGGCGCTCAATCGCGGCATGGGCGAAACAACGTATGCCCACGTCCGGCAGGAGTTCGAGCAGCGGGCCGCGCGAGGCGAGTTCCGCACAGTCAATCATGGCGGCGCGGGACAGCAGTACACCACCGCCGCAATGCTTCGCATGGAACGCGAGATCGTCGCACGGATGCAGGAAGGCAATCAGCGCGGAATAAGTGACCCGATGCTTGTCTCTCCGCAGATTCGGATTGCGACGGAAGACCGCCACCCGGAGCTAAATGCTTCGCAGCGTCAGGTAGTCAATGATGTTTTTCTCTCCCGCGAAAAGATAGTGGGATTGGATGGAATTGCTGGCGCGGGCAAGACAACGGCGCTGGCCGTCATCCGTGAAGGCGCGGAGGCGCAAGGGTACAAGGTTGAAGGCTTCGCGCCCACGTCCCGCGCGGCGCAAAAGCTGGCCGATGCCGGTATGGAAACATCGACGCTGCAAAAGCATCTTGCGCGTGGAGAAAAGCCGGATACTGGAGAACGCCGTCTGTATGTGCTCGATGAATCCTCGCTTGCATCCACCCGACAGATGCACGAGTTTGCGAATCGTCTGCATCCCAATGACCGTGTGTTGCTGGTGGGCGACCGGAGACAGCACGAGGCAATCGAGGCCGGGCGTCCCTTCGCGCAGCTTCAGGACGCGGGTATGAAAACGGTGAAGCTCGAAGAGATCGTCCGGCAGAAAAACCCGGAGCTGAAACAGGTGGTCGAACAGCTTGCGAGGTGCGCGAGGCCGTGCAAGGCTTGGAGCGGCAGGGTCGCGTCCATGAGATTGCAAGCCGCGAGGAACGCATCGGTGCAATAGCGAAGGAATACGCGAAGTCGCCGGAGGGTACGCTTGTCGTCTCGCCCAACAACCGTTCCCGCGTGGAAATCAATGAGCGTATCCATGCAGAGATGCAGGAGCGCGACTCAGTTAGTAAAGACGAACATCGCATTCAAACACTTGTGCCGCGCCAGGACCTCACTGGGCCGGAGCGTACATGGGCCGCGCGGTACGAGTTCAACGATGTAGTGCGCTATGCGCGCGCGTCGAAAGAGACCGGCATCGAGCGTGGCGAATACGCGCGGATCAAAAGCGTTGACGTTGACAAGAACCTGTTGACGGTGGTGCGGGCTGATGGCTCAGAGCTGACCTATGATCCACGCCGTCAGCAGGGTGTCTCCGTGTATCGGGAAGAGCCGCGCAGCTTCGCCGTGGGCGACCGCGCTCAGTTCACTGCGCCAGCAAATGATTTGAAGGTTGCCAACCGCGAATTAGGGACGGTCGAAGCCATCGGCCAGGATGGGCTGATGCGTTTGAAGATGGACGTTGGCCGCGACGTGCAGCTTGATCCGCGTGAGCATCCCCATCTCGATCACGGCTACGCGGTGACGAGCCATTCCAGCCAGGGGCAGACCGCCGAGCGTGTGTTGATTCATGTCGATACGGAACTGGCTGCAAAAGACCTGCTCAACAGCCGCATGGCTTACGTCGCCGTCTCGCGCGGGGCGGAAGACGCGCAGGTATACACCAACGACCGCGCGAGGCTACCTGAAGCGTTAGGGCATGACGTGTCCCACGAGAGCGCCCACATGCCAGCGATAAAGCCGGAGCAAGCCATCGCGCCGCAGCCGGAGATCTCGCCGGTCATCGAACACGGTATCGGCATGGAACACAGCCTCTAATCTATCTGCCCCGAATGATGGGGAGCGTAGCCCAACCTGGCCGCGTGTCAAGGCCGCAGCCGCTACGCGGTGCCTTCGGCAGCTTTGACACACGGACCTAACGGTTGGGCAAAAATCAGCCAGTTATTCCGGGGCAGGTAGGAGAAAGAACACAAACGCTCATTGTTTATGAATCCAAAGAGCAAACGAGTTCCAAAGAGTATTGTCGGACCTCGGCTATCGCTATATGGAGTTCAGTCGGTCTTTTTCTTTGCCCCGAACTTCTTTGATCCGGCCTTTTTCTTTGCAGACGCTTTCTTTTTAGCGGTTCTTTTTAGCGGCCTTCCCTCCGGCATCGGAACAAAAGCCTCCACTTCCGACTGACGCACCAACTTTCGGCCTGCCACATCAATGCTTTGAAGCCGACCTGCATTAACCAATTGGCGAATCCTTTCCTGAGAGACACCTCGGATGCGAGCTGCCGCGGCTTGGGAAATCCAGTCTTTTAAATTTCCAACATCATTCATATTAACTATTGAATTGTTCAAGAGTTTTGTGTTATGATCCTTGAAGTTTAGAGCCTTGCTTCAACTATAGCCGCGATGACGCACCCTTGTGCGCCCACGCAAATCCTTGTTTCTAAATAGATCCCCTTTTGGAGGTCTGCCATGAGATGGGACTTTCGCCATCACCTGCTGATCCAGATCGAGATGCTACGCGGCGACATCTCTCATGAAGAACTGAGCAAGAGGCTGGGCGATGTCACAGAGCGCTATCTCGCTCGATATATTGCTGGCAAGGCTCATTTGCTGGAGCGCGACTTCTATCAGCTTGCCAAAGCTCTCGCCATTAATCCGCGAGTTCTGGCAGAACGATGGGCCATTGCGTGTGGCCTGCGAGTGCCGACACCCCTGTCTGACAAAGATGTAGTGGAGTGGATCAGGCAACGGGCCTACCGGCACTGGAGGCGGCATTCCCGCCTTGCTGCGCGCCGGGTCCCTCCTAGTCCCTCTCCCATGACGGTCATTCGGGCCAAGTACGCAGACCTGCTTCCTCGGCAGACACCGCCATTGTGGTTCAACTCATTCGGCAACAAAAAGCCTACACGCGAGGGTCGTCGAAGATTTGCTCGTGCCTACGAAATGTTGGTCGAGTTCGTTCACTCCCACCAATCACAGCGCAATGTCGGAGCAATACACGGCCTCAGTGGAGTACGTGCAGCGCAATTGATGCGGCGGGCCGCCTACACCTGGGCTAAGAGCGAAGGTATCGACCTCATCTCTGACAAATCAGTGCCTTTCAAGAACGACCGCAAACTCGTAAAGAACCTTTACGCAGGGTTGCGGTTTTTCGCGCAACAGCAGTTCGACGCACTCGCTGCTCAGGCCGATATGGAGGGATCAACACGATGGCATTGCTAACTAGAGAAGAGTTCTACAAGCGCCTCGGCCATGTGCTCAGACGAGCTCGTGAAGAACGTGGACTTTCCCGCGAACAGTTGGCAGCGCAACTGAATCAGATACCTATTGATCCTGAACGGCACCTCCGCCACATCGCTGCGTTGAGCATCATGGCAGGACACATCCGACGAACGAAGGGCCTGACGAGAAAGCAGGTAGCCAATCGCGCCCATCTTACTGTGGAGTTTGTGCGTGACATGGAAGCAGGGAAAATCTGGAATCCAGAGGTCTACTCGATATACTGCCTTACCTATGGCTTACGTACCTCCTTCTCTGTATTTGAGAAGAGAGTCGATGTGCTATCCCGCACAGAGTTGGATGAGAACGACAGGCCGGTCCGACAGAAGAAAAAACATGCCTCGCTTCCACAATCGCATCCGCCTCTTCTCTTAGAGCCGGGGAGCACTGAAGGGGAGAAACCGTGAGCTTGAAAACGAATAACAACGAGCCGGAATGGAGACAGGCCCAGGTTGTCATCGAGGAGGCTGCTGGCAAGCGCATCCGTCAGATGGTTATACAAGGCCCGCCTGATCCAGATATGAATGACTTCGCCGTGTGTATCTCATTTGACGACGACACGATGGTTTCTATCGAGCTTTCACTTCTGTTGCGGCTTGGTATTTTCTACGACAGAATCGTTGACGGCGATCTGCAACCAGTCAAGGAATACCCAAAACGAGTGCTGGAGTGAAGATGGCGGTTGCGAAGTGTAAAGCCAGAAAGTCTCTAAACCTATGAATCGTCCCGCCAGAGTAGTGCCTCTTGTTCAAGAAATGTACAGAAATAGGGAAATCGTCTGCACAATTCCTACACAGTCAAATCACGGCTATTTATATGTAATGTAATCAAGTATTTCTGAAAGTCTGCTCACCCGCTCAGGATGACACTTTCTATTACTTACGAGGGGGCTGAAAAGTCCTGCCTTTCCTGAGATATTCCCTCAGCGGCTAAAGCCGCATTGCATCGATTGAGCTTACAGCGCTGCTGAAGCCGCGCCCTTTCAAAACGATGGTTTCCTTCAGGAGCCTCTTGTCTGCGAGTCGATCCATGCTCCGGCGCTACCTTTCTGACTCCGTCAGCGTAGGATGTGTCTCAGGAGACAACAGATGCCAGCGGGACGGAACTGCCTGACGTGCGTGGTACGCGAGACGGACTGCTTCTGCAGTTTGCCCACTGATGCGTTGGTCGAGCTGCAGGCAGTGGGGCGCCATGTACGGTTCGTGGCGGGAGAGATAGTGCTGAACGAAGGATTTGCCGCGGAGCGAGTGTATGTGGTCTGCCGGGGAAGGATCAAGCTGACGGCGTCCTCACCGGAAGGCCGATTGCTCCTTTTGCGGATAGCGGGTCCTGGAGATGTGCTCGGGCTGGCGGCGGCGATGAAAGGGACGAGTCATAAGGTCTCTGCGGAGGCGCTGGAGACATGCGAGGTGAAGGCGATTGGGCGGGTGGAGTTTCTCGAATTCATGGAACGTTTCCGGGAGGTGAGCCGGAACACGGTGAAATCAGTGGTCTCCGAGTATGAAGGAGCGCTGTTGAGCGCCCGCCGGCTGGCGTTGTCGAGCTCGGCCGCGGGGAAGCTGGCCAGTGTGCTGCTGGATTGGGGACGGATGGGGAGCAGCGCTGGAGAAGCGATGACGTTTCGCATGCCTTTGACGCATGACGAGCTTGGAAGTATGGCGGGGCTCTCACGGGAGACCGTAACGCGGCTGCTCGCAAGGTTCCGGCGGGAGGATCTGGTGGAGCAGGAGGGGGACCAGATGGTGGTGCGCGAGCCGGAGAAGCTTGAGCGGTTGTATTGCTAATGAGGGAGAGCTGAAAGAATCTCGCTTGTTCCGGAAATATTACCTCAGCGGCTGAAGCCGCATTGAATGGGTTGGGCTTACGGCGCGGCTGAAGCCGCGCCCTTTCAAAACGGTGATTTTTTTAGAACCCTCTGAAGCGCATTACGGCGACCATTCGGCTTCGCTTAGGGCAGGCTCTGGAAAAGTCTTGCTTGTTCCTGAAATATTCCCTCAGCGGCTGAAGCCGCATTGAATGCGGTTGGCTTACGGCGCGGCTGAAGCCGCGCCCTTTCAAAACAGTGTTTTTTTAGAACCCTCTGAAGCGCATTATGGCGACCATTCGGCTTTGCTCAGGGCAGGCTCTGGAAAGTCTCGCTTGTTCCGGAAATATTCCCTCAGCGGCTGAAGCCGCATTGAATGCGGTTGAGCTTATGGCGCGGCTGAAGCCGCGCCCTTTCAAAACAGCGGCTTTTTTTCAACACCCTTTGAAGCCGCGCCCCTTCATCGCGATGATTTTTCAGCCTAGAAGCTGGAGACGGAGGGGCTCGATCTCTCTTCGAGCTCGTAACAGGCTGCGCTGGGCGGAAAGATCTGTTCCAGCTCATAAACCTTCACGCCGGGTGCATACGCCAGAGCCGGGCCCGATTTGTCGGGATGGTCAACTGCTGCGATGCGATCCTGGGCCTGGAAGAACGGTGTTTCCGGTGGCGAAGCTGCTGGCGGAGCATATTACGCGCGATCTGTTTGCGAAGAAGCTGGGATGGCGGGAGTTTGAGTTCTGCTTCAACGACCTGGAGAGCCGGGACGAGATGGAGGAGCTGCAGATTCAGACGACTTTGTTGGGAGCTGGGGTTTTGACGGTGAATGAGGTGCGGGCGATGCGCGGACTTGGCCCGATCGATGAGGCGGTGGCGCAGTGAAGGTGACGATCGACAATCTGGATGGCGCAGGAGCGGTGGACTATAGCGCTGCCATGTGCGCGGATGGTCCGGTGAAGATAGCGCGGTCGTTGAATGCGCCTTCCGTCTGCAGCGGGATGCTCGATGTGAGCGATGCCGGGTTCGCTGTGCCGGTGCGACGCGGGCGGATTGTGGTAACTGCGGCGAATGGGACGGTTTTGTTTACGGGGTATGTCGCGACTGATCCCAAGGCTGTGTATGCAGGGGTGGGCTTGAAGGGCGCGGTATATCGCTATGCGTTCAGCGCGGTGAGCGATGAGTGGCTGCTGGATAAGCAGACGGTTCCGCTGAGCGGCGCGGGGTTGGGGCAGAGTGGAGGGCAGCTGCTGACGACGCTGACCAATCGCGTAGATGCTGGATTGTTTACGACAGCGGGTGTGATGAATGGGTTGCCGATAGGTGTGTTTGAGCCGGCGCAGACGAAGCCGTGGTCGACTAACGCGGGGGATATGGCTAGTGCTACTTATGCGGCTTACCGCGTGGTGGGTGGGGCATTGAGCCTTCAGCCTGCGGGAACTGTGACGCATGCCTTGAGCGATGGCGATGGGACGTTGCAGGTTGCGGCTTTGAAGACTTCGTCGGTGAAGGAGCTGGCGAATGATGTGACGGTGAGCGGGGAGATGGAGCCTGCGGCTTATGTGACGGAGACGTTTGCGGGCGACGGGACTACTACGGTGTTTCAGTTGTCGGAGGATCCGTTTCGGCCGAAGAAGACGGCGAACTCCGCGCAGTTTTTGTCGGACAGCTTCAACGAGAGTGTGATTGATACGCAGCTCTGGCAGGTTACGGATCCTGGATCGCATCTCGGATTGAGTGCGGCTGGGTTGACCATGACGGGCGGCAATGGATTGGATGGCCAGACTACGCTGACAGCGATCGATGCGCTGGAGCTGGGCGGGGCGCTGGTGATTGAGGCCGGAGGCTTGCAGTTGGGCGGGGCGAGTGCTGGCGTGGTTTGTGGCTTGTACTCCGGGGCTACGCAGAGTGCTAATTGCTTTGTGGGTTATAACGTTCGGCAGAGTGGCGGGGCGACTGTTGTAGTTCCATTTGTGAGTGGGACTGAGGTGGGGACGGTCTTTACGATGCTCAGCGGGCATACGTATACGCTTCGCATCCGGCTGCACTGCGTGGAGATGCAGCGCGTGTTGCAGGCTTACTATGCCATGGTGAACGGTGCGGTCGAGTCGTTTGGTGGAGGAGGGGTTGCGGCACCGATGAGCGTGGTGTTTGAGCTGCAGGACCTGGGTACGGCTTCGAACACTCCGGCGATAGTGCTTTATGACGGAAGTGTGGTTAGCTCGCCGGCCAGTTGCAGCTTTGTTGCGGTGAATAGCGTGCAACTGTTTGGATCGATGGGATATTGCAGGGTGACGCAGACGGGTTCGGCCTGGGTGGTGAGTACTTTGCCGAGCGGCATAAAGATGACGCGATTGGTTGGCGTCGCGGGTGAAGGTGTAGACTGCACAGTTTCTGCTGCCGGAAAGGTTACGTTTTTTGCGGGGAGGGTTCCGGTTGCGGGAGAACTTGTAACTGTACTGTATCGAACTCGGCAGAGGGCTGTGGCGCGGCTGGAGAATGCGGCGAGCGTTGCGGCAGAGGCTGCGGGTGGCGTGCCGGGAACAGCGCAGTGGCTCGGGAAGGTATTGAAGCCGGCGGCACGGAGCTCCATGGATTGTGAGAGTGCGGCTCTGGCGGTGCTGAGTTTTTCGGCGAGCCGTGCGGCGGCGGTTTCGGGAAGCTACGAGGCGGTGAATCCGGCGGATATTTGGCCGGGGGATGTGCTGGCTCTGACGAGCGGTGGGCAGACGACGAGTGTGATCGTGCGTCGCGTTGAGATTGTGGATGGAATGACCTGTCCTGAGGGGCTGACGTACAGGATTGCGTTCGCGAATGATTGGGCAGAGGGTTTGGGGCTGACGTTGTCCGAGGCGATTGCCGCGGATGCGCTGCTTCCGGAGACGGCGTTGACAGCGCCTGGCAACGTGCTTGCGAACCTGCAGCAGTTGCAGGTGGTGAGTGCAACGGGGACCGCGCTGCAGGTGGATGCTGGAATGGCTCCGCCTGCAGGCGGTGGGTTTGAGGTGCGGCGGCGTGATGGAGATTTTGGGCCGGGGGTGGACCAGGACCTGGTGCTGCGGAGTCCAGTGCGGAGTTTTTCGATTCCGCGAGAGGGGCAGGTGGAGCACTACTACATGCGGATGTATGACGGGTCGACGACTCCGTTGTATTCGCGGTTTTCCAGTGCGGTGTTTACTGACCTACCCGTGAGTTAACAACGCAGGCAGAGGAGTGAGGATGAGATGACGGAGTTTGAAGGGCAGGTCTTGGCGGATTTGAGTGTTTTGAAGAATCAGATGACTCAGTTGTTGGGGAATGGGCAGCCGGGGCGATTGACGCGACTTGAAGAGCGCGTGGAGAAGCATGAACAGAGCGTGCAGCGAGTGAAGGGGCTGGTTGGAGCCATGGGTGGCTTGCTGACGGTCTTCCATCTGGCGATTGATTACTTTCGGCGATAGAGGGGAACAGAAAGAGGAGGCATGATGAATTTTCTGAAGGTTTTTCTGCGGACGATTACGTTGATTCCCGGAGTGGTGGAGGGGACTGAGGCAATGTTCGGAGCGAAGAGCGGCGAGCAGAAGAAGAAGGCCGCGGTGGAGATTGTCGGTGCGGCGATCAAGATTACGGATGCGGTGACGGAGAAACATATTGCCGATGCGGACAAGTTCAGCGCCGGATTGAGCACGGTGATTGACGGAGTCGTGATGTGCCTCAATGCTAGCCTGTGGGCGAACCGTTCGTGATGTGTCCGGTGGGCGCGGCGTCTATAATCGGGGCTATGGACGCCGTGTCGCCAGGGAGTATTTTGGTTGGAGTTGTGATGGGGAGCCGCAATGATTATGCGGTGATGCGCGGCGCTGTTGAGGTGCTGCGAGAGTTTGGGATTGCGCACGAGGTGCGAGTGGTGTCGGCGCACCGGACGCCGGATTTGTTGTTTGAGTATGCAGATGCGGCTGTGGGGCGCGGGCTGCGGGTGATTATTGCGGGCGCCGGTGGAGCAGCACATCTGCCGGGAATGATTGCGGCGAAGACGGTAGTGCCGGTGCTGGGTGTGCCGATTCCGGCGACGGCGCTGCAAGGGATGGATTCGCTGCTGAGCATTGTGCAGATGCCGAAGGGCGTTCCAGTCGGAACGCTGGCGATTGGCGCGGCTGGCGCGATGAACGCTGGTTTGCTCGCGGCTGGGATTCTTGCTACGACGGATTCTTCGCTGCAGAAGAGATTAATGGCCTGGCGCGAGACGCGGCGGGATGAGGTGCTCCAGCAGGTTGTGGGCGAAGAAGAGGTTGACGCGTGAGCTCTGTTTCTTCACAGGCACGATCCATTCTGCCTGGCGCAACGATCGGGATTTTTGGTGGGGGACAGTTGGGCCGGATGACGGCGATGGCTGCTCGTGCGATGGGTTATCGAATATTGGTGCTGGATCCGGACCCTGCATGCCCTGCGCGGTTTGTGGTGGATGGATGCATCGAGGCCGGATGGGATGATTCGCGAGAGGCGGCGAATCTTGCGCGTGGATGCGATGTGGTGACGCTGGAGATTGAACAGATTTCTCCGCAGAGTATGGAGGCAGCGGCTAGCTATGCTCCGGTAAGGCCGAGTGGCGCGATGCTGGCGGTGATTCAGGATCGGATTGAGCAAAAGGACTGGCTGCGGCGAAATGGGTTTCCGGTTGGGGAGTATCGCGCGGTGCGATCGCTGGATGAGTTGCGCGATGCTGTGGCTGCACTGGGCGGAAGATGCTTCTGCAAGAGCGCTACTGGTGGTTACGATGGTCGCGGGCAGGGCAAGGTTGGGTTTCGCAAAGGTGTTGCGATTGAAGACGAGCTTCGCGGGGCGTGGGAGGCTTTGGGGGAACGGGCAGGTGTCGCTGAGAAGGCTATCGATCTTGAGCGGGAGATCTCGGTGCTGGTGGCGCGAGCTCCTAATGGCGAGGTGAAGGTTTATCCGCCGGCGTTGAATCATCATGAGGAACAGATTCTGGCGTGGAGCGTGATTCCCGCGCCGATTCCGGCGGAGATGGAGCAGGGCGCGCGTGAGATAGCGGCGGCGATTGCCGATACATTTCAACTCGAGGGCATTTTAGCGGTCGAGATGTTTTGCACGAAGGATGGAGAGCTGCTGGTGAATGAGCTGGCTCCGCGACCGCATAACAGCTATCACGCCAGCGAACGGGCTTGTGTGACCAGTCAGTTTGAGCAGCTTGTGCGGGCAGTTTGCGATCTGCCTCTGGGCGGTGTGGAGGTTGTGCAGCCTACGGCGATTGTGAATCTGCTGGGCGAGGTTTGGCTTGAGGCGGATGGCTCGGCGAAGGTGCCGCAGTTTGATGCAGCGCTTGGAGTGCCTGGCGTGCGGCTTCATCTGTATGAGAAGCACCGTCCGCGGAAAGGGCGGAAGATGGGGCATCTTTCGGCTGTAGGAACGACTGCGGACGAAGCAGTGAAGCTGGTTTTGCAGGCGAAGGCACTGCTGTAGGGTTTTTCGTTGCGAGGCAAAACAATAGCGGCCTCCGAAGAGGCCGCCATTTTTGAAGATCTACTTTCGTTAGTGAGTTAGCCGATGTCTTCGTTCCAGTTCTCGAGGTAGGCTTTGAAGTCCGACATGAACTTGCCTGCATCAGCCCCGTCGACGATGCGGTGATCGAAGCCGAGGGTGAAGCGCTGGATAGAGCGGATGCCGATGAAGTCGTTCCCGTCTTTGTCGGTGATGACTTCTGGCTCTTTGTTGAGGCCGCCGATGCCGAGGATGGCGCTCTGCGGCTGGTTGATGATGGGGGTTCCGAACTGCTCGCCGAAGATGCCCGAGTTGGTGAGAGTGAAGGTGCCACCGGAGATCTCGTCTGGAGCTAGCTTCTTGTTGCGGGCGCGGTCGGCTACGTCGACGATGGAGCGGGCGATGCCGAGGAAGTTCTTCTCTTCAGCCTGCTTGATGACAGGGACGATGAGGCCCCAGTCGAGCGCAACGGCGATGCCGATGTTGATGTTCTTGTTGTAGCGGATGGCGTCGCCTTCGACTGAGCCGTTGACGATGGGGTGCTTGCGCAGCGCGACGATCGCAGCGCGCGTGATGAACGGCATGTAGGTTAGCTTGACGCCGTTGCGCTGCTCGTACTTCGACTTTTCCTTCTCGCGAAGCTTGACGATGCGGGTCATGTCCACCTTGAAGACGGTGTGGACGTGTGGGCTGGTGTGCTTGGATTCGACCATGCGCTTTGCGATGATGGCGCGCATCTTCGACATGGGGACGAGCTCGCCGGGTAACGGCGCAACGGCTGGTGCTGGCGCAGGCTTCGCGGCAGCCGGTTGCGGTGCTGCGGAAGCAACGGGCGTGGGCGGCGCAGGTTTCGTACCCTGTTCGAGATGACCCACGATGTCCGACTTGGTGATCCTGCCTGAAGCGCCGGTACCCGGGACTTCGGCGAGATCGACATTGTTGTCCTTCGCAATCTTGCGGACCAGAGGCGAAGAGCGTACCCGCTCCCCTTCCGAGGCGGAAGCTGAAGGGGCAGCAGGAGCTGGGGCTGCAGCCGAAGCAGCCTTTGCGGAAGCAGGGGCAACTGGCGCTGTGGGTTTTCCCGCGGCTCCGCCGATGACGGCGACTACGGTGTTGATCTGAACGGTCGAGCCCTCGGGAACCTTAATCTCGGAGAGAACGCCGGCGACGGGCGAAGGAATTTCGGCATCTACCTTATCGGTGGAGATCTCGAAGATGGGTTCGTCGCGCTGGACGGTGTCGCCGACCTTCTTGAGCCACTTGGTGATCGTTCCCTCGGTGATGGACTCGCCCATCTGCGGCATCAGGACGTCGGTTGCTCCGCTGGCTTCAATCTTTGTGCCAGCTGCCGCGACTTCCGCCTGGGCGGGATTGCCCTGGGTAGCTTCGGGCTTGTCCACTGCTGCAGGAGTGACGCTATCGAGCGCGGGAGTTGCGGCCGTTTCCGTCTTTGCCGGAGACGAAGCGGCAGAGCCAGCACCTTCGATTACTGCGACGACCGTGTTGATCTGCACGGTTGTGCCCTCGCCGATCCTGATCTCTTTCAGGGTTCCGGCTACGGGGGACGGAATCTCGGCGTCCACCTTATCAGTGGAGATTTCGAAGAGCGGCTCGTCGCGCTGGATGTTGTCGCCCGGCTTCTTGAGCCACTTGGTGATGGTTCCCTCAGTGATGGATTCGCCCATCTGGGGCATGACTACGTCGGTCGGCATGAACTTCTTCTCCCTCAAAATTCCAGATACGGACGGCTAAAACCCGCTTATTCAGCCGGGTGCGCCGTGGAACCTACCCTATGGGATTATACGGCGGGCTGATGCTTTCCGGCCCGAAGCGTCCGGTAAGCGAACGCGGCTCGGACTCTTCAGACGCGGGCGGCGAGAAGCTGGTCCACGGATTCGCACCAGAGCATTTGCCGCTCGAAGACGCGGCCGAAGTTTCGCGCTGTGGCGTTCATCGCGAACTCCATCGTTGGCTGGCGGTCGGAGTTGGCTTCGAGCTCGAGGCTTGTCACGCCACGGTCGGTGATGCCGCAGGGGATGATCCAATCGAAGTCGCGCAGATCGGTCGTCACGTTCAGTGCGAACCCATGCGAGGTGACTCCTTGCGAGACATGCACTCCGATGGCGGCGATCTTCTTCTCGCGAATGCTGCCTCCGGCTATGGTCCAGACTCCGGTGAGCTTGCAGATGCGCTGAGCCATCACGCCGAAGTCCGCGCAGGTGCGGATTAGCGCTTCTTCAAGCATGCGGATGTAGTCCACCGGACCGAGATGGGGACCCTTTTTACCGGGAAGGTCTCCGCGTAGATCGAGGATCGGGTAGCCGACGAGTTGGCCGGGGCCGTGGTACGTGACGTCCCCGCCGCGATTGACCTCATGTAATTCCACTCCGCGTTGTGCGAGCAATTCGTCGCTGGCCAAGATATTCGAACGGTGCGCGTTGCGGCCGAGCGTTAACACCGGCGGATGTTCAAGCAGGAGCAGCGTGTCGCCGATGAGGTCTTGCTTGCGTGCAGCAACGACCTCTTGCTGGATGGCCATGGCCTCTGCGTAAGGAACTCTGCCGAGATGGATAAGGTTTATGTGCATTAGCGGCCTTCGCGGCCGAACTCGGGAATTGAAAGGCCGCGGCAGATCTTTCTACCCAGGATGTCCGAGATTTCTGTGTGGCGCGGTACAGCCTCGGTTTGTCCAGTGGCAGGATTCGTCCAAAGAGAATGCGCACCACCCTCTCGCTTCAAATAACAACCGTGTATTCGCAGATGACGGAGGAGAGCATCGCGCTTCACGCCACACGCACCACATCACGGATGGCGTCCGGCGGCACACCACGCAAGCCGTCCTCACGTCTGTCCTCGAGGATGAGAGCTATCGCCTGCGCCAGGTTCTCGCGACACTCTTCGAGAGAATGTCCCTGTCCGTTGGCTCCTGGTATCTCTGGCGACCAACCGATGAACCATTCCCCGTCGCGCTCGATAACGGCAGTGAACTCGTTACTCATGAAGAAAGTATAGCTCCTGCGAGATGCATGGATGTCCTTCTTCCTTAGACGTTCACCGCCAGACCCTCGACGCTTGAGAAGCCGTCGAGCAGCGCTTCGGCAACGGTTGGGTGGGCGTGGATGGTGAACATCATTGCTTCGACCGTTGCTTCGAGCTCAATCGCAGTCACGGCTTCCGCGATGATCTCTGTTGCATACGGGCCGATGATGTGAACACCGAGGATTTCGCCGTGCTTCGCGTCGGAGACGACTTTGACGAAGCCGTCGTGCGCGTCGAGGATTGTCGCCTTCGAGTTGCCGACAAAGGGGAACTTGCCGACCTTCACTTCGAAGCCCTTCTCCTTCGCCTGCGCCTCTGTGAGGCCTACGCTGGCAATCTGCGGGTCGCAGTAAGTGCAGCCTGGGATGCGGGTGCGGTTGACTGGCTTGGCGTATTTGCCGGCCAGCTTTGCCGCTACGACAAGGCCGGCCATCGAACCGACGTGAGCCAACTGCGGCAGTCCACCGACGATGTCGCCGATTGCGTAGATGCCGGGCTCGGTGGTCTCCATCCACTCGTTCGTCATCACGAAACCGCGTTCGGGCTTGATGTTCGTCGTCTCGAGTCCGATGCCCTCGGTGCGGGGTGCGCGGCCAACGGCCATCAATACCTTTTCGGCCTGCTTGGACTGCGGCTTGCCGTTCGAGTCGGTCCAGGTGACGAGCGCGCCGTCTTTATTCTTCTCGATCTTCGTATCTTTGATCGACAGGCTCACATCGATGCCGCGCTTTTTGAACTGACGCAGCAGCTCCTTGCTGATCTCTTCGTCTTCGACAGGCACAACGCGCGGCAATACTTCCAGCACGGTCACTTCGGCACCGAAGCTCTTGAAGATGGAGGCGAACTCGACGCCAACCGCACCTGAGCCGATAACGACAAGCGACTTCGGCGCTTCGGCGATCTTCAGGATCTCGAAGTTTGTCAGGATAGTGTCATCCGGCTTGTAGCCCGGCAGAACGCGCGCGTCGGAACCGGTCGCGAGAACTACCTTCTTCGCCTGGACAGTCGCCGGGCTTCCGTCGGCCAGCTTCACGTCTACCGTAAAGACCCCGTCCTTCGCTGCGCCGGTCAATTTGCCAAAGCCCTTGAAGGTAGTGATCTTGTTCTTCTTCATCAGGAAGTCGAGGCCTTTGACGTGCCGCGAGATGACGTCGTCTTTGCGCGCCAGAACGCCCTTCCAGTTGAGGGTCGGCGTTACGCCGTCGATGCCATAACGATCGGCGTGCTTCAGGTGGTCCCACAGCTCGGCAGTGAAGAGCATCGCTTTCGTGGGGATGCAGCCCCAGAGGAGGCAGGTCCCGCCCAGGCGATCGTTCGCATCGATCAAGGCAGCCTTGAGGCCATATTGCGAGGCGCGGATCGCGCAGGTATATCCGGCGGGGCCGCCGCCGACCACAACTACATCAAAGATCGTATCTGCCAAGGGAAACACTCCATGTGAGGGGACAATTTAAAGCCAGCAACTACCATCTTATTCGATTCACCACTTCTTTTTTCGATTCTGTCCCCATCGAGCCCTCACCGATCCACGGATGAAATGCCTGTGAGGTATGCAAAAGGCGGCTGGGTTCTCTACTTCGGATTCACCATCGCTTCCATCAATGCGACCGCCATCTCGTTTGCCGGGGTGGGAATCCTATGTTTCCTCCCCAGGCGCACGATGACGCCGTTGCGGGCGTCGATCTCTACCGGTCTTCCCGCCTGCCGATCCGCCAACATCGAGTTGATTCCATCCGCAGGAGCGGCGCGCTGTGCCAGCAGGATCGTCTCAGCGATATTCTCTTCCAACTGAGCTCCTTCGGCCCGCGCCACGACGGCACATTCACGAATAATCTGAAGAGCGGCCTCTCCCATTGCCTCGCCCCGTACTACGCCATTGGGTTGCATCGTAAGCGCCGACAATACGCCAGCCGAGTTGTAGCAGAGCTTTCGCCAGACCACGCTGAGAAAGTCCGGCACAGTGGAAGCATCTGCGGGGCTACCGGCAAATAGTCCAACGAAATCACGGCCGAGGGCACTCTCCGGAACCTTCAAGTGCATCACTCCGCGCTGCCGAATCCTGTCCGCGGCCTGCCGCTCCGCAGGACAGTCCACCATGACCGGCAGAATCCACTCCATCGCCATGTAAGGCGCAAACCGCTCGCGATGCTCCACGCCATTCTGCAACACGGCTACCGGCGCACCTTTCGCGCAGAGCCGCTCCAGCCACTTCGCAGCACCGGCGACGTCGTAGGCCTTGGTTGCGACCAGCACCCAATCGACATCGAACGCGTCAGCGGAATCCGTCACGAACGCCGCGTCCACACGAATCAGGCCGTCCGGCGTTTCGACTGAGAGTGCTGGCATCGGGCGTCGCGTACACAACAGCAGCTCATGACCCGATTGCTGCAACAGGGCAGCCGTCACTCCGCCAATCGCACCCACACCAACTATCGCAATTCGCGCCATTGGGTTAGCTCAGCACCTTCGCTGCATCTTTAGCAAAATAGGTGACGATAAAGTCCGCTCCTGCGCGCCGAATCCCCAGAAGCGACTCCATCATGGCTCGCTGCGGCTCCAACCACCCTCGCGCGAACGCTGCCTGCAGCATCGAGTATTCGCCGGAGACCTGGTACGCTCCCATCGGCACGTCGTAGCGTTCTCGCGCCGCGCGAATTACGTCGAGATACGGCATCGCGGGCTTCATCAGCACCATGTCTGCGCCCTCCGCAAGGTCCTGATCAATCTCGCGCATCGCCTCGCGAAGATTTGCGCCATCCATCTGATAGCTGCGACGATCGCCAAACTGCGGAGCGGAATCCGCCGCCTCGCGAAATGGTCCGTAGAACGCCGAAGCAAACTTCGAGGCGTAGCTAAGTACTGGCGTCTGCTCCATCCCACCCGCGTCGAGTGCCGCACGAATCGCTTCCACCCGGCCATCCATCATGTCGGAAGGAGCAACAATGTCCGCGCCAGCCTTGGCGAGGGATGCCGCGGTCTTCGCGAGCAGCAGCACACTCGAATCATTTTCGATCTCGAAATGATCGCCGTCCCGTGCGACCACACCACAGTGACCGTGCGATGTGTACTCGCACAGACAAACATCCGCTATTATCACGACCGAATCCAACCGGCGGTTCTTCTTTAATTCCTTGAGTGCCGTCTGAACGATGCCGTAATCGGCCCACGCGCCGGTCGCCAGCTCGTCCTTCTCCTCCGGTAGACCAAACAGCAGCAGGCCGCCGATCCCGAGTGCAGCACAGGCTTCAGCCTCCTTCACAGCCTCATCGATAGAAAGGTTGAACACTCCGGGCATCGACCCGATCTCCCGCCGGATGCCTTCGCCGGGACAAACGAACAGTGGATAAATCAGCGCTCCGGGATGAAGATGGGTCTCGCGAACGAGCGAACGCATCGCTTCTGTTCGACGCAGACGGCGCAAACGAGTGGCAGGAAAGTTCATCCCTCTAGTCTATCCAGTTCAGAGGCAGGCTTCAGCTTCGGTCTGCAATCGAGTCATACTCGAGGCCCGATGTGGATGGGCCCAGGACCCAAAGCGTATAGATTCCCAGCGCTGTGCCGAACGGAATTTTGATCAGCGCCAGGATCGCCGCGATGATTGCCACTACCCTGCCCCACGGTGTGCGCTGCAGCAGCCCATAGCCCGCCAGCAGCGCCAATGCCGCCATGCAGATCGTCGTAACCGCCACGATCGGCCAGAAGCTCCCCACCCACGAGGGCGCAAATGTGCCGTGCCAGCGCCCGCCGAACATCCAGTCATCGCCGAAGTTGTGTGTTGTCATCGCCCTCAGAAAGAACACGCCGATCAGGCCACTGGCGATCCGATAGACACCGAACAGGCACCATAGAATCCCCAGCGCCTGCAAGTTCCTCTGCACTCGCGGCAGATAAAATGGCACCGGCGGCTGCGGATATCCCGCGTACATCGGCGGCGGCTGCGGAGCCTGAGGCTGAGACATTACGACCTGCGCGCCGCACTTTGAACAATAATGAACAGTTTCCACGACCGGAGTCCCACAAGCCTGACAGACCATCTCACACCTCCAGACAACCCAAGGCGCCGGAACATGCGCTGCAGTTGCTACGCACGATCCCAGTAGGCGGTTCCCTGCGAGGGTACGATAAAAGACGTGAATGTACCAGAACTATTGCCGTCCATCCCCTTGCCGCTCGCCGAATCCAGCGCCGCCGCGCTCGAATGGCCACGCCTGCGCGATCACATCGCCTCCCGCACCAACTCGCCGCTAGGCCGAGCCTGGATTCTCTCCATTGAACCCTCCGCCGACCTCAACTGGATCGAGCAGCAGCAACAGCGCACCGCCGAGATTCGTAGCATGCTCGCCAGAGGGGGCAGCTTCAGCTTTACGGGACTCTTCGATCCCACCGATCTGCTCGATAAAGCACGCATCGATGGCGCTGCCCTTGAGGCCCTCGAAACTCTTCACCTGCTCGAGGTTGTCGAACACGTAGCCGCCTGGCGCAATCTCCTCAACCCGCCGCCAAACGGCACTCGCTACGACTGGCCCAGCATCGCTGAGCTCTCTTCCCCGCTGCTCCATCACGATCTCGCTCCTCTGCTCCGCCTTCTTCGCGGCAAGATCGAGCCCGACGGCACTCTTAACGACGACGCCTCTTCTGAACTCCGCCGCATCCGTCGCGCGATGGAACGCCAACACCGTGCCATTGAAGAGAGCCTCCGAAAATCCCTGCGCAACCTCACCGAAGGCGGCAGCACCCAGGATGACCTGATCACCATTCGCGGCGACCGCTTCGTCATCCCCGTCAAATCCGAGTTCAAGCGCAAGGTCCCCGGCGTTATCCACGGCTCTTCCTCATCCGGCCAGACGGTATTTGTCGAGCCGCTAGAGACTATTGAGCAGAACAATGAGCTTGTCCGGCTGCTCGATGAAGAACAATCTGAGATTCACCGCATCCTCGTCGCCATGACCCGTGCTCTCGGAGAAAATGCTGAAGGCATCCAGGTTGGCGCGGCTATCCTGGCCGAGGCCGAATCCCACTTCGCGCGGGCACGCTTCGCCAACGACCTCAACTGCACCCGGCCCACCTTTGCGGCAGAGCTCGCCATCACTGCCGCTCGCCATCCACTTCTGCAGCTCCGCATGGCCGCAGAGTCGCATGCTGCCGGCGAATCCGCCAAGACTCCAGTCCCCCTGACTATCCTGCTGCCGCCGGAAGCACGGCAGCTCATCATCAGCGGGCCCAACACTGGCGGCAAGACTGTTTCTTTGAAGACCCTTGGCCTCGTCGCCATCATGGCGCAGTCCGGCATTCCCGTCCCTGCTGAAGAAGCGATGCTTCCTCTCTTCAAGACCATCTTTGCGGACATCGGCGATGCCCAGTCCATCGAACGCAATCTCTCCAGCTTCTCTGCCCATGTCGTTAACCTGGACCGCATCTCCCGCGAGGCAACCAGCGACTCCCTCGTCCTGCTCGACGAGTTGGGCTCCGCTACCGATCCCGAAGAGGGCGCTGCACTTGCTGTAGCCATCGCGGAGCACTTCCTCCATTTGAGATCCTGGTGCTGCATCACCACGCACCTCACTTCGCTGAAGGTTTACGCTGCCAATCACTCGGGAGTCCTCAACGCCGCCGTAGGCTTCGACCAGTTCACGCTAACGCCGACCTATGAGCTGCGCCTCGGCGTCCCTGGGGCTTCGGCTGGACTCAATATCGCCGAGCGCCTTGGTCTTCAGAAGGACATCGTCGCTGCCGCCCGGGCCCAGATGACCACGCAAGCCGCGGACATCGGCGCCTTCCTCGACCAGCTCCACGACCAGCTAACTGCCGCAGCCATTGAGCGGGAGACACTGCAGCAACAGGAGCGCGAGCTCTCACGAGAACGCGCTCGCCTCGAGGTCGAAGGCCGCGTCGAACAAAAGGCGCGCACCAAAGAACTCGAAGCCAAGCTTAACTCCCTCATCGAAGACTTTTCCTATCAGCTTCGCGAGACCGTCAAAGCCATCGACGACAAAACCATCGCGCAGAAGATCGCCCGCGACTCCGAACGGCGGATCGCTACCCTCCGCCGCGAGTTTTCTGAGCAGTTCAACTCCACCGTCGTTGCCCACACCACACGCGCGGATAAAAACGACCCCAACGCCCAGCCGCACATCCCGAAAGGCATTAAGGTTGGCGACCTCGTCAAACTGAAATCACTCGGTCGCCAGGCTCGTGTCGAGCGCGTCGTCGATGCTAAAACCTTCGAAGTCTCCGTTGGCCCGATGAAGATGCGTGTTGCTATCAACGACATTGCAGAGATCGAATCCGTTAAAGTAATCACGCCTCTGGAAGCTGCGCGTAAACGCGGAGGCATCACGGTGGCCACAACGGCCAGTGACTCCGACTACGTTCCCTCCGAGATCAATGTCATCGGCCGCACCGCAGACGAGGCCCACGACGAGGTCGAGCGGTTCCTTGACCGCGCCTTTCTCGCAGGACTACCTCGCATCCGCATCGTTCATGGAACAGGCATGGGCGTCCTTCGCCGAACGCTCCGGGAATACCTTCGCAATCATCCGCATGTAACCGCCGTCACCGAGCCGCCACACAATCAGGGCGGACAGGGAGCCACCGAGGTCGAACTGAGACAGTAGCATCTGCCTGCTCTCCATCTCAGCGCTCCATAAAAAATGGAATCCTGATCGAGATATCGTACGATAACCCTGCAACGTAACCATTTTTAGCGCTTCACCGACAAGAAGACAATCCATGCCCTCTTCTCACACACGCATCTCCATCATCGGCTGCGGCTACGTTGGAACCGCCTGCGCCAGCGCCATCCTGCAGAACCGTCTCGTCCGCGAGCTCGTACTCATCGGCGATACCAAAAACCATGTCCAGGGGGAAGCGATGGACCTCCAGCAGTCTGTCCCCCTCGGCAGTCCCGTAAGGGTCTTCGCCGGAACCTACAAAGATGCAGCGAAGAGCTCAATCGTCATCATGACAGCAGGAGCGCCGGGAAAATTCGCCGGATCGCGTCTCGCCATGCTTAACGATAACGTCAAGATTGTGCGCAGTTGCGTCGCCAAGCTCATGGCCGAAGGTTTTAATGGCGTTCTTCTCATCGCCACAACCCCTCTCGACGTCCTGACCTATATCGTCCAGAAGGAATCCGGCCTCTCCGCCGGACAAGTCGTCGGCACCGGCACTCTTCTCGACACTGAGCGCCTCCGCCACATCCTCGGGGAGAAGCTCGACATCGACCCCCGTTCCGTTCACGCAGCCGTCATCGGCGAGCACGGAGATTCCTGCGTCGCCGTCTGGAGCGCGGCTCAGGTCGCCGGTCTTCCCCTCGCCCTCTACCCGGGAGCGGACACTCTTCCTTCTCACGAGGAGCTGCTGATCGCCATGCGCTACGCCGGTCATGTGGTCGCTCTCCTCAAGGGCAACACCTGCTTTGCCCTTGCGTCCTGTGTCATGCGCATCTGCCAGGCTATTCTCCGCGACGAGCGCTCCGTACTTCTCGTCTCGACCCTTATGACAGGCCAATACGGCCTCCACGATGTCGCTCTCAGCACACCCTGCATCGTCGGGAGCAGGGGAGTCGAGTCAGCCCTCGAACTCCACCTCAACGCGGAAGAGCAAAAGGCATTGGAGTACTCCGCTGGAGTTTTGCAGCGTGCCTTTGCGCAACTTGAAACAAACTAACTATCGGCCATGAGAGCCGTCTCGCCGACACAACGGAAAAGGTCCAGCTTGTAGCTGGACCTTTTTCAAAACTCATTAGCCTTCACGGCGGATTCGCGGAGCGCAAGCGCTACGATCAGATGCGCATCGGCATCAGGATGTACCGGTACTTCACATCTTCGTTCGCGTCCTCGGGCCGCATCTGGCCGGCACTTTGTGCATCTTTGAATTCGAGACGGACTTCGCCGGTATTCCCGATCGCCTTCAAAAAATCGATCAGGTAGGAGCTGTTGAAGCCCACGACGAGGGGATCGTAGTTGTACGGTGTCTCGATCGTGTCCTCTGACTCGCCCGATTCAGTAGACGAAGACGACAGCTTCAGCTCGTTCTGCTCCAGCCGAATCTTGATCGCGCCCGAGCGTTCATCCGCAAACTGCGCCACGCGCTGGATCGAGCTCATCAGATCCTCTGATCGCACAATCACAAACTTGTTGTTGTCCCGCGGCAGCACCGCCTCGTAGTTGGGGAACTGTCCCGTCAGCTTCCGGCTCGTCAACACACGTCCGCCAACGCGGAAGAACAGTGTCTGGTCATCATCGGCGAATTCCAGCGTCTCCGCGTCTGTATTCGTCAGCAGGCCGGATAACTCACTCAACGCCTTCCGCGGAATCAGCGTCTTCTTCTCGCCGGAGACGCCATCGAGCGTCTCTCCCATTTTTTCGATGTGCGCGAGCCTGTGTCCATCGGTCGCCACCATCGCCATCGACTCCGCCTTCAGCACCATCAGCGCACCATTCAGAGTGTAGCGCGACTCTTCATTCGAGATGGCGAAGATCGTCTTCGAGACCATGTTCCTCAGCGAAGCGACCGAGATCTTCACCGCGCCACTCGCGGGAAACTCCGGCACCTGCGGAAAGTTCGCGCGAGCCATTCCCACCATCTTGGTGTTCGATCGCCCTGCGCGGATCTGCACCCAGTGGTTGTCCATCAGCTTGATGGAGATATCGCCATCGGGGAGCAGTTTGATGTAGTCGTACAGCTTCTTCGCTGGAATCGTGCATGCGCCCGGCTTCTTCACCTTCGCCGCGCAGCTTGTGCGCAGACTCTGGTCGAGATCGGTCGCGGTGATCGTCAGCTTGTCGTCGCTGGCCTCAAACAAAAAATTCGACAGAATCGGAATCGTCGTCTTCCGCTCCACAACGCTCTGCGCGGCGGTCAACTCCCGCAGCAACTCCGCGCGCGATACTGTGATCTCGAGGTTGCCGGTTGGGGCTGCTGCTGTCTCGGGCATCTGGGGCTCCTGGGTCGCACTCGTCACGGTCGGTTCTCTCCGAAAATCAATTCACTTCTCGCTGGCCAAACTTTACACCGAATCAATCCACAGTGCACGTTGCCCTCGGGGCGTCTGCTTGATTCTAGGGTGGAAACCCACTTCCGCGCGAGACATTTCGCTGTGGAAAGCAAGGCCGCTATGTGTGTGTTCCGGTCACTTCCACCTTGCTTCCCACCCAGGTCTCTACTCCTTCTAAGAAAGACATTTAAAAGAAGACAAATACCAGTCGTAGTAACCGTTCTCACTTGAAAAGTGGATATCTCGCGCATCTCCATTCTTTCCCTAACTTGGCTGGCTGGCACGTTTTAGAAAACGTGGTCCTGGCAGCACGAACATCCGGGAAGACGGCGTCCATTTCTTTCTGAAGGATCCTTGTTATCCCACTTCCTCACAACCTGGCACCGCATTCTTCGAGAAGATACGGTACCAACCGTGAAAATTTTCACCAAACAGAACAAAACGATGCACTTACCGCAACCCATTTTTTCACAGATGCGGCTCCTCGAGGAGGATAATCAGTCCCAGGGCAAAAGGAGGCCGGGATGAACATTGCGATCTTCGGTGCCGGCGGAGCTACTGGAAGACTCCTTACCCAACGCAGTCTCGCCGCCGGCTATAACGTGACGGCCCTCCTGCGCACGACTCCGCAGTCTTCTTTTAGCGGCAAGGTAAGAGTGGTTCACGGCTCCGCATTCGATCACGCTCCTGTTCTCGAGACTGTTGAAGGTGCGGATGTTGTCTTGTCGGCTCTTGGTGCCCGCTCGCCGCTGCGCAACGAAAACGTTCTTCCGCGTGCGGTCCCTTTCATCGTCGACGCCATGCGGCAGAGTGGCGTTCGCCGTATTATCGTGCTCGGTTCGGCGGGAGCCTTGCCCGACTCTCTCGACAAGCAGCCTGCCTGGCGCCGCTGGATTATTCAGGAGATCGTCTACAAAAGTTTCCTGAAGTGGCCTGTGCGGGAACAGATCTCGCAGTATCGAACTCTTTCGCAGAGCGGTCTAGACTGGACGATGGTGATGCCGCCGACGCTTACCAACGGCGCTGCCCGCGGGCACTATCGCATCGATGGCGAAGCGCTGCCGCGAAATGGCAGCAGAATATCCCGCGCGGATGTTGCCGATTTCATGATGAAGCAGATCGACAACCCCGAGTGGATCAGACGAGGCGTGTATATCTCCTGGTAGCAACACAGGCGATAAGATTGGAGCATGGCGGCACATTTTTCTAACGAAGCGATCAAGTTTTTGCGAGGCCTGAAGCGCAACAACGACCGTGCCTGGTTCGAGGAACGCAAGGCCATCTACGAACGTGAATTGAAGGCTCCAATGCATGCGCTGATCGGCGAGGTCAACGAGGCGATGCTGGACTTCGCGCCGATGCATGTGCGGCCACCGCAGAAGATCATGATGCGCATCTATCGCGATATTCGCTTCAGCAAGAACAAACAGCCTTATAAGACGCATGTCTCGGCGTGGTGGGTGAGAGATGGGCTGGAGAAGACTTCAGGCGCGGGGTTTTATTTTCACATGAGTCCGGAGGAGGTCTTCATCGCGGCCGGTGTCTATATGCCCGAGCGTGAGCAGTTGCTGGCGATTCGGCGCCACCTCGCGGAGCATCACGAGGAGTTTCGGGGATTGATGAAGGCGAGGAAGCTGCGTGCGTTGATGGCGGAGAACGATGGCGCTCCGCTAACCCGCGCACCGAAGGGTTTTCCCGAGGACCATCCGGCGATTGATCTGTTGAAGAATCGGCAGTGGGGAGTCTCCGCGAAGTTGCCGGGAGAGGCGGCGATGAAGGCATCGTTGGTGAAGGAAGTGGTGGAGCGATTTAAAGCTGCGGCGCCGGTGATTGCGATGTTGAACGAGCCGCTGGTGGGAAAGCCGAAGCGGCCTCTCTTCTAGGAAGCTGCATGTGTCTCTGCTTCAGGCAGAGCTTTGCGAATGATGGGAGCGACGTGACTGCCGAGGAGCTCGGTTGCGCGGATGAGTTTGTCGTGTGCGAGTCCTGCGACGCTCATCTGGAAGCTGAGGCGCGAGATGCCGCCGAGATCTTCGTTGATGCGCAGAACTTTTTCAGCGACTCGCTCCGGATCGCTGACGATCAATGCGCCGCTGGGCCTGCGCAGAGCGTCGAACTGATTGCGCGTTACTGGAGGCCATCCGCGTTCCTGGCCGATCTTGGTGAAGGCCTGCGCGTAGCCGGGGAAGAAGTCTTTTGCGGCTTGATCGTCGGTGTCGGCGACGTAGCCCAGCGCGTGAATGCCGACTTTGAGCGATTCGGGCGCGTGGCCTGCGCGTGCTCCGGCTTCGCGATAGAGATCGATGAGGGGACGAAAACGATGGGGCTCGCCTCCGATGATTGCGACCATCAGCGGGAGGCCGAGGACTCCGGCTCGAATGAAGGACTGCGGCGTGCCGCCAACGCCTAGCCAGACAGGCAGAGGATTTTGTAACGGGCGTGGATACACACCTTGTCCGGTTAGGGGAGCGCGATGCTTTCCAGACCAATGAACATGCGTGTTTTCGCGCAGAGCGAGGAGGAGGTCGAGTTTCTCGGCGAAGAGGTCATCGTAGTCTTCGAGCTTGAGGCCGAAGAGAGGGAAGGATTCGATGAAGGAGCCGCGGCCGGCGACAATTTCGGCGCGGCCATTGGAGATGAGGTCCAGGGTGGCGAACTCCTGAAAGACGCGGACGGGGTCTGCGGCGCTGAGGACTGTGACGGCGCTGCTGAGGCGGATCCTGGTTGTGCGCGCGGCTGCTGCCGCGAGGATGACTGCTGGGGCGGAGTCGAGGTACTCGCTGCGGTGGTGCTCGCCGAGGCCGAAGACGTCGAGGCCGGCTTTGTCGGCGGCTGCGATCTCCTCCAGCAGCTGGGCGATTCTTTGCTGGGGAGCTACGGTCGCGCCTGTTACCGGGTCGGCGACCGATGCTGCAAAACTATCTACTCCGATCTGCATTCTTTTCTCCTCGGGGCACTCATGAAGCTTAACGCTTTTCCGGGACGGCGGTTTTTCTGTGTTTTTTTCTGGCGCTGGTAGAGTGGCGATTTTACAGGGGGTTTTGCAGAAAGTGAGTGTTTTTGGATGGTTTTTTGTGGTGAGTTTGTGGTGGATTGCTGGTGGAAACGTGGTTTTGGGTGGTGATTTTTTGGGGCTGAGAAAATGCCACTTTTTGAAAATAATTCTGTGGAAAAGGTTGGGATGGAGAAGCGGATTCCTCCGCTGCGGAGTGACAAATACAGGGAACAGGGAACAGCAGGAGCGGCGAGAGCAACTGCAACTGCGGGGATCCTTCACTGCGTTCAGGATGACGACCCCTGTCCTTCGTTCCGTTCAGCCTGTCCCTCGTTCCGTTCAGGATTACGACCCTGTTCCTCCGCTCCGCTCAGGATAACGATCTGTCCTTCGCTTCGCTCAGGATGACGATCCTGAGAGACAGGGGCCGGTTCCGCCGCGCTGTTCGGAGGAAGGAGTGAGCAGCGCGGCGGGCCGGTTGGGGTTAGGATTTGATGAAGGCGAGCAGGTCGGCGTTGATGACGTCGGCGTGGGTGGTTGGCATGCCGTGGGGAAAGCCGGGGTAGAACTTGCTTTTGGAGTTTTTGAGGAGCTTGGCTGAGAGTGGGCCGGAGTCGGCGAAGGGGACGATCTGGTCATCCTCGCCGTGCATCACGAACGTGGGTACGTCTATCGCCTTGAGGTCTTCGGTGAAGTCGGTCTCGGAGAATGCCTTGACGCAGTCGTAGTGGGCCTTGATGCCGCCCATCATGCCTTGACGCCACCAGTTGTCGCGAACCCCCTGAGAGATGACGGCACCGGGGCGGTTGTAGCCGTAGAACGGCAGGGTGATATCGATGTAGAACTGGGCTCGGTTGAAGCCGGTGCCCTGGCGGATCTGGTCGAAGACCTCGATGGGCGTTCCGCCGGGGTTCTTATCGGACTTGACCATGACGGGGGGAACGGAGCTGATGAGCACAGCTTTGGCGACGCGGCCTTTGCCGTACTTTGCGACGTAGCGGGCAACCTCGCCACCTCCGGTGGAGTGGCCGATGTGGACGACGTCTTTGACGTCGAGCTTTTCCACAAGCTCGGCGACATCGGCGGCGTAGGTATCCATCTCGTTGCCGGTGTCTGTCTGGGTTGAGCGGCCGTGTCCGCGGCGGTCATGAGCGATGACGCGATAGCCGTGCTGGAGGAAGAACATCATCTGGGTGTCCCAGTCGTCTGCCGTGAGGGGCCAGCCATGGTGAAACCAGAGGGTCTGTCCTTTGCCCCAGTCTTTGTAGTAGATGGAGGTGCCGTCTTTGGTCGTGATGTAGGGCATGTTTTGTTCTCCTTATGGTCGTTGATGCGGTGGCGAGACATCGATCGCAGACTCGATTTCGATGGCACGATGTCTCTGTTTTGTAACTGCGTGTATTGATGCGGCGATTCAGAAAGTGGACGTGAAATTCGTATTTTTTTTGGCTTGCGGGACGAAGCGGCGGAGAACAGGTTTTCTCCGCTCCGGTTGAAATGACATCTCACCTGGGGCGGCAGGAACTCGCGAAAAGGGCCTTTTTTTTTGGGGTTTTCGAGAAAAAAATGTATCTGGATTTGAACAAAACCGGAAAAAACCGGAAAAAACCTGTGGAAACCGAAGAAATGCCATTGACAAAATACGCGGAAAGGATGAAGGTGAAATGCGGTACGGTTCTCCGCACCCGCATGAACATTGGTGATTTCGCATAGGAAAAAAGATGCGGGCTCCCATACAATTTTCAGGCAGGCCGGGCGAGCAGACCGCGAAATCATAATTCGAACGTAGAAGGAGCAACACATGGCAAAGGGAATGACAAAGACAGCGCTGGTTCGCCACATGGCGGAGAAGCTCGAGATCACCAACAAGCAGGCCGCTGCGGGTCTGGAACTTCTGGCCGAGACGGCTGTGAAGGAGACCAAGAAGAATGGCGAGTTCACCATTCCGGGCATCGGCAAGCTGGTGAAGGCGGAGCGCAAGGCGCGCCTGGGTCGCAACCCGCAGACCGGCGAGACGATCAAGATCAAAGCGAAGACCGTCGTAAAGTTCCGCGTGGCAAAGGTTGCGAAGGACTCGATCGCTCCGGTCAAGAAGTAGTCGAATGGGCGATGCTATGACATCGCCTTAGTTGCCCTCCCCATCGTCGTCATTTGTTTCCGGCGTTTGTTGAGGTATGAAACGATGAGCCCGCTGCGTCCCCCTGATTCGTTTGGGGTGCAGCGGGCTTGTTTTGCTTGTGGGGTTGATTTTGCGGTGAGGGAAGGAAGGCCAGGTGTACCCGTCGCTAGACAAATACAGGGATCCTTCACTGCGTTCAGGATGACGACGTTCGTACTTTCGTGTCAGCGTTTGGCAGGAAGGCTCGGACGATGAGCGAGACGCCTAGTGAGATGAGGATGCCCTTGAGGAGGAGCTGCGAGTTGTAGCGCCAGCCGAAGAAGGCGAAGGTGACGACGACGCCCCACATGTAGATCTCGCCAAGGAAGCCGTTGGGCCAGTCTGGTTTTTGGGTGGAGGGTGCGACTCGCGGGCTTAGCGATGGCAGGATGCGGGGAACCTTGGCGCAGTAGGTGAGGTAGGGTTCGCCTAGTTTGGCGGAGAGGAAGGATTCTTCGGCTCCGATGAGGCGGAGCTGCAGGAGGCCGATGGCGAGGATGCTGAAGATAGCTCCGCTGGGCGGCATGATGAGTGCGAGCGCGAAGGTATGGACGAAGGTTCCGAGGTAGAGGGGATTGCGGAGATGGCGATAGGGGCCGGCAGCGACGACTCCTTCGCCGTGCATGGCCTTGTCCTGAACGATGGAGGCTCCGAGATAGGCGGAGGCCCAGGTTCGTATCCATGCGCCGGTGAGGGCGAAGAGGATGCCGAGCACGAGCACGGCGATGGTTGCGGCGCTGAAGGTGAGCCAGCCCATGCGGGCAGGCCATGCGGCAACGTATTGCCAGGTGCGGATGGAGTCCCAACGGAGCCAGTAGTCCCACGGCGCGGTGAAGGCGAGGGCGTAGATGATTGCATGGAAGAGGAAGCGGTGGCGGAATTCGAACGCCGTTGCCTTCATAGGCATCTGCCGTGAGACTCCTTGGTTGGGTGAGTGTGGCTACCAGTCGCCGATGGCGGTAAGGGCGTTGGCAGTTGGAGTGGCAGAGGCCTGGTTGATGGCTTTGGGGTTGGGGTCGTTTTTGTAGACGACGCCGGACTTCATGACGAAGTTGACGTGCTGGAGGATTTTGACGTCCTTGAGGGGGTCGCCTTCGATGGCGATGATGTCGGCCCACTTGCCTGGTTCGATGGTGCCGACTTTGTCGGTCCAGCCCATGAGGTCCGCGGCGTTGATGGTGCCGGTCTGGATGGCGGCGAGCGGGGACATGCCGAACTGATTGACGTAGACGTCGACCTCGTGGGCGTTGAGGCCGTGCGGATAGACGGCGGCGTCAGTGCCTAATGCGATTTTGACTCCGGCTTTGATGGCCTTGATGGCGTTTTGTTTTTCGACGGCGCTGACGTCCTTCATCTTTTGTACGTAGATGGGCGGGAGATGGCCGTACTGCTGCATCCAGTCGATGAGGTAGGCGGTGGGGACGAGGTAGGTGCCGTGCTGCTTCATCATGGCGATGCCTGCGTCGTCGAGGTAGGAGCCATGTTCGATGGAGTCGACGCCGGCCTGGGAGGCCCAGAGGATGCCCTGCGCTCCGTGGGCGTGCGCGGCTACCTTGCGGCCGAGGCGGTGGGCGTCGGCGACGATGGCCTGCATCTCTTCGAGGGTGTACTGGGAGGCCTGCGGGTCGTCGCCCTTGGAGAGGACGCCTCCGGTGGCTCCGATTTTGATGAGGTCGGCTCCGTACTTGATATTTTCGCGGACCTGATGCTGGACGGCGGGTATGCCGTCGGCTACGGCCTGACCGTGGACGTGGTACTCCCAGGGGAGAAGGTTCTCGTCCATGTGGCCGCCGGTGATGCCGAGCGCGGGGCCGCTGGCCTGCATGTGCGGGCCGGGGATGTGGCCGGCGTTGATCTCGTCGCGGAGGGCGACGTCGGTGAAGTCATTGGCTCCGACGTTGCGAACGGTGGTGAAGCCGGCTTCGAGGGTGACCTTGGCGTTTTCGACTCCGATGATGGCCTCTTTGGCGGGGGTCATGGTGAGCTCGAAGAAGGGGTCGAAGTTGTTGGCCATGGTGATGTGCGTGTGGACGTCGATGAGGCCGGGCATGACGGTGTATTTCGTCAGGTCGATTTCGGTGTCGCCGGGTTGTTTGGGAGTGGAGGCCGTGGGCGCGATGGCGGTGATGCGGTCGCCGGTGACGATGATGGTTTGCGCGGCGGGCTCGGCGCCGGTTTTTACGTCGAGGAGGTGGCCAGTGCGCAGGAGCGTGCGCGTGGGTTGCTGTGCCAGCGCGGGTAGAATGGCAATTTGTAACATAATGAGGAACAAATATAGTTTCGTGCTCTTGCGCATGCGGCGGTTCTCCTGGCGTCTATGGGATTTCTAAATCAATGGACAAGCTACTCGCCGCCTAGAGCGGTGAGGATGGCGTCGAAGTCTTCGAGTCCGGAGTACTCGATGATAACGCGGCCCTTGCCTTTTTTATCTTCGATTTTGACCTTGAGGCCGAGGTGGCGGCGGAGGCGGTCCTGAGCTTCGCGGACGTTGGGGTCTTCGGGCTGGGTTGGTGCAGCTTCTTTTGGTTGTTTGGCTTCGGGGTTGATCAGGCCCTGGATGTAGTTTTCGGTCTGCCGGACGGAGAGGTTGAGGGCCAGGACCTTCTGGGCGGCGGCGATGATGGATTCGGCGGACTCCAGGGCGAGGAGGGTGCGGGCGTGGCCGAAGGATAGGTCGCCGGACTCTACCTTTTGCTGGACGGGTTGGGGTAAGCGTAACAAACGAAGGAAGTTAGATACGCTGGCGCGCTCTTTGCCGGTGCGCTGGGCCATCTGCTCCTGGGTGAGGTGGAAGTCCTGACTCAGCCGCTGGTAGGCGCGGGCCTGCTCCATGGGGTTGAGGTCGGCGCGCTGGAGGTTTTCGATAATGGTCATCTCGAGGGTCTGCTCGTCGGAGACCTGGCGGACGATGGTGGGGATGGTGGCTTTGCCGGCTTTGCGGCTGGCCAGCCAGCGGCGCTCGCCGGTGATGAGCTGGTATTTGATGTCGCCCTTTGGGGGTGTGACGGAGCGGACTACGATGGGTTGAACGACTCCCGAGGCAGTGATGGAATGGGCCAACTCAGTGAGCTTTTCTTCGTCGAACTGGGTTCGGGTCTGGTAGGGGTTGCGCTCGATGTGGTCGAGCGGGATCTCGAGGGGCTTGCCTGTGGTTTCGGCTACGGCGGCGATTGCTGGCACTACTGCGGGTGTGGGGCGGGAGGGTAGGAGGGATTCCAGGCCTTTTCCCAGGGCTCGGCGTTTTGGGTCGGTGGCTGTGGACATTCTTAGGGCTCTCCCTTTTAGTTTGGCCTGCCGGCCGGGCCCACTGCGTGTGGGGCGCGGCCACTTCGTGGCTTGTATACCGGTTTGGTGATGCTGGATTCTTTGGCTCGGCCTTTGGCCGGTGGTTGCTTGCTAGGTTTCTTTGCTGGATTGCCAGAAGCGGGATTTCTTCTTTTCGGGTGCCTGGAAGGATTTGAGTGCGCTTGCCGCCGCTGCCGCTGCTGCCTGGCGGCGTTTTGCCTCGGGACTTTCCAGGTTGTTGCGTTTGAGGATCTCCATGGCTAGTTCGCGATAGGCTTCGGCTCCGCGGGACTTCGCGTCGTAGAGAGCGACCGGTTTGCCGTGGCTGGGAGCTTCGGCGAGGCGAACGTTGCGTGGGATGGAGGTCTTGAGGAGCTTGTCGTCGAAGAAGGATTTAAGGTTGTCGGTGACCTGGAGGGCGAGGTTGGTGCGGTCGTCGTACATGGTGAGGAGGACGCCTTCAAGGGTAAGCGATGGGTTGAAGGCCTGGGTGACGCGGTCGAGGGTGGACATGAGCTCGGAGATGCCTTCGAGGGCGAAGTACTCGGCCTGCATGGGGACGAGGAGGCCGTCGGCGGCTACGAGGGCGTTGAGGGTCAGGAGGTCCAGGGCCGGGGGGCAGTCCAGGAGGATGAAGGGGTAGTCGGCGCGGATGGGGGCGATGGCTTCGCGGAGCTTGAACTCGCGGCCTTCGAGGTTGATGAGCTCGATGGTGGCGCCGATGAGGTTTTTGCTGCTGGGGACTAGCTTGAGGTTGGGCATGTCGGTGGGGAGGGTGGCTTCGGCGATGGTGGCGGTGCCGAGGAGGATGTCGTAGATGCTGAGGCGGGCGGTTTCGCCGTCGCGCTCGCGGGCGTGGCCGAGGCCCCCGGTGGAGTTGGCCTGGGGGTCGCAGTCGATAAGGAGGGTTTGGAGGCCTTCGAGTGCGAGGGCGGCGGCGAGGTTGATGGCGGTGGTGGTTTTGCCGACTCCGCCCTTCTGGTTGACGACGGCGATGACCTTCGAGGATGGGGGTGCGGGTTTAGATTTGTCTGCGGGGTGAATGGTGATCATCGGCGTAGAAGAAAGGGTATCGGGCGGGGGGACTGCTGGCAATAAGGAGGAGGTTGTGCAGAAGTGGCGCGACCTGTGGAGAACTTGTGGAAGGCGCGAAATGCAGTGGGATTCCGCGGGTTTTGGAGGGGGTGATGTGGAAATCTTTTGTTTCGAGGGTGCCTTGTGGAGGGTAAATGTTCCACGTGGAACGTCTGGGCTGGATGTTCCACGTGGAACATGGGTGTCAGAATTTGACGCCGACTCCGAACTGCACGATGGGGTAGAAGCGCAGCCAGGAGTATTTGTTGAGGTAGTAGTTTTCCTGGGCGGCGATGTTGGCCTGAATTTCAGAATTGTTCGCGATGGACCCGCAGTTGGTTCCTGTGGAGTCGCAGGCGCTTCCGGTCAGGTTCAGGTTGACTTTGGGCTGACCGGTGTAGACGCCCCCGATCTCGAACGGGAAGCTGAGATGGCGCCTGTCGCCGCGAGGAAGGATGTTTCCCCAGCCGATGGTAAGGCCCGGCGCAGTTTTAGGGAGGATGACTGTGGGCGTCCCTTTTATCGGATCCGAGGTGCTGCTGTAGTAAGCGGTGTTGTTAAGGTAGATGGAGTAAGACGGCTGCACGGTCACGTTGCCGTTGAAGCGGATGCCGTCATAGGCCATCACCATGGGGCTGATGTGAAAGGATCCGGCAAAGGGGAGAAGGTCGTAGGCGACGCGAACCGAGGCAAGTTTGAAGCCGCCCTCGATGTTGAAGCCACTGACTTTGAATAGACCGGAGTATCTGAAGCCGTTACCGGAGATGCGCAGATTGCCGCGCTTGTGGAGCGGGGTTGCGATCTCTACGCCGACTCCGAGGAGGCCAGCGTTGAAGCCGACTGCTACTTTGGAAAAAGGGCGCATGGATGTGGGGACGGTCCGGGGAAGGATGGTGGCGGTGGACCTGACTGATGGATTGTTCCCAAAGCCGCTCAGGCTGTCATCGTCATCGCCAGAGTTGAAGTCGGCGGGTTCAAGCGATGAGCTGGAGGAAGCGATGAGAGATGCGCCGCCGCGGTCGGGATCGGCAAGGCTGGTTTGGGCCTGAAGATGGACAGAGAGCGCGAACAAGAAGGCAAGGCAGGAATAAAAAGAGCGCAGCATGACGCAGGGTGTCCTTAAGTGCTGATATGGGTCAGGTTACAGCCATACCTATAGCTTATCGGCGTTGCCGGCGAAGAGATATCACCCAAAGGTAGATTAAGTGGCGTTGCTTTCCCGAAGCAGGCCGATGATTTCGAGCCTTGTCGTCAAAGCAGCTTGCAGCAGTGGCCAGGTTGGAGGGTGGGGAGAACCGGATGCAGCTTAAACGGCAATGGCCGGAAGGCATCCGGCCAAGTCTTGAAGAGGCTTGTTTTTAGTGGTGGAGCCGGAGCACCGTGATGACGGCGAGAACAATCGCACTGAGGAGGATCTCAGCGACGCGGTAGTCAAGGACTTTCTGATAGGCCTCGGAGGCGTAGCTAAATTCCTTGTTTTCGTGGAATGGGCTATTGATGGAGCTGCTGGGGTCGATGATAGTAGATACGTTCTTGTTGACGGACATTGGCCTGTTAACTCCCATGATTTGCGGCAAGAGTTTCCTCTTATTCGCATTCGATCTATTCGTGGGGAGTTCCCCTGTTTCCAGGGGCAAGGCTGTTTATAACAAAGGTTCCCCCTGCGCCACAAGAGTATTTTCAGGAAAAATGGGAATTTTTTCCAAAATGGGGCCAGGGCTTAGGAGAGCATCCGGGATGGGTTGGATGATGGGTTGGATTCGGTATAGAGGATGCCGAGGTGGGAGTTTGGGAGCGGGATCGAACTGCCGGCGTTGGGGGCGTGGTTTGCAGTGGTGAGGAGCAGGAGATGGCCTCCGGGGGCGATTCTGGCCCTGGCTGCGGAGAGGGCGGCGGCCATGTCGTCGACGGCGCGGAGGGTGACGATCTGGAAGAGGCGGTTGGATGGCATAGCTTCTGTGCGGTGGGGCCAGACTTCGACGTTGGGGAGGGTGAGGGTTCGGACGGCTTCGCGGAGGAAGGTGGATTTTTTGTTCTGGGATTCGGCGAGGGTGACTTGAAGATTGGGGTGGAGGAGCGCGATGGGGAGGCCGGGGAAACCGGCTCCGGAGCCGAAGTCGAGGAGGGTTCTGGTTTCGGCTGGGACGTGGCGGGCGGCGAAGAGGCTTTCGCCGAAGTGGCGGCGGACGATCTCTTCGGGGTCGCGGATGGCGGTGAGATTGGTGCGGGCGTTCCATTTGAGGAGGAGGTCGAGGTAAAGGGAGAGCTGGGAGAGGACAGCCGGCGGCGGCGTGAGGTACGGGGTCAGCAGGGCGGCGATGGTTGATTCCGGGAGTGTGGGCATGGATGGATTAGGGGAGCGGTTGCGCGTGGCGCGAAGGCCCACCTTAGCGACGATACTACCGCCGCTAAGATGAGGCACCTGTTTCGGCTGTCACTTTGGGCAAAGCTGGAGCAATTGGCTGCCTGCTTTCGGGTGGTTTAAAAGTGTGGTGGGCTCCTCAAAAGAAAATTAAATATTTTGTGTCCCTTTTTTCTTCGGCTTTACGCCTATGGAGATACCGGCGATTCTTTCCGGCTTATCCCCAAGTAGAGTTGTCAGGAGAAGGCATGTACGAAGAATCCATTCATATTGTTGTTACTGCGGGAATTATTGCTCTTATGTTTGCCTGGGTTCCGATTCTGGGTGCCATCTTTCCTCCAGCATGGAAGCCATCGGAGCGGCCATGCAAGGGAGCGTCGTCTCAGCGTAAGAGGAGATATTCGGCGCGGTCGCAGCCAGTTTCTGTGGCTCCGCTCAGGTCGCCGCGATTTTCGAAGCAGTCACGAGAGATTCTTGAAGCTCTATCCAGCCGGGGAGAACGGGAGAGCTCCCGCTCGCAGGCGGTTAGTCCGCGTGTACCGCCGAGCTCATGCGCACAGCGCCTGGGCGCCGATGGCTGGAAAGAGACGCGGGAGGCAAAGCTGAGGTCCGCAGCCAAGCACGCTGGGACCTCAGCTCCGCCTGAGCTGTGACCGTTAGATAGATGTCTAACGGTCGATTGTGTTGAGACCGCCCGCGTTGTAGCGCTCGCCGGCGATCTCGTTTTGCGGGATGGCAGCTTCGAGCTCCTGGATGTCGGCAGGGGTGAGTTTGATATTGACTGCGTCGGCGTTTTCGTCGAGATACTTGCGGCGCTTGGTTCCAGGAATGGGGATGAGATCTAAACCTCTGGACAAAACCCAGGCGAGGGCGAGTTGCCCGGCGGTGACGCCTTTCCGCTGGGCGATAGCTTCGACGCGCTCGACGAGCAGCATATTGCGGTCGAAGTTTTCGCCCTGGAAGCGTGGATAACGAGCGGCGCGGAGGTCCTTTGAGTCGAGCTTGCTGGTGTCTTTGATCTTGCCGGTGAGGAAGCCGCGACCGAGGGGCGAGTAGGGAACGAAGCCGATTCCGAGCTCGCGGATGGTGGGGAAGATTTCGGACTCGGCGTGACGCTCCCAGAGCGAATATTCGGTCTGGAGGGCGGTGATGGGGTGGACCTTGTGGGCGCGGCGAATGGTGGCGGGTGAGGCTTCGGAGAGGCCGAGGTATTTGACCTTGCCTGCTTTGACGAGATCAGCCATGGCTCCGACGGTGTCTTCGATGGGAGTGTGGGGGTCGACGCGGTGCTGGTAGTAGAGGTCGACGTGGTCGAGGCCGAGGCGTTTGAGGGAGGCGTCGAAGGCGGCGCGGACGTACTCGGGGCGGCCCGAAACGCCCCAGTAGGCGGGATCTTCTTTTTTGCGGAGGTTGGCGAACTTGGTGGCGAGGAAGACCTCGTCGCGGCGAGGCTTGATGGTCTTGCCGACGAGGATCTCGTTGTCGCCGAAGCCGTAGACGTCGGCGGTGTCGAGGAAGTTGATGCCGAGATCGAGTGCGCGGAGGATGGTTGCGGCGGACTCTTCGTCGTTGCGCTCGCCGTAGAACTCGCTCATACCCATGCAGCCGAGACCCATGCGGGAGACGACTGCGCCTGCGGAACCTAGCTTTACCTTTTGCATGCTCATGGGGTTTTAGATGGCGATTCGGTCGTTGAAGATCCCCCGGGAAGGCTCACGGAGGCCTTTGGGAGCGCGGTATTTTTTCAAAATTTTTCGTCAGGCGCGTCACTTTTCTTTGCGGATTTACGCATTGGAGAGTGATGGACGATTCGTTTGACTTAGCCCGGTTGGGGCAGAGGAGGATGTCATGTCAGCAGATACGATCCACGTCATCGTTACCGTTGGAATCATCGCCCTTATGTTTGCATGGGTTCCATTCCTGAATGTCATCTGTCCGCCAGGGTGGCGGTCGTTGCGGGAATCGTCGAGGGAAAAGAAAGCGCGGCAGACAGATTCGGCGTCTTCTCTCTCTTCGCAGCGGCTTGCGGACAGGTCGCGCGACCTGCTTGAGGCACTGTCGACGCGTGGCCAGAGGAATGGCGTGAGTTCCCACGCGGGCCCTCCGAGTTCGTGCGCAGAGTAGAGCTGCCGGTCAGGAGTTTGCGACGGAGGTATGGACGGCGCGCGGTTGCCAGGCTTTGGCTTCGGCGATGAAGCGGTCGAAGAGAGCGCGCGAAGTGGGGCTTAGATCATAGCTGCGCTCGGGATGCCACTGTACGCCGAGAACAAAGTGGGCGGTGGCTCCTTCGGTGGCCTGCCCACCTTCGACCGCTTCGATAACTGCATCCTGGGGGCAGCGGGCGGCGATGCGGAGGCCGTCGCCGGCGATGCCGATGGCCTGATGGTGGCTGGAGTTGACGGGCAGGCGCGAGAATCCTTCCTGGGCGGGGGCCTCTTCCGGGGTGACGAGAGTGCCAAGGAGGGATTCGGGGGCAACCGCCGCGGTGTGGGCGATGGCGACCTTTTTTCCGGCGGCGTGATTGACGGGGAGGATGCTGAGGTCCTGCACGAGCGTGCCGCCGCGCCAGACATTGAGCATCTGGATGCCGAAGCAGATGGCGAGGATCGGTTTGTAGAGATTGTGGGCGTCCTGGAGGAGAAGCTCGTCGACGTTTTCGCGCGGGAGGTCGGCGGGGGCGGTTTCGGGGATGGGGTCGTGGCCATATTTGTGGGGGTTGACGTCGGCGGGGGAGCCAGGGAGCAGAACGGCCTGGCAGGTGTTGATGAGGTTGACAATCTCGACGGGTGTGGCGTGGAGGGGGATCTCGACAGGCGTGCCGCCACTGCGCTCGACGGCTGCGGCGTACTGGGGGAAGGACCGCTGGTTGTAGTCGGTGTCGGTGCTGGTGGGGAGGGGAATGGCGACGCGGGGCTTCATGGAACCATGATAGTTCTCTCTGGCCGGGCTTCGTCACCCGAGAGCACGAAAACTTATGGGGACACCCGGGTGCGGTAGGCTTCCGGGGTTTCGATGAGGAAGGCCGTTTGGCCAGCTAATGCGAGAAGATCCTGATTACCGGTTACGAGTAGGGTGGCGTTGCCGCTTTCGGCCAGATCGAGGAAGGGCTGGTCGTCGGGATCCCGGCAGAGGATGGAGCATTGCTTCGCTGGCTTGACGATCTCATAGGAAGGAAGGTACTCGGCGAGCAGCTCATTGCGGTCGTCCGAAGAGAGACGAAACTTTGGGTAGGCGAGGACGCGCGTGAGCTCCGCGACGGTGACTGCCGAGACGAGCGGGTGACAGTTTTCTGCGTTCCAGTGGTGACGCAGCCACGCGAGGCGGCCATTCGCAAAGAGAAGCGCGGATACGACTGTTGTCGTGTCAAAGACGACGCGCTGCCGGGTCATTTCGTTTCGCGGGCCCAGTTGATTGCTGCGGTTACCTCTTGCTCGTCAACTCCAAGTTGCGCGAGCTGGGCTCGCACCTCATCGGCACGACTCACCTGAAGCGGGCGCAGGACGATGGCGTTGCCGTCGGTAGTGACGTCGAAGTACTCCACTCCTTTGAAGTGGGTAATGACCGCTTTTGGGAGGGTGATCTGATTTTTTACTGTCTTTTTCGCAAGCATAAAGTAAGGAAAAAAGGATACAAGGAAATTCTACCATTTAGCGATTCCAGATGATAGGCGAGATGTTATGGCTGCGGTGTGGCCGAAGCAGAACCCTGTTCCTCATGTTCCGTTGGAAGGATCGGGTTTTCGGAGTGCGGGCTGGGCCCCTAAGACTCCCATCGAGGAACCGGCTCAGGCGTGGGGGTGGTATTGCATGTAGGTATCGGAGATGGTTTGGTAGAGGCGCTGGGTGAGGGCGTCGGCGTCGCGGGTGGTGAGGCCAACGGTCGAGATGGGGTCGCCGACGACGATGGCGAGTGGTCGCGGGTGCAGTGCGTAGACGTGGATGGGAAGCAGCTCGTAGGTTCCGATGAGGGTTAGCGGGATGAGCGGGACCTGGGCCTTGATCGCCATGTAGGCGCAGCCCGACATCATGGATTGAAGCTGCCCGGTGGCGGCGCGGCCACCTTCCGGGAAGAGGACGAGCGGCATGCCCTGCCTGAGGGTCGCGACGCCGCGGTTCAGGCTGGCGATGAGGGAGCGCGGACTGTTGGTATCGACCGGGACCTGGCCGGAGCGGTTGAGGTACCAGCCGATGAATGGGGTCTTCCAAAGCGATTGTTTGGCGAGAATGCGGAACTGGAAGGGCAGCCACGCGAAGAGGACAGGTGTGTCCATGTAGCTGAGGTGGTTGCAGGCGTAGACGGCGGTCTTGTGGGTGTGGAACTTCTCCTGGCCGATGACTTTGACCGGCGACATGCTGATGAGCAACAAGGTTCGGGCCCAGAGGCGGGCGATGAAGTGCTGCTGGCGGCCGGACTTGTCCCACAGGCCGCAGAGCAGAGAGATGCAGCCGAAGAATCCGGTGGCGAGGCCGACGAGAGGAACCAGAAGCAGGTACGAGAGCCAGCGCAGAGCGAACGGCGGCAGGTTGGAGTGTGTCACCGAAGGCGCAGTGTGTGGCTCCGAGGCGGAGAGAACGGCCTCTGCGGTTGGCGCGCTCGCGGAAGAGTGGGGGCTGTCTGTTCGCAGGCCTGAATTGTCCGCCATAGGGGAGTCGTTCATCCTTGCCCTGCGAGCCGGCTGATCTCACCGACGAGGTAGATCGAGCCTGTGGCGAGGATAATACCGCCGGATGGGGTGAGGACGCGGGCGCGTTCGAGCGCTGAAGCGACATCAGAAGCGGATTCGGCGGGGATATCGAGGGCGCGGGAGGCAGCGAGGAGGTCGTCGACGGGCGTGGCGCGGGGGTTGTCGATGGGAGCGAAGATGATGTGGTCGTGGGGGCGGTCGCTGCTCGAATCGAAGAGCGGGAAGAGGATCTGGGCCATCTCGGTGAGGTTCTTGTCGCGGAGGCAGCTGAAGAGGAGGGTGCGGGGCTGCGTCTCCGGGAGCTGCGCGATGGCTGCGCGGAGAGTCCATGCGCCCGCGGGATTGTGCGCTACGTCAAGGAGGATAGCCGGGCCATTGGCAGAGGGGATGAGCTCAAGGCGTCCGGGCCATCTCGTGTTGCGGATGCCGGTTTCTATGGCGGAAGTACTGATTGCGTAACTCGCATGGTTACGTATGAGGCTATTTTCGTCGATATTGTAACCATCAAGGTTACGTAATGCTGCTGCGGCGGCGATGGCGAGAGCGAGATTGCGCTGCTGGTGCCGGCCGGAGAGCGGCGAGTCGATGTGCAGGGGTTCGCCGTTGAGGGCGATGGTGTAGTGGTTGCCGGAGACTGTCCCTGCCGCTTCGGTCGAGATGGCTGGCCTTGAGGCCTGTGAGCCGGGGATGGCCGGGGGAATGTAATCGGCGGCGTTGATGGCGATGAGGTTGAGGTCGACGGCGGCCACGCCGATGGCCTGGTTGGCTTCAGGATGCTGGGGCAGCGTGATGAGGATGCCGTTGGGGCGAAGGATGCCGGCCTTCTCGCGGGTGATCTCGGCGATGGTTTCGCCCAGGTAGTCCTGGTGGTCGAGCGCGATGTCCGTGATGATCGAAAGGAGGGGATCGATGATATTGGTGGCGTCGAGACGGCCGCCGAGGCCTACTTCGAGGACTGCGATATCGACGGGCTTCGCGGCGGAAGAGCCATGGCCGGCGAAGTAGAGAAAGGCGAGGGCAGTGAGGACTTCGAAGAAGCTTGGGGGGTGGGGCAGGTCGCCGGCTTCGACGAGGCGGCGGGCGGTGTCGTCAACCTGGAAGTAGAGGCGGGCGAAGTCGTCGTCGGAGATCTCGACGCCGTTTATCTGGATGCGTTCGTTGACGCGGATAAGGTGCGGCGAGGTGTAGAGGCCGGTGCGGTAGCCTGCGGCGGTGAGGATGCTCGCGAGGGTAGCTGCCGTGGAGCCCTTGCCGTTGGTTCCGGCGATCAGGACGGCCGGGAAGGTGGCTTGAGGCTGGCCGAGCGCGGCGGCGAGGATGCGCATGTGGACGAGGTCGAACTTGCGGCGTGGAGCGCTGGGCACAGCCGGGACGAGCTCGTGGCCCAGGGCATAGAGATGGTCGACCGCGGCGGCGTAGGACATGGGGCTATTTTAGGCGATGTGACTGGTGCGGCGCGGGATGGGTTGTTTCGGCTCAAAGTTCGGAGATGGGAGGCGGGCGGCAAAAATGCTACTTCGGTTCGGGGCATAACACGAAGGTGGGATATCGAGGCTGGTTCAACGGGGGGATAGTTAGGAATCAACAGTAGCAACATGCAATTTTTTGCAGTCTGACTGCCGGTTCAAACCCGAAGGATGCAGTAAGACCCTGGGGAGAAAGGAGATGTTGAATGCATATCGCGTTGGCTGTTTCGTTTGTCATGATCGCCGCTGCGCCGTTCGTCGGACGGTGGAGGGCAAACGTCTGGCTGAAAAAGCACATGCCCGCTGAGCGGCAAGTGAAGAGTATTCCTGAGATTGCTTAAGATTTTACCGTGCGAGTACGAGAGCACAGGGGTCGCTGCCGGGATGGCGCGACCCTTCTTTTTTAAGGTTGAGAGTCGAATCCCAGAATTATCGGCGCAAGGCGAAGAAATGGCGGACAGCCCTGGGCCATCCGCCATCTCTGACCCGGTCTGCGGGATTTACTTGGAGGCCGCGAGATCGACCTGGTGAATGAAGGGCTCGATGAAGACGGTCTCAGTCACTGCGCCCTGGGCGACTTTGTTAGTGCCGCCGGCATGGACGATAGTGATGTCGGTGATGCCGATAAAGCCGAGGACGACCTTGAAGTATGGTCCTTCAACGTTATAGGCCTCCATGGGCGAACCGGAGGTGTATTCGCTGTCACTGGCGATGATGATGGTGACCTTCTTGCCGGCCGCAAGCCCCTTGAGCCCTTCGGGGCCAAAGGAGAAGGTCTTGTTCAGCCGGACGATGTGGTCAATCCACGCCTTCAGGACCGCGGGGACGTTGAAGTTGTACATCGGCGTCGCGATGACGACCTCATCAGCGGCCAGCAGCTCGGCAATCAGCTCATCGGACATCTTGAGGGCAGCCTTGTGCTCCGCCGTGTGGGTGTCAGGAGCGCTGAAGGCACCGGCGATCCAGGGCAGATCGACGTAGGGAATCTTGGTGGTGGCGAGATCGCGCGTGACGATCTTGCCGCCGACGTGGTTGGACTGCCACTCGGTCGCGAAATGATTGCCGAGCTTGCGCGAGATGGAGTATTCACCGCGAGGGCTGACGTCGATCTTCAAAAGTGTAGACATGGTCTCTCCTGGGGGCCGCGTTGAGCACGGCCACAGCAGCTTAGATGACCTCAAAAATCTGATTGATTCATCCCAATCAAGACCCGCGTAATCACTGGCTTGCGGCTTCCGATGGAGAGGAACCTGCTAAATCGCGTTATCGAGCAGGTTACTGAGCGAGGCCGAGGCAAGAAACGACTGCGCTCCCGACCAGCTTGGAATGTGGAAGGTGCTTGCCGGATGTGCCTTGGCGCCGGTGCGCGTGGAATGGTGCGCTCGCAGCGCATGCTGGATGAGGCGGCGGTTGACGTCGTGGGCCGCCTGCACGCCGTCGCCGGAGAAGATGAGAAAACCCTGGCCGCAGACGGGGCAGCGCACGATGGAGGAAAGCTTTGACTGCTGAGATAGATGCATAGAGGACCTGCTTCCTTGCTTACGCGCTGCGCCTTCGTCGACGCCCTAGCTCTCTTCTGCGCGGCTGCATCGCGATGCCAGTATGTCGCGGCCATGACGCCTGTGGAATAGCAAGGCAGGTGAATGCTAATGCAACCAACGGGGGACGAGGATTGGTGCGGCGGCGGCAAAGCAAATATGCTGGTAGGTAACGCTATGAGTGAGCAGATAAAGATTCAGCTTCCGGACGGTTCGGTGCGCGAGGTTCCGCGCGGTACAACAGCGCAGGATGTGGCGATGAGCATCTCGCCGCGACTGGCTGCAGCAGTGGTGGTGGCGCGGATTCGTCCGCTCACGCCGGTTGCTGCGGGTGATGCCGCCACGACGGAAGAGAGCTCCGAGGCCGCGATGTACGGCGGCGACGAGACGGGTGAGCGCCTGGTCGATCTGGCGGCACCGCTCGACGAAGACGTTGCGCTGGAGCTGCTGAAGGAGAGCGACGAGGCGGCGCTCAAAGTCGTTCGCCACTCTGCCGCGCACGTCATGGCGACGGCCATCCTTGAGTTGTTCCCGGAGACCAAGCTCGGCCACGGTCCCGCGACCGACTCGGGCTTCTTTTATGACGTGTATCGGGAGACGCCGTTTACCGAAGACGATCTCGCCGCAATCGAGAAGCGCATGGGTGAGGTTGTTGCGCGTGATGAGAAGTTCATCCGCGAAGAAGAGTCGCGCGAGATGGGCCTGAAAGACTATGCCGCGAATGGCGACTTCATGAAGGTGCACTTCATCGAGAAGTTCACGCAGCCGGGCGATGAGATCTCGCTTTATCGCAATGGCAAGTTCGTCGACTTCTGCCGCGGCCCGCATGTGCCCTCGACTGGCCGCGTGAAGGCCTTCAAGATTATGTCGATTGCCGGAGCCTACTGGCTGGGCGACGAGAAGAATCAGCAGCTGCAGCGCATCTACGGTACGGCATTCTTCAATGCGAAGGACCTCGACGCGCACTTCAAGCGGCTCGAAGAGATCAAGGCGCGTGACCATCGCGTATTGGGCAAGCAGCTCGACCTGTTCTCCATCCAGGAGGTCGCGGGCGCGGGCCTCATCTTCTGGCACCCGAAGGGCGGACTGATCCGCAAGGTCATGGAAGACTGGATGCGCGAAGAATGTATCCGTCGCGGTTACCAAATGGTGTTTACCCCGCATATTATGCGGCGGGAGCTGTGGAAGATCTCCGGCCACGAGGGCTTCTACTCGCAGAATATGTATCCGCCGATGGAGCTGGACGATGCGGAGTACCGGCTGAAGCCGATGAACTGCCCCGGCCACATCCTCATCTACAAGAACTCGCCGAAGAGCTATCGCGATCTGCCGCAGCGCTATGCGGAGCTGGGAAATGTCTACCGCTACGAGCGCTCAGGCACAATGCACGGCCTGTTGCGTGTGCGTGGGTTTACGCAGGATGACGCGCACATCTTCTGCATGCCGTCGCAGATCGAGAGCGAGATTGCGGCGTGCGTGGAATTTGCAGAGAGTGTGCTGAAGACCTTCGGCTTCCTGGAGTTCAAGGTGGAGCTTTCGACGTGGGACCCGAAGGACCGCAAGAGCTATGTGGGTTCTGACGAGAACTGGGAGTTTGCCGCGGGCTCGCTGAAGAAGGTGCTCGGCGAAAAAGGGATTCCGTACAAGGAGATTCCCGGCGAGGCGGCTTTCTATGGCCCGAAGATCGATATCAAGCTGGTGGATGTGCTGGGGCGATTGTGGCAGTTGTCGACGGTGCAGTTCGACTTTAACCTGCCGGCTCGATTCGAGCTGGAATACACGGGCGAGGACGGCGAGAAGCATCAGCCGGTGATGGTGCACCGCGCTCTCTTCGGCTCCGTCGAACGCTTCTTCGGCGTGCTGATCGAGCACTACGCGGGCGCCTTCCCGCTGTGGCTCGCGCCGGTGCAGGTCGGGCTGGTGCCGATCTCTGAGAAGCATCTCGACTACGCCGCCGCCGTAAAGAAAAAACTGGAAGCCGCAGGCCTCCGCGTGGAGCTCGATGCGCGCAATGAAAAGATGAACGCGAAGATCCGCGAGTTCACGCTGCAAAAGGTGCCGTTTGTCCTCGTCATGGGCGATAAGGAAGCCGCATCGGAGGAGGTCAGCGTGCGCACCCGGGGCAAAGGCGATGAGGGCAGCGTTCCGCTGGAGGCATTCCTCGCGCGGTGCAAGACGCTGACGGAAGAACGAACGGCGATACTATGATTCCCAAAATCGTCCGAGCCGAAATTGCCCGCTCAGAATTTCCTCGAAATCAACCCGGCACGCAGTACAGTAGTCGCATCTGCTTCAAGTGAAGCAGCAACTGTGGATAGAGACAGTGACGAGGCCGCTGTTCCGGTTGAGACGGCGCCGCGATGGCCAGTACAATTTATCTACAGGGGTCTCATGTTCACGATTAGCGACAGCATCTTCATCAACGCTCCCATCGAGAGATGTTTTCTCCTCTCGACCAACGTTGAGCTGATCGGCATAGCGCTCGGGATGAAGCCTATTGAGGGAAAGACCAGCGGCCTGGTCGTGGAAGATGACCGGCTGTTGTGGGCAGGGTGGAAGTTTGGTCTCCCGCAGATGCACGAAAGCCGCATCACAAAGTACGAGCGCCCTACTTTTTTTCAGGACACGATGGAGCGCGGCCGCTTCAAGAGATACCAGCACGATCATTATTTCTACGAGATGGACGAGCGCACCGTGCTCAACAATAAGATTCGCTTCACCGTGCCGCTGGGAATCGTTGGCAAGCTGGTGGCGCAGTTCGTGCTGGTCCCCTATCTCTCAAGGAGACTCAAACGGCGGCTCTCCCTTCTCAAGAGGGTGGCGGAGAGCAACAAGGAATGGGCGAAGTATCTGCCGCCGGAAACCCTCGCCTCCTAAGCTGTTGTAGTGCAAGGGATGCAGGTCGTGCACACAACCCCCGCTCAAATTCGCTCATCCAACTCTTTACTCACACTTCGGCGGTGTAGTGTGTTCGCCGCAGCAGAGATTGGAGTGTCCGGATGAAAGCTGTGGTTTTGCACGAGTATGGTGGACCCGAAAAGCTGAAGTATGAAGAGGTTCCGGATCCGGTGGCAGGCGACGATGAGCTGCTTATCCGAGTCACCGCAACCAGCGTCAATCCCATCGACTACAAGATGCGCAGCGGCGCCGCGAAGGATCGCTTTCCACTGGAGCTGCCGGCGATCCTCGGCAGGGACATCGCCGGAATCGTGCGAACGGTTGGCAGTAAAGTGACCGGCTTCATCCCGGGAGACAAGGTGATGGCGCTGGGCAACAAGGCCTATGCGGAGCTGGTGGTAGTCGCAGCGGGCAATGTCGCCAATGTGCCCGAGAAGCTCGACCTGGTAAAGGCAGCCGCGTTGCCGCTGGTGACGACCACCGGTGAGCAGTTGATAACGCGAGGCACGAAAATCCAATCCGGCCAGACCGTGCTCATCACCGGCGCTGTCGGCAGCGTGGGCCGCTCGGCGGTGTGGACCGCGAAGAAGGCCGGGGCGATTGTCATCGCGGGGGTCCGAAAGTCGCAGCTCAAGAAGGCGGAGGCTACAGGAGCCGACCATGTCGTTGCGCTCGATGACGACGCGGCTCTGGCGAAGCTCGGCTTTCTCGACGCGGTAGCCGACACCGTGGGCGGCGAGACTGGCCAGAAGCTGCTCGGCAAAGTGAAGCAGGGAGGCATCTTTGCCTCGGTCGTCGGCCCTCCGGCAAACGCGAAGATGCACCCCACCATAAAAATTGAGGCTGTGCAGGCAAAGCCTGATGCAGCCATGCTCCGAACCATGGCCGAGGATGTGGCCGCGGGTCGCCTCGTTATTCCGATTGACCGTATGGTCTCTCTTGCGGAGGCGGGCAACGCTCAGGCCGCCGCGGAGAAAGGAACGTCCGGGAAGATTTTGTTGTTGGCATAATCTCTCTCGATGCAGCGCACGATTTGCAACAAAAGTTAGGCAATGGGCTCTGATTATGGAAACGATTCGACTGCAAACCTGGATTGACGCCCCTGTTGAGCGGTGCTTCCTCCTATCGCTCAGCATCGACTTGCATCTTGCGTCGACGCGCAAAACAGGAGAGCAGGCGATCGCAGGCGTCACCACCGGGATCATCGGCGAAGGTCAAACCGTGACCTTTCGTGCGCGTCATGTGGGCAAGTGGCGGCAACACACCAGCCGCATCGAGGCGCTCCGGCCCTGCAGTTATTTTCGCGATGTGATGGTCGACGGTTCCTTCCGGCGCTTCGAACACGATCACCACTTCGCCACGATGGACGACGGAACACGGATGCGCGACGATATTCTGTTCGTCGCTCCCTGGGGTGCTGCGGGCCGGATCCTCGCGCGCCGGCGTCTGATCGAAGTCCTGAGGGAACGCAACGCCTTCCTCAAGCAGGTCGCCGAGTCGGACGAGTGGCGGCAGTATCTCGACGGCACTGTGGAGACTCGTCAGCCCATTGCGACCGGCGGCTCCACGCGCAGGTGGGACCCCAACATGCTGCAAAACGCTTCGCGAATCACTCCACGAATCTAGCGACGGCGGAAGCTGTTGCGAATCGCCTGCGTCCGGTCTTCAGCTGAGGGCTGGGCAGGTTGCACCGGCTCCAGTCCTTCGGGATAAACCACCACAAACCGGCCCGGGCCAATGCCCGATGACGACGTCGGCAACCCCGACTTTGCCAGCGCCATGTGCAGGATGCGGCGCTCCCGCGAGCTCATCGGCGAGAACGAGTAAGGCCGCCCCGTCGCGCGCACACGCTCGATTGCGATGTCGGCCATCATGTCGAGCTCCCGGTTGCGCGTAGCCTTGAAGCCACCGGCGTCGAAGCTGATGCGATCATGCTCCTCCGGCTCCAGCCGCAGAATCTTCGCGGCAATGTGCTCGATGGCATGCAGCAGCTCTCCATTGCGAGCAAGCAGCAGCGGACTATCGTTGCCGGTCAATTCAACTGTGATTTCGGGGGTTGTGCTGGAAGAGGGGGTGTTTTCGGTAGCCGGTATCGCCCCGGCGGTTTCGCTGGAGTCGGGTTGCACTTGGCCGTTGCAGGCAAGGATGTGGGGGGTTAGATTCAGGCCGCCTGACCGGTTTAGCACATTCAGGAAGTCCGTTATCTTTTTCGTCGCAAGACCCGGGTCATGCAAAACATTCGTCATTTTCGGGGAGATCTACCTTTGATTCTGGCTTACTGCGTGAAAAAAACCCTGAGATATCACGCTTCCATAGACTATCTCACCCGGCAGAAAGACGCCTCCGGATAAGAAAATTTACCTTTTGCCTTGTATGGTGGGCGCGGGAACTCCGGCCTTGCGGCGCGCTCGTTTCGCCGCAATCTCTCGCATCTCGCGTCCGATGCTGGAGCGGTTCATGATCTGCTGCTGAACGATGTTGATGAAGTTGCCGACTGCCCAGTACAGACCCAGGCCCGAGGCGTAGCTCAGAACAAAATAACCTGTGACCGCCGGCATCATGAACGCCATCATCTTCTGCTGCTGCGGATCGACGCCCGGTGAAGGTGTATAGAACTGCACCAGGAACTGGCTGACGACCATGATGATGGGGAGAATGTAGTACGGGTCGCGAGCCGACAGGTCCGGCAGCCAGAACCAGTGCGCCTGCCGCAGCTCCACGACCTTCGGCAGCATGCTGAAGAACGCGATCAGCAGAGGAAACTGGATCAGCGTCGGAACGCAGCCGCCGAACATGCTGACGCCGTTGTCCTTCTGCAGCTTCATGATCTCCACGTTCATCTCGTTGCGCTTCGGATCGGTCGCCTTGTACTTCTTGTACTTCTCCTTGATCTCGTTCATCTGCGGCTGAATGCGCTGCATCTTCAGGCCGCTCTGCATGGATTTGATCCGCAACGGCAGCAGCACGAGATTCACCAGCACAGTCAGGATGATGATTGCCCAGCCCCATGCGCCCGGCCAGCCGGCAATCGACGTATGGATGAACTGCAGCGCCAGGAAGAGATACTTGCCGATGGGGCCGAAGAAACCGAAGTCCAGCAGAGGCTCCAGTGTAATGGTGTCGCCCGTAGCGTGGATTGCGCGAAGAACGTTGACCGCTTTCGGTCCGGCGAAGATGCGCGTCTTTGTGTGGCCTGTCGTATCGCCCAGCGCGAGGCCAAGAACCGGCACCTCGACCGCTCCCTTCGAAGGCGAACCCGCGCCCAGGCCGGTGCGGCGGATCGTCTTCGCCACGTCGAGCTGGTTGTGCAGCGTCGCTACAGTCGCGGTCTCGGGCACATCCGGCAGGAAGATCGCTGCGAAGTAGTTGTCGCTTGTGCCCGCCCAGTCGAACGGCCCGTTCAGCGTCTCGCCGCCCGTGACCTTCTTTGCCGCAAGGTGTGTTTCCCTCGCGTTGCGTGCCACGTCAACCTGCGCGCTGGCGTATGCCGCCGCGTTGTCCTGATCGCCAAAGCCCCCCGGCCAGTTCAGCAGCGCACGCACCGGAGTGCCGTCGCGCGTCACCTGAACATCGGCGTGCAGCACATAGGTCTCGTCGAACGAGAAGGTCTTCTGAACCTCAACGCCTCCCGCGGAATACTTGAACGTCAACGTTGCCGGTGCAGCCACCGTGCCCGTCGCCGAAGGCACATACAGCGCCTTGCTCAGCGTCGAAGTCAGGGCCGCGTCATACGTGTAAAGCGACATCGGGTAGCCGAACTGATCCGCTGCCTGTGTATGCACCAGGTTCAGCGGCTTGCCGTCGGAGTCTTTGTACTTCTTCAGAACCCAGCTCGTAACCTGTGCGCCGTGGTTCGTGAACGTAATCCTGTACAGCTCGTTCTCAACCGTGGTCGTCAACTCCGCCGCAGCCTGAACCGCAGGCACTGCCGAAGCGGGTTGAGTCGGTTGGGCCGCTGCCGTTGCAGAGACAGCAGGAGCGGCAGGCGAGCCACTCTGAGCAGGGGCCGTTTGCGCGGCCTTCGGAGCCGCATTCGGCGAGGCTGTCTGCGGATTAGTCTTTGTCCGGTAGTACTGCAGCCCGAAGAAGACCGTCACCAGAACGACCATCATGACGAGCAGCGACTTGTTGTCGCCGCCGCCTTGCTGATTTGGGTTAGTAAACTCTGCCAAAAGAAACTTCCTATTCTCTAAATGAGGCTCAGGGTGAATCTGCGCAAGGTTTTACGCACTCTTTCCATGATAAATGGTCTGCCGGAAGGTAGACGCACGCCGCCTAATCGGAGTTTCTCCCCTGTCCACTCAGCGGCACCGGATCCACCCCGCCCCTGGCAAACGGATGGCATCGCGCCACCCTGCGCAAAGCCAGCCATCCGCCCTTCCAGACCCCAAAACGCACCAGCGCAACATACGCATACTCTGAGCACGTAGGCAGATACAGGCACTGGCTGGGACTGAAGGCATGCAGCACCGGCGAAATGACAGACTTATAAATTCCATAGACCAGACGAATCGTAAACCCTGGATCGGGCGACTCTTCAGAAGGCGTCATCTCAGGACGCATTGTCTCAGGACGCATCGTCCGGTCCAACCGCTTCTCTCGGCGTCTGTTGCTGTTTCTCCGCGGCCCGCTGAATCACCCGGAAGACCTGCGCCACCTCGCGCTCCAGTGCGCCAAACTCTATCTCCATCACGCTGCGCCGCGGATGCAACACCACATCCACCGGGCTGTGGAGCGCCGCCAGATTCTTCCGAACCGCCTCGCGCATCCTTCGCTTGATGCGATTGCGATCTACAGCCTTGCCCATCACCTTGCCCACGGTCAGGCCCACGCGCGGACACCCATCCTCGACATCGCGCAGCGGCTGGCCATCCGGCCCCAGCGGCGCGCGCAGCATGAAGAAGTACGCCATCTGCTTGGCAAACTGTTTACGGCTTGCCTTGTAGACACGTTGATAGTCTGCGTGTTTTCTAAGCCGGAAGATCGAAGCTCGTAAGGTCATACAAAAGGCGCATCTCATCTCTTCCGGAGAAAAGAATCGACGCTACCTAATCTTAAACCCCAGGCAAACCCGCAGCTTTGCCGCTGCAGCAAAAAGAATTAACGGGCAGAAAGCCCGCAAAGTGCGGCGGGCTTTCCACTGGTCGAAACTTCTGTTGGTTGGTTTGCGTTGCTATTTCTTATTAGTGGACTGATCATGCTGTCCGCTGGTGCCGCTCTGTTGCGACCCTTGACCGGGCTTGTTCGGCATCTGGTTGGGCTGTCCGGGCTTGTTGCCCTGTTGTGGCTGATTCGGCTGATTTTGCTGAGTCATGGTTTACATCTCCTAATGATCAGGCTCCTCATCGTTCACGGTGCTGATAGTACGTTCGACTTCGCAAAGCCTTGCAGGGTTGCCCATCTTTTCCGCCTTTGAAACGGGCTGTTCTCAGAAAAAATTCCACCCCACACAAAGCAATCAGCTTACGTGAAGAAGGCGCCCGGCAGGCATCCACAAATATTTTCTCTATCGTTTTTCCGGCGCCATCGAGCCCAGTTGTTCGGCGATCGAACGGGTCATCGGCGTCTCTTCCGAGCCCGTATGCTTCGTCGTCACCGTCTCAATCAGGGCAAGCCACGTCTCTTCCGCTGCCGAGGTATTGTGCCGCACCCCACGCGGCATCACGAAGAACTCGCCGGGTCCAACGGAGACAGGCCCGCCATCGGCTTCTGACCGGCCAATGCGCAGCAAGCCGCGCAGCACCAGGAACATCTCGTCCTCGTGCTCATGGTGATGCCAGGGAAACTCTCCCTTGACCTTCGCCACTTTGATGTATTGGTTGTTCACCTGCCCCACCACTCGCGGCGACCAAAGCTCTTCGAGAGAAGAACAGGCCGTTTCCAGCGAGATGGGCTGCTTCTGTGCTTCGAAATCGATTCCCGAAGCCATAGGCGCGAACTAGTCGCGGTATCCGGCGCTGACGGCGATCTTGTGACGGCCCTTCGCGCGGCGGCGGTTCAGCACTGCGGCGCCCGCCTTGGTCTTCATCCTAGAGAGGAAGCCGTGGGTCTTCGCGCGGTGGCGGCGGTTGGGTTGAAAGGTACGCTTCGGCATGACAAAAACTCCTATGGCAGGAGCAGACTCCCGCACAAACTTTTAGCTATAGCAGCAATCTCTGAGTATACCCGAGTTTGCGCGATTTTCACAGAGCGAAGCCCCGCAATCTGCAATCCGCATGCGTCTTTTTGGGTAGCTCGCTCATCCGTACTGCACACGGTACTCTTTTCTGTGGGGAGATCGAAATGGATACACGAATGGAGCTAGCTCAGTTCAGCAGAATCGCCGAAGGCGTGAGCACCGCTCTGCGCGCAATTAGTAAAGCAGTCGCAGACTCCGGCCTCGAGCCGGGTCTCATCGAGTTGATCAAGATCCGCGCCTCGCAATGGAACGGCTGTGCCTTCTGTACCCAGTTCCATCTCAACGTCGCCCGCAAACACAACGTTCCCGATACCAAGCTCGACCTCGTCGCAGTCTGGCGCGACGCCGGCATCTTCTCGACTCGGGAAAAAATCGCCCTGGAGTGGACGGAAGCCCTTACCGCAATCACTCCCGACGGCATCAGCGACGAGCTCTATGCCGACACGATTCAAGAATTCGGCGTCGCCGAGCTGGCATTTTTAACCTCGGCCATCGCCAACATCAACGCCTGGAACCGCATCGCCACGGCCTACCAGTTCACCCCGCCGATACCACAAGATCACGCTGTCGAATAGAGTTAAATGGCATGGGCAACGCGTTTTCTTTGTCCTGATTGGCCGCAAAATTCTCTTCTTCACAACGAATGGTGCAACTTAAATTTTTTGAAAGAGAGCATGTAAAAACGCTGTCTTTTCCGTGCTACTATCAAACCCGTTTAGTAAGACGTTTTTCTTTGAGGTCCAGCTGTTCCGCACTCTGCTTTCGCTTGAACAACTCCTCTTCGCCTGATCGTCGGTAGGCATCTACGAAGAGACTTCTGGCAATTACGGATTTTTCCTCTTGCCTCAAACAAGGCAGGAAGAGACTCCTATTTGCTTCTTCTCGCGTCTCACCACGCGAATTTCATAAGTGCGCTGTCTGGGTTGAAACAGGAAACGAGACAAGGAAACTAAAAGA